>NZ_CM149678.1:5235000-5447608 GCF_056173515.1 Marinomonas sp. 63XJN7_9_ISO-PGPR-S23-217 | reverse complement strand
TTTAGGCGTACTCCCTGATTGAGTGACAGATAAGAAGCGGATTTTACCTTTCTCACAGCAAGTTATCCACATATAAATAGACAAAAATCCAAAACGCTTCAAGATACGTCATGATTGTTGATAACAGTCAAGGTTATACACACCTGTAGGTAAACGACTCTTAATGTGCATAAAACAACTACTTATGCACATATTAACCGCACCTTGTCTGAAAGGTTTTGCACAACCTTAAATGTTAGTAACTATTTGATAGTTATACACATAATTAGATTTACTTTAGCTTATGTGTATAACTTTTTAAGGATAAAATATTTTTATCCACTAAAGATGTACAAGCTTGTGAGTAAAAGGTTAATCAAATGTGTGGTTAATTTTTTAACAATAGATGGTGGGTAATCATTGAATTCATTGGCGAAAGGCTCTAAAATCCGCGCCCTGATTTCGTATCAATTGTCGAGGCTTGGCGAATGCTAACCCTCAAAACTCAAACACTGCATTCAGTGAGAGAATTAACATGAAAAGAACTTTTCAACCTAGCGTTCTAAAACGCAAACGCAACCATGGCTTCCGTGCTCGTATGGCAACTAAAGGCGGACGCCAAGTGATCGCTCGTCGTCGTGCTCGCGGTCGTAAGGCTCTAAGCGCATAAGCACGCTGATGACCGAATATTGTTTTCCTCGGCATGTCAGATTACTGAATGCCGAGGATTATCAATCCGTCTTTAACGACACCTCCTCCAAAGTCTTCGCAGGCGAATTCCTTTTATTGGCACGTAAACGAGAAGATGATCAAGCTCGCTTGGGTCTGATTGTGGCCAAAAAAACGGACAAACGTGCGGTAGGCCGGAATCGTATCAAACGTTTGGTACGCGATTCCTTTCGCCATAACCAAACCTTATTAGCCGGTATGGATATCATCTTTTTATCTCGTCAGGGAATCAAAGAGTTAGATAACCCAACGCTGCATAAACGCTTAGCTAAAGCTTGGGATCAATTGGCGAAGAAGTCGAAAAAAACGACCTCAAACCAAAAACGCACGCACTCAACACAGAAATAAGCTGAAAAAACCGTCAAAGGCTGGTTTAATAGCGCGTGTTTTTTAAAAGGGTTCTGCGAACCCATTGTCCAACCAAACAAATTAGTTGAATACCATGGATTTCAGACGTTACTTTTTATGGGGTGCGCTTTTTATCACTGGCTATCTACTGTTTTTACAGTGGAACCACGATTATGGTCCTCAGTCCAAGCAAAGCGCAGCTCAAACAACTCAGCAAACCGCTGAAACAATCAAGCAATCAGAATCAGAAACTGATTTACCAGACGCTCATCACAATGCGAATACGGACAGTAGCAAGATACCAGACAATGCAACGAAAGTTGCACCCGGTAAGCTCATCCATGTGCAAACGGATACGCTAAGTGTCGATATTAACCCTGTTGGTGGTGATATAGTCGGTGCCGCTCTGCTGAAATACACAAAAGTACTGGGCAAACCAGCTCCTTTTGTAATTCTTGAAGACACGCCCGAACATGTCTACGTCACACAAAGTGGGTTGATCGGACCGGATGGTCCGGATGCCTCACCGAAAGGACGTCCTGTTTACACAACAGATAAAACGTCTTATACCCTTGAAAAAGGCCAAGACGCTTTAAATGTGAACCTTTATTACACAGGTGCGAACGGGGTGAAATACACCAAAACCTTCCGTTTCACCAAAGGTAATTATCGCATTAAAGAGATGATGACCATTGATAACACCACGGACAAAGTATGGCGTGGTAACCTATTTGGCCAAATCAAACGTGATAATTCACCGGATCCAAGTCAATCCACTAATATGGGCTTACATCCATATTTAGGCGGTGCCATTTCTGATAACGATACCAAATACAGCAAAGTCTCTTTCGAAAAAATGAAAGACGAGCCGGTCAAAGTCACAGCAGATAAAGGCTGGGTAGCGCTGTTACAACACTACTTTGTGACCGCATGGGTACCTGAACAAGGTCAGAATTTCACACTGCAAGCACGTACCAATGGTGACTTTAACCTAATCGGCTTTGTTGGCCCACAGGTCGTCGTCGAGCCAGGTAAAAAAGACACCTTAAGCTCCACCTTCTATGTTGGTCCAAAACTCGAGAAGCATCTTGAAGCAACCGCAGCAAACCTTGATCTAACGGTTGATTACGGCTGGTTATGGTTCTTGGCGAAACCGATCTTTAGCTTGTTGTCCTTTATCCATTCCGTTGTGGGCAACTGGGGCTTCTCGATCATTCTTATCGTATGCTGTGTAAAATTGGTGTTCTTCAAACTGTCAGCAGCAAGTTATCGCTCTATGGCGAAAATGCGCAAGTTTGCACCGGAAATCGCCAAACTAAAAGAGCAGTACGGAGACGATCGTCAGAAGATGTCGCAAGCCATGATGGCGCTGTACAAAAAAGAGAAGATCAACCCGCTGGGTGGTTGTTTGCCAATCTTAGTGCAAATGCCCGTTTTCTTGTCTTTGTACTGGGTATTGATGGAATCGGTACAGCTACGTCATGCTCCGTTTATCTTCTGGATTCATGACTTATCTGTCATGGACCCATACTTTATCCTGCCAATTTTGATGGGTCTAAGTATGTTCGGTCAGCAAATGTTGAACCCAACTCCGCCAGACCCAATGCAAGCGAAGATCATGAAGCTAATGCCAATTGCATTTACCTTCTTCTTCTTGTGGTTCCCAGCGGGTCTTGTCCTTTACTGGGTAACCAACAACAGCTTGTCGATCTTGCAACAGTACATTATTACCAAGCGAATCGAACGAGAGGGTTAATCGACCCATTCGAAAAGCAATTGCACAAAAATGAGACAAAAAAGGCTTCCCTCGGGAGGCCTTTTTTACGTTTAGATTGCCATCACTCTACGGCTAATGGACAATGGCACTATTCTTGTCTTTTCTATTTTCCGACGTAAACCGTACCGAGTTTTATTATGACCGACTTTCAATACGCCATTGACCAAGACACCATCGTAGCGCAAGCGACCGCACCAGGCCGTGGCGGCGTTGGCATCATTCGTTTATCAGGCCCCAAAAGCCTAACCATTGCGAAACAGATCGTCGGATTTGACCCAAAACCTCGCTACGCCCATTACGTCCCCTTTAAAGATGCGCAGAACGAGCAACTTGACGAAGGCATCGCCTTATACTTTCCAGGACCAAACTCCTTCACAGGTGAAGACGTTTTCGAATTACAAGGCCATGGCGGCCCTGTCATCATGGACATGTTATTAACTCACTGTGTCGCCTTGGGCGCTCGTCTTGCCCGCCCTGGTGAGTTCTCCGAACGTGCCTTTATGAACGACAAGATGGACTTAACCCAAGCCGAAGCCATTGCCGACCTAATCGACAGCTCCTCTAAACAAGCCGCTAAATGCGCGCTGCGTTCATTACAAGGCGCTTTCTCAAAACGCGTAGACGAACTGGTGGAATCCTTGATTCATCTGCGTATTTACGTGGAAGCCGCCATCGATTTTCCCGAAGAAGAAATAGACTTTATCGGTGACGGCAAAGTCGCCAGTGAACTGGCTGAGATTCAAGCCAAACTCAAAGCTGTGCTACAAGAAGCTAATCAAGGGGCTTTAATTCGTGAAGGCATGAGCGTGGTGATCGCAGGCCGTCCTAATGCAGGCAAATCCAGCTTACTTAACGCTTTGTCAGGCAAAGAATCTGCCATTGTAACCAGCATCGAAGGCACCACACGGGACGTACTAAGGGAGCATATTCATCTCGATGGCATGCCACTGCACATCATCGACACCGCCGGTCTTCGTGACAGCCCAGACGAAGTCGAGCGCATTGGTATTCAACGTGCTTGGGATGAAATCGCCAAAGCCGATCGCATCCTCATGATGGTCGATAGCCAATCTATCGATAGCAAAGATCCTAACGAAATCTGGCCCGAATTCATGGAAAAGCTTGGCGATACGAAACACCTGACTTTAGTACGTAATAAAGTCGACTTAACCAAAGAAGCCACAGGAATGGAAATCGTCTCAGATGTCCCTGTGATCTCTCTATCCGCGAAAACAGGTGAGGGTGTCAGTGATCTAACAAACCACTTAAAAGCCGTTATGGGCTTCGACAGCACCAATGAAGGCGGTTTTATCGCCCGTCGTCGTCACATCGAAGCGCTTAACAAAGCTAACCGCTTCCTAGACGCTGGCAACGAACAACTTAACGGTTATGGAGCAGGGGAATTGCTAGCAGAAGACCTCAAAGAAGCCCAACAAGCCCTTAGCGAAATCACTGGTGCCTTCACCAGCGACGATCTTTTAGGGCGTATTTTTGGGTCTTTCTGTATTGGGAAGTAGAATTGGTTATCCCCATTAGTGGCAGAAACATCCTCTAATTCAACGGGCTACAGCGAATAGACTTCAATAAGATTAATATAGTGAGACCTTTGCACGATGTCACGAGCGACGCCAAAACGCGGCAAAAACAGACGAGAAAGCGGAGTTTATAGCTATAAATGAGCATTTTGAGCCTGTTTTTAACTAAGTATTGGCAAGCGCAGTAGTCGTGCAAAAGTCTCATAGTGCATAGTATGCAGGTTATATGTGCAACCCATGCGTCTTCCGCAATGATCAATCGCCTCCTATAGTGATTCTTTCTGCCAAATAAAGGAAAATCACTATGAAAACTCAAGCAAAAACCCTTTTGATTATCGGTGCTTCCCGTGGCTTAGGTTATGCCATGGCCGAAGAGTTTGTATCCAAAAATTGGAACGTAATAGGTACAGTACGAGACAACAACAAGCCTAGTTTATTGCATGACCTAGCCAAACGATATCCGGACCAAGTTAGGATCGAAACTTTGGATATTACCTCCCAGGAACAAATCCGTACTCTGCATGAACGCCTTGCTGGGCAAAGATTAGACATGCTGTATTGCAATGCAGGCACAACCACTCAGGATCAGATGATTGCTATCGGCAAAGTCAGCACAGAAGAATTTAACCAAGTAATGTTGACCAATGCCCTAGGTCCCATGCGGGTTCTTGAGGCCTTTGAGGATCTAGTACTGACTGATGGCCTGATTGGCGTTATGTCTTCCGGACAAGGGAGTATCAGCAACAACCAAAAGGGTATGCGGGAAGTCTATCGAGCCAGTAAAGCCGCCCTTAATATGCTGGTGAAAAGCTTTTCCGTCCGAGAGCAGAACACAGCCAGATCCATAGTACTGATGGCCCCAGGCTGGATCCGTACAGGCCTGGGAGGCGATCAAGCCCCCTTTACCCTAGAGGAAACGGTGCCGGATATTGTCAATGTACTGCTCGCTCAGATCCATAAACCCGGACTAAAATATCTAGATAGATTTGGGAACAGTGTGCCCTGGTAAGGCCTTGACGACTTAGCCCAATAAGGCGGGTTTATCGCCCGCCGTCGTCATATCGAAGCACTTAACCAAGCCAGCCGATTCCTAAAAGCGAGTAATGTACAACTTCATGGCTAGGACGCAGGGGCACTACTAGTGCCTCCACCAGCGACGACTAGGACGAATTTTAGGCCTTTCTGCATTGGGAGTAATTTTAAGGGATTTGTCGATTCTTACGACACGTATGATCCAGAAAAGCATTTTGGATCGCATACCTTGATATGACAGCTATTTGTCTTTTTTCACCATCGTTTTAAGCGCGGCAATATTAGCTTTTTCACCTTCGACTTCTTTCAAACGACGACGCTGTTCTTCGAAATTATCAAACGCCAATTTTGCCTTATCATCTGCGTCCTTTTTGGAGATTTTTCCAGCACCACTTAAAACATTCCGATCATTAAAACTTAAAAACTGGTCCAGCTTATCGGCCCAGTCTTGCAAGAATACTTGCTTACGGCGCAGCGCTTGATCTTCGGCATAATCGAGCCACATATTGACAATGCGATTGAGCTCTTTAATTTCATCTTCATGCAAATAGTTCTTTGCTATGGTGACGTCTGTCTTGCGGACCTCATCGCCTTTATAGTTGGTCAGGCCCATGTCCGGTTTACTGGCATCCACACGACTGGCAATAAGCTCAGCGGCCGTCATATGCGTACAGGCGTAATGCAGTTTGTTCTGAATAATTTGGAAGAAGCGAGTAGTCTCTTGATTAGATGGCTCGTAATCAGCAGCCATGGTAAAGATTTCTTTCACCCGCAGATAAACACGCCGCTCACTGGCTCGAATATCGCGGATACGTTCCAGCATTTCGTCAAAGTAATCTGGAACTGCAGAGTGGCCAACAGGCGGGTTTTTTAGACGCTCGTCATCCATGGCAAAGCCCTTGATAAGATACTCTTTCAGGACTTGTGTCGCCCATTGGCGAAACTGTGTACCACGTTGCGAACGAACCCTGTAGCCAACCGCCAGAATTGCATCGATATTATAGTGGTCTATTTCACGAGAAACTTGGCGGGTTCCTTCTAATCGAACTATCCGGAATTTCCGGATGGTTGCGTTTTGTACAAGCTCACCTTCATTATATATGTTGACTAGATGCTCATTAATCGTGCGAACATCTTTATCATAGAGTTCAGCCATTACCGCTTGAGAAAGCCACAACGTATCGGACTCAAAACGACACTCAACGCGGGCTTGACCGTCCGCACTGGTAAAAAGAACAAACTCGCCTTGAGGAGCAAGGGGGATGTTATCAGTCATTCAATCAACCTCTCTGCGTTATTGGAAGTCGCTACTTCGCAGCTTCATCATGACAAAAAAATGGCAAGTAATCTCTCAACCATAGAATTCTTTAGGTAGTCCCCCTCGAGCATCTTGGCGAAGCGTTCTGATGTCGCGAGCAGGGGGCGCGCCAAACAGCCGAGAGTATTCACGACTGAATTGTGACAGGCTCTCATAACCAACCGATAAAGCGACAGCGGCGACACCTCCAAGTTCAGTGAAGAGCATTCTGCGAGCTTCATATAATCTAATCTGCTTTTGATACTGAAGAGGTGACAAGCCAACCGTCGCCTTGAAACGTCGATGAAAAGCGGAAGGACTCATATTCACTGTCGCCGCAAGCTCCTCCACTCGGAATGCCGTCGCGTAGTGTTTGCGAATCCATGTAATAGCATTCCTGATTTGGTAAAAACGATCATCGATACCGGCTATTTGTCTGAGCACCGCACCTTGTGGGCCGCGCAGCATTCGATACAGAATCTCACATTCGATTAGAGGTGCGATTAAGGCGATATCATCCGGGTGATCGCTAAGGCGAACCATCCTGAACCATGCATCAGCAAGATCCTCACTCACTTGGTCAATGCAGAAACCTCTCGTCTCAGACAGGCTCAAAGGGCTATCCATATTACACAAAATCTCTGTGACTAAAGCTCGGTCGAGAGATAGGCGTAAAGCCAGATAGGGAGAAGTCGGACTCGATTCTACGACTTCGCCAATCACGGGTAGCTCAACGGAGGTAATAAAGCTTTGTCCCGCACGATAGTTGACGACTTGATCGCCGATGACAATCCTTTTGCTCCCTTGCAGGATCAGGCTAATCAGGGGTTGATAGATCTCAGGAAAAAGCTCGGTCGGTTGGCAAACCCTGAGAATATCCAAACGAGGTATCTGTGTTTGGGTAAGAACGGATTTAGCACGTTTCTCGACAAGCGATTTTAGTTTTTCAAGGGGGTTATTCATATCATTCTTTCTAGCATAGCTTGTATTGAGTATCAACGTATTAAGCAGAAATGTGCATTTTATAGACTGAAATAGACACGCGATAGTGTAGGCACCTTGTTATAAATAGTGACGGTCCAGTTGGACTCTTCAATGGACACGTTAATGGACTCTCTAGAGTACATTTTTGTTTATTTTCACAACTTCACGTCTTTTCAGAAAGGAAATACGCTATGGACATTAAAAATTCAGTCGTCCTCATTACAGGAGCTTCATCCGGTATTGGTGAAGCAACAGCCCGTGCGGTCGTGCAAGCTGGTGCTCGTGCTGTGTTATTAGCGAGGCGCCAAGATCGGCTCGACGATTTAGCGAGAGAGCTGGGGGATGATGTTCTGGCTTTACCCTGCGACGTCACCAATCCAGTCGAGGTTCAAAAGGCAGTCCAAATCGCGCAAGAGAAATACGGTCGAATCGATGTTTTGATCAACAATGCTGGGCAGGGGCTATATGCCGCGATTGAAGACATCGGCATTGAAGATTTTCGAGAACTGCTAAATATAAATACAGTTGCGCCACTGATTATGATGCAAGCGGTGATCCCCCTTATGCGCAAACAAGGAGCCGGATGCATCATCAATGTTAGCTCGGGTGCGACCCTAGCGACTTACCCAGGTTCAGCCGCTTATACGAGCTCAAAGTCAGCACTCAACATGATCTCAAAAGTGGCACGGCTTGAGCTAGCGGATGCAGGCATCAGCGTATCTTTGCTACACCCCTTCATGACAGCGACCGAGTTCTATGGTGCGGTGAAATCCGGCCTAAACACCTCAAAAGAACAAGAAGCAGGAGCAGCATCCATCGCTCAACCACCATCATTGGCCGCGCAAATGATGGTCAACCTTATCCGCACTGGCGAAGAAGAGACGGATCTTGTTCCGAAAGAATACGGTGGAAGTTTTGAGGGCTAGTGTCGAGGGCTAAAAGAATAAGATATATCAAACCGACTGCCGTTGTTTTTCCCGATACAAGACATAAAGGGCCACGAAAGCCGCCGCAAAGCCTGAGGCAGCCCCGATGCCTAGGGCCCAACGCGGGCCAAAAATATGGGCTACAGACCCCACAAGAGGGCCGCCGACCACGGAGCTGCCAAGGGCAATACTGACTCGCAGAGCCATCATTCGCCCCCGCATACGGCGCTCTGTGCTCAGTTGTATTAAGCTCGTCACGGAGTTGGTGAAGGTGAGGGCGGAAATACCCGTAACGACTAACGCGGCGGCAAACAACCAGTAGTTCGGTGCCAGTGACGCAAGAAAGCAGCTAATGCCAAAGGCGAAGGCACTGCTTAATAACAGGGTAAAACGAGGTTTTTCTCGGCGTGCGCTAAGCAAGGCCCCCGATACGGTACCAATCGCCATAAAGGACATCAGCAGTCCATAGCCTTGTGCACTGGAATGAAACTCGCTCACCGCCATGGTGGAAATAAAGATCGGAAAATTGAGCCCAAATGTCGCCACTAATAACAGCATTAGGAGAATGGCTTTCAGGTCTGGACGCTGCCACATATAGCGTAATCCTTCGCTAAAGGTGCCTTTCACTCGCTTATCATCCGTCCCAGAATTCAATTCGCTCACCCGTAAAAAGAACAATGACACTAATACCGCAAAGAAGGACACGCCGTTGATCACAAACGCCCAGCCAGTATTGGTGGCGGCGATAATCAAACCAGAAATGGCAGGGCCAATCATACGCGCTGAGTTAAAGGAGGTGGAGTTAAGCGCTACGGCGTTGTGAAGATCCTCTTCATTGACCACGTCCCCAACAAAAGAATGCCGTGCAGGCGCATCGAATGCCGCCGCTGAACCAAACAAAACCGCAAAAATATACACTTGCCACAATGTGATCATCCCCGTTAACGTCAGAACGCCCAGCAGCAGGGATAAGGCGCCCATGGTTAACTGCGTTACCATCAATAACTTACGTTTATTAAAATAGTCAGCAGCTGAGCCTGTCCAAGGTAACAGCAAAATCTGAGGTCCGTACTGGCAGGCCATGACCCAACCAAGGGCCGATGCATCGTGTTTTGTCAGCTCCGTTAATACCAGCCAGTCTTGTGCCGTTCGCTGTATCCAAGTACCACTGTTGGAGATAAGAGCGCCAATGAACCAAATCCGATAATTTACATTGCGAAGAGACCGGAACATACCGGTAAAAGGCGATTTCATAAAAGGTCAATTACATCCTGACTAATGCCAGTGTCACTGATGCGGGGAAAGGTCTTGACGACCCAAAGGGGATATCCTGCGCCAGATCCGCACGGTTTGCTGTTTGATGAGGTTATCTGTCAAAGGCCGCTACACGATGTTGGAATAACGGCCTCTGGTAAATCAATATACAAAATAGACAGTGAAAGGATCAAGCGAAACTGTGTTTTAGCACACAAAAAAACGCAGCCGTTACTGGTGTTTTTTCGAGCGGTACAGTCGAGCTAATGCGTAACCCAAGCAACTCAAGGACGTAATCGTAAAGCTCACAGGCCAATCACTATAATAAGAAATAGTAATACCGCCTAGCCCATACACTAACGCCAATATGGCGCTCAGAATTAAGCCGCGCTTTAGATGACTGCTTAACTGCAATGCGGCGGCCCCTGGGGCGATCATTAGGGTAAATACCAACAATGCCCCAACAATTTGGCTACAGGCGGCCGTCACCAAAGCACAGATAATAAAGAATACAATGCTGTAACGACCAACAGAGTAACCTCGGCTTTCGGCGATATCAGGCTGTAAGGTGGTCAGCAACAAGGGACGCGATAACAGCAAAAAGGCCCCTCCACATAGCGCACTGAGGATTGCCAAGCGAATCACCATGCTATGACTAACAGCCAATATATTACCAAATAGCAGGCTATTGGCTTGGGTCGCGAATTGCGTATAAAAATGCAAGGCCAATAAACCAATCCCCAATGCCATCGTCAGGACGATACCAATGACAACATCGCGGTGTTCTAATCGATTGCCCAGATAACCAATGGCAACCCCTCCCATCACCGTGGCAATCAGCGCGCCTGAAAAAGGGGTGACACCCAAGAAAATAGACGCGCTAGCACCAGTGAAACCAAGGTGAGCCAGAGCGTGACCCGCAAAACTTTGACCTCGTAATACTAAAAAATAGCCGATAGGCCCAGCCAACAAAGAAATAACAATGGTGGCTAACCAAGCGTTTTGCATGAATGAATATTCAAACATATAAATCAGAATCCGGATGGGCAATTAAATGTTGACGACCATGGTGCATCACCACATCAAGGTGACAATGGTACAGCTCACTTAGAGTTTGGCTGGTAAGGAGTTCTGTGGCTTTTCCCTGTCGTAATTTCTGCTCATGAATCAACAAAACCTCAGTAAAATGATTAATAAAGGGGTTCAATTCATGGGTAGAACAAACGATGGTCATACCTAGATGTTGCTGTAAGTGGAGAATCAGTTCCACCAATTGGTATTGTCGACTCGGGTCAAGCCCCACCAGCGGCTCATCCAGTAATAACAACTTTGGCTCATTCAGTAGGGCTTGTGCCAGCATTAAACGCTGATATTCACCACCTGATAGGGTGTCCATAGGTTGCGAAGCAATCTTTTGCGCGTTGACTTGGACAATGGCATTGTCGATGCGGCGTTGCCATTCTTTAGCGCTTATGTTCCGTGGTCGCCAGGTTTCAAACAGGGACTGCGCACATAACGCAAGTCGGCTACTATGGGCTTTGAGCTGGGGTAGATAACTAATGGACGAGGAGCCTCGTTTACAGGGGGCATCCATAATATTCAAAGTGGTGTACTGTGCTTTTTGCAATCCTAGCAGGGTTCGTAAAAAAGTCGTCTTACCCACGCCATTACCGCCCAGTAAGCCGACAAAAGCACCTTGTTCTATGGCAAGCTCATCACATTCAAACAGCAAGCGAGGACCTAAGCTGACGCGTAGGTCCGTTGCAGAAATAATCAATTTTGTCATTTATTTCTCAAGTACGTTTTGCACCCCAGTCAACTCTTGATTAATCCAGTTTTGATAGTGAGTGCCTTTAGGCATTGTTTCAGTGGCCCCAACGATAGCAACTTTATGTTTTTCCGCAAGCGCCTTTAACTGATCTGTCATGGGGTCAGTCACTTGGTCATTATAAAGTAAGAAAGCCACTTTGTGCTCAGTCAGATCGTTGTGCAGAGCTTTTATTTGACTCGCCGATGGATCAGTATCGTTCATGACGGCCATTTGGAATCCGAGATTACGCACTTTAAAGCCCAGTTCTGCGAACATGTAGCCAAATACTGGCTCAGTCGCTGTCACTTCTGTTCCCGCGTATTTCTGACGCAAGGTATCAATACGCTGCCAAATAGGGTGTATGGATTTAACAAACGCTTGCCAGTTATGCTGATAGGCGGCTTTGTGAGCAGGATCCAGTTGGCTGAGCTCCTGTTTAATCGCTAAAGCCAGCAACAACATAGTGTGTGGATCATACCAGATATGTGGGTTATCCCCATCTTGATGGCCCGTCATACTGGCCACATCGATTTTGACTAAATTGTCATGGCCAGCCAGCAGTTTAGCCATCCAGTCATCGTAGCCAATGCCACTGTAAATTGCGATCTTCGCGTTGGAAATAGAACGAGCGACTTTCGGGCTGACTTCGAAAAGGTGTGGATTATCATCCGGATTGGACAGAATACTCGATACTTCTACATGATCGCCACCAACTTGCTTAGCGACATCCGCATAAAAGTTCTCTGCGGCAACAATATGAATAGGGGCAGCAAGCGCATAACTACTGACTAAGCAAACACTTAGCGCAAACACTCCCGATACAAGACGGCTCAGTGACATGAATCTCTCCTAACAAATAGTTTGTAAAAATATGACGTATTAAATAGTTGTTAGGTTATAACATAATATTTGAATTCAGAAAACTGTTTTAGTTACTAAAGAGTCACATGGTGTTACTAAATAGCAACAAACAGTTACTGAAGAGCAACACGACAAAGACTCAGAGCCTCATTCGTATGACCCTTCATATTTGCCCTTCATTACATGAAGGTTCCATCGATATATTGCTCATTCTTATGTAAATAAAGGTAAAAAATATTGTCGATATTTATATAATCCATACACTGCTTTCTTAAAGATAATTGGGATTGTCACGATAAGAACGAGACCCAGCTCAGTAATCTAACCTACCTTATAGTTAAGAATCATCACTCTAACATGGCTGTTTAATAGAAAATGACGACTCGTTCTAGCATCAAATTTCGACTCTTGTTAACGCTCCTGATTGCTATCGTGGTGGCAGGAGGTTGGTATGGCTGGCACTATCTGCAAACGCCGGAGAAAAAAACGTCTCAATCAGGCTCCCATGAGGGAGGCTCAGGAAAAAAGGCGGGCAAAGCAGGCCATCATTTTGGTGGTAATAGAACCACACCGGTTTACGCAGGCGTGGCAAAACAGGCGGATGTTGCCGTGTATTTGAATGCATTAGGTACTGTGAAAGCCAATGCGTCAGTAACGGTCACCAGTCGAGTCACTGGTGAATTAAAGAAGGTGTACTTTCAAGAAGGCCAGTACGTTAAACAAGGCGAACTCATTGCACAAATTGATGATCGCAGTTATCAGGCGACCTTAGCACAAAACGAAGGCGCCTTGGCACAGAACGAAGCCCTGCTACACAACGCAAAAACCACCTTGGCACGTTATCAAAAACTCGCTAAAGAAAATTCTATTTCGGTACAAGATGTACAAGAACAAATGGCCACGGTTGGTCAATATGAAGGCATTGTCGCCACCGCTAAAGCGCAAATAATGTCGGCAAAACTGAATATTGCATACGCAAAAATCAAAGCGCCTATTAGCGGCTATATTGGTCTGTTAGAAGTGGATCAAGGAAACTTGATCAGCAGTGATTCCACGGCCATCACCACCATCACGCAAACCAATCCAATCACCGCGACCTTCAGTATTCCCCAACAGCATCTGCAGGAAGTGTTGCAAGGGTTACGTCGTCACCAAGAGTTTCCCGTTACTTTGTTTGATCAAACAGGTGCCAAGACGCTGGCAACGGGCAAGCTGACCAACATCAGCAACAGCATTGATAGCGATACAGGGACAATCAAATTAAAAGCGCTTTTCAGCAATGACAATGAAGCCCTTTATCCTAATCAGTTTGTGAATGTTCGCTTACAGGTTAAGGAGCTAAAACACGCCATCGTTATACCTAAGGCAGCGTTGCAGCTTAATGACAATGGTGACTTTGTTTTTGTCATTGGACCTGATAATAAGGTGAAAAAGCACATGGTAGAGGCAGGCCCCGTTGATGGTGTCGATTGGGTAGTCATTTTATCCGGCGTCCAAGCAGGTGATAAATTGGTCACCACGGGCATCGATAATTTAAGCGATGGCAGCACGGTGAAAATTATCGCAGCAAACAAGGATGTTCAATGAACCCATCTCGTCTCTTTATTGAGCGACCGGTTGCCACCATCTTATTGATGGTTGGGGTATTATTGTCGGGCTTGTTCGCCTATACCTTATTGCCTGTTTCAGCATTGCCAGAAGTAGACTATCCCACTATTCAAGTCAAAACCTTGTACCCAGGTGCCAGTCCAGAGGTCATGGCGATTGCCGTGACGGCACCTTTAGAACGCCAACTGGGGGAAATGTCCGGTCTCAGCCAGATGTATTCCACCAGCTCAGGCGGGGCCTCGGTGATCACCCTGAAGTTCAACCTGTCGTTGTCCTTGGATATCGCCGAACAGGAAGTCCAAGCGGCCATTAACTCGGCTAACAGTCTCTTGCCCAAAGATTTACCCTATCCACCCACTTACAAGAAAGTGAACCCGGCAGACGGTTCCGTACTGACGATTGCTGCCACTTCCGACACTCTACCGTTAACCAAGGTACAGGATTGGATTAACTCCCGAGTGGCCCTTAAGTTGTCACAAGTCTCTGGGGTTGGATTGGTTACCTTGGCTGGTGGCCACCAAGCAGCAATTCGTATTCAGGCCAATTCTAAAGCTTTAGCCGCCCACCAGCTCACACTGGAAGATATCTATACACTGATTAACGCCAGCAATGTGAATGGCTCAAAAGGAGGCTTTAATGGTAAATACCACTCCATCAGCATTGATGCTAATGACCAATTACGAGATGCCAATGAATACGCTGACCTCATTTTAAAATACGAAAATGGCGCGCCCCTGCGCTTAAAAGACGTTGCCAAAGTTATTTCCGGCAGCGAAAACCAATATATATCGGCCACAGCAAATGGTAAGCCCGCCATCATCATCCAAGTGCAACGTCAGCCTGGGGCCAACGTCATTGAGGTGGTGGATAGTATTAAACGCCGCTTACCAGCACTGCAAGCATTGCTACCCGGCAGCATTAAACTATCGATTTTGTCTGATCGCACACAAACCATTCGCTCATCGATCCATGACGTTACATTTGAGTTAATACTGTCCATTGCTTTGGTGGTGATGGTGACATTTTTATTCTTGCGCAATATCGCGGCCACATTAATTCCCAGTATTGCGGTGCCATTGTCACTAATTGGTACCTTTGGCGTCATGTATTTAGCAGGCTTTAGCATTAACAATTTAAGCTTGATGGCCCTGACCATCGCAACAGGCTTTGTTATTGATGATGCTATTGTGGTGGTGGAGAACATTTCACGACACCTAGAAGAAGGTGAATCCCCCTTTCAAGCCGCGCTCAAAGGCTCAAAGCAAATCGCCTTTACGATTATTTCGCTGACCTTTTCGCTGATCGCCGTACTGATTCCGCTGCTTTTTATGAGCGATGTGGTCGGTCGACTGTTCCGTGAGTTTGCCATCACCTTGTCAGTCTCGATCTTGGTCTCGATGATCATTTCTTTGACCTTAACCCCCATGCTGTGTGCTTATTTGCTACGCCGCATACCAGAAGAGAAGCAAAGCCGCTTCTATAAAAAGGGAGGGCAAGTCTTCGATCAGGTTGTCTCCATTTACAATGGCTACTTAACCAAGGTATTGAATCATCAAACAACGGCTTTATTGGCAATCGTCGGTATCTTGCTGCTCACCATAGGACTCTACATTGCCCTCCCTAAGGGCTTTTTCCCCGATCAGGACACTGGCACGATACGTGGCATTACCATCGCCTCGGACAGTGTCTCTTTTACGGAAATGGGTAAGAGACAAGAGAGGGTCATCAAGCAGCTGTTAAAAGACCCTGATGTACAAAGCATTACCTCCAGTATTGGTGTAGATGGACAGAATGAAACCTTAAACCAAGGAAGGTTACAGATTAACTTAAAACCCTTTGATGAGCGTAGTGACCGCGCCCCAGCCATTATTAAACGACTGAATCAAGAAGTCGCTGATGTACCAGGTATAGAGCTGTATTTGCAATCACAACAAGATTTGACGGTGGACGATCAGGTCACCCCCAGCCAATATCAAATGACATTGGACGATACAGACAGCCGACAACTGGCCATTTGGACACCAAAATTGGTCAATGCCCTAAAAGAGCAGCCCGCTTTAACCAAAGTTGTCAGTAACTTACAAGATCAAGGTCTCGTGAGCTACGTCACGATTCATCGTGATGTGGCAGCACGCTATGGCATCACCGTCGCCGATGTAGACACGGCCTTATATAACGCGTTTGGACAGCGTTTGATCTCAACGATCTTTACCCAATCCAACCAATACCGTGTTGTCTTGGAGGTACCGGCCAATAAAGATCAAGCCGTCTCGACCTTAAATGATATTTATCTGGCCGGTAAATCTACCACCGGCTCAGGGGTTACCCCCATGGTGCGTTTAACCGACGTGGCCACGATCAGCCAAAGAACAGGCTCATTAATGAAAGCCCGACTTGATCAGATTCCGGCGGTGACACTGTCGTTTGATGTGGTCGACGGTTATTCCATAGAACAAGCACAACAAGCCATTAGCAACACCATTAGTAAGATAAACATGCCCGCCAGCATCACCTTAAAATACCAAGGTTCCGCTGCGGCTTTTAGTCACTCGACGAAAAACACCTTATGGCTGATTCTCGCGGCTTTGCTGACCATGTATGTGGTATTGGGCATTCTTTATGAGAGTTTTATCCATCCGATAACCATTCTATCCACACTACCAACCGCCGCCGTCGGTGCCTTTTTGGCTTTATTAATGAATGGCACGGAATTCAGTTTGATTGCCTTAATCGGCGTCATCTTGCTGATCGGTATTGTGAAGAAGAACGCCATTATGATGATCGATTTTGCCTTGGAAGCAGAAAAAACACAGCATCTGAGCCCTCGTGATGCCATTCATCAAGCCTGTTTGTTACGCTTTCGTCCCATTTTAATGACCACCATGGCCGCCTTATTTGGTGCCTTACCATTGATGTTAGCCCAGGGCTCTGGTGCAGAGCTACGCCAACCAATGGGGTTGGTTATCGTTGGAGGACTGATTTTAAGTCAATTGCTGACTTTATTTTCCACCCCCGTCATCTACCTGTTCTTTGATCGGCTCTTAAAACGTCGTCGACAACGAGCGCAACGATGAACCTATCAAAGACATTTATTTTTCGTCCGGTCGCAACATGGTTAATCACCATGGCATTGATGTTATTGGGCGTTTTAGGGTTTCAATGGTTGCCAGTCTCCAGCCTGCCCGCCATGTCGATTCCGGTCATTGTAGTCAGTGCGAATGTGTCCGGTGCCAGCCCAGAAACTATGGCCGCCACCGTCGCCACGCCACTGGAGCGAGCATTAGGGCAAATTTCAGGGGTCAATGAGATGACCTCATCCAGTACGTTAGGCTCTACCTCCATCGTGCTTGTGTTTGACGGTAAGCGTGATATTAATGGTGCCGCAAGGGATGTCCAAGCGGCCATCAATGCCTCGCAAAGCTTATTGCCCAGTGCCATGACCTCCTTGCCGACCTACCGTAAAATCAATCCAGCGGCGGCGCCTATTTTAATGATGTCACTGACCTCAAAGTCGATTCCCGCCAGTGTTTTGTATGATTTTGCCAGCAATCAGTTAGAGCCACGGATCGCACAAGTCAATGGGGTGGGGGACGTGACGCTATCAGGTAGCTCCTCACCAGCGGTACGCATCAACCTTCATCCTCAAGCCTTGACCCATTACGGCATTTCCTTGGATACCGTCCGTAAAGCCATTGTGGCCGCCACCAATCATGGACCCAAAGGGGTGATTCAAGGCGATAAAAACACCCTGATGGTCAACAGCAATGATCAATTACTGCACGCCAAAGCGTTTAAAAACATCGTCATTCTCTACCAAAATGGAGCGGCTATTCATTTATCCGATGTTGCTGAGGTCAAAGAAGGGGTGGAAAACCAGTACAACGTCGCCTACTACAATAATCAGCCCTCCGTTAATATTCGTGTCACGCTAGCTTCTGGCGAGAACATGCTGTCCACCATTGATGGCATAAAAGCGCAATTACCTGTATTTAAAAAGCTCCTACCAGGTGATGCGCAATTGCACATTACCCTAGACCGTTCTCCTACGGTGCGTTCCGCCTTACATGAAACAGAACGCACCTTATTGATTGCCATGGCTTTAGTCATTGCCGTGGTGTTCGTCTTTTTACGTAATGGCCGAGCTTTGTTTATTCCAGCAATGGCATTACCCGTTTCTTTATTAGGTACCTTTGCAGTGATGTATCTGCTTGGGTACAGTTTAGATAACTTCTCATTGATGGCTCTCATCGTCTCCACGGGCTTCGTCGTGGACGACGCCATTGTGGTACTGGAAAATATATCCCGCCACTTGGAAGAGGGCTATGGGCCTGTCAGAGCCTCGTTGCGAGGCGCGAAGGAAGTCGGCTTTACCGTGCTGGCGATGACCGTCTCTTTGGTGGCGGTGTTTATTCCATTGCTCTTTATGGGCGATATTATTGGTCAGCTACTACGAGAGTTCGCCGTCACCTTGACGGTGTCACTGTTGATCTCAATGTTAGTCTCCGTGACACTCACGCCCATGTTGTGCTCGCGCTTATTACGTCGTCAAGCACAAAACCGCCCTAAAAACCGCCTCTATATTGGGATTGAAAGCGCCTTCGACCTGCTCAATAAAGGTTACAAAGTGTCTTTGGATGTTGTACTAAGACACAAGCGCATCACCCTGTTGACGCTGATTGCGACCATTGCATTGAATGTCCACTTGTACGGCAGCATTCAAAAGGGCTTTTTTCCAGAACAGGACACTGGCATTCTCTACGGTGCCTTACGCGCGGATCAAAACACCTCCTTTGACGCCATGGAACCCAGGCTACGCCAATATACTAAGATGATTCTTTCCGATCCCGCTGTTGCCAGTGTGATGAGCTCCATCAGTAGTTCACGCCGTGGCGGTCAAAATTTAGGCCGCTTTTTCGTGCGACTCAAGCCACTTGATGAACGACAGGCAACCGCTGCGCAAGTCGCTAACCGTCTCTACCAAAAATCCCAAAGTATGGCTGGGGGAAGGCTATTTTTACGGGCCGCGAGTGACCTTCATATTAGTGGACGCAGTGCCAATGCCAGCTATCAATTAAGTCTCCAATCAGACGATTTAAACCTACTACGCAAATGGGCACCCAAAGTCCAAACGGCATTAAGTCATTTGCCAGAGCTTAGTGGGGTCGATTCGGATTTAGAAGAGGGTGGCCAAGAAGTACGCATCATTATTAACCGTGATGCCGCTAAGCGTTTAGGTGTCTCAGTCAAAGATTTAGATACTTTGTTAAGCAATGCGTTTAGCCAACGCCAAATTGCCACTATGTACCAAGACACAAACCAATATCATGTTGTCATGGGGTTAACCAAGGATTACACCAGCAACAGTAATGTTTTAAAATCCATGAGCATCGTGACGAATAAGGGCAATATTGTCCCTATCAGCGCATTTACCACGTTGGAAAGCGGAAACGCAGCTTTATCCGTCTCACACCAAGATCTCTCCGCTACGGTTACCATCGCGTTCAATACAGCCGATGGGGTCACGTTGGAAGAGGCCCAACAGGCCATTAAACTGGAAATAGCCAAATTAGCCATGCCAAGCAGCATTGTGGCGAACTACGCAGGGGATGCTAAATTTTCTATCAGTTTTGCGCACAATATTCCTTGGTTAATCTTGGCCGCCCTGATTACGGTGTATCTTGTCCTTGGTATGCTTTATGAAAGCTTTGCTCATCCACTCACCATTTTATCAACCTTACCCTCGGCAGGTCTTGGGGCCTTGCTACTCATGCAAATCACCAATACGCAGCTGACCATCGTCGCCCTGATTGGGATTTTGCTGTTGATCGGCATAGTGAAAAAGAACGCCATTATGATGATAGATTTTGCGTTGGATGCCCAACGAAAGCAAAATCTGTCATCAGAACAGGCCATTCGAGAAGCCTGCCTAAAGCGTTTTCGACCGATTTTAATGACATCGTTTGCTGCGTTTTTTGGTGCCTTACCAATGGCTGTTGGGCAGGGTGGTGATGCGGATTTACGCAGTCCGTTAGGCATTGCGATCTGTGGTGGTTTGGTGGTCAGCCAATTGCTGACGCTGTATACCACCCCTGTAGTTTATCTCTACATGGAAAAGATTAGCCAAGGGACTCGGCGGTTTTGGTCACGTCATATTCGCCAGGAAGATTGGTCGGCCAGCGACCCCTCTATAACCAATGATAAAAATGGATCATGATGAATAATCGAATCATTCAATACATGTGTATCAGTCTATTCGCTACGATACTCAGTGGGTGCGCGGTGGTTGGGCCAGATTATAAACGACCAAGCGCCCCACAAAGTCCACCATTTAAAGAAGCCAAAGGTTGGCAAAAGGCAACACCACTAGACCAAGAGCCCAAAGGTGCTTGGTGGAAAGTCTATCAAGACCCAGTGTTGTCTAAACTGCTCGCCCAAGTACAGATAAACAACCAAAACGTCGCCGAATATGCGGCTCAATATGAAAAGGCCAAAGCCGTTGCCGAACAAGCAGGCGCCAATCTATACCCATCAATCAGCGGCTCAGCGAGTGCTACACGCTCTGGTACACAAAGCCAAACCAGTAATAGCTTCTCTGCAAAGAGCAGTGCCAGCTGGGAACTGGATCTATGGGGAAAATTACGCCGTACTCGTGAAGAAGATCGCGCCAGTGCCATGGCAAGTGCCGCTCAACTCGCCAATGCGACCCTCAGTGCGCAATCCAGTTTGGCGCAAGATTATTTTCAATTGCGAGTGATGGACGAGCAAATAGCGCTTTACCAACGCAACATAAAAAACTATACCCAATATCTAAAAGTCGTTAACAATCAATACAAAGCAGGGAACATTTCTCGTTCCTCTTTGGCCCAAGCGCAAACCCAATTACACACCACTCAGGTTTCTATGATTAATCTCAAATGGCAACGGGCCCAGTATGAACACGCCATCGCGGTATTAATTGGCAAACCACCTGCAGCGTTTTCATTGCCTGCTGAGCCGTTGACCTATCATTTGCCCAAGATCCCTACTGAGCTTCCCTCTGCGTTGTTACAACGTCGACCCGATATTGCCTATGCAGAGCGTAATGTGGCCGCTGCGAACGCCGCCGTCGGCGTTGCCATTGCCGGGTATTATCCCGATTTAACCTTGTCAGCCAGCGCAGGGGTTGAAAACTCCACCTTGAGTGACCTGTTCGAATTGCCTTCAAGAGTTTGGTCGATTGGGCCTTCTCTGAGTGGTAATATCTTCGACTTCGGGGCCACGAAAGCGAAAGTTCGCCAAGCAAAAGCCGCTTATAACGCCAGTGTCGCCAATTATCGACAAACCGTACTGAGTGCCTTCCAAGAAGTGGAGGATTATCTGGTGGCCATACACGGGCTAAACGAGGAAATGGCCGTGCAAAAACAAGCCACCGCATCCGCCAGAGAGTCCGCGAGGGTAACCTATAATCAATTTAACTCCGGCATGATCGATTACTTAAACGTCGCCACAACAGAAGCCACCAGTTTGAGTCAACAACAGAATGAATTGAATATCATCAAATCCCAACTCATCAACAGTGTAAAATTGATCGTCGCTCTAGGCGGCGGCTGGAATGTGAGTGATTTACCCTCCGCAACGCCACCGAAAAAGAACACAGCAAAATAAGGCCCCCCTAAAACCCAATAGTGCAGTCTGTTAGACTGTACCTATTGGGTAGGTTACTTAGCCTACTGTTACTTTGTCTTTAGGACTGTCAAAACGACTGTTTTAGACGTGCGGCATACCTCCATTTTTGCATCTGGTATAGACTCAATCTTTACAACGCCTCAGCCGTTTCTTGTAGATATCGCCATAGCGGATTACCGCTATGCATATCAATAATCACTACGGACCAGCGAGAAGAACCTTTATCTTCTTCCTGATGTATTTCACGATAGCGTATAACAATGCTGTCTTGTGTTTCTAATAGCGTTTCACATTGCTCAATTGTAATGGACAAGGATGGGCGACTTCCTATGTTCTGCCGAAATAGCGCTTCAACCTGTTGTAGACCGACAAGATTCCCAGAAACTGGGACCATGGAAAAAGTCGGGCTGAAGCTATTCAGTAGTTTCTCTAGAGACATAGAGTGCTTTGAATCACCAGTAAATACATCTTGAATCCATTGATGAAGCTCGATAACGCTGTGATGCGCGACTAACTCTCTTTCGGATAACATAACGAGTCCTTTTTCTGGGTGAGTTTTTTAATCAGTAGCAAGGGGCTAAGCCCAACAACTGAGGCTATTAAAAATGTCAGTTGGTAGGCTGACATATCCGTGGTGTACTGTTGCAACAAGTTAAAAACTAATGTGAAAAAAGCAGCACCGATACTGAAGGACATCTGACGATTCAGATTCCAGATAGTACTGGCTCGAGTAAGTTGCTCTTCGTCAAAATCCATCATCGCCGTTGTCTGGGCTGTATTGGCACTTATTCCTCCTCCCATGCCCATCAATAGGTAGGCGATAATCAATAATGGCAGTGTGAGATTATTTCCCGCTAAAGAGAGAACCGCGATCCCAGAGGAGTGTAATAATAAACCAGATAGAAATAATGGCTGTGCACCAATACGATTATAGAGTCGGCCACCCATTACCATGGCAAAAAATGACCCTGTCGCATAAAGTATCATCAATGATCCAGTTTGCTCCGCCGACCAACCCAGCTCATCTTGAAGAAAAAATATACTCAATAGGTTCACTCCTGTGAAGACACCAGGAACCGCATGGTAAATCAGCACAGAAAATCGCATATGAATATTATGCAGCATTTTGAGATCAAGAATGGGGTCAGACTTATCCTGATAGTACTTCAAGTAAGCCATAGCAAAAACAAAGCCGATGATAAGAAACAATAATGACTTCAGTTTTGAACCAGCATCGGCGTAAAGAGAAAGCCCTATGAGTATTGTGGCCAATGAAATACTAACCAACATTAGCCCCTTTAGGTCAGGGCGTTTTACCATCGTTTCCTCAGAGCGAATCCATAGTAGGGCTAATAAAGCCGTTAATAAACTAAAGGGAATATTGCATAAAAATACCCAACGCCAAGAAGCATTGTCAACAATGATACCACCAATAGTCGGTGAGATAGCGGGAGCAATCAAAGCGACCGCCATAACAAGTGTTGATATTTTTGCTCGTTCTTTATTTTTAAATAAATTAAAGGTGAGAGCTTGACCAACGGGAATAAGCAGGCCACCACCCACGCCTTGAATAAAACGAAAAGTGACTAAAGAATAAAACTCATTTGTTGTACCAGCTAATAATGCACCCAATGAAAATATAAGCATGGATGCTACAATGGTTAATCGAGTGCCAAATTGACTGGCCAACCAATTACTAATAGGAATAATCAGTGTCAGGCCAAGAATATAACTATTTGCAACCCAAACAATACTAGACGCTGATACAGATAATTCTCTGGCAATATCAGGAAGAGAAATTGCTGACATAAATATATTTATACAGTCAATAAAAAAACCGATCAAAAAAATGAGAGCAATTCGGTAGCGATAAACCATGAGCAACCTCTGACAAAAATTTTATGGCCGGAATACTATAGAGTTTGACGGAGGGTGACGAGCTGTTTAGACTAAACACTAAGTTTAATGAGATTTAACAATGTATGTTTAACAATCTAAAACGTATCCATATTTTCATCACTGTCGTTGAAAGTGGCTCATTCTCCAAAGCGGCGGATCGACTATTCATCAGCAAAGCGATGGTCAGCATCCATATCAAATCCTTAGAAGACTCTCTGAAAGTTCCACTATTAATCAGAAACTCCAGAGGCTTTGTGATGACTGAAGCGGGTGAATTACTCTATAACGATTTTAAAGAGACATTTTCAAATATTCAGACATCATTAGAAAATGTTGTTGAGAAGCATCATTCTCTCACTGGAAATTTAAGAATTTCTTCCACTGTCGAATTTGGAGAGGTGTTCTTAATACCTATTATTGCTGATTTCTGTCAATCTCACCCAGATATTACAATTAGTTTTCATGCAGATTCTTCATTAAATAAATTAGTCAATGAGCAGATTGATTTAGCGGTTAGGTTGGGTACATTGCATGATTCGTCTTTAAAAAGTCGAAAGATCGCCCATTATAATATTATTATGGTGGCTTCTTCACAGTGGCTACTAAAAAACCCTCTTACTTCATTAGAGGATGTTAACTCAGCCCACTGGATTGCTAACAGTAATCTAAAAAATCCGACACAATGGACTTTTCATAATAAAGATAATCATGAGTTCAAAGTGAATGCTACCGCAAAATTTAGTACTAACTCATCAATATCTATAAAATCTATGGTGAAATCCAACCTGGGTATCGCCATATTACCCGAATGGATAATCAAAAAAGAATTAACAGACGGGGATTTTGTTCATTTATTTCCAGACTGGAGTCTTCCTAAACAGGATATCAGTGTTGTTTTTACAGGAGACCACCGTGTTCGTCTTAAATGCAGATCATTTATCGATCATCTAGTACAACATATAAATGATTTATAATAAATAAAAGCCATCTTCTAAATGAACCTAAAAATAGTGTGATACTCCCTATCCCACGGTCATTTTTGCTTTCGGGTAGGCCAAAAAGTCGGCTAATGTAAACGACCAATAAATATTAAAAAGAGGTAAAAGCACTAGCGAACTCTGGATAAGCAAAAACCACTCGTAAAAAAGCATTGGCTTGCGTCAGCTACCATACCTTGTGCGAGTTGTCCAAAACGGGAACAATGGGAACAATGGGAAGTATCCTACTATAAACCGCTCCAACTGGAACAATTTATAGTAGGGCAGGTAACAGCCATTAAATCTAGGGTTTCATATTCACAACAATACGGCCACGAACCTTGCCATTCATTAGAGCATGGGCCGTTTCAACCACCTCATCGAGGGTAATCTCATGGCTAATCGTCGCGAAGTCTTCCGATTTTAATAGTTCACCTAAACGTTCCCATGCCTCGATGCGGTCTTCAAGTGGACGCATGACACTATCAATACCAATTAATTTAATGCCGCGTAAAATAAACGGGGCAACCGAAGCCGGAAAATCCATACCTTGGGCAAGGCCACAGGCGGTTACCACACCACCATATTGGGTACTGGCACACACGTTTGCTAGCGTATGACTGCCAACACAATCGATAGCACCAGCCCAACGTTCTTTTTGCAGCGGCTTTCCTAGTTCAGACAGATAATCCCGATCAATGATTTCATTCGCACCTAAGCTTCTTAGATAATCACTTTCTGCCATTCGACCTGTGGAGGCTACCACGCGATACCCCAAACGACTTAATAGACGAATCGCAAAGCTGCCAACCCCGCCATTTGCACCAGTGACTAAAACTTCTCCAGACTCCGGCGTTACTCCCTGTTTTTCCAACGCGAGTACAGACAGCATGGCAGTGTAACCGGCCGTACCAATGGCCATAGCGTGTTTGGCTTCGATTGTTTTAGGAAGTGGGATTAGCCAATCACTTTTTAAACGGGCTTTTTCTGATAGACCTCCCCAGTGTTTTTCACCAACACCAAAACCATTGAGAATGACCAAATCCCCTTTGGAAAAGCGCGGAGAATCACTTTTCATGACTTGTCCAACCAGATCAATCCCCGGCACCATTGGAAAGGAACGGATAATGGGACCCTTTCCAGTGATCGCCATACCGTCTTTATAATTTATCGTACTGTAGTGAACATCGACTAGAACATCACCCTCGGGTAACTGATCTTCATTTAGCTCAACGATGGATGCCAAGTTTTTCTTGTCTTCTTGCGTGATCAATAAGCCTTTAAACATAAACCCTCCAAATTTAGACTGATCGTCTAATTAAATAACAAAAAAACCAAGTATTGATACTTGGTTGGTATTTTTAATACGTTTTAGATTGAATTGCTTTGATAAAAAATGCCATAAACAGGCTCAAGGGTTGAATGCTTTTTATCAACCTAGCCCGATGAACCGCACCTTCCCAACCAATCCAAAATGCTTGAGACGTCTGTTCAATACTGACTTGTAAATCCATTTCACCTTGCTTTTGACTTTCTAATAAACACTCTGCTACCCGCGCCTGCCAGCTTTGATAGGTCGCTTGCAATTGTTCTCGAAAAAATTCAGACAATAGGCTAGATTCTTGTTCTAAATTCCCCACTAAACAGCCACGCTTAAACTCATGACGGACAATGCCATCCTGAGCGTCCTTAGCGAAACGTTGTAATCGTTCCAGCGGAGAGAATGCCTCATCTAGTAAAAAGCCATCTAGTTTCGCTTCAAAATAGCGTCGGTAACGCTCTAAAACGGCCAATCCAAAGGCCTCTTTACTAGAGAAGTAGTGGTAAAAAGATCCCTTGGGTACGCCAATCGATTTTAGAATTGGCTCAATACCACTGCGGGTAAAACCAGATTCCGTCAATATCAACATACCAGCCCGTAACAAGGCTTCCCGAGTATCCTGAGAATCTGATGATGACTTTTTAGGCCTCCCGCGACGAGGCTTATTTACTAAGTCAGTACTGGATTTAGATTCATCTAGAGTGTGGAGCACATTCTTATTCCTAGTAATTGAGTGTCATAGGTATTAATTTAGACCACTCGTCTATTAAATTCAAGAAAGTTAATTCAACCATTAAGAATCCGATTGACCCATATCGCTTTTATAACACTGCATTTTCTCTTAATTTATCTTTGGTAGGAGACGCTCCAAAGTAGCGTTTATAGTCGCGACTAAATTGATGAACACTCTTATAGCCCACCTCGAAAGACACCTGTCCAACCCCCAATATCCCCTGATTTAGCAACATTTGCGCCTTGAGAAGGCGTAAACGTTTTAAATATTGCAAAGGGGAAGAACCCGTTATACTTTTAAAATGGTGGTGAAAGCTCGACGCACTCATATTGGCATTTTCTGCCAATTGCTCAACCCGTATTTCCTGATCCAGCTCGGTATGCATTTGCTTGAGCGCCAACACAATACGAGAGAACAATCCTTGATTGGCCACCAGCGCCCGAATGGCATCTCCTTGAGAGCTTTGTAATGCTTCAAAAATCACTTCTCGCACTCGGCTAGTCCCCATAATTTTTGCCGTGGTTTCATCATGTAGCGCACGTACAAGCCGTATAACGGCTTCTTGCATTCCACTACTCATGGCCACAGACGCCATAGGCGAACAAGAAGCATTTTTGTGAGGGTCGATTTCCACAGGATCCACTACCAGCTCTGCTAACATAGCAGGATCAATATGGATGGATAAGCCTAATAGGGGTTCATCTTCGGTAGCAAAGGTTTCGCATTCAAAAGGCAAAGGCAGGGTCTGTACCAAGTAGTGTCCCGAATTGTAATGAATCTCTCGCTCTCCTATATATCCTATTTTTTTTCCTTGCGCGATGATGGTCAAACTCGGTTGATACATCAGGGGGCTACGAGGAATCGTTCTAGAGCATTTTATCAAACGCACCTGATCAATAAGGCTGCTTCTAACGCCTTCCAAAGAGGCAATAGGTCGCAGTAAATCCACTAAACTGCTCTGTTTTTCTGGAGTTATCATCATTTCGGGTCACTTATATAAGATATCGGGCAAACATTGTGTAGGAAATAAAGAGTTCGGCCTTTTTGTAGGAATAGGCAAAATACTACCAGAATTGCATAACAATAATCTCCTCTATTTACCCTACACTGAGAGCACATTAAGACATTCACTAACAGATTAGGAGTTAAGTAATGAGTCAAGCAAAAGCTTATGCTGCGACATCCGCAACGACACCTTTAGCACCTTTTACTTTTGAACGACGCGCATTACGTGAAGATGATGTGAATATTGATATTCTTTACTGCGGTGTTTGTCACTCAGATATCCATACCGTTGAAAGTGATTGGGGACCAAGTGAATACCCTGTCGTACCAGGTCATGAAATCATCGGCAAAGTCACGGCAGTCGGCAATAAAGTGAGCCAATATAAAATAGGCGACATTGTCGGAGTAGGCTGTATGGTCGATTCTTGTCAGCATTGTGCCCATTGTGCCGCAGACCTGGAACAATATTGTGATAATGGCGCTGTGGGCACCTACGGTGGCCATGATTTAATTGATGGCACACTCACTTATGGCGGTTATTCTGACCACATTGTAGTACGAGAAAAGTTCGTTTTGTCCATTCCAGAAACCTTAGAGCTAAGTAAAGCAGCCCCTTTATTATGCGCAGGCATCACCACTTATTCACCACTTCGTCATAATGGCATCAAAGCAGGGGATAAAGTAGGGGTCTTGGGCATGGGTGGCTTGGGTCACATGGGGGTGAAATTTGCCAAAGCCTTCGGTGCTGAAGTCACCATTTTTACTCGCTCCGAAAGCAAAATCGCCGAAGCAAAAAAACAAGGTGCCGATCACGTCATTGTGTCAACCGATGAAGAACAAATGAAAGCCGCTGCGCTGACGTTTGACTATTTGTTGGATACCATCCCAGTACAGCACGATCTCAACCCTTATCTTAGTGTCTTAAAAGTCGACGGCACACACATTCTTGTCGGTCTTATTGAACCTGTTGAACCACCGGTTCACGCCGGAAACTTGGTCATGAAGCGCCGAATACTTACGGGGTCGTTAATCGGTGGTATCGCTGAAACACAAGAAATGTTGAATTTCTGTGCGGAACACCAGATTGAGTGTGATGCGGAGATGATCAACATCCAAGATATCAATGAAGCTTATCAACGTATGAAAAAAGGCGATGTGAAATATCGCTTTATCATTGATATGCAAAGCCTGAAAAGCGCTTAACATCTAGCTTTATAACGTCTTATAGTCAAAAAGCGCCTAGTTGGCGCTTTTTTTTGGCCTTGTTTCTTATTAATTGATGCTTCTCCTGCTTACCCTACCAGACAAGTCATTAACAGGCGCCTGCGAAAATGACGAAGTTACCCACAATTTCAATATTTTGGTCCGTGAAAAACTTTATACACAGCTCAAACTTATCCCATGTCAACCTGTTGACAGCAAAATTATTCACATTATTTTTTTGAGCAAATGTGAAAGTTAAAATTTTTTTCTTTTTTTCGCTTGTGGACTATTTTTTACTAACAGGCCAAAAACCCCCTGTGCACTACTATAAAAAAACCTTTAAAAACAAATAAAAACAAATAAAAAATACATTTTTTCCAACTGTTGATAACTATGGTGATAGATAAATAAGAAGTTTTGCACAGTTTTTAACAACTCAGAAAGAAAAAGACACTAGTGTATAAGTACTCAAGTTATTCACAAGTTCAGTCTGTTCATATCACAGGTAAGTAGACCATACATCAACAAGATGTGAATTCTATAACTAAATGAAATATAAGGATTTTTATTGGTTGTTAACAAAAATAGAGGTTCTACATAAACATAACTAACATAAAAACCCTATATACATAATGATTTTATTAATATTGATGACCGGGGAATAGTCGTTTATCTCTCTTTCTTTTTCAAAATTAGCCGATATACTAGGCCACCTTATCGAATCTGTTCGTTTTTTATTCATTAGTCATTTATTTATTAGCAATACCGAGGTTCCCGTGGATTTCCCAAGTCGCTTTGATGTGATTGTGGTTGGTGGTGGTCATGCCGGCACAGAAGCCGCTTTAGCAGCAGCTCGTATGGGTGTGAAAACACTTTTATTGTCACACAACATTGAAACATTAGGACAAATGTCCTGTAACCCAGCCATTGGTGGTATTGGGAAGTCGCACCTAGTAAAAGAAATTGATGCTTTGGATGGCGCGATGGCACTTGCTACTGATAAAGCGGGTATTCAGTTTCGTACATTGAACTCTCGCAAGGGGCCTGCTGTTCGAGCCACGCGTGCTCAAGCTGACCGTATTCTTTATAAAGCAGCCATTCGTTATCAATTGGAAAACCAAGAAAATCTTTGGTTATTCCAACAATCAGCCGAAGATCTGATTGTTGAAAATGGTGCGGCTCGGGGTGTCATTACGCAAACGGGCATTCGTTTTAATAGTAAAACCGTTGTGTTGACAGCGGGCACTTTTTTAGGTGGCGTGATTCATGTTGGTTTACAAAACCATTCTGGTGGTCGTGCTGGTGATCCTCCATCCATTGGCTTAGCAGAAAAATTGCGTGCTTTGCCATTTCGAGTAGACCGTCTTAAAACGGGGACACCCCCACGAATAGATGCGCGCTCGGTCGACTTTAACCAAATGCAAGAACAACCTGGTGATGATATAACGCCTGTGATGTCTTATATGGGCGATCGCTCAATGCATCCACGTCAAATCAATTGCTTTATTACCCATACCAATGAACGCACCCACGATATCATTCGTGCAGGTATGGATCGTTCGCCTATGTATACCGGAGTGATTGAAGGGGTTGGGCCACGTTACTGTCCCTCTATTGAAGATAAAATTGTGCGCTTTGCGGATAAAAACTCCCATCAGATTTTCATTGAACCGGAAGGCTTAACGACCCACGAACTGTATCCGAATGGCATTTCTACTTCTTTGCCATTTGACGTACAAATCGAATTGGTGCGTTCCATGAAAGGTATGGAGAATGCGCATATCATTCGCCCAGGTTATGCGATTGAATACGATTACTTCAATCCACAAGACTTGAAATATTCCTTAGAAACCAAGCACATGCCTGGTTTGTTCTTTGCTGGGCAGATTAATGGCACAACGGGTTACGAGGAAGCGGGCGCTCAAGGTTTATTGGCGGGCTTAAACGCTGCTTTATTAGCACAAGACAAAGAAGCTTGGACACCTCGTCGTGACGAAGCTTATTTAGGCGTGCTTGTTGATGATCTGATTTCAATGGGAACAAAAGAACCCTATCGTATGTTTACCAGCCGTGCGGAGTATCGTTTGATTCTTCGTGAAGACAACGCGGATATGCGTTTAACTGAAAAAGGTCGTGAACTTGGTTTGGTATCGGATGAGCGTTGGGCGGCTTTTTGTAAAAAACGTGAAGCCATCGAATTGGAAACTCAGCGTCTTAAATCCAACTGGATTGTACCCAATTCTCCTGAGGCTGAAGTTATTAATCCAAAATTGGAAACGCCAATTTCTCATGAGTACAGTTTGTTGGATTTATTGAAGCGTCCAGGGGTGGTGTATGCCGACATTGCTCATCTGAAAAATGCACCTGCCGATGCGGTTGATGAACAAGTGTCCGAACAAGTTCAGATTGCTGTGAAATACGCAGGTTATATTTCCCGTCAAGCGGAAGATATTGAACGTTTGCGTCGTCAAGAGAACACGCCGTTACCGGAAGATTTGGATTATTCTAGGATGGAAGGTCTGTCCAATGAAATTAAGCAAAAGCTGACTCAGGCACGACCTGCCACGCTTGCTGCGGCGTCACGCATCCAAGGTGTGACCCCCGCTGCGGTGTCCTTACTATTAATTCACTTGAAAAAACGTGCGATTACACGCAAAAGTGCCTAGAATCTACAGCCGATAACGCCGATTAATTGGATTCGACTGTGACACATTTTGCTGCCATTCAAAAAGGCGCCCAACAAATGGGCGCCCATTTATCTGATAAGACCATTCAGACTCTAGTAGACTACCTTGCCATGTTGCAAAAATGGAATAAGGCATACAACCTCACGGCAATCCGTGATGTTGATCAAATGATCTCATTGCATTTATTAGACAGTCTGGCCACACTGCCTTTTATTAAAGGTGAACGTATTATTGATGTGGGGACAGGACCAGGGTTACCTGGTATGGTGCTTGCTATTTGTTACCCTGAAAAACACTTTACTTTGCTAGATAGTAATGGCAAAAAAACCCGTTTTTTAACCCAGGTAAAAATGGAGCTAGGCATTAATAATGTTACGGTTGCAAATGAGCGGGTTGAAAAACATGCTCATCAAGGTGAGTACGATCATGTAATTTCACGGGCCTTTGCCTCATTGCAAGACATGATAAACTGGACCTTGCCACTACCAAAGGACACAGGTAATTTTTTAGCAATGAAAGGGGTACACCCAGAGAAAGAGCTTGCCGCTTTGCCTTCTGAAGTGGAAGTTGTTGATATTAAATCGCTGAATGTACCGAATATACAGGCTGAACGTCATATGGTCATTATGGTGCGTAAAGGATAATAGCATGGCGAGAATAATCGCAGTCACGAATCAAAAAGGGGGAGTGGGTAAAACCACGACCTGTGTAAACCTCGCCGCCTCATTGGCCGCGATGAAGCGACGTGTGCTTTTAATCGACCTTGATCCCCAGGGGAACGCCACGACAGGCAGCGGTCTCATTAAAGAAGAGCTTGATACGAGTGTCTTTGATGTTTTAGTGGGAACCCATGGCGTTAAAGAAGTGATGAAGCCCGTCATGGAAGAGACGGCTAATCCTGGTAAATATTGGGTGTTGCCCGCCAATGGGGATTTAACCGGGGCAGAAGTGGCTTTGTTGGACTTGCCCAGTAAGGAAACTCGTTTAAGAGCGGGGTTGTATGAAGTAGATAATGACTTTGATTTTATCCTGCTTGATTGCCCACCGGCGCTGAACATGTTAACCGTCAATGCGTTGGCCGCTTCCCAAGGGGTGTTAATTCCGGTTCAATGTGAATATTATGCCCTAGAAGGGTTGACGGCGTTATTGCAAACCATTGACCGTATTACCCATGCCTTAAATCCGTCACTAGAAATTGAGGGGATTCTGCGAACCATGTATGATCCTCGCCCTAGTTTGACCCATGATGTATCGGGTCAATTACAAAAACATTTCGGTTCTAAGGTGTATGATACGGTGATACCTCGTAATATACGCCTTGCTGAAGCGCCAAGTTATGGACTGCCTGTTTTACATTATGAAAAAGAGTCCCGTGGTGCCATTGCTTACCTTGCCTTAGCAGGTGAATTTATCCGTAAACGCTCTGCGTGATAATGCGCAAAGACAAGTAAGATCTGATTTCAATTAGGGTTAAAACATGACGATGAAAAAAAGAGGCTTAGGTCGTGGTCTGGACGCTTTACTGGCACCACAAAAAGCGCCGACCGATAGTGTTGAGTTATCTGAGCACAGCGAAGCCATCAAAGGCCTGACTTATTTACCGGTTGAGTGGCTTTCTAAGGGCAAATTCCAACCTCGTCGTGATATGAACCCTGCACACTTGGATGAATTGGCAATATCAATTCGTAACCAAGGCATTATGCAGCCTATTGTGGTACGCCCCAACGGTACTAACCAGTATGAAATTATCGCTGGTGAACGTCGCTGGCGTGCTGCCAAATTAGCTGAGTTAACTCAAGTCCCGGTCATTATTCGTCATGTAGAAGATTCCGATGCCGTGGTGCTTGCCCTCATTGAGAACATCCAACGTGAAGACCTCAACCCTGTTGAAGAAGCGTTAGCGTTGCAACGTTTGATTGAAGACTTTCATCTGACTCAGCAAGAAGTAGCTGATACAGTGGGCAAATCTCGCTCTACGGTCGCCAATTTACTCCGCTTACTTGGTTTGTCGCCAGAAGTTCGTCGCTTATTAGAGCATGGCGATATTGAAATGGGGCACGCTAGAGCGTTATTGCCTCTAGAGCAAGACAAACAAATTCAAGCCGCTTCACAAGTTGTTACAAAGTCCTTATCAGTGCGTGAAACCGAACGCTTAGTCAAAAATTATCAATCGCCTATTAAAGAAGATAACGCCGCTCCTGAGCTTCCTGACTTGAGTGCTGAAGCAGAAAGAATTAGCCAAAAAATCAATGCTTCCGTCAAAATTCAGCCTTCAGCAAAAGGAAAAGGTAAGGTGGTGATCGAATATCGTAACCCTGAACACCTTGAGTTATTGATAAGTGAACTGTTCTCGAAAAAATAAATTGGCCCGATTATCGTCCGCAAGATTGCCAGAACTTCTTAATCAGTGAGTGTTTTTTGACAGCGGTTTAAGTTGATCATCGTTTGTATTACCCATATAATGCGTCGGATTTTAATTGTGCATTTACTTATCCTTAATGTTTGTGACATGAATTCATATGTCTTAACGCTTTGGTACAAATGTAAGGTTAGTGTAAGCAATAATTAAAGATTGACCCTATTGGTTATCGAACTATAATGGCGCATGTTTGTCTCATCATGGTGCAATTGCAACGACTCACTGCGAATGGTGCTAAAGCCTGATGGATAGAAGATTAAATACGACGCTTATCAATAAGCTACTGGTTACTCAGGTATTAGTCTTAGCCGTATTGGCCGCATTGTTTTATGGGGTGCAAGGGACAGAAAACGCGCTGGCGGCGATTTTTGGCGGCTCAATTGCCATAGGAAATGCGCTGTTGCAGAAATGGCATCTTATTCGCGCTGCAAAAGCAGACAAATCGGATCCAAGAAAAGATTTAAATAAAGTATACCGCTGCATGATTGAGAGGTGGTGTTGGACCCTCGCCATGTTTGCATTAGGATTCGGGCTGTTGAAACTAACAGCCTTTACTTTATTGGCGAGCTTTGTAATAACACAAGCTGTGTTATTTTTTTTACATAAAAATTGAACAATTGCTTAGAAGAATTTGAGGTTTAGTAAATGGCGAGTGAAACAATTAGTTCTTCAGGTTACATCAAACATCACTTACAGAACCTGACTTTTGGGCAGCATGCTGATGGCTCTTGGGGCTTTGCTCACACTGCTCAGGAAGCTGCCAATATGGGATTTTGGGCAATCAATGTTGATACCATTGGGATGTCTGTTCTTCTTGGCGTATTGATGATGTGGTTTTTCCGTCGTGCTGCGAAGAAAGCAACATCTGGCGTGCCTTCTGGCTTAGTCAATTTTGCTGAATGGATTGTCGAATTTGTCGATGAGAACGTTCGTAGCTCCTTTACTGGCCGTAACCCTCTTGTTGCTCCTCTTGCATTGACCATTTTTGTCTGGGTTTTTCTGATGAACCTTGTAGACGATGTGATGGTTGATTTAATACCTCAAATTGCGGTGTTCGTTGGTGAACACGTATTTGGTGCGGATCCTCACCATGTTTTCTTTAAAGCGGTTCCGACAACGGATCCCAATGCGACGTCTGCTATGGCACTGGTTGTATTTGCTTTAATGGTCTTTTACGGCATCAAAGTAAAAGGATTGGGCGGGTTCTTAGGTGAGTTAGCGTTCCAGCCGTTCCCTAAATGGTTATTCCCAATTAACTTGGTATTGGAATTGGTATCCCTGATCTCCAAACCTGTTTCATTGTCATTACGTCTATTTGGTAACATCTATGCTGGCGAAATGATCTTTATCTTGCTTGCAATCATGTTCGGTGCTGGATGGATCCTTGGTCCTCTTAGCGGCCTGTTACAGATTGGCTGGGCTATTTTCCACATTTTAATTATTGCATTGCAAGCTTATGTCTTCATGATGTTGACCATTGTTTACTTGGATATGGCTCATCAGAAACATCACTAATTTAGGTTTTTATTTGTACTTTACGTTGAGTTTATAGGAGAGAAAAATGGAACAATCGTTGTTGTTTATTGCTGGTGCTCTAATGTTAGGCCTAGGTGCTCTAGGTGCGGCAATTGGTATCGGTATTCTAGGTGGTAAATATTTGGAAGGGGCTGCTCGTCAGCCAGAATTAATTCCTTTATTGCGTACACAGTTCTTCATCGTAATGAGTTTGGTTGACGCGGTTCCTATGATCGCAGTCGGCTTGGCTATGTACGTTCTGTTCGCCGTGGCTGGTTAAGATTTTAATCCCCCATTAGCGGACAAACATACGAGGTACAGGCATGAATATCAATGCAACCATTATAGGCCAAGCAATCGCTTTTGTGATTTTTATCGCCTTCTGCATGAAATATGTATGGCCACCTATAATGCAAGCGCTCGAAGAGCGTAAGAAAAAGATTGCGGATAGTTTTGAAGCAGCAAACCAAGCAGCACGTGAGTTAGAGTTGGCTGAAGAAAAAGCCGCTCAAACGTTACGCGAAAGCAAGGAACATGCCGCCCAGATTATCGAACAAGCTAACAAACGTGCTAACCAATTGATCGATGAGTCGAAAGAGCAAGCAATTGCTGATGGCAAGCGTCTTCGCGAAGCGGCTCAGGCTGAAATAGAGCAAGATGTTGTGCGTGCCAAAGAAGCATTGCGTGCACAAGTTTCTGCTCTTGCTTTTGCCGGTGCCGAGAAAATTTTAGGCGCCACTATTGACGAAAAAGCACACAGCGAGATCGTTGAACAGCTCGCCAAAGAGCTTTAAGCGAGGATCTAATGGCTGAACTTAAAACCGTCGCGCGGCCATACGCCAAAGCAGCTTTTGAAGTCGCTCGTGAGCAAGGTCATGTTACAGAATGGGCTAATATGCTGAGCATATTAGCTACTGTTACAAAACAACCGAAGCTTAAAACAGCACTTGGAAACCCTGCTTTTAGTGCGCAAGAGAAAGCGAGCGCTCTGGCACAGGTTTGTGAAGAAATAACCACTGAACAAGGTAAAGCATTTTTGCTTAACCTTGCAGAAAACAAGCGTTTACTCTTGTTACCTGCGATTTCTGAGTTATTTCAACAGTTCAAACTGAATTATGAAAAAGCCGTCGATGTTAAGTTGACGTCTGCTTTTGAGTTGTCAGCAGAACAAGCACAAACATTAGCCGATTCGTTAGCGAAGAAGTTGGATCGTAAGATCAACTTAACTAACGAAACAGACGCAAGCCTGATTGGTGGCGTGGTTATCCGTACCAGTGACTTAATCATCGACGGCTCAGTTCGTGGTAAATTGACGAAACTGGCCGAGGCGATAAACTCCTAGTGTTTCTTAAATTGAAACCAGGGTTGAGGAATGTAGCATGCAGCAACTGAATCCATCTGAGATCAGCGAGATTATCAAGAAGCGCATCGAGAACCTTGATGTCTCTTCAGATGCCCAAAATGAGGGCACAATTGTCAGCGTGGCAGACGGTATCGTTCTGATTCACGGTTTGGCAGATGTTATGTACGGGGAAATGATCGAATTCCCTGGTGGTATTTTCGGTATGGCCTTGAACCTAGAGCGTGACTCTGTAGGTGCGGTAGTACTGGGTCAATACCAAGACCTTGTAGAAGGTCAAAAAGTAAAATGTACAGGTCGTATTCTGGAAGTTCCAGTGGGTCCTGAATTGCTTGGTCGTGTTGTTGACGCGTTGGGTAGCCCAATCGACGGCAAAGGTGCGCTCAATGCAAAAATGACAGATAAAGTCGAAAAAGTCGCGCCAGGCGTTATCGCTCGTCAAGGTGTTGATCAGCCTATCCAAACAGGTTACAAGGCGGTTGACTCCATGGTTCCGGTTGGTCGTGGTCAGCGTGAGTTGATCATCGGTGACCGCCAAGTGGGTAAAACAGCACTGGCAATCGACACCATCATCGCGCAAAAAGACAGCGGCATTAAGTGTGTGTACGTTGCGATTGGTCAAAAACAATCGACTATCGCTAACGTTGTTCGCAAGCTTGAAGAAGCAGGCGCAATGGCATACACCACGGTAGTTGTGGCGGGAGCTTCTGATCCTGCAGCAATGTTGTATTTAGCACCGTACACAGGTTGTACTATGGGTGAATACTTCCGTGATCGCGGTGAAGACGCATTGATCGTATACGATGATTTGACGAAACAAGCTTGGGCTTACCGTCAGATTTCGTTGCTACTTCGTCGTCCACCAGGTCGTGAAGCGTACCCTGGTGACGTATTCTACCTCCACTCTCGTCTTCTAGAACGTGCATCTCGTGTTAGCGTTGATTACGTTGAAAAATTCACCAACGGTGAAGTAAAAGGTAAGACGGGTTCTTTGACGGCATTGCCTATCATTGAAACACAAGGTGGTGACGTATCTGCTTTCGTACCAACCAACGTAATCTCCATCACAGATGGTCAGATTTTCTTGGAAACGAACTTGTTTAATGCGGGTATTCGTCCAGCGATGAACGCGGGTATTTCCGTTTCTCGTGTTGGTGGTGCAGCACAGACTAAGATCGTTAAGAAACTAGGCGGTGGTATTCGTCTGGCCTTAGCTCAGTACCGTGAATTGGCAGCGTTTGCTCAGTTCGCATCTGACTTAGACGAAGCAACTCGTAAGCAGCTAGAACATGGTAAACAGGTTACTGAACTGATGAAGCAAAAGCAGTTCTCTCCTATGCCTGTAGCGGATATGGGTATTGTCCTTTACGCTGCCAATGATGGCTACCTTGTGGATGTTGAAACAAGCAAGATTGCGAGTTTTGAAAGTGCGTTGATTAGCTACATGAACAGCGAACATGCTGAACTAATGGCTGACATCAACAAAACAGGCAATTTTAACGGCGAGATTGAAGCGACATTTAAAGCGGCAATCGAGAAGTTTAAAGCGACACAAACTTGGTAATAAGCTTGGTGATAGGCTCTTCGCTTAGTCCATCACCAATGTTACTTTGCAGTTTGTGAAATAACATTCTCACAAGGGCAGTTCTATTATGGCAGTCGGAAAAGAGATACGTACTCAGATTTCGAGCATTAACAATACGCGTAAAATTACTCGTGCTATGGAAAAAGTAGCCGCCAGTAAGACGCGTAAAGCTCAGGATCGTATGGCCGCTTCTCGTCCGTATGCGGAACGAATTCGCCAAGTCGTTGGTCATTTGGCCAACGCGAATCCTGAGTATAAACACCGTTACCTTATCGAGCGTGAGGCGAAGCGTGTTGGTTATATCGTAGTCTCTTCTGATCGTGGTTTATGTGGTGGTTTGAACGTTAACGTGTTCAAAGCCGCACTAAAAGAAATGAAGCAGTTTTCTGATTCCGGTGTTCAGGTTGATATCTGTGCAATTGGTTCTAAAGCGGTTTCATTCTTCCGTAACTACGGCGGAAACGTAGCAGCCGCTTTTACTGGGTTAGGTGATACACCTAAAGCTGACGATCTAGTTGGTAGTGTAAAAGTAATGCTAGATGCATTTGACGAAGGTCGTCTTGACCGTTTGTATGTGGTTTCTAATGAGTTCGTGAATACCATGACTCAGAAACCCAAGGTTGATCAACTTTTGCCATTGCAACCAGAAGAGAATACAGAGTTAAAGCACCATTGGGATTACATTTATGAGCCGGAAGCCGTTGATATTTTGAACGAGTTATTGGTTCGTTACATAGAATCTCAGGTATATCAAGCGGTTGTTGAAAACATTGCGTGTGAACAGGCCGCTCGAATGATTGCCATGAAAAACGCAACCGACAACGCAGGCGATATCATTGATGAATTGCAGTTGGTGTACAACAAGGCTCGTCAAGCAGCGATTACTCAGGAAATTTCTGAGATAGTTGGCGGCGCGGCAGCGGTTTAAGGTATTTAGGTATTAAGAGGATCCGAACATGAGTAGCGGACAAATCGTACAGATTATCGGTGCGGTCATCGACGTGGAATTCCCACGTGACAATGTGCCAAAAGTATACGACGCCCTCACTATCGAGGGGAAAGAGTTGGTGTTAGAAGTTCAACAGCAACTAGGCGACGGTGTTGTTCGTACCATCGCCATGGGCTCTACAGATGGTATGAAACGTGGTTTGACAGTGGATAACACTGGTCATCCAGTATCGGTCCCTGTAGGTACCAAAACACTAGGACGTATTATGGACGTTCTAGGTAATCCTATTGATGAAAAAGGCCCTATCGGTGAAGAAGAGCGTTGGTCTATTCACCGTCAAGCACCTTCCTACGATGAACAGTCTGCTAGCAGCGAATTGTTAGAAACAGGTATCAAGGTAATCGACCTTGTCTGTCCGTTCGCGAAAGGTGGTAAAGTTGGTCTGTTCGGTGGTGCCGGTGTAGGTAAAACCGTAAACATGATGGAGCTTATCCGTAACATCGCCATCGAGCACAGTGGTTACTCTGTATTCGCCGGTGTAGGTGAGCGTACTCGTGAGGGTAACGACTTCTACCATGAGATGACTGACTCGAACGTAATCGATAAAGTATCTCTCGTATACGGCCAAATGAACGAGCCACCAGGTAACCGTCTACGTGTTGCTTTGACAGGCTTGACCATGGCGGAAAAATTCCGTGATGAAGGTCGTGACGTACTTTTCTTCGTCGATAACATCTACCGTTATACGCTTGCTGGTACCGAAGTATCTGCATTGCTAGGTCGTATGCCATCAGCGGTAGGTTATCAGCCGACGCTTGCGGAAGAAATGGGTGTTCTTCAAGAACGTATCACCTCTACTAAGACAGGGTCTATTACCTCTGTTCAAGCGGTATACGTTCCTGCGGATGACTTGACTGACCCATCGCCAGCAACAACCTTCTCTCACTTGGACGCAACGGTTGTATTGTCTCGTGACATCGCTTCTTTGGGTATCTACCCTGCGATCGATCCTCTAGACAGTACGTCTCGTCAGCTTGACCCATTAGTTATCGGTCAAGAGCACTACGACGTAGCACGTGGCGTACAGATGGTATTGCAACGTTATAAAGAATTGAAAGACATCATCGCGATCTTGGGTATGGACGAGCTATCTGAAGAAGATAAACAAACGGTTAACCGTTCTCGTAAAATCCAACGCTTCTTGTCTCAACCTTTCTTCGTTGCAGAAGTCTTTACCGGCGCACCAGGTAAATATGTTTCTTTGAAAGACACTATCCGTGGTTTCAAAGGCATTCTAGACGGTGAGTTTGATGACTTGCCAGAGCAAGCGTTCTACATGATTGGTAGCATCGACGAAGCCGTCGAGAAAGCTAAAAAACTTTAACCATCACGCATAGTAAGGGCGCGACGCGCTCTTACTGAGCCTGACTAAGAGAGGCAACTTATGGCTATCACAGCAGTACACTGCGATATCGTAAGCGCTGAGCAAGAGATCTTTAGCGGAGTCGTTAAGTCTCTTTCGGCTGCAGGCAGCTATGGTGGCCTAGGCATTATGCCAGGGCATTCTCCATTGCTGACAACGTTGCAACCAGGTCCTGTTCATGTGGTTAAAGAAAATGGTGATGAAGAGTTTATCTTCGTGTCTGGTGGCTTCTTAGAAGTTCAACCGAACAGCATTACCGTTTTGGCTAACACAGCTATTCGTGCAAGAGATCTTGACGAGGAAGCGGCACTAAAAGCGAAGCAACATGCGCAAGAGCTTTTAGCGAACCAAAAACCAGACGTCGATTATTCTCGTGCAACAGCGGAATTGGCAGAAGCCGTCGCGCGCTTGCGTACTATCCAGCAGTTCCGTCATAAATAAAAGGGACGTGCTGGAATCTGAAATCAAAAAAGCAGCCGAATGGCTGCTCAGGTTACTGATAAACCCCAGTTTTTTGCTGGGGTTTTATTTTTCTGAGTCTTTTGCTCACATTCCTTCCTAAGTGACTCAAGATATCTCATTAGTTACTTAGAGCTCTTTGAGGCCTTTTATTAAGGCTCTGACTATCGATTTCGTCATTTTTTTGAACAAATAAAAGCCTCTAGCTAAGCATTAAGGCTATCTTTTTCATATTTTGGGCGGCTGCCGTTAATAGACATTGAGAAGCTACTTTATCTGTTCCTCGAAATCGTGCATATCGATAGCCATGCAGCTCTTTTGCGTCGGCAAAACTTCGTTCCACGGTTTCCTTTCGTCTGGCATAAATGACTTTGCCTAATGGGGTTAGCCGATGGGCATTGATGCGTTCTTTGCTATCTTCCCAAACATGACGCGTAATGGTTTTGACCGATTTTTTGTTTGTGGTGCAGCGGTGCTTTTCTGGGCAGTTCGCGCAGATCAGGCTATCTGAGTCGTAGTGACGGTAACCTTCTCGAGAAGTGGTTTTGTAAATGAGTTTTTCACCTTGCGGACAGAAGTAGACATCTTGTTCCCTGTCGTACTTGTATTCGCGTTTATAGAAGAAGCCTTTCTTGTGATTAGGACGACGATAGCCCATCACGGCATAGATATGTCGTTCTTCTAACCCATGACAAACTGCTGAGGTAAAGTACCCCGCATCGACTCCGACCGATGTGATGAAAAGCTTAAAGCGTTCTTTGATTCGGTCCAATCGCTCTAAATAAGGGACAGCATCGTGGACATTGCCTGCGGTGACGTGTACGTCAGTAATAATGTTGCAACGTGCATCAACCGTTCGGTGATCTAAGTAGAAGAACCCTTTGGGCTTAGTATCTCGTACCATATAGCCACTCTCTGGATCCGTCGTACTCTGCTTGATTTCACGACTCTCCACCTTGTTTTTTTCAGGTGGTAAAGGCTTTTTTCCATGAACGAGTCGATCCTCCTCAACGGCCTTATCGAGCTCATCCATATACGCCTGTCGGGACTGTTCAACCACTACTTTTTCAAAATGCTTTTTGTTCGCATTGGCTTTAAGGTGTGTGGAGTCCGTATAAAAGGTGTTTCCGCCAACTAACTTGTTTTTTATAGCCTGGAGTACGATCTCATCAAAGATCTTTTGATAGATATCGGATTCCTTAAAACGACGTGTGCGGTTTGCACTCAAAGTGGAAGCATCGGGAATTTTGTCAGTCAGGCCTAAACCTAAGAACCAACGATAAGCGACATTAACTTGAACCTCTCTAATCAACTGACGTTCACTACGAATACCAAAAAGGTAGCCAATAAATAGCAACTTAAACATGAGAGTAGGATCGAGAGCGGGACGACCGTTATCCGCGCAATAAAAATCCTTCACAAGATCATGTAGAAAGGAAAAATCAATAATTCGATCAATCTTGCGAAGCAAGTGATCACTGGGGACGAGCTCGTCGATGGAAACAAACTCTAAAGTAGACTGGGTTTGAGGGCGTTCTTTAAGCATGCCGTTATTATAAAAAATCCCCGCCGAATGGCGAGGACTTTATCAGCAGTCTGAGCAGCCGAATGGCTGCTTTTTTTATGCTTCTTCCTAAGGGAAGACAAGTGTCTTATAGCATGCTTGGGGTGGATGAACATAAACGATTTTATGGATATAAAGCCAATTTCTGGATGCAGCTTCACAAATTTGATAGCCATTATTGACTAAATAATGGTTTGATAAGTAATAAATAATATGAGGAAGTGAAAAGGTCAAAATGATACTAGCAATCAACATGTAGCTAATTACTTTTCGCCATAAATCATTAATAGTTCTTTTAAACCATTGATCCCATATCAAAACAGATGAGAGGCTTAATAAACCTAATGATGCTCCGCACATATAATAAGAGCCTTGGTTAATTAACACTACCTTATTATGTATATTTTTTGATAAATAATATAGACTGTCAATAAAATAATATAAGCAAATCACTGTTATGGCTAAAAAGCATATAGGTCCAATGTATTTTTGTACAATAATATGGTCCATATCTATTTTCATCTTTTATTCCATTAAATTTTCTTAGCACTAAGGGTAAACAAGCGTTTTATAACATTCCTGAGGTGGATGTACATAAACGATTTTATGGATATAAAGCCAACTTCTGGATGCAGCTTCACAAATTTGATAGCCATTGTCTACTAGATAGCTGCTCACAAAATAATTAATAATATGGGGTAATATAAATAATAAAATAAAACCAAATAAAAATATTTTCTGTATTAAATTTGACCAATATTTACTGATAGATTTTTTAGACCATTGATCTAATATAAAAAGTGAAGAAAGACTTAATAATCCAATAGATGCTCCAAGCATATAATAAGAACCTAGATTAACTAAAACAATATTTTCATTTATTTCTCTTAATAGTTTGTAAATACTTTGAATAAAAAAATATAAAGAAATGATTCCCGAAGATAAAAAACAAAATGGGGTTATATATTTTTTAATTAGAGCACTTTTCATATCAATATTCTTTCAAAGCTATGGATAAACAAGCGTCTTATAGCATGCTTGAGGTTGATGAACGTATACTGTATTATGAATATATAACCAGTTTCTTGATGCTGATTCGCAAATGTTGTAGCCATTATTTATCAAAGAGTACTCTACATAATAATAAATAATATAAGGTAGAGAAAAGGTTAGAATAAAGCCGACAATAATTAATCTATTCCCTATTTTTATCCAATAATTATTAATAGGTTTCATTATCTATTGATCAAGTATTACCATAAAAGAAATACTAAAAAAAATAATAGATGCTCCTAAAGCATAATAAGCACCTTGATTTACTAGAATAACGCTTTTATTAAAATTAATGAATAGGGAAAATAAATTGCTTACGAACCAATAACCCCCGCCTATTCCTGCTATTAAAAAACAAAACGGACCAATATACTTTTGAACAATAACTGGATTTTCATGCTTATCCATATAATATAGTCTCGCCTAGATTTTTGGTAATATAGAAAGTGCATTATTTATACTTTTTCTTATAAACCTTAAAGTGATTTTTTCACCTTTATTTATAATATGATACATAGACTCATTAAAGTAATTTGCAAATTCTTCTTTTTCTCTATCTAATAAAAAATTGATATTATAAATCAAGTTTTTTCTATTTTCTTGTGCTAATTTAACTAAGTGATTTATTGACTCTATCACTTGATTTGTGATATTAAATTCACTATCAAACTTATCTAATAACGTAGATGTAAAGGCACCTATAGCAATAACAATAATCAGTAGCCCTATTGCAAAAGTAGTAAAAGATAAACCTGTCAAAAACATTGCAGCACTGATTGACACACCAGTTGCTATGCCAATTTTTACAATATCTTTTGCAAGTGTGCCGACTAACTGTGTTAATGTCATATTATCTGTCAGAAAGTAGTCTAATACCCTATAAGCGGTAACAAGATAAATCGTTAGTATCCCTCCATCTTTAATACCATTTATTAAAGGAGCGCGGCCTAAACCAAGTTTTACTATTCTCGCGTCTTTTAGTTTATAGACTCTTTTAGATAAGGTTTTTCGAAGCTCAGGATTGCCCTTAAATATAATATGAGGTTTACCTTTATAGTTTCTAATTTGTACTTTAGCCGCTATTCCGCCAAGTTCCCCAACAATTTTAGTGACAGTGATTATGTTTTCACTTGTGTCGTAGTAGTTTGCTGATTTTTCAGCAACCCATTTAATTTTTTTCCAAAGATCTTAGGAAATTTTTTTGCCTGATTTCATGGCTGATTCAACGATTTTATCCATTTCATATAATGAAATAATATATAGCTCATATTTATTTCGAAACATGGTGGATTGCAGTCTTTGAGCCTGTTGGCTGGATAGGGCTTGTGGGTAGGCAGCTCTTCGTTCACTTGGCGATAACATAAAAAATCCTTTTTCAGAAAGGTCCCTAGAGTAAGTGTTTTTGATTGTCTGATGGTAGCGGAAAATCACCTTTATGTAAAAGAGTGTAACTGACCAGATACCTAGAGCATCTTCCAAAGGGTATCAAAGATAATTTGTTGGGCGCTGGCGATGTCTTTAGATTCTAAAACTACGGCCGATGGAAAGTTTTTGCTGACAAGAGAGATGATGGCACATTTTGGTGGGTAGATAGCAATGTAGCTGGCATCCACGGAGCCTTCGGTTTTAATCCATTTTCGTTGTGATAGTTCCGCCTCTTCTCCCCCTTCTCCAAGGGCAATCACTTTTACGTTGATGCCTAGTTTCACTCGCTGTTTTGTGTAGTTAGGAAAGGGGCGATATAAGTAAGGTCGAATCGGTTTGGAGGAAAACACACAATATTCTTTGTGGTCTTGTTGCGACACGACGTTTAAAATATCGCGTAATACCCATTCGATGCCATCGTCCCCTTCATAATAGCGTACATTAGTGTGATGATACTCGGGCTGTTGCTGATGTAAGTTGGGAATGATGGTGGTTTTGAGAGTTTCAATGGTTTTGTCCAAACGATGACGCCGATCTTCCGCAAGACTGAGTAAAATCTCTGGGTTTTCTGCTGTAAAAAATCGCCTTTTCCCTTTCGGGAAATAACTGACGACTCCTTTGCTTTGCAATTGCTTAAGTGATTCGTAGGCGGTACCACGGTTAATGCCGCTGTGTTCAGCAATGTCGCGGATAGAAGAGGGGCCTAATTTTAATAGGGTTTGGTACAGTAGAGATTCTCTTGGGGTTAGGCCGAGTTGTTCAAAGGTTTGCTCGATCATATCGCTCACAGTTGGTTAATGTTGATGTTTATCACGACAGACGTCATATCGAGTTAAAGAATACACGTATTGAAAGAAAAAAGCGCAGAACGATCTGTCTGTGAGGAGTGAAAAGTGACAAATGATCAACGATTTGGGGGCATTCGCCGTTTGTATGGCGATGCCGCTTACGACGTTTTTTCTAAAGCGAAAGTGTGTGTCATTGGCATTGGTGGAGTGGGGTCCTGGGCAGCTGAAGCTTTGGCTCGCTCTGGCATTGGTCATATTACGCTGATCGATATGGACGATGTGTGTGTTACTAATACCAATCGTCAAATCCACGCTCTTGATGGCAATATAGGCAAGCCCAAAGTGGAGGCTATGGAAGAGCGTATAAAACTGATTAATCCTGAATGCCAGGTAACCTGCATTGAAGACTTTATCACGCCTGACAACATCCCTGAGCTACTGTCCGAGAAGTTTGACTATATTGTGGATGCGATTGATAGTTTAAAGCCTAAAGCAGCACTTATCGCTTGGTGTAAACGTAATAAGCACAAGATCATTACAGTGGGTGGAGCGGGTGGACAAACTGATCCAACGCAAATTCGTATTGCCGATTTATCCCGTACTGAGCAAGACCCACTGGCGGCCAAGCTGCGCAATTTTCTACGTCGCCACTATAACTTCTCTCGTAATCTTAAACGTCGCTTTGACATTGAGTGTGTGTATTCGTTGGAGCAACTGAAATACCCTCAGCTGGATGGTACTGTGTGCGAGCAGCGTCAAAAAGGCGATAGCGAAACCAAAATGAACTGCGATACGGGCTTTGGTGCCAGCACTGTGGTGACCGCAACTTTTGGCTTTGTGGCGGTGAGTCGGGTGTTGGAAAAACTGGCGCAGAAGGCGAATTGATAGTGGACTTAAGGAAAATAGCGGTGTCTGGCGAGTTACCCAAAGGAAGCAATTTGCGGCTTTTTGACGTTGAACATTAAGAGAATTTTTTAAGCACTATAAACAAGAGGAAATAAGGTGGTAGATTCAATGAATGCAGATCACAAAGAGACGATTATTTACGGCGAACGAGGCGCGAATATCTCATTTCGAATCCTTCGTTATGCGTTGATGTCTTGTATTCCTTTGCTAGCAGTTTGCGCTTACATGAACAATTACTTTGTATTGCTGCCAGTGCTATTTTTGTTGGTATCTCGTTATATGACGGCGAAATATTGGCAAAACACGCCCTATGTTGTGTTTAAGGATGATCTTTTTACGATTAAACCCTCTAAAATGGTGGCAGAAAAATCGATACCTTATGATAGTGTGGTGCGCATTGAAGAGCAGAAACGAGCTTGGGTCGTGAACTACTCTATTGATGGCAAAGAAAGACAGCTTGTTATTGTTCGCTTCTGGTTAACCCCAGCAGGTGAGGACACCATAAGAACCGAATTTAAACGTTATATGCCTTCTGTTGTGATTGATGCGGAGTGAGGAGAGCTTCTAAGTACGTTAGATAACAATGGTGGCGGCCCTGACTTGATAGGGTGAGTGTTATCCTCGTTTGGCTATTTACTTTTTACTACATATTTCTATTTAATTGATAATGTTTACTATATAACGATTAATTTTTCCTATTTTTTGAATAGGAAAAAATGGTTTGTTTACTTTTTATTACTAGTCTTATTTTTTACACAAAATGTTTTAATTACATACAATATTGCTTTGATGGTAAAATTTATTTGGAATAGTCATTTTATCTACATGAGTTTGAATAGAAAATTACTGTTTTACATTTCAATTAGTTATTTTGTATACAAGGCGATTGATTTTATACGTTTCTAGCAGAGTTTTTGTCTTGGCTGGAGTGATAAAAGTGTTACAGAGAAATCCTATTTTTTCTTTATTTTTCATTTGGTTAGTGGATTCATAAAGGTGCTAGTAGAAAGAAATTCATTGCTACTGTATCGGCTACTCTAATCAGTTTTTACTGAGTCTTACCTCTATTCCCACTGTATTATGCATAATGAAAATCATAATATAACAGTTAGTCCCCGTGTCTATAGAACAGAGTTTTTATATCAGAACTCTATAGTGACTTATTTTTAAATAATTGTAACAAAATGTTACAATTATTATAGCCATAGTCTCACTCTTGCGCTGTATTATTGTTTTCATAATGACATTCAGTTTTTGGCTTTTTAGCCATCTGGACATTATGGAGGAAGGTTATGTGGATCATTTGGATGGGTCTGTGTCTAAATTCACTGATAACTGGGTATGTTTTTTGGGCTTCTTCGGCACCATATTATATGGTGCCTAATGTGGTTTCTTGGATCATGCTGTTGCTGCTTTTCGTAGCCTTTATTGGTGCCGCTCTTCTTTATACCCCCAAAAAAATATTGGGCATGTACTTGATGATAGCAGGCTCCTTTGGGTGCTTTCCTATCGGACTAGTGATTGTCTTTGGGGCATTGAAGCTGAGAAAAAAACACTATCGGAAGGTATATCATTTTACGTGATAGCGCTAGGATGGCGCTCATTTCTTGATTTTTTCTATTATCGCTAATATCCCATTCGCTCTTGATTGAGTAAGATAGCTACCTAAGTTCAGCGATTCCAGTTCATCTTTCAAATCCATTTTTTGCCTTTCCGTCTTCGTTTTTCCTTGTACTAAACTCAGTATCGCTACCAGTACGCCGCGCATAAGTTTGGCGTCGCTGTCTGCTTTGATAGAGTAGGTATCATCCTTGTTATCAATAATCAGCCAGACGGCACTTTCGCAGCCTTTTACTCTATTCTCTTCGGTTTTCTCTTCAGCGGTTAAGCGGATTAAACGTTTACTCAGGGCGACCAAGGCTTTGAAGGTTTCTTCTTTACTGCGGCAGGCCTGCAGCTGCTGTTTTATGCTGTTGTAGGGAGGTAAGTCAGTCATTGCTATTCATCAGTTAGTAAGTCTATGGCTTCTAGGAGAACATCACAGAAGCGGTCTGCTTCTTCTAGGGTATTGTAACAGGCAAAGGAGGCGCGTAGCGTTCCTGCCACACCTAATTGTGACATAAGTGGATGGGCACAGTGGCTACCTGCACGTACGGCGATGCCTTGGCTATCTAGATAGGCATTTAAATCTAAAGTATGGATATTGGGCACACTTAACGAGACTAGAGTCGTGTGTTTTTCTGGAGAATAAATAGCTACGTGACTTTCTTTATGGAGGCGGGTGTAAACGCGATGGGCCAGAGATTGCTCCCAAGCAAGTAAGGCATGGCGATCTTGTTGAGTGAGAAACTCACAAGCGGCAGCCAGTCCTATGGCACCTTCAATGTGAGGGGTTCCGGCTTCCAATCGATAAGGGAGTGTATTGAATTGTGTTGATTGATAGGTTACATGTTGCACCATTTCCCCTCCCGTTTGATAGGGAATTAATACTTCTAGGGCATGAGACTTCCCATATAACACCCCAATGCCAGTTGGCCCATACATTTTGTGACCTGAGAACACATAGAAGTCGCAGTCTAGTGCTTGTACATCAATGGGATAATGCGCAACGGCTTGGGCACCATCAACCAAGGTAAAGGCGTTGTGCTGCTTAGCCTGCGTTAACATTGCTTTCAAGGGGGTGTGAACACCGATGGCATTAGACACTTGAGTGGTCGCAAAAATGCGTGTGCGATCGGTAAAATAGCTTGCGTATTCGTCTTCCCATTCGCCTTGCGATGTTAAAGGTAAAATTCGTAAACGGGCGCCTGTACGAAAGGCCAATTGCTGCCAAGGGACGAGGTTGGCGTGGTGTTCTAAGCTGGTAATAAGAATTTCATCGCCTTTTTCGAGCAGATGTTCAAGACCGTAGGCCACCATATTGATGGCTTCTGTGGTGCCTTTACTCCAGATGATGTGGCTTTGCTCTGGTGCATTTATAAAGTCCGCGACGGTATCACGCGCTTGTTCAAAACGCGTGGTGGCTTTGTCACTTAAATAATGCGCTCCCCGATGGACGTTCGCATTAAAAGAGCGATAGTAATCCTGAATGGCATCCAGCACGCTCAATGGTTTTTGTGTGGTCGCTGCGTTATCAAGATACACCAGTGGGTGGTCATAAGCCTGTTGTGACAAAATAGGAAAGTCTTGACGCAGGGAATGGGGATCAAAAGCCATAAAGGGTCTACTGTTTGTCGTTCGTTATCGTAAAGGGTGATATACCCAATGTGTTTAAATGCTTGAAAGCTAATCATAGCGTCTTAGCTGCTGAGAAAAAACGCCGTTTTGCTTGCCTTTTTCTCAATCCCGCTTACTCTTTGATAACAGATGATAAACAAATACACAGAGAAGGTACAAAGCGGTGGCGGATTTTTTATATAAAGGGGTAGTGGATTGGTTTTTGGATCAAATGTCACAGGATGTGCTATCACCTGGCGACCGTATGCCGTCTTTGCGAGCGTTATCAAAGCAATTAAAACTAAGTTTGAATACCATTATCCATGGCTATGAGTTATTAGCTGAGGACGGTTGGATCGAGTCACGGCCTAAATCAGGGTATTTTGTTTGTCATCGAAGTGAAGCGAAACCGGCCTTATTAATGCCTGGAGAGGCGCTGCGAAAGCTGGATAATCTTGGCGCCAAAATGGCTTGGTCTTGTCTGGCCCATCGTGGAGCTTTGGTCGATCAAAGTGATGCGTTTTTAGCCCCTAACACTCGTACGGAAGAGGTGGATTTTCCGGTATTGGGTAAAGGTCACCTAGCGGTAAGAGAGGCGGTAAGTACTTATCTTAAAGGGCTGGGTATCAAAAGCCATGCCTCACAATTATGGCTAGGTCGCTCCCCTTTGGCGATGTTTTCGAATACGGTGTTGTCGCTAACGCAGCGAGAGGATGCTGTATTGGTGATCACACCCTGTGACCCGCGCCTTCCTTCTACTTTGCAAAGCTTGGGCCGCAAGGTGATCAGCATTGCGTCGGGAGAGCGGGGTGTCGATTTGGATCTTGTTATTCGCTGTTTTAAAGAAGAAGCCATCAAGTTATTGGTACTGCCTGGTCAGTTTGCCTTTCCTGCAGGGCAAAGCATCAGTAATTTAAGCTTGCGTCGATGGTTAGCCATTATTGATGAACTGCAATTACCCACCATTGAATGGGATTTGTGTTCTCATTTGGCCCACCGTGCGGGATCGGTTATGACGTATAAATCCCTCGATTCATCGGATCACATTGTCTATATCGGAGGGGTAGAAACCAAGGGGGTGGATCGATCCGCCAGTTGGTGCCTGCCAGGTCGCCATAGCACTCTGTTGGAAGGGGGATTTTTATCAGTGGATATGGCGTTAAGTAATGTTCAGCAACAGGCGCTGAGTGATGCTTTAGAATCCACGGGTAAACGTTCTTTACGACGTCGAGCACGACAAGTTTGGGCGAATTCAGAACGAATTAAGGCGCATCTTGAGACCCATCTAAATGATCAAGCCTGTTTTGCGCCCAGTAAAGGGGGCATGGGGCTGTGGTTACGTTTGGAGACACCGTTGAGTCAAGATGATATGACGGCTTTATTGGCAAGCTTTCGTCATGCCATTGTACCGGGGGAGTTAGTGAGCCATGAGCCAGATGCCAATCATTGGTTAGCTATCAATACCACCTTGGATGATGTTGAGCCCTTAGCAAAAAAACTCGCCGAACGTTTATCTCTTAAGACAGTGGCGTCTCTTGATAAGGAGATAAGTGAAGAAACGGCTATCAAAGAATCGATTAAAGAACAAACAAATGTCCTAGTCGATGATTCTGCTCTAGAAGAAAAGGACGAAGAAGCCGTAATAGATCATCAAGTAGAAGTCGATTCAGATATCTTGGAATCACATACCATTGAATCAGACAGTGCTGAAAGCGTCTCTCCCGATGTTGAACCGCTAGCGCCTGTTGAGTCAGAAGAGCTTTTGGAAGCAATGATGGAAGAAACGGGGGTTGAGTTGGTGCCAGACGACACCTCTACAAACCACGAACAGACGGAAAAGACCCCCGCTATTCCGGATGATGACCAAGAAGGGAATACCGAAAAAACACCACAAAAAGTACGCCGAGATGCGTCGAAAGACCCGTTGTATAACCCCATGTTAGATCTGATTAACCATGACTTTGGCTAACCGAGACTTTTGCACGACTACTGCGCTTGCCAATACTTTGTTAAAAACAGACTCAAAATGCTCATTTATCGCGATAAACTCCGCTTTCTCGTCTGTTTTTGCCGCGTCTTGGCGTCGCTCGTGACATCGTGCAAAGGTCTCTAACCATTTATCGGCTTTAAGGGCGTCCTAGAGGGCTGCTGTTTTGTTTGGCTGTGTCTAAGCGAATATAAGATTTTGTGCTGATCACATTGGCATGGGCATAGATCTGCTTCACCACTAAATCGGTGAATTGGGTCATGTCTTTCGCGCAAATTTCTACCATTAAGTCCACATCGCCCGTGACGCCGTACACACCAATGGCGGCGTTTTGCTGCTGTAAAAATTCCATGACATCGTCCCGGGCATTCGGCTCTTCTTTACTGACAGTGACGAGTGTCCAAGCCATCACACTATAGCCCAATTTTTGGTAGTTTATATGGGCTTGGTAACCGCTAATAATGTCCATTTCTTCTAATTGACGTAGTCGTCTTAAGCATTGTGATTGCGATAAATTAATGGTCTGAGCAAGTTGTGTATTGCTGATACGGCCATTTTGTTCCAATGCTTTGATTATGTTGTAGTCTGTTCGATCTAAGATAATTTCTTTCATATTTTATTGTATTCACACAAAAATCTTGTATTACATTAGGAAAGTTTTGGTTAAATAGCAAACAACTTGTGTGGCTTATTCTTTATACTCTGAGTCTGGTTACTTGCTTTTTTAAGGGTAAGTTAAGCGTTTTATATGGAGAGAAGTGATATGCCGTCGTTAGATTTGGAATTTGTTCGCGCTCAGTTTCCTGCGTTTCAAGAGCCTTCATTGGCTGGGCAGGCATTTTTTGACAATGCTGGTGGCTCCTATGCTTGCCAAGCTGTCATTGATCACCTTAATCAATATTATCGGCAGACCAAATTACAGCCCTATCACCTGCATCCTGCGTCGCAAAAAGCGGGCGCACAAATGGATGAGGCTTATCAGCGTTTAGCGTCGTTTCTCAACGTGGCAACTGATGAATTGCACTTAGGGCCTTCGACGTCACAAAATACTTATGTGTTGGCTCAAGCGTTCGCTAAGATATTGGGCGAAGGGGATGAAATCATTGTCACCAACCAAGATCATGAAGCGAACATCGGCGTATGGCGGAGGCTAGAGGCCCATGGCTTGGTGATTAAAGAATGGCAAGTGAACCCAGACACAGGGTTATTGGATATAGCCGATTTGCCTGATTTATTGTCGGAGCGGACGAAGCTGTTAGCCTTTACCCATTGCTCTAATTTGGTCGCTCATATTAATCCGGTCAAAGCCATTTGCGACCAAGCCAGAGAAGCGGGAGTTTGGACGGTCGTCGATGGAGTGTCCTATGCGGGTCATGGCTTACCAGATGTTAGCGCGTTGGGCGCCGATATTTATTTGTTCTCTCTTTATAAAACCTTTGGGCCTCATCTTGGCGCCATGGTAATCCGCTCTGAGGTGGCCGAAAAGCTAGGGAATCAAGGCCATTATTTTAACTCAGCCTTGAAAAACAAATGGTTTGTACCTGCGGGACCAGATCATGCTCAAGTGGCGGCTAGCCGAGGTGTTGTAGACTATTTTGAAGCACTTCATGATCATCATTTTTCGACAACGGGCACCCTTCCAGAAAAAGCTCAGCGGGTAAGAGACTTGCTACACGCTCACGAGCACGCTCTATTGGCCCGTTTGCTTAGTTATGTATCACTACATCCTAAGCTGGCGTTGGTAGGGCCGCTCGACCCTGATAAAAGAGCCGCTACCGTATCGGTTATTCCCGTTGGTCAAACACCTCAAGCGCTGGCCCAGAAATTGGTTGATCAAGGCATTATTTGCGGTGCTGGGCACTTCTATGCGGTGCGTTTGTTAGAAGCGATGAAGGTGGATCCAAATACAGGCGTAGTGCGTTTATCATTTGTTCACTACACTCAGGCGGATGAGGTGGAGAAAGTGATTCAAGCCCTTGAACAGGCTCTTTAAAAGGGGAAAGCAACGGGAAAAACGTCTCTGCTTATCCACTCACCAGACAAGCCTGACTTGTCTGGTGGTGTTGCTGAACTAAGGGGACTAGTTGTTGGCTAAACTAGGGTGTTTTTGCCTTAGCAAATATATCTAAGTCTTTATTATAAATAGGGCTTCTCATATCAAATGCCCCCATCACGCTGTGAAAGACATTGTCTTGAGTTGTTTTTGCTCTGGCTTTTAGTTTATCGACAGAAATATGCTGCTGCTTGATAAAGTCCTGTGACATCCAAACCAAGAAAGGAATGGTATATTGTTGCTTCGGCGCAATGGAGTAAGGGGTGCCATGCAAATAGACACCATCTTCTCCTAGCGACTCCCCATGATCAGACACATAAAGAAACGCACTCGCGGTATTAAGACCCTTCAAAATGGTTCGTAATTGATCCAAAAAATGGTCGTTGTATAAGATAGTATTATCGTAAGCGTTGACCAATTCTTGATGAGTACAATTGCTCAGTTCAACGGAACGGCAGACCGGTTTAAACACTTCAAATGCTTTTGGGTATTTGAGGTAATAAGTGGGTCCGTGGCTGCCGCTTTGGTGTAAAACAACAAAGATCTTTTGCTTTTTCGATGCTTTGATTTGCTCGGCTAAATGACTTAACAGGACACCATCGTAATCACATTCATCGCCTTCACAGTTTTTTTCTAAGTCTTTGGCGTTTATATAACTGGCTATTTTCAGTGGTGGCTCGCCCCAGTTGTGACTGCGCCAAAACACATCGATGCCTTGCCGTTGTAAGTAACTGGGTAAAGGCTCGAAGTTCTTTCCAAAGAGGTTACTTGTGTTGGTGTACGACAGGATACATTTCACTGAAGCGGTGGTGTAGGTCGCACAAGAGGTCGCATTTTTTAGGGTAATAACGTCTGAATTACTGAGTAACGGGTTCGTTGGTCTTTTATAACCGTATAGAGAAAAATCTTCTGCCCGTGCGGACTCGCCAATCACTAGCACGACGACCGTTTTTTTATTCGAACGGAAGGTGGCGTTGGGGAGTGGTGTTTGTTCGACATTCTCTTCGTCTTTTTGGATTTGAAAACGAATTGAGTTTCCCACATAAGACCAGGGCATGGTTATGCCACCCAGTTGTTTGGCATGTTTGTCCACCCACAGCCACGTACTACCCGAAAACCAAACCCAAGTGACACTGATAACGATGGTAAGGATAAGGTGGAGAGATAAGCGTAATCGAGAGGTTTTTAGCACGGATGTTCGAATGATGAGCCAAGCAGGAATCATGCCCAATACCACAAAATAGATGAACATCTTGCCGCTTAAAAAGGGAGATGCTTCAGAAAACTTGGTATTAAACACATTGCCCATCATGGAGGTGCCTAAAATGACGTTATAGGTCACGACAAAATACACGGCTAATGAGTTGGCTAACGCCAGTATCACGCAAAGGGTTTTTCCAAGTCGTCTTGATATCAAAAACAACAGATAAAGAGCGAGCGCAGTTTCCAAATAAATAACGACAAATACCGTGAAGATGGTATGTAGGCTATTGAGTGTCAAACCATCAAGGTTGTTGATGGAAAAAGACAGCAGGGGCCAGTTATAAAGAATGGCATTTAACAAGGCCACTATAATAATAAAGCTTGAGGTGCTGCGCTTTGTTCTAAAACCATTCTTGATATAAGCGCTTAGGCTGATGGTAGAACGAGGCAAATCTGTATGGGGACTCTTCATAGGGCGGAGTGTTTTCCTATTAACCTGCTGACATTGAGTGCGTCAACGGTGCTATAAAATAATAATCTGCTTATTTTATGCGTTTTTTATCAATTGCGTATATAAAATGTTTTTAAAGTAAGGAATAAGACTCATTGCGGATGGAAGAGAATGTCGTTCTCTGTGGTAAAAAAGCGCTATGACAGCGCTTTTTTAATGGCCGCTAACATGGTTAGAGGGTCTTGATAATCCAAAGGGATGGAGGTGAGTTGATCGCCTTTTAAAACGGCTAATGAAGGGAAGGAGTTTAAGCCAAGTTGTCTTGCTTGGTCGATTTCTTTTTCTAATAGACCTTCTGACTTGATATGGTCCATGGCTTTCAGAAAACCTTCCGCTTTTAAGCCGATGTGCTCCGCACACTCAACCAACGTCTCTATATTGGATGGATTTTTCGCCTGAAGGTAATAGGCTTGTTGAATAGCATGGTACATTTCATCTTCCGATCCGGCATCCCTTGCAACCAGACAGGCTCGGCATGCGGGATAAGTTGAGCGACGTGGTTGGTTGACTCGCCAAAAGTCAAAGTTAAAGTCGGTGCCTAAGTCGGTTTGGATTCGTTGCCATGTATTTTCCAATTTGGTCTTCATTTCCTCAGACATGGGGTTATCTGAGTCAGTTGCTAACCCACCTAACATAGGTTGGATGGTCAGTTTCTTCTCATCGATCAGTGGTTGTAAGGCTTTTTGTAGTCTGTTCCACGTCGGACGAAACCCCCAACACCAGCTACACATAGGGTCATAACAGTAAAGTAAAGTGGCCGTCATTTATTAATCCCATTTCGCTAAGTGACAAAGAAAGCATTCAAGGTTACCAGCCTGTCGCTGCGCTGGATAGTGCTCTTAACGAATGCTTGTAGAGTTTTAAAAAATTTGTTAGTTTAAAGAAAAGGAGATGACATTCCTCCTCTAACCGCTTTGAAGTCATTCAAAGCTAATGATGTCTACGCATCGAACCTGGAGACAGGAGACGTAGATATGTCTGCAATTTCTTAATCTAGGCTCGTTATTTTTACATTAAATTAGAGTCTCAGTTCTATGTTTTTTTCTATTTTATCGGTATGTATAGGTGCCTCTTGTGGTGCGCTATTGCGCTGGTTTTTAGGTAATCAATTTAATTCTCTTTTCCCCACGTTACCACCCGGGACGTTGATCGCAAATTTAGTTGGTGGGTACCTAATTGGTCTTGCTATTACTTTTTTTGGTCAGCAGACATCGCTTCCACCAGAGTGGCGACTCTTGATTATTACAGGCTTTCTAGGGGCTCTTACTACCTTTTCGACTTTCTCTGCGGAGGTTATAACCTTGTTTCAAGAGGGGCGAATATTATGGGCTTGCGGTGCAATTGCTATTCATGTCATAGGATGTTTGGTTATGACCCTTTTAGGAATTGCTACCATGTTTTGGCTACGATCAATATAGCTATCTGGTCAATCACAAGTATTTTTATCAATTGATGGTTAAAGGTAATTCATTATGAAAGGGTATCAGATTACATTTTTTACACAGCAAAGTCGTCATCATAAAGGACAATTGGTGTCTGAATGGATACTGAATCAGGCTAAAGAGCTTGGACTAAGAGGAGGGACAAGCATTATTGGCTCTGAAGGTATTGGACATAAAGGAAAGATCCATTCGAGCCATTTCTTTGAATTAAGTGATCAGCCCGTAGAAGTGTCAATGATCGTCACGGAAGAAGAGGCGGAGAAGCTATTCAATAAAGTTAAAGAAGAAGGTGTCTCCATTTTTTATGCTCAAAGTCCTGTTGAGTTTGGATTTTTAGGAGAGTCATAGCAATGAGGCAAGTAAAACCACCATTATGGTGGTTTTACTTGCCTTTAAGCTTAATTAGCTTTTAAGAATTTCTGCAATGGCCTCGCAAAGGGGCTCCATATTTTCATGAGTCATACCAGCCACGTTGATGCGACCAGATCCCACAATGTAGATAGAAAACTCTTTGCGTAGACGCGACACTTGTTCGGGGTTCAAGCCAGAAAACGAGAACATGCCGTTTTGTTTGGAGATAAAGGAGAAGTCTTGATCAACGCCTTTCGCTCGCAGTGTATTCACAAATAAGCTGCGCATTTCGTGGATACGAGAACGCATACTTTTGAGCTCCATTTCCCACAAGCTACGTAGTTCTTTCGAATTTAAAATCTCGGCAACAATGGCTGAACCGTGAGAGGGTGGGTTGGAGTAGTTAGTACGAACAGCACGTTTAATTTGTGTAAAAGCGGCCAGTGCTTGATCTGCATTATCACTCACAATGGTTAAGGCACCGACTCGTTCATTGTACAAACCGAAGTTTTTTGAGAAGGAATTGGCAATCAGCATTTCCGGTACGTAATTTAAGAAAGTACGTAACCCCTGCGCATCTTCTTCAAGACCTGCCCCAAAGCCCTGGTAAGCAAAATCGAATAACGGCAAAAAGCCTTGTTTGCTACACAGCTTCGCTAATTGATACCACTGCTCTGGAGTGGGGTCGATGCCTGTCGGGTTATGGCAGCAAGCATGAAATAGAACCACATCGCCAGCGGGTACTTGGGATAAACTGGCGAGCATGGACTCAAAGTCTAAGGACTTGGTATCCACATCGTAATAAGCGTAGCTACCTACTTCTAAGTTAACGGATTGAAAAACCGCTTGGTGATTTGCCCAAGTTGGGTTACTGACCCAGATGGTTGCGTCGGGTAGATGTTTACGTACAAACTCGGCAGCTACCCTTAGTGCACCAGTACCACCAGGGGTTTGAACCGTTTGGGCCAGTTGTTTACTGATGATCTGACTGTCCCCACCAAATAAAAGCGTTTGTACAGCCTCTCGGTAAGCTTGTGACCCTTCGATGCTAAGATAGCTTTTGCTGGTTTCTTGGTTTAACAAGCGTTCTTCGGCTTGTTTAACGGATTTTAAAATGGGCGTTATGCCTTGTTCGTCCTTGTATACACCGACGCCTAAGTTGATTTTCTTGGGGTTTGGATCGTTGCGGAAAGCGTCATTCAGGCCGAGAATAGGATCGGATGGCGCAGCTTGGATGTGTTCAAACATAGTGACTCCCCAAAAGGGTTATTTTACTTATTGAGACGTTTGCGCGACGGCTGGTTTTACCAATATATAGTAAAAAATAGACATAAAGTACTGATTTATAAACGGTAACCTTATCATTTTGATCTATTTTTGCCGTGTCTTGGCTTGACTCCTGTCTTCGTTCAAAGGTCTCTTATTATGTAGTGATTAGAAAAAGATCATAATTCAGTTGCATATGGTACTCCAACGAGGAAGTAACCGCTATAAGAAGACACGGAATGGCCCTATAGAAAGTAGGGGACTTATGTTGATTTATGTTAATGAGAAGGGACTTTTTGTTGGACAAAAGACTGCCATGCTCCATGTGTAGACCTAGTAGAGTCGTTAAAAAGGCGCACAACAACACTTAAGGCGGTTAGCGCCTAATTAAAATCGTTTTTTTACTCTTATACGCTTGTATAGTCGGTATATAAGCGCGTGTCTTTGTTTCTGAGTGTATTATTCATCCCAGCCATTTGAGATGGCGTGGTGTAAACGTTTTTCCTCAAGGTGTTTCTCGATAGCCCGGCGTGCTTTGAGCATGCGAATGCTGTCTTCCTTTTGGTTGCGTTCTTTTTTTTCATTCTCCAAACTGATCGAAGCATGAAGAATGTCGGTTTTTACTTCAGTCAAGGTTTCAGAAAAATTACTCATTGTTATACCCTTCTGGCTAATCTCGATGACACTCAATGTGATTGATCACTGTCATCAATGGATGAAAAAAGTCAAAATAGACAGACAACTTGTTTCAGGTTTATAAAAAACGCATATCGATCAAAAATCAACCTCTTTTTAACGCGTTTTTATGACAAACACATTAAATTAATACGGCGGAATGCAATGGATGTTTCTTTTATCCTCGACTCGTTAAATGATAAACAGCGTGATGCAGTGGCTGCGCCATTGCAAAATAGCCTTGTGCTAGCGGGAGCGGGGTCCGGCAAAACACGCGTCTTGGTGCATCGTATCGCTTGGTTGATGCATGCTTACCAACTGTCGCCCTACAGTATTATGGCGGTGACGTTTACCAACAAAGCCGCGCGTGAGATGCAAGGGCGAATTGAAGAGCTTGTGGGCGTTCCTCCCCAAGGTATGTGGGTGGGGACGTTTCACGGTCTGGCCCATCGTCTGTTGCGCGCCCATTGGCGTGATGCGGGTCTCAAAGAAAACTTCCAGATTATGGACAGCGATGACCAGCTACGATTGGTAAAACGTATTATGCGAGAGATGAATATCGATGATACGCGCTGGCCGCCTAAACAGGTGTGTTGGTTTATCAATGGGCAAAAAGATGAAGGCCGGCGTGCTGCCCATGTGCCTGATAGTCACGACCCTTTCTCTAAAGGTATGCGAGAGCTGTATTACCACTATGAGGAGGCCTGTGAACGTTTGGGCATGTTGGACTTTGGTGAGTTGCTATTGCGTGCTCACGAGCTGATGCTCACTAATCCGCCTTTGTTGCGCCATTATCAAGAGCGTTTTCGTCATGTGTTGGTGGACGAGTTTCAAGACACCAACACCATTCAATATGCTTGGCTACGCGTTATGGTGGGCGATCAAGGGACAATTACCGCCGTGGGGGATGATGACCAGTCTATCTATGGTTGGCGTGGAGCGAAAATTGAAAACATTCATAACTTCACTAAGCACTTTAAAGACGTTCAAACCATTCGCTTAGAGCAAAACTATCGTTCCACTGGTCACATACTGAATGCGGCTAACGGTTTGATTAAAAACAACGATGACCGTTTAGGTAAAGAGCTCTGGACTGATAGCGGTGATGGTGAGCCGATTTCCCTCTACGCGGGGTTTAACGAGCAGGATGAGGCTCGGTTTATTATCGGCATTATCAAAAAGTGGCGTGATGAAGGCGCCGGGTTGAAAGAGATGGCGATTCTATATCGTTCTAATGCCCAGTCTCGGGTGATTGAGGAATGCTTAGTTAGGGAACAGATTGCTTATCGAATTTATGGTGGGCACAGATTCTATGACCGTTTAGAGATTAAAAATGCCTTGGCTTACGCCCGATTGGCGTTGGATCCAAATGACGATGGTGCCATGGAGCGGGTGATTAATGTGCCGCCTCGCGGTATTGGCGAGCGCAGTATCAGTACACTGCGGGAAATGGCACGGGATCAAGGCTGCTCCATGTGGCAAGCGGCTCAACTTATTGTTGATCAATCCATCATGCCGGCAAGAGCGACCAACGCCATTAAAGGCTTCCAACAAATCATTGATGATCTGATGACCACCGTTCAACAACCGGATTTAAGCTTGGGTGACATCTTTGAGCAAATTATTAACGATGCCGGTCTGATTCCTTTCCATGAAAAAGAGAAAGGAGAGAAGGGCGAGGCGCGAGTCGAGAACTTAAAAGAGTTGATCGGTGCCGCCGGAGGGTTTAGTTGGAACCCCGAAGACGAAGCCTTTAGCTCGCCATTGATGGCTTTTCTTGATCAAGCGGTATTGGATGCTGGTGATGCGCAAGCGGATGAGTACCAAGATGCGGTTCAGTTGATGACACTGCACTCTGCGAAAGGACTGGAATTTCCATTGGTGTTTCTAACAGGCGTGGAGGAAAACTTATTTCCCAGCAAAATGTCGTTTGAAGAGCCTGGACGTCTTGAGGAAGAGCGACGCCTTTGCTATGTGGGCATCACCCGTGCCATGAAGAAACTCTACATTACCTACGCGGAATCCCGTCGTTTGTTTGGTAGCGAATCTTTTAATAGTCCGTCGCGTTTTATCAAAGAGATCCCACCACAGTGTTTGGAAGAAGTTCGCCTTCGCTCACAAGTGAGTCGTCCGGTCTCCATGCAGCGACCCGATTATCAAACGGAAAAAGCCCGTTTGCAAAACAGTACGGTTTTGAATAATTTTAAAGCGCCAGAAGTGAACGTCAGCATGGGGGATCGTGTTAAGCATCCTGTGTTTGGTGAAGGCTTAGTAATTAACTATGAAGGACAAGGGCCACAAGCCCGTGTGCAGGTTAATTTTGATGATGAAGGCAGTAAATGGTTGGTGTTGTCCTTTGCGAAATTGGAGGTCTTATAATGCACTCAAGATCCCATGCAAAGGTCTTTATTCGTGTATAAGTGATTGATTTTTAAATAGTGTCATATTGGTGTCGGTGATATGTCGTCACGCACCCGTGTCGTTTTTAATAGGCTAAGTGCTCATTAAGAAAACAGCATGTAGGGATAATGAGAATGATCGTAAAAAAACTTAGACTTCAAAGGGGCTGGTCGCAAGACCAGCTTTCTCAACTGAGTGGATTGAGTATCAGAACGATTCAACGTATCGAAAAGGGTCAAAATCCAGGACTTGAATCGTTGAAATCTTTAGCAGCTGTTTTTGAACTTCCTATTACAGAACTGCAAGGAGAGACTGATATGACTACACAAGATAGAGAGGAAAAATCCGTTTATACCATTGCCGATCATACCATTAGTGTCGAGGAGCGCTTGGCATTTTATCGAGTACAGAAAATGAGAGGTTTTTATATACACCTCACTCAGTATTGCATAATCATTCCCATATTGTTTGCCATCAATTTGTTTACTAATCCTTCCTATATTTGGGCGGCTTGGTCCATGTTGGGATGGGGAGTGGGCTTGGCTTTTCATGGCTTACGCGTGTTTAACGTGATTAAGTGGTTCGGCCCTGAATGGGAAAAGCGACAAGTGGAAAAACAGCTCGGTCGCAAGCTTTAAGTGATCATTTTACCCAAGAGCAAGTGCGATAAATAAAGAAGTGTTGAAGCGATTTTTTTATCGTGCTTTCTTGGAACTTCCTTTGAGTTGCCATTAAAACTTGCAAAATGGTTTGAGTTCAAACTATTATTTATCTATGAACTTATAGCAGATGAGGAGTGGGTGATGACAATCAAGGTTGGCTTAATTGGGTTTGGTTTATCCGGACAAGTATTTCATACCCCTTTTGTGATGAATGACCCGCATATGGAAATGACTCATGTATGCAGTTCTAAAGTAGAGGCGGTCCATGCCGTTTTACCGAATGCCGTCGTCTTACAATCGGTCATGGAAATGTGCCATACACCGAGCATTGATTTGGTAGTCATTACCACGCCCGATAAATTGCACTTTGAACAAGCCAAGCTGGCTTTAGAAAGCGGTAAGCATGTTTTATTGGAAAAGCCATCCGTCACTAGTATTCAACAAATAGAGTATCTGTGTCGCATTGCAAAACAACAGGGAGTGGTGTTTTGCGTGTATCAAAATCGCCGTTTTGATGGGGATTTCCAACGTTTAAAAGCATTAATTGGCAGTGGTGAAATGGGCGAGCTGAAGCATTTGGATTCGCGCTTTGACCGTTTTCGCCCAGTGGTACAAGATCGTTGGCGAGAGCAGCCAGGTCCTGCTACAGGTGTATTATGGGATTTAGGGTCGCACTTATTAGATCAAATGTTAGCGCTGCTCGGAGCGCCAAAATGGCTGCATGCCAGTATTGATACCTTACGAGAGAATGGAAAAACCCACGACTGGTTTGAAATTGAATTAGGTTATCCTGGTAAACGTATTCGCTTGGGGGCGACCCCCTATGAGGCTGGGGAAATGCGCCGCTTCAATGGCCGATTTACTCAAGGTAGTTGGCAATGTGTTGGGTTAGATCCACAAGAGCCAGCGTTACGGTCAGGACAAATGCCATGGCATGAAGGATTTCCCTCTCAAGCGCCACAACAGACGCTGACGCGCTTTTTAGCGCACTCACAAGATGATATTGAAGTCATCGCTGAATCCTCAGTCCATGGGGATTATGGTGCCTTCTATGCGCAGCTAAGAGAGGCTATTCTAGGGAAAGGAAGCGCCCCAGTGTCTATGGATCAGGCCTGTCAATTAATCTATGGTTTGTGTCTTGCGGAGCAGTCTTCTGAAACCGGACAGCGTATGTCGTGGGACTATAAAGCAAACTATTAATTTACTGACAAGGCATAGGCCTCACACAGTATTTAGAAAGCTATACCCTATTAAAACGCCCCATTAGATTGACATATCTAATGGGGCGTTTTTTTGCAATAGCTTGAACTGGTGCAGAAGGAATAAGGGTTATTTTTTTCTTAACTTCATGACTTTCGGAAGGACAATGGCTAATACGGTGGCAATGGCCAACACATAAGTAATGGCACCATCGAATAAAATAAACCAATCACCTCCACTGATAGAAAGAGCCCGTCGAAGGTTTTCCTCTAAGACTTTACCCAGTACGAGCCCAAGAATCACAGGCGCCAATGAAAACCCTAATTTACGTAAAATGAAGGCAAAAACGCCTAACACAATCATAAAAAACAGATCAAAGGTGTCACCGTGAATGGAGTAGATACCGACAAAGGTTAACATCACAATCACGGGTACAAGGTAAGATTGTTTAATCGAAAGCAGACGAACGAACAAACCAATGAGTGGTAAATTCATCACCAATAAGGCGATGTTACCAATAAACATAGACGCAATGAGTCCCCAGGCAATATTAGGTTGTTGTTCAAACAACAGAGGACCTGGGGTGATGTTGAACATCAATAGGGCGCCCAATAAAATAGCCGTTGTGCCGCTGCCTGGAATTCCCAATGTTAACATCGGCACCATAGAGCCTGCTGCAGAGGCATTATTGGCGGCTTCTGGTGCCGCTAGGCCACGAATATCACCTTGTCCGAAGTGTTCTTCTTTGCCTTCGGCAAAACGTTTCTCTGTACCATAAGCCACAGCACTAGCAATGGAAGCGCCTGTACCAGGCAGTACGCCGATGAGAAAACCAGAAATCGTGGAGCGGAAAATGACCCATTTCACGGCCATTAGGTCGGCAAAAGAGACAAAGCTTTTGCCAACAGGCGTGAGTTTTAAATCATTGCGAGCCCAGCTTTCTAACAGTATTAACACTTCACTAATGGCAAACATACCAATCACAACAACCAAAAAGTCGACCCCATCAAACAAATTGGGGATACCCATGGTAAAACGCAAAATACCTGTGCCAGAGTCGATGCCCACGGTCGCTAGTAACAAGCCGATGACCACACCAACTACGGTTTTGATGGGCCGTTTACCGACCATCGTTGCCAAACAGGTAAAGGCGAAAATCATCAACCATACATACTCAGATGGACCAAATTGAATGGCCAATTTACTCAGTAATGGGGCAAAAATCACCATAAGAAGCAGTGCGCCCATGCTACCAAAGAATGAGGAAACTGCAGAGAGTGCCAGCGCTCGTCCCCCTTCTCCTCGCTTGGCCATCGGGTAGCCATCTAAAGTGGTCATAATGGCTCCGGCATCTCCAGGAACGTTGAGTAGGATACTGGAAATACGGCCACCGTATTCTGCACCGTAATACACACCAGCGAGAAGAATCAGCGCCGATTCAGGCGGCAAGCCAACGGAATAGGCTAAAGGTAATAAAATGGCCACGCCATTGATGGGGCCAATTCCCGGTAGTGAGCCGATTAGGGTACCGATGAAACAGCCAGCTAATACTAACCCTAAGTTGAGTGGGGTGAGGGCAACAGAAAACCCGAGTGCTAAGTAATGGAAAACGTCCATCATTACTCTCCGAATAGAATGCCGACAGGGACATTAAGTTGCATTAAGTCTGCTAATAAGAAATAGCTAATAAGACTGAGAACGAGGGCGTACAGGAAGGCTTTAAGGAGCTTTTCACCAAACAACCAGCTAAAAATGGTGCCAACAAATGTGGTTGAAATAATAAATCCTGCTTTTTCAAACAGTGCAGCGTAAAGCACCATAATGCCTAACCCTGAAAGGATTTTTACCCATACTTCTTTGGTGGGGTGCCAAGTATTTTGACTCGGCTTGATAAACAGCCAAACACTGCATAGTGCTGCAATGCCGGATAAAATAAGGGGAAAGGCTTTTGGCCCCAAGGGTTCATACTGAAACGGGACATTAAAATGGTAAGCTGTCCAGGCAATTAGCCCAGACAGTACCAAAAATGCACCCGCAAAAATGCGGTCATATAGCATGTTATCGCCTCAATTCACTAGTTAATTAAGCCCGCTTCTTTGGCTAAGCCACGCATATAACCAACACGTTCTTTAATGTAACTATCTAGTGTTTTACCTGACATGTTGAAAGGAACGAGGTTTTGATCGACTACTGTTTTTTCGAAGGCAGGGTCGTTGTAGGCTTTCTGAAATTGATCGGACCAGTAGTTATAGGCTTCATCGGATACTTTAGGCCCTAAGTAATAACCACGAATAATGGTCCATTCTGCATCATAGCCTTGCTCTATGGCCGTTGGGTAGTTCGAAAATTCACCTTTGAGGCGTTCAGGTGACATGATCGCCAAGACTTTTACCTTGCCTGATTCCACCAAGCCTTTCATTTCGCCAACATCACCTGGGTAGACCTTAATATGCCCACCTAAAAGGGCGGCCAATGCTTCACCACCCCCTTCGTATGCGACGTAACGCATTTTCTTAGGGTCAACACCTGAGGACTTCATCAGAATGGCGGCTTTCATCCAGTCTTGGCTGCCAACACCTCCCCCTGCACCAAGGACGAATTTACTTGGGTCTTTTTTAATGGCATCTACCAATTCGCCCAGTGTATTCCAAGGCGCATCAGCGCGAACCATAATGGCACCATAATCCACACCAGCGGTGCCGACCCAACGTGCATCATTTTCATCTAAGTTGCGGCCAAATTTGCCTTGGGCAATATTCAGTAATGAACCAGAGCTAAAAGCGACCAATTTATTGGGATCATCGGGGTCCGTTGCGTTGATGTAGTTATAGGCAACTGCACCAACGCCCCCAGGCATAAAGGTTACGGCCATTGGTATTTTGGTGATTCCAGCTTTGGCAAAGCCTGTAGACAGAATACGACAGGTTAGATCAAAGCCACCGCCAGGCTTGGCTGGGGCAATACAGCTGGGTTTATTGGGTTCGAATGCGTGGGCTGCTGAGGCAAGTGTCAATCCGCTCGCTAGTAATAATGTGGCGATACGTGCTTTCATAGAGTGTCTCCAGTTTAGCATTATTGTTTTTGTTGTATGTCTCTTTGAGAACATATTTTTAAAAAGTACACCATAAAGCTGACATCTTCCTGACATGGTATAATAATGTGTCATTTATTAAGGATATCGTTATGCGGATGCTGTTAATTGAAGACAACGATAGTCTTGCCCAATCTATCCAAGTGTATTTCCATAATGAAGGCCACCCCTTGGACTGGGTAAACTCGGTAGAGAAGGCGAGAAGCAGTGTCTCGTTAGAGTCGTTTGACTTATTGATCCTCGACATTAATTTGCCCGGGGCCAGTGGTTTTCAACTGCTACAAAGTTTACGAGCAAACGGTAATCGAATTCCGGTATTGGTATTAACGGCGCGCACAGAAATAGACGATCGTGTCAGTGCATTGGATTTTGGTGCGGATGATTATTTGGCGAAGCCGTTTGATTTTCGCGAATTAGCCGCTCGCTGTCGGGCTCTATACCGTCGTGAAAGAGGTAAAGCCAGTAACGATATTCTATGTGGAAATTTGGTTTACGATTTGGCGACGCACTCGGCCACAGTGAATGGTCGCCTTTTGGAGTTACGCCAGCGAGAGAGACAGTTGCTAGAATTGTTTTTGAAAAATCTAGATCGAGTGTTAACCAAAGACGATATCTCTAACCGACTTTATGATTTCAACGAGGCCTATACGCCCAATGCAATTGAGCAAACGTTGACTCGTTTAAGAAAACAACTGGCTAACTCTTCTCTCATCATCAAAACCATTCGTGGCCTTGGCTATCTCGCCCATGTCGATGATTAGTACAAGCTACTCCTTGCGTCGACGTATGTTGGTACGTAGCGCCCTTTTGCTGTTGATCGTTTTTGTTTTGTTGAGCATTGGGGCTTGGCACTATGCCAAGCAAGCGGCGAATTACTCCTATGATCGTCTGTTAAGAAGTGCCAGTTTATCAATGTTGGAAGGGGTGCATGTCACTGGGGCCAATGTCGATATAGACATTCCTTACGCATCATTTGAAATGATGCAACTCAGCAGTGAGGATAAGGTGTTTTATCGTGTGCAAGGACCGCAAGGCAACTTCATCACAGGTTATGAAAATTTTCCTTTGCCCAATCAATCACTTGGTAAAGAGCGGACACTATTCTATGACGCCAATTATTTATCTGAACACATTAGAGTGGTCGTGCAGCGTAAATGGCTGTCAGAACCTGAAGTATCGGGGTGGGTGAGTGTGTATCTAGGGCAAACCCTCAACGCCCGAGATCAGATGAGAAATGATATTTTAGTCCGTAGCTTGGCTACCCTATTGGGCATTATGCTGTTGGTTTTGTTTGTCTTATGGTGGTCGATTAATCGCGCATTAGAGCCACTCAGCACCATATCAAAGTCGCTTTTTACACAAACGTCTTTCTCAGAAACCCCGTTAGACAAAACGTCAATACAGGAGGTGGCACCATTAGTGGATGCCATCAATGAATATCAAACTAGACTGGCGTCAAATCTAGACGGGATGAAAACCTTTATTGCTGATGCAAGCCATCAAATCCGTACAGTACAAAGCGCGACACAAGCCCAGTTAGACATCGCCAGCCAAAGCCAAGATCTGAGTCAGCTGCCAGCTCATCTTGGTCGAATTCGAGAGGAGCATCTACGTCTTACCCGCTTAACGAATCAACTACTTTCCCATGCCATGGTTGTGCATCGCGGTGATACCAGAATAGTTGAGGATGTGAACATGGAGTCTTTGGTCAAGCAGCTGTTAACGGAATGTGTTCGAGATTATGCCCATACTGAGATTGAGTTTTCTTATCATTGTGATGGGAGGATAGGCTCGGTTCAAGGGGATTGGATTGCGCTGAAAGAAGCGTTTAGGAATTTGCTAGAGAACTCCCTTGTCTATGGTCCAGCGAAAAACCAAATTGACGTGAGTCTCACGCAAGAGGCGGGCCATGTGAATGTCATCATTGATGATCAGGGACCGGGGATTCCACAAGCGCAACGAGAACAAGCTGTGCAGCGCTTTAAGCGATTAACCACACGCAAAGAAGGGTCTGGTTTAGGGTTGGCGATTGTTAGCAGTGTTGTGGAATCCCACGAAGGACGTTTCTTTCTAGAAGACAGTCCATTAGGGGGCTTAAGAGCCCGCGTCCAGTTAAGAGTAGGGGAAAGCTAATGCGATACTACTTTATAGGCTTATGGATTGTGTTTTCATCTGCTTTGTTTGCTGCCCCTAAAAGCAACTCAAATGCACTTGATATATACAGTGCCACTGACCTGCGGGCGATTAAGCCGTTGTTAGATGATTATCGAGCGCGTCACCCTGATGTTCAGGTGAATTACCATGAGTTTAATACACTACAGCTCTATCAGACTATTAAAAAACTGCCCTTAGACCAGCAGCCAGATGTAGTGATCAGCTCTTCAATGGATTTGCAAGTTCGTCTGGTCAATGATGGCTATGCTCAGCCGATTAAAGATCCCGCGTTAGAGGCTTTGCCTGATTGGGCCAAGTGGCGTAACGAGGCCGTTGGTTTTACCTACGAACCCATTGTCTTTGTGTATAACAAACAGGGTTTTAAAGGGAAAACCATCCCTCGTACCCATGAATCTCTTGCGCTTTCTATGCGCAGTAATGATGCTTTTTACACTCATAAAGTCGGGTCTTATGATGTGCGACGCTCGGCTTTGGGCTATCTGATTGCCACACAAGATGAAGTGGCGTCAAGCATTAGTGGGCGTTTGCAGGAAAGCCTTGGCAGAACGATTACGCAAGTGTACTGCTGTACATCGCAGATATTGGATGATATTGCCAGTAATAAGCTTGTACTTGGCTATAACATGCTTGGCTCTTACTCCCTGGCGAGAGCAAAACATGATCCAAGAATTGGTGTCGTGATCCCTGAAGATTATACCTTAGTGGTCAGTCGGGTAGCGTATATCAGCAAGGCGGCGAAGCATGTTGAAAACGCTCGCTCTTTTGTGCATTACCTTATTTCTAAACATGGGCAACAGGTGATGGCGGATAAAAGTGAGTTGATTGCCTTATACCCGAGCCTTGATCCTTTGACGGATAGATTACTGTCAATTAAACAGACCATTAACTTTCATCCCATTCCATTAGGGCCTGCCTTGATGGTGTATCTGGACCAGTCGAAGAAAAAACGTTTTATTCGATCGTGGGAAAACGCATTGTCACCCTCAAAACAATAGGCTTGATTATATCAAACCGTACGTATTTGATGTGCTGTCCAATTCTGGCAATTGAATTTTTAATTGTACTTTTAATTGTAATAAAAGTTTATTTAGATGTTCGTAAGTTATCAGCAAAAAGCATGTTTTGTATTTAAAATGTACATAATTCTGATTTAGCAACAATACTGTTAATAGATGTAGATGAAATAAGCGCCTTTGAAAGTGTGTTACTGTGTCTTGAATGATGTAGGGTGGGAATAAACAATGATCTTAGTTTCTGGGTATACAACTCAGTCTTTATTGTTTGATGGCAGACACTCGTTAGTACTGCGTGGGGTGAGAAACCGAGATGCTCTCCCTGTCATCATCAAATTACTAAAGCAGGAGTTTCCAAGCGTCGAGCAGTTGAATTGTTTTCGAGAAGAGTTTCTTCTGCAGCAACGTTTGTCCCATATTGACGGTATTTGTCGTGTGCTGTCTCTAGAAAAACTGGGGCACTCATTGTTTTTAGTCATGGAAGACATTGGTGGCGAAAGTATTGCTCAGATATTACACTCCGCGCCACTGAAGTTAGAAGAAACGCTTCAGTTGACCTATCAACTGTCGAATACCTTGGAGGCGATTCATCAAGCGCAAGTTGTTCATGGTGATATCAATCCAAACAACGTGATTTGCAACCGAGAAACCGGTGAGTGTTGCCTGATTGATTTTGGTATTGCCAAGGAGTTGTCCACCGCGATAGACAAGGCGATTCCTGTATTTAGTTTGTCGGGTTCTTTAGGCTATATTTCCCCAGAGCAAACGGGGCGTATGAACCGCATGCTTGATTATCGCTCAGACTTTTATTCTCTGGGAGCCACTTTATACGCGTGTTTGACGGGGGAGCCACCGTTTACCCATCATGATCCTATTGAATTGATTCATAGTCATCTAGCCATTTCCCCGATACCCCCTAATCAAGTCGACCCGCGTATTCCACAAGTGGTTTCAGACATCATTTTAAAACTCCTTTCCAAAAGCATTGAAGAACGCTATCAAAGCGCACGTGGTTTGGGATGCGATATTGCCTATTGTTTACAACAGCTACAAACAACGGGTGAGATTGAGCCTTTTCCATTAGCCCAGAAGGATTTGTTTCCCCAGTTTCAGGTGCCCGAAAAACTCTATGGCAGGGAGAAAGATATCGCCTACCTTGATGCGGTTGTTGAAAAAAGTATTTCTGGTAGTGGTGAGCTGTTTCTTGTCTCGGGGTACTCTGGAGTCGGGAAATCGTCTTTGGTTGAACAAGCCAAACAAGCGTCACAAACCCATCTCGGTTTTTTTGTTTCTGGTAAATTTGATCAGTTTAATCGCGATGTGCCGTATTCGGCCCTGAAGCAAGCCTGCCAACAGCTTGCGCATCTGTTGCTCGCGAAAGAAGAGGAGAGTATTGACTACTGGCGCACCCAACTACTGAGTGTGCTGGGAGAAAATGGCCGTGTTATTACCGATCTGGCGCCGAGCTTTGAGTTAATTATCGGTGAGCAGCCAAAGTTGATCGAGTTGTCGGCCATGGAGTCGCAAAGCCGTTTTAATTTGATCTTCCCAAAATTCATTCAGTTATTTTGTTCACAAGACCATCCGTTAACCCTCTTTTTTGACGATCTGCAATGGGCGGACAGCGCGTCTCTTCGATTGATAAACAGTCTGATCACCAGCAGCACTGCCCACCATTTTTTGGTGATTGGAGCCTATCGAGATAATGAGGTTGGCGTGACGCATCCTCTGTCTTTGATGATAAAAGAGCTTAGAGAGAATTATGCCAATGTGAATGAGCTGAAGTTACTGCCACTCACAGAGCAAGATGTCGACGCCTTAGTTCGAGATAGTGTGCATCGGGACGATGAGCAACAAGCGCACTTAGCGGCGCTTTGCTATGGTAAAACACTGGGTAATCCATTCTTTCTAAAGCAGTTTTTAGGGGAACTAAGCAGTGAAGGCTTGATCTATTTTGATTCACAGCAAGGCTTATGGCATTGGGATCAAAAGCAAATAGAACGCCTCGATGTGGCCGATCATATTGTGGATCTCATGGTACGAAAAATCGAGCATCTTTCGCTGGATGCGCAAGCGTTGCTGAAAACGGCTGCTTGTATCGGTAATCGATTGGATACCAACATTCTGTCTTTACTCACAGATCAAACTACTGAGCAAACTGCAGATTTGCTTGCAGAGATTCTCGATCAGGGTTTAGTTGTCCAATTGGATGCGTCAACGCAGACATCATTATCCGAACTTGGGGTATCGTGCTATAAATTTCTGCACGATCAGGTTCAGCAAGCGGCTTACTACATGTTGCCGGATGCTGAGCGTCAGGTATGCCACCTGACAATTGGTTTGGCCTTCCAGCAGCAAGAGGGGATTTTCCAACTTAGCGAAAGTCTTTTTAGCATCGTCAATCACTTGAATTTGGCTCTCGCATTACTCGAAGACGAAGAGAAACGGCGAGAGTTAGCCGAGCTTAACTTACTGGCTTCGCAACGAGCCAAAAAAGCCAATGCCTACGAGCATGCACTGCACTACATTCAATCCGCCATTGCTATTCTTGAGCACAAGGGGTGGGAAGATTATTACCCACTGACTTTGTCCTGTTATAAAGAATGTGCCGAAGTGGAGTTGCTGTGCGGCAATGTTGAGGCGGGCCATCAATATTGTGCGCTCTTATTGGAAAAATCGAAGACGGTGATGGAAAAGGTCGAAGTATATGCCCATCAGGTTGAGCTTTATGCAAACCACGGGCGCTTCCAAGAAGCCCTTGATGTGGGGTGTGACGCCATTCGTCTACTGGGGGTGGAGTGGCCAACAGACACTGAGGAAATCGAGCAAGCCATGCTCAGTGAGTCGCAGATCATCCAATCTTATCTAGAGCAGAACACGGTAGAGTCTTTGCTCAACTTGCCTGTCATGCAAGCGGCAGAGAAGCGCATGTTATGCCAGTTGCTGGGGATGATTTGGGGGCCAGCAATTAACGCCAACTTACCCATGAGTACTTTAGCTGTGGTGAAGCTGGTGGCCCTGTCTATTCAGTATGGTAATACAGATGTGTCACCTTTTGGCTACACCTGCTATGGCTCTATGCTGAGTATTTTTTACGGGGATTATGAAACTGGCTATCGCTTTGGACAGTTATCTGTCGACCTAGTCGATAAAACAGATAACCATAAATTGCGTTGTAAGGTATATACCATGTTTGCTGTGACCAACAGTCCATGGTCAGCTTCCCTTCACGACAGCATCGCTCTGCTTAAGTCAGCATTGAGTGCGGGTATGGATGTGGGGGACCGCATTTTTATCAGCTACAGTGCGTTCCATATTTTAAAAATCATGAAGTTAGCCGGGCTTCCCCTTACGGATGTGATAAAGGAAAACCAGCATATTCGTCCCATTTTGGAGAGTATCGGCGATCCCAATACCTTAGAGATATTGGAAATCTTGGAAAGGAATACCGCTTTATTGCAAGGCCATAGCGATTCAACACAAAGCTGGAATGACGAGGACTTTAATGAACATGCGTTTGTGAAGCATATGGAACAGCAGAAACACGCTTTGTGTTTGAACTACTATTACCTGAATAAAATGCAGGAATGTTTTTTATTTGGTCGCTATCAACAAGGAAGCGACATGGCTGAGAAAGCCGCTGTGACCTTAGATGCTACCTTTGGTTGGTTTACCAATGCGGACTATTATTTTATGCAGGGGCTTATCTTGGCTTCCTTGTGTGACGAAGAAGAGTCCGAGGAAGAAAAGCACGCTATTATCTCAAAGATCAATGTGTGTCTCTCGCGTCTCACGGACTGGGCAACGAACTACCCTGATAACTTTGCCAATAAAGTGTACCTGATTCGTGCTGAATTAGCTCGCTTGCGTGGTGAGCATAAACAGGCCGTTGATTTACTTGATTTAGCGATCGAGGAGTCTGATAAGCAAGGCTTTTTACATCAAGCGGGAATAGCAAATGAGCTGGCGGCTCGCTATTGGATGCGTCGCGGTAAAAGCAAATTTGCAGGACTTTATTTAAAAGAAGCCCACCACAACTACATGAGATGGGGCGCGCAAGCCAAAGTGCTTGCACTTGAGTTGGCGTTTCCTGAGTTGGTTCGTTCCCGAGAAAGTGTGGATGCTCACAGCACTCAGATGAGTTTAACGACAGCGTCGAATAGTCTGGATTTATTATCCGTTGTCAAAGCCAGTCAAATTATTTCGGAAGAGATTGTGCTTGAGCATCTTCTAACCAAATTGATGCGCACCATTTTTATGGAAGCAGGGGCGCAACGGGGAATGTTGGCGTTAAACATCAATAGCGAATGGCTCATTGAAGCGCAAGGGGAGCTGGATAAAGGGGAAATGACCGTGTTACAAGATATTCCCCTGACAGACAATGCTAGTTTGGCTTACCCATCGTCTATTTTTTCTTATGTTCGTCGTACGTTAACCCCTCTGATTATTGATAATGCACGACAGAACGCTTCCTTCGTTAAGGACCCCTATATTGCGAAGTATCAGCCTAAATCCGTACTCTGTTATCCGATAGTGAAGCGGGGTAAAGCCCTTGGGCTTTTGTATCTTGAAAACAATTTGGTAGCATCGGCCTTTACGCAAGAGCGTTTACAGGTCTTGGCTATTTTGGCTGGGCAAGCGGCCATTTCTATCGACAATGCCTTGGTCTATGCGACCCTTGAAAAGCGCGTGGCAGAGCGTACGGAACAATTAAGCTACGCTAAACGTCAAGCGGAAGAAGCCAATCGTGCGAAATCGATGTTTTTAGCTACCATGAGTCATGAGATTCGAACGCCTATGAATGCCATCATTGGGATGGGTAAGCTGACGCAAAAAACGCCGCTTAGCGCTAAACAGAGAGGTTTTGTCGATAATATTCTCGTATCGGCCGAAGCCTTGATGGGGATTATCAACGATATTCTTGACTACTCTAAGATTGAAGCCAAGAAAATGACCATTGAAACCACGGCATTCTCTCTTAAGCAGGTTATCGACCATGTCTTGATGGTGAGCTCCATCAAGGCTCAGGAGAAGCACCTCAAGCTGGAGATAAATATTGCAGATCAAACCCCTGTTGATTTGCTAGGTGACCCACTGCGTATTCAACAGGTGCTGATTAATTTAGTGAATAACGCCATTAAATTTACCGACAGGGGGCACATTACAATCACTGTGTCACCCCAGCTCTTGGCGGATGGTGAAGAAGTATTGAGCTTTAGTGTGCAGGATACTGGCGTAGGGATGACATTAGAGCAGCAAACATGCTTATTCCAGCCTTTTACTCAAGTCGATGACTCGATCACGCGCCGTTATGGTGGATCTGGCCTAGGCTTAGCCATTTGTCATCAGTTAGTGGACTTGATGCATGGCCGTATCTGGCTGGACAGTGAACTGGGTCATGGCTCCACATTCCATTTCCAAATCCCCTTACAACGCAGCGCTCAAAGCCGTGCTTGGCAGCATGACGTTGAAGCCGTTTCTGAGGTGTGTGTATTACCTGCTAGTGCTAATGCTAGGGTGGAGCATAAACGCAGCCAATCTCGATCTCTTGCGGGTAAAACGCTGTTGTTGGTTGATGACAATGCCCTGAATCGTCAAATTGTTGTGAGCTTTCTTGAAGAGTTGGATGTCGATATTGATATTGCGACAAACGGTGAAGAGGCTTTGCAAATGCTGAACCCTGATAGACACCAGCTGTTATTAATGGATTTGCAAATGCCAGTGATGGATGGCTTTACGGCCACTCGCAGCATTCGCCACAGCTATCCAGATCTGGACCTTCCCATTATTGCGATGACGGCCAATGCGGGGCTGGAAGACCGACAGCGTTGTCTGGATGCGGGTATGACGGATTACATGTCCAAACCCATTAATCCTGAGGTTCTTCTAGATATGGTGTCGCGCTATATGACGCTGGAGGAGACCGTGATGCCTGCGAAACCGTCGCAGCAAAGCTCACTCGTATTTGATGAGCTAATCGTGCGTCTCAATCAAGACGTCGGGTTGAACACGGATCTTGCTTTGCCGAGAATTTCAGGAAGACAAGAGGTCTATAAACAGATTATTCAGGACTTCATTCAGGACGGTTTGACTAATATGGTGTTGCTCAAGCAGCTTGAGGCATCGGGTCAGCTTGACGATTTAAGAATTTGTGTTCACTCGCTTAAGTCTAATGCGGCGTATTTAGGTGCGACACAATTGGAGGAAGAGAGTCGACAGCTAGAGAAATGCCTAGAAGATCAGGCCCCTTATATCGACCTCTTTGATTGTGTCTGTGAGACCTTATCAACCTTGCTAGAGAAGCTTTATACCGTTATCGATGACGCTGAAGCGCCTGTTCCTGAAGCACAAGAGGTTTCTATTGAATGGTTGTTAGAGCAAATCGAGTATTTGCTATCGATCTCTGATTTCCAGGTGGCATCCTCACTGTTGCGGTTGAAACAGCATCCTGATGCTGCAAACTGGGTGTCACAAGTGGACGAGATCATCAGCTTAGTTGATGACATAGAGTTTGAAAGGGCTAGAGAGAGGATCTCTAAGCTAAGATCCCAGAGCTAGTGTTTGCTTTTTGACAAAAAAAAGCCCTCTTTTTTAGAGAGAAAGAGGGCTTAAAAAATTCAATAGCAGGGATTATATTGAGACTTATTCTTCCATACTGCCTAGTGCCAGTAGGGTCGCATTGCCGCCGATCGCGGTGGTGTTGATTGAAACGGCACGTTCTGTCACAAAACGTAAAATGTAATGTGGAGTCGCAATTTTGCCTAATGTGTCTAGATTGGTTTCTTCGACTAGTTGGCAAATCAGACCACTTTTGTCAGCCAAGCGTTTACTCAAAGACTGTGCCTTGTCGGCATCGCATAAAATGGCGACACCAGCAAGATGATCCGCTTCAATTAATGAATCAACGGCGGACTCGGCGACGTTTTGAATAATACCTTCTGGCACGGCGTCCAGAATGGCATCCATGATTTCCTGGCCCATAAGGCCAACCGTGATAACCGGGTTACCAGCGACCAGCGCTGCAAAAATTTGCCCCACTAAGCCTACTTTGGCATTGTCTGTCTCAAAGTCCGACAGGCATAGGAAAGGACCACGACCTTGGGTCGAAAGCTCGTTTCTTTCCCCTGTTGGCCCTGGCATCACTAGGGTTTCTGCAATTTCGTGTTGGGCATTATTCAGTTGCCAAACTGCCATTTTTCGCTGTGCTTCTGGCAATAGGGTCATGGTGCGAGCTAAGCGCTCAACGCGGCCATTTACTCCTAATGAATCCCAGGCTTCGAAGGCGCTTCGAGCAACATCAATTTGAATAGGTTGTATGATTGTCATTACCATGTCTCCTTATACGCCGACTTAAAGATATTGTTCAGTCGCGAAACGCTGTAGATAGTGTGGACCACCAGCCTTTGGACCGGTACCAGATAAGCCTTGACCACCAAAGGGTTGTACGCCAACAACGGCACCTACTTGGTCGCGGTTGATGTACAAGTTGCCGACACGAGCACGTTGGGCAATGTGCGCGCAGGTGGTTTCGTTACGGCTGTGTACGCCCATGGTTAAACCAAAACCTGAGTTGTTGATGGTGTCGATGATCTTATCCATGTCTTTTGCTTTGTAGCGCACGACGTGAAGGATTGGGCCAAATTTTTCATCGGTTAATTGATCAATGCTGGCAATTTCAAAAGCCGTCGGCGGAACGAATGTGCCTTTATCCGCAAACGCTGGCAATGTCGATTGAGCAATCAGTTTGCCTTCTTTTGTCATGTGTTCTATGTGATCGAGCAACATCTTTTGTGCTTTTTTATCAATGACTGGACCCACATCGGTACTGTGAAGCGCTGGTAAACCAACACTTTGCTCGGCCATCGCCCCCTTGATCATAGGAATGACACGATCAGCGATGTCTGCTTGAACAAACATGACTCGCAGGGCAGAGCAACGTTGTCCAGCAGAAGCAAAAGCAGAGCGAACCGCATCACGAACCACTTGTTCTGGTAACGAAGTTGAGTCGATTAACATGGCATTTTGCCCACCGGTTTCGGCGATGACTGGGACTGGGGCAACGCCACGGCTTGCCAAGGTACGGTTGATCAATTGAGCCGTACCAGTTGAGCCCGTGAATGCTACGCCAGCAATCCGCTTATCGCTGGTGATGGGGGCACCAACAGAGGCACCATCACCCGGTAAAAGGTGAAGTACGTCGCCTGGAATACCTGCTTTGTGGAGCATTTCAACGGCACGAATGGCGATTAAGCTGGTTTGTTCTGCGGGTTTGGCAACCACAGTGTTGCCCATCACCAAGGCGGCGACCACTTGGCCTGTGAAGATCGCCAATGGGAAGTTCCAAGGACTGATGCAGGTAAAGACGCCACGACCATTCAAGAGCACATTTTTCTCTTCGCCAAGAAAGTCGGTGAAGGTGGTGGGTGTTGTGAAATGGCTACGTGCTTGTTGCGCGTAATAGCGGCAAAAATCCGCAGCTTCACGTACTTCATCGATGCTGTCTTGGATGGTTTTACCCGCTTCCCGATGACACAGCGCCATCAACTCTGGGTAGTTTTCCTCCATCAAGTCCGCCATTTTCTCTAGACAATCCGCGCGCTCCGACGCAGGACGAGCGGACCAAGCGGGAAAAGCGGCTTCAGCAAGGTCAATCGCTTTGGTGACGGTTGCTTGATCTGCCCAGTCAAGTTGACCTGCGGTCTCGTCGTGGTTGTATGGGCTCTTCACACTGTGTGTATGGCCAGTATGCACGGGCTCGCCACCGACAATCGGGTAGCCGCGCCATTGAGTGTCTTGGCTCATAAAGGTGTCGATTTTCGACTTGAAGGGATACCACTCTGATTCGATTTCAATGTTTGGACCGAAGGAGTTTTTACGGTCTTCAAACATATTGATGGGTAATTTTATGAACGGGTTTGCCAAAGTTTTGCGACCTTCCAGTGTGGTCACCGGGTGGCCAACCAATTCAGAAATTGGGCAGCGAGCGTCAACCAAACGGTGAACGAAAGAGCTGTTTGCACCATTTTCTAATAAGCGACGAACCAAGTAGGGAAGCAAGTCTTTATGGCTACCAACAGGTGCGTAAATACGGACGCAAATGTCGCTGTCTTTGATGAGGCTGTTATAAAGGGCGTCGCCCATACCATGCAAACGTTGGAACTCGAACTCTTGGTTCGTTGCTCCTAACTCTTTTGCCAGGCAGCCGATGGTCGCAATAGTGTGCGCATTGTGGCTGGCAAACTGTGGGAAAATATTCGCTCGGGTATGCTCGCTTAGTAGGAAGCGTGCACAGGCCAAATAAGACACATCGGTGGCTTCTTTACGAGTGTAAACAGGGTAACCATTAATGCCTCGTTGTTGGCAAAGTTTAATTTCTGAGTCCCAGTAAGCGCCTTTTACTAAACGCAATGGAATACGGTCACCTTGCTCTTTCGCTAGGGCTGCAATCCAAGCCAGTACTGGTAAGGCTCGTTTAGAGTAGGCTTGAATCACTAGTCCGAACAACCCCCAGCCTTGAGTGACGTCATCGCGGTAGAGTTTTTCGAACAATTTGAGAGACAGTTCCAGACGATCGGCTTCTTCTGCATCAATGGTGATGCCAACATTCAGTGAACGAGCTTTGCTAATCAGACGTTTTACACTGTCAAACAGCTCTGTCATGACACGTTCTTCACAACCCACTTGGTAGCGTGGGTGAAGGGCTGACAATTTGATCGAAATCGTTGGTCGATGGCCTTTTCCGTAAGTGTCTTGGCCAACGGATTCGATGGCTTGCATATAAGATTGTAAGTATTTTTCTGCATCCGATGCGGTCAAGGCGGCTTCACCTAACATGTCGAAAGAGTAGGTGTAGCCTTTGTCTCGATAGCTTTTACCACGAGAAAGGGCTTCTGAAATGCTACGACCCAGTACGAATTGGTGCCCCATGATTTTCATGGCTTGGTTCATCGCTTTACGTATTACCGGTTCGGACACACGGTTGATCATGCGATTCACTAAGTTCGCAGGCTTACCATCTTTTTCTTCATCCATGGTGACGATTTTGCCGGTTAGCAAGAGTCCCCAAGTGGACGCATTGACAAAGAAAGAGTCTGAGTTTTTGGCGTGGGATGCCCAATCCGCCACACTTAAACGGTCTTTGATAAAGGCATCGGCGGTTTCTTTGTCGGGTACGCGCATCAGGGCTTCAGCGAGACACATCAACAAGATACCTTCTTTGGTATCAAGGCTGTATTCCAACAACAAGGCGTCGATCATGGACATGCTGTCGTCGTCTTTACGAACTTGCTCAATCAAGTGCGTCGCTGCATCCGTGCAATTTTTTAATTCAATATCAGTTGGTTTTGCCAAGGGTAACAATTCATTCAACCACGCCTCTTCATCCGCTTTATAAAGAGGGGATATAAGTTGCCATAACTCATTAAGTGGCCGCTGAATGAAGGTTGGTTCTAACACTTCAATTGCTTTAAACATGGTCGGATTCTCCCGCGACAATACAAAAAAACAGTTCGATTTTCTTGCTTGGACCGTAAGTTGTTACAGAGCACTGTCCCGTTTTTTGGTGTTTTTATTGGTCTCAACTTTTCAAGAAACGGGACGACTGGATTGTGAACACACTTTAGTGACAGAACTAAGAAACTGTCTTTCGAAAAAGTCGGTTTTTTTTATAAGAAAGTCCGACTAATCTCCCTAAAATTTACAAAAGACTTGAAAATGAGCGCAAAATAGAGGGATACGTCGTCAATGACCAAAAACAGGGCAAAAAAGTACGGCTCTCATGCCCTAGGAAAACTGTTTTTGATAACGCAGTGGCGTAATCCCTAATGTTTGAGAGAAAATGTTGGTCATCGCACTTTGGCTAGAAAAACCGCACATTTCAGCAGTCTGAATGGGGGGAACGCCTTCGCTCAATAATTTTTGTGCGCGCTCTATACGTTTACGCATTAAGTATTGGTGTGGCGTGATGCCTGTCCGTTCTTTAAAGCGTTCGTGAAACTGACTGACACTTAAAAAACAAAAATTAGCCAATTGATTAATGTGTACACGACGAGATAAGTTCAACTCAATAAATTGATCCAGTTTACCAATGTCGAGATGGTTACTGCGCTGCCGAACATCTTTGTTGTTATTAAGTTGGTGACGGATGGCGCTTAATAATGTGTTGCCGCAGGCGCGGGCTAAAATAGGATCGTTTGGGTATTGTTGAAGTTCGCCCGATAGCGCAGAAGCTAGAATTTGTAATCGAGGATTTAATTGAAAATAGGCGGCTTTATCGAACAAACGGGAGACGATTTCGTATTCTTCGTCGGTAATCGCTTTTTGTGGTGGAATCGGCAAATTGACCACCATGATTCGATTCTCCCCAAGCCCAGCAAAGGCATGATTATCCGATGAGGGCAGAATGCATCCACCACCTGTTTGCAGTTCTCTGCTGTTACCTTCGATATCGAAGTCGGTGCTGCCGTCCACGACCACAACCAGTTGGTGGTAATCGTGATCATGGGCATCGGCTTCGTTAGGTAAGCTGAACACATCGGAATCAGAAGGAGTCAAAATTACGAACCTATGATACGAGTAATAATATTTTAGTATAGCGGTCTTATAGAGTCTTGAGTAGGGGTATTCTAAGGATATCCCTTTTATCCAGCGAAATGGTTAGGATCATTTTTAGACGGAATGGGAACGAGTTACTTCATATTCCTCCATCATTGGAATGCCTAAAAAGCCAAGGCGTCTTCACATTGTCTCTTGTCTTGGGCTGCAAAGGCGCTTTGGCATGTAGAGGATAAGGCCGCTGACTATTGATGAAAGCCTGATTTTACTTTGACCACCAGATTACCAAGGGCGCCTGGAAGCAAGACATCTTCGTGGGCTTGGCCTAAATCGCTTAAGGCATAGACTTTGCGGATCACCGGTTTGAGTTCACCACTTTCAAAGTGTGGCAGTAAGGATGAGGCAATCAATGCTAATGCTTCAGGATTTACATTAGCTAAGGCAACACCAACGACTGAGGCATCTCGAGCCATCAGGTCACGAGGGTTGATCTCGACGGTGCCTCGATTGCCAACAATCGCTACGCAACCTCCTAAGGTTAGAGCTTTTAAGTCTTCTGATAAGTTATGGTTGGCGAGCATCTCGATGATCACGTCAAAGCCATTTTCTAGGTTTTGGAAAGGGGCTAAGTAGCCTTCTTCGTTATGCATAATCACATGGGTAACACCCAGCTGACGCAATAACTCTGCCCCTGCAGGTGTGCCTGCACTGGCAAAAACCTCCATGCCGTTTAATAGCGCCAATTGCACGCAGGCGGTGCCCACAGCGCCGGTTGCCCCATGAATCAGGACCTTATACCCCGTCTGCGCTTTAGCTCGACCAAACAAAGCACGGTGGGCGGTAGTAAAGGGAATACCGATACAGGCACCTTCTTCAAAACTTAAAGCATTGGCTAAAGGGAAGGTATGAGAGGGTAGACAGGCCGCAAATTGGGCCGAAGACCCTGTCAGATTACGGGTAAAATACACCCGTTGCCCCAGCTCAAAGCCTGTCACGTTTTGGCCTAGCTGTACAATGGTGCCAGCACCGTCAGAACCTGGTGTGTGGGGAAAGGTCGTTGTGTAGTTATTGGTGCCAGAACGAATATAAGTATCAACAGGGTTAACACCTGCAGCACAGACTTCTACCAGTATTTGATCGTCATTAATACTGGGTTGGTTGACGTTGTTAAGCGTTAAGTCGCTGGCTGGACCATAGTCCTTGATTTGCATTGCTTTCATTTGATGATCCTAAGACTATTTATAGATGGCTTGAGAATAAGGTCTATTCGCTTCATCAGCAAGGTTGTTTATGTCATGAAGATAAGATGATACTGTGACAAAAAGTCAGGCGACGCAGAAAAACTGATTTTTAAATGGGCGGTTTTGTTTCGAGCTGTCTCCTTCGCAATACGGTTGTTTTCACAAGAGAATTTTATGTTAGCAAGTGTGCTGTCATATTTTTGTCATGTGATCACTTTATAGTCTTGTAAAGGAATGCGTTATGATTGGTCGTGCCGATCAGTCAAACCCTCCCGTAGTCGTCTTGATAACCTGTTGATGAAAAGATATCAAAACGCATTAGGGAGTCGTCAGACTCAAGGTATGCGATACCCGACTGACTTTCTTTGGCGATACGACCCCTTGTTTACCAAACAAGTAAGCAAACAACTGACTGACACCGCTAACGCTAGGCGGAGGGTATAAATACTATGAAAGAGTTAACCACAGATCATACTTCGCAACAGTTTAATCATGAACTGGAAACCTTGCGCCAGCACTTTCTGACGATGGGAGGTGTGGTAGAAGAGCAAGTACAGGATTCGCTGCAAGCCTTTTTGGATAGCAATGGCTCACTCGCTCAAGACGTTAAAAACAAAGATGTGACGGTAAATGAGTTAGACGGCATTATCGATGAAGAATGTACTCGGATCCTCGCTAAGCGTCAGCCTGCCGCTGGCGATTTGCGTATGATATTGTCTATCAGCAAGGCGGTGAGCGAGCTTGAACGTATTGGTGATGAAGCGAAAAAAATTGCTAACCTGACTATGCAGTTGATCGATGAAGGGGAATCTCCTCGCGGCTATGTCGAGATTAACCGTATCGGCACCATGGTATCGAAAATGATCCATGATACATTGGATGCCTATGCCCGTTTAGACATTGATGCAGCCGTTAAAGTGGCTAAGCAAGATCGTACCGTGGACCTGGAATACAAAACGGCATTACGCTCCTTAGTGACCTACATGATGGAAGACCCACGCAGCATTACACGGGTTTTTCATGTGATCTGGATTTTACGTTCTTTAGAGCGTATTGGTGATCATACTCGCCATGTATGCCAGCATCTTATTTTCTTGGTGAAAGGGATTGATGTACGCCATATGTCGATGGATAAAATCGACAAGCAGGTCACAACGCAATCTGAATGATTGTCTACAAAGGATGAGATTCTATTGGAAAAGCCTAGCGTTCAAGCCGCTGGGCTTTTTTTTGTTTTTTTATCATTGGCTCTTGGCGTCGCTTTCTCTATGATCGGGTTTTATTTATGGACTAGGTGAAAACGATGTTTGAGATAGAAATCGATTCAAACACCCCATTAGACGTATTTTATGACACCCTAAACAGTCAGTTAGCGTCCTTGTTAGGTGGCGAAAGGGATTTGATTTGCAACGCGGCGCAGTTTTCTGCTTTTGTGATGCAAACCTTGCCAGAACTTAACTGGGCTGGGTTTTATTTTGCTCGGGATAAGCAATTGGTACTTGGTCCCTATGTTGGAAAAGTCGCTTGTACCCGTATCCCATTTGGTCGGGGAGTGTGTGGGGCGGCGGCACACAGCCAGAAAACGCAACGAGTGGAAGATGTGCATGCCTTTGCTGGGCATATTGCTTGTGATTCCGCTTCAGCGTCCGAAATCGTGATTCCCATTGTTTATGAAGGGGATCTTATCGGTGTATTTGATATAGACAGTCCTAAAGTCGGACGTTTTTCCCCAGCGGATCAAGAGGGCTTAGAAGCTTTAGTCACGACTTTTATTGAGTCAACTGACCTAGAGTGGTCATTTTAGTGGGATTGGAGACGAATATCGATCAAGGCATCTGCTGAAAGTAGGTGTTGAGTTCACTGAGTGCGCTGCTGACATGGGCTTTGATAGCGTTTAGGTTATTTGCTAGCGGTAAGTGTTCGATATGGGCTTTTCTCGCGTCTTTCTCAAGCGTCTCAAAGTTTTTTGACAGGGAAAGTAAAGCGAGATTTCCCGAAGAGGACTTGAGCGCATGGCAGATCTCTGCAACGGTAACGAGGTCTTGCTGCAGCCAGGCGGATTCTAGCGAAGCCATTTTTTCTTGGCAGTCTTTCTCAAACACGAGGCGTACCTCATTCACCATGTTTTTATCTAACATGGTAATTAGGGTGCTTAAAGTATCTTGATCGATTTCACTCACCATCACTCCTTGAGTTTTGCGTTGGCAGACTGCCCTGAAGCCGTGTGTTAACTGTAGCGTACAATCAATCTTTCCAGTTTGCTTTGTGTCAATGGCGAGGATAAGGCCTCTCCATTGCCATCAATTTGCTCTTCTTCTGCGGACGTCAATGTGTCGCACAGTACAGGTTTTCCACTGTCCCCCCACTGTTGAATGTCGTTTTCCATTTCTTGTGATAGGGTATCACCGTGGGCGATGATGACATCAAAATCCTCTTCTGATGGGTAATGTTGAGGGTCATATAACATGGCCTCAATATTCATTTTAGACAGTTGTAGCACCAATGTGTTGGTTAAAATGGGGTCTGTTTCAAACAGTAGCGCCCGTTTGATGGAATGGCTTTGGGGCGGCATTGGCAGAGGTTGGCTATCGCTGGTGAGGTGATAGGGAATATCGATCCAAAATTCGCTGCCATGGTTGGCTTCACTAGTGAATTGAATGTCGCCTTGCATATGTTCAACCAGCTTATAGCAAAAAGCCAAACCAAGGCCAACTTCCTCATGGAAAGGGGATTCTTCTTTACTTGGAGAGAAGGGGTTTTTGCTACGTAATGCCGTTTGTATGCTGTTTGGCATGCCGATACCATTGTCTTGCACCACAATGCGCATCATTCGTTGGCCCGTTTGGGAGGAAGGCGTTTCGTGATCGGATGGACGAATTTGGACACTGATACTGCCACCTTGTGGCGTATAGGTAATGGCATTTTGCAGCAGAGCTGAGAGAATGTCATTAAAACGCTTGAAGTCTAATGAAATCGTAGATTGAATAAAAGGGTCAACATACGTAGCGAGTCTTAAGCCTTTTCTATCAATCTGCGCTGCCATAGACAGAACACGACTCTCTATAAACTGTTCTAGGTTATCCGTTGTGTATTTGAAATCCAGCTTATTTGCTTCCAGTAAGGCAATATCGGTGAACATATTGAGTGTGGTCATCAGTTGCTGGCTTGACTCTTTAATATGATTAGACATTTGCACCTTGCTAGCCTGATGATCTGTTTTGATAAAGTTTTCAGATAAGGTGGATAACGCCTGAATAGATGGGCGCATCTCTTGTTCTATCATAGCGAGTTTTTGGGCTTGTTCTTCCTTCATATACAAACCCCGTTGGGTTAATTGCTGGTTTTCTTTGAAGGCTTTTTTGTACTGTTGGTAACTCTTAATCAAACAAATTAAAAGCAAACTTAATGAGAGTAAAAAGCCGCCAATCATCCATTGAATATGTTGTAAGTTATCACCAAGATGACGCCGTTGTGTTGCGATGTATTTATTGGTGTCTCGGCTGACCAATACCGTCAGTTCGTTGACTTGTTTGTCGAGATGGTGCATGCGATTCACCATACCGTCTAAGTAAGACAAGTCGCCACTTTCTACTTTGGTCAGGTTGAGACTGATGAGTTCTAATTCTCCGGTGATGATATTGAGAAGTCGTAATGTTCTTCCGCCAGTAATGCCTCGAATCAAGTAGCCCACGTCCCCATTTCGTAGTAAGTCAAGCCGACTCATGAGCAGCTCGTATTGATCGTATGCTTGGCCTTTAAGAGGTAAATCTGAGGGTTTGATTTGAATTAGGTAATTAACAAAGCGATAGGATTGTAACTGAAACTGTAAGGCATTCCATAAAGAGCTCTCGTAAATGCGCTGTTGCGTCGCTTTGGTGCCTTCGGAAGCATAGAAAAAAATCCCGCCAGCAAAGAACACAATGCTGAAAAGCAATGAGATAAAACTCAGTAAGCACCACTTTTTAAAGGGCAATTTCTCACGGTTAAATTGGCGTAACATGCGCAATTAGTCCTGTGGGGTTGAGAGGATTTCGATGTATCTTGCTTGCCATATGGAGCGCCAATAATAGACCTCATTTTGTAGATTGGGGTGATCATCAAAAGGATAGATGACTAGGATGGGCCCTAAATCCCGAATACTAATGGGGTGACCATTTTTTTCAATCGCAAAAATGGCGCCATGTTTGGCAAAGTCGCTCACAGGGATATCGATAATATACTGATTAAGGGCTGTGATTCTTAATAAAGTTCCTTTGCTATCGACTTGTTTGAGTAAATCAGTAGCGGAAAAGCCTGTGTAGGTATCTTTTTTATTGGTCCAAGGGGCGCTGGTGGTAAAACTTTTTTGGGGGAGTTTTTCAAGCATTGCCATATCGAAATTGGCTTGTTGATCGCCATTGGTCTTTTCTAGGATGCCAGACAACGATAGCACGACAGGGCCTTTTGGGGATTCTAATGCTTCAGCTGTTGGTAAATAACACGTGGCTGTGAGGCAGACCAAGAAAAGGAGGAAGCGCATATTAAATCCCTTAGAGTGTACTCATTAGAAAATCTTGCTCGCGACTTCGTGCAACGTTCCCGATGCCTCATAAAGAGCATCGCAAAAAGATAGCAAAAACGTATTCAAGCATCGCTGAATGATCAGCTTATAGTGTAGTGTTATATTCTAAATCAATGTCAAGATTTTCTAAAGATATAGTGGTTCATGGCGTCGTTTTCCATGAAAACCTAATCTTATAGAGGGTGTAATCTTGCTCATTGTCAGGGTTAAAGACATGATCGTGGTTGGAAATATAAAAAACTGCACCTACTCCGTAAGTACAGTTTTTTCAGGGCCTCGTTATGCCGTTAAGAGCAAGTTAGGCAATCTCTGCTAGACGCAAGCAGGCAGCCTGGTGTTCGCTGGACAGGTTTTCCAAAACCGGTTTTTGGCTCGCGCAATCTTCATTGGCGTGAGGGCAACGAGTACGGAAAACACAGCCCGAAGGCGGATTAATCGGTGAGGGTAAATCCCCTGCGAGTAGCTGGATCTTTTTACCACGCTCATGTTGCGGATCGGGTACCGGGACAGCAGACAATAGAGCTTTGGTGTAAGGATGGCGTGGTGTGTCATACAGCGAGTGCTTGCTTGCCAACTCCACCGCGTTGCCTAGATACATCACAAGGACACGGTCTGAAATGTGCTTTACCACACTTAAATCGTGGGCGATGAATACCAAAGATAGGCCCATTTCCTCTTGTAGCTCTTTTAGCAAGTTGACGACTTGGGCTTGGATAGACACATCCAACGCGGATACCGGTTCATCACACACCACAAGTTTCGGCTTGAGAATCAAGGCGCGAGCGATGCCGATGCGCTGACACTGACCACCGGAGAACTCGTGTGGGTAGCGGTTAATCACGTTGGGGAGAAGGCCAACACGATCCATGATTGCGCGTACTTGATCTTTGACTTCTTGCTTAGACAAATGGGGCTTAAATGTGCGTAGCGGCTCAGCGATGATGTCCCCAACCGTCATGCGAGGGTTTAACGACGCCAATGGATCCTGAAAGATCATTTGCAGTTCTTGGCGCTTATCTCGCATTTGCTTTTTATCTAGGTCGGTTAAGTCCTGTCCTAACCAAACCACGCTGCCATCGGTAATGGGCACAAGACGTAATAGGGCCCGAGCAAGGGTGGATTTACCACAGCCGGACTCTCCCACCACACCAAGGGTTTCGCCTTCGTAAATGGTTAGGTTGACGCCATCAACGGCTTTTAATGCTTGTCCTGGCGTCCATGGCCAAGCGTTGTCTGCTTTGATGTTGAAGTGAACTTTTAAGTCTTTCACTTCCATTAATACGTTGTCAGTTGCTGTACTCATGACGCCACCTCCCAATTCACCGGTTTGTGACAAGCGCGTAATTTCCCAGGTTGATATTCTTCCAAAACAGGCGATTCTTTACGGCAGCGATCTTCTGCGTATAGGCAACGCTCTTGGAAGGGGCAACCCGCCGGAAGGTTGAGTAAATTGGGTGGGTTACCCGCGATTGTTGCTAGCGCGCCACCATCGCCATCAAGACGAGGAATGGCTTCCAATAACCCTTTTGTATAAGGGTGTGTTGGGCGATAGAACACATCTTCTGTTTGGCCGTATTCCATGGTACGACCAGCATACATGACCAACACTTTGTCACATAAACCAGCCACCACACCCAAATCATGGGTAATCATAATGATAGAGGTGTTAAAGTCGGCTTTTAGCTCGTTCAATAGCGTTAAAATTTGCGCTTGCACCGTCACGTCTAATGCTGTGGTAGGCTCATCGGCGATTAATAATTTTGGCTGGCATAACAAGGCCATAGCGATCATGACACGTTGACGCATGCCGCCTGAAAACTCGTGAGGATACATATTCATACGCTTGCGGGCTTCTGGCATTTTTACCGCATCGAGCATTTTTACCGAAGCTTCAAAGGCGTCCGCCTTGTTCATACCCTTATGCAGAAGCAACACTTCCATTAACTGCTTGCCGACCTTCATATAAGGGTTCAAGGACGTCATTGGATCTTGGAATATCATGGCAATTTTTTCGGAGCGAATATGGTTCATGGCCTTTTCGTTGAGGGTCAGAATGTTTTGCCCTTCAAAGCGGGCTTCGCCTTCAATCACGCCATTGCCTGCCAGCAGGCCCATCAAGGCAAACGCCGTTTGGCTTTTTCCTGAGCCAGATTCACCAACGATGCCCAGCGTTTCCCCTTGAGCAAGGTTAAATGTTAAGTCGTTGACAGCCGTCACGAGGCCATCTGGTGTTTTAAAATTAACACGGAGATTATCGACTTCTAAAATATTTTCTTTCTCTACAGTTGTCATACGATCCTCCTAGCGGTCTTTTGGATCTAGAGCGTCGCGTAAACCGTCGCCTAGGAAGTTAAAACAAAACAGTGTGACCACCAAGAAGCCTAAGGGCCAGGCTAATTGCCAGACAGCTACGTCCATGTTTGGCGCCCCTTCAGAAATCAACGCCCCCCAACTGGTCATTGGCTCTTGTACCCCAAGGCCTAAGAAACTAATAAAAGATTCCAGAAGAATCATGTTGGGGACCAGCAAGGTCGCATAAACGATAACCACACCCAGTACGTTTGGCACGATGTGACGGATAATGATTTTCGGCGTTGACACCCCACAAGCGTAGGCGGCTTCGATGTATTCTTTGTTTTTCAAACTCAGGGTTTGACCACGGACAATACGTGCCATATCCAACCAAGACACGGCTCCGATCGCCACGAAAATCAGCAGAATATTACGACCGAATACCGTCATCAAGATGATCACGAAAAACATAAAAGGGAACGAGTTTAGAATCTCTAGGAAACGCATCATTACGCTGTCCACTTTGCCACCTAAGTAGCCTGATGTGGCGCCATAAAGGGTGCCGATAATCACCGCAACAAAACTACCTAAAATCCCGACCATCAAAGAGATCTGACCCCCTTGCATGGTGCGCACAAAAATATCGCGCCCTAATGGGTCGGTCCCAAAATAATGGCCATTGGCAATACTGGGTCGTCCCAGAGTAGAGATATCAGACAACGCACTCCAGTCGATGTCAGCGTAGTTCCAGCGGCTTAATAGGGGACCAAAAATGGATAAGGCAGCAATAATTATCAATATTATTAGACTGATTACTGCGGCTTTATTAGTGAAGAAGCGACGGCGAGCATCCTGCCACAAGCTGCGACCTTCCACTTCGACAACTTGTTCGGCAAATTTTTCGACTGCCGCAACTTTATCTTTATTGGTTATCATAATGAAATGCTCTAATAACGAATTTTAGGGTCAATGAAGACATACAGAATGTCGACAATGGCGTTAAACAAAATGGTCAAGGTACCGATCAAAATCGTCACGCCCATGACTAAAGAGTAATCGCGGTTAAGCGCACCATTGACAAAGTTTTGGCCGATACCGCCAGTACCGAAGAATTGATCAACCACCACCGAGCCTGTGACGATACCGACAAACGCGGGCCCAAGATAAGAAACCACTGGCAACATGGCAGGACGCAGAGCATGTTGGATAACAATACGTGCTTTCGGTAAGCCTTTAGCGCGAGCGGTACGAATAAAGTGAGAGTGCATGGTCTCGATCATGCTGCCACGGGTAATACGGGCTATCTGCGCAATATAGCTGGTGGACATGGCGATGACAGGCATGATCAAGTATTGCCAAGCGCCACCATTCCAGCCGCCTGCGGGTAACCAATGGTGTTTAATGGAGAAAAACAGAATACACAAGGGCGCAATCACAAAGTTAGGCAATACCATTCCGATATTGGCGAAGGTCATCACGCCATAATCGAGAAGAGAGTTCTGGCGTAGCGCGGCAAAGACACCACATATCACGCCAAGGGAGACCGCAACCAGAAAAGACCAAAAACCGATTTCGGCCGAAATGGGGAAGCTCTGTGCGATCAACTGGTTAATCGTATAGTCACTAAAACGGAATGAGTAACCCAGATTACCGTGCAATAAATCCCATAGATAATGGAAATATTGATTCATTAACGGCTCGTTCATATGATACTTGGCTTGTAGATTTGCCAATACCGCCGCTGGTATACCTCGCTCTGAGGTAAATGGACTACCTGGGGAGAAACGCATTAAAAAGAAAGACAGTGTTACCAACGCCCACAGTGTTGGAATGGCTTCAAGCAAGCGTTTAACAATAAATCTGAACATAAAAAATACCTGATTAGGTCGCCGCTAGGCGGCTAATACAAGGGAACCATCAGTGGAAATAAACCCCAGCGCATCACTGCGCTGGGGTAAGTAAGAGACAATCTTAATGCTTGATGATGTACATATCACGAGTATAGATATTGTCTTCAAGATTTGGCATGTAGCCGCCAACATAAGGCTTGATTAAACGCTTGGTGACGTATTGATAAATAGGCGCCACCGCCATGTCTTGATCAATTGCTAGGTTTTCTGCTTTTTGATAATAAGGGGCAGGGTTATTAACTTTCGCTGCCTCATCCATCAGTTTATCGTACGCTGGATTATTGTATTTTGCGTTGTTTTGACTAGAACTAGAATCTAATAAACTTAAGAAAGTCGACGCTTCGTTATAATCACCAAACCAACCGTCACGGGCTACTTGGTAGTTACCTAGCTGACGAGTGTTAAGGAAGGTTTTCCACTCTTGGTTATCTAGGGTCACGTTGACCCCCAAGGTTTTTTTCCACATGGCGGAAATTGCGATGGCAATTTTCTTGTGGTTTTCATTGGTGTTGTAAAGCAAAGTGAAATTCAGCGGATGGCTCTTATCGAAGCCTGCTGCTTTTAATAGCTCTTGGGCTTTTTTATTACGTTCTGCCTGGGTCCATTTCTCGTATTGAGGTTCTTTGGCTTTAAAGCCTGACACATCTGGTGGTGTAAAAGAATAAGCAGGGATTTCACCAGTACCCGTTACATATTTGGTGATGATGTTACGGTCAATAGCGTAAGACAAGGCTTTACGAACACGCACGTCATTAAAAGGTGGCTTTTGATTATTGAAGTCATAATAGTAAACCGCCAAAGCAGGAGAAACTTTTACCTGGTTAGGAACGGTTTTTAACAACTCATGGTAACGGTTAGTTGGAATGCCCTGGTTAGAGGTCATGTCCAAATCGTCCGCCATGTAACGGCTGTATTCCACACTTGGGTCGACAATGGGTAACACAACCACTTTGTTGATAACGGTTTTCTTATCGTTCCAGTAGTCATGGTTACGAACAAAGACCATTTGTTGGTTGACGACCCAGCTTTCCAGTTTATAGGCACCATTGCTGACGATATGCTCCGGTTTGGTCCAAGCGTCTCCCCATTTCTCAATCATTTTTTTAGGCGCTGGGAAAAGGGAGGTGTTCACGGTCATTTTGACAAAATACGGCACGGAATGGTCCAAGGTGACTTGGAAGGTGTGGGCATCCAGTGCTTTTACGCCTAAAGAAGATACTTTATCTTTACCGTCAATGATGTTTTGTGCGTTTTTAATACCTGCTAATGCGGCATAGTAAGAATAGGTTGAGGCAGTTTTTGGATCGACAAGACGCTGAAATCCGAAGACAAAATCTTCTGCGGTAACAGGGCTGCCGTCTGACCATTTCGCATCATGGCGTAATTTGAAGGTGTAAACGGTGTGATCTTTGTTAACTGTGTAGCTTTCGGCGACACCTGGCACTAACACGCCATCTTTACCTTCACTGTATAAGCCTTCAAACAGGTCACGGTCACGTAGCGATCCCGGTGTACCAGAGACTTTCTGTGGATCAATGGTTTGAGGTTCGCCTTCGCCCCCTTTGACTAGAACTTGATTTTTCGCCAGTTGAACACCCGCAGGCACATTGGCTGCGTATACTTGCATGGCCCCAAAAGATGCCGCAAGAATGGCGCTGGCGATTAACGTTTTTGTCTTCTTCATAATAATCGTTACCTTAATTAGTTAGCTTTTGTGAGGTCTTTTATTCTTGTTGACGATAAAGTCATGAGACGAGCGAAACTAAGCTCAGCCTTCATAGTTAATCAATTTACAAAAGGTCACAATCGAAATTCCGTATCAGGTTATGCGTCTAATAAAGGTAAAAGTTGTTAGGCTTGCTTCATTTTTGTGAAAGTGACAAGGAGAATCATGATTTTTTAAGTCGTTTTATGAGGATACTGACTAAGGAAAAGCGGATGACATGGAGCCAATAATCCGCTCATGCTATGCTCTTAGCTATTATGATTGATTAGGAATAAATAAGAGTGATTACACAGCCTTTTAAAGCCGCCGGTGCGTTTCTGAAAGCCTTACCTTTAATTGTTTCCCCTGGGTTGCGGATTTTTATCTTAGCGCCTTTAGTGGCGAATGTGATCCTCATGGCGTTATTGTACATGGTGGCTCTGCATTACTTTGATGATTTGATTAATATGGCGATGGGCTATTTGCCCCATTGGCTCGCCTTTATGCATTGGCTGTTTTACATCATCTTTGCCGCCATTATTGCTGTGTTGCTGTTTTATAGTTTTTCTATTGGGGTGAACATTTTGGCGTCGCCTTTTATGGCCATCTTGGCGGAGAAGGTAGAAGAGAAGCAAACGGGTAAAGTGTTCGATGAAAAAATGACCACGAAAGTGGTGATTGCTATTATTGCTCGCAGTGTGCAGCGTGAATGTCAGAAATTATTCTATTTCTTACCACGTTTCATTTTGTTAATAGTGCTGTCTTTTATCCCCTTGGTGAATGTCGTTGCTCCGGTTTTGCTGCTATTATTTTCAGCATGGATGTTGTCACTTCAATACATGGATTACGCATTTGACAATAACAAAGTCGCCTTTTATGACATGCGTATGGCGTTGCGTACTAAGCCGCTATTGTGTTGGACCTTTGGCGGTATTGTCATGGTCTGTTTGACGATTCCTTTTGTAAATTTAGTGATCATGCCGATTGCTGTGTTGGCTGCCACGCTTCTGTGGGTCTCGGTTTTCCAACCTGTGCATGGTAATGGCACTTCCTTGTAAGATTGCTCTAGAAAGAGGCTTGTGAATGTCGATAAAAATACTGGTGGTGGATGATGCGTCTTTTACGCGCGATTTAATTCGTCGCACATTGCGTAAGGAATTTCCAGCCGCCATATTGGAGGAAGCCGTTAATGGCCGCAAGGCCCAACAATTGCTATCGAAAAGTCAGTTCGATATGGTGCTGTGTGATTGGGAAATGCCCGAAATGACCGGGGTGGAACTTTTGCAGTGGTGCCGTGAGCAGCCTGAATACAAAAAAGAAAATATTCCTTTTGTGATGATTACCAGCCGTGGCGATAAAGACCATGTGGTGGAGGCGGTCAAATCCGGTGTGACCGATTATTTGGGGAAACCGTTTTCCAGTGAACAGCTGGTGAATAAGGTGATGAGCGCTGCCAAAAAGCATAATATGCAAAGCAAGCTGACCTCGCAAAAACCTAGAAGTGCTTCGCCTGCTGGTGGTGTCGCATCGGCATCATTGGATGTTTTGATGGGGGGAAAATCATCTCGTAAAGTCGAGGCGACGAAATTTATCAACCCTGATGCCCCTGTCCCCACAGTGAAAGATGTGAAAATTCCCACTATGGTGCGTTTCGAAGGCAAACAGTTTCGCTGCATGGTGATTCAATTTAGTAAACAAGACGCCACCATGCTGATAAAAAGCGATGACGTGATTCCTCAAGTATTGGGACAATCCGTTTTGGATTTAGAGTTTGAGGGCAAGGTCAATCGCCTGAATTATTATGTCCAATCTGTCGCCACCACGGAGAAGAAACATGATTCAACCTTTTTAACTGTTGGTTTGGGGCTGATTGACCAAGATGCTGAAAAAGAAGCGTTTATCAGTAAGCTGTTTGATAGCTTATAGTGTTATGTATTGAACCCTTATAACCCCCTCCCAGCCTCCCCCTTGGCAAGGGGGAGGAGCCGACAGTTCCCTCCCAGCTCCGTTGTAAGGGGAAGGGGTTGGGCTGAGGAATGTCTTGTTCCCTCCCCTTATTTAAGGGGAGGGTTAGGGTGGGGTTTATTGGTCTTTTACAATAGGCTCTTTGTCATCCTCAACATTTTTTTCTATTGCAGAAAACGCTGGAATATCATCCGTCCGTACTCGGTTGGCTGGGAAATGACAAGAGAAGCGACTGCCACGGTTGAGTTCGCTAAGGATCTGTAACTTAGCATCATGGTGCATGAGCACATGTTTGACGATGGCTAAGCCTAAGCCCGTGCCGCCCGTTTTGGTACTACGACCCTTATCGACTCGGAAAAATCGCTCCGTTAAGCGCGGAATGTATCTTGGGTCTATGCCTAAGCCGTGGTCGGCAACTGAAAACACGCCACTGAATTCATTAGACTCCCATTTCACTTTGATTTCACCGCCATCTGGTGAATACTTGATGGCGTTTACCACCAAATTAGAAAACGCACTGTAGAGTTCGTTGTAGGCGCCGTACAGACGTGCTTTTTCTGGAATATCAATGTCTAAAGAATGTTTTTCAGTAAGTAGAGGTGACGCAATTTTCTTAATGGCTTCCGTCCAAGAAGACACCTCATGCCAATGTTCTTCTTCTCGTTTATCGTTGCTTTCTAAACGCGATAATAGCAACAAATCTTCGATTAAATGTTCCATGCGCTCCGACTGCTCAGACATATTTGCGATGCCTTTTTGCATGCTGGCGGGCAGGGAATCTTGGAACATTTCTAACGTTTCTAAATAACCTTTAATGACCGTTAAAGGGGTTTTTAGCTCATGGGAGGCATTGGCGACAAAGTCTTTGCGCATTTCTTCGAGCAGGTGCAGTCTTGTGACATCGCGGATAAAAATCAAATGATCATTTTTATCGTACAAGGTGGTTTGGACTTCTAAATAAACGCCCTCTTTGGCCGGTGACTTAATCACCAGCGGTTCTCCAAAACGTTTTTGGGTAAAGTAACGAAAAAATTCTGGGTTGCGAACAATATTGGTAATGGGCTGCCCTCGATCAACTGGGCGCATTAGGCCTAAAAAGTGTCCTGCCGAGTTATTCCACCACTCTAAGTTGCCTTGGTTATCGGCCATAATGACGCCTTCTTTTAGGGCGGCGGTAGAATTCTCGATACGATTCAGAGCTTGGCGCATACGGCGCTTCGATTTACGCTGCTTTTTCTGCAAACGGTAGACAACATCGAAGATATCTCCCCAGATACCATCCGATTCAGGGGGGGCGCCTCGCCCAGAGTGACGTAGCCAATAATGAAATTGGTAAAGTTGATACAGCTGCCAATACAATGTTCCCAATAAAAACAAAAGTACGACGGCTTGTAAGTGGTTTATGATAAAACCGATGACGATGCAGGCCAAAAGCCCTAAAGACCAGCGAATTATTGCTCTTCGCCAAACTGCTTTCATATTATATGACTAAGTCCTTTTGGGAGAGAATCGGTAGCCAGTCCCTCGAACGGTTTGAATCAAAAAGTCGTGACTGCTACCAATGGCTTTTCGTAAACGGCGAATATGCACATCAACGGTACGTTCTTCCACATAAACATTACCGCCCCATACCTGATCCAATAATTGTGCCCGTGAATAGGCTCTTTCTTGGTGAGTCATGAGAAATTTTAGCAGACGGTACTCCGTCGGCCCCATATCTAGCGGCTTATTGTCAATGGTAACGCGTTGGCTAATAGGATCAAGGGTTAACCCTTCGATTTCAATTGGCTCATCTACCCCTTGAGGCGTGGCTCGACGTAGCACCGCTTTCAGTCTGGCGACTAATTCTCGTGGCGAGAAGGGCTTGGTAATGTAATCGTCAGCACCGACTTCCAGCCCTTGAATTTTGTTGTCTTCCTCGCTTTTTGCCGTCAACATAATGACGGGGATTTCCGCTGTTGCACTGTCTTTTTTTAGGCGACGAGTCAGTTCTATGCCGCTACTCCCTGGCATCATCCAGTCGCAGAGAATCAAATCAGGTCGATGGTCGACAATGATTTCGTGGGCTTGTTGGCTATTTTCTGCTTCCATATATTCGTATCCCGCCATTTCTAAGGCGACGGCGATCATTTCGCGAATGGAAGACTCATCATCAATGATTAATACTTTTTTACCGGTCACAGGATCTACCCTCATCTCAGGAACGGTTTAATTAAAACGTCTTAGTATGACAGTTATATGAAAATGTCACATATTCGCCATATATTACATAAATAGTAAGCTAGCAGCGATGCCAATAAAGATACAGTAGCCAATTCGGTTATTATCTAAGAAAGCATGGAAGCAGGCTTGTCGGTCACGTTCTTTGGCTTTTTGGTATTGCAGCCCAAATAATCCCAAACTGATGATAAGCGACACAAAGTAGATCCAGTTAAGGTGGGCCAGTATCCCGATCCAGACCAATAGGGATAACGTCAGACCTTGTAGACAGAGAATAACAAGTAAATCGTATTTGCCGAAAAGGATCGCGGTGGATTTAATGCCGACTTTTAAATCGTCGGGTCGGTCTGTCATGGCATAGTAGGTGTCATAGGCAATGGTCCAGAAGCAATTTGCCACAAACAGCATCCACAACTTGGGGTCTAGCAGATCCCCGCCTTGGGCGCTGTATGCCATGGGAATCGCCCAAGAGAACGCCAAGCCAAGAAATAACTGGGGCAGGTGGGTGTAGCGCTTCATAAAGGGGTACAGTGCGGCTAATCCTAAGCCGACGAAAGACAGCAAAATGGTTCGTAAATCGGTACACAGCACCAACAAAAAGCTCAATACGACCAAAAAGGCGAACAGCCCCAGCGCTTCTTTTTCGGACACACGGCCAGACGGTAAAGGACGATTTTTCGTGCGCTCAACGTGTCCATCGACTTTTCGGTCAGCGTAATCATTGATGACACAGCCGGCAGAACGCATGCTAAACACTCCCAGAACAAAAATGACAATAAGGTGCCATTGGGGCCAGCCATCGGCCGCTAGCCAAAGGGCCCATAGGGTCGGCCACAGCAAGAGTAGGGAGCCAATAGGACGATTAAAACGCGTTAAGTCGGCGTAATCTTTAAGCTTGTTCATGGGAGTCCATTGATTTAGTCGTCAGAATTAGGCGAAGCCGCCTTTATGTTATGCCATTGTCTCGAAAAATGCTTCACTGACCAAGATACCAGAGCCAAATTGTTGGAAAACAGAGCGTCTTGCCCAGACTTTAGTATGGTGATTGGTAAATAAGCCTTTGGGAAGGGCCGCTACCTCAATAGGGCTGCGTTTAAGTGCCCTATGTTTAAACAAATAACCGCCTAATGGTTTATTGTGCAAATGTTTCACTTGTCGCCAATGACCTCGTAAGGCGTTGGCTGGGATAATGGAGCGGGCGTATATAACGGTTCGACCATCGACTTTTAATAATACCGTGCGAACACGCGCAGCATCGCGTGGCTTCATGTTGAGTCGTCGTTTTTCACGCGGTGTTGCTTTCCCCCAACCATCCTCAATAACCTCTACCGTGAGTTGGCCTCTTTTTTTCAACTCTGCGGTGATGGATTGACTGGTCGTGAGCCAAAACCAAAGTGACGCTGGAATTTGCTGTTTGTTAATTTGTTTTAAGGGTTGCCAACGGTAGTGCAGGGCAAGTGTCAGATGATGATTTAATTGCATGTTAGGCCAATCGTTTAGAGCCCTTTTATCGACACTGGTGTTTCTGCCAGTGCATAAAGGTCTCGATTAGTGACATGGCTATTATATTGAGGTTTCGCAACCTTGTCCCATAGAACAATGCATAAAAAAGCCTCGCCTTTATGTCCAACGTCATGGTGGAACATCAAGGTGAGGCTGTTGATCCGATTTGTTTAGTTAACAGGGAATCAGTATCAATGGTTCAAAATTTGGCTTAGGAACAATTGTGTACGGTCATGCTGTGGATTATTGAAAAACTCTTGAGGCTCATTGGCCTCCACAATTTCTCCAGCATCCATAAAGACCACGCGATCCGCCACGGTTTTAGCAAAGCCCATTTCATGGGTAACACAAACCATGGTCATCCCTTCTTCTGCCAACTGCACCATAACATCGAGCACTTCTTTGATCATTTCTGGGTCAAGAGCGGAAGTGGGCTCATCAAATAGCATGATGCGTGGCTGCATACACAGGCCACGGGCAATCGCCACACGCTGTTGTTGGCCCCCGGAAAGTTGCCCTGGGTATTTTAATGCTTGGTTGGCAATTTTCACGCGTTCCAAATAATGCATGGCCAGTTCTTCTGCTTCTTTTTTGGGCATTTTACGTACCCAAATAGGAGCTAGCGTCAGGTTTTCAAGAATGCTTAAGTGCGGGAACAAGTTAAAATGCTGGAACACCATGCCGACATCTTTACGAATAGTCTCGATGTTCTTCAAGTTATTATTCATCTCGATACCATCGACGGTAATGATGCCTTTCTGATGCTCTTCAAGGCGATTAATACAGCGAGTCATTGTCGATTTTCCCGATCCCGATGGACCGCAGACGACGATTCGCTCCCCTTTTTTGATGCTAAAGTTGATATTTTTTAGCACATGAAATTCGCCATACCATTTGTTTACGTCTTTAAACTCAATGATTGCTTGTTCGCCTTGCTCCAATTGAGCCAGTGCCATATTTCTATCTGTCATTATAAAAGCCTCAAATTCTTGACTAATTCCGCTTATGTCCAGTTTCTAATTTACGCTCTAGTGCCATGCTGTAACGGGACATACCAAAGCAGAAAGCCCAGTAAACGAAAGCAGCGAAAACATACCCTTCGACGGTGGTGCCCAACCAATTTGTATCGTGGTTAGCGGCTTGAATACGTCCTAAGAAATCAAACATACCCACGATGTAAACCAGAGTTGTGTCTTTAAATAAACCAATAAAGGTATTGACGATGCCAGGGATAACCAATTTTAAAGCCTGGGGTAAAATAATGAGCGACATAGATTGCCAATAGGTCAGCCCCATCGCATCTGCAGCTTCATATTGACCTTTCGGAATGGCTTGTAACCCACCTCGAATCACCTCCGCCATATAAGCGGATGAGAAAAGGACAATACCGATTAACACTCTTAACAGTTTGTTAAAGTTTAATCCATCAGGCAAAAAGAGTGGGATCATCACCGATGCCATAAACAAAATGGTGATCAATGGGACAGCACGAATGGTTTCGATAAAGATAACACAAACGGCTTTGGCAACAGGCATATTAGAGCGACGTCCTAAAGCCAGCAAAGCACCCAATGGAAACGATGCCACAATCCCAATAACACCCAGCAGAATGGTTAAGAAGAGACCACCCCATTTGGCCGTTTCGACAGGCTCTAAACCAAACGCACCTCCAGAAAATAAATAGTAAGCTAGGATAGGGTAAGGAAGGATAATAACCAGTGTCAGGTAAAACCTATTGATTTTTTTAATGGCAAACATGGCCACTAAAAGTATCAAAATCACCAACGCTAAGTTGACTCGCCATGTTTGGTCAGAAGGGTAAAAGCCATACATGAACTGTTCAAAGTAGGAATTTATAAACGCCCAACAGGCTCCGCTGCCAGTACAAGCTTTATTGGAAGAGCCAGTCCATGTGGCATTGATTACGCCCCATTCGATAAGTGGTGGAATAAGCAAATACAGAATGTACAGGCTGAAGATTGTCAGAATAATATTCAATGGGGAAGACAAAAGGTTATGTCGAACCCACGCAACAGGTCCCACCGCTGTGGATGGTGGTGGGAGGCTGGGTGATGGTTTAAATTCAATAGCCATGTGTGCCTCTCCTAGCGCTCAATTAGTGACATTTTTTTGTTATACCAGTTCATAAACAAAGAAATACTTAAGCTCAATGAACCGTACACCAGCATACATAAGCCGATGGTTTCAATCGCTTGGCCAGTTTGGTTTAGCGTGGTGCCCATGACGACAGACACCAATTCAGGATACGCAATAGCGGCTCCTAATGATGAGTTTTTAGCCAAGTTTAGGTACTGACTTGTCAAAGGCGGGATGATGACGCGTAATGCTTGAGGCAAAACAATGAGTCGCTGTGTCAAGCTGTCGCGTAGTCCTAGAGAGCGAGCGGCTTCTGTTTGTCCCCAATTTACCGACAAAATACCAGCACGAACTATTTCTGCAATGAAAGAGCCTGTATAGGTCGACAAGGCAACCAATACTGCGACAAATTCAGGGGGTAACACCATGCCACCACTAACGTTAAAGCGAGTTTTGTGAGGCAGGTTAAATTCCAAAGGAAAACCCGCTGCCGCAAAGGCTAAAAAGGTAATGACGACAATAATGCCAAGAGATGACCAATAAGCGGGAAACCATAAACCCGTTCGAGTTTGGCGTTTTTTGGCCCAGATGATTAAAGCAATAGAAATCACAATGGAGACAATAAACCCTGCTACTGCGATGCTAAAACCTTCTTGAGCAATCGGACTGGGAGAATAGATCCCACGCTTATTCAATAAGAAGTCGGCAAATTCATAACTGTTTCTGGGCGTAGGCAGTGCAGCGAGCACGGCGAAATACCAGAAAAACATTTGTAGTAGCAGCGGAATATTACGCAATGTTTCAATATAAACCGTTGCCAAGCGGGCGACTAGCCAGTTTCTAGACAAACGGGCTAGTCCCATTATCACGCCAATAATGGTGGCTAATATAATACCCAGCAAGGAAATGACAAAGGTATTGATTAAGGCTACAAGGAAGGCACGTCCGTATGTATCTGCCTCAGTATAACTAATTAGGTGAATAAGAATAGGAAAGCCCGCAGGCTCGTTTAAAAAAGCAAAGCCAGTGGTTATGCCTCGGCTGTCTAAGTTGGCTTGTAGGTTACTAAATAGGTAATAGCAAACGTATATAACGATAGCCAATAGCACGACTTGAAAAACAAGAGAACGTGTTCCTGCATCGTACAAAAAGCTTTTTTTACTAGGATCTTTTATATCATTCATCTTGGTTCAGGCAATAACTGCTCATCAGATGTATAGGAAAAGAGGAAAGACACCCAGCCGCAGATTTAGGCGGCTGGGTAATAACCCGAAGAGAGTTATATTAACGAACTGGTGGCGCGTACATGATACCGCCATTGTCCCATAGGTTGTTCAAACCACGAGGTAGGTCAAGTGGTGAGTCTTTACCCACGTTACGGTCAAACTCCTCGCCATAGTTACCCACTTTGGCGATTACGTTATAAGCCCAATCGGCACTTAGACCAAGGTCTTTACCCATATCACTATCAACACCTAGCAGACGCATAATGGCGGGATCTTTCGTTGTTTTTTTGATTTCAGCAACGTTTTTAGAGTTGATGCCCATTTCTTCTGCATTAACTTGTGCAAATAGCACCCAAGTCACCAAATCTTTCCACTGTTCATCACCTTGGCGAACCACAGGGCCTAGAGGCTCTTTAGAAATGGTTTCAGGAAGAATGATATTGTCTTTTGGGTTTTTGAGTTTGGTACGCCAAGCGGCTAAGCCAGATTTGTCTGTGGTGAATACGTCACAACGGCCTGAGTCGTAAGCCGCAACAGCCTCGTCTGCCTTTTGGATAATAACTGGCACGTAAGACATGTTATTTTTACGGAAAAAGTCTGCCATGTTTAATTCGGTTGTGGTGCCTGATTGCGTACAGACGGTCGCACCGTCTAGGTCTTTTGCGGATTTAACCCCTAGCTCTTTATGAACCATAAAGCCTTGTCCGTCATAAAAGGTAATAGCGGTGAAATCGAGGCCAAGAGATACGTCACGAGTAAACGTCCAAGTAGTGTTACGAGAGAGCATATCGATTTCGCCAGATTGCAATGCCGTGAAACGTTCTTTAGCGGAAAGCGGTGTGAATTTTACTTTGCTAGGGTCGTTGAAAATAGCTGTAGCGACCGCGCGACAGGCATCCACATCAATACCAGACCAGTTGCCTTTATCGTCTGCGTTTGAGAACCCCGGTACACCTTGGCTTACGCCGCATTGTAGATAACCCTTCGCTTTCACATCGTCAAGTGTGCCTGCAGCTGCTCCCGTGCTGATGACTGCAGTAATTGCGGCTGTTGAGAGTATTTTGCCAACGTTCGATTTCATCTTTTCGCCTCCCAGGCATATTCATATTTTAGTATGTTGTTCTCAAAAAACTTACAATATCTAAGATTTCGTAAGGATTATGCAAAACAGTTGCCAACATTTAATTATATTTTTCGAAAAAAAAGCAGCACATTTACCTGAAAAGTGCTTACTACACGGTATAGAATGCCTCTTTCACTGGCCCAGTCAAGGATAAAATGACAGTATTCCAACAAAATTTGCATATTTTTTACTTTTTTTGGTGCTCCATACTGTTAATTGGATAGGTTGAAAATGCGTCGTTATGGGGCAAGCAAGATCGCAAAAATGATGAGGAAAACAAAAACTGATACAAAATGTATCATTACTGTGCGTTTTTTAATTTTTGCTCTTTATTGGTGCGTGAGAGTTATCTTTCCCATTAAAGCACGCATATTTTATTCTTGTTCTATTGATAAAAAGCGTTTCCCATAAGTTGCCATCTCCATGATAGACTTAAGAAAACTTTAGTGTGATGTAAGGAGATCCATGCAAAATGGACAACTCAACCAAACCGCTTGATCGCTTAGACAAAAAGATACTGCGAGAATTACAAGATAATGGTCGCTTATCTAACGTTGAACTTGCCAGCCGAGTTGGGCTGAGTGCAACGCCTTGCTTAGAACGGGTACGTCGCTTAGAGCGTAATGGCTACATCACGGGCTATTGTGCTCTAGTCGACCCGAAAAAAGTGGACGCTGGACTACTGGTATTTGTCGAGATTCGTCTGAAAACCACGTCTCCCGAGGGATTTAATGAATTCAAAGTGGCGGTCTCTGAGATTCCAGAGATTCTAGAGTGCCATTTGATTGCGGGGGATTTTGAATATTTATTAAAAGCTCGCGTGTCTAATATGGATACTTATCGTCAATTGTTAGGGGAAACCTTACTGACCTTGCCCCATGTTCGAGAGTCTCGAACCTATGTTGCGATGGAAGAAGTAAAAAATACCACGGTGGTGAATATTCGTTAAACATTCAGATAACGGGTGTGGTCAGGCAGCCAGCGTGACAGGATGGGTGGAATGCGCTCTGGGTAACGCTGATGTAATTGCACGGCCGCTTTTTGCACATCATCGAGTAGGGCTTTGTCCCTTTGTAAATCGGCGACTTTGAATTCCCACAACCCTGTTTGTCTGGTGCCTAGTAATTCTCCTGGGCCGCGTAACGCCAAATCTTTCTCGGCAATTTTAAAGCCATCGTTGGTTTCTCTCATGGTCGATAGTCGAGCCTTGCCCTGTTCACCAAGTGGTGCTTTATAAAGTAGCACACAATGGCTGGCGGCTTGCCCCCGACCAACTCGGCCGCGTAATTGATGAAGCTGCGCCAAACCGAGGCGTTCTGGGTTTTCGATGACCATTAAACTGGCATTCGGTACGTCCACGCCCACTTCAATAACCGTCGTTGCGACGAGTAATTGCAGCTCGCCAGCCTTAAAACGGGCCATAATGTCCGCCTTTTCTTGTGCCTTGAGGCGACCGTGTACCAAGCCAATTTTTAGATTGCCCAGTTGTTCTTGTAGCAAGATCGCTGTGTCTTCAGCTGCTTGGCATTGCAAGGCTTCTGATTCTTCTATGAGAGTACATACCCAATAGGCTTGTTTGCCTTCTTGGCAGCCCTGTTTGACGCGTTCTATGACTTCACTTCGGCGTTGATCGGATACCACAATGGTATTGACAGGGGTACGTCCTGGCGGTAATTCATCAATAATGGAACAGTCAAGATCGGCATAGGCCGACATGGCTAATGTGCGAGGAATGGGCGTCGCGGTCATGATTAATTGATGAGGCTGAAAGCCCTGTTTTAGACCTTTCTCGCGTAATGCCATGCGCTGGTGCACACCAAAACGGTGCTGCTCATCGATAATCGCCAGAGCGAGACGATCAAATTCGATACTGTCTTGAAATAGGGCATGCGTGCCCACGACAATTTGTGCGGCACCAGAGGCTATATCAGCCAGTTCACTTTCCCGGGCTTTGCCTTTTACCTTGCCGGCCATCCAGGCGACTTTTAAACCCAGAGGGGCGAACCATTGAGTAAAATTCGTTAAATGCTGCTCGGCAAGAATTTCGGTTGGCGCCATAATGGCCACTTGGAAACCCGCTTGAACGACGGCGGCCGTTGCTAGGGCGGCCACCAGTGTTTTACCGGAGCCAACGTCTCCTTGTACCAAACGTAACATAGGGTGGCCTGAGGCAAGATCGTGCAGTATGTCTTGAAAGACGCGTTGCTGAGCATTGGTCGGCGAAAAGGGGAGCTGACTGAGCAAGCGTTGCGCCAAGGTGCCGCTTTCTGTGACTTGAATGGCTTTATCTGCTTTGGCCTTGATCTTCTTTCCGATCAGAGACAATTGATGGGCCATCAATTCTTCAAACGACAGGCGATATTGGGCTGGGTGCGCTCCCGCTTTAAGCTGCTCTAAATTTGCATCGGTAGTAGGGTGGTGCAAAAATCGAATGGCGTCCGCTAAGTTGGGGAGGCTGAATGACTGGCGAATTTCGTCTGGTAACCATTCTTTCAAATTATATGGTGTTAGGCGTGCTAAGGCTTGTTCGCATAATTGGCGAATTTTTGGCTGTGTGAGTCCGTCTGTCAGGGGGTAAATGGGAGTGAGTTGGTCTGACTCACTATATGTTGATCCTTCGTCAACGAGCTTGTATTCCGGATGATACATCTCAAAGCCTGTACTGCCGCGACGCACTTCGCCAAAGCAACGGATTTTTTTCCCCGATTCGAGTTGTTTCTTTTGCGCTGCAGAGAAATGAAAAAAACGCAGACATAAAGAGCCCGTTCCGTCTTTCAGACGGCACAACAGACTACGGCGTTTTCCCATTTTGATTTCGCAGCCCGTGACCACCCCTTCTATAACGGCTTCATCACCAAAACGTAACTGCCCTATAGGCACCACGCGAGTGCGATCCTGATAGCGAATGGGCAGATGAAACAGCAAATCCTGCACCGTATTAAGGTGCAGTTTCGCTAGTTTTTCGGCCATTGCATTGCCAACGCCTTTGAGTTCTCTGACATCTTGCGTGTCGAGATCATCCATCATAAGCGTACTTAGAGCTCAAGTTTTTTGCTGGCTTCACGAATGGATTGGCTGACCGCGTCAATAGCATTTGGGCGCGGAAAGCTGGCACGCCAGGCAAGTGCTACGGTGCGTTTGGGGACAGGGTCCGCAAAAGGGCGTATTTCCAGCAGGCTATTATCGATATTGGTCACCGCTGATTTTGGTAACACAGTGACGCCCAGTCCAGAGGCAACCATGTAGCGAATGGTTTCCAAGGAACTACCGTTGACGATAGTACGTCCTTCGCCGAATTCGTCTTCTTTGACCATGGGACAAGCTTCTAATACTTGCTCGCTAAAACAATGACCTTTACCTAACAACAATAGGTTATCGGTTGACAGTTGATCGGTATGGATGTGGGATAATTTTGTCCAAGAATGATCTTTAGGCATCAACACCACAAACTCTTCTTCATAAATAGGCTGTGTTACCACATCTGGCTCTCTAAAGGGTAAAGCGATGATGATGGCATCTAATTCACCGTTACGCAGCTTAGGGCGCAGGTTTTCCGTCAGGTCTTCTTCTATGATTAAGGGCATATCATTGGTGATAGAGCGCAATGTAGGAATCATAAAAGGAAAAAGGTACGGTGCAATGGTAAAAATGGCTCCCACTTTAATCGGGCCTTTTAGCTGGTTATGACCGGATGAGGCTAATTCTTTGATAGTATTCGCCTGTTCCAAGACACGTTTTGCTTGCGCGACAATTTGTTCGCCCAGTGGTGTAATGTACACAGAGCTTTTGCTACGCTCAAAAATGGCGGCACCCAGTTCCTCTTCCAATTTTTTCACTGCAACACTTAATGTTGGTTGTGACACATAGCATTTTTCAGCAGCATGTCCAAAATGCTTTTCCTGTGCCAACATAACAACGTATTTTAACTCTGTTAATGTCATCGCGAATCCCTCAACCTATTCATTGTTAATAACTATGATAATACAAAATTTGATAAGGTGTATCGGTTAATCCTGTTTGCGCTTTTATTACTTGAATTGTGTGGCTTATTTTAGGAGGCTCTATGATAACGAAACGTATTTTGATCGCCGGATGTGGGGATTTAGGGACGGGTATCGCGCCAGCCCTTGTGGAGCAAGGCCATCAGGTGAGTGCGATCCGTCGTACGGGTCTCTATTTCCCATCAGGCGTCCATGGCATAACGGGTGATCTCACGCAATTTAGCGATGAACAGTTTCCCGATGTGGATCTGATTTTTTTGATCATGACACCTCAAGAGTATAATGAAAGCGCTTATCGTACCGCTTATTATGAGACGGCAACCCGTATAGTAGAACGGTATCGTGCGACTCAGCCGCGAGTATTCTTTGTGTCGAGCACCAGTGTCTATGGACAAAATCAGGGGGATTGGATCGACGAGCATACGGAACCTCAAAGACCTGACTCTGCGTCTTCACGATGGATTCTGGAAGCAGAGCAAGTACTGGCAAAAGCATTATCCTCGGTTGCTGTGCGTTGTTCGGGGATTTATGGCCCGGGTCGTTATCGTTTGCTACAAAAAGTGATGTCGGCCGAGTCTTGGGATAAAAATAGCTGGACCAATCGGGTTCATCGGGATGATGTGGTGCGAGCGTTACTGCATTTGGCGAACTGTGCGCTCCAAGGTGAGACATTGTTGACCCATTATGAAGTGACAGATCATACTCCCGTTTCCATGTGGGAGGTCAAACTCTGTATTGCTCACCTATTGGGTGTTCCAGCGAATATTCCGGATAATGCTCAAGCCTTTTTACCAAAAACGGGTAAACGTATTAGTAATAAATCGCTTGTTGATACGGGCTTTCGTTTTCAATACCCCAGTTATGTATCGGGCTACTTGCCATTAGTTGAACAATACCGACACGAAAGGTCTGTCTGAAAATTATTTTTTCTATTTATAAATAAAAATAACACGGATGCTTTTCTTGTAGTTTGCTTTTTCTTTACATAGATAATAAAAAGGGGATTCTTATTAGAGAGGTGCACGATCATGCGCATTTACATGATAAAATAGTGAACTATTTGTTTTATAATTGCGCTTTAGACCATTTTTTCATAATTTATTGACCATAAATGCGTTATAAAGAGTCCTTGTCGATTATATTGTATATGGACTGATATTTTCTTAAGCAATTCTATTGTGGAGCTCAGGAATGCCTTCGTTAGAGTTTTTGCCTTTTTCCCGTCCTGCTATTGATCAGGATGATATTGCCGCCGTTGCAGAAGTGTTATCTTCTGGCTGGATTACAACAGGTCCTAAAACCAATGCGTTGGAAGAGGCTTTTTGTGATTATTTAGGCTGTCGGCATGCCATTGCCATCTCTTCAGCCACTGCAGGCATGCATTTGACGCTCTTAGCCTTGGGGGTTGGTCCTGGCGATGAAGTGATTACGCCATCACAAACCTGGGTTTCGACCGCCAACATTATCTGTCTATTGGGGGCGACTCCTGTATTTGTGGATGTGGATAAAGACACATTGATGATGACAGCTGATGCGTTAGAACAAGCGATTACTGCAAAAACGAAAGCCATTGTTCCTGTTCATTACGCTGGTGCTCCCGTTGACCTGAATGCACTTAACGCCATCGCCAAACAGCACAATATTCCCTTGGTGGAAGACGCTGCCCATGCCATTGGTACCTATTATCATGGTACGCCAATTGGCCAGACTGGCACGGCAATATTTTCGCTTCACGCGATTAAAAATGTCACCAGTGCAGAGGGTGGTGTGATTACCACTGATGACGATGCCTTAGCTGAACAATTAAGAATGCTGCGTTTTCATGGTTTAGGAGTCGACGCATTTGATCGTCAAATGCAAGGTCGTAAGCCTCAGGCAGAAGTCATGATCCCAGGTTTTAAATACAACTTGCCGGATATGAATGCGGCGTTGGCGCTAGGTCAGTTCGCCCGTTTGGCTAAGTTAAATCAACAGCGTGCGGATTTAGCAAATTTCTACCTTGAAGGCCTGAAAAAAACACCTCTTAAGCCTTTGGCGCTGGTAGATTACCCTCATGTTCATGCTTGGCATTTGATGATCGTGCGTATTGACCCTGAGACATGTGGTCTCACTCGCGAGCAGTTTATGGCAGAGTTGAAAGAACGTAATATTGGCTCTGGCATCCATTTTCGTGCTGTGCATTCACAACATTATTACCGTCAACGTTTCCCTGAGATTTCGTTGCCAAATACAGAATGGAATTCAAGCCGATTGTGTTCTATTCCGCTTTTTCCAGATATGACGGAGCAGGATGTTCAACGAGTTCTGGATGCTATTAATGACATTTTGGAGAAATAACAAAAGTGCATAATAAAACAGACATTTCGAATGTCGCCATCGTTATTCCAGTCTATAACGAAGAAGAGAGCTTGCCGGAATTAATCCGACGTACGGACAGTGCTTGTCGTCTTATAGATCGCGACTACGATATTATTTTAGTTGATGACGGCAGTCATGACCGTTCAGCCCAACTGATTCAAGAGGCGTCTGACCAACCCGATAGTCATATTGTGGGTGTCTTGCTGAACCGTAATTATGGTCAGCATGCGGCCATTATGGCCGGTTTTGAAATCGTTGATGCGGATCTGGTGATTACCTTGGATGCGGATTTACAAAATCCGCCGGAAGAAATTCCTCGTTTGGTTGCTAAAGCCGACGAAGGTTATGATGTGATTGGGACAGTGCGTAAACGCCGTAAAGATTCGCTTTTCCGTACATTGCCTTCGAAAATTATCAATGGCGGTGTGCGCCGTGCCACTGGAGTGCAAATGAGCGATTATGGTTGCATGCTTCGCGCTTATCGCCGCCACGTCATTGATGCGATGTTGCAATGTCACGAACGCAGCACCTTTATCCCGATTTTAGCCAATAGCTTTGCAAGAAAGACCACAGAGATTGATGTGGATCATGCCGAGCGTGAATTTGGCGATTCAAAATACAGTGTGATGAAACTGATCAACTTGATGTTTGACCTCATTACTTGTATGACAACCACGCCACTACGTCTATTGAGCATTGTGGGGTCATTAATTGCTGGCGCAGGTTTTTTCTTCGCCTTTTTATTGATTATTTTACGTCTCGTTCAAGGCCCTGTTTGGGCGGGCGATGGTGTGTTTACCTTATTTGCTGTGCTGTTTATTTTTGTTGGCGCGCAATTTATTGGTATGGGGCTGTTGGGTGAATACATTGGCAGAATGTACAACGATGTTCGCGCTCGCCCTCGTTACTTTATTCAGAAAATAGTCCGTTCAGGATCTTCTACTTCGCCATTTTTAAAAGAGAAAGAATAATATGAAAGCCGTTGTTTTTGCTTACCACAATATTGGATGCACCGGAATTAGCCAGCTACTTGAAGCGGGCATTGAAATCCAAGCTGTGTTCACTCATACCGACTCCCCCAATGAACAGCAGTTTTTTGCTTCGGTCGCTCAATTATGTGCTAAACATGATGTGCCTGTGTTCGCGCCTCATGAAGTGAACCATCCATTATGGATTGAGCGCATCAAAGCGATGGAACCAGACTTCCTTTTCTCTTTCTACTACCGTGACATGTTAAGCCAAGAACTGTTGGATTGCGCGAAATTGGGTGCCTTCAACCTACATGGCTCTTTGTTGCCAAAATATCGTGGTCGTGCGCCGATTAACTGGGCATTGGTGAACGGTGAAACGCAAACTGGCGTCACGCTTCATAAAATGACTGCTCGCCCTGATCAAGGGGATATTGCCGGCCAGCAAATCGTCGACATTGAACAAGCGGATACAGCTTACACACTACACAAAAAAATGGACGCGGCAGCAGCAACTTTGCTTGCCACTACATTGCCTGCACTCGTGGCGGGTACGCTAACCTTTACGCCACAAAACGATGCGGATGCCACTTACTTTGGTCGTCGTACCCCTGCGGATGGTGAGTTGGACTGGAGCAAGAGTGCGCAAGCGCTTTATAACCTAACCCGTGCGGTTGCACAGCCTTACCCAGGCGCATTCAGCTATATCGGTGATCGCAAAATCATTGTTTGGGAAGCGAAAATCGTCTCTCAAGAAACCACACAAGCCGCTGGTACGGTTTTGAGCACAGAACCTTTCCAAGTAGCCTGTGGTAGTGGTGTTCTGCAAATTGAAACAGGTCAATCTGAGCAAGGTTTGTTCCTAAGCGGCGCGCAATTGGCACGTGAAATGAGCTTAACGCAAGGTATGCGTCTTGGGCCAAAAGCGAGTTTGGCCTTGGCGGCGAAAAAACGTGTCAAAGTGTTGATCCTGGGCGTAAACGGCTTTATCGGTAACCACTTAACCGAACGTCTTCTTAAAGACGATGGTTACGAAGTATACGGTATGGACATCAGTTCAAGCGCGATTGATCGCTTGATGGATCATCCGCGTTTCAACTTCGTAGAAGGGGACATCAGCATTCACAGTGAGTGGTTGGAATACCACATTAAGAAATGTGACGTGATCCTTCCTCTAGTTGCGATTGCCACCCCTATTGAGTACACCCGTAACCCACTTCGTGTGTTCGAATTGGACTTCGAAGAAAACTTAAAAATCGTTCGTTACTGTGTGAAATACAACAAACGCATCATCTTCCCATCTACCTCTGAAGTTTATGGTATGTGTGATGACGAGCGTTTCGACGAAGATACTTCTCGCCTAATCGTTGGTCCAATTAACAAGCAGCGTTGGATCTACTCTGTGTCTAAGCAGCTTCTAGACCGTGTTATTTGGGCATACGGTGCAAAAGATGGCTTACGTTTCACACTATTCCGTCCTTTTAACTGGATGGGCCCTCGTTTAGACAGCTTGGATTCAGCGCGTATCGGTAGCTCTCGTGCTATCACGCAATTGATCTTGAACCTGATCGAAGGGACGCCTATTCAATTGGTTGATGGTGGAGCGCAAAAACGTTGTTTCACAGATATTGAGGACGGCATCGAAGCCTTGTTCCGCATTATTGAAAACCGCGACAACAAGTGCGATGGCCAGATCATCAACATTGGTAACCCAGATAACGAAGCCAGCATCAAAGACATGGCGCAAACCTTGCTGGAAAAATTCGAAGCGCATCCATTGCGTGGCAATTTCCCTCCATTTGCTGGCTTTAAAGCGATTGAAAGCCGTAGCTTCTATGGTGATGGTTACCAAGACGTTTCTCATCGTCGTCCAAGCATTGAAAATGCCAACAAGTTGTTGGATTGGCACCCTGAGATTCACATGGATGAAACCATTGAGAAAACACTCGACTTTTTCATTCAATCGACGGTTTCTCAGGACTAATTTTCAATGAGAAAAATTGGCTTACGAATAGATGTCGACACGCTGAAAGGCACGCAAGTCGGTGTCCCTAAGTTATTAGAAATACTCGATAAGCATGATATTACAGCGAGTTTTTTCTTTTCCGTTGGGCCAGACAACATGGGGCGCCATTTATGGCGTCTCATCAAACCCAAGTTTTTGATTAAAATGTTGCGCTCCAATGCGGCAAGCTTGTATGGGCTGGACATCTTACTGGCGGGTACTTGCTGGCCTGGTAAGGTGATTGGTAAACATGCCGCGACGCCCATTCGAGACTCGCAAAAACAAGGTCATGAAATTGGTTTGCATGCTTGGGATCATCATGGGTGGCAATTGAATACTCAGCGCTGGTCTGATGCCAAAATGTTAGACCACCTTCAGCAGGGGTATGACCGTTTAGGTGATATCTTAGGTGAAGCGGTGCGTTGTAGTGCTGCGCCTGGATGGCGTGCGGATGCTCGTGTGGTTGAGTTAAAAGAGCGTTTTCATTTCGATTACAACAGTGATTGCCGTGGTAGCGCGGCATTCTATCCACGTTTGCAAAATGGACAAGCAGGGACGGTTCAAATCCCTGTCACCGTACCGACCTTTGACGAAGTCGTTGGAACGGCTTGCGATATGGACGGATTTAATCAATATATCTGCGATGCTCTGGAAAAACAGCCGTTTCCCGTTTATACGATTCATGCGGAAGTGGAAGGCATTGTGATGACAGAACAGTTCGAGCAATTATTAGCGATGTTTAAAGCACGCCAATGGCAACCTGTGACGTTAGCGGATTTATTGGCAGAACAGCCTGCAAACATCGTCACTGACGTGAAGCGAGACAGCCTATTTGGGCGCGAAGGTTGGGTTGGTTGGCAAGACTCTAAGAGCGAGGAAGTGTATGCGCCCAGTTCCCTATAAATGGATTTTAGTATTTGGTTTTGCGTTATTGTATTTGTTACCCCTTGGTTGGCACCCATTGTGGATGCCAGATGAAACCCGCTATGCGGAAATCAGCCGAGAGATGCTCGCCAGTGGTAACTGGGTGGTGCCGCATTTTATGGGCCTGCATTATTTTGAAAAGCCGATTCTCGGTTACTGGATGAACAACATCAGCCAGTTGCTATTTGGTCATACAAATTTTGCGGCCCGTTTTATGCCCGCGTTATCCATTGGTTTAGCGGCGCTGATTACTTACCAATTTGTTAAAATTGTTCTGAAAGATCAGCGCAAAGCGTTTTATTCTGCGTTGGTGTATTTGTCCTGTCCTTTGGTGTTTGGGGTGGGGACTTATAATGCACTAGATGGCCAGTTAACTTTTTGGATGGCGGCGTCTTTTGCGAGTTTCTATTATGCGACCCAAGCACAGACTCGTCAGGCTTTAGCATGGCGCTATTTGCTGTTTGGGGCGTTTGGTGGAGCCGTCTTTTTAACCAAAGGTTTTGTCGGGCTGGCACTATTAGTGATTGCGCTTGTGCCTTTTATGATCCTGACTCGCCAGTTTAAGCAGGTACTTGTTTATGGCTTGTTGGCGATTTTAGCTGCCGTTCTCGTTGCGTTACCCTGGAGTTTGGCCGTTGCACTTAAGGCGCCTGATTACTGGCACTTCTTTTTCTGGAATGAAAATATTCGACGTTTTGATGCCTCGAATGCCCAGCACCTCAGGCCTTTCTGGTTTTACCTTCCTGTATTGTTGTTGGCGGTTTTTCCTTGGACGTTTTTGGCTCCTAAAGCGATTCTGCGCAATTTTACTGATAAGACTCATAAACACTTCTTCTTGTATCAAGTGCTTTGTTTTGTCTTGCCGTTCTTATTGCTCTCCATCGCCAAAGGCAAACTACCTACCTACATTGCGCCCTTGATGATGCCACTGGCCATCTTGATGGGTTGTGGTTTGGTTGAGTTGTTAAAGGAAAAGCATCGAGCGATTAAGTTTTCCGTGTGGGGAAATGCCTTAGGATTTGGTGGATTTGGTCTCGTATTGTTGCTAATGCAATTCAATGTGGTTGGCAAGGTAGAAGGCTATGGCCCCCATGAAATAATGCGCTTTTGGCTTGGCATGGCGATTTTGTTTGGCTGTGCTTTGGTTCCTTTGTTGGGTCTTATTAACATCAAGAGAGCTCCCATGCTTTTGGCGTTGGCGCCCATGGCATTGTTTATTTTGCTTCCGCTAGCTTTGCCTATGAAGGTGGTAAACAGCAAATTGCCAGAGGTCTTTTTCAGTCAATATGTTCAAAAAGTGCAACCAGATGCTTGGGTACTCTGTAACTCTGTTGCGCTTATCGGAGGAATTGGCTGGGAATTAAAACGCAGTGACATTGACCTGCTAAATGGCACGGGCGAATTGAGCTATGGTTTGGATCACAGTAGCAAAAAACGTCGTTATACCTATCAGGAATTCCGCGATGATTTGCCGAAAAAACGTCAATCTCAACAAGTTGTTTTAGCTTTGGAGACTGATAAAGACAGTGCGAAATTGTTAGCGAGACTGCCAGTGCCGACGGAACAGTATCATGCCGGAAGGTTTTACCTGCTAGTGTACGCGAAACAGCCATGATAGTGGTGTTAATGGCGCTGACGTTACTGCTGACTTGTATTGGTCAGCTGTTGCAAAAAAGCGTTGCGACCCGCACAGATCATAGCCATCAAGTCTGGTGGCTATTGGCGATTATTGGTTGTTTAGGCTTGGGGGCGGTCTTTTGGTTGCTGGTGTTGCAGCGTCTCCCAGTTGGTATTGCTTACCCTATGTTGAGCTTGAACTTTGTGTTGGTGATGGCGGCTTCGCGCTGGTGGTTTAAAGAAACCGTGAGCCCTCGCCAGTGGTGTGGTGTGCTCTGCATCATCCTTGGGGTAAGCCTATTGGGAGGCTATGCATGAGGTCTTGGTTCGCGATCATTGCAAGCCTATTGCTGGTGACCCTCGCACAGTTGTTGATGAAATCCGGTATGAGCGGCATGCCTGTGGTTTCCCTCAATTGGCTCCTGACGGAGGGGAACGGCGTTGCGTTGTTGCAAAGTCATCTTTCTAACCTTGTCCGCGTGTTTTTTGGCCTGATGTGTTATGGACTGTCACTGGGTTGCTGGATGTTGGCATTGAAAAAAATCCCCCTATCGGTGGCCTATCCATGTTTAAGTATCAGCTATGTGTTGGTGACATTATTGGCTCACTTCGTGTTTGCCGAGCCATTATCCTTAGTTGTCTTGCTGGGCAGTGTATTGATCATGCTCGGGGTCAGTCTGATTACCTACAAACCTGGTCATAGGGCGCACTAGGGAAATATATTTCGCCCAATAGCACTAAAAAAAGACGCTGCGGCGTCTTTTTTTAGTGCTATTGGGCATTTGATGTTAGCCTAGCTCTTAGCCGACTAGGGTCATAAACAAGACGCTTAGTCTTCTAATACCATAATGCCTTCGATTTCTACTTGTACGCCTTTTGGTAGGGCACGAACGCCCATTGCGGCACGAGCAGGGAAGGGTTGTGAAACGAATTGCGTCATCACTTCGTTCACTGTGGCAAAGTTACCCAGATCTGTCATGAAAATATTGAATTTCACCACGTCTTTCAGGGAGCCGCCAGCGGCTTCACACACGGCTTGCAAGTTTTTGAAGACTTGAGTGGTTTGTTCAACGATGTCTTCGCTGATGATTTCCATGGTCTCTGGGACTAACGGGATCTGACCAGATAGGTAAACGGTATTGCCAGCACGAACAGCTTGTGAATAAGGGCCAATGGCCGCAGGGGCGTTTTCAGTATGAATGATTTGCTTTGCCATGTTTTCGATTCCATTTCAAAATGAGTGGAACTGCGGCATTGAATTCAGGCCGCAGACGGTTTAAAAAGCGTTATTTGTATTCTACTTTATTTGAATAAAGAGTGAGAGAAATAGACGTCTCACCTTATTCAACGACCAACGATGGTTTCTCTAGAGACTTTTTCAACACAGCGCACAGCCTTGATACGGCGCATCACATCGGCCAAGCCGACACGACTTGAAATAGTGATATTCAATCGTAGTCGACTAATACGGCCCCGTTCAATAATGTCTAAGTTGGACACTTGATAATCCGTGTCTGTGATCGAGCTGGCGATTTTGGCGACCGCACCACGTTCGTTAACATAACTGACGATCAGACTGATATTCAACTCTTCTTCAATATCTTTACTCCATGCCATGCGGATGAAGCGTTCTGGACTCGATAGATGGTCCTGAATATTGGGGCAGTTTAAATGGTGAATGATAATCCCTTTATCCACTTGGACATAGCCGACAATAGGGTCACCAGGGATGGGCGAGCAGCATTTCGCATAAGAAATCAGCATGCCTTCTGAGCCGTTCACCTTGAAGGATTTTGGTGTCACCAAGGTGTTTTCATCATAGTCGGGGAATAATTGTCGTGCGACTAAGTAACCAACGTGTCGGCCTTTGCCTATCGACTCCAATAAGTCATCCATAGAGGCAAGTTGATAGTTATCTAAAACCTGGGCTATTTGCTCTTTGGTTAAGTCTTCAATGTTGGTTTTAAATGCATTGAGAGAGCGTGTTAACAAACGATAGCCGATGGAAATGGCATTTTCGCGTTGTTTACCTTTCAAATAATGACGAATATTGGTACGTGCTTTCCCGGTAATCGCAAAGCTTAACCAAGCCACATTGGGTTGAGCATTTTTGGCGGTGATGATTTCGACCGTTTGCCCACTTTCTAGCTGAGTACTCAGGGGGGCTAAGCGACGGTTTATACGACAGGAAATACAGGAATTACCGATTTCAGTATGGACGCCATACGCAAAGTCGACAGGCGTGGCACCAGAAGGCAATTCGATGATTTTACCATTCGGTGTAAAAATATAGACCTCGTCTGGGAAGAGGTCACTTTTCACGTTATCGACAAATTCGATGGCGTTGCCTGCTTTTTGTTGGATTTCCAGTAGGCTTTTTACCCATTTTGTTGCACGGTCATGATTACTTGGGATCGCTGAGTTACCGCTGAACTTATACGCCCAGTGGGCGGCGATACCATTGTTGGCAACTAGATCCATCTCCTCGGTTCGTATTTGCACTTCCATCGGCAAGCCATTGCTACCTAAGACCGTGGTATGCAACGATTGATAGCCATTGGATTTCGGGACGGCAATGTAATCTTTAAAACGCCCTTCAATCGGTTTAAAAAGAGAGTGAATCACGCCTAGAATGCGGTAACAACTATCGTGGCGATCCGTGACGACACGAACTCCTAAAACATCCATGATCTCCCCCAAAGAACGGTGTTTTTTATCCATTTTTTGGTAGATGCTATAGATGTGTTTTTCGCGGACACTAATGGTCGCTTCGATGTAATCGGCTGCCAGCTCAGATCGAATAAAGTCTTCAAGCTTTTCCGTGTCTTTGGTGCGTTGACCATATTTTTTATGAATGGCACGCTGTAGCATGCGAGCCCGCATAGGATAGTAAGCTTGGAACGCAAGAGACTCTAAGTCGACACGCACATTGTACATACCAAGTCGATTGGCAATCGGGGCGTATATATCCAATGTTTCACGGGCGATGCGACGCTTTTTATGGGCTGGCATGGAATCTAGCGTGCGCATATTGTGGAGCCGGTCTGCCAGTTTCACAAGAATAACGCGAATGTCATCCGCCATGGCCATGGCCATTTTTTGGAAGTTATGCGCTTGTTTTTCGATTTGGCTGTTAAATTCTAGGTGGGTTAGTTTACTAACACCATCAACGAGGCTGGCAACGCCTTCGCCAAATTGCTCAGTTAAGGCTTCGCGGCTAATGCCCGTGTCTTCAATCACGTCATGAAGCAGGGCCGCCGTCAGGCCGTCACAATCCATACGAAGATCAGCAAGGATCTGCGCAACAGCAAGAGGATGAGTAACGTAAGGCTCGCCGCTTTTACGCCATTGGCCGTCATGGGCCTGTTCTGCGTAATAGTAGGCGCGTTTTACTTGAGCAACTTGCTCATAGGGTAAATACTGACTTAGGGTCAGCGCTAATTCTTCAATGGTATACATCGCTCACCTTACAACAGCAAATAATAAGCACGACAGCAGTGGTATGAGCGACACCATAAATTCTAGAACTCGTGGATAGGTTGCTTTTGCTTATCAACGTTATGTGCGTTGATCAAATTTTCAGCTATCTCACGCAGTGCAACAACGGTCATTTTGTCGTCTTCAATGGCAACTTTCGCCTCTTCTCCACCAGTGGCAAGCTGACGTGCACGTTTGGATGCCACCATCACTAATTCAAAGCGGTTATCAACGTTCTCTAAACAATCTTCTACGGTAACTCGAGCCATATTGACCTCTAATGTGCGGTTATCTAGTTATAGATATGTCATTCTACTTAAGGGCTTCTTATAATGACAAGAGGTCATTAATGAGATTGCCATTTTTTTGTTCGATTAGACGGGTTTTAGCGCGCATTGCCATAAAAATGGCTTGCATGGTCGCTAAAGCGCTATCGAAATCATCATTAACGATGACAAAGTCGTACTCTTGATAGTGAGACATTTCATTGACCGCTTTGCTCATACGGCGAGAAATGACCTCTTCTGAATCGGTTCCTCGTCCTTTTAGCCTTTCTTCCAGTACGCTTAAAGACGGTGGTAATATAAACAAGCCTATGGCATTTGGATACAAATTGCGAACTTGTCGTGCCCCTTGCCAGTCAATTTCTAAAATGACATCTAAACCTTGCTCTAGCATATCAAAAACAGACTGTTTTGAGGTGCCATAAAAATTATCAAAGACTTGAGCATGTTCAAAAAACGCCTTCTGCTCAATCATGACATTAAATTCATCTACACTGGTAAAGTAATATTCGCGGCCATGCTCTTCTCCTGTTCGAGGTGCTCGGGTTGTGTGAGATACCGAGATACGCACCTTGTCGTCTGCCTTTAATAAGGCTTTGTATAAAGACGACTTTCCGGCCCCAGAGGGGGCTGACAAGATAAATAAATTTCCAGTATGTTGTTCCATAGGAGGTAATAGAAACTCTTCTTTTCGGTTTAAATGGATTAATGAATCAATGGGTTAAGGAAAGTTCGCATAGGGTGTTTTGGAACAACCAGAGTGCTTACAGGAGTGTCCGTCATTAGGACTCTGTCAGAGCCATCTCACGTCTCATAACTTGTCCATACCTAATTTAAAGTACTATACCATAGAAGCTTCTTTGCTAGGCCTATTGTGTACGATTTATCCATAATTTTTTGTTACCGTGAGTGCTGAGCTTGAGTTTTTTTGTTTTCTCAAATGCGCGATGAGCTTTTTACGCCACAGCGTTTAGAGAGTGGCATAGAGCCTTTTTAATAAAGACTATGGCTGGCTTTACTGTACAAAAGTTAAGCATTTCACGCTGGACAATCATCATTTGCCGTCTATGCTTTTTCTAGTGCCACTACTTTTGTGTCTTGAACAAGGACTGTTTAATGGGTGCCTTACATAATGACCTAACCTCTACTTTTCAGGAAACATTACCTTATTACAAAGTGTTATCCGTAGAGGACGATCTGGATTATCAAGCGGCGTTGCTGACTCCTATGTCGTCATTGAAGTTCAATGGTAAGGGGGTTCAAATACTGACCGCAAACTCGGCAGTCAGTGCCGCAACATTGTTAGCGCAGCATTCAGATATCAGTGTGATTCTTCTGGATGTGGTGATGGAAACCGACACAGCGGGCTTGTGTTTGGTCAACACCATTCGTCAAGAGTTGGGGAATCATTTAGTCAGAGTCGTGTTGCTAACGGGTCAACCCGGCATGGCACCGGTTAAAGACATTATGAATGAGTATGATATTGATGACTGCTGGAGCAAATCCGAGCTTACTCATGATCACTTGCAAACCATTATATTAAGTAATTTACGCACTTGGCATCATCTTAATACCCTGCGTGAAGCGCGCCAAGGGTTGCAGTTCTTGGTGGAATCGACACAACGTTTGGCCAAACGACAGGATATGATTCCCTACATTCAGTCCGTTCAAAAAGAAATCACCCAACTCTTTCCCTGCCATAAAGGCTGTGTAGTTTGTGCTTCTAATGTGAAGAATCGCCTGCATCTTGACCAGGCCCTAGTGATTGCTGCCTGTGGTGAGTTTGAATCCTTTTTGCACCAGCCTTTAAACCGTATTTCTCAGAATGAGGCGCTATTGGCGGGCATGAAGCAGGCATTTGAAACACGCTCTCATGTGTTTCTTGAGGATAAGTGCGTGTTGTATTTTGCCAATGAAGAGCTGGGTGACGATGAATACATTATCATCGTCACGTTATCGCGTCGCCTTGCAGGTAATGAGACGACGTTACTGAAGGTCATGAGTGAAAACATCAGTGTTGGCTTTCGTAATGTGGCGCTGCATGGAAAGTTATCCGAGTTAGCTTACTTCGATATCTCGTCTGGTATGTACAATAAAAACTGGTTAGCGCGAGAGTTACGCCATATGTCTGAACTGGATAAGCAGAGTGCGCAGCTTGTGATGTTTCAAGTGGACGACTTTGCTCATAAGCAGACCGCATTTGGTTTGGCGTTTGGACAGCAACTCATGCAGATGCTGTATCTACATCTGTGTGAGCACTTTACTAAAGGGGTTGAAATCGCACTTACCGAACGGGATACCTTAGCCATTCTGATTCGGCGTTATCCTACGTTTGATGAAACCTCTCTAACCCCGATAGTGCATGCGTGTTTTAACTTTAAAAGCAGCCTTCATACCGTGGACATGATCGCAGGGCTGGTGAAACTAGCAGATTTTCCCCATTTTACCCCAGAGCAACTGATTAACGCGGGAGAGTGTGCTGTAGAGCATGCTCGTCAAAATGGTCGTCACTTTTTGGTTTTCAATGAAAAGCTGGCGTCATCCATGGTTAGGCGTTATGGCCTGTTAAATGATTTGCGCCAAGCTATCCTTGATAATAAGATCAGTATTTTTTTACAACCTAAAGTCTCTTTGAAAGACGGACGTTTAGTGGGGTTTGAGGCTTTGGCTCGTTGGAAACATAAAGATGGGTATTTCGTTCCCCCTGATCAGTTTATTCCCCTCGCAGAAAGCTGTGGTTTGATTGGCAAACTGGACCATTGGGTGATGCTTTTGTCTTGCCGTGCGGTATTATTTTTAGAAGAAAATGCCATTCATTTGCCCATCTCTGTGAATGTTGCGGGGAGTGAATTGTTAAGAGCGGATTATTTTGATCGGTTGATTGCGCTGTTAGAACAAGAAAAAGTACCGCCAAACTTAATTGAATTAGAGATTACCGAAACTCAACTTATTCAAGAAAAAGTATCGTTATTTCCACGTCTGGAGTCCCTGAAAAACTGCGGTATTCGCATTAATGTAGATGACTTTGGTACGGGCTACTCCTCCCTAGCGTACCTATCCTCCTTACCCGTTTCCACATTGAAGGTGGATCACAGCTTTGTTTGGAACATGGATTACTCCGAGAAAGATCAAAAAATACTTAAAATGATCATCGACTTAGGCTGCTCTCTCGATCTGAAGGTCATCGCGGAAGGTATTGAAACGCAAGAACAATATCAGAAATTGCTAACGTTAGGTTGCCATGAAGGGCAAGGGTATTTGTTTTGCCCTCCTTTGCCCATCTCTCAGGTGGTGAATTGGGCAAAAAGTTATATGGCGTCGCAACAGTAAATGAGGTGGGGGACGAAAAAAAATTATTATTTGCTGACCTGTTGGGCCTTTCTTCTGCTCATTATTATCGTGATTGCATGGCGTAACTACGAATTATTAAAAAACCAATATATTAGCCAGATTCGCCTAGACGAGACGGAAATTTTGTCCCGGGGCAGTAGCCTGTTTAATCGAGAATTAGGGCATTTAAAAAATGTCACATTGTTTCTACGCAACAGTGTGGAAGCCAAATTATCGTCAATTGATCCAAATGATACGCCGTTATGGCGTCAGTCGGTGATTGATACTTTTTCTCAATTCGCGAATATGTCACCCCTGATTTCTCAAGTGCGTTGGCTGAGTCTGGATGGGCAAGAGCGCATCCGAGTGAACCGGGTAAACGGAGAATTATCGGTTGTTAAAGAAGAATACCTTCAGAGTAAAGCAGGTCGGTACTATTTCCAACAAGTCAAGAGGGCGACAGGAAATCATGTTTATATCTCGCCCATCGATCTCAATATTGAAAATGGTCAGATTGTCACGCCCATTGAACCAACCGTTAGGGCCGCGATTATGCTGCAACCGCAATATAAAGGGATGTTGGTGGTGAATTACCATTTACGCAGTTTGTTTGACAGTTTGCGAGCTTTAGCCAATAACCGTGTCTTTTTGGATGTGGTGAGTCCCACAGGCGAATGGCTGATTAGCCAAGAGAAACCGCTTGAATGGGCTCAGACACTGAATTCGTTATCATTAGAAAAAAGTATGTCATCTCGATACCCTAAGGCATGGAACACCTTGACGACTGACGGCTTTTTTGCCAGCTTCATCTATGCAGAGCAAGTCTGGAGTGGCATGAAGGTTCTGACAGACGAGGATCCATCGTCGGTGACGCAAGATGAGTCCAGCTACTTATATTTCATCGCCCGTTCTTGGCCACAAAATTTGATGGTCAAGAGTCATACTTTGCTCGCTTATACCTTTGTGATTGGTTTTTTATGCTTTGTGGTGTTAGCTGGTCTGGCTTGGTGGCAAATAGAAGCCTATTACAAACGCCAAGCACTGCTTTTGGCCTTGGAAAGTGAAAAAGTCCATTTAAAAAATACCAATAAAGAGCTTAATACGGCCAATCAGCGCTTGGTTTTATTGCAAGATGAACTGGTTGAAAACAGTCGACTTTCCTCTTTAGGCATGATGGTGGCTGGGTTAGCCCATGAAATGAATACCCCATTAGGTGGTGCTAAGATGGCATTGTCTTCTTTACAAGCTCTGTTGACGCGAGACGAAGCTGATTTCGCTCACTCAAACTACCGTTCGATGATTCATTCACTGCAGATTACGGAAAAGAACCTGATGCGAGCTATTGAGCTCGTCTCAAGTTTCAAACGCCTAACGTCCAACCAAGCGGCACAAGAGAGTGTTTCCTTCCAACTGCATCAAGTATTAAACGACTTTATGACGACCTTTCGTCCGAGTCTAAAACAACATTCTAATATTAAAATTGAGGTGGACTGTCCTCAAGACATTCGTCTGCAAAGCCATCCAGGCGTATTAACGCAGGTGATACAAAACCTAGTCGATAATGCATTAAGTCATGGGTTTGATGAAAATATGACGGGGACAATTCTTCTCAAGGCGCGTTGTCAGACCGGGTTGCTCATCTTGATGGTGCAAGACAATGGCAAAGGCATTGCCCCAGAGATGAAAGAAACGCTCTTTAATCCGTTCGTGACGACTGGCCGTTCCCGTATGCACACAGGACTGGGACTGTATTTGGTGCGTCAATGGGTTTATAAATTATTGAAAGGGCGTATTGATGTCACCTCAGAGTTGGGCAAGGGAACCTGCTTTACTCTCACCTTTGGGTTGACTGGGGAAGAGACATGAGGCGTTTGTGTCAATTTGTACGCATGATATAAAAAAACTATAAAAGCAATTTTTATAATTTCATTTCATAATCTATAAGGTTTCTTGATAATCGCTCCCATTATCAACGTCGCGAGGGGAAGCGATTATGTTATCAAGAATATCCATTGCCAGAGCCATGCAATGGGGCTTTGGTGTCGCCATTACCATGGTGTTGGCTTTAGGCATCTATCTTATAGTCGTGATCAGTAACGTTCGCGATCAATTTAATACTTTGGTCACACATAACTTACAAGTGCAATCCGTTCTCTCGGATTTGCGCTTTTACACCGTCACCTATCGGCGCTTTGCCTTGGATTATGGGCTAACAACCAGTGCTAGTGCACATAAAGACATTCAAAAAACCATCGATGAAAATGATGAGAAGGTTGATGCGTCTCTGGATCGTTTCAGCACAGTAGCGGATACACCTGACATGAAAGCCTTTATGGAAACGGTGAAGTCTCGCATTAATGCGTACCGGGGGATGCAAAACAACTACCTTTCTTTAATTGACCAAGGGAAAATCGATAAAGCTCGAGTGGAAATGCTAGGGCCAATGCTCGACCCGTTTAACACAATTGTGGACTCTCTTAGTGAGTTACAAGAACAGTTACTAACGCAAGGTCTCAAGATGAAAGAAGATGAGTCCCGGGCCATGGGGCGGGCCATCTTTACTGAAGCGATGGTTGGGGGGATTGTGTTGTTGTTTTTGATGGTGTTTGGCGTCTTGCTGACTCGCAAAGTGAACAAACCTTTGGGGCTGCTGGTTGAGCAAATGAATACGGTTGAAAACGGTGACTTGCGCACTCGTCTGGACTTAACACAATTTGCTGACGATGAGTTAGGTCGTGCCGCCCATTCATTTGATCAAATGCAACAAGGCATTTATCGACTTGCTGAAGGAGTGCAACATAACACGCAGACCGTCGAGCACATCAGTCAAACCATGCTAGAACGGATGTCCAACACCACAATACGTTTGGAGCAGCAAAAAAGTGAAATCAGCTCAGTGTCATCGGCTATGTCTCAATTACAGAGCAGCTTTGCTGACGTCGCCCAGCATACGGTGACCGCCGCGCAAAGTGCCGCCGATGTGAAAGAGCATGCGACCAATAGCCGAGAGGTCATTCAAGCCTCTTTGAACCAAACAGAATCTTTGTCTAATGCGATTTCGCAAGCGTCTGTGGTCACTCAAGCGCTGAAAGAAGACAGCGCTGGGATCGAAATGATTTCTCAAGTCATTCGTAACATCACGGATCAAACCAACTTGCTGGCACTAAATGCCGCCATTGAAGCCGCCAGAGCCGGTGATGCTGGACGAGGTTTCGCCGTCGTTGCGAATGAAATTCGTTCTTTGGCGCAAAAAACGCAAGATTCTATTGATGAGATCAACAAGACCATTGAGGTGATTGAAAACCATGCTGAGCAAGCCGTTAGCACAATGGAAGTCAGTCAAACTCAAATGCGTTCAGGGTTAGAAAAAGCCCGCAGTAGTCAAGAGAGCATTGGACATGTGATGGCCTCTTCGACAACCATTGATGGTATGGGCCAGATGATTGCGGCTGCCACCGAGCAACAATTGATTGTGGCGAAAGAGTTGACGCACAGTATCAATGAAATCCACCAAGTGTCTCAGGACATTCACCGCAGCGTCCATGACACTGAGCGACTCAGTGAAGAACTGAAAGAAGCCAGTGTGAGCTTAAGCCGAGTGTCTTCGCGCTTTCGACTAAGATAACGGGACTTAGAAAAAGACAGAGCTTGAGAAAGATAGAGCTTGGGAATATAGGATACCCAGCGGTTAATTTAATGACCTTGTCATATAAAACCCCCAGCGACTTATATGTCGTTGGGGGTTTTTAAATGCCTTTTAGGGGCATTCTCTAGTGCTTAATCGGACTGCTGCTCTTATCCGTAAACCCTTTAACCTGTGAGTTTAATTGCCAGCGTAATAACTCAGGCAAGGCCTTTTGGCGCTCCTGCTGTTGCTCGCTAGGCACCATGCTCTTGGTTTTCGTTCGTAGCCCAGTGGCCGTAGCCCACGGATAAAAAGCAGGGTTACCGCTCATCGGGTAGGCACCATTTTTATCGATCCATAAGGTGACGTTGTAGCCAAACGCACGGCTTGGGTCGTCCACTGGCGCCAGCATATTTCGACCTGCAATGGCTTGATAGGGCGTATCCGATAAACTGAGATTGTACAGTGTTGGGAAGATGTCTTTATGAGAACCTACCCGATTCGGATCGTACGTCCACTTCGTATGGGCAAGAATCGGCTTGGGGACATGCAGATAGAATGGCACCGCACGATCAAGCACTTGCTCTTGTGGATAGAAGGCATTCAGACGCCGCATCTGGTGATCCCCAGTGCTGGCGATAATAGTATGGTCGCCAGCCGGAGACGCTTCTACTGCGCTGACAAACTGACCAAAGGCATCCGCCGCAAACTGGTAGGTTTCCAGTATATTTTTTTGCGACGCTTTAGTATCCGCCGAGTGTTTTAGCACTTCAGGGGTGAGTGCATAGGGCGCGGGATGATAGCGTTTCGGTGTCTCATAGGGGGGATGGTTGGTAATGGTCAAAATGGTAATAAACAGCGGCTTTTTGCTTTTTTCGCTGAGTAATTTTTCTGCCAAACGGAAAGCGTAATCATCCGGTACGCCCCACGCTCCCAATTCTGAGGCTGATTGTGGGTACATTTCCATTAGCGTATTTTGATCATACACCTCATCGACGCCTTGTCTTGGTAAGTAGTTCACCAAATTACGCCACGCCATGTTGCCCGGGGAAATAAAAATGGTTTTATAGCCGGCTTTTTTGTACACATCGAATGGTACGCCGTGCAGCGTCACTTTTTGTTCCGAACTGTGGCTGATGTTTTCAAATGGGCTGTGAAACAGCATCGCGGCCAGAGAGGGGGCTGTGCCATTGTCTTCGGATAAAAAGCGTTTAAAAACAAAATCTTCTTTAAAGTGTGGACGCAGATGGCCGAGCAAATCATTCACTCCAGGTTCATCAAAGTCCAGCATGTTACTACCGAAGCTTTCCATCACTGTCATTACCACATTGGGCTTGTGTTGCGCTAACCAAGGGTTAACTGGAGTCCGTGCATCCAGCCCACTAATGCCTAGTTGTGCCTCTAGGGCTTTTCCTCGTTCATGACTGACAGGCGCGAAAGACTCGTCGGCCTTTTTATCATTAATGGCCCAATCCAGTGCCATAAAACCATTTGGAGATAGTTTATTCAGAATCAGTAACTGGGACACCTGGGCATTACCACGGCGTAAAGGAAAGGTGCCGACACTACCTCGAGACGCAATGGCAAGTACGATGGTGGCAATGAGCAGGTAAATAATAAAAATCCCCGTGTGCCAATGCTGTCGTGCTTTATCTCGCAGGGTGTGTTTGGCAAGGCGAAAGGAGATATAAGCCAATAGCAAACCGCACAGCACAGCGCGAATAACAGGGTAATCCTGCCAAATAGTCAGTAAGACGTTTTGCGTGTCATCATTGACGATACCAAAAGCGAAAATATCAAAATGGTTATGGTAGGTCTGGTAATAGTAAAAGTTACTGATAGTGACCATCACCACAAGAAACATAATGAGCCCCATCAAATAGGGGCTGATGGCCTTTAGCACTCGCCATGTGAATCGATTCGCACAGAATAAGAAACCAACTAACAAAAAAGGCGACATGAACAGACCACCAATACGCAAGTCGTAGCGAACCCCAATGGACCACATGCGGGTAACATCGTCACTGTGTTTTGCTAACTCAGCAGGGACGGCGAAATAGTGAAGCATAAAATAACGCCCCGTCATTAATACTAACGCGATAAAAATGACTTGGATCGCTATTGTGACCAATAATGGCCGCATTCGACTCTGATACATCGTTGTGACTATCCTAAAATACACAAATAAGGGCCGATTATACCACTCAATAAATGGACCGTGCCGAGATAAAAAGTCGCTAGCCGTAGCGAAAATCTTGCTTCTTGCATATTTAAAGCGAAAATTACGCAAAATGAGCGGTACTATTTTGATCGGGCATGATGTATCAAAATACGACATACTTCTCACCATAACAGTGGCTTATAACAGCAGGTGATGATCAATCGAAGGAGTGAGGGAGTGGATGCGAAGGCGCGTTATGAAAAACGTATGCAGACGGTGTGTCAATATATATATCAACATCTTGATGAGGTGTTAACGGTGGAGATATTAAGTGAGGTCGCGCATTTCTCCAAACATCACTTCCATCGACAATTCTCTGAATACATGGGCATCAGTGTATTTAAATTCATCCAGCAATTGCGTTTGAAACGGGCCTCCTATGAGTTGGTATTTCGCCCTGAAAAGCGCATTGTGGACATTGCCATGGACGCGCAATTTGATCATCCCGAATCCTTTTCCAGAGCCTTCAAAAAAACCTTTGGTCAGTCGCCGAGAGCGTTTCGCCAAGAGCCGAATTGGCTCAACTGGCGGCAGGAGTGTCCAGTGACTGACAACCAGATGGAGCAATCCACGCAGGTGAATATTGTCGAATTTACCGAAACCCCCGTAGCGGTATACGAGCACCGTGGGCCGTTCGGCCAAATAGTGGCCTCGTCTTCTGCCTTTCAAGCCAGTTTGAAACGCATTGGCATCAACCCGTTACTAAAAGGTCGTTCGTTTGGTCTGGTGTACAACGACCCAAAAGAAGTGGCCCCGGAAGATTTTCGTTATGACCTTGCCGTTAAAGTAACGCAACCGATTATTGAGAACGACGAAGGCATCGTCAGAAAAGTTATTGCGGGTGGGCGCTGCGCGGTATTGCGCCACTTAGGCTCTCGGGACAACCTTGATGACAGTGTTCGAACCCTTTATGGAGCGTGGTTGCCAAACAGTGGTGAAGAGCTTCGCGACGCCCCCTGTTTTTTCGCCTTCTTGAACTCCTTAGCGGACGTTGCCGAACACGAACTGATCACTGATATTTACTTACCACTAATATAGACGTTGCTAATACTGCTAATCTAGCCATTGTGCTTGGGGCTTGCCATCCAGCCTAATCCCATCCAAATCAAGCCAATCATCAGCATGACATAGAGAGGCGCGGTCCAAGCTTGCTGCCAGTCGTAAAGGGCACCTATCAACACTGGGCCAATCGCCGCCAGTGTATAGCCAATTAACTGAGCCATGCCAGACAGCGCCGCGGCTTGTTTGGGGCTGTGGGTTCTTAAACTGACAAACGACAAGCCTAGAATAAAGCCCATACTGATACCAAACCCGAAAGACACCGACCACAGGCCAGACCAGTTGGGCGCGAACAACAAGCCGGTCAGACTTAAGGTCGTTAGCCCCGTGGCCAATAAGCATAATCGTCTATGGCTTCCTAAACGATGGATAAATGGCGCCAAAATCAACGAAGGCATGGCCCCGGCCAACTGCAAATAGCCTTGATAGAGTCCGGCGGTTGCATCGCTATAACCATGACTCATTAAAATAGTCGGCACCCACGCCACGACAATGTAATTCAACAACGAGTTGACCGCTAAAAAGCCGGCCACTTGCCAAGCCGTAATAGAGCGCCAAACGGACGTTGAAATATCCACCGGATTAGCTTGCGGTGTTTGGTGTTGGGTGATTTTACAACTAAACCACACCACCAAAGGAAACAGAATCAACAGGCTTTGACAGCCTAGAGCAAACGACCAGCCACTCATAGGCAAATCGAAAGTAGGCTGCTCCGCATACAAACTTAATGGCACGGCAAGGCTCGACATCAAAAAGCCACCGATACTCATCATCAATACGTAGATCGCCGTCAGTTGAACCACATAATGAGGAAACTCACGTTTTAGCAAACTCGGTAATAGTACATTGCCGATGGCAATCCCCGCACCAATAAATATGGCTCCGATATACAAGGTACTGATCGAGCCAAAGGTACGAATGATCATGCCAATGGCGATTAACCCCACGCCTGATGCCAAAATACGCTCAATCCGGAAATGACGGGTCAACCAAGACGCCACTGGTGCAAAAAAGCCAAACGCTAACAATGGCAAGCTGGTGAGCAAACCAGACTGGGAGCTACTTAAATGCAGATCGGCACTGATTTTGTCTAACAAGGGTGGTAACCCCGTCACCGGTCCGCGCAGGTTTAATGCCACCAAAAAAATAAATAACAGTAAAAAGGCCGCATCGTGCTGGGCTAGGCGTTGTAATCGTTTCATGTGTCTATTCAAAAGCAGAGAGGGAAAGATTGTTGATTGGCTATTATATGGGTTACTCTGCTTGCAGAATTGAGACGTTTGGACAATAAATTGCGAAATACAGACAAAACCATTTTTGAATCCTTCACCGATTTGAGCTTTGCCGATCACTATCCTCATCGTGTTTTGGTATTGCGCTCCCAATCTGTGCCCCATCGCGAAGAAACCCCTTGGCACCAGCACCAAAAAGCGCAGCTAGTCCTACCTTTAACGGGGGTTGTCACCAGCTTTATAGAAGACAAAATGTGGCTCGTACCGCCCCGCTGTGCGGTCTGGATTCCCAGCAATGTGATGCATCGTAATCAGATTTCCCCCCATGCTGACGTCTGTATGCTCTTTGTCGACAGCACCGATTTAGCTTTACCTGAGGCCGCCTGCACCCTGACGGTGACGCCTCTGGTTCGTGAACTGATATTACACCTACATAGACAACAAGATGATGACAAAACGGATCCCGCCACCGATCGACTGATTGACGTCTTACTCGATCAATTGATCCAATTAGAGCGAGAAGAATTTGATTTTCCCATCCCCGACGAACCGATCCTTAACCGACTCGCCCTAGAGCTTATTGCCAGACCCAGCGAAAAACGCACCCTAGGTGAATGGGCCAGTGACTTTGCCATGAGCGAACGCACCTTAGCGCGTATGATCAAACGCCACGTACAACTCACCTTCGGCCAATGGCGCAGCCAACTCCATATTGTCCTTGCCTTACAAAAACTCGCCACCAACATGCCCATCCAAACCCTTTCCGAAGAACTTGGCTACGACTCCGTCAGCGCCTTCATTACCTTCTTTAAAAAAGCATTGGGCAAATCACCAAGACAATATCGGATCGAGCGATGGGGGAGGGAGTGACGTTGTGTCAGGGCGTCACTCCCTCATTTAAGTAAGGGGAAAAGTCTGTCTTGAAACGACTGGGCTTGCTCGCTTTTGAGACATCTTTTTAAAGGTTAATGCCTTTCAACTTTCTGAAGCAAGTATTGGGTCACTGCGTCTAAGTCTTTGAGAATATTGCTAATAGTTGAATCCATGGTATGGATTTTATCTAAGTAGACTTGGTGATGTGTATTGCTTGCTTGCTGCTGAAAGGCGTCTTCAAACAGGGATTGGCCCTGTTGAAAGAGTGCCGTTAGGTCGTGTCCTGTTTGTTTGAAGTGGTTATTGTTTCGGAAGTCGTACTCATTATCTTCACCGTCAAAATACCACTGGCCGAACTGGCTCTTACGGGGATCGAATTCATCAGGGGAGGGCGTTTGATTATTGAGGTACATTGCCGACCATCGGTGTTGCAGTTTTACCATTTCTAATATGCAAGAAGAGAGGTGTCCATAGGCCATGGCTTTGTAGGCAGAATGAATGATGTTGCTGGTTTGCTCGGTAGACTGCTCAAAAGAGCGCGTCACAGTAGAAGAGGTGTTGTGAAGGGATTCGGTTCGTTTGCTTAAGTCGTCGATGCTTTCTTCTACTTCTTCGGTGCTGACTTGAATGCGCTGTACCAGTTCGCTAATTTCTTCGCTGGATTCTCTAGAGCGTTTGGCCAATTCTCTGACCTCGTCAGCTACGACGGCAAAGCCTCGTCCGGATTCACCGGCGCGAGCCGCTTCAATGGCCGCATTGAGCGCTAATAAATTCGTTTGCTCGGATATTTTATTGATGATGCTGGCAAAGTTATTGATTTCGACGGCCAGGGATTTCAGCTCTTTTACGGATTCTAGGCTATTGGTCGCTTTACTGGAGATCTCAACAATGGAAGCATTCAATCCTGCTAACTGAGTACAGCTGTGCTCAAGCTCATCGCTGGTGCCTGCACACTCACTCATGGGTTCAAAAAGTTCCTCTGAAATCAGCTGAACCCGTTGCCCTAGCATGGTTAATTGATCTGCCGAGGACGTTACTTGCCCCGCTAAAATGTCTTTTGAAATCGATGCATTGGATGGCGAGACTTGTGCTGACAACTCTGCTATCTGTTGATCTTTTTCTCGTAATGCTTGGTTTAACGCCTCATTGCGCTCTTTTAATAACTCAAGCTCATTGTTCATGTCCTGATGTTTCTTTCGGGATGTGTTCCAAAACATGGCGGTATCCTCAAGCGAATAGTGTTAAAGCCGAAAAGGCTCATTATGCACATAACGAGGAGGTCTCTTTTGACCCCTCAACTATATGACGGTTATAAAGGGAAAGCGCTTAACAGATTTTTATTGGTAAATGTGAACATTTATTTTTAAGCATTATTTTTATTATTTGAGAAAGACTTTCATTTATTGTGCTATATCATTGTAATATTTTTTTAATATTATCAATTTATACTGGAATGTAGCGTGTTTTGGAAGAGTCGTTTGACCTGTTTTGCGCACGTTGAACAACGAAGGAAGCGCTTAGGCTAAGTAACGAGTCTGCAAACACTTGGTATATAAGTGATTATTCACCTTGACGGTGTTATTTGCAATGGCAGTGATATGAGAAAGAAGAGCGGGCAGATCCGATCACTTGTCTTAACCGCTATTCTAATTGCAAATATTCGTGAACATTTCGGTGGGAAGGGCGTCAATACATTTGCGTTATGACGGGTTCTGGAAGCCCCATTTGCGGCTGCCAGACTTTGAAAACACTGTTTGGATGAATAAATCAGGTCACCGCCGTCAGCTTTTTAAACTCGAGTCGATCCCATTCTTTTTGCTCCATGATATCTTCCAATACTTCAATGCAATCCCAAATATCGACGTAGCGAAGATACAAAGGCGTGAACCCAAATCTAAGAATATTCGGTGCTCGGAAGTCACCAATCACATTGCGAGCGAACAAGGCTTGCTGATGGCAAAGCCTTGTTCGTGCACTAAAGACACCTGACTGCCTCGAATGGATTCATCTGGTGAAACAAGCCATAACGTCGAAAATCATTTGGTGTTATTGTATATCGAAGAATTATCAAAAGGGACTTTATGCAGCAGTCAGGTATATACGAGCAGCTGATTACTCAGTTGGTAGCAAAGCGTTTAGACCGGAATCGTTTTTACGTGGGGGAACGCGAGTTATCAGCTGCTGAAGCATCGGTTTGGCTATCGCGTTTTCTCGGAAATATCTTGAATTATGCAATTGGCTTGGTTCCATTGGGAGATCAGCAGTTACAACAGCAAATCGAGTTATCGAATGAGTTATTGCTTTGGTTAAAAGAACGTTTACAAGATGATGGCTTAATCGAAGAAAACCTCCTTGATAGCCAAGGCAAAATTCTGACTGCTTTGTATGAACTGGAGAATCCTGTTGCTGCAAATTTAAAACAATATGTGGAAGACATCTTTCCTCTCACCGGGCTGACGCAAAGTGAATTGTTTTGTGGCAGTAACGCAGGCCTATCCCTTGAGTCTGAATTGAAACGAGAGATCTTGTCTGCGGATAAGATCTATTGGTTGGTTTCGTTTATCAAGTGGGCGGGGGTTCGAATCTTCCGCAAAGAGCTTGAGGAATTCACTGCCAGCGGTCGAGAGCTAAAGGTCATTACAACGTCCTACATGGGTGCTACCGATGCAAAAGCGGTGGAGTATTTGGCGAGTTTGCCCAATACCGAAGTAAAACTGAGCTACAATACAGAGCGTGAACGCCTTCATGCTAAAAGCTATTTGTTTCTTCGCAATACCGGCTATCACACAGGTTATATCGGCTCTTCTAACCTATCCCATTCCGCATTGACCAATGGCTTGGAATGGAATCTAAAAATCACTTCACAAGAAATCCCCCATATTATCGACAAATCGTTGAGCACGTTTGAGACCTATTGGGCGTCGAATGAATTCGAGCGCTTTGATGGCGATGCGAGCAGTTCGGAAAAATTAAATCAAGCGTTACGGCAGCAACGTACGGGGAATGATCAAGACACCTCTCATTTTTTTGATATCACGCCTTTCCCTCATCAACGTGAAATTTTGGAACAGTTGACCGTAGAACGAGAGGTACATCAGCGCTTTCGCAATCTTGTTGTGGCCGCAACCGGTACAGGAAAGACACTGATTTCCGCTTTTGATTTTGCTCGTTTTGTGAAGCAAAAACCAAATGCGACCTTCTTGTTTGTGGCGCATCGAGAAGAGATTTTGAAGCAGGCGCGAGTAGCATACCGCGGCGTATTACGCGATGGCAGCTTTGGTGAACTTTGGGTTGGTGGTCATTCTCCAGCGCATTATCGTCAGTTATTTGTTTCGATTCAGACGCTCAATAACCAATTGGATCAGCTCAAACTTACATCAGACTTTTACGATTACATCGTGATTGATGAAGTGCATCATATTAAAGCGAATATCTATCGTACTGTGTTGGACTATTTCCAGCCGAGCTTATTGTTGGGCTTAACGGCGACACCTGAGCGTCATGATGGCGGTGATATTTTGGCCGACTTTGGTGATGTGATTGCTGCTGAGCTACGTTTGCCGGAAGCCATCAATCGCCGTCATTTATCTCCGTTCCAGTATTTTGGTATTGATGACGATACGGATTTAAGATCGATCTCTTGGAGTCGAGGTCGCTATGATATTACTCAGCTCACCAATCTTTATACTCACAACCAAGCTCGTTTTGACAAAATACTGCTGAGTTTGCAGGAGATCGTTACCGATATCAGCCAAATGAAGGCATTGGCGTTCTGTGTTAGCCGTGAGCATGCAAAGTATATGGCGAGCCAATTTCTACTTAAAGGCATTAAAGCGGATGTACTAACCAGTGATAACAGCGATGAGCGTCAACAGAAGCAACAGGCGATTCGTAGCGGAAAAATTAATGTATTGTGTGTCGTGGATATATTTAATGAAGGGGTCGATATTCCAGAAGTCGATACCTTGCTGTTTTTACGACCAACGGAAAGTCTCACCATCTTTTTACAGCAGCTTGGCCGTGGTTTGCGCCTAGCTGAAGGAAAGGAATGCTGTACGGTATTAGACTTCGTTGGAAACTCACGACCAGAGTACGATTTTGCCAACAAATTTAGAGCGTTGGTCGGTAAAAGCCCGAAAGCGATCAGTGAGGAAATCAAACAAGGCTTCCCTCATGCGCCGTTAGGTTGTCGAATTGAGCTGACGAAACGCACCCAAGAGATGGTACTGAGCAACATTCGACAAGCAACACTTACTAAAAGCCGTCTGGCGGACATGATTCGCCAATTCCCACAGTATTCTACCTTGCCGCTGACGTTGGCGAACTTTCTCGCACAGCATCTGCATATTGATGTCAATGAGCTCTATAAACGCGGTAGTTGGCTAGAACTAGTGGCGAAATCCAAGGATGAAGTCAAAGAAATAGGTGCAGATAATGACGTTTTCAAAATGCTTAAAAAGGCCATACACAACCGTATCTTAGGGTGTGATGATCATGCGTATCTGGGCTTTTTGAAGCAGCTATGCCAAAGCAATTTTGCAATCACGGACACTGCAAATCGGCAGGAGCTAATGTGTCATTATGATTTCTGGCAAAAAACGGGACCAGATGCAGGCTTCGAATCAATTGAGCAAAGCTTGAAGGTACTGCACCGCGTGGGCGTTACAGATGAACTGCTCGATGTAGTGACTTGGCAACAGGCACAAACCAAACATGAGCAACCTGAAATGCCGGACCTTGAACACGTGCCGCTGAGGCTTCACGCCCGCTATGCCCGCGAGCAAATATTAGTCGCGTTCGGCGCAACCACATTTGAGCGTCAACCGCCTGCACGGGAAGGCGTGTTTGTGATCAAAGAACAAAACATCGAGCTGCTTTTTGTCACGCTCGACAAAAATGAAAAGCAATTTTCACCGACTACTATGTACCATGACTACGCCATCAACGAATCGCTGTTCCATTGGCAATCACAAAACAGCGCAAGACCTGATCGCGGACGTGGTTTGGAATATATCCAGCATCAAAAAATTGGCAAGCGTCTATTTTTGTTTGTGCGAGAACAAACCCAAGACGAATATGGCCGCACCATGGGCTTTGTTAACTATGGAGAAGTGGAATACGTGTCTCACACCGGCTCACAACCTATGAGCATTACATGGAAACTGCAAACACCCATGCCACACTTTATGTGGCAACAGGCCGCGAAACTGGCGGTGGGGTAGGGTGTTCATTGAGAAGGCTACTCTAATGATGGCCTTATTCTATATTTGGACTTGCTCTATGATTTACTCAATCAGAGCTTTCAGCTCCACACGCGGCTTTGGATAGTCCCGACGACGATAGGTTTTGACGGTAGAGTGTTGGCTTCTTGATTGAGTTCTTTTCATTCTTTAAATATATTGTAAATTAATCATAAAACTCATCATTATTGAATTTTTCTAGGATTTTCTCTCCAGACCAATCACAGATGCTAATAACCATTTGCTCATTTCTTACATTATATGCTGATGTATCGATACTGTATTCAAATTCACTATTTTTTAGGTCTGCATTTAATTTTAACATTAAAAGGCCTAATGGAGGGACTGGACTGTGGTCTTTACTTACTCTCCATAGGTAATAAAATGGTTTTTCTTGATTCTTTTCATTATTAAGATAAATTCTTTGGGAAATAGGAATGTTCTGACCAAAGATATCTCCCTGGGCACGAGATTTAATGATTTTTTCATCAAACTCAAATTCGCCATTATCATCGGTAATAGTGTAATCATAGAGGCTTTTTTCTTTATCATAGCCAGCGTAGAAAAGCTCGCGTACGACTTCAACACCAATGACGGGCTCACCGTTATCTGTGATTCTGCCTTTTACTGGGGGCGACAATTCCACGTCATAACGCTTTAAACCAAAAAAGCTGACCATAGCTTAGCTTCCTTATTAATCTTTTTAAGATATTGCTAAAGCGAATAAATACAAAGGGATGGGCTGATTAAGTCATCAAGAGAGCTATCCATCCTTAGATATGAATACATTCCTTTAGCATATAGGGTTAACGAATACTAACAAAATAGCGAGTCATTGTTCTATTTTGTAATGTGTAAAAATCACTCAATATCTGAAACCTCATTTTTAAAACAGAACTTTCAGTTAAACGGCACTTTGGATGGTTTCGAAGATAGGATGTTTACTTTGTGGTTGCACTTTTATTAGAGAGGTAAGTCAGGCCAACAGAGTTAGATAGCTAGGCCTGACTGATTGGCTATTAAGCAATTGATTGCAATGCAATTTTGGCTGCTTTAAGTAGTCTAGCGATGGTATTTTCAAATACCCATTTTATAAAAGAATAAGTAAGCTTGGTTGGTATGCCAACAGCTAGCCCTGAGAAGACGATCATATGTGCTAATAACCCTCTGACTTGATCTTCAAAGCCCACCATGGAAGCGATTTTTACTACTGCCTGTGCCATTAAGTCATATACGGTACCGATGGCGGCTGCCCCGGTTTGTAAGGAGCTCACTAAGGCTGTGAAGCCGCCATCATGCAATAGCGTTAGTAATGCGGCAGTGATTTTATCGGCCCAGTGAGTGGAATAGTAAGCATTTAGACGGTCTTCATAGTTGAGCCTAACACGCTGATAAACAGACATGCCTTTCTGGCTGAAGATATCGCTCCAACTGCTATGATCTGCTGTATTAATATATCCAGGGGCCGTTGCCATTGAGTGTGTTGCTGGACTAATGTTCACTGCTCTTAATGCTGTATATTCTTGACCGCTATTAGGTGTATGTACAAAGGGCCAAACAGGAACTTTAGTAACAGGGTCGGACGCATGCACACAGCGAAATATTTGATCTATACGTCCGCCACTAACTTCTGCAAAGCCTTTTTTGCCAACGCGAGGGCTGCCAAAAGTATATAGGTAAACGGTTTTGTCATAGGTTGCTTTAATCCAATCTGCAACCAGTGTGGCGACTGCACCGCCAAGGCTATGGCCGACACAATGGATGGCCCCATTACCATTTAGAACCTCTGGTTGTTTCATATAACTAGCGATGCCCTCCCTAAGAGAAGCAAAAGTAGATTGAAAGCCTTTATGAACTGGCATGCCAGAGTCACTATTTTTACAATGACAGGTTATATCGGTGATGGCATCCGCTTTTGTATTGGTTCCTCTAATCGCGATAACATGATCATTATTATATAGTTCGCTATGGCCTTTTCCTATTAAGGCAAAACCAGTATCTTGTCTCCAAAAAAAGCCGCCGGTACTACCTGTTTTTACATTATTTAAATTAAACTTAAAATGCTTCCTGATACCTCTTGGTATATTAATACTTGTAGTTTTTTGCTCTATTTGATATACAAGTAAAGCTAGTTGTGATGCGATTCTGGGAGATAACTCAGTCATATTTCATCCTTTAAATATATTATAAATTAATCATCAAACTCATCATTATTAAATTTTTCTAGGATTTTCTCTCCAGACCAATCACAAATGCTAATAACCATCTGTTTATTTCTGACATCATATCCAGATGTATCAATTGTGTATTCAAATTCACTATTTTTTAGGTCTGCATTTAATTTTAACATTAAAAGGCCTAATGTAGGGACTGGACTGTGGTCTTTACTTACTCTCCATAGGTAATAAAATGGTTTTTCTTGATTCTTTTCATTATTAAGATAAATTCTTTGGGAAATAGGAATGTTCTGACCAAAGATATCTCCCGGGGCACGAGATTTAATGATTTTTTCATCAAACTCAAATTCGCCATTATCATTGGTAGTTGAAGAGTCAAATAGAGCATTCTTTTTATCGTAGCCAGCGTAGAAAAGCTCGCGTACGACTTCAGCTCCAACGACTGGCTCACCGTTATCTGTAATTCTGCCTTTTACTGGGGGCGACAATTCCACGTCATAGCGTTTTAAACCAAAAAAGCTGACCATAGCTTAGCTTCCTTATTAATCTTTTTAAGATATTGCTAAAGCGTATAAAGATATAAGGAGGGGCTGATTAAGTCATCAAGAGAGCTATCCATCCTTAGATATGAATACATTCCTTTAGCATATAGGGCTAACGCATACTAACAAAAGAGCGAGTCATGGTTCTATCTTGCAATGTGTAAAAATTACTCAATATTTGAACTCTGTTCTCTCATTTGTTCAATCAGAACTTTCAGCTCCTAAGTTCTTTGTGGCGTTTCGATGATAGGATGTTTACTTTGTGGTTGAGTTTTTATTGGAGAGGTAAGTCAGAATATCTAGTTTGATTGCTCTAGCCCGTGTACTCGACCTAGAGTTGTTTGTCGCACCTAAAAAGTCTGTTCCTGCCATCAAGTCGATCATTCGAAGTTGCCAAGGTATAAATCATAATGGGGTATCAAGGATGAAGGTGAGCAATCGACTTAGACGAAAGCACATTGGCTTCAGAGCGGAATCCTAGCTTGAGGCGGTCTAGAGTTCTTCATATGAGATTGGATAGATCGAGGCTTTTAATTGCTTTAACAAATTCTTCAAAATCACTAAGTCTATGTTCTACAACATGCTTTACTATTTCTAAGTTAAGGGTCTGATAGTCGAGAACAGCGACATTGCGCAGCCCGACCATTTTTTGCAAGTTTAAAGCAAGCGGCGCAGAGATGAGTCCAGCTTGTTTGAGTAGTTCAAAACTGTCTCGGCTACTTTGGGGAATCCCCGTTTTATGCTGTTTATTAATGATGTTAGCGGTATCAATGCTGGCTTCACAGGCCCGTTGAAGGTTCAGAACAATAGAATCTTGGCTGGTATAGTCGGTTTCGAATTCTTCTTTTGATAAAGCATAAACGTCCCGAATACGCCTCAAGCCGTGCTCAATGGTTGCTAACTTATTTAGAATCGAGTCGTTCATTTTAAAAACTCCCGCAGAATATCCGCTCGCTCTTCATTTAAATGCTGATACATAGACATAACCTGCATTTCAAATTTGGTTTGCTCGTTTTCACTACCAAAGAGTCGCTCACCGTTCATGATGACTTGGTTCTGCAATACAGTTGATGCCGTTAGTAGATCGACTAAATCCACGTCTTGATTGAGTTCGATGGCGAGAGTTTGTTCAAGGTCAAAGCGTGCTACGGGATCCATTTTTTTCTCCAGTAGCACGGCGATGTCGATATCACTAGAGGGGTCGAGCTGCCATCTGCCTGTGAACCGAACAAGTAAATCAGCCTGACACTAGGCATCAGCAGCTTTACCGCTTTATCTAGCATGGTTCCTACAGATCTTCGCCGAAAGTGTTGTAAGGCTGCTCTGCTTGCTAGGCCATGTTTAAACTTCCAGTCTAAATCGACATATCAATTTTATGTGTCGATATTTTTCTGTTTTTTCGACATAACACTTTTCTGTGTCGATACACTCGACATATCAAGACTCAATCCACACGACTCACCAAAACAGGGTTTTGAGTAGGAAACTTCAAAGTAGTACGCCATCCCTTGGGCATTTTGGGCTGTATGGGCGAAAGAAAAAGCGCATTTACCGCTTACCAAGTCGATGATTGAAGCCATCGAGACACACTTGCGAAGCATATCGCTGCGCTAAAATGATAACCGACGCGTACTGCAATGCAGCGGCGTCGGTCATATTGGGTTAAAACATTCTTGGACGGGTAACTTTTTACCTAAGAACCTATTCGATGTTTGGATCTGAATAATTGATTGAAATAAAAAACAATTAAAAATCAATTTTTTAGGTTGTTTTTGTGCGTTTATTTTTTCGTGTTACCCACCAATCTACTCACCCTTTAATTCTTTCAAAAATTTACGAATTAATTTTAAAAATCCTTATTTCAAGGCGGGGATAGTTGGGATTATAGGCCTTTTCTAAGCTTATTGAATCCCTGAAGTTTTTCAATGAGTGTATTTTGAACCAGACTTTTTGTCGCTATGAAAAACGCCGGATACCTAAGCTAAAAGTTTTGTAGCCATGCACAGCAATATTTATATTTCTAATATGTGTTGTAGTCGATGGTAAGCTTCTTCATGTTTTTCTGGGTTCATTTTGGCCAGTTTTTGCATTTTCCAACGAACAGCAGGCAACTGGTTGATTCCTGAAAGTTCCAAAAGAGACCAGTCGGGGGTACGATTTTTGAAAGACAGTAAAAATGATCGCTCTTGAGGCGTCAAAGACGAGTTTATGAGCCTCACCGGCTGTTCGCGAATTGCTTCGAGTTCCGCTTGGGGAATGTCTTGATCGGCCATATTCTGAAACTCCCCTTCATAAACGCCTGAAATGTCCTTGAAGTTTGGTCTAAGTAGTTCGGCAATAGGACGTGGGTGGCTAATAATATAAACCAATAAGGCTTTGCGAAGCTCATCGATGAGGCCCTCGTTATCAAGTAGTTGCTTGACGTCGAAAAGATCCCTTGGGTGTTGACGATCCAGTGCGGCACAGATTTTTCCCGCGTATAAATCGGCAAAACTTACCACTGGCATCTCTGCAAAACCAAACTCATCTTCAACAGCTCCACTTACTGGCATGACTTGGGGGGCGTAAACCGTACCGCGTAGTACAGGGGATAGTTCAATTTTTATTTGAACGTTATCTCGCTCCACCAATAAACGCAGAGCATCTGATTTATCCTGGAAGGCGCGGACAACACGAGTATTGTCGATGTTAGCCGTGATCGTGGTGGCTAGGGTTTCTAGGTTGCTCTTGATGGTCTGTAGGGCTTCATTCCGTTCCATCATGGGCAGAAAAACTAAGTCGATATCAACCGAAAGTCGAGGAAAGTCACGAACGAACAAATTGATAGCGGTTCCACCTTTGAGAGCGAAACAGTCGTGCTGCGCAACAAAAGGAATAATCCTGAGTAGTAGCTGCACTTGTCGGTAGTAGTGGCTTTGTCTATTCATGTTTTCACATATCCTTAGGCACTGTTATTTGCCAAGTTGGCTCTAGTTTGCCACCTTTAGCGAGCAGTCGTTTACCAGTGCCCAGTGCATACTGTTCTGGTGTGAGGTGCTTAAGCCAAGCGTGTTGATGTCTTCCTGCCAGCCAGAGAAAGAGTCGCTTTGCTTTGATACTACTACAGGCTTTCAGCAAGGCATTCAGCTTTCGAGGCGATAGGTTGTGTAATCCTTGCATAAGTTGGTCAGCATGTTCAAAGCTGATGGTATTGGGCACTATAGCTAAAAGCTCCAAAATGGCTTTCTCTGGACAGGAATAATGTAATGAAGGAAGTGATGCTTGCCAGCTATCTTGCCTCAGGTACTGGTTGTCTTGCATTAGCGTCTCTGGCCATAGGCGACGAGTGCCATGCCACTTAAATTGTGCTGGCGCATCGATTCTAGCCAGCCATCTAGGCAGCATCTCAGCAGAATAGAGGTGAACCTTGGGTTTGTTTCCTTTGGACAGGTAATGGCCAAGTCCTTCCAGCTCTAACGCTGTCAGACCTCCAACATGGACAGGGACATCGGTCATACGTTGCAACGAAGCAACGATTCCTTTCCAGGATAGCTTCGCTTCTTGCCTAGTGTAAACACCGGCTGCGACAGGGATCAGCGTTTGGCTCCGTACTGCATTGTCCAGAAAATGCAGGTTGAGTCCTTGCGTCTCCAGCCATGATTTGGTGGCGATCATATCCAACGGCAGCAGTTTCTGTAGTCGCTGTCTGGCTTCAGTGTTCAGCATGACTGCTCTCATCTTGGTTTATAAAAAATAAAATACACGTTGATTATTGACGTGATTTTTAGATTTTTCAAACTATTTGAATTTTGGGTTTGTAAATTTGTAATTTCACGTCAATTATTGCCGTAAAAATTGTAATTTAAAAACCACGTCAACACTGATAATTGAAGCTGGGCATTCATAAGTTACAGTGTTGTATTGCTCACCAGTTAACTCACCAGAAAGATGAAACAACATGAAACGGGTTAGAATATACTGAAATGAAAAAAACCTGTTAAATCAGGGCTTTGGTGAATATTAGAAAGTGTTGGAAAACAAGAGAAAATTATTCAATATTCGAATCTGCTCATTGAGTAACAGGCTATAACCTATCAAACTCAATAACTTACCGAAAAGAAACCGTTCAAAAATGTCTGTTTGCCCACCAAACTGCCTATGGCTTTTACTAAATCTTAGTGGTTAGCAATGGAAAAACAGTGCCGTTTTTATGCTGCTGTTAGGGCTAAAATATAGCAGTTTAGAAAGGCTTTATCGAGTGATTTTATCAACAACGCATCCAGAAATGGACATGATAGTATCCATTTTCTGTTTTATTTCGCTATAATGGATATAACTGTATCCATTTGGTCTTTACGGATGAATTTTACCTTACTTGATGATACCGATGTAAGCCAAGCCTATGCGGCTTATTTACGTGAGTTACGCCAACAAGCAAAGTTGTCACGAGCGGCGCTTGCTGAGCGAAGCTGCGTACCTGCGGCCACCATTAAGAAATTTGAGCTGACCGGGCAAATTTCATTTCGCCAATTGCTGCTGCTATGGCAGACCCTCGACTCGCTTGGGCGTTTATATGAGCTCACACAACCTAACAAAGAGCGCGCCGCTATGCCCTCTAGTATTGATGAGGTACTAAAAGATGAGTTTTAAACCCATTCAGAAACTCACTGTAACTCGTACGTTAAGCTCAGGTGAACAAATATCTGTTGGAGTCTTGGCGCAGAATCGGCAAGGCGTTTTTTTTCAGTATGCAGACAGCTATTTGCAACAGTTTGGCAATTTATCACCTTTTACCTTGCAAGCGAATGCGCAAGTTCAAGCCGCACCTAAAGCGCCGCACCAAGGTGTACATGGCGTATTTGGAGATTGTTTGCCCGATGGCTGGGGCATGCTGTTGCAAGATCGTATTTTCCGGCAAAAGGGCATCCTGCCTAATCAATTAACGGCGATGGATAGACTGGCCTTTGTCGGTGATAAAGGCATGGGAGCGCTGTCATTTTCTCCGGTGTCTGAGTTTTCAGCCTCCACGCGGGCGGATATTGATTTAGCTACTTTAGGCTTAGAAGCACAAACGCTGTTCGATTCTTCAATGTCAGATTATAAAGACGACAACCACGATGAGTTAGATGGGGATACTCAACAAGTGTTGACCGCATTAGTCGCCGGAGGGAGTTCGGGTGGGGCAAGGCCCAAGGCACAGATTTATATGCCTGCTGGGGGAGCTCAGCATTGTCGAACCTTTGCTCAGCCTGGAGATGAAGCTTGGCTGATTAAGTTTACCTCGAAAAATCTAGCGCTCGGCCATGAAGAAGGTTTGTGTGAGGCGGTTTATTTGCAAGTGGCTGAGCAAGCAAAGTGCCAGCCGCCAATTTGGCAGCTCATTGAAGCACCACCTACAAGCGGTGCGCCTGCTTGGTTGGCGCTCAAACGTTTTGATTATGTCACTGAACAGGCCGACTTAGGCAGCAAGCGCAGTGCAGGTCGATTGCATATGCACAGCGCTTGCGGGCTGCTGGATGCAGACTTTCGAACGCCAAGTTTAGATTATATTGACTTGATAAAAGCCAGCCGTCAGTTGTGTAAATCTCCCGCTGCTGGACAACTGCAATTTCGCCGTGCCGTTTTTAACCTGCTGTTGTCCAACCAAGACGACCACAGTAAAAACTGGGCGTTTTTGCAAGCGGATGACGGTCAATGGGATCCTGCACCTTTTTATGATGTTACTTACAGCCCACATCCATTCAACGAACACGCCACTGCGTTCGGGGGTTATGGCAAAGCGCCACCGATTAAGGTGATGCAAAAGCTAGCGACCAGTGCGGGCTTTGCGAATTGGCATGATGCCAGACAAGTCATTGAAGAAGTCGCAGAAGCCATCAGCCAATTTACGTATCTTGCACAGCAACAAGGGATCAGTAAAACGACAGTGTCTGCGATTGCTAAGACATTGGATCAGCGCAAACAGGAAAATGCAGCGCTTTTTCTACAACAATAAGAAGGAGGAACAATGAAGCTTGGTCGTAACGATCCTTGCCATTGTGGCAGTGGTAAAAAATTTAAACATTGTTGTATGAACAGCGCCTCCAAGCAACATGCCCAAGTTTTCGATGATGTGGAAGCCATGCTGGCAATGAATCCAAATTTGAGCCTTGATGAGCTCAACGCAGCTTTACAGCACAAAGTGCAGGATCGCAATAATCAACCTCATCCCGATTTTTGTGGCGTGACACCCACGCAAATGGCCAATTGGCTTTATGCGCCTTTTGATGAATTACAGTGGGTGACAATCAGCACACCAGACGATCTTTCTGCCAGCCCTGTGATGCGTTATCTAGCGCTCATTCTTAATGAGGCCATGGCACAAGACGGATCATTCAAAACCACGAGTAAAGGCAATTTACCGACTAAGTTGGTCAAACAGGCCAGTGAATTATTGCCTGAGTTTGCTGTTGCTCAATTCGAACGTGATATAAGTATCAGCGAGTTTGCGGGCAGTAACGAAGACAAATTCAATGCCTTGCACTACACCAGAGTGCTAGCCGAAATTAGTGGCATGATTTATCGGCGCAGCGGTCGCTACCATGTAAAAAAATCAGCGCAAAAACTGTATCAAGCCCTAGGCATACAGGCATTTTTTAAACCTATGTTAGAAGCCGCTATCAGCAAATATAACTGGGGTTATTTGGACGGTTTTGAGTTCGATGTCGACTTGCGTACCTTTTGGTTGTTTATGTTGTGGCGCATTCAGAGCCACAGCAGTGTAGAACAGCTGATTGAAGAGGTGAGGACAGCTTTCCCCGATTTACTACTAGCATTCCCTACTGATGACTACTTCTCACCAGAAAGAAACTTAAGCATGTTAATTGAATCACGATTTATTAAGCGATTTTTACAGTTTTGGGGATTTGTGACCATTGATTCAAGACGTTATTTAAACACAGAACCTGTTGGTAGAACGGTACAGGTACAGCCTTTATTAAATCAAACTTTTCAATTCACAATAAATACATAGCAAGGTCATCGTCTAGATGGGTATTTAGATGCTAAAGCGCGCCAGGCACTCAGAGCCATCCGAGATCAGCGCCGTCCTTTCAGGTGTATTTTGGTGGCTTGTGGCAGTCAGGCCCTCGTGTCATTGGCTTAGATAACGCACAAGCCAAACCTAAAAGCAGGATATTAATCCAATTATATTCGGTAAAATGGGAATATAGTCCCTTTGGTTGGTGATATGGCTAAGCGTGATTTACACAATGTATTGTTTCCAAAGCAGCGCAAAATCCTGACTCATTTTGGTGAGGACTTGTTGTTGGCGATGAAACGACGTGGTTTTACAAAAAAGCTGCTGTGTGAGCGCACTGGCTTTGATCATAAAACCGTGAACAAAGTCTTCGCAGGTGATCCGGGCGTTGCCATAGGCACTTACTTAAAGGTAATGGCCGTACTTGGCATGGAGAGTAATTTTGAAGAAATGGCCGCTCACGACGAAGTGGGTATCAAGCTGCAAAACATAAAATTGCTGGAAGGTTCAAGATGAGCCGTGAAGTCGTCGAAGTCTATGCCGACTGGCAGCCAATTGAAGCGCCTTTGCCAATAGGGCAGCTTGCTTACAGCGACTCAAGTCGAGGTGGCGTGTTTAGTTTTGCCTACGATAAAGCGTTTCTAGCCTCAGCCTATCGCTTGCAAATTGATCCTATGTTAACGCTTCATTCAGGTGAGTTTTACAATGATGAATCAGATAAAAACTTCCGTGCATTCCTAGACTCTTCGCCAGATCGCTGGGGACGTATCTTGATGCAGCGTCGCGCTGTTATTGAAGCGAATAAGGGTATTCGACCTACAAGTCGACTGACAGAGCTGGATTATCTACTCGGTGTGCATGATTCCTATCGCATGGGCGAAATAAAACGGGTCAGAGTAAATTTAAACAATGAATCGCCGCTCGTTGGTAAAGCCGTTTTCGAATTGAGGAAAGGTGCGATACACCTCTTCGATACGTTTGACAGCATGCTCAATAGAAGTAATTTTATGAACAATAGCTTCAGACATCATAAAGGCCCCTATTGAGCTTGGAAGATAGGTTGATAAGCTATAAATGCCTTATTCGATGTTTTGAATCTGCTCTCTCATTTGCTCAATCAACACCTTCAATTCCACAGCACTTTGGGTGGTTTCCACGACGATGGATTTTGACGAAAGGGTGTTGGCTTCGCGGTTGAGTTCTTGCATAAGGAAGTCGAGTCGGCGGCCGATGGGGCCGTTTTGTTGTAGCTGACGACGCACTTCTTTGGTGTGGGTGGCGAGGCGATCCAGTTCTTCGGCAACGTCGGCTTTTTGTGCCAATAATACGATTTCCGCTTCGACACGCATGGGGTCGAGGTCGACTTTTGCGGCTTCCAGTTTGTCGAGTAGGTTTTGTTTTTGTGCGGCTAGAATCTCTGGCAATTTGGCTTTGACGTCTTCGACGATGTGGTCAATGGCATCAAGGCGCTGTTCGATGATGTTTTTGAGCTGCGCGCCTTCACGAAGTCGTACTTGGATGAGTTCGTCAATCGATTGGTTAAAGAGTTCGACGACGGCTTTTTTGATGGCTTCAAAGTCGCTGCCTTCTTCGCTTAGGATGCCCGGCCATTTTAAGATGTCTAACGGATTGGCTGGATCAAGGTCTTTAAACCAGGTGCCAAGTGTATCGATAGCCTTCGCTAGGGCTTGGGCGTTGCTTGGGTTGATGCTCAAGCTGGTGGCGGCTTTGTCGACGCCTTGAAAGCGCAATTGGCATTCTAGTTTGCCTCGGTTGATTTTTTTGCGCAGCACATCACGAAAAGCAAACTCAAGCTCACGGAAGTTTTCCGGTAGGCGAAAACTGGGTTCTAGGTAGCGTTGGTTCACTGAGCGTACTTCCCAGCTGATGGTGCCCCAATCGAATACGGCTTCTTGGCGTGAGAAAGCGGTCATGCTTGCTGTCATCTTGAGTACCTAACAATAAATAGAAAAAGAAATAAAGAGAAAAACGAAGGGCTTATTGTAGCTTAACGGGCTCTGCTTCGACAGTTTCGTAGATTGTTGGTTTTTCCCATCACTGGGGGCGCAATTTTATCTAAGATCATTATAATTGGGCCTTTAAAAATGGTTATGACAGAGAGAGCAAATATGCGTCCAAGCGGAAGAGAAGCAGATCAGTTACGTTCCCTGAAGATCACACGCAACTTTACTAAACATGCCGAAGGGTCGGTGTTGATCGAATGTGGCGATACTAAGGTTATTTGTACTGCGACAGTGGTCAATGGCGTGCCTCGTTTCTTGAAAGGCAAGGGCCAAGGTTGGATTACCGCAGAATATGGTATGTTGCCTCGTTCTACGCACAGCCGTATGGACCGCGAAGCCGCACGAGGCAAGCAAGGCGGTCGCACGGTTGAGATTCAACGCTTAATTGGTCGCTCTTTGCGTGCCGCGGTGGATTTAAAAAAATTAGGTGAGAATACGATCACCATTGACTGTGATGTCATTCAAGCCGACGGCGGCACTCGTACGGCCTCTATCACCGGTGGTTTTGTGGCGTTGGCCGATGCCATGCGCGTGTTGGTGGAAACGAAAAAAGTAAAAGAAAATCCTATTGTGGCACAAATCGCGGCCATTTCTGTGGGGGTTTATCAAGGTGTGCCCGTACTAGATTTGGATTATCTAGAAGATTCCAATGCCGCAACCGATATGAATGTCATCATGAACGACAAAGGAGGTTTCATTGAGATTCAAGGAACGGCCGAAGGCGAAGCCTTTAGTGATGAGCATATGATGGGCATGTTGGCAGTGGCGCGTAAAGGTATTTCTGAAATCATGGCGCTGCAACGGGATGTATTGTTTGAGAAAAAATAAGCGTTAGCACGGCTTATCTTTTGAATAAGACCAGCCCCTGATAGACTGCATTACATCCTATAAGGGGCTGTTTTTTTTATTGGCTATGGCTCCCGTTGAATGGCCCCTGTTGGGGCGTAATCGTCTGGATTCAGCGGTGAGTGCTGTTTGATGTACTTTGCTAATAGGTCCGCATCGCTGTCGCCTGTGTTGACATAGCTTGGTAGATCGGTGAGTTTCGGGTAGCCGTCACCACCGCTGGCGGAGTAGTTGTTGGTGGCAAGGCGGTAAGTGCGACCTTGTTCAAGTGGCTTACCGTTAATGAGTATGTGGGTGGCTTTGCCATTTTTCAGGGTGAGTGATACCCCTTGGAATTGGGCAAAGGCCCCAGTGCCTGGCGGCATACTGGCCACCGCCGATAAATAGTCTGTGAGCTGGTCGGCGTTAAGCGTGACATACGCTAAGGTGTTTCCAAAAGGTTGGACTTTCAGCACACTTTTATAGGTGATAGCACCTTCTGGGAGGCTGTCACGAATGCCGCCTTAGTTCATTACTGCGAGGTCAGCGTGAGCGGCTTCTTTCATCGTGCGGGCAATTAAATTACCTAAGTTGGTTTCTTCATGACGAATTTGGTGTCGATCCCCGATAAAGTCGCCTGTTGCCTTGCCGATTTGGGTATTGAGCGCTTGTTCGCCCTTTTCTTGATAAGGGGTCAATAAGTTGATCATGTCCGGGTCTTGTGGAATGTCATCCTCAATCAATCGGTCTTTGCTGTGTTGGTCTGACGTATTTTTCTTTAAGTTCACTGGGATGAGCTTATAGGAATAATGCGTAATTTTGCCGTTTTCATAGGTCAGATCAAGGCGCCCCACGTATTTACCCCACTCGTGAGCTTGTAGAATCAAGGTGCCATTTTGCACGTCGGGTTTGAATAAAGGGGTTTGAGAATGACCGCCGACAATCACGTCAATACCGGGTACCGCCCGAGCTAAGGACACGTCGCCAGGTGCATTGCCGCCATGGTTGCCATTTTTATAATGGCCCATGTGGGTGATGGCGATAATAATATCCGCCTGCTTACGCAGTTTTGGGATCAGGGTTTTGGCCACCTCAATGGGGGATTTGATCTCCAAGCCTTTGAGATATTCTGGGTTACCAAGCTTGGCAGTATCGTCTGTGGTGAATCCGACGACAGCAATTTTTAGGTCCCCTTCTTTGAAAATTTTATAGGCCTGAAACAGTGGTTTGCCCGTTTTTTTATCGATGATGTTGGCGGAGAGGAAGGGAAATCCTGCCCATTTTTGCTGTTGCTCCAGTACCGCTCGGGGATTGTCGAATTCATGATTCCCTAGGGCCATGGCATCGTAGTGAAGCATGCGCATACCGAGAAAATCTGGCTCGGCGTCTTGTAAATCGGACTCTGGAACGCCTGTATTAATGTCGCCGCCGGATAGCAGCATGGTGTAGCCATCGTTTAGCGCGACTTCTTCGCGAATATTATCGATAAGGGTTTTACGAGCGGCTAGGCCATATTCGCCTTGCTCATTCTGCCAGAAGCGACCGTGGTGGTCGTTGGTGTGTAAAATGGTCAGATGATAGATTTTGCCCGGTTGCCAATCGGGTTTCGCAGGTGGGGTAGGTGCAAGGCTTGCACAACCCACCATGACGAGGGTGAGTAGGCTGACTAGGAGATAATTAAGAGATCGACGATACCATTTCATTTAGCCATTCCTTTGAGTTTTCGTTTGCCAGAAAGGTAGCTTATATCGGCGATAAGTTCGAGAGTTTGTGTGAAAAGTTTGCCTCTTTCTCTTGTAAATGAACAGTCTTGTCAATGCACCGTCACACCATAAAAAAGCCAACCCGAAGGTTGGCAAAATACAATGAAGGGAGTCCCTGATAGGGAGGTTAAACGTCTAAGCGCTTGCCTGACTTCGCGTCGAATACCACAGCTTTAGAGGTATCGAACATCATGTTGATGACATCCCCAGGTTTGGCTGGGTAGGCAGGGTTCGAGCGACAGTTGATCTCGGCGTCGTTGATGCGCGTGAGGATCATGGTGTCGGCGCCCATTGGCTCAGTGACTTCCACTTCTATGCCCGTTGTGACGACGAATGCTTGGCCTTCTTTGTGGGGCTGGGGTTCGGTGATCATTTCAGGGCGTAAACCAAGTAACACTGTCTCGCCGACATAAGCTTTTAATGAGTCTGGGTTAGGGAAAGGCAAGGCTGTTGTTTCACTGGCATTCAGCTCTAGCATCGGTACACCGTTCTGCTCGACGATTTTCGACGGTATAAAGTTCATTGCAGGGGAGCCCATAAAGCCCGCAACAAATAAGTTTGCTGGATTATCGTAGATTTCCTGCGGTGTACCCAATTGCTGCACTTCGCCATCTTTCATTACTGCAATGCGGTCGGCCAGAGTCATGGCTTCGATCTGATCATGGGTCACGTAGACGATGGTGGTGCCAAGTTTCTTGTGTAGCTTTTTGATTTCGGTACGCATTTCCACACGCAATTTGGCGTCTAGGTTCGATAACGGCTCATCAAATAGATACAGCTGTGGACGACGGGCCAAGGCTCGGCCCATGGCCACACGCTGACGCTGACCACCGGACAGTTGCGCGGGTTTACGATCCAATAAATGGCTGATCTGTAACAGCTCTGCTACCCGTTGAATTTCCACATCGCGTTCTTCTTTTGGCACTTTGCGCATTTCTAAGCCAAAAGAGATGTTTTGTGCCACCGTCATGTTGGGGTACAGCGCATAAGATTGAAACACCATGGCGATGTCGCGATCTTTTGGGCTGGTGTAGGTGACGTCTTTGTCCGCGATGAGAATACGACCTTCGGTCACATCTTCCAGCCCAGCGATGGAATTCATCAGGGTGGATTTACCGCACCCAGAAGGGCCGACGAGAATCAAAAACTCGCCCGCTTCAATGGCAATGTTAATGCCTTTTAAAATTTCTGTTTTGCCGTAGCTCTTTTTTACGTTGTCTATGGTTAGGTTTGCCATCTTGTTGCTCCAAATTCTCTGTGAATCGCTCGCATGGTGAAAGAATGAATAAGTGCGAGCGTCGTTCTTAACCTTTGACCGCCCCCGCAGTCAGACCGCGGACGAAGTATTTTCCTGCAAATACATACACGATAAGCGTTGGTAAAGCGGCGATGACGGCAGCGGCCATGTCCACGTTGTATTCCTTACCACCAAAGCTGGTATTAACTAAATTATTCAAGGCAACTGTCACAGGCTGTGATTCAAAGCCAGAGAAGGCCACACCGAATAAGAAGTCGTTCCAGATTTGGGTAAATTGCCAAATCACGGTGACAACGATAATGGGTGTGGAAACCGGTAAAATAATACGATAGAAAATAGTGAAGAAGCCGGCACCATCCAAACGTGCCGCTTTGATCAATTCCCCTGGAATCGATTGGTAGAAGTTACGGAAGAACAGTGTTGTGAAGGCCACACCGTACACCACGTGAACAAACACCAATCCCGTGGTGGAGCTAGCGATGCCTAGCCAACCTAATGTACGCGCCATTGGTAAGAGCACTACTTGGAAAGGGATAAAACACCCTAGTAACAAAGCTGCGAAAAATAAGTTGCTACCACGGAAGCGCCATAATGAGATGACGTAGCCGTTGATGGCACCAAGAATCGTCGATATAGCTACAGCGGGGATAACGATTTTAAAGGAGTTTATGAAGTAGGGTGAAATCCCATGACAGCTACTGCCTGTACAGGCACTTGACCAGGCTTTTTCCCAAGAATCGAAGTGGATGTAACTGGGTAAAGACAATAGGGTGCCATTACGTACTTCTTCAGCGTCTTTCATGGAGGTAATCAACATGACGACCAGTGGCATCAAATAGAAGCCTGCCACGAGAATTAATGTTGCGTACAAGGCAATGCGTAGGGCTTTATCTACGCCAGACGTCTTACGACCAACGACATTATTTTTCACTGCGCTCACCTCGTAATTCAGAGTACAAATAAGGAACGAGAATCGCCAAAATACACCCTAGCATGACCATGGCAGAGGCAGAGCCCATACCAATTTGGCTACGCGAGAAGGTATAGGTGTACATAAAGTTTGCCGGCAAGTCGGATGCATAGCCAGGCCCACCATTAGTTAACGCTTGTACTAGGTCGAAACTCTTGATTGCGATGTGCGCAAGGATGACTAGGGCGCTGAAAAATACTGGTTTAAGCGACGGTAAAATAATACGGCGATAGGTGGTAAAGGTGCTGGCGCCATCTAGGTGAGCGGCTTTGATGAGGTCGCCGTCGACGCCACGAAGCCCGGCTAAAAATAACGCCATTACAAAGCCAGAGGCTTGCCAGACAGCGGCGATGACCAAACAGTAAACCACCATATGAGGGTTGATCAGCCAGTCGAATTTAAAATTGACAAAGCCCATGTCGATCATCAGCTTTTGGATACCGTTGGTTGGGTTTAATAGCCATTTCCAAGCGGTACCTGTGACGATAAAGGAGATCGCCATAGGGTAAAGATAAATGGTACGGATCACGCCTTCAGCGCGAATTTTCTGATCGAGGAAAATGGCTAGCATCACGCCTAAAAACAAACAGATCAGAATAAATAAGCTGCCGAATATGCCTAGGTTAGTGAGGGCGACCATCCAGCGGTCATTGTTAAACAGACGCTCGTATTGTTCCCAGCCGACAAATTTATAAGACGGCAACATACGAGAGTTGGTAAAAGAGAGCACGGCCGTCCAGATCATGTAGCCATAGATGCAGACAATGGCGATGACCATGGTGGGGGCCAGTACGATTTTCGGCATCCAGTCGGTAAGACTGAAGCCTGAAGGGCGAGCTGACTTAGACCCAGAGTGGGGAGTGTTAGTATTCATAATTAATACGTCACGACAAAGGAAGAAACAAAGAGGCTAACCTAGGGGGTTAGCCTCACGAGCAGTCAATTACATGCTGGCAGCTTTAACCGAGCGTGCTAGCTTGTCTGCCGCTTGTTTTGGTGTCATTGAATCGCTGTTGAAGAAGTTGGTGATGACATCAAACATCGCGCCTTGGATCATGGAGTTCACTGCCATGCCGTGGGCCATACTTGGGACGAGATCACCTGTTGCTGAGGCCGCGTTGAAAGCGTCCATAGAGGAATCAGCACAAGCATCAAACTTGTCACGAGGCATGCCTAAACGAACCGGAATAGAGCCTTTTTTCAAGTTAAAGACTTCTTGGAATTTTGGTTCCATAACCAAACGAGCCAAGTCACGTTGTGCTTTTTGAGTGTCTTTACCACTGACTTTAAACATGGCGAGTGAGTCGATGTTAAAGGTAAATTGACCACTTGTGCCTGGTGCTGGAATACAAACGTAATCGATGCCTGGTCGTTTGCCAGCAGCGGTGAATTCACCTTTCGCCCAGTCTCCCATGATTTGCATGGCCGCTTTGCCATTAATGACCATAGAAGTGGCGACGTTCCAGTCACGACCGGAGAAGCCAGGATCCACATATTGACGCATTTTTTTGAATTTCGTTAAGGCATCAACCATTTTGGGGCCTTTTAATGCGTTGTCTTTTAGATCGACGAACGCCGCTTTATAGAAGTCGGTGCCTTCTGATAGGGCAATGGCTTCAAATAGTGTGGCGTCTTGCCATGCTTGGCCACCATGAGCCAGTGGAATGTAGCCTGCTTTTTTGATTTTGTCGGCAGCAACGAAGAATTGATCCCATGTTGTCGGGATGGAGGCACCCGCTTTGCGGAAGACTTCAGGGTTGGCCCAAAGCCAGTTAACACGGTGAACGTTAACCGGTACGGCAACATAATGACCGTCGTATTTCATGATTTTACTGACGACAGGTGGCAGAAGTTGATCCCAATGACCGGCTTTAGCCACGTCATCGATGTTTTCTAGGAAGCCTAGATCACCCCATTCTTGAATAGTGGGGCCTTTGATCTGTGCGGCAGAAGGTGGGTTACCAGCAATAGCGCGAGATTTTAACACCGTCATGGCCGATTCACCGCCACCGCCCGCTACGGCAAAGTCTTTCCATGTATCGCCTTGCTCTTTCATCTCTTGTTTCAATACATCGATAGCGGCTGCTTCGCCACCGGATGTCCACCAATGTAGTACTTCTACTTGACCAGCTTGGCTGGTGGTAGCAGCAAGAGAAAGTGCAACTGCGGTTAGGCCTAAAGCAATTTTCTTCATGATAATTAACCTTTGTTATTGTTATGGTGCCCGAACAGTTTGCTCGGTAAGTTGTCTTTATTATATGTCGTTGAGAGTACAGAGATGTCAGACGGATCGTTTCTATACTAACTCGAGTTGCAATTTAGCAAAGCTTGACAAGCTAAGTGGTAAAATAGAGCAACCTAATGTAACAAAGTCTTGCATAAGATGATTTTCTTTTGTCCATTGTGTGCACTTTGTTGGCAAAGATTTATATGTTAGAAAGGATAAGTGTTTTTGGAATCGTCTGTCCTTTCGCCACGATGAGCTTCGGAGATTGTCCGATTGTTGAACGGAAGGTCTGTCGTACTGTATTTTTCTCGCGCCTGACTATACTGAAAAAGGAAAGGAGTAGAGGATTGGTACGACGAGTCTCTTAGAGGCTGCTCTATGGTGGATATTGGCTGTCTTTTGGAGTATGGATTGTTATATGGAACAGACGTTATATAGGATGGAGCATGCTTCTCCCCTTTGGTGGCCTCACATGCAATTGTTTAGTGGGGTTATTTTGTGTCTTTTTTGCGTGTTTGCTTCATTTTGTTTCTTTTGCATCGCGAAACAACAAGCGACAACAGCTCGGTTGAGTTGTTTGGCGTTGTCTGTTTGTTTATTCGCTCAAGCGTGTCTTTCTTTTCTTGGCGCTGTTGTTTCTGATTCCATCTCAATGACGGTTTATCTAGTGTTGAACTGTGTGTTTGTCATCGCGGGTTTGGCGGCATTGTATTTTTACCGCTCAGTGTTGAGTTCGGTCTTTTTTGGTAGCCCAGATAAAGCCGATTTTGAGCCGCAAGGCGACCAGCCCACACCAGAATTAGAAGCGACTCAAAAAGAGCTGGAACAGGAAATTGAAGCCGCTAATCGAATGCGCCAACGCATGCAGAGTATTTTTGAGTCGGCGCCTAATGGCATGTTGGTGGTGCGTAAGGATGGCTCCATCGCTCAAGCCAATACCTTAGCAGAAAGTATTTTTCGTTACCCTGAGGGGGGCATGGTGGGTTTATCAGTGGAAGAGCTGGTTCCAAAAGAGCATCGTCCTCAACATTATGGGGATCGAAATAATTATGTGAAAGCCCCTACCAAGAGAATGATGGGGGATCGTAAGGATCTTTATGGTGTTTGTTTGGATGGTCATAAAGTGCCTGTGGAAATTGGTTTAAACCCGATTGAAGGCAGTTTTGACCAAGAAATTGTGGCAACGATTGTGGATATTAGTGAACGCAAAAAATATCAGCGTTTTATCGAAAGCCGTAATAATGAACTCGAAAACTCGAACCGAGAATTACAAGAATTTGCTTTTATTGCTTCCCATGATTTACGGGAACCGTTGCGTAAAATCATTGCGTTTTCTCGATTATTACAAGGGGAAGATTACGGTACGTTCACAGCAGAGGGAAAAGAATATTCTGGATACGTAGTGGATGCGGCGGAACGCATGCGAACCTTATTGGACAGTTTGTTATCTTATAGCCGAGTGACGTCAATGGCGAACTCTTTCGAGAAGACAGATTTAAACGCTTTGATTGAGGATGTCTGTGCGGATTTGCAATTGACCGTGGAAGAAAATCAAGCTGAGATCACGGTGTTGCCTTTGATGAGTATCGAAGTGGATGCCAGTCAGATGCGTCAAGTGATGCAAAATCTGATAGGGAATGCCATTAAATATCGTCAAACGGATCAGGCGCCTAAGATTGTGATTAGCGGGGAGCAGCAAGAAAGTAAGTATCTTTTGACGATTCAAGACAATGGCATTGGTTTTGAAAGTGAATATGCAGAGCAGATATTCGAAGTTTTTAAGCGTTTGCATGGGCGAGATCAATATCCAGGCACCGGGATGGGCTTGGCCATCTGTCGTAAAATTATTATCCGTCATCAGGGGCGGATTTGGGCAGATTCAGTAAAAGGTGAAGGAAGTACTTTTTATATTGAATTGCCTTTAATAAGGCAGGAAGAGCAACTCAATGAATGATTGCATTATTATGGTCGATGATGACCCAGAAGACGTTGTTTTAGTGAAAACCGCATTAAAACGTATCGGTTTACCCGTTTCGTTTTTATCCTTTCCAAGTGGCGAATTGTTGCTAGACTTTATAGTGTCCCAAACACCGTATTCTCATCATGAATCGGTTGATGAGCAGACGAATTATTTGGTGCTACTTGATCTGAATATGCCCAAAATGGATGGGCGTTTGTGTTTGTCAAAACTTAGGAAGACTCAGTCCTTTAGCCAGTTGCCTGTGGTGATTTTTTCGACATCAGATGCCCATGAAGATGTTAAGAAAAGTTATGAAATGGGTGCGAATTCATATATTTATAAGCCAGATAATATAAAAGAGCTAGAGAAAATTATGAATTCTATATATCACTTTTGGTTGTTTAAAAAACATTGATGGCTTCAAATCGGGGAATAATCTCATGAAACGACAAGTCTTGAAGTTATTGGTAATTGAAGACGACCCGCAAGATTTTATTTTGTTAAAAGAGTGCTTAAATAAAAGCCAACGGTCTTCCTATGAGATTACTCATACTCAGCGGTTTGATGAAGCCATTGATTTATTATTCACTCAACAGTATGACCTTGTTTTATTAGATTATTTTTTAGGCGGACATACTGGCATCGATTTATTGAAGCACACCAAAAAAGTTGGCCTAGACACTCCGGTGATTGTGATGACGGGGCATTCGAAAATTGAGTTGGATGATGCCCTGATGCAGCAGGGAGCAGCGGACTTCATACCTAAAGACGAAATCAGCGCAGGTTTACTAGAACGAAGCATTCGTCATGCCTTAGAACGTAAGCAAGTAGAGCGACAGATTGCAGAGATGCTTAAGCGGGATCCCTTAACTGGGCTGGGGAGCCGGATTCTGTTTGAAGAGCATATTAAACTGGTGATTGCTAAAGCAGAAAGAAATAAGAGTCAGTTTGCGGTGATTTTCATCGATTTGGATCGTTTTAATGAGGTGAATAATACCCTTGGTCATCATATTGGTGACTTGCTCCTGACGCTGGTGGGCTATCGATTATTAAGTGTGGTGCACAACAATGATGTTGTAGCGCGTATTGGTGGTGACGAATTTACGCTGTTACTCGAAAATATACAGGATGATGACAGTGTTATAATCGCCGTGGAAAAAGTGTTGAGTGAGGTGATGCAACCGGCGATGTTAGGCACGGTCAGTTTGGATGTGTCGGCCAGTGTGGGTGTTGCCATGTATCCAAAACACGGCTCGGATGGTACCACGCTGATGCAAAAAGCCGATATGGCCTTGTATGAATGTAAAAAAAATCCTTTCGAGCGATACGCTTTTTACACTGACGAGCTGCAGCTGAAATTAAAACAGGCGATTACTCTGGAAAAGGAGATTCGGTTAGGCATTCAAAACAATGAATTTGAACTGTACTATCAACCCCAATTAGACCTTAGGACGGGCAAGTTATTGGGGGTTGAGGCTTTGATTCGTTGGCCGCAAGCGGATGGCTCCATACGCATGCCAAATGAGTTCATTCCCGCCGCCAATAAAATGGGGTTGATTGTACCCCTTGGAGAGTGGGTGATTGATCACGTTTGTCAGCAATTGCATTTGTGGTTGAGTCATGATGCTTGCCCCGTGATTGCGCTGAATGTCTCCCCAAGACAGCTTAAGTCGCCGAGTTTTAAAAGCTATCTTTTGGATGCGGTGAAACGCTACAACTTACCACCGGACATGCTGGAAATAGAGCTTACCGAAGACGCATTTATTGACATCAGTGCGGTCAATATGAGTTTGCTAGAAGACATTCGTCAAGCGGGGATTCGCATTTCTATTGACGATTTTGGTACGGGTTATTCTTCAATGCGCTATCTAAAGGCCATGCCCATTAATAGTATTAAAATTGATCGAGGGTTTGTTTCTGGTGGTCATGGAAAGGATTTGTCGGATCCCACCATTACACAAGCGATTATTTTTCTGTCTAAGGGGTTATCACTAGAGGTGATCGCCGAAGGGATTGAGACTCAAGAGCAATTGGATGCGCTTGTGGGCTATGGCTGTACAATCGGTCAAGGCTTTTTCTTGCATCGGCCTATGTGTGCTCAAGAATTGAATCGTCTGTTTTTTTAGTGCCTCGGCAGCCAAACGATGGCTTCCAACCCCTTTGTCTCTCTATTACTTAATGTTACCTCGCCACCGTGAGCGCGGGCAATATTGCGAGCAATGCTTAAGCCTAATCCCATGCCGCCAGGGTGGCTATTAGCATCAGAGGTAAGGCGTGTATAGGGTTGAAAGACTTTATCAATTTTTTCAATAGGGATGCCTGGACCTTGGTCGCAAATACGAATGGTTAAACCTTCCTCGCTGTCTTCAAGGATAATCTGCGCCACCTTGCCATAGTACAACGCATTATCGATCAGATTTCCTAAACAGCGCTTGATGGCCAATGGCTTTCCTATATAAGGTGATGCCAGTTCGCCGCTGATGGTGACCTTGGTTTCTCTGCTGTTGACTGAGCTTTGTATGTCCCTCAGTATTCTGAGAATGTTGATTTCTACGCGGTTTTCGTGAATATCGGTTTCTTTCACGCTCTGTAAGGCGCCCTTGACCAGCATGTCTAAATCTTCAAGATCACGGATCATGGCGTCACGGGTGTCGTCTTCGTCCAGCATTTCTGCCCGTAAACGTAAACGTGTAATAGGGGTTTTTAAATCGTGAGAAATGGAGGCAAATAAGCGCTCCCTATCATTTAAATAACGCTGAATGCGTGCTTGCATGTCGTTGAAGGCATGGGCAGTGTTACGCACTTCGATACTGCCCACTTCGTCTATCGGTTTGGCGTCCCCTTGCCCAAAGCGCTCTGCCGCTCGCGCCAGTATGGCTAATGGGCGTGTCAATCGTCTGAGAATTAATAAGCTTAAGATGAGGACGGTGATCACGGAAATGGCCATGGAAAATAGTCGTTCAGGGCTGAGGGCTGAGCCGCCTTCTAAAAAGTAGGGCGCAGGCATGAGCGTGGCGAGATAAAGCCAGTTTTTCCCTTTGTTGATCGGAATTTGGATGACAATGATCGGTGGCGTCAGTGGTTTTATTAATAAACTGTGGGCTCCCCAATGATCGGGCAAATCGGTTAATAGGGTGTGATTGTTAATAACATGCAGGTCCGTTGGACTGGAAAAGGCAATCTTGGCATTGCGAATGCCCAGTTGATTAATAAGGGTTTCTTGTATTTGGTTTTTGACAATGTCTTTTAAGGTGGTGTCGGGTAACGCGTTAATGCGGATTTCTTCATGATTGAGGGTAACAAAAAAACGTGTGCCCCCCATGGATTGCAATTGATCGATCACGATATGGCGATAAGCCTGTGGTAACGAGGTAAAGTAACTGACGGTGGCGGCAATACGAAAGGCCATGTGTTTGGCCACTTCCGTTATGTTCTTTTGGGTATCTGACTCTACCTGTTTTAGCCAAATGGTTGAGCTAATAAACTGGGCGCTGGCGACCCCTAATGCCATGATGATTAAGATTTGCCCCGTGAGTGATTGGGACCAGCGTTTCAGGCGAGCTTTAATCATTAGCATCCGATAAGGCCATGCTGGAAAGAGTACTGGACTCACTGTCTGTGCTGAGGACGTTTGCGGTCAGAATGTAACCCTGACCTCGCACGGTTTTGATTAATTGCGGGTGACGAGCGTCTTCTCTTAAGCGTTGGCGCAAACGGCTAACATGTACATCGATAAAACGATCCAATGGGGCGCTTTCTCGGCCTCGGGTATTTTCGGCGATTTGTTCGCGGGTCAGTACTTCACCAGGGTGGGCTAAAAAGAGCATTAGCAAATTGTAATCCGCTCCAGATAAGGATTCCTTTTCGCCCTGAAAAGACAACTCTCTGGAAAGGGTATCTAAAGTAAAGGATGCGAAATGGTAGTAGCGCTGGGCAACGTTCTCTTGTTCCATGACGTCAACGTGTTCCATGCGCCGCAAAATGGCTTTGATGCGGGCTAGCAGTTCCCGTGGATTGAAGGGTTTGGCAAGGTAATCGTCGGCTCCCATTTCGAGCCCGATAATGCGATCCATTTCATCTGAGTTAGCAGTGAGCATAATCACGGGAACATGGGACAGTGCTCTGAGCGATCGACAGACGGAAAAGCCGTCTTGGCCCGGGAGCATAATATCTAGTACAACCAGATCCACATGGCTATGCTGATGAAAGTCTGCCAGAAAGGCTTCACCTGATTCGGCGGTAAACACTTGAAACTGTTGTTTTTCGAGGTACGTTTTTAACAAGGTACGAATGGCGTCATCGTCATCAACAACATAAATGGATTTGGTGTTTGTCATGGTGACTCTCAAGAATAGTGAAAAATAAACAGCAATGTTTCAGTCTAGCAAGAAAGGCTGAGGGAACCAATTAGCGAAATTAGCGGATTTCGTACAGATAATTAAATAAATTAAATTGATTTAATAGGGGCTCGCCGTCATACTTTCTCGCCAGTGCGGTGGTCATGGGGTGTTACATCATGGCGATTGATTGCAAAATATAGCTACCCGTGATGCATTGGCATGACAAACAGGTGGTGGTAATAGACACAGAGCATTTCTGATTAAAGAGAGAATAATAAGATGACAACAAAAGTAATGGCCTTTGGCGAAGCCCTTATCGATTTCCTTTCCAACGGTGCGACCCAATCGGGTGAGCTGGAATCTTTTACCAAGTACCCAGGTGGCGCTCCGGCGAATGTTGCGGTAGCGGTCGCTCGTTTAGGCGGGAATAGCCATTTTGCAGGTCAAGTAGGCGACGATGCTTTTGGTCATTTTTTGAAAGACTCTTTAGACAGTTATGGTGTGAATACCAGTAGTATGTTGATGACGAAAGAGGCTAAAACCGCACTGGCGTTTGTGAGTTTGGATCAGTCTGGTGAGCGCAGTTTTGAGTTTTATCGCCACCCTTCTGCGGATATTTTATTTCGTGAAGACAACTTTGATGCGGCGTGGTTTGCCGGTAAAGGTGTGTTTCACACTTGCTCCAATACGTTAACGGAAGACGCGATTACACAAGCAACGCTTGCGGGTGTCCGTATGGCCCGAGAGGCGAATTGGATCGTCAGTATTGATGTGAACCTGCGCATCAATCTATGGCAAGATCATAAAGTGAACACTCAGCGTGTTATTGACTGGATGCAAAGCGGTGATGTGGTGAAGGCCAGCCTCGAAGAGCTGGCTGTCTTGGCGTCAGACCCCTTGGCATTGATTGATGAGTCCCTTGCGGCTGGCGTGTCGCTGTTTGTGTTGACCGATGGGGGGAATCCCATTCGCTATTTTACGAAAGCTTATGGACAAGGGGAGATCATCACTCCTAAGGTGGATGTAAAGGACACCACGGCGGCCGGTGATGCGTTTGTTGGTGGCTTGCTTTATCAACTGTCCCAACAATGTGAAGATCGTTCCAGCCTGACGGGATTAAGCCAAGAGGCTCTATTGGATATTATCCGTTTTGCGGCGGCGTGTGGTGCAGATTCTGTCACTAAACTGGGGGCTTATCCCTCATTACCTTCTTTTGAAGAGGCACAAGCTCGTTTGGCAATGTTCTCTTAAAAAAGAAGAAAAAACGACTCTTTAGACCATTGGGTTAAACGATTTAGAAAAACGCGGCATGCCGCGTTTTTTTATGCCAATTTGTCAATAAATGTGCAAGATTAGAGTGATGGCGGTTGTCTCTATTTGTTTGATTTTCATACAAAAAGTATTGTTTTTTTGATGAAATAGTGAGTTTTCAGCTTAAATTCATATAAATGTTATTAAAAATAAGCCTCTGGACTTTTCTCGGCGTGAAGTTGTGATTAAGACAATATTAAGCAAGTAGAGTGCTTGAATCTGGGTTCTTTATTGTGAATAATCAAATATCTTCTTAATCCTTATAGAAGATCGTTTTTAATACAGCATAGACTTACGATAATAAAAACAAAGGCCTGCATTAGGAAGCGTCCGAGCATGCCTGTAAGGAGTCCACATGAAAAAATCGCTTTTAGCAGCAGCGCTTGCGTTGTCCTTCTCTGCCCATTCTGTTTTCGCCCAAGACCTCATTATTCCGCCCGGAAAAGATCCCCGTTTTAACTGGGCCAGTTACGATGCTCTGAAATCAGAACATCTACAGGGTAAAAAAATTACCGTATTTGGCCCTTGGACAGGGGATGAAAAAACCAAATTCGAAAACGTTATTGCCTATTTTGAGGCGGCGACAGGGGCGGATGTTGTATATGATGGCTCTGACTCGTTTGAGCAGCAGATTGTGATTGATACGCAAGGCGGCAGCGCACCGAATGTTTCCATCTTTCCCCAGCCTGGATTGGCCGCAGACTTAGCCGCTAAGGGGTATTTGACACCGCTTAGTGAAAAAGCCAAAGAAGGGGTGTTAAAGGATTACGCAGCAGGTAAATCTTGGGTGAAATTAGCCACCTTCAAAGGCCCAGATCATAAGGATCATTTTTATGGCGTGTTCTATCGCGTGGATTTGAAATCACTGGTCTGGTATTCCCCCGATAATTTTGCGGACGCAGGCTATCAGGTTCCTAAAACTATGGAACAGCTAAAAGCACTCACTAAGCAAATTGTTGCCGATGGTGGTACGCCTTGGTGTATCGGTTTGGGCTCCGGCGCAGCAACAGGCTGGCCAGCAACCGATTGGGTGGAAGATTTATTATTGAGAATGCAGCCACCTTCCGTTTATGACGGTTGGATAACCAATAAAGTGAAATTTAATGATCCACGTATCGTTGATGCGATTAAAGAGTTTGGCTGGTTTGCCCGAAATAATAAGTTTGTCTATGGCGGTACCTCGGCGGTCGGAACGACTGATTTCCGAGATAGTCCAAAAGGATTATTTACCTCTCCACCACAATGTTACATGGTAAAACAAGCGTCGTTTGTGACGGCCTTTTTTCCAAAAGACGTGAAAGTTGGAGTGGATGCTGACTTCTTCTACTTCCCACCATTTGCCTCTAAAAAAGACCTTGGTCGACCTGTTGAAGGGGCGGGTACTTTAGCCACCATTACTAATAATTCGAAAGGCGCACACGATTTCGTGAACTTCTTACGTTCACCGATTGCCCAAGAAATCTGGATGGCTCAGGGTGGCTTCTTATCGGCAGATTTGAAGGCAAATCCAGCTGTCTATTCTAATAATACCGAGCGCCGTGAAGGGAAAATTTTGCTGGATGCAACCACTTTCCGTTTTGATGCGTCGGATTTGATGCCAGGCCGAATTGGTGCAGGGGCTTTCTGGACAGGTATGGTCAATTACGTCAATGGCGAATCCGCTAAAGACGTTGCCAATGATATACAGAAAACTTGGGATGCATTGAAAAAGAACTGATCTATCGATGATTAGCATAAAGCGTGTCGACCTCTTCTGAGGCGACACGTTTTAATGATGACGTCGAAAGGCTCGCTTCGAATTTCCTGTGATTGTTGGAGATCTTATGGAACAGCTCGCTTCCGCATTAGTGTACATGGTAATAGGCGTATCAGTATGTGCCTTTTATTTTTACGGTTCTAACTTTTTGTTGGATAAACTCTTTCCGACCAAAAACCGCGCTGTTGATATTGTTGCACGGAATCTGCGAATCACGACTCGTATTCGGCCTTGGTTGTTTTTGGGCCCTGCGATTGTTTTTTTAACGTTTTACCTGTTTTACCCCGTTGTCGACTCGATCATTTTGTCCTTCTATGGTCGTGCGGGCAAAGAGTTTGTAGGGTTATCGAATTATTCTTGGTTGTTTGGCAACGACGAGTTTTTAGAGTCGTTTCGTAACAACATGATGTGGCTCGTGGTTGTGCCAACATCGGCTACCTTTTTAGGGTTAGTGATTGCGTCGATGACCGATCGGATTTGGTGGGGAAATATTGCGAAGACATTGATTTTTATGCCAATGGCTATTTCATTTGTTGGCGCGTCGGTGATTTGGAAATTTATCTACGATTATCAAAGCGCTGGCAATACACAAATTGGTTTGCTTAATGCCATCGTGGTGTTTTTTGGTGGAGAGCCACAAAACTGGATTTCCATGCCATTCTGGAACAACTTCTTTTTAATGGTAATTTTAATCTGGATACAAACGGGCTTTGCTATGGTGATTTTGTCTGCTGCCCTGCGAGGTATCCCTGATGAGACGATCGAAGCTGCCGTTTTAGATGGCGCTAACGGGATACAAATTTTCTTTAAAATTATGGTGCCACAAATTTGGGGAACCATCGCCGTTGTCTGGACGACCATTACGATTTTAGTACTCAAGGTGTTTGATATCGTTCTGACCATGACCAACGGACAATGGGACACGCAAGTGCTTGCGAATCAAATGTTCACTTGGATGTTCCGCGGGGGTGGTGACTTTGGCCGTGGTGCCGTGATTGCCCTGGTGATTATGGTACTGGTGACTCCTATTATGGTATGGAACATCCGTCGAGCCAATCAAGAAATGGAGGGGCATTAATATGATACGTTCATCAAAACGTTCACCTCTGATTTACTTGACGCATGCCACTGTGCTGTTTCTAGTGATTCTTTGGACCATCCCGACGGCTGGATTATTTATCTCCTCATTGCGAGATAAAGATCAATTGGCAGTGTCTGGCTGGTGGACTGCATTATCAGCTTCTACTCATATGGTTGTAGACCGGGCTGAGCCACCATCGAGCCAAGTGCAAGAGGGTGATCATTTTGTTATTAAAGGCAATATTTTGCATGGGCAATCTGGCAAGATTTCAAAGTTTGGCTATAGCTCTTTGCATCCACAAGCTTATAAAGCGGGTGAAGTGGCATCGATTCGCAATGGTCAAACCATGCAAGTCATGTCCAATGGGGATTATGTGTTGTCGTCACCGACCAAGTGGCTCGGACGAAATGGCAAACGTATTTTCTACACGGCGGAAATGCCACCACACTTTACTTTAAGTAATTACAAAGAGGTGTTGGGGGCCGATGGGTTAGGGCAATCGTTTATCAACTCTCTGACGGTTACCATTCCTGCCACGGTGATTCCTATTTTGATCGCGGCGTTTGCGGCCTATGCCTTGGCTTGGATGCGCTTTCCTGGACGGGCTATTTTAGTCGCCTGTGTGGTCGGTTTATTGGTTGTGCCGTTGCAAATGTCATTGATTCCTTTGCTAAAAAGTTATAACTGGATTGGGGATCTGTTTGGGGTGAGTTCGAAAACCTATGTGGGGATATGGCTGGCTCACACGGGCTTTGGTTTGCCTTTGGCGATTTACCTGCTGCGCAATTACATTGTGGGGTTGCCTCGAGAGATCATCGAATCTGCTCGGGTGGATGGTGCGTCGGACTTTGATATTTTTAGGAAAATTATTTTGCCTTTGTCCTTTCCTGCCCTCGCGTCTTTTGCCATTTTCCAGTTTTTATGGGTATGGAATGACTTGTTGGTGGCGATGGTTTTCCTTGGAACCAGTCCTGATCACATTGTGTTAACGGCTCAATTGCGGCAATTAATGGGGTCTCTAGGAGGGGATTGGGGCATTCTTACCGCCTCTGCATTCGTTACCATTATTATTCCGTTATGTGTGTTCTTTGGGCTACAGCGTTTCTTAGTACGAGGGCTGCTAGCAGGGTCGGTGAAATAACCAAGACGCACAACCTAATAACAATAAGCGAGCGGGTGAGTTGAGTGTACTCCTCACCCAAGATTCGAATTCTAATTGAGGCAAGTATTCATGGCTGATGTAAAGTTAACCCATGTGAAAAAGATCTACTCCAACAAGGTTGAAGTGCTTCACGATATTAATCTGGACATTAAACAAGGCGAGTTTATCGTCTTTGTTGGCCCATCTGGCTGTGGTAAATCCACCTTATTAAGGATGATTTCTGGTTTAGAGGATATTTCTGGTGGCACGCTAGAAATTGATGGTAAGGTGATGAATGATGTTCCGCCTGCGCTACGTGGTATTGCGATGGTCTTCCAGAGTTATGCTTTGTATCCACATATGTCTGTCTACGATAATATGGCGTTCAGTTTGCAGATCGCCAAAGCAAGTAAAGCGGACATTGATAAACAGGTGCGAAAAGCTGCGGAAATGTTGCAATTGACCCCTTATTTAGATCGATTGCCAAAAGCCTTGTCCGGTGGGCAAAGACAGCGTGTGGCGATTGGTCGAGCCATTGTTCGGAGTCCACAGGTATTTTTGTTTGACGAACCTTTGTCGAACTTGGATGCAGCGCTACGTGTGGCGACACGTATGGAAATTGCCAATTTGAAAGACAATATGCCTGACTCAACCATGATTTATGTGACTCATGATCAGGTTGAGGCGATGACCTTGGCAGATCGTATTGTTTTATTATCTGGTGGGAACATTGAGCAAGTTGGTTCACCACTGGAGTTGTATGAACATCCTGCCAATGTGTTTGTCGCGAGGTTTATTGGTTCTCCTTCCATGAATATTGTGCCATGCCGTATTGAAAAAACTGGCGAATCCACCCGTGTGTCTCTGTCTTCTTCTGAAGTCGTAGAGGTTCCCATTGTGACCGAAGCGAGTGAGCAGACCAAAGAGGCTTTCTTTGGTATTCGACCAGAAGATTTAAGGGTGGTCGATAGCAAAGAGCAAGGCTTTATTTCTGGAGAGGTCGCCTTTGTTGAATCGCTGGGTGAGGCAACCCTGCTGCATTTGCAAGTGAAAGGGTGCAAGGAAATGGTTATTGCCAAGCAGCCTGGTACCTTAATTTCCCAGCGTGGTGATTTAATTCATTTGGCGGCTGCGCCTGACAAAATGCATCTATTCAATGATAAAGAGCAATCCTACGCACGTTTAGGCTAGTTCTAGGCTCGTTGCCTCAGCGGAACCTGTTTTTAGGACGGGAGGCTGAGGGAGAAGCATGACAGACAACTTTATATGGTACGGAGAGAGGACATGACTCGGAATTTGAATTGGTGGAAAGGCGGCATTATTTACCAAATTTATCCACGTAGTTTTATGGATGCCAATGGCGATGGTATTGGCGATTTGGTTGGTATCACCAGCAAATTGGATTATGTGGCATCTCTTGGTGTGGATGCGATTTGGTTATCGCCTATTTTTACGTCGCCAATGAAAGATTTTGGCTACGATGTGTCTGATTATTGCGATATAGATCCGATGTTCGGCTCGCTAGCCGATTTTAAAGCTTTGGTGGATCGCGCCCATGAATTAAACCTGAAAGTGATGATTGATCAGGTGATCAGTCATTCATCGGACCAACATCCTTGGTTTGAGGAAAGTCGCCAGGATAAAACCAATCCAAAAGCGGATTGGTATGTTTGGGCCGATCCAAAGCCTGATGGTTCCCCACCAAACAACTGGCTATCGATTTTTGGGGGAAGTGCATGGAAATGGGACAGCCGACGTTTGCAATATTATTTGCATAACTTTTTGGAGTCTCAGCCTGACATGAACTTCCATAACCCGGAGGTACGTAAAGCGCATTTGGATTGCATGCGTTTTTGGCTGGAGCTTGGGGTCGATGGTTTCCGCTTGGATACGGTTAACTTCTATTTCCACAGTCAAGGTTTGGAAGATAATCCGCCTGTGCCAGCGGGTGAACCAAAAACCATGGGGGCGCCAGAAGATAACCCATACACTTACCAGCGTCATGTTTATGATTTAAGCCGTCCTGAAAATCTGGATTTCTTAAAAGACTTGCGCGCCTTGATGGATGAATTTCCTGGCTCGACAACGGTTGGGGAAATCGGTGATGACTTCCCTCTAAAACGGATGGCCGAATATACGTCAGGCGGTGATAAACTGCATATGGCATATACATTTGATTTGTTGAATAAGCCTCATTCACCGGATTATATTCGGGGTGTATTGAGCAATATGCAAAACATTGTAGGAGATGGTTGGCCATGTTGGGCTTTATCCAATCACGATGTGGTGCGCTCTTGTACACGTTGGGGGGCAGATGAAGATCAAAAAGCTTATCCTTTAATTGCCATGGCATTGATTTTATCTCTACGGGGGAGTGTGTGTTTGTATCAAGGGGAAGAGCTTGGCTTACCGGAAGCGGAAGTCCCTTTTGAACGCATTCAGGACCCATATGGCATTCCTCTATGGCCTGTTTTTAAAGGACGTGATGGTTGCCGCACACCAATGGTATGGGAGAACACTAACCAAGGTGGTTTTTCGACCGTTGAGCCTTGGTTACCAGTGGAAGAGCGCCATCTTCCGTTAAGTGTGGCGGAGCAAGAAGCGGATCCAGATTCCTTGTTACATAAGGTGCGTCAGTTGATTCATTGGCGTCAAAAGCAGCCCACGTTGATCAATGGCGAGCTTGAGTTGGTGGATGTCAAAAATGATCATTTGATTGCCCTGATTCGTGAATACGAGGGACAACGTGTCTTGGTTGTGTTGAATATGACGGGACAGGCCCAGATGGGTGAGTTATCTGTGGCAGTCAAGCAGACTCTGGAAGGTCATGGTTTTGTTTCCTCGTTAGAGGGGAATACGTTAATCTTGCCAGCGTATCAAGCGTATTACGCTGTGGTATCTCAGTAAGATAAAGGGTAAATGTTAAATAACAATAATAAAATAAGACCTTTGCGTGCCTTACCTCTTTACTGTGTAGCGCCGTTTTTTTATCTGAAGGACGGCGAATAGGAGGTGAAGAGCCGGGGTATTAACCGGTTGTGCATTACGATAGGCCAGTGTCTTGAGAGTGTTGTATGAAAAAACAATTAAAAAAATTAACGCTAAAGGATGTGGCAAAGGCGCTAAACGTCTCGACTGCCACGATTTCTAATGCCTTTAATCGCCCTGATCAGTTATCTGCCAAGCTTCGCGATAGTATTCTCGAAGCCTGCGAGAAAATGGGGTATTTTGGCCCTAATGCGGCGGCGCGTAGTTTACGAACGGGGCGTACTGGGATTGTTGGTATCGTATTGTCGGACTATTTAAGTTATAGCTTAACAGATCCCGTGGCGAATCAATTTTTGCAAGGCATGGCCGAAGTGTTTCAGGATAATGACTACAATATGTTGTTATTATCTGTGCATGATCACGAACCTCAAGATGCACAAAGTCGTATGCAATCGTCTATGGTAGACGGCTTCGTCGTATATGGTCATAGACCTCAGCAATGCAGTAATGCGCCTTGGTTAATGCCCAACAAAAACATTATTACCGTGGATAGCTTTATTCCAGGCACCACCTCGGTCAATGTTGAAAACTATAAGGGGGCTTACGAGATTGCCGTTCATGCCCTCTCTCATCGTCCTAAGAGTGTTGCCATTCTTGGTTTGAGTTTATTAGATACGAACCGTGTCTGTCGTGCACAAGAGGATGAGCTATTTGATGTGTCCGCATCGATTTCGATTCAACGTTTACGTGGATATTTTGATGCCCTCGATGAGCATGGTTTAAACGTGCCTTATGAGCGCATATGGAATATTCCGCAAAATACCCACAAGATGGCTTATCAAGCGGCGCGCGAAGCATTGACAATGGCGGACCGTCCTCAGCTACTCTTATGCATGAGTGATCGTATTGCCATTGCGGCGGTACAGGCGGCGTTGCAAATGGGTTTAAGAGTACCAGAAGATCTTCAGGTTGTTGGCTTCGATGGTATTTCCGAAAGTGAGAACTTTCATCCTTCGATTACCACTGTGCATCAGCAAACCGTGGAGAAAGGGCGAATTGCGGCACAAGTCTTTTTGGGGCTCAGAGAAACCAAAGATGTGGTGTTGGAAACGGAGTTGATTATCCGTGAAAGTTGCCCAAAAACCTTGGCTCGCTCGTTATCCGCATAGATGTTATGTTTCATCGCGTCCTTGTCGAGAGTGAGTCTTAACAAGGACGTATGGCGACTAAAGCCAATACTTTGAGATCGGGTCGTTCGTTGCGTCCATGTGATAGGCGATCTGCGCTTGTAACAGTTCCGCAGAGGATAAGGCATCCGTTAATGCGTGGTGCGCCTTATAGCGAGGCAAATGGTAATATTGGCGACAAGCGTCTAAACGTAATGACGGTTTTTTCCCCAGGATCTGTTTCCACCAGGGGAGTTTTGTATGATAACGGCGCTCGATATCCATGGTATCTAGGACAGGGAAATACAGCGGGAAACCGTATATTTTGAGAGCGGCTTCCAACAAAAACTGTCGTTCGATGGCAACACAATGGACCACCACCACTTTGTTGCTAAGGGTCTCAAGTATGTTTTCGAAAATATGATGAAGCGGGGGCGCTTCTTCTAATTCTGTATGCGTAATTTCGTGAATGGTCACTGACTCAGGATTAAGTGAGCATTCTGGTTTTGCCATCCAGTAACCCGAGCCATTACAGCGAATAATACGATGATCCATTGGCACACTGCCCACACTAATAATCTCATCAGTATGCGAGTCTAAACCGGTTGTTTCTAGGTCCAAAGCCAGCATAGGCACGTCTTTTAAGGGTGTATCCATGGGGATGGTGCCAGCTTCATAGTAACGTTTGAGGGGCCCTTCTGGTGCCTCTTTTGCCCAGTCCCGAAACATGGCTTGCCAATCTTGAGGGAGGGTCGTCTCCGGCTTCGTTTTCATGAATTGCATTAATTGTTTGGGCATTTAACTGCGTTTCCCTGCATAACGGAATTTAATGAACTCTTGTTGACGAGAGACAATGTGAAACGCATCCCGTAAGTGGCGCTTCTCAAAGGAAGATAAACGCTCCGGGTTCACATGATTGGTGGGCTCTTCGCCATTTTCGATCTGATCTTTTTGGCTACTAATCCGCACCATACCGATCATTTCGAGGGCTAAGGCGAGGTCTTTTGCTCGTCCATCGGGCAAGAGTTTGGCGGCTTCTATATCGGCAATACGCTCAATGGTATTGAGTTTATCACTGCCACAGGCGAGGGCATGCACTCGAACAATGTCGATAATGGGCGCAATACCTCGCTCCTTTAGGTTAAAAGTACGTGATTGTTTACCTTCACCATCGAGGACAAACTGACGGAAAAAACCTAAAGGGGGTTTACGCTGATTGGCGTTACGTGCCATGTAAGACAGGAAGCCTGAATTATTCTTCGCTTCTTGACGAATGTGTTTATTGAGTTCATTGGCTAATAGTTTGTCGCCATAGATACCACGTAGGTCGAAAAAAATGGACAAGTGTAATAAGGCCTCGGCTTTGGGCTCTTGAATCCACTCACTAAAGTAGTTTTTCCAGACACTTAATGGTTGCCGCCAAAGCGTATTCGATGCCATGACATCGCCTGTACACAGAGGGTAGCCACATTGATCCAAGCCTTGGCAGACCCAGTGGCTTAATTGCTCAAAATATTGGCCGTGTTTTTCCGGGTCGTAGCGATTACTTAAAATGATGGCATTGTCTTGGTCGGTCTTAATGGTTTGTTCTTCCCGCGCTTGGGATCCTAGGGCAATAAAGCAATAGGGGACAGGTGGTTTGCCAAACTGCTCTTCACCCAGTTGCAGTAAGCGTTTAACAAACGCCGTACCAATGTGGGACATCGCATTACCAATCATCTGGGTATTGGCGTCGGCCACGACCAACTGGGTAAAGGTATGCGTCATTTTGCGACTGATGGCTTTTAATCCGTCAACGTCGGTTTGTTTTAAAATGTCACTGATTAAATAGATACTGCCGTGGCTTTCTTTTTGGATAATATCCCCTGTACTGAGTACGCCAATGGTTTTGTGGTCCTTGACGATGGGGATATGGTGAATGTTTAACTCCATCATTTTTAATACGGCTTCAGCTGCATAATCGCCACTGTCCATAACAGTTGGATTTTTGGTCATGATGGCTTTGATCGGTGTGTCGTAGGCTAGCCCTTCGGCAACGGCGCGGGTGCGTAAGTCGCGATCAGTGACAATGCCCACTAGTTGCTCGTTTTCCATGATCAATAAACTGGAGACGCGATGCTCCGTCATCATTTGCGCAGCTTGGCGTATACTTTCACCCACATCAATGCCAATTGGATCCCGGCGCAGTAAGCTTTTGATTGGACAGGTCATTAAGGACACATCGGAGGTTTGGGAGTTCATCGCCGCTTTCAGTCGAGTCTCTCTATCGAGCTCGAAAAAGTCGGAGAAGGTATCGCTTTCTTCATACAGTTTTAGGAACCAGCGAGCTGGAATGCGATAAAACAGACTGTCTTCTATGGCGCGCATAGACTGGGATGATTTCCCACCCCGCAGTAGGGAACCATAACCGAACAGCTCGCCTTCATTCATACGTCGAATTAACTTGCCGTTTTTATTGAGCACTTCCACCGCGCCACTGCGAATAAAGAAGAGCGTGTTATTTAAGGTGCCTCTTTCAATAATCCATTCCCCAGTACGTACGTACTGTATCTCGACCTCTTTGACCATGTCGTTAAGGCTAGGATCATCGGCAATTTCGTTAAACGGAGCATGTTGGCAAAGCGCTTCGACTATTTCCGTTAATTCGACGTCCATAAGTGGCTCCTTTTTATTTGATTAAGCGTTAAAGCATAGGCGATATTATGGTCAGCAAGCCCATTATAATAAATAATAAGCAGGCCAATCGACGGGTTAGAACGGGGTTGATACGTTCCATAATCCAATTGCCAGCAAATACAACTGGTACATTCGCAAGCATCATGCCAATGGTTGAGCCGATTAATACCGGAAGTACTGAGCCATAATGTGCGGCCAATATGACAGTGGCGATTTGAGTTTTATCACCAATTTCTGCGAGAAAGAAGAGTGCAAAGGTGGCCACAAAAGCACCGTATTTCAGCAAGCCTCCCTCTTCACTGTCGTCTTTGTCAGGCACTAATAGCCAGAGACCCACCGCGATAAAACTTAACCCTATTACCCAATTGACCCACTCGCCAGGGATCCAGTTGGCAACTTCCACTCCAAACCATGCCGACAGGGCGTGATTGAATATGGTTGAGAATAACATACCAAGAATGATCGCGGTTTTAGACGGAAATCGAGCGGCAAGAAACAAGGCAAGTAGTTGTGTTTTGTCGCCCATTTCAGCAAGAGCAACGGTTGATATTGAAGTCAGTATGGCTTCCATTATGCAAATCCTAGGTGGGCGACAAACGAAAGACAACAACCTGTGCCCACCTGAGCCAAGTTACTGTCTTAAGTCTCATCAATTCGAACGACGATGTTCAAACTTCTTTGCCATGAGCATGAGGCTCAATTATGTTGACAAAGAATCTTTGCACAATGGCAAAGCCGATTACTCCCCTAAGAGGCTTCGTATTCTAAAAGACTTAGGCGAGAAAAACAATTCACAAAAAAATAGGAGCGGTTAATACCACTCCTATTGATTCAGTGAACTAGATATAGTGACTTTTTCTAGGCCTGTTTGTACAACACAAGGTCGCCTCTTAGTCCCTTCAGCAAGCCAATACACATAATGAGCAGGAGCAAGGTAAAAGGAAGGCCTGTGGTAATCGCTGCAGCTTGAATGGCAGAGAGTGCATCTTTACCACCACCGACTAGCAAGGCAATCGCTATAACACCTTCTAACACTGCCCAGAAGACACGTTGTACTAATGGTGCATCGGTTTTACCGCCAGCGGTAATACCATCGATAACCAATGATCCTGAGTCGGAAGATGTCACGAAGAAAACCAAGACAAGAACAATACCAATGAAGGATGTAATAGATGTCAGAGGTAGATTCTGTAGCATCTGAAACATGGCTAGGGAGACACTTGTCAAACCGCCCGCTAAAGCGCCTACTCCATTTTCAATTTGTGCAATAGCGGAACCACCGAAGGTCGCCATCCACACCATGGAAACAACGGTAGGAACAAGCAATACAGCGGTTAAGAATTGGCGAACAGTACGGCCACGGGAAACGCGTGCGATAAACATACCAACAAATGGAGACCAAGAAATCCACCAAGCCCAGTAGAACACGGTCCAGCCATGGTAGAAAGTTTGGTCAGTACGATCAATCCAGTTACTTAGTGGGATGATGTTTTCTACATAGCTGACGAAAATAGTTCCGATAGAACCAAAGATCGCGCCAGTGTTACCTACTATGATAATGAATATGGCAAAGACGGCAGCAAGCAACATGTTGATGTTACTGAGTAGCTTCACACCACCTTCAAGCCCCCTTGCCACAGAGAAGATTGCGACACTGGTAACACCACAGATAACAACAATTTGGGTGGTTAGTGTATCTGGGATATTAAAGAGAAAGTTCAAACCACTGGAGGCTTGCTGTGCACCTAAACCTAGGGAGGTGGCTAAACCAAATATGGTGGCAATTACCGCAAGGACATCAATGCCGTGACCAAGCCCCCCCCAGACACGTTCGCCTAAAAGAGGATAAAAAGCAGAACGAATGGTAAGAGGTAAGCCTTTATTGTAGGCAAAGAACGCAAGAGATAAAGCAACAACTGCGTAAATGGCCCATGGGTGAAGACCCCAATGGAACATGGTTGCCCCAAGAGCGAGCTTCGCAGCGGCTGGTGTATCTGGCTTGACGTTTAGAGGTGTGCCATACCAATCGGTATAATAGCCAACAGGCTCTGCCACACTCCAAAACATCAAACCAATCCCCATACCTGCGGCAAATAGCATAGAAAACCAGGTAATGGTGGAGTGTTCAGGTTTTGCATCCATACCACCTAAGCGTATTTTACCTAGGGGGGATAGGATTAAACCAATACAAAATATAACGAAAATGTTGCCTGCAATCATGAAAAACCAGTCAAAGTTAGCAATAGACCAACCCTTTGCGCCCAGCAAAACAGACTTTGCTTCCTCAGGGAATATGATAGTTCCAATGATAAAGGCAAGGATGATCAGTGCACTGGTACTAAAGACCGGATTAAGGATATCCATTCCTAAAAAGCGAATATTGTCTTGCCCCACTTTGTAGGAGGTATTGTATTCCAGCCGGCCATTGTCCGGCACATTCTTACTCATAAAATTCTCCCGAATTAAATTGACACGTCGAACTTGCTTAAACGAACACACTAGCTTTTTTAATGTTTAACATTGTAATGTTAGACAAATAGTCGGAATGATTTGTTCTTTATGCGACAAGAACGGTTCTATTTTCCCCTTTGCTTTGATGGCAAAGGCCTATAGCAGCTTGTTTTTCGATTAATGCGACAGTGAAGAGCGGATAAAATACTCTTTCCAAACAATTAGGTGGAGCAATTGTTGTCCACCTAGATATGCGGCTAAGATTTACATGAATTTACTTAGATGTCAAACTAATATGACGAAAAGGCGCTTTTAAGGTAAGAAGAGTTCGAGGAATTCGTTGAGAAAAAGTTTGCCTTTTTCAGTGGTCTGGATACGACGTTGCTGCCAGTCCTTTTCATGTAAAAAGCCTTTTTTTACGGCGATTTCACAGGCTTTAGTCAGGCTTTCAGGGATAGATTGATCGCAATAGTGTTGATATTCCTGCAAATCGAAGGCTTCAAATAAGCGTAGGCGGTTCATCATAAATTCGAGCGGCCGGTCTTCTTGTTCAATGGCCTCTTTAATGACTAAAGTCTCTGGCAAGGTGTTCAGATAGTGATTTGGGTGTCGAGTCTTTCGTGTACGAAATATTTGACCATTACTTAACGTTAGCTTGCCATGGGCACCCGCTCCGATGCCCAAATAATCCCCAAAACGCCAATAATTGACATTGTGTCGAGCTTGATAATTGGTTTTGGCGTTTGCTGACACCTCATATTGGCTATAACCATGCTTATCCAATTTGGCCTGTCCTGCATCTTGAATGCTCCAAAGGGTATTGTCTTCAGGGAGAGTGGGCGGACGACGATAAAATTCTGTATTGGGTTCGATGGTGAGCTGATACCAAGAAAGATGCTCGGGATCTAATTGTATGGCTAACGAAAGGTCATCCATGGCCATTTCCAGACTTTGATCAGGCAAACCATGCATCAAATCCAAGTTGATATTATCGAACCCGGCTAGACGGGACTTATCCACAGCCTGAATGGCTTCTTCACGGTTGTGGATTCTTCCTAGGGTTTTCAACAGGTTTGGTTGAAAGCTTTGTATGCCAATTGAAAGACGGTTGATGCCTGCTTGACGAAAATGGCGAAACTTTTCTTGCTCAAAAGTGCCAGGGTTCGCTTCCATGGTGATTTCAGCATTGTCTGCCCAAGAGAGTTTATCTCTTAAGGCATCCATTAAGTGATAGTAAAAATCTGCACTCATCAAACTGGGGGTGCCACCACCAATAAAGGCGGTTTGAATGGTGCGCCCTGCCACGTAGGGCAAATCGGCGTCCAAATCGGCCAATAATTGTTTTAGATAGGCTTGCTCCGGCAACTTACCGTCTTGAGTAAAACGATCTGACTGATGTGAGTTGAAATCGCAATAAGGGCATTTGCGGACACACCAGGGTAAGTGAATGTAGAGACTAAGTGGTGGTAAATTGTTCGTGAGTTGGCTCATAAGCGGGTTGGCATCTCTTGAAAAGCCGAGAGTAGCTGCTTCAGCGCTTTGGCTCGATGACTGATTTGGTTTTTAATGTCTCTCGGAAGGCTAGCGGCACTGCAGCCACATTCAGGGACATAGAATAAAGGATCGTAGCCAAAACCTTCTTGGCCTTCAGGATCGGTGACAATGCGTCCTTCCCAAATACCGTGAAACACCAACGGCGTTGGATCATCCTTGTGTCTTAGGTAGGCTAATACGCAGTGAAAGCGTGCAGTTCGCTCAAAGTCGGGCACTCCCTCAAGCTTTTTGAGTAATAACGCATTGTTGGCTTCGCTGTTGCCATGATCCCCTGCAAAGCGCGCAGAATAGATGCCTGGTGCACCCTTTAGATAATCTACTTCAATACCAGAGTCGTCCGCTAAGGCGGGCAGCCCAGTATGAACACACGCATGTCGTGCTTTTAAAATGGCATTTTCGATAAAGCTTAAACCCGTTTCATCAGCATCCTGTACATTAAATTCGCTTTGTGGTTTTACGTCGAAACCAACATGGCTAAGCAGGGCATTAAATTCTTTGATCTTGCCTGTGTTGTTGCTGGCTAAGACGATGGTTTGACTCATCTTGGTTCCCCTTAGGTAAAATGACGGCTTAGGTTTCTCGACGGCTAAGCTTGTCGATGTGTTTTGGATAAAAAAGGCGACTCAAGGTCGCCTTTAACCTAGTGCATTGGGTTATTAGCGGCTAACATGAAAAACGGCGGTTTCGCTAAAAATATTGGGCATAGAGCGAATCCACCAGTGATCTTTTAGTTGCCCATCCACCGCTGCCCAGCGCAGAATTTTGATGTTTTTTTCATGACAGAGACGTTCAAAATCATGAAACGTACAAAAGTGGATGTTGGGCGTATCGTACCAATTATAGGGTAAGAAATCAGAGACTGGCATTCGCCCTTTGAGCCCAAGATGGATACGGTTGCGCCAATGGCCGAAATTTGGGAAGGTAATAATACACTCTTTGCCAATGCGTAACATTTCGTCTAAGAGTAAATCAGGACGACGAAATTGTTGCAACGCATGGGTCATGACGACGAGATCAAAACTTTGATCCTCAAAGTTGTGCAGTCCTTCGTCGATATTTTGCTCCAATACGGGAATCCCTTTTTCGATACAGATATTCAGGTTGTCCGGATCAATCTCCAGACCATAGCCGTGTACCTGCTTGTTGCCTATTAGATGCTGTAATAACTCACCTGGGCCGCAACCTAAATCCAGTACACGGGTATTGGGTTGAATCCATTCATCGATCATCTCTAAATCAGAACGCATCTATTTGACCTCCGTGGTTAAGCGCTTGGCGACTCGCGTCAAAAAACTACTGAGCGCATTCATGTATCGAGGTATGGGGAATAAAAACGCGTCGTGTCCTTCAGCCGCTTCGATTTTGGCATAGGAAACATGTTTACCTGCTTTGACTAGGGCGTTGACAATTTCTTCACTGCGTTCTGGGGCAAAGCGCCAATCCGTGGTGAAGGACACGAGTAAAAATTCGCACTGGGCACGACTCAATACGGCGGCTAAATCGCCATTGGTTTGGGCGGCTGGGTCAAAGTAGTCAAGCGCTTTTGTCATTAACATGTAGGTATTGGCATCGAAACGCTTGGTAAAGGCTTCGCCTTGGTAGCGTAGATAACTTTCTACTTCGAATTCAATGCCGTAGTTATACTGGTATGCATCATGACGCATTTGCCGACCAAACTTGGTGCCCATCGCATCATCGGACAAATAGGTAATGTGACCTAGCATGCGGGCCAATCCAAGCCCATTGGTCGGAACCGTCTTTTGATCAAGGTAGTTGCCATCATGAAACTCAGGATCACGACGAATGGACTGACGGGCGACTTCGTTAAAAGCAATGTTTTGTGTGGAGAGTTTGGGAGCAGACGCGATGATGGCGGCGGCTTTTAATCGATCCGGGAAACGGATACTCCACTCTAATACCTGCATCCCACCTAAACTGCCGCCCACAATAGCAGCAAAGGTTTGGATTCCTAGCTGATCGGCTAAACGGGCTTGGCTTTCCACCCAATCTTCTACGGTGACAATGGGGAAATGCGCTCCCCATATCTGATTGGTCTCAGGGTTGATGGAAATGGGCCCCGTACTGCCACAGCAGCCCCCAAGATTGTTTAGGCTCACAACAAAAAACAGGTTGGTATCAATGGCTTTGCCTGGGCCAATGGCAGAATCCCACCAACCAGGTTTTTTGTCTGACATATCATGGTAGCCTGCAGCGTGATGATCGCCACTTAATGCATGACAGATCAAAATGGCATTAGACGCCTGTTGGTTTAGTTCACCATACGTTTCATAAACCAATTGATAGCTGGATAGGGTTTGGCCGCAAGAAAGCGTCAGCGGAGTATCAAATTGTGCGATTTGTGGCACAACTACACCAACGGAGTTGGTAGGAAGAGTGTCCGGCATAGGCTTTATATTTGTCCTAGTGAAATAAATCGACGTCCCGTGAAAATAGGGGAATTCATCTTGTGAATAATGGAGCAACAGTCTAGCGTTTGCCGCCAGCCCCATCAAGAGAGAGTGATGAAAAACCACGTCTATGGCAAATGGTGCGGGATTATTGCTCATAGACATGGTGTTTTAGGTCGCTATTGGTTTTGCTTAAAGTACTTGTTTAACTCAACGTAAAGACCTTCGTTTTCTGGGATAATTCCGCAGCAGACGTTTTAATGCTTTGCGTTTTGTCTGCGAGGGTTTCAATGGAGCCTGTATCATGGCTGAGTTGCTGAGCGATGGTGTCCATCTCGGCACTCATTTGAACGGCGGTGCTGGCGACATCCTGAATGTCTGAGGCCATTGAGTCGGCAGATTGGGCGCTGGTTAGAGCTTTGGATTCGATGGTATGAATGGCCGTTTCCGCCTTGCTGCCGTTTTCCTCAATGACTTTTAAGCTGTCTTGACCGCTTGCCATGGTGGAAATGGCCCCTTGGGTAGAGGTCTGTATCACATTGACAATATCGGTGATCTTGGCGGTCGCATCCACGGTTTTTTCTGCCAGGGAGCGAACCTCATCCGACACCACTGCAAAGCCTCTTCCTGCTTCACCAGCACGAGCCGCTTCGATTGCCGCATTTAGGGCTAATAAATTGGTTTGGCTAGCAAGATCGTTAATCATGCCGATAACATTATCGATATTGTTTGATAAACGTCCTAATTCGTTCAGTTGGTCACCTGTGGAATTGACCACGTTGATGGTGGTCTTCAAGTTGTCGAGTACCATTCGTATGGTTTGCGAGCCCATTTTTGCCGATTCATAGGTCTCACTAGAGTGGGCGCGTAGCGTATCGGTGGTGGTAGAAAGTTGGGTAATGCGCTTGGAAATGTCGTCTGTGGCGCTGGCGAGAGATTGGGTTCTGTTATTAATGGCTCGATTACTGTTGGCGATTTCCCCTATTGTGCCACTGATGTCTGTTGCCATGTCGTTGACAGTATCGGTGGTGTTGACCACTTCTTTTAATACATGATCAAGGCCCTGTGTCATTTCATTTAAAGAGAGGCTGAGTGAATCAAACTCATCGTTACGACGCTCGTTGACGACCGATTTGGCCGTCATGTCGCCTGCTTTTACTTTAATTAAATCACTCATAATACGTTTTAATGTGTTATGAACGTCGCGGCCTATGCTCATGATCAATAATGCCACGATGAGTGTGACCACGATACTGACTACCCATAAGCTGATGTTGGCTTGCTGTGAGTGTTGCTTGGCATTTTCTTCTGCTTTAAGAACGATGTTTTCAATGAGTTTGGCGGTTGCGAGTTGGCTTTTATTAAATTGAGCTTTTTGTTTAGAGAAGGCTTTATCTGCGGCGTTTAGAGCAACGTATTCTTTACCGTATTGAATAACGGCATCGTGATAAATCTGAGCCTCTTTTCCATAAGTGTCTTCAAAGCCAAAGTTGTTAAAACGGGTATTGAGTCGATCATAACTTGTGTTGAACTGGTCAAGATATTCTTGGGAGGGGCCGAATAAATAGCTGGCTTCCGCTCTACGTACATTGGTGAATTCGCGACGTAATAAGCTCAAGGAGTGAATGTCTTGCGCGATCTTACTCCCCATTTGATCGATTTTACCGCGTAGGCCTGAGTTCGCGTCAAAGCCAATGATATGACGCTTTTTAACAAGGTTGAGCAGGGCGTTGCTGTAGTGGTTGATGTCTGTCTGCGTGCTTTTTAAAATGGTTTTCAGCTCGGAAGATTGACTGCGTTCGATATTGGTTTGGATGACCTTATTATTTTTGTCGATCTGTTGATTCAGCGTCGCGAGGTAACCTGGGTAGCGTTTATCGTCTAAATCACGAAGTTGGTCAGCGATTTCCAGCATATTGATGCTCAGAGCATCGTTCGAGTTTTGGATTTTTGACAAGGTTCTTAAATGGTTGTTGGCAGCTTTTTGGGATGCGGATCCTTGCATGGCCACAAAGGTCACAATCGCAAAGCCAGAAATAACGGTGATGAGCAGCAAAATTAATTTGGTGCGGAACATGAGATTGCTAAGCATAGAGCCCTTCCATATAGCAATGAATCGACGGGTCGCTCTTTGATTGAGCGGTGTCGTCGGTTTAGTTAAGAAACGATACTTTGTTTATGCAAATTTTGTGCACGTTGTGTTATGTGTTATCTATAAAAAGAATCGTGGATGAGGTAGTGTAAGATTGCACCGATAGGGGGCATTGCACAGACAATAAGGTCATTAAACCTATTAATGGAAGGGCGAACACTTCCTGATTATAACCTCAGGACTTCATGATCGGCTGTCATGATGTCCTGAGGCTCGATAAAACCATTAAGAATGCGGTGTGTTATCGTTGATCCATGGTGCTTGTTAATGGTGCTTGTTTATCTCGAATAAACGGTAAACTAATTGTCCAGCGGCTTTTTCTTTTAGTAGCGTCCAGTGCTCGGGTAAGGACGGAAGCATGGCTTCTTTTTCCATTTCAATGTACACCATCGCATGATCTGCCAGCCAACCTCTGTCCAATAGCGGCACAATCTGTGACATCCAATCTTTTCGGAAAGGGGGGTCTAGAAAGATCAAATCCATCGGTATGGGAGTCGCTGCCATTAAAAAGTCTTTGGTATTTTGTTGAATGACCGTCGCATTCTGAGCTTTCAAAGTATCTAGGTTGATTTGCATTTGACGCGTTACCACTTTTGAGTTGTCGACAAACAGTGCACTTTTGGCACCCCGTGACAGGGCTTCTAAACCTAGGGCGCCAGAGCCACAAAATAGGTCCGCACATTGTGCGCCAGGGACGAAATGATTTATCCAATTAAACAAGGTTTCACGCACGCGATCTGGGGTGGGGCGTAAACCTTCGATATCAGGAATGGGCAACTGCCGAGAGCGCCACTCACCGGCAATAATGCGCAATTTTGCCGTGGATTTTTGACTGGTCTTAGTGGTTGTTTTACCGGGCTTTTTGTTCATGGTATAACCTGATTTTCTTGGTAAGATGAGGTGATAAATAGGTATTTCAGTGCTGCTTGATAGTTTTTTTGCGTGAAGGTATCAATGGCATTTTGGTAGTGTTTCGCAAAGTCTGAAGGCGTCAATGCACTGTTTGGTGGTGTTACTTCGGTTGCCATTTTGATCCACCAGTCGGGTGAGTGAGACTGTTTGTTAAGCTGTTGCTGGAAAGACGTGAACAGGGTTTTAAAATGCTTGTTCTCGGTGACAGAGGGGAGCGTATCCGTATTAATGGTGTCTTTCATGCTGGCAAGGGGAAGAGGCTTCGACTCTTGACTGTGCTGTACTCGCCACCAAGCCCATGGGAGTCGTGGAGACAAGATGAAATTGAGCTGAGCATATTGCGTGGTGCTCTGTTTATTTAGAGTGTCGATCACATTTGCCCCCCATAATTGTAAGCTAATCCAATCCTGTACTGAACGGAGTGGTCTGAGGGCGATACCTTGTTGAGTTAGGCCTTGCTGCGCTTCTTCTTTACTTAATAGATGGCTATGCGGGTTGACCTTGAATGGCAGGGGCGACAGAGAAGGGGGATGACGAAAATGCTCTGTTATGCGGTTCAAGCTCGCAGTAACCGCTTGCTTTGTCGCTTGGCTCATATTTCCAACAAGGGTAATTCGACTTACATGCTGGGTAAGCTGCTGATAATAATCGGAGACCTGCCCCTGAGTTACTTGCATTTTTAATTGCGCGTAGTTTTTCTCGGATGGTGTTTCGGGAGATTGATTGACTGGAATGAACAGTGCTTGTTGCATCGTGAACAAGGCAGATAGGTCGGGGTCTTTAATGTTTTGCCAGCGATAAAAAGAACGGGCCTTAAATATGGGTTGTGTTAGCCATTGAGTCAGTATATCCAAGGTTGGTTTGAGAAAAGACGCGGTGCTATTCGCTGTGATGTAGAGTGTCTGGCCTTCATGATTGTAGCCACTGCTGACACTAGCAGTCAGAGGGGATAAGCGTTGGTTGATGGTCGAGCTAATTAAGGGTAAAGGGTCATCGAGCATCATGGATAAGGTGGCATCGGTTAACGCAAGATTATGCTCAGGTGCATTGAAAGACAGACTAATGTTGAGTTTGTTGCTGCCTTTCCAATCGTCTTGAGTGAGCCACACAACAGGAATGCCTGAATCCGTCTGCCACGTTTCAATGGTCATTTTTGGATAAGATATGGGCTTGGGAGCTGTGGAGTTGAGTGCCCAAATGGCCAAGGTGGAAAAAATCATAATGCCGGCCAGCACAGGCTTACTAAAAAGAGGTTTTTGACTGTTAAACATAAGGAACCATAGGAAAGACAGACATTGGATAATTTTCCATAAAACTAGACCTGCTTGCTAATCGGAATGATGATAAAATCACCGCTTCTAGGGCCAACTTATCTGGCTTCTATATGAATAATAGCACTTCACTGATGCAAACCGCATCAGTCTACATATAAGAGATTAATTTGATGGAATTTGTTAATCAGTTCATTGCTTTTTTAACGCCGTATTTTGGGGAGTATGCTCGTTATGCTCCGATGGCTATTGGCGCCATATTGGCGATTATTGCGGTGGTCATTCGTCGCCGTGTTCTAAAACAAATGAGAGCAAGAAAACGATCTGAGCAAAAACAGGGTACAGATACGCAATCAGCAACCGTATCAGAACCCACCTCAGAAACGTCGGCACCTACAACAGCTAGTGACGAACAGGTAAGTGAAGCCAGTATAGAGGCGGCCTTGTCTTCTTCAAATGAACAGACGAGTGTGGTGGCTTCGGTTGAAGAAGAGCACACGATTGAACAGCAATCCCATCCAAAGGAGGAAAAAGCCTCCACGCTTTCTTGGTCACAACGGATCAAGTCCGGGTTATCCCGTACCCGACAAGGGTTAGGCGGTGGTTTATCTTCCATTTTGGTGGGCAGTAAAAAAGTTGATGATGATCTGTTAGAAGAGCTGGAAACACAGTTATTAGTCGCGGATGTGGGGATTGATGCGACGAGATCTCTGATTGATGGCCTAACAGAAAAGCACAGCCGTAAAGAGCTCAAAGATTCGAATGCCCTATTAAACAGTTTAAAAGGCGAAATGAACGACATCCTGAGTGGTTCACAAAAGGCGCTCGATCCAACCAAAAAGGATGGCCCCTTTGTTATTCTAATGGTGGGCGTGAACGGGGTGGGTAAAACCACAACCATCGGTAAGTTGACAAAAAAATATCAAGCAGAAGGCAAAAGTGTGATGTTGGCCGCTGGCGATACGTTCCGCGCTGCGGCGGTAGAACAGTTGCAAGTTTGGGGCGAACGCAATAATGTGCCTGTCGTGGCTCAACATACTGGAGCGGATTCAGCGTCGGTTATTTATGACGCCATTGAATCGGCGAAAGCCAAAGGGGTTGATATTGTCATCGCCGATACCGCTGGTCGTTTGCAAAACAAAGCCAATTTGATGAATGAATTATCAAAAGTGGTTCGTGTGATGAAAAAATTGGATGTCGAGGCGCCCCACGAAGTGATGTTGGTATTGGATGCAGGCACAGGGCAAAATGCGCTTAGTCAAGCGAAGCTCTTTACTGAAGCGGTTGGTGTCTCTGGTATCACTTTGACGAAGCTTGACGGCACGGCAAAAGGGGGAATTATCTTTGCTATTGCCAAACAGTTTGGTTTACCGATTCGTTATATCGGTGTTGGGGAGCAAGTGGATGATTTACGTCCTTTTGTTGCCCAAGAATTTGTTGATGCGTTGTTTGATAGTGAGTAAAAAAGAAAACGATAGCAAGAATGAATAACTTCTTTACTATGTAGTGGCGGCTCTTGTGTGGCCATGGTGTCGCGTATGTGATCATCGTGTAGCGTATGCGGTCATAGTGTAACAGCGAAAAAGGAAACATTGACAGCGTGGAAATCGAATTTCAGCGAGTTGGCAAAAAGTATGACAGCGGGCAAGAAGCATTGTCACAAGTGAGTTTTCATTTAAGACAGGGTGAAATGGCGTTTCTTACTGGTCATTCTGGTGCAGGGAAAAGCACCTTAATGAAACTCATGATGATGATTGAGCGTCAAACATCGGGCCAGATTCTTGTGGATGGCGTGGATCTTCGAACCTTGAGTCGCCGGGCCATTCCTTACCATCGTCGCCGTGTCGGTGTGGTCTTTCAAAATCACCAGCTGTTGTTTGATCGTAGCGTATTTCACAATGTAGCGCTGCCTTTGCAGGTAAGTGGCACGGATCCGGAACAAACGGCAAAGCGGGTACGTGCGGCGCTGGATAAGGTGGGGTTGTTGGGGAAAGAAAAATACAATCCGATGGCTTTATCCGGTGGTGAGCAACAAAGAATAGGCATTGCCCGTGCGGTCGTTAATAAACCACAGTTGCTGCTTGCAGACGAACCGACAGGAAACCTTGATCCCAAATTATCGGCGGAAATCATGAACCTTTTCCAAGAGTTTAATAACGTCGGTGTGACGGTGTTAGTGGCCAGTCATGATCTGGCTTTGGTGGCACGAATGCGTCATCGGGTGTTGACCTTAAACCAAGGACGCATGGTGAACGATGGAGGGTTTGCTTAAATGCCACAGAAAAACGCTCGCCGTGGTGCCACTCGTCAATCGGTTAAAGCCACGAAACATCGTTGGTCGAAACGATCATCATTTAGTTTAAAGCACTATTTACGTCAGCATCAAAGCACACTGACAGAAAGCTTTATGCGTTTGTTGAACTATCCTTTGGCAAGCGTTATGACCGTGATGGTGATCGCTATCGCGTTGACGCTCCCAGGCAGTTTGTATGTACTCCTCAAGAACGTGCAATCGATTACCAATAATTGGGATAAGCAATCGGCAATTACCCTGTATTTATTTCCACAGGTTGACGATACACAGGCGTTAGCCTTGTCGCATCGACTGTCGTCGCGACCAGATGTGGCATCGGTAGACTATATTTCGAAAGAAGAAGGTTTGAGGGACTTTGAACGTTGGAGTGGCTATACGCAGCTTTTATCCTCTTTACAGGGGAACCCGTTGCCGATTGTGCTGAAAGTCATTCCGAAAATGGTGGTGTCTGAGCAAACGTTACCAGCATTAGAAACATTACGTGAGCAATTGGCCGCGCAAGGTGAAGTGCAAAATGCTGTATTAGATGCTCAATGGTTGGAGCGTCTTGCTAATATTTTGAGTTTTGGGCAGCGTTTGGCCTATGCATTATCAATATTACTGATTGTGGCGGTGTTGCTGATAGTCGGTAATACCATTCGTATGGCCGTAGAAAGCCGGCGTGATGAAGTGCTGGTGATGAAGTTAGTTGGGGCCACAGACAGCTATATCCGTCGACCCTTTTTATACATGGGATTGTGGTTTGGTATATTGGGCGGCTTTTTTGCCAGTCTGTGTATTCTCATATTAAGCTGGTGGGTTAGTGTACCTGCCGAGCATTTGATTGAGTTGTATGGCTCGCATTTTAAACTGCAGACATTTAATGCAGATGAGATCGTTTTGTGTTTAACTATTAGCGCATTCGTTGGCGTTAGTGGCGCATGGATAGCGGTTAATCGCCATATCGCCAACATTGAGCTGTAGAGAGTTGAGGGAATGTCGGTTTAAATTTATACTTAAAAGTATATTTATCCACATTTTTGTCACACATAAGCAAGATTAACTTGCTAGTATCAATCTACATTAAGCATGAATCTACAGAGGTGGAAATAGAGATGGGTAAAGCTCTGCAGCCTATAGATATGATGATTCCAGGTCAGAACCTTGAATCTTACATACAGGCAGTTAGCACAATTCCAATTTTGTCAGCCGATGAAGAAAAGGCGCTGGCGGAACGTCTTTATTATAAAGAGGACTTAGAAGCAGCCCGTACGCTGGTCATGTCTCATTTACGATTTGTTGTTCATATCGCAAAAAGTTATTCAGGCTATGGATTAGCACAAGGTGATTTAATTCAAGAAGGCAACGTTGGCTTGATGAAAGCGGTGAAGCGCTTTAATCCAGAAGTCGGTGTGCGTTTGGTATCTTTCGCCGTACATTGGATCAAGGCTGAGATCCATGAGTTTATCTTAAAAAACTGGCGTATCGTTAAAGTGGCGACCACTAAAGCACAGCGTAAGATGTTCTTTAATCTGCGCAGCGCTAAGAAGAGCTTATCTTGGTTTAGTAACTCGGAAGTGGAGTCTGTTGCCAGCGATTTAGGGGTAACGCCAGATGTAGTGCGTCAAATGGAAGGTCGCTTGAGTTCATCGGATATGGCTTTTGATGCTTCTGCAGATGACGATGATGAAGCGGCTTACCAAGCGCCGTCTCAGTATCTGGAAGATCATCGCTATGATCCTGCGACCATGCTGGAAAATGGAAATTGGGAGGCGGATTCAAACCACCGTCTTGAGGTTGCTATGTCCGATTTGGATGAGCGTAGCCGTAATATCCTTGTACAGCGTTGGTTGTCTGATGGTAAGTCGACATTACATGAGTTAGCTGATGAATATGGCGTGTCAGCGGAACGTATTCGTCAGTTAGAAAAGAATGCAATGAAAAAGATTCGTCAGGCGATGGGTGATGGTCAGTTTGACTGACTGCTGAATGAAATGACTATCGGTATGGATTGATCATTTTTTAATCCTTGAACCGTGTTCTAAAACCTCTTCGGAGGTTTTTTTGTGCCTGATGCATACTGAAAGCTAGCGACTTTGTAGCTCGTCACCGGGTAAAAATTGCCAAGTACGAATGATTTCTAACTTATCGGCTTCTTTTTTAAGGGCCTTTGGAAAGGGTTCAAATGGCTCGGCGAGGCGCACAATGCGCATGGCGGCATCATCTAGGATACGAATGCCTGAGGAATGCAGTACTTCTATGCTATCAACATAGCCATTGGGCTTGATCATGACCGCTAAGCGTAATTGTCCATAGAGGTGATTACGTTTGGCTTCTACTGGGTAATGGCTATTCCCTACACGTTCAATTTTTCGGCGCCAATCGTCTAGATATTTGGCATCGACGGCAGATTTAGCTGAGACAGATGTCAGACGGCGAATACGTGGGCGTTTGGCATAGGCTTGGCGTTGTCGGTCTAGTAAGGCTTCTAGGGTAGAAATATCGCTTGATAGATGGTCGGGTATTTGTGTTTCTCCCCGAAAGCGTTCTTCGAGTGTTTTTTGTCGTTTTTCGGGCCGAGGTTTGACCTTAAAGACTGAGTCTTTGTCTTGTGTTGTGATCAGCTGTTGTTTGTTGGATGGTTTGTGGGAGGCAATTTGAGGTTGCACAGGTGGCGTCACATCTTGAATGTTATCCGATAAAAACTGAGCGGTTTCCGTGGTGGTTAACTTATGTTTGCGAAGTTCAGTGCCGCTGGCTTGTTGGTTGGCTTGGGCGATAAAGTCTGCCTCTTTTGGGGCTTTTGAAGTGTGGCGAACCAGGGTGACTTCTAATGTTTTGGGTTTGGTACTGGGCAATGAAAAATTAAAGCCAATAGCCACCACCAAAAGCACATGAATGCTAATGGCGATGAATAAGGCAATTAGAAATCGATCAGTAACCCGCACAATAAATCAGTTATTGGCTAGTCGTGCTTCGATAGCGTCCATTAATACCATGGCGATATTAAGGTCAAACTGCGTGTCTAATTCGCGGACGCAGGTTGGGCTGGTGACATTGATTTCGGTAAGGTAATCACCGATAACATCCAAACCGACAAACAGGAGATTCTTTTCTTTCAAGGAGGGAATGACTTGATCGCATATCCAGCGGTCACGATCTGTCAGGGGGCGTCCTTCACCGCGGCCGCCTGCGGCTAAATTGCCACGGGTTTCACCAGAGGCGGGAATACGAGCAAGAGCATAGGGAATAGGTTCACCATTGACCACAAGAATGCGTTTATCACCTTGTTTGATTTCAGGGATAAATTTTTGCGCCATTATCTGTTCAGTGCCCATGTTAGTAAGTGTTTCGATAATCACACTGACATTGGATTCATCTGGTTTGAGACGGAAAATAGAAGAACCGCCCATGCCATCCAGCGGTTTGAAGATCACATCACCATGTTTTTTATGGAAAGCTTTGAGTAAGTCGCTGCGGCGTGTGACGAGGACTTCTGGGCAGCATTGTGGAAATTGCGTAGCGAACAGTTTTTCGTTGCAGTCACGAAGGCTTTTCGGGTCATTGACCACCATGGCGCCATCCCGTTCAGCTTGCTCTAAAATCATCGTACTATAGACGAACTCGCTGTCGAACGGTGGATCTTTGCGCATCAAGATGACATCTAATTCACCAAGAGCCATTTTGGTTTCTTCCCCTAGGTCATAAAAATGCTGAGGATCTTTATATATTTGTAAGGGGCGGATCATGGCAAAGGCTTTGCCATTTTCTATAAATAAGTCTTTTTGTTCCATGTAAATCAGATCCCAGCCTTTCTCTGCGGCAGCCCAGAGCATAGCCAAGGAGGTGTCTTTTTTGTAGTTAATGGATGAAATCGGATCCATTACAATGCCAAGTTTGATGGTCATGTTGTTTTTCCTAGTGCGATCTCGCGAAGGTAAATCTTGTGTGAATTAATATAAAGATGATGCTATAGAAATATAAGGGTACTGAGAAGAAAAAACACCCTTAAATAAGAAGATAAATCGGAATACGGGGTCTGTCCTAATAAACACTTGGTTCCCCGTGTCACTCGAAGGCAGGTTGTGAGGCAGATGTCTGCTTTTGTTTCTATTTTTGCTAGGCTTGCGCTCTACAAACACTTTCTGTGTTTGCCATTATAAGGTGCTGCCTTTTACTGTTTTCAGGTTAAGCCGCGTGCCCCTTACTGTATGCTTTTATCAACACTGTAAATAGTCCACCTGAGTTCAGCTTCAGTTTTATCAGCGGTGACATCGGCAATGACCCGGCGGTTTTTAGCTTGTCCTTCGGGGGTATCATTCGGCGCAATGGGGTCGGCTTCGCCATAGCCTTTAGCTGTGACTCTGTTCCTATTAATTTTAAAGATATTAACCAAGACATCGGCAATGGCAGAGGCTCGTTTTTGAGAGAGTGTCAGGTTGTCTTGTGCTAGTCCGTTGCTGTCGGTATAGCCTTTGATTAACACCTGACTTTTGGGGTGTTTATTAAGAAAGTCAGCAAGGCGTTTAATCTGTTTATAGAAACGAGGCTCTACGTCGTATTTGCCAGAAGCAAATAAGACCTTTAGGTCTAGCTTTAATAGGGAGGTGGTGACGATAGGGCAGCCGTTATTATCGACCTTTACCCCAGGAGGGGTGTTAGGGCAAAGGTCGCGCTGGTTGATAACCCCATCATGGTCGTCATCATTGAGGGTCTGAGGGTTAAAGCGATTTCCAAACAAATCATCGCCATAGGCAACTGAGCCTATGCCCATGCCCATGACGATAATACATATTAACCTTAAAAAAATTACTGCCAAGGACTATTGTCTCCGTCAGAGTTTATGAAAAGTGAATCGTCTGAGCTCTTTTCGTTTGGAGTAGATAACGTATTTTGGCCACCTACTTGTGTATTGTTGTCGCTGTTAGTGGAAGGTTTGGCATCCGTTGCTGCCTTTTCTGTCTGTTGTAACTGTTGTATTGGCGTGACAGCAGTACGTACTTTTTTGTCTTGGGTAAATTTATCCGAGAACCCCAGTGCTTCAGGACGATAAATTCTGAAGGCTTTTAATAACTCACCTTTTGCATTAAAGAGGCGGAACTCAGAATACAGTTCATCAAAATCTGTATTCACATAGTCTTGGCGCGCTTGAAATAACTCGTTTTCACTATCGAGCACATCAAGCAGGGTACGGCGCCCTAAGCGGAACTGCTTTGCATACGCCACTTGTGACTCTTTTGTGGCAATAACATATTCTTTGAGGTAACCCTTTTGGTCTTGAGTGGCTTGATATGACGCCCAAGCTAAACGTACCGCTTGCTGTGTTTCGCGAATTGTATTACGACGAATTTCAGACGCTTGGACGTTTTGTTGAACCGCTGACTCTTTTTTACGTTGATGACTGCCACCGTTATATAGGTTGTATTTTAAGCGTATCATAGCTTGAAAATCGGCGTCAGGGCCAGGGGTACCATCGATATTGTTGTTCCACTTACGCTCTAGCGTAAAATTGATGCTTGGATAATTTTCCCCGTTAACGGACTTAATAAAGTTTTCTGTGGCATCGACATCCCACTTAGAGCCAATGATAGCTGGATTCTGTTTTAATGATTGATCAACGGCTTGTTGTAAGGTTTTTGGTAATAGCGTGCGGTCGGGTACTGGATAGATCATGTCTTTAGGCGGCAGCTTCCCTACCACCTCTAGATAATTCGTTTCGGCATCTGAAAGGTTGTTTAACGCCGCAGAGCGATTCGCTCGAGCTTTTGCTAAACGAGCAGTGATTTGGCTTAAATCTGATTCACGACCTATACCTGAATCGGTTTTTAATTTGATTTGCTTGTAGATACGTTCGTGTGAGGCTAAGTTTTGATCAGCCAGTTCCAAAAGCTCGCGATAGCGTAGAACGTCGGTATAAGCTTTTGATACTTTCAGAGCAGTGTCTTCAACTTTGATTAAAGCCTGCCAGCGGTCTGACTGAGCCTCGCTATTTAGGCGTTTCACATCGTAGGTGGTAGAAAAGCCATCAAAAATTGGCTGTGTTAATGAGAGCACCGTTTCTCGACGTGTCAGACTGATATCACTGTTGCGCGTATTGTCTGCATAGGATGTTTGGCGTCCAATGCCCGCATCTAGATCTATGCTTGGATAAAACCCCGTTCGATCAGCCTGCTCTGCGTTTTGTATATCTTCTCGATATTTAGCCAGTGCTTGACGTACAGTGGGGCTATTTTCAATGGCTTGGTAGGTTGCCTCTTCCAAGGTAATAGCAGATACCTGCATTGAAAATAAAAAAGCACTAAGGTACGTGACTTTGAGCATGAGGTTACGAACAAACATGAATGTGTTCCTTTAAGACTTATATGATCCTACGCATTAATTTCGCTAGAGTATGTTGACACTGTGTACAGTAATGAACAATTCATGCATGATTACATTTGGCGTTTTTTTGTTATTTAGCGTTAAGCCTAGATATCGCCCCAAAGTAGATTGATGGCAGTGAGCGCAACAATCGGAGCGGTTTCGGTTCGTAGGACTCGAGGGCCCAAAGATATCGCGCTAAACCCTTGATTTTTTGATGCTTTTACTTCCTCTTCAGTGAGGCCTCCCTCGGGACCAATTAAGAGAGCGACGGCATTATTATTGGGCTTTTTAAACTCGGTTATGGGTTTTGCACTGTAATGGTGTAATGTCAATTTTAACATTTCGTTACAATTCGCAATCCAGTCAGTGAGCTTTATAGGAGGGTGGATGGTTGGAACGATGCCTCGGCCGCATTGCTCTGCTGCGCTGATGGCAACTTGTTGCCAATGATTTTGTCGCTTTTCGGCTCTGCTATCATCCAGTTTCACTTCACAGCGCTCGCTAAACAAAGGCTGAATCTCATACACACCACTCTCCACGGCTTTTTGAATAGCATAGTCCATGCGTTCACCACGGGAAAGTGTTTGCCCCAGTGTGACTTTTATTGGGGATTCGTTATTGAGTGGTTCGAATTCGCCAATGGCCACATTGGCAGAGCGCTTCTCCAAATCGCATAAGGTGCCGTGGTACTGACCGCCTTTACCATTAAAAAGACGCATAGGATGGCCATTCTTTAAGCGTAGAACCTTACAAACGTGTTGAAAAGAGGTGTCGGGTAACCTAATGGTTGAGTGTTCGGTCAGTTCTACATCGACAAAAATTCTGGGAATACGCATGTCTTATCCTATGCTAAGGTTTTTAATAAAATGGCCAAAAAAAGCCCTTCTCGACCTCTACGAAGTCGGAAGGGCTTTTATAAAGGAAATGGCCGAGATTATAAACCCGCTGCGCGACGTAACGCGTCTGCTTTATCAGTTTTTTCCCAAGTAAAGTTCTCGCCTTCGCGGCCAAAGTGGCCGTAAGCTGCTGTTGGTAAATAAATAGGGCGTTTTAGATCGAGCATTTTGATCAAGCCCGCTGGGCGTAACTCGAAGTGTTCGCGAACGAGTTGAGAAATCATATCGTCGCTCACCTTACCTGTACCAAAGGTATTGATACTAATGGATGTTGGCTCAGCCACGCCGATGGCGTAAGAAATTTGAATTTCACAGCGATCCGCAAGACCCGCTGCGACAATGTTTTTCGCCACATAGCGACCCGCGTAGGCGGCAGAACGGTCCACTTTTGATGGATCTTTACCGGAGAAGGCACCACCACCATGACGTGCCATACCGCCGTAGGTATCAACGATGATTTTACGACCTGTTAGACCACAATCGCCTACTGGCCCACCAATGATGAATTGGCCTGTTGGGTTGATGAAGTACTTGGTATCTTTGGAGAGCCATTCTTCAGGAAGCACTGGTTTGATGATTTCTTCCATTACCGCTTCACGCAAGTCGGCCTGTTTAACATTGGCACTGTGCTGTGTTGATAGGACAACGGCATCAATGGCACACGGTTTGCCATTTTCATCATAACGGAAGGTAACTTGGCTTTTTGCGTCTGGGCGTAGGAAGTCTAACGTACCATTTTTACGAACCTCTGCTTGGCGTTGTACCAGACGGTGAGCGTACGTAATGGGGGCAGGCATTAATACATCGGTTTCGTTGGTGGCAAAGCCAAACATCAAGCCTTGGTCACCCGCACCTTGCTCTTTTTCGCTGGCTTCATCAACACCAACGGCGATGTCGACCGATTGTTTGCCGATGGCGTTCATAACGGCGCACGATTCCCAATCGAATCCCATATCGGAACTGTTGTAGCCGATTTCGCGAATAACGCCACGGGCGATTTCTTCAATGTCTACCCATGCATTGGTACGGACTTCACCCGCGACGAGAACCATGCCTGTTTTGACTAAGGTTTCGCAAGCGACGCGCGCTTCTGGATCTTCCGCTAAAATAGCATCAAGGATGGCGTCGGATACTTGATCCGCAATTTTGTCTGGATGGCCTTCAGATACGGATTCTGAAGTAAATAAAGAGTATTCTGACATGTTCAGTGCCTCTATCATCATGATGGATAAGCGCCAAACAGGCATAAAAAAACCCGCTTAGCAAAGTAAGGTCGCTAAACAGGTGATTTCGCTTCTGTTTAGCTGATTTTATATAGCGTCCGCAAGCCGAAACAAATCGACGCTTATTAAGTGCGTTAAATGATCGATCATCTTTGGTGAAATATCAAGTCACGATGGTTAGTTTTAGGGGTAAATGACATTCTTTTTTGCTAGGATGGTCTTAACTTAGTGCTGTTTCATCTTCTTTGCTCAATCTTAGTGCGCAATGTCAGTGAGAAGATTGCAAGGCTGAGTCATAGCATGGAAAATAGATTTTTATCGTTCGTTCAGTGATCAGGAGTGGAATAACAATGCCGTCTCGTAAAGAACTTGCTAACGCCATACGTGCTTTGAGTATGGATGCTGTACAAAAAGCCAAATCAGGTCATCCTGGAGCACCAATGGGTATGGCGGATATCGCGGAGGTGCTATGGAACGATTTTCTAAAGCACAATCCAAATAATTCTAAATGGGTAGATCGTGACCGTTTTGTGCTTTCTAATGGCCATGGTTCTATGCTGATTTATTCTCTTCTCCATTTGTCTGGCTATAAACTGCCAATGGAAGAGCTGAAGCAGTTCCGTCAGCTCCACTCAAAAACCCCTGGTCACCCAGAATATGGCTACACAGACGGTGTCGAAACTACAACTGGCCCATTAGGTGCTGGTATTAGTAACGCTGTCGGTATGGCCGTTGCAGAAAAAACGCTCGCGGCTCAGTTTAACCGTGAAGGCCACACGGTCGTTGATCATCATACTTATTGCTTTATGGGCGATGGCTGTATGATGGAAGGTATTTCTCATGAAGCATGCTCGTTAGCCGGTACTTTAGGCTTGGGTAAATTAGTGGCGTTTTGGGATAACAATGGTATTTCTATTGATGGTGAAGTCGAAGGTTGGTTTTCTGACGATACACCAAAACGCTTTGAAGCTTATGGTTGGCATGTTATTGCCGATGTGGATGGCCATAATCCTGAAGCCATCAAAGCGGCTATTGAAGCGGCCAAAGCAGAAACCAGCAGACCCACTTTGATTTGCTGCAAAACCATCATTGGTTTTGGCTCACCAAACAAATCAGGTAGTCACGATTGTCATGGTGCCCCTCTAGGGGATGACGAAATTGCGGCGGCTAGAGAATTCCTGGGTTGGAAATACGCACCTTTTGAAATCCCTGCCGATGTTTATAAAGGTTGGGATGCCAAAGAAGCGGGTGCAGCACGTGAAGAAGCTTGGACAAAACAGTTTAACGCTTACAAAGCGGCCTACCCAGAATTGGCTGAAGAATTTGAACGCCGTGTAGTTAAAGGCGAACTGCCAGCGGACTTTAGCGAAAAAGCGGATGCTTTTATCAAAGCGTCTCAAGAAAAAGCGGAAAACATTGCGAGCCGAAAAGCTTCCCAAAATGCGATTGGGGCCTTCGGTGCGATTTTGCCCGAGTTGCTGGGTGGGTCTGCTGATTTGGCAGGGTCTAACCTAACGCTTTGGTCTGGCTCGAAGGGCATCCAAGAAGATCCTGCGGGTAATTACATTTACTATGGTGTCCGTGAGTTCGGTATGAGTGGCATCATGAACGGCGTGTCTTTGCATGGTGGTTTTATCAACTATGGTGCGACCTTCTTGATGTTTATGGAGTACGCTCGTAATGCGGTGCGTATGTCGGCCTTAATGGGCATTCAGAATATCTTCGTTTATACCCACGACTCTATCGGCCAAGGGGAAGATGGTCCAACTCACCAAGCGGTTGAGCAATTAGCGAATCTGCGTACGACACCCAATATGTCTGTATGGCGTCCAGCGGATGCGGCCGAAACGGCCGTTGCTTGGAAAGCGGCGATTGAACGTCGTGATGGCCCAACCTCTCTTGTTTTCTCTCGTCAAGGTTTGCCAGCACAAGCTCGTAACGATGAGCAATTAGCCAATGTGGCGAAAGGCGGTTACGTACTGCTAGATAGCACTGGCACACCAGATCTGATCCTAATCGCAACCGGTTCCGAAGTGGGCTTAGCGATGGATGCGGCGAAAGTATTGGCTGAAAAAGGCAAAAAGGTGCGAGTAGTGTCCATGCCATCGACAACGGTATTTGATGAGCAAGATGCCGCTTACAAAGAGTCTGTATTGCCTCGTGCTGTAACGAAACGTATTGCCATTGAAGCGGCCCACAAAGACTTCTGGTACAAATATGTTGGTTTTGAGGGCGACATGGTGGCGATGACCACTTTTGGCGAATCGGCTCCTGGAGCGGATGTCCTGAACTACTTTGGCTTTACGGTTGAAAATGTCGTTGCTACGGCGGATAAACTGTAATTGACTAGCGTAATTCGTCTAAAAAGACAGGCAAATGATTTGCCTGTCTTTTTAGTTTCTCTTCTTTTTTATAAAGAATGCGTTTTGCGTTCTTCGTGGTGATGAAGTAAGGCTATGTTGCGAATCGCAATTAATGGTTACGGCAGAATTGGACGTTCTGTGCTGCGTGCTTTGTATGAAAACGGTCATCGTGATCATTTTCAAGTCGTGGCAGTCAATGAATTGTCTGATATTGAGACGATGAGTTATCTGACTCGTTATGATACGACCCACGGCCGTTTCCCTAGACCTGTCAATATTGAAGGGAACTGTTTGCTCATAGGTGATGACAGCATTCAGTGCTTTTCCTGTGCGGAACCTGGTGATTTGAATTGGTCCGAGTTGGATGTGGATATGGTGCTAGAATGCTCTGGCAGCTTTTCTGAGCGTCAGCGGGCGCAAGCATATCTGGATGCAGGCATCCCCAGACTGTTGTTGTCGCAACCCGCCGCAGCGGACATGGATGCGACCATTGTTTATGGGTTTAATCAAGGAGACATCCGCTCCGATCACAGGATTGTCTCAGCGGCATCTTGTACAACGAATTGCTTGATTCCCATTTTGGATACACTGACGACGTTTGCTGGAGTGGAACATGGTGTAACGCAAACGATCCATTCCGCCATGAATGATCAGCCTGTGATCGATAGCTATCATACAAAAGATTTACGCCTTACTCGTGCGGCATTGAGTTCTATTATTCCTGTGGACACAGGGTTATCGCGTGGTATTTCTCGCTTAATGCCCGAGCTAGAAGGCAAAATTGGTTGCAACGCCGTACGGGTTCCCACTTTGAATGTATCTGTGATTGATTTGGTCATTCGTACGCAAAGAAATGTCACAAAAAATGAAATTAACCAAGCCTTGCAAGAGGCGGCGACCTTAAAATACTTAGGTTTGATGGGCTTTACTCAAGAGCCTCATGCATCTGTCGACTTTAATCACGATCCACGCTCTGTCATTATCGATGGAACACAGACCCAAGTGATTGATGGCCGGATGGTGAAGTTACTTTGTTGGTTTGATAATGAGTGGGGCTATGCCAACCGAATGTTGGATGTGGCTAAGCATTGGGCTGATTTAATCAGTCACTAGACGATTGGATTGATACATCGGACCGTTATAAGACGAGGATAGTGTGCATGACTGTAATTAAGATGAAAGAGCTGGATCTGGCAAACAAACGTGTGCTGATTCGTGAAGATCTCAATGTGCCTGTGAAGAGTGGAAAAGTGACGAGCGATGCCCGTATTCGTGCGGCCTTGCCAACGCTTAAGCTGGCGTTGGAAGCTGGGGCAAAAGTGATGGTAATGTCGCATTTGGGGCGTCCAACGGAGGGGGAATACGAAGCGGATTATTCTTTGCAGCCAGTGGCGAGTCATTTATCCGTTCTACTAGGACAGAACGTTCCGCTGGTGAAAGACTGGTTGGGTGGTGTTGAGGTGGAAGCTGGTCAGATAGTCTTGCTGGAGAATGTGCGTTTCAATAAAGGCGAAGGCAGTGATGACGAAACGTTAGCCCAAAGCATGGCCGCTTTATGTGATGTGTTTGTTATGGACGCATTTGGTACCGCTCATCGCGCGCAAGCCTCGACTCATGGCGTGGCAAAATTTGCTCCTATCGCCTGTGCTGGTCCTTTGCTATCGGCAGAGTTAGAGGCTTTAGAAAAAGCCTTGGCAACGCCTGCACACCCAATGGCCGCGATTGTTGGTGGCTCTAAAGTATCGACGAAATTAACCGTGCTAGAGTCTTTGTCCGACAAAGTGGATCAATTGATTGTAGGGGGTGGCATTGCCAATACCTTCCTAGCCGCTGCAGGCTTTCCTGTGGGCAAGTCGTTATATGAAGAAGATTTGATTCCTCAAGCAAAAGCGTTAATGGCAAAAACGAATATTCCATTGCCAGAAGACGTTGTAGTGGCCACGGAGTTTTCCGCGAATGCGGAAGCCATCATCAAGGATGCCAAAGAGGTGGGGCCTGATGATATGATTTTGGATATCGGGCCAAAAGCTTCGGCTGCGTTTGCTGCTTTGCTTGAGAATTCCCAGACCATCATTTGGAATGGTCCTGTCGGTGTTTTCGAGTTTGACCAGTTCGGTAGTGGCACCAAGGCGCTTGCAATGGCCATTGCTAAGAGTAAGGGGTTCTCTATCGCCGGTGGTGGTGATACGCTGGCTGCTGTCGATAAATATGACATTACAGACCATGTCTCTTATATTTCAACTGGGGGCGGTGCTTTTCTAGAATTTGTTGAAGGAAAAGTACTTCCTGCTGTTGCTATGTTGGAAACTCGTGCGCAAAATTGAGATAAGAGGGCGACGCTAGATCGCCTCATATTATAATGGCGTAAGCCAATCACGCCGACCGTGTTGGTCTACACCAATAATGAGTCGGCGGACATAAAACTAGAGAGTGACCTATTGGTGTTGGTTATATTAGGCTTTACACTAGGAATGACAATAAATGATAAGGCGTAAGCCACATGGATGCTTAGCATCTATGAATAAATAAACCAGAGTGAAATACCATAGCTCAGCCTTCTGTGAAAACCATAGAAGGCTCCATTGTCAGAGGAAACTTTTATGCCTTTAATTAGTATGCGTCAACTGCTAGATCATGCTGCCGAGCACAGCTACGGCTTACCTGCTTTTAATGTGAATAACATGGAACAGGTGAAAGCGATCATGGAAGCGGCGGACGAAGTTAATTCTCCTGTTATCATGCAAGCTTCTGCGGGAGCGCGTAAGTATGCAGGATCCCATTTCTTACGTCACCTAATCGCGGCCGCCATAGAAGATTACCCACATATTCCTGTTGTTATGCATCAGGACCACGGTACATCCCCCGCTATTTGTCAGCGTTCGATTCAACTTGGTTTTTCGTCTGTGATGATGGATGGCTCTCTAATGGCCGATGGTAAAACCCCCGCCAGTTACGATTACAATGTGGATGTGACGCGTCGTACGGTGGAGTTTGCTCATGCCTGTGGCGTTTCGGTTGAAGGGGAACTGGGCTGTTTAGGCTCTTTGGAGACAGGTCAAGCAGGTGAAGAGGATGGTGTGGGAGCGGAAGGCACCCTAGACCACTCTCAAATGCTGACAGATCCCGATGAAGCGCTTGAATTTGTGGAAGCAACAGGCATTGACGCCCTTGCTGTTGCGATTGGTACCAGTCATGGGGCATACAAATTTACTCGCCCACCCACTGGTGATATCTTAGACATCGAGCGAATCGCTACCATTGTGGAGCGTCTGCCTAACACTCATATTGTATTGCACGGCTCTTCATCGGTGCCACAGGATTGGTTAGCGATTATCAATGAATTTGGCGGTGAGATTCCTGAAACGTATGGTGTGCCTGTTGAAGAGATTGTCAAAGCCATTCGTTATGGTGTTCGCAAAGTGAACATTGATACTGATTTGCGTTTGGCAGCGACTGGGGCTATTCGCCGTAGCCTTGCTGAACACAAAGGCAACTTCGATCCGCGTAAATACTTAACAGAAAGTATTAAAGCGATGAAAGCGGTGTGTATTGATCGCTATGAAGCGTTTGGCAGTGCTGGTCAAGCATCACGTATCCATACCATCGACCTTGAGGAAATGGCCGTTCGTTATGAGCGCGGTGAGTACAAAGGTGGCCGTACTTTCTAAGTACAAACCTAAGAAAGAGCGAGCGCGTAGGGTGGAAAAAACTTTTTTTCATTTTTTTGTGAAAAACTCGAAAAAACAGTTGACCAAAAAAATGAGTTCCCTATAATGCTCGCCATTCCTTGCGGGAGTGGTGGAATTGGTAGACACGCTGGATTTAGGTTCCAGTGCTTCACGGCGTGAGAGTTCGAGTCTCTCCTTCCGCACCAAATTTAAAAAAAGCTGACATCATGTCAGCTTTTTTTATGTCTGAATTTTGTTCTTCGACCATTGTGGTTCGCTTTTCTCTCCCATTTACTTGTGTTGCTGTGTGATACGGCTTATCTTTTTGGCTTACTTTATAAAAAGGCGTTTGCACGCTTGTTTATCTGACTTTTTAATCGTGCAATGACGTCTAAAGATTGCTTCTGTCCGAAGTGCCAGCGGATATCATCATGCGACGACTGTTTTGTATTAACCTTTTTGCTCTTTTTCTTTTAGGTGTGTGTTCGTCCGCCCAGGCGATGAATGTGCTGCCCTATGTTATGAGTAGCCAGGATTTTTATCGTGCTTGGCCGGATCAGCGCCCATTAAGTGAACAACTTGCCGCTGTGGTTAACTCCCCCGCAGACCCTATAAATATGATGCAGATTTCTCCGGTACGAGTCGCATTTTTGTTGTCTGGTACGACGTCATCCATTAGAAACAAATCCCTATTACTAAGTTTTAAGCGGCGTATGCAAGAGCTTGGCATCGCCTATCAGATTACTATCTACGATAATCTGCAGAACCTTCAGGCAACGAGTCCTTTTGCTTTGATTAAAAAAGAAAAGCCTAATTATCTAGTCGCCACGGATTTGGATGTGATGCAAAGTCACGTAGTGGAAAGGGTGTTACAACAAGGTAAGACCAAGGTGATTTTTTTTAATTTATCGACGCCGCTGAAAAACTGGAAATACCAGCCGCCATTTATGTATGTAGGGTTTGATCAGTTGAAAGCCGTGCAAACACTGGCGAGCTATTTGGATCGGCAGTTGCCAAAGAAGACAAAACTTGCCGCTTTGGTGTTGTCATCTGGTTATATGAATGATTTACGCTGTAATGGCTTTTTGGATGCGATGGCAAGTCGTAATCGCCATATTGGTGATGTACAAACGGTGGCAGATAACGCGGAAGCCGCCTATGTGGCTGCCCAGCGAATCTTGAGAAAAACACCAGATGCTTTTATTTTTAGTTGTACGCAGTCTATTTCTAATGGCGTGGTAAGGGCGATCAAGGCCTACCATAACACCCATGCCCATCAAATAAAGGAAATGGCTGAGAGTAAAACTGAAGAGGATGGATTATCTTCGGCACAGACCAATAGCTGGGGGTTATCGGTGAATGAGGTGGATCATCTGATTAATGGGCCGGTGATGGTGAGTAGCCTGTTTATGTGGGATGACCTGGCTATTGCGGTTGCCGAAGGAATTAAAGGAGATATGGAAGGAAAAGCAGAACCCATGTTGTATGTTGGAAGAACAACGATCATGTCGCCAGAGCAGGACTCGACGAGTTTGCATTTGATGATTCAACAGGCCTATCGATACTCGGCGGTAATATGGTAAACGCGACAATGAGTCTTGAGCGTCGTGCCTTTTATCGCATACTGGCGCTATTTTTATTTGCGTTTGCAGTGGCATCGGCTGCCTCGTTTATTGCTTTTGATGCACGAGAAAAAAATGAACTTCAGTCCAGTCTAGTATTGAAAAAACAGATAGTGGAAGAAACCTTTGAAGCGTATTTAAATCGAGCTGAACACGAGATGAACTTTATCAGCCAAGATTTGTTACTCGGACATTACGCGCCTTCGAAAGCTTTGGATATGCTGTTTGGCCATCATGATTTATTATTCTTTGGTGGGTTGGATTTTTTTTATATTGATTGGGCGAATCGTCCGCCGGCGATCGATCCACGGGCACGTTTGTACACCAAGGATGATATCGCGCCCTTGTTACGTCAGGGTAAAATCAATCGTTGGGTAAAAGTGACCTCTAAAGATGGCGCCATATTTTTGCTTTATAAGAAAAAGTTGGTGGGGAAAGAGGGAATTAATGTCGGCTATTTGTACGGCTTTGTATCATTAAATGAAAACTTGACGTTAGCCAGCAAACTATTGGATGCGGCGAAAGTCGATATGGTGCAGATAAAAGATGCCTCTACTGGCGCTATTTTGCTCAAAGAAAAACGTAATTCGTTGGAATCTTCTAGCAATAGTGTGCAATTCACCAGTGCGTTTTCCTCTTCTGTTTATGATAGCCATTTCGAACTGGAGGTGGTAAGCAAGTCTGTCATATCTTCCGGTTCTCTGTATCACTGGGGGCAGTTCGTTTTTTGGCTCTTTATGGGGTTGGGGATTTTGTTTGTCTTATTGGTGATGCTGATTCGGCGTTTGGTGTTTTCGCCCCTAGCGTTTGTCGTAGGGCGGACGAGTGAGGAGTTTTTGCCTTTTTCGGAGTTGCAGCCATTACAGGTACAAGGCGATCAGTATCGTCAATTTTTGCAGGCGAAAGAGCGACGCTTTCAATTATTACTCGACTCGACCAACAATGCGGTGATGTTCTGTAATGAAGTGGCATGCGTCGATGCGATGAATAAAGAGGCTATGCGACTTTTCCCCAATAATCACCATGCTCGCAGTGTGTTTGATTTTACGCCCATTTCTGTTCACCAAGCGATTCAGGATGCTTTGAAGGGAGAGGTGGGTGTGAGTTTTGAGTTAACGTTGTCGCATTTAAATGTGATCTATCACTGGTGCGCTTACTCCTTCACCAATGAGAATGGCTTTCGAAGTTTATTGCTTGTAGGGCGTGATATAACGAATGAAAAACGCCTTTCTTGGCAGCTTGAGCAGCTAAAACCATCGTCATTACAATTGCATCGACACATAGACATTGATGTCTTGTTAAAGGAATTAAGTTTATTACCTCGTTGGCCCGATAATATCTCCAGTCAATATTTCCGTGGCTGGTTAGCCATTTTGCTGGCGTTGCTTGACGATCTTAAATCAGAAGAAACTCAGGCTGAAGACTTGCCTATTGGCGAATTGCTTGCCCGTGAGTGTGAATGGCTGACCTCGCGCTTGGGGGTCGCGCCCTACGATGTGCAAGTCGATTGTCCCGTGGATGTTGGTTCTATGATTGTTACATGTGACATTAATCTAAGAAACTTGTTGCGAGTCTTGCTTATGCTGGTGGTTTCAAGTGATGTATCACAGCGTCAGTTAACGCTTCGATCCGGTATTGATTTAGAAATGACGATCATCAGTGGAGCGGAGTTAAGACCCTTTTGGCATTGGATGATCAATGCTTTACTGCAACCGCTAACGGGTCGTCAACGTCAATTACGCAATAATGCTTTTAAAGTGGAATTGCCCTTGACGATAAAAGGCAATGAGCCTGGGAATGAAAAAGAAAGTTTTACAGTGGCTTGGGTGTGGAATGACTACCTTGAGGCTGAGCGTATCAAAGACAGCTTGGAACGGCTGGGTGGGCAGGTAGAAAGCTACTCCTCAACGGATGCTTTTTTTATGCAGGCAAGTGCTGTATCTCAATTCGATGTGGTCATCATGGGGAGCGATCATGATGTTCAAGCGCCCCGTCATATGATTAAAGCCCTAAAGGGACAACAAGATCGAGAAGAACTACCGATTATATGGCTAAGTACACAGCATAATGAGCACTTTGATTACGGGGTACTGGGGTTGTCTGGTTGTGTATCTGATTACCGTTTACAGAAGGTAATTGCTAAAGCGCGTCAGTATGAGGGTATTGTTCCCATGCGCTTGAGCGGCCGCAAGCGAGCTTGGATTGTGGTGGGAGGTAGCCGTGTCGCAAAAGCTATTTGGTATACTGAGCTTGAGCGTTTGTCTATTTCATCTCAGTGGTTGTCAGGGCTGGAAGAGTTTGAGGCGATTTTTCCCTATCATTCTGATGCAGTTGTGGTGCTATTGGAACCGCAGCCCAAGGACTTGTTAATGTCTGTTGTGCAACGTTTCCCTAGTATACGTTTTTACGCCGTACAAAACGGGCCCGAGATGATGGATAATGTACAACTTTATGAAATGTATCTTCCCTATACTGGGGAGCAAATTTGCGCGTTGCGAGACTATGTGCAAAGTACAACGGATTTAGGAGCAGAGAATGAGTAAGGTGATAGGTCTAATTGGTGCGATGGATGAAGAAGTCTCCGTTATTAAGGCGTGGATGACGGGAGTTGAAAAGCAAAGTATCGCGGGTTGTGATTTCTATACTGGGCAGTTTGAAGGTCAGAACGTTGTGTTGCTTCAATCTGGTATCGGTAAGGTCAATGCTGCGGTCTCTACGACATTATTGTTATCAAAGTTCGCGCCAGAATATGTGATCAATATCGGCTCTGCAGGTGGATTTGATCCCGAACTAAGTGTGGGTGATGTGGTGATTTCTGACCATGTTGTGCATCATGATGTGGATGTGACGGCGTTTGGTTATGCTATGGGGCAAGTGCCAAGTATGCCTGCAACCTATGCCTCTGATCCGGCTCTTATTGAAAGGGCCAGTGCCGCAGTAAGAGCGGTTGACCGAGTCAAAGCCAAAGTCGGTTTAATCGGTACGGGGGATAGTTTTATGAACGATCCCATTCGAGTGGAAGCTGTACGCGCGATTTTCCCGACCATGATCGCCGCGGAGATGGAAGCGGCTGCAGTGGCGCAAGTTTGCTTTAAATTTTCGACACCGTTTGTGGTGGTACGTTCTTTATCTGACATTGCTGGCAAGGAGTCGCCACAAAGTTTTGATGAATATTTGAAAGTAGCCGCGGAGAATTCCTCTTTGATGATTCAGCAAATGCTGAAAGCATAATGAGTTTGCTGACGCAGGGTAGCATATAGCTGTTATCGTCTGCGTCGGATTAGATTTGTCGCACTGGAACTCGTATAATGCCGCCCCTAATATGGTGCGTTTCCTTTGTTTAAAGAGTATGAGTCATGAGACCGGATCAAATCCAACCAGAATTGTATGAACAGCAGCTAGGCGACAAGCAAGCTGAATTGACCCGTTTAATGGCTGATTTATCGTTGCCAGCGTTAGAAGTGTTTTCCAGTGAACCTGCTTATTACCGAATGCGCGCTGAGTTTCGTATTTGGCATGATGGAGACGATTTGTTTTACGCCATGTTTGATTCGGCCGATCCCAGAACACCGATTCGGACGGATCAATTTCTTGCCGCTTCACGTTTGATCAACGAGCTCATGCCCAAGCTGATTGACGCAGTGCGCGATGTGCCTATTTTGCGTCATAAATTATTCCAAGTGGATTTTCTAACCACCACTACTGGTGAAGCATTGATCAGTCTTTTGTATCATAAACCGATTGATGATGAGTGGAATGCGGCGGCGCGCTTAATGAGTGAGGCCTTTCCATCCTGTCATTTTATCGGTCGCAGCCGCAAGAAAAAGCATATTCTAACCCGTGATTTTGTCATGGAAACCTTGACGGTGAATGGTCATAAGTACCATTACCAGCAAGTAGAAAACAGCTTTACTCAACCAAATGCTGGTATTAATGAACAGATGCTTGCCTGGGCGTTGGATGTTACCAAAGGTGCCTCTGGCGATCTGCTCGAAATGTACTGTGGTAATGGTAACTTTTCGATCCCATTGGCACGCCGCTTTGATCGCGTCGTGGCGACGGAAATTTCCAAAGTCTCAGTTCATTCCGCTCAGCTAAACATCACGATGAATGGGCTGAATAACGTTCAAGTCGTGAAAATGGCCAGTGAAGATGTTTCTGCCGCGCTCAATGGCGATGTGGCTTTGCCAAAAGCGTTAGTGCAGGCTGGAATGGCGGTGTTAAATCCATCGGTTGTGCTGGTGGATCCGCCTCGAGCTGGGTTAGACAATGCGACAGTAGAGTTGGTGCGGAAGGTGGATCGCATCTTATATATTTCTTGCAACCCAGAAACCCTAAAAGCCAACTTGGAAGCGCTATCCTCCACGCATAAGGTGGTGCGTTATGCCATGTTTGACCAGTTTCCTTATACCCATCATGTGGAAACTGGTGTGTTTTTAGAGCGCATTGACTAACCGCAAAAAGGGAGCCAATAGGTTCCCTTTATTGGTCTCTTTTACTCATAAAGACCATGATTTTTGCTGTCTCAATACGCCGTATAAGTTTTATATGAGTTTCACTCCTAACATAATGAAAGACATTCTAGTATCTTGAATACGACAGATAATGTTCTGTGTTAACATATTGGCGTGAAAATTTTCCCCCCACACTAATAGAGAAGTCGAACGAGCCATGAGCAACACCTCACTAGACAAAGACAAAATTAAAATCTTGTTATTAGAAGGCATTCATCAATCTGCATTAGATACTTTGCATGCCGCTGGTTATACCAACATCGAGTATCATAAAACCGCGTTGGCGGAAGAAGACTTGATCGATAAAATTTCCGAAGCACACTTTATTGGTTTGCGTTCGCGTACTCAGTTGACAGAAAAAGTACTGTCCCATGCCAATAAACTGGTGGCAATTGGTTGTTTTTGTATTGGTACAAACCAAGTGAACTTAGACGCCGCAAGCGAAAAAGGTATCGTTGTATTTAACGCACCCTTTTCCAATACGCGCAGTGTGGCTGAGCTGGTGATTGGTCAGTTGATTTTGTTGTTACGTGGTATTCCTGCGAAAAACGCGGCTTGTCATCGCGGCGGCTGGATGAAATCTGCTGTAGGCTCTTTCGAAACTCGCGGCAAACGCTTAGGGATTATTGGTTACGGAAGCATTGGTACTCAGCTGAGTGTGCTGGCCGAATCCTTGGGGATGGACGTGTGTTTTTATGACATCGTGACCAAGTTACCTTTGGGGAATGCCCATCAAGTTAAAAGTCTGAAAGAGTTGTTGTCTACCAGTGACATTATTAGTTTGCATGTACCTGAGACCGCTTCCACAAAGATGATGATCGGAGCCAAAGAAGTATCACAGATGAAAAAAGGCTCGATCTTCATCAACGCCTCTCGTGGTACAGTAGCCGATTTGGATGCCGTTGCTGCTGCGCTTAAAGCGGGTGATCTAAGTGGCGCGGCGGTGGATGTTTTCCCAGTCGAGCCAAAGGGCAATGATGAAGAGTTTGTGTCACCTCTACGAGGCTTGGATAATGTGATTCTAACCCCTCATATTGGCGGTAGTACTATGGAAGCGCAAGAAAACATCGGCGTTGAAGTGGCTGAGAAGTTGATCCAGTACTCTGATGTCGGGACAACAATTGCATCCGTTAACTTCCCTGAAGTGGCGTTGCCATCACAAGCGGATAATCACCGCATTTTGCACGTTCACCATAACCGTCCAGGTGTGTTATCTAAGATTAACGCTATTTTCTCTGATAATAACATCAACATTACTGGTCAGTACTTGCGTACCACTGAAACATTGGGCTACATGGTGATGGACGTGTCTGCCGAGGCAGGTGAATTAGCGCTTGAGAAGTTGAAAGACGTTGAAGGTACCATTAAAGCGCGTGTTTTATTCTAAACAGAGCGTTAGAACGATCGAAAAAAAACCAGCCTCGTGCTGGTTTTTTTTCGTCCTTTGTCTGTTGTTATGCTCTGGTTGAAGTGGGGCGGTGGTGAAATGTGAATTTAAACTGACATAAATTTGTCATTTTTCTGTAGTATGGTATGTTTATTGAACACTCGTTTAATAAAAAAGTGTTTTATTGGCGTCTCTTGATCAAAAAAGGCGTTTGAAGTGTCTCCGTTTAACGAGACCACATAAACCATCTTAAAGGAGTTTTAGAATGACTCTCTCTCGTCGTCAATTTATAAAAGGCGCTTCCGTTGTCGGAGCCGTTGCCGCTTCCCCTTTCATGATCAACCGCGCAGTAGCCGCCAATAAAGAATTACGGATCTATGCTTGGGCGGGGTATATCACGGATGAAATGCTAAAAGATTTTAAAGAAAAAACAGGCATCAATGCGACCTTTACCCCCTATGGTACCAATGATGAGTTGATGAACTCACTGCGTGCAACCGATGGTACGGGCTTCGACATTATTATGCCGACTGTGGATCGTGTGCCTGGCTATGTTGCTTACGATCTTGTTCAGCCGTTAGATACAACTCGCATAAAATGGGACGGTTGTTTGGATAGTGCCATTTCTGGTTCCAAAGTCGGTGGGGTCGTCAAAGGCAAACGTTATTTCGCTCCCTCTGACTGGGGAACAGAAGCGATTGCTTACAATAAGAAAGAGGCAACAGTCAGTAAAGAATTAAGCTACGGCGACTTATGGCTACCTGAGAATGCGGGTGGTGTTACCGTTCGTGCCCATTCTGCATTGGTTGGTATTGGGTTGTGGCTTGAAAAACAAGGTAAGTTGCCTTTCCCTCTGTTGGACTCTTATAAAACAGAGAAAGCCATGCGGGCTAACTTTGATGTGATTTTGAAAACCGCAGTCAAATACAAAGGTTCTATTGCTCAATTCTGGTCAACTGAAAATGAGGCGCAGGGCGCCTTTCGGACCAATGGTGCCATCATTGGGCAAACTTGGGACAGCACCGCCTTCAAATTGCAATCAGAAGGCGAGCCTATTGTCTATCGTGCACCAAAAGAAGGAGCACTGGCATGGATGGAAGGCTTTGTTGTTCCTAAAAATGCCAATAATGTGGACTCAGTGTATGAGTTCATTAACTGGTATTACACACCAGAAGCGGGAGCTATGTTTGTCAAAGCGACAGGCTATAACTCCACTGCGAAGGGAGCCGAAGCGCTGCTGCCTCAAGCAACGAAAGATTTCTTCAATACCTCTTATACCAAAGAAGATTTGGCAAACCTTTGGTGGTGGCCAATTCAAGAGCCTTGGTACGTGGCGTTGCGTAACGAGTATCAAGACCGTTACTTATCTGCCTAATCCTTATCGAAAAAATCCCTCGTGGCGTTCAGCTTCGAGGGATTTTTTAATGAAACGAATTATTATTAAAAATTGAGAGAGGTAGTATGGACAGCAGTGTTCATCTAGATAACGTCGTGATGCAGTTTGGTGAGTTTACTGCAATTCAAAAAACAGATTTACAGATTGAGTCAGGGGAGTTTTTCAGTTTTCTTGGGCCGTCTGGTTGTGGCAAAACCACCATCTTAAATATGATCAGCGGCTTTTTAGAGCCAACCCACGGTGATGTGAAGATTGGCGGCCAAAGTATGCGTGGTGTGCCCGCTAATAAACGTCCTACCTCGATGATTTTCCAGAACCTAGCTCTGTTCCCATTGATGACGGTTGCGGAAAATATTGAGTTTGGCTTAGAAGTGCGTGGCGTTTCTAAAGCAGAGCGCAAAAAAACATCAGACCGACTGCTGGAGCTGGTGGCTTTGGATGGCAGCGGTTCTAAAAAGGTGACGGAACTATCTGGCGGGCAACGTCAACGTATTGCGATTGCGCGAGCCTTGGCCGTTGAGCCTAGGGTGTTACTGCTTGATGAGCCCCTATCAGCATTAGATTTAAAACTACGTCAGCATATGCGTGCAGAACTGAAAGACATTCAGCGTAAGACAGGCATCACCTTTATATACATTACCCATGATCAAGGTGAAGCGTTAACCATGTCGGATCGTGTTGGTGTTATGTCAGCAGGGCGACTGCAACAAGTGGCCGATCCTATTACTTTATACCGCGATCCTCATACTTCCTTTGTCGCTTCCTTTGTTGGCGAGAATAATGGCATAGAAGGTAAGGTGCTGAGTTTAAATAACGGCATGGCGGAAATGGACTGTGGTCAGTTAGGGCATTTACAAGGACGAGTACACAACACAGTCAAGGCGGGAGATCAAGCAACGCTTTTTATTCGTCCAGAGCATTTTCGCCTGCAAGCGGAAGACAATATGCTGACTATTCCAAGTAAGATCGAAGAGGTGAACTTCGAGGGTGCTTATTTAACGCTAAACGCGAATACAGCCGCTACTAAATTGGCAATTCAGCTGGGTGCCCATCAGTTTTCCGAGTCTCTGGTGGCTGGGGCGGATATATCCTTGTCCTATAAAGTTGAGGATGCCATCATTTTAGGAGCCGCAGAGTATGTTTAACCAACTTAAAGCCCGATTTGGTAGTGGGTTGGCGGTCGGTGTCATTGGCATGATCGCCATTTGGATCATTGCTATGGTGGTGCTACCTCAGCTGTTAATGGTGGATTATTCCTTTCGTCCTAATTTGCTTCCTGCAGAGATTGGGGGGCCGAAAGATGTGTACTCTTTGGTCAACTATCAGACCTTGTTCACCAATAAGATCCACTTGGAGATTTTCTTTAAGACCATTTGGTCGAGTGTGTTGGTGACTGGACTGACATTAATCGTCAGTTATCCCATTGCGTTTTATTTGGCAAAAGTCGCTACCCCCCAAAAAGCCGCATTATGCTTGGTTTTGTTGATCATTCCATTCTGGATCAATGAAATTCTACGGACTTTTGCTTGGTACATTATCTTAGCTTACAAAGGACCATTGAATGCCTTGCTTCTTTGGCTTGGTTTTATCCACCGCCCCATTCGCTTTTTATCCGGTGATGGTGGGGTGCTGATTGGTATGGTGTACGCTTATATTTTGTTTATGATTTTTCCAATTTATAACGCCATTGAGAGTTTGGACACCAATCAGATTAAAGCAGCGCGTAATTTGGGGGCTGGCTGGATTCGTACCCATTGGCGAGTGGTCATCCCTCATGCTAAACCCGGTATTGCCACTGGCTGTATTATGACCTTTATGTTGGCAGCAGGCAGTTACGCAGTGCCTTCAATATTGGGCTCTCCAGGCAGTCGCTGGTTCACGCAGATTATTTATAATTGGTTTTTTGAAGGAGGTGACTGGAATCAGGGAGCAGCATACGCTTTCTTGTTGCTTGTTATCTGCATCGGTTTTATCGCTTTGGTTATGCGTGTCTTTAAGGTTG
>NZ_CM149678.1:5105000-5230000 GCF_056173515.1 Marinomonas sp. 63XJN7_9_ISO-PGPR-S23-217 | reverse complement strand
TGATGGGGTTAGCGTAAGCGAAGCTCTTGATCGAAGCCCAAGTAAACGGCGGCCGTAACTATAACGGTCCTAAGGTAGCGAAATTCCTTGTCGGGTAAGTTCCGACCTGCACGAATGGCGTAATGATGGCGGCACTGTCTCCACCCGAGACTCAGTGAAATTGAAATCGCAGTGAAGATGCTGTGTATCCGCGGCTAGACGGAAAGACCCCGTGAACCTTTACTATAGCTTCACAGTGAACTTTGAACCTACTTGTGTAGGATAGGTGGGAGGCTTTGAAGATAGGACGCCAGTTCTATTGGAGCCAATCTTGAAATACCACCCTGGTATGTTTGAGGTTCTAACTCAGGTCCGTAATCCGGATCGAGGACACTGTGTGGTGGGTAGTTTGACTGGGGCGGTCTCCTCCCAAAGAGTAACGGAGGAGCACGAAGGTGTGCTCAGCATGGTCGGAAATCATGCATAGAGTGTAAAGGCAAAAGCACGCTTAACTGCGAGACAGACACGTCGAGCAGGTACGAAAGTAGGTCTTAGTGATCCGGTGGTTCTGTATGGAAGGGCCATCGCTCAACGGATAAAAGGTACTCCGGGGATAACAGGCTGATACCGCCCAAGAGTTCACATCGACGGCGGTGTTTGGCACCTCGATGTCGGCTCATCACATCCTGGGGCTGAAGCCGGTCCCAAGGGTATGGCTGTTCGCCATTTAAAGTGGTACGCGAGCTGGGTTTAGAACGTCGTGAGACAGTTCGGTCCCTATCTGCCGTGGACGTTTGAGATTTGAGAGGAGCTGCTCCTAGTACGAGAGGACCGGAGTGGACGAACCTCTGGTGTTCCGGTTGTCACGCCAGTGGCATTGCCGGGTAGCTATGTTCGGACGGGATAACCGCTGAAAGCATCTAAGCGGGAAGCCTCCCTTAAGATAAGATCTCACTGGAACATAAGTTCCCTAAAGAGCCGTTCGAGACGAGGACGTTGATAGGTTGGGTGTGTAAGTGCTGTGAGGCATTGAGCTAACCAATACTAATTGCTCGTGAGGCTTGACCATATAACACCAAAGTGGTTTTACAGATTACGATAGACACTGGTTTGACCTTGGTTATCGCTATTTCAAAGAAGAATTGTTAAAAGAGACAAGTGAACGAATTTGCGCACTGCGCACACCCGTTTGCTTGACGGTCATAGAGGCGTTGAACCACCTGATCCCATCCCGAACTCAGAAGTGAAAAGCGCCATCGCCGATGGTAGTGTGGGAGATCCCATGTGAGAGTAGGTCGTCGTCAAGCTTTAAATTTAGAAGGCCCTGATAGCTATGCTGTCAGGGCTTTTTTTTGTCTCAAGAAACGTTTAAACCATCAGACGGGTTGAACCACCTGATCCCATCTCGGAACTCAGAAGTGGCACTTTATTCGCCGCAGGCGCTTGCCATTGCCGAGGTAGTGTGGGCTTGGTTGAATTAGAAAGTCATGTGAGAGTAGGTCGTCGTCAAGCTTAATTTAAGAAGGCCCTGATAGCTATGTTGTCAGGGCTTTTTTTCGTCTCAAGAAACGTTTTAAACCATCAGCCGGGTTGAAGCACCTGATCCCATCTCGGAACTCAGAAGTGGCACTTTATTCGCGGCAGGCGCTTGCCATCGCCGAGGTAGTGTGGGCTTGGTTGAATTAGAAAGTCATGTGATTGGCGATGTTCCAAAGGAACCAGTCAAAGACGCCGGAGGCGCTGCGAAGCAGGATAACGCATAGCGTTAGATCCGTGAGGTCGTCGTCAAGCTTTAAATTAAGAAGGCTCTGATAGCTATGCTGTCAGGGCTTTTTTCGTCTCAAGAAAATCTAAAAAATAAAAAGGGGAGTCAACCACCCTAAAAATTAAACGCAGATCCGTTAGGGCATCGTCTCACTACAGCCTTTGCAGATTGCCACCTTGCCATCGTATTGGCTTGCGCCTGTTTCGCAGGCTCACGCGTCGGCGAGAATCCCATAGCAAGGTGACGATTGATCTGAGTTAATCTTTTCAAAGGTGGAGCGTTAGATCAAGGAATTCTAGCCACCTTTTACTCATCATAAGTGTTCACTTTTTCAGGCGCTCTCATCATTTTGCTGACGACCTTGACACTATATTCGCCTGCGCCTGTTTCGCAGGCTCAATGCGTCGGCGCGAATCCAATAGCAAGGTGACGGTTGATCTGAATAGATCTTTTCAAAGATAGAGCGTTAGGTTAATGGATCTCATACGCCGTTTATTCATTGAAAGTTCTTATTCTGTCAGACTCTCTCAGCATTTTGTAGATTATCTTCTGCATTCGCTTGCGCTTGTCTCACGAGCTCAATGTGTCTGTGTGATTTTAGTAGAAAAATGACGCTAATACTGATTAGGTTAGCGTTATATTATGCAGTGTGCCTGATAAAATATCATCTCAATATCCGTTATTAGTGGGGATTGAGCGTTTTCAATATCATATATCACTTCCCAAAAGGGGATTATATTTATACTATGATGGCTTAATGATATATGAGTAAAAGCTTGAATATCATCCTGTATCTTTTCATATTACGTCTTATTTATACTAGTTCAAGGATGTGAGCTGCATGTAGTGAGCTTTGCATGTGTCATATTTTTGTCGTCTTACGATGCTACTGACGAATCGTGAAAGCTCTATAAGTAACAAATAATTATGGCTGACACATGAGTAACACATCTTCTGACCCTTCTATTTTGAGTCACGTCGTCTTTCGACGTTTGCTTTTACTCGCCATTGTCTGTTTTTCGGTGATTTGGCTTATTGACTATAACAGCGGCATCATCGCTTCTTTTGATGCGTTTGCTTATCCCATTTGTATATCAAGTTTTAGTGTCATATATCTTCTAGCAACGACGAAAAAAGTGCCGGATCAATATTTGCATCTTACTACCTATTCCGTTGTCGCGGGTTATCTAATCGCTTCGAGTATTTGGCATCATATGGCGACTAATGGGATATTTTCCAATGCAGCCCAGTGGTTAGGGCTAAATTATGTGATTGCTTATTTGTTTCTTGAAGTTCGTAAAGCGATTTTGATGACCATATTGGCGTTTAGTGTGACCGTTATTGGACATTTTGTTGTGTTGATTCAGCATTATTCCATTGAGGATACTCTGGGGGTGGTGATGAATATTGCAGTGGCGCATGTTGTGTACATTGTTTTGTTGTGGACGGTGATTCAGTTACGGTCGAGTAAAGACAAAGCGCAGCAACAGGTGTCTATGTTGGAGCATTATGCCTATATTGACCCATTGACTCGAATACTCAATCGTCGTGGGTTAGAAAAGGTGACACAAGAATTGGAACCGGAGTTTCATTTAGGCCAGCAAGACTTTGCTATTTTTCTTTTGGACATAGACCATTTTAAAGAAGTAAACGACCGTTATGGCCATTTAAAAGGTGATGAGGTTTTAACAAATATTGCTTCACTACTGAGTCGAAAAATTCATTCTAAAGATATTATTGGCCGTTGGGGCGGTGAAGAGTTTACTGTTTATGCGGTGAATCAAAGTCGAAAAGAGATGTTTGACTATGCAAACCTGTTACGTGAAACTGTAAGTAAATTGGTCGTCGGTGAGATTAGCGTGACAGTGAGTGTAGGGGTAGGCTATTCCCAACAGGATAAGGATCTTTCAGAAATTTTTTACCTTGCAGACCAACATTTGTATGCAGCCAAAAAGGCAGGACGAAATACGGTGGTTGATCACATTATAAAGGACAAAGAATCGGACAATACTGAAGTTGACTTGGCTGTATCCTAAGGAAACTGAGTTTTAATGCTGATGGTTTAAATACTTACTTATTCGACATTAACTCAATACGATGAATAATATAAAAGGAAGAATAAATGTCTGGGATAACAATTCGCGATGCAGATCCAAGTGATTCCGCCTTGATCTTACGTTTTATTAAAGAGCTTGCACATTACGAAAAAGCGGCAAATGAAGTATTAGCAACACGAGAGTCTATTGAGTCTTCTCTTTTCGGTACGGATTCAGCAACAAAAGCCATTATCTGCTCAATTGACAATGTTCCAGTTGGGTTTGCTGTCTATTTTTTCAACTATTCTACTTGGCTTGCAAAGCATGGTTTGTATTTAGAGGATTTGTATGTCTCAGCTGAATCACGTGGTTCCGGTGCTGGTAAAGCGCTTTTGAAGCATCTCGCTCAAATAGCGGTTAGTAAAGGATGCGGTCGATTTGAGTGGAGTGTATTAGACTGGAATGAACCTGCGATTCAGTTTTATCGATCCATTGGAGCGCAGTCACAAGATGAATGGGTAGGTTACCGTTTGACGGGAGAAACTCTGCTTCATTTTGCCCAGTCCTAGAGAGGATGAATATCTTATAACGTTAACAAAAACGGCTTCATACGAAGCCGTTTTTTCAATTAATCGCTCTATTTAAAGGCTATTCTTCCATTTGCGCATTATCTACAAAGCGAGTGTCGCCAATGTCTTTTGGTAAAATAAGGTTTAGCAAAATAGCTACGATGCCACATAGACTAATGCCTTGTAAGCTAAATCCCCCCACACCGAATGCCATACCGCCAATGCCAAAGACTAAGGTAACGCCTACGATAACCAAGTTGCGGGACTTGTGAAGGTCTACTTGATTCTTGATTAAGGTGTTTAAGCCCACCGCAGCAATAGACCCAAATAGTAGAATCATAATGCCGCCCATCACGGGGACTGGAATAGTTTGTAGTAAGGCGCCTAATTTGCCAACCCATGCGAGAACGATCGCTGCGATCGCGGCCCACGTCATGATAACTGGATTGAAGGCTTTGGTTAGCATGACGGCACCTGTGACTTCACTATAAGTTGTATTAGGTGGTGCGCCAACCATGGCGGCGGCCATAGTGGCGATGCCATCTCCGGTAATGGTTCGGTGTAGCCCCGGCTTTTTAAGATAATCTTTACCTGTGACGTTGGAGATGGACAGAATATCGCCGACGTGTTCCACTGCGGGAGCGATAGCGACGGGTAGCATAAATAAGATTGCGTTGATGTTGAATTCCGGCATCGTAAAATGAGGAATAGCAAACCAAGCTGCTTTGCTAACATTATCAAAGTGAACAATTCCTAAGGCAAGACTTAATGAGTAGCCTACGAGAATACCGCCAAAAATAGGTAGGAGTTTAAACAGCCCTTTACTAAAGACACTGATAAAAATCGTGGTGAGCAAAGAAGCTAGTGAGACCCAAATTGAAACATCGCTATTCACTAATTGTGTTGAGCCATCACCACTTTTTCCCATCGCCATATGAACGGCGCTTTCGGCTAACCCTAAACCAATCACCATAATAATAGGGCCGATGACGACAGGAGGTAATAAACGATGAATAAATCCAGCGCCTTTTAGTTTGATGAAGACGCCTAAGATGACGTAAACAAATCCGGCGGCAACTAATCCCCCCATAGTGGAAGCGATCCCCCACGTTTGCGTGCCATACATAATGGGAGCAATGAAAGCAAAGGATGACGCTAGGAAAATAGGTACCGTACGACGTGTTACTATTTGAAAGAGTAAAGTTCCCATGCCAGCGCCAAATAATGCAACGCTAGGATCGAGCCCCGTTAATAATGGCACTAAGACTAAAGCACCAAATGCAACAAAGAGCATTTGTACGCCTAAAATGACATTCTTCATGTAACAGTCCTTGATAGTATTTTTCAGTCAGCGGGATTCTATAAGGTTGTGCAAACGAGTACCAGCGATGGTTCGATTGTTTGTTGACAATATCAATAGAATCGAAAGTTTTTATTCACCACTCATTTTAATTGGGTATTTTAGTGCTAAAAAGCATCTCAAACAGGGATGCGGTTGTTTGAGTTTACAGCTGGATACAAACCTGACATTTGTATAGAAAAAGCTGACATTTTGGCAAAGTAAAAGGCGACAAAATGTTAATTGTTTACCTGAAGGCTCATATACGAGTGATTCTTAAATCGATAGAATGAATTATCTTTATAGGAAATTAAGAGTCTAACCATGCCATTCAATTGTATTGATAAAACCACAAAAATGTCAGAATCTCCGACGTTTGTCTCGGCAAGTTTTTTTTCACAAAGGCCTTATCAACGCTTGGCAAGTCGGGTGTTATTGGCTGTCAGTTTGTTGGTGAGTGTGACCACTTATGCGTCAACCCCTGAAGTAACATCAGACGCTAATTCGGTGGTTTCTTCCAACCCTGTGAATCCTCCCGGAAATGAAGCGTTTAGCTACGCATGGCTAAAAGGCTATGCACGCCATTTGTCTAGCGAGCCTTATCATAATCATCAAGGTGAGGTGCCAAGTAGCCTGAAAGACTTGAGTTGGAATGCTTATCAGCAGATTCATTATAAAGACAGTGCGGCGCTATGGAAGACAAAAGGGTCGCTATTCCATACGGAGTTTTTCCATTTAGGTCGTGGATTTGACACGCCTGTCCATATGAATGAAATCAAGGATGGTAAAGTCATACCGATCGATTATTCACCTTCCATGTTCGATTATGGCAAATCAGGCATTGACGCGAAGAAGCTATCAAAAGACCTTGGTTTTGCCGGCTTTCGTATGCAATTTGCGACTGACTGGAAGCGTGATGTTGTCGCTTTTCTTGGTGCCAGTTATTTCCGTGCTGTTGGCAGTGAAATGCAGTATGGTTTGTCTGCACGTGGTTTGGCCGTTGATACGGCGTTGGATCAGCCTGAAGAGTTCCCAGTCTTTACTAACTATTGGTTAGAAAAAACAAAGCCTGGCTCTAGTACTGTGACGGTATACGCTCTAATGGAATCTAAAAGTGTGTCTGGAGCCTATCGCTTTGATATCACTCCAGGTGAACCATTAAAGATGAGAGTGGATGCAGCAATTTACCCACGTAAATCGATCGAACGTTTGGGAATCGCTCCGTTAACCAGCATGTACATGGTGGGTGAGAACGATCGTCGGACAAATTATGATTGGCGTGAAGAAATCCATGATTCAGATGGGCTTGCTATGCACACTGGATCCGGCGAATGGATTTGGCGTCCTTTGACTAACCCGAAAAACCTTCGTTTTAACGCGTACAGTGATGATAATCCGCAAGGGTTTGGCTTACTGCAACGAGACCGCAACTTTGATCATTACCAAGACGACTCGGTGTTTTATGAGAAACGCCCAAGCTTATGGATTGAGCCTATAGGCAACTGGGGTAAAGGGTCTGTGGATCTCGTAGAAATTCCAACCTTGGATGAAACCTTTGATAATATCGTGGCCTTTTGGCATCCTGCACAGCCAATCAAACCCGGCCAAGAGTTACTGTACAGCTACAATATGTATTGGGGTAGTCATCCACCACAGCATTCATCTCAAGCGCGAGTGCAAGATACCTTCACTGGTATTGGTGGTGTGATTGGTCAGAAACGTCACTATTATAGCAAGCGTTTTGTGATTGACTTTGCAGGAGGGGATTTACCCATGATTGGTGATGGTAGCAAGTTAAAAGCGGTTATCCATACGTCAAAAGGAAAAGTGGAACTGGAGTCTGTACGTCCAATCAATCACTCCGATAAGTACCGTGTGATGTTTGATGTGGTTCCGCCGGATGCAACGGATAATCCAATCGATATGCAAGTATATCTCGATCTTGATGGTAAGCGCATGTCTGAAACTTGGAGTTATCAGTGGAACCCGCCATTAAAGAAAAATCGTGAACTGCATAATGCAGGACACCTGAATTAACGTCATCGAAGTGTCTTCCTTAGAAGACGCTCATGGAATAGAGATCATAAAAACGCCAGCTGTACCACTGGCGTTTTTTTTATTTCTAATTAGTTAGTAAGTACTTGCATTCTCTTGCGCGTGTTCAGCAGTATAGCGCATGGGAATGAGTGATCTTCCTTGGGCGACATAAGCCGTCAATCGTCCAGAAAGCTCATCGGGAAGTTGTGCGGACTCTATTGTTTGAAAACCATTGTCTTGGTAAAAATGCTCAAGGTGTGAGAGTGCGAAACAGTAACATGGGCGCTCTACCAAGGAATCATGAAGATGGTGGAGTAAATGATGGCCGATGCCCATACCTCTATGTGTCGGTTCGGTCACCATGGCAGTAAGTAATTGACACTGAGCTAGTTGCTTTAATCGCACCGCACTTAAAATCCCTCCTTGGTATTTGATGACCCAAATTGGGTCTGCTTTATTCGGTTTGCCACTAGGGTAGTGGGCTTGGTAAAACTTTTTCACCAAGGGAAACCATAATGACTCTACTCGAATGGGAGGTGGGAATAAGGACGACATGATGATCCTTGCTTGCGTTAGATGGTTAATGCCATGTAATAAGAGGGCATAATAGCATAGGGCGTTCTTATGTGAACTTTGCTAGGATCAAGGTATATTTACTCAGTATTGTGATAGGGAATTAAAATGTCTTCGTCTTCTGTGGTTACATCTATGTTAAACGCTCTACCTCGTATTCGTCTGACAGGCGAGCAGGTGAAACGCTATCATGACGATGGATACGTTGTTTTAGAATCCTTGGTGCCGCCCGCAATATGCGATGCCTTAAAGGTCCGAATGGAGGCATTGTTGACGCGTTTTGATCCCAACTCAGTTCGCTCCATCTTTACCACTAATGAGCAATCGCGGCATACCGATGAATATTTTATGGCTTCTTCAGAGAATATTTCGTTTTTCTTTGAAGAAGAAGCTTTTGATGAGCAGGGGGAGTTGAAACAAGATTTGTCTTTGTCTATCAATAAAGCGGGTCATGGTCTGCATATTCAGGATGATCTTTTTCGAGCGTTCTCTCTATCCTCAATCTGGGGGAGTTTATTGGAACAACTTGGTATGAAAACGCCACGGGCGGTGCAATCCATGTATATTTTTAAGCAGCCAGGCATTGGTGGAGAGGTTGACTGCCATCAAGACAGTACCTTTTTGTATACGGATCCGATGAGTGTGATTGGATTATGGTTTGCTATCGAAGACGCAACGTTAGAAAATGGCTGTCTATGGGGGATTCCAGGCGGACACAAAATAGGGTTGTTAAAACGCTTTGAACGCGTTTCTCCAAATGGTATTGAAACGACAATGGTGACCTTAAAAGAGCATCAGTGGCAACAAGACGAGCTGGTTGCTTTGCCTGTACCAAAGGGCAGTTTAGTGGTTCTCAATGGCGAGTTTCCCCATTTAAGCTACGCTAACCGCTCCGGACAGTCGCGTCACGCTTATGCATTGCATGTTATCGATCAGCAGTGCCAATACCTAGCCGAAAATTGGCTGCAAACACAAGATAATCGAGCGTTTCCAGCCTTTGATTTACATTAACTCTGAAGACAGTTGGAGTCTCTGAATGCAACGAATTTTGTCCCTATTGAGTGATAGTAAGTTTCACTCCGGGGAAGCGTTAGGGGAAGCGCTTGGCGTGACCCGAGCAGCAGTGTGGAAAAAACTAAAAAAATTAGAAGGCATTGGCATAACAATTCATTCTGTAAAAGGGCGCGGTTATCGTTTGCCGACGCCATTGGAGTTATTGTCGCTCGACGCGCTTTTAGAAGCGGGATTTGATAGCGGTATTCCTGTGTCGATCGTCTTCGAAACAGCATCGACCAATGGTGATATGAAGCAGCGTATAAACGATGGGACATCGCTACCCTTGATGATTGCGGCGGAACGTCAGACCCAAGGGCGTGGTCGTCGTGGTCGCCATTGGGCCTCTGGCGTGGCGAAAAATATCACCATGTCCTTTGCTTGGCGTTTTGAAAATGGGCCGAGTGTGGTGGAAGGCTTAAGTTTAGCGGTTGGCGTGGCGGTTGCCCGTACCATCAAAAAACAAGGTATTCCGAACCCAGGTTTAAAATGGCCAAACGATGTGCAAATCGATGGACAAAAGGTCTGTGGTATTTTGCTTGAAATGGTAGCAGATGAAGATCGATGTGACGTTATTATAGGGATAGGGCTTAATGTGGCGATGGAGGCCGATGTGATGTCGTCTGTCGACCAACCTTGGACGGATCTTGCTTCTCGATTGTCTAAGACGCCTAGCCGAAATCAAATTCTTGCGGATTTGACGAATGAATTGGTGACGGTTTGCAAGGCATTTGAGGATGGACATGGTATGAAACACTATCAATCGCTATGGCAAGCCCACGATGTTTTGCATAATCAAGCGGTGACCGTTAGCTCTTTATCCCAGCAGCGAACTGGCATTGCCAAAGGCATTGATGAAAGTGGTGCGCTTTTGGTGGAAGGTGAGGATGGTGTGATCACACGATTACATGGGGGAGAAGTCAGTGTCCGTCGTCGCTAAGTTACTGGTTGTCGATGTGGGGAACACTAGCATCAAGTACACCGCATTTGAAAAGGGGCAGATCCAGTGGCAGGTAAGGGATCATGAACATTTAACGAAACGATACTTTCTTCCTGAAGTTATTTATTTTGCCAGTGTGCGCTCTCAAGATGCCAGTTTGGCACTACAACAGGAAGTGCAAGCCTACTACCCCAATAGCCAGCTAGTAGTCCTAGAAAGTACTGCGCAAGCGTGTGGTGTGGTGTGTGCTTATGAGGAGCCTTGGCGTTTAGGCATTGATCGCTGGCTTACTGTTGTCGCGGGTTTCCACCACTATGGTGGAAACATTGTCATTGTTGATGCCGGAACAGCAATCAAAGTCGATGTGGTCAATGAGCAAGCACGGCACCTCGGTGGTTATATTGTCCCTGGTCTGATGATGATGGAAAATGCTTTATTGGCTAATACCGCAAAAATTCGCTATGACGCCAGTGAACTCAAAGTTGGTGAGGGTTTGCCAAACTCCACGGCCCGAGCTGTCGGCGAGGGATGTTATCAAATGGCATTGGGTTTTTTGGAGCGTGTCTATGGAAATTATCATGATCACCGGTGGATTGTGACAGGAGGCGATGCACAAGAATTGCTTAAGACGTTAGGGATAGAGGCAGAATGTGACCCCCACTTGGTCGCGTTAGGAGCAAAGCTCGTCGGTGATGAAATGATAAGGAAACAAGTATGAAGTGGCTGTTTTTTATTATTGTTTTGGTCAATGCCGCTTTTTTTGGGTGGGCGCATATGATGAAACATAACACCGCACAGGTGAATGAACATGTGTATGCTCCGCCAGTAAGTACCTCTATTCGACTTTTATCGGAGCCTGCAAACAGTGAAGAGCAAGCTGCCATGACCAAGGCCAAACAGCAATCACAAGAGATGGAGGCGTCTCTTCAAAAAGCGTTGACAGTTGCAAAGGCAAATTCTGAGACAAGTCCGATGGTGTGTCCTCAGCTAGAGGTCGAAAAAAGTGCGGATGATGCGCAAATTATTCAGGCTCTGAAGAAGCTAAACTGGAAATACAGTGAAAAACAGGTCATGGGTAAGCGGCCTAAGTTTTGGTTGTACATCGAGGCGCCAGATACACAGGAGCAAGCTCGAGAAATTGTCAAAGCGCTACATAACCGCTCTATTGATAGTTTTATTATCACTCGTGGTGAGATGAAAAATCGTATTTCTCTTGGATTATACTCTTCTCAAGAGGGGGCTGATGAAGCCCGTAAGCGTATTGAAAGCAAACTGAATTACAAGCTGAATATATACCGACATCTTCGCACGGTTAGCTTGCATCAGATTGATATAGAGCAGCCAATTAGTAACGAAGCATTAGAAAAACTGCTTTCTCAGTTCGATTTGACCAAGATGATGATAAAAATAGAAAAAAATCCTTGTTAGTGCTTGCAATTCAGAAACTGATTAATATAATGGCTCCCACCTTTTGGGGTGCTGTTCAAAAGCACAGAGTACGTGGAGGGGTTCCCGAGTGGCCAAAGGGAGCAGATTGTAAATCTGCCACGAAAGTTTCGGTGGTTCGAATCCACCTCCCTCCACCAGTTGCGGGTATGGTATAGTGGCTATTACCTCAGCCTTCCAAGCTGAAGAGGCGGGTTCGATTCCCGCTACCCGCTCCAAGTTGCTCATGTAGCTCAGTTGGTAGAGCACACCCTTGGTAAGGGTGAGGTCGGCAGTTCAAGTCTGCTCATGAGCTCCAGTGTTTCCGATACAAAAGATAGGTGGTTTAGCCGCCTTTTTTATTGTCTGTTTTTTGGGCGAATGCTCTTGCTTGACAAAGCAAATACGAGTATCATCCTCCGCCCATACGATGTAGGCCAATAGTTCAATTGGTAGAGCACCGGTTTCCAAAACCGGCTGTTGGGGGTTCGAGTCCCTCTTGGCCTGCCATTTTCGTATCCTATTTCTTAATTAGGGATCACCTGAAAGTATGAGATCGAGTACTGAAACTCAAACGTCTAGCACAGACGTATTTAAGTGGGCGATTGTTGTGTTACTGATTGCCGTCGGTGTGGTTGGTAATAACTATTTTTCTGCTGAGTCACTATTGTATCGTTTGATCGCTATTTTGGTTTTGGCTGGTGTTGCTGGTTTTATTGCGCTACAAACGGCGAAAGGAAAGGCTTTTTTCACATTGGCGAAAGAAGCAAAAACTGAAATTCGCCGAGTAGTATGGCCAACAAGACAAGAGACCATTCAAACGACCTTAATTGTATTGGCGGTTGTTCTTTTTATGTCTCTCGTACTGTGGGGGGTAGATTCGCTCCTTGGTTGGATCGTTTCTTCGGTAATAGGTTAGGAGTTGCTCGTGACGAAACGATGGTATGTAGTTCAAGCGTACTCTGGGTACGAAAAGCACGTAATGCGCTCGCTGAAAGAACGCGTGCAAATTATGGGGCAAGAAGACTATTTTGGTGACATCTTGGTGCCAACCGAAGAAGTGGTTGAAATTCGAGATGGCAAAAAGCGCAAGAGCGAAAGAAAATTTTATCCTGGTTATGTCTTGGTTCAAATGGAAATGAACGATGACTCTTGGCATTTGGTGAAAGGAACGGGTCGAGTGCTCGGTTTTATTGGTGGTACAGCGGATAAGCCGTCCCCGATTACTGAGCGTGAAGCTAATGCCATCTTGCAGCGCGTTAATGACGGTGCTGATAAGCCTCGTCCTAAGACCTTGTTTGAGGTGGGCGAGGTGGTTCGTGTTAACGAAGGTCCATTTGCTGACTTTAACGGTGTCGTTGAAGAAGTGGATTATGATAAAAGCCGAATCAAAGTGGCGGTGCTCATATTTGGGCGATCTACACCAGTTGATTTGGAGTTTAGTCAGGTTGAAAAGGCCTGATTTTGTTGAACGGGTAGCCTTCGGGCGGTGACCCATCTGGAGTTTAAAAATGGCTAAGAAAGTCCAAGCTTATATCAAGCTACAAGTTAAAGCGGGTCAAGCGAACCCAAGTCCACCAGTTGGTCCAGCTCTTGGTCAACACGGTGTGAATATTATGGAATTCTGTAAAGCGTTTAATGCCAAAACTCAAGGTATTGAGCCAGGTCTTCCAACACCTGTTATCATCACTGTGTACAGTGATCGTAGTTTTACATTTGAAACGAAATCTACTCCAGCTTCTGTTCTTCTTAAGAAAGCAGCAGGCCTTAAGAGTGGTTCTCCTCGTCCAAACACTCAAAAAGTGGGTACGGTTACTCGTGCTCAACTGGAAGAGATTGTTGTTGCTAAGCAGGCTGATTTGACTGCAGCAGATATGGATGCAGCGGTTCGTACTATCGCTGGTAGCGCTCGCGCTATGGGTCTAGACGTTGAGGGTGTGAACTAATGGCTAAGCTAACTAAACGCGCTCGCTTGATCGCAGAAAAAATAGACGCAACGAAATTGTACTCTGTAGAAGAGGCGGTTGCTCTTTTGTCAGAGCTTTCTACTGTGAAGTTCAAAGAATCTATCGACGTATCTGTAAACCTAGGCGTTGATCCACGTAAATCTGATCAGGTTGTTCGTGGTTCTACTGTATTGCCTCATGGTACTGGTAAAGACGTTCGTGTTGCTGTGTTCACTCAAGGTGCTAACGCAGAAGCAGCGAAAGAAGCTGGTGCAGACGTTGTAGGTTTCGAAGATTTGGCTGAACAAGTTAAAGCTGGCAACCTAGACTTCGACGTGGTTATTGCTTCTCCAGATGCAATGCGTATTGTTGGTCAACTAGGTCAGATCTTGGGCCCACGTGGTCTAATGCCTAACCCTAAAGTTGGCACGGTAACCCCTGACGTTGCGACGGCTGTAAAAAATGCAAAAGCAGGTCAAGCTCGTTATCGTACTGATAAAAATGGTATCATTCATGCTGGCGTTGGCTCTATTGACTTCGCTGCAGAATCTATCAGAGGCAACTTGGAAGCGCTTTTAGCTGACCTACGTCGTGCTAAACCTGCTTCTTCTAAAGGTGTCTATATGAAAAAAGTGACCTTGTCTTCTACAATGGGACCAGGTCTACAAATTGATCTAGGTGCGCTTAACGCTACTAAGTAATAAGCCATTTAGATCATGCGCTTTGGGGTCTGCCTGCATAAAGTATGTTGAGCAGGCCGTCAAAGACCGCAGGAACCTTTGGGTTTAATAACAACGTTGGAAAATGTTGGTCCTGCGCAGATGGTGTGGCCCGATTCAGATAAACTGGATCTAACTCACCAGCAAGTACTTCGAGTAATCGGAGAGTTGGTAAAAACAAGAGAGTAATTTACTCTCTGCTAATCCAGGAGAAAACCAGTGGCATTAGGTCTAGAAGACAAAAAAGCCATTGTCGCCGAAGTTAGCGAAGCGGCCAAAACTGCGTTGTCTGCGGTTGTTGCTGATTCTCGCGGTGTTACCGTGAGCAGCATGACAGCACTTCGTAAAGAAGCGCGCGAAGCGGGTGTTTTCGTACGAGTCGTACGTAACACATTGGCTCGCCGTGCAGTGGAAGGCACAGACTTCGAATGTCTAACTGAGAGCTTTGTTGGCCCTACGCTAATTGCTTTCTCAAACGAACACCCAGGTGCGGCGGCTCGTTTGTTGAAAACTTTTGCGAAAGCGAATGACAAGTTTGAAGTAAAAGCATTGGCGTTCAACGGTGAGTTGATCCCAGCTGGCGACATTGATCGTTTGGCAACATTGCCTACATACGATGAAGCTATTGCGAAGCTTATGAGTGTAATGCAGGGTGCAACAAGCAAACTTGCTCGTACTCTTGCAGCAATTCGCGACCAAAAAGAGCAAGAAGCGGCGTAATACGGTTTATCGTATCCCTTCTTGATAAATATTTTGTTTTATCACCCTTGGGTGATTATAAAGAATGCTAGGAATCTGAGTCATGGCTCTAACTAAAGAAGATATCATCAATGCAGTAGCAGAAATGTCTGTAATGGATGTTGTTGAACTAATTTCAGCAATGGAAGAAAAATTCGGTGTAACTGCAGCGGTTGCTGCTGCTGGTCCTGCTGCTGAAGCTGGCCCTGCTGCTGAAGCTCAAACTGAATTTGACGTTGTTCTTACTGCTGCTGGCGATAAGAAAGTTAACGTAATCAAAGCGGTTCGTGCGGCAACTGGTCTTGGCTTGAAAGAAGCGAAAGGCATGGTTGACGGCGCTCCTGCGACGGTTAAAGAAGGCGTTTCTAAAGAAGACGCTGACGCACTTAAAGCAGCTCTTGAAGAGGCTGGTGCATCTGTCGAAATCAAGTAATGATACTTGTATTTCCAGATTTCGACCTATAGTCGAAATGGCTGGTGACGTATTGTCACCGGCCTTTTTGGGTTTCTATAAACTCAAATAAAATCAAAAGAATTTTCAAATGGGAGATTATGCTCCCATATATGGTAAGGCCTGATTTGGGCCTTTTGCGTCAATGTGCACAAGCTGGGGAATGCTGATGGCTTACTCATACACTGAGAAAAAACGTATCCGTAAGGATTTCGGTAAACTGCCGCCCGTTTTGGATGTGCCATACTTGCTGGCAATTCAGCTTGAATCCTACCGTAGTTTTCTGCAAGAAGGTAAAGCGATTGCAGAGCGTGAGGAATTAGGTCTGCATGGGGCCTTTAAATCTGTCTTTCCAATGGTCAGCTTTTCCGGCAATGCGGCGCTAGAATACGTCGATTACCGTTTAGGCAAGCCAGTATTTGATGTTAAAGAGTGTCAGTTGCGTGGTGTTACTTACGCAGCGCCTCTTCGTGTTCGAGTTCGACTCATCATTTATGATAAAGAGTCCTCAAACAAGGCCATCAAAGACATCCGCGAGCAAGAAGTCTACATGGGCGAAATTCCGCTTATGACAGACAATGGTACCTTTGTTATTAACGGGACTGAGCGTGTTATCGTCTCTCAATTACACCGCTCTCCTGGTGTGTTTTTTGATCATGATCGTGGCAAAACACACTCATCAGGTAAATTGTTACATTCTGCTCGTGTTATTCCTTATCGTGGTTCATGGTTGGATTTCGAGTTTGATCCGAAAGACTGCGTGTTTGTACGTATAGATCGCCGTCGTAAACTGCCTGTAACGATTTTGTTGCGTGCGTTGGGCTTCGATACAGAACAAATTTTAGACACTTTCTTTGAGACAACCCGTTTCTTCTTAACCCGTGATGGTTTCGAGATGGAGTTGATCGCCAACCGCCTTCGTGGCGAAACGGCTTTGTTTGATATTACCGATGCAAACGGTGAAATCATTGTTGAGGAAAGTCGTCGTATTACTGCTAAGCATATTCGTGTAATGGAAAAAGCAGGCCTTGAGCGCCTATCTGTTCCACTTGAATACATGCTAGGTAAGGTCACAGCGAAAAATCTTATCCACCCTGCAACGGGTGAGCTTATTGCTGAAGCGAATACAGAATTATCTGTTGAGCTTTTAGAGGCGTTGGTGAGTGCGGGTATTACAGAGATAGATACCTTATACACCAATGATCTGGATAGTGGTCCATTTATTTCAGATACGCTTCGCATTGATCCAACCAATAATCAGTTGGAAGCATTGGTAGAGATTTACCGTATGATGCGTCCTGGCGAGCCACCAACCAAAGAATCTGCCGAAGGCTTATTCCAAGGTTTGTTCTTCGCCGAAGATCGTTACGACTTATCTAACGTGGGTCGAATGAAATTTAACCGCCGTCTAGGCCGTGAAGAAGACACCGGTCCTGGCGTATTGGATAACGATGATATCGTAGCGGTTCTAAAAACCTTGCTTGATATTCGCAACGGTAACGGCATGGTGGACGATATTGACCACTTGGGTAACCGTCGTGTTCGTTCCGTTGGTGAAATGGCTGAAAACCAATTCCGCGTAGGTCTTGTACGTGTTGAGCGTGCCGTGAAAGAGCGTCTGTCTATGGCAGAAGCGGATGGCTTAATGCCACAAGACTTGTTGAATGCGAAACCTGTAGCAGCGGCGATCAAAGAATTCTTTGGTTCTAGCCAGTTGTCTCAGTTTATGGACCAAAACAATCCGCTTTCTGAGGTCACTCATAAGCGTCGTGTTTCCGCGTTAGGCCCCGGTGGTTTGACTCGTGAACGCGCAGGCTTTGAAGTGCGTGACGTACATGCCACTCACTATGGTCGTGTTTGTCCAATCGAAACGCCTGAAGGTCCAAACATCGGTTTGATCAACTCGCTCTCAACGTATGCGCGTACTAACAGCTACGGCTTCTTGGAAACGCCTTACCGTAAAATTGTTGACGGCAAGATGACGGACGAAACGGTTTATGTTTCGGCAATCGATGAAGCGAAATATGTTATTGCCCAGGCGTCTGCAAACGTAGATGAAGAAGGGCGCTTGGTGGACGAGCTGGTTCAAGTGCGTCACATGCATGAAACCACTTTGATTCCAAAAGAAAAAGTTAACTTGATGGACGTGTCTCCACGTCAGGTAGTGTCGGTAGCCGCTTCATTGATTCCATTCTTGGAACACGATGACGCGAACCGTGCCTTGATGGGATCGAACATGCAACGTCAAGCAGTGCCAACATTGAAGGCGGATAAGCCAGTCGTTGGTACGGGTATGGAGAAAAACGTTGCCAAAGACTCTGGTGTTTGTATCGTTGCTAAGCGTGGCGGTGTGATTGAGTCAGTTGATGCGAGTCGTATCGTTGTTCGTGTTAACTCGGAAGAAACGGTAGCGGGTGAAGCAGGTGTTGACATCTATAGCTTAACCAAATACGTACGTTCTAACCAAAATACCTGTATTAATCAGCGTACCTTGGTGATGAAAGGCGAGAGAGTATCGGTTGGTGATATTATGGCCGATGGTCCTTCCGTTGATATGGGGGATTTGGCGTTGGGTCAAAACATGCGTATCGCTTTCATGCCTTGGAATGGTTATAACTTCGAAGACTCGATTCTCGTGTCTGAGCGTGTTGTGGAGGAGGATCGTTTTACTTCCATTCACATTCAAGAACTGACTTGTGTGGCGCGTGATACCAAGCTTGGGCCTGAAGAAATTACGGCCGATATCCCGAACGTGGGTGAAGGTGCTCTTTCTAAACTGGACCAATCCGGTATCGTTTACATCGGTGCGGAAGTGGAGCCAGGTGATATTCTTGTTGGCAAGGTAACACCGAAAGGTGAAACCCAGTTGACGCCTGAAGAGAAACTTTTGCGAGCGATCTTTGGTGAGAAAGCGTCTGACGTAAAAGATACGTCTCAGCGAGTGAAAACAGGTACTCGCGGTACGGTTATCGATGTTCAAGTCTTTACTCGCGATGGCATTGAAAAAGACGAGCGTGCCAAGTCTATTGAGAAGGCGCAACTTGACCAAGTTCGTAAGGATTTAAACGAAGAGTTTCGTATCGTTGAAAAAGCAACCTTTGAGCGTCTCGCTGAGGCCTTAATTGGTCAACAAGCAGAAGGCGGCCCTAGTTTAGCTCGCAATGCGATCATTACGGAAGATTACTTGGCGAATCTAGATCACCCTGAGTGGTTTAAAATTCGTGTTGCCAACGAAGAGGCTAGTGAGCAGCTTGAAAAAGCACAAGCCGCTTTGATTGAGCGCCGTAAAGAGCTTGATGCGAAGTTCGAAGATAAAAAACGCAAATTGCAAACAGGCGATGATTTAGCACCTGGCGTGCTTAAGATTGTGAAAGTTTACGTTGCCATTAAGCGTCGTATTCAGCCTGGTGATAAAATGGCCGGTCGTCACGGTAACAAGGGTGTAATCTCTAAGATCATGCCTGTTGAAGATATGCCGTACGATGAAAACGGTGATCCAGTTGATATCGTGTTGAACCCGCTGGGTGTACCATCGCGTATGAACGTGGGTCAGGTTCTAGAGACTCACTTAGGTGCGGCTTCTAAAGGCTTAGGTCGTAAGATCAATGAAATGCTGGCGGTTGAACGCGAAAAAGCGGAAGCAGTAGCTGAACTGCGTCGTTTCCTTGATGAGATCTATAATGGTTACGAAGGTGACTTGCGTTGTGCGCGTACGGAAGATCTGGACAGCTTTACAGACGAAGAAATTTTAACCTTGGCGAAAAACCTAACAGGTGGTGTGCCAATGGCGTCTGGTGCCTTTGATGGTGCGAAAGAAGCTGAGATCAAACGTATGTTGCGTTTGGCTGGCTTGAATGAAAGTGGTCAGGTTCGTTTGTTTAACGGCCGTACGGGTGATGCGTTTGAGCGTCCTGTAACCGTTGGTTACATGTACATGCTGAAATTGAACCACTTGGTCGATGACAAAATGCACGCACGTTCTACTGGTTCTTACAGCTTGGTTACTCAGCAACCGCTGGGTGGTAAAGCTCAGTTCGGTGGTCAGCGTTTCGGGGAGATGGAGGTATGGGCGCTAGAAGCATACGGTGCCGCTTACACACTTCAAGAGATGTTGACAGTCAAGTCTGATGATGTGAACGGCCGTACTAAGATGTATAAAAACATCGTTGATGGCGATCACAGAATGGAGCCTGGCATGCCTGAGTCCTTCAACGTGTTGGTGAAAGAGATTCGTTCTCTTGGTATCGATATCGAGCTGGAAAACGAATAAGCACGAATCACATTTGACCTGCTGGGGAGTACTTCTCCCCAGCCTTACGAGTGGGGCGAATATCCATGAAAGACTTATTAGGTCTTCTAAAATCACAGGGACAATCTGACGAGTTTGATGCGATCCGCATTGGCTTGGCATCACCAGATATGATTCGTTCATGGTCTTACGGTGAAGTTAAAAAGCCGGAGACCATCAACTACCGTACGTTCAAGCCTGAGCGTGACGGTTTGTTCTGTGCAAAAATCTTTGGTCCAATTAAGGACTACGAGTGTTTGTGTGGTAAATACAAGCGCTTGAAACACCGCGGTGTTATCTGTGAGAAGTGTGGCGTTGAGGTAGCTCTGTCAAAAGTGCGTCGTGAACGCATGGGGCACATCGAGCTTGCGTCACCTGTTGCTCACATTTGGTTCTTGAAATCTCTTCCATCACGTATCGGTCTTATCATGGATATGACGTTGCGTGATATTGAGCGTGTGCTTTACTTTGAATCTTTCATTGTGATTGATCCAGGTATGACAACGCTTGAGAAAGGGCAGTTGCTCAACGACGAGCAATACTTTGAAGCGCTAGAAGAGTTCGGTGACGAATTCGATGCCCGTATGGGGGCTGAAGCGGTTCAAATGTTGCTACGCGACTTAGACATGCCTGAAGAAATTAACAGCATGCGTGAAGAGCTCAACAGCACGAACTCTGAAACCCGTATTAAGAAGCTGTCTAAGCGTCTTAAGTTGGTTGAGGCTTTCTATCATTCTGGCAACAACCCAGAATGGATGGTGTTGGAAGTATTGCCTGTTCTTCCGCCAGATCTTCGTCCATTGGTGCCACTTGAGGGTGGTCGTTTTGCGACGTCTGATTTGAACGATCTTTACCGTCGTGTGATTAACCGTAACAACCGCTTGAAACGACTGCTAGAGCTATCGGCTCCAGACATCATTGTGCGTAATGAAAAACGTATGTTGCAAGAGTCTGTTGATGCGTTGCTCGATAATGGTCGTCGTGGTCGTGCGATTACCGGTTCCAACAAGCGCCCATTAAAATCTTTGGCCGATATGATCAAAGGTAAGCAAGGTCGTTTCCGTCAGAACTTGCTTGGTAAGCGTGTTGACTACTCTGGCCGTTCTGTAATCACAGTAGGTCCTTCTCTACGTCTGCACCAGTGTGGTTTGCCGAAGAAAATGGCTCTTGAGCTATTCAAGCCGTTCATCTTCTCTAAACTAGAACTTCGCGGCATGGCAACGACCATTAAAGCCGCTAAGAAAATGGTCGAGCGTGAAACACCTGAAGTATGGGATATCCTTGATGAGGTTATCCGCGAACATCCTGTGATGTTGAACCGTGCACCAACGCTTCACCGTTTGGGTATCCAAGCGTTTGAACCTATGTTGATCGAAGGTAAAGCGATTCAGTTGCACCCGCTTGTGTGTGCGGCCTATAACGCCGACTTCGACGGTGACCAAATGGCGGTTCACGTTCCATTGACTCTTGAAGCTCAGCTAGAAGCGCGTGCTTTGATGATGTCGACGAACAACATCCTGTCACCCGCAAACGGTGAACCAATCATCGTTCCTTCTCAGGACGTGGTATTGGGTCTGTACTACATGACGCGTGAGAAAATCAATGCCAAGGGTGAAGGCATGGCGTTTTCTGACATCAAAGAAGTACATCGCGCGTATGGTGCCAAGCAAGTTGAATTGCATGCGAAAGTCAAGGTGCGTATCAATCAAGTTGATACCACGTTAGATGGTGAAAAAGTGCCGTCGACTTTCATTGTAGACACAACCGTTGGTCGTGCTCTGTTGTTTGATATTGTGCCTGATGGCCTTCCTTTCTCAGTGGTTAACCAGCCAATGAAGAAAAAGGCGATCTCAAACTTGATCAACGAGTGTTACCGTAAAGTGGGCTTGAAAGAAAGCTGTATTTTTGCGGACCAATTGATGTACACCGGTTTTGCTTACGCAACGGCGTCTGGCTCGTCTGTTGGTGTGGATGACTTTGTTATTCCGCCAGAAAAAGCAGCGATCATTGCCAAAGCAGAAGCGGAAGTTAAAGAAATCGAATATCAATATGCAGATGGTCTTGTAACGCAAGGCGAGAAGTATAACAAGGTAATCGACTTGTGGTCTCGTACCAACGAAACCGTGACTGAAGCCATGATGAAAAACTTGGCAAAAGAGATGACCATCAACAAAGCGGGTGAAGAGGTTGAGCAGCAATCTTTCAACTCCGTTTACATGATGGCCGACTCTGGTGCCCGTGGTAGTGTGGCTCAGATGCGTCAGTTGGGTGGTATGCGTGGTCTGATGGCGAAACCGGATGGTTCTATCATCGAAACACCAATCACAGCGAACTTCCGTGAAGGTCTATCAGTACTTCAGTACTTTACCTCGACTCACGGTGCTCGTAAGGGTCTAGCTGATACGGCATTGAAAACGGCAAACTCTGGTTACTTGACTCGTCGTCTAGTAGACGTAGCGCAGGATTTGGTAATCACTGAAGTAGATTGTGGTTCAACAAATGGCATCAAAGTTAACGCGATGATTGAAGGTGGTGACGTTGTTGTCCCATTAGGTCATCGTGTATTGGGTCGCGTTGTGGCTCAAGATGTGATCGACACGAAAGGTGATTTGGTTCTTGCTGCTGGTACCTTGATCGATGAACATGATGTTCGTACGATTGAAGCAGCGGGTGTGGATGAGATGATCATTCGCTCTGTTATCACCTGTGATACACGTCACGGTGTATGTGCTAAGTGTTACGGTCGAGATCTCGCTCGTGGTCACCAAGTTAACATCGGTGAGGCGGTTGGTGTTGTTGCTGCGCAGTCTATCGGTGAACCGGGTACACAGTTAACCATGCGTACCTTCCACATCGGTGGTGCGGCGTCTCGAGCATCTGCTGTTGATAGCGTTCAGGTGAAGAGTGCGGGTACGGTACGTTTCCATAAAATGAAGAGCATCGTCCGCGATGCAGAGCATTTGGTGGTGGCGTCGCGTTCTTCTGAGTTGGCGATTGCGGATGAGGCAGGGCGTGAGAAAGAGCGTTACAAGCTTCCTTACGGCGCAGTATTGAGTGTACGTGAAGGTGATTCTGTGACAGCGGGTCAAATCGTTGCTAATTGGGATCCACACACCCACCCAATCGTCTCTGAGATGCAAGGTCGCCTTGAGTTCAGTGGTATGGAAGAAAACGTGACCATTCGTCGTCAGTCTGACGAAATGACAGGTTTGACCACCATTGAAGTCATGGAGATGCGTGACCGTCCGGCCGCGGGTAAAGACATTCGTCCGATGATCTCTGTAGTGGATGCGGATGGTAACCCAGTGTTGATTCCTGGTACGGAATCGCCTGTGCAATACATGTTGCCTGAGAAAGCTTTATTAAGCTTGGATCATGGTGCAACAGTGAAATCAGGTGAAGTTCTTGCTCGTATTCCGCAAGAATCACAAGGTAACAAAGATATTACCGGTGGTCTGCCTCGAGTGGCGGATTTATTCGAAGCTCGTCGTCCAAAAGACCCTGCTGTGATGGCAGAGACAAGTGGTGTGGTGAGCTTCGGTAAAGAAACCAAAGGTAAGATTCGTTTGGTCATCACACCACAAGATGGTAGTGATCCAATCGAGACATTGATTCCGAAATGGCGTCAAATCAACATATTTGATGGTGAAGAAGTGGCAAAAGGCGAGATTATCGCTGACGGTCCGCTAAGCCCTCATGATATCTTGCGTCTTCAAGGTGTAGAAGCGTTAGCCGATTACATCACGAATGAAGTGCAAGAAGTTTACCGCCTACAAGGTGTTGTGATTAACGATAAGCACATTGAAGTTATCGTTCGTCAAATGCTACGTAAAGTGGAAGTGGGTGAGTCTGGTGATACAGATCTTATCCAAGGTGATCAGGTTGAGTTGACTCAACTTCTAGACGCAAACGAAAAAGCGGAAGCGGAAGGTAAATTCCCCGCTAAGTTTGAGCGTGTGCTACTAGGTATCACCAAAGCCTCTTTGGCAACTGAGTCCTTTATATCAGCAGCGTCTTTCCAAGAAACAACTCGTGTTCTTACGGAAGGGGCGGTCACTGGTAAAAAAGATCACTTACGTGGCCTAAAAGAGAACGTTGTTGTGGGTCGATTAATTCCAGCTGGTACTGGTTTGGCTTACCACAATGAGCGCAAGCGTAAGAAAGAGCTTGCGCAAGCAGCGAAGGAAGGAAGTGCGTCAATTAGTGCCTCTGATGTAGAAGAAGCGTTAAGTGCAGCATTAAAAGGCTAGTTTTCGCTGTTAAATCGCGAGGGAGGTGATTTTTTAGTCGCCTCCCTATTGACTGTTTTATAGGCGCAAATTACACTTGCGCCTCCTTATTTTTGGCGATTTCCGCCATAAGAATTGGATCTGTGGAGCTTGTTTAATGGCAACCGTTAACCAGTTGGTTCGTAAACCACGTAAACGTAAAGTGGCAAAGAGTGACGTTCCTGCGTTACAAGCTTGTCCGCAACGCCGCGGTGTCTGCACTCGCGTCTATACTACTACACCTAAAAAGCCTAACTCGGCTTTGCGTAAAGTATGTCGTGTTCGCTTGACTAACGGCTTTGAAGTAACTTCCTACATCGGTGGTGAAGGTCACAACCTACAAGAACACAGCGTCGTGCTGATTCGCGGCGGTCGTGTAAAAGACCTTCCAGGTGTTCGTTATCACACTGTTCGTGGTAGCTTGGATACTTCAGGCGTACAAAATCGTAAGCAAGGCCGTTCTAAATACGGTACTAAACGTCCTAAGTAAGCTAACGCTGCTTAAATCATCGTTTAGACAAATTTTTTAATACAGTAAGGCCGAGCAAATGTTTGTCTCGGACGAGCCTGAAGAGGATATAGACATGCCTAGAAGACGCGTCGTCGCTAAGCGTGAAGTCCTTCCGGATCCTAAACACGGAAGCCAACTTCTTGCTAAGTTCATCAACCATGTAATGGTTAGTGGCAAAAAATCTGTTGCAGAGAGCATTGTTTACAATGCGCTTGAAACAGTTGCTACTCGTACTAAATCTGAAGATCCAATGGTGATCTTCGAAAAAGCCCTAGAATCTATCCAGCCAATGGTTGAGGTTAAATCTCGCCGTGTGGGTGGTGCGACTTACCAAGTCCCTGTAGAAGTACGTCCAGCTCGTCGCGCAGCATTGTCTATGCGTTGGTTGGTTGAAGCGTCTCGTAAGCGTGGTGAAAAATCCATGGCGCTACGTCTAGCAGGTGAAATTCTAGACGCTTCTGAGAATAAAGGTTCTGCTGTTAAGAAACGTGAAGACGTTCACCGTATGGCAGAAGCGAACAAAGCATTCTCGCACTACCGTTTCTAATCGACCGGAGCAACAAAGACAGTGGCACGTAAGACACCTATCAACCGCTACCGTAATATCGGTATCTGTGCGCATGTTGATGCGGGTAAAACGACGACAACTGAGCGCGTTCTTTTCTACACTGGTCTATCCCATAAAATTGGTGAGGTGCACGATGGTGCCGCAACAATGGATTGGATGGAACAAGAGCAAGAGCGTGGTATTACCATTACTTCAGCAGCAACGACTTGTTTCTGGAGTGGTATGAGTCAGCAGTTCGATCAGCACCGTATCAATATCATAGATACACCTGGACACGTCGATTTCACAATCGAAGTTGAGCGTTCTTTACGTGTCTTGGATGGTGCTGTTGTTGTGCTTTGTGGCTCATCCGGTGTACAACCTCAAACGGAAACCGTTTGGCGTCAAGCAAATAAATATGAAGTGCCTCGTATGGTGTTCGTCAATAAGATGGATCGTACGGGTGCTGATTATTTTTCTGTTGTTCGTCAGCTTAAAACGCGTTTGGGGGCTAATGCAGTGCCTATTCAGATCAATATTGGCACCGAAGATGATTTCAAAGGTGTGATTGATCTTGTGCTAATGAAAGCCATTATGTGGAATGAAGAAGATCAAGGGATGACTTTCAGTTTGGAAGACGTCCCAGCTGATTTGCTTGATGAAGCGATGGGCTGGCGTGAGCAAATGATAGAAGCTGCCGCTGAAGCGAATGAAGAATTGATGGATAAATACCTCGAAGAAGGGGATTTGTCTGTTGAGGATATTAAAGCCGGCTTACGGGCGCGCACATTAGCCAATGAAATTGTTTTGGTGACCTGTGGGTCTGCGTTTAAAAACAAAGGGGTTCAGGCTGTCCTGGATGCTGTTGTTGAGTACTTGCCTTCTCCGCTTGAAGTAAAAGCGATTGAAGGGACGCTTGAAGACGGTGAAACAGTTGTGACTCGTGTTGCTGATGATGAAGCACCGTTTTCTGCATTGGCATTTAAGATCGCAACAGATCCCTTTGTAGGGACGTTGACTTTCATTCGTGTGTATTCCGGAGTGTTGAAATCAGGCGATGCGGTTTACAACTCTGTTAAACAGAAGCGTGAACGTGTTGGCCGAATGGTTCAAATGCATGCAAACAATCGTGAAGAGATCAAAGAGGTATTAGCTGGAGACATCGCTGCCACTATCGGTATGAAGGATGTCACCACGGGTGATACGCTTTGTGATATGAATGATGTTGTTGTGCTTGAACGCATGGAATTTCCAGAGCCTGTTATCTCCGTTGCGGTTGAGCCAAAGTCTCAAGCCGATCAGGAGAAGATGGGGATTGCGTTAGGTAAATTGGCGCAAGAAGATCCGTCTTTCCGCGTTGAAACGCACGAAGAGACAGGGCAGACGATAATTTCTGGTATGGGTGAGTTGCACCTTGATATTCTCGTTGACCGTATGCGTCGTGAGTTCAAGGTGGAGGCAAACATTGGTAAGCCTCAAGTTGCCTATCGGGAAAAAATTCGCAAAGAAGTGACAGTTGATCACAAATTTGTACGTCAATCTGGTGGTCGTGGTCAGTATGGTCACGTCGTAATGAAGTTGATTCCTTCGGACTCCGAAGGTCTTGAATTCGTTAACGAAATTGTTGGTGGTGCTATTCCTAAAGAATACATCCCTGCAGTAGAAAAGGGTGTTTCAGAGCAAATGAAGAACGGTGTAATTGGAGGCTTTCCATTATTGGGGCTGAAGGTTGTACTGATCGATGGATCCTTCCATGATGTTGACTCTAACGAAATGGCCTTTAAAATTGCAGCTTCTCAAGGCTTGAAGAAAGGCGCAGTTGATGCTGATCCTTGTGTTCTTGAGCCTGTAATGAAAGTGGAAGTTGTTACCCCTGAAGAATACATGGGCGATGTGATGGGTGACCTGAATCGTCGTCGTGGTCTTGTACAGGGGATGGACGATTCCCCGTCTGGTAAGATTATTCGAGCGGAAGTGCCTTTGGGTGAGATGTTTGGATATGCAACGGACGTGCGTAGCTTGTCGCAAGGGCGTGCGAGTTATGCGATGGAATTTGAGAAATACGCTGAAGCACCAGCTAGTGTGGCAGACGCGATCATCAAAAATGAAGATTAATCATCATACTTACTAATTCATTAAGGTGTATGTATCATGGCAAAGAGTAAATTCGAACGTAATAAACCACACGTTAACGTTGGTACTATCGGTCACGTTGACCACGGTAAAACAACCCTAACTGCAGCATTGACTCGTGTATGTGCAGAAGTATTCGGCGGTACAGCTGTTGCTTTTGACGGTATCGATAATGCGCCAGAAGAGCGTGAGCGTGGTATCACAATCTCTACTTCTCACGTAGAGTACGATTCTCCAACTCGTCACTACGCACACGTAGACTGTCCTGGACACGCCGATTATGTTAAAAACATGATCACTGGTGCGGCTCAAATGGACGGTGCTATCCTAGTTTGTGGCGCGACTGACGGCCCTATGCCTCAGACTCGTGAGCACATCCTTCTTTCTCGTCAAGTAGGTGTACCTTACATCGTAGTTTTCCTTAACAAAGCTGACTTGTTGGCTGAAGACTGTGGCGGTGCGGATTCTGAAGAATACGCTGAAATGCTAGAGTTGGTTGAAATGGAACTACGTGACCTTCTTTCTGAATACGACTTCCCAGGTGATGATACTCCAATCATCCCAGGTTCTGCTTTGATGGCATTGAACGGTGAAGACGACAACGAAATGGGTACAACGGCTGTTAAGAAACTAGTTGAAACACTAGATACTTATATTCCTGAGCCTGAGCGAGCTATCGACGGTGCATTCATTATGCCTATCGAGGACGTATTCTCTATCCAAGGTCGTGGTACTGTAGTAACTGGCCGTGTAGAGCGTGGTATCGTTAAAGTTGGTGAAGAAGTTGAAATCGTTGGTATCAAAGATACAACTAAAACAACTTGTACTGGTGTAGAAATGTTCCGTAAACTGCTTGATGAAGGTCGTGCAGGTGAGAATGTTGGTGTTCTTCTGCGTGGTACTAAGCGTGATGACGTAGAACGTGGTCAAGTATTGGCTAAACCAGGTTCTATCACTCCTCACACTGAGTTCGAAGCTGAAGTATACGTTCTGTCTAAAGATGAAGGTGGTCGTCACACTCCATTCTTCAAAGGTTACCGCCCACAGTTCTACTTCCGTACAACTGACGTAACTGGTGCTTGTGAGCTTCCAGAAGGCGTAGAGATGGTTATGCCTGGTGATAACATCCAAATGACTGTGACTCTTATTCACCCAATCGCAATGGACGAAGGTCTACGTTTCGCGATTCGTGAAGGTGGTCGTACAGTAGGTGCGGGCGTTGTTGCTAAAGTTCTTAAATAATTAATTCTTTGAATTGGTTGTTCTGAACTAAAAAAGGCTGCTCGAATATGGGCAGCCTTTTTTTATCTAGAAGGTGAATTTCTGTCTTTCAGAGATTGGTTACTTGACAACCAGTTTTTGAATAGCTAATATTCGCCGTCCTTAAAAAGGATGTTGGCTTAAAAAATGTACAGTTAAGTCATCAAACATTGTATTTGGAGTTGGAAATGCAAAGCCAAAAAATCCGTATTCGTTTGAAAGCGTTTGATCATCGTCTGATCGATGCTTCAACACAAGAAATTGTGGACACAGCGAAACGTACAGGTGCGCAAGTGCGTGGACCGATTCCACTTCCTACTCGCAAAGAGCGTTACACAGTATTGATTTCACCACACGTAAATAAAGATGCGCGTGATCAGTATGAAATTCGTACACACAAACGTGTTCTAGACATCGTTGAGCCAACTGAAAAAACGGTTGACGCTTTAATGAAACTAGACCTTGCGGCAGGCGTGGAAGTACAAATTTCTTTGGGTTAATGACTCAAAGGTTGGGGTGCGAGAACCGGCTGGTTATCAGTCGGCTTATGCACAATAGTGGAATGATCTGGAATGATCAGCCGTAGCGGGTGATAGCCCCGTACACAACTGGCAAATGAGGTAAAAAATGGCTATTCAATTAGTCGGACGTAAAGCCGGAATGACACGTGTCTTCACTGAAGATGGTGTATCCGTGCCAGTAACTGTCATCGAGGTTGAACCGAACCGCGTTACTCAGGTGAAAACAACAGAAACTGATGGCTATCAAGCTGTTCAAGTCACTGTTGGTACTCGCCGTTCGAGCCGCGTCAACAAAGCTGCTGCAGGTCACTACGCAAAAGCAAATGTTGAAGCTGGTCGTGGTTTGTGGGAGTTCCGCCTGTCTGGTGACGAAAAAGAAATCAATGTTGGTGATGAGCTGACTGTAGCAGATTTCGAATCTATCTCTACGATTGATGTCACTGGTCAATCTAAAGGTAAAGGGTTTCAAGGTGCCATCAAGCGTCATAATTTCAGTATGCAAGACGCGACACATGGTAACTCATTGTCTCACCGTGCTCCTGGTTCTATCGGTCAATGTCAAACACCTGGTCGTGTTTGGAAAGGCAAGAAGATGGCAGGCCAAATGGGCGCAACACAAGTTACTACTCAGTCTTTGGAAGTAGTACGAGTTGACACAGAACGTAACCTTATCCTAGTGAAAGGTGCGGTTCCTGGCGCAGTTAACGGTGATGTTATTCTTCAATCTGCTGTTAAAGCACGCTAAGAGGGGTAGACAATGAACTTGAATCTTACAGGTGCGGAAGGGACTGTAGAAGTTTCTGAAGTAACCTTCGCTCGTGAATACAACGAAGCGCTCGTTCACCAAGTGGTTACGGCTTACTTGGCTGGTGCTCGTCAAGGCTCACGTGCACAAAAAACTCGCTCTGAAGTGGCCGGTGGCGGACGCAAACCTTGGAAACAAAAAGGTTCTGGTCGTGCTCGTGCAGGTACTATCCGTAGCCCTTTATGGCGCTCTGGTGGTGTGACTTTCGCGGCAAAACCACAAGATCACTCTCAGAAAGTAAACAAGAAGATGTATCGTGCAGCAATGCGCACCATCTGGTCTGAACTTGTACGTCAAGACCGTCTTGTTGTTGTTGAAGAGCTTAAATTGGATGCTCCAAAAACTAAGCTATTCAAAGCAAAAATGGCAGAATTGAATGTTGAGAACGCTTTGGTTGTTTCCCATGATTTGGATGACAATCTTTTCCTAGCGGCTCGCAACATCCCGAACGTAGATGTACGTGATGCAGCGTCTATCGACCCTGTTAGCTTGATTGCTTACGACAAAGTGTTGGTGACAGTTGGTGCTCTAAAACAAGTTGAGGAGACACTGGCATGATCGGCGAACGTATTTATAAAGTTCTGTTGGGTCCACACATCTCTGAAAAAGCGACTATCGTTGCCGAAGGTAATGGTCAGTACGTTTTTCGTGTAACTGGTGATGCAACAAAACCTGAAATCAAAAAAGCTATCGAAGCGCTTTTTGAAGTCAAAGTTGAGTCTGTTCGCACGTTGAACCATAAAGGTAAAACTAAGCGTACAGTTCGTGGTCTAGGTAAACGTAGTGACGTGAAAAAAGCGTATGTACGTTTGGCTGAAGGCCAAGAAATTGACTTCATGGTCGCTGAATAAGGGGAGATAGGTCAATGGCTGTTGTAAAAAGTAAGCCAACGTCTGCAGGCCGTCGTCACGTTGTTAAAGTTACCAACAACGATTTGCACAAAGGCGCACCATATGCACCTTTGCTAGACACAAAAAGCAAATCAGGTGGTCGTAACAATAACGGACGCATCACTACGCGTCACGTAGGTGGTGGTCATAAGCAGCATTACCGTGTTATTGATTTCCGTCGTAATAAAGATGGAATTCCTGCGGTAGTTGAGCGTTTGGAGTATGATCCAAACCGTTCTGCAAATATTGCATTGGTTAAATATGCTGATGGTGAGCGTCGTTACATAATCGCTTCCAAAGGTATGGTGGCTGGCAGTGTTGTTTCTAGTGGTGCAGATGCGCCTATCAAAGCGGGTAATACTTTGCCTCTGCAAAATATCCCAGTTGGTAGTACCGTACACTGCGTCGAGCTTAAGCCTGGTAAAGGTGCACAAGTTGCACGTTCTGCCGGAGCATCTGCTCAGCTAGTTGCTCGTGAAGGTCGTTACGTTACGCTGCGCCTACGTTCTGGCGAAATGCGTAAAGTATTGACTGAATGCCGCGCTACTTTGGGTGAAGTATCAAACTCTGAGCATAGCTTACGAGTTCTTGGTAAAGCTGGTGCTACGCGTTGGCGTGGTGTTCGTCCTACCGTTCGCGGTGCGGCGATGAACCCAGTGGATCACCCACATGGTGGTGGTGAAGGTCGTAGTAAGGGTGGTCGTCACCCAGTTACACCTTGGGGTGTGCCTACTAAAGGGTACAAAACACGCAGCAACAAGCGTACTGATAAACTTATTGTACGTCGCCGTACTAAGTAATAAGAGGAAACGACTGTGCCACGTTCACTAAAAAAAGGTCCTTTTATCGACCTTCATTTGTTGAAAAAGGTAGAGGCTGCGGTAGAGAAGAAAGATCGTCGTCCAATTAAAACTTGGTCACGCCGTTCTACTATCTTCCCTGACTTTGTAGGGTTGACTATCGCTGTCCATAATGGTCGCCAGCATGTTCCAGTTCTAGTAACTGAAGATATGGTCGGTCATAAACTGGGTGAGTTCGCTCCGACCCGTACATATCGTGGTCATGCTGCGGACAAGAAAGCCAAACGGTAATAAGGGGTATTAACATGAGTGAAGTAAGCGCTTCATTGAAAGGTGCTCGCCTCTCTGCGCAGAAGGCCCGTTTGGTTGTAGATCAAATCCGCGGCAAATCTGTTAGCGAAGCACTGAACATTTTAACGTTCAGTCCTAAAAAGGCGGCAGTAATTGTCAAAAAGGTACTAGAGTCTGCTGTAGCAAACGCTGAGCATAACGAAGGTGCTGATATTGATGACTTGCGTGTATCTACGGCGTATGTTGACGAGGCAATGACTCTGAAACGTATTATGCCACGTGCTAAAGGCCGTGCTGACCGTATTTTAAAACGCGGTTGCCATATTACAGTTAAAGTCGCTGACTAATTAGGAGAAACCCAATGGGTCAGAAGGTTCATCCAACTGGTATCCGCCTAGGGATAGTTAAAGATCATACCTCTACTTGGTATGCTAATAATCAAAACTACTCTAAGCTGCTATTAAATGATCTTCAGGTTCGTGCGTTCCTGGAGAAAAAATTGGTTCAGGCTTCTGTTTCTCGTATCGAGATACAACGTCCTGCTCAAACAGCTCGTATTACTATTCACACTGCCCGTCCAGGTATCGTGATTGGTAAGAAAGGTGAAGATGTTGAGAAACTACGCAACGACATTTCAGAAATGATGGGCGTGCCAGTTCATATCAACATTGAAGAAATTCGTAAGCCTGAATTAGATGCAAAATTGGTTGCGCAAAATATTGCTGGCCAACTTGAGCGTCGTGTTATGTTCCGTCGTGCAATGAAACGTGCGGTACAGAATGCTATGCGTGCAGGCGCGAAAGGTATCAAGGTTCAGGTAAGTGGTCGTCTAGGCGGTGCAGAAATTGCCCGAGCTGAGTGGTACCGTGAAGGCCGTGTGCCTCTACACACTCTACGTGCTGACATTGACTACGCTACTTATGAAGCATCTACAACTTACGGCATCATCGGTGTCAAGGTTTGGATCTTCAAAGGCGAAATCTTGGGCGGTATTGAGCAAGTGCGTGCTGATAAAGGCGCACAAAAGAAGAAGTCTAAGTAGGGGGTAAGTCATGTTACAGCCGAAACGTACTAAGTTCCGTAAGATGCAAAAAGGCCGTAATCGCGGTCTTGCTCTACGCGGCAACCAGGTTAGCTTTGGTGAATTCGGATTAAAGTCGACTGAACGTGGTCGTCTTACTGCTCGTCAAATTGAAGCGGCGCGTCGTGCAATGACTCGTCATATCAAACGTGGTGGTAAAATCTGGATTCGTGTATTCCCTGATAAGCCGATTACTCAGAAACCTCTTGAGGTTCGTCAGGGTAAAGGTAAGGGTAGCGTAGAATACTGGGTTGCACAGATTCAACCTGGCAAGATGCTTTATGAAGTTGAGGGCGTTTCAGAACAGCTAGCACGCGAAGCGTTTGCTCTAGCTGCTGCTAAGCTTCCTCTGTCCACAACTTTCGTAACGCGTACGGTGATGTAGATGAAAGCAAAAGAACTGCAAGAAAAGTCTGTAGCTGAGCTACAAGCGACCTTGATCGAACTGCTACGTGAGCAATTCACACTGCGTATGCAGAAAGCCACTGGTCAGTTGACGCAAACTCATTTGCTCTCGCAAGTTCGCCGCAATATCGCACGTGTTAAAAACGTGCTAAATGATAAGGCAGGTAACTAAGATGGCAGAAACAAAAGCGCGTACAGCTACTGGTAAGGTAGTAAGCGACAAGATGGATAAAACCATCACAGTACTAGTTGAACGTACAGAAAAACACCCTCTATACGGTAAGTTCGTTCGTCGTTCTACTAAATTACACGCTCACGATGAAAACAATGAGTGTCAGATCGGTGATACCGTTAAGGTCGTTGAAACACGCCCTTACTCTAAGTCTAAGACTTGGAATCTGGTTCAAGTTGTTGAGAAAGCAGCAGCTGTATAAGCTGCTCCTTCCTTCGTGAGACTTGTTATCTAATTTGATTGGAGAGCAGTGATGATTCAAACAGAATCGATGCTTGATGTAGCAGATAACAGCGGCGCAAAGCGTGTTCAGTGTATCAAAGTACTGGGTGGCTCACATCGTCGTTATGCTGCTATCGGTGACATTATTAAAGTCACAGTGAAAGAAGCGATCCCTCGCGGTCGTGTTAAGAAAGGGCAGGTTCTCAACGCTGTTGTTGTTAGAACTAAGAAAGGTGTTCGTCGTTCTGATGGCTCTGTAATCCGCTTTGATGTAAACTCTGCGGTTCTGCTAAATGCTTCAGGGCAGCCTATTGGTACTCGTATCTTTGGCCCTGTAACACGTGAATTGCGTACAGAGCAGTTCATGAAAATTGTTTCTCTTGCACCTGAAGTGCTGTAAGAGGGAGGGGACATTTATGCGTAAAATCAAACGTAACGACGAAGTTGTTGTGATTGCTGGTAAAGACAAAGGCAAACGTGGCAAAGTTGTTAAAGTAGTAGACGAGAGCCGAGTTCTTGTTTCTGGTGTCAATATGATCAAGAAACACGAAAAGCCAAACCCTATGAAGGGTTCAACTGGCGGCGTCGTTGAAAAAGAAGCACCTATCCAGGTTTCTAACGTAGCCATTTATAACAAGGCTACAGACAAAGCGGATCGCGTCGGCTTTAAATTGAATGAAGATGGTACAAAAGTGCGTATCTTCAAATCAAACAGTGAAGCGATCGACGCCTAAGAGCGAGAATTATAGCCATGGCGAGACTTAAGCAAGTATATAAAGATCAAGTTGTAGCAAAACTTACTGAAGAGTTTGCTTACAAAAACGTGATGGAAGTGCCTAAAATCACTAAAATCACATTGAACATGGGTGTTGGTGAAGCTATCGCAGACAAGAAACTTCTTGAGCATGCGGTAAATGATCTAGAAGCACTGAGCGGCCAAAAAGTTGTAGTAACTAAGGCGCGTAAATCTGTAGCAGGCTTTAAAATCCGTGACGGTTACCCGATCGGTTGTAAAGTAACGCTACGTGGTGAGCGTATGTGGGATTTCTTCGACCGTTTGGTTGATGTTGCTATTCCACGTATCCGTGACTTCCGTGGACTTAATCCTAAGTCTTTCGATGGTCGTGGTAACTACAGCATGGGTGTGAAAGAGCAGATCATCTTCCCTGAAATCGAATACGATAAAGTAGATCGTGTACGTGGTATGGATATTACCATTACTACGACTGCTCGTACCGACGAAGAAGGTCGTGCTTTGCTAGCCGCCTTTAGTTTCCCTTTCAAGAAATAAGAGGTAGGAATCATGGCTAAAGTATCAATGATTCAGCGCGAAGCAAAACGCACCAAATTAGTAGCTAAGTACGCTGAAAAGCGTGCAGCTCTAAAAGCGATCATTAGCGACGTTAATGCATCGGACGATGAAAAGTGGGAAGCAACGCTTAAATTGCAAGCGCTTCCTCGCGATTCATCTTCTTCTCGCCAACGTAACCGTTGCCAAGTGACTGGCCGTCCACACGGTGTATACCGTCGTTTCGGTTTGTCTCGTATCAAGTTGCGTGAAGCAGCGATGCGTGGTGACGTTCCAGGCTTGAAGAAAGCTAGTTGGTAAGCAAGTAGAGCGCGATCATAATACATAGCAGTGAGTGGGGTGTCTAATTACTGGACATTCTGCTCGCTGCTGTGTACTATGCGCGAGCTCTATTTGCTGCACAATGGTTTTTCAATTAGGAGCTCTTAAATGAGTATGCAAGATACCCTTGCGGATATGTTTACACGTATTCGTAATGCACAGATGGCTGCAAAGACCACTGTGAGCATGCCTTCATCAAAAATGAAGGTGTCAATTGCTTCCGTACTACGTGAAGAAGGTTACGTTGGTAACTATTCCGTAGACGAAGCAGTAAAACCGACGCTTACTATCGAATTAAAATACTTCGAAGGTAAGCCAGTTATCGAAGAAATTAAACGCGCATCTCGCCCAAGCTTGCGTCAATACAAAGGTTCTGCCTCTCTGCCTAAAGTAGAAGCTGGCCTTGGCGTTGCTATCATCTCTACCTCTAAAGGTGTGATGACTGACCGTGCAGCTCGTGCAGCTGGTATCGGTGGCGAAGTAATCTGCACTGTATTCTAGGAGTTAGTATGTCTCGAGTTGCTAATAGTCCCGTGACGCTTCCTAGTGGTGTAGAAGTCGCTCTTAAAGGCCAAAATGTTGTTGTTAAAGGCGGCAAAGGTTCTTTAGAGTTAGATGTTCACACAAGCGTTCAAGTGACTAAAGAAGAAAATGTTATCACCTTCGCAGCGCGCGATGGTGCGAAACAAAGCCGTGCCTTAGCTGGTACTACTCGTGCATTGGTTAACAACATGGTTGTTGGTGTTAGCCAAGGTTTCGAGAAACGTTTGATTCTTCAAGGTGTTGGTTACCGTGCTGCGATTAAAGGCAAAGTACTTAACCTGTCTCTGGGCTTTTCTCACCCAGTAGATTACGAACTACCTGAAGGTATTACAGCTGAATGTGCTTCTCAAACAGAAGTTGTGATCAAAGGCATTGATAAACAAGCCGTTGGTCAAGTGGCTGCAGAAGTTCGCGGTTTCCGTCCACCAGAGCCATACAAAGGCAAAGGTGTTCGCTATTCTGACGAAATTATTCGTCGTAAAGAAGCTAAGAAGAAGTAGGTAAGCATTCATGAACACTAAGAAACAATCTCGAATTCGTCGTGCACGTCGTGCGCGCCTACATATTCGTGAACTAGGTGCGAATCGTCTTACTGTACATCGCACACCACGCCATATGTATGCTCAAGTTATTTCTCCTTGTGGTAGTAAAGTGCTAGCAAGCGCTTCTACACTGGAAGAATCTCTACGTGCTACAGCGACTGGTAACAAAGAAGCGGCTAAACAAGTCGGTGCTTTGGTTGCTGCTCGCGCTAAAGAAGCAGGTGTCACTACGGTCGCTTTTGACCGTGCTGGCTTCAAATACCACGGACGTGTTCAAGCGCTAGCTGATGCCGCACGTGAAGCCGGTCTAGAGTTCTAAGGGGTAGCAAATGGCAGTTAATGAACAACAAACTAGCGACCTCCAAGAGAAGCTAGTACAGGTAAACCGCGTTGCTAAAGTTGTAAAGGGTGGTCGTATCTTCTCTTTTACTGCTTTAACAGTCGTTGGTGATGGAAATGGTAAGGTTGGCTTCGGTCGTGGTAAAGCGCGCGAAGTGCCTCAAGCAATCCAAAAAGCGATGGAGCAAGCTCGTCGCAACATGGTATCAGTAAAACTTGATGGTGATACACTTCAGTATCCAGTTAAAGCTGTGCATGGCGCTTCTAAGATTTACATGCAACCAGCCTCTCAAGGTACTGGTATCATCGCCGGTGGTGCTATGCGTGCAGTTCTTGAAATTGCAGGTGTTCACAACGTATTGGCGAAATGTTACGGCTCTACAAACCCAGTAAACGTAGTTCGCGCTACGATTAAAGGTTTGCAAGACATGAAAGCACCTGAGCAAATCGCGGCAAAACGCGGTAAGTCAGTCGATCAAATTTTGGGGTAATGTGTCATGGCGAATAAAACCATCACAGTTAAACTAACCCGTAGCCCGATCGGTCGTCTTCCAAAACACCGTGAAACAATCAAAGGCTTGGGTTTGCGTAAAGTTGGCCAAACTCGTGAACTGGAAGATACTCCAGCGGTACGTGGTATGGTTAATAAAGTTTATTACATGGTAAAAGTTGTAGGAGAGTAACATGTTCTTAAATACACTTCGTCCTGGCGAAGGTAGCAAACATGCTCCTAAACGTGTTGGTCGCGGTATTGGTAGCGGCTTGGGCAAAACCGGCGGACGTGGCCATAAAGGTCTTAAGTCTCGTTCTGGTGGCTCAGTAAAACCGGGTTTTGAAGGCGGTCAAATGCCATTGCAGCGTCGTCTGCCAAAATTTGGTTTTACCTCACGTCAGGCTAAGTATGTTGCTGAGGTTCGTTTAAACGAGCTTGCTGCTGTAAATGCTGAAGTTGTAGATTTGGCTGCTCTTAAAGGCGCCGACATCATTGGTCATCAAATTAAAACAGCGCGTGTAATCTTGTCAGGCTCGATCGACAAAGCGATTACCATTCGTGGTCTTAAAGTGACTAAAGGTGCTCGTGCCGCTATTGAAGCAGCTGGCGGAAAAGTCGAGGAATAAATGGCAAAGCGTGGCTCACTACCAGCTGGTATGCAAAATGGATTAAGCGAGCTTTGGTCTCGCATCCGTTTTGTGTTATTGGCAATTATTGTATATCGAATTGGTGCTCACATTCCTGTTCCAGGGATTAACCCTGATAGATTGTCTGCCCTATTTAACCAAAATGAAGGCACAATTCTGAGTTTATTTAACGTATTCTCAGGGGGCGCGCTCCAGCGAATGAGTATTTTCGCTCTCGGAATACTGCCCTATATTTCTGCCTCTATTATTATGCAGTTATTAACGGTTGTGAGTCCGCAGCTAGAGCAGTTGAAAAAAGAGGGTGAGGCGGGTCGTCGTAAGATTACCCAATATACTCGTTATGGTACGGTACTGTTAGCGCTTATCCAATCTGCCTCTATGGCGGTTGGTCTAGCCAGTCAAGGGATCGCTTTCCATGGTGGCCTACAATTCTACGGTGTTGCTGTAGTATCGTTGGTTGCTGGAACCGTGTTCTTGATGTGGTTGGGTGAGCAAGTAACTGAAAAGGGCATTGGTAATGGCATTTCCATTATCATCTTCTCTGGTATCGTGGCAGGTATTCCTGCTGCTCTAGGTCGCTCATTTGAATCGGCTCGTCAAGGCGATATTAATATTCTTGCTTTGTTGTTTATCGGTGTGATTGCTGTGGCAACCGTTGCGTTTGTGGTCTTTATCGAACGTGGCCAGCGTCGTATTACAGTGAATTACGCGAAACGTCAGCAAGGTAACAAGGTGTTTGCCGCACAGAAGAGTCATTTGCCGCTTAAGGTGAACATGGCAGGGGTTATCCCGCCTATTTTCGCTTCAAGTATCCTACTGTTTCCTGCGTCGATCGGCCAATGGTTTGGTCAAGGTAAGGGAATGGAATGGTTGCAAAATATCTCTCTGGCTCTAGCTCCTGGACAACCTCTATATGTGCTGTTGTTTGCGATAGCAATTGTTTTCTTTTGCTTCTTTTATACAGCGCTGGTGTTCAACCCTAAAGATGTGGCAGATAACTTAAAAAAATCCGGTGCGTTTTTGCCGGGTATTCGTCCAGGCGATCATACAGCTCGATATATTGATGGTGTAATGACCCGTTTGACCCTGTTTGGTGCGTTATACATCACACTAGTGTCTTTGATGCCTCAGTTCTTTGTTGTTGCGTGGAATGTTCCTTTCTACTTCGGTGGTACATCATTATTGATTATCGTTGTGGTAGTAATGGACTTTATGTCGCAAGTGCAAAGTCATTTGATGAGTCATCAGTACGAGTCGTTAATGAAGAAATCTAATCTGACTGGTTATGGTCCAAATGGCCTAATGCGTTAGCATAGGTTGGAGTTGAACATGAAAGTACGTGCATCTGTAAAGAAAATCTGTCGTAACTGCAAAATCGTTCGTCGTAACGGTTCAGTTCGAGTGATTTGCTCTGAGCCTCGCCATAAACAGCGTCAAGGTTAATAGCGAATTCGCTCTATGATGGGAAAAGGGTGGTTGATTTTTCGCCTAAATATAGGCATAATCAGCCGCCCTCATGAAAGCAAAGCGATGATTTGAAAATCATCCATAACAACGGAGTAAATTGAATGGCCCGTATAGCCGGTGTCAATATTCCTGACAATAAACATGCGGTCATTTCTCTGACTTACATCTTCGGAATTGGTCGCACTCGTTCGCGTGCAATTTGCGCCGCGTCAGGTGTTGCTGAAACTGCCAAAATCAGTTCTTTAAGTGATGAAACACTTGATGAACTTCGTGGTGAAGTTGCTAAGTATACTGTAGAAGGTGATCTACGCCGTGAAGTCAGCATGTCTATTAAACGTCTGATGGATCTTGGCTGTAATCGTGGTATTCGTCACCGCCGCAGCCTACCTGTTCGTGGTCAACGTACCAAAACGAACGCTCGCACACGAAAAGGCCCTCGTAAGCCTATTCGTAAGTAACATAAACGCGTTTCGCTCTAATTACTAAGTTCGTTAGAGCTGAGCATTAAATAGGAAAAGTGCAATATGGCTAAGCCAGCTACGCGCAATACCAAGAAAAAAGTCAAAAAGACGGTTGTTGATGGTGTTGCTCATGTACACGCGTCATTTAACAACACGATCGTGACTATCACCGACCGCCAAGGCAATGCTTTGTCTTGGGCTACAGCCGGTGGTTCTGGTTTTCGCGGATCTCGTAAAAGTACTCCTTTCGCAGCGCAGGTTGCTGCGGAGCGTGCCGGTACTGTCGCACAAGAATTCGGCCTTAAAAACGTTGACGTCATGATCAAGGGCCCAGGTCCAGGTCGTGAGTCCGCAGTTCGTGCATTGAATGCATTGGGCTTGCGTATCAATAACATCACAGATGTGACGCCAATCCCACACAATGGTTGCCGTCCACCTAAGAAACGTCGCGTTTAATTGAGGAGACAGATACATGGCTCGTTATATAGGTCCAACTTGTAAGTTGTCTCGTCGTGAAGGTACCGACTTGCAATTGAAGAGCGGTTCACGCGCTCTTGAGTCTAAATGTAAAGCAGAAACCGTTCCTGGTGTACATGGTGCACGTCGTGGACGCCTTTCTGACTACGGCTTGCAATTACGTGAGAAACAAAAAGTTCGTCGTATGTACGGCATTCTTGAAAAACAATTCCGTAACTACTACAAATCTGCTGCTCGTCTTAAGGGTGCAACAGGTGAAAACCTTCTGCAGCTTTTGGAATCACGTTTAGATAACGTTGTATACCGCGCAGGTTTTGGTTCTACTCGTGCGGAAGCTCGTCAACTAGTTGGCCATAAAGGTGTTCTAGTGAACGGCGCATCGGTTAACATTCCGTCTTACCAAGTTAAAGCTGGTGACGTGGTGTCTATCCGTGAAAAAGCGAAAAAACAATTGCGTGTTCAAAGCGCATTAGAGCTATCTAAAAATCGTGCACCGATCCACTGGATCGAAGTGGATACCACTAAATTGGAAGCAACTTACAAAGCTGCTCCAGAGCGTGCCGATTTATCAGCTGAAATTAATGAGAACCTAATCGTCGAACTTTACTCTAAGTAAGTCGGTGATTGGGATTAAGAAATAGGTGGATCTATGCAGCGTTCAGTGAGCGAATTGTTAACCCCACGCAACATTGAAGTTCAGGAATTAGGCAAAACGCGCGCTAAAGTAACGCTTCAACCACTTGAACGTGGTTTTGGTCATACTTTAGGTAACGCGTTGCGCCGTATCCTTTTGTCTTCAATGCCTGGTTGTGCAATTGTTGAAGTTGAAATCGACGGCGTATTGCATGAATACAGCGCAATCGAAGGGGTTAAAGAAGATGTCATAGAAATTCTTCTTAACCTGAAAGGAGTTGCGATCGCTCTACACGGGCAAGATGAAGCAACTCTTACTTTAAGTAAAACAGGTCCTGGTGTCGTAACGGCTGGAGATATCCAGTTGGTTGCTGATGCAGAGATCGCTAACCCTGATCACGTTATTGCTAACTTGGATGACACTGCAGTACTTAATATGCAGATCAAAGTAGCGCGTGGCCGTGGTTATGAGCCTGCTGATGCCCGTATTGCAAGCGACGATGAGACTCGTCCTATCGGCCGTTTGCAACTGGATGCTTCGTTCAGTCCTGTTCGCCGTGTGGCTTACAGTGTTGATAGTGCTCGTGTAGAGCAGCGTACCGACTTAGATAAGTTAGTATTAGATATCGAATCTAATGGTACGATTGACCCTGAAGAAGCCATCCGTCGTGCTGCGACCATTCTTCAACAACAGATAGCCGTTTTTGTCGCTCTTGAAAGCGAAAGCGAAGCGCCTGTTGTGGAAGAAGAGGATGAGATTGATCCAATTTTGCTACGCCCGGTTGATGATCTTGAGTTGACCGTTCGCAGTGCTAACTGTTTAAAAGCAGAGAACATTTATTACATCGGTGATTTGATTCAACGTACTGAGGTTGAGCTTCTTAAGACGCCAAACTTGGGTAAGAAGTCGTTAACTGAAATCAAAGATGTTTTAGCACAGCGTGGTTTGTCTTTGGGAATGCGTCTAGAAAACTGGCCACCAGCTAGCTTAAAAGACGATAGCAAAGTTCTAGCTCGCTAGGTCATTGTTCCCTGACCACCGTAGTTTGGTAAGGAATGTAAAATGCGTCATCGTAAGAGTGGACGTCACTTAAACCGTACTAGCTCTCATCGTAAAGCGATGTTCAAAAATATGGCTGCTTCTTTATTCGAGCACGAAGTTATTAAAACTACGTTGCCGAAAGCCAAAGAACTTCGTCGCGTTGCTGAGCCTTTGATCACATTGGCGAAAGAAGATTCCGTTGCGAATCGTCGCCTTGCCTTTGCTCGTACTCGTAGCAAAGATGCAGTAGGTAAATTGTTCTCTGAACTTGGTCCTCGTTACCAAGCTCGTCCTGGCGGTTATGTTCGCATTTTGAAATGTGGCTTCCGTGCGGGTGACAATGCGCCTATGGCTTATGTTGAATTGGTCGATCGACCAGTTGCAGAAGCCGCTGAGTAATATCAGTTTGTAATAAAAAAACCGGACCTTGTGTCCGGTTTTTTTTGCCTGCTATTTACTTGCAATGGGGTGGGGCTATTTTGATATAAAAAAGTCCAAGAGGGAGTCTTGGACTTTTGGCAAACACCATGTTTTTTATTTCAGCATGGGTTTTAAAAATCGTCCAGTATGCGATCTCTCATTTTGGGCAATGTCCTCTGGCGTTCCTTCAGCAATGATGTAACCGCCGCCACTGCCGCCTTCGGGGCCAAGATCCACTATCCAGTCTGCTGTTTTGATCACATCGAGATTATGTTCAATAACCACAATGGTATTGCCGTGATCTCGTAGACGATGCAGTACTTTAAGTAGCTGTTCAATGTCTGCAAAGTGTAGCCCTGTAGTTGGTTCATCCAAAATGTAGAGGGTTTTTCCGGTATCCCGTTTAGACAGTTCTTTGGCGAGTTTTACTCGTTGTGCTTCCCCACCAGAGAGTGTGGTTGCGGCTTGCCCTAAACGAATATAGCCCAGCCCCACATCGATCAGCGTCTGTAATTTTCTTGCAATCGCTGGAACGGGATCGAAGAACTCTCGGGCATCCTCTATGGTCATTTCTAGGCATTCGTGAATGTTCTTGCCTTTATAGTGAATCTCTAAGGTTTCGCGGTTATAGCGTTTGCCTTTACAGACATCACAGGGTACATAGACATCGGGCAAGAAATGCATCTCTACCTTAATGACGCCGTCACCTTGACAGGCTTCACAACGGCCGCCTTTTACGTTAAAACTAAAGCGTCCTGGTTTGTAGCCGCGAGAACGGGCTTCTTGAGTGGCTGAGAAAAGCTCCCGCATTGGCGTAAAAATACCTGTATAGGTTGCAGGATTTGAACGAGGTGTACGACCGATGGGGCTTTGGTCAATGTCGACACATTTATCGAATAACTCTAACCCTTCGATTTTTTCGTGGGGAGCTGCTTTTAACGTTGTCGCGCCATTTAATGCGGTAGCGGCTAATGGGAATAATGTGCCGTTGATCAAGGTAGACTTACCTGACCCAGACACTCCTGTAATACAAGTCATTACGCCAAACGGAATGGTTAAGTCGACTTTGTTTAAGTTATTGCCCGTTGCGCCAATCAATTTTAGTACTTGATTGTTGACGGCTTCATGGCGTTTTGCTGGTATGTCGATCTTGCGTTGTCCATTTAGGAACTGCCCTGTGACAGACTGGGGGCAATTCATAATGTCTTGTGGTGTACCGCTGACGATAATTTCGCCGCCATGGACACCAGCACCAGGACCAATATCTACCACAAAGTCTGCGACACGGATGGCATCTTCATCATGCTCCACAACAATGACGGTGTTGCCGAGATCCCGTAGTCGCGTCAATGTGGAGATAAGCCGCTCGTTATCACGCTGATGCAAGCCAATAGAAGGCTCATCAAGGATATACATCACGCCAACCAATCCCGCTCCAATTTGGCTAGCGAGTCGGATCCGTTGTGCTTCCCCACCAGAGAGCGAGTCGGCTTTACGATCTAATGTCAGGTATTCAAGGCCAACGTTGACAAGAAACGTCAGACGGTCGCGAATTTCTTTAAGAATCTTCGAGGCAATTTCCCCACGAGCACCTGTTAAGGTGAGGTTTTCAAAGTAGTTTAGGCATTCTGCAATCGGGAATTTTACAATCTCAGGGAGCGTTTCTTCATTGATAAACACATTTCGTGCCGAGCGGTTGAGTCGTGAACCATGGCAGTCAGGGCATGGCTGAGTGGTGATATACTGGGATAAGTCTTCACGAACGCTATCGGACTCGGTTTCATGGTAGCGACGTTGTAGATTGGGCAACACCCCTTCAAAGGCATGAGAACGAATCATTTTGTCGCCACGTTCATTGATGTAAACAAAATCGATTTTGTCTTTGCCCGATCCGTTAAGGATTTTATCCTGATACTGTTTCGGGATGTCTTTGAACTTGGCATCGATATCAAAACCATAGTGTTTTGCTAAGGCGCTTAGCTGCTGGTAATAAAAAATACTGCGGCGTCCCCAACCACGGATAGCACCTTCGGCAAGAGTCAGCGTTTCATCTTGAATAATGCGCTCAGGATCAAAGACTTGATGGGTCCCCAGTCCATCACACGTTTGACAAGCCCCATTCGGGTTGTTGAACGAAAACAGGCGTGGTTCGAGCTCAGTAAGGCTGTAGCCGCAGACAGGACAAGCAAATTTACTGGAAAAAATATGGATGTCTTTTTCATCATCCATATTAATCACTTTGGCGATGCCATCGGATAAGGAAAGACAGGTTTCGAACGACTCAGCAAGACGAAGCTGTAAATCTTTACGAACTTTAAAGCGATCAATGACAACTTCTATAGTATGTTTCTTATTTTTTTCTAAAGTGGGGGCATCGTCTAGATCGACGACGATTCCATCGATGCGAGCGCGAATAAACCCCTTAGATAACAAATCGTTAAGAACGTGAAGGTGCTCGCCTTTGCGATCTTTTACAATCGGCGCAAGCAACATCATTTTAGTTTCTTCAGGAAGGGAGATTATCTTATCGACCATTTGTGATATGGTTTGCGCCTCTAATGGCTCACCATGATCAGGACAGCGTGGTTGGCCTGCCCGAGCAAATAACAATCGTAGGTAATCATAGATTTCTGTGATCGTGCCAACGGTAGAACGCGGGTTGTGAGACGTTGATTTCTGTTCAATGGATATGGCTGGGGAAAGGCCTTCGATATGATCAATATCCGGTTTTTCCATCATGGATAGAAACTGTCTAGCGTAAGTTGACAGTGATTCTACATAGCGACGCTGACCTTCTGCATACAAGGTATCAAAAGCGAGGGAAGATTTTCCTGAGCCGGATAGGCCAGTGATCACCACGAGTTTGTCTCTAGGAATGTCTAGGTCCACATTTTTAAGATTGTGGGTGCGTGCTCCGCGTATGGTGATAGTATCCATGTGTCTCCAATATAGTCTTTGGTCAACAGAAATAAGCTTCGTTGTGAATAGAATAACTGTCTATTTTTACAGTAGTTGAAATAGAGCTTCAACGTTAATTTTTGTAATATTGGCATTTTCCTTTTTCTTAAACCTAAGTTGAGTGGTTGAATCTCCTTATGGATGCACTTGAACGTCGATCTGTCCTTGCCCTAGCGCTTGTTTATCTCTTTAGAATGCTAGGTTTATTTCTCATTATGCCCGTTATCAGCGTGGCGGCCGATGGCCTAAAAGGAGCCGATGCTGCCTTGATTGGTGCTGCGATTGGTATATATGGGTTCACCCAAGCCATATTGCAAATACCAATGGGCATGTGGTCTGACCGAATTGGTCGTAAGCGTGTCATTGTGATTGGTTTGCTGTTGTTCGCATTGGGCAGTTTGATTTGTGCGAATGCAACCAGCATACATGTACTTATCGTTGGTCGTGCTTTGCAAGGCGCTGGGGCGATAGCCAGTACCTTAATGGCTTTATTGAGTGACGTCACTAGAGAGAAAAACCGCACAAAATCCATGGCAATGGTTGGTGTGAGTATTGGTGCTTCTTTTATGATTTCGTTAGTGCTGGGACCATGGGTATTTGATTTAGTCGGTTTGTCTGGCTTGTTTTACTTGTCATTCGGCTTTTCTTTCCTTGGTATTGCATTGATTCTGTTTGTTGTTCCTAACGTTGTCCAGCATACCTTTAAACGCGACACAACGCCCAGTTTAGTGGCGCTTGGACGTGTGATTAAAGATGGAAAGCTGCGCTTCCTTAACATCAGTGTATTATTGCTGCATGCCAGCTTAACAGCGCTGTTCATCACCGTGCCACATTTATTGATTCAGCGCTTTGGTTTGCCGTTGGCAGATCATAGCTGGCTTTACCTTGGAGTAATGGGTTTTGCCTTCGTAGGTATGGTACCATTAGTGATCATCGCTGAGGCAAAAGGCAAAATGAAGGCCGTTGTTTTCAGCGTGGTTTTGATGCTGGGATTGAGTGCTATTTTATTACAATGGGCCCCCTATCTATGGGTTTTTGGTCTACTATTGTGGTGCTACTTTGTTGGTTTTAATACCCTTGAAGCGACCTTACCATCCTTGATTAGTAAGCAAGCTCCTGTTGGTTACCGAGGCACGGCAATGGGCGTGTTTTCGACCCACCAATTTCTCGGCTCTTTTTTAGGGGGAATTGGAGGCGGCTGGATATTGCAGCATTACTCAAACAGTACGTTATTTGATGTAGTCGGCATTGTATTAATGCTATGGACGGTAGTGTGCTTTATGCAGCCAGCCCCACGTCAGTTGAGTAGCATAGCGTTTAGTTTGCCAGAAGGTGAAGATGATACGTTAGATGCATTGGCTGATCAGCTTGCTAAAGTGAAAGGCGTAGAAGACATGCAAATTTTTAAAGATGAGCTGACGGCTTATCTTAAAGTAGATAAAAAGATACTTGATAAAGAGACCCTTAAACGGCTCGCACCTCAAGCCAATATCTAAAGAACATAATGAATAACAGTTGGAGAGCCTCATGGCACGTGGAATTAACAAAGTGATCTTGATCGGAAATGCTGGCAACGATGCCGAAGTCCGTTTTATGCCTTCTGGAGCGGCGGTTGCAAACGTCAACATCGCGACAACCGAGAGCTGGAGAGACCGTCAAACAGGTCAAATGCAAGAACGCACCGAATGGCATCGTGTCGCGTTTATGGATCGTGGTAACTATCGTTTGGGTCAAATCGCAGGCGACTTTATCAAAAAAGGCTCCAAAGTCTATGTAGAAGGCTCTTTGCGTACCCGCGAGTGGGAAAAAGACGGTATTAAGCGCTACACAACCGAAATCGTTGCCAACGAAATGCAATTGTTAGATGGCCGTGGCGATAACATGGGACAACAGTCTGGTGGTTACGACTCTATGCAAGGGGGCCAAGGTAGTTATTCTAATAACGCACCTCAACAAGGTTATGGTCAAGCGCCACAGCAGCCTGCAGCACCGCAACAATCCGCACCACAACATGCTCCTCAGGGCGGTGGTTTTAACCAGCCACCTCAGCAAGGTGGGTATGGTCAAGCACCACAGCAACCTGCGCATCAGCCAGCGGCGCCGCAAGCCCAACCGCAGTCTTTTGGTAGCTGGGGTAATGCTCCTCAACAGGCTCCGTCTCAACCGGCACCGCAACAGCGTGCGCCACAGCAACCTGCTCAGCAGCCAAAGCCGCAACAAGCACCAAATTTTGACGACTTTGACGACGATATTCCGTTTTAGGATTTACCTTAGACTGAAAATGTAAAATATGTTCCTACAGCCCCTTATATCAGGGGCTTTTTTGTATTTATAGTCAATTTTTTAGTGTAAATAATTGGTTGACAAAAATCACTTATAATGTACCTTGCAAAAGTGTCAATATTTAGGGTGCATTATGAATGCTGATTATGGAACAACTACATTTGTTATGGATAGTGGAGAGCGATACTGCTTAGTTATCGATAAAGCTACCGGATTGCCCGTATTCCATCCAAATCTATTCCTCACTACTCAGGTGCGTAATACCAAGTCCAATTCATTTTCTTCTATCTTGTCAGCCGCTAATAGTTTAGTTGCTTTACTCCGTTTCTTGGACAGACGAGGAATTGATCTCGAACAGCGAGTAACTAGCAGAACATTTTTTGAAGTTCATGAGCTGGATGATTTAAGAGATTTCACCCAAAGAAAGTTTTTGTCCAGTTCAGCCGATGACTCAGTACTTTCTATGTTTTCATTAGAGGAGTTGGAAGAAGCTGAGGGTTTTGTTGAGTCCTCCACTCAATATAATCGATTAACAGTAATTGCTAAATATTTGGGGTGGTTTGCAAACCACATCATTTCTAGACCGTCAGTAACGGACTCTAAGCAAATAGATTCGATTGAAACGCAGATTAAATCTAGGCGCCCAACAAGAAAAGGACGTAATAACGATAGTGATCAATCTTTGGACGATATTCAACTTGAAGCTTTGTTCGAGGTCGTCCGCCTTGGAGCTGAACAGAACCCATTTGCACCAGAGATTCAACGTCGGAACAGGCTAATAGTATTATTGCTTTACCATTTAGGGATCAGGGGAGGGGAGTTACTTAGCATCAAAGTCTCAGATATAGATTTTTCCAAGCATCAAATCAAAGTTTTAAGGCGTGCAGATGAAAAAGATGATCCTCGTGGTAATGAGCCAAATGTAAAAACGTTAGAAAGGACATTGCCTATATCGGAAACGCTCAGCAAGGAATTGCATGATTATGTGACAAAAGATCGTCGTAAGGTTCCTAATGCAAAGCGAAATAGCTTTCTTTTTGTGACATATAAATCTGGTCCTACCGTTGGGCGGCCGATCTCGAAGTCTGGATACCATAAAATAATGACAGTTGTAAAAGCTGTTTCTCCAAATTTATATGCTTTGACAGGACATAAGCTCCGGCATACATGGAACCGTAGGTTTTCTGAGCTTATGGACTCAATGGACAATTCCCCAAGTGAAGAAAAACAAGAACAAATTCGTTCTTATTTGATGGGTTGGAAAATAGGTTCGGGATCTGCTGCACATTACAACAAGCGGTTTAGACAAAAGCAGGCTAATGAAGCTGCTTTAGCGCTTCAAGAACAGAGTGGGACACGCTTGCCAAAGGATTTACGTGATGATGAATGAAAAAAAGAAGCAGTTATTAGTCACTAATCATGATCCTAGAAAAAGGATACCAGCCAAGGCAAAGGGTTATGACTTTGATATTAACGACACTACTTGGATTTTGGATAAGAACACCTCAGTAAACTTGTCATGGATTCATGAATACTTTGAAGGCCAGATTCGAGAGGGGTGTTTAAATACTTTAGCCTTTTATGCGATGAACTTTTCAGCAAGCCATACCTTAAACAATGCAGCAAGATTCCAGCATATGCTCCGTGAGACCGGAGCTAATGAAATAACTGATACTATATTGATTAATTACCGCGCATCTTTGACCAAGGCAACAGAATGGTATTTAGGCACTATCAGAGGGTTTTTACGGCGATGGTATCAGCTTGGCTATTTTGGCATTAGCGAAGAAATTATTACGTTGTTCGATGGTTGGACGATTAAAGGTAATCGTAAAGGCGATGCCGTTAAACGAAAAGATCCAACCCAAGGACCACTAACAGATAATGAGTTGCAGGCCTTCAATGAAGGTGTCGTAAAGGTTTATGAGTTAGGCCTGATTAAAACCTCAGATTTAGCTATTTCGCTGGTTATGAGTAACACTGGACGTCGGCCAATACAGATTTCCCATTTAAGACTAGTCGATGTTCTGTGTGGCCAAAATAACAAAGACGAATCTTCCTATGTACTTAATGTTCCCAGAGGTAAACACGGCGAAGGCTTCAGAGCGAAATTTAAACCCTTTGCTATCACCCATGAGCTATGGTCCATTCTGTCTGCTCAAGCCAAAAACGCGGTCACCTTAACGGAAAAACAGTTGGGGTTTCAGTTGCAAGAACATGATCGGCAACAAATCCCATTGTTCCCGGATTACAGGGTATTACTTCAAGTTACCTCTCCAGCCGAATATCGAGCGTTACTGGCAAGTGACAAATTGCATATCTCTGCTGCTGAAGTAACAGACATTCTCCAATTTGCTGGGGAAGAAGCTGGCGTTAAATCAGAGCGTACAGGAGAGAACCTATTTATAAATGCACGCCGCTTTAGGTATACAACAGGCACCAGAGCTGCCCGTGAAGGATTCGGAGAGTTGGTGATTGCAGAACTACTTGATCATCGCGATACACAAAATGCAGGAGTATACGTAAAGAACATACCTGAACATGTTGAACGACTTGATGCTGCGGTAGGTTTTCAACTTGCTCCTTATGCTCAAGCATTCGCGGGAGTATTGGTTGATTCTGAGATGGAAGCCCAGAGAGGTAATGATCCAACAAGTAGGATTCGTACTGGAGTAGGCAAAGGTGTTGGTACATGCGGTGAACATGGTTTTTGTGGCGCTAATGTACCTATCCCCTGTTATACATGTATTCATTTTCAACCTTGGCTAGATGGCCCTCATCAAGAAGTTTATCAAGACCTACTAGATGAGCGTGAACGAGTGAAAGAGATTACTGGCGATATTGAAATTGCGGCAGTCCTAGATAGAAGTATGATTGCTGTTGCTGATGTCATTTTGCGATGTGAAAAGCGTAGAGAAGAACTTCAGAAACAAGGAGAGCTAAGTAATGGCTGATGTATTCCTGTTTAAGCCACGAGCCGAAATTACCGTCGAAGAAAACCTTCGTGCTTTTATCAGTAAATGTCGCGACGAACTTACAGTGTTTGGTTCGGAGTTAGACTGGAATGCTCATGTTTGGTCAAAGTTGGCTGTGTTCTCCAAGCTAGGCATTACCACTCGTAAACCTACATTAGATCAATTGATGGATGATGATTATATTGAATTCGCCAAGGCGTATTTTCGCTATCAACAAGGTCATAAACAGACTGGTACAAAGAATGAGCTAAAAGCACTACGAGCAGTTGAGTCAGCACTCATCCAAGTAAATGGGAATGCTTCTATTTTTGGGTTATCCGTTGATTGTTTGGATGAGGCGCTTGTACTTACTAAACAACACTATTCTGACGGCGCCGCATATCATTGTGGTAGAGAGATTGAACGGTTAGCGGAATTTGTTACAACCTACCATCTAATTGCTGCAAATTTGAGCACATGGAAGAGTTCTATTCCGAGACCCAGATATACAACGAGAACGGGCAAAGAAGCAAAGGTGGCTAGAGATAAAAAATTGCCAAATGAGCTCGCTTTAAATGCGTTGGCAGAGATATTTGCCAATGATCCTGATGACAATCGAGACATATTTACGACAACAGTATTTGCGATGTTAATGTCTGCACCATCAAGGATTACTGAAATTCTTGCATTGCCAGTAGACTGCGAAGTGACAGAGAAGGATCAAAAAGGTGTAGAACGCTATGGCTGGCGCTTTTTTTCTGGGAAAGGCTTCGAAGGTGATATTAAGTGGATTCCCACAGTGATGGTTGAGGTAGCAAAAACCGCAGTCACACGAGCTAAAAAATTATCGTCAGAAGCCAGAGAGCTGGCTGCATGGATAGAAAAGAACCCCGGCAAGTTCTTTAGGCATAAGAATTGTCCAAATGTGTCTGATACTGCCAAATTAACCATGAAGCAAGCTTGTCAGGCTCTAGGACTGGTAAATGATACTCCTAAAAATTGCAGATCAGGTCTTTATGGCAGAGGCTTGGAAGCGAATGACGGCGTTCATACGCTAGACAGCCTGTGGGGGCACGTAAAAGAACGGCTACCTGAAGGCTTTCCTTGGTTTGATCAAGATAAAGGGATTAGGTTCAGCAATGCGTTGTTTGCATTAAATAAAAATCAATTGCATGGGAACCGTGGTTGTTTGCCTGTTGAATTACATAAGCCCACGAATAATTTTTTTAACAACGATATTATTACTAGAGACAGTCTGGGAGATGCCCATCGAAGTATCTTCGACCGTTATGAATACCGTTCTGAAAACGGACAACGCCTAAAAGTGACTTCGCATCAGGCTCGGCACTTATTAAATACTATTGGACAACGTGGCGGCCTTTCAAACCTTGAAATAGCCAAATGGTCAGGACGTGCAGATGTTAAACAGAATCGTACATACAACCACATGACTGAGTATGAGCTGGTAGCTATGGCGGAAAGGATTGATACATCTAAAACGATGTTTGGTCCTGTCGGAGAAGTTGGTAAACACCTGCCTGTTACGGCCCAAGAATTTAACACATTAGAGCAAGCTCCGGCACACGTCACAGAATACGGTTTCTGCATCCATGACTACACAATGAGCCCGTGTGAAAAATATCGTGATTGTATCAATTGTACAGAGCAAGTTTGCATCAAAGGAGATTCATCTAAACTAGAAAGTATGAAGGAGCGTTTAGAAAGAACGGAAGCTCTTCTCATAAAGGCGGAAAAGGATGTTAGTGAAGGCGATGCAGGGGCTGACAGATGGTTTACCTATCACCAAAAAACAGCAACTAGATTACGTGAGTTAGTCTGCATACTCGAAAACCCTGAGATCGAGGAAGGAGCACAGGTAAAATTACGTGGTAATGATTTCAGCCAGTTACGCCGTGTCGTACAGAAAAAAGCGGTGGAATCCATCAGTAGTAATTATCCAAACAACGAAGAAGTTTCAATGTTAGAAGATCTCACGAAAATGCTTGGAGGCGGAATTGGCTAAACATCTCAACAGACAAGATATATCTGCAATAGTTAATCTGATTCGGGGGTGGGAGGAAACGAAACTTACTTGGTCTGCTATTTGTGAAGAAGCTGAACCTTTGATAGGTAAGTTACCTACAAGGCAGTCGCTCAACGCGCATGAAGCCATCACAACCGCTTATCAGGCGAAAAAAGACGCGTTAAAAGGGAAAGCTCCTAAAAAAACTCGTCCGGCTAGCCTAAATGCCGCTGCGTCACGCATTGCAAACCTTGAAGCTGAATTGGCAGAGGTCAAAGAGCAAAACCGCAAATACAAGCAGATGTTTACGATCTGGCAATACAACGCATATAAAAAAGGGATTAAGGAGTCTCAACTTAACATGTCCTTGCCCAAAATTGATCGTGAACGTTCAGACAACGAAAAACGGTGAACTGAATGGCAAACGGGCAGCAAAAAGCACAACAAAATCTTGAAACCTTCCATGCATGGGCAGCGACCCAATCCGACGAGGATTTTACTCAGATAACTTTCAGGGGGCAGCTCAATCGAGGCGAAGTAGCTAAAGCAATTGGCTGTGGTAAATCTGCGTTAACGCAAAATCCGGCACTTAGAGATGCTTTAAAGTTGCTGGAAAATAACTTGAGGGAAAAAGGAGTTCTGCCACCCGAAACCGAAATGGCCAAAGATCGGGATGATAAACCCAGGCAGTATGATAATACTGCTAGCCGCAGAGCTATAGATACCAATCGTCTATCCGTGCTAGAGGCAGAGAATATTGAATTGAAAGCTAAGGTTAAAGAATTGGAGAGTAGATTAGAGCGTTATGGTGAGTTGTCCGAAACGCTCTTTGAAATGGGTTTTATGCCCAGATGACTATCGAGCTATCGGACGAGTACTTCCGCATTACCAGTATCCCATATGTTTCGACTGAGCTTGTGATTTTCAGAGGCGTGCCGTTGATGAGGGAATCGTATAAAAGCCTTAGTGCCAAATACTATGTAACTATCAAAATCCCCCCCGATTTGTTACCAGTTAAGCCCGCAGTCGGTCAACACTGGTCAGTAAAAGGCTCCCGGCAAGTTGAGGATATAGATACAGGTGACTACGTTATACAGCAGCATACCTTTGAGTCACCTAGCTATGTGGAATGTAGTTTGCCGGAAACAGGTGAGCAACTGATAAAATTTATTGCAAAGGAAAGTGATTTCAAAGGTATCGGAGAAAGCAAAGCTAGAGCGCTCTGGGATCTCCTAGGAGAAGATTTCTATAAAGTTATTAGTCAAACGTCGGATAACTCCAAAAAACGCTTAAAAGAGGTTCTCAATGATGATTCAATCAGAGCTTTATTTGAAGGATTTTCGAAGTATAAAAATCTGGCTCACTGCAATTGGATGTCTCAGCTAAAGATCCCATCAAATGTGCAGCAACGTTTACTCAAATACCATGATGACTCATCTGTTGAAGCTATTAAATCCAATCCTTATTTGTTAATTGGCTTCGGTATGCCCTTTCACCACGTTGATAACTTGGCCCTTAAAGGCGATATTGCAGGTGAAATACAGCTTAATGATGAGCGCCGATTAAGTGTGGCACTTGAAATGGCGATTCGGAGTCAAGTAGAGAAAGGTCATACATACGTAGAGCAAAGTGACTTACGCCCAGCGTTAATGAAACTGTTGGGTGATAAAGATCTCGTTACTCAAGCCTTTATGGCTGGCCATCAAAAAGCACAATATATACTGAACCCTAAAACATTTACTTATCACCCTACAGCTCAGCTCCTTATGGAGAATGTGGTTGCTAAAAGGCTTCGCAAGTTGGCCAAAAGGAATGATCTGTATGACGCAGAAGCCGACTTTGCATTTTTATCCGCTCTGAAAGAGCTGCCTTACGACCTTACTGAGAAACAGTCTGATGCAGTTAAGACCTGCTTAGGATCGCTTGTAAGTTGTATTACTGGTGGTGCAGGCACAGGGAAAACGACAGTGCTTAGAACGGCGCTGAGAGCTTTTGAGGAAATGGGTTTTGATATCCATGCAGTCGCATTAAGTGGTAGGGCTGCAATGCGGCTTCATGAGTCGATAAGTCTGCCAACTAAAACGATAGCGGCTTTACTAAGAGAAGAGCCCATTGAGCCGAGAGATGCGTCTTCGAGACTATTATTAGTAATAGATGAAGCGAGCATGATCGATTTGCCTACAATGTACCGATTAGTTAATCAACTGCATCCCACTGTTCGTATCATTTTCTCAGGTGATCCAGATCAACTTCCTCCGATAGGCTGCGGGAAAGTACTTGATGATGTGGTCCATTCAAACTCAATCGCAAATACTAAACTGGATATTGTTAAAAGGCAGGATGGGAGTACAGGTATTCCAGAGTACTCAAAGCTCATCAATGAAGGAACAGTGCCTAGCCGTTTATCAATGGGAAATGTCTACTTTCATGAAGCAGAACGCTCAGAGATAGCGCAAATTTGCTGTGATCTATATGCCCAGTCTCCCGAAAAAAGTAAGGTAATGGCACCTACTAAAGCGTTAGTATCTGAAGTGAACTTATTGATCCAGCATGCGGTTAATAATGAAGCCCCACAGCTTGAGTTTGACATGCATGGTGAGCGGTACTTCTTAAATATGCGCCTTAATGACGCAATTCTCTTTACTCAGAACCAATACGATAAAGGCATTCAGAATGGAAGTTTAGGGGCTTTGACAAGTATTTCCCAGAATGATGATATCTATGGACAAGTAACGCTAGATACAGGGGCAAAAATAGAAGTTAACCAAGCTGTTTTGGACTGTATGGAGCTAGGGTACGCAATTACTTTGCATAAAGCCCAAGGATCTCAGTTTCCAAGGGTGATCATAGCACTACAGAAAGGTAGGATTGTTGATAGAGCTTGGTTGTACACTGCGATTACTAGGGCGGAACTAGAAGTTCATCTGGTAGGCTGCTCATATGAGATGAAGCAGGTTATTGAGATGTCGAGTAGTTCAAGTAGACGTTCTAGCTATCTTAAAACTTTATTAGGTTTAAGTCAGGATTGTTAGTTATCAGCACAGTTAACTATGACTTTCGAGCTAAGAGAAAGCTCCAGATTAAGATTTTTATAGATTCAGTGTTGAGTTCTCATAAGTATTGAAAGCTCTAGCATAATCATATTTTATTAGGTATTTAATAAATCAAGATCAATACTGAGTTCGTATGGATCTAGGTCGTTTTGATCTTGCCACAAACCCTCTAGATAAAGTGTTTTTTTATCCTTATCGATGAGATGAATTATAACAGATGCTGCCTCTGCTTCGGTCTCATTTAGAAACCTAAAACTGGCACTGCCCTTATAACCATCGGTAGCTTTTTTGAGCCTACATCCCCCCTCGAAATTTCCTCTATCTTCATCATGCCCTTTAAAGTCAAACACAATATTGTTTTCTGTAACAGTGCATCGATTTATACGAGCTTTGTATGAGTCGTGTCTTTCAAAACTTAAGTAAAAATCGCCTTTATAAGTTTGGGTGACTGCTTCATTCATGGCTTTTCTACTCCCCAATTGATTATGAGACATTGAAACGGGAAGACTTTGATAAATCGATTAGATTAGTAGGTGCAGTTATTAGCTCATTATGCAAAAGCATTTGACTCGGTGTAATTTTAGCGAAGACAAAACGCCGCTGTAACCCGCTACAAATGGGACCTAAAAACACGGAAAAAATGAAATTCAAACGAAGAAAAAACACATATAAATATCAATCACTTAAGATATTCCATGGTTTATATCTAAATATAAACCATTTCACTGATCAGGAAAACGCAAAGCCTTTAAAAATGGGTTAGCAAGGGAGGTTAAGTTCTGTGTCTTAATGCTTTGGCAGACGCTAAGATTTCTATACACGCAAAGTCATAACAGTGTAAATAAACACTTTATTGTAGATTTTATTCACATAAAAATGCTTTTTTTCACTATAAATATTTTTTCACAATAATGCTATTTTGCACTATAATGTCTGTATTCATAACACAGTAATGGAAATTAGCAATATTATGGAACTCGACAGAAAAAGTAATGCCGCTATCTTGAAGATGATAGGTGAGCGATTCTTACAGGCGCGTCTTAATGAAGGACTAGAGCAACAGGAGCTGGCCGATAAAGCTGGCGTAAATGTCTCAACTGTCCAGAGTTTAGAGGGCGGTAAACGAAGCGTTGGAATGATAAAGGTGTTAGCTGTAATGCGTGCATTAGGCAAGTTGCATGAAATAGAAAACTTTATGCCAGAGCCGCCAGTTAGGTCGGCAGCTTTGCTTACAGCAAGAAATGAAAAGCGTAAGCGTGTATCAAAATCTAAAAGTGAAAAAGAGTCGTTAACGGGTTTCGAGTGGAATAAAAAGATTCAACAATTAAATGGAAATAAGGACAAGTAATGGCAGAAGTGATCGAAAAGGCTGATGTCTATCTGTGGGATACATTAATAGGCTCAGTCACTTGGCAAAGGGGATTGGGGTTCTTTGAGTATTCAAAACACTTTCAGCGTTCAGGTATAGAGTTGTCACCAATTAAAATGCCATTAAGCGACAAGTCTTATTCATTTAGTGGTTTATCAAAAGAAACCTTTAAAGGTTTGCCAGGAATGTTGGCCGATAGTTTGCCGGACAAGTTTGGTAACCGATTAATTGACCAGTGGCTAGAGCGTAATTCTCGCGATCCTGAATCATTCAGTCCAATAGAGCGTCTTTGCTATATCGGCTCTCGTGGTATGGGCGGTTTAGAGTTTAAGCCAACTGTTGGTAAGCTCAAAGAAAGCGTATCTGAGATTCAATTAAGTGAGCTTGTTGATTTGGCGAATGAGGCGCTCCAAGAAAAGACTGAGTTAAATGCGACACTTGATCATGATAGTCAGGATGAAAGACGCGAAACTATTGAGCAAATTATTTTAGTTGGCACATCAGCTGGTGGTGCGCGAGCAAAGGCAGTTATTGCTTGGAATAAAGAAACGAATGTCATAAAAACTGGTCAAGCCCCAGCGGGTGAAGGTTTCGATTACTACTTGTTAAAGTTTGACGGTGTTGATGGTAATAAAGATAAGGAGTTGCTTTCAGATCCGAAAGGTTTTGGTTTACTTGAATACGCTTATTACTTAATGGCCGAAGATGCTGGCGTTAAAATGAATGAATGTCGTTTGTTTAAAGAAAACGGGCGCTCTCACTTTATGACCAAGCGCTTTGACAGGCTTAATGGTGGTGACAAGATTCATATGCAATCGCTGTGTGGTATGGCTCACTATGACTTTAATGTATCTGGTGGTTACTCTTATGAGCAGGCGATAGGCGTTATGCGTGAGCTTGGTTTATCAGCCAAAGAAATTGAACAGTTCTATTTGCGGATGGTTTTCAATGTGGTGTCTGTTAACCAAGATGATCATACAAAGAACATTTCATTTTTAATGGATCAGTCTGGTGTTTGGAAGCTGTCGCCAGCTTACGATATCACTTATAGCAATGGTGCTGGATGGACAAGTAAGCATCAAATGACCATTAATGGTAAAACACGAGATATTCAGTTAGACGATTTATTGGCTGTGGCGCACTTTGCTGACATTAGTAAAGCGAAAGCTAAGAAGATAATAAAGGCTGTGGTGGAGACGGTTTCTAATTGGTCGTATTACGCCAAAAAATCCGGCTTGGTGGACTTTGGCGATATGGATAAACTTGTGGACGAAGTTGGTAAAGCGCATCGCCTGTACTTGAGGGAGGACTTATAATCTTCAATAAGGAGCAAACTGTCAAAAGTACAATGTTTCGCGGAAGAAATTATGATTTATTTATGAGGGCGCTATGCCTGCTTCAAGCTCAAAGCAGACCTTTTGAGCAAATTACGTTGAGTTTGGATATGCTCTATAGGCCATCACATATATTTCGCCTCGGCCTTCATGTATATCCTTGGAGGTGTTATGGAAACCACTGTTTTTAAGAGCAATAGGAGTCAAGCAGTACGCTTGCCTAAAGCTGTCGCTTTCCCTGAAAACGTCAAGCATGTGGAGGTTGTGGCGATAGGTCGTACCCGCATTATTACGCCGAAAGGCGAGTCGTGGGATGACTGGTTTGATGAGCTGGTTGTAAGTGCCGATTTCATGGACAAGCGTGAGCAGCCAGCAGATCAAGTCAGAGGTAATCCTCAGAGGCCATCAATTTCAGGGAAATTCTGTCGCCGCTTAACGAGCTCACGGTCCAGCTCGCCCTCCTCAAACTCAGTTTGAGCTGAGTCAAATTCTTCTATGCTCACTAGCTCGTCACCATGTGCAGTGTGAGGCGCGAGCCCTTCTAGCAACTCTTTCTCAGAGCACCATTTCTTACCCATCATTTCTCTCCCAAATTTCAACAGTTCCATTCAACCGACAACATGAGATGTAAACGTAATTACTCGCCCTTAGCACTATAGCTCCTCGTCTTGGCAGGTGGGGTGCTATCTAATTTTTTGGGCCTCTCTTTAAATTGACAACACCAGAGCGTCATCAAACTCTGGATTTAATTCACCGGGATAACCCCTTGGATTACAAACCACTTGGCACTCGCCTATTTTGTAGCTAGATGAGCTGTGTAGATGGCCATGGAGCCAGTATTTTGGCTGGTGCTTCAGAATGAAATCATCTAAATCTGAGACATACGCAGCAGACAGCGGATCTCCTTTGTACTCTCTGGGTATGGACTTCTCACTTGGCCCATGATGAGTTACCACCACATTCTTTTGACCTTGTAGCGAGCACAGCGTCTGTTCTAACCATTGAATTGACGCCTGATAAGCCATCGCAGTATCGATTGAACGCAGTCTGCTGAATCTAGGGGAAAGACGGATTTTTTTGTAGTCGTTCATTTGCGATTGACAGTTCATTCCCGCGAATTTGGGATCGCCATACAACGCAAAATCTGTCCATAACGTACAACCCAGAAAATTCACATCCTCGATTTGAATAGCATCATTTTCCAGCAGATGGATATTGGTGCCTCGACATTTTTCTCTGAGCGTGTCGATGTGTTTAGGCAATGCCTTTCCATAAAACTCGTGATTTCCCATCACATACACAACCGGTTTGTCGGGTATGTTTTTTAAAATCCAGTCAATCGCTTTATCCTTAACATGGATGTCGCCTGCTAGCACCACCACATCACAATCCGCTGCTTTATAATACAGTTCTTCGAATTCTAGATGAATATCACTGAGCAACTGGATGTTCACTCTTTTCTCCTTTTACTACAGTCGGCCCGATGCTTTTCGCAGCAATCGACCATAACGCTCAAACATTGGATCAATCAAGGATGCAGGTGCCTGCGTATAGAGTGTGGCTGTAGGAATATGACATTCCTCATCTATGCTAACCCTGATGACTTCACCTAACCTGCCTAACTTGAAGAACATCTTATCGAATATCACTTTGAAATACGGTAATAAATTTCTGTATCAAAAAGGTTTGGGGCAAAGAAATCTCATCTACATTCTCATTCTGTTTGCTTACTACAAGTCGTGTGAAAAACCCAATATTGGCTTGCTGTCTGACGAGTTTTTAGAAGACATGAAGCACATGAAAGAGAAGAATCTCGCCGTTGAATTATTAGAGAAGCTTCTTTGGGATGAAGTCAAAGCTCGAATGAAAACGGACAAAGTACAAGAGAAAAAGTACTCAGATCGGATCATGGCAACCCTTCAAAAATACCATAACCGCAGTATTGAAATTGCCCAAGTGATTGAAGAGCTTATTCAATGGGCCAGGGAGATGCAAGCTGACGCTGAGATGATGAAGAAAATGAATCTAACGGCTGATGAAATCGCCTTCTATCGCGCCTTAGTTGCCAATGAAGCCTCTGTCAGAGAATTAGGTGATGATAACTTGCGCAAACTCGCCATTGAACTCACACCAGCTAAGAAAATCTGCAACGGTTGATTGGTCAAAACGAGACAGCGTTCGCGCTCGTATGAGAAACCTAGTACGAAAACTATTACGTCGTTTTAAATATCCGTCAGACAGGTCTGATGAAGCCATTCGCTTAGTGCTAGAACAAGCCGAGGCACTGTCCGACAGCTGGACATAAAATACAAAAGAGCCAAGAGTTCAGGCGTGCTTTTGGCTCTTTTAAGTTAAAAAAGTTTTAACACTTCCCTGTTTAGTCACCTTCAAATTTTGCTACCGAAGACAAAGCGCTTTAAACGCCTAAAATCAACGTTTTAGTAGTACACAGCCGTGTTTTGTCTTCGCTCTAAAAAGTTTGTCTTCGTTTTAATTTCATCAAATCACATTTTTTGAAGAAGGAGTAGGTCTATCTACTCCTATCATATATTAAAAGTTAAATGGTACAACAACGTCATCAAAGCGACTAGAAGACATATTTCCGGAATAGCTCACACCCGAAATATCAGACAAAAGTTCTGGCTCAATGCCCAGCTTACTTGCAAGCATTGAAAAAGTTATACCTAAATGTTCTCTTAAGAGAGTCAGACTTTCTTCAAGAACATGAGGCTGTTCCATTGCAACTTTATCATCAAACTTCTCTTTTTTTGTTTGGCGAGTTTGACTAAACCAAACATTAGCAGTCCTATATTGTTGGGCATTTAAAAAGCCTAAAAAGTGTGCTCGATAAATAATTGCTCTTGCACTCATTTTCCAACGAAGTTTAAGGTTATATACTTCCTTCCAATTAATACCTTTTGAGCTGAGACAGCTTGGGAATTCTCTAGCAAAAGATTTACGAGGAAACAAAAAAGCACTAGCAAATGCATCAGCTTCCCGTTCCGTTTTTTTACAGCCAGTCTCTATTCCATCATGCATTACTAAATGCCCGCATTCATGAGCTAAGTCAAAGCGCATTCTGCAAACACTTTCTTTAGCTGTATTACGAATTATAATTGGGTACTTTCGACTAACGGATAACGCATCAATCTTATCGGACACTCCATTAAAGTAGGTAACAATTGCCCCCTGATTTTCTACAACATTAACCATATTGTCGATTGGAGCATCAGAGCTTAATCCCCAACGCTGACGTGCACCTTCTGCAATTTTTTCTATAATAGGTGCGGTTAGTTCTGGGATTTTATCATTATCAATTAGATTAAAACCGTTTTGAGGTAGCTCTAAATGCTCATGTAATTCAGCAACCAGTTGTTCAAGAATAGTGCTATATGCCTGCACTCGATTTTTTACACTTATAGGCGTTGTCTGTCTTTTACGAAAGTGACATTGTTCGGGCTTCACATCACCAGATAAAGGAATACTAAAGAAATTAGTTGAAACCCGAAGGCTTTCAGCTAAAGCATTTAATATATCTTCAGCTGGAGCCCTTACATCTCCTTCATATTGATGAATACTTTGCCTAGTCACAGCTACAGCATCACCTAATTCTTGAAGAGTGCAGCCTTTAAGTAGGCGAGCTAATCTAAGTCGCTCACCATAAAATTTTATAGACATGTTGTACTAGCCATTATTTTGATCTCTTTTCTCCCTTGTTTTAATAGATACTGATGCTTTTTGAGTCACTACTGGCTCAGGGAGCAAACTATCAACACTACCAAATGCAGGAACTTTTTCGTCAAGAGGAATTTCCCAACAAGAAACTTGTGCACCATCCAAAAAACCCGTGAATGTAACACGGTCTACATATCGAAACTCGTCAACCTCTATAGCAAAAAACCATATTATAGAAGCAGCATTACCGACATCATCAAGCAATAAGCTCATTTGACTTAAAGCCTCGACGCAAGGAATCAAACGCCTTTCTTCTGGACTACTTGGCACACCTCGATACAAACGAACAGGCACTGAATCAATCGAAAATGTAAATTTACCGTCCTCTTTAACAATGCCAAGCCAAGGCCAAAGATCATTATCATCTGAAGCTCGGATAATCTTATTACGACAGCACTCATAAGCCCTTAGCCCAGTTGAACGAGCCGAGTCACCTAAAACATCATCATGTAAATCAATTACAGAATCTCGAACTTCTCTTATCAAAGATGCAAGCTCTGACAAACGATTTGACTTAAGTGCAGGATTTAGTTCCCAAGGTTGCTTCATCGTAAAAAGTTACCTATTAAAGTTTGTGTAGCCCAAAAAGGGATTAGGGTGAAATACACAACCATTATTTATCGTTTTTTCTTATTTGTCAATTTGATTTGATTTTGTCAAAAACTAATTGATTTGTTAACTAGATACAATATTTCATTGCCTCTATTGCTTAGTCGGGGTAAGAGCAATAATTAAAAAACGCTCCAACCTTGACATACGTTCAGTGATGGTTTGTATGGCTTCTTGTAAAACGATTTGCTGGGCGGGGTGAGGTAATACCAGTTCTGTTAACCATCTTAGGTGTTTCAAAGACCAGTTTGCTGTCCCTTCATAATGAATATTGTTGCGCAGGAGTAAGGCTTTGAGTTGATACTTTGCATCTTTTAAATCTTTCATAGAAGTTTCCCGGGCACGAGAGAGATCTCGAACCGCTTCGTCTTCAGGTTCGGGAACGTAGATAGGCGTTAGGTCTTCTGATTTGAGCAACTTTGCTAACTTGATCGCATCACGCTTATCCGTTTTTATCTTTTCACTGGGCTTTTTAGGGATAAGAGAAGGGGCCACGACGTAACAGCAGTGTCCTAAGCTGGTCAGCAGTCGATAGATCCAGTATCCACATGGCCCCGCTTCATAAACAAAATGGAGTGTGGCAGAGGGATACTTAGCTTGAAATTGGCGGGCAAACTTTTTGATAGCCACCTTAGAGCTTGATATACGCCCGAAATGATTAGGTGTCGCTCCGCGCTGATCCTCGATATAGGCGATTTCAATAAACTCTTTATGAGTGTCCAGCCCTATAAAAACTATGCTATGTTCAATCATGCTAGCCTCCATGATTTAGTTGTTGACACACTAATTATGGCTCTGGTTTTACACTAACCCACGGAATTGGAGGCTAGCCTCGTGGGGAGTCATTATGTCTATGCATCTTGGAGTTTTAATCAGATAGATGAATAAACTTTCAGATAAACCGGAACGAAAAGAGGTTTTAGAATTCCTTTCGTACTCTGCTACTTATGGAAACTTAGGTGCATTTATTGGTGCGGGATTCTCCAAAGCTGTTCTCAATTGCATATACCGGAGCAATCCGGACACCCATTCCGATATAACTCGGACACCCATTCCGTTTTTATCCGGACACCTATTACGCTCTAAACCGGACACTTTTTGGCTTTCCCCGGAATCCCTGTCCGGATTAGCGTAAACCCTGTCCGGATTCACCGGAATCCCTTCGTTTTCTCTTTTAAATCAATCGCTCACTACACTTGGTTACACCTAATACGTTGCCAGGAAGTGATCATGACCAGAAAGAGAACCTCAATGACCAATATTAAAGAGATTTTGCGTCTCAAACATGAGTGCCATTTATCCACGCGGCAGATTGCTTCTTGTTTGAATGTCGGCCGCTCTACCGTGTCCGATGTCCTGACTCGTTTCAAACAAAGTGACTATTATTGGCCCCTTGCCAGTGACGTTTCCGATACCGATCTGTCTAAAGCGCTGTATCAAGAAAAACCGGCTAATCGCCTGAAAGTGATGCCGGACTTTGCGTACTTTTTTATCGAACTCAAGCGCAAAGGGGCGACGAAGCAATTGTTGTGGGAAGAATATGTTGCCGAGCACCAAGAGCGCACTTATGGCTACAGCCAGTTCTGCGAGTACTTCCGTCGTTGGCTCGCCACACAAAAACGCAGTATGCGTCAACTCCATACCGCAGGTGACAAGTTATTCATTGATTATTGCGGACCGACTATCCCGATCGTCAATCCGGAAACGGGCGACGTTCGCCACTCACAAGTGTTTGTCGCCACACTGGGAGCGTCTAACTACACCTACGTTGAAGCCAGCGAAAGTCAAAAGCTGGAGCATTGGCTACAGTGTCACGCCAATGCGTTTGAACACTTCGGTGGCGTTCCCGCTTTATTGGTGCCAGACAACTTAAAAGCTGCCGTGACAAAAACAGATCGTTATGAGCCGAAACTCAACGACAGTTATCGTCAGTTAGCGCATCACTATCAAACCGCCATTATGCCGGCTCGTCCCTATAAACCCAAAGACAAAGCCAAGGCCGAAAATGCGGTTCTGATTGTCGAACGCTGGATCATGATGCGCCTTCGTCATCGCACCTTCCATACCCTAAGAGAGCTGAATAATGCGGTTCGAGAGCTGATGAACGCTCTGAACCAACGGCCGATGCAAAAGATTGGCGTGAGTCGCCAAGCCCTTTTTGACACCCTCGATAAACCCGCGTTGAAACCGTTACCGATGCAGAAGTATGTCTACACAGAACATAAACGCGCCAAAGTGGGACCGGATTACCACATTGAGTACGCAAAGCATTATTACTCGGTACCGCATCAGCTTGTGGGTCAATATGTGACGCTGGAAGCGACGTCGCAGATCATACAAATCTTCCATCAAGGTCAGCCCGTCTCGTCTCACCCAATCAGCCGAAAAGACTATGGTCTGAGCACCCACATGGAACATATGCCGAGCCATCATCAACATCAAAAATGGTCACCAGAACGCTTAATCGGATGGAGCAAGCAGATTGGTGTCGCCACCGAAAACGTCATCAAACAACAGATCCTGTCCAAAGCCCATCCAGCCCAAGCCACTCGTCGCTGTCTTGGCATACTGAGTCTCGCGCGCAAACATGGGGATGTCCGCCTAGAGCAAGCCTGTCAGGATGCCTTACTGGTCAACAAACCTTCTCTGCGCTTTATCCGAAATCTGCTCGATCATCATCGGGAAGGCACACTGTCTCTTCCTTCTGACTCGACACCCGACACCCCGCACAGCAATGTTCGCGGGCCACACTGCTACCACTAGGAGAACAACATGAATCACCTGACTGAACAACTCAAAATGCTGCGACTGAGTCATGCCGTTACCGCGTTAGAACAACAACGAGAACAGTTAACCACCTATGGAGAACTGGACTTCGAGCAACGTCTCACACTGCTCCTTGACAGTGAGCTGCTAGGCAGAAATCATGGCAAAATCGAACGGCTCAAACGACAAGCAAAACTGCGCGTAGAAGCCAGCGCCAGCCAACTACTCTACAAAGAAGGGCGTGGACTAAAGCGCATCCAACTAGGAGAACTGTTGACAGGAGGTTACCTGCAAAAGCATCAAAATATCCTCATCACAGGCCCAACGGGCGCGGGCAAAACCTATGTTGCCTGCGCCCTTGCCTCACAGGCGTGCGAGCAACTTTATAGCGTTCGCTATCTGCGCCTGAGTCGACTGCTGGATGACCTCAGCCTTGGCCGCTTAGACGGCACCTATCAAAAACAACTTGCCGCCCTCGCCAAAAAGCAGCTGCTGATACTCGATGACTGGGGGATGGAAAAACTCAGTGCCGATCATGCAGGCCATTTATTAGAGCTTTTAGAAGATCGTTACCAAACCAGCAGCACGATCATGATCAGTCAACTGCCAGTGAAAGAGTGGTACAACATGATAGGCAATGCCACGGTTGCGGACGCTTTACTGGACCGTTTAATCCACAACAGTCACCGCATAGAACTAGGAGGAGAATCGATGAGAAAACTGGCGCAATCCGGACACATGGAGTAAAACTAGAGACTGAGAAAATGAAGAGAAAAAGGTGTCCGGATTAAAACGGTACCGGTGTCCGGAATCAGCGGAATATGCACTCAATGATGGATTTGATGATATTGCACTTTCATGGGGTGAGCTGCTAGAGAAAGTATCGGATGAGCTTGATATTGAATATGGTGATATCTGGAAAGAAGGGGTTGGGTATCCCGACATTGCATCACAGATCTGCCAGCTATACAGTGAAGATTCAGGTAAAGAATACGATCAGAGTCTAAGAAAACTTAAAAAGGAAATTGCAAAACTTACTAGCTGGTACCCGGATAAAGAGAAGCGAGCGGAGTTTTCTCCTCACCTGAATGATTTTAATTTCTCTTGGATTATCACCACAAATTATGACTTAGTAATTGAAAGCCTACTCACTGGAAAAAGCGTTCCTCTTGGGCCAAATGATCCTCTAATTTCACCCAGTGGAATCGTGCCCGTGTTCCATCTTCATGGTGTTAGAACTAACCCGGAAGAAATAATAATCGCACAAGAGGACTACGTTGGTTTATTTAGGCCTACAGAGTACAGACAGATCAAGCTCGCCCTAATGATTAAAGAATCTACAATGCTTATTATGGGTTATGGATTGGGCGATGTTAACGTCCTAACCGCGTTGGACTGGTCAAAGAATGTATTTAAGAGTAAATCGGAAAATTATCCGAACGAAGTAGTTCAGGTGGTGAGAAAGGATAACCCTAAAGAAAAACCTTACAGAGATAAAAACTCCGTTATTGTTCTAGAAACCAACAGCTTGATCAGCTTCTTTGAGGAATTTTCTGAGGTTAGAAAAGAAAAACTAAGTGAAGAAAAAAAGCAGAACAGAAGCCTGCGAAAATTAGCAAAGCAGCTTGATGATCCAGATGAATCTATGATTGAAAAGTTCATTGATGACGTTGCGTATAGAAAGGAAGTTCTCAGGGTCTTGTCGACATTTTCTAACGATTTAATATCTGGATTTGTCTCATTTTTGAATAAGTGCATAGATGAAACATGGGCTCGTTCTGAACCAAATGGAGCATTTCAAGGTTATGCTGACAACTTAACGCTGATTCTGGATATATTGACAAGTTTCTCTACTATTAACCCGGCGGAGTTTTATGTCTTCTATGCTGCATAACGGATTGAATTGTGTTTAAAGTACTTTTTGATTCGATTCGGATTCTTCTGCAACCCTCTCATATGAGAGACCACTCTATCCTTTAAAACCTTTTCATTCTTTGGCGCATCACCTGTATGCACACCTGCCTTTAAATCACAGTTTAGATACTCATCTGGATTGAGTTCAGGTGAGTAGGCAGGTAAATAAAAGACTTCTATTTGCTCTTTGGTTTTTGGCTTGGCTAACCACTCTTTTACTAATTTTGCATGATGTACTCGAAGGTTATCGAGTATCAGAAATACCTTTTTCTTAGAGGTTGAGATCAATCGCTTCATAAAGCGAATGAGTACTTTGGCTGTCATGTTGTCAGCGTAGGTCATAAAGCGTACTGTTCCTTGGTTTGTGATAGTAGAAATCATATTGATTCGGCAATACTTTGCTGGAATCACTTGGACTGGTGTCTTGCCTTTAGGAGCAAAACTTCGGCCATGCTGACTATCATTACGAAGGCCCGTTTCATCACCCCAATGTATCTCTGCCCCTTCATTCTTGGCCCTTTCCTTGATCGAGGGGTACTCTTCCCCAAGCCATTTGGACACTTTTCGAGGGTTTTGCTCATAGGCTTTTTTCAGTGGCTTTTGCGGGGTAAATCCCCAGCGCTTTAGATAGTCTCCAATGGTTCTAATGGGCATATCTTTCCCCCACAATTGCTTGATGAGCTGTTGGATCGCACGACGTGTCCACAAGGCAAAATTCAGCCTGCATTGATCAGGCATTTTATCGGTGATTTCTTGCTGAATTCGAGTTTCTTGTGCTTTGGTTAGACTGCCAAATGAGCCTTTTTCTCGACCACGCTTTTTATACTCAAAGCTTGCCTTTCCACGTTTTAAGTAGTCTCTATACCAACGGCCAACTGTGTCTACATGGACACCTGTCACCTCAGATATGTCTTTAAAAGAGAAGTCTTTTTCGCGCAGTCTGACAACTTGCTTTCGTAGCCTAGCGAGTTCTGGAGTGGTAAGTTTTCTTGTGTCTATTTTTTCGTTCATTCAGTGATTATACCAGATAATTTTTACCGCCGGGTTAATAAGCAAATTCCTCCGGCTTTATTTGAAACTACTGCATATGCACTTCAGAGAGTTGGGTATTATGTAGGAAATGAGTATGGAAAATCATTTGCGGCTAAAACAGTTTGGGATAGAAGGAGTGGTGATCTCTCTCGAGAAATGATTACTGAGCTAAGAAGCTTTGCAAGTCAACACCGCTACACTTACATAAATAGGTTGTGCAGAGGACTGTAATGCATAACAAGGCCAGGCATGGCGACGGTTTTTTCGTTCTGGCTTCGCCTTCACTACAAGGCCGCGCGTGTTGGCGGCGTTAGGCATTTAAGAGGAAGTATGGAGTTTAATTATATATCCCTCGCTAGCGGGGTACTAATTTTTGTTGCTGGCATTGTAGTAAAGCTAATTTTGGATCTGAACCTTGCTCCAAGGTTGGTTAAGTGGTTGAGCTATATCAATCTGGCTAGTAGGACTGTTTTTAGAAGTATGCCTCCTTCTCTTTCGGGAGACTGGGAAGTGTATTGGGAATCAAATAGTGAAGATTTCTCTGATTCCTCCGATCGAAAGAAAAATGCCAAAATCTATCAATTTGGCAATTATACGTTTTGCGAGTATGAAGCAAAGGAGCGTGTTTACTGCTTTTTTGGTAAAAGCAAAAATACATACTTGACGGGTAACTATTGGGATAAAAAGGACCCACTTGGTTATCATGGTGCCTTTCAGCTAAAAATAATTAACTCAGAGCAAATTATTGGACGTTGGGCGGGGCACTCAAATAAAGGTATTGCTATAAACACAGATACTTATATTTGGAAAAAATGCCATGCGTAAAAAATGCCTAACAAACTGTTTAAGAGTGATTCGCAACGCGTGGCATTTTCACTATGCGTTGGTTTAAGTGATTAAGGTGGTATAAGGCAACATCGGTACTGCGTTGCTCACACCTTAACAGGGCGTTGGTATGACTCCCCACGTCAAGTAGCACACAGCCTTCCTTCTAAATGAATAGACCTTTTGCACTGCTCAAAAGAGATGAGTGAACACATTGGAAGAAGCCAGTAAATTCGTCGGTTATCATGCTGGTATCCGTAGATTAATAGGGCTTTTCCCTATCAGAGCTGACCTTACTTGATACGTCGTGGCACCGTTTCTTCAGTCTATGCTCGTGGTTCAATCAGATAGCTATCTGATTGCCATCCTAACGCCGTCGGAGTTTATGCCACTCCCGTTGCTTGTTCCGACGCATCCACTCAAATTGATAAATCATGCAGGTACTCTCGCTAAGCGTAATTTAGGATCAACTCTGGGCAGCACCACTTCTTTCGATATGGCCCAGATATACGCAATCATCTCTCGCGCTATTGCGATTACCACTAGATTGTAATGTTTGCCTTTTTTAATGAGTCGTTGATAGCGTTTACATAGCCTTAACTGTGCTTGCCAAGCGATATCGACAACTTCTTTTGGAAGCCCTTCTTGCCGTATTTGTAAATCCGTAGAGATATTTGCTGGGTAGCGATAAGAGTGAGCCCCTTCGACGAGAAGGCGCCTTGCTCGTCCACTTCCACATTTTGTAATGGCTCCAATATGGCGTTTACCACCGCTGGAATATTCAGAAGGAACCAGTCCCAGATAGGCCATAATTTTTCTTGGATGATCAAAACGGTTCAAGCCGCCTAGCTCAGCAATCACGCCTGTTGCAACGAGCATTCTCACACCACGAAGAGCTTGTATCGCTTTAACAACAGGATAATACCGCCATGTTTTTACTTGATGAGATAGCTCATTATCTAATCGCTCCAACCTTGACATACGTTCAGTGATGGTTTGTATGGCTTCTTGTAAAACGATTTGCTGGGCGGGGTGAGGTAATACCAGTTCTGTTAACCATCTTAGGTGTTTCAAAGACCAGTTTGCTGTCCCTTCATAATGAATATTGTGCGCAGGAATAAGGCTTTGAGTTGATACTTTGCATCTTTTAAATCTTTCATAGAAGTTTCCCGAGCACGAGAGAGATCTCGAACCGCTTCGTCTTCAGGTTCGGGAACGTAGATAGGCGTTAGGTCTTCTGATTTGAGCAACTTTGCTAACTTGATCGCATCACGCTTATCCGTTTTTATCTTTTCACCGGGCTTTTTAGGGATAAGAGAAGGGGCCACGACGTAACAGCAGTGTCCTAAGCTGGTCAGCAGTCGATAGATCCAGTATCCACATGGCCCCGCTTCATAAACAAAATGGAGTGTGGCAGAGGGATACTTAGCTTGAAATTGGCGGGCAAACTTTTTGATAGTCACCTTAGAGCTTGATATACGCCCGAAATGAATAGGTGTCGCTCCGCGCTGATCCTCGATATAGGCAATTTCAATAAACTCTTTATGAGTGTCCAACCCAATAAAAACTATGCTATGTTCAATCATGCTAGCCTCCATGATTTAGTTGTTGACACACTAATTATGGCTCTGGTTTTACACTAACCCACGGAATTGGAGGCTAGCCTCGTGGGGAGTCATTATGTCTAACACTGTAGTTCACACGAGAGCATTGATTAAGGATTCAATGGATGAAACTAGAACAAGTAAAAATAAAGAATTTCCGCTGCTATAGAGAAAAAATATCAATACCTTTAACTGACTTAACAGCTCTAGTAGCAAAAAATGATGTAGGAAAGTCTTCTATCCTTGAAGCGCTAGATGCGTTCTTTAATGCTGAGAAGCTAGAATCTGGTGATCGTTCCGCAGGCTTAAGTAATACAGAAAACATAGAAATAACCTGTATTTTTAAAGAAATTCCAGAACAGTTAATAATAGATACAGACAACCTTATATCGCCAGCAAATGAGTATCTTTTAAATACTGATGGCAAGCTCGAAGTTAAGAAGGTTTTCCAAGGTGCGACTCCAAAGTGTGAGGAAATTTTTATTCGCGCCTTTCATCCAACGGCTGAAAACTTTAATGACTTGTTTTCATTAACAGTCGCACAACTTAGGACAAGGGCTAGATCTTTAGGGGTCGGCCTGGATGAAGTGAATGAAACCATAAAGTCCGCTTTGCGCCATGCTATATGGCTAAGTGTTCCTGACATAGATTTAGACAAGCAAGTAGTTGAGTTAGAAGTAAAATCCAAAATTTGGAAGCATATTCAGAATATTCTTCCTCTTTTTCAACTATTTAAATCAGATCGCCCTAGCTCTGACCAAGACGCCGAAGCGCAAGACCCGATCAAATTTGCTATTAAAGAAGCTCTTAGGCAAAAAGCAGATGAACTAGAAATTATAGGTGAGCATGTAAAAAGACAGGTTGAAGAAGTCACTAGGCTAACCATTGAAAAGATTAGAGAAATGGATCCTGACTTGGCAAGCCAGCTAAATCCTAACTTCTCTAGTTTCAATTGGGGTAAGGTGTTTTCAGTATCGCTCACGAATGAAGATCAAATACAGCTGAATAAGCGTGGTAGCGGAGTAAGACGTCTTTTCTTGATAAACTTCTTTCGAGCTAAAGCAGAGCAACTAGCAGATGAACGTGAAGTGCAAGACGTAATCTTTGCAATTGAAGAGCCAGAAACATCTCAGCATCCAAATAATCAATTGTTACTACTTGATGCGATTAAAGAGTTAGCACTTGAAGATTCAACCCAAGTAATTTTTACAACTCACAATCCAATCCTCGCAGGTAGGATTGACCGAGGTTCAATTAGGTTCATTGAGAAAGCAGAAGATGGAACACGCGTCTTAGCAGAAAATGATGACGACACTTTGCTAAGAATTAAGGCAAGTCTTGGGATATTTGCAAACCACAACATTAAGGTCTTTGTAGGCGTTGAAGGGCCTAATGATATTGAGTATATCAGCGGGATATCTTCACGCTTATCACAAGAAGACCCCAGTATTGTAGATTTACGAAATGCTGAGCAGCAAGGTGAGTTGGTTTATATACCTATGGGTGGTTCGACTCTTGAACTATGGACTAATAGGCTTGAAGGACTTCAAGTTCCAGAAGTTCATGTGTTAGATAGAGACAACCCTCCACCTGAGCCAGCTAAGTACCAAGATGCTGCTGATAGGGTAAATGCCCGGGGTGATAATTGTTGTTCTTTAATCACCAATAGAAGAGAGATGGAAAATTACATTCATTTCGAAGCTATTAACGAAGAGTTCGGAATTATTCTAAATGCGAATTTCCAACCTTTTGATGATGTACCTACGTTAGTGGCAAAGGCTGTTCATGAGGCTTCAGGATCACCAACAGCTTGGGAAGAGCTAGATGAGAAGAAGCAAAGTAAAAAAGAGAGCAGGGCTAAAAAACGCCTAAACCGTGGAGCTATTGAAAATATGACGTTAGAGCGGCTTAATAATGTTGATTCAGACGGGGAAGTTTTATCATGGATCAATACAATAAGCGCCCACTTGCGGTAAAAGTGTTAACAAGTCAAAGCACTTGGACGCAGCGTGGCTGCACCGATGTTTGAAACGTTAGAATTTATGAGAAACGTTATGACGTATAGAATAATTAGAAAAAATCTGGATGATAACGAAATATTGTGGCGCTATATGGATTTGCCAAAATTTTTATCATTGTTATCTAGTGAAAGCATATGGCTGGCTCGCTCAGACACTTTCAAAGATAAGCGAGAGGGGCTATTTCATTCTGTAATGAGGTCAGAATTGGATAGAATATACGCAGATCTAGAGAGAAAAGGTGAAATACCAAGAGATGCTCAAATAAGAAACACGTCGGACTATCAGCGATATCTGAGCGACAATACATATATTTCATGTTGGCACAAAAACGCTGCTGAAAATATGGTTATGTGGGAAATCTATGGTCAATCTGAAAATTCGGTAGCAATAAAGACAACCGTTGAACGTTTAGAAAGTTCCTTTGATTTAACTAATGTTTATGAATACGCGTTGGAGTTTGCACTTGATGAGGTTCAATATATAGAACATGATACAGCCCCATCTGAAAGCAGCCCCAGACAACCATTTTTTCTAAAAAGACCGCATTTTTCATTTGAGAAAGAAGCAAGGCTATATTTATTCGCAAGAGACCGAAAATCGAGAGGAGAATCACCATCTGGGTATAATATAAAAATAAATATTAAAAAATTAATTGAAAGTGTATATGTTCATCCTGACTCTGAAGAGTGGTTTTTAAATTCAATAAAAAACCTTGTTGTTAAATATAATTTAGAAGTTCCTGTTAAACGTGGAAATTTTGGTAATAAATTATAACAAACAATTTAAGAGTGATTCGGCACGCGTGGCATTTTTACTATGCGTCGGTTTTAGTGATAAAGGTTGTATGCGACGGCATAGGTATTGCGCGCTTCACACCTTAATTGGGCGTTAACTTCACGGAGGCAGCAAATGTCGCTAAATATCACTCAAATTGATGAGTACATGGCAGCGTTAGTAACTAACGCAAGAGGGCTTATCCGAGAATCTGAGCTACTTTTTAAGAAAAAGTCATATGCACGCTCTTACACACTGTCTCATATAGCGAGAGAAGAATTAGCAAAATGCCAAATTCTATACGGGGTTGGTCGTAGAATGATTGCTGGGATGGACGTTAATTGGAAACAAACTATGAAACGTCTCAGAGATCATAAGTCCAAATTGAACCAAGAAACCATAAATAATGCAGCATTGTGCTTTATTGGTGGAAATGAACAGGTTTACAATGATGCAATGCAGTCAGTAAAGGTATCTTCAGACCTACGTAATGACTACAAAAACAACTCGTTATATGTAGGAGTGTCCGATGAAGGCAGCATTTTGTGCCCAAATAATGTAATAGATCAGGCAAGGGCTCAACGTAATTTAGAATTAGCCCGTTTTGCGCTTTCAGAAGAAGTTAACTTTCAAAGCAAGGTTGGGAAAATATCTAAAATGGATCCCAACAAATTGCCAGACATTTCTAAAGTGGATTCAATGACAAACGATGAGTGCAAAGCGGTACTAGAGCAAGCCGCAGATACTTTCCGGAACACGTGTAAAAAGTGAATTTAACAAGCAATTTAAGAGGGATTCTCAACGCTTGGCATTTTTGCCTCTACTTCAATCTAGTGTTTATGGCACAATGTTTTAGGTTGGGTGGAGGCGTTGTTCATCCATTAATTGGGCGTTATATGTAAAGGCATTGGTAGCCAAATATTGAAAACTGTTATTGAACTTGCGTACCAAAAGTCATTGCCTATATAAGCTTTGTTACTTGCAAGGAAACCGAGTGGGGCAACTGTATAAAAGGTTAGGCTTTGAGCGAGTTCTTTGGCTATGAAAACGCAAGCTACATTAGTGGTTTTTCTAAGCTCCTTACCGCTAATACACGTATATCTTACGTAATCAACAACACAAAACTGATTGACGAAATTGCTATAATCAAACGTCAAACAGGAGGGCTTACATCAGACACAACAGAGAACGCAATCTACCGAATTCTGCAATCCTGCGCATTTGATCTACATTTACGACGTTAGCGTAGTAGATTGGATATATGTAGAGGACAAGTTTTGCAATGGCTCAAAGCAAATGGGTTTGAACCTCAAGTTAAGTATTCGTCAGGTCTTTTCTTGTGGGTAAAAAGTCCTGTACCCCCTGAGCTATTTGCAGAAATGGCATTGGAAAAAGGTATTATCCTTGCCCCAGGGTCTATGTTCAGCGAACACCCTGAAGATCAGCAATGCATGAAGTTCAACATTCCTCATACAGTCGGCGATGAGATTCAAAATGCATTGAGCCTGATTCTAGAGAAGATGCAAGATATCTTATCAACACAACATATTTAGCTATATCTATGTTTATTCCGCCTCTGGAGGCCTATAGTAAATTTTAACTTTACCTCTAACTACAGAGTAGACCCATGCTCCATCACTGAATTTTCGTTTTGCTTCGCTCATAGAAAATTCTTCAGCAGATGTCCATTGTTCACGAGCACTGGCTAACGCATGTTCAAACTCATCACGGTAAGCACCGAGTTTACCCTCTTTATTATGGTATAGAACAGTGTCTACGTTTGGTTCGCTATTCCACATAAATTCTTCGGGCCCATATTTAACATTCTTCTTAATATCTACCTGTGACCAATACGCATTGCTATCAGTACAGATAAAAATTCTATATTCCTCGTTATTATCATTGTCCATCAATCTGGCTAGAGCCCAGCCATTGGTTAGCTTAAATGGCATGTGTTTACCTCTCCGAATGGTTCATAAATAAATCTACTGTGAGTTGTAGATTTCATACTGCTATCATTAATCGGTCATCAAACCTGTTATTCCATTCGGTAGGATAACCTCTAGGGTTGCACACAACTCGACATTGACCAATTTCATAATCCGATGAGTTATGAATATGCCCATGCAGCCATAGATTTGGTTGATGTCGTATAATGAAATTATCTAGGTTGCTGACATATGCGGGAGTTAGCAGATTTCCATGATATTTCATTGGCACCGAATGCATGCTAAGAGCGTGGTGGCTGATGATGACATTTTTTTCTCCACGGTGTGCCTCTAACATATTCGCGAAAAACTCTATTGAATTACTGTGGATCGTTGCTGTATCTATCGAGCGTATTTTACTGTACCTAGGTTCGATATGAACCCGTTTGTAATCATTCAAATACTCCTGACAATGCCCTCCTGCTATTCTAGGATCACCGTACAGTTCGAAATTTGTCCATAACGTTGCACCTATAAAATTCACCCCATCAATTGTGATTAGGTCGTTTTCCAGAACATGAACATTTGTTCCCTGAGTAAATTCTTTCAGTTTTCGAACAGCTTTTGGATAAGATGTTCCATAGAACTCATGATTCCCTAGAACATAGATAACTGGGGTACCCAGAATGTTTTCTAATGCCCAAATCGCACCATGTTTTTTAGTGTGTATGTCTCCAGTGCGTATTTCGGTGATTGCGAACGCTCATTTCGGTTTATTCCGAACACCTGAACCTACTTTTTTTCTCTTTCCTTATTTTTACTCTAACTGTTCGGATTACGCCAGTTTTCTCATTGACTCACCTCCTAATTCTATTCGATGACTATTGTGTACCAATCGATCCATTAGGGCGTCTGCTACAGTGGCGTTGTCGATCATGCTGTACCACTCTTTTACAGGAAGTTGACTGATGACGATGGTGCTGCTGTTTTGGTAACGATCCTCAAGCACTTCCAGCAGATGACCTGAGTGCTCTTGAGTCAGTTTTTCCATCCCCCAGTCGTCGAGGATCAGTAAGGTTTTTTTAGCCAGAGACTGAAGCTGTTTTTGATAGCTGCCATCGAGACGACCTGCACTTAGGTCATCAAGCAAGCGAGTTAATCGATAGTACCTAACGGTGTGTTGTTGATCGCAGGCACTGGTTGCCAGTGCACAGCCTAGATAGGTTTTGCCTGCGCCCGTTGGGCCTGTTATCAAGATGTTCTGATGTTTGTGTAGGTAGCTGCCAGTGAGTAATTCGCTCATTTGTTTTCGGTTAAGGTTTCGCCTTTCTTTATAGATAAGTTGACTCGGTTGTGCGTCCATTCTTAGCTTGGCTTGTCGTTTTAAGCGTTGGATTTTGGTCTGGTTACGATTCAATATCTCACTTTCTAGAAGCAGACTTAACCGTTCCTCGAAGTTCAGTTCTGCGTAGGTGGTCAGTTGCTCTTGTTGCTGCTCTAGTGCTTTCGCTGCATGGCTCAAGCGGAGGGTTTTTAGTTTCTCGTCGAGTGCGTTCATTTATCTTCTCCTAGTGATAACAGTTCGGGCCACGGACATTGCTATGAACAAGGTTAGGTGTGCTCGTTTTGCCTTTATCCAGTTGTCCTTCGCGGTTGTTTTTAAGCAAGTTACTGATGAAGGTGTAGTTAGGTTTTGTTAGCATCAAGGCATCGTTACAGGCTTGCTCTAAACGCGACTCTCCATGCACTTTACTCAGATTGAGCAACCCCAGACTGGAACGATAGGATTGCTCTGGATGAGGCTTGGAGTGGAGCATTTTGTTAATGACTTCTCGGGTCGCTGGTCCTATGTTCGCTCCCCAGTTGAGCAAGCGCCCAGGTGACCACTTTTGATATTGATGATGACTTGGCATGTGCTCGGGTTGTGTGCTGTTTCCGCGCTCCCTTTGACTGCGTGGGTGCTGAGCCACCAAGTTACCTTGGTGGTAGATCTGCACTAGACGATTAGAGGCTTCCAGTTCAACATGATGGCCGACCAGTTGATGGGGAACGGAGTAATAATGGCGGCGATATTCGATGTGATAGTCCGGCCCAACTTTGGCGCGTTTGGTTTCGGTATACAGATAACGCTGTTTGGGCAATGGTTTTAACGCTGGCTTATCGAGTTTGTTGAACAATGCTTGGCGACTCGCACCGTACTGTTTCATCTCTCGCTGATTTAGCTCATTCATAAGTTCGCGGATGGCTAGGTTCAGTTCTTTGAAGGTATGGAAGGTTTGGTGACGCAATCGCATCATGATCCAACGTTCCACTAGGAGCACGGCATTTTCAGCCTTGGCTTTGTCTTTTGGTTTGTAAGGGCGAGCTGGCATCACCGCGGTTTGATAATGATTCGCCAGTTTTTGATAGCTGTCATTAAGCCTTGGCTCATAGCGGTTCGCTTTGGTGACCGCGCTGCGCAGATTATCGGGGACTAAAAGTTGGGGAACACCGCCGAAGTGTTCGAACGCATTGGCATGGGCTTCTAGCCAATAGGATTTACCTTGGCTTGGGAAGGCTTCAACATAAGTGTAATTGGACGCACCTAAGGTCGCCACGAACACTTCCGCTTCTCGCACTTCGCCTGTGTCAGGGTTGACCACCTGAAGCCTAGGTCCACAATAGTCAATAAACAGCTTATCCCCCGCCACATGAAGCTGACGCATGCTGCGCTTTTGGGTTTTGAACCAGCGAATGAAGTACTCGCAGAACTGAGTGTAAGCGTAAGCTTGCTCTTGATATTGTTCATGATATTCCTGCCAGAGCAGCATCTTCGTCATGCCTTTACGCCTGAGTTCGACAGCGTACTGAACGAAGTCCGGCATGACTTTATGACGACTGGCTTTCTTTGAGTGATAAAGCGCTTGATTGAGATCGGTATCGCTACAGTCTTCTGGGAGGGGCCAACCTATCTGACTTTGCTTAAAGCGCGCGATAAGTTCTGAGACAGTTGCAAGGCTGACATTGAGGCAACTAGCGATATGACGATAGGACAGACCGCAGTCGTATTTGAGTCGTAATATCTCTTTGATTTTTTTCATTGGAGTTCTCTTTTTAGCCATGGTCGCTTCCTTACCTTCTGATTTGAGAGATAAAGAATAGCGAGTGATTGATTTAAAAGAGAAAAAATTAGGATTTCGGACATTCCGAACGGGCTTTTCGCTATTCCGAACGCTGATTTCGGAGTTCGCCTAAAAGTGTTCGGATAATCGCGGAATGTGCGTTCGGATTAAACCGAAATAGGTGTTCGGTTCATTCCGAAATGGCTGTTCGGAATGCTCCGAAATATGCACTCCAGCGAGCACTACAACATCACAGTCTGTTGGCTGGTATTCATAGGACTCAAATTCTAGGTGCAAATTGCTCAGCAACTGGATTTTCATTGAGCAACTCCACAACTAGTCATAAGCTTCCTCTCAACGTTTTAGCCATAAATTATTTTTGTCATATATTATGTTGAATAATTATATGAATTTAGTTGGGTGGCAATTGTCCCTAAATTGGGGACAAAATGCAATGGCTTCATAATGCTGAGATGATTAAACATATTAACGACCAGCGTTATGAGGCACTGATAAAATGGCTTATAAACGCAAGAAAGCAGCAGGGGCTAACAGTACGTCAGCTCGGAGAAGCTATTGGCGAATCGCATCAATTTGTGAACAAAATAGAGACATGTCAGCGAAAGCTGAATGTTTATGAGTATGTGCAGTACTGTGATTTTTTAAAGCTTGACCCAGAAGACGGTCTGAAACTTCTAAAAAAGAAAAAAGCTAAGCTGTCTGGTTAGGGGGGCTGCGCTGAGAGATATACTTAAGTTTAAGGGGGCTCAAAATTATTACGAGCCTTTTGTAATTTCTGATTTATGCGTTGGATAGCTAGGCGGCTGCTAAGTAAGTTACAATAGAAAGTAGTTCTATTATCTTATGAGTGTCAAGAATTCCCACTAAACAGCATAAAACTTGACTAAATAGTTTACGTTTTATGTTTATTTTTTTGTTTATTGCCATGAATGCAAAGAGTTTCACTCACTCACTTGGTTACACTAAATAGTCTCAGGTAAAATTAACCTTTTTAGCGTTTGCCTGAGATCAAAAGTGCAAAATTAAAATTGTTTAAAAATTTGATTGGAGGCCGCTATTTTAGCGGCTTTCTTTTTAGCGTAGCTTCATTAGATCGCGTGATATACTTTATTATCGTTTTGTTTTACTTTGTAGAGGGGGCGCTTGGTTTGTAGCAAAGTACGTAGCTATCTCTGCTCTATCTGTTTGCTGTTTCGCTCCAGTGGTATATAAAATCTAATTGAGTCAGTGATGAGATACTGTTCAATGTTTAAGAAATCGCTTCTGGTACTTGCCCTGCTGCTACCTTTTGCATGTTATGGGCAGGGCGTTATGGCATCCGCTCCCAATGCACCCATGGTGGGGGATAATCATCAGGTTATTTTCTTCGGGGACTCTTTTACCTTTTTCAATGACAATATAAATAACCGTCTTCGGGATTTGGTGCGTTCTTTAATGCCTCTGGTGTCCAAAGATTACCATTTTCGGGCGGCAACTATTTCCAGTGCTCATTTGGGAGATCTGAAACCGATTTTAGTCAGTGAGAATAAATTGCGTCACTGGGATACGGTAGTGTTACAGGGGAATTCCACTGGGCCGATTTCCCGTAAGGATGCTGTGCGGCGTCGGTTTGTTCATTCGGCCATTGAAATGGCGAAGATTGCCCATCAAGCAGGGGAAAAGGTAGTGTATTTTATGACCTGGGCTTATCGGGATCGTCCTTGGCAGACAAAAAAATTGGCCCTTGCCTATAATCGCATCGCCAAACACACAGGTGGTTATGTGGCACCAGTTGGCTTGGCTTTTGCCAACGCTCGCCAAGCGTATCCTAAGATTAACCTTTACTATGTGGATGGCAAACATCCGTCACTGGCTGGAACCTACTTGGCCGCTTGTGTTTTTTACAGTGTTTTGTACCACCGCTCGCCGGAGGGTGCTGCACCGCCTGTTGGTGGCTCCATGCCAAAAAGTGAAGCACTAGCTCTGCAAAAAGTAGCCTGGCAAACCGTGCAGGCTTATCAAAAAGGTTCACTTGACCATGTGTTCAGCGCTTAATAATGATTAAGACTGTTGGTCGTCAATGGAAGGAGATATGGATATCGTTTTTCGACGAAAGGGATGACAAGGCATACCTCTATTGATCGAAGCGTTAACGTATGCCTTCTTTCCGCTGATGACTCAGTTAAAAGAGCAAGGCCATTACTCATACATTTTATTTTAATGAAGACTTTAAGATTGCCAGCTTTCACTTTTCCATTACTGACCTAAATTTACTCTAGCAACCAGCTGGGAGGGGATAACGCGATCAGGTTGTGATGATTATGACATGGTGCGAATGCTCGTTTCCCCGTATTATTCCACGCTAATGAGCTTTTGCGTGTGGCTCTAACATTGACTTATAGCGCTGATAAGGAACCTAAGATGTTAACGGGTAAGCATATTCTGAGTTGTGACTGTATTGATAATGACGATCTTCATCGATTGTTCGAGCTGGCGGATCTCCTTCAGCCAGTAGCGAAGGGGTTAAAGTATACTCGTATATTGGAAGGGGCGATGTTGTGCAGTTTGTTCTTTGAGCCAAGTACCCGTACTCGTCTTAGCTTTGATTCGGCTTTTATGCGCCTTGGTGGATCGGTTTCCAGCACAACGGGCTTTTCCTTTTCTTCCATTGCCAAGGGGGAATCCCTTGAAGATACCAGTCGTGTCGTGAGTGGCTATGGGGATATTCTCGTTGTTCGCCATCCTGAGGAGCAGGCAATTTATGACATTGCTGCACAAACCTATGTTCCCGTAATCAATGGCGGTAATGGTGCTGGTGAACACCCCACGCAAGCCTTGCTTGATTTGTATACGTTAGAGCGGGAGTTGCAACGAACAGATCGTTGTTTGCAGAAAAGCGTGATTGTGTTGGCAGGGGATCTGCGGTTTGGCCGTACGATTCATTCTCTGGTGAAGCTATTGGTGCGTTTTTCGCCTCGCAAATTGATTTTTCTGTCGCCAGAAAACTTGCGATTGCCGGAGAACCTTAGAGATATGCTCGCAAAGCAAGCCATAGACGTGGAGGAAACTCAGAAAGTGGGTGAGGCGTTGAGGCAAGCGGATGTGATTTACACAACCCGAGTGCAAAAAGAGCGTTTTCCTGAGAATGAGTTAGCGGAAAACTACTCCAGCGACTTTCGCATTGATGCGGCGTTGTTTGAGCGCTTTGCCTCACCCAATACCTTGATCATGCACCCTTTGCCCCGGGACAGTCGTGACGGAGCAAACGACTTATCGGCTGACCTGAACTTCGATTCACGTCTAGCCATCTTTCGTCAGACCGATGCCGGTGTGCCGATTCGTATGGCGCTTTTCGCCTCCGTGATGGGCGTGGCTGATCACGTGCAGAATAGCTTACAGGAAGCTAAGTGGTTCACTCCTCGTTACACGGGCGTCCAGGATGCGGCTTTTTATGAGCGAAACCCTGCTAAGTAATAGGGTTATATTTGATGTTTTGTTTAAAGTGTTTGGTCACTCATCCATTCACACAAATTGGTGAGCATGTTTTTACACTGTTCTAATTGATCAATTTGAACAAACTCGTCTGGTTTGTGGCCTTGCTCCATACTGCCTGGGCCACATACCAGGGTGGCAACACCCGCTTCATCAAATAGCCCGCCTTCTGTACCAAATGCGACGGTATCGAATTCAGCGCTGTTACTCCATTGCGCTAACCATTGGGCAAAGTCGGATTGTGGGTCTGTCAGTAAAGGGGGGTAGGTCGCAAGCGTTTCAAACTGGATCTTGGACTTCCCATGGATGCGTTGCATCTCAGGCTCTAAACAAGAGGAAGCGTAGTGCTGTAGTGTCTCAAAAGTGGCTCTGGCATTGCTTTCTGGTAGATAACGCATTTCGACATCAAATTGGCAGAACTCCGGCACAATATTGAGTGCGGCTCCCCCTTGAATCAGTCCTGTTTGTAATGTGCTATAAGGTGGATCAAAGCGCTCATCTTGCTCCTCTTTTAACGGAGTAGAAAGTTCGGTTACTTTATTGATGAGCTTAGCCGCATACTCAATGGCATTGACGCCCGCAGGGGCATAAGCGGAATGGCAAGCATGGCCATGTACTTTACAGCGCATGGCGATTTTCCCTTTGTGACCATAAACGGGCTTCATGTTCGTGGGTTCACCAATAATACACATAGCGGGTTTATCGGGAGACGCTCGCAAGTGTTCAATAAGGCTGCGAACCCCTAAGCAGCCGACTTCTTCGTCGTAAGAAAAAGCCAGATGAAGGGGGAGGGTGAGGTGACTTTCTTGGAATAAAGGGATGACATGCAGCACACAGGCAATAAAGCCCTTCATGTCAGCACTGCCTCTGCCAAAGTATTTATTGTCCTGCTCGGTGAGTTGAAAAGGCGGAACAGACCAATTCTGCCCATCAACAGGCACCACATCCGTATGACCTGATAACATAACGCCGCCATTTCCAGGGGGACCAAGGCGAGCGTAAAGGTTCGCTTTGGTGCCCTCAGTGTTAAAAATCAGCGTCGAGTCAATATTCAACGCGTTAAGATAGTGTTGAATAAATTGAATGAGCTCGATATTCGACTCTCGGCTGGTGGTATCAAAGCGGAGTAATTGACTCAGGATATCCCGAATAGAGTGGGAGGCAGGACTACTTATCCCCCGGTACTCCGTAGCTAGGGGCCTGTCTAGGGTCTAGTGCTCGAGTAACATAGGCTTGCATTTGTGGTTCGTAATCTTGCCACAGCTTGCTAAGTTCCCCGACAGGGTCTTCGTCTGCCCAATCGACACGTAAATCAACAATTGGCCATGTATAGTCATCCACCACTTTTACGGCAGCAGAATGTTCTGGTCCAGCCTCGCCACCTTGATTGACACCAGCCGTAAGTGCGTCAATTAAACGGGTTGTTAATTCGCCGGAACTGGCTTCAAAGGCCTGTATCATAGCGTCAATTACATTTGACTGAGACAGCATATTACCCGCCGCCACGCAGTGGTGACCTTTTGCCATATGATGGATGCCTAGGGTTTCGGTGCCGCTAAAACAGGCTGTTTGTCCATGGGTATCAATGACGGCTACTTGACGATAAGCGCTGAACTTATCGTCTGATAGTGAGGCTTTTAAGGCTTGATCTGGTGTGAGCCCTGTCTCCATGCGCGCTAGAATTTTTTGCCCTAGTGCAGGCAACGTGATGTTTTGGCTGGAAACGGCCCCCACTCCAGACAACAGCCAGGGGCAGCGAGCTCCTACTGCAATGCTGGAAGAACTGATTGCAATACCCAGTTGTCCGCTCTCTGGGCAGAACGCGGTAATAGATATAGTCATATTCTCTCCTTAGTTACTTCTTCTCTGGTATTACGGCAATGACATCGATTTCCATAAGCCACTGTGGTTGCGCCAAGCCAGCCACTACCAAGCCTGTTGAAATGGGAAAAACGCCTTTTAGCCATTTGCCCACTTCGCGATAAACGGGTTCGCGGTAGCGTGGGTCGGTAATGTAGGTGGTGGTTTTTACTATGTGGGACAAATCACTGCCCGCTTCTTCGAGCAGCTGCTTGACGTTTTTCATGGCTTGTTCCGCTTGTGCTTGCGGATCCCCTAGGCCAATGAGATTACCTTCAAAATCGGTACCGACCTGACCGCGAACATAGACCGTATTACCCGCCACAACGGCTTGACATAAATCATTATCAAGTGATTGATTAGGATAGGTTTCTTTGGTGTTAAACATGCGAATTCGTGTGTGTGTCGGCATGATGCTGGCCTCTAAACGTTATTTGGATAGTACTGGTATTGGCGTTGAATCACGATTTGGTCTGCGATGTATTTTGCATCGTGCCAAACGCCCCAGATAAAGGTAGAACCACGACGTGATAACCAAGGTAAGCCTAAAAAGTACATACCTGCTTCGCTGGAAACACCGCGATGGTGTTTAGGTTGATGGTTCTCATCAAAGGCATTAACCTTCAGCCAGCGGTAATCCGTGGCGAAACCTGTAGCCCAAATAATCGTATTGATGCCCGCTGCTTTCAGGTTAAGCTTGGCGGTAGGGTTGGTCATGCACTCAGGATCCGCTAGGAAGTGCCGAGCGTCTGGTTCCTCAGGTAAGTCCAGACCGTGTCGAGCGACGTATTCATCCGCGCGGTCTAGCAGAGAAAGGTAGTTATCATCACCTGCACGAATATTCTTTGCCAAATCACCATCAAAGTATACGTCGCCATTTTCAAATGCACTGGTGCGACCAACAAGGTTCAGCCCCTGTGATGCTAACTCTCGAAAGTCGATGGTTTTGCCGCCTTCTGCACCGCTTACGGCAATGGTGACATGCTCTTTGCCTGGCTCATTGGCTGCCGCATCCCATAACCCCAGTACGCCAAGCCACCAAACAAAGTCACGGCCTCGATAGCTACGAGGTGGTCGATCATGAGGGCCTACCGAAAGAAAGACTTGTTTGCCAGCACGGTTTAGTTCGTCTGCAATTTGTACGCCGGAAGACCCTGCTCCCACGACCAATACGGCGCCTTCAGGTAACTGCTCGGGGTTATAATATTTTGCAGAATGAATCTGGTAGAGCTCAGGGTCGGTCGGCGCAATGGATGGAATGATCGGAATTTGAAACGGTCCGGTGGCGCTGACAATACGTTGCGCTTTAAAGGAGCCTTCTGATGTTTCGATGATGAAACCGCCGTTACCTTCATCGCGGACCGCACTAAAGACTTCAACCCCCGTTTTGACAGGAGCATCAAATTTCTGGGCATAGGCTTGGAAATAGTCAGCGACTTTGTCTTTTGAGACAAAGCTGTCTGGGTGAGCCCCTGGGAATGTCATGCCAGGGAAGCGGTCATGCCATGCGGGGCCATTTGCAACAAGGGAGTCCCATCGATGGCTTCGCCATGCTTCGGCAATACGGTTTTTCTCGAGTACGATATGCGGTACTTCTTGGCGAGTTAAGTGCTCGCTCATGGCAATACCTGCTTGGCCTGCCCCGACAACCAGTGTGTCGATGTCTGTAATAGTCACTGTCATGTGTAAATGCCTTTATTGCCGGATGTTAATTGCCCAAAAGGGATGAACTCAGCTTATGGCAGTGAATAAAGACAGTAAAATATTATAAATATACGATCTAAATAGAAAAAATATCGATGGCATAAAATGTTTTTAATTTGTTCATCGAATTATGTTTAAGTTTGTTCTATTTACTCTTCTTTATTATCAAGATCGACACTGCGGCAATAATCCATAAATAAGCGCGCAGGATGCGTCGGTTCATTGGTTTTCAAATACGCCATGATTAAGGTTGAGCTTTCCATTTCATCTTCAATATCAAGATACGCCAGTTCTTGACCGTCGTAGGTAATATTGGTGCAGGGCTTGGTAACCAGCACAGAAAATCCTTGTCCCTGGCCCACCATACAGCGGACCATTTCTATAGAGGGGGAAGCGTATGCAATCTCTGGATGCAGACCTTTCTCGGTAAACAGGCTTAAAAAATAATTTCGGCTGGGGATGACATCCAATATAACCATCGGTTCGCGACTTAGCTCAGCCAGTGTTACCGAGCGTTTTTGTGCTAGTGGATGCTTGGCAGGCAGAAGTGCATAAGGCTTATGTGGCGCATTTAAGGTTTCTTTGCGAATCGAATTATCCAGTTGCAGGTCATATAAAAAAGCAAGATCGAATTGACCCCGATGTAATCCCACCATGATTTCATGTTGTTCACCATCGTGCAGTTGAATTTCTATATCCGGGTACTGCTGTTTAAAACCTGCGATCAACTTTGGAATGTAAAGAGGCGCAACCGATTCAAAACTCCCAATGGAGATTTTGCCACTGGCGATGTCGCTTGCCGCCAGTGTATTTTGTTCAAACTCATGGGAGAGTCTGAGTAGTTCTCGCGCCTTATCATAAAATCGTCGCCCGCTGGGCGTCAGCGAAACCCCTTGTGCGTGATGTCTGATCAAAAGCTGCTGCCCGAAGGAGTCCTCAAGATTTTTGATAGCAATCGAAATAGAGGGTTGGGCGATATGCAATTTACGAGACGCTTCTGCAATGCTTTCGGTTTCGACAACCGTTGCAAAATAGTAAAGCTGCTTTAAGGTGAAATACCGCATGGAAAAGTACCTATAGAGAAATTATTGTTTGTTTTGATTAGTTTATAGTCTTTATATTGCAAGCGGTATGCCATCCGCTTGTTACCTTTCTATTTTCCAACAGATAGAAGGCCCTCTTGAGAAAGTCATTAAAAAAGTAACGTAGATAAATTAAATTTATGCACCATTTTGGTGTGATTTTTTGTTTGTGTTTGGTGCGATAAATAAAAGTACTTGTATTTATTTAAGTTAGTAGATGAAAGGGTGCTTTATTATGAGGCGAGTGGCTTAGATAGTTTTTTTAAAACTAGAAGAGAAAAAAATAATAATTGCTAGGCGTCTAGATCTCCCTACATAGTGATGACACACATTTTGAGAGTTCGCTCTTATTCACTTATGAAGACAGGTCGCCATTCTATGACGTTTGATTGGAATTACTTTTTCAGCTTATTTCGCTTAGCGGATTTTTGGTGGGCAAGCTTGACGGTGATAAAACTCAGCTTGGCCAGCTGGCTATTAAGTATTGTATTCGGCTTTGTTTTAGCACTTGGAAAACAGTCTCGTTTTGTACTTTTAAATGTTCCAGCGAAAATTTATATATGGTTTTTTCGCAGTTTACCGCTCCTTGTGTTGCTCATTTTTGTTTACAACATGCCGCAGATTTTTCCCGCTAGCAGCACGGTTCTGGCGAGTCCTTTTTGGGCGGGATTGATTGCCATGGTGCTGTGTGAAAGTGCCTATATTGCTGAAATTCATCGTGGTGGCTTGCTCTCTATTACGAAAGGGCAGGGGGAAGCGGCCAGAGCGTTGGGCATTCGCTTTGTCGGGATTCAATGGCTGGTGGTGATTCCGCAAGCTATCAGAGTTGCCTTACCCGCTTTAACAAACGAATACATTTCGATTGTGAAGTTGACGTCTCTGGTCTCAGTGATTTCCTTAACCGAAATTTTAATGGTAGGCCAACGTCTCTATACCCAGAATTTTTTGGTATTGGAAACCATGGCGGCGGTAGCGGCTTATTACGTCATGATTGTGACAGTGTTTGATTTCTTATTAAAACAACTCGAAAACTACTTAGATGTGACAATGGGGAAAAGTGCTCGTCAGCCATCGGTTGAACTCATGGAAAGTGTTCGTCGTGCCCCTGCCCATCCAGTGGTGCCACAGGCGGAGTTTGATGGACCCGCTCTGAAAGCGTCAAGACTGCACAAAAGTTATAACGATATAGAAGTGTTGGGCTCAGTCAACATGAGCGTGAATAGTGGGGAGGTCGTCTCTATTATTGGTCCTTCTGGCTCTGGTAAGACCACTTTGATCCGCTTGTTGAATGGGCTTGAGCAGTTGGACAATGGGGAAATTGATATTAATGGCAGTCCATTCTTGAAGCTATTGCGTCATGGCGCGGATAAATCGCGGTTTATTGAGCATTCAGAGCACAGAACCAAGATAGGAATGGTGTTTCAAAGCTTTAACTTGTTTCCGCATTTAAAAGTCATCGACAACCTATTACTTGCGCCGCGCTATCACAAAATGGGGAGCCGTACTGATCTGGAACTTCAGGCGTATCAACTGCTCGATAAGGTAGGCATGCTGGAGCACGCTTGGAAATATCCGCACCAATTATCCGGCGGTCAACAGCAGCGTGTCGCCATCGCGCGAGCTCTAATGATGCGGCCGCAAATCATGTTATTTGATGAACCCACTTCCGCTTTGGACCCCGAAAAAGTCAACGAAGTGCTGCAAGTCATCGAAGACTTGGCCCGCGAAGGCATCACGATGGTGATTGTTACCCACGAAATGAACTTTGCCTTCAAGGTTTCCGATCGAATTGTCTTTATGGAGCAAGGGCGAGTGGTGTGTGATGACGCGCCGCAGGTCTTGAGGGAAGGGAGAAATCCTCGGGTAGAGGCCTTTCTGAAAGATGTCTCTTTGGCTTGATTGCATACTGACGGAGTCGCTCGTGATAGAACAATGGCAAATAGATCAGTACCACGAACAGGGTTTTCTCGTGGTGGATAACGTAGTGTCTGAATCGGAAGTGGCTGCCCTTCAAGCAGACTTTGATGCATGGGTTGAAGACAGTCGCCACTATGCAGAGCCTTGGGGAGAAACCTTAGACGGGCGGGCGCGGTTTGATATCGAAAGCGACCACCGCTCAGATCATCCCTCATTGCGTCGCGTTGCATCGCCAACTGAAATTTCAGCGGCATTCAAGCACACGGCGTTGGCGTCTAAAGTGGCACACATTGCGGGGCAATTAGTCGGCCACCGTGGCACCCGTTTGCATCATAGTAAAATCAATTCTAAGTTGCCGCACACGACAACTCAGGTGAAATGGCACCAAGATTTTCTCTTTACGCCACACAGTAATGATGACTTGGTAACCAGTCTCTTAATGATAAGTGATGTCACCCCTGACAATGGGCCATTACAAGTAATTCCAAGAAGCCATAAGGGACCACTTTTCTCACATTGGGATGGTGAGCGTTTTATGGGTTCAGTGAGTGCTCAAGTGGAGCAAGAAAATTGCCAGGCCCCCGTCGCCTGCTACGGCAAAGCAGGCTCAGTGTGTTTTATGCACACGCGCTTGTTGCATGCCTCTAGTCCCAATGAAACGGAATTTCCTCGAACTTTATTCATCAGTGTTTATGCCGCAGAAGATGCCTTGCCTTATGGTGACAATCCTTTGCCAAGCATTCATACCGGAACGCTTGTTTGGGGGACCGGTAGCGGTGAAATTCGCAGTACCGCGAACCAATTGAAATTGCCACAAAAACCCAAAGGTGCCTCCTTCTTTGTCCAACAAGCAGGAAAAGACCTTATCGGCGCTTGATCCATTAAACTAACGAGAGGATTTCTTATGACGTTATATACCTGTGTTAAACGCTCGACTATTCGTTCTGTCGTAACTGGTGTCGTGGGAGCGAGCATCTCTTTTGCTTCCTGCAATGCATTGGCTGATTTCAAAGAGCCTGGAAAGTTAATTGCGGGGTCGGATATGACTTTCTATCCCTATGAATACATGAAAGATAACACCCCAAAAGGATTTGATATTGAGTTTCTAGCCGGCCTTGGCAAAGTGATTGGTCGTCAGGTCGTCGATGTGGATACTCGTTGGGCGAACTTGATCCCGGGGTTACGTGGTGGCCGTTTTGACATTATCAATTCTTCAATGTACATCACAGCCGATCGCTTGAAAGTCATTGATATGATTCCCTACCTAAAAAGTGGGGATGCTATCTTGTCCATTAAAGGAGCGGCCTATCAACCTAAAGTGCCTGAAGATTTTTGTGGGCATAAAGTTGGCTCCATGGCGGGGACTGCGTGGCTGAAACCGCTTAAAAAACTGTCAAAAGACTATTGTGAAGCGAAGGGTTTGAAACCCATTTCAATCAGTGAATACCCAACGGACCCTCAGGCAACCCAAGCTATGTTATCTCATGCCGTTGAGGCACAAATTACCGATGCCGCTGTGGCGCGAGGCGTAGTAGAAAAAACGGGTAATAGAGTGGTGATTTCTTCCGATACTCTGATCTACCCCGTGTTAAATGGTTGGGGGGTGAAAAAAGGCAACGAGGAGGTTCGTCAAGCCTTAATCAAAGGCTTAAAGGCGTTCAGTAAAACGCCTGAGTACGCTGCTTTGCTGAAGAAGTACCACTTCCAAGCGCCGACTGCAGAAGATATTGCGCAGTTAATGCCGAAACAGCCTTAGAACCACAATATAAGAGGGCATGATTCCCTCTTATGCGTGACGGTATCACTGATGGATTCGTCTCGCCTTCATCCGCTTAATGTTCATCATTGAGCGGGTACTTCCTCTGTTTATCATAGATAAAGCGACCGATCACGTTGTAGAACTATCCACATTTCCGTAAACTCCTACCTTTATTTAATAGGCTTATAAGATGTTTTTAGGCATCTTCTCTATGGACAGGCACCAAAATAAGCAATTTTTTGAGCGTTATCGTAACAAAGGCTCCTAATCGGGGCCTTTCCCTAGCCAGTAAAAACGCTGTATATAGCGGTTTTACTGGCTTTTTTGTTTTTATTTAATGTCTTTTAGCGTCTATTAATGTGGTCTTTGTGGTCACTATATGGACACTAAAATGCTCTTATTTTATTTAGTGTCAACATTTTGTAATTCTTATGTTTTAATGCGTTTTCTCAATGACAAAAATTAGGGACGTTAGGACGTTATGAAGAAGATATCCATTTTACTAGGAACCTTCATTCTTGGTGGTTGTGCTCAACAACCTATCCTTGGAACTGTTACACCGATGAAAGAAGGTTACACAGCCGAAGCAAGTGTTGATGATGGTGATGTGGCAACCGCTAAAAAGATTGCGCTAAACACTGCTAAGCATGAGTGCATGAAATACAACAAAGGCTTTTATGTGATCGATGAGAAGACGGACGCTAAGAACGATTATGATGTTGACGACGACACATCAAGCATGGCCAACACGGCCTCTAATTTCTTACTTGGTCACTCAGTCTTGGCGCAAAATAGAACAGTAACACTTACGTTTGATTGTAAGTAACCAAGACACAAAAAGGGCTGATTAATTCAGCCCTTTTTTTCTGCTTCTTGCTCTGCGTTTCGCCTGGCGATTTTTAGATGCTCCCGTTTGAAGTAACAGTTTACAGCGAATGTTGCTACGCCGACCATCAAGCCGCCGATCATTGCTACATCGTTTGTCGTCATGCCGCCAAATAGTGCCACAAATGACGATCCGTAAGCGGTTGTTGTCAGTCTATCCATGTTACCTCTTAATCTACTAAGTCTTGAGATTGATCACCAAGCCAATTAGCAATAGGGGCGATTGCGACACTAGGTAATGGTGTGTAAAAGCCTAGAGCAACGGTAACAACCGCCGCTACGATTGAGCCTACGATACCTTTCTTTTTCATGCTAATAGTTCCTTTACGCTGTTTTTGATGTACCACGTTGAGAACGGCACCGCGCCAATCTCAAAATGAATTATTGCCTTACATAGCTGTACTAAGCTGCCTTGCACGTCTAGCGGTTGTGTTGGCGATACGCCTAGATAATCCGCTACGTGCTGCACATAGGCTGTGGTCGGGTTGTCGTCACTTGGTGGCGCGTAACGATTGATTAAGCCCTGTACCGTGTTTAAGCCGTAAAGCTTGTTATAGTTCACAAGCAATTTCGCACCCGCTCGGATACCGTCCGAGTAGTGTTTAAATTCCTCAAATACGGGGTCGAGGTTTTGGCCTGTCTCCCCATTCCACAAAATAGACGAGTCTTTCACGTTCATTGGGTTGTGGTTGCGCATGCCGCGCACGTTATCGACTGCTAACATTCTGCTTGTCCTGTATATTGCGTAAGCCAGCGCTAGACCGCCAGCGGCCAGCACTAGCTTGTTCATTATGCCGCGCCTTGTGTTTGTGTTACTGGCTCGTAGTCTGGCGCTTCAATTTCGACATCAAAGCGAAGCGTTAACGCGCCGATGATGTCACACGGTGTTTGTGTACCACGCTCAAAAGTGCGAACGATAACCCCGTCGTCTACTTTTTCAGTAGATAGTGAAATGGTTTTATCACCGTTTGCGTCTTCTTTGATGCTTGTCGTCCATCCTTCGGACGCTAAGCCGAGCACCACACCGCCAACCTTGTACACGCCCAATTCTTGGCGAGTGGTCGTCATTTGTGGCTCAGTGCTGTCTTTGTTTGTGCCGTCAGCTAACAAGTTAAGTGCGGCGGTTTTTTGAATTGTTGCCATGTTCTAAAGTCCTGATTAATTAAAAAGTTGATCTAGTAAAGCAGCGGCTAAGCTGCTTTGATAAAGCCGTTTGCGTCTGTGATTGTGTTTCTATCTGTCAGCAGCGTTGTATGTGTATCGCCGTTTTCGTTCGCTTCTCTTGTTAGTATCGAGACACGTCCGCCCCATGCTACAAATAGACCAGCATTCCACTCTGGCCCTTGTGGGAATTGCATATGCATCAACATACCGTATGAATCAAATGGAGCATCGGAAACAGCAGGATAATTAACATGATAAACACCGCTTGGGCGCGGGTCGTGTACACTACCAGAGCTTAAATTCCCAGTTTCAATTTGTGAGACTTCACCAACTTTGATGTTTTTTGCTTCTTCGATTTTCGCTTCTAGACTGATTTGTAAGTCGTTCAAATCATTAAGCGTTGATTGTTTTCCTATGTTCATTTGGTTACCTCAGTTATTAAAATTTTGTCGTCAGCGGCCACGGCTTGAGCCGTTACCGCCCCTATAAAGTTATCTAAGCCAACATACTGACCAGCGCGAAGAGGAACCCCTGCAGCTGTCACCACGTCGGTGTTTTTTTCTGATGCCGTGATAGTGATATCGCGGCGGTTTGTGTTGGTTGGGATCGTGAACGATTCGCCAGCCGTGAATGTCTTTTCAGACGTTTTTATACTCGTCGCGGCTTTTTCTTGCGTACTGACTAGCCCCGCAATTTGCGCCGTGACTGTATTCATCACGTTTGTTTCAATCGTTTCCGTGATCTCTCTAATGTTCAGCGTTTCCGTGATTTGTCGTGTGTTCACCTCCCCTGTGATTTGCGCCGTGACCGTGTTTTCAATATGAGTTTTTAACGTCTCTGTGATCGTTCGAATATTCAGTGTTTCTGTGATTTTTCGAATGTTGAGCACAGAACCAACGAATGATGTCAACGCGCTAACGATTGGATTTGTGATCGACAGCGGGTTGTCAATGCTGGCACGAACGTTTGAGCCATTCGTGTGTGATTGATAAATGCCATCGACGACGAGTACTTCAAATTCAGCACGGATAGTGCCCATGTTTTGCAGTGTCACAGATTCAAATGGCTTGAACGTGTTTTGAGACTCTGGCGGAATCTCAGCGCGCCGACCATCAGCCGTAATTAACAGCGGTTCGCTACCGGACAGATAAACAACGGTTTCACCGCGAGCGGGGATAGTCGTCTCTTGCAATGGCTCTAATACAATTTTCATCGTTTACGACTCCCCAGCATTAATACAAAGCCCAAAACAACAACGGCAAAGACGGCCCCCATTGTGTACACCATTTTTGTTGATTGATTTGCCACATCAGACGCACCGCCTGTTGCCAGCGACTTGGCTAGATCCTTGATGGCTAACGTGGTATTCGCTGAATTTGCCGTGTTTTGATCAACAAGCGTTTTCGACAAATCAAAACCGGACTCAATTGCGTTATCAGCAAAATCGACAGTCCGACCAGCGAGCTTGCTATTTTTATCAATCGCGTACTTTGAGACGTTCTCGTTCGTGTCTAGCGCTTTTTTCGTTACGTCTTTGTTTGAGTCAACAACTTTATCAGCGAGCTCAAGTGCGTTATCACCAAAGCCAAACGCTCTCTTACTTTGATCCTTTGCGAAATCTAATGATCTTTTGCTTTGATCACTCGCAAAATCCAGCGCGCCCTTAACTGCTCCGTGATCCGTGGCAGTCACTGTATTATTGTTACCAGCAATAACTGTCCCGTCGGACTCGATACCTTGTAATGAGTAGTTCGTGACATCGTTTTTGGTTGTATTTGAACTGCTTGAACTACCGCCCATCATTCACCCCCTTGGGCACTACTTGATAGACCCTATCAATCTCTTTTCCACCAAATTGACGATAAAGACGGTCAGTCACTGGGTTTTGTACGTGATAGCGAATAGACACAAAACCAGCTTTAAGGGCGTTATCAATCAAGAATTGCCCCGCTGCTTTAATGCCTACACCACCAATGCACACCACCACCAACTCACGACCCCGTGTTGTTTCTTCGCCACGAGTAGCCATGAGCAAATCAACGGTTTCAGACTCAAATTTGTACAAGTGGCAAATGCCATCCTGTACTTGATTTCGGATTATTTCGAAGTCAGAGCCACATGCCTTAAGCAGCTTTTCTGGTACGTCATAAGGCCAGTTAACACGAGTTACTTTCATCGTCTTTTCTTCCCTTTTGTCATGTACCAGACCACCGCCAGAGCCACCGCGCCGATAATCCACGGCGTGTAGTTTGGGGCGGCGTAGTAGTTACCGAACTTGAAGCCGCCTAGCGAATTATTGCCACCTTTGTTGCTCGCGCTTGACCCCAAATCGGGCGTGATCGCGCCGCCGCCTGAGTTGATACCCAAGCCACCTGCTAATGCTGCTTTTGCAATATCGTCAGCCATCTACAACAACCCCACTTTTTTAGAGACGAAAAACGAGACCACCGCAACAATCAAAGAGCGAAGTAAATAAGGGATCAACTTCATTAGATCACCCCCATTTTATGCGCCGCGAACCAAGCCAGAGCCGCAATAATGAGCCACTTAATCCAGCCAAATGACGAGCCAGCCCACCAACCGCCGACGAATCCAACCGCCCCAGATAAAAGAGGGGCCAATAAAACCAATGGCATGTTATTTCCCCCTCATCATGACAAACAGCATCAACAACACGACTAACAGCACACCGCCGCCAATTAAGTACAGCGGTGTTGAAGAGCTAGCGGTGTATCCTGTCTTTGTGACTGTTGCACCTGTGTTGTTTTGCGCTGTTTGTCGCTGTGGCAGTGCTGAACCCTCGGCCAACTTTTCAGCCGTGGCTTGTTGCTGGTACGTGCTTGGTGCGGCTTCATTGTCTTCTGTAGAGTTCCACCACTCGGATACTGTCCCCGCCGCGCTGTCGTAAGCGCTACTAATGGTGTTTGTTGCACTATCAACAGCACCCGTGATACTTCCCCAGATACCAGACATAAGACCCCCTAAGCTGTTACAGCCACTCGCTCGACTGACTCAACAAGAATAGGAATAGCCCCCGATACACCAACTTCTGCACGAAAAACAAACTCTGAGTTGTGGCCAGTGTTTAGCACGTCAGCCTGCTCATACCCGTACATTGTCGGGTCGAACACAAAGACGCCATCTTGTGGGAAACGTTTAAGTCTGCGTTGTTGGAATGCCTGACCATCTGCTTTTGCGTCAAACAAAATCAGATTGTCTCGCTCAACTTTTAGACGGTTTACAGCCCCTTTAAAGAAAACACGGCGTAGGTTGATTGCAACGCCAGTGGGAAGTGTTGAAAAATCATTCCATCCGTCAGCGTTAGCTTGCATTGTGTGTGTACGAATACGAGTTAACCATTCGCGCTGCGCTAAAGCGGGAGCCTGATAAGTGACTACATCAATTTTCGGCACACCTTCACCGTCCCCGATTTCAATTTCTAGTGTGATGTTTTCACCCGGCACCGTGACTAAACCGCCAAATAAACCACCCGTGTGGTTTTTCGCGTTAGGATTAGTAAACGGAATAACAAAAACACCCGCTTCTACATAGTTCCCTTTGTATCGCTCTAACATTTCCAAGTCTGCACCGCTAACTTGAATAATGGTGTCACCGTTCAATGTGATGGACACTTGGCGTACTTGCGCAGCTGTCAGCGACGTAATCAAATGGATTTCGTTATAAGTCGGACCAGGGGGCAAAGCTAAAGACGCTTTTGCACCAAATGCCACACCATTTAACGAGTTAGCAGGTTTTCGAATTAACAACATAAAAACCTCCTAATTAATCGCCTAAAATGTTTTCGACGGCGTCTACATTGTTAGTTGCCCATACGACGGCGGCAGACACTAGAAGTGCGACCACGATCATAGGAACGTATTTTTTTGTGTTCATAAGTTTTCCTGTTCGAGTTAATGAATAAATGCGTTGAACAGGACGAAATATACGAAAACCGTTTAGGTATCCGTCAAGACGCAAAAAAGCCCCGATACCTAAAGGTATATTGAGGCTATTATTTACACTTTCTTTACATTAGAAGGGCGTTAGGCGGCCAGTTTTCTAAGCTTGCCTTGATCAAATTGGCCTATGTTGTGGTCGGCGGTTTTCATTAGGTAGTGGTATCGCGGTAGCTTGATAATGCTATCAACGGGTAAATCTAATTCGTCAGCCAAATACACCGCGTCTTTTTTGCGCTCTTGGCGGCCAACCCATTTAATCGAACATTGCCCCATAACTGTTTTTGGTACTTCTTGACCACGTTGGAAAATACAAATGGCATGAATACCAAATTTACGGCCACCCGTTAGGATTTCACCAAAGGCACCACGCGCCGCGCCGCTGGTCGTCACACATTTGGCGAGTTCTTCAAAGACGACTTTCAAAGGTTTCTTGTGATTACCATCACCCGCCCCCCAAATCACCCTAGAAAATGCCTCTAGGTTCTTCGCGTTGGCACCATCTTTAGGTGAGTAAGCAATCTTAAAGCCTCTGCCTGTCTCAGTCCTACGAGCAGAAAACAGAGCGCGAGCAAAGGCCGCTAATGACGTGTAGCGGCGTACCTCTCGACCACAAAGCACTTCATAATCACAATAGGGGTCAAACAAGGCGACTTGATCCGTTGCTTTGATCACGCCCACCTGTTTTACCCCTGTGGTTTTACCAGAGCCAGACGAACCGACAAAAAGCGCGTGTTCAGCGCTTAGTCGGTTGTTAGGGTTTTTAGGTTGTAGAATCATGCGGCCACCCGTACACGCTCTTTTTCTTGTGGTTCATTACGGTCTTGGCTGGCATCTTTGGCGGCTTCTTGAGCCTTTAGGCTTTTAGCCGTATCCATGCCCTCGCTTACAAGTTTACCCACGGCCATAGCCGCTTTAATTTCGGCATCGTATGCGCTCAACCATTCCGGCAACAAAGCCCCGTACTTGATCAAGACGGGGCTTAGATTCTCTATGGCGTATTCCTTGGTGCTGGAGGTAAACTCAAACTCAGGGTGAATAACACGACGTAACGCAAACTCAATCATCCCCAAACCGCCCGTTGCTGTTATTTTTGCGGTTTGTGCATCCGTAGCCGCTTGTTTTTCGGCTTCCATTTCCTCCGCTTTTTCTTGCTCAGGGTCGGCACTTTCGGCGGCCTCTTCTGCTTCCAAAGATTTTAAAAAGTCGGCTTGGTCTTGTGGTAGTTCGCCTGTTTGTTGATCATCAATCATGTCTAATTGTTCTTCACTCATGCTGTTTGTCCTTTAGGTTTATTAGATGGCTTACGAGTGGCAAAAATTGCCGTAATTAATGCCGCGATTAACGCCAAAGCACCCAGCAAAACAGGTGGAGCGGTTGGGGTGCCTTTAGGTATATCTTTAGGCTTCTCTTTAGGTATCGTTTCGGTATTGTCCGAAACGCTGGAAGCCGCTTGTTCACTTGGTATAGCGGCGGTTTCTTCGGTATCGGTTTTAGGTGCCGTCTCCAATTCTTCGCGAGTAGCCTTTAGGTTATCCGCTAGGTATTTTTGACGGGCTACGCCGTGCCCTTGGTTAGTGCCACATGCAGGACAAACGGTATAAAGCGATTGACGCTTGCCCGTTGCTTTGCGCACTTCTGCCACTTCGTTACAGTGCCGTTCCGAGCACTGAATAAATCCAATAGTATTAGCCATTTTCTAGGGCCCTCGTTGCTAGTTCAGTGATCACCAGATCATTAAGGTGCGCCACGCTTTCAAATTGCGCGGCCACACCACCAAGGCTTTTAAAGCCGCCCGCCATCAAAGCCATAGGGCTAACCCCGCTTAATCCCTTTAAGGCTTCGGATAGATTGACTTGCGCCTCGGTTCGTTTTTTTAGTAGTGCTTCTAACTCGCTGTTTTCCATTTTTAGTCCTTTCGTTATTGATAAGTTGGTTGGTAATTCCCGCCCCCAAAGGGCGGCGTACAGTTATTGACACGAGTCCAAGAAGATCCAGAACCAGACCCAGACAAAGACCCCTTTTGTATGCGCTGAACAGTCCATTCGTAGAGTCGAGTTTTTACAAACTCACCTGTTAGGGCCGCAAGAACGCCTTTTAGCTTTGGCACAGCTTCGCCAAATTGGTTTTTATCTTCTGTGGTGTAAGAAGGCTTTAGGGTTTGCTGTCTACCCGCAAAAACACCGCCCATTCTTTTGACGAAGTCTTTCCAGTCCGCACGGTTTGCAGCGTGATAAATATCAAGGCAAGCAGTAGGGGCGGCACTCATACCCAAGCGGCGCAATTCGCGCCAAACGGTTACGGAAACACCGCCGAAGAATTGAAACTGTCTAATGCGGTGCATACGCGCCCACGCAATGGCACGAGCGGCACCTTCTTTACCAGACACCGCGCCTTCATGATCTAGGTCTATGTATTCGCCTGTTAGGTTTTTTTGAACGTACTTGAGCAAATAACCGATAATCGAACCTTTGGCCGGATCATCTTTTACAGCCGTAAAACGGTGCTTTTCTGCCCCGTATTCTTCACCGTCTTCTTGTAATGCGTATTCCTCAAACTTATCTAAATAGGCTTGTGCATCATCTGGACGAAGCCAGACAACAAAATGCCAATGCGGACAACCGTCAGCATGAGGCTCCACGGTTCTCAATCCATAGAAAGGCTTATCTTCGCGCTTACACCACGCCCTAAAGCGTCTCCAAACACCATTTAGATACTTATGAGCTTCACGAGGGGAAGGACAACCAGCGGCGTAAAACTTAGGGTTTCTTTTGCCGCCAGTGGTGGCGTGATATTTTGATGGAGCGGTTAGCGTTAGTAGATAGCCAACATGCCCCATATCCTCAGCCAATTCACTAAGGCCACGACTACGAACGGCCATTTCAGCAACTCGGTTTTTAGGGTTTGAAACACCTTTATCTGAAAGCTGCTTTAGTGTGAAAGACTGGCCGCAATCATTAACAGCTTCCCAGCTTTCTAAAAAATTAAGATTATTATGTTGTTGCTGCCTGAATTTATTAATCGCCCATGATGAAACGTAAGGCGATTTGTATTTTTTGACTTCCTGACATTCTCTTAAAATATTCTCTACGGTCATCCACTGTTTTTTAACTTGCCTAACCCACCATTCTTTGGTTTTCATGCGCTTAGACATGGCTTCCTTAATCGCCAAGACATCAATCGTTTTTATCTGATAAGCCAAGTCTTTTAAGTAACCTTTAAAATCGACCCCCGCTTTTTCTATTTCTACTTCCATATACTCAAACGCCGCAGCACTACCAAAGCTGGCTCTTAAGTCTTCAAAGCTACGCATAAACTCGGCGCTTTTTTTATCCGCAAATTGTGATAAATCATCGCCTGATAATTCGGTTATCAGAGAATCCATGTAATGCAGTCTATTAACGGTTTTACGCAACCAGTTCAGCGCCGCTTGCTGGTCTTCTTCCGATCCTGAAAAGCTCATACTTTTGTATTCGCGCTCTATCACAGGACGCAACATAGAAAGCTTATTAAGCAACCGGTAAGCGGGTATCTCTTTTCGCAGCCATGTGTTCGATAAAACATAACCTTCACTTTGGTCTAACTCGTCAAGACGCGAGCGCAGAAAGCCCACGTCTTGAGGGCTTACACCACCTAGTAATTCAGAGCGCCACTTTATGCACTGCGGGGTTGGAGTAGATAAAATCATTTAGCCCACTCACTACAAAAAAACGGCTCCACCAACCACTTACGAATTATCTTTATCTCTCTTTCGTCTAGCTCTTTTATTGCTATGAAGAAATCAAATCCTGACAAGTCGGTACTGCCAAACCACACACCCATGAAGAAGCGCAACATTTGCCCCTCGGTTGCTGGCAATCTAAGCAAGTGCGTTTGTAGGCTTTTCATTTTTGCCATTCGCTCCTCTTGATCCCAAAACCTTTTAAGATCAGGACAGAGAGCCAGCATGTTAAAAAATCGATTTTCGTTGTCTTGGTCTGTCATTTGGCACCCTTAAAATTCATCAACAAATAGGACTGCGATAGATGAGTAAAAACCCGCTCAGGCATGTTAGGCAGAGATAGCAGCACTAAAAGCTGCTTTCTTTGTTCTTCTAGGGCGGTCAAAGTAATTTACTCTCAAGTGAAATTCTCAAAGAGTGCGCCTCTCGACAATTCCGCATTAACTTAAGTTGATGCGTTGCAAGCTCTACTTCTAACGATGTTAATTCTGGATTGAAATTATTTTGCTGGAGTCTTTGTTCAAGCCCCATAATCATTTCGTCCAGATACACCAATTCGCGCCACGCTCTATCATTCTCTTTTACGTCCACAGCGCCTTTCAACTCATCCGCAACAACTTCACAATCAGCAACATAAGCCCTCAAATCGATGCCATTAGGGACAGCAAAAACATAACAAAAAGGATCTTGAGTTATGTTTACCACTTCGAAAATGGCTCCTTTCACAGCCCCATAACATTCATCAACATCCAAATCCCTTAATAGTTTAATTTTCAAAACGGCACCCCCTCGCTTTCGTTCATCTCGTCCAGTTCATCACCGCTTACTAAAAACTCTGCTTGGTGACACTTTGGGCAGACGTGCCAGCCGTCTAAAAAATGATGCTCTGATTCCGCGCCTTTCCAGCCGCAATCAATGCAAACTGACTCGTAAATAGTGTCCATACTTACCCCCAAAACACGTATTTAACGTTGATCCCAAAAACAACAAAGCCGTCTTTTTGCTCAAAGTCGGTTATGTATGTAATTTCGGCTATGCAATACCTACCCGTATATTCTTTTGGTTGTGGTTGCCACTCCCTCAGAATCACCTCATCCCGTGAGCCAAAACTGCGATCATTGCGGCGTATCTCAAACTGCTTTACACCGTTAGCTATATCCTCAAAAAAGACCCTAAATATTTTCAGGTCATGCCTCTGTGGCAGATATCCGAACTTACGCAATCCATCTTCTACAGCCATGAAATATTCATCAAAAACACCACTCACAACCCACCCCCACAACCAAAAAGACACGGCTGATTGTTCTCATAAATATAAAAAGTCACACCACCGCACTCATTGAATTTAATGGAGGCGCGAACCCTAAGAGCTTCAAAAAACATAGCCGCGCGCTGTATCGTTACCGAAATCTCACCACGCTCTATCCTCGCTAACGCCTCAGTCGTCATACCAACTTTTTGAGCCAGATCACTACGACTAACACTTTCTAACCCCCTCACTGTCATCAAGAACAGACCAAACTCTTTTTTAGACCGATCCGCTCGCCCGAATTTGATTTGCATACTTACCCCTTAATACGTTTTCGCTTCGAGTGCTTTTTTCATTTCTGCGATCACGTTAACGAAGATCGTGCCGCCTTCTTTTGGCTGGTAACGAGCAATTTGCCCATCATTCAGACGCAAGCGAACGGCTTCTTTAGTAAGCCCCGTACATTCCGCCCACTGCGCTTGGGTCATGTATGGCGCATTAATCATTAACGGCATGCCTCCAATAATTGCTTGCTTATGTGAATTAGTGTCTTTTGATGTTCTTGCCATTGTTATAGACTCCACTTGTCCTATAAATAATGTCATTTGGTGTTATTTGATCCAATTGGAATAAAACGGATGCTATAGGACATTTTTCTAAAAGTAAATGCCAAAAGTATAAAAGGATGTGAAAAATGGATTCTAATGATGTGATTGAGCGTCTAAAAAGTGTCTACAATTGCCGAAATAACAGTGAATTAGCTGAAGCTTTAGGGATTCTTCCTGCAAATGTATCCAAATGGAAAATGCGAAACAGCACGCCTTATAAAGAAATCTGTGAAACTTCTGTTAAAAAAGGAGTCAGTGTTAATTGGCTTCTTACTGGAGAGGGGGAGGCTAGAGAAGGCGGAGCGGAATATATAAACGTACCGGAATACAAGATTGAAGCGAGCGCCGGACACGGGGCATTAGTCGAAGACGAAACCCCAAGCCAATACATAGCTATCAAGAAAAGCAGCTTAGCCGCTAGCGGTGTAAACACTTCTAATCTGATCATCATGTATGCTCGTGGTGATTCCATGGAACCAACCATTTACAGCGGCGACCCGTTATTTGTAGATAGAACTGTCACCAACATTGCCCCCGACGGCGGCATATACGTTTTCAGCTATGGCACAGAGGTCTTTGTTAAACGCCTACAAATGACTTTCACAGGTGACGTACTGGTGATTTCAGATAATGCCAAATACCCAAGCCAGACAATCCCCAAAACCGACCTTGATCAAATGCGTATTGCTGGCCGTGTCGCGGTATATGGTCGTATCTGCGTGTAAGGGGGAAATATGGCAGCGAAGCAAACAAAAGACGGTTGGAAAGTCGATTTTAGGGTAGGGGGGGCAAACGGTAAGCGCTATCGTAAGACCTGCGCAACAAAAGCCGAAGCGGAACGCTATCAAAAATTCGTTGAAGCCCAACACATCGCAACGGGTAAGCCTTGGAACGACAAACCGACTGACCCGCGCACATTGTCAGAGCTTGTCGAACTGTGGGCGGAGCATTTCGGGCGGCGCCTGATTAACTACAAAAAACGTCGCCAAAAGCTAGACAGAGCCGTCGAACGGCTAGGCAATCCTATTGCATCGAAACTAAACCGCATAGATTACAGCTCATACGCAACGCAGCGAATTGATGAAGGCATAAAACCCGAAACAGTCAACGAGACGCTCAAGTTTCTCAACGCTGTTTATAACGGTTTATACCGTCTTGGTGTTATCGACTATGAAAACCCGCTGAAAGGCACCAGTCGCCTCAAACAAAAACAGACGGAACGACCTTTTTTAACTGTCGACCAAATGAAACGTATTATCACCGCCCTTGAAAGTAGCAAACACCCCGAGGTTGCTTTGATTGTTCGTATTTGCCTATCAACGGGTGCTAGATGGGGTGAGGCTGACAGCATAACCAGTAGTAATCTAGCAAACAACAGTATTACATTTGTTGGCACCAAGAACGGAAAAAACAGAACACTACCACTCAACCCCGACCTATATGCCGATTTACAAACACGAGCAAAAGAAGTAGGCGGCGGTAAACTCTTTAGATTAAAACAGTCATTTGGCCAGTTTAATAAAGCGCTTGAGGTGTCAAAAATTGAGCTTCCTAAAGGGCAAAAAACACATGTTCTTCGACATTCGTACGCCAGTCACTTTATGATGAATGGGGGAAATATACTGACATTGCAAAAGATACTCGACCACTCAGATATTAAACTCACAATGATTTACGCTCACTTAGCCCCCAATCACCTTCAAGAAGCGCTATCATATGCGCCCTTGAATAATTGAATGGTCAAAAAGTGGACTAATTTTTTATGTTTTGTAATAATTTTAATAAAAACAAATGCTTATATTTGTATATAGACCCCTAATCGGGGCCTTTGTTACAACTGAAGGGTGCTGTTAGTCGCCCCTATGAGAATTAAGCTATGCTACAAGCAAGTGGTAAGAAGAGGATAAGACAGTGAAAGACGAAGATGATCCATCTTTGTTTGCTCAAGAAGTAGCGGGAATTAAGCCGCTGGAGAAGGGCGAGGTGTATTTAGGCAAAAAAGGCCCAGCTGTCGATTTTCAGGCTAGAAAACGGGCTGCGGTCATAGCCCAAGAAGCGGATAGTAACCATTTGTCCCACGACTATGTGCAGAAGGTGTCGCCTAATGACATGCTGGAGTATAAACGCCCTGGGGTTCAAGATGGTGTCTTTAAGCGCTTAAGACAAGGCAAATACGCTATCGAGTCGCGGTTAGACTTGCATCGTCGTACGGTGGCTCAAGCTCGAGAACTGGTCTATCAGTTTGCGGAAGATTGTTTGCGTAACGACATTCGTGTGGCGGTAATTGTTCACGGTAAGGGAGACCGTACCCCAGATCCTGATAACCAAGCGACGATTAAGAGCTATATTAACAAATGGTTGAGGGATTTAGACATGGTGATGGCCTTTCATAGCGCGCAACGTCATCATGGTGGCCTCGGCGCCGTGTATGTTCTGTTTAAAAAGAGCGAGAAAGCCCGTCTAGAAAACTGGGAAAAACACCAAAAACGCTAAACTGATCACCTACATCATGGGGCGTTAGCGTCAGTAAATAGAAAAGCTTTGTGTGAAGTTCGTGCAGTAAAACTGACATCTTTGCTATAATTTCAGCATTTTGCTGCCTTGAGTCTTGTCAGGCAGCCCCAAACATTATAAGTCATCGTATTCTAATTCAATCGAGGTAGAGAATGACAAATCGTACCGCGCACCATCCTGCGTTTACCTATTTGCGCAGTGAGTTTATCGAGGCCTTGAACGTGACCGTTCAAGAGTTCGAACATACCGTAACCGGCGCTAAACATTTTCATATCGCATCGGACAACGATGAAAACGTCTTTTTGGTTGGATTAAAAACCGTACCAACAGATTCTTGCGGTGTGGCGCATATTTTAGAGCATACCGTGTTGTGTGGCTCTGAGCGTTTTCCTGTACGTGATCCATTTTTTATGATGATTCGTCGCTCGTTGAATACCTTCATGAATGCGTTTACCTCATCTGACTGGACTGCGTATCCTTTTGCCAGTAAAAATAAAAAGGACTTTCATAACCTGCTAGGGGTTTATCTGGACGCAGTCTTTTTCTCACGTTTGGATGAATTGGACTTCTCCCAAGAAGGTCATCGTTTAGAATTCGCGGAGCCAACTAACTCTGAGTCAGAGTTGACCTTTAAAGGGGTTGTGTTTAATGAAATGAAAGGCGCGATGAGCTCTACCACCTCTGTGCTGTGGCAAACACTGACCAAATATCTGTTCCCCAATAATACCTATCATTTCAACTCTGGTGGTGAGCCGAGTGATATTCCTGATTTGTCTTACCAAGATTTGTTGGCGTTTTACCGGACCCATTATCACCCATCCAATGCGGTATTTATGACCTTTGGTGATATTCCAGCAGAAACGCTACAAGCGGAATTTGAGGAGAAGGTCTTAAGCCGTTTTGAGCGTTTGGATACGCAAGTGAGTGTGCCGAACGCGAAGCGCTATTTCTCTCCTATTCGAGTAGAAGAAGGCTACGCAGCAGACGAAGTGAAAGAAGATGGTAGTCACGTTGTTGTAGGATGGTTGCTGGGTGAAAGCATCGATCTGACGCAACAATTTGAAGCACAGTTATTGTCCAATGTGTTGTTAGACAACAGTGCGTCGCCCTTGCGTCGTGTGTTAGAGAACAGTGACCTTGGTCGCGCGCCGTCGCCTTTTTGTGGCCTAGAAGACAGCAATAAAGAAATGAGTTTCATGTGCGGTTTAGAAGGCGTGAAGCGCGAAAATACGGCCAAAGTGGAAACGTTGATTTTGTCTACATTGGAGGAGATTGCTCAAAAAGGTGTGCCGCAAGAAACGGTCGATGCCATGTTACACCAACTGGAGTTGAGTCAGCGTGAAATCGGCGGTGGCAGCTACCCATATGGCTTGCAATTGATTCTAGCTGGCTTGTCGACAGCCGTGCATTCTGGGGATGTGATCGCGCAATTGGATTTGGATCCGGTGATCGAGGCCATGCGAGAAAAAGTGCGCGACCCGCAATACATTCCAAACTTGATCCAGACTTTATTATTGTCTAACGCCCACCGAGTCACGCTCACGTTAAGTCCTGATGATGCACTGGAAACACGTCGAAATCAGGCGGAAAAAGACCGTTTGAGTAAAATTAAAGCGGCGTTAAGCGATGAACAGAAAGCGGACATTGTCGCCCGTAGTGAGGCGCTCAAAGCCCGTCAGGCACAGGTGGACGATATGAGCATCTTGCCAAAAGTAGGGCTAGAAGATGTACCGGCCAGCTTGCCAGTGTATGACAGCGAGGAAGTCTCAGGCGATTTGCCCATTACTTTTTATCCTCAGGGAACCAATGGTTTGGTTTATCAGCAGTTGGTAATTGATTTACCCGAGCTCGACGAAGAAGAGACGGAGCATTTGCCGCTATTCTCATCAGTATTGACGGAGCTAGGTATCGGCGATCAAGATTATCTTGCCGTCCAAGAGCGTCAGTCCCAGGTATGTGGTGGACTGGGGGCATCAAATTCGATCCGTGCGACCATAGAAGATCGACAAAATATTAATGGCTATTTCATTTTGTCCAGCAAAGCATTGGTGCCAAATGTCAAAGCCATGAGTGAATTATTAAAAGACACCATGATGAATGTGCGCTTTGATGAGGTTACTCGGGTGAAGGAGTTGGTGGCACAGCGTCGAGCTCGTCGAGAACAGTCTATTACGGGCCAAGGGCACTCTCTAGCCATGACAGCCGCCTCGGCAGGCGTGTCAGGGTTGGCAGCAAGACAAGAGCAATGGGGTGGTATGTCAGGCATTCGTTCTGCGATTGCCTTGGATGAAGCAATGAAAGCCGATAACGCCGCTGTTGAAAACGTAATGACTGTGTTCAAACGTTTACATGGTAAATTGCTTACTGCGAAAAAACAGCTATTGTTGGTGGCAGAGCCACAGCACGAAGCAAATGTGTTAGACGATGCGAAGACGGTGTTTGCTGACTTGCCACAAGGAGATCATCAGACAGCGTTTGCTTTAGCGCCTGTGGATAGCAAGGTGAAAACGGCATGGTTAACGGCTACGCAGGTGAGTTTCTGTAGTAAATCATTCCGTACGGTATCGGGGGACCATCCTGATGTGGCAGCGCTCAATGTCTTAGGTGGCTTTTTGCGTAATGGCTTCTTGCACCGGGCTATCCGAGAACAGGGTGGCGCTTATGGCGGCGGTGCGAGCTTTGATGGTAGTAGCGGAGCATTCCGTTTTTATTCATACCGTGATCCACGTTTGACCGAAACGTTAGCGGATTTTGATGCTTCTATTGAATGGATGCTGAATGAAGAGCATTCAGAGGCGGCCCTTGAAGAAGCCATTTTGGGCGTGATCGGATCCATGGATAAGCCAAGCTCCCCCGCAGGAGAAGCACAAAATGACTTTTATGTTAAGTTGCATGGGCGGTCTCTTGAGTATCGAGAAGCTTTTCGTGCCAGTATTTTAGCGGTGACCATTGACCAGTTAAAAGCGGTGACGAAAGCGTATTTGACCAAAGACAATGAAAGCGTTGCCGTTGTCACCTCTAACACGCGACGTGCAGAGCTTGAAAAACTTGGGTTTGCTATTCAGACCTTATAGAAGGCGATGATCGTATTACCAATTATCACAACATTGCTAGGACAATGATAATGGACCTAGTCTTTGGGCTAGGTTCGAAATAAAAAGTTAAATGCCGTTGGCTCGCAAAAAGACTCAAAATACGCAAAGATTGTCTATAAAATCGGTTTTTTGGGTCTAGTTTACTGCCATTTTGGCTATTGGCTTCGAATAAATATTTAAACAACAAAAACGTTATCGTTTTTATTAGCGGAAAATTAAATGGATCAGTTTCATGATATACGCCCTTACAACGACGATGAAGTCGCCGGGGTGTTGCAAAACTTGTTAGAAACACCGGATTTTATTAATACCATTATAGGCTTTCGTTTTCCAGGTTGGCCGACATTCCTTAGAGGGCCGTTATCGCTGTTGGTGAAAATGGCTCTTAAGCGGCAGTTTTCAGGCATTCGTAATGTTCGTGATTTTCAGATGGGTGTAGCGAATTACATGGAACGTATGATCAAAAATACGACCACTGATGTTGAGTACCGAGGCATTGATAAGCTTCAAAAGGATGTGGGGTATTTATTTTTGTCGAATCATCGAGACATTGCGATGGACCCAGCGTTTGTGAATTACGGTTTATACATGGCAGGTCTGGATACTGTCCGGATAGCCATTGGGGATAATTTATTACGTCGTCCTTTTGTTTCTGATTTAATGCGTCTGAATAAAAGCTTTATTGTGAAGCGCTCTGCCAATGGAATTCGTGAAATGATGGCGGCTTTTGGGCAGCTATCTTCCTATATCACTCATTCAATAACCAAAGAGCACTGTAATATTTGGATTGCCCAGAAAGAAGGTCGAGCGAAAGATGGCTTGGACCAAACGGATCCCGCGATCATTAAAATGTTTTACATGAGTCAGAAGAAAGACAAAGTGGCTTTTCCTGAAGCCATGGCCAATCTTAATGTGGTGCCTGTCTCAATTTCCTACGAATACGACCCTTGTGCGTTTGATAAGGCGCGAGAGTTGCATCAAAAATCGACCACAGGTAATTATGAAAAAGCAGAATTTGAAGACATTGATAGCATCAAAAATGGCATTGTGGGGCAGAAAGGTAAAGTGGTTGTCACCTTTGGTGATGTGATTACCACAGAAGGCATTGAGACTCCTGAAGATTTTGTTGAGGAGGTCGACCGTCAGATACTCTCTCATTATGCAATTCAACCAAGTAATGAGTCGGCGTTTGCTATGCAGCAAGGAATGCCCGCGACAGACAGTGCGTTTGAAGTGTATATGCAAACTTGTCCAGAGGCGCTGCGTGAGACGGTGTTGGCTATGTATGCTAACCCGCTAAAACAAAAGCAAAAATATGTAAATGTATAATCAGTAAGGTAATGACTAATGAATATCGGGACGTTGTTAAGATCCTGGGTTGGTTCCACCGTGTTTTTTGTTTATTACGCGTTATCAACCATACTATTTGGGTTGATGGCACCATTCGCTACCATCATCTTGCCTAAGGATGTGCGTCAACCAGTGTTGAATTTGCATAATAAAGGCTTGCTATTTGTTTTTCGGGTTCTATGTGGGGTGAAGATTGAAATCATAGGACGAGAACACATCAACAAAAATCGCCCAGTTGTATTGGTGGCGAATCATCAAAGTGAATGGGAGACATATGTTTTACAGGTTTTGATGGCTCCTGTGTCTACTGTCTTGAAGAAAGAGCTGTTATCTATGCCTTTTTTTGGTTGGGGGCTGCGTATGGTACAGCCAATTGCCATTGATCGATCTAAACGTACTAATGCGTTGAAACAAATTATGAGTCAGGGCAAAGAGCGGTTGGAAGATGGCCGATCAGTGTTGATTTTTCCTGAGGGAACTCGAACTAAGCCAACGGAAGTGAAAGAATTCAATAAAGGGGCTGCTATGCTGGCAACCTCTGCGAATGTGCCGATTTTACCCGTAGTGCATAATGCAGGATACGCTTGGCCAAGTAAGAGTTTTTTGAAAAAACCTGGGGCGATTCGTTTGGTGATTGGGCCTGTGATCGAGTCGGAAGGTAAGAAAACGGGACAATTACATGATGAGATGACCGCTTGGATGCGCGCCGAGATGGCGAAATTGCCAAAAGGGGCATAGACAGTCCCATCGTCATTCTTCTTTTGTTATCACTTTGGTCATTAAAAAAGCCGCAGTCTTACTTCTTAATAAGAAGGAAGACTGCGGCTTTTGTGTATGAGCTTAGCGTTCGGCCGCTATGACTGATATTTCTTGAATACCAAGCTGGCGTTTGTACCACCAAAGCCAAAGCTGTTAGACATAATCAGGTTCAAATCCACATTGTCTTGACGTGTGGTCACGACAGGGATGTGGCCTGCTGCTGGGTCAAGTTCGTCAATGTTGGCGGAGGCCGCAATGAATTTGTTTTCCATCATCAATAAACAATAGATGGCCTCATGAACACCCGCCGCACCGAGGGAATGACCAGATAAGGACTTGGTTGAGCTGACCGCAGGGATATTTTCACCAAAGGTTTCATTCACTGCTTGTAGCTCTTTCATGTCACCCGCTGGTGTGCTGGTACCATGAGTATTGATGTAATCAATTTTGCCATCAATGGTGCTCATGGCCATTTGCATACAGCGAACGGCACCTTCGCCAGACGGAGCGACCATGTCGTAACCGTCCGATGTGGCACCGTAGCCAACGACCTCAGCATAAATTTTTGCGCCACGTGCTTTTGCGTGCTCTAGCTCTTCAAGAACGAGAATACCGCCACCCCCCGCGATAACAAAGCCATCACGGTTTGAGTCATAGGCGCGAGACGCAATTTCAGGAGTGTCATTGTACTTAGACGATAAGGCACCCATGGCATCAAACATACAGGTTTGCTCCCAGCTCTCTTCTTCGCCACCGCCTGCAAACACTACATCCTGTTTGCCTAGCTGGATAAGTTCCATGGCATTACCAATACAGTGAGCACTGGTCGAACAAGCGGAGGTGATGGAGTAGTTTACGCCTTTGATTTTAAAAGGAGTCGCCAAACATGCTGATACCGTACTTCCCATGGTTTGCGTAACACGGTAGGGGCCCACGCGTTTTACGCCTTTTTCTCGTAGGGTGTCTGCCGATTCCACTAGGTTTTGTGCCGATGCACCACCAGACCCTGCAATTAAGCCTGTGCGGACATTAGACACTTGTTCTTCGCTTAAGCCTGAGTCCGCAATCGCTTGCTGCATAGAAACATAAGCATAAGTTGCGGCATCGCCCATGAAGCGACGCGCTTTACGATCAATACTATCGCTATCTAAATCGATACGACCGCAAACATGGCTGCGAAAGCCATGTTCTTTGTAATCTTCAGCGAAACGAATACCAGAACGGCCCTCGCGCAAGGAGTTTAAAACGCTCTCTTTGTCATTGCCAAGACAACTGACAATGCCAAGACCTGTTACTACTACACGACGCATATAATGTGCCTCTTTACCCTTAATCTTTAAAAGTTATCAGTGGTTGTGAACAAACCAACGCGCAAATCTTTTGCAACGTAAATTTCTCGTCCATCAACGGATACGCTTCCGTCAGCAATACCCATCACCAATTTACGTTCGATCACACGTTTCAATTGGATATTGAAAGTGACTTTTTTCGCTGTTGGGAGAATTTGTCCTGTGAACTTAACTTCACCACAGCCCAATGCGCGCCCACGGCCCTTGTTGCCTTTCCAGCCAAGGAAGAAGCCAACAATTTGCCACATTGCATCTAGGCCTAAACAGCCAGGCATGACTGGGTCGCCAGGAAAGTGGCATTGGAAAAACCAAAGGTCGGGATGAATATCCAACTCGGCAATGATTTCACCTTTGCCGTGTTCTCCGCCTTCGGCTGAGATACGTGTGATGCGATCCATCATCAACATGTTGCCTACGGGTAGTTGGGCATTACCTTCACCAAACATTTCGCCGTAGCCACATTGCAATAGTTCGTCTTTTTCAAACGAGGAAGCTCTAGTCATTATAGTCCTATTCCACCTACAGCGAATAACGCGATGGGTTATGCTGAGTTATGTGGTCCTGTTAGCAGTATAAAATCTAGCGGATTATATCGGTTTGAGCGCTTAATATGAATGATTGAACAGAAAAAAAGCGCTAACCTTGCTTAAGAAAGGCATATTTTTAGGTTTGTGTACTGAAAATTGATGCTTTTTTACGGAGCAACATACCAGAAACCGCAATTGGTCGATGGACTAGGGATGTTTTTTCTCGCTCTCAAGACTCATAATGTGACCGATAAAAATAAATTAGAGTAGATGTATGATAGATATTGGTGGCAAACTTTGTGCCCCTTGGCAGTATAGTGTTGATGATAATAAGAATGATTTTTTGGTGGGCTATCAATCGCAGACTGATCATTCGTTAGCCTCGCTGCATTTTCTTCATGGAAACGGCTTTGCTGTGGGGTCCTATCGGCATTTTTTAGCGCATTTCGCCAGTGACTATAATCTGCTTTTGCAAGATGCTGCTGGTCATGGTGAGTCCTCACCGGGTGAGACGTTTGTTGGCTGGAATGAAACGGCTAGTCGATTTGTTCGCTCGTTGCAGTCGCGCTTACCTCAATTGCCTGTGACCGAAAGAATTGGTATGGGACATAGCTTTGGTGGTTGTTTGACAGCTCTCATGAGTGTTCAAGAGCCTGGCTTATTTGATCGGATTGTTCTACTTGATCCCGCAATGTATCCACCCAAAGTGATCTGGATGATGCGTGGTGTGCGTGTTTCTGGGTTGAAACGACGCTTACCGATGGTGCGAAAGGCCTCTCGTCGCCGTACACATTGGGAGAGTCTCGCTAAGGTGAAGGCCAGTTTTAAAGGTCGTGGTACTTTTAAGGGGTGGCAAGATCGATGCTTGGATGACTACATTCGCTATTCTATTCGAGAAGACGAAGATGGGCAATGTTATCTGCGTTGCCCTCCTTGGATGGAGGCCGCCATTTTTTCCTCTTACCCTAAAGGTTTATGGCGACTGATTCGTACGGTAAAGGTGCCAACCTATATTATTCAAGGGGAGTCATCTTATGGCTTTTTTCTCGAGGCCCATCATTTGGCCGCTCGCTTGAATCCGAATATTAAGGTCGTGACGGTAAAAGGGGGGCATTGTTTTATGCAAGAAGACCCAGCTGCCGCTGCACAGCAGGTGAAGGGTTGGTTGGATTCATTTGATCGTGCTACTGAGCATGGCTCTTGAGTATATGGGCAAGCAATAAAGAGCCACTCAGCGTGGCTCTTTTGTTTCGAGGCGATTTGACATCAGTTACGGCGTTTAACGGAGGCGTGAGCTAAGTTAATTAACGCTTCTTTATATTCTGAATCACCGAGAGGGGCTAATGCTGCAATGGCTAGATCAGCCTGTTCCTGAGCGCATTGTTCTGTGTACTCAATGGCGCCACACTCTTGGACATCTCTAATGATGGTGTCTAGCTGTTCTAAGCCTCCGGTTTCAATGGCGTGTCGGACACGGCTCACAGCGTTAGGGGTGCCATGTTGCATGGTGTAGATTAAAGGGAGGGTTGGTTTCCCTTCTGCCAAGTCATCGCCTACGCTTTTACCCATTTCCTCGGCGGTACTGGTGTAGTCCATAACATCATCAATCAATTGAAAAGCGGTGCCTACGTACATGCCATAGTTTTTGAGTGCCGTTTTGATGTCATCATTGGCCTCCGCGATAACTGCGCCACATAGCGCGGCCCCTTCGAATAGCTTTGCCGTTTTGTATTGGATGACTTTCAAATAGTTTTCTTCGGTCGTATCTGGGTCGCCACAGTTAATGAGCTGTTGTACTTCCCCTTCCGCGATGATGTTGGTGGTTTCAGCGAGAATGGCCATACATTCCATGCTCTGAATGCTCACCATTAATTGAAAGGCGCGTGTATAGAGGAAGTCACCGACTAATACGCTGGGGGCGTTACCCCATTCTTCATTGGCGGTTTTTTTGCCGCGACGCATATCGGATTCATCCACCACATCATCATGCAGTAGCGTTGATGTGTGAATAAACTCAATAATGGTGGCCATTTTGATGGCTTTATCGAGCTTGTTATCATCCAAGTGTAGGCTTGCTTTGGCAGCAAGGAGTACCATGAGAGGGCGAAGACGTTTACCACCGTTACTGATAATGTAATAACCGATTTGTTCAATGAGAGGGATGTCACTTTTCAGTTGTGACACTATATATTCGTTTACTCGGCCAAATTCGTTGGCCACAACATCATGTATTTTTGTGGGTTGCATACGATTTCCGAAGCTAAAAAGTACTAAGCTGTAAAGCAAGTCTGTCCCATGCTAGGTAAGCCTTGTGTCAGGGTCAACCCAAAAGATGAAAAATACATAAACACCGTGCTTTTTACTTGTATTGGCTGGTTTGATTTTGTACAATCTCGCGTCCGATTTACCTACATTTTGCTCCCTATCATATGGTAAGTGGATTTTTGTTGTGATCGACAGAAATTTGGTGCCACTAGAAGTAGGTCAAATCCAATTCAGTAGCCGGGTAAATCTCATTGGAGAAGAACATGTTTGCAGTAATCAAAACTGGCGGTAAGCAATACCGTGTGCAAGAAGGCCAAACCCTTAAGGTTGAAAAACTTGCAGTAGAAGAAGGTGGCGTGGTTGAATTTAACGACGTACTTCTTGTTAGCAATGGCGACGACGTTAAAGTTGGCGCTCCAGTTGTAGAAGGCGCTAAAGTAACAGCAGAAGTAGTTACTCATGGTCGCGGAGACAAAGTGAAAATTTTGAAATTCCGTCGTCGTAAGCATTCTATGAAGCGTATGGGGCATCGTCAGTGGTTCACAGAAGTGAAAGTCACTGCGATTAACTAATAAGCGCTAACTAAAATACATTTAAGGAGTAAGTCATGGCTCATAAAAAGGCGGGTGGTAGTACTCGTAACGGTCGCGATTCCGAGTCGAAACGATTAGGTGTCAAACGTTTTGGTGGTCAAGTTGTGATCCCAGGTAACATTCTTGTTCGTCAGCGTGGAACTCAATTCCACCCAGGTGTTGGTGTTCAGATCGGTAAAGATCACACCTTGTTCGCTGTTGTTGAAGGTCAAGTAAAGTTTGAAGTGAAAGGTAAACTTAAGCGTCGTACGGTTTCTGTCGTAGCGGCTTAATTACTGCTAAAAACTTAAAAAGAGCTCCGCGACGCGGGGCTTTTTTTTTGGAAAAATCTTATAATTAGAATCTGTTGATTCTGATAATCCACCGAAGAGGTGAATCTGTGAAATTCGTTGATGAAGCCAGTATCTATGTAAGAGCGGGTAAAGGCGGTAATGGTTGTTTGAGCTTTTGGCGGGAAAAATTTGTTGCCAAAGGCGGTCCCGATGGCGGTGATGGCGGCAATGGCGGCAGTGTGTATTTGGTTGCTGATGAGGCTTTAAATACGCTGATCGACTTTCGCTATACGAAAAAATACATCGCTGAAAGTGGTGAAGGCGGCCAAGGGCGAGACATGACTGGCTCAAAAGGGGCCGATCTTGAGGTTAAAGTGCCGATTGGTACAACAGTGATTGATGAGGACACTGGTGAAACCTTAGGAGATCTGGTGCGCGATGGTCAGCGCTTGAAAGTGGCCCAAGGTGGTCACCACGGTTTAGGTAACACGCGCTTTAAATCCAGTACTAACCGTGCCCCTCGCCAAACGACGAAAGGAACTGTTGGAGAAGAGCGGACTCTAAAGCTGGAGATGAAAGTGCTGGCGGATGTGGGGTTGCTTGGTTTGCCTAATGCGGGTAAATCCACTTTTATCCGTGCAGTCTCGTCGGCTAAGCCAAAAGTCGCAGATTACCCCTTTACAACCTTGGTGCCGAATTTGGGTGTGGTGAAGGTGAAAAAACACCAGAGCTTCGTTGTGGCAGATATTCCAGGCATCATTGAAGGTGCGTCGGAAGGGGCAGGTCTGGGGATTCGTTTCTTAAAACACTTGGTTCGTAACCGTATTTTGCTTCATGTTGTCGATTTGGCTCCTTGGGACGAGATTACGCCAGCGGAAGCGGCACTTATTGCGGTGAATGAATTGCAGCAGTTTAGCCCCACTTTGGCAGAACGTGATCGCTGGTTGGTTCTGAATAAAACCGATATGGTGCCGGAAGACGAGTTGGAAGAGCGCTGCCAGAGTGTTATCGATGCGTTGGGCTGGCAAGGAAGAACATACCGTGTCTCGGCAATTTCTGGCGAAGGGACGGAGGTGTTGTGTTTGGACTTGATGACGGCGCTTGAGACTCAGCGCGAGTTATTGGCAGAAGATCCAGAGGCTCGAGAAAAAGAGAAAGCGATGCGTGCCTTGATTGACGAAGAAGGGCGTCATCGTATTATGGCGTTGCGTGAGAAGCGTCGTTTAGAAGGTAAAATGCTGGATGACGATGATTTTGATGATGACGATTATGATGTCGAAGTAGAATACGTTTAAGCATTGGCTAATTTTGTGGGTGGGTAAGCGGAAGTATGGAAAGGCGAGAAAAGATTGCGAAGGCGCAGCGGCTGGTGGTGAAAATCGGTAGCGCTCTGTTGACGAATGACGGTCAGGGTTTGGATGTCGAGCGCATCGGATTGTGGGTTGAGCAAATAGCTCAATTGCGAGAGCAAGGTAAAGAAGTGGTGTTGGTGTCATCTGGCTCCATTGCCGCTGGTATGAAACGTCTTGGTTTTTCTTCTCGACCGACTCAAGTGAATGAATTGCAGGCTGCTGCCGCGGTCGGTCAAATGGAGCTGGTGGGGGTGTATGAGAGTCATTTTGAAAAGCATGGCCTTTGTACAGCGCAAATTTTACTCACCCATGATGATTTATCTAATCGTCGACGTTATTTAAATGCGCGTTCATCATTACGCACGTTGCTTAGTTTGGGGGTTGTACCCATTGTTAACGAAAACGATACAGTTGTAACCGACGAAATTCGATTTGGTGACAACGACACCTTAGGGGCGCTGGTGGCGAACTTGGTGGAAGCCGATGTGATGATTATCTTGACGGATCAGCAGGGGTTATTTGATAAAAACCCAAGAGACCACAAAGATGCCACCCTGATCTCTCATGTTTCAGCGACCGATGAGCGTTTAGAGTCTATGGCCAGCGGTGGGGCTGGTTTGTTGGGCAGTGGCGGTATGTTGACGAAAGTGCGTGCGGCGCGTTTAGCGGCGCGCTCTGGGGCTGACACTTTGATTGCCTCGGGTCGTGAGGAGAGTGTTATACTGCGGGTAGCTTCTGGCGAGCATTTGGGGACCTGGTTACAGCCTGAACATGGGCGGCTAGCGGCCCGTAAACAGTGGTTGGCTGGGCAGTTAAAAAGTCGTGGGACGCTGGTGCTGGATGAGGGTGCGGTTAAAGCGTTGCGCAAAGGTAGTACCAGTTTGTTGGCTGTAGGGGTGAAAGATGCGCAAGGGTCTTTTTCTCGTGGTGATATGGTGCTGTGTTTGGATGAGCAGGGTGCTCTGGTAGCGCGTGGTTTGATCAATTATACCGTGGCAGAAACCTTAAAGTTGCTTGGTCGTCCTTCCTCCGATATTTTGAGCGTGCTGGGTTACGAGAGTGAGCCGGAGCTGATTAACCGAGATGATTTGGTCATTATTTAACGCAATTTAATGTGCTTAGGAGAGTGGCATGGCAAAACCGGGGCAGTCTGGTTTGGCGCGAGTTATTAGTGCAACGCGTTATTCTTATCAGGGGTTAAGGGCGCAATGGAAGCATGAAGCGGCTTTTCGTCAAGAAACCTGCTTGTTTTTAGTGGCCTTGCCATTGGCGCTTTGGTTGGGCGATGGTGGCATGGAAAAAGCATTGCTGATTTTTTCTGCTGGTATGGTATTGATCGTTGAAACGATTAATTCCAGTGTAGAGGCGGTTGTTGATCGAATTAGTAATGAGCAGCATGAGCTGTCTGGGCGGGCTAAAGACCTAGGGTCAGCGGCTGTGATGCTGTCTTTGGTGTTGGCGGCCGTTGTGTGGGCGCTGGTTATTTTCTCATAGAGTCAATCTTGCCGCTTTGATGGCAGTGCAGCAATGTGAAAGACATAAAAAAACCGGCAAAAGCCGGTTTTTTTATGGGTATTAGGCCAGTGCTTTGATTTTAGCACTCAAGCGGCTCTTATGACGAGCTGCTTTGTTTTTGTGATATAGGCCTTTACCAGCTGCTTTGTCTAGCTTAGAAGTGGCTAGAGTATAAGCTGCTTGTGCATCAGCTTGATTACCTGCTTCGATAGCTGCATCTACTTTTTTCAAGTAGGTACGAACCATAGAGCGCAGGCTACCATTATGAGCGCGACGTTTGATCGCCTGGCGCGCACGTTTTTTTGAACCGGCGGAATTTGCCACAGTCTGGCTCCTTTCAATTATATTAGGAAACGGCACAGCACTGTGCTGCGTCGTGAAATTAATGTCAAGTTTGACTTGAGAATCTCGCGGCGGATTTTACCAGTTTTTTTGCGTGTCACAACCCCATTATACAAATAATCACCAAATCTAGTGGCTTATTTTCCTGCCTTGTCGGTCAATCTGGTGGTATTCTTGCTCCAATTGCTTGGTATGGTTAGTAAAATTATAATGTCTGAAGAAAATGTGGTGTCTAAAAAAGAATCAAAAGAAATAGCGCAAAAGAGTTCTTTATTACGTTCCGGTGTCTTAGTTTCCATCTGTACTTTTTTGTCACGTATTCTAGGGTTGGCTCGAGATTCGGCGTTGGCGTATGTATTAGGGGCCAGTGCCGGCGCGGATGCTTTCTATGTGGCGTTTAAAATCCCTAACTTTTTTCGTCGACTTTTTGCAGAAGGCGCTTTTGCGCAAGCCTTTGTGCCTGTTCTGAGTGATTATCGGGTCAATACCAGCAAAGAAGAGGTGAAAGCGTTAATTGCTGCTGTATCGGGCTCACTAGCCTTGGTGCTATTGGTGATGACGGCTTTGTTTATGCTCTGCGCGCCGTGGGTTATTTATGTTTTTGCGCCAGGCTTTGCTTCCGATGGTGAGCAGTCGCGTTTGGCATCTGAGTTGCTGACTATTACGTTTCCTTATTTAATGTTTATTTCGTTAACCGCACTGGCTGGTGGCGTGCTTAATGCTCATGGTGAGTATGCGGTTCCTGCGATTACGCCAATTTTTCTCAATATTACCTTGTTGGTTGCCACCTTGGTGTTTGCGCGTAATGCGGCTCAGTCTGAGATTTATGTGGCGTGGGGGGTGTTTTTCGCAGGATTGGTGCAGCTTGCTTTCCAAATGCCGTTCTTAGCTCGGCTCAAACTGTTACCCATGCCGACTCTGAATTTTCGTCATCCGGGGGTTAAGCGCATTTTATTGCTGATTGGTCCGGCACTATTTGGGGTGTCTGTGAGTCAAATCAACCTGTTATTAGACACTGTGCTGGCGTCGTTCCTGCAAACTGGCAGTATTACTTGGTTGTATTTGTCGGATCGTTTGTACGAACTACCGTTGGGGATTTTTGCTATTGCGATTAGTACGGTTATTTTGCCGTCATTGTCACGGAGTTTTGCTAGCAAAAAAGCAGACAGCTTCTCGTCGACTCTAGACTGGGGGTTGCGTGTATTATTGCTGATTGCCGTGCCTTCTTCTTTAGCGCTCTTTATGTTGGCAGAGCCTTTGATTGCCACCATCTTTTATCGAGGTGCGCTGACGGTTCATGATGTGGTGAAGGCTTCAGAAAGTTTGCAAGCTTATTCTCTCGGATTGGTTTCTATGATGCTGATTAAAGTGTTGGCGCCAGGGTACTATGCAAGACAAGACACAAAAACACCAGTGCGTATTGGTATTATTGCTATGGTGTCAAATATGGTGCTGAATCTGATTTTTGTTTGGCCGCTAGGGCACGTTGGCTTGGCGCTGGCGACCAGTTTATCGGCATGTATTAATGCTTTTTTATTATGGCGTGGCCTGCGTAAGCGAGGGCATCATGTATTTTCTGATCAGTGGAAGCGTTTGCTGCGTATTCTAGTGCTTGCAACATCTGCGCTGGGGGTGTGTTTGTATGTGTTCCTTCAGCAGGGTTGGGTATGGACCCAGATGAGTAATCTGCAGCGTATTGGTGATACCCTGCTAATCGTTGTTGTTGGGGTGTTTGTGTATGTGGGGGTCGCCATACTGGCGGGCCTGCGTTTATCAATGTTAAGGCACGGGTAAGTTCACTGCTTGTGATATGGCCAGCTGAAAGCGCGTTTGTGTAAGTTCTGGCCTACCGTCATCTAGTGAACTGCTATATAATCTTGGTTATTTTTTTCAGCGCTGGGTGGAATGGTCTTGAACGAGGCACTATGGAGTTAATACGGGGTATTCATAATATCCGAGAAAAGCATCAAGCAGGTGTGCTAACGATTGGGAATTTTGACGGCGTTCATTTTGGGCATCACGCTATTTTAAGTCGAGTAAAAGCATTGGCTGCCTATTATCGTGTGCCTGCGGGGATTATGATATTTGAGCCTCAGCCACGCGAGTTTTTTGCACCAAATACTTCGCCAGGGCGCATTAGTCGCTTGCGGGATAAGGTGGAATTGCTCAAAGGGCAGGGCATCGATTATGTCTTATGTTTGCCTTTCAATCCCAAGCTTCAGCAGCTTGATGCCTATACCTTTTGCCAGAGCATTTTGTCGGATGGCTTGTCTGTACGGCATTTGGTGGTGGGGGATGATTTTCGTTTTGGCTGTGATCGCCAAGGGGATTTTGAATATTTGCGTCAATTCGGTGAAACCCACGGTTTTGATGTTGAAAATACACCCTCCGTGCTCAATACATTGGGTGAACGAATCAGCAGCACGCTAGTGCGTCAAGCGTTAGAGCGGGGAGATATTAGCGCCGCTCAAGAAAACATGGGGCACCCGGTGATGCTAAGCGGTCGAGTGATCCACGGGCAAAAGCTGGGCCGTACTATTGGTTTTCCCACTGCCAATGTGCATTTGAAAGGCACCATGTCTGCATTATCAGGTGTTTATGCTGTGACGCTGGAAACAGAGGGCGTGCGCCACGAAGGTGTTGCCAATATAGGTATGCGCCCCACGGTTAATGGCAAAACCCCTGTGCTGGAAGTGCATTTGTTCAACTTTAATGGTGATTTGTATGATCAATATGTACAGGTCACTTTCTGTCGTTTTATCAGGGCAGAACGAAAAATGTCCGGCCTAAGTGAGCTGGAACAACAAATTCAACGTGATAAAGAAGAAGCACAACGCTTTTTTGCTAATCAGTGAAAAGATGATCTTTGAGGATGAATCGATAAACCATGAGTGATTATAAACCGACACTGAATTTGCCCAACACGGATTTTCCAATGCGTGGTGATTTGGCAAAACGTGAACCTGCAATGCTGAAGCGCTGGCAGGATATGGATCTATACAACAAAGTACGTAAAGTGAGTAAAGGCCGTAAGTCTTTTATTCTTCACGATGGCCCTCCATACGCGAACGGTAGCATTCACATTGGTCACGCGGTTAACAAAATCCTCAAAGATATTATTGTTAAATCGAAAACCGTCAGCGGCTTTGATGCCCCGTACATTCCCGGTTGGGACTGCCATGGTTTGCCAATCGAACACAAAGTTGAACAGTTGATCGGTAAAGCGGGCGATAAAGTATCGTACAAAGATTTTCGTGCGAAATGCCGCGAATACGCTTACTCGCAAATCGAAGAACAGAAAAAAGACTTTATCCGTCTTGGAGTGATGGGAGATTGGGACAATCCTTATCTGACCATGAACTTTGTAACCGAAGCGAACATTGTACGTGCGTTGGGTAAAATCGCTGAAAATGGCCACTTAGTAAAAGGTTTTAAGCCTGTTTACTGGAGTGTGGTCGGTGGTTCAGCCTTGGCGGAAGCGGAAGTGGAATACCAAGATAAGACCTCTTTGTCTTTGGATGTGCGTTACACACCAAAAGATGAAGCGGCGTTGTTGGCAAAATTCTCAGGTGTGGAAGGGGAAGGTAAAGTCTCGGTTGTTATCTGGACCACTACGCCTTGGACTTTGCCAGCCAGTCAAGCGGTCTCGATTCATCCAGAATTTAATTACGCACTGGTTGAAGTGGACATGGGAACAGGCAAAGAGCGCCTGATTCTAGCGGAAGACATGGTCGACGCGGTGATGAAGCGTTATGGCCAAGAGACATACCGCATCGTGGGGCGTGCTGTGGGTGCAGACCTTAATGGCATTCTGTTGGATCATCCGTTTGTTGAACGTGATATCCCAGTTATCTTAGGGGAACACGTAACGACGGAAGCGGGTACTGGTTGTGTTCATACGGCACCAGACCATGGGGTAGATGACTTTAACGTGGGCCGTGAAAATGGCTTAGGTACCATCAACCTCGTGCAAGATAACGGTGTTTACTCGGAAGCAGCAGGCGAATTCGCGGGCATGCACGTTTACAAAGTAGACGATGCTGTGTTGGAAGCACTAAACCGTAATAACGCTTTGGTGTTTCAGTCAAAAATTTTCCACAGTTATCCACACTGCTGGCGTACTAAAACACCGTTGATCTTCCGTGCGACACCACAATGGTTTATCAGCATGGATGAAAAAGGTCTATTGGATTCTGCGAAAGAAGCGGTCAAAGGTGTGAAGTGGACACCTTCTTGGGGTCAAAACCGCATGGAAGGTATGTTGAATAACAGTCCAGATTGGTGTGTGTCACGTCAGCGTACTTGGGGTGTGCCAATTGCTTTGTTTATCAATAAAGAAACGCAAGAGCTTCACCCAGAAACACCTCGTTTGATCGAAGAAGTGGCGCAGCGTATTGAAAAAGCCGGTATCGATGCTTGGTTTGATCTAGATGCGGCAGAGCTTTTGGGTGACGAAGCGGAGCAATACAGCAAGGTAACCGACACATTAGATGTGTGGTTCGACTCTGGTGTGACTCACTACTCTGTTATCGACCAACGTGATGAATTGAGCTTCCCTGCGGATCTGTACCTTGAAGGTTCTGACCAACATCGTGGCTGGTTCCAGTCTTCTTTGAAGACCTCTATCGCGATCCGTGGTGTACCGCCTTATAAAGGTGTGCTAACTCACGGCTTCACCGTCGATGGTGATGGTCGCAAGATGTCTAAATCACTCGGTAACGTGGTTTCTCCACAGAAAGTGATGGACACTCTAGGCGCGGATATTATTCGTTTATGGGTTGCGGCAACCGATTACACAGGCGAAATGACCGTGTCCGACGAAATCCTGAAACGTGTGGCGGATTCTTACCGTCGTATCCGTAATACTGCGCGTTTTATGTTGGCAAACTTGAATGGCTTTGATCCAGCAAAAGACATGGTACCTTCAAGCGAAATGATCGCGTTGGATCGTTGGATTGTTGATCGTGCAGCGCAGCTACAAAAAGATCTGGATGTGGCTTACGGCGAATATCAATTCCATACCGTCAACCAAAAAATCCAGAACTTCTGTTCGGTAGATTTAGGTGGTTTCTACTTGGATGTGATCAAAGATCGTCAATACACCACACAAGAAGACAGTTTAGCGCGTCGTTCGGCGCAAACGGCTTTGTATCATGTGATGGAAGCTTTCACCCGTTGGATCTCTCCCATCTTGAGCTACACAGCAGATGAGATTTGGTTGGCCCTTCCTGGGGAGCGTAGCGAGTCTGTGTTCCTAGAAACCTGGTACGAAGGGCTTGAAGAGCTGGCGGGAGACGAAGTACTTGGTCGCGAGTTCTGGAAACAAGTTCTTGAAGTGAAAGTGGCGACCAACAAGGTGCTTGAAGCGGCACGTAATGAAGGCAAAATGAAAGCCAGCTTGAGTGCGGAAATTACCTTGTATTGTGACGAGGCATTGCAAACCACATTGAATCGTCTAGGTGATGAACTTCGCTTTGTGCTGATTGCCTCTGATGTGAAAGTTTTGCCTCTTGACCAAACGGCTGAGGGGGCGGTTGCAACCGATCTTGCCAGTCTTAAAGTGCATGTCGAGTTAAGCAAGCGTGCAAAGTGTGTGCGCTGTTGGCATCATCGTGAAGAAGTGGGGAAACGAGAAGCGCACCCTGAGCTGTGTGATCGTTGTATCTCTAACCTACCTGATGGGGAAGGTGAACAACGCCTTTACGCTTAATGACCTTTCGATATATGTGGCAACAAGCCCAGCGCTGGTGGGCGCTGGCAATTGCAGTGGTGGTCTTGGATTGGATCACCAAACAAGCGGTTGTGGCGAATTTGTTTTATGGGCAGGAAATCCATTTGTTGCCCGTGCTTGATCTGACATTGCGCTACAACACTGGCGCGGCCTTTAGTTTTTTAGCTCAAGCAGGGGGGTGGCAGCGTTGGTTGTTCTCCTTGATTGCAATAGCCGTGGTGGTGGGGATTAGCTGGCGTTTAGTCAGGATTGGTCGTAAAAATCCTTGGGAGGCGGCTGCATTAAGTCTGATTATGGGCGGTGCTCTTGGTAATTTGCATGATCGTCTTGCCTATGGCCATGTGGTTGATTTTGTACAGGTTCATTGGCAGCAATCTTGGTACTTCCCCGCCTTTAATGTGGCCGATAGTGCGATCACAATAGGTGTTATCTTGATGCTGTTAGAAGGCTTATTTGTTAAGCCGAAGAAAGGTGAAAAAGAATGAGTTTAGTGACGGCAGACAGCCGAGTGACCTTGCATTTTGAGTTGTCTTTGGAAGATGGTCAGATTGTAGATTCCAATTTTGATCAAGCACCCGCTCAATTTGTGTTTGGTGATGGCAATTTGTTGCCTGCTTTTGAAGAAGTGCTAATTGGCATGAAAGCAGGTGATGAAGCATCGTTTGTGATGTCGCCAGAAAAAGCGTTTGGTGCACACAATGAAAACAATATCCAGCGTATTCCACGCTCTCAGTTCTCAATGGATTTAGAAGAGGGCATGGTCGTGTCCTTTTCAGATGCTGCGAACAATGAGTTGCCTGGTGTTATCGCAGAAATTGGTGATCAAGATGTCATTGTTGATTTTAATCATCCACTCGCAGGGTGCTCATTAACTTATCGAGTGCAAATTGTGGCAATTGAGGAGGCATCATGAGTTTTGCTATTCAGTTGGCCAATCCTCGTGGATTTTGTGCTGGGGTAGATCGTGCGATTGAAATCGTCAACCGTTGCTTAGATTTATTCGAAGCGCCTATTTACGTGCGCCATGAAGTGGTTCATAACAAATTTGTTGTGGAATCATTAAAAGCTCGTGGTGCCGTATTTGTTGATGAATTGGATCAAGTGCCTGATGACAATATTGTTATCTTTAGTGCCCATG
>NZ_CM149678.1:5025000-5100000 GCF_056173515.1 Marinomonas sp. 63XJN7_9_ISO-PGPR-S23-217 | reverse complement strand
TTGATGCCATGCTTCCAGGAAAAACTTCTAAGCTTCAGATATACATGAACCGTACCCCAAACCGACACAGGTGGTCAGGTAGAGAATACCAAGGCGCTTGAGAGAACTCGGGTGAAGGAACTAGGCAAAATGGTACCGTAACTTCGGGAGAAGGTACGCCGGCCGGTGTGAAGGACTTGCTCCGTAAGCACTAGTCGGTCGAAGATACCAGGCCGCTGCAACTGTTTATTAAAAACACAGCACTCTGCAAACACGAAAGTGGACGTATAGGGTGTGACGCCTGCCCGGTGCTTGAAGGTTAATTGATGGGGTTAGCGTAAGCGAAGCTCTTGATCGAAGCCCAAGTAAACGGCGGCCGTAACTATAACGGTCCTAAGGTAGCGAAATTCCTTGTCGGGTAAGTTCCGACCTGCACGAATGGCGTAATGATGGCGGCACTGTCTCCACCCGAGACTCAGTGAAATTGAAATCGCAGTGAAGATGCTGTGTATCCGCGGCTAGACGGAAAGACCCCGTGAACCTTTACTATAGCTTCACAGTGAACTTTGAACCTACTTGTGTAGGATAGGTGGGAGGCTTTGAAGATAGGACGCCAGTTCTATTGGAGCCAATCTTGAAATACCACCCTGGTATGTTTGAGGTTCTAACTCAGGTCCGTAATCCGGATCGAGGACACTGTGTGGTGGGTAGTTTGACTGGGGCGGTCTCCTCCCAAAGAGTAACGGAGGAGCACGAAGGTGTGCTCAGCATGGTCGGAAATCATGCATAGAGTGTAAAGGCAAAAGCACGCTTAACTGCGAGACAGACACGTCGAGCAGGTACGAAAGTAGGTCTTAGTGATCCGGTGGTTCTGTATGGAAGGGCCATCGCTCAACGGATAAAAGGTACTCCGGGGATAACAGGCTGATACCGCCCAAGAGTTCACATCGACGGCGGTGTTTGGCACCTCGATGTCGGCTCATCACATCCTGGGGCTGAAGCCGGTCCCAAGGGTATGGCTGTTCGCCATTTAAAGTGGTACGCGAGCTGGGTTTAGAACGTCGTGAGACAGTTCGGTCCCTATCTGCCGTGGACGTTTGAGATTTGAGAGGAGCTGCTCCTAGTACGAGAGGACCGGAGTGGACGAACCTCTGGTGTTCCGGTTGTCACGCCAGTGGCATTGCCGGGTAGCTATGTTCGGACGGGATAACCGCTGAAAGCATCTAAGCGGGAAGCCTCCCTTAAGATAAGATCTCACTGGGACATAAGTCCCCTAAAGAGCCGTTCGAGACGAGGACGTTGATAGGTTGGGTGTGTAAGTGCTGTGAGGCATTGAGCTAACCAATACTAATTGCTCGTGAGGCTTGACCATATAACACCAAAGTGGTTTTACAGATTACGATAGACACTGGTTTGACCTTGGTTATCGCTATTTCAAAGAAGAATTGTTAAAAGAGACAAGTGAACGAATTTGCGCGTTATGGAGAGGAAAACACAAAGCCACCATAACAAACGCAAGCCAGTTTTCTTGATGATCATAGAGGCATTGAACCACCTGATAAACGCCACGGCGTTCTCAGAAGTGACTCTCTATTGGCCGCAGGCGCTCGCCATCGCTGATGGTAGTGTGGGCTTGGTTGAATTAGAAAGCCATGTGAGAGTAGGTCGTTATCAAGCTTTAAATTAAGAAGTCCTAATAAGTCATTAGGCAGTTAAGAATTTGGTTTTATTAGACAGTTGCTAATAAAACAAACCAGTTTTCTTGATGATCATAGAGGCATTGAACCACCTGATCCCATCCCGAACTCAGAAGTGAAAAGTGCCATCGCCGATGGTAGTGTGGGAGATCCCATGTGAGAGTAGGTCGTTATCAAGATTTTAATTAAGAGAAACCCTGTCCTGCTAAGCAGGGTGGGGTTTTTTCGTTATGGAGAATCACCATCGCCGATAGTTGTGTGGGGCTCTCTATAACAGACAAGCATGTGAAAGTAGGTCGTTATCAAGATTTTAAATAGGGAGCCCTGATAGCTTATGCTGTTGGGGCTTTTTTTCGTCTGCAGAAAATCCAAAAAAAGTAAAAAGGCATACCATACCGTCCCAATAAGTGTGTCTGACAAGGTGTTGTAATAGATGCCTCTCTCTCATTAAATGATTTTATTTCGACCAAAAAACAAGCCATTTAACAAAAAGAGAGACTATGGATTTCCCTAGGCCTGTTTCGCGGGCTGAATGTGTCCGCAAAACAGGCTGGTTTATTTCTCTGAAAAACCGATAATCAGCCCTCTCTGTTACTTGAATGAGGTCTTATTAGAGCGTTTTACGAGTTGCTTGTTTGTCGCACCGCGACAGGGTGACTTTTTCCAGTAGGCTAATAAGTTGGCCGCGTTCTTCGTCCGTGAGTTTTGAAGCGAGTATTTTTTCATACTCTTTTGACTGTTCGGCTAACCAGCTTAGTTCATCTTGTCCTGAGTCCGTTAGGTAGAGTAGGTTGCTGCGCCGATCACCTTGTTTGCTACGACGCTCTACTAAATTGAGAGATTCCAGCCAATCGACGACTTTGACAATACCAGCCCGGCTGATGCCAAGCTTTTTGGCTAAAGCGGATTGGGTGATTCCTGGATGGGTGCCAATTATCGATAATGCGGTCATCCGAGCAGGTGAGATGGCATTGTCACCAAGAAATTCAAAGAAAAGTTCGTATGCGTGTACTTGTGCGCGCTTTATTGAGTATCCCAGCGCTTTAGATACCAGGTCCAGAGGATCTATTTTCATCTCATTGCTGTATAGGCCATCTTTCGGCGTTTTTTTGCCTGATCTCATTCCTAGTTTGTCCTTTTGTTTTCATTTTAATGCCGAAGCATATACCAAAGCCGAACCCTGATGTCTGTCTATTAGACGGGATGTGAAGTCGTTGCCCAAGCTTTTTATGACCGCTTGATGTTTGCATAATATCATGACAATATGTTAACTAGGTTAACATTATATTTGGTTTACAATGTGTTTTTATACTAACACTGATCAATGCATTGGTGTGGGTTAACATCGGTATCAGATACAAGTGCTGATTCGTATTGAGGAGATAAAAATAATGAAAGAGCTTGATACTAGTAGTGCGCCACTTGTGACGCTCTCCATTGAAGGAGCCATTGCTATAGTGACGCTTAACCGACCTGAAAAGCGTAATGCGCTGAGTATGGTGATGGTTGAGGAATTAATGGATGTATTCTCGTCCTTACCTAAGAGCGTTAGAGCCGTGATTCTGTCCGGTGCTGGTGAGCATTTCAGTGCGGGGTTGGATCTGTCAGAACTAAAGGAGTCTTCCTCTTCTGAAAACATTGAAGGTTCTATGTTGTGGTATGAGGCCTTTGGCAAAATACAATTTGGTCGAGTTCCTGTGATTGTGGTAATGCAGGGGGCGGTGGTTGGCGGTGGTCTAGAATTAGCCTCGGCCCTTCACGTCCGCATTGCTGAAAGTGATGCCTATTTCGGCTTGCCAGAAGGACAGCGGGGAATTTTCCTAGGCGGTGGAGGCTCGGTTCGGATTGCGAAGCTGATTGGCTTTTCTCGTGTTGCTGAAATGATGCTAACAGGCCACGTTGTTGATGCAACAGAAGCCCATCAAATAGGCCTTGCTCATTACGTAGTGAAAAAAGGCGAAGGGATGCGTAAAGCTAGGGAGTTGGCGGAGAAAGTTGCCAGTAACTTACCCATGTCTAATTTCGCCATTCTTAAGGCATTACCTTTGATTGCGGAACAGCCCATGTCCCATGGCTTGATGACTGAATCTTTGATGGCCGCTATTACACAAGATGCTCCAGAAGCAAAAGATCGAGTAAACGCATTTTTACAAAAACGGGCGAATAAAATCACGCCTGATTAATGATAGCCCCGTTAATTTTACTTTTAGCAAAGACACTTTAATTATAAAAATAAGAGGTTGTTATGAGTACATTTAATCATGAAGGCGATGCCAGTTCGTCTACCGAAAGCCAATTTAGCAAGGACATTCGTCCGATTCTTAATCCCAAAACCGTTGCCATTGTTGGCATGTCTAGCAAACCGGGTTCCGCAGGTAGAGTGGTTCTGAACAATTTGTTAGACGGTGGGTTCAATGGAGAAATTTACCTGGTAGGTCGCAGCGGGGGGCAGATTGATGGTCGTCAGGTCCTGACGGAAATCGCTCAGTTGCCCGAAGGGATCGAATTGGTCATTTTAATGTTGCCGTCGTCCGCTGTACTGGATTCGATTAAAGCATGTGTCTCCCGAGGCGTGCGCAGTGCGGTGTGTTTTGCATCTGGTTTTGCTGAAATGGGTCAAGAGGGTCGTCATTTGCAGCTTGAGATGGCTGACATCGCGAACTCGGGCAATATGTCTCTGCTGGGTCCTAATACCGTGGGTTATTTCAACTACGTTAATGGTTTCTATGTCATGATGGTGGAGTTGGAGTTACCGACTCGTCTTGATCCTAATAATGGGCCAGCAGTGGCGGTGGTAGCACAAAGTGGTGGTATTGGTGCTCATATCGCGGCATCACTGAAAGCGCGTGGTGTACCTCTTTCTTATATGGTGACCACGGGGAATGAAGCACAGACTGGCCTGTCTGATATGATCCGTTATTATGCGACGGATGAGTATACAGGGGCCATTGTCGTGTACGCAGAGCAAATTCGCTCTGCTAGTGAATTTATTGATGCCGTGAAGGAAGCCCGTCACCACGGTAAAGGTGTCGTTCTATTGCATTCAGGGCGAAGCGAGCGTTCCCAAGAAGCGGCTAAGTCACATACAGGGGCACTTTCTGGTAACCACGCTGCCATGCAGTTGATAACAGAGTATTCTGGTGTAACCATCGCAAATAGCTTGGAAGAAGCGATCGATACCACGCAGCTGCTATTACGCTATCCGATTGCGCCAGACGGCGGACTAGGTTTAGTCACCGCCTCTGGTGCCATTTGTGGTTTAGCTCAGGACTATATTGAACAGCTCAATTTAGAAATGCCGCCATTATCAGCAGAGCAAGTCAAGGCACTGAAAGAGCATTTACCCGAATTTTTACCTCCTCGTAATCCTCTGGACTTAGGAACATTATCGAGTTATCAGCCGGATTTGATTGAAAAGGGCGTGAAGGCATTGCTGGCGGATCCATCCATTGGCAGTGTTTTGGTCTCTATGCCTTTGCCAACTAAGGAAGCGTCTCTTGTGTGGTTAGGCTATTACCTTGAAGCGACTAAAGGCAGTAATAAGCCCGCTATCTATGTGATGCAAAACGAAGATGTACCATTGTCACCAGAATTTATTGAAGAAGCGCGTAAACACCGCGCCATTATCATGCGCTCTCCTGAGCGTGCCATGCGCGCCTTAGCCAATGTCACCCGTTTTGGTCGTCAACAGGCGCTGCAACAGCAACAGAATACCTTGGACAAGAAAGAGGCCATTGCTAGCTTAACCCTGAATAAAGGGACGCAACCTGAGTGGGTTGGCAAGAAAATTCTTGAGCAATTGTCTATTCCTACACCAACCGGATCGCTCGCGACGACGCTTGATGAAGCCATCCATATCGCTAATGAAATCGGCTATCCCGTGGTGATTAAGGCTCAGTCTGCCGATCTGACTCATAAAAGTGATGCTGGTGGTGTCTTACTAAACATTAAGGATGAAGGCGCATTACGCGTTGCTTGGAGCAAACTTCATGACAATGTTCATAAAGTGCGACCAGATTTAACGTTGGATGGTGTGTTGGTAGAGAAAATGGGTCAAAAAGGTCTTGAACTGTTGGTAGGAGCAAATCGTGATCCGCAATGGGGGCCTATCCTCATGGTTGGTTTGGGTGGTGTTTGGGTGGAAGTATTGGGTGATGTGCAATTGATGCCGCCTCAATTACCAAAAGAAGCCATTATCGCCAAGTTAAATAGTCTAAAAAGCAAGAAACTGCTCAATGGATTCCGTGGTGAGCCCGCCGTTGATCTGGAGGCAGTGGCTGATGTGGTGGCGACAGTGGGCCAACTCATGAGCGAGTGTCCAGAGATCACTGAAATCGACATTAACCCATTGGTGGCGTTTGAGAAAGGTAAGGGCGTCGTTGCTCAAGATGTGCTTATGGTCATTGATTAAGCCTCGATAAGAGTTGCTACGCTGAGCGGTTTACGCTGTTTAGTTAGAACTGAATAGCCGTAAGCAGCACATACTTATACTATTTTTATGAGGAGAAACATCATGGGGCTTAAAGGGCAAGCCTATGTGGTGGGCGCTTACGAACATCCAACACGCCATGCCGTGGATAGATCGCTGGGTCAGCTACATGCTGACGTGGCACTGGGAGCTTTGCAGGATGCAGGTTTGACGGTCGATGATGTGGATGGTTATTTCTGTGCGGGGGATGTGCCTGGTTGGGAGTCTCCTGGCGTTGGTCCATTGTCCGTGGTCGAATATTTGGGGTTGAAATTACGCCATTTCGATACTTCTGAAACGTGGGGGTCGTCTTATATCAATCATGTGGAGCACGCTGTCCAAGCCATCCAGGCGGGTAAATGCCGCGTTGCTCTGATTACCCAAGCGGGTCGGCCAAGAGCGGAAAAGTTTTCCCCCGTCGAGAGCCATCTCAAACAGGCACAATCAACAGCGGAATCTCCGTTCGAGTTGCCATACGGCCCAGTGGTCACCAATATGTATGGGATGTGTGCCGTGCGTCATATGTACGAATATGGCACAACCTCCGAACAGTTGGCTTGGATTAAGGTGGCAGCATCCCACCATGCTCAACATAACCCTAATGCGATGCTGCCTAAAGTTGTTACAGTTGAGGAGGTGATTGCCTCGCCGATTGTCTCGACACCACTGCATCGCTTGGACTGTTGTGTGATAAGTGATGGTGGTGGGGCATTGGTGATCGCCCATCCCGATGTTGCTCGTCAGCTTAAGCGTCCGTTGATTCGACCCATTGGATCGGGCTTTACGGTGAAACATCTTAACGGCGGTTACTTCAATATCCTTGAGTCCGGTGCCGTGCAAACGGGTAAAGAAGCGTTTGCTGAAGCCGGTGTGACACCTCAGGACATTCAGTATGCCTCTTTGTACGACAGTTTTACGATTACCGTCTTGATTCAACTGGAAAATCTTGGTTTTTGTGAGCCTGGTCAAGGGGGGCGTTTTGTCGCCGATGGCGGCTTGATCTCAGGGGTAGGGCGCTTGCCGTTTAATACCGATGGTGGAGGGTTATGTAACAATCATCCGGGAAATCGTGGGGGGATGACAAAACTGATTGAGGCCATGCGTCAGCTGCGTGGTGAAGCTCATCCTGCCGTACAGGTGGACAATTGTACTCTAGCATTAGTGCATGGCACGGGTGGGCAACTGGGGGCACGTCATGGCAGTGCCACGTTAATTCTAGAAAGAGAGGGCTGATTATGGAACATCGTATTCCTACATCACCGCAACCGTGGCCAGAGACTCAGACTTTTTGGCAGGCTGCCAATGAAAACAAGCTAATGATTCAGCGCTGTCTGGATACGGGCAAGGCGTTTTTTTATCCGCGAGAGCACAGCCCGTTTTCTGGGCGAAGTCATTGTGAGTGGTTCGAAGCCAGTGGTAAAGGGGTGATTTACTCTTATAGCGTCATGACTCGAGCAACGCCCGCTTATTGCATTGCCTATGTTGAGCTGGAAGAAGGGCCTATCATACTCACCAATATAATTACTGATGATTTTAATCAGATTAAAATCGGACAGTCAGTAAAAGTGGTGTTTGTTGCAAGTGACAATGGTCAGAAGGTTCCTGTGTTTACCCCCGAATTTCATTAGATGTGGGGGAGTCGACACGAATGGTATGCTGAAGTGGCGAGTATTTGTCTGCTTCCCAAAGAACCAGCGAGTATTGTCGCTGGTTCTTTGCTCGTAGCAGGCTTATTCGTTTGGTGTACTGTGATGAATACTGGGCGCGGGAGGGCGAGCCGAGGTATCAACATCTTCATTTTTGGCATAGATACGCTGTATATAAAGCCCTGCAATAGCAAGTAACACACCTGTCACCGCACTAATGAACGCCAACGATGAATACCAAATCAAGGCCACTAAGCCAACGGTTGATTTGGGGACGTCAATGGCTTCTTTTTTATTGGTAATATAAGCCGCAAGGCGATAGAACTGGTTTTGGTTTACCAAACGATTCACTTCGTTTTTAATAATGGTTTGTTTTTGCTGAATACCATAAACCTCATTATCGATGGCTTTGACTTCCACTTGAATCTCATCATATTGGTCTAGTAGTTTCGCTTTTTCTTTCGCGGCCCGCGATACAACACTATTACGGTTTTGGCTTGCTTGTTGAGCAAACTCATTATAGCCATTGCGATAATTGAGTTGCTTTGTTTTCATGTCTTTTGTCTGAGCCGCTATTTGTCCTTCCAGGTAGGCCATACGAGCTCGACCTAACTTGATGCGATTCTGATAATCATCCGCTAAGGCTTGTAATTGAGCTTGCAGTTGTTGCTCACTTTGGTTTTGTGTATTTAGGCCATCATCGCCATTAATTCGATCATCAATTTTGTATAAACGGTCTTCTTTTTCGGAAATCAGTTTACTGTATTTTTTCTCAACGGAAGGGCGAGTGAAAAAGTTGGCATCGTCAAGAGCCTTCTTTTGTTCGGCTTTTAACTGGTCCAGTTCTCTTTGCAACTTTTTCTTATCGCTCTCAGAACCTTCAACATAATTATTTAATCGACCGTAGTAGCGTGTTTTTAATCTGTTCCGCTCCTTATCCCAAGCATCGTATATTTCACTTTCTTTCTTGTTAAGATCGTTAATATCCGCTTGATACTGTTGGATTAACTGGTTATTAGAACTGAGTTTGGCAATTTCGTGATTGATGTACTCACGCTCTTTTTCCAAAGAGTGGTAATAGGCAGCATTGGCTCTTTGGATGTTTTTTTGATAATCCGAATCGACTTTTTGTGGATCGATGATATCAATGTCTTGCTTACGGCGATTCAGAACGTCAATTTTGTTCTGCAGCAGTAAGGCGGCATCTTTTCGATCATCAATCGCAATATTAAGGCCGGAGAAGTTACGTTCAAAACCATTAAGCATGGTTTCAAAAGTAATGGTGGCTAGCATAACAAGAACAACGAAAAACAGAATACGCCAAGCCGTATGTTTGGCGTACATTAATGCGGTGGCCATTGGTATTTTGGAGGCTTCAACGACCGCAACAAGGACAAAAGGTAAGGCGGCAACCAGAATATTGCTATAGTCACCGAAATCGAGTGCTCTGTCTGTTTTATCGAGTTGAGCATACACAGAAAAAGAGACGATGATAGAGATAAGAAAACCGATACTAACCGCAAGTATTTCCACACCCCACGCGATTTTAACCAGTCTGACACCTATTTTAAACAACTTGTCGTTCGAAAGCTTTGTATTGGATTCCATAAACTATCCGCTATGAGTGATGGTTCTTATTGATCAGCTATCCCATCAACAAATGATAGTTTTGCTTTTCTTAAGAGGGGCTTCATTGGTTGATTACGTAAAATATTGCTCATTATAAGCAAAGAATATGTCTAATAAATCATATCAATTTACAAAGTTCTTATTTTATGTAAATTTTTGTATAGAAAAAGACATGAAAGTGATCAAAAACTAGACCATTTAGAGTCCCATTCATAATGGTAGGTAGGCTTAATAATGCTGCAGGGTAACGGACCGTCTTGGGGAACCAATCCGTCACGCTCATGGAAGAAAGGCTATCGCTCTAAGGCTCGTTTTGTTTTTGCTGTGGCGATGGCGCTCATCGGATCGTCTGGCCAAGGATGCTTTGGATAGCGTCCGCGCATTTCTTTTTTAACGTCTGGATAAGCTTCTTTCCAGAAGAAGGGCAGATCTTGGGTAACCGCCAGTGGGCGTTGTGCAGGGGAGAGCAGCTCTATTTTGACGCTCATACCTAAGATGGTTGGGTTTTGCATGGTGCCAAACATTTCCTGTAGTTTGACTCGCAGTGTTGGCGTAGGCTGCGAATAATCCACTTTATGATGGCTGCCTGAGGCAACGCATAATCGCTCTGGTACTTTATCGTTAAGACGCTGTTGTAATTCCCAGGGTAAGCTATCTAGGAGGATTTGTTTTAAGTTGAGTTTGTTGAGCTGTGCTTGATTCGTGATGTTGCCAAGGTAGGGTCCTAACCAACTTTCCAATGATTTTAGCAAGGCCTCATCCGACATATCGGGCCAGCTTTCTCGTTGGCTGGTGAGAAAATTGGTGTCTTGCTGGTGGGCAAAGGCGAGTCTGGCCTTGAGTTGTGAGCTGTTATCGTCCCAAGGCAGCGCGTCGATGCCTTCACGACGAATATAAGTGCACATGGCGGAGCGGATGGCATCATCCGATGGTTTACTGGCTTGCCTACGATGGACGCAGAGTTTACCTAACCAGGTTTGTGACTCGTAAATTAATCGATTGTCTTTTTTAGACCAAGCTACATGATCCTGCTGAGAGAAGAGGCTAGGGTGCTCGCTCTGTAAGTGCTCGATATCAAATGGGTGCGCTAGGAAAATACGATCCTCACTAAGTCCCTGATGACCGCCAAGGTCCAATATGACAAGATAATCCGCCTTTGCATTCGTGTCGCTTATATCCAGCAGCGCAATACGACCATTTGAGAGTTTATAGCGCACGCTGTTCGCTTGTTCGCCCAGTCGCTTTGCGAGTCGATCAGCAAAAGCGCAGGCTAGGAGGTTGGCTAATGCTTGGTCTGGCGCTGTGTTTCTATCAACAATGGGGGGAGAGAGATTAAGCCCTTGACTGCGTTGTTGCCATTGCTTGAAAGAGGTTTGATAGACGCTTTTGGGGCGTCGAGCTGGTTGGTTATGCTCTCCTTTAAACCACTGTAAGCGGCTCAAAAAATCGCTATTTTGATTGACGAAGGGATCGCCTTCGGACAACAGTGCGCAGACTTGACAGGCGAGTATTGGCTGACCTTGTTGAACGCCTTTGATGAGTAGGTTCGCTAGGCGAGGGGTTAGACCAAGCAGAGCCATGGCTTTCCCATGAGGCGTTAGGGTGAAATGGTCTGGATCGAGGGCACCTAGAGTACTCAGTAACTCGACAGATTGTTGCCAATGGCCCAGCGGTGGTGGGGTGATCCAAGCCAGTTCAAGTCGATCTTGTATCCCCCATTTGGCGACCTCTAAAGTGAGAGCACTTAAGTCAACACATTCTATTTGTGGTGATGCTTGGGGAGCAAGTTGATGTTGTTGCTCTTCACTCCACCAGCGATAACATATACCTGCTTCTCTTCTCCCTGCTCGCCCCATTCGTTGAGTGGTTTCGGCTTGCGTGGCGCGACGGGTATGTAAGCGTGTGGTGGCGGTATTGGCATCGAATTGGGCTTCACGGCTTAGGCCAGAATCGATGACAATACGAATGCCTTCAATGGTTAAGCTGGTCTGTGCAATGGCAGTAGCTAGGACGATTTTACGATGGGGGGGCGCAATAGGGTGAATTACGGCCTCTTGTTCCTTTAGGCTCAACTCGCCATACAAGGGTAAAATCATCGCATGAGGATCTTGTTTTAGCGCTTGGCTAAGCTGGCTTGCCACATGACGAATTTCTTTTTGTCCTGGTAAAAAAACCAATAGGCTACCGTCTTCTTCTTGATACGCTTGGAGTGTTTGTCTGACGACCTCGTCGACTACTTCAAGGGTTTTCAAGCGTTTATTGCCATAACGAATGGCAACCGGAAAATTTCGTCCTTCGCTCACTAAGCTTTTACAGCCGAGGCGCTCTTCTAATATGGCGGTGTCTAACGTGGCAGACATGATAAGCAGTTTTAGTGGGGTATCGTCACGAAACAGTTCTCTGGCCTGCAAACACAAGGCGAGAGCGAGGTCTGAGTGGATATTGCGTTCGTGGAATTCATCAAAAATGACGAGCGCGACGGAGGCAAGGCTCGGGTCGTCCTGCAGCATACGTGTTAGCACGCCTTCGGTGACAACCAATACCTGCGTGTTTTGGCTTTTTGCGCCTTCGTGACGAATACGATAGCCGATGCGCTGACCCAATGGTTCGTTTAAGGAGTCGGCGAGGCGTTTGGCAGCGGCTTTTGCGGCTAGGCGTCTTGGTTCGAGCATGATGATCTGTTTGCCATCAAGCCAAGCTTCGTTCATCAGCTCCAGTGGCACAACAGTGGTTTTCCCCGCCCCTGGAGCCGCTTCTAAAATGGCCTCATGGGCCGTGTTCAGTTGTTGTTTAAGAGCTGGTATCAGATTGTAAATGGGCAGTGCGATGGACATAACAGACTCTTTTTGGCTGTGTCGATGATTAACGTTTCGGCTTTATCGGTGAACCTTGACTTTCGGAGGGCCGATGCGAATATCGGTTTTGCATTTGGCAATACAAGGTAAAAAATACCCTGTCGCTTGTTCTTTGTCACTCAGGCCTCTTGGCTGGCGTGGGCCATAGTCTATTTCGCCAGTGATTAAAGGCGTGAGACAAATGCCACAAGTGCCATTTTGGCAAGCGTGTTTAATGGGCACGCAATGACGAATTAAGACTTCTAGAATAATAGATTCCTCTGCAGCGTAAAAATGATGTTCAGAGGTCTCTTGTTGCAGAGAAATGCGTTTATTATTCATATTCGAGGTCAGCAGCTGTTAATATGGGACGGATTTTAGCATGATACATTCTAAGTTGGTTTTTCTCTTCTAATCTTACCAAATCACTTAATTTTGAATGGTAAAACGAAAACGCCTAATTAGAGACATAGGATTAAACTCGTAACGATGATCGAGCCAAATAAAAAAACCTTACTGATCGTTGATGATGACCAAGATATTCGTCAGTTGTTGTGTGATGTACTGTCGCAAAAAGGTTACCAAGTCTTAGAAGCGGACAGTGGTGCACAAATGTGGGCGCATTTAGAGCGAACACAGGTCGATCTCATCTTGATGGATTTGTATCTCCGTGAAGAAGACGGATTACATTTAGCGCGAGATGTTCGTAACCTTTTTACGATGCCTATCATGATGTTAACAGGGAAAGGCGATGAAACGGATCGTATTTTGGGGCTGGAATTAGCCGCAGACGATTACATGATGAAGCCGTTTAATCTACGGGAACTGATGGCCCGAATACATGCTTTGCTGCGACGTGCGATACAACTGGCACCAGCGCCTGTGCTAAATACCCTTGAAGACCCTCATGAGTGTTTATACTTTGGTAACTGGGTGTTAGACCTGACGGCCCGTCAATTAATGAACCAGGAGGGTGAACAAGTGGTACTGACACTGGGGGAATTCTCTTTATTAGAAGTGTTGGTTCATCACCCTGACCGTATTTTTTCACGGGAACAGTTAATTGATCAAAGTCGTGGTTTGGAAGCGGAAGTCTTTGACCGCACCGTCGATGTTTTGATTTTAAGATTGCGCCGTAAAATTGAAAGTAACCCTAAAACCCCGCAATTTATTAAAACGCAGCGTGGGCTGGGGTATTTTTTCCAAGGGCCAGTTCGTAAAAACTAGAGTGGAAAAACTAAATGCGCTTTATCAGCATTCGTCAAAAAGTCTCCTTCGCCATTCTGACGGTGAGTGTTGTCGCATTTTGTATGGTAGGCATTGGTTGGCAATCTATGCGAGTGAGTGAAGACTCGCTTTCTGAATTCGAAGCTCAGACCTTACCTGAAATCAGTACCTCTCTGACGTTGGCCGAAGGAGTCGCGCAATTAGCGGCGACGGCACCTTATACGGCAGGCTCAGGACGACCTTTTCAATTACAGGCGGAATCTCAACGTATCAATCGGAGTATTGCGGCGCTACGAAGCGTTGCCAATAGTTTGACGGATCCGGCCTTTCGGGACACCGTCAATGGTCGCTTGGATGATTTGCAAAAGACTTTAGAGGAATTGGTATCTCTGGTTCGTGAGGAGTTATATATTCGCGAAGACAGCTATGCATTGCAGTTTAAAATTCGTCAAATCAAGCCTGATAATGATACGACTCACGTCATCAGCGCCCAACAAGGCTTGGATTGGTTATTAAAACTCTTGGAATCTCCGCATGTGGTGCCTGACAGTATTGTGACCCAGTTGACGCTCAATACAAAAGGCAAAGAGGCACAAAATATTGCCAGCGCCTTATTGAAAGCCCACCGTCGCTTAGCAAAAATCCAGTTACGAAAACAATATCTACTGACCTTGATTCGCGCCAAGTCAGAAGAGCTTAGTGCACAGGTGAGTCAGTTTGTTGGCGCATTGCAAAAGAAAGTGGCCCGTCAGAGAGAGGCCGTGTCGAAATATGTGTCTAATGGTCAGCATTGGATTTTTGGTATTTCCATCTTTTTGATGATTGGTCTGATTCGTTTATATTGGCAGAGCCAGCGTATGACGAGGGATTTGCAAGCGGTGACCAAAGACATGGAAGAGTTGTCGATGGGGCATATGGACTCAGATCGTCCGAAGATTAAACGTAATGATGAAATTGGTACCTTGGCCGATGCGTTTGAAGTGTTTCGTTATGACGCAATAAGACGAGTGGAAGTGACTGCGGAATTATCGGCCCAGAAAAAATTGTTGGAAACCATTTTCGATAATATGAACGATGGGCTGAGTGTGTTTTCGGGCAAAGGAGAATTGGTTGCTTGGAATCCCAGTTATGAAACCTTGTTTGACCTATCTCCTGATGAGTTAAAGGCGGGGATGTCCATTGAAAAGGTTCAATCGTTAATTAACAAGGGCCAGCAAAAAACGCTGAATTTAGAAAATCAGCAGGTTCATATGGACGAAATAAATATTTCCCGTCATTTGCGCAGTCAAAGTTTTGAGCGTCATTTTGATTCGGGCAAAATCATTGAGTTTCGCTCCAAACCCATGCCAGAAGGGGGCTTTGTGACCCTGTATACGGATTTAACGGACCGTAAAAGTGTGGAAAGCCAGCTTCGTCAGGCGCAGAAAATGGAAATGCTGGGCCAGCTGACGGGAGGGGTTGCCCATGATTTCAACAATCTGTTAGCGGCCATCATGGGAAATCTGCAGATGTTATCCGACTCTTCCCCACAAACGGCAGATCAAACGCGATATATTGAGCGAGCCTTGGCGGTGTCAGAGAAAAGCAGTAATTTGGTACAGCGTTTGTTGGCCTTTAGCCGTCGTCAGCAATTGTTTCCGGTTCCCACCAAAATCGATGACCTTATTGAGGGCATGCTGGATTTAGTGGAATACAGTGTGGGTTCCCATATTAGTGTGTCTTGTCATTTAGGGTGTCCAGACTTTGTGAGCCTGATAGACCCTTCTCAGCTAGAAAATGCCTTGCTTAATCTTGCCTTAAATAGTGCTGGGGCTATGCCGGACGGTGGTCATTTATCCTTTTCAACCAAATATGCCATGTTGCCAGACAGTACGAAGCCCGGTATTCGTATCAAGGTAGAAGATTCTGGTGAAGGCATTTCAGAAGACGTGCTAGGGCGTATATTTGAGCCCTTTTTTACCACGAAACCCGTAGGTAAAGGCAGTGGCCTTGGCCTAAGTATGATTTATGGGTTTGTGAAGCAAAGTGGAGGGGAGATCAAAGTGACATCTGAGCCGGGTAAATGGACTCGAGTGTGTTTGTTTTTACCTGAACAAGTTCGTGGTAAGGAGGCAGAGCCTAACGTCACTATTGAACGTCATAAGGCCATTCCGTTACCTGCCGATAGCTTGTTGTGGCTGGTGGAAGACGATATGGAAGTGCAAAGCGCTATGCGTGAACAGTTACAAAAAATGGGCTTTATTGTGCAGTGCTTTGATCGTGCTGAAGCAGTACTGAGCGCGTTAAAACAAGCCATGTTACCGGATGTGATTGTGTCGGATGTTAACTTGGCAGGGACGATGAATGGGGTGGAGCTTGCGCACAGTTTAAAACCGAGTCAGATGAGTGATAAGACGTCAAATGTACTCTTTCATGGCCCCGTTGTGATCATGTCTGGCCTACCTTACGATGAAATAAGAAAAAAATACGCACTTAATGAATCCGATTTGTTTATTTCAAAACCCTTTAATATCAAAGAGTTATTTGAAATTTTTTATATAGATCGCTAAAAAGTTACAAATATTACAAAAAAAAATTTCCGGTGAAATTTTCCATTAGCTTTTATACTGCAAAGTGCGCCTAGAAGCAGATCTCCAACAGATTGAACTCGGGTCTGATTCAACAGCGTCTCTGCTGATAATAAAAACAAAACTGGAGTTACCAATACAATGAAATTTCCTTACCGTAAACTAGCTTGCCTAGTCGCCGCTGGCTCTCTCTCGACTGTCGCTCTGGCAGATGAACCTATCATCGGTCTAATCACTAAGACCAATACCAACCCCTATTTTGTTACCATGAAGCAAGGTGCAGAAAAAGAAGCGAAAAAGCTTGGTCTTGATTTGCGTACATTTTCTGGTCGTTATGACGGAGATAATCAATCCCAAGTCGATGCTATTGAGAATTTAATTGCGGCGGGCGCTAAGGGTATTTTGATTACTCCAAGTGATCCAGCAGCGATTGTTCCTACGGTTGAAAAGGCACGTAAGGCGGGTTTATTGGTCATTGCTTTAGATACCAAATTTAACCCAGTGAGTGCCGCTGACATGACATTTGCCACCAATAACTTCCAAGCGGGTGAATTGATTGGTAAATGGGCAAGAGAAAAAATGGGCGCTAAAGCAAAAGACGCTAAAATTGCCATGTTAGATCTGAGTACCAGCCAAGTGACCGTTGATGTCGCTCGTGACCAAGGTTTCTTAAAAGGTTTCGGTATTGATATCAAAAACCCCAACCGTATCGGTGATGAAACCGATCCGCGTATTGTAGGTCATGATGTAACTCAAGGTTCCGCTGAAGGTGGCCGTCGTGCCATGGAAAACCTGTTGCAAAAAGATCCAAGTATCAACTTGGTTTACACCATCAACGAACCAGCAGCAGCAGGGGCCTATCAAGCACTTAAATCTTTTGGTTTAGAGAAAAAAGTGATGATTGTGTCCATTGATGGTGGCTGCCCAGGTGTGAAAAACATTCAAGAAGGCATCTTAGATGCAACCGCAATGCAATTCCCTATCAAAATGGCGATTGATGGCGTAGATGCCATTTCAGAATTTGCCAAAACAGGTACTCGTCCTACAGCGACGAAAGGCTTGGATTACTTCAACACAGGTGTTCAGTTGATCACTAATGAACCTGTCAAAGGCGTGAAATCTGTCACGGCGAAAACAGGTTTGGCGATGTGCTGGGGTTAATATCAACACTTGCCTGTTATGACAATGGATGACAGGCAAGTCGTCTAGTCCAAACGATTTAGAAAGCTATGTTTTTACCGCTGGCGGGGGATTTTTGTCAGTGGTTGTTTTCCTTCTTGGAGTGACTCTATGAGTTCAACCGAACAAAAAAACTCAACAGCAGTGCTTGATCACGATAAAGTGGCAGATCAAGCTCAGGTTTACGAGGCCCGTTTTGAGCATAAAGAAACGCTTGTGCAGCGTTTTAAAAAGTTTCTTCATCATTACCCAGTTGCTGCCCCCAGTATTGTATTGTTACTGGCTATTTTCTGCTTTAGCCTGATTGTTGGCGGCCGTTTTTTATCGGCTTTTAACTTGTCGTTGGTGTTACAACAGGTGACCATCATCGGCATGGTAGGGATTGCTCAAACGCTGATTATTTTAACCGCAGGGATCGACTTGTCTGTGGGTGCCATTATGGTATTGGCATCCGTGGTAATGGGCCGTATGGCGATCGATTATGGTCTTGATCCTTGGTTGGCATTATGTGTGGGAATCGCCGTTGGTGCTGTCGCCGGTTTTATTAATGGTTCATTAATTACACGTCTGAAATTGCCACCTTTTATTGCTACATTGGGCACGTGGAACGTCTTCTTCGCGTTGAATTTATGGTACTCCAATAGTGAGACCATTAGAGCAGAAGACATCTCGAATACCGCTCCGCTTTTACAATGGTTAGGCAACACGATTGATGTGTTTGGTGCTCAGTTAACCTACGGTTCCTTGTTAATGTTGGCGATGTTTGTGGTGATTTGGTACGCCTTGAACTGGACCGCATGGGGGCGACATGTTTATGCCACGGGTGATGATCCAGCGGCGGCGAAGTTAGCCGGTATTCGTACCGACCGTATTTTGCTCTCTGTGTATATTTTAGCGGGGATTGTTTGTGCATTGGGTGCTTGGGTATTGATTGGTCGTATCGGTTCCATCAGTCCTCAGGCTGGTTATACTACGAACTTAGACAGTATTACTGCTGTGGTAATTGGCGGTTGTAGTTTGTTTGGTGGGCGAGGTTCAATCTTCGGCACGTTAATTGGCGCATTGGTTGTGGGCATTTTCCGCAATGGCTTAGCCCTAGCCGGTGTTGATGTACTTTGGCAAGAGTTCACTGTTGGTATCTTGATTATTGTTGCCGTCGGTGTTGACCAGTGGATCAGAAAAGGAACAGCATAATGACAACCAATACAAACCAAACCCCGATTCTGCAAACCAAGAGTTTAGTGAAACGTTACGGCAGTGTAACGGCCATTGACCATGCGGATTTTGAGTTATATCCGGGCGAGATCTTAGCGATTATTGGCGACAATGGTGCGGGTAAATCTTCCTTGATTAAGGCCTTATCTGGTGCTCTAGTGCCAGATGAAGGGGAGATTCTACTGGATGGTCAGCCAGTAAACTTTAGTTCGCCGATGGAAGCACGTGCTTTGGGCATTGAAACGGTCTATCAAAATTTGGCGGTTTCCCCAGCGCTCAACATTGCGGATAACCTATTTCTGGGACGCGAAATTCGCAAACCCGGAATCTTAGGCTCGGTTTTCCGTATGTTAGATAAGAAAGCCATGGAACAAAAAGCCAAAGACAAAATGACAGAGCTCGGTTTAATGACCATTCAAAACATTAGCCAAGCGGTGGAGTCTTTGTCGGGAGGTCAGCGCCAAGGGGTGGCTGTGGCGCGCTCAGCCTTATTTGGAACCAAAGTCGTGATCATGGATGAGCCTACCGCCGCATTAGGTGTGAAAGAATCGCGTCGGGTTTTGAATTTGATCAAGGAAGTTCGAGACCGAGGCTTGCCAATTATTTTGATCAGCCATAACATGCCTCACGTTTTTGAAGTAGCGGATCGTATTCATATTCACCGCTTGGGTAGACGTGCTGCTGTCATCACGCCGCAATCTCACTCTATGTCTGAGGCGGTAGCCATTATGACGGGAGCGTTAGAGGTAAAAAGCGACCCACAAGCCGCTTAATGTTTATTCATAGATACACACAGAGCGTCTATGTCTTCTGTGTTGCTCAATGGAAAAACGGCTTTCAATACTTGGAGCCGTTTTTTTCTCCAAGTAGAGGTTCTGCTCCATGCGTCGCGTCGCAGTATTGAAATCCTATGGGCGTTTTTCGCGTTTACATTTTTTTAGAGGACGATTACTTTCCTGTTTAGTGTTCGCGTTATTTGCCACCGCGTTGTTTGCCGCAACCCCCGTGCCATCAAGTTCGATAGAGGCGAAAAATGCGTCAGTGTTGAAGTCGATCGGTATTAGTGTCTCTGACCTTGGTAACCCTTATTTTGTCAAATTGATTGATGCAACCGCCGCCACAGCTAAAGAACTGACAGGCGGCCCAGTAAAAATGTTAATTCATTCCGATGCCTATGATTTAGATCGTCAAATCAAGCAAGTGAATGAATTTATTAAAGCGGGTGTCGATCTGATTATTCTAACGGCTGCGGATCCATACAAAATTGCTCCTGTGGTGGCAAAAGCTCAGCGGGCTGGCATTAAAGTCATTGCTGTGGATGTGAATGCCCAAGGGGCAGACGCGACCATCACCACGGATAATGTGCAAGCAGGAATGGAGGCGTGTGAACGACTTGCCAAGCAAATTCACTATAAAGGCAACTTTGTTATTATTAACGGGGTCTTAGTGTCGTCAGTAGTGGAGCGTGTGGCTGGCTGCAAATCGGTGTTGAGTAAATACCCGAACATCTCTCTGCTAAGTTACCGTATGAATGGCAGTGGTAGCGTCGATGGAGGAATGGAAGTCATGACCTATTTGATGGAAAAATACCCTCATATCGATGCCGTATTTGCCATTAATGATCCTACCGCACTAGGGGCGCTTCAAGCGGCACAACAAGCCGGCCGTAAGGATTTTATTATTGCCTCAGTGGATGGCGCTACGTTTGCCGAAAAGATGATTCACCAAGAGAACCAATGGGTGGCAACGGCGGTTCAGCGTCCGAAAGAGATGGCTGCCAAAGCGGTTGAAATTGGTCTTGCTCTGCTTGAAGGACGACCTGTGCCCCAGCGTTTTATTCAAATTCCTTCTGTTTTAGTGGAAAAGCCCCTTCCAAAGACACAATAATCGGTTATTTCATGCCATGATATGCGAGAATCTCTGAGAAATGGTTCTCGCTTATTTTATTGCGCGCAGGCTTAAAAGGTATTTAGAGTGATGAAGATCATGGTGCAAATTGGTTTAGTTGCTTTGCTGGTTGTTGGTTATATTGTAATCAATCGTATTATGCGGAGCAGTGTGGAATTGCTGGGTCATAAAAATGGGACAAGTGAGGTTCGCTTGCGCTATGTGACCAAAATGATGCAGCTTAGTTTGACCGCTTTGTTTATTATGCTGGCTTGCATTGTGATGGGGGTTGGATACGGTCAGCTGGCGGTATTTTTTTCCTCTGTGTTTGCTGTGGTCGGTGTGGCTTTGTTTGCCCAATGGTCGATTCTAAGTAATATTACTGCCAGTTTGATTATCTTTTTTGCTTTCCCATATCGTGTTGGTGATTGGATTCGTGTGGCCGAAAAAGATGAAGACGTACTTGGCCAGATTACTGATATATCAAGCTTTCATGTCATTATTCGTCGTTTTTCTGGTGATATTGTGACGTACCCAAACAGCTTAATTTTACAAAAACCTGTGGTACGTTTTGATAATGAGGCCGCTGCTCGGGCGATGAAAGAACGTATGGACGATGGAGGAAAAGATCGCCCTCAAACAGTACCCGATAATCCCCTGCCAAAAAAACCTTAAGCGATTGTTTCACAGTCTTCAGATCGCCTCACCATGGTTGTGACACGGACTGTCGGCGGTCCTATATGGAGGGTTTGAGTAAAAAATAGTCAATTTTTTAATTTTTGGTGTATTTTATGTCATAATAAAACGCTCTCGTACCTCATACGGAGAGTTTGATATGCAATCTGACCCAAAAGATTTATTACAGCAAAATGATAAGCTGGTTCATTCGGACGCGCTAAAAGTCAAATCCCATGTGCAAAGACCGCAGGAAGATTGGGTTTTACATACTTTGATGATCGAAGGCTACGATGTCCCCTTCCGTTTTAAGCGACAAGGAAAATACCGTACGTTGCGCGGATCCCGTGTTAACCTGACCTACTACCCAACGCAAGAGGTAGTGGCTGGTATTTCCATGGAAATTATGAAAGTCGTTCGAGTAAAACGGACTTAGTCAAAAGCTTAATGATTTGACTTTCAACATAACTCAAGGCAAATCGCTACGCCCATTCCACCGCCAATACATAATGTCGCAAGACCTTTTTTTGCTGATCGACGCTGCATTTCGTGCAGTAAAGAAACGACAATGCGACAGCCAGACCCAGCTAAAGGGTGGCCGAGGGCAATGGCTCCGCCATTTACATTGACGATTTCTTCTGCAATGCCGAGTTCTCTTAAGACGATGATCGATTGTCCAGCGAAGGCTTCATTGATTTCTGCCAACTCTATTTGTTGAATGTTCCATCCAGCGAGTTTTAGTGCTTTTTTTGATGCTCCTATCGGACCTAGCCCCATGTCCATGGGGGATAATGCGAAAGAGGAATAAGAGGCGATACGTACAATAGGGTCTAATTTTGCCTCTAATAATGCGTGTTTACTCGCCACGAGAACCGCAGCCGCACCATCGTTTAGCCCCGATGCATTGCCTACGGTGATGGTTCCTGTTTCCGAAAAAGCGGGCTTAAGCTTAGCCAGCTTTTCCAACGAAGAAAGATAAGGATGCTCATCTTTAGTGAAGTAGGCCTCTTCCCGTTTGGACGGGAGTCTGATCGAGGTTAACTCAGAGTCAAAGCGATTGGATAGTAGAGCGTTATTGGCTTTTATTTGTGATTGATGGGCGAACTGATCCTGCTCTTCTCGTGATATTTTCCACCGAGTAATAATGTGTTCGACTGTCTCTCCCATGTGAATATTATGGAAAGCATCCCATAAGCCGTCTGTGATCATGCTGTCTTGAACGGTTAGCGGACGTTGTCTTGCCGCAATCTGATTAGTCAGAATCAGTTGAGGCGCATTACTCATGGAATCTTGTCCACCAGCGATAATGAGGTTGGCATCTCCCGCTTTAATTGCTTGAGCAGCAAGGTGGATAGATTTTTGACCGGCACCACAGACTTTGTTGACAGTGAATGCACAGGTATTGCTTGGCAGTCCTGCGAGCAGTGTGGCTTGTCTAGCGGGATTCTGACCTGCTCCGCCAGCCAACACTTGGCCGATGATGACCTCATCCAGCAGGGTTGGATCTAGGTCTACATCCCTTATTAAGTGCGCGATAACCTGGGCACCGATTTCAGCCGCGTTCATGCTTGCTAATCCTCCTGAAAGCTTGGCTATAGGAGACCGTTTACCCGCCACAATGTAGACCTCTTTCATAATATCAACCTGTATATATTGATTGTTATTGTTTTATTTAATATCTAAGTATAACCAGAATGTTGATTTCTAGGTATACTTAGAATAGTCTTAATTATGAGGTAAATACAAAAATAACAATAAATCGTGCGTATTAAGCACATTGCTAAGAGGTATGTCATGTGAAAAAGCCACTGTGGTCACCGACACAATCAATGAAAGAAGATTGTGCTTTAACGCGTTTTGCTAAGCAGGCAGGCATACCAACACAGGATTATGATGCGTTGCATCGTTGGTCAATCAGTGATCTAACGGGCTTTTGGTCTCAGCTATGGGACTTCGCAGGTGTTATTGGCGAAAAGGGCCACGACGTATTTATTCCTAATACTGAACAATGGATGACGGAATCGCAGTTTTTTCCTTCCGCTCGACTGAATCTGGCAGAGAACCTACTGAGAAGAACGGGTAGCGCTCCTCTTGTTATTGAAACCAATGAATCAGGCGAACGCCATGTCTATAGCGCTGATGACGTGCGCGAAGAAGTAGCCCGTGTTGCGCAAGGCTTGAGACAAGCAGGCATTAAACCGGGTGACCGTGTGGCAGTCGTAATGCCCAATAAATTGTCGTGTTTAGTTACACATTTGGCTACATTAGCGGTCGGTGGAGTGTGGACTTCTTGCTCCCCAGATTTTGGTGTAGAAGCCATTATTGACCGTATCGGTCAGGTAAACCCCATATTACTTTTCGTAGAAACAAGCTTTCAATATGCTGGTAAACAGCACGACATTTCTCAATCGGCTCTCATACTAGCGCAGCGTATCGACAGCGTTGAGCAACTGATTATTGTCGGTGAACACAGTTTAACGACACAAGATAATTTCATACATTGGACCGATTTTGGCAGACAAGCGGACCTGCATTTCACCCGTGTTGGATTTAATGACCCAGCCTATATTCTGTATACATCAGGCACAACGGGGGCTCCGAAGGCGATCATTCATCGTACCGGTGGGGTATTGCTACAACAATTGAAAGAGCATCTTCTGCATAATGATGTTCGCGAGGACGATCGTGTATTGTGGTATACCAATACCGCTTGGATGATGTACCACTGGATCGTTGCGGCACTTGGCTGTCATGCGGTGTTAGTTCTCTATGATGGAGCGCCTATTTTAAAGCAAAAGGACAGACTGGATTGCGCACCTTTATGGCGCGTTGTCGAGCAAGAAAAACTCACTCATTTGGGGATTTCACCAAAATATCTTGGAACGCTTACAGAGGCAGGCTTTGAGCCAAAGCAGAATTTTAACCTAACTTCTTTGCGTTGGCTGTTGTCAGCTGGCAGTCCTGTTGCGCCGAATCAATATGATTGGATCTATGGTGCCGTTTCAAAGCAAGTTGGCTTTGCGTCCATTTCTGGTGGTACGGAATTGATGGGTTGCTTCTTGCTTGGCTCGCCTTGGCACGTTTTGCGAAAAGGCACCTTGACAACAAAAGCTCTCGGTATGGCCGTTAATGTTCTTGATAATCGGGGAGCACCGGTGATTGGTCGCCAAGGGGACCTTGTGTGCACTGAACCTTTTCCTTCCATGCCCATATCCTTCTGGGGCGATGATGGTTTAGCGCGTTATAAAAAAACTTATTTCGCTGATAGACAGGAAATTTGGGTTCATGGGGATCATGCCCAATTGAATGCAGATGGCACGGCGGTAATATACGGTCGTTCCGATAATACTTTAAATCCCGGTGGCGTCAGAATAGGTACCGCTGATATTTATAATGCGTGTGATGGCATAAAAGAGATCGAAGACTGTGTCGTGTTTGGTCGTCCGATTGAGGGAGATGAAGAGATTGTACTGTGCATTCAGTTAAGAGAAGGCGCGTTATTCAATAATGATTTGGTTCATTTCATACGCAAAAGCATTCGAACCGCTTGTTCTCCCCGCCATGTCCCGGCTGCCATCTATTTAGTGGATGAGGTACCTTATACATTAAATGGTAAGCGTGTTGAGGGTGCCGCTCAGTCTTCCTTATTGGGTAAGCCTGTTACTAATGTAGCTTCGTTGCAAAATCCCCAATGCCTTGAGCAATATAAACACCTTGCCCAGGAGAGTGCCTTATGAGCCGTCCAAAGGCAGCCATTATTGGTGTGGGAGAATTAAAACCTTGTCGAGTAACTGACGGTGCAAGTACGTTAGGTATGTTGGCGCAGGCATCTGTTTTAGCATTGCACGATGCGGGCATCGATAAAGCGGATATTGACGGATTATTAGTTGGTCCTCAAGTAGGAGAGACGCCCCAGCATGTTCCAGCTACCGTAGCCGAATATCTTGGTCTACAACCTAGCATGGCAAATGTTGTAGATTTAGGAGGGGCTTCTGGTCCGGGTATGATTTGGCGCGCAGCGGCCGCTATTGAAGCGGGAATGTGTCACACCGTACTGTGTGTGTTAGGGAACCATCGTAATCAAGATGCACTAAGAAGCCCTAATCGTAACCCCATTCGTGAATTTGATGTTCCGTTTGGCGCGTCAGGCGCTAATGCGACCTATGCACAATTAAAGCAAGCGCATATGGCAAAGTATCAATCGAAAGATGAAGACTTTGCTTTAATTACCCAGTGGGCTCGCCATAATGCTCAGCATCACCACCATGCTATTTTTAATGGCAAACCGTGTGATGCCAACGACGTGTTACAGTCCCCCCTCATAGCTGAACCCTTGCATTTGTACGAGATCGTCATGCCAGTGGCGGGAGCCGAGGCGGTAATTGTAACATCGGTGACGCGGGCACAAACCATAAATAACCCCGCTGCGTATTTATTAGGGGCGGGGGAAAAAGTAACGCATCGAGCATTATCACAAGCACCTGATCTGACTTCTGGTCCGTTGAAGCACGCTATGGCGCACGCCTTTAAGCAATCCAATACTTCGATTTTTGATATGAGTTTACTGTCGCTGTATGACTGCTACACCATCATGGTGGCGCTTACCTTAGAAGACAGTGGCATTTGTCCTGCTGGCAAATTTGGTGACTTCATACGTAGCAACACCTTTGGATACGATGGTAGCTGTCCTTTGAATACGCACGGTGGTCAGCTTGGATTCGGGCAGCCAGATTTAGCGGGAGGCATGACACATGTGGTCGAAGCTGTTCATCAGCTGAGAGAGTCTGCAACGGGACGGCAGATACCTTCAGCCCAATACGCCCTTGTGACAGGAAATGGTGCTACCTTATCTGAAGCGGTGGCGCTGGTGCTCGGTAGTGAAAGTGTCGCACTAGGAAAGCCTGGAGTGGGTCGATGAAATATACCCATTTCGCAAACTTAAAAGTGCCTGGGCCGACTAAAACTCCCCTTACGGAACCGTTTTGGCAAGCGGCGGCAAAAGGTGAGTTACACATACAATATTGTGAACGTTGTCATTCGTATGTGTTTTATCCGCGAGAAGTGTGTCCCTTTTGCTGGAGTAACCAACTGACCTGGCGTCAGCTGTCTGGACAGGCAAAGATAAAAACTTACACCACCATCTGGAAGCCAGGTCATCCTAGTTGGGCGTCAGTGACGCCTTACACTGTGGGGATCATTCAATTAGCAGAAGGGCCAAGTATGCTGGCCTTATTGTTATTAGAGCGAGAGCAATTAGAAATTGGTTTGCCTGTGAGTTTTAAAACCATAAATTTGGGCGGTCAAATGATGCCTGCCTTTACCATCCCTGAGGATCAATACCATGACAAATAAAAATAACGCTTGGACCAATACGATGCATGCTCAGCCCGCAGTGGGAGACATTGCCGAAATCAGCCGAACGACTTGTGCGGAGGACATTACTGCCTTTACCCAAATGACAGGCGATCATAACCCAGTTCATTATGACAAAGCGCTTGCGGAAAAAACGCCATTTGGCAAAATTATTGTGCAAGGTGGCGTGTCTTCCGGCATATTGAACGCGGTGGTCGCAGAACGCTTACCTGGGCCGGGAACCGTGTTTTTAGGTGTACAATGGAACTTTAAGAAAGCTGTGGGTGTCAATGAAACGATTACAGGTCGTGTTGAGGTGACGAGCGTTCGAGACGATAAACCTATTTGTCAGTTGAAAACTACGGTCTTGGATAGTGAAGGCGATGTGTGCATTGAAGGAACCGCTACGACTTATACCATGCCATTGAAGGATCTTTAATAATGTCAGACCAAGCTGCAGGCCGATGGCCCGCCCTGATGGTGATATGTATTGGTGTGGTAGGGGTGTTGGCCACTTGGTTCTCTGCAACGGCCATTATTCCTGAATTAGTCAAGGTATGGCACTTATCCAATGATGACGCGTCTTGGTTAACCAATGCTGTGCAATTGGGGTTTGTCATAGGAGCCTTATCTGCTTCTTTAGTGAATTTGCCGGATATTATTCGCCTGAATCGTTTGATGGCCTTGTCAGCGTTATTAGCGGCGGTAGCGAATGGTTTGTTGTTGGCCAACCCATCGATAGAAATAGCGATCCTATTGCGTTTTTTAACGGGCATGTTTTTGGCTGGTGTTTATCCCGCAGCGCTTAAGTTAATGGCAACTTGGTTTACTAAAGGCAGAGGGTTAGCGCTGGGTTTTTTGATTGGTGCTCTGACTATCGGTTCATCTGCTCCTCATTTATTTCGTGCTGTTACCGACCATATTCAATGGCAGTGGGTGGTATTAGTATCGTCTACAACCTCGCTATTGGCGGCGATCTTGTTTGTTTGGAAGGTCAGGGAAGGCCCTTATGCTTTTGGTAAAGCGCTATTTGATCCTAAGCAATGTTTGAAAGTCTTCACATCTAAGCCTTTATTTCTGGTTAATATGGGATATTTTGGTCACATGTGGGAGCTTTATGCCATGTGGGCTTGGCTGTTAGCCTATGCCAACGCTGCGTCCCATCATTTGATATCTTTTCCTTTTGGTTCGCCATCCATGTTTTGTTTTATTGTGGTGGCATCAGGCAGTATTGGGTGTGTTTTAGGTGGAGTGTTGTCAGATCGTTTTGGCCGTTGTTACACCACGATAGGCATGATGTTGGTTTCTGGTTGTTGTGCTCTGTTAATGGGGTTCGTTTTCGATGGTCCAGGTTGGCTATTGGCCATCGTTGCAGTGGTTTGGGGAATTAGTGTCATTGGTGACAGTGCGCAGTTTTCGGCCGCCGTAACCGAATTAGCGGATAAAGATTTTGTAGGTACTGCATTGGCATTGCAGCTAGGCGTTGGCTTTGCTCTTACCGTAGTCGCTATTTCCATATTACCTATTTTGGCGAATGCATTAGGCAGTTGGCAATGGGTCTTTTTGATATTAGTTCCGGGACCAATGATTGGTATTGTCGCAATGGGGTTATTACGGACATTACCTGATGCGGGAAGGTTAGCGGCAGGGGCTAGGTAAAAAGCATTGAAGAAAAAATATAAAGCATATTTTTACTGGATTGTAACAAACAGGCATAATGAAATATTGAAGAACTCAATAGGTTATAAGGACAGTAAAATAGATGAATGGCAGTGAAGTGGATCGGCGAAGCAGGGGGCGACCTAAAAATGATGACAATAATAGTCCCGCAGCGAAAGCATTACGCCACATGGCAGAAGACCGTGCTTTTTTTGATCGGAAATCCCATACCCCTCTGTGGGTGCAGTTTAAAAACGCGCTAGCAGACAGAATTCATTGTCAGGTTTTATTACCTGATATGCGTCTTCCTTCAGAGCAAACCATTTGTGAGATTTTTAGTGTTTCTCGTTCTGTGGTTAGAATGGCGTTAGGAAGCTTAGCGACAGAAGGGTTACTTTACAAAGTGGCGAGAACGGGCGTTTTTGTTGCTCAACCACGTATGGAAACGAACTTCCTGACGTCCAATATGTCTGTTCATGCCGATTTAGAAGCCCGTGGTTACAAGGTGACCTCGAAGACATTTGAATTTAATCGAGTACAGGCTGATGATGCTGAAATACGTGTATTTAATCTTCCAAAAGATGGCTCTGTGGTGCGTATTGGGCGAATTTATTATTCGGATGGGGCGCCTATTACCCACACCATTATTTCTTTGCCTGGCTATAAGGTGCCTGATTTCGAAAATTTAGACATAGAAGATAAATCTATGTTTCAGCTTTTAAAAGACCGTTATGGTTTAGTGGCTAAGCGGGCTGAGCGTTGGTTCACCGCAGCGATGCCGTCGGTGGAAGTATGTGAAAGGCTAGCTTTAAGTGGCGATCAACCAGTGATTGCTATCGAATCTATTGCCTATGACACGAATGATATGCCATTGGAGTTCTATCGAGCTTACTATAACTCTGCTGTGGCTCGTATCCATGTGTCGACAAGCAATACTGCTTCTGACGTTAGTTAAATACTCCACCACAATGGCTGTGTCTTACCATACTCATCTATGACCTTTGTTTTAGCGAAAAACAAAGGTTTTTTTATTCCTTAAAAGCACTATTTTAGACTTCCATATAAGAGCATCTTTCCCTCTCCTACCAAGCCTAAACTTTTATTTTTAGCTGATTAAACGGGCCTTTTACTCTTCATATATTAGCTAATTTCTAGTAATAACCAAAAATAATTCAATTTCTGGTCATTACCAGATTGACACGGTCGAATTTTATACACTATAGTGGTTTTAGACAGTCTGAACTCAGACTCAATTGGTGATTCGTTGATAATAATAAATAGAAAAATGAGATCGACATGAACTATCCAGATATTTTTGATCTATCAAAAAAAGTCGTTGCTATTACAGGTGCTGCCAGTGGTATTAGACTTGAATCCTCAGCTTTTGCTGCTTGCGGTGCTAATTTGGCGTTCATGGATCTCAATGACTTATCTCTAGAATCGCTAAAGCATCCCCTTCTTGATCAATACTCAATCAGAATTACATCCTATTCAGAAATCGCTGAGCTGACTCTATTTCTTGGATCAGATGCATCTACTTATTTAACAGGGGCCGTCGTGTTTATCGACGCTGATACCTGTCTTTAAACATGAGGGACATAATGAAAAACATAACAGAACAAACGGAAATCGAAATACGTCAAAGTATTATTGATGCGTGTATTGCCATGAATGCTTCGCAAATTAACCAAGGAACGTCGGGTAATATTTCGGTGCGTTTCGGTGAAGGGATTCTGATCACACCGACGTCGATGCCATATAACAAAATGACACCTGAAGACATTGTCTGGATGGGATTCGACGGACAAATTATTGGCACCAGAACGCCTTCCTCTGAGTGGAATTTCCATCTGGAAATCATGAGACATAAGACGGAATCCAACGCGGTCGTCCATGCTCATCCTACCGCCTGCACAACCTTATCGATTATGGAAAAAGGCATTCCGGCCATTCATTACATGGTCGCTGTCTGTGGTGGCCATGACATTCGCTGCGCTCCATATGCAACCTATGGGGTAAGCCAGTTATCAAAAAATGCATTGCAAGCCTTAGAAGGGCGTTCCGCTTGCTTACTTGCCCACCATGGAATGATTGCCACGGCGACATCATTAGATAAAGCTATGTGGTTGGCCGTAGAAGTGGAGACGCTCGCGAAACAGTATTTAGGTTGCTTGCCCATGGGGGAGCCGCCTTTGTTATCAGAAGAAGAAATTCAGACTGTTATCAATCGTATGTCTGGTTATGGTCATACGGACTGATGATAGTGAAATTGGCTGAGTCGCATTTGTTGCTGAACCAGCATTTATCCACAACATAGGAAAATCAAGATGCAATCAAATAAAAACAAAAATCGCACAATGATAACCACTGCTATTTTCTCCCTTGCTTTAGCAGCAAGCTCCTACGCAATGGCGGCAGATAAGCTGCCGTTATCTGGTAAAACCGTGGGCGTTACGATTATTGGTACTGATCATGACTTTGATCTAAAAGCCTATCAAGGTCAGATCAATGAATTAAAAGCATTAGGAGCAAAGGTGATTGCATTGGATGCGAATCGTAACGACCAGACTCAGGTCAGTCAGATTCAAACTCTGATTGCGCAACGTCCCGATGCCATTATTGAACAATTGGGTAACCTGAAGGTGCTTAATCCATGGTTGAAGCGAATTAAGCAAGCCGGTATTCCGTTGTTTACTATCGATACGGAAACGCCTTATGCGATCAATAATACGACTTCGAATAATTACAGTATTGGTTCTGAACTGGCTCTGCAAATGGTGAAGGACATGCATGGCGTCGGTAAGGTTGTGATGTTTAATGGTTTTTCGTCTGTACCTGTTTGCAAGATTCGTTTAGATGAAATTCGTTATGTATTTAAGTCGTACCCTGGCATCAAAATTATCAAGCCAGAGTTACGCGATGTTATCCCAAACACAGTGCAGCAAGCTTATTCTGATATGTCGGATATGCTGACTAAGTATGGCCCTGGCTCTGGACTAAAAGCGGTTGTTGCTTGCTGGGATGTGCCTATGATTGGTGCCACTCAGGCAATTGAAGCGGCTAAACGCACGGATGTAAAAACTTATGGAATAGATGGCAGTCCTGAGTATGTGGCCATGGTGCGCAATCCAAAATCACCCGCAGCAGCCGTGGTCGCTCAACAACCCTATGAAATCGGTAAGCAAGCCGCTAAAAACGTTGCCACCTATCTGAATGGTGGCTCAGTCCCTTCATTCACTTTGGTGCCATCCGTATTAATTACAAAAGCTGGCAAAAAATAGCGTGACTGAGTCCGCAACAGAATAGCCGTTTGATTAAACATGCCTGGAGGATATCGAGTCATGTTTAATCGCTGATTTCTAGGGGGAAGCACATGAATTCAATCGCAGTAGAAATGCGAAGTGTATCCAAGGTATTTGGGCCAGTCAAAGCGCTAAATCAGGCATCACTGATTATTGAGTATGGCACTATCCATGGCATTGTTGGGCAAAATGGCGCGGGTAAGTCCACTATTATTAAAGTGTTGGCGGGGATCTATCGTCACGATGAGGGTTCCGTGTTTGTTGGTGGGAAAGAACTAAAAAGTATTACACCGAAATCGATTGAAGAGAGCGGCGTTCATTTTATCCACCAAGATCGTTTATTAGTAAGCACCGCCACAGTTGCAGAAGCGATTTTCTTGCGTAACGAACCAAGATTTGGTCCTTTCATCAATCATCGCAAAATGAATGCTCAAGCCGCTGAGCTGTTAAAGCAGTATTTCGATTTGGATCTCGATCCTAGTACGTTGATTGCTGACCTTTCTACAGCACAACAAAAAATTGTGCAGATTACCCGATCATTGAGCCAACAGGCCAAAGTACTGGTGCTTGATGAGCCAACCGCCGCGTTGGTGACGAAAGAAGTGGATCGCTTATTTACGGTATTACGTCGTCTTAAAGAAGAGGGTATCGCCATTGTTTTCATTTCCCACTACATGTCAGAGATTGAAAATATTTGTGACACGGTGACCGTGCTACGTAATGGTGAAAATGTGGGACAAGTCTCTCCTAAACAAGTGGGCATTGAAAGAATCGTTACTATGATGACTAATCGGGATACCTCAGAAATGTACCCTAAACGAAACATTAAAGTAGGGTCTCCTGTCTTGGAAGTGAACAACTTATGCCTCAAAAATCATTATCAAGATGTGTCTTTTAACGTGGGCGCTGGGGAAATTGTTGGCATTGCAGGATTATTAGGTTCTGGTGATAAAGAAGTATTACAGAGCTTATTTGGCTTAACACCTCCTGACAGTGGTTCAATCGCTATAGATGGAGCGACTCATCAGTTAAATAGCTCGGTTAATGCTGTTGAAAATGGCATTGCTATGATACCTGAAGATCGGCGAGCTCACGGTGTTGCGGTTAGTCTTTCCATTGCTGAAAACATCTCATTAGCCTCAGTGAACAACATCTCTAAGGGTGGTTTTATTAATCGACGGCAAGAGGCTCAGTCGGTTAATGCTTTAATTGAAGAATTGGGTATCAAAACGCCAAGTGGAAATATGTTGGTGAGTAATCTTTCTGGTGGGAATCAACAGAAAGTGGTTGTAGCAAAATGGTTATCTTGTGATAGCCGAGTCTACTTATTAGATGAGCCGACTGTAGCCGTTGATGTTGGTTCTAAGATTGAAATTTATGGTTTGATTAATCGTTTAGCTTCAGAGGGAAAAGCCATTGTTTTTGTCTCATCAGACTTTGAAGAAGTGGCTGAAATGTGTGATCGCATTTTGGTGATTTATAAAGGTGAAATGATTGGTGAATACAAGGGTGGAGAGATTGATGCTGAGCAACTACTTGCCGCTGTATCCGGTAAAAAAATAACCATAAATAGGAGTGCCCTATGAAACTCCAAACCGATAAAACTGACACGAGTTCAAATGGATATACCCTACAAAAAATGGCGATACGGTTGGGCGCATTTGCCGCCTTTCTAGGCATCATGATCTTTTTTGCCGCAACGGCGAGAGGGTTTACGTCTAGTTACAACATTCTAAACATTGTTGAGCAATCTGCGATTCTAGGCTTTTTAGCTTTTGGTATTACCGTGGTGTTTATTGGAACGGGTACGGATGTACAAAAAGGAGGTATTGATCTTTCTATCGCTGCGAATGCTGGGTTGTGTACTGCTGTTTACGCCGTGCTATTAGAAGGGGGATATGGTGATAGTGTCGCGATTCCGGCAGCCATTGTAACAGGGCTGGGCATCGGCTTTCTGAATGGTTTTGCGGTGGTGACACTGCGTATTATGCCGTTATTAAGTACGCTTGCAGTTATGAATATCGCCGCAGGTTTAGAGCTGGTCGTCACGCAAAATACCGTTATTGGAGCCTCTTCTCCTGTTTTAGATATGCTTGCTTTTGATAAATTTCTGGGGATTAGTGCGTTAGCTTGGTGTCTCATTATTGGCTCCATTTTGATGGTTTGCATTATTCATTTTAGTCCTTTGGGGTTGCGACTCTACTCGGTTGGGGGAAACCTCGAAGCCGCAAAATCCGTGGGAATTCATACTGGTCGCTACATATATGGAAGTTATTTGTTCTCTGGGTTTGCGGCTGGTGCCGCCTCGATATTAATTGTCTCGCGATTAAGTTCCTCAACGCCAGGGACTGGTTTGTTATTGCTTCCTGTATTGGCTGCCGCATTGTTGGGCACAGTGTTTTCAAGACGCTTTGTACCTACCATTGGCGGTACTTTATTAGCAGTGCTTTTCATTGGTGCTTTATCGAATGGCTTCCAACTTTTGGGGATTTCTTCCTATTGGGTGAGCGGCGTTCAGGGTGCCCTTATTCTGGTGGTGGTCGCCATGACTTCATTTGCTAAAAAATCATAGGGGAAACAATATGACTGTTAATAATAAGAATTTTGCCCCAAAACTCTCAGTAGAGTTGCTTTCAAATTATGCTGTTTATGTCGCTTTTATTTGTATATTTGTTGTGTTTTCAGTGGTGGCTAATGGTTTTTTAAGCATTGATAACTTTGCGAATTTGATCGCCAATAAAGTGGTGCTGCTAGCTATCGTATCATTGGGAATGACTATTGTGATTGCTGCTGGTGGCATTGACTTGTCGGTGGGTGTTTCCATTGACCTTGCTTCAATGGCATTTATCATGATGATTGGAGCTGGTTTTAACGCCGTCTTGGCTGTCATTGTCGGCATTTTGATAGCGGCTTGTGTCGGGCTAACCAATTCCCTGTTGATAAATAAACTCAAAATCGACCCTTTCTTAGCGACATTAGGTGTGTTGTTTATTGGTAAGTCCGTACAGCAACTAGCCACACATGGCGGATCCCCAATCTATCTGACAACAGGCGCTTTTTCGGCACCGTTTGATGCGATTACTGGTACGTCTTTGTTTGGTATTCCAACACCTGTTTGGGTGCTTGTCGCCTGTATTGTGGCAGTGTATTTAGCGTTACACAGAGGGAAATTTGGTCGTTATGTGAATGCCTTAGGGGCTCAAGCCGGTGTGGCCAAATATTCAGGTATTCGTGTGCCGCTGCAACTTACCTTAGTGTTTGTCTCATGTTCTGTACTTTGCGGTATTGCAGGGATTTTGCTTTCTTCGACGGTGCGTTCTTATGTCCCGTTGGCTGGCGACGCGTTTTTGCTTGATGCTATTGGGGCTACCTTTATCGGAACTGCGATTAGTAAGGAGCGCAAGCCTTCTGTCTTCGGAACGATTTTAGGTGTGTTGCTTTTGGCAATGTTGAGAAATGGGTTGTTACTGGTTGGCTGGAATTTCTTCTGGCAACAAGTGGGCATCGGTGTACTGGTCTTCATCGTGCTGGGACTGTCTTTTGGTCTTCGTAAACGTACGGAATAAGGGGAATAAAATGCCAAGTTTTGATGTGAGTTCTGTGGGTTTTGCTGTTCTTGATATTTTAGGCTACCCAGTGAGTCGTATTCCCGAAGGTGGACACGCTGATTTTATCGAGCAAATACGAATGACCGTGGCAGGGACCGCCGCCGCGACCGCTGTTGACTGTGCCATTTTGGGGTTAAATACGCGCATGGTGAGTACCGTTGGTACCGACGAAATGGGCGATTTCTTGATCAATAAGATGAACCTGTTTGGTCTTGATACAGCATTGGTTCGACGTGACGACAGCGTACAAACATCCGCAACCATTTTACCGGTTCGGCCGAATGGTGAGCGTCCAGCATTACATGTACCTGGAACTGCGGCAACGTTTGATGTGGCTGAAGAAGATATGGAAGCGGCGCTGGACGCTAACATTATTCATATTGGTGGTACAGGGTTACTGCAAACATTCGATGGCGTCAACACGTTGAATTTTATGCAAAAAGCGAAAGCACTTGGCCGTATCACCACATTCGATTTAATCCAAGCGACACCGGAAACCACCGCACTGGTTCTCCCCTTACTTTCTTATATTGATTATTTCATTCCTTCTATAGAAGAAGCCTCGGCTATGGCTGGCTTGGCATCGCCTATTGAGGTTGCTAGGTGGTTTAAAGAACGAGGCGTGAAGAATGTCATTTTAACTATGGGGTCGGAAGGCGTATATGTTGATCCAGACCAAGGTTTGCCCTTTTCCTTAGCGGCCCATGACATTGAGGTTGTGGATACCACGGGGTGTGGCGATAGTTTTTCCGCAGGTGTCATCGTGGGATTAGCCAAAGGCTGGACGCTGCAAGAGAGTGTCCGTTTTGCTGGTGCCGTAGCGGCCAAAGTGGCGATGGGGCTGGGCTCTGATGGCAAGCTGATTTCTTTTGACGATACTTTGCATGCAATGAATAGCTGGCCGTTAAAAACGCTTAAAGCGCCATGTTAGCAATACCAGAATCGCACTAAGTGTTGACTATTTTTAAAACAAGAATAAGAGGTTCGTTATGTCTGATTTAACAAATAAAGTCATTTTGGTGACAGGGGCCAGTCGAGGAATAGGCCGAGCGCTTGCGGAAGGGGTCGCTCAGCATGGGGCAGATGTGGTTATTTGCGATTTGCCGCGTGAATCAAAAGGCTTAAGTGAAGTCCAGTCTGCGATCGAAAAGCTAGGTCGTAAATGTTGGCTATTTGGCGTTGATATTACTGATAAGAGTGCAGTGGAGAACATGGTGGCCCAAGCGACGAAGCAGGCAGGGCATATTGATGTGTTGGTGAATAATGCTGGCATTCTTAAACCATCATTGTTGGAAGAGCTTAGCGAAAGCGATTGGGACGCGCATTTTGCTGTTAACGGCAAAGGCCTATTGTTTGTGACCAATGCGGTTTTGCCTCAGATGCGACAACGGAAGAATGGACGGATTATCAATATTGCGTCGATTGCGGCTCGACAAGGTGTGCCAACACAAGGGCATTATGCTGCAACGAAAGCGACAGCGGTCACCTTAACTCGTGTTTATGCTCAAGAAACGGGCATGGACGGTATAACCGTCAATGCTATTTGCCCAGGTATCATTTTAACGGAAATGGGTAAGAATAATCTGGGGTCTGAGGAGGCGATTAATCATTGGAAGGAGGTCGCAGCACTTAAACGTCTTGGTGAGCCAAGTGATATTGTTGGCCCAGCGGTATTTTTTGCCTCTGACCTAAGCTCTTTTGTGACTGGGCAAGCACTGAATGTTTGCGGTGGGATTTATTTTCACTAAGGAGGTCATTATGGAATCGGTAGCAATTATTGGGGGAGGCCCAAGTGGCATCGCGGCTGCTCGCTATTTGAAATCTCAAGGTTTCGCCCCGGTGATTTATGAAAGCTATAGTGAAGTTGGTGGACAGTGGGCCTGTATGAACCCTAATTCCGGTGTGTGGCCTCAAATGCGCACTAATACAGCGAGAATGGTGACGCGTTTTTCTGATCTTGATCATGGAGACGATATTGCCCTGTTTCCGAAAAACACTGATATCCAGCAATACTTAAAAGAGTATTTGGACGTATTTGATTTAGCCGGCGTGGTTCACACCAATACGCGCCTTACATCGTTATTTCGAGTGAATAGTACATGGCATCTTGAACTCGATCATGATGGTGAAGTGGAACAGAAGACCTTTGATAAAGTGGTGATTGCAACAGGGGCTTATAACAATCCTGACATCCCCAATATTGAGGGATTAGCTGAATTTTCAGGGGATTGTGGTGTGATTCACGCGTTTCATTATGACGACCCAGAGCGCTACCGAGGGAAAAAAGTACTGGTGGCTGGAGGCAATATCTCTTCGTTAGAAATTGCGTCAGATTTAGCCATGCTGGGGACTGAAAGTGTGACAACGACCATGCGCCGCCAGCGCTATGTCATGCCTAAGTTGATTACGGGAACGCCTACTGAGTGTTTTGCCTTTACTCGTCGTGCGGCACTTTGGCAAGAACAGGCAAGTGCTGAAGCGTGGGCCGCAGAGACCCGTGAATTTATACTGAAATACTCTGGTAACCCTGCTTGGTATGGTGCGCCAGAGCCTGATGAAGATGTTCGTGTTGCAGGTACTACGGGCAGTCAGCATTTTTTGCATTTGATCGCAGAAAATAGGATTACTTGCAAACCTTGGATCGCCAGAGTGGAAGGCCGAGTCGTCCATTTCACGGACGGTAGTCAAGCAGAGTTTGACGGCATTATCTTTGGCACGGGTTATAAGTTGAACTTGCCATTTCTAAGTACGGAATTACGGCAGCAGCTAGAACTGTCCAGTAAACACATTACCTTAGCAAACCATACCTTCCATCCCGATGTACCGAACTTAGCATTCATGGGCCTATGGGGGCAAATTGGCCCTTACTTACCCGTGCTTGAACAGCAGGCCAGATATCTTGCCTACAGTTGGAGTGGATTGAATCCTCAAGATGAAGAGACCCTCCGTTCCGCTTGCAAAGACAGTGTGAACTCGAAAGGTAAAGATTTATATCAACACGTGCAGACGATTAAATTTGCTCGCCTGAATGGTTCCGACCCTGAAGGAAAAGTCTCTGAACAAGTGGCAACACTGATTAATGATCATCCGGTGACAGCCTTGACCTTTAAATTAGTGGGGCCAGATGCCATGCCTGATGCCTATGAGCAATTACAGCAAGAGTCGATGCGTTTCGGCTTAAAACCCACGTCTTTGCGTTGAAAAGGAAACTGCTATGAACAATATCGACAAATTTTATATTAATGGTCACTGGGTAGCACCGCATGGCACGGAAAAGCATAAACTCATTAATCCTGCAGACGAAAGCTTTCTCTATGACATTCCGATGGCTAATCAACAGGATGTGAATGCCGCTGTTCAAGCCGCACGACAGGCGTTTGATGCATGGCAATTAACCAGTAAAGCAGAACGACTGACGCTTCTGCGTCGATTATTAGCACTCTATAACGAGCGATACGACGACATTGCTGCGCTGATGACCAAAGAAATGGGGACGGTATTGTCTTTTTCTAAAGATGCTCAGGCTTGGGTGGGACGTGCTCATCTTGAAGCTGCGATTGATGCATTGGATGAATTAGAACTGGAAACTATGCAAGGCGATACTCAGTTGTCTTACGAGGCAATTGGTGTATGTGGTTTGATCACGCCTTGGAACTGGCCGATGAATCAGTTGGTGGTCAAGGTCGCTCCGGCCTTGGCAGCCGGTTGTACAGTAGTAGCAAAGCCATCGGAGTATTCACCGTTATCCTCGCTTTTGTTTGCCCAACTTATTGAAGAAGCGGGATTCCCTGCTGGGGTTTATAACCACATAACGGGCTATGGAGAAGTTGCTGGTGAAGCCTTGTCCGCCCACCCTGATGTCGACATGATATCTATTACGGGCTCGACCCGAGCAGGTATCGCGGTGGCGACAACCGCTGCACAAACAGTAAAACGAGTTGCACAGGAGTTAGGGGGGAAATCGGCTAATATTGTCACTCCAGAAGCCGACCTAAAAACGGCGATATTCGAAGGGGTCGGGGCTTGTTTTGTGAACTGTGGTCAGGCTTGTCGTTCGCCGGGGCGTTTATTGGTCCCGGCTGACAAAATGGAACAAGCTAAGCTATACGCCAAAGAAGCCGCTGAAGCGCATACGGTTGGTCATCCAGAACAAGATGTGAGCCTTGGCCCCGTTGTTAACCTACTGCAGTTTACTCGCATACAGTCTTTGATTCAGTCTGGCATTGAAGAAGGTGCGACCTTAGTTAGTGGAGGACTGGGCCGACCTGATGGTTTGGATTCAGGTTACTATATCAAGCCCACCGTTTTTGCTGATGTGGTTCCTGGCATGTTAATAGAGCGTGAGGAAATCTTTGGGCCAGTAATAACGCTAATCTCGTATCAAGATACTGATGAGGCGATTCGTATCGCCAACGATACGGTATACGGACTGTCTGGCTACATTCAGTGTCCTGACTTAGAAAAAGCACGCTATATTGCGCGACGTTTAAGAGTCGGATCGATTTGGATAAATAATGCAGCCTGGGATGCGAGAGCGCCTTTTGGTGGCTATAAACAATCAGGTAATGGTCGAGAGCATGGTAAATGGGGACTGCACGACTATCTTGAAATTAAATCGACAGCGGGTTGGGGCTAAACACTGAAAAAATCACTTCTCAAGCATACTGTTTCCTCCCCCAGCGGTTTTGCCCATCTCTACGGTGGGCTTTTTTATCTAGCACTTCTTTTCTTCTTATGTTGATGAACTTACACTGGCCTTGCTTGTCTTTAAGACAGGTATTCTTGGGCATAGTAGGTAGAGCATTCAATGGAAATCAGTCGTACTCATTCCTGGTTTGACGCAATAAAACGCGTCGAACGAAGTGTTGTTTTTCAAGGTTTTATCATCAGTGTTATTGTTGTTGCCGCGTTGACGGTGGGCGCCAAAACCTACCCGTTACCCTATGGCATTGATAAAGCCATTAACTATCTTGATACCTTTATTACCGTCTTTTTCCTCTTGGAAATCAGTTTGCGTTTTTTGGCTAGCGAATCCAAAGTGCGCTTTTTCAAAGAGCCTTGGAATATTTTTGATATAGTGATTGTGGTCGGTAGTTTGGTACCGATATCCGACACGGACATGGTGTTGGTCGCACGTTTGCTGAGAGTCTTTCGGGTATTACGTTTAGTCTCCATCATTCCTGATCTGCGTTTTCTTATTAACGCTCTGTTTAAAGCCATTCCGAAGATGGGCTACATTGCATTGCTGATGTTTATTATTTTTTATATATTCGGTGCTGTGGGGTCGATCTTTTTTCAAGGAGTGAATGATAAGCTTTGGGGGAACATTGCGATCTCCATGCTGACCTTATTTCGTATTGCCACGTTCGAAGACTGGACGGATGTCATGTACGAGACAATGGAAGTTTATCCACTGAGCTGGATTTTCTATATTGTCTTTATCTTTCTGACCGCGTTTGTGTTTTTAAACATGATGGTGGGTGTGGTTTTGGATGTCATGACACGAGAAACCGCCGCACAGGATCAGGAAAATCAAGAAAATAACCACCAAGCCCTGGTGGAACAGATCTCTCAACTGCAAGCCCAAGTATCACGCCTAGCCGATAAGCTAGACGCGCAGCAAGGTAATGATGAGCACAAGTAACGAAGGGCCTGTAAACCTCTCGAATTATGAAGAAGGTGACGTATAAAATGATAGATGATCTCTCTAAGTTAATGGCATTCTCTACCTGTAGCTACGCTGATTTTCTTGCGGACGATGCGTTTATGGACTTTGGCATAAAACCGCTATGGTCTGGAGCGCCACGATTAGTCGGCAGAGCTTTCACTGTGAAATGTGAGCCTGGTGATAACCTGATGGTGCATGCCGCTATTTATCAAGCGCCGCCAGGGTCGGTACTGGTGGTTGACGCTGGCGACAGTCGCTTTGCGGTTGCTGGTGGTAATGTCTGTGCGACGGCGGCTGAACGCGGTATTAGCGGTTTTATTATCGATGGTGTGATTCGCGATGTGGCAGAGGTTCGCGAGATGGGGTTCCCTGTCTATGCACGGGGGAACGTTCCAAAACCGGGTAAAAAAGCCAGGCTAGGGGAACTGAAAACGCCCATCCAGTGCGGTGGCATCACCGTCAATAACGATGACATCATCGTCGCTGACAAAGAGGGGATTGTCGTGATTAAAGCTGATGAGGTGGACGCGATATTAGCGAAAGTTGAGGCCAAAACGGCGAAAGAAAGTGAGCAATCTTTAGCCGACTGGCAACAAGCCCATCAGCAGAAGATAGCGTCGCTTATCTCCGCTTGCAAAGCACAGAGTTAGAGTAAAGAAAGATCGTTTTATAGTTGGTTGGCTCGACGACGAGCCAACCAATGCCCACCCAATGCCCACCCAATGTGTTCATCAGTAAACCAAGCAGTATGAGGACAAGGTCAATCCATTGTACAGGCGGGTGGTTCCGTCTAATAAAAGTGCCGAACTGCGGACTTGCATTGTTATTAGTTACCTTTATACCTTCACTTTCTTTGACTCTGATTCCGTATTTTTAAGTGGTAATGTTGAACTGAGTTTATGTCCTAGTTCGATATTCGGAGTGACAAATGTTGTATCAAAAGTTTAACAGTCAGCATGAAATAGATGAGCAATATAACCCTATGTTAGGTAAGGATGCCGCTTCTATTTTATCCGGTGTTGCGAAAAAAAGTGATGACACATGTGATGTATTGGGAGCACCGGAAACGCTAGCATTTGGCCCTACTTTAGATGAGCACCTAGAGGTATTTAAAGCTGCAGAGTCAAAAGCTCGTTTGCATATTTTTATCCATGGAGGGTACTGGAGAGCCTGTAGCAGTAAAGAGTTTGCCTTGGTGGCTCGTCAGCTGGTGCCGGCGGGTGTCACGACACTGATCGTTAATTATTCCCTTTGTCCTAAAGTGAGCATGTCCGAGATTGTTCGCCAGGTGAGATCCGCAGTGGCTTGGGCATGGCATAACGCTGACCGACTGGATATTGATCGAAATCGCATTTCGATCTCTGGGCATTCGGCTGGTGGACATTTGGTCGGGATGCTATTGGCAACAGATTGGGAAGGTGAGTATGGCTTACCAAGGGATGTGATTAAAGGGGCGCTTGCGGTCAGCGGGCTATTTGATTTAAGGCCTTTTCCGCACTCATGGTTGCAGCCAGTGTTGCAATTGTCTGAACGTGACCTACAGGATTTAAGTCCTATTCATCTAGAAGCGAATTATCCTATTCCAGTAAAAATCAGAGTGGGGGCGTTGGAGTCTGAAGAGTTTCATCGTCAATCTAAGGTTTATGCTAGTCATTTATCGAGCAAGGGGTTTGACGTTGAGTATGCAAGTGTACCTAATGTAGATCACTATAGTGTACTCGACCACTACTATAAAGCTGATGGGATGTTACTAAAGGATATACTTGATATGTCCTCTATGTAGACCTTAGCTTGGGGTGGTTCGGTAGCTTAATAGCGTAGTGACTCAGATTGCCGATTGGCAGGCTTACGTTGCACGCCTCACGGATAAAATCGACGTGCAACAAGCTAGAAGGGATGAATTTCTCTTTTGTTGCAAAAGGACGTTTAAGCGGTACGCTGACTGATTTTTTTTAGCCAGCGCCCACCGAATGTGTTCATCAGCAAACCAAATAGTACGAGGGTGATGCCAATCCATTGCATGGGGCTAATGGTTTCGCCTAATAAAATCGCCGAAGACGTTAAGCCAACAATTGGCACGCCTAAGCTGAGTGGTGCGATGGTGGCTGCCGAATAACGGGACATCAAATAACTCCATAAACCATAACCTCCCACTGTGGCGAAGATAGACAAATAGGCTAAGGTTGCTGCAGTCGACCAGTTAATATTCAGTAAGCTGTGTGTGATCACCTCTGGACCGTCGATAAACCAAGAGCAAAGAAAGAAGGGGATGGGCGGAATCCAACAACTCCAAATGACCAAGTTAACGTTGGCGTGATAGCCTTTTTGACCGATGATCTTGGTGCTGATATTGCCCAACGCCCAAGAGCTGGCGGCAGCTATGGTTAAACCAAAACCGATGGCCGTCATTTCATGATGACTGTTCGATAGGGCAATAAAAGCCAAACCACCCGCAGAGATAGCAATGGCGAGTAACTGATAGGGACGAACAGACTCTTTTAAGAAAAGCACGGCAAAGAGTAGGGTGAAAATGGCCTGAGATTGTAAAACCAAAGAGGCGAGACCTGCTGGCATGCCAAGTTTCATACCGGTAAACAATAGAGCAAATTGTCCGAAACTGATCGGTAAAGCGTACCAAAACCACCATTTTATTGGTGTCTTGGGGCGTTTGAAGAAGAAAGAACCGACCACAGCGACAATCAAAAAACGCAACCCGCCCAGTAACATGGGAGGCAGGCCATCTAGCCCCCAAGCGATGACGACGAAATTTAAGCCCCATGCAATGATAATTGCCAGTGCCAACAGCATATCTTTACGGGTCATGCGGTAAATCCCTTTAGCAGGTATGAGAAATAGAGGGGGATTCTACGATGTTTCCACTAACTTGCCTATGTACAGATTGGCGAATAATGTGACAGACAGATTAAGGCTTCATCATAAAAAAGGCTACCAGTGGCAGCCTTTGCGGTTGAAAACGAACGATACATTACGTCCTTCGAAATCTTTAAATAAACAATAATATGGCCAGATTCATCACTTGAGACAGAATGGCGATGCCGATAAAGCCACCTAAATACAGCAGGCAAAACCACTGCCAAGGCTTTAGCTTATCGGTTTTGGCTTTTAATGCTTTTAACATATTAATAACCCTCCTGATAATCCTCTACTTTGCCTGAAAAGATGCGGTATCCCCACAGGGTGTAGAGGCAAATAGTCGGAATAAAAATACACACCCCAGGCAAGACAAACTCTAAGGTTGTTTTAGGTGAGACGGCTTGCCACAAGGTCAGTTGTTGCGGAATCATGTATGGGAAAATACTGATAACTAAGCCTGCTAAACCAAGCAAGAAGAGCAAGATGCCACACCAGAAAGGGCGGGACTCATGGCGATGACTGTGAAGGTCTTTCCATGAGATCACCCCAGCAACAAGGCAGAGCAAAGGCAAAGGTGCAAGATAAACAAAGTTCATACCCGAGAACCAGCGCTGATAAATATAAGGCTGGGTAAGAACAGTCCAAACACTGACAACAACCATGGCAATCAGTACGGTGATCAATAGCGTTTTGGCAATATTGGCCGCATGGGCTTGGATATCGTGGCGACTTTTCATAAATAAGTAACAGGCTGCTAACATGGCGTAGCCTGCCATGACTGCAAAGCCCGTGAAGACCGTAAAGGGCGTGATCCAATGCAGACTGGAAAAGGCGCTGGAGTCTGCTGGAATACCCTGTACCACGGTGCCCAGTATGAGTCCTTGGCAGAAAGCGGCAATCGCAGAACCGGCGCTAAAGGAAAGATCCCAATAGGCACGAGAACGATCAGATTTGAAGCGATATTCAAAGGCGACACCCCGGAAGATCAAGGCAAACAACATCAACATCAAAGGGATGTACAAGGTTGACAGTAATGTGCCATACACTGCTGGAAAGACGCCGTATAACAGTGCACCACCCATCACCATCCAGGTTTCGTTGCCATCCCATACATGTGAGATGGACTGCATTAGATGATCTCTCTCCCCTGGTTTATCGAACCAGGGGTATAAGATGCCAATACCTAAATCAAAGCCATCTAGAGAGACATACATGAAGATAGCAAAGCCTAGAACCAAGAAATAAAATAAGGTTAAATCCATCATTTCTCTCCTTCTGGATGATGATCTTCATGTTTAAGGTTTTTTACCCAAGCAAGGGCGTAACCTGGCGCATTCATACCAATAAGTTGCTTTTCAAGCGTGGCCATTTTGGGTGGCCCTTTGCGGATGAGTTTGCGCATGAAGTACAAGTAAACAAGCCCCAATAAACTGTAGATAATAACAAAGGCGATCAAGGTAAAAAGGACACGCTGTGCGGGCAATGGAGACACCACATCGACGGTACGAACTAGGTTATAAACCACCCAGGGCTGACGTCCCACTTCGGCAACATACCAGCCTGCAATGGTAGAAACGACCCCCATTGGCGTAAAAAACGCCACGGCACGTAAAAACCATTTGTTTTCATACAATCTGCCTTTGCGACGCAATACCAAAGCCGCTAATGCAATCAATACCATACCAATGCCCAAACCAACCATGACGCGGAACGACCAGAATACCAAGGGGGCGTATGGTCGGTCTTCTTTAGGGAAGGCTTTAAGACCTGTGACGGCGCCGTCAAAAGAGTGCGTTAGAATGAGACTGCCCAAATGCGGGATTCCGACTTGGTAATCATTTTGTTCGGTTTTCATATTAGGGATGGCAAAGAGCAGTAAAGGAACGTTGCTCTCTTTTGCTTCCCAAATTCCCTCTATAGCGGCGAGTTTGGCAGGCTGATGTTCTTTGACTTCAAGCCCTGATTGGTCGCCCACTTCTACTTGAACCAGTGTCAACACCAGCAACATCCACATGGTCATGGATAGGCCTTTTTTGGCGAAGTTCGTGTGTTGCTTTTTCAATAAGTAAAAAGCACTCACACCAGCGACCAATAGGCAGGCGGTGATAAACGAAGCCAACAACATGTGGGTAACGCGATAAGGGAAGGATGGATTGAAAATAACATCCATCCAGCTATCTACATGAAACACGCCATTGACGATTTTGTAGCCCGCTGGGGTTTGCATCCAGGAATTGGCTGCCATGATCCAAGTAGCGGATATCCAGGTACCAATTGCCACAACAAGGGTCGAGATGAAATGTACTTTTGGTCCAACCCGTTGCCAGCCAAACAGCATGACACCTAAGAAACCGGCTTCAAGGAAGAAGGCCGTCAGTACTTCGTATACTAAGAGTGGACCAAGCACCGGCCCCGCTATCTCAGAGAATTTGGAAAAGTTGGTACCAAATTCGTAAGACATAACAATGCCGCCAACCACGCCCATACCAAAGGTAATGGCGAAAGGCTTAATCCAAAACTTGGCAAGTTGCAAATAGCGAGGGTCGTGGGTTTTAAGCCATAACCCTTCCCAGATCGCAATCAAGGTCGCTAACCCTATGGTGATGCTGGGGAATATAATATGGAAGCTAACGGTAAAGGCGAACTGCACTCGCGATAGCATCTCAGTGTTTAGATGTTCCATATATTGACCTAATAAAGCAGTGAACTGGAGGATAAGCCCCTTAAAACCTTGGCTTATCCGTTAGGATGTGAACGGTGAATTAAGACTTTTTATTAGACAATTCTTTGATCGCAAGCGGCGCAATTGCCAAGCAAATGATGATGAAAAAAGCGATGATTTCGGTCATAAAAGAAGCATTATTCATGGTGGCTATCCTATTAGTTAAAGAAGTATTGAGATAAATCAATTTATTTGTTCTGCATAGAGCAAAGCCCATGCCAGTCTGTGAATTGTCTTTAACCTTATGAAATATAAGAAGAAAAAATTCATGCTTGATATAGATGTAAACAATGTTTACGATTTTTGTTCTGTTTAGGTGTAAACGAGGTTTACAATGACATTTTCTTTGATGCTCGAAATTGCCATGTTGTTATGCAGCGTATGCGGCCTCTTGGTCGGAGCATGGTTATTATGGCGGGCTCGAAAGCAACACGATCTGCAAGCCCTAGCCGGATTTGCCATTATGATGGCCATTTGGTGCTTTGGTCATGTGGCTATGTTGCAAGGCTATGACGTGCTGGGGGTGAGTATCATCCTAGCCAACCCCTTTATGCCGACTTTCTTTTTGCACTTTGCTATTCGTTTTGTGAACTCGGGACCAGCACAAACCCCTTGGTTAACGCGCTTGTCACAGTCTATTCCGTGGTTTTATGTGGCGAGTGTTGTCGTGGTGCTATGGAGCTGGTGGATACAAGGCGGTGCGTCGACCAAAACCTTGCAAGTGGATTCATTCTTCATTTTTACCCGCAGTGGCATTGGAAACTTGGTGTACACCGTGTTATTGGGGGTATTGGCTCATGGGGTCTTGTTATATGGCTGGTATCGACATAAAGGCAATAAGCGCCGCTCGATTTTAGCTATGTTTGGCGTTGGTGCCTGGGGGTTATTACTTGCGACCAGTTTTGTTTTCCCCTCGTTTGGTATTGGCTGGTTTCCTTACCCAATGCTCTTACTGCCGACTTATTTGCTCTTGCTAGTCTATGCGGTGGTGCGCTATCAAATTTTAGCCGTGAATGCCTTCGCTAACCGCGCCTTGCTCTGGGTCGCGATGATGTTGGTCATTTTATGCTTGATTGCCGTCATCAGTGTGGTGTCCGGACGCCTTGGATTACAGGCGTTAGCCAATGTACCTAGCTGGCAACTTTGGCTCTATTCCTTGGTGGTTGTACTGCTTGCCACACTGCTTTACCAACCGCTGAGTCGTCTGATCTCCCGTTTGATTTACCCAGGTGCGGCGCTTAATGAAACCGTCCTAGAAACCTGGTCTACCCAACTCAACCAGGCTCAAGATTGGCAAGAGCTAGTGAAAATTGGTGAACACTTACTCTCACGACAGATAAGACACCGTGTGTTGATTCGTTTAAACATTCCTTCTCTTCTTGAGCTTAATGCACACACGGAAGGAGGGCTTTCTTTGGCTGTCTCTCGAGGAGAGAACGGTTGGCACTATAGCCTTGTTGGATGGGGCGATACCAGTCCAGGAATGCGCTTGAGCGCCGAGGTGTTTGGCTCTTTATTTTCGACCAGTTGTGGCTTATTGGAGCGCTCACTGGCTCTGGCCGAAGCCGAGCGAAAACGTTCAGACGAGAAGCATTTAGTGGAGCTTGGGGGCTTGTCGGCAGCCATGGCCCATGAGTTGCGTAATCCCCTCAATATTATCGCCATGGCGGCTTACGATACGCCTTCCGACATTCGTCAACATATCCAGACGCAGTTAAAACGTGCAGACCGTTTGGTCAGTGATATGTTGGTGTATTCAGGTGGACTGTCACTGCAACCCGTTTCGATATCACTAGGAAATTTGATCCAAGATATGTTGGCGCAAACCGAGTTGGGAGGAATCCAATGGGATATGGAGATTGAAGAGAACCTAGTGCTAGAAGCCGATCCCCAGCGGCTGCAACAAGTGTTCAACAATTTAATTGATAATGCGGTGTCTTTTTTGCGCAACCAACCGAATCCTCGCTTGCGGATTACCGCGAAAACGGTGAACGCACAGTTTGTACAGATACGAGTACATAATAATGGGCCTGGGATAGATACGTCGTTACAAACGTCTTTATTTCAGCCATTTGTGACGAAACGAGCGGGGGGCAGTGGGCTGGGACTCGCCATTGTTCGACGGATAATTGATGCGCATCATGGTGAGATTCAACACAGAAACGATCTCGGCTGGCCAGTGACATTTGAACTCAGCCTTCCCTGTTCCCAATCTAATAAACAATCAGTATCAACAACGGATGAAATCTATGGCAACCAATAAAATACTTTTAGTGGATGATGAACCAGCTTTTCGTGAATTAGCGGGTCGTTGGTTGACTAGGCAAGATTATGAGGTTCAAGGTGCGGGGACGTTGGATGAAGCCCGTGCGGTGCTGGCCTCGTTTGATGCCGATTTAGTGCTGTTGGATCTTTCCATGCCGCCACACTTTGATCCGCAACTTACTTTGGAGTCCATGGCGGATTTTGAGGGCCGCCCAGTGATTATCATTACTGGCAATGCGGATCGAGAGCTGGCTTTGAAAGCGGTGTCCCTTGGTGCATGGGATTTTATCGCTAAGCCAATTGACCCTGATATGTTAGCCGTTGTGGTACGTCGAGCCATTACGAAAACCACATTGGAACGTGAAATTAGCCAGCTTAAACAGTCTACTCAGCAGCCGACGGGGGCTGCGAGTTATTTAGGTCTCTCCCCAAACGCGCAGAAAGTTCGAGCGTTGATTGAACGTATTGCGCCGACCAATGTAAGGGTCTTGGTGACAGGGCCTTCTGGTACTGGGAAAGAAGTGATCTCCCGCGCTTTGCACGATGCTAGCCTGCGAGCCAATCATGCTTTTATTTCAGTGCATTGTGGGGCGATTCCGGCGGAACTGTTAGAAAGTGAATTATTCGGCTATGTGAAAGGGGCTTTTACCGGCGCGGAGAAAGACAAAGAGGGATTATTAGCACTGGCGGATAAGGGCACTTTGTTCTTGGATGAAATTGGTGAAATGCCGCTTCCTATGCAGGTGAAACTGTTACGAGTCTTGCAAGAAGGGACGTTCTTCCCCGTCGGTGGTCGTGAACAAAAACACATTGATGTGCGAGTGATCTCGGCAACCAATGCGGATTTGGTTGAAAAAGTTCGTGATGGCTCCTTTCGAGAGGATTTGTATTATCGAATCAAGGGCGTGAATATCGAAACACAGGCATTGGCGGAACGGCTGGAAGATGTGCCTATCCTGTTACAGACTTTTTTACAACGCCTACAGTCCCAGCAGTCAAAGGCGTTACAACTCACAACCGAGGCGATGCAGTGGTTTCGTCGTCAACAATGGCCCGGCAACGTACGAGAGCTAAAAAACACATTAGACAGCGTGGTATCCATCTGTCCACAAGGTCGCATTACCTTAGAGGATATTCAACTGCTTTATCCTGATGCGTCTGCACAGCAAAGCATGGAGCAATTAGCGATCGCCAATAATTTATTGCCGGACGACAAGACTTTAGAAGAGCAGGTTCGTGAACTGGAAATTCGTTTAATACGTCAAGCACTAGACGCGAGTGATGATAATCGTAGTCAAGCGGCTCGTCAGCTAGGATTATCACGGCAAGGGTTGCTAAAAAAAATTGAACGCTATGGCTTGTAGTGTATTTATATCACTGTGTTTGTTGTGTTAGTAGATCACTTAAATAGGTTAAAAAGTAGCGCACAATGATAGAGTGTTTACGGCGTGACATTACTTGCACCTGTAAGCTCCTCTGCATTAGTGAGGGAGCATGTATGGGGCGAATAACAAGGTTATCGTGTTTGGCTCGACGAGCCACTGTGAGTTCACCACATAAGGAAATGGCGTCGCTACTTTCTGCGACAAAGGTATAAATTGTTCCTACTGTGCTACTGGTAAGTGCAGGTGCCATTTGGATGCCTTCAACGTGACAGGCTATATCCAGTAAGTAGCTTAAAGTTGTGCCGGGCTCTGAAGATGCCAAAGGATATTCGGTTAAATCTTTGATGTTAAGAAAGGCTTTTTCAGCCAAAGGATGATTGTTAGATAATAATGCCACCACGGGGGAAGGGCATTGTAATGTGACTTCTACCCCCTGCTCAGGTTGTAAACTGAAGGTTAGGGCGGCATCCACTTTCCCCTCTTTGACCAGTTGCGTGGCTTTACTGGAACCGACGACTTGGATCGAAAAACGAGCGCTTGGGTAGGCATGGCGAAACTGGGCAACCGCATGGGGTAAAAAGTCCCATGCCATGCCTTCAGGGCATGCCAGCGCAATGGACTGCTGTTGAATATTATTAATGCCTTTCATTTCTGCCAAGACGTTTTTAAATTCCAAGGCATTACGCAGCGAGTAAGTATAGAGAATGTCGCCTGCTGTGGTGAGTGACATGCCTCTGGCTTTGCGTTCAAAAAGCGGCAGTTGTAGCTTTTCTTCTAATTGGGTTATTTGGCGACTAATGGCCGAAACGGCCACATGCAGTTCTTCTGATGCGGCAGACAGAGAGCCCGCTTTAGCGACGGCATGAAAGTACTTGAGTGATATATCGTGCATCAGCTTTCTACTTTATCGAAGCCTCGGTTATATAATTAATAATTGTTGTAAAGCTTCTCCCATCTTAAGCTAAATGTCGTATTTAAAGCGATATTTTGGGAGAAAAAATGAGTGATGTTTCCAGTCAAGGCCGACAATTGGCATTGCAACTCGCTGCGCAGACGCTAGAAGAGGGGCTTTTTATAGACACGTTAACACGCCGTGTTCGTTTTCCTACTGAAAGCCAAAACCCTGAGGCCAGTAGTCACTTGCATCGCTACCTTATTGAAGAGATTCAACCCACTTTAGAGGCGCTGGGCTTTGACTGTGAGATTTACCCGAATCCTATCGAATCTTGCCCGCCTTTATTGATTGCCAAGCGTATCGAAGACGATGCGTTACCAACACTGTTAACTTACGGGCACGGAGACGTCACGAATGGGCAGGCGGAATTGTGGCAAGCGGGTACGCATCCGTGGACATTGTCGCAGATTGGTGAGCAAATCTTTGGTCGTGGCACGGCGGACAATAAAGGCCAGCACACTATTAATCTTATGGCGCTAGCATCTGTTCTTGAGGCGCGCCAAGGTAAACTGGGTTACAACATCAAAGTGCTGTTCGAAATGAGCGAAGAAATTGGCTCAAAAGGATTGGAACATTTTTGTCGGGAGCACAAAGACGCGTTGCAAGCTGATGTGTTTTTGGCGTCCGATGGCCCCCGTCTTAATGCCCAAATACCAACGATATTTTTAGGTTCCCGTGGTGTTTGTCAGTTTCGATTGCGTTGTGAAACGGGCAACGGTGATCGTCATTCTGGAAACTGGGGTGGTGTTATTACCAACCCTGCCATACGTTTACAGCATGCGTTAGCCAGCTTAACAACCGCTGATGGTCGCCTCACCGCTACCTGTTTACGGGCGCCTTTGCCTGATGGTGTTGCCGCAGAGATGATGCGCGAGTTAACCATTGGTGGTGGTGCGAATGATCCTGTTTTGAATGATCAATGGGGGGAGGCTCAATTGAGCGACGGCGAGCGTTTATTTGGTTGCAATACACTTGAAGTGATTGCTTTGGGGGCGGGTGATATTAATAAGCCTATTGGTGTTATTCCAAATGTCGCCGAAGCCGTGTGTCATTTACGTATTGTTCCCGGAACCGATTGGCAAAACTTGGTGGCTAATTTGACTGCTTTTTTTGAAGAGCAGGGCTTAGGGGATGTGAAAGTCCTTTATGAAGGAGGCTACAATGCAACACGGTTGGACCCAGCTCATCCTTGGGTCGGATTTGTGAAAACATCGATGGAGACATCGTTGGGGCAAACGGTCACTGTATTACCCAACTTGGGCGGCACGATTCCGAATCACTGCTTTGCCGATGTATTAGCATTGCCGACGGTTTGGATGCCTCATTCTTATCCTTCCTGTAAGCAGCACGCGCCAGATGAACATCTTCTGGAGAGTATTGTAAAACAAGGGCTGTTATCAGCCGCTGGGGTGTTTTGGGATCTTGGTGAGCACTGGCCTAATTAGAGATAACAAATATCAATATCTGCACCATCCTAAAATAGGCGACCTCACTATGACGTCGCCTATTTTATGGCGCCTTATGATGGGCTTAGCGTATTGTAAAGTACTTACGGATCGCCATAAGAGACATCAAGCTAATAAAACTGGTGAAGAGCAAGTAATAACTGGGGGCTAGCTCATCTCCAGTTGCGCTGATCGTCCAGACCAATAGAAAGGGCGTAAAGCTGCCAAATATCGTGGTGCTGATGTTATAGCTAAGCGACATACCCGTCGCGCGAACGCGAGTAGGGAAAAGCTCTGACATCAAGGCAGGCAAGCCGCCAAAATACAGGGACTTTAAAATACTCAACCAGAATAAAACACTTGCGAGCATAATCAATGTTGGGTGATGGGACAGTAAGAAAAACACAGGACAAACACTAATAAAAAAGAGTAAGCCTGCGGCCATCATTAAGCGGGTGCGGCCAATACGGTCTGATAAAATCCCCACAAAAGGGGTGAGTACCATAAGTACGGTATAACTGATTAGCGTGCCACCATAGCCAATCGAATTGCTTAGACCAAGGTATTTTGTCGCATAAGTCGGCATGAAAATGATGGAGTAAGTCACGGATGTAGACAGAACCATGGCACCAATGTTGAGTAATATGCCAAGCTTGTTGGAGGAAAACAGTTCAACGAGAGGGATTTTCTCTTCTTTGCTTTGTGAAAACTCTCCAGCTTCTTCAATATGTCGGCGAATATACAAGCCAATTGGACCGATTAAAAGGCCAAAAATAAAAGGAACACGCCACCCCCAGCTTTCAAGTTGATCTGTGGTCAGTGTGGTGGTTAATAGCAACCCAAATCCTGCACCTAACAATCCACTCAACCCTTGGCTCGCAAACATAAAGCTCGAAATAAAGCCTTTGCGTTCAGGATAATGTTCTACCAACATCGCCGTTGCACTACCAAACTCTCCGCCAGCGGAAAAACCTTGTAATAAACGAGCGACTAATATACCGATTGGTGCAAGCAGGCCAATGGTTTGATACGTCGGCATTACCGCGATCAAAAATGTGCCTGCCATCATCAGCCAAATGGTGAGTAACATCGCGGATTTACGACCAACTTTATCTGCATAGTTACCAATGACAACGGCACCAAGAGGGCGAATTAAATACGACATGGCAAAGGCAAACAAGGCCAACATCAGTGATAGGGTGGCATTGTCTGTGGGGAAGAAGAGCTTAGAAATGGTACGTGCAAAAAAAGCATAAGCGATAAGATCAAACCATTCCAACGCATTACCAATGGAAGAGGCAACAACCAACTTGACGAGTTTCTTATCTGAGATTGTTCTATTCGAGAGGGGGGTATCAACGTCCACATGCGTATTCATCATGGATATGGCTCCGCAGTATTTTTATAATTAATTTAGCTAAACCTTGATAGTAGGGAGTCATCAAGGTTTGCACAATTATTCATTTATTAAGATATCTTTGCTTTTTTTAGAAATGAGCTGTGGCTATATTTGGGGCGTTTTATTGCAGAGAGTGTTGCTAAAGTCTTCGAGTATGACGGTGGTCACTATTTGTTCCATTCCACGTCAATAGTTTGCCTGTTTAAGGTGGTGGCAACGTTTATTTTATAGGACACTGGATTTTATCTTAATTTCTTTAAGTTAGGTGACGAATGAACATTTCTTTGCTATTACCATATAGGTCTGAGTAATGGTTTGTATCACATCGTTAAAACAAGTCTCTCTGATGATGTTTCATCAATGGGTGATCACTTGGTTCAATAGGTTTAAGGGATATAGGTATTTAAGGATAGTGTATGAGTTGGCAAGTTCTTTCTATTCGAAGTCGAATGTTTATCGCGTTATCTGTATTGTTGGTTGCCATCGGGGCTCTGTTATTAGGGCTTTGGGCCAGTTCCACAATGGAGTCAGATCTTAAGCAACTAAAAGAAGAGTTGCTGCCCAATCGACTGCACAGTCTCTCTTCTCGTATAAGTGAACAAATTTCTCCATTGATTAATGCCTCTAAGTTAATGACGAATGACCGTTTTATTGCCGACTGGGTAAAAAAAGGAGCAGACGAATCAAGATTACCTTTAGTAGCGGAAGAGCTGAATAGTATTAAACAGTTATCCGGCAGTGACTCGACATTTTATGTGGTCAATATGAAAAGTGGCTTGGAATTCTTAGGTTACGATCAAAAATTTTTCCGCACGCCTCTAGCTGATTACCCTTACAAAGAATTCTATCCTAACTTCTTAGCAAAAAATAAAGACTACGAACTGAATCTGCAGTATGCCGATCAAAAACTGTACATCAACTATCGCAGTCGTGAAATGGATCCCACAACGGGCAAACCCCTTGTCGTGGCAGGATTGGCGATTAAAGTCGATAAGCTGATTGATATGGTCAAACAACTGACCATTGGCAAAAGCGGCCGAGCCATGCTAGTGACGGATCAAGGTGTTATTCAGGCTAAAGGCGAGTCTCCTGCAATCGACTTGATCAAACAAACTGATATTGCCTCCCTGTTACAGGATAAAAACCAAGTTCAAATAGTCGAGAAAAGCATTTCAGGAAAAGATTACTATCTAGGGGCGTTGTGGGTGCCGATGCTGGATCGTTTTATCGTTATTGAAGTGCCTTCTGAGCAAATATTATCCCCCATCTATCAACAACTTATCACGGCGCTGTTGTTGGTTATTGGGCTTATTGCCATTTCTTTAGTGGCATTATACTTCGTCGTCGGCTCTTTGACTAAGCCGATAGTACTGATAAGTAAAGAAATTCATGCGGTGTCGAAAAGCTTGAACCTTAGTCATAAAGTGCTTACCAAGGACCAAGCAGAAGTCGGTGAGCTAGCCAACGCTGTTAACTCTTTACTTAACACTCTTAAAAGTTCGTTGACGACGGTAAACCATGCCGTCGAGACAACGGATGATTCGGTTGAGGGGTTAAATAAACAGGTGGACGAACTGTCTTTGGCGTCTGAAGAGGAGCAGAAGTCCGTTGAGCAAATCTACACAGCGACGCAAAATATTACGGAACAAAGTGCCGGGGTATCGGAATTGGCGGCCAAAGCGGGCGAGCTATCTCATCAGGGGAATGAAGAACTAAAACAAGCCAATAGCGAAGTAGAGCACAGTCTTGAATATTTACAGACACTCAAAACGGATATGACTGAAAGCAAGAGCAGCCTGAATGAGTTGAATGTGCATATCGAGAAAATTTTATCCGTTTTGGATGTTATTACCTCGATCTCCGAGCAGACAAACTTATTAGCGTTGAATGCCGCTATAGAAGCAGCGCGTGCTGGTGAGCATGGCCGTGGCTTTGCCGTTGTTTCCGACGAAGTGCGTTTGTTGTCTCAACGTACCAGTCAGTCCACCACAGAAATTCAAGAGATTATTACGCAATTACGCAGTGCCTCTTCCCTTGTGACGAATCAGATTGATACCGCCTGCGAGCGCAGCGAGGAAACCCTTTTGAGCCAACAAAAAGTCTATGAAAAGGTGTCGTCATTGGATCACTGTTTGCAGCAGTTGTTTGATATGAACGAGCAAGTGCTCGAACGAGCGGACAATCAAAGTGTGGCGGTGCAAGATATTAATAATCACTTGTCTATGCTCGCCGAGCAGAGCCAGCATACGACAGCGTTATTCAACCAGAGCCGAATTGCAACGGAAGCTATTGGGAATGAAATGACACAATTAAAAGCCAAAGTGAGCTTGTTTAAAGGCATTTAAAGGGCTTTTCTGTTTCTTCTTTTAGAGCTAACGCTCGCAGTGATGGTGCCGTCTTCTACTCGGATGGCAATTTTATCATCTTTGCTAACGTCTGCCACAGAGCGTATGACTTGCTTGTCTTTGCTGGCGATGGCGTAACCGCGAAATAAAGTGTTTAGCGGGCTGACAAGGTTGAGCTTTTCCACAAGACGCCCAAAGGCGGTTTGTTTGCTGGTCAATGTACTTTGTAAGGCGCGAGCAAGGCGTGTATCCATATGCTGGAGCGTCTGTTTGTTTTGCTCAATACGACGTGCTGGGCTGTTTTTTGCCAGACGATGAGCCAAATTGTCTGAACGTGTTTGGTGGTCCTGAATCTGACGTTGCATGCCTTGTTGTAATCGACGTTTTAGTTGAGCGAGCTGGTTTTGTTGTTGGTCGATGCGCTCTTTGGGGTGTCGAATGCGTCTAGTCAGAAAGTCGAGCTGTTGCTGATTTTGCTCCAGTATGCGTGATATATGCCGCGTTAGTTGGTTTTCTTGTTGCTCTATTTGGCGGATCAGTTGTGTGCGATCAGGGCTTAATAGCTCTGCAGCGGCGGTGGGCGTTGCGGCACGCATGTCAGCGACAAAGTCGGCGATGGTAAAGTCGACTTCATGGCCCACCGCTGAAACAATCGGTGTATTGGCGGCAAAAATCGCCCGGGCCAATGTTTCATCATTAAAGCTCCATAGGTCCTCTAACGAGCCACCACCACGACCCAGAATAATGGCATCGAAGTAACCACTTTCATCAGCGCGCCGAAGTTGCTTAAGCACATTGCGTGCTGCGTCTTGCCCTTGCACCAAAGAGGGGAGAACCGTGAGTTCGGTTAAAGGAAAACGGCGACGAAACGTGGTCACCATATCACGTACGGCAGCTCCAACTGGAGAGGTGATGATCGCCACACGTTCAGGTTTGGTCGGTAGTGGCTTTTTGTGTTTGGGGTCAAATAAGCCTTCTATTTGTAGTGTGTTCTTTAAACGCTCAAAGGCCTGTTGCAAGGCGCCTTCTCCGGCGGATTCCATGCTTTCTACAGAGAGTTGGCAGTCACCTCGTGGGCCATAAAAAGTGACTCGCGCACGCAGTCGTACCATGTCGCCATCTTTGGGTTGGAAACGTACCGCATTGTTTTTGCCTTTGAACATGGCGCAGCGGATCTGAGCTCGGTCGTCTTTTAATGAAAAATACCAGTGTCCGGAACTCGGCTTGGCTAGATTGGATATTTCGCCTTCCACTAAAATCCATGGCAAGCTGGCCTCAAGCAGCTGCTGTATCTGACGGTTGAGTTGTGAGACGGTAAAGGCGGTCTCTTGTGTCGGGCTGGTTGTAAATTTTTTCATCAATCTCTCGTTGTTTTGATTTACCGAGTGCGACTATTGGAGTAGAATTACTTGCCATCTTAACACCCTAGTTGGCATTGGAAACTCCCCATTATGTTACGAATCGTGCAAGAAGCTTTAACGTTTGACGACGTACTGCTTGTCCCCGGCTATTCCGAAGTTCTTCCTAAGGATGTTAGCCTCAAAACGAAAATCACAAAAGACATTGAGCTGAATATTCCGCTGACGTCTTCTGCGATGGATACCGTCACCGAACACCGCATGGCAATCGCTTTGGCACAAGAAGGTGGCATTGGTATTGTCCACAAAAACTTGACCATTGAAGAGCAAGCTCGTGAAGTTCGCCGTGTGAAAAAATTCGAGAGTGGTATTGTTCGAGATTTGGTGACGATTCACCCAGAAGCCACTGTCCATGAACTAATGGAATTGACTGCAGCAAACAGCATTTCAAGTGTCCCTGTTGTTCAAGGTACCGATTTAGTGGGTATTGTGACCAGCCGTGATGTACGCTTTGTGAAAGATTATGATAAAACCGTCGCTGACATCATGACACCAAAAGAGCGTCTTGTGACGGCCCTAGAAGGCGCATCAGCAGGCTCTATTCGCAAATTGCTTCATGAAAACCGCATTGAAAAAGTGCTTATAGTGAATGAAGAATTTGAGCTGCGTGGCATGGTGACTGTCACTGACTTCAATAAAGCCACAACGTTCCCGAACGCTTGTAAAGATGATCAAGGTCGACTACGAGTCGGCGCGGCCGTCGGTACGGGTGCGGACACACCTGAGCGTGTTAAAGCCTTGGCGGATGCGGGTGTTGACATCATTGTTGTGGATACCGCTCACGGTCATTCTAAAGGCGTGATTGATCGTGTTCGTTGGGTAAAAGATAACTTCCCACACATTCAAGTTATTGGCGGTAACATTGCTACCGCAGAAGCGGCAATTGCCCTCGCGGAAGCGGGTGCGGATGGCGTAAAAGTGGGTATCGGTCCAGGTTCCATCTGTACCACTCGTATCGTCGCTGGTGTAGGGGTTCCTCAAATCAGTGCGGTAGCGAATGTGGCAGAAGTGATGGATCCACTAGGTATTCCTGTAATTGCCGATGGCGGTGTGCGTTTCTCTGGTGATATATCGAAAGCCATTGCCGCAGGCGCCAGTGTGATCATGGTGGGCGGCTTGCTTGCAGGTACGGATGAAGCCCCTGGTGAAGTGGTTCTGTTCCAAGGTCGTTCTTTTAAAGCCTACCGTGGTATGGGGTCTCTTGGTGCCATGTCACAAGCACAAGGCTCTAGTGATCGTTATTTCCAAGACTCCAGTAGTGTGGAAAAATTGGTGCCAGAAGGTATTGAAGGTCGTGTCCCTTCTAAAGGGCCAATGGCAGCGGTTATCCATCAATTGATGGGTGGTGTTCGTTCTTCAATGGGCTACACAGGTTCGCCAGATATTGAGACAATGCGCACCAAAACGCAGTTCTCAAAAATCACCGGAGCGGGCATGCGTGAAAGTCATGTGCATGATGTGACCATTACTAAAGAAGCGCCGAACTACCACCTCGGCTAGACAGGCTAAATTGACACCGGGATGGGGCGTATAAGACGCCCCTTCTTTATTTATTGCTCTTAATTATTAATCGCTCTTACTTGCATAAGCTGATCTTGGCTGGTGAGGGGAAAGGACAGGCTAACAATGTCGCAAGATATCCACGCTCATAAAATTCTTATTATTGATTTCGGTTCACAGTACACACAACTGATCGCGCGTCGTGTGCGTGAAATTGGCGTTTACTGTGAAGTTCGCGCTTTTGATATGGAAGATCAAGAGGTTATCGATTTTGCTCCCAAAGGCATTATCCTAGCGGGTGGGCCTGAATCCGTTCCTGAGCCTGGTTCGCCACGCGCTCCAGAAGCGGTTTTCACAATGGGTGTGCCTGTTTTTGGTATTTGTTACGGCATGCAAACCATGGCAGAGCAATTGGGCGGTAAAGTTCAAGGCTCTGAGATTCGTGAATTTGGCTATGCGCAAATTCGTAAACATCAAGGCCCCTCACTATTCGAAGGCATTGAAGATCATATTGCGAATAATGGTCTTGCCATGCTTGATGTGTGGATGAGTCACGGTGATAAAGTCATTGAAATGCCAAGCGATTTCACCTTGATGGCCTCCACCGAAAGTTGCCCCATTGCCGCGATGGCGAACGAGGCGAAGAAATTTTATGGTGTGCAATTTCACCCAGAAGTAACCCATACGTTACAGGGTGGACGTATTTTGTCACGCTTTGTCGTGGATATTTGTGGTTGTGACACCCTATGGACACCTGCCAACATCGCTCAAGATGCGATTGAACGCATGCAAGAACAAGTGGGTTATCGTAAAGTATTGCTTGCCTTATCGGGTGGTGTGGACTCGTCTGTTGTTGCCGCTTTGTTGCACAAAGCCATTGGTGATCAACTGACCTGTGTGTTTGTGGATAATGGTCTTCTTCGTTTAAACGAAGGCGATCAGGTGATGAAAATGTTTGCCGACAACATGGGTGTAAAAGTCATCCGTGTTGATGCCGAAGACCTGTTCCTCGGTAAATTAGCAGGCGAAGCGGATCCTGAGAAAAAACGTAAAATCATCGGTAATACTTTTATCGAAATATTTGACACCGAAGCGGCGAAATTGACGGATGTCGACTTCCTTGCGCAAGGCACCATCTACCCAGATGTAATCGAATCGGCGGCTTCTAAAACGGGCAAAGCGCATGTGATCAAATCACACCACAACGTGGGCGGCCTACCCGAAGACATGAAGTTCCAATTGGTTGAGCCACTACGGGAATTGTTTAAAGACGAAGTACGTAAATTGGGTCTTGAGTTAGGTCTTCCATACGACATGGTTTACCGCCACCCATTCCCAGGGCCAGGGCTTGGGGTACGTATCTTGGGTGAAGTGAAAAAAGAATACGCCGACATCCTACGTCGTGCCGACGCGATCTTTATTGAAGAACTGCGTAAATCCGGTTGGTACGAAAAAACCAGCCAAGCCTTCGCCGTCTTCTTACCAGTGAAATCTGTTGGTGTAGTAGGTGACGGCCGTCGTTACGAATACGTCGTCGCGCTTCGTGCCGTTGAAACCATCGACTTTATGACCGCGCGCTGGGCACACCTTCCATATGAATTATTGGAAAAAGTATCTGGCCGCATCATCAACGAAATCGAACACATCTCCCGTGTGACCTACGATGTATCCTCTAAACCACCTGCGACCATTGAGTGGGAATAAGTCAGTTAGGCACACCTTAACTGAATAAACAGAAATACCTAAAAGCCCGCCTCGTTTGAAGCGGGTTTTTTTATTACCAGAAGAAAAGAAGTGATGGTGTAAATAGGAGACAAGAGCCTTCAGTCATACCGCCCAACAACAATAGCCTCGCCAACCGTCATTCCTTGCGAAGGCAGGAATCCATCTCGCCGATATAAAATAGCTTCTAGGGTTCCGCTTCCGTTATCTCAAAAAGCTTTAGGGTTGGATAAACCAAAGTGGTTGCTTTAGCGAGCTATCAGGGTTTGACCAGGAAGAAGCCCACTAGGCCCACGCCGACTGGCAAGCCCGCGATCCCGAGAAACACACGTTTGATGTAGAGGATTACGTTGACTATGTCCAAGAGAAGCAAAGGGAGCGAAACGAAGAGATAGCGGGCTTTGTGGGGAGGTAGTCATCTCATTGAAGCCAATTTGTGCCCTTAACATTAGTTCGGATAGATTTCATATAAAAAAATAAATTGACATCCGAGAAATTTTCAAATAACAATCTGTCCACAGTTTGAAAATTGTGGACAATGTTGTTTGGAGGTGAGGGTGAAAGGTCAAGATATTTTGCTGCTAGTAAAACTTCTCTGTTTAGAAAGCTGGAAATCAGGAGATATTGCAGTTTCAAAAGTAAGTGAGGATCTTAGCGGCTGGTCTGATGAGGGTGAGTTGAATGTTCAACTTCGCAGCATTGATGCTATGCTCGAATCCGCAGAGTACTATGAATCTTTGTTTACTCTACGTGGTCTAGCAGCGGAGCTCGGTATCAGTAAAAGTGAGATTAGTAAAAGTTTAAAGAGATGTGTAAACGTCAATTTGGCTAAACATAATCGTTTTACTGGCCGACCCGAGGTAAACAAAAAGGCGTTTGAGGAGTTTGTATCGCATGGAATGAAATACGTTTTTCCTGTAAGGCCTGCTCAACTTACTCGTGGAATACCGACTACTTTTTCTGCACCCGTATTAGAGAGTAAGCTTCTATCTGCTGGTGAGTTAAAAATGGTTTGGCCTGACCCTAGAGGTAAAGAGATGGGGCAAGCTATTGAACCCTTATACAAGTCAGTACCATTTGCTGTGAAAAGAGATAGCGAATTATATGCATATTTAGCTCTTTTGGATGCAATCCGTATGGGGAATGCAAGGGAGAGCAACTTGGCTTGCAAGATGCTTAATGAGAGGCTTTTTAAATGAATCAGAGCACTTTTGAGAAACTTAAGGAAATGATAGCGCAAGTGGCAGAAGCTCTTGGGCCGGATATTTTAAGTGAAACCGCTTTTGTTGGAGGGGTTACAACAGGATTGCTTCTTACCGACCAGTTTGCGCAAGAATCTGTTCGGTCAACAGATGATGTGGATTTGATTATTAGTGCGCTTGGGTATGCTCAAAATGTAGCTTTTGATAAAAAGTTAAGGGAAAGAGGTTTCACAGAAAATCCTGAAGACGACGTGATTTGCCGTAAGCGCCTTGGCGATATTCAGGTTGATTTCATGCCTACGGACAATACGCTCGGGTTCACTAACCGCTGGTATGCTGCAGCGTTAGAGCATGCTCAGGATTATGAGCTGAAGCCAGGTTTAGTGATTCGACTTCTTACACCACCTTACTTTTTAGCAACTAAAATTGAAGCATTTAAAGGGCGTGGAGCCGATTTCTTGTGGGAAAGTCGAGATTTAGAAGATATCGTAAGCTTAATTGACGGTCGCGACTCTATTGCTGAAGATATTTCCGATGCTGATGAAGAGATGCAAGCATTTATATCCACTGAGTTAGATATCATTCGTCGTGACCCTGACTTCGATTATCTATTGCAAAGCGCGACTAATGGTGACGAAGGTCGCATAGAGTACTTACACGAGAAAATCGATAGCATTGTGAGGCAAGGGAATGAGCAATAGAGCAATATCTTTGTCGATCAAAGGAGCTGACCAAGATATAAACCAAGACTATTTAGAGCACTGCATAGTAGGCAAGACTAAAGAGTTTTGGGTGATTGCTGATGGCTCAACTAATGCAAAAGAAAGCGGCGCATTTGTTAAGGCATTCTGTGACGGGTTACGTGAAAATTGGCTGAAGTTACAAACTCCAATCACAAGGGAAGATTTGCTATGTGCGATAAAGACTGTTCATAGGCAAATTCAGCGCGATTTTATATGTGCTAAGGGGAGTTTTTTGCTGCTAGTCATTGAGCCTGAGATACAGCATTGCTTTCATCTAGGAGATTGTCGAATTGGCCTCATAGAGGAGAGTGGCAATATAGAGTGGCAGACCTATCCACACAGTTTGACATTTAGCGCGGTTGGGCCTGATGAGGAGAAACTGCGTAATGCCCCTGACCGGCACACATTATATAAGTCTCTGAAGGGGATGCGTCTTAGTGAGCCAACCTATGAAGAGCTTCATCTTGATTTGAGTAAGCCGTTTATTCTTGCCTCAGATGGGTTTTGGTGCCAAGAGTCTGTCCAGATCCCCAGACTATTGACCGAAGATAGTGTCAATTCATATCTTCAAGGCCTGAGTCTCAGCGATGATTGCACCGTCCTTATCAGAAAAAGTGGTTTTTAAGCTCTACCCTTAAGCAAATTTACTTACTTTGTATGTAATCGCGATATTAGCCTATTTGTATCCAGCAAAACAGCTAATGTAACTATATTATTTGAGGTGGTTCTTTTTATGTATGTAATTAAGCATTTAACTATTAAGCATTTTCGCTCCATCTCAAATCTGGCTATTCATCCTTCTTCCGGTATGAATTGTATAATAGGCCCGGGTGACTCAGGTAAAAGCACTATCCTAGATGCGATTGATTGGGTGCTGGGTGCTCGACGTAGTCTGAAAGTATCGGATAGCGACTTCTACAAAGGAAATATAAGTCAGAATATTGAAATCAATGCTACGGTTTCTGTGCCAGAGCAAGTAATGTCACTTGATAGATATGGGTACTTCATACGCGGATACAATCCCGAAACCAAAGAAGTTCATGAAGAGCCGTTGCCTAACGATATACCAGTACTAACGATACAATTGGTAATCAGTGCTGATCTGGAGCCGATATGGAGACTTTACTCTGAACGTAGCCAAGCTTTAGGAATAGAGAAAGATATTCAATGGAAACACAGGGAACTTCTAGCTCCAGCAAGGCTTGGGGTTGGGAATAATACGCAATTTACGCTAAGCACTCGATCAATATTAAGGAAGTTAGTAGACGCAGACTTAGATTTCTCAAAAGAACTATCATCCTTGCATAGGGCCTCGCGACTCAAATTCTCGGACGACACAGATATATCTATGTTGTCATCTCTAAAAGAATGTGTTGAAAGTATTTCAAGAGAGCTTGGGGTTTCTCTAAACGATGTCACGTTTGGGATAGATGCTGAATCCGGTTTGTCTAATTCGTCTATTGCATTGCATGATCAAAATAATTTGCCAGTTAGAGGGATAGGAACTGGATCCGCAAGGCTCCTTTTGTCTGGACTACAGAACTCAAGTACACAGTCATCAGTTTTATTAATAGATGAAGCTGAGTATGGTCTTGAACCTTATCGTATAGCTTTATTGTTGAAGCTGTTGGGAAGCAAAAATCCAGAATCAGCTAGTCAGTCTTTTATTACGACACACTCGCCTTTCGTTATTCGAGAGTTGGCTGCGACCCAGCTTGCTATTCTAAGAAAATCTCACACCGATAAGGGTGAAATTGACCATATACTTATTCAGCCGAAAGGTACTGCCGAACAACAAGCAACTCTTAGAGCGTGCGCAGAAGCTTTTTTTGCTAAAAGGGTCATAGTGTGTGAGGGGGCTACTGAAGTTGGTTTTCTACGTGCCTTTGATTATGCGTGGAGCTTATGTGGGCCAGGATACATAGGCCTGCAAAATTCGGGTGTGTATTGGAGTGACGGTAATGGTGAAGGGAATATGATTAAGCGTGCGGGTGTATTTCATGAACTTGGCTATGAAACCTATCTTTTTAAAGACTCAGATATTTCTACTAAATCGCATTTAGAAAGGACGCAAGATTTAAAGGAAAAAGGAGTTGGCATTATCGAGTGGGGGGATGGGATGTCTATTGAAAAAGCGATCATCAATCATTGTCCAGTCAAATTGCTTGATGGGATTGTCTCTATTGCCAAAGAGATGCATTCAGAACAGCAGATTTCTCAAAATATCGTGAATTTCTCGGGCGGGAACCTTACTATGCAGACGCTTCCAGAAAGTTATGGCGAGATGCATAGAAGTTACATTTCTGATGCTGCAGGTAAGTACGAATGGTTTAAGTCAATTTATCAAGGAGAAGAATTAGTAGCGCGAATTATCGCTCCATATTGGCAAGATTTTACACCGGAATTTCAAAATGTTGTAAACCTGATATGGGGAATAACACAGTGACAGTAGAGTATATGTTAGATACGCATAGGGGCTTGATAGAGGCTCCAGCTGGCTGCGGTAAGACTCATTTAATTGTCGAATCTTTGAAGTATAACACTACAAAACCTATTCTGCTTTTAACGCATACTACAGCTGGAGTTACGGCTCTCCGTAAGAGACTGTCCATGCAGGGGATTCCAAACAATAGAGCAGTAATAAGCACTATAGACGGATGGATCACTAGGATGGCATCTTTTTTTCCAACTTCAATGGCGATAAATGATGCGGCTCCAGAAAATAGAAAAGACTATTATCCATTTATTAGGCAGCAATCAATTAGTTTTATAGGCCATAGCCCTGCTATTAGATCAGTAATTTCCGACTCATACTCTCGTCTGATTGTTGACGAGTATCAAGACTGTGATGTCGATCAGCATCAGCTAGTTTCGTATCTTGCAGGAATCTTACCTACAGTCGTATTAGGTGACCCACTACAAGCAATATTTACTTTTAGTTCACCGATGCCGTGTTGGGAGCAGCATGTAAAAGGCTTTTTTGGTGTTCCTGGATGTGCATTGTCTACTCCGCATCGATGGCTAAACGCAGGTACGGGAGATCTGGGTTATTGGTTGCTTGAGTTGAGAAATGAGCTGTTACAAGAGAGTTCGGTCAACCTAGAAAAAATTCCTAAAAATGTCAGTGTTTTGGCATTATCATCAAGTTCACAACAGAACATTACTGAGCAGAATAAACTTCAGTATAGCGTCAGCAACTCAAATCCCCATGAGTCGTTATTAATAATAGGTGATTCAAAGTCGCCTAAAAGCCGTCACCTTTTTGCTCAGAGAGCGAATAACTTAGATGTTGTAGAGCCAGTTGATCTAACTGATATAGTTCAGGCTTGTGAGTCTTTTGACCGACTGTCAGGAAGAAGCTTAATTGAGGCATTCCTAGGCTTTCATGCGACCCTCATGACTGGAGTGGATATGGCAAACTCACTTAGACGTATTAATTCAATAGCTAATGGTACAAGTAGAAAGCCACCTTCTCCCAAAGAAGCCCTCGTGGCGCAGCTAGCCACAAATAGAACTACACTGGCCTTAATGCAAGCATCGAGGGCTATAGTTTTAGCTGAGGGAACACATATTTTCCGTAAGGTTGCATTCAGAGCCTTTAATCAAGCATTAGATCTGGCTCAGCAGGAAGGAATGCTGTTGAGAGATGCAATTCTTAAGGTCAGAGAAAGAAGAAGGCTGACGGGTGAAGAGCGAATAGCACATAGGGCAGTTGGTTCTACTTTGCTTCTCAAAGGTTTAGAGTGTGATCATTGTATAGTTTTAGATGCTAATAGCATGAATAAAGAAAACTTCTATGTTGCAGCTACGCGTGCCGCTAAATCATTAAGTATCTACACGAAATCGGTGAATCTTCTTTTTACATAAGAATGTCTTACCAGGGAGTAAAATTATTGAGTTTGGTGATAGCGATTAACTTATTCTTAAGGTTGATGTCTTGTCGGAGTTGTGAGTATGCAATATGAGTAAAACAGAACTTTTATTGGGCTTGGTGTCAGGTACAGAGAAAGAAACTCTCCGCCGCGATATGGCTGAATCCTCTGCTTGGGCACGTGCTGAGTTGAAGAGTCGCCAGGACGAAAAGGCGAAACAAAACGCTGAACATGGTACTAATAATGGTACTACGACAGAGCCAAGCCCCAAACAGCCGTAGTTACAGGGCTTGCGGCCCTCATTGACGATAGAGTGGGAATAATTCAGCGTTAGGTAACACCTTGCGCTGAACAGCAATAAACACTCTAAAGCCCGCTTTCCAGCGGGCTTTTTGTTGTCTAACGGCCAGATATCTGGCATTGACTAGATAGTTTTAAATCCGAAAATCGAAGTGCCCGACATCCTATTCTAGGAGCGTTTAAGCGTTACGCAGTTGCCGTTGCATATTCCGCTGATTCCGGACACCGGTACCGTTTTAATCCGGACACCTTTTTCTCTTCATTTTCTCAGTCTCTAGTTTTACTCCATGTGTCCGGATTGCGCCAGTTTTCTCATCGATTCTCCTCCTAGTTCTATGCGGTGACTGTTGTGGATTAAACGGTCCAGTAAAGCGTCCGCAACCGTGGCATTGCCTATCATGTTGTACCACTCTTTCACTGGCAGTTGACTGATCATGATCGTGCTGCTGGTTTGGTAACGATCTTCTAAAAGCTCTAATAAATGGCCTGCATGATCGGCACTGAGTTTTTCCATCCCCCAGTCATCGAGTATCAGCAGCTGCTTTTTGGCGAGGGCGGCAAGTTGTTTTTGATAGGTGCCGTCTAAGCGGCCAAGGCTGAGGTCATCCAGCAGTCGACTCAGGCGCAGATAGCGAACGCTATAAAGTTGCTCGCACGCCTGTGAGGCAAGGGCGCAGGCAACATAGGTTTTGCCCGCGCCCGTTGGGCCTGTGATGAGGATATTTTGATGCTTTTGCAGGTAACCTCCTGTCAACAGTTCTCCTAGTTGGATGCGCTTTAGTCCACGCCCTTCTTTGTAGAGTAGTTGGCTGGCGCTGGCTTCTACGCGCAGTTTTGCTTGTCGTTTGAGCCGTTCGATTTTGCCATGATTTCTGCCTAGCAGCTCACTGTCAAGGAGCAGTGTGAGACGTTGCTCGAAGTCCAGTTCTCCATAGGTGGTTAACTGTTCTCGTTGTTGTTCTAACGCGGTAACGGCATGACTCAGTCGCAGCATTTTGAGTTGTTCAGTCAGGTGATTCATGTTGTTCTCCTAGTGGTAGCAGTGTGGCCCGCGAACATTGCTGTGCGGGGTGTCGGGTGTCGAGTCAGAAGGAAGAGACAGTGTGCCTTCCCGATGATGATCGAGCAGATTTCGGATAAAGCGCAGAGAAGGTTTGTTGACCAGTAAGGCATCCTGACAGGCTTGCTCTAGGCGGACATCCCCATGTTTGCGCGCGAGACTCAGTATGCCAAGACAGCGACGAGTGGCTTGGGCTGGATGGGCTTTGGACAGGATCTGTTGTTTGATGACGTTTTCGGTGGCGACACCAATCTGCTTGCTCCATCCGATTAAGCGTTCTGGTGACCATTTTTGATGTTGATGATGGCTCGGCATATGTTCCATGTGGGTGCTCAGACCATAGTCTTTTCGGCTGATTGGGTGAGACGAGACGGGCTGACCTTGATGGAAGATTTGTATGATCTGCGACGTCGCTTCCAGCGTCACATATTGACCCACAAGCTGATGCGGTACCGAGTAATAATGCTTTGCGTACTCAATGTGGTAATCCGGTCCCACTTTGGCGCGTTTATGTTCTGTGTAGACATACTTCTGCATCGGTAACGGTTTCAACGCGGGTTTATCGAGGGTGTCAAAAAGGGCTTGGCGACTCACGCCAATCTTTTGCATCGGCCGTTGGTTCAGAGCGTTCATCAGCTCTCGAACCGCATTATTCAGCTCTCTTAGGGTATGGAAGGTGCGATGACGAAGGCGCATCATGATCCAGCGTTCGACAATCAGAACCGCATTTTCGGCCTTGGCTTTGTCTTTGGGTTTATAGGGACGAGCCGGCATAATGGCGGTTTGATAGTGATGCGCTAACTGACGATAACTGTCGTTGAGTTTCGGCTCATAACGATCTGTTTTTGTCACGGCAGCTTTTAAGTTGTCTGGCACCAATAAAGCGGGAACGCCACCGAAGTGTTCAAACGCATTGGCGTGACACTGTAGCCAATGCTCCAGCTTTTGACTTTCGCTGGCTTCAACGTAGGTGTAGTTAGACGCTCCCAGTGTGGCGACAAACACTTGTGAGTGGCGAACGTCGCCCGTTTCCGGATTGACGATCGGGATAGTCGGTCCGCAATAATCAATGAATAACTTGTCACCTGCGGTATGGAGTTGACGCATACTGCGTTTTTGTGTGGCGAGCCAACGACGGAAGTACTCGCAGAACTGGCTGTAGCCATAAGTGCGCTCTTGGTGCTCGGCAACATATTCTTCCCACAACAATTGCTTCGTCGCCCCTTTGCGCTTGAGTTCGATAAAAAAGTACGCAAAGTCCGGCATCACTTTCAGGCGATTAGCCGGTTTTTCTTGATACAGCGCTTTAGACAGATCGGTATCGGAAACGTCACTGGCAAGGGGCCAATAATAGTCACTTTGTTTGAAACGAGTCAGGACATCGGACACGGTAGAGCGGCCGACATTCAAACAAGAAGCAATCTGCCGCGTGGATAAATGGCACTCATGTTTGAGACGCAAAATCTCTTTAATATTGGTCATTGAGGTTCTCTTTCTGGTCATGATCACTTCCTGGCAACGTATTAGGTGTAACCAAGTGTAGTGAGCGATTGATTTAAAAGAGAAAACGAAGGGATTCCGGTGAATCCGGACAGGGTTTACGCTAATCCGGACAGGGATTCCGGGGAAAGCCAAAAAGTGTCCGGTTTAGAGCGTAATAGGTGTCCGGATAAAAACGGAATGGGTGTCCGAGTTATATCGGAATGGGTGTCCGGATTGCTCCGGTATATGCAGCCGTATTTAAACGTGGGACTGGTTTGTCATTGATTGGAAGATGAATCAATGCGGAGATAAACGCTAGCGCAACCGCAGTCCACCAAATAGGGGCGTATGAGCCGTAATAATCGTAGACGACACCACCGGCCCATGCACCCAAAAAGCTGCCTAATTGGTGAGAGAGAAACACTAAACCGTATAGCGTCGATAGGTAACGAGGGCCAAAAATTTGACGTACTAAGCCAGATGTTAAGGGCACCGTACCTAACCAGCAAAAACCGATGGCAGCGCCGAAAATGATAGCCGTCATGTCAGTGGTAGGGAATATCACAAAAGCACTGATCACAACCGTACGCATTAAATACAGTGCAGACATCACATAACGTTTGTTATAGAGGTCTGCCATGGCTCCCCAAAAGTATGAACCAAAGATATTGAATATACCTACACAAGCCAGTGCCATGGCCGCTGTTGATGCGAGTAGGCCTTTATCCGACAAATAACTTGGAAGGTGAGTGGCGATAAACATCACATGGAAACCACATACAAAAAAGCCTATATGAATCAACCAGTAGCCTTTGTGTGAAAACGCTTCTTTCAAAGCCTCTTTGAGGGTTTGCAGGTCTTCTTGTAGATGGTGTGTAGTATGTGTTTCTTGCTTTGCTGTCTTGATGAATACGGCAAACACCACAATAAAACTACACATGACAGCAAATATTTGCATAGCACTTTGCCAATCATAAATACTCAATAATGTTTGTGCGCCAGGGATCATCGCAAACATACCAAATGACCCTGCCGCCGTGGTTAAGCCAAAGGCTTTTGCCGCATGTTGCGCAGGCACCACTTTCGCTACCGCCCCTAGGACGATTACGTAGCTGGTAGCACTTAAGCCAAGCCCAACAAGCACTCCTAAGGATAGGTACATCATAGTCGGCTCGACGGCAATCGAGGTTAAGTACAGACCAGCGGCATAAGAGGCCGAGCCTATAATGATGATACGTTTTGGCCCCCAACGGTCGGCGGCCATTCCCACAAACGGCTGGAACGCGCCAAATAGTAAGTTTTGCAATGCAATGGCAAAGCTGAAAAACTCTCGCCCCGTATGGAAGTAGTCAGAAATAGGCGTCATGAAAATACCAAAGGATTGCCTGATTCCTAAGCTGGTAATCAAGATGCCTATGCCCAGCCAAACTAGCAATGGAAATCGAAAAGTAAACATAAATTGCTCTTAATAATGCCTGCAGTGATCAGAGGGCGTTTCATTTATGTCCATTGGTTCGTGGCCGCCATGGTTAATGGCTTGCGCTGTTATTCGGTTCTCTAACTTGGGTAGGTGATAGAGAAACATTCATGACAGACGCAACATAACTAACAATCTCAGTACTTTAGCGAAAGTGGAATGAAACGAGTGCGGATACGCGCTCAACTAGGATATGTAAGGAGTTTAGAGAGTATTCAGAGGGGACTCAAATGATAAAAAGTGAAGTGGTCTATGCAAATTATACATAAATCAAATTTATCATTGAGAAGGCACCGCATCAATAAATGGGGGCAGTTGCGTTGAGAGATAGGATATAATGAATGTTATGGGGCAAAATGACATTCTTCTATGCATAAGACGCATTGGCGGCGAACTCACTCCAGTCCCATTTCTACCACACGATTAGCGATTAGCTTGCCACACTCTTCCTTTACGATGCTTCTTAACCATTCCTGTGCAGGTGAATGCTCACAACGAGGGTGCCAAATCATGGAATAATCAAACGGTGTAAAATGAAAGGGTAGCGGTTTGACGATTAGATCATGCTTCTCAGAAACTAAGTAGGCTAAATCTGCTGGTACTGTAATAATGAGAGGCATGGTATCAACAATCGCCAGTGCCGCTTCTAAATAATAAGTCCTCAGAATCATGCGTCGTTTAGGTTTATCTTCCAATGCCTGTTCAATAAGGGATTTCACTCCATCGCTAATGGCAATCATTGCGTGAGGAAAATTCAAATAATCCTCTAGACACATTGGCTTATTCGCTAACGGATGTTGCTTAGATAATAGACATGACACTCCAACTCGCCCTAATGTTTCATACTGTAATGGCTCTATAGAGTAAATTGGGCGACTAATAGCTAAGTCTGCTCGACCGTAAGTGAGTTGCTCTTTTAAATGTTCATCTTGCAGCGGCAAAAACTCAAACGCGACATTAGGTGCTTCCTGATATATGCGAGGTAAAGCAAAGGGTAAAATAGTTTGCATTGCATAATCAGTCGTTAAAATCGTGAATGTTTGATCACAAAACGTGGGGTCAAAATCAATGGGAGACAAGAGTTGTCTAAGAGAGCCAATTGGCTCGTCTAGCGCTCTATTCACTGATAACGCTTTTTCTGTTGGGATTAGCTGTTGCCCTTGACGTGTAAATAAAGGGTCTGACAACAAACAGCGTAATCGCCCCAGAACCCGGCTCATGGCAGACTGGCTCAAGTTTAAGCGCTCTGCTGCTCGGCTGACACTGCGCTCCTCAACCAGAACTTGCAACGCGACCAGCAGATTTAAATCCCGACGGTAAATCTCTTCTATTTTCATACCCATCCTTAAGCAATTCTAACCATATTGACAGTGTAACCAATAAATTATGGAAAACATCTCTTGAGTTGGAAGCATTTATTTTGGCAAATCCCCATGCTTACTATTTCCTTGTATTAAATATTTTCCATCCTGTCTATACAGGTCTTCCGATTGCTTCTGTTTAGTGGGCAGGACAGGAGACACTGACTCGTTAACTAACGGAGCAGAACTTGCTGCTACGTTAGCTTATGAGCTGGAAGGAAGATGGCCGAAGATCTCTCGATCTAAATCTTATGGCCTGCAGCGAGGCGGTTGCGATGTTCAATACTATGACTGCGCATACTCCAATAGCCTTTGCTGGGATTAATGGAAAGGCGGTAGCTGGCCGCTATAGTTGATTCTTACGGCTCCTTCACTTCCGTCGTATATTGTGTTTTTCCTTGGATGAGGACAATGGAGACAAGCGCATAGAGTGCCAATAAAAAGGCGAAAGACATAGCTGTTGAAAAGGTCAGGCTTGTGACCAAATAGCCTCCTAATCCTCCAGCGCACATTTGCAAGCATGTTATATAGCCTAGTAGTTTCCCATGGCCTTTATGAATACCTGATAAGCTCATTGCCATAGCGTTGGCAATCGTAATCGGAAAGGAAAAACAATACGTAGCAAAACCTAAAAGTGAAAGCCAATAAAAACCATGGCTAAAAAATATGATCATGGCACTGATGGCTTGCAATAAAATACCCAAGGTAAGTAGTTTTTTCGAAGACCAATGATTGGAACGGTTTCCAGAGAAAATGCCTCCCAATATGATAAAAACAGCATTGAAAGCAAAGGCAATCAGAAAAAAAAGCTTACTGAGCCCCATGGCGTCAATAACAAAAGGATATGCTGAGACATAAGTAAAAAGTCCACCTAAGCTTAATATGGAAATAATACCGTATCGAATATAATCCTTATTGAAAGAGACTTTTTTGCTCATCGTCGCGTGACTTTTAGGGATAATGCTAAGGTTTCTCAACAACCAAAATAGAAATGCTATGCCAATAACGAAAAGGACTAAAAATGTGGCTCGCCAGCTTCCCGTTAACTCATATAAAAAAGTACCAATGGCTGGGGCCGTAGCAGGAATGGCATTCATAATAGATTGTTGATAGCCAAGGTATTTTTGCTTTTCATTGCCTTGAAAACTTCGATCAATAAAGAGTATGGATGACAAAGATAAACCACCCGCAAAGACGCCTTGACCAAAGCGAGAAATGAGCAAAGAAAGATAGTCGGTAAATAAGAAAATAGCGCCAGAGGTTAAGATATAGCCGATCAAGGAAAATACAATCAAGAACGGCAATCCCTTTTTATCATTAACCAGACCAAATAGAATTTGCCCTACGCCTAGTCCAAAGAGAAAAATAGATAGAGTAAGCGAAGCACTTGCATGAAACTCACCTTCGATGACGCTCATAAGGCCAAGGTACATATCGATTGCTAACGGGCTAAAAAGTGACAGTAAAGCAGCAAGGTAAAAAGCTTTTTTCATAAGATAAAATTTTATTAGAGAGTGAGAGGATAATTTTATTTATTTGTATAAATCAGTATGGGCTTATTGTGCCGTAAAGAGTGGGATACCAATGATATTTTGAGGAGGGTGTCCATGTTGCTGCTCCTTTGTGATGGTATCTATATCTTGTATCGGTTGGTGATTGACGGGTAAGTGCCAAAATAACCGTATTAGCTTGTCATAATAAAGGGAGAATAAGAAAATGCTACGTTTTTTACCAACAGCGCTGCCATTCCAAGACTGTATCCATCACACGAGTGAGCATAATCAGATTCAATTCGCGCTGGCGTAGGGTGCTGTTTGCATTTCGTCTGTCGTCGAGCAATAGCGGCTACCTTTATCGATGTATTTGACACAGAAGCGACGGCGGTAGAAGCCATCGACTTTATAAATGCGCTGGGCGTACCTTCCGTACAAGCGACTTAGTGGGAATAATCTTCCTGTGTTAATGGTTTAATGAAGCGGCTCTCTTTATAGTAAAGAGGGCCGTTTTTGTTTGTGTTGAATAGTAAAAAGTGCTGGAGCATTGTTGTGAAATTTCCAACGCCCTTAATAGAGGGAAAATTGATTAAGCGTTATAAGCGTTTTTTGTCTGACATTGAGTTGCCGAGTGGCGAGGTCGTGGTGGCCCATTGTCCAAATACGGGGTCAATGAAACGCTGCCAACAAGAGCGTGCACGCGTTTGGCTATCTAAGAGTGATAACCCTAAGCGCAAGTTGGCTTATACCTGGGAGCTGGTAGAAGTTGATAATCAATATTTGGCTTGTATCAATACTGGCTATCCAAATAAGCTGGTGGGCGAAGCCATTGCTAATGGTGTGGTGAAAGAACTTGCTGGTTACGCTGAGCAAAAAGCGGAAGTGAAATATGGCGGAAACAGCCGAATCGATTGGTTGCTTACGGGTGAGGACGGCCGTAAGTGCTATGTGGAAGTGAAGAATGTCACGTTATTAGAAGAAGATGGAATGGGGTACTTTCCAGATGCGGTAACAGATCGGGGTCGTAAGCATCTATACGAACTGGCGCAGATGGTCGAAGAGGGGCATCGTGCAGTGATGTTTTTCTGTGTGAGTCATACTGGAATCGATTCTGTGACACCCGCTGCACATATTGATAAGAAGTATGCACAAGCTTTTATCGAAGTGGTTGCAAAGGGGGTAGAGGTTATTGCCTATCAAGTTGAGATAAGTCCACAGGCGATGAAAATCGAGCGCCAACTTCCAGTGGAAATGCCTAGAGTACTTGATGCATAAAATTGGCTTGGTTTTGAACTAGATTTTTGCTTTTTTGTTGGCTTATTGAACGATTTTAGACTTTCTAAAATAAAATCATCGGAAACCTAAAAAAGTACTTGCGCTCAAAATTC
>NZ_CM149678.1:4832500-5022500 GCF_056173515.1 Marinomonas sp. 63XJN7_9_ISO-PGPR-S23-217 | reverse complement strand
ATCGCTGTAAAGGGTGATAGCCCCGTATACGAAAATGCCTTAGTCATGAAAACGAGTAGGACGGAACACGTGTTATTCTGTCTGAAGATGGGGGGACCATCCTCCAAGGCTAAATACTCCTGACTGACCGATAGTGAACCAGTACCGTGAGGGAAAGGCGAAAAGAACCCCTGTGAGGGGAGTGAAATAGATCCTGAAACCGTGTACGTACAAGCAGTGGGAGCGGACTTGTTCCGTGACTGCGTACCTTTTGTATAATGGGTCAACGACTTATTTTCAGTAGCAAGCTTAACCGCATAGGGTAGGCGTAGGGAAACCGAGTCTTAATAGGGCGTATAGTTGCTGGGAATAGACCCGAAACCGGGCGATCTATCCATGAGCAGGTTGAAGGTTGGGTAACACTAACTGGAGGACCGAACCCACATCCGTTGAAAAGGCTGGGGATGACTTGTGGATAGGAGTGAAAGGCTAATCAAGCTCGGAGATAGCTGGTTCTCCTCGAAAGCTATTTAGGTAGCGCCTCGTGTATTGCCATTGGGGGTAGAGCACTGTTTGGGCTAGGGGGTCATCCCGACTTACCAACCCCATGCAAACTCCGAATACCAATGAGTATGAGCACGGGAGACACACGGCGGGTGCTAACGTCCGTCGTGAAAAGGGAAACAACCCAGACCGTCAGCTAAGGTCCCAAAGTTACAGTTAAGTGGGAAACGATGTGGGAAGGCTTAGACAGCTAGGAGGTTGGCTTAGAAGCAGCCATCCTTTAAAGAAAGCGTAATAGCTCACTAGTCGAGTCGGCCTGCGCGGAAGATATAACGGGGCTCAAACTGTACACCGAAGCTACGGGTTCATCTTAGGATGAGCGGTAGAGGAGCGTTCTGTAAGCCGTTGAAGGTCAAGCTGTAAGGCAGGCTGGAGGTATCAGAAGTGCGAATGTTGACATGAGTAACGATAAGGGGAGTGAAAACCTCCCCCGCCGGAAGACCAAGGTTTCCTGTCCCATGTTAATCAGGGCAGGGTGAGTCGGCCCCTAAGGCGAGGCAGAAATGCGTAGTCGATGGGAAACAGGTTAATATTCCTGTACTTATGTATATTGCGATGGAGAGACGGAGAAGGCTAGGCCAGCACAGCGATGGTTGTCTGTGTTTAAGGTAGTAGGCAAGTGACTTAGGCAAATCCGGGTCACTCTTTAAGAGAGAATGCCGAGAATTGATGACGAGCCCTCTTTTGGGTGAAGTGGTTGATGCCATGCTTCCAGGAAAAACTTCTAAGCTTCAGATATACATGAACCGTACCCCAAACCGACACAGGTGGTCAGGTAGAGAATACCAAGGCGCTTGAGAGAACTCGGGTGAAGGAACTAGGCAAAATGGTACCGTAACTTCGGGAGAAGGTACGCCGGCCGGTGTGAAGGACTTGCTCCGTAAGCACTAGTCGGTCGAAGATACCAGGCCGCTGCAACTGTTTATTAAAAACACAGCACTCTGCAAACACGAAAGTGGACGTATAGGGTGTGACGCCTGCCCGGTGCTTGAAGGTTAATTGATGGGGTTAGCGTAAGCGAAGCTCTTGATCGAAGCCCAAGTAAACGGCGGCCGTAACTATAACGGTCCTAAGGTAGCGAAATTCCTTGTCGGGTAAGTTCCGACCTGCACGAATGGCGTAATGATGGCGGCACTGTCTCCACCCGAGACTCAGTGAAATTGAAATCGCAGTGAAGATGCTGTGTATCCGCGGCTAGACGGAAAGACCCCGTGAACCTTTACTATAGCTTCACAGTGAACTTTGAACCTACTTGTGTAGGATAGGTGGGAGGCTTTGAAGATAGGACGCCAGTTCTATTGGAGCCAATCTTGAAATACCACCCTGGTATGTTTGAGGTTCTAACTCAGGTCCGTAATCCGGATCGAGGACACTGTGTGGTGGGTAGTTTGACTGGGGCGGTCTCCTCCCAAAGAGTAACGGAGGAGCACGAAGGTGTGCTCAGCATGGTCGGAAATCATGCATAGAGTGTAAAGGCAAAAGCACGCTTAACTGCGAGACAGACACGTCGAGCAGGTACGAAAGTAGGTCTTAGTGATCCGGTGGTTCTGTATGGAAGGGCCATCGCTCAACGGATAAAAGGTACTCCGGGGATAACAGGCTGATACCGCCCAAGAGTTCACATCGACGGCGGTGTTTGGCACCTCGATGTCGGCTCATCACATCCTGGGGCTGAAGCCGGTCCCAAGGGTATGGCTGTTCGCCATTTAAAGTGGTACGCGAGCTGGGTTTAGAACGTCGTGAGACAGTTCGGTCCCTATCTGCCGTGGACGTTTGAGATTTGAGAGGAGCTGCTCCTAGTACGAGAGGACCGGAGTGGACGAACCTCTGGTGTTCCGGTTGTCACGCCAGTGGCATTGCCGGGTAGCTATGTTCGGACGGGATAACCGCTGAAAGCATCTAAGCGGGAAGCCTCCCTTAAGATAAGATCTCACTGGAACATAAGTTCCCTAAAGAGCCGTTCGAGACGAGGACGTTGATAGGTTGGGTGTGTAAGTGCTGTGAGGCATTGAGCTAACCAATACTAATTGCTCGTGAGGCTTGACCATATAACACCAAAGTGGTTTTACAGATTACGATAGACACTGGTTTGACCTTGGTTATCGCTATTTCAAAGAAGAATTGTTAAAAGAGACAAGTGAACGAATTTGCGCGTTATGGAGAGGAAAACACAAAGCCACCATAACAAACGCAAGCCAGTTTGCTTGACGGTCATAGAGGCGTTGAACCACCTGATCCCATCCCGAACTCAGAAGTGAAAAGCGCCATCGCCGATGGTAGTGTGGGAGATCCCATGTGAGAGTAGGTCGCCGTCAAGCTTTATATTTAGAAGTCCTAATCTATAATTAGGCACTTGAAAATTTGGTTTTATTAGACAGTCGCTAATAAAAAAAATCAGTTTTCTTGATGATCATAGAGGCATTGAACCACCTGATAAACGCCACGGGCGTTCTCAGAAGTGGCACTTTATTCGCCGCAGGCGCTTGCCATCACCGATGGTAGTGTGGGCTTGGTTGAATTAGAAAGCCATGTGTGAGTAGGTCGTTATAAAGCTTTAAATTAAGAAGTCCTAATAAGTTATTAGACAGTTAAGAATTTGGTTTTATTAGACGATTGCTAATAAAACAAACCAGTTTTCTTGATGATCATAGAGGCATTGAACCACCTGATCCCATCCCGAACTCAGAAGTGAAAAGTGCCATCGCCGATGGTAGTGTGGGAGATCCCATGTGAGAGTAGGTCGTTATCAAGATTTAATTAAGAGAAACCCTATCCTGCTAAGCAGGGTGGGGTTTTTTCGTTATGGGGCATCTCAACCATCGCCGATGGTCGTGTTGGGCTCTCTATAACAGACAAGCATGTGAGAGTAGGTCGTTATCAAGATTTTAAATAGGAAGCCCTGATAGCTTATGCTATTGGGGCTTTTTTTCGTCTACAGAAAATCCAAAAAAATAAAAAGGGGAGTCAACCTCCCTAAAAAATTGGGTTCGGGTCCGTGAGAGCGTCTCTTGCCATTCCTACAGCTCCCGCATTCACAACGTTATTACCGCGAAGGCGGTAATCCATTGCTTTGCGGCCTTTTTAGATGATCACCTTGTCATTGTATTCGCTTGCGCCTGTTTCGCAGGCTCAACGCGTCTGCGCGAATCCAATAGCAAGGTGACGATTGATCTGAGTTAATCTTTTCAAAGATAGAGCGTTAGATCAAGGGTTCCATCTCGGAACTAAGAAGTGACTCTTTTTTCGCCTCAAGGGGGAGGCATTGGTTACCATAAAAATGCTCAATTCTCCGTTTTTGAATTTGATGAGGCAGAGGAATTGAAAGACCACCGCCTGAGAATGAGTGACCATCTAACAAACGCATGAAATTTCGAGCGTTAGCATGACTCCACACAAAGCAAGCCCAGAGCTTACCCCACTTGATATGTCATGGCGCTGGCTTTACGCTAATCGGTAAAGTCTGAGGCGAGTTCTCATGGTGAGTTATTATGCAGATAGGATCGGAGGAGTATGGAAAAGTTAGCAGATGGCATATGGATATTTAATGGTGACTCTGTTCAATTCTTAGGGCTGCCATTTTCCACTCGGATGACAGTGGTTCGATTAACGAGCGGTGAGCTTTGGGTTCATAGCCCTATTAAATTATCGGACTCAATCAAAGCGCAACTCGACGGTTTAGGTCGCGTTAAATACTTGATTGCCCCTAATCATCTACATCACCTCTTCTTACCTGAATGGATCGCGTTTTATCCAAATGCTGAAGTCTATGGTACAAACGAGGTGATCAAAAAACGTCGTGATATTTCCTTCCATGGCTCTCTTAATACTATTCAAGATTGGGCTTGGGGATCGGATATTGAGCAAGAGTTGTTTTCTGGGTCTCCTTTAATGGAGGAGTGTGTGTTTTACCACACAGGCTCAGGCACGTTAATTGTCACTGATTTGGTCGAAAACTTTTCAGGTAAGGACTTTACTTATTGGCAAAGGGGGATTGCTAAATGTGTTGGTATTCTTGCCCCTAATGGGAAAACTCCTTTAGATTGGCGTTTAAGCTTTATATTTGGTAAGTCTGATGCTCGTAAACACTTCAAGCGGTTATTCGATTGGTGTCCAAAAATATTGGTCATGTCTCATGGTGAGATTGTTAGGGAGAATGCCGACCAATTTTTAGCTGAGTCGTTCAAATGGCTGAGGTGAAATAGGCTTAGTTTTATCTGATGTTGATTTTCTATCCTTAATAAAAAAAGACGCTCCTCGGCGTCTTTTCCAATCTAAATAAACCTATCCACAATGAGCCAAAAAAGCGTAAAGAATTAGAAGGGTTCGTAAATGCTGATGATATCGTTAACAAATGGGTAGATTACTTCGTGAAGAAAAAGCACATTAGTCCACAAATAATTACTCAAAAGGTGAGAAATGTCCAAATTATCGGTGGTTGATACGCGTCATCTTACTGACCATATTCTTGAAATTACATTCAGTGATGGTCATAAGTCAGTAGTTGATTTTGCTCCGTTTATTTTTAGTGTTGGGCATCCTGACTATGAACCGTATAAAAATGTTGAGACGTTTCTTACATTCGACATTGAGGACGGTAATCTCAATTGGGGTGACTACACAATGATCTTTCCTGTTGAAGATCTGTATTCGAATCGGATTATTAAGCATCGTTAAAATACTTGATGGTAATAAATTTTAACCCTTAATTTAAATTTTCCTCAACAAAAAAGACGCCCCTCGGCGTCTTTTCCAATCTAAATAAACCCATCCACAGTGAGCCTAAAAGCATCCATTATTTCTGATCTGTTAATAACTTAGGCACTTATCCACTTCGTTTGCAGCGCCTAAGATGACAGCGACGCGCTGGTGAATGGCTTCTGGTTGGATGTCTAGAATCCGCTGTGTATGGGTGTGGGCTTTACCACCAGCTTGCTCTAGCAGCATGGCCATTGGGTTGGCTTCGTACATTAGGCGTAGTTTGCCAGGTTTGCTTGGGTCTTTGTTGTCCCATGGGTAGATGAATATACCACCACGGCATAGGATGCGGTGTACATCGCCAACCATAGCGGCTACCCAGCGCATATTGAAGTCTTTGTTTCTACTGCCATTTTTTCCAGCGACAAGATCGTCCACGTAGTTTTGCATGCTGTCTGCCCAGAAGCGTTGGTTGGACATGTTGATAGCAAATTCTTGGGTGTCTTGGGCGACTTGTACGTTTTCTCTGGTGAGTAAAAAGGTATGAGTATCAAGGTCGAGAGTGAACATATTGACACCCTTCCCAGTCGTTAGTACTAGCATACTAGATGGGCCATAGAGGACATAGCCAGCGGCCACCTGTTCTTTGCCTTGGATCAAAAAGTCTTGTTCTGTCGCAGGGTTATCCCCAGTTTGGCGGTAGAGGGAAAAAATGGTACCGACCATGGCGTTGATGTCGATATTAGATGAGCCATCGAGTGGGTCAAAGGCGATTAGGTATTCGCCATTGGTATTAGCGGGTACTATGTAGTCTTCTTCTTCAGAGGCAATGGCGCGCACTGCGGGACAGGCTAACAGGGCGTCTTTTAACATGTTGTTGGAAATGACATCCAGTTTCTTCTGCTCTTCACCTTGAACGTTTTCATTGCCAGCCATGCCTAAAATGCCAGCAAGAGAGCCTTTTTTGAGAGCGTTGGAAATATCGACACAGGTGTTCACGGTGACGTTCAATACAGATTGTAACGACTCAGGGGTGGCGCTGGCTGCTAAAACTTGAGATAGGTTTTGCATGGTCTGCTTTTCCTTGTTTTTAGAGAATGTAGAAATTATGCCATTGCCTGAGGGAGGTGTCAGCCAAGTGATGAGTTGTCGGTAAAATAATTGTCCATGGCTTAGTATTTCGACTAGGCTATCTCGACTAGGTTACGGTGAAAGAATCGTTTAAGGAAACGTTATGTCTGAGTTTGTTTTGTATAATCTAGAGTTAGATGGTTCTGGTGGAGCAAAGGTATTAGAAGCAAGTGATCTTCCGGTTACGCTGCCGCAAGAAGGGAGCCGTTGGATACATGTGGACAGAAGCGATGATATGGCACAAGAATGGTTCGCTTCGTTGCCTGATGTGCCATATAGCTTGGTAGAAGCCTTGTTTGCGGATGAAACTCGGCCACGTTTGGTGAAAATGGGGACGGGGATCTTATTAACGCTTAGAGGTGTTAATCTCAACCCCGGTTCTGATCCGTCCGATATGGTGTCTTTGCGCCTCTGGGTTACACCACACTTTATTATTTCGGTTCGAAAACGCCGCTTACTATCGGTTCAAGATGTGATCGAGAACTTGGAGAATAATGAAGGGCCAGTGAGTACAGCAGACTTAGTGTCGACGTTAACACATACCTTGATTAGCCGCATGGCGTCGGTGATTGATGGTCTTGAAGATGAGCTGGATGATTTAGAAGAAAATATGAGTCAGCGCATTGAAGCCGATCAGCGTGGTGAGTTGGTACAACGACGTTTGGAGTCGATTCGTTTACGGCGCTTTCTTGTTCCGCAAAAGGAAGCCATCCACAAGTTGATAGTGGAATTCCAGACATGGATGACAAGAGATCAGCTGGTTCAGGTGCAAGAGGCGGCCAACGAACTGACACGTTATGTTGAGGCGTTAGATTCATTGCGTGAACGTTGTATTTTGATGCAAGAAGAGTTCGTGAATGCGCAATCTGAGAAGATGAATGCTCGGATGTATGTTCTGTCCATATTGTCAGGCATTTTTATGCCTTTAGGGTTTCTAACTGGGTTATTTGGTATCAATATCGGCGGTATGCCTGGCACAAATAATAGCGCCGCTTTTTGGATTTTTTGTGGTGCGTTGGCGCTGTTAGGCACCACTCAATTTCTGGTTATGCGTAGGAGTCGCTGGTTCTAGACGAAGTAAGCTCATTGAAATAGATCAAAGCCTTTGATAGAGAATCTAAGGCTTTGTCTGATTTATTTTTCCAGGGTTTTGATGCCGTCTTTGGTGCCTAATAACAATACATCTGCTGGGCGGGCGGCAAATAAGCCATTGGTCACCACTCCTACGATGTTGTTGATGCTTTTCTCAAGCGCAACGGGATCGAGGATGTCGAGGTTGTAGACATCTAAAATCTGGTTACCGTTATCGGTAATGACGTTTTCACGGTAAACAGGCGTGCCACCCAGTTTGACCAGTTCCCTGGCCACATGACCGCGCGCCATTGGAATCACTTCAATTGGCAGCGGGAAGGCTCCCAACACATCCACTAATTTTGACTCATCCGCGATGCAGACGAATAGATCACTACAGGCGGCCACGATTTTTTCGCGGGTAAGCGCTGCGCCACCGCCTTTGATCAGGTTTAAATGATGGTCTGACTCATCGGCACCATCGATATAAACACGTACTTCGTTGACGGCATTGAGGCTGTAAACAGGAATACCATGGCCTTTTAGACGCAGCGTCGAGGCTTCTGAACTGGCGACGGTGCCATCAAAACGATGTTTGTGCTTGGCCAATTCATCAATAAACAGATTGGCGGTGGAGCCTGTGCCGACGCCGACAATGGTATCGGCCTTTAGCATAGGGAGAATGTACTCGATTGCCGCTTCGGCGACGGCTTGCTTTAATTCATCTTGCGTCATGGGACGTTTCGCCTTTTCTTTTATTATAGAGATAAGCGTGCTTTGCTCTTGCCACGTGTGAGGTGGTGCAAAGAACGCCTGATTTTGGGAGCATTATTATGACAAATAAGCCTCCTCTGATGGTGGGCGTATTATAAGCGCTTCAGATGTCTATTGTTAGCCTCGTATTTGCCGATTTTCTGCGCTTTTGATGGCGCCCAAAGGGAGATCGACCTTTGCGTGAAGTGAGCCAAAAGAGTATATTTCCTACTCAGTTTTTTGACTCGCAGCGACAGCGTAGGCGTCACCAAGGATGTTGCGTTGTCGATTTATTTTTCATTTAGGACACACTATGCCTCATACCATGATCAAAAAGATTCTACAGGCGCGCGTTTATGACGTTGCCGTGGAAACACCACTGTCTCGTGCTAATCAATTATCGACTCGATTAGGCAATGAGATTATTTTGAAGCGAGAAGATTTGCAGCCAGTTTTCTCTTTCAAGATTCGTGGGGCATACAACAAAATTTGTCAGTTAACACCCGAAGAACGCGCCCGTGGCGTGATTGCTGCCTCGGCGGGTAATCACGCACAGGGATTGGCTTTGGCGGCCAAAAAGCTTGGTATTCAAGCGACAATTGTCATGCCTGCGACGACGCCAGAAGTCAAAGTCACAGCGGTGCGTAACCATGGTGCCGAAGTAGTGTTATTCGGTGATGCGTTTGATGAAGCGTCTGCCAGATCTCGCGAAATTATGGATGAGACGGGTCAAGTCTATGTGCACCCCTTCGATGATCTTGACACCATCGCGGGTCAAGGAACCATTGGTATGGAGATCTTGCACCAACATGAAGGCAATATTGACGCGATTTTTGTGCCCGTTGGTGGTGGTGGCTTAATTGCAGGGATTTCTGCTTATATCAAATATCTTCGTCCAGAGGTCAAAATTATTGGCGTTGAACCAGAAGATGCTGCTTGCCTAAAAATCGCCTTGGAAAAAGGCGAGCCCACTCGCTTGGCTACTGTGGGGATTTTTGCGGAAGGGGTGGCCGTGGCTGAAATCGGGAAAAACACCTTTGCTATTGCCAAAGATACGGTGGACGAAGTGATTACCGTGACCACAGATGAAATGTGTGCGGCGATCAAAGACATCTACGATGACACCCGTTCTATCACCGAGCCGGCCGGTGCATGTGCGCTTGCTGGTTTGAAAAAGTATATTGAGCGTGAAGGTGCGAAAGGACAAACGCTGATTGCGATCAACAGCGGTGCCAATGTGAACTTTGACCGTTTGCGCCATGTGTCAGAACGTGCTGAGTTGGGGGAAAAACGTGAAGCCATCATTGCGGTTAAGATCCCTGAAAAGCCCGGCAGTTTTAAAGATTTCTGTCAGGCGCTAGTAGGGCGCAATATTACCGAATTCAATTACCGTTACGGTGATGATAACCAAGCGGTGATTTTTGTGGGGGTGGCGTTGGGTGGTAGTCCACATAGCCGCAAAGAATTGTTGGCCGATTTGAAAGGCTATGAAATCATCGATTTGACCGATGATGAAACCACCAAAGTGCATGTTCGCCATATGATTGGTGGGCACCTGCACAGCGATAAGGGCGAATTGATCTACAGTTTTGAGTTCCCAGAGCGTCCTGGTGCGTTGTTGAAATTCCTCAATACGCTGGGCGGTCATTGGAATATTTCTATGTTCCATTATCGAAACCATGGGGATGCCTATGGTCGTGTGTTGGTGGGACTACAAGCCGTCGGTGAGGAAACCGATGTGACCCGTTATTTAGACGAGTTGGGTTATCCTTACCAAGATGAGAATGATAACCCTGCTTGTAAGCTGTTTTTCGCTAACTAGGCAAAAATCGGTTATTATTAAGCTAATTTTATAACATGCCACACAACCCGTGTTTTGCCAGAGCAAAACACGGGTTGTGTGGTTCTGATTCGGCACAAAATGTTGTGCATTAAGTCGAGCATTAAAGGTTTCCTGTGAACATTCAAACTTTGTTAAATCAACGTATTCAAGCGGCTATGGTGGCAGTTGGTGCACCTGAAGACGCCCCCGCACTGGTTCGTCAATCGGCGAAAGCGCAATTTGGTGATTACCAAGCTAATGGCATTATGGGGGTGGCGAAAAAGTTAAAGATGAACCCTCGCCAATTAGCGGAGCAAGTATTAGAAAAGCTTGAACTGGACGATCTTGCCGATAAAGTCGAAATTGCAGGCCCAGGCTTTATTAATATTTTTCTAAAAAATACTTGGTTGAGTGAAGCGTTGATCCGTTTGCGTCACAGCGATCGATTAGATGTGCCGATGGCTGACATCAAAGAAACCGTGGTAGTGGATTACTCTGCGCCTAACCTTGCCAAAGAAATGCACGTCGGTCATTTGCGTTCTACCGTGATTGGGGATGCGGTGGTTCGCACCTTGGAATTCTTAGGACACAAGGTGATTCGTCAGAACCATGTGGGCGATTGGGGCACACAATTCGGTATGTTGTTGGCGTATATGGAACGATTACGTGCTGAAAACCAACAAGTCAGTATGGCGCTGTCCGATCTTGAAACCTTCTACCGTGCGGCCAAACTGTGTTTTGATGAAGATCCAGCGTTTGCGAATCGTGCCCGTGAATTAGTGGTAGCGTTGCAATCTGGCAATAAAGAGTGCTTGGCGCTTTGGAATGAGTTTATCAATATCTCGCTGAATCACTGTGAAGAGACCTACACCATGTTGGGTGTCTCTTTAACTCGAAAAGATGTGATGCCGGAGAGTGCTTATAATGATGATTTGCCACAGGTTATCGATGATTTAAAAGCACAAGGATTATTAACCGAATCGAATGGGGCACAGTGTGTCTTCTTGAAAGAGTTTGCCAATAAAGACGGTGAAATTACCCCGATTATTGTGCAAAAAAGCGGTGGTGGTTTCTTATATGCAACGACCGATTTGGCAGCCGTGCGCTACCGCTACAATACATTAAAAGCTGATCGTTGTTTGTACTTCGTCGACGCTCGCCAATCCTTGCATTTCCAGCAGATCTTCACGTTATCTCGTAAAGCGGGTTTTGCTCCACAGGACGCTCGTCTTGAACACATGCCATTTGGTACCGTGATGGGCAGCGATGGCAAACCCTTCAAAACGCGCTCTGGTGGTGTGGCAAAATTGTCGGCTTTGTTAGAAGAAGCGCAAGAGCGTGCTTTCAAATTGGTGGCGTCTAAAAATCCAGACATGCCAGAAGACGAGCAGCGTAACATTGGTCGTGTGGTGGGCATTGCGTCAGTCAAATACGCTGACTTATCGAAAAGCCGCACCAGCGACTACCAGTTTAACTGGGACAGTATGTTGAGCTTTGAGGGAAATACCGCCCCTTACTTGTTATATGCCTACTCTCGTGTGGCCAGCATTGTACGTCGTTCAGAAATGAATATTGACGATTTACAAGGCGATATCGTGATCCAAGAGCCCCAAGAACGGGCACTTGCGATGCAGCTGGTGCAATTTGAAGAAGCGATTCAGCAAGTGGTGAACGATGGGATGCCCCATTTTCTGAGTGCGTATTTATACGACTTGGCCGGTACTTTTATGACTTTCTATGAAGCTTGCCCAATCTTGAATGCCCAAGACGATGTGAAAATCAGCCGTTTGCAATTGGCATTGGCGACCGCCTCGACGTTGCAGCAAGGCTTGAACTTGTTGGGTATTGAGACCTTGGAGCGCATGTAGTCGCTAACGAGGCGTTTGTCCGTCATGGTATGAAGTAGAAGTATTGTTGTATTCATACCTCGTTAAAAGGCGCTTTTCTCATGGGGAAACGCGCCTTTTTGTTTTTCGTGTTTCTTTGGCTATCACATAATTTGAGACCAATATGAAAATTTATATTGCTTACACCGGTGGCACCATTGGCATGGTACCTTCTGATAATGGCTTAGTACCTGACGCCGCTTTTGCTGATCACTTAAGTCAGCATCTCAATGAATCGGACGAATTCGTGCATGAATTTGTGATTCAACGTTATGAGAACTTGATTGATTCTTCTAACGCGACACCACAAGATTGGCAAAATATCGCCCATGATATTGAAAGCAAATGGCATGAGTTTGATGCCTTTATCGTCCTTCATGGCACGGATACCATGGCTTATAGCGCCTGTGCTTTGTCTTTGATGTTTGCCAATAGTGATAAGGCCATTATCCTGACCGGATCACAAGTACCTATGTATAAAGTGCGAACAGACGCCATGATCAATGTCATGGGGGCCATTTCAGCATGTGAAGAAGGGGTACAAGGCGTGTTTCTCTTTTTTGCTGGTCGATTGATCGAAGGGGATCGAGCACACAAAGCCCACACCACGGATTGGCAAGCCTTTAGTTCTCCTAATTACCCAGAACGTGGTGTATTAGGCATTGATTGGCGCTGGCGTTCTGAAGACATTCATCAAGCTCCCATGAGTATTCACATTCCAGCGATGCAAGACAGTGCGGTGACGATTCTCCCTGTCTTTCCGGGCGTACAAGCAATACATTGGCAAGGATTGCTGAATGATAAGGTGAAGGGGGCTGTTTTATTAAGTTATGGCGCGGGGAATGCCCCAGATAAAGATCCTGAATTACTTGCCTTGCTAAAAACCGCATCCGACCGAGGTGTGACCATTGTGAACGTTAGTCAATGTGGAGCGGGCAGTGTTGCGGCGGGTGCTTACGCAGCGGGGTCTGCGCTCGTCGAGGCGGGCGTGATCTCGGGCCTAGATATGACTTACGAAGCGGCTTTTGTCAAACTGCATTTTTTGATTGGTCAAGGGCTGTCGCGTCAGCAAATTATCGCGGCTTGGTAAAAAAATAAAATAGGCCATCTTGAGGGAGAGAGGCTAGCCAATGACTGGCTAAAGAACTTACAATGCGGTTATGTAAACTTTTGTTTCTGATGAACCCTCTCTTTAAAACGGATTTTATATGGCGCTCTTGTATGTTCTCTTGGTTCTCATTTGGTCAACTGGCTTTATTACCGGTAAGTTTTTAGTTGGTTTAATTGATCCTAATATCTACCTCACTATTCGTTTTTTGGGGGTGGGTGGGCTTTTTACTCTTATCGCCGTGTTTCAAAGGCGCCGCTTTCCTAGCTGGAATGAACTACCTAAGCACATTATCGCAGGGATGCTGATGAACGGCTTTTACTTAGCATTCGCCTATGTGGCCATCGCGAAAGGTTTACCTGCAGGTATCATGGCGCTGATCGGAGCGCTACAGCCAGTGTTAGTCACCCTGCTTGCCTTCTTACTGATCAAAGAAAAAACCTCGATAAAAGGCATCATAGGAATGCTGATTGGTATGGTGGGGCTGGTGTTGGTCTTGAGTCCAGTTTTTGAGTTGGATTTGAGCCATGGTGGGGTTTCTTTTCTCACCTTATTGTTTGCGTGTTTAGGTATTTTATCCTTATCCCTAGGGGTGACTTACCAGAAAATGTCGATTTCTTCTTCCGATTTATTCTCATCAATGGCAATACAAAATTTGGCCGCCGCCGTCGTGACGTTCTGTTTTGCATTGGTGCTAGGTGAACATGTCTTTAAAGTACAACTTGAAACCTTCGCACTTATTGCATGGGGTATTATTGTTTTATCCTGTGGTGGCGTGTTCTTAATGGTTTGGCTACTGCGCAAAGTGAAAGCCTCACAAGTCACCACCGTCATGCTATTGGTTCCACCCCTAGCGGCGGTCGAAAGCTACTTCTTATTTAATGAGCATATGACATGGGTACAAATCACTGGTTTTGTTGTGACCATTGCAGGTGTGTATTTAAGCCGAGCGAAGCCCACATCGTGACCTTTAATCAACACCAGATAAGAGATGAAAATACACTACCGTTTTTGTTATTTATTAGGTCTATTACTCGTACTCTGGGGTGTTGGTTGGTCTTGGTTTAGCTCTAAAGAAAACCTGAGCCCGAGTGAAACACAGCATCAGCTTGCGATGGAATATGGCGTTTCCTTTGTCGCAGGAAACAACGGGGTTTTATCGAAAGGGCTAACGAGTACTGAGCTATCTGTTTTGCGTTTTAAGCCAATAGGTCATCATGATCAGAATATTGTGATGCAAGGGTTACAAATGGCTCTTAAAAAATATTCTCCTGCTTTTATAAAAAACTATTTGCATGATATTCGTTTAACTTCCACTTTAGATGTGCAAGGGATAGCCGCCGCCGGATCCTTTTCGACTACTACTAGCTCGATTTTTTTTGCTGTTAATTCGTCATTAGATGCCTATGGGGCGATGTACTATGCCGATACTTTTCATCATGAACTGTCTTCTTTGTTTGTATATAAAGGCCCTTTTCCTGTTAAACAGTGGAATGAGTTGTTGCCGGCTGGTTTTCACTATCAAAGGAACTTCTACGGGCATTGCCCATGTTATGAACAGTCAAAGCACACAATGTCTGAATGGCATCAATTAGGCTTTATGTCTGATTACGGTGCGACACGTTTGGACAATGATGTGAATACTTATGCTGAAGTACTGTTTGAGCATCCTGATAATATGAAAACGTTAATGAGTCGCTATCCGGCGATAAGGAATAAAGCTAGGCTGCTAGCTCAAGCGTATGTGGACCAAGCCCCTCATATGCGTTCTTTTTTTGAAAAAGCCTATGGTGATTCTATTTTAAAGGGAAGATAAAGGAGGTCTTCACCTTGATAGACCTCTAATCGTTCTATCAAGCACGTTTTTTATCTAATAGTCTGACTTTCGCTTCGGTGCGGTCGAGTTGTGTGCCAAGGCGTTCCATATCATCGACGAAGCTGTTGAATTCGATTTTGCTAGGCAGTAGTTGACTATTGGTTTGCAGGTATTGAACCAGTTGTAGATGAAGCGTGGTGGCGGTTTCTTTGCCCCAAGACCATTGCTTGCGAAGCAGACGAGCTAGGGCGGCGGCAGGCAGATCACCAATATGGTCGGCAAGTAAGCCTTCCCAATCCAGTTCAAAGTTTTCCATGACTTTGTGTAGCGTCATTAAGGCTTGTGCGTTGCCTTGAATGCGCAAGTCACCATCAAACAGGCCATCGCCTTCGAGCAGCTTACGATAGGCTGAGCTTGGCCCTTGAACTAGGGTATCTAGGCGAGGATCCAAGTCGATTTCATCTAAGCTTTCTGGACAATGCAACATAACGCCTTGCTCAAGAATATGAACTTGCAGCGTCAGAGAAAAGTCTTCGATATGTAGGAAAATTTGCTGGCCAGCCAGTTTGCTTAGACGTGCTTGAGAAGGTTCATCTTGTTTTAGGGCAAGATTGACGGCGCGTTCAATGGCGCTAATGGCAGACAAACTAAGCGAGCTCATGACAATTCCTAGTGATGATAAAACAACGGGTTAAACTTGATGAATTTGAATCACGGAAGTTTCTCGCGTCTGACCTTCTTTTTCAAGGCGCTCTAGGTATATTTGCCAAAGTTCATCATAGTGTTGGCCGAGATTATAGAGGTAATCCCAAGAGTAGAGGCCTGAGTCGTGGCCATCATCAAAGGTGATTTTTAGGGCAAAGTTGCCGGCCCCTTCGATATTGTTAATGGCGACGTCTTTTTTGCCAACTTGTAAAATAGGGATGGTTAAACCATGTCCGCGCACTTCAGCGGACGGGGAGTGCACTCGCAAGTACTCCGCACTGAGGCGGAATACTTGCCCATCAGCAAACGCCAGCTCCAATTCACGAGACTTCTTATGGTAGTGAACTTTTGTCGGAGTGGGTGTGGTTGCCATGAGTGCTTTCTCTTGTTTTGTGTTGGATTAAAGGATGTATTGGCTAAGGTCTTCGTTTTCGATGATCTCGCCCAGCTGTTCATCGACGTAAGCGGCGGTAATATCCACTTCTTGACCATCAGGCATGTCACTGGCCGAGTAAGAGACTTCTTCTAACAGTCGCTCTAATACGGTATGTAGACGGCGAGCACCGATGTTTTCTGTCCGCTCATTCACTTGGAAGGCGATTTCCGCAATGCGATGGATCCCTTCTTTGGTGAAGTTGATGTTAATGTTTTCTGTAGCCGCTAATGCAATGTATTGCTGCGTCAGTGAGGCACTGGGTTCTACCAAAATGCGCTCGAAGTCATTCACCGTAAGAGCATCCAGTTCAACTCGAATCGGCAGGCGACCTTGTAATTCAGGAATCAAATCCGATGGTTTGGTTAAATGGAATGCCCCTGAGGCGATAAATAAAATGTGATCTGTTTTGATCATGCCGTATTTGGTACTGACCGTGCAGCCTTCTACAAGAGGCAGTAAGTCACGTTGTACCCCTTCTCGGGAGACTTCACCACCAGAGCGCTCGGAGCTTTTTGCCACTTTATCGATTTCGTCTAGGAAGACGATACCATTTTGTTCAACGGCTTCCACCGCACGGGCTTTTAATTCGTCTTCGTTAATCAATTTAGACGCTTCTTCGTCACGTACTTGGCGAAGGGCATCTTTTAGTTTCATTTTACGGCTCTTGGTTTTGTGGGAGCCTAAGCTTGAGAACATGTTTTGTAGCTGGCTGGTCATTTCTTCCATGCCAGGAGGTGTCATGATCTCGACGCCAATGGGTGTATCAGCCACGTCGATTTCTATTTCTTTATCGTCTAGTTTGCCTTCGCGCAATTTTTTACGGAAAGCTTGGCGTGTGCTGTTATCTTCCAATTCTGGGTCACCACCTCGTGCGGGGGGCAGTAGCACATCTAAAATACGATCTTCTGCGGCATCTTCGGCTTTATGACGCAGTTTAGCCGTTTCTTGCTCGCGTAGCATTTTGATCGACATTTCGACCAAATCACGAATGATGGATTCTACATCACGGCCCACATAACCCACTTCGGTGAATTTAGTCGCTTCGATTTTGATAAAAGGGGCGTTAGCCAGTTTCGCCAAACGACGGGCAATCTCGGTTTTACCAACCCCGGTGGGGCCAATCATTAAGATATTTTTTGGGGTGATTTCGGCACGCATGTCTTCAGAGAGTTGCATGCGACGCCAGCGGTTACGTAGGGCTATGGCCACCGCACGCTTGGCTTTTTGTTGACCAATAATATGATTGTCTAACGCGTTAACCGTCTCTCTTGGGGTCATGCTGCTCATCTTGGCTCTCTTAATTATCTTTGTCAGAAGTGTCTTCTGAGGAAATGTTTTTGGTTGAGTTGTCTTCAAGCTTAGGGTCGATAATGATTTCTTCAATGGTTAAGCTATGGTTAGTGAAGACACAAATATCGGCGGCGATGTTTAGACTTTTCTCAACAATCTCTTTTGCCGATAGGTCGGTATTGTCGATTAAGGCGCGGGCTGAGGCTTCAGCAAAGTTGCCACCTGAGCCAATGGCTAAGGCGCCGTGTTGTGGCTCAACAACATCACCGGTCCCTGTAATGATTAACGTGCTGTCTTTGTTGGCGACAATCAACATCGCTTCAAGGCGACGCAATGCCTTGTCGGAGCGCCAGTCTTTCGCCAGATCGACAGCGGCGCGTACTAAGTGACCTTGGTGCTTTTCCAGTTGCCCTTCGAAGCGTTCGAATAAAGTGAAGGCGTCCGCTGTACCGCCAGCAAATCCAGCAATGACTTCACCACGATATAAGCGGCGCACTTTACGTGCATTGCCTTTCATAACTGTGTTGCCTAGAGACACTTGTCCATCGCCGCCTACGACGACTTGATTACCTTTGCGTACCGTTAAAATCGTTGTCATGGGTCTACTCCAGTTTCGATTCTAAACAAAGTGGGGGCAGTTCGACGATTTTCAAGCAGGAGAGCGTCTGACAAACGTCTTCCTTGTTATGTGCGAACTTTTGAAATGTCTTTTGCTTTATTTTGGGGATGCTAGTGGGGTTGGTGGGTCTGCAAGGGAAAGTTCACTCCTAGTTGTAAGGAGGATTTCTTCTGGCGGCGCTCTTGAAAAGAGCGTTCGTCGCCAGAAGAAAGTCATGTAAAAAGATTATTGGTTTTCTTTTTTGATTTTGTAAGGGTAAGACTCGATGCGCATATCGACTAATTTATCTTCAATATGGTTCATGACAGAACGATCATTGAATGGCCCAATGACAACACGATACCACGGCTTACCATCTTTGGTGCTAAGGGTTTTGCGCACGCTGGTGTCGACAATGCCGGATAGAATCAGCTTGGCCCGTAAACGGTCCGCATCTTTAGGGTTTCTAAAGGAGGCCGCTTGAAGCATATAGAGGAAATCCTGCTCACCGCGAGGCTCGTACTGATAAGCCTTAACGTGCTCTGTTTTGACTTCGCTATCTTGTAAAATGCTATAAAAATCAAACGACTCTTTCTTTTTGTCTGCCGGCTTTGCTTCCGCTTTTTTCGGCTCGGCTTTCTTCGCTTCCGCTTTGGGTGCCGCTTTGCTTTCGACCTTTGGCTTGGCGGCTGGGATAGGTTGAGTAACGGGCTTTTGTTTTACATGACTTAACCTGGTTAAACCATAAATAAAGGCGATTAGAATCACCGGAACAATAATCCATAACCACCAAGGGGTTTTGCGTTTTGGTGGGGGGGGCGTCCGGCGTGTTGCACCCTTTTTCGGGCGACTTCCTTTGGCTGCAATATTGATTGGTGTAAACATAGTTTAGGCTTTGTTAGAAATAGGGCACATTATGCTGGCTTGAACCTTAAGTTTCCAGTCTAGGTAAAGTAAATGCCTCGTGGATTGACGATTTAGCGTTTTCTAATAGGTTTCCAGTGGGTCCACATCGACCGCGTAGCGAACCTTATGCTGTTGGCGAGTGGCATGCTCAAGCCATGCGGTCATCATGGCGGTCACTTGATGGAGCGGGGCGCGTTGGGCCGATTTGAGCGATAGCAGGGCGCGATGCTGGCCTGCTTTACGAACAATAATGGCGGTATAAGGGCCAACCATAGCAATATCTGGAGGGAAATGGGGCTCAAGTTCTAAGCGCATATTGGTCAGGAGTTGCATGGCTTCTTGTTCATTGCCGGATTCGGCTCGAATCAAGACCTGATGATAGAAAGGTGGCAGAGAGAGCGCTTTACGTTCTGATAGGCCATTCAACGCAAACTGCTCATAACCCAATGTACACAGGCACTCGATGGCGGTGTGGTCAGGATGATAGGTTTGCAGTAACACATGACCTGGCTTTTTCGCACGTCCTGCCCTTCCTGCTACTTGGGTAATGAGCTGAGCCGTTCGTTCCATGCCGCGAAAATCCGCTGAAAATAATCCTGCGTCGGCGTCCATAACGATGACTAGGGTCACATTGGGAAAATGATGACCTTTGGCGAGCATTTGGGTGCCGATTAAGATGGCTTGGTCGTGCTCATGGATTTTTTGTGTTAGTTGCGTCATCGCCGATTTGCGTTGGGTGCTGTCTCGGTCTATGCGCAAAATCGGTACGTCCTTGAATAAGGGGCTTAATTGCGTCTCGATTTGCTCTGTCCCTTCGCCCACCGTGAAAAGCTCAGTTGATTGGCATTCTGGACAAGTATGAAGCAGCGCCTTTTGTGCATCACAATGATGGCAATGGAGTTTATTGGCGCGTTTGTGCACGGTAAGGTTGACATCACAGTGATCACAACTGGCGATCCAGCCACAATCGTGACACATGAGCGTTGGGGCATAGCCACGGCGATTTAAAAAAATCAGCACTTGTTCACGTTGATCTAAACAGCGCTTCATGGCTTGCAGAGCCTGCTCGCTAAAACCGTGAACCAGCGTTTGGCCGCGTAAATCCACACGCTCCATTTCTGGAATATGGGCGTTGCCAGCCCGCTGACGTAGTTTTAGCCAAGTAAAACGCTTTTGTATGGCATTGGCGAGGCTTTCAAAGGAAGGTGTTGCCGACGCCAACAGTACCGGAATACTTAGATTCTGGGCGCGTTTGATGGCCAAGTCCCGTGCGTGATAACGAAAACCTTCATGTTGTTTGTAAGAGGCATCGTGCTCTTCGTCTATGATAATCATGCCAAGATTGGCGGCGGGAACAAAGGCGGCTGAGCGGGTGCCGATAATAACCTTGGCGTGACCACTCGAAGATAACAGCCAGGCATCTAGACGCTCTCGATCCGTCATGTTGGAATGCATCAGCACAATATTGGTATTGAGGCGATTTTCAAAGCGCTTAAAGGTTTGTGGTGTCAAACCGATTTCAGGCACCATAACGAGGACTTGTTTATCCTCGGCGATCAGTTTCTCCATAACGCGTAAGAACACTTCAGTTTTGCCGCTGCCAGTGATGCCATCTAGCAATGCCACACCAAAGCGATTTTTCATATCAAGTATTTCTTCCATGGCCATGGTTTGCTCACGATTCAGCACAGGAGGAACTTGTGTTTGGTGAGAGTGCTTTTCGCCTGCTGTATTGAAAGAACGTTGTTCGCGTCGTACCAAGCCTTTCTGTTCAAGAGACTTGCCAGCATTTGGCATGAGACCAAGTAAGGTGATGGCGTTTTGACTCATGCCATTTGGGTGTTGTTGTACGGCTTTTAAGAAGTCTTGCTGGCGGGGGGCTCGGCTGAGTAATTCAATGTCGATTGTGCGACCTGTCTCTGTCACAAACCACCAGTTTTCCGTTCGAAATTCAGCGTTTTCGCCCTTTCGCAAAGAAACGGGCAGAGCATGAAAAATAACATCACCGATGGGGTGGTGGTAATAACGTGCTGCCCACTCGCATAAGGCCATGAGTTCACTTGGTATAACCGGGGCTTCATCTTGTAGAGAAGTGAGGGATTTTAGCTGGTTTTCGTCCCATTCGCTGCTATGACTAAAGGAAACGATGACGCCGAGACGACTGCCTTTGCCAAAAGGGAGTTTCACTCGCATACCGGCCTGTAAGGCGTGACGTAATGCCATGGCCTTAGGGATTTTATAGTCAAATAGCGTACGCATGGGCACGGGTAGCGCCACTTGCACGTATGGGTAAGGAGTAAGAAGTGCCTCTTGCATGCTTGGATTCGTAACCTTATATTGAAAAATACATCTAATGGATCCTAGTCTCTCTAGTGTACGTTACTCTGGCTAGTGGGGGCGAGAGAGAATTTTATTGGTAAAGCGTTATAAAAAGGTTGCTGATTAGTCAATTGATCCCTAAAATACGCAGCTCTTGGAACCACTGTACAATGTCTGTACAACGAATCGTGCGGTGCTTGGCTAGGCGAAAGCCCATTTGTAGGCGGCGAAAGCTAATTATTAGACTAAGTGGCGGCACACCAAACTTGAGGTAAACGCAATGAAAAAAGATATCCACCCAAATTATGCAACCATTACTGCAACTTGTACTTGTGGTAACACATTGACTCTTAATTCGACTGCTGGCAAAGACATGCACATCGACGTATGTAGCCAATGCCACCCTTTCTACACTGGCCAACAGAAAATGTTGGACACTGGTGGTCGTGTTGATCGCTTTAAGAAGCGTTTCGGAGCGCGTCGTTCAACTAAGTAATTGGTTGAATAAACGTGTTTTTCCAGAAAAAGCGTCAAGTTATCTTGGCGCTTTTTTTGTTTGTATTTTGCACTACTGGGTTTGCCAAAACACTCGCAGATAATGCCTTATGTCACGCTAAAGGCCTGCTTGAGCGTGCCAAAGTGAAACGCATAGTCGATGGAGATACCCTGTATCTGAGCGATGGTAGACGAGTGCGTTTTATTGGCATTAATACCCCAGAGTTAGACCATAAAAAAGGCCACCATGAGCCCTATGCCGTGGCGGCGACCCAGACATTACGCGCCTTGGTGGGCAATTATGTCTACTTGCAGGCAGGGAAAGACCCCCGTGATCATTACGGACGATATCTTTTCTACGTCTTCGATAAAGATCGTATTTCATTATCAAGTCAGTTACTATCGAAAGGGCTTGGATATCGTATTGCGATACCACCTAATGTGGCTTATCAATCTTGTTTTATTCAAGCAGAGCAAACCGCTCGAAAGGCGGGGCTCGGTGTTTGGACGCAATCACTGGCGTGGCGACCGCATAGCGGTTTTGTTGTATCACAGGTAGTGATCTCGTCCATCACAAAGAACCGAGGTGGCTGGTGGTTGGCGACAGATCATGATCTGGTTATTCATTTACCCCTCAGTTCTGAGGACTATTGGCCTGCTCAGAAAGTCTACTTTTTAAAAGGGCATAACGTCGAAGTCCGTGGTTGGCAACATCATAGAAAAAGTCGCTCATCACGCTATAAATCTTGGGTTTTGTCGGTCAAATACCCAAATGATTTACAGGATTTGGGTATGCCTGAATGAGAGATGTGATAGGCTGTTCTGTGATTATAATAATAAGGTGTCACCTTTTGACGTATCGTCGTCAAAATTAAGGCCCAATTTGTATTCTTTAATAAAACACCAAATAATAGACGGAAACATCAAAATGGCAGAAGATCTAAAAAAAGCTGCGCTGGAGTACCATGAACATCCAGTACCTGGAAAGCTAAGCGTCACTATTACCAAACCCACTGCAACCGCTCGCGATTTATCCTTGGCTTACAGCCCAGGTGTGGCTGAGCCGTGTCGTGAAATCGCCAAAGATCCAGAAGCCGCGTATCGCTATACAGGTAAGGGCAATCTTGTGGCTGTCATTTCGGATGGCACGGCGGTTCTTGGCCTTGGCAATATCGGTCCATTAGCAAGTAAACCTGTTATGGAAGGTAAGGGCGTTTTATTCAAGCGCTTTGCTGGCGTAAACTCTGTTGATGTGGAAGTTGAATCAGAAAGTCCACAAGCCTTCATCGACACGGTAGCGCGTATTGCGAATACCTACGGTGGTATCAATTTAGAAGATATCAAAGCCCCTGAGTGTTTCGAAATCGAACGTCAGTTGATTGAGCGTTGTTCTATTCCCGTTTTTCACGATGACCAACATGGTACGGCAATTGTTACCGCCGCTGGTTTATTGAATGCCCTTGAGCTGCAAGGCAAAGACATCGAAACGGCAAAAATTGTCTGTCTTGGTGCTGGTGCGGCTGCCACGGCTTGTATGAAGCTGATCATTGCGTGTGGCGCGCAAATTGAGAACATCTTTGTGCTTGACCGTAAGGGTGTGATCCATTCTGGTCGCGATGACTTGAACCAGTTTAAAGCGATGTTTGCGAATGAGACAGACAAGCGTACATTGGACGATGCAATCGATGGCGCCGATGTGTTCATTGGTGTCTCGGGGCCAGATCTTTTAACTGGCGAGCAATTGGCTAAGATGGCGCCAAATCCAATTGTCTTTGCTTGTTCTAACCCTGATCCTGAAATTAATCCAGACCTTGCCCGTGCGACTCGTGATGACTTGATCATGGCGACGGGTCGTTCTGATTACCCAAATCAGGTAAACAATGTATTGGGCTTCCCCTTTATCTTCCGTGGTGCGTTAGATGTTCGTGCTACCAAGATTAATGAAGAGATGAAAATCGCCGCTGTTCACGCACTTAAAAATCTGGCCAAAGAAGAAGCGCCAGCGGATGTTGTGGCCGCTTATGGTGGTGCAGCATTGAGTTTTGGTAAAGAATATATTTTGCCAAAACCAATGGATACACGTTTGCTAACGGTTGTGTCTGATGCGGTTGCGAAAGCGGCAATTGAATCGGGAGTGGCTACTTTACCTTACCCTGATTTTTACCCGCTGCAGAATCTAGACCAGTTTGGCGTGTAAACTGAATGGGTCGTCTTGTGTGTCATAACAAGGCGATTGGCACAATAAAAAGGCGATGTTGATAAGCATCGTCTTTTTTGTTTCTGATACTTAGGAACATAATAAAAAAGATACTCAATAGAACATCAACAAAATGAGGATGGATATGAAAGTTGCGATTTATTGTGGTTCTGCGAAAGGAAACAATCCTAATTTCGTTGCAGGTGTGAAGGCACTGGCCACCTATTTTGCTGAGAAAGACATTGAAGTGGTGTACGGTGGCGGAAAAGTTGGATTAATGGGTGAGATGGCTGATGCTATGATCGCCGCAGGCGGTAACGTCATTGGTGTGATTACTAAACATCTTGAAGACAAAGAGATTGCTCACCCCAATTTGACCGATTTATACGTGGTCGAAGACATGCATGAGCGTAAGGCCAAAATGGCGGAATTGGCCGATGCCTTTGTGGCGTTACCGGGTGGCATTGGTACCTTAGAAGAGATTTTTGAAGTCTGGACCTGGGCGCAGATTGGTCTTCATGAAAAGCCTTGTGCCTTTTACAATATTGAAGGCTTTTATGATCCCTTATTTACGATGGTTGATCGTATGTTTGAAGCCGGTTTTGTCAAAGCCCCTTATGTAGACATGCTAATACGCGCCCAAACCCCCGAAGATTTATTAACGGCGTTTGAAGCATATCAAGCCCCCGCGCAAAAGTGGGCTTGAGTCTGTCTAGGCTCAGTGTGCTTAAGCACCACGTATCACCAACACTACAGACAAAAAACCAAGCCATGAGCTTGGTTTTTGCTGTAGAACAGATGTCTTAACCCCAGCCTAATAAACAGGTTGCCTAGAAGAGATTTTCCAGTGCGTTATCGGTTTGTTTTTCTTGCTGGGCATCATTATCTTGGCCGTTGTCCGACCCCAAACTGCTTTGAGTGCGTCGCGGCGGCACGTGATCTTTACGGAAGATCTCGAAGATGGCATTTTTCTGGCCTGGTAAGGCCCGTTGTCCGGTTTTTGGATCAATTCGAACGGTAACCAATGAGGAAGGCTTATAGATATAAGCAGGTGGAGTGCCTTCCAAGGCGGGACGCATATAATCGATCCAAGTCGGTAAGGAAACCGATCCCCCCCATTCTTGATAGCCATTGGTGTCTGTCCCCAAACTGGTTGAGTTATCAAAGCCACTCCAGACTGTTGCAACGATTTTACCATTAAAGCCTGAGAACCAAGCATCTTTACCATCGTTGGTGGTACCGGTTTTACCTGCAAGATCGGGGCGATCCAATACACGAGCACGACGTCCCGTACCGAGTTTAATAACGTCTCGCATAATGCTGTACATGATGTAATCGACACTTGGGTCCAGAACCTGTGGTGCGACAGGAAGGTTGCGAACGCCTTCTGGTGTGTTAAATAAGCCCATTTGTTGATCACCATCGGAGGACTTGTCTAGCAGCGTACAGCTATCGCATACGGTGACAGGGTTGGCTTGAAAAATGACTTTGTTGTTACGATCAGTGATGTGGTCAATCAAATAAGGTTTGACCTGATAGCCACCATTAGAGAATACGGCATACCCCGTCGCAATTTGCAATGGCGATAGGTTAGCGGTCCCCAGTGCTAGCGAAAGGTTGTGGGGTAACTCGTCTGGATTGAACCCAAAACGGCGTAAGAATTTCAATGTGGGTGGAATACCTAGATCATCCAATAGACGCACCGATACGATGTTCTGGGAACGATATAAGGCGGGTCTTAGACGTGTTGGGCCATAGAACTTACCGCCGTCATTGGTTGGCCGCCAGGCTTTGGCTAGCCCTGTATCACTAAATACCACAGGGGCATCGTTGATCGTCGTCGCGGCGGTATAACCGTGGCTCAGGGCGCTGGAGTAGATGAAAGGCTTGAAGTTAGAACCTGGTTGACGCTTGGATTGCGTGACACGGTTATATTTACTTTCGTAGTAGTTAAACCCGCCAACCAAGGCTTGTATTGCGCCATCTTTGCTGCGTAAAGAGACTAGGGCACTTTGTAGTTTGGGGATTTGCGCTAACAGCCAGCCTTGGTTTTGGTCGGGCCTGACGCGGATAATATCACCCGCTTGCATAATATCCGTCGTTTTAGTGGGGGCTGGACCTTGCGAGTTTTCGTCGATATAAGGTTTTGCCCAGCTCATGCCATCCCATGGTAGGGTGTAGGTGGTGCCATCAGACAATAACAGGTTGGCTGTTTGATCCGTTGTGGAAAGCACCAGAGCAGTTCGCCATTTCTGTAAGCCAGAATAGCTGTTAAGCGCTTTTATCTGCTCGGCTTGAGTGTCTTGCAATAAGTCCGGCTTTTTATCGAGTACACCGCGATAGCCATGGCGAGTATCGTAGGCCAGAACACCGTTGTAGACCGCTTCATTTGCATCCTTCTGTTTTTTGGAATCAATGGTGGTGTAGACAGTGAGGCCTGCCGTATAGAGGTCGTCTTTATAGGTATCGTGCAGTTCTGAGCGTACCATTTCAGCCACATAGCCGGCATCCACTTGCGGTGTGATGCCGTGGTCTTTCGCGGTAATCGGTGCTTCTACCGCCGTTTGATACTGATCTTTGGTGATGTATCCCAAAGACAACATGCGCTGCAAAATCCAGTTGCGACGGATAAGGGCACGAGAAGGGTTCGCTACCGGGTTAAAACTGGATGGTGCCTTGGGTAGCCCCGCCAACATGGCATATTGGGCAATGTCTAAGTCTTTTAAGGGTTTGTTGTAGTAAACCTGAGAGGCGGCTTGGAAGCCATATGCGCGATTACCCAGATAAATTTTATTGACGTAAAGGGTCAGGATATCGTGTTTGGTCAGCTCGCGCTCCATTTTTAAGGAAATAAAGATTTCGGTAAATTTGCGCGTAAAAGTTTGTTTGAAAGATAAGAAATAGTTACGGGCGACCTGCATGGTGATGGTACTGCCACCACCTTGAATTTGTCCTGTGGTAATCAACTGCATAGCGGCGCGTCCCAAGCCCATGATGTCTACCCCAGGGTGATGATAGAAATTACTGTCTTCCGCCGACAAAATGGCGTGCTCTAATCCTGGCGGTAGCTGTGCATAGGTGATGGGGGTTCGACGTTGTTCGCCAAACTCGCCAATTAATTTGTGATCCGCCGTGTAGATCCTTAATGGGATTTGTAATTGAATGTCTTTGAGTTCTGCCACAGTGGGGATGCGATCTTTGACATGTTCATAGACTACAAAGGTTGCAATGGCGCCACTGACGATGCCAAAGATCGTTAAATATAGGAAGATTTTGAGTGCTTTCAACATACAGATCCGATACAGATGGATTAAAAAAGCGCCATTATAGCGAACTTCATCACAATGTAGGTGCTTAACTTTGCAGCAAATCGTGTTATCTTGCTAGTATTTGGTAGGATACCTAGTAAATAACGAGCTGCATACGTCAAGGATGAATAATGAAGCCGATTAGCCCCGATTGTGTGGTTTTTTATAGCGCCACATCATGTCGTTTTTATGATATTGAGCATATTCCTGTTCATGATTTTTCTCAATTAGACTTCTCTGGTCCTCTACCAAGAGAGAGCAACTTGGCCGAACTGCAAGCGCAGGTTGACCCGGAGAGCTACAAAAACAAAGCATTTAGCTTTATTGTCTTGCCTGATGAATGGTTGTCGAGAACAGAGCAGGACATAGAGTATAAAGTGCCAAGGGAGTTGGCTTCGTTGGCGGCACTGGCCTGCGCGGCAGAACAACATTTCACACCACCCGAAACACTGTGGTTTCATTATCAGGTCTCCCGTCGCCGACGGGGCTCTCACCTCGCTGTATTATCTTGCCATCAAAATTTAGTAGAGCAAGTATGTCGCCCGTTTAAAGCAGTTGGTATTCGCTGTTGTGTGGTGCCTTTATCCCACTGGAATGCTTATCAGTCGTTGCCATTTGGCCGGTTTCGTTTACAACAACAGGCGTTATTGCCGTTTGAGCCGGACCGAGATATTGGTCATCGACATCGAACCGTATGGTTGGCGTTTTTTGTGGTTTGTGTGATCTTAAACGTGGGATTACTGCTGTATGATTATTATTTAAATAAGGAATTTGAGCATTTTGCGGGCGAGCATCACCAAGTGATTCATGACATCTCGCTGTATGATTCTCCCTCGCCTTTGCTGACGAAAGTATTAGCAGCGGTTCGTGCCTTACCTAAGCAGGTGCGTTTATCCGCGCTGAAGAGTTACGACAATAAAGTCTTTGTCGCATTGAGTTTATCTATGGAAGAGATGACATCATTATTGACGCGTTGGCAAACGGAGTTTCCTGATTGGCAGTTCAATGTACAAGAGGAAGGGCACTCTTTGGTCGAAGTCAGAGGTATGAGTAAAAGAGGTAACAAGGAGGTTATCAATGTGGGTATCTCGATTTCATCGGGCTAACACTCTGTCCTTACCTACCCCCAGTTGGTCACTATTGAGCCTTCTGGTGTTATTACAATTTGCCGTATGGTATTCACCGATTAAATCAAGGCTGGATCAGGTGAATCGCGCAGAACAGCGGGTTCTCCAAGATGCCCATGCTAAAAAACAATGGCAGTGGCAGATTCAAAAATTACGTCATCATACATGGATTAATAAGACCCTTTTTCAGACTCGCTTGCAGGTTATGCTGGCAACTCATCAGGCTCATTGGCAATTAACCGGAACAGCATCCTTGGTGGATTGGCAGACGTTGCAAGAAACGGCGCAGAAACAGGTATCCCTACGTCTGCAGTCGGTTCGTTGGTGGTTGCAAAATGATGGACGATGGAAAGGCCGCCTACAATTTGACGTTGTCCCTGCACGAGCTAATGCCACCTACCAAAATTGGCTGCCAGTGCGTGTCGGGGAGCGTCCAGTCAAGACAACGAATTGGCAGTTGGTATCCATTATGCGGCAACAGGGTAAGGCCTCGGCGCTGCTGAAAGACGCTTATCATCATTCTCTTTGGGTGACAGAAGGCAGCTGGTTGCCTGAGTTGGGAGCCTCTGTGGCGTCTATCACGTCAAAGCAGGTACGCCTTATGTCGCGAACCGGGGACTTAACCGCCTTGCGTCTCCATCCAAAAGGAGGCGCTCATGAATAAGTGTGTCTTCCTATTGTTGATGGGGACGTATTGTTTTTCGCCTTTGCAGGCGATGGATGTGTTTTTTGAGTCGCGTCCTATTCAGGAAGTATTGCCGTGGCTGGCGGCTAAAATGAATAAAAGTTTGGTGATCAGCCCCAAAATTGATGATGTACTCACCCTCTCAATCAAAAATGCCACGTGGAAAGACGTGATTAATGCCGTGTCTAAAGAACCTGATATCTCGCTACAATGGCAAAATGGCGTGGCTGTACTGATGCCTGCCGCAACGTCCCAAGCGACCACAGCAAGTACTCATTCTTGTCAGCGATCTTTCTGGATGTTGCGCAATGCTAAAGCCAAAGAAGTGGGTAAGCAGCTTAAAACCCTGTACCCCAAAATGTCTATTGTGGTGGATGACAGAACTAACTCTATCATTACTTATTCGTGTAACGAGGTGAGTGGGCTGACGAAAACACTTGCTTGGCTGGATGTGCCGCTAAGACAAATCGAGATCAGTGCTCGCATTGCACAAGTGAGTACCTCGGCTCAATCGCAGTTTGGAGTTAACTGGCAAGCAAACTTATCTGACAGTGTGCGGACCTCTGTGGGTGGGGCGGTGGATTTAAGTGCATTAGCCCCGACAAGTCAGTTGTCTTTTTCCAATCAAAATGGGCTAGGCTTATTATCTTTTACACTGGATATGCTGGAGAGTGAAGGGTTGGCAAAAGTATTGTCTAAACCCAAAGTGGTGGCGTCGGAGGGGGAAAAGGCGCGTATTGAATCAGGCACCGAAGTGCCTTATCAAACGGTAGATGACGATAACGTGAAGGTTGAATTTCGTCAGGCGGCGTTGGTGCTAGAGGTGACACCTTATGTGAAAGAAAAAAATCGTATCTCTTTGCAGCTCACCATTCATCAAGATTCTGTCGGCGATCTGGTGAATGGCGTACCGAGTATCAAAACCAATATTGTAAAAACACAAGTGGTTGTGAAAGATCAGGAAACCTTGGTTTTAGGCGGAATTTTCCGTAAAGAAAAGTTCACAACCAACAGTCAAGTTCCTTTGCTAGGAGACATTCCTTATCTGGGAGCGCTTTTTAAAAAACACTCAGAACAAGAAGAAAAGGTTGAATTGCTTGTATTTATTACACCAAAGCTGCTACAAATGTCAGTTAACTAGGCGATAGCCTGAATCAGCTAATTCCGATGTAATTGAATACAATGATAAACGTCCCCAATATTATTTTAGTCGGCCCAATGGGTGCCGGAAAAACGACTATAGGTCGTTTGCTTTCCCAGTCCCTGGCCAGAGAGTTCTATGACTCTGATAAAGTCATAGAAGAAAATGCTGGGGCTGACATCCCATGGATTTTCGATAAAGAAGGTGAAGAGGGGTTTCGTAAGCGTGAAACCTGCACACTGGCTCATATGCTCAACCATCAGGATGAGCGTATCGTGCTCGCGACGGGTGGGGGCATTGTCATGCGAGATGAAAATCGTAAGCTTCTGCGTGACAGTAATGCGCTGGTGGTTTATCTCTATGCTTCTGTCGCCCAACAATTATATCGTACTTCCAAAAGTAATCATCGACCGCTTTTACAAAATGGTGATCCGAAAGCCACACTGAAAAAACTGTTTCAAGTACGAGACCCTTTGTATCGCGAGGTGGCGAATGTGATTGTAGAAACTGACTCTCGTCATCCAAAATCAGTCGCTAATAAAGCGTTAGATGCGATTAAACGTCATTTAAAAACGGAGAAGACATTTTTCAATGCAAACGTTAACCGTTGAACTGGGTGATCGCCGTTACCCTATTTACATAGGCCATGGTATTCGTCAGCAAAAGGCGCTTTTTGATGCGGCCATTCATGGCAAGCAGGTGATGGTGGTCACGAATGAGACGATCGCCCCACTTTACTTAGATGGGTTGGTTGATTTGTTGTCGCCAGACTATCAAGTGGATACCTGTGTGTTACCCGATGGCGAAGCCTATAAAAATCTAGAGACCTACGCCCGCATTATGACGGCTTTGTTGGAAGCCAAACATAACCGTACCACTACCGTTATTGCTTTAGGTGGTGGCGTTGTTGGCGATATGGCGGGTTTTGCTGCAGCGACCTATCAACGAGGGGTGCCTTTTATTCAAGTGCCTACCACGCTGCTCTCTCAAGTGGATTCGTCTGTGGGCGGGAAAACCGGTGTGAACCATCCGTTGGGCAAAAATATGATAGGGGCTTTTTATCAGCCTCAAGCAGTGATTATTGACATACAGACCTTGGAAACTTTGCCTCCGCGAGAGTTGTCCGCTGGTATGTCAGAAGTCATTAAATATGGATTGATCTGTGATGCCGCATTTTTTGACTGGTTAGAAGCAGAAATTGACGCTTTAATGTCGTTAGATGCGGTTAAAATAACCGAAGCCATTTACCGTTCCTGTGCAGCGAAGGCCAATGTGGTGACGCAAGACGAAAGGGAAGGGGGAATTCGAGCGATCCTAAATCTCGGACATACCTTTGGGCATGCCATTGAAACGCAAATGGGATATGGTCATTGGTTGCATGGGGAAGCGGTGGCAGCAGGCTGTGTCTTAGCCGCCGATTTGTCTTGGCGTATGGGGAAAATCACCGAGCAGGATCTCAGCCGAACTGTAAACTTGTTCCGTGCTGCAAAGCTGCCCGTGTTGCCGCCAAAGGAAATGACTCGTGACCATTTTGTTTCTCACATGGCCTTGGACAAAAAGGTTTTAGACGGTAGTTTGCGTTTAGTATTATTAGAGAAATTCGGGAGTGCGATGGTGACATCGGATTTCCCAATGGATGATTTCAATGCTTGTTTAAGCGACGCCATAGAGGCCAGTCAGTAACTTAGTATCGACTTCCAAAGGACAAATATGTCAGAGCCGAATTTTCAGTTCGATTTAGAAAAAGCCCTTGATCAGCCGCCCAAAACGACGCTGCGGGATCCTTTCGGCTCGAAAGACACCTCTGCCTATTTTGCTAGTGAGGAAGGTAACCAACAGCTTGCGCTTTTGGAGCACCTCAGTCGTTACAGTAATTTGCTATCTGTCGTGCTAGGCCCAAAAGGCAGTGGAAAAAGTCGCTTTTTAATGGAGTTTGCCCGTAATCAGGATGACAGCACTGTTATTAGCGAGGTCAAAGCCACTATGCTAATGACGGCGGGGCAGTTGTTGCAAGCCATTTATAGTGGCTTTTCCAAGTTCATGAAGGAACCGCCAAATGAGGCAACCTTCGGGCCTTTATTGAAATTTTCTCATGATTTGGAATCCCGTGGGCAAAAAGCGCTGGTGCTGATTGATAATGCTCAAGAGCTAAATACCGATGCCATTACCATGTTGCTGGATATGATGTCTTTGGCGACAGAAAATCAATCCGTACCACACGTGGCGTTATTCACGGAACAGTCTCTAGGACGAAACCTGGATGCCTATCAGCGCACGCGTTATGAGCAGCTAAGCCATTCTTTGACAATGACGCCCTATTCCTTGGAGCAGACGAGAGCGTACTTACTACATCGGGTGCGCGCCGTAGGGGGCAATATTAATTTGCCCTTCAATGACAAGCAGATTAAACAAATTCATCATGACTCTGGCGGTTACCCAGGACCCATTAATGAAATAGCTCAAGCCATGATGGGCAATGGTGGCAAGCCACCCAAAAAAGGCCGTTTTAATATCGCCTTGGGGTTTCCCTTGGTTCACATGGCGTTATTGTGTGTGGTGATGTTGGGTATTCTAGTGGCGGTTTTATTTAATGGCTCTGGGGCGGATAAAAACGAGGATGTGTTTACGACGAAAGAGAGCAACGTGATTCCTCTTTCGCCGCCTAAGGTTGCGTCACAACAGAAGACGTCTACGTCAGCCACCATGGCTAAAATTGATGAAATGCAACGTAAAATCGGGGAAGGGAAAATTAGCTTACCGCCCATTCCCGCCGAGCCTAAAGAAGATCAGGTTACATCTGTTCAGCCCTCAATGACGCAGTCTGTGCCGACCGCGCCCATTCGTAATGAAGCACCGCAAGCGAAACCTGCGCCAACGATTGCGCCATCGTCTGAAACGGGAGACTCGACAGTCGCATCCTCTACCCCCGTTCCCGTAGCTGTCTCAAAAGAGAGTGTCGATGTAGACAAAAGTGCAGACCCATTTAATAAAACCCAATGGTGGCTGACGCAAAACCCTAGAGATTACACCTTGCAGTTACTGGGTACCTACAGTCTCAGTACGGTGAAAGATTTTATCAAAGATCAGGGCAGCATCAGTGTGTTTAGTTATTTTAAAACGAAACACAAGGGCCGAGATTGGTATGTGGTGGTATATGGTTTATACAGCAACCGTAGTGAAGCGATTAGTGCCTCTGAGTCTTTGCCAAAAGACTTACGCAAGTTAGATCCTTGGTCGCGAAGTGTACGAGGCATTCAGCAAGACATCAAAAAAGCAGAATAATCTTCTAATGATGACAAGCTTAGTTGAAACGTCTGGGGGAGAGGGGGATACCCTCTTAGTCAGAGGGTTTTTGGCTTGAATGGACGTCTTCCTTCGTCAGTTTCGCGTCTATTTTTTATTCGCTGTCTCAATAAAAAGTGTAAAAAACCATTTTTCTCTGAAAAATCTCAATGAACAGAGGATTTTTCTGTTTGTAAATTCCCCAACCATAGATAATTCTCCTTAGACACTCTAATTCCTGTTAAAGCACTACTAAATAACGCCAAATTAAGCGAAAAAGAGCCGAACATGATTTGAGTCGCGTCTCGTCGCGAGGTAGTATGATTTTCCTTTTAGGCAGATTGGACGCAATAACAATCATTTCGAAGCGCGTTTTGCACCTTAATAAAGCTTCAATAAAGTTCATCTGTCCGACGATTTTTTAATTCAGTTCTATTCAAACTATTTACGTTTCAACTGTGGGAGTTGGTGTATGAATGCAGGCCTTTATCGTCCTGGCGAGTTCAAAGACAACTGTGGCTTTGGCTTAATTGCTCACATGGAAGGCAATACGAGTCATGAATTGCTTAAAACAGCCATTGAGTCTTTGACATGTATGACACACCGTGGAGGTATCGCAGCCGACGGCAAAACTGGCGACGGCTGTGGTCTTCTGATTCAGAAGCCTGACTTGTTTTTACGTGGTGAGGCACAAACCTTATTTGGCCATACTTTGTCTGATCTGTATGGCATTGGCATGGTTTTTCTTGATCAAGACGAAGCGCTTGCCAGTCAGCAACGCGATACGCTAAGTCAAAAGCTGACGGATGAAGGCTTAAATGTCGTGGGTTGGCGCGAAGTGCCAATCGATGCGTCTTGTCTTGGTGTGATCGCCATGGAATGCTTGCCTCGGATCGAGCAAGTGTTTGTTGATAGCAACCGTATGGATGCACGTACCTTCTCAACACGCTTGTTTGTGGCGCGTCGTCAAAGTGAAATGGCGCTCGCGGAATACGAAAACTTCTACATCTGCTCTTTGTCTGACAAAGTGTTGGCCTACAAAGGCTTAATGATGCCAGTGGATTTGCCATTCTTTTATAAAGATTTAGGCAACGAAAAAATGCAAACCTCAATTTGTGTATTCCACCAACGTTTCTCTACCAACACCTTGCCTAAATGGCCATTGGCACAGCCTTTCCGCATGTTGGCGCACAATGGTGAGATCAACACCATCGAAGGCAACCGTAACTGGGCATTGGCACGTAGCAGCAAGTTGCGCACGCCGCTGATTCCTGAGCTACAAGACCTTAAACCTATTGTTAACCTAACGGGTTCCGACTCATCTTCCATGGATAACATGCTGGAGGTCTTGGTTACTGGTGGGGTGGATATTTTCCGTGCGGCTCGTTTGATCATTCCACCTGCATGGCAAAACGTCGAAAACATGGACCCAGAGTTGCGTGCTTTTTACCAGTACAATTCGATGCACATGGATCCTTGGGATGGCCCAGCGGGCTTGGTAATGACAGATGGTCGTCACGCCATCTGTATGCTGGATCGTAATGGTCTGCGCCCTGCACGTTGGGTAGTCACCAAAAATGGCTTTATTACCTTGGCTTCAGAAGTTGGCACCTATGGTTATAAACCAGAAAATGTGGTGTCCAAAGGTCGTGTTGGCCCAGGTCAGATGCTGGTGGTTGATACGCAAACTGGCCAAGTGTTGCATACGGACGATATTGATAATCGTCTTAAGTCGATGCATCCATATAAAAAATGGTTGAAGCAAGAAGCCATTCGTATCGAATCTTTGTTGGAAGAGTCATCCCTTGAGTTTGAACCTTTTACCAAAGACCAAATGTCCACCTATCAGAAGATGTTCCAAGTGTCTTTTGAAGAGCGTGAACAGATTTTCCGTCCTTTAGCTGAGAGCGGTCATGAAGCCGTTGGCTCAATGGGGGACGATACGCCGATGGCGGTCATGTCGAGCCAGACACGTCCTGTAACGGATTATTTCCGTCAGAAGTTTGCTCAGGTGACTAACCCGCCCATTGACCCGCTACGTGAGTCTGTGGTGATGTCGTTGGAGACCTGTATTGGTGTCGAACGTAACTTATTTGAAGAAACGCCTAAACACGCTAACCGTATTATTCTGTCGTCGCCCATTTTATCGGCACGCAAATACAGCCGTTTGTTAGCATTGGATGATCATCGTTTCCGTTTGGTGCGTTTGAGTACCTATTACAATCCAGAAGAGATCTCCCTTGAGCAAGCAATTAAAAACTTGCAACTGAGCGCAGAAGAAGTGGTGCGTAACGGTGCTGTAATAGTCGTTTTGACAGACCGCGATTTGGAAAAAGGTTTATTACCAATTCCTGCCCCCATGGCAGTGGGAGCGGTTCACCATTATTTAACCAAGAAAGGTCTACGCTGCGATTCAAATATCATTGCTGATACGGGGTTTGCTCGTGATCCTCATCAATTCGCGGTGTTATTGGGCTTTGGCGCCACTGCTGTCTACCCTTATCTGTCGTACCGTTTAATCAACGATATGATTGATAAAGGTGAAGTATTGGGCGATCCGATTGCCTGCCACGTGAAATACCGTAAAGGGATTAATAAAGGGTTGATGAAAATCATCTCGAAAATGGGGATCTCAACCATTGCCTCCTACCGTGGCGCACAATTGTTTGAAGCGGTGGGGTTGGATGACAAGGTCGTTGATCTGTGTTTCAAAGGCGTTCCTAGTCGTATTAAGGGCGCACGTTTTGAGGACTTCCAGAAAGATCAGCAGAAGATCGCCAATAATGCTTGGAAGATGCGTAAACCTATCCAACAGGGGGGCTACTTAAAATACGTCCACGAAGCCGAGTATCACGCGTTTAACCCAGATGTGGTACGTAATCTGCAGGTAGCGGTGGGCAGTGGTCGTTTTGAGGACTTCACCAAATACACCGAACTGGTGAACAACCGTCCAGCATCCATGTTGCGTGATTTGTTTACCATTTCTGATAAAGCCAAGCCAATCGCCCTTGATGAAGTGGAATCGATTGAAGAGATTTTGCCTCGTTTTGACTCGGCTGGTATGTCTTTAGGGGCCTTATCTCCTGAGGCACACGAAGCCTTAGCACAGGCGATGAACGAATTAGGTTGTCGCTCTAACTCTGGCGAGGGTGGGGAAGATCCCGCTCGTCATGGGACAGAACGTCGTTCTAAGATTAAGCAGATTGCCTCTGGTCGTTTCGGTGTGACACCAGAATACCTGGTAAACGCAGAAGTGCTGCAGATTAAAGTGGCGCAAGGTGCCAAACCGGGGGAAGGTGGTCAGCTGCCAGGTGGTAAAGTAAATGGCTTAATTGCTCGTTTGCGTTATGCGGTACCGGGCGTGACCTTGATTTCTCCGCCACCCCATCATGACATTTACTCTATCGAGGATTTGGCTCAGCTTATTTTCGACTTGAAACAAGTCAACCCAGATGCTTTGGTCTCAGTGAAGCTGGTTTCCGAACCGGGTGTGGGGACGATTGCTGCTGGTGTTGCCAAAGCGTATGCCGATTTGATCACCATTTCTGGTTACGACGGTGGTACGGCGGCATCGCCAATTACTTCGATTCGCCATGCGGGGTCGCCTTGGGAGTTAGGTCTAGCCGAAGCACAGCAAGCGCTGCGCTCTAACGACCTGCGTGGCAAAATTCGGCTACAAACAGATGGCGGCCTAAAAACTGGCCTAGACGTTGTGAAAGCGGCCATTTTGGGGGCTGAGAGCTTTGGTTTTGGTACCACGCCAATGATTGCGATGGGCTGTAAATTCTTGCGTATCTGTCACTTGAATAACTGTGCGACAGGGGTGGCGACTCAGGATCAAATGTTACGAGACGAGCACTTTATTGGCACAGTTGACATGTTGAAGAATTTCTTCCGTTTTATGGCTGAAGATACTCGTCAATGGTTGGCGAAGCTGGGTGTAGCAAGTCTGCAAGATTTGATTGGACGTACGGATCTACTGGCCATTTTGCCGGGCGAAACGGATAAGCAGCATAATTTGGATCTGTCACCGATTTTACAAAATGACCTGATCTCGGCGGAAAAAGTGCAATATTGCCAGACGCCGTTTAACCCACCCCATGATAAAGGCCTATTGGCGCTCAAAATGTGGGAGACGGTAAAAGACGCAGTAGAAGAAAAAGAAGGCGGTGAGTTTACTTTTGATGTGACAAACTGTGATCGCTCTATCGGTGCTCGTTTATCAGGTGAAATTGCTAAACGTTATGGCAACCAAGGCATGTCTGATGCACCATTAACCTTGAAATTAACCGGAACCGCAGGCCAGAGCTTTGGCGTGTGGAATGCGGGTGGTTTGAATATGTACCTTGAAGGCGATGCTAACGATTATGTTGGTAAAGGCATGACGGGTGGTAAGCTGGTGATTCGTCCACCAAAAGGCTCGATGTTCAAATCGCAACAATCGGCCATTATTGGTAACACCTGTTTGTACGGTGCAACGGGCGGTAAATTGTTTGCGGCTGGTACAGCGGGTGAGCGTTTTGGGGTTCGTAATTCAGGGGCCTATGCAGTCATCGAAGGTGCTGGAGACCACTGTTGTGAGTACATGACAGGCGGCTTGGTAACGGTACTAGGGGATACAGGGTACAACTTTGGTGCGGGGATGACGGGCGGTTTCGCCTATGTTCTCGACTTAGATCGTACCTTTGTCGATAAGTACAACCATGAATTGGTGGAAATCCAACGGGTAGGTACCGAGATTACTGAAGAATATCGTTCGCATCTTCGTAGTGTTATTGAAGAATATGTGCGTGAAACAGGCAGCGAATGGGGCCAAGAAATCCTAGAGAACTTCTATGACTACATTGGTAAGTTCTGGCTAGTGAAACCAAAAGCCGCCAGTTTAGGGGCCCTTTTGGCGAATACTCGTCAACGTCCGGAATAAAACACGCTGTTGGTTGGGGTGTCTTGGACACCGTATATGAATCAGTTTGACCCATTTGAAGAACAGTGCCGCTTGCAAGCAAGCGGCCACAGGAGATAGCAGCTTATGTCTGAGCGCTTGAACAACGCATTTCAATTCGTCGAGGTAGACCGTAAGGATCCGAAGAAGAAGCCTTTAATCACTCGGAAGTCTCAGTTCGTCGAAATTTATCGACCCTTTGAAGAGTCTAATGCAAAGGATCAATCTCATCGTTGCCTAGAGTGTGGTAACCCCTATTGCGAATGGAAGTGTCCGGTTCACAACTACATTCCAAACTGGCTGAAACTGGTCAGTGAAGGCAGCATCATTGAAGCGGCGGAGCTTAGCCATCAAACCAACTCTTTGCCTGAGGTGTGTGGCCGTGTGTGTCCGCAAGACCGTTTGTGTGAAGGGGCCTGTACTTTAGGGGAAGGCGGTTTTGGCGCGGTAACCATTGGCTCAGTCGAAAAGTACATTACCGACACCGCATTTGCTTTAGGCTGGCGTCCGGATATGTCTCATGTGGTGCCAGTGAACAAAACCGTTGCCATTGTTGGTGCGGGCCCTGCGGGATTAGCCTGTGCGGATGTGTTGGTTCGTAACGGCATTAAGCCCGTCGTGTTTGATAAGCGTCCGGAAATCGGTGGCTTGCTGACCTTTGGTATTCCAGAGTTCAAACTGGAAAAAAGTGTCATGACTCGTCGTCGCGAAATTTTTGAAGAAATGGGCGTCGAGTTTGTACTGGAGACGTCCGTTGGTGAAGATGTGCCGTTTGATCATGTATTAGAAGAATATGATGCAGTTTTCCTTGGCATGGGTACCTATAAATACATGAAAGGGGGCTTCCCTGGAGAAGACCTTCCCGGCGTTTATGATGCTTTGGATTACCTGATTTCTAACGTCAATCATTGTCTTGATTTTGAAGAAAGTGAAGACGATTACATCAACCTAAAAGGTAAGCAGGTGGTTGTCTTGGGCGGGGGGGATACCGCGATGGACTGTAACCGTACGGCGATTCGTCAAGGAGTGAAAAGTGTAACCTGTGCCTACCGTCGTGACGAAGAAAGCATGCCAGGATCCCGTCGCGAGGTGAAAAACGCCCGTGAAGAGGGCGTGCAATTTGTCTTCAATCGTCAGCCTGTTGAAATCATCGGCGATGGCAAAGTGGAAGGGGTGAAAGTCGTTGAGACTCAAATGGGCGAGCCAGATGAAAATGGTCGTCGAGTCGCAGAAGTGATCGAAGGCAGTGAACAGATTATTCCTGCGGATGCGGTCTTGATTGCCTTTGGTTTCCAAGCCAGCCCCGCGCCTTGGTTTGAAACTTTTGGCATTGAGACGGATTCACGTGGTCGTGTGGTAGCACCGAAAAAAGGCGCCTTTATGTACCAAACAACCAATGAGAAAATCTTTGCTGGTGGTGATATGGTGCGCGGTTCGGATTTGGTGGTTACCGCCATTGATGAAGGTCGTAAAGCCGCTGAAGGCATCATGGATTTTCTCGACGTATAAGCTGTTTCCATCTATCTCATACCTCTAGGTGGATCAGAGTAACGATAAAGCCTCTCCAGATTGGGAGAGGCTTTTTTAATGTCTAGAAAGTGGGGCGAAGTAAGCTCTGTTCCGTGTCTTGATCAAACAAATGGACGTTTGTTAGATCAAGGGTGAGTGCTTGAGGGCTGTTAATTTGAATATGCTCTAGGCCCTCCAGCCCCATTCGCGAGATCCACTCTTGTCCTAACCATTCAAAGTAGAGATATTGCTCATTCCCCATGGCTTCTACCACGCTAATGACCACATCGATGGTGTTATCATGCCTCGCTTCTGTTTTTGCCTGACGAATGTGCTCAGGACGAATACCCAGCCAAACAGGCTGAGAACTGTCTACGGTCAAACGTGTCGTCAACACATCCGGTAAGCGCCATGAGAGGGAGCCAATCGTAATAAACCAATGTTGGTCTTTACGCTCTAGCATGGCTTTGGCCAAATTCATTGCCGGTGAGCCGATGAACCCCGCCACAAACTTATTCGCAGGGTAATGATACAAATGCATGGGTTTATCCACTTGCATGATTTTGCCCGCATTGAGTACACAAATTCGGTCTCCTAAGGTCATGGCTTCCACTTGATCATGAGTGACGTAAATCATCGTGGCCTGTTGTCCAGAGGCTTTTAGGTCTTGATGTAATTTGGCGATACCAATACGAGTGGATACACGTAGTTTAGCGTCCAAATTAGACAGAGGTTCATCAAACAAAAAAACATCCGGTTTGCGAACGATGGCTCTGCCCAATGCGACACGTTGGCGTTGACCTCCCGACATTTCATTAGGCTTTTGCTGTAATAAATTGGTGATTTCTAAGCTTTGTGCCGCTTGATTAATACGCGCTTGTATTTCTTCTTTAGGCAATTTGAGCTGCTTTAATCCAAAGGCCATATTCTCATAAGCAGACATATGTGGGTAAAGGGCATAGTTCTGAAACACCATGGCAATACCACGGTCTTTCGGAGGTAAGTGGTTAACTTGCTTGTCGCCAATACTGAGCTTTCCTGAGCTGATGTCTTCAAGGCCTGCAATCATTCTAAGAGTGGTTGATTTAGCGCAACCCGATGGACCCACCAGTACCATAAATTCGCCATCTTGAACGTGCAGATCGATACCATGAACGGCTTGAAAGCCATTTGGGTAGGTTTTTTCTATTTGATTGAGCGTGACAGCTGCCATGTCAATTTCCCGTGTACGATTAAGACCAAAATAGGATGTTGTTTGTCTCAGACATCTAAAACAGACTGATGGTGTTAGCTAGGTTGAGATCTGACCAGTAAGAGGCCGTCGGCTGGTGGAAACAGGGACGGTTACCGTTGTAAACGGCATTGATGACGCCATCAATGTCGCCTTGCCCGTCATGCTTCTCTCGGTTTCGACGACGGATATCCACTCGTACCCAAGCATAATCTTCCATAGACACTTGGATGCTTTGTGCCTGAGTGGTGAGATCATGTTCTGCGATGAGGTCGCCATCAGCAATCCATTGGCCATAAAACTCATGGTCTTGGTTATCGACAGAAATTTGCCAGGTCACTAGCCCATTGCCCACATCGTCACCGGGGAACACGTTACCTTGGTTGATGGCGACATGCAGTTTGCAGGTGCGCTCAAAATACACGTGCCCGGCTTGAATGCCAGACAAAATGGACTCGCCATTTAAGGTGTTTGCCCAAACATAGGTGGCTGGGTCACCATAGATAGAAGGCTCAGTCGCTTTGGGGTTACGTTGTTCCGGAGTGAGATGGCTGTCGCTGCCGCCTACGGCGGTCACACGATGCCCTGCATTCCATAAAAGCGTTAACAACGCCAAGGCTTTTTCTGTGGCTTGGGGGGAGGTCGACCAAGTGGGGTCACAACATATTTCTAAGGAGGTAATCGCCCTTAAAGGGAGACGATCGTAATGCCAGTGCCAGGGCAACATCATTGGATGGTTGATGCTTAAGTTGCCCCGTTGCTCTTTGATGGCAACGGCTTGATCCAACAAGGCGCTACTGGTGATGTCAGAATCCAGCATGTCCAAGGTTCTGGCGGGGCTATGAATATTGCAATGTCCTAAATCTGTAGTGATTTCCATTGCCGGTAAAATAAGACACTCTGGGTCTTCAGGTAATTGACCATGGCACATGTTGTGCTCAGTGATAAAGAGAAAGTCGAGTTTTTGAGATTTGGCGATGGGCAGAACAGCCTCTAAAGGGTTTTGTCCATCAGACAAGTTAGTATGAGCGTGTAAGTCTCCCCGATACCAACGAGATTCAGACGACAAGCTACGTTGCATATCGAAGTGAATGTGTTGGTCGCCCTTGAGCGATTCGACACCAACAAAGGCATTGTCTATTGGCGCATCAAAAGTTATGTCTAGGCTGTATTGCATGGGTTTAAGTTGTCGAAACTCGCCTTCTACGTTAACAAACTCCAAACGCCAAGTGCCCGTTGGTAATTCGCCTTTAATCGCCCCGACACTCGCTTGTGTTTCGCTCATGGCCAATCGTTTGTGTCTTTTTTCTAATAAGACATTGGCCCGTAATGCCCCATTGGGATCAATAACCAATAGGTAAAGAAAGCCGCGCTTAACAGTCGAACCTTCAATAGTGAGTGTCGAGATGGGGTCACTGACGGTGAAGGTTTGCGTGTGATGTCCGAAGCTCACTTCATCAGAGAATTGTAGCATGATTTATCTCCCGAGAATCGGCAGGCCAGAGGCCTGCCTGATCCGACTATTGTTGGCGATTAGCACGATCTAAAGCGCGTTGTGCCGTTCTGGCTGCCTGTTTGAGTGCGGTTGCCGCTGGAATGTTTTGAATTTCCACTTGATCGGCTGCGACTCTCAGCGCGTCTATAATCTTACCCTTGGTTGGATCGGTAAAAAGAGGAGTGGCCAATTTTGTTTGCTCTAACGGTACCAACGCTTGGGGATGATCTTTCACAAACGCTTGGTAATCAGCATCTTTTTCTGCGCTTTTACGAACGGGAATATAACCTGTATACATAGACCAAGCGGCGGTGTTTTTGGCATCGGTATAAAAGGCCATAAAGGCGAAAGCCCCTTTGGCTTTGGCTTTACTGGTGCCCTTAGGAATTTGTAATACTAATGCACTGGCTTCTGGTGCCGCAGGGTGATTGCCCCAACCAGGTTGAATGGTTGCCGCCAGTTTGGTGAAGTCTAAATCCCCTTGGTCGCCAGATGACCCGGTGTATCCTAATGCTCTGTCTTTCATCACATCGTCAATGGTTTTATACCAATATTCCCAGCCTTGACCGCCATTATGGATGCGCATGATGTTATCTTTGTGTATCCATTTTCGGAAGCTGTCCCATACGGTAATCCATTGCGGGGAGTCGAAAAGGATTTTTTTACCATCTTTACTAATCACACGGCCTCCATTGGAATAAGCTGCATCCATGAGGTTACCCGCGCCCCACATCGGCTCCCAGCCGTAGAAGGTCACTTGTCCATCGCTGTTTTTTTGTGTGACGGCTTTAGCAACTTTCGCCAGACCCTGCCAAGTTGACAGATCTTTTTTAGTGAAACCATATTTGGCTAAGATGTTTTTGTTGTAGTACAAAATTTGCGTGGTGCCGTAAGCGGGCAAGCCGAAGACCATACCATCTTTGTCTGTTACCTGCTTACGAAAGGCGCCCAAAAAATCATCCCAGTGAAAAGACGGTGTCATTAATGGGCGTAAATCTTCTACTAAATGACGATCGTTCATGATTTTGGCACGGTCGCCACCTAATAGCGTCAAGGCTGGTGCGGTACCAGAAGCAAGCCCCGCTTGCAGTTTTTGATAGGTCTCCGTGTAATTGCCTTGCAGAGACGGAACAATAGTGTATTGATCTTGGCTTTGGTTAAACTCCTTGATCAATTTTTTCATCATGATTTGTGGTTTGGTGCCGCCAGAATACCAAAATTCCACCGTTGTTTTGGCTTGTGCCATTTGGCTTACTAATAACGATGAGGCGATCAACGCGGAGCCAATCCAAGTTACTGTATTTCGAATCATAAAAGTCACTCTTTAATGCCATTATCGGCGATGCCAGACAGGATGATTTTTTGGCTGATCATGAACAGAATCAGCAGTGGAACAACGGCGATGGTGCTTGCCGCCATGATATGAGACCAGTTCAACCCGTAGTTCCCTTGCGCAATAAAAAATTGGCGTATTCCTGTCGCGATGAGGTTCTTATCCGCAGTATTGATGACCAAACTGGGCCACATATAACTATTGTAATTGGTGATAAAAGTGATCAGACCTAAGGTCGTTAGCGCCGCTTTGCACTGGGGAAGAACAATGGCCCAGAGGATTTTCAGCTCGCTCGCACCATCGATTCGAGCCGCTTCGATTAGCGATGGATGGATTTTAAGAAACACCTGACGAAGATAGAACACACCGAAAACACTGGCAGCGTTTGAGAGTATTAACCCAGCATGGGTGTCCAATAAGTCCAGTTTGGCGAGCACAATATAAGACGGCACATAGGTGACCGCCGCAGGCAGCATATAGCTGGCCATCACTAAGCTAAACATGGCGGTTTTACCTCGGAAGGTAAATCGCGTTAGGGCGTAGGCAAACAACGAGGAATTGGCGAGTACCAACAAAGTAGTAAAGAGCGCGACCTCGAAACTGTTAAAAATATACAAGCCAAAGGGAGCGCTTTGCATGGTCTCAACAAAATTGTACCAATGAAAATGCTGGGGGAGCAGTTCGAGAGGATTGGAAAAAATCTCATCATTGGTCTTGAGTGAACCAAAAAACATCCACAGAAAAGGAAACACCATAAAAAGACCGCAGGCCGACAAAAATAGGTACTTTGTGGCTTGTTGGACGTGCTTTAGCGTCAGCCAAGGTGTTTTGTGGCTTAAGTGAATTTGCTGAGTGTTTTCTTGAATTGATGTCGTCACAAGAATGCCCTTTAATAATAAACCCAACGTTTACCAATCCAGACGTTCAGAGAGGTCAATAACGCAGTAATAAGGAAGATGATGACCGCTGTGGCCGTGGCTGATCCCATGTCATATTGTTGGAAAGCCAACTGATAGAACCAGTAAAGTAGGGTTCTCGTTTCACCACCAGGCCCGCCTTGGGTTAATATCTGGAATTGGTCAAAGGCTTGTATAGCGTTGATAATATTGACGATTAATAGGAAAAACGTGGTTGGTGACACAAGGGGGAGCGTGATTTTTAGAAAGCGGGTCCAAGCTGAACAACCGTCGATTAACGAGGCTTCATAAATGCTTGAAGGAATCTTGTTAAGGGCGCTGATAAAAAACAGCATGGTCCAGCCAACGGCTTGCCAAATGGTTACTAATACCACAACAAACATGGCCGTATTGCCGTGTTCAAACCAACTCACAGAAGGAACACCTATTAGCCCTAATAGTTCATTAGCAAGGCCATGTTTGCTATCAAACACCCAAGACCAAACAATGGAAACCGCCACGGTAGGGGTGATCCAAGGTGAAAAAATAATGGCGCGAAAGAAACTACTGCCCGCGAAGCGCTTTTGCAAAAGCAGAGCAAACCCTAAACCGATGGCAACGGTGGGAATCACCACGGCTAAGGAAAAAACAAGAGTATTGTTAAGGGCTTGAAGGAATTGGCTATCATCAAGCATATAACGGTAGTTATCCATCCCCACCCAATCGTAGGTGGGAGAGATGTAATCCCAGTCCGTAAAACTGATGTAGATGCTGCAAATAAAAGGCAATACCCAAAATAAAAGCAAAGGCAGTAACAGCGGGGAAAGGAAAAAAAACAACTGCCAATACTGTCTCATTTTATTATTCACGCTCAGCATACAACCTGCCTATACTTTGTTTGGCACTATCCTAGAGTGTGTTTATGACAGTTAGATGTTTTACGAGGGGATTTTTTTTGTTTATTTTTTAATCATGTGGCACTATTAGAGGGATAAACTATAGCGTTGTGTATTGGAATTAGGGACGATTTTTATGACGATCCAAACCCCTTGTGTTCGACAATGTTGCTTAAATGACAAGGATATCTGTATTGGCTGCCACCGATCCTTACAGGATATTTTAGATTGGCACACCGTAGATGATACGAACAGGCGACGTATTCTAGAGAGAGCAGAGAATCGCAAACAACACCAACCCATTTTAGAGTTTGATGCGAACAAATTAAAACATCTAAAAACCCTTTAAGTGCGTATGAACTCGACACACATGACAAAAGGGCCAAGTATGTTTTCTTTTCTCAAGTTCGACCCCATCAAAAAACTCGATAAAGAGTATGGCGTATTGTTGGAAAAGGCCATGCAAGCCCAACGTGGCGGCGACATCAAACGTTATTCAGAACTCACTGAACAGGCGGAAGCCTTAAAAGCCAAGATAGATGAGGCGAAATCTGCGTAACTAGATGGAATAAAAAAACACGGTGTCATGTGAATGATGCCGTGTTTTTTTATGGCATTTTTTTATTTTTAAGCCGCGCTGATAGCGTCTGATCGGGTGGGGTTTACCAAGGCATTATGCCATTTGATGATCCTTCTGACTCTGAGAGGAAGCAACCCGTTGGACCATCTTCGGGAAGCGTTGCTGCATAGCTTATAAATTTCGCGGCCTTAGCTGGGTCATGTAATCCCTGAAAGCCATTAAAGGCTGTTTTGACAAAGCCTGGATCAACAAGGTTAACTTTACACCTCGTTGATTTAAGTTTGGCGGCGAGTGCCACACAATAAGCATTAAGTGCCGTTTTAGAGGGAAAGTAAGCCTCACTTTTGTATTGAGCAAACAACCAGTCTGGGTCGCTTTGATTCGTAAGTGATCCAAGTCCACTGCTAATATGGACAATACGTGGCGCCTCAGACTGTAGCAACAAGGGAAGAAAAGCACGTGTGACGCTTATCACGCCAAAAACATTGGTTTCAAAAACGCGTTTAATTTCTTCAATGGAGACGCTTCCATCTGAGTTGACGTTACCCAGAATCCCCGCGTTATTGATGAGCGCATCTAGGCTATTTGACTGCTTTAGCACCTTTTCTACCGCTAAATCAATTGATGCCTGATCGGTAACGTCTAATAGGACACAGGAGGCATTTTCAATCCCTTCCGATTTTAGCGTTTCTACGGCGAATGCTCCGGCATCTGGGTTACGGCATGCCAAGTAAACATAATATCCTTGATGAGCCAAATGCTTCGCTGTTGCCAACCCTATTCCCTGATTTGCGCCAGTGATTAATACCCTCTTCATTACGACACCTCTTGATACATTTGTAATAGAGGTAGTGTAGAAAAGCGGGCGGACATGACACAGAGACAGATCGTTGTACTAGCTAGACATATCGTTAAATTTCACTAAAAAGTCTGTAATCGATTGCCCTGTTTGCTTACGGAAAAAACGAGAAAGGTAGTTTTCATCGGCAAAGCCTAGCCGTACCGCTAGCTCTTTTACCGATAGATTAGAGTAAATCAGTAGACGTTGAGCTTCTAAAACAACTCGGCGATTAAGGTATTCTTTCGGTGATACTCCAGCCCATTCTTTTACCAGCTGATATAGGCTGGTATCACTCAGTGCAAGGGCCTTTGCTATTTCAGAAATGGCAGGTTGTGCGATGAACTCGCTTTCAATCAGGGTTTGGAACTGAAGGAATGATTGAACCTGTCGTTTCTTGGGTTCCTTTTCAACGTTAGAAAAATAAGCATGCTCTAATTCCTGTAACACCGAATTTAAATACGCCATTCTGATAGTTAAAGGAGCGGCTGTTTGGATAGCGGTGCGCAAGAGCATTAATGCATCATTCATTCGTTGCCATGCCTGCGTTGACATAGCCACTTTTTGCTCATTCAGCGGATCCAACCAAAAACGGCAAGGGCTAGGTAATAGGCCATAGATTTCTTCATTGAAAATAACTTTGTAGTATTCTGCTTTGTTTTTACTGCTTGGGGGAATGCGAATTTGCCCCGGCTTGATGAATAGCACTTGCCCTGCCGATACCGTGATATTTTTTAAATCCACGCAATAATGAACAAGGCTGTCATTGACGAACATTAGAAAATAGTTGGCACTGGTATGGGGTTTTAAAAGTTTCTGAATCATCTCTTCTGTCAATGGCGAGTCTAGATGAGACCACAGGCTAATGCCTGAACTTTCAAATGAAACGTGATCATATAAGGGCGTCGTCATCGTCGCTCGAAATAGAAGATAGTGTGTTTGAAAAGATAAAATGCTTTATGTTCAGCTGGTATCATTCATTATTATGTCGCGGCGTGCAAGTTCAACTGCGCAGCGGAGACATCAACCTGTATTCACCATTTACAGAGCCGCTTTGATAAAAGGCAGTACTTCTTTTGAGATACTGCCTTTTGAGTCTTAAAAAATAGCCTGAGAGGCTATTTATTCCGTTATTATGCTGTAGCGTTTTTTGGTGGACGAATCAGCGCCAAGCTTTCTTCCGCAAAACCAGTACCTGCTTCGGTGTAGAAGTTGAAGACATTATTGATGCCGCTGTTGATAAGAATCTCTCTTTCGTCTTGGTAACGGGCAATGGCGGCGATTTGCCCAGTGTAGTTGGCTTTACGTAGTTGTATGGCGACATTGGTGGTGTCTTCTGCTGCTGGCAGAGCTAACAAAACAAGGTGAATGCGCGAGGTGTCTAAACGTTCCCATAAATCGGCGTCTTCCCCATCGCCATAGAAGACATTTTCTTGTGCGTCTTGCATCTGGTTAATCCGATTACGATCCGCATCCATACCTGCCACCGTGTCTCCCACCAGTCCTTTTAACGAATCGAAGGCGCCGCGTCCGACTCGGCCTAAGCCGACCACTAGAATTTCGGCATTGGGAGGCTGAATGAAACGATCCTCAGGTAAGCAATCTGCACTTTCAAAGCGGCGAATGGTCTCTTTATTCTTACGATAGACGCGGTGCACGTTGCGATAGAGTACGCTGGTGATCACAAAGGAGAACGACACAGCAAGCGCCAATACTACCAACCATTCTTTGGCCAGCCAGCCATTCGCCACACTCAGTGCCACGACAATTAAGCCAAATTCACTGTAGTTAGATAGGACGACAGACGACAAGAAGGCCGTCCGACTGCGTAATTTGAGTTTGGTAAACACGCCAAAAAAGAGGGCGAATTTGGCGAGAATGATCAGGGTAATAATCAAGCTCATGGCGACCATGCTCAAACTCGGCAATGCGGTAAAACCGATGGATAAGAAAAAGCCGATAAGAAACAAGTCTTTAAAATTCATCAGCGATTTATTCATTTCAGAGGCTTTAGGGTGTGATGCGAGCAGTACCCCCATAATTAACGCTCCTAAATCCCCTTTAACGCCGACTAGGTAAAAGAGTTCGTAGCCGCCTAACGCAAGAAACAGTCCTGTTAAGGGGAGCATTTCACCGTGCCCCGCTTTATCGACAATTTTGTTGATCAGCGGACGGATCAGCAATAAGCCAAATAACCCCAGAGCCCAAATCGAGGGAATTTTTCCCGTTGCTACGACTAAGAAGACCACCGCGACGATGTCTTGCATAACCAAGATACCAAGGGACAATTGACCGTGACGCGTTTTTAACTCGCTGCTTTCTTCTAGCAGTTTGATTACACATACGGTGCTTGAGAAGCTGAGTGCGAAGCCAAGCAAGGCAGCTGTTTTGAAATCGAGTATATGAAAGTAAGGTAAACTCAGAATACCGAGTAGCAGAGCGATGCCTGCAAAGAGTACCGACCATATTCCCATATGAGCCAAGGTAGAGGCCCATACTTCGCGCTTTAATAAATCTTTTACATGGAGTTTTAAGCCAATGCTAAACAGCATCAAGGTAATCCCCAAACTGGCGAGAGAGTCCAAAATACTGCTCGGTTGCATACCAAGATAATTTAATAAAAAGCCCGCTAGCAAAAAGCCAATAAGGGGTGGCAAGTTAATCATTTTAACGGCCAGACCACAGACAAAAGCGAATAAAATCCAAGTAAATTCCATAGTGTCCTTCTACTAAATGGGAGAATAAAACAGATCGAAAAAGCGCGCCTACATGATACGAAATATCCTTTCAAAGCTCATTAGGTAAAGCGTTGTTTTATGTAGACCCCATTGAATTTTCCATCATAAACAGTAATGCATACCAAAAATGGTATATCAAGTGACCTATATTCTATTTGATTGGTATGCGAACAGCTCCTAATGTGTAACTTGGTCTTATGACCAGACAGGCTTTTAATAGCCAAAGTGCTCCAGACTTAGCTCAAAATAATGATAACAAACGCAACATGGCCTTGATGTGAAGGTGGTTAGTCCGTCTTTTTTGGGGTTGTGATAGGAGAAGCGAATGAACTATTTTAAAAAAATGGCCGCAGGATTGATCATGGTGGCAAGTATTTTCGGCACCAGTAGTGTTCTTGCTGCGCAAGAATACGTAGGTATTGCGATGCCTACCAAATCCTCTGCAAGATGGATTACCGACGGCTATACCATGAAGAAGCTGTTTGAGAAAGCGGGTTACAAGGTGGATCTTCAATACGCAGAAGACCAAATCCCTAACCAACTTGCTCAAATTGAAAACATGATAGTGAAAGGGGTCAATGTATTGGTCATTGCTCCAATTGATGGCACCACCTTAACCAATGTCCTAGAAGATGCTCATGCCTCTGGTGTCCAAGTTATTTCCTATGATCGTCTGATCAAAAACTCTCCTTATGTGGATTACTATGCGACGTTCGATAACTTTAAAGTGGGCGTGTTACAGGCCAAGTCCTTGATGAGCGGTATGGAAAAACGTGGTAAAGGGCCTTACAACATTGAATTGTTTGGTGGCTCGCCAGACGATAACAACGCTTATTTCTTTTATAACGGCGCCATGTCGGTGCTTCAGCCTCTGATTGATTCCGGTAAGGTCAAGGTTGTATCAGGCCAAATGGGCATGGCGAAAGTCGGTACCTTACGTTGGGACGGGGCCACCGCTCAAGCACGTATGGATGATCTGTTATCTGCTCATTACACCAATAAACGTCTTGACGGCGTCTTGTCCCCCTATGATGGTATTTCCATCGGTATTCTGTCCTCTTTAAAAGGAGTGGGTTACGGTTCCGGTGATATGCCCATGCCGATTGTGACGGGACAAGATGCGGAAATCCCATCAGTGAAATCCATCATTGCTGGCGAGCAATACTCTACTATTTTTAAAGACACCCGAAAATTAGCGGCTGTGGCGGTAAATATGGCGCAAGCGATCGTGAAAGGGACGAAACCTCAAGTTAATGACACAAAGACCTACAACAATGGTGTGAAAGTGGTCCCTAGTTATTTACTGCAGCCAGTTACCGTTAATAAATCCAACTGGGAAAAAGTCTTGCTAGGCAGCGGCTACTACAAGAAAAGCCAAATCGAATAATTACTCACCTTATCGTTTAACAATAACAACAAGAAAGCAGCGGACGCCGTAAAACGGGTCCGCTCACGGGATTCCTATGGAAAATATTATTTTGGAAATGCGCGGCATTACCAAGACGTTTCCTGGTGTGAAAGCGCTCGATAATGTCAATCTCAAGGTCAAGAAGGGAGAAATTCACGCCTTGGTTGGTGAAAATGGCGCGGGTAAATCCACCTTAATGAAGGTACTGAGTGGCGTTTATCCCTATGGAAGCTATCAAGGGGATATTCTATTTAATGGCGAGACAATGGCTTTTTCTGGCATCGCAGACAGTGAAAAGCAAGGCATTATTATCATTCACCAAGAACTAGCATTAGTGCCGCTGTTATCCATTGCAGAGAACTTATTCTTAGGCAATGAAAATGTTGAGGGCGGTATTATTAACTGGCCTGAAACCTTTAAAAGAACACAAGAGTTACTCAAAAAAGTCGGCTTAAAAGAATCTTCAGCCACCTTGGTTGGGCGTCTGGGGGTTGGTAAACAACAACTTGTGGAAATTGCCAAAGCATTGGCGAAAGACGTGAAGCTGCTGATTCTGGATGAGCCCACATCCGCCTTGCAAGAAAACGACAGCGCCAAGCTACTGGATTTGTTGTTGGAGTTTAAAGCCCAAGGCATCTCTTCTATTTTGATTACCCATAAGCTTAATGAAATCAGTCGCGTGGCAGACAGCATCACGGTGATTCGCGACGGTGCGTCAGTATCCACCTTAGATTGCCAAGTTAACGACATCAGCGAAGCTGACATTATTCGTGACATGGTGGGCCGAGATCTCGCCAACCGATACCCAGCACGAGACAGCCACATAGGCGAATTATTAATGCAGGTTCGTGAGTGGAATGTATGGCATCCAGATTCCCTTGATCGACAAATGATCCATGACATTGAGTTCCATGTACGTGCGGGTGAAGTGGTGGGCATTGCAGGGCTAATGGGCTCAGGGCGAACCGAATTGGCAATGAGTTTGTTTGGCAAAAGTTATGGCAAAAACATTCAGGGTAAGGTGAGCCTGCGAGGCCAAGAGGTCGATGTCTCAACCGTCCCGAAAGCCATTCAGTGTGGTTTGGCTTATGTGACAGAAGACCGTAAAGAGCTGGGTTTAATTCTCGAAGAAACCATTCAAACCAATACCACCTTGGCGAATCTAGAACGTGTCTCTTCCCGAGGTGTGATTGACGAAACCATAGAACGCCGAGTCTCGGAAGAATACCGCAAAGCCATGCGCATACGCACCCCCAGTGTGTTTCAAAAAGTCATGAACCTTTCCGGTGGGAATCAACAAAAAGTGGTGCTCAGTAAATGGCTGTATTCGCAACCGGATGTGTTGATTCTCGATGAGCCCACGCGTGGCATAGATGTGGGGGCCAAGTTTGAGATTTACAGCATCATTAACCAATTGGCCGATGACGGCAAAGGGGTGGTGATGATTTCTTCCGAAATGCCGGAGTTATTAGGGATGTGTGATCGCATTTATGTGATGAACGAAGGTCGCTTTGTGGGAGAACTCGACAAAGCGCAAGCCAGCCAAGAAAAAATCATGTCGATGATTGTGAATGCGTAACGGGAGTAAACCAATGGATACAACAAAAGAAACCATCTCCACAGAGGCGCAAGCGGCACCGACTGTTGGAACTTATTTAAAATCGCACATGCGTGACTACGGCATGCTGATTGCGTTAATTGTCATTATGGGCATGTTTCAGTTTCTCACCGATGGCACCTTGATGCGTCCGGCGAACCTGACGAATTTATTCTTACAAAACAGCTACATCATTATTATGGCCATTGGTATGTTGCTGGTGATTGTGGCCGGTCATATCGATTTGTCAGTGGGGTCAGTGGTGGGCTTTATTGGCGCGCTTGCTGCCGTGATGTCGGTGAATTACCACCTGCCAACCATCGTTGTTGTGCCCGTTTGCCTCGTTGCTGGTTTGATCATCGGGGGGATTCAGGGCTACTGGATTGCCTATTGGCGTATTCCTGCTTTTATTGTCACTCTGGCCGGTATGTTGGTGTTTCGTGGTTTGACACTCACCTTACTGCAAGGTCAATCTGTAGGGCCCTTTCCTGACAGTTTTCAATTATTAAGCACAGGGTTTATTCCGGATGTCTTCGGGGTTGGCCGACCTAATGTCACGGCGATTGCTATCGGTGTGATCACATCCAGCATTATTGTCTTTCTCGCGGCTCGTACCCGCTCTCGCGCCTTGAAGTATGGCATTCAAGATGAGCCGTTTGTTTTCTTTATCGTCAAAAATGCGCTGATTGCTGGGGCGATTATTTACCTGTGCTATTTACTGAGTACCTACCGTGGTTTACCCAATGTATTGATCACGATGGGCGTCTTGATTGCCATTTATACCTTTGTCACCAACAGCACTGTTATTGGGCGTCGTATTTATGCGCTGGGTGGTAATGAAAAAGCCGCCAAGCTGTCTGGTATTAATACCGAACGATTGACGTTTTTGACCTTTGCCAACATGGGGATGCTCGCCGCCGCCGCAGGATTGATTTTCGCCGCGCGTTTGAATACCGCCACCCCCAAAGCAGGCTTTGCCTTTGAGCTAGACGTAATCGCGGCCGTGTTTATCGGTGGGGCGTCCATGTCTGGCGGAGTGGGGAAAATCATCGGTGCGGTGATTGGGGCCTTTATCATGGGCGTCATGAACAATGGCATGTCGATTATGGGGATCGGGATCGATTGGCAGCAAGTTATCAAAGGCTTAGTGCTTTTGTTAGCTGTGATTTTCGATGTCTACAACAAACAAAAAGCACGCTAATAAGGGAGTGATTAAATGATGTTTTTATCCCAAATCAAACAAGGCGGAGTGGTGTGTCGCTACCCAGAGGATGCAAATGGTATGGCCCATCAAGTGAACCATGCCGTCAGTATTTATCAATTGGCGTGTGATGCCATAGAACAAGGTATTTCGTTGGCGACCCTCGTTGATCAATTAGGCCTAGGTGAAGAAGTGAACTTAGCCGAGCTGGCTAACGCCAATCGCTTGGACTGTCCGGTGCGTCACCCGGACCCTGCTCACATGTATTTAACCGGTACCGGCTTGACCCATTTAGGCTCGGCCGCCACACGTAACGCCATGCACGCCAAAAGCGAAGAGTTAACCGACTCTATGAAGATCTTTCAAATGGGGGTCGAAGGTGGCAAGCCAGCAAACGGTGAAGTGGGGGTGCAGCCTGAATGGTTTTACAAAGGTAATGGCGCAGGCGTCATTGCGCCGGGTGAGGCATTGCCATCCCCTGCATTTGCATTGGATGGTGGTGAAGAGCCGGAAATCGCTGGTTTTTATCTGATTGGTAAAAACGGCAAGGTCCATCGCATTGGCTATACCTTGGCGAATGAATTTTCGGATCATGTTACCGAGCGTCAGAACTATTTATACCTAGCCCATTCGAAACTGCGTCCGGCGGCGTTTGGTCCTGAATTGCTAGTGGGGGAATTGCCTGAGCATATAGAAGGTCATTCGTGTATCGAACGAGGTGAGCAAACCTTATGGGAAAAAGGCTTTTTATCCGGTGAAGAGAATATGTCTCACACCTTTAAGAACCTTGAACACCATCATTTTAAATATGACATTTTCCGTCAGCCGGGGGATTTGCATGTGCATATGTTTGGCACAGCCACCTTGTCGTTTGCCGATGGTATTCAAGCAAAAGAAGGGGATGTGTTTGAAATTTCGTCACCCAGCTTCGGCTTACCGTTGCGTAATCCACTGGCGAAAGCAGACGAGCTGGACACAGAGGTTATCTCATTATGAATAAGCAAAATGACGCGGTTTACCCAGATTTAAAAGGTCGCACCGTATTTGTTTCTGGTGGCGCAACGGGCATCGGTGCGGCGATTGTTGAGGCCTATGCGTTACAAGGTGCCAAAACGGCGTTTGTCGATTTGGATGAAGCGGCGGGAAAAGCGTTAGAGAAACGCCTTAAAAAAGAAGGTGGCGAAGTGCGTTTTGAGGTCTGTGATATTACCAAGGTAACAGACTATCAACGGGTGATTCGTGATGCGGCAGAAGCGTTTGGGCCGATCAGTGTCTTGCTCAATAATGCCGCCAATGACGTGCGCCATTCTCTAGAGTCCCTAACCGAAGCACGTTTTGATGAGCTGGTGGCGGTCAATATGAAGCATGCCATGTTTGCCGCACAGGCGGTGGCGCCCATGATGCGTGAACTAGGTGGAGGCTCGATTATCAATTTTGGCTCAGTGGGCTGGATGATGGCATCGGCCGGTTATCCAACCTATGGCGCAAGCAAGGCGGCAGCCCATGGTTTAACCCGTTGTTTAGCAAGAGATTTAGGCGGCGATGGTATCCGCGTGAATACCTTGGTGCCTGGTTGGGTGATGACAGAAAAGCAACTTCGCCTGTGGGTGGATGACGCCGCTGAAGAGAAGATCAAACAAAGTCAGTGTTTAAAGGGCAAAGTACTGCCTAAGCACGTTGCCAATATGGCGTTATTTTTAGGTTCTGATGCCGCAGCCATGTGCTCCGCCCAGAACTTTATTGTTGATGGAGGTTGGGTATGACGGATTCTGAAAAAAACAAGTTCGTACCAAAAGAATGGCCACGCAAATTACGTTCAACAGAATGGTTTGGCGGTACCTCACGGGATCATATTTATCATCGTAGTTGGATGAAAAACCAAGGCTTGCCAGCGGACTTATTCGATGGTCGTCCTGTGATTGGTATTTGTAACACTTGGTCGCAATTAACACCGTGTAATTCCCATCTTCGCGATCTTGCTGAGCGGGTTAAACACGGTATTTATGAGGCGGGTGGTTTGCCTTTGGAGTTTCCTGTGTTTTCCGTGGGGGAGAGCTCCCTTCGCCCAACGGCCATGATGTATCGCAACATGGCGGCCATGGATGTAGAAGAAGCGCTACGAGCCAATCCATTGGATGGGGTGGTGCTGTTAGCTGGCTGCGATAAAACCACCCCTGCTTTGATTATGGGGGCATGCAGTGTGGATATTCCTGCCATTGTTGTGTCTGGCGGGCCTATGCTAAACGGTTACTTTCGAGGTGAGCGAGTAGGGTCAGGGACCGCTTTGTGGCAAATGTCGGAAGACATCAAAGCGGGCAACATGACGCAAGAGGATTTCCTTGAAGCCGAGCAGTCCATGTCTCGCTCTGTAGGGTCCTGTAATACCATGGGCACCGCCAGCACCATGGCATCCATGGCAGAAGCCTTGGGCTTGGCGTTATCCGGCAATGCGGCAATTCCGGCCGTGGACAGCCGTCGCCGAGTCATGGCGCACCTGACCGGACGTCGTATCGTCGATATGGTGAAAGACGATTTGAAACCGTCGGACATTTTAACCCGTCAGGCCTTTGAAAATGCCATTCGAGTCAATGGTGCCATTGGCGGCTCGACCAATGCCGTGATTCATTTACTAGCGATTGCGGGTCGTGTGGGGGTGGATCTCACCTTAGACGATTGGGATAAGTTTGGCCAAGACATTGCCACCATTGTGAACCTGATGCCATCGGGCAAATATTTGATGGAAGAGTTCTTCTATGCAGGAGGCTTACCTGTAGTGATTAAGCACCTCGCCGAAGCAGGCAAACTGCATAATAACGCGCTGACGGTATCGGGCTCATCCATATGGGAAGAAGTGCAAAACGTCAAAAATTGGAACCCTGATGTCATCTTGCCTGTCGAAAAAGCCCTAACCCAGAAAGGTGGTATTGTTGTTTTGAAAGGGAATTTGGCACCTAAAGGCGCAGTATTAAAACCGTCTGCGGCGTCTGAGCATTTGTTACAACATCGTGGTCGTGCGGTGGTGTTTGAAGACATTGACGATTACAAAGCGAAAATCAACGATGAGAATCTCGACATCGATGAAAACTGCGTCATGGTGCTGAAAAACTGTGGTCCGAAAGGTTACCCAGGTATGGCGGAAGTGGGCAATATGGGCTTGCCGCCAAAAGTGTTACGCAAAGGGATTAAAGACATGGTGCGTATTTCCGATGCGCGTATGTCGGGGACGGCCTATGGCACAGTGGTGTTGCATACCACACCGGAAGCCGCCGCTGGCGGGCCATTAGCGGTGGTTCAAAATGGCGATATGATTGAACTGGATGTGAAGAATCGTCGTTTGCATGTGGATATTTCCGATGAAGAAATGGCCCAGCGCTTAGCCAATTGGGAAAGCCATTTGGAAAAACCCAAAGGCGGTTATATCAAGCTTTTCCATGACCATGTGCAAGGGGCGGACACTGGAGCCGATTTTGATTTCTTAAAAGGCTGCCGTGGTGCAGCCGTACCGAAAGACAGTCACTAGGATGCAATAAGACAGCCATCAAATAGGTTGTCTACTTCTTCAACCCCTCCCTAACCCTCCCCTTAAATAAGGGGAGGGAACTGGAAATGCCTCAGGCTTCTCCCCTTTACTAAGGTGAGGGAATTGGAAATACCTCAGGCTCCTCCCCTTTACTAAGGTGAGGGAATTGGAAATACCTCAGGCTCCTCCCCCTTTACTAAGGAGAGAAAGCTGTATTGTGGCACTTAGCTCCTCCCCCTTGCTAAGGGGGAGGCTGGGAGGGGGTTATAAGGTTTTATTGATGTTTTTACTAAAAAGAGAAGGAGAAAGTATGTTAACAGGACAGCATTTTATTGCCGGTAAATGGGTAAAAGGCGATGCAACATTTTCTTCCAGTCCGGCTACGGGCTCCGCACATGAGTTTGCTGTGGGTCGGGTATCGGATGTCAACGCAGCGGCGGAAGCCGCCGAAGCGGCATTTGAGGTTTATGGCTATAGCGCTCGTGAAGACAGAGCGGCTTTTTTGCATGCCATTGCCGACGAAATCGATGTGTTAGGTGATCAAATTACCGACATGGGTGTACAAGAAACAGGTTTACCCGCTGCGCGTTTGCAAGGGGAGCGTGGTCGTACTACAGGACAACTGCGTTTGTTCGCAGAGCGTATTGTGTCCGGCGAATACTTAGACCGTCGTTTTGATGAAGCCTTGCCAGATCGTGCGCCACTGCCGCGCCCTGATATGTATATGGTACAACGCCCGATTGGCCCTGTTACCGTGTTTGGTGCATCCAACTTTCCGTTGGCGTTTTCAACGGCAGGTGGCGATACGGCTGCGGCGTTAGCAGCTGGTTGTCCAGTGATTGTGAAAGGCCACTCGGCGCATCCTGGCACTGGCGAGCTGGTGGCGCAGGCAATAGAAGCGGCCATCAAACGTTGCAATATGCCAGCGGGTGTATTCTCGTTGATTCAGGGTGGTAATCGCCAAGTCGGGCAGGCGCTGGTGCAGCATCCGTTTGTCAAAGCGGTAGGTTTTACCGGCAGTTTAGCTGGTGGTCGTGCCTTGTTTGATTTATGTGCTGCCCGCCCTGAACCGATTCCTTTTTTTGGTGAACTGGGGTCGGTGAATCCTATGTTTGTGATGCCAGAAGCAGTGAAAAATCGTGCGCAAGAGCTAGGTAAAGGCTGGGCGGGCTCATTAACCATGGGCGCAGGGCAGTTCTGTACCAATCCTGGTATTGCGGTGATGTTGGATAACGCTGACTCTCGCTCCATGATTGAAGCGGCGAGCGCTGCGTTATCAGAGATACCTGTGCAAACCATGCTAACGGACGGCATTGCCGATGCCTACCGTTCAGGGGTGGCGGCGATGGATGAAAGTGGTATCAAGCCCGTGCTGCGTACTGAAGATAGTCAAGGACGTAGCGCATTACCGAACCTGTTTACCGTGTCTGCTCAGGCTTGGTTGGATAATCCGACATTGCACCATGAAGTGTTTGGCCCATTAGGCTTGGTTGTATTGGCAGACAGTGTTGAGCAGATGGTCGAGCTGGCCCGTCATTTGGAAGGTCAACTGACTTGCACGATACACCTTGATGACGGCGATCATGCCGCGTGTCAGAAACTCTTACCAATATTGGAGCGCAAAGCCGGGCGGTTATTGGCGAATGGTTTCCCTACAGGAGTTGAGGTCAATGACACCATGGTACATGGTGGCCCTTACCCTGCGTCCACGAACTTTGGAGCGACCTCCGTGGGGACGTTATCGATTCGTCGTTTCTTGCGCCCAGTGTGCTATCAAAATATCCCCAAAGCCTTGTTGCCGAAAGACCTAGATTAGGCTTTAAGCACTTGCGTTGAGATCACGTTGACGGTGGACATTATCCCCCAGTCACTGGTGTTCAGTGGCTGGGGGATGGGTCAAGTACTGTGTGTTATGACGCAGTACTTGACGCTGATTGTTCAGACAGCAGTCCCTTAGCCATCTCCATCGCTTCCTCACGGGACGCAGTAAGAAGCAAGGGGTAGCCCCAGAATTTGGCGAAGAGTACTGCAAACGCCTTGAAGCCAAGGCGTTTGGCTGAGTTGGATTCGATCAGAATCATGGCCAGAACCAGCTTGCGTAACTCGGTCTTGTGCTTTTTCATCCAGAGCGCGGTGCGTTTCTTCTCGGCTGGCGAGTGCTCATGGCCTTCGTCTGGTGCACTATCGGTCAATATCACGAAGGGCTCCCCGCGTTGCAAAGTGGCCTCGAACGCTGAAAAGTCCTCTTCGTGGTCGTGCCCTGGCTCGTGCGAAAAACTCATCCAAACATAGGGGAAGTTTGCGCTATTCATTGACATAATGTGCTCCTTTTCTCTTGAGGTGGCGCCAGGTGGTCACAATGGCGAACACGCCTGGTAAGGTGATAAAGAAAACGGCTGAGAAGGCAACGTACCAACCGTCGCGCAAGCCGTCGGAAATCCCGCCTAGGGTATTCAGGGCAACCATCAGGCCGCCAAGAATTAATGCAGCCCATTGCGCTTTTGTGGTTCCGCTCAAGGCCAGCAGAATCGTGACAATCCAACAACCATAGAATGCGGAAAACACCCACAGTATGTGGGGGTCAAAGGTAATTTCTGGGGCCGCTCCATGGGCTCGCACAAAGTTGTTTACGTAAAAGAACAACTGGAAGGTGACATAAAGCACGGCACCTGCGCCAGTGGTCAGCCAGAACAAGGCAACCCTGTTCTGTTGGGGTAATATCACGGGAGGCCGTTGGTAAGAGTTAGATTCGGATGACATAGTTTTCTCTCTTATAATGTTAGGGTAGTACTGAGCGGGTGTGCCATGTAGGGCTCACTCACAACTTGTAGTTCAGCGTTAGCATTACGTTACGCGGTGCGCCATAACTCACCGTGTCAAAGTCGCCTTTTTGTAGTGCGTACTTCTTGTTGAACACATTATTGACGTTAACTGCCACGTTGATCTTTTTGGTGATGTCGTAACGTCCCATTAGCGATACCAGAGCATAGGAAGCTTGTTCCCCTCCCAAGGTGCTAGTACCAGTATTGGGCGCTTGATAGAAACGGCTTTGCCATCTCACCCCTCCGCCGAGCGTTAACTTGTTCCACTCTCCAGGTAACTGGTAGGTGGTGAAAAGTTTGGCTGTGGTGCGTGGAATTTGCGAATTCAAACGGACGCCATCGCCATCATGCGCGGTGAAGTGAGAAAGACCCGCGTAGATATTCCAGCCATGCGCAAGTTCGCCCTGTAAATCCAGCTCGAACCCGCGTGACTTCGTTCCATCTGAGCCTTTGTAGGCTTGGGCGCCGCTCGGTGTATAGGAGCCAGCGACAAGCTGTGCTGCGTTGTTTAGCTCCGTTTCGAACAAGGACACCGATGCATTCAGACGCCCGTTCAGATAAGTGCTTTTGAGTCCGGTTTCTTTAGTTTTTCCTTTGGATGGCGTGAGTAGATTGCCGTTTTTGTTCCGGTAGTCTGTTTGCGGATTGTAGATAGCTGTGTAGCTCACGTAGGCCGAATAGGTTTTGTTGATGTCGTAGACCAAGCCTGCGTATGGAGTGAATTCACTGCTTTTTTTGTAGTGTGATGGTGTGCCGTTGACGTTTTCGTCAACTTCGTAGTTGCTGATGCGACCACCAATAATGAGTTTTAAAGGATCAGCCAGCGAAAACCGGGCAGCACTATAGATACCATTCTGTTTGATTCGGGTGTGAGTCGGCGTTGGTGTCTTGGCGCTGAAGTTAGGTTCTGGGTAGGCTGGGCTCAGCGTATAGATATTGACTGGCACAAGGCCTGGATAATACGGTGCGATATCCTCCCGGTTGGATGTGCTATGGGAGCTCGATGCCCCCACCACTAGCTCATGTTGGCGACCTAGCAGTTCGAAGGGACCACTCGCCATCACGTCGAAGGTATTTTGGCGGCTATGGCCGTCAGACGACAGCGCGACTGGGTAGGCTCCGTTAGGGAAAGTGCCTAGTCCCGTGGTGCGATCAGGACGGCCGACTAGACCGAGCAGTTGAGTATCGAACTCCGTACGGTATTGGTTAGTAATCCCTCGGACCTTCCAGCCGTTGTCAAAATGGTGCTCGATTTCGGCAAACGTTGTCTTAAGGGTGTTGTTCCAGTGGCTCCAGTCCTGCGCGTAGTTCTTGGAGCGTGAATAATCAGCCTGTGTGCCGTCGCTGAACCATAGTGGTAAGCCGCCCCAAGTTGAACCTTTCGGTGTGATGTCCTGATAGTCATAACCTAGGCTTAGAGTTGTGTCCTCAGTCAGATCCGCCTCGATGATTCCGTAGAAGCCTTTTCTCTTCGGCTTGTAGCCGTCGAGGTACGAATGTCCGTCTTGGTATGTTCCCACTATACGGGCGCGAACACGGCCATCTTTGGTTAACGGCGTCGAGATGTCGGCCATGCCTCGATGGGTATCCCAGCTCCCTGTGCCGAGTGAGGCGGCCGCAGAGAAGTTGCGGGTTGGTCGTTTGCGTACTAGGTCGATGGCGGCCGAGGGGTTACCTGTACCAGTCAGCAAGCCGGAGCCCCCACCCACAACCTCGATACGATCATAGAACGCGGTATCGATAGAACCAATACCGCTTCCATTGACAATGTTGCCGACAATGGTAGGGATACCGTCGTATTGAATGTTGTTGATTAAGAAACCTCGTGAATAGAAGCTCGTCCTCTCGGTATCCGCTTGGCTTGCCGAGATGCCTGTGGTGTTCTCTAACACCTGCTGCACGGAATCCAATTGCTGATCGTCCATGCGTTGACGCGTAACTACTGTCACAGACTGCGGTGTTTCCTTCGGTGACAGCGACAGACCTGTTGCCGCCGATGTCGCGCCAGTCGTGTAGGAGCCCGTACCTTCGGTGGTCGCCATATCCGAGCGGCCTGTTACGGTGAGGGTCGGCAAGTCGGTTTCCGCTTGAGAGTTTTTTTCTGATTCGTCTTTGGCCTGCTCTGACTTGGCTTGGACCTGTCCTGAGTTAGCTTGGACCTGTCCTGATTCGGCTGCGAAGGCACTTTGCGCACTGATGAGAATTGCTGCCGCAACAGCCGAGCTGAGCACGGTGCGAGGCGCAATTCTGATGGATCCTTTATACAACCCATCCAGGTGAGGGTAGACGGCGGGCTCTACTCCCCTATCAACAGAGCAACGAAACTTTCCTTTAGTTGTTAAATAAAACATTAATAATACTCATTTGCATTTAGATGCTTTATTTAATAATGAAACGCTATAAAGGTAATGGTGAAATTCGGCCATATTATTATTCATTTAGGCCAAATGTCCTTGCCTCTCTGTTTTTTGGCCGTATTGCCTAATCAATTGTCTTAATTTGGCAGTGTAGAAGTGTCTTCATGTGGTGAGACAGCGCTTCATTGTCGTCTGTCATACGTCAACCAAGGCGAGTTAGGCCTTGGTTGGTTTCTGTTCTAATTCCGCGAGCACCAAACGCTTAAGCTGATTAGCAAGTGGAGAAAGCTGGCGGTCTCGCATTTGCAATAAATAGTATGGACTCATAATGATCTGCCGATCCAGCTCCAGAGCTTTTAAATTGGCATCGACTAGGTCGCTGGTGAGAAGGTCGATGACTTCTCGTGCCATGGGGGCAATGGCGTTGGAGGACACCAGTATGGCCATGAGGGCCAGTAGGGAAGTACTGTTGATGATGCTAACGGGTAATTCTGCACTTTCCTCCATAAAGGCCGCTTCAACCGCTTCACGTATGGGGGCTCGATGTGACTGCATGACCCATTCGAAATGGGCGAGATCGTGGACACTGATACGCTCTTGGCCTGCTAATGGGTGATCTTTGCGAGCCACCAAGGTAACGGATTCAGTTCGCGCAGGGTAGACGTGAAAAATGTTGGCATCGTATTGTTTGGGAATGCGAGCGAGGACAAAGTCGTTGTTCCCTGCGATGAGATCCTTTACCAGGGCGTCGCTGGTGTCGACGTTGATATTGATTTCGGCTTTAGGGGCAATGGCTCTGAGTTGATGCATGGCAGGAATAACAAAGCCCACGGCCGCGCCCGTTACCGCACCGATGGCAGTGGTACCGCCGCCGCCTTCTTTGAGTTCTTCCACTTCACGGGAGAGGTCTCTTAGTTCGACTAATAAATTGTGGGCACGTCGTGCAACCGATTGGCCTACGAGGGTGGGTTCCATGCCCTTGGCGTGACGGGTAAAGAGTCGCGCCCCCAGGGTGTTCTCAATATCGCTTAACATACGGGAGGCAGCGGGTTGCGTCATGGCCATTTCATCCGCTGCCAGACTAATTTGTCCATGCTCGGCGATCACCGAAATCAAACGCAGTTGGTTGAGCTTTAAGTGCTTGGCTAGACCAATGTCCATGTAACGAGCTCCATTATTATTGTTCTGGTATTTTGTTATTTTATCGATATCGTATATTACTTGTTTTAGATGGCTTTACTGTAGGGAAAGTTTATATGGCGTTATCGCAAGGGGAAATAAAAACAACACAAAAACACTTGCCTGAAAAAGAATTTATTATTTTATGTGCTTTGATGATGTCGTTAACCGCATTAAGTACTGATGCCGTCTTACCGGCTTTCTCGCAAATAGCCCATGCCTTAGGGATTATTGATTACCAAAAAACGCAATGGATAATCTCGGCGATGATTTTTGGCATGGCATTTGGTGAAATCACATTTGGCCCTTTATCCGATGTGATTGGTCGAAAGAAAAGCATTAGTTTAGGCATCGGTATTTTTATTATCGGCTCTATCGTGGCTTTATGCGCAACGTCACTGACAGGCTTATTAATAGGCCGCTGTATTCAAGGGTTTGGTTTGGCGGGGCCGAAAATCGCTTCGCGCGCCTTGATTCGTGATTTGTATAAAGGCACGGCCATGGCGCGCATTATGTCTTACACCATGATGATTATTATTTTAGTGCCTATGTTAGCGCCAGCGTTTGGGCAGTTGGTGATGTTGCTAGGAAGCTGGCGTTGGGTGTTTGGGGTCTTGATTCTTCAAGCTTTGATTGCTGTGATTTGGTTAGCCATTCGACAACCGGAAACCTTGCCACCAGCCGTGCGTCATCCATTCCAGTGGGGGCGTTTAAGAAAAGACGCACGATTTTTTCTCTCGCAACGAGATGTGATGGCGTATACCTGTATCGCGGGTGGTATCTTTGGCTGTTTGATGTTGTATTTGAGTATTGCTCAGTCGATTTTTCAGGATATTTATCAGGTCGGCACACATTTTCCTTTGTATTTTGCTTTGCTTGCTGCAGGCTCTGTCTTAACCAATTTTTTTAATGGAAAAATCGTACAACGTGTTGGCATGATGCGTTGTTTAGTAGCGGCGTTAAGCGTGTTACTTTTTTCATCGTTTTTGCTGCTCATGATCGCCTTGAGTTATTCTGGCAAGCCGCCTTTTATTTTATTTATGGTCATTGCTATGGTGATGTTTTCCTGCTTTGGCATGATCTTTGGTAATGTGAATGCCATGGCAATGGAGCCTCTAGGGCATATGGCAGGCCTTGGTGCATCGATGATTTCGTCTATTTCTAGCTTGGTTGCGATTGTCTTTTCGGTATTTATGGGACAGTTTTACCATTTTTCAGTGACACCATTAGCTGTGGCTTTTGTATTGATCGCGAGTCTCACTCTAATATTATTGGCTTTCGCTAAATATGATGTTAAATATGTTTTTCAAGGTTTCTTTAAATGATCATGATATTTGTCATAACTTGAGATAATTGACTAAGATAAAGTTTTCAAGGATTAAAAACGTTATTTAGATTGCTGTTTTTTTAAATCGGTTGGTTTTATAAACGTTAACCAAGGAAGGGGTTGAGTTTGTGTTAATAAGACGTTTGCCAGAACAAGAGTTTGTCGCCTTGTTTGCTTTAATCATGTCACTGACGGCATTGAGCATGGACGCCATTCTTCCTGCTTTTTCTTCTATTTCTTCCGATCTGCACATTCAAAACTACCAACACACACAATGGATCATCACGGTTCTGATTTTAGGAATGTCGTTTGGGGATATTCTGTTTGGGCCACTGTCCGATGCCATTGGTCGTAAAAGCAGTATTTTTCTTGGCGTCGGCATTTTTATTAGTGGCTCCATTATCGTGGTGTTTTCGACCAGTTTATCCATGTTACTGGTCGGGCGAGCGATTCAAGGGATTGGCTTGTCGGGGCCAAAAATTGTTTCTCGAGCCTTGATTCGCGATTTATATTGCGGTGCTGCCATGGCGCGCATTTTATCCTATGTGATGATGGTGTTTATCCTAGTGCCTATGTTGGCACCTATTTTTGGGCAGTTCATTATGTCGCTGTCGAGTTGGCGCGGGATGTTTGTGGTGTTGATCGTACAAGCCTTGATGGCTTCAGTTTGGTTGTTTTACCGTCAAATGGAAACCTTACCTTGTGAGTGTCGGGTTCCTCTGGATAGGGCTCGTTTGATAAAAGATGCACGCTTTATTTTATCGCGCCGCGATGTGATTGCTTACACTTTGGTTTCAGGCTGTATTTTGGGTGGGTTATTTTTATATCTGAGCATCGCTCAGTCACTCTTTCAGGATGTGTATCAAGTGGGCAACAAGTTTACTTGGTATTTTGCCCTGCTTGCTGGGTTTTCTGGGGTAAGTAATTTCTTCAACGGACGCATTGTACAGAAAATTGGCATGATGAAATGCGTTGTTAGTGCTTTATCTGTGTTGCTAGGTTCGTCTTTTTTATTGTTTGTCGCGACCTGGTACTACTCCGGTATACCTCCATTTTGGCTATTTATGGGCTTAGGGGCCGTGATGTTTTCTTGTCTTGGTATGGTGTTTGGTAATGTGAATGCCATGGCGATGGAGCCATTAGGTAAAATGGCGGGTCTCGGAGCGTCAATGATTTCGTCGTTATCCAGTTTCACGGCGATTGTTGCAGCGGCCTTTGTTGGTCAGTTTTATCACTTTAGTGTCACGCCGTTAGCCGGAGGATTCGTCCTTTTTACCAGTTTAGCCTTGTTGTTTCTTAAAGTTGCCAAACACGGCTCCACCGTATCCATTAGTGGCGTTTATTGGTTAGAAGAGATATATCGAGATAAAGCGAAATAGTCATTTTTTTCGCGTATAATGATGGGTCTTACTCATTTATTTCGAATCTGGTAGCTCTCTCAATATGCGTCCTCATTTTTCTCCCCTTGCCCGCGAACTCTTCCACATGACTTGGCCAATGCTTTTTGGAGTGTTGTCATTAATGAGTTTTCAGTTGGTGGACAGTGCCTTTATTGGTCAGTTGGGGGTATTACCCTTAGCGGCTCAAGGCTTTACCTTGCCTATCCAAATGATTGTGATTGGCTTGCAAGTGGGGTTGGGGATCGCAACCACGGCGATTATCTCCCGCGCATTAGGCGCGAAAAATACTCGCTATGCTAAGCAATTAGGGGGATTAGTACTGATGATGGGGAGCCTGGGTATTGCTTTCTTTACGGTGCTGATTTGGCTATTACGCCATCCTATTTTAGCCTTATTAAGTGCCCCCGATTCTGTCTACCCAGTGATTGATTCTTACTGGCCCCACTGGTTACTCAGTGCTTGGGTTGGCGCCTTGATTTATTTTTACTACAGCATTTGTCGATCTAATGGCAATACACTCTTGCCTGGCATCATGATGATTGTGACCAGTCTATTGAACTTGGCATTGGATCCTATTTTTATCTTTACATTGCATTTTGGAATTAATGGTGCCGCCATCGCGACCACCGTTGCCTTTGGTGTTGGGGTATTGATTGTTGCTCCCCAAGTGGCTCGTAAGCGTTGGATTACCTTTGATTGGAAAGACCTTAAAGTCAGCAAAAGCTTGGCTGATATCGGTCATATCATGGGACCAGCCATGGTGAGTCAACTACTGCCTCCCGTCTCGTCTATGCTGGCGACGAAATTGATTGCGGGCTTTGGTACCGCGGCCGTGGCATCTTGGGCGTTGGGCTCAAGGTTTGAGTTTTTCTCCATTGTCTCGGTGCTAGCGCTGACGATGTCCATGCCGCCAATGGTTGGGCGATTATTAGGGGAAAGGCGTTTAGGTGATGTGCGTTATATCGTGCGCCTTGCATGTCGCTTTGTGTTGGCGTTTCAATTGTTTATTGCGGTGGTGACCTTCTTTATTTCGGGGGTGCTAGCCGGTTTAATGACCAGCGATAAAGAGGTGTCAGGGATTTTACATTGGCATCTCATGATCATTCCATTGAGTTTAGGAGCATTGGGCGTTTGCATGTTAATGGTCTCTATTTCCAATGCATTGGGTAAATCCTACACCGCGCTTACCATTTCAGCCCTACGCCTGTTTGCCTTCTTCTTACCCTGCTTATGGATTGGCTCACAAATCGCTGGATTAAAAGGTCTCTTCTTCGGTGTTCTGATTGGCAACATTCTTGCGGGTATTTGTGCTTGGTTTATGTATCAAAGAGCACTGGTTCAAGTTGAGAATAGAGTTTAATACAGGCCTTCCTATTTCCTCTGCATTGATTCGAGGTCGTCATGGATGACGTCTCATCCTTTCCTAATATTAGAGTATTCCCTTCGATAAGCTAAACCATCAATTTGGTGTTATTCCGTGTAATTGATGCGCCTATTTTCTCAGGATAGATTGCTTGATCGTATTTGAGCATCATCTAAAATGGGCGCTTATTTGCTTTGGTTATTTTTTTCTGATTTTTTAAAAAAGACAAGGAAGTCGCAGGCAAACTTTATTCTTATCACTTACTAAATAGTAACAATTTGAATAGATTAAGCCTTATTTGTTAATGATCTCTGGGTAATCTGGCCATGCACACCTTTGCTTATGATGTTGTATCGTTGCTGTTAGAAATTTAATGTGTTCATCCCATTACACTAGTTTCTATCATAGCCAGACTAATAGGGACTGATCAAAATCGATAGTTTTCGAGTTAGATCAAAATTCTTGAGCTGACTCCAACACTGACTGTGATTTAGACGAGTTTTAAAAGCTCAAACTGGAGGTTATTTTGAATAAAAATATGACGTTTCTTGTTGTTGATGATAATCCAACAATGCGCCGAATGACAAAGCATTTACTGAGAGACATTGGTTACAGTAAAGTGCAGGAAGCAGATAACGGGGAGACGGCCTTAACAATGGTGGAAGAAGGTAATGTCGATTTCCTGATGATGAGTTTGCCTATGCCAGATATGGATGGCATGGATATGATTAAAGCAATAAAAGCCGACCCTAATTTAGAGGACATCTTGATATTAATTGTCCTAGAGAAAGGGTTTTACAGGGAAACAATAATCCATGCGGTTAATGCCGGTGCAAATGGTTATATTATTAAGCCTTTTAATGCTGAGAAACTTGAAACCGAATTGCGAAAAATATTTGAACGTACGTGAGTCGAGTTTAGTGTGTGGAGACAGGTCAAAAACGCCCCATTCACGGTTTCTACAAGACGTCGTTTCTCGATTACCAGTGTGGTGATGTAAGAAATTTTCAATTTTTGATTTGATTGCAATACTTTGAGAAAGGCTAAATGTCTACTTTCAAAGCCTGAACTATTTGCTCGTACATCACATCCACCGCAGCCGATTTGTGTGATCGCTTGCTACGAAAGACAGCCACGTCCATTGCAGTCAATTTGGGTAAGTCATATTCAGCGGGTAAGTTTTGTAAGACTTGCAACTCGGCTGGCACACTGCATCGAGTCAAGGCGGCGACGGCTAATCCACTTTCCACGGCGGTAAGCTGGCCTGCAAGCCCTGAGCTTTTATAGACGATGCGATACGCTTTGTTAGCCTTATTTAAGGCCGACAATGTTTCAATTTGCGCCATGCTGCCTGCTTCGTAGACCGCAATGGGTAGAGGGTTGCGCCGCCACACTTCGTATTTTGAAGCCCCCACCCAAACGAGCGGCTCGTGAAAAAGCCGTTCTCCATGCTCTGGTTTGTCGCGAGAGACCAGTGCGATATCCAGTTCGTTGCTCTTGATACGTGGAATAAGAGAGGTGGATTGCTCACAAGTTAATTCGATTTCTACACCCATATAACGGTTAGTAAAGTGTCGTAATATGGGGGCTAGGTACATGGCATAGTCATCTGGAACTCCGATGCGAATGAGCCCCGTCAATTGCTTGCCAAACAGGGCGTCATAGGCTTCAGACTGTAATTCGAGCATGCGTCGTGAGTAAGTGAGTAATTCAATGCCTTTGGATGTGACCTCTAAATGACGAGGCCCTCTGGATAAAATAGCCGTACCAATAATATCTTCTAACTTTTTGATATGCATGCTGACGGCGGATTGAGAACGATGCACTAAAGGCGCGGCAGCGGATAAAGACCCTGTATCGACCACCGCCACAAAGGTTCGTAACCAACTTATTTGTAAGTCAGGGTAATTCATCGATACCACCTATTCGTTTTTCGAATGATTGATTAGTACATTATGCGTTTTACTCTTTTATATAACTGAGCGACGCTTGCTGCAAGACAAAAGGTATAAACAAACGAAGGGGGTAACATGGTTTCTGAAGCGGCAGGTGTAAAAGCGATTTCTTCCTCTTTATCGGTGGGTCGAGGCTTGCTCTATGTGTCCTTTGCCGCCATTGCATGGGGCACAGGTGGGGCTGTCGCGGCTATTCTCTATCGCAATGGGCTTGGGCCAGTTGCTGTATCGTTTTGGCGTTTCGCCATTGGTATGTTCGTTCTTGCTATTGTGGCACTTATTATGAACTCGAAAGAGAAAAGACGTGCCATGGGCGCTTTCATTAGTGAGCGCTGGGGGCTGATGATAGTTATTGGTATGGGTTTAGCGATTTACCAGACGGCTTATTTTGCTGCAGTACAATACAGCGGTTTAGCGGTGGCCACCATAGTGACGTTAGGGCTGGGGCCAGTTTTGATGGCCATTGGTTCTTACCTAACAATGAATGAACGAATTAGCAGGACGGGGGCACTGATCATGGCCTTTGCAATTCTTGGCCTCGGTTTGTTAACGGGGGGCGAAGAGATTGGATCTCATTCACTATTAGGATTGGCTTTTGCTGTTCTATCTTCTATTTGTTATGCCTGTGTGACGCTTATTACCAGAGCGATGGGACGGTATGCTTATATTGATCAGTTTAATGTGACCTTTTTTGGCATCGTTATCGGAACCCTTTGTCTGCTGCCATTTGCCTTATTTGAGGGGCTAACTTCTCGCTCAGGCACTATTTTTCAGAGTGTGGTTTTTCTCAGTTATCTAGGTGTGGTGCCGACCGCTGCCGCCTATATACTATTCAATGCAGGTCTTTCTTCTGTCCGAGCCACAACGGCATCGGTGATGGTTCTTATTGAGCCTGTCACTGCTGCGCTGATTGCCGTGCTATTTTTGGGCGAGACACTGACGCCTATCGCGGTGTTTGGTGTCACTATTTTAATGGCATCCGTTGTTGTTTTAGCGCTTTCTGAACGTCATGGTGCGCTGGTCGTGGCTAAACAAAAAGTGAGCTAAGAAAGTGTATTTCGCAATATTGTCCAATCTTTTCCTATGATAATTGGGTAATCTGTCACTGTTGTTTCGGGTTATTCAAAGAGGCTTGTGATGTCGGCAGAAAATCGGTTTCAGTTTGCTAAAAGTTCGGCCCTCGATGAGGTGATGTTGCTGGAAGCCTCTATGAGCGATTTTTCCTATGGTACTCATGCCCATGAGGAGTTTTCTTTTGGGGTGACATTATCGGGTCGCCAGGACTTTTTTGCTTTAGGCGAACATCATAAAAGTTATTCTGGCAATGTGATTGTGTTTAATCCAGAGGACGCCCACGACGGTCGTTCTGGGGCTGACGATCCACTTCACTACAAAATGTTGTACATTCATCCTGACCAGTTAAATCCCATGCTGGAAAGCGCCGGCGTGCGTAGAGCTAAGGGTGTTCGTATCGAGCATCCTGTGCAAAATGACCCGGTATTAAAACATCATATCCTGCGTTTGGCCGCTTTGGTTGAAAGTGACATGTCATCTGCGCTCGAATATTCGTCTGTGCTGTTTGAATTTGCCGAATATTTAGCGCGCCGAAAAGGAGTGGTGATGGAAGCGAAACGACGGGTGAAAGACCCTGTTTTTGAGCGAGTCCGAGACTATTTGCATGCCCATGTTAGTGAGGAGTTCTCTCTCGATGAATTAAGCCAAGTGGCGCATATGTCGAAATACCATTTGTTGCGTTGCTTTCGGGATTATTTTGGGATGACGCCCCATCAGTATTGGCAAAACTATCGAATTAACCGTGCCAGAGAGGCATTGGAACTGGGGATTCCATTGGCTGATGTGGCCTTTGCTTTTGGTTTTACCGATTTGAGTTACTTTAATCGACGTTTTAAGCCCATGTTTGGGCTCACACCTTATCAATTCAGGCGAACTATGCTGCGTAGCTAGCAGCCATACTCGCTTTAGCTCTTATTCTTTTTTTTATTCGTTATTTTTATCAAATGTCTGTTTGAGGGATTCCTATGCTTGCAATCATCATCTACGCCTTTGGGGTTATGTACAGTCCTGGTCCGGCTAATATGCTCGCACTTTTTGCAGGGATCAATGGTCAAGGCTGGCGTGCTTTTCTGTATTGTGTTGGTGTGGGGCTTGCCATGTTGATCTTATTTTTACTGATTGGCTATCTTGGTAGTGAGATTATTCCTAAAGAATATCAATCGGTTATTGCTGTTGTAGGCGGAATGTATATTGCCTATCTTGGCGTAAAAATCCTTAAAGCGAGCTTCCAAAAAGTGTCGTCTACAGCCAAAGAGACGTCGGTGAGTTTTAAAACGGGATTGGTATTACAGCTTTGTAACCCCAAATCGCTGGTCGCCATCGTGCCCATTGTGACCGTGCAGTTCCCGCGAGCGCACATTGAAGGTGGACAGATAGCGCTTTGGTCAGTGGGGCTTTCCATCATGGCTTGTGGCGCGCCAAGTGTCTATTTGTTGGCGGGGGCGCGTCTTAAAAAAGCGGCAATGAACCCCAAGGTGATGGCTTGGATTAATCGTGTGATGGCTTGTTTACTCTTCTATGTGGCTTATCGCTTTATTATGAATCTATAAAACACACAGAGCACACTGATAATCACAATACAGATGCCCTGTATTACATTCTGTGTGCTTTTGAAAGGGGTTGTCTGCGTCTGTTGGGCTGGTCTGAATGCACTTAGTATTGTTCATTCACATATCTCATTTGGCAAGCGAGGTTGATATGATCATCATTGCGTTACTGCATCATTTTTCTCATTGTTTTGAACGCTACAGCACACGAAAAAAGCTCAGTGCGTTACCCCATGATTTACGTAAAGACCTTGGCATCATGCAGGACCGCTTCGAAGCTGAAGTCGCCAAAGGGAATGTCTTTACCTTGATGAAGGAATTAAGCTCGTTATCAACAATAAATCTACGTGACAAGCGTAAATAAGCATGGCTTGTTGCAACAACCTGTATGGATGAGACCCTAAGCGCTTGTCGTGAATCACAAGCGCTTAGGGAAGGTGAATTCTTTGGTTTGTAGTCACGACGCAAAGGGTTTTAATCTTTACTGTCAGCGCCTATTTTATGGATGGAAAGGTCAGCACCATTGTATTCTTCCTCCTCGCTTAAGCGTAACCCACTAACGGCTTTAACCGTACCATACACCACCAAACCACTGACGACGGCGATTCCTATGCCAGTCAAAGAGCCGATAAGTTGAGACATAAAGCTAACATTACCCAACCCGCCTAATGATTTTAGGCCAAAGATACCCGCTGCTAGCCCGCCCCAGGTTCCGCAAATACCATGTAAAGGCCATACACCAAGCACGTCGTCTATGTGTTGGTATTTTTGTTGGATGAGTGTGAATAGCTTGGTAAATAGGGCACCCGCGATCAGGCCAGTGGCCAATGCGCCAATGGGATGCATGATGTCTGATCCAGCGCAGACGGCAACGAGACCCGCGAGAGGGCCATTGTGAATAAAGCCAGGGTCTTTGTTGCCTAGAACCATGGCCGCGATAATTCCGCCGACCATCGCCATTAGAGTATTGACGGCCACTAACCCACTGATGCCATTCATTGTTTGTGCTGACATCACATTAAAGCCAAACCATCCAATACAGAGAATCCACGCGCCTAATGCTAGAAAAGGAATATTGGAGGGCGCAAACGCAACTAATTTGCCATGTCTAAAACGGCCATTACGAGTACCTAGTAATACGATGGCAACCAGCGCGACCCAGCCACCAAATCCATGCACGACAATAGACCCAGCGAAATCATGGAATGGCGCACCATATCGATGAGCTAACCAGCTTTGAAAACCATAGTTTCCGTTCCATACCAAACCTTCTAAGAAAGGATAAGCAATTCCAACGATGATGGCAGCGGAGATCAGCATAGGGTAAAACTTCGCGCGTTCTGCTACGCCACCGGAAATAATGGCGGGGATGGCCGCCGCGAATGTCATGAGAAAGAAAAATTTCACCAAGGCGTAACCACTGTTTTGCGACAGCGTGGCGGCGCTTTGGAAAAAACTTATACCATAGGCGATGTGATAACCAATGAAAAAATAGACCAGTGCGGAAACGGCAAAATCCGTCATGATTTTGACTAGCGCATTGACTTGGTTTTTGTGGCGTACGGTGCCCACTTCTAAAAATGCAAAGCCCGCATGCATGGTAAACACCATGATGGCACCGAGAAGAATAAAAAGTGTATTTGAATTGGAAATCAGCATTTCTACTGCACTGTTTGTGACTGTCACGAAGCGCCCCTAAGTTAATTGCACCGAATAGGTGCTAAGAATTTTTATTTTTGCTCTTTTTTAGAACCAAATTAACGATAAATAGCTGAGTATTTACCCGGAAGCACTGTTTTAAGCAATTTTCGTTCCATATTTGCATTGTATTGGTGCTTTTTTATTGGTGGCTGCACCATCTGGGTGGATGTAAATTGACTGGGGGGAGGGTGGATGTAAATTGAGAAAGAGTAATGTTGATCTAAATACCGCCACCTTCGTTGCATCGCAACATCGCAGGGATACTTGAATGTGAAGCCCCCTTCAGGTGCAGCGTCTCTTGAAAGGGCTAACGCATCTGAGTTGGTGTATTACGCGATTTTATCGGATGTGGAGAGTTTCTCCTGTAGGTAAATCTTTTCTATCAAAGAGAGGAACACCGCTAAAATCAGTGGCTACCATAAGCCGTCTCAGTATTTACAGAATTAAATATTGAAAACGATATTGATAATGAATATCATTTGTTATGTTTTGTTATCACTCCGGAGCCAGTCGTGGAAAGTTCAGTACAGCAGAAAGTAATCGATTTTTTACAGGTCGGCGGGCCTGTTGTTTGGATTCTAATCGTTTTTTCCGTTATTGCTTTGACCATTGTGCTGTTGAAATTATGGCAGCTGTCGTCATTACGAGCAGAAAGCCGGAAAACCGTCGATCAAGCCTTGGTCGCTTGGCGTAAAAAAGAGGGCGAGCAAGCCCTTGAATTGCTTGATGAAAAACGTCCAATCGATTCTCTAGTGGGCTTCTCCATGCGCTCTTTGCAAGCTGGCAATATGGATGTGAGCTTGATCCGAGAAGAAGTTGAGCGTTTGGCGATGAATCAATTGAATCAGTTACGTTCTTATCTTCGTCCCTTAGAAATTATCGCCAGCTTGAGTCCTTTATTAGGCTTGCTCGGTACGGTTCTGGGGATGATTACGGCTTTCCAGCAAATGCAAGGGGCGGGTAACCAGGTCGATCCCTCGGTGTTGTCTGGTGGTATCTGGCAGGCCTTGTTGACGACAGCCGTTGGCTTGGCGGTGGCGATTCCGGTTGTCACACTACACAGTTGGTTAGAGCGTAAAATTGAGCGGATTGCTCATAATATCAACGATGCGGTAACGCAGGTATTCACCAGTAAGGAAGCGGAGCGTTTGGTAGCGAAAGCCGCCAAAGAGGTTTTGCATGCCGCTTAACCTGAGTCAGCCAAAGCGTAAGCAGGCGATTAGTCTAACGCCACTCATTGATGTGGTGTTCATTTTATTGTTGTTTTTCATGCTGACATCCAGCTTTGTGCCATGGCGTAGTGTGGATACGCCGCTTTCTGTGCCTGCTCATGATACCTCCACGCCAGATAAAGACGACTTTTTGGTGCTGACGCTCAAGCAAAATGATGGGCGAGTTTGGCTGAATGGTGTTGCCCATTCTTTAGCGGATACAGCTTGGTTAAGTTCGGTGATTAAAGCGCACAAAAAGGGCGTGTTCGCAATTAAGGCTGATAATGAGGTGAACTTGCAAAGTTTAATGAATTTGGCCGATCGCTTAAAAGCCAATGGCGCGAAAACCGTGTCCATTGCCAATGCTTTTTCGGGTCAGACCACGCCATGAAGATAGATCAAGCGTTTGCATTAAAAACCAAGTCGGATGATGACAGCTTGGTGCCTTTGATCAATGTTGTTTTCTTGATGTTGGTATTTTTTATGGTGGCGGGACAAATTCGTAAGGCTGATCCGATCCCCATTGTTCCACCAACTTCCATTAATGAGAATCGTCCCAAATCGGATCCCAACGTGTTGATTGTTGTTGGTGCGGATAAGCGTATTTATTTGGATGACAACTTGGTAAAGGTCGATGCGATTAAACCGTATTTAGAGAAGAAGTTCGCACAATCTTCTAATAAAGAAGCGTTCTGGGTGCAAATCAAAGCGGACGGTTCTATTCCAGTGGATGCATTGCGTCCTGTGTTTAGCCAGATTCGTTTATCTGGGTTAACAAAAGTCAGTTTAGCGACACAACTAGCAAAAGGGTCATGATGATTTCCAAACGTCATTGGTTAGTGGCTGGGGGGATTGCGGTTTCTCTTCATGCGGCGGCTTTTTATGGTTTTTTTTATCCCTCTTCCGAAGGCAGTAAAGCACCGGGTCAGCAAGGCGTTGAGTTCGATCTTGGTATGATGGGCGACATGGGAGCCTCCAAGGTAAACAGTGTGGAGAGTGATTCCGATAACAAAGAGAAAAAGCAGGTTGCGAAAGTAGAAAAAACGCAAAAAGAGGTGGTTAAACCAGAGCCAGAAAAGGTAGAGAAAAAGCCCAAACCGGTCGTGGAAGAAAAGCCGATTCCTAAGCCAGAACCCAAACCCACGCCCAAAAAAGTGGTGAAAGAAAAGCCTGTTATCAAACCGAAACCTGTGGTGAAAGAGAAGCAAAAGTCGCCTATTGTCGTTCCTAAGAAAGAGCCTAAAAAAACACCTAAAAAAGAGCCCAAAAAAGAAGTGGCTAAAAAGGTTGAGCCGAAGAAAGTCGTGCCGAAACCAAAGCCTCATAAGGCTGAGCCTAAAAAAATAGAGCCTCAAAATAGTTTAGAACAAGCGACATCGCCCTCTGTCTCAAAACCTATATCGCAACAGGCGACGTCACAAAGTGTGAAAAATTCAGGCGCTAGATCGCAAGCTAGTCAAAAAGCCACAACAGGCGTGGGCAATGCCGCTTCTTCGGGAGGACATAAAGGTGCGATAACCTCCTATTACAGCAAATTAGCCGCCGTATTGGCACAGCATAAGCGCTATCCACGAGCGGCGCGGCGTCGTCATGAAGAAGGTGTGGTAACGGTTTCTTTTGTTGTTCATGCTGATGGTCAGGTGACGAATACGAATATCATTAAGAGCTCAGGTTATCGTCGTTTAGACGATGCCGTGTTAGACATGCTAAAACGGGCAAGCCCTCTGCCTAAGTTTCCAACAGACATGCATAAGTCATCATTAACGATCACGCTGCCAGTATCTTATAAGTTGAGCGATTATTGATGTCTCTCTCTAACTAAGAGAGGAGTTGATGGCTCCCGCTCTTTATCTTTAAAAGAGAAGCCGATGGCTCTAATCAAAAGGCTAGCAGGCATAAAAGCGGGCAGACAAGCCATCTATCAAAGATGGTCTTGTCTCATTTTGACGTTTTATTCTCCGAAAACATCTCGTTGTTTGAGCCATTGTGCCAGATACTCAGGAAGATCGGTTTGAATGGCGCCCACGCCTGCATTAATGAGCGTTCCCCATACTTTTTCAGGATTAATGAGCGCGTTTGAATCCATCATATCGAGAGGATGGACGGGGTCTAAGGTATTGATCCAAATACGACAGTCCATGCTTTCCAATAAGGGCTTAGCCTGTTGTAACTCATGCAAATCATCAAAAGACAATTCAATCATAATAGGGCGTTTTGGGGCGAGTGTTTGTAAATCATCGAGGAAATGTCCCCGTCGGGCATGCATCATGGGCATGTGTTTGACGGTATCCGTCAGTGTTGTCCATTCGGTCTCCTCGGGATTATACGTTGATTTAACGACGGCGATGTCTTGCATATTAAGACGTTCAACTTCGGTAATAATATCCGGTAAGTCTTCTGGGTGCTTGGCATCAATGTTGACCAGAATTTTGCCTTTTGCGTAGGCCAGTAAGTCAGACAATAGTGGCAGGGGCTGAGTCGTTACTTCACTGCCTTCACCGCCAGCGCCTTGGCGAAGGTGCAGTGTTTGTAACTGCTCAAGTGTGGTTTCAGACACGAGCCCTTTACCATTTGTGGTCCTGTCCAAGGTGTCATCATGAATGACCACAAATTCACCTGTTAAACACTTTTGCGTGTCAATCTCGACCATATCAGCGCCTGCCATGATGGCGTGTTCTACGGCTAGTAACGAGTTTTCAGGGGCGTTTTTCCAAGCGCCCCGATGGGCGATGGTCATGATTTTGGGGTTGGTACGTGAAATAGCAAACAGCTCAGAATGGGTTGTCATAATGGTTCCTATTAAGAGTAATAAATGTTGCTCATGGACGATCATGAGCAACATAAAAATAAATTAATGAGACTTTTGCACGGCTACTGCGCTTGCCAATACTTTGTTAAAAACAGACTCAAAATGCTCATTTATCGCTATAAACTCCGCTTTCTCGTCTGTTTTTGCCGCGTCTTGGCGTCGCTCGTGACATCGTTCAAAGGTCTCTAATGGAAAATAACCTGGTTGATAAACGCTTTATTTATAGCATCCGATAATGGCTTATCAGGCCAGAGGCTGCTGTTTTTACGTTCTGCCTTATTGACTAAGGCATAGTGGCTGTTGGACTCGGTGTTTTGTGGTACAGAGCCGAAGTCTTTATTGAAGGTTACTTGTGTTTTCGCGCTGGTTAACCAGTGAATAAATAGCAAGGCGGCCGCTGGGTGTGGCGCATTCTTTGGAATCATCACAACATTACCGCCTCCTGGCATGGTCATTTTAGGGATGTAGAATTTTATGGCTTTTGAAATATCCCCCTCTTTTTGTAAAGAGGCGGTGAGGTCTTCCCAGCTTGCTACCATGGCGAACTCGCCGCCATTTAAACGTGTCATACTGTCTGAGTTAGAGGCGGTGATAATGTATTGACCTCTGCGCTGGTTAAACCATTTCCAAGCAGGTGTCAGTTTTGCCATGGTATTGGCTGTGGGTTGTGCCGTTTGATAATCAATATCAGGCACCACATTGCGGACAATAGATTGGAAAAAAGCGGGGCCTGAACCGCCTTTTTCATAGTTGAAGCCAAACATGCCAGGATGTTTGGCAAAATAAGCAGAAAAGTCAGACAGGGTTTGAGGCAGGTCTTTTTGGCTTATTAGGCTTGGGTTATAGGCGATGCCGGTTTGGTTTCCCCAATAGGCGACAGCATAACCTTTTGAGTCAACACCTTCCATTTTATATTTTAGTGTATTGTTTTGTGGCAGTAGGTTAGATAAGGGGCCAATGAGCATTTTCTCTGGCTTGAACTTGGCAAGATCACTGCCTCCTAGAGAGAGCACGTCTATGTCGCCTGTTGGACGGGATGATTGGGCGAGAAACTTGTTCATATTGGCATCGTGACTGCCGTCAGGAATGATAACCTTGATGCCGTAGTGGTTTTCAAAGCTTTTTACTTCTCCTCGAAAACGGTCTTGATAAAACCAGTTATACCAAACGACGGTTCCTTCTTTTTTGGCTTGGGCAACAACCTGTGGCCACGTCATGTTAGATAAATCATCGCTGGCCTGTGCTGTGGTAGCAAAGGTTAATGTCGCGACAGTCAAAGACAAAAGTAACGATTTCATAATAAAGCCCTCTTGAGTGAGTGAATAAAGTAACGGATACAACATCATCCCTTGCCAGTGATGACCGCTGTGTTTCTTGCTTTTAGGAAACGCTCCATTAACAACATCAAAAAGATATTGGGTACCACGAGGATTAGTGAGACGACCGCAGCGTTTGAGCGAATAAAGTTATAACCCAGGTAGGAATACAAAATGGTCGGTACGGTGACAAAATCGGGTGATCCCACCACAAACGCAATGGCAAACTCTTCAATGCTGAGAATAAAAATCATGATGATGCTGGCTAATAAACCGGGTTTGAGAACAGGTAAATAGGCGGTTTTGAAAACCGTGATAGGGCCACCCCCTAGATCTCTGGTGGCATCAATAATCTCCTGACGAATCAATGAAAACGACACGCTGAGGATACGAATCGCATAGGGAATAAATAAGACGGTTTGACCTATTAATATGCCCAGAAAGCGAGAGTAAATACCTAAGACGTTTAACAGAGAAGAGAAGAATAGTGCCACAACAAAACTGGGCACAATCAGTGGTAACAGGGAGATTAATTGAGCGGCCTGTTTGCCGGGAAATTCTAAACGTCCAAAAGCATAAGCGGTGGGAAGCGCCAGTAATACCGAGCATAAAGCGACACAAGGCGCTAGTAGGTAACTGTGTAGCAAGGCTTGAGGCAATGACGTTGTGGTCCAAATGTCTACCCAACGCTGCAAGGATAGAATAGGCGGTAAGATATGTGGATAAGACCAAGGATGACCTGGGTCTACCAAGGACCAGAGCATGGCTAGAGAAAAAGGAAGCACGAGGCTGATGCAACAAAAGCCTATCACTAAGAGGATGATAAGGCGGTTCGTACAAGGCTTATTCATCGTTTCGCTCCCCACTTGATGACTTGTTGGGTGATGAGTGCCAGTAAGGCTGAGCCAATTAATGCCGTTAGCATAAGGAGAATGGCGACCGTGGCAGAGAGGTTCCAGCCGTTTGCATCGTTAGCTTGTATTCTCAGCATGAGCTGGGCAAGTGAACTGACGCTGATAGGGCCTGCGACAACCTGAAAGGAGTAATCGCCTGCTGCCCCGATAAAAATGATAATGAGGGCCGCCTGTAACGCTTTCAGAGTGAGCGGTAAAATGATTTTGACAAAACGAGTCCAAGCGCCAGCCCCTAGATCTTTTGCCGCATCGGTTATGTCATGGCCGATGGATTGCACGGCCCCGGTTAACAGTAATAGAGCGAAGGGCATTTGTTTCCAGACTTGTAGAATAATAACCCCTATACCATAGGAATCGTTTTGCATCCGTATGGGGCGGGAGACCAAGCCTAGGTGTACGAATATTTGATTTAAGAAACCATTGAAAGAAATGAAGTTCACGTACAGAAAGGCTGCTACAAGCCCATGTACCAGTAACGGGGCTTTGAGTAAGCTGCTGACGAATTGCGCCCCCTGAAAAGGATCGCGAAGCCATAGGGCCAATGGATAAGCAAGACTGACGGATAGGATGGCGCTGATGGTGGCGATTTTTAAGGAATAGAAAAAAGCCCGTGAGAGCTGATGATCTGCCAGTATTTGTTGCCAGAACTGCCAGGTAAAGGTACTGCTACCAGAAAAATTAAAATAACCAACAGATTGTGCCAGAGCCATCGAAATAATGACAAAGATAAAAACGATGATGAGCCCAAGCCCTGGCAGTAGCAGACAATAAGCCAGTAAGGTTTGCTTATTCATGTTTAAAATGCCTCCGCCAGAAATCGAATGTTCGACGAAGGAACTCTGATAAGAACTTGCGCACCTTCCTCGGCACGTTGAAAACCCAGGTTTTGAATTCTAATACTGGGTTTTTTATCACAGGTTAGGGCGGTGTTGGCATCATCGTGAGAGTGGGGAAGCGGGTCAAGGAGGCACTCGGTAATATTGCCGAGAAACGTTTTGGCAATAATGCGTGACTCAAAGATATTGTCTTGCCCATTAGGACTGGCGTTTGCACTGTCAAAGCACATATCCTCTGGTCGCCAGAAGATATACGTTTGTTTGGCAATAGGGGCTTGATCTGATTGAACCTGTAACTGGCCAAGTGCTGTTTGTACCTGGTAAAGGTTGCCATGTTGTTCTAGTACTTGGGCTGGGAGAATGTTCGCGGCACCTACAAAGTCGGCCACAAAGCGATTAATCGGACGATGATAAATGTCGTTTGGTGAGCCTATTTGCTCAATGGCACCCTTGTTCATGACGACAACAATGTCCGACATGGCCAACGCTTCGGCTTGGTCATGGGTGACATAGATCGCAGTAAAACCTTGTTGTTTTTGTAATTGGCGGATCTCAAAACGCACCGAATCTCGTAACTTTGCATCAAGGTTTGATAACGGTTCGTCGAATAGCATGATGCCAGGCTGAATGGCGAGCGCCCGCCCTAAGGCAACCCGCTGCTGCTGGCCTCCAGATAATTCCGGAGGGAACTTATCCAGTTGAGAGGTGAGCGAGACCTGTGAGGCGATGTCTTGTAGTCGGGTGGCTTGCTCTTGTTTTGAGAGTTTTTTCTGTTTGGGTCCAAAGAGTAGGTTATTGGCGACAGAGAGGTGGGGGAAGAGGGCGTAAGATTGAAAACACATGGCTGTGTCTCTTTTCTCCGGTGGCAGGTTATGGGTTTCTTTGCCTCCGATGAGCATTTTTCCTGAAGACAACGGGGTAAAGCCTGCAATGGTTTTGAGCAAGGTGGTTTTGCCACAGCCTGATGGGCCAAGCAAGGTGACAAATGTACCGCTATCGATACTTAAAGAAATGTTGTGAAGGGCTTCAAAGTCACCAAACCTGACGTTCACTGAGTCAATTAGTACGCTAGTCATGACATTCTCGTATTGTTTCTTGTTGGTTTAGCTCAGGTTGATTTTCAACCAAGCCTTATTAATACACTTATAGAGTACTAATATAACAATATTATTACAAACTAAGTTTAATATTTGTTTTCTCGATACTAAGTCGGTAAATTATGAAAAGGACAATGACTAAGGGAAAAACGCTATTAGATGAATGAAATAGAAAAAGAGCAGACAGTATCAGCCAACGAACGCATGATTTTAGACATAGTGCGTCGCTCGAAAGGCCTTGCACGCTCAGCCATAGCAGGACAAACCAACCTCACGCAACAGTCGGTTCACCGCATCATTGATCATTTAGTTAAGCTTGAATTTTTACAGCTTGGTGAGCCTATTATTCAGGGACGGGGCCAGCCAAGCCCACATGTGAGCCTTAACCCTGAGGCATTTTTTAGTATCGGTGTGTCGCTCAACACCGATGATATGTCGGTGAGTTTGGTGAATTTCTGTGGAGAAACTTTGCTGGAGGAAAACATTCCTTTTGCTCCAGTTAAGCGTCTTGAGACACAAGCATGGTTAAAAGCCTTGCTTGAGCGGTGGTGTCAACAGAACCCTTCTATTGAGAGTCGTATTGTTGGGGTTGGTTTTGCCATGACGGGGTATTTTATCAAAGAAAAAGGGCACATTCGTCCACCTGATCCACTATTTGATTGGTCTGGGGTCGACCTTCAAACGGAGCTGGAAGCACTATTGGGGTGGCCCGTTATTTTGATCAATAATGCGACGACTGGTGCGATTGGAGAGGCATTTCACGGTGCGGGGTTGACCTATCAGACCTTTGGCTATTTATCGTTTAACTTTGGTTTTGGTGGCGGTATTGTGATTGATGGAGAGCCGTTCTTTGGTGCCTATGGTAATGCTGGGGAGATTGGCCGTATTTTTACGACGGAAGAGGCCCCGCAGCGCCCAGCATTGTCTATGTTGATAAAAGCGCTGGCTCGGCAAGGTATTGATGTGCCGTCAGTGGCGAAATTGAAGACGCTGTTTGACCCCACATGGCCTGGCGTTGCTGAGTGGGTCGAGCAAACCACGCCGTATTTTTTACGTGCTATCAATGCGTTACGTGGTGTGATTGACCCTGATGCAATTGTATTGGGTGGAGAAATTCCCAAGTCGCTTGCCTATATGTTATTGGACTCTTTGGAGCGGTGTGGGATGACCTCATCACAAGATATTTCTGTTTGGCCGCAGATGATCGTCAGTGAATTAAAAGGCGATTCCGCAACATTAGGGGCTGCCCTTCAACCGTTGAGGCAAACCTTTTTTCGCAAATAAGGGGGAGGAATAAGGGGCCTATGATATAGCCCCTTTTGCGCACTATTTTTTCACTACTGGCGTAGCTTGATGGGATGTATTGTTGTGCGGCGTATTGCTGTTGGTGGTGACCTGGCTTGTCACTGGCGTGTTTGTCGCGGGTATATCAGGTGGGGCGATAGGCGATTCTGTCGCTGCTTTTTCGATTATTTCTTTTTCTCTTGGCAGTAACAGCCATATTTTGCCAAAGTGCTTGAGCTGTCCCGCGTGCACTTGGGCTTCTTTGCCGATGCCTTGATACCAGTCGATATGACCTGGGCCCTTGATGGCTCCACCTTTGTCTTGCGCTAACAGTAAATGATACTCGTGGCCGATAAGGTTGCCCTTCTGATCCAATTTAGGCAGCTCTCCCAATAGAATCGAGCCCAGTGGAATCACAGCAGGGTCAACGGCAACAGAATAAAGTGGTGTTAACGGAACATTGGCGGCACCAATTGGATCAGGTTGTCCTTCAGAAAAAAACAAGTAGCTTTCATTGGTAGAGAGCAGTTCGCGGACCTGATCTGGGTGAGCTTTTAGCCACTGGCGAATGCTTTGTGCGGAGATTTTGGCTTTATCAATTTCTCCACGCTCGATTAACTCCTTGCCAAGGCTTCGATAGGCGCGTCCATTGACGCCACCCCAAGAGAGCAGTTCTCGTTTGCCATTTTTAAATTCCACTACACCAGATCCTTGAACTTGCAGGAAAAAGTTATCCACTAAACTTTTGCTGTAGGCAATTTCTAGACCTTGACCTTTTAAAGCCCCTTCAAAATCAATTTGCTCGCGAGTGGGTAATTGGCCATTGGCATCAGTCTTGGGAGGTTTACGATATAAGGGATAACGGTACTGGCTGTCTGGATGACGGCGTACCTCAATAATGGGCACATAATAGCCTGTTATCTGAACATTGCCTCGCTGATCCTGCCCTGCCAGTTGTAAGGCTTCTAATTTGGGAAAGTATTTCGGGTTAGTGAGCCAATGTTGGATTTCTTGGGTGACGGTCTTTAGCTGATCCACACTCACCGTGGTGTTATCTAAGTGATAGGTGGTCTTCTCTGGCAGCCTAGCTAAGTAGGTTTCTTGTTGTTTGAGCCCCGTTTCAAAAATAGCGTCGGGATAAGGTAAGCCAGGTGGTAAGCTTTCTTTTAAATAGAGCGTATCGCGTTTTAAACCATTTTTATCGCGGCCATTATTATCAAAGGCATTGGATTGATCGATTTCAAATTGACTACAACCCACCAGAGTGATGACGGAAAATACGCCGAGTGTTTTGCAGGCCGTTCTTAAAACGTGTGAGTAAAACGAAAAATAGGATGGAAAAATTGACAGCATAACCAATATCTTATGATTTTTGAGTAAAACGTAGCTTCCTTATGATCGCTACCAGTAAGGGTTCATCTTGATGCTTGTTAGTCATCTAAACAATAGGGTTTACACTTTTCTCGCACACACTTTGAATGCTAGAGAGGATTGACGCTACTTTGTCAGTACATAAGACACTCATAGGCCTGCCTTAACGAAATAAACTGTTCCGTATCACCGCCTCGGTCAGGGTGGGCTTGATGGGCGAGCTTGCGATATTGTTTTTTAATTTCTTCTTTTGTTGGGTTTTTAGAGTCAATATGCAGTATTTCTAACGCCGCCGTTTTGTTGTCTAAATTATTGATGCCTTTATAAAAACTATCCAATAGTCGTATAACATCGTCTTCACTGGTTTTTTCGTACTCACTCCAATCAAGGTAATAAGCAGCAAGCTTGGCATCGACACTATCACTCACGTCTTGGCTTGAGGAAGTGACCATATCCTGATTCGGTATAAGACGAATGTGCATGGCGTTGATCGAGAGCGTCAGGGACTCTTCTTGCCATAGGTTGCTTTGTAACTGATACAAAGCGTTCATGATCAAAAAATGTTGACGAAACAATTGTAGATTGGGGTCGTCAGCTAAGTGATGTAATTCCGGCACCTGCTCTCTAAGGTTCTTCAGAATATAAAACTCGCCAACCCCTTGAGGATGATCTCGCAATATACTGAGTATTGGGCCTATTAAGGGATTTCTCATGCTAAATCACTTTCATGCAAATACTAGCAGTGTAGGTGATGACTAAGCGGTGGGTCAAAGCCGACCATGCAACAATATGTGTCGCTTGGTTAATAATCGTAGCAAAGGCTTTTCAAGTCGACATTTTAGCGTTACAAAACGAAATGAAGCATCAGCAGCGAACGAATAATCGGTTTTTGAAATACCTTAAATTCAGACAATAAGTCCAGTGAGCAAATTGCTCAGTTATCGACGGAGCTGACTGATTTGGTAATGCGTTTTAAACTGAAGCCTTGATGGCTGGGCGTTGCTCTGGTTGACTGTTTAATGGATCCCACATTTCTATAGAAACTTTCTGTATAGAAAATCGATCTCCCTTTTTCCTTGAATGAATACAAAGAAAAAGGGAGATGAATACCATTAGATGTAAATCCAACTAGATGGTAAATCGAGCGATTTGCTCTTCTAATCTGTTCGCTAATTTTGCTAACGATTCAGCGCCTTTCGCGCTTTCTTGTGACTCAACGGCCAAATTATTAGCTATTTCTTTAATCGAGTGGCTGTTGTTCGAGATATCCGTTGTCACGATGTTCTGCTCTTCCGCAGCACTGGCAATTTGCAACGACATGTCACTAATGCGTTGCACGGACTCTTGGATCGCTACCAAACTTTCGGCGGCAGATACCGCTTCTTGCACAGAATCATTAGCAATCGATTGACCAGACTGCATAATGTCAACGGCTTTGCGCGTTGTGCTATTCAATCCATCAATCATTTCTTTGATTTCTTCTGTCGAGTTGTGGGTTCTTTGGGACAAAACGCGAACTTCATCCGCTACCACGGCAAATCCCCGACCTTGATCACCTGCACGTGCCGCCTCAATGGCTGCGTTTAGAGCAAGTAAGTTGGTTTGCTCCGCAATATTTTGAATGGTTACCAAAATACCACTAATACTCTGCACTTGATCGTCTAAATTACCAATAATGCCAGACGCCTCATTGACCTGCTCAGCAAGGCGACTGATCGACTGCTTGCTTTTAAGAACCTGATCGTTACCCGCTTGGCTATTTTGGAAAGCTTCTTTCGATACATTTGCTGTATTTTCTGCGTTGCTGGCAATATCGTTTGTTGCTGTCGACATTTGGCTAACGGCGGTGGCAACTGATGTGACTTCATCCAATTGAACCTTCAAATCACGGGAGGATTGGGTCGCTAGACGATGTGAGTCCTGAGCCAATGAATTTAAGTTGGTCGAAAGAGATTTAATCTCGGAAATAATGCCCGCTAGGGTTTGCATAAATCCGTTGAAGTGGCGTGCCAAATCGCCAATTTCGTCATTGCTGGTTTCAGGAATACGGGTTCTAAGGTCTCCCTGACCATTATTCATTTCCGCTAGAACCGCATTAACCTGACTAACGCCTTTAAGCAGTTTGCGGCTCAATAAGTTCATGAGAAAGCTCACCAATAGCGCGGCAATCACCATGGCAATGACAAGCGCTATCAATAGGTGTGTTAAAGGTGCCATTGCTGTCGTTTTATCCAATTGAAAGCAGATTACCCAGTTGGTATTTGGAATAGCAACGCCTGTTACTAACACATCTCCTTGGGTAGATTGTGTCTCCATTAAGGTTCCTTGAGACTGCAAATCGACATTCACACCATAGCCCAAAACGTCTTTCATTTGTTTGTTAACAAACTGGGGATTTGGGTGGGCGATAATCAAACCTTTATTAGTGGCTAAAAAGACTCGGCTATTGGCCATCATTTTAATGTCTAGAATACCCTTGGCAATGCTCTTCAAATTAATGTCTGCCCCGACAACCCCCTTCACACTTGTGCCATCGGTTACTTTTTGTGCGGCACTAATGATCATTTTTTGAGTCGATGCGTCCACATAAGGGTCTGTGTATTCTACTTGATCAGAGCTCAATGCGTCTTTATACCAAGGGCGTTGACGAGGATCATAACCGGCAGGCAAGGGAGCATCCCAACTTTGAATCATTTTCCCATCACTGGTTCACATATAAGCCAAATCGAAATCACCCGACTTCTGAGCTTGCAACAGTGCGTCGGTGGTTACGTCATGTGTTCTAAGATAATTCGTTAATGCTTCGACTGAGGACGATTTCGCGTGAACCCATTCTGCAATCGTCCGGGATTCTCCTTGTGCGATAGACGAAACTTGTGTGTTTAGTCCTTCGGTAAGGGTCTTTTTAAGTTGAAAATAGCCGAAACCGCCAACAATTAAGGCAACGATAATGGCCGACGCAAAGACTACTAGCGAAAACTTGCGCTGCAATGTCATGAAGACGATCTCCAAAATATATTAAAGGAAATGTGTACAAAGTATTGATTATGTCTTTTTAGTATAAAGAACACGCAGTATTTTCACTATTAATAATTTGTGATCAGTTCATGATGGCAAGTAACGACCTAGCAACGGTTACATTAGAATTGATTAATCCGCTATGCAGTCCATCATCTGTAGCGTATTTTGTGTTGATAACACCTGATAAGTCGTTCTAGTGCTTCTTCTTTGTGTTGAGATGGCTCGTTTTATAGGGTGTTGATGCTAGTGAGAACCTAGACGTTATAAAGAGAGCAAATGGGAACTAAGGGAAGAGGCTTCCCTTAGTTAATGTTGAAGTAGGATGGGTGATATCCAAGTAGACTTAGCGCTGTTTGCTTTCAAACTCTGGATGAATCCAAACGGGCGCATCCAAACTGGGTAAGGCCTCTTTGCCCAGAATCATATCCGCGGCTTTTTCCGCGACCATAATCGTTGGAGCGTTTAGGTTGCCGTTGGTGATGGTTGGGAAAATAGAGGAATCCACCACACGCAGGTTCTCTAAGCCACGCACTCGACAAGCTTCGTCCAGTACGGCCATAGGGTCATCTGCGGTGCCCATTTTACAGGTACAAGAAGGATGGTAGGCGCTTTCCACGTTCTCCTTCACCCATTGATCGATGTCTGCATCGCTCTGAATATGCATGCCTGGCTGAATTTCATCGCCACGGTATTCATCCAAGGCAGATTGTTGCAGAATTTCACGGGTTAGACGGATTGTATCGCGCCAATCTTGTTTGTCCTGCTCGGTAGTGATGTAGTTGAATAAAATACGTGGCTTGGCCGTTGGGTCAGCGGACTCTATCCACAATTTTCCACGGCTTTCCGGTTTATTAGGACCAACATGAACCTGGAAGCCATGACCTTCTACTGCTGCTTGGCCGTCGTAACGCATGGCCGCCGGTAGAAAATGGTATTGGATGTTGGGCCATTTCAAGCCTTCGCGAGAGCGAATAAAGCCACAGGATTCAAAGTGGTTGGTTGCACCAAGGCCTGTTTTAAACAGCATCCAGCGTGTACCAATTAAACCTTTGCTGATCAAGCCCAGCTTACTGTTTAGCGTGACCGGTTTTTTGCAGTAGTACTGGAAGTAAACCTCTAGGTGATCTTGCAGGTTTTCACCGACGCCGGGCAGCTCATGAACCAATGGTACGCCCGCTTTTTCAAGCACGTCTTTTGGGCCCACCCCAGACAGCTGCAACAATTGCGGAGAACCAACGGAACCCGCTGACAAGATGACTTCTTTATTGGCGTGAACCTGTTGGGTGTTGCCGTTTTGACTGAACTCGATGCCAACCGCTCGTTTGCCTTCAAAGATCACTTTATGGCTCAACACGCCCGTTTTTAGCGTGAGGTTAGGGCGTTGCAGAGCGCGACGCAGATACACATTTGAGGTGGAGGCACGTACACCGTTTTTGACGGTCATGTGCATGGGGCCGAACCCTTCCTGACGATAACCATTATAGTCACCGGTTTTGCCATAACCTGCTTCTACACCAGCGTCAATAAAGGCCTGATAAAGCGGGTTGTAGGTCATGTTGTTACCATTGTTGGTCGCTAATGGGCCGTTTCCACCTCGGTACAAATCTTCCCCACCTGACCAGGACTCGGCTTTTTTAAAATAGGGCAGACAGGCTTGGTAATTCCAACCGGTTGCACCATTTTCTTCCCATTGATCAAAGTCACAGGCGTGGCCTCGTACGTAGACCATGCCGTTGATGGATGATGAGCCGCCTAAGACTTTACCGCGAGGACAATGCATCTCACGGTTGTCCAAGCCAGGCTCTTTGTCAGTATGAAATTGCCAAGCGTATTTTTCGGTATTCATCGGGTACGATAAGGCGGTTGGCATTTGGATGAAAACGCTCTTATCAGAGCCGCCCATTTCCAATAGCAACACCTTGTTACCGCCACTTTCGGTTAAACGATCCGCCAGTACACAGCCTGCGGAGCCTGCGCCGACGATGATGTAGTCATACATTTCGTTTGCCATTTTTCCTCCAGGTTAGTATGGGTTGGGAATGTCGTTCAAATCCACAAAGACACTCTTGGTTTGGGTGTAGTGGTATAGGGTTTGAATACCATTTTCACGTCCTACCCCTGAGCTTTTGTAGCCGCCAACCGGCATTTCAGCAGGAGAGGCACCCCATGAGTTAATCCAGCAGATACCGGCTTGTATTTGTGCAATAACACGATGGGCACGAGCAATGTCTTTGGTGAAAACGCCTGCTGCTAAGCCATATTCGGTGTCATTGGCACGGGCGATGACCTCATCTTCATCGGTGAAGCTCAGCACGGACATCACAGGGCCAAAAATTTCGTCACGCACTTGTGGCATGTCGTCGGTACAATGAATGAAGACCGTTGGTGCAACAAATGCCCCGTTTTCTAAGCCATTTTCGGTAACTTGGTAGCCGCCGCACAGTAAGGTGGCTCCGGCTTCTTTTGCCGCATCAATATAGCCAAGGACTTTCTTCATGTGATCTTTAGAGATCAACGCGCCCACTTGGGTTTCCATGTCCATTGGGTTGCCAATGACCATGGCTTCAGTACGGGCTTTCAGCTCCTGGGTGAACGCGTCTAATATGTCGGCATGGACAAACACTCGAGTGCCGTTAGTGCAGACTTCGCCTTGTGTATAAAAATTCGCTAACATGGCAGCTGAAACGGCTTGGTCGATCGGCATGTCTGGGAAGATGATCATCGGCGATTTGCCGCCCAATTCCATGGTAACGTCTTTTAGAGATTGGGCTGACGCTGCCATGACTTTTTTACCCGTGCCGACTTCCCCTGTAAAAGACACTTTGTCGATCTCAGGATGATTGGTGATCAGCTGACCGGTACGAGCATCCCCTTGGATAACATTGAATACGCCATCGGGCAAACCCGCTTTCGTATAGATTTCGGCCAGTTTTAGGGCGGTTAATGGGGTTTCTTCTGATGGTTTGAAAATCATCGCATTACCCGCTGCCAAGGCAGGGCCAGATTTCCAACAGGCAATTTGAATAGGGTAGTTCCATGCGCCAATCCCTGCACAGATGCCTAATGGTTCTTTACGTGTGTAGTAGAAGCTACCGTTTCCTAGATCTTGATATTCACCTTGGATTTTATCGGTTAGTCCGGCGTAATATTCGATGACATCCGCTCCGGTTTCGATATCAACACAAATAGCTTCTTGCAGTGGTTTACCCGTGTCTAGCACTTCTAAACGAGCCAGTTCTTCATTGTGCTCACGTAGTAGCTCTGCCGCTCTTTTCAAAATACGGCCGCGTTCAACTGGGCTCATTGCAGCCCATACTTTCTGGCCTTCTTTTGCTGATGCAATGGCAGCATCAAGCTCTGCTTGACCTGCATGCTCTATGGTGGCGATCACTTCACCCGTTGCAGGGTTCAGGGTGTCAAAGTGTTCTCCACTGGTGGATGCATAGTAGCGGCCGTGAATGTATTGCTGCTGATGTGCCATGGTAAACCTCTCTTTTCGTTTGGTTTATCGGAGAGACGAATGTCTACGGATGTGTTGGCTACGCCGAGAAAGGTCTTAAAAATTAAGCGTATTTTCTCGTATTTGTGGCTGAACACGTCGCTCTCTTTTCATATTAAGTTCTTTGTTTTTTACGCAAATAACCGCACGTCATGTTTTTATTAAACGCGCGTTTAATAAAAACAATTGTACACATTTTAGCTATAAATTGCAGCCCGTCTTTGTGAGAGACCGTCAATTAAGAGAGGGGGATAAGAAGGTAAAAGGCACAAAAATAGCCACAAAAGATGAAGAAACATCTTTTTAAACAGTAGGATAGTATTTTACGCCTTTCTTATTTTCGGAAATAGGAAAGGCATAAAAAATATTTATTTTGTCGGCCTACAGGCTGAGCACGCAATTGCTCTCTAGACTGACAGGGCTAGGCACATAATCGTCAGCCATGTCATCGTTAAGCCATTTCTCATCGTCGATGACATAGCGAAACTGATAGGCATTATTGACTTGTAAGTTCAGGGTAGAGGCAAATAGGCCTGATTTTTGTTTGCGCATCGGGTTCGCTTTGCTATCCCAATTATTGAAGTCACCGACTACTGAGACGGACTTCGCCTCACCTACTTTGTCTGCGGGAAGCGCAAATTTTACTTTACATTCTGGTTTTGTTTTTAAATAGGTTTTCTCAATCATTTCCAGCTCCTGTGTCCATTTTTGAAGTGACAGCTAAGGTATCGAACAGAATCTAGCAAGACCTGCGCCAGATAGTGTTTACTGCCAAGTTAAGAAATCAAGAAGTGAGAGTCATGCCTTGAGCCTCACCATTATGCGTCACATCCCTAAGAGACCCTTGCTCAGCTGCTATGCGTGCGATCTCCTGCAAAGGTTCCCTATAGTTTATAAACAAATAACGCTTTTGCCATGACTTAGTGCATGGTAGTTTAAAAAATAAACAATTTAGGGCATTTTTTCGACTACACTTACTATTGAAAAGTAAAAAACAAAAAGTATAAGAGGAGTCATATCATGAGCCCTGAAGCCGTTGTCCTCATTGTATTGGTCTTAATGTTGTTGGTCAAAATCACCTATAAGCTTGTGGTCAAACGTCATCATGAAGATGATAAACACGGTCATGGTCGACACCACCACCCTCATGGTCATCATCATTGATGTCTAGGGGTTAAGCAATTGTGTCTTAATCGCCTAAGTAGCGGTTACGCTTGGTTTCTTTGACTAGAGTAAGATCGACTAACACCAAACCATCAATGCAATAACCGAAGTCGGCATCTACGCCAAAGTCTAAGAAGCGAACGCCACCGGGTTCACACAGTTCCGAATATTGCTTGAACAAAGTTGGAACGCTGGCACCCAAATGACCCAATTGCTCTTTTAGTGTGCGAAAATCTTCTTCATAACGCTCGCCTTTTAATAGGCCTGAGATGATGTCTTGGTGCTCTTGGGAAACTTGATAGGGGTTAAAAGAGCGGGCCAAGTATTCTGTGTCAGGAAAATACTTTTTGTAAAAACTGACAATCAAATCTTTCGCGATTTGCGGATAGCTGTTGCTTAAGCTTACTGGGCCAAACATATAACGAATTTCTGGATGACGCTTTAAGTAGGCCCCAATGCCATACCATAAGTAATCTAGGCTGCGCATGCCCCAGTATTTAGGTTGCACAAAGCTTCTGCCCAGTTCAATTCCCTGTTCAAAATAGGGCTCCATATCACAGGAGTAAGAGAAGAGTTCAGCACTGTAAATACGGTTTTGATTGTCTTCTTTCATGTAGCGAGCCACTTCGCCAATACGATAGGCCCCAACAATTTCGAGTGCTTCCTCATCCCATAAAACAAGGTGGCGGTAGTATTGATCATACTTATCCAAATCTGAACGTTCACCGGTGCCTTCTCCGACCTTGCGAAACGCGATTTCACGTAAGCGGCCGATTTCTTTCATGGTGACGGACATCGGGTCGTAATCCACTAAGAAGATTTGTTTATTATCCTTGGTTGAACCCAAATGTTCCGCTTTTTTCAATTCGGTTTTGATTAACTGGCGATTTTGTGGATGTTCAACCGTCTTTTCTGTTTTTAATAGGGGCTTTTTGCCTTTGGCAATACGGTACAAATGGCGTTTGACCAGTTTATTCTTCTCTTTATCACTCAGTGGCAGCTTGGATAACTCTTGAATAGGGATTGCCTGACCCACTTGCATTGGAATCTTACGATTACGTTGACGAAACATTTCATTTGGTAATTGAATCGTAGACAGGGGACGATACAAAATAGAGCTGGTGTAAAACATCATGGAATTACGACCACCAATGTGCACGGGTAAAATTGGACTGTTGGTCTTTTTCGCGAGTTTTAAGTAGTTCTCATTCCAGCGCTGGTCTTTTACGCCACTGGGGGAGATACGAGAGACTTCACCTGCTGGAAAAATAATCACGGCTTCATCGTTATGTAGACTGTTCATGATGGCTTTTAGTTGCTGACGTCCTGTTTTACCGCCCATATTATCCACCGGTAACACTAAACTTTTTAAACCGTCTAGACTCATCAATAAATCATTGGCGACGATTTTCACATCAGGGCGAATTTCCCCAATCAAACGTAATAAAGCCAGACCATCCAAGGCGCCAAGAGGGTGATTGGCGATGATCATGACGCGTCCAATAGCGGGAATATTACGACGATCCACCTGGCTGACTTGATAGCTAAAATTGAAGTGATCCAAGACGCGATCAATAAATTCGAAACCAACAGAGTCTTTATTTTTTTCTAAAAACTGATTCACTTCATTTTCATGGAATAAGCGTTTTAAAAAGCTCAAAGTAGGACGAGTGATTAGTGGGCTTTTATCAAAAAATTGTGGCGATTTATTGGCAATCAATTGCTCGACTTCTATCACAGTGTTGCTCCGTTCAAACAGGATTTTTGGAGGATACTATTGAGCATAGATTAGTCAGGTGACAGTAATATGACAACACAATCGATAGGCCGCTATCGACAGATCGTTAACGAGTATTGAGTTGTTCTTTTAAGGTATCAGTCTAGAAAGGGGAAGCCTGTGGCTGAACCAAAGGGTGTCGTGAGGCTAAAAAAGGTGATGGAAGAAGAGCTATTAGCCCGTTAACGAAGGGTTACTCTGGCGTTGTATCCGGCTTGAAACGGTAGAAATAGTTCCATAGACAGTAGCCAGTAAAGCCTAATGCGATCACACCCCAAAATGAGTTACCACTAGACCATTCCATATATGTCCAGCCCAGAGCGACTAGGGTTGCTGCGATACGGCGCCATAGTGGGCGCATAAAATTGTATTCAGATGTGTTCACTATCGAGACTCCTTTATCTATCGACACAGAAAGGCGTTTATTTCAACGGACTGTAGATGAAAGGACAGTCGTGCCTAGCAACGAATAGTAGCCGATTCTAGGGAGAAACAACATGGGAAGATAATCTTGAAAAAACGCTGGTAAAACAAAGAAAAACGAAAAGCTTATTGGCTTTTCGCTTTGCTGTTACCAAGGGAGATATGGCGAGGGCCCGTTAGTTGAGATTGACCACTGACACCAGAGTCAATTTTGTTTATTTGTCCACCACGAGCAAGAAATTCTTGCATTTGCTTTTCAATGGATTCCGAGGTTTCCGATGCAGCGGGTTGCTTCTTTTTCGTCGCCATAGTGCTAATCCTTATATGAGTTGAGCAAAGAGTATACCATATTTTAAAAACGAAATCTTGCTATGGTCTAACGTCGGAAAACGTGTCGTCATTTTATGGCTTCGGGTCTTGCCTACTTCAGTCAGTGGTTTGAATGAGGATGATAGCGCCGCATAATCGGATTGAATAAGCGTGTCAGCCAGCCAGTAAACTCAATGGGAGAATCCAATACCGTGAGACAAATGCATTCGGCATCTTTAGTGACCATGGGTTTGTGTTTGTGACTGGCATCTCGGGTAATAAAGTCCCCCCGACGATAGATGCCACTTTTATCAGAAAAGGCGCCTTCCAATACCAGCGTGATTTCATCACCAGTGTGAGTATGAGTTGGAATGCTAGCGCCAGCTTTGATTCGAGTTAACGCGACCTGTGCGCCACCTTCTTCTTGGCATAAGGTAGCGATTTTGACCGAAGGGGATAACGACATCCACTTGAGTTTGTCATAGCCAAAGGGAACAAACTGGCGAAGGCTTTTCGGGACTTGGTAGTCTTGTTCCCATGACGGGAGGGTCTCTTCGCTTGCCATTGGGCCTGTTGACTGATCTCGATGTCCTTGCTCTTTTACTGGCGAGCTTATGCCCTCAGAGCGGTCTAGTTCGCGCAGTTTGTCAAAAAATGATGCTTTCAGATCGACGATATTGGCGTCTTCTGTGGCCGTTTGAGTAAATAGTTGCGCGCCAAGCGTGGTCAGCTTGCGTATTTGTTGTTGGCACTCTTGGCATTGCTCGATATGCGTTGCAATAGACATAGAGTGTGTCAGGCTCAACGAGCCAGCGGCATAATCCGTCAGCATTTCAATGCTTGGGTGGTAGTGAATCGTCATAACTACCTCTTAATATAAATCGTCAGTTTGTGAAGCGCTAAGCGTACACGAGATTTAATGGTGCCTAGAGGCAGGGAAAGTTCTTCCGCCGCTTCTTTGTGCGTTTTACCTTCTAAATACACTTTAGCGAGTACCTGTTGTTGATCCTGTGGCAATTTTGCTAGTCCAACCTGGATGCGTTCTTGATCGCGTTTTTGCTGGGCGTCTTTGAATGGGTCTGCATTCTCATCGACTACATCGCGCCACAGATATTCCGGGTCAATATCCGATTGGTGACGGCTGTTTTTACGTAAATAGTCAATACGGGCATTACGTGCCAAAGTGAAAACCCATGTATTGAGTGATGCCGTTTCTGACTTATAAGTATGTGCTTTTCGCCAAATCCGAATCATCACTTCCTGTGCTATGTCATCAGCCATCAGATTGGCACCGGGTTGAGCGGCTAAACAAAATGCCCTGATTTTGGGAACATAATGATCGAACAGTCGATTCAGCGCGTCTTGATCGCGACTTTGCGCAATAGCGAGCATGTCTTGAACCAAGTGGTCATCAGAGTCAATCTGCTTGACAGTGTTCATTTATTACTCCCACTCTATTGAAATTCCAGTTGATGCCGATGGCAGACCATGCATCGCACCTCTTATTATCATTGTACGCACTCCTTTTAAAAAGGGATCACATTGTTAAGACTTTTTCTCTGTGTTGTCCCATCTAAATAAAGTGATCCAGCCTTTTATCCGCTACGTTTATAGAGAACACCGTAATGATACGGCTAACTGTACAGACCGATTAACAAACAAGGGCGGATGCTCCAATGGAATCTCAACAGGCGTTAATGAATCGATTTAAGGCATTTTATGTGGATATTAAACAGGTTCCTTTGGCGGATATCGGCGAGTTGTACGCCAATGATGTGATTTTTAAAGATCCGGTACAAGAGGTTCGTGGTATCGAGAAGTTGTATGCCTACATGTCTGATTTATGCTTGAGTGTTCAAAGTGGTCGTTTTGAGTATCTAGATCAACAAGTTAGTGAAAATAAGGCCTACATAAAATGGAATATGCACTTTAAGCATCCTAAACTTGGGAATCAGACGCTCACGGTACGAGGTATGAGTCAGATCGAGTTCAATGACCGTATTTATTACCATGAAGACGTTTATGACCTAGGCTCTATGTTGTACGAGCACATTCCCTTATTAGGGCGTGCGGTAAAAGGACTTAAAAAACGCTTAGCGATGCCATCCTAAACGTTAACTCGGATAATAAGGAGGATAGGATGAGTAGCAAAGGTGTGGTTTGGATTACCGGGGCGAGTTCCGGTATTGGTTTATCCTTGGCAAAGCGCTATCTCTATAATGGCTTTCGAGTGATTGTTAGCGCTCGCCATCAAGGCGAGCTTGCACCCTTAATTGAACAAAATGATGCGTTAATTTTTGTTCCGTTTGATGTGTCTGATAACACACAGATCGAGTCTGTTCGTGAAACACTGTTGTCTCATGCTGATCACCTAGATTGTGCCATTCTTAACGCAGGCACCTGCGAATATTTTGAAATTGATTCGCCAGACTGGGACATGATGCAGCGCATTATGTCAGTGAACTATCTGGGTTTGGTGCATTGTGTTGAAGCCTGTTTACCATTATTACGCAAGGCAGCAAAGCCTCATCTTGTGGGAGTCAGTTCCCAAGCGGTACAAGCGGCGTTTACCAAAACTCAGGCCTATGGTGCCAGCAAAGCGGCTATTCGCTATTTTTTATCGTCGTTGCGTATCGATTTGAAAAAAGAAAATATCGACGTAACTTGCATTTTACCCGGCTTCGTCGATACCCCATTAACGCAAAAAAACACCTTTCCAATGCCGTTTTTGATGCCAGCAGAGCAAGCGGCCGCTCGCATTGAACGTGCCATAGAACGACGTCCATACGAATATGCGTTTCCTAAACGTTTAAGTGTCATGCTTTGGCTTGGACGACACTTCCCAAAACTTTGGTCGGCGTTAACGGCCCCTAAAGAATAATGATTGATTGCACTTTCACTGATTGGAAAGTGTATGAGGAGAGAATGAGTGAAAATTGCCATAATTGGTTCGGGGATCTCTGGTTTAACCAGTGCTTACTTACTGCAGCAAGAGCACGATGTGACCGTATTTGAGTCGGCAGAACGTATTGGTGGCCATACCGCAACGGTTCAGGTGAAAGAGGGCAATACAACACGGCATATTGACACGGGTTTTATTGTCTTTAATGACTGGACCTATCCAAATTTTATTCGACTGATGGATGAGTTAGGGGTTGAGTCCATTCCCACCGAAATGAGCTTTAGCGTGAGCTGCCAAAGAACCGGATTGGAATACGGCGGAAATAACCTCAATACTCTGTTTGCTCAGCGTCGTAATATTTTTAATCTGCCTTATTTGGGGATGCTAAAAGACATCATGCGCTTTAATAAGGAAGCCATTGCCGATCTGGAAAGTCATCGCTTAGCAGAAAGTGTGACGTTAGGGGAGTATCTGAAGGAAAAGGGTTATGGCGAGATGTTTGCCAGTCATTATTTGATTCCCATGGGGAGTGCGATTTGGTCGTCTACCTTAGAGGAAATGATGGACTTTCCGTTGTTATTCTTTGTTCGTTTTTTCAAAAATCATGGATTATTGAGTGTCAATCATCGCCCTCAGTGGCGGGTGATCAAGGGGGGCTCTTCGGCTTATCTAACCCCCTTAGTGGCAGCCTTTAACGATAAGATTGTTCTCAATGCTGGGGTTCGCCAAGTTGAACGCTTTGCAGACAGAGTGGTTGTGCACTTTGAACAGGGCGAGGCGCAAACCTTTGATCAAGTGATTTTCGCTTGTCACAGTGATGAGGCCTTGGCTTTATTGGTGGACCCAAGCCAAGATGAAGCGACCATCTTATCGGCCATCCCATATCGAAATAATGAAGTGATATTGCACTCTGATACGACGTTATTGCCTAAGAAAAAGCTGGCATGGTCCAGTTGGAATTACTACCTAGGTCACGAACAAGGCAAACCTGCAACATTGAGCTACAACATGAATATATTGCAGCGCTTTACCAGTGATACCACTTACATTGTGAGTTTAAATCAAACCGACCTGATTGATGCCAGTAAAATTCTAGGGCGTTTTCATTACGCGCATCCCACTTTCACCTTAGAAGGTATTAAGGCTCAAAACCGCTGGCAAGAAATCAATGGTGTCAATCGTACTTGGTTTTGTGGTGCCTATTGGCGCAACGGTTTCCACGAAGATGGATGTTGGAGTGGGGTTCGCGTTGCGCAAGGCTTGGGGGTCGAATGGACGTAACCTCACTTATTCAACACAGTGGCATTTATCAAGGGATGGTGCGCCATCGTCGCTTCGCTCCCCGCCATCATGAATTTCGTTACCAAGTGTTCATGATGTACCTAGATCTGGATGAGTTAGACAGTGTGCTGTCATTAAGCCCTTGGTGGTCTGCGAAACCTTGGCATTTGGCGCGTTTTAACCGAGCCGATTATTTTGGTGATGCGCAACGACCACTGAAAACCTGTGTGTTAGAGAAAGTGAATGAGACGCTAGGGACGAGTTTACAGGGCGCGGTGCGCATGCTCACCAACTGCCGCTATTTCGGGTTCATTATTAACCCCATCACTATCTACTACTGCTTTGATGAATATGAGCAATTAAATGCCATGTTGGTAGAAGTGACGAATACGCCTTGGGGAGAACGTATCGCGTATGTCTTATCTTGTGATCCGAGTTGCAATACGCAACGTATCCAATTTAACAAGCAGATGCATGTGTCGCCATTTCATCCGATGAATCATTTCTATGATTGGCGTAGCTCGACCCCCGATAAAAAATTGGCGATCCACATGCAAAATAAAGAACAAAACGAAAATCAGCGCTGTGTGTTTGATGCGACTTTATCGTTAAAACGCATCCCTGTGACAAGCTCATCATTGGCTCGAGTGTTGTTTCACTACCCCATGATGACGATGAAAGTTGCGGCGGGCATTTATTGGCAAGCCGCTAAACTATGGTGGAAACGGGTGCCTTTTTACTCCCATCCAGACGCTCCGTCGGAGAAGGCTCCGAAATAGAAACGCCCAGCAAAGAAATGGCATTTAACAAGAGGCATGGTGAATGAGTACAGTGAGTATGAGTAACCAAAAAGTAAAGCGTCGTCCTACTTGGTTTGACGGTATTGCAAAACGCATGGTGTTTGCCATGTTAAATAAATTGGAGGTCGGCCATTTAACGCTTGAGGATGAAGGCGAGGTGTATGAATTTGGACAAACAAAGGACAACGCCGATTACATTGCCCATATAAAAGTACATGATAACGGTGCATATCGTGATATTTGCTTAAACAGTAGCATTGGCTCAGGTGAAGCCTATATGAAAGGCTGGTGGAGCAGCCCTGATATTGTGAGCGTGATTCGCTTGATGGTCGCGAACTTAAGCTTGATCAATAAAATGGACGCTAAGAAACCTATTTGGAGCCGACTTGCCGCTAAAATCGCCCATAAACTTAATGCCAATACCCGACGTGGCTCGAAGAAAAATATTTCTGCCCATTATGACCTTGGCAATGATTTTTTCTCCTTATTTTTAGATCCTACCATGATGTATTCGGCTGCTGTTTATCCAGATCGCAACGCCTCGTTGGAGGACGCTGCCACGCACAAGCTGGATCGGATTTGTCAGAAACTGCACTTGAGTGAGCAAGACCATCTGTTAGAAATTGGTACTGGTTGGGGAGGCATGGCGATTCATGCCGCCAAATATTATGGCTGTAACGTGACCACCACAACCATTTCCCAAGAACAGTATGATTTTGCTAAAGCACGAGTCGAAGCGGAAGGTTTAAGCGGTCAGATTACCTTATTGCTAAAAGACTACCGTGAACTCACTGGTCAATACGATAAGCTGGTTTCCATTGAAATGATTGAAGCCGTTGGTCACGAATATTACGACAGCTATTTCACCAAGTGCAGTGATTTATTAAAGCCGAACGGTGTGATGGTGATTCAGGCAATTACTATTGCTGATCAGCGCTATGACTACGCGCGCCGTTCTGTGGATTTCATTCAGCGGTATATTTTCCCCGGTGGTTGTTTGCCTTCTAATCAAGTTATTGCTCATAAAATTGCGCAAAAGACCGATATGCAAATTATCGCTCTAGAGGACATTACAGAGCATTACGCGAAGACGTTGGCCGATTGGCGTGAGCGCTTCCACGCCGCTCGAAGAGAGGTAATGGACATGGGGTTTGATGACGTTTTTTTCCGTATGTGGGACTTTTACTTTGCCTATTGTGAAGGCGGGTTTAAAGAAAGGGCCATTAGTACGGGGCAGTTTGTTTTTGCCAAACCAAACTACCGTTTTGCGTTGGCAAATACCGGCCAATAGAGGGCATGATGAAAACCCTATTGCAAGCCATTTTGTTTCAAGCGACTTGGTTCGCTTGTGTGCTTGGTGGCAGTGTTTATGGGGGATTAGCGACTTTATTGTATTTATTTTTACATGATCATTACTTTTTAAAGAAACGTAAAGAATGGCAATTGATGCTATTGTTTTTCACCCTGGGTGTCATTGTCGACGGCTTGTTTTTCCACTTCCATGTCTTTTTATCCGCTCATAAAGAGACCGAGTTAGCGGTGCTTCCACCGCTATGGCTATTATGTTTGTGGATTTGTGTGGCGACCTTGTTTGCTCATAGCTTGTCTTTTTTACAGGGGCGATATTGGTTGAGCGCTGGCTTGGGCTTTGTTGGGCCGGTATTGAGCTACCTAACAGGATCGAATATGTCTGATATTGAATTAGCAAAGCCTTTGTGGATAACGCTGGTCAGCATAGGTGCTGTGTGGTCGCTTATTTTGCCGTTGGGTGTCTTTTTGTGTGATCAATGGGGATTATATTCTAATGAAGGTCGTATTCATGATTAGGTTATACGCTGGTCGTTTTCGGTTTGTTATTGCCCTTTTGTTAGGGTTGGCAGGTAGTCAGTGGGTCTTGGCGGATGCATCTGTGGATCGAGTGGTAGGTAAAGCCTATGACCTCAAAACAGGAGCACTGTTGTATCGTGAAACCCATACCCTGAACAATGAAATTCAGAATGTGGAATATTCCGAGCCGGATGGTCAAGTATTCGGCCATAAAAAGATTGACTATAGTCAGTCGAAAACGGCGCCTAGTTATACTCAAGTGAATGAGCGTAATGGCGAGGTTGTAAAAGTGGTCTCTACTCCACAAACGATCACCATTTCATATAAAAAGAACCGTGAGTCACAACCTGAAGTGGCTACCTTACAATTTGAGCAGGGTGTGCTAGTCGACGCTGGCTTTAATAATTTCATCAAAGAATACTGGCAGGCACTAAATAACGGCACCAAGATGGATGTGAAATTCGTTGTGCCAAGCCGGCAGACGGAAATTGGCTTCGTCATTGCTCGCAGCCAGTGTAAACCTGGGACGCAAAAAGGCGCCGAGTGCTTTTCTATGACGCCTCGGGCTTGGTGGGTAAAACTGTTAGTCGACCCCATTGTCGTTGCCTATGATCCAAGCGATAAACGTTTATTGCGTTACACAGGGCGTGGCAACGTGGCGAACAGAAATGGTGACTACCCAGATGTGGATATCCAATATCAGTACCTAAAAACCCCTGTTAAAGACAGTGATCAAAACGTCACCTATTAGGTAGGAGTCGAAGTAGGAGTCGAAGGTGAACATTCAACTTACCCAGCAAGGAGAGAGACATGGTGCAAGTTATTGCCAGAACGTTAATAAACAAAAAATGGCGAGTTTGCTTTTGGCTATTGGCTTTAGGGATGTTGAATGCTTGCTCAAGCCCAAATGTAGCGCTTTATGCGAAAAATAAACCAGAATTCAAATTACAACAGTTCTTTAATGGGCCCTTAACGGCCCATGGCATTGTAAAAAATCGCAGTGGTGAGGTGATCCGTTACTTTAATGCGGATCTTGTTGGCTCATGGAACAATGGCGTGGGGACGTTAAAGGAGCATTTCCTTTTTAATGATGGGGAAAAACAGCAACGCACTTGGACGCTCACTCCCACAAAAAATGGTCAATATGAATCGTCGGCCGGTGATGTTGTTGGGAAAGGGTCGTTAAACATGGCTGGCAATGCGCTCTTTATGAAATACGTTCTGCAAGTGCCCTATGATGGTGATGTGATCAATGTCAATGTGGATGATCGCATGTATATGGTGAATCCAAACGTGGTGATCAACGAATCCGTGTTGAGTAAGTTTGGCTTTGATGTTGGTTATCTTACCCTAGTGATTGAGAAAAGAGCGTCACCGGAATCCTAGAGTGAATAACTGATTTATTAAAAATTTACTATTGGTTTTATAATATTAATCTATTTTTTCTTTTATTGTGCGGGCGCTATAGTTAACTTAGCACTCAAGGAAGAGTGTAAGTGATTACCAACAATTATCACTGGCGGTTTGATGATAGCTAATTTTGCATTCAGCTTCATTCGCACAATCTAAGAAAATGGATGTCGTCAAAACAAAGTGGCACGATGGTTTGTTTTGACGTTAGTTATTGGAAAGCCTTGCAATGTATAATAAAAGGCCACCTCTAGGGTTATAATGCTCTCTTAAAGAAAGTATTACTCCCTTTAGGTGGCTTTTTATTGGCACGCTACTGCTTAAAATTGTATTTGCCTCCGCCTTCTCTTATCCTTGCTGCGTTGTATCTTATATTTCTCTTTTTTCTGATGAAAGGCGTGTAATGGCCACTCTTGTGTTTCGACTTAAATTTGTGCCTGAAGAGGAGGCGGATGATATCCGTCAACTGCTAGCAGAGCACGACATTTCATTTTATGAAACCTCGGCAGGACGCTGGCAGATCTCTTTAGCGGGGATTTGGGTGAGAGATAAGGAACAAGCACAGAAAGCCTTGGTGCTGATACGAGAAGATCAGATCAAGCGCATGAGTAATCGACCACCACCGACTATGTGGGATTGGATTCTGGGTTATTGTCAGCATGCTCGACAAAACCCTGCGGAAAGTATCTTTACCTTTATTAGTGTGATTTTGGTGCTTGCGTTGACGATCTTACCTTTTTGGGCGTTACTCAAATAATCGTTTAAGAGCCTTTATCGCCCTTTCATGTGTTGTGAGTGTGCGACTTATCTGAGCCATTTAGACAGGCACACATTTTTCCTGGCTGTGAATCAGCGCTTTAGTGACTTGTCGACGAGTTATGATGCCAATTAAGCGATTGTCTTCTATTACTGGGTAAATTTTGGGTTTGGCTTCAACCATCAATTTTGCCACTTGTAATACATGATCGTTCGGGTTGACCGTCAGTACCTCACTTTGCATGACATCGCCCACTCGCCTTGGTTCGTCGCAATAGTAGGCGCTTTGCACTAGGGAAGGAAGCATGTCCTGCTCCGAGACGAAACCGATCAATTGTCCATGGTTATCGGCCACTGGAGCCCCAGATAACTTATGTTGAGCCAACCCTAATACACACTGAGTGATGCTGGTTTCTGGATGCACAAAAAACGCACCTCGCGACATCACATCTTTGACTAGCAGCGTTTTCTCCTTCATACGATTCTCCTTGCGACTCAGCACAAAACGATTTTGTTGCTCCTTTCAGTCTAGTGGTGAATGCTTTATCCCGCTCTGTTCATCGTGATAAAAATTGTTGTTTTTCTTTAACATTTTGTTGTCTTTGTTAACTGGTGACGAGTGTGCGTTTGCGTCGTGCCATGGACACGCTTAAAAACTGTACACTGATGGCGCTGGCCACGACCATGAACATCCCAAATAAGCTCAGTGCATCTGCATGGGATGAGGTGATAAGAGAAGGCCACCAGCCGAATAACACACACAATTCGGTTAATACAAACGCCGTAACAGGGGTGAGGGCGATGGCGGCGCTTACCTGTACCGTTTGCCAGTAGCGTAATGCCTGGGCGAATGCGCCATAGGCAATCAAGGTGTTGAGACAGCAAAATCCTGTTACCAGCCAATCGCTTAGCGAAATGCCAGAGAACTGGCTTGGGGAAGTAAAGGGCAACATCACAATGGCAGCATAGACATAGACCCCCAATAGAATATTGGAAGGCGATAAGCGGTTAAATAACGATTTTTGGAGTAAGGCGTAGATGGACCAAGCCATGGCGGAGACCTGTATGATGGCAAAGCCTATCCAAATGGTATCGGCCTGCTGTGTACCAAAAACAGGATGGAAAAAGGTCAGCATTCCGATGCCCAAGGTAAGAAAACACAACCACTGTAACCCACTGACTTTTTCTTTGAGAAAGAAAAGACCGCCCAGTGCGAGAAACAAGGGAGCAAACTGAAAACTCAATTGTGCCGAACCTGGCAGTAAATACCGTAAGCTCCAAGCAAAGCTGGTGTAATTGACAATCAAAAAACTGCCAGTGGCGATGAGTCTGCCGTAATCGCGGCGTGTTAAGTGGCGAAACTCAGACAGTTTACCTCGTTGCCATTGCCACAAGCCAAGAACAACGCCCGCCACGCAAAAACGTAGCCAAGTCAAGGTAATGGGATCAGCAAATCCCGAGGTGAGCTTAAGTGCAATCGCCAGCATGCCCCAAAATAGAACGGTAATAACGCTGAAAAAAAGTCCATATAAAAAAAGCTGTTTTGGCGTTTGCATTGGGGATTCCTGGTTGGCGAAGTGTCAGCAATGTTCTTTTATCGCCATCATGGCTTTGTTTATCGATGAAATCCAATGCATAATTGGGCTAACTATTATGCATAAATCGGTTTTTACTCAATGCTCTCGAACGCCTTACAACAACTGGACTTAAAAACACTGACAGGGCTGTTGTATTTGTTGGAGGAGCGGCATGTTGGTCGAGCCGCCACACGACTTAATTTGAGTCAATCGGCGATGAGTCGCTTATTGAACCGTTTACGGGAGGCGTTTGATGATCCTTTGTTTATTCGTACTGCTCAAGCCATGGTGCCCACCGCTAAAGCGATGACCTTAGAAGCGCCGATCAGGCAAATGCTACAAAAAATAGCCAGCTTAGACGAAAGCGGTGCGTTTTCCCCCCATACCAGTGAACGAGTGTTTCGTCTGCAAACCACCCATTATCAAGCGCAAGCTTATGTTCCCGCGATTGCTGAGCGCTTTTATCAAGCTGCGCCTCATGCCATATTAGAAACCAGCACTCTCACAGAGGCGAGTTTATTAAGCCAAGCACAAACTCGCGTGGACGTGGTGTTGTGCAGTGAATATGTGCAAGTGCCGACGTATTTTGAAACCAAGCTACTGGGTTATGAAACGTTTCGTTGTTTGATGGCGAAAGATCATCCATTGGCGATACAGGACTGCATTAGCATGGACGATTATTTGGCCTATTCACACGTACTGGTCACCATGGGCGGCTCTGGATGGGTAATCAGTGACAGTGTGTTAGGGGAGCGCGCTCAAGAACGACGTTTTGCTTTGCGCACGCCTTATTTTCTTGCCGCATTAGAAGCCGTTGGTAGAACGCAGCTTCTGATGAGTACCAGTGGTCTGTTGCCCGAGCGTTTTCGAGAACAGTTTGGCTTGGTTATGAAGCCTTTGCCCGTTGCGTTTCCCGATATTCGCTATTTTATTGGTTGGTCAAAATTTGTCTCTCAAGATCCTGCGGCCACTTGGTTTCGCCAGCTGGTGGGGGAAGTGGCAACCAGCTTGATTCCTTACCCTGAATTGTAAGAGGTGAGAGCAATTTAAGGCCACTTTTCCCTGTACGGGGCAATTTCGGGTATACTGATTCTTTGTTCCAGTATTGACGGTATTATGGCGTTTTCGAAAAACAAATCTTTATCGGGTAAACGTTCGAATAAGTTAGAGCTGCACCCTCGTAACCCCCATCAGGCGCGTTATAACTTTGCGTTACTGGCTGACTCGTGCCCTGAGTTAGCTCCCTTTGTTCGACTGAATCAATACGGCAATGAGTCCATCGATTTTGCCAATCCCGAAGCAGTAAAAATGCTTAATCGCGCCTTGTTGAATCACTTTTATGGAGTGTCGTTCTGGGATATTCCACCAGGGTATCTTTGTCCGCCAATTCCCGGGCGGGCGGATTATATTCATTATCTGGCGGATTTACTGGCTGCAAGCAATAACGGTGTGGTACCACGGGGCAAAGGCGTTAAGGTATTGGATGTGGGGGTGGGCGCCAATTGTGTGTACCCCATTATTGGTCACCAAGAATACGGCTGGCAATTTGTCGGCTCCGATGTGAACCCCGTAGCCGTGGCCACCTCGGAAACCATCGTAAAATCCAACTCTTGCCTAAAAGGCGTGGTCAGCATCCGTCAGCAATCCCAGCCAAGTAAATTATTTGATGGTATTTGGCACGACGAAGAGCGCTTTGATCTTGTGCTTTGTAATCCGCCATTTCATACCAGCGAGTCGGCCATGACCGGGGAAACCAAACGCAAATGGCGTGGTGTGAAAGGTGAAGCACCCAAAACAGAAAAGCCTGTGTTGAATTTTGGTGGCACGGCGGCTGAATTATGGTGTGAAGGCGGTGAGGCGGGGTTTGTCTCGCGCATGGTCAAAGAAAGTGTGCAATACGCTGAGCGCTGTTTTTGGTTTACCTCCTTGGTAGCACGGCAGAGTCATCTAGAGTCAATTTATCGGGTATTAAAAGACGTTGGTGCGACTCAAGTGCGCACCATCAAAATGGCGCAGGGGCAAAAAATCAGTCGGTTTGTCGCTTGGAGCTTTTTGGACGGGAGTCAAATGGCGTATTGGCAAGACAACTACTGGAAAAGCTAGTTGTCTTGCCAAGTCAATAAATGGGCGTGTTTAGTGATAAGCGCAAAGGTGTTTGGCAATCTGAGTGGCCAGTTGCGCGTTATTAAACACAAGGCGAATATTACTCGCTAAACTGTTGCCGCCGGTTAACTCCGCCACCCGCGCTAATAAAAAAGGTGTGGACTCCTTGCCAGAAATCCCTTGTTCGTCGAGCTCGCTCAGAGCCTGATTAACGGCCTTGTCGATGGTCGTTTTGTCCATGGCGAATTCTTCTGGAATCGGGTTGGCAATCACCGCCCCACCATGTAGATTCATGCTCCATTTTGCCTGCAGGAATTCCCCAATGCTTTCCGGTGTAGGCATCGTAAAGTCGACTGTTTGGTCACTTTCACGTGTGTAAAACGCAGGTAAGGACTTGGTTTGATAGCCTAATACGGGCACCCCGTGAGTTTCCAAATATTCCCGAGTTAACGCCAGATCCAAAATGGATTTGGCGCCCGCGCATACTACTGCCACATTGGTTTGTGCCAGTTCTTGCAAATCGGCGGAAATATCGAAAGTTTGCTGAGCGCCACGGTGCACTCCACCAATGCCACCCGTTGCAAACACCTTAATGCCCGCCATGGCGGCGATAATCATGGTAGCAGCGACTGTCGTGGCGCCGTGTTGTTTCGTGGCGACTACATAAGGCAGATCGCGGCGCGAGCATTTGGTAACCGATAACCCCGCTTGTCCTAACACATCAATTTCTGCTTCACTTAACCCCGCCTTTAAACGGCCATCAATAATCGCAATGGTGGCGGGAACGGCGCCGTTGTCGCGAATGATTTGCTCCACTTGTTTCGCCGTTTGGGCGTTCTCAGGCCATGGCATGCCATGGGAGATAATAGTGCTTTCTAAGGCCACGACGGGCAGATTATTGGCGAGTGCATGAGCCACTTCAGGGCTAATATCTAAATACGTATTCATCGCGTTTTGATCCATTCTTGTATGTTATGGGGAGTAAAGTTGGGGTGGTTGGCGTGTTGGGATTCCAGTGTCATGCCCGCACAGGCAAGGCTGAATTCCAGCTGCTGTTGGCGTGGCCAGCTTTGGCTTTGGGCGTACATAAAACCCGCCAGTAAGGCATCACCGGCGCCTGTATCACTGATCGGTGACGTGCTGTAGCAAGGTACCAAAAGACTTTGCTCGGCATCTTGATAGAGCAGTCCCTGACTACCTAAGCTCAGTAACACGGCACTGACTCCTTTGGCTTGCAGCGCTTGCGCAAGTCGTTGAGGATTGTCTGCTGTGCTGCCCAAAAGGGCACGGGCTTCGTCTTGATTGACCTTGAGCAAGTCGAGTTTTGGTAGCACAGATCGGAGCCGTGGCGCTTTGGTAGCGGATACCGCATCGGCAATCCAAAAGGCCTGAAAGTCTTGTTTACTGAACCAGTCTATGGCATTACAGCTTAAATTAGCTTCGATCAGAATGTATTGGGAAGCGTGAAAAAGCGGGGATTTGCTGCTGAGTAACGGTTCGTCGAGGGCATCGATAATATGCATATCGGCGATGGCGGCAACCAATTGTCCTTGGTGATCATTCACGGCCAAATAGGTGCTGGTGGGATAATCGGGGTGACGAATCACATGTTGAGTATTGACGCCAGCAAGCCGTGTTTGCTCCAGCATCCAATCTCCAGAGGCATCTAAGCCAGCGATGGACACGAGGGAGGCATTGAGTCCAAGCCTTGCCAAGTTTTCTGCAATATTGCGACCCACGCCACCAGGACTTTGCGCCACATTTCCTGGGTTGGAGTCGTGTGGTAGGAGTGTTGCCGAGCTTTTGCCATGAATGTCCAAATTACTGCCGCCGACAACCACGATGTTGTCTTGCTCAGGCACTATGTAGCCTTTCCCCAAAATGAGTCCTTGTCGAGTCAGACGCATAATGTGGCCAGCAATGGACTCTCGGCTCATGCCAAGCATGTCGGCGAGCTGTTGCTGGGACGCCATGGGGTGGCGCTTTACGGCATCAAAAACACGAGATTCTATTTCGGTCATAGGGGTACCAATAACTTATGTTATACAAACAAACATAAGTTAAGTATTCTCTTTAGGTCAAGCAAAAAGAATAAAAAAATAACCCGTTTTATGATGGCGGAAGGGGTTTTGTTGTGGCTGAAAGGTGTTCATAGCAGATAGAAACCTGCCCTAGTTATCCATTGACTTGGGTTGCTTTCAAACGCTTACAGGATAAAATCAGGTGCATTATTATTTTAGGGTAAGGTAAACGTTATTATGTTGTTTCTAATACGGATATTTTTATTATGCTGGCTAATTATTGGGGTGACGCTGGGCGGTATTATTATGTGCCTGTGTACCTTAACGTCAAAAGATAGGGTGTACCGTTTAGGTAAGGTATTCTCTAAAGTGGCGGCCTTGTTTGGCTTATCCGTAGAAGGGCGAGTGGCTCCAGAAGCTGAAGTGGTTCCACAAGCTGTGTATATCGCTAACCACCAGAATAACTTCGACCTGTTTACTGCCGCAGTAGTTTTTCCTAGAGGAACGGTAACGGTAGGGAAAACTAGCCTGCGTTGGATTCCTTTCTTTGGAGCCTTGTATTGGGCGAGTGGCAATATTCTTATCAACCGTAATAACAGCAAAAAAGCCATCAAAACAATCGATCAAGTGGTGGCCAGTATGAAATCGACTGGACTGTCTATCTGGATGTTTCCAGAAGGTTCCCGTAGCCGAGGCCGAGGCTGGTTGCCTTTTAAACGCGGCGCTTTTCATGCGGCGGTTCAAGCGGGGGTTCCTATTATTCCCGTGGTGTGCAGTAATACCCATGAGCAAGTGAAACTAAACCGCTGGCATAATGGGAAAGTGATTGTTGAGATGCTGCCACCTATCAGCACGGCGGGGTTAAAGGAAACCGACGTGGTGAAACTCATGAAGCAATGTGAGTCACAAATGCATGAAACCAAAGCGCGATTGGACGAGGAGCTCGCCAAGCGTTAGTGGTTTTTTGCTATCTCTAGAAGCTGTTCCGTCATGGCGGCTTTGAGAGCGTGATTCGCTGGTAAGCTTTGTGTCGCCCATTCTGGATGTTGACGCGCTTTTTTCCACAGCGGTTTTATTGTGTTAATAATGGTTTTGTTGGTGTCGTTATCGTCTTGTTTATTGAGCGTAAAGGCATGTTGTGAGGCATGGCCCCGTTGGTCTAAATGAGCAATCAAGGCTAGGCCGCGTAAACACAAGAGACTCAATGTGGCACTGTCCGCACACAAATAATGGCGCTTGGTAAACTTGCTTTTCAGTGTGTCTTTATAGTGTCGTCCCGTTTGCCATGAGGCACCAAGGATCGCCCCTAAGGAAGTGGCGGCACCAAGAGATAAGCCGCCAGTCATCACATCCACCCCTGCGCCAATGGCGGCGCCTGTCATGGCGCTAGCCCCCGTGCTCACGCCCCATGCTTTGAGTGTATCGAGCGCAAAGATATCCTGCTGCCACTGCCCACTTTGTACAGAAAATGCTGCTGGCATGACATCCTCTTCACGAAACTCATAGAGAGTTAATAATGAATGGATAAATTGACTTTCTAGTTGGCGAATCTGTTGTTCAAAGGCCGCTGCATCGTCTGGCGCGGGCGGGTATCGGTCGCATATTCTGCGGCTACTGGCGGCCTGAATCAGTAAGTCGGCAAGATTATCGATGGCGAAGGTTTTGCGTGAACGTGCGGCCTCTTCTCGGCTGATGAGCAGTGTTTCTATGTCATCATAGTGGTCTGGCATCAAGCTTTGTAAGCTTTGATAAAGGCGTTTTTCATCTTCAAAATAAAAGGCGACAGAATCGTAACGCACGACCGCATGGAGATGGCGCTCCGCTAATATTTGTCGCCATGACGCTAAGTGCACACTGTCGGCGGCGCTAAAGTTTAAAATGGGCACAATGGGTTTACTGGCGCTGGCGAGTAGGGTGAGTTCGTCAAGATATTTCCCCAGCGGTGCTTGGCGAATGTCGATCACGTAGAGGATGATATCGCATTGGTTGAGCCGTTTAAGAATCTTAGCTTCTTGTTCGAAGTGGTCTTCTGCTAAATGACTTTGGCAGAAGGGGGCGATCCAACGGTTCCCTGGGTATTGATCAAAGGGAGGGTGTTGGCGTGCGTCCCATAAGCCAATCGAGTCTTCAAAGCCGGGCGTATCAATTAAGGTTAATAAGGTTTTGTTATTCACCTTGATAGCGACGCTTTCCACATGGCGTGTGGTGCCAGCTTGATTACTTATTTCGCCAAAGTTCTGTTGGCGTAGCAAGGTTCGAATCAGCGAGGTTTTGCCCGTATTCGCGTGACCAACGACTAACAGTGAAATCGACATGGCTATTCCTCCTCAGCGAAACGAAAGATAGAATCAGGGTGAATGCCTGCTTCTAATCCAGTGCGTAACCAAGCGTCGACAAACAGTGACGTACTTTTCCCTTCGTCCCCTTCATCTGCGTGTTCGCGAATCACCAGAGACACGTTAGGGTGTGCGCTGACGGCTTGAGAAAGAAAGCGTCGTGAGCCTCGGTCTGGGCTGTGTGTACCATCAACCAAAAGATAAAGCGGCTTGTGGTAAGTGGCCTGTAAAAAGGCCTGTTGCTGCGTGGCATCGTTCAATACCATCTGTTCTTCCGCCCCATAGAGGCTTTCTGGGATGGCTTGGCTCCATTCAAATAGGCCCCAAATTTGCCCAAGGGCATGGGCGTCTAATGGCTGAATGACAGGGTTTTCAGAGTGGGTTGCCTTGTTTACTGAAGCAGGAGATGGAACCGCTCTCTCTTTATCGACCACCCGTGCTTCGCTTTGTTCTTTATAACGTCGTTCAATGGCTTGTTCTTGGGTGTTCTTAGGGAGAGTTAAGCGTTTTATTCGATACATAACAACACTTAAAATACTCAATAAAAGGCGAGGTAGAACACCATAAAGCATGATACTGGCAAGCAACAATGTCGCCCAATGCTGACGAGTGCTGGCGGTTTGCGACACCATGTCCACGCGACTGGCCAGTATGTCCAGTTGGTTGGGAACGCTAATGCCAAGCCAATGAGGTAGTGCACTCAGTTGCTGGGTGATCCAGAGAAATTGCTGGTCGCCTAATAGGGTCGTCTCCCAAACAAAATTGACTTGGTTAGTGAGCAGGAGCAGCAAGGTCATTAAAAAACCAGCCAGTAAATAGCTGAACCAAGCGGTGTGTGAAATGGCACTCAATAGCCATTTGTTAGAATGGGTAGGGCACTGCCAATGCCAAAAAGCCGAACTGGCATCTGTGTTGATATTGGAGTGCTTGCTGATCTTATTATTAATGAAGATTAAGCTGGTCAGTAACACGCCTTTTGACTGTCTGGTGTTGTTACCCAGTGCTAACATACCAATCAACCAAATGATTAGGTTAAGACCATGAAACCCCAGCATCACGATCAATAACCAAAAGATATTCACCTTGCCAGAGGATGACACAGCGAAGGCTGGGGGAACGGCCAATAGGCCCAAAAGAAACGTCACAGCGAACAGAAAATAAAGGCCCAGTTTAAAATAGCGTTGTAGTTGTTCGCATTGTGCTAAGTAGCTTTTGGTCGGTTTGGTCTCTGCTTGTGCGTTCTTGCCAAAGGGACGAGCGCTTTTCGTTTGCGGATCATCCAGTTTGCTTAAGGCACCCTCAAGATTGGCTGCACGACTGGGTAAGCGAAAGTCGGTGTGACTTTCTAACCAAGCCGCGATAGACAGTTTTCCACGTGTAGACAAAGCCATTTACAAAGATACTCGTTGGATCACAGTCGACGGTTGTCGTTGCATCAAAATCTTACCGTGACGCATATTGAATAATACCTCTCCTTGATTACGTAGGACACTGTAATCGTCTTCCCCACTGAGTAAAATGCCGTTGGCAGGGTGACCTTCTTTCACACCATAATTTTTCAACTGCATCAGTTTAGCACTGTTGTCGGTAATAAAATCTAATGCATGAACGAAATCGTCATAGCCCATCATTTGACAGATATGCAGTCCAAAATCCAAGGAGCGTAATAGCTTGCCGTTACCTAGGGAATACCAAGGGTCGAAGATGGAATCCTGTGCGAAGCCCACATTCATGCCAGCGACGGTAAGTTCTTTGACACGGGTTAAACCACGGCGTTTAGGGTAGGAATCAAAGCGGCCTTGCAAGTGGATGCTTTCCGTTGGACAGGAAACAAAGTGAATACCAGAATGCTTTAACAAGCGGAACAGTTTGGAGCAGTAGGCATTATCATAAGAATGCATGGCGGTAGTGTGGCTGGCCGTCACGCGGTCGCCTATGCCTGCTTGCATGGCTTCATGGGCTAAAAATTCTAGGAAACGCGAGTTTGGATCATCGATTTCATCGCAATGCACATCCACTAAGCGGTCGTATTTGAGCGCGAGTTGAATCAGGGTTTTTACGGATTTTTCGCCCAGCTCGCGGGTGTATTCAAAATGCGGAATGCCACCAACCACATCCGCACCGATTTCCATGGCTTCTGTCATCAAGGCTTCACCATTGGGGTAGGAGTGAATGCCTTCCTGCGGAAACGCGACGACCTGAATATCGAGCACGTCTTTTAGCTCGTCACGCAGTTCGCATAGGGTACGCATGGCAACCAAAGAGGGATCCGTGGTGTCGATATGAGTGCGAATATGCTGCACGCCATTGTCAATCAGCATGGCTAAGGTGTCTTTCACGCGGCGACGGATGTCGTCGGGGCTTAGCATGGGTTTACGTTGCGACCAACGTTCGATGCCCTCGAACAAGGTACCGCTGCGGTTCCACTCTGGTTCCCCTGCCGTTAAGGCCGCATCGAGATGGATATGGGGCTCAACAAAAGGCGCACAAAACAGCTTACCTTGGGCGTCAATATCATCGCCAGCAGTGGAGGCGTCTAAAACGACGGGCTGGTCTTGTTGTTGAATCGAAGCAAACAAACCGTTTTCAACTGTGATGGTATAAAGTGCTGTTTGCTGTCTTAAGCGTGCATTGATGATCTTCACTTTCCACTCTCCTCTGCGTTGTTCTGTTAGTAACCCTAGTCGCCTAGGCTTTTGTTTTACCTGATGCTTTTGCTAAAGGCAAAGGGGCAGCCGTTTTTACTGAGCGAATGGCAAAATGACTTTGAATGTCTTTTACATGGGGTAACGATTGCAATGCTTTTAAAATGCGCTCGTAATCTTGTAAATCCACTGCCACCACTTCCAAACGGTAATCAGCAATGCCTGATACTAAATGTGCGCTGATAATGTCGTCCATTGCTAATATCGCGTTTTCAAAGGCAATGTGTTTGTCGTCCGCATGGCTTTTTAAGCGCACTTCGACAAATACCGTCATGGAAAAGCCCGCTTTCTGCCGATCAATGCGAGCATGGTAACCTTCGATGACCCCCGAGTCCTCTAGTTGCTTTACACGACGTAAACAAGGGGAGGGGGAAAGATGTATTTCCTCTGCCAACGCTACGTTGGTTAGCCGTCCATCGGATTGCAGATGAGAGAGTATTTCTAAGTCAGTTTTATCCATTTTGGCACACTTAGTATTTTATCTATTGAATATAGACATCTTATGCTAAAAATCTTACTTTTTGGAGTGTGAATAGCAAGGACATGCTCCCCCATCTACCTTGATAATAGGCTAAATATTGTTTAGCGAGGTGGATATGTCTCAGGTCGTCACACACAGCACGTCATCAAATGTGGCTCAAGAGCCACCCAAATACAAACAATACGCCACAGGCTGGGGTTTTCGCTTTGGGTTGGTCGCCGCCTTGGTGAGCATCTTGATTTGGGCATCGTGGCTTGTCAGTATGCGCGCAGGCATGACCAATTCATTAACAGTATTTGATTTGGGGATTCTGCGTTTCTCGCCGCCTGCATTATTATTGTTCCCTTTTCTCTGGCGCGCTCGGGCACAAGTCAAAGCAGTACCGCCTATTTTGCTTTTGGGCATTATTTGTGGTGCGGGTCTGCCATTTTTCTACTTAAGTGCAACGGGTCTGCGCTATGCCCCCGCCTCCCATGCGGGCCTGTTAATATTGGGGGCTTATCCCTTTTTTGTGACCTTGTTGGCGGTGCTGCTTTATCAAGAAACCGTGAGCCGAGCCCGTAAAATCGGCTTGAGTTTTGTGTGTACGGGGGTGGTTCTTTTGCTCGTTTTGTCGTTATTAACCGCCCCTGCGGGCACGTGGAAAGGGGATTTACTTCTATTGGGCGCCAGTGTTTTTTGGTCCATTTATACCGTTAGTCTGCGTATTGCTGGCTTGCCACCGCTGGTGTCTACGGCTCTGATGGGGCTATCTTCAACCGTTATTCTGCTCTTTATGTGGGGAACCGGGTTGGTTTCCTGCCATTTGGCGGATGCATCGTGGGATATGTTGGCTGGTCAACTGGTTGTGCAAAGTCTATTGGTGGGGTTATTAACTGGCTTCACCTATGGTTACGCCATCCATAAATTGGGGGCGGAAAACATGGCGGCCATCGGCGCTTTTACCCCTGTCCTCGCGGCACTGATAGCCATCCCTGTGCTGGGCGAGCACCTAGAAGGCTACTCCGTCGTTGGTCTGGTGCTGGTCAGTATTGGTGTCATTATTGCCAGTGGCATCGTTAAACGCTCTCGCTGATCAACTTCGGTGTAACGGTTCCCTTAGATGGCCATATGCCATTTATATCAAGTAGTTAACCAAGCGTTTTTATGTCCCAAAAGATCGATAAAGCGTGATTCATAGCGTGCTTTAGTGAGTAAATGTTGTCGTGCTAGGTAGATATGTGTCTTATTGTTTCGGGTGATTGAAGTGTCGACTCTCATCGATCAGTATGTAGGAATAATCTTACAAGAGATAAGGTAAAATTCATCTATTCACTGAGTCGTTTTTAGAGGGGCTTATGATGCGGTTCAATTCCATTAGAGTGAAAAGTTCGCTGCCTGTTTTGGTTACCACGGTTACGTTTATCATCGCTTTATCTTCCTTGCTGTATGTGCTTGATAAGAATGAAGCGGCCTTAACGGTGCAAACGGAACGTTATTTTAAAGCATCCTCAGTAGTGCTTAATGCTGACCGGGATCTCTACCAAGCTGAACTAGCTCAGCAACGCTTAATTGATGGTGTGGGGAATGACGGTGATAAAAAAGATCGCACTGACAATATTCAGCAAGTGAAAGATCGCTTTGCAGCTTTCCTCAAATACGTTGCCAATGAACCTGCTATAGCGTCGCAGTTTAGTGACTTTGATAACGCCATGGCGACATGGTTAGCTTCCTCCGAAGCGGCATTAAAGGCATCTGGAACCGACGCAAATTTTGCAGTGCTTGCCAAGCAAGAGGGGGCTAATTTCTCCGCTTTGCGCTCCATTTTGAATAAAGCGGGAGAAGTGGTTGAGCAGCGTTCAGAGGAGGCTCGCGCCGAACTGTTAGCGGAAAATGCGCGTTTTGAAAAGATTGCCCTTTCCATTGTGATTTTAGGTCTACTTGTTGCTATGTGGTTTAGCTACCGTATGCCTAAAGTATTGACTGGGCAGGTACGCTACATTGGAACACGTATCCGTGAGATTTCCGAAGGCGATGGTGATTTAACACAGCGTATTGCGTTTTCAACAAACGATGAGTTAGGCGATTTAGCGCATGAATTTAATGGTTTTGTAGAGAAACTAAGAGGCATCATTAGTAGTATCCATAATCAGTCGAGTGCACTGGGGAAAATGACCGAGAACCTGAATGGCGTGGCGAATGAAACAGGTTGTATCACCTCAGCCCTTGCTAGTGCCTCAGAATCCATTGTCAGCGCGGGTCACCAAATGGATATGTCGAATCAACAGATGGCAAGCGTCGCAAGCAGTACATCCGCCGAATCGCAAAACTCCAATGCGCTTGCGCAAAATGGTTTATCTGCGGTTCAGCGTTCGCAAAATGCCGTCTCCGAATTGGTATCGGATATTGAAAATGCCTTAGGCCGCTCGGCGGAATTGCAAAAAAGCTCAGAGGACATTGCGTCGGTGCTGGAAGTGATTCGCAATATCGCAGAGCAAACCAACTTATTGGCATTGAACGCCGCCATTGAGGCGGCGCGTGCAGGGGAACAAGGTCGTGGCTTTGCCGTGGTGGCAGACGAAGTGCGTACCCTTGCCACGCGAACTCAAGACAGTACAGATGAAATTGAAACCATGATTGAAAAGCTTAAAAACAACGTGGCCGAATCGTCCAAAGCCATCCAAAATAGCCGTGATAATGCGGGTACCACGGCCAATAACTTTGGCGAGGTAACGGAAATTTTTTACTCCTTACAAGAGTCTTTCGGTAAGGTGCAAGATATGGCCGCTCAAACAGCGCAAGCGACCCAAGAACAAACCGACGTAGCGAACGAGATCAACCGCAATATGTCATCGCTTAAAGACCAGACACAATCGGTTCAATCTGTGTCTGATATGATCCAAAAACAAGCACACCAGATTTCTGAACTCTATGAAGAGCTAGATCGCCAAGTGGGTAGCTTTAAAGTGTAGCGTTCTCTATCGACTAATACATAGCAAAGCCGCTGCCGAAAGGTATGCGGCTTTGCCGTGTCTGCTGATTGCCAAAATTGATAAAGTCGTCGCAGCAAACCCAAAATACAAATCGCGTTCTGGCTTCTTAGCTGAAGCATCTAAGAAAGTGCTACAGTTAACCTAATCTTTTTTGCCAAACGAAGGAGACGTAGTCATGAGTGACATTTTAAAGACAGTAGATAAAGCAGCGAAAGGACTACAACAAGCGGGTGCGATTGATAAAACCACCATGCGTAAGTTTGATTCCTTATGTTTAACTGCAATCTATGACTTTACTCCCTAACAAGTGAAGCAACTGAGATTGGCGAACAATCTTTCCCAGCCCGTGTTTATCTAATATCTTAACGTCAGTGATAAGCTGGTGAAAAAATGGGAGCAAGGCGAAGCTAAGCCTAGAGGCGCAGCGCTAAAAATGTTGTCTTTGGTTGAGCGGAAAGGTATAGAAGTGATTGCTTAACTGCAGTGAAATATTGGAAATACATAATGTGATTTTTTGGAATCAATAAAATAAGGAAGTACTTTGCTGACTAGAAAAGAATTTGAAAGACTTATAGCTGAAATTGATCGAGAGCTTGGTGATAAAGCCTTACTCTTTCATCAAAGGCCATTACATGCTTTTTCTATCTTAGCAGAAAAACTTGATCCAAATGGTGTGTTTCCTATTACTTCTGAAGATTTTAATGATTCAGATGACTTTTCAAATGAGGCTATTTTCACTCAAGTCCACAATTGGTATGAAGAAACTTATGGTGGTCGAGAAAAAATACATATGGGGCCTGGTAGCTATATCCTCATTATTAAAGGTGAGCCTTGGAAGGTCGAGCTTCCTTTAGTGTATGGCAGGAACAACTTTACAATCGACTCTGATCTTGAAAAGGTTGAAAGGTATGTTGTTGCAAATGACGGAAAAAAAGTCCCATCGACTAATATTCTTTGGCATGTGGAAAACATAACTAGAAAAGTAGCCTTATCTCTTTCTGATGAAGAGCGAGAAATTATTCTTCAAGACTATATGTTTGCTTTGAACTCAGTGCAATTTTTACGAGATTTAAAAGGTGTTCCATATATGGAGCAGGGAATGAATGATTACGAAATGGCGATTCACAATATTTTCTATAAATACCCTGATTACAACAATGCAAAATGGTCTGCACTTCAGTTTGCAGAAAAAACCATTAAATCAAAGCTGAAGCAACATAATAATAAGTTCTTTAAACGAATTCATAGTCTCTCAGACCTTTCTGAAGATCTTGAGAAAATAGGAATAGATGTCTCAAAGGAACTGCTGAGTAATATACAGTGTTCTGCTGGGGTTCGATATGGTGAGCAAGCTGTAACTCGACATGAGGCCGTTCTTGCAATTAGAAGTTCACTTTCCTTATTCTCAGATGTCTTTCAAGCATCTTCATTTGAGATTAATACAAAGTAATCAGGCACAAAAAACCGCTTACCTTTCGATAAGCGGTTTTTTCATTTCTGTACCAACAAATTCTATTAAATAGAATTACGCATCAATACGTTTATATTTAATACGAGTAGGAGTGGCGTCTTTACCGGTACGAGATTTGTAGTCGGCCTCGTATTCTTGGTAGTTCCCTTCAAAGAAGACGGCTTTCGAGTCGCCTTCGTAGGCCAAGATGTGGGTTGCCACACGGTCTAGGAACCAACGGTCGTGGGAAATCACAATGGCAGAGCCTGGGAAGGCGAGAAGTGCGTCTTCCAGTGCACGTAAGGTTTCAACATCAAGGTCGTTGGTCGGTTCGTCCAATAGCAAGACGTTGCCGCCTTCTTTCAAAAGTTTGGCAAGGTGCAAACGGTTACGCTCACCACCGGATAGGTGTTTGACCAGTTTTTGTTGGTCAGAACCTTTGAAGTTGAAGCGGCCAATGTAAGCGCGGGAAGGTACTTTCCAGCCGTTTACTGTGATCATGTCTTGGCCATCGGCAATTTCTTCGAAAACCGTTTTTTCGCCGTCCAGTTCACGCATTTGATCAACGTAAGCTAATTGAACGGTTTCCCCAATGGTCACGGTACCTGAATCGGGTTGTTCAAGACCAGCAATCATTTTGAACAGTGTGGATTTACCCGCACCGTTGCCACCGATTACACCGACGATCGCGCCTGGTGGTACGACCATATTAAAGTCTTCCACTAAAACGCGGCCATCGAATCCTTTAGAAACGTTCTCGATTTCGATGACTTTGTTACCTAGGCGTGGGCCAGGTGGAATGTACAATTCGTTGGTTTCGTTGCGTTCTTGGAATTCTTTCGAGTTCATTTCTTCGAAACGGGCCAGACGGGCTTTGGATTTGGACTGACGACCTTTGGCGTTTTGTCGAACCCACTCAAGCTCAGATTTGATGGCTTTTTGGTGAGACGCTTGTTGTTTTGCTTCGGTTTGTAGTCGAGCGTCTTTTTGTTCCAACCAAGAAGAATAGTTGCCTTCGTATGGAATACCGTGGCCACGGTCAAGCTCAAGAATCCAGCCTGCTGCGTTATCAAGGAAGTAGCGGTCGTGGGTGATGGCGACCACGGTGCCTGGGTAATCTTTCAAGAAACGCTCTAGCCAAGCAACGGACTCGGCGTCCAAGTGGTTGGTTGGCTCGTCGAGCAGGATCATGTCAGGTTTGTCTAGAAGCAGACGACATAGGGCGACACGGCGACGCTCACCCCCTGATAGATGCTCAACGTTGGCATCCCAAGGTGGCAGACGCAGGGCATCGGCGGCGACTTCTAACGCACGGTCTAGGTTGTGACCATCTTTTGCTGTGATCAGGTTTTCAAGTTCGGCTTGTTCAGCGGCCAGCGCGTCAAAGTCCGCATCCGGATCTGCATACGCTGCGTACACTTCATCGAGACGAACAAGGGCATTTTTTACGTCGGCAACGGATTCTTCCACAATGCCACGCACGTCTTTTGATGGATCCAGTTCAGGTTCTTGTGGCAAGTAACCCACTTTTAATCCTGGCATGGGACGAGCTTCGCCATTGTATTCCTGATCAACCCCCGCCATGATGCGCAGAAGCGTCGATTTACCCGAGCCGTTAAGACCCAAGACGCCGATTTTTGCGCCGGGGAAGAAAGAGAGGGAAATGTCTTTGAGAATTTCGCGTTTAGGGGGAACAACTTTCCCTACGCGGTTCATGCTGTAAACAAACTGAGCCATAAGCGAGTAGTTTCCTGATAAATGGTTTGATAGCTAGTGTAATAAACTGACTGTCTGAATAAAATGCCCACAGAGCGATTTTGTTACGCTCGATTTGTAAGGAGTCTTAATGTAATAAAGTGTGCTAAGAATAGCACATTCCCTGTTAATTCAGAATAACACTCCCCGTCTGCCTTATTGGCCGCTGAGCACAATTAAAGCAGCACCAATCACAACCAAAATCGCCCCTATCCAAGCGCCGAACGCTGGGCGTTGTTTGGTGGTGATCCAAAGCCCAGGCAAAATCAACACGGGGACAATGGCGGATAATGTCGTGACGATGCCAACATTGGCGTGACCAACCCCCCATACTAAGACGCTCATACCGATAACCATACCGATGGTTGCCAAGGCGGTAATGCCCATAAAATCTGAGCGAGTTAATTCGGAAAAAGGTAGGCTACTGGCAGGTCTTCTATGACGATAATAAAGCCCATAAGCCAGCAGTAAAGCGATGGCGCCAGCACTGACTCGTACCGTCGATACGGCGATGGGGTCGGCACCATCCAGCAAGGCGGGCTTACTTAATAGAGCCCCACAGGCTTGGCCTAGTGCGCCACCTAGAGCGAAGAGGACGCCAGTACTGAGTTTGCCTTTGGTTTGCTCCCATTCGTGCAGTTGTTCACGCCTTTTGCCGAATAGAATCGCGATAATGACGCCGCTGAATACCAGGCCACAGGCCAACAGTTGGGTCAGTGAGAGGGCTTCGTTGAGAAAAAGCCAACTGAGGAAAATCGACATAGGGGCGTTGGTGGCAAATAAGACACCTGTTCGACGCGGCCCCAGACGGTGAACGGCCGTAAATAGCATGGTATCCCCGAGGAAAATACCTAGCAGCCCAGACAGAATCACTAACGGCGCGTGTTGCCATAAAGACGTATCAAAACGCTGGCCGAGTAGGCTAATCAGGATCAGAAGGCTACTGGCAATGGTAATGCGTGTTGTGTTGAAACGCATGGTTCCGAAGCGATGTATGAGTCTTGGTGCCATTAAACTTGAAACTGTCCAGCACAGCGCTGCAACAAAACCTGATAATTCTGCAAAAGGCATGGTACTTCCTTATGAGTGACTGGATGCTCGTTCGAACAAAAGCCGATCTTTGTTAATGGCTTACAATAAAACCGACTTCCTGTTAATAAGGCTGACATCATGGCGAACGTTGTCACGGCCTATGCCATGATATAAATCACCGTCTGGTACGATGGCCAAGTGTTGATTGGTAGCTATATTAAGGTGAGATTGGTATGATTCCGAGTATAAAATAGAGCCGTTTAATTGGTTTGTAAACTTCATTTTTTACTCATTTTGGAACCGTCATGCGATGCCCATTTTGTGGAATGCAAGATACCAAAGTTCTTGACTCCCGCCTAGTATCTGAAGGAGCGCAAGTGCGCCGTCGTCGCACCTGTAGTCATTGTCAGGAGCGTTTCACCACATTTGAAGTGGCAGAGCTCCAAATGCCTAAACTGATTAAAAGTGATGGTAGCCGTGAGCCTTTTGATGAGGATAAGCTGCGTAGTGGCATTCTTAAAGCGATAGAGAAGCGCCCTGTGAGCAGTGAATCGATTGAAACGGCGATCGCACGGATTAAAGAAAAAATGCAAGCAACGGGTGAGCGCGAATTGCCGTCCCGTTGGACGGGGGAGGCTGTTATGGAAGAGCTGCAGCGTCTGGATCAAGTGGCGTATGTGCGGTTTGCTTCTGTCTATCGAAGTTTTAAAGACATTAGTGAGTTTCGTGACGCCATTGATCATCTTGAAAACCGTCGAGACAGTGTGTCATTAGCGGATGTCAAACAAGAAGGGAAATAAGTTATGACTCAGAATCATGAGTACTGGATGGCGAAAGCCATTAAACTGGCTCAAAAAGGTCTCTATTCTACCCATCCCAATCCTCGTGTTGGCTGTGTCATCGTAAAAGATGGAGAACTACTCGGTCAGGGTTATCATGTTCGCGCGGGGGAAGGTCATGCTGAGGTGAATGCCTTAGCCGATGCGAAGAGCCGAGGGAATTACGATTTCACGGGGGCCACAGCCTATGTGACGCTTGAGCCTTGTAGTCACCACGGAAAAACGCCACCTTGTGCCGACGCATTAATTAAAGTGGGCATCGCTTGTCTGGTTTATGGGATGCAGGATCCTAACCCAGAAGTCGCTGGAAATGGTTTGAAGCGTATTGCCAAAGCCGATATTGAGGTGGTGGGCCCGGTCTTAAAAGCGCAATGTGAAGCGCTAAATCCTGGTTTTATCAAGCGTATGCGTGAAGGGCTGCCCTTTATTCGGGTGAAGCTTGCCATCAGTGTGGATGGGCGTACAGCAATGGAGTCCGGCGAAAGCCAATGGATTACGGGGCCAGATGCGCGCCAAGATGTACAACGCTTAAGGGCTCAAAGCGATGCGATTGTGACGGGGATCGGCTCAGTCTTGGCGGATAATCCAAGTATGACCGTGCGCATTGATAATAATGACCAACCCGTCGACGCTACAACAGTGCGTCAACCCTTACGCGTGGTGATGGATACGGCGTTATCTATTTTACCGGATGCGAAGGTTCTTTTTCCCACCCAGCAATCCTGTGTGTTTTGCGTGGAAGAAGAAATAGAATCCGAGCACTTGGATCTCTTACAAGAGCGGGGTGTGACGGTGCGCTTTGCGAATCGTGGCGAGGATGGTCGATTGGATTTATTGACCACTATGGAACAATTGGCCGATGATGGCATTAACGAGGTATTGGTAGAAACTGGAGCAGAGCTTGCAGGGGGCTTTTTACAAGCTGGCTTGGTCGATGAAATTGTCGTGTATATGGCGCCTAAACTACTTGGCTCAACGGCACGACCGATGTTCCAATTGCCTTTAGACACCATGGAAGAAGCCGTGGATCTGGAACTTAAATCGGTACATCAAATTGGTCAGGATTTACGTTTGGTCTATGTACCTCTATACCTTGAGTACGATGAAGACTTGTTGGACGTTGATGAATGGGGCGTGGCACAAGACGCTTAGTTGACGAATCAACGATAGCTTGTCCTAACAATAAAAAGTGAGATTACGATGGCGTTAAACAGTGTAGAAGAAATTTTAGCCGATATCCGTCAAGGTAAAATGGTTATCTTGATGGATGACGAGGATCGAGAAAACGAAGGGGACATAATCGTCGCTGCCGAGTGCATCACGCCAGAGATTATCAACTTTATGGCTGTGCATGCTCGTGGCTTGATTTGCCTAACGTTAACGCCTGAGCGTTGTAAGCAACTCAATCTCCCTTTAATGGTTAATGACAATGGCACGGTGTATTCCACCAACTTCACTCTATCTATCGAAGCCGCTGAAGGGGTGACCACTGGTATTTCGGCGGCTGATCGTGCTTTGACCGTGAAACGTGCGGTGATGGCGAATGCCAAACCTTCTGATATCGTGCAGCCAGGTCATGTTTTCCCTTTGATGGCCCGTGCTGGTGGGGTATTAAGTCGAGCCGGTCATACTGAAGCTGGGTGTGATTTAGCGCGTATGGCGGGTTACGAAGGGGCCTCTGTGATTGTGGAAGTCATTAATGACGATGGCACCATGGCAAGAAGACCAGATTTAGAAAAGTTTGCCGAGAAACATGGCTTAAAAATTGGTACAATCGCCGACCTGATTCATTATCGCACGTTAAATGAGACCACCGTAGAACGTGAAAGCGAGAGCGTGGTACAAACCGAAGCGGGCGAGTTCAACTTAATTACTTATCGCGATACGGTTCAGGGGCTTTCTCACCTTGCATTTGTGAAGGGGGATATTGCTGCGGATGAGCCGACGTTGGTGCGTGTGCATGTGGCGGATCCGGCACGCGATTTTGCTGGCATTATCGGTGAATCGGAAGAGCCGCGTTGGTCCATGAGTAAAGCGTTGGATTATATCGGACAAGCAGGTAAAGGCGTGGTTGTCTTAGTGGACACCCATGATAAACCGATGGATTTAGCGAGCAGCTTTGCCACGTCGATTCATCCACCAGCAGGTAAAGGACCAGATCAGAGTGGCTCCGGTACGTATTTGACGGTAGGGACTGGATCACAAATTTTGCGCGACCTTGGCATTCGTAAAATGCGCTTACTAAGCTCGCCTAAAAAGTTCTCCGTGACAGGGTTTGACCTTGAAGCAGTAGAGTTTATTCCTTATGCGGGGGCGCCTGACGCAACCGTTAAGCAAGATTAGAAGAGAGGTTGTCATGAAGGATATTACGACTTACGAAGGACATTTTTCTGCACCTGGTGCGAAATTTGCGCTCGTGGTTGGCCGTTTTAACAGCTATGTTGTTGAAAGTTTGTTAGATGGCGCGGTTGATACCTTGATTCGTCATGGTATTCGCAAAGAAGATTTGACGATTGTACGTGCTCCTGGTGCCTTTGAAATTCCGGTGATCGTTAAGAAAGTGGCAGATCAAGGTAAGTACGATGGCATCATTGCATTGGGTGCGGTCATTCGAGGTGGCACGCCACATTTTGAATATGTGGCAGGTGAATGTGTGAGTGGCCTGAGTCACGTTGCATTACAATATGGTATTCCGGTGTCGTTTGGTGTGTTAACCGTCGACACCATTGAGCAGGCGATTGAGCGTGCGGGCACGAAAGCGGGCAACAAAGGAGCAGAAGCGGCAATCTCTGCCCTTGAGACCGTGGCTGTCCTACGTAGTCTGGATAACTGAGGCAAAAAATGAGCGAAGTGGAAACAACCAACGACCAAAACCCGGCACCGAAACGTAAGGATAAAAAACCTTCACGTTCTCAGATGCGCAGCGCGTCTCGTGGTTTGGCATTACAAGCGGTCTATCAATGGCAGATGAATCAATCTTCTGTTAGTGAGATCGAAACGCAATTCACCTTAGATCAAGACATGAGTGCTTGTGACAAGTTGTATTTTCGTGAATTATTGCAGGGCGTCACCAGCCGTGCAAAAAAACTGGATGGTTTGTTCGAAGAGTTACTGGATCGTCCTTTGAGCGAACTTGATCCCATTGAATTGGCCGTATTGCGCCTTGGTGCGTTTGAATTGTCTGAGCGTTTGGATGTTCCCTACCGCGTTGCGATCAACGAAGGCGTGGAATTGGCGAAAAGCTTTGGTGCCACGGAAAGCCATAAATACGTTAATGGTATTTTGGATAAGCTGGCTCAGCGTCTCCGTCGTGAAGAAATTGCCGCTCGCCGACAGGCCAATAAGTAATCAATAAACGGTGAGCCAATGCTCACCGAAAGTATGATTAACTGATAGTTTAAAACCCCATTATTCGTTAGTGAATAATGGGGTTTTTTATGTCAGCTGTTCGTCCTTTCTCTAACCCTTTCAAGTTAAACAAAATATTACGTATCAACACCAAAACCCCATAAGCATTCCGCCAGCTTTTGACTAACCTGAAAAGAGAGTAGGCGATCAAAGTGAGAAAGCGTATGAGAGGAAGCGTTTTTACTAACTTCCAAGAAATGGTGGAAGAGCAATTTGGGATGGCATGCTGGGAAACCTTGCTGGCAAATTGTGATTTACCCAGTGGTGGTATTTATACCGCATCTGAAAACTATGATGACCAAGAAATTATATCTCTGGTGGTTGCTTTGTCGGATGAGACCAATATCCCGGTGAATCAATTAGTCGAAGCGTTTGGCCGTTATTTGTATAAAGGTTTAATACACAGTTTACCACCCTCTATGAGGGATTATCCTGATCTTTGGACGCTATTAGAGGCGGTGGATTCTGTGATTCATGTGGAAGTGCATAAGCTCTATCCCGATGCGGTGACGCCTAAGTTGGTGGTCCAGGAAAAGTTTGATTCAGGGGTGAAGTTGTATTATCAATCGCCTCGTAAGATGTGTTTATTAGCCATCGGCCTAGTGCATCAGGCGGCGGAAAGTTTTGGTATGTCGGTTTCCATAACACATGAATGTTGTATGCACGAAGGGGCAGATCACTGTCTATTACTGGTTGAGAAAGAACAGGTCAAGCAAGACTGAGCTGTCAGGGGGCGATCATGGATTATGAAGCAGCTTTTTTACGTGAACGCACTGCTCGAAAAAGAGCCGAGAGCATTCTCGAGGAGAAAAGTCGAGAGCTGCACTTACTGAATCAAACGCTGAATGACAATGTGGAATCCTTGGAGTTGGCTCTGCGGGAAAATAAGTTTCTTATGCACATTGGCCGTTATGGGCTCGAAAAACCCCGATTACGGGACTTTTTACCAACCATAGTGAAGGATATGCTGCGCTTGAGTGACGTGCCGTTTGCTGTGTATTTCCATTTCCCCTTTGATTCCAGTCAAGCGGATTATCGTTCCGATTTACTGCGTAACGAAAAAAACTTAAACACGGGGACGGCCTCTATTGCTCGTTCCGACTTAGATTTATTGGCCTGTGAGATTGAGGAGAAGGTTAGAGAAACAAGAAGAACCCATTTCCAAACGGTAGCTGTGACGATTGATAACGTCACCATAGATACAGTGGTGGCTCTGCCCATTATCAGCTTGGACTATCTTGGCGGCATCATTATTTTGTTTAGCCAAGGGTTAACATCAAGGCAGCAAAAAGAAATCGACATGTTTCGAGCGGGTATGAAACAGCTGGCGATTATGATGGAACACCGTTATCAAGAAGATAAATTATTGGCGAGTTATAAAGACATTAAAGTCGCTAATGAAGCGCTAAAAGAGACTCAGAAAAAGTTAGTTCAATCGGAAAAAATGGCCACTGTGGGTCAGTTATCAGCGGGCATTGCACACGAAATTAATAATCCGATGGGATTTATTAAAAGCAATATGGGGACCTTAAGTGGGTATGTTGATGATTTTGTCGAGTATGTGATGGCGTCAAAATCATTGGTGGATCAGGCCTTATTACGAGATGACTCGCTAAGTGAATCGGCCAAGGCGCTAGAGACCTTATGGCAAAATGTGGATATGGCGTTTTTATTAGAGGACAGTAAGAGTTTGCTCGACGAATCGCAACACGGTGTCAAAAGGATTCTGGATATTGTGGGCGGGTTAAAGCGTTTTTCGCGTCAATCAGACCATCAAAAAGAGCAGTGCAATATTGTTAGTATCATTGATGAAGCCTTAAACATGGCTCATAACGAACTCAAATATAAGGGAAAAGTCATCAAACAAATAGAAACCGTACAACCTGTGATGGGCAAAAGTGGCGAATTGTTACAAGTGTTTTTAAACTTGTTTGTGAACGCTTCCCATGCGATGAATGAGCAGGGGAAGTTGACGGTGAGTGTTGAGGATAAAGAGAACGGCGTACAAATTAACGTCGCCGATAATGGCAGTGGTATTGATCCCAAACATCTAGATTCTATTTTTAACCCTTTCTTTACAACGAAAGAAGTGGGGGTAGGGACAGGATTGGGCTTGTCCATTTCTTATGGAATCGTTGAAGAACACAATGGCACGATTGACGTGACGAGTGAATTAGGTGTGGGCACGGTGTTTAGCATTTGGTTGCCTTACCCTGATAGCAGTACAGCGACTTCTGAATAAGGAGAGTGATGATGACAAAGGTAGTGATTGATCAGACTCATGTGGTAGAGACTCCCAGCATATTGCTTGTCGATGATGAGGCGAATGTGCTGTCATCCCTGCGTCGGCTCTTCCGTAAACTAAATTGCACCATTTATATTGCCAATAGCGGTCAAGAAGGACTGGACACCCTCAAAGAGCACGCCATTGATGTGATCATTAGTGACGCGCGCATGCCCGAGATGACAGGTCCTGAGTTTCTGGCGATTGCCGCTGAAACCTACCCGGATACAACCCGTATTCTCCTCACAGGTTATGCCGATATGAGTGCGATTGTGGACGCAGTGAATCGAGGAAAAGTCTCCCATTACGTTGAAAAGCCTTGGGATGACGAGCGTTTAATTGCTTTAGTGGAAAGTGCGCTGACAAATACTCAATTAAAGAAACAAAATGCGCAATTACAACGTGTGGTACAAGAGCAAAACACGAAGCTTAAAGCGCTGAATGACTCCTTAGAAGCCACCGTGAAAGAGCGCTCCTCTAAAATTATTCAAATCAATGAAAACCTGAAAGAAAACTACCGTAATGTCATTGATTTGTTCGCTGGGTTGCTGGACATGCGTCAGCCTAAATCTGAGATACATGTGCCTGATATTGTGTCATTGGTAAGAGACATGGGCACTTGTTTGCAGATGACTGAGAAAGACGTGGATGTCCTGCAAGGTGCCGCCAAAATGCGCTATATCGGTCAGGTGTGTTTGTCCGATGATATTCTGAAAATTCCATATGAAACGTTAACACCGGAGCAAAAGGAGGAGTACGAACAATATCCCATGATGGGCAGTACCTTATTAACCTGTGTTCGACAATTATGGCCGATGGCAGAAGTTATCCTGCAGCACAAAGAATATTTAAATGGCAAAGGCTTCCCTAATGGCGACTGGGAAAAGTTTATCTCAAGGAAGGCGCAAGTATTAGCGGTGGCGAATGACTACATCGAACTGATGAATGGTCGGATGCTAGCAGAGCCTTTAACACATGTAGAAGCATTGCGTTATTTAAGTGCCCGAATGGGGGACTATTACGCGGCAGATATTGTCGAAACCCTGAAGTCAGTGTTATCGACTTATCAATTAGAAGAACCCATCAATGATCAGCGAATTTGGTCAAAACAGCTGGTTCCTGGCATGGTGTTATCGAGAAACTTGGAAAACCATAAAGGCGCTTTTTTGCTCTCTAAGGGTCATGTACTCACTGCACACATCATCGAAAAACTGGTCGAGCTGGAGCAACAATCTAAGGCTGAGTTTAAGTTTTTTGTAATTGTTCCAGAGGGAGTGATCATTCCGGACGTAGGTAATCGTGAGATAAAATCAAAGTAATCAATGTATTAAAAACAATTATTTTTTAATACATTGATTACCTTTGAGCATTGATAAAAGTGGCACCTTGAGGGCTGTATTTCCAAAAAGACAGCATTCTCTGGGAGTGTGCTTTGGTGATAAGTTTCTTCAATAAACGTTAACGTCACAAAACAGGACAGATAAGCCATTGAGCCATCTGCTCTGTTTTGTCTCTGACATCCATCCCACAATCTAGTATCCTTCTGCTTTCAAATTACACTTGCCAAACGTCAGGATGATGATCTTACTTGCAGTGATTTAAAAGATTGTGATGGAATATTGCCTCATTAGTTAAACGCTGTTTGACTGACATAACCATTAGCAGAAGGATTTTATGGTATGGAGAAAAACAAAAAAGCAATTTTTCTTAAAAAAGAGAAAGTGGCAAATTTTGATGCCAAAGACTCAGAGACGCTTCAAATAGAGACGATTAGGCGCTCTGCGGCCAAGACTGAACGATCAATGATGAGCAATGCTAAAAAAAGAAATACAGTAACTTTTATTGAAATGGAGTGATAGAAATGTACAAGGATGTAAAAGTTTTTGTAAGTTCAGAGTTTCAAGAAAGCCTTGATAAAAATAAACTTGATACACTTGTTAGCCAGTTTAGAGAATATAAGAGAACGGGAATCCCTCATGAGTCATTTGGTCGAGATACAACATATGATTTCCCCAGTGATGTGAAACAGGCTGAGATGTCTCATATTCACATAAAAGATGCTACATCAAAAGCATGGCACTTAAAGAAAATATCATATAATAAGACAAGTAATACTGCACTGATTTACTGCGAAGGCTTTTTTAAAAAAGATCATTTTTTACTCTTAGGCTTTCTGGAGAATGCTCATCAGGTATATAAGTTAAAACCGCTTTATTTATCACAATTAGCTGATGTAGCTGAAAGTTTTCGTGCGAAGTTTTAAGGAGTTTGTATGAGTATTAAACTAAATTGGAAAAAGGGTTTACCTTCCCTAGTGGGATTGTATTTTGTCGCTGTGAAAATGGGGCCAGCTGCAGGAGTTTATGACTTTGTGCATTGGAATGGAACGGATTGGGATCTTCAAATTCATGGTGATATTATTGGCTATGTTGATATACAAGATTTTAAAAATGCTTTAGATATTAAATGGCCTGAAGAGGAGACGATAAAGCGTGATCGTCGTCGTTTATCCGAAGATGATGGAGACCTTTGGACTGAGGCATAGTGCTACTGATTGTTTTTAAAACAATACTTACTATTTCAGTATTGATAAAATAGGTACTTTTCAAACTGTATTTCCAAAAAGACAGCATTCTCTGGGAGTGTGCTTTGGTGATAAGTTTCTTCAATAAACGTTAACGTCACAAAACAGGGACAATCCGTTATCACGTGATTGGCCCTGTTTTGTCTCTGACATCCATCCCACAATCTAGTATCCTTCTGCTTTCAAATCACACTTGCCAAACGTCAGGATGATGATCTGGTCGGTTATGTCAGTAGTAAGGATAGGTTTTTGAAAGAATTCGAGTTGATCAAAAATATCTTCCAAGCCTCGATGATGGCGAATACGCGCGGTCGTGAGGATATTCTGTTGGGAATTGGCGATGATTGTGCTCAGGTACAGGTGCCTGTTGGGCAGAGTTTGGTGCTTTCTATGGATACTTTGGTCGAGGGGCGGCATTTTCCCTTTGATGCGGATCCTGTGGATATTGGTTATCGAGCGGTGGCAACCTGTGTGAGCGATTTGGCAGCTATGGGGGCGAAGCCCGCTTTTTTTACCTTGGGGCTGACAATTCCGCAATCGGATCCCCAGTGGTTAGCTGGGTTAGCCCAAGGAATGGCGGAGTTGGCCGAACCGATAGGGCTGATTTTAGTGGGTGGAGATACCACTAAAGGGCCGTTAACCCTTACTTTACAAGTGCATGGGTATGTGGAGGCCGATCAAGTGCCATTGCGCGCTAATGCTAAAGTGGGTGATGATATTTATGTGACTGGCTTATTGGGGGACGCGGCGGCGGCAGTGCCAATCGTGACGGGGGAGCTGCTTGTGTCCAGTGAGCGATTTGATTATTTTTATGAGCGCTTTTGGCGACCTAAACCTCGCTTAATTGCTGGCATGGCGCTTAAACGTGTCGTGCATGCCATGATGGATATTTCCGATGGCTTAGCACAAGATATTCAGCATATTTTAACGGCTTCCAACGTGGGAGCTCAGTTAGAAGCAAACGCTTTGCCGATTTCGTCAGAGTTAGTGGCATGGCAACCTGAGTCGGCGTTATCATTAGCCTTAACGGGTGGTGATGATTATGAGCTGTGTTTTACCGCCCCATCAAGCGCTGCCCAAGACATTCAACTGATCATTCAAACGCTACATTTACCCTGTGTGAAAGTTGGGACTATTGTTGATTCTGGCTTTACTATTAACGGGTACGATGGCGACCTTCGTGGTTGGCAGCATTTTTAATAGGGTATTGGCGCGCGCCGTAGTCGTGCAACGATCTCGACGATAATTAACGGACATTATTCATGACACATCCTGTTCCTGCGTCGATTTGGCGCAATCCTATTCATTTTCTTGCCTTCGGCTTGGGGTCGGGGGCTGCGCCCAAAGCTCCTGGGACGTTTGGTACGGCGGCAGCCATTATTCCTTTCTTTTTTATCTGGCAGTATTTGTCGGATAGTCAATATTTGCTGATGTTGGTTGCGACTTCTTTGTTGGGTATTTTTCTGTGCCATAAAACGGCGAAAGACTTAGGGGTGCATGATCATTCTGGTATTGTATGGGATGAGTTTGTTGGCTTTTGGATTACCATGTGGTTAGCGCCAACGGGCTGGCAGTATATTACTGTGGGTTTTGTGTTATTTCGCTTATTTGATATTTTGAAACCTTGGCCGATTTCTTGGTTTGATAAAAATGTTCATGGTGGCTTTGGTATCATGATCGACGATATTCTCGCTGGGGTAGCGGCGTTTGCGGTGATGCAGTTATTGGGGCACTTTGTTTGGTAAATGCTCTTTGGTCGTCGGCTGTCAGGCAAAAGCATATAGATTGTCTTCATAAGTATATTGATTTGATGAGAGCATCCTTGTTTTTGAGGTGTGATCATTGTCTTTTTCGTAACAAATAAAGGGTGTTATGACGCAGGAATTGGATCATCAACAGGCTTTTCAGGTGCATTGCTTAGCCCAAATGGGGGTGATGACTTGGTTGCCAGATAACCAGGTGGCATCGGGAACGGTCTTTTATCCCGCTAATCCTTGGCCGATGGATCAAGCGTTTGAGCCAGTTGCTAAAACTCAAGTGATTGCGGATCAGATGCAAGGCTTTGGTGTGGTTGAAACAGCGCCGAAAGTGGTGGCGCCTGAAGCGAAAGAACAATCTGTTGCGAATTTGCGTGAGCAGCTTAATGCTGGCCCCGATATTATTGTCGAAGATCTGCAGCCAATCGAAGAATATGCCGTCGACATTGATCTCCCTGTAGAGGAAGAGGTGCCTGCCAAACGCAAGGTCATGCGTCTTGAACTGCGTGCGTTTGCCCTAGCTAATCAGTTGCTTATTTTGACAGAGGTGCCAACGGCGTTCACTCAGCAGGAAGACATTGAACGTTTAGCGCTGAAAATGGGGCAAGCACTTTTAAAACAGCCGATTGAAGAGTGGTCGAGCAGTGCCTTATCTTGGCCAGGTGGTCTTAGAAATCCATACTTTGTGTCGCGTCAAGATTGGTTGCTGGGTGCGTTAGAGAGCTTTGTGCAGCGGGTTAGTAAGTCCTTCCCTTCACCGCCTAAAATGGTATTGGCTGGGGCTAGCATTGGCGAGCTATTTGATGAGCTATCAAGCGAGAGTCCATTAAACGCCTTCCCAGCCGCACGAATTGTTAGCTTACCTGAGCTATTTCGTATTCCTGAGTTGCGCAAAGAAGCATGGCAAATCATGCAGACAGCCCTTTTCTAATGGGTTATCTGTGCAACACAATTTGGAGTGTGTAAATGACCCATCCAGTTAATTCGTCGTCGCATCGCATTCGTTCTGCCTCAATAAACGACCTAGAGGCGATTGTGTCCCTTGATATGGATTCTAATCCACATCCTTGGGGGGAGAATCTGATCAAAGACGCCTTGGCGACTCGCCAAAACTGGGTCATTGAAAGTTGTGATGAGCAGGGTAGTATAAACATTTCTGCTTGGCTGACGGCGTCTGTGTTATTTGAGCAATCTGAGCTTGAGCTCATTGTGGTTGGTCGGGCTTTTCGTCGACAAGGCTTAGCAAAAAAATTGATGACGCATTGGTTCGACGCTATCAAGCTGCAAAATATTGGCAGAGAACAGCCTGTCAGTGAGTGTTTACTTGAGGTGAGGGAGTCGAATTTAGGCGCGATTGCTCTATATAAGTCGCTCGGTTTTGAATTGATGGGACGGCGTAAGAACTACTATCAAAGCGAACAGGGTAATGAAGCGGCGCTGTTGTTTAATCTAACCATTTGATATCAAGGAGAAAGACCATGAGTAACGTATTAGTCCCCATTGCCAATGGCAGTGAAGATATTGAAGCCATTACTATTATTGATGTACTACGCCGTGGTGGTGTTGAGGTGACAGTAGCCAGTATAGAAGAGGCTAAGCAAGTAACAATGGCGTTTGGTAATAAGCTAGAAGCGGACGTGCTGTTAACCGAGGTGGCGGACAAACAATACGATGCTATTGTGCTACCTGGCGGAATGCCAGGGGCAGAGCATCTACGTGACTGTAAGCTTTTGATCGATATGTTGGAAAAACACGATATTCAGGACGCACTGCTCTGTGCAATCTGTGCCTCACCAGCATTGGTATTTGGTACCCATGGTTTTGTGGTCGATAAACAGGCTACTTGCTACCCTAGTTTTGAAAAAGGTCTGACGGGGGCGGAATATATTTCTGACCAGCCTGTGGTGATGGATGGCAATATTATTACCAGCCAAGGTCCAGCAACAGCCATGGCGTTTGCCCTTGGTGTATTGGCGAATCTTGAAGGCTACGAAGCCACGCAAAAAATTGCCGATGGGTTGTTGTGCTAGCCGTAGGGTATATATTTTGAGGTTATTCTTGACCAAAAAGTCAAGAAGAAAGTTGTCTTATTTATGAGTTTTTGCCCATTTTTGGCGCTATTGAGTGGACGCCATGGGCGTATCAGAGTAGAATTGGGCAGATTTTTTGAGCGCGAGTTCTATTGATGTTTGATCAATAGATGAACGGCAAAAACGCAATTTCTTAAAAGCGAGATGAGCCGCCGGTTTGTCTCGCTTTTTTGCAACCTGATAGGCTCTAAATGGGAGGTTCCTTTGGCAACATCAGCGATTCTGGCTCTGGAAGATGGCACGATTTTTAAAGGGGTGTCGATCGGAGCAGATGGCTCCTCAACCGCCGAAGTAGTATTTAACACTTCGATGACTGGTTATCAAGAAATTCTTACTGATCCTTCCTATGCTCGACAAATGGTCACTCTGACCTATCCCCACATTGGCAACACTGGCGTTAATTCTGAAGATGAAGAATCCAAACAAGTATGGTGTGAGGGGTTAATTATCCGTGATCTGCCATTATTGGCGAGCAGTTGGCGTAAAGAGGAAGATTTAGATGCTTACCTCAAACGCAAAGGGGTTGTCGGTATCGCCGACATCGATACACGTAAACTCACGCGTATTTTGCGAGAAAAAGGCGCGCAAGCTGGGTGTATCATGGCAGGTGAGCATCTTGACGAAGAGGCGGCGATTGCTGCTGCGCGAGCTTTCCCTGGGCTAAAAGGCATGGACCTTGCGAAAGAGGTGACCTCCGAAGAGTCTTACCAATGGACAGAGTCTACTTGGGATCTGGTAAAGGGACACACTACACCAGCGTCTTTTGACTTCCATGTTGTTGCTTATGATTTTGGCGTGAAGACAAATATTTTGCGTATGTTGGTAGAACGTGGCTGCCGTTTGACGGTTGTGCCAGCGAAAACGCCAGCAAGTGATGTGCTTGCGCTTAACCCAGATGGGATTTTCCTATCCAATGGTCCGGGCGACCCTGAGCCATGTGATTATGCGATCCAAGCCATCAAAGACATCTTGGAGACTGACATTCCTGTGTTTGGCATCTGCCTTGGTCACCAGCTGTTGGCCCTTGCGAGCGGTGCGAAAACCAAGAAAATGAAGTTTGGTCACCATGGGGCTAACCACCCAGTTCAAGACATTAAGAAAGGCACTGTGATGATTACCAGCCAAAACCACGGTTTTGCGGTGGACGAAGACACGCTGCCTGCGAATCTTGAAGCGACTCACAAATCCTTGTTCGACGGTTCTTTGCAAGGTATTGCGCGAACAGATAAAAAGGCGTTTAGCTTCCAAGGTCACCCAGAAGCGAGCCCAGGGCCACACGACGTTGCGCCACTGTTCGATCAGTTTATCGAAAACATCAAAGCCACCAAAGCCTGAGCAGGAACGAATACTATGCCAAAGCGTACTGACATAAAAAGCGTCTTAATTTTAGGTGCAGGCCCTATTGTCATCGGTCAAGCCTGTGAATTTGATTACTCCGGTGCTCAAGCGTGTAAAGCGCTTCGCGAAGAAGGCTTCCGCGTTATTCTGGTGAACTCTAACCCAGCGACCATCATGACCGACCCTGTCATGGCCGATGCCACTTACATTGAGCCGATTGAGTGGCAAACCGTTGAAAAAATCATTGAGAAAGAGCGCCCAGATGCGGTGCTTCCAACCATGGGCGGGCAAACTGCTTTGAACTGTGCGTTAGATCTTGAACGCCATGGAGTGCTAGCGAAATACAATTGTGAAATGATCGGTGCCACAGCGGATGCCATCGACAAAGCCGAAGATCGTCATCGTTTCGACGAAGCAATGAAAGCGATTGGCCTAGAATGCCCTCGTGCAGGCATTGCACACAACATGGAAGAAGCTCTGAAAGTGCAAGCGGAAGTGGGCTTCCCTTGTATTATCCGTCCTTCTTTCACCATGGGCGGAAGCGGTGGCGGTATTGCTTACAACATGGAAGAGTTCGACGAAATCTGTACCCGTGGTTTGGACCTATCCCCAACCAATGAACTGCTGATCGATGAATCTTTGATCGGTTGGAAAGAGTATGAGATGGAAGTGGTTCGTGATAAGAACGACAACTGTATCATCGTTTGTGCCATCGAAAACTTCGACGCCATGGGGGTACACACAGGTGACTCGATCACCGTTGCTCCAGCGCAAACTCTGACCGACAAAGAATACCAAATCATGCGTAATGCCTCGTTGGCCGTATTGCGTGAAATTGGTGTCGAAACCGGTGGTTCCAACGTTCAGTTTGGTATGGATCCGAAGACAGGCCGTTTGGTGGTCATCGAAATGAACCCTCGAGTGTCACGTTCTTCTGCATTGGCGTCCAAAGCAACGGGTTTCCCTATTGCAAAAATTGCGGCGAAATTGGCCATCGGCTACACCTTGGATGAATTGAAAAACGACATCACAGGTGGACAAACACCAGCCAGCTTCGAGCCTGCGATTGACTACGTTGTAACGAAAATTCCGCGTTTCACGTTCGAGAAATTCCCGCAAGCGAATGACCGTTTGACGACGCAAATGAAATCAGTAGGCGAAGTGATGGCGATTGGCCGTAACTTCCAAGAGTCACTGCAAAAAGCGTTACGTGGCCTAGAAACTGGCTCGGATGGGTTTAATCCCCAGCTGGATTTCAGCGAAGAAAACAGTAAAGAAAAACTGGCGTTTGAACTGCAATCACCTGGTTCTGAGCGTATTTGGTACGTTGGCGATGCGTTCCGTTCAGGTATGACGGTGGATGAAGTCTACCAAGTTACTGGCATCGACCCTTGGTTCTTGGTGCAAATCGAAGATTTGATCAAAGAAGAAGCAGCCTTGGCTGATAAAGGTCTGGTCGACATGACCTACGATGTGTTGCGTCGTCTAAAACGCAAAGGTTTCTCTGATGCACGTCTTGCAAGCTTGCTGAGTGTGACCGAAAAGTCCATGCGTGAGCGTCGTTATTTGATGAATGTGCACCCAGTCTACAAACGTGTGGACACTTGTGCGGCAGAATTTGCGACCAATACCGCGTACATGTACTCCACTTATGAAGACGAGTGTGAAGCAGCCCCGACTGATCGTGAAAAAGTGATTATTCTAGGGGGCGGTCCAAACCGTATCGGCCAAGGTATTGAGTTTGACTACTGCTGTGTTCACGCGGCGCTAGGATTACGTGAAGACGGTTACGAAACCATCATGGTGAACTGTAACCCAGAAACGGTATCGACGGATTATGATACTTCTGATCGTTTATACTTCGAGCCAGTCACCCTAGAAGATGTACTAGAAATTGTCCGCACGGAAAAACCCACTGGGGTGATTGTGCAGTTTGGTGGACAAACGCCACTGAAAATCGCCCGTGCATTACAAAATGAAGGGGTGCCGATCATCGGTACGACGCCTGAGTCGATTGACCGTGCCGAAGACCGTGAGCGTTTCCAAAGCATGATTCAGCGCCTAGGTTACAAGCAGCCTCATAATGCGACAGTGCGAAGTGTTGAGCAAGCAGCGGCAAAAGCCGCTGACATCGGTTACCCGCTTGTGGTTCGTCCATCTTATGTATTGGGCGGTCGTGCGATGGAAATCGTCTACAACGAAAAAGAACTGATGCGCTATATGACCAGCGCAGTAAAAGTTTCTAACGACAGTCCTGTGTTGCTGGATCACTTCTTGAATGCGGCGATTGAGATCGATATCGACTGTATCTGTGATGGTCATCAAGTGGTGATCGGCGGCATTATGCAGCACATTGAGCAAGCTGGCGTCCACTCTGGTGACTCAGCTTGTTCTTTGCCTCCATACTCACTGCCAAGTGATGTTCAAGACCAAATCCGCGAGATGATCAAGAAAATGGCCCTTGAGCTAGGTGTGGTGGGTTTGATGAACACACAGCTTGCGGTTCAAGATGGCGAAATTTATGTGATCGAAGTGAACCCTCGTGCCTCACGTACCGTACCTTTCGTGTCTAAGTGTATTGGTCGTTCTTTAGCACAAGTGGCGGCTTTGGTTATGGCCGGTAAAACGTTGGAAGAGCTTGGTTTTACTGAAGAAATCATTCCCGCCTACTACAGTGTGAAAGAAGCCGTTTTCCCATTCAATAAGTTCCAAGGTGTCGATCCGATTCTTGGACCTGAAATGAAGTCAACGGGTGAAGTGATGGGCGTGGGTGATACCTTCGCCGAAGCCTTCGGCAAAGCGGCATTAGGCGGTGGTACGGTGTTACCGACGTCTGGTCGTGCCTTTATCAGTGTCCGTGATATGGACAAAGATGGGGCCGTGGAGGTGGCGCGTCGTTTGCTTGAGCAGGGCTTTAATTTAGTGGCAACAGAAGGGACGGCAAAACACTTAACCGCCCATGGCGTGCCAGTGGATAGAGTCAACAAGGTTAACGAAGGCCGTCCGCATATTGTTGATATGCTGAAAAACGGTGAAATTGATTACATTATTAATACCACTGCAGGCACACAAGCTATTGCCGACTCTTCTGTGATTCGTCGTACAGCATTACAGCGCAAGGTTTGTTACACTACGACGTTGGCCGGCGCTGAAGCGACAAGTATGGCGATCAGCTTGAAAGGTGAAACCAAAGTTAGAAGATTGCAAGATTTGCACTTGGGGAAATAATGAAAAAAGTACCAATGACGGTGGAAGGAGAGGCTCGTCTCCGTCAAGAGCTTAACCACCTTAAATCCGTAGTTCGTCCTCGCGTGATTGCTGATATTGCAGAAGCACGTGAACATGGCGACTTAAAAGAAAACGCAGAATATCACGCGGCTCGTGAAGAACAGGGCTTTACTGAAGGGCGTATTAAAGAGATCGAAGGGAAATTAGCTGACTCGCAAGTGATTGATGTCAAAACGATGCCCGCCACAGGGAAGGTGGTGTTTGGCACGACGGTGACCTTGTTCAATGTGGATACCGAAGACACTGTTACCTATCAAATTGTGGGTGATGATGAGGCAGACGTGAAATTGAAGAAAATTTCTTATGCGTCTCCGATCGCAAAAGCCATTATTGGGAAAGAAGAAGGTGACGAAGTCACTGTCAAAATTCCAAGTGGTGAAGCGGTGTATGAGATCGAGAAAGTCGAATACATTTAATCTTCGCTATTCTCTAGAACATCAAAAAAGAAATCAAAAAACCACGGTGCGTAAAAGCCCCGTGGTTTTTTTGTTAAAAAAGCTTATGTCAGATCATTTAAGATGGATTGTGTGCCTTTCTCGCCGATCATGACGGCGACTGCATTAGTGTTGCCACTGGGAATTTGAGGACAGATGGAAAGGTCAATCACGCGTAAATGTTGAATACCATGGACCTTTAGATCTTGATCCGTGACACTGTTTGTCGGGTTGTTGCCCATGCAACAGGTACCTCCAGGGTGATAAACGGTTTTGATATCCCTGCGTATAAACTCCTCTATGGCCTGGGTATCTTCCGGTTTGATGTTTTCAGGTACGATGACCTCTTTGATCAGTGATTTTAAGGCTGGTGTTGCAAACATTTTTAGGCCTAATTGTACGGCCCTGATGTGAGCGTCCACATCTTCTCGATGATCCAGAAAGTTGGTGTCGATCTCAACCATATCGTTTGGATCGCTACTCTTTAGTCTGACCTCGCCGCGAGATTTTGGTTGTAAATAGCCCACTTTTATTGTGATGCCATGCTGTTCTGCAGCGGATTTTTCACCTGGGGTATTATCAAAATTATCCAATACAGGGAGAAAGTGCATCTGAATATCGGGCCGACCTTGTCCGCAGGTATCGACAACGCCAGCCCCTTCTAATACGTTAGACGTCAATAACCCTTTTTTTAAAATGAGCCACTCTAAAGCATGTTTCAGTGATTTTAGGCCTTTATCTTCTCCATATAGACTGTTGTTACCTTTTATGGAAGCGTTGATGGATAAGTGCAAATGGTCGTGAAAATTTTTGCCAACGGGGAGGTCGGCTTTTACCGGGATATTTAATGACTCAAGATGCTCTTTGGGACCAATGCCTGACAACATCAATATTTTAGGGTTGCCAAAGGTGCCAGAACTTAAGATAACCTCCTTTCGGCTGCGCACCTCAATGGGTTCGGCTCCGGCAATACTGACGACCACACCTTTCGCTTGGTTATCTTCGATAAGGATTTTATGCACCGTGGCTTGAGTGATAACCTCGATATTGGGATTATTTTTGACAGAGGCTAAATAAGTACGAGAGGTGCTACCACGGGTGCCATTGAAACTGGCGAGTTGGTATAGACCAATGCCTTCTTGGGTCGCACCGTTAAAATCAGTGATATATGGCAAGCCTAATTCTTGTCCGGCACGAACAAATGCCATGGTAAGCGGGTGACGATAACGATTATCGCTGATGCGGAACAAACCATCGTTTCCATGGTACTGATCGGCTAAGCTTTCATTATTTTCGGCTTTTTTATAAAACGGTAAGACCTTCTCATAGGACCATTGATCGCACCCCCATTGGTTTGCCCAGGCATCATAATCTTCTTTTTGCCCGCGCATATAGATCATGCCATTGACTGCACTGCCGCCGCCCAGCCCTTTTCCTTGAGCGATCAGCATTTCTCTATTATTAGCATTTTTTATAGGGAGTGTGATGTAAGGCCATGACGCGGTTTGAAAGATTTTTAAGGCCCCCGCAGGCATAACAAACAGCATACCATCGTTTTTTTCACCGGCTTCGAGTAGCAAGACTTTTCCTGCATTCGCATGGACGAGTTGAGCAGCGACAACACAGCCTGCTGAGCCCGCACCGACGACAATATAGTCATATTCGTTGAGCATGTTCTTTCCTCTCGTGGTTGGTTTGGTCTGCAAGTTCCGTTTGTTAGGTCTTTTCTGTTAGATCAATGCATCCCCATATAAGCGTTATGCAATCTGGTATGATCACCTCTTAACGCTTCACAGGTTTCATTTAGGACGCATTCACCGTGTACTAAAACAGCGGCTCGATCTCCCACTTCTAATGCCGCATTGGCAAATTGTTCCACTAGTAAAATAGCCATACCACTTTGTTTCAGCTCTTTTAAAATGGGTAAGAAGCGACTGACCACAATGGGGGCGAGTCCTAGAGATAGCTCATCAATTAACATGACATCGGGGGATTTAATGATGGAACGAGCTAACACTATCATTTGCTGTTCACCCCCTGATAACATTCCTGCAGCGGTGTTAAGACGCTTTGCTAATTCCGGGAAAAGCTCTAATGTGCGTGCCATACCCTGATCGGCTTGTTCTTTATTGTCACAGGCAGCGCGAATATTCTGTTCGACACTTAAGTGAGAAAATATCTGGCGGCCTTGCTCCACATAGCTCAAACCAGCCCGAACGCGTTCTAATCTTCCTAATTGGTCGATGGTGTTACCATGCAGATGAATGGAGCCTTGTTGAGTGGGAATAACATGGCTAATGGCATCTAATAATGTGCTTTTACCCGCTCCATTCGGGCCCAGAAGCACCGTGATCTCGCCGCATGGAATATTGAGAGAAAGGTCGCGGATGATTAACGCGCCACTGCGTTGAATATAAAGGTTTTGTAATTGGATCCCTTTCATTAGGCTGCTCCTAAGTAGGCTTCGACAACAGACGGATCATTTAACGTTTCCTCAACAGGCCCTGCGGCTAAGACTTCACCATATTCCAAGACAATCAAATCGCTACAGACGTGACGAATCAGGCTCATGTCGTGTTCTATCAATAGCACCGTGCAGCCAAATAACGCAGGGATTTGACGGATTAAGTTGCCAAGGTGTTCCGATTCCACCGAGCTCATTCCCGCAGCTGGTTCGTCTAATAGCAAGACTTTAGGCTTAGACATGAGGGCTCCAGCAATTTCCACTAAGCGTCGCGTCCCGACATCAATGTGCGCAATCAAGGTGTTTTGGTGGGGGCAGGCGAGTTGATTGAGCAGTGTGGGTAAACGGTGCTCTTGGAATTGTCTTCCAGAAGCAAGGTGGATGTATTGCTTGATGGTCAATTCTGGCACAGCACGACCTTGTTGGAAGGTACGGCGCAGCCCCATATTGGCGCGTTTAAACGCGGGTTGGGTGTCTAATTTGTCTTGTTCAAGAGTTATCTCACCGCTCATCGTCGGGCAAAAGCCACTAATTACATCAACAAGTGAAGATTTCCCTGCTCCATTAGGGCCAATGAGTCCGGTGACTTTGCCCGGAGCCAATGTAAAGCTGACATTATTTAAGGCTTTGACGGCACCGTAGGACAAGCTGACGTTTTTCAGTGACATTGAAGCATAGTGGAAAGATGGCATCCGCGTGGTTGTATCCACTTTTGGGTGTTTTGCTTCTGCTTTGTTGTTTTTCGTCTCTGGAGGAGCATTTTTTGCCGAGGGGACCTTGTTCTTGGCATTTTGGCTGAGGGCAAAAATCGCTCCACATGCAAACATCAGATCAGCAATATCCTTCCATTCCCCTAGTCCGACTAGGCTTAAGATCTGAGGGGTAAACCAAGTTAATACGCCTGCAAACAAGGCACCGGAAAGAAAACGCGATTTTGCTAAAATCGCCAGTGCAAAGATGATGAGTGACGCATAGGGCTCAAAGTTTTGTGAGGTAATGTTGCCCAGTTGCATCAAGAGTAATGAACCAGAAATCCCCGCAATAAAGGCGCCTGATACAAAAGCCATTACTTTACTGATTGAAACATTAATACCTAAGGAGGCGGCGGCTCGTTCGCTATAACGTACGGCAAACCAAGAAGCGCCGGTGGGTTGTTGCTCAATCCACACAATCCCTCGACTAATGACAAAGGTGATGGCAATCACAAAGAGCAAATAAGGCTTTTCATCGTACAGCCAGTCTGGCCGATCAAAGCTATAACCTTCCATCATGCCTGGAAGCTCTACCCGAGTCAGAACGATATAAATCGCCAAGGCAAATGATAGCGTGATGATGGCAAGGTTAATGCCCCTTACTCTAAGTGTTGGCACAATTAATAACAGACCAAGGATTGCTGCGCTTAAGCCACTTAATAGCAAAATCAATAAAATGGGCATGTTCGGAAAATGAAAACCAAGCCACATTGCGACCCAGGCCCCGACACCACTTAAACCCACCTGACAAAGAGAAATGATCCCTGCACGTTCTGTGGTGATCCCGATACTTAAGCAGGTAATGGCGGTCAGTAATACGGAAGTAAACAAAAACGTGTAGTAGGAGGATAACCAAATACTGGCGATTGCAAGTAAGAGTAAAGCGCAATCGCCCCCTAAAGCGTATTTTTTAAGCACGTTGACCATCCCATTTATCCTTACGTTTTGTCCAAAGAAGAATGACTAAGATCACTGGCAGGTAGATGGTTTGAGCATAGGCCGCCACCAACGAGTTAGACAGAATAAAGGCCTCTAATATGCCCAGCACCAAGCCACCAATGAGTGTCCAATAAAAATGATGAAACGCCCCAATTAGCGCAGTACACAGAGCGGGGATGATCAGCAAGCTTAAAGACGCATAATTGGCATTACGTGCTGACGAGGTAATAATGATGAGCATGGCCAAGGCCGACATGCCACCAGCAATGCTCCAGATGAGAATCGTCAATTTTTTTGAGGGAATACCAATTAACTCAGCCGTGGTTGGTTTAGCGGCAAAGGCTTGTAAGCGAATACCGATATGGGTTTTGTTGATAAATCGATCTAGACTAGCCGCCAATATGATCGACAGCAACAAGGAGGCAACCAGCCCACCATCTAAATTAACATTCCCCAGGGTGATACCAAGTTGCTCAAACAATGCGGGTGCTTGTCTGGGGCTGTCCCCAAACAAGCGTGTCCCTAGGGATAAAAAGCCCACCATCAGAGCAATCGCCACAGAAGAGCGTGTGCCAATATCACTGTCATTGAACCAGCGGGCCATAATCAGCCCGGAAAAAGCACCCACTAGGCTGCTAATAATGATCCCTATGATGGCGGCTAACCACAGTGGTGTTTTGATATCACTGAGCACTAAGAAACTGTAACTACCAAATAAGCCAATGGTGGTTTGAGCAAAATTGACCACGCCTCCCATGCGAGAAAGCAGAGTGATACAGAGTCCTAGAGAAGCATAGGCGGCACCAATAACGAGACCTGATGCAATCGTATCTAACATAAGCGGAGTCCTATTCTAAAAAGACATTATGGATAGCGTTATTTTGTATCAATACGAATAAAGTTCGGGGTGACGACATCCCAATGCCCTTTGTTGAGCTCTAAGAATTTTGTGGCGGATTTGGATAGGTGATCCGCTGTCTTAGCCATATCCAAAGGTGTCCCCATTAGCGGATTAGTGAGTGCTTTCGCTCCGGTGCTACTGCGTAATTGCGCAGTGATGCTTTGACGCGTAATGGGGCCTTTTATCTGTTTCATGGCTTGGACTAATAAGGTGGCAGAGATATACCCTCCCTGTGCAAAAGACGAGAGTGGCACATGGGCTTTGTTCATGAGATTTCGCCAGTCGTCTAAGGCATGGTTATTACTCATGAAGGGTTCGTATTCTGAGTTTGCATACACCTTACCAGGGTAGTCCTTCGCGGCTTTAGCAAAGCCTGATGTGTAGGCAGGTGTTAGGAAAACCGTGGTAATATTGGTGAGGTTCTGCATCTCCATCGCTTTTAACCAAGCAAGGTCCATCTGCTCAGCGCCAGAAAAGACAATGGCACTGCAGTTGGCCGAACGAGCATCCAATACATGGGGAGTCATATCGTCATTGGGGAGAACGGTCGTATCTAGCAGTTTGAGTTTTTTACCTGTCATTTTCTCATATTCTGCGACGGCCCATTTATTGCCTGCGGCATGAGAAGGGATACCCATTAAGAAAGCGCAAACATTTTTTTCTTTGAGGACTTCTGATGTGAAATACAATGCCGCGAGTGTTCCTCTGGCTGGACCAACGCTGACAGGGCCAAAGGCTTTTTTCTTATAACAACTAAACTCGCCCGCAACGCCTGGTAAAGATAAGATACCACGGCGATCATACAGTCTGGCATTAACGGCACAGTCTTGTAGACTGGCCGATCCTGCAAAGGCTAAAACCCCATCAGAATCAACTAGTTCACGAGCTGCTTGAGCCGTCACTCCCGCATCTCCTTTATCATCTTGCAGTAAGTATTCGATTTTTCGACCTTGAATACCGCCTTCTTTGTTGACGCGATCAAAGACCGCTTGAGCGGCGGCTGGCGCTTCCGGTAAGGTCATGGCGCCAGAAAGTGTGGCAAGTCCGCCGATTTTGATTGGTGAAGTATCTGCATAACTTGCTGTTGTGAGTGGGAGCAGGGTTAATACGAGTGATGTGGTAACTATGTTTTTAATTTTCATCTTGTTCCTCTTTCTCTGATATTGTCTTTTTTGGATATTTTTAAACCAATTTAACCAAAAATAATATAGTTATTTTCATAATATGAGATTAAGCATTATTTGTGCCATTCTTGATTTTATTGTTAAGTTGTGATTTTGATTGGTTTTTTTATGTCGCAAGAAAAAAGATCTGCAAAGGTGTCTTTACAGTCGTTGGTCTAAAAAGGGCAGAGCGCACGTTTATGATGCACAAGCAGTGCTCGTCGAGGGGGACAAAGAGGTGTTGTGTGGCTTTTTAGGGTGAGCCAATCTGGTTTCTATCGAGAGGAGGAGATCATTTCGACTATGAAGGAGGTGTTTGTCATAACATCAAAAGAAGAGTGGTTTACGGTGGACTCTGCTTTTGATGTGTGACTCGCTTTTTAGGTTTTATCGGTTACTTGCTCGTTGTCTAGGTGGGCGCCTTTTTCGATGCGGGCTGTGGCCTGTTGAAGACGCTCAACCACCGCTTCAAAACGAAATAATTCGAATGCACTGGTGGTGCCCACAAAGGCGATGCTGCCAATAATGTCATCGTTTTCGAGATTAAGGATGGGGGCGGCAATCCCTGTTAGACCAAGGTTAAGCTCATCATGAGTCACGCAAAAACCATCTTTACGGATTTTTTTGGTTTCCGAATTAAACTCTTTCCAAGTGAGGTTGTACTCGTCACTTGGCTCAATCTGTTCATCATAGATTTTTTTGAGACGATTAGGTTTTTGGAACGCCACTAGTACTTTAGATTGGGCCCCTTTAAAAATCGGCAAAGGGCGCCCTCGACCAAAAGTGAAACCATACTTTTTAATATCGGATTCGATATGGGTGTTGATGATATGACCATCGTAAAACACGCTCATGTAGACAGTGAGTCCGGTGTTTTTCGATAGGTCGGCCATTACTTCACGTCCATGGGAAATGAGTGGATCATGCTGACGCATCATCCAATCCAGTTCGATGATTCTAGGACCAAGGGTATAACTTGTATCAATACGGGTTAATAAACCGGCATCACACAGTTCTCGTACATAGCGATAGGCAGTTGCACGGGAAAGAGAGAGTTTTTTTGCAATGTCGTCCACATTGATGATGAGAGAGCCTGGCCCGAAAATATTGAGGACGTTTAACATTTTATTGAGACTGGACACATAAACCCCTTAGTTATCGATAAGTGTGTAGATTATAGGTTCGATAACGCTATTTAACCAAGTGTTTAAAGAAAACGGTTTAAATATCTTTTTTTTAATTTGTTTTTTTTACATAGTGAGACTTTGGTGTTTTCTTCCGTTGTTAGTATGACATTTAATTTACGACTAAAAAATGCTTCTATTCTCATTTTCTGGGCAATAGAGGCTGGCGCATGTCAACGAGGTTTGTTATCAGGTTTTTTCTTTATTTGAGAAAAAAATAAAAATATCGTTTACATAGGTTGTTTTATATGCAATAAATCTTACATTGTGTTTTTTGAGTGGTGTTTTGGCGAAATCGCTTAGGGTGATTTCAATACGCTAATGACACTGTTTGGTTAATCTATTGTCCATGCCATTCCTTAGTACAGAGCTAGGCATGACAATTAGGTGGAGGTAAGCAATGAGTCGTCATTTTAAATTTTTGATCAATGGGGAATGGGTAGAAGGGAATAACGCCCCTTTCAATGTTATCAACCCCGCCACACTGGATGTTGTGGCAACCTGTGCAAATGGGGATAAATCCCAATTAGAGGAAGCTGTCCAAGCAGCACAAGCCGCCTTTAAAAGCTGGTCGGTGTCCAGTCATGAAGAGCGTAAAAGCGCTTTAAACAAAGCGGGCGACGAATTAGAAGAGCGTGCTCGCGAAGTCGCTGAGTTAATTGTTGCTGAGCAAGGTAAACCGTTACCGCTTGCTATGGGTGAGGTAGAGGCGGGGGTCGCTTGGTTACGCTATGCCGCTTCCCAAGACATTCCTGTGGAAGTAGCGGAAGAGACCGACACTAAACGTATTGAGATACACCGTAAACCCCTTGGTGTGGTGGCTTCTATTACGCCTTGGAACTGGCCTTTAATGATTGCTATTTGGCACATCATTCCTGCTATAAGGGCAGGTAATACGGTGGTCAACAAGCCGTCTGGCTTAACTCCTCTAAGCACCATTAAACTGGTAGAAATTATCAATAACCATTTGCCAAAAGGGGTGATCAATATCATCACGGGTGAGCGTGGTATTGGTAGTGGTATTACCTCTCACCCGCAGATTAATAAAATTGTCTTCACCGGGTCCACAGAAACGGGCCAGTCGGTGATGCGCAATGCGGCTGATAATTTAAAGCGTCTGACCCTTGAGTTAGGCGGTAATGATGCGGCAATTGTATTAAAGGGCACGGATGTAGCGAAAGTCGCTCCCGATATTTTTGCGGCGGCGTTCTTAAACATGGGACAAACCTGTGGGGCGATCAAGCGTCTTTATGTGCACGAGTCTATCTATGATGATATGTGTGCTGCTCTGGTTGCCATCGCCAATGAGCAAGTAGTTGGTAATGGTATGGACGAAGGTGTGAACTTTGGTCCGGTGCAAAATAAAGATCAACTGCAAATTATTGTGGATTATGTGGAAGATGCCCGTAAAGGTGGGGCGACCATATTAACGGGCGGCCAGCCGCTTGAGGGAGCTGGTTATTTCTATCCGCCGACGCTGGTTGCTGATATTGCTAATGATGCTTTGCTGGTGAAAGAAGAGCAGTTTGGTCCAGCACTGCCTATCGTCAAGTTTTCCGATGTGAATGATGCGGTAGATATGGCCAATGGCGTAGATGTGGGGTTAGATGGCTCGGTTTGGGGACCTGATACGGCGGAGGCAACGGCTATCGCATCTCGTCTGGAGTGTGGTACGACCTTCGTCAATACACACGCTAAAATCCAACCGAATATTCCCATGGGCGGTTGTAAAATGTCGGGCTTTGGGGTGGAGTTTGGTGAAGAGGGATTGCTGGAGTTCACTTCGCTTCAGGTCGTGCATATTAATAAATAATTGTTTTTTCTTTAGATATATTTTTCTTAGAGATTTCCTTCCATTTTGACAGCGTGAGCGGTTTATCTGCTTACGCTGTTTTTTTTTGCTGTATGCATGCTTTTTCGTATTTTGAGAATAATGAAAGTAGACCGATAAAAATGGCAAAAAATATCATAAAAATCTTACATTTGGCTTTTTATATCAAATAAAACGTATTTTATTCATTGACAAGATGCGTTCTATTCGCATAATGTGAGAATAAGTTAAATAAAGAGGTTCTTCTATGAATGGTGCAGAAGCAATTGTTAAGGCGGCAGTCGACTCAGGTGTTGAGTACTGTTTCGCAAATCCAGGAACCACGGAAATGCCGTTTGTGGCGGCGATGGACAGTGAGCCAAAATTTCGTCCTGTTCTCAGTATGTTCGAAGGCGTGTGTACTGGCGCGGCGGATGGTTATGGCCGAGTATCAGGCCGTCCAGCCTTAACGCTCACCCATTTGGGCCCTGGTTTTGCCAATGGTATTGCCAACTTGCATAACGCACGTCGTGCCAACAGCCCGATTGTTAACTTGGTGGGGGATCATGCTTCTTGGCATGTGAATTATGATCCACCGTTAGCGAGCGATATTGAATCCCTAGCACGCCCGGTTTCTGCGTTTTTCCGTACCTCTAAATCCGTTGATCGTATGGTTGAAGATTTTGCTGCGGCCATGCGAGCGGCTTGGCAACCTTCTGGAGCAATTTCAACTCTTGTCTTGCCGATGGATTTGCAAGCCAAAGCATTAACGGGCGGCATGCCTAAGGTTTCTATTCAGCCTCCGAAGCGCCATTTTAAAGCGGATTATGTGGATGCCGTCGCATCGCGTATTAAAGCCGGCAAGCGTCTGGTCTTTATCGTGGGTGATAATGGTTTGGATGAAAAAGGTCTAACGGCTGCTGGCCGAATTGGTAAGCTACCAGGCATCAAAATGTTTGCTGAAACCTTTCCACGTATTTCTCACCGTGGTGGTGGTTTGCCAGACCTTGATCGTTTGCCTTACTTCCCTGAAAAAGCCATTGCTGAATTAGAGCAATACGATGAAGTGGTTTGTGCCGGAGTGGTTGAGCCGATTGCCTATTTTGGTTATGAAGGGATGCCTTCGCGTTTGGCAGAGACGGATCGTTTGATAACGCTGGCGGATGTGGGTGATGACGTGTCAGGCGCTATGGAAGCCCTCGCTGAATTGCTTAATGCTCCTGCTCATAAAGATTTAGAAGGCACCATTGAATTGCCAGCGGCAAATGAGGCTTTAACCCCACAATCTATCGGAAAAATAGTTTCCAGTGCCTTACCGGACAATTGCATTGTGTCGGTTGAAGGCGGCACCTGTGGTTACCCATTTTTCACCGAATCTGCCTTGGCGGCGCGTCATCGCGTGTTAACCAATACTGGTGGAGCTATTGGACAAGGTATTCCAGCGGGCTTCGGCGCGGCCTTGGCTGAACCGGGTAATACCGTTGTCTGTTTGCAATCGGATGGCAGCGCCCAGTACACCATTCAGGCCTTGTGGAGCATCGCGCGGGAGAATCTGCCGGTGGTGATTCTGATTGCCGCTAATCATAAATACAACATTCTCCAAAATGAATTACGTCGGTATGGCGTGACCGAATTTGGTGAAAACTCCTTAGCGTTGACGGAATTGGATAGACCAAGAGTGGATTGGCAAGCCTTGTCAAAAGCTTATGGGGTGGATTCCGTTTGTGTCACCAATAACGCAGAGCTAATGCGTGAATTTAAAGCGGCGTGTGATGCAAAAGCGCCACGCTTAATTGAAATGTCTTTGTGAGGTTGCTCATGACTACCATGGAACTGTTTCCAGAAGTACAAGGCTTTCTTGCCGAACAAAAACGTTTGTTTATTGGCGGCGAGTGGGTTGCGCCTGCTGCAGGTGAATATTTTAATGTTGAGAATCCAGCGACGACACACAATATAGCCAGTGTCGCCAAAGCCACTGCTGCGGATGTGGATCTCGCGGTTCAAGCGGCTCGCCAAGCGTTAGAGGGAGATTGGCAGCATGTGTCTCCGGCTCAGCGCACCAAATTGATGTTGCGGTTAGCGGATTTAATCGAAGAAGACGCAGAAAACCTCGGGCAAATTATCTCGCTAGAAAATGGCAAGCCCTATAGCAACGCGAAAAATGGCGAAGTGGTGGTCACGGCAAACGTTATTCGTTACTTTGCTGGCTGGCCTTCGAAAATTGAAGGCAGCACCATTCCTGTGTCGCCGCGTACAGGCGAACGCATGCTCAACTACACAGTGAAAGAACCTGTGGGTGTGTGCGCACTGATTGTGCCATGGAATTTTCCTCTTTCTATGTGTGCCTGGAAATTAGGTCCAGCGTTAGCAACGGGCTGTACCTCTATTTTGAAACCAGCGGAACAGACCCCTTTGTCTGCCTTACGTTTGGCGTATCTGATCGAAAAAGCCGGCATTCCCCGTGGTGTAGTGAACGTATTAACGGGCTTTGGTGAGGGGGCTGGTGCGCCATTAGCGGCTCACCCTGGTGTGGATAAGATTGCCTTTACTGGCTCGACTGGCGTGGGGCGTCTGATTGCCCAAAGTGCGGTCAGTAATATGAAAAAAGTTTCTCTCGAGTTGGGTGGCAAATCTCCCAATATCATCTTACCTGATGCTGACATTATCAAAGCGGCAAAGGGTGCAGCCGACGGTATTTTTTATAACCAAGGCCAAGTGTGTACTGCTGCCTCTCGTCTGTATGTCCATGAAAGCGTACTCGATCAAACGCTTGAAGAATTACGCAAGCACGCGGCGGCTCATGTGGTTGGGCCAGGTTTAGACGAACGAACCACTATGGGGCCTTTGGTGTCCTCTGCACAGTTCAATGTTGTCAAAGGTTACGTGGACAGTGCCGTGTCAGAAGGGGCTGAGCTGATTTGTGGTGGTGGTAAACCAAGTGAATTAGGTGATGGCTATTTTATGTCACCAACGGTCTTTTTGGATAAACAAGAGCAAGCTCGTGTGGCGCGAGAAGAAATTTTTGGTCCTGTGGTCACGGTCATGAGCTGGTCGGATGTGGATGAATTGGTGCATCGCGCCAATGATACGCCCTTTGGTTTGGCGGCTGGTCTTTGGACCAATGATCTGACTCAGGCGCACACCATTGCCAGTCGCATTAAAGCTGGCTCTGTATGGATTAACTGCTGGAATGTGGTGGATCCTGCGTCGCCATTTGGTGGTTATAAGCAATCAGGCTGGGGACGTGAAATGGGCAAAAATGTCATTGATGCCTATACCGAAACGAAGAGCGTTTTTGTCAATTTAGGTTAATAGAAAGTAGAGGATTCGATTATGGATTTAGAGATCAAAGATAAAGTCGCCATTGTAACTGGTGGCGGTATGGGCATCGGCAAAGATGTTGCCAGATTTTTAGCGGAAGAAGGCTGTGATGTGGTGATTTGCTCGCGCACTATGTCTGTACTGGAAAAAACCGCAGCGGAAATTTCCGCAGCAACCGGCCGCCGCGTTCTACCTGTTACGTGTGACACCACGGATATGGATTCTGTCGAAAATATGGTGGCGGTGGCGGCCAAAGAATTTGGCCGTGTAGATATTTTGGTCAACGGTGCAGCAGCGCCTTCCGGTGTGGTTCGTAACTCCATTGAGTTTGCCAATGATCACGAATTGCTGGGCGATTTAGACACCAAAGTCATTGGCTATTTCCGTTGCGCCAAAGCCGTCACACCTTATATGAAGAAACAAGGCTTCGGTCGCATTATCAATATTGGTGGCTTAACTGGTCGTAGCAGTAAAGTGATGTCTGGTATGCGTAACCTTGCCATCGTTCATATGACGAAAAACTTGTCGGATCAACTGGGACCCCACGGTATCACTTGCAACATCATTCATCCTGGTGTGGTGGATACCCCTCATATTCAAGAGTTGTATGAGCGCGAAGGTAAGATCCAAAACAAAACCCCACAAGAAGTGGAACAGGGCTACATTGATGTAACGCCAATTCGCCGTACCTTAGCACCCGTTGAGATTGCCTATTTGATTGCTTTTTTAGCGTCACCCAAAGCGGCCGCCGTGACAGGCGAATCGATTGGTATTGATGGTGGACTAACTCGCGGCATTTTCCTATAGGAGGTAGTATGAGTGGCACAATTTTAGTATCAACCGTTGGCCAAGGCGTGGTGAAAAGTGCCGATAATGGTCAAACATGGCACCGTCTTGCATTAGGTCAGGACATCGAATTTGACGCAATTACCCGCTCTCTGGATGTGGATCCGACGAATCCAAGTACTTTATACATCGGTACGGACACTGGCCTGTGTGTTAGTAAAGACGCGGGTTCTAAATGGACGCGTATCGATTCCCCTTTTAATGGCGAAACCGTATGGAAAGTGGCGGTCGATCCGAAAAATCCAAAACGTATTTTTGTGGGCACTGGCGCGCCGTCTCGTGCGGTGCTATGGCGCACTAAGGACGCTGGGGAAACATGGGATCGTGCTCCTGTGGAGATTCCAGAGTTTTGTGCTGGTGTGAGTAAACCACGATTATTGGCGTTTGCCTTTGATCCTACAGACTCGAATAAAGTCTGGTTCGGTCTAGAAGAAGGTGGCTTGTTTAAGAGTGAAAATGGAGGCGATTCCTGGGAACGTATTGATGATCGTTTGCTATGGGATTTCAATTCCGATATTCATACTATTCAAGTGCTTCCCAATCAGGGTAAAAAGGTAGTGGTTGCAGTGTGTGTGAATGCTGTGTATCGCAGCTTTGACGATGGTGAAACATGGGAAGGTATTATCGCCAAAGAAGCCTTTGGTTTGTACTACGCTCGTGCGACCGCCGTACCAATGGGCACAGAAAGCACGATTTATTTAAGTGTGTCAGATGGTACGCCTGGGACGACCAGCCAAATTTATGTATCCCATGATGCTGCTGCAACATGGCAGCTGCTGCCCTTTCCCTTACAGCCTAACTCATGTGTTTGGGGGATTCATGTAAACCCTGCCAATCCGGATCAAGTGGTGGCTGGCACCAAGTACGGACATTTATTTACCAGTGAGAAAGCAGGGCTATCTTGGAAAAAAGAATGGCGTGAGTTCAGTGAAATTTCCGATGTGCTTTGGACGCCAGCAGAAGCCGTTATTAAGGCCGCTCATACCTCTGTAATCAAAAAATAGTGGTGTGAACACATAAAAATAGGTGATGAACATGAAGGTGAAAATCAATCGTACTCATATCTCTTTATTTGTATCCGATCCCAATGCTTCCGCTGATTGGTATGCGGATGTGTTATCGATGGAAAAAAACGCTCGTAATGGAGACGAGTGGGTAATGATGAGCTTTGGTGATAAACACCATGATATTGCTTTGATTAAAGCGCCAGAAGGGGCGAGCAAAGGCATCATTGGTCTTCAGCATTACGGTATGGAGATTGATGGCGACTTGACCACCTTACGCCGCCTATATGGCATGTTATTGACGAAAAAGGTTCCGATTGTCAAAACCACAGATCATGAAGTGGGTATAGGGCTGTATTTTGAAGACCCAGATGGCAATCGCTTAGAGTTTTTCCTAGAAACAGAACACGATGATGAGCTTGGTAAGTCCCGATTTAAGCATGCTCATGCACCGAGTCGTCCGATCACACTCGAACCCATTTTTGATTGATGACTTTTGATCAATGTGCTGTTTAGCAATGTACAGCTTATCAATGTACTAAGGATTCAAACCATGAAAGAAGCAAATTTTAGCTCATACCATATTCGTAAATGGTTTTACCATTACGAAGAAACACTGGCCAATGAAACCGGTAAATTGGCCGATGGCGAGCCTGTAAAAAAATACGTTATTGCGGCCGCTGTTCATAACCCTCTGGCGAATACCTATTCTGAAGATTTATCAGTGCTGGTGGAAAACTCTCCTGAATTAGGAAAAGAGTTTGGTCGCCGCATTAATGAGATTGCCGGTGATAATGAGATCGTTAGTTACGGTAAAGCGGTATTTGTCGGTGCCTTTGGCGAATACGAACACGGTAATGCCTTTTTGACCAACCCCGCGGCCGACCCTGTTCGTGTTGCCGTTGGTGGCGGGAAATCTTGGGTGCCTTCAACCGGTAAAGTGGGTGCGCCAGGTGCGACCATTGATGTGCCGTTAGCTCACAAAGACGCTCTCTATGTGCGTTCTCATTATGACTCTATTGCCGTGTCTTTTAATGATGCGCCTCGTAATGATGAGATTTTGATCATTTGGTCTTTTGCGACTCGTGGTCGCTTGCATGCACGTTTAGGTGGCTTACAAGCAAAAGATGTCAAAGGAGAAAATGGCCTCGTTTAGAGGTCATTTTTTATAGAGGCCATTTTTATAGAGGTCATAGCCATGACAATGTCGAGTCGCAGCCATTTTTTCACCAACGATGGGCTTAACCTACATTACCTCGAATGGGGCAGTGGCAAGGTGCCAGTGGTGATGCTGCATGGGTTACGAGGTTTTGCGCAAACATGGCAAGACCTGGTGGATGCAATGGGCGATGGGTTTACCTTTTTCGCTTTGGATCAAAGGGGGCGCGGTGACAGCGATTGGGGGCCAACCAAGGATTATAACGCCGACACTTATATTCAGGACTTAGCAGGGTTTGTTGATCATTTAGGATTAGAGCGTTTTGTTTTGATTGGTCATTCTCTAGGTGGTCAAAACGCGGCTGAGTTTGCGCGCCTATATCCAGAGCGTGTGATGGCGATGGTAATAGAAGATATTGGTCCAGGTTCCTCCAAGCAAGGCGAAGGGGCAGAGCGTATTCGTCGAGAAATGCGCAACACACCGTTAAGTTTCGATTCTTGGCAAGCGGCTAAAGAATTTTGGACCCACTCTCGCCCGAATTTAACCGAGCAGGCCTTACAGGCACGTTTGACCTACTCGTTCCGGGAAGTGGACGGAAAAGTGACGTGGAAGCACGATCAGCAGGGCATCGCGGAGGCACGTTTAACCATTGAGCCGATGGATCTATGGCCCGCATTTCGTGCCATTTCTTGCCCTACGTTATTGATCAAAGGCGGTGATTCGGACTTTTTACCGAGTCAAACCGTGGCAGAGATTGTAGCGTCTAATGCCTTTGTGCAGGCCATTCAAATTGATCATGCCAGTCACTATGTTCACGATGATCAACCCGAAAAATTTAATGAGGCGGTTGTCCGTTTCATGCAAACGGTTCTTACAGATTAGAGGTCTTTACTGATGAAAACACAAAAAGCAGATGTCGTAATTGTTGGCGGTGGGCCAAATGGTGTCACCTTAGCCAATTATATGGGCTTATATAATATCAATACGGTGTTGATTGAAGCCTCAGAAGAGATTCTTCCCTACCCGAGAGCAGTGGGGATGGATGATGAAGCTTTGCGTGTTTTACAAGGTGTTGGGCTGGCTGATACGGCGATTAAAGATATGATCAGTAATGTGCCCCTGCGCTACTACAACTCTCGTGGTGTGTGCTTTGCTGAAGTAAAACCCAAAGCTGCCCAGTATGGTTGGCCGATGCGTAATATGTTTATGCAGCAGCTATTGGAAGTCACCTTGCGTGATGGATTGAAGCGCTTTGACTCGGTGGATTTGCGCTTAGGTCATGCCATGACCCGTATCCAAGACGAAAACGATAAAGTGGTGTTGCACGTCACGGACCCATCAGGTGAAGAATACTGTCTGGAAGCGGGTTATGTTATCGCTGCGGATGGTGGTCGTTCAGAGGTTCGTAAACAATTAAATGTGGGCTTTACTGGTCTAACTCATCCCGCCAAATGGGTGGTGGTGGATGCGGCTAACGACACACTGGATGCGCCTTTTACTGCTTTGCATGGTGATCCTGTTAGACCCTTTGTGTGCATCTATTTACCTTACCAGTATCGCCGTTGGGAATTCATGTTGTTCCCCCATGAGAAAGAAGAAGACATTTGCCAAGAAGAGGTTATTCGCGGCCTGATTCGTCGTCACATTGGCGATAAGGTGGATAACTTAGACATTGTTCGTATCCGCGCTTATACCCATAACTCCCGTGTTGCCGATAATTTTGTAAAAGGCCGTGTCCTATTGTGTGGTGATGCTGCCCATATCACGCCTCCTTGGGCTGGTCAGGGCCTTAACTCGGGTATTCGAGATGTGGTGAACATTGGTTGGAAAGTCGCGGCAGTGGTGAAAGGCTTGGCTTCTCCCAATATTTTGCAAACCTACGATGATGAACGTCGTGGACATGCGACCGATTTGGTTGGTTTGGCCGACAATATGGGCGCGGTCTTGGGCATGACAAATCCTATTATGGCGGGCATTCGTGACTGGATATTCAAAGCAACGGATTCAGTGGACAGTTTGCGTGAGCATTTGGTCGAGTTCAAATTCAAACCCAAAGCACACATTGTTAAAGGCATCGTGTATCACGAAAGTGAGGAAGTCTACGAAGACAGTCTAGTGGGGAAACTCTTTATTCAGCCGAATATTGAAACGGCGGAAGGCAACAAAGAGAAGTTGGACACGATATTAGGGGATTGGTTTTCCATCGTCGGTTATCGCACGAATCCGACGGACTTTATGTCAGAGGAAAATAAAGCCTTCTGGAACAAGATGCAGACCCAATATGTGCAAGTCAATCCCTCGCGCAGCGGATTAAGTCATGATGAACGTTTGACGGCGTCGGGCTGTACGAGCGTTGAGGATCTAGAAAACACCTTGGCCGATTGGTTTAGTCAAGCACGAGATAAAATCGTGATCATTCGTCCAGACCGTTTTGTAGCGGCCTTAACCTCTCCAAGACGTCTCAATGAAGTGTTAGATGCCTTACGTGGTCAGCTTACAGGCAAATAATCGCGACCTGTTAACTCGAAGTAGGAGAGTCTTGTGTTAGAAGAGCAAGTTGCCAAGGTGTTGATGGAAGCGCGCCGTGAATGCACTGCTATCCCTTTGATAGACGCGCTTTCCATGGAGAATGTTGCTTTTGGTTATCAGGTGCAAAAAGCCGTGATTGACCTAAACCAACAAGCGGGAAATAAGTTAATAGGTTGGAAAGTTGCGTTTTCCAGCCAGCCAGCACTAGACCGTTTTGCCTTAAAGGAGCCGATTTATGCGCCCCTATTTGTCGACAATATTCTGTCTGGTGAGTTAACTCGAAAGCAAGTGATTGCCCCTAAAATTGAATCTGAAATGGTCTTTGTTTTGGGCAAAAGCCTCACTGGAAGTTATGTCTCGGATGATGAGATACTGGCTGCCATTGCGTGGATGGCACCCGCGATTGAGGTCGCCGATTGTCGTCTCCAAGGTTGGAAGTTTGATATTAGCCATTTTGTGTCTGACAATGCCGCAGCGGGTTTTTATCAAGTCGGTCAACTGGTTCCGTTTGATACCAATACGCTTGAAAAGTCCGGTTATTCCTGTCTGCTGGAAACCGACATCACAAGTGACGTCGGCTCTGCGGAGAATGTCTTGGGTGGGCCGCTTGTTTCTGTGGTACGCATGATACGAGGTATATTGGCTATTTTTGGCGAAGTAAAAACTGGACAGCAGTTTTTGAGTGGTTCTTTGACCAAGCCTGTTGATATGATTCCGGGACAGACCTATCGTCTCCAGTTACTTGATCAGACGGTAGCACTTCAATATAAGTAACCTATAGGTAACGATATGACGGATAAATTTGATAAAGGCCTTGCTACCCGTAAAGCGGTGTTAGGGGAAGACTACGTTAATAACTCGATCAATAATGCCACTCATTTTACACGTCCACTTCAGCAGTTGGTCACGGAATATTGCTGGGGCGATGTTTGGCAACGGGAAGGTTTAGCCAAGCGCGAGCGGAGCTTAATTAATTTGGCGATGATCTCCGCTCTGAATCGTCCCCATGAATTGGCCTTGCATGTGCGCGGCGCCGTGAATAATGGCGTCACCGTCGCAGAAATTCGTGAAATTTTATTGCAGGTAGCGATTTACTGTGGTGTGCCCGCGTCGATTGATGCTTTTCGGACGGCAGGAACCGTATTAAAAGAAATGGGATTGGATTTGGATGCACCAGATCTAGCCTAAGCCTCGTCTAATAATATGACTTTCTTCTTTATCGTTAAAACCATAAAGCAGAAAGTCATTAAAAATATAAAAAGAGAAAGACCATGCTGAAACCCAGTTACCCGTTTTATTTGGCAAATGAAGCTGTGTATGCCAACACGGATTTGTCGGTTCACAATAAGTATTCCTACGAAGTAGCGACGAAAGTGGCGATGGCCAGTACGGCCGATATTGATCAAGCCATTGCTGCCGCAGATGGGGCAAAAGACGCTATGAAAGCCATGCCTGCGTACCAACGCCAAGCCATTTTGCAGCATTGTATTGCACGCTTTAAAGAACGCTTTGAAGAGTTAGCTTATGCGCTTTGTATTGAAGCCGGTAAGCCGATTAAAGACTCTCGCGGAGAAGTAACACGATTGATCGACACCTTCCAAATTGCGGCGGAAGAAGCCACCCGTATTTATGGTGAAGTGATGCCGATGGATATTTCTGCTCGTGCAGCGGATTACCAAGGAATGTGGAAGCGCGTTCCCATTGGCCCATGCTCGTTTATTTCTCCATTTAATTTTCCCTTGAATTTGGCGGCTCATAAAATTGCACCAGCCATTGCTGCAGGTTGTCCTTTTGTGCTCAAACCAGCCAGTTTAACGCCCGTTAGTGCCTTGATTGTCGGCGAGATCTTGGCAGAAACCGACTTGCCAAAAGGGGCCTTTTCGATTCTTCCCTGTCATCGTGAAGGGGCGGATTTATTTACCACGGACGAACGTTTAAAACTGCTGAGTTTTACTGGTTCGCCCGATGTGGGTTGGGCGTTGAAAGCGAAAGCGGGCAAAAAGCCCGTTGTGCTGGAATTAGGGGGCAATGCGGCTTGTATTGTCGATGAAGGTACAGACCTTGATGATGCGGTGCAACGTATTGTATTTGGTGCTTATTATCAATCGGGTCAAAGTTGTATCAGTGTACAGCGTATTATCGTGCATGAGTCTCTTTATGACGATCTAAAACAACGCTTAACCTCTGCTGTTAAAGCGTTGGTATCGGGTGATCCATTGGATGAAAAGACCTTTATTGGTCCGATGATTAGCGAAAAAGAAGCGCAGCGTTTACATACTTGGATCGAAGAAGCCGTTGCTGGTGGAGCGAACGTTCTGGCCGGCGGTCAGCGCACTGGAGCAATGTTGGATGCGACCTTGATGGAAAACGTTGATCCTGCTATGTCGGTGTCTTGCCAAGAAGTGTTTGGTCCCGTGGCGATATTGTCGTCGTTCCGTGATTTTGACGTGGCATTAGCTGAGGTAAACAATTCCGTGTTTGGTTTGCAAGCCGGTATCTTTACCAAAGACATCTATAAAGCCTATAAAGCGTGGGATGTACTTGATGTGGGTGGTGTCGTGATTGGCGATGTGCCTTCATGGCGAGTGGATCATATGCCCTATGGTGGTGTAAAGGACAGTGGTTTGGGTCGTGAAGGGATTCGCTTTGCGATAGAAGACATGACGGAAATGAAGCTGATGGTTTTACGCACTCCCAAGTAATGTACATGACGAAATAAGAAGCAAAAGACAAGGCGCTAAGGGCGCCTTTTCTTTTGCACTTTTTTTAGGTGCATAGGCTCAAGCACAGTGGATATAGAACATTGGTCTTTTGGGATCAGCTAGAAGAGCAGGAAGGGGAAACAATGACCTGAAGGGAAAGCAGACCATTGTTTCCATTGCGCTTGCAGATAGGGTGTTATGCCGGCTTAAAACGGCATGATGGCGATGACTTGAGAATACACATTGGTATTATCATTGCCTTGAACGCTGCTGCTGGATTTTGGTTTGTAGAAACCAACTACAGGCGAAATGATCAGATGATCGTTGACTGCCCATTGCATCCATAGATCGACCTCTTTTGCATTGTTCGTTCCCGTATCATTTTTGGTTTTCGTAAAGTCAAAATACAAGGCACCGACACTGACTTTGTCTGTTGGGGTTGCTGAGAGTTGAATGGATTGAATATCGGAATCGATAGAGGCTCCTGATGGGCCAGCATAGTTAGCGGCTACCTCTCCCTGGAACCAGGTGCCATAACCACGGCTGAATCCATAGAAAAGAGGGTCATAGCCTTCTCCGTATCGAGTAAAGCGATAGTGAAGGCTTGGAGACCAGGCAATTTGATCAAAGGTCCAGCCAACTTCGGCATACCATGCTTTCGCGTTTTTGGAGTTATCCCCTTGTATTTGTTTGACGTATTGTGCCGATAAGAATAATGGCTTTATGCCAGCGTCTCCTTGATAGCGTACGCTCATGGTTTTTTGCCCATCGCGTTTGTTTAAGCCAAAGAAGTTTGCTTCTTTTTGATTAACACTTAACCCTCTATTGAATAAAAAGCCGACCACGCCATATTTATTGTGGTTTTCGATATTGATCCCCGCCATCTCTGTGCTGGCCTGTGCTGCATTGTTTGATTGGAGCCAGTAAATATCAGAGCGCCAGCCTTTATCGCCACCTAAGCGCAGGATCGCGGTATTATGAAAGGATTTTCGCGCCGCAAGCCAGTAGGCGCCTCCACGGTTAGGGTGTACTCCAGCAGCTTGACCATCTAGGCCTTTGCCCATGTTTAGAGCATCATTATTGATGATGAAGCCATTACCGACGACAAATCCTTGTCTACCTGTTGAGAATTCAATATTTTTTGTACGATAGCCGATGAATAAATCTTCGATATTGGTTTTACGTTCACTGCCAGTTGTCAGGCCAGCAGCATCGCCATCTCCCCAGGTACCACTGGAGATAGCATTAATGGTACTGAAAAACGTACCGTTGGCGGCTTTTTGATCACCAGAAAGCCCAAATTTGATAAAACCCTCTTGCCAAGAGGGAGACTTATGAGGGTTACCATATGTCTCTTGACTATGAAATACCCCTACATCGGCTTCGCCATTGAAAGATAAATGCTGGTTGTCTTTATCTATCAGGGTATAGGCATGGCTTAGTAATGGCGCTCCTAGCAGAGCGGTACAGATGCCTAACTTACTTATCTTAAAAAGTGGTCTCATGTTTTTGCTCTCATTTTTTGGTTTTTTCAGAAACATGTAATGCACGGATAAGAACATAGTAAAAAATGACCATCAATTCAATTTATTATCACATTATGATAATAAAAAATTCAAAATGTGCCATTTTTTGTTATTTTTTCTTTTAAATATCAATTTTTTGGCGTGGGTAAAACTTATGAACTCGTTATAGATTTGTTCTAAGTTGGTCGATTAACTAATGGAGGTCGCTCTATGGCAGAGGGTGGCGGATATGGCTTACGTTGCGTTTCCATATTTCGGTACACAGGTATTTAGCTACTAGCGCCAAAGCGAAGAGAACCTGGCTTGAAATGAGAGCGAGCAACATACCTTCAGGAAATGGGAGAAAAGCTCGATAGGCAATACATAAAAAGCCAATACACATGACGTATAGGCAGCGCTGAAGTTGACTCAATCTTGATGTGAAGAGATCCGTTGTCATGAAGATTAGCCCAAAGATAAAGCCTCCCATGAGCATATACGATAGGTAACTATGAAGAGGTAGGCCGATCTCCTGATGGAAGAGCGTATAGCTAATAGCACTGGCGGCTAAACCAATGAGGATGGGGAGCATTTTTATTAGCCTGAAAGAGCGTAGCAGTAGACAAGAAAGACATAGTCCTAGCTTAGAGGTTTCACCAATGCTGCCTTGCCACTGTCCTAAAAAGAGTTGGGTGAGTGATAAGGACGAATGGGGTATAAGATCAAAGTGGTGACTCAGGGAGAGTTTCAATAATGGAGTCGCAGAGGAGATAGCGTCAATATCTGGATGGTATTGGCTGTAATGAATCATTGGCAAGTGGATGATGAATAGAACGAGCCTTGAAGCAATGGCACCATTTAAATAAAACACATAATGTTGATGTTTAATCTTCGCGGTAGAAATAAGATTGCCAATCAAAAAACAGGCAAAAACATCCAAGTAGGCGACATGATAAGGCACTATGCAGAGAAAAATAATGCCACTAAAAAGGATGTCTTGAGAGGATTTTATGGACAGTTTGTTCGTGATTTTTTCAATGCCAAAGTGATAGATCAGATAAAACAGTCCGCCAGCTAGGGCGATAGCGGCGCATTTACCAACAAGAGAGATGAGCAAATGATCATCTTGGCCCGTTGGCTGGTAAGTGAGCATTTGATTGATGGTGCCTAAAACCATCACAGGTGTAACCGCAATGATAAATTTTGTTATGATTTTCATAAGGGAAAGAAAGCGCAACAGGTGTTGCGCTATGTATGGCCTGTTATGCTTGTGGGTATTTGAATTTAAAGGTTAACTCAAACGGTTTGAACCAGGCAGGTACTCCGGTTGCTTTATCGATATGACGTAAAAATCCTTTCTCATCCGGTGCTGTATATTTCAAATGAACCACATAGGTTCCTTTGCCTGCTAATTTCACCGAGTGGGCATAATGAGGGCCATCTGCTGCGGTCATTGGAAGCATTTGGCCAAACTTCATAAAGTGGGTGTCACCAACTTTCGTGACTACGTAATCCACACTTACATAAGGAATCCATGCACCGTTCGGAAAGCCCCATTTATTGTCTTGAGTGGCATGCACATCTGATTCTAGGTGGACAACATCTTTACCCATCACCATGGATGTTGGGGAGGGCTGTGTCTTGATGTTCAATAAATAAGACGAAGCAATCTCCATCCCATCTTTATGAACTGGGCCTCCGACAGGGTATTCACGTGCACTGGCGTATTGGCTGATGAGGGCCGCACCACAGCAAATAGCCGTTAAAGACAAGGCTTTTTTAATATTATTACTCGTGACTTGCATGTTGTTTTTCCTTAGTTGCGTAATAGGTGTGTTTAAGCCGATATGTTGTGAAAGAAATCACCAATAAAACGGCACACCAAGTTACTAGTTGAATCCCCATAGGGGTTGCCGTATAGCCAATAACGGAATGGGCGAGTACACCAGCCCAACTGTTACTGGATAATAAAAATGAGCTGTTCCAAACTTGCGAACCCCACTGTGGGAGGAAGCCAATATTGGCAAGAATGCCAACCGCTTGGCTGGACAAGCCCGCAGCGATGATGGATAAAATAAGGTTGCTAGATGAGAAAATATGGCGCAGAGGGATCATAACGATGCCTCGGTATAAAGTATAAGTCACTAGGATGCCCAATAAGACACCGGACAGGCCGCCAATGAGCATACTATTCTCCGTTAAACTGGAAGATAAGAAGAGGCTATACAGGAATAAAACCACTTCTGACCCTTCTCGTAACACGGCGATGGCGATAACAATGGTGATGGCGAAGCCGCCTTTACCATCAAGTAATAGGCTTTTGACATGCTGTCGGTTTTTTTCTGCCATCTCTCTGCCTTTGACCGACATCCAAACCGTTTGCCAAGCCAACATCATTGTCGCGGTCAATAAAATAACGGCGGTAAAGATCTCTTGCCCATAACCAGACAGGGATGATTCGACTAAACTGGTGAATTTCGCCAGCATAATGGCACCGATCAGACCAAGAACGATGCCGCTTATCACTTGAGCGCGAATGGCTAGCCCTTTGCAAGCCGCGCTGACGATCGAAATAATCAACCCTGCTTCTAGCACTTCTCTAAAGACGATCAATAAAACAGCAATCATAGTGAAGAATCCTTATGGCTTTTTGGCGATTAGCGTGCCTGTCACATGGTCGCTATAGTCATTGAAGAAGGTATATTTCCCCGCTTCTAATGGGCCAGTAAAAACTGAAATTTGGCCATTTGGCACAGCGATCTTTTCGAACTTCATGTCATAGCTTTCTAACTCTGCGACCTGTTGTGTTTTATTAACGAGCTTTATTTGAATGCGTTTATTAGCTGGGACGGTAAGTTGTTTAGGGGAAAAGCCTGCTGGGGTCAGTGTTAGCTGAAGTACCAAACGTTCCGCATAAGCGGGGAGACAAGCACTCGAAAACAGTATGGCTAAAAGCAAATTACGTAATGGCATGGGCAGTTTCTCTTTAGACGGCAGTAAAAGAACAAAGATGTAAAAAATATTGATAATTGTTATCATTATTATATTTTTGTTTTATTCTTATCCTGTCGAAGCCCTACGTCAATTTGTCAAAGATAGCTTCCTGCTTTTATCGGTAATATTTACGTTAGCTATCCATAGTTCAAAAAATATGCAGATAGTTGCTAAAAGAATCTGCCGTCAAGGCATTTGTTCGAATATGAGGAAAAATAAATGAGAGGATAGGCAGAAGTGGGATCTCCCCTCAAGAAGAGGGGAGTGGTAAACCTACGCTCTGGCTAGTATAAAACGCCCCATGGTTTGTTTCATGGCCGCGCTTTGACTACTGAGCTCTTCTGCAGCAGCAGCGCCTTCCACAGAGCCAGATGCATTTAACTCCACCACATCACCAACAGATACCATCGATTGGGTCACTTCATTCACCGCAAGAGCTTGCTCCCCACTTGCGGAGGCGATTTTTGCCACGATGGATGAGGTTTCAGTGATACCATCAAACACGGCTTGTAAGGACTTGTCTGTGTTTTCAGCGATGGTCACGCCATTTTCTGTTTTACTTGATGACAGTTGTATTAATTTGGCGGTTTCTGCGGCGGCACTGGTGCTTCTAGAGGCTAAACCTCGAACCTCATCAGCCACAACGGCAAAGCCTCGTCCTTGCTCGCCAGCTCTAGCCGCTTCAATGGCAGCGTTTAGGGCCAGTAAGTTGGTTTGTTCCGCGATTTCATCAATCGTTTTAATAAAGCCCGCAATGCTTTCTCCAGCCTCGCTAATCTCTTTCATTGCCATGACCATCTCTTTCATATGAGCTTGTCCTTGTGTCACCGCTTGCTGAGCTTGTTCTGCCAGTATATTCGCTTTTTTCGCATATTCTGCATTCTCACTGGTTTGTACGGAGAGTTGTTCCAACGCGGCTGAAATGGTTTGTAGATTATCTTTTTGTTTGTTGGCGCCTTCTGCAAGAGAATGGCTAAAGGTAGAAACTTGTGAACTGCCAACCGCGATTTGATCGCCAGCGTTTTGGATTTCCATCAGAATAGCGTTGAGGTTCTTCACCATATCTTGCAGTGCTTTTCCAAGACTGTCTTTGTCTGAGGCCAGTTGGACGTTAGAGGATAAGTCTCCGTCGGCAATTTTTTGCGCTAAGACGGCTTTTTCTTTTAGGCTTTTGACCATGTTACGGATGGCCGCGTATAAACTTGCTTCTTTCTCATTGTTATTTTGTAACTCTACTTCTAAGTCTCCCTCAGCGACACTTCTAACGACTCGTGTGACTAAGGCTGGGTCGCCTCCTAGCTGGGTAGTGGTTGCCCGAGTAATGAAAAAGGCCACCGTGATACCCAATATAATCGCCACCGCCACGATGACTTCGATAAAATAGACAGACAGAGTATTGCTTTCTACTAAGTGGGGACCAAGTTTATCCTGAGCATTTTTAATGGATAATTTAAGATCTTCTGTGGCTTTCGTCACAATAGCACCAACGGGATTTAACTTGTCGCTAATGATGGTGTTACGATCCTGAATGACGTTTACGACGCGATTAAAGGCATCTTTGTAAATTGTTATATCTTGAATTATCTTATTGAGTTGTGTTTTGTCGCTGGAATTATTTAGTTTTTCACTGAGGCTTTTTAGTTTTTTATTAAGATCCGAAAACTCTTTGTTGACTCTGTCTACCGAGCTTTGCTGATTCGATTCTAAAAATTTTATTACATATAAACGTGCAAGCAGTAAACTTCTTATTGATAATGCAGTATCGTATGCGGCTTCGGTATCGCCTGCATTTTTGACAGACAGCAGTAGGGCTGATAGTCTTTTTTCAATCTCAGGACCTTTACTATTTAATATGTTATCAACAAGCTCGTTTCTTTGTTTTTTTAGCGTGACAACTTTGTCAAATCCACTGATGTAGACACCTAGAGAGTCTTTTAGGTGCTGGATCGTTTTTAGATCTTGTGCAGTATTTATGCCGTTAATGGCTTCATCTATGGAGTGTTGAGTGTTCTTAAAATACGTATCAAACGCTTCTTTCGCTTGCGAGTTACCCGTTAAAATAAAATCTTTTTCTTTGTTTCGGGTCGTGAGCATATTTTCCTGAATCTCGCCTACTGCGTTAGAGGCTCTCGCTAGTGAACGATATTCATTAAAACCACTTGAAGCATTATTTAGAGAAAAATAGGCGGTCCCACCGACCAATGCTAATAAGACAATGACAAGTAAAAAGCCTAGATAAAGCCTTTGAGAGAAGTTGAACATGATCATACCTTCTTATTAATTGTTGTCATATACTATCTTCGGCTAAAAATAGAAAGTTGATAGAATCAATAAGAAATGAATTGTTTTTATTTGTCATATCTTGTAAGTGTTTGATGTTTTTTTTGTTTGTTAGTAATGATGCGTTGATTAAATAATTTTTTGTGTTCTTATGTGTGAAAAATAAAAAAACACCTGAGAAAATGGTGTTTTTCGTTGAGCTATTAGAAACAGATAGGGCTCTAATTTATGGAGTTAATCCTAATAAACTAGCTAAATACCCCCTCCCTTATTCTCTCCTCAAAAAAGGGAGGGAATAAACAAAAACACCAGCCGAAGCTGGTGTTTTCAAACGCATCTATCATAACTCAAACGCTATCGTTGAGCCTTTTTAAAGGCATCAATCAGTGATTGAGTGGACCCATCCAGTGCACTGTTGTCGCTATCGCTAACAAGGCGTTTGTAGATGTCGGTTCCTAGTACTTTACCCAGTTCAACGCCCCATTGATCGAATGAGTTAATGCCCCAGATAGTGCCTTGTACAAATGTACGGTGCTCGTATAGGGCGATTAAGGCACCCACTGTGGCAGGTGTCATTTTGTCTGTCAGTAGGGTGTTGCTAGGGCGGTTGCCTGGTATGACTTTATGGGGCGCAACGGCATCTACCTGTTCAGGGGGCACCCCTGCGTCACGCAGCTCTTGCTTGGCTTGCTCAAGGCTCTTGCCGACCATCAACGCTTGTGATTGACTTAAGCAGTTGGCAAACAGGTGAGTGTGATGCTCGCCAATGGGGTTGTGGCTGGTCAAGGGGGCGATAAAGTCCACAGGCACAAGGCGTGTCCCTTGATGTAATAGCTGGTGGTAAGCGTGTTGGCCATTGGTACCTGCGCCACCCCAAATGATAGGGCCTGTGTCGGTTGTTACGCCATCGCCATTTAATAGGGTCGATTTACCATTGCTTTCCATATCGAGCTGCTGGATATGCGCAGGCATGGCGCGTAGGTAATGATCGTAAGGAATCAAAGCATGAGTTTGGGCGTTGTGGAAATTGATATACCACACGCCAAGTGCGCCCATGATAACGGGAAGGTTTTCCTCAAACGGTGCGGTGCGGAAATGTTCGTCCATTTGATGCGCGCCATCAAGCAGTTCGTAGAAGTTGTCCATACCGACAGCAATGGCAACGGGCAAACCGATAGCGGACCAGAGTGAGTAACGACCACCTACCCAGTCCCACATTGGGAAGATATTTTCTTCGGCCATACCGAAATCAACGGCTTTTTTCACATTAGAACTGACCGCGGCAAAGTGCTTACTGACGTTATTTTGTGAGCCGCCATTGCCAAGAAACCAATCGCGCGCTGCGTTGGCGTTAGACAAAGTTTCTAAGGTGCCGAAGGTTTTTGATGAAATGACAAAAACCGTCGTCTCAGGATTGAGTTGCTTCAGTTTGCCACTGATGTCTGAGCCATCGATGTTGGCAACGAAATGAACCTTAATGTTGTCTTTTTTGTAGGGAGTTAACGCTTCCGCTACGACTTTTGGACCAAGGTATGAACCGCCGATACCGATAGACACAACATCTGTGATGCGCTTACCTGTATAGCCTTTCCATTCGCCACTGTGCAGTTGCTTAACAAAGGTTTCCATTTGCTTAAGGGTCGCGCGAACCTCAGCGAGTACATCGACACCGTCTACCATGAGGCTTTTTTGCGCCTGGCTGGCACGAAGAGCGACGTGTAAAACTGAACGATCTTCAGTACTGTTGAGGTGTTCGCCACTGAACATTTTTTTGATAGCGCTTTCTAGACCCGCTTCTTTTGCTAAGTCTATGAGCAGCGCTAATGTTTTATCGCTGGCGCGGTTTTTGGCGTAGTCCAATGTCCAGCCAGCGGCGTGAGTCGTGTAGTTTGTGGCTCTTTGTGGGTCGTTGGCAAACAGGGATGCTATATCAACAGAGGCCATTTCTTTCTGGTGCTCTGTTAATGCTTTCCAAGCGGTTAATTCTGTGGGTGAACGCATTACAATCTCCCTTGGTCTCAAAGTGAATTAGGCCAGCTCTATACGCAAGTTATCAATCAGGCGTGCTTTGCCTAGGTATGCCGCAGTCAAAATGACCAGGCGCTTCTCTTCTTCTGACGGTGTTTGTAAAGTATCTTGTGCGCGGATTTCAAAATAATCACGACGGAAACCAGCTGCTTCAAGCTTCTGTTGAGCTTGTTCGCAGATGTCCTCGTGACTCGCACGGTTTTCTATTAGCGCATCTTTTGCCCACAATAGGGTTTGGTATATTGTGGGGGCAATGCGTCTTTCTTCTTCTGTTAGATAGCCGTTACGCGAACTCATGGCAAGGCCATCTTCATTGCGAGCGGTATCGACGCCAATAATGCGCACGTTAGAGCTTAGGTCGCGCACCATGTCCTCAATGACTTTTAATTGTTGAAAGTCTTTGTTACCAAATATGGCACAGTCTGGCTGAACAATATTAAACAATTTTGTTACAACTGTGGAAACACCAACAAAATGTCCTGGACGAGACGCACCACAAAGAATATCGGAAATGCCGACAACTTCAATTTGAGTTTGGCTGCGTTTGCCATCTGGGTACATTTCTAATGCATCCGGTGCAAACAGGTAGTGGCAGCCGTTGGCTTCAAGAACGCGTTTGTCTTCTTCTAAGGTTTTTGGGTAGCGTTCTAAATCGCTTTGATCTGAAAACTGCATGGGATTAACAAAGATGGAAGAGACGATGATGTCTCCTTCTTGTTTTGCTTTGCGAATCAGTGACATGTGACCGTCATGCAGGTTGCCCATAGTTGGGACAAATGCGATACTTTTGTCTTTCAAGCGTTCTATTTTGAGTGCAGCGCGAAGCTCGGCAACCGTATGGAATGTTTTCATGATTTAAATCCGTGCTCAGGTCCTGGAAAAGTAACGTCTTTGACTTCTTGTACGAAGGCTTCAAAGGCTTGTGTCACATTGCGACCGTCAATTAAAAAGTTTTTTACGAATTTTGGTGTATGGCCTAGATTGACGCCAAGCATATCGTGCATGACTAAGACTTGACCATCAGTATGGTGTCCAGCTCCAATGCCAATAGTAGGTACTGGGACGGCTTCAGTTAGCGTCTTACCCAGCTCAGTTGGAATGCATTCATAAACAAATAAGTCAGCTCCCGCTTCCACTAAAATCAAAGAATCCGCCAATAAAAGGTCTGCGGCTTCTTGGCCTTTGCCTTGCACTCGGTAACCACCAAACTTATGTACGGACTGAGGAGTGAGGCCTAAATGAGCGCAGACAGGAATACCTCGTTGGCTCAACAGTTGTATGGTTTCTGCTAACCAGCTGCCGCCTTCTAATTTGACCATATGCGCGCCCGCTTGCATTAGCTTGGCGGCGTTATCCAAGGCTTGTTTAGGGTCGCTGTAACTCATAAAAGGCATGTCGGTAATAATGAGCGCATTAGTGTTACCGCGCTTAACTGCTGCTGTGTGATAGCACATGTCTTCGATGGTGACGGGTAAGGTGCTGTCTTGACCTTGTACAACCATGCCTAGGGAATCCCCTATCAAGATGGTTTCTACGCCAGCAGCGTTCATCACATTAGTAAATGAGGCGTCATAGCATGTTAGGCAGGTGATTTTCTCTTTATCCGCTTTCATTTTTTTAAGCGTTGATAAGGTAACAGGCTTAGTAAGCTTTCTTTGAGAGTTATCTGAGTACATAGTCTATTCTTCTTCATCAATAGACACCAGATCGCTGGTATCAAGTTGGTGTACATGCTCCTTAACGGTGTGTCCGTTGGCAAGGCGCAATTCTGGGGCAAGATCCATCAGAGGGCGGATGACAAACCCTCTTTCTAGCATATAAGGGTGGGGAACCGTAAGGCGTGGGAGTTGAATATGTTCGTCGCCAAATAATAGTAAATCAAGATCCAGTGTTCTCGGCCCCCAGTGGCGCTCTCGAATTCTATGGTGTGCCTGTTCTATGCTTTGCAACACATCTAATAGGGCAATAGGTGAGAGTGCAGTATGGCACGAGGCAACGGCATTCACATAATCTGGTTGATCTTGAGGGCCAACTGGTTTGCTGGAGTACAGAGAGGAAACCCGAACCTGCTGCAGATCAGGGTGTGTTTGTAAAGCCAATATGGCGCTTTTTATTTGTGCCACAGGGGTTTCAAGGTTGCTACCCAGTCCAATATAAACAAGTGTCACAAAGGCTACCTCTTATTCTTATTCGTTTGATGCTTCTCGACGTGGCGCGTTGCTTTTTCTGCGACGGCGAGGACGGCGTTTTTTGGCCGCTTCTTTATCGTTAGCGCGAGCATCGATGCTTCTAACCAAGTCTCTTTGCTCTTGCTCGTTAGCAAATTGGAAGGCTTCCCACCAAGCGCCAAGTCCCCCCAGATTAGTGCCACTTAACTCACGGATTAGCAAGAAATCAAAGGCGGCACGAAAACGTGGGTGTTCAAGTAGGATAAAGGCACGTTTACCATAGCGCTTAGGTAAGCGGAATTGCATGTCCCAAATTTCCCGCATGGGCGTAGAGAAACGTCTTGGGATGGCAGTAGAAGCCACTTGATTGTCTAAGACCATATTGGCCGCTTGGTGAAGTGCCGGTGTGGCTGGCATGCCTTGCGTTTGAAATTCTTCATGGCGTAGCGCTACGCTTGGCCACAGCATAATCGCGTATAAAAAGTAAGGGGCGGTGGTTTTGCCGCTTTGGATGCGTTTATCGGTATTTTCTAAGCCTTGCAGAATGAAGGCCATTGGGTCGATATCATCGCGCTTCCAACCACTTTGCAATAGTGCTTCCGTATCAGGAAATAGGTACTTAAATAGACCGTATTGTCTGAGCAAATGGAAGGTTTTGACCCCATTACCACTGCCGAGTAGTTTTAAAACTTCTTCAAACAGGCGAGCGGGGGGGATATGGTCTAGCAAATGCGCCATTTCTTTTATGGGGGCGGCGGTCTCTTCTTCTATTTCAAAGTCTAATTTTCCGGCAAAGCGGATCGCCCGTAGCATACGCACGGGATCTTCTTGATAGCGTTGACGGGGATCACCGATGATTCGGATGTGTTTGTTCTCAATGTCAGCTAGGCCACCACAGTAATCATGAATACTGAAATCTTTGACATTGTAATACAAGGCGTTAAAGGTAAAGTCGCGGCGCTCTGCATCTTCTTCAATGCTGCCATAGACATTGTCACGTAGAACAATGCCATGAGCTGAGCGGGCTGAATCTTTGCCCTTAAGGGAGTCTTGCGGTTTATCTTTTTGAAAAGTGTCATCGTCTTGAGCGCTGTTAGCTCTAAAGGTCGAGACTTCAATGATCTCGCGGCCAAAGGTTACATGAACCAGTCGAAACCGTCGTCCGATCAAACGAGAGTTTGAGAATAAAGCGTTGACCTCTTCCGGTGTGGCGTTGGTGACCACATCAAAATCTTTTGGGATAACGCCGATTAGGTGGTCGCGGATACAACCGCCGACGAGGTAAGCGTCAAATCCCGCTTTGTTCAAGCGATATAAGACTTTCACGGCGTTGGGACTTAAGTTCTGACGAGACAGACTATGGTCACTGCGCGAAATGATAATAGGGTAAGTCTGTTCCTTTTTAGGGGCAAACAGTGAAGAGGCTTTACGTACCAGAGATTTTAATCCTGTAAGCATTAGACAACAAATTTTTAAGTTAACAAAAACCGTATTCTACACGTGTGAGGCGAAAGTTACACGGATAATAGAGTATCTGGATTAAGCGAATATGACGTAGATAGAACAGAAAGGCGAGTAATATATCGGGTAACCCCCGAAAAACAAAATAATCGCTTTGGATACATGAAGATACTAGTTCCGAAAACAAAGTGGGTGCTGCTTCAGCAGTTCTACTCAGGTTTTATTTTTATTATTGCAATGTTTTCATTGCCCGAAGGCTTATATATCTAAAAAAATCAATTATCCAAAGCGATTTTCCATCCATAGCCTCAAATTTTTATTTTTATTTTGAGAGGCTATGGTATTCCTATTTGTTATTTTTATTATTAAGAACATACGACGACTGATTAACTTATTTTTATTCTTCGTCAATCTTCTTATCGTTGTGATCTATATAGAGCATGAGTTGTGCCAAAAAATATAATGCATTGAATTTATTAAGTTTTATGTTTTTTCTGTACGCTTTATTTGCAAAATTCCTATTTTTTACTGTGTATTTTAGTATCAAGTGTTACTTATTTTCTGTTACTTGTCTTGGTATGCCAAGCTTTTGTCGTCTTTCCCACAGGCTTTTTCTGGATATGCCCAAAGAATGTGCAAGTTGGGTCTCTGTCATTTTATGTTGGTGCGAGAGGACGAAATGCTTAAAGTAATCGTCAAGTGTCGTACCTGTTGATGGTGTCATTGATGAGTGCGCTTCCTCCCGAGCTGTTTCAATTTGCTGTGCGTGGCTGGCGGCTTGGCTGGTATGCCGAGATGAAATCTTCAAGTTAGCCGCTTCGATTTTATTGGCAGGGCTTAAGATAACGGCCCGTTCAATGGCATTTTCGAGTTCTCGAACATTGCCTGGCCAATGGTGTGCACGAATCGCTTTATCAAAGTTTTTGTTATAGGCCAGTAAAGGACGATTGTGCTTTTTACAGGCTTTTTCCAATAGGTTTTTGGCGATCATAGAGATGTCATCCCCCCGTTCTCTGAGTGGTGGGATGATTAGCTCCATGACGTACAGGCGGTAGTATAAATCCTCACGGAATTGCCTGCGTCTTACCATGTCCATTAAATCTCTGTGCGTTGCGGTGATCAATCGGATGTCTACTTTGGTCGCCTGTACAGCACCTACGCGACGGATCTCTCCTTCCTGTAGCACACGCAATAGCCTAGCTTGGGCTTCAAGGGGAAGCTCACCAATTTCGTCTAAAAAGAGGGTGCCATGATCAGCGGCGTAAATCAGGCCGTCTCGGGCACTGGAAGCCCCGGTAAAGGCGCCTTTTTCATGACCAAAGAGCTCAGATTCGATAAGGTTTTCTGGTATGGCAGCACAGTTTACGCTGATCAGTGGTTTGTTGTTGCGTTTGCTTAAATCATGGAGGGCTTTGGCAACCAGCTCTTTACCAGTACCCGATTCGCCACGAATTAATACGGTTACATCCGTGCTGGCCACTTTGCGTATGTCGCTAAAAAGCTCTTCCATTGGTGGGCAGCGTCCGATAATGGTGCTGTCCTCGTAGCCCAATCGCATGGATTGTTCTTCTTGTTCTGAGCGAGCAAAAAGCAGAGGTGCTTCTTTGTTCGGTTTACTGTCTCTGTTAGTTTCGCTTGCGATGTCGTCTTGGCTCGGAGTATTTTCCAGTGCGTCAATAACGTGTTTTAGTAAGGTTTCAGAATCCGTCGGAAGGGGTAAGTAATACTTGGCCCCTAATGACATGGTTTGTACCGCAACATTAAGGCCAGGTTTTGTGTCTAATACTATCCTTGGTGGGGTGTTTTCCAATTGCTGTGGCGCTGCCTTGATAAGACAGTCGTTATCCACAAGTAGAAGATCAAAGTCTTTCAGTTCATAAAATTTGTGAGCCTGTTCAAAAGAGTGGCTTAGGTTGACTTGAAACCCATAGCGAGACAACCATTTGTCTGCTTCTTTTAGCGGCGAATGATCAGGACTTATTATCATTATGTGATGCATTATGTCACCTCTTGTAACCAGTGCAACGATTATACACACTCGTTGTCCCTTGAATAGCAAAAAATAAACCTATGAGGATGATAGGACGGTTGGGGTTGTAAGACGATGGGTGAAGGTTAGAGGAAATGGGTGTCGTTGGCTTGTAAGGTCATGATGCGTTGTTTGCTGAGCGTTTTGGGTGACCATTGAGGAATAGCTTGTGCTAGCGTTTCTTGAATGCTTGTGGTGTGATCGGTTTGGATGCCGAGGTAATACATAACGCGCTTTAACGTCGCCAAGTCACCATTTGGAATGGCTTTGGCGTGGTTTTGCTTGCTGATTTTTTCTTGCTGCTCATTAACAATTAAGGGAATGTGACAAAGTTTAGGAGGCGGCCAGCCAAATAGGTCGAACAGGTATAATTGCTGTGCCGTGGTATCGATTAAGTCTGCACCACGTACCAAATGTGTGATGCCTTGTAAGTGATCGTCAATCACCACGGCAAGTTGATACGAAAAGTAGCCATCTTTGCGTTTTAATATGGGGTGGTTGCCCGTTAAATCTTGTTCGAATAGTAAGATGCCTTGTATGGCATCATGACAACGGTACACATCATTTTGTGTTTTTAATCGCCAGGAATGTGGCTTATTGATCGTGCTTTGGCAAATGTCAGGGTGTCTGCCTTGGTGCTCAATAAGGGATTGGCGAGTGCAGTTACAAGGGAAAACGCGATCTTGTTGCTTAAGTTGGTCTAAATAATGTTCGTAGAGAGCAGAGTGGGGGAGTTGAAAGCGTACAGGTTCATCAGAGATTAGCTGATAACTTTTTAGGGTGGCAAGCATCTGCTCCGCATATTCGGGTTTGCAGCGTACACCATCCACATCTTCAATGCGGATGAGCCAAGTACCATTGTGCTGTCGTGCGTCCAAGTAACTGGCGACAGCGCATAACAAAGAGCCAAAGTGAAGCGGGCCGGTTGGCGATGGTGCAAAACGGCCTCGGTAACGCGACGACATTGGCTTAGCCGCCGATTTGTTTCTCTTTGATTTCGGCCAATGTCTTACAATCGATGCATAAGGTGGCGGTTGGGCGAGCCTCTAGTCGGCGAATGCCGATTTCAATGCCACACTCATCGCAGAATCCATAATCATCTTCGTTAATGCGTTCAATGGTCTGAGAGATCTTTTTAACCAATTTACGTTCACGATCACGAGCGCGCAATTCCAAGCTAAACTCTTCTTCTTGGCTTGCTCTATCATTCGGATCCGCATAGTTAACCGCTTCCTCTTTGAGGTGATGTACAGTACGGTCAACCTCTTCCATTAGGCCTTGTTTCCAATTGAGCAGTATGCTTTTAAAATGCGCCAACTGGTTCTCGTTCATGTATTCTTCACCTTCCTCAGCAACGTAAGGGGTGAATTCTTTCATTAAAGATTCCGGGTTCGTATTTGGCATACGCATAGCCTCATTTCGCAGGTGACCTTGTATGGTAACCTGTAAACTAAAAAGATTAGGTGGTTTATTTTTCGGGCGGAAACTTACCAGATAATTTTACTATTCACCACATTTTTTGCTCAAAATTTCATGAAAATATGTAACGGAATTAGGAATACGTCAATGAAGCAAGCTCAATTAGCGCGTCGAGTCAGTAAAATCGCACCTTTTCAGGTTATGGCTGTTCTGGATAAGGCCAAGCAACTTCAAGCGAATGGTCACGATGTGATTCATCTTGAGGTGGGGGAGCCAGACTTTGTTGCCCCGAGTGAAGTGAGCGAAGCGGGAGTGCGAGCCATTCAGCAGGCGCAAACGGGCTATACTTCGGCAACAGGGTTGCCAGAGTTGAAACAGGCGATCAGCCGTTATTATTCTTCTCGTTACAAGGTATCTGTGGCTCCTGAACGTATTATCGTCACGCCCGGTGCATCAGGGGCTTTGCTACTCATGGCGTCTCTGATGGTAAATGAGGGAGATGAAGTGATCATGCCAGACCCTTGCTATCCCTGTAATCGACACTTTTTGTTGCAGGCTGGAGCACGAGCACAATTGATAGAAACCTCACCTGATGACGAGTTTAAGATTGATCTGGATGAGCTAGCGCAACATTGGTCATCGACGACCGCTGGTTTGTGGTTGGCTTCACCTGCTAATCCAACGGGTGCGGTATTGAGTCGTGCCTATGTCGAGAAAGCTTGGCAGACAGTGAAGGCGCTGGGTGGACACCTGTTGGTCGATGAGATTTACCAGGGGCTTGTTTATGATGGAGATGATTTCACCGCTTTATCGGTGGACGATAACCTTTTTGTTATCAATAGCTTCTCTAAGTATTTTGCCATGACAGGGTGGCGATTAGGTTGGATAGTGGTGCCAGAGTGGGCGGTTGAAGGGGCGACAAAGTTAGCGCAAAATCTTTTTATCTGTGCCCCCGCCATGTCGCAATACGCTGCTTTGCACGCTTTTGATGAGAAAGTGTTGGCGGAATGCGAAGCACGTCGAGAGCGATTAAATCAGCGTCGCCTGACGTTATTAAAAGGTCTGGAGCGCATTGGCCTGCCGGTTGTTACACCAGCTCAAGGCGCATTTTATGTGTTTGTTGATGTGTCTTCAGTCACGTCAGACGCGATGACTTGGTGTTTAGAGCTTTTAGAGCAAGAGTATGTGGCATTAACACCAGGAGCCGATTTTGGTATAGCAAATGCGCACCAGTATGTGCGTTTTGCTTATACTTGCGAGAAAGAAAGATTAGTAGAAGCCATCGCTAGGATTGAACGTTTCATGCAATCCTAGCGATTTGACTGGGGCTGGTCGTGGGGGATTTAACTCTTTTTCATTGGCCTTTGTCTCGCTTTATTAGCCTTTGCGTCGCATTAAATAGAGCGCAGCCAAAGTGCAAAGTACAATTGGAATACTGACACCGATGACAGGAGGGAAGTGGGCGGCCACGCTCATTTGCCCAAAGAGGTTTAAGCCATTCTGGAACGCTAATCCGATCATCACCCCTGAGAAAATGCGCCCTCCCATAGTGGATGAGCGTAACGGACCGAATACGCTGGATAAGGCAACCAACACTAAAGCAAGTGAACCTAATGGTCGCAGTGCTTTTTGCCAGAACTCCAAAGCGTATTGAGAGGCGTCTTGGTGTTGCGCTTCCAAGTAGTTTTTATAGTTTGATAGCTGCGAGAGCGACAACGAGTCAGGATCCTGTGAGGCTAAGAACAAATGTTCAGGTTTAATACTGACGCTCCAGTCCATGGTTTTAAAGGACTTGGCTTCTGTATGATCGGGGAAAAACAGCGTTTCGCGGACATTATGTAAAGTCCATTGATTACCCGATTTGTGAGTTGCGGTATCGGCTCGGATGACCCGTTTCAAAGTTTCATTTTCGGGGGTGTAGACAATAATGCCGTACAGTTTTCCAGTATTGTCGGCCGCGTTAATGTAGACGAATTTTTTATCGGCTTTAAGCCATACCCCGCCAGTTAGCGCGAAGTTGGTGTCTTGTTGGTCGCGGATTTGTTCGATTAAATTGGCTTTTTGTTCGGCAACGGGCGCGACGTATTCAGAAATGGCTAAACCGATCAATGACACCAGCAAGATGGGCTGGCAAGCTGCCAACCCTATACGCCAGATAGGCAAGCCAGCCGCGCGCATGACGGTTAGTTCTGATGTTGAGGCCAGGGTGCCGAGTCCCATTAGTGTGCCGATCAAAGAGGCGATAGGTATGTATTGTGCAAGTTTCCCCGGTAGGCGAAAAAACAGTACTTGCAGTAGGGAAGAAATGGGGTAATGGTCATCAACCTGTTTAATCTTGTCGATAAACGTTAAAGCGTAATCCAGTCCAAGCAGTACAAATATGACGATTAAAAACGCCCATAAAACGCTAGTAGCAATGTATCTATCTATCTTATTCATGAAGTTGGCTCATTTGTGCCTGAGTTGCTTTGATTGGATCCCGGTAGTCTGGCTTTGCGGCGAAAAAATACTTGGTTGTATTGAAGAAAGAGGCCTGCGGCAATGAGTGCAAATATGCCATGTATCCACCATAATCCATAATCGATGGGGATAGTGCCTTTTTCAAGAGCTGTACGCCCCCAAATGAGAAGGGCGATGTAGAAAATCATTAGAATGATGGCAGGCATCATTTTGAAAAAACGCCCTTGTCGTGGGTTCACTTGACTAAGTGAGAGTCCGATGATGGCGAGAATGGGGATCATGATGACGAGTGATATTCGCCATTGAAGCTCAGCGACGTCTTTGGGAACGTTACTTTTTAATAAGTATAAAGTGCTGCGCGTTGTTGGGTCGGTAATGGCTTCAGGAGCGTTTTGCTTTAGGCGCATGGCATAGGTGTCAAATTTGGTAACACGGTAGTTGGCGGTGCCGGGGATGCCTTCATATCGAGTGCCATTTTTAAAGACTAGGTAGTCCAACCCTTTATTACTTTTCATTTTTATTTCTTCGGCGTAGTCGGCCATCAAAATAGTGGGGACGTTGATGTTATTTTTACGCGTTAAACTGGATAAAAAGATTTGATTCATCCAGCCTTCTTTTTTGGTAAAACTGTCAATGTAGGTAGTGCGTTGTCCGTAGCCTTGAAAGCGTCCAGGTTGGAGAAAGTCAAAAGCGGATAGTTGGTCTTGTTCTTGAGAGGCTTTTTCCGAATTGTATTCACTGGTTGGCGCTAGCCAAAAGTTCAGTGTCGCGCTCATTAAGCCAACAATCAGGGCGATGCCAAGAGTATATGACGCCAGTTTGAGTTTGCTTATTCCGCAGGAAAACAACACCGACATTTCATTTTCTATGTATAAGCGACCAAATGCCAATAGCAGAGAAAGGAAAAAGGCCAAAGGCAGGATCATTTGTATAAAGCTAGGTGTGTGGTAGCCAAGAATGATAAATAAGAATTTGAAGGTCATCTTACCATCTGTCGTACGGCTTAAATAGTTGACGAATTGGCCGCTCAGGATGACGATAAGCAAAATGAAAGTCACGCCAGCAGTTGACATCAACACTTCTTTCGCCAAGTATCTAAATAATCTCAAAGTCACCTCAGTTGGATAGTGCTTTCTTTGTGCAGAGTTGAATACAAATTAAAGACCCCCATTATCTCGTGCTAAGAAGAAGATTATCCAGTTTTTTTTGCAAAGTTATTTTAAGGAATCTTTCATGAATACGGTTTTATTCGATCGCTTGTCTAATGTTCAAGCAGATTTGGTTGTCGCCTTTGTTCCAAGCGAAGGAGAATTGCCAGAATCAAGCGCTTGGGTTGATGCGAATTCTGACGGTCAACTCACCTCACTACGTGAAAGCGGTGTTTTTAAAGGCAGCCTAGCGCAGACGTTATTATTGCCAAGCCTATCCGCCGACTTTGCCCAGGCCGTTTTGTTAGTGGGCGTGGGCAAAAGCGCGTCATTAAGTGATATGCAAGCACGCAAAGTTGTGGCGGCTATTGCGTCACAAATCAAGTCTTTGCCTTATGCGACAGTCGCAGTGGCAAACGCTGCATTAGGGTTTAAAGGTCGCTCTGCAGGAGAAACTATTGCGTTGGTCGCGCAATGGTTAAACGAAGGCTTTTATAACTTCCTTGGCTTTAAACAAGATGATGCTGAGAAAACGTCAAAGGTGGAGACCTTGATGATCGAAGGCAGCGATGAAGCGTCTCTTGCCATTGGGGTAGCAACGGCAGCCGGGTCTGCCTTTACTCGTCAATTGGGCAATCTGCCAGGCAATGTTTGTACACCAAATTACCTTGCGTCAAAAGCGCAAATGTTGGGTGAAGAGTACGGTGTTGAGGTTGAGCTACTAGACGAAACCAAAATGGATGAGCTAGGCATGCATTGTATGCTGTCTGTCGGTCGTGGTAGTGACCAGCCTAGCTATTTGATTGTTATGCATTATCGTGGTGGTACAGAAGACGAAGCACCTCACGTATTGTTAGGTAAAGGAATTACCTTCGATACAGGTGGTATTTCTTTGAAACCTGGTCCTAAAATGGACGAGATGAAGTACGACATGTGTGGTGCGGCCAGTGTTTTCGGTACCATGAAGGCAATTTGTGAGTTGAAGCCTAAACTGAATTTTACGGCGGTTATTGCGGCGGCTGAAAATATGCCAAGTGCACGCGCGACTAAGCCTGGCGACATCGTCAAAACCATGTCGGGTAAAACGGTTGAAATCTTGAATACCGATGCCGAAGGACGCTTGGTGTTGTGTGATGCGTTGACTTACATTGAACGCTTTAAACCGCAGTCGGTAGTGGATATTGCGACGTTGACTGGTGCGTGTGTCGTAGCGTTAGGTGGTGTGAATTCTGGAATGTATGCAAACAATGAGGCGGTTGCTTCTGAATTGAAAGCTGCCAGCCAAATTGCCGCCGACAAAATCTGGCAAATGCCACTGGACGAAGAATATCAGCAACAGCTTGATAGTAACTTCGCCGACATCGCCAATATTGGTGGCCCTGAAGCGGGCTCAGTAACGGCCGCGTGTTTCTTGTCTCGCTTTACCGAATCTTACCCTTGGGCACACTTGGATATCGCTGGTACGGCATGGACTGGTGGGGCTGCAAAAGGGGCAAGCGGTCGTCCTGTAGCCTTACTGACACGCTATTTATTGGCGAAAGCACAGTAGTCGAAACACGGCAACCGAAAGCTTCAATAAAGAAACCTTTCGATTTAGTCTTTGTTTGTCGCGCAGGTTAAGAAAAAAGCAGTCTCGATAAGTCGTTACTGCTTTTTTTATGAAAAGAATGAAGGAGATAGATAGCTCATAGGAAGAGAAACACTGAGAAGTCCGTTTACTGTGTCAATATAGGGTAGACATTTATTTTCGGGAATGCGAAAGTTAACTGATGTGTTAGGCCGTTTTGTCGACCTGTTGGTTTGTTTTTATCCTCCTTTTAACTTAACGAACTCCTGTAGTTTTGGTTGATGTTTTATGTCTGAATTAGCCGCTCATTATGAAGAAACCACATTAGAACCGGATGAAAATACCTTGATCAATGCGCTGCGTAATCAAGATGACATTCCGATTTTGATGGATGTTGTGACGGACAAAGAAGATATTGACGTCAGTGACAACGAGTTTGCTCATCCCGCTGCGACGTCCTCAGAACCAATGGGATTAGCGGAACTGGTTGCTGAGGACCTTAGAGAAGATCAAAATACGAGACAAGAGGAGGCGATAAGCCAAACGAATGACCAAGAGGATCATTCGGATATTCCCGTATTAACGACCCCAGAGGCAGCTCCTGCAGGCTTTACGCCAGCACAACAACCCCCATTGCAAAACGAGTCAATGTACCAGAGGTCGCAGCAAGCGGCGGGCGAGCAATCTGAATTGCAAGAGGCAATTTCTATTGCGTTGGCTGAAGTGTTGCAAAGACGCTTGCCTGAGTTAGTAGAAGAGGTGTTGCACTTAGTGAATGAGCAAATGTCGAACAGAAAATAAAGGCCTAGCCGGACACTCTTGTTCCGAATGCGAGGTTGCTAACCTCAAACAGCTTGTTATTCAAATGAGTCAGGTTATTCTTTATCTGACCATGACACGTTATAATCCACCAATTACATTTACCGCTACATAAGAGCTTTAAGACATCATAATGGAAAAAACCTACCAACCACAAAGTATCGAACAGCCTATTTATCAACGTTGGGAAGAAGAGGGATATTTCTCGCCTCAAGGTTCCGGCGTGCCTTTTTCTATCATGATTCCGCCACCTAATGTCACTGGTAGCCTGCACATGGGTCATGCGTTTCAGCATTCTTTGATGGATGCCATGATTCGCCGTGAGCGTATGAAAGGTAAACGTACCTTGTGGCAACCAGGTAGTGACCATGCAGGTATTGCTACGCAGATGGTGGTCGAACGTCAATTGGCGGCACAAAATATCACTCGCCATGATCTGGGGCGTGAAAAATTCTTAGAAAAAGTGTGGGAGTGGAAAGGTCAGTCTGGCGGTACCATTTCTGACCAGATGCGTGTCTTAGGGGATTCGGTAGCGTGGGACAAAGAGCGTTTCACCATGGACCCTGGCATGTCGGCGGCGGTTCAAGAAGTGTTTGTACGTTTGTTTGACGAAGGCATTATTTACCGTGGTCAACGCTTGGTTAACTGGGACCCCGTTCTACACACGGCCATTTCCGATTTAGAAGTCATCTCTGAAGAAGAAAACGGCTTTATGTGGTACTTCCGTTATCCGCTTGCGGATGGGGTGAAAACCACTGATGGTAAAGACCATATTGTCGTGGCAACAACTCGACCAGAAACCATGTTTGGTGATGCGGCCGTCGCGGTGGCGCCCGATGATGAGCGTTTTACTGATTTGGTGGGCAAATTTGTTGAGTTACCCTTGGTTGGGCGTCGTATTCCAATTGTGGCGGATGAATACGTTGATAAAGAATTCGGTACTGGCTGTGTAAAAATCACACCTGCCCATGACTTTAATGACTATGAAGTGGGCAAACGTCATGATATGCCATTGATCAATATTTTTACTGACGATGCGAAAATAAATGATATCGCCCCAGAGAAATACCGGGGGATGGATCGTTTTGATGCGCGTAAAGCAGTAGTAGAAGATTTTGATGAGCTAGGTTTACTTGAAAAGGTAGTCGATCACAAGTTGAAAGTGCCACGCGGTGAGCGTGGTAACACAGTGATCGAACCTTACTTGACGCAACAATGGTATGTGGCGGTTGAGACTCTTGCTAAACCCGCCATTGAAGCGGTTGAAAACGGCGACATTCAATTTGTCCCCAAACAGTGGGAAAACACCTATTTTTCTTGGATGCGAGATCTACAAGACTGGTGCATCTCTCGTCAGCTTTGGTGGGGGCATCAAATTCCGGCTTGGTACGATGCTGAAGGCAAACATTATGTCGGCATGAGTGAAGACGATGTACGTGCTAAATATGGTTTAGCGGCGGATCTTGAGCTGACTCGAGACGAAGACGTATTAGACACTTGGTTCTCTTCCGCACTTTGGACCTTCGCGACACAAGGTTGGCCGGAAGAAACACAAGATTTTAAAGACTTCAGTGAATCCGATGTGTTGGTAACAGGCTTTGATATCATTTTCTTCTGGGTGGCCAGAATGATCATGATGACCTTGAAGTTCACCAACAAGGTACCATTCAAAACCGTTTACATTACTGGTCTGATCCGTGATGAGCGCGGCGACAAGATGTCCAAATCGAAAGGCAACGTCATTGATCCATTGGATTTGATCGGCGGTATTGATATCGAGTCTTTGGTGAAAAAGCGCACCTACGGTATGATGCAGCCGCGTCTTGCTGAGAAAGTTGAAAAGAACACCCGCGAAACCTACCCAGAGGGCATTCAGGCGTATGGTACCGACGCTTTGCGCTTTACCCTTTGCTCGCTTGCTTCTGGTGGCCGTGATATTAAATTCGACCTCAACCGTTTAGAAGGTTATCGAAACTTCTGTAACAAAATTTGGAACGCAACCCGTTACGTTCTGATGAACACAGAAGACCAAGACTGTGGCCAAAATGGTGCAGAAGTGGAATTGTCTGTAGCCGATAAGTGGATTATCTCTCGTCTACAGCACGCTGAAGAAGCGGTAAATCGTGCCTTTGATACACACCGTTATGACTTGGCAGCACAAGCTCTATACGAATTCATGTGGCATGAGTACTGTGACTGGTACTTGGAGCTGTCTAAACCGGTACTTTGGGATGAAAATGCAACGCCAGCTCAGCTAACAGGGACTCGTCGTACCTTGGTTCGCGTATTAGAAGCCTTCTTGCGTTTAGCACACCCTATGATGCCATTCCTAACGGAAGAAATCTGGCAACGTGTTGCGCCGCTAGCGGGAGTGGAAGGTGAGACCATTATGTTGGCGTCCTACCCAGAAGCTGAAGAAGCTAAGAAAGACGCTCAATCCGAAGCCGATGTGGAATGGCTGAAAGGGGTGATTGAAGGCGTGCGTAATATTCGTGGTGAAATGAATATCGCCCCATCTAAACCGCTAGATGTTTTATTCCGCAATGGTTCTGAGCAAGACAAGGCCCGCCTTGAAGCGAACTTGGCCTTCTTGCAAAAATTGGCAAAACTGGAAACCATCACTTGGCTAAACGCTGGCGATGAAGCACCTATGTCCGCAACGGCTTTAGTCGGGGACATGGAAGTGTTAGTGCCAATGGCTGGATTGATCGATAAAGATGCCGAAATCGCGCGTTTGCAAAAAGAGATTGATAAAGCGACTAAGGATCTTGAGCGCATTGAAGGCAAACTATCTAACGAGAGCTTTGTGGCTAAAGCGCCAGAGGCTGTGGTAGCGAAAGAGCGTGCTAAATGTGACGATCTGAAGCTGGTGGTCAGCAAATTAGAAGAGCAAAAAGCCAGTATAGAGTCTTTATAATTGGCTGAATGCGCGAAAACAAGGCACCTTTGGGTGCCTTTTTCTATGAATCTTGAATTGCAATAGTGTAGGGCTTAAATAGAATGAGAGTCGTCTCAAAAAAATAAAAATAAGTAGTAGAGGTAATTCGGTGTGGAAAGAGTGATTGGGAAAGTTAAGTGGTTTAATGACTCCAAGGGCATTGGTTTTATCAAACGAGTAGGTGAGAGCGATGTGTTTGTGCACTATAAGTCTATTCAGACAGAGGGCCATAAAACCTTACGCAAAGGTCAAGAGGTTAGCTTCACTTTAGAGACAACGGAATTTGGGATTCAGGCGATGAATGTCCAGATAGAGAGTACGCCAGCAACGTCTAAAAAATCCCAGAGTGAAGCGGCTCAAGCCAATGGTTAACATTCTTTGCACGACCTAATGCGGTATAAAAGTAGACTCAACATGCTATATGATGCGTAAATATTGATTCTTGCCTGCTTTTTATTTCGCTGGTTTTTGTCTGTAGTGTCGTGCAAAGCTTTCTGTTATTGGTCTTGTTTGGTGAGTAGACGATGGGCCAATCTAACAAAGTCAACTGGCGTTAAAATACCCACCAATTTATTGTCTTCGATGACAGGGAGGCAGCCATATTTGTTTTCGATAAAAAACTCGGCCGCCACATCGAGGTCCGTGGTTGGGGTGATGGTTAAAATATCGGTATTCATGGCTTTTGCAACGGGCGTTTGCTCTTCTTTGTGACTGAGCTGTTGCGTCCCGAATTGGCTGACCAGATAAAACGCATGGCGTAGGTACTCTCGTTGCGTTAATAGGCCGATGCATTCTCCTAGATCATTCGTAATGGGTAGATTGCGAATGTTTTTATTGTGCATTAATGATTTGGCGGTGGCCAAAGAGTCGTCCTCTTTTAGTGTGACAAGTTGAGTTGTCATCAAATCCGCGACTTTCATCATATTGTCGATCTCCCTATTTTCCTGTTTAAAGTATCAATTAGTTTGGTGTAAGCCTCGTCGAAAGGCAATTCGTTTGCCATGAATAAGATCAATGTTAAGGCGATTATATAATGAACGATGAAATATGGATGCAACAGGCACTGTTATTGGCCGAAAAAGCGGCGTTTGAAAATGAAATTCCAGTTGGAGCCATTGTTGTGTTGGATGGGGAAATCATCGGTGAAGGCTATAATTCTCCCATTTCTCAATGCGATCCTACCGCACATGCGGAAATTCAAGCGATCCGAGATGCTTGTCAACGGATGAATAATTATCGCCTTCCTGGTGCAACTTTGTATGTCACCTTAGAGCCTTGCCCCATGTGTGCTGGTGCTATCGTGCATTCAAGAGTGGCGCGAGTGGTGTACGCCGCCACTGAACCCAAAAGTGGCATAGTGGAAAGCCAAGGGCGGTTTTTTGATGCGCCTTTCTTGAATCATCGAGTAGACGTTTGCTCTGAAGTGTTGGCGGAAGCGGCATCGCTGCAATTGACTCAGTTTTTTCAGTACCGCCGGGAGCAAAAAAAGAAACTGAAACAGCAAGCCAAACGCGATTTATAGGGATTTCTACCTCATTTACTGTAGAAATGTCATACTATGCTAGCCTCTATTTGCCTCCTTGCTTTAAAATACCCGCACCATTTCCCCAAAACTACCAAGTGAGGCAACATACAACATGCTAACCCTGCATGGTTCCGCGGCGCTATCGGCGTTTCGCAAAGCAAAGTTATTAGCCAATATGCAAGCGTCTGTGCCATCTGTTATTGATGTCGACGCGCAGTTTCTCCATTTCGTGGAGCTGGCTGATGACCAAACGCTTTCCGTTGAGCAGCAAACTGTCCTGCAACGTGCTCTAGCCTACGGTCCTAAATCCTCCCAAGTCAGTTCATCTGAGCAAAGTGTTCTAGTGGTTCCGCGTTTAGGCACCATTTCACCTTGGTCATCCAAAGCAACCGATATCCTTCATAACTGTGGCCTTACCGTAGTCTCTCGTGTTGAGCGCGGTGTGGAATACTTTATCCACAGTGCTGTGCCATTAACGACAGAAGAGTTGGATCTATTGTCTGCTATGTTGCATGACCGCATGACAGAAAGTGTGTTGTCTGCATTGAGTGATGCGGCCGACTTATTTTCTCATGCTGAACCCGCACCGATGACAAGTGTGGACGTGTTAGGCGGTGGCCGTGCTGCGTTGGTTGAGGCAAACCAAACGCTTGGGCTGGCACTGGCTGAAGACGAAATTGATTACCTAGTTGACTCTTTCATTGAATTGGGTCGTAACCCAATTGACGTAGAATTGATGATGTTTGCCCAAGCAAACTCTGAGCACTGTCGTCATAAAATCTTTAATGCGTCTTGGACCATTGATGGCGAGGAGCAAGAACGCTCTTTGTTCAAAATGATTAAGAACACCCACGAACATAACCCAGATGGCACTTTGTCGGCTTACAAGGACAACGCCGCTGTGATGGAAGGTCACTTTGGTGGTCGTTTCTTCCCGTCTCCAGAGACTCGTGAATACAATTTTAGCCAAGAAAACATCGACATTTTGATGAAGGTGGAAACCCACAACCACCCAACGGCGATTGCTCCATTTTCTGGTGCAGCAACCGGATCAGGTGGTGAGATTCGTGATGAAGGGGCTACCGGTGTTGGCGCAAAACCAAAGGCAGGTTTGAGCGGCTACACGGTATCCGACCTGAAAATTCCAGGTTATGAACAACCTTGGGAAAGCCAATATGGCAAGCCTTCCCGCATTGTGACGCCATTAGACATTATGATCGAAGGGCCGATTGGTGGTGCGGCGTTTAACAACGAGTTTGGTCGTCCTAATCTTCTGGGTTATTTCCGTACTTACGAACAAGAAATCCAAGGTGCTTCGCAAAAAGAAGTGCGTGGTTATCATAAGCCAATCATGTTGGCGGGTGGTATCGGTAATATTCGTCGTGAGCACGTTGAAAAACAAGAGATCAAAGTCGGTGCTAAATTAATTGTTCTTGGCGGTCCTGCGATGTTGATCGGCCTTGGCGGAGGCGCGGCGTCTTCTATGGCATCGGCTGATGGAAACGAAGACTTGGACTTTGCCTCTGTTCAACGTGGTAACCCAGAAATGGAACGTCGTTGTCAGGAAGTCATTGACCGTTGCTGGCAGCTGGGTGACAAGAACCCAATCAGTTTTATTCACGATGTGGGAGCGGGTGGTTTATCTAATGCTTTGCCTGAATTGGTAAAAGATGGCGAGCGTGGCGGTAACTTTGATCTGCGTAAAGTCCTAAACGATGAGCCTGGTATGTCCCCGTTGGAAATTTGGTGTAACGAATCTCAAGAACGTTATGTTCTTGCAGTGTCACCGGATCGCATCGAAGAGTTCACTGCGATCTGTGAGCGTGAACGTTGCCCATTTGCCATTGTTGGTGATGCAAAAGAAGAGAAACATTTAGAAGTTGCCGATCCGCATTTCGACAACAAGCCAGTGGATTTGCCAATGTCTGTGTTGTTCGGCAAACCACCAAAAATGCATCGTGAAGCGAAGAAAGCCGTGATTTCTGGTGATGACTTCACTGCAGAAAACGTGGATTTAGCGGAGGCCGCAAAACGTGTTCTGAGTTTGCCTACGGTCGCAAGCAAAAACTTCTTGATCACCATCGGTGACCGTTCTATTACTGGTATGGTGGCTCGTGATCAAATGGTAGGTCCTTGGCAGGTGCCAGTCGCAGATGTTGCGGTAACCACGTCTTCACTTGAAAGCTACACGGGTGAGGCCA
>NZ_CM149678.1:4665000-4827500 GCF_056173515.1 Marinomonas sp. 63XJN7_9_ISO-PGPR-S23-217 | reverse complement strand
AGGCTAATCAAGCTCGGAGATAGCTGGTTCTCCTCGAAAGCTATTTAGGTAGCGCCTCGTGTATTGCCATTGGGGGTAGAGCACTGTTTGGGCTAGGGGGTCATCCCGACTTACCAACCCCATGCAAACTCCGAATACCAATGAGTATGAGCACGGGAGACACACGGCGGGTGCTAACGTCCGTCGTGAAAAGGGAAACAACCCAGACCGTCAGCTAAGGTCCCAAAGTTACAGTTAAGTGGGAAACGATGTGGGAAGGCTTAGACAGCTAGGAGGTTGGCTTAGAAGCAGCCATCCTTTAAAGAAAGCGTAATAGCTCACTAGTCGAGTCGGCCTGCGCGGAAGATATAACGGGGCTCAAACTGTACACCGAAGCTACGGGTTCATCTTAGGATGAGCGGTAGAGGAGCGTTCTGTAAGCCGTTGAAGGTCAAGCTGTAAGGCAGGCTGGAGGTATCAGAAGTGCGAATGTTGACATGAGTAACGATAAGGGGAGTGAAAACCTCCCCCGCCGGAAGACCAAGGTTTCCTGTCCCATGTTAATCAGGGCAGGGTGAGTCGGCCCCTAAGGCGAGGCAGAAATGCGTAGTCGATGGGAAACAGGTTAATATTCCTGTACTTATGTATATTGCGATGGAGAGACGGAGAAGGCTAGGCCAGCACAGCGATGGTTGTCTGTGTTTAAGGTAGTAGGCAAGTGACTTAGGCAAATCCGGGTCACTCTTTAAGAGAGAATGCCGAGAATTGATGACGAGCCCTCTTTTGGGTGAAGTGGTTGATGCCATGCTTCCAGGAAAAACTTCTAAGCTTCAGATATACATGAACCGTACCCCAAACCGACACAGGTGGTCAGGTAGAGAATACCAAGGCGCTTGAGAGAACTCGGGTGAAGGAACTAGGCAAAATGGTACCGTAACTTCGGGAGAAGGTACGCCGGCCGGTGTGAAGGACTTGCTCCGTAAGCACTAGTCGGTCGAAGATACCAGGCCGCTGCAACTGTTTATTAAAAACACAGCACTCTGCAAACACGAAAGTGGACGTATAGGGTGTGACGCCTGCCCGGTGCTTGAAGGTTAATTGATGGGGTTAGCGTAAGCGAAGCTCTTGATCGAAGCCCAAGTAAACGGCGGCCGTAACTATAACGGTCCTAAGGTAGCGAAATTCCTTGTCGGGTAAGTTCCGACCTGCACGAATGGCGTAATGATGGCGGCACTGTCTCCACCCGAGACTCAGTGAAATTGAAATCGCAGTGAAGATGCTGTGTATCCGCGGCTAGACGGAAAGACCCCGTGAACCTTTACTATAGCTTCACAGTGAACTTTGAACCTACTTGTGTAGGATAGGTGGGAGGCTTTGAAGATAGGACGCCAGTTCTATTGGAGCCAATCTTGAAATACCACCCTGGTATGTTTGAGGTTCTAACTCAGGTCCGTAATCCGGATCGAGGACACTGTGTGGTGGGTAGTTTGACTGGGGCGGTCTCCTCCCAAAGAGTAACGGAGGAGCACGAAGGTGTGCTCAGCATGGTCGGAAATCATGCATAGAGTGTAAAGGCAAAAGCACGCTTAACTGCGAGACAGACACGTCGAGCAGGTACGAAAGTAGGTCTTAGTGATCCGGTGGTTCTGTATGGAAGGGCCATCGCTCAACGGATAAAAGGTACTCCGGGGATAACAGGCTGATACCGCCCAAGAGTTCACATCGACGGCGGTGTTTGGCACCTCGATGTCGGCTCATCACATCCTGGGGCTGAAGCCGGTCCCAAGGGTATGGCTGTTCGCCATTTAAAGTGGTACGCGAGCTGGGTTTAGAACGTCGTGAGACAGTTCGGTCCCTATCTGCCGTGGACGTTTGAGATTTGAGAGGAGCTGCTCCTAGTACGAGAGGACCGGAGTGGACGAACCTCTGGTGTTCCGGTTGTCACGCCAGTGGCATTGCCGGGTAGCTATGTTCGGACGGGATAACCGCTGAAAGCATCTAAGCGGGAAGCCTCCCTTAAGATAAGATCTCACTGGAACATAAGTTCCCTAAAGAGCCGTTCGAGACGAGGACGTTGATAGGTTGGGTGTGTAAGTGCTGTGAGGCATTGAGCTAACCAATACTAATTGCTCGTGAGGCTTGACCATATAACACCAAAGTGGTTTTACTGGAGATGGTTCCTGACCATTCCAGCACTTCCTCCATCCATGGAGGTCGTAAGACACAGATTACGATAGACACTGGTTTGACCTTGGTTATCGCTATTTCAAAATGAATTGTTAAAAGAGACAAGTGAACGAATTTGCGCATTGCGCACACCAGTTTTCTTGATGATCATAGAGGCATTGAACCACCTGATCCCATCCCGAACTCAGAAGTGAAAAGTGCCATCGCCGATGGTAGTGTGGGAGATCCCATGTGAGAGTAGGTCGTCGTCAAGCTTTAAATTTAGAAGGCCCTGATAGCTATGCTGTCAGGGCTTTTTTTTGTCTCAAGAAACGTTTAAACCATCAGACGGGTTGAACCACCTGATCCCATCTCGGAACTCAGAAGTGGCACTTTATTCGCCGCAGGCGCTTGCCATTGCCGAGGTAGTGTGGGCTTGGTTGAATTAGAAAGTCATGTGAGAGTAGGTCGTCGTCAAGCTTTAAATTAAGAAGGCCCTGATAGCCATGCTGTCAGGGCTTTTTTTCGTCTCAAGAAACGTTGTAGACCATCAGCCGGGTTGAACCACCTGATCCCCTCTCGGAACTCAGAAGTGACTCTTTTTTCGCCGCAGGCGCTTGCCATCGCCGATGGTAGTGTGGGCTTGATTGAATTAGAAAGTCATGTGAGAGTAGGTCGTTATCAAGATTTAATTAAGAGAAACCCTATCCTGCGAAGCAGAGTGGGGTTTTTTCGTTCTGGAGCATCACCATCGACGATGGTCGTGTGGGGCTCTCTATAACAGACAAGCATGTGAAAGTAGGTCGTATCAAGATTTTAATAGGAAGGCCCTGATAGCTTATGCTGTTGGGCTTTTTTTCGTCTGCAGAAAATCCCAAAAGTAAAAAGGGGAGTCAGCTTCCCTAAAAATTGAGGGAGGGTCCGTGAGAGCGTCTCTTGCCATTCCTACAGCTCCCGCATTCACAACGTCATTACCGCGAAGGCGGTAATCTATTGTTTTGCAGCCTTAGATTATCACCTTGCCATCGTATTCGCTTGCGCCTGTTTCGCAGGCTCAACGCGTCGGCGCAAATCCAATAGCAAGGCGACGATTGATCTGAGTTAATCTTTTCAAAAATAGAGTGTGAGATCAAGGGTTGTTATTCCTACAGCACCTGCATTCACAACGCCATTACCACGAAGGTGGTAATCCATGGCCAGCCTTTGCAGATTGCCACCTTGCCACTGTATTTGCTTGCACCTAAATGCGTCGGCGCGAATCCAATAGCAAGGTGGTTTCAATGTATTCCGATTTATCTTTTCAAATAATGAGGAGAGTAAACTTCCATGAAGTCGCCACCTCGGGTCTCGGGTTCTGCTGTTTTAGTTAAAGCAACTTCATGGTGCCATTTTTCTCTAGGTTGATGTGCCAGCTAAAAGCCTCATCTAGAAGGTGTGGTGTATGGCCACCACGAGCGCAAGCACGTTCGAAGTAGTCGAGCATTTGGTTGCGATAGTCTGGGTGCACGCAGTGTTTGATGATTTGCACCGCACGTTCACGAGGAGCTAAACCACGAAGGTCAGCAAGACCTTGTTCGGTCACCAGAATATCCACATCATGTTCGTTATGATCCACGTGACTGGCCATGGGGACAACGCTTGAGACCGCACCATCTTTGGCGATGGATTTGGTGACGAAGATGGCCATGTTGGCGTTACGGGCAAAGTCGCCAGAGCCACCGATGCCGTTCATCATTCGAGTGCCGCAGACGTGTGTGGAGTTCACGTTACCATAGATATCAAACTCCAGTGCGGTATTGATGGCAATGATGCCAAGACGACGCACGATTTCAGGATGGTTAGAAATCTCTTGTGGGCGCAGAATCAGTTTGTCTTTGTAATGTTTAAGGTTATCAAAGACTTTTGAGTTCATACGTTCTGATAAGATGACAGAACAGCCTGAAGCAAACTTCATTTTGCCAGCATCAATCAGATCAAATGTCGAATCCTGTAGAACCTCTGAGTACATGGTAAGGTCGGTAAAATCCGAATCCAATAAGCCCATCATCACCGCATTGGCGATATTACCGATGCCCGCTTGTAGTGGCCCTAGGTTTGGCGCTAGGCGTTTTTCAGCGACTTCGTTTTCTAAAAAGGTAACGAGGTGTTTGGCGATGGCTGCTGTGTCTTCATCTGGCGCCCCAACGGTTGAGTAAGAGTCGTGTTGGCTAGTGAAAACAATTGCCGCAATTTTCTCCGGTGGAATTGGAATCGCTGTGCTGCCAATTCGGTCATCCACTTTAACCAGTGGTACTGGCGTGCGCGATGGGCGGTAGGATGGTATGTAGATGTCGTGCAAGCCTTCAAGTTCTGGTTTATGCGACGTGTTGATTTCGACAATTACCTGCTTAGCAAAAATCGAGAAGCTTGCTGAGTTGCCCACGGATGTTGTTGGCACAATGTGGCCTTCTTCTGTAATGGCAACGGCTTCAATAATGGCAATGTCTGGCAGTTTTAATTGATGGTTGCGCAGCTGTTCTACGGTTTCAGAAAGGTGTTGGTCAATAAACATGACTTCGCCATTGTTAATGGCTTTGCGTAATGTGGTATCCACTTGAAAGGGCATGCGGCGTGCTAGGCTACCAGATTCGGTCAGGATTTTATCAAGGTCATTCCCCAGTGATGCCCCCGTCATTAAGTTGATTTTTAGCGGGTGCTCTTTTACTCGCTCGGCCAGCGCTTTAGGAACGGCCTTGGCTTCCCCTGCGCGGGTAAAACCACTCATACCCACGGTCATACCGTCTTTGATAAATTCACTTGCTTGCTCAGCTGACATGACTTTTTCATGTAAACCTGCATGTCTAATTCGCTCTAATTGCATCCTGAAACCTTTATGCTGTTTTTATTAATTAGGATCTACTTTAGATAATATAAATCGCTCTGTAGCCAGTTCTCTGGACTAGAGCACGGAGCCTATTTTCTAGGCCTCAGTTTTGGCGAAATTTATATTACGGATAAAAATGAAGAGGTGACTTACTATAAGGCTTCTGTCTTAGCGAGTAAGTTAGACATAAGTCTGAGATTCGGGAAGTGAATGTTGACTATATGCTTAGATAGCGCAATCAATGGGGGGCATTGATTGCTCTTTACGCAAAATTCTTAACATCAATGAGACTGATCCTATTGGTATTCAGGAATCAATCTTGGATCATGATTAGCCTATACCAGTCCACCTTGCTACGCTTCCGCATGCTTTAAATGATTGGGTTAGTCGACACGGTCGAACGCTTTATGGTGCGTTGTTTCACTCGGCATGGCGCTCTCTTAATGGGTTAGCGGATAGAAAATATCATGGTCAAGCAGGGATGACCTGTGTGTTACATACATGGGGACAGAACTTGTCTCGCCATGTTCATCTGCACTGTTTGGTTCCCGCAGGTGTTTTAACTGGTAAGGATTGGAAGCCGATCCATAAAGGGTATTTTTTGCCCGTTAAGCTCCTCTCAAATCGTTTTAGAGGCACGATGGTGAGTCAACTACTCCAAGCGTATGAACAAGGGGGGTTATCGACGATTGAAAAGGCAACGCTGGATGGCACGCTGAGCCATTTAATGAGTCATCCATGGGTCGTTTATTGCAAATCCGCATTAGAATATCGAGAGACCTTAGTCAGCTACTTAGCTCGTTATACTTATCGGGTTGGATTAAGTAATCATCGTCTTGAATCATGGAAAGACAATCAGGTGACCCTGTCCTATTTTGATGAAAAAGCCAATAAAGCAAGCCGATTGTCACTGGAACCGGCGGAGCTTATTAGACGTTTTCTTCTGCAGGTATTGCCCAAAGGATTTATGCGTATTCGTCATTATGGTTATTTATCGAATGCCATAAAAAAGCGATCCTTAGAAAAGATAAAACGACAGAGTGATGAACTAAGCAAGTAGTCTGTAAAAGTGGAGATGGACACTGCGCCAATGGGGTGTCGATGCCCAGCGTGTGGTGAACCTAATGTGGTTTATCTTGGGGAGATAAAATATTTCCCTCAGTTGGGCTTGAATAGTCGTTAACAGACTCAGGCATAAATACATTGCCTTGAAAGCGGATCAGGTCATGGAGCCTGAGGATTGAGTATTGCCTAATGCTTAGGATTCGAGTAAAAAGAGTCATACTGTGATAAAGAATAAACGTAAACTCCACCTAAATTTTGGGAATATCCCTTAGTAAGGGAGAAAAAGCACTGCGATATTAACAGGGACGTCGCCAATTCTGAAAAAGCAAATCCCCTATAGATAACGCGGCCGTTCAACAGACGGTTATAGCCATGGCTTCGCCACTGTATAACCGCTTAGTAGTTATACGAATTGAGAGGATTCAAGTGAAACTTTATAAATATAGAAAATTTAGCGAGTTTTTAATTCGAGAATTATGCGCTAGTGAAATATATTATTCTGATCCAAAACAGTTCAATGACCCTTTAGATTGTTCTCCTATTTTGATAGATGATTTGCCTGAACATAAAATAGAAGATCTTTGTTTTCAAATGTTGTTAAAGAATGTCGGAAAAAATGAAGCTGATAATAAAATTAAAAGCTTTAGTTATTATTCAACTCAATACGATTCTCTTGAAGAACAAAGAAAGTCATATTTCTATCAGTTAAAACAAGAGATTAAGAGCCAACTAGACAACATTATGAAAAATCTTGGGGTTCTTTCTCTTTCAGGTAAATGTGATTCACCGCTTATGTGGAGCCACTATGCTGATGAACATCGAGGTATTTGTTTAGAATTTGATATGGATGGTGCGGTTGATACGTCTTGTCAAATCGATTATGAAGGGGATCGTGGAATAAGCACTAAGCTAATTTATGATTATATCGTAAATAATTCTCACACAGCACATGAACAAATTCAAAACCAATATTTTTATACTAAAGCTGCAGATTGGGAATATGAGTCAGAGTGGCGCTTGTTATCTCAATCATATGGTTCTCATCAAATACCGTTTAAATTATCAGGTATATATTTTGGTATGAGGTGTGATAGTTGGGTGGTAGGAAGTATTATAAAGTTACTCTATTCATCAAGTTCCAATATTAGTTTCTATCAAATATACCCTGATCAAAATTCATTTGTTTTGAAATATACTGAATTGGAACCTCAAGAACGGATTCATAGCATTCCACGACCATCCGCAAGATTAGGTTTTGGAAAGGTTAAAGTTCAGAGTTAAATTCGTATAACAAGACGAAGCAATTGAAAAAATACATGTCACGAATTTTTGTTCCCCAAATATAGCGCCATGTATTTTGCAACTGTTCTATGCATTCAAGGAAAAATTGTGCCTTACCAGAATTATCTAAACCTAAAAGATGAAGAGCTTGATAAACCTGTATATAGGATAATGCCTGTAAATCGACTTCTTCAATGCTTTGAAGAAGAACAGTTAGTCCTTGTTCCTCCGAGCAAATGGGATGATCCATTTGAAAACTGCGTATTTCGGTGATTGCGAACGCTCATTTCGGTTTATTCCGAACACCTGAACCTACTTTTTTTCTCTTTCCTTATTTTTACTCTAACTGTTCGGATTACGCCAGTTTTCTCATTGACTCACCTCCTAATTCTATTCGATGACTATTGTGTACCAATCGATCCATTAGGGCGTCTGCTACAGTGGCGTTGTCGATCATGCTGTACCACTCTTTTACAGGAAGTTGACTGATGACGATGGTGCTGCTGTTTTGGTAACGATCCTCAAGCACTTCCAGCAGATGACCTGAGTGCTCTTGAGTCAGTTTTTCCATCCCCCAGTCGTCGAGGATCAGTAAGGTTTTTTTAGCCAGAGACTGAAGCTGTTTTTGATAGCTGCCATCGAGACGACCTGCACTTAGGTCATCAAGCAAGCGAGTTAATCGATAGTACCTAACGGTGTGTTGTTGATCGCAGGCACTGGTTGCCAGTGCACAGCCTAGATAGGTTTTGCCTGCGCCCGTTGGGCCTGTTATCAAGATGTTCTGATGTTTGTGTAGGTAGCTGCCAGTGAGTAATTCGCTCATTTGTTTTCGGTTAAGGTTTCGCCTTTCTTTATAGATAAGTTGACTCGGTTGTGCGTCCATTCTTAGCTTGGCTTGTCGTTTTAAGCGTTGGATTTTGGTCTGGTTACGATTCAATATCTCACTTTCTAGAAGCAGACTTAACCGTTCCTCGAAGTTCAGTTCTGCGTAGGTGGTCAGTTGCTCTTGTTGCTGCTCTAGTGCTTTCGCTGCATGGCTCAAGCGGAGGGTTTTTAGTTTCTCGTCGAGTGCGTTCATTTATCTTCTCCTAGTGATAACAGTTCGGGCCACGGACATTGCTATGAACAAGGTTAGGTGTGCTCGTTTTGCCTTTATCCAGTTGTCCTTCGCGGTTGTTTTTAAGCAAGTTACTGATGAAGGTGTAGTTAGGTTTTGTTAGCATCAAGGCATCGTTACAGGCTTGCTCTAAACGCGACTCTCCATGCACTTTACTCAGATTGAGCAACCCCAGACTGGAACGATAGGATTGCTCTGGATGAGGCTTGGAGTGGAGCATTTTGTTAATGACTTCTCGGGTCGCTGGTCCTATGTTCGCTCCCCAGTTGAGCAAGCGCCCAGGTGACCACTTTTGATATTGATGATGACTTGGCATGTGCTCGGGTTGTGTGCTGTTTCCGCGCTCCCTTTGACTGCGTGGGTGCTGAGCCACCAAGTTACCTTGGTGGTAGATCTGCACTAGACGATTAGAGGCTTCCAGTTCAACATGATGGCCGACCAGTTGATGGGGAACGGAGTAATAATGGCGGCGATATTCGATGTGATAGTCCGGCCCAACTTTGGCGCGTTTGGTTTCGGTATACAGATAACGCTGTTTGGGCAATGGTTTTAACGCTGGCTTATCGAGTTTGTTGAACAATGCTTGGCGACTCGCACCGTACTGTTTCATCTCTCGCTGATTTAGCTCATTCATAAGTTCGCGGATGGCTAGGTTCAGTTCTTTGAAGGTATGGAAGGTTTGGTGACGCAATCGCATCATGATCCAACGTTCCACTAGGAGCACGGCATTTTCAGCCTTGGCTTTGTCTTTTGGTTTGTAAGGGCGAGCTGGCATCACCGCGGTTTGATAATGATTCGCCAGTTTTTGATAGCTGTCATTAAGCCTTGGCTCATAGCGGTTCGCTTTGGTGACCGCGCTGCGCAGATTATCGGGGACTAAAAGTTGGGGAACACCGCCGAAGTGTTCGAACGCATTGGCATGGGCTTCTAGCCAATAGGATTTACCTTGGCTTGGGAAGGCTTCAACATAAGTGTAATTGGACGCACCTAAGGTCGCCACGAACACTTCCGCTTCTCGCACTTCGCCTGTGTCAGGGTTGACCACCTGAAGCCTAGGTCCACAATAGTCAATAAACAGCTTATCCCCCGCCACATGAAGCTGACGCATGCTGCGCTTTTGGGTTTTGAACCAGCGAATGAAGTACTCGCAGAACTGAGTGTAAGCGTAAGCTTGCTCTTGATATTGTTCATGATATTCCTGCCAGAGCAGCATCTTCGTCATGCCTTTACGCCTGAGTTCGACAGCGTACTGAACGAAGTCCGGCATGACTTTATGACGACTGGCTTTCTTTGAGTGATAAAGCGCTTGATTGAGATCGGTATCGCTACAGTCTTCTGGGAGGGGCCAACCTATCTGACTTTGCTTAAAGCGCGCGATAAGTTCTGAGACAGTTGCAAGGCTGACATTGAGGCAACTAGCGATATGACGATAGGACAGACCGCAGTCGTATTTGAGTCGTAATATCTCTTTGATTTTTTTCATTGGAGTTCTCTTTTTAGCCATGGTCGCTTCCTTACCTTCTGATTTGAGAGATAAAGAATAGCGAGTGATTGATTTAAAAGAGAAAAAATTAGGATTTCGGACATTCCGAACGGGCTTTTCGCTATTCCGAACGCTGATTTCGGAGTTCGCCTAAAAGTGTTCGGATAATCGCGGAATGTGCGTTCGGATTAAACCGAAATAGGTGTTCGGTTCATTCCGAAATGGCTGTTCGGAATGCTCCGAAATATGCAAAACTGGCTACTTTCCTCAAAGGTTAAACTTCTATCAACTGGCGAATCCGGCGATATGGATGGAATTCGAGACAAAATATATGGTCAATGCTGGACTCAGCATCGTGAAACCGATGCTATGTGGCGAATTTACTCTTCAGATACGAATGGGGCTAAAGTAAAAACGACTCCGAGAAAATTGCTTGAGGCGTTAAGAAGCAATAATCCGCAATTTGGTGACTTGTCCTGCTTCATAGGTAAAGTAAAGTACCAAGCTCAGAGAGAGCTAGCGTCATCTTTAACTAGCATTGATGTTTTCAATACTAATGGTACCGGTATTGCCGAGTCCCTTCTTTACAAACGAAGAGAGTTTAGCCACGAAAAAGAGGTCAGGTTAATTTATACAGATGGAAGAGGCCCTGTTTACCCATTTAACATTGATCCAAATGAAATGTTCGATGAAGTAGTCTTTGATCCAAGAATCGATAAACATTTGTTTAGCGCGTTCAAAAGAGCAGTTCAAGCCAAAGGCTTCCCAGGTAAAGTATCGCAATCAAATCTATATAAACCACCCCAAGAGCTAATTATTAAGGTTTAAAGTACTAACAAGTCAATCAACTACGCCCCTTTGGGGCCGGACGCAGCAAAGCTGCGCCGGTTATTGAGGCGTTGAAGGAGAGACATGGTTACGGCACCTTCATATGCCAAGTGATCTGGCGTGTGAGTTTCTGGCGGTGTTTGCTCGGATGGAGTATGCACTAAAAGCGACAAGATTCGCGTTTCGGAATTGAAACGATGTTTCTGCCTTGTGGGATCGATTTGCCAATGAGGCTCATGAACGATTCCATGCTGAAGCCAGTGAGGAGTTGAAAGCAGCCGTTGATTTTCTTTGGAACTTTCCTCCCCGTTGGTTTTACTGCGGGAATGTGCTCAGTTGGTAGATGATGTACGAGAGGCCTATGGGCGATAGCCCTTCTAACAAGGCCAAGCAACGTGACATCATGCAAAGGTCTCTCTATATTAAATTACTTATCTAATCTGTTATTGCAGCGAAAAGTGTCTAGATATTCTGATTAATCCATTGTTCTAATTGGGCTTCTGGTAGCGCTCCGCTTAGACGGTTTATTTCTTTGCCGCCTTTAAAGACGATCAGTGTTGGGATGCTGCGGATGTTGAATTGCGCACTAATACGTTGGCATTGTTCGGTATCGACTTTGGCAAACAAAGCTTTTTCTGAGCGTTCCGCAAGGCGACTAAAAACTGGCCCCATCATTTTACATGGTCCACACCATTCGGCCCAAAAGTCGACCACGATTGGCAAATCGGTATTGGCAATGTATTGCTGGAAGTTTTGTTCTGTGAGGTTTACGGGGTGAGTGGTATGCAAAGCGCTTTTGCATTTACCGCATTTGCCTGCTTTATGGGATTTGCCCTCAGGGATGCGGTTGGTGGTGAAGCAGTGTGGACACGCGATATTCATAGTGTGCCTCCTATTAGAATATACTAATGTAAATGGGATGGGATTACCGAAATTCAAGGGTGAGACGCAAGTAAAAAAGGCTCTGATTGGGTCGATCAGAGCCTTATATGACTAACAAGATAAAGATAGCGTTATCGCGTATTGTCGGCCAATTCGCTTAGCAAAGCCCGTTGCGCGCTGCGGTATTCGCCTTTGCGAGGTTTTGAGAGTTGATATGAACCATCGCTCTGTAGAATCCAGCTTTGAGTATTGTCCGATAAATATAATTCCAGCTCTTTTTTCACACGGCGAGATAAACTGACGTCTTGAAGAGGGAAGGCAACTTCTATTCGGTTATTCAAGTTGCGATCCATACCATCGGCACTGGATAAGTATACTTGTGGATTACGGTTGTTGTAGAAGTAGTAAACTCGGGTGTGCTCGAGAAAACGACCAATAATGCTGCGTACGCGTATATTCGACGACACGCCTTTGATACCAGGACGAAGTGTACAAATACCACGAACGATCAAATCAATCTTCACGCCCGCTTGAGAGGCTTTATATAACGCTTGAACAAGCCGTTGTTCCGTCAAGGAGTTAACTTTGATGATAATGCGCGAGGGTTCGCCTTGGATGGCGTTTTCGGCCTCACGATTGATCATATCCAATAGACGATCACGTAGGGTAAAGGGCGCGTGTAGCAGTTTTTTTACCTTCAGCTCTTTGCTCATTCCGGTGAGCTGTTGGAAGACACGATGCACATCGTCGCCAATCTCTTTATCACACGTCATGAAGCTGTAATCGGTATAAAGCCGTGCGTTTCCCGCGTGGTAGTTACCAGTTCCTAGATGAACATAGCGGGTTAGTTCTGCACCTTCTCTACGAACGATGAGGATCATTTTCGCATGGGTTTTATGACGAACAACGCCATAAACAACAATCGCGCCAGCGTCTTGTAAGCGGCTAGCAAGGGCTAAGTTTTCTGCTTCATCAAATCGTGCCCGTAGTTCGATGACCACGGTTACTTCTTTGCCGTTCCTAGCCGCTTCTACTAACGCATTAGCAACAGGGGAACGAGCACCAGTACGATAAAGTGTTTGACGAATCGCTACAACATTAGGGTCTTTGGCTGCGTCGCTCAACAAATCGATAACCGGTGAGAAGCTTTCGAATGGGTGCATCAACAGGTAATCGCGTTGGCGAATGGCTTCAAAAATACCGCCTGAACTGGCTAATTTTCTAGGTAACCCTGGTGAAAATGGTGGGTACATTAGATCTGGACGATCGACCAATTCTAATACGGCCAATAAGCGGCTTAGGTTCACTGGGCCATCGATACGGTACAAATCTTGTTTTTCAAGATCGAATTGCTTGAGTAAGGAATCAATAATATGTGCTGGGCAGTTATTAGCGATTTCTAAACGTACTGAGCTACCATAGTGACGGCTTTGGAGTTCGGTTCTCAGTGCTCCAGCTAAATCGACACCGATATCATCTGAATCCACTTCTAAGTCAGCATTACGGGTTAAGCGGAATTGATAACAGCCTTTTACTGTCATACCAGGAAACAACTGATCCGCATGGGCGTGAATGATAGACGATAGGAACACTAGATTGTTGCCACCCTCGCACACATCATCGGGCAATTTGACCAAACGAGGTAATGAACTAGGAGCAGGCACGATGGCTAAGCCATTCTCACGACCAAAGGCGTCCCGGCCTTCTAATTCCACCACAAAGTTAAAAGTCTTGTTGGCGAGCCTTGGGAATGGGTGGGCTGGGTCAAGCCCAATGGGGCTAATAATGGGCAGAACGTTATCTCTAAAATAGCGTTTTACCCATGCGGCTTGTTTCTCATTCCAGACAGAACGGCGAATAAATTTAACGTTTTCATTGGCCAGTTTGGGAAAAATAATATCATTAAGAATACGATATTGGCGACGAACCAGCTTGTGCGCATGATCACTGATTAAGCTAAGGACTTTTTTCGGGTGCATGCCGTCTGGACCATTTTTTTCACGGCTGTACTCAAGTTGACTTTTTAGGCCAGCAACACGTATTTCAAAGAATTCATCCATGTTCGAGCTAAAAATACACAAGAACATAAGACGATTAAAAATAGGGTGATTTTCATCCATGGCTTGTTCAAGCACACGGGCATTAAATTGCAGATGGCTGAGTTCACGGTTGAAATACAACTCGGGATCGGCCAAGTCAATTTGTTCGGGTAAGCGTTCTTCTATGGCAACTTTATTAGGGTCTTGAGGCTGCTCCGGAATGGGTTCTAATACCAATTCTTCGGCCTCTACTAATGGCGTTGCAACCGCTTCCTGTTTTTCCATTTCGTTCACAGACTGTTCAGACATGCGCTTTCATAACTCCCAAATACCGTCTTCTCATATTATTGGTATCTTGCTTTAATGCCCATCTAAGAAAGAGTAGGCATTAACTAACAAATTACACTAACGCAGCCTAGAAGCCTATAGTTCTATGTTGCTTTGGGTAAATTTTCCTCATGTAAGCTGGCGGAATGTACCTATTGGAAACCAGATCAGGACGAGGGGGACATTATCCTTTCAGCAAACGGGCTGCGTCTTTTGCAAAATACGTTAAGATGCCATCGGCACCAGCACGTTTAAATGCCACTAAGGATTCCAAAATAACGGAATCTTTGTCTAACCAGCCATTTTGAAACGCAGCCATGTGCATTGCGTATTCACCACTGACTTGGTAAGCAAAAGTGGGTACTTCTAACTCGGTTTTGACGCGACGAACGATATCCAAATAGGGGAGGCCAGGTTTGACCATGACCATATCGGCGCCCTCGTCTATATCTAACATCACCTCACGAATGGCTTCGTTTGAGTTTGCCGGATCAATTTGATAAGTAAATTTGTTGCCTTTCCCTAAATTGCCGCTAGAACCAATGGCATCGCGAAATGGTCCATAGTAGGCGGATGCATATTTGGCTGCGTATGCCATAATCAGCGTATTAATAAAGCCTTCTGCTTCGAGTTCATCACGAATTTCACCAATGCGCCCATCCATCATATCTGAAGGGGCTACCACGTCAGCCCCTGCTTTAGCATGAGAAAGCGCTTGTTTGACAAGCGTTTCTACGGTGATGTCGTTTAATACGTAACCTTCGTGGTCGATGATGCCGTCTTGTCCATGAGTGGTGTAGGGATCCAACGCCACGTCCGTCAATACGCCCAATTCTGGAAACGCGTCTTTTAGGGCTTTTACTGCGCGTTGTACCAATCCATTGGGGTTATATGCCTCTTTCGCATCAAGGGATTTTTTATCACCAGAGATCACTGGAAACAGGGCAATCATGGGGATGCCCAGTGCTACAATTTCTTTGGCCTCTTCAAGCAAAACATCAATGGATACTCGTTCGATGTTTGGCATGGAAGGAACGGCCTCTCTCACCTTTTTTCCTTCTATGATGAACATGGGGTAGATGAGATCGTCAGCGGTTAAGCGATGCTCTCGCATGAGGCGTCGTGAAAAATCGTTTTTACGCATGCGACGCATACGGGTATATGGAAAGGTCATCCAATATCTCCTTTTCGCTTGTTAAGAATGTACTTGATTTATGTGACAATCTTAAGTCATTGTTGATATAACTGCTGTGTATTAACGCAATGTCTAACCACTTTCCCCAATTAAGTCTTTGTTTTGAGTCGGCGGCTAGCTTAGTTGCGCTTGGGCGTCTTCCAGTTCTTCCTGTGCTTCAAACCACGCCTCTTCGTTTTCTTCTAGGGTTTTTTTCCATTTGGCTTCCTCACTGAGGAGTGTCTGCAGCTTGTCTCGTTGCTCCGCTTCGTATAGGGTCGCATCCGTCATGGCGTCTGATATCTTGTCTAAATGGCTTTGAGCGGTCTGAACGGCTTTTTCATATTTTTCTATCTGCTTACGAAGAGGGCGTAATTTTTCGCGCATCTCCGCCGCTTTACGGCGCTCTTCTTTGCGGTCTACTTTCTCCATTTTATCTGGGTTCTGTTCATTTTTTTCGATCTGAGCCGCGTTAGCTTGTCTTGCTTGCAACCAAGCATGATAAGCCGCCAAGTCACCCTCAAAAGGTTGAATGTGATGATCAGCAACGAGATAAAACTCATCGACGGTACTGTTTAGCAGATGACGATCATGGGATACCAACAAGATGGAACCTGGGAACTCTTGTAGTGCTTCGGTGAGCGCTTGGCGCATTTCGATGTCTAAGTGGTTAGTGGGTTCGTCAAGGACCAATAAGTTGGGTTTCGTCCAAGCGATTAATGACAAGGCGAGACGCGCTTTTTCACCACCTGAGAAGCCTTTTACTGGGCGTAATGCATCGTCACCAGTAAAGCCAAAGCCACCCAAATATCGACGAATATCGCTTTCTAAGACCTTCGGGGTAAGACGCTGGATATGCAACAATGGCGAGGCTTCTAAATCTAGCGCGCTTAATTGATGCTGAGAGAAGTAGCCAATGTTTAAATTCTCCCCTGTGACGCGATCTCCTGCAAGAATCGGAATTTCGCCAACAATGGATTTAATCAACGTCGATTTACCCGCGCCATTAGGGCCTAGTAAGCCGACACGCTGACCGTCCCGCAGGGCAAAATTGCTGTTGCCAAGTTGAATCGATTGCACGCCCGATGGCGAGGTGTATCCTAAATCGGCTTGTGATAGGTTGATCAATAACTGAGAGGTTTTTTCGGCCACGGGGATAGAAAATGAAAATTGCGAATCGATGTGGGCAGGGCCAATCAGCTCCATCTTTTCCAGCATTTTGAGACGACTTTGAGCCTGCTTGGCTTTTGTGGCTTTGTAGCGGAAACGGTCCACGTATTGTTGTAAGTGGGCACGTTTGGCCTGCTGGCGTTCGAAGTTAGACTGTTGCTGAGCCAAGTGTTCTGAGCGCTGGCGTTCGTAGTCGGAATAGTTGCCTTTGTAAAGGGTCAACTTTTTTTGGTAGAGATGGACAATGTGGCTGCAAATGCCATCGAGAAAGTCCCTATCGTGTGAAATCAGTAACAAAGTGCCTGGGTATTGGCGCAACCAGTTTTCTAACCACATTACGGCATCTAGGTCTAAGTGGTTTGTCGGTTCGTCCAACAGCAATACATCAGATGGACACATTAACGCCTTGGCAAGGTTTAAGCGAATTCGCCATCCCCCAGAAAAATCGGCGACGGGTTTATGCATGTCTGACATTTTAAAGCCGAGACCTTGCAAGAGCGTTTCCGCGCGAGATTGTGCAGTATAGCCATGGGCACTTTCATACTCGCCAAGCCAAAGCGCGTGATCGTGGTGATTGTCTTGTGCTTGCGCTTTGGCAATGTTGGCTTCGATGAGGCGAAGATGGTCATCACCGTCGAGGCAGTAATCCAAGGCACTGCGCTGCGTTTCTTCGACTTCTTGGGCCATAAAAGCAATACGTCGTTGGCCTGGGAGAATGATCTCGCCAGTATCGGCGCTGAGTTCTCCGCGGATCATCGCGAAAAGAGAGGACTTACCTGCGCCATTTGCGCCAATTAACCCTACCTTTTGGCCCTCGAAAATGGTGAGGTCGGCTTCTTCCAAAAGAAATTGTGTGCCACGTTGTAAACTGACTTCGCTAAATTGGATCATAAAACAGGGAATCTCTAAACGTCGGTAAAATATCGCTATATTGGTATTAAGGCAAAGTCGTGCATTTGCGTCTTGGTATGCATTTTAGAGGGCGACACGGGGAAACGAAATAGCCGTCAGCAAGTTTTCCTGTTGAGATCATAATTACTTCATGTATTAAGGTAGATGATTCGTAGGCTCAAGGGTAAAATGCGCAGCAATATTATTTGAACTTTACTCACGTCCAAAGGGGCGTAAGGTGATTTTGTGAACAGTGGATTGATTAACGAGATTCAGCGATTTTCTTTTGATAAGACCAACGTCCGTGGCGAGCGTGTGTTATTGACCAGTGCCTATCAAGAAATTATTAAACGAAAAGTTTACCCGCTGGGTCTGGAAAAATTGTTAGGGGAATTTGTCGCCGCGATCGCACTGTTACGCGATATTATTAAAATTGACGGCGTGCTATCTATTCAAGCCAAAGGCAATGGCTATTTGTCTGCTTTGATGGCTGAGTGCGATGAAAGGCATAATCTACGGGGCATAGCGCAATGGGATGAGGCGCAAGACGTGCCTGATGTTATTTCGCTAAAAGAGGTGTTAGCTGGCGGTTATCTGGTTATCACCATTACTCCTCGTAATGGTCAGCGTTATCAAGGGATTGTCGAAATTGTCGGAGAGTCTTTATCTGAATGTTTAGAGCAGTACTTTCAACAGTCTGAACAATTGCCGAGCCGTATTTGGTTGGCGGCGAATGGCGCGCAATGCGGCGGATTGTTTTTGCAACGACTTCCTGCTGAGCAAGCACAAACTGGTGATGAGGATGCTTGGGCGCGTTTTACTCACTTGGCTTCCACAGTGAAAGACGAAGAGTTACTGGGGTTAGATACGTTAGAACTATTACATCGCTTATATCATGAAGAAGATGTTCGTTTGTACGATACAAAGCCCATGCAATTTGGTTGCTCTTGTTCTCGCCAGCGTACCTTGGAGGCTGTTATTTCGATCGGTACCGATGAGGTTCGACAATTGCTGATTGAGCAAGGCAGTATCAAAGTGGATTGTCAGTTCTGTGCCGAAAAATACGAATTTACTGAAGCGGATTTAGTGGATTTATTAGGTGACCAAGCACAAACCCACTAATGAGTTTGTGCTTATCATCTGCTTAGCCAGTTAACACGCTATATAAGATTATTAAAAAGTTGCATGATGAATCAAATCACGCCATGAAATGATGCCGACGACATGGTTATCTGCATCCACCACGGGCATGCAAGAGATAGCGACTTTCCCCATCCATGAGATGACTTCCTCTATCGGCGAATGCTCTTTTACCGTTAGAGGTTGTCGTGTCATGACTTGGTGGGCGGCATGATTGAGAGTCTCCGTGTCTCGAGATTGCTCTGATACACTGCCGATAAAAGGGCTGATAATACGGAGTAAATCACGATCAGAAATGATGCCAACCAACACGCCATTTTCCAGCACGGGAAGATGATGAAATCCTTTTTCATCCATGAGGCGGATAACTTCCGTTAAACGTGTATCCATATCGACGCAAACCACATCACGAACCATAATATCTTTTGCAAGCATGACACACCTCCACGCAGGTATGAGCAAGGCGCAAATCAGCGCCTTTGCGACGCTTCGTCGTAACAGAATTGATTTTATTTATATTGAATATCGTTTTATAAGTATAGCGACCGTTTTTGAGAAATCTTTAATTAAATGTAGAGAAAAAACGTTATTTTTTGGCTAAAATCCTATAAAAGCGCGGATCTAGGAAAAAAGAGTAACACTTTTAGCGACGATCTTAATGTATGCTACCAAGACATTGCTGGTAAAATCCGTATAATTAAAGAATACCTGCTCAGAATCCTGGATAAGGTTGTGCGTCTCGAATTGTTATCAATCGATTAACAGCAAGAGTCGCTCTGAGGAGAGTGGCGCAAAGTATGACAGTATTCCTACATCAATTACTGTCGGCCAAAAGCTTTCTTTCGTATCACTCTCAAATTCATAATTGGCTATGACACGGCGAACCCATATGACCTCAAATTCTGTAGACGTTTTATTAGTCGGGGGCGGTGCAATGAGCTCCACCCTAGGAATGTTACTCAAGCAGCTAGACCCAAACCTGGCCATCACCATGGTAGAACGCCTAGACGGTGTTGCCAAAGAAAGCACGGATGGCTGGAACAATGCCGGGACAGGTCACGCTGCGTATTGTGAGCTGAATTACACGCCTAAAAATGCAGATGGCAGTGTCAATATTGATAAGGCCATTAACATTAATGCGGCATTTGAAGTGAGCCTTCAATTTTGGTCCTATCTAGTAAAAGAAGGTAAGCTGCCTGCGCCTAATGAGTTTATTCACCGTGTGCCCCATCAAAGCTTTGTTTGGGGACAAGACAATGTGGATATGCTCAAAGCACGTTACGAAGCCATGAGCGCTCATCCGGCTTTTAAAGAAATGCAGTTCACGGAAGACAGAGAGAAGTTGCGTGAGTGGATGCCTCTCATTATGAACAATCGTGATACGAAAGAGCCCCTTGCGGCGACACGTATTGAGCATGGTTCGGACGTTAACTTCGGGGCCATTGCTCGTAATATGGTTAACACGCTGCAAAGCATGGACAACTTCGAGCTACGAGTGAATGCGGAAGTGAATCGCATTGACAAAAATCCTGATGGAACCTGGAATGTGTTGGTTCACCAAAATGGTTCTACACAACGTTTCAATGCCAAGTTTGTTTTCCTAGGCGCTGGCGGTGGTGCATTACCATTGCTGCAGAACACTGGTGTCGAAGAAGGAAAAGGGTACGGTGGTTTCCCCGTTAGTGGTCAATGGCTTGTTTGCGAAAAGCCAGAGATCGTTAAACAGCACTTTGCGAAAGTGTATGGTGCGGCCCCGATTGGGGCGCCGCCAATGTCTGTTCCCCATTTGGATACTCGTATCATTGATGGTAAAAAAGCCATTTTGTTTGGACCGTTTGCCGGCTTTACGACTAAGTTTTTGAAAAAAGGCTCTATTTTAGATTTTCCAATGAGCATGCGCTTTAATAACTTAGCGCCTATCTTATCGGTGGGCAAAAATAACATGGATTTGACCAAGTACTTGATCAGCGAAGTACGCAAGAGCCATAAAGACCGCTGTGATTCCCTACGTGATTTCTTCCCCGATGCGAAAGATGAAGATTGGAAATTGGCTTATGCAGGTCAGCGCGTTCAGGTGATTAAAAAGGGTCAACATGGCGGTGGCGTGTTGCAGTTCGGAACCGAAGCGGTTGTCACAAAAGATGGCTCGTTAGCAGCCCTATTGGGAGCGTCTCCAGGAGCATCCACAACCGTCAATACCATGGTTGGCATTCTGGAAAAATGCTTCCCTGAGCGGATGAAATCACCGCAATGGCAAGCAAGAATGAAAGAAATGATTCCGTCTTATGGTGAGTCTTTAGTCGAAAATACTGATTTGTTATTATCGATTCGTCAAAATACACTTGAAACCTTGAATCTTAAACCTTAAGAGCATCGTTTTACTGATTAAAAAAGCTGGACTCTATGTCCAGCTTTTTTTCTATTTCTAGAGAGTAATGGCTAGAGATTAATGAGTAGAGAATCTTACTCAGCAAGGTGTTTCATCGGGGATTACCAACACTTATAACGGAAAAAACAACGGGAAAAAGCATATGACAATGACCTTTTCTGAGCGTGCTGATCAGCTTTGTGATGCGCTGCGCGAGATAGAACACCAGGCAGAAGAAGGCGATGAACTTTTTTACTGTGCTTACCTATTAGGACTATTAGGGCTGCATAGCAGCGCAGAGGGTGAGGGACAGGCTGAGTTCGATGAAGCATTTGAAGGAACATTAAGGGATACTTTAGAGGCGGAAAACGTCAGCGAAGCCGATCAAACGTTAATTTTGAATTTGTGGCACAAGACTCGCGAAACGGTTTAAGTTTCTCTTATTTAGATCTTATAACGGGCTGAGATAAACAACGACTATTAATGGCTTAACGGTTGTTGTTTATCTTTATGACATATAACAAGTAAGTGAAGCATTACAATACTGGCTTGTTTGGATGGGGAGCAAAAGCAAACACATCTGATAGACAGTTTTCTGTTTTTAAATAGTGGTTTTCGAGTTGGTCCAGCGTGCCGTAAACCATGTTCACTGAGCCGCTGAAGATGGCTAGACTGTCGCTTAAATCTGGGTGGTCTTCTAATATGGCTTCGTATAGCCACCCCGTTCTGCCTTGCCAATCCATATTGGCTTCATTGACGACCACATTAAAAGAAGCAGTCGTATGTTGATGCTGGGCTTGCTGAATCCAGTCCGTCATAAACACATCCTCTGGTGTTCTCACGCCCCAATAAAAAGAGATGTTTCCTTGGTAGTTTTGTGCCTGCAAACTTTCGTAGATGCTCTTCATCTGCGCAAAACCAGTCCCCCCCGCGATCAATAGAACAGGTTTTGCTTGTTGAGCGTGTTGTTGAAAAGCATCGCACGCTATATGGCAATCGCCCCCTGGTATTTTAAGCTGAATCGTCACTTGGTTCTTAATGTGCTCAATGACTTTTTGTGCCAATGAATCTGGCTCTGAGACCAAAATATACAGAGAAAGCTTAGGCAGTTCATGGGGAGCGCTACCGATGGAGTAAGGAACCTTTTCTCCGGAGGGAAGAGCAATCATCAAATATTGGCCCGCTATAAAGGTCATCTCCTCGACCTGTAACGTGACTTCATAAACGTTATGGTTTATTAATGCTACTGAGTTGACTGTTGCGATGACGTCTTTCAATGTGTTGCTCCATGGCCTAACTCAATTGTCAAAATTGAGTCATATTATCGTTATAATCTCGTTTTATACCGCGTGTGAAGGTAAAAAAAAACCACTTCATAAAAGTGGTTTTTCCGATAGTCCCGAATATGTCGAGCCTATTTGTTTTTACCTTTCATGGATTCAAAGAACTCGTCGTTCGTTTTCGTCACACGCAAACGATCGATGAGGAATTCCGTGGCGGCAACATCTTCCATTGGATTCAGCAGTTTGCGCAGAATCCACATGCGTTGCAGTTCGTCTTCAGACGTCAGAAGGTCTTCGCGACGGGTACCAGAACGACGGATGTTGATAGCAGGGAAGGTGCGTTTTTCCGCAATCTTACGATCAAGGTGTAACTCAGAGTTACCTGTTCCTTTAAATTCTTCGAAGATGACCTCGTCCATTTTGGAACCAGTATCCACCAACGCGGTTGCGATGATTGTTAAACTGCCACCTTCTTCGATGTTACGAGCAGCACCGAAGAAGCGTTTTGGTCGTTCTAGGGCGTTGGCATCGACACCACCAGTTAAGACTTTACCGGAAGATGGGATAACGGTGTTGTAAGCACGAGCAAGACGGGTAATGGAGTCCAGTAGGATGACCACATCACGCTTGTGTTCGACAAGGCGCTTGGCTTTTTCGATGACCATCTCAGCCACTTGAACGTGACGGCTTGGTGGCTCATCAAACGTAGAGGCAACCACTTCGCCACGAACAGTACGCGACATTTCGGTTACTTCCTCAGGACGCTCGTCAATCAGCAGAACGATCATATGACATTCTGGATTGTTGCGAGTAATCGCATTGGCAATGTTTTGTAGCATGAAGGTTTTACCCGCCTTTGGTGGCGAGACAACCAAGGCACGCTGCCCTTTACCCATCGGTGCAACCAAATCAATGATACGTGAAGTAACGTCTTCAGTGGAGCCATTACCCGCTTCCATGACAAGACGTTCATCGGGAAAAAGAGGGGTAAGGTTTTCAAAAAGGATTTTATTGCGGACGCTTTCAGGCTTATCGAAGTTAATTTCGTTGACTTTTAACAGGGCAAAATATCGTTCGCCATCTTTTGGAGGTCGGATCTTGCCGGCAATGGTATCGCCTGTGCGAAGGTTAAAGCGACGAATTTGGCTTGGTGATACGTAGATGTCATCTGGTCCTGCCAAGTAAGAGCTGTCCGGAGAACGTAGGAAGCCAAAGCCGTCTTGCAGAATCTCTAGTATACCGTCACCGTAAATGTCTTCCCCGCCTTTCGCATGTCGCTTAAGTATGGAGAAAATGACATCTTGTTTGCGCGAGCGGGCCATGTTATCCAAGCCCATTTCTGCGGCGATATCTAAGAGTTCGTGTACTGATTTCTGTTTTAATTCGGTAAGGTTCATAAACGGGTTTTGCATTAGCTCATCTTGAAGGACAATTGACGGGACTAGCCTCTAAACAATGCTAATCTATGTCTGAAGTATTTAACAAAGTATCAGTATTAGTCCGCACAAAACATCAGCCAGTTAAATTATCCTAGCTAGTGCTTTTGTTAACCCGAAACAGGGGTAAGGCCAATACTGCGCGAAACGATTTGATTGGAGTCTTAATGCCCAAGAGCGACAGCTTTTTGCATTAAGACAGTAACTACTATAGTTCGACTTAAACGTAAGGTCTATAGGAAATCATGCGAAAAAAAGGTTTTTTTGGTAATTTTTTGATCAAAACGCCTTAAAACTAACTTTTTTTCGCAAACAATACAAAAGATTTATAGGACTATATCATTCTTTTTAGCGATTTAGTGTGCTTTTTTGGCTGGGATGTTCGTCTCTTCTATTAAGAGGACACAAACAACTGATATACTTTCTTTTAACAAGATTTTTACTGAAAAAAGGCTATCGGATGCAGTCCCTCTTTTTGCAACAGTCACATGATTTTCCGTTTGAAAAAATTGCCGCCATTGATTTAGGTTCAAACAGTTTTCACATGGTTATCGCTCAGGTTACGCACGGACAGTTGCGAATTACGGGTGAATTTGGTGAAAAAGTACAGTTAGCCGCCGGTTTAAACAATGACATATTGGATGACGAGTCACAGCAACGAGGTCTGGACTGTTTGTCCCAATTTGCTCAAGTGATAGAGGGAATGCCGCCAGGCTCTGTTCGGGTTGTGGGCACCAATGCGTTACGTGTTGCAAAAAATCGCTACGATTTCATTGGTAAGGCGATGGATATCATGAGCCATCCCGTTGAAATCATTGCGGGCCGAGAAGAAGCCCGTTTGATTTACGTCGGCGTGTCAAAAACCATGGATCATGGGGATTTGAAACGCTTAGTGGTGGATATTGGCGGAGGGAGCACTGAGTTTATTATCGGTCATCAATTAGAGCCCTTTCTCACCGAAAGTTTGCACATGGGCTGCGTTAGCTTTCGACAGCGATTTTTCCCCGACGGCACCATCACCAAATCAAATTTTCAAAAAGCGGTTACCGCCGCGCGACTAGAGTTGTTAAGCATCCAAGATGATTACCTAGAGGAAAAGTGGGATGTGGCCATTGGTTCCTCAGGTACGATAAAAGCGGTTTTTAATATCGTCAAAGAAAATAACTGGAGTAAAAAAGGCATCACCCCTAAATGTCTTAAGCAAATTCAAAAAGCGCTCTTTAGTGCTGGTCATGCCGACAAAATTGACCTTCCAGGCTTAAAGCCAGAACGAAAAACCACTTTTGCTGCAGGGATGGCCATTCTCACAGCGGTGTTTGAATGTTTTGATATTAAGCTGATGGACTTCTCTACAGGGGCATTAAGGGAAGGGGTACTCTATGACATCATGGGACGTTACGCGGAATCGGATATTCGTGAACGTACTGTGAACTATATGTTGAGCCAATATCATATAGATACTGAGCAAGCGAAATTAGTCACCCACACTGCCTTATCGGCCTTGGCCCAAGTCAAGGATGATTGGGGGTTGAACAGTATCTCCAGTGAGGACTTGCTGCGTTGGGCGGGGTTGTTGCATGAAGTCGGATTAGGCATTTCCCATAGCCGTTATCATAAGCATGGTGCCTATATCATCAGCGAGTCTGATATGCCTGGCTTTTCTCAACAAGAACAGCAAGCCTTGGCGAACTTGATTTTACGTCATCGCCGTAAATTCACCCAATCTCTTGATTTTCGATTCACGAAAAGCGATCAACAGGATTTGGATCGTTTGTCTATCTTATTGCGCTTAGCGATCTTACTGCATAATGATCGCAAAGAAGGCGACATGCCTATTTTTACCTTAAAAGCTGACGATAAACATTTGCATGCGGATTTTCTTCCCGGCTGGTTGGATGGCCGACCTCTCACTTTAGCGAACCTGCAGAGTGAGGCCGATTACTTGTCCGCCGTTAACTACACTCTGACTTTCAGCTAACCCGATGAACGAGCGTTAAAGAATGGACTCAATGGAGCGATACACGGCAATCGCTTCATTGCGGGTCAGCCCGGTAGCGGTTGCCGATTTGCCAATACTGGATGTCACTTGGATGGACTCGGTTTTTGGCTCTTCTTTGTCTTTGTCTGGTTTCGCTTGTAACTGCTGATTGATTAGTTGTGCTTTTGTCGATAACTGGAGACTTTCTCGTGACTGGGCGAGATTTTGCCCAGACGAGTCATTTGCCAACGTTGCAGAGGTTGGCGTTGTGGGTAATATTTTTGACCAGTCATTGTAAGACACTGAGGAGACGCTCATAAGAAGCTCCCAAATGTTAGTTTGTTTAATTATTGTTCAGTTTTTGTCGAAAAACAACTATTCAGGTTTTTCAATACGTATCTATTCCTATTTATTTTCGCATTCTAAAGGCCATTGATGTGAATGGCGTAAAAGCCTTTTTTATCTTGTTTTGTAAACCAAAAAGATAAAGTTGGCGTGAGTATTGAATACGCTTTCAAAGTCATTGAGTTATGTTGTACTTTTTTCTTTTGCTTATCCTAGTTGTAATAGGAATGTCTTATGCCCGAATTTGCTTGGCTTCTTATCACTGCTGCGTTGGTTTTTACGATGCAAGCAGGGTTTTTGTGTCTAGAGAGTGGTCGTATTCGCAGCAAAAACAGTATTAATGTGGCCGCGAAGAATATTTCAGACTTTATTATTTCAGCCATTATTTTCTGGCTTTTTGGCTTCGGCCTCATGTTTGGTCATTCTGCATTTGGGATCATTGGTACCAGCGAATTTGTGTTTGGAAACCATAGCACTCCTTGGCAAGTCAGTTTTTTTCTTTTCCAACTTATGTTTTGTGGAACCGCCGCTACCCTAACTTCTGGTGCGGTAGCAGAGCGCATGAGCTTCGTGGGGTATTTAGCGGTCACAGCGATTTTGATGGCTTTTATTTACCCTGTGACAGGGCATTGGGCTTGGTCAGGAGCCTTTAACCCGACGGGGCAAAAAGGCTGGCTGCAAGCAATGGGGTTTGTGGACTTTGCAGGATCCACTGTCGTCCATTCCGTCGGCGGCTGGATTGCCTTAGCCGCGATTATGATCATTGGCCCAAGAAGGGGACGATTCGAGCAAGGTACTCACTTGCCTCCCGGTAATAATTTACCGCTTTCCGCATTAGGAGTGCTGTTGATCTGGTTTGGTTGGATTGGCTTTAATGGGGGAAGCACCTTAGCACTAAACAATGATGTCCCCATTATTATTTTGAATACATTTTTGTCGGCCGTTTGGGGGGCGTTAACGGCTTCGCTGATAAATTATCTACGGGATGGCTATTTTGAGGTGGGCTTTATTCTTAATGGCACCATTGCTGGTTTGGTAGGGATTACTGCATCCTGTCATGTGGTGACGCCGCTGTCGGCTTCGATCATTGGTATTGGCTCTGGTGTGGTAGTCTACTTCGGCAGTTTATTAATGGAAAAGTGGCGTTTAGATGATGCCCTTGATGTGGTGCCCGCTCACTTATTTGCGGGCATTTGGGGAACTTTAAGTGTGGCTTTCTTTGGTGATCCCGAAAAACTACATACAGGCTTAGGGTTTTATCAACAGCTTGGGGTACAAGCATTAGGTATTGTTGTCATTGGTTTATACAGCTTTGTCGTCTCCTATGTGTGTATGGTATGGCTGAATAAAGTCATGCCTCTAAGGGTTAGTAAACAAGATGAAGAAGACGGTTTGAACGTTGCAGAGCATAGAGCGACAACAGAACTGTTTGATCTTCTGACCTCGATGCAGTATCAACAAAATAATGCCGATTTCTCATCCTCCGTTCCTGAGGAGCCTTTTACCGAGGTAGGGCAAATTGCTCGTAAGTACAACCAAGTTATTGATCGAGTAAATCAGGAAATCGCCCAGCGGGACGAAGCATTATGGCGCTTTCAAGAAAGTGAAATGCGTAAAACGGCGATTCTTAACTCCTCTATGGATTGTATTGTGACGATTGATCATCAAGGCGATGTAATTGAGTTTAACCCTGCCGCTGAACGCACATTTGGCTGCCTTAAAAAACAAGTAATGGGCACCAGCTTTATCAATACCTTTGTTCTGGAAGAAGACCGTCCTGCTATTTTAGAAAGTTTAAAAATGGGGTTTTCCTCATCAGGTGGTTTGGTATTAAACCGACGTAACTCGTTTCGTTTACAGCGTGATCTTCATAATCATTTTCCTGCTGAAATCACCATTACCAAAACAAAAACCGAGTCGTCCATGCGTCAGGAAGAGTTCACTTTGCATATTCGTGATGTGACGCGTCAGCATAAGTTACAAGAAAGGCTGCGTTTTTTAGCTTACAGCGACCCATTAACCAGTTTGCATAATCGAACTTATTTAATGGAGCGGCTGGTATCCGCCTTATCGTTTGCTGCAAAGCATCATACTCGTGTGGCCTTGCTCTTTTTAGATCTGGATAAATTCAAAAACATTAATGACACCCTAGGGCATAAAGCCGGTGATGAGTTGCTTTGTGAAGTGGCAGGACGGCTCACCTTAGTGTGTGATGAATCCGATATCATTGCTCGTTGGGGAGGGGATGAATTTATTCTGATGATGACAGAAAAGGTTACAGAAGACGCTACGCTTCAGCGCGCCCAGCAAATACTTCAGGCGATGCGTGAGCCTTTCATGCTAAAGGGTCAACTGTTTAATATTCCGACCAGCATCGGCATTACTTTGTCTGATGAGTTAACTATGGACGCGGATAAGTTGATTCAGCAAGCCGACATTGCCATGTACTGGGCAAAGGAAAATGGGCGGGATAATGCGCAAACGTTTGTGCCGGAAATGGCCAAGGTGGTGACCAATAAATTTAGACTAGAAAGAGAAATGCATGAAGCGCTTTCTATGGACCAATTCTACTTGGTCTATCAACCTAAAGTCGTTCTAAATACCCCCGATATTGTTGGGCTAGAAGCCTTGATTCGTTGGCGTCATCCATCATCTGGCAATATTTCTCCCTCTGATTTTATTCCCATTGCTGAAGACTCGGTGCTTATTATTAAAATCGGCGAATGGGTGATTGAAAATGTGCTAAAGCAATTAGCCGAGTGGCGAACGCTGAAATTAGGTTTAGTCCCTGTCTCAGTCAATATTTCTGGGCGTCACCTGCTTAGTGAAGGCTTTGTTGGCTATATTTCTAAGCAGTTGGCATGTTATCAAGTGGATGGGCATTTATTGGAAATTGAAATCACCGAAGGGGTGTTGCTGAACGATATTGAAAGTTGCATCAAAGTAATGGCCGAGCTGAAAGCACTCAACATTAAAATCTCGGTAGACGATTTTGGAACTGGTTATTCCTCTTTGAGTTATCTGAAACGGCTGCCTTTGGATGTGTTGAAGATTGATCAAGTGTTCGTGGAAGAGTGTGAGCAGCATGGAGAAGATAAAACCATCTGTGAAACCATCCTTCATCTGGCGAGTAATTTAGGTTTGTCCTGTGTAGCTGAGGGGGTGGAAACCGAGCTGCAGGTTCAGCTATTGAAAAAAATGGGTTGTCAGGTTTACCAAGGGTATTACTTTTACCGACCCGCTTTAAAGGAAGATATTACGATTTTGCTTAGGGGGTTGTCGGCGTCGTAAGGCTTTTTACCTTTTGTTACAAATTGAGAAAATATCTATTTTTACTCATTGCTTACTTTGTATTTAAATAGTGCTATTGTCCTAAACAATGACAAGTGAGTAAAAACGACCACTGAGTAAGCGGTGCTTGCACTCATTATTCAAGATAAAAAAATTATAATGAACTAAGATTACAGAATACAGTGATCTTAATAGGGAAATTTTATGAACCGCGATAATCTACCCATAGAACATTTCTTTTTTACCGAGCCTAATTTAGAAAAAATCCTTGAAAACCTAGATGTTGTGCGCCAACAAATCCACCCTGTCATACCGGATGAAGAGTTAAATGTAGAACAGAATTTCCCTTCGGTATGTCTTGTTGGTCTTGGACGCTGTGGTTCTAATATTGCTTTGGAGGTTGCTACTTTAGTTTACAATGCAAGAACCAGCTACCTTCACGAAGTGGAATATCATGAAAAACAAACGCAAGAGAGTGATCTCAAGTCGCTCAACTGGATTCGTAAGAAGTTTTCCATCGATAAAAAATCCAGTTCAACACCACTTTTTTTGATTGAGCCTATTGTCATGCTAGGCGACTTGGATAAAGACATCGAAGGCCGTATTCGTTTTTCTAGTCAGACAGGACGAGCGCAATTCCTGGAAGCCTACCGCAAATTGCAGATTATGGATTTGTCCGAAGTGCACGCTGGTGGTGCGGGTAATGCGCCCATTTTGGGGCAATATCTCGCCAAGATCATTCTTAACAAAGATACATCCAGCTTCCGCAACGATAGTTGGCGTCACATGCATTCTTATCTAGTGGACTCTTGTGGCATCAAAGCGAATCAATCCCGTTTGTATTTTTATATCTTCAGTGCAGGTGGCGGAACCGGATCGGGGATGGCGTCTGAGTTCGGTTTGGCGCAGCAGTTTTCCTATTTAAGTAAAACTTTTGATTATCGAGCAGAATTAAACAAAGCGGTGGATAAACGCCATAGCTTTGTATTTGAGCCGATTTTTACCTCAGGTATTTGTATTTTGCCGAATATCTCCGGTAAGGACATTGATATTTCTGAAGCATTACATATTAACGCTGGGCGTTTGTTGACGAAATATGTCTCAGAGGAATGGGATTTTTCCTATAACGAAGAACGAGATAACGACGAAGATCCCGAAAACGTCATGCAACGTATTCGTCCTTGGAACTCTATGATGCTGATATCGAACGATATTATGCGCTATGCCGAGGAAGAAGACGGCAACGATGTGGAAGATATTGACGTGAATACCATGGAGAAATACGCCAACCAATATATTTCGCAACAAATCTTTAACATCCTAACCGCCCAAGCTGTTACCACAGATTACGATGAGGACTACTTCCGTCGTGCTGGCATCGACATCGCCGAAACCATCCGTTTGGATGCCAATGACCTGTTTATGAGTTTAGCCGGTCCTGTGGCCGTTGCTTATGCTGAGAGTGTGGTCAGAAAGAAAGGCCCCATGAGCGAAGTGGACATTGATGACCTGTTTTGTCGCTCCATTGAACTCCCGCACTTTAACGATGATACCTCGGCGATTGAGGGCATCAGTGTGCTGCCTGTGGAGTCTGACCGCTACCGTAACTGCATTCAGGATTTCCGTAAAAGCCAGTATGATTCCAGTAAATTAAACAATCTACACTTCTTTAAAAATTGTTCGTCCATTGTGTCGATTATTTCAGTACCAAGAGACTTTAAATTATCTTTCACGGCGATGAACCGTTTAAAAGTGCAGTTAAACCGCTTGTTCCCCAATACGACCTTGAAACGTTATGCCTTAGTGATTGGGGCGTCGGCGAATTTGTCATTAACCACCTTAATTGCCAAAAGTCCGTGTTTGAGTGATGACTTTTTAACCTTGATGGTGTCATACATGAAGCGTTGTTTTGCTCGTGATGAGTATCGCTATAACGATGAGATTGATAAGGCCATCATCGGATTTATCCAGAGTGATGTGTTCAATGAAGAAGAGGTGGAAAAATACTTCCTTGAATACGAAAACCCCGCGAAAATTCTCGATACCAACTGGTACGCTATCAAGCCTATGTATGAGAAAAAATACCGTGAGTTGATCGAAGATAGCGAGCGTTTTGTTTCCATCAATGATATTCGCTTGGACATGAAAAACGTGAAAAATGCGATTAAATATCTGCGTGAAATTTACCGTCATCGCATCAGTAAAACCAATATGTTGTCGCTTAATTAGGGCTCTCTTTATATCGAGAAGCCGTACTGGTGGTATAACAGTATAGTGGTATAGCAAGTGCCCTCAAATAAAAAACCACGGTGTCAGTGACAGCGTGGTTTTTTTTGGGTCTTAGAATAGTGCGATCAAGTCGTTGGCTTCAATCCCCGCTAGGCTTCATCGCTCTCTTTTGGGGCTTGTCGATCACGTATTTTGCTAACCAAATGGGCATTTTTCGTTTTATCTAACGGTGGTGTCTCATGATGAATGGCGGTTTTGGCAATCATATAAGCTGCGACCGGTGCGGTAATCAATAAGAACAGAGTAATGAGGAGTTCGTTGACCGAAAGGCTGCCATTTTGATAGCTGTGAAAGACCATAGAAGACAGTAAAACCCCTGTAATACCAAGCGTGCTGGCTTTCGTCGGGCTGTGTAAGCGAGTAAAAATATCGGGTAGTCGTGCTAAGCCATAGGAGCCAAGCAACAAAAACACACCACCAATCAGCAGCAAAACACAAATAATGATTTCGAGATATAACGGCATAATCAATCCTATTCTATGATGTCGCCACGAAGTAAGTACTTACACAAAGCGGCGGTACTGACAAACCCGAGCATGGCGATTAATAAGGCGGCTTCAAAATACAAACTAGTACCCACGTAGATGCCATACATTAAAATCAGTGCAATGGTGTTGATGTACATGGTATCTAACGCCAAAATCCGATCAGAAATGGTTGGCCCTTTAAACAGACGCCATAGGTTCAAAAATAAAGCGATACAAATGAAGACAGCGACAATAAACAGTGTCCAATTTAGCATCCGAAAATCTCCTTAAGAGGGGCTTCGTAGCGAGTTTTAATCAAATGGATCAAGTCGGCTTCTCCCTCTAAATGTAGAGCGTGAACATATAACCATTGCTTGTCTTTAGATATTTCGGCGCTCACCGTGCCCGGTGTCAGGGAAACCGTACTGGCTAAAATGGTGATGCCTAGATCAGAGCGAATATTGATAGGAACCGCGACAAAACCAGGCTCTAAATGTTTGATAGGACGAATAACCAGCCAAGCAACCTCGACGTTTGCTACCAAAATATCGTACATCACCATGAAAACGTAGCGCAATGCGCGCCAAGGTTTGAGGATCTTAGGATGTTCATCGCGCATGCCATTGACGAACAACGGAATGGCGATGGCAAAAAACGCAGCGAGCACAATATGGCCAGCACTGACAGAATTATTTAAGAGCAGCCACACCACAAACAGTAGCAGACTGTGAAAGGGCATAGGAAAGACTCTCATGGCGTCGCTCCTGGTAATAAATCATAAGCCGAGGCGTTAAAATCGTGTAAATAGCTCGCGGCGTTTTGCGTGTAATCCGTGATGTCGCCACCAAACACAACCATCAGCGGCAAAGTGATTAACAATAAGCCAATGGCAATAATCTCTAGGGGCTTTGCTGTATTCACATCGCTACTGGTGTTGCCATTGTGGCGCCAAAACATGGTTGTAGCAGCGCGAGAAAATGCCACTAAGGCCGCTAAACTGCTGACCAGAATCAATGGCCATACCCAAGCAGATTCTGCTGTCGTATGGGCGGATTGTAGAATCATGATTTTTCCAATGAAACCGGAGAGTGGCGGCATACCGATCATAGCCAAAGCACAAAATGCAAAGGCAAAACCAATCATTTTGGGCTGCATAAATGGACGTGAGCGTACAAAACGATCTTCCGCTTGACCACGTTGACGCGCGATGACATCTGCCAGTAAGAAGAGGGCTGAAGAGGAAATGGTACTGTGAACCAGATAATACAGAGCCGCAGAGGTGGCTGCTGCAGAATGAATGGCCGCACACACCAATAAACTGCCGCTGGAAACGATCACTAAGTTGGCAGTTAGGGTTTTCAGCCCAGGGCTGGCGATTACCCCAATGGTGCCGATGGTGATGGTCAAAAGCGCCAGAGGCCATAACCAAGGTGTGGCGATGTTCGCCAACTCGCCTGCGTGGTCGCCAAAGATCACCACATACACGCGAAAAATACTATAAATGCCGACTTTCGTCATAATCGCAAACAGGGCCGCAACGGGCGCGCTGGCACTGGCATAGGTACGAGGTAGCCAAAAATGCATCGGTAGCATAGCGGCTTTTAGCCCAAAGACGACCAATAAAAGCGCCGCACCGGTTTTCGCCAGCGTAGCGTTTTCACCTTGTAGGGTGCCGACTTTGACCGCAAGGTCCGCCATATTCAGCGTGCCCAAGGTGCCATAAATAATTCCTAAGCCAAATAGGAATAAGCTGGAGCCAACCAAATTGAGAATCACATAGTGCAATGCCGATTGAGTTCTGGGTTTGCCACCGCCATGAATCAACAGTGCATAGGAGGCAATCAATAAAACTTCGAAAAAGACAAAAAGGTTAAAGATATCTCCTGTCAAAAAGGCGCCGTTAATGCCCATCAACTGAAACATAAACAGAGGATGGAAGTACGCGCCTCCTTTGTCATGGTCATTCAACGCGTACAGCATGACCGCAAAGCCTAGAAAAGATGCCAAGGTCACTAGTAATGTCGAGACAGGGTCTGCCACTAACGCGATACCAAACGGTGGGCGCCAATCGCCCAGTGCGTATAAATGTATGCCTTTCATCATCACTTGATGCAGTAAAAAGGCCGACGATATCAGCAAGGCGAAGGTGCCAATGACAGATAGAATCTGCTGTCGCTGAAGGGTCTTCGAAAAGGGCGGTAGCAGCATCAAGGCGCCACACAGTAAAGGAATCAGAATAGGAAAAATGCTCAAATGCTGCATTTATTGACCGCCTCCGGTTTTATGAGAGGTATTACCCTTTTGTAGGATCGGAGTTTTTGGTTTAGGTACTTGGCCGTCAACATGGTCATTGCCCAAGTCTGCTCGGGCACGCATGGCCAAAATAACCACAAAAGCTGTCATGGCAAAGCCAATGACGATAGCCGTCAGAACCAAGGCTTGAGGTAATGGGTCACTGTACTGTTCAGAGCGTCCTAAGACCGCAGCGGCATTAAGCTTTAAGCGGCCACTGGCGAACAGAAATAAGTTCACGGCATAAGACAATAAGGTTAAGCCTACGACCACAGAGAAACTGCGGCCTCGTAACGTCAAAAACACACCACAGGCGGTGAGTAGGCCAACGGAAAATGCGTAAATACCTTCCATAATTATTCATGCTCCTGTTGAGTAGGGCGCTCGCTAGTGGTCAACTTACCTAAATTTGCCAAGATCAGCATGGTGGCTCCCACTACGGTGAGGTACACACCAAGGTCAAATATCATGGCGCTGGCCAGTTCGAACTTACCAATGAGTGGTAAGGAGAAATAATCAAACCACGTGGTGAGGAAAGGCCGATTAAACAACCAGCTACCTAAGCCACTGAGGGTGGCAATGGCAATGCCACTGCCGATCATGATCTGATAATCCAGCTTGATGCGTGTTTTTACCCACTCCACACCGTGGGCTACATATTGTTGAATAATGGCCACCGATGTGATCAGGCCAGCGATAAAGCCGCCGCCTGGTAAATTGTGACCCCGCAAGAAAATGTAAGCGGAGACCAACAAGGCCAATGGCAGCAAGCTTTGAGAAATGACCGCCAACAGTATGGGGTGCTTGTCTTCCGCCCAGGGGCGGCCTTGATAATCTCCTGATGGCATATAAAGTCGCATTCTGGCGATGAGTTTATAAATACCCAGTGCCGCAATGCCCAGTACCGTAATTTCTCCCAAGGTATCAAAGCCACGGAAGTCCACTAAGATGACGTTCACCACGTTCGTGCCACCGCCGCCAGTTTTACTGTTTTCGGTAAAAAAGGTCGAAATGGTGTCCAGCGGACGCGTCATCAAGGCATAACAAATGGTGCCGACAGTGCCGCCGACAAAAGCTGCCAGGCTTAAATCACGAACCACACGGCGTGGAGAAGACTCTTTGGGCGTTTTTTGCGGTAAGAAAAACAGTGCTAAGATCAGCAAAATCACGGTGACAACTTCTACAGACAACTGAGTCAATGCCAAATCGGGGGCTGAGAATTTTGCAAAAGCCAATGACACGATCAATCCCACTACCGATAAGGTCAATAGAGAGAGCAAGCGACGTCGATGCCAAATAACCGTTGCTAAACCAGATAAACACAATAGAACCGCAGCTGTAATGGATAACGCATCGACGGGAATCTCAGGACGCAGTCCTGCCGTTGCATTCAACCTCATCAGCGGAATGGTGGTCATCACTACGGCTAATAACAAGGTCAAAAACGCGTAACGCTGTAATGAGCCATTTTCAGTGAGCGCAATAAACTGACTCGCCCGTTGGTTAATAGACTGGATAACGCTTTCAAACACCAGTTTAGGGTCGCTAGTAGGGAACTGTGCTTGGAATTTGAAAAGGTGCTGGCGATTTGCATAAACAATCAACCCACCGCACATCGCGATAATACTCATGAGTAAAGGGAAATTGACACCATGCCAAATTGCTAAACTGTAACTGGGGACAGAGCCATTGAGCGTCGCAGACGCCGCAGCATAGAGCAAGTTTCCAACCATCACACTTGGGAAAATCCCCACGAGTAAACACAAGGCAACCAAAATCTCCACTGGCACTCTCATATAACGAGGGGGTTCATGGGGCGTTTTAGGCAAATTAATGGGATCGCCGTTAAAAAAGACATCGTGAATAAAGCGCATGGAGTAAGCGACAGAAAATATTCCGCCGAGCGTGGCTAATACAGGGACCATCCAAGATAAAGAGCCTAACGATGCTTGGTGCAAGGTCTCAGTAAAAAACATCTCCTTAGATAAAAAGCCATTCATCAAAGGAACCCCAGCCATGGATGCCGATGCCACCATGGCCAGTGTTGCCGTATAAGGCATAAACTTCCACAAGCCATTGAGTTGGCGCATATCACGTGAGCCAGATTCGTGATCGATGATGCCCGCCGCCATAAACAAAGAAGCTTTAAAAATGGCATGGTTAATCACATGGAAAAGTGCCGCCACGGCAGCTAAATCCGTTCCCATGCCCAATAAAAGCGTCATTAATCCTAAATGACTGATGGTAGAGTAGGCCAGCAAGCCTTTTAAATCGTGCTGAAATAAAGCGATGTAGGCGCCTGTTAAGAAGGTCGCCAAGCCCGTTAAACTGACCAACATAAACCACAAATCGGTATCGGCAAGCGCGGGATAAAAACGTGCCATCAAGAAAATACCAGCTTTTACCATGGTGGCCGAGTGTAAGTAAGCACTGACTGGCGTAGGGGCCGCCATGGCATTTGGTAGCCAAAAATGAAAAGGAAACTGAGCCGATTTAGTAAAGGCCCCTAACAGCACTAAAACTAGAATAATGGGGTAGGCCGAGCTGGCTTTAATCATATCGCCGCTGTTTAATACCGTTTGTAAGCTGTAGCTACCGACTGTATGACCGAGCAAGATCAGCCCCGCCAGTAAGGCCAAACCGCCTGCTCCCGTCACCGTCAACGCCATGCGAGCCCCTTTACGAGCCTCGGATTTGTCTCCCCAAAAGCTGATCAGCAAGAACGAGCTGATACTGGTTAATTCCCAAAAGAACCAGAGCTGGATCAAATTATCCGATAGCACCACTCCTAGCATGGCAAACATAAAGAGGATGAGGTAGGCGTAAAATTTGCCGATGGAATCCTTCGCCGACAAATAGTAACGCGCGTACAGGATAACCAGCAGACCAATGCCTAAAATCAAAATGGAAAACAACAGAGCCAAACCATCTAGTCGGAAGGCCAGTTGTAAACCAATGGCGGGCACCCAAGGGATGGACGCAAAAAAACGTTCCCCATGAAAAATTGCCTCGGTATGTGACAGCACCAAAAACAAGGTTAAGGCTGGCAAAACGGCGGTTAAAAACGCACAGGCGGTACGGCTAAGTCGCGACGTAATAAGTGGAATCAAGGTGCCAAGTAAAGGCAAAAAAGGTAACCAGATTAAAGACTTCACTGTTCAACACCTTTATAAACGTGACGGTAGTAAAGGGAGTAATCCATAAGCAACATAATGATTCTCGTTTCTATAAAATGCATGGTCGTACTATATCGAAGCCAAACTACGGCGGCTAGTTATCGGTCATATTCATGATTAAAACGCCTGTCCAATATAAAAATGGCTAATGACCGATAAAGTGTTGAGAGTCGAGAAAATACGCTCTTCCATCACCTTGTTGTTAATGTGCCGCCGCCAGCTAATGTCTATAGATGGCTATGTCTTATGAACTATTATCTATCAAAGAAAGCGGCAGGACTGTTACATAACGTAAACGCTTCCCAATCTCGAGAAGAGGATAACGCTGGTAACGTTGAAATGACGTGCGATAAGAGCGGATAGAAAAAAAGAACAGCTAGTAAAAAGCGCTTCTCAGGAGGAGCTGAAAAGCGCTTTTTCTTTTTAGTGAGTGATCATTTAGTGATGTCATTACATGGTGTTATGGAAAAGCGGACGCATTATTGAAAGAAATACCAAACCACACTGTGCTCCGAGCCCATGCTCCACAAGAGTACAATACCCGCTAATACAGCTTCTAACACCAAAATACCAACGCCTAACGTTGTGCTGGAAAGAATAAAGCCATTTTCATGGTTGATGCCCAAGAAGCTGGGAGTCCCTTTGTATAGTAAGTACGCTGTATAGCAAATGCCCACCACACAGGCGAGGGTACACAACCAAATAATCGGATAAACCGCGAAAATCCCGCTTAAAAATAGCGGTGTCGCAATGTAGCCAGCAAAGACAATGCACTCATGGCGACTAGGTCGGTTCGGATACTGCTTCGCCATCCTATGAATAAGACTGCCCACAATGGCCACCGCTGCTAAAATAAGAAAATAGAACAGGACACCGAGACTTAAACCATTGAGCATAGAAACCTTGATGGTATCGTTACCACCAAACGTCCAGCCAAACTGAGTGGTACCAATAAACGTGCTCACCACAGGTATGGCTGCCAATAGTAGTACATGGTGTAAATATAAATGGCTGACACTTTCATGTTCTTTGTTAATGCTTCGCCATTCTTTTTCTGGATGATGAATTAAACCCCAAACGTGATTGATCATAGATTTCCCCTCGTGTTTTTCAAAAAAACAATTGAATTTGGAAACAATGTATCGACACTGTTTGACACGGAACCACAGCTCAGCTTTTCGCGTGTTCTATTACACAGTATAGATGTTTACGAGCGTACGACAGCGTTGGGTCATACCGTTTTTTTATAAAAAGTGCGTTCTTAACTGCTCAATGTGATTAAAAAACGCACAAAAAAGGCAAGCTTTATTTAAATCAATGAGCTATAAATAAGGCTTATATTTAGAAGGGAAGTGCAAAAGAAGCATAGAAAAATGCGATTTAGAGCCAATGCATAAAATTAACATTGGCTCTAGATGAATGAAAGCGGGCCGGACTTTTAGTTGTCATCCGCCTTACATTGGTAGTTTTCTGGCATTTTAACCGTAAAACCCTGGTCCATCGGATTGGTAAAACTGGTTTTTGCCACTGCCTCTTTGGCTAAAAAGGCAAACACCTTCCATTTCGAGCAGGTTTCATTTTCTAGTGAGCTACTAGAGACCAGTACAGGCGCGCCTTTGTTGTCTTTGATATTAAAATCAAAAGTATAAACGCTGACCATTGCCGTGACTGTTCGGTAGCCCGTCACACGGGTGACAGTTCGTTCTGTCCTGACGCAGTTGACTTCCTGATTGGTCCCTTTGGGTTTGCTACAGGTTGTGTAGTAACCATCGTTGACATCATTAAAAATGGGGACAGACAAATCCTTCTTCTTCTCAGACGAGTGGAAATTGATGGTTAAAATATAATCGGGGTGCTTGTAGTCCGTAGAAACGTTTTTATAGCCCAGTGCGTTGAAAGAGGCGATTACATTGGGAATATAGCGCTTATTGGTCAACTCATCGCCTTTTGGGCTTCCTTGAATTTTGATTTTAGCGGTTTTGGCAATGCGTACGTCGGGGTCAACATTGCTCACATGATGACCTTGCATGAGCTCAGAAGTGGAGCAGCCTGCCAGCAAGACACTGAGCAAAACCGTAGTGATAAACAATCTCACATTTACATCCTCTATAAAGTCGTTATTTCGATTCGCCACTGTTTTATGAGAGCATAATTCAGCCACAAAGCCGAGTAATAGTTACCCTCTTACAATGTTATGACTGATTATTGAAAGTAGATGACTGATTATTGTCAAAATAATGGTGATTGTATAACACCCAAAGAGGTCATATCGGTCGTGACGCTGCGCCATACTCTGTTCTCATTTATATGGATACGCCCAGGCGCAGCGCAATCCCCTAGTGTTTGGCGTTGGTTGCTAGGATACTTCTTCGTCAAGAGCCTGCATAGGACTGATCGGCTGTTTCGTAATGATGGTGCCACAGCCATTTTGAAATGTCACAAAGGCGTGTATCAGTCGGTGAGAGTCAGGTTCTTCAATCATCGGAGTAAGTGAAATAAGGGCATTGGCGACTTTGCCAAAGGTTTCTAAGTCGATACCAAAGCGTTCTTTGAGCGGTGTGTCATAATCTTCGCCATTATCGATCAGAGTATCAGTCTGATCCGGTGTGAGTCCAAGAGCGTACTCGGCGAGGCGTTGTATTCCTAACGTATCCATTTTTGTGTCCTTTCATTGTATTAAGGTTGTTAGCCTTCTAGAGTCCTTCATCATTACAGGTGTATTCAGGCCCTAACCTTATTGTATTCGGCAGTTTGAGTCGATGTTTTAGACGATCCTGTCGGGAGGTTTTATTCGATTATCTGGTTCCCGCGTACGATGACGCCGTAACGGGCTTTTAACCCCTCATTAAAGATCTGGCGAGCGATCTCTGCAATGCCAAGATTCTCTTCTAACGAAAGCTCCATAAGCTTGGTTTTCACCGATTCACTGTGACGAAAACTGATCTGTTCGGAGACGCGATTTTGTCTTTTTTGTAGCACTCGTTTCGTTGCTGGTTCTTGCATCCTCTTTCTCCTGATATACTTTGGTTTCAAATGAGGTCAAACAATGACAAAGCAAATTTTAACACCTAAAAAATGGATAGGAAAGAAAAAAGAAGGTGAAATCTATCGGTTTCAATTGCTTCTGGCCGAGTTAAATTTAAAACCTGAGGATATTCAAAAAGATACAGGCGTAACAGTAAGAACGATCACAAACAGTATTTATGAAAAAAAACCATTAGGTGCGAAACTACTGCGTGAAATCCACGCAAAATATGGTGTTTCGATTGATTGGTTGCTCAGCGGAAAAGGGCAAATGTTCGCACCTGCTGATGACTCCGCTGTGCGCGAGCCGAACGGCGAGTACGGCAGTGACCCACGCTTTGAACGTATCATGACATTGGTTCGCGACTTTATGATAAATGCTGATGACGACGAAAAAGCCTGGTTGGAAACACAAGTCAAACTCAACATCGCACAGTACCAACAACACCTTAAAAGCGTGCCTGACGAAAGCTGAAACACCTTCTAAAAGGTGTTTTAGCCTCCCATCCCAAAAATTCTTATCTTCTAAACTGAATCAACCAACTGCTTTTGCTTTGAAGCGAATTATAAAACTATGGGACGACATACTCAGCTACTTCTTACGAGACGGTAAGCGCCTTAGAAAGCAAGCGGTTGGTGATTGCTGAGCGATAGAAGATACCACCTCAAAAAAGATAGCTTTAAATTTTTCAGAGCAATAAAAAAGCCACCCGAAGGTGGCTTTTTTATTGACTCACAAGCAGTGTGTCGTTTGTGTGTCAGTTGAATTTAAAAAGTGCAAACCCTTTTAAACACAACCACTTAAGTGGTGGAGGTGGGGGGGATCGAACCCCCGTCCGCCAGTCCTCTGCCATCGGCTCTACATGTTTAGTCGCTTCTATTATTTGACCACAAACCGCCCGAAGGACAGGGTGTTTATGGCGAGCCTACTTGATCTTAGAACCTTATCCCTAGGCGGGGCATCGGTTAGCATCTTGTAGTTTATGATACTGCGGAATCTCGGGCTACAAGCAACCTGAGGGCAGCACACTAGCAGGGGTTTAGGCTGCTAAAGCGTAGTTTTTGTCGTTTGCGACTATTAAATTGATACGGGGGATTTACGAGATCACGTATCACTCTCGACATGCACCTCAGGGTTTGCAACCGGCGTCGAAACCATGTCACCCCCTAAAGTTGACGCCATTCTAACTGAAACCGTTCCCCACGGCTAGGGGGGAGAGGGAATCTGCGTATTTAAAGTGGCCTTTATAACGCATTTCCACCTCATTCGATTCGTCATTATGGTTAGACACTGTGTTTCATTAAGCGCTCTTTATCACGGGCCCAATCACGATCACGTTCTGTGTCGCGTTTGTCGTGGTCTTTTTTACCTGTCACAAGGGCCACTTCGCATTTGATTTTATTGCCTTTCCAATAGAGCGCCATGGCCGCACAGGTTTTGCCTTTTTGTTCGGTCACTTGGATAATACGATCAATTTCGTTGCGATTCAGGAGCAGTTTCCTTTGACGCAAGGGTTCGCATACCACGTGAGTCGAGGCGGCAAGTAATGGCGTAATGCGCGCACCAATAAGCCAGGCTTCGTTTTGGTGGATAATGACATAGGAGTCAACCAGTTGCGCTTTGCCTTCACGAAGACTTTTGACTTCCCAGCCAGCAAGGGCGAGGCCCGCTTCGAATTTTTGGTCTACGAAGTAGTCGTGCTTGGCTCGTTTGTTGAGCGCAATGGTTCCTGAACTGTTTGATTTTTTCTTTGCTTTACTCATAGTCGGAAATTATACGGTCGATAGACGTAAAAACCTATGCTTTTCTTGAGGTATGCGTCTTAATGTAAGAAAATTCGCTCTTAATAAACACTAGGGAGAGGTCAAAGACGTTCCCTAGCCATGACGGTTTGGCTTTTTGATGATTTTGCCAACTTCTGTCGTCCATTCATCTAGGCTACTTTGATGTAGCAAGAGCGTAAATTTATGCCTGAAAGTCGATGTTTACAAGGTATATGGTCAAGTCCTTGGATATTTATTTTTGCGGCAAGCGGATCTGCTGTGGGTTTGGGGAATATTTGGCGGTTTCCTTATTTACTAGGCGAAAACGGCGGCGGGGCGTTTTTGTTCGTGTATTGCGTCTGTTTGTTATTGGTTGGTTTGCCGATTTTAATGGCCGAGGTGGCCTTAGGACGCACAGTTCGTTCTAATCCGATTGATACGGTAAACGATTTAAGCGAGCGTCGTCTTATTCATTCTGCTTGGGTATTCGTACCTTGGCTCGCGGGGGTGACGGGGTTTCTTATTTTGACCTTTTACAGCGTGATCGCGGGTTGGTCAATGGCGTATATTGAGCGTGCGGTATCTGGGCAGTTTGTGGGGATTTCAGAATTAGGCGCTCAGAGTATGTATAACTCGCTTTTGTCCTCCCCTAGAGAAATGTTGTTGTGGCATACTTTGTTTATGCTGTTGGTCGTGCTCGTCGTAGGACAGTCGGTGACGCGTGGCTTAGCGGCCTTAGTGCGTATTTTATTGCCTGTGCTGATCGTGGTATTGCTCATGTTGGCAGGTTTTGCTTTGTATAAAGGCAATGCGTGGGAGGCGGCTCAGTTCTTATTCCGCTGGTCGTGGCAAGATATGACGCTAAAAGTTGTGACGGCGGCGATTGGACAGGCGCTGTTTAGCTTAAGTGTGGGGATGGGGGCTATGTTTGCTTATGGCGCGTACATGAGTAAACGTATGTCGATTGCCAGTGCGTGTTCGACGGTGGCGCTGATTGATCTGGCGGTCTCTCTGTTGGCGGGGCTGATCATTTTTCCATTGGCATTTGCCTTTCATATTAATGTGCAATCTGGGCCGAGTTTGACCTTTGTGTCTTTGCCGATCATTTTTGGCAGTTTGCCTGCGGGTCGCGAAGTGGGAGGCTTTTTCTTCCTGCTGTTGACGATTGCGGCTTTAACCTCAGCGATTTCCATGCTGGAATTATTCGTCGCTTGGTTGCATGAGAAGTATTATATCGCTCGTATGAAGGCGGCATTTTTGTTGGGGTTTTTTGTTTGGTTGATCGGCATTGTAGTTTTATTGTCGTTTAATCATTGGGACAGCAAACTACTGTTCCATTTAAATTTTTTCGAGATTCTCGATAAGCTGACCTCCCATATTTTGCTGCCTTTGGGGGCAATGTTATTGTCAGTGTTAGTCGCATGGTTTTTGCCCCGTTCGGTTCTGCAGAACGAAATGGTGGCGAAGAAAAGTATGTGTTTCCAATGGTGGTACTACACCTTGAAGTACGTCAGTATTCCTGTATTGGTGTTGGTCACTTTTGCGGGTTGGATAGGAGTCTGATTTGAGTCGTATAGAGCGCTTTGCGCATGTTGAGTACAGTTGCAAGCAAATGTTTGATTTGGTGAATGATATTAATGGTTATCCGGAGTTTTTGCCGGGGTGTATGAATTCGACCCTGATTTCAAAAACACCGACTGAAATCGTCGCTTCGTTGGAAGTCGGCAAAGGGCCTGTTCGTCAGTCTTTTACGACGAAAAATCGTTTGCATGAGCCAAATGAAATCGTGATGGGGTTGGTGAAAGGACCGTTCAAAAAGTTACATGGGGTGTGGTCATTTACAGAATTGTCACCCACAAGTTGTAAAATTGCCTTGAGTATCGATTTTGAATTGAGCGGTATGCTTAAGTTTGCCTTTGGTGGTGTCTTCAGTCAGATTGCCAACACCATGGTGGATGCGTTTAGTAAGCGAGCGAAGGTTGTCTACGGTGAATAAAATTCATGTTGAGGTGGCGTACGCGCTGCCAGAGAAACAAAAAATTATTGCTTTGGACGTTGAAGAGGGGTGTTCCGTTAGAGAAGCGGTGCGTCGTTCAAATATCACGAGCTTCTTTCCTGACTTGGATATTGAGAACGCAAAGCTGGGTATTTTTGGCAAAGCGGTTCGTAATGCCGATGAGCAGGCACTAAAAGAAGGGGAACGTGTGGAGATTTATCGCGAACTCAAAGTTGACCCTAAACAAGCTAGAGCCAACCGAGCCGCGAAAAACAGTTAGTCGTTTTGAATCTTTGTTAACGTGCCATCTTTAAAAATGAGCGTTAGCTTAGGCGCAGCACTTTTGGGTGTATCCGGTGTTGCGTATTTTGTAGTGTACAAGTAATGCCATATATCGGGTTTGAACGTATCGCGAAGTAATGGTGTACCAAGCAAGTAAAGCACTTGGGACTGTGTCATGCCAACTTTGAGTTGGGTTAGCTGATCCTTTGTGACTATGTTGCCTTGCGATACTGGCACTTTATATGGCGGTGGAAATAAACTGCATGCGCTGAGCGAAAATAAGGCGCATATAACTAAAATTGATTTTTTCATTGATAACATCCTAATTCGGGTGTGCTAATGATAAAGTAATTATTAACAAGATCGAATAGAGAATGCCTCATGACCAGTGAAAATCAAGAACTAAAAAAAGTTGGACTCAAAGTAACCCTGCCTAGAGTCAAAATTTTACAAATTTTAGAGAACGCAGGAGAGCATCATTTAAGTGCAGATGATGTTTACCGTACCCTGCTTGATCATGGTGAAGATGTGGGCCTTGCCACGGTGTACCGTGTATTAACACAATTTGAAACCGCAGGTTTGGTGATGCGCCATCACTTTGAAGCGGGCACGGCTGTGTTTGAATTGGCAAAAGGGGATCATCACGACCATATGATTTGCCTAGAAACGGGCAAAGTCATTGAGTTTGTTGACCCTGTGATTGAGAAGCGTCAGCACGAAATTGCGGAAGAATATGGCTTTGACATCGAAGATCACAGCTTGATCATGTACGTTCGCCCTAAGAAAAAATAAACGATACCTTCGTTTTCTGGCTTGTCTATGGTTGGGATATGAGGGTGCGGTAAGACAATGTGGAAATGGGCTGTTTTTAAACGTGTATTTCGATATTAAAAGGCCGACCAAGGCAGTATTCATTACTGCACTGGTGGGCCTTTTTTGTTATTGCAGTTGCACGTTCCCCAACATTTCTCTTGCATGGGCAAGGGTTTGCTCGGTCAGTTCTATGCCGCCTAACAAACGGGCAATTTCTTGAGTACGGTCCTGATCTTTCAATTGTGAAACTTGTGATGAGGTCGCATCGTCAGCCACTTTTTTACTAACACGTAGGTGTTGGTTGCCTTGTGCTGCTACTTGCGCTAAGTGGGTGACGCAGAAAACTTGTCCGCGTTGTCCAACAGAACGCAACATTCGACCGACCACTTCAGCAATACCGCCACTGATCCCCACATCGACTTCGTCAAAGACCAGCGTCGGAATGATGGACGTATGGGCGGTAACGACTTGAATCCCCAAACTAATACGTGACAGCTCACCGCCTGACGCGACTTTACGTAGTGGCTGAGCGGGTTGTCCTGGGTTAGAGGCAATCATGTATTCGATTTCTTCAAAGCCATGTGCCGTCACTTGATTTAGTGGCTGACAATCGATAAAGAAACGCGCATGGGGCATGCCAAGGCCGTGTATTTGTTCTTCTACTTGTTTGGCTAACTTGTCTTTGGCAGCAATGCGTTTTTCGGTCAGAGTGGTTGCCAGCGCGGTGAGTGACTCATAAGCGCGCTCTTCTTTTTCTTTAAGATGGTCAAGGCTTTCTTCACCGCCTTGCAATGTTGCAAGTTCGGCATCTACAGACGTTCGTAGTGCGATCAAGGCCTCTGGCAAGACCCGATGCTTGCGTGCCGTGTCATATATATCAGACAAGCGCTGTTCGATGTCACTGAGTCGTTCAGGGTCTTGTTCTAAGGTATCTTGGTAGTGATGGAGGCTATCTGCGGCTTCCTGAGCTTGAATTAAGGCCGCGTTCATCATCTCTAGCGCATCTTCTAGCGCTTTTGTGGCCGGACGAATTTGGCCAGCACTGTTGAGTGCCTGGTTCAGCAAAGAGCAAACGTTACCTTCGTCGCTGTCCACCAAAATCCCGCTGGCTTGATAAGCCTTGTATTGGGAGTCGGCGATATTCGACAGAAACGCCTGCTCGTTTTCCAACGTCTCGATCTCGCCTTCTTTTAAATCCAGTTGTTCCAGCTCTTGAGACTGATAAGACAATAACTGAATTTTCGCATCCTGCTCAGCCGAGCGGTTTTGTAATAAAGAAAGCTCCTCTTTAAGTTGGCGCCATGTGCTGTATTGCTGGCTCACTTGCTTAGCAAGCTCGGTAAGCTGACCATACTCGTCTAACTGCTTGCGCTGTGCGCTTTTCTTTAATAACGATTGATGCTCATGCTGACCATGAATATCGACCAAATAACTGCCGACCTCTTTTAAATCACCAAGGGTGCAAGGACGACCATTGATGTAGGCTTTAGAGCGACCTTCTTTGCTAATCACACGGCGTAGAATGCAGTGTTGATCGTTCTCTAAATCTCTTTCTTCCAGCCATTCATAAACATGTGGGTATTCTGTAATGTCAAAGGTCGCAGAAATATCCGCTTTCTTTTCCCCGTGGCGCACGACGGCGGCATCAGTTCTATCGCCCAAACACAACGACAACGCATCCACCATGATGGATTTCCCAGCGCCTGTTTCGCCAGAAATCACCGTCATGCCTTTTTTAAACTCCAACTCAAGAGACTCAACAATAGCAAAATTGGAAATAGCGATGCTTGTTAGCATAGTCGGCTCCACAAAAGGAAAATATTTATATGGTTATTTATACAGTATTTGTTTGTTTTTTGACAAGTAGGTAGGGATTTAATTTTTGTAATGATTTGATGAAATTAAAACGAAGACAAACTTTTTAGAGCGAAGACAAAACACGGCTGTGTACCACTAAAACGTTGATTTTAGGCGTTTAAAGCGCTTTGTCTTCGGTAGCAAAATTTGAAGGTGACTAAACAGGGAAGTGTTAAAACTTTTTTAACTTAAAAGAGCCAAAAGCACGCCTGAACTCTTGGCTCTTTTGTATTTTATCTCCAGCTATCCGATAGCGCTTCGGCTATAAAAATATTTAGCCTTAGTATTGCCATCTTAGTTTTCTTAATATAACTGATGGATCTAGGCATCTGGTGCACTTGGATGTCTATAATTTCAGCTTCAGAGTCCATCAAAGTTCAATTAGGAGTGAATAATTTTCTCTCCAAGCCACTGTTCCGACGTAATTAATTCACAAACTACATCTAGTATAACTTCTTTGACGCGGTTGAGTAGAAATGAGTCCGATTTTTGCTGCATTACAGCTAGGGATACAGTTCGAGTAAATTTGGGTTTTATGATTGGTTTGGCTACTAGAATTCCAGATTCTAGTTCAGACATAACCGATGAACGAGCTAACACAGCGACACCTACACCTAGCTCTATTTGCTTAATTAGCTGATGCCCAGCATCAATTTCAAGAACAACGTTTAGTTCAACACCTTGGCGTACCGCTTCACTCTGAACCTCAGTTCTTAGGCCATGTCTGCGACTAGGAGCAACAAATGGAATCCCTTCTAAATCTCTGATCTCAAGTTCCCGAGGCATATCCTTTGCTAACGCAGTATTACTGATCAAATAAAGATCTTCATAAAGTATATCTGTTAGGCTAAGTTGGTCATTTCTTACCTGATTAAACAGGAAAGCAAAATCGATTTCGTTATTCTGAAGCCAGCCTTCTAAGTACCCAGAAAAAGCTTCTGCAACCGTTAGCTCAACCCCTGGTAGCCTCTCTTTGACGGCTGAAATCAGTGGGCTTATCAAAACTGACGACACCGATGGTGGGAGTCCTATGGAGACTGCACCAACAGGAGAACCTTCCCATGCTGAGATTTCGGCAACAGCATCTTCTATAAGCGAATTTACCCTAGCTGCGTAACGAAGAAGAATTTTCCCCTGTTCAGTTGGAATGATTCCCCTAGAGTGTCTTTTAACGAGCTTTGTTTTGAGTGCTGATTCTAATCGTTGCACACGTTGAGTGATAGCTGATTGAGTTGTATTTAAGGTTTGAGCAGCTCGAGTCATGTTCCCAGCTTCACATACCGCAACGAAGTCGTGCAGAAGTGCGATATCTTTTGATCTAAACATAGGTATCACCAATTATAATGCCTACTAGCATAAAAGATTATTTTTAATAATACATTAGTGAAATTAGAATTAAATGACATATCGAATAAATATAAAAACAGGAGATAAATATGAAACGTTTTTTTGCTGGGTTACTTGCTGCAAGTATCTTAACCACGGCATTAGTTTATGGGTAGGAGATAGGTATGCCTGTTATTAAAATTTTTTATGCAGAAACGCTTGATGGAACGATTCGAGAAAATCAGGAATTTATTCAGGAAGGGCTAGAGAGAATGATGCGAGAAGTTTTGCATGCTAATCCTGCTAAATGTCAGATAGTGCTCTTGAGTTCTACTTTTGTAAGTCCTCTACCTGTTTATGTAGATATGCAATTTAGGGCAACTGAATATCGACAATCCATTGTTGTAGAAGAAGCGATGGATCAAGTTGTCAGTGTATTTAGGCAGGTCTCTCCAACTGGGATTAGAATCCGCGCGTTTTCAATTGATCAAACAACACTTTACGCTCGTGATGTTGAGTGAAGGGGAAATATTATGGGTAACAATGAGTTAAATTCTCTCAATCTAGCTGAAATTGGTAGTTTTTTTTCAGGTGGCAAAATAGTTACACTGGCTGGGCAGCCAGCTCGTAAAGTACAGGTCGCAAGAAATGCGGAAGCTCGCTTAGTCGATCTTAACGGCGACTATGTAACGGGGCAAATTTATGTCCAATATGTTCGTCAAGTTCAGCCGAAATGTAATAGTCCAATTATGTTTTGGCATGGTGGAGCGATGACAGGAGTGACTTGGGAGACTACTCCAGACGGTCGACCTGGCTGGCAAATGTATTTTTTGCGTAGAGGGTTTGATACATATGTATGTGATGCAGTTGAACGAGGGCGAGCGGGGTGGTCTCCTTATCCAGAAATATACGATACAGCCCCCATTTTCAGAACACGAAATGAAGCATGGGAACTATTTAGATTCGGTAAAAGTGATCACTACTCAAGTGATGCAGATCCAAGTCAAGGATATGAGGGACTAAAATTCCCGTTAAATAGTCTCGACCATTTCTGTTCACAATTTGTGCCGCGCTGGACGGATCATGCATCTATTACATTAGAGGCATATTACTCAGCATTAGAGAAAATAGGTCCTGTGTGGCTAGTAGCTCATAGCCAAGGCGGAAATTTTGCACTTGAAGCTGTTGCCAAACGTCCTGATCTATTTCTAGGAGTGGTCGTTGTTGAACCTGCATCAGCACCTGACAAGTTAGGACTTGCCAATCAGGTACCTCATTTGTTTGTGTGGGGAGATTACATTGATAGATCGGTTACTTGGCAAGGGTATAGGAAACAAGTTGACCAATACGTAGCGGAGCTGAAAGGCACCGGTGGTAATGTAAAAGTCATTGATCTCCCTAAACTGGGAATCTATGGTAATTCACATGTGCCAATGATGGATACCAATTCTGACGAAGTTGCTCATCACATCTATCATTGGATCCAATCCTGTATGTCTTGTTAGGTCAATGAATTAAATTTTTCTTCTGATTTTGGATGGAACTGGACTTTTCTTACTTGACTAGACACCCATTAGCATTAATGTCTAGTTAAAAAAGGTTTTTTATGAATTCCAGTCATTTACCATTCCTATCCAATCAAGACTTTAATAGCTTTCCATAGGTCTGCGCCTTTCTTTGTCAGGATTATTCGTTTGTTTTTGCCCTGATCAAGGAATGTTAGGAGTTCTAGGCCGTCCCTATCTCGGCTTTTTGAACCGGATGAAAGCTTCAAAAAAATGGATTGAACTCGCTTATACTCTGGATCGTATCCATCATCTGCATGAGAAAGTTGCATTAAAGTTGGTCGATCTGTTTGGGACTCAATGCTCATGGCTACATCGATAAAAAAATGCAGTTGTTTGACGCTGTGAATGCCGTAAAGCGCTGCGTTATCAAGAATGATTAGTAGCTGTGATGCGCTTAGTTTTAAATTCTCTTTATGCATTCAGTTTGCTTAGCCAAAATCAGAAGTATGCTGTCTAACTTTAGCTGGTAATTGCTTATTGCGCTATAGCCACATCAACTGTGGTTACATATCCTTCAAATAGTCTGATAACCTGAAGAAGATTATTTCTTTATTCGTTTTAATTTTATTTTTCCCATGTTTTTAGCCCCCATTTGTAGCGGGTTACAGCAGCGTTTTGTCTTCGTTAAAATTACATCAAGTCAGTAATCTAATGCAATCAGAGTGTAGGCAAGTGGTGTGGAGGCGAAGACAAAAACCAATGACTTACTTCTAACTCATTGACTTTAGTGTGTTAAAGTTGTCTGTCTTTAGTTGCTAAAACTGAAAGTAGCTGAAAGGTCGACTTTAAAGCGTTTTCATGTTCAATTGCAGCGAATGGTGAACAAATATGCTGGAAAGTCTTACGTTCAGCGGATAGGCGTTTTCTAAGTGCTTTGAAGTAGTTGATTGTTGACCCTGCAAGAGAAGAAAACTTTCTCCGAACGATAGAAGGAATAAAATAGAAGGAATAAACAAGCTTCAAAACATAAAAACAAAGGTGAAAGAGCGATGGAACTTCGACAGTTTAGGTACTTTTTAAAGGTCGTTGAATGCGGCAGTTTAGGTAAGGCCGCCCTTGAGTTGGACGTCGGTACTTCTGCGTTAAGTCAGCAAATATCAAAATTGGAAAACGAACTTGCCACACGGCTACTTAACAGGACATCAACGGGGGCTCTTCCGACGAGTGCAGGCATTGCATTTATGCATCATGCTCAACTTGCCATAAGGCAAGCAGAGCAGGCAGCCATGGCGGCTCAAAAAGAGCGAACCAGTGGCTATGTCAGTATCGGCATGCCACCGACGACGGCTACCGTTCTTGCTCTCCCTCTAATTCGCGCAATGCGAGAGAACTATCCTCATATCCATCTTCATATAATAGAGATGCTATCTGGACATTTAGAAAATATGCTGAATACGCGACAGCTAGATTTGGCAATATTATTTCATAAAGAGACGGTTCATCGTTGGAGTACAAAAGCGTTACTCGATGAAGAGTTATTCCTCATCTCTTCACCAGAAGACTTAAATGCATCTGGTGCCTTGTCTCCCGTACATATCAAAAATTTAGCGGATATAAAGCTGATCATGCCAAGTGGGCAACATGGATTGCGGACCAGTTTGATGGCTGCTTTTGAACGATACAATATTCACCCCAATATCATTATGGAAATTGATGGGCTTACGCTTCTAATGGACACGGTTCACCAAGGCTTTGGGGCAACCATTCAACCCGGAGCGGCTGCCGCTCGCTTTGGTAAAAACGGATTATCTATCCGCCGCATTGAAGATAACCAATTAATTCGTCGAAACTATCTGGTCAGTTTACCTGACGATGACCTTTCTCCGAGTGCGCTGGCGGCTCGTGCAACCATTATCAAGGTGACCAAAGATTTAGTGAATAGCGGTATCTGGTCTGGGGCAAACTGGATCGGTTAGCATGAAAATGGGGTTTAATTTTTCTAAATACCTACCTGCAAAACCGCACTGTCGATGACTGCTTTCGCACAATAGTATTTCTCCGATACTGAAAAGCTATGCTGCTTCTCATGTAATAGGAGAGCTTATGATCGATGTTCTGGTTATTGGCGGTGGTAACGCCGCTCTGTGCGCCGCCCTGATGGCCCGTGAAGCGGGGGCTAGCGTCTTGTTGCTTGAGGCTTCACCACGTGAGTGGCGGGGTGGTAACTCTCAGCACACCCGAAACCTAAGGTGCATGCACGATGCCCCCCAAGATGTACTGGTTGACGCCTATCCAGAAGAAGAATTCTGGCAAGACCTGCTGAAGGTGACGGACGGCAAGACCAACGAAGAGCTGGCTCGATTGGTGATCCGAGAATCGTCCACCTGTCGGGATTGGATGCGTCAACACGGTGTTCATTTTCAACCGCCTCTTTCCGGTGCTCTGCATGTCGCACGTACTAATGCGTTTTTTATGGGGGGCGGAAAAGCTCTGGTCAACGCCTACTATCGAAGCGCTGAGCGGTTAGGTGTGCAAATCCGATATGAAACCCCTGTTGAAGATTTAGAAATCAAAGATGGACGGTTTGTCGCCGCATTGATTCCTGAGCGCCAAGTAAATGGTGTCCACTTTGCGGCAGAACGTATCGAAGCCAAAAGCTGCGTGTTAGCTGCGGGTGGATTCGAATCCAATCGAGATTGGTTACGCGAAGCTTGGGGGCAAAATGAACGGGGTGAATACCCGTCCGATAACTTTTTGATTCGTGGTACTCGTTTCAATACCGGAACATTACTCAAACGTATGCTCAGCCTCGGCGCTGACCGCATAGGAGACCCAACGCAAGCTCATATGGTCGCCATTGATGCTCGTGCTCCTTTATACGATGGCGGCATCTGTACACGTATCGACTGTGTATCCCTCGGTGTTGTGGTGAATAAAGAGGGTGAGCGTTTCTACGACGAGGGAGAAGATTTCTGGCCTAAGCGTTATGCAATATGGGGGCGCCTAGTGGCCCAACAGCCAGAGCAAATAGGTTTCTCTATCATAGACAGTAAAGCGGTTGGTCACTTCATGCCACCAGTGTTTCCCGGCAGTAAAGCCGATTCATTAGAACAACTCGCTGATCAACTAGAGCTTCCCCGCGAGACCTTCTTGCGCACTCTTCAACGCTACAATAAAGCCTGCCGCTCCGGTTCTTTCGATCATACGAAATTGGATGATTGTGCGACAGAAGGAATCTCACCTGCCAAAACTCATTGGGCTCGTCCTATTGATACGCCACCGTTTTACGGCTATGCCCTCAGGCCGGGAGTGACGTTCACTTATCTAGGGCTCAAGACGGATGCAACCGCAGCCGTACGTTTTGCTAATCAACCGAGTAAAAACTTGTTTGTCGCAGGGGAGATGATGGCTGGAAACGTACTTGGTAAGGGTTATACCGCAGGTGTTGGTATGTCGATTGGCACCGCTTTTGGCCGCATCGCAGGCCACAATGCAGCCTTATCCTGCTTGGACAGACAGCCCGTTTAGATTGCCTGAATATATGACTAATAGAGAATAAGAGAATTTATCATGAGCGCTGAAAGTAACCTGATTCCGCTATTAAACACCGCCGAAGAAGACGTCAACCGACAGATGCAAATCTGTAATGCCTGTCGCTACTGTGAGGGCTTTTGTGCTGTTTTCCCTGCCATGACACAGCGCTTGGAGTTTAATAAAGCCGATATTCATTATCTAGCCAATTTGTGCCATAACTGCGGAGCTTGTTTGCATGCTTGCCAATACGCGGCGCCACATGAATTTGATGTCAATATACCTCGAGCTATGGCCAAAGTACGTCTGCAAACCTATATAGACTTCGCTTGGCCCAAAAAACTAGGCGCGCTATATCAGCGCAATGGCGTGACTCTCGCCTTGTCCAGTGGGTTGGCACTCTGCCTTTTTCTAATTCTCACCTTGTTAATACAGGGCAACCTCTTCACAAAAATTGAAGGGGGAAATTTTTACCATATATTCTCACATAACACCCTAGTTGCCCTGTTTGGCTCAGTGTTTGTTTTTTCTATTCTGGCATTGTTAGTGGGAGTCGTTCATTTCTGGCGAAAAGTGACGCCAAAAGAGGAGAAACGACAGCAAGAACCTTTACCTGCCATGCTACAAGCTGGTAAAGCGGCCTTAACACTTAAGTACTTAGATGGAGGCCATGGACAAGGGTGTAATAATGAAGATGATGCCTACACATTATCTCGTCGCCGTTTCCATCACTTGACCTTTTATGGCTTCATGCTCTGCTTCGCAGCCACCTCAGTGGCGACTCTTTACCACTATATCGGGTGGGAAGCGCCATATCCTGTCTTCAGTTTACCCGTCATGCTGGGAATTATCGGTGGTTTAGGCTTGCTGGTGGGGCCTGCTGGACTACTTTATCTAAACTATAAGCGACATCCCGATCATGGGGACCAAGCTCAGCGTCCCATGGATCGTGCCTTTATCGTTCTGCTATTCATGATTAGCTTAACTGGTTTATTGCTGCTTTGCGTCAGAGAAACCACCTTGATGCCACTCATGCTTACGTTGCATCTCGGCTTTGTCATGGCCTTCTTCCTGACAATGCCATACAGCAAATTCGCACATGGTTTCTATCGTAGTGCCGCACTTTTCAAGTCATATCTTGAGCGTTTTAAAGAGAAAAAAGCCAAACAATAAAAATTATAACTAAATAACAGTGATTATCGTACATACAAGTAATGAAAAAACTAATGCTGGACATAAAAAATGTCTGGAACTGTAATTTAAGAAATGTGTGATATTTATAATGGAAGGTAATGGGGTTATTGATAATGATATTCAAATTCTAATTAAAAACTCGGTGGTACTAATAATTAATTTAGTATGATCTATTGCAATAAGCTAAAAGAAAATAATAAAAAGGAGTTCGCCATGATAAATAAATGCCTTAAACTTTTATTAAGCATGTCTATTGCTGTAATATCTATTTTAGGATTGACTTCAACGAGTGCTTTCGCATCCGATTTAACCGTGCGGTTTGCATGGTATATGCCACCGCATACTGCTACAGCGAATCAAGCAGAGACCATTGCAAAAAACATCAAAGAAATGAGCCATGGTAGCATTAAAGTGCTTACCTATCCTTCTGGCTCTCTCCTCAAAGCCTCTAACATCGCCAATGGTTTAGCAAATAACACGGCTAATATGGGCATTAATGCCATGCACTGGTGGTCTAAATATGCGCCAGCGCTACAGTGGGATACCATTCCTTTTCTTGCACCAAATGCGCCAACATTACTAAAAGCGTTACATGGTAAGCTGGGTAAAGATGTCGATGCTATTATGGAAAAACACGGTGTCCATGTTGTTGCTTGGGGCTTCTATGGTTATGCCACTTCTTATATCAATAACAAAAAACCCATCGTTACTCCAAGTGACTTAAAAGGGTTAAGAATGCGCTCTGAGGGCAGCCTTTCTGCTATGTTCCTTAAGAGCCAAGGCGCCACTCCAGTTGCCATGGACTCCAGTGAAGTCTATACCTCTATGCAACGAGGCGCTTTAGATGGCGCAACATCGGGTCTATCGACCATCACGTCACGTAAATGGTTTGAAGTAGGTAAATACGTTACCGCAATCCACTATGTACCTTTGGTTTACCCTGTTCAAGTCAACCTACAATGGTGGAAAGGACTAACCCAACAACAGCGTGACGTGATCACCAAAGCGGCCAAGGCATCCGAAAAAGCAGCCGTACAAGACATTGAAAATGAATTTACTAATGATATCAAGTTCCTGAAATCTAAAGGCAACCAAGTCACGCAATTAACTGGTAAGCAGTTAACGCCTTGGAAAGAAACCGCTGGTGTCATGGAGCGTAAACTGTATCTTAAAGAAACAGGGGCAACTGGTCAGAAAATTTTGGATGACCTAAAACCCTACAGCAACTAACACGCCTCCTTTTTCTAGGTAAATTCAATGACACATCCAACTGAGACATCCCCATTTGGCCGCTTGGTCAAATGGGTAAGGGATTTAACGGGAGGGCTGGCTAAATTAGTCAGCATCATCGCGGCACTATCCCTCATCTTATTATCCATGTCCATCATTGCTGGTATTGTCCTGCGCATGATGAACATAGACAATTCTTGGACTTACGACCTCGATTTATTTTGTCTAATTTGGTTAGCCTTTACGGGCACAGTTGCGACGGCAATGGGCCGCCATCATGTGACAGCAGGCATTGCCATAGAAAATCTAATCGGGCGGGGAAAGCTACTGATCATTCTGCGCTTTTTAATTCTGTTTAGCTTTTTGTGTTTTATGTCGTACGCAGGCTTTTTGCAGGCATTAGACAGCTTCACCATGCAAGAAATTACCTTAGACGTGGTTCAGTGGCCAGTGTGGGTTGCGAAGGCGGCTGTTCCCATTGGGATTGGTGTCTGGGCGGTGGCTGAATTACATAAGTTCATACTGGATATCAGCCAAACCGATTAAAGACATTGCTACATCACATGCTTCATTAAATTCGCGACTTCGTGAAAAGGTCTCGATTGATGAGTATTTGACAAATAATTATTGGAACTCATAAATGACCTTTACGATCACTCTGTGTGCCTTGGCGGCACTCATGATTCTGGGATTGCCAATCTCCGTATCACTACTGATTAGTGGTATGCTTGGTTACATGATTACCATTGGTGTTGGGCCTGGCATTAACGCGCTCACACAAACGGCCTACAGTGACCTCAACTCTTTTGTTATTATTGCCATTCCGCTCTATATCTACATGGGCCAGCTCATGCTCAAGGGGGGAGCAGGGAAAGATTTATTTAGCTTTGCTCATCGCATAACAAGAAAACTTCCTGGTGGTCTCGCCATCGCTGCCACCTTAGCCAGTACTATATTTGCCGCGATCTCAGGCTCCTCCACGGCCACTGCTGCGACCATCGGCTCGATTAGTATTCCAGAGATGCGTGAGCGTGGTTACCCAAAACGACTCAGTGCCGGCTGTGTTGCCGTATCGGGTACATTAGGGATTTTGATACCGCCAAGCATTTCGTTCATTCTCTATTCATTAGTTACCAATAGCTCTGTTAACCAGTTGTTTTTAGCAGGCATTATTCCCGGCTTAATGTTGGCTGGATTGTTTTCTCTCTATTCCATCTATGCCATGCGTAAGCATCCCATTAACCCTACAAATAGCGAGCAATCGGCAGAGGCGAAAGCCCCTATCACCTTCGATATGATTGCCAGCTTGTTATTGATTCCAGTGGTGTTGGGCGGGATCTATACGGGATTATTCACCCCAACAGAAGCCGCTGGTGTCGGGGTGATCTATGCCCTATTACTGACCATATTTGTTAAGCGCAGTTTATCACTTAAACTCTTCTGGCAAGCCACCATGGCCAGTGTCGAAACCAGTGCGATGATACTAATGTTAATCGCAGGGGCATCCGTATTTGGTAACACTCTGTCACTTCTGCAAGTGCCTCAAGACGTAGCACAATGGATAGATTCACTGAATTTATCCGCCATTCAGTTTTTAATCTTAATCAACATCCTTTACTTAATACTGGGTATGTTTATGGATGCGGCCGCAGCGATTCTTGTCACGGTCCCCATTCTGTTACCAGCACTACAAGCATTGGATATCAACCTTGTCTGGTTTGGCGTGATTCTGGTTATCAATATGGAAATCGGTGCCGTGACGCCACCTGTTGGCATGAATCTATTTGTAGTCAAAGCCATCTGTGAAGATTACACCATTAAGGACGTACTGGTAGGTGCCTTTCCTTACGCCATGATGGGATTGTTAGGTTTGACTCTAATTATGATATTTCCTGATATCGCTATATGGCTACCAAGCCTTTCAAAAAATTAAATACGACTTTAGACGACCTACTCGGTCGTCTAAAGAGTCAAAAAATGTACTTATATAGCGCTAAAGAAGTCAGGCGAGCGACTTCTTATCAAATTAGACAAAGTATTGTATCCTTTCTAACCCTCTACTCAAGTTCAAAAAGTGGCGTTATTCACGAGAATGTCAAAAGACTCTCAAAAGGTAATCAAATAGCCATCAGCATTATTCATTAAGAAGAGAACTTGATTATGTTTTTAGCTTGTATCACTGGTGTATTATGGACCATAGGCTGTACTCTATCGATTATTTTTGTGATAGTTGCAGAAGGAGTTGAAGCTGCGGGTGAGAATATGAAATTTATCGCGATTGGGATGCTTTTTTATATAGTTGTTCTCCAAATATTTAACATATTAATGCTTCGTTTTTTTAGTTGGGCTCGCTGGGCAGTGGTTGGTTTTAGCGTTTTTTCTATTGCTCTGATGATCTTTGCTATGATCAACTTCACGGGTCTAAATGCAGTAGTGCATTATATGGCTTTCGCTAACCTTATTGCAGCCGTTTGGTCATGTTTCTATTACTCATCTTCCTTATGGGTGAAGTTTATACGCAAGCAAGCAGCGAAATACCAAACTGTGCATGGCTATGACCCTATTCAATGGCGAAAGGATAACTCTAGAAGACTGTTCTGATAGTTAACGTTTTATTAAAGTGAAAGGGTGACGTAGCGAGGGAATGATGTTTTTGTTTTGTATCTCTAGTCTTCTATGGACGATTGGCTGTGGTTTGTCAGTTTTTTTTGTACTACTTGTTGTAGGCGTCGAAGCGACAGACGAAAATATGAAGTTGATTGTGTATGGAATGATTGTTTATATCTTAGTACTTCAAACATTTTTCATTTTAATGCTTCGCTATTTTAACTGGGCGCGTTGGTCAATGGTTGGTGTGAGTTTTCTTTCTATTATTCTGATGATCTTTGCTATTATCAAATTTAGTAGTTTAAATCCTGACATATATTATCCTTCTATATACTATCTTGGCAGTGTGAATCTTATAGCAGTCACTTGGTCATGCTTTTATTTTTCTTCTTCTTTATGGGGCAAGTTTATCCGACGACAAGCTGCTAAGTACCAAGCTGTACATGGTTACGATCCTATTCAATGGCGAAAGGATAACCCTAGAAGGCTGTTCTGATAGTAAACGTTTTATTAATATGCAAGGGTGATGTTGCGAGGAAATGATGTTTTTATACAGTGTCACAGCCGTGTTATGGACAGTAAGTTGCGTTATGGTTATACCATCCCTCTTTGCTATATCTCACTTAGAACTCACGGATGACTCTATATCATGGCTTATATTTGGAATGATTTTTTATATCGTGATTCTCCAAGTGCTAAATATTTTGATGCTTAGATACTTTAGATGGGCGCGACGAACAATGGCGGCTCTTAGTTTTCTTTCTGTTATTCTGATGGTATTCGCTATTATCAATTTTACAGGTATGAACGCTGCTGTGCATTATATGGCTTACGCCAACCTTATCGCTGCAGCATGGTCATGCTTTTATTTTTCTTCTTTTTTATGCGTCAAATTACTTAAAAATCATGCTCAAAAATACCAATCTATCCATGGCTATGACCCTATTCAATGGCGAAAGGACAATCCTAGAAGGCTGTTCTGACAGTTAACGTGTTATTAAAATGCAAGGGTGATGCTGCGAGGGAGTTATGTTTTTATTCTGTACCACCGGTGTGTTATGGAGCTTGAGTTGCCCTTTATCGATTATTTTTGTCATACTTACTTCAGGCGTTGAAGCCACAGAGGAGAATGTGGCGTTTATCGCATATGGAATACTTTTTTATATGTTGATTCTCCAAACATTAAATATCTTAATGCTTCGTTACTTTAGGTGGCCTCGATGGTTCATGGTCGGTTCTAGTTGTCTTTCTATTATTCTTATGATCTTTGCTATCATCAATTTCAGGGTGCTAAATCCCGAAATATATTATCCCTCTATATACTATGTGGCTAGTGTGAACCTTATTGCAGTCGTTTGGTCTGGCTTTTATTACTCATCTTCCTTATGGGTGAAGTTTATACGCAAGCAAGCAGCGAAATACCAAGCTATCCACGGCTACGATCCTATTCAATGGCGAAAGGATAACCCTAGAAGACTGTTCTGACGATAGGGTAAGTTGATGACATTCACTTAAGAATTGCCACCGTAAAAAGGTGGCTTTGCTTAGGTTGAAGTCTGTGATTTTTTACCTTGCCCAAGGCGGTTTAGCCAATGGGCCAACGCATAAATGATTAGTAAGGCGATGATCAGTTCCACGGCACGTAGGGCAATCGAATGTAACCCAAAATCGTTACCGTTTTTTGCCACATAAAGTTGATAGGGAATCAAAAAGCCCATTAACGCGTCCGCGTGAATCGCTCTGTCTCCCGCTTCAGAATAGTGACTCCAATATAAAATCAAATACACCAATAGGAAGGAGATAACAAAATAGGTGTATACATCCACCTCGGTACCGGAATAGATCAGCGAGGCGATGACCGCTAAGCTGCAGCCTCCGACTTGGGCGAGAATCTTTTCAATCGCATGTTGTTTCATGTGCGCGTGCGTTGGTTGCATGGCAGAGGTGATCAAAGGCACAAGGCAAAACACGGCGCTGGTGACTTCATTGATCATGATGAAGGCTAAGCCGCCCCCAACCAATATCAGCATTTTTAGGCGATCCGTTCCATAGACGGGTTGGGGGACAACGACGGGCTTGGGTGGTTGTGCTTTCACAGGCATCAGGTGATTGACCAAACTGGCGACTAATGCGGCTAAAAAGGCGCTTAGCACCACGTCGCGAATAATGTTCGGAATGGCTAAAATGTACCCCGAGCTGTTGCTATAGGTGGTAATAAAAATGATCATGAATAAAGGCAAGGTGGCCATGCGAATCCGTAGGTTGTTATCCGCATGACGGCGTACATGATCAAAATACACGATGCAGCAGGTCCAGATAATAAAGGGGTGGTCAGCAAAGAGCTGGTTTACAAACACGGCCCCCACTGCCGCCGCCACAGAAGGCATTAAACGTTGTAATAGATGTGTTAGATGTTTAGAAAAACTGGTGGTCGCCACGACAATGGCGAAGAGCACCACATAGACGCTGACATTTAAATGCAGCATTTTACTCAGCATCAAGCACAGTACAATGATTAGCGTTTTACGAATCAGCTCGTACATTAATAGACGTACCTCATCCAGCTCAATATCGTCATCCAAATATCGGAAATATGATCCTTATCACGCACCATGACACTGGCTCGGCTACCTGCTACCAGCGGAGAGGGCGCATGATCTACCCGAATGCGTACGCGGATTTGTTGTTGTGGGTGAATCCAACGGGTTTCACTATCGACTTGCGCAAGTGAAGTGGCGCTTTCTGCTCCCACTAATATTGCTGGATCAATGGAGCTAATATGGCCGTGAAACACGCGATCGGGATAGGCATCAAAGACAATGTTGACTTCACGATTGGGGGTTAAAACGGGTAAACCTTTTTCGGTAAAATCGGCGGCGAGCCAGAATTTTTTCCGGTTAATAATGTGTACCAGCGTTGAAGATGGCGTGACATACATACCAACTTGATAGGCTAAATTCGTCACTACACCAGGTTCAGCGGTGATAATCTTGGTATGGTCTAGATTGCGTTGCGCTATCTGTAAAGTGGCTTGTGCCGCTTGCACGTTAGCCGCCGCGCTTTGCTCGTTGGCTGTGGCTTCATCCAATTTTTCTTTGCTGGTCAAAGACGATTTATTCAAGGTTGCTATTCGTTTTAAGTACAGCTTAGTTTGCTGCCATTGGCTTTGTGCTTGATGTAGGTTGGCTCGAGCTTTGTTGACGGCCAGCTGATATTGGCTGGGATCTAGTTGAAATAAGGTTTGTCCAGCGCTAACTGTTTCGCCTTCTTTTACCAAGACTTGTTCAATGTTGCCTGAGACTTGAGGAGATAAATTTAAGATCGAGGTTTTGACTCTGGCCAGCGTGGTGAAAGGGATATCGTTATCACTGATTACCAAAAAGACGCTGAAACCAATCGCTAATATCAGGACAAAAGAGGTTAGATAAGCATAAATATCGCGTTTCATATAAGGGCCTGTGTGAAATAAAAATCCCCTCGCATGTTGGCTATACCGTAAACAGGCGAGGGGGGATTGAGCAGCGTATGACGTCAAGCGCCAGCGTCTACCATTGCTTGATGTTAGCTATTAAAGAACGCTTCTAGATCAGCCATCTTATCTGCGTATGGGGCCCGTAAACGTAAGTTTGACGTGCCTTGTTCGCTTTGCGTGACGACTGGTTTCGCATGGGAAAATTGGCGAAAACCATGAATGCCGTGATACGCGCCCATACCTGAGGGTCCTACACCGCCGAATGGCAGTTCATCAATGGAAACGTGGGTCATGACATCGTTAATGACTAAGGCGCCGGAGGTTGTTTGCTGGGCAAATTTCTCTTGGGCTGCGGTGTCTTCATTAAAGTAATAGGCTGCCAAAGGCCTTGGGTGTGCATTGATGTAGTGAACGGCATCGCTTTCTTCTTGATAAAGACGAACCGGTAACAGTGGGCCAAAAATCTCTTCTTGCATAATGGCCATGTCATCGGTCGCACCAAGTACTAAATGCGGTGCGATTTTGCGGTTATTCGCATCGTATGCGGGCTCATTTTCTGCGCCTAGATTGACCACTTCGGCGCCTTTTTGGCGGGCATCTTCCAGCAAATTCACCAAGCGTTGGTAATGACGCTCATTAATAATGGCAGTGTAATCAGGGTTTTGCTGAATGGTTGGGAAAGTACGTGCCATAAAGTCGATAGACAAATCTTTGAATGCCTGACGCTGATCTTCATGCAGTAAAACATAGTCTGGTGACAAGCAAATTTGCCCAGAGTTAAAGGTTTTAATGGTCAGTGTGCGCTCTGCGGCTTTGGTTAGGTCTGCTTGCTTCGCCACCATCACAGGGGATTTACCCCCTAATTCTAGGGTGACAGGCACTAAGTTTTCCGCTGCGGCGCGCATAACGTGTTTGCCCACTGCGGTGCTGCCGGTGAACACCAAATGATCGAAGGGTAAGCCACTAAACGCTTGACCCACATCGGCGTCCCCTAATACGACGGTTAACTCGTCATAGCTAAAGTAACGGCCTACCAATTCAGCCAATAACTCAGAGGTCTTGGGGGTTAATTCAGACGGTTTGAGCATGGCGGTATTACCTGCGGCAAAAATACCGGCTAAAGGACCAAAGGCTAGATTGATTGGAAAGTTCCATGGGCTGATGACGCCAATGACACCTAAGGGTTGAAATTGAATTTCTGTATGCATTTCTGGGTCGGGTGCCGTGGTTTGTTCTGCTTGCATCCAGCTGTCTAGGTTGTTGATGGCATGTTGTAACAGGCCGCAGCTAGTGGCTAGGTCTGCAATGGTGGTCTGGTAAGCGCTGCGATGACCAAAGTCTTCATTCATCGCATTAACCAGTGCCTTATGATTATCGCGAATCAGTTTTAAGCTACGTTGTAAGCGGTCTTTGCGCAATTGAGCGGACGCTGGGCCTGCGTTTAGTTGCTGGCGTTTCATACTGTTAAGAACCGTCTCAAGCTCGCTTTTGATTGTATCCTGTGACATACATCCCCCTTTATTTGGGTTGCTTGTTTTCGATGGGGGCATGGTAGAGGTGATTGTGGTCTAAGGGGTAACAATGTTATTTTGCATGGGGTATAAATAAATTTATGGGGTGGTAAATGTCATTACCGAGAATGCGAACCTTTATGGAGGTGTTCCGTCAACGTTCGATCAGTGGTGCAGCACGCTCATTGAATTTAACGCAGCCTGCCGTGTCACAACATATTGCAGGCTTGGAAGTCGCTATTGGTCGGCCTTTGTTTGAGCGTTCACCCACCGGGGTTGAGCCCACGTCCGCTGCCGTCGAGTTGGCGATGGATATCGGTGACAAACTGGATGCCGTCGAGGCCGCTTTGGCCTCGGCACGAGCCCGATCCATGGACATTTCTGGTGTGCTGCAAATTGTTGGTCATGCGGATTTTATGGCTGAAATTCTCAGTGAGCGATTATTGCCCTTGCTCGAGGCGGGCGTGAAAATGCGCATGCATACGGGGAATGGCAATATGGTGTCCAGTATGTTGCTAGAAGGTCACTGTGATTTGGGAATTTCAGCACACCCTGTGATAGATAGTCGTCTAAAGAGCGAGCGGATTTATACCAGTCGAGTATTGCCTGTCGCCTCACCACAGGTTGCTGCGCGCTTAACATCGGCGCCGGACTTCGCCTCTGCCATACGCGCTGAACCTTTATTAGCCTACAACTTGGAGTTGTCCTTGGTGGATTCATGGTTGCAGAAAAACCACATTAGTATCGAAGGATTGGTGCCGGCGATGGTCGGTCAAGATTTACGAGCCCAGCGTAAGTTACTGTCTCAAGGGTTTGGCTGGTCGGTCATGCCAGAGTTTTTATGCCAAGAGCAAATTCTCAGCGGACAATTAATGGAAATTCCCTCACCCGTTGGGACGCGCGACATTCAATATTTTTTAATCTGGTTACCCAGCGCTTTACGCCAAGTGCGTGTCGCGCACGCAAGACAAGCTCTACTTAGGCCACTGCGAGAACCGTAATCGCCCAGTCGATAAAGCAAATATCTGAGGTGTAGGAGCGGCTTATGGGTCATGAAATGCTTCTCAACGTAAATGTTTAGTCAATTAACATTTTTTGTTTTTTTTATAAACTAAACGTTTAGTATCTAAGTTATCCATGACGCAAATATGAGGTCTTGCTAATGATTAATACTGACAAGAAAGTTTGGTTTATTACTGGCGCTTCTCGAGGGCTGGGCAAAGAGATGGTCGTGGCGGCTCTGGAAGCCGGTGACTCGGTTATTGCTGGTGTTCGTAATATAATGAAGGCCAATGACTTGCCTAAGAATGATCAATTGAGAGTCGTTCAGCTTGATGTGACGCAACAGGCGCAAGCGCAAAAGGCGGTTGAAGCCGCTATGAATCACTTTGGTCGCATTGATGTGGTGGTCAATAATGCTGGCTATGGTCTCCTCGGCGCGGTGGAAGAAACTTCCGCTGAGCAAGTTCGCGATATCTTTGCCACCAATGTTGAAGGCCCACTCAATATTATCAGAGCAGCTTTACCTATCCTGCGACAGCAAGGTAGCGGGCACATTATCAATATTTCCTCTCTTGGGGGCTTTGCTGCCTCTGCTGGAAATGGAGTTTATGGTGCATCAAAGTTTGCTATTGAAGGTATATCGGAAGCTCTCGAAAAAGAAGTTAAGCACTGCGGTATTAAGGTAACGCTTATCGAGCCAGGCATGTTTAGAACGGAGTTTTTGAGTGGAAAGTCTATTCAAATCGCGGCAAAGCAATTCACTGAATACGACCGTGTTATTAATCGAAACAGAGCCAAAGAAGCCCATGGTTCTCAATTAGGAGACCCTAAAAAAGCCGCAGCAGTTATAAGAGAAGTTGTCTCCTTAGCTTCTCCACCATTAAGGCTTCCACTGGGTGAGGATGCCGTGAAAAGAGTTCGAGATAAGCTTAACTACGTTGAGCAAGAGCTTGAGTTATACCGTGCGATGAGTTTATCGACAAATATTGAGTAGAGTTTATATATGAATAAAAGTGACGCACCTAATCGCGGGCGCCCCCGTAGTGAGCAAGCAAGACAAGCCATTTTAACCGCAACATTGGCGCTTACTCGCCATGAAACCTTGCGAAGTATCACGGCCGAGGCCATCGCTAAAGAGGCGGGGGTGAGTAAGGCGACGCTCTATAAATGGTGGCCAAATAAGGTGGCAATATGTCTTGATGCGTTTTCTGAACTCATGGCAAAAGAAGTCACCATACCGAACCATCATTCTGTTCGTCTGGATTTTATCGACGAGCTACAAGCAATGATCCGTTTCTATTTATCGGATCAAGGGCGCCTTTTCAGAGAATTCATTGCAGAAAGCCAATATGACTGCCAGATACAGCAGGAATTTCGAATTAGATTTCTAGAGGGGAGACGAAAAGCCTGCAAAGTGATTTGGGAGCGGGCGGTTCAGCGCGGTGAAGTCAATGAACAAATCGATGTCGACATCGCGATGGATCTTATCTATGGACCGGCTATTTTTCGGCTGTTTACCAATCATGCTCCCCTTAATCACTCAATAGCAGAGCAAATAGTCAATGCTGTGATTTATGGAATTAAACGCTAGGATAGTAGCCCAATAGCCATGTCTTGCTTATAACCCATTGAATAAAATCTATTTTTCCATATCACGTTAATGGCATATGTTTGGCTTATCCATTCTATGGTTTGTCGGTGGTTTTGCCTTATTTTGGCTTTTGCTCCAATGACCGTAAATTCCCCCTAAATTTATACGGTCTTGGTGTTGAAAGGTTAGAAGCTGGCCCCATATACCCAGCACAGAGAAAGAATTGTTTCTGTTATTTGGAGTAAATATGAGTGATCAGCAAAAAAATCCTAATCTAGAAGCGGAGCAAGATTTGAAAAGCGAAGCGCAAAACGAAACAGTAGAAGAACTTTTAGAGCCTGAAGCTGAGGTGTTTGAAACCGAGCCAGCAAACGACGAGCTTGCCAAAGCACTTGAAGAGGTCGCGCAATACAAAGAAGCGGCTCTCCGTGCTCAAGCAGATGCCCAAAACGTGCGTCGCCGTGCTGAGCAAGATGTAGAAAAAGCACATAAGTTTGGTGTGGAAAAATTTGCTAAAGCCATTGTGAATGTGGCAGACAACCTAGAACGTGCTTTGGCGTCTGCGCCAGCATCAGGTGAGCCTGACCCTGTTCGCGAAGGGGTTGAGTTGACGTTGAAAGACTTGCTTGAAACCCTCGCCCGTTTTGAGGTGAAGAAGGTTGACCCACATGGTGAACCCTTCAACCCTGACTTGCACCAAGCGATGACTATGGTGCCAAATCCCGACCTTGAGCCCAACACGGTAATGGATGTTGTGCAAAAAGGTTACACGCTTCATGGTCGCTTACTTCGTCCAGCGATGGTCGTTGTTTCAAGCGCAGCATAAAGACCGTCATTTTTTTGACACTGATCGGTTGAAAAGCTCAGAAGCGTACCCAAATACAGAATTATCATCGTCATAAACGAATTTATTGGAGATACAGACCATGGGTAAAATCATTGGTATTGACTTAGGTACAACAAACTCTTGTGTTGCCGTATTGGATGGCGACAAATCTCGTGTTATTGAAAATGCTGAAGGTGATCGCACCACGCCTTCCATCGTTGCCTTTACTGAAGACGGCGAAATCTTGGTAGGTCAATCTGCAAAACGTCAAGCCGTTACTAACCCTACAAACACTTTGTTCGCGGTTAAGCGTCTGATTGGTCGTCGCTTTGACGATAAAGTCGTACAAAAAGACATCTCCATGGTGCCTTACAAAATCATCAGCGCTGACAATGGCGACGCATGGGTTGAAGTAAAAGGCGATAAGAAAGCGCCACCACAAATCTCTGCTGAAGTTCTTAAAAAAATGAAGAAAACAGCGGAAGACTACCTAGGTGAGAAGGTAACTGAAGCGGTTATCACCGTACCTGCTTACTTTAATGACTCTCAGCGTCAAGCAACAAAAGACGCCGGTAAAATTGCGGGTCTTGAAGTAAAACGTATTATCAACGAGCCAACCGCCGCTGCATTGGCATACGGCCTAGATAAAAGCTCTGGCGATTCTACTATCGCGGTTTATGACCTTGGTGGTGGTACATTCGATATTTCTATCATCGAAATCGCCGATGTGGATGGTGAGAAACAATTCGAAGTATTGTCTACCAACGGTGATACGTTCCTAGGTGGTGAAGACTTCGATATGCGCGTTATCGAATACTTGGCCGCTGAATTTAAGAAACAGTCTGGTATCGATTTACACAACGATCCATTAGCGCTACAACGTTTGAAAGAAGCGGGTGAGAAAGCGAAAGTTGAGTTGTCTTCTTCTTCTCAAACAGAAGTGAACTTACCTTACATCACAGCGGATGCCTCTGGTCCTAAACACTTGAACGTGAAATTAACGCGTTCTAAGTTGGAGTCTTTGGTAGAAGATTTGGTGTTGAACTCTCTTGAGCCTTGCCGCCAAGCCCTTAAAGATGCCGATCTTTCTGCTTCTGACATCGACGAAGTCATCTTGGTGGGTGGTCAAACTCGTATGCCTTTGGTGCAAGCGAAAGTAACTGAGTTTTTTGGAAAAGAGCCACGTAAAGATGTGAACCCAGACGAAGCCGTTGCTATCGGTGCCTCTATCCAAGGTGCGGTATTGGCTGGTGATGTGAAAGACGTTCTTCTTCTAGACGTAACGCCTCTGTCTCTTGGTATCGAGACAATGGGTGGGGTGATGACGATTCTGATCGAGAAGAACACAACGATCCCAACGAAGAAATCACAAACCTTCTCGACTGCTGAGGATAACCAGAACGCAGTAACGATCCATGCGTTGCAAGGTGAGCGTAAACAAGCGGCTCAAAACAAATCTCTAGGTCGTTTTGACTTGGCGGATATTCCACCTGCACCACGCGGTGTGCCTCAAATCGAAGTAAGCTTCGATATTGATGCCAACGGTATCTTGAGCGTTTCTGCGAAAGACAAAGCAACCGGTAAAGAGCAGTCTATCGTCATCAAAGCGTCTTCTGGTTTGAGTGATGAAGAAGTAGAAAAAATGGTTCAGGATGCGGAAGCAAACGCGGAAGAAGATCGCAAGTTCGAAGAACTTGTACAAGTACGTAACACCGCTGATGGCATGATCCACGCAACTCGTAAAACCTTAGCAGATGCTGGCGATAAAGCGACTGCAGAAGAGAAAGAAGCAATTGAGAAAGCGATCACCGAATTGGAAGAAGCGCTGACTTCTAACGATAAAGAGAAGATCGAAGAGAAAACCAATGCGTTGACTCAAGCGTCTGGTACTTTGGCTCAGAAAATGTATGCCGAAGCTGAAGCAGCTCAAGCGGGCGGTGCCAAACCAGGTGCTGAAGACGCTGCTTCTAGCAAAACTCAGGACGATGCTGTTGATGCAGAGTTCGAAGAAGTAAAAGAAGAGAAAAAATAAGCCGTAACGCTTGTTTTTGTTGCCTTACTTCTAAGGTACATATGGCGGAACACGGTTTTAGGACCGTGTTTTGCTATTTGTAGCCCTCTAAAGTAATGGCAAATGATAGAAAGTATTGACCACTCAGATTTTTTGCATTCAGGCTTTGATGAGAGACGACTCATGAGGTTTGAATCAAGACTTTTATTACTAAGATTATTTGTATTCAGGAATGCCAGCGATGAGCAAAAGAGACTATTACGACGTTCTTGGGGTAGCCAGAGGCGCGGATAAGAAAGACATCAAAAAAGCTTATCGCTCCCTTGCGAATAAGTATCACCCTGATAAGAATCCAGACAATCCTGAGGCGCTGGATAAATTTAAAGAAGTAGCCGAAGCATACGAAGTTTTATCTTCCGATGAAAAACGCGAAGCTTATGATCGCTTTGGTCATGACGGTGTTAACGGTCAGGCTGGTGGCTTTGGTGGTGCTGGTGCAGGTGGTTTTAGCGATATCTTTGGTGATGTGTTTGGCGATATCTTTGGCGGCGGAGGTGGTGGCGGTCAAAGTCGTACACGCCGTGGTTCTGATTTACGCTACACCTTAGAGTTAGATCTAGAGCAGGCGGTTTGGGGGTGTGAAGAAAAAATCCGCATACCAACGCTTGTTAACTGTAAAACCTGTGATGGTTCTGGTGCGAAGAAAGGGTCTAAGCCAAAAACCTGTGGCACCTGTGGTGGTGCGGGTCAAGTTCGCATGTCACAAGGCTTTTTCTCTGTTCAACAAACCTGTCCAGAGTGTCACGGTGCGGGTCAAGTCATTAGCGATCCGTGTCCTGACTGCCATGGTCAGGGTCGTGTTCAAGAGTACAAAACGCTCAATGTTAAGATTCCTGCGGGCGTGGATACGGGGGATCGTATTCGTTTGTCAGGCGAAGGGGAAGCTGGAGCCAATGGTGGACCAGCAGGGGATTTATTTGTTCAAGTATCGGTAAAACCTCACCGTATCTTTGAGCGCGATGGTGCGAACTTGTACTGTGAAGTGCCTATTAGCTTTACCACTGCCGCGCTGGGTGGCGAAATCGATGTGCCGACATTAGATGGTCGTGTGCGCTTAAAAGTCACGCCAGAGTGCCAAAGTGGTAAGTTGTTCCGTCTTCGTAACAAAGGCGTGAAACCAGTGCGTGGTGGTCCAGTGGGCGATTTGATTTGTAAGGTGGCGGTAGAAACGCCCGTGAATCTAACATCTCGCCAGAAAGAGCTGTTGACCGAATTAGCCGAAAGCATGGGGGAAGGAACGGATCATTCTCCGAAACAGAAGAGCTGGTTTGATGGAGTGAAGCGTTTCTTTGATGATATAAAAAAGTAATCTCCGATACACATAAGTCGCTGTAAGCATACAGCGACTTATGTGTATTATCGCATAGTAACAATGAGCGAAAGAACGATTAAAAAAGGCATCATTTTAGGTGCCTTTTTTATTGGGCTTGTCAGCGTGTTCTAATTGGCGCCTTTCTTATTGAGCAGGGAGTCAATGTAGCTGCTAAGAAGATTGGCTGCATTGGTGAAGCTCTTATTATTTGGGATGATAAAATCGGCTTTCTCGCGAATATCCAAGGTTTTGAGGGAGGCTTGGCGTACGTGGCGCATGTATCGACTGGTGACTTCGTTGACATTGCGAGCTCGTTCAGCGATATCTCGCTTTAAGCGGCGTACAATGGCAATGTCCATATCGGTATCGACAAACAGTAGATAGTCTACTGCATCGCGAATGGCGGCGTCTTGGAACATCATATGTCCTTCTACGAGAACAACATCCGTTGGTGCTAAGTTACGATAGCCAACACGCTTGTGTTGTGAGTGATCGTATACTGGAATTTCATTAGGTTGCTGCTTGTTTTTGCAGTTATGAATGGCAAGGATGATACTTTCTAAATCTAAAGAGCTTAAATCATCAAAGTTGTAGACGTCTGGGTCAATGCTGCCGCAGCCATTGTAAAAGCTGTCTTGGCAAAGGACGGTAATGCGATCTTCTTTGCCTTCGGCTAAAAGAGAACATAGTCGACTTTTGCCACTGCCAGAAATGCCTGTTACGCCAATAACAAGTGCCATGTGTAATGTACCTCAATAATGTCTCGTAATCGTCTCTAAAATATTCTAAGTTGAATGTCTTAAAGGTGTTTGTTATGCCATTTTTTATTGCGTCTTGAGAGGGGAGTGAGATGCAATTTTTGCGCATTTTAGCAGATGTTCTGTAGTGTTGTCTGCTAGGTTGTTGACGCTGAAAAGTATTCGCCCAGTGGTGTTTTATGGCGATCAAATTTTTGAATGGTTTTGTATATTTTATGTTATGAAAGCGATAATTTATGTGTGATGAAGACACAAAACCACACAAGGAATGACCACCTACGAAATAGAATTAAAGGTACAATAGAAGAGAGTGGTTTTTGTTGATGGCCGAGTCTATTCATCGGCAGATTTAGATAGGTGTGAAGTGATGCGTTTGTGCTGGATTTCTAGGGTATTAGGCTGTGTTATGATGCTTGGTTTAGGCTCGTCAGCTGTATTTGCTGATGCTGCCTCAGAGCTTGAGAAACAGGCAACACCTCAGAATGGTGGGGCTGAGTTGTTTGGTCTCAAGGTGAACGATTTAAGTAAAAAAACGCTGGAGAAGCAGTTATCAAAAATGGGCTTACAGCCTTATCCTTCCTATAAAAAAGATGTGGTGTCTTACAGTCTTGGCCCAAAAGGTATTTTAGGGATTAAAGAACTGGATATCACCTTTAATGATTACGATTACATTCGTCACGCCAACTTGGCTGGGGTGGTTGAGAATACCCATGAGCGTCAGAAGCTGGGTGAGTTTCTGGAAAAAAAGTATGGCGAACCAAATGTCGGTTTTATCAAAAACGGCTATGGGCGTGCGAGGTGGTACTTTAAAGATGGCACTTATATCGAGCTGCATAACACGACATTTGATGTGTCGATCAGTTATGTCGATGAAGACCCTAAGGTACCATCAGAGTCCGGTACTATTGACGTCGAAGCCTTGTCAAAGCAAACTCAGTAAATTATTAAACGGGCCTTTGTATAAGGCCGCTTTTATCTGAGCTCTTGTCATGTTTCTGTTAGATTTGAATTTGCGTTTAGCGTATTTCCTGCAGCCTTACCTGCATTCTATCTCAGTTGCTCTGGTGGCAACTTGTCTGGTGATTTACGGTGATAAAGTCAATGGCTTTTTAAAAAGAGCAGTTGCCTCTTGGGTCTTTGTGGCTCGGGTGGCGGCGTTTATTTTGATGTGTGCCTTTGGCTATGGTTTGTTGGCCTTATGGAGTCAGCCTCTGGTGTTTTGGCTGATTACGAGAATTGATCTGATTTATCGTCCTGTTGTGTTGTTTGCTTGCTTTTGTTTATTGGGCATTTTGGCGGAGCGAAAGCGTCAGTTATAAAAAATAACATGAAATTTTCTCTCTTTTTTGGTTATCAAATTACGAAATTATCCTGTCATTTTCAGTCTTCTTTCCGTGAATGGCTTGTGAATGTAGTAAAGTTTCTAAGTGTCTGTTGTTTTCTCGTTATTTCCATTAAAAATTGAGTTAAATATCGGATTTTAAAGGGATTTCGTTGCCTTTTTACAATTTGTTTTTAGACGAAAGCGACGGTAGACTGCCCCCAATTCGACTCAATAGTGTCTTCTGGGGAGCCTGATATGACAAACACTTGGTTACAATCTCTTGCGCTGGTGGAATCCATGATTCCGCTTTTGGGTAAACTTGGCCGCGAACACTCAGTCAAGGTCCAATTGGCTGGTCAGACATTAATGGCGGATTCCGTCACAGGTCTGATGGGCATTTTTGACAAGCACCCAGAATTGGATCTGACGCAGGTGTATCAAGTGCTGGAACAAGCCTTGGCAAGCCCTTCAAAGCAACGCGTATTGGCATTAGAAGCTTTGCTGGCTGAGGCCGATGTTAACTCTATTTTGTCAGCGCCGTCGTCAGAAGGAGAAACGACTCCTGTTGTACTGTATGGCTTTGGTCGTATTGGTCGCTTATTAGCCCGTCGTATGTGTGCACTAGGTCATACCACTCCTGGTATGTACTTGGCGGCCATTGTGGTTCGTAAGGCCTGTGATAACGACCTTGCCAAACGCGCCAGCTTACTCAAATACGATTCCGTCCATGGTACCTATGATGGTTTGGTTAAAGTGGATGAAGCGAACCAAAGTCTGATCATCAATGGGCAAGTGGTGAAAGTGATTTATGCGTCTGATCCTGCTCAAGTGGATTACGAGGCTCATGGTGTCCACCGTGCTTTATTGGTTGATAATACTGGCCGTTGGCGAGATCGCGATGGCTTAAATGTTCATTTACAACGTCCAGGTATTGAGCGTGTTGTGTTGACCGCCCCTGGTAAAGAAATGAAAAACATCGTATTTGGCGTCAATGATGGGGATCTTACGCAAACGGATCGTATTGTGTCAGCGGCGTCTTGTACGACCAACGCGATTACGCCGATTCTCTCAGTATTAGAGAAAAAGTTTGGCATTGAATCTGGACATGTGGAAACCGTACATGCTTACACCAATGATCAAAACCTGATTGATAATATCCACAAAGGTGACCGTCGTGGTCGTGCCGCTGGCATGAATATGGTGATGACCGAAACAGGTGCTGCAAAAGCAGTATCTAAAGCGATTCCTTCATTGGAAGGCAAGCTAAGCGGCAGTGCTATTCGTGTCCCCGTTATTAATGTGTCGATTGCTGTTTTAAGTTTAACCTTAAAAGAAGCTACGTCGGTTGAAGTGATTAATCAACTCTTACAAAACGCTTCTAGTTCCGCAGAGTTAAGCGGTCAGATTGGTTTCAGTGCCGAAGCGGATGCTGTTAGTTCTGACTTTATTGGTTCTGAACAGGCGGGTATTTTGGACTCTTTGTCGACGAAAGTACGTGGTAACCAAGCCACTCTATATGTTTGGTACGATAACGAATACGGTTACAGCTGCCAAGTGGTGCGTTTGATGGAAAAGTTATCACAGGCTCAGTTGATAACTGAGCAAGTCCGCGAAGAGCAAGCGGCATAAGAATGGAATGACCGGATACACAGCAATGTGTATTGTGTGCGGCGACCTTCGGGTCGCCGTTTTTTTGTTTTAGTTTCGGGAAAAATACTAACGATTGCTTTGTAAACCTTGTATCATCCGCTTTTATTTTTATTAACTTGATAAAGGGACGATTTCAAGAATGAAAAGCCTCATTATGTTATGGCTAGCCTGTATTTCTTTTTACACCTTCGCTGCTGAGTCGGACAATGACAATATGACCGCTGAGCAGTTTTTGCAGCAGCTCCACCCCCAGTCTGGACATATTACACTTGCGAATGGCGTCGCAGAGCTAAATTTAACAGATAAATTTGAATACCTTTCACCTGAGAGTGCTGAGCGTCTATTGGTCGATGGCTGGGGAAATCCACCTGGTAATAAAACCTTGGGCATGCTGATTCCTACTGATACCAACCCTCTTAGCAATAATGGCTGGGGAGTCGTGATCACCTATCAAAAAGATGGTCATGTCAAAGACTCTGACGCCAATGAGATCGACTATAACGAACTTCTGCAAAAAATGAAGAAAGAAACTCAGTCAGAGAGTGAAGAGCGGGTGAAACAGGGTTATAGTTCCATTGAGCTAGTTGGTTGGGCACAACCGCCTCGCTATGATCAATCAACCCATAAATTTTATTGGGCGGAAGACTTTAAAACGAGCGCGTCTCGTGAAGATTCGCTCAATTACAAAATTCGTGTTTTGGGGCGCGAAGGGGTGTTGGTACTGAATGTGATTGGCGGTATGAGCCAGCTTCATGACATCGAAAAAGAAACCCCAGCTTTACTCGCGGTAACGAATTTTACGAAAGGCAATCGTTATGCGGACTTTAACAGTAAGACCGATCATGTGGCGGAATATGGACTAGCAGCGTTGGTTGCTGGTGGCGTGGCGGCGAAAATGGGTTTGTTTGCAAAACTGTTAGCGTTACTTATCGCCTTTAAAAAGGTCATTATTATCGGTGTGGTTGCATTTGGTGGCGTAATCATGAAGCTATTTCGCCGTAAAAAATAGGTTCTATGAATCATGGTAAAACTGTTTTTGCTTCTCTTTAGTGCCGCCAAATTTGGCAAGCTCTTAACAATGGGCGGCACCATGTTGTTTTCCATGTTGGCTTATTCGTGGATATTTGGTTGGCGCTATGCCGTTGGGTTTGTGCTGCTGATTTTATTTCATGAATTAGGGCATTATATGGCCGCGCGTCAGCGCGGTCTCAACGTTGGGGTTCCAACCTTTATTCCTTTTGTTGGTGCTTGGATTCAGATGAAAGAGCAGCCAACCAATGTGGAAACGGAAGCCTATATTGCCTTTGCTGGGCCCGTTATTGGGACGCTGGCTGCCATGGGGTGTTACTGGTTGGCTCGGGAGAGTGGTAGTCAGCTGATGCTGGCGCTCGCTTACGCAGGCTGTATGATTAATTTGTTTAACCTGATCCCCTTATCCCCTCTAGACGGTGGGCGTATTACTGCCATCATTTCACCTAAAATGTGGCTATTGGGGTTACCGTTATTGGTCGGACTGTTTTTTTATAATCACAGTCCGATGTTGATACTGATTGTTATTCTGGCTTACCCTCAAATTAAGCAGGCCATTTGGCCTAATCCGAATGCAGTTCCCCAAGGGTATTACGAGGCCAGCTTTAATGAACGGACAAATTACGCCGTACTCTATTTGGGGTTGGTGATATTCCTATCGGTAATGACCTATCTATTGCATACTAGTTTGGCAGGATAAATAGGCTGATATCTGCCTATCGATATTGGCCACTTTCTAAAGGTTTTCTTTGTGCTATCCAGCACCCCTTAGCAAGCAAAAAAAACCGGACATGAAGTCCGGCTTAAACAAAAGTAACTAGCAGTTCCAAACAAAATACCTCTGTGGGGAAGTATTGTGTCCTCTCAAATTCCAACTGTGGGAGTGGTCTTTGAGCTGGTCATCAACATAGTAAGGGCTACGTTGAAAGATCTAGATCAGGTCGCTGTTCAACCTAAGAGATAAGGCTTATTTTAGGTTTTTTGCCAGGTCTTTCAAACGATATAATCTGATCAATTGCATTAGAATAGCTAATCCAAATGATCCCTCGCCTGCAAAGTTTGTTATGATCTCTATATTGCTTAGCGTGCCAACTTTTTCTGTGACATCTTGATTTGTGGGGCATGTCAGAGCAAACGAGCATGCATTTTCACTAAACTGTCATCAAGTTTTGCTAAGAGGTTTTGGGTGTTGATTGTATTTTGCAGTAGTCACAATAGCTCAACAGGGGGCAAGCTATGAAGCCAATTCCATTATATGGCTTAGAAACGTTTGCGATTGCCGCGCGTCACTTGAGCTTTACCAAAGCGGCCCAAGAAATGCACCTGACACAAGGGGCCGTGAGTCAGCAGATTCGTCAGTTAGAAGAGCGTTTGGGGCTCACCTTGTTTATTCGTTACCATCGTCGTTTAGAGCTGACCGTGGCGGGGGCGCGTCTTGCGGTGCACATCAATCACAGTTTTGCTCAGATCCAAGCCCTAATTTCTGAACTAAAAGAGGAGGAGACATCGAATATTTTGACCGTATCTGTCATGCCTTCTTTTGCAACGAAATGGTTGATTCCTCGTCTTGGCAGTTTGCAGAAACAGTACCCAGATTTACAGTTACGGATTCAGGCGAATGATCGAGAGGTCAATTTTCAGCGAGATCGCATTGATGTGGCGATTGTGCACAGTCATATTCATGGTCGCAATAGTTATATTGTACCTTTAATGAGAGATCAGGTTTTTCCCGTGTGCAGTGCCTCATTTGCCCAAGAGCAGGGGTTGATCGAGCCCAATCAGCTGGCAGCAATGTCATTGCTTAATGATGATTCCGAATGGCGTTTTTCCAGCCCATACGCGGAATGGGAAAAATGGTTGCAATTGGCCAATGCCAGGGGAGTAAAACCGTCGAGAGGCATTAGTTTTAATCGTGGGGATTTAGCGGTGCAAGCAGCCATTGCGGGTCAAGGCGTTGCGTTGGGGCGTACCCCGTTGGTAATGGATGACATACAGCAAGGCCGTTTGGTTAAACCCTTTTCTGAGGTATTAGATGAAGGGCATCGTTATTTGTTTGCCTGCCCTGATGCCCAGCGCCATCGAGAACCAGTACAACAATTACTGGCTTGGCTGGTTAGTGAGTGTTATCGCTATTCGCCAAAAGACTGTTTAACCCTGCCTGATGCTTTGCCGCATTTTTGAATCTATACCTATAGCCTTATATTCGTTATAGAAAATAGGGGGCTAAAAAAACCGATGAAAGACAGTGTGTCTCTCATCGGTTTTTTTAAGTTGGTGCTTTTATTAAAGAGAGCAAAAACGCGGATGTTTATGCCGCGATAGCCAATGATTTCTCTATGTATTCTTGAAGTGTGTTGACTTCGTTTTGCGACATTTCTAGGCCAAGCTTTGTGCGACGCCAGAGAATATCTTCAGCACTATGGGCCCATTCGTGTTTGATCAAATAGTCGACTTCTACCTGATACAACTCGTTGCCAAAACAGTGTCCTAGCTCTGCTTCGTTGCTGACCTTTTCCAACATGAGGTGCGTGAGGGTGCCATAGCTGTTGGCGAAGCGTTGTGCATTGTGTGCACTAATAAAAGGGTACTGTCTTTGGAGTTGGATGCCAAATGCGTCAAGAGGCATGCCTAAATCGCCGCCTGGCAGTGGCTTACTGTGTGTCCAAGGGGCGCCCATGTTATCAAAGTAAGGGGTTAATTTACGCATGGCCGATAGGGCTAATTGGCGATAGGTGGTGATTTTGCCGCCAAAAATACTGAGTAAAGGCGCTTTGCTTTCTTCATCTTCTAGGTGCAAGGTGTAATCACGGGTCACCGCAGAAGGGTTGTCTGATTCGTCTTCTAACAATGGACGAACACCGGAGTAGCTCCAAACAATGTCATCGGGGGTTAGTTGTTTTTTAAAGTGATCGTTTGCTACGCTGAGAATGTAACTTGTTTCTTCTGCAGAAATCGCTACTTTATCTGGGTCGCCTTTGTACTCCACGTCCGTTGTACCAATGAGGGTGTAATGTTCACGGTATGGGATAGCAAAGACAATGCGTTTGTCGACGTTTTGCATGATAAAAGCATTGGATTCTTTGTAAAGTCGTGGTACCACAATGTGGCTGCCTTTGATCATGCGGATACCATAGGGCGCTTTGCGTTCCATCTTGGTTTCGATGAAAGAAGAGACCCATGGGCCAGCGGCGTTAACCAGTGCCGTGGCGGTTACTTCTGTGATCTGATGGGTGAGCTGGTCTTCTAGTTCAATGCGCCATAGGCCATGGTCGCGTTTGGCGGCATTGCAGCGGGTTCTGGCAAAAATACTGGCACCGTTTTGTTGTGCGCTCAGCGCGTTGATAACGACCAAGCGAGCATCATCCACCCAGCAATCTGAATACTCAAACCCTTGCGTGATGTCGGCTTTTAGCGGACTGTCAGCGTTGTATTTCACGCCACGAGAGCCTGCAAGGGCTTCACGTTTGCCAAGATTGTCATACAAAAATAAGCCGATTCGAATCAACCAGGCAGGGCGTAAATGGGGACGATGGGGCATTTGGAAACGCATTGGAGTAACAAGGTGCGGCGCAACTTTAAGCAATACTTCTCGCTCGTTAAGTGCTTCGCGTACAAGTCGGAATTCATAATGTTCTAAATAGCGCAAACCACCATGGATTAATTTGCTGCTTGACGATGATGTTGCATGAGCGAGATCGCCCATTTCACATAAGCCAACTTTAAGTCCGCGTCCAGAGGCATCGGCTGCGATGCCTGTGCCGTTGATGCCACCACCAACAACAAATAAATCATAATGTACTTGAGTCATGGTGCTCCCCGCTTAACCTTACTCGTTTTTGAGTGATATGTTTTTCGTGTCTGTTGTTTTATGTTCATATGAAAATTTTTATGTTCGAAAACGAACATTCAAGTCCTCATAATAGACCTCATGGTAACCAATGACAAGGTTTGAATATTAAAATCTGATGAAAAAACAGACAAACGCGGCTTAAGGCGGTTAGGAGCGGCATTGATGCAAGGTGCTTGGAAGGTGATAGAAACGCCTTACATCTGCCAACGGTAGAGAGAGTCTTGATCGATCTGTTATTCCTGGGTTGCACAAAGTTCCAAACGAACTTTGTGCGCTTTCATGATGGTGAGCAGGCTTTTGGGCGGTTGCTCATTGGTGAACAATCTGTCCACTTGGGTGAGGCTGCCCAATCTCACCATGGCGTTACGACCAAATTTATTGGCATCAGCGGCTAAAAAGACATGACGTGAGTTGGCTATGATGCTTTGGGCCACTCGCACTTCTTGGTAGTCATAGTCTAGTAAGGAACCATCGTTTACATCAATACCGCTGATGCCAATGATGCCGTAATCCACTCTAAATTGATTGATAAAATCAATGGTAGCTTCCCCCATTATTCCGCCATCCCGCGAGCGTACTCGGCCTCCTGCGATGATGACGGTAAAATCTTCTTTGCCGCTGAGTATGGTGGCCACATTGATGTTGTTCGTGATGATTTGTAAGCCTTGATGTTTCAAAAGGGCGCGAGCAACGGTTTCCGTTGTTGTACCGATGTTAATAAAGAGAGAGGCGTGGTCAGGAATTTCTGCGGCAATACGATTGGCGATTTGCTCTTTGGCTGAGTGCTGTAGGATTTGTCGTGTGGCGTAGGCAACGTTAGTGGTACTGGAATCGTAACTGGCGCCACCATGATGACGACGAATCCGTTCGGATTGCGCTAATACATTGATGTCTCTACGAATCGTTTGTGGAGTGACGTTAAAATGACTGGCCAATTCATCAATCGTTACATAGCCTTTTTCTTTTGCCAGAGCGACGATTTTATCTTGGCGAGTTTGTTGGGCCATTGACGTTTTCTCCTTATAAAAAGCCATTTGTTTGCTTGCGGGGCAAGACATATTGTTGTTTATTGTTATGGTTGACTATGAAGGTTAACAATAGCAAAAAATGTGCGCTAATAAGTGGATTTTGTGTGGTCTTTCATGAATTTATAAGAGCTAATCAGGTGTTTATAAAAATAGTAGAGGGTACCGAGGAGGGGATTTTGTCGTGCTGACGGGAGTGGCGTGATTTTTTTTACGATTTGAAACAGCCAATCCCTTGTATCCCTCTCTACTTATGACTAAGTTAAAGATTGATTAGGTTTCTTATGAAAGGATTTTACAACGATGTCAAAACAATTCGCCGAAGTGCAGCAAGATGATTTTATGAAATTTGGCGGTGAGCGTCCTAGCTATTTGCAGATAGAAGACTCTCTTATGGAATTAGGGGGGCATGGTGTGAATGGTAACGCATTTAAAAACGAAATGGTGAAATTAGCTGGCTGGACGGGTGGGGCGTTAACGACTTATGCCCAGCGTCCTGCTGTGGCGGTGAATGCCTTTAATCGAATTCGTAAAGTGTTGCCAGAAGTGTCGACGCCAGAAGAGCTTAGAGAAGCATTAGTCCAACTGAAAAAAAATAGTCTTTGAGCATGAGATAGAAAAAACCGCTTTAAGCGGCTTTTTTGCATGTTTTTACGACCATTTTTTAGGGAGAGCGTTTACTAAGCAAAGACGTTATTCTGCGTCGGCAACGGCTCGAATATTATATTCGTCATCAAGAATGCGGCCTATTACATTATTGCCTGCTAGGTGATGAGCGTATTGCATGTGTAGACAGCGTACTTGATCCCAATTGGCAATCCCACCAATGCCTAATTTTTCAAACAGGGGTTTGAATCCTTTTTCCTCGATGATGGCTTTGTGTTCTGAGCTCATTACTTCCCAGCGGCGGGCAATATAGTCTTGATGGGACTGGTGATAGGCTTCACGCAGCGCGACGTCTTCTTTGATCCGCTGTTCTAACTCTTTTACCACACCCTGGCTCTCTATTTTGGCCAGCGCTTTGTCTATGGCTTTGCTTGATAGCCAGTATAGGGTGGGAAATGGTTGGTCAAACACCCAGGTTTCCATTTCAAGTACTTGAGGAATGCCGCTTGGAGAATGATGGGCGATGGCTCTAATGCCACTAGGTGTCCTGCCAAGTTGGCTGGTAATAATGTCGATATCGTGCTGAGTAAGGGTGTTTGTCATAGGAATAAAGGGATAGCGATAAAGGATACAAGAGCCTACATTAGGCGATGAATGATGGGAAGCTAGCGGCGAATTTCTGAATCCATTCGGCAGCAGCTTCATTATAATTAAGACGTCTACCTTGGGTTTTTGCTTGACGGCGATAATGTTCTATCTGAGACAATTGCTCGACCATACGCACGCAATAACACTCGTCTTTAATGGGGAACTCAATGGCCACACGGTATTCCCCCACTTCTCGATCACACCATACAATGCGACCTGTCACGCAAAAGTTAGGGTCAATTTCTTCTAAAGTGACGCGCACAGATCGACCGCACTCATAGTACTGAGAGGCGAGACAGGTTATACCGACAAATCCTAACTTCTCTTCTGTACTCACAGGGAAGGGTTGATCCTCTATAAGAGTGATCTCCAAAGGTAGGTCTTTCGGGTGTGCAACAAATTCCATCGCAACGAGCCAGCTTATTCAGATAATCTTGTTATCGACCAAAGGGTCAGGGAGTTTAAAAATTACGCGAATTGTACGCTTTTTGTTCTCGCTGTACAGACGAATTTTAAGATAGCAGACCTTATATTCATAAACTTAACTTATATAGAAAGATTTGCTGCTCCATCAACTTAAAGGCTATGTTATTTTTTTCTATTTACCTGATGAAAATAGGTAAATTTATTGTAAATATCTAACGGGAGTCAACGTCAGCGTGAAGCTCGAATAGGGAGACCCCGTCTGTAGTGACAGAGGGTGACAGTATGCTTACTCCCTTTAGCATCCATTTTGTACTTGTTGGCAAGCCAGTTTTCCCAGTTGTTTTAATGCCTCATGCGTTGTGGTGTTCCATGTTAAGGCATAGTTGAGGCGAAAGTGATGTGGATACTGACCGGTTAGGCTAAAGGCCAACCCAGGGAAAATACCAATGCCAATACTCAATGCTTGCGTATGCAGAGTCATGGCATTGATGTCAGGAGGCAGTGTCACCCAGAGTAAGAAACCACCCGTTGGGGTGGAAGTACTGGTTCCTATCGGAAAGTGCTGCTTGATAGTGGCTTGGTAGCTTATCAGGTTGTCATGATAGGCGGCTCGGGTTCTACGTAAATGTCGATCATAGGCACCATTTTCTAAAAAATTGGCAATGGCGGTTTGTGTGAGAGTTGGTACAGCGAGCGATTGAATATAAGCAAGGTGTTCGATTTGCGCTTGATGTTTTCCTGCTACCACCCAACCAACCCGAAAGCCAGGCGCGATGCTTTTCGAGAAGGAGCTGCAATAAATCACAGAATTTGTTTGATCATCTGCCTTGAGAGCGTGCTCTCGGCGATTATTGTAGTTCAGCTCCCCGTATACATCGTCTTCTATTAAGGTGAACTGATGCTTGTCAGCCAGTGCGAGTAGGTGTTGTCTCGCCGTGTGATTAAGTGTGGCGCCAGTTGGGTTTTGATTATCTGGTGTCACAATGCAGGCTTTGATTGGCCATTGCTGAAGCGCTTGTTGTAGCGCATTGAGATTGATGCCATGTCGGCTATCACAGGGAATTTCAATGGCTTTCATTTGTAATACTTCAATGACTTGTAGAACACCATGATACGTCGGGCTTTCAATGGCAATGGTATCGCCTGCTTTTGCTATGGCTTGTAGTGACAGCATTAAGCCATTCTGACAGCCCATGGTGATGGTTATGTCGTCTGGCTGCAGCTGGCATCCTGTATCAAGCATGCGAATGGCAATTTGGCGGCGTAAGCTCAATGACCCTGGTGTAAAGGCGTAGGCGGCACAAATTTCAGGCTCTAAGCGCATCAGGCGCCCAACGGAGCGTTGTAACTGACGAATGGGTAAAAATGGGGATTGCGGTATGGCCGCCGCAAACTGAACGATATCCGCCCCTTGTGAGGCATGTAATAAGCGGTGCAACAAAGCATGTATACTGCCATCGTTTTCAATGGGCTTAAGCATATTGTGAGGGGAGCTAGAGGGAATATGATCTTGTACAAAATAGCCTTTTTGTGGGCGAGCTTTAATAATCCCTCTGTCTTCTAATAGACTATAGGCTTGCAGGACGGTAGCCACACTGATATTGAGTTGTTTACTTAATTTTCGGACCGACGGTATTTTTTTCCCTGATAAGAAAATGCCGTCACGGACCTGTCTCTCCACTTGATTGGCAATTTTCTCGTATAAGGGGTGTTCCATAATATTATCGTCATACTCGGTCACTATTAATTGAATAATCTAGCAGATTGAAAGGCCGAATGAAATTGATTGTCACCTATCATATTCGCCTGGATGTTAACAGCCTGTATGAGCCGTATTCCCTCTTTATCACATAAGATTACATAGTGTAAAATGCCGTTGACAAAACATAACTAATGAGTCAGTTTTATCTCACTTCCTTGAGAAATGACGCATCCATATAAATGCTTAGAGGTCAATTATGTCGTTATCTGTTGTTCAAAGGATCTTGGTAGGCTTTGGTGGATTGTTAGCCTTACTGTTAATTGTTGCAGCGGCCGGTTTCATAGGATTAGAGAAGGTTGAGAGTGGGCTAGAAAAAGCAACGGGCAATATTGCCAACATTAATAAAATAAGTAATCAAATAAACCAAAACCTTGCCAAAGCGGATACTACGGTTTTGCAATATTTGTTGAGTCGTTCGCCGGATACGTTAAAGCGACTAAAAGTGTCGTTTGAAGAAAGTAAGAAAAAAATTCAAACGCTATTTACCAACACTTCGGAGCAAGTACAAGATTATCCCAAGCTGGCTAAAATACTAGAAAAATCAAAAGCAGAAGTGACTGCCTTTTATCAGTTTACTGATATGGCGTTTAAAAATCATGAGCGCATGTTGCAATTACAAGCGAAAATTCCAGATGGTAAGTTTGATTTAAAAGATGACCTTTCCTATTTGATAGATAACCTGAATAGAATAAAAAAGAATCACCCGAATGAACAAAAAGGATTTGCAGCGTCTTATTTGGTCGATCAGTTTGAAAGTTTAAAAGCGACTATGAGTGATTATTTTGATTCAACCAATCTAAAGGACATGCTTGGCCTGAAACAAACGATGGCGCAAAACTTTTCTAGTATGGGGCAGAACCTTACCTATTTGGCTGACAGTGATACCAACGACTCCGTTAAACAAGTGAAGCAAGAGGTATTGGGCGACAACAGTGTTGTTGATAATTATTATAACTTCATCAGCTTGGATCAACAGTCTGAAAGTATTGCCAGTAAGCTGGTGGACAAGATGGACGCGATCAGTGGTTTATCGAAACAAACGGTTGAAATGACGGAATTGCTTCGTGAAGAAGCGAAAAACTCGGCCAAGCAGGCAGCTTACTTCTCTAAAGTGTTTATGGCCATCGTTGTGTTAGTGTCGGTATTGATTGCGGTGCTGATCACCCTATGGGTAAGCCGTAGTATTCGTAAGCCATTGGCAAGTGTCATGTTGGTACTAGGGAAAATCACCGATGGAGACTTTACGCAACGCTGTCAGGTCTCGAGTAAAGATGAGTTTGGGGAGTTATCCGGTTGGGTTAATCAATTGGTGACGAAGCTTCAAAGTGTGATGCAAGATGTTAATAAGGCGTCAAACGATGTGGCGGACTCGGCAGAGAGAAATGTTCGCCTTGCAGGCGAAACGAAGACACTGATGAATACACAAAGTGACCGCTCCTCCAGCATTGCCACAGCGATGACGGAAATGCTGGCGACGGTTCAGGATGTTGCAAAAAATGCCGAAATTACCCTAAACCAAGTGCAAGAAGTGGATACGCTGGCGGTCGAAAGCCGCAGTAAAATGAGCTCAAATATCCATGAAATTGAGCAGCTGGTGGCGCAATTGGAGTCATCCGAAGGCGTTGTTAATGAGCTGGATGAGCATTCGAAAAACATTGGAAAGATTTTAGAGGTGATTCAGGACATTGCTGAGCAAACCAACTTATTAGCACTGAATGCTGCTATTGAAGCCGCACGTGCAGGGGAGCAAGGTCGAGGTTTTGCGGTTGTAGCTGATGAAGTACGTTCTCTGGCGAACCGTACTCACGCCTCAACGGAGGAGATCCAAAGCGTTATTAATTTGTTGCAAGGTGGGGTATCGAAAACGGTGGCCGCCATGCAAGAGAGCAAGGATAAAGCCTATTCTAGCGTAAAAGAGACGCGAACGGTTGGCGAAGCATTAGACACCTTGCAAACACGGATGGTAGAGGTGAGAGATTTGAGTACGCAAATTGCGACGGCTGCAGAGCAGCAATCACTAGTCGCGCAAGACATTAATAAAAGCGTGCATGAAATCTCAGCAATGTCTGAGGAGGCGACTAAGAGTGCGGATTTAAGTGAGAAAGACAGTGAGCAGTTGTTTGACTTATCGTCTAATACTAAGCGGCTGTTGTCTCAGTTTAAAGTCGTAGCGTAATTCAAATGCACGGCTGATTTTCGTCATTTACCAAATTGGGAAAGATTTTTCTGAGGCGGTGTAATGCGTATTGCTGTTTATTTGTTGTAGGATAGCGTTCGTTAATTCTTTGTGGAGAAAAGCATGGCAATTCAAATCGGTGATATGTTACCCCATGGCCAGTTCCAAGTAATGGGCAAAGAAGGTCCAGAAAATATAGATGTGACGGAGTTCTTCTCGGGCAAAAGAGTGTTGATGTTTGCTGTACCAGGTGCGTTTACTCCAACCTGTAGTGCTAGCCATTTGCCAGGTTATGTTGTGCATCATGATGCAATAAAAGAAAAAGGCATTGATGAGATTGTTTGTCTTTCTGTAAACGATGTGTTTGTGATGAATGCTTGGGGAAAAGCCAATAATGCTGAACATCTGGTGATGGCGGCAGATGGCTTAGCTGAGCTGACTTGCTCGCTGGGTTTAGAATTGGATATCTCATCGGCGAAAATGGGAATTCGTAGTCGTCGTTATGCCATGTTAGTCGACAACGGCATTGTACAGCAGCTTTGGTTGGATGAGCCGGGTGAGTATAAAGTGAGCTCCGCTGAATACGTGTTATCTCAATTATAAGCACGTGTTTAGACGGCGATAGAAGCGTCTATACCACTCACATCATTGAAAAAAACCGCTTTATGAGTAAGCGGTTTTTTTATGTCTGGTTGTTGGGTAGTGCGGTGACTTTTGGTAGGTACTATGTGTGATCCGCTCAGTATTAGAAAAATGCAAATTAACGCTATATCAAAATGCAATACTATTGTGTTCAAATTGAAATAGCCAAAGGCGCTCCAGAGCGAAATACTCTTCGTTAAGTGATGCATTGGTTCAAATGGCTGAAGGATGGCTTCATCACAGCGAATCAATGCTTGTTATCTTAATATAAGAAAAGAGAAGAGTAGCATGATTATAGATTGCCATGGACACTACACCACCACACCTCCTGGCGTTGGTGCTTATCGAGATAAGCAAAAAGAGCAAGTCGCGAAAGATCCGGCTTTTGTTGGCGAAAAGGGTAAGGTGGTCGTCTCTGACGATGAGATCCGTGAGAGTATCATTAATAATCAGCTTCGCTTGCAAAAAGAGCGTGGCACAGATCTGACGATTTTTTCACCGCGTGCTAGCTGGATGGGCCATCACATTGGCAATGAATACACTAGTCAATATTGGACTGAGCACCAGAACGATTTAATTCGCCGTGTTTGTGACCTTTTCCCTGATAACTTTGCGCCAGTGGCACAATTGCCACAGTCTCCGGGAGTGGATCCAGCGAAGTTGGTCGGTGAAATTGTGCGCACGGTAGAGCAAATGGGCTTTATTGGCATCAACCTGAATCCAGATCCAAGCGGCGGTTATTGGCAAGACAAATCCTTAGCAGATCGTTCCTTTTACCCCATCTACGAAAAAATGTGTGAATATGGCATTCCAGCTATGATCCACGTCAGTGCTGCTTGTAATGATTGTTTTCATACTACAGGTTCTCACTATTTAGGTGCCGATACCACAGGTTTTCAACAGCTGATGATGTCGGATGTTTTCAAAGACTTTCCAGATCTAAAAATTATTATTCCACATGGTGGCGGTGCTGTGCCTTACCACTGGGGACGCTTCCGTGGCATGGCGCAAGATAAAGGGTTTGATCTGGCGGAACGGGTATTGAATAACATCTATTTTGATACTTGTGTTTACCATCAGCGTGGGATCGATCTTTTGTTAGACATTATTCCAACGAAAAATATCTTATTCGCTTCGGAAATGATCGGTGCTGTGCGCGGTATTGACCCAGAAAGCGGTCACTATTATGACGATACTAAGCGTTATATTGATAACAACACTGTGTTGAGTGCGGCACAGAAACAAGAAATTTTTGAAGGCAATGCGCGTCGCGTCTATAGCCGTTTAGCAATTAATGGCTAGTCATCGTAATCCGAACAGATGAGGAGAAGATCATGCGGAATAATATTGTAGTGCAGCATATTGAGCGTGCAGACCAAGAAGTGATTGACGGTTTGGCAGAATGCGGCGTGGCGACGATTCATGAAGCGCAAGGGCGTGTGGGGTTGTTAGCCCATTATATGCGTCCCATTCAACAGGATGTGTCAGTGGCAGGGTCTGCCGTGACGATTTCCGGCGCAGCGGGAGATAACTGGATGATGCACGTTGCGATTGAGCAATGCCAAAAAGGAGACATCATGGTATTCGCGCCAACATCGCCGTCTAATCATGGCTTTTTTGGCGATCTATTGGCTACGTCTGCACAATCTCGTGGTGTGGTGGGCTTGATTATTGAGGGTGGGGTTCGTGACACACGAGATCTACGCAAAATGAAATTTCCTGTTTGGTCCAAGGCCATTTTTTCAGAAGGGACGATCAAAGAAACCGTTGGCTCGGTCAACGTTCCCATGGTCTGCGCTGATGCCTTGGTGAACCCTGGTGATGTAATTGTTGCTGACGATGATGGTGTGGTAGTGGTGCGACGTGAAAGTGCAGCGCAAGTGCTAGAGCTGGCACGCAAGCGTATGGCAAATGAAGAGGCTAAACGTGTTCGCATGGCCAATGGTGAACTGGGATTGGATATTTATGAAATGCGCCCTCGTTTAAAAGAAAAGGGTTTGAAATATGTCTAAGGCAGCCAATCTCATAGACAGCGCGCCTTGCATGTGGATGCGAGGAGGCACGTCAAAAGGCGGCTATTTTTTAGCCTCTGATTTACCAGAAGAAACCGCCGCTCGCGACCAGTTTCTACTTCGAATGATGGGCTCGCCAGATGATCGCCAGATTGATGGCATGGGGGGTGCGGATCCCCTTAGCTCCAAAGTGGCAGTGGTGAAACCGTCCCAGCGAGATGATGCGGATGTGGATTATCTGTTCTTGCAGGTCTTTGTTGATCAGGCCATCGTCACAGATGCACAAAACTGTGGCAACCTGCTTGCCGGGGTTGGGCCATTTGCCATTGAACGAGGCTTAGTTGCTCCTCAAGAAGGTGAGACGACAGTTCGCATCTTTATGGAAAATACGGGGCAGGTCGCGACAGCACAAGTGTCTGTGAAAGAAGGAAAGGTGTGCTACCAAGGTCGAGCGAGAATCGATGGTGTACCTGGTTTTTCTGCCGCTGTGCCTATTACTTTTAACGATACGGCAGGTTCTAGCTGTGGGGCGTTATTACCGACTGGCAATGTGGTCGATGTGATCGATGGCATTGAACTCACCTGCATTGATAACGGTATGCCCGTTGTGGTGATGCGCGCCTCGGATATGGGGATTACTGGTAGTGAAACACGGGAAGAGCTGGAAGCGAACGAAGCCCTGCGCACTAAGCTCGAATCGATTCGCTTACAAGTGGGCCCAATGATGAATTTAGGCGATGTAAAAGACAAATCGGTGCCGAAAATGACAATGGTCAGCGTGCCAATGAATGGGGGCGCGATTTCCACTCGGACATTTATTCCTCATCGTTGTCACGCGTCGATTGGTGTCCTTGGTGCGGTGAGCGTCGCCACTGCCGCTGTGCTGAAAGGTTCTCCGGCAAATGACGTGGCGACCTATGAGTCAGGATCGACTATGTCCTTGGATGTGGAGCATCCGATTGGCTCCATGACTGTGATTTTACATCAGCAAGACAATGGCGAAGTGAGCTCTGCTGCGATTTTACGCACAGCCAGAAAATTGTTCGATGGGCAGGTGTTTGCCCATGACAACGGTTTATAAAGAGTAGCGCCCTGTAATGAAAAGCCTTAAACAAATATTAAAATAGGTAACAGATCATGATGGATAAAGATTACATTCCTTTTCATCCTAACCCAAGTAAGCCGAACTTTCGTGTGCCTGAAGGTTCGGTAGACGCCCATTGTCACGTGTTTGGTCCAGCGGATAAATTTCCTTATCATCCAAAACGCAAATATACCCCGTGTGATGCATCGAAAGAACAGTTATTCGCGTTACGGGATCATTTGGGATTTTCCCGCAATGTAATTGTTCAGGCATCGTGTCATAGCACGGATAACTCCGCCTTGATTGATGCGCTTAATTCAGCCGGAGAGTTGGCGCGAGGTGTAGCATTTGTGGATGACAGCATCACCGAGGAAGAGCTGAAAGTGATGCATGAAGCGGGTGTTCGCGGCGTACGCTTTAACTTTGTAAAACGCTTAGTAGACAGTACACCTAAAGAGGTTTTCTTTGCAATTGCAGATAAAATCCGACCTTTAGGTTGGCATATTGTTGTCTACTTTGAGGCTGCGGACCTTGAAGAACTGATTCCTTTCTTAAAGGAGTTAAATACCACCATCGTAGTCGATCATATGGGGACGCCAAAAGTCGCTAATGGTGTGGATCATCCGGATTTCCAGCGTTTTGTGAACTTCATGGCAGACAACGATAATGTTTGGTGTAAGGTGAGCTGCCCTGAGCGTTTAACGCAACATGCCCCGGATTACTCTGATGTCTACCCATTCGCCCGTACCTTGGTAGAGAAATTTCCAAATCGTGTGTTATGGGGAACCGATTGGCCTCACCCAAATATGAAAGTGGAAGCGCCGAACGACGGGCATTTGGTGGATGTTATTCCTCACATCGCGCCCACCAAAGAGCTACAACAGGCCTTGTTAGTGGACAATCCAATGGCGCTTTATTGGGCAGAATGATTCCCAGGGGTGAGTAAGGCGTGCTTTGTCGTGTGGATGGATAAAGCACATAACAGAATAACAAGAGGTGTGAATATCATGGCAGTAAAAGATTCAACTCAGCCTGTCCCAGGAACTTACCTGTTTGATGGCAAAATGGCCAAGAAAGGCTACGGGCTGAACAAAATGTGCTACTCCTTTAATGAGCAAACGGCTCGTGATGAGTTTAATAAAGACCCTGATGCTTACTGTGCTAAGTTTGGTTTGACTGAAAAACAGATCAAAGCCATTCATGATCGCGATATCATTGGTTTGCTTCAAGAAGGTGGCAGTATTTATTACGTGGCGAAGTTTGCCGGTCTTCTTAAGCTGAATATGCAAGATATCGGGGCCATTCAAACGGGGTTAAGTTTGGATGAGTTTAAGGCGTTGCTGGTTAAAAATGGCTCAGGAGAAGCATAATGGCGAATATTATTGGCGCAGTGACCACCTCTCATATTCCAGCCATTGCCAATGCAATGGCAAATAAGCAAGAAGATACGCCCTATTGGAAGCCTTTTTTTGATGGTTATCCACCTGTACGTAAGTGGTTAAACGAAAAGCAACCAGATGTGATTGTCTTGTTTTATAACGATCATGGCCTTGAGTTTTTTATCGACAAAAAGCCGACGTTTGCCATTGGTGTGGCGGATGAATACCATAATTCCGACGAAGGGTGGGGCATTGCAACCATCCCTCCAGTGACGGGTGAATCAGAATTATCCTGGCATATTGCTAATAGTCTGGTGGAAGACGGTTTTGATATGACGATCTGCCAAGAAATGAAGGTTGATCACGGTTTGACCGTTCCTTTGAGCCTGATGTGGCCAGGTAATAATTATGGGCATGTGAAAGTGATTCCTGTGTGTATCAATTGTGAGCAACATCCGATGCCTCAGCCGTGGCGTTGTTTTGAATTAGGTAAAACGATTGGTAAAGCCATTGAATCTTATGATGAGGACATCACTGTTGCCATATTTGGTACAGGCGGTTTGTCTCACCAGTTAGATGGAGAACGAGCAGGGATTATCAATCGAGAGTTTGATATTGAATGCATGGACAAACTGGTCAGTGACCCAGAGTCGTTAACCAAGTACAGCAATTTAGACTTGGTTAAGATCGGAGGGGCGCAAACCGTTGAGCTCAATATGTGGATTGCCATGCGTGGAGCGCTACGAGGTAAAGTCACCGAGCTCCATAGAAATTATCATGCCCCGATATCCAATACAGGATCAGGCGTGCTTTTATTAGAACACGAGATGCCTAGCAAATAGGGACGTTCTCGCGCTCTAATAAATAAGCATGCATGATGGAAAGTGCGACTAAAAGCACAATGAAGCAAGATGCGATAGGTCGAATAGGCTTATCGCATCTTTTTTTAGCGTGTTTTCTTTGGTGAGTGTGAAACCGTAAGGTCACAACTACCGTGATGTATCAAGCAATCGGCTAACAGTACTGGATACATGTTCTGCCCCTTTGAGGATTTCGTCGATAATCCCCGCCGCTTCATTAATCAGTTGAGCATTCTCCTCTGAGCGACCATTTACCTCACTCATGCTGGCTTTGGCTTGGCGAGTCAGGACGCTGTTCTGTGCCACCATCTCTTCGATTTCTACCGTCGATTTACTGGTTCGAGATGCTAGGGTCCGCACCTCATCAGCCACGACCGCAAAGCCCCTGCCATGCTCTCCTGCTCGAGCCGCCTCAATGGCCGCGTTAAGAGCCAATAAGTTGGTCTGGTCGGCGATCGAACCAATGGTGGTGACAATTTTAGCAATACTTTCGGATTGCTTGTTTAGCTGCTCAATTAGCTCTGTCGAGGTGTCGACATCCTTAATAATTTGGTTGGATGTATCAACGGTACGTTTGAGTATTTTCGCTCCATTCTCTGAGACTTGAGCCGTTTCTACCGACGTTGCGTGAGCGACTTCAGCCGCATGTTGTATGGCCATTTGCTCGTTGACTCTGTCGGTAATGTCGGTCGCAATTTTAATCACCTTAGTCACATTACCATCGTCATCAAAAACAGGGTTATAAGTCGCTTCTAACCAAACAGACTGTCCTTGTTTGTTAATGCGCTCGAATTGACCTGAGTTAAAATGGCCTTGACTCAAAGATGACCAAAAATTGGGGTGAGTATCATAAAATTTATCGTTACAAAAGATGCGGTGTTTTTTCCCTGTAATCTCTTTTAGTGAATACCCCATAGTTCTAAGAAAGTTGTCATTGGCCGTCAATATGGTGCCATCTGTCGTGAACTCAATCAAAGCGGATGAGACGTTCAAAGAGGCAATAATCGCTTTTTGATCATCTGCTTCATTTTTCTTTTGTGTCACATCAGTGGCAATTTTCACCACTTTTGTGACCTTGCCATCAACTGTGACGGGAAAGTAAGTAGCCTCTAGCCAGATTGTTTGGCCTCCTTTGGTGAGTCGCCTAAAGGTACCCTGATGGCTTTTTCCACTGTTCAGTTTTTCCCAAAACTCTTTGTATTCGGGGCTTGATGTGAATTTTTTGGTACAGAACATGGCGTGTTTCTTACCGACAATTTCATCTAAACCGTAGCCTACGGATTTAAGAAAAAGGTCGTTCGCGTTGAGTATAGTGCCATCGGGAGCGAAACTAATGGTCGCGCAGTATCGGCTCATAGCATCCAAAAATGCCGAACCTTCAGCGGCGATTCTCTGTGTTTCAAAGAGTGCTTCCTGCTTTTGTTGTTTGCTCTTGCTATTGAAAATCATAGTATCACCTTCTTTAAGTTTACATGGCTGTACTGCGTCTTGTAGGCTAATTCCTACACTCAGTGTACGGTCTTTGGTCTTTTTTTCAGTTAACTAACGTAGGACATTTGTTAATAATGTGATGGAGAAGTGTAAAGAGATTTTTCCCTCTTCACTGTTACGCGTGAAACGGGAAAAAAGATTGGTTTTGTGGCTATCGTTTAAAAATCCAATCTTATGGCTTCGCTTAGGCGGGTAATGTTATGGATACTGTATAATCCTGTGGCAAGATGATTTATCACAAGTGAACGAGAGGTCGCCAATGCGAACCATGGCTGTCAAAGAAGAGCAATTTTTCTATGTTATCGAACAAACATCCTTAGGCCACTGTTTATTATTAGCAAGTGATAAGGGATTTCGCAATGTGAGTTTTGCTGATGATATGTCTGTTTTGCAACAGGAGTTGCATCTTACTTTGCCGAGTGCAGCATTGAAAAATGTTGGACAGTATCAAGAAGGCTCTGCCATCGGGCCGTATTCCGCTTGGTTTGATTGTCTTCTGGATTACTTTAGTGAGAAGGGAAACTTAAGAGACAGTTCAATTCAGCATTTACCTTTAGATATCCAGGGGACGATCTTCCAAAGACAAGTATGGCAAGCCTTAAAAACCATTCCTTACGGGCAAACACAAACCTATAGTGAGTTGGCTGAACGAGTCGGCCGGCCCAATGCTGTCAGGGCGGTTGCTAATGCTTGTGGAGCAAATCGTCTGGCGATACTGATCCCGTGCCACCGCATCGTGCGTAAAGGCGGAAATCTTGGTGGTTATCGTTGGGGAATAGAACGTAAAAAACAGCTGCTCAATCGAGAGTTATCTTACGCTTAAACATCTGCTCAAACTGCCCTATATTCTGCTGTACATAGTCAATAAAAGACCGCATGGTGGGGGTTGGATGTTGCCCTTGTGGGCTGACCAAACACCAAGATCGACGTAACGGGAAATCCTTCATGGGTAATTCTACTAAGCTTTTCAGCTTTAATTCAGCCAGTATTCCAAAGCGCGGTAAGACCGCAACACCTAAGCCTGCCATCACGGCATGTTTAATGGCCTCGTTGGAACCGATTTCCATTTGATGGGTAAAGCGAACGCGCTGCTTTTGACAATGTAATTCCAATGCTAAACGGCTGCCTGAGCCGGTTTCCCGCAGTAATATGGTCTGTTCTAAAAACTTTGCCAAAGTGATCTCTTTTTCTTGCAACAAGGGGTGGTTAGGAGGGACAACGGGTACTAGCTCATTGTCCAAAAAAGGCAGGCTCAACATGGGCTTATCGTTAGGTACCATGCCCATAATGGTCAGTTCGTCGCGATTTTTTTCGAAGCGTGCAATGGCTTCGGTTCGATTGACCACTTTTAGCGAGACTGTCACGTTAGGATGAAGGCTGGTATAGGCACGTAATAAGTGTGGGACGATGTATTGGGAGGTGGTTACCGCGACTAATTTTAGTTCCCCAGAGACTAAGCCGGTGTCGTTCATCAGATCGTTTTGAAAACGTTCAACTTCATCAAACACAGAAAGGGTGCATTGTGCCAAACGTTTGGCGATGGCAGTACTGTATAGCTGGCGACCTACGTATTCAAATAGCGGTTGCTCAATGGCCTGTTCTAGTTGTCGAATTTGGTTACTGACTGCTGGCTGGCTTAAGCCAAGCATGTCCCCAGCACGGCTATAACTGTTCAGCTCATAGACGCACTTGAAAACTTGTAACTGTCTAAAGGTAAGTCGACTGGCGAGATAATGGACGTTGGATGACATGCTTGCTCCCATTTTATTGTTATCTATCACGTATACCTTATAGATAATGCCTGAAATATCAATTTTTACTTTGGTTATTCTTTGAGTAGGCTAGTGATTCAGAGGCCTTTGCACGGTGACTCTGTTTGCTGAATCTAGACTCGTCTTGGTTTCGCCCACAACGTTTTACTCAGATCTCATATAACAAGAAAGGAGAGATCCATGTTGAAGAAAGTGTTGATTGCCAACCGTGGAGAAATAGCGGTTCGCATAATACGTGCGTGTTCAGAGGCAGGTATTCGCTCTGTGGCGATTTTTACTGAGCCAGATCGTTATGCTTTGCATGCTAAGCGTGCTGATGAGTCTTACTCTCTAGGGGATGATCCATTAGCGGGGTATTTAGACCCATTACGACTTGTCAATTTAGCCGTCGAAACTGGCTGTGATGCCATCCATCCCGGTTATGGCTTTTTGTCTGAAAATGCTCATTTTGCGCAGTTGTGTGAACAAAAGGGCATTGTCTTTATTGGACCAAAATCCAGTGTCATTCATAAAATGGGCGATAAAACCCAAGCCCGTGATAGTATGCGCGCCGCTGGTATTCCGATTACCCCTGGCTCAGAAGGTAATTTGGCCGACTTAGAGGAGGCTTTGTCTTTAGCGGGTAAAATCGGCTATCCGGTTATGATTAAGGCGACATCAGGAGGGGGCGGTCGAGGTATTCGTCGTTGTGATACGCCTGAAGAACTAAAAAGCCAATACCCACGAGTGATTTCAGAAGCCACTAAAGCGTTTGGGTCGGCTGAGGTCTTTCTGGAAAAATGTATTGTCGATCCTTGTCATATTGAAGTGCAGATTTTAGCCGATTCTCAAGGCAATGTGATTCACCTGTATGAACGTGATTGTTCCATCCAACGACGCAATCAAAAATTGATTGAGATTGCTCCCAGTCCACAACTTACCCCAGAGCAGCGCCAGTATATTGGTAATCTCGCCGTCAAAGCTGCCAAGGCGGTGGGTTACGAAAACGCGGGAACGGTTGAGTTTTTGCTATCGGGTAATGAAGTCTATTTTATGGAAATGAATACTCGAGTGCAGGTGGAACATACCATTACCGAGCAAATTACAGGGGTGGATATTGTCCGTGAGCAGTTGCGGATTGCTGCTGGATTGCCCTTGAGTTTTCGCCAAGAAGACATTCATTTCCGAGGTTTTGCGATGCAATTTCGCATCAATGCAGAAGATCCTAAAAATGATTTTTTGCCAAGCTTTGGGCGTATTACCCACTACTATGCGCCGGGTGGTCCAGGGGTGCGTGTGGATACGGCGATTTATACTGGCTATGAAATCCCCCCTTATTTTGATTCCATGTGTTTGAAACTGGTAGTTTGGGCGCTCACTTGGGAGGAAATGATTGCTCGTGGTCGCCGTGCGATAGACGATATGCGTCTGCATGGGATTAAAACCACGTCGAATTATTATCAAGAAATACTCAAGCACCCAGATTTTGTCAAAGGCCAGTTTAATACAGGCTTTGTGCCTGCTCATCCAGAGCTACTAAATTATTCCGTCAAACGTCACCCTAGCGACATTGCACTGGTATTAGCCGCTGCCATTGCTGCACACGTTGGTCGATAATCCGCAGGAGGAAGGAAAATGAGTCAAGTAAAAAAAACAAAAATCGAAGTCACTGACGTCACGCTGCGTGATGCACACCAATCTCTCATTGCCACTCGCATGCGCACAGAAGACATGCTGCCAATTTGTGAAAAGCTTGATCAAGTGGGCTTTTGGTCTTTGGAAGTTTGGGGTGGGGCGACCTTTGATGCGTGTGTGCGATTTTTAAAAGAAGATCCATGGGAGCGTCTGCGTCAGTTACGGGCAGCACTGCCAAATACTCGCTTACAAATGTTGTTAAGAGGGCAAAACCTACTGGGTTACCGTCATTACGCCGATGATGTGGTCGAAGCCTTCGTACAAAAATCAGCAGACAATGGCATTGATGTGTTTCGTGTTTTTGATGCGCTTAATGATCTGCGTAATATTGAAACGGCCATGAAAGCAGTCAAAAAAGCCGGTAAACATGCGCAAGGGACTATTTGTTATACGACCAGCCCAGTACACACTTCGGCACTGTTTGTAGAACAAGCTAAAGCCATGCAAGGGATGGGGGCGGACTCCATTGCAATTAAAGACATGGCTGGCTTGTTGACGCCTTATGCAACTTACGAATTGGTTAAAGCGATTAAAGATGCAGTCGGTCTGCCATTGGTTGTACACAGCCATTCAACGTCAGGCCTAGCGCCTTTGTGCCAGTTAAAAGCGGTGGAAGCAGGGGCAGACCGAATTGACACGGCTATTTCTTCTTTTGCGGGTGGTACCAGCCACCCAGCGACAGAATCCCAAGTCGCAGCGTTGAAAGGCACTGATTACGACACGGGATTGGATCTTGTTTTACTGTCAGAGATTGCTGACTATTTCCGTGAAGTTCGGAAAAAGTACCACCAGTTTGAAAGCGAATTTACCCGTGAAGACGTGTCGGTACAGATCAACCAAGTACCAGGCGGCATGATGTCTAACTTAGCGAACCAGCTAAAAGAGCAAAATGCATTAGATAAAATTCGTGATGTCTTTAATGAAATTCCTCGGGTGCGGGAAGATCTTGGCTTTCCACCTTTGGTGACTCCGACGTCGCAAATTGTAGGGACTCAAGCGGTCTACAATATCCTGGCAGGACAGCGCTATAAAACCATCACCAATGAAGTGAAACGGTATTTGCTAGGCGGCTATGGTAAGCCCCCAGCACCAGTGAATGCGAGTGTTCAGAAAAAGGCCGTGGGTAATGAGCAAGTTAACGAAGCTCGTCCAGCGGATGCGTTAGCGCCTGAGTTATATAAGTTACGCAAAAAGATTGGTGATTTGGCAAAAAATGAAGAGGATGTACTAACGTTTGCCATGTTCCCAGAACTGGGGCGTGAATTCTTAGAGCAACGGGCCGATGGAACATTGCAGCCCGAAGTGCTTCTACCGCCAGAACAGGCGGGCAATGCGGCATCGTCTGGTGGGCTTGCCACGGAATTTAAAATCGACGTTCACGGTGAAGTCTACGATGTGGCGATTACTGGCGTGGGTGACTTTGGGGTAGGTAAGCGCAAGCTGTACCTTTCTCTTGATGGCATGCCAGAAGAAGTGGTGTTCGAGTCGTTGAATGAGTATGTTTCAGAAGGCAGCAGTGGGCGTTCGAAAGCCACAGAGCCTGGCCATGTCAGCGCGGCCATGCCGGGTAACATCATTGATGTGCTGGTAGCGGAAGGGGATACCGTAAATGCGGGTCAGGCTGTACTGGTGACGGAAGCCATGAAGATGGAAACCGAAGTTCATGCCAATGTAGCTGGGACAGTGAAAGCGGTGCATGTCAAAAAAGGTGACCGTGTTACTCCTGGGGAAACGCTTATTGAGATCGTTTAGATTACAGACCCAGACCCCCTACACTCCTCCCCCTAATTTAGGGGGCGTAGTAAACAGTTCCTACCCCCTCCCAGCCTCCCCCTCGAGGAGGGGGAGGAGCAAACAGTTCTCACCCCTCCGATGAGGGGGAGGTGTAGTGGTCAACCCCTTTGGCAGGGAGAGGATCTTAAATGTTCCCTCCCCTTTTTAAGGGGAGGGCTAGGGAGGGGTCATTATTGGGTAGCGAATTCTTCTGTATCGATATCCGCTTGCAGGGCTGGGCTATAGCGAGGGCCAAATACGGTATTTTGGTTAATCATTTCATCAAGCTGCTGCATTTGTTTGCTATCAAGGTTAATGCTACCCGCATCAAAGTTGTCTTGCATATGATGAGCAAAGCGGGTGCCTGGAATCGGAATAATGTGTTCACCCTTCATGCAAGTCCACGCAAGGGCCAGTTGGGCGGGGGTGCAGCCAATGTCTTTCGCCATGGCGAGGAAGCCTTGCAATAGCTCGATATTTTTTGGGTAGTTCTCTGGGCTGAAGCGAGGCATCTTGGTGCGAATGTCGTTTTCTACCAGTTGCGATATGTCGGTAAGTTCTCCGCATAAGTAACCACGGGCCAAGGGGCTAAAGGCAACGAAAACAATATCGAGGGCTTTTGTGGTGTCCAGAACAGCGATCTCTGCGTTACGAGACCAAAGAGAGTATTCTGTCTGAACAGCTGTCAGGGGGTGCTCTTTATGGGCTTTTTTAATGGTATCAGCAGACACTTCCGATAAACCAATGCCACCGATTTTTCCTTCTTTAACCAAATCACCAAGTGCACCAACGCTTTCTTCAACAGGGACATTAGGATCTAAACGATGTAAATAATATAGGTCTATGTAATCAGTTTGTAGGCGCTTTAGGCTCTCTTCACATTGTTTGCGAAGGACGTCAGGGCGACCATTGATAGCACGTTTACCGTCGACACTGGCCATACCGCATTTGCTGGCAAGGAAAAATTCATCCCGGCGATCCTTTAAGGCTTTGCCTACCAGCGTTTCATTTTTTCCAGCACCATATAGGGTAGCGGTATCAAAGTGGCGATAACCCATTTCAAAGGCTGCTTGCAGGGCTTTTATGCCGTCTTCTTCTGGTAATGATGTTCCATAACCGTGGGAAAGGTTCATACAACCTAGGCCAATACTAGGGTTCATTAAGTGTGGGTGCTTCGACATTCCTTACCTCTCTGTTCGTCACTAATGGCACTATGTTGAGTTTTAATTTAGCGCTTTAGTATACAAATAAAAACAGGGAGCGATGGCTCCCTGTTGTAAAAACGCACTTTATCCTTACTCTTCAAGGCATTTTTCAAGGCGATAAAGGGTTTCCATGGCCTCAATGGCTTGGGTGACGCACGCATTAGGGGCGCGGCCTTCTTCAATAGCAGAGATAAATTCGCGATCTTGCAACTCGATTCCGTTGTTGGAAACGGCGACGCCGCTTAAGTCGATCTTATTATCGTTACCATCAAAGAGGTCATCATAACGAGCGATATAGGTGCCGTTGTCGCAAATATAACGGAAGAAGGTACCAAATGGACCATCATTGTTAAAAGATAAAGACAGGGTACAAATGGCGCCATTAGGCACTTTCATGCCAATGCTCATGTCCATGGCAATACCAAGCTTAGGATGGATTGGACCTTGCAATGCTTGTACTTTGCTGGCGGTTTCACCTGTTTGATATTGGAACAAATCGACCGTATGGCAGGCATGGTGCCACAAAAGATGGTCTGTCCAAGAGCGCTCTTTACCTAAGGCGTTTTTGTTAGATCGACGGAAGAAATAGGTTTGCACATCCATTTGTTGGACATTTAATTCGCCAGCATCGATTTTGTTACGAATCCACTGATGAGACGGATTAAAGCGACGAGTGTGTCCCGCCATGGCAACAAGACCGGATTTTTTCTGAGCTTCAACCACTTTGCGAGCATCTTCAATGCTGTCTGCCATAGGGATTTCGGACATGACGTGTTTGCCAGCTTCCAAACATTGAATGGTTTGTGAAGCGTGTAATTGGGTTGGCGTGGCTAAAATGACCGCGTCGACATCCTCTCTGGCTAAGCTTTCTGCTAAGTCGGTTGTGTAGTGAGGGACACCACGCTCTTCGGCGAAAGCTTTGATGGCGTCGATTTTCGTACCGACAACAGAAACGACTTCAGATCCTTCTATGGCAGCGATGGCGTCCATGTGTTTCATGCCAAAAGCACCGGAAGCACCTGCGATACAAATTCTCATATTCTACTCCTGACTTGCGAGTCGTTGTATTGTGATTTTAAACTATCGTGTAAAGGTCTCCGTATATTAAAAAGAGACAATTTGGAGATCAGTTGTTTCGTTAGTTTTTTGCTTTGTCTGACTTTGCTTGCGCTATCAGGCAATGATTTCAGAGTAAAACTCCGTCTCTTTCACTTATCACAATCAATTTAGCATTCAGCGTTGTGATGGGATAATCAAATAACCGCATGAGGTATTCAATTTTTGCAATGCATTAGTGGGTGACATTAGCGGAATGCTTCGCACACGTCTCTCAGCATGCTTAAGAAATGTGACTGAGTTGTGGTGGGAAGCCAGTTTTTTCTAAGACAAAGGCCAATGGGGCGTCGTGTATGTTCTAGTGGATAGGGGAGGATTTTTAATAAGCCGATATTGATTTCTCGCTCCATCTGATGGGCAGAAATAAGCGTCAGTCGGTCACTTTCGAGCAGTACTTCGCGGGTCAGAATCTGCGAACTGGACTCCACAAAACGAGTGGGGAGGGCCACATTAGCGTCTTGAAAAATGTGTTCAAACGCTTGCCTTGTGGGCGTACCTTGTGCCGGAACCACCCAAGCATACTGAGCCAGTTCCTCGGCCGTGACTTGGTTGCCACGACGAAATAATGGATGATCTTGTTTGGCAATAATGGACAGTGGCGGTGACCATAGCTCTTCTTGAACCACATCGTCAGCAGGAAGTGGGTAACGCAGAGCCCCCAAAATCATATCGATGTCACCCTGACGAAGATGATGAAGTAAGTCATTATAGGGGCCTTCGGTAATATTGACATTCACATCTGGGTGACGTTCATTAAAACGCAAAATGGATTTTGGCAAGATGGTAGTGCGAGCTAATGGCATACTACCAACGGCAATGGTGCTGACATCTCGACACTGTATGGTATTGATTTCATATATCCCCTGACGCAACTCACTGAACGCCAGTTTGCTCGCTTTAGATAAATGGCGTGCGGCTCGGGTAGCATGAATGCCTAGGCTGTTTCTTTCAAATAAAATGACCGTTAGCAGTCGTTCTAAATCTCGTGCTGCCCGGTGCACGGAAGATTGAGAGACCCCTAGGTTACGGCTGGCAATACTAAAGTTTTGTGCTTCGCAAACGGCAACCAGTGCTTTTAGTTGAGTCGTGCTGATCAGCGCCAGCATATGCTTTGGATCGGCTTCTTTGATATTGTTTTCTTTTGCGATATCAATGAGAGCCATGAGTATGTGATCCACAGCTCTTGACACTCGATCATTCCAAACTTTGCCGCAATCCGTCGGATACATACCATCAGAGTGGCGCTCGAATAACGCGGCCCCCAGTTGACTCTCAAGTTTCGCGATGGCTTGGGTTATCGCAGGTTGAGATAAAAAAATGTAATCAGAAGCACGCGTGATACTTTTGTACTCGGTCACCGCCAGGAAGACACGTAAGTGTCGTAAGTTTGGGATAGGCATTTCCATACATTCATCACAGGCTATCAGGACTAGATGCAATTACTATATCAAAAATGAATAGCAAAGATACACAAAGATAAATGACCTTACATCAGGTTGTTACCGTAACGATCAGTTTTTGATTCTTAACGATACCGAAATTTTCATGATTCACATACGCTGCTTAGTATATGATTTTACTATCGTTATCGATGGTTAGAGAGTCGCTTTCTTTCTGTTTATAGAATTGCTTTATTAAGGTAAATATATGATAAATCTTGGTCTCATCGGGCAAGCCATTGCCGCATCTCGCGCTCCCTCCTTACACATGATGCTGGGGGAATTGCATCAGCTACCGGTTGATTATCAGTTACAGGTGCCAGAAGACAGTACAGCGCAAGCCTTTCGAGCAAAACTGGCTGAGATTCAAGCAAAGGGCTTTGTCGGAACCAATGTGACCTTTCCTTACAAGCAAATTGCCATCGACAGTGCCGACGAGGTCAATGAGGCAGTAAGAAAAGTGGGGGCGAGCAACACTTTATTACTAAAAGATGGCAGGGTGTGCGCTTTTAATACCGATTACACTGGGTTTATTCGCGGTTATCAAGGACGTTTAGGAGCACTGCCAGCAGGCCAAGTGTTGATGATTGGCGCGGGAGGCGTCGGGCGAGCAATTGGCTTTGCCTTATTTGACGTGGGGGCGACGGAATTGCTGGTGACCGACTTAAGTGAAGAAAGCGCCTGCTCTTTGGTTAAGGCGCTTAATGAGGCTGGCTATAAAGCACGTTACGTCGCTATAGAGGACGCCTCTACCGCCGCAGCGCAAGTGGATGGCTTGGTGAACTGTACGCCAGTTGGTCACCATAAGACACCGGGATTGCCGCTTGAGGCTAACGCCATTGGTGGGCAAAAATGGGCATTTGATGCCGTTTATACACCAATGGATACTGAGTTTTTAGTCGAAGCTCATCGTAAGGGGTTACAAATTGTTTCGGGCTTTGATTTATTTTTTTACCAAGGGATCGATGCGTTTGAAATCTTCACTGGTATAAAAGTGACGGATGTGATGCCTGTATGGCATCAGTTTAGAGAAACCTTCAATGTTACCAGCGAGTTAATTTAAAGAGCTTAACAATCAGGCCATCACCACAGTCTTCTTATCAAACCCGTGGAAAGTTGGTTATTATGCTTGTCTTTATGATCGCGCCACTAGCCTATAAGGAATGTGGATTATGGATGCTGTGTTAAACATTACTGCGCCAATTTTCTTTTTGATTTTGCTTGGCTATCTTGTGGTGCGATTTGAGCTATTGCCCGCCTTGTCGCTGCCTGGCTTGAGTCGCTTTGTTTTGTATTTGGCGCTACCGGCGTTAGTGTTCACTAAGTTATTAAATATGGATCTGGCGAAATCCATTAATATTAGTTATATGGCAGTGTACGCAGGGAGTGGTTTGATCACATTAACCACCACTATTTTTGTCTGTCGTTGGTTTTTTAAGGACAACTGGGTCGCATCTGGAGTAAGAGGGCTGGGGGCGACCATGCCAAACAGCGCTTTTATTGGCTTTCCCGTGTTATTGCAATTTTTCCATCATCCGCCAACACAAGCCTTTGCCATGAGCATTATGGTAGAAAACATTATCTTGATGCCGCTAGGACTGATTTTTATTGAAGCGATGTATGGCAAAAATAGCATGGACGGTAGTCGAGTTGTGTTACCCATTCTCAAGCGGGTGATTTCGAATCCGATTATTTTATCGGTGTGTGCCGGACTGATTGGCTCATCGATTGGTTTTTCTTTGCCAGTATTTTTGTCCCGTGGGTTGGATATGTTGGCACTTGCTTCCGCGCCTGTGGCGTTGATTGTCATCGGCGGTTCTTTGGTTGGAGTGTCGGTCAAAGGAAGTCTTAAGCAAATTGCCTTGGTAGCAACAGGGAAATTGATCTTTTTTCCATTAGTGGTGATGATGCTGCTATCACTGACCCCGAACTTACCGAGCGAATTGAAAACCGCCGTGATTGTATTTTCTGCCGTTTCTATGTTTAGCATTTATCCTATTATTGGCGATAAATACGGTGAGCGCAGTTTTTGCGCCAGTACTTTATTGATCACGACGGTGGCTTCCTTTTTCACATTAAGTATTATCTTACGTTATTTTGTTTAATTGACTGGGAGTAACAGCGATGTCGACCATCATGGTGTTGAATGGACCAAACTTGAATCTACTAGGTAGCCGTGAGCCAGCGCAATATGGTTATGAAACCTTGGCTGATGTGGAAGTCATGTGTCGAGATGCGGCGAGTGCGTTAGGTCATGACATCGATTTTCGTCAATCGAATCATGAAGGGGTTTTAATTGACTATATTCATGAGGCGGGACGACGCATTAAAGAAGGGGATGTGCTTGGTGTGGTGTTTAACCCTGGTGCTTATACTCATACTTCCATTGCCTTACATGATGCGATTAAAGGCGCAGAAGTACCTGTGATTGAGGTGCATATATCCAATGTGCATGCTCGGGAGGCATTTCGTCATCATTCTTATATTTCGCCCGTGGCAGCAGGCATTGTCGTCGGCATGGGAGTGCAGGGGTATGTGTTGGGCATCCAAGGGCTGGTTCATAAGATGAAGCAAGCCTAAGGCGTGGCTTGGTCTGTTTAATCTACAACTTGGTCTGTTTAATCTACAAATAGTATGGACGTACCGTGCACTAATTGTTCTGTGAATATAAGTGCGGGTACGCCCAAATAGCCGATAATCAAGTTTATGGTTTTTTACGAAATAACCTTGGCTTGAGCATTTTTGTCCAAATCGGCGTTTGCGTGAAGAAAATCAACACAATGGCTAAGAAGAGGACGGTAGACAGCGGGCTTGTGAAAATATGAGCAAAGAATGGACCCAAATCCCCACGTTCACTTAAGATAGCGCGCCGCCAATTTTGGTCTGTTAGTGAGCTCAAAATTACCCCTAGAATCACTGGGCCTACAGGGAAACGGTAAAGGCGCATAAAATAGCCTAATATACCGAAGGCCAGCATCCACCAGATATCGACAATCGAATTGTTGATGGCGTAAGACCCAACGATCGACAGTAAGAAAATAATCGGAATTAAAATACCTTTTGGACACTCGACAATCTTAGAAAAAATCTTAATGCCTGTTAGGCCAAAGATCAGTACAAAGATATTCGATAGGGTTAAATTGCCCACGGTGAACCAAAACATATGGGGCTGTTCAGTCAATAATAACGGACCTGGATTTAAACCGTGGATAAATAGGGCGCCGATAAAGACCGCCGTTACAGCATCTCCTGGGATACCTAATGTCAGCATGGGAATATAGGCCCCACCTACGGCGGCGTTGTTTGCCGATTCCGGCGCGATTAATCCCTCTTTTGCTCCTTCCCCAAAGGGCACTTTGGGGTTTTTAGTAATACGTTTTGCATGGTCATAGGCCATTAATGCGGCAATATCGCCCCCTGTGCCAGGTAGGGCGCCAATGATAACGCCTAACAAGGAACTTTGTAGGCTTAAGGGTAGGTATTTTTTAAGGTCTGACAATTTTGGTAGGATGCGATTAATCTTTTGTTTGACCACCATCTTGTCCATATAGTGCAGTTGATGCAGCGCTTCGCCTACACCAAACATGCCGATCATCACCGCTACAGGATTGATACCATTCCAGAGGTCCACATCGCCAAAGGTAAAACGCTCTTGTGCGGTCATCGGATCCAGCCCTACCGTACCGACCAACAGGCCAAGTGCGCCAGCAAAAATTCCCTTGGCTAAGCTGCCACCAGATAACGAGCCAACCAAGGTGATGCCGAGAATGCCCAGCATCATATAATCCCGAGGCTGGAAGGTGATAGCAAACTTACTGACGGTTGGTGCCGCAAGGGCAAGCACAATGATGCCAACAAAACCACCGATAACTGACATGACGGTCGATAAACCTATGGCTTCACCCGCTAGGCCTTTCTGAGCGAGCGGATAGCCATCCATGGCGGTTGCAATAGCAGAAGGGGCACCTGGGATATTCAGCAAAATCGCGGTTCGAGAACCGCCATACACGCCGCCCATGTATACACCGACCATCAGGCAAAGGGCGTTATTCACGTCCCATGAAAAGGTAAAAGAGATAAGAATGGAGACGGCCATGGTCACAGAAAGGCCTGGAATGGCACCAATATAAATCCCTAAAAATGTCCCTAATGCTGTGAGTCCAAATAATTCAGGCGATACCCATGAGGTAGCGAAATAGCTTAAAGCATCCATTGTGTGATTAGCTCCACAGTGACTTGATGACAGCGATGATTCGATCTTCTGGGACAATACCTTCGGGAAGAACGACTTGGAAAATCAGTCGGAATACAATATACACCACGATGAGCGTAATAAGAGACAGGGCAAAGGTATAGAAAGGGCTCCGTCGATGCAGTATTTGTATACAAATAAACAGAAAAGCAAAACTGGTTAAGGTAAAGCCGACACTATCTAGCAATACGGCGTATATCAGGATAATGGCCATAATAATGGCAACAACGGGTGGTAAGCAGTGGTAAAAAAAACGCATGCCTTCTGCTTTAGGGGCTTTTAGCGTTTTCACAAAAATAAAGCAAGATGATAACAGCATCGCGAAAGACGCAGCCATAGGGAAGGCCCCAGCTGAGCTCATGGAGGAGAAGCCAGCGATTTTGTAAGCTTGCCAAAAGACAAATACACTAAAAATAACCAATAACAAGGCAAAGATTAATTCGCCTGGCTTACGTAGGGACGGACTGGACATATAGACTCCAGGTTATGCCAATACAAGGAGAGTCGTGCAAGAGCGACTCTCCTGTTAGATGATGAGTGAGATTGTCAGCGTGATATCTCACCTCGTTCGCAGAATTAAGGTTTTGGAATATCGAATTTAGCAGGGGATATTTTCGCGACTCCGCCATCGTATGCTAACCAAGAGGAGGTTGAGCGATAGGAGTCCAAGAAGTTTCTTGCCTTTTTACCACTGATATTCAAAATACTGTAACCACGCTTGTCCATAAGTTTAACGAAATCAGGATTCAACGCGGCTTCGTGGAACGCAGTTCGTAGTTTTTGAACCGCTACCTTAGGTGTGCCTTTTTTCACGAACACGCCAAAAAAAGGACCCCAAGGCAGATATTTTTTCATTCCTGGCAAGGTGTCTGTCACGGGTTTTATGTTGGGCAGTAATTTATTGGGCTCATTATCAATCAGCCCAATGACCTTCATACGACCTGCTTTCACTTGCTCAATGGCGGCTCCTAATACCGCGGGCATGACATCAATGGCACCGCTTTGAATCGCGGTTAACGCTGGGCCGTCGCCATTGTAAGGAATACTAATGTAATTCATCTTAGTTTGTGATTTGAGCATGGCAAGTACGAGTGACGTCATCCCGCCTTTGCCTGTTGAGCCTATTTTTACTTGGTTTGGATGGTTATGAATATAATCCAGAAATTCTTCCATGTTGTTATAAGGCGCGTTGTTATTAGCAACAATGATTGGCGTGCCACGGGCTAAGATATCAATGGGGATCATATCGCTGTAGTCGATCTTACCCAAGCCTAAGACTTTATACATCTGTGGGTTTTCAGCCCCCATGAGCAGGGTGTAACCGTCGGCGCGTTTAGCGTAAACATACTTGGTGGCAATCGCCCCCACACCACCTGTTTTGTTGGTGAGAATAATGTCTGTACCGAGAAGTTTTTCGACATGTGGCGCGATGGAACGCATGACCGTATCCGTTGAGCCGCCAGCTCCCCATTGGATAATGCCTTGAATGTCTTTGTCAGGGTAGGCAGCAAAACTTGCCGCTGAGGATAGCGAGAGGGCCGCGAGTAGTGTAAGTACTGTTTTTTTCATGGGGTCTCCGGTTAGCCTTATGCAAAATAAATGAGCTAAGGTCAAAACGTTTATTATTATTTTTATTTACCCAAATGGGGTAAATAATCGGCAACGTGGATTACTTTAGCTTAAGAGTCGTGAATGAGAAAAGAGTTTATCGATTCCAAAACTCGCGAATTTTATACTATTTTAGTAATGGATAATCGATAAACGTCCACATTTTTAGTAGAAAATTCATCATAATCGCATCAGAAGATGTCATTTACTGCGATTTGCAGTGGTTCCAATCCCTTTGGCTAACGACCACAAGCGAGACTATTACTGATGCTCCAGAATCGCATCGCTTGTGGTTTATAAGGTTTAATGATCTACGCTTCGTATTCAGAAAAGGCTTGTCGGGTTAAGTTAATCGACACTTCGTCTTTGACAACGATGTTGTCCTCAATACGAATACCACCGTAGGGAATGAATTGTTTAATGAGTGCCATATCACACCCGTGCTGTGGTATCTCAGCCTGCATTTTGTCCAACAGCATGGGGATAAAATATAGACCGGGTTCGATGGTGAGCACCATGTTTTCCTCTAATGTACGAGTCAGCCTTAAGAAAGGCGCATTCGCATCAGGTTCACGACGTGTGCCTAACACATCCTGATGAAAGCCGCCTACATCGTGCACCTGTAACCCTAACAAATGTCCAAGGCCATGGGGGAAGAAGGTTTGTGTAATGCCTTTTGCGATTTGTTCGTCCACACTCAATGAGCAAATTTTATGGTCATGGAGAATACCAGCGATGGTTCGCAGTGCCCCTTGGTGGAGTTCAGGATAGGATGTACCAGACAAGGCTTTTTTTGCCATCTCTTGCTCTTCACTGTCCAGACTTTTGACCAAAGCTCGGAACTCATCGTCTTGTTTGGTAAAGGTGCGTGTTATATCACTGGCATAACCGTGCTCCGTGGCGCCAGCATCAATCAGCAAGGTTAGTGGATTGGCGCTACGATCAAAGTCCTTGTGTTCATAATGCAGCACCGAAGCATGTTCGTTGACGCCTATAATGCTAGGGTAAGGTTCTTGGTTGGCGGTTTGTTGGCTGGCTTGTAAATAGGCCAAATGAATTTCAAATTCACTCAAGCCATTTAAAAAGGCATCCCTTGCGGCAAGGTGACCTTTTGCACCACGGACGCTAGCACGTTGAATAGCGGCTATTTCATAAGGGGTTTTCACCGCTTTGGCAAAATCCACATAGGTATTGAAACCTGGGATAACATGAGCAAAATCTTGTGGTTCGGGGCCAAGCCAGGCACATTTTTCTGGTAAACCTTGGAACCATTTATCGTCACGACGGGCGGGGGTAATGTCCCAGCTATCCTGCCACTCACCAGCGGGAACGGGATTTGGTGCGTGCCAAAAATCATCACGAACCGGCCACACAATACGCGGTTTTTTACCTGCTTCAATAATGAGATAGGTTTCCGCGCTTAAGGTAAATGGAAGCCATTGTTGGGCACCTGAGTAACTATGAAAAGGCGCTGTATGGTCGTCTTGGAAGTAATATTGTTTATGACCTGACGCCAGTACTACGGCATCACATTGGAAGTGTGTTAAGGCGGCTTCATAGCGTTGTTGTAATACAGTGAGATGGTCCTGATAGAGAGTTGTCATCGTAATCGGCTCTTATTCGTTTAAAGGTATTTGCTACGTATGCTTAAAGCGTAATGCTCGCTACCCTTGATCCATCAAGAATGCTCAGCATCATGTGTTGGGGGCGTTAGTAATGAGCATACTCTAAAGGAATAGGGCACTTCTATCTAGAACCGCAAAAAAGTCCCGAATATGGGCATGGTACAGGGGAAGGGCTCTATTGTTGATTAGACCGAAGCTTTGCCCACAGTTTGGTTTTTTCAACCTGTTTATAGACAACACCTGCGATTAAAAAACTTGAGGAAACGGCCAAAAAACCTAATAGCCAACTATTATTTATATGGAAAAGATGTTTAAAAACATAGAAAAAGGTAATCGTAAGTATTAACTCAAATGCGCGGTCTATAAACCAGAGCTGGTGGTCAGAGATCATCATTTTTCATCCTTAAAGTGAGTAGATATTAGACTTCTTCATTTTCGATTTTACCCTTAACGAATAAAAAAGCTACTTAATTGGTAAGCATACCTTTGTAACGTACTCTTTTGGGCTGTTGGTTTGGCCTGGTCCTATTTCGTAGACCTCTACGCTCGGGTGCTTTTTATCTGGTCGATGGCCTTGTAAGCGCATCATGTTGTAAATCACATGCCACGCCAAAGAAAGATGTTGATAGCTACCATGGTAGAGTAATTGCAGGTATGTCCCGTTAAGGGTGATCCGTTCTGGGTGCAGGTCGCAGGGTTCTACATTTTGTACTAATACCCCCAGAACACCTTCAAAGTCATGATGAATCGGGTCGGCTTTGCTATAGATGGTAAATCGATGACCCGTTGTTGGGTTTTGTGGACCAAGAGCCGTGAATAAATCGTGAAAGCCCTGTTCTATTTTTTGTGAGATGGATTGATCTTTTGCCGTAAAGGGGCGAGTAACCGCATCGAAATGACCAAGTTGCTTGGTTTCTAAAAATGTGTAAGAAGGGTCTGCAAACTCGTAATCCGTGCGTTGGCTGTATTGAACCAAATGGGCGTTTAATCGTAATAGGGACAGCTCAAGGTCTTTGTTAGCACGAATTTTTAGTAGGGCCGTTTTGTAACGCAATAGAAAAGGGACGCTTCCCGTGAGTTGCAGGTTAATTCCCGTATGGGAGCCTTGTTTAGTAAGGTCGATACTAAGAAACACATCCTTTGGATAAAACGCATTGGCCTCGATAACGGCATGACAGTAGCTTGCGCTGGGGCGAGCCGGTTTCATGAGAATATACCCTTCTTTAATGAGTTTACCTTTCCAACTTAAGCATGAGGGTAACAGGGTGGTTTCTCCGGCGTGGGAGTAGTCATAATGCACTTTTGTGTTCGGTTCAAAGAGCAGCCAAGGTATCCATTGTGGCCAGTTGCTCAGATCTTTTAGGTTTTCTGATACGATGTCAAAAGGCAGGTCAATAACGAGGTTTTGCCTAGCAAAAAAACGGCCTTTAAAAAGATAGCAGTAGATGGTGATCAGACAGACCAAAACAATAATAAAGAGAAAGCCTAGCAACATGGTGTCACTCCTTGTTATGTGGCGTTGTTATGTCATGTTAATAAAGAAAAGAGAAAAAGCGTCTAAGCTTAATAGGCAAATAAATACCATGAGTGAAATGAACTTATGGCGGTTTTTTTGTCTACTATGAATATATTTAGCAGGGTGATGGTGCTTGCCAATACCTCAATCAAGATACGCCCGTTAAACTGCCTTCGTTAAAAATAGTCTGATGATGTATTTTTAGCGAACGAATGCGGTTATTGCATAGGAAAAAACAAACATGAAATCTGAATTAGTATGGGATTGGCCGATTCGAGTCAGTCATTGGTTGATGGCGCTTTTGTTTACGGGATTGATCATAACCGGCAATGAAGGAGGTGACTGGCTCAAATACCATTTTTATATGGGGTATAGTTTGTCAGCGTTAATCGTAGCCCGTGTTTTATATGGCATTTGGGGATCTCATTATGCGCGTTTTGGACAGTTTGTACGCTCTCCTAAGGTGGTCTTCTCTTATTTGAAAGGATTGCTTACCGGACATCATGAGCACTATGCGGGTCATAATCCGATTGGTGCATTAATGGTGGTTGTATTATTTCTTGGGTTGAGCCTCCAATGGTTGACTGGACTGTTTACCAGTGATCAGATCTTTTGGTTTGGCCCTTTCAATGGTTATGCTTCCGATGATTGGCTAGATCGTATTTCAACCATTCACCATACATTACCTAATATTTTATTGGCATTAGTCGCCTTACACATCTTGGCAGTTTTGTTCCATGAAATTCATCTTAAGGAACGGTTATTTCTCGCCATGCTGCACGGTAAAAAGAAAGGTCTAACGGGGCCTGTGCAAGTACAGACGCCTCGCTTGGGTATCGTTCTGTCACTGGTCATCGGGCTTGCTTGGTTGGCTGTATTATGGATGATGCCGATATAATCGTCGGCATTATCACAAGAAGAAATGCGCATGTTAGGTTGAATTGTCTATACAAGTCTATTGTTTGATGCTTGAGCGTCGCGATATAATAGCACTTCATTCATCAGCAAACGGATATTCCATTGTCAGAAGACACTCTATCAATGCTTGCGCATTTATTTGATGATATGCCCGATGCGTCACAGCCCATTTATGCCAAACTAAAGCAGGCTATCACCCAAAAAATCAGTCATGGTCAGTGGCAAGTGAATCAACGTGTCCCATCCGAGGCGGAATGGGTGAAGGCATTGGGCGTGAGCCGGATGACGGTGAATCGTGCATTGCGTGAATTAACCGCTGAAGGGATATTGGTTCGTCATCAGGGCCTTGGAACATTCGTGGCAGAAAAGAAAGCCCATTCTGCTTTGTTTGAAGTGCATAACATTGCCGAAGAAATCATTGCTCGTGGCCACCAACATCGTTCGGAGTTATTGGTGTTGGAGTCCGCTAAAGCCAGTGTAGAAGAAGCCGTGATGCTGGGGGTGCGCACCAATCATGGTATTTTCCGTTCCGTGGTGATCCATTATGAAGACGATCTGCCGATTCAAATCGAAGAGCGCATCGTGAATGCCAGTCGTGCACCCGATTACGATAAGCAGGACTTTTCCAAACACACCTCCTATGAATACCTAATGACCACCGCTCCCATGACGGAAGGAGAGCACTTGGTCGAAGCGGTGTTACCAACCCCAACGGAGTGTGAACGTTTGCAGATTTCGCCTACCGAGCCATGCTTACAGATTAATCGGCGTACTTGGGCGGGAGACGATATCATTACCGTGGCGCGCTTGCTGCATCCGGGGTCCCGCTTCCAGCTGTTTGGTCACTTTGGACGTTAATTAAACGTCCAAAATAGTGATAAAAATGCCGTGCCCCTGCGTCAATGTTAGATGTGTGTCTTTTGATAACAGCATCATGCTGTGTGCCTTTAGCAGCAAGAGGTCGCCATTATTTTTTTCAAAGGCACTGCCCTCAGAGACATAAATACCGCAAAACACAGTACGCTCGTCAGTTGGCAATGCTATGGAGTAAGGGGCTTTAACCACCTCCACATTGGCTTGGGTGTCGGCTTCTCGCACCATAATATTGAGGTCTTCAATAGCACCCTTGATCAGTGTTGCGTGGGTTTTATCACCTCCCGCAAAACGTGCTATATCAAGTGGCTGAGTCAGGTGATGAGAATAGGTCGGCGTGTTGACTCTCTGGTGAGTCAACATCATTCCCTCACCAGAGAGCAACACCAAGGTGCGATGCAACCCGCTGAAGTCAGAAAACACACCATCTTCTACAACTGAGGCTTGGCTGATACGAAAACGTAGGCCGTTCCTATCTTCATGACGTTGAATCTCTAACGTTTCGCCAAGACCATTTTTCCATGGCATACGTTGATAATCGCTCTGCGAAAGAATCTGGTAAGGCAACCGAGTGTTAGGCGTCATACATCACCTTTTTAATGACTTGAATAAAAGCCTGTCGGCTGTTTTCTTCTTGCTGGTGGTGGAAGTCTTTAATGATGTGGTTGCCTGCTACGAAGACGTCTTTAACAAGGTTTTCATTGCTGGCAAACAGCCAGCGATTGATCAGATCTTTGGCTTCGCTTGCCGCCATAAAAGGGTGAGACTCGTCGAGTACCATAAAGTCAGCCCGGTTACCTTTTGTTAATCCCAATGACACATCACAGGCTTGATTGCCGCCCCGTAAAGCTTGTAGGTAAAGGTTATCGCCAACGCGGGTTTGATCTGCGCGATACAAGCGGTTTCGTTGTTGGTCGCGTAGACGCTGTCCGTATTCATAGGTTCGCAGCTCTTCGACAATCGATAGGCTCACATGGCTGTCAGAGCCGATGCCCCAACGGCCATTGTCTTGTTCAAAGGCGACGCCAGGAAAAATACCATCCCCTAAATTCGCCTCCGTTGTCGGACACAATCCAACGACGGCTTGGCTTTTGGCAATGGCGTGACGCTCGCTCTCGGTTAAATGGGTGGCATGAACCAAACACCAACGCCCATTTAGACCAATTTCGTTATGTAGCCATTCCACAGGTCGCTGACCACTATAAGCCAAGCTGTCTTGGACTTCTTTTTGTTGCTCTGCAATATGAATATGGATTGGGCAAGTATCGCGATACGACGCATTAAGGGTGTTGAGTACCGTCTCAATTTGAGGCTTAGTCACAGCACGCAATGAATGAAAACAGACGCCCAATTTATGATGTGGGTGATCGTTAAGCTTAGACTGGCAAGCCTGATGCAGCTTGAGATACGACTCTGTCGAGTTGATGAACCGCGTTTGGCCTGCATTGGGCGCCTGACCACCAAAGCCAGAATGGGAATAGAGCACCGGCAGTAGCGTTAACCCCATGCCTGAGTCGTCCGCCGCCGCAATAAGCTGGTTCGCCATTTCACCCACTTGATCATAGTGCTTTCCACCCAAACCATGGTGTAAATAGTGGAATTCGCCCACTTGGGTGTAGCCCGCTTTTAGCATATCAATATAAAGCTGAGTCGCGATGACGCGCGCGTCGTCAGGCGTCAGTTTCTGCACGATTTTGTACATTAAATCGCGCCAACTCCAAAAGCTATCGTTGGGATTAAGGCAGACCTCCGCCGCCCCTGCCATTACCCGCTGAAAGGCATGAGAATGCAGGTTGGCGATTGTTGGTAGGACGGGGCCTGTCAGTCTCTGACAGCCTGTCGTTGGTGTACTGTCACAGTCGAATGAGAGGAATTGACCGTTTTTGATAGAAAAAAGCACATTATTTGCCCAACCAGAAGGCAATAGCACCCGTTCAGCAAAATAGGTTTGGGGAAGGCTCTTGTTATCAAAGAGATCCGTCTGGTTGTGGTTGGGCATAATCAATTCCTGAGTTGGACAGGGTTACTGTGTGGTTGACAAGTATGAGTGTAATGGAAAATAACTTGTACATACAAGATTGCGTTTCTTCTCTTTTTGGTTTTTTTATAAAGCCTATTTTCAACCTATTATTAAATAAGGGATTTTTTAAAATCCATTCTTTTCTTTCGTTTTTCTTACTTTAAAAACCTCTATTGGATAGAAAAAAAGCTTGCAACAGACGCATTAAAAAATTATGTTTTAGTTAAGTTGTATATACATTTGAGATAACACATCATTTTAAAGGTACGGATCATGACTAAGCCAACTATTTCGCAAAAGCGCTACCGCGCTGGTGTTGTTAAAGCGCCAACGGGTACCACTCTAACCGCCAAGTCTTGGCTGACCGAAGCGCCGATGCGCATGTTAATGAACAATCTAGATCCTGATGTTGCAGAAAACCCAGAAGAGTTAGTGGTTTACGGTGGTATTGGCCGTGCAGCGCGTGATTGGGAGTGCTATGACAAGATTGTTGAATCGCTAAAAGAGCTAGAAGAAGACGAGACGCTTTTGGTTCAGTCTGGTAAGCCAGTGGGCGTGTTTAAAACCCATAGCAACGCCCCTCGTGTTTTGATTGCCAACTCAAACTTGGTGCCACATTGGGCAAACTGGGAACATTTCAACGAACTGGATGCCAAAGGCCTCGCAATGTATGGACAAATGACCGCCGGTTCTTGGATCTACATCGGTAGCCAAGGCATTGTGCAAGGGACATACGAAACCTTTGTCGAAGCGGGTCGCCAACATTACGATGGTAAGCTAGCAGGTCGTTGGGTATTAACAGCAGGTCTTGGTGGTATGGGGGGCGCTCAGCCACTAGCCGCAACCCTAGCAGGTGCCTGTTCTTTGAACATCGAATGTCAGCAAAGTCGCATCGATTTCCGTCTACGTACACGCTATGTGGATGAGCAAGCCACTGATCTTGATGATGCCATGGCTCGTATCAAAAAATACACAGCGGAAGGCAAAGCCGTCTCAATCGCATTATGTGGTAATGCTGCAGACATCCTACCTGAAATGGTAAAACGTGGCATTCGCCCAGACATGGTAACGGACCAAACCTCTGCCCACGATCCGCTAAATGGCTATTTGCCGATCGGCATGAGTTGGGAAGAATACCGTGAGAAATCTCAAACTGAGCCGCAGGCAATTGTTAAAGCCGCGAAACAGTCCATGGCGAAGCATGTTGAAGCCATGTTGGCATTCCAAAAAATGGGCATTCCCACCTTTGACTATGGCAACAACATTCGTCAAATGGCCATGGAAGAGGGGGTCGAAAACGCGTTTGACTTCCCAGGTTTCGTACCAGCTTACATTCGTCCTTTGTTCTGCCGTGGCGTGGGCCCTTTCCGTTGGGCAGCACTGTCTGGTAATCCAGAAGACATTTATAAAACCGATGCGAAAGTAAAAGAATTGATTCCAGACGATGAGCATCTACATCACTGGTTGGATATGGCCCGTGAGCGTATTCAATTCCAAGGTCTTCCAGCACGTATTTGTTGGGTGGGTCTTGGTCAACGGGCCAAACTTGGCCTAGCCTTTAATGAAATGGTGCGCAGTGGCGAATTGTCGGCGCCAATCGTGATCGGCCGTGACCATCTAGATTCCGGCTCGGTGGCTAGTCCAAACCGGGAAACCGAAGGCATGCAAGACGGTTCGGATGCAGTATCTGATTGGCCGCTGTTAAATGCCTTGTTAAACACCGCGTCTGGCGCGACCTGGGTGTCTTTGCATCATGGCGGTGGCGTAGGTATGGGCTTTTCACAACACGCAGGTATGGTGATTGTCTGTGATGGTAGCGATGACGCGGCTGAGCGTATTGCGCGGGTTCTTCATAATGATCCGGCAACTGGCGTGATGCGTCATGCGGATGCAGGTTACGAGATTGCCATTGAATGTGCGAAAGAGCAGGGGCTGAATTTGCCGATGGCACTGAAATAATGGGTTGTGGAGCGTCAAACAAGCATTGCAAACTCCGACTAACTTAACATTTACTAAATCGTCTTGCAGAACACCGCAACATATTAGAGAGAAACATCATGTTTGAATTAACCATAAAACCGGGTCAATTGAGTCTAAACGATCTGCGCCAAATCAGCCGTCGTCACGTTAAGCTAAGTCTTGATGACAGTGCCATTCCTGCGATTCATGCCAGCACACAGGTGGTGAACGATGTGATTGCAGAAAACCGCACTGTGTACGGTATTAACACAGGCTTCGGGTTGCTGGCCAATACACGTATCGCGCCAGAAGATTTGGAAGAGCTACAACGCAGTATCGTACTGTCTCATGCGGCAGGCATCGGCGAGTTAATGGATGACAAAACCGTCAAACTCATCATGGCGCTGAAAGTAAACAGCCTAGCCCGTGGGTTTTCTGGTATTCGCCTTGAAGTGATCGAAGCCTTGATGACTTTGATCAACAAAGAAGTCTACCCATGTATTCCGAAAAAAGGCTCAGTCGGTGCATCGGGGGATTTGGCACCATTGGCTCACATGAGTACGGTATTATTAGGCGAAGGCAAAGCCCGTTATCGCGGTGAAGTCATTTCCGGTCAAGCGGCGTTGTCTATTGCAGGATTAGAGCCTATTACTTTGGCCCCCAAAGAAGGGTTGGCGCTACTAAACGGCACGCAAGCGTCCACAGCGTTTGCCTTGGAAGGTCTGTTTGAAGCAGAAGATCTGTTTGCATCGGCGATTGTCTGCGGATCTTTGTCAGTGGAAGCCGCGCTGGGTAGCCGCAGCCCATTTGATGCACGTATTCATGAAGTACGTGGTCATCAAACTCAAATTGATGCCGCAGCGGCTTACCGTCACCTATTGGGTAAAACGTCAGAGCTTGGCGATTCCCATAAAGGTTGTGAGAAGGTTCAAGACCCTTATTCACTGCGTTGCCAACCACAAGTGATGGGAGCTTGCCTTGAGCAAATCCGCAGCACAGCAAAAGTCTTGTGTGTGGAAGCCAACTCGGTGTCGGACAATCCATTGGCGTTTGCGGCAGAAGGGGACATCATCTCAGGTGGGAACTTCCATGCAGAACCAGTTGCCATGGCCGCAGACAATTTGGCGTTAGCGATTGCCGAAATCGGCAGCTTGTCTGAGCGTCGTATGGCGCTATTGATCGACAGCAACTTGAGCAAATTACCGCCATTCCTTGTGGACAATGGTGGTGTTAACTCGGGCTTTATGATTGCTCAAGTCACCGCTGCGGCGCTTGCGAGCGAAAACAAAACTTATGCTCATCCAGCGTCGGTAGACAGTTTACCTACCTCTGCCAACCAAGAAGACCATGTTTCTATGGCAACCTTTGCGGCACGCCGTTTGAAAGACATGGCGGAAAATACTCGCGGTATCTTAGCTGTGGAAATTTTGTCTGCGGTGCAAGGCTTAGATTTCCGTGCACCACTGAAATCCAGTAAACGTCTAGAAAACGCTCGTGCGACTTTGCGTGCTCGCGTGCCTTTCTACGATAAAGACCGTTACTTCGCACCAGACATTGAAAAAGCCAATGCATTGCTTCTAGAAGCGGTTCATAACGAAGCCATGCCAGCGGGTTTGCTATCGAGCGTTTAATGGTCGAAATGCATTAAGGAGTAAGCAATGACGACACCTAAGGCCGATTCTCAAACGTCCATGGTCTTTGATAGCCTATGGCATGGCGCCCATGTCGCGACGATGAAAGGTGGGAAGTACAGCACCATTGACAATGCGGTCATTGGTGTGGTCGACGGTCACATCGCTTGGATTGGCGAAGCCGCTGACTTACCCCATTACCAAACGCATGCCGAGCATGATTTGGCGGGTGGTTGGGTCACCCCCGGTTTAGTTGACTGCCATACACACTTAGTGTTTGGCGGCAACCGGGCGGGGGAGTTTGAGCTACGCCTCAATGGCGTTAGCTATCAAGAGATTGCCCAGCAGGGCGGCGGTATTGCCTCCTCTGTAAGATCCACCCGTGATGCCAGTGAAGACGACTTAGTCGTCAGCGCTAAACGCCGTTTACAAAGCTTAATGCAAGACGGTGTCACCACGGTTGAGATCAAATCTGGCTATGGTTTATCCCTTGAAAGTGAGCTGAAAATGCTGCGAGTCGCCGCGCGTTTAGAGCAAGAGCTGCCTGTTAACGTGAAACTGACTTGTCTGGCGGCCCATGCCATGCCACCAGAATACACAGATAAAGACGAATATATCGATTACCTTTGCGAGACGGTGTTGCCAACCGTTGCTGAACTGGGAATGGCCGATGCCGTCGACGCTTTTTGTGAAGGGATTGCCTTTAGTACCGAGCAAGTGGCGCGTTATTTTAACACCGCCGAGTCGCTAGGTTTGCCCGTGAAAATCCATGCGGAACAGCTGTCTTCCTTAGGTGGTACTCGCATGGCATCGTCGTTTAAGGCTTTGTCGGCGGATCATATTGAATTTATTGAAGAAGCTGACGTGAAAGCCATGGCGGATTCTGGCACGGTGGCCGTGTTGTTGCCGGGGGCGTTTTTCACGTTAAAAGAAACCCAGCGCCCGCCAATTGCTTTGCTGCGTCAATATGGTGTGCCGATGGCGATTGCTACGGACGCCAACCCTGGGACGTCCCCCGTGTTATCTTTGCGTCTTATGATGAATATGGCCTGTACCTTGTTCGCACTGACGCCAGAAGAAACACTGGCTGGCGTCACTATTCATGCAGCAAAAGCATTGGGAATGGCCGATACTCATGGTAGCTTAGAAGTCGGTAAAGCGGCAGATTTCATCTGTTGGGACGTAGAAAGCCCTGGCGAACTCAGCTATTGGTTGGGTGGCAATTTAATAAAAGAACGCATTTACTTCGGTAACAAGAGCCACGGAAATAAGGGCTATGGCAACAAATTCAGACAATAAGAATCTAGGAGAAGCACCATGACAACCCCAGCCCCTCTCACTCCCCCAGCGTTTGATTTTGTGCAAGGGGACTCGCCTTTACTGGTTAGCATGCCGCACTGCGGATTGAATTTGACACCAGAGGTGGCAGCAGGTTTGACGGAGAAGGCGAAAAAACTACCGGATACAGATTGGTATATGCCTGAGTTATACGACTTTCTTGTCTCTTTAGGCGTGGGTTTTATTAAAGCAAACTACTCTCGCTACGTGATTGACCTGAATCGTCCCTATGATGACAAGCCCCTTTACGCGACCAAAACCACGGGCTTGTTTCCTGATATCTTATTTGACGAAAGCCCTATTTTTGAAGTGGGAAAAACACCAAGCGCTGAGCACCGAACCTTCTGTAAAGAGCAGATTTGGATGCCCTATCACGATGCGATTGCCCAGGAGCTAGCACGTTTAAAAGCCAAATTTGGCTACGCGATTTTATTTGACGCACACAGTATCGCGGCCGAAGTGCCCATGTTATTTGAGGGGCATCTGCCAGACTTTAATTGGGGAACCAACGAAGGCAAGGCTTGTGACAGCTCGTTAGCGAATGCCGCCACGCAAATCATAAGACCCAACTACACACAAGTACTCAATGGTCGATTTACAGGGGGCTATATCACTCGTCATTTTGGCCAGCCACATCATGGGGTTCACGCGATCCAGCTTGAACTTTCCCAAGACACTTACTTAAACGTCGAGCTAGCGAAACAGTCGGAATATCAACTGGACGAGCAGAAACGACCCTTTATTACACAACAATTGAGAGATTTGATTGAAGCGTTAATGGCGATTAAGCTTTAGTTAGTTAGTTAGTTAGTTAGTTAGTTAGTTAGTTAGTTAGTTAGTTAGTTAGTTAGTTAGTTAGTTAGTTAGTTTGTTGATTTGAGGCTAGCGTTATGTATCAAGAAGTATTGGATTTTTGGTTTAACGAGATTGATTCAGAGTTGTGGTTTCAGAAAGACACCGATTTCGATAATAAAATCATCACCAGATTTGGCAAACTTCATCAACAAGCGGTTCAGGGGGAACTGTCCGCTTGGCGTCATTCTCCTAAAGGCGCATTGGCTGAGATAATTCTACTCGATCAATTTTCACGTAATATTTACCGTGACCAACCAAAAGCTTTTGCTGCTGACCCGATGGCGTTAGCACTGGCTCAAGTGGCCATTCAAAACGGTTTTGATCAAACTTTATCGCTTTCAGAACGAAGCTTTTTATATATGCCGTTTATGCACAGTGAATCCGCCGTGATTCATGAGGAAGCCGTAAAGTTGTTTAGAAGCTTGGGCATTGTGAATAATTTGGACTTTGAGCTTAAACACAAAAAAATTGTGGATCGTTTCGGTCGTTATCCACATAGAAATGCCATTTTAGGGCGAAAATCGTCACCTGAAGAATTGGCATTTTTAGAGGAGCCCAACTCTAGTTTTTAGCTCAGTCGTCTTTTTATCATATTATTTTCTTTACCTCTCTTAGAGAGACTGTCGCAAAACTACTGTGCTCGATAATTCAGCGTTAAAAATCGTCTCAAAATGCTCATTTATAGGTACAAACTCCGCTTTTTCGACGGTTTTTGCCTTGCCTTATCTTCGCTCGTTACCTTTTGCGACAGCCTCTTAGCGGAGGGAATAATCGCCTAACACCGCGAGTCTTTGCCGTACCAAGGATGTAATACTTTGGTGTCTGTCTTGCATATAGGTTTAAGACATAATTACAAGTCAGGCAGCCCAGCAAATTCATATTGAAGTATCATGTAGCTTTGCTCATTAAATGAAGCAATAAAGGCCAGATAGCAACATCATACTGTGGGTATTTAGCCATTTGCTTGATCTATCGCAATACTTCTTTCCAGAATCCAGCTTAGTCTGATATCACCAACATTTTGCCAGTCATAAACTTGTGTCAGGAGGGGAAGGTGAAGACGACTCAGACGCTACTCGGAAAATACCAAAACCCAGCCACTAAAGATGAATACCTTGTACTTGAGATCAAGGACTTTGATCGTATTGTGAATCATGTTGATCATTCTGAACGGACGTTGGTTCGCTGCCGCTATGAAACTTTTAATGGTGAGGTCTTAGAGCGGGTGGGTGGGCTATCACATCCGCGTTTTAAAATGGCAACCACTGGCATGGTGCTGGAACAGACGGGTTAAGTTTTCGTATTCGTCCTCTTTATGCTGGATAAAAAAAGAGCAAATTAGTCTGCCGACTTGCTCTTTTTTTGTTTGTGTATCAACGGAATTAAATCACGGTTATCACATCTTCTAATGCCAAACGCGATTTAGGCAATGTGGCGTTAAAGTCTTCTTCCTTGTAGTGGTAACCCATGGCTAGTCCTACGTCACAGCGATAGCCTTCCAATTCATCTTTGAAAATTTCACTTAGCAATTCATGGTCAACCCCTTCCATTGGGGTGGAATCAATGCCTAGGCGAGCTAGGGTGTGCATTAGGTTGCCAAGAGCTATGTAGGTTTGTGCTTTGGTCCAGTGGCTGGTATCGCCGTTTTCATCAGTATTCATTTCTGCGAAGGCAAAGCTGCCAAAGGCTTGCTCGCGGTTTTCGGCTTTGGTGCGGCCATCTTGAATGCCTTTATCCACCACTTTGGCAAAGTCCTCACGGGTATAGTGGGTTTTGTGGGCCAATAAAATAATGTGTGAGGCGTCTTTGGAGCGTATCTGGTTGAACTGGAATTTGTTTGCAAAGGAGTCTTGAAAGCGTTGCTTGGCCGTTTCACTTTCGATGACGACAAATTTCCAAGGTTGTGAGTTGATGGAAGAAGGGGACAGACGAAGTGCTTGGTAAATGACGTCTAGGTCTTCTTGAGAAATGCGCTTACTCGCATCGTAGTGTTTTGATGTATAACGCTTTTCTAAGTCTTTAATAATCTGATGTGACATGTTTGTCTCCGTAAATAAGATAAAGCCCGAGATCAGTACGGGTGTAATGGCGCTTATACTAGCTTGGAAAGCATTGAAGAAAAACATGGTAATTATTGAATTATTGTCGAAATAGCTTGAACCAGTGTGCAGATTCTTATCTTGATGTCGGCCGTGGAGGGATAAGGTTTATGGGATAATAGGATGAGACTTTTGCATGCTTACTGCGCTTGCCATTACTTTGTTAAAAACAGACTCAAAATGCTCATTTATAGCTATAAACTCCGTTTTCTCGTCTGTTTTTGCCGCGTCTTGGCGTTGCTCGTGACATCGTGCAAAGGTCTCAGGATATTATTAAAAAGGGTATATTTATGACGATTTTTTCTAAAAATCCGCCTTGAAAATACCTTTGATGGACCTATTTTAAGAAGTGTAACGGGGTCGTCTCCCTTGAGAGTCTCTGTTACGTCTTTTGATGATTAGTATTTTGCTTCATTTAGGAGGATTTATTATGAACTCAATTGATTTTACACCACTTTATCGCAGCAGCATTGGTTTTGATCGTTTGGCTTCTTTACTCGACAATGCGCTAACAACCGATAATGTGTCTGCCGGTTATCCCCCTTACAATATCGAAGTGGTTGACGATAATCGCTATGCTATTTCGCTTGCGTTATCGGGTTTTGAGGAAGGCGATCTAGACATTAAAGTGGAAAAGAATGTGCTAACCGTTCGTGGTGAAAAAGCGGATGCTGGTGAGCACAGGTATCTCCATCAAGGCATTGCAAACCGCTCGTTTGAGCGCAAGTTTAACCTTGCCGACTACGTTGAGGTAACCAATGCTGAGTTAAAAAATGGGCTATTGACCATCAGCTTGGTAAAAGAAATTCCTGAGGCAATGAAACCAAGAAAAATTGCCATTAACCAAGCCAATAATGGTGTGCTTGAGCATCAAAAAGAAGACTCAAGACAACAGGATACAAAAGTAGCCTAAGCAATAAATTGCTTATCACGATGATGGGGCTGTGAGCGATCGCAGCCCTTTTTGTTTGCCCAGCGAAGCTTCGCTTATTGTTTTGTATAACCGAAAGAACGGTTAATGCGCCCTTGGATATGGTCTCCAGCCAAAATAGGTTCAAACTTTGAATCTTCTGGGGGAATACCTAAGTCAATGGGAGAGACGTTCGCGTTGTAGGATGGGTCGTAAAAGGTCGCGACAGAAATTCGTTCTTTACCACTTAGGTTTTTGACAGCGTGTTTTGTGGAGACAAAACGACCATTACTCCAACGTTCTAACAAGTCGCCAACATTGACGACCAGTGAACCTGGTATAGGTGACGCGTCTATCCACTCATTTTTTCTGTTGAGTACTTGTAATCCACCCACATCATCTTGGTATAACAGGGTGATGCAACCATAGTCTGAATGAGGAGCGACACCAAATGCCTCTTCGGATGAGTCAAAGTTGTTGGCTGGGTAGTAAATGGCTTGTGTTCTCTGTAATGGCTTAGTGTATTTTTCGGCAAAAAAGCTTGGTTTAATGCCTAAACTCCAAGCTACTGCTCGTAATAAAATCTCGCCAACCTGTGCGATGGCTTTAAAATAGGCTTCCATAACCGAGCGAAATTCCTCTTTTCCTGCTGGCCATTGATTCGCCCCCCTTAATGGTTTGCCTGCTAGCACATCGATGTCACTATCTGGAAGATCTAAGCCTAATTGGAAAAACTCTTTTTGATCTGGTTTGGCTGCCCCCTCCATGAGGGCACCACCTAGAGCATGGTAACCCCGATGGATTTTGCTGGTGGCAACGGACTGCTTTAATTCCGCTGGAGAGGTAAAAAAATCCAGCGATACGCGACGTACCTCTTCAAAGGTAGACTCGCTAATACCATGATTAACAAGGTATAAGAAACCGTCTTCAGTAAAGGCTTTTTTGAGTGCATCACCAACGCGGTGTCCCCAACTTTCATCGTGCAGAGCGTTTATTTCTAAATCTATGATAGGTAGTGAATACGCCATATGGGCCACCTGTTCAATGTGCTTTGTGATTTTTATTCGCTGAGTATTTGGCTCTTATTCCCAGAAGGCATTTCTATCCATATAGTTTTGTAGAAATTGCTGTAATCGAGGAGGTTTTGGGCCTTGAAATACATCTTTCGGTGATCCTTTTAGCAAAATCTCACCTTGATCTAAGAATACCACCGTATCGGCTACTTGCGCGGCAAACCCCATTTCGTGCGTGACCACAATCATGGTCATGCCATCATTGGCGAGATCTTTCATTACCTGAAGGACCTCCCCAACCAGTTCTGGATCAAGGGCAGAGGTTGGTTCATCGAATAGCAAAACGGAAGGTTCCATTGCTAATGCCCGAGCAATCGCTACACGCTGTTGTTGTCCACCTGACAGTTGGGCTGGATAATGGTTGGCACGTTCAGATAAGCCAACTTTATTTAATAAGGCGAGCCCCTTTTCGTTTGCGAGTTTGCGATTGAGTTTTTTGACCCGCACAAGTGCTTCTGTCACATTGCCTAATGCTGTCATATGTGGCCAAAGATTAAATTGCTGGAACACCATTCCCATATTACGTCTTACTCGGTTTAGCTCCTTGGTAGAGGCGAGCTTTCTTTGGTCGGCATTGTCGTTGTAACCAATGAGGTCTCCTTCGATGAGTACTGTGCCACCCGTGTACTGTTCTAAAAATGCAATACAGCGTAGCAGGGTGCTTTTACCCGAACCTGATGGGCCAATTAAACACATGACTTCTGAAGGATGGACATTTAAATTAATGTTTTTTAATACTTGGTTTTCCCCAAAGCTTTTATTCATATTTTGAACCTGAACAATAGGCTCGTTTGCGGAAGATTTGTTCATAATTACCGTTCCATATATTTGCTTAAACGTTTTTCAGCCCAGCTACCAAGTCTAGAGGTGGATTCTGCTAAAATTAGATAAGCGAGAGCCAAAACGGTAAGGGTTTCTGCATAAGCGTAGGTTTGTGAGCCAATACCTGTCAGCACAAAAGTAAGTTCAGGTACTGTAACGATGGAAAGAACCGCCGTTTCTTTACCAAGAATGATTGTGGTGTTGACCAATCCTGGTACGATCAAAACCATCATCTGTGGTATTTGAATCCGCCACAGAATGTTGGTTGTAGAGAATCCCATTATATTGGCGACTTCCAGTTGTCCTTCGGGAATGGCATTAAACCCTGCTCGGAATAGTTCTGCGTAGTAGGCGCTGCCATAAATAGCTAACCCAATAATGCCTGCCTGAATGGGATCAAGATAAATTCCAATTGAAGGGCCACCGTAATAAAGTAAAAATAACTGAATAAGAAAAGGCGTGCTGCGTATTACTTCTACATAGAAACGTATTGGGTAACGGAAAATTCTGGCTTTTGACATCAAGCCGCAAGCAACAATGAGTCCTAGCACCATACCTAACGCACACGCCCAAACGGTGCACCATACGGTGGTAACAAAACCATCTAAAATTTCAGGTAGATGATCGATTATTACTTTAACGTCAAATGCCATCATACGATAACCCTGCTGTTTGATCTTTTTTCCAGCCAGAATCCAAACACTGATATGGCACTGTTTAAAACAAAATAAATGGCCGCCGCCGTTAGATAAAACTGAAATGGCTGGAAGTTACTGGCGGCCAAATTTTGTGCGGTGCGCGTGAGCTCAGCGATGCCCACAGCTGAGATTAAAGAAGAGGCTTTTACCAGTAGAATGGTTTCGTTTATTAACCCTGGAATAGTGAGTTTGATGACCTGCGGTAGCTCAATGAAAAAGAGAATATGACTATTACTCAGTCCGACCATAAGAGCTGATTCTTTTTGTCCAGGGGGGAGACTTTGAAAACCGCCTCTTAGAATTTCCGCCATATACGCACCTGCACATAGACCGATGCATCCTGTGGCTGCAACGAGAGCGGGAATATTAATACCAATAAGTGGCAGGCAGTAATAAGAAATCATCAATTGTACGAGAAGCGGAACGCCTCTAAATAGGGTGATATAAAACCGCGCAAAAAGTTGTAATGGATAGTTTTTTGATAGCCGAGCGGAACACATGAGTGTGCCAACGATTAACCCCAGCACCACTGCCATTGTAGAAAGAAACAGCGTCATTTTGACGCCACTCCATAAAATAGGCAGAGCTGCGGGGAGCGTAGAAAAATCTAACATTTACCTGCTCCCCGACGGGTTATATTTGTGGATCAACTGGTTTTTGAGGAAGTTTCATGGGAACACCAAACCACTTCTCCTGAAGGGCTCTCATGCGTCCATCGTTTTCCATTTTGATTATCACCCCATTGATTGCTTTCAAGAGGCTGGCTGAATCAGCGCCTTTGCGAGTCACGTAAGCGTAGTAAGTTTTCTTACCGAATGGAGGCATGACGACGGCAAAGTTTTTATGATGACGAGCCATGTAGGCGATATTGGGTAGAGAGTTTGCTACAGCAACCACTCGTCCTGTCATAATCTCTGAATACGCTTGATTATTGTCGATGTACAATTTTACTTGAACGGGCTTTTTGAGGGTTTTAGAGAAGTTTTCTAGTTGGGTTGCTTGGGAAGAGCCTTTGCCTGCCCCTACTGGTTTTCCGGCGATGTCCTCGGGAGAGGAAATGTCTTTATTACCCGCTTTTTTTAGCAGAGCAACAGACGCATCGGCAATCGGCAGCGTAAAGTTATAACGCATCATACGGGCTTTTGTTATGGTGACTGGGCCGCCGACCATGTCAAATTTCTTGGCATCTAACCCCGGTAAAACGCTCGGCCAAGGAAGATCGATATATTTTACTTTAACACCTAATGCTTTACCCACTTCGGTAAAGAAATCTTTATTAAGCCCTTCATGCTTGCCATTTTGTAGAAAGTCGAAAGGGGCAAATTGAAACTCAGTCCCAATGACTAACTCACCTTTTGCTTTTACATCTGAGAGCACATCCGCCTGTACAGCAGCGCTTGTGATGGCTGCTGCAAGGCTAAATAATGCGATTTTTAACGAATTTGCGATAAGACTTTTTTGCATTGCCTAAGATCTCCATAGTGATTTGCTGTTACTAATAATGAATTAATTAAAAGTGTGCATTGAAGATAACTCTTAAGCATAGATAAAAAAAACAATCTAGCTTGTATATACATATAACACATCGTTTTTTTAACAAACAAGTCCTAATTCTGTTTTATTTTATTTTCTGCTTATCACGTATAGCGAAGTGGCAACAAACCGTAATAAATGAATGTAAAAGCACTTCAAATGCCCAAAAAATGATTGTTTTGAACCAATTTGGTGCAACTTTGTTTAAGCCTATTTAATGTCGATTTTCTAGTACTTCAGACTTTTATTGAATTTTAAATATGAATTTTTTTATAAAGAGCAGTCGACAGAAGAAAAAAATAGTGTATATACTGTCACCCACATATACATGTATATACATCTGATATGGTTTTTAGTCATTTATCTAACTGCTTGTTTTAAAGGTGGAAATTGTGACGGAAAAAGAATATTTATCGATAGATCATCTGGTTAATAGGTATGTTGCTAAGCTTGGGAAATATAACGCAGGATTGTCTATTGAAGGGTTAAAGGCTCGTTTTCAGGTTGATCGAGTCGCTAAATTAGGGAGTAATGAAAACCCTTTCCCAACATCAAGTTCCGTCATGAAGGCTTTAAGTCGAGCGGGGGATTTGTCCCATTATCCTGATGCAAATTGTAGCCTGTTAAGGAAAAAAATAGCCGACAAATTAACGGTTGCCGAAGAGTCCTTGGTCTTCGGTAATGGTTCAGAAGATCTAATCAGTATCATCTCCCGCGCGTTGATCAATGAGGGTGACAAAGTAATGACCATTGTCCCTTCATTTGGATTGCATATTCTCTATCCGACTGCGTGTGGAGCAAAGATGGTTATTGCTCCAATGACGGCGCAGTTGGAGTTTGATATCGAAAGAATCACTTCTTTGTTGCGTCGTGAAAAACCAAAGCTGTTTTTTATCGCCAGTCCAAGTAATCCCGTTGGTTGCAGTTTAAGTCAAGACGATGTGAATGATATATTAGCGAATGTCTCTGAGCAGACGTTGTTGGTTTTTGATGAGGCTTATTATGAATACGCACAAGGCGAATTGGACTATCCTGATGTACTCGCACTTTTGAAAGCGTCGGGGAAGCCATTTGTGTTACTTAGAACCTTGTCTAAAGCTTATTCCCTTGCTGGCCTGCGAATAGGCTATGGGGTTTTTTATCCTGTGACCTTGGCTGAATATATGAATAAGGTCAGAACGCCTTTTAATGTGAACCGCCAAGCTCAGGTGGCCGCTATAGCGGCGTTAGATGATGATGATCACTTGGGAAAAACGATCCACTGGAATCATATTGCCCGCAAAAAAATGCAACAAGATTTAAAGCGTTTAGGCGTGTCTCCCTATGAATCAAAAGGGAATTTTCTCTTTTTTTCGACGTCGTGGTTAGCAACAGATCTTGCTGATGAGCTGTTGAAGTTTGGCGTGATTGTGAAACCATGGATGGAACCCGGTTATGAATACTTTGTACGAGTTTCTATCGGAAAGGCTGAAGATAACCAACTGTTTATTACGAGTTTAGCTTCTTTGTTGGGGCGTACCGCGTTGTCTCATGTTAACCAGTGAATTTGATTTTAAAAGAATAATACATAATGGAGCATACCATGAACTCTGAATGTTTGAAGGAACTGCAAGAACGGCTTAAGCCAGAGCAAATTCGGCAAGATGACGCCATTGATTTGAGTTATCAAAAAGATTGGAGCAGTTGCCCGCCTGTACTGCCCATGGCACTTTTGTTGCCGGAGAATGTTCAACAGGTGTCGGACATTATAAAAATATGTGCCAAATATAAGCAGTCTGTCGTGCCTCAAGGGGGGCGAACGGGGTTGACTGGAGCCGCTTGTCCTTCTAAAGCGGATGTCTGTATGAGTTTAGAAAAGCTGAATGGTATTGAAGAGATAGATATACAAGCTAACACAGTGACTGTGTTAGCTGGCACAACATTGCAAACGGTTCAGGAAAAAGCGATAGCAGCGGAACGTTATTTTCCTTTGGATTTAGGCTCCAGAGGAAGTTGTCAAATTGGTGGTACTATTGCCACAAACGCAGGTGGAAATAATGTGATTCGTTTTGGCATGATGCGGAATTTGGTCTTAGGACTGGAAGTCGTAACCGCGAGTGGCGAGATACTGAATTTGCAAAATAAGATGCTTAAGAATAACGCAGGGTATGATTTAAAGCAGTTGTTTATTGGCAGTGAAGGCACTCTAGGAATCATCACAAAAGCGACCTTAAAGTTAACCCCAATACCGGGGGATGCTCAAACAGCGCTTTGTGCGTTTGCTCGCTATGAAGACGGTGTTGCACTGTTACATCTTATGCAAAAAGAGTTGAATCAGAATATTCACGCCTTTGAAATGATGTGGCAGGATTTTTATACCATGAGTTGCAGCTGGTCGTGTCCAGATAATCCGCCAATCGAAAATGAGTATGCGTTTTATGTGCTGATAGAATCGAAAGGCGTGAGCGAAGAGGTTTTTCATCAAAGTTTGGAAAAAGCGTTTGAAGAAGAGCTTATACAGAACGCTGTGATAGCGTCGTCGTTGAGAGAAAGAGAACAATTATGGATAATCCGCGAAGCGACGTCTGAGTTTCCAGTCAAACTTTCCCCTATTAATTTTGATATCAGTTTACCCATCGGTAGCATTAATGAATTTGTACAGACGTGTCGTCTTTCTTTGCTAGAGCGTTGGCCAAATGCGCTAGTTGTTAACTTTGGACATATTGGTGACAGTAATTTGCATTTGGCGGTTGATGCGAACTCGGATGTGAATATTACCGAAGAAGAAGTCGATAAAATCGTCTATCAATGTGTGGAAGAGTTTAAGGGCTCTATTTCTGCTGAGCATGGCGTAGGAACGTTAAAGCGAGATTATCTTCATCATTCTGTTTCACCTCAAGCATTAGACATGATGGCGACCGTCAAAAAAGCGTTAGACCCTCTTAATATTTTAAACCCTTCAAAAGTGGTTCTCATATAACGTCATCGAGAGAGGGAATTTGTCTATGTGTCACTCTATTAGGAATCGCTATGCGGACATTTTATCGAGGTTCTGATCTTTCTAGAATACAGAGCGTCGCTGAAATGGCGGCGCTGGCACAGCGCCGCTTACCAAACTTTGCTTGGGAGTACTTGGCAGGTGGCGCGGAAAATGAGCAGACATTGTCACGTAACCAGTCTGATTTTTCGGATATCCGCTTGGCTTCTCACACCTTGGTACCGAATCACCGACCCGTGATTGATGCGAGGTTGATTGGTTCGAAAAGTGCTCTGCCTATGATGATCGGGCCAAGCGGTTACAATGGAATGTTGTGGCCTCAGGCCGATATTGCGCTAGCGAAAGCGGCCAGCGCTAAGCAAATTCCTTTTTGTTTGAGTACTGTTTCAAATTGTTCCATGGAGCAAGTACGTGAAGCGGTGCCGGATGTTGATTTTTGGTTTCAACTGTATGCGCTGAAAGACCTGCGAGCTAGCCAAGACTTATTAACCAGAGCGAAAGCGGTTGAAGCCAGCACGCTAGTGATTACATCGGATGCGCTTATTGTCGGCAATCGAGAATGGGACAGGCGAAACTTTGTGAGGCCTCGTCAGCTCACTTTGGCGAATAAGTTGAATGTGTTGTTGCATCCCCATTGGATACGCCAAGTTATGTGGCCTAATGGTTTACCAACTATGGGTAACCTGTCGCCTTATTTGCCTGAAGATGAAAAGAGTGCGCTTGGGGCGATGAAATTTATTTCTGAGCAGCTAGACCCTTTGTTGGACTGGGAAAGAGTGGCACAAATCCGCGATCAATGGTCGGGGAACATGATCCTAAAAGGGGTTTTGCATCCAGACGATGCGATTAAGGCGGTCCATCTAGGGTTGGATGGAATTGTTGTTTCCAACCACGGTGGTCGTCAACTCGATGGCGCGCTGTCGTCTATTCAAGCCTTACAGCAGATAGCGCCTAAGGTAAGGGGGCAAATAAGTATATTGCTCGACAGTGGTGTGCGCCGTGCTAGCGATATCGTGAAAGCGGTCGCACTTGGTGCCGATGGGGTGTTGTTAGGACGAGCTACTTTATTTGGTGTCGCGTCGGGTGGACAAGTGGGTGTGACTCGAGTGCTGGACATTTTAGAGGAAGAGCTTGTTCGTTGTCTTAATTTGATGGGCGTAAAACGCCTTGATGATCTTTCGACAGACCATCTTTACTTATCAAGACCATAGCGACTCAGATCGTTGAAGACGGAAACAATATAACGCTTTCTCTATTCCGCCTTCCTTGGGATCGGCTTTGTTATTTCGCGAACAGCTGCTCCATGTCTTTAAAGGCTTTAAATTCCAAGGCATTACCGCATGGGTCGAGGAAGAACATGGTGGCTTGTTCGCCCACTTGGCCTTTAAAGCGAATATAAGGTTCGATGATAAAGTCGGTTTTTTCAGCGGTTAGGCGTTCTGCCAACGCTTCCCATTGCTCCCATGTTAATACCACACCAAAATGTGGAACAGGCACATTGTGTCCGTCTACTGCGTTGGTGCCTGCGTGTTCTTGATAGGGCATTTTGGGGTGATGATGAATGACGAGCTGATGGCCGAAAAAGTTGAAATCTACCCATTCTGGTGCAGAACGGCCTTCTTCCAGTCCAAAGACATCGCGATAAAAAGCCCGTGCCAGCGGCACGTCATAGACGGGGATAGCAAGGTGGAAGGGCTGTAGGCTCATAATGGGGTCTCCTATGGTGAAAATATGCGCTGATACATCATTGTGACAGCTAATTTATACTAATGGCGACTTATATTGCTATAGTGAATAAGATAAAGGCTTTTTCACTGAAAGGATGTCGAGGTAGGAATATGGCGGAATTTCTTGTTTTGGGTGCGGGTATGGTTGGTGTGAGTAGCGCTTTGGCTCTTCAGGCTCAAGGACATACTGTCACGCTGGTGGACCGAACAGGTGCTGGGTTGGAAACCAGTTATGGCAATGCGGGCATTATTCAAGTAGAAGCAGCAGAGCCTTACGCGTTACCTAGGGAGTTTTCCAAACTCTTCAATTATCTGTTTGAAGTCAGTAATGATGTGACTTGGCGTTTAAATGGCGTGCTGAAAATGGCGCCCGCTTTATGGTCTTATTTACGTCATTCTGCGCCACAGAAACACGCACAGATCTCGAAAATTTATTCTCAATTGACGTTTCGTTCGACGGCAGACCATGAGGAGCTGATTCGCGATTCTCTCTCTGAAGATCTTATCCAACGCGATGGGTTAGCCATGTTTTATCGTGAATCGGATGAGTTTGAAAAGGCGACCCAAAAAGCCGAATTTTTACGTCAGGAATATGGTGTGACATCGCGCATTGTGGATGGCAAAGCCTATCAACAAGAAGAGTCCGCGTTAAAAGCGGCACCAGCAGGTGTGGTGCATTTTACGCAAAGTTGGAGTTGTTCGTCGCCTGGCGGCTTAACTCAAGCCTATTGTGAATTATTCGTTGAACGGGGCGGAAACTTTGTCTCGGGGGACGCCAATACTTTGCAGCATACTGCGAATGGTTGGAGTGTGCTGACAAGTGATGGCGAACGTGAGGCGGAGCAGGTGGTGATTGCCTTGGGACCTTGGTCGCCAGAGTTACTGAAACGTTTTGGTTATCAGATTCCAATGGTGTATAAGCGTGGTTACCATGGACATTTTGCTATGCCTACCCATTTAAATCGGCCTTTTTTAGATACCGCAAATGGTGTGTTAGCGGCCCCCATGAAGCAAGGGCTAAGAATCACCACGGGGGCGGCCTTAGTACCGATGGATTCTCCTGCGGATACCAGTCAATTAGTGCGTGGCGTCAAAGCTCTCAATCAATTAATGGATGTGGGAAAACAAATAGAAGAACCGCAATGGATTGGTACACGACCCTGCATGCCAGATATGTTGCCCCTTGTTGGTGAAGCACCAAATCATAAAGGTTTGTGGTTTCACTTTGGCCATGGTCATCAAGGGTTCACGTTGGGGCCAACAACGTCGGCATTGCTGATGCAGGCAATGAATGGTGAATCCAATGAATTGATTACCGCACTGTCGCCTCGTGAACGATTGCTATGAGAGTGGCTGAATCGGGCGGCTGCTTATATTCAAAATATAAGGCTGCGTTAGAAAGAGAAAAAGAGGGTGGATGATCAATATCATCACCCTCTTTTTTTATAGCTGTTGTTGGGCTTTTTGTGGCAGATGCCAAACTAAGCGGTGGATTTTTCGAGTTGGCTCTCATGTGGGTGCGAGCTTTGCCCTTTTGCCGCTTTACATAGCAGTATAACAAACAGCGCTAACCCCAGCAGTCTCGCGCCGATGATGTGTGGGGAAAAATCTGTTGCGGCTTGTGGCCATGCGATCAATATGGCTGCTATGACGTACAGGCCTCGGATGAACCAACTCAAGTTGTTTTTCAACCAGCCTGAAAAGCCAATGCTCATGGCACTTGTCGCTAATGCAGCGATCACAATGGCTGCAATGATGCTGGAGGTTGAACCGATCAATAGAATGCCTGGCATAGTGACAAACAAGAAAGGAACCAACAGTTTCACAAAGCCCAAACGCATGGACTCAATGGCCGTTTCGGTAGGATCCGCACCGGAAATGGTGGAAGCGGCATAGGCCGCCAAGGCAACTGGTGGTGTGATGGCAGACACTAACCCATAGTAAAAGATGAACATATGGGCCGATAACGGTGCCATGCCCATTTGTGTCATGGCGGGCGCAACGAGAACCGCTAATAATAGATAAGCGGCGGACGTTGGCAAGCCCATTCCAAGCACAAAAGATGCGCCAGCGGTGAGAAGCAACACAGCCCATAAATGTCCATTCCCTAAGGAAATAATCAACCCAGACAGCATCAGGCCCAAGCCTGTTAAGTTTAACACCCCAATGATGACACCTGCCGATGCCACCGCCGCGACAATCGGTAGGGTATTGATCAATGTTTCTTTGCAAGCGGCAATAATATCGACGATGTTGATGCGTGTTTCAGCTTTCCAAGGGCTGACGAAAAAGCCCGCTAAAATCCCCATGACAGCGGCTTGTGTGGGGGACTCCCCAGAAACCATAAGGCCAACGAGCACGACGAGGGGCAATAGTAAGTAGCTTTTCTTTTTGAGGGTTCTCAGTAGGAGTTTTAAGCCTGCTTCTGTATCTCTTTCGAGATTTAAACGGCCCGCTTCCAGTCTGACAGCGATCATTAAGGCCAAAACATAAAGTAGCGCAGGAATAAGCGCTGCCAGTGCCACTTCTGAATAGGGGATGCCGATGATTTCTGCCATTAAGAAGGCAGCGGCACCCATGACGGGAGGCATGATTTGTCCAGCAGACGACGCGGCGGCTTCAATGGCACCAGCGAGTTTTGCGCTGTAACCTACCCGTTTCATTAAGGGAATGGTAAAAGTGCCAGTGGTGACGACGTTTGCCACAGCACTGCCATTTAAGGAGCCAAGTAACGCGCTGGATAACGCCGCAGATAGCCCAGGCCCACCTTGGACGCGTCCGGTTAAGCCTCGGGCTAAATCAACAAATACTTCGCCTGTGCCTATTTTGGTTAAAATGGCACCGAATAAACCGAATAGGAAAATATATTCCACCGCGACACCCATAGGAATGCCATAGATGCCTTCGGTAGAAAGCATTAGGGTTGAGGTGAGTCGACTGATGTCGAACCCGCCGTTACCGTATTTTCCCGGTATTAAGTAGCCATAGTACGCATAGAGTAGTGCTAGGGCCATTAAACCAATCAGTGCCCACCCGACGGCCATTCTGACAAACAGAAAGACAACACAGATAAGGCCAATAAATATCCAAGTATCCTGTGGAATAGCGATGGCACCACGCATGATGATGTCCATGTAGTTATGCCATAAATAGGGGCCGGGGATCAGGGCAATCACAGCGAATAAGTAAAAGCCAAGGCGAAGCCAGGTTTGTTGATACTTCAACGCAAAAAAGAGCATTGCAGAGACGGAGACCAAAGAGAAGAATAACGACCTCAATAGCAATGCCGTAATCCCCCCATAGTAAGCGCCATAGAGCACCAATCCGGCGACCGCCACGGCGATAACGCTGAATAGGATGGACAGACACATTCGCTCTTTGTTGCCAACCGTCTTAGTATTAAACAGTAGGTCTTTGAGTGTGGTCTTCGCCATGATGACTCTCCTACTGCTTATTCATTTCATCGAAATATTTTTTCGCACCAGGGTGCAGTGGAATGGGCGTATTGGGGGCGGTTTTCAGGGAGATTTTTTTCGCCAATGGATGCACTTTTCTTAACATATCGAGGTGATCAAAAATGGCTTTGGTAATGTTATAAATTTTCGTTTGATCGGCTTTGCCACTGGTGAACAGAACCGCAGGATCATTGATCATGGTGACGGCTTTTTTCTGATCTGGGTAGGTGCCTGCGGGTAAAGAGTAAACTTGGTAGAAAGGGTATTTCTTGATCAACGCATCGATACTTTCTTTACTGGCTGACAAGAGTGTCATGTGGCGTTGTGAGTCCAAGTCAATCAATGACGCTGTTGGCGCGCCAGCCAAAACGACAGCGGCATCTACTTGGCCATTGATCAAGGCTTTTACTCCTTCTGTATAGGATAAAAAGCGCGGTGTAATGTCTTTAAACACACCATATTCTTTAAATAAGCGCGTGGCTAAAACAGCGGCGTTACTGCCTGGAGGTCCCATGCTGACACGTTTGCCTTTTAGATCTTTAAAATCTTTTACTCCTGTGCCCTGAATGGTGGCGACTTGTAAGACCGCCGGATAAAGGTAGGCGATAGCCGCCACATCCAATTTCCCGCTTTTTTTAAATGGGCCAATGCCCTGTTTGGCTTCATATAAGGTGGAAGAGGAGGATAACCCCAGCGTCATTTGACCTGCGGCCACACGATAGTTGTTTTCGATTGATGCGCCTGTGACTTCGGCGCGGGCGGTGGCGTTAGGCATGTATGTATTGATGATTTGGGAAATGCCTGCCCCCATGACGTAAAAGAGACCACCTGTCCCGCCGGTACCAATAGAGATTCGTTCTGTGGCAAGGGCTGGTGTGGCGATCAGTGTGCTGCAAAGCGCACCAACGATAACGGCTTTGTTAAACCATGCTTTCATAGACATAAGATGCTCCAAGAATCGATATTATTGTTATTTTCCTTAGGGCAGTGTATGACAGAAACCTTTCACGAACCTTTCATGGGGCTGACAGTTTGCTTGTCATTATTGAGACAGTGGCGTAGAGGAACCTAAAGCCTCATCCCATTCATCGTAGATGAGCTGCTTTTTAGCGGAGTCTGTTTGGATCAACAGTTCAAGGCCTAAAGGAATCGGACGGAAAATACCATGAGGCAATTTTTGTAAGGCCTGACGACTATTCTGCCCCGTTATATGACGATCTAAAGGTGTGATGCCAGAGGCTTCGAGTAAGCTTTGCCCCTGATGAGACAGTAAAAAATCGATAAAAGATTTGGCGGTTTTGGGGTGTGTTGTCTGTCGGTTGATAAAAGCAGTTCGCATGATAATGCTTGTGTAGTCGGTGGGCATTAAGGTGACAATCCATGGGTATTTTTTGCTCCATTGAAAGGCATAAGAACCAACAAGATTGTAGGCAATAAATAGGTCACCTTTTAACAAGGCTTCAAGCATGGTGTGCGTGTCGGTATAGAGTTGCGCTTTATGATTGCCAAACGCTTCTAATAAGCGCCCATAGGTGCGAGATTGCTGGCTATCGTATGACCAAGCCAAATAGCCAAGTCCGACTTTTTTGATATCAAAGAGGCCGATTTTGCCGTCTAAAAGATGGTCTTTGTCCCGTATTAAGGTGAGTAATTGTTCGCGGCTGGTGGGCAGCGGGGAACCAGTAAGAATGTCAGTATTGATGACCATTACAATGGGCTCATAAGTAAAGCCGAAGAGTTCCTGTCGCCATTGTGAATCCATTGGTAGAGACTGAGGCGGCGGTGAGTCGTTGCGTAAAGCGAAGCCATCGTTGACCAGCTTAAATTGTAAATCCATGGCAGGACTCATCATAATGTCTGGCCGGTCCTGTGGGGCGTCTAAAAAGGTCTGGTAAAGGGCATTGGTATTCAACTCGGTATATTGAATCTGAGTATGAGGATGTTGCGCTATAAATGCCCTAAAAAGAGGGGCAATTAGGGCGTGATCTAGCGCACCGTGAACCGTTAAAAGGACGGTTTGCTTGGCTAAACTTGGGTAGCTATAGGTGTCGGTGGTATTGGAAGGCGAGGGAGTGGACGGGTGCGATTCAGCCCCAGAGGCGATAAAACAGCAAAACAAAAAAGCTAAGTAATATTTCATTGTTTTGATTCCTCAACGCAAAGGAACACAATCTCAACAATTAACCCTGTCGGTTGATTATCTTTTAGGTGAAAGGTGGCTTTGTGGTGCTCTGCTACCTCTTTGGCAATGGAGAGACCAATCCCCGAACCGGCCGCCACATTATCCGCACTTCTGTAAAAATACTCGAAGATATGAAGTTTATCCTCATCACAGACACCAACCCCCTGATCCCGTATTTGCAGCGTTGTTTGGTTGGACAGTGCTGTTGATTGGGTCATCAATTCAACTTCCACCGTGCCATGTTCGGGGCTGTATTTAACGGCGTTTTCAATGATGTTGTGCAGCATTTGTTTGAGGGCAAATTCATCTCCCAAAATATTGGTTTTAGCGTCACCTACGTAAGCAATTTCGACGTGTTTTTCTAATGCCCAGACAACAAGTTCGCGGCAAGTGTCTTTGATTAACTCATCCAAAGATAGGAGTGAGAAGGGGTGACTTTGAAAGCGGTGTGTTAGGGTGGCTCTGTTTAACAATTGATTGACGGTTTGGGTCAGCAATTGGCTGCTTTCTAATATGTTCTCCAGTTGTTGTTTTCTAAGGGCCGCATCTTTTTCATCTAAGGCATTTTGGGCTTGTGAGATGAGCCCGGCAAGCGGCGTTCTAATCTGATGGGCGGACTCGGCCGTGAAGCGTTCTAAACGTTGTAAGGTGTTATCGAGCTGGGCCATAAAGTAATTAATACTACCGACTAGTGGCGCAATTTCGCTTGGCACATGGATATCTAATGCCGACAGATCTAAAGAAGAGCGTTCGGTTATCGCTTGCTTGATGGATTGAAGAGGGCGCAGCACTTGCCAAATCACAAACAGTAATAACAGCATGGTGATAATGAAAAAGACACTAACAAACTGCAGGGCGATTTGGTTGAACTCTTTAGCGGCTTTTGCGCGGGCTTCCATGGTTTGTCCCACGATCACAAATACGGTTTTGCTCTTATCCGCCTCCAGCAATCGCTTGCTTAAAATAATAAAACGCACCCGCTCACCACGGTAGTTTGATTCATAATAAAGGGGCTTTATCGGTTGATTCTGTTGCGACTCTCTGATGAGTTGGGGAAAGGGAATATCCGGTAAATCTTTGTAGCCAGTCAAAACTTGGTACTGAGTATTCATAATGGAATAGAAGGCTCGGTCGGAGCTGGATAACGACAGGGTCTCAAAGGCCGATATGGGTAAGTCGATGATGACTTTGCCGTTAACTAAGGTGATATTCTCCGCCATTTGCAATGCCGCGCCGTAAAGTAGCCGGTCATAGGATATTTTTGTGGTGCGGTTGGCATAAATGTGTGCTCCCCAGAGCGCGAGGCTACTGATGAAGAGTAAGACGATGAAGGTCATGACTAATAATTGTCGACGCAACGATCGAGTTTTAATCATGCCTTTTTTCCAGTAGGTAGCCCAATCCCCTAATAGTACGAATCTTAAAGTCGCTATCATGGAGCGATTTACGAAGACGGGCGACGTAGATTTCGATAACGCTGGTGTTAGGGTGATCGTCAAAGTTGTAGAGATGTTCGATCAATGCTTCTTTGCTGAGTACTTTACCCGTGTGCGTCATAAAGACTTCCAGTAAACGAAACTCTCGCTGTTTGATATCAATAGGCGTGCTATTCACTGTGACTTTACAGGCGTCCAGATCAAGCGAGACGTTGCCATATTCAATGGTATTGAGGGTTTGTCCATGACTTCGACGCAGTAAGGCTCGGCAACGTGCTTCTAATTCGCCAAAATCAAAGGGCTTAGTCAGGTAATCGTCGGCCCCCAAATCGAGCAGAGTAATTCTGTCCTCCACTTGGTTACGAGCCGTGAGAATGATGACGGGGGTATGAGCGTGTTTTTTTCTGAGGTTTGCCAGGATGTGATTGCCCGTTGTATCTGGCAAGTTGAGGTCTAATAACAATAAGTCGTATTGTTGTAAATCCAACATTTGTTGGGCGGTTTTACCGGTTGTGGCGAGATCGATGCCGTGGCCCATTCGACTCATTCTTTGGCAAATGGCTTCACCGAGAATTTTATCGTCTTCTACTACTAAAATTCGCATGATTCATCACTTTTTATTTACCCTTCATAAGGCTTTGTTTTTATATTTTTCGTCGTTACTTAGCGTATCTTAAGATAAAAAATGCCCTAATACCTATACATTCGCATAAAAACCGCTTCGCTTGTCTGTTGACCGCCTCTTACTTTTTCCCTATTTGAAGATATGTAGATAATATCAACTTTAGGGTGCAGGCTGGATGCGAATAGCCCATTATAAAAAGCATCTATCATGACCGTAAGGAGTAAGTAGAGATGAGCAAGTCTGTTTCCGATATCATTGTTGATACCCTAAGTGAGGCGGGTGCTAAGCGCTGTTATGGCATCGTTGGTGATACCATTAACCACTTTACTGACGTTCTCAGTCGGTCTGATATTGATTGGGTGCATGTACGCCATGAAGAAGTGGGGGCCATGGCCGCTGGTGGCGAAGCTTATATGACGGGGCAGTTAGCATTGTGCGCAGGAACATGCGGTCCAGGCAGCTTGCACTTCATTAATGGTATTTTCGAAAGCCATCGTAACGGCTCGCCTATGGTGTTGATTGCTTCTCAGGTGGATCGTCGGCAAGAGGGTCTGAACTTTCCTCAAGAAGTGGATCAAAAAGCCCTTTATGATCAATGCTCTGTGTTTTGTGAACGCATTTCCCATCCAGACCAAGCGCGCCGCATTACGGTTCAAGCGGCGCAAGCGGCATTGGCAAAAAACGGGGTAGCGGTGATTGTCGTCAATGGCGATATGTTCCAAGAAAAAGTGACTAATGATGTCAATTGGCGGGTACATACCGCTAAACCAACCATTCGTCCTAACCCTTCTGAAATCGCTGAATTAGCCACCATGATTGACAAGGCAGAGCGGGTTACCTTGTACGCTGGCATTGGCGCAAAGCATGCCCGTGAAGAATTGATTGAGCTGGCGGAGTTATTAAAAGCACCCATTGTTCACAGTTCACGCTCGAAAGAATTTATTGAGCCTAACAACCCTTATCAAGTAGGAATGACGGGGATTTTAGGCAACCGTGCGGGGATGGAGGCGGTCATGGATTGTGACTTGCTAATCTGTCTTGGCACCGATTTCGCTTATAGCCAGTTTTATCCAGAGAAAGCTAAGATTGTTCAGATTGATATTGATGCCAGACATTTAGGCAAACGTAGCCCCATCGATCTTGGTCTAGTGGGGGATGTGGCGGATTCTCTCCAAGCTTTGTTACCAAAACTTACGCCGAAAAACGATCAAGCCCATTTAGACAAAGCGTTAACGCAATGGAAAAAAGACAAAGCGGAGTACGTGCAAGAGGCGGAATCTGGACAATCATTGATCCATCCACAAACCGTCGCTCATACCTTGGATAAACTGGCAGCAGACGACGCCATTTTCACGGCTGATGGTGGTTCGCCTATGGTGTGGTTATTACGCCATTTAACTGCGACGGGGAAACGCCGTTTTTTAACCAGTCTGCTCCACGGCACCATGGCCAATGCTTATCCGCAAGCGCTGGGGATTGCTAACGCTTATCCAGACCGCCAAGTGATCGCCATGTGTGGTGATGGGGGAATGAGTATGCTAATGGGGGATTTATTAACACTGGTTCAGGAAAATATTCCCGTTAAATTGCTGATTTTTAACAATGAATCCCTTGGCTTTGTGGAAATGGAGCAACGTGTTGAAGGCTTGTTGGATGCCTTTACTGGTTTGAAAAATCCGGACTTTTCAAACCTAGCGCAAACGCTAGGTTTAGAAGGGTTCCGAGTGGATAAAACCGATCAGTTAGAAGAAGCCATGCAACAGTGGTTAGCCACCGATAAACCTGCTCTATTGGATGTCAGAGTCAGCCGAATGGAGTTGGTGATGCCGCCGAAGATTGAAGCGTCTCAGGTCATGTCGACGGCCATGTTTGGCATTAAAGCAGTTTTAAATGGTCGCACAGATGAAGTGGTTTCGTTAATACGTGATAACTTTGTCCGTTAAGGTCGATTATCCTGTTTGAATAAAATTGTAAGCATCAATAAAGACGTCAATCAATGTCTGGCGTCTTTGTTGAAACCTCTTTGCCATCGACGGTAACGCCGGATACATGGCGGAAATGCCAAGGGCTTGTGCCTTTTTTCAAGTGAGAAAAGGTGACGTTATTAAACTGGCTGTCTAGCAAATCTTCTATATCCGTTGGCATCACATTCTTCAGATGGACATCATTGAAATAGATATTTTTATGATAAGAAGAATGTGTAAAGCCGGTGAGGATTTGAATGGAGGGCTTTTTCCCTGCGATGCCGTCCACGGACACATGGCTAATGCTAAAGTCAGAGAACTGTGCGGGGGTAGTGGCGGGCTGATACTGGGTGACTTCGTTTGGGTCGCCATATTGAAGGGTCAGTAAAAAGGCTTGATCCGCTAAGTCTGACAGGGCCGTATTGCGAAAAATTACATCGGAGGCGCCACCACCGATGGCATCGCTGCTTTTAGCCCGCAGGCCTATATCGGTTTTTACCATGACATTATTTTCCGCCACAATATGCTTGATTCCAGAGCCTGTTCGACTGCCTAAGACAACGCCACCATGGGCGTGATAGATAAAGTTGTTAAAGAGCCAAGCCCCGTTTACGCCCTGTTCGGACGCGGCTTTAGCGCCTGCTCCTGCGGCAAAATTAATGGCGTCGTCTCCCACATCGAAGTAGCTGTTCAACACCAAGGTATTTGTGCCTCGGCTGATATCGATGCCATCACCATTGTTGACATCATAGGTTTCCACTTTAATGCTGTTGTATGTCGCGTTTTTATTGCTGCTACTGACAATCGCATGGTTTGCTGGGTTACGAAGGGTGACACCTTCAACATACAGATTGGTTACTTTTCTTAGGTAAACAAGGTTAGAACGCATGCTGCCATAGGCTTTATGAGCCGACATGCCGTGTTGAATACCGTTTTCGACTTGTGATTTGGCCAGTAAACCATAGTCCTTATAGAGCTTATTGCTGCCGTGTAAGTAGTGTGGTTGATCGTGCTGTAAATAGTTTTGATAACGATTGGCTGATTGTTTCCAACCATTTCCATCAATAATGCCGCTGCCGACAATGCGTATATTAGTGAATGTTTTACTGTCGGTAGCAGGGGATTGCAGAACATTGATTAAGGCTGAAGGGGTTTTGTTGATGATTGGGTAGTCATCAGCATGGCTTGAACCGAGCAACTTGGCACCTTTGGCGAGATGAAGAGTCATGTTGCTTTTTAGGTAAATAGCCCCTGTGACAAAGGTGCCTGCTGGAATGGTGAGTTCACAGTGTGCTGGGCAACTGGCAATGGCCTGTTGAATGAAGTGTGTGTTGTCTGTTTTGCCATCCCCTTTTGCTCCAAAGGCGGTAATGTTGCGCTGGGTAGGGCGCGGGGTGGTTTTCAGTGTTAATACTTGGCTTGTGTTAAGTATTTTGCCGTTTTTATCCAGTGCCTGAACCTGAAATTGATAGCTTGTATCAGGGGATAAATCGCTGATTTTAGCGCTTTGCCAAACGATTTTCTGGGTGAAGTCGCTTGGGTTGTTCTTGTAAAAGTGATCAATAAACGGCTTAGCAGCGGAGTAGATGTTGTAGCTTTTCGCCGGCCCGATAACATGACCGTTTTCTAAAATCTGATAAGCCTGAATGTCGGTAATATTGTCCGGTGGTGTCCAAGTCAAGAGGAGGCTATGGTCGTCGGCACTGGCGGCAGGGGATTGTAAGTTAAGCCTCTCTGCTGCTTGAGCCATGCCTGCTAGAATGGTTAGGAGAGCTAGGCCTGTTCTGATAAAAGATACGATGTATTTCATGGTCACTTAGTTATCATCCATTAGAGTTCTTTGGTTAGTCCATTATGATTAAACGAGTAATCGCGTCCTATATTGCGGTTTTTTTTATGCTTGTTAATTGAGTTTACGTTTTTATGACAGATTGTACTGTTTCTAAACACGGTACAAGTATCACAACTAGATGATTCGAGGTGAGGGGAGTTTAGGGAGAGTGACGGCTAAAGCGTGGCTGCTAAAGAGTGACTAGAGAAAAGATAAGGGCGAGTTGTTGTCGCTCGCCCTTTTTCGCTTCACTTATTCTTATAGCGCATATTGTTTTGCGGTGTAGTCAAGCGCCCGGAACATCCGTTCAATAATGATGTCAACGTCTTGTTTGCTACAGACGATTGGTGGCGCGCACACTATGGCATCTCCGACGGCGCGTACTAGTAAGCCTTCTTTAATGGCTTGGTTTCGGCAAACGATAGTGGCTGCTGCGTTGGGGGCTAAACGTTCCTTTGAGCCTTTGTGTTTGACTAACTCTAAGGCGGCGACCATGTTTTTCGCGCGCGCTTCGCCGACGATAGGGTGCGCTTCTAGGGATTTCCAGCGCTGCTCGAAATATGGACCGACATCTTTCGCCATGTTTTCAATGGTATGTTGGCTTCGCAGAATATCCAAGGTGGCGAGCCCGGCTGCACAGGCAACGGGATGGCCCGAATAAGTCATGCCATGAGCAAAATCTCCCTTGCCTTGAGCAAGAACTTCCGCAATTTTGTCAGATATCATCACACCGCCGAGGGCTTGGAAACCATTGGTGACGGCTTTGGCAAACGTCATCAGATCCGGCTTAAAACCATAGGTCTGACAACCAAACCAGCTACCTGTACGGCCAAATCCGCAGATGACTTCATCACTGATCAATAAAATGTCATGTTCGTTACAGATGCGCTGGATTTCTGGCCAGTAAGAGTCTGGTGGGATAATCACACCACCGGCCCCTTGAATAGGCTCAGCGATAAAAGCTGCGACCTTGTCTTCGCCAAGTTCTTCGATTTTCTTCTCTAGCTCACGGGCGGCTTGTAGACCAAATTCTTCTGGCGTTAGGTCGCCGCCTTCACCGAAATAGTAGGGTTGTTGGATGTGGTGTACATAATCAATTCCGGTGTACTGATCGTGCATGAAGGTCATGCCTGATAGGCTAGAAGCGGCAACGGTACTTCCATGATAGGCATTGTTACGGGCGATAAAGTGCTTTTTCTCTGGTTTGCCAAGAATCTGATAATAGCGATGGACGATTTTAATGTTGGTATCGTTTGCTTCTGATCCAGAGTTGGTGAAAAACACATGGTTTAAATGGTCAGGAGTGACTTGTGCCATGGCTTCCGCCATTTTCACTGCTGTGTCATTAGAGCATTGGAAGAAGTTGTTGTAGAAAGGCAGCACTTGCAGCTGCTCATGAATGGCTTCAACAATTTTTGGTTGGCTGTAGCCAAGGTTACAGCACCATAGGCCTGACATGCCATCAAGTACTTTACTGCCTTCTGAATCATAAAAATAAATATGTTCACCACGGGTGACGATTCGGCCACCACTTTTTTGATACGCTCCCACATCAGTAAAGGGGTGTATGTGGTGGGCTTGATCTAAAGCGCGTAGAGCCTCTGTTGTGGGCCCTAGAGGTTTGTTGCTCATGGATGCTCTCCTATGACAATAAGGTTCGTTTGCTTAGGAGTGCTCCCCTTTAATGGCAAACAAGTGAAAGTCGATAACGACTCGATTAAGGTATCATTGTCGCTTATGGTATCTACAAAAGGGATCGGTTGGGATTACCCTTTTAGGTAGGGAATGGCAATGCACTCACCAGTATGGTGAGTGCTAGGATTACTACAGATGCCAGTGGTAAGACTGAGCTTAAATGCTTATTGGTAACCGACAATACCTTTGATTTCTAGAAAATCGTGGAAACCAAACTCGCCCCATTCACGTCCATTACCGGATTGTTTGTAGCCGCCAAATGGTGCGCGTGGATCGAAATCATTACGGTTGAGATAGACGGTACCAGCGCGCATTTTTCTCGCTACAGAACGGGCGCGTTCCAAACTGCCCGATTCGATGTAAGCGGCCAATCCATAAGGCGTATCATTGGCAATTTGGATGGCTTCTTCTTCGCTGTGGTAAGGAATGATACAGAGTACTGGACCGAAGACCTCTTCTTGGGCAATGGTTGAATCGTTACGTACGTTAGCAAATGCGGTAGGGCGAATAAAATATCCTTTATCTAGACCGTCAGGGCGACCAGTACCACCGACGATCAGTTCGTTACCGGCATCAACGGCGTTTTGAATCATGCCATTGACCTTGTCAAATTGCAGTGCGTTGGATAGGGGGCCGATGTCAGTGTCTTCCGATAATGGATCTCCGACTCGAGTATTCAAGGCGGTCTCTTTGACCAATTGTACTGCCTGATCGTGAAGGGCTGCGGGTACTAGCATGCGTGTTGGGGCGTTACATGATTGCCCAACGTTACGGAAACATTGCTTGGCTCCCCAACGAACTGCGCCCTCGAAATCGGCATCGTCTAGGATCACAAAGGGAGATTTGCCGCCCAATTCCAGCGACACACGTTTGATATTATCTGCCGCGGCTTTAGATACTTGTACCCCTGCACGGGTTGAACCCGTTAAGGAAACCATATCAATATCCGGGTGGCTGCTAATGGCGGAGCCGACCTCTGGTCCATCCCCATACACCATATTAAATACACCAGCTGGGACGCCTGCTTCATGGAGAATTTCCGCAAATAATTGAGCTGAAAGAGGCGTCATTTCACTCGGTTTTAGCACGATAGTACAGCCACAGGCCAAAGCTGGTGCAACTTTACAAGCAATCTGGTTCATCGGCCAGTTCCATGGAGTGATAAAGCCACATACGCCAATTGGCTCTTTTACTATGTGGCTATCGCTCAGTTCATTTTCAAAGGAGAAGTCGGCTAATACATCCCGAGCAGTGATAAAATGCAACATGCCAATGGGAGATTGTGCTGAACGGCTCATGGAAATGGCCGCTCCCATTTCGGCGGTAATGGCTTGAGCCATGTCTTCGAGGCGAGTTTTATAGACTGCAATAATACGGTCTAAAACGGCTAAGCGTTCTTCACGGCTCGTTTGTGACCAGGAAACAAAGGCGTTGCGCGAGGCGGTGACGGCTTGATCGACATCGCTTTTTTTCCCCAAACTGACTTGCGCAATGACCTCTTGCGTAGAGGGATTAATCACTTCCTTAATAGACGTGCTGTCGGATGGCACCCAAGTACCATTGATATAGAATTTATTATAGTGTTTCATGGTGTCTCTTCCTTCACGTAGCGTGTTTACCGATTGTAGCGACCTTGTTAGGTAGAAAACATACCTCCTATGGGGGAGGCGTTTTGGCAATGGATTTGCTTATTGTTTTGTATTCATATAATAAGAGCAACTGGAACTATGTCTTTTTTAGCCCTTTTTAGTCAGCACTCAGTGCGCCTATCTTCCTATTTGGGGACCGAGGCATTTGTGCCCGAAATGGTTTCTATGTTTAAAGCGCTGGTGGATATCGACAATATCACTATTTTAGCTTATCCATCAAAAACCATGCCTCGAGTGGAATACAATGAACTTCCCAATGGTCTTATACAGACCTCGATTGATAAGTTTTTAAATGGCACTTTTTTGCTTGACCCTTATTACATGGCCGCAACAAAAGCCCAAAAACAAGGGTTTTTTGCCTTGTCTGAGCTTTCCCCAGAGGGGTTTAAGAAGAGTGAGTATTATCACGCTTATTACAAAAACAGTGGTTTAAATGATGAGTGTGGTTATCTTATTTGGCTGGGCAATGATGATGCGTTTATCAACATTTCGCTAAGCCGAATGAATCAACAAGACGTCTTTGATGCTGACACTTTAAAGCGGTTAAACGATATCTGTCCGATGGTTGATTGGCTGGTAAAGCAGCATTGGACGAAAGAAATACATAGCTCCCCTTCGTTTAATTTGCGGCAGCGTTTAGAAATTGCCTTGGACGGCTTTGGCACGAGTTTGTTAACCGATAGAGAAAGCCAAACTGTGGGGATGATTCTGCATGGTTACTCCAATAAAGCGATTTCAGAGCGCCTTCATATCTCTGTTGAAACCGTCAAATTACACCGTAAAAATGCTTACGCTAAACTGGATGTGACGACGGCTGGCGAGCTATTTAATCTGTTTTTAGATTCGGTCATGAGTATTCACGACGATATGGAGGGTGATCCACTGAGTTATTATATGAACGCCAGAACCATCGTTCAGGCGCCATGATGGTTGGTACTGAGTTCCATCCATTGATGAGGCACTGTGGACGAACAAGATACTGCTCTTTTTTTTAAGCTCTGAGGGGCTCTAGCCCTTCTAAGTGCTGTAAAAACAAGGTAAAAATGTCGGCCTGATTATTTGTGTTGAGACGACTGTGGATGTTTTTACGGTGTACCTTAATCGTGCCGACACTGATACCAAGTTGGTCTGCAATAGACTTTGAAGAGTGCCCTTGTAATAGTAGACCGAGCACTTCTTGTTCTCTATCTGTTAAGACACCTTTAGCAAAGGTTTTAAGTGCTTGCTTAAGAGGACTGTTTCTCCTGACGTTATCCACATAATTTTGAGACTGGGCCAGCCAAAACTGTTGAACCAGTGATTCAATCATGGGAAAAACCATTTTCAGGTTATTCAGTTCACTGCGTAATATTGAGCCAACGGTTTTTTTGCGACCTAAGGTAATCACAAATGTGGTTGAGCGATTAAGGTTAATCAGAATGTTTATTTCGTCGACTAAATCAAATGCTTGATAACACTGTTGATAGTAACGAGTTTGCTCAAAAGAATCCGGTGCTAAATCGGCTAAGCGGTGAATGCCAGATGACACGCCTTGTTGTATGGCATTGAAGAGCGGGTCTAATAAATAAAAATTGTTAAGATAAGCATGGAGCGTCGGGCTTTCTTCTGGCGTAATCTTTGGGTGGATTAGAATGGGTTTAAAGGTTTTTTTATAAGTAATGAGATTAATATCGTCAAAATAACATAAGCCACTTAAAAAGCTTTCTAAGACACAAGGAAAACTGTGAATTCGCAAATGACTGGTAACAACGGCTAAGTCTTTCATCAAGTCTGATGGGGAGATCTGGCCGTTCTTGTATCGTTGTAACATAGGCATTCCTCATCTTGCTTTCATCACTTTTTAGACGAAAGTGTGCTGTTCGCCATAACCCTGACGGATGTTTCATTATAGAGCACATGGACTATTATTGTCTTTTTTGGGGGCTTTCATGTTGCCCTTCTTTCTTTTTCAATCCATCACACATTTTCTTAGCAAAGCTTGGGCCAAAGATAATTTTGCGGGTAAAAATCATTCTAGACCATGAGAAACATTCTTAATTCTCTTAAAAAATGCCCATGTAAGAAGAGAAATATCATTGATTTTAATAGGGAATTGACAGGTCTATTTTTAGCTTGTGGCGCGAGGGCTTTTTGTCAATGTCGAAATAACGCGCTATTCATATACCCACTAGGGGATAGTTACTCTTGATAATTGTTGAGAGTAAGGTGCTTTATAGCGGTATATAATCCAAAAGAGAGTAGTGTATATGTTAGTAAATGATGAGAAGCCAACCGAGTTTGATGTGTTTATAACGGACTTTAATGGCAACTTGCGTGGCAAACGTTTCCCAGCGGAAAGTATAGAAGAGATTATGCAAGAAGGGATGAAGCTACCCTTATCTGTTGTTGCGCTGGATAACTGGGGGAATGATGTTCTCAAAAATGGCTTAGTGTTTGAAACGGGTGATAGTGATGGGCTCTGTCTTCCCGTGCAAAATAAAGCGGTGCCTGTGCCTTGGGCAGAACAACCTCGTAAGCAAATACTTGCCATGATCCATAAACCAGATGGTTCGCCTTGTCATCTGGATCCTCGTCAAATACTTAAAAATATTGTTGATCGCTATAAAAAACTGGGTCTAACGCCTGTTGTGGCAACGGAACTTGAGTTCTATCTTTTAGATCGTGAGTCGGAAACATTACAGCGTCCCATTCCTCCTGTTGTGCGCAATGGTAATGGTCGCCGTTTACAAGAAACGGATTGTTATTCAGTGAAAGAGATGGATGGTTTGGCGGTGTTCTTCGCGGATGTGCGAGAAGCATGTAATCAACAGAATATTCCAGCGGATACGATTATTTCTGAGTTAGGCCCCGGCCAATTTGAAATTAACATGGTGCACACTGATGATGCGCTACTCGCGGCAGATCACGCCAGTATGTTTAAGCGCCTAATTAGCGGCGTGTCTAGAAAGCATGGTATGGCGTCGACCTTCATGGCAAAACCTTATCCAAATGAAAGTGGTAATGGTATGCATGTGCATTTTAGTGTGATCGATGAAGACGGGAAAAATGTCTTTGATAACGGCACAGATGAAGGCTCCGCTTTATTAAAGCAAGCGGTTGCTGGATTACTGAATCACATGGCTGACAGTATGTTGGTGTTTGCCCCTCATCTGAACTCTTATCGTCGTTTCCAAGCCGGGGCGTATACGCCAACCTTCGCAGGTTGGGGATACGGTAACCGCACGGTAGCGGTCCGCATACCAGAAAGTCCTAACGCTGCTAGACGAATTGAACATCGAGTATCGGGAGCTGATGCGAACCCATACTTGGTATTGGCGGCTGTGTTGGGTGCGGCTTTAAATGGTATTGAAAATAAAATGTCACCACCTAGTCCGATTGAAGGCAATGCCTACACGTTAGTGGACTTGTATGAAAGTCTGCCGAGCCGTTGGGATGATGCAACAGAATTTTTTAAAGATAGCCAATTTCTAAACGAATATCTCGGCGAAGCCTTTGTTAATGCTTTTTCAGCAGCCAAAGAACAGGAGCAAAACCGTTTGTTTGGGCAGATCTCAGACATTGAATACAAGTCTTACTTATAGATGTCATCACAAAATGACAAACGACGCGTCATAATTAAAGAGCCCTGAGTCAGTGTGATAAACCCTGTCTCAGGGCTTATATATTTTACCAACCGCATGGTTGCAAACCGATTCTGCTGTGTCTTTTGGTATTGTCTATATCTACTTACCTATGATTTTTTCCAGCGTTCTATTAGAGATCACACCTGAGGGAAATGCCTTAGTCACTCTCATGATCGTCGCAGTGGCACTATCTGTGCTTATTACTTTATGCATTATGTGTCGTCAAAAGCGTGTTGTGGGGTAAATTGACTAGAGGAGTAGTTAATGAAAATTGGAATCTTAGCGGCAGGGACTACGCCAGAGCACTTGAGTTCAGAGTTTTCTACCTATGCGGATATGTTTATCCAAGCATTGGAGGTCTTGCATCCTGAGGTATCCTTTGAGACTTATGATGTGCGTGATGACGAATTCCCAGAAAGTCATGTCGCTTGTGATAGTTGGTTAATTACTGGGTCAAAATCGGCTGTATATGAGAATTCTTCTTGGATGCAAGGTTTACAAGCTCTGATACGCACCATAGATGAGCATAAACAGCCTTTGGTGGGCATTTGTTTTGGTCATCAAATCATTGCGCAAGCGTTGGGGGGGCAGGTTGATCGCTACCAAGGAGGGTGGGGCGTGGGTATCCATCGATACGAAGTAATCGATCAAATGGCTCAGGCACAGTTAGGCAAAAAAAACTTTGCTGTGTGTGCGTTCCATCAAGATCAGATAGTGGAGAAACCGTCACAGGCAAAGGTGTTTGCTCGGTCTGACTTTTGTGAATTCGCGGGGCTTTTGTATGAAGATCATATTCTTACGGTACAGGGACACCCTGAGTTTTCCCGTAAGTTCGAAGGTTGCTTGTTGGATATGTACGATAACATGTTAGCTCCAGACATATTGAGTCAAGCAAGGGATAGTCTCTATAGTGAAGATCTACAATCGAGTCAAATGTTAGCTTGGATTGGGGAATTTTTGACACAACCCCGTTGCTCCGAAGAAATATTGTCCCACTGACAAAGTTGTCTCTTGTTAAGAGAAATTAATCGGCTATAACCATAGAAACGGCAGAACGCCCTAAGTAGTATTTGGGATCTGCCGTTTGTAATGGTCTATGGATAGAATGGTGAATAGATAGGTTTTTCGCTCTATCTCCGTTTATTTAGCGTTTTAAAAAGCCGCGCCCTTGTAGAAACGACAGCATGTGCTCACGCTTTTTCATTTGCACTGCCGCTGCAGTTTGTTCTGACCAGTTGCTGTTTTTCTGGCTACCGCTGCGACTTTGATAGTAGGATTCCATTTGCGCATCGTAGGCTTTGACATCAGCCTCGCAGCGAGTGCTATCGTAGCTGTCTTTGTGGAGAATAACTTCCACAGGTAAACGAGGTTTGAGATCGGGTTCAGCATCTGGCCAGCCAAGGCACAAGCCAAAGACTGGGTATACTTGGTTCTGGTAGATTCAATAGCTCGGCTATTTGGTCTGTATCGTTACGAATGCCACCGATGAATACCGCACCTAAGCCTTCTGATTCGGCACCAAGCATTAAGTTTTGAGCAAATAAGGCAGCATCCACTGTTGAAGTGATAAAATGTTCGGTATTGCCTTCTAATGCCCCAAAGCCTTGTTCAATACAAGCATACTCAACACGGCTTAGGTCAGCGCAAATGATCAAAAATTCAGCGGCGGATTCGATCCATTTCTGACTGCCAGCTAACGTCGTAATTTTTTGGCGGTTTGCTTTGTTGGTGACCTGTACTAAGGAATAGGCTTGAATAAAGCTGGATGACGCTGCCCCTTGAGCGCATTGAATCAGACGACGTAGTTGCGATTCATCGATTGGTTTGTCGGTGTACTGTCGGATGGAGCGATGAGATGACTGAGCTTCAAGAATTGGGTTCATAAAATATCGAGACTCTTTTGGTGAATTGAATGTCATCGATGTTAGTCAGTTCGCTACACTAGGTCAAAGTTGCTTGCAGTTTATACGAATTATTCCTATTTAGTAACGTATTCCCTGTGCATTTTGATGACATACTGGAATAATAGACCACGGGCTTATATGTACTGAGCATATTAACGATATCTAAATAATCAATTTAACAATGATTAGCTTGTCTTATACTATGCGTCTCCATCCTTGCCATGCTTGTTTTTGATAAAACGCATTTTACGGACGAAAGTGAATCGGTCCGTCTTATTTGTTTACGAATTTTACTGAGGTACCCATGAGTGCATTTGAAACTGAACGCGTACTAAGTGTTCACCATTGGAATGAGAGTTTATTTAGCTTTAAAACAACGCGAAATGCAAGCTTGAGATTTGAGAATGGCCAGTTTGTGATGATTGGCTTAGAAACAGATACTCGCCCTTTGGTTCGAGCTTATAGTATTGCCAGTCCAAACTATGAAGAGCATTTAGAGTTTTTCAGTATCAAGGTGCCAAATGGTCCTTTAACCTCTCGCTTGCAGCACTTAAAAGTGGGAGATGACATATTAGTCAGCCGCAAGCCAACAGGTACGCTGGTGACTCGTGATCTGCATCCAGGCAAACACTTGTATTTGCTGTCCACAGGCACGGGGCTTGCGCCTTTTTTAAGTCTAATTCAAGATTTTGAGGCCTATGAACAATACGAAAAAATCATTCTTGTCCACGGTGTTCGTCATGTTAGCGAATTGGCTTACGCTGATTTCATTGAGAATGAACTGCCAGAGAATGAGTTTTTTGGTGAACAGGTGCGTGAAAAGCTAATTTATTACCCAACCGTTACCCGTGAACCCTTCCGTAATCAAGGTCGCCTAACTGATTTGATTCGCAGCGGAAAGCTGGCTGAAGACATCGGTTTGCCACAAATTAATCCTGAGGTGGACAGAGCGATGATTTGTGGTAGCCCTGCCATGCTGAAAGACACCGCAGAATTATTGGATGAACTTGGCCTAAAAGAGTCTCCAAAAATTGGTGTGCCTGGGGATTATGTTATCGAGAGAGCGTTTGTTGAACGATAAGACTCTTTTGCTAATTTGTCTGTTGTGAATAAGCTGCTAAAAGAAAAGCCCCCGACGATTGTCGGGGGCTTTTTTCATTGAAAGCATGGTTCTTCTAAGGTGTTGTTCGTTATGGAAAGACAATAAGTCACATCCGCTTAACGTAAACTTCTGAACTTAGAAGCGGTACTCTGCACCGACTGTAGCTTGTTTAAAGTCGGTGTTAGTTTTGCCTGTGCCATTTTGTTCAATATCTTTCGCATCCATTTTAGTATCATACCAAGTGTACTGGGCATTCAGCAGGAAGTTCTCGGTTACTTTGAACCCTACGCCTGCACCAGCGAATACGCCTTTGTCATCATTACTATTATTACCAACAGCGGTTTTGTAATCGGTTCTGTACCAAAGTTGCCCCCCTTTGGCGAAGAGTTCTAGACGGTCACCCAATGGTAGGATCGCTTTTAATGCTGCGGTATAACCGTCTGTACTGGCGCTTGCCAGACTATTTCCATAATCGCCAAAGTCAATGTAGCTACCTTCCAAAGCGAGATAGGAGTTTAGACGGTAGCCAATGACCCCTTCTTTGACGTCGTTATGATCATCAAAACTGTCTTGGCCATCAATTTTTACATAGCCATAGTTACCGCCAACATAGAAACCGTGGTCATTAGTCATTGTATTTTCTGCTTGAGCCGCTGCACTGAAAGAAATTAAAGCAGCCGTGCTTGCTAGAACAGGAAGGATCTTTTTCATCGTGAACTCCTCAGTAACATTGATTTTGCTAAAAATAGCGAATTTAAAAAAACAGAGAAAATGACGTAATCGCTGTGCCTATTAGTAATAATCAACGCCGAAAAAAATTCTAGCATTTCACGGCTTAATACATGATTGATCCATCTTTATTGAAGTAAATTGTGTTTATTAAGGGTTTCTTTATAGTTTGCGGGGTAATAACCTTGTTATAAATATGGTTTTTAATGATAATTATTAATAAAAATCATTATAAAACATATAGTTATGGTTTTTTTTGTTCTGGTTTTAGGTGGTCTAGTATTAGTTGTATTGTAAAGAAGCAGTGAATCTTAGTGTCTTGTTTTTGAGAGTTTTAATGGGGTGTTTAAGCTTTAAAATGAAAATAAAAAAGGAAAAAAGAAACCGTTAAGGCAGAGCCGCTTTGATATAGAGGAGAAAAGATAGCTTAATTTAAAACTTGTTATTTTCTTGCCATTTTCTAGGGTTGAAGAAAAACTAAAATACCGCATCATGTAAAGATATCCACTGACAAACTTTTACGCATAGTAGAGTAAAACTGTTGGTTTTGCAGATAACAGTGTTTAAGGAGAGATTATGAGTTCTGATAGCAAGTTGAACCAAGATTACATTCCACCCAAAGTATGGAAATGGGACACAGAAAGTGGCGGTAAATTTGCCAGTATCAATCGTCCCATCTCTGGTTCCACCCATGATAAGAAGTTGCCCATTGGTGGGCATCCTTTACAAGTTTATTCCCTAGCGACACCGAATGGACAAAAAGTCACCATTATGCTCGAAGAATTGCTGGCATTGGGTAAAACACAAGCAGAATACGATGCTTATTTAATCAATATTGGAGAAGGGGATCAGTTCTCTTCAGGGTTTGTTGAGATCAATCCGAACTCGAAAATTCCAGCTTTAATGGATCATAGTACAACGCCTCCAACCCGTGTTTTTGAGTCTGGATCGATTTTGCAGTATTTGGCTGAAAAGTTTGATGCACTGGTCCCAAAAGATCATGGTGCAAAAACTGAATGTCGTAATTGGCTATTCTGGCAAATGGGATCGGCACCGTATTTGGGAGGCGGTTTTGGTCACTTCTACGCTTACGCTCCGACCAAAATGCAATACCCGATTGACCGCTTTACCATGGAGACCAAGCGTCAGTTAGATGTATTGGATAAACAGCTAGCAAACAATACCTATATGGCAGGGGAGGAATATTCCATTGCGGATATCGCGATTTGGCCTTGGTATGGCAACTTGGTACTCGGCAATTTGTATGATGCAGCGGAATTTCTAGATGTATCTAGCTACAAAAACGTTTTACGTTGGGCAAAAGCGATTGAGCAGCGTCCTGCGGTTCAGCGTGGGCGGATTGTTAACCGTACTTGGGGCGATGCGTATTTAGAAGAGCGTCATTCAGCGGCGGATTTTGACAGTGTTTTAAAATAAACAAGATCGTTCGAAAGGATAATGAAAAAGGCAGTGATGTATTCGCATTACCGCCTTTTTTATAGCCCACAATTGTCACCATGGGGTTAGTCAAAAGGGTGATCAATGACGGCGGTGGCTTGAAGGGTCAAACTTGGGCTGCGTATATGGTTTCGAATAAGATTTTTAGCAGTTTCTACGTCTCGCTTGAGTAGAGCATCCATCAAGGCTTCGTGTTCTTTTTTATTGGCGTCAAAGACTGCCACATCAACCATGTTCTTTTTTAGCCAAAGATTACGATAACGAGACGCTTTTTCATACAAGTTGTCTCGTACTTGGAGTAGTGCGGGAGACTGGCAGCCTTCGGCAATGGCAGAATGAAAGTCGTGATGGTACTGTTCCCAACGGTGAGGCTCTTGTTCCAGTAAGTCACTATGGATTTTCATCTTATGAGCACATGCGACGATATTGGCCTCCCATTCATCATCACCCCGTTCTATGGCAAGCTCAACACACAATGCTTCTATTTCTGAGCGAGTTTCATAGATATCAATCAGTTCCGCTTTGGAGATCGGGTGCACACGAAATCCGCGCTGATTTTCGACTACGACGAGTTGTTTTACCAGTAATTGCGACAATGCTTCACGCAATGGCCCGACACCAACCTGATAGCGCTCTTTCAAGCGTGTCATCCGCAATTTTTCGCCCGGCTGGAAGTAGCCCGTTAAAATGTCGTAGGTAAGCTTCCCCAATACCTGAGAGGCAAAATTGTCCTTGTTGTCGACTTCTTCAATGGGGGGCTGTTTCATCTCTATCGCACTCGCTTGCGTGGTGGCTCTTAAGTCCCTGTTTCAACGGGAATCGTTCTGCATTCTAAGGGAAAGCTCTGAAATAGTTAAGAAAGGATTCTTTAAAAGGATTGACGTCAATCTATATAATCGACATTATTATAAAATGTCGACATTTTATAATAATGTCGATTATTATAGTGAAAAGATTGTAGCGTCCATAGCAATCGATGGCGCTATGTTAAACCGCTCCTCTTAGGTGTCGGTTGTTACCTCATAGAATTAGTAGAACAAAAATAATAGGAGAGAGACGATGCAGACTCAAAGTAAAGAAAAAATCGCATCAAAGAAGCAAGCAGAAGCATCAATACATGCTGATAATGCATTTCAAGGATTTTCCGTCATGGATTATCCCACAAGTAAGCGGCTAAAAGTGGTGACATTGCATGCCGAGACCATGGCTGCATTTATAGCAGCGGTAGAGGAGTGGTCTGTTCAAAATATTGAATACAAACCTTTTTTACGTTTTGAAGTGGCAGATCGCTTGGATGCCATTACCGACTACACTTTAGGGGCATTTCTTAATGCAACGGTGAGAGATCGAGCGACAGGGGCTTTTCTTCTTAACTATAATGATGAACTGATTAGCGAAACAGGCGAACTACGCACCGAGCTTGATGTTAAATTGTCCACTGCTGTGTCTCACATTATTGGGCTGTCTAATTATGATGCCATGTATGGTCAATATTATGCGCGTTTTACCGTTCGCCATGTCGATAACTCTGATAGCTACTTACGCAAAGCGTATCGTCGTATGGAACTGCATAATGATGGCACGTATGTCAATGAGCGCACTGATTATGTGCTGATGCAAAAACTGAAAGAAGAAAACATGCAGGGTGGTAATTCATTGATGTTGCACTTGGATGATTGGGCTGAATTGGATAAGTTTTATCAGCATCCACTTGCGAAAAAGGACATTGTTTGGGGAGCACCAAAATCGAAAAATGTGGAAACCAAAGTGGCGCATCCCGTTTTCTTCGAAGAAGATGCCAATGGCAAGCCATTAATGCTATATATTGATCAGTTTGCCGAACCTCGTAACAAAGAAGAAGGCAAATACCTATACGAGATGGGGGAATCTTTAGAAGCGGATCCGAACTATCTGTCTGTTCCCATGCCCGTTGGAACGATGATGGTATTGCATAACCATTTCTGGTTACATGGTCGTGATCGGTTTGTTCCTCATCCAGAGCTGTGCCGTGAGTTGCTGCGTCAGCGAGGTCACTTTACGGATTAAGCGGGACGTTTGAGAGTGCCATCAACGATGTGCAATAGTAATAGATAGGGAACAAGATGGTTTACGATTATATTGTTATTGGTGGTGGCATTGTCGGTGTGTCTACTGCGTGGCAGCTGCAACAACGTCACCCTGAAAAAAAGATCTTGTTGCTTGAAAAAGAGTCTGTGTTTTCCAAGCACCAAACGGGTCATAACAGCGGTGTTATCCACGCTGGGGTTTATTATGCGCCTGGTAGCTTAAAAGCGAAATTTTGTAAGGCAGGGGTCAAGGCGACCATGGCCTTTTGTGATAAACACAATGTGCCTTATGAGCAATGTGGTAAATTGCTGGTGGCAACAACCGAGCTAGAAGTCGAGCGAATGCAGGCGTTATTCAAACGCTGTCAGGAAAATGAGCTGGATGTCGAAATGCTGAACGCTGAGCAGTTAAAAGAGCGTGAGCCAAATGTGGTGGGGTTGGGAGGCTTTTTTGTCAAAGACACTGCTATTGTGAACTATCAGCAAGTGACCACTAAAATGGCAGAAGAGTTTGTTGAGTTAGGTGGTCAAGCCCTGTTGAATCATGAAGTGGTGGGGTTAACAGAAACGCTTGATAAAGTTGTCGTAAACGCTGCGCATTATGGTGCGTTCAAGACTTTTGAAGGGCGCTTTTTGATTACTTGCTCTGGTTTGATGGCAGACAGAACCACAAAAATGCTGGGTATTCCTACCGATTTTCAGATTATCCCTTTCCGTGGCGAGTACTATAAATTGCCTGAGAAGTATAACAATATTGTTAATCATCTCATTTATCCTATTCCCGATCCGAATTTGCCATTTTTAGGTGTGCATTTAACGCGCATGATTGATGGTAGTGTGACGGTTGGCCCCAACGCGGTGCAAGGCTGGAAGCGAGAAGGATATGGTCGTATTAATATTTCCCTGCGAGATATTGGCGATATGGTTCGTTTCCCTGGCTTTTGGCGGGTATTGAAAAAAAATTTGAAGACGGGGCTGATCGAAACCAAAAACTCTCTTTGGAAACCTGGTTATCTTAAGCTCGTACAAAAGTACTGCCCACAATTAGAACTATCGGACTTGCAGCCTTATCCTGCAGGTATTCGTGCGCAAGCGGTGTTAAAAGATGGCACTTTAGTACATGATTTTTTATTTGCTGAAAGTCCTCGTAGTTTGCATGTGTGTAACGCTCCGTCCCCAGCGGCCACTTCGGCCATTCCTATTGGCCAATATATTTGCGATAAGGTCCAGGGAAGGTGTGAATAAGGAATATTGGTGCCTTCCTCATAGTGTCTTATATTTGGATATAGTGTTGTTGAAAGCTTTCTGGGTCGAGTGGTTTGCTAAAGTAGTAGCCTTGCATGGCATCGCAGCCCAAGCCCTTTAATAGGTTGAATTCGATACTGCTTTCTATTCCTTCACCAACGACTTTTAAGTTCAGTTTCTGGCACAGCTGGATGATGCTTTCGACCATGGTAAACAAATTTTGATCCTGACTCATGGTGGAAATAAATGACTTATCTATTTTTACTTCATCAATAGGTAGCTTCCACAGTGAGTTGAGAGAAGAATAGCCGGTTCCAAAATCATCAAGTGAGATGCTAATGCCTTGTTTTTGTAGCCGAGCGAGAGTCTTGATGGAGACCGCATAGTTTTTCATAAAAACCGATTCAGTAATTTCGAGGCAAATCCATTTTTTATCAATCTTGTGTTGTTCTAAAATAGCGAATAAGTCGTCTTCAAATGCCAGCTCAGCTAATTGAGTCGGACTAATATTGATGGATAAGGGGCCGCCTAAATCAAAATTAGGATTGATGGTGCGCCAATGGGCAAGATCGGAACAGGCTTTATCAATGATATTCAGTCCCAAAGCATAGATAAGATTATTTTTTTCCGCCAAGGTAATAAAGACTTCCGGACTGATAAAACCGAATGTTGGGTGATTCCAGCGGGCTAGGGCTTCCGCCCCTTTTAGCTGTTTATCGGCCCCGACTTTCACTTGATAGTAAAGGGTTATATCGCCGTTAGCTGTGTGATCGCGAAGATCCATTGTAAGAATAGTGCGTTTATTAAACGAATCTTGGTCTTTACTATTAAAAATGTGATAACGATTTTTTCCTGCATTCTTTGCTGCATACATGGCGATGTCTGCACGTTTTAAGGTTTCATTAAAATCAATGTTTTCTGTGCTTTGAGTAACAATACCAATACTGGAGGTGATGACTAATGTATGAGCATTATCAAGAACGGGTTCACCTATTCGAGAGGCAACTTTATCAGCCAGCTTATGGATAAGGTCCGGTTCAGGCTGTGCTTTGTGGGTGAAAAGGATAATGAATTCATCACCACTTAGTCGCACCACGAGATCACTTGGTCTGACACAAGCATTGAGCCTTTGTGAAATACTAATCAGTAGTTTGTCGCCAGTTTCATGTCCCATAAAATCGTTAACGTCTTTGAAGTTATCGAGATCGATGAAGAAGAAAGACACGAATGATATATCACTATCGGGATCAAGGTTCTCGATAAACGATTTTAAGTAAGAACGATTAGCAAGGCCTGTCAGGGTATCGTAATAAGCGCCTTTCTCGAGTTTATTCATCAGTAATTGGGTGCGTTTTAGACTAATAAACTCTTTGCTCTCATTAAAAAAGCATTGTAAAAATTTAGTGTCACGGGGCTCCCACTCTTTGCTTTGTCCCTCGACTTGCTGACGCCATAACGCAAAAGAGCTTCTTGGCTCGAGGTGGCGCTTGTTGTCCTTTATGACAATATCCACGGTACCAGGTGCGCCTCCCCATTGGATGGTTTTTGATACTTCTCTTCGCCCGATAAACACATAAAAATCTATAGGGCTTTGCGTTCGCATAATAGATAGACCATACATGTCTTCTAACCCAGGGATGGCACCAATATCGCTATGCAATTGGCTCGACTCATAATGCAGTGTGTCTCTGTCTGCGAATATCTGAGCCAACGTATCGGATGTCGCTTGCTCTAAAATAGAGAAGGTATGTTGCTTCAAGAGGTAGCATTTTTTATCGTATATAATGCCAATAAAGTCATAGTGAATCACACTATTGACTTTTTCTAATATGGTTTCAAACAAACTATGAGACAGATCGGCTTTTTTGGCTTGAGAAAAAACCGCTTCAATATAAGACTGAGTATTCATCAAAAAAGTGAGCTCTTTTATATTGAAGGAAGGCGTCAAATAAGAGTTGATGATTTCACCAAATAGCTTGCTTGTGATACGAAGTTGCGTGATGACTCGTTGAGAAGGCACTTTAGGCGCATTATGATGAAACACGACCATTCCCCAGAGCTTTTCCCCTTCCATAATAGATAAGGATAACGAGGCTTTTACTCCCATGTTTTTTAAATAGCTGCGGTGCACGTTCGACATGCTGCGTAATGAGGAGGCGCTTTGATCTAATGGCTCACCGTTTGGGAGGATCGAAGGGACAAGTTTCGCGGGTGTTGCGAGAACATCCGCAAAGTAGCGAATAATATTAAGTTTATATAGCTCGCGTGCTTGTTTAGGAATATCTTCAGCTGGAAATCGTAAGCCTAAAAATTTGCTATTTTCCTGTTCTGATACGGATTCAGCGACGACTTCGCCAGACCAATCAGGATGGAAACGGTACATCATAACCCGATCATACTGAGTATAACTTTGTAGCTGGTCGGTAATGGTTTGAAACAACTCTGCTTCATCGTGGACAACTTTTAACAATGCAACCATATCATCTAACTGGGAAACCAAAGTGCGGGAATTGATCGATTCCGGCGTTTTTGGCGTAAACTCCAAGCAAATCCAGCCGCGAGGAAGGTGAGCGATGCACTCCCATTGGGAGCCTTTAATTGTTTTGTCTTCTGTTAAAGGAAGGGCAACGGTATATTTTGATGACAATGAGTTTAGTTTTTCTCTTTCCTGAAAAGTGAGCCATTTTAATAGATGGCTGCCTAATAACGCTCGATGATTGATTTTTGCATCACTACTGTCCTTGAGAATACGGGAAATATTGTCAGAGTACTGAACGATTCGGTAGTCTTTTGGGTCGACAACAATTTGAAAACCATGTGGCTGAATGCTGCCAATAATTTGAATTTGTTCATTTGCACACTGCTCTGCTTCTTGTCTAGTGATTTGTCGTGTTTCGATAAGCTGTCTAGTCATTGTCTATCCGTGAAAAGTTGTGTTGAAAAAGAGACGCCGCAATCTCTTTTGTGATGTCAAGGTCATCATTGTTAAGCGTAGTCGCCGTCTATCAGAAAGAATCAGATATAAAGTAAAAATGAGCAGAGATAAGGCATTATAAGGATGGCTATAAGTGACATTATTGATGAAGTCGCCATAAACGAATATGCGCCCCATTTGCCATCTTTTTATACTATTAACCAAGATAGTAGACTAAAA
>NZ_CM149678.1:1487500-4662500 GCF_056173515.1 Marinomonas sp. 63XJN7_9_ISO-PGPR-S23-217 | reverse complement strand
GAGGCGAACGAGGGGAACTGAAACATCTAAGTACCCTTAGGAAAAGAAATCAATTGAGATTCCCTGAGTAGCGGCGAGCGAAAGGGGATTAGCCCTTAAGTGGCTTTGGTGTTAGTAGAAGATTCTGGAAAGGATCGCTGTAAAGGGTGATAGCCCCGTATACGAAAATGCCTTAGTCATGAAAACGAGTAGGACGGAACACGTGTTATTCTGTCTGAAGATGGGGGGACCATCCTCCAAGGCTAAATACTCCTGACTGACCGATAGTGAACCAGTACCGTGAGGGAAAGGCGAAAAGAACCCCTGTGAGGGGAGTGAAATAGATCCTGAAACCGTGTACGTACAAGCAGTGGGAGCGGACTTGTTCCGTGACTGCGTACCTTTTGTATAATGGGTCAACGACTTATTTTCAGTAGCAAGCTTAACCGCATAGGGTAGGCGTAGGGAAACCGAGTCTTAATAGGGCGTATAGTTGCTGGGAATAGACCCGAAACCGGGCGATCTATCCATGAGCAGGTTGAAGGTTGGGTAACACTAACTGGAGGACCGAACCCACATCCGTTGAAAAGGCTGGGGATGACTTGTGGATAGGAGTGAAAGGCTAATCAAGCTCGGAGATAGCTGGTTCTCCTCGAAAGCTATTTAGGTAGCGCCTCGTGTATTGCCATTGGGGGTAGAGCACTGTTTGGGCTAGGGGGTCATCCCGACTTACCAACCCCATGCAAACTCCGAATACCAATGAGTATGAGCACGGGAGACACACGGCGGGTGCTAACGTCCGTCGTGAAAAGGGAAACAACCCAGACCGTCAGCTAAGGTCCCAAAGTTACAGTTAAGTGGGAAACGATGTGGGAAGGCTTAGACAGCTAGGAGGTTGGCTTAGAAGCAGCCATCCTTTAAAGAAAGCGTAATAGCTCACTAGTCGAGTCGGCCTGCGCGGAAGATATAACGGGGCTCAAACTGTACACCGAAGCTACGGGTTCATCTTAGGATGAGCGGTAGAGGAGCGTTCTGTAAGCCGTTGAAGGTCAAGCTGTAAGGCAGGCTGGAGGTATCAGAAGTGCGAATGTTGACATGAGTAACGATAAGGGGAGTGAAAACCTCCCCCGCCGGAAGACCAAGGTTTCCTGTCCCATGTTAATCAGGGCAGGGTGAGTCGGCCCCTAAGGCGAGGCAGAAATGCGTAGTCGATGGGAAACAGGTTAATATTCCTGTACTTATGTATATTGCGATGGAGAGACGGAGAAGGCTAGGCCAGCACAGCGATGGTTGTCTGTGTTTAAGGTAGTAGGCAAGTGACTTAGGCAAATCCGGGTCACTCTTTAAGAGAGAATGCCGAGAATTGATGACGAGCCCTCTTTTGGGTGAAGTGGTTGATGCCATGCTTCCAGGAAAAACTTCTAAGCTTCAGATATACATGAACCGTACCCCAAACCGACACAGGTGGTCAGGTAGAGAATACCAAGGCGCTTGAGAGAACTCGGGTGAAGGAACTAGGCAAAATGGTACCGTAACTTCGGGAGAAGGTACGCCGGCCGGTGTGAAGGACTTGCTCCGTAAGCACTAGTCGGTCGAAGATACCAGGCCGCTGCAACTGTTTATTAAAAACACAGCACTCTGCAAACACGAAAGTGGACGTATAGGGTGTGACGCCTGCCCGGTGCTTGAAGGTTAATTGATGGGGTTAGCGTAAGCGAAGCTCTTGATCGAAGCCCAAGTAAACGGCGGCCGTAACTATAACGGTCCTAAGGTAGCGAAATTCCTTGTCGGGTAAGTTCCGACCTGCACGAATGGCGTAATGATGGCGGCACTGTCTCCACCCGAGACTCAGTGAAATTGAAATCGCAGTGAAGATGCTGTGTATCCGCGGCTAGACGGAAAGACCCCGTGAACCTTTACTATAGCTTCACAGTGAACTTTGAACCTACTTGTGTAGGATAGGTGGGAGGCTTTGAAGATAGGACGCCAGTTCTATTGGAGCCAATCTTGAAATACCACCCTGGTATGTTTGAGGTTCTAACTCAGGTCCGTAATCCGGATCGAGGACACTGTGTGGTGGGTAGTTTGACTGGGGCGGTCTCCTCCCAAAGAGTAACGGAGGAGCACGAAGGTGTGCTCAGCATGGTCGGAAATCATGCATAGAGTGTAAAGGCAAAAGCACGCTTAACTGCGAGACAGACACGTCGAGCAGGTACGAAAGTAGGTCTTAGTGATCCGGTGGTTCTGTATGGAAGGGCCATCGCTCAACGGATAAAAGGTACTCCGGGGATAACAGGCTGATACCGCCCAAGAGTTCACATCGACGGCGGTGTTTGGCACCTCGATGTCGGCTCATCACATCCTGGGGCTGAAGCCGGTCCCAAGGGTATGGCTGTTCGCCATTTAAAGTGGTACGCGAGCTGGGTTTAGAACGTCGTGAGACAGTTCGGTCCCTATCTGCCGTGGACGTTTGAGATTTGAGAGGAGCTGCTCCTAGTACGAGAGGACCGGAGTGGACGAACCTCTGGTGTTCCGGTTGTCACGCCAGTGGCATTGCCGGGTAGCTATGTTCGGACGGGATAACCGCTGAAAGCATCTAAGCGGGAAGCCTCCCTTAAGATAAGATCTCACTGGAACATAAGTTCCCTAAAGAGCCGTTCGAGACGAGGACGTTGATAGGTTGGGTGTGTAAGTGCTGTGAGGCATTGAGCTAACCAATACTAATTGCTCGTGAGGCTTGACCATATAACACCAAAGTGGTTTTACTGGAGATGGTTCCTGACCATTCCAGCACTTCCTCCATCCATGGAGGTCGTAAGACACAGATTACGATAGACACTGGTTTGACCTTGGTTATCGCTATTTCAAAATGAATTGTTAAAAGAGACAAGTGAACGAATTTGCGCATTGCGCACACCAGTTTTCTTGATGATCATAGAGGCATTGAACCACCTGATCCCATCCCGAACTCAGAAGTGAAAAGTGCCATCGCCGATGGTAGTGTGGGAGATCCCATGTGAGAGTAGGTCGTTATCAAGATTTAATTTGAGAAAGCCCTGATAGCTATGCTGTCAGGGCTTTTTTTCGTTTCAAGAAACGTTTTAAACCATCAGCCGGGTTGAACCACCTGATCCCATCTCGGTACTCAGAAGTGACTCTTTTTCGCCGCAGGCGCTTGCCATTGCCGAGGTAGTGTGGGCTTGGTTGAATTAGAAAGTCATGTGAGAGTAGGTCGTTATCAAGATTTTAATGCAGGAAGCCCTGATCAATTGAGAGCATGCTGTGGCGAATTGAAGGGCTGAGCAAGCGGGTTCATCTACTTCAATGATGATGTGTTCTTAGCCGCACGTCTAAAGCCGACAGACGTGTTTGACGGACTGATTCCTGTTTTGCGAGGCAAGTGGGTTGACTATAGCGGGTTGCTTGGCAGTGCCGAAACTCGGGGTGATCCTGCGAAATTCCATAGTTTTATGCAGATAAATGCAGCGCAAATCATTGGTTTCTCCGCTACTGAGTTGTTTTCTTCTGCCCATGTGGTACATCCTTTTCGGCGCTCAAAGATGGCCGAATTGTTTGCTCGGTACCCTGACCGCTTTCTTAGCAACATAAAATACAGATTTCGAAATCTGGAGCAATTTTTCCCACAGGGACTGCATAATCACGCCTGTATTTGGGACAAAGAGGCCAAGATCAACACGACAAATGACCACCTTCATATCTCAAGCGGGTACGGAAAGGGGCAGCCTCCTAAAGATACTCTAGCGTTACTGATTAGAGCGACAGACCCTGACATCAAGTTTTTATGCGTTAATGATCTCCCCCAGCTGGTAGAAATTATTCCAAATGCAGCGGAATGGATTACTCAGGCTATTGGCGGCTTTTCGGTGCGCAGTAAAAAGACAACAATTGAGGAGTGCGCCTGCAATCAGGAGGTTCCAACGCTAGAATTGGAAAAAGCGTGACGCCGTTATCGAATAGTTTATCCACGGAATGAATGCCATGTTTGCATAGAAATAACTGTGCCTAATGAGCATGGATGCTTTATAGGCAAGACTCAAGTCAACCAAACAGAACCGATAGACGTTAACTTTGGGGAGAAACTTTTACCAAGGTCATTTAGCCTCATCTGAGAAGCTATTCCTTTTGAATGGCTAGAAGCTAAAGCGATGGGCTCACTATCATATAAACGCTTTAGATAGTTGACCCATCTAGAATTGACTAGTTCGATAATGAACCGGAGTTACTATTGCCTGGGCCATTATTGCTTCCTGCACCACTTCGATTATTTCCCATACTACCGGCATTCATCCCCCCATTATTTTTTCCCATGCCACCGCCATTCATTCCTCTATTATTGGAGCCCATGCCATTTGACCAAGGTGGTAAGGTGACTCCCTGCTTACTGGCTCTTGCTTGCATCTGTTGATGGTGTAAATCACGAAATTGCTCGCGTTCTTGCTCTGTTTTTAAAGCAAAGTATTGCTGATGATATTGCACACGCTCTTGCTGGGTCATAAGTTGAGAGCCATAAACCATTGGCATGTCTTCAAGCTGGGTTTGAGTCTTGTCTTGAGTTTTATCCTGATCTTCGGCAAAAACCGGATTGCTAACCATCATCATGGATGCACCAGCAATAATGGATATTAACGTGAGTTGCTTAAACATACGGATCTCCTTAAATAGGTAAAAAAACCGTGTCGCCTAAGCGTTGCCTGCGATACGACATAAGGCTTAATATCGCGGATACTCCACGAATTAACCCTTAGCTCCATCATAGAAGCTTGTGTCGTCTAGGTTAGTGCGCTAAATCACGTTATGGCAATTTAAAACAAAAAAGCTCGCAACTTAGTGAAAAGGTCTCTTACTGGCTGACGCAAAAGTTTTTAGGGTCTCGTTAAAAATGAGACTGATGAGGCTTCTTATCCCAAGTCATGTCACTTTAATCCAGTTGTACTTTTCGATCTAAGAGAATCGGGCCTGTGCCTTCGGTGGCGAGTTTGTCTTGGTCGTTGTAGATGGGACACTGAGTTAAGGATAAGCAACCACAGCCAATACAGCTTGTTAGTGAGTCGCGAAGATTTTCTAGATATGCAATTCGGGCGTTTAATTCTTCATTCCAGTTTGATGCGAGAAGTTGCCAATCTTCTTTCGTCGGTGTGCGGTTCTCCGGTAGTGAGTCAAGGGCCTTCTTAATGTTATCTAACGTGATGCCGACCTTCTGAGCGGCTTTGATAACTGACACTCGGCGTAAGGTGTCTCTATGATAACGGCGCTGGTTACCTTGATTACGCCAACTCTTAATTAAGCCTTTTTCTTCATAAAAATGCAGTGTTGAGACATTAACACCGCAGCGTTTTGCCATGTAGCCTACGGTTAGTTCCTCTTTGTTCATAATCTTTCCAGTTTTAAAAATAAATGGGAAAAAGTCTAAAAAACACTTTACCTCAATATAACTTGAGGTTCTATAGTAAAGACTCTTCTACACAGAAGGCTGCTACGGTGTGTTTTTGCCTTCGTTCATTCCAACTTTATAAGGTAATTAAGGAGAAAAAGTATGAGACTGGAACATCTTAACTTAGTTGTTAAAGACATGGATGCAACATTAACCTTTTACAAAGCCGTATTTCCTCATTGGCGAATTCGTGCTCAAGGCACATCGGATTGGTATGGCGTCCAGCGCAATTGGATGCACTTTGGTGATGATTATCAATTTCTTACCTTTAACGATAATGGTGCTGGAGAAAATCGCGACCTTAAGGGTCATCGAGTTGGACTGGCTCACTTTGCTTATGTCACTAATAACCTAGAGGCTGTTATCAATCGTATAAGACAGGCGGGTTTTCAGGAGTCACACAGAGGACCAGAAAATCCACACCGGAAAAATGTCTATTTTATCGACCCATCGGGCTATGAAGTGGAGTTTGTTGAGTATTTATCTGACCTGCCTGAAGAGCGTAACAACTGTCATGATCTTGAATAAGGGGATTTTATCTGGCTGATACGAATGCATTAAAGAAAATAGAAAGCCGCAAGACAAATAGTTTGCGGCTTTTAAATACCTATAGTTGAGGAAGTCGAGCGCCTAGTACTGAGAGTCTTTTAGGACTCGTTCGCCATAGATTCCATTCTTTGGAATCGGTTTATAGCTAGAATTGGCTGCACGCATAACGCGAATGCCTTCCGCACCCGCATTACGTGCCGAAATGATATCGCCATTAGCATCACCATAATAAATCTTGATATCATGCTGTTTTATGTATTTCGTTTTTGTATATTCAGTACGACTAGATCCTGCAAAAATGACATCATGCATATTTTTGATATCAAAGGTTTTTTTCAAATACTCTGTCGTAAAATGGCACTTCGAGCCAGTACGACCCGTAATAAAGTAGATGCTATCACCACGTTGCTGGTGCATGGCAATTAACTCTTTTGCAATGTGTTTGGGCATACTGAATTTGTCCCATCCACAGTTTGCCTTATCCCAAAATTTTTGATTGCTTAAATAAGAGTAACCATTTGGTGAGAATTCTTGTTGGCCACGATAAAAGACGGGAGAGCTAAACAAGGTTGTATCATCGATATCAAAGCCAACAGCAAAAGGGGCTTTGCCTTGGAGTTCCTGTTTGAGATCCGCAACAGAAATCATGTTCACATCCTTTGGCATGCCAGCAGTGGTCATATCAATGGTGGAATAGCCTTTATGAGTACCTGGTGTTTTCGGATCAGCATTAGCCGATAGGCTAGCTATACAAGTCAGCACTAAAGTCATTGAGCGTAAAGTATGGTTCACAGTGTTCCCTCAGCATTATTGTCATAATAGGGACCTTTGCATGACTGCTGTGCATTCCAATACCGTGTTAAAAATAGACTTAAAAGGCTCGTTTATAGGGCATAAACGCTGTTTTTTGTCTATTTTGTCCCGTCTAAGTTTTACTCGCGATGTCGTGCAAAGGTCTCTAACGATTCTTATTCTATAGATAAAAAATGTGACCTTCTATCATCCTGTTTTGATTTGACTAAAGCGGAGCCAGCGGCATGGCTCCGCCTAGCATCCTTTAACGTGATTTCACATCGCTCCAAATTTGTTGGAAAAGTTGCAACTGCTTACCGTCTAGGCTAGGGGTGAACTCCAAGCGCTTCATTTGCTCCGGCGTTGGCAGGGCAGGTGGCTTACGCAGAAGAGGGTCTAGGTACTGTACAGACGCTTTATTGGGTGTTGAATACATATTGTAATTAGACAACTGAGCCCCAATCTTTGGGTTAAGGATGAAATTGATAAATTCATGAGCTAGTTTTGGATGGGGAGCGCGACGGGGAATCATCATGGAATCTACCCATACTTCAGCTCCTTCTTTCGGGATCATAAACTCTAGATCTTTGAATCCCTCAGGATTGGACTCTTTATCGGCTAGGAAATCTCCGTTGTAGGTCATCCCTACTTGAGTTACTCCTCGGGCTACCTGTTGTAGAACCGGGGTCCCATCGATAAAGCCCGTAAAGTTGCTGCGTTGCTTGGTTTTCAAAACCAACTTAGCGGCATCCACCCAGTTCTGCTGGCCAGTACAATTATAACCTTTGCCTAGATAAGCGCAGGCCGCACCAAACAGGACTTGACCATCAGAAATCATAGAAAATGGCTGGCCCTTGTTTTCTTTAGGGTCAAACAGCAGAGACCAACTGTCCGGAGCATGGGGGAAGACCTTGGCATTGTAAACAATACCCGTGATACCCCACTGATAGGGGGCTGTGTACTTCTCGCCTGGATCGTAGGAAGGGTCTTTGAAGCGGTCCATGACATTGTCTAGATTAGGAAGTTCGGCCTTATTAAGGGGCTGCACCAGACCAGCCTTGACCAGACGTGGCACGAAATAGTTAGACGGTACTATGATGTCGTATTGTGAATCGCCGCCAGCCTGCAGCTTGGCGTACATCTCATCGAGAGAACCGTAATAGCTCTGTACCACGTCAACATGGTATTTTTGCTCGAACGCCTTGATGATATCCGGATCCATATACTGGCTCCAGTTGAACAAAAATAGCTTTTGCTCTGCGGCATGCACTGTGGTTGACAGCAAGAGCGCGCTACCGAGCCCGACCAGCCATCGTTTTGCCTGATTATTCATATTAATGCTCCTACCACACTCTGTGGATGTTTGACTAAACTAAGACTCCTACGAGTCCTGACGAGGCCGGCGATGTGTCACCAGCAAGCTAATTACTGCGGCCACAATGACCGCACCAATCATAAGTGCTCCTACTGCATTGATTTCCGGTGTTATTCCTTTTTTGACGGCTCCCCAGATATAAATTGGTAGGGTCGAACTTTGTGGCCCTGCGGTAAAAAAGCTGATCACGAAATCATCGATCGATAGGGTGAACGAGAGGAAAAAGGCCGAGATTAACGCTGGCTTAATGGCCGGAATAATAAAATGCAGAGTACGCTTAAGCGGTGAGGCGTATAGATCCTTAGCCGCATCGAACAAGGTGGCATCAAGCCCTACAAAACGGGAATAGACAATCAGTGCCACAAAGGGAATCTCGAAGGTAACATGGGAGAGGACCATGGTATCAAGTCCGGGAGACAGCCATCCGGTGAGGCTGTTGAGGCGCACAAAGAAAGTCATGTCAGCGATCCCAAATACAATATCTGGCATCACAATTGGCAGGTAGATAAGGATAATTAGCCAGCCAAGTTTACGATGGCGGTGGCGGTATAGTCCATAGCCAATCAGCGAGCCAAACAGCAGGGCAATCACCGAAGAAGAGATCGCCAGTATCAGGCTGTTACTAAGGGCACTCAGTACCTGACTGTCGGAGAATAATTCCCGATACCAGCGCAGGGAAAAGGACTCAAAGGTGGCGGCACTATTGATTGAGTTAAAGGAGAATAGCACCACTACTGCGAGCGGTAGATACAGAAAAAACAGCAGTAGCCACCAGTAGATAGTCAGAGAAGCTTTAAAGGAACGTCGACTCATATGACCACCTCCTCACCACCGCCAACCCGTTTGCCGAGTCTACGCAGCAGGAAAATACCCACTAGAGTGGCTACTAGCATGAGGAGGGCACCAGCGGCGCCGTAGGGCCAGTTTGAGGCACCAGTAAACTGGGTGGCGACCAGGTTGCCTATCATCGTGGAGCGCCCACCGCCCAGCAACTCAGGTACCACGTACATGCCAAAGGCTGGCACGGCGACCAGCACGACTCCGGCCAGCAGGCCGGGCAGGGTCTGCGGAAAAACTGCTGTCCAGAAGGCCTTGACTGGTGAGGCATAAAGATCCCGCGCCGCTTCAACCAGATGGACATCGAGTTTTTCAAAGGCAGAGTAAAGGGGCAATATCATGAAGGGGAGAAAGTTATAAACTAGGCCGATGGTTACAGCAAAGTTAGACGGGAATAGTCCTAAATGGGGCGGAATCCACCCCATCCACTGGGCAAAATTGGACAATGGGGTTTCTGGGGCGAGCAGGTTCATCCAGCCAAACGCTCGGATAACCTGATTAGTCCAGGACGGCAGCACCACCGCCAGCAGCATAATAGGGCGCAAGGAGACTCGGCAGGTGGTGATGTAGTAGGCCAGCGGATAAGACAGTATTACCACAAGGCCAGTGGCCACCAAAGTCTGCCATAGAGAGCGTAGTAAAGTGTAAATATTCCCTGGGCTCCAACCCAGAAAACCGAAACCAGCCAACTGACGGAACGAGTCCAGAGTCAGCGGCATGCCGGGCTGACCGTAGGTACCGTTGGTCATGAAAGCCATACTCACTAGATACAGACTGGGCAGCACTAGAAAGATGATGATCCATAACGCACCCGGTGCCGTAGTCCATAAAAGGTGTAGCGTTTCGCGAAGCTGTAGGCGGCGTTGGGAGATAGTGAATGACGATTGAGACATGATTACTCCTCGCTGGCTACGGTGACAATATCTTCGGGACAAACACTGATCAGTACTTGTTCCCCGACATTGTAAAGCTTCTGGCCCTGGTTACTGCTCAGCGCCACCAGAGAGACTTCACCGATCTGTAAACGATATTCGATAAAGCTGCCTCGGTAGAAATGCTCTTTTACCAGTGCTGTAAACTGGTTGGCGTACTGGGCGGCATCGGGGCCTATTTCAATGGTCTCAGGGCGGATCAACACCTTGTTGCCTTGAGTTTGGGTTTCAACTTCAAGGGTTCCCAGTGGGGTTTCCAGTTTATTTGCTTGCCGAGCGGTGATATCGAACAGATTTGTATGTCCCATAAAACGTGCCACAAAGGTATTGGTGGGGCGTTCGAAAATCTCCCTGGGTGTACTCAACTGCTGAATCTTGCCAGCATTGAGTACCGCAATTCTGTCCGACATGACCATGGCTTCCTGCTGATCGTGGGTGACGAATACAAAGGTCATTCCCAGACGGCGTTGTATGCGCTGCAGCTCGACTTGCAACTGGCCGCGTAGGCCAGCATCTAGGGCCGAAAGTGGTTCGTCGAGCAGTAATACATCTGGCTCACAGACTAGGGCTCGGGCCAGGGCTATACGTTGGCGTTGACCGCCGGAGAGCTGTTCAATGCGGCGTCCCAGCAGGGGGCTTAACTTGATAAACTCCGCCATGTCTCGCACTCGGCGATCCCGCTCGGCCTTGGCCACACCCTGCATTTTAAGGCCAAAGGCAATGTTGTCTTCAACGTTCAGGTGAGGAAATAGGGCGTAAGACTGAAACACCGTATTGATGCTGCGTTTGTGGGAGGGTATTTCGGTGACATCCTTGCCGCCGATTTTTACTACGCCACTGTTGGCAGTATCCAGACCAGCCAGAATGCGCAGCAGAGTGGTCTTGCCACACCCCGATGGCCCAAGTAGGGTAAAGAATTCACCGGGTCGAATCGTTAGATCAACACCATCTAGTGCAATGTCGTGACGGTTAAAAAATTTTTTGACACCTTCTAAGGTAATGGATGAGGCTTCCCGTGCGGGGGCACCGGTTGCTAGTTCTTGCTCTTGCTTTGATGTAGTGGGGGACGCCGTTCGCTCTGTTGCCAATGTTTGTGTCATAATAAAGGGCCTATCAAATTCGCAAAACACTTAGTCTGACAACGTCAGACCTCCAAGGTGAATACTAATCTTTAAGCTTAAAAATGCAGATCCTCGTCCTACAGGAAATACCAGATAACAAATTACAGCGTTGGCCGTTGCCGAATCGCCTTACTAATTAATTTGGCTGTGGGCCCAGTGTTTGCCATGCTGTGACCAAAGCCGCCATCGGCTCACGCTTACCGGCGGGATGCTCTGACTCCATATTGTAAAAATACTACCATTCACTTTTACAGATAAGATGTACCCACTTGGGGGTATAGTTTGAGTCCCCTACCAACACTGAAAAACAGGATTTTATTGCTCCATACATTGCTAGGCCCTCTTCCTGTGGTTAAAGGATTCTGTCAAACAAAGACATAAGATTTGTTTAATGACACCCTAATCAATCCAGTTTAGTTTACAGTTATCGAATAATGGCAAAACTATGCAAGTAGAGCTATCAAATAATGGCAAAAATATGAACGCATGGCTATCTGCTAGCGATAAACACTTGAAAAGCTTGTTTTTCAACTGTCCGGCTAATTTTTTTTCGGGCACTTTTGAGTAAGTTGGTTTGTGATAGGGAGCCGAGATGTCTGTCCATATTGTAAGCGCACCAAATATGGGCGAAATCAATAGCGTTAGAGTGTGATGTTTCATCGACCCATAGGTGAGAAGATATGCCCATAGGTCGATGAAGTCTGATTCATATTGATTACTAGTTGCTTAAATCAACCATGGCTTTAACCATGCCCAAATCCGTCACTAAGGGGGGAATCGTCTCAGATAAACTTGTAAAACACAGTTTATCTGCCAAGGTTTCCGTCTTGATGTCATCAAGGTATTGCTGACACCAATGAGCCAGTTCGTCACTCGCTTCGATGCTAATGTCGATACGATTCAATACCTTGTAGCCCTGTTGTTTACGCATTTTCTGAATATGGCTGACAATCTCTCGCATGGCGCCTTCTGCCACCAGTTCTTCTGTCAGTTCTGGGTCGATGCTGATCGACACAAAACGGTTGGATGTGGTGTGCGTACCTGCTTTGGCCTGACGATAGACGTGAATCTCCTCTTGGTTAAATACCTGCCCGTCCACCTCGATTTGCCCGTGGATTTCTAGGTGCTCCAGCTCTTGCTCATTGAGTTGCGCAATGCGTGCTGCATAGTATTTCATTTGCTTGCCAAGACGTTTGCCTAAAACAGGGAAATTCGCTTTAGCGTAGAAGTCGATGTAGTCATTTTCTTGTTGGCTAAAGAATACGTCTTTGATGTTCAGCTCTGTTTGAATGTAATCCGTCAAACGGGCGATGTCGTTTAGTACCTGAGCCTCTTTATGCAATACGGTCAGCGATTTGAGCGGGGTTTTTAATTTAATTTTCAAATCGTTACGCAGTTGGCGGCCCATTACCAAGATGTGCTGAACACGAGCGACACTAGCTTCTAAGTCTTCGTGTTTTAACGCCGTATTCGCTGTGGGGTAGTCACACAAATGCACAGACTCTGGCCTATCGTTAGCTGAAAAAGGCAGCAGCTCTTGGTATAGATGTTCCGCAAGGAAGGGCGTAAAAGGTGCCATTAACGTACCAAATGTATCCAAACAAGAGTACAAAGTGTCATAAGCCTGTTGTTTGTCTTCATTCAATTCTTTTTGCCAAAATCGGGCTCGATTCAAACGGATATAGCCATTGGTGAGATCTTCGATAAACTCAAATAGCGCAGGCACCACGTTGTAGAGATGGTAGGCTTGCATCTCCCGATTGACCTTGGTTGTTAAGGTTTGCAGGCGAGACAATATCCATTGGTCTAAGATGTTATCAGAGGGTTTGTCCGATCCAGTGTCTTGCCATTGGTCGATCTCGGCGTAAGTCGAGAAGAAGCGAAAACCATTGAGCCAAGGCAACAAGACCTGACGCACCATATCTTGTACGCCAGCATCAGAAAAACGTTGCTCTTCTGCCTTTACCAAGCCTGAGTTGATCAAATAGAGACGCAAAGCATCCGCTCCGTAATGCTCCATCAGAGTATCAGGGGGCGTGTAGTTTTTGAGGCGTTTGGACATTTTCTTGCCATCTTCTGCCATCACAATGCCATTGACGATAACGTTTTTAAACGCTGGTCGCCCGAACAAACATTGGCTGAGAACTTGTAAGGTGTAAAACCAGCCTCGTGTTTGGTCCACCCCTTCTGCGATAAACGCTGCTGGGAAGTTTTGCTCAAATTGTTCTTTATTTTCAAAGGGGTAGTGCACTTGTGCATAAGGCATGGCGCCGGATTCAAACCAGCAGTCGAATACTTCCGCAATGCGTCGATAGGTGCCTGGTTCCTCTGGAAGGGAGAAAGTCAGCTCATCAACATGATCACGATGCAAATCGTCGACAGTGACGCCGGTGTAGTTTTTTAACTCTTCCATAGAGCCAAGGCATAAGTGTTTTCCTGTTGTATCGTTTACCCAGATTGGCAGTGGAGTACCCCAATAGCGGTTACGCGATACCGACCAGTCGATCGCCCCTTCTAACCATTTTCCCATTCGGCCTTGTTGGATATGCTCTGGCACCCAATTGATCTGTTCGTTGTTGGCTTGTAGCTCAGCGCGCATCTGCTCTACCTTGATGTACCAAGAGGGCACAGAGCGATAGATGATGGGCGTATCGGAGCGAGGGCAAAAAGGATAACTATGGGTGATGGTTTCCTGACGGTACAAAAGATCACGCGCTTTTAATGTTTGTATGATGGCTTTATCTGCATCTTTCACATACAAGCTCTCGAAGTCCGTCACTTCATGGGTGAAGCGGCCACGACTGTCCAAAGGGCAAACGGAGGCGTGTAGACCATTGGCTTTGCAGACGCGGTTATCGTCTTCACCAAAGGCGGGTGCCATGTGGACAATGCCCGTACCACTGCCAGTCGAGACAAAATCATCGGCAAATACTTGGAACGCGCCAGACGCGTTTAAGTGGCTAAAATAGGGGAAAAGCGGTTCATAGCGTTTACCACTCAAGTCTGCTCCCTCAACTCTATCAAGCACCTCTACATCATGGCCTTTGCACACAGACTCCAATTGCGCCTCGGCGAGCCAAAGGGTTTTGTTGATAGTGGCATCATGCACTTTGACATAAGGGATATCTGGGCCAACGCACAGGGCAAGATTTGAAGGCAATGTCCAAGGAGTCGTCGTCCATGCGGCAAAATAGGCGTCTTCCTCTACGAGTTTAAACAACACAGTGACCGCAGGATCTTGAACTTCTTTGTAGTTAGAACTGGCTTCAAAGTTGGATAATACGGTTTCCAGCTCAGTGGAGTAGGCAATGACCTTGTCGCCTTGGTAGACGAGCCCTTTATCCCACAACTGTTTGAAGACCCACCAAACGGATTCCATATACCAAGGCTCCATGGTGCGATAATCGTTGTCAAAATCTACCCATCGGCCAAGGCGCGTTATGGTCTTTTCCCATTCGCTGGCATAACGCTGAACAATGCCACGGCATTCCGCGTTGTAACGGGCGATACCCAGAGATTCAACTGCATCTTTGGCGGACATACCAAGGGATTTATCGATTTCATGCTCGATGGGCAAACCATGACAATCCCAACCAAAACGGCGCTCTACATGGAATCCTTTCATCGTAAAGTAGCGCGGGATGATGTCTTTGATGGTCGATGCCACCAGATGACCATGATGGGGCAACCCAGTTGCAAACGGCGGCCCATCGTAAAACACATAGTCAGGCTTATGTTTCGACGCGGCAAGAGAACGCTTAAAAATCTGTTTGTCCTGCCAAAATGTCAGCACAGCCTGTTCAGCATCCACGAACGAAAAACGCTCGGATGTAGAGGGATTGTCAGCCTCGGGGGCTAAATGCGAAGGGGAGTCTTGAGTGCTCATATCTGCTTCCTGTTAACACCCAAGAAGCCGAAAAAAGAAACCCGCCTCTTGGGCGGGTTTGCTTTATTTACTCAACAACGAACCCACCACTCCTAGGAATGATGATAATAATTCGTTGTTGAGTAAGGGATACGTTTTTCATAACGCTATTTTTACCTTTGATCAGAAGAATCGTCAAGGGGCTAGTTGTTTTTCTTCAACCCCAAGTAGTTCTCTATCCCTTTAATCTGGTCTTCCGCGTGGTGGTTTACGTACAGCACGGTGGTTTCTTTTCCTTCACAAATTTTCTCAATAAGAGCGAGAACGAGCTGGCGGTTCATGTCGTCTAGGCCGAGACAAGGCTCGTCTAGGATCAATAATGGTGGGTGTTTCACCATGGCGCGGGCGATAAGTAATAAACGTTGGTCGCCGTAGGAGAGTTTGTTAAAGGGTTGGTCGGCGCGGTCTTCCATGCCCAATAGTGCAAGCCATTGATCGGCGATTTTCTTTTGGTTATCGGTGGATTTGCTGTACATGCCGATGCTGTCGTAGAAGCCGGAAATAATGACGTTTTTGCAGCTGGTGCTGACGCGGTACTCCCACTGTAGTGCCGTGGAAACGTAGCCGATAAATTGCTTGATCTGCCAGATGCTTTCGCCGTTACCGCGTTGAAAACCAAAGACAAAAATATCGTTGGTATAGCATTGTGGGTGATCGCCGGTGATCAATGACAAGACGCCTGTTTTGCCGCTGCCATTGGGGCCGCTGAGTTGCCAATGTTGGCCTTGTTCTATGGTCCAATCTAGCTTATCGACAATCACAGTATCGCCGTATTTGATGGTGGCTTGCTTGAGTCTGACCAGTGGCTGGTTTGGATCGAGTTCTGGCAGTTTATTCGCTGGGTCGGCGTCTGGCACACTGAGATCGGTGGTTTTCAGATGCAGTAATTGATAAAGCTCGTTAAAAGCATTTTCGTCTTTTTTATCTACTGTTAGTTCCACTCGTCCTTTATCAACATAAGCTACATGAGTAATAAAGTCTGGCATTTCATCAAATCGGTTAAGTACCATCACCATGGGTATGGTATCGACTATGCTTGCCAAATGTTCTTGTAGCATGGTAAGCGTATTGGCGTCTAAGCCGTCGAAGGGCTCATCGAGAATTAATAAATCTGGTTTGCTGGACAAAGCGCGAATCAGCATGACTTTACGCGTTTCGCCTGTGGAAAGTTTACGAAAGGCACGGTCAAGCAATTGCTTTAAACCGAACTTTTCTACCAGTGCGTGTGCCAGCTCTGGGTCTTTGCAGTTATCGAAAATCATTTCATGAACGGGCGTGCCGAGGGAAATCACGTCCATGATGTCGGCGTCGTCTTTTTTTAGCTCTTTGGCAATCAGTTCGGCTTGGGCTTCAAAAGACACCAATCCCACATTTTGCGGAAGGCCTGTTATCGTGCCATTTTCAATCTCACCAACGCCTGCCAGCACGGCCGCCAAGGCCGATTTACCTGCGCCGTTTGTACCGGTAATTACCCAGTGCTGGCCGGGCTCAATGGTCCAGTTAATCTCGCTTAGCGTAAAGCGATCATCAAAGTTCACCGTTACCTTGTTGAAGAGAATATTGTCTAAGCGGATGCTGCCCATGGTATTTCCTAATGTTTTGTTGAGAACAAGAAAGACAAAAAAGCCGAGTTCTGAAGCTCGGCTTTTTAAATGAAAATGACGATGTTATGAGCGAAGCCAATACGAGTCTATTGTTAACAAAGTATTGGCGAGCGCAATAATCGTATTAAACGATTTTTTTCATGTCCGCCATATGACCACGTAAAACAGAGCCTACCGCTTCAACTGGATGAGAGCGAAGCGCTGTGTTTACTTCTATCAAACGAGCGTTGTCTACGCCATTGTCTTCTACAGAAAGCCCTTTACCGATGACGTCAGATTTGATGCCTTTCATGAAATCAGCCAATAGAGGCACACAAGCATGGTTGTATAGGTAACAACCGTATTCTGCTGTATCAGAGATCGTCGCGTTCATTTCGTACAGTTTCTTACGAGCGATGGTGTTCGCGATGAGTGGGGTTTCATGTAGAGACTCATAGTAAGCCGATTCTGCAATGATGCCCGCAGCCGTCATGGTTTCAAATGCTAGCTCAACACCTGCTTTCACCATAGCCACCATCAAGATACCGTTGTCGAAGTACTCTTGTTCAGAGATTTCTACGTCGCCAGCAGGAGTTTTCTCGAAGTTGGTTTCAGCGGTATCTGCACGCCATTGAAGCAAGTTTTTGTCGTCGTTTGCCCAGTCTTCCATCATGGTTTTAGAGAAATGACCGCTCATGATGTCGTCTTGGTGTTTGTTGTACAAAGGACGCATGATTTGCTTAAGTTCTTCAGCCAGATCAAATGCTTTGATTTTAGCTGGGTTAGAAAGACGATCTAGCATGTTGGTCACGCCGCCGTATTTCAATGCTTCAGTTACAGTTTCCCAACCGTATTGGATCAATTTAGAGGCGTAACCTGGATCGATGCCTTCTTCAACCATTTTGTCGAAGCAAAGGATAGAGCCAGTTTGCAACATACCACAAAGGATAGTTTGCTCACCCATCAAGTCAGATTTCACTTCGGCGATGAAAGAAGACATCAAAACGCCTGCTTTATGACCGCCAGTACCCACTGCGTAAGCTTTTGCTAGGGCTAGACCTTCGCCTTTAGGATCGTTGTCTTCGTGAACAGCGATCAGTGTTGGAACACCAAAGCCACGAACGTATTCAGCACGTACTTCAGAACCTGGGCACTTAGGCGCTACCATGATAACCGTTAGGTCTTCACGGATTTTCATACCTTCTTCTACGATGTTGAAACCATGAGAGTAAGATAGACAAGCCCCTTCTTTCATAAGTGGCATAACCGCGTTAACAACTGCAGTGTGTTGTTTATCTGGTGTTAGGTTAAGAACCACATCAGCCGTTGGGATCAAGTCTTCGTAAGTACCAACGGTAAAGCCGTTCTCTGTGGCGTTTTTCCAAGACTGACGTTTTTGAGCGATGGCTTCAGGACGCAATGCGTAAGAGACATCAAGGCCAGAGTCGCGTAGGTTCAAGCCTTGGTTAAGACCTTGTGCACCACAACCGATGACAACCATTTTTTTGCCTTTTAGCGCTTCTACGCCATCCGCAAATTCTGACATGTCCATGAAACGGCATTTGCCCAGTTGTTCTAGTTGCTCGCGTAGCGGCAATGTATTGAAGTAGTTAGCCATGGTAAACATTTCCTAGTTTTTATGTTTAATGTATCGGCCATAACAGCATGCCGATATTAAAAATGGATGACACAGCCGCCAAGCAAGATTCTGATGACGTTCTGCGAGTAGAGCTAATCTATCCTAGTAACATTTTTTCGTAAATTGATATATTCGCAATATAGTGTCCCACTTTTTGCAAACATGGTTTATGATGAGTAGTTCGTAGGCGAAGGTGTGTTATGAAGATTAGAACGATCAAGCAATTTCTTGCGTTAGCAGAAGCATTGAATTTCGGGCGCGCTAGCGACGAATGTCATATCAGTATTTCGGCCTTGTCGCGAAACATTCGACACTTAGAAGATGAGCTAGGCGTTGTGTTGTTTAATCGTGATAATCGCACGGTCGTATTGACGAAAGAAGGACAAAAGTTTCTCAAATACGCCCGTGATACCAGCCGACAATGGAATTTGATCCGTCATGAGCTGACGGACAATCCCGATGAGCTGAGTGGTGAAATCAGTCTCTATGGTTCGGTCACCGCCAGTTATAGTTTCTTGTATGAATTACTGCGCCGTTTTCGTATTGCTTATCCGGCGATTGAGATTAAGCTACGTACTGGTGATCCGGAGCATGCGATCGGGCACATTCTGGATGGTAAAGAAGACATTACCATTGCTGCGCGGCCTGCGAATTTACCCCGTGGTATGGCCTTTAAGCCCATTGCCATTTCACCTTTGTTATTTATTGCGCCACTAGATCAGCAAGTACCGAATGTACCTACCAATCCACCTACTAGGCCAGAGGCGTGGGCGAACATTCCGATGATCCTGTCGGAAAGTGGCGTGTCTCGAACCCGTGTCGATGAGTGGTTTCGTCAACATGACATTACGCCACGGATTTATGCGCAGGTAACGGGTAACGAGGCCATCGTAAGTATGGTGAGTTTAGGTTTTGGCATTGGCGTGGTGCCCAAAATTGTCCTAGATAACAGTCCTCTAGTGGATCGAATTAAAGTACTAGAGGTAAAGCCTGAGTTAGCGCCTTACGACATTGGTTTGTTTACCTTGAAGAAAAACTTAAAAAACCCGCTAGTCGAAGCATTTTGGAATTTGATGTAAAGCCTATTTTCCAATATCTCGTTAGAGAGTAATTAGAAAGAGTTATATATGTTTAAGTGGTTTAATGCCTCCATTACGAGAAAAGTGAGTAGTCTTTCTTTTGTTCTGTTGTCTTTTTTGTTTATTGTGATTCTTTATTCTGTCTTAAAGTTGCAGAAAATCAATTATGAAATGCGAGAAGTGGCTCAGATTGATGTGCCTTTATCAGACGTTGTTTCAGAGATTGAGCTTATACAACTTAAGCAACATTTATTGATGGAAACCATCCGTCAACAAAAACAAGCTCTTTTCGACCATCCATCACTGAAAAAGAAAGCCTTGCTCGGATTCAATGACTATAGCCAGTCATTGTCTAAACAATTAGTTAAAGCCACACAGGTCATTCAAAATGGTCTGAAGCGTGGTGGTGTACGAATACAAGTGGCGGACCACCAAACACTGATGAAACAGATTCGTGCATTGCATGTTGAGCGAGAGACTTTTGATCATCTAGTAAACCAGTTTTTTTTATATGGAGATACTGATTTCTCTCTCCATTGGGGCAACATAGAAAAACACTGTCAAAAACTCGATGCTCAGTCGGATATGTTATTAAAAAATATCGATCAACTAACCCTCAAGGCGTCTCTTTATACTGAAAGACAAGAGCAAGAGTTGATGATAGTGAACGCGATCTTAGGTATCGCGGCATTGTTCATCGGGACGTACTTGACCCTATATATTGTGCAGTCGGTACGGAGCCGAGTGGGTTCTATTCGTTGGAAAATTGAATCTTTACATCGAACAATAGGGGAAGACTCTGATGAAGTGGGTCGCACTGCCTATCAAGATTTAGATGAGTTTAGTGTGCTTGAAGCGGATTTGAATATTTTGACGAATCGACTTTCTAAAGAGCGTAACAATCGCTATGAAGTAGAGCGTCAATTGATTGAACTTGCCACCCGAGATAAGTTAACAGGCGCCTATAATCGTCATAAATGGGATGAGCTATTAAAAGAAGAGTTAGCGTTAGCTAATCGTGGCGGTCGATTTAGTCTTGCGCTGATCGATGTTGATTACTTTAAAAAAATTAATGACATGCATGGTCACGGTGTGGGAGACAAAGTGTTGCAATTTCTGGTGACGGAGTTAAGCAAACTCATCCGCGAGACTGACATATTGTTCCGAATTGGTGGGGAAGAGTTTGCCATTCTCCTAAAAAATACAGGTCTGGATGAGGCTGGTAAGCTTGCCGAAACACTACGCTTGAAAGTTGAAACATTCAACACACCTTCTCTTCCTAGATTTACGATCAGCCTAGGTGTAACAGGCAGCCAAGAAAACGACGATCAAGTTAGTATTTTAAAACGTGTGGACACGCTGCTGTACGAAGCGAAAGGGGCAGGGCGAAATCAGGTGAAAATAGGTTAGTTCCCCCATGCCCTATCAGGGGAGTATCAATGAGAGACTTTTGCACGACTACTGCGCTTGCCAATACTTTGTTAAAAACAGACTCAAAATGCTCATTTATAGCGATAAACTCCGCTTTCTCGTCTGTTTTTGCCGCGTCTTGGCGTCGCTCGTGACATAGTGCAAAGGACTCAATGAGAATTTCAGTTCTAGCGTTTCAAGTTGATAACAAGCCGCTTCGGTAAAGCTTTGAGCATCAAACTCTGTCCAATGATGTTGAAAGTGGCCTGCCATTTTTCTAATAACAGTGTCATTGAAGAGGTTTTTAAAAGGTTCAGACATTGGTTTCGTTTCCTTCAGCGGTATGATCTTAAATTCCACCTACATATGCCGCTATATTTGCACATACCTGTATCAGTTTCTGTCAGTATAAAAAACACTTTTTGTTGGCCACGTTGATATTCTGACAGACTGCGGTATATACTTTCTAGATCCCATTCACTCGTCAGATAAAGGAGGCCACCCATGCAAGAAATTGCATATCAATGTGAATTAGATTTCGCATTTCATCTTGGTGATCCACGCACAGCGCAAATTTGTCGTTAACGCACAGATTTCGCTGATATTACTATTCTGAACTGATACAAAACGTCTGAACATTATCAGTGCTCATCTGTGCCTATCTTTTGATATGTTGCGCATAGGTGATTTATGTCTTTAATTTCTGTTATCGAATTATCTTATCAAGCGGGTAGTAAGCACCTGTTTGACTCTTTGTCTTTTTCTATTGAATCTGGCGATCGTATTGGCCTTGTGGGTCACAATGGTTGCGGTAAATCAACGCTATTAAAACTTCTTCTTGGCGAGCTGACGCTAGACAGTGGTCAGTTGCATCGTCAGCGGGGGCTTAAGATTGGCTTGGTTGAGCAATTTTTATCCCCAGAGTTAGAAGCCATTTCGGCCCATCAATCGGTACTGGATAATATTCCGGCGGATGAACAGGTCGTTCGTGGTTATCAAGTTGATACCTTGTTACAGCAGCTTGGCTTTGACGAGGCGACCCTGCAAAGACCCTTAAACACTCTCAGTGGCGGTCAGAAAAACCTCGTATTATTTGCTCGTAGCATCATTCAAGAGCCAGAATTACTGTTGTTGGATGAACCAGGCAACCATATGGACAGTCAGGCGATGTATTGCTTAAAACGTTATTTGAGCTTGCCGGATACGCCGTCGTTTCTGATGATTTCCCATGACCGTGATTTATTGGACTCAGTGACACAACGGACTTTGTGGCTACGTGATGGGCGTTGTTATGCCTTTCATCTTCCTTATTCACAAGCCAAGGTCGCGCTTGCTGAGTCGGATGAAGCGGCCCGAAAAACGCGGGAAGCGGAAGAAAAAGAAATCGATAAGCTAAAAGCCAGTGCCAAGCGATTGGCTACCTGGGGGAAAGTGTACGACAACGAAGACTTAGCACGAAAAGCCAAGTCCATGGAAAAACGCATCGATAAGTTGGAAATCAATAAAACCTTTGTCACTCAAGGGTCAGGGTTATCGTTAAAAGTGGACAGTGAGTTTTTAAAAACCAAGCAAGTCTTTGTTTTTGAAAATGAAACCATTAGCAGTCCGGATGGTCGACCACTGTTTAGCATTGCCGATCTTAACTTTCGCCCCGGTGATCGTATTGCTCTACTGGGTGTCAATGGGAGTGGTAAATCCAGCTGTATTGAGCACTTGATAAAGGTACATCAACAAAATGTTGGTGAGCAGAGTGCCACCCGTTTTAACCCTAATGTGCGCATTGGCTATTTTGACCAAGAGCTTGAGCAGTTCAATGTTGAACTGGGAATCGCGGATTGGATCCGGCAAAACTGTACTGCCAGCCAAGAAGAGATTCGTCGTGTGCTGATCCAATGGGGCTTTCCCTACCTTGATCATGGCCGACGTGTCAATGTGCTCAGTGGTGGAGAACGGGCACGTATTTTGCTGCTAACCTTTCTGTTGGAGCAACCGAACCTGTTAATCATGGATGAACCGACCAACCATATTGATTTACAAGGTAAGGAAGAGTTGGAGTCTGACCTGACGCAAGAGGGCATCTCTTTGCTGTTTACTTCCCATGACCAGCGGTTTATTGAAAATATCGCGACGCGGTTTTGGTGGATCCACAATGGTCAGCTGGTGGAACTGCACGATAGCGATGTTTATTTCACTTCTCAGGGAGGTGACACCGGTAGTAAACCAAGAGCACTCACTGATGTGTCTCCTTTATTTCCAGAAGAGTCGGTTGCTACAGCGGCCATGGCGGAAGATGAGCGAATATTGGAACGTATTTGCGAATTGGAGCGGTTGCTAGAGGAGGATCTGGCTCGTAAACCCAAACGCCAGAAGCCCGCTAAGCAACAACAATGGCAGAAGGAATTGAATGTCTTAAACCAACAACTTGAATAGAGTCGCTTTTATTGCTGATGTAAGCAGGGCTTTTCGAGCATGGAATACCCTGCTTTAGTCGTCTAAAAACAGGATAAATGACCGTTAAGGAATACCAAGTCATTTGTGGTATCGTCCTTTGAAATGTGTCGATTGAGCGCCATATTTGTTCAACCGTCCTAACAAAAAAGGTGAGCTAAATGAGTAAATTGGCGAAAAAATCTATTGAAACGGCCTTTTCGGGCTTGGAATATCTGCCGAATCGCACACCAGAAATGGCCTTTTCTGGTGGTGCGAGTAAGGCCTTTCTTGAATTATCCCAATACCGAGATGGTGCCATTTATGTGGGGCATTACTCTGGTAACAGTGAGTGGGAGCGGCATTCCGTTGGCGATGAAATTGTCATGGCTTTAGAGGGAACGACCACGCTGGTGTTATTAATCGAAGGTCAGGAAGAAAAGCATCTGCTTAACGAGCAGGAACTATTCGTTGTCCCTAAGAATGTATGGCATAGATTTGAATCATCGACCCACCTCAAGGTGATGACTGTGACACCACAACCCACTGACCACTCTTTAGAGAGACCAACAGACTCATAACGGTATTTGGTTATCAGACGTGACAGGAGCGAATTAACATAATATAAGACCTGTATAGTGCGTATTGTTTTCAGTCCGATCTTTTTCATTTAACCCATCATAAGGTGAGCAGGTTATGTTTTCAGTGACGGATTCTTCCCATGAAGATTCTCATAACGGTTTGGCTTCTTATCAAAGTATGAAAGACAGTATTTTGCATCATTTGCGTTATACCTTGGTGCATTTGCCTCAGCAAGCTACCCCAAGAGACTGGTGGCTGGCCTTGTCTCTCGCAATCCGTGATCGTATTACAGATGACATGGTAGAAACGCAGGTGTCGCATACGCGAGAGAATGTGCGACGGGTGTATTACCTATCAATGGAATATTTGATGGGCCGAATGCTGATCAATAATGCTCATAATGTTGGTGTGTATCACGAAGCGAAACAAGCCATTGAAGAACTGGGCTTGGATTGGGAGCAAATTTGTGATGAAGAAATGGACATGGGTCTGGGAAACGGAGGGCTTGGGCGCTTAGCCGCCTGTTTTCTGGACTCGTTAGCGACCTTAGACTTACCCGCGATTGGCTATGGCATTTATTATGAATTTGGTTTGTTCAAACAAGAGTTCTTACAGGGGAAACAGGTAGAGCATCCGGATACTTGGATCAAATATGGCACCCCTTGGGATGTCATGCGTCCGGAGTATTCGCAAACCATTCAGTTTTATGGCCGCGTGGAAGTCTCCTTCGATAGCGCTGGTAACTGTCGGCCGAATTGGGTGGATACACGAAGTGTTATGGGCGTACCGTTTGATATTCCGGTCGCCGGCTATGACACGAAAACCGTCAACTTTTTGCGATTGTGGTCTTCCCATTCCACAGAAGATTTTGACTTGGAAGAATTCAACAAGGGCGATTATGTAGAAGCAGTGCATTCTAAAGTCCTTGGGGAAACGATTTCCAAGGTATTGTATCCGAATGACCAAAATGCCAATGGTAAAGAGCTGCGTTTAATACAACAGTACTTTTTTGTAGCATGCTCTTTAGCGGATATTTTACGACGGTTTGAGGTGATGAATTCGGATTGGTCGATGTTACCAGAAAAAGCCGCCATCCAATTGAATGATACGCATCCCGCCATTGCCGTTGTCGAATTGACTAGGACGTTACTGGACGACAAACATTTAAGCTGGGAGGCCACCTGGGATATTGTCACTCGTACTTTCGCTTATACCAATCATACTTTACTGCCTGAAGCGTTAGAAAAATGGGGGGTGGAATTATTCGAAAGGGTACTACCACGACATTTGCAGTTAATTTATGAAATCAACTATCGCTTTCTAAGTGACGTTGAGCAGCACTGGCCTGGTAGGGATGATATCAAACGGGCGATGTCCATCATCGAAGAAGGGGATCATAAAATGATCCGCATGGCCCACTTGGCGGTGATTGCGAGCCATAAGGTCAATGGCGTGGCAGAACTGCACTCACAATTACTCAAAAGTGAGTTGTTCCCTTATTTTGATCAGCTTTACCCTCATAAATTCACTAACAAAACCAATGGCATCACTCCACGCCGCTGGTTATTGAACTGTAATGAAGGGCTAGTGCAACTCTTTGACCAATATGGTATCGAAAACGACTGGCCAAAGAACTTAGATAGGCTGCGTCAGTTAGAAACCTTACAGGATGACGAGGACTTTTTGACCGCTTTTATGGACGTCAAACATCAAAATAAAGTCCATCTTGCCCAGATTATTAAAAGAGAATGTCATATCGACGTGGATCCCCATGCTTTGTTTGATGTGCAAATCAAACGCTTGCACGAATATAAACGTCAGCATTTAACGCTATTAAATATTCTGACGCTCTACCATCGATTATTAAATTCCCCCGAGTTAGATATGGTCCCGAGGGTCTTTATTTTTGGCGCCAAAGCGGCTCCGGGGTACGCATTAGCCAAAACCATTATCCATGCCATCAATTCCGTTGCGGATGTGATCAATAATGACACACGTATTAATGGGAAATTGAAAGTGGCCTTTCTGCCCAATTATCGAGTTTCCTTGGCATCACATATTATTCCAGCGGCCGATTTGTCCGAGCAAATCTCCACTGCTGGGAAAGAAGCCTCTGGAACAGGGAACATGAAATTGGCATTGAATGGCGCGGTGACGATTGGCACCTTGGATGGGGCGAATGTGGAAATATTGGAAGAAGTGGGACCAGAGAACATTTTTATCTTCGGGCTCAATGTCGACCAAGTCCAAGAACTGGATCGCCATGGCTACCAGCCTTATCAATATTACCAACAAGATGAAGAGCTGAAAGGTGCCTTAGATTGGCTCTGTTCTGGGCATTTCTCGCCAAACAACCCCCATGCCTTTGATGATATTCGAAATAGCCTCCTTCAAGGTGGGGATCCTTATAAAGTCATGGCAGATTATCGAGCTTACGTTGATTGCCAACAACGCGTCTCAGAAGCCTATCAAGACAAAATTCGTTGGGCAAAAATGGCGGTGATGAATACCGCTCGGGTGGGCAAATTCTCATCGGATCGTACCATCCAAGAATACGCTGATGAGATTTGGAAATTACCACCTTATTCTGTTTAAAGCGTATTGGCTGCTCTTAGAACCATTAGAAAAAGAGAAAAAACATATGAAACAAGACATTGTACATATTGCCCTAGTGGTTCGAGACTATGATGAAGCCATTGATTTTTATGTAAATAAGCTAAAGTTTGAACTGTTGGAAGACACCTACCAGCCAGAGCAAGATAAACGCTGGGTGGTCGTGTCGCCGCCAGGTTCAAAGGGGGTGACTTTATTGTTGGCAAAAGCCTCTAAACCGGAACAAATGGACTTTATCGGCCACCAAGCGGGTGGTCGTGTCTTCCTATTTTTAAATACTGACGATTTTTGGCGAGACTACGAACGTATGCTCGCCGAAGGAATTCACTTTATCCGACCGCCTGCCGAGCAGGAATACGGTACAGTGGCGGTATTTGAAGATTTATACGGCAACCTATGGGACTTACTGCAACTCAAAGACGACCATCCTATTTCTAGCCGAGTAAAAGCGCTAACCTGATATGTCGTTTTATCAGATTATTCCTCCCCCTTTTGTCTTCCAAGGTTAGGATGGGGGGGCTGGTTGGTCGTGCTTTAGCGCGACATTTGGTGGTGGTTGTCTTATCGTTGTGCCGAAGGCTGAGGATGGGGAGGAGCAACCGTGATCTGTAGAATAACTTACGATAAGACAATATAACGAAGGAGATATGGATGGACAGTTATGCTTTATTTTTAATCATTGCAATAGCAACCGTTTTAAGCCCAGGCCCAGGTGTGATTTTGACGCTTACTAATTCAATTCGCTATGGTATGTCGGGCGCTATCGGTGGGATTCTCGGGATTTCCTGCGGAACATTTATTGTTGCGGGTGTATCCGCTACCAGCCTTGGACTTTTATTAGCAACATCAACGCTGGCGTTCAGTATCATGAAATTTGTTGGCGCGGTTTATCTTGTTTATCTTGGTATTAAGTTGTGGCGTTCGCCTGTGAAAAAAATTGAAGGTAACGGTTCTGCTATAAGAAGCAAAAAACGACAGTTTATTGAAGGCTTAACCATTCAACTGACAAACCCAAAAGCGGTTTTCTTCTTTATGTCAGTGTTTCCGCAGTTTGTCGATTTCACCTCGAATTACGTTGGGCAATTTACACTCTTAGTTGTCACGTACAGCAGTCTCGTTGTGATCATTCATTTGCTTTACGCGTATCTAGCAAAATCAGCACGCAGTTGGCTTTCTTCTGAGAAAGGCGGCCGTATGGTGAATCGCATTGGTGGTGGTACTTTTATCGGCTTTGGTGTGGCACTTGCGTCTGCTAGTAAGTAACAAGCTGATGCAGCATGACTCTTTTTCTGTTCCTCCTTAAGGCTTTATATCGCCATGATCGAACTTAAATCCACCAAAGACCTAGCCCGTCTGCGTCGCCTTGCTTTGGCATCCCAAGGTTTGTTACAGGCCAGTCCGTTTGGCTCGGGGTTGGCTGGGGCGCGAAGGGCAGTGGCGCATTTAGGTTACGTGCAGATCGATACTATTTCTGTGGTGGAGCGAGCGCACCATCATGTGCTGTATTCAAGAGTGCCTAAGTTCGAGCCTTCGATGATCAATAAACTGTTGCAGGATGGCGATGTGTTTGAGTATTGGTCACACGCGGCGGCGTTTTTGCCCATGGACGATTTTCGTTTTTCCTTACCTTACAAGCAGGCTCTAAAAAGTGGTCAAACCCATTGGTACAAAGATCCAGATAAAAAGTTGATGGCAGAGCTGTTGGCTCGCATTGAGTCTGATGGACCGTTACGTTCTCGAGATATCGAAGCCAAATCCAGCAATAACGCGGCTGGCTGGTGGGATTGGAAGCCAGCGAAGAAAGCCCTTGAGCAACTTTATATGCAAGGGGATCTGATGGTTTGTGATCGCGAGGGCTTTCAGAAAGTCTATGATTTAACCGAGCGAGTTTTGCCCTCCTATGTGAATACAACATTCCCTAATTTGGAAGAGTTTGGCAATCATTTAATCGATCAGCAGTTGCGTTGTCATGGGCTTGCTTCTTTAAAGGGATTGACCTATCTACGCCGTAATACAGGGCTGCGCAAGGTAGTAAAAAATTTAGTAGACGAGCGCTTGGCGCAAGGATTGTTGGAGCAGATAAAGATTCCTAGTGGCGAAGTGTTTGTCATCGAGCCAGATGCGCTAGAGCGTCGCTTGCCTCGATTAAATAATCGACTGCTGATTTTGTCACCCTTTGATAACAGCGTAATTCAGCGCGACCGACTTAGAAGTCTGTTTCAATACGATTATCAGATCGAATGCTATGTCCCAGAGCCTAAACGCCAATATGGTTACTTTTGTCTGCCGCTACTGTTTCGAGGGGAATTTATCGGTCGCATGGATTGCAAAGCCCATCGTAAAGAGCGCCGTCTAGAAATCAAATCGCTATACCTAGAAAAACAGAGCTTTGATAACGATATGGTGATTAGTGCCTTCGTTGAAGCCATTAAACTATTCAGTCAATTCCAGCAATGTGATTCTGTGACGTTAACATCCGTTGAGCCTAAGGCTTTCATGCAATCTTTACGAGATGCGTTAGAGCTACAGGTTTAAAGGTTACTCCGCGTTATCTAATCTCGTACTGTCGTTTTTACCTATCAACAAGAACGATGATTTCCATGACTTTTATTGATAATGTTGCTTTACTAAAAATGCTTGTTTTCTACGGTTTGTCCCAGTGTCCTGTGATGGTGATCATGGCAAGCATTTTTAGGGTGTTACCAAAGTAGTCTTCATTTTCGATGGGCTTGTCTTTGATATTTTCCCAGAGGGCGTTTAGCCAAGTTTGGTTGGATGGATCTATCGTTGCTGACACCGCAAACATGGATACAAATGCCATGGCGTCAAAGCCACTGTTTTTTGAATAGGTCCCATCGAGCGCATAGGTGTCGGCGATTTTTTGAGGATCGGCATGGGTGGTGTTGATGATCCATTGATTGAGAGGTGCTAAAGCAGATAACGCTCTTTTATCACCGTATAGTCGATAGTCCAGTGCGACACGCCATGGATAACGGGCCGCATTCCAAGAATAGACGCCATCGTCTTCGCTTTCCAGAAACATGGCCTTGGCGGGTTGTGGATGATTGGGTAGACCGACGATAAAGTCAGGCATGAGTCCGGTTTTGGGGCTGTCCGTTTGGCGAATGCTTGCCATGATAGCGTAAGTGGTATCCCTTACTTTGTTCCAACTTTTGTCGCCAGTTGCGTCTGCGTAGGCTTTCAGATGAGAGACCATAAAATCAGAGGATCGGGTAGTGTTAGCATATTGGCCGTCATCGATGTCCTCGACCCAATCCCCTAGGCGAATAAAATGGTTTTCAGGGTCAATCTCATGTTGCTTAATGGCTGTAATGACGTTTATGGCTTCGCGTTTATAGTTTATTTTTCCGGAACTGCCCCATTTTTTGTCGGCTAGTAAAAAGGCATAGGCAATATCCATATCGCCGTCGCTGGCGCTATTACTACCCCCGACTTTATCTCCCGCGTTTTTGCAGTTTTTTAACTGGTTCCAAGCCATCAATCCAGGCGTTGATTGGGCGGGGTGATCATGAAAAAAGTCTACCATGCCATCAAAAATGCGCCTTGCCCGTGGGTCAAAGTCTGCCATCATCACGGTAATTAACATACCGTAGCCATGAGCTTCTGATGTCGTTAACGTAGACGCCGCTGTGCCTCCTTCCACTGTCTTTCCATCCGCTGCCATGTCCACTAAATAGCGACTCTCGCCACACTGTTGACGCAGGTAAGTTGCTTTCCAATGTTGGTAGAAGTTAAGGAGAGCTGTATCAAGTTCGGATTGGCTGTATCTAGATGGTTTTATCACGGATGCTGGCTGATTCGCTTGGGTCGAGCTGGCGCAAAAAATGAGCAATGAATAAGCCAATAACTTGATTAAAGGTTTTTGAAAACGATTCATAATGGGCTAGCCATACGCGATAAGGAGTAAGTAGTGTATTGAATCATAGGTTGGCGATGAAACGTTTTATTGAGCCCTTCTCTCTTTTTTGTCCGTTGAAGTCAGTTCTTAAAATACATGGCCCCTTGATTTTCATAAAATCGCTTAGACATAGCTAAGTAGTAATGCAGGCTCGTGATGGTGGTTGCCTGTTTGTTGCTTTGTTCTTTCGCTTGATTCTTTAGTGGCTTTTTACGGTGGGGGTGTTTATGTCTGGTCAAGGCTCTGGGGGCAATGTGCTTGCCGCTCTTTGTAGCGTTTTTATTCCAGGATTAGGTCAACTGGTGCAGGGGCGCCTTTTTATGGCACTGTTCTTTTTTGTGACGGTTTTTGTGTGCTATGCATTAGGGGCAACAGTGATCCTATTCTTTATGTGGGTGGTTGGCGGAATATTGCGTCTTTGGTCAATTATTGATGCAGCTCGCTTTTCTCGACAACGCTCAGTTTTATGATGCTTAGTTAAGGTATTAACTGGTAAAGAGTAAGAGATTATCTTGTGTATTTTTATAATGTTAATTAGTGGTTGAAGGTAAGAAAAATATTATTAAGAAAAGAGAACTGACTGTACCAGAAGACCAAGTGTTTGTACTAAATAATTAGAAATATAACGGTAATGATAGACATTACTATTATCAGATCATGAGTCAAATGATATTAGTAAAGTACTCAATGTTGATCTAAAGGCGTTAGTTGATTGACGCGAGAAGTTAGATGGTCGTTTTAGATACAAATATAAACTGTATTAATGTATCTTTTAGTGCTTAATTATAGTTGTTAAGAAAGAAATTATCATTGATACAGTAGGTTTGTTATGGCAAGTGTCTCTCTAAAGAATAAGTTGTTACTCATTAGTATCGGCTCTGTTTTATTTATCTCTTTGTTATTCACGTGGCAAACTTATGCAAAAATTTCTTCCTTAAGTGATCAATTAAAACAAGATGCTGTTACTGACCTCAAAGATTCGGCTATATCTAAACTTGAGCTGAATACTCGTATTGCGGGTGAGAAAATCCAAGCTTACATTGAGCAAAACCTTGATGTAGTGAATGTTTTGGCAATGCAATTGTCTAATAATTTGAATCTTTCGACGCCTTTGTCTAGAGAGCAAGTCTTGCCTCTTATAACGGCGGCAAAAAAAGAAGCACCCAACGCCAGCGTTCTGTATACCTTTTTTGAGCCCAATGCGTTTGATAATAAAGACAGCGAATACGTAGGTAAAGACACCCATGTCAGTGCTAAAGATGATGGTTCCTTTAGCATAACAGTGGGTGTAGGTGAAAATGGAAAGGTTATTTATTATCCAGTTGATAGCGCAAAAATAAAATACAATACCGATAAAGATCCTAACGGACAGCGTATTTCTGAGTGGTATTTATGCCCGCGTGATACGAAATCTACTTGTCTTGTTGAACCTTACTTATTCGATTTGCCTGATGGCACTAAAGCTCTCATGACAAGTTTAACTGTGCCCGTTATGGATGGTGGTGTGTTTAAAGGCATTGTCGGTGCGGATCTTGATTTGCCTGTTATACAAGTGTTTGCTAATGAATTATCTAAGGGCCTTTATGATGGGCAGGGCTCCGTCACTATCGTTAGTAAGAAAGGGCTGATTGTTGCCTCAAGCAAATATAAGGAGAGCTTAGGTAAACCATTTAAAGCAGTCGATACCAAAAACGGTCAAGCGTTGTTAGCACTGGCTAATAAGGGGGGCGTATTGGAACAAGATGGTCAATTGATTGTTGCTCAGCCTTTAAATCTTGAAAGTACGAATACTAAGTGGCATTTTTTGATTAGCTTGCCCATGTCGGTTGCTATGGCGAAGCTGGATAAAAAATTAGCGCTGATGGCAAGCGTTAAACAAAGAGCACTCATTGAACAGTTAACATTAGCCGTGATTATTTCTATCGTCGCGACACTGCTAATGTTGTTGATTGTTCGTTCCATTATCCGCCCATTGCAATTACTGAATGAACAAGTGGCTCAGCTGTCTGGTAACGATGGAGATCTAACACAAACGTTAGATTTACATTCACACGCCGAATTGAACGAATTAAGCGCCAGCTTTAATGTGTTTCTACAAAAACTTCGTGACATGGTGAACTCATTAAAATCCATTGGGGTAACAGTAAGGGCATCTTCAAATGAGAACGTGACTGCGAGTAATAGTTCTTTAGCAGAAACCGCACAGCAAAAAACAGAGATTGCCAATGTTGTTTTGTCGACTCAAGAAATGTCTAACACGGCCCATGAAGTCGCTGGAATTACCGCTGAATTAGCAGGGAAAATGAAAGAAATGAATCATATGGTTAGTGACTCTCAGCGTAGTATCGTGAGTTCAACGAATACGGTTCAAGAGCTTAGCAGCAGTATGGAAAGTGCAAAAGAGTCCATCGATAAAGTCTCTGCACGTTCGAATGATATTAATCAAATTCTAGAAGTGATTCGTAGTGTGGCTGAGCAAACGAATTTGTTAGCTCTGAATGCTGCGATTGAGGCGGCTCGTGCGGGTGAGCAAGGTCGAGGTTTTGCGGTGGTTGCGGACGAAGTACGCAGCCTTGCCTCTAAAACACAAAACTCTACGGAAGAAATTGATAATTTAATCAGTAACTTGCAGCAAGAAGTGAAAATGGCGGTCAGTAGCATCGCTAATAGTGGTGAAAAAGTTGCATTATCCGTTAAGTCTACTCAAGAGGTGAACGATAGTCTCGCAGCAGTGGTGAATGAAATAGAACTGATAAATGATCACATTCAACAAGTGGCTGCGGCGGCGGAAGAGCAAAGCCAAGTGAGTATTGATATCACTGGTATGTTGAAAAAAATCGAAGACGCGGCCGAAGTGTTAGCGCACTTTGCGCATCAAACCAATGACAGTAGTGAGCAAGTGACTCACCAGTTGGATGAGTTGGATAGCCAATTGAATAAACTGAAGAGTTAATAGTCTCAGAAAGCGTCATTGTCTGTTGGTAAAAGAAAACGGGTAGGCTCAGCCTACCCGTTTTCTTTTGTAAGCATGTTAATATCTTTTCTCCATCCATAAGTGACGAAATAATCGCAATCGAATCAACATCATTACCCTCACTTAAATCTTATGATTAATGTGAGTTTGTAGAACGTATTCCAATGAATGTTTGAGCATCCCCCTAGATATGATGCAATTTGCGATGATAAATAAGCCCAAAAATCACTAAGGTGCCCATCAAACACACTTCGGCGCATAAGGTGGTGGATATGGCGATTTTGTGGCTTTGGGTAATATCAAAGATTTGATAGGCGACGGAGCCGAGTAGAGCGGACCCTAGACCAAAAGCGGCTTGTTGTATGGTCGTCAGCATGGCACTGCCTGCTCCAGCATCTTTCGAAGCCACTTCGGACAAACCAATGCGGAAAAAGCTACCGACGATAAAAGACTGCCCTAGCCCGATAAATAAGGTGGTTGGTAGTAAGGTCGTAATGCCGATATTTGGCCAAAAATGATAGAAAGTCCATGCTAAGCCAAGCAGGCCAGGTATTTGTAACGCACAACCTAAAAACAGCGTATTGAGCTTACCAATACGGTTGGATATTTTTGCCGTGAAAAGTGAGCCTACAAAATACGCCATACCCAGCATGATAAACGCATTCCCGGATTCCAGTGGAGACTTGCCTAAGCCAGATTGAAAAGTGAGGGCGACCGAGAACATAAAACCGCTCCAACTGGCGAACATAAAGATCGCCAGAATAAAGCCAAATTGAATGGAATGAAGACGTAATAGTCTCGGTGGCATTAGCGGGAAGCGCTGACGATTTTCTTGGTGCTTTTCAATGTTCCAAAATGCATACAAAAGAGGGATAACACCTAAGAGCATAACAATAAATGGCCATGTCCAATGGTATTCTGGTCCAAGCGAGACAGGAATCAGCAGACAAAGCAGTGCTGCCGCAAGAACAAAGGTACCGGGCCAGTCCACATTGGCAGGGTGCTCTGAACGACTTTCAGGTACCCAAACACGAGCAAAAATAAGAATGCCGAGACAAACGGGAATATTGATCAAAAAGACACTGCGCCAGCCCAATCCTGCCACATCACCAGAGACTAAAAAACCACCGAGAACCTGCCCTAAGACAAACGCCAAACCACCAATAGCGCCATAGAGGCCGATTGCAAAAGAGTGACGTCTGCCCGTTAGTGTGACATGCAGAGTGGCGAGAATTTGCGGCACGATCATGGCTGCGCCGACACCTTGAACGGCGCGAGCGAACAAGAGTCCATTGATGGAAGAGGCAATCCCGCAAGCGAGAGAGGCGATACCAAAGACCCAGACGCCGAGAATAAACAAACGGCGGCGTCCAAAGTTATCGCCTAGTCGTCCGCCCATAGCCAAGCAAACGGCGAAGCTAACGCCATAGGCGGCCACCATTAACTCGAGTTGAATATGGCTGGCATGGAGGGACTCAGCGATGGAAGCGAGCGCTACGTTGACGATGGAAAAATCAATTAACGGCAGTAGCTGGCCTGCCATCAGGATGATCAAACCAGCTCGGCTTAGTGTCTTTGCTGTAGTGGTCATTTTATTCGGATTCTCTTGATTTATCATTGAATGGTCGACAGTATGTAAAAACCGTTAAACAGGTACCAGTGTTTAGTTATCCTAGTATTAGAACTACCTGCTTGGCTTTTTATTCAGCAAACCTAGTGATAGAAGAGAGAGTATGACAACCGCCTTGCTTGATTCCCATCAACCGCAACGTGCGAACAGCGTTGGCTTTATTGCTCAAGATAACCGTAAAGAGCTCGGGTTGTATTTACGTCGGCGCCGGGAAAGTTTAGACCCATCGCGCCTTGGTATTTTACACAGTGGTCGGCGACGAACGCCCGGTTTACGACGTGAAGAAGTGGCCATGCTGGCAGACGTAAGTACCACTTGGTACACCTGGTTGGAACAAGGTCGAGAAGTGAATGCCTCTGTTGCAACCTTAAGTGCGATAGCCAAGGCATTGCAATGTAGTGAGGTAGAAACCGCCCATGTGTTTACCTTGTCTGGATTGTCCCGACCAGCTGAATACCAGCGACAATGTCAGAAGCTATCGTCAGTGAATCAAATGATTCTAGACCAACTGAATCCCATGCCAGCGATAGTGCAAAATGCTCGTTTTGATATTTTGGGCTTTAATCAAGCTTATCGAGCGTTAATGGGGGTGGATTTAGCGTCGTTACCGGATGAACATCGTAACTGCATGTATTTGGCCTTTACTAATGATGAGTGGCTTATACGAATGGACGATAAGGAGGTGATTTTGTCACGTATTGCGGGGAGTTTCCGGGCAGCGATGGCAAAGCATATGGATGATCCTCGCTGGCAAGCTAGATTGGGCATGATGCAGGCTGCTTCTGCGGAGTTTAACCGCTACTGGGAGCAATATGAAATTCTCGACGTTGAAAATCATACGAAGAAGTTTCTTATTCCAGACCTTGGTAAGATGGCTTTTCATCAGGTTAACTGGTGGTCTGCTCCGCAAAATGGTGAACGCCTAATGGTGTATGTGCCGGATGATGAGGACACCAAAGTCAAACTGGAGCGTTTGGTGATTGGCTAAAGCTATCCTATTAATTGATACTCTATTGATACTGGAAAGCTTTGCTATTCATGCATATTCTCTAACAACACTCATAATAAGGAAAAAGAGATGGATTATACTGTGACGCTACAGGCCGACAAAAGAATGCTTTCAGGTGTTGGCAGGAAACCTATTCATCAGGAGGGCAGTATTGGTATAACGGCTTGTCAATTTGGTGAAGTGCCTGCACCGGAAGGGTCTTACGAGTTGTATACCAGTAACGTGGCAGCAAATAGTGAAGATATGGAAGTATTTGCTTTTGATATGCCTCAATCGATACCTGAAGAGGCGCATGTTCGTTTTAACCTAGCAATACAAATTGATACCAATAATGTTGTTAACGTCCAAATCCGAATCAATCCAGATAAGACAATAGAGTGGCGCTGGCTAGCCTATATCGGAGAGTTTTCTGATTGGAGTTCAAATAGTACTGACTCAAGTTGGCAAGACAATGGGCATGAATATCGGATCTATATGGTTAATCAGCAAGACGAAAAAAACTTTTGGGTATACGTAGGACGCGTTCCAATGGTAGACAATTTGCCTTCTGCTTTTTTCCCACCAGGTGTGCCCATTCCCAAACCGTTGCAATCGATGCTTGATACTGATGAGCGAAAATTTTAATCGCCATGAACGTTCTTTAACGACTAAGCAAAAGTAACTCAGCGTCTAACTAATAGACGGCATGATAAATGGTATTGTGCTGTTACTCCTCTTCTTTTCTTCCCTTCCCTTTGTCAATAAGACAACTGACACCAAACTGATACTGCTAAAAATGCCCCCGCCTGTTTTACTGAAACGGTAATGGAAACACCCCCCATTTTAGCTTGAGTAACAGGAGCAAGATATGACACTTTCAATTCACCCTTCCGTTGGTGTGGCTCGATTGGGCAATGCAGAAGGTAATAATTTTGTTTTAAACCCCACGAAAATTGGTGGTTTGCCCCATGAACACGATGAGAACATGCAACCAACGACGGAAGTTATCAACTTTAAAGATGAAGCGGGCCGTATTCGTCGCCAAGGACAGGTATTTAAAGTCTTTGATGAGTCTGGTGAAGAGTTAACACTGCAATCGCCTAATGTTGAGCGTATTGAGTGGACGGTGCATTTAGCCAATAAAAAAGCCGCATGGTACGAATTTAGTGAACTTAATGGCAACCTGCTTTATGGTCAAGAGCTAATAGCTACACCAATCGAAAAATTCAGTTTCGTAACAAGTCGGTTGGTCTTATCGGTTTAGATGATTATGATCTGGCAGAAAGACAGAAGCTGATTATAGATCTTGGGCCGCGTACCATTGCGGGTTATTTGTCTGAGATTGAAATTAGTATTCATAATATTCCTAGTGATTACACGCACGCATCGTACCCTAAAGGTGAAATGAAACAAGGATCCAAAACGTTTGAAAGCTTAGGAACCCTACGTACGGATAATCAAGGCCGCTTAATTGTATTAGGCGGTTATGGCTTTGCTGGTGGCAATACCAATTTAGAAGGTTACGGTGGGGGTGATGACTGGTACGACGATATCTCAGATGGCTCAGTGACGTGTGTAGTGACCTATAAAAACGCTTCTCAGAAGACAACGAATGCTTGGATGGTGGTAGGCTCACCTGATTTTGCTCCTGAAATTGTCAATATTTCTACCTTAAACGATACCTTTTTTGATGTCGGCGTACGGTATTTTAACCTGGTGCCAGATATGTATGGTGAGAGCAATTCTACGGGGAGCGGCTTTAATCATAATTATATTGCTAACTTCGATAGAGATATTCTTCCTATTATTCAACGTATTAGCCAATATCAATGGGTAGCGAATGTACAATCCATGAGCGGTTTCTTTTCTTATCAGTTTGATTATCGTGATAACAGTGAGGCAAGAAAGCCTGAACGAATGAAGTACTATAACTATTTCCGTCAGCTGGATAAGAAAGTCATTGGTGATTATGATCAGCCCCAGCAGCAGCTTATGAGTGGGGATTCTGATGGAAATAGATTCCCCATGATGCCGCTGAACTCGGGCAGTAACTCAGTAAAAAGCGCTAATGCGTATGATCTAACTAACAATGTAGTGGAAAAATTTCTCGCCTTAGATGCCACGCAAATGTTTTTGTTAAAGCAGTGGGCTGGAGGAAAATTCAATGTTGGAGACTGCCAAGCTTTCCCTGTTAACCCTATGGATGCTGCCAGTATTGGTAATTGTGTGGGCTTACCTATGTGTCCAGGCATTGAAGTGACATGGAACCTGCAAAATCCAGCTCTGTATGAAGACGCATATAAAATTAAACATCGTGACAAGGTTAATTATAGCCAAACAGGTTTATCACCTAGTCGAGATGAATGTGCATATGAAGGTGACAGCGGCGGCTGTGAGCCAGGGGATTTAACCAAACGCATGGCGTGTCCTTGGCAGGCGGACTTCTTCAACTGCACCGTTCAGACGATTAACTTCAGTGAACCTAAGGTCAATAAAGCCACACAGATAGAAACGACATTAACGGTAACCAATCATACTTGGAAAGATTTACCCGATGGTGTGACTGTACCTGAGGATAATTACTTTTCAGGTACTCAAGACAAGGAGGAGAAAACACCACTCCCACCTGCTTATTATAGTTATTGGTGGCCGCCACAAAGTCCTTGGGATGTGCTAACGGGTGAGTTGGATGCTGCAGGTCAGCTTCAGAGCCACCTTCCTGCTGGACAGCAAATCAACTATGCCCGTGGTATCAATAGTTATGGACAAATGGTAGGGCACTGGTTTGCACTGGCTTTTATTCGAGATCAAAACTCGAAAAATGAAGGCTTCCCCTATTTCACTGAATCCGAAAGAAACCACGAATTGTTTGAATACAGAGAAATAGGTGTGGGGCAAATCAGTGGTAACCCTGATGATAATGAGACCTCCTTGCCAGTATTTTTTATCAACCCTCACAAAGTCTCTTCCGATAAGTTAAAAGAGGGATTAGCTGAAATTAGTCGTGGTGAAACGGAAAGAGGTAGACGCATTGCTGAATATCTGGAAGAGCGAGCCTTCAAGCCTGTTCGCTCGACAAATATTCTTCATCGTTCAGGCACTCGGGTGAGGGGTTAGTGATGCAAACTTATGATGCCATTATCATAGGAGGCGGCCCCGCTGGGGCCGCTTGTGCGCTTTCCTTGATGTTGTTCCACGATAAAAAAGTGTTGTTGCTTGAGCGTGGCGATTTCACACAACCGCGTATTGGTGAGCAGGTTTCTCACAGTATCTTTGATTTTTTAGAGTATCTGGACATACCACGAGAGGCGTTTGGAGCAGGGTGTTTTACACCAAATTATGGCAAAGAGAGCTATTGGGGCAGTGATGTGAAAACTCATCATTTCAGCCTGTTCACGGCACAAGGTAAAACCTATCAACTGGATCGCGCGCGTTTTGATGAGACCTTGTTGATGACAATCTCAGAACGAGGAGGCACGATTATTCCTCGCTGTAAACAAATTAGCATTGCGCAACAAGAAGGCTGTTGGCAAGTTCAGTGTGTTCATCCTGAACAAGGTACACTGCACTATCAAAGTGAGTATTTGATCGATGCCTCTGGTCGACAGACAAAAATAGGTCAATCGCTAGGAATTGAACGTGTCGTGACCGATCAGCTTGTGGGCATTGGGGCCTTTGTCGAGCATCCCGAGCATGTCTTTGAGCAACAACAGAAAATTGAAAGTTGCGAATATGGCTGGTGGTATATGGCAGGCTTGTCGAAAGACCTTGCTGTGGTAACCTGTTTTACCGATATGGATATCATGAAAGAGAAACAGCTTAACCGTCAGGAGGTTTGGAATCAATGTCTTGCTAAGACAACTGCTATTGGTAACTCTTTGCAGGGCTGTATCTCTACGCAGCCAAAGCTTTGGGTAAAACAAGCCAACAGTCAGTATTATGCTTCAGATTTCCCAGAAAAGTTTGTTGCCGTTGGTGATGCAGTCGCCTCTTTTGACCCGATTTCTTCCATGGGAATAGGGTTTGCAATGCTCAGTGGTTGCCATGGTGCTTATGCGCTAATGCATGAACAAAAAACAGCCGTTCGGGATTATCAACAAGATGCCATACTGACTTTTGATGAGTACTGCGAAACCAAATGGGACTTTTATCAAAAAGAGCAACGTTGGCCTAATCACCCTTTTTGGCAGCGTCGCCTGATTAAGCCTAGTAAACAACAACATAGAGTAAGCGCCTAGTTTGTTAGCGTTTGCTTGGAGAGAAGTGATTGTAGCCACGTTGCGTGGCTTCCATTGCGTATCTTGATCTAATACATACTGTACGAATGCGATTAAATCACAGTCTTAAACACTATGCTCTACTATGGGATTCGATCTTTTGTTGTGAGTAAGTGAAGGCCGTAAGTTTGCTTCTGAATTGTGTTCCATGATGGTGGATTCAATAAATAACCGAATATCTGATTGAAACGTCGATTTTAGCTTGGTACATAGACACTGGATTCGTTTATACACCTGCGTGTCATTTTCACTGATATGCCAATCGATTGTTATATAATTACCTTGTTGGTGGCAGTGTTTCTGTGTGCCATCTAACATAGAATGAATTTTTGTTTTGTGTGTTGGGTTTTTCATTTCGATAACAATGGCTAAGATATTCTTATTTTGAGTATGAGAACCTGATAATACCGCTGGTGAGGTTGCAGGCTCGTTATCAATTAAGAGTAATTCAACCGAAATGCCATAAAACGTAGCGAGTTGTGTGGCTGTGCGATAGAGGACATTCATCCCCAGCTCCGCTCGCTTAATGGAAGAAACAGATACAAGAAGGCTTTGCTCTAAGCACGCTTCAGCGACTTTCTCTTGGCTTAAACCTCGTTGTTTTCTTTGGGCTTTTAACACATCAACATTTAATGAAATACGTCCATCCTTGTTGTTCATGATTCTCTCCAAAAGTCTTTGCTAAGTAACCAATAGCCTTTTTATTTTATGGATGGCAGCCGTTCCGCTTGTCATCAACAGTTGAACGCTTAAGTTAGTAAGGTTTCTTTCAAAGGGCAATTACACAGGATTACACAAGCGGTTTTTGCGTCGCTCATGGCATTACGTTACATAGAAGCTATTGTCATGGCCCGTTATGACTGCTGGGTTGTATTAACGTCCTCCCAGCGACTTGAATAAGTGAAAAAGTGTGATGTTGTCCGCAATATTCATATTTTTATTGCTTTTGTTTTGTCTCAGACAGTGGACAATACGTCTTGTAAAAACACGCTGACATATGGTTACTTAAAAACACTATGGGCGGCTTTTTTGTGGTAATAAAGAGGGAGATGACGTTGTTCGCGTTGATAAAAAAAGAATGGTTTTTAGCGGGGATGTTGCTAGCAATTGCCTTGGCGGCGTTGTTGCCTAAGGTGGGGTCAAGTGGTGGTGTGCTGCACTTGGACCAAGTGACACAATGGGGGATTGCCCTCGTTTTCTTTTTACATGGTATTGGTCTCTCGCCCCGTGATATACGCAAAGGCTTAAGTAACTGGCGACTTCACCTGTTTATTCAATCCGCTACCTTCATCATTTACCCTCTGGTTTGGCTTGCATTGGGACATTGGTTTGAGAGCTTTTTACCCAAAGCTTTGGCGTTTGGCTTTTGTTATTTACTGGTTTTGCCAAGTACCATTTCTTCTTCTGTCGCGATGACAGCGATTGCGGGTGGTAATGTACCTGGGGCGATTTTTAATGCTTCTTTATCCAGTGTGTTAGGTATTTTTCTCACGCCACTTTATGTTCAGTTATTTATGGGCTTTACCAGTAGTCATGCAGACTTTGGTGGCACCGTTGCTCACATTGCCTTGTTATTATTTGCCCCAATGGTAGCAGGCCAACTGCTGCGTCCGCTAATCGGTCAGTGGGTGAGTCGCCATAAAGCGATCACTGGGAAACTGGATAAATGGGTGATCTTGCTGATTGTCTATAATGCATTTTGTGATTCGGTTGTGCGTGGTATCTGGCATGATTTTACCCTAGTCACTTTGTTGTACGCGGTGGGGCTATGCGCCTTGATATTGCTTTTCATCATCGCACTCATGTCTTTCTTCGGTCATCGTTTTCAATTCAGTGAAGAAGATCAATCCGCCGCCTTATTTTGTGGTACGAAAAAAAGCCTTGCTGCGGGTGTGCCTATGGCAAAAGTGATTTTTGGTGCAAACCCTATGCTAGGTATGCTGTTACTGCCTATTATGATTTATCATCCGCTGCAAATCTTTGTGTGTGCGTTATTGGCAAATCGATTTTCAAAGCGCAAAGCGGCGAGAACATCCGTCGGATAACATCGAATGTTCTATATATCTTGTTGTTTAAAAAGGGATACTTTTTTATCTCATTATTTTGCAGGTCAAAATGAATTTGGATTCTATTGAGGTTGATAACACCTCTAAAAAGACGCAGTACTTGCGTGTGATCTTAATGGGGGTTGCTGCATTTATTGTCAATACCACAGAGTTTGTGCCTGTGGGATTGTTATCGTCTATTGCTCAAGATTTTTCGATAACACCCGCTCATGCCGGTTGGATGCTGACCGTGTATGCGTGGATTGTGGCGTTGATGTCACTGCCCTTAATGCTGCTAACGGGGAAAATGGATCGTAAGACCCTGTTGATCGCAAGTTTTGTGTTGTTCTTTATCAGCCATATTTTGTCTGTCTTCGCTTGGTGTTTTGAGGTCTTATTGATCAGTCGTATTGGTATTGCTTTTGCTCATGCCGTATTTTGGTCTATTACGGCTTCCATTGCGATTCGGGTGGCCCCTTGGGGGAAGAAAAACTTTGCCTTGAGTGTGCTGGCGACGGGAACAGGACTCGCTATGGTACTGGGTGTGCCATTAGGTCGTTTGATTGGTGAGTCGTTAGGGTGGCGCATGACGTTTGCGACAATTGCTGTGGCGTCTTTTGTGATGATTATCGCGCTATTTCGGTTACTGCCAAGTTTACCGAGTTTGTTTTCTGGCAGCTTGAGTAAAGTGTCTGAGTTGATGAAAAAGCCCATTTTGTTGAGCATGTACTTTTTTATCTTTTTGATGTTCACTGCCCATTACACCGCTTACAGTTATATCGAGCCTTTTTTAAAAGTCGTCGGGCATAATTCGGCAGGGTTCACCACATTGATTCTGCTCTTGTTCGGTGGTGCAGGCATCATCGGCAGTGTGGTATTTGGTTATCTTGGTGAGCGAGCCAATAAGCAATTGTTGATCGGTAGTACCGTGATCGTGACCTGTTCTACGGCTCTTCTGTATTTTGCTGCTCAGCATAGTAGCTATATGATCGCTTTGATTATCCTATGGGGCGCGGCCATGATGACCATTGGTCTTGCCATGCAAGTGCGCGTGTTTAATGTGGATGCTAACGCCTCTGACATTATTATGTCGTTGTTTTCCGGCATTATTAATTTGGGTATTGGTGCGGGGGCTTTATTTGGCAACCAAGTAATACAACGGATTAATTTGCAAAGTGTTGGCGCGGCGGGTGCGGTATTTGGTGTTATTGGTTTAGTGGTGCTTTTCTTCTTGTTGCGTCGGGTCGCCAGAGAGGCACAAGCATCAGCTGAAATGTGTTAATCGATTCAGAAACAAGGTTGAAAAAGGCACTAATAAAATCATTTATTAGTGCCTTTTTTGCATTGCTAAAATAGCAATGATCTCTTCTAAAAATTCATCTTTTGCGATGCCTGAGTGTGACGTTACCATTTGTTTATTCAAATAAATGACCGTGATAACTCACTAAGAAGGTATGGATGGAAGCATGTGATCTTAACGCAGCTGAAGCGCGCCGTTTAATGGCACAAAAGTCATTGTCTGTTATGGAATTAGCGCAAAGCTGCATTGCTCGAATGAATTTGGTCAATCATGCGGTGAATGCAATTGTTGCTTGTGATCCTGACGATTTTATGGCCCAAGCCAAGCAAGCCCAACAAGCCATTGATAAAGGGGAACCCTTGGGGGTATTGCATGGTCTGCCATTGAGCGTGAAAGACATGGTTGACCTAACGGGGTTCCCAACGACGTTCGGCAGTACTATTTACAAAGACAATATGGCGACCTCCGACGATCCTATGGTGGCGCAATTACGCCAAGCAGGGGCTTTGCCACTGGGCAAAGCCAATAACCCAGAATGGAGTGCTGGTGGTAATACACGCAATGCGGTGTATGGCGCAACGGCGAATCCATTTGATGTTACCCGCTCGGCGGCGGGATCTTCTGGCGGTTCAGCGGTGGCGTTGGCCTGCGGCATCACCCCATTAGCAACAGGATCCGACACGGGGGGCAGCTTGCGTAATCCAGCGGCTTTTTGTGGTGTGGTTGGCTTTCGTCCGTCACCGGGTGTGGTGCCGGGGCACAGTCGGCCGATTGGTTTAATTCCATTGCCAACCAATGGGCCAATGGCGCGTTCTGTCGAAGATGTGGGGTTGATGTTATCACAAATGATTCGTCCTGATCGCCGTGACCCTTGGGTGTCTGTGGTGGAAGGGGTTGGGCAGCACAATGGGGATGCTTATCGACACTTGCCTGACTTTGATTTGAGCAGCGCTAAGGTGGCTGTTACCCATAATTTTGGTTTTGCTATGACGGAAAAGCTAATTAAAGAATCCTTTCAAGAAAAAATCGATCAGTTTGGCTCGGTCTTTGCGAAATGTGACCAGGCCCACCCTAACTGTGACAATGCAGATCATATTTTTGCGGTGCTAAGGGCGCTTAACTTTTCCGGTCATCACCGAGAATTGTCCCATCAATATCCAGATCAAATGGGCCCAAATATTCTGATGAATATTAAAGAGGGCGAGTCATACAGCGCATTAGACGTAGTGAGTGCGCTAAACAAACAAACGCTTATGTATCGTGCATGGCAGATATTTTTTGAAGAGTATGATTTTATTCTGGCGCCCACGACGACCATTAGCCCAAGAGACTGGCACGAGCTTTACCCTGAGCAGATTGATGGTAAGCCGACACAAAGCTATTATCACTGGCTTGCGATGGCGTATGCTTCGACTTTAACGGGGCATCCATCTGTGACCCTGCCTGTTGGTCGAGATAAAAACCATATGCCGTTTGGGTTACAGATTATTGGCCGACGAGGCGACGATTTATCTACCTTGGCGTTTGCCAAGTCGTTAGAAGCCCTGTTAGAGAAAACACCCGATTTGGCGCGTCCAAGAGTCGATATCGCCATGTTATCCCGTTTACCTGCGCTGAAACATGCCGAGGGTTTTATGGGGTTTTAATTTTCTATAGATCTTTAATGGAGTCTGTAAGTGACTGACTATATTTATACCCCTGTTGTGCAGTCGCTTATTGCGTTGCAGGAAATCACTTGGTTCAACCCGAAAAAAGCGCGCTTTGCAGAGGTGCAATCTACGTTGTCACTGCATAGGCCAGACATGCTCGATGCTTCCGATAGACTAATGCGTTTTGCACCTTACCTCGCGCAAGTCTTTCCCGAAACGGCTGCCACGAATGGCATTATCGAGTCCGAATTGAGAGCCGTGCCGGCTCTGCAACTTGCCTTGTCTGATGTGATGAATCTAGACATACCGGGTCGCTTATGGATGAAATGCGACAACCAATTGCCGATTGCTGGTTCCATTAAGGCGCGTGGTGGCATTTATGAAGTCTTGTTGCATGCCGAGCGTTTAGCGTTAGCGAATGGCTTGTTACATACTGGAGATGACTATCGTCTTTTTGACTCAGAAGGTTTTCGTGCCTTATTTTCAAAGCATCAAATTATTGTTGGATCGACTGGTAACCTTGGCTTAAGCATCGGTATTATGAGCGCTAAATTGGGCTTTGAAGTCACGGTTCATATGTCGTCGGATGCCCGAGAATGGAAAAAAGTGTTGTTGAGGAGCAAAGGCGTCAATGTCGTTGAACATACTGCCGATTATGGTGTGGCAGTGGAGCAAGGACGACAAGAAGCCATGCGACAAGATACGGCATATTTTATTGATGATGAAGATTCCAAGTCATTGTTTTTGGGTTACAGTGTGGCCGCGTTACGATTGCAAAAACAGCTGGTCGAGCAGGGGATTATGGTTGATGAAAACCATCCCTTATTTGTCTACTTGCCTTGTGGTGTGGGTGGCGCGCCTGGTGGTATTACCTTTGGTTTAAAGCAGGTATTTGGCGATCATGTACATTGTTTTTTTGCTGAGCCGACCCATTCTCCTTGCATGGTGTTAGGTATGGAAACGGGTCTGCATAATGCTATTTCCGTACAAGAGTTGGGCATCGATAACCAAACCTGTGCCGATGGGTTAGCCGTTGGCCGACCTTCTGCCTTTGTGGGCCCCATGATGGATACACTGCTCAGTGGTGTTTATACCGTTGCCGACGACAACCTATATCGTCACTTGGCTATGCTGGTGGACACTGAAAACATGCCAGTAGAGCCATCAGGTGCTGCGGGGGTAAGCGGTGTACTGCGTATATTAACCGCCGGACGTGGCTATCTTACTGATCACCAGCTGGATGATAAACTGCCACAAGCGACGCACATTATATGGGCCACTGGTGGAGATATGGTGCCGCAAGAAGAGAGAAAAACCTACTACCAAAAAGGCCAAGCTCTGTTGCTTTGACGTGTATGACTGGCTCGACTAGGCTCTTTAAGGCGTGGTTAGTCTATTGTTGGCTCTATGTTTTCTTCAAACTGCATCTTTTCGATCATGTAATCCAAAAAGACTCTTACGGCAGCGGGTAAGGTGCGTCCTGATAAGGTTTGTACTTCAATGTTGCGGATGTCCATACCACGGTCTCGAATGGGGATGGCAACTAATTCGTTACCCGCCAGTTGATGGCGCATGGAGATCTCGCCAGCGAGATGGATGCCGCCCTCGTAGGTTGTAAAGCGGTTTAATGTCGCCATGTTGTTGGAGACCAATACTGGGTCGAATAACAGGTTTAAGCGGCTACAGCAGATATCAAATAACTGTCTGACGGTGGTGTTTTCTTCTGGTAAGGCAATTGGGTAGGGGTGTAGCTGGGCTAGGGTGACGGTTTTTCTGTGGGCCAGAGGGTGAGAGGGATGAAAGACGGCAACTACTGGAGAAGGTTGTCGGTAAGCCACTTTAATGTCTTTAGCAGGAGATAAATTTAGCGTGACTCCGATGTCGGCATCCCCGTGACTGACGCGTCGTGATACTTCTGCGGGTGAGCTGACATTGATGTGAAAATGAATGCCTTGGTGCTTTTTGCGAAAATTTGCAATGTTACGAGGTAAAAATTCCATGGCAAAACCCTCCGAGCAAGAGATTTTCACATGACCTCGGTTTAGGCCCTCTAATGCAGCAATCTCCGATACGACCCTGTCCGATTCTAGTGCATTTTTACGCGCATACACGGCGAGCATTTCCCCAGCAGCACTCAATTCCATCCCTCGAGGACGGCGTTCGAAAAGGGTTGTACCAAGAATATCTTCTAGACTATTTATTTGTCTGCTTATCGCACTGGCTGCCACATTTAGGTGCAAAGAAGCCTCACTGATCGATCCGTATCTCGCCACCTCTAAAAAATAGCGAAGAGCTGTGTCCTGTAAACGTAATGCCGCTTTCATCTTGATTTTCCTGAATTTTATGGATTTTACCGACTTTTTAGAAGATTTAATGCTTTTTCTATTTCGCCATAGCCATGCCTTTTTGGCAACGATTCCTTGCATTTTTTTTTATTGTGGCAACGATTTTTTTTACTTAATGTGAATGAAAGTTGCATACGATCAGATTAAGTTAAGCCGTCCAAAAGGAATAAAACCGATGAAAAAATCAGCTCTTTTTAAGTCCTTCTCGCGTTTTTCGTTGCTCAGCTCAGTATTTATTTGTTCGCTCGTTGTATTGCCCACTACTGCCCTGGCAAATAAAGCGGATGATACTCTTGTTTATGCCTCTGACACGGAGCCGGAGAACGTCAGTCCTTACCACAATAACGTGCGGGAAGGGGTTATTCTTTCCCATTTAGCTTGGGATACACTGATTTATCGGGATCCAAAAACGGGTGAATACGAAGGGGATTTGGCAACAAGTTGGAAATGGCAGGACAGCACGCATCTGTTGCTGAATTTACGTAAAGGTGTGACATTCCAGAATGGTGACCCTTTTACCGCTGATGATGTGGTATTTACTTTTGATTATATGAATTCCCCGCAAGCAAAAGCTGTCACCGCCCAAAATATTAGTTGGATAGACCATGTCAAAAAAATCGACGATTACACCGTTGTTTTAGTCCTTAAAAAGCCCTTTCCTGCGGCACTAGAATATTTATCTGGTCCGACGCCTATTTATCCTGAAAAGTATTATAAAAAAGTCGGCTTAAAGGGTTACTCAAAAGCGCCTATCGGTACTGGCCCGTATAAAATTACTGCAATATTAAGCGGTCAAGGTGTCAATTTAGAACGCAATGATCACTACTTTACTGGCGGGCCCATTAAAAAACCCGCTATCAAGTATATTAAATTTAGGGTCATCCCAGATCCTGATGCACGTATTGCACAGCTTTTAACAGGCTCTGTGGACTGGGTATGGCGAGTACCTTCTGACCAAGCAGATAAGATGAAAGGCATGCCAAATATCCAGATAAAAAGTGGTGAAACCATGCGTATCGGTTATTTGGCAATGGATACCACAAGCGACTCATTAAAAGATTCGCCATTTAGGAAAAAATTGGTTCGTGAAGCCGTGAATTATGCCATTGATCGTAAGGCGTTTGCTGATCAACTTATTCGCGGTGGTAGTCGTCCTTTGTATACACCTTGTTTTCCTAGTCAATTTGGTTGTGATGTGTCTGCGGCCACAAAATACCCTTATGACCCCGCTAAGGCCAAAGCCTTGCTGGCTAAAGCTGGGTATCCCAATGGCTTTACCACCGATTTTTATGCCTATCGTGAACGCGGTTTAGCTGAAGCCATGCAGGGCTATTTACTTGCTGTTGGCATTAAAGCGAAGTTGCATTTTATGACCTACGCCGCACTACGAACTGCCCAACGTGCAGGACAGGTTCCCATTGCATTCCAAACCTGGGGATCTTACTCAGTGAATGACATCTCGGCGTCTACCAGTGTGTTTTTTGAAGGTGGTGCGGATGATATTAATAAAGACCCCAAAGTGATCAGCTTGTTAAAAAAGGGTGATACAACGGTTGATCCTGCCATGCGTAAAAAGGACTACAGTGCCGCAATAAAACGCATTACAGACGAAGCTTATTGGGCACCCATGTTTACCTATTCTAGTAATTATGCGTTTGATAGTGACCTGAATTTCACCCCTTATCCTGATGAATTACCACGCTTTTATGAGTCAACTTGGAAATAAGATGGGGGGCGCTCATTTTACTTTTTGATGGGCGCAACCATTTCATCCAATCACGTCGTTTATGGCAATTCCTGTAATGGCATGGTTTATCTAAGTGGTTTGTTATTTATGAGGAGTTTCTATGTGGGTGTTTGTGACGCGTCGTTTGTTGGTTGCTTTAAGTGTCGCTTTGACTGTCTCCATCGTGAGTTTTTTATTGCTGCATTTCTCTGGCGATTTAGCGACGTCTATTGCTGGCCCAGATGCCACGGCTGAGCAGGTAGAAAAAATTCGTGTCGAGTTTGGTTTAGATCAACCGATTGTGGAGCAGTATTTTCACTGGTTGGTTTCGGCTGTGCAGCTGAATTTCGGCCGCTCTTATTACTTCCAAGATTCGGTGATGTCTTTGATTAGCGAACGTTTGCCGATCACTCTAACATTAGGTGGGTTGGCGTTGGGCTTAGCTATTTTGGTGGCTATTCCGCTTGGGGTCATTGCTGCGATTAAACAAAATACTTGGATTGACCGTCTTGCTTTAAGTTTCGCGGTGGTAGGTCAAGCCATGCCCAGCTTTTGGTTCGGTCTGACCTTGATCATTGTGTTTGCGGTGAATTTACACTGGCTGCCAGCTGGTGGGAACTTATCATGGCAACATTTTGTGTTACCTGCGATTTGCCTTGGTTACTACGCCATGCCAGCCATGATGCGTTTGACCCGAACAGGCATGTTAGAAGTATTGAATTCTGATTATATCCGCACCGCACGTTCTAAAGGGTTGAACGAATCGACGGTGGTGTTAAAGCATGCGCTCAGAAATGCGGTCATTCCTGTTGTTGCTTTGGCGGCGGTTGAATTGGGTTTTATGCTTGGTGGTTCCGTGATTGTAGAGTCCGTGTTTTCTTTAAGAGGGTTAGGACAACTGGCCTGGGATTCTATTTCCCGCAATGACTATCCTGTTGTGCAAGCGGTGGTTCTGATCATTGCGGTGTTTTATATCGCGTTAACTTTTTTTGCAGATGTGCTCAACGCTTTGCTTGATCCACGTCTACGTGTTCGCTAAGGGGGTCTCTATGTCCAACCTGACACTTACTGCCAACTCGTCAATAACATCGTTACCCGCTGTGCCGGAGTGGCGGCGCATTATGAATCGCTTTTTGGGACATCGTGGGCTAATGATTGGTTCCGTCATTCTTGCCGTGATTATTTTGGCGGCGCTCTTTGCCCCTTGGTTAGCCCCCCATGATCCTTATGTGCAAAATGTTTCGCAACGTATGATTCCCCCCATTTGGCATGACAAAGGAACTTGGAACCATATTCTTGGTACCGATAAATTGGGGCGGGACTATCTCAGTCGCCTTTTATATGGCGCTCGTATTTCGTTGACGATAGGGATTTCTGCAGCGGTTATATCTGGTCTGATTGGCACCACACTTGGTGTGTTGGCAGGGTATTTTGGTGGCCGTGTGGACGCGGTAATCAGTTATATCATCACCACTCGTTTGGCGTTACCAGTGGTATTGGTCGCACTGGCGATGGCCTCTTTGGTTGGTGGTTCTTTGCAAACAGTAATTGTCCTTTTAGGGTTGCTTTTATGGGACCGTTTTGCGGTTGTAGCGCGCTCTACGACACAACAATTACGCGATGCGGAGTTTATTGCCTCGGCGAAAGTATTGGGAGCGTCGACCCCTTATATTCTTATTCGTGAGCTGCTACCGAATATTCTCAGTGCCTTAATTGTGGTGATGACCTTAGAAATGGCCCATGCCATTTTATTAGAAGCGGCCTTGTCATTCTTAGGCATTGGCGTGCAACCGCCTTCGCCCTCTTGGGGACTGATGGTGGCAGAAGGCAAATCCTATATGTTTTTCCAGCCTTGGGTGATTGCCATTCCTGGTGTGGCCTTGATGGTGTTGGTATTGGCGATCAATCTCGTGGGTGATGGCTTGCGGGATATGAATGCACCGGAAGGCCGTAGCTAAGAGACGAGGAGTCAATCATGAAACGAATACTAGAGGTTAAAAATCTGCAAGTAGATTTACCAACGGCAAACGGCACATTACGGGCGGTGCGTGGTATTGATCTACATGTCAATCAAGGTGAAATGCTGTGTATTGTCGGGGAATCTGGCTGTGGTAAATCCATGACATCGATGGCGTTGATGGGATTGTTGCCCAAGCGCGCCGCGATCACGGCAGAAGCAATGCAATTCGATGGTATGGACTTGTTGTCTTTGTCGAAAAAAGAGCGCAACCAAGTACGTGGTATGCGGATGTCGATGATTTTTCAAGAGCCGATGACGTCTTTAAACCCTTCTTACACCTTAGGCAATCAATTGTGCGAAGGCATCATTAAGCACAAGGGGTTGAGTAGAGAGAAAGCAAAAGAGAGGGCAGTTTATTTACTAGAAAGGGCAGGTGTGCCTTATCCAGAGAAGCGATTGAACCAATACCCACATCAGCTGTCTGGAGGCCTACGTCAGCGGGTGATGATTGCTATGGCACTGATGTGCGAGCCCGATTTGATCATTGCCGACGAGCCAACCACGGCGCTAGACGTGACGATTCAAGCGCAAATATTACGTTTGATTCGTGAGCTTCAACAAGAGTTTGGAACAGCGGTTATCTTTATTACTCATGATCTGGGAGTGGTTGCACGCATTGCAGATCGTGTGGCGGTGATGTACGCCGGACAAGTGGTGGAAACGGCCAGCGCTGAAGCGTTGTTTGCTAATCCATTACACCCTTACACACAGGGATTACTAAATTGCATTCCTATTCCAGGGAAAACCAAACCGGGCAGTCATTTGGTCTCGATCCCTGGGGTGGTACCGAGTTTGATAGGGGAGCTTAAAGGCTGTGCTTTTGAGAATCGTTGTTCTGTATCAACCAGTGAGTGCCGGCGTCGAACCCCTAATTTAGCCATTAAGCCGAGTTCAGCAGACCATCAGGTGCGTTGTCCTGAGGTTAGCTTGTCATTTCAGGAGGCTGTGTGATGCCAGATTATGCATTGGAATTGTCGAATCTGTCGCGCCATTTTTATCTGAAAAATGGCGCTTTTAAAGAACCAACCTTGCTCAAGGCGGTGGATGGTATTTCGCTACGTATTCGCCCCGGTGAAACGCTAGGATTGGTAGGAGAATCTGGCTGCGGCAAAAGCACCTTGGCAAAAATGATTCTAGGATTATTGGAACCAACCGATGGTGATGTATTGGTGAATGATAAGGTCAGAGGGGCAAGTTCTCGACTCGCCATGGCGCGTCAGCTACAACCTATTTTTCAAGACCCTTATTCGTCACTGAATCCCCGTAAAACCATTGAAAAAATCATACGTCTACCGTTACAGCTCCATAAAGTGGGTGACAGTAATAGTCAGAGAAAAGCTGTAAAAGAGATCAGCGACCTGGTTGGGTTGCCAGAACGTTTACTAAAGCAATATCCAGGTCAGTTATCTGGCGGACAGCGACAACGGGTTGCCATCGCGCGTGCACTCATTTTAAGACCCAGTATTTTAGTTTGCGATGAACCGACCTCGGCGCTGGATGTCTCGGTACAGGCGCAAATCCTTAACTTGTTGATGGATTTGAAAAAAGAATTGAATTTAACCTATTTATTTATCAGTCATAACTTGGGAGTCGTGGAACATTTAGTCGATCGAGTCGCTGTTATGTACCGTGGAAAGCTGGTTGAACAAGGCACTCGAGAGGAAATATTTCATCATGCCAAACATCCTTATACTCAAGCCTTGCTGTCTTCTGTATTAACCCCAGAGCCTGCTTTAGGCGTCCCCGAGGTGTTGGACTCCAGTTCATGGGATAAAGCCTCATAATTTTTATTGCTATGGTCATTTTTGAGTCCGCTTTATTGCGTGCTTTTGAGTTGCGCTTTTAGTGTTTTTATTTTACCCAAGGAGAGAGCATGAGCCGTCAATCCACTATTCAAGGAGCGGAATCTTATTTTGATTCAGGAGCGTTTTTCACGGCGTTAGAACAACGTGTTAGTGTGCACAGTGAAAGCCAAAATCCGGACGCTTTTGATCAGTTACATGTCTATTTACAAGATATGATTATGCCCGAATTGGCCTCGCTGGGTTTTCAATCTCGTATTGTTGCCAACCCCGTTACCGACGCAAAACAACCCGGTTCCTGGCCTTTTATCATTGCTGAGCGAATAGAGGATCCAGACCAACTGACGTTACTGACTTATGGTCATGGGGACGTCGTACGTGGTTACGATGATCAATGGAAAGCGGGGTTGTCGCCTTGGAAAATAGTAGTAGAGGGTGATCGTTGGTATGGACGTGGAACGGCGGACAATAAAGGCCAACACACCATTAACTTTGCGGCTTTAAAACAGGTAATAGAGGCGAAAAAAGGCAAGCTGGGCTTTAACGTCAAAGTCATTTTAGAAATGGGGGAAGAGGCCGGTTCTCCGGGCTTGGCGGAATTGTGTGATATCCATAAAGAAACTCTTGCTGCGGATCTATTTATTGCCTCCGATGGTCCGAGACTAAGCGCGGATCATCCGACCATTTTTCTTGGGTCCCGAGGTGGGTTTAATTTTGATTTGCAAGTGACGTTGCGTGATGGGGCGCATCATTCCGGCAATTGGGGGGGATTATTGAGTAACGCGGGGACGCGTTTGGCCCATGCTTGGGCGTCCATGGTGGATGCCAAAGGTAAAATTTTGGTTAAAGGTTTGTTACCGGCCCGTTTACCCGAATCGGTGCGCCAAGCGCTTAAAGATATTCCTGTGGGCGAGGGCGCGAACAGCCCGGTGATTGATACAAATTGGGGAGAGCCAGATTTAACGCCAGCCGAGCGCGTGTTTGCTTGGAATACGTTGGAAATGTTGGCATGCAAAACGGGTAATCCTGATATGCCTGTGAATGCCATTCCAGGTTACGCCAGTGCCCATTGTCAGTTGCGCTTTGTGGTAGAAAGCGACAGTAAAAACTTTCTAAAGCACATCCGTGAGCATCTTGATCATCACGGTTTTTCAGATGTGGAGGTTATTGCCAGCAAGGATATTATGGAAGCCACACGCCTTGACCCTGAAGATCCTTGGGTGGATTGGGCGTTGGGGTCGCTGGCTCAGACGACGGGTAAGAAGCCTGTGTTATTACCTAACTTAGGCGGTTCATTACCAAACGATGTTTTTGCCAATATTCTTAACTTACCAACCGTGTGGGTGCCTCATTCCTACCCCGCCTGTAGTCAACACGCGCCGAATGAACATGTGCTGGCGCCAGTGTGCCGTGAAGCCTTACAGATTATGACCGGGCTGTTTTGGGATTTATCCGAGCAAGGTGCATCGATTCATGCAAAACGTTAAGGAGAACAAAATGATCACAGATAAGGCGCTGCTACCTTATGCGGATCTCTTGTGTGAATGGCTAGCCACACAAGAGGAGAAGATGATTCATTGTTTGCAAGCATTGGTAGAGATCGATTCGAATAGCTATGACAAAGAGGGGGTTGATGCCGCAGGCCGTTTGATCGCTTCTTGGTTGGAAGCGGACGGTATTGAATGTCGTTGGCATACATCGGTGAACTCAGGGGATGTTTTAGAAGCGCGTATTGACTCAGGTTGCGATAAGAACGATCCGTTACCCGCTATTTATCTTATGGGTCACCGAGATACAGTGTTTCCAAAAGGTACCGTTGCAACGCGAGGTTTTAGTCGAGAGGGGATGACCGCGTTTGGTCCTGGGGTGGCCGATATGAAGTCTGGTTTGGTGCTGAACTGCTTTGTCTTAAAAGGGTTGCAGTATTTATTGACTCACTCTGATATTGGCGAGCTGCCTTGCCCTGTCATCGGCTTATTTACGGGAGATGAAGAGATTGGCTCGCCAGAAGGTCACCATGTGATTCAGCGGATGGTGAAGGGAGCGAAAGCGGTGTTCAATGCCGAACCTGGTCGAATCAGCGGTAATGTGGTATCCGCCCGAAAAGGCGGTGCGAGCTTTGACATCTTAGTCAAAGGCAAAGCCGCGCATTCTGGTGTTAACCATGCCGATGGTGCCAGTGCCATTGCCGGCTTGGCTTTGATTATCACCGATCTTCATGGACTGACGGATTATGACTGTGGCGTGACGACAAACGTAGGATTAATCAGCGGTGGTATCTCCTCTAACACCGTTGCCCCCGAAGCAAGTGCGCGCCTAGATCTACGCTACATAACCAAAGAGCAAATGACAGAAGCCATAGCGGCGATTCAGGAGATTGTCGATAGACCTAGACTCCAAGGGGTGACCGCATCCATGCGTTTGTTAGCCGCATTTCATCCGTTTGAAGCAAGGATGAGTGAAGCGTTATTAGCGCATTATCAACAACAAGCAGAAACCTTAGGGTTTTCTGTTAAAGGGGAGTTTACTGGTGGGTGTTCTGATGCTGGATTTACTTCCTCAATGGGGGTTCCGACCTTATTTGGAACGGGCCCAGTGGGGGCCAAAATGCATACGGATGGAGAGCTGTGTTTATTAGACACATTTGTGCCTAGGGCTCAAGCGGTGGCGAAAAGTGTGTTGCTTTTACCCTAATGAATCACAGGCTACTATAGGAGAGACATAATGCTGCATTCAATTGAAACCAAGTTGGCCCCGTCGGAATCAAAGATCTGTTCCCAGGCGATAAAATCTGGCAGCTGGGTGTTCTTGTCAGGACAAATTCCATTGCTGGTTGAATCCAATACCTTACTAGACGGTTCGATCGCAGAACAAACCGCCCAAGTATTTCGTAACTTAGAGAATATTGCAAAGGCATCTGGTGGCTCGCTTAGCGATGTGGTGAAGCTCACCATTTACCTAAAAAACATGGCAAATTTAGCGGAATTTAACCGTGAGATGGTAAAGCACTTTCAAGATCCATTGCCTGCCAGAGCGGTGATTTCGGTAGCGGCTTTACCCATGAATGCCGAACTAGAAGTCGAGGCGATTATGATGATTGCGGATCCTGCTTGGGCTCTTGCTGTGACTTAATAGGTTAGCGCTTTAATCGCGTGTTTTGGAATGCCGTTAACGCATAAATAGGATGCGTTAACGGCATTTTTTTGTTCCGTCTATAGGAGGAAAAGTGGCTCAATGAGCCGTTTTTTAGGGGTGAGTTTTTAATGAAAGAATATTTCTATATTTTATGTTTTTATGAATTTATATCTCATTATTTCGATTTTTTAATGTTTTTAAGGTCAATAAAAATCAAAATTAGAAAGCACATTTCATCTTGGTTTCGGTAGTCTGGTTACAGCTTCACTCACTAAGGAATGACTATTATGAACTTACAAAAATTTGAACGTTACCCGCTGACATTTGGCCCTACGCCTATCGAAAAACTAAGCCGCCTTTCTGAACATCTCGGTAATATTGAGGTCTATGCTAAGCGCGAAGACTGTAATTCTGGTCTTGCCCTTGGAGGAAATAAACTGCGTAAATTGGAATACATCGTACCAGATGCGATAGCCTCGGGTGCGGATACACTAGTAAGTATTGGTGGTGTGCAATCGAATCATACTCGTTTGGTTACGGCGACAGCCGCCAAGATTGGTATGAAATGTCGTTTGGTCCAAGAAAGCTGGGTACCATTTGAAGATGCCGTGTATGACCGCGTTGGTAACATCTTGATGAGCCGTGTTATGGGGGCTGAGATTGACCTGGTGGATGAAGGTTTTGATATTGGTATTCGTGAGAGTTGGAAAAATGCCATTGAAGACGTGAAAGCCAAAGGCGGCGTTCCTTATCCTATTCCTGCCGGAGCGTCCGTTCATAAATACGGTGGTTTGGGTTATGTCGGTTTTGCTGAAGAGGTGCGTGAGCAGGAAAAAGAGCTTGGCTTTAAATTCGACTACATTGTGGTTTGTACGGTAACCGGGTCGACTCATGCGGGGATGGCGGTAGGTTTTGCCGAAGATGGTCGTTCACAAAAGGTGATTGGCATCGATGCATCAGGAACGCCCGCTCAAACTCGAGATCAGGTATTAACCATTGCTCAGCAAACAGCAGAGCTGGTGGAATTGGGCCGCGAAATAACAGCTGAAGACATCGTTATTAAAGAAGATTATGCCTACCCTGCTTATGGTGTACCATCCAATGAAACCAACGAGGCGATTCGTTTGGTTGCGCGTTTAGAAGGCATGATGACGGACCCTGTTTACGAGGGGAAATCCATGCAAGGTTTGATCGATTTGGCGCAAAAAGGCTTCTTCCCCGAGGGCTCAAAGGTGCTTTATGCGCATTTAGGCGGTGTGCCTGCTATCAATGGTTACAGTTATATTTATCGTAATGGTTAATTTCACGATTTCGTGAAAATGCCTAGATTTCCTTAATGGAATTTTGTTTATTGATAATCAAGGCATCCATGAGGTGCCTTTTTTGCGTCATGTCGCTGGCAAGGACAAGCCTAGAAATCTAAGGGGGCGTTGTCCCTGACTTCTTTCATCACAAAAAACGTACGCAACTGGCGCACGTTCGGTAAAGCGAGTAATTGCTCGCTATGCAGTTTATTGAAATCGGCAATGTCTTTTACGCGAACTTTGAGAAAGTAGTCAAAATCCCCAGCCACAAGATGACAGTCCAAAACAAAGGAAAGTGTCGCGACGGCGAGTTCGAAGGTGGCAAAGCTTTCTTGAGTCGAGCGATCTAATACCACACCAACTAAGACTAATGCACCGCGTTCGACTTTTTCCGGTTCAATCAAAGCCCTAACTTCGCTGATATAGCCGTCTTTAAACAGCTGATGGGTACGCCGATGGCAGGTTGCAGCACTCACATTCACTTTTTCAGCTAAATCAGCGTTGCTTAGACGGCCATCTTGTTGCAGTAAGCGCAGAATCTTTTTATCAATTTTATCCATTTAACGGTTCCGTTTTATGGGCCATGCGAATAACGGTCATTATAAACAAAAAATGCCCCTTACTGTGTTTTAGTAAGAGGCAGGGGAGCTAAAGGTTAACAATAGTGCTTTTTAGAATCGTCTATTTTAGATACGGAAACGATCTACTAAACCGCTGAGCTTACTAACATCTGCAATCAGACGTTTTTTAATGTCCACGGCTTTTTGAGTGTGTTCCACATTCGACGCTGCTGTTGCCGTCACGTCTCCGATTTGCTCGGAAATATCCCCAGCGTGTTGATTTTGTTCTTGAATGGATTGTGATATTTGTTGGTTGGTTTGGTTAAGCGTATTGATCGAGCCCATGATGGTGTTGAACATCTCGATGGTTTCTTGCGCTTGTGCTGCAACGCCTTCCGTGAGTTTTTGTGATGAGCGCATAACTTGTGCAGCATCTGCTGAGCCTTTTTGGATACGCTCAACGACGGTTTCTATTTCAAGAGTGGATTCATGGGTACGATTTGCAAGACTGCGCACTTCGTCTGCAACGACAGCAAAGCCGCGACCCGTTTCCCCAGCACGAGCGGCCTCAATAGCGGCGTTTAGTGCTAATAAGTTAGTTTGCTCTGCGATTTCTCGGATAACATTCAAGACATTGCCAATATTTTGTCCGTCGTTTTCGAGGGTGGAGACAACGGAAGAGGCCTTTTCCATTTCATCGACAACCGCATGGAGGGATTGCAATGTCTGGGAAAGGTTGGTTTGTCCTTTAGTTGAATTGCTCGTCGCTTCGACGGCCATTTCGCCACATTTGTTGGCATCGGCAGAGACTTCACCTAACGCCTGTGACATGGTGTTTACGGCATTGGATATTTCATTTGTGCCTTGCTGTTGGTGTTTCGATAGGCGATCCACTTGCTGTAAGGCGTTATCAATTTGCTCCGCAAAGTGTTGTGTTGAGGAGACGGTGGAGGACACTTGTTTAATAATGGAATGAACAAGGTCGATAAAGCCATTTAGATGTTTTGCTACTTCGGCTATTTCATCTTTGCCTGAACTGTTGAGACGCGTCGTTAGATTACCATCGGCGCTATTCAGGTCTTCTAAAACGGTTATCATTTGGCGCAAAGGTCGAATAATCAGGCGGTTTGCTGCCAGTGCAATGATAGCAGAAAGGATTAACATTATGGCTAAACTGATGTAGTTATTCAGTTCAACACCATGAATAACAGCATCTAAGCCAGCAGCACGTTTCTCAACTTGACTGTCTCCAGCTTCTTCCAATTTTCCAATAAAGTCGAGTAATGTTGTTACGTGCTGATCAAATTTTGTGAGTGTTTTTGAGATGACGTCTTTATCACCGGACAAAATTTGCGCTTTTAGGCCTTCTAGTGTGGCTAGATAGTCATCTAGGGTTTGTAGATCGTTAGGATCCATTAAACCGGATGCTTTCATTCTATCAAGGGCTTCTAAAGTGAACTTGTTGGTTTCAGAAACTTTATTTTTGGTTTCTTCGAGAGAGACTTCACCGGACATAAATGTATCAAGCGCAATGATTTGTGCTTGTATTCCGATTGTTCCTTCCATCGTCCCGTCAGCAGCATTCCAAGCATTCCCTGTGATGTACTTTATTTCTTTATTCAGTTTGTTAATCGATAAAAGCGCAATGACTGAGCTACTTAAAACAATGATCACGAACAAGAGTATACCAAAATAAACTTTTAGCTTTATCGACATTTCCTTCTCCCGAAATTCACTTGACACTACATAATAGTAGTAAACGGTAGGTATAGAGATCTTATTTATGTTTTAAAATAGTAATGAAGTGTAAGGCCATCAAAGCTTGTCATTGCTTATTGGTAGGACTTAGTGATGCTAGGCGCTGACATAGATGCATATGCTATAGATGTGCCTAGATCCTTAAGCGAACATTCGTTAACTTCCTATTGGCGTTATACAGTGATGGCCGTGATTATTGGATGGACCTATGAATAAGCTAGGTCCTGAAATTACCTAGGATAGCACTGTATTTTGTCGCGTCTCATTGTAAGGAAAACAGGAGAGAACCTGATTGCTAAAACAGCTTGGTGGAGAGGGCATTAAGAACTTGATGTAAAGACAAGACTCACATTTTTACCAAGGTGCGACCCTTGTCTTTTCTCGATCTTTCTATGGGTTTTTACACTTTCCTTGATGGCATTTCTCCAGGAATAAAGCGCAAAACTAAAGGGCTATTCAATAGCAACTCCCTATTAGATTTTAAGCGTAAAACCGATATCAAACTCAGTTTGTCGTTGATCAGTTTTAGAGCTAACGGACTCATTTTTAACGGCAATATAAGGAGAGAACCTTTTGGTTAATTTATAAGCGGCTTCTATCTCATGCTGATAGTCGTTTCGCTTTTTATCAAATAGATTTTGGTTGCCATGGTAGTAGGTGTAGGTGTAACCAAGTGTCACGTCCTCTATTTTGTGACTAACACCTAAATCGATACGATCTACTTTTTTAGTCTCTTTACCGCTTGCGTCCGTGATTTCCTTGCGATAACGAATGGAGGCGTGGGTATCGTCTGTAATGGCCGTTTTTAGTTTAAGTGACGGTTTGTATTTGTAGGCATTTTGTTTTCTGCTCCAAGAAACACCTGGCGTCAGCTGCCAATGATCATTCAACTGAATGCTATAGCTGGCGCTGATTTTACTTTCATGCCAGCGATCATCATGAAATGCTTTTCCACTGTCGCCATTGGCTTGTTCATGAGGCTTGAACTTGAGCGTTCCTGCTAATTTGAAACCAGAATCAAATTTGTGCGATAGCTCAATTTCATCGACATTGTCTTTGCTTACATCTTCGTACTGATGTTCATAGCTCAGCTCAGTGGCAGATGCGTGTTGGATAAAACCGATTGCACAGGCTGTGAATAAGATGTTCAGTCGTAAGTGTTTATTTTTCACGTTTAGGCTCTTTTTGGTTGGGGAATTTAGGCGCCAATGTAAGTGTTTGTAGTGACATTTTTACGACATTTTTTTTACTATTTTGAGACTTTTGCACGGTAAGACTTCACTCAAACCAAATTTCCTAACCGCGCGTTTTTGGGACATTTAAGCTTATATTTAAGCCTAAATGTCCCTAGATAAGTGAATATTTATCAATAATTCCCTATTTTAGGCGCCACTTTCCTGCTGTACAGATAACCCTCGTTTGATATTGTGGGCAACACACATTAGTTCAAAACGTGTGCGATTTCGAGCTATCCCAAGGTAACGCGCTTTTGCCATACCATAGTGTTGCTTTAATACACCAAAGACTCGTTCAACCGTACTGCGGACTCCGTTATGAAGTCGGTTAAACCGTTTTTCTTTTTCTGACAACGGTCGATTTCGATAAGCCCGTTTGGTTATACGATTTTCAATACCCTGGTCGTCCAGCCACCGTTCATGTTTTTCACTCTGATAAGCGCTGTCTGCATAAGCAGAGGATTCATCGCCAGTTAGCAACCCTATAAAGTGATTCGAATCGTGCGAGCTGCCTTTACTGTAATCTGTTGCTTTAATGAAGCCATCTTCATCCACACAGAGATGGGCTTTAAAGCCATAGGTACTTTTACGTTTTCCATCTGAGCCATTTTTGACGTTCCAATCTGCTTCAGAATCTTGAGTAGAACCACCTTCTTTTCCTTTATTTGGGCGATTTCGGTTGGCTTCAATCACACTGGCATCGACAATGCTGACCTCGCCCATTTTGATATATAAGCCTTGCTCACTCAGTTGCTGGTTAATCTCTGACAGCAGTGTCTCCATTAACTCCAACTTTTCAAGTGTTTGACGAAAACGCCAAAATGTACTGTGATCTGGAACGGATTCCGATAAATCTAACTCAACAAAACGTCTGAATAACAAGTCCCTCGCGAGCTGTTTTTCCAGTTGCGGATCACTCAGGTTGTACCAACACTGGAGCAAGAGAGCTTTAAACATAAATAAAGGCGGCCACGCTTTCTCGCCTTTAGGACTGGTGTGGATTTTCGATAAATGCTGTTCTACACGAGACCAATTAATGAGTTCGTTTAGTCCATCTAATTCTTTAATTGCGTCGTGTGTAACAAGCATCGCATCGGCTAAGCTACGCTGTTTAACATTTTTCCAAGCCATTGGGGTAGTCTATCGGTTGTGAGTGAGGGTTAATGTTCTCATATTTAAGAGCGTTTCGTGCAAAGGTCTCTATTTTATTTTTTGTAATGTTTGACTTTTATTAACAATAAATAATTTTCTTATATATCAATGCATTATTTGATTTGTTTTCTTTTTTTTAAAATTTTATGTTAGATAAGTGAGCGGGTGTAAACATAGTGCTAAGAGGCTTTATTCGAGTGTGAATGTCTCTAATATGGTGCCTTTACTTAATCGGAGAGTCTGTTATGTTGAAAAAAACGATTTTAGTCACGATGTCCGTTGCTTCTTTTTCTTGCTTTGCTGCCTCACCAACTGCCCACTCTATTTTTGCTACCATGAATAAGCGCTTGAGCTATATGGAGGATGTGGCTTTGTATAAAGCACAGCATCATAAGGCGATTGAAGATCTGCCTAGAGAAGCGATTGTGATCAAAAAGGCGGGAGCGTCGGCGAAGCAATATCATTTAAATGCCCGAAGTGTCGAACGACTGACTAGGGCGCAAATTAACGCTGCTAAAGCCATTCAATATCGTTACCGTGCGGATTTATTGACTAAAACCACCAAGCAGACACCAAAAGATCTGAACAAAGTCGTACGACCCGCTCTCATTAAACTCAATAATGAGTTGAACCAAGAGTTGTCGGCGTATTTAAAAACGGGACACACTATTCGAAACAGTGACTGGCAGCGCTTCCAAGTAACCGTAAACAATCGTTATTTGAGTCGATCTGACAAGCGTATGCTGTTCAATGCGCTTGAACATGTGAAGAGATAGTCGCCGAGACCTTTGCCCATCGCATCGAGCAAAGGTCTCTAGCAATGTCTACTCGATAGTAATAGTCTTAGGTGTGTGATGAACCACTTGAAGTCGGGTACCTGCGATGGCGGTTTTTATGGCCTCAAGAATCGACATTTTTCCTTCGACTGAATGGACTTTGACGTCTCCAGTCTTGGCTAAATCGGTTCTTATAAAACAGCCACTAGCATGGGCCAGTTGCTGGGCCATTTCATCAAAACGCGAAAAATCTTGATTGCTTAAATGGTAGTCATATCTATCGTTGCAGCTTCTGTGTTCTATTAATGCTGGCGATGAAGGAGGGGTAACCAGGTTTTGTTTGGCTTCAGATTCAGAGTGCATGCTAGAGCATCCCGATAACGCTAAGGCGCCAAATAGAAGACTGAGCTTGGTGTTCATAGTGCTTCTCCTTTTTATTTTTCGAGTCGATATAGAGACTCGTTGTGGCTAGGTAACGCTTAAAAGCCTACCATCCATGGCTTCCAAGCGTTACCACAAGATTAATTTTGCCCGTCAAGTAGCGTTGAAGGTTTGCCGTTTAACAAGGCTTTGCCTTGTTTCACACTGATATCTAGGTGATACATACCATCTTTTGTTACCACGGCTCCTTGATCCATCGCTTGCTTGATCAACACGTCCGCTTGATGGCTGACTAACTGATTGTATTCTTGTGTGGTCAGTGAGTGGATGTTGGGGTTGTCGGCAAGTTGATCTTCGATTGCGAATTCGGCTAAGGCTTTGACTAATGCTTTATCCGCATTGATAGCTGTGCTGACGTTAGCATTGGCTAGCCAGTAATCAGGTTGGCTGAGTTGCTCAAAGGTCATTTTGTCATGGGGATTGGTAAGGTGTCCATCGAACTGGGCGTTGAATTTACCGTTCGGTAATGTTCCCTTAACGTTATTAATCACCAGTTCTGGGGTCGTTTTGAAAAATTCACCAATATGATCGTGCATAAAGTGGGTCATTGCTTGGGTTCGATCTGCGGTGTTTTTTGGGTCAAGTTGTTGGTTAAAGGCGACATAATCTTTAAAGAACTGATTGTTTAATTGGTTTAAGGTGACATCCATGGAAAAATCGGAGACGTTTTCATCTTGATAGTCAAGCTGGTTAATATTGGTTTTAAGAGCTAGGTTTCCCACTTGGTTGGCCTTGTTTAATTGACTGTTGGCTTGGAAAACCAATCCTTTAGCAGTGAATAACGGGTCAACCCTTAGCTCTGCCATTTTGATTGTCATGTCACTGTTTTTGAGTCCGCCCGAGGTCAAGTCATTTAGGTCTCCCTCGAAGTTGAGTGTGGTGGTTAAACCTTTCACTTCTAGAGTTGAAGTATCTTGAATGGATGCATGGTCTAGTTTGCTGTCGTATGTCAGATGGTGATTTGCCCAGCTACCATGACCTTGGTAACCACCGAATATAACATTGCTTTTAGACTCTGAAGGCAGTGTTGCGGTAAAAGGCGCGATGGTATCTTGGAAGGTGAGTTTTCCACTAAGGGTTTGGAGACCAGATAGGGTGAACAGCGGTGTGTTTTTGTCCCATTTTATGCTGTTACGTAGGTCGTTTCCTTGGATGTGACCATCGAAAGAAAACAGCGCCAATTTAAATCCCTTATCCATGATAACGGGGCCATAGTGAGCCTGAAGGGTGAGCTCGCTTTTAAAATCACTTTTCTTGAGTTCGTTAGCTAGGCTTGGATCGACTTTTTTCAGATCCACTTCGATTTGTAGCGTGGTTTGAGAACCAAACCAGCCATTTTTTGAACTGACGATGGTGGCATGATAAGGGGGAGTGGCATTGATGGCATTGACCACATCGGTTAATTGTTTTTGGTATTGTGATCCCATTATTTTAGGGGTGATGACAGCCACGGCTGCAACAGCTATAAGGAGAGCGATTAGTAATTTTTTCACTGACAGTTCCTTTGAATTTTCCGTCTTAGATGGCCGCATTTTAGCGAGAATTCATGACCAAAAGGGGATTGTGTCGGTGAGTTTTGAGATTGTTCTACTTTGATTCTCAATCATGTCTAAATATAGAGAATCATTGCTAAATATAGAATGTTGTTGCTCTATGAAAAGGTGCCGTCAAAGGCACCTTTTCATATATTAAATAGTGGGTTCTCTATTGAAGTTTTTTGTTTACCTTCTCTAGGAGGGCGTTTAAATCTTTGCGGCGACCAGCTTCTGCCACGGGGCGGTTTTCTCTTGGGGCCGCTTGTTGAGCTATTTCTAGATATTTTTTGGCTTCTTTATAATCGCCATCGTCGTATAAAAATTCTGCATAGAAGAAGTTATTATCCAATCCTTTTGGGTTAATCGCGATGGATTTTTGTAATAGTTCTTTGGCTTTGCTATCGCTGCCAAATCCAATAGGCCAACCTGGTACTTTATGGTACAAAACGCCTAAGGTAGTGTAGGCGCTGCCTTCGGAGGCATTGGGGTTGATCTTGATGGCATGTTCGAGGTTTTTCTTGGCTTCTTTCGCGAAAGATAATGCGCCGAGCCCTCCTTTTGCCTGCGCCGTACTGGCTTGAATAATACCCAACCAAATATAATCATCGGCATTATTGGGGTTTGCTTTTACCATGGCTTCCACCTTAGTGGCCAAGGCTTTAAAGGCATCAACCTTTTTATCGTTATCTGTCATTTGATAATTGATATGGGACCATTGGTGTTGAATATCGAGCAGAGTGTTGTTGTCTTGAGCCCAAGCGCTGGATAAGAAGCCAAGGGTTATAAGGGCAACAAATAGGGACTTCATAATCATACCTCTTCTTATTGTGTGTTTAAGAAACGTTTTATCACAGAGAGCTTTTTAAAGAGAGCTTTATCTACAATATTAGGAAAAGAGCCGTTAATTTTGACAAAAAGTCGTTCAGGGAAACCAACGAATTGACGGGGATTACCTGTTTCCAACTGTATAATAAGCGCTTGGGCAACCGTTTCAGGTGAGTCAACGGCGTTGCCAAGTTGTTTATTCATCGCCATGGCTTTTGCACTGTTAATTGTTGTTGCGGTGGCGCGAGGGGCAAAATAGGACACCTTGATATTCGTATCCGCTAATTCCCGATAGAGGGCTTCAGAGAAACCGCGTATCGCAAATTTGCTGGCGCAGTAAGTTGCTTGACCCGCAAAACCAATACTGCCAAAGGTGGAGCCGACGTTGACAATATGGGCCTGTTGTTGGTTTAAAAGCGGCAATAGCGCTTGAGTCAATAAAATAGGGGAAATCACGTTAGTGCTAATAGTGTGGGTGATTTCCTCCTCTGAAAGCTGCTCAAATGGGGAAAATTGTCCCACCCCTGCATTATTAATCAGCATGGTGAAGGGGCCAGACTCTGCCATTGTTTGACGGATTTTTTCTCTGTCATCTGCTTGGTTGATATCCGCCACGAGAATATGATGTTGACCCTTAAGGGACTGGGTAAGCGTTTCTAAACGCTGCTTATCGCGGCCTTGTAGAATTAAAGTGGCGCCTCTGTCAGCGAGCTCTTTCGCGATGGCCTGACCAATGCCGCCTGTTGCTCCTGTTAATAGGCAGCGTTGTTGTGCCCAGAGTCCTTTTACACCTTGTTTTTTCATTTAGCCTCCTTGGACTCGGCGTTCATCTGCTGATCTACATGGCCTATTTCGCGAAAAATATTCGCATATAAGGTAAAGAACATATTGGCACTGTGGATGATCATATCTTGTTCTTCTTTATCGGTAATCTGATTCATGAGATTTTCAAAAAAAACAATATGTTCTTGATCCAGAGATCCATGTGAACGCAAATAACTAAACGCTTGTGGGGGTAAGTTTAGCTTATCTTGAATATGTTGTGCGGCATTATCCGCTAAGGCAATGCTTGTTCCTTCCAGTACGAATACCATGCCGAAAAAGCGCAACGGGTTACGCCGCTGAATCGCGTCGTAAGCATAGGCTACCATTAATTCTGTGGATGCATTGGGTTGGCTATGACGGGCCGCGTTTTTATCGCCGCCAGCGGCCGCGATGTCGTTAAGAATCCATTCTTGATGTCCCATTTCTTCTTCGATGTATTCCCCCACGGCCTCACGCAGCCACTCTTTCTCTTCGGGAAGGCGGCTGCCCGTCGCCATTAACAAGGGCACCGTATGTTTGACATGATGATAAGCTTGCGTCAGAAAAGCTAAGTAGTCGTTAAGGGTAATGGTGCCATGAAAACAACGTTCAATAATGGGCGATGTGACCAAATAGTGGCGTGCTGCTTGGGTTTCTTGCTGTAGGCGTTGATAAAGGGTCATCGTATGTCTCCTATGGAAGAGGGTTAGATACACTGTCGTAAGAAGAGACATACAAGGCGTCAATCTCCTGCTGAAAGTGCGTTAATATTTTGTCTCGAATTGGTTTGCCTGTGGCCGTAACCAGCCCATCTACCGATATAAAAGGCTGCGACAAGGTGATCCAATGAACAATCTGCGCATAGTCAGGCAGACTTTGGTTGGTGATTTGAAGGCAGTGCGCGATTTGCTGCTCGCTGATGGCTTCATGGAGGGGGGTTAATAAAGCGCCACAGCAGGGCAGTGCATCCCCAAAGACGAGCACCTCACGAAAACAGCCCGTTGCCATGAGTTCCGCTTCTACCCATTCTGGCGAAATATTACGGCCAAAGGAGTTGATCAACACATTTTTGCGACGACCTTCTATGGTTAAGAAGTGCTTATCCAAGCGGACTAAATCGCCCGTGTGGACTTCCTGAGGATAAAAGCTGTCTGGCTGATTTAAATAACCTAAAAAGAGGTTTCCTGAGACGATGAGTTCATCATCTTCAATGCGTAATTGATTCTGTGGTAAGACTTTTCCGGCGCTCGATAACACCTCTTCTTGGGGGGTATTAAGGGCCACAACGGACGCACATTCTGATAGCCCGTACCCTTGATAAACGGGTAAGCCCAAAGCGCGTGCTTTATTCAGTAAACCTGGGGCTACCTTACCACCTCCGACTGCGATAAATAGCAAAGAGCTTGGGGGTTGCCAACCTTGTAGACAAGCACCGACGAATAGAGACAGCAACTCCGGTACTAAAATGACGCTATGGGGCTGTTGCTGACTGATAAGCGCAAGCATATTCTGTGGCTGAGTGAGTCGGCTTCCGCTAAAGCCGCGATCAGATTGGCTAGCAAGAATAACCGTACCGCCGACCAGCAGCGGCGCATAGACCCCTGCTACGTTCTCTAATAAGGTCGTTAAGGGTAACAAACACAAATGACGAACTTGGGGAATCGCGACGGTTTCTGCCAAAGATTGTGCGACAGTTTGCTGTGATTGAGAGCTTAAACAAACACCTTTTGGGCTGCCCGTGGTGCCAGAAGTAAAGGTAATTTTGTGAGTACCTTGAGGCATGACTGGCGGTGTATCGACTTGAAAGCGCTGCATGAACACCTGTTGAAAAGGCGTCTTGTTTGTTTGCTCCGATGAGTCTTCTGTTAACAGCAGCTCAATACCGCTTTGTGTTAATAAATGGGATGTTTGTGCTGGGCTAAAGAAGCTGGGGACTGGAACGCAGCACAGGCCAGCTTGTTGGCAGGCAAGATCAAATAATACCCATTCCACACAGTTGTCCATAGCGATTGCAAGCGTTTGGATGGATTGCGCTTGTAACCAAGTCTGACGAGCGGTGACAGCGTCTGCCAATTGCTGATAGGTCAGCGACTGTTGGGAGGATTCTAAGGCAATTTTATCGGCCCAATCCGGTGAAGAAAAGTACCACATTATAGCGTCCTCATCTGTTGTAAAAGTGCTGAATGATTGGCTTGAACTAGGCCAAACAGTGCCTGTAACTCGGGTTGCATTAACGCTGTTGCGACAGCTTTTGCCACATCAATAAACATGACTTTTGGCTGACTGGTGTAATAGTTTCCCCAATTGGCCTGATCTTGCAGCTTGCTAGGATCTGCATCCGCTAAAAAGGTGAGTTTGAGTTTGAGTTTCTCTAACAGTTGACGAATTTTATCGGTGCCAGAAAAAACTAAATATTGAATCTCGGAGAGATATAAGCTCATTACCACGGTCATTAATAAAGGCAAGGTAAAACGTTGGTTTTGGCTGTATAAGTTACCCAGTTCGGCTATGGCATGACGTTGTGTCCAAACACCATGTTTTTGCAGCATATTGGTAATGGGAACAGGTAAATATTGCTCAATAAAAAGAGGTTGAGTCGCTCGTCTTACGCCCACTACCGCTCTTAAGCGTTGTGCATGAATCCCTAACAACAATGGCATAAAGTTTGTGACATGGGCTTGGTATTTTTTGGCGAAGCCCTCTTGGACAAAGGTTTCTAGGTTTCTTCTTTTTGGGTCTTCCATGGCAGCAGAAAGAAACTCGTAAGGCAGAGTAGGCGTGGGAATAAGAGATTGCTCTGGCATTACATAGAGTGCATTGGATGACTGCATAATGGTTTCACTTGGCAAGTTAACTCAGGTAAGCGACTCAGATGAAAAGGAAAAGAGTTTGCTTGTTTTTACAGTAAAGGGAGCCCAGTGAAAAAAAGGTTTATGAGAAAAAGTCCGCTTTAATTTGTCCGCTTTAATTTTTAACCAATTGAATTATTTAAATAAAAAATGATGAGAAGCAGAAAAAGAGTGAGCTTTAGAAGATCTTCTTAATAAAAAAGTGAATGGACTTTTTATATAATGAGGGCCTAAATTGAGTGAAAATGGTTATTTTTTTAAGCTATTTTTCATCGTATTAAAGAGAAAGGTCTTTACATGCGTTAGGTGACATTCCGCAGGTTGTCGAGTCTGACGGGTCATAATGATCAGACTTAACGAGATATTTATTTGGCTTTTTCCGACGTTTGTTTGATGAGCAGCTCCCGCATGGTACGGATAAAGACTTCTTTGCTGCGCCCCCGTCGAAAGATCAAAGAGAAAGGGGCTTGATAGCCAAATTCACTGGGGAGAAGGGGTCTAAGTCGCCCCGATTTCACCAGGTGCTGTGCATAATGCTCAGGCAAATATCCCACAAATTTTCCAGACAGAATCAATGTGAGCTGAGCCTCCATGCTTTCCACGGTTGCCGTACTGTGACCAAATCCCCGCTTGCGTAAATCCGCTGTATTCCAGTAGCTTCGTGTCACCAAGCCACATTTGATGACTTGCTCGCGTGTTATCTGCTTGATGTCAAAAAGCGGGTTCAAATCACTGCAATAGAGCCAATGTTGTTCGCGATACAGCTTCTCCTCGACCACGTTATTTACACTGGAAGGGAAGTTACCAATGGCAAGATCGAGCTGATTATTGAGGATGCCTTGCACTTGCTCATACGGACTGCGAATTTGTAAATTCAAATGTACGGCGGGAAAGCGTTCGCAGAATTGACGGATGACTTCCGGCATAGACAAAGATTCGTCCATGACGGTTGCGTCCAAAACGGCGATCCGAAATGTACCGCCTAAGTCACCTTTGAGTGCTTCCGCGTGGCGCTCCAATTCATTCATTTCATCCAGCAGTTTGATGCTCTGATGCAAAAATTGTTGGCCTTTTTCCGTCAGTGAAAACCCTGCGCGACCACGTTGACATAAGGTAAAGCCTACCTGGGCTTCTAAGTCACTCATGTAGTTGCTGATGGCGGAAGTGGTAAGGTTCAGATCTTGCTGGGCACCCGAGTAACCTTGGTTTTGCACCACAGAAACAAAGACTTCTAATAATCGGATATTTATTCGTTTGTCTGGGCGCATAGAGCTCACTCGTTTTAGTTCAGTAAAAGCTGAACTAATTATTTGTGATTTGCTATTTAACGGTCAAGTTCTCTTTTCTAGTATCGAGTTAGGTTATTGAACTGGCGCGGTTTGCATTGCGCTAAAAACGAGGATTTTTGTTTATGTCTAAAGTGTTATACCAACCTCAAAGTGGGAACGAGATGCCTCGCTTTGGCGGCAGAGCGACCATGATGAGGTTGCCATTCGTTGACGTGCTAGAAGGCTTGGATGCCGCATTTATCGGCATCCCATTGGATGTGGGAACCTCTCAACGAGCGGGAACACGCTACGGACCTCGCCAAATACGAGCAGAATCGGTAATGATTCGCCCTTATAACATGGCCACCGGAGCGGCACCATTTGACTCGCTTTCTGTGGCAGACATTGGTGATGTGCCAATCAATACTTACAACCTGCTTAAGTCTGTTGACATCATCGAAAAATATTACGATCAGCTCAACTCTTATCCTGTCATTCCACTGACGTTGGGCGGCGATCACACACTCACTTTACCGATTCTTCGCTCCATCACCAAAAAGCATGGCCCAGTGGGTCTGATTCATGTGGACGCGCACACCGATACCAACGACAACATGTTTGGCGAAAAAATTGCCCATGGCACCACATTCCGCCGTGCCGTGGAAGAGGGCCTGCTGAATTGTGAGCGAGTGATTCAGATTGGACAGCGTGCCCAAGGGTACTCTGCGGAAGATTTCAAATGGGGGGAAAACCAAGGCTTTCGTTTGGTCACTGCTGAAGCGTGTTGGCACAAATCCTTAGCGCCTTTGATGGAAGAAGTCCGTGACATGATGGGAGATCGTCCGGTGTATTTATCGTTCGATATTGATGGCCTAGATCCTGCTTGGGCACCTGGCACCGGTACGCCTGAAGTCGGGGGGTTAACCTCCATTCAAGGGTTGGAAATTGTTCGGGGTTGCAAAGGCTTGAACTTGGTTGGGGGCGACCTTGTGGAAGTATCACCACCGTACGATGTCAGCGGCAATACCTCCCAGCTGGCCGCGAACCTGTTGTATGAGATGTTGTGCGTATTGCCAGGTGTAGAGTACCGGCTATGAAGCACTGACTATGAAGCACAAGCTATGAAGTACCGATAAACCGTCAGAAATGAGAGGCATCGCTTATGGAACTATCATTGTTCAGGACATTATGGGGCGTGCAGCAAGAAATGTGCTCCTATGTGGACGCATTACGCCAAGCAGGGTTTGTTGGCGTGGAAGCGCGAGTGCCTTTAGAGCTTGAGGCTCGACGTACTTTTAAACAATCACTGAAAGAGCTGGAGATGAAATACATTGCGATTTTGTTTTCAGGCGGCGATGTGATTCCAAATCAAGCCGAAAGCCCAGACCAACATTTGGCGCGTTTGGCAGAGCAGTTAGATTTTGCGGCAGAGCTGGAACCTAAGTTTGTTAATGTGCTCCCCGGCAATGATCGCTGGACCATGACGCAACAGGTCGATTTCTTTGGTCGTGCCCATGAGTTGGCCAAAGAAAAGGGCGTATTCTGTAGTTTTGAAACCCATCGAGCGACGTCTCTTTACAGCCCTTGGGTGACGCTTGAGCTGATTCGACAACTTCCCGAGGTGCGATATACCGCTGATATCAGTCATTGGGTGCTGGTATGTGAGCGTTTGCTAAATGATCCTGTTGATGATTTATCACGCTTTATTGAACGTGTTCATCATATACAGGCGCGTGTTGGTTATCCGCAAGGGCCGCAAACGCCACACCCAGGCGCGCCGGAATACAAAGAGGCGTTGCTGTTTCACCAGAATGTTTGGCAAGCCATTTGGCAAAAGCATCTTGATGCTGGCCGGACAGAAACCACCATGACCACCGAATTTGGCGCCGATGGTTACCTTCACCACCTTCCGTTTACGAATGTCCCCGTGGCCGATTTATGGGCTTTGAATGAGTGGATGGCAGTGGAGGAGAGAGCGCATTTTGAACGTTTTATTCATCAACATCATTCTTTGTTAAGTGAGTCCGTCTTATGAATTCGTCTACTCCGTCAGCCTTTACTTCCATCCCTGTTGTGAATATTGCAGGTTTATTCAGTGAGGATTTAGAGCGTCGTCAGAATGTTGCGGAACAGTTAGGTAAAGCTGCAAAAGAAGTGGGCTTTTTGTATGTCACCGGTCATGGTATGGACCCAGTGTTAATTACGGGGTTGCGCAAAGCCGCGAAAGCGTTTTTTGCTCAGTCTATGTCACAAAAAATGAATTATTACATTGGTGCCTCTAAAAGCCACAAAGGCTATGTGCCCGAAGGAGAAGAAATTTATGGGACTGGCAAACCCGATCATAAAGAGGCGTTCGATGTAGGCTTTCCCGCCCCTGAAGATCACCCATTAGTGTTAGCAAACACGCCTTTGATCGGTGATAACGAATGGCCAACTCTACCCGGTTTCCAGCAAGATATTCGTGCCTATTACCACGCTATTTTTGCCCTTGGTCGCCGCCTGTTTTCCGGTTTTGCTTTGGCGTTGGGTTTGCCGGAGCACTACTTCGATGACATGGTTACCTGTCCTCCTTCCAAGTTGCGGCTTATTCATTACCCCTTCAACCCTGATGCACAAGACCGCCCCGGCATTGGTGCCCACACTGATTATGAATGTTTCACGCTTTTGCTAGCAGACCAAGCGGGGCTAGAAGTGATGAATGAAGAGGGTGTTTGGATTGATGCCCCACCAGTGGAAGAAGCGGGAGAAGAAGCCTTTGTGGTGAACATCGGCGATATGTTGGAAGTATTGACTGCAGGGCAATTTGTCGCGACCGCCCACAGGGTGCGTAAAGTGAGTCAGGAACGTTATTCCTTCCCGCTGTTTTTTGCTTGTGACTATCACACGCAGATTCGCCCTTTGCCACAATTCGAAGGGGCAGAGTCGGAACAGGCGTATGAGGCCATCAGTATTGGGGATCACATGTATAGCCAAGCACTGCAAACCTATCGTTATTTGCGAGAAAAAGTGGCTAAGGGGGAGTTGACCTTACCAGAAAAAGCGCGAGGTGTGGCGACATTCGGGCATTTAAAAAAACACGCCAAGTGATAAAGACATCATTCAATAAGACCTTTGCACGATGTCACGAGCGACACCAAGATGCGGCAAAAACAGACGAGAAAGCGAAGTTTATCGCGATAAATGAGCATTTTGAGCCTGTTTTTAACAAAGTATTGGCAAGCGCAGTCGTCGTGCAAAAGTCTCTCAATATAAAACACAAAAGAAACAAGTATCACCAAGGAGCACAATCATGAATACATCGAAAAAAGCGTTAGTCGTCGGTTTAACGTCGATTGCATTAGGCTTAACGAGCTTAGCCGCTTCTGCGACTGAACTACTGTCGCCGGGGACATTAAAAGTTGGCATGGAGGTGACGTACCCTCCTTTTGAGTCATACGACGGTGACAAAATTGTTGGTTTTGACCCAGATGTTGCGGAGTTATTGGCAAAGCAAATGGGAGTCAAAGTGAGCTTTTCTGATACCAAGTTTACGGGCTTGATCTTGGGGTTAGCGTCGAACAAATTTGATGCGGTCATTTCTGGCATGTACGTGACGCCAGCACGTCAAAAGCAAGCGGATGCCATTCCTTACGCCCGTACTGGCGCCTCTATCATGGTATTAAAAAGTGGCTCATTGCGTCCCAAAACAGAAAAAGACTTATGTGGTTTAAAAGTTGGCCTACAGCAAGGGACCACTTGGGTGAAAGCGCTTAATGAGCTGTCTGCCAGCTACTGTAAAGCGAACGGAAAGCCTGCTATTCATGTGATGGAGTTCCCAACAGCACCGGAAGTGGCTCAAGCATTGATGTCTAGAAACGTGCAAGCTCAGCTCGAAATCAATGGCGCTGCCAAAATGATTGTGGAAAAGTCACGTGGGCGAATGGTGATCAGTTCGCCAGATTTGGTTTACCCACAAACCTTGGGAATCTACGTGAAAAAAGGCAATGACCAACTTCGCGATGCGCTGACGAAAGCACTAGCAAAGATTACGGAAAATGGCTCCTTTCCTGCCCTACTTAAAAAATACGATCTATCCCCTGTCTCTAAATGAGACAGGTTTTTATCGGTAGTTAGGAGCTAGTATGAATTTAGATTGGGGATACTTTTTCTCGCTTTTCTCAATGGCATCGTTTTGGCAAGCGAGCATCACGGTTGTAGAAATCAGTACCTTGTCTTGGGGTATTGGCTTGGTACTGGGGTTTTGTGTGGCCTGTGCGAAAATGTCGACATCGCGCTGGCTCTCATTGCCCGCCGCTGTTTATATTTGGTTTTTTAGAAGTGTCCCGTTGCTGGTGGTCTTGGTGTTTGTCTATAACTTGCCGCAATTATTTCCATCGACCAGTGCGTTCTTAGGCGTTCCTTTTATCTCTGGATTACTCAGTCTTGTGGTCACGGAAGCCGCTTACATGGCAGAGATCCATCGGGGTGGCTTATTGTCTGTTGCAAAAGGTCAGCGTGAAGCGGGCCATGCGTTGAATATTGGCTTTCTAGGCATTCAGCGCTTAATTGTGATTCCTCAGGCGTTCCGTATTTCCTTACCGTCTTTGATCAATGAATATATCACCGTGATCAAACTGAGTTCCTTGGTGTCCGTTATCTCGCTACCGGAATTATTGCTCACGGGTCAGCGCCTTTACACTCAGAACTTCTTAGTGCTCGAAACGCTGTTGGCGGTTGCTGTGTATTACGTATTAATTGTGACGGTCTTTAGCTCGATTCTACAATGGGTGGAGAAACGTTTGGACGTATCATCACGCAAACCAACCACCTTGTCCGATGGAGAGTGTGAAGAAGTAAGAAAGGCGGCACTGCCCATGCCGCTTAAGCAAAATCAACGTTCTGCGGGGGCGCCACCAGCATTGAGTCTTAAGAGTTTGCGTAAAGCCTACGGCAATCACGTGGTGCTAAAAGACGTGGATCTAAATATTAATATTGGTGACGTGGTCAGTGTGATTGGACCGTCTGGTTCGGGTAAAACGACCTTGATTCGTATCATTAATCGCTTGGAAACGCTCGACGCCGGTGAAGTGATTCTCTTTGGTGAAGATTTCCTCAAAGGGGGACAGTCACCTGCTCGTAAAACGCTGAAGTCAGGTATGTTGCGGATCGGCATGGTGTTTCAAAGCTTTAACCTGTTTCCGCATATGACGGCGCTTGACAATATCATGATGGCGCCACGTTATCATGGAAAAGCGCCTGACCAAACCACCAACAAGGCGCAAGCTTTGTATTTACTGGATCGAGTCGGCTTGCTCGCTCACGCAAACAAATACCCACATCAGTTATCCGGGGGGCAACAGCAGCGGGTGGCAATCGCTCGGGCTTTGGCGTTGTCGCCAGACATTATCTTGTTTGATGAGCCGACTTCTGCGCTTGATCCAGAAATGGTCAATGAGGTGCTGAAAGTCATCCAAGATCTTGCCAAAGAAGGGATGACCCTAGTTATTGTGACCCATGAAATGGAATTTGCTCTGTCTGTTTCCGATCGTGTGGTTATGATGGAACACGGTATTATTCAAGTGAACGCGGCACCGAGTGATATTGTGGATGAAACACACAAGACACCAGAAATGGTGAGAATGAGAGAGTTTATGGGGAGGCAAGCATGAGCGACATGATAACAACGGATGAGGCGACGTTACGGCGGGATCTCGCGGCGTCCTATCGGTTAGCGGCCATGATGGGATGGGAAGACACCCTGTATACCCATTTCTCAGTGCGCTTACCGGGTGACGGAGATCCCCGTTTTTTGATCAACCCTTTTGGCTTAATGTTTGATGAAATCCGTGCCAGTGATTTAATCGTTGTGGATATGCATGGGCGAGTGCTAGAAGGCAGTGCAGACTATAATTTGGCAGGGTTTACCATTCACAGTGCGGTGCATATGGCGCGTGACGATGCGCACTGTGTGATGCATACCCATACGCTTGCAGGTATGGCGATGGCGGCATGCGATAACGGCTTATTGCCCCTTAATCAGATCAGCGCGGAGTTTCACCAACGTCTTGGTTATCATGATTACGAAGGCGTGGCCTTTAATTTAGACGAGCGAGCACGCATTCAACAATCGCTCGGCGACAATATGGCTCTGGTGCTGCGTCATCATGGTCTGCTTAGCGTAGGGGAAACGGTTGCCGATGCCTTTCAAATTATGTATTACTTAAACAAAGCGTGTGAGATTCAACTCGCAGCCGCGCAAATGGCCAGTCTAACGCCCGTTTCTACTATCCCTGAAACGTTAGCAAGCTATGTATGCGAGCAGTTTAAGAAAGTAGAGCATGAACGTCATTTGGTTTGGCAGGCATGGCTAAGAAAGTTAGACCGTATTGATCCATCGTACCGAGAGTAAACATGAAGATACCTATTTTATTGGTTAACAATGATGCGGCGTTTACCGAGCAATTGATAGCGGCGTTTCAGCAACGACATCCTGAGGTGGATGTTCTACTGCCTGGACAGCCCGGTTCAGACAAGGTGCAGGTAGCCGCCTGTTGGTTCCCAGATGATACGCTTTTAACGAATTATCCTAACATCAAGTTTATCCATGCTTTGTCAGCCGGAGTCGATCATTTGGGGGAATCATTGCTAAGCTCTGGTTTGCCCATTTGTCGCATCGTTGATGAGCGTCAGAAGCAGGGCATGTTTGAGTATGTTCTGTGGGGCGTATTGAATGTTCATCGTTATTTTGATCTTGCCGCTCAGAATCAAAGGCAAAATTGTTGGCAACGGTATAAACAAAAGGCCGCGCAGGATATTCGCGTCTCGGTTCTCGGGCTGGGAGCGTTAGGGGAGTACGTTGCAAAAGGCTTAGCAGACTTGGGTTACAGTGTCTCTGGCTGGTCCCGAAGCCAAAAGGCGATGGCAAATATCACCTGTTATTCGGGGGAAGCCTCTTTGTCCGACATGCTTGGTCAAACCGATATTCTCATTAACTTGCTGCCTTTAAGTCCGGTGACGAAAGGCATCCTAAGTCGCAAGTTATTCGATCAGCTTCCACAAGGAGCCTATGTGATTAACTGTGGTCGTGGTGGTCATGTGAATGAAGCAGACCTGATTCAAGCGGTTACAAGTGGTCATTTGCGTGGTGCCATGTTGGATGTGTTTGACGAAGAGCCTTTGCCAGAAACTAACCCGCTTTGGACAACTCAAGGGATAGTGATTACCCCACATATGGCTTCCGATGCGGGGGAAACCGTCGTAGTGGATCAGGTTGCAGAGAATGCCGCGAGGTTTTTACGAGGGGATGTGTTGCTAAACCCCATCAACCTTGATCATGGCTACTAAACCAAGCGCCATTCGGTTCTTGGTTTTTCTAACAGCCCCATCATTAAGCCGATGGCACGCCGAATAAAAACACCATTAAGCAAAGCAATGACACTACGCTATAGAGAGCCGCTTTTTTGGTGTTCTTTTCGACTGATTTCGTTTGCAGTGCCACAATGGCGGCGACGGCGGATTGTAGTGTATAGAACAGAGCAAATGCCCGTGAGGCATAGGCGATAATGCCATTCACATCGGTGGCCCAGGTTAAGAAAATAGTGACGATCAAAATCAGCATATAAGCATAACGCACGGGAATCTTCTCGCGCGCGATGTCGACCACCAATCCGCCCGCGCCAGAGGTATCAGCAACGGAAGCCGAGAATTGGCTACCAATCGCGGCGACAGAAATTAAGATCGGCAATAGCACTGCCACTGGTGCTACCATACTGGTAATCGCGGTGACATCGGCCCCCATACCTTTATGAAATAAGACGGTCATCAGGGTTAAAAATACTAGGTAAATGGCCGCTGAAATCCACTGGGCGATGCGCATGGTTTTGATACGTAACTCAGCAGGGTGTTCGCTTTGCAAATAACGGGAAGTTTCAAAGCCTTGTACCACGATTAATAGCCCCAGTAAAACACGTAAATCATGTAGGTCGATACTGGAATCCAGAGTGGGCAAATGCCATTGGCCAGACTTTAAAAGTTGAACGTTGTATACCGCGAGTGAGAAAAGCAATCCAGCGATCATGCCAAGGTTTAGGCTCACTGCATAGGTTTCGATTTTCTCTAATTCCCCTAAGCCGCGCCATATTCCCACACCGCAGATAAAGATCAAAATCAGTGTGGTGATAATGTTTGCTACAAGGCCGCTTTCGTAGCCAAAGGCTTTGAGTAAAAACGCTGACAACAGCTGAAGGTAATAGGTGACGGAAATAAAATAGGCGCCTGCCAAGACAATACGTGAGACGAAGGAAACGGCTTGGGCGGGGCCTTTTTGATGTTCGATGGGCTCAAAGTGACGAATATTGAAGCGAATCGCGCTGCCCACTGCATAGGCTAACATAAGCAATAAGCCCATACACAGTACGGCAAAGTACCCCACGGATTCTGCCAGTAACGGTGCCACCACCAAAAAGCCACTGCCCATAATCGAAGCCAATGGCGTGACGGTGGCTTTCCAGCCCTCAGAATGGGCGAGCTTACGGGAAAAGGCCAGAAAGAGAGTGACCACTAGGGCAATGGCAATAATATAAAAATTCAACATCGTGGGTGCCTGTTCCTTTTGTTAAAACTAATGTGCCTCTTTATTCAGAATGTCTTTCATCTGAGCCTTTAGCGAGGGGTCCTGCTGATCCAAATACTGTCGAATACGTTTGATGTAAGCCTCATTTTCATGGGCTGGTACGCCTGTTTTATGAGCATCTGCCACCGACACCATGGCCATTTGATCATGTTTGTTGTAAAGCTCAATGATCTCTTCGGCTTGTTGACGTGAGCTTCCTAGGGCTTCTAAAACAGAACGGCTCATACGTAAGCTGCTGTCGTAGTTTTCACGCACAATATCACGACATCCATAAGACCACAGGTCATAAACGTGATGACGATCAAACGCACGGGAAATAATGTGAACGTGTGGATAGGTGTCAATAACATACTTGACCAGCTTGGATATTTGTTCTGGATTATCAATGGCGACGATCAATATTTTAGCGTCTTTAATGCCCGCCGCCTCTAAAAGCTCTGGACGTGTGGCGTCACCAAAGTAGTTTTTCACACCGAAACGTTGTAAGGCCTTCAAGCGTTTTACACTAAAATCGATGACGGTCGAATCATAACCCGCTAAACGAATGACTCGGTCAATTTGACTGCCAACGCGGCCTGAGCCAGCAATGATGATTTTATTGCTATCTGGAATGTCTTCCTGCTCCCCTGCTGGATGATCGGTTAGATAATGGGGGGTCACTAGTCGGTCGTAAATGATAAACAGCATAGGTGTCAGTAGCATCGACAAGGCTACTACTAGGAGCAACTGATCCGCGATTTCTTTGGGTAAAATGCCATTAGCAACAGTGAAAGACAAAAGCACAAAACCAAATTCGCCGGCTTGCGCCAGACCCAAAGCGAACAGCCACTTATTTGCCCCACGAATATGGAAGATGGCACTGAGTAAGCGAAGAATAAGAACTTTAATCAGGATGAGGCCCACTGTGAGGCCCAAAATGGTCGCAAAATGACTGAACAATAAGTGGAAGTTGATAGCGGCACCGACCGTCATGAAGAACAGCCCTAACAGCAGACCTTTGAACGGTTCGATATTGCTTTCCAATTCATGACGATAGGGGGAGCGGGCCAGCACTACGCCCGCTAAAAATGTGCCTAAGGCAGGGGATAGGCCAACCGCAGACATAAGTAAGGTGATGCCAATGACAAACATGAGAGCGGCGGCGGTAAATAATTCGCGCAGTTGGGCGGTGGCAATAAAGCGCAAAATGGGTGACACCAGAAAATTGCCCCCTAAAATCACTGAACCAATGGCACCTAAGGTGATGAGCGTTTTTTGCCAAGCGTTAAACTCGCCGAGTAAACTGCTGTGATGGCTCGCGCCTGAGCTGGTTAAGGCGTGTTGTAAGTTAGCCAGTAGATCTGGTGTTGCCAGCAGTGGTAAGAGCGCCAGCATGGGAATGACAACAATGTCTTGAGCGAGTAACACGGCAAAAGAAGACTGACCGCCATCAGAGCGCATCAACCCCTTTTCTCCCAGTGTTTGCAACACAATCGCCGTAGAAGATAAAGAAAACAACATGCCGATGGTCAGGGCTATGCGCCAGGGCTGTCCTAGTAACATGGCACTTCCCATGACCAAGAGCGTTGTTAAGATAATTTGTCCACCACCTAAGCCCGCTAGACGGCTTTTCATTTCCCAGAGTTTCTGAGGCTTTAACTCTAAACCGACTAAAAACAGCATCATGACGACGCCAAGCTCTGAGAATTGCTGTATCGAAACGAGATCAACCTGTAGCAATGATAGCAAAGGGCTAATGGCTATGCCGGCTAATAAATAGCCCAATACCGAACCCAGTTTCAGTCGAGCAGCAAGTGGCACCGCGATGACACCTGCTACGAGAAAAATAAAAGCGAGGAGGAGAGTGTCTGTCATTCTAAAGGCTCTAAAAGTAAGGGGTGCGGAAGCTAAGGTCACACCTAAGTGTCTATTATAAAGGGAAATATGGGAACATAATTAGGTTTTATTACTGGAATTTGCGATTCGTCATGAATTATTAGCGATGTGAATCACATGGTGTGATCGTTAGAAAAGTGTTGTGCAGTATTGACCTTAGGTAAAAAAAAGTGGCTATTTGTAGTCACGTAGGGTGGTTCGCTCGCCCTGAGTGGGTGACTCATCTATAATCAACTGCGTGCTTAGCATGGCAAGCATGTCGTTTCTTTATAGCAATTAATATACCTGCCTTATTGCGTCGTTGAGATCGTGTAGGGAGGTACAAGCAAACTCTCTAAAAAACCTGAAACCCATTTGCATTATTCTTGATTTTGCCTGGATATTCATATTGTACTCTAAAATATTTGAACAAATTAACTTACCCGTTTGGGTGTTTGATGTAGAGAACGCTAGGGTGGTTTTCGCCAATGGTGCGGCGCTTGCCGTTTGGAATGCGCCTGATATTGACTCGCTTCGAGCCAGAGATTTGGCTGCGGACATGTCTCCAGCAGTACAGCGCCGTTTAAAGCAATATTTGGTGGACTTTTTAGAGTGTGATGCTGAGTTTTATGAGCAGTGGACTTTATATCCTAATGGTAAACCTGTGAGCTTAAATATCCGTTACACAGGAATTAAATTGGATGATGGACGAATTGCTATGCTGTGTGAAGGCCTGGAAATGCAACGCTCCACGCCTGAAGCCGCCCGTGGACGAGATGCATTGATGCATACGCATTTAATGATTTCCTTACATACCTTAGACGGCAGCAACTTATATTTAAATCCAGCGGCACGTGAGTTTCTCGAGAACAGTCAGCAGGAGTTGTCAAAGCGTTTTGTTTTTAAGCGTGACTATACCCGTTTGATGCAGCAGGTAGAACAACATGGCGAGGGAGATATTACCGCTTTAGTGCATACCGTTTCTGGTAACCGATGGCATGAATTGACGGCAAGGGCGAGTCACGACCCTGTTACTGGTCAGCCATCGGTCTTGATTAGTGCAACCGACGTCAGCAGACTGAAAGAAGCGGAGGCTTTGGCTTCCAAAAGAGCTTTATTGGACTCGTTAACCAATCTACCGAACCGTCATGCTTTGCCCCATATTTTTGACAAATTTATCAGAACGACAAGGCAAAGCAATGAAGTCATTGGGGTGTTGTTTATTGATTTGGACGAGTTCAAGGCCATAAACGACACCATGGGACACGCTGAAGGGGATCGTGTGTTGGTGGAAGTTGCGAAGCGTTTGTCTTCCCTATGTGGTCCTAGTGATTCAGTCGTGCGACTAGGAGGGGACGAGTTTTTTGTGTTAACCGCTCGAGAAAATAACAGTGAAGCATTAGCGGAGTTTGCCCAAAGCTTATTGCAGCTTCTGTCCGCACCGATCACATTAAAAAATCGCGTGAAAAAAGTGACACCAAGTATCGGGATGGCGATCTATCCGTGTCATGGGACCGGACTGGAAGAGCTGATGCAGTCGGCAGATATTGCAATGTATCAGGCAAAGTTACTAGGGCGTAATCAATATTGTTTCTATGATGCTGCCATGCGGGAAGCCTTCGAATATGAGCATACATTGCTGGCCCAACTCAAAGAAGCGCTTAGTAACGATGAATTTGTTTTGCACTATCAGCCAAGAGTCAGTGCCAAGGATAAATCGGTTGCGTCTCTCGAAGCACTATTGAGATGGAATCATCCAGAGAATGGTTTGATGTATCCCGATAGCTTTATTGATTTGTGTGAGCGCTCTGGACAGATGGGGCAGATCGGTGAGTGGGTTTTGCGCGAAGTGATTAAGCAGATTGCCCTCTGGCATGTATTGGGACAAGATGTGGCGGTTTCTGTAAATGTGTCGATCAGCCAATTATTTAAAGAGGACTTTGTTACCAGTTTGGCGCGCATGTTGGATGAAAATGGTTGTGCGCCGAACCGTTTAGAATTGGAGCTGACTGAGTCCGCTTTAACAAAAGGAGATGTAGTGGTTATTAATAATCTCCAGCAGCTTCGCCATTTAGGTGTTAGAGTGTCGGTGGATGATTTTGGTGTGGGGTATTCGAACTTTGCACGTTTAAATGACATTGCTTTTGATTTTATTAAAATTGACCGTAGCCTAATTGCTAGCCTTCCGGATAACCCTCAACTGGTTCAAATGATCATCAGTATTTGTCTGTTAATGCAGGCCCAGATTGTTGCTGAAGGGGTGGAAAATGAGGCCACCGCTCAATGGTTGGCGGACCATGGTTGCGATGAGTTACAGGGATATTTGTTTAGCAAACCTTTGTCCATTGATCAGGCAACAGACTATTTATTAAATCATCCCAAACCATAGAGCACACCGTCTGGATGGTTTGTTGGATAGAGAGCAATCAAGCGAACGTTATAATAACGAGCTTACCGTCTTAGACGAAGAGGCATTATGAAAATTTTTACCTGTCAGCAATGTTCTCAAACGATTTTATTTGATAATACTTTGTGTGAAAGCTGTGGCTCTTCTTTAGGCTTTTTATCTGAGCCAATGACTTTGAGCGCCCTGAAACCAGACGGCTCTGGCTTCAGGGCGTTAGCAGACACCAATATGCCTGCTAAAAAGTGGTATTACTGTAAGAACGCGCAATATTTTGTTTGTAATTGGCTGGTGGATAACCCAGATACCTTGTGTGAAGCCTGTCAGTTGAATCGTCATATTCCCAATTTAGAACGCGTCAAACAACGGGACGAATGGCAAAAACTCGAGTTTGCTAAGCATCGCTTGGTGTACTCGTTAATCAAGCTGGGACTTCCTGTCTTAAATAAAACGGAGAATCCAGAAGATGGGTTGTCGTTTGACTTTATTTCCGAAGAAAATGCAGTGCCAGTAAATGCACAGTCCACAACAGGCCACGCTCTTGGGCAAGTGACCATTAATACATCTGAAGCAAACAGTGCAGAACGAGAGCAAATGCGTGAAGACATGAAAGAGTCTTATCGAACTTTGATAGGGCATTTTCGTCATGAAGTGGGGCATTATTACTGGGATCAGTTAATTGCAGAAAATGACATTGAGTTGGCCAACTACCGGGCTTTGTTTGGGGATGAACGAGCAAGCTACGCTGACGCCTTGCGCAAGCACTATGACAATCCTGTTCAAAATTGGCAGGACAACTTTGTTAGTGCCTATGCGTCTTCTCACCCTTGGGAAGACTGGGCTGAAACCTGGGCGCATTACCTGCATATTGTCGATACCTTAGAAACGGCTAGCGAATTTGGTATTAGTATGTCGCCTCCGAATAATCAGCACCAAGGTTTAGCGGCGACTATTAATATTGATCCTTATTGCCATGCTAATTTTGAGGATATTATTGCCCAATATCTGCCATTAACCTTTGCCGTGAATAACCTGAACCGGAGCATGGGACAACCGGATTTATACCCCTTTGTGCTGGTGCCAAAAGTACGAGAAAAGCTGGCGTTTATTCATCGCATAGTACATGGCAATTAGCCTTTTGATGGGCTCTATCAAAAGGCTATATCAGGTGTCTTTATGCGGCATCGCTATCTGCGTAGCTAGTTAATTCATCCTCATCAATTATGATGTCTTGCTCTTCGTAGAATGCATCTTCATCTGGCTCAATGACAAGGTCCTCAAGGGGTTTTTTAGTCTCCTTCTGAGTGAGCTCCAATGGCTTATTGGAGCTGGTTTTTGAGGGCGTTTTGACGTTCGCTTTTTGGCGTTTCGATGCGGTTTTACGCTTTGTTCCTAATGCCTCTAACAAGTCGTCTTTGTGTTCGGCCAAGTACAGTGATAACGCTTCTTTTTGATGGTGATCATCGGCCAAATGACTGTTATCCAATAATTCGTAAAGTGCGTCGGCTGTGTCTAGCATTTTGTCATAGGCATCGGCGTCGGCTTTTGAGGTAAAGGTCATTTTTTCAATTCCATCACGTGCTACAACGTATTTAATAACAACAGGCATAATCCACCTCGGGAAAAATAATACTGTTTAAATATACAGTACTATTTCTGTCAGTGTCTAGCTTTTTTCTTTTCAATTCTTGCTGCTTTACATTGTTTTTTGATTCGTCTGATAGTGCTAAAGTAGCGCCCTAAACGAAGGAATCCGAACGTTATGCCAATTGAAATTTCACACTTTGATACGACGATCATTAGAGATCATGTAGAAATCGTATTAACCATTGCTTGGGCGCTTATATCTTATGCTGTCCGTCGTTATACGAGACGGGTGATACGTCGTCACCCTACGCTTGAACATGATAAAAAACGTCAACGGATTAACACGCTGGATAATATTTTCAATCTTTTTTTAGTGGTTGGATTTATCTTAATCTGGTCCTCTGAATTACAAAACCTTGCGATCTCTATTGCCGCTTTTATGGTTGCCTTGGTTGTAGCGACGAAAGAGTTTATCTCTTGTATCGTAGGAGCATTTTTTCGTGCCAGCACTCGGCCTTATCAAGTAGGTGACTGGGTAAGGATTGGTAATTTCGAAGGGGAAGTGACCGACAGTGATTGGTTGTCCACAACCTTGTTTGAAGTCGACTTGAAGGGGGGAAGTTATGGCTATACAGGGCGTACAACGGTTGTGCCGAATAGCCTGTTGCTCACGAGTACCGTGCAAAACCTGAATTATATGCGGCGCTATGTCACCCATGTTTTTTCTATCACAAGACAGAATGATGAGGTTAACCTGTTCGAAATAAAACAGGACATTTTAGATAAGTTAAAAGAATACAGTGAGCACTTTCATGGGGTGGCCATTCGTTATAACAGTCTGATTGAAAAACGTCTCGATATTAAAATATCAGGGCCAGAACCACGGGTTCGCATTACCACCTCCCATGAGGGGCATACCCAGTTCACTATATCGCTATTTTGTCCAACCAATGAAGCAATGGATATTGAGCAAAAAGTCACCGAAGACTTTATGCGTTTTTGGTATGAAAAACGGGCTAAAATAGTACAAAAGTCCCAAACAGCTTAGGAGCTTAGAATGATTCGTCGTGTTATTGCAGCCTGTACACTGGTCTTTTTTTGTTTGTTTCTGAGTGGTTGTACAAATGGTATAAGCGTTACACAAGCGCAGCTAAATGAGGCCATTAAGAAAGAAATCGCGCAAGGAAAAGAGCGTCAAATAGCACTTGGTTTAAAGGATAATGGTACCTTGGATATGACACTGAAGGTACAAAGTGTTCAGCTGAATTTAACCGAAAAAGACGGTGGTATGGCGTTAGTCGACATGGTGTGTTTGTTGTCAGGAAAGGTCAACGCCTTTGGACAGAGTTTTACTTTTAGTACTCAGGTGAAACCATCGTTATCGTCAGGGGTGAGGTTGGAGGAGAATCGTATCTACCTTGTTTCCCCCAGAATAACGAACATTGAAGTCTATGGTTCTAAATTCAGCGACCAGTTATTGCGTTCCACATTAGGGTCTCTAAATAGTGATTTTGAAAAAGCGTTAACAAGCTATTTTAATCAACACCCTGTTTATGTGCTGAATCATAATTTAGAGCAGAAGTTGGCGGCCTCTATGATCAAGAACATCACCATTAAGGAAAATGAATTACTGCTGGGGCTGTTTTAAATGGGGCAAGAAGAGACTAGGTGCTCGCCATTTTCTACGGAACTTCTATAATGTTGCGCAAAATACGCAATGGTATTTATCAGGCCGTTTTATTTTAGAGGAAAGAACATGTCAATTGCAGACAATCAAGTTGTCACGTTTCACTACACACTTCGTCATGGTGACGAACTGATCGAAACATCCGCAGGTAAAGACCCCATTTCTTATCTGCATGGTCACAGCAATGTGATTCCAGGTCTTGAAAAAGCCATGGAAGGAAAAGAAGCTGGCGATGAGTTTGAAGTCACGGTTCCTATGGCTGAGGCATATGGAGAGCGTTATGAAGACCGTCAACAACAAGTGCCAGTAAAACACCTCCAAGGAGCTAAGCGTTGGAAGCCAGGTATGGTTGCGATGGTTCAGACCGATCAAGGGGCGCGTCAGGTGACTATTATTAAAGCTGGACTTAAGCATGCCACAGTGGATTTGAATCATCCTCTTTCAGGTAAAGATTTGACCTTCAATGTTGAGATTGTTGAAGCCCGGGAAGCGACGGATGATGAAATAGCACACGGTCATGCCCACGGGGTAGGAGGCCATCACCACTAAGTGTGACGTCGGCTTATCAGGCTCACAATAGTCAAAATAGACCACCAGTCGTGATGTTAATAGGACATTGCTCTGGTGGTTTTTTTATGACGTATCTTACTTGTTGGTAAATCGTTGTTAGAGGTCATGCTTACATTAATCACAAATGATAATCATTATTATTTTATTGACAGATTAATTATTCGCTTCCATTATTGATAATCATTATCATCTCAATAGTGTAGGACAAGATCATGAGCCATTATATAGTGCCTTTCTCCGTGTTCGAGCAAATGATTCAAGATGGACAATGTGCGGATACCCCGCAATTACTTTACCACTATCTTGATATGAGTGAAGAGTACGCTGAGCGACTGAATATAAATGATGCGATGTCTTTGCATCAGCGGGTATTTAATGTTTTGCTTGATACGGTGTGTGACACCAGCTTGGCGATCTACTGGCGCGAGACCTGTTTAGACATGCTGTATCGTCCTTTAGGGAACTTAAAGCGTCTCATTATTACCTACCAAGACGCTAAGTCCTATTTCAAACTGGAGCATGATCTGCGCACGCTGAGTCACTACTTTCTTTCCACTTTACAACAAGAAGGCAATGAATCAAGATGAAAACGCGTATTGAAAAAGACAGCATGGGGGAACTAAGCGTTCCAGAAAATGCCCTGTACGGTGCACAAACACAGCGAGCTATTAATAACTTTCCGATTAGCGGTGAACCGCTACCAGAAGCCTTTATTCGAGCTTTGATTACCCTAAAATCCGCCGCTGCCCGAGCGAATCAGTCCCTTGAATGTATCACACCAGAGATGTCTATAGCCATTCAGGCTGCCTGTGATGAGCTGCTTAATGATAAGGCGTTGATGAGTCACTTTCCTGTCGATGTCTTTCAAACCGGTTCCGGCACCAGTACCAATATGAATGCGAACGAAGTGATCGCGACGCTGGCCACCCGTCATTTGGGTGAAAAAGTGAGTCCGAACGATCACGTAAATTATGGTCAAAGCAGTAATGACATCATTCCAACCGCCATTCATGTGAGTGCTTCAATAGAGTTACTAGGGCATTTAATACCCGCCATTACCCATTTGAAAAAGACGATTGAAGAGAAGGGGGACACTCTGGCTGGCTATACCAAGACAGGTCGTACCCATTTGATGGATGCTATGCCTGTGCGTTTTGACCAAACCTTTCATGGCTGGGCGGCGCAATTGCAAGACAACTTAGATAATCTAAGGTACATAGAAGGTAAGATTACACAACTGGCTCAAGGTGGCACAGCTGTAGGCACTGGTATTAATGCCCATCCAGAATTCGCAGCGGTATTTGCCAAAGAATTATCGGATTTGACCCACATTACCTTTGAGCCAGGAAAGAACTTCTTTGCCTTAATTGGCTCTCAAGACACGGCGGTTGCGTTATCAGGTCAGTTGAAAGCGGTTGCCGTTACCTATATGAAAATTGCCAATGATCTACGCTGGATGAACTCTGGCCCGTTGGCTGGCTTAGGTGAAATTACCTTGCAAGCGTTGCAACCTGGTTCCTCCATTATGCCAGGAAAGGTCAACCCGGTGATTCCAGAAGCCACGGCTATGGTGGCCGCCCAGGTAATCGGTAACGATGCGGCAATCACCATTGGTGGGCAAGCAGGCAATTTTGAACTGAATGTTATGTTGCCGATGATCGCTAAAAACTTGCTTAACAGTATTAAATTATTAGCCAATAGTGCCTATCTTCTGGCAGATAATGCCATTTCGACCTTAACCGTCAACGAAGACAAGCTCAATGATGCCTTACACCGTAATCCTATCTTGGTAACCGCCTTGAATCCGATTATTGGCTACCTTAAAGCGGCAGATATTGCGAAAAAAGCTTACAAAGAAGGCCGACCTGTGGTGGATGTCGCTGAAGAAGATACTGACTTAAGCAGGGAAGAACTGCTTGCTTTGCTTGATCCCGCTAAGCTGACACAGGGCGGAATATAGGGCTTCTTCGCCCTGTCACTTCTAGACTTAGGGCCTCTTAAAAGGTCTTTATTTGGTGCTTCCCTTACCAAATAGAGAAAAAACCAGCGTCACTTTGCTGGTTTTTTTTCCTTTCTATCTGAGTTTTTTTTGCTACTTGCCAATGGGGGAATGGCGTTGATTGATGTGCAAAAAGTGAACTGAATGTGTACTAAATAATAAACTTTTTAAGGGACGTCATAGACCGTTAGTTAAGGATTGACTGTAGATAGAGAGGAGTGAAATAATTTACTTGCCTATGCAACTATTGCATAGGCAAGTAAATTTTATCCACATTCTGATCAAACCAACTATGACGCTAAATAAACAACAAATTAATGAGCAGCTATTTTCCAGTATTGGTTTTTTGCTCAGTAAATCGACCCATATAAAGGACCGTCTTCTCGACCAATATTTGGCTCAAGAAGAGATTACTTCCAGTCAAGCTAAGGTGCTTTTTACGCTTTATTTTATGGGGACCCAGCGCTCTTCCTATATTAGTAAGGCATTGGGGGTTGATGGCAGCTCGGTGACGCGAATGTTGGATCGTTTAGAAAAAAAGCAACTTATTCAAAGAGAGACGGATCCGGAAGACCGTCGTTCTGTTTTGATTCAGTTAACGGAAGAAGGGCGTACTGTGACGGCTAAGACACTCCCCTTAGCTCATGCCGCGATAGACCATTTAACCGACTGTTTATCGACGCAAGAACAGCAAAATCTTCAGCATTGTTTAAGCAAAATAGTCAGCTCTTTTCTCTCAGAAGAGTGCGTCATGTCTAAATACAAGGGTGCAAAATGTTAAAGTTAGCAAAAATTACTACGTTTATGTCGTTATGCTTTCTCTATGGATGTGCGCCACCAGCATACATTAAAACGCACAATACCATGGATGGCGATGCTCTGATTAAACACGCGAGCAACTTACAAACCAAGAATTTGTATTCTGCTAATTGGCCCGCCCAGTCTTGGTGGCTGTCATTGGATGATGCTCAGTTGAATCGGCTGATTGAGCAAGCGTTAAAACACAGCCCTAATATTCAAATGGCCAACGCAAATTTAGAAAAAGCGTCGGCTTATGTGATGGCTGCAGACAGTAAATTTGACCCAGTGGTTTCTGCTAATGCTGGTGTAACTCGCTCACGCTTATCCCGTATAGAAGACCCTGCCTACCAAGGAAGTAAGTACGGAACCGTCTATAATCTTGGCTTAAATATGAACTACTCTTTTGATTTATGGGGTGGGAATAAAGCGGCTTGGGTTGCCAGTGTCAACGAGCAAAAAGCGGCGGAAATAGATCATCAAGCCGCAAAAATCAATTTATCTTCGGCGATTATCCGTACCTATGTACAGTTGGCGAATGCTTACTCTTTAGAAGATCTGGCCAAAGAAGATCTTCAGCGAACACAGCGTATTGTTTCCATTACTCAGCAACTGTTGAAGAATGGTTTAACATCCGACGACCATCTATACACAGCACAAAGTAATGAGGCTTCTGCTAAGCAGGTCTTGAAGCAGCGTATTTTGTCAATTCAGCTGTTGAAAAACGCCTTAGCCACTTTAGTTGGAGAAGGACCCGATCTTGCCAGTACCATAACGCGCCCTAGTGTCGAGATGGGAAGCAAGCTTAATTTACCGCAACAATTGCCTGCCAACTTAATGGCACATCGTCCGGACATCGTGGCGGCAAAATGGCGAGTGGAAGCGGCAAGCAAGGACATCGATGTGGCTAAGACTCGTTTTTATCCCAATGTGAATTTAAGTGCGGCAGCAGGCTTTAAAGCGGTTGCGGGGGATTCATTCTTTGGTGAGCCCAGCCGTTCTTGGAACGTTGGTCCTGCGATTTCCTTGCCTTTATTTACTCAAGATCTAAAAGCCAATTTGATTAATAAAACAGCGTCATATGATGCGGCGGTTGCTCAGTACAATAAGATCATCACCAAAGCATTTGGGGATATAACCGACAACGTTTTATCGATTAAATCCATCAATGAGCAAATCAAAGACGCAGAAAAAAGTCTCCAGTTAGCTTCTAAAAGCTACCATATTACGGAAAAACGTTATCAGTCAGGTATGGGGAGTCAGCTAGAAGTGCTGCTCATTGAAAATCAATTACTGCAAGCTGAATCGGTCGTCACCCAATTAAAAAACCAACTGCAAGAGCAGCAAGTCGCCTTGGTTGAGGCGTTAGGTGGTGGCTTTGAAGATAAATCGACTTCTGTTTCTCAACATTGATGGTGAACCAAATTATGCAAGACAATGACAACACAACAACACCAAAGAAAAGCCAACGTAAGAAGAGTTTAATGATCTTTCTTGGCATTATTATCTTGGGTGCGATCGGAGCAACCGGGTATTACGAAGAATATGTTGTGGGTAATGCAACAACAGACGACGCGTATGTAAAAGGTAACATCGTTTCTATTACGCCAGAAACCGTGGGTACCGTCACAGAAATTGCTGCAGATAACGGTGATTTTGTACAAAAAGGCCAAGTGTTGGTACGGTTCGATCAAACCGATGCTGACCTGCAGTTTGAAAATGCGAAAGCACAATTAGCCCAAGCGGTTCGAAAAGTACGGGCTATGTTCAATAATGTGACGCAAGCTGAAGCCGTGGTTGAAGCGAATAAGATCGCCCTACACAAAGCACAAAGAGACTATGATCGCCGGAAAAACATGGTTAAAGCAGGTGGCTTGTCTCAAGAAGACTTAAGCCATGCAAAAGACATGGTGGAGTCTGCTCAAACCCAACTAAATGTGGCGGAGGAGCAGTTGAAAGCTCAATCCTCCATGATATCAGGTACCACTGTCGAAACGCATCCGATTGTTTTATCAGCCATTTCAGCGTTGAAACAGGCTTATCTAAATAAGCAGCGCACGAGCATTGTGGCCCCTGTCACCGGTTATGTGGCCCGCCGTCAAGTACAGTTAGGGCAGCGTGTCTCACCAAACTCTACTTTAATGGCCGTTGTACCTCTTAATGAAGTGTGGGTCGATGCTAACTTTAAAGAAACGCAATTGGATAGTATGCGTATTGGTCAGCCTGTGACTTTAGTCAGTGATCTTTATGGCGACAAGGTGGTCTACCATGGTTCGGTTGAAAGTTTAGGTATCGGCACTGGCAGTGCGTTTTCTGTGTTACCTGCGCAAAATGCGACGGGTAACTGGATTAAAATTGTCCAACGTTTACCCGTTCGCATCAAGTTGGATACCAATGATCTAGCCGCCCATCCTCTGCGTATAGGCCTGTCGATGAATGTCGATGTGGATACTGCCAATCAAAACGGCAAGTTGTTATCGACGAGTAGCCCTAAAAAGCCGCGTTATGAAACCAATGTCTACCAGAAGCAGATGGAAAACGTCCAGCAGATCATCAGCCAAATTATTAAAGACAATGATCCCCAGCTTAACCATGCACCTAAAAACAAGTCGTAAGGGTGATCTATGAGCCAACAAGAAGGGTTTCGACCAGCGAATATGGCGCTCTGTGTGTTCGCCATTGCGCTGGGGGTATTTATGCAGGTGTTGGATACCACTATTGCCAACGTCGCTTTGCCGACCATTTCTGGCAATATGGGTGTCAGTTTTACCCAAGGCACATGGGTCATTACGTCGTTTACCGTTTGTAATGCCATCGGCTTGCCGATTACCTCTTGGTTGAGTCGTCGGTTTGGTGAGGTGCAGCTCTATATTGGGGCTTTGTTATGCTTTATTACGACGTCATTCATGTGTGGCGTCTCGCAAAACATGGCAGAGATCGTGTTTTTTCGAGCCCTACAAGGTTTATCGGCGGCCCCGCTGTTTCCAATGAGCCAAGTGTTGTTGATGTCGATCTTCCCGCGAGCAAAGCGCGGGATGGCCTTGGCTTTGATCGGCATGGTGGCGGTTGTTGGCCCTATCGTCGGGCCAATATTAGGCGGGTGGTTAACCTATAACTACAGTTGGCCGTGGATTTTCTTTATTAATATTCCCGTTGGTATTTTTTCCATCGTGGTGATTTTGGCTCAATTTAAAGATCGTCCGCAGGAAAAAACCAAACCGAAATTGGATGTGGTTGGTTTAGTGTCTATGGCCCTTGGGGTTGGTGTGCTGCAAATAGTATTAGACAAAGGGAATGACTTAGATTGGTTTGCTAACAATTGGATTATTGCGGGTTCAGTTTTTTCAGCCATCATGTTGATTTTTATGGTGATTTGGGAATTAACTGACGAGCATCCAGCCATTAATCTGCGTCTGTTTGCTAATCGTAACTTTTGTGTTGGTACTATTTTGTTGACGCTCGGCTTTGGTGGTTTTTTTAGTATTAACCTGATTCTTCCCCAATGGCTGCAAACCCAAATGGGTTATACCGCTTTATGGGCGGGGCTGGCTGCGGCCCCTATGGGTATATTACCACTGCTGATGTCACCCCTTCTGGGGAAATTTGGGCATAAACTTGATATGCGTTGGCTAGCAGCTAGCTCATTTGTGGTGATTGGTATTAGCTGTTATTGGCGGGCGCGTTTTAATCTGGATGTTAATTTCGCCACAGTGGCTTTAGTTCAGTTATTTATGGGGTTAGGAATAGGGTTATTCTTTATGCCCATGACGACCATTTTGATGGCGGATCTCAATGGTCATGAAATTGCCGATGGCGCTTCTCTATCGACCTTTGTTCGAACCTTGGGGGCGAGTTTTTCCTCTTCTCTCACCGCATGGATATGGGCACGTAATTCCAGTGTTCATCATTCGTTACTGAGTGAAAATATCTCGCCATATAACCCATTGGTGGCGCAACAACTTCAACACCCAACGGTAGAAAGTTTGTTGCAATTTAATCAAACGGTGACGTCACAAGGGTTAATGCTGTCGACAATTGATCTGTTTGCAATGCTGACAATTTTATTCCTATTCCTCACGCCTTTTATTTTCTTTACCAAAAAAGCGGCGAGTGGTCATTAGAACCGCAACGTAACCGAACGCTCTCATTTCTCGACCCAGAGATTGGGAGCGTTTTACTATCTGACTTACTCTCTCTAATAGATGCCGAAGTTACAGCGTTTTGCTCATAAAGACGCTATGTGGGTCGAGTTTATAATCAGCAAATGGCTCGCATTCTGTAAAACCGTGTTTTTGGTAGAGCCTTCTTGCAGGTTCAAAGAAATTCTGTGAGCCTGTTTCTAAACTGATTTTCGTCATCCCTTGTTCCGTGGCCGTATGCAAAATATGTTGCAGAAGTGAAGAGGCTACTCCTTTATTCCGAGCGATGTTGCTAGTGCGCATGGATTTGATCTCGCCGTGGTTTTCATCTAACTGTTTGAGGGCGCCACAGCCAAGTAATTGGTCATTTTCCCATACCGTCCAAAAGGTAATGTTGGGCTTTTTTAATCCACTTAAATCCAGAGCATGAACGCTTTCTGCGGGAGATGTAGCATGCATGTCGTTTAGATGTTCAGTCAATAACTGTGCGATTTCTGGGCCAGATAAATCATCAACTTGAATGTTCATAGATGTCCTTACGCATTATTTTCTTGGTGTATATGGTTTTCTTATCGAACGGCTTGATTCGTAACAAATATAATGCTTATCTTGGATTCTTCCTACAACTTCGTTAAATCACAAGCAACAATACGACATTTTTGCACTGATGAGCAAAAGAGGAGTCCGAATAACGATGGGTTTGATTTTACGACTCGCCAGCATAAAAGATGCCGACTGTTTATTTGAATGGCGCAATGACCCTGATACAAGAAAGGCAAGTCATTCAACTGAGCGGATTGAAGTGGCTGATCATATGCAGTGGTTAAAAGCGTCCTTGTGCAACCCAAATAGACGCTTGTATGTTGTCGAGAAAAAGCATGTTCCCGTTGGTACCGTTAGAGCGGACTTTGATAACGGTACTTGGACCCTGTCTTGGTCTGTTTCCCCCCGCTATCGAGGTAAGGGAATCGCCTCCCAAATGCTGGCGCTGGCGGTTGAAGAATTTAACGAACCGCTTGTTGCCGAGGTAAAAGCACAGAATATTGCGTCAATCAAAGTGGCGCAACGGACAGGCTTTATTTTGCAGCGGGAGCAGGAGGGAGTGTTGTACTTTCAACGTTGAGTCTGTTCCTGTCTATGATCTATTCATGGTGTGTGATGTCTCAAGCCTCTTTTTAGTCATTCGATTATAAGGCGATTTACTCGTCATCAAAGCGAATGCGCACTTTCGGCTCGTTTGGTTTTTTCTCTTTTGGCAAGCGCAGCGGATCGACCAATTTTTCTAGACCATTGATTTTGATTTCTAATGCCAATTGCAACCATTGTCCCAAATTGCCACTGGGCCATCCTTCATGGGCAAACCAAAGTAAGTAGGCTTCGGGCAAATCGATCAGAATTCGGCCTTGATATTTACCAAATGGCATGGTCTGTCGTGCGACCTGCAGCAGATCTTGTTGAGAAAACATAGTGGGCCCCATTCATATTGTCGTTTGGGCGTATTTAAACATAGGGCCATTTTAAAGGCCAAATCCTAAAATGGCGGATTGTCTTTAAAACATTGGGTCAGGTAGTCGCAGATACTTTGCAGTTTAGGGGAGGTTTGTCGTACCTTTGGATACACCAACCAGACGCCGCTGTAAGGATACTGATATTGTGGTAAGAGAGCGATTAACCTGCCTGACGCTAATTCATCGGCGACATAATAATCCGGTAACTGGGCAATACCTAAGCCTTTTTTGACCGCATCCAACAGAGCTGGCCCCGAGTTGCTGCGCCAATTACTAGAGATTTTCACCTCTTTACGCTGGCCGTCTTGCTGAAACAACCAATGGGTTTTTGAGCCGATTAAGCAGCGGTGTTTATTTAACTCGGATAGGGTGTGGGGCATACCATGTTGATCAACATATTCTCGTGAAGCGCACAAATATTCGGCGCGATCACATAAGCGTCTTGATAAATGGCTGGAGTCTTTTAAGGCACCCATGCGGATAGCAAGGTCATAACCTTCTTCAATCAAATCCACTTCACGGTTGGTCAGATGAAAATCCAATTCTATCTTTGGGTATTTGAGCAAAAAGTCGTTGATGATAGGCGCGATGTAACGCTCGCCAAAGGTGGTCGCACAAGTCATTTTAAAGGGGCCAATCGGAGCTTGGTTAAGAGTGGATATGACTTCTTCGGCGTTACTTAATGCTTCGGGCAAGCTACGGCAATGCTGATAATACAGTTCGCCAGCTTCGCTTAAACGAATACGTCTCGTGGTGCGAAACAGGAGGGTGGTCCCCAGCTCGTTTTCTAAGTGCGTGATTAAGCGGCTGATGTGAGACGCCGAAACGTCGAGTTTGATTGCCGCCGCTGAAAAACTGCCTTGTCTGACGACTTCGACAAAGGCTTCCATCGCTTCCCAGTTCTTCATGTGTCCACTCTCATCTTCACGTGTATTGGTCGTGTTATATTATAACAATATAGCTTTGTATGGGAATTATTATTGCAGTATAACAATAATGATTTTCTAAAATAGGCATTATCGTCTTAATCATTAGCGTCTACACTGTGAAAACTGAAAGGGATGAAGGCTTTTACTGTCCTAAATCCTATCAATCCATTCTAGTTTTTTAGTTAAAACGTTAATGATTAACACAAGACTTGGGAGAAGATAATGAAATGTAAAGCTGCTGTTGCTTGGGGACCAGGCCAACCTCTTAAAATAGAAGAAGTTGATGTGCAAGATCCACAAAAAGGGGAAGTCTTAGTGCGAATGGTCGCAACAGGCGTGTGTCATACCGATGCTTTTACACTTTCCGGTGAAGATCCTGAGGGCGTTTTCCCTGCGATTCTTGGTCACGAAGGCGCGGGTGTTGTTGAAGCCGTTGGTGAAGGGGTTACTAGCCTTAAAGTTGGCGATCATGTTATCCCACTTTACACAGCAGAGTGTGGCGAATGTAAGTTCTGTAAGTCTGGTAAAACCAACTTGTGTAGTGCCGTCCGCGAAACACAAGGTAAAGGCCTAATGCCAGATGGCACGTCTCGTTTCAGTATTAATGGCGAGCCGATTTATCACTACATGGGAACGTCTACTTTTTCTGAATACAGTGTCGTTCCTGAGATTTCACTGGCGAAAATCCACGTTGATGCACCGCTAGAAAAAGTTTGTTTGCTAGGTTGTGGTATCACCACAGGTATTGGTGCGGTATTGAATACGGCGAAGGTGGAAGAGGGCGCAACGGTTGCAGTCTTCGGTCTTGGTGGTATCGGTTTGTCCGTTATCCAAGGGGCACGTATGGCTGGAGCGTCTCGTATTATCGCGATTGATGTTAATGAATCGAAATTTGATATGGCGAAACAATTTGGCGCCACTGATTGTGTTAATCCGAAAAACTTCTCTGATCCCATTCAACAAGTCATCGTTGATATGACCGACGGTGGTGTGGATTACTCATTTGAGTGTATCGGTAATGTACAAGTGATGCGTTCTGCCCTTGAGTGCTGCCACAAAGGTTGGGGTGAGTCGATCATCATTGGTGTTGCAGGCGCAGGCCAAGAAATCTCTACGCGTCCATTCCAATTGGTCACTGGTCGTGTTTGGAAAGGGTCGGCTTTTGGTGGCGTGAAAGGTCGTAGCCAATTGCCAGGTTATGTAGAAGATTACATGAATGGTAAAATCGAGATTGATCCCTTTGTGACTCATACCATGCCCCTTGAGCAAATTAACGAAGCGTTTGACTTAATGCACGAAGGTAAGAGTATTCGTACCGTTATTCTTTTTGATAAGTAAGCTTTTCGATAAAAAGTGACGACCTGTGCATGACGACCGTGTTTACTCATACTTAGTGAACAGTTGGTTTATCGTGCGCAGGTACAAATTTAACGAACAAGTACCCCCATTTATTCACTCCGCTTGCTCAAGTGGTGGGAATGAGAAGGAGAAGAATATGGAATTATTATCCAGTACGAAAAGCTTTGGTGGTTGGCTAAAACGCTATCGCCATGAAAGTCTGTCGGTGAAAGGGGAGATGACGTTTGCTATCTACCTGCCGCCTCAAGCAGAAACGCAAAAAGTGCCTGTTCTCTATTGGTTATCTGGCCTGACCTGTACGGACGAAAACTTCACCCAAAAAGCGGGGGCTTTCCGTAAGGCGGCCGAGTTTGGCTTAGCCATTGTCTGCCCAGATACCAGCCCGCGAGGCACCGAATACCCAGGTGAACATGAAAGCTACGATTTTGGTTCAGGAGCGGGCTTTTATGTGAACGCTACGGTTGCACCTTATTCCAGTACCTACCATATGTACGATTATGTGGTTCAGGAATTGCCACACTTGATCGAAGCAAACTTTCCAGTCACGGAAAAACGCTCTATCTCCGGTCATTCCATGGGGGGTCACGGTGCCTTGATTTGTGCCCTGAAAAATCCAGGCAAATATCAGTCCGTCTCGGCTTTTGCTCCTATTACGAATCCGACAAATTGCCCGTGGGGCGAAAAAGCTTTTACAGGGTATTTGGGGGACGACAAAGCCAGTTGGAACGAATGGGATGCGACATTGCTTGTTGAAAATGCAAGTGAACGCTTACATTTACTGATCGACCAAGGTGAAGCCGACAACTTCCTAGAAGAGCAACTCAAACCAGACGCGCTTCTTGAAGCCTGCGAAAAAGCAGATTACCCGATTACTCTACGTCGTCAACTTGGCTACGACCACAGCTACTTTTTTATCGCCAGCTTTATTGATGACCACCTAGAGCATCATGCTAGCGCTTTGAAATAATGGTTTTTTTCAGTATTTAAAAACGAGCTACGGCTCGTTTCAGGTTACTGATAAACCCCAGTTTTTTGCTGGGGTTTTATTTTTCTGAGTCTTTTGCTCACATTCCTTCCTAAGTGACTCAAGATATCTCATTAGTTACTTAGAGCTCTTTGAGGCCTTTTATTAAGGCTCTGACTATCGATTTCGTCATTTTTTTGAACAAATAAAAGCCTCTAGCTAAGCATTAAGGCTATCTTTTTCATATTTTGGGCGGCTGCCGTTAATAGACATTGAGAAGCTACTTTATCTGTTCCTCGAAATCGTGCATATCGATAGCCATGCAGCTCTTTTGCGTCGGCAAAACTTCGTTCCACGGTTTCCTTTCGTCTGGCATAAATGACTTTGCCTAATGGGGTTAGCCGATGGGCATTGATGCGTTCTTTGCTATCTTCCCAAACATGACGCGTAATGGTTTTGACCGATTTTTTGTTTGTGGTGCAGCGGTGCTTTTCTGGGCAGTTCGCGCAGATCAGGCTATCTGAGTCGTAGTGACGGTAACCTTCTCGAGAAGTGGTTTTGTAAATGAGTTTTTCACCTTGCGGACAGAAGTAGACATCTTGTTCCCTGTCGTACTTGTATTCGCGTTTATAGAAGAAGCCTTTCTTGTGATTAGGACGACGATAGCCCATCACGGCATAGATATGTCGTTCTTCTAACCCATGACAAACTGCCGAGGTAAAGTACCCCGCATCGACTCCGACCGATGTGATGAAAAGCTTAAAGCGTTCTTTGATTCGGTCCAATCGCTCTAAATAAGGGACAGCATCGTGGACATTGCCTGCGGTGACGTGTACGTCAGTAATAATGTTGCAACGTGCATCAACCGTTCGGTGATCTAAGTAGAAGAACCCTTTGGGCTTAGTATCTCGTACCATATAGCCACTCTCTGGATCCGTCGTACTCTGCTTGATTTCACGACTCTCCACCTTGTTTTTTTCAGGTGGTAAAGGCTTTTTTCCATGAACGAGTCGATCCTCCTCAACGGCCTTATCGAGCTCATCCATATACGCCTGTCGGGACTGTTCAACCACTACTTTTTCAAAATGCTTTTTGTTCGCATTGGCTTTAAGGTGTGTGGAGTCCGTATAAAAGGTGTTTCCGCCAACTAACTTGTGTTTTATAGCCTGGAGTACGATCTCATCAAAGATCTTTTGATAGATATCGGATTCCTTAAAACGACGTGTGCGGTTTGCACTCAAAGTGGAAGCATCGGGAATTTTGTCAGTCAGGCCTAAACCTAAGAACCAACGATAAGCGACATTAACTTGAACCTCTCTAATCAACTGACGTTCACTACGAATACCAAAAAGGTAGCCAATAAATAGCAACTTAAACATGAGAGTAGGATCGAGAGCGGGACGACCGTTATCCGCGCAATAAAAATCCTTCACAAGATCATGTAGAAAGGAAAAATCAATAATTCGATCAATCTTGCGAAGCAAGTGATCACTGGGGACGAGCTCGTCGATGGAAACAAACTCTAAAGTAGACTGGGTTTGAGGGCGTTCTTTAAGCATGCCGTTATTATAAAAAATCCCCGCCGAATGGCGAGGACTTTATCAGCAGTCTGAAACGAGCTACGGCTCGTTTTTTTATTTCCTTCCCTTATTTGTTATGGAAGCCGTGTATTGGGAAGTTGTACTGTATATGACTCCAGACTTTACGTCCGTCTTGGCGTACGTGCTATAAAGCGTACAGTTTGTCTATAATTTAGACAGTATTGAGGTGTGTGATGGCTGGAATGACGGCAACAGAAGCACGGAGTAATTTGTATCGATTGATTGATGAAGCGGCAGATTCTCATCAACCTATTGTTATTACTGGCAAGCGTAATAACGCGGTTTTAGTATCGGAAGAAGATTGGTCTGCGATTCAGGAAACGCTGTTTTTATTATCAATACCTAAGATGCGTGAATCAATCCGCGAGGGAATGGAGACTCCCGTTAGTGAATGTGATGAGGAGTTAGATTGGTGACATGGAAGTTGGTTTATACCAAGCAAGCTCAGAAGGACGCCAAGACATTAGCGTCTAGCGGGCTGAAATCAAAAGCTCAAGAGTTACTCAATTTTATTGCGCAGGATCCCTTTCAAAAACCCCCTCCGTTTGAGAAGTTAGTTGGTGACCTTTCTGACGCTTATTCGCGCAGAATTAATATCCAACACCGACTTGTCTATCAAGTGTTAGACGCTGATCAAATGATAAAAGTGCTTCGGCTGTGGAGCCATTACGAGTAGATTTTATTTTAACCTGTTCCTAAAGCTTTAGTAGGTCGTGCTTTAGCGCGACTTAGCTTGATGTTGGGATAAATCCCTACCTACGGTCGAGATCTGTTTTTGGATATTATTCGCCAACTCAATGGCTTAGAGGATAAATGAGTATGATTGTGTATCGTCAAGCGGAAGTGGCTGAGCTTTCAGCGCTGAAAACATTACTATGGGACCAAGGTCCTAATCAATGGAATTATTTGACTGAGGAGGGCGTTGATGCTGAATTCAAATTGATTGAAGAGGGCTCGGCGATGGCGATGGTGGCAGAGGATGCTGATAATAAGCAAATCATTGGTTTTGCAGTGTTAATTGATGGATCCGTTAGCCCTGCCTATTTGACCCAGTATTTTGATCTCCACGCGCTTTGTTTTATCGGCGATGTGGTGGTGTCTCAGGCCTATTCTGGTCAGGGTATTGCGACTAAGTTGCTTGAACTTTGCCTTGAACGAGCGAAAAAGAAACCAGTGCAAGTGGTATTGATTGAGCGACATGAAGAGAACCTAGCCTCGGCGGGGATGATGAGAAAAGCAGGCTTTCAGGTGATTGATACTTTCCACGATCCCGACAAACGCTCATCTGGCTCAAGAAATACCGCTATTTTGGCGTACAAAATACCCTCCTTATAATGTCTGTTGATGCTGAATAAACAAGAGCATAAGTCTTGTATATTCAGCATGTTCTTTTCAAGTGCTGAGAAAAATACTGGATCATTAAAGCCGATTGGGCACTACAGTAAGCGGTAATTGGTAAGGATAGTGTCGTAAAGCAGTAAGAATAGTGCTAAAAGTTATAAAAAAAGAGGAAGTCAACTCCCGCTCACTGTGTCGTTCTGATGAGGGTGATACATTGCTTTTTGGTTGTTTTTTAAACAGTCTTTTTTAGGCTGATCGATGGTAGTCGATCAAACCAAAAGCGCTTGAGCATTCAAGTAACCCAATCCCATTGCTTATTAATCTGCTATCCGTGGAGGAGATGTTATAACGTTTTATCGATTCTGGACTAAACGTCTGGGGTCTTATTTTAAGAGCTGTTACTCCGTGTGTTGAAAATAACGACAAAAATAAATAGATCGCAACGTGGAGAATAATCATGAAAAAAGATGATGAGAATGAATCCCCTTTTATGACAACTCGCAGGGCCCTAATGCGAAATGCGTTGGGTATTGGGGCGATAGGGGCTTTAATGGCCGCTGGTGCAACGCCAGCAATGGCCGCAAGTGGTGAAAAAGAAGGCAACTTTCCAAGACACAAAAAGTGGAGATTTACTTTCGTTAATCATGTGACAACCAATCCCTTTTTTGTTCCAACTCAATATGGTATTGCCGATGCCTGTGCTTTGCTTGGTTGTGATTACCAGTGGACTGGCTCACAGCGGTCCATTGCTTCGGAGATGGTAAATGCGATGGATACTGCCATTGCAGCACAAGTGGATGGTATTGCTGTTTGTCTGGTGGATCAGCATGCGTTTAATCAGCCAGTAAAACGTGCTCTGGAAGCGGGAATTCCTGTGTTTTCTTATAATGCTGATGTCAAAGGGAATGATCGTCTTGCTTATATTGGTCAAGATCTTTATCTGGCGGGTAAAGCACTGGGTGAACGGATTGTCAGTTTAGTGGATTCCGGCGATGTGGTTGGCTTCATTTCGACACCAGGTCAGCTAAATATTCAACCTCGTCTTGATGGCGCTGCCGATGCCATCAAAGAGTCTGGTAAAAAAATTAATTTTAAACAGATTGCGACAGGCCCGACGGTTAACGAAGAAGTGTCTCAAGTGGATTCTTATTATGTCGGACATCAGAATGTTAAAGGCATGTTTGCCGTAGATGGCGGCAGTACCATGGCGATCGCTAAAACCATGCAAAAATTTGGTTTGAAACAAAAGGGTGTTGTCGGCGGCGGATTTGATATGCTTCCTAATACACTGGATGCCATTTATCACGGTGACCTTGATTTTACCATTGACCAGCAACCTTATTTGCAAGGCTTTTATACGGTCATGGAAATGTTCATGTTCAAGATGTCTGGTGGTTTGAGTGGGCCTGCCAATATCAATACCGGTCTGAAATTCGTCACCAAGGACAACGTGGCTCCTTATCTAAAAACGAAAACGCGCTTTGAAGGAAACTCCAGAGAAGAAAAAGTGTTGGAACGTTCTGGTCCCATCGGTAGTTAAAGGTGAGGAGCCGTCATGATGAATGATACAACCCAGGCCGGACAAGGATCTGGCCATCCATCCTTTATGAGGCATGGCTTATTTGGTTTACTGCGCCATCGTGAGACGAGTATTCTGCTGGCTGGTGTTTTATTGGTTATCTATTTTCAGATATCCAGTTCGGCTTTTCTGTCAGGAGATAATATTGCCAATATTGTGCAATATACCGGAACCACGGCGATTATCGCGGCTGGTGAAGTGTTTGTTCTGGTGTGTGGTGAGCTTGATCTGTCCGTCGGCATGGTGTACGCGCTCGCGCCTTTTGTGATGTATTTTGCCGCTGCAGCCGGTATACCCATAGGGATAGCCATTATTCTTGCCTTGTGCGCTTCCGCACTGGTCGGTTTGATTAATGGTCTCATCACCAACTTGTTACGTGTGCCTGCGTTTGTGACCACATTAGGTATGCTTTTCCTGATAAATGGCTTTACCTTGACTATTTCTGGCGGCTTTCCTGTTCAGCCAACGTCTAGTCAATGGGTGACCAACTTCATGGGGGCAAGCCCTTGGGCTGAGGCAATTTGGGCGATTGTGCTGGCTATTGTATTGCAGTTTGTGCTCAAAAAAACGCGCTGGGGATTACATACTATTGCAACTGGCGGCAATCCTGTTGGGGCGGCTGAAGTGGGGATTAAAGTCAAAATGATTAAGACTGGCAACTTTATGTTGTGTAGTGTCTTTGGTGGCTTTGCCGGTATTATCGATGCTTTTCGGATTGGCTCAATTGACCCTTTGTCCGGTGGTTCTCAAATCATGTTTTCGGCCATTGCAGCGGCCGTGATTGGTGGCACTTTGTTAACGGGCGGACTGGGAACAGTATTGGGGGCGCTTATTGGTGCTCTAGTGCTTGGTATTCTCAAAGATGGCTTCACCTTATTGGGGGTGAGTGCTTATACGTTCGATATGATCCTAGGGGCTGCAATTTTAGTGACAATGGCAGTGAATATACGCTTGACGATGATACGAGAGTCAGGAGGATTGTGATGATGAATAAATCAAGTTCTGAGGTATTGAGAGCTGAGCATATTTCAAAATCCTTCGGTCAAGTGACGGCACTTAAGGATATCAATATGCACCTTGCCAAGGGGGAGGTCCTTGGTTTGCTGGGTGACAATGGCGCTGGTAAATCTACGTTGATGAAGATCTTTACAGGTTATCACCAGCCAAGCAGTGGTTCGCTTTATATTAATGGTGAAGAAGTCACATTGCGCTCTGTCTCCCATGCCCGTCGTTTGGGGGTCGAGTGTGTGTATCAGGATCTGGCCCTGATTAATGAGCTGAATGTTTACCGGAATATGTTTTTACAACGTGAGCCCGTGTACGGGGGACCGTTGAAGATTCTGGATGATGCAACTATGCGTAAAGCGGCTATTGAGCAATTAGATAAGATGGGGGTGAATATCCCCTCTGTGGATGTTGATGTGTCGAAGTTATCAGGAGGGCAGCGTCAGGCCATTGCGGTTGCTCGATCTGTGTACCAAAAAGCAGATCTTTTGCTTCTTGATGAACCGACAGCCGCTATGGGGGCGAAAGAATCTGCACTGATTTTAGATGTGATTCAGCGTTTAAAGGAAGAAGCCAATATGGGAATCATCATTATTGCTCATAACTATGCTCAGGTGTTTGATGTATGTGATCGCGTAAACTTGGTCAGAGGGGGCGAAATTGTCTTTGATAAAGCGACGAAAGAGACCTCGGTACAGGAGCTAACAGATATTGTGGTCAATGAATATCGTCAAGCTAGAGCCAATGTAAAAAGTCACTGATGACAACCTAATAATCTTTTCTATACTACTGACCTGAGCAAAGGATTTTGTTCTGGTCAGCTTTTCCTTTTATGGTGTCGCCTGTCGAAGGCGTGATGGCTAGACTCGCTTTCTACGAGTTTTTGATTATTAGCCTGTGAGAATAAAAGCGACGCCAGCGGCGTAAAATACAATAGGGTATATCCACTTAGGCGGGCGCTCACGCAGATGCTGTAGTATCAACGAAAGAACGACCCCTCCAACCATGTATAAAGGCACAACTTGCAGCGACGTGTAGTGTCTCATGTCATCCGGTAGATAATAGAAGTAGAAGGTCTGATAAAACAGCAAAGAAAAGCCGTTAGCGAGAATTTCCAGTATTGGCCCATCGATGCCAGACGCTAGACCTGTCAGCCAGTAGGGGCGCAGTTGGCGTTTTTTGTGCGTTAGCACATAGTGCAGGCAGTATTGGTAAAAGCCATATACAGGCCAAGTAATGAAGTTCAGGGCGGAGGTGTAACCATCATGAATGGGCCAGACATGATATTGCCAGAGTGGTTTTCCCATGACCAGATAATACAGCTTACCAAGAACCACCTCACCAACAATCGCAATGAGGAAAGTCGCGGCCATGGATAGGAGTAGTTGGTAAACATCAATACGAACCCAATGCTTGACGAGTAATGAACTGAGTAGATAAAAAATAGTCACGCCAACGAGGGAACCAGATACCGCTAGTTGTAGCAATTCGTCCATTCGAACTGGATTCCTTGTTTATAGATACATTGCATTATTTCGTTTCTTTTAGTCTGTTTTCCAGTTTGTCGCACAATGCTTCTAATACCGCGATGCGAGCGTAGTGTTTGTTGTTGGCGGCGATCAATGTCCACGGCGCATAATCAGTACTGGTATGAACCACCATGTCGTTAACGGCGCTTTCATAGGCTTGCCAGTGGTTGCGGTTGCGCCAGTCTTCTTCCGTGATTTTATGCTGCTTGTAGGGAATGTTTTCACGGGCTTCAAAACGTTTTAGTTGTTCTTCTTGATCGATATGCAACCAGAATTTTAGCAATAAACTGCCGTGATGGATAATTTGTTCTTCAAAGTTATTAATTTCTGTGTAGGCGCGTCGCCATTCATTCTCGGTTGCGAAGTCCTCTACACGTTCTACTAACACACGTCCATACCAGCTGCGATCATAAATGGTGTGTTTGCCTGAGGCGGGTATATGGCGCCAGAAACGCCATAAATAATGGTGAGCCTTTTCTTCATCTGAGGGAGCGGCGATAGAGATAACTCTGGCGATACGGGCATCCACCGCCTGCATAATACGTCGAATAGCACCGCCTTTACCCGCCGCATCCCATCCTTCGAATACCAAAATAAAACTGATGCCTTTATGATAAGCCTGCCAGCTCAGCCGAGTCAGTTTTTCTTGTAGCATAGCCAAGTGTTTACTGTTGTTATCAGGCTCTTCAGATGGAGGTTGTTTCAACTGGCTTAAGATTGTGGGTTCAGTTATCAGTTCTTCTTTAGGCGTTTTAGGGGCATCTGTTGGGGCTTTTTCAGACGTCTCAGTGGTTTGTGAAGGGGGATTTTTCTTTGTGTCCTCCTCTTTCGGTAGAGTGGCTAGGTGGCTTTCTGCGGTCTCGATGATTTGTTTAACGACAGTGAGATCTCGATAATAATTATCTTCAGATTCAACAACATACCAAGGAGCGATGGCTTGATCAGTTAGCCGAATAGCTCTTTCTGCGGCATGAATATAACGTGGGTAATGGGTCAGAATTTGAAAATCTGCCTGGGAACTTTTCCAGCCTTCTTTCTGGGCGGCTTTGAGTTCTTTTAGGCGTTGCTTTTGTGTTGATTGAGAGGAGTGTAGCCAGAATTTGAGGATTAAGGCGCCATCTCTGGCTAATGTGGTTTCTAGTGCAAGGATGCGCTGCATATGGACATCAAAGGCGACTTTCTTTTGCTTCTTTATCGCTCGTTTGATGAGTTCGCCACTGTACCAAGAACCAAAAAATAAACCGATGCGGCCACGGGCTGGGAAGTTTCGCCAATAACGCCAAAAGCGTGGTCGGCTGGCTTCTGCCTCGGTTTTGGCGCCAAAGCCGTTTACCTCTAATCCACGGGTATCAAACCATTGATTGAGCAGGTTGATAACATCGCCTTTATCTTTGTTGTTAACGCCCTCGAGTAGAATATAGACGGGAACGTTGGCTTGTTGCAGCGCGAATTGGGTAAGTAATAGTTTTTCACGAAGAATGGGCTCTTGCTCTTTATAATCGTGCTTACTGATAGATCGTCCTAACTCGGCTGCTTCAAACATGGATGACTCACTTATTCAGATCGTGAAATGGCTTTATTCCGAAGAGTAGCATAGGTTACTAGATGATATGAAAGGTAATTGAGGTTAAGGATTTTTAGAAGAGCCATCAATAAAACGTTGGTATTGGCTCTAGCTGCTCGATAATGACCTTGGGGTCCACAAAATTCCCTCTAGACGAGTCTTTGTCCACCATCAATATAAAGTGTTGTTGCGTTTATAAATCCATTGCCAATGATGGATAGGATAGCCTGAGCTACATCAATTGGCTGGCCAATGCGCCCAGCTGGGATTTTTTGTGACATTGAGTTAAACAGGTCTTGCCGCTCTTTTAATTCTGGACGAATGGCATCCCATAAAGGTGTTTCTACCCAGCCAGGGGAGACCGTATTGACTCTAATAGGAGAGCATTCGATTGCAAGCCCACGAACTGTAATCCTCCCCTTATTTAAGGGGTAGTGGTCCACTTTATTTATGGACATTTTTCAAGTAATTCTTTCAGTTTCATAATTGTATTCTTCTCTGCAAGTGGTGTGTAAACAATGAGTTTAATACCTGTCTGATCGGAAACGGTGAGGCTGGTATATTCAAATGTCATTGAGCCAGCCACTGGATGTTTTATGCGCTTGTGACCCGAAAAAGGCCGTAGTACATCATGCTTGGACCACCAAAGTCTGAATTCTGGGCTGGCTTTCTTCAGTATGGTAATTAGCCTTTCAAAATCGGGATCTCCGGCATAGCGGGCGCTGTCTGCGCGAAACATCGCAAGCGCCGCTGGTGCGAGTTTGTCCCAATCGATGAGTAAATGGCGGTGTGCTGTATTGGCAAAGATGAGGTGCATGATGTTACGCTCGTCGCCTTGAAGCTTGTCATATTTTCCAAACAAGACCTCGGCGGCGTGATTCCAGGCTAATACATCCCAGCGACGGCCCAGTACATAAGCAGGTTGACCAATCAGACTTGCTAGCATTCGCTTTAAAGGTTCTTCGACTTGTTCTGGCCCTGTCTGAGTTTCTTCCGGTGGTTGTCTATTGCTTAGCACAAATAGATGACGACGTTCCGATGGATCGAGTTTGAGGGCATCGGTCAGTGCCAACAACACTTCAATTGAGGGATTAACATCTCGCCCTTGTTCAAGCCAAGTATACCAAGTGGTGCCAACACCTGTAAGCAACGCAACTTCTTCACGCCGCAGTCCAGGTGTTCGTCTGCGAAATCCTTCAGCTAAACCAACGTCGGCTGGTGTTAGTTTTTCACGGCGGGAGCGCAAAAAGGCTCCAAATTCGCGGCGGCGAGTGTCAAGGTGAAGGGGAATATTGTCCATATTTCATACCATAGTAGTAATCAATACTATGATATTACCGAAACTGTTTATGCTTGCCAATCGCTGCAACAATGCCATCAATTCAATGACATTTAGGAGGGACTGGCATTATGCAGTTAAACGAAAAGACGATATTAATTACGGGCTCCACCGATGGTGTTGGCCAATATCTTGCCAATATTTTGGCAGCACAAGGGGCAATGGTGTTGATCCATGGTCGTCATCTTGAGCGGGGTGAACGCCTTGTTAAGCAGATCACGAGCTATGGTGGACGGGCGTATTTTTATCCTGCAGATTTTTCATCTCTATCACAGGTGAGAAATTTGGCCGATGCCGTAAATCGTGACCATCCGAGTTTAGATATTTTGATCAATAACGCAGGTATTGGAACTGGAGGTCGAAGAGCATCCCGTGAGCTATCTAAAGATGGTTTTGAGCTGCGTTTTTCTGTGAACTATTTAGCAGGGTATTTGTTGACATATCTGCTTCTGCCCAATCTTAAGGCAGTGAGTGATGCTCGTATCGTTAATGTTTGTTCCATTGGTCAACAGGCTATCGATTTTAATAATGTGATGCTAAGCCATGGTTATAGCGGTACGCGAGCTTACTGTCAAAGCAAGTTAGCACAGATTATGTTCACTTTTGATCTTGCTACTGAGCTTCATCGTTATGGCATTACGGTGAATTGTTTACATCCGGCCACTTATATGGATACGGCCATGGTGCGTAAAGACGGCATTTCACCAATCAGTACCGTAGAGGAAGGCGCCGAGGCTATCTACCATCTTGCAGTTTCCAGTGACATGAAAGAGATAAGCGGATTCTACTTCGAAGGATTTCACCTCAATCGAGCTAACTCCCAAGCCTATGACAGTAAGGCTCGAGAATGTCTACGATCATTAAGTCTCGAACTTGTCGGCTTGTCAAAATGAGGAACAATGGCAGGCGATGATCTGCTTTAGCTATCTTAATTTTTAATCTCAACAGTAAGGAAATAATACAATGTCATCACAACATATTGTTATCGTCGGTGGATCTTCTGGTATCGGCTTTGCTACTGCTAGCCAGCTTCTTGCTCTAGATTATAAGGTCACCATTATGGGGCGCAGCAAACAGCGATTAGAAAGGGCGAAGTCCACATTAGCTGGTGATCTTGCTGTATTTGTCTTAGATGCAGCAGATAAGGCTCAACTGTCTGATGCTTTTAAACGTATCGGTGCATTCGATCATCTTGTGTTAGCTCTAGGTAGTGACAAGGGAGCGGGATCATTCGAGTCTGTTAGTTTGGACTCAGTGCGACAAGGTTTTGAGGAAAAGTTTTTTCCACATTTTGCTACGGCTCAAGCAGCACTACCGTCACTACGTAAAGATGGGAGCATCATCTTTATCTCGGCAGTTACCGCACAAGCCGCTATGCCTGGGACAGCTGGGATTGGTGCCGCTAATGCAGCTGTCGCAGCACTAGTTCCTATTCTTGCCGCTGAGCTTCGTCCTCTGCGTGTCAACGGCGTTTCTCCTGGGGTTATTGATACACCTTGGTGGGATTTTCTCACAGAAGAGGAAAAAGCATCGGCTTTCGCTGATTATGCATCTAAGACCCCTGTTGGCCGTGTTGGGCGTCCAGAAGATGTCGGCCAAGCCATCGCGTTTTTGATTGCTAACCACTTTATGTCCGGTGAGGTGATCGTTTGTGATGGAGGATTGCGGTTCGGTGGATAAGGTTGATGTTTAAAATTTAAGACGGAAAAATATCGTTGAATAGCCTGATTCCGGTAAAAAACCGGAATCAGGGTGGAGCAGTTTAATTAAAGTTCTCAGCTTTATGAGATTTTCTCATCAAGCGTTTTTTCTGGTCATTTAATTGTTCTAAACCAGATCTTCGATGATGTTTTTAAATGCTTGGAATTGTGATATGCAGTGATCCAAAGAGGGTACTGAGTACCGAGAGTAATAGATTTTTGGCCAAGAAAAAGCTGTAAAAAACGCTTAAAGGCCACGGTTAGATTCTAGTCTTTGCGTATTTCAGGTTTAACGAACCATTCATAGCCTTTTAGCATGCCATGCCAATAAAAGGGCGGTAAGATTTCTTCTTTTAATAACCAAGCAAAATAAGTGGGTTTGGTACCATCGTTGATCCATTTTGGAAAGGTGGGTAAAAGCTTCCCACCATAGCCAAATTCTGCCAAGACGATTTTGCCGCGCTCAACGGTGAGCGGACAGGAACCATAACCATCGTAAATGGCTTTCATTGGACGATTTTGTAATGCATCGGCAATGTTCTGGGCGACGACCGGAGCCTGTTTACGAGCGGCGGCCATGGTTTTGGCATTAGGCGTGTTGGAAACATCGCCCAGTGACCAGATGTTGGTAAATCGAGTATGTTGTAAGGTTTCCTTATCCACCTCGACCCAGCCAGCTTCATCGGCAAGGGGACTGTTGCGAATAAAGTCGGGTGCACATTGTGGTGGGCAAACGTGCAGCATATCAAATTGGGTTTCAATGATCGTGGGCTCGCCGTTTTTGTCTTTTGCCGCGAAATATGCTCTTTTGTTTGGCCCATCGACTTTCACCAAATTGTGACTGAAGTGAGTGTTGACTTGGTACTTTTTAAGATAGCTTTCAAGAGCGGGTACATAGGCTGGTACGCCAAAAATCACGCCGCCAGCATTATAAAAAGACGTTTTGATGTTCTTGTGATTGCCGTTTTTTAACCAATGGTCGCATGATAAATACATGGCTTTTTGTGGCGCGCCAGCGCATTTTATTGGCATAGGAGGCTGGGTAAATACGGCATTTCCGTCTTTTAAGTTTTTTACCAATTCCCAAGTATAAGGGGCCAAGTCATAGCGATAATTGGAGGTGACGCCATTCTTTCCAAGAGTCTCAGATAGTCCTTCGATGGCATCCCAGTTGAGTTTGATTCCAGCGGCAACCACTAAAAAGCGGTAACTGACTTGCTGACCGTTATCGAGAACCAGCTTGTTTTCGTCGGGTAAAAAAGAGCTAACGGACTGTTGAATCCAAGTACTATTGCGGGGGATGACATGGGCCATTTTTCGGTGAGTTTTGGCCGCTTTGAATACGCCGCCGCCAACGAGGGTCCACCCCGGTTGGTAGTAATGGCTGTTGGCAGGGTCAATCAGGCAGAGTTTGATGTTGGATTGACGCTTTAGCAAGCTCGCAGCGGTTGCTACGCCTGCGGATCCTGCGCCGACAATAACAACATCGTATTGCGGGGAGGGTGATGCGGAGGCAGCCGCTTGGGGTTGAATGGTCGGTTCTTGGCTAGCTTGCCAGATTTGCGTTGAACGATTACCTGTCCGACAGTATGCGTGAACGTTCTGTGCCCCTTTTATCGCCTGTTTGAATGCCTCAACGTCTTCTGGTTGCATTTGGCCTCCAGAAAAGGGGATGTGTATCGCCGAGATATTATTAGCGTTGGCCTGTTCGGCCACTTTGGCAAAGTTAAGTTGCCCTTCCTCCTCGTTGTCAGGTCGATTACAGATGATCAGTGTGACGCCTGATTTTGCTAGGGTATTGACATCGTCTAAACTGATTTGTTCAGACACGGAATAGTGGTCTGTGATGGCTTTGCGCAACATGCTTTTCTCTCTCTTTTTTTGTCGTTATATGTATGTTTGCCGCTCTTTGGTATGCCTGTAATGCGATTGCTCTTTATTGACGTCTTATGTAAAGGCGTTTAATGGAATTTTTAAGTAAGACAAACCATTTTCTTCTGGATTAGGAAGGTGGCCCGCTCTCATATTCACTTGCAGCGATGGTAAAATAAGACGTGGCATGGCTAGGGTTTTATCTCTACTTTCCCGTAAATGGACAAAAGTTGCCTTGTTAATATCTTGTTTGACATGGATATTATGGTCACGCTGAGTCTTGATGTCTGTTTGGTATTCCAGCTCACGTCCATTTGGACAATAGTCGTGACACATATAAATTCGATAGTCCTCTGGGAGGGCGAGGATTTTTTGAATGGAATCATACAGGGTACCAGCATCGCCTCCTGGAAAGTCAGCTCGTGCTGTTCCTGCATCGGGCATAAATAAGGTATCCCCAACGAAAACCGCATCACCTAATACATGGGTAAAGCATGCCGGTGTATGGCCGGGTGTATGCATGGCAGTACATGGCATTTTGCCGATATAAAATTGTTCGCCATCTTTGAATAAATGGTCAAATTGAGAGCCGTCGTGTTTAAACTCCTGGCCTTCGTTAAATACTTTGGCAAAGGTGTCTTGCACAATACTGATTTGCTCACCGATACCTATTTTCCCACCTAATTTTTCTTTAAGGTAAGGCGCGGCGGAAAGGTGATCTGCATGAACATGGGTTTCAATTAACCATTCTACGGTTAGTTTATGGACCGTAACGTACTCAATAATGTCGTCAGCGCTTTTATAAAAAGTGCTGCCAGAGGCATAATCGAAATTCATTACGCTGTCGACAATTGCACAGTTCGACGATTCAGGGTCCTTTACGACATAAGAAAATGTACTGGTGTCTTTTTCAAAAAAAGCCGCCACTTCGGGCTTCATTACTGTGTTAGTTGTCATCTCGCACCTCACTGATTGATCACTGGTCTAATAGCATGCTGATTTATCTTATTAAGATTGATAGAGCAGAAAACATGCCAACGCTTTTTATGTTATTTAGTGAGTTGAAAAATAAAGACTTTTATTTTTTGTGGTGATCGTTTTTATTGAAATAGCATTGACCAACGTCACATCTATTGTCATATTTGTCCTTGGTTTTGACAAAAATGGCGAGGTTTGTGTATGGATATCATTGCGTCTGATTCACCGTCTCTTGAAGGACTTACGAGCATGCTCGAAGGGTACGATTGTCCGGCGATTCTGGTATCGGTGGATTATCAAATTCTCGCGATTAATCAGCATTATCGAGAAGAATTTGGTGAGGTTTTATTACAAACCAAACCGCGTTGTTTTGAGGTATCCCATGGTTATAACGTCCCCTGTGATGTTGCTGGAGAAGATTGCCCGCTTGCGGCAACTCTAGACTCCGGTCGTAAAGAACGAGTTCTGCATATTCACCAAACGCCAAGAGGCAAGGAGCATGTGGATGTAGAAATGCTGCCTATTCATGATAGCCAGGGTAAGTTGTTATTTTTTGTCGAGTTACTGCGAGCTGTGGCCGTAGCCAGTGCTGAAAATGGCAGTAAAACGCTAGTGGGTTCTAGTAAGCCTTTTAATCTCATGTTAGAAAAGGTGACCCGAGTGAGCCAGAGCGATGCATCTGTATTGCTGCTAGGGGAGTCGGGAAGTGGTAAAGAACTCGTGGTACATGCTATCCATCAAGGCAGTGACAGAGCGAAGAATTCGCTTGTTACCTTAGAATGCGCGGGGCTAACCGACTCCTTGTTTGAAAGTGAATTGTTTGGTCATGTTAAAGGCGCCTACACAGGGGCGTATAGCAATCGCACTGGGTTAGTGGAGTTAGCGAACGGTGGAACGCTATTCTTGGATGAAATTGGCGATGTCCCACTGTCGATGCAAGTCAAGCTACTTCGTCTAATTGAAACGGGTTCTTTTCGGCCTGTTGGCTCCTCAAGTACCAAGCATACGCGTTTTAGATTGATCTGTGCGACCCATAAAAACCTCGCCAAAATGGTGAAAGATGGGGCGTTTCGTCAAGACTTATACTATCGAATTAATGTCTTCCCTATTTATGTTCCATCATTGCGTGAACGACGTGATGATCTGGCGTTGTTAATTAGCACATTATTAAAACGCATTAGTCATCGTAAGGAATATCATCTTACGGATTCTGCGTTTCATGTATTAAAGCAATATGACTTTCCTGGCAATATTCGCGAGTTAAGTAACATTCTCAACCGTGCCACCATATTGACGGATACGAATGTCATTGAACGCAGTACGATAGAGGAATGCCTGATTATTGATCAGGAACTTAATCAGGACGTTGCTGGCCAGTCTACGGGGGGGGTGGATGCTAAACAGCTGAATGATTCAGAGAGGGTATGGGTAGATTTGAAAACAGCTGAGCAGCTTTATTTATCTGATTTACTTTCCTTTTATAACCATGACAAGGTGAAAGTAGCTGAAGTGGCTGGCATTAGCTTGCGTTCTCTCTATCGGAAGTTGCAATAGCCAATCAATCTGGCTGATAAGCCTTTGTTTTACCTTTATGGATCTCATTACTTGCTTCGGGGAATATGAAAATCGCTGACATCTCTTATCGCTTCTCTCTTCCCTTACAAATGCCATCAATCTGTCATGAAAACGTAATTAATTGTATAGAAATAATAAATTAAGTTTAATTTTATGGTTATGTTTAATTTTATTTTTTCCTATTGTTTGCTATGGACTAAACATTTAAATCTATTTGTTTAGTTTTTTTTCTTTCTAATAAATTATTTCTGAATCACTAAGCTTATGAATTCATTAGATTTTATTTTTAAATTTTTAATGTTTTGATGAGTTTAGTCGTTTTTATGGTTTTCTTGTTTAGTTATACAAAAATATATTCATAAATAAACAGATATCTCTTCATAGAGTGATAAACAAATAGAAACATACTAAACGGATTTTTTTTATCTAAGATCCAGTTGTGTTTGCAAGACAACCCAAAAGGAAATGGTGGTAATGAGAAAAAGAATTGGGTTATTAATATGTTTTTATGCCTTAACGGCATATGGTAGTGACAATGTAAGCTTAAATTTAGTTGGATATATTCCAGCAAAATGCGGGCTTACCGCCGTCAATAATAACTTAACGCTTTCTTCAACCGGGCTTGCAAGCACTGATCTAATGATTGACTGTAATTCACCCATGCGAGTATCGATGCAATCATTAAATGGTGGCTTGCGCCATCAGCAAAGTACTCAAATAAAAAATTATAGCGTGACGTTTTCTATTGTTGGTAGCAAATACAAAATGTCTGTATCAGCTAATAACTTGAAAACAAGAAAGTTTTTTAACGTTGATAATGTTTTATTTAAACGCACAGGAAAATTGCAGCTCAAACTTTTGGATCCGTTAATTTATGCGGGAAACTATCAGGATGTTTTACGCATAGAAATGACCCCATCTGTTGTATCTGGTGGCGTCTGGTAAAGGTTAATTTTAGACATAATCATTCTAGCCATATTAATGAAGGAATATCAAAAATGAAAAAGTTAATCATACTCTCAGCAATTGCAACATTATCTTCAGGTGCAGTATTCGCAGAAAACGTTTCAGTAAGTGGTACCGTCCCTTCAATTTGTGAAGTGAAAACCGCGAATACATCTGTATTATTCACCACCCTAGCAAAAGATCAAGTCAGCAACGTTGACTTTACTGTTAAATGTAATGATCCAGATGGCGCAACCGTATCGCTTACTTCATCAGAAGGTCATATGCAAACGGTAGATGGCCAAGATGGAACGGGTATTGGTTATAAAGCGGAATTAAAGGCTAATCCATATGACTTTACTTTGACTGCATTAAGTGGCTCCAATGATCAGGTTGCATCTCAAAGTCAACCAGGTTCATCAGCTTTAGCCGCAGGCATTTCTGGAAAAATTAAATTAACGGTTCTACAGGATGCAATTTACTCTGGTAACTATACAGATCAGCTAATGCTATCCATTACAGCGAATTAAAAACCTAATAAAAAAGGCAGTTTTATACTGCCTTTTTTTTCATCTTAGGAAATATTATTATGCGATACGTTATCTTTTTTATTTATACTATTTTTTCCTACTCAGCCTATGCCTTTCAGGTAAAACCGATGGTTTTTGAGGTTCAACCAACAGGTAGCCAATCACAACAAACCATGCGTGTATTAAATGACTCTAATGTTCCTCTGACCATTGAAATATCAGCCTATAATTTATTGATAGGTAAGAGCGGAACTGAAACATTAAAGCCTAATGAAGATGATTTTCTAATTATTCCTTTGACCACCATTATCCCACCAGGAAAAAGTCAATCCGTCATTATCCGCTACATAGGAGATCCTTTGTTGTCAGCTTCTAAAGCGTACCGTATTGCGATAAACCAGGTAGTTGTTGATTTAGGATCACTGAATAAGTCAGGTGTCGGTATGGCTGTTAGCTTTAAAACATTACTGAATGTTGTGCCAAAAGAGGCTGAAGCTAAGTTAGTGATCAAAGGTAAGCAACAGTCAGCTCGTGATTCTTGGAATGTGATGCTTGAAAATAAAGGTAATAAATATATCCGGCTGTCAAAATCAAAATGGATTATAAAAAATAAAGATAAAAAAATGGTGCTCGATGGTGAAGCTCTGAATAAAGCTCTAACAGGTAAACTATTGCTTCCAAATTCAAATTGTGAAGTTACGATTAAAGTTCCATCACAATTTAATGCTGACAATAGTGAATTGGAAGTGGTTCTATAATGTATAAATTAGCGAGAGCGTTCATTTTATTTTTGATGATTTCTGTTTTTCCAGTTTTTGCAATAGAAATAACACCGATGGTGGTAACGCTCTCTCCTGAAAAAACAGCTCCTTTTAGCATTATATATAACGATCTGCCTAGAGATATTGCATTTGATATTCAAGTTTATGAAGTGAAATTTGATAAAGCAGGTATTTCTAAACCAGTACTGATACCGTTAAATAATTCTCCTCTATGGGTTTTTCCACCATCTTTATTTTTAGAATCAGGACAACATCAAAAAATTCAATTTAGATGGGTTGGTGACAAGTTTCCTGCTATGGATAAAACGTATCAAGTCAGTTTGATAGAAGAAGATATCAACAGCATCAGTATAGCTGAAAGTTCAAAGCTGCGAATATTGATGAATTTAAATTTGATCATTCACGTTGATCAAAAAGCACTAAAACCAGATTTAGTGATTGGTAAACCTTATATAGAAAAAGGATATCTGGTTGCCAGGGTCATCAATAGAGGAGCCGGAGCAGCAAGGTTAAGCGATTATAATATTAAAATAAAGAAAAAAGATATTAAGGTAGGAAAGTATTATAAAAATCAATTAAAAGAAAGAGGTTATGATGTTTTTTTTCCTCCCTATTGCTCTGTGTTGATTAAGTTGCCAATACCAAAATCAATTAAAAAAGATGATTTATATGATTTTAATATTGATCTGGTTGGCTGATATGAACATTTTTGTATGTTTTTTTTTAATCTTTTTCTCTATGTCGGTATTTGCAAAAATAAACCCAACAAAAAATAGAATTGAACTGAGTGTTGAGGCTATGGTAAACAAAAATCCAATAGGAAAAATAGCATTAATCGTGGAACCTAATGATGAACTATTGTTCAAATGGAGTGAGGTGAAGCCTGTCTTTTCAAAAATTTTATATCAAAATTATGTTTACATTCTCTCAAGCAGGCAAGAAAAAGGTTTGATATCAGAAGTCGATTTTAAAAAGATCAATATTAAGGTAGATTTTGATCTGAATGATTTTACTCTTAATCTATCCATCCCAGTAGGAATAATTCGACCACAAAGTATAAGTTTGAAGTCAGATCCTAGAGTGTTAAAGCCCACAGATCCTGCTTCATTAAGTGGCTATATGAATTTATATTCGAGTTATTTGTATCAAAATAGTCAATCTGATCATGTAGTTAATGAGCAAGTGGCAGTTCGCTCTGAGATGGTTATCAATATGAATAGATGGGTGTTGGAAAATGATGAGGAATACTATCCAACAGATGAGGCCAATGATCCTAGTATTAAACGTACTGGAACGAGATTAATTCATGATTTTCCATCTAACGGTACAAGGGTTACATTGGGAGATAAGTATACATCGGGAAGCTATTTTCAATCTACTTCTCGTATGTTAGGTTTATCAATTGCTCATAATTACTCGTTAGTATCTGATAGGATTCTTAGACCGAGCGCATCAAGGAGCTTTACGTTAAAAAGCCCTTCTTCAGTCGAAGTAATGGTTGATGATCAAGTAGTCTCTCGCCTAAATCTTTCATCTGGTGTTTACTCTCTAGATGATATTCCTTTAAATGAAGGAAATAATAACATTACGCTTAAAATAACGGATGCTGCAGGAAAAGTTAGTTACATCAAGTTTGATGTGACAACAGGACTGAACTTATTAGCACAAAATGAATTGAAATATGAGTTGTTTCTAGGTGTTCCATCTGAACTCAATAATAGGTTGGAATATTTCTACGATCAGCCATTGATAAGTTCATATCTTAATTATGGTGTTTCAACAAACTGGAGTGTGGGTGCTAATTTTCAGGCTGATAAATATATAAAACAAATAGGATTTAAACATGTTTTTGCTTCTGAAATAGGTTTGTTTGCCTTCGAAGATGCACTTAGTATTAGTGATCAAGAGAAAGGGAAAGCTTATCGGTTAGTGTATAGTACGTTTACTGATAATAGTATAAAGCATAAAGCATTTAGCTTCGCTTACGAACATGCTTCCAAAGGCTTTCAATCTCTTGGATACAGGCCGAATTTGAATGATGGATATAGGTTTAAAGAACATACTTTTCAAGTAAATTACAGCTTTTTTAATACACCTACCTTCCAGACCTCTTTATTTGCTAATGCTTTTCGATCTTATGATCAAAATCAATTTGATAAAAATTTTGGGGTGAATTTCTCTCAAGATCTTTTGAATGGGCAATGGCGTTATAATATAGGTGGTCAATGGGAGCAAGCAAATGGAGAAAATGGATGGAGAGTTAACCTGTCTTTGACCTATAGAATTTCTACAGCGAAGCGACTAAGGTCATTATATCAATCAAAAAGAAATCGAACACGTTTAGAATATACACAAAATAGCAGCCGTAGATATGTGGGAGCATTTAATGTTCGAGCAGGTGTAGAGAAAAATCAACAAGATAAAGCCATGCTTGATTTAAATACTCAATATACAGGAAATCGCTTTTTGACCAGTTTCGATCATGCTAGTTATTATCAACAACTTAATGCTCAATCGTCTCGCCATCAAAGCCGTCTTAGTTTTTCTTCAAGTATTGCGTTTGCTCAAAATGATTGGTCGGTTGGCAGACCTATCTATGATAGCTTTGCTTTAGTCAAAGCACATTCCTCTTTAAAAAATAAAAAGATTGTCTTAGGCCGTTCAAACGATAAATACAAAGCCAGTAGTGGAGATTTCGATACCATTTTATTAAATGATATTAATTCATATGATCATTCTAGTGTAACTGTCGATGTCGATGATATTGCTCCAGGGTATGATATAGGAGCTGGAGTTATCTCTTTCTATCCTCCTTATCGGAGTGGCTACCGTATTGTGATAGGTAATGCCGCTAATATTACTGTTATTGCTACGTTATTAGATGAAAAAAAGACACCTTTTTCTTTACAAGTGGGAACGGCAGTGTGTACCACGGATAAGAAAAAGAAAGAGCATGTTTTTTTTACAAATAGAAAGGGTAAGTTCGCCTTAACGGGACTTATGCCATGTGAATATGAGATCAAATTAAAAAATTCTGATGTCTCTCCTTTTATTATTAATGTTAAAAAAGGTGAGCAGCTGCAAAGAAAAGGAGTGATTTATGTGCACTAAAAAGATAAATAGGCTCTCTATTTTGATATTATCTTTGATTTTTTCACAGACCATTTATGCTGAATGTAATGCTAAACTCGGTGATGTAAAGCATCTATATGACGATTTTGAGAACTACGATTCAGAGCAACATAGTGATGCGAGAAAGCGACTTGGAATCACTGTTCTGAATACTAGTGATTGTCACCCGTTGCATATCATTCTTACAACTGAGAACCAGTCTCAGTTAAAAGGTCAATATCAAATAGTACCTTATCAAATAAGAAGCAATATACAGCAAATTGTTAGCTCGTCAATGACGCGGTTAAATCTTGTCAATTCCTATGCAGAAATAGAGCTTTTTATTCGAAAAGGTACACCTGTGAAAGCTGGGATGTATTCAGATCGATTAAAATTAAAACTCTACAATGAAAATAATCAATTGTTAGACAATCAAGAGTTTGAAATAGAAGAAACGATATCACCAAAAACAAGTCTTTCTATGCTAGGTTACAATAGTTCTGTTAGCGAAATTAATTTAGGTGAACTTGTTTCTGGAAAAAGGTACAATATTCTGCCAACCCTTAAAGTAGTGACAAATTCAGATATTGAGATGCATATCACCTCAGAAAATCATGGCAGATTAGTCCATGATATTTATAAAAATAAATACTCTATTAACTACTTTTTGTATCTTGATGGGGAGTGGATGAATTTAAACCAAGAGAAAATAAAGGTGTTTTCTTACCAGAAGAAGACAAAATTTTTACTCAAGCTTGGCGTTCGCTTAGCAGACTTTACAAGGCAAGCGGCTGGTGAATACAGCGACACAATTCGTTTTCAGATAAGTCCTCTTAATTATTAATTTTATTTAAATTTTTCTTACACCAGAGTCGTGCTTGATTTTTGTTTTTCACTTCAATTTTCTGATAAATCTTATGTAAGTGAACTCGTACTGTCGCTTCAGAAATAAACAAATTATCAGCAATGGCACTACACTCCAGACCAGAGTAAAGTAAATTTAATACCTTAATTTCTTTGCGTGTTAAATTACTAGACCGTAATGTACTTTGTTGTTCGTTTTCAAGTAATTGCCGCATCCAACTGTCGGTTATTGATCTAGGAAACCAAAGTTCTCCTTTTTCAATTGCTTTAAAACCTTGCTCAAATAGTGACTCCTCTGCATCGTCGAAGAAAATTCCTTTCAGATTGGGCCACTCCTTTAATGTTAACGTATCACTATCTTTAGGAACATCAAAAATGACCAGTCCTTTTTGTCCACTCTCTTCCATAAATTTATTCATCAGTTCATAATTAGTAATTACATTAAGTGAATGATAACTGACAAGAAGCAGATTATATTCACTGGCTACATAAAGCAGAGGGCTGTGTTTTGTAAATTCGAAGAATTTGGTATGTCTATTGTTTTTTTTAATATCCTCAATATCCATATATCACATCCACTGATTATTTTTTGCACAATATTTACTATACTATAGTATTTTTTTTATATCAACATAGTTTGTTTTTTTAAGTGAATGTATTTTTACTATTGTTTTGATGATAAAAATTTATTATATCTGTTGATTGAAGATATTTATTCGATTTATATTCTATATCGATGGTAATGTCTTTAGATATGATGTTGTTTTTACTAAAATTTTTTAATGGAATTGAAAATTAGCTTGTTGTTGTATTTTTATTGTGTTTTTTTGTTATTTTGAAAATATAATTTTTTTAAATGGATAACGTATTTTAACGTTTATGAAATAAAACTTATAAAAATTGAACTGAAAGCAGGAACTCAATGAAAATCAAGAAAAAGTCAATTTGAAAACTTGTTTCCTGCTTACCTTACAGAGAGGTGAGACTAAAGTGTTTTTAAAAACGTTAGTAAGCTATAAGTGCTGGCGATATCTCGGCTGAGCTTTTTATTATGTGTATCAAGCCAGGCAAGTAATTTCATCAAAGGCCTAGCTCGATCTGCAACGTACTGAAGCTTTTCTTTGATTTGATACTTGCCGGTTATGCTTAAGTAGCTATCGATCACATGTTGAAAGGTTTCGTGATCGCTGTATGGGCTAATAGACATTAAGAAAAGGAAAACGTCTCGATATTGAATATCAATCAATGCATTGTGTTCAGCAAAGCTGTCTTCGAAGTCAATGGCTGAAACAACCCCTTGTTGATCGATTGTATAATTTTTGATTTGAGCGCCAGCATGATAATGGCCAGCGTTATGAATGCTGGCTAGCACCTTAAGCGCTTTTAAAATGACTTCGGTTCGTTCCGTTTGGCTTAATGCTGTTTTTTTTAAATAGCGACGCAGATCCAGGCCCGTATCTGACAAATAGAGAAAGTGTTCTGTTTGCTCTATGACATTGGCTACAGGCAGCCCAAGCAAAGCCAGTGTCTGTAATTTTTCTGACTCAAATGCCAAGCTTTCTTGCTGGGTCTTAGCCTGCACTGGCATGAGGAGAGTTAACTTGGTGGAATTAGCAATCAAGCGATGAAATAGACTTGAGCGCGTTGCCTCGGGTCTTTTGACCCAAACAGACTGTCCTTGATGTTTAATCCGTTCTATTTTTTGACCTTTTTTGAATATTTTATGGGTCATTAAATCGTCAAAAATAGGCGTATGGCTATCATTCGTTTTAATCTGCATGGTATGACTCTTAGTTTGCAATCCCTGTCTGTTCATAGCGAGCCATTAGTAAACAAATGACCCGTCTAAAAACATAAAAAACAGTGCCCAGAATGGGGCCTAGTGTGATGTTATGTAACAATATTTTAACATTTGGGGTATAAGGGGTAAGGAGACAATGTGTACTTAATGAATAAACAAAAATAAAATTTTCACTTTTTTTTTATTTTTATTGGGGTAAGGCTTGGCTTCCTTGCAGCCTCTGGTGTTGCGCTGATTTTTAAAGATAGGCTTGTTTTTTTCTTGACTGAATGGCCAAGTTTTTTGTAACTATAGGCAGAGAATGTGAAATAAAATGGTAAGCCATTGGTTTTATTGGCTTGTTTTTTGCTTACTTTTTGTTACAAAATTCACTTTTTTTACTTTTGTGTGTAAACAAGGAATATTCATAATGAAAAAAATAGTACAAGTCGCCCTTATGACTGCTCTTACCATGGGTTCGTCTATGGCGTTGGCGGTGTCTCCAAAAGAGACGTTAAATATTGCTTTTGATGCCGGGGCGACCGGTTTTGACCCTGCAAAGGTAGGAGATACTTATTCCAATTGGGTGAATGAAAATATTTATGATTCCTTAATGACCTATGATTACTTAGCCAGACCCTATAAACTGATACCTAATACCATTGAAGCGATGCCGACCATCACCAATGGCGGTAAAACTTATACCTTTAAGATTAAGCCAGGGATTTATTTTGCCCCTGACCCTGCCTTTAAAGGCAAAAAACGGGAGTTAGTGGCGGCTGACTATGTTTACTCCTTTAAGCGTATGTTGGACAAAACCATCAACTCCCCACAAAGTTACCTAGTCGAAGGTCAGTTTGTTGGAATGGATAAATTAGAGAAGGCGGCGGGTAATGGCCCCTTGAATTACGATACCCAGATCGAGGGAATCAAAGCATTAGACAAATACACACTGCAAATCAATCTCACTCATGTGAACTATAATTTTGACACTATCTTAGCCATGCCTTCTTTTGGTGCGGTCGCGCGGGAAGTGATTGAAGCCAATAAAGCCAATACCAACGCTCACCCTGTGGGGACGGGCCCATATGAGCTGAAAGAGTGGAAGCCGGGTAGTAAAATTGAGTTAGTGGCAAACCCCAATTTCCGCAAAGAGGTATTCAACTTTAAAGGGAATCCAAAAGATCCTGTTTCGATGAAAGTCGCCAAAGAAATGCATGGCAAAATCATTCCGCAAGTGAAGCAGGTGAACATCAATATTATTCTTGAAGAGCAGCCCACTTGGTTGGCATTTTTGAATAATCAACTGGATGTTGTGAAGATTCCACAGCCTGCGTTAAGAGACGCCTTGGTAATGAATCCGAAGAATCCAACCGATGTAAAATTAGCTCCAAAATATGCCGATAAAGGCTTTCATTTACAGCCGGTAAAACAATTAGAAATTACTTTTTACTTCTTTAATATGGACGATCCTGAAGTAGGCGGGTATACACCGCAAAAAATCGCCTTGCGTCGTGCGATTGCCATGGCCTTCCCTCGTAATGAAACCATTGCTCGTATCCGCCGTGGACAAGCGGTACCCGTGGAATATGCCATTCCTGAAGGGGTAGCGGGCCATAACCCTAAGTTTAATATGGGGGTGGACTTTAATCCGGCTAAAGCCAATGCGTTGTTAGATGCGGCAGGTTATAAAATTGGCCCAGATGGTTATCGCACGCAACCAGATGGTTCTCCTTTGTCGGTGCAACTGGCGACGGGTTCTGCAGCGATTGATCGCCAGTGGAATGAATACTGGCAGCAAGCCTTTGATTCGTTAAAAATTAAACTGACGTTTAAAGTCGGTCGTTGGAGTGAGCTGGCCAAAGCGAACCGCGAAGGTAAACTGCAAATGTGGGGTTTGGCATGGGGGGCAGATTATCCTGACGGCCAAAACTTTATGCAGATGTTCTATGGGCCAAACAAAGGGGATGCCAACTTCTCGGGTTTTAACTTACCTGCCTACAATAAAGACTATGAAGAGACACTGAAACTACCAAATGGTGAAAAGCGTCAGAAGCTGTATGATAAAATGAATCGTATGCTAGCTCAGTATCAACCCTATATTTTCAACGATACACGTATTTGGAATTATCTAGCTCACCCTGATGTTTATGGCTTTAAGCCTAACGCGCTTACCACATACTGGCGTTATATTGAAATTAAAAAGTAATCATTTCTTTTGATGTATTATGTACTGTAATGCTTTTTATGAAGTTTTCTTCATATAAAGCATTACAGCGTGCGCTTATGTTTCTTTAGGAGTGATGATGCTTTCTTATATTGTGCGCCGTCTGTGGCAAATGATCCCCACTTTACTGGGGGTCATGTTGCTGCTTTTTACTCTCTATACTTTAGTGGGTGGCGATCCATCCTATATTTTGGCAGGCAAGAGCCTGAGTGCCGAGACCATCGCGAGTATCCGGACTCAACTTGGCTTGGATAAAAGTTTACCTGAGCAGTTCTTGATTTTTGTCAAACAAGTGTTGACGATGAATTTTGGAACATCTTGGTCTACCCAACAACCTGTGTCAGAGATTATCCGTACCCGTATTGGTCCATCTGTGATGCTGTTGTTGACTTGGCAGCTCTGTTCTTTATTTTTCTCTTTGTTATTCGCCGCCTCTGTTGCCTATTACAAAGGCAGTATTTACGACAGAGCTGTGACCATTATTTCTACTGTGGCCATGTCGATCAGTATTTTGGTCTATATTATCGCGGGCCAGTATTTCCTTGCTTATAAAATGCAGTGGTTTCCCGTGTATGGCTGGGGGAATGGTTTTTGGCAAAACTTTTTGCTGTATATTCCGCTGCCATTAATCATTGGTGTCGCAGTAAGCGTGGCGCCGGACACGCGTTTTTACCGTAGTTGTTTTATTGAAGAAATGAACCAGGATTACGTTCGTACGGCCCGAGCTAAGGGGTTGTCTGAGCGCAAAGTCATGTTAAAACATGTGATGCGTAATGCGTTGATCCCAATCGTCACCGGCGTGATGTCTTCCTTACCGTATATGATTACCGGCTCTGTCTTAATGGAGCGCTTTTTTGGTATTCCAGGGTTAGGTAACGAGATTTTAAAAGCGGTCAATTCTAGTGATTTCCCCGTCATCAAAGCCATCACCATTTACTTGGTGATTGCCATCATGGTGTTTAATTTGCTGGCCGATCTACTCTATAAGTGGATCGATCCACGTGTGAAACTGAATTAAGGGGAAGACAATGAGTCAAGATAACAATCTCACTCTTGATCAAGAGAAGGTTGAGACGCAAGTGCCTGCCCAAAGCTTGTCTTCTCTTGCGTGGAAGCGTTTAAAACGAGATAAAGTCGGTATGATCAGCTTGCTGATCGTCTGCTTTTATTTACTGCTTTGTGCCGCAGGCTGGATGGGGTTGGCTGGGGAAAATTGGCGCGCTGATGTGGCGGTTCCGAATGCGCCACCGACCTTTGCCACTTGGGAGCCTCGGGGGACTCAGGTGAATACAGTGACTGCTCCCAGTGGAAGTGCAGACCAAGTGGATGACGATAATTCGGCAGCGGCACCTGATCCGCTGGCGGCTTTGATGGCGCAAGCTGATAAGCACGAAAGTCAATATGCAAGCAAAACAACGAAACTAAAAGATACGCTGATTTTAGGGGCGGATGGACAAGGACGAGATGTGTTGCAAAAAGCCATTAAAGGCACCTCGGTTTCTGTTTCTGTTGCCTTACTCGGGGCATTTTGTGCCATTGTTATTGGTACCATTTTAGGCGCGATTGCCGGGTATTTTGGTAAATGGGTGGATGATGTGCTGATGTGGTTTTATAGCATCTTTACCTCGGTCCCCGACATGCTGTTATTGCTGTCTTTTGCGGCGGTGCTATCCCGTGGTATTAGTACTTTGGTTCTTATATTTGCTTTGACATCGTGGACTTATGTGTTCCGTTTGATGAGAGCCGAATTTATGAAGCACAAAGAACGAGACTATATCAAAGCGGCGGACGCCATTGGTGCAGGGAAAACTCGCAAAATGTTTCGTCACATTTTACCTAATGTGAGCCATATTTTGCTGGTGCAATTTTCGATTCTTACCGTGGGGATGATTAAGTCGGAAGTGGTGTTGTCATTTTTGGGCTTTGGAGTGGGCATTAAGCAAACCAGTTGGGGAGCGATGTTGGCGGAAGTGCCATCGGAGCTGATCCAAGGTTATTGGTGGCAAATGCTGACGGTCACTGTGTTTATGTCGGTGCTAGTCACCGCCTTTAGTTTGTTGACCGACAGTCTTCGTGATGCTTTAGACCCCAAAGTGAGTTAGTAGGTAAGAATATGAAAACGCCATTAGTCCGTATTAGTAACCTAAAAATTGACTTCAAAATGGAAGACGGTCGTTATTTTGAAGCCCTTAAACGTATAAGTTTTGATATCCCTCATCATACCGTGTTAGCGCTGGTGGGGGAGTCCGGCTCGGGAAAATCCGTCACCTCGACCGCTTTAATGGGGTTGTTGCCTGAGTCAAATACTGTAATCGATCAGGACAGTTGTATTGAGTTTAATGGTCGCTCGGTATTAGCCATGAGCAAAAAGGAGTTGCGCCGTCTGCGGGGCGGCGATATTGCAATGATCTTTCAGGATCCAATGAGTTCGTTAAATCCCGTATTTACCATCGGTGATCAGATCATTGAAACCTTGCAAGAACACAAGTCCATGAGCAAAAAATCCGCACGGAAAAAGGCCATTGATTTGCTGACAGAGGTGGGGTTACCGAATCCTGAAAGTCGTATTCATGCTTACCCCCATGAGCTGTCTGGTGGTCAGCAACAACGGGTGATGATTGCCATCGCTATCGCTTGTGAACCCAAACTATTAATTGCCGATGAGCCGACGACGGCTTTGGATGTGACCATTCAAAAGCAGATTTTAGAACTGATTACCAAAATGCAGAAAAAGCATGGCATGTCAGTGTTATTTGTTACCCACGATCTTGGGGTCGTCGCGGAGTTTGCGGATGAAGTCGTGGTGATGCGTCATGGCGAAATATGTGAGTCAGGTGGGATTGAAGAGGTATTTCGTCATCCTAAACATCCTTACACGAAGGCGCTGCTAAACTGTCAGCCTAGCTTAACGTATCGTCCAGAGCGTTTGGCGGTGATTGATGATTTTCTTCAGGGAGAGGAGTATCAATTGCCTGCGAATCGCTCCCGTGGTTATCAAGAAGGTAACCCGGTGATCCTAGAAGTGAATAACCTTTGTAAGTACTTTAAAATCAAAACGGGCCTGTTTCGGTATATTGATTTAAAAGCCGTGGATGGAGTGTCGTTTCAATTGCAAAGGGGAAAAACACTCGGCATTGTGGGCGAGTCTGGCTCAGGCAAATCCACCGTTGGGCATACTATTATGCGCTTGCTGGAATCGACCTCAGGCGAGGCGTTATTTGAAGGCAAAGACATCCTCAAGATGTCAAATGAGGATTTTAAGCCTTTGAAACGCCGAGTGCAGATTATCTTTCAGAACCCTTATGCGTCATTGAATCCAAGGTTCACTGTAGGGCAGATTTTAATCGAACCCATGCTGCTCCATCATATTGGTAAGGACAAACAAGAGCGTGAAAAGCTTGCTCGGTCTTTATTGGATAAAGTGGGTTTAGCGGCCAATGCTTTTAATAAATACCCTCATGAATTTTCAGGAGGGCAACGCCAGCGCATTGCCATTGCCCGTTGTCTAACGTTGCAGCCGGATATTTTGATTTGTGATGAGTCGGTTTCAGCGTTAGATGTCTCGGTGCAAGCGCAAGTTCTCAACTTGTTGCAAGATTTGCAAGATGAGTTTCAGATGTCGTACTTGTTTATTTCCCATGACTTATCTGTGGTCAAGCATATTTCCGATCAAATCATGGTGATGCAGCAAGGGAAAGTGGTGGAAATGGGCGATGCGGATAGTGTTTATGCGAATCCTCAGCATGATTACACGCAAAAATTGATTGCTTCTATCCCGCAAAATCCGCAATGGTTTGAAGTGAACTTAGCGCTTTAGAGTCTAGTGACCTTCCCAAAGGGTATTAAAGTGAAAAGGCGAATCCAAAGAGGTTCGCCTTTTTATCGTTCAATAGCTGTCCGAGCTGTCGGGCAGTCTTTTCAAATGAATACTACGGGCTAAACGAATAATAGGACGGATCATCAGTTGTATACTGCCGATTAAAAACAACCAGACGCCAATGGTTAGTATTTCACCGGTATAAAAGAAACACACGCTGCCGATGGCAAACCACATTGCCAGCATCAGGTCATTGATGATGCTAAGTACTTCGTCGTCCCTGAATAATTCTCAACCTATTGAAATGCAATGCCTTTTGTATAATGCTAAGGACTAAAATCTCGCCAATAATGGCGCTTTAGTCTCAAAAAGTTGCAGAATCAGTGAGTTTTTATGAAGCCTCGTCAAACAAAGCAAGATCCGCAGAAGGATTTATTCCGACCTCAGCTAATCGATATTATTAACCCCAACCATGCACTCGTTCGGTTGGCTAAAGTGCTGGATTGGGATCGGTTGGATACCGAATTGGGGACGCATTTCTCGACGGTTGGCGCCGCAGCTCTGCCCACTCGCTTGATGGTAGGGCTACTGTATTTACAACATTTGTATAATTTGTCTGATGAAATGGTCTTAGAGCAATGGCTTGAATCGCCTTACTACCAATACTTTTGCGGCGAAACCTTTTTTCAACATGACTTCCCGTGCCATCCAACCAGTCTTGTTAAATGGCGCAAACGTTTAGGAGAAGAAGGCTGTGAATGGCTGCTTACTCAGACTATACAAGCAGGGTTAAAGCTAAAAGTGATCAAGTCTGCGAGTCTAAAGCGTGTGATTGTCGATACCACGGTACAAGAAAAAAACATCACCTTCCCAACGGATGCCAAGCTCTACAACAAGGCCCGACAGCAGCTCACTCAGGTAGCCAAAGAACAAGGCATCACGTTAAGACAAACCTACGACAAAGCCTGCCATGAGCTAATGCCAAAAATTGGACGCTATGGGCATGCCAAGCAATACAAGCGTATGAGAAAAGCCATTAAACAAGTCAAAGGCTTTTTAGGGCGAGTACTGAGGGACATTGATCGGCAAGTAAAACGACAAGGATTGACACTTACCCAAAAGCAAGAAGACCCCCTTAACCAAGCTTATCGATTACTCAAACAAACTCGCCAGAGCAAACATAAACTCTACAGCCTTCATGAACCCAACGTAGACTGCATCTCCAAAGGCAAAGCGCATAAACGCTATGAGTTTGGTGTGAAAGCCAGTATCGCGGTGACGGCTAAAGAATCCTTTATTGTGGGCGCAAGAAGCTATCCAGGCAATCCTTATGATGGCCATACCTTGAAAGATCAACTTCAACAAGTGGAAACCCTGACAGGAAGAAAACCGGAAACCTGTTTTGTTGACCGAGGATATAAAGGATCGGGCGTGGAAGACATTAAAGTCTTGGTTACAGGTCAAAAACGCGGTGTGCCCAAGAAAGAGAAACGCTGGATGGGAAGACGAAACAGTGTAGAACCCATCATCGGGCATCTCAAATCCGATGGAAAACTCAGACGATGCTTCTTAAAAGGCATACTAGGCGATGCGATGAACGTGATCTTAAGCGCCTGTGGCCAGAACCTACGTAAGCTACTGAAGTGGCTTTATTGCGCCCCATATTTTGGGCCATTTTTAAGGCGATTATGGCTGAAAATAATTTTCCCAACGGAAAGACCTAAAAATAGCATGGCGCTTCTTGCTTGAAACGCCATTATTCAGGGGCGACTACTTCGTAACGTCGGTGAATAATTAACTCATCATGACCGAAGATAAAAATCAGATCGCTTGATTGGTCTTGTCGCATTTGCTTCATAGAGGCCTCTCTTGCTTAAAAGTCATACCACTATAGCAAGTGCTATTTAGTAACTAAAGTTTGACAGAGTATTTGCATCTTGTCTCATTGATTGGGAGGGGGGCTCATTAACTGGTTTTATAACTAATTTGCTCTTATTGAGCCAGAGAAGGGTCGTGTTCTTATAAGGGTTTTACTTTGGTCAGAATAAAAGTCGCCACTGCTATTAAGACGATTGCTACAAGGAAGGGACTACTGTAACCAAAATACTGGGCAAGGGTACCAGCAAGTGCACCCGCCATGACATTGCCCGTGTAAATAGCATTGGTCGACAAGGTGGTCGCTTGACCACTTCGTCCCGGCATAAGATCTTGGAAGTACACCATGCCTAAGCCACCAAGTATGCCAATAAATATTGCATTACCAAATTGTAGTGCAAGCAAAGCGTATTCAGAGGTCACAAAGTACATGCCAAGATAAAAGGCCATAGCAGCCAAGCAGGCGCCAATTAAAAGTGTGCGCATACGGCAATATTGGGTCAGATAGCCGGACAGTAGCATAATAGGAATTTCTAATCCGGCAGCCGTCCCCATCATCCAGCCTGCGAGTTCCTGAGGAAGACCCAGTTGATGGCTAATATAGAGTGGCATGGAAATAATATACATGCTGTTGCAACCCCACATTAGGGTACAGGCGAGAAACAGTTTAAAGGCGTCAAAGTTGGCGCGGATCCCCCTGTGTTCTGCTTTGCGTTCACTAGGGGTATGAGGCAAGTCTGGTAAGGTGACAAGGGCGACTACAAATCCGATGAGGTAAATGCTCATGCCAATAAGAAACAGCGTGGTGAAACCATAAGCGGCAACAATACCAAAACCAACAGCAGGGCCGATGACCCAAGCCAATGACATTTGAGAGCGCATTATGGAGGTGAACATAACGGAGCGTTCACCAGCTCGATCTTTATAATCTCGGGCAATGGCAAAGGTTTGTGGAATAGCGGCCGCGCCTAAGCTTAACAGCACGATTCCCAGAGAAGCGAGAATAAGGTACTGACGACACCAATCAAATAGCAGGCAATTCGTGGCTCCCATTATTAAACAGATTAATACTAGACGCTTGCGGTGGCCCCATCGATCGGAATAGCGAGCAAGTAACTGGCTGAAAACAATGCCGCCACATGCGTTAAAGGTATAAAAAAGGCCCACCGAAAAAGGTGATGCATGAACTTGGTTGGTTAAAAAAAGACTGAGTGTTGGGATGAAAAGTGCGCTGCCTAATCCCGTAAAGAACGTCAGTGTCATAAAGGAGACTAATGTCGCACTTTGCCCTGAACGCCAGTTATGCCAGTAATTGGTACGCATCCATTCACCTCGTTATTCTTCTTGATGGCCTATGTGAGTGTAAAAATTTGACTAACAATGGAGAGGCCGAGCTTTGATCTCATTTGATAACAATGAGCAACAGGTTATTTCAACCTATTACTCATCAATAAGACAATTGGGATTTATATCTGTGTTGTCTATGGTTATAGGCTGTTTGTCGTTATCTTGCTGTCCGCCGCTTGAAACTCTGGCTTGGTAATGCTTTTGATGGCGTTACCCAGTGTGTCGTTATGGTCATCCAACCATTGGTAGCGATCTCGATATAATTTTCGCTTTGAACTTTTTATGTCTTCAATGGCACGGCGTTCAGAGGTTAATGGAATCTCGTAAAACCATTGATCGTGTTCAACACCATCGCTTTCTAGCCACAACTGATCGTAGTTCATATTGACTTGCTCGCCCGCGTTGCTATAACGCTTGGCGTTGTAGACATGAGCGCTATTTTTGACAGCATAAATATGATGCATCTTTAAGTGCTGAGCTAAAAACTGAGCGGTTTCAACCAAGAAGGATTTAGGGCGCAGGCCAAAAAAGGCTTTGGTAAAGGCTTTGGTAAAACCTTGGTCATTATTGTTGCCTTGTATACAACCAATGTAGATATTATGGTTTTGTACGGTAAAGCCCAGTGAGTAATAGGTATGATTCTGTGCGTCTTTGATGTTAACGGCTAATTCGGCTTCTTTACGTAATTTTCCATCGAAATTGAGAGTTAGATAGTATTCCTGTTCATCGATAGGGAGAGAGCGAAGGCGGATTTCTTGTAGATAAATTTGCTCTTGAGCCGATTCGGTAAAGGTGTTTTCAAGCCAAGTATGGTGATCATTGAGTAGCTGGGCGATCTCTGTTTTTTGAAATCCAACACGAAGAAACGGCTTCATGCATTTCATGAGATAGTTAGGTTCGTTGACGAACAGCTTTTCTCGTTGCTTATTGTTAAAAAAACGTTTCATTTCATTAAAAGCGCGGCGATAAATTAGCGCACGAAGAACAAACTTGATGACCTCTTTCGGTTTATTCTTTCTTTTTCTTGAGCATGCTTGAAGGGCGAGTTTTATAACCACAATGAAAGTCCACTTTGCTGTCGTTTGGATGGCGCAATATACATTCTAAAAAAGGCTGAATCAAATTGTCGAGCCGTTTATTCGTGCTCTTTTGGTTTGCCGTATGTAGTTGTTTTTCGTGATAAAAATTATCATTCTTGTTTTTTGATCGAATAGGGCCACTTTTTTCTTTAGTTTTCATGGCGTTAAGTTGTTGCCGTGTACCAAAGTGACGCTGTTTTGCGAGGATTTAAACGAAACAGGTGAGCTCCTCCCACCTGTTTCGTTTCTTGCTGTGATATCAGATATTGTCAATATTATCTCATTTAAGAGAACTGGAACTGTTTGATTTTTTGGTTTAAATCATTGGCCATGTGGGCAATCATTTCGCTGCCATCATTTACTTGTTGAGAGTCATCTAAGACTTTTTCTGAGACTTCACGAATTCCCATTAAGTTACGATTAATTTCCTCGGCCACGGTGCCTTGTTGTTCGGCTGCTTGGGCGATTTGATTACTGCGAGCGGAGGCATCGTCGACTTGGGTGAGCATGTTACCCAGATTTTCGGCAGCAACATGCATTCGGTCCGCACAGTCCTCTGCTTGTTTGGTGCTTTTTTCCATGGCATTCGAGGCGATTTTTGATTGCTGCTGGAGTTTTTCGATAATCGCACGTATTTCAACCGTTGAGTCTTGGGTGCGGCTAGCCAGAGAACGAACTTCATCGGCAACGACGGCAAATCCTCGACCCATTTCACCTGCACGTGCCGCTTCAATCGCTGCATTGAGCGCGAGAAGGTTAGTTTGCTCTGAAATATCACCAATCACCCCTAGAACGGAGTCAATATCATTCGTCTGCTCGGACAGGAGGCTAATAATATCGTTGGCATTTTCAATGTGCTTGGTTAACGACTGGATGTTTTGGTTGGTTTCGTCCAAATCTTTACTGCTTTGACGTGTGATGGTTTGCACCGTCTGAGTTGCCTCGGCTGTGTCTTTGGCATGCTGAGCCACATCTTTGATCGAGTAAGACATTTCATTCATCGCTGTCGCCAGTAATTCCACTTCTTTGAATTGATGATCCATTCCATTGTTAGTATGTTTCGTATTGGCTTGCATCTGTACGCTAACGGCTTGTAGTTCGCTGATAGCGTGATCTACTTCTAACAAGGTTTCACTTAGAGAGGTTGATACATGGTTTGCCGCATCGGCGAGTTCACCAATTTCGTCTTTACGTTCCATTTTTATCTGTTTGGTGAAATCCCCATCAGAAATGTGTTTAAGATGTTCGGTGACGGTTTTAAGCGGATGCACAATACTACGGACAATGGTAACACTGGCGATAAAAGACAAAATTAACAAGACAATTTCGATACTGGCATTCTTTTGAATGGAGGACCAGAAGGTCTTTTCAACGCCACTGTATAAAGTACCGCTGCCAATGACCCAACCCCAAGGTTGATAACCTTTAACATAAGAGACTTTGTCTTCAGCTTTTGACTTTCGAGGATCTTGATATTTATATTCGATAAAGCCTTCGCCATTTTTTCGTACGGTATTAACCATGGCTTGCCAATGGTGAAAACCGTTGGCGTCCGTGACGTCTTTCATGCTCTTACCAATTAAGTTTGGTCTGAAAGGGTGCATCAGTAATTTTTCTTGCATATCGTTTACCCAGAAGTAACCTGAGTTTGATGGACCGAAGCGTAACGACGATAGGGCGTTAAGGGCTTCTTTTTTCGCTCGTTCCTCACCGATAGTTGTCGCTTTTTTCGCGTAATATTCCACTAGCGAGTAGGCGTTTTCCACTTGTTCTTTCACTTGTTGCTGCCGGTCTTGAATAAGCTGTTTATGAAGGTCTGAATAGGCCATGACAGCAAATACAATGAGGAGTGCCACCTGAATAGCGACGAGTCCCCATAGTTTATTCCCTACTTTTACTGAGCTTAGTTTCATGTAATCCCTCTACCGTCGTATCTTGTTATCATTAAAAATAATTATGAGGCAAGAATGGGGGTTGTAAGCTGACCGAAATCAATATAAAGACAAGTTTGTTGGCTTTTTGCTAAGATCCAAAGACGTCATTTTTACTTTAAGAGGAGGCGCTGTGCAGTATTCCATTTTAATCACGGGGTGTTCTAGTGGTATTGGTCTTGAAGCAGCCAAAATGCTGCAAGAGCGTCAATTTCTCGTCGTGGCAAGTTGTCGTCAGGTTGAAGATATAGAAAGGTTAAAGGCACAAGGCATTAAACATGTTGTGCAGTTGGATTTAGCCAATTCTCATTCAATTGAATCAGGCTTACGCGAAACCTTAGAAATAACAGGAGGGCATCTGTTTGCACTTTTCAATAATGGCGCCTATGGCCAACCTGGAGCAGTGGAAGACTTATCTGTCGATACGTTAAAAAAACAGTTTGATGTCAATTTTTTTGGTACCCATGAACTGACCACTCGTGTGTTAAAAATCATGTTGGCTCAGGGATATGGACGTATCGTACACAATAGTTCGGTACTGGGGCTAGTGGCGGCGCCGTTTCGTGGGGCATATAACGCCAGTAAATTTGCTTTAGAAGGTTTAACAGACACATTACGGTTGGAACTGGCGGATACGCCAATTACCATCAGTTTGATTGAGCCCGGTCCGATTGAAAGTCGCTTTAGAGCGAATGCATTAAAAGCCTTACAAGAGAATGTTGATATTGCCAGTAGTCGTCATAAGTCGGGTTACGAGGAGGCGATTACCCGTCTAAGTAAAGAAGGGCCAACCTCATCACAAACCTTGCCGGCCAGTGCGGTGGTTGAGAAGCTGATTCATGCCCTTGAAGCAAAACACCCTAAATCGCGTTATTATGTCACGCTACCGACCTATGCGGCGGGCATCATGAAACGTATTTTTCCCACTTGGTTGTTGGATAAAATTATGCTTCGTCAGGGGGGGTGACCTTTTCATTGGGGGATGGTGTTGTATTTGGGACATGAAATTTTGTCATCCAGTCATGTATGCTGTCTAGATAGTCTCTTTGTGCCTCTGGTTTTGATAAGTAGAGGTCATGATATCCATTATCGATGGCAGCTGTGGTTAAGTTGCAGAAGGTTTTTTGGGCCGCCTCCAGCATACTGTCTACGTCCAAAACCCCATCGCCTTGCTGCGTTTCTTCTACAGTGAGCTTACCAATAGTCGTTTTTGTGGCGTGACACATAAGGGTTGGGATGGACAAGCGCTGTTTGGCTAGATTGCGTTGTGCCAAAATGACTTCTTTAAGCCATTTAAAGGCGAGTGGGAATCCCTCTGCTGGTTTCCAATCGAGCCGATAGTCCCATTGTCCACCAAACTTGGTGTGGATGCTTTTGGCGTAAATTGAAATTTTTTTCGCTCGTAAATAGGAAAAAGGCAACAAAGACACCAGAATGCGAATGGGCCAACTTACTTTATTAAGTACCTCTGGTGGAAAAGGGAGGGCCAAAAAAGGACTGTTTAATATCAGGCCGATAATGTTAGGAAAGTCTTTCTGATAATGGCTTTCTCGTTCTGTGGGGGCATACGGTTGTGCTAGGTAGGTCGATACGATTAAACCACCCGTTGAATGAGCCAGTATAATCACCTCATCAACCCCTTCTTGTTTCATGGTGATTAAGGCTATGTCTAAATCTTGTCCGTATTGTTCAATCGAATCACACCAATTAGGCGGTGTGCTGGGGCGAATAGAGCGTCCGTAGCCCTGTAAATCCACCGCATAAAAGCGGTAGTTTTGGTCTATAAAATAGTCGGCAAGTCCCGTTTGGAAAAAGTAATCTGTGTAGCCGTGAACGTAAAGAATGGCCCGTTTGGCACTGGGGTTGCCAAGGTGATTCACTAGGGTGGTGTGAACGGAGGATTTGGGACCAGGGAAAGCAAAAGTACGTGCCCGAAAATCGGCGCCCAATAGGTCCTCATGGTCGTTAATTAATGTCCATTGCTGTCCTATTGGTCTGCTCATAAGGGCTACCTAATTATTTTTATTAGTGGAATAGATTATCACCTAGTTGATCAATGAACAGCTTGGTTTTTCGTACTGTGATTTCGATGCATTCATCTCGACCTGGGATAAGATCTGAACGAATAAAATTGTGTTCTTTTCTCTCTTCCCCTTCTCCTTTGCTAATGATTGCAGCAACACGGAACTGGCTCCCTTCTTTTATTGGTGCGGGAACAATCTCAAACCCTTTGTATTCCAGTGCGTCTTCTTTTTGTTGCTCCGGGGCCACATCGCCACCAGAAAAAAGGCTTTTTAGGCCAGATAAAATACCCATATTTGTACTCCTTCGATATAGTGCTATTGTCAGGGATTTGACTGAATAGTCAAATGATTGATTTCATAGTCAACGTTGGATAAGTGGTGTTATCAGTAAAAATACGCGACAGTATGCAAAGTAGATAGTACTAGGGTTATTTTATGAGCACAATTTCAGAAGTTGCTAAAAAGGCAGGTGTATCCAACGCCACGGTTTCACGGGTATTAAGCGGCGCAGCACGGGTCAGGGAGGAAACCCGAAATAGGGTGATGGAGGCTATTGATACGTTGTCATATGTGCCAAATCAGGCCGCGCGATCGTTGGCGAGTAATAAAACCTTCACGGTTGGTTTAGTGGCGTCTAATATCGATAATATTTATTACGGTCCTGCGGCTGGTGGTGTTGAAAAAGCCCTCAGAAAAGCGGATCGGCATGCCATTATTGCCAGTGGTAATGATTCGTTATCGGGTGAGCGTGAAGCGGTGGACTTCTTAATTAAGCGCCAAGTGGATGCCTTAGTGCTGGTGACCCGTTACATGAGTGAAGAGGAGCTGGCTGAGATTAATCGTCGTTGTCCCGTTTTTGTTATGAATCAACATTTCGATGGCGACCATGGTCGTAATATTGCCTTTGACAACTTTTCTGGTGGCAAAATGGCGATTCAGTATTTGTTGGATCAAGGGCATAGGCGTATTGCCATTGTAAGGGGGCCGAAAAGTAAATCAGACGCTTCGCAGCGTTATCTTGGCTCTCTGCAAGCGATGGAGGCGGCTGGATTGGCATTAACTTACGAAGTCGAAGGGGATTTTACAATTGAATCAGGCGTGAAACATATGCAGAGTATTCTTCGTCTTGGGGAACGGCCAACAGCCGTGTTTTTGGGTAACGATCTTATGGCGATAGGCGCGTTACATGTGTGTAATGAACATAAGGTTAAGGTGCCCGAAGACATTGCCATTATTGGTTTTGATGATACCTATTTAGCACGCTATACCTCACCTAGTTTAACGACAATACAATTGCCTTTGTTTGATATGGCGAATGCCACGGCTAAGTTGTTGTTGAATACCATTTATGATTGTCAATACGACGTGCAAACCCTGTTTCCCCCCAAATTAGTGTGTCGTAAATCTGCATAAGAAAGAGAGAACATAGAATGTGTTTTGCTAATATGAAATGAAAGCGCTTTCATATTTCTTTATTCCTTGAGGCTAATTTAGTAAAGTGTTGGCTTGAGATGTTCGTATTCGGCTGTTTTAGTCGTCAATCTAATCCATCATCACGAGAAAAGGGAACCTCATGTCAGCCACATCGATTAATACACTGTTAGATGCCATGACACTTGAAGAGCAAGTTTCATTACTATCGGGTCAGGACTTTTGGTCTATTGCCAGTATCCAGAGACTGGATATTGGTGAGTTAAGAGTGACTGATGGGCCAAATGGCGCCCGTGGTAGCGGCTCTCTAATTGGCGGAAATAAATCCGCTTGTTTTCCCTGTGGCATTGCTTTGGGGGCGACGTGGAACCCAGAGTTACTGTATCGCATAGGCTCTGCTATTGCCGATGAGGTCAAGTCGAAAGGCGCGCATGTTTCGCTGGCGCCAACCGTTAATTTACAACGTACTGCAACAAATGGACGTAATTTTGAGTGTTATTCAGAAGATGCGGTCTTAACGGCGTCTTTAGCCGTTCAGTTTATTAAAGGGTTACAGGATAAACAGGTTGGTGCGACGGTTAAGCATTTTGTGGGCAATGAAAGTGAAATTCAACGCACCACCATCAGTTCGGAAATAGACGAGCGAACTCTCCGTGAGCACTATTTGTATCCGTTTGAACAAGCTGTCAAGCAAGCGGATACTTGGGCGATTATGTCGTCTTATAATAAGTTACATGGCGTATATACTTCTGAAAATGAATGGCTTTTATCCAAAGTACTCAGAGACGAGTGGGGCTTTGAAGGGATTGTTATGTCGGATTGGTTTGGTTCGCAGTCGACGTCACCAACCATTAACGCTGGTCTAAATTTAGAAATGCCTGGGCCGAGCCGAGATCGGGGAAATAAGCTGATTGCGGCAGTGAACGAAGGGGCGGTGGATCCTGAACGGATACGTTACCTTGCTCACGGTATGCTGACTTTGCTAGAAAGAGTGGGGGTTTTACAGATGCACACTGAGCGAGAAGAACAGTCTCTTGACCGTCCAGAGCATCGTGAATTAATTCGCGTAGCGGGTGCGGAAGCTACTGTATTGCTAAAAAACGATAACCTATTACCACTCGATCATCCGTCGAGTATTGCGGTGCTGGGGCCGAATGCCGATACCGCACAAATCATGGGGGGCGGCTCGGCCCAACTCAATCCGCATTATGCGATTACGCCTCTTGCAGGTCTGATAGCACAGCTTGGCGAAGAGACCATCGTTTATGCGCAAGGTTGTTCTAATCGTCGCTATGAACCATTGATAACGGGGACATTCCAAGCACACTATTTTACCAATCGTGAATTATCAGGTGACCCTGTTTATACAGAAACGGTTGATCAGTTACACGCTTTTCTGATGGAAGGGTTCGGTGGTGGAAAAGTAGAGAAAAATCATTTCTCTATTTTGCTTGAGGGGGACATCCGAGTCTCAGAAACGGCCAATTATCATCTCGGTGCCTTCAGTGCGGGTTATATTCGAGTGTACTTAGATGAACAGCTGATTATCGATTCTTGGGGAGACAAATGGCAGCGTGGCACAACGTTTTTTGAAGAGGGCAGTGAAGAACGTGTTGAGTCTGTTGCATTGAGTCAAGATCATACTTACCGCTTGCGTGTTGAATTCGCTTGTTTACCCAATAATAAGCTGGGGGTGAGTGGCTATCGAGTTGGGTTAGGCTTGCCGACCTCTGATCGAGATATTGCTGAGGCGGTGGCGCTGGCAAAAAATGCAGACACGGCGATTGTTTTTGTTGGCCGTAATGCTGAATGGGATACAGAAGGGGGCGATCTACCACATATTCGTCTACCAGGACGACAAGATGAATTGATTGACGCGGTGGCCGCTGTCAACTCGAAGACAATTGTTGTGTTACAGACCGGTGGGCCCGTTGAAATGCCTTGGTTGAATAAAGTGAGTGCGGTATTGCAAGCATGGTATCCAGGGCAAGAAGCAGGCAACGCCATTGCGGATGTTTTGTTGGGTAAGCAAGAGCCGAGTGGGCGTTTAGCGCAAACCTTTCCTGTTATCTATGAAGATACTCCTATTGCCGTCGGCGATACACAGGTTTACCCCGGTAGAGAGGGTAAGATTGTCTATCAAGAAGGGGAGTTCTTTGGGTACCGTCATTATGATGAGCATGATATTGAACCTTTGTTTGCGTTTGGTTTTGGTTTGGGATACACCCAGTTCTCTTTGCAAGATGTCCAGGCCGAACAAGGCCATGATGGTTATGAGGTAATGGTCACTCTTAGCAATATCGGTAAGCGAACAGGTCAAACGGTTGTGCAGGCGTATCTTGTCCCGCCCAAAGGGGAGGTAAAGCGTGCCCCGCAAGCCTTGAAAAGCTTTGTAAAAACCTCTTTAGAGCCCGATCAAATGAGCCAAATTGCTTTGTCGATCTCGTTACGAGATTTAGCATTTTATGATGTAGGTGAAGGGCGATGGTGTGTAGCAAGTGGGGTTCATCGGGTTGATATTGGCTTTTCATCACGAGACATAAAACAAAGCGTCAATATTGAGATTGCCGAGCCATTCTTTTTGGAAGAAGGATCTTTTTAGCAGAAGATAGGTCAGTAAAAAACGGTACCAAGTGTGCCGTTTTTTACTGGGAGCAATAATCTGAAATTGCTTTTTATCACAAGACTAAAAATGGAAGCATCTTGATGGTCTAAAATAAAGTATGAATGACTCTGTTACGCCCCTGTTGCTTAGCAAGGTATAAGTTTTGATCTGCTGTCCGCAGAAAATCACTCAGTGATTGGCCTGGTAAAAAGCGGCTGATGCCAATGCTTATCGTGGTCTGTAACTGTAAGTCATGTTGATGGAACCGAGTATTTTCGATGAAACGGCGAAGACTTTCTGCTGTACTATAAACGTCTTGTTCGTACCATTCTCTTAGGATGATAATAAACTCTTCTCCTCCTAGGCGGTATACATCCTCTTCATTCGCATACATTTGCAGATTATCCGCCATTTCTCTGAGTATGTGATTGCCAATTTCGTGTCCGAATTTATCGTTAATATCTTTAAAATGATCAATATCAATGAGCAGCATAAAAGCTTTTATATTGTGTTGATCAATGTGCTCAAATGCTGCATCCAGAGCATATCTGTTTTTTACTCCTGTAAGAGAATCTTCTAAGGCCATATTGCGCAGCCTGAGATTGTCTTTTTGGTGCTGTGACTCGTATATATAGCACAGACACCAAACGCAAAAATGGGCGAAGGTGTAATTGATCATGGCTCGATAGGGTAGAAAGCCCTCGTGCGTGGTTTTCGTATAAATAATATATAAGACGGGAAATACTAGCAGAAGGGATAAAATGAGTCCTACACGCGAGCCAAACATCATGAAATAGACGAACGGTAACAAAATGCTCCAATAAAGAGAGCCTGCGCGAATATCGCCTTGCAGCGGAGTGAGTAGAACGAGAACAGTAATCATCCCCACGAGGGTGTAATGCTGCCATTTTTTATCTTGTTTTTTGAGTGCCTGGATAAAGAAAAACAAGCTAAAGCTGGCGATAATCAGCTCAATAGAGGCTAATAAGTAGAGTTTTAAGTAAACTAGGTTCCACAGGCTATAAAAAAAAGTGATGGCACAGATGAAGAGGCTCAAGCCTTTGTGAACGACGAACGGTAAATTCGGGGCCTGTTGGTTGGGGTGTTTATTCGGATGCATTTCTCTAACTACTCAACTGGTTTTGGAGAGGTCTTTAAATAATATGATTTTTGCATCTCTTGCGCGCATCCTTCGATAAAGAGATCATTATTTTGTGTGTTTATTTTTACCGTATTTATTTTAATAGTAAGCCTTTATTTATGGGATGGAAATGGGTTGCCGCTTGAATGAGGGAGTGAGCTGTTAAGGCTTCAACTCCAAATACGTCGACCTGGGTACCATGTTTTTCACGTAACCAACGTGCCAGTAAATCAAAATCACCATCACCTGAGGCGAGGATTAATTGATCGCTTATGGGACCAAACTCCATGGCATCGATAGTAATCCCAACGTCCCAATCGCCTTTTGCTGAGCCGTCTATGCGCTGGATGTAGGGTTTTAAATTTATATCAAAGCCAATCGCTCGCAATATATTTTGGAATTGACGCTGTTTTTCATCCCCTCTATCGGTTGCATAGGCAATGGCCTTGACGACGGTTTTATCAGCCGTTACTTGTTTCCAGAAGGCATTGTAGTCGAAGTTAGCCCCATATACTTGGCGTGTTGTGTAGTAAATGTTTTGCACATCCACCAAAATAGTGACGCGTTTCATATAAAGCCTATTTGTATACTGCTGGGCTTTAAATTGTACTCGATAATCCATAGAAAAGGCATTGTTCTGGTGTGTTCCGTTATTAGGAAAGCAATAGCTAAGAAAACGATCACTAAGAGAAACAATGGAATCTAAGAGACGACTATGACCAAATTTGAACCAAACTTTAATATGCCGCGTTTCTCGAACGATGAGGAAAGTAAGAAGCATGCCACGATTGCCTATATTTTTATGTTGCTTGGTTTATTTACTGGAGTGTTTTGGTTGGTAGGGGCCATTTGGGCCATGGTTAAGCGGGAGGATGCTCGTGATACGTTTTATGAGGATCATTACCGAAACATTATCAGCACTTTTTGGTGGGGGATAGTGATGACTCTGCTTGGGGTCTTTTTAGCCTTTTTCTTTATCGGCTATCTTGTTCTATTGTTTACTTGGATTTGGTCTGTCTATCGCATCGTCGCAGGAACCGCTCGGATTCTCTCCAATCAACCTTATACACGGTGAAGACGGCTGTCATTTTCGGTCATGGCGTGGCGGCGGATTGGGTTGTCATGGATAGTTTTGCCCCATCATAGAGTTGTTTGTTCTGGCTCAATAGCATGACTTCTTTTAAAGAAAGGGCTTTGCTGGGCGCCATCACTAGAGTTAACGTATTAGGATGGTGCCAAAAGGATAACAACTGATGCACAATGCGTTGTGAGGTGTGGCTGCCTGCTTTGGCCAGTCCCAGTTCGTCTATCGTCTTATCCAAGGTAGCTATAATATTCGTTTGATTTCTCTTTTGTTCAGGAGACTTTTGCAGAGGGAACAGATGATGCATCAGCCCTGTATCGTGAAATCGAATGCTGATCTTATCAAAGGCAATGCTGTCGCCATAGATAATGGGCATAGCGCTCATTTGCCTTAAGGCCATGGAGGCAAATAAATCCGAGCGAAATTCTTGTAGTGATAGTGTGTTAGTTAGTAGGTCTAACCGGCTCATCCAATCTAGTGTTCCAACCTGCTTAATGGTTAAGGTCAATTTTGAGGTTAATTGTTTGCCTATTTTATTGGAAGTAAATAACCCTGATCCCTTTAATTTGTTAATGCCCAATTTGCTTAATAATCGTCGTGAATCGCGCGCTAATGGCTTATTAGGATCAAATTGAAAGCTAACCTGTAAATCAGGGTAGATGAGTGGTAGCCATTTAAATGAGATGCTTCGAAAGGCAAGCCATGGGTAATACTCACTACCAAATGTGGCGTATTCTAAGGTGGGGGTGAGGGTAAAAGGTGAGAACGAGATGGCTTTATAGTGGACGAAAGCGCGTAGCCCGGCGTGTTCTAATCGCTCATCGATGATTTTTTTACTGTAATAGGTCCCCAACGCTTTTACCGCTAAGAAAACTGCTAAAAAACAGCACATGGCACTTAGCGTTATCCATTTCATTTTCTTTGATAACAGCCAAGAAAAGGGAAATCCCATGGTGCTCTCCTTTTTTAGCTCTTATGGAGCGCTAAACGCAAAATATGCTGAGGGCCTGCAGAGCCACCCGTATAACGTTGACCATTATCTTGATACCCCGCTTTTTGATAACAGCGATAAGCGTCAAGATTTTTTTCGTTAACCGTGAGACAAATATGGGAGTAATCGCGGTAATGTGTTTGAGCAAAACGACGAATGGCCTCCATGCTTTGGTAACCGATGCCTCTACCTTGAAAAGCATGGCCAATTAATAACGATCGTAGCCCTAACTCATGGTGTTCTGCAAAGTCATGTTGGCTGGCGTAGTCGAGGTCCAGTAGAAAAAAACCGACGACACTATCGGGTTGTGAGTTGAGGCAAATCACACAAGCTTGTTCTGTGTTTTTGAGGTGTTTTAAGGTTGCATCGACCGAATTAACAAATAGGGATTGCTCTTCAGAAATAGTCAGAGCAATAGCGTAGGGTCGCGTGGAGGCGTCCAAGTGCTTGATTATCATAAATGTTAGCCTATTTTTTTGTTAAGGTGTCTTCTGCAAACTGTGATCTTATAAGAATTCACGTACCATAGACAGATTAGAGTTTATTGAATATTAGGAGCGTATTATCTCTTCATTGATTCCCACACAAAATGACTTGTGGTTTTTGCCGTTAGGTGGAACGGGCGAAATCGGAATGAACATGAATCTCTATGGTCACAACGGACAGTGGCTCATGGTGGATTGTGGTGTCTCATTTAACGAGCCACTCAAAAACGACGATTTACATACCGCCGAAGTGGTGTGTGCTGACCCACGTTTTATCACTCAGCAAAAAGAACGCTTGGCTGGCATTGTCATTACTCATGCCCATGAGGATCATGTGGGCGCGTTACCTTTTTTGTGGAAGCGCTTTAAATGCCCAGTTTATACCACGGCGTTTACGGCGGAAGTATTGCATCGAAAACTGCAACAGGTTGGACTCGCTGGTCAAGTGCCAGTCATCGTTGTTAAAGAAAATGAGACGAAGCAAATCGGTGCTTTCCATGTCACTTGGCTTGCATTGACCCATTCTGTTCCAGAGCCATTTGCAATCACCATCCATACGCCCGCAGGGAAAATATTTCATACGGGGGATTGGAAAATAGACAACCAGCCAATCATCGGCAATGGCTTTTCGCCTAAGCACTTTCAAGCATTGGCTAATGATAATGTATTGGCAATGGTGTGTGATTCTACCAATGCTTTACGGAGCGGACATTCGGAGTCAGAAACTGCTTGTTATGAAGCTTTATTAGCGACTATCGCACCAGAGAAAGGGCGTGTTGTCGTCGGATGCTTTAGTAGTAATGTGGCGAGGCTGATATCGCTTGGACGAGTTGCAAAAGAAACAGGACGCTATATGGCTTTGATTGGTCGTTCGCTTATCAATATGGTCGGTGCAGCCAAAGCGACGGGCTACTGGCCAGATGATTTGCCGTTAATTGATGCGTCGCACTTGGGGTATTTGCCAAAGGAAGAAGTGTTGGCCGTCGTGACGGGGAGCCAAGGTGAGCCAAGAGCTACGCTGAATCGACTTGCTGCTGACTCCTGCTTTGATCTGACAATTGAAGCGGATGATTTGGTTATTTTCAGCGCGATGATGATTCCAGGTAATGAGAAAGCCATCATGGGTTTAGTGGCTCAGTTTAAAGGGCGAAACATTCGTACTCTTCAGCAGCAGGATACGGATTTACCGATCCATGTTAGCGGGCACCCCTGTCGTGGTGAGCTGGCGCAATTATATGGCTGGGTACAACCCAAAATCGCCGTTCCAGTTCATGGGGAGCCTGAGCATTTACGAGCGAATGCTGAAGTGGCAAAACTGAGTCAAGTCGCCAGCCAGCTTGTTGGACAAAATGGCGACTTATATCAGTTTGCTCCGCAGGTTTGCATTCGCCGTCAATTAGTGACAACAGGGCGTATTGCTCTTGCTCGATAGCCTTGATTACATGCTGGCGTCAAGAATAGGGGCAAGTACGGTTTTAGCCGCTCTGCCTGGGATTTCTTTCGCGAGTCTTGGCACTAAGTAGCCGGGCAATTCTGCGGCGACCTTGCCCATTAGTCGTTGGGCTTCTTCGATAGAAATATCAAAATGGGCAGCCCCTTCTACTGGGTCTAAGGTGAACATATAGTAAGGCATAATGCCTGCTTTAAATACCGTCTCACTTAGATTGACTTGCGCTGCGACAGTATCGTTTACACCTTTTAGTAGTACTCCCTGATTTAGCAGCGTGACGCCAGCTTGCTTGAGTTGCTGGGCGGCATGCATGACCTGGTCGTCCACTTCATTGGCATGGTTAATATGCCAAACCATGATGATGTCTAAACGGCTGGCGTTGATCCAATTGAGCATATCTTGGCAGACGCGTTGTGGAATCACCACAGGCAAGCGAGAGTGAATGCGTAAGCGTTTGATTTGTGGAAGTGCTTCGAGTTTACGAACTTTATCCGCTAAAAGGGTGTCTTTCATCATCAAAGGATCGCCACCACTTAATATCACTTCATTAATGTCTGGGTGCGCGGCTAAATAGTCGATTACTGAGTCCCATTCTGCTTGTGCGAGTTGGTTGTCCGCATAAGGGAAATGACGACGAAAGCAGTAACGACAATTTACGGCACAGATCCCCGTTGTAATGACCAATAAGCGCCGCTTGTATTTATGCACAATCGCCTTTTGCGGATTGTGATCGGCTTCCTCTAGCGGGTCTTTGTTATAGCCGGCTACCGTTAACATTTCATGGGTGCTGGGCAAAATTTGGATTAACAGTGGATCGGCAGGATTACCGTACTCAATACGTGATAAGTAAGGGCGGGGGACAAAAAGCTTGAACGCTTGATGTGCCTCTATCCCGTTTTCAATCATGCTCTGGGGGAGGCCAAGCTGCTGAATGAGTTCCGGAAGATGGGTGAGTGCTTGGGAAAGGTGCTCTGACCAAGTAACATCGTTATCAGTTTGAATAGGGATCACGTCAAATATCTGCAAAATTGGGTTAATTTGGGTTATGATTGCTGCCAACTTGTTGGCCAGTTGGGCCAGCGGCTCTTTGATATCTGCGCAAACGTCTTTTTACTAGGCTAAATTAGGATATTGTAAAAATGTTTGCTCAATGTATCAGGCTGACATGATACGTTAGTTGGAGCCTTTTCTCTAAAAAATACACGGTGAGGATGTATGGCTAATATTTCTACCAGCGAAATGCGCGGCGGCACAAAAGTAATGGTCGATGGTGACCCATGTGCTGTATTGGATAACGAACATGTAAAACCCGGTAAAGGTCAGGCGTTTAACCGTCTTAAATTGCGTAACCTGAAATCGGGGCGTGTTTGGGAACGCACATTTAAATCTGGCGATACCCTAGAATCTGCTGATGTGATGGATACGGAGATGGAGTATTTATACACAGATGGTGAGTTCTGGCATTTTATGGCTGTTGATGGTTCTTTTGAACAACATGCGGCGGATGAAACGGCGGTGGGTGAAACGAAAAAATGGCTTAAAGAGCAAGAGAAATATGTGATCACTTTATACAACGGAACACCACTTGCTGTTGCTCCACCTAACTTTATCGAGTTGGAAGTTACAGAAACGGATCCGGGGGTAAAAGGTGATACCGCCAATGGTGGTTCAAAACCAGCCTTTTTGTCTACAGGTGCGATGGTTCGTGTCCCTCTATTTATTAATATTGGGGAAGTATTGCGTGTCGATACGCGAACAGGTGAGTACGTTTCTCGAGCAACCGGTAAGTAATGCTTATGTTTGTTTGAGCGATGTTGTAACGACGAATTCTTACGAAGAAAAAACCCTTAGCGTATCAATGCTAAGGGTTTTTTTTTGCACTAATACAATAATGTGATTTTACCTTCTTGACGGAATCTTTGTAACAGATATGTAACAACTATCAGTAAGTTATCCCTAGTGATGAAAATTTATTAAAATTCTTAAGAAAAGTGAATTTTTGTTTTCAATTCTTGTGAATTTTCATGTTTTAAAAAATATACGGAATGTAATAAGAATCGTCTTATTGTCTAATATATTGTATTTATTGAATTTTTTATGGAAATAAACACATATTTGATGTTTTTTTAGACGTTTTTAAGAAAGTGTTTGCGTACTCATTCTTTACTTCTATCTTCCTTTGTTAGGTGCATAAATTGTTCAAATAGAAGTTTATAGTGTTGTCCTTCATTGAAAGCTTTGTGTTCGTACTAAGGAAGAAAATCATGAAAAAAACAATTTTAGCGTTGGCAATAACATCCGCTACTCTAACGACAGCTGCACACGCTGCTACTGTCTACAAGGCTGATGGTTCTAAACTAGATGTTTATGGTCGAGTCGAAGCTGACATGACCCACGCGGGTAATGGTACGGCTGGAAATGCAACAGACGCGAATGCGCAAGGTAATTTAACAACCAAAGCTCGTATCGGTATTAAAGGCGAAACCAAGGTAACTGATAACTTCGGTTTGTTTGCCAAAGGCGAGTGGCAAGTAGCAGGCCAAAACAGTGATGGTTCTAAATTCACTGCTCGTAAAGCCTATTTTGGTCTTGACTTCAAGAAAAATGGTACAGTAACCATTGGTCAGCAAAATACAGTGGTTTACACCAGCCTTGTTCAAACAGTCGATATTTTCGATCAATGGGGTATGGAAGCGCAAGACGGTATCTACGGTGAAAACCGTCAAGCCAGCCAAGTGGTTTATGCTAACTCTTTTGGTAATTTCGATGTACAAGCGGGTTACCAATTCCGTAACAGCGATGGTAAAGACATTGGCAGTATCAACAAAGGTACGGTTCAGGACAATGCCTATTCCGCTGCCGTTGTTTATCATACCGATATGGGCTTAAATCTTCGTGCGGCTTTTGCCCGTCAAAACTTTGGCCCTGCGAGCAATGGTGCTACTTATGCACTTGATCCATCTACAGGTAAGATTAAGGCAACTCCAGCCGCGACTGGAAATTCGGATGGTAAAATCAATACTTACGGTGTAGGTGCGGATTATACCTTGAATAACTTGTACTTAGCGTTTGTTTACCTGGGTTCTAAAACCGATAACGGTGCAGCAACGAACAGTGACACTAAGCTTAACTCATACGACTTGGTAGGTGCTTACACTATCGACCAATACCGTCTATACACTGGTTACGGCTTCCAAAAGCAAGATCAAGATGGCGCTAATTCGCTTGATACCGTTAAATCTTACAAGTTAGGTGTTGAGTACAACTTTACTTCCAATGCACTTGCTTGGGTAGAATACCGTCATAACGATGGTGCATCTGATATCGCTAATGGCTACGCAAGCAACGAAGTGGCTTTGAGTGGTCAGTATAACTTCTAAGATCTATATTTGCTTTAGTTGATTTTACAATCCCTTATAGATGATGCTTAAAGCAAGAGACGAGATGATATTCATCTCGTCTCTTTTTTTTGCTTTAGATTTCTCGTTCTACTGCTATTTATTGGAGAGAGCCTTGTCCACTGACAAAGGGCCAGCGCCGCTGATAAATAAAGAGACGCAGATTACGACAAGTGTCAGTGCGTATTCATAGCCACCGTTTTGAATGAACAAGCCGTGGGAAATGTGTACGGTGAAGATGGCCACCAGCATGGTAAAACCGATAAAAACGGTCGCAGGACGTACCAGCAAGCCAATCAGTAGGGCTAAACCGCCGAAGAACTCAGCGCTACCTGCTAATGCCGCCATTAACTCACCTGGATGTAGGCCGAGAGAGCTCATATATTGGCCTGTTCCCGCCAAACCATAGCCACCAAACATGCCGAACAGTTTTTGGGAGCCATGTCCCATTAAGACTAAGCCAACTGGAATACGAAGAATCGTGCTAGAAAGGCCCGCTGTTGTCGTGGTGATTTTAGACAGTAAAGTTGAAGACATAAAAAATAATCCTTTTTGTGTTTGAATTGATGCGACTATACCCAGATGAAGCGCATTAAAATAACGGAGATTTTTAATCAAGCAGATCAAAAAAATTGAACATCCTGATGCAAGTGTTCCTAGCTCATCCATAAGTAGCTATCTATAGACGATAACAGAGCGAAGAAGTTTCATGATTGTTAGGTTAAATTTTAATAGGGTACAGCGAATGACCACTACACCATGACTTTGATTGTGATGTGTAAAGGTAGTCCAAAATAATTGAATGTCGGTACAATGGTATTTGTTTTGCTTATAAGCTGTTGTTGGTTAAATCTTTAGGAGAGTAACGACGATGAATTTAGAGTCTATGCGTCACAGTATTGATAACATTGATAATGCCTTGGTGGCTATGCTGGCTGAGCGTTTTAAAATCACCGATGCGGTGGGCCATTATAAGGCTAAGAATCAATTACCAGCAAAGGATGAGGCGCGTGAAGCTCAGCAGTACGAACGCATTGCTGAGCTAGCAGAACAGTACGCTCTGGACCCCAACTTTGCTAAACAATTTTTAGAAGTGATCATGAAGCAGTCTGTAGAGAATCACTTAAAAATCGCAGAGCAATATAAAAAGTAAGACCTGCGGTGCATTTGCATGACAAAACGAAAACCCCTCCCTAACCCTCCCCTTAAATAAGAGGAGGGAACTAATGGTTTTCTTCTTTAAAGTTTAACGATTAACTTGCCTTTATTTTGACCGTTGAACAGTAGATTGATTCCGCTTGTTGCACTTTCTAACCCTTCTAGGACATGGCTACGGTATTTTAGCTCGGCTTTTGCTAGCATTTGTCCTAATGCCTGACTGTATTCAGGAATACGGTGGAAGTGATCTGGCATGGTGAAGCCTTGGATGGTCAGGCGGCGCTTGATAATCCCCATCCAATTCGGGCCAGGGGCTGGATGATTGCTTTGATAATCGGCAATCATGCCACATACGGCAATACGACCATGGGCATTCATATGGTTGAAGATCGGCTCTTGCGCCACCCCACCCGTATTTTCAAAGAATAGATCAATTCCTTTAGGGGCCGCTGTCTCTAGCTTTTCGGAAAAATCATCATCGTGATAGTTCAAGCTATGATCAAAGCCTAACTCATTCACAATCCACTGACATTTTTCTTCGCTACCAGCCACACCTATCACAGTGAGACCTTTATTTTTGGCCATTTGTCCTACCAACGAACCGACAGACCCCGCCGCAGCGGTCACGATGAGGGTTTGACCTGATGTTGGTTTGAGCACTTCGAACAGCCCGTGGTAGGCGGTAATCCCCGGCAGGGCAATCACGCTTAATACTGCCTCAGCAGGTAACTCTTTGGGAATAATGTTTAATCCTTGGCCGTCGCTAAGGGCGTATTCAGTTAATCCCATTAAGCCCATCACACGAGAGCCTACAGGAAGTTTTTCGTTGTTGGATTCGACCACTTCACCAATGCCGCTGGCGCGCATCACATCCCCTAGTTTAACAGGGGGGATATAGCTTTTTTCATCGGCACTCATCCAGCCTCGCATGGCTGGATCGAGAGACAGGTGAGTTAATTTAACCACCACTTCGCCGTTACCTGCTTTTGGTATCTCTTGGGTGGTTAATTCAAACACATCATCGCTAATGGTGGTTTCTGGACGTTTGATTAATTTGATTGAGCGATAGGTCATACTGAGTTCCTTGTAAATTGGGACGATGGAGCAAATGGACTTGATGTTAGTCAATTGATTTCATCGTTCATTTAAGTTGTGGAGGGACTTCTGCACGACGACTGCGCTTTCCAATACTTTGTTAAAAACAGACTCAAAATGCTTATTTATCGCGATAAACTCTGCTTTCTCGTCTGTTTTTGCCGCGTCTTGGCGTCGCTCGTGACATCGTGAAAAGGTCTCATGGAATATATGGTAAGGCCTTTTATGTGAATAAAAAGCCTTGATGAGTGAATGAATTAAGGAGACAGCCTTAGGCGTTTTTTACTGAGTGTTTAAGTTTTTCGATGGTATTTGGTGTCAGACTGAGCTCGGCAATCATTTGTCCGAAATCATCGGGGTCTCGCTTAATGGTAAAGCCAAGGCGCTTACAAAATGTCAACATACGTTTGTTTTCAGCTAGCACAATGCCTTTCATAAGATGAATGTCTTTGTCAGCGGCGACTAAGATAAGTTGTTTCATTAAGTAAGAGGCGAGGCCTAGCCCTTGATAATCGTCGCCGAGAACAACGGCAAACTCACAACTGTGATCGTCAAAATTATCAATATAGCGGGACGTGCCGATCAATGTGTCTTGACCATTGATGGTATGCACCGCCATAAAGGCCATTTCTCTGTCATAATCAATGTGTGACATGCTCGCAAGCATTCTGGGAGTGAGCTCTTCAATATTTGAGATAAAACGCAGATAGCGGGTTTGTTTCGACATGCTCTTCACAAATTGAGCAATCATTGGCGCATCTTCGGGACGCACGGGTCGTACGGTGACATTGAAATTATTTCGCAAAGTCAACTGTTGTACCCATTGGCGAGGGTAGGGTTGGATCGCCAGGTGTTCATAGCGACGTAGATGATGACAAGAGGTGAGTGTCGCAAAAGCTTCCCCATTGAGTTGGCCGTGTTTATTGATGTATAGCTTGCTGAGTTGCAGTGTCTGACATTCTGGTAATTCGCAGGCTAAACTGGAAACATTTAATAAGAAGCGTTCAATGTGTGGATGTATTTGTTTCTTGTTGTCTGAGGTGAAAGAGTGTTGCGATGGTAATGGGAGTAGTTGCGTTAATAAGTCTCGTACCAATAGTGTATTGAGAGGTGGTAAGCCAACCACTTCACTTTTTTGCGGGGCGCCTTGTTCAGATCCGCCAAGGGCCACGCCTATGGCCGTGCCAAAAATAGGATCTTGGAAAATACGCACATGCAAAGCGGCATGAATGACGCTGTCAGTACGCGAAAAAGAGACCATTTCTAGATGGAAGAGAGACAGAATTGCTTTTAACTCATCCCCTTCCAGTCGTGTTTTGTTGGCGGCCACATGATCTTGTAGCCGTTGTCTGGCTTGTTCGACATTGAATGTCTCATCCGCAGCATTACTGTCTGGGGATTGTTTGGCAAGGCGTTGATTACGCTGGAATTGTTCTAGAAATTGGAAGCCCTCGAGTGCCGTTTCGGGAGTCCGAAAAGTGGGGATGCCCGCTTCGTTGATACGGGTGCGCATGGTGACCATTTCGCCGCCCCCCAGTAAGCATACCATCACTAATTTTTTCTGTTGTCGATGTAGCTCAATCACTTGCTCGTAGAACGAAGAGAGATCGATTAGGGCGGTGGGGCTGAGCATGAGCAACACCGCGCAACATTGTTCATCCTCCAGTGCAGTACGTGCCATATCGACAAAAACATCGCTGGCGCAACTGGCCCAAACCGTACTGACGGGGCCGACATGACCACGACCAGAAACAATGTTTTCGAGTTTGTGTCGTAGGTTTTCTTGGGGGGCTAACAGGGCAACATTCAGCTCCGATGCCCGTTGTGATGCCAGTTCACCTGGTCCTGCGCCATTACCAATAATCATCAACGAGCCTTCTTTGATGCGTCGAGCATTGGTCATGACAGAGGCGGCACCGATTAGGTCATTCAGCCGACGACCACGAACCGCGCCGGTACGATTAAGCGCCGCATCTAAAACTCGAGGATCGGCACCAAGGTTATGTTCGGTAACAACGGCGACGGGTTTACTGCGACTGGCTGCTCGTAAACTGCTAAGAAAGCGAGTAGGTTTCCCGACGCTTTGTAGATACATCAAGATGGCCTGGCTTTCAAAGTCGTTGGACAGGTAATCGAGGATTTGTGATGGCATGACGTCAACAGGAGCCCCCATGGAGACCACTTGAGAAAAGCCGATGCCTTGCCAGGTCGACCAATCCACCAAGGCGCTTGCGACCGTACCAGATTGGGACATCAGGGCTAACCGACCGGGAATAGGTTGAGTTAAGCCAAGCCAAGCAAATAAGCCTTGTTTAGGGCGACAGATACCAAAGCTGTTAGGACCTAATAGTCGTACCTTATGCTGACGCAGACAATCTCGTAACACGGCTTCGCTCGTCCCTGTCCAAGACAGCATTAATAGGGTGTGAATGCCCATTTTGGCGCAAGCGGCAACGATATTTTCGATAGACTCGTTTGTGGTGCCGGCATGAATGGCAAGATCATAGGGTTTATTCAGCTCATTCAATGTGTGCTTTTGTTCAAACATCTTCCCTTCAGAGGCGTCGGGAGCGACGCCAACCAAGCAAGTGTCTGGGTGTTTGTTCGCAGAGGCTAGGGCTTTTAGTAGGGCCAATAAAATCGGATCGCATGGATCTTCCCCAGTCAACACGACCACAGAGCGAGGGGCAAGAAGCGATTGTAGGGCGTGTTGTGGCAAGAGAACCTCCAAATGAGCTTTATTTAGCAACCGTAAAGCCTGCAGGCGTAGGCGGTATTACTGTAACGGTATTATTATAAACTTTATGACACAATAGACCTTTGTAGCATAGTCTATTGGCTATAAATTATGCTTTGATCTATGTAGCGTTTTGATCTTACACATTAGTGCCGCCATTTAAAAAATAATAAAAGGTGAATGTTGCCGACGATGATGTGACTATCGTTGTACAGTGTTCTCTAAAACATGGAAGAGATATGACCACCGCTTACCTAACTCACTATCATTGTGATAAACACCATATGGGTGACGAGCACCCAGAATCGCCGATGCGTTTAGCCGCGATTCAAGACCGTCTCATTGCCGGACAATTGTTGGATTTTTTGCGTTTGGTTGAGGCAAAGCCTGCTACGCTCGAACAGATCATCGCCGCCCATGATATGGACTATGTGAATGCGATTTTTGCCAAAGCACCGAAAAAAGGTTCAGTGGAATTAGAGCCAGAAACCTTGATGATGCCCCATACTCTAGAAGCGGCAACACATGCTGCTGGGGCCTTGGTTCAGGCGGTGGACTTGGTGATGAGTGGCGAGATGAACAATGCGTTTTGCTCCGTTCGACCACCAGGGCATCATGCTGAACATGATCGCGCCATGGGTTTTTGCTTTTTCAATAATATTGCGGTTGGGGCAAAGCATGCCTTGGATAAACACGCCTTAAGTCGCGTTGCTATTGTCGACTTTGATGTTCACCATGGTAATGGTACAGAGCAGATTTTTTCAGGAGACAATCGAGTGCTCTATGCCTCGAGCTACCAGCATCCGTTTTATCCTTACAGCGACCCAGGGGATTCTCACGATAATATTCTTCATATGCCGTTAGAGGCGGGTTCGACAGGAGAGGTGTTCCGTCAAATGTATACCGAGCGACTTTTTCCAGCATTGGAAGCGTTTCAACCAGAACTCATTATGATCTCGGCAGGGTTTGATGCGCATAAAGCGGATCCGATGGGGCAGCTTCGCTTGGATGACAGTGATTATACTTGGGTGACGGATCAGCTTATGTCGGTAGCTGACCGCCATTGCCAAGGACGTATCGTTTCGGTGCTGGAGGGTGGCTATAACTTAGACGCACTGGGCCGTGCAGCTTATTGTCATATCCGTAGTTTAATGGGGATGTAGAGGTTGGTATCGACCGTGACGAATGGCTCCAAGATTAACTGAAGAACAGCATTTTAATGGAAACTGCCATCGTCATAATGACCATGGCGATTTTAATCAGCGTTTTGCCGTTATTGATGACGAGTTTTGCACCTATCATGCCGCCAATCACCTGACCAAGAAACATGGCAATACCTATTTCCCAAATGATCGAGCCAGACATGATGAAGTAAATCAACGCGGCTAAGTTACTGCAAAAGTTTAAAAGTTTGGCATAGGCAGTCGCTTTGACCAAGTTGTAACCAAGCAGTAGGGTAAAAGAAATAGCGAAAAAAGCACCCGTACCTGGGCCAAAGAAGCCATCGTAAAAGCCAATGACGGAGGCCACAAACACACTATAAACGAGTCCTGTAATAAGCTGCTTTCTATCCAAAGCGCCAAGGTTAGGCGAGAACAAAAAGTACAAGGAAAAGCCGATCAATAAAAAGGGAATAAAAACCGCTAGAAAGCTGCTGTCTATTTTTGTGAGCAATATACTACCCAAAAAAGAACCGATAAAGCTGGTGGCGATCATCAGCTTAGCGCTTTTCAAATTGATGTGTCCCATGCGAATAAAATGAAGGGTAGATGCCATAGAGCCCCCCACGCCGCCCACTTTATTAGAGGCAATTGCTTGAGCAGGGGGAACCCCACAAAGCAATAAGGTTGGAATGGTAATTAGCCCACCCCCGCCAGCAATAGCATCAATGCAACCTGCTATCATGGCTACGAAAAAAAACAGTGTAAGTAGTTCGATGGAAAAGGTCATTCCTTGTCCTTATAGGATGTTTAAAAAAAAGTTTACACCGCATTTCCCCTAGGGTTTCAAGCTGATTTGTAGAGCAAAGCGGTGTTTTTGAATCCATTATTGTTTAGCTTAAGACACTAAGGATATGATTCATTGCTTGGTATCTTGGGGCGCAGAGGGCGTGGAAGCGACTGTCTTGGATTGGGCTTCTTCCTGAGTCACTTGGTTTATCCACATTCCAATGGTGTCCAAAGCGCGTGGTGCATAAGCATCACGCCCCATTAAAATAAACAACCCTTTACGCCAGAGAGGCCATTCTGAGGGCAGTTGATAATTAAACCATTGCGATTTTAATAAACCATGGGTGGCATGTTTGATAATCGCGGTGACTTGTTCTTGGTCAGGATGAAGCTTTTGATTGTAGATCGCTTGATTATAAAGTGGATCGACATTTTTATCGTCAGCTCCCCAAAGCGCCAAGACAGGCCCCTGCATTGAGCCAAGGTATGGAGTGGCATCGCTATCGTAATTGCGGGCGACAAAATCAAAACGATCTGGGTTCATTTTAGGTCGCAGGCCTGGGTTAGGAGCGTCTGGGTTTGCAAAGGTTGCATCGTTTTCTTTTAGGTTCTCGGCCACTCGTTGCGAGACTTGCGTGGGGCTTAGGCCTTGATCCTCTAACTGACGCTTAGTGAAATAGGCGCCTTGGTGACGCCAACTGACCGCACCGCCTACGATCACAGTAAAAGCAGGCTTCATTTCGTTATCAGTAATCGGTAAGACCCAGCCCGCCTGCGAAAATCCCAAAAAGCCAATTGGACTGTTTTTTAGGGCGGGCAGAGAATGTATCTTGTTGTATGCTGCTCTCACCTCGTCGCTTCGGTCAGACATGGATTGTTGCAGCCAAGCACCAGTACTTTGGCCTACTCCAGGTTTGTCCCAGCTAAACACACCAATACCATCCTTTAATAAACTGTTCACTAAAGGCAAATAGTTGGAGTTCTCAAAACGTGTCTGTGCACCATCGCCATGAACGATCAGGGCAATAGGGGGAGATGTGACATTTTTGGGCAGAACTAAAGAGCCTTGCAAGGTATTATTACCGGAAGTAAATGAGACATTGGTGACCTTTGCATTGCTTAGATCAAAATCTTTGAAGCCAGAAAACAACAAGATTGCCCCAGCGATGATTGTAATCAAGACGATCAGAACAACAAAAACTTTTGTTTTACGTTTCACCATTATGAGCTTCCAATCCAAAAGAAAAGACCAGTGCTCACTATAGATAATATTGTCAATAGATCAAAGAGATGGATGTAAATTCTATACAGATTATTTATGGACGGCGTTTTATTTCATTTATTAGTTCACATAATCGACTCAATTGCTGAAAGGCGGTATTGTCTGCTTCCTTTTTGCCCAGCGACCAACCACAGTTAATACGAAAGCAATCGTGGTAGGCATCGTGAGTGCTAAAACAGGCGCCACTACGAATATCTATATGCAATGTCTGGGCTTCTTGTTCCAGTTTTTGAGTATTTACATTAGGAATTTTGACCCATAAAACGAGGCCACCATCGGGTAGGCTAACCAATGAGTCGTCAGGCAAGTGCTCAATCAAATATTGTCGATAAGCATGAACTTGATGATGCAATGTGAGACGAATTTTATTCACATGCGAACGGTATTCACCGGTTGACATAAATTCTGCAAGACAGGCTTGCATTAAGCCATTTACCCCAAAGCAAGTATGTGACGAGTGTTGTAGATATCGAGTGAGGTAGCGCCCAGGTAAGCTCCAGCCAAGTCTTAATCCTGCTGCTAATGTTTTCGAGACCGAGCCACACCAAACCACATAACCTTCTTTGTCCCAATACTTAGCGGGTAGCGGAAGGTGTTTTTGATGAGATAGTTCAAAATACACATCGTCTTCTATCATGGGAATTTGGTACTTAGTCGCGAGTGTCACTAAAGCTTGTTTTTGTTCGACAGGCAAGCTCTGACCTGTTGGGTTGATATGGGTGGTGCTAAATAGCGAGGCTTGAACCTCCCCCTGTTTCATTACTTTCTCGAGCAATGCTAAATCCATCCCCTGGCTAGTATAGGGAATTTCAATAATGTTTCTGGATAACGCCGCTAATAAATCAAGCAAACCACTAAAACATGGAGAGCTGATAGCAATGGTATCCCCAGCTTTGGTGAGGCTTTCAATAGCAATGCGAATGCTATCAATACACCCGTGAGTGATCACACAGTCATTTGGTGAAAAAGGGAAGTGATCTTGAAGGAAATGCTGAGCAAGGGCATGTCGTAATCGGCTATCTCCTTGTGTTTCAGGGTATTGAAAGAGGCGGCTTTCTGAGCGTCTGGTGACTCGTTTGATACAGCGTTGTAATTCGGCGAGAGGTTGTAACTCAGATGAAACCCGACAAGTGCCAAGGGGATTAAAAAAAGCAACCGTTGGGCTGTAGCCTTTGTCTGGCGCGAATTGCTTTGGGTCACGGCGTTGTTTGTCAATCAGATTAGGGGCAGGAAAAGCGACATCCTGCCATTGACTGGCGACAAAATATCCCGATTGAGGTTGAGAAAAAATGTAGCCTGCTTGTTGCAAATACTCATAGGTTTTTGTTGCTGTGGTCATACTGATTTGGTGCTGTTTGGCCAAGACACGAAGGGCAGGCAAACGGCTCCCTATGGGAAGCTTTTGCGAGCGAATGTCGGCAATAAATTGTTGAGCCAGTGTTTCGTAGAGTGTCATGGTCGAGAATACCGATTAGCAAGCTGTCTTAAGATTGTACTCTTATTTTTGTTAAAAATTGAATCTGTTCTCTTCTCCTTCTTTCTCCAATACTGATTCCCATTATTTGGTTAACTGGAGAGAAGAATGAAATTAAAAGATGTCTTTTTATTGGTCGCTTTGATGGCACTGTGGGGATTCAATTTCAGTGTGATTAAGCTGGGTACCAACGAGATTGATCCATTGGTACTCACAGCACTGCGCTTCACTTTTGCGGTTTTCCCCGTGATTTTCTTTATCAAGCGGCCTGAGGTGAAATGGCGCTATTTGTTTGGCTATGGGTTGAGCTTTGGTGTTGGTGTTTGGGGCATGACCACTCTCTCCATTTATGCAGGTTTGTCGGCAGGAATGGCATCACTGTTGTTGGATATGAGTGTGGTGAGCAGTTTGCTGGTGGGCTGGTTGTGTTTGAATGAAACGATTACACGCCATAAGCTATGTGGAGCAGGCTTAGCACTGTTTGGTTTACTCTTGATTATGCTTTCTAAAGGGGAATCAGTGACGGTGCAAGGCGTTATTCTTGTTCTCGTGGCATCCGTCTTTTGGAGTGTCAATGGCTTGATTGTGAAACGTGCCAATACTCAATCGGTTTTTGCTTTTAATGTTTGGGCCATGATGTTTGCGCCACTGCCTTTATTGGTATTAGCGATGTTGAGCCATGGTGTGCAAGCCGTCACGCTTTTACCTGAGCGGTTCAATGGATGGGCCCTGTTTTCTATTGTATTTCAAGCCTATCCAACGACCTTACTAGGGTATTGGTTTTGGAATAAAATGATGATGACCTATTCTATGTCGAGCGTGGCTCCGATGACCTTGCTTGTACCGGTATTTGGTATATTAGGTGGCTATTGGTTTTACGGTGAAGTGGTGTCCTTCAATGAAGTGATGGCGGCTGGCTTCATATTATTAGGTCTCTTTATCGGACAGATGAAAGCTAAACCCTCACTCAATGTCAACTTGGCTGATGGCGTTTAGGCTTTGGAGAAAATCGTTATGCAAGAAATACACTACGGACTGATTCTGTTGGCAGCTCTGGTGGCGATGGCAAGCCCAGGTCCTGCCACTCTTGCGATTGCTAATACCTCGATGAGCCATGGTCGAACCTCTGGCTTGCTGTTAGCGTGTGGTATTTTGACGGGCTCGCTCTTTTGGTCCTGTGCTGCGGCGCTTGGCATGGGGGCCGTCATGTATGCCAATGTTTGGCTATTCGATATGCTTCGCTATTTGGGTGGTGTCTATTTGTTGTATTTAGCCTACAAATCGTTTTTATCTATGGGGCAAAAAGAGATAAAACTTGAACCCAATAGAAGAGAGGGAGGGAAAGGGAACCGTCTCTATTTACGCGGCCTAATGATCCATTTGACTAACCCAAAAGCGATTTTACTTTTAGGTTCTATTTATGCTTTGGGTGTCCCGAAAAACAGTCATGTTTTGGCGCTTCTTCCCTTGATTTTACTATTAGGGTTACAAAGTGCCATAGTGGTTTTTGGTTACGCATTGCTGTTCTCTAACCCTAAAATTCGTGGTACTTATTTCAAATTAAAACGTCTGTTTGATGGTGTATTTACTGTCTTTTTTGGGATGGCGGGGCTGAAACTGTTATGGAGCCCATTAAGTGATTAGTTGTATCGGCGAGTATGGTGATGTGGAGGAGGTTATATCCGCGTTATTTCTTTGTTAGGTTTGCTATGATGTCTTTTATTTTTCTGAGTATTTGTTATGTATGATTCTGCCCTTTGGCAGCCCAGTGCTAACCTTGAAACACTAAGAAAGCGCGCCCGCTTATTGCAATGTATTCGTACCTTTTTTGAGGCACGAGAGGTGATGGAGGTGGACACTCAGAGTTTGTCCCTTGCCAGTATTACCGACCCTCATATTGAAGTGTTGACCTGTGAGGCTAGAACGCAAGGGCAAAATCTGATCTATTATTTACAAACGTCCCCTGAGTTTGCTATGAAGCGTTTGTTATGTGCGGGCTCTGGTTCGATTTACCAGCTTGGTAAAGTGTTTCGTGCTGAAGAAATAGGCCGTCGTCATAGCATTGAATTTACTATGTTGGAATGGTATCGGGTGGGCTTGAATCATTGGCAGCTGATGGATGAAATTCAAGCGTTATTAAAGACCATCATCAAGGTGGTTGGTTTACCAAAAGACCCCCCATTAACGAAAGACGAGGTGTTTGAGTGTGAGCGCCTGAGTTATCAAGCGGCTTTCTTGCGTCACACAGGGCTTGATCCATTGTCGTGTGAATTAAGTGCATTACAGGAGTATGCCCATCAACAGACCGAATACGGTTTGCAAGAAACGGATCGAGATACCTTGTTGGAGTTGGTGTTTGCGTCTGTGGTGGAACCTGCTATCGGGCAACATCTGCCATGTTTTATTCACAGTTATCCAGCAAGTCAGGCCGCATTGGCGACCACACATTTGAATGAACAAGGACAAGAAGTTGCTGCGCGCTTTGAACTCTATTGGCAAGGTATGGAGTTGGCGAATGGCTATCATGAATTGACGGACCCAAAGGAACAGGCAAAACGGTTTGCGGATGATAAACGAACACGCAAACACATGGGGTTAGCTGATCGGCAGTTTGATGAACGCTTGATTTCGGCATTGGAGGTTGGCATGCCAGAATGTTCAGGTGTTGCCTTAGGTGTAGACCGTTTGCTGATGCTACTAACGGGGCAACAGCACATTGAACAGGTTATTCCTTTTGCTCATCAACGTGCTTGAAAATAGGGGAAATGAGGGACTTAACGAGAGCATGGGCCTACTTGAGTGCTAAATGGCGAGATTTAATCGCTATTTGGCGGATAGATTACGCATCAATTCTGAATTGATATCGAATAAGAAAAATAGGATATCTGCTTGAAAGATCGTCACATAATGTTTCGTACTCGTCTAAAAAATGGTTTTTTTGGTGGTGGGCCAAAACGACTTATTTGGCTGTATTTATTGGCTTTATTGCTTGTCGTGTGGGTTGTCTTAAAAGGTGGTGATGCGCTTCGTCATCAGCAAATCAAAACACTGCGTTATGAGGTGGCTGATCAGTTAAATCAGCTGGTAAGCGTGTTAGAAAATGCGATTGTGAAGTATCAACACATGCCAACGTTGCTGGCATCTAATGATAGGGTCAAACAGGCTCTACTTCACGAAACCGACAAGGATATTGAGCAGCTTAATCGAGAGCTCAAGCAAATCAATCTTATCACAGAGGCCTCTGACAGCTACATTATTAATAGGCAGGGCTTGACCATTGCCGCTTCCAATTATCAAAAGAAAACCAGTTTTGTTGGCAAAAATTTTGCCTTTAGACCCTACTTTAAGGAAGCCATGTCTGGCAAGGCAGGCCGCTATTATGCGCTTGGAACCACATCGAATCGTCGTGGTTATTACTTTTCCTACCCTGTCTACAGTGGCGACAAGATTATTGGCGTGGCAGTCGTTAAAGTGGATCTCACACAGTTTGAGAAACGCTTCAATAATCAAAGTTATGAATTTTTGCTGATTGACCCAGATGGGATCGTCTTTAGTAGCTCCCATCCAGATTGGTTGTACCATTTGTTAGGGGAGTTATCTCATCAGGAACTACAACGCATCGCCGAGAGCCAGCGCTATAAAGACAAGGATATTGAAAAGCTTGCGATTGCTTACAGCAAACCCTTCGATAGCAAAGCCTCCATTATTGATGTGCTAGAAGAGGTGACATCACCAAATGGTAAGGTGCAGCTAGAGCGACATGCTTATTTACAGATGAGTCGTCCGATTCAGTTATTGAATTTCCGCGTCGCGATTTTTGCGCCGCTAAAAACCATTAATGAAGACATCGCTCTGTGGCGCGCTATTTTTGTCGGCGGGGTGATTATTACTGCCTTGCTACTTGGCTTAGCGACCCTGCGCTCTCGCATGTTACGGGAACGTTCTGACGCCAATGAAATGGCCCGTCATAATCAAGCTTATATTCGTGAAGTCATTCAGAATACACAGGCAGGCTTAGTGACTTTAGATGACAGTTATCAAATAGAGTCCTTTAACCCGGCCATTGAGAGATTATTAGGGCAATCATTGGCCCCATTAGTAGGCCAGCCCCTGAGTGTTGTGTTTCAGCCTACTGACAATCACCAAGGAGATGAGCAAAACGTAGAATCCATGGGAGTTAAGGTGCTCACTCAAGAGGGGACGCTGTGTTATTTAGCACATGATAAGAGGATGTCGACACAGGATATCTCGGTGGAAAAGAGTATTCCTGTGGAAATGACTTTATGTGAAATGCAACTGCCTAACCGTCGTAGCTTTTTGGTCACTTTCCACGATATGACGGAACGTAAGCGTTATGAGCAAGAAATTACCCATGCGAGAAATGCCCTAGAAGCGCGGGTAAAAGAAAGAACATCCGAACTAGAAGAGGCAAACAGTCGGCTTCGTCGTGAAATCGAAGAACATGAAGGTACCCAACGGGAGCTGATTCAGACGGCAAAGTTGGCAGTGCTGGGGCAGTTAAGCGCGGGGCTGAATCATGAGTTAAATCAGCCATTAACCGCCATTCGAGCGTTTGCCGAAAACGGTTTGACTTTTTTAGAGCGTAATAAATACCCGCAAGCGAAAGCCAACTTAGAGCAAATCAGCCAGCTGGGTCGTCATATGGGAGATATTATCGCTCGCTTTAAAGTATTCGCGCGAAAAGGGGATGTACAGCAAGGGCCGATTCGCGTTCATGAAGCGATGCTCGCTGCCGTGCGCATTATGGCATCACGGTATAAAAGTGCAGATATTGCCATTGAGTTACCCGAAGACAGAGGCTTGATCGTCGTGGGGGATACGGTATTTTTAGAGCAAGTGTTGGTTAACTTACTCGCGAACGCCGCCGACGCTATTCAGGAAGCTGCCAAGGCTGATAAACAGGTTCGTGTGCTTATAAAAGAAAGCGCGGATAAGGTGTTGATTGCCATTCAGGATACTGGCAAAGGGCTTAGTGAAGAGGCGCAAAAGCATTTGTTCGAGCCCTTTTTTACTTCTAAGGCATCAGGGGTGGGGTTAGGGCTTGGTTTGTCCATTAGCCAGCGTATAGTTGAGGCCATGAACGGGCAAATCCAAGCAAAAAACCTAGACTCTGGAGGGGCTGAGTTTTGTGTTACGCTAACACGTTTTCAGCCAATATCTACTTAAACCAATATCCATTAGAGCCAAATGAAGTAGTGTCAAAACCAGCGTTAATCGATGAGAATAAAACCAAAGTAACCATCAAGGAAATGTAATGACAGAGCACAATCGAGTGATATTGATCGACGATGAAGAATCCGTCCGTATGGCGATTTCGCAAACATTAGAGTTGGAAGACTTTGAGGTTAGTGCGTTTGCCAGTGCGCAAGGGGTGATTGATCAGTTGTCAATTGATTGGCCGGGTATTATTGTCAGCGATATTAACTTACCGGGAATGAGTGGTTTAGAACTGTTTGAAGCCGTCAAAAAGATTGATAAAGAGATTCCCTTTATTCTGATAACGGGCCATGGTGATATTAGTATGGCCGTTAATGCAATACGTGATGGCGCTTATGATTTTATCGCAAAACCCTTCTCCAATACGGACTTTTTAGAAGTGGTACGTCGTGCCACCGAAAAGCGCCGTTTAACCGTTGAAAACCGCCAATTACGTTTAGAACTGGTCGCGCAAAATGCACCAGGCCCGCGCATTGTCGGCAATACTCCAGGCATTCATCGTTTACGTCAGGTCTTACTTCAAGTCGCCGATACGGGGGCCGATATTTTGATTCAGGGTGAAACAGGGACAGGGAAAGAGCTGGTGGCGCGTTTTATTCACGAGCACAGTTTGCGTCGCGGTAAAGCCTTTGTGGCGATTAATTGCGGGGCGGTGCCAGATTCTATTATGGAGTCTGAATTATTTGGCCATGAAAAAGGTGCGTTTACCGATGCGAAAACTCAACGTATAGGTAAACTGGAGCATGCCAATGGCGGCACTTTATTTTTAGACGAAATTGAAAGTATGCCCATGTCTATGCAGATTCGTCTATTGCGAGTCTTGGAAGAGCGTCGCTTGGAGCGTTTGGGATCCAACACAGGGATTGATTTAGACTTACGTATTTTAGCGGCCACCAAAGTGGACTTAAAACACTTAAGTGAAAGTGGTACCTTCCGAGAAGATTTATACTACCGACTTAATGTTGTCCGTGTGGATATTCCTCCACTGCGTGATCGAAAGGATGATATTCCTTTGCTTTGGCAGCATTTTTCATTAGTGGCCACTGCTCAATATAAGCGAGAGTCTGAGCCGCTATCCGCAGCACGAATGCATAGCCTGTTAAGTTATGATTGGCCTGGCAACGTACGGGAGCTTCGTAATCTTGCAGAGCGCTATGTCTTGATGGGAGAAGCGGGGTCTTTTGAGTTTGACCAGATCATTATCAATGAAAACAATCCTGGGGTGATGACGTTACCCGAGCAAATGGAGCGTTTTGAAAAAACGCTCCTAGAACAAGAACTACTGCGTCAGAAAGGGTCTATCAAGGACACCATGGATGCCCTTGGCCTGCCGCGAAAAACACTTTACGACAAAATGCGCAAATACGGCCTAGATAAAGACATTTATAAGTAGTAGGCCGATACGTTAAGAAGAAGCTGCAGCGGCTTCTGCCTGTTCAGAGGGGATATGTCTTAGGTAGCCAGCAATGATTATCGCGACTAAAAGCAGTGCTGCGACAAAGATAACAAGGCCTTTCCAACCTAAATCTGAGTAAATATAGCCATTGATATAGCCAACAACGGAGCCACCAATATAATAGAAAAATAGATAAATTGAGGTTGCTTGGCCTCTATCTTTTTCTGCATATTTGTTTACCCATCTTAAACTAATAGAATGGCATCCAAAGAAACAGCAGGTAAAAATGATGACCCCTGCTAAAACGGTATATATGCTGTTTGATAGTGATAATACAATGCCAACAATCATTGCTATAAATAGGCCAATGTAAACGGGGCAGCTGCCTAACTTATTGGACAGTCTTCCTGCTTGTGGTGCACTTATAACACTTAAAGCAAAACAAATAGAGATAAGGCCAGCATGAGCACGAGATAAGTTAAATGGAGATTGAGTAACATGGAACGTTAAAAAACTATAAAGTGATGTAAAGACACCAAAAATAATGAATCCAATGAAGTATACAGGCAGGATTTTTTTATTCCTTAAATGAAACCCCATACCATTCACAATGTTTTTTAATTTTAAACTGTGTGTTGGATTAAAGTTTTTAGAAGAAGGAAGTAAGAACAGTACTAAGCATGAAATCGCAAATAGTAGTGATGAAAACCCTAAGAAAATATTATGAAGTTGAGTGTGTGCAATCATTTGGCTAGCAAACACCCTACCAGACATGCCTCCCATTGAATTACCGAAAACAAAATAGCCGGTGACAATACTGGCCACAGCAGAGGGGATTTCTTCACTAATATAAGCTGTTGCTGCAGCTGCGATACCACTTAACGTTAGACCAAGCAGCCCCATCATGGCAACAAGAAGATCCCAAGAGTGGATAAAAGAGCATAGACTAGTGATAACTGCGCCGGAAAAGAGTGCCGTGACAATGAGTCTTTTTCGTCCAAAACGATCTGATAAGCTCCCGGTGACTAATAGACCAACAGCCAGCATAGCCGTTTCAACCGATAGAATTTCACTAATATGATCGGTGGGAATGTGGTACAGCTTCGATAGTGTCGGCAGCAGAGGTTGAATAAAAAATAAAGAAGCTAGTTCTGATAAGCCTGATAAGGCTAATGCTATCGTTATTATAATATAGGACTTTTTGAAAGGCGTATTACTGGATGTATCAGACATATCTGTAACCTTTTATTGTTTTATTGTTAATAAAAAAGGTGAGGAGGCGGGGGAGCAACCTCACCAATGAGTTTTAAAATATTTTATCTATTGGTGTTAAAATGTAAGGGTCTAAAAAGCCTTCCGGATAGTCGATGTGCATGATATGGCGCATGACTAATAAAAACACCACTAAGCAAAAAGAGATGATTAACGATTTAAGCCATGAGGCTTTTGCTAAATAGGATAAAAATAGCAATGAGAAAATAAATGTAGTGGAGATAAATCCTAAATAGTAGTATCCACAGGCGATGAAAAAGAAGCCAATAATATAGCAAGCCTCTAACCTTATATTAGTGGCCACTTTTTGATGCTTCACTTTATAGCGTTGAATCAGCAATGAGATGCAGGAGAAAAGTACAATCGCGATAGCAATCAGAGGAAATGCCTTGGTTAATGTGGACATGTCCCATATTTTAAATAAAGCATATGCCCCCGCGCTGGTAATGAAAAGAATCAGTATCAGATCGGTAACAGAGGTGACTGGTAACGCTTTTTCTGTGACTTGATCCTCGTCTTTTTGTGCTTTTCTTCTGCTTTTGAGAATAGGAGGAAGAACAAAGCCCAATAGGATCAACAAAGCAATAATAATTACGCCAGGACGTTCAAACCATGAGTAACCATAGAACTGAATACTTTGGAAAAAGTAATTTTCCGCACCAGATGACAGTACAAAACCAATTAAAAACGCTGGGCGTGGCCATCCTGCATCCTTCATTAAGACACCTATAGTCGCAATGACACCAAGGACGATGAAGTCGCCTAGGCTGCGAGTCGCTTGATAAGCGGCAAACAGAATAAGTGTTAAAATGATGGGAGCAAGTATTGAGAATTTAACGTAGGTCAGCAGTGAAATCGGGCGTGTAAAACAAATACAAAAAACCGCACCCAAAATGTTCGCTAAGGCTAAAGACCAAATGATGGTATATGTTAGGTCCAGATGAGTGGTAATCATTGAGACGCCTGGTTGTAAACCAAGCAATAACATACCGCCTAAAAATACCGCCGCTGACCCTGAGCCAGGTATGCCAAATAATAACGTTGGAATCATACTGCCAGAGGCACAGGCGTTATTGGCAGATTCAGGTGCGATAACCCCCCTGATATCACCTTTACCAAATTGTGAACTGTCTTTACTCGAATTCATGGCAAAGCTGTAAGTCATCCAATCGACAACGGAGCCGCCCAAGCCTGGAATGGCCCCAACAAGGCTACCAAAAATAGATGATTTACCAACGAGTGGAAGGTTCTGAAAAACGTCTTTTATCCCTTGTTTTAGGCCATGTCCTAATTTGTTGGGAGTGGACGCGATCGCTTTATTTTGCACGAGCAGGCTAATGATTTCTGGTAAGGCAAAAATGCCTAAACCGACAACAACCAAAGGAATGCCATCGTAAAGATAATCGATGCCAAGGGTAAATCTAAACTCGCCTGTAGCGGGGGCTGAACCAACAGAGCCAACCAGTAAGCCAAATCCACAAGCAGCCAAACCTTTAAAAATGTTGCCGCCAGATAGCGCCGCCACCACACTTAATCCCAATAGGGTCAGCATAAATAATTCGGCGGAAGAGAAAGACAGTACAATCGGTCGTGCAACTAGAATGAACACACTGAGAACGATAGCACCTACCACACCACCTATCATTGAGCACATGAAAGCAGCAGATAAAGCACGCGCTGCTTGGCCCTTTTTCGCTAGTGGAAAGCCATCCATGACCGTGGCTTGGGAAGAACTCGATCCAGGAATTCCCATTAAAACGGAGGTGAACGTATCGCCCGTAGGTATTACTGCAACCAGTCCCATTAGCATTCCTAAGCCAACAGATGGTTCCATTCCGTATATGAATGGTAACAGTAAGGACATACCAGCAATACCACCGAGTCCTGGAATAATACCTACCACAAGACCAACTAGGACCCCACCTAATAAGTAGATAAAGTGCGTAAAAGATAAGATTTGGTCTAAGGCACTAAGAAGCACGGTCATGAATAACTCCTAATGACAGCATTGGATTAGAGTGAATAATCAAATTTCTGTTTTAGCCATTTGGCTACCCAAGCGTAGAGCTCAGGAGAAATTTTGGTGGCTTCTTGAAGGTGTTTAGCGGCATTGATACCCACAATATTTTTGTAGGGGCCAATTTGCACTATAGAGTCTTTAATGAAGTCAGGATCTTTCAACATCTCTTTAATCCCTTTTTGATACGCCTGAATAATGTCGTTTGGTGTATTTGAGGGAATAAAAATCACTTTTTGGAAAGCAAAACCTGCCGCTAAGAACTTAGAGTAAGCGGTATATTCATTACCAGATGGCTTCTTGCCATATTTCTGGAAATAGACCTCTTGGAATGTGGGTAAATTTGGAAAAGCTGGATCGCGTACTATCTTTCCATCTTCGTTCATCACCCCTAATGAGAATAAAGGAATCGCTTTGTGGTTTTTAACCAAGTCTTCTACTGAGTTGAGATAAGCCGAAGTGGTCTGGAAGTCGATTTTTGCTTCACCACGTTCGAAAGCCAGACGGCCTGCGCCACGGCTCTTCATACCGAATACTGGTTTCACATCAAGACCAAGCATTTCAAAGGCCATTAGCACTGGCAGCTCAAGTCGAGTTGGACCTTGGGATCCAAAAGGAAGTGTGACGCCATTTAGTTTATCAATATCGGCAGCGGACTTAACGCCAAGGTTAGGCTGAACATAGACAACACCACCTGTTGGACTGGCCATTAATGGCATCCATTTATCGAAGTTGTAGCGGACGCGCTTGTCACCCAGCATGTACGGAAAAAGTGTTGATGCCGAGGTACCTAAAATATCGGAACCATCGCTTCTAGCACGTTGATAAAATAAGTTGGTACCCGTAATGGAGCCACCACCTGGTTGATTTTTAATAACAACTGTTGGGTGAGTGGGAATATACTTTGTCAAATAGGGAGCGATAAAGCGTGCCCAAACATCTGTACCACCACCAACACCAAAGGGTATGGTCCAATTAATGGTTGAGGGAATGTCTGCCGTCTCAGCTTTAACAGTCGTAGTTAGCAAACTACCAAAGATTAAAGTTGAGGCACATAAGAGCTTCAGGTGCTTTTTCATATTATTATCCTTTTTTGTTTTTATATAATTTTTATCTTAGTCGTTGAGATAGTTTAGTTTGCTAATCGAGATAAATGATGCCACTTAATATTCGTTTAGCAGTTCGAATGAGTGACACGCTTGCGATGACAGTCCTGTCTTCAGCGTTACGTGTGACACCCAGTTCTATTGTTCCTGAGGGATGTTCAAGAACAAAAGAAGAATCGTCGGTGCTATTATTGATCAGTTCTGATGCAATGGTACCGAGCGTACAACAGGCGGTTGTAATGGCGATGCTGCCTGTGACAGCTAACGCCTTATGACATTTATTTGGTACGAAATAGCGTGCTGAAATGGTGCCACCGTGCAAAGCGGGTGACAGCAAAATAGGTTTAGGGATTACGGAGTTAGATACATCGCCTAGGCCCATTAATCGACCAGCTTGTAGGCGAATATTCTCTAATCGGCTCATGAATTCCACATCATTATCAAACTCTGATGGGGATTCATAACCTGTCTTTTTAAGGTCTGCAGCTTTAATCAAAACCACGGGAGTGGCCGCATCGAGACAGGTAACGGGGACCGAGTCAATAATATCTATTTTGTTCCCTGTTGGTAGTAATTTGCCTGTTTTAGAGCCTTCAACGTCGATAAAGGTTAAATGAATAGGCTCCCCTGGCGAGTTAGTACCAGCGATAATGGTGTTTCCAGAATATTTAACTTTGCCATTAGGTGTTGATACTGTGGCATGTATAATCTTGCCAGTATTGACATTATGAATGCGTACGATTGTTTTATCGTTTGAGGCTGGGAATAGCCCTGTTTCGATCGCATAAGGTGCGACACCTGCTAGCATGTTTCCACAGTTTGGCGCGAAGTCTACTTTCTTCTCGAGTATGCCCACTTGAGCAAATAAATAATCCACATCCGCTTCTGGATGGGTTGAGGGGCCTACCATGGCGACCTTGCTTGTTAGGCTATTGCCCCCACCGATGCCATCTATCTGAAGTTCATGACCAGATCCCATTATTTTCAAAAGAACATCCGCACAGGCCTCTCTCTCTTTGGGTAGGTCAGAAATGTTCAGGTATGGGCCTCGAGAGGTGCCACCACGCATAATCATGCAGGATATGGTTTGTGACATTATAAAAAACCTTGTTGTTATTGGTACTGGCGCTAAGATCTCATAAGGTTAATTGGTGCATCAAATGCAAAAATAAGTTATAAATGATGCAAAATTGTTATCAGTGGTAAGATCATGCATCAAATAGAGTTCAAAGATTTGGTTATTTTTATTCGGATTGCGGAGACGGGAAACTTTCATGATGCAGCGGAATTAACCTTTCTTTCGCAGCCTGCATTAAGCCGAAGAATGCAAAAATTAGAGTCTTTGCTTGGGGCGCAATTGTTCGAAAGAACAACGAGAAAAACCTGGTTAACATCGGTCGGCAGAGAGTTTTTACCCAAGGCCAGAAGGATGGTGGAAGAGTTTGAAATGTCCATTTTGGGCATTAAAGACATGGCATCCCAGCAAAAAGGTAAGGTCATTATTGCGTGCATTCCAACTGCTGCGTTTTATTTTTTGCCCAGTGTTATTAATGTGTTTAACGAACGTTATCCTGGTATTCGTATTCAAATATTAGACGAGAGTGCCAATCAGGGGCTGGAATCCGTTATTCGAGGGGATGCCGATTTTGGCATCAACATGGCTATTGCACAGCACCCTGAGGTGGTTTTCACACCGCTTCTCGATGATCCTTTTGTGGTTTGTCTGAGGAAAGATCACCCATTGTGCGAGTTGGATGAAGTGTCTTGGGCTGATATGGAACCCTATAAATTAATCAGTGTTGGACGAGCCAGCGGTAATCGTATTTTATTGGATAAATCGTTAGCCAGAGATCAGGTGAAATTAAACAGTTTTTATGAGGTTCAACACCTTTCAACCTCATTGGGGTTAGTGGAAATGGGATTAGGCATCTCCATTGTACCGAAATTAGCCATGCCGTTGAGTTCGGCATCAACGCTGACTTTCAGGCCGCTCAAAGGGCAGAAAATTGATCGTTCAATTGGCTTGGTCAAGCGTAGTTCTACTTCCGTATCGCCTGCCGCCGAGCTATTTATCAATATACTGTTAGAACACTGGAAAGCCGTTGATCTTATTTAGAGATCACTACCCCCATTATGACGGCTCGTCATTATGGGGGGATTGTAAGTAAGGGAAGGAGCGTTTTTCATTAATCTCCTAAAACCAAGCCCTCACGTCTTGGGTCTGCTCCGCCGTAGAGCTTACCCGATTGGATTTCAATGCCTTGCGCCCCGGAATTCAAATCTTTTATGGCGACTTTATAGCCCATTTTCTCTAATGGCCCTTTTAGAGCTTCTGCTTTTGTGCCTTCCTCCAGTTCAAAAGTACCAAAACGATTGATGGCGTTGGGCAAAGAAATGGCTTGCTGAATGTTCATGCCCCATTCCAGATTCGCAATCAGCGTTTTAACGACATAACCAATGATGCTGGAGCCTCCTGGTGAGCCGATCAGCAAGTAAGGTTTATCCTCTTTCATAACGATGGTAGGCGACATGGAAGAGCGTGGGCGTTTACCAGGTTCTAATCGATTGGCGATTGGGTAACCATTTTCGTATGACTTAAAAGAGAAGTCTGTTAGCTCATTATTGAGTAAAAAGCCATCGACCATCAGCTTTGAGCCAAAGGCGCTTTCAATGGTGGTGGTGATAGAAACGGCGTTGCCATCTTTGTCGATAATGACAATATGACTGGTACTGGGAAATTCAATAGCGATATCGTCTGCCTGTTTGACTGGATGACGCCATTCAGGTTCTCCCGCTGCAACGTGATCAAGCGCTTTGCCAGGGGTGATAAGTTGGGCACGGGCCTTTAAATAGCTCGGGTCTAGTAGGCCCTGTGGCATAGGGACATAATCCGTATCGGCCATGTATCGACCTCGATCCGCAAACGCTAAACGTGACGCATCGCCTATAATTTGCCAAGCTTCGGGTGAGTTGGGATCCATCTTAGCGAGATTAAATTGTTCAGTGATGCCCATGATTTGTCCAACGGTTAAGCCGCCTGAGCTGGGTGGCCCCATGCCGCAAATATTGTATTGTTTATAGGGCAGACACACGGGCTTTCTTTGTTTGACTTGGTAGTTAGCCAAGTCCGCTTCGGACAGAACCCCTGGATTATCCACCACATGGTTGACCTGCCGAACGATGTCCTTGCCAATTTTCCCATGATAAAAAATATCAGGGCCATGCATGGCTAATTCACTTAAGGTTCTGGCATAGGCCAAATTTTTCAGGCGTTGTCCCGCTTGGATGGGGCTGTTATCCAAGTTGAAAAAGTACGCTTTGGTTTCTGGGTAGCGAGATAGATGCGCTTTGTTGCTTTCAACAGAGTGGGCGAGTCGAGGCGAAACAATAAAGCCATCGAGGGCTATTTTTTCTGCTGGTTTTAATAGGTCCGACCAAGGTTTTCGACCATAGCGTTTGTGCAATTCGGCCATCAATTTAATGGTACCAGGAGTCCCAACAGAGCGCCCTCCGACTACTGCATCATAGAATTTGAGCGGCTTGCCATTGTCGTCTTGAAACAGTTCTGGAGTGGCTTTCATGGGGGCGGTTTCGCGCCCATCAAAGGTGGTGAGCTGTTTGTTTTTGGCATCGTAGTAAACGGCGAAAGCGCCACCACCTAAACCAGAAGACTGAGGTTCTACAAGGCCCAATGTCATTTGCACGGCGACCAGTGCATCAATGGCAGAGCCTCCCGATTTGAGCACATCGTAACCCACTTGAGTGGCGATAGGGTTGGCGGTTGCTACCATCTCGTGTTGAGCTGTGACCAGTTTTTTTTCAGAGATGGCGCTTGTTTGCTCTGGAGCAACGGCATCGGTCACTTGACCAGAGGCAAAGAGGCTCTGACTAAGAAAGAGTGATGAAAGCAGTAACAATCGTTGCGGTGTCTGTCGTTTGTACATTTGGCTGTCCTTATGTATACAGTTGAGAGAGTGTTTTTTATCTGTTTGCCATTTATTTGTTGTTATTTGTAGATACACGTTTTTAAACCGTACTCAAATCAGAACAAATAATGCGGATAATAGAAAGACCATAAGCGCTCTTTTATGTTTCGTATATTTGATGAATATTGAGGCTAATGGGTAATGAATTGGACTTTTGACTGGACAGTCTTGTCAGATGGCAGATCATTTTGTTAACTATAACCTTGGTAAGACTGATTACTTGATAGAATGCATTATGTTGCAGGAGAGTCACTATGTACGTAGCAATGAACCGTTTTCGTATTGCAGTAGGACGTGAAGAAGAATTTATTAATATTTGGCGTAGCCGAGATACCCATTTAAAAGACGTGCCAGGCTTTGATTCATTTAATTTATTGCAAGGCGAAACCAATGAGGAGTTCACTTTGTTCGCTTCTCATACCATTTGGGAAAGCGAGCAGGCGTTCCGCGACTGGACTAAATCTGAGGCCTTTCGTAAGGCCCATGCGAATGCAACGTCATCTAGGGGCCTGTACCTTGGTCCACCAAAGTTTGAAGGCTTTTCAACCGTTCTTTAACAAAAGTTACTTGGTTGCGTGTGTCTGGGGGAGGGGATTAGTTGACCGCTATAGCATATGTCTAAGGAGTAGGTGGTTGCATTCCCTCTTAAGTAATTCGAGTATTATTAACGGTGCTTTTTGGTTTAGATCCAGTTTGCCACATCCCCTAAAATGATGTTATTAATTCACCGCTTTAATTTTTACGTACTGAAAAATAACGGTATTTATAACGATAGGGAAGTTTTACCATGCTAAAAAAGGGACTTTTTCTTGTGCTGCTATCAGGCATCATGTCATCGGCTTTATTGGCATCCGAACACGCTCATTGGAGCTATGAAGGTCAGCAAGGACCTGATCATTGGAGTGCCTTGTCGGGTGATTTTTCAATGTGTTCGCAAGGGAAAAATCAATCGCCTATTAATTTAACCAAGATGATTGAGGCTAAGTTGCCGCCTTTATCTTTTTCTTATGGTTATGGTGGTAAGGATGTGGTTAATAATGGTCATACGATTCAAGTAACCTATCAAAAGGGCAGTGTATTGACGCTGGCGGGCCATCACTATGAATTAAGGCAATTTCATTTTCATGCGCCGAGTGAAAATACCATAGAAGGCCACTCCTATCCGATGGAAGCGCATCTCGTTCACGCCGATAAAGAGGGCAATCTTGCGGTTGTTGCCGTAATGTTTAAGCAAGGAAAAGCCAATCCCACTTTGGAAAAAATTTGGCGTGAAATGCCAAAGAAAATGCTACAAGAAAAACACTTATCGCAAAGTGTGAACGCGATGGGGTTGTTACCCAAAGACAAAACCTATTATCGATTCAATGGCTCCTTGACGACGCCCCCTTGCTCTGAAGGCGTTACTTGGTTAGTCATGAAACATTATATAGCCGCATCCAAAGCTCAGATAGAGGCATTTGAACGTACCGTTGGCGTACCCAATAATCGTCCGGTACAGCCTATAAATGCACGGGTTATTCTAAAATAAAATTGGCTCAACGGAACATAAGATTACAAAATAAAAGGAATAAAGATAGCTATTCCTTTTATATGTCTATAGTATGCACTTTCCAGCTAGAAAGAAGTCTCTAATTATTAACTCTGATCTACGTAGTTTTATTCATAATTCTCGTCCTGAAAGTTTTTAAGTAACAGTCTATTTTTTGCATTTCCAGCCATCATATGTGGCTATTACTAATATATCAGGTGATTATTATGTCTACCCCTATTCAAGGTACTGTTAAGTGGTTCAATGAAACAAAAGGCTTTGGCTTTATCGAGCAAGAGTCTGGCCCAGATGTGTTCGCACATTTTAGCGCTATTGTCAGCTCAGGTTTCAAAACCTTGGCTGAAGGCCAAAAAGTAGAATTCATTGTGACGACTGGCCCTAAAGGCCCACAAGCAGAAAATATTACTGCGCTATAATATTTAGCGAATTTTATTTTAAAAAAGAGCAAGTCTTTTCAAGACTTGCTCTTTTTTTTTGTAAGGTTGAATTTGATTGAAAGGCGAAATGCATTTTACCTTTTATAAAAAATGCCACTCATATTTTTGGGTGGCATTTTTTATTGAACTGCTTGCTGTATTACATCGGTAAAGGAATATTGTTAACGCTGAGCTGTCCATCTTTAATGGATATCTCTGTTCTATACTGGTCTTTCTCTTTTTTGATCAAACCTTGTTGTACGAAATTCCCTATTATCATCTGTGCTTGTTGTTTGACTTGTGGTAATTGGACTGGCACTTGCGCTTGCTTGGCGACAAATTGTTGCGCTAGTTTATCGGCAAGTGGTGCATCAACCAGAATATTTGCTGTAGAAATGGTGTAATACTTCCAAAATTGTGGGTTAAATAAGTCCTCTACTTTAGGATCATTAATATCGGCAAGCTTACTGGTTAGGCTAGATTTAAAACTGCCTTCGGGCAAAGTACCACTAAAATCAGAAATATTGAATTCAGGCTTACTGGCTAAAAATGGCCCAAGATTGTCTTGTAAAACCGCAAGGGTTTTTTGGTTGGTAGGATCCATTCCGTCTGGAGTGTTATTAAGTTCTTTGTAGATTTTGGTTAAGACACCACTGTTTAAATTTTTGAGCTCTGTCACAAGCGAGAGATTGGTAACTTGAACCGAAGGGAGACTAAACGAGTCTGCGCCATAACTGATTTTTATGTCACCTAGCTGTGTTTTCTTATCCAGATTTGAGTAGGTGTTAATAGAGAGACCTTTTATTGCCATCTGCGATGCTACTTGGATGTCTCCGACTTTCAATGTCATATCGCTGTCACGTAAACCACCATTATTCAGGTCAACACTGGTATCCATTGCTAATTTAACGGAAAGGTCTTTTAACGACGCCGGTTGTTGGTCATCAATATTGATATTTTTTAGTGCACCTTGATAGTGAAAGGTGTTGTTTTTATTCTCGCCTGACCCAGAATACCCGCTAAATAACAGGGTTTTTGCCTTGTCGGTAAAGCTTGGAATGGCATCCGCCATGGTTAAATTACCTGTTAAACCACGGGTTATATTAAGCTGATATAAGGGCTTGTTATCATCCCAAACCAAGGTGTCGCGTGCTTTGTCGGCTGGAATGCTAGCCTGTGTTGAATACAGTCCGATAAGACTTTGTTTATTGAATAATAGCGGGCCATAGTGTGTATCGAGAATGATATTGGCTTTTATGGAGCCGATTGGACTATTAGGATCAATCGTTGACGGATCAACTTCCACTGAAATATTGGCCTTTGAGCCAAACCAGGAGTTATCCATTGATTCGATTTTAGCATGATAACCTGCCGATTGATTTAGGTAGGCAATAAAGCTTTCTAGCTGTTTCTGATATTGACCCGCAATAATTTTGGGAGAAATAAGACACACAGCGGCAAGCACAATAACGAGTATACCAAGTAGCTTTTTCACAAAGACTTCCTTTTCTAAATTAATGAGTTGATTGCCATTGTACAGAGAATCAGCAATTAAATGAATGCTAGTAGACTCCATCCTCCTTGTATTTTACAGTGTGTTCTTTGTACAACAGCTTACCTGTCGTACCATTTTTGTGGAGTGGTAACAAAATGAATCAAGCTATCACCCTTAGAGTTGAATTTGCGCGAAAATTGCTCTCTCGTCTGTGCGTTATGGATTACCATACGGCTCTTATTGGTGGCTCTGTCGCTAAAGGTTGGGCGGATGATTATTCAGATATTGAAATAGGTCTGTTTTATACAAGCTTACCTTCTCTTAGTGATAGACAGGAGATGGTAAAAAGGACGGCGGGCACCGATGCTACTTTTTCAAAGCCTGATGGGAATGGTTTGATAACCGACTATTTTTATGTTGATGGCTTAAAAGTCGATCTTTGGCATTGCTCGGAGGAAGTCATTGATGGTTTTATTCGTTGTATCGACACGGCTCCACTGACTAATGCCATTCAGGAAACCTTATGGGTTATTCAAAATGGAATGCTACTAAAAACTTCCTCGCAATTGATACAATGGCGCAATGATCTGCATTTTCCACTGAAAAAACGCCAAGAAGTGGTTGCTCTACATCTAGCGGCTATTACCTCACCAGATTTGAAATTATATGCCCATCGTCAAGACTTACCCATTTATTATGGTTTGATCTCAGGTATTCAAAAACGCATGGGGCTTTTGCTATTTGCCCTAAACGGTATGTTCTCTGTTGACTTTAAGAGCCTTGAACAGAGTTTAAAGGGGTTGCCTATTCAACCTGAAAACTGTTGGCAGCGCTTTGAGGCGATTTATAAAGCGCCTTTTTTAGAAGGCGCTGAAATGATGGAAAGTTTGATTGCCGATACAGTAGCTTTAATTCAACAGCATATGCCTGAAATGAGAGTGGAGAAAAAGCACGTTTTTGATAGGTATCGAAGACGACGTTGGGTCGGGCCTGTTTAAGTGGCTACTCAGACATTGCCAATGCCGCCATCCATCAATAACTCAGAGCCGAGCATATAAGCGGATTCGTCTGAGGCTAAAAACACGGCCGCTTTTGCCAGTTCGATTGCCGATCCCATGCGTTTTAAAGGAATAAGATTGCTTACCTCCGCTCGCAGAGCGTTCTCCTCTTCTTGTTCTAGACCAAATTTTTTAAAGGCATCGGTTTGTGTTGGACCTGGACTAAGGGCGTTAACTCTGATTCCTCGATCTTTTAATTCGCCGGATAATGTCCTGGCGAAAGAAATGAGTCCGGCTTTGCTGGCTGCGTAAACACTACTTTGTGGCAAACCTATTTGGGCGGAAACACTACCACAAAGAATAATGGAAGCAGACTCGGAGAGGTGTGGTAAAAGTGACTGGATAAGAAAAAACGGCCCCTTTAAATTGGTATTGAGAACGTGATCAAAGGTATTTTCATCCCATTTTTCTAGTGGTTGATGAGTGACATCACCTGCATTAATAAACACTATGTCTAATTGAGGGAAAGATACGCTGATCTGCTCAGCAAGACGCCTTTGTTCCGCGACAATACTCGCATCGCTTTTTAACACTAAGAGATGGTCAGCAAATTCTTCTTTTGCCGCTTTTAATCCGATGTCGCTACGGCCCGTAATAGCGACATGAGCGCCTTCTTGTAAAAACTGTCTGGCGGTTTCTAATCCTATTCCTGCGGTGCCACCCGTGATCAAAGCATGCTTACCTAATAGACGTTTCATATAAATACCACCTTGTTGTATTGGTTGAGTGGTCGCATTATCTGTATATTAGTATGTTTTTAATAGTAGGTACCAAATGGGTACTAAAGAGGAAAATATTAATGACCACATTGTTTACTCAGTCTACTGAATCTTGTCCTATGGTAGATTTTGTCAATCTTGTCTCAGGAAAATGGGCAATTCCGATTCTCTATCGTTTAATCGTGGTGGATGATGCGATTCGTTTTGGCGCACTGCAAAGAGCGGTAGCGCCTATCACACAGAAAGAACTCACCAAACAATTAAGAGCCTTTGAATCGATAGGTTTGGTGACACGAACCATGTACCCAGAAATGCCGCCACGAGTGGAATATCAAGTGACGGAGCTTGGTAAAACCTTAAAACCAACATTGGATTCATTGGCTCAGTGGATGAGAGAACATAGGGGGGAGCTAAGCGCGCCTCTACCTCTATGATGTGGTGGTGATTTTTTTATAAGAAAATTTTATATAAAGTGTTTGTTGTTATTTCATTATGCACTAAGGAAGAATTCATTGATTCCAAAATTACACTAATAGTGAAGAGAGGTTTTTGTGAATAAAACTATAACATATTGATTATTATGCAATAAATTTTCTTATTAGTAGTGATTTTGTGTTTTGTCAAATTCTATTAGATTGTTTCTGAAAAAGTACTAGATGGTCTTTGTTTCTTCTCTCCCTAATAATTGGCGCATTCCCAATTGCAGCCATCGGTTGCAAAAAACAAAAATAATATTACGTCCATCAGGACATTGAGTGGAGAAATGCAATGGATTTACTGGTATCCATATTCCCTATTGTTTTATTAATCTATGCAATGACAAAAAAGCATCCTGTCCCTTCCTATATTGCGTTACCCGCCACGGCGTTACTGGTCGGCATATTTCAGGTTTTTTATTTTCATGCGAATCAAACCCTTCTGTTAGCCAACGCAATCTCTGGCGTGTTATCGACTCTCACCCCGATTTCAATTATCGCGGGGGCGATATTGTTGAACCGAGTGATGGTATTGTCTGGTGCTGAGAATATCGTGCGTCATTGGTTAGAGAGCATCAGTACGAATGCCGTTGCTCAGCTGATGATTATTGGTTGGGCGTTTGCCTTTATGATTGAAGGCGCTTCGGGGTTTGGTACGCCTGCCGCGATTGCCGCGCCCATTTTGGTGGGATTAGGCTTTAACCCCATCAAAGTGATTTTGCTGACGCTAACCATGAACTCGGTACCGGTATCGTTCGGGGCTGTTGGCACGCCGACTTGGTTTGGTTTTGCACCGTTAAATTTAAAAGATGCGGAAATTTTAAGTATCTCTCAATATACCGCTCTTGTTCATACCATTGCGGCTTTTTTCATTCCGATTATTGCGTTGCGCTTTGTGGTGAGCTGGCAAGATATCCGTCGTAACATTATTTTTATCTTGTTGAGTGTGTTGTCCTGTACTTTACCTTATTTACTGATTGCCCAATGGAATTATGAATTCCCTTCGCTGCTAGGTGGTGTAATTGGCTTAGTCATCAGTGTGTTTCTGGCTCGTCATCATATTGGTTTGTCGAATGAGACGCGACATAACGAAAAGCGTAAAGGGGTAAGCGGTAAAGCTTTGGCGATCGCCATTAGCCCGATGATTCTCTTAGTGGGGATCTTGATTATTACTCGGATTAAGCAACTAGGCATAAAGCAGATTTTGACGGATATGACACCTTGGTTACACGGTAGCCTTGGTAGCACTCAAGTAAGTGTAACGGATTCGTTAGCCATTTCTCTGACGCACATTTTTGGAACCAGTGTGTCATGGGCTTATAAGACGCTCTATGTGCCAGCCTTGATTCCATTTTTAGTGGTTGTGCTTATTTCTATTCCGATCCTAAAAATGTCTAAAGGCCAAGTGTTTGAGGCGTTTTCGGATTGTCGACGTCGTATTCTGTGGCCGTCTATTTCGTTAATGGGGGCCCTAGTCATGGTGAAGTTCATGATGCTGGGTAAGTTAGATTCTCCTGTGCTGGTTATCGGCCACTCCTTTGCCGAATTAACTGGTGATAAATGGACCTATTTTGCTTCCTATCTAGGAGCACTAGGAGCCTTCTTCTCTGGTTCGGCCACCGTGTCTAACCTAACCTTTGGTGCCATTCAGCAAAGCATTGCAGTGAGCGTTGGCTTGCCACAAACACTGATTCTAGCTCTGCAATCGGTAGGTGGGGCGATGGGGAATATGGTTTGCTTGAATAACATCATTGCAGTATCGACCATATTGGGTATTAGCCATAAAGAAGGCTTTATTATGAAACGTACGGTGGTACCTATGGCGATCTACGGATTAATCGCAGCATTGGTTAGTGTGTTCTTATAAGGCTTATAATGCCGTAATTAAATTAAAAACAAATAGATAGAATCAATAAAAATGCCGCTCAAATGAGCGGCATTTCAGGTTACTGATAAACCCCAGTTTTTTGCTGGGGTTTTATTTTTCTGAGTCTTTTGCTCACATTCCTTCCTAAGTGACTCAAGATATCTCATTAGTTACTTAGAGCTCTTTGAGGCCTTTTATTAAGGCTCTGACTATCGATTTCGTCATTTTTTTGAACAAATAAAAGCCTCTAGCTAAGCATTAAGGCTATCTTTTTCATATTTTGGGCGGCTGCCGTTAATAGACATTGAGAAGCTACTTTATCTGTTCCTCGAAATCGTGCATATCGATAGCCATGCAGCTCTTTTGCGTCGGCAAAACTTCGTTCCACGGTTTCCTTTCGTCTGGCATAAATGACTTTGCCTAATGGGGTTAGCCGATGGGCATTGATGCGTTCTTTGCTATCTTCCCAAACATGACGCGTAATGGTTTTGACCGATTTTTTGTTTGTGGTGCAGCGGTGCTTTTCTGGGCAGTTCGCGCAGATCAGGCTATCTGAGTCGTAGTGACGGTAACCTTCTCGAGAAGTGGTTTTGTAAATGAGTTTTTCACCTTGCGGACAGAAGTAGACATCTTGTTCCCTGTCGTACTTGTATTCGCGTTTATAGAAGAAGCCTTTCTTGTGATTAGGACGACGATAGCCCATCACGGCATAGATATGTCGTTCTTCTAACCCATGACAAACTGCCGAGGTAAAGTACCCCGCATCGACTCCGACCGATGTGATGAAAAGCTTAAAGCGTTCTTTGATTCGGTCCAATCGCTCTAAATAAGGGACAGCATCGTGGACATTGCCTGCGGTGACGTGTACGTCAGTAATAATGTTGCAACGTGCATCAACCGTTCGGTGATCTAAGTAGAAGAACCCTTTGGGCTTAGTATCTCGTACCATATAGCCACTCTCTGGATCCGTCGTACTCTGCTTGATTTCACGACTCTCCACCTTGTTTTTTTCAGGTGGTAAAGGCTTTTTTCCATGAACGAGTCGATCCTCCTCAACGGCCTTATCGAGCTCATCCATATACGCCTGTCGGGACTGTTCAACCACTACTTTTTCAAAATGCTTTTTGTTCGCATTGGCTTTAAGGTGTGTGGAGTCCGTATAAAAGGTGTTTCCGCCAACTAACTTGTGTTTTATAGCCTGGAGTACGATCTCATCAAAGATCTTTTGATAGATATCGGATTCCTTAAAACGACGTGTGCGGTTTGCACTCAAAGTGGAAGCATCGGGAATTTTGTCAGTCAGGCCTAAACCTAAGAACCAACGATAAGCGACATTAACTTGAACCTCTCTAATCAACTGACGTTCACTACGAATACCAAAAAGGTAGCCAATAAATAGCAACTTAAACATGAGAGTAGGATCGAGAGCGGGACGACCGTTATCCGCGCAATAAAAATCCTTCACAAGATCATGTAGAAAGGAAAAATCAATAATTCGATCAATCTTGCGAAGCAAGTGATCACTGGGGACGAGCTCGTCGATGGAAACAAACTCTAAAGTAGACTGGGTTTGAGGGCGTTCTTTAAGCATGCCGTTATTATAAAAAATCCCCGCCGAATGGCGAGGACTTTATCAGCAGTCTGAAATGCCGCTCAAATGAGCGGCATTTTTAGTTAAAAGCGAAATATCTAAAACTTCCTTGAAAAGACAATTGTATGATGTATGATTTTTGGTGGTAAATATAGACAGTATTTACTTGATATTCTTGGCTGCTTTGAAAGCTTTCATTAGTGGCATAAAAATAATGATAAAACCAAAAGTTTGAATGCAGTTGAGGGCAGGTATGAATGAATATGTGCTAATCAAAATCCACGCTAACGATAACGTGGCGATTATTGTTAATCAAGGTGGGGCCCCGGCGGGAGCAGAGTTGGAAGGTGGTATTGTATTAAAAGAAGCGGTGCCACAGGGTCATAAAGTGACGCTAACAGCGATTGAGCAGGGGCAAGACATCATTCGTTACAACGAGGTGATTGGGTACGCAAAGGAGCCATTGGCTGTAGGGCGTTGGGTGTCGGAAGCGTTAATGATTATGCCTACGCCACCTAAGTTGGACGAGCTACCATTGGCGACACGCGCTAAGCCAGACATTGATCCCCTAGAAGGCTATACCTTTGATGGTTATAGAAATCCAGACGGTTCTGCAGGAACAAAAAATTTGCTCGGTATCAGCACGAGTGTGCAGTGTGTTTCTGGTGTAACAGAATACCTAGTAAAGCTCATTAAGCATACTTTGTTACCAAAGTATCCGAACGTCGATGGGGTGGTCGCTCTCAATCATAGCTATGGCTGTGGCGTGGCCATCAATGCTCCTGCAGCGATTGTGCCAATTCGTACCTTACAAAACATGGCGAAAAATCCTAATTTTGGTGGTGAGGTGATGGTCATTGGTTTGGGGTGTGAAAAACTCCAACCTCATCGTTTACTTGATATCGACGATGCGCAAGCGGTGAATATTTTGCCGAATTCCGCTGCGGCTCAATTATTAAAAGACAATGTGGTTAGTCTGCAAGACGAAGCGCATCACGGTTTTCAAGACATGGTTGATAGCATTATGGCGATGGCGGAGGCGCATCTTGAGCGTTTGAACCGGCGTCGTCGCGAATCTTGTCCGTTGTCTGAATTGGTTGTGGGGGTGCAATGCGGTGGAAGTGATGCTTTTTCTGGTATTACCGCCAATCCAGCTGTGGGGTATGCCTCCGATCTGATTATTCGTGCTGGCGGCTCCGTGATGTTTTCTGAAGTGACAGAAGTGCGCGATGCTATTCACTTATTAACACCGCGCGCCGAAAGTGTGGAAGTGGCAAAAGCCTTGCTGCGTGAAATGCAGTGGTACGACAATTATTTGAGTTTAGGCCAGGCGGATCGCAGTGCTAACACCACACCCGGTAATAAAAAAGGGGGATTAAATAATATCGTCGAAAAGTCCCTTGGTTCCATTACGAAATCTGGCAACAGTCCAATTGTTGATGTGTTAAGTCCCGGCGAACGTATTCGTAAGCGAGGCCTTAACTTTGCGGCAACCCCAGCAAGCGATTTTATTTGTGGCACCTTACAGTTTGCTTCTGGGATGAACTTGCATGTGTTTACCACAGGTCGTGGCACACCTTATGGTCTTGAGGTGGTGCCAGTCATTAAAGTTTCGACCAACAGTCATTTAGGTAATCGTTGGCATGATCTGATTGATCTAGACGCCGGTCGTGTTGCCACCAAAGAGATTACCTTAGAAGAAGCGGGTTGGGAGCTGTTCCATTTGATTATTGATGTGGCCAGTGGTCGTAAGCAGGTGGCGGCAGACCGTTTGGGGATTCATAACGACTTAGTGTTATTTAATCCTGCGCCTGTGACTTGATGGTCTCTGCGAGTCGATATAGAGGTTGTCATTTGTTGTCTTTGTTGTATGATGTAATACATTATATAGGTTGAATTACTACCTCCTAAATCATTTAAATAGCCTTTTTAAGGCTTTACTTTCAACGATATAAATAATGAGGAAAGAAGCATGGCTTTTTCGGTAGAACAAATGAGATCGGCGTTGAGTGATGGGCTGTTGTCGTTTCCTGTAACAGATTTTGATGCCAATGGTAAATTTAACGCTGAAACATTCCGCCTGCGCTTAGAGTCGTTTATCGAACATGGTGTGTCTGCTATTTTTGTTGCGGGTGGAACGGGTGAGTTTTTTTCACTGGATGAAGACGATTATCGCCAAATTGTTGAGTTATCCGTTGCGACAGTAAAAGGGCGTGTGCCAGTTATTGCTTCTGCAGGACGCAGTGTATCAGACGCTAAAAAATTCGTTAGCATTGCTGACGAAGCCGGTTGTGATGGTATTTTGTTGATGCCGCCATTTCTGACGGAATGTCCTGAAGACGGTATTGTTGAGTACGCTAGTCAGGTGATGGCATCAAGCAACATTCATTTTATCTACTACAATCGCGCTAATGGTAGTTTGTCCGCTGAGCGTGTAAAAGAGCTGGCGGCTCGTAACCCGAATATGGTGTCTTTGAAAGACGGTGTGGGTAATATTGCTGCATTGAATGACACCATTAAAACCGTTGGTGATCGTTTGGTTTACATTGGTGGTGTACCAACAGCGGAAATTTTCGCTGAAGCTTACTTGTCTATTGGTGTGAATACCTATTCCTCTGCGGTGTTTAACTTTATGCCGGAGATGGCTAATAAGTTTTACAAAGCACTACGTGCCGGTGAGAAAAATACGGTTACGGCCATCATTAAAGACTTTTTTATTCCTTTTTGCCGCTTACGAGATACGAAAAAAGGTTACGCGGTGAGCTTGATCAAAGCAGGGGCGACCATCACTGGTCAGTCAGCGGGGGCTGTGCGCGCGCCTTTGACTATGCCCAATGCGGCGGAGTACGACCAACTAGAAGCGCTTATTAAGAAAAACAGCTAACTCCCTTAAGGAGGTTGGGGTTTTGTGCCAGCCTTCTCTTTTTATTTTTATGAGAGACCTTTATACACGGCTGTGGGTGCCAATACAGCGTTAAAAGGCCTCTATGGATAAAGTAGGCCCGTATTATGTTTACAACAATAAAAAAAATGCAGGTTGTTCCTGTCGCCGGTTACGATAGCTTTCTATTAAATTTAAGCGGCGGCCATGCTCCTTGGTTTATCCGTACGGTTGTTGTCTTAGAGGATAATGATGGCAATATTGGTCTGGGTGAAGTACCAGCAACCGATAATATTATCAACACACTAGAGCAGTGTCGCGTCATTGTTGAAGGCCAGAACGTTGGAAAATGGAAGTCTATTATCAGTCAGGTTCGTCATGCCATATCAGGCCAATCTGATGATGTGCGCGGTAATCAAACGTTTGATTTGCGCACCGCGGTCCATGTGATTACTGCAGTTGAATCGGCACTGTTGGATTTGGCGGGGCAAAATATGGGATTGCCTGTTGTCGATTTGCTTGGCCAGTATGGTAAACAGCGTGACGACATAGAAGCACTGGGGTATTTATTCTTTCTAGGAGATCGCACAAAAACTGATCTACCTTACCCTGCCTACGATCACCCTATGGACGATTGGGATGTGGTTCGCGGTAAGGAAGCCACTACGCCTGAGGCGATTGTTAACCTAGCAAAAGCGGCTTATGCCCGTTATGGCTTTAAAGATTTTAAATTAAAAGGTGGGGTGCTGGATGGGCATAAAGAAGCAGAGTGTATTGCTGCTTTGTATGAGGCTTTTCCTGATGCCCGCCTGACACTTGATCCCAACGGAGCGTGGACTCTTCAGCAAGCGATAGACTATTTAACACCAGTGAAACACATGCTGAGTTACGCTGAAGACCCTTGTGGGCAAGAGGGAGCCTGGTCTGGTCGAGAAACCATGGCCGAATTTAAGCGTCGTACCGGATTGAAAACCGCCACCAATATGATTGCCACCGACTGGCAGCAATTAAAGAACGCTGTGCGTTTGGACTCGGTTGATATTCCTTTAGCGGATTGCCATTTTTGGACCATGCAAGGCGCGGTGGCGGTTGGTGAGTTGTGTAACGAATGGGGCATGACCTGGGGCTCACACAGTAATAATCATTTTGATATTTCTTTGGCAATGATGACCCATGTGGCAGCGGCTTGTCCTGGTGAAGTGACCGCCATTGATACCCATTGGATTTGGCAAGATGGGCAGCGTCTCACCAAAGAACCGCTTAAGATTCGCGCTGGCAAAATCAAGGTACCGACAAAAGCGGGCCTTGGCATCGAACTGGATCGCGATAACTTAATACAAGCCCATGAATTGTACAAAACGCTCACATTGGGTCAGCGTGATGACAGTTTGGCGATGCAGTTTTTGATCCCAGGTTGGACATTTGATCCCAAAAAACCGGCATTGGTTCGATGAGCGATGAGTAATGCGTACAGATAAAAACCTTTGCTTGTGGGAGCTGGAACCCTAGGGTAATGTTCTTATTTTCAGACAAAGATGCATGTTTATCATGAATAGCGAGGGCAAATTGGTAAATCGATTTCAAATTGAACGGGTAGGCAAAAGCGATAGCTTAGCCAGTAATGTGGCAAAACAACTGGAGCAACAAATTGCTGCGGGTGCCATAGCCGTAGGAGATAAGCTGCCGACAGAAAATGAGTTGTGTGATTTGTTTGGGGTGAGTCGAACGGTCATTCGTGAAGCGATTACACAGTTAAAGTCGTTAGGCTTGGTGGAGACTAAACGTGGTGTTGGGACCAGTGTATTGAGAACGCAAGCCGCAGAAACCTTGTTTGCCTATCAAATTGATCCAACCGCCATCGATGATATTTTGCACATTTTGGAAATGCGTATTAGCGTGGAAACCACGGCGTGTGAGCTGGCGGCATTGCGTCGTACAGAGGAAGAAGTCGCCCTGTTAGAAGCCCATTTTCAAGCATTTGATGAGGCATTAAGTCGTGGTGAACTGGCTCGCAAGGAAGACTATGAATTTCATTTGGCCATTTGTACCGCAACACGCAACCCGTTTTTAAAGCAATTTTATGAGCAGTTTAATAAGAACGTGATACCGAGAGCGAATTTAGTAAACAGTGATTTAAAACAGGTCGCAACGGACAGCTATTTACAGCGTGTGCGCTCAGAGCATCTTGAGATACTTAACTGTATTAAAAACAAAGATGCAGAAGGGGCCAAACAAGCCATGCACAATCATTTGTATCGTGCTTACCATTTGTATCAGCGATACCAGGACAACAATAAATTCGATTAGAGTAAGCCAAACTCGCTTTAATCGAGGCGTAGCAACTAGGTATTAGTGTTTTCATAACAAAAACTAGGGGAAGAGCATGCAAAGCAATACCATTCTTAAGGGAACATCACTCATCGCAGGCCAAGCAGTATTAGGCTCGGGCAAGGCGGTCCATGGCATTAATCCAGCGACCAATGAGGTTCTTGAGCCTGGCTATTTAGGGTGTAGCAAAGCGCATGTGGATCAAGCGGTTGATGCGGCTTGGCAAGCCTTCGACCTATACCGTGCTTTGGACATTGAAAAAAGAGCGAGCTTTTTAGAATGTATTGCGGATGAGATTCTTGCTCTAGGGGATACCTTAGTCGAGCGTGCTGTTGCCGAGAGCGGATTACCAAAGGCGCGTATTGAAGGGGAGCGAGGTCGTACGATGGGGCAACTTCGTTTGTTTGCTTCGGTCATTCGCATGGGAGGATTCAGTGATGCTCGTATTGATCCTGCGATGCCGGATCGTACGCCGCTTCCTCGTGCTGATTTACGTTTGCAAAAAATTCCCTTAGGCCCTGTTGCCGTATTTGGTGCCAGTAATTTTCCATTGGCCTTTTCCGTGGCGGGTGGCGATACAGCGTCAGCACTGGCGGCGGGTTGCCCAGTGGTAGTGAAAGCCCATCCTGCTCATCCTGGGACATCGGAGCTGATCGGTCGTGCTATTCAAAGTGCTGTGGAAAAATCGGCTATGCCAGCAGGCGTTTTCTCTTTACTGTTTGTTTCAGATAACCAAATAGCTGGTGAGCTTGTGGCTCATCCTCATATTAAAGCTGTTGGTTTTACTGGCTCGCGCAAAGGGGGACTGGCGCTGGTCAATATTGCTAAACATCGCCCTGAACCGATTCCGGTTTACGCGGAAATGAGCAGTATTAATCCGGTTTTTGTGATGCCAAGTAAATTGGCGACCCAGGCGAAAAAAGTGGCCTCCGGTTTTGTCGCCTCATTGGCCATGGGGGCAGGGCAGTTCTGTACTAATCCTGGTTTGGTGGTTGCATTAGAAGGTGACGGTTTTGATGACTTTTTAGCGCAAGTCGCAGCAGATACCCGTGCATTGAACAGTCAAACGATGTTAACGGGGGGGATTTACGATGCTTACTGTGCCGGTGTTGCCGCCCTTGAAGCCAATAATAAGGTGACATTAGTGGCGAAAGGGCAGCAAGCCGATACGCCAAACCAGTGCCAAGCCCATGTGTTTGTAACGGAAGCGAGCGCTTTTCTTGCCGATCAGGGGATGGAAGATGAAGTATTCGGTTCGACTTCTCTGATTATAAAATGCCGTAGCTTAGAAGAATACAAAGCTGTTGCGGAGCATGTGGAAGGTCAGTTGACGATCACTATTCAGATGAATGATGAGGATGTGGAAGCGGTGCGTACTTTGTTGCCAGTGTTTGAGCGTAAAGCGGGCCGTTTGTTGTGTAATGGCTATCCGACGGGGGTGGAAGTATGTCAAGCCATGGTGCATGGTGGCCCATTCCCTGCTACCTCTGACAGTCGTTCAACGTCGGTGGGCAGCGCTGCGATAGACCGCTTCTTGCGTCCAGTTTGTTACCAAGATTTTCCTGAAGCTTTGCTTCCTTGTGCGATTAAAAACAGTAACCCTATGTCTATTCCTCAGCTAGTCGATGGTAAGCTCATCGTGTAAAGTAATCGTTTTACAACGAGCTGATAGGGCATGCATTGAAATGCATGCTCTTTATTGAGAGAAATATGTTACTAGAGACTAAAAGCGTTATTTTAGAGGTGGCGGCCCCTGTTTTATTAATGATTGCTGTCGGCGCTTTTTTGCGGCGGATTCGTTTATTAAATGATGATTTTATTCTCATTAGCTCACGTTTTGTTTTTAAAGTGGCTATGCCGACCTTGCTGTTTTTAGGCATGTTGTCGAATAATTTAAGCGGCTTGATCAGTTTGGATTTTGCCCTTTATTTTGCCTCGTCGATCGTTCTGACCTTTTTATTTGCCTGGTTTCTCGCGGTAAGGCTTGGTTTGCCTTCTATACAGCGAGGGGTATTTGTGCAAATTGCCTTTCGTGGCAATTGTGGCATTTTTAGTCTCGCTCTTGTTGTGAATATGTTTGGTCAAGAGGGCGTGGCGATAGGCGGTATTATGGCGGGTCTGAGTATTCTGCTGTTTAATGTGCTGGCAGAAGTGATTCTGACACGCTATAGCAAAGGGCATTTGCATCTGGTTCCATTGTTGAAAAGCCTCGTAAAGAACCCGCTGATTCTTGCGATTGTTTTGGGAACGGTTGCGAATCTTATGGGCTTAAAGCTGCCCTTGTTTATTCTCAAAACGGCGCATTTAGTGGGTAACCTTTCTTTGCCTTTGGCCCTAATTTGTATTGGGGGCGCACTGGTGACCAGTGGCTGGGCGTTACCAAAACGTTTTCCGATTGCTTTAGTCTGTAAGGTGATTGTTAGTCCAGCGTTGTTTACCTTGGTGGCTTTTCTTTTTGGTTTTTCGCAAAAAGAGTTACTGTTTTTGTTTGTCTTTTTAGCTGCGCCAACGGCGGCATCCGCTTATGTGACGGCGGTGGCAAAAGGCGATGATGGCAAGTCGACCGCCAATGCTATTGCCACCTCTACCGTCTTCTCGTCAGTGGTGATCGTGGTTTGTATCCCTATGATTATTGCCATGACTGGCGGTTAACATCGTACTTTTATGGCTGAACGAAACAGGAGGTTACTATGGGGAAAATAGAAGTATTGGTTGTGGCACCTGGCTACCCAACTCAAATGGCCGTGCTAGCAGAACGTTATCAATTACATCGTTATGACTTAGCGGATCAAGCTGGTAAACAGCAGATAATCAAAGCCCATGGAGAAGCCATTCGTGCGGTTATGACAACGGGAGGCGGTGGCTTTTCTGAGTCGTTGTTGGACCAGCTCCCTAAACTCGAAATCGTTGCCTGTGGCAGTGTTGGTTTTGATTCTATTTGTGTTGAAGAGTGTATCAAGCGAGGTGTGGCAGTAACTAATACGCCGGATGTCTTGACCAATGATGTTGCCGATATGGCCTTGATGTTAACGCTTGCTACGGTACGCCGTCTGGTGCCAGGTATGGACTGGGTTCGTCAAAGGAAATGGCAACAAGATGGTCCGATCCAGCTTAATACTAGGATCGAAGGCAAGCGTATGGGGATTATCGGTCTTGGACGAATTGGTAAAGCCATTGCGAAACGAGCAGAAAGCTTTGGCATGGAAATTGGTTACTTTGGCCGGCGTCCGCAAGCTGATGTGAGTTACCCATACTTTTCGAATCTAAAGGAGATGGCGAACAATGTGGATATTTTGGTCGCCGCCGTTCCTGGTGGTTCCGAAACACAAGGTATGATTACCCGAGAAGTGCTAGAGGCGTTAGGTGAGCATGGCTATTTTATCAATATTGCTCGAGGCTCGGTGGTCGATGAGCAGGCTTTGGTCGCGCTTCTCGAAGCGGGTGGAATTAAAGGGGCGGGATTAGACGTCTTTGTTGATGAGCCAAACGTGCCAGAAGCCTTATTCACATTAGACAATGTGGTTCTACAGCCCCATTGCGCGAGTGGTACCCATGAAACCCGAGCGGCTATGGCACAGCTGGTGGTAGACAATTTGGCGGCCCATTTTAGTCAAAAACCACTGTTAACCCCCGTCGGTTAAGTTTAGCAATTTTTCGCTGTTACTTCTATTTGTTCTATAGGTGTGAGGACAGACATCACCTTTTTAGTAAAATAAAACATATGATGACTGTTGTATGATGAATTACTTTTGTGTTAAAAAGACCTGTGCTTGTATGACAAACTCGCTTTTTGGATAAGCTCGTTATCAACGACATATTAGGGGATAAAATAATGATAAAAAAATGTTCCATTAAAAAACTGGCTTCAGCATTGGTGTTAACTGGCTCCATTGCCGCGACTTTTACCATGGCGCCATTAGCTCATGCTGATTGGAAAGGTTGGAATGTTCACCCGGCTGGTTATCCAGTTACGGTGGGGATTGAATCTTTTATGAAGCATGTTGAGAAGGCAACGGACGGACGCGTTTCTGGGCGTGTATATAACGGTGGCATCTTGGGGGATCAAAATGATGCGATCCAAATGCTGCAAGTAAACGGTATTCAATTTGCGGAGTTTAACCTTGGGCCAATTGGTACTATGGTGCCAGAAGTCAATGTGGTGTCATTGCCTTTTATTTTCAAAAATGAATCCCACATGCACCGCGTAATGGATGGCCCAGTAGGGAAAGAGTTAGCGAAAGCCATGGCAAAACAAGGGATTATTGCCTTGGCATGGTATGACTCCGGCTCCCGTTCTTTTTACAACACTAAACATCCGATCACGAAGCCTGCCGATATGAAGGGCATGAAATTCCGTGTCATGAACAACGAATTGTATGTCGACATGGTCAAAGAGTTGGGTGGGAACGCAACACCCATGGCGTACTCCGAAGTCTATCAAGCTTTAAAAACGGGCGTTGTAGACGGTGCTGAAAATAACTGGCCTTCTTATGATTCGAGCAATCACTATGAAGTGGCTAAATATTACTCGTTAACGCAGCATCTGATTCTTCCTGAAGTATTAGCCGTGAGCAAAGCCGCGTGGAATAGCTTGTCGCCAGCGGATCAAAAGGCGGTGAGGAAAGCTGCCCAAGACAGTGCTGTGCTCGAACGTAAATTGTGGGCAGAGCGGGTACAGGAAAGCCGTGCCAAATTGCTTAAGGCGGGTGTGATTGTCAACGAGATAAAAGACAAAGCCGCTTTCCAGGCGAAGATGAAGCCTGTCTACGCTGAAGCAGAAAAAGCCACCCCCGCTCTCATTCCTCTAATTAAACAAATTCAAGAAACACCTTAAGCTATTGAAGCCTTTACTCGGTATCACTGGTAAAGGCTTCTCAATGTTGGGTGCCACTGTCTTTTACCGGTCAGTGGTGATCATTGATTTTGTATGAAGAGTAATGTGATGACTGCTTCAATTAAGGCCTCTTTTGTTAAGCGTTTTTTGGACGCACTTGCTTTTTTAGCCATGACGATCTCTGGCCTATGTATGATTGTACTGGTGGTGTCGTTTGGATGGCTTGTCTATGGTCGATACGTATTAAACAACACGCCTACTTGGGTGGAACAAATGGCCATGCTATTGATCATCACCATTACCTTTTTGGGGGCTGCCGTCGGGATCCATGAAAGAACGCATCTTAGTGTTGATATGGTCTCTTTACTGTTGCCAGAAAAGGCCAATCGTTTGATTGATATATTGATCGATACCTGCCTTGCCGTGTTCGGTGCAGCCATGCTGTATTATTGCCAAGAGTTGATGACGTTTGGTTGGTACCGATTAATTCCCTTATTAGGTATTCCCGATGGCCTTCGTTATGCCCCTGTTATGGTAGCGGGCGGCCTTATCTTTGTCTTTTCTTTATACCGTATCTTGGTTGGCATTCAAAAACTGTTTGTTAGTCAATCGGCTATTGTTAATGGAGGCCAATAATATGGGCTTAGCATTGTTATTGGGAGGATTTGGCCTCTTAACAATTATTGGCGTACCCGTTGCTTTTGCGTTAGGCATGGCGGCCCTAGGAGCCTTTTGGTATGAAGGTATTCCATTGATGATTGGCTTTCAGCGAATTATCTCTGGTATGTCATCCTTCTCCTTGTTAGCGATTCCCTTTTTTATTTTTGCCGGTGAGTTGATGCTGCATGGGGGCATTGCTGCACGACTGATTCGTCTAGCATCCGCCAGTGTGGGATGGATGCGTGGCGGCTTAGGCCAGGTTAACGTATTCGCTAGTATGCTGTTTGGTGGTATCTCTGGCTCTGCGGTGGCGGATACCTCGGCGTTGGGATCGTTATTGATTCCTGTGATGAAAGAAAAAGGCTATGACGACGATTACGCGGTGAACGTGACGGTGACGTCCTCCATTGCGGGTATTTTGATTCCCCCCAGCCATAACATGATCTTATACGTGGTCGCTGCGGGCGGTGGGATTTCGGTGGCCAGTCTGTTCATGGCTGGTGTGGTACCTGGGGTGTTAATGTGTTTGTTGTTAGGCTATGCCGCACGTTGGATTTCAATTAGGAAGAACTTTCCAACGGAAGAGTTTGCTGGTTGGAAAGTGATTTTCATCTCCTTCTTGGCTTCTTTTCCGGGGTTAGTCACCGCGATTATTGTCGTGGGGGGCTCTTTATCCGGTATTTTCACGGTGACTGAATCTGGGGCCATTGGGGCGATTTATGCCATTGTCATTACTGGATTAGTCTACCGTTCTCTGAGCCTAAAAGACTTTTGGGTGGCCGTGGTGCGTTCTGTTAGAACCACTGGTATGGTGATGGTGTTGGTTGGTTGTGCTGGGGCATTTGGTTATATGCTGGCCTTATATGAAGTCCCCAAAGTATTGGCTCATGCACTAACATCTGTCTCCAGTAACCCCGTTGTTATTTTGCTATTAATGAATCTGATCTTGCTGATATTGGGCATGATTATGGACATGGCGGCCTTAATTCTGATTTGTACGCCGATCTTTTTGCCTGTGGCAACAGGCTTGGGGATGGATCCGATTCAATTTGGTGTCATGCTAATGATGAATTTAGGGTTGGGGTTGTGTACGCCACCTGTTGGGGGATGCTTATTTGTTGGTTGCGCTATTGGGCAAGTGCCGATTCAACGAGCCGTGAAAACGATTTGGCCTTTCTACATCGCCATTCTGGTTGCCCTGCTATTGGTGACTTTTATTCCTTCGGTATCGTTGGCTTTACCTAATTGGATCACCAGTTAACTTTACATTTTTACGAGAGGACGCGGTTCATTTTCGCGCTCCTTTTTAGATGAATTTTGCTTTAAGGAGTCGTCCATGAAACGTGTTTTAATAACAGGCGCTGCCGGAAATTTAGGGACTGCTATGCGTAAAAAACTGGCGGGTTGGGCGGATGAATTCGTGTTGTCGGATTTAAACCCAGTCACCGAGTTGAGGGCAAGTGAAACCTTTGTGCAATGCGACCTTGCTGATTACGACAGTGTGATGGCATTAGTCGAGGGTTGTGACGGAATTGTTCATTTTGGTGGTGTGTCCACGGAAAATACGTTCGATAATATTCTCAATGGCAATATTAAAGGCGCCTACAACCTTTACGAAGCGGCACGTAAGCACGGAATTAGGCGCATTTTCTTTGCCAGCTCCAATCATGTTATTGGCTTCCATAACAGAGAGACGATGCTGGATGCGCAAAGCGAGATGAGACCGGACAGTTTATATGGGGTTTCGAAAGGTTTTGGGGAGTTATTAGCGCAATATTACTTCGATAAATTTGCGATAGAATCGGCTTTGGTGCGTATCGGCTCATGCTTCCCGAAACCTTTGAATCGTCGTATGTTGTCGACTTGGTTAAGTGAGGGAGATTTAGCGGAGCTGATTAAAAAGGTGTACGCTGCTGATCGCCTTGGTTGTACCGTTGTGTATGGTGTATCCGATAACCCAAGCACTTGGTGGGACAACAAGCATGCAAAATTTCTAGGGTGGACGCCAAAAGACTCTTCAGAGGTGTTTGAACAGGAAGATTATCTCCTAGAAGAAAATATCGATTCGAACGATCCGGCGGTGCGTTTTCAAGGTGGTCCATTTGCCAAAGCGGGTCATTTCGAAGACGACTAAAACTGGCTCGTTGGCTTTTACCTCTCGCGCTGACTTCACAATGTTCTAGCATTTTCATTGTATGGAGTTAAGAACAAAAAAACGCCCGATTTGGGCGTTTTTTAATGCATTAAAACCGTTTTATTATTTCACTAGCTCTGGCCCCATGACGCTATAAGGTAAAACCGTGGAAAGCTCTGGGATGTAAGTCACCAGAACCAAGAACACCATTAATACCAACATAAAAGGCGTAGCGGCTTTTACGACGCGGGCTAAACTCATGCCTGTGATGCCTGAGGTCACAAAGAGGTTTAGACCAATCGGTGGCGTGATCATACCGATTTCCATGTTGACGACCATGATGATACCAAGGTGAATCGGATCCACCCCTAGCTTCATCGCGATTGGGAAGACAACTGGGGCAACAATGACCAGCAAGCCAGATGGCTCCATAAACTGTCCACCAATGAGCAGAAGAATATTCACCGCAATCAAGAAAGTGAACCAGTTAAAGCCGACACTTAACATCCATTCTGTGATCATTTGCGGAATACGCTCTGCTGATAAGGTATGAGCAAACAACAGGGCATTGGCGATGATAAACATCAGCATGATGGTGGTTTTGGTGCCTTCCAGCATCACCTTGCGAGATTCTTCACCAAACAGTGCAGGGAAAAAGCCTCGTAGCATCAATGAAAGATTACGCCCCCAAATAGGCAAGCCAGCAAGCAAACAAGTTACGATGGACTCCTTTAAATGGGAAGAGCGCTTGTAGACATAGAAGATCGCGAGTAATAGCGAGAGGGCGCAACCCCAAAGAGCGCGATCACCACCAGTCACGGTTTTACTGTCCGCAAAGGCGAAGAAGGACAAAATTTCCCAGACAAGGAAGAAAGACACGCCATACACTGTGCCGTTAAAACCAACACGAGCATGAGGTGCGTCGTTATCATTTGTCCAAGTTTGGCCTTTTAATGGCCCCATATCACGATACACAAACAGGGCGATAAAAATCGAGTACACGGCCGCTACCACTGCCGCTTCTGTTGGTGTGAACACACCACCGTAGATACCACCCATGATAATAACGACAAGAAATAATCCCCAGCCAGCTTCTTTACCGCCACGGATAAGATTACCAAAGCCTTTCCATTCTTCTGCTGGTAGGTTTTTAATACGGGCAACAACATAGATGGCTATCATTAACATTACGCCAGCCAATAAGCCAGGAATCACCCCTGCTAAGAACATGCGACCAACGGATACATCCGTTGCGGCTGCGTACACCACCATTACGATGGAAGGGGGGATTAGGATACCTAATGTGCCCGCGTTAGCGATGATGCCAGAGGCGAACTCTTTTGAGTAACCGACTTGGCGCATCCCCACAATGGCAATCGAGCCGATAGCAACCACAGTGGCGGGGGAAGAGCCTGACAAGGCTGCGAACATCATACACGCCAAAACGGATGCCATGGCCAAACCGCCACGGAAGTGTCCAACGCTGGCAATGGCGAAGTTAATCAAGCGTTTTGCGACACCGCCAGTTGACATATAAGACGAAGCGAGAATGAAAAACGGGATGGCCAACAGGGTATAATGTTGACCCGCACCAAACAAAGAAATCGCTACCGACGACAAGGAGTCGTGGGAGAAAAAGGTAATAAACAAGATGGACGATAAGCCCAACGAGATACCAACAGGTAGGCCGATAAACAGCAGGGTCAGTACGAGACCGAATAAAATAATAGATTCCACAATAAAGCTCCTGCGTTAGTCTTTTAAAGAGTCTTTGTTGGCGTTGACGAGGTCTTGCGCCTCGTGGCCGCTGATCAACATGTCACGTTTTCCTCGTGCAATATCGATAAAGGCCTGCAGCGAGCGATACGACAGCATGGCTAAACTGATCGGCAATATAATAAGCACTAACCAGCGTTGAACACGGGGTCTTAGGTCAAACATTTCTTGCATAAAGACCGGGTAACGCAGCTCTTCAGTACCAATGCCGATTTTGAACATTTTTGTCCAATACTCGATGGCCCCACCACGAGCATCGATGCCTAACATTGATAGCCAGGTTGCATCTAGGAGGATTAAGCCGTACATAATGGCCGCAAACGCGCCAAACAGAGATAGGGCTTTGGCAATGGGTTTAGGTACGGCGTTTAGTACAATGTCGACCCCTATATGGATACCCGTTTTAATGCCATAACTCATACCCAGTAGAATCAACCATGAAAATGCGACGGTGTTGAATTCCAATGCGGCATCCCAGCCAGTATTAAATCCGTAACGCGCAATTACCTGACCAAAAGACACTGCCATAATCGAAGAAATGACGATGATTAATAGGTTTTCTTCAGCGCGTTCCATCGCTTTGGGAAAGCATTTTTCCAGCACCCAAAGGATGATGATAAAAAATAATAAATATAAATGTGGCCAGTAGTATGCCATGGTGGTCTCCTGAACAAGTGGACCTGTCTATCTAAAAGCACAACGCAGACACAGCAAGACGAACCTCGTTATACAAGGATAAGAGATAGGTAAACTGTGAGGAGAAGGCCCTAATGTTGGCTCAATAGAGCCAACATTCTGCATAAAACAAAGGGATTATGAGTTGGCTGCGGCATTAATTAGATTTTCACCGATGTCGTTTTGGAATTTTTTCCAAACCGGTTTCATCGTTTCAACCCAAATTTGACGTTGCTCTGGTGTCAATACATTGATTTTGCCGCCGGCTTTTAAAATATTGGCGCGGTTTTCAGCTTCTTTCGCTTTCACAGATTGGTTTGCTTCCTGTGTTACTTCATCCGCAATTTGCAGGAATTGTTTGCGATCCGCTGGGGATAAGCTGTCTAGGAAGTCTTGAGACGTCATGAACAAGTAAGCCAACAATTGGTGGTCGGTTTGTGTGATGCTGTCTTGCACTTCGTAGAATTTTTTGGTGTAAATGTTAGACCATGTATTTTCTTGGCCATCCACAACACCGGTTTGCAGTGCGCCGTATACCTCGGAGAACGCCATCGCTTGTGGTGACGCGCCCATGGCTTCGATCATGGCTTTGGCTACATCAGAGGTTTGGACACGGAATTTTAGGCCCTTCGCATCGCTTGGTAAGATCAGTTTTTTGTTGGCAGAGAAGTATTTCATACCTGACATCCAGTAACCTAGACCAACGAAGCCAACATTGTCTTTCATGGCGTAGAGCAGATCTTTACCTTGAGGGCTGTTAGTAAAGCGGATGGCTTGGTCCATGTTTTTAAAGATGAAAGGTAGGTCGAATACACCATATTTAGGTGTGTAAGAACCAAACTTAGAAAGAGAAGGGGCAAGCAATTGAACATCGCCTAAAAGCAAGGCTTCTAATTCTTTTGAGTCGCCAAATAATGTTGAGTTCGGAAAAACTTCAACACAGAGTCTGCCATTCATTTCTTTGTTAACACGCGCAGCAAAATTATTCGCGGCCACCACTTTAGGGTGAGTTGTTCCCCCTGTTACGTGGCTGAATTTTACAACGCGCTCGCCAGGATCGCAGGCTGAAGAATCAGCAAAGGCGGCGTTGGTAGCAAAGGAAAGGGCGAGAGTGGTCAAGGCTAGACTGATTTTTTTCATTATTTTAAAACTCCAAAACGAGATAATTATTTTTATTATCGCTTGATCTTAGCCAAACGAGTGAAGCACATTTAATTGTTGCTATCTTAGTGTTTACACAATCTATGCCAACTCTTTAATATTTTGTCTAAGTGATTGAATTTGATTGAATAAAAAAGTTTTTTCCAGAATCGGACGAAGGCTGGTGGCGATATTAAGAGCGGAAACTCACACATAAAATAATGACTATGGGTGGATTTCCGCCAATTTTTATTGCGATCTAAACCCGAGTGGCGAGAGATCAAGAAAGATTGTCTGGCAGATCAAGAAGAGGACACCAAGGCTTAACTAGGATTGAGTTGTATGAGGGGCAAATATTTCCTGTTTGAGTGTCTGTTTCAAAGCCAAGTGAAGGTCTTTCCGCCCTGTCAGTTTGGCTGCTTTCAATTGAGGCTGCGTTGTTCTACCTAATACGGCATCAAACAACAGAGTATCGAATGATGAATGTGCTTTGAGTTTACCTTGGTAGGCTAACTGAAAAAACGCGCTATAAAGGGCCGCTCGAACACTATCAAAAGGGCGATGAGTATGGCAAAACAAGAGCAGATCCTGCTTATCCTGTTCGCTTATTAATAGATTAGCCGGTGAGGTTGACTGAGGAGTCCATTGGACAAGTTGAATAATAAGCGCTGCGGATAAATCCTGATAGCAGAGCAGTAAATTCGTCTGGAAACGCTTCAGAAACAGACTGTACCACTGTTTGGCTTGTTGCTCGGCAATTGAGTTAAGAGGTTTGACCATCATCAAAGAGTAGCTGCCGCTGGCTTTGTCTTTGCTTGTACCCAGTCTCACGCTGATAAAACCATTTTTTTGCCAAAACGCAACGATATCAGGACTGGCGGCAAAGCTGGTACAGAGAAAATCGACTTTGCTTCGAGCAGCTTCTGTTATTTGTTTGAGTAAATGGCTCGCTAGCCCTTGGCCTTGAAGATTAGGCTGAGTGGCAATACGGCTGATGCGCCAATAGCGATAGCGTCCCGCTTCGATGAAGCCCTCATGGGCCATTAATGACTGAGGAACAAGGTGGCCTCTAGGGCGGCGGGAGCCTTCTAGAACCGCTTGGCTTAGATCATCTGGAAGCTCACCTTCTTCGGTAACAATTGCCACACTGTTAATGGTCATATTGCTCATTACTTGGGGGTTATTTATTACCATAGGATTTGTCGTTATCTTGGGGACCCCTGTATGCGCTGGTTTAGCGGCTCTGTTGGGGGAGCCTGATTGAGATAACCATGTGGTGACACTTGGGTCATCCAACATCCATCTTATATTATCTGGCGAAGTTTGATAGTGAGCATTTACTAATAGCGAAAAAGTCACTTTTAAATGCTCAGGTTCCTGTAGCCATGCTTTTCCTTGTAACGTGGTGACAAGCGGTGTGGTATTTGTTGACGAAAGGTTGGGAGTTGCCTCAAATGGTGGGCATAAGAAAAATGTCTCATTAACCCATTTTTCGAGTGGGTCATTTTCCCCCCATCGAATGGGCTGGGTTAAAGAGAGCCTTTTTAAGGACGTTGATTTTCCTTGGCGTGGTGTTTCTAAAGTGTGACAGAAACGAATACCAAAACCTCGTCCTGCCCCTTCATAGCCATAATCTGTTGTGCTGAATACACATTGCTTAGACTTATCCAACAGAGCCGTTAGTACGGGAATGGGAAGACGAGCGGCTTCATCAATAATCAGATGTTCCCATTGATCTTCCATCAATAGCAGGGTGTCTGGTGCATAAAAGGGCATCTCTGGCACCATCTCTTTGTGATCAGATGACACGTTAAATGAGGCAAATTGATCATCATATTGTTTGCGAAGGGCAACCAATGCGTCTGGCGTGGCGGCAGTAACGGCGACTTTCTTCCCCGCTTTTACCCACTTGGCTAGGGTGTCTCCAAGCAGAGTGGATTTGCCTCGACCCCGTGATGCGATCAATACATGAGTCTCGTTGGAAGCGGTTAATAATGACTTTTGGGCGGCTTCTTGTTCTTGTGTCAGAGTGATTTTGTGCTGGGGGGCACCCACTGTATGGCTTTGTGGTGGTGTAAGTCTATCAATCTGTTGAGGACGGATGTATTGGAAGGGGCTGCGTGGATGGATAAGCTGATTAAGAATATAGCGTTTAAAGTGTGACTCGATTTGATCAGGATGATAAGGCCAGGGTAGATAGCGGGCCATTTCCTGGTCTTCTTGGTTTAGCCAATTTTGTTCAGGTTCTTCCGGTAAGCCGATGGCAAAGATACCATCGCCTCTTACTGCACCTGCTAATATGGCGATCACACTAGCAGAGACCCCCTGTGTTATATCAATTAATATGGCGTCATAGGTTTGCCCAAGGGTATTCTTTATGTGTTTAAATAAACGAATGTCTGCGTTTTCGTGTGGATTGAAGTCGCGATAATGTGCTTCATCGTGGGTACAGATGAGGATTGAATCTTGTCCATTGGAAACGCAGGAAAAAGCCGCGTAAATTTGCGAAGTATTTCCTGTGAAGAGATAACAATGGCGGTGTTTTAAATTGTTTGGATTCGGCATAATCATTCCTTGCGATCAAGGTATGATACTGTGACCATGGGAAATAGCCAATGTTCGCTAGAATCGAATGCTACAGTAAGCCCATAATTTGTGGACGAAACATAAGGAAGGTCTTTTACAACCTTCCTTAATATTTTTATCTTACTTTAGTTTAAAGGCTTTGAGATCATCTTGAAGATCGTTAGCCAATTGGTGGATGTTGTTACTGTGATCTTGCGACGCATCCGCTTGCTTTAACGTGCTGCCAGAAGCTTCTTGCAGTGTTTCTGTATTCTGACGAATTTGTGTCGCTGCAACACTTTGCTCCTCTGTGGCTGTGGCAACATTGGTGATACCAAGAGAGACTTTTTTCATCGATGTGAGTATGTGAGACAATATGTTACGTGTTTCAGATACTTGGTTGACACTATTATCTACTTGGCTTCTCCCTTGTTCCATTTCTTTCACGGCAGAACGGCTGTTTATTTGTAGCTCATCAATCACTTTGCGAATTTCTTCTGTGGATTGTTGCGTACGTTGTGCCAATACTCTCACTTCATCGGCGACCACGGCAAAGCCTCGTCCTTGCTCACCAGCACGAGCTGCTTCAATGGCAGCATTCAGCGCCAGCAGATTGGTTTGCTCGGCTATCTCATTGATAGCAAGGGCTACTTTGCCGATTTCCGTTGAGCTTTTTTCAACATTTTCGATGGTCTCTGAGGCCTGAGTAAACGCATTGGCAAGCTTGCCAACGGTTTCCTCAACACGTTGCATCGCCTCATTGCCGTTTTGTGTAACGCTTTGAACCTTGTCTGATTCAGCCGAAACATCGTTAGCATTATGTGCGACGTCTTCTATGGCGGTCGAGATCTGAACAATGGCAGAGGCCACCTGAATGCTGACGTCTTGGCTGTAGTTTGCACTATTGATTAATGTTTTATTGACGTCAGAAATGGCATTGCTTGAGTGGAGAAGCTCAATGCTAGAATCTTGAACCTTTTGAATAAGATGAATCAAGCTGTCACGCATATGAATGGTATCATTACGCAATAAATCGATTTCATTATTGGAGTCTTTGCTTAATTTATTATGAAAGCGAAAAGCCAAATTGCCACTTCCTAATTCATGCAAGCCTTGAGAAATTTCTTTTATTGGCGAAAGCGCGCGACGAATAAACAGCCATAACACGGTTGCCAGCATCAAGCCAAATACAGCCGACACAGAACTGACAATCCATAAGGTTTTATTGATTTCGGCTTGATATTCATCGTCATAAGTTTTTAACACCACTACCCAGTTCCAGCCTTTCACTCGTTTAAAGAGAGCAATTGCGGGGCGAGAGGTGGTGGTTTGACCTTCTACTTTTAATGAGTAGTGGATGATGCCTGACTTTTGTTGATAGAGTTTCTCAAACGTATTTGCGAGTTGTGGGTTACGACTTAGAATATTTTGCCCAACTAAAACTTTACTTGGGTGAATAAGAATGTCCCCTTTATGCTTTCCAGCTGTCGTGACATAGACATACCCTGTTTTGCCAAACACCATTTTATTTAGCGTATTAGCAATTGGGGATGTGATGTTTTGAATAGGAATAAGCAGTTCGTAATAGAGATTGCTCTGTCCCGATACTTTCTTATAGTAAGTAAAGTAGGAGGTGTTTCCGAGAGTGTCCACCCCCAAATAATCGGAGTTATTTTGGATGGCTTTGTAGCCCTCTGTATTGTTTCCTAAATCAGTACCAGCAGCCAAGGCATTGTTCATAGAGCTAGCAACGCGAATGATCTGATCTCCTTGCTTGATTAGCAAACTTACTTCAGATTCTGTCGATGTGGCGAACTGTTGAATAAAACGACTATTTCCATTAATAACTTGGTTATTTAACTTAATTGAGGGAGTTTGAGTGCCGTTAATGCTGAGTGGCGTATTCGAATCGACAGTTACCTGTTCCAGCATATCATTAAGAAGAGCGCCGTTGCGCATCATAACGCGTTGCATTAAGTGGTACTTGTCCTCAAGTTGGTTGCTGACCAACTCGACTTCTTTTTTTTCATGACTGATAACGATGTCATTGATTTGCTGTTTTAGTTGCACGTTGATGATAAAAGTTAAAGCAACGAAGATGATAATAACAAAAGCGAGTGTCCCTAGACCGAGTTGCCTTGGTAGCGGGTATTTTTTGAAAAATGCGAGCATCTCATGGATCCTTAATTCAGGGGATATAGTGGTTGAGTTATTTAAAAGGGAAGAAATTCCATAACGATATGTTATGGAAACAGCAATTTTTTATTGCTTTGTTTTATTTTGTAATTCTTTGTTATTATAGTGATAGATTTGTATACGGAAATGATATTTAATTAAATAAGGTGAATTCATATAAATGAATTTATTTGCTAGGATTGAGCATCAAGTGGATTCGGGTTGCCCACTCTAGGTAAATAGAGTGGGCAATAGTGGTATTATGGTAGTGTGAAGGCTTTGAGATCTTCTTGAAGGTCAGTGGCCATGTGTTGGATATTTTGGCTATGACCCTGTGAGGTGTCTGCTTGAATTAATGTATTGCTTGAGGCCTCGCGTAATGTTTCTGTATTCTGACGAATTTGAGTGGCAGCAACGCTTTGTTCCTCTGTCGCTGTGGCCACATTTGTTGTTCCAAGCGAGACTTTTTTCATCGATGTCAGTATACGAGACAAAATGTTGCGTGTTTCTAGGACTTGACTGACACTATTGTCAACTTGGTTTCTTCCTTGTTCCATTTCTTTAACAGCAGAACGACTGTTCAGTTGTAGCTTATCAATCACTTTGCGAATTTCTTCTGTTGATTGTTGCGTACGTTGTGCCAATACTCGCACTTCATCCGCAACCACGGCAAAGCCTCGCCCTTGTTCACCAGCGCGAGCGGCCTCAATAGCCGCGTTCAGCGCCAGTAAATTGGTTTGTTCGGCAATCTCATTGATAACAGAGACTACCTTACCAATTTCAGTTGAGCTTTTTTCAACATCCTCGATGGTTTCTGAGGCTTGACTAAACGCATTAGAAAGCTTGCCAACCGTTTCTTCGACGCGTTGCATCGCCTCATTGCCGTTTTGTGTAATGCTTTGGACGCTGTCAGATTCGCTAGAGACATCGGTCGCATTGTGTGCGACATCTTCTATGGCTGTCGAGATCTGGACAATAGCAGAGGCCACTTGGATGCTGACATCCTGGCTGTAGTTCGCGCTGTTGGTTAGTGATTTATTGACGTTTGAAATCTCGTGGCTGGAATGGAGGAGTTCCATGCTCGAATGCTGGACTTTTTGAATGAGACGAATCAAATTATCGCGCATACGGATCGTATCATTACGCAATAAATCGATTTCATTATTAGAATCTGGAATCAAGGTATCATGAAAGCGAAAAGCCAAATTGCCTGTTCCTAATTCATGTAAACCTTTGGATATTTCTTTTAACGGTTTAAGTGCACGGCGTATGTATAGCCATAGGCATAGTACGAGTAAAAGACCAAAAATCAGGGAAGCGGCGCTGACAACCCATAAGATCACGTTAATTTCTGCTTGATATTCATCGTCGTAGGTCTTTAGCACCACTACCCAGTTCCAGTCTTTGACTCTTTCAAACAGAGCAAGAGCGGGGCGGGGAATGGTGGTCACCCCAGGGATTTTTAGGTCGTAATGAATGATACCGCGATCTTTTTCATACATTTGGGAGAAAGTCGTTTTAAGGCCTGGGAAAACAGAAAAAATATTTTTTCCAACCATTTGTTTGTTGGGATGAAGAACAAATGTGCCTGGGTGGTCACCTGCTTGTGTGATAAAGATATAGCCACTTTTGCCAAATGTCAGTGTATTTAATGACTTGGCTAAGCCATCGGTTATCTCATTAAGCGGGATGAGTAGTTCGTAATATAGATTGCTTTGCCCTGAAACCTTGTTGTAATTGGCAAAGTATTGTTGGCCATTTATGCTGTCTACGCCAATAAAATGTCCGCCGTCTTCTAGCGCTTGGTAGCCCTTATTACTCTCATTTAATAAAGAACCTACAGGGGAAGAATTCGCTGATGAACTGGCAATTCGAATAAATTGATTGTTTTGCTTGATTAGGAGGTTTGTATCCAATTCGGTAGAATGAGCGAACTGCTGAATGAAAGGGCTTTGACCGCTGATGGTGTCACCATGTAATTGCAGCGATGGAATCGTCATGCCATTAATTGTGTCGGGTTTGTTTGCGTTTATCTTTGCTGCTTCAAGCATTGTGCCCAAAAGTACGCCATTGCGTTGAAGGCGATCCTCTAGAGAATGGTATTTTGCTTCTAATTGCTTACTGACCAGTTCCAGTTCTTTTTGTTCATGATTCGTCACAATGGTATTTATGTATTCATTAAGCTGGGCGTTGATAATAAACACTAAGGTGGCAAAAACGATCGTAACAAAGAGCAATGTGGCGATGCCAAGTTGTCTTGGTAAGGGGGATTTTTTTAGAAATGACAACATAGATTGAAAGATCCTTAACAGTAGAAGTGTTAACTTTTGTTTCTTTTTTGCTGTATAAAGCCCTTTTAAGTATAAGAAAATACTCTAAAGAGACTTTTTAAATAAAGTAAAAAAGAATGTTTTTTGATTTTTGTTTATATAAATCAATTATTTAAACTCATACTTATTGAGTTTTAGTTCACACGGCCATGTGCAAAAATCTCTTAATGTAAAATTTTGTTATTTTTTTGATTGTAAAAATGAACAATAATATAAAAAATATCTTAAATTGAAAGTATTAAAGTTTGATTACTTGTTTTTTTAAGTGGTTAACAAGTCATCTTAGGGATTCAAAGCTGTCAATCGCCTCTTTATAGAGGCTCAGACTGCTGATAAAGTCCTCGCCATTCGGCGGGGATTTTTTATAATAACGGCATGCTTAAAGAACGCCCTCAAACCCAGTCTACTTTAGAGTTTGTTTCCATCGACGAGCTCGTCCCCAGTGATCACTTGCTTCGCAAGATTGATCGAATTATTGATTTTTCCTTTCTACATGATCTTGTGAAGGATTTTTATTGCGCGGATAACGGTCGTCCCGCTCTCGATCCTACTCTCATGTTTAAGTTGCTATTTATTGGCTACCTTTTTGGTATTCGTAGTGAACGTCAGTTGATTAGAGAGGTTCAAGTTAATGTCGCTTATCGTTGGTTCTTAGGTTTAGGCCTGACTGACAAAATTCCCGATGCTTCCACTTTGAGTGCAAACCGCACACGTCGTTTTAAGGAATCCGATATCTATCAAAAGATCTTTGATGAGATCGTACTCCAGGCTATAAAACACAAGTTAGTTGGCGGAAACACCTTTTATACGGACTCCACACACCTTAAAGCCAATGCGAACAAAAAGCATTTTGAAAAAGTAGTGGTTGAACAGTCCCGACAGGCGTATATGGATGAGCTCGATAAGGCCGTTGAGGAGGATCGACTCGTTCATGGAAAAAAGCCTTTACCACCTGAAAAAAACAAGGTGGAGAGTCGTGAAATCAAGCAGAGTACGACGGATCCAGAGAGTGGCTATATGGTACGAGATACTAAGCCCAAAGGGTTCTTCTACTTAGATCACCGAACGGTTGATGCACGTTGCAACATTATTACTGACGTACACGTCACCGCAGGCAATGTCCACGATGCTGTCCCTTATTTAGAGCGATTGGACCGAATCAAAGAACGCTTTAAGCTTTTCATCACATCGGTCGGAGTCGATGCGGGGTACTTTACCTCGGCAGTTTGTCATGGGTTAGAAGAACGACATATCTATGCCGTGATGGGCTATCGTCGTCCTAATCACAAGAAAGGCTTCTTCTATAAACGCGAATACAAGTACGACAGGGAACAAGATGTCTACTTCTGTCCGCAAGGTGAAAAACTCATTTACAAAACCACTTCTCGAGAAGGTTACCGTCACTACGACTCAGATAGCCTGATCTGCGCGAACTGCCCAGAAAAGCACCGCTGCACCACAAACAAAAAATCGGTCAAAACCATTACGCGTCATGTTTGGGAAGATAGCAAAGAACGCATCAATGCCCATCGGCTAACCCCATTAGGCAAAGTCATTTATGCCAGACGAAAGGAAACCGTGGAACGAAGTTTTGCCGACGCAAAAGAGCTGCATGGCTATCGATATGCACGATTTCGAGGAACAGATAAAGTAGCTTCTCAATGTCTATTAACGGCAGCCGCCCAAAATATGAAAAAGATAGCCTTAATGCTTAGCTAGAGGCTTTTATTTGTTCAAAAAAATGACGAAATCGATAGTCAGAGCCTTAATAAAAGGCCTCAAAGAGCTCTAAGTAACTAATGAGATATCTTGAGTCACTTAGGAAGGAATGTGAGCAAAAGACTCAGAAAAATAAAACCCCAGCAAAAAACTGGGGTTTATCAGTAACCTGCGCCTCTTTATAGAGGCTTTTTTGCTTTATAGGGCGAAAAGCTAGATAGAAGCTTGTTCTTTAAGGTATTTATTGCTTTCATGCTGATTGAAAGTAAATGATGGAGAGAGTCACGCTGTTTATAGAGGCTCTTGCTTGAGATATCAGGTAGGGGATCCAATGCTCTCTCCTCCTTCCATGTTGAGAAAGGATCGTCATATGAAGAAGATCAAGAATGAAGCGGCTCTGAGCAAGAGAGCATTACAAGTGGGAGAGAACTACGCTTTAAAAAGAGGTTATGCTGGTTTTTCTTCCACTATGTCAGCCAATGAAAAAGTCGAGGCGATTTATCGCTTGTTGGTACTGGATAAGCTTGTGGTTGGGTTACCAGCGGATAAAGAGAATCTTCCTGCCATGAAGCACAAATTGGCTTTATGGATTCAAAAGCACTTGCCTAAAGATGATCCTCTGTTGAAGTAGATCAGTCTTGTTCATGTATACAGGGTTCTAATGAACGCATGAATTGCCGTCTTTATGACGGCATTTTTATATAGACAAATTGCTTTTCAGTATTGTAATGTTATATCATATCATTTAACTGAAAAAGTAGGTTTAGCGTAATATGAACACCGCACGACAAGCATTGCTGGCGCTTCCTGAGCTTGATCATTCGTTACTGTCTGTTGTGAAGTCGAACAAGCCAGATGTTTTTGGGGATATTTATCAAGACTCGTTTAACATGGTGGTATGGAAACGCTCGCTTAAGGAGGTTGATACTTACTGTACAAGCTTAATATCCTCTGCGCCGCAGCTGAATATTAAAGACCAAGGTGCGCCTGAGCACATTGAAAAGTTATTAATTCGTATCCTACCCGACGACACCAATAAAGAGGTCTTTATTAAAGATGTGCGTACGTTAATGGATATGTTTGCCTGTTTATTTGACTTGTCAGAGGTGGGGTTAAGACTGGCTGTATTATCCAAAGCTATGTGTCCTCGTTTCCATGTGGATAATATACCGTGTCGGCTGATTACCACTTATCTTGGGCAGGGCTCAGAGTGGCTTCATGATGCTCATGCGGTCCGCGCCGAGTTAGGTCATGCGGTTAAATGGACTGAGAAAAATACGGGATTGGCTTCTTTCGGTACAGTCAACCAATTAAACGCTGGGGATGTGGCCCTTATGAAAGGCAATACTTGGCCTACTGCTATGGGGAGAGGAGTGGTTCATCGGTCACCCAGTGCATCGGTGGATTCGCCAAGGTTGTTTCTCAGTCTGGATATGATTTAGCGATTATCTTAATGATGCGGAAATGAAGGTTGTTACCATTCGATTTTTTTATTATCCCAGTCGATAAAACTGGCCTGATTATCCATCTTGGCGTTGTCCATGATGGATAATAGTCTTTGTGCAACAAATTCCGGTGTAAAGAGTTTTCCTACTGGCACGGATTTCTGAAAGGGCTTGGATAAAGGGGTATCGGTTGTTCCTGGATGAAACGCAATCAGCTTGACATTCTTTGCACGTCTAGCGTACTCGATAGCACTGGTTTGTATAAGCATATTTAGTGCTGCTTTTGAAGCTCGGTAAGCGTACCAGCCCCCCATTTTATTGTCTGATATGCTACCTACCCGCGCGCTAAACAGGGCTATCTGTGTGGCTTTTTCTCCTTTAAGTACCTGAATCAGCCGACTTAACCAAAGCATAGGAACGATAGCATTGCTCCTATACAAGCCTACTAATTGCTCACTTTGAATGTCTTCCAGCTTTTTCTCCGGAGTGTATTGCGTGTTATGTAGTACACCGTTACAGATAAGAACCTTACTTAGGTTCTTGGTATTGGTCAGCAGGTACTGGCAAATCTCTTCTATGCTTTTTTGGGAATAGTCACACAATAATGGTCTGATTTTTCGACTGAAAAAGCGAGGAGGAAACTGGCTAACGGTATAAACCATTCGGCAATCATTCTGATGAGACAGTTGTTCTATAGCGGCTTGAGCGATACGGCTACTGGCTCCTATCACGAGGGCATCAAATGACATGACGTATTTTCCTTAATAACAGACATGGTGTGAGAGGGATGCATTCGTGGCTTATCATAGACAAGAGCGCCGTGTTCGAACACGTCGCTAAGCTTTGCAACTTTCCTTGTGCGATTGACTGTCGGTGATTATAAGCGGACAAATGCATCCTAATCCAGTGTACTTTATGTTCCACTAAAGTTTAAGAGGGGATGTATTTTTGTCACAATAGATCACATTCGCCTTTGTCACAAGAAGTGCAACGAGGTTTACCCGTAATAAAAGAAGAGATTGAATGGCGATATTTTGCAAAGCCTTGATAACCAAGATCTGCAAATAGGCGAATCACAGGCCAACGTAATATTTGCATCCATCGATGTTTCCCCACGAGTCTCCATGCCATGCAAGTAACGTCTAACCCTTGAATGACTTTACCATTTCCTAGCTGTCCATGAAGAATGCGATCTGCCTTAATGGGGTCGATGTGAGGATAGCGCTGGGTAAAGTCCTCATGATGAATGTTTTCCAGTGTGAGTCGATGGTGTACATCGAGTTTTTTTAACTCACGCATTTCCGCAAGGCAAAGTGGGCAAAGGCCGTCGTAAAATATGATCAACATAAGAGTGTCTCCTATTGACTAGGATGATCCGCTCTTCCCTAGGGAGGGCTAATAAACAGACCTAATACACAGGGAAGAGTACAATAACATGCATAACACTCAATACGACAGTAAGTGCAAAACGGATCTTTGAATAGGCTTTATAAGATTGAGAAACCAGCCGTAACCAACGTCCATCCAGCCAAAAGGTGGTAATAAAGCCTAGTAACAAAATACCAATAGACAGTTCAGGGACTTTCATAAACAGACTTCCCCAAGCAACCAACATAATTAGGTGGTTAAGTACCATTGTTCGGTTGCTGTACTTTTGTGGCTTGCCCTCAAGTACCTGTCCAGATAGTACCCCATTTACAAAACTCAACAGAATGGCGCTATAGGACGCAAAAAGCGCCTGTCCCGAGTATCCCATGATGTGTATGTCTGTCAGTGTAATGATGGTCAATACAACAAAAGGAGCCAGGGCAAATAGACCTAATAGAAGCATGGGGGTGGCAGAATATCGCATAAAAAACCTTTAGCCGAAAACACAAAATTTTTGTGTAAAAAAAAAGAATTATCTAACAAAATGACAAAAAAAAATACGCAAACTTCCGAATAAATTACATATTCTTGTCATAACTCGCGGTTATTAAGGAAGTTTGTACGGCTTTAGTTCCGTGGTAATCATCATTCGCCATTGAGCGAAATTCAGGCTCAGAGTACAATGTCTGGCTAGAATTTAACTTTCCTTCAGATGTACGCGAACTGTTGAGCGTGTATCTAACTAACCAATTTCAACTTGCTTAAGGTGTGTTTAGAAATGCCAGCTAAAACAATGGATGAACTCGTCTCCCTGTGTAAACGTCGTGGATTTATTTTCCAAGGCAGTGAAATCTACGGTGGTATGCAAGGTGCTTACGATTACGGTCCGTTAGGCATTGAATTAAAAAACAACCTAAAAGCGGCTTGGTGGCGCGCCATGGTGTACGAGCGTGATGATGTTGAAGGGTTGGATGCGGCGATTATCCAAAACAAAAACGTCTACAAATACTCTGGTCACGAAGACACCTTTACTGACCCAATGGTTGATTGCCATGAGTGTAAATCGCGTATGCGTGCCGACCATATGAAAGACATTAAAGTCTGCGACAACTGTGGTTCAACCAATGTGACCGAGCCTCGTGACTTCAACCTGATGTTTAAAACCAACGTTGGCCCAATGGTGAACGAAGAGTCCTACACTTACCTTCGTCCAGAGACGGCACAAGGTATCTTCACGAACTTCAAAAACGTCGTGGACTCAACTTCTCGCACTTTGCCTTTCGGTATTGCGCAAATTGGTAAATCTTTCCGTAACGAAATCACGCCTCGTAACTTTATTTTCCGTGTTCGTGAATTCGAACAAATGGAATTGGAATTCTTCTGTAAGCCGGGTGAAGATGAAAAATGGCATGAGACTTGGGTTAAGCTGCGTAAGCAATGGTGGTTGGATCAAGGGTTATCAGAAGAAAACATCCAGTTCGAATACGTAACCGGTGACGATCTGGCCCATTACTCAAAAGCCACTGTGGACATCTTGTACAAGTTTCCACATGGTTTTGAAGAGTTGGAAGGGGTGGCAAACCGTACCGACTACGATTTGGGCTCCCACACCAAAGCACAAGAAGAGTTCGGTCTTTCTGCCAAAGTGAAGAAAAACGAGCATTCAACGGCGAAGCTTGCAATTCGTGATCTTGAAGAAAACAAATGGGAAGTGCCTTTCTGTATTGAGCCTTCTGCGGGTCTAGACCGTGGTTTATTGGCGGTGATGACAGAAGCTTATACAGAAGAAGAATTGCCAAATGGCTCAACTCGTACCGTACTGAAATTCAAGCCACATCTAGCGCCTATTAAGGTGGCGATTATGCCGCTTAAGAAGAATAAGCCTGAGATCGTTGCGCTTGCCAAAGAGTTGAAAAACAAGCTTCAAAAATTGGGTCTGGGTCGTATTCTTTATGAAAACACAGGTAACGTGGGTAAAGGCTACCGCCGCCATGATGAAGTGGGAACGCCAATCTGTGTAACGGTCGACTTTGACTCTATTGAGAAAGAAGGTGCGCCAGTGACGGTTCGTGACCGGGATACTATGGAGCAAATTGTTGTACCAGCGGCAGAGTTGCCTGCTTATGTAGTAAATTACTTTATTAACCAAGATTAATAGCGGTTAATAAAATGTCATTGTCTTTATTATAAGACAAATACCGAAAGCCGTTACGCTCAGTCGTCGCGGCTTTTTTATTATTATACGGTTTTACTTGCCGTTTTGATTCGGGTTAAAGCATTAAAAACAATAAGCACATGAAAGGGAAGAATTGCTTTTAGGTAGAGTTGGCCCGCTAGGTTATTGGGATGCACCCAAGTGGCTAAAAAGACACGTCCATGTTGTGACATAACAGAAATTCTAAAGTTTAAATGTGTGTCGTTAAACCCAGCGATAAGTTCATCGCTATTTTCAGATTCTACTGGGAAAAATCCCACTTTATTTAGCGTTTCCGGCCCCTCTTTTAACAGCCCAAAAGGGGCGGTGAGAGTGTTTCTCATACTAATCAAACACTGAGCCCACCCAGGAAAATTTGTAATAATGTCTGCGGCATGACGCGGCGATAGATTCGATTCAACCGAGTAGCAGTCAAGAAAGTCCGTTGCCTTTAATCTATTATGAAGCGCACTTTCTAATGGCAGTGCTGATGAGGTGACGTGCTGCATATTGATTACCCTTCCTTATGGCTTCACTTATATCTTTCTACCATAGAGGCGTCGTTTATTCATTGAATATTTTTAGTATGCAAAATATTCAAAACAGTATTAGTATTTAACTGTTTCCGACAATAACAATTAATAAGGAATATTATAATGAATAAAGCATGGTTACTTTGTTTGGCCTTACCTATGGTTGCCAAGGCGGGTGTGATGGCCTGTGATCCATCAACCTTTCATGCACCAGGGCTGACCATCAAGTCTGCACAATGGGAATCACCAACCGGTGATGCGTTGGTTGAGAATTGTCGAGTGGAAGGGGTTTTAGACCCCTATAAGGGCATGGATGGCCGGAATTATGCCATTGGCTTTGAGCTCCGTTTGCCGAAGAACTGGCACCATGATTTTGCTTATCAATTTAATGGTGGAAACGATGGTATTGTCGTTCCCGCCTTAGGGCATGCCTCCAGTCTTACTCCTAAACAATATGCCTTAAACCGAGGAATGGCGGTGGTGTCCAGTAATGGGGGCCATGATGAGCAAGAGTTTAAAGATATGGGATTAGCAGGGGGGAGCGGTTTTGGATGGGATGCTCGGGCAAGGTCACTTTATGGCTACAAAGCCGTTGAGCTTTTATATCCTGTTGCGAACCAGATGATTACCCAGTTTTATGGGCAAGCGGCGAAATATCGATATGGTATTGGTGCCTCAAATGGTGGTCGTATGGCCATGGTAGCAGCCTCCCGCTTCCCCGATTTCTTTAATGGCATTTTGGTCGGTTACCCAGGTTTTAATTTGCCCAAGGCGGCGATACAACATGCTTGGGATATTCAGCATCTTCACGCGGTAAACAGCGATCTCAAGCAATCTCTTACCCCCAAAGACATGTCGTTAGTGAGTCACTATATTCTAAAACAATGTGATGACCTTGATGGTCTAAAAGATGGTCTGATTTTTAATCCTAAACAGTGCCAAAAGCTCGTTAATTTGCAAGATTTAGTCTGTCATGCAGGGCAAAAAGATTGTTTGAGTCAAAGCAAAGTCAATGCTTTAGTTGCGATTCATAATGGTCCCCATAATAGCCAAGGTAAAGCGTTATACAGTCGTTGGTATTATGATGCTGGTATGAGTTCAAACAATTGGCGCTTTTGGAAGGTAGAAAGCCCGATTCCTGCCTGGGGTTATAACCCTCTCATTGCTGTGATGGGAGCGTCTTCATTGGCACAAATCTTTACGACACCGCCAACTCATGTGAAGGGGACACCAAAGGCATTGGTTGATTATTTGTTGAAGTTTAATTTCGATACAGATGCGCCCAAAATCTATGCCAAAACAAAAGCCTTTCCTGAGTCATCAATGGAATTTATGACACCGCCAGATGCCGCTGACCCAACCATGTCTGCTTTCAAAAAAGCGGGTGGAAAAATGATTATTTACCAAGGGGATAGTGATCCGGTATTTTCTATTGTGGATACGATTCATTGGTATAACAAATTGAACCAAAACCAAAATGGCAAAGCCCGTGACTTTGTGACCTTTTATGAAGTCCCTGGCATGCCACACGGAAAAGGTGGTCCATCTTTAGATCAGTTTGATGTGTTATCTCCTTTGATTGCTTGGGTGGAAAAAGGGAAGTCTCCAGACCGTGTGATTAGCCAAGCAAGAGCGGATAATCCAGAAGTGCCTAAAACGTTGTTAAAGGCAAAACGCCCACTGTGTCCATACCCTACGATTGCGGTTTATGAAGGGGGAAATAAGGATAGTGCCTCGTCATTTATTTGCCATTAATATAGAGAGGAAATTTTGATCATTGCCAAATGCAGTCTAGCTAGATTGTATTTGGCACACTTCTTTTTTGGGTAAAAGAGAAACAATGAGACCTTTGCACGATGTCACGAGCAACGCCAAGACGCGGCAAAAACAGACGAGCATTTTGAGTCTGTTTTTAACAAAGTGTTGGCAAGCGCAGTAGTCGTGCAAAAGTCTCACAATAAACATGGAAGGATAAAATATGCGCATTCAATACGCCCTTAAGCGCGGACTATTCATTGGATTAATGGCAATGTTTGCCGGCACGGTACTAGCAAACCCCGTCGTTTCGCTCTCAGACGCGGCTAAAGTGGTTGGTAAAAGTGAGCAAGGTGTAGATGCTTTTTTAGGCATTCCTTATGCACAAGCTCCTATAGGGGCATTGCGTTGGCAATTACCTCAGCCAGCTAAACCCATTCAAGGTACCTTTCAAGCAACGCAAGAGGGGGCGATTTGTCCCCAGTGGCAGCAAGGGAAGTTTGAAGGAAAAGAAGATTGTTTGAATCTAGATGTTTATCGCCCTGAGCACGCTAAGCATGAGCTGCCCGTTTTAGTCTATATTCACGGCGGTAATAACCAAACGGGCGAAGCCCATGAGTTTAAGCCTCAAGCATTGGCCAAAGCATTGAATGCGGTCATCGTACAAGTGAATTATCGATTAGGGGTATTAGGGTTTAATCCGCTCAAAGCATTAAAAACAGAGCAGCCAATACAAGCCTCAGGTAACTTTGGTTTGTTAGATCAACTGGCGGCTCTGCAGTGGGTACATCAAAACATCCAACACTTTGGTGGCCGAGCCGACCAAGTGACCGTTGCTGGATTTTCGGCGGGCGGACGTGATGTGATGGCAATGTTGATTTCGCCTTTATTCAAAGGGAAATTTCAGCACGCCATTGTCTTTAGCGGCGGTATGACCACCGCACCCGTTGTACCAAGTCAGCAGGTCTTTCGTCAGGCATTTGCGCCATTGGTTGTGAGTGATCATATCAAACCAAATATCGCCTCTGCCCAGGCATGGCTCGCCAATGGTGGCAAAGCGGTTCGTGATTATCTACAGCAGTTGCCTGCTGAGAGATTAGCGCCATTAATGAAAGGTGCAGGGATCCGCATGAGTCATTTCCCGCATTTGTATCGAGATGGGGCGGTGATCCCTAAGCAAGGTTTTGCAACCACAGATTACAATAGTGTGCCAGTGATTATGTTATCGGGACAAACCGAGTTTTCGATCTTTGCTTTGACCGATCCCTATTTTTTTAAAGCATGGCATGATGGCACTCTGGTGAATGATCCTGATATGCTCACGAAATATCAGTTCGTTTATCACTACGGCGGAAAACTTTATAGTTTATTTAATGTGCAGCAGTCTGCTCAGAGAATGTTTGCCCATTATAAAGCCTCCATTTACGCCACAGAAGTGGCCTTTGGAGATGATCCTTTGGTCACCCGAAATGAACAGATGGCATTGCTGGGGGCATTTCACGGGGTGTTCATGCCATTACTGGATCGAACATGGCGTCAAGCATTACTTGGTAAGGTGTTCCAGCAACCCGGTGCGGTGGATTTATCTAAGCAGTTTCGTCGCTATTTAGCCCATTTTATCCGCACGGGGAACCCCAATGGTCAGCATTTGGTACGCTGGCTGCCTTGGTCTCCTAAGCATGACAATCAAGGTCAATCCTTATTGGTCCTGAATGCCAATCGACATAAAGCCTTGATCCAGATGTCTTCCAAATCCTATGACGAAGCCGTTTTACTGGATGCTATGGCGAAGGACCATCATCTTTCCGATCAGGCAAAGCAGGAGATGATTGATCAAGTATTGAATGGTCGTTGGTTTAGCAACTCATTGGATAAACGGTTCCATGTACCTTCTTTATGGCCTAAGTCGTAATCGTTTAATGGCCTAGGGAAGGGGGATAAACCGTCTAAGTCTTAGGCTTTCAACATATCGCAATGATAAGAAATGTTTTTAATAAAAGGGAGCCATTACGGCTCCCTGGATTGTAATGATTTTCAGCTTTTTTACCGTGAGCAGGCTGTAAAGCCCGTTCCAAACTGTTTCGGGGTGTACACCACTCAATGATTGAGAGGTGTATTAATATATTTAATGGATCGGGCGCGCCGAGCACTGCGGTTATCCAGCACGTGGTCAATGGCGACTCGCACCCCACCCATGATAAATAACCAGACCAGTAGATAAACCCAAACAAGGCCAATTAAAGACCAAGGGATTTGTGGCACCAGTATGCCGAAACCACACATGAATACCGCCACCAGTTGGGTTAGGATAATGGCAACCAGTAAGGGCGTGGCCGGATAGGGCGGTTTCATAAACCAGTCGTCTTTGCGACTTACCAGCATGAGTAAGTGGCCGCCTGCGACCAGTTGCAGGAACATCATGGATTGCAGATGAGCCTCGTCGGTTAAACCCAATGACTGGGCATGGGCCCCATGCATTAAGGCCATACCAATCAGCAGCAAACCAAATGACTGTACCACAGAGAAAAAGCCCAACACTGCGGATACGGTCAACAATCTGGACATACGCCAACGGATCGGACTGGGGGAGACTTTATTATTGTCATAGGCCACTGTCATGATTGGAATATCATCGAGTAACGACATAATGACGATCATAATCGGTGTTAACGCCCGAAAATCTAGGAAAATAGTCGCCAGTACTACCAGAAACATAATATCCATGGTCAGTGCGACCCGGTAAATAGTGTAACTGGTAATACGCTCAAAGATGCGCCGAGCTTCATCAATGGCATTTTGTATTACCGACAAACCGGGAGCTGTCAGAATCAGCGCCGCTGCGCCGCGAGCCGCATCGGTGGCACCGGATACGGCAATTCCGCAATCGGCCTGTTTCAAAGCGGGGGCATCGTTGACACCATCGCCAGTCATGGCCACCAGATGGCCATTTTTCTGGAAGGTTTTCACAATGGCGTATTTATGCTCAGGAAATACTCGGGCAAAGCCATCAGCGGCCAGGATCTGCTGAGCAATCGGGCCTGGCACATGATCTGGGTCCATATCGGGGGGAAACACATCCGCCGCTGTCAGTATATTAGTTCCTAATCCCAGCTGACGGGCGGTTTCTTTTGCAATCGCGGTATCGTCGCCGGTGATCATTTTCACCGCAACGCCTTTCTCTCGCACACTTTCTATGGTGGATTTGGAGTCGTCCCGTGGCGGATCAAACATCGGCAGGATACCCAGTAGCGTCCAGGCACCGCTCACATCCGAGCGAGCTACACCAAGAGCTCGGTAACCTTTGGCTGCTAAAGCAGAGACTTCTTTATTGACCGTCTCTTCGATCTCTTTGGCGGCCTGGCACAGTTCCACAATGGCCTGGGGAGCGCCTTTGGAAACTGAAAAATGCCGCCCCTCAGAATCCACGATTTTTGCCATGGTACGTTTAGATACCGGATCAAACGGGGTAAAGGATTCAACCTGATAAGACGCTAATAATGATTTATCGGGTAAAGCATTCATCACGGCACTATCGATGGCATCCCCGTCTTCTGCGTGGGAAGCAAGCACTCCAGCCAGAATAATCGCCTCAGGGGCTGCTCCATTAATCGCAATCGGATCGCCAAGGGTAAGAATATTTTTTGTTAAAGTGCCGGTTTTGTCAGAACAGAGAATATCGGCCCCTGCCATTTCGTCGATGGAAGAAAGCTGTGAGACAATGGCCTTTTCTTTGGAAAGTGCTAACGCACCAAGTGCCATGGTAATAGAAAATACCGCTGGCATGGCCACCGGAATGGAGGCTACCAAAAGCACCAGCACAAATTGCAAGATACTTAAGACATCTTTCACATCCCAAGTGCTGGTTACCACCACATCATGATATACCTGCACCGCCACCATAATGAGCGCTAAAATCACCGCCACCACGATAAGGAAATTACCAATCTGAAACATGGCGGTTTGCGCCTGACTGACTGAGCCGGCACCTGCTACTAATTTTGCGGTGCGGCCAAAGAAGGTATTGAGACCGGTGCCGATGACCACAGCGGTCATTTCCCCTTGTTTGACCACACTGCCCGAATAGGCGCTGTCGCCCACTTTTTTGCTGACGGGTAAGGATTCCCCGGTCAGGGCCGATTGGTCAATAGAGGCGTAATCCCCACCGACCAGTCTTAAATCCGCCGGTACTATGCCTCCTATACGGATTTTTACAATATCTCCGGGCACCAGAGTCGCCGCATCGATTACCTGAAACCCACCATCACGCAGCACAGTGGCTTGGGGCGCTAGAGAGTTTTTCAGTACTGCTAACGCATTACTGGCCTTACTATCCTGATACAACTCAAGACCTGCATTAAATAGCAGTAGGCCAAAGATAATGAAAAAATCGGCCCAATCGCCCAAAAATAAAGACACCAGAGCAGCGGCTTCAATCATAAAAGCAATGGGGCCAACAAAGTAGCCGATGATTTTTTTCCAGAAACGAGTTTCTTCCTCAGGAAGCGCATTGGGACCATAGGAAGACAAACGTTGCTGCGCTTCCTGCTGAGTCAATCCTTGATCAGGATCCACATTCAGTTCGCTAAGAACCTCTTCTATAGGCAGTTTGGTGAAGTCTTTGGAGGCAGGTGTCTCTGTCATGGCAAATACACCCCCGCTTTTTGATTCGTACCACTTTCCGATACACAACTTTTCATCTTATCCATCCTTACGAGCTGAATTCAATTTCTTGAGACGTTTGCACGATCATGCAAAGGTCTCTTCTTAAGACAATGATGAATTAGATAGCTACCACAATTTATGCGCTAAAGTTAGTAACCTAAGAAATCCAACAACTTGGTATTAAGAGCGTCCGTTCAATACCTATAATCAGTATCCTCGATTAAAATAGTACTCAGATCAGAAGGAATAAAATTGACCGACATCAATCATTACAAATTTTTATAGGGAAGAAGTAAGCATACAAAAAGGATAAAAACAGGCACGCATACGGCGGCCCTTACGGCTTAACCGCATACAAAAACAGAGAGTAGACCCTTACAATGTGAGACATGGGGCACTAAGTTAGACTTAGACTAGGTGGGATTGTCGGACATTTCCCCTTTATCGTTTATTGTTGCAGTCCACCACATCTGAAGTTTGGCTGGGTCATTAATCGAGAATATCTGCCCAAACTCGGGTGTGGTTAACTCCACATCCTGTTGTTTTGCGGCGGCAACGACACGGTCAAAAGGGTCATGCCAAGTGTGAAACGCCAGATCGAAGGTGCCATTATGAATCGGCATCATCACCTTTCCTTTAAGGTCGATATGTGCCTGAACACTCTCTTCTGGTTTCATGTGAATAGTAGCCCAGTCTTTGTCGTAGGCGCCCGTTTCTATCATAGTGAGATCGAATGGGCCATAGGTCTCACCAATCTGTTTAAAACCCGCAAAGTAACCTGAATCTCCGCTGAAATAAAGGCTGTGTTGTGGGGTTTTTATAACCCAAGATCCCCATAACGTGCTGTTACTATCGCCGATACCGCGACCAGAAAAATGCTGACAGGGAGTAAAGGCAACCATACCCTGGCTGGTTTGTTCCTCTTGCCACCAGTCGAATGTCTTGATTTTACTGGTCGGGACGCCCCATTTTTCTAAATCCCCATCCACACCAATTGGCACAAAGAACCGTTCTGTTTTCCCTGCTAGCAGCTTGATACTGGCTTTGTCTAAATGATCATAATGATTATGGGAGATGAGTACTTTATCCAGTTTAGGCAATTCAGCTAAAGAGAGTGGTGGGGTATGAAAGCGCTGTGGGCCAATAAATTGAAAAGGAGAAGCCCGTTCAGAAAAGACGGGGTCTAATAGCCAATATTCACCATACACCTTGAGCAAAACCGATGAGTGACCGAGTTTGACGATATGTATGGTGCTGTCACTGAGGTTGGTTAAATGCTGTTGGCGCAGTGGCCGAACAGGAATCTTGATATCGGGTTTGGTATCGACTTTTTTCTCTGTGAAAAAGCGAATCCACAAGCGAGCGGCATCCAACAAAGACCGAGGCGTGGATGGGGCGTGATTGCGAAAACGTCCCTGCTGGTAAGGAGCAGCCGTGTTCGCGTTTTGCGGTTTGACCTTGGCAACAAGGGTTATATTGACCACGTACACTAAAATAGCAAAGAGTATGAGTAAGGAGAAAAGCAGTTTTAGTAGCAACATAAAGACCCTGTTTCTTCAAAGAAAGGACATTTAATAATATTTGGATGAATGAATAAATTACAATACAGGGCTGCTTTTGTATGCGCCATTCTTTTCTAAGCCTGTCTTCGCTCATAGCAAGAGTTTACCCGTATCACTCGTGCTAAAAATCTTCTATGCTGTGACTTTACATGCTGATGCGAGGGCGTCTTTAATGACCATTAAATACAAGGTGAATCAGGCTATTACCGCTGCTCAGTTTATCGAGCTGTTATCCAAAACGACCTTAGGTGCCCGTCGACCGATTCAGGATGTGGAAACGGTTGAAACCATGCTCAAATATGCCAACCTTTTAATTACGGCCTGGCAAGGGGAGCAATTGGTGGGAGTGGCGCGTTCCGTAACGGATTTTGCATTCTGCTGTTATTTATCCGATTTGGCGGTGGATGAAGCAGTCCAAGCGTCCGGTATTGGTAAAACCCTTATCCGCATGACCAAAGAAGCGTTACAACCGAAATGTTCACTGATTCTGTTATCGGCGCCTCAGGCTGTTAACTACTACCCTAAAGTCGGCTTTACTCAACACAACAGTGCTTGGGTGCTAACGAATATTGAGGATTTAACCTAGGGAGGTTGCTAATAAAAAGCTGTCGCCAATAAAAAAGCACCATGACAAGCCAGCCATGGTGCTTTGGGGATCTATTGTTTAATACGCGTGCTTAGTCCGTTTAGGGCCGAGCATTAAATCTGAAACTGTCCGACTTCGTGATCTACTTGGCTAGCCAAGTGGTTTAAACGTTTAGACTGATCTTCACCAACCTTGCTTTCTTGTGCCAGTTGTGTGGCCATTTGACGAATGACTTCACTGTTTTGGCTGATCTCATTTGTTACGGCGGTTTGTTCTTCCGCGGCGGTGGCAATCTGAGTGGCCATGTCAGAAATACTGATTATGGCGCTGGCGATTTCTTTCAATGATTCCGTGGCTGCATCCGCATCTTGTACACTGGTTTGTACTTTTTTACTGCTGTTTTCCATGGACTTCACGGCTTTCGTGGTTTGCTCTTGCAGCAGTTCAATCATTTTCTGAATTTCTTTTGTCGACGCATGGGTGCGCTGAGACAGGGTACGTACTTCGTCCGCTACGACGGCAAAGCCACGGCCATGTTCCCCAGCACGGGCCGCCTCAATGGCTGCGTTAAGTGCCAATAGATTGGTTTGCTCAGCAATACCTGTAATGGTCAAAAGAATGCCACTGATTTGCTGGGCATGATGATCCAAAGCGGCAATTTGTTCTGTCGCGAGATTGACTTCATTAGCCAGTTCGTAAATCGAGTTGCGACTTTGTTGAACCTGTTGGCTGCCCATTTCACCTAATTTAACAGAGTCGGTAGCAGCTTTTGCGGTTTGTTCGGCATTGCCAGCAATTTCGTGCGTCGCGGTGGCCATTTCAGTAACCGCAGACGCAACCATATCAATTTCTTGCTGTTGCGTATTCACTCGAGAGGCGCTTTCTGTTGCAGAATGAGCAACGTTTTTCGCTTCTACAGCCAGATTATTAGACATGCCTTTAAGGCGTTCAACTACCCCATGCATATGGCTAACAAAGTCATTAAACCCAGTAGCAAGTATACCGATTTCATCCATGTGTTTGACTTCGATACGAGCCCGTAGATCGCCTTTTCCTTTTGATATTTCTTGCAAGGCAGTAGAGACACGATTCAAATCACTGAATAATACTTTAAATAACCAATACAAGAAGACGATAAAGGCGATGATCAAGATCGCGGCAATAACTAACTGACGCGTAATAACACTGTACACATGTTCCATTAGCATCTTCTTGTCCATGCTAAAGACCAACAACCAATCAGTATTGGGAATTCTATGGACATAGGTAAAGACGGTTTCACCATTGAGATCCGCTTCTTCCAATGTGTTTTCAGCGTCCATCTTTTCTAAAGAAGCAGAGGTAAAAAGGGGAGAAATAGATGCCGCTTTTTTCATCACCTGCTCTGGGTTAGGGTCAGCAATAATGTCATTTTTAGTCGAGACAATCATGGCTTTACCATTGCCTGGAATGGTCATTTCTGCAAGCTGTTGGGATAATTGGTTCAAGGTTAGATTGGCACCAACGATACCAAATAAGGTTCCTTGTTTATAAACGGGTGCGGCCAAACGAATAGAGAGCTCTTTCGTTGTTGAACTCATCGTCGGGCCATAGGTCGCCGCTTTACCAACACTCATGGCTTCTTTGTACCAGCTTTTTTGTCTTGGGTCGTAATCTGGACGCTGTGCATCTAATGCTGGGTCTTGGCGATACATTTTTCCATCATTGTTACCATAGTAGACGATGGAAAATCCCCCAGACTCATAGGCTTGATGGATGGCCGGATAAGGAGATAAATCAGGATGGTTTTCAAGTGTATGTGCGAGTGATGCAGCGTTTTTTTTGTGACTGTCCAACCAGTCACTTACATTGTTACCATAGGCATTGGCCGTATGGCTAATGTCCGACAGCAGGGTGTTGTGCATTTGTTCCGTTAAGGATGAGGCAGTTTCTGATACGAGATACCCTGTAGTGATAACCAGTGAGAGTATACTGACACTCAATAGGCGAGTGCGTAGAGAAAGGGACATTAAAAAACTCCAGATAAAACATGACGCAGATAGCGTCATGTTTTGTCGATAAATTAAATTACGAAGGTGATGACAAGATTATAAATTAGGGCGGCAATAAAGCCTATTGGCGCCGCACGAAATAGTAACTGTGGGAACAGTTTGCTGCGACTTTCTTCATTTGGACAAGCACCCAAAATAAGGCTGCCACCTGAAGAAAAAGGCGAAATAGCGGTTGCTTGAGCGCCCACAACGATACAGATAAACAACATCATAGGATCAATGGATAAGCTTTGCGCAATAGAGGGCACAATAGGGAACAAGGCTGGCGTAACCACCCCTAGCGTGCTGGCAAATAGCGACATAAACGCGGCGACCACACCAAAGGCAACAGGCACTAAATAAGCCGGTATAGAAGTACCAATCCACGAGGCTAATAAGTTGATGGTGCCCGCTTTGATGGCTACAGAAATCAGCATTCCTACACCACAGATCATAATCAAAGTGCCCCAAGGAAGCGAGGCAATCGCTTTACGCTCGTCGCCTAGCTTGAGTAATAGAGCAATCACAGCAAAGACGCTGGCGATTAAGCCAATGTTCATTTTTGAATTAATGAAGGTAATCGTATGGTTGGCAGGTGCGATCAAATGTGCGATTGGAGCAATCAACACCAAGGCCATCATCACAAGGGTCAACGTTAAGGTTTGACGTTGTACGCTATTAAAGGGCGTTGGTTTTTCTACTTGGTAGTCTGAGCTTGCCATAGATGAGCGATGTTTCGTAAAGAAAATCAGCGCCGTGATAACGAAAAATGGAATGATCAAAGTACTTACGAAAATACCAATGGAGTTCACAAAGGCTTGGTTATCAGTGACGCCAGCGTTTGCCATGATGCTACGGAAGATAATTCCACTCTGGCTAGACATAAAGTTGGCACCCGTTAGTGCGCCGTAACCGACTGACATTGCGCCAATAATCATGCTCATACCTGTTCTTTGGCAAAGTAACAAGGTTATCGGAGCCATGAAGGCTAATACTGTGTAATAGCCTGCGCCCAACGCGGCAATAATGGATGTTGTAATAAAAATAGCGTAAGGCAAAAGATGAGGGAAACGACGGCAACGATACATTAAATGCTCCGCTAACTTTTCTAGTGTGCCGTTGATGGTGGCAAAACTGTAGAAAAGCGAGACAGAGAAGATAATAAAGAAGATTTTTAAGGGCCACATTTTGATAATGGCCGTTGGCGATAAGCCCATGCCAAAACAACCAATCAAATAAGCGAAAGCAATTGCGAAAAGGCCGATATTAATTCGAGTTTTATATCCAAGGACGATGGCAAGCACGATGCTGCCAACCACTAATAAGCTTATCATTGTTATAATTCCTAACTTTTTCTATCGAATGTTTAAAACTTAAAACAGCGTGTCGGGTTCTCTACAAGAACTTTTCGGCGTTCGTCAGGATCGCTTAGCAGTGCATTAACGATATCGACTTGATCACTGTACTGAGTTCGTGTTTCAAACTGTGTATGTGGCCAGTCGCTGCCCCACAAAAAGCGGTCTGAATGACCATAAGCTTTTCGCAATAGACTTAACATCTCCTTGGCTTGTTCAAGTGTGGCATTCGCCCGATAGGTAGCAGACAGTTTGATCCAAATGGGCGCGTGTTCCAACAACTGTAAGAACGCGAGATGATTTGGATTATCAACATGAATACCATGGGTAGGGCGGGCGAAGTGATCGATGACGACGTCCACGCCTGAGTCGAGGATAATGGGTAAAATGTGGTGAAGATCATCAATTTCACGCTGTATCTCGACTTGCCAGCCTCTTTTTTCCAATTTACCAAACAGGGTTCGCCACACGGGGGTGGTGTACTCTGCTAGTGTTTTCTTTATCAGGTTTAGTCGAATACCGACGACGCCGGCATCCGCTAATTCATCTAATTCGCAGTCGCTTATATTGGGTTCAACAACAGCGATGCCTCTTAACTTTTCAGAGTGTGCTTTTAGTGCTTCAACCATGAAATGGTTGTCGGAACCCAAAAAGCTTGGCTGAATCAACACACCGTGTGAAAAGTGATGGCGCTGAAAAAGTTCGATAAATTCAGTATCTAGAGCATTGTACTCGGGAGCGTAGCGACGGTTTTTCGTTAACGGTAAGTCGCTACGAAAAATATGTGCATGGGTGTCTATACCGGTAATGGGCAAAGAAGAGTGACTCATAAAAAAGGCTCATTTGGTAAAAATAACGTATGCTATGTCGTTTTTCTATAAACATATATATGAATTAGGCTGTGACTATAGGTCTGTGTTTTGATCAAGTCAATATTCATATATATGAAATAGATGATTTATTATTCGATGAAGCGTTAAAAGGTGAGTGTCTGAGATAAGATTTAGTCATAGACGCTTATCGGCTCTAAGACTAAAATACACAGATTCAAGGTCGTAGGTACGGTTATGGCATTTATAAAGCGTGATGAGCGACTACCGCTCTACCGACAAGTTCGTGAAGAAATTCTTGAGAAAATCAGTCGAGGAACGTGGTTGCCTGATACCGCGATTCCAACAGAAGCAGAGTTAACCAAGCAATATGGTGTGGCCATTGGTACCATTCGTAAAGCGGTGGATACCTTAGTGAACGACGGATTGCTCTATCGCAGTCAAGGACGGGGAACCTTTGTGCGACGCCCCGATTTTAATACCTCTCTATTCCGCTTTTTCCGACAGCAGCCTGCTGACGGTAGCTTTATTGTCCCTGAGAGCCTTATTCTGTTAAAAGCACTACAAGTTCCGCCTGAAGAGGCGAGCACCGCTCTGAATTTGCAACCGAATCAATTAGCGATTCACCTGAAGCGACTGCGGTTTCTAAAAGGCGTGGTCGTACTAACAGAGGATATTTGGTTGCCTGAAATGTTGTTTGCCAATTTAGTGGATATTGATAGTAATGAGATCGGCAGCTTGCTCTATCCGTTTTATGAAAAGCACTGTGGCTTACTGGTCGCATCGGCAACGGAAACCTTAACCATAGAATGTGCGGATGACGATACGGCAAGTGCTTTAAAAATTGAAACAGGGCATCCTGTTGCGGTGATTGAACGTCTTGCTTTCGGGTTCGATAAAACCCCCATCGAATATCGTGTGTCGCGAGGCTCTGCCGATACGTTTCGTTATCAGATAGAAATCAATTAATACTGACTAATTGTTATGAGAGACCGCCACAATAGGCGGTCTTTTTATAACAGTGAAAAGAGTTTAGAGGTTAAACAAGCTCACCACGTGCTGGGTAGTTATTGCTAACGGCAAATTCAATTGCACCAAGTACTTCTTTGAAGTGTGGGCGAGCAAAAGGCATGGTGCTGATGTTGCTCCAATAGAGAGTGTGATCAGGTCGAATTAAGAATAAGCCTGGTTCAGTGAACTCACTAGGCTCTTCAATGCCAATGCTGGTGATGCCTCGTCCAGCACTTCTGTGTAATCCCCAAGCTTGAGACTGTTCAGCGGTAAGGCCGTAACCCATCGTTAGGTTTTCAATCTCCCATTCACTTGATGCCTGTGTAGCCCTTTCTTCTGTATCGGAACTCAGTACGAGAATATCCACCCCCTTCGCGCTAAAGTCATCCGCTAGGCGACTTAGCTCTCTCAGATAATTTTTACAAATAGGGCAATGTAAACCACGATAAACAACTACCATGGTGAAGTTTTCTGGCGCTTGTTGTGCAAGCGACCAAGACCCTTTTAGAGTATCAATAGTGAGATCTGGTGTTGCTGTTCTTGGTTTTAGGACGACCATTTCGCTTACCTCATAATTTGATGTTGGTTTTGATGAGGACAGTCTATGATGAAATGTGATACGGTTGATGATTGATTATGTTTTAAATGTTGCAGATCGTATTTTATTTTAAAGGTAAATCATTATGGATCGTCTTTCATCGGTACTAAGTGCTTTTCGCCCTAAGGCGACTTCGATAAGTGTTCTTCATTTCATTCGTCAAAAGGAACACTTGGCCTTATCTGCTGATTCAAGCTATTGGCTTTACCTAGTGACTGGGGAGATTTCGTTAACCGCGCAAGGGGATAGCCGAACCGAGTTGAAAGAGGGTGATGGTGTGTGGCTTGCGACGGGGCAGGATCTCAGTGTATCCCTTATCCAAGGTATACAGGGTGAAAGTACATTATTCGTTTGTGAATTTGATTTCGCCACAAAAGCACTTAATCCATTGTTGGACTTAGAATGGCAATGGGTGAAAATCGACAAAGGCGATGAGATTGCTCAGCAGTTGTCGCCCTTGAAAACCATATTACTCACTGAAAGTTTACAGCCTCGTTGTGGCTCCCAAGTGGTGACGGAAAGATTAGCCGAAGCCTATTTAGTGCAAATGCTTAGACTGTTTATACAATATCAAAAAATCGAATTGGGCTTATTAGCAGGCTTAAGTGATGCAAGGTTGGCACGGGCAATCGTTGCCATCCATGAACAACCTCAGCAAGCTTGGCAGGTGGCTAGCCTTGCCGATAAAGCTGGCATGTCACGCTCGGTATTTAGTGGCTTGTTTAAAAGTACGATGGGCATGTCGCCTATGGCTTATTTAACATCATGGCGTATGCGTCTCGCAGCGCAACGGATAAAAAATGGCGACAGAAACCTCGCTATTTTAAGTGATGAATTGGGCTATCAAAGTGAAGCGGCTTTTCGTCGGACCTTTAAAAAAGTCATTGGCGTAACGCCGGGTGATATTGGTCGCCAAGCTCGCCTTTGAGTCAATGGGGTATTGGCGATACAAACCGCTGACGAAAGGCACTAGGTGTTAACCCTGTTATTTTGCGAAACGCTTTGCGGCAACTACCAACGTCGTCATAGCCAACTTGTAATGCAATGGTCTCAAACGGTAGCGTGGTTTGTTCCAAGGTATCGCAGGCCACTTGAATGCGCAGACGCTGTAAGTACTCATTTGGGTTCAGTCCGGTGCACTTAGCGAAGCGGCGTAAAAAGGTTCTGGGGGTAAGGTTGGCCAGCTGTGCCATCGTGTCCGTACGCTGAACATGTGCATAATGTCCTTGTAAATGGTGCTGAACCGTTAGAATCGCCCCATCACCATGATCAAAACTTGGCTGAAACTGCTGATAATAGCGTTGTTCTCTTTTGCCCGTGTCGATGACCAAGGTTTTGCCAAGCTGACGTACGATATGTGTATTGGTCAAGGCTTGCACCAATTCCAACGCCAAATCGAGCCAAGACATCATTCCCCCCGCCGTAATAATATCCCCTTGATTAATCAGAATCTTAGAGGCATCCACTGGTTGATGAGGAAAGCGCTCTCTAAAAGCACTTTCCAGGGCCCAGTGAGTCGTCATCACTCGTTTATCCGTGATCCCTGTGTCCGCTAAGAAAAACGCCCCCGCACAAGCGCTGCACAGTATGGCGCCATGCTTATGCTGGTGGATTAAAAAGTCCTTAATCAGAGGGTTCGTTTTACTGTAGCTCGTTTGCTTTAGACTGGGGGGCAGCAAGATGGCATGGAAAGCCTCCTTATGTTGCGGATCTTCCGTTGCTACGAGGATGTCGTTTTCATCTAGGCTATGGGTTGTCAGATGAATCGGAAGGTTGGCAGCCTCGCAGGCCTCATTAGCTAGCTCGAATATTTCAGCAAAACCGTACGCAGCGGATAAGAGGCAATCTCTATAGACGATCACCGCAATATGATACTGTGTCATAGGGAAAAGTCACTTTGTCATTTTAAGCCCTTAATATGGCAAATTTGACACTGCAATGGAATCCATCTTTTTGAGATCCTATGAATTCACCATCAATAGGAGAGTAAAATGAGCCGTACTGCCTTATTAGTTATCGACCCACAATACGATTATTTCGACAATGGAAAGTTTCCACTTTGGAATGCTGACAACACACTAAACGAGATAGTAAACGCTATCCATGCAGCAAAAGAACAAGATGCCGCTGTTGTACTGGTTCAGCATGTATCGGATGAGGAATCGCCTTTTTTTGTGGCGGGGACGCAGGGCGTTAAACTTCATCAAGCCATTCTAGACGCCGCACCAGATGCCCCCATCGTCACCAAAGAACATGCTGACGCTTTCCAAGACACCAACTTAACCGAGTTGTTAAACGATTTAGAAGTAGATCGTCTGGTGGTTTGCGGCATGATGACGCAAAACTGTGTGACGCATACTGCTATTTCAGATGATGCCGACCCTTATCAAGTTAGCATTCTGTCGGATGCCTGCACGACTCGTGAAGAGTTGCTGCATCTAATTGCTCTGGACGCGATCAAGACAAAAGTCAAATTTACGGATCTGAAGTACGCCTTCGAACGTCCTAACTAATATCACAGCATGAAGCGCTTATAAGCGTTTTAGACTGTGTGTTCGCAGGCATTTTCTAATGCAGAAAAGCGAGTGGTTAATAAATCGCCAGAGAATCAATGACTTTCGTAGATTTATTGCATAAAAATGTCAGTTGCTCCTTGGCAAGGTCGACGCATATCGATATAATCTTCCTCGCATTTAGGGCCTGTAGCTCAGTTGGTTAGAGCATCCGACTCATAATCGGCAGGTCCCCAGTTCAAGTCTGGGCAGGCCCACCATATAAAATAAGCCCTAGCAGGTTAGTACTTGCTAGGGCTTTTTTGTTTGTGCCGTAGCCATCATTGATCTCTGATAGTTGTACCTCTTTATAAGACATATTCGGTTTTACTTTTTTGTAGAACCAGCGCTCCTCTCTTTCTTTGTTCCGATCTTTTGTGGATAGCCTCTCTCTTTGCTCAAACATATCCTCAAGATTGATAGCATATAGTAGCCATAAGGGATGTTTTGATGACTTGTATTGGTTATCTAATATTTCTTTTGAGTATACTTTTTCAATTAAGCTTTCTAATGAATCCGAGGTTAGGGTAGCCTCTACTAAGTTTTGTCGCAATGACTATAGAGATTTGAAAGTATCTAATGGTACATTGGGGACTATCACCACAATTCGATCAACAAAAGATCTTGATGACGAACTAACAGTAAAGGCGGATGATGGGCGTTTGTTGTCATTTTTAGCTTCAGATTACGCTGATGAAAAGGGAGCTTACCTGTGTCATGCATACGCATTGACTGTTTATAGCTCTCAAGGTGTTACAGTAGATGGAAGTACATTTGTATACGGAGATGTTGGCATGGATCAGAGCAATTCATATGTCGCTATGAGTAGAAATAAAGATTTTTCATATGTCTACCTAACTGTAGGGAACATAAATGAATCTAGTTTTAGCCGTGGTGGCTTATCCAGTGACCTTGCAATGAACGAAGCCGTTCATCTAGATTTGATTCCTTGATTTATTTTTAAATGTTTTAATAGATTCCTCTGTTAAATATGGAGTTATTATGAGATTTCCATCTGATTTGACAAATGATGAGCTTGAGGGCTTATATGAGTCATTAGATTCTGAAGAGTTTAATTTACCTATTAATCATAAAGTGCTTAGAATCGGTCTTCTTTCTAGAGCATGTCAGTTTTTTATAACAGTTCTTAAAAGAAATAATAGAAAAAAAATAAAGTTTTATAATTTCGATTCGTCTAAAGACGGCGCGATTGATGGACTACTAAGCTCTCCCCAAAATTTGACATCTATTCTTATGTCGGACAGCGTATATGAAAAAGATAAAGATGAGAATGGTCTGAAAATAGAGTCTGAGCTAAAGACTAGAATAAATCTTAATTTACAAAAAAGACTGAACGAGAAAATATTTAGAAGTGGAAATACGTTCCAAATGTTTGCTGTTGACCATTCGATTAAAAGATATGCTTTTCCATCATGCTTTTATTCACCGGAAGAGTCTGTGATTCTAAGAAAAAGTGATTATTATTCAAGCCTTATTCGAAGGATTATTGCAGTAACTCCATCTAAAAGAGTTTTTAATTCAGGGCAAGTCGATGGTCTGGGGCAAGCAATTTATGAGCTAATAGAAAATACTGAGCAGCATGCAAAAATAGAGCTGTACACTGGTAAGTCTAAGAAATCTGTAAGGTCATTGATTGTTGAGTATAAGCTTATCAACAAAAAAATTAAAAGCAGTGATATTGGTGGTGACGAAACACCAGTAACAGATTACTTAGAAAAGATTCGTGAAAACAACGATACTCTACACCTATTAGAGATATCAATATTCGATTCTGGAGAGGGGATTTTTAAAACTCTTAGTAGGAAGCGTGAAGCTGATGTTGATTTAATTGATGAAGTTGATGTTATAAGAAGATCATTTTCAAAAGGTGAAACTTCTAAAGTTAACAGTCAAGGGGTTGGGCGGGGGCTTTTTAATGTGAGAAGCTTATTGTCTGATCGAAAGGGTTTCATATCTATACGATCTGGTCGAGTAAGCTTATATAGAGACTTCTGTTCAAATCCTCTTGTGGAAGATAGTAATACTTCACTTTTTTTATATGACGAGATGTCGAAGCAGAAAGAAAATTTTAACAAGTTCATGCCTGTCGAAGGTGTTGCTTACAGTATTTTGGTGCCTGTTCAATGAGAGATTATTATATTTATAAGATGGAGCTTAAGAAAAATAATCCTGAGTTTTTGGTTTGTTTTTATTCAGGCAGATCGTTTAATTATGATTATTTTTTAGATGTGGTCTCTGACTTCTTTGAAAATAATATTTTCTGTAAAAATATTCTCTTTTTGACTCTCGATGTTAATAGTGAAGATGTTAATTCAAAGATTTTCAATTTAGATGCACAGAAAAAGCTGAAAGATAGAATAAATAGTTTTCAGGAGATATCTTTTCATACTTGTTTTTTTGAGGCTAGGGGTGCGTTCAAGGTTTTTACTTTTGGAAAAGATGATCCAGAATTGTCCATATCCGATATAGAATCAGCTTTGGATTTTGGTTTGTTTAACTTAGTCGTTAATCGTGATTTGATTATTGAAGCTCATTCTAATATTCATTTCGTTAAACCGTCTGGTAAGCATACTACAAAGTTCTTAGATGTTAAGAATATTTTAGAGTCTTCTTCAGAAACTATATTTATAGCTATTAATTTATTAAAGTTAATTCCTGAAGAAATTGACAAAATATATGTTGATACTTCTGGTATATATCCCTTGGCATATGAGCTCTCAAATGTACTGAGAACATTTAGCAGTAGCGTCAATGATATTGCGATAGATTCGTTTGGTAGTTATGGCGGAATTGATGAATATAATTTTAAGTCAGATTCAAAAACTCTTGTTTTAATATCCGCATCAACAAGTAGTGGTTTGCTTAATAAGCTTCGAGCTAATGTTAATCTGATGCAGGCATCCTATGTTTCTCTTATTATGACACAGGTTAATAATGATGGTCATAGAGTTTTAATAGACTTCAAGAGGTTTAGGGATAGATATCACTCGTCTTATTTTAATTATTTTGATTCGTACGATGAGTCTGATTGTAGAATGTGTCATCATGAGTACTCTATCCCAATACCTTTGAATAAGAGTAAGTTTGTTTTTGAAACCCCTAGGACAGAGAAATATTTACCTGTAGCTGCGGATTCTGATCTCAACCTAAAAGGTTTGATATCAAGATATAAGGATACAAGTTCTTTTAAATGCTTATATGATGGCGTGGATGGATCTAAAAATCCAACTCCTGAGTTCTTTGTTGATGTTGAAGAGATTATTAAACAGGAAGCTTTTAAAATTAAGCTAGCTTCTCTAGTTAAAAGAAACTTTCCTCTAAATACTGATTGTATTTTGCATTGTAATGACTCAGGTGCTAAGGAATTGGCAGATGAAATAAATAATATAGTGGGTGGTTTAGGATTAAGTATTAAAGTTTTTCGTGGAAAGCTTGATGATGGTTATAAGCCTGATAAGGGTATAGTTGTTGTTGCAGGTTCAATAGAATCAGGTAAGTCGCTACTGAATATTAGTAGGCAACTAAGAGATTATAGTGATATTCCAATAACTTATATTGTCGGTTTTTCTAAGTATAATAGTGAAAAAGAATTTAATAAGCTTCAAATGGATTTAAGGTTTTCAGAAGGGCTGTATGGATTTCATCACTTTTTCTCTGTTGAAAAGATCCTTCTACCTATAAACGAGTTTAGAGAGCATAGCTGGAGTAAAGAGGTTGAGTTTTTAAAAGAATTGAAAGCTATGTATAATGATAAAGAGCATCTTTCAAGGACTATAGATAAACGTATGGACTTTTTGGTTTCCTCATCTTCATCTGAATCAAGAGGCATGGGAGATCAGATTTTTATAGACTCACCAACTGGAGAACCTCTTGTTTTAGGGCCTACTTTTGCTTTTTGGAATAGTACAGATAACAGATCCAAATTTACTCATCAAGCAACTGTTTACTTCACAATAGCATCGGTGCTTCAGAGACTTAGAACAGTTTCAAAAAATGGTGCCACTCCACTTGGAAATGGCTACATAATTAAGCAATTGGATCCGCTTTTATTTGATAGATTTAATGAGGGTATTATACAAGCATCAATAATTAGGGCTGCAAAGCCGAGAGAGTTAGATTATAGTGCTGACGATTCAAGTAGTAGAATTTTAGGATCTTTAATAGAGAGGATGATAAAGAACCCTGCGCTGAATGATTCAAAAGGGCTTCCTGAAATATTATTGGCTCTATGCCTCAAAAAAATGCAAATTAAAAAGAATTATCTTTCAGATTTTAATGATCTAACTATTGATGATAGTAAGTATCCGATGATTTGGATGTTGAAGGATTATATTAATAGAAAAATAATTTTAATGGAAAGTGATGAACCTGTCTTATTTTAGTTTATACTTTTCTAGGCTTCCTAATGCTTAATTAAGAAGCCTATTTTCTATTTCATAACATGCTTTTCTAAGCTCTTCTGCAGTTAATATAGTATAACCAGCCGTAACATCATTTCTAGCTGTCTTGTGATTCAGCAGTCGCTTGAGGGTGTAAGTCCCCACTCTTAACTGCTCTGCGACACTGCTAAAGGTTCTTCTTAGATCATGCAACGTGAAGACAATGCCTGATCGTTCGGAAATTTTTTGAATGACCTTTTTGGGCTCTCGGATGTAGCCGTGGTCGTTTTCCGCTTGGAATACATAATTGTTATCTGTACACTGTTTCCTTCGCAAGAAAATGCTTAGCAGATGATTGCTCATAGGGAGTTCAAGCATATCTCCATTTTTTGTTTCTGTTAACGCAAATTTTTGCTCGCTAAAGTCCACATCTTCCCATTTTAAGAAGAGTAGCTATGATTTTCTTAACCCAGTAAATAGAGCAATTTCAACAAAATCGCATACAGCAAAGGTAAATGGATCGGTTTCTTGTCTCATGAGTTCTAATGTCTCAAGAAGCTTTTTTATCTCCATATGGGTTAACCGTGTTTGTTTACGTGGTACGTGGTTCCATTGCCTTTTGTGGCTTAGAATTTTGACAGGGTTGTACAGATAGATTGGTCTGTCTTGGCTGTCTTTATATTCGAATTGAGCAAAGTTGAACAAGGCTCTGAGTACTCTCATACAATAGTCGGCTTGTGCTCGACTAGTGTATGAGAGACTCTCGAATCTTTAATCATTGTCTCTGTAAGGTTGGCTATAGGCGTAGTGTGCCAGTCGTTTAAGTAGGTGTTAAAAATATGGTTGTAGCCATGTAAACTGGATTGAGAAAGTTCTTTCCGATATAGGTAGTCATGAAACACTTCGTGGAGTGTTATTTGGGCTTGGGCTTCTATTTCTGCTTGTTTATTAGGATTGATGCCGTGAGCAATCTTTTCCAAGGTCGATAGAGCCAACTTACGCGCGTTTTCAATCGGGGGTGATGGGTATTGTCCAAGGGTGACATTGACGGGGGGTTGGCCTTTTACCCGTTTATAAACCCTGAATGATTTTCTTCCAGAGGGTAAAACCTCTAAAACCAGTCCTTCTACTTTTTCATCTTTAATGCGTTGTCATTGGTTGCTCTTTTTTAAGATATTGATTTTTATATATAAACATATTTTTATCAATCTGGGTGTACTTAGGTAAATCAAACGAGATTAAAACTCATAATCGGCAGGTCCACAGTTCAAGTCTGGGCAGGCCCACCATATAAAATAAGCCCTAGCAGGTTAGTATTTGCTAGGGCTTTTTTATTTTTAAAATGACGTCCCATTGTCCTAATAATCTATATTTCTTTGATATCACTTCCCATAAAGCAAAGTCTGAAACAGGTGTTTTTCAGCATTTTTCTATCTGTTTTGGCATGCTAACTGTCTTTGGGGGGGCATTAAGGACTATCCGTTTTTGGCAAAGTTTCTTTTGTGGTGCGTTCTGGGTATAGCCTTTGCATTGGTTGTTAAGTGTTCAATAATAACCATAAATAAAGGTGTTCTATGCTTAAAACTGTTACTAATAGTACCTTTGCTGATTCTTTTTTGTGCACTTTGCAATCCAATGATGTTGAAGAGCATGTTAATAATTTTAACGGTTGGGAAGCGGATTACGATCAGATCTCGTCTGGTGCTTTTGAAGGCAGTTTGACGGAAATATCCTTGGAAGGAATGCTACTTCAGCGTGAGAAGGTCAATCAGGAAGTGGTAAAAAATGGGGTGATGGATGCGAGCTTCGTCTCATTTAGTGTGCCAATGATGGAGCAACATGAGGCGTTTTACTGTGATGGACATGCCTTTGATTTTACTCACTTATTAGTATCCCACGGCTGTTTACCTGAACTAAAGACGCCTAAAAATACGGATGTCGTTGTCATTAATGTCCCAACGAGCCTGTTTCAACAGGTATTGCAGGAGCAGAAAATCTCTTTTGATTTTACCGATCAGGCCTATTGTCATCGGTTAATGCCTTGTCACAATACGCGAGAGTTAGTGGGTTTGTTAGATACGGTGATGACACCGAATGGTAGTTTGGATTTTTTGAGCCATGAACCAGTGCGCTTAGGTGTTCGTGATGCTATTTTTCAGCATTTGTTGGAAATAGTGGATAAGGAAGAGCCTCAGATGATCGATCCAACTGCGCGTAAGCGAGTTGTAGACAGGGCGCGGGATTACGTGTTGTCTAGAATGGATGAGCCACCGACGATTTTTGAGCTCTGTAACCTGATAGGGGCCAGCCGACGTAAGTTGCAATACTGTTTTCAAGAAACCTTGGGTATCAACCCTGTTACCTATTTACGCATTCTTCGGCTTAATGCGGTGCATCGTGACTTATTATTGTCACCTGATGTCGCTTCTGTACAGGATGCGGCAGCGAAAAATGGCTTTTTACATTTGAGCCGTTTTGCGGGGGATTATCGTCAATTGTTTGGTGAGTTACCTTCGGATACTTTAAAAAAACGTTATGTTTAATTTGGATTGTGCGCCTGACTGCGGATTTTATTTTTCTTCTTTACATCACTTTTGCTAATAACGGATAACCCTAATCGTCTCCTTTTTGTAATGTAAATTGACATTACAAAAACACAATAGGAGCAAACGATGATGTATTCACTTCATACGAGTGCAATGAATGAAAGTAAAGAGAGATCCGCTTTTGGGCCTCTCTCTTCTTTTTCTCTTCGATCTTTTTTGAATTCCCTTTCTCTGAATGTTAAGTTGAAGGAGAAGGCCCATGTCTAATATGACTTCTTCTCAACACGCGCCCGCAGGTCGGCGGGAAGGTTTGGTTATTGCATTAGGCAGTAGCTTGACCATTGTTGGCTCTGTGATGATCGCACCGATTATCCCTAAGCTGGGAGCCCATTTTGGGCCCGTAGAGGCTCATGCCGATGTATTGATCCCCTTAGCGATTTCGATTCCCGCTTTAGCTATTGCCGTGTTTGCCCCGTTAGCCGGTTGGCTAGCCGATAAAGTGGGCCGTAAAAATCTATTGATCATCGCCACCGTTCTTTATGCTTTTTTGGGGATGGCACCAGCGCTTCTTAATAGCCTTCCTAATATTGTGTTGTCTCGCTTGTTATTTGGCTTGGCGGAAGCCACCATTATGACCTGTTGTACGACTTTGATTGCCGATTATTGGCGGGATGATGAGCGACTGAGGTTTGTCAATTATCAGGTTATCGCCATTGGCGTGGTGGGAGCGGTGTTCTTTCCAATAGGTGGCGCCATGGGCGAGCACTCTTGGCGTACGCCATTCTTCTTGTACTTGCTACCTCTTGTATTAGTGCCTCTTATGATAAAGGTACTGTGGGAGCCAGCGAAGAAAGCAAGAGAGGCTGAAAAGGTAGCGGTTTCTTCCGATGACGAGGAAGGAATGAATGTCGTTTCTCTGGTTATTAGTTATTTGATGATCTTCTTTGGTATGGTTTTAGTCTTTGTAGAAACCATTCAAGCGCCGATTTTACAGGTACATATTGGTATTACCTCGACAACACAAATTGGTTCAACAGCAGGGATCGCTCTATTAGCCACCTTAGTTGGGTCTTTAATTTGGACTCTATGTCGTAAGATGCTTGGTATTAATGGCTGTAATGTTCTTTTGTTTGGCACACTTGGCCTTGGGCTTTGGATACTTTCTGTCTCTAAAACCTATGAAATGATGCTACTTGGTGTGGTCATACATGGCGTGGGTGCCGGTTTGTTAGTGCCTAATGTGATGGCCTCTGTAATGAAAAGCTTATCAAAACATGCCCGTGGCCGTGGTATCGGTGGCTTTACGTCAAGTTTGTATTTAGGACAGTTTGTCAGTCCTTTGGTTGTCAGTTTTATCTTGGCTGTAACAGGTGTGAGTATCAATATTGGCGTAGCGTATATGGGCTACTTTGGTTTTGCTTTGGCTGCTTTCTGGGTGGTTGTTTGGATTTTTTCTCGAGAAAAACCTGCCATACTGAGCGATGGTAAAACAGCCGCTTAATCGATATTTGGCGTTAATAAGCACGCAGCGTTAGTGAACTAGCGTGTGAGTTCATCAGTAAAATACATACAGCAATAGGATGGCGCTGTGAGATCAGCGCCATCAACATTAGATGGTAAGGGTATAAAATGAGTGATTTTCATGAACTATTAGACAACTATGATGGCACAGCGTTAGCAAACCTGGTCAGACAAAAAGAAGTTCAGCCAAAAGAATTGTTGGAAACTTGTATTGAGCGAATTGAAAAAGTGAACCCGAGCCTAAATGGCATCGCGGAAAAACTCTATGATTCTGCCAGAGAAGCGACATACGCTGATGGGCCTTTTATGGGAATTCCGACGTTGGTGAAGGATCTATTTGCACCCATCAAAGAGGCCAAAACCACCAATGGTTCTTTTGCTGTTGGTGGTGTGCGTTTGGGAATAGACGACAATCATACCAGCCGTTTACGCGGAGCGGGCTGTGTGTTTGTGGGGACAACAACGTCACCTGAGTTCGGTACCTCTTATACCACTGAGTCGAGCCTATTTGGACCGACCCGCAATCCGTGGAATACCGAGCACAGCAGTGGGGGGTCAAGCGGTGGCTCAGCGGCGTTGGTGGCTGCTCGTGCGGTGCCGTTTGCTCATGGTAACGATGGAGGTGGTTCTATTCGTGTACCGTCTTCTTGCTGTGGTATTTTCGGCTTAAAACCCACTCGTGGCTTGGTACCATCTGGCCCTATGGTAGGTGAAGGCTGGGCGGGTATGAGTATTGCTCATGCGTTGACCTTGTCGGTTCGTGATAGTGCTGGGTTACTGGATGTCGCCGCTGGAAGCGACTTAGGAGCGCCTTATGCGGCACCCCACCAAGAAGAATCGTTTGTCTCGTCTTTGAGTAAACCGCTTCGTCCACTTCGTATTGCAATGATCGATAGTTTGTCCCCTTGGCCTAATTCTAAAGAGGCAAACTTAGCACAGCAGCATGCGGCTAAGTTGTGTGAGGCGTTAGGTCACCATGTTACAACCGCTAAACTTCCTGTTGATCTACTGACTTTCTTTGATCGAGCGTTTGACATTATTGGACCGAGTGTCAAAAGCTACGTAGAAATGATTGGTAATATGAGCGGATCTCCTGTGTCGGATGAGGCTCTTCAGCCTAGTACGCGCATTATTATTCGCGACAAAGGCAGTGTTTCCGCCGTGCAGTATGTGGATGCGGTGACTTATATGCATGGATTAGGCCGTATAATGGCCAACTTTATGCAGGATTATGATGTGCTTCTTACGCCGACCTTGACCCGTTCCCCCGTAAAAATTGGTGAGCTGAATCTGCAAGACGATAGCAAATCAATCGAAGAGTTTATCCAACTAAGCCATTCTTACTCACCATATACGGCGATTTTCAATGGTACAGGCCAGCCTGCTATGTCGGTACCTTTGTACTGGACACCAGATAATTTGCCGCTTGGTGCGCATTTTGTTGGACGCTTTGGCGAAGATGCTACTTTGTTGGCCTTGGCGGCACAATTAGAGCAACTTCAACCCTGGTGGAATAACAGACCTCCTGTAAACGCTTGTCGTTAATCCTATCATCCAAGATCTTAAGTGTTGAATATGAAGGCCTACTCAAAGGAGTAGGCCTTCATGTCTACCGTGTCCCGTTGGCTTTCTGGTAAGAAGCGCTCTGCGTATTGAAGGTAGGTGCCACTTTCTAAGAAGAAGCGGAACATTGTCATATCTAGGTGGCCTTTTTGGCACATTTTGTACATCAGGTCGATCGCTGAACTTAGCGAGTTGGCTTTTTTGTAGGGTCTATCCGCTGCCGTGAGGGCTTCAAAAACGTCGGCAATCATCAGAATGCGATCCGGTATTGTCAGCTGCTCAGCGTTCAGTTTTCGAGGGTAGCCTTGTCCGTCCATACGCTCATGATGGGTAGAGGCGTAATGAGGCACTCGGCTCAACTCTGGGGGAAATGGCAGGCTTTCTAGCATGCTAATAGTGCTGATCATATGCTCTTTGATTTTAAAACGATCTTCTTCGGTTAAGGTGCCACGTCGTATGGTGAGATTGTATAGCTCGCCAAGGTTGTATTGGTATTTTGGTATGTCCATGTTGATGCCCAATGAGGGATCAAGTTCAATGTTTTTAAGTCGTGGGATGATGTGTTCCGGTTTATCGGACAATAAGGTTTCTTGAACGCCAGTAGGTTCATCAGCCTGTTGGTTCTGTTCGTTGGGCTGACCTTGCTCTGCAATCAGGAGTTCTTCTGTTGGTGATAATCCTATCCGGTTGTCAAAGTGGCGTGTCCATTCCTGACGACCAATGGCGGTTATTTTTTCTATATCCTTTTTGCTCATGGATTCTGAGCCGATATTGGCTCTGGCAATGAAATGAAATTGTTCTTGCAGCTGTGCTTGGCGTGCTTGCCAGTGCTTTAAGGCGACATCTGACGGTTGCTGTTCAATATAAATGGCTTGTAAATAGTCTATTTGGGCATCACGCCACAACACTTCAAAACGGGTGCGAATTTCATGGATGCGGTTATAGTTACACTCTAGTTTGGCCCCTTTGTCCATGATGTGTTCAGGCATGGTGATTTTTCCGCAGTCATGTAACCAGGCCGCAATACGAAACTCGCGACGCTCATTGTCGTTGGCAAAGTGAAAGTCCTTGTAAGGACCTTCTTGGGCTTGTTCGAGGGCGTTTGATAGCATAAGCCCGAGTTCTGGAACGCGATGACAGTGGTTACCAGTATGAGCGGATTTATTGTCTATGGCGTTCGCAATAAGACGAATCAGAGCTTCCATAAAGTCTTTTTGAGTGATTTCATGTTGTTTGATTTCTTGGGCCATTTCTTGGAATGAACAAGATAGCTTCCAGATCTCAGTGATGTTTGAATCGGTGAGAGTGATATCTTGAAACTGTCTCTTCTTGATTTTTTCTGTTTCCAATTGCAGTTGTTTTATCGGGCGAACAATCGGCAAACTTAATAACCAAATAATAGGCAGTAACAGCACCATCAAGCCCGCACTGAACAAAGCGGAATGGTAGGCTTCTGTCGTGGCTTGCTCATAGAGTTTTTTCTCTGGAACGATGACGGCAAGGTAGGATTGGTTAGTAGAGCCCTTTTCGACAGGTTTGGTAAAGACATAGTATTTTGTCCCATTGTCCGCCTGAGACAAAACAAATGATTTTTTTGCTGAATGGTCCACGGTACCCAATAATTGTGTGATTGGAATACTGAGATAATCTTGTAGATCTTGGGAAGTTGGCTTTAGCCAAGAGGTGCTTAAGGCGTCTCGTTGTGCGGAGGTAATGTGCGCCAAAGCAGCGTTAATGAGATCTATGGCAAATTTATGTTGTTCATGGCCAACTAGATAAATGTGGTTCGGGATCGTGGTGTCGAGGCCTGTGATCTTTTTATACACCTTTATGTTTGTTAAGCCCAAACTTTTAATGCTGTTTGTCAGCGCCTGGGATGCGCCGATTATGGCATCGATCTGTCCATTTTCGAGCTCAGAGAACAGTTGTTGTAGGCTGCTTGCCTTTTTCCAATGGGTCTGAGGAAAGTGCTTTTCCAAGGTAGAACCCATATTCCAGCGGTCAAGGTAACCGACCGTTTGATTATCCAAGTCCTTGAGGGTTGTTAAGGAGAGGGCGCTTTTTTTCTTGGCGATGCCATAGGGAATGTCCAGTAGTGGCGAGCTATATAAGCCTTTTATATCATCGTTTCCAAACTTTTGTACGGATAATAAAATGTCAATTTCACCATGTTGGTACTTTTTCAACAGTTCGTTGCGGCTAAAGCCATTGATGTAGTCAAACTTTAGCCCTGTCATGGCACTGACGATCTGCATTAAATCGATAAAGTACCCACTGGGTAAGCCTGAATCGCTAAAGTCAAATGGGCGCCAATCGTTTTGATTCGATACCTTCAGGTTACCTAATTGTGCCACCTTCTCTTTTTGTTCTTTGCTAAGTTGCAATGGTGCTATCTTTGGTAAGGAGACGGCATGGGGCTTTTGCAGATTAGAGGCGATAATCTCACCATGCTGTCGAAACAGAAAGCTTTGAGTGCCATCTTCAAATAAGAGTTTAGACCAAGTGGCCAGTTGATTGGCGGTGGAAGATAATAGAATGTCCAGACCGATGACCTGATCGGTGTCGCCGATCCGTTGAGAGTAGGTCTGTCCGGTGATCTGTAAGTGTTGAAAAAGGTAAGGTTTGGTTTTATAGACCCCATTTCTAGGGGCTGTACTAAACCATGGACGTTCGCTTGGGTAAAAGTTACTGCTTTGTGTGTATTGGTGATTTAAATGGAATGTACTTGAGTAGTAGTAGGTATGTCGTTGTCGTCCATTTGGACCGTCTTTAACGACGATGGCGGCCCATTTGTCATCGGGTAATGCCCGCATTTTTTGACGTATTTCCTTAGACGTTTTTAAGTCAATGAGCTGAAAGAAATGCTCTTGTTTGTCGCCAATATAGAGGCTATAAAAATCTGAACGATTTTTGAGTAGCTGAGCCAGTAAGCGGCTTTTGCGTTCGACGCTTTCCTGGGAGAAGCTTGGTTGAATCAGGTTCGAGAGCAGGCCGACTGTGCGCCTAGCGTCTAGGTCGATTTTTTTTAGATTGTCACTCATCTGATTCGACATCAAATTTAGGCTTGTTAGCATATGAGCGACGGCTATCTTTTTATTAGCATGATATTGTAAAACAATGGCCACGGTCGCCGTGATGACAATCGCAATAAGAAACATATTGGCGACAAAAATCCTGATCGAATAGCGCTTGTTTATAGGTTTGTTTGATATCACAGCCGCTTCCTTCTTTAAGCTTCCTTTAATGGGGATACTTCATCTCAGGTTAACTTGCAACCATATTCATTCACAGAAGTCGATTTTTGTTTTTTTTAATGCTAAGAAAACAACAAGTTGCTATTTTTTGAGTCTTTTACGTTTGCTCGTTTGTTCCCTTCTTCTTAAAGGCTTCCCAATTGAGTCTACTTATGGAAAAAAACATATCAAATGATTTTTTATCTAGGTTTTTTTGTTTGAGGAAAAGGTAGGTAACTAGCTAATGTTTAAGAAGTTTTTTATTTTTTCGAATCCTCGTTCTTTATTGTGTAATATTCGTTGCAAAAGCCTCCTTTTTCGATAGGGCTTTGGCGTCACTTTATAAAAAGTGGGATTGTCTATAAATTAAGTTTATAAAAAGTCATATTTTTTATGTGTTAGTGTTTTTAAAATTTATTATTTTTCTGTTTTTAGTTATCTTTACTAAAAGTATACACAAAATAACATTAATCAATTATTCTTTTTCTGTTATTTATGAGATTTTGTTGCTATAGGGAAGTGAATAAATAGTTTTATTATGGAGGGAAATGTCATCGTCTATCGCACTTTATATTTACTTAAAATATAAAGTATGGGAGGGAATATGAAAAACATTAAAATAAGCTATTTTTTACTGTCAAGTTTTTTTCTCATTATTGCTGCCTTCATTGTATCTGTCTTGTTTTCATTTAATGAAATGAATCTCATTAATAACCAATCGACTATTATTTCTAATAAGTGGTTACCCTCTGTTAGTTTGATTGAAAAAATAAACACACAAACAGCAGATTTAAGAAATTATGAGTCACTGCATATCATCTCAACAAAAGCGGATGAAATGGCGGTTGCGTTAAAAGAGATAGAAAATAAGAAAAAAGAAATTGACTCAACGATTGCATCATATGAAAACTTATTAGATAAAACTTCAGAAGAGGAATCTAGATCTCTTCTAAGTGTTTTTAAAAAAGATTACAATGAATATTTGGCTATAGAAAAAGAACTAATTTCGCTTTCTAGTAAAAATGAAAACGATGCTGCAAAAAATTTGTATATTAATGAATCAAGAAAATCTTATGATGAGTTTTCTAAATCGTTGGATGATTTGGCAAGTTTTGATACAAAAAAAGCAAATGAAGCCAGTCAATTTGGGGATACTTTATTTGATAAATCCATTTTTGTGCTTAGTATCATATCCTTTGTTATTATTGCTTTTACCCTTAGCATTGGTTTGTATATTACCCGCTCTTTGACACGGCAGATTAATTTAATCCAACAGGCGATGATGTCACTCGCTGGCGGAGACCTGAGTGTTAAATTACCTAATCCAAGTAAGAATGAGTTAGGAATTCTTTCTCGTCACTTTAACACGGCGGTTCAACAGTTTGCTCAAACGGTTAGTCATATACAAAACTCGTCGACTCAGCTTGCAACGACGGCTGAACAATTGTCTCTTGTTACGAATGAGACGAGCAAAGACATTCATTTACAGAACGAGCAGTTGGAGATGGCCGCTACCGCTGTGACTGAAATGACCGTTGCTGTAGAGGATGTGGCAGAAAATGCTATTAATACCTCGAAAGAGTCGGATTTAGCTAGAGAGAGAGCGAATGAGGGCAGTGAACAGGTCAAGCTGTCGAGTGAATCTGTTTCATTATTACTTAAAGAATTACAAGACACGAGTAATGGTGTTGATAAGTTAGTAGGGCAAGTCAAAAATATTACCAGCGTGTTGGATGTTATTCGAGAGATAGCGGAACAAACGAATCTTCTGGCACTCAATGCGGCAATTGAGGCGGCTCGGGCTGGAGAGGCAGGCCGAGGATTTGCTGTCGTGGCAGATGAAGTGAGAGCCCTTGCACATAGAACACAGGAATCGACCAAAGAAATTGAATCTATGATCAGTGCCGTTGAATCAGGCACGAATGATACCGTCGTAGCGATTCAAAGTAGTCATGAAAGAGCAAAAGTCACCATGGAAGCTGCCAGTCAAACAGGGATTGTGATTCAAAAAATTGTTGAGGCGGTTTTGTTTATTAATGAAAGGAATACTTCTATTGCCAGTTCAACAGAACAGCAAGCCAATGTGGCAAGAGAGGTGGATAGAAACTTGACGACGATTCGTGATATTTCCAATGAAACATCATCAAGGTCAGTCGAAACCAGCGCTTCTAGCCAAGAGTTAGCAAAATTAGCCGAAGAACTAAATCAATTAACCAGTCAATTTAAAATTTAGCTCATTACTGTTACTTAAATGTTTTTATCTACCTTCATCATCCTTTGGGCGATGAAGGTATTTAATATTGGGCTAATTGGATATCAGTCAACCAGTTCAATGTTTAAGCTGTCGAGTAAGCTTAGCGCTTCGAATCGTGAAAATTTAGCATTTTCAATGTTGTTTTCTAATACATTAATTGAGAAGTTGTAGGACTCCGTTAAGTCAGCCCTAGAAAGATTCGTTTTCATAAATAAGCTATGGCTGAGGTCACAATGGATCATGGATGAATAAGCTAAATTGGCATTTCTAAAGTCTACATCATGCAGTTTGCAGTCTACCAAGCTCAGACCATTGAGGGTTAAATCAAAAAAAGAAGAGTCGTTTAGGATACATTGAGAGAATTTAAGATCAGGGTCAGTTATATAAGGTGGCCAATGGGCTTTTGTCCAAATAACACCCACCAATTTGCTTTCGATAAACTGGCTTTCTAAAAAACGTGAAAAAGGCACTTCAATCAGGCTCAAATTGCAGCGCCTAAAGGTACAGTTTAAAAATTTGCACTTAGCAAATGTAGAGGAGGAAAAGTCGCAATCATTAAACTCACACTCTTCAAATTCGGACTCTAAAATCGATTCGTCGTTTTGTGTTAGCTTGTTAAAGGCCGTGTCATAATATTGCTGATGGCTAGCGATTGGCTTCATAAAGGGCCTACTTGGGCTTTATTCAATAAGAGCATTGTTACTCAAAAACGGGACGAAAGAAACTGCGTTCATAATGGATGATGCATTGGGTGTCTTCAGCGAACTGAAAAGCCGCAATGCAGTCCGCATCCTTCAAGGAATCCTGACGATATTGTTCATAGGTTGCAAGGCTTGGAAAAGTAAATAAGGCTAAGGCGATGTTGTTAGCACCTTCTGATGGCAAGAAGTAACCATTATGTGTACCTCCAAATTTATTGACTAAGGGGATCCACATTTGTGCATATTGCTCGAATTCCGCTAGTTTATTTGGATCAATAACATATCGTATATAGCAAGTAATCATATTTGTTTTCCTATACTTTAATTGTCTAATACAACGGTATTAGGTGATTAGGGCTTAAGGAGTTTTTCTAAATGACACTCATTAAAGTCTGCTAATGAACGAATTTTTAGATGAGAGTTATCGTACTTTGGGTGATCAAAATCCATTTCGGCTGGCACAGCAACGACTTTTAATCCGGCAGCTTTGGCGGCCATAATGCCTGAAGCAGAATCTTCAAAGGCTATGCAGTTAGCGGGATCAACATTCAGTTTCTTGATGGTAGATAGGTACACCGCTGGGTGTGGTTTACCTTCAATTTCACGCTCTGATGAAGAGGTCGCATGGAAGTAATCGGCAATACCTAAGGTATGTAGGACGACTGGAATGAGACGTGCGGGGGCATTGGTTGATAAACCAATTTTGAACCCTTTATCCTGAAAAAAACGCAAGGTCTCCGTTACACCTGCCATTTCTATACCCTGTGTTGAAATACGCTTTTCCACCAGGTCAACCACTTCTTGTTCTACCTGTTGCAGGCTTTTTCCTGTCCAGGGGAAATGTTGATACCAAAATTGCGTCACTTCTTGTGTCGTCATCGAGGCCGTTTGCGCAGAGAGTGATTCATTGACTTTCACTCCAACGGCAGAGAAGACTGTTTGTTCAGCCTCTTTCCACATTGGCTCAGAGTCAATAAGAAGACCGTCCATATCGAAGATAACCGCTTGCATTGTAGTGTCTTTTCCTGAGTGATTTACAGAAGAACGTCTTTATTCAGTGCCTTACCCCAAAGCATAACCTCATATTGTCGCAGATCAGAATCATAGTAAGGATCGTTTTTTACTAGTTTTGTTTAGTTTTCTTGAATTGTTTTTAAGTCGGGTTGGTAGAGCCTAGATTGATACGTGACATGAGGAGCAAGTTAATATACTTGCCCGCTTTGAAGGTGGCGAGGCGTTTTGTTCCTTCTGGTTCAAAGCCGACTTTCTTATAGAGTTCAATAGCCCCCGAGTTGTCTTCATGGACGTCTAACTCGATGCGAACAAGATTGAGCCAATGATCCGCTTGAGATAAAGCTTCTTCCATTAAGCGCCGGCCAATACCTTGTCCGTGAGCTTCGGGGTGCACCGCAATGGCAAGGGAGGCTGTGTGTTTTTCCCGTAACTTAGTCGACAAAAAAAGCGTCACATGGCCGAGGAGTTGGTTATCCACTTCAGCAACTAACGTATATTGGTTTGCGCCAGAGAAAAGGGCGTTGATTGTGCCTGTGTCAAGATAAGGTAACTGAGAAGTGTTTTCAGCGACCGATGGACAGCGATAAATGTCAGCCAATGCTTGATGGTCTGTTGGCTCTAGTCGACGAATAGTAGTAATACCCAATGCCTGTTCTCCTGCGCTCATTCCATTTAATGATGTACATTGTAATGCATATATTCTTTAACTTCTCGCTAATATCTTTAACGCAATCCCCGCAGCGGCAGTGCGGTTTTCAACCCCCAGTTTGGGAAAGATTTGCTCAAGGTGCTTGTTGACGGTTCGAGGACTCATCTCCAATATTTGCGCGATGTCTCGATTGGTTTTGCCATTGGCAAGCCAGTGGAGCACTTCCGATTCGCGTTCGGTTAAGTCTAACTCTTGTTTGAGCAGATTCGGACCGGTTGGACGGCGACCATCTTCCAGTTTGAGAAGGCGCTCTTGACCGGTTTTGGCACTGATTACTCGGACACTCAATGGGTAATCTAAGCCTGTTAGAGGTAAGTGACTGTCTTCATTTGGCTGGTGAGCAAGCCACTGGCTGAGTTGTTCTGCAAAGTCGGTTTGTTGCCATTCGTCGTTGGCTCGGGCTTTAGCGAGCAGGGCGTATGTTTGTGGGGTTGCCCACAGGATATGGCCGCTGTCGGAAACCGTCATGAGATGTTGCCCCGTGCTGTCTAGGGCGATCTGTGCACTGTTCGTTAGACGAGCGTTGTTGAGATGTACTTTCATCCGCGCAAGCAGCTCACTGGGTTTTATCGGCTTGGTGAGATAATCCACGCCGCCCACTTCTAGCCCTCGGACGATGTCATCCGTGTCGCTTAAACCCGTCATAAAAATCACTGGAATGCTGGCTAGATTGGCATCAGCTTTGAGGGCTTTGCAGGTTTCGAAGCCATCCATATTGGGCATGATGGCGTCGAGTAGGATGATATCGGGTCGAATCCGTTTGGCGATAGTAAGTGCTTGCTTACCTTCTAATGCAACGAGTACGTCCATGTTGGCCGCTTCTAGCGTATCGTTTATTAGGCTTAAAGCGTCGGCAGAATCATCCACGACCAAAACGATATCGTTTTTAGTTGGCGTCATGAGGTTTTATCTCCAAAGTCTGCTCATTGCTTGTTACTGAGTCGCTGTTGTTTGCGTCATCATCCAAATCCTGTTTACCTGAAACCATCCCTGTGGCATGAGCTTTTAAGTCGTTTACTAGTAGATCAAATTGAAAGGCATTAGAGAAGTTTTCCAAACGCTGAAACATTTCTGCTGGGACGAGTTGACCGTTTTCTATCTGTTTAAGGGTTTGCTTCACGCCTTTTCGATAACCCATTTCGGCAAAGGCAATGAGTTCGCGTATCAAGTCATGATCGGGCAAAGTGGATACAGGTGTGGTGTGTTTTTTAAGTTGCTTTTCAGCTGATTGCTCGATTGTAGAAGGCAATGCATTGCTTTTAAGATCATTGGTTTTAAAGGTGCTGGACTTGAGGGCTTCGGTTGTTGGTGTTTGATAGAGCCAGGTTAAATGTAAATGCTGGCCGAGTTTTTCAAGTAGTGTGTGGTTATTAACGGGCTTGATAAGATAATCATCAAAGGCGGCTTTTTCATCTGCTTGACGATGTTGTTCTTGCGCGTCAGCTGACAGCATGACGATGGGGTTTTTAATGCCACGTTGACGCAATGCTTTGGCGAGTTCTAATCCATTCATGCCTGGCATGGAGACATCTAGTAGAAAGATATCCGGTGTGATGGACTCCAATTGCGACAAACAATGCTCGGCATCGTGTGCTTCGTAGGCAATAAAATCTAAAGGCACGAGAATATCCGACAGCAAGCCTCGGACGACGGGATCATCGTCCACCACAAAGATTTTCTTTTGAAAGCCTTGGTAGCCAATAATATGTTGTCGCTTCTCACTGTGGGCTTGTTCTTTGTTAATCCACGGCAACATAAGGCTGACTTTAAATTGGCTACCAGAACCCACCAGGCTCGTGGCTTGTAGATCTCCTCCCATGATGTCCGTGAGGAGTTTGACGATAGTCAGCCCCAGCCCAGTACCTGGTAGGTTTGCCGTATCCGCATTACGTACTCGCTCGAAGGGATCAAAAATACGATCAAGCTGGTCGGCTGGAATGCCTGCCCCCGTGTCTTTAATTATAAATTCGGCGACTTGGTTGCGGTATCGAATAGCAAAGTCCACCTGACCTTGCTTGGTGTATTTTACGGCGTTAGACAAAAGATTGATCAATATTTGTCTTAGGCGCTTTTCATCTACCATGACAGTGGGGGGAAGGGGATCGCGGATATCCGTTTGGAACAGAACGCCTTTGCTGGTGGCTTGCATGGAAAACATATTATCCAATTGATCGATCAGAGCGGGCAAATCCACCACGTTGCGATATAAATCCAATCGACCGGCTTCGATTTTAGAAATATCTAATAACCCTTCGATCAGATCGGCCAGATATTCGCCACTACGCTGGATGATGCCAAGGCCGTGCTGGTGCTGAGGTAAGGAGGCGGATTGATCCGAGAGCAGTTGTGCGTAGCCAATAATAGATTGTAACGGTGTGCGGAGTTCGTGGCTGATTCCGGTTAGATAGCGACTTTTGGCCGCATTAGACCGTTCTGCTAATTCTTTGGCTGATTGCAGCGCTTGGTCGGTGATTTTATGCGCTTCGATTTCTTTGGTGAGTTTTCGGGTTTGTCGGTTGGATTCTTTTTGTGCCACCACACGGCTTTCATGCGCTAAGAGAAACAGCCAAGACAACACGCCAGAGACGATTAGCAGCGTAAAGAAAATCATCCACATGGTTTGTTGTAATAGCGCTGCCTCAGATAAGGTCTGCGGTGCCATTTGTCGATAAACAAGCGCCATTAAGACGCCATTGAGAATATTGATGACAACCAATAAGGTGACGAATCGGCCGAGTCGGGAATTTATTAAACGGACGATTTTCTTCGGTAGAAACAGTCGTAAGAAATAAATGCTTTGTTCCGCGATTCGCGCTCTGGGTTTGCAACTGTCTAGGCAACGCACGTCGAGAGAGCAGCAAAGGGAGCAAATGGGCTGCATATATGCGGAGCAAAAGCTCATATCGGCCACTTCAAATGGATTCTCGCAAATGCCACAGGTTAGGGTATGCGCTTTGCTTGTTTCTGGGGTGGCATTTTCTCGATTAGCGTTTTCGAGATTAATCAATGGAACAAGCTCGGGGGATTGCCTTGCAATGTAATATTTTCCCTTGGTAAGCCAAGCGATTAACGGTACAAAGACAAAACAACTGGCGAGGCTGACAAATTGGCAAAGGGCTTTAGCCGTGTCGCCAAAGACGCCCAAGTAGCTGGCGAAGCCAAGAGTGGTCGCGATCAGCATGGAGCCCGTGCCAACCGGATTAATATCGTATAAGTGAGCGCGTTTGAATTCTACATAGTTGGGACTTAAGCCGAGTGGTTTATTGATCAGCAAATCCGCTGCAAGGCTACCAATCCAACTAATGGCGGTAATCGCAAAGACCCCCAGCACTGCCGCTAGCGCTTGGTAAATACCCAGTTCCATCAGCAGTAGGGCAATGGTGACGTTAAACACCAACCAGACAACACGACCGGGGTGACTATGGGTCAGCCTTGAAAAGAAGTTTGACCAAGCAATGGAACCCGCGTAAGCGTTGGTGAGGTTTATTTTCATCTGACAAATAAGTACCATGACGGCCGCTAGAATCAGAGCAAGGGCGGGAGAGTTGGTTAAAAACTGAAAAATGCGTTGATACATGTGCGTCGGATCGGCTGCCTCGAAAAAAGGCACGCCATTGGAAAACGCCAAGTAAGCTAGAAAAGAACCGAGCAGCATTTTTAACCCGCCCATAAACACCCAACCAGGGCCAGCCATGATCAGCCAAAACCACCAGCGTTTTTTATTGGCTTGGGTCTTTTCTGGCATAAACCGCAGATAGTCCACTTGCTCGCCAATTTGTCCCATCAGTGCGAAGATCACTGAGGCGGCAGCGCCAAATAGCACGATATTGAAATGCCCGCTTTCTGGAAGTTCTGGCACTTGATAGTGAGTCCAGTCTGAGAAACGATCATATTCATTGGCGATAACGACAAATAACGCAGTGAATTGCAGTATCAGCCATATCCATTGAGTCATTCCTTGAAAGCGGCTGATTGCGCGGATACCGTGCGCCACAATGGGGATGACAAACACGGCAGACAGGGCATAGCCGATGAAGATGGGAATACCAAACAGGACTTGTAGCGCCGAAGCGAGAATTGCCGCTTCGATGGCAAAGAAAATAAAGGTAAAGGTGGCGTAGATGAGAGAAGTAACGGTGGAGCCTAGGTAGCCAAAGCCTGCTCCACGGGTTAACAAATCAATGTCTAAGCCATGTTTGGCGGAGTAATAGGCAATCGGAAAGCCCGTAATGAAGAACACCAACAAGACGACAAAAATCGCGCTAATAGCATTGGTAAAACCGTAATTGAGAGTAATGGCCGCCGCAATGCCTTCTAAGGCTAAAAACGCCGTCGCGCCAAAGGCCGTATTGGCGACGCGCTCAATACTCATGCTGTGGCCTTGCTTGGCAGTATAACGCAAGGCGTAATCTTCTAATGTTTGGTCGGCAACCCACTTATTGTAATGACGTCTTACTTTGAATATTTTTTGGGAAGCGGGCATGGTGATGTTTCTCGTTGTTCTTATGACCGAGTGCAATAAGGTGAGCGCGCTGCGCAAAAAGTGTGCGCTATTGATGTTTGCGCACCAATTAAAGGCATAAGGTCATAGCCTAGCGCCTATACTAAAGGTCTAAGTTGTATCAATACTGGTGCGTGGATATGGGCTATGGGCACAACTTATTTAGCAAGCAGGCATCGTGCCATTTTTGACGTGTGTTTCACATAAAAAAGCGCCTCTTAACAAGAAAGGCGCTTTTTAGCGTTCAATACACACTCTATAACAGAGGCGAAGAGAGGTTAGTCTTGTTTTGGCGCGGCTGGTCTGCGGTTACGGCGCGCTGGCGCTAATGGCTTGCTACGCATGCCTTGGCCTGGTGTGACGTCAGCCTTTGGTGAGCTATTGCGGTCATTACGACGCCCGCCATTTTTTCCATTGGCATTGCCTTTTCCACCAGCGTTTGCGGGTTTATTGGCAAAGTTTTGCTTACCACCATTTTGATCGCGGGGCGCTTTTGGTTTTTTCGGTTTGTTGGGCTTGATGGGACGAGTATCAAGTGTGGTGTCCGGCAACATGTGAGTTGGCATAAAGTCATCCACATAACGGCGTTCGATCAATTTTTGTGTTAAACGCTCAATCGCACGCAGTTGATCCAATTCATCTGCCGCCACAAGGGATATCGCTTGTCCCGTTGCGCCTGCGCGGCCAGTACGGCCAATGCGGTGAACGTAATCTTCTGCAACGTCGGGGAGGTCGAAGTTGATCACGTGGGGCAGTTGTTCGATGTCCAAACCACGAGCGGCAATATCCGTCGCGACTAAGGCGCGAACGCGGCCTTCTTTAAAATCCGATAGGGCGCGGGTACGAGCGCCTTGGCTTTTGTTGCCATGGATGGCACTGGCACGAATACCTGCATCTTCTAGTTGTTTGGTGATTTTATTGGCACCATGCTTGGTTCGAGAGAATACCAGCACTTGTTTCCACTGGCCTTCGGCAATTAGCTCTATCAAGAGTTCCGTTTTCCGTTTTTTATCAACGGGATGAAGCCACTGCTCAACCGAAACTGCGGCAGCATTGCGAGGCGTTACAGAAATCTCAACGGGGTTATTTACCAAGCCTTTGGCAAGCTGACGAATCTCTGGTGAGAAGGTGGCAGAGAACAATAGGTTTTGGCGTTTCTTCGGCAATACCGCAATAATTTTTTTGATATCGTGAATAAAGCCCATGTCCAACATGCGGTCTGCTTCGTCTAATACCAGCACTTCCAGCTTGTCGAATTTCACGGCATTTTGATTGTACAAATCCATCAATCGACCAGGCGTGGCGATGAGAATATCCGCACCACGGCGCAGTGCCATCATTTGTGGATTGATTTTGACACCACCAAATACCACAGTGGAGCGAAGAGACAAATGTTTGCCGTAATCTTGAACGCTGGCTGCAACTTGAGCGGCTAGCTCACGTGTTGGTGTTAGTACCAAGGCGCGAATTTGGTTGCTATTGGCGTTTTGGCCAAGGCTTAAACGCTCTAATAGCGGTAAGGTAAAACCGGCGGTTTTACCTGTACCTGTTTGGGCTGCTGCCATCACATCTTGCCCTTCCAAAATGGCTGGAATGGCTTGAGCTTGAATCGCAGATGGCTTGGTATAGCCCTGATCTTCAATGGCTTTAAGGATGGGGGCAGAAAGCCCAAGTGTATCGAAACTCATAGATGTACTCATGTTATATCATAGGCGGGAGTCGGGCTTGACTCTCAAGCTCGACAAATTTGAGCGAAGCTTACCCTATATCCGCCTTACATGCTATGAGAGTCCTGTAACAATGAGTTTGCTTGACATACTTGATGAAACATCACGTTGCGGAAAAGTCTCGACAAGTATGTCTTTTGTTTCTTATAAAAGACGTTTCACATCCACGGAGACCGCTAGCTGTTGTGAGCCTCCGCCCTCGAAGATGACGCCTTGAAGTGGGGTGACGTCTGCATAGTCTCGTCCCCATGCGGTCACGATATGTTTGTCGTTTGGCATGACGTCGTTAGTGGGATCAAATTCAACCCATCCAAGCTCGGGAACGAAGATGGAAAACCATGCATGGGAGGCATCGGCTCCCACCAGTTTCTCTTGTCCTGGTGGCGGTAAGGTTTCTAAGTAGCCGCTCATATAGCGTGCTGGTATGCCCACTGAGCGTAGGCAGCCAATGGCTAAGTGGGCAAAATCCTGACAGACACCACTGCGCTGTTTTAATACCTGTTCAAGTGGTGTTGCCACGGTTGTAGTGGAGGGATCAAACTTAAATTCTGTGAAGATCTTATGAGTGAATTCCAAAGCGGCTTTTATCAATGGTTTATCATCGCTAAAAGTGCTTTGTGCATAGGCTTTTAGCTCTTCTGAGCGACGAATTTGTGAGGAGTCCATTAAGAATTCTTTTGCCATGCGCATTTGAGGAGTCATGGGCATTTTTAAGTTCGCGCGCAGTTGCCCGCAAGTGGTGGTGTTATTCTGTTGCCATAAGGTGAGATCAATTGGAAAGATCTCAAAGTCACTTAATACATCGATAACCAGCTTTTTATGGGCCTCTTGGATTGAGAAGTAAAAGGTCTGGTTGCCAAAATAATCCTTACCTTCGTTGCGATACACTGGTGGTGGGTTGATTTGTACTCTTTGGTTTAAGCAACGTTGGTTGTGCGTGTCTCGTGGCAACAAATGGGCCATGTTATAGCACAAGCTAACGGGCGCTCCATAGGTGTAGGTGGTGATGTGTCTGACTCGATATCTCATAAGCTGGTTTCCCAATTTGCCATGGAAAGAGGTTGCGGTCCTTCTGTATGGTCAAAATACTTATCGCTGATTAGCACGGTAAATTGCTCAAGTTGTTCTAAAAGTTGCGTCATCAGGCTTTCAAGTTCTGTCCGTGTGTTGGTGGCTCTATCGACCGCTGCTAGGACTTCCAAGTCTGCTAATTGAATATCGGTTAACGATTTTATGACTAAGCGGTTTTCCGGACTGAGACCCGCAGCTGGGACATCGTTACGGGGGAGTTCTTGAATGTACTTACGCAGCTGATCCACTTGATAAATCAAGGATCTTGGATTGGTGCCATCGATCATTAATAAATCGAGCCCATACGCAACCCGTGAACGATTACGATAACGCCGACGGAAAGAAATTAAGGCTTCTACACTTAACAGCACGGATTCGAGTATTTGTTGTTGTTCAGGCTCTGCTAGTGACTTGGTTAAGGCGGCGCGTAATAGTGTAGCAGTTTGGATGGCTCGTTCTGTGCGGCGGCCAATTTCTTGGAAAGTCCAGTCCAATCCGCGCAGCATACTTTCGTGGTTTAACCCAGACAGAGCTAACAAGGAGGTGACTAGGCTGTCCAAAGATTCTTCCGGCGCTGAGGGTAAACCATTGGTATACGCACGATCTAACTCGTGAATATGATCGCGCAGTTCGTTGATGATAATTCGCGTGTCCGCTGAGAGCATCTCTTTAACCTGTTCGCCACAATTAAGCATGGCGTGTAGGTTCGCTTTGACCGATCCTGGGCGTTTGCCATCAATGATGATGGAAATCAGTTCTTTGTCTGGATTGGTAATCATCTCATCATCGGCCTTGGTAAAACCTGGCAGACAACCTGTTTGTCGGGAAGCCATTTCCAGTAAGAGGCGACGACTCTCGATGGGGAGTGGATCGATGCCATTCATTTGTTTAAAAAGTGTCCTTAACAGGCGCATGCTGATTTCCGCACGTTCAGCGTAGCGTCCCATCCAGAATAAGTTCTCAACCACACGGCTGGGTAAGTTGGTTTGTACCGCTTCATCGTGCAGAATGGCTTGGTCGTTACTGGCGATCTTATTTGATAGGGGTTGTGTGGACAGCACCCAGGTGTCTTTTGATTTGGACTTGGACAAATTAGAGACGATCATGTCGTCGTGACTCTGACTGACACGGGACAATCCGCCAGGCATGACACTATAACCGTCTTGATCAGACATGGTAAAACCGCGAAGCATGGTGGGCGCTGCTTGCAATTGGCCATTATCAAAAATGGGGGAAATAGCGCCAGGAATATAGCTTTGTGCCACATATAAATGGGGGGCTTTTTTGATCTTTTTGATGGCTTCTTGGCATTGTTTTTCGTCTAAGGTATGGCCATAGATGCTTTTGTTATCTGCCCGTCTGCTAATCGGTTTGATAATAAGCTGGTTAATATGGCTGGTAATATACTCCAGATCTATGGGATCACCTGCCCACCAGGTCTGTACGGAAGGTAGCGTTAATTGTTGGCCCATCAAGAATTGACTGATGGCTGGCAAGTATTTTAAGAAAACCGGTGATTCTAATAAGCCACTGCCCAGTGGGTTCGCCAGAACCACGTTACCCGCTCGAGCGACCTCTAATAAACCTGGCACCCCTAATATGGAGTCGGCACGCAGTTCTGCTTGGTCACAGTAAGCATCTTCAACACGGCGAAGAATGACATCAACCCTGGCTAAGCCGTTGAGGGATTTCATCCAGACAGCCCCATTACGAACTGTCAAGTCACTACCCTGAACCAAGGGAAAACCCATATAGTTGGCCAAATAGGCTTGTTCAAAATAGCTACTGCTGTAAGCGCCGGGTGTTAGCACAACAATGCGTGGAGTATCTGTCCAATCGCTGGCAAGTTTCGATAGCATGCCTTTGAATGTCTGGAAAAAATGAGAGATCCGCTGTACCTGATTATCGCGAAACAGAACGGGCAAAATACGTGAAATAACCGCACGATTTTCCAACGCATACCCTGCACCATTAGGGACTTGAGTGCGATCTCCGATAACATGGAAAAGTCCATTTTTATCCCGAACCAAGTCAACAGCATGCAGTAATAGATCGTGTTGCCCAGGAGTGGTGATGTTATGGCATGGGCGAAGAAAATCAGGGTGTCCAAAAATAATCTCGGCAGGAATTGTGCCGCTTTTGAGCAGTTCCTGTGGGCCATAAAGGTCTTTATAAATTAAGTCAAACAAGGCGGAGCGTTGCTTAAGCCCTGTTTCTATTAGGCTCCAGTCAGCACTTTCGATGATGTTTGGAATCAGATCCAGCTCCCACACGCTAGGCGTGAGGGGGTCGCTAGATAAATTATATGTTGCACCATCTTCGCGAAGTATGCGTTGTACACGTCGCTCGCTTTCTATGCGTCCTTCTGGGCCCAATTTTTTAACGTTAGCCAATACGTCCTGCCAATGAGGACGTGGTTGACGATCTTCTTTAAAAGCCTCGTCATAAGCATTGATCGGTTGATCGTAGCTGGAAAAAGTTGGCGCCTTAGTGGTGCTAGAAGCATCCACTGTTGGCGCGGTAAGAAGACCTGTCTGAGATTGCATAATACGTTGAGCCTAAGGTAAAAAAATATCAGAGCGTATTATACTGCTTACGCAAGTCTAATGTATGCGGATATTCATTTATTGGTTCTTCCGCAGGTGGGGCCATTGGGCGCGGCTCGTCTCCATTTGGGTAAAAGGAACGTAACGCACTAAAGGCTGGTGGAGGCGACAAGGTGCCTTGAGTGAAGCCATGATCCCAAAAACGGTTGACTCGTCGGGCTTCCGCTTCGTTGTTGTTGACTGGCAAGGTCTCATAAGTCCGGCCGCCAGGATGAGAGACATGGTAGGTGCAGCCGCCAACAGATAGACCGTTCCAGGTATCGATCAAATCAAAGACTAAGGGCGTATCGATGCCTAAGGTTGGGTGTAACGCAGAAGGCGGTGCCCATGCTTTATAACGAACAGCCCCGACAAATTCCCCTTTGCGACCTGTAGAGCGAATTGGTACACGACGGCCATTACAGCTGAGCACGTAACGACCTTCAGTCAAACCGGAGAGTTTGACTTGCAAGCGCTCAACAGAGGAGTCAACGTAACGAGCAGTACCTGACCCAGTGATTTCTTCACCAAGAACATGCCAAGGCTCGATGGCCCAGCGCAATTCTATTTCCACATCATCGATGCGTTTTCGTCCGTAATGTGGGAAACGGAACTCTTCAAAAGGCGCCAACCATTCCAATTTAAAAGGGAAACCATGTTGCTGTAGATCTTCCACGACTTCTTTGACATCTTGCCAAACAAAGTGCGGCAGCATGAATTTATCGTGTAGGCTGGTGCCCCAGCGTACTAACGGTTTTTTGTAGGGTTCCTTCCAAAAGCGTGCTACCAAGCAACGTAACAACAGCATTTGTACTAATGACATGTGCGGATGGGGTGGCATTTCAAAACCACGAAACTCCAGTAAGCCTTGGCGACCACTGGCAGTGCCTGCCGCATAAAGTTTGTCGATACAGAATTCAGAACGGTGAGTGTTGCCTGTGATATCTACCAGCAGGTTGCGCATTAAGCGGTCCACCAACCAAGGTTCTTCTACAAACCCTTCTGGCATATTCTGGAAAGCTATTTCCATTTCATACAGGGCTTCGTCACGGCCTTCATCTGGGCGTGGTGCTTGGCTGGTTGGGCCAATGAACATTCCAGAGAAAAGGTAAGACAAACCAGGGTGATGTTGCCAGAAGGTCACTAAACTCTGCAGTAATTCCGGACGACGTAGTAGGGGGCTATCGGCAGGAGTGCGACCACCAAGGGTAACGTGGTTCCCTCCGCCTGTGCCAGTGTGCCGCCCATCCAGCATGAACTTCTCTGCGCCAAGTCGAGAAAGGTAGGCTTGGTGGTAGAGTGTTTCCGTATTGTGAACCAATTCTTCCCAGCTGGCGGCAGGATGGATGTTCACTTCAATGACGCCTGGGTCAGGGGTGATCAAGAATTTTTGTAAACGCGGATCTTTAGGTGGTTCATAGCCTTCGATAACAACCGGTAAATCCAGTGTTTTGGCGACCGCTTCAATGTGCTCAAGTACCTCGACAAAATATTCTAGATGAGTCATAGGAGGCATAAATACATGCAAGCGACCATTGCGCGGTTCAAGACACAGTGTGGTACGAATCACATTTTTCAGTGTTTTTTCCACGGCAGACGGTTTTGCCATAGACACTGTTTGCACTGGCTTTTTAGCGAAATGTTGTTTGGCAACACTGTCTAATACGGGGTTCTCTTTTTTGTTTGCCAACGGTTGGCGAGGGTCAAATGGATCCCGTTCTGGAATGCGATCTTCTTCTGCCTGAGCCGGTAAAGCATTCAGGGGTAGTCGGTAGCCCATTGGGCTATCACCCGGAATGAGGGTGATCACATCACTGCGCATTGGCCAGCGTGAGCTGTTCCAGCGGTTATTATAGGCATCGAATTCGAGTGGCAGAATATAACCTGTTACGGTACTTAACCCTCGGCTTAGCAGTTTTGCCAGACGGCGGCGTTCTAAATCGTCTTTTAAGTCCGCTTTGGTAGGGTCGGCATCCGCAGGAAGGGATTGTTCCATCCACAAATAGTAGAGTGTGTCTTCATAGGTGCTTTGTAGGTACTGTTTGTCCAACGCGAGCTTGTCGCACAGTAATTCGCCGAATGCCTGCGCATCGGCGATAGTGTGCTGGTAATCTTTATCGACTCTGGCAAGGTATTTTGGGTCGCCCCATAGTGGCTCACCGTCAGTGCGCCAAAAACACCCAAGGGCCCACCGTGGCACCTCTTCTCCTGGATACCACTTGCCTTGTCCATAATGTAGCAAGCCATTTGCCCCGAACTCTTGCTTCATTCTAAGCAAGAGGTCTTTTGCTAACTTAAGTTTTTCGGCACCTAGCGCACCAGTGTTCCATTGTTCTGAGTCCATATCATCAATGGAGACGAAGGTTGGCTCGCCTCCCATGGTGAGACGAACATCGCCATTTTCCAATTCCTTATCGACCGCATAGCCAAGGGCTTTTATGGTCTCCCATTCCCCTTCTGCATAGGGTTTAGTGACCCGTGGGTCTTCGTGAATGCGTGTGACAATATTGCTGTAGCTGAATTCGCACTCACATTCATCGATAAACCCAGTAATGGGGGCCGCAGAAGCGGGTTCAGGGGTACAAGCTAAGGGAATATGCCCTTCGCCAGCGAATAAGCCCGATGTAGGGTCCAGTCCTACCCAGCCAGCACCGGGTAAATAGACTTCACACCAAGCATGTAAGTCGGTGAAATCTTCTTCAGGCCCGGATGGGCCATCGAGTGCTTTGATATCGGCGGTGAGCTGTACCAGGTAGCCCGAGGCGAAACGAGCGGCGAGTCCAAGACTGCGTAGAATTTGCACAAGCAACCAAGATGTGTCGCGGCATGAGCCTTTTTTTAAGGTGAGTGTTTCTTCACAGGTTTGTACACCCGGTTCGAGACGAATGCCGTAGCCGATCTCTCCCGCTAGGCGACTGTTTATGGACACCAGAAAGTCGTTAATCGGGGTATTTTTTCGGTCTACCGTAGAGAGCCATTTGTCCAATAGGGGGCAAGACTCGGTGACTTGTAAATAGGGCTCTAGTTCGCGTTTTAATGCCTTATCGTAGGCAAAAGGGTACTCTTCTGCATAACTTTCCACAAAAAAATCGAACGGGTTGATAACCGTCATATCGGCTATTACTTCAACCATAAATTCCAGTTTGTTGGTCTTTTCTGGGAAGACAAGTCGCGTTTGAAAGTTGCCAAAAGGGTCTTGCTGTATGTTTATAAAATGCTTTTCAGGGAGTACTTTTAACGAATAATCATGAATTTTTGTTCGTGAATGCGCCGCAGGGCGCAAGCGTAATACATGAGGTGACACATTGATAAATCGGTCAAATTCGTAGGTCGTTTTGTGTTGTATCGCGACTCGAATAGTCATGCAGCGTCTCCTTGCCGAAAATGAAACCAGTTCTCGGTAATCTGGTGGTTTATTTCGATAAGATCTAACTGAAAGTCATTAAGATAGTCATGAAACTTTTCATTCAAATCTTCTGAGCGTTCTATTGGATATTCGTAGCCGTAAAGTTTATCTACCTTAGCAGTAATGATGCCGGAGCGAGGTAATTTAGAGGCCGCCTCACGAATCTGCTCCAGGCAGTATGACAGTGTTCGTGGGAAAAACGGGTCTCGCAGTAAAAAGGTCACGGCTTTGGCTCCATTGATAGAGGTTCGCACTGTGCGGCGATAATCCAAATACGCACTTTGCGATTTTAGCACTTTGGCCCATACCACTTGGCCCAGTCGCACGCTTTCTTCGGCTTCGGATTGCAACATTAAAGACACCGCAGCATCAATGATACGCGTATTCATGTCGGCACGCTCTAAATAACGTCCCATGATAAGAAATTGCCAGCCGGAATCTCGAGTCATCGTCCCCGCAAGTAGGCCGATGATTTTTTGACAGCCTTCAATAATGGTGTTGAGAAAGTCGTGACGGCCAGAACGGTTGATGCCCTGCTTGATATTTTGGCGCGCATACATATCCAGCTCGTTGATCAGTTCCCACATTTCCTCTGGTACCACATCACGGGTGGTACGAATATTTTCTCGAACCATTTTCAGCGATGAGAGCATAGAGCTTGCATTGGTATCGTCTGCTAATAAGAATTTTACGACATTACGTTCGTCTTTTACCTTGTAGCGTTGTTCAAATTGTTCGGTGCCACTGTTGATTTCGATGAGGTTATACCATGAAATTTTGATGTCTCTTGGTAAGTCAAAAAGGAGTTCATCGTATACTCTAACTAAGCGGGCGGTGTTTTCGGCACGTTCTAAGTAACGACCAGCCCAAAATAAACGTTCTGCGACTCTGGATAACATAATTAGCGCCCCTTTGTTTCGACGATCCAAGTATCTTTACTACCACCACCTTGTGACGAATTGACGACCAAAGAGCCTTTTTTCATAGCGACTCGTGTCAGTCCACCTGTGGTCACATAGGTGTCTTTGCTCTGCAAAATAAAGGGACGTAAATCCAGATGGCGTGGCTCTAAGCTGCCTTTGGCAACTAATGTTGGCGAGGTGGACAGTTTCAGTGTTGGTTGAGCAATGTAGTTGCGAGGATTCGCTTCTATCAGTTCTGCAAATAGAGCTTGGTCTTTCTTCGTAGAATGTGGCCCCACTAGCATCCCATAGCCACCAGACTCGTTGGCAGGTTTGACAACTAAACTGTCCAAGTTTGCTAACACATAGGCCCGTTGCTCAGGGTCTTCGCACAAGAATGTCTCGACATTTTTAAGAATAGGCTCCTCTTTTAGGTAGTAGCGGATGATGTCTGGTACATAGGCATAGACAACTTTGTCATCTGCTACCCCTGCTCCTGGTGCATTTGCTAAAGCGACATTGCCTTTTCTCCAAGCTCGCATCAAACCTGGAACACCTAATACGGAGTCTGGGTGGAAGGCTTCAGGGTCTAGGAATAAATCATCAATACGACGGTAAATAACATCGACTAACGCTGGTCCATTAATGGTTTTCATATAGACACAGTCATCTTGATTATCAACGTATAAATCGCTACCTTCTACTAATTCTACTCCCATCTGTTGAGCCAAAAAGGCATGTTCGAAATAGGCTGAATTGTAAATACCTGGCGTCATGACGACAATTTCTGGATCTTCTATGTCTCTAGGCGATAAGGCTGCTAAGGTATCGAACAATTGGGAAGTGTAAGAATCAATTGGCAGGATGCTGTCGTTTTCAAACAGTTCAGGAAGCACACGTTTGGTAATCGCGCGGTTTTCGATCATGTAGGAGACGCCAGAAGGGACGCGTAAATTGTCTTCGAGAACGTAGAACTCGCCATCTTCATCACGCACCAAATCGGTGCCACAAATGTGAGCCCATACCCCATAAGCAGGGGATACACCGATACATTCGGGGCGAAAATTTTTGGATTCTTTGATGATGTGCTCTGGGATAATGCCGTCTTTAATAACCTGTTGATCATGATAAAGGTCATCAATGAACAAGTTAAGGGCTTTGAGTCGTTGCTTTAGGCCTGCTTCTGCAACGCGCCAGTCTTTGGCGTCTATGGTTCTTGGTACGATATCGAAGGGCCAAGCTCGGTCAATGTTGCCTTCTTCGGTGTAAACGGTAAAGCTGATGCCCATTTCTTGTATGGTGGCTTCGGCCATGAGCTTTCTTTTTTCAAGCTCTTCTGCTGATAAACTATCTAGATAGCCAAGTAATTGCTTGGCGGGGGGTCTGGGCTTGCCTTTACTATCAATTAATTCGTCAAAAAAGCCATTTGACTGATACTGGCTACTCAAATTATCCATCTAAACCTCGTTCTTTTGTTAATCTGGGGAAAAACTGATTCAAGCGAATGCGATCCTATGCACTTTGTGGTGTCACCCCCATGCGTAATTGTTATTGTTATTAGGCAAACAGAGTAGAATTATTGCCCTTATTAGTGACATTAGTCGTTAATCGATACAAAAGAAATACAGCAAAGATCACGCCATGAACAATCTTATTTAACAATAAATAAGTAATTTATTGTTATCGCTTCATGAATTATGACGAAGCGCAACTAATTAACCTGTAAATTGTTTATCATTCCTATAAGCGATTTTATTAATGACTGTAAGGATTGGTTTGTGAACAAAATCAAAGACGTGGTGGTTGCTGGTGCGGGTATTGGCGGTTTGAGTGTTGCCTTGGGGCTTGCTCAGCAAGGGGTGGACGTAACGGTATTTGAACAGGCTAATGTATTGGGCGAAGTGGGAGCAGGCTTGCAAATGAGTCCAAATGCGATGAAGGTGCTGCGCCAATTGGGTTTAGAAGACGCCCTTCGTCCTTACGCCTTTGAGCCGAAACAAGCCACTATGCGTCATTTCAAATCGGGGGAATATTATTTAAAAGCCCCTTTAGGTCAGGCTGCCATTGATCGCTATGGCGCCCCTTACTGGCATTTACATCGTGCCGATTTACACCGTGTTTTGGTGGAAGCCTGTCAGAAAGCTGGGGTGACAATACGGTTAGGCGCTACGGTTGCCGGATACCAAAAGTCAGATCAGAATAGCTCGGTTGTGTTGTGTCTTCTAGATGGCAGTGAATATGAGACAGATTTAATCATTGGAGCTGATGGTATTCGTTCGGTGATTCGCGAACAAATGCTGGGTAAGAAAGCGCCTGACTTTATGGGGCAAGTGGCTTGGCGTGGGGTAGTGCCTGTCGCGAGTCTTAAGGCGGTTAACATTCAACCAGATGCTTGTGTCTGGGTGGGGCCTGGACGCCATTTAGTGACTTATTATGTACGCGGTGGAGAATGGGTGAATTTCGTCGCGGTAGAGGAGCGTGGTGGTTGGCAATCAGAATCGTGGCGGGAAGAGGGGGATATTAACGAACTACGTTCTGCTTTTGCGGGGTGGCACCCTGAAGTGACTGAACTTTTGGCAACCGCTGATAGCACATTTTTGTGGGCACTTAATGGACGTAGTAGCTTACGGACTTGGTATCAGGGGCGGGTGGTGTTACTTGGCGATGCGTGTCATCCAATGTTGCCGTTTATGGCGCAAGGCGCGGCCATGGCCATTGAAGATGCGTATGTGTTGGTTGCCTCGCTGATGAGTAAGCCGTTACCCGATGCCCTTGCTTCCTATGAAATCCTTCGTAAACCAAGAACTGTTCGTATTCAAAATATGTCTAAAGACAATACGGGCTTGTATCATATGCACGGTGGTCTATTTGGACAAATGAAGCTAAATGCCGTTAAAGTGGCGTCGCAATTTGCTCCGAGTGTGATTCAAGCTAAGTTAGATCCAGTATACGGTTATGATGTGGTAAAGGCAGTTGCTGCTTGGAGCTGATTTAAGCATAAGATTCGCCTAATTGTTGAACCTAGCACTGTGATTCTCTATTTTTATTTTACTCTATCTTTTTTATTTGAACTCTAATTAATTTTAATCTGTTTTCACCTTTGATGATTATCTGCTAGCTTATTTAGGTAAAAAATCAGCCCTGCTCTCTAAAGCTTGTATAGGTTAAAAAGCTCAGTAATCTGCTGGGGTTTTTTTGTGAGTTTTTAATTCCTTTTTTGTATAAGTGGTGATTTTATTTGTTTGTTTTGTTATAAATAGAGAATTCATCTCGTTAATTATTCATCTTAGCCATATCATGGCGTGTTAGGTGTTGTTAACGATTTTCCTTCCCTAGATTATCCATCGCAGGGACTCATTTCTATTTGGACATGATCGATCACATGACTTCTAAATCTCCATTAGCACTTTTACCTTTAGTGCTGTTTCTTGTTTTGTTTGTTGGTAGTGGGCTTTGGTATCAAACTCAAGGTGTGGACTTTGCTTTCTACCAAATATCCGCCCCGGTTGCGATTTTGCCTGCCATTGTCTTGGCAATTATCTTAGCCAAGGGGTCACTGAATAAGCGTATTGACACTTTTATTCGTGGGGTAGGTGACAACACCATCATTACCATGGTGTTGATCTATCTGTTGGCGGGGGCTTTTGCCAGTGTTGCCAAAGCGGTTGGCGGCGTTGATGCGACGGTTAACTTTGGTTTAAGCGTCGTTCCGCCTGCATTTGTATTGCCAGGCTTATTCATCATTACCGCGTTTGTGGCAACTTCTATGGGAACTTCGATGGGAACCATTGCGGCTATTGGCCCGATTGCCATTGGTGTGGCGAATGCGACGGATTTATCCTTACTGCTAACCGTTGGTACGGTAATTGGCGGTGCCATGTTTGGTGATAATTTATCGATTATTTCCGATACCACTATTGCCGCCACTCGGACACAAGGGTGTGATATGCGCGATAAGTTCCGAATGAACTTTAAAATCGCTTTGCCAGCAGCCTTAGTCACTTTGGTGTTGTTGTATTTTCAAAGTGGAGTGGCGCATATTGGTCAAGTAAAGGATTATGAGTTGATCAAGGTGTTGCCTTATGTGGTTGTTTTAACCTTGGCGGTGCTGGGGGTCAATGTCATGTTGGTGCTGTTTAGTGGCATTGTATTAGCTGGGGTAATTGGCTTAACAATGTTACCGGATTTCACGGTCGCGACTTGGTCCAAAGAGATTTACAGTGGCTATACTGGGATGCAGGAGATCCTTATTCTCTCTTTGTTGATCGGTGGCATGGGTGCACTTATGAAAGCGCAAGGTGGTTTGGATTGGCTGGTGAGCATAATTGAGAAGATTGCTCGTGTGTTTGGCGCTAAGCCTGGATCAACTCGAGCAGGAGAATTTAGTATTAGTGCGTCGGTTGCGTTGACGAATTTATGCACGGCGAATAATACCGTCTCAATTTTGATTAACGGTTCTGTCGCCAAAGATATTGCAACTCGATACAACGTGGATGCCCGCCGCAGTGCGAGTCTTTTGGATATTTTTTCTTGCGTGGCTCAGGGATTATTGCCATATGGTGCTCAGATTTTACTGGCATCGTCTCTTGCTAAAGTATCGCCAATATCTCTCATTAGTTATGTGCAATATAACTGGCTTTTGGCGGCGGCTGCGATAGTATCAATTGTCATTGCATGGCCGAAGATTAAAAAAAATAATGGCTTGCCTCTATCGTATGTGAAATAAATAGCGAGTAGACTGGCACCTTAGTATTTGAGCGAAAAACCACCATTAATGGTGGTTTTTCACGTTGTTTAGGGTGTTATATCTTTTAAAAAAGGCGATATGGTGAAGCAATGGATGCATTTCAAGGCTGAACTGGTTTTGATTCTAGTGACTATTTTAGCCGGTTTTGGTTGGATTTTTTCTAAAGAAGCGTTGACGGGGCTACCACCTTTATTTTTTATGGGAATGCGCTTTTTAGTGGCATGCTTTGTTTTGGTGCTTGCTGGGCGTAAGTACTTTGTTGGGTTGCGATGGCGAGACATGAGGCCAGCCTTGTTGGTTGGTGGCGTGATGGGACTTGCTATGATGTTTTGGGTTGAAGGGCTATCCAAAACACAAAACTTAGGAGTTGGCGCGTTCATTGCTAGTCTTGGTGTGGTTTTGGTCCCTATTGTTGCCAAGCTTTTATTTAAAGAGCAACCTCCAAAAAGTATTTGGGTTGCCCTTCCTATAGCAGTGATTGGATTAGCCTTTTTAGCGTTAGATGGCGGTCTGAAATTTGAAGTGGGGCAATTGTTTTTTTTGGCCACGGCTGTGATGTCGGCATTTCAGTTTAATCTGTTATCCAGACAGTCTACTCGAATGCCTGTGCTGGTACTTACGGCCATACAGTTGGGTGTAGCTGGTGTATTTTTACTTACTATCTCTGTGCTGACTGAAACGGTGCCCCATGCTGTGCCGACGAATGTGGTAGGTTGGTTTCTTGCGAGCACTTTGATTGCAACAAGTTTACGGTTTTTGCTGCAAACCTACGGGCAAAGTCTGACACCAGTAAGTCACGCAGCCGTGATTATGAATTTAGAGCCAGTTTGGACGGCATTGTTTGCTTCTATCTGGTTTGCTCAATTGATGAGTGTTGGTCAAGTGTTTGGCTGTATCTTAATCTTTGTTGCGATGCTGATGAGTCGGTGGCGACAGATTAGGATGTTATTTAAGTCACATTAAAATTGCTTGTTGTTTCAGTAACAGAAAAAAGAAGGTTAGGACTAGAAAAAGGACTCAAGGTTAATCGGGTAAAATGCTATCAAGCAAGGTGTTGTAGAGTTTAATGGTTTCCAGAGTAAAAGGTCGGGTTGTGTAATCCCATTCGGATAACATGCCCTCTGTTAAGATGGACAACGCTTCAACACGGGCAATGGCCTCTGCTTTGCTTAAGCTTGGTGATTTTTCCATGATGATTTCAGTGGCTCTTGATCGAAGGCGTTGGTTCATTTCCTTACAGATCTTCGATATTGTCGTGTTACGCGATGCTTCTGCCTTGATTTCAAGCGTCATAATGCGAATACAATGAATTTCTTCATTGTCTTCACTGAAATGTCGAGTCAGCCAGTCTTCTTTGTTTAAAAACTCAGACATAAAGCTTAAGTGTCTTTTGGTGGTTTGTTCAACCAGTGCGCAAATAATGTCATCTTTGTCATTAAAGTAGCGATAGATTTGTCCAACACTAAGTTTTGCTGATTTTGCAATGGCTTGCATGCTGGTTTTATGAAAACCCTTATGAATAACGTTCTGTTCTGTGGCGTCAAGAATTTGTTGACGGCGTTCATTGCATAGCAGTTTTGAAGAGTTGAATGTCATTTTTTTGCACTTTTGCAGGGTATATTGAAAGGTTAGCATATATTATAGTGAGAATGAACGTTCATTCTCAACGAATTTTAAGGGAAACTTTTCGATGTCGTCTAAATTAAAATATGCTTCAGGCGCTTTAGCCATTGCGCTTCTTGTTGCTGGCTGTCAAGAAAAAGGTGGCGCTCCAGGTGGACCGGGCGGACCGGGCGGTTTTCCTAAAGTTCAGGTTGGTGTATTGACCATTGAACCTCAAAAAGCGGAAATTAATACAGAATTACCTGGGCGTACGGTATCTAGCCTAGTGGCAGAAATTCGACCTCAGGTTGGTGGCATTATCACCAAGCGTTTGTTCGAGGAAGGGCAGAACGTTACTGCAGGCCAGGTTTTGTATCAGTTGGATGATTCCTCTTATCTTTCTGCTGTCAGACAAGCGGAAGCAACGTTAGAGTCGGCTAATGCTAGCCTGAAATCGGCTGAATTGAAGGATCGTCGATATACATTATTGCGTAAACAGAATAATGTTTCTCAACAAGATCTTGATGATGCTCATGTTGCCTATTTAGAAGCAAAAGCAGATCAGAAAAAAGCGGAAGCGGAGCTTAAATCGGCGAAAATTAATTTATCCTATACCAAAATCACTTCTCCAATTTCTGGTCGTATTGGTATTTCTCAAGTGACGGTAGGGGCCTTGGTAACCGCTAATCAAACAACCGCTATGACGACGGTTCGCTCTTTAGATCCTATTTTTGTTGACTTGGCACAAACGAGCTCTGCGAAGTTAAAAGAAAATGATATGTTGTCTCAGCCGGGAGTGGAAAAGGGCTCTGATTTGGTTTCTTTGGTGCTGGAAGATGGCACTAAATATAATCATGAAGGTGTCTTGAAGGCCAGTGAGATAAATGTTGATGAATCGACAGGGAGTATTAAATTAAGAGCTGAATTTCCTAACCCTAATGGTCAGCTACTTCCTGGTATGTTTGTTCGTGGTATTTTGCATACAGCAGTCTATAAGTCCTCCCTATTAGTGCCTCAGCAAGGTGTTTTAAGAGACGTGAAGGGGAATGCGTATTCCTATGTTGTAAATGCTAACAATCATATTGAAAAGCATATGCTCAATGTTCAACAGGCTGTTGGTAATGAATGGTTGGTAACAAAGGGTATTCATGCAGGTGATAAAGTGGTGATGGAGGGCTCAGCAAAAGTCGGGCCTGGTAGCGATGTTGGTGTTGTTGAACTGACTTATGATCCCGCAACAGGTGATTTTACTCCTGTAAAAACTGCTACCAATTCTTCGTCGAATTAAGGAAGAGAATTTATGCTAGCTCGTTTTTTTGTCAATCGTCCTGTTTTTGCCTGGGTGATTTCCATCGCCATCATGCTTGCTGGTGTGATGTCGATCAATGCGCTGCCTATTGCGCAGTACCCTAATATAGCGCCGCCTTCTATCAGTATTTCTGCGTCTTATCCTGGTGCGTCGGCACAAACCTTAGAAAATAGTGTTACTCAAGTAATGGAGCAACAGTTAACGGGTCTTAGTGGCTTATTATACTTTTCTTCTTCTAGTTCTTCGGCTGGAAAGGTCACCATTACGGTTACTTTCAAACAAGGTACTGATCCTGATATCGCACAAGTGCAAGTGCAAAATAAGATTTCGCAAATTACTTCTTCTTTGCCTCAGGCGGTACAGGACAATGGCGTAACTGTTAAAAAGTCAATGTCTGACTTTTTGTTAATTGCTGCTATTTATGACAAGACAAATCAGCACTCAGCAGGCGATATTTCTGATTACATCGTGTCTAGTGTGCAAGATGCTATTGCGCGTGTCGATGGTGTAGGTAGTGTTCAAGTGTTTGGTTCTCAATATTCGATGCGAATTTGGCTAGACCCTTTAAAAATGGAGTCTTATAAGCTAATTCCATCTGACATTGAAACGGCAATCAAACAACAAAACGTTCAGATCGCAGCTGGTTCTCTAGGTGGGTTACCTGCTATAAAAGGTCAAGAAATTGATGCTACCGTGACTGCGCAGTCTAAATTTACAACACCTGAACAGTTTAGGAATATCATTCTTGCTTATGATCAAAATGGAGCTACCGTTCGCCTAAAAGATGTCGCGAAAGTCGAGTTGGGTAATGAAACGTATAATTATATCGCTCGCTTTAATGGTCATCCTGCTTCTGGGCTTGCAGTGATGTTATCCCCTGGTGCCAATGCGCTGGGTACATCAGAACGTGTAAAAGCCGCTTTTGCTCAGATTACGAAAAACATGCCGGCAGGTTACGAGTTAGCTTATCCAAAAGACAATACAGCATTTATCAAAATATCTATTGAAGAGGTGGTAAAAACGCTCTTTGAAGCAATTGCTTTGGTTATTTTGGTGATGTTTGTATTCTTGCAAAACTGGCGAGCCACTTTAATTCCTGCTATTGCGGTGCCAGTAGTATTGCTAGGAACGTTTGGCATATTAAATGTCTTGGGTTTTTCCATTAATACATTGACCATGTTTGGTATGGTGCTGGCTATTGGGCTGCTTGTAGATGATGCTATTGTGGTGGTGGAAAACGTCGAGAGGGTGATGGAAGAGGAAAAGCTTTCGCCGAAAGAAGCCACCATTAAATCGATGGGGGAGATCACCAGTGCTTTAATTGGGATTGCAGTCGTTTTATCGGCGGTTTTTCTTCCTATGGCTTTCTTTGGTGGTTCCACAGGTGTTATCTATCGCCAGTTTTCAGTCACTATTGTTTCTGCAATGGTATTGTCTGTGATTGTTGCTCTGACTTTAACGCCAGCGCTTTGTGCCACTTTGTTAAAGCCGAATCATCATAAGATTCAAAAGGGGTTAGCTGGATGGTTTAACCGTAATTTTGATCGTGCGACAACGTCTTATTCTAGTCGTGTCTCTAAATTGATTAAGCAACCGATTCGTTGGATGTTGGGTTATGGGGTTATTGTTGCGGCTCTAAGTGCGCTATTTATAACTTTACCAACAGGGTTTCTACCAACGGAGGATCAAGGCGACTTAATGGTAATGGTGAGTCTGCCAGACGGCGCGACTATTACTCGTACTGATGCAGTAATGAGAAAAATTGAACATCATTTTCTAGTTGATGAGAAAAAGGACGTTAGTGAAGTCTTTACTATTTCTGGCTTTAACTTTATGGGGACAGGGCAAAATGCAGGATTGGCATTTGTCGCTTTGAAAGATTGGTCATTACGTAAAAACCCAGCCGACAGTGCAGAAGCTGTTGCAGCAAGAACTTACCCTGCCTTTGCTGGGATTCGTGATGCGAAAATTTTTACCTTGATTCCACCGGCAATTATGGGATTGGGTCAGAGTAATGGCTTTACTTTTGAGCTGCAGGCACCTGCTGGAACAAGTCGTGAAACTTTGCTCAATATGCGAAATTTGTTATTGAAAAATGCGAATGCGAGCAAATTATTGGTTGGTGTTCGTTTAGGTTCGCTTGCAGAAGCGCCTCAGTTACATATTGATATTGATCGGACTAAAGCGGCGGCACTTGGTTTATCATTAAATGATATAAGTACAACAATTAGCGCCGCTTGGTCAGGTCAATATGTGAACGACTTTGTTGACCGTGGTCGGATTAAAAAAGTTTATGTAGAAGGTATGGCGAAATATCGTAGTACGCCATCGGATCTATCTCATTGGTATGTGCGCGGTGATGATGACAGTATGACACCATTCTCTGCCTTTGCTGATGCGAAATGGACATACGGGCCACAAACTTTGTCTCGCTACAATGGATTACCAGCTTACGAAATTCAGGGTCAAGGTGCTCCTGGTGTAAGTTCTGGTCAAGCAATGGATGAGCTTGAAAAAATTGTGGCGGCCTTACCTGGGGCTGTAACAGGTTCTTGGAGTGGCTTGTCCTATCAGGAGCGTGCGTCGAGTGGGCAAACACTGATGTTATATAGTATTTCTATTTTAGTCGTTTTCTTATGTTTGGCTGCGCTTTATGAAAGTTGGACGGTTCCGTTTTCAGTTATTCTGGTGATACCACTTGGTGTGATTGGTGCGACAGCAGCGGCACACTTAAGAGGCCTTGAAAATGATGTCTACTTTCAGGTTGCTTTGTTAACGACGATAGGTTTGTCTTCAAAGAACGCTATACTGATCGTTGAATTCGCAGAGGCTGCTTATCAACGAGGCTTAAGTGTTTGGGCGGCAGCAGCAGAAGGAGCTAAGCTTCGTTTGCGTCCTATTATCATGACTTCTATGGCCTTTATTGTTGGTACCTTGCCTCTGGCATTATCAACAGGTGCTGGGGCTGAAAGTCGTCGGTCAATTGGTTCTGGTATTGTCGGTGGTACATTAACGGCAACGGTCTTAGCCATTTTCTTTGTACCTTTGTTCTTCGTCTTAGTGAGAAGGGTGTTTCCTAAGCGCAAGCAACTTGAGAGTCATAGTGATCAATTGACTGAGCAAGAAGTGACTGAATCGTAAGTCGACAGTAAGTGAATAATTCAAAAGGGGCCTTTAGTGGCTCCTTTTTTATGGTTGGATCTACAGAGATTTACGTGAGGTTAAAGGAATCTTTAAAGGGTTTATTGTGTCTGGCGTTAAGATCGGTGAAAATAGCGCCATTGAAAATTAACCTCCCAGCTTTGTGCCTTGCCTCTTGTTGATAGTAGGCATCACCAGTCTGCGTTAAATTAGAAGATTCTTATCCATGTCAAATACAGAGTTACTTGAGCAAGTCGAACAACGCCGCACCTTTGCGATTATTTCCCACCCTGATGCCGGTAAAACGACGATTACGGAAAAGTTGTTGCTTTTAGGGCAATTAATTCAAACCGCTGGTTCCGTTAAAGGGCGCAAAGGCGATAAACATGCCACGTCCGACTGGATGGCAATGGAACAACAACGTGGTATCTCCATAACCTCGTCTGTGATGCAGTTTCCCTATAAAGATCGCATGGTGAATTTGCTGGATACCCCAGGGCACGAAGATTTCTCGGAAGATACCTACCGTACTTTAACGGCCGTTGACTCTGTCTTAATGATCATTGATGGCGCTAAAGGGGTCGAGGATCGTACGATTAAGTTAATGGATGTTTGTCGTCTTCGTGATACGCCCATTCTAACTTTTATTAACAAGATGGACCGAGATATTCGAGATCCCATTGAGTTGTTAGACGAGGTGGAAGACGTACTAAAAATAGCGGCGGCACCGATTACCTGGCCTATTGGTATGAGCGACTTTTTTAAGGGGGTCTATAACCTATACACGGATACGATTCATGTTTTTGTCCGTGGTCGTGGTCATACTTTAATGGACGATATTCGTATTGAAGGTTTGCAATCTGACGAAGCGAAAGCATTGCTCGGTGATGATTGGGAAGCTTATGTTGATGAAATCGAGTTGGTTCGTGGGGCAAGTCATGAGTTTGATCATGCCGCGTATTTGGCGGGTGAGCTAACGCCTGTGTTTTTTGGGACGGCGTTATCTAACTTTGGTGTGCGCGAAATGTTAGATGGTTTTGTTGAGTGGGCACCAGCACCGATTGACCGTGAAACTAATACTCGTAAAGTCAAAGCGACAGAAGAGAAGTTCACTGGCTTTATTTTCAAAATTCAAGCCAATATGGATCCAAAACATCGAGATCGAATTGCGTTTATGCGTGTTTGCTCAGGTTCTTACTCCCGAGGGATGAAAATGCGTCATTGCCGTTTGGGCAAAGACGTTAAAGTAACCGATGCTGTGTCCTTTACTGCTGGTGATCGTGAAGGTGTGGAGGAAGCTTTTTCTGGTGACATTATTGGTTTGCATAACCATGGTACGATCCAGATAGGTGATACTTTTACCGAAGGTGAAGATTTGAAATTCACGGGTATTCCTCACTTTGCGCCAGAATTATTCCGCCGTGTACGTTTAAAAGACCCAATGAAGATGAAAGCCTTGCAAAAAGGTCTGCAGCAGTTGTCAGAAGAGGGGTCTACTCAGTTGTTTATGCCACAGCGTAACAATGAGTTGATTGTTGGCGCTGTGGGGCAATTGCAATATGAAGTGGTTGCCTACCGTTTAAAAGACGAATACAAAGTTGAGTGTATATACGAGGCGGTGAATGTGAACTCCGCTCGTTGGGTGGATTGCGATGATCCAAAACGCTTTGAAGAGTTTAAACGTAAATGTGCAGATAACTTGGCAATTGACGGTGGAGGCCACTTAACCTATTTAGCGCCAACCCGCGTTAACTTGATGATGGCGGAAGAGAAATGGCCTGAAGTGACCTTCCGTGCGACGCGTGAACACTGATCTATACTTGACTAAATTACTAGGTTAAGAGGATAATTTGTCTAATTAATCATTCTGTAAAGTGGTATCAAGATGAGCGTTGTTGAATCGGCAAATCCCATCGAGTTTACATCGGCTGCCGCCGCTAAGTTGCAAACTCTGATTGAAGAAGAAGAAAATGATCGTCTGATGTTGCGTGTGTATGTGACAGGGGGTGGTTGTTCAGGCTTTCAATACGGCTTTGAATTTGATGAAGAGCTCCAAGAGGATGACACTAAAGTGCAGCGGGATGGCGTAACTTTAGTGGTAGATCCCTTGAGCTTTCAATATTTGGTTGGAGCGGAAGTGGACTACAAAGAAAACCTAGAAGGTTCAAGGTTTACTGTCACCAATCCTAACGCCACATCAACTTGTGGGTGTGGGGCGAGCTTTAGTATTTAGGGTTCGATAAGGACGATTATTAAGAACCTCTTGTGCTACTGAGTACAAGAGGTTTTTTATTCTCTAAATTATGCTTTTGTATGGCCAACGCATTTCAAAACGAGTGCCACTTTGTTCGGTTGCATGACAGCTGGCGTCGCCACCATGTGCTCTTGCTATTGCAGCAACTACAGCTAACCCTAAACCGCTGCCTGTTGTTTCGCTTTCCTGTGAGCGTTTAAAGGCGGTAAATACATAGGGTACCAGCGTATCTGGAATGCCGGGACCTTCATCTTCGATACTTAGGATAATGGTGTCCTGTTGGATATATGTTTGAATGCTAATGGTGCCCGGTATGGCATGTTTGATAGCGTTGGTAAGTAAAGCAATGAGCGCTTGACGAATTCTAATCGGGTCACAGAAAGCGTTAGTGACAGTCAAGTCGAGTTTTACCTGCTGCTGTGCCTTAGCTAGGGCGTCTTTCATGAACTCAACCACCGCGGTGATTTCAGTACTGAGGTTAACGTTCTGTGTTCTTAGATTGAGATGCCCGCTTTCTTCTAGACTAACGACACGTAAATCTTCAACTAGGTTTTTTAAACCATCAACTTGCATAAGTAAGCTGCGAAATTGGTGGTTATCTGGCGTAAAGACGCCATCTAAAAGTCCTTGTAAGCGGCCATATAAAATAGTGATGGGAGTCCGTAATTCATGGGCAATGGCAGCGTTCCAGAATTTTTGTTCATCGGTCATTTGCTCTAGTTTTTCAGCAAGCAAATTAAAATCACGGACTAGCTGATTGGTTTCGTTTTTCGTATTACTAAATGGCGTGGCTCTGGCGGATAAATCCCCGGCAGCAAGTTGGCGAATACCTTTGGTGACGGATTCGAGAGGAGATAATATTTGACGGGCCAAGTGAACGGCAACAGCGATAGCGATTGACAGAGTTATGATAATGGTAACAGCTACCCAGATGAGCTCAGGGCCTTCTGGCAGAAAGCTGTCTTCAAAGACGTAATTGGGCCAAAAGGTATCCATTAGATAATAAAAAAGATAGGAAGTGAAAAAGACGAGTAAGATCGCCAGCAAGGTAATGGCGATCATTGAGGCAATTATTTTGCCACTTAGTCCGACGATTCTCATTTTCGATCCCAAAAACGGTAGCCAATACCTCTTACACCAACAAGGATGTCGTGTACTCCAGCCTGTTCCAGCTTTTTTCGTAGTTTGCTGATATGACTGTCCACCGTGCGTTCGAGTGTATCGCCTTCGGGCAAACAGTTTTCCAATAGTTCGGCTCGACTGTAAGCGCGTTTTGGGGCGCGAGCCATGAGAGCTAACAGCTTAAATTCGGTCAGTGTTAATGTGATTTCTAGGGAACCTGTTCCCTGATCGACCAAGACAGCGTGGTTTTCTATGTCAATCTGAAGTGCTCCTAGCTGCAATGCATTTTGTGTTTGAGGCTCACTTGTTGCCATGGTTCGGCGTAATACCGCTTGTGTTCGTGCCACGACTTCAGCTGGGTTGAAGGGTTTAACAACATAATCGTCAGCGCCGATACGCAGTCCCATGAGTTTGTCCATGTCCTGATCCATGGCAGTGAGCATGATGACGGGGGTATCACCTCGATGGCGAATTTCAGTCAGAACGCGCCAGCCGTCCAGCTTTGGCATTTGTACATCCAGTAGCACGATATTGGGCTGATGTGTCGAGTGAAGTTCGAGAGCTTGAAGGCCATTGGCGGCATGCAAGGTATGCATGCCAGACTTTTCTAAATAGGCCGTCAGAATTTCTGTAATCTCAAGATCGTCTTCGGCAATCAATATGGTTACTTTGGGGGCGGTCAAGATTGCTGAATCTGTCATCACATTACCCATGAAAAAGTATCTATCTCCATCAAACCTACACACATTCTCGGCCATAGCTCCATTCAGTAAAAGTAAAATTTAGATTATTCCATGTTTACGCCCGAGAAGGTAAAGGATTTTCGATGAAGTTTTGCTTTAGACGTACTCGTTATGGCGTGATTGTCTTGTGTGCTCTCATTCTTTGTGCATGTGATCAATCTCAATCAGATCAACGAGTTGTATTACCAGTCCCTTTAGTATCAATAATCTCCTTGGTGCCTCAACCATTAACGGTGACCGAGACCTTGCCCGGTCGAGTAGCGCCGGTTCGTATTGCTGAAATTCGGGCTCAGATCACGGGCATTGTACAAAAGAAGCTTTTTGAACAAGGCAGCCAAGTGAAAGCGGGTCAGCCGTTATATCAAATCAATCCAGCGCCGTTTTTAGCTGAGGTCAATATGGCCGCAGCGATTCTCAAGCGAGCGGAAGTGGCTTTGGCTTATACCCAAGCGCAAGTGGTGCGGTTGAGCTCATTGCTCAAATCCAACTCCATTAGCCGTCAACAATACGACGATGAAGTGTTCAAACGAGATCAAGCATTGGCGGATGTCGAACAAGCGCGAGCAACACTGGCGCGCCGCAAGCTTGACCTCACGTTTGCCACAGTGGAAGCGCCTATTTCGGGGCGTATTGATCAGACATTGGTGTCGGAAGGGGCTTTGGTTAGCAGTACAGATGCCAGTCCAATGGCACGAATTCAACAGATTGATCATGTTTATTTAGATTTACGCAGGCCTGCGTCTTCTCTTGGGTTATTGCAGAAAGCCTTGGAGAGTCAAGGGACAGAAACTGGTCTAACAGTATCTGTTTTACAGCCTGACGCTGAGCCTTACGGAAAGGGCCATATCATGTTTTCCGGTATCAGCGTTGATTCAGGGACGGGTGATGTGTTGTTGCGGGTGCTGGTAAGCAACCCTAATAAGCGGCTTCTACCAGGCATGTTTGTACAAGCTAAAGTGGAGCTGGGTCACTACGATCAAGCTTTAATGTTGCCCCAACAGGCGATAGTTCACTTTGAAGGACAATTTCGAGTATGGGTTATCGACGAAAATCAACAAGCTCATCTAATCAAAGTCGAACTTGGGGAGTTGGTTGATCGGTATTATCGCTTGAAGTCAGGAGTGAGAGCTGGGCAGAAAATTGTCGTTGAAGGGATGGATCGGCTTACTGAAGGCATAACGGTTCGTGAACAGCAATGGGTGTTAAATCAGTCCGTCTCTGATCTCGACCACTAAATTTATAGGGAATTCACTTTATGGCTCAGTTTTTTATTCATCGACCTGTGTTTGCTTGGGTTATTGCCTTATTTATTATTTTAGGTGGTGTGTTGGCTATTCCACAATTGCCGATCGCCCGTTATCCGTCGATTGCTCCGCCATCGGTTAGTATTACTGCGAACTATCCGGGGGCAAGTCCACAAACAATGAACGATGCTGTGCTGAGTTTGATTGAGCGTGAACTGTCTGGTGTGAAAAATGTGTTGTACTTCGAGTCTTCGGCAGATGGTTCAGGTTCTGCTTCTATTACAGTGACATTTAAACCCGGCACTAACCCAAGCTTGGCCCAGGTTGATGTGCAAAACAAGATTAAAGCTGTTGAAGCGCGTTTGCCACAAGCTGTTCGTCAAAATGGTTTGAGTGTCGAGTCTGCCACATCTAGCTTCCTTATGATCGTAGGTCTTAAGTCTGATGATGGGCGTTTTACAGAGACTGAGCTAAGCGACTATATGGCACGCAATCTGTTGGAAGAGTTTCGTCGTATAGATGGTGTGGGTAATGTGCAATTGTTTGGCTCTGAGCAGGCCATGCGAATCTGGGTGGATCCAAGTAAGTTAACGTCTTTTGGTTTGACTATGACGGATCTAACGACAGCGATTGTTCAGCAGAATGTACAAATTGCGCCTGGTAGTATTGGGGCCTCCCCTACTAGCAGTGGACAGCGAGTAACTGTGCCGTTAACTGTTCAGGGGCAATTAAGTTCGCCAGAAGCGTTTGCCAATATTGTCGTGAGAGCTCGCACTGATGGATCAAAAATCTTGTTAAGTGATGTTGCTAGGGTGGAACTTGGCGCCCAATCTTATGGCTTTAGTAATCGTGAAAATGGCAAAGTGGCTACGTCTGCAGCCATTCAATTAGCGCCAGGGGCGAATGCTGTCAGCACAGCTAATAAAGTAATGGCTCGTATGCAAGAGTTGGGGCATACCATGCCAGCGGGTATGAGCTATTCCATTCCCTTTAATACGGCACCGTTTGTTAAAGTGTCTATTGAAAAAGTCATCCATACCCTGGTTGAAGCGATGGTGTTGGTATTCTTGGTGATGTTTTTGTTTTTGCAGAGCATCCGCAGTACCTTAATTCCTGCAATTGTGGCGCCGATCGCTTTGTTGGGAACCTTGGTCATTATGCTGCTGACAGGTTTTTCGATCAACGTATTGACCATGTTCGGAATGGTGTTAGCCATCGGTATTATTGTCGACGACGCTATTGTGGTGGTGGAGAACGTCGAGCGGATTATGCACGAAGAAGGTCTCAGTCCCAAGGAAGCGACCATTCAAGCGATGCGGGAGATAACCAGTGCTGTCATTAGTATTACTTTAGTGTTGGCTGCGGTGTTTATCCCAATGGCCTTTGCCAGTGGGTCGGTTGGTGTCATCTATCAGCAGTTTACTCTATCGATGGCAGTGTCTATTTTGTTCTCTGCTTTTTTGGCTTTGACGTTGACACCAGCCTTGTGTGCCTCCTTGTTGAAACCGCAGCTCCAGCAGCCACTTGAGAAAGTAGGGTTTTTCGGTTGGTTCAATCGAAAGTTCGATGGTATGACGAAAGGGTATGTTTCTAGAGTCATTAAGTTGGTAACTCGAACAGGGCGAATGATGATACTTTTTGTCATTATTACTGGCATATTGCTTGTAACGTTGCGAATGTTGCCGACGTCATTTTTACCAGAAGAAGATCAAGGTTATTTTATGACGACGATTCAATTGCCAGCAAATGCGACCACGGAGCGAACATTGGATGTGGTGAAAGTGTTTGAAAAGTATATCGCCTCGCGTCCTGATGTGGCATCTAATCTATCTATCATGGGGTTTGGTTTTTCCGGTTCAGGTGCGAACGCTGCCATGGCGTTTACTGTGTTAAAAGACTGGAAGCAACGAAGTGGGACGACTTTACAGGAAGAGGTCTCCTTAGCGCAGCAGGCCATGGCGAATATTGCAGAGGGAACTGTCATGAGCTCAATGCCACCAACAATTGATGAGTTGGACACCAGTTCGGGCTTCTCAATGCGTCTACAGGACCGTTCTAATCGAGGGTATGAGGTATTGAAAGCTGCGCAGGATAAGCTACTAGCCTTAGCGGCGAAAAGTCGCATTGTGACAGGGGTTTATCCTGATGGTTTACCCGCCGGAGCTAGTGTTCGGTTGAATATTGACCGTCTGAAAGCTGAAGCAATGGGAGTTCCTTTTAATCGCATTAGTGAAACACTTTCCTCGGCGATAGGGTCAACGTATGTGGGGGATTTTCCTAATGCCGGACGTATGCAGCAGGTGATTCTTCAAGCGGATGTGTCGGCAAGAATGCAAATCGAGGATGTGCTTAAGTTATATGTGCGTAACGTTAATGGTGGTATGGTGCCTTTATCTGAAGTAGTGACACCCGTTTGGTCAGAAACCCCTTTGCAGTTGACGCGTTATCAAGGTTTTCCTGCGGTACGTATTTCAGGAACAGCTGCAGCTGGTTTTTCTAGTGGTGCCGCAATGCAAGAGATGGAGCATTTAGTGGATCAATTGCCAGCAGGCTTTGCTGTTGCCTGGAGTGGTCAGTCACTTCAAGAACGTCAGTCCTCTTCCCAGGCACCGTTATTGATGGTTTTATCAATGCTCGTAGTATTTCTGGTATTGGCTGCTTTATATGAAAGCTGGTCGATTCCATTTTCTGTTATCTTGGTTGTGCCTCTTGGTTTATTAGGGGCTGTTGTTGCCGTTCTGCTTCGTGATATGCCAAATGATGTGTTTTTTAAGGTGGGTATGATCACCGTCATTGGTCTTTCCGCTAAAAACGCAATCTTAATCGTGGAGTTTGCTAAGCAATTGCATGAACAAGAAAAAAGTTTGATCGAATCTGCTGCCACTGCTGCCCGTATTAGATTGCGTCCTATTCTGATGACATCATTGGCTTTTGGTTTGGGGGTTGTGCCTCTTGTTGTGGCTTCAGGCGCCAGTGCTGAAACTCAGCGCGCTATTGGGACGGGAGTGCTCGGAGGCATTATCAGTGCGACCGTATTGGCTATCTTTTTTGTACCGGTGTTTTTTGTCTTTGTGGTGGGGGTTCAGGAGCGCATAACTCGGTGGTGGGCTTCTCGCTGAAAAGTGTCTAGTTCGATTTAATGGTCGATATGGCTTTTGGAAAAATAACGATCAATAAGTCTTTTGGACGATAATCGGTGAAAAGGTTGTTTTTATTATCGGACTTGCTCTGTATTGAAGGGCTAGGCTTTTATGGATAGGTTTTTCTCCTTAAGTCGTTGCTCTTCTTGATTGCCCACCTTGCCGATGATCGGCTGATAGTGCCCAACGAACAGTAGGCCGATCTTAGCATCTGCTAGCAGGGCGGGTTGAAGGATGTTTCCCTTAGCACGCCATAGTCTTAGCCCCAGCAAATTTTTAGCAACTTCTTCTGGGATGCTTTTCAAGTGATCATTGGCTGCTACGTTATATGGATAGAGGGGGGCTAATTGATCTTCTTCACCATCTTGGTCGAGGAAAACATGATAGTGCGTTATTTGTTGAGCAAGAAACTCGGGTAAATAGGGGGTCTTTAATATGGCTAGCGTGTTTTCTTTGGGTAGAGACGAAAAAAGGGTTGGTACGTCTGGCGATCCTCTATGTGCAGACAGTAATACCGTCATCTCGACAGGGTTGCCATAATGGGGTTTAACAGGTATACGGAACGTTAGCTGCTTTGTTTGCGGACGTTTTTGTATGGCAGGCTCTTGATAGCTGCTGTTGGTATTTTCTTTTATGGCGATACTGGGGGGGACCTGCAAATACAATTGCCAATCTTTATTATCAAGATTGAGCTCTTCGGGGGATAAAACGGTCAGGTGTGTGTCGAAAATGTGATTGATTATGTGTTCAATCAGGTTGGCAAAAATGCTTGAAGAAGCGCTTAGGGGAAATTTTTGGCGGCTATCGAGATGAATTTCTTTCACTTCGTTGGCGGCACTGCTTAAGTCGACAGAGTCCTTAGAAGAGCGGTTATAACGTAACTTCTCTTTGTTGATGACGTTTGTTTTGTTGGGCAGTGTTCCAGAGCGGCTTAACGCGTCAATAAATAGCATTGATAAACACCTATCTTAATAAGGTCCAGTTATAGGAGGATATCGGCTTTTTTATTGAAGAGTTTAGGGATAGTTTGTTTTTTAACCAAAACAGACTATCCCTTGACAGTATTTTAACGGTGTAAGTTAGAAAGCTTAACGTTGGTTTCTAGTGCGGCCCGGTAGAAGAGTGCTACTTTGCCGATTGTTTGAACGACTTCTGCTTTCATGATTTTCGCGATTTCAGCAATGACAGCGTTTCTCGCTTCTCGATCAACTATGCTAATGCGGACTTTGATTAGCTCGTGATCTTCCAAGGCGCGGTCAATTTCTGTTAATACCGGTTCTGTTAAACCGTTACCTGCTATCATGACAACAGGATTAAGGGAATGGCCAATTAGGCGATATTGCTTTTTTTGTGCGTTTGACAGACTCATAATAAAAATTTCTCATCTTAGTTAACCCTCTTTATTGGAGGCTTTAGAGGTTAAGCGATATTATAGCGGAATATTGACTGATTTAGGTATGATGAAACAGTGGCAAGATCAAAAAGTAGTGACCGTTGGATGAAGGAACATTTTGATGATGCGTATGTCAAAAAATCACATCAGGATGGTTATCGTTCCAGAGCCAGTTATAAACTCATTGAACTGAATGACAAAGACAAGCTTTTTCGTCCAGCAATGAGGGTGGTAGATTTAGGGGCTGCTCCAGGAGGCTGGTCTCAAGTTGCCGCCAAACTAATTGGTGACCAAGGAACCATCGTTGCATCGGATATTTTGGAAATGGCACCGTTACCTGGTGTGGACTTTGTACAAGGAGACTTTACGGAACAAGAAGTCTATGAAGCGATTCTGGAGGCGATTGGCAATAAAAAAGCAGATCTTGTAATTTCAGATATGGCCCCCAATATGAGTGGTAATAACGCTGTGGATCAGCCTCAGGCAATGTATCTTGTAGAGCTTGCTTTGGATATGGCGGCTCAGGTGTTGCGCCCTGGAGGAAATTTTCTTGTGAAGGTGTTCCAGGGTGAAGGGTTCGATGACTACCTAAAAGCAATGCGAGCGCAGTTTGCAACAGTTGTAACACGAAAACCGGATGCCTCGCGCGCTCGTAGCCGCGAAGTTTATTTATTAGGAAGACAATACAAAGGTTAATAATGGTGTTCTAGTGTTATACTTAGAATACTCACTCTAACCGTTAAGAGGTGTGCTCTTGAACGATATGCTAAAAAATATTTTGTTGTGGTTGGTGATAGCCGCTGTGCTACTAACTGTCTTTAACAACTTTGACTCCTCATCCGATACAAACAGGATTTCGTATTCTGAGTTTGTTAAGGAAGTAAATGATGGGCAAATAGCGAAAGTGGTGATTAGTGGTTATACCATTAATGGTACACGCAGCAACGGTGAATCGTTTGAAACCGTGCGACCTGCCGCTCAAGATCCAAAAATGATGGACGACCTATTAAGTAATAAAGTGGTTGTGGAAGGTAAAATGCCAGAAAGACAAAGTATTTGGACGCAACTCTTAGTTGCGAGTTTCCCGATACTGCTTATTTTGGCCATTTTTATGTTCTTCATGCGACAAATGCAAGGAGGTGGCGGTGGCAAGGGCGGCCCGATGTCTTTTGGCAAGTCTAAAGCACGCCTTCTGCCGGAAGATCAAATCAAAACAACCTTTGCCGATGTAGCAGGTTGTGATGAAGCGAAAGAAGACACAGAAGAGTTGGTTGACTTTTTGCGTGAGCCAAGCAAATTTCAGCGCTTAGGTGGTAAAATTCCGCGTGGTATTTTGATGTGTGGGCCACCAGGAACGGGTAAAACTTTGCTGGCTAAAGCCATTGCAGGTGAAGCAAAAGTACCTTTCTTCACCATTTCAGGTTCTGACTTCGTCGAAATGTTCGTCGGTGTGGGGGCTTCTCGTGTTCGTGATATGTTCGAACAGGCGAAAAAACATGCACCTTGTATTATCTTTATCGATGAGATCGATGCTGTTGGTCGTAACCGTGGCTCTGGCATGGGTGGCGGTAATGATGAACGTGAGCAAACTTTGAACCAGCTATTGGTTGAGATGGATGGTTTTGAAGGTAACGAAGGCATTATCGTGATTGCGGCGACAAACCGTCCAGATGTATTAGACCCTGCTTTGCTTCGTCCTGGTCGTTTTGACCGACAAGTGCAAGTGGGCTTACCTGATATTCGTGGCCGTGAGCAGATTCTTAAGGTGCATTTGCGTAAAGTACCTTGTGACGACGATGTAGAACCAAAAAACATCGCTCGTGGTACACCAGGTTTTTCAGGTGCGGACTTGGCAAACCTTGTTAACGAAGCGGCTTTATTTGCCGCACGCTCAAACCGTCGCTTGGTTAACATGGAGCAGTTGGAATTAGCGAAAGATAAAATTCTCATGGGCGCTGAGCGTAAAACCATGGTGATGAAAGAAGAAGATAAGCTCAATACTGCTTATCATGAGGCGGGTCATACGATCATTGGCTATTTGATGCCTGAACATGATCCAGTCTATAAAGTCTCGATTATTCCTCGTGGACGAGCGCTTGGGGTGACGATGTATTTGCCTGAAGAAGATAAATACAGTGTCAGCAAGCGAGGTCTTGAGAGCCAAGTATGTAGTTTGTACGGTGGCAGGATTGCAGAAGAAATGATCCACGGCTTTGATGGGGTTTCGACTGGTGCGTCTAACGATATTGAACGTGCGACGAGCATTGCTCGTAACATGGTAACAAAGTGGGGCTTGTCAGAGAAATTGGGGCCTTTTGCTTATGAGGAAGATGATAATAGCGGGAGCTATATCTCTGGTCCGACGGGCAGTAAGGCAAACTATTTCTCGCCTGAGACAGGTAAAATCATTGATGCAGAAGTACAGGATATCATTAATCGCTGTTACGAGAAGGCAACTCAGATTTTAACTGAAAATCGCAGTAAGCTGGATGTGATGGCGGAAGCCTTGATGCAATATGAGACCATCGATGCTAAGCAGATCAAAGAAATCATGGATGGTAAAAAACCCTCTCCGCCAGAAGGTTGGTCTGATACGCATGGTGACTCATCAAATGGCAAAGGTGAAACAAAAGAAGCCGTTGCTGATGCGGACCCTGAGGCAAAGTCTTCTTCCGAGGAAGAAGAAAAACGTGATGATTTTGGTACGACTCCAAATCAAGCAAGTGAAACGGCCCCTAAAACATCAGGCGAGTCTTAACTTGCCTGCTTTGATCTCGGATAATTAATGTCTGTTATGAACTTTGGAGGCAGGTCTCTCGACCTGTCTCTTCCTCATGTTATGGGGATTCTCAATGTCACTCCCGATTCCTTTTCGGATGGCGGATCCTATACCTCTCTAGATCGTGCCCTTAAACAAGCTGAAAAAATGGTTCTCGAAGGTGCCAGCTTTATTGATGTTGGGGGGGAATCAACTCGTCCCGGAGCGGCGGTTGTTTCTATACAAGAGGAAATGGATCGTGTTTTGCCTGTTGTTGAGGCTATACAGCAGCGTTTTGATGTCATTATATCGGTCGATACCAGTTCACCAGAGGTGATTTCCGGTGCAACGCGTCTCGGTATGGGGTTGATTAATGATGTTCGTGCGTTAGAGCGTCCGGGGGCGATGCAAGCGGCCGCAGAGTCTGGGGTGCCAGTTTGTTTAATGCACATGAAAGGCAACCCTGAAACAATGCAGCAAAGTGTGCAATACGACTCTGTGGTCGGCGAAGTTGAGGCTTATTTGCTGGCAAGAGTAGCAGCGTGTGAAAGGGCAGGTATTGGTCGTGAGAAGTTGATGCTGGACCCTGGAATTGGGTTTGGTAAATCATTAGAGCATAATTTGACTTTACTGAATCAGACAGCTGGGTTTAGGCGATTGGGCTTTCCTGTATTGATCGGTGTATCCCGTAAAACCATGATCGGTGACATATTAAATGTTCCTGTTGGTGAGCGTCTTTTTGCTACGATGGGGGCTAATGCATCGGCTTTTGCTAAAGGGGCTCGTATTTTTAGGGTGCATGATGTTAAGCCCCATGTCGATATGCTGGAATTAATGTACAGAATTGAAAAGGAAGGGTAATGCGTAAATATTTCGGTACGGATGGTATTCGTGGTCGAGTAGGAAAATCGCCGATCACGCCTGAGTTTATGTTGAAGCTTGGTTGGGCGGCAGGTCAGGTTTTTAAAGAAAAAGACAAAAAAATTCTGATTGGTAAGGATACAAGGATTTCCGGTTATATGTTTGAGTCGGCGCTGGAAGCTGGGATTGTGGCGGCGGGGGCTGATGTCCGTCTTGTGGGGCCGATGCCAACCCCTGCTATTGCTTATCTTACACGTACTTTTCGTGCCAGTGCTGGGATTGTGATTAGCGCTTCTCACAATCCTTATACCGATAATGGTATTAAATTCTTTTCGGCTGAAGGTGGGAAAGTCTCGGACGAAATTGAGGAGCGCATAGAATATTACCTAGATCGCCCCATGGAAGTGGTGGAGTCGAACCTAATAGGCCGCGCCAAGCGTATCGATGATGCGGCAGGTCGATATATAGAATACTGTAAAGGGACCTTTCCAATTGGGTTGCAGTTAACCGGGCTAAAAATCGTTGTCGATTGTGCCGATGGGGCGACTTACCATGTTGCACCACGAGTGTTTTCTGAGCTTGGCGCAGATGTGGTAGCGATTGGCATCGAGCCTGACGGTTTGAATATTAATGAGACTAGTGGTGCGACGAAGCCTGAATTGCTACAAAAAACCGTATTGGAAGAGCAGGCTGATATTGGTATTGCTCTGGATGGTGATGGTGACCGTTTGATTCTGGTGGATCGTCATGGTGTCGTTCGTGATGGCGATGATGTGCTGTATGTCATTGCTCATCACTTAATGAAAACAGGGCGATTCAGTGGTGGTGTAGTCGGTACCTTGATGAGTAACTTTGGTCTGGAGTTGGCGTTTTCTGAAAGTGGTATTGGTTTTAGCCGAGCTGCGGTAGGGGATCGTTATGTCAATGAGAGATTGGTTCAGCATGGTTGGTCTTTAGGGGGGGAACCCTCCGGTCATATAGTATGTCGTTCTATTACGACCACTGGAGATGGTATTATTGCTGCGCTTCAGGTTTTGCAAGCAATGATCGAAGAAAATAAGACGCTCGATGAGCTACTTAAAGGCTTTGTTAAATTTCCTCAAAAATTGCGAAATATCCGTGTTGAAGAGCGTTTTGTGCCAACAGAAATACCAGCCTTGCAGAAAGCCATAGCAACGGCGAATGAACGTTTAAATGGGCTTGGACGTGTTCTGCTGCGTGCGTCCGGAACGGAACCTTTAATTCGCGTTATGGTGGAAGGTCGTGATGACGAGACAGTAGACGAGTTAATTGAGTATCTTTCGGCAGAAGTTCAGGCGGCTATTCCAAAATAGAGACGAATTGTTGGTTTTTTCCTTCAATTGGTGAAATAAATACTTGAAACAATGGCGCCCATTCCATAAAATGGGCGCCTCGAATTTAGGGGTTAGATATGACTCGTCAAAAGATCGTAGCTGGTAACTGGAAAATGAATGGCTCTTTGGGGTCGATTAATGCTCTTGTTGATGGCTTGCTTAAGGCTGATCAGTCTGATTCTGAAGTAGTAATCGCACCTTCATTCCCTTATTTGTCTTTGGTTTCTCAATCAATAGCTGATAGTAATATTGTGTTGGCTGCTCAAAATGTGAGTGATCAAGAGAAAGGGGCTTTTACCGGCGAAGTTTCAGTGTCCATGCTGAAAGATTTTTCTGTTAAGTATGTGTTGGTGGGGCATTCTGAAAGACGTTCACTGTATGCCGAGTCAGATGATTTTGTCGCATCTAAGGTGAAGGTGTTATTGGATGCTGAGTTGACTCCTATGTTGTGCATTGGAGAGACGCTAGAACAGCGCGAGGCAGGTCAAACATTGTCTGTTTGTGAGCAACAATTACAAGCAGTGTTGGATCTAGTGGGTGTAGAAGCTTTTGCTAAAATAGTTATTGCTTATGAACCTGTTTGGGCTATTGGTACTGGTTTATCTGCTAGTGCTGAGCAAGCACAAGAAGTGCATCAGGCCATTAGAGCATTTTTAGCTAAGTCTTCTGAAACTGTTGCCAAGAAAGTGCAGATTCTATATGGCGGCAGTGTGAAAGCGTCCACGAGCGCGAAATTATTTGCAATGCCCGATGTAGATGGTGCATTGGTTGGTGGTGCATCACTTGATGCAGATGAATTTATAGCAATCGTTAAAGCGGCAGGTTAATTAATGGAAGCACTGATTTTAGTATTGCATATATTGGCGGCGGTTGTCATTATCACGTTGGTATTATTGCAACAAGGTAAAGGTGCGGATGCAGGTGCCTCTTTCGGTGGCGGTGCTTCTCAGACGGTGTTTGGTGGTCAAGGTAGTGGCAGTTTTTTTGGTAAAATGACGGCACTATTTGCACTGATCTTCTTTGTGACAAGTTTTAGTTTGGCATACCTCGCTAGTCAACAGGCAAAAAATATATCTGGTGCGGCAGATTTAGTACCAGCGGCATCTCATGTGAGTGATTCTGTTGATATGCCGAAACTCGGTGAAAGTAAGAAGAAAGCACCAGAAAGTAAATCTGATATCCCTTCTACAAACTAGCGCATATTTGTAGATAAGTTTAGCCGATGTGGTGAAATTGGTAGACACGCCATCTTGAGGGGGTGGTAGCCTACGGCTGTGCCGGTTCGAGTCCGGCCATCGGCACCAATATTGAGTTGATGTTATGTTTCCTGTATAATGTCGTTACTTTGTCGCGGAGTGGAGCAGTCTGGTAGCTCGTCGGGCTCATAACCCGAAGGTCGTTGGTTCGAATCCGGCCTCCGCAACCAATATTTACTCAGTATTGAGTTGTAATAATCACCATTCTTTGAATGGTTGCTCTCTTCATCACAACGGATGATCAAGTAGAGCAATAAGGACCCCTATATGGGGTTTTTTGTTATCTGCACTGTTACTGTTTGTAAATAGAAATGGGCCTTGAGCCCGTTTTTTGTTTCTGCGTTTTGCAAATTATCGTTTCGGAGAAAGCGTTTGTCAGCTAAATATACGATTTTAGAAGAACTGATTCGACCTGTCGTGGAAGGTTTAGGATTCCAATTTTGGGGAATGGAATATTTATCACAGGGTAAAGACTCTGTGTTACGTATTTTTATTGATACTGAACTGGAAAAAGGCATCGATGTCGAAGACTGTGCTCAAGTCAGCCGACAAGTTAGCTCTATTCTAGACGTTGAAGATCCTATCACTGGTGAATATAACCTTGAGGTCTCGTCACCTGGTTTGGATCGTCCCTTGTTTGAATTGACTCAATACCAAGCTTATGTCGGTGCTGTGATTGCTTTGCGTTTACGGGTGCCATTTGATGGTCGTCGTAAGTTTAAAGGGCTATTAGTGGCTATCGAAGACGATGACGTCGTTATCCGTGTTGACCAGGAAGAATACCTGCTGCCTTTCGATTTGATTGATAAGGCAAATGTTGTTCCACAATTTTAATTTAACCTTGATAGAGAGGCTAAAAGGATGAGCAAAGAAATTCTTTTGGTAGTAGAAGCCGTTTCCAACGAGAAAGATGTTCCGAAACAAGTTATTTTCGAAGCCGTTGAAATTGCTTTAGCAAGTGCTGCCAAGCGTCGTTTTGAAGACGATGCATTGATTCGTGTGTCTATTGATCAAAGAACTGGGGATTACAAAACGTATCGTCAGTGGCATATCGTAGAGGATCAAGACTATTCTGCTCCAGCATCTGAGTTAACGGTAGATGATGTGGAAGAGCAAAACTTGAATGTTGCCTTAGGTGATATCTACGAAGAAGAGGTGGAGTCCGAAGAGTTTGGTCGTATTGCTGCTCAAACGGCAAAACAAGTCATTGTGCAAAAAGTGCGCGAAGCAGAGCGTGCTAAAATGGTTGCACGCTATAGTGAAAAAGTGGGCAAGTTGGTTCATGGTCAAGTTAAAAAAGTGACACGTGATAGTTTAATTATTGATTTGGGTGAAAACGCAGAAGCGACATTACCAAAAGATCAGTTAATTGCACGTGAAACGTTTCGTATGAATGATCGTGTTCGTGCCTTATTAATGGAAATTCGTGAAGATAATCGTGGTTCACAACTTATCTTATCTCGTAACTCTCCCGATTTCATGATTGAACTTTTCCGTTTGGAAGTGCCTGAAATTGCTGAAGAAGTGATTGATATTCGAGGGGCTTCTCGAGATCCAGGTTTACGAGCAAAAATTGCCGTGAAAACCAATGACCGTCGTATTGATCCGATTGGTGCTTGTGTTGGTATGCGCGGTGCTCGTGTACAAGCGGTTTCCAATGAAATGAATGGCGAGCGTGTGGATATTGTTCTTTGGGACGATAATCCTGCTCAATTAGTTATCAATGCTATGGCGCCTGCCGAAGTGGACTCTATTGTCATTGATGAAGATGCGCATTCTATGGATGTTGCAGTGAAAAGCGACAATTTAGCGCAAGCTATTGGTCGTAATGGTCAAAATGTTCGTCTTGCGTCAGCATTAACCGGTTGGGCATTGAATGTGATGACCAGTGAAGATGCCGAAGCAAAACAACAAGAAGAATCACAGAAATTGATCGACTTGTTTGTGAATGGGCTCGACATTGATGATGATTTGGCTATCCAAATGGTCGAAGAGGGATTTACGTCGCTAGAAGAGGTGGCTTATGTCCCGATGGAAGAAATGTTAGACATCGACGGATTTGATGAAGATTTAGTAAACGAACTACGTTCTCGCGCCAAAGAGGCCTTGTTAAACCAAGCGCTTCAAGCGGAAGAGCAATTAGATGGTGCCAAGCCAGCTTCTGACTTGTTAGAAATGGAAGGTATGGATAATCATTTGGCGTTGGTGTTGGCTTCTAAAGGTGTCACGACGATGGAAGATCTTGCCGAGCAATCCGTCGATGAATTGCTTGATATAGAAGGAATGACAGAAGAGCGTGCAGGTAAACTGATTCTGACTGCTCGCGCACCTTGGTTTGCTGAATCTGAATAAAATCTGAGTACATGAAGGGGGAACTTAATGACAGTTCAAACCGTAAAGATACTATCCGAATTGGTGAATACGCCAGTCGAGAAGCTACTGGCTCAGATGAAAGACGCCGGTCTTCCTCATAAGAGTGAAAACCAAGAAGTCTCTGACGTTGAAAAGCAAACATTGTTAAACTTTCTTAAGCGTCAGCATGGCGAGGCAGGAAGTGGTTCAGAGCGTATTACCTTACAGCGTAAGAAAACCAGTACCTTGTCACGTAGTGATGGTGGTAAAGTAGTCAATGTAGCTGTAAAGAAAAAACGCACTTATGTGAAGCGTACTGATACTGACGAAGAACTTCAGAAACAACAGGAGTTTCTTCAACGTCAGGCAGAGGAACAAGCACGCCTGGCGGCAGAAGAGCAAGCTCGCATCGAGGCTGAGCGTCAACTTGAAGCAGAAAAGGCGGCAAAAGCTCAGGCTGAAGCCGAAGAAAAGGCTCGCAAGGAAGCCGCTGAAGCAGCAGCAAAAGAAGCTGCTGAGAGAGAAGCGGTTGCAAAAAGTGAGCAAAATGATACGGAGCAGAATGTCTCCGGTATAGGAGCGGCAGAACCCGTGGAAGCACCAAAACAGCCTAAGACGGCGAAAAAAACGTCTCAAGCGGCAGCAATGGACAGTAAAAAACCAAATGCTGCGCCAAAAAGTAAAAAAAGTGCCAATCGTCAAGATAGCGAAAAACCTCGCGGCCGTCACCCTGAGAACAAACGTTCTCGAGTGAACATTAACGGTGACGAAGAGTTCAGTCGTCGTGGTAAGTTAGGTCGTAAAGGTAAGAAACCGGTACAAAAGCAAGAGCATGGTTTCCAAAAGCCAACTGCACCGATCATTCATGAAGTGGCGTTGCCAGAAAGTATTACGGTTGCTGAATTGGCGGAAAAAATGTCAATCAAAGCCGCCGAAGTGATCAAGGTTTTGTTCAAAATGGGCGCCATGGCGACCATTAACCAAACGATTGATCGTGATACAGCAACACTTGTTGTTGAAGAAATGGGTCACACCGTTAAGTATATCGACGAAAACGCTGTTGAAAATGACATGATTGACGCGATCGATTACGACGGTGAAGCCATTAAACGTGCTCCTGTTGTTACCGTCATGGGTCACGTTGACCACGGTAAAACGTCTTTGCTTGATTATATCCGTACGACCCGAGTCGCAGCTGGTGAATCCGGTGGTATTACACAGCACATTGGGGCATACCATGTTGAAACACCGCATGGCATGGTCAGCTTCTTAGACACACCCGGACACGCAGCGTTTACTTCTATGCGTGCTCGTGGAGCACAAGCAACGGATATTGTGATTCTAGTGTGTGCTGCGGACGATGGCGTTATGCCACAAACTATTGAAGCCATTCAACATGCTCGTGCTGCTGAAGTGCCTATCGTAGTTGCTATCACGAAAGTGGACAAAGAAAATGCGGACATTGATCGTGTTAAGAACGAGTTAGTTGCTCAAGAAGTGGTGCCTGAAGAGTGGGGCGGCGATGTTCAATTTGTTGGCGTTTCGGCAAAATCAGGCGAAGGTATTGAAGAACTTCTTGAAGCGGTTCTCTTGCAAGCAGAAGTGCTTGAGTTAACAGCGGTACCAAGCGCGCCAGCGAAAGGTGTGGTGGTTGAAGCCCGTTTGGATCGTGGTCGTGGTTCAGTGGCAACCTTGCTTGTGCAAAATGGTACCTTGCGTAAAGGGGATATCGTTCTTGCAGGTCTGCAAATGGGGCGTGTTCGCGCATTGCTTGATGAGCGTGGTACGGCAATTGAGTCTGCGGGTCCGTCCATTCCTGTTGAGATTTTAGGGCTAGATGGCACGCCAGAAGCGGGTGAAGAATTCATTGTCGTGGCGGATGAACGCAAAGCGCGTGAAGTAGCAAACTTCCGTCAAGGCAAATACCGTGAAATTCGTTTCGCTCGTCAGCATTCGGCTAAATTAGAGAACTTGTTCTCTGAGATGGGCAAAGACGAAGTGCGTACTTTGAACGTGGTGCTTAAAGCGGATGTTCGTGGTTCTCTTGAGGCTTTGATTAAATCGTTGACAGACTTAAACACTGACGAAGTGAAAGTGAACGTGGTTTCCAGTGGGGTCGGTGGTATCACTGAAACGGATGCAACCTTAGCGCTTGCTTCTGATGCGGTTATTTTTGGTTTCAACGTGCGTGCTGATAGTTCCGCTAAGCAGTTTATTGAACGTGAAAGTATCGATTTACGTTACTACAGTGTGATCTACAATATCATCGACGATGTGAAATCTGCCTTGTCTGGTATGTTGTCTCCTGATCTTCGTGAAGACATCAAAGGTACTGCTGAAGTACGTGATATCTTCCGTTCGCCTAAGTTTGGTTTGATTGCCGGTTGTATGGTGATCGAAGGTACGGTTTACCGTAGTAAACAAATCCGCGTATTGCGTGATGATGTTGTGATTTATGAAGGTGAACTTGAGTCTCTACGTCGCTTTAAAGATGCGGTTAACGAAGTTAGCAAAGGCATGGAATGTGGTATCGGTGTGAAAAACTACACGGATGTCAAAGTAGGCGATAAAATCGAGGTTTTCGAAACCGTCGAAGTTGCTCGTACACTTTAATAGGACAAGATCATGGCAGGCGAATTTAGTCGTACTAGTCGGATTGGTGACCAGCTCCAGAAGGAGCTGGCGTCCTTGATCCAGTTTGAAGTAAAAGATCCACGTTTGGGGTTGGTGACGATTAACGAAGTGCGTGTAGCAAAAGATTTAGGCTATGCGGACATTTATTACACCGTCTTAGGGAAAGATGATCAACCTGATGTATTGGCTGAAAACCAAGCAGCATTGGACAGTGCAAAAGGTTTTCTACGTCGTCGTTTGGCACAAGAAGTCAAACTTCGCGTCATGCCACATTTGCGTTTTCATTATGACCAGAGTGTGGTCAATGGGTCGCGCATGTCCGCTCTGATTGACGAAGCTATTCGTGGTGATGAAATAAAAAACGGTAGTGAAGGCGAGTAATTTGTTGGTATGGCAAAAGAGAAATGGCGTTCAGTCGACGGTATTGTTCTGCTGAATAAGCCGATAGGTTTGAGCTCGAATCAAGCGTTACAGCGTGTTCGCCGACTTTATAAAGCAGCGAAAGCGGGCCACACTGGGGCGCTTGATCCTTTAGCAACGGGTATGTTGCCGTTGTGTTTAGGGGAAGCGACAAAATTTTCCCAGTATCTATTGGATGCGGATAAGCGTTATTTGACTTGTATCCAATTAGGGCAAAGAACCACGACAGGGGATCGTGAAGGTGACGTGCTGACCGAAGAGTTGGTTCCTTCATTGAGCGATGAGTCTATTGAAGAAATATTAGACGGCTTTCGTGGCGAAATAGAGCAAATTCCCCCTATGTATTCTGCTTTGAAACACGAAGGCAAACCTTTGTATGAGTATGCTCGTCGAGGAATTGTCATTGAAAGAAAGCGTCGTCGCGTTACTATTTCGAATTTAACGCTTGTTTCAAGAACTGAAGATTCATTAACTCTTGATATTCAGTGTTCTAAAGGTACTTATATCCGAACCATTGGTGAAGATATTGGTGAAGTGTTAGGTTGTGGCGCTCATCTGCATTCTTTGCATCGTATTTCGACGGCGGGTTACTCGCCTGAGGATATGCTGACGCTCGAAGAGTTTGAAGCGCTAGCTGAGCTGGGCTGTGAGGCCTTGGATTCTCATCTTATTACGATGGACACGGCAGTAGAATATTTCACACAGGTGGATTTGTCTGGGCCGGATACATTGAGTATGATGCATGGCCGCACTGTTCCCGCGTCTGTTTCATTGGAAAATGAGACGGTGGTTAGGCTGTATGATAAATCATCTCAGCGTTTCTTAGGACTTGGGCAGATAAAAGGGGCGTATATTCGTCCCTATCGATTGGTAAATACTAGCGAGTTCTCTTTATAAATAGCAGTGAGTTCTGTTGAAAAGGGTGTTAAACTTGCTGGTCTAGGATGACTGAAAATATGCTCGGCTATCCTTTATTTTTTTATTGCATATTAATTTGGAGATAAAGATTATGGCATTGTCTGCAGAATCAAAAGCAGCGTTGGTTAAAGAGTTTCAAGTAGCGGAAGGTGACACTGGTTCTCCTGAAGTTCAAGTGGCATTGTTGACTAATAACATTGCAGGTCTACAAGATCACTTTAAAACTCATATTCATGACCACCATTCTCGTCGCGGTCTAATCCGCATGGTAAACCAGCGTCGTAAGTTGCTGGATTACCTTAAGCGTAAAGATGCAGCTCGTTACACTAGTTTGATCAAAAAACTAGGTCTGCGTCGCTAAGACTGAAGAAGGGCCATAAGATATTATGGCCCTTTTTTTATAAGTAGATTCCCAAAGGACAGCCTGTACTTCATATGTGTTTTTCCTTTAACTTGTTGTTTCTGATGTCGCTAAGAGAAGTAATAGTGGCTAAGATTAACGAGTGATAGAGTACCCAGAACATATATGAGTACTGGCTTAAAAAGAGGTCTTTGGGATAAGCAATTTTTTAACCAAAAGGAATACGTGTGAGTATTACGACAAAAACTTTTCAATTCGGTAATGATACCGTAACTCTAGAAACAGGCCGCATTGCTCGTCAAGCAACTGGTGCGGTTCTTTGTACTATCGGCGATGCTCAAGTACTTGCAACCGTCGTAGGTGCTAAATCAGCCAAAGAGGATCAAGACTTTTTTCCTCTTTCTGTTCACTATCAAGAGCGCGCCTACGCAGTAGGTAAAATCCCAGGTGGTTTTTTAAAGCGTGAAGGTCGTCCTTCTGAAAAAGAGACGTTGACCTCGCGTTTGATTGACCGTCCAATTCGTCCATTGTTCCCTAAAGGCTTCATGAACGAAGTCCAAGTGGTTTGTACAGTAATGTCTACCAACACCGACTTGGATGCTGATATTGCTGCAATGCTGGCGACGTCTGCTGCCCTGACTATTTCGGGTATTCCGTTTAATGGTCCTATCGGTGCGGCTCGCGTGGGCTTCAACGATGAATCTGGTTACCTGCTTAACCCAAGTTACTCTGAGTTAGACGGTTCTTTGCTTGACATGGTTGTGGCGGGTACAAAAGACGCTGTATTGATGGTTGAGTCTGAAGCACAAGAGTTGACTGAAGATGAAATGTTAGGCGCTGTACTTTTTGCCCATAAAGAAATGCAAACCGCTATTACGGCGATTACTGAGTTTGCGGCTGAGTGCGGTAAACCTCGCTGGGAATGGCAAGCGCCAACGGCTAAGGTGTCTCTGACCGAAGCGGTTGAGTCTGGCTATGCAGCACAAATCGAAGAAGCCTATAGTATCAGTGAAAAAATGGCGCGTTATGCTCAACTGGGTGTGGTGCGTGATGCAGCCGTTGCGGCTCTTGTTACAGAAGGCGGTGAGTTTTCTGAATCAGATGTCGTTGGTGCTTTCTCTAAACTGGAAAAACGCATTGTTCGTCGCCGTGTCATTGATGGTAAGCCTCGTATCGACGGTCGTGATAACAAAACCGTTCGTCCGATCAATGTCGAAGTGGGATTGTTAAGCAAGACCCACGGTTCTGCTTTGTTTACACGTGGTGAAACTCAGGCTATTGCAACTTGTACGTTAGGTACTAGCCGCGATTCACAAATGACTGACGGCTTGACTGGCGAAAGCAAAGACAGCTTCATGCTTCATTATAACTTCCCTCCTTATTCTGTTGGTGAGTGTGGTCGTATGGGGGGCGTTGGTCGTCGTGAAATTGGCCACGGTCGTCTAGCGCGTCGTGGTGTTCAAGCGGTACTACCTTCAGAAGACGAATTTCCATACACCATTCGTGTCGTTTCTGAGATTACTGAATCGAATGGCTCAAGCTCTATGGCGTCTGTATGTGGTGCCTCTTTGTCTATGATGGACGCGGGTGTGCCTTTAAAAGCGCCTGTTGCTGGTATTGCCATGGGTCTTATCAAAGAAGATGATGGCTTTGCTGTCTTGACGGATATCTTGGGCGATGAAGATCACCTTGGTGATATGGACTTTAAAGTGGCGGGTACCGAAGAAGGTATCACAGCACTGCAAATGGACATTAAAATCGAAGGTATTAACGAAGAGATTATGGATATCGCCTTGAATCAAGCGCTTGAGGCTCGTACACATATCCTTCGTGAAATGGCAAAAGTCATTGGTTACGCTCGTCCTGAAGTATCGCCTAATGCGCCTTCTATGGCGACCATCAAAATTGATCCAGAGAAAATTCGTGATGTAATCGGTAAAGGTGGTGCAACTATCCGTTCTATCACGGAGCAAACTGGTGCATCAATTGATTTGGACGATGATGGTACAGTACGCATCTATGCCGCGGATAAAGCGTCTTCCGATGCCGCTTTGCTTAAGATTTATGAGATTACGGCAGAAGCAGAAATCGATAAACTTTACCAAGGCAAGGTGGTACGTTTGGCTGAATTTGGGGCGTTTGTGAACATTCTACCAGGTAAAGATGGTTTGGTTCACATTTCTCAAATTGCAGAAGAACGCATTCGTGCTGTGTCTGACTTTTTGTCTGAAGGTCAGGATGTCATTGTTAAGGTGCTGGATGTTGATGCCCGTGGTCGTATCAAGCTATCCATGAAAGATGTAACCGAAGAAGAAAAAGCACAATTCACTGCGTAAGCATAATTACTTGGATGTTGTGTTCAAAAAAGGTGTCTTGATGACACCTTTTTTTGTTTTTATCTGAAAAATTGGATTAGTATAAAAGCAGAAATATCGCTTTATTGTCGGATGAATGAGGGATCAAAATGAAGATCAAGCTTCTTAGTGTGGTGGCAATGGCCTGGTTGCTATCAGCCTGTAGTTCTAACGAGACGGTTAAAAATGCCGATGTGTCAGAACCGGTGCAGGATTGTGTGTTTGCGGACGGCTCTAATCAGCCTGCACCACAATGGGTCTGTGGCGCGCCTGTGAAAAACGTCGCTTTATCCGCTGTGGGCTATGCAGAGAAATCTGCCGCTGGACCAAACTTTATGCGTCAAATGGCGGCGACGGCTGCTCGCGTTGAGTTAGCTCAGGTGTTGAGTTTGCAGATGCAAAATATGGTGAAGCAATATGCCGAAACAACGGGCACAGGAGATGCTCAAACGGTTGATCGTGTTAATAGTGTTGTGACCAAACAGATTACTGACCAAAAACTGATTGGCTCTAAAGTGATTCGTCAAATGCCAACGCCTACCGGTGGCATGGTTGTGTTAGTTGGCTTAGATCCGAAACAAACTGAGTCGATTTCTGAAGATATTTTACGCACTTCCATGAAGAATAATGCGGCTATCTTTCAGAAGTTAGAGGCAAAGAAAAGCTTTGATGAATTAGCTGCGGACATTGCTAAGCAAAAAATGCCTTAGTCTTATCTCACGGGCCGTTATTTTGCGTGATTGAGCAGTATGTTGTGGGGATATCGCTTTAGGTGTTTTTACTAAAACACCGAGTGGGCGATTCCCCATTTTCAATATGAGATTAATGGGTGTCGTCTTCGGAGAAGATGGGCGTTGGTTTTTTATTTTCATCAATGGCGACAAAATTAAAGTGGCCTGTAATGGCCTTGGTACGTTTATCGCTGTCTAACTCTTCAAGAAAAATATTGACTTCTACTTTCAAGGATGTACGACCTACACTGACAACGCGAGCAACCAGTTCAACCAAAATACCGGAAGGGATAGGTTGCGTAAAATTAACCTGTTCAGTGGAAATGGTGACAACGTGCTTACGTGAAAAGCGAGTCGCTGCAATATAGGCCACTTCGTCCATCCACTGTAATGCAATACCACCAAACAGAGTATCGTAATGGTTTGTTGTGCTGGGAAAGACCATTTTGGCCACTCGAGTTTCTGAAATTTCTTCACGTTTTTGAATGAGTAGTTGGTTCATGGAGGTTTAAATTTTTCCTAAAAGTATAGTGATAATCGTCACTTTTTTGATGCTTGTCGGTTGTGATGCTCGATACAAACCGGAGCAGGTTCTATCGGAGTATGCTACTAGCTTATCACGCTCAGCCTATCTAGATGTATCGGTTCCTGATCCTGTTATGCCTAAGTTATATCCTTCCGTTCAAGTACGTACTATGGTATTGACTCAGTTTGACGTAAGTTTACTTGATTTTTTGTCTTTGCAGCACTGTGACTTAGGGTTATTAGTGGGGGAGCGTAACAGCGTTTTAGGACGTGTTATGGTAAACAGTCAGCGCTTTTTGTATGAAGTCAAGATTACACGAGCGTTAGAAACCTGTCCGATTGAAAACCAATCACTGGCCGATAAACTGGCTCCCATTGCTAAACAAAAACACAAAGAACTCCCTCGGGCTTTTATTAATGCTGTATTTAATGGGGATGAGGCCAAATCCTTTTTTAGCTTTTCCAATGGCTTTGTTCCGATGGGGTACACGGCGGCAAATTATCAGTCTTTACAGTCTGCTTTAGGGGATTTATTGGTGATCGGTCAGAATGTCTTAACGCTGCCTCACATTGACTCAAATGCATTCGAACAGGATCTAAAAATCATGGCAGACAGCGAGTATGCAGGGAAACTGCTGTATAGCTTATTGCAAATAACTCGTTATTTAAATGCGGTATCCGAGTCGATAGAATTGCTTCCCCCCAATGTGTGTGGGCCTCCTGTCACGTTCTTAAAGCAGCAATTTGAGCATCACTATGTGAAATTGATTCAGCCTTATATGGCGAGGTTGAATGGCACCGCTTATCCTGTGCTATCACAGTTACATCAATTAGCAATGATAGACGATCCTTTACCAGCGGCATTGGCGAATTATTTAGCACAGTTTTCTTTGCAGGATGAACAAAGCGTTTGGAGGCGTTATCAAGCGGCTTCAAGACGTCATGCTATGGCATGGAGTCATTTGTTCCAACGTTGTGGACTCTCTCTAAATCAGAAAAATAATTAACGATTCTAGATGTGTACACTTAACTGGTTTTCTAATGCTTCTACGGCATTGTATTGGTAAGCAGGACCTTGCGCGAGTGGTTCTTCACTTAAGGATTTTAGCATGGCGATGTTTGCTTCGGGGTTGTCCGTGATGCTATGGGAAAATTGAATCGGGCGAATGACGGCGTGTGGCTCATGTCGGTTCAGCGTATCGCTTGTGTCTATAATAGAAGGGCCTGGTTGACTAAACAAACTCATAAATAGCGCAAAGTTAGCACTCCCCGATACGGGAGAACCAGCATAGCTATTTTGAGTGAGTTGTGTTTCAACAATACTTCTGATGTTCATGTGCAAGTCCAATGACATTAGGCTTTTCAGGCTATCGGCAAGCACTCGATATTCTTGATAGCAAAAAATGACCACGCTGGAAAAAATTGAAAATCTTTAATTGTTGCCTGAATAGCTTTATTAGTCTTTCCTATGGCGAATAACGCTCCGTATATTTTGTTGTTATATATGGCGGGAAAAGATGAGTGGGGGTACTATAATAAATTGTAAATCCGTTGATTTTTTAGTCAATATATGGAAAGTTTTTCATTAACGCCGCTCGTTAGAGGTGGTTAAGGCCGATGATGCATGCACGATATCAATGAGCTGATAGAAAACGTTAGGCGTAACGAACAAATAGCCCTCAAATTTTTTGAGATTGAACGTTGTATTTTGTCTATTGGACGTTGTGATCAGTTTGTTTCTACTTTAACAAGAGAAGTGCAGAAACAGTTTAATGTCCCATATGTCTGGGTGAATTTAATCAATGAAGCGCCTTTATCGCATTTAATGGAAGCGTTAGAAAAATCGCCGGATTTACGTGACCGCGTATTGTTTACGCGCCGACGTGCCATGATAGACATCATTAAAGCCAGTAGCCGAACGGTGTTAGTGAATGATGACTTATCTCAATGCGATGAAATTATTCCTTCTGTTTATCGGGATATCATTTCTTCTGTCGCTATTTCGCCGTTGACCATTGATGGTGAATTGGTGGGTTTGTTTTGTCAGGCAGATTCAGATAGCTCTCGCTATGATGCTGCCACGAAAGATACGTTCTTGCTGGATCAGCTAGCGATCAAAATTTCCATTTGTTTAAGTAATGTAACGGCACGGGAGAAGTTAGAATATTTAGCTACTCGGGACCCGTTAACAGGCTTGTTGAATCGTCGGCAACTTGAGCTTATGCTGGACAGGGAATTTGCCCGTTCTCAACAGATGCGGCGTGATTTGACCGTGGTCTTTATTGATTGTGATGGCTTTAAGTCGATTAATGATACTTTGGGACATAATTGTGGAGACGAGGTATTGGAGTATATCGCTAAGCGTCTGCTAAAATATGTTCACAAACAGGGATTGGCCTTTCGTTTTGCTGGCGATGAATTTGTCTTTGTGACGCCCGGTAAGAGTTATGATGATGCGTTGCTCATCGCTGAATCTATTCATGATTATCTTCAATCTAATCCATTGAGGTATAAATCTAATCATGTTCCTATCACGATCAGTTACGGCGGAGCGAGTGTCATGGAAGATAAGCCTACAAACTATAAACATCTGCTTAAAATTGCCGATGAGCGTCTTTACAACTATAAAAATAACCGCAAGCGATCTGTACCGACAAAAGTATTCAAGTTCTTGAACCGAATGCGATGAAATGTAATTTTCTTACATTACATCCTCGAAAATTTTTAAGATGAGTATTTTTTGAGGGTGTTTTGTTGTAAACTTTCAGAAAAAATTAAATAGAGTCCCATTATGTCTCATGCTTTGATTGCTGATTTAGGCGGAACGAATGCTCGGTTTGCATTAGTTCGTATACATGAATTCGATCCTCAAGAAGTCAGTGTGCTGTCTTGTAAGGACTATGAGAACTTTTTTGATGCGGTTGCCGCTTATGTTGATAGTTGTAGCGTCGGCATAGAAAATATAAGTGCGGTGGTATTGGCTATTGCTGGACCGGTTAACCAACCTGTTATTCGTTTTTCCAACAATCCTTGGCAGTTTACTCGTCAAGAAGTTGAATCGTATTTTGGCGAAAACAAAGCGGTTGCTTTGTTAAATGACTTTGATGCTGTCGGTCAATGTTTAGAAATTTTAACCCCTAAAGACATGGTGGTCATTGGTGATAATGCTAAGGTTGATCCCAAAGGGGCTGCATGGGTTGTTGGTGCCGGGACTGGGCTTGGGGTAGCTTGTGTTGTGCCTCAGGATCATGGCCCCAATATTGTGCTGCCTGGTGAGGGAGGGCATGTCGATTTAGCAACCTGCAACGAATTGGAAGACGATATTTTACGCTTTTTACGAAAAAGGCATAATCGAGTATCCGCAGAGCGGGTTCTTTCAGGTATGGGGCTTGAAAATATCTATGAAGCGATGGCTTTTCGAGAAGGAATTGAGCGTCGTTTGACTGCGCCTGAGATTGGTGACGCTTTGAAGTCGGGAACGGACCCCATTGCGAAAGCTGCTCTTGAACAGTTCTTTGTTTTTCTGGGACGAGTGATCGGCGATTTAGTTTTATCGGTTGAATCTCGGGGTGGGGTATATATTGCTGGCGGCATTGTTCCTCGTTATCTAAATGAAATTCAAAAAAGTGGCTTTCGAAAAGCGATGCAAGAGAAAGGTCGTATGAAAGATTTTGTTGCCCCCATTGCCACTTTCGTTGTGATGTCTGAATACCCAGGGCTGATGGGGTGTGCTTGTTATGCCTCTCATCTTTTATCGAAAGCCTAAAACAGTTGGAGAAAGAATCTATGAAGGCCAGTTTAAAAGCCTGTGATGTCGTTATTTTTGGTGGTGGTGGTGATCTTGCTATGCGTAAGCTGTTGCCAGCCCTTTACCATTTAGAAATGGATGGTTTACTCGCTTCGACCACTCGAATTATCGGCGCTTCTCGACGTGATATGAGTGCTCAAGATTATCAAGAAAAAGTACGTGGTGCGCTGGATGAGTTTGTCCCTTCAAGCGTTGGTGATGAGAAAACATGGCCACGTTTTAAAGATCGTCTGAGTTATGTGTCCGTTGACGCTCAGCAAGAATCTGACTTCTCCCGCTTTACCGATCACGAAATTGGTGGTGATAACCGAGATGTGGTTTTCTATCTTGCCACTTCACCAGATTTGTTTGGTTCTATCTGCTCTTCCCTAGCCACTCATGGTTTAAATAAAGAACGTATGCGTGTCGTGTTGGAAAAACCGCTAGGTCGTGATTTGGCGTCATCCCGTGCGATCAACGATGAAGTGATGCAAAATTTTGCTGAGTCGCAAGTTTTCCGAATTGACCATTACCTTGGTAAAGAAACCGTTCAGAACTTATTGGCGATTCGCTTTGGTAACACCTTGTTTGAACCTCTATGGGACAGTGCTCACATTGATAATGTGCAAATTACCGTATCAGAAACCGTTGGTGTGGAAGGACGTTGGGGTTACTACGATAAAGCAGGCGCCATGCGAGATATGGTACAAAACCACATTGTCCAGTTGCTGTGTTTGGTAGCTATGGAACCCCCTGGACGTATGGATGCGGATTCAGTACGTGATGAAAAAATCAAAGTATTGAAAGCCCTGCGTCCGATTGTTGGTGCCAATGCCTACACTAAAACGGTGCGTGGTCAATATGCTAAAGGCATGATCAAGGGGAAAGAGGTACCTGGTTATTTCGATGAAGAGGGAAGTAATCCTGAGTCGCGTACGGAAACCTTTGTAGCATTGCGTGCAGACATTGATAACTGGCGTTGGGCGGGTGTACCGTTTTATCTAAGAACGGGCAAGCGTCTAGGGCAGCGTTATTCTGAAATTGTTATTCAGTATAAGTCTGTGCCTCACAGTATTTTCAGTGACGAAAGTAATCGTCAGCTACAGCGTAATCAGCTTGTTATTCGCTTGCAGCCGGAAGAAAAAATTTCGCTAACGGTCATGAACAAAGTACCTGGCGCAAGCGAGGGGATGAATCTCCAACCTGTTGATCTTAACCTCAGTTTGACAGAAGCTTTTCATAATAAGCGTAGTCCTGAAGCCTATGAGCGTTTGTTGCTGGATGTAATGCGTAATGATGCGACCTTGTTTATGCGCTATGACGAAGTAGAAGCGGCATGGAAATGGGTTGACGGCATTATGGCGGCATGGAACCAAACCAGTGAACGTCCTAAAGAATATGCTTCTGGTTCATGGGGCCCTGCGGCGTCTATGGCGTTGCCAATCAAAGATGGCCGTAACTGGCATGACTACTAGCCCTTAAGGTCTTAATAAAAGGAAAATAACATGACGGTTTCTTATACTGCAGAGCAAGTGATGACGGCGACCCCGGTGGTGCCTGTTATTGTCGTGGACGATGTGGCGCAAGCGGTTGCTTTAGGTAAAGCGTTGGTCGCCGGTGGCGTACCTGTATTGGAAGTGACCATGCGAACATCTGCTGCATTGGCAGCAATAACAGCCCTTCGCAAAGAAGTGCCTGAAGCGATTGTTGGCGCGGGTACGGTCTGTTCTCGTGAGCAATATGTTCAGGCGGTAGAGGCTGGCTCTCAATTTATTATCAGTCCTGGTTTGACGCCTGACCTATTAAAGGTCGGTAAAGAATATGATATTCCTTATTTGCCTGCTGTCGCGACTATTTCAGATATTCTGCTAGGCATTGAATATGGCTACGACCGCTTTAAATTTTTCCCAGCCGAAGTGAACGGTGGGGTAAAGGCATTGAAAGCATTTGGTGGTCCTCTGCCGCATATCAAGTTTTGCCCAACGGGCGGAATCAGCGCCGGTAATTTCCGAGAATATTTAGCTCTGCCGAATGTGCTTTGTGTTGGTGGTTCTTGGATCGTACCTACTGACTTAGTCAAAGCAGGTAAATGGGATGAGATTACAGCATTAGCACAATCTGTCGTCAGCCAGTAAGTATTGTTGATGTTATAAGTTTTGTTTCTTACGTCAACGTGTTTGAGGACAGGACAACAGAGAATGAAAAGGGAGGACTGATGCGTCCTCCCTTTTTTATTACAGGTTTTCTTCCGCGAATTCCGCTAAGCGGCTTCGTTCTATACCATTGACGTGCATAATACTGGCGTATTTGAATGACTTGGTTTTCTCGACTAAGTAGGTTAGACCTGAGGTGAGAGGTGTGATGTATTTGTTGTCGATTTGGGCCAAGTTGCCTAGCACAATGATTTTAGAGTTGCTACCGACCCGTGTGACAATGGATTTAAGTTGAAACTGAGTCAGCCCCTGTGCCTCATCAATAATGATTAGAGCGTTATTGAACGAGCGACCCCGCATAAAGTTTAATGATTTAAATTGGATGTTGGCCTTTTGTTTGACATAGTCAATGCTGCTAAAGGCATGCTCATCCGCTCCATGAAGGATCTCTAGGTTATCGTCGAAAGCGGCAAGCCAAGGTGCCATTTTCTCTTCTTCTGTCCCTGGTAGAAAGCCAATATCTTCTGCCATGGGGGGGGTGGAACGAGCCACAATGATCTTATTAAAACGTTTTTCTTCCATGGTGACTTGTAAGCCATAGGCCAGGGCTAGTAGGGTTTTTCCTGATCCTGCGGGGCCTGTCATGACCATTAAATCAGAGTTATCATGACGTAATAGATAAAACGCCATGGCTTGCTCTAAGTTTCTTGGGCTAATGCCCCAGAAGCTTTGATTCATTAGGTTTTGTTTATTGATATCGAGAAGGTAGATATATTCTTTGTCTATATTGACGACAAAACCGACAAAATCCTCTTGATCAATAATAAACATATTGAAATATAGGGTTGGTAAATCGGATTTTTTGATGACGTGTACAGTGTGACGACCGTGCGCTTCGGTTTTGACACTGCCTATTTTCGACCAAATGCTGTTCTCCACTTCAATGTAGCCTTTACTCATCAGGTCGACATCGTCTAGGACCTTGTCTTTACGATAGTCCTCTACACGCTCTAAGCCTGAGCCTTTGGCTTTGATTCGCATATTGATGTCTTTGGTTACCAAGCACACGTCAGCCCGTGGGTTGGTGGCTTGAAGGCTTAGAGCAACATTAATAATTCGATTGTCGTTTGCATGATCGTGGTTGCCGTTTAAAAATGGAACATTGTCTAGACTGGTAATTTGTTGGTCAGGATAAATGGCCAGAGAGCCTTCTACATAGGATTTTTGGGTGTTGTCTGGTTCATGGTCGTTGTGAATACTAGTGCGAATTTGCACGCCGCTTTGTAACTTTTTGGGCGTGGCGTCACCGACAATTTTATCAATGGTGTTAATGGCTAAACGCGCCTCGCGACTAACGTCTTTGTCGCGGCGATCTTTTATTACATCCAGCTCTTCTAATACGGTCATGGGGATGACTACTTTGTGTTCAGCAAAAGCGTAGATGGCTAAAGGGTCGTGTAGTAAGACATTGGTGTCTAGAACATAAATTTTTTCCATACAGCATTACTCCTTTGGGACGCAAAAAGCGTCTTGTTTGAGGTGTGGATTGATTTGAAAAAAAGATTGCTGACCGAGTTGATTAAAGGGGGTTTTTGGGTAAAACAAGTAGGAGATGTTAGAAAAGTAAACATCCGTTAAAAACGATGAACGTATTTCATTGCGAAAAGCGTTCAGATAATGGTCGTGTTTTTGCTCACGAAGTTTTTTTGGCAAACTGAATCTCACTGTCTTTTGTCCGATTGTAGTTTGAGTGTATGACAGTTTTGTTGATTATGCTGCGTTTTTTTTTCAGAAATCCGAGGGCTTAATAAGATTAATGCACTATGAGAACAAGAGAAGAGATATAAAAAAAGCCGTTGCATAACAACGGCTTTTAAAAACACATCACTAAAAGACTGTATCAGTCGTCTAAGAAGCTTCTCAGGTGTTCTGAGCGGCTTGGGTGACGCAGTTTACGTAATGCTTTAGCTTCGATTTGACGAATACGTTCACGGGTAACATCAAACTGTTTGCCCACTTCTTCAAGAGTGTGATCAGTATTCATATCAATGCCGAAACGCATGCGAAGAACTTTGGCTTCACGGGCAGTTAAACCAGCCAGCACCATGGTGGTGGATTCACGCAGACCTTCAATCGTGGCAGTGTCGATAGGTGACTCAGCACCATCGTCTTCAATAAAGTCACCTAGATGTGAATCTTCATCGTCACCGATCGGTGTTTCCATTGAAATCGGCTCTTTAGCGATTTTCAAGACTTTGCGAATCTTGTCCTCAGGCATATCCATGCGAGCAGCCAATTCTTCTGGTGTTGCTTCGCGTCCCATCTCCTGAAGCATCTGACGAGAGATGCGATTCAGTTTGTTAATGGTTTCGATCATGTGCACAGGGATACGAATCGTACGAGCCTGATCCGCAATGGAGCGAGTGATAGCCTGACGGATCCACCATGTTGCGTAAGTCGAGAATTTATAACCTCGGCGGTATTCGAATTTATCGACGGCTTTCATCAAACCAATGTTACCTTCTTGGATAAGATCCAAAAATTGTAGGCCACGGTTTGTGTATTTCTTCGCAATGGAAATAACCAATCGCAAGTTGGCTTCAACCATTTCTTTTTTCGCGCGACGAGCGCGCGTTTCACCAATGGAAATACGACGGTTGATTTCTTTTAACTCGGCGATGCTAAGCCCTGTTTCTTTCGCTACGGCTCTTAGTTTACGCTGGCTGCGCATAAACTCAGCTTCATTTTCTTCAAGACCAGGTGCATAGTTGGCGCCTGAAGAAATCTGCTCTTTTAACCAATCAGGATTGGTTTCATTGCTAGGGAAGCGTTTCAAAAACTCTGTGCGTGGCATGCCTGCTTTGCGGACACACACTTGCATAATCAAACGTTCTTGCTCACGTACTTTGTCCATACGTGAACGAACACGGTCAATAAGATCATCAAAGATCTTAGGTACCAGTTTGATAGGGGCAAAACTAATGCTGAGCTCTTCTTGTTTGCTTTGAACATCAGGATCTTGGCGATCGCGTGTTTTCAGTAACTCTTTAAGCTCATTATAGATGCGGGTAATGTCATTGAAACGAAGTGCTGTTTCTTCTGGATCAGGACCGCTATCCGTTTCTTCTTCTGAAGAGGCATCGGTATCGTCGTCATCTTCATCGGATTCTGTATCGATGGTATCGTCCTCGGCAGGAATCTCATCCGGAACGTCATCAAAGACAGGTTCTTCACCATCACCATCGATGAACCCACTAAATATATCGCTTAGACGACCTTCTTCTTCTTTCACCTTGGTGTAGGCATCAAGAAGAACATCGACCGCGCCTGGGAAGTAGGAAATAGCCGCCATGACTTCTCTCGTACCTTCTTCGATACGCTTAGCTATGGCGATTTCGCCTGCTCGAGTCAAAAGTTCAACGGTACCCATTTCCCGCATGTACATACGAACCGGATCAGTGGTTCGAGTGATGTCGCCCTCTACTGCGGCAAGAGCAGCGGCGGCCTCTTCGGCAGCGGCTTCATCGGTTGAATCGCCTTCTTCCATAAGAAGACTGTCTTTATCAGGGGCAAATTCAGAAACCATGATGCCCATGTCATTGATCATGGCAATGATTTCTTCTACCTGATCTGGATCAGAAAGGTCATCAGGGAGATGGTCGTTGACTTCGGCAAAAGTGAGGTAACCTTGTTCTCTACCTTTAGCGATCAGCTCTTTGAGACGTGACTGTTGAGTGTCTGGCATTCGACAACCTATCGTTAGAAATTCGTTTGGAGTTTTGCAAGCAGCGGATTATAACAAAAGAGTTCAATTTTATCCAGATATTCTCTCTTTTTTGAGTGAAAATCAGGCAGTTGTTACGACTTTTTCCGTCGCATTTGTTCCATTAAGTTACGTAATTCTTGCTTGCTGTCATCATCCTTTATGGATTCGTTTCCTTGGTTTTTCAAGCGGGTAATACTGCTATTTAAACCAAGATTTTTTTCCATGTTGGATACCATATCTATCACTTCTTGCTGAGCATTGGAAATTTTTAGCTTAGTTGTGGCATCTTGGTGGTTTAAAAGTGCATAAATACCTTGAATTGTGGTGTTTTCTATCGTTGACCCCAGCAAGTGGCCAACATTGTTTTTAGGGTATTTTGTGAAATATCTCCATATTTTACAAAACAGTTGTAGCTCTTCATCGGCTTTATTCTGTAAGGGATCGGGAATTTCAATGGTGCTGGCAATCTTAGGTTGCAGCAAAAGGCAAAGGGTCGCTTGTTTGACTCGGCTTAGTGTCGGAGCTGGCGGCGGGAGTGTCGCGGTATCATCCTGATTGAATTTGCCTTTTTTAAATGGCGCTTTTCCATACGACTTTTTGCTTGTTGACGTTCTTGTTGGGGTATAAGTGATCTCTGAGTCATAAAGATGGGTGCTGGGTGAGTAATCATCGTAGTCACCATGACTCAAAGTGCTGTCATAATAATTTAAATCAGGCGCATCATCATGGTTGTTGTAGGGTGCAGTTGTTGTGGCGGAGGTGTCTGGAGTCTCAGACTCAGGGGAGAAGTGACGGCGTGTTTTGAAGACTGTATTATTTAATGTGTTGCTATCAATGCCAGATTGGTCGCTTAACTGACGAATCAATACAGAGCGAAAGGTGAGCTCTTTGGGAATTTGTTGAATCATCTCCATAGCGTTGCGAGCAAATTGTGCTTCACCTTCTTCGTCTCCAAGGGTAACTTGCTTTCTGGCATGGTCAAAAAGGACATGGGATAGCGAGTGAGCGTCTTCTAAGCGATGGGTAAATGACTCTTTGCCTTCTTTTCTCACCAACGAATCAGGATCCTCTCCCTCTGGTAAGAATAAAAAGCGTACTTGTTTTTCATCCTGCATGACAGGAAGCGCAGCTTCTAAGCCACGAATGGCAGCAGCTCGGCCCGCTTTATCACCGTCAAAACAGAGTGTTACTTTGCTGACAAGTTTAAATAACTTGCGGATATGTTGGCTATTGACAGAGGTGCCTAAGGTGGCGACAGCGTTCGTTATGCCATGTTGGGCTAAGACGATCACGTCCATATAGCCTTCGACGACAATAATCTGCTCAAGGATAGGGGTGTTTTGTTTGGCTTCGAACAAGCCGTATAACTCTTGGCTTTTTTGAAAAACAGGGGTTTCGGGTGAGTTCAGGTATTTGGGTTTTTCATCGCCAAAAGCACGACCGCCAAAGGCGATGACTCGACCACGGGTGTCGCGAATTGGAAACATGATGCGATCGCGAAAACGGTCATAGTAATGGCCCGGTTGATCTTTTTTCTCAATCAGCATACCGCCGAGTAAGAGTTGCTCTTGTTGCTCGGCACGTGTGCCTATTTTTCTGAGCAGATTGTCCCAGCCCTGAGGAGCAAACCCCAAGCCAAATACCTTGGCTATTTGTCCAGATAAGCCTCGTTCGGTAGAGAGATAGTCAGTGGCTCGTTTTTTGTCGGGGTGTTTGATCAGTTGTTCTTGGAAGAAATGGGTACTTTCAGACAATCGTTTTAGCAGTTCTGCGTTCTGTTCATAGCGATCTGGTGCACCTTTTTCTCTGGGTACTTCTAGACCCGCATCTTTAGCGAGCACTTCGATGGCATCAATAAAGTCTAGGTGGTCATGTTCCATTACGAAGGAAATGGCATTCCCGCCTGCGCCGCAACCAAAGCAATAATAAAATTGTTTGTTTGGGTTTAAGCTGAAAGAGGGGGTTTTTTCATTATGAAATGGGCATAAGGCACTGTAGTTTTGCCCGGTTTTTTTCAAGCTAATGCGGGACGCAACCACATCGGTTATGTCGGTTCGAGCTAAGAGCTCGTCAATAAACTGATCTGGAATACGTCCTGCCATATCATTAACCCAGTTGCGCCTTAACTTGCTTGCTGACTTGTGCCATGTCGGCACGACCTTGCACTTGAGGTTTCACAATTGCCATTACGGCGCCCATTTGTTGCATGGAGTTAGCACCTGTTTCGGCAATAGCGGCTTTGACGATCTCGGCAACTTCATCATCGGTGAGCGCTGTAGGAAGAAACTCACTGATAATAGCCATTTCTTCCTGTTCTACTTGTGCTAAGTCTTCACGGCCTCCGTCGAGAAATTGTTGGCTGGAGTCTTTGCGCTGTTTGTTCATTTTGTCCAGCACTGCCAATACTCGAGCGTCGTCTAATTCGATACGTTCGTCTACTTCGATTTTTTTGAATTCAGATAAAATCGTGCGAATAACGGCAACGCGCTGCTTTTCTTTTGCTCGCATGGCCGTTTTTAGGGAGTCGGAGATGTGCTTTTTTAAGTCTGACATGGGGTCCTCTTTTAATTGATAGAAATCTTTGCAATGATCGGCAAGGATTCCTTTGTAAGCAAAAAAAACGGCTAGTTTGTTAACTAGCCGTTTTTTTATAAGCCTAAAAGCACGGTGCGTCTAGGCAAACATTTGTTTTTTAGCAAATTGCCAAACGGCAGATTGGCTTAGTACAAACGTTGGAATTTTTTCTGCTCACGAGACACTTTTTTCGCGTGACGTTTAACTGCCGCTGCGGCAGCACGTTTGCGAAGTGTTGTTGGTTTTTCGTAGCATTCACGACGACGAACTTCAGCCAACACACCTGCTTTTTCACAAGAGCGTTTGAAGCGACGTAGAGCGATGTCAAATGGTTCGTTATCTTTTACTTTTACAGCTGGCATATTTTTACCTTTTAAATGTGTTTTAAGTTTAAATTGTGCAAAAACGGCGTGAATCATACCTGTATTGACAGGGCTTTCAAAGCACACTTTTGCTGAACAGAGTGAGATCATCTATTTCATGGCATATTTGCCCTATAGAGATCGATTTCTCTAACCCTGAAACAGACTGTATTGCGTCTGTCTTTATTCATTTTCTTTCATAAGGGTGTTTGTATCTCACTCTGATGGTGGCTTGATAAGTGATGAGCATTATCACATCAAACAATACCGCTACGAGAATGGATCAAACGAGAAAAAATCACCTGCCTTTTTATCTAAACGTTTAAAACGCGCGTATTCTAAAACGTTTGGCGTGCTTTGTCCAATCAGATTTGTGTAGGCTCTGCCTTAACGTATGTAGATGGGGTACAATGCGAGCAAATTTTGTGATGAGACCATAGTAATGAAAGTATTGGGATTAGAGACGTCATGTGATGAGACGGGAATCGCCATTTACGATACCGAAAACGGCCTTTTAGCCCATAAAATATATTCGCAGATTGCTAAGCATGCCGAATATGGTGGTGTGGTGCCTGAGTTGGCGTCACGTGATCATGTGCGTAAAACCTTGCCCCTGATCGATGAGGTATTGCGAGAAGCGAGACTGACTAAGCATGAGTTGGACGCTGTTGCCTATACCAGTGGCCCAGGTTTAGTTGGGGCGCTGATGGCGGGGGCCACGATTGGCCGCTCGCTGGCTTATTCATTAAATATCCCCGCGTTAGGCGTGCATCATATGGAAGGGCACTTGTTAGCTCCGATGCTGGAAGCAACAAAACCTGACATGCCTTTTATCGCTTTGTTGGTTTCTGGTGGTCATACTCAGCTTGTTCGGGTGGATGCGATAGGTGAATATCGTTTGCTTGGTCAGTCTTTGGATGATGCTGCCGGTGAAGCCTTTGATAAAGCGGCCAAAATGATTGGTTTACCTTATCCTGGTGGGCCTCAAATCGCTGCTTTGGCCAAAACGGGACAGGTACGTCCTGATCTGAAGTTCCCGCGCCCTATGACGGATCGCCCAGGATTGGATTTTAGTTTCAGTGGCTTGAAAACCGCGTTTTTAACCGCGATCCACAGTGCATTGGATGAGGAACGTTGTGATGAGCAGTTCAAAGCCGATGTCGCTTTGGCCTTTGAAATGGCGGTGGTGGATACCTTGGTGATCAAATGTCGTCGGGCTCTAGAAAGTGAAGGGTTAAAGCGGCTGATTATCGCCGGTGGCGTTAGTGCTAATACCCGTTTGCGTGAACAGCTTGAGTCTCAGTTGAAAAAAATACAGGCCAGTGTGTTTTATGCGCGGCCGGAGCTGTGTACTGATAACGGTGCGATGATTGCCTATGCGGGGGCTCAGCGCTTGATTTGTGGGCAATCCTCAGGCTTGAATTTATCTATTCGTGCGCGTTGGCCACTATCCGAATTACCGTCTGTTAAAGGTGTCGCATGAAAGACATTGTGTTTATTGAAGAGTTAAAAGTACAGGCTGTCATTGGGGTTTATGACTGGGAAAAAATCATTAAACAGGAACTGTTGTTGGACCTTGAAATGGAACATGACAATCGTGTTCCAGCACAAACAGACGATTTATCTAAAACTCTCGATTATGAAGCGATTTCAAATTTTATTACGGCGTTTTGTCTGGAACGGCAATTTGAATTAATCGAGACGTTAGCAGAACGCTTAAGTGACGAGATTATTAAGATATTTTCCGTAAGTGCCTTAACGTTGACGGTACGCAAGCCTGGGGCTGTTCCTGCCGCAAGGTCTGTTGGGGTTAAGTTATATCGAACGGCTTAAACATTTGAGGGACATGATAAGATCCCTCCTGATGTACAATTGTCATGGCTTTGAGCAAGGTTGGTCATCTTGTTCTAAGGAGGCTTAGGTAATACAAGAGTAGATGTCTAGGTAATGAATGGGTGAAGCATTTTTTCCAAGGTTGTGATACGGGTGGCCTTCAATGCTTGACCAAGCTCCGCTCCCGAAAAACCTTGTTTCATTAAGCTGGCAGCGTTGATGTTTGCAATACTATCACGCAGGCTAAGCCAGTCTTCTTGTTTGGTATTCGTTAATAAACTCAATACTTCTACTAGAAGTTTATAAGGTTGGTGTTTTTTTATGGCACCGACGGAAAGTAGCCATGTTTCCCAGTGTGCTGCTGACATGGGAATGTGATGAGTTTGCAGAAAATGACAAGATTGTTCCGCTATTTGTTTGTACTTATTTGGGCATTTAAGGTTCTGATGTAAGACAATTAGCGCGTCAAGCGGGGTGTGTTGACAAATCATTGCCCAACGTTGAGTGGGGGCCAGTGCTGAAGATTGTAATTGTTCTTTGGTTGACGCCAAACTCCTCCACTCAAGTTGTGGAAACAAGTAGACTAAGGCGTCGACTTGCTGCAGTACATCAAAAAAGACAAAGCTATTAGGCGTCATTAAGGCTTTTTCTAGCTCTTTCCAGACGCGTTCAGGGCTGAGGGTGCGTAGTTCCCCTGAATGACTGATTTGACGCATTAAGTTGAGGGTATCAGGGGCGATATGAAAGCCAAAATGATGAAACCGAGAAGCAAAGCGAGCGACACGGAGCACTCTAAGTGGGTCTTCAACAAACGCATCGGAGACATGTCGTAAGAGACGGTGCTCAAGATCTTCCTTACCATGAAACGGATCGATTAGCTGACCGTCAGGTGTCTGTGCTATGGCGTTGATGGTGAGATCTCGGCGAGCTAAATCTTCTTCTAAGCGAATATCGGGAGAAAAATCACAAATAAATCCGGTGTAACCCTGGCCTTGCTTTTTTTCTTTTCGAGCGAGCGCGTATTCTTCCTTGGTGTCCGGATGCAAAAAAACCGGAAATTGCTTGCCTACTTGTTGATAACCTTGTGCGGCTAACTGATCCGGAGTGGCACCAGTCACCACCCAGTCGTGATCTTTTACAGTGAGCCCTAGTAATTGGTCTCTAACGGCTCCACCGACTAAATACACCTGATATGTTGTCATGCTTTTATCGCTCTACTAGCAGGCCATTTATTGTTGATAGAGTGTCTCTAAGATCCAAGCTCGCATTGTTCTGGGAACATGGCGCTCCATTGACTGAAGCCACCATTTAGTGAGTAGACTTCTTGAAAGCCTTGGGCCGCTAGATACTCTGCGGCGCCTTTACTACTGTTGCCGTGGTAGCAACAGACAACAACTGGCTTGTTTTTGTCTGCTTGTTCGATAAACTCTTGGACATTATCGTTATTTAGCAAGATAGCATTATTGATATGGCTTTGTTGGTAACTTGCTTGGTCACGAATATCCACAATCGTCGCATCGTTTTCGATAATAGGAAGGGCATCAGACACATCGATACAAGTATAAGTCATAGTTCTTTCCGTTTAATGGTACATGGCGTGCTAAAAAGCTGTTGATCATCAAGTCGTAAGGCCGTTAGGCTACCTCCCCAAACACAACCTGTATCCAGTGCATGGATAGTATTGGAGTGGGTAATGCCCTCAAGTGCTGCCCAATGACCAAAAACAACGTGGCAATCTTCAGGCAATTGGGTTGGATAAGAGAACCAAGGGGCATAGCCCTCTGGTGCCGTATCTAGGCCTTCTTTCGTTTTTAGGTCTAAAGTACTATCTACCGCACAAAAACGCATACGGGTTAGGTAGTTGGTGATGGCACGGAGTCTATCCATTCCTATTAGATTGTTATCCCACCTTTGTGGTGTATTACCATACATAACCGCGAGAAAATCATCAACTGTATCGCTTCTCAGTTGATTTTCTACTTCTTGGGCGAGGGTCAGGGTTTGTTCCAATGTCCAGCAGGGTGGTATGCCCGCATGAGTCATAATGGTATTGAGGCTTTCATCGTAGTGGCAAAGTGGCTGCTGGCGAAGCCATTCCATGAGTTCGTCTCGATCGCTTGCCGTTAATATATCGAGCAGAGTGTCATTGCGCTTTAGTGCGCTATGACCGCGTGAGACAGCCAGCAAGTGTAGATCGTGATTGCCCAAAACAGCGGTGGCATTGTTCCCTAGAGACTTGATAAAACGAAGGGTTTCCAAGGATTCTGGGCCACGATTGATAAGATCACCCGCAAACCATAGATGATCTTTTTGGGGATCATAATGAAAGGTCTCGAGTAGCGCCATAAGTGGTGTAAAACAGCCCTGTAGGTCACCAATTGCATAGGTCGCCATATGTTACCTCAGTGAACTTGATTTGGAACAGAAAGACGAAAAGCTCGAATAGGGGCTTCGAACTCGGTGCCATCATCGGCAATAAATTGATAGCTGCCATGCATGCTGCCAACCACGGTATCCATTACCGTTCCACTAGAGTATTGGAAGGATTCACCTGATTCAAGGTGAGGGTATTCCCCTACAACTCCGCCACCTTTTACTTCTTGTATCTTTTCATCGCCGTTAGTAATGATCCAGTGTCTTGATAGGAGTTTTGCCGCTTGTGTACCGCAGTTGGTAATCGTAATGTGGTAGGCGAATACATAGCGTGATTCGCTAGGTGTAGATTGGTGGGGGAGGTATTCGGTTTGAACATTGACTGCGATATCGTATTTTAGCATTTCAATTATGCCTCCTTGTTTTGGATGAAGTTAGCAATGCGCACATAATCCTCAACGTCTAGTCGCTCTGGGCGAAGACCTGGGTCTATGTTTAGCGCATTGAAGTCATCATTACTCAGCACCCCTTTGTAATTATTTCGCAACGTTTTACGACGTTGGTGAAAGCCGATACGAACCATGTCTTCTAAGGTCTTAATATCGTTAACTGGGTAAGGCAGTGTTTTGTATGGCGTCATGCGGACTATTGCAGAGTCTACTTTCGGAGCTGGATCAAATGATTCCGGCCCCACGATAAACAGGGATTCCACTTGGCAATAATATTGTGCCATTACACTTAAACGACCATATAAACTATCACCTGGACGCGCAGCAAGCCGGTCGACGACTTCTTTTTGCAGCATAAAGTGCATGTCTTCAATGCAGTTAGCTTGACTTAATAAATGAAAAATCAATGGTGTCGAAATGTTGTATGGCAAGTTACCAACGACACGAATGGCTTGCTCTTGCGCCAGAGATGAAAAGTCAAATGTCATGGCGTCCGCTTCGTGAACCGTCAATTCAGGGTAACGAAACAGATTCACTTTGAGAATAGGAATAAGGTCGCGGTCTAATTCCACGACGTCCATACGCTCGGTGACGCTGATGATGCCTTCTGTTAAGGCGCCTTTACCTGGGCCAATTTCAACAAGACGTTGGCCTTTTTTAGGACCAATGCAAGCGACGATACGCCGAATGACACCATGGTCGTGAAGAAAATTTTGGCCGAAGCGTTTGCGGGCTTTATGGGGTTGTGTTTTGCTCATTAGGAAATTGTTTCGCATTATTGGCCATATTGATGGCGTGTTGAATGGCTACTTTAAGGCTGCCATTATTGGCTTTGCCTGTACCAGCTAAATCGATGGCAGTGCCATGGTCTACGGACGTTCTTATGATGGGTAGGCCTAATGTGATATTCACTGCGTTACCAAATCCCGAATATTTTAGCACAGGTAATCCCTGATCGTGATACATGGCTAGCACACAGTCAGCCTGCTCCAGATATTTTGGTGTAAATAATGTATCTGCTGGCAAGGGGCCCACTAAATCCAAGCCTTGTGCACGAAGTTCATTCAATGTCGGTATGATGGTGTCTATCTCTTCCATACCAAGATGCCCATCTTCGCCTGCATGGGGGTTCAGTCCGCACACTAAAATTTTTGGTCTACTGATCGCGAATTTGCGTTTTAAGTCTGCATTTAGCGCATGAATCACACGAGATAGAGTGTCTTTGGTAATAGCGGAGGACACTTCTTGTAGTGGTAGATGAGTGGTGGCCAAAGCAACTTTCATGGCCTCTGTTGCTAGCATCATGACGACTTGGGGCGATTGACAAAGGGCTTGGAAAAACTCGGTGTGCCCTGAAAAATGCACCCCTGTATCGCATAAAATACCCTTATGAACAGGAGGCGTGACAACGGCATCAAAGGTTCGATTTAAACAGCCTTCCCCTGCTTTTTGTAAGGTTTCTAAGACATATGGAGCATTGGCAACATTGAGCTCTCCAGCTTTTGTCGGGACAGCAAGAGGTACTGGAAACAGATAAATATGGCCAGCCTGGTGTAATGGCACTTTATCGATCTGGGTCACCGTATGTAATTTGGGGGCTAGCCCCAATTGGTTGGCCCTTGTTTGTAACAGTTCAAAATCCCCTAGAACGACAAGGCGTGCGTTAAACGTCTGTTCGCTTAACGCACTGAGTATGATATCAGGCCCAATACCAGACGGCTCACCAGAGGTAATGGCTATAAGAGGGGGCTGATGGGTCATGCCTTGAACCATGGAACTAGTTTCCCTCTTTGATATCAATAAAGGCATCTGCTTTGAGTTCACCAAGCCAGTTGCTCAGAACGGCATCTTGTTTTTGGGCGATGAGCGCTTCGCGGGCTTTAGCTTGCAGAACCTTTTGACTAATATCTTCTTTACGACGGGCTTCGACTTTCAAAATATGCCAGCCAAACTGGGTTTTAAAGGGGCGACTGATTTGACCGACTGGCGTTTCATCCATTTCCTGCTGGAACTTGGGAATCATGGTGCCCGGAGAGACCCACCCTAGACTACCGCCTTGTAAGGTAGAGCCTTCATCTTCACTGTATTTTTTCGCCAGTGTGGCAAAGTCAGCACCATCTTTAAGCTGTTTATAGAGACGTTCTGCTAAGGCTTTTGTTTGTGCTTCATCGCGAATAGCGTTGGAGCGGAGCAATATATGGCTGACTTCTGTTTGTTGTTGAATCGTTTGTGATTCTGAACGTTTGCCGTCAACCCATAGCAAATGGAAGCCTGCGGGGCTTTGAAGTGGGCCAACGAGCGTACCATCTTTTTTGCCAGCAATGGCTTTAACGAATAGGGGGGGTAATTGATTAAGAGGGCGCCACCCTAGATCCCCGCCTTCAATGGCAAATTGACCATCAGAATTAGCAACGGCCTGATTCATGAAATCCTTTTTGGAGTGAATTTTTTTCGCAATGGCTTCAATTTTCGCTTTAGCCTCATCCGGGTTAGCGGCACGAATCAAAATTTGGTAGAGGTGAACTTCATCTTTGTCTTTGGTCTGATCGGCATTAGCCGCCAAGTAATCATTAATTTCTTGATCTGTGATCGAGATACGTTTGCGAATGATTTCTCGCTTAATGTCGTTGATCAAAATTTCTTTTTTGATTTGGGCTCGATAGCGGCTGTAGTCAATCCCTTGTTGCTTTAACGCATTCTTGAGGCCAGCAAGATCCAAGTTCATACGCTTTGCAACGCCTTGAATGGCTTGATCGACTTCAGAACTGGAAACTTGCATGCCCACATCCGTGGCATAATTCGCCATTAGTGTTTCGTCGATCAATTGATTAAGAATTTGGCGGCGAATGTTGGGCGTCATTATACCGCCAGGCACACGGTTTTTAACCACATCAAAACGTTCTTGAATATCACTGTCTAGAATGGCACTTGAATCAACAATGGCGGCAATACCATCTATTTTGGTTAGGCCATCGTTGTTAGTCGCCGCGTAGAGCGATTGAAAAGGCGCGATAAAGAGAAATGCGCTTAATATTAGGGAAAACAACTTCATCATTTAATATCCAACTTGTCCATTATTCCAATAGTCTTGGGCGACACTAGGCTCTCCACTGTTCTGCCCAACGGTACTCAAACTGCGTAAATTAAAGAGTAGGAACACGCCGCGTTCCATATCACTGTTGTCATTCAACCATTCTTGGTAACTCAATGATACTTTCACGCAGCAGTTTTCATAACCAACCCCGGCAACATCTTTGGTTTTCTGGTGTTTAAAAAAGTCATAGGTACGTTGTAGATACATCGACCAATCCTGACTAACAGGGAAAATGGTGCTCACATTCGCCTGTTTTGCATCATTGGTTGGGTCTTCATTGCCAACAGTATAGAGATAGCTCATGTCTAATCGCACATAATCGGCTGGTCTCGTCTTAATGATAACTTGAGCGAGGTTGGATTTGTGCGTGTTGACATCATAATTTACATTTCCTGTCAGACTAAAACGGTTACTGCCAGTGTAAGTGACGGAACCGAGTAAGGGGCTCTGATTTTCAGTATCAACAGGTGTGTTTTGGCTGGTTGCTCCTGTTATGTTGACGTAACGATCCTTCAGGTATTGAACTTGTCCTAGTTTAAATGCCCACCGCTGGCGATTTTGACCGTCATAAAGTCGGCTTTCAATACCCAATGTTACTTGCTCTGTGTCCCCCACTCGGTCATTACCATTGAACCGTTGATGGCTAAAGGCTTGAGAATAATTAAGGGTTGGCACACTGGCATCAAAGTTTGGAATCAAGCTTTGATCTTTATAAGGCGAGTTTAGATAGCTTAAACGAGGCTCTAAGGTTTGTCGCCATATGGAGCCGTCGATTAATAACGGGCGTTCAAACACGACACTAGAATCAAAATAAACCGATGCATGGTTTAAACTGGTATCGTAATCTGGGGATTTGTAATTATGTATTCGATAGTCACGGTAATTTAATAACACCCCTGGTGAGAAGGTTCCCCAAGTATTGCTTAAATTTAACGAGATATCTTGGTTTAATACGCTTCGTTTGCCATCGAAGTTGTTTTCATCTGGATCGTAAAAATCCGTATACTGACCATCCACACTGTAGTTTAAATAAGTGGTAGCGTAGCGGTATGAGGAGTCTATGCGTGGTTTCCAATCAAATGGTTTGTCTAGGGTCGGATCCGGTGTTTGGTAAGTACGGATGATGGCCTTACTGCTAAAATTGCCACTGTTAAAACCTAGGTAAGCACTTCGCTCGTAATTGTCCTTTTGCTTGATGGACGTTGAGTTGACATCTGGGTACTTGTTTTCTGTCGGGTTGTCTTCGTACAACAATCCAGAGGAGATATTGTTGGTAAACTGTTGGTCGGTTTTGAACTTCAGTAGCGTTTGCGCGCCATCCGCCGGTCTTGAAGAGTCGAAAGATTTATGTTCGTCAAAGGTGGATTGCTCATAGGTGGTTAAACCGTATTTGCTTAAATGGCGAATTTCAAGGTCAAGTCCATTCCCTTCATTGGTGACAATATTGGGGGTGATGGTTGCGTCATAGTTGGGGGCCAAATTCCAATAAAATGGTGTCGACAGGGATAGGCCTTTGCTTCCAGAGAAGCCGAAAGTCGGGAATAAAAAACCTGTCTGGCGAGCGCTTGTTAAGGGGAAGCGTAGCCAAGGGAAATAGAATACCGGTATATCATGAACTCGTAATTGTACGTCTTCTGCGGTACCAAATCCGGCTTTTGGGTTAAGTTCTATTGAATTGCCATAAAGCTTCCAGCTATCTTCCGTTGGTTCACAGGTGGTGTAGTAGCCTTGGTAAATAAAGATAATGCCATTTTTACTACGCAATAAAGATTTTGCTGCACCTCGTTGACCTGTTGCAATACTGACGAATTTTGCGTCCACAAACTCCGTTGGCGAGTCATTGTCGTTGGATATGTAGCCACTGGTTCCACGAATAACTTGGCCTTTTTGGCGTAAGATGATGTTGCCATTGGTTTTATAGTACTTGCCTGGCACCCCTTCGATCTGATTTGCCTGCAATGTGGATGTCGGTTTGATGACCTCAGCATCACCGATTAAATGGACAACCCCCGACTTATCACGATAAATCGTCTTAGCATTGAGGTTGGTATCAAGGCTGTTTGTGGGTTTCCAATGATCTACATAAGTGCCTTGACAATATCGGCTTATTTGTTCTTGTTGGGCTTTGGGGAGTGATTCTCTCGGCACCCAATCCCATTGATTTTCTTTTGTCACTTGGCTAGCGTGCGCCAGTGGAATGACGAAAAGAGTTTGAAAAAATAAAGCGTAAATACGTAAATACTTAACCATGCAGGGTATACTTGTTGGTAAATAGTGATTGTCCCAAATTGGACTCTTCCCTTATACGGGTCCATGTTGTTGGCAAATGATAATCTAAGCAGGCCTCTAGGGGCTACCGATTCTGGAGAAATATCTTTATGTGGAAATTGGTCGGTGCAATTCTCGGCACTCTCTTAATGGGTTTTTTAGGCGGCCTAATTGGCTTAATTGTAGGCGCCATGCTAGATAGAGGGCAACGAGGCGGTGCTTTTATGGGAGCCAGCACTCGTTCTAATATCCGCCAACAGCAAGAAGTTTTTTTTCGTACACTCTTCTTATTAATGGGAAGATTGGCAAAATCTGACGGTCGAGTGACAGAAGAAGAGATCCAATTGGCGCAAGCGGTGATGCAAAGGTTACGTCTTTCCCCTGCTGCCCAAGAGCAAGCTCGTCAATTTTTTAATGAAGGAAAGTCTGCGAGTTTTGATTTGACCGCTGTGCTTACTCACTTTCGAGAAGTGGTTGGGCCTGGGGATTTGACCCGTACTTTGATTGAGATTCTCTTAATCTCGGCCTACTCTGATGGGCATTTTAGTGTTGAGGAAAAATCCCTCGTTTCTCAAGTATGCGCTTATCTAGGGGTGTCGGTTGCTGAATTCGAAGCCTTACATATCCAAGTGAAACAGCAAACGCATTTTCGTCAGGGCTACCAATCCTCTGCCAATGCGCAGGATTCTAAAGATTTACTAAAAGCCGCTTATGATGTGTTAGGTGTGAAAGCGGACATGAGTGACGCGGAAATCAAAAAAGCCTATCGCAAGTTAATGAGCCAAAACCATCCGGACAAACTCAGTGCCAAAGGGTTGCCGGATGAAATGATTGAACACGCTAAAGAGCGAACACAAGAAATACAAGCCGCTTACGAGCTGATTAGAAAATCACGTAAGTAGGAGTGGTTATTCTGTTCCATCATCGGCAGGGCTTTTATAAAAAAGCCCTTTATCATAATCTGGTAGGGACTGTAGTTGCTCCTTTTGCTGAGTGTTTTGTTTTAAAAAGCCACGAACATATTGAATGAGTATCAGTCTTCCATCCATGGTTCTTTTGGTTTCGGCGAATGCATCCATTTGTACATAGTTGAGATTACTGTCTGATCTTTTATTGGCTGCCTGTTTTCGCCAGAGCGCGAAACGTTTGAGTGCTATGGATTGGCCATAGTAGTAGTCTAATATAGGTACATTGATTTGCCGTATTTGTTGGGCTAATTGGTAATCTGTAATCGGCTTTGCTGTGTCTACGTTAATAATCGCTAGGGCGTTTGCGGCTTTGGGGTTTGTCGCGAGATAAGTCATGGCATAAGCGGCCCCCGTTCCATAACCGACGAGTACAATTTGTTTGGCCCCTTTTTGTTTAGCCTCCGTTATGACCGCTTGTAAGCGGTCAAACACCACTTTCTGATTGGGTAACTCGCTCTTGTCTTTCGCATTACTATTGGTATTGCTTTTGGTCGCTGTCGTGTCAGTGTTCGATGTGTTAGAGCCTGTGGTCGGAAACGATGGCTGTGGAAAGTCCGTAATGGCATTGGCACGTGGCGTAATATCTGGGATTTCCATTGAAATGGTGCACCAGCTGTACTGCGGGAGCGCATTTCTAAGGGGGGCGATCACGGTTGGCCAATCTGGGTGTTCGTTATCGGAAGGCAGTAAAATCACACAACCTTCTGTGTCGCGAGTTTGTGATTCTTGATAGAGGGTTAAAAACGGTGTTGTGTTATTGGCATTAAGAATATTGATCTGATGAGCCTGTTGATTTTGCTCTAAACGGGTTTCCAAGGCTTGGATGCGGCTTCTCTGTGGTGTTGGCATGACCCTTTTATCGTTGGCCGTCGTGCTATTGGTGTTATTTTTTGTGGGAGATGTCGCTTGTTTGGATGTGGTTGGCGTCGTGGCTGGATTTGCTGGATTGGTTTGGGAGTCTGTCGCAGCGAATAGATTCGATGACAATAAGATGATTATGGTTGGTAAAAGAATTCGCGATGGGGGAATATTTTTCTTCATTGTTTCAATACTTATGTCATTTGCCTTGTTAGAATAAACGATCTTTTACTGTGTGTCCTTACGCTCGATGGATGACTAGTTTGTTGCATCGTGCTTAAGTCCTACTGTTTCTATTCTGTCATTGCTGGAGCCAGATATGAATGATTTTATCATTGCCCCATCTATTCTTTCTGCTGACTTTGCTTGTTTAGGCGAAGAAGTGGATAAAGTATTAGAGGCTGGGGCTGACATGATTCACTTTGACGTGATGGATAATCATTACGTTCCTAATTTAACGATAGGGCCGATGGTCTGTAAAGCGCTACGTCATCACGGCGTGACGGCTGATATTGATGTTCATCTGATGGTCAAACCCGTTGATCGTATGATTGAAGAGTTTATTAAGGCTGGGGCTTCTAGTATTACTTTCCATCCTCAAGCAAGTGAGCACATTGATCGTTCTTTACAGATGATAAAAGATGGCGGCTGCAAAGCAGGATTAGTGTTTAATCCTGCCACACCATTGAATGATTTGAAGCATGTGATGGATAAGATCGACATGATTCTTTTAATGTCGGTCAACCCAGGATTTGGTGGTCAATCTTTCATCCCTTCAACATTGGATAAAATCCGTGAGGCGCGAGCCTTGATCGACGCCAGTGGTTATAACATCCGTTTAGAAGTGGATGGTGGGATTAGTGAGAAAAACATTGCGGAAGTGGCGCAGGCTGGAGCGGATACATTCGTGGCAGGGTCGGCTATTTTTGGCAAAGACGACTATCAAGCTGTGATTAGTAACATGCGCGCTGAATTGGCGAGAGTACGCTAATGAAAACACCGAAGCATTTTAAAGCCTGGTTTGATGGTTGGCCGGAGTTAGTCTGCCTTGACCTTGATGGTACTTTGGTTGACAGCGTTCCCGATATTGCTGAGGCTGTTGATGTTGCTTTAAACGCATTAGGGGCAAATAGAGCAGGCGAAGAACGAGTTCGTGGTTGGGTGGGTTTTGGCTCCAAAAAATTGATTGAGCAAGCGTTAGATTGGGCACAACTTGACCGTGATCATTACGAAGAAGCTTATAAAGCGTTTTTGCAACATTATCATGTTCATGTGGCTGATAACACGCAACTTTATCCTAATGTAAAAGCGTTACTTAAAGCCTTTAAACATCAAAATGTACCTATCGCTCTGATTACCAATAAACCGAGTGGTTTTATTAAGCCAATTTTAGATCGTTTTGAGATAACGGAACATTTTGCTTGGTTTCTGGGGGGCGATACCTTAGAAGAACATAAACCATCCGCTATGCCTTTGCTGTATTGTAGTGATGCCATTGAGGCGAAACCTGAAAACTGCTTAATGATTGGCGATTCTATTACTGATTATCGAGCTGCAAGTAGCGCAGGCTTTCGTTGTGCCCTGGTCACATATGGTTATCATCAAGGTGTTGATCTTGTTTCGCTCGGAGCAGATGCCGTAATAGATGACTTAACAGAATTGCTCATTTGATCTGCTGATATTTTTATGTCAATAAGGTCATTACCTCGTCGACAGTAGGCGAATCAAAAATAGACATATCAAAAAACAATGCCAAGCGACTTGCTCGGCATTGTTTTATGGCAAAAGTGGTGGATGGAGTCCTCATCATCATTGACGTTGTGAATCTTTTTCGCTTCCTTCTGATTTGTGTTCGATTTGAGAGGCACTCTTGTCTTCTTTGGATGGCTTAACTAACGTCATCTGGCTATCAGGTGCTATATGCAAGGTCGTGGTTGGGAAGGAGACTTCAGCACCATACTCTCCGATAATCTCCATCGCTTTGAATAGTACGTCCTGTTTCACATCGTGATAGGTTTTCCAGTCGACGGTTTTGGTAAACGCATAGATAAAAAAATTCAATGAAGATCCTCCAAACTCGTTAAAGTTGACCATGAAGGTTTCATTGGTATCTAAATCCTGATGTTGGCTTACCATTTCTTTAATGCTGGCAATGATCTGAGGGAGTTGGCTGAAATCATCATAGCGAACCCCAATCGTCTCATTAATACGGCGGTGAGACATTCTCGATGGGTTCTCCACCGAGATGGTCGAAAAAGTGGAATTGGGGACGTAAAGTGGGCGTTTGTCAAAGGTACGAATGCGGGTTTGGAGCCAGCCGATGTTCTCGACTGTTCCTTCTATGTTTTTATCAGGTGAACGGATCCAATCACCGACGGCAAAAGGTCGGACGAGGTAGACCACTAAACCACCAAAGAAATTAGTTAATAAATCTTTGGCGGCAAAGCCAACGGCAATCCCCCCGAGGCCACCGAAGGCGAGCACCCCAGAAATGCTATAACCAAGAGACTGTAAAATCACTAATAAGGCGGTAATGAGGACTGAGGCTCGCAGTAGTTTACTGATGGCGCTGGCGGTGGTGTAATCGACTTTGCTTTTTACCTTTGAAGACGTGGTAAGCGTGTTTTCGGCTTCTTTGATAAGGCGTAAAACAAACCAGGTGATAATAGCGATTACACCTACGGCGCGTATGGAAGATATCAAAGAGGAAAGCTTCTGATCGATTTCAGTCCCCGAAATTTCGGCAGCAATCGATAAGCCGGCTAACCAAATAAACATACCAATGGGTTTTTGTGCTGCATTGATTAGCACGTTGTCCCAAGGTGTTTTGGTTTTTTCCATTTTGTGTTCGATATGTATAAGAATCTTGGTCACTATAAAGTTTAAAAACAAAGTGATCAGCACGGCGATAAAAACGCGCACTACCCAATGCATGTTTGAATCACCTAAGCCAAGATAGGTCTGTAAAGTATGCCAAGTCATGGTGTTTTTCCTTTTAAAAATCGTGTTCGCATAATGGCAAGGGCATAAGCCATACGCTTAAAGTTGTAACGGTTAAAGCAGTAACATGGTGCCAAGTCCTAAGAAAGCAACGAATCCCGCAATGTCGGTCACAGTGGTTAAAATGACGGATCCCGAGAGGGCTGGATCGATTTTAAACGTATCTAATAGCACAGGAATGACAACGCCAGAAAATGCCGCCATGATGATATTAATGATAATGGCTAATCCAATCACTATGCCAAGCATTGGATTGTCAAACCACCAAAGTGTGACAAGCCCAATGACGATGGCCCAAAGGACGCCATTTAATCCGCCGACTTTAAGTTCTTTTAATAGCAAGGATTTGAAGTTGCTTCGGGTTATCTGTCCTAAAGCCAAACCCCTCACAATGAGCGTGAGTGTTTGACTGCCAGCAATGCCGCCCATCGAGGCGACAATAGGCATTAACACGGCTAATGCTACGACTTGTTGCAAGGTGGCCTCAAATAACCCGATGAAAGACGAGGCAAGAAAAGCCGTTAATAAATTAATGCCTAGCCAAATACCTCGAGTGCTAGCACTGCGTTTGACCGGAGCAAATAGGTCCGACTCTTCATTTAAACCTGCCGTCGACATTTGTTGAGCTTCGTTTTCAAGGCGCAGAGACTCCAGCGCTAACCCTGCGTGAAGGCGACCCAGTAGTACTTGATGTTCGTTGACAACAGGCAATGCGGATAAGCCTGAGCGTTCTAGCTGCTCAGCCGCTTTTATTAGGTTCGTTGTATCTAAAATAAAAGGGCAATCTTCATCCATTAGGCTGGAGATGGGTTCATGAGGTTGCGCCTTGAGCAGTTTGTCAAAGGGAACGCAGCCGACCCAGCGGCCAGTACGGTTCACTAAATAGATCATTTCCGTATAATTTGGTGTGGCTTTTTTTAATAGGCGCATGGCTTCAGAGACTCGCGCACTTTGAGAAATAATCAGTAACTCGTGATCCATCCAGCGTCCGACCAACTCATCATCGTAAACGATACCTTGTTGGTAGTACTCACGTTGTTTGGAATCCATTTGACTGAGTGCGAGATCGACTAAGTGATCAGGCAGAGAGTCGGCGATCTCGAGTAAATCTTCTGCTTCGGCATCCGCAAATAAGTGCTCTATATCGGCGTCATCTAACTCTCTTAGCAACAGTTGTCGAGACTCGCCGCGCATTTCAACCAAAATGTCTAAGCGGTTTGCTTGTTTAATGCTCTGCCAAGCTTGGGTTCGTTGGGCGAGTGGAATCGACTCAAGGGCCAAAGCAACATCATCTGGCGTGAGTTCAAGCATGGCCTTGCCAACGGATTCGGAAGAGTGTCCTTCCTGAATGAAAAGTTCAATTAAATCTGAAACTTGGCTGTGCACAAAGAGTCCTTAACGAATCAACATAGCAACTAAGTAATTGAGTGTGCAGTATAACTAGGATGGATTCAAACGGGGCGAGTTTTCTTGTGTACTTTTTGCAAAGAGATGGCAATAGCACGATGGTAACATTCAGCTAATGGAAATCTTAACGTAAAAGTGAGCCAAGATAAGCAGGGTTTGGTAGAATCCGCTTATCTTCGCGCTTGTTTCTCTATTCGTTTGCGAGCGATACTGAAAACGAACAGAGGTTGTTTAAACAATGATATTGATTCAATGTCATCAAATTAAGTATTGAATGTCTATATGTTGTTGATGATTGATAATTATGACTCCTTCACATACAACCTTGTGCAATATTTTCGTGAACTAGGGGCGGATGTGCAGGTGTATCGTAATGATGAAATCACGGTGGAAGAAATCGCTGCATTAGCGCCAAGCCATTTGGTGATTTCCCCAGGACCTTGTACTCCTAATGAAGCGGGCATTTCGATGGCGGCTATTCGGGCATTTTCAGGCAAAATTCCTATTTTAGGTATTTGCTTAGGCCATCAAAGTATTGGTCAGGTCTTTGGTGGGGATGTGATTCGTGCTAAAAATGTCATGCACGGTAAGACATCTTTGATTTATCACAATCATACCTCTGTGTTTTCTGGTGTTCCAAATCCACAGATTGCGACACGTTATCATTCTCTAGTGATTGATGAATTGTCATTGCCCGATTGTCTTGAAGTGACGGCGTGGACGCAAAATGAGGCAGGTGAATGTGAAGAAATTATGGGAATACGCCATAAGAGCTTGCCCATTGAAGGGGTGCAATTTCATCCTGAATCCATACTAACCGAGGCTGGGCATGCCTTGTTAGCAAATTTTTTGACACGATAGGAGAGTTGGGTGGATATCCAAAAAGCAATTGCAGCTGTTGTAAATCGCCAAGATCTAACAGGTGATGAAATGCGTATTGTTATGCACGACATCATGACAGGGATGACGACGCCTGCGCAAATTGGCGGTTTTTTGATTGGTCTTCGAATGAAAGGTGAGGCCGTCGCTGAAATTACTGCAGCAGCACAAGTGATGCGTGAGCTGTCTATTAAAGTGGATATTTCTCTAGATAATGTGGTTGATACTTGTGGCACAGGCGGCGATGGTGGGAATGTATTTAATGTTTCTACGGCGTCGGCATTCGTTGTGGCTGCCGCAGGCGGCAATGTGGCTAAACATGGTGGCCGCTCTGTTTCCTCCAAATCGGGTAGTGCAGATGTGTTGGAGCAGGCGGGTATTTATTTAGACTTGGATGCGGAGCAAGTTGCCCGTTGTATTCGTGAGATCGGCCTGGGTTTTATGTTTGCCCCTCATCATCATACAGCAATGAAGCATGCTGTGGGCCCGCGCAAGGAAATGGCTACACGAACGATTTTTAATTTATTAGGGCCTCTAACAAACCCAGCAAATGCCAAGCGTCAGGTAATAGGGGTCTTCTCTAAAGAGCTGGTTCGACCGATTGCGGAAGTGCTTAAAGCCTTGGGAAGTGAGCACGTTATGGTTGTTCATTCGGAAGATGGTTTGGATGAAATCAGTATCGCTGCGCCCACTCATGTAGCTGAACTGAAGGCGGGTGAGATCAGCGAATACACTATTACGCCTGAAACCTTTGGCATTCCTTTGCAATCATTAGATTCAGTTCAAGCAAAAGACGCGGAAGAAAGCTTAGCGCTTTTAAAAACGGCATTAGACGGCAAGGGTAAGATAAATCCAGCCCGTGATATTGTGGCGCTTAATGCAGGGGCTGCGATTTACGTTTGTGGCGTTGCTGATAGCCTAAAGGAAGGTGTGTCGATGGCGGAAGATATGATTGGTGGTGGGTTAGCAAAAATTAAGATGTCTGAATTGGCGAGCTTTACTCGCTACTTTATGAAGTAATGAGGCAAGCGTGATAGCGAGAGGATTAGTTTATTATGAAAGCTGAAACACCGACTATTTTAAGAAAGATTGTATCTCGTAAATACGAGGAAATAGAAGAACGAAAGAGCCATACGTCTTATGCGGACTTGGAAGTGGCTGCGTCTGTCGCCAATGTACATAATCCTGCCCGGGGGTTTGTTAAGGCGTTGCGTCAGAAAATTGCAACAGGTAACGCAGGTGTGATTGCTGAAGTGAAAAAAGCGTCACCTAGCAAAGGGGTCATACGTGAGAACTTTCAACCTGCGCAAATAGCACGTTCTTATGAGCAAGGTGGTGCTGCCTGTTTGTCTGTCTTGACTGATCATGACTTCTTTATGGGACACGAAGAGTATTTGGTTGAGGCGCGTGGCGCCTGCCGCTTACCTGTGATTCGTAAGGATTTTTTGATGGATGAATATCAAATCCTTGAAGCACGCTCTATTGGGGCTGATTGTGTCTTGTTAATCGCTGCGTGCCTAGAAGGGGAAAAGTTACGGTCTATGGATGCCTTGGCAAGAGAGCTTGGCATGGATGTGCTGGTGGAAGTGCATAATCAAGCAGAGCTGGATTTGGCGCTTAACTACACTGAAACAGAGTTGTTAGGGATTAATAACCGAGATTTGCATACCTTCGAATTGAGCTTAAATCATACCTTGGACTTAATAAAAGGTGTGCCGAGTGATCGTTTGATCGTGACGGAAAGTGGGATCCATACCCGTGAGGATGTAGCGTTAATGCGCGAACATGATGTTCATGCCTTCTTGGTTGGTGAAGCCTTTATGCGAGCTGATGAACCTGGTGATAAATTGGCAGAGTTATTTAAATAATTACTCTGACCTGTATAAAATGAATTGAGAGAAAAGCATGAAAACAAGTGTAGTTTGGAAAGAAGATGTGCATTTTACCGCCAATACGGGCTCTGGTCATACGCTAGAGATTGACGGCAATCAAACGGCTGGCGCTCGCCCAATGGAGTTATTGCTCGCGGGCTTGGGTGGATGTACCTCCTATGATGTGGTGAATATTCTTAAAAAGTCTCGTCAGGATGTTGTTTCTTGTGTGGCGCATATCGATGCCGATCGTGCGGATGCCGTACCAGCTGTCTTTACTGAGATCCGTGTACACTTTGTGGTCACAGGCCATGGCATAAAAGAAAGTGTTGTTGAGCGAGCGGTAAAACTGTCGGCAGAAGAGTATTGCTCTGCGTCTTTGATGTTGGAAAAAGGCGGCGTGAAGATTGTGCACAGTTTTGAAGTAATTGAAGCACAATAATATGTATTTATAGAGTGCGATTATCGATTGACAGTGTTGAAAACAAAAAGAGCGGCCATTGGTCGCTCTTTTTGTTTTCAATTTTTACCCTAACGGGGTAGAAAATGAGATAGTTTGGTGTCCCCTGCGAGATTCGAACTCACGTTTAAGACTTAGGAGGTCCTCGTTCTATCCTACTGAACTAAGGGGACATTTTGTATGGGAGTTTATACCTGATTTTTGTCTTGAACTCAAATTTATGAAAGAAAAAACATTGATTTATAAATGTTTTTACCTTTTATAAATCTTTCTATATAGGTAAAAAAAATGGACGCGGCATTTATTAGTAATGACGCGTCCATAAGGGAGGGAACAGCGGTGAGTGAAAACGTTACAGAGTTTCTACCACTTTGGCCATGTTAGCAAATCGTTCTGGGTTTGCTTTATGTAGCCATTTGGCGGTGAAAAAGCCCCCAACAGCAAAGGCGACTACTAAGTACGGTAATACAGAGACCACGGGTGAGTTAGACCCACTTAATACATCAAGGTTGTTGACAACCATATAGAGTGAAATGACCATTCCTATTGCTGCCATCACCGGTGCAATTAAGCGACTCCAAAGAGAAGCTTCTAAAGAACGGTTTCTCATGAAAAATGCAATCACGGCAAGTGAAACGGCACATTGTAGGACTAAGATTGCCATGGCACCAAGAGCAGATGACCATGCAAAAATATTTGCCATTGGGTCAAGGCCGATAGCGACGAACAAAAGTAGACCTCCTATTATTACGACGCCTTGGACGAGGCTGGCAATATAAGGTGTATGGTATTTTTTGTGTAAAATTGAAAACTTAGACCAACATAAGCCGTCACGGCTTAACGAAAATAAGTAACGAGCAAGCGTATTATGAAAGGCCTGAGTCGCGGCAAATAAACTTGTGATCAGCAAAACAGACATTACTTGGCTTGACCAGTTGCCGAGCAATTTATCGGCCATATTATAAATAAACATACCAGGGTCTTTCGCTGCGACGGCACCCACGTTGGCCGCACCTAAATACTGAACAATTGCCCATGCTGTGAAGGCATAAAATATAGTAATAACAGTTACAGCAACGAGAGTGGCGCGAGGAATGGTTTTTTCCGGTGTTTTGCATTCCTCTGAATAAATGGCGGAGGCTTCAAACCCGATAAAAGAACAGATGGCAAAGATGAGTCCGACACCTGCATTGCCTGAAAATATAACAGATGGTGAAAAAGACGAGAATTCCATGGTAATGGGTTGTTTGACGATGGTGAAGTCAACTAATAGTATGATAGCCACTTCAAGAAGCATCAAAATACCTAGGATTCTTCCTCCAATTTCCACTTTGGCAATACCAAGTAAGACCACGATAACCTGATTCGCGACGGCTAATACCCACCAAGGAACGTCAATGCCGAAATTGCTAGATAAGAAAATGCTAGCAAAAAAGCCAAATAGAGAGCTTACAGCAAAAACCATGGATAAGTAGGCTAGCATCGCGATAGAAAATCCCCCTAAGCCAACTGAGGGGCCTAAACCTTTACTTATATATGAGTAGAACGCTCCTGAGTTAACGACGTGACGGCTCATGGCGATAAAACCAAAGCTAAATAGGGTCAATAAGATCCCCGCAACGACGTAAATGCCTGGAATACCGGGACCATTTCCCGCCATAAAAGCGATAGGTAGCGCACCAACAGCCCCCGTCAAAGGTGAAGCTGCAGCAATAACGAAAAAAACGACTGACCAGAGCCCTAGGCTCTCTTTTTTCAATTTAGGATGTTCCATTGCGTGTTCCTATTTTAATTATGATGGATATATTCAGTCTATTTAGTGGCGAGAAAGTGTGTTATCAAAAATCGGCACTTTTTTTTAAGTTTTAATTAAATTATCATAAAATGAGAATTTAATTGGTTGTTTGTGGTGTTTTTTCGCTTTTTTAGCGGTGTAAAATAAGACTCTTATGTGGTATCAAAGTCCATTTTGATGAGTAAGAAATTGCTCAGGGCGAGTTACAAATTAAATGAGAGTATTACCGACGCTGCTTGTTAGACGGCTTCTTTTGGTATGTGATGATTGGCGCGTTTTGTGAGTGAGGCGAAGCGCACTCAATGTTTGTGATGGCAGCTCTCCAAATAGTCGCTTGTAGTCGCAAGTAAATTGAGAAAGATGCCAAAAACCCCATTGCGATGCAATGTTACAAATATTGTCATGGGGGTCATTTAGCATGCTTCGTCTAACGGCATTGAGTCGTATGTTTTTTAAAAAAGTAGCAGGACTTTGACCTGTTACTCTTAAAAAACAGTTCTGTAGTGCCCGACGAGAAGTGTATGTGATCTTGCAAAGTTCATCGACGTTTAGGGGCGTCTCCGGGTGTTCCAAAACAATTTTTCTAGCCTGACACACTATTTGCTGTGCTTTTTGTCGCGAGATGTTTCTTTTTTCAGGACTTTTTTCTTGTGCCTGAAAAAGTAGCATTACCAGCTCTCGTATGTCACTTTTAAATTGCTTAATGGCGGCAGGTTGATTAAACAATAACGAATGTTGGTTCATATTAGAGAGTATCGAATTAAACTCATGCTTGAAACCTTGAACAAGAGTTTTGTTGGTGAGTGCTCCAACTTTAGGGTAGGGGTTGTCTGTTAAGTCAGAGAGAAGTTCCTCGGGCACACTAACGACCAGTAAGCTACAGTTCTCTGGCGTTTGTAGCATCAGCTCTTCTTGAAAACCACACCAAGATACATCATCTTTTTGTATGGGCTTTCCCAGCCAACGGGCCTCACTGTCGAGTTGATTAAATACTGAAAAGCTTAGTGAGTTTTTTCTGGATTCACCATACTGAAAAACGGATCTCGATAGACTTTCTTCGTAAATTTGTATGCCTTCCAGCCAAAGTTCTTTAAGAGAGCCTTCAAACCGGCCTGTCGAAAGTTGTTCATAATTGAGATGGCACTCTCTTAGGATCTGGCTGTGTGCTGTTATTTCATGAATACCTGATTCACTACGAAAGCCGTTAGTAAGATGTTCCGCCACCATAGACATTACCTCTTTTTCATCACTATATTGTGTTGCTGTGTAAACGAAGCAAAATACAGGCCAATGGCTTCTATAAGGGAAGATGATGAGCATGTAAGGAAGTATGTTTTTTGGTCTGACAGACAAGGCTAAACGATGAAGATGAAAGGGAGGTGGATAAACCACTATATTCTAGATAGTTGTTTAATCATTGGTTTTACTGGGGTTTTGAAGTTAAAAAAATAAGATTTTTGTGGTTTTTGAAAAGTGGTTTAGTATTTAAAAGTTACCACGTTCTCATATTTTGAGAAATTTATGTTTGCTTTGATCTGGGTCAATGTTGTTTGTTTTTTGTGCAGGTTTTCCAGCATATGCTTTATAAAAGGGCACTTTCGTTTCTTTTTTACCCATTTTTAGGTGCACTTTATCACATTGTTAAATAGGTGATTTTGTAGGTAGGCTGCAATGTTTAGGCGCGGCCTAAAGTGTGCTTACTGCTGACAGGTTGGGTTGAGCCTCGTGCTGTGTACACTTTATTTTTACTGTTGTGTCCTTGCAATAGCTCGAAAAGGTGTTTGTTACGTTTTTGGAGAGTGTGAAGGATACGGGCGTTAGTTTGGTTTTTTGTTTTACAAGTCGTTAGCAGAGTCTCGCATTCAGAGATCAATAAACGTGTATCATCCATAGAGCTGTCTTGGTTTTTAAGCCAAGTCTTAAAGTCGTCTTCGAGAGGATTGTCTCTGTCCAAAATGTCAAATTTAATCAGAATATTGAGTCGACGTTCGTTCAACATGCTCATTTCATCGAGCAGTGTTCTTTTCTGTTCTGCTATTTGAACGATTTTTTGGTTGTCTAATTGACCAAATGCTGAGCGCTCATTATCCAAAAGCGTTACAAGCTCCGTAAGGATTTCTTTGCTTCTGGTAAAAACCGGTTCGATAGGGATCATAAAACTGACCGAGTTAGACTATAAGAGAGCCTTATAGTCTAGAACAATGAATCCATAGAAGCCATGTTATGAGCAAGCTTCTGGGTATCTATTTTATAATTGCCAGAGGCTAGATCGTTTTTGATACGGTCTACCTTCTCCTGATCAATTTCTGGCATACTATTGATGCGAGACTCCTGATGTTTCAGTGTTTTTGCTGTGCCACTGAGCTTAACCGTATCCGCAGCCATTAAGCTACTAGAGCCAGGGTTCGATGAGGTATCAACAGAGTGTTTGCTCGCATCGTCCTTGGTCGCACGCTCGCTTTTCGTGACGTTGCTTTGATTGGATAACCCTGTAAAGTGTATTGCCATGGGGGTTTACCGCCTTAAATAATTTATCTGTCTCTGTTAACGACCGTTGCCCGTAAAACTTTAGTTAAACTTCGCGTAAATGTCGATATAAAAAAACCAAATCAGACTAAAGAATGCTCAGTAGTTTACAAGAACCTCACTGTCCGTTACAACTTTTGCATATATTATTCTACCTGAACTGGTATTTTTAACTCGTATTTGTTGGCCTTCAACACCATCTTGTAGAGCGATGCCGTTCATTTTAACCACAATGTTGCCGCTCTGGGCTGTGATGAGGATTTGATTGCCTTTTTTTATGAGGGTGGGCTTTTGGGTAACATCATCGGAAATAAAGGTGTTAATGCGTAAGTTTCGGGAGGCAACAAGGCCATAAGGCGGATCTTGGGGGGTATATACTTGGCCTCTTAAATTCGTTAAATCTACATTGCCTATGCCAATGTTTTGCTTGGTAAAAGCTTGCCCTCTATTAATGGGTTCGAGTGTTTTAAAAGCCGGTATTAAAATGCTCTGGGTGACAGGGAGGTAAGACTTCCACATCGGATTGTTACAACTAATAGAGTAGGTGGTGCGTTTTGAAGCGCTGGGGCGCTGATTTTTTATTTGGATGTGTTTGTCTTTGCAAGTTGGCAGGTAACTAAGCGAGATTTTATTGTTAAGGGTAATGGACACCGACGCATCAGGGTAAATACCTGATAAGCGAGGAATCTCAACATTATTGATGTAGTTTTGGACTTGGTCTTCTATTGACGAAGCAAACGTGGTGCTGGCCTGAAGGCAAAAGAAGGCTAGCAGTAGCCTTGTTAGTCGCATGGTTTACTCTCTTAGTTACTAGTGGGGACATTCCCAGCTAGCGCATTTAGTACATTGAGTTACTATAAGGTATTAGTAAAATAGCAAAAATCACTCTATCATTGACAATATATTTTAATATTAATTAGTTTCAGTGAATACTGAATTTACGAATACACATAGGAGGCTTTATGGCCAGTGTTCTCGATAGCGTTAATCAGCGTACCCAACTTGTTGGGGAGAACCGCCTGGAATTGCTGCTCTTTCGCTTAAATGGCAAGCAAATATATGGCATTAACGTGTTTAAAGTGAAAGAAGTATTGCAGTGTCCTAAGCTAACTTCCATGCCTCACAGTAGTCCTGTTGTGCGAGGTGTGGCTCATATTCGTGGCGGAACCATTCCCATTTTAGATTTGGGGCTTGCGACAGGCGCCAGTCCGATTGAAAACATTGCCCAATGTTTTGTCATCATTACTGAATATAACCGTCGTATTCAAGGGTTCTTGGTGCGTGGCGTTGAACGTATTGTCAATATGAACTGGAGCGATATTCAGCCACCGCCAAAAGGCTTGTCCAACGACAACTACCTAACGGCAGTTTGCCAAGTCGACAAAGAAATGGTTGAAATTATTGATGTAGAGCAGATTTTGTCTGAAGTGGCGCCAACTCGTCAGGATATTTCGGATGGTATCATCAATGTGGGCATCCAAAATAGTGCTAAGCAGCATCATATTTTGATTGTGGATGACTCCTCTGTTGCCCGTAAGCAGATTAAGCGCTGTATGGAGCAAGTGGGTTTTGCGACAACGGTTTTGAATGATGGTCGTGAAGCCCTTAATTATCTGCAAGGTTTAGTAGCGGATGGGGCGGATGTTACCAAAGAGTTTGCAATGGTTATCTCTGATATTGAGATGCCTGAGATGGATGGTTATACCTTAACCACGGCCATTCGTAATGACAGTCGGTTACAAGATTTATTTATTCTACTTCATACATCGTTAAGTGGTGTGTTTAATGAGGCCATGGTAAAAAAAGTTGGAGCAGATGGCTTTTTGGCTAAGTTTCAACCAGATGAGCTAGCACGCTTAGCAATCGAAACAGTAAAGATACAATCCGATGATTGAGTGTAAGCGTGATGTGGTTTTGATGATATTTAGCGCTGTGTCTGATCCTTTTAGCTGCTGTTTTAGGAGTTCTAATGCTCAGTAGTACGAATGCAATAACACCAAACGGCTATTTAAGGTTTCGAGATTTTCTTCAAAAAGTATGTGGCATTTCATTAAGTGATAATAAACAGTACTTAGTGGCAAGTCGGTTAGGGAAGATCTTAGAAAGAGAAAATTTTAATAAAATAGAGCAGTTAGTTGATGTTCTTGAACGTGCCGGAAATGCAAAATTAAAAGAAGAAGTGATTAATGCGATGACGACCAATGAAACCTTATGGTTTCGTGACTCCCATCCTTTTAAGATCCTGAGAGAGAAAATTTTACCTGAAATGACCAAGTCGCCTCTGAAAATTTGGTCGGCTGCTTCTTCTACAGGGCAAGAGCCTTACTCTATTAGTATGGTGATAGAAGAGTTCAAAGCTTCACGCCCTGGTGTGTTAAGGCCTGGCGAAAAAATTATTGCGACCGACATTTGTACCAATATTTTGCAGCATGCTAAACAAGGTGAGTATGATAGCCTAGCCATTGCTCGTGGGTTAGGCGATGACATGCAGCGTAAGTATTTCGATAAAATTAATAATACCACATGGAAGGTGAAGCCTTCTTTGAGCGTGCGTATCGATTTTCGCTACCTGAATCTGATTGATTCATTTTCAGGACTTGGTAAGTTTGATGTCATCTTTTGTCGTAATGTACTGATCTATTTTACCGCAGATTTGAAGTTGGATATCTTGAAGCGAATGCATGCCGCTTTGAATCCTGGTGGTTACTTGTTTCTTGGAGGGTCTGAAGCCTTAAGTGGTTTATCCGACTTGTTTGAGATTGTTCAATGTCATCCAGGGATTGTCTATAAGGCAAAATAACAAACAATTAACAAGGCTTCTTTGTCGCTATTTTGCCGATAAGAGGCGGTGTGTCGCGTATATCCCCTTTATTGAAAACGATCTTTTCGAAGGCCCTTCTTGCTATTATGCCAAGAAGGGCCTTTTGTATTCGTGCCCTTTTTCCTCTTTGCTTTGACTCGCCGTTATGGGGGATGTCATGTTGCCGCTTTTTGCCGATAATAAATAAAAAGCTCATAAGAATTTGATTTTAAAGTGTTTTTTATTTTGGCACTATTATTGCTTTTTGATTTGTACGTTTGATCATTGTATGAAGAGAGAAGTATGGCTATATCATTTGAACAAGCATTTGCAGGGCATGACAAAATGCTGGAGTTTCGCAGTGCTCGCGCCGCTGTATTGGCAAACAACATCGCCAATGCGGATACGCCAAACTACAAAGCCAGAGACATTACCTTCGACTCCATGTTTAACAATGAGAAAAACAAACTGTATTTAGCGGTAGATAATAAGCGACATATAAATGGTGTGAGTGAATTTGGTGATGGCGATGATGGCCTTTTGTATCGTAACCCAAGTCAGCCCTCTTTAGATGGTAATACGGTTGATATGCAAAGAGAAAAAGCAGAATACGCTAAGAATTCTCTGCAGTTTGATACCAGTTTTATGTTTTTGGATAGAAAAATCAGTGGTATGAAAAAAGCACTTAGCGGGAACTAATCAGTATGTCTTTAGGTAATATTTTTAATATCGCAGGGTCTGCGATGAGTGCCCAGACCATTCGCTTAAATACAGTGGCGAGTAATATGGCAAACGTTGACAGTGCGGCAAGCTCTGCAGATCAAACATACCGAGCTCGTAAGCCTGTTTTCTCTGAGATGATGGTTAATTCCATGAAGGATAATGGCTGGGGGGATACCACTGACGATGATAGTGGTGCGGGAGTTGGTGTCAAAGTTGATGGTATTGTGGAGTCTTCTGCGCCGCTTAAACCGAGGTATGAACCGGATAACCCAATGGCAAACGATAAAGGGTATGTCTATTACCCAAATGTTAATCCGATCGAAGAAATGGCCGATATGATGTCTGCATCGCGTTCTTTTCAAACGAATGTCGATATTATGAATTCAGCCAAAAGCATGATGCAAAAAATGCTCACGCTTGGACAGTCATCATAGGGGTGATGTATGGCAAATATATCTGATAATAATGGTTTAAAAAATCTGATTGCTCAGTACGGCACAGATGGTGCGAAAGCGAGCTTGAAGAAAAGTGCAAATAAGGATGGGGTCAAGGATCCAGCTGCTGCGGGTGCGCATGATGTAAAAGACCCAAAAAAAGATCCGACAAAAGGGCTGGCTGATAAAAACGTATTTTTAAAGCTATATATTCAACAGCTTAAAAATCAAGATCCAACGGCACCGCAAGACACCAATGATATGGTGGCTCAGATGTCACAGTTTAGTTCTTTGGAAAAGTTATCGGGCATTTCAGATCAACTTAAGAATATGACGACGGCTCTTACATCCAACCAAGCGCTGGGTGCGTCTAGTTTGGTGGGTAAATCGTTATTGATGCCTGGAAATAAGCTTTCAGTTAGTGATTCTCAGCACTCTATTGAGCTTAAAACAGATATTCCTAAAGACTCTAGTTCCGCAGAGCTAAAGATTTTCGATGCCAATAATAAGTTGGTTCGTACGCAAAAATTGACAGAAAACGATGTTAAGTGGGATAGAAAAGATGATCAAGGTAAAGAATTGCCACCTGGTGAATATCATTTTGCCGCTTCATCTGTCAACGAAAAAGGTCAGGTAGCTGCTATGCCCATTCAATTACCCGCTCGTATTCAGGGCGTAACAATTAATGGCAAAGACGGTACTATGTTAAATGTCGAGAATCATGGAAAGATTAAACTGACTAACAAATTGGAAATATTAGGTTAACCGGAGCAGATTATGGGATTTAATACAGCGTTATCAGGCATCAAGGCATCCTCTGATTACTTGAATGTAACAGGTAACAACATCGCTAACGCGGATACAACAGGTTTTAAAAAGTCTCGTGTCGAGTTCGATGATCTATATAGTACTAATGTGTTAGGAGCAGGCAGTAACAACTCCATTGGTTCGGGGGTGGGGGTATCTAAAGTTGCGCAAGAATTTTCTTCTGGTAATTTGAAATACACAGATAACAATTTAGACTTGGCAGTGGATGGCACGGGGTTCTTTGTTATCAAGCAGCCAGACGGCACCCAAGCTTATACTCGGGCGGGTGATTTTAAATTGGATGCTGATGGTAATTTGGTGACGAATACTGGTCAAAAAGTGCAAGGTTACAACGCAAAAAATGGTATTTTAGGCGGTAATTTAGAGGATTTGGTGGTGCCTACGGAGCGAATACCTCCTAAAGCGACGTCAGATGTAAAGCTTAAATTAAATTTAAACTCGGAAGGTGAAGATGTTCCGCCTTATATTCGTGCGGATTTTGATCCTAAAAACCCAGATACTTATAACTATACTCAAACCCAAACGGTAACCGATGCAAATGGTAACAACCATATTATCAGTTACTATTATGCAAAAGGTAAGGATCCTGATACCTATCGTGTTTATGCGACGGTAGACGGTAAAACCAAAGACGATACTGGTGCTGCATTTATGCCACCTACCTACGCGACCTTCAATAATGCTGAAGGTAATACCGATTACAACAAAAATGGGGTTAAAGAAAAACCTTTTCAACTTTTATATCTGGGGAATACTGAGCCAACAACGGCGACGATCTCCAGCATGTCGCAAACGCCGATTGCTGTCAGTGGTACATTGGGTGGGGTGGCGATTACTGGTGGTTTGGCGCCAGCGGACTTGCGTGAGCCTAAACAAGTGGCACGACCTGCGTTTGATCCGAATAATCCGAAATCATACAGTTATGGCAATACCAAGAACATTTATGATTCGTTAGGACAGACTCATACCTTGGGCTATTACTTTATTCAACAGGGTGAAGATAATACATATGAAGTGAGAGCGACGGTTGATGGAAAGGAAAGCTATACCGATCCGATTACGGGCGAAGAAAAACCGTTTTTGCCGAAAAACAGTATGGTGAAGTTTGATGCTACGGGTAAATACCAAGGTACATTCCAAGGGATTCCTCCTTTTGGAACTCCACAACCTGTTAATCTAGAAATTACAGGTTTTGATCCAACGAATCGTGACGCTATTATGCCCATTGACCTTGCTGGATCGACTCAGTTTGCTTTGGCGAGTACCGATAACTTTGAGCAAAATGGTTATACTGCCGGGGAGTTACAAGGGGTTTCGTTTGATCGAGATGGGAACTTGAAAGCCACCTATACAAACCAACAAACGTCTGTTCTTGGTCAGGTTGCCTTGGCGTCGTTCGATAACGTAGATGGTTTGACGCCAGCGGGTGATACCGCCTGGGTGGCAAGCTCTAATTCTGGCCAAGCAAATGTAGGCCGGCCTAATAGTGGTACCTTGGGGGGAATCCAAGGAGGCGCATTAGAGCAGTCCAATGTGGATCTTACCTCTGAATTGGTTGCTCTAATTGAAGCGCAACGTAACTACCAAGCAAATAGTAAAACGTTAGAGACAGAAAATACGGTCACGCAAACTATCATTAATTTGCGTTAATGATATAAAAGAGATGTTTCTAGCCGGAGTGGTTGCCCACTTCGGCTTTTTTTTGCCTTATTTTCGCCTATCTTTGGAGGCTTTTTCATTAAAACTATATATATCAATGGATTAGAATGATTTCAAACTTGGTATGATTCTTGATAGTAAGTGATTAGATGGTAAAAATGCGTAACGAGAGGGTGTAATGGATAGAGCGTTGTATCTAGCAATGAGTGGTGGTGTCGAAACAATGAATGCCCAAACTATTCATGCGAATAACTTAGCAAACGTCAACACGACAGGGTTTCGCGCTGACTTTGAGCAGGCACGAGCGATGCAGGTTTACGGAGAATACTATCCAAGCCGTGTCTATGCCATGACGGAGAATCCAGGTACGCGCTTTACCCCAGGAAGCATGATTCAAACAGGGCGTAACCTAGATGTAGCGATCAAAGGCAAAGGCTTTTTAACTGTTTACGACTCAAAAGGGCAAGAAGCCTATACTCGAGATGGCAACCTGCAAATTAATGCCGCAGGGCAATTGGTAACGGGCACAGGATTACCTGTGGCTGGAGTTAATGGCCCCATTTTTTTGCCGCCTTTGCAGAGTCTGACGATTACCTCTGATGGCTCTATTTCAATTATTCCACAAGGGGGAGCGGCAAATCAGGTCGCCGTTATTGGTCAGCTTAAGCTGGTGAATCCTGACCCTGATGATTTACGTAAAGGCGAAGATGGCTTGATTCACAGTAAAGATGGGAAGGTTTTTAATCAAGACTTAAATACGCAGGTTGCCTCCGGTTTTGTGGAGGGGAGTAATGTGAATGCGGTGGAAGAAATGACGCATATTATGGATCTGTCTCGTCGCTTTGAAATGAATATTAAAATGATGAATACCATTCGAGAAGACAGTGCTGCGTCTTCGAGAATTTTACAAAGGGCATAATCGCTTTTCGCGCTAACTATCTCCGTTGATCGATTACAGTCGCGCTATTTAATTTGCAAAGAGGCTTATATGAATTCAGCACTTTGGGTAAGTAAAACTGGCTTAACGGCCATGGACAAACAACTAAATGTAATATCAAACAACCTAGCGAACGTCTCAACTACGGCGTTTAAAAAAGACCGTGCCGTGTTTGAAGATCTGATGTACAAAACGGAGCGAGCACCAGGTGGATTAAGTGCTCAAAATGCCGAACTGCCATCTGGATTGCAGTTAGGGACAGGGGTGAAAGTGGATGCCACTCAAAAAGACTTTTCTAATGGTGATTTTAACGTGACAGGCCGAAAACTGGATGTCGCAATTCAAGGCAACGGCTTTTTTCAGGTTTTACAGCCTGATGGCACGATGGCTTACACGCGAGATGGCAGTTTTCAACTGAGTAGCACTGGACAGCTTGTCACAGCAAATGGGCTGGTGGTGCAGCCGCCTATTCAGATCGACCCGGATGTGACCAGCATCAATATAGCTAAGGACGGAGTGGTCTCGGTGCAGAAAAAAGGCGTGACGGATATGCAGCAAGTTGGCGTGATTAATTTAGCGGGTTTTGTGAATCCAACTGGTTTAGATGCCATTGGGGGGAATCTCTACACTGAAACCAATGCTAGTGGGCCGCCAATTGTGGGGGCACCAGGTACTGACGCATTGGGTTCTCTTGGGCAGGGTATGTTAGAAGCATCTAATGTCAATTCGATTGAAGAATTAGTGAATATGATTACGACACAACGCGCTTATGAAATGAACTCTAAAGTCATTTCTTCTGCCGATGGTATGATGAGCTTTGCAATTCAGCAGCTCTAGGATAAGTGGATAATATGAAAATTAAACTGGCGCTTTTAGTTTTGCTTTCGACTTGTTTGAGTGGTTGTTTAACGTGGAATGTTGACAAGCAGGCGGTGGCGAACGCCGCAGGAGCAGCTGCAGGTGCGGCAGTGGGTAATGCGGTAGCCAATGCGGCAGCGAATGCCGCCGCACCTAATAAAACACCTGCGAAAGATGAAACGCCGAAAGAGCCAAAAAGAAAAGGTTATGTCCCAGATCCAAATGATCCTATGAAAGGACCACCAAGGGCTCAAGCGAATATTCAGGAAGATGATCCATATTATGCGCCAGTGGAGCCGGATGGGTTGAAGCCTGCACAGGCCCCCAATGGCAGTATTTACAGAACGGGCATGGGCGATGTCATGTATGGAGATCAAAGAGCTAGCAAAGTGGGTGATATCCTGACCGTCAACTTGAACGAAAGTACTTCTTCGACAAAGGATAATGCCGCGACCATATCAAAAACCTCGTCTGCAACGGGGGGGGACCCAACGGTTCTGGGGCAAAAAATTCGGGCTGATTCCACTTTGCCCCAACAAAAAACAAATTTTTCCGGTAGCGCCTCAGCGAATCAGGATAACAGCTTAACCGGGACGATTACGGTAACGGTTTATCAAACGTACCCGAATGGATTGCTGGCCATTCGTGGTGAAAAGTGGCTTAGACTAAATCAAGGTGATGAATATATTCGTTTTACTGGTTTAGTGCGTAAAGCCGATGTATCGCCACAAAATACGGTGGACTCTTCGCGGGTGGCAGATGCTCGCATCACCTATTCAGGTAATGGTGATGTGGCAGCGGGCAGTCAACAAGGTTGGGTGACCCGTCTTTTAAATAGTCCTGATGCGCCAAGGTAATGGGTGTCCAGATGGCAATTATTCGATCAATCGTTTTGCATAGGTGGTTACGAACATGAAACAGTTAGTGCTCGTCTTTTTGTTGATTGCGTCTTTCGGGGTGCAAGCTGTACGCTTAAAAGACATTGCCAGTGTTCAAGGGGTTAGAGATAACCAATTGTTCGGTTATGGACTGGTGATTGGTTTGGATGGAACGGGCGATAGTACGCCTTTTACCAATCAGAGCTTTGCTAACATGCTGTCACGATTTGGAGTGACTTTGCCTGCTGGCGTGAGTGCAACCTCTAAAAACGTTGCAGCAGTGTCATTGACAGCCACCTTACCAGCCTTTTCTAAACCAGGGCAAAAAATTGATGTGACGGTTTCTTCAATTGGTAATGCAAAAAGCCTACGCGGTGGTACGCTTTTACTGTCAACTTTAAAAGGTGCGGATGGACAGGTTTATTCCATTGCGCAAGGTAACGTGATTATTGGCGGTTTTGGGAATAATGGTTCTGATGGTTCACGAAACTCGTTAAGTGTGCCGACGGTTGGTCGAATTCCAGATGGTGCCAGTGTTGAACGAGTGGTTCCGACGAGTTTTGATTCAGGGGACTCGCTTACCTTTAATTTAAATCGTCCTGATTTTACCACGGCAAAAGATGTGGCAGATAAAATCAATGGTCTTTTAGGAAAAGGGGTTGCGGAAGCATTGGATGCGACTTCGATTCGCGTCAGAGCCCCACGTGATCCTGGTCAGCGGGTGACCTTTATTTCGATTCTAGAAAATCTCGATGTGAAGCAAGGTGAAGAGCGAGCTCGAGTTGTGATTAATTCTCGCACTGGCACCATTATTATTGGTCAACATGTGCAAGTGTCTCCAGCGGCGATTACCCATGGTAGTTTGACAGTGACCATTCGCAATACGCCACAAGTGGTGGGGCAAAATGGCAAGGTGACCGGAGGGGGAACCATTATTTCACCTAGAAATGGTGATCCTCAAGTGGATAGAAACAGTGGGCATATGTTCTCATTTGCGCCAGGAGCGTCATTGGATGACATTGTTCGGGCAGTGAATCAAGTTGGCGCGGCTCCAGGGGATTTAATTGCTATTTTAGAAGGTTTAAAACAAGCTGGAGCCATTAACGCTGACTTTGTCATTATCTAAGTAGAAGAATTTGAGACGCTTATGAACGCTTTACCGCCCACTAATCCTGATGACTTCTTTGCCGATTTTTCAGCTTTGGAATCGTTAAAAACTAAAGCGAAAAAGGACCCAGAAGCGGCTCTTAAGGAAGTTTCACAAAAATTTGAAGCTATTTTTATTGGCATGCTATTAAAAAATATGCGGGCTGGTAATGAAGCCTTGGGAGACGGTTTGTTTTCTAGTCAACAAACGAAGCAGTATCAAGGCATGATGGACGACCAAATGGCGCAAGTATTGGCCAAAACGGGTGGTTTTGGGGTATCTGAGGCGCTGATTCGTCAGTATCAGGCGCAACACCCGAAGGCTCATAAAGCAGGTGCTTCTGATGACAATGATTTTATCAAGCGGGTTTCTAGTCAGGATTTGATTCGAGTGAAAGCGTTGGCTCACCAAGCTTCTACAGATTTTTTAAAAGCAGCACAAAAAGAAATGTCTGGCGCAACGGTTGAGGCATCCAGTTCGAGTACTTCGCCCAAAGAGCCTGTATCCAGTCACTCTGCCTTAGTCCAGAGCAAAGAGGAAGCGGCTAAACCGACAGTGCAGTCTGTTGCGTTTGATTCCCCAGAGGCTTTTGTAAAAGCCATGTGGCCCCATGCGAAAGCGGTAGCGGAAAAGCTGGGTGTAAGTGCGAAGGCTATATTGGCACAGGCCGTGTTGGAAACTGGTTGGGGGAAACATCCCATTGCAAAAGACGATGGAACCGCTAGTTATAATTTATTCGGCATTAAGGCGGATCATCGTTGGGATGGAGATCGAGCGGTGGTTAATACGCTGGAGTTTCGTCATGGTATTGCCAAGCGTGAAAAAGCAGCATTTCGAGCTTACGACTCTTTTTCGCAAAGTTTTAATGATTATGCCAATTTTTTAACCGCTGATGATCGTTATAAAGATGCCTTGAAGTCTGGCAATGATCCGTCTTTGTTTGCTGTCTCATTGCAAAAAGGCGGCTATGCAACGGATCCTGAGTACGCACAAAAAATTGATCGGATTCTATCGAGTAAGTGGTTTGAGGCTTTATAGATCGGCATTTTGTTTTCTTTTTCATCCGGTAAAGTTCTTGCGTTAGCAGTCGATAAGTCGTTATAGCGTTGGTGTCATTTTAGAAATTATCCTTAGAGGTGTGGGCATGGGCTCAAATTTATATGCGATTGGTTTATCTGGCCTGCAGAGCAGTCGGGCCCGTATTGATACGACCGGTCAAAACACATCGAATGTGGATACAGCGGGTTATAGTCGTCAGAAAACCTCTACGATTGCGGAAGCCAATGGTACCGTTAGGATTAAAGACACCGCGCGAATTGTTGATAAATTTGTCAATGAACAGGTGCGTAATGATGTCTCTGCGCATTCTTACTATGATACTTATCATTCTATTATGTCGACGTCAGACCAATTGTTGGGGGAAAAAAGTGTTTCTTTGAATGCGTATTTAAGTAAGACATTTAAAGCCATACAAGACGTGAATAATGACCCAACCTCTTCTTCTTTACGTGACATTGCCTTTTCCAACATTAAAGATTTGGTTCAGCATTATCACACCCTGTCTAATTTGGTAGGTGAACAAAAGAGCATTGCTGATAAGCGCTTATCAACTTCAGTTGCGGAGTTGAATAACATTACTGGGCAAATTGCACAGTTGAATGGCGATATTCTCAAGGAAGAAACCCGATCTACTTCGCCAGCCAATGAGCTGCGTGACAGACAAGAAGAACTGGCTAAAAAGCTATCTGGCTACCTGCATATCAAAGTGGATTACTCTAAAACGGGCGTCATGACAGTGGCTCTTGCCAACGGACAGCCTTTGGTGATGGATAAAACACCCACTAAGCTTAAAGTCGAAGAAGACCCTAAGAACCCACAAAACAAGAAACTCTACATTGATTTTGGTAAATACGAAGTGGGCGTCAATAACGAAAATTTAGGTGGTTCTATCGGTGCTTTGGTCGATTATAGTGCCGACTTCGCTGTGAAATCGGATCGCTTATTGGGTCAAAGTGCGATTTCTATTGCCGACCGAATGAACCAGCAGAATAAGCTCGGTTTGGATGGTGATGGTAATTTTGGGCAGGATCTATTTCGTATTGGCCGCATTAGTTTTCATGCTGGGCAACATAATATCGGTAATGCATCGGATCTGGCGGTGCGAGTGACCCCTGGAAAATCCACTGAAATAACCACCGACACCTATGAGTTATCGAAAACCGATAACAATCGTTTTTTGATTAAGGCCTATGATGAGCATGGTCATCTTAGAAAACATGTCACGGAAATCAATACCAGTACGATGAAACCGGACGATAAAGGCTATTATCAGGTGCCTGGTCTCGGTTTCGATATTCGTTTGGGGGATATCAGTAAATATTCGATTAATGATGTATACAACTTTTCACCAACAGAAGGTGCTGCGACAGGCTTGTCTTTACAGGCTAATAGTGGAGAGGATTTGGCGCTTCGAGCTCCCATTGGTGTACAAACGAATCCAAATAATATGTCAGATGCGAAACTCACGTTAACGTCTGTCACAAACACCCATCCTGATCGTTCTGCCTTCAAGAGTAGTGATGAACTTTATCAAAATGCCCCACACAGTATCGTGTTTACGGGAGATCATTCATTTGAAGTCCGTGATGGTCGTGGAAATGCTTTAGCAAAAGTAAATAACATGACGAATTTTAAAGACCTTCTCACTCAGGCTGGATTAGCAAAAGAGGCTGGTTTTGATTTGTCTCTGCAGGGAAGCCCTAAGGCAGGGGATGAATTTGATTTAGGCCCTCAATTTACGGGGGCTGCAGACGATTATAACGGTTTAAAATTAGTGTCTTTGCAGGACAAGCCTCTCATCGGAGGAAAAACGTCTTTATCTGAATCTTTTGCTGATCTTGTTGCCTCTGTCGGGAGTAAAACCGCATCGCTGGAAACCAACAAAGAGTCGAGCGATGTCGTCATGAATCAAAGTATCGCGAGACGTGATTCCATATCTGGTGTTAGCTTGGATGAGGAAGCCGTTAACCTACTCAAGTACCAGCAGGCGTATTCTGCTTCCGCGCAAGTGATCACGGCGGCTCGAAGTACATTTGATACGTTATTAGCGGCAATGAGGTAAGTTTATGAGAGTCACTAATAATCAAATATACGGTCAGTCCAGTCGCGCTATGAGTCATGCGAATGATCGTGTGATGGATATTCAGAAGAAGATTACGGAGAATACCAGTATTGTTTCTCCCAGCGATAACCCAGTGGGTGCGCGGGAGGTGATGCAGTATGAGTCGAGTAATCAGTCTTTAAAGCAGTACGATAACAACATGAAAATGGCGAAAGGGCATTTGGAATACGAAGAAGTGGCCTTGCAAAGTTATAATGGCCTATTGGATGAAGCCAGAACTATGTTGATTCAAGCGGATAATACCGCAAATACGCATCAGGATATTGGTGCGATTGCCGATCAAGTTTCCTCCATGGTCGATTCCATGGAGGATTTAATGAATTCTCGCAGTGCCGATGGTAGCTATATTTTTTCGGGGACAAACACCCAAGCGCCTGCTTTTACCCATTTGCCAGATGGTACCTTTAAATGGTCTGGTAATGAGGGGCAAAATTTTGCGCAAATTTCAGAGAGCCGTAAGGTGGCGGTGAGCGATTCGGGTAAGCATATTTTTGAAGATGTATGGAAGCGTAATACGTTTTCCACAAAATTGAGTGTGGGGAACTCTGATGTGGTGTCAAAGGTCTCTAATCAGGATGACTTTGATGCCTTTTTAAAAAGGCATTTTAGTGTCACCAATCAAGCAAGTAACCATTTCGTGCTGACAACCACGCCTTTGTCTATGACCAAACCAGATGCGGCTGCAATACAGTCGTTAGTGAGTCAAAGGGCGCAAGATGCTGCCGCTAACAAGGCAGCTGGTGCGAAGAATGATAATAAAGACGATGAAAAAAGCTATATAGGTCCACCAGGACGTTATTTTTTTGCTGATTCATCTGGAAACATTATTGCCTCAGGAACCTATGATCCGAACAAAAACCTCATTATTCAAGGGATGTCTTTTTCTTTAAAAGGGGATCCTGGTGCGATTGTTGACGTTGATCTTAATAAGCCAGAACGTGACAATGTGGTCAATGTGTTGCGCAATACAATAAAGGTGATGAAAGATCCTAATGCCTCGAGTGAAGAGCGCGATATCGCTTTGAAAAATGGTCAAGTCAGTATTGTTAATACGCAGACATCGGTAGGTCGCGTGCGTTCAATGGTGGGGGCTAGGCTCAATAGTATGACAGAACGAGGTGATTTTTCCACAGCGAACCAGATGGCCAATACCATGGCCCAGGAGCGGGTGGCAGGACTGGATATGGGCAAAGCGGCAACCGAATTGTCTATGTCCGAAACGGCCTTGAATGCCTCACAGAAATTATTCACTAGGATAGATAATCTATCTTTATTCAATAAGATTTGATTTATAGCTTGGAAGGTAGCGAGAGATGTCAGCGTTTCAAGTCGAGTCATGCTTTGGTATTGATTTGAATTCGGGGTTCTTTAATCTTGATGAAATTATCAGCCAATTTGGCATTAAGAATGATGTCCTTAATCATAAGCATATCCGTAGCCTAGTTCGAACGCGAGGGAAAAAAAGTCGTATTGTTAGTGTGGCCATGCGTCAAGTGACTTTTGATCTAGTGAAGCCTGCGTTAGAGACCAACTTTCTCCCCTATGACCCTTCTTTTACCTTTGAAAAGCTACTGAACACAAAACGAGAGCGCCTATATGACGCACAAGAGCGATTTCTGTTGCTGTGCTACTCCATGACTCAAGGAAAAACGGTTAAAAGTTTAAAAAAGCTAAATGCCTCATTAACCACCAAAGATTGGCGTGATAAAGCGAATAAAGGTCAAAGTCTGTTTAAATACTTTCGTCAAGAGCTTGATGATAATACTCGAGAGTATATTCTCGCGTATAAGGCGCAAAAAAGAGACAAAGAAAAACAAGTTGAAAAAGAGGCGGACGAGTCTCAGGCTAATGCATCGATTTCTTTGCCTTTACGACGTCAGGCTAAGACTGGTTTCGTGGAGAAAAAACTGGCACCGACTTCATTTAATGATGAGGTTATTAAAGCACTAAAACTGTTCGAAGATGGTTACCTTTTACTCAGGGAGCAGACCGATATCGTTAAAACGGGCTCCCCATTAGACATGGATAAACTAAGGGCGTTTTGTCAGCGCTTGATGCAATCTCATACGCGTAATTCCTTTGCTCTGCTTGCTATTCGTCATATAAAAGATGCTTCTACGTATCTGGAGCAGCATGCAATGGGGGCGGCAGTATTGGGTATTCATTTTGCCAAAGCCTTGGCATTGTCTGAGCCCTACATCGAAGCCATTGCTTTGGGTGGCCTGCTTTTTGATTTTGGGCGTTTTCGTTTGCCTATGGCCATTAGTCATAAAGCAGGGAAAATGACGGAAGCCGAATTTGATTTGTTTCGAAAGCACATTACATTTGGCGAGCAAATGTTTAAGCAGAGTGACGGTATCCCCAAAGTGGCATATCAAATGTTGATCGATCACCACGAAAGAGTAGATGGTGCAGGGTATCCCCATGGTAAGCAGGATCAAGAAATCTCTGTGTATGGGAAAATAGCTGGTATTATCGATGCCTATGATGCCTTAACCTCAGAGCAAGTTCACAAACAGTCCATGGGGCCACTAAGAGCGCGTCGGCAATTAGTAAAAGAGGCTGGATTGGCATTTGATAAATCCCTCTTAGGGGTTTTTCTGAAAAGCATTGGAAGAATTCCGGTGGGGTCTTGCATCGTGCTGTCGAATGGTCGTGTCGGGTTTGTGTTGACCTTAAGTGCTTCTTTGGAGCCCGCTTTAGTTCGTCAAGTATATAGCCTGACTCATAAGAGCTTTATTACAGTATCGGATATTGATCTGAGTAAGCCAGGCTACTCTCAGGAGAGTACTAAAATTGTCAAAGACATTTCCCCTCAGTCTTTGGGAATCCAGTTTATTAATTACCTTTCTTAACACATCCTCCTCTAGCAAGTGCCCTTAATGTGTCGTATCACGACAGTCTGTTTTTGTCATGAGTATTTTTGCTAATGACGGATTATTTGTAGTAGATTACAAATAAGACTAGAGTGCTTACTTTTTGTACACGGTTGTGCGCATTCTACTGACTTCCTTGTCTTTACTGCCTTTAGTGTAAAGGGCTTGGAGAAAAAATAGAAAAAATAGAAAAAAAGGTTAAAGATTGAAAATAGAGTGTCGATAAAGGGTATATGGAGTTTGATAACACAATTCAAACGAGCATTTGGTAGATCGCTGTATATGTGGATGCCAAGTTGATTTTACAGCGTTATCTCTCTTTTTTTATTATTTAGGAGAAAGCAAAATGGCTTTATATGTAAACACAAATACTTCTTCTTTAAATGCTCAGAACCAGTTAATGAAGTCGGGTAAAGCATTGGATACTGCTTACCAGCGTCTATCTTCTGGTTACCGTATTAACAGTGCTGCCGATGATGCTGCGGGCTTACAGATCAGTGACCGTTTGACGTCTCAGGTGAATGGCCTGAACCAGTCAGTACGAAATGCGAATGATGGTATTTCTGTTGCTCAAACGGCTGAAGGTGCGTTGAACGAAACAACCAACATGCTGCAGCGTATGCGTACTCTATCCATTCAATCTGCCAACGGTTCAAACTCGGCTGAAGATCGTGTCGCAATGCAACAGGAAATGGGGCAGCTTTCTAAAGAGATTAACCGTGTTGCCAGTACGACGACCTTTGGTGGACGTAACCTGCTTAATGGTACTTACGCTGGCGTCTTTCAGGTTGGTGCTGACTCTAACCAAACCATTAGTTTTACGCTGGAATCTGGTGGTAATGCGAATTCCATTGATTATTCAGGAAATGGTGGTTTTACCATGTCTGGGTTATCTAGTGGTGCAGCAACACCTCAGGTCTCTAAAGATACCGCATCAATTACCACTATGAGTAATGCGCAAAGTATGATCAAGGTTATTGATACTATGATTTCGGCAGTAGACTCTAAGCGTGCTGAGTTGGGTGCGGTACAAAACCGATTTTCCTCTACTGTGAATAACTTGAGCAATATTACTGAAAACGTAACAGCTGCACGTGCACGTATTAAAGATACTGACTTCGCAAAAGAAACGGCTGCTTTGACCAGTGCTCAAATCCTTCAGCAAGCTAGTAGCAGTATTCTTTCTCAGGCTAATCAACGTCCTCAAGCGGCGTTGTCCCTATTGGGTGGTCGTTAATTAGCATTAAATAGCGAGTAAAAAGTAGTACCTATGTGCTGCTTTTTCTTCTATTAAATTTATTTCAAGCGGCTTCTATTCTCTTGGGAAAAGCGGCTTTTAGCCAGATGAAAGTGCTTCATCTGGCTTTTTTGTGCCTAAAATTTGTGTTTTCAGGAGGTTTGTATTTGATAACGAGTGATTGAGTGGGGCTAATTAAGATGCTTTCAGCGTTTTTGTGTCTGGCGTGTTCGGCGGATATTTTTCTGTCGGCTTGACGGTGTCCGGTCTTTATAACATCTGTTTGCTGTCAGCCAGATGAGTTTTTCGCTCGTCTTTACTTTGTCGTGCCTGTTATTTCGATTTATAGAGATGTGTCTGCCTATCGATGTTGGACGTATTGGCAACATGCGATTATTGCTCCTTTTCGTTTAAGAAAGGGGAGTTGAAGACGGACTTTCCGTTGAGCTTTTTTGTAATGCTAGCGATCTTGTTACTGCTTAAAATTTACATTATTTAGACGGTTTTATTAATAAGGGAGTAAATACAAAGTTTATCTATATCAATCAGTTGGGAATATTTTTGCCTATTAGGGTGAAGGGTTTTGCCTGTATGAGGTAAATAAATGCCATGAAATAGTAAAGTTATTGATGTTCTCGTCGATATTAAGGACGAGTACTGCTTTTTTGCAGGAATTGTCGAAAACTTTAGGAGGCTATTTATGGCTCTTTATGTAAACACGAATATTTCATCTCTGAATGCTCAACGTCAGTTGATGAAATCAGGCAGCACGCTAGATGTTGCTTTCCAGCGTTTGTCTTCGGGGAAGCGTATTAATTCGGCAGCAGATGATGCCGCAGGTTTACAAGTTTCTAACCGTTTAAGCGCTCAAGTTAATGGTTTGAACCAGTCTGTGCGAAACGCGAATGATGGTATTTCTGTCGCGCAAACAGCAGAAGGGGCATTGGATGAAACGACTAATATGCTCCAGCGTATACGTACTTTGTCATTGCAAGCCTCTAACGGTTCAAATACCGATGAAGATAGGAAAGCCATTCAACAAGAGGTGGGACAGCTATCAAAGGAGATTAACCGGGTCGCATCAGACACTACATTCGGTGGAAGAAGCTTATTAGATGGCACTTACGATGGTGTCTTTCAGGTAGGTGCTGATTCCAATCAAACGATCAGTTTTAATATGAAGAATGCTGGTGCCACTGGGTCTATTGACTTTGCTGGGAATGGTGGCTTTACTATGTCAGGTCTGTCAAGTCAGGCCTCTTCCCAAGTTAGCATCACTACGGCATCGGTTACGTCCATGACGAATGCGCAAAGTATGGTTTCCGTCATTGATACGATGATTTCTGCAGTGGATTCTAAGCGTGCGGAATTGGGTGCAATACAGAACCGTTTCTCGTCAACGGTTAATAACCTAAGCAACATCACTGAGAATGTGACCGCTGCGCGTGCCCGTATTGAAGATACGGATTTCGCGAAGGAAACCGCAGCGTTAACAAGTGCACAGATTTTGCAACAGGCTAGTTCGTCTATCTTATCTCAAGCAAATCAGCGCCCGCAAACAGCGCTGTCTCTATTGAGATAATTTCACATTATAGAAAGCTGAGGGGCTACCTCAGCTTTCTATGTGTTATGAGAGGTTCAGACTATGTCGATCAGTTCAAGTGATATTTCTAAACATACGTTAAGTTCATTACCGATAAGGCCCGAACAGCGTAATTCTGATAATTTTCATGTACGGAATCAGTCAGAGGCTAAAGTTGTCCAGACTTTGTCCGATACCAATAAAACAAATAAAGAAGATTCGAAAGAACAAACCTTTTCAGACAAGATAGAGCCAAATCAAGTAAAACAAATGAACACTAAGATGGCTCAGTTGAATTTTCATCTATCGTTTGAAATGAGCAAAGACAGTAATGAAAAAATCGTCAAGGTGATCGACCAAACCACGGGGGATGTTGTTCGTCAAATTCCTTCGGAAGAGTTTATAAAAATGTCGAAGCGGATTGATGATATTATTAGTCAGCTACGTGACATCAAAGGTACCATTGTCAACAGCAAAGTATGATTTGATATATTTAGTAATTTGTAATGCATCAGGAGAGTGGATATGCCAGTTGGCTCATTGGGTATGGGATCGGGTCTAGATTTAGACTCTCTCGTCAAAAAAATGGTGAGTGCTCAAAAAGACCCAAAGGTGAAACTGTATCAGGATCAAATCCACAGATATGATGCTAAATTATCTGCTCTTGGAACGGTCGGTGCATCGATAGACAAATTCAAATCATCAGTGGAAAAACTGAATAATAGAGAGAGTTTTGAAGGGCGTAATACACAGATAGATCAGCCTGAAGACAAAAAAGTATTGGATGTCACCGCTGGCCCGACAGCCTCAAACTCTTCTTATGAAATCAGTGTGAATCAAACGGCGAAAGGCAGCCGAGTCATTTCTAAACCCAATATATTTCATTCAGAGAGCGATGTGGTTACAGCCCGTGGTGGAAAGTTAACCTTTAGTGCTGGTAAAGACTCATTCTCAGTGGATGTGGATCCAGGGACTACTCTAGCTCAGTTAAGAAAGAAAATTGATAACGCTAAAGATAATTTTGGTGTCTCTGCCAACATCATTGATGACGGAAAAGGTCATTTATTTTTTACCGTTACGTCAGATAAAGAAGGCGATAATAACTCTATCAGTATTACCAATACTAAGGCACCGCTTGGCAAACTACCGATTTCAGATACGCTAACAAAAGATGGTAAAGACACCTTAGAAAAACCTCCTGTTAATTCGGATGGTTTGTCATTGGACAGTGTGTCTACCTCAGGTTTATCCGCTGGCATGGTCATGCTGCAAGGGGATCAAGCCCGAGATGCAATGATCACGGTAGATGGCATTCAAATCCGCAATGATAGTAATAAATTTGATAAGGCTGTGTCCGGTTTAACCATCGATGCATTGGCGTTAACAGATAAACCGACCAAAGTGGATGTTACGCAGGATGAGAAATCCGTTAAAGACACTATTCAGGGTTTTGTCTCGTCATACAATGAATTAATTGGTGTCTTAAAAAAGAGTACTGCCAAGGGGGCTGTGCTAAATAGCAATAGCATGATTCGAAATTTACAGTCTTCTTTAACTAACAGTTTAATGATGACCCATGCTGGTCCTGGTAAGTTGAACAATATTTTTGACTTAGGTGTGAAAATTGACAACGACGGCACATTAAGTCTCGATCAAAATAAGCTCGATAAAGTCATGTCCACAAGTTATGACGAGCTTCCTGGTTTGTTTACGGGTAATGGTGGCTTAGCAAAACATCTTGAAAAAGTGCTGGATAACTATACCGGTATAGATGGAATGAATACCACGTTAAAGAACTCTATCGAAAAGTCGAAAGATGATACTGAAGAAACAATGAAGAACTTTGAACGCCGAATGAAGAGTTATGAGTCATCATTACGAGATAAATTTACACATTTAGATTCTCGGCTTTCTGAGATGAAAGCACAAGGGAACTATCTAAATAATGCACTTGAAAAAATGAAGTAACGTTTAAACTGTAATAAATGGGGTTGTTTATGTACGAGAAAAAAGGGATTCATGCTTATAGACAAGACTCTTTGAAGTCTGATTTGGCATCAGCTGATCCTCATCGAGTCATTCAGCTCTTGATGCAAGGTGCTTTAGAGCGTTTGGCACTCGGCAAAGGGTTTATAGAGCGAGGTGATTTACAGGGTAAAGCCTCTGCCTTGACCAATGCCGTTGAAATTATTAATGGGCTTCGCGATGCCTTGGATCGTGATAGGAACCCAGAACTTGTCGATAATTTAGAGTCTTTGTATGACTATATGACGGTAAAAATCAACGAAGCTAGCGCAACGCGAGATATCGCTATTATTGATCATGTAATGGATTTGTTGCTACAAATCAAAGGTGCCTGGGATCAAATCTCAGAGGCAGATAAACAAAAAGCCTATGCTGATAAAGTAGAAGCTCGTGTGGGTATTGCTTAATGCTGGATAAAGCCTATCTTGTCGAATTGACGGATGAGCTAGAAGTAAGTGTTCAACGCCAGGATGTTGATAGTATTTTACAGTTTTGCGAGAAACATGATGAGTTTATACGATCAATCCAGCCTTCGAATGATGCAGGCGTTAATCAGACTATTAAGGGATTTGCTCAAGCCCATCAGCGTGCGCTTGAGTTGATTGAGAATCTTCATACAGCCATGCAAAATGAGCTTTTTAAGACAACTAAAACCCGTCAAGGTGTGATCCAGTACAAGGGTGTAAAGCATGCAAAATGAGGAACAATGGACTGACACCGCACCAACGGAGGAGTATCTTTCTCTTTTGCAACAAGGTCTTCACCGTATAAAAGAACACGAGGCAGAGCTCAATAATCGATATGCCAATAACATGGCCGTATTTGCTGAGGTGATGCCGCATATCTATGAAGCGTTTCAATCCTATACACCAGACAACCCTTTTCTCTATATGGAAGCGAATGGCGAACTGAATCTTTTTCGCAAAGATGTCGGTGTGCCCTTTTTTTCTGATGAGCCTAGAAAGCAATCACAAAAAAAAGTCTTGGCTTCGCTTCGCTCCCCTAACAAAACCTTTTTGAATTTAGATAAAACGGACAATCACCCAAGCCGTCATGTGTTTTATAGCAACAAAATGATGGATGTGGCTTCTGCGCAAGCACAAGGTCTTGCTAAACAAAAGAGCATAACCCAGTTCGTGGGATCCGCCGTTTTTTTTGGTATTGAGCTTGGTTACCAGTTAGAGGCTTTGCTTGAATGTCGGGAGGTGAAGCATCTTTATCTATATGAGCGAAATTTAGATTGTTTTTATTACTCATTATTTGCGATTGATTGGCTGCCGATACTGGAAAAATGTAACCGAGATGGCCGCACGATTTATTTTTCTCTAGGTGTGAATGCAGAAGATTTTACTGATAAATACATACTTCAGTTGGCCGAAAATGGTTATTTTATGGCGCCGGAAACCTTCTTGCACGTTGCCTACAGTAGTCCTGAAAATAATCAAGCTATCCACTATTTTAAACAACATTATGTTCGTCAGGTGATGGGTTGGGGGTTTTTTGACGATGCATTGATTGGCATTGCTCAGGGGCTGCGATCTTTACCCAATACGCGTTTAGCTCGTTTTAAAGGACGTGATGAGCTCCCGAAATGGGTATTGGATATCCCTGTTTTTATCTTAGGGAATGGGCCATCCCTTGACCAAGGGATTGAGTTGGTGAAAGAAGTACGAGATCAAGTATTAGTGATCAGTTGTGGTTCCACCATCAACACGCTTAAAAAATTGGGAGTCACGCCAGATATTCATGTGGATATTGAACGCATGAAACAAACCGTCGACAAATTTATCTTTTTGGATCAAGACTATCTAGACCAAATCTGGGGGCTGTCTGTGGATGTTATGCACCCCGAGTATTTCCAATATTTTAAGCATTCTGGTATGGGGTTAAAGCCTGGAGAGGCGATTACCAGCTTGATTCTGCAACAAGCACGCGCTCAGGGCGATCTGGAAGAATACGTTCAACTAAACTTTTGCAATCCGGTCGTGGCGAACCTAGCGTTGTCTTATGTGCATTTGTTTGGCTTTAATACGGTGTATTACCTTGGGGTCGATAATGGTTTCAAGGACAAAGGCAGTCACCATTCTATCCACAGTGGTTATTATAAAGATGGCAAAGAATCAGGCTTTCAAAGTTTTCAAGATGCCTCTTTAATTCAACGTAAAGGTAACTTTGGTGATGTGATCTATGCGACAAATATTATGGATACGTCACGGGTCCAGCTAGAGTCCTTAACGCGCCTATTGAAGAAGCGTCGTGGGTTTAATAGCTACAATTTATCTGATGGTGCGAAAATCGAAGGAGTTGAGCCGCTTAAGCCAGAGAATCTGATGATTCTGGATCCTAAGATTGACCATAAAGCCGTGATTCAGCTACTGGATCAATGCTTTTTTACCGAACCGCCAGCCAGTGTGCTAAAAGAGGCGCCAGAAACGCTCATTTCTATCGAAGGTTTTTGCAAAATAGCTAAGCTTTTACAGCAAGGTTGGGATGATACCGTCACAACCCGTGAAGCCGTATGTGATTTATTGTGGTCCCATCACCGTAGACTGTTTTTTCTTCGCGCCAGTGTACATTGCCATATTCATGATTTGCTTATTGGCTCCTTTACCTATTCCGCCTTCCTGATCGTAAAGTTTATTTTCGCACACGAGGATGAGGCTGAAGCCGTGCGCCGTGCACGTAAGATATTTGATGTTTGGTGTGAGTTTTTAGACGAAATGCCAAGCATGTTACAGCAGGCGTCTGACTTTATAGACAAAGGTAATGATCACCTTATAACCTTTTACAACGGTTAATTATGTTCGAACAAGACCCATTTATTATTGCCGAGCTTTCTGGTAACCATAATCAAGACTTTGAGCTAGCGAAGGCGATGGTTCATGCTGCTGCCAAGGCGGGTGTTGATGCCATTAAATTGCAGACGTACACACCTGATACCATGACTCTTGATGTGCGACGGGAGGAGTTTATGGTTTCAGAAAGTGATAGTTTGTGGAAGGGGGATAATCTTTACGACCTGTATGCAAAAGCGTCCACCCCTTGGGAATGGCATAAACCCTTGTTTGAGTTAGCTGAATCCCTTGGCTTGGTGGCGTTTAGCTCGCCTTTTGATATCAATGCGGTCAATTTTCTTGAGTCTCTCAATGTGCCGATATACAAGATCGCCTCGTTTGAAATGACTGATATCCCATTGATTCAAGCCGTGGCGAGAACCAATAAGCCGATTATTATGTCGACTGGCATGGCGACGTTTGCTGAAATAGAAGAAGCCATTGCAACCATTCGTGCAATCGGTAATAACCCCCTGACATTGCTAAAATGTACCAGTACTTACCCGGCAAGAATTGTGGATTCAAACCTGATGACCATGGAGGATCTTGCTAAGCGTACAGGCTGCCAAGTGGGGTTATCCGATCATACACAGGGATTAGGGGCGGCTGTTGCTGCGACGGCACTAGGTGCAACCGCAATAGAAAAACATTTTGTATTGGATCGTTGTGCTGGTGGTGTCGATGCGGCTTTCTCTATGGAGCCGTCTGAAATGGCGGCGTTAGTAAAAGCATGTCGTGATGCGAAAGCCGCATTGGGGCGTGTTGTTTATGGTGGCTCTGAGGCCGAGCAAGCAGCGAAAAAATATCGTCGTTCAATCTATATCGCACAGGACTTGCCAGCAGGGACGGTACTTGGCGAGACCCATTTAAAAATTATCCGCCCGTCTTTTGGTTTAGCGCCTAAGTATTGGCCAGAGGTGTTAGGAAAAGTGCTGAAAGTGGATGCTATAAAAGGTCAGCCACTGGCGTGGAATATGCTGGAATGAAAGCGTTGATTCGAGCTGATGCGGCCGTAGAAATAGGCATGGGGCATCGTGTTCGTTGTCAGGCGTTGGCCAGCGCCTTTGAGCGATTAGGTTGGACGTGCCAGTTTGTTGTTCACCATCGTTACCGGCAGTTCGCCTCGGATCACGATCTGTTGATTGACTGCGAAGAGGATTTGTTGTCATTGGCGGAACAGTCAGATTTGGTGATTTTAGACCACTATGGTTATCAAGCGGATAATATAGCGCGTTTGTTTCAAGTACAGCCAAACCTGTTGGTCGTAGATGACATGAATGACAGAGGCATCTTTCCCGCTAAGTGGCTAGTCAATCCACTCAATCAAGTGTATTCCTCCCAAGTTGCCATGCCTCTTACTGGCGGACAATATGCCTTGTTGCGTCCTTCTTTTTCACAGCATTACTCTGAATCGATCACCCCAGATAGATTGCTCTTGACCCTGGGGGGGACTGATCCATTGGCGCTGACCTTACCTTTGCTTAAGGCTTTAGAAAAGGCCGGATTTTCATTAGACAAGGTGCAAGTGATGCTGGGTAAGAATGCCAGAAATAGCGCAGAGGTGCTTGCTTATTGCGAGGAAAAACACATCGCTTGGCGGCAAGGCGTGAGTGATGTCACTCCATTAATGGGTCAAGCAAGAATGGCCATTTCTGCGGCGGGTGGTACCTTGTTTGAATTGGCTTGTATGGGGGTACCAACGGTATTTGCTCAAGTGGCAGAGAATCAAACTCGCTCTCTAGAGCAACATGTTCCAATGACTTGGTGTGATGCTGTTCGGTTTGATGACGTTAGCGAAAAACAGCAAGTGGAACGCATCGAGCATCTTATTCGTCTAGTGATGATCTATTGGCAGGATGATGCTTGGCTGACCAAGGCCAGGAAGATCGCTCGGAGTCTTGTTGATGGCAAAGGAGCTGATCGTGTTGCCAAAACGCTCCACCAAGAATTCTCAGTGATGATATAGCGCCATTAGTTGTGTTAATCGTTGCCAATCTTCCTCTGTATCCAAATCTTGAATGCGATGTCTTGGTAACATGATAGGTTTGGATTTTGCGCCAAAAATAACACCATCCTCTAGCCAGTCTTGAACACTTGCCCAGTAAAACTGCCCTGCATCATGAATAGCTTCTGTTAAATCTTGCGAACGTTTGGCAATGTGCTCTGGAAACATTGGTGCAAGTTGGCCATTCTGATCGAGATGCAACGCTCTCTGAATAGGAAAGTCAAAGGTGCAGGCGGAAAAGCAAAATGTAGCATTTTCCAAGCCATTAAAGCCTTGTTGTAAGTCTTCCGGGGTTAAAAGTGGGCTAGTTGCATAGATTAAGCAACCATGAGTGGGGCGTTCGAAGCCATCAAGATAGGATTGTTTGATCAGCGTGCGTAGAGCGTGTTGCATCACTGGGGTCGTTCCTGTCATGTGATCAGCCAAGTCGCGTGGGCGCATAAATGGAATGTCAGCACCGTATTCTCGTGCGACTTCAGCTATTTCCTCATCATCTGTCGATACGACAATGCGATCAAATAGGCCAGACGCTTTCGCCACCTCGATGGAATAAGCCAACAAAGGTTTGCCGTTTAGCAAACGAATGTTTTTTCTTGGTATCCGTTGGGAGCCACCACGGGCTGGAATCACGGCTACCCGATAGTGCTTTTCTTGTAGAAGGGCGATGTCTTTCATGGTCAGGCACTCATGACTCGATTAGCAATCAGCGCATGTTTTAAAATCAGCGCGACACGTTCCTGTTGTGCCGTGGTTAGGTCGGCAAAAATCGGCAGGCTCAGGGTTCGTGAATAATAATCTTCTGCAACCGGAAAATCCCCCAGCTGAAAGCCCAGTGTCTGGTAATAGGGCTGTGTGTGCACGGGAATATAGTGTACCTGCGTACCAATGCCAGCATGACGTAAAACCTCAAATACCCCTCTGCGAGCAGTTTTGTTATGTTCTGGCAATAATATAGGGTACAAGTGCAGGGAGGAATGCGTGTCCTCCGCTTGGTAGGGCAAGGTGATCGGAAAGTCTTTTAGCAGCTTTTCGTAATATTTGAATTGCTGGTGGCGCTTCTCGATAAATTGATCAAGTCGAGAGAGTTGAGACAAACCGAGGGCCGCTTGCATTTCTGTCATGCGGTAATTAAAGCCCAATGTGTGTTGCTCGTAGTACCAATCACCAGGGGATTGTGTCAGTTCATCTGACGACTTAGTGGTACCTTGTTGAGCATGGGTGCGCATATGCCTGGCAAGTTTGGTGCTGTTTGTGACGGCCATGCCGCCTTCTGCTGAGGTGATGATTTTCACCGGATGAAAACTAAATACACAGATATCGCTATAGCGACAATCTCCGATAGGATGATCCTGATACTGTCCACCAATGGCGTGAGAGGCGTCCTCAATGATAGCAAAGCCATATTCTTGAGATAAGCGATGGATAGCTTCCATATCACAAGACTGCCCAGCAAAATGTACAGGGATAACTACCTTGGGCAAGGTATTAAGACGTTTTGCTGAGATTAGCTTCTCTTCTAATTTTTCTGCGCTTAAATTGTAAGTACGTGGGTCGATATCGACAAAATCCACCTCCGCTCCACAATAACGGGCGCAATTAGCGGAGGCAATAAAGGTATTAGGAGATGTCCAGACTCGATCCCCAGCACCTACGCCTAACGCCAAACAGGCCAAATGCAAAATGGAAGTGGCGCTGTTGCCAGCAATAGCGAATTGAGCCCCGACTTTTTCGGCAATGGCTTGCTCAAACGCTGTGACACTTGGACCTTGAGTGAGAAAGTCCGACTTTAAAACCCGAACAACCTCGGCAATGTCGTCATCGCTGATGGATTGTTTGCCATAGGGGATAAAATCAGAGTGAGTCATCGAAGGTTAATATCTCGTCAACCGTTAAAAAGTGCGGGTTATTACCCGAATGGTATTCGTAACCGGCTTCAACTAAGGAGCCTCTTTCTCCCAGTTTGTTGCAATCGAAACGAATGTCTTCTTGATAAAATTTAATGCTGGGGGCAATCACATAATGGTCTGCAAACTCGAAAGTATGGTAAGAATCATCAGAAGGACACATCACCTCGTGGAGTTTTTCACCTGGTCGAATGCCGACTTCTTTTGTGGGAATCTCTGGGGCGTAAGCGGTCGCAAGATCCATAATGCGCACAGAAGGAATTTTCGGCACAAAGATCTCACCACCATGCATGCGTTGAAAGTTGTTTAACACAAAATCAACGCCCATTTGCAAAGTAATCCAAAAGCGCGTCATATCCGGATGAGTAATGGGAATGCTTTGTGCGCCTTCATTGACCAATTTCTGAAAGAAAGGCACAACGGAACCACGGGAACCCACCACATTGCCATAGCGCACTACAGAAAAGCGTGTTCGACCTTGACCAACCATATTATTCGCCGCGACAAAAAGCTTGTCAGAGGCAAGTTTGGTTGCACCATATAAATTAATTGGCGCAGCGGCTTTGTCGGTTGACAACGCAATCACCTTCTCCACATTGGTTGCAATGGCGGCGGCAATCACGTTTTCGGCTCCATGAATGTTGGTTTTAATACATTCCATTGGGTTATATTCCGCCGCAGGAACCTGCTTAAGGGCTGCAGCATGAATCACATAATCCACATCTCGCATGGCTTGTGTTAAACGGTCTTTATCACGTACATCACCAATAAAATATCGCATGCAAGATGCATCGAAAATTTGCTGCATCTCATATTGTTTTAACTCGTCACGGGAGTAGACAATCAAGCGCTTTGGTTTATAGAGCGCCAAAAGCGTTTTGACGTATTGGTGGCCGAAAGAACCTGTACCACCGGTAATAAGAATACTTTTGTTGTTAAACATGAAAAACAATACCAAACCAGAGTGTATTAAATGATATATCGGCAAACCGTTTAAAAACATGAATAAAATCAAGAAACTGATGCCGTTTTCCGATTAAATCTTGGAAAATTAAGTGACCAATAAATCAGACTTTTTAAGCATCATTCGTTTGACGCGCGATACAGTCAGCAACATGATCATTCACCATGCCTGAGGCTTGCATAAAAGCATAGCAGGTTGTGGGCCCGAAGAAACGGAAACCACGCTTTTTCATATCTTTCGAAAGACGAGTCGATAATTCGGTTACAGCAGGAACGTCAGAGAGTGAAGAGGGGGCTGCGTCGATTACTTGGTGATCGCTAAAGGCCCAATAATAGTCACTAAAAGAGCCAAACTCTTCGACGATGGCTAAAAAGGATTGTGCATTGACAATCGTTGCTTCGATTTTTCCTCTATGGCGGACGATACTAGTATCTTGCACCAGTCTCTCTACATCGTCTGTGGTCATTTTGGCCACTTTTTTTGGATCAAACTGATGGAAGGCGGCTCGGTAACCTTCACGTTTTCGTAAAATCGTTATCCAGCTTAGACCTGCTTGGGCACTTTCCAGTACAATGTATTCAAATAAGGTTGGGTCGTCATAAATGGGCTTTCCCCATTCATTGTCGTGATACTCTATGTATTCGGGTGAACTTAAACACCAACTACAGCGTATTGCTTCCATTGACTTGACCTCTTAATTGTATTTTCTTGGCGCTGTCTTGCTTTTTGAATCAGCATACCCTGTTATGAAAATTCGTAAAGAAAAATGATTGCGTGGCATCAATGGATAGAGACTAACGGGATAAACCATGAGCTTTAAGCCAACTTATACTAAAAACGATGTGGAAATTCTAAACGACGAGTGCGTTTACAAAGGTTTTTTTGAGTTTCGTAAATTGACGTTAAAACACAAAAAGTACAATGGGGAGTGGAGCCAACCCATGGTGCGAGAAATGATGGTACGCAGTGATGTCGTCTGTGTTTTGTTGTTTGATCCAGTGGCAGATAAGGTGCTATTGATCGAACAATTTCGCCCAGCAGTCTATCAAAAAGACTCCCCTTGGTTGATTGAGCTGGTAGCGGGTATGGTTGAGAAAGGGGAAAGTGATGAAGACGTAGCGCGCCGTGAAGCGCTTGAAGAAGCGGGTGTGACCATTAAGCGCCTTGAGTACATGTTTAAATTTGTACCATCTCCAAGCGGATTGGTGGAATACATTCGTATGTACGCAGGAGAGTTTGATGCGAGCAAAGTCAACCCAGATGAAACCCATGGTTTAGACAGTGAGCATGAGGACATTAAACTGCATTTGATGAGTGCGGGAGAAGCGATTGCTCTATTGGATGATGATATCGAAAATGCCAGTACCATTATGGGATTACAATGGTTTGCACTGAATAAGCAGCGCTTGCTTGATTGTTGGAAATAAAAGACAGCGAACATTTGCTAAGCTTGTCTGATTGAATTTGACTATACTGTCTCGATATAGACATGTTTTATGAGATAGGATTCAAACATGCTAAGCTAATCATAAAGCGATCAGTTTTTAGTCAATGTGTTTAACTTCTAGATGTTTAACCCCAAATAATGTAACGAAGGAAAGTCGTTTTTATAATGACCAAGGTGATGAAGAGAATGTCAAAATATGTGCCTGATTTAACCAGTTTGCAGATACTCGGCGAATTAAACTATCGCCGCGTAGCGAAACTGATGCGCGGGCATGAAAGTGATACCCAGTGGCATTTCTCCATTCATAGTGCAGGAGATCAAGAAAGCCGCTTGCGTTTGACGCTTGGCAACGAGAGTCGCTTCACCACAGATGTTGCATTAGAGTTTGGCCCTGAAATCGAAAATAAGCTGTTGTTTGAAAGCAAACTGAATATGACCATTCGGCTTTATCACGATGTGGGTATTGCGGAAATTACCGATGGACATCGTCAATACAGTGGGGCTTATCCTTATCCCAATGATGCAATGTACCATAGGGATGAAAAATTCCGTTTGAACCAACAACTAGCGGATTTACTAGAGCTGTGTTTAAAGCATGGTCATCGTTTATACGAAACCACGTATTTTCAATTTGCATAATGGATTGTTCGCATAACCGCGAGTCTTAAAGGTTGTAGTATGAATACCTTATTGTATATTCACGGTTTTAATAGCTCGGAATTGTCTGAAAAAGCCACCCTATTGGCACAAGCGATGCGTCAACATGGCGTGCAAGAGGCGGCGTTTTTAGCGCCTCGTTTGGTATGGCAACCCGCCAAAGCTTTGGCTCAGTTAGAGGCGATGATAACCGAACAGCATTCCCAAGGTAATCGAGTGACCTTAATTGGCAGTTCACTTGGCGGCTTTTATGGCTGTTATTTAGCGGAAAAATATCAAATACGCTGTATTTTAGTGAACCCTGCCGTGCAGGCGCCGATCTTATTGACCGAGCATCTTGGGCCTCAGTATAACCCGTATACAGATGAGCATTATGTGTTGACTCAGGCCCATATGGCTGAACTGCAAGCCATGATAATTGATAAGCCAACCCCTTCTCTTTACTGGTTAATGCTACAAGAAGGTGACGAGACATTGGACTATCGCGCGGCTTTACGGGCTTTTCCTGAAACCGCTCGATTAACCCATGAGCCAAATGGTAGTCACCGTTTTGAGGGTTTTGAACGCTTTACAGACGATATTCTTCGCTTTGCCAATCTCATTGTCTAACGCGTCATTTTACCTCATTGTCTATTTAATGGCCTAGAAAACATGAAAGAGGATTCTCGCAGCGTGTTTAGTTATTTCACAGTACTAAGCAGCAGTGATAGACTTCGGATCATATTTTTATATAGCCACTCGATAGTGCGCTTTACCCCACTGTCGCAATCTCAAATTGGAAGAACAAACACGCATGTCTGCTAAAGAATATAATGCCGGATCGATTGAGGTTCTAAGCGGCTTAGAACCTGTCCAAAAACGCCCAGGAATGTATACCGACACCTCCCGCCCTAATCATTTGGCTCAAGAAGTGATTGATAACTCGGTGGATGAAGCGATTTCTGGCCATGCTGATCGCATTGAAGTCATTCTCTATAAGGATGGTTCGTTAAGTGTGGAAGATAACGGACGAGGGATGCCCGTGGACATTCACCCTGAGGAAGGGGTTTCAGGTGTCGAACTGATCCTGACTAAATTGCATGCAGGTGGTAAATTCTCTGGTGATAACTACCAGTTTTCCGGGGGGTTGCATGGTGTTGGGGTATCCGTTGTTAATGCCTTATCTTCGTCTTTAGAAGTCTGGGTAAAACGCGATGGAAAAATTCATCATATTGCCTTTGCTGACGGTTTTAAAACCGTTGAATTAAATGAAGTCGGTACAGTCGGTAAAAAGAACACGGGTACCAAGCTGAAATTTACCGCTGATGGGAAGTATTTTGATAGTCCTAAATATTCTCTATCGCGCCTAAAACACTTGCTTAAAGCCAAAGCCGTACTGTGTCCTAGCTTGCATGTCATTTTTATCGATCAAAGTGGCAGCGAAGAAGTACGCGAGGAATGGTTCTACGAAGATGGTTTAAAAGACTATCTAGCTCAAGCCAATGAAGGGTTTGAATTATTGCCAGAAGAGCCTTTCCTTGGTGGGTTAACAGAAAAAACACAAGGAGTAGACTGGGCCGTGCAGTGGCTTCCCGAAGGGGGAGAGCTGATTACCGAAAGCTATGTCAACTTGATTCCTACCGCTCAAGGTGGTACCCACGTTAATGGTTTACGTACGGGCCTATTGGAAGCCATTCGAGAGTTCTGTGATTTCCATAACTTGCTGCCTCGTGGGGTAAAGTTGACCGCAGAAGACGTGTGGGACCGTTGTAGCTACGTCTTATCGGCAAAGTTACAAGAGCCACAGTTTTCAGGCCAAACCAAAGAGCGTTTATCATCTCGTCAGATTGTGCCTTTTATTTCTGCCACGGCAAAAGATGCCTTTAGCTTATGGTTAAACAAACATGTGGAAGATGGGAAGAAAATTGCTGATCTTGTCATCAATAGCGCACAAAAGCGTCTGAAAGCCAGCAAAAAAGTGGTGCGTAAAAAAATCACCCAAGGACCAGCGCTCCCCGGTAAATTGGCCGATTGTGCGGGACAAGACTCCAGCCGAAGCGAATTATTTCTGGTGGAAGGGGATTCCGCAGGTGGTTCTGCCAAGCAAGCCCGTGATAAAGACTTTCAAGCCATCTTGCCATTGCGTGGTAAAATCCTCAATTCATGGGAAGTGGAATCTAGCCAAGTTCTTGGCTCCCAAGAAATACATGATATTTCTGTTGCCCTTGGGGTGGATCCTGGAGAAGAAGACTTATCTGGTCTACGCTATGGCAAAATCTGTATCCTAGCCGATGCCGACTCGGATGGACTGCACATCGCCACCTTGTTATGTGCTTTATTTGTACGCCATTTTTCCAGCCTCGTTAAAGCGGGCCATGTATTTGTTGCCATGCCGCCTTTATACCGTATCGATTTGGGTAAAGAAGTGTCCTACGCCTTAGATGATGAAGAAAAAGACATCATCCTACATAAAATGGCGGCAGAGAATAAACGTGGTACACCAAACGTACAGCGCTTCAAAGGCTTGGGTGAAATGAATCCATCGCAACTGCGTGAAACCACTATGGCACCAGACACCCGCCGTTTGATTCAACTGACCATGGATGATCCTGTCGATACTGGCGAATTGCTCGATAAACTGCTGTCCAAAAAACGTGCTGGGGATCGCAAAAACTGGCTAGAAACCTACGGTAACCTAGCCATCGTAGAAGTGTAATAAAAAAACAGAGACCTTTGCCATTGGCTACATGGCGAAGGTCTTCAGTGATGCCCTGTACTCTTAACGACTAGGCATCTAAGTTTCTAATAAACGTAAAATCTTTAACACCTTCTTTTAAGCGATATGCCATAGAAGGTCTTCCTTTTTTGTCGGCTGATCGTAACCCAACTTCTTCCATTAAATCGGCTTGTTCGACACGTCGGCGGAAGGATTTTTTTTGAATTGGCTTATCAATCAGGACTTCTAAGCAATGTTGCAGCTCTGGTAAAGTAAACTCTTCGGGCAGGGCGTAGGCTGGCACCATGGAATAGAGGGCTTTTTGTTTCAATCTTTCTCTTGCCGCTTTCATGATCTCTATATGGTCAAACGCCAGATCCATTTTCAACGCTTCTTCATAAATTTCCCAGCGAACCTCAGAAACGTTATCCACAAAGCTTTGACAAGATTGCAAAGCCACTAAGGCGGTGTAAACGACGGTCACAGACCAGCCTCTGACGTCTCTTTGATTATTACCGACACTCATCAGCTGTTCTATATAAGGGGCTTTCACACCGGTTTTTTCTTGTAGCTTGCGTTGTATGGCCTCTTCTAAAGAGGCGTCTTTTTCTTCATCCACAAAGCCGCCAGGTAAGGCCCATTTACCTTTTTCGGGATGTTCACAGCGTTCCGTTAGTAGTACTAACAGCTTTCCGCCATGAAAAGTAAAAATCGCAGCATCCACGGTCATCAAAGGGGCAAGATATTCTCTGCGATCATACTTTTGTAAAAACTCAGCTTCTGTTTCTTGCATCTTTTTCTCAATAAAACGGTGTATGTAATACTTATTGTAGCAAATAGTGTCCTTAAGACAAAAAATATCTTGACACACATAGTGTCCTTAAGACACTATTAAAAACACAGAGATAATGGAGTGTCAAAATGAGTATTCGAGTCATAGCAAATCAACATGAAATATTGGATGTTACCTTCCTGACCTTTTCGGGTGGTGAGCGACATGTTCAGTTGCCAGAACCCTCTCGGTCTATCGTCCGACAAATAGATCTGAGCGCTCGTCTTCAAAGTGCAACCGATATTATGGATTTGTTATTGCTAGTGAACGCGCTACGTCACAAATTTGGCGCGGATATTGTGATAAACATTACTCTCCCTTACTTACCTTATGCTCGGCAGGACAGGGTGTGTGCAGAAGGACAGGCGTTCTCATTAGAAGTATTTGCAGGGCTACTGAATAGTATGGAGTTCAGTAACATAACAGTATGGGATTGCCATAGTCAGACAGGTATCGATCTGACTCGAGCGGAAAACATTACGCCTGAAAAAATCATTGCTGCAAGCCCCGCTTTGGTAACGTTACTAAAATCCGCAAACAGTGTATTGGTTTGTCCTGATAATGGTGCTAAGGCGCGTTGCTCTGCTATTAAAGCGTTTTTTGCTTTGCCTAGCATGATCCAGTGCACCAAACAGCGTGATCCAAGTACCGGGAAAATTACCCAAACGACGGTGGATGTTGACAGTCTTGTAGGAAAAACGGCCATTATCACCGACGACATTTGCGATGGTGGCTTCACTTTTATCAAGATTGCAGAACAGCTTAAAGCCAAAGGAGCAGAAAGAATCGTGCTCTATGTCACCCATGGTATTTTCAGCAAAGGTGTCAAAGTCTTTGATGGCCTGATCGACGCTATTTACACCAGCAACAGTATCGAGCGGACAGTCGTCAGCCCAAAAATCAACGTTATACAGTATTAATGTCACAGTAAAACAGGAGGTTTTTATGAACCCATTAACCGCAATTGACTTTTACAAAGCCGATCACAGACGCCAATACCCTGCGGGGACAGAGTATGTGTATTCCAATTTTACGCCCAGATCTTCTCGTTTAGCCCCTGTTCTAGAAGGGTTTGATGACCGTGTAGTATTTGTCGGGCTGCAAGGCTATATCAAGCGCTTTTTAATAGACACCTGGAACGAACACTTCTTTAACCAACCAAAAGAGAAGGTAGTGGCGAAATACAAACGTCGTATGGACACGTCATTGGGGGAAGGGGCTATTCCAGTGGATCATATCGAAGCACTGCACGATCTGGGCTATTTACCATTGGAGATTAAGGCATTGCCTGAAGGCAGCCGAGTCAACATTAAAGTGCCCATGTTCACCATTGTGAATACCTTGCCAGAGTTCTATTGGCTAACCAATTATTTGGAAACCAGTCTAAGTGCCGAGATATGGAAAATATGCACCACCGCAACCGTTGCCTATGAGTACAAACGTCTATTAACCGACTACGCGCTAAAGACAGGTGCGCTAATGGCATTTGTACCATTACAAGGGCATGATTTTAGCTTTCGTGGCATGAGTGGCATGATGGACGCCGCCCAATCCGGTATGGGGCACCTGACTAGCTTTATCGGTACTGATACCGTGGCCGCGATTGACTACGCAGAAGACTATTACAACGCACAAGGGGTGATAGGCGTCTCAGTGCCAGCCACCGAACACAGTGTCATGTGCATGGGCACCCAAGAGGGGGAAATTGAAACCTTCCGTCGCTTAATCACAGAGTTATACCCACGGGGCGTCGTTAGCATCGTGTCTGACACGTGGGATTTTTGGCAGGTAATTTCTTGCTACGCTCGTGAGTTGAAAGCAATCATTCTAGCACGTGAAGAGGATGCACTAGGCCTAGCAAAAGTGGTTTTCAGACCCGACAGTGGTGATCCTGTCAAAATCATCGGTGGTGACCCAGAGGCTGAGCCTGGCTCTCCTGAATACAAAGGTGCTGTAGAGTGTTTGTGGGATATTTTTGGTGGTGACATCACCGACAAAGGTTACAAAATGCTGAATCCAAGAGTCGGATTGATTTATGGCGATTCCATTACATTGAAAAAAGCGCAAGCTATTCTTAACGTCATGGAAGAAAAAGGCTTTGCTTCAAGCAATATTGTGCTGGGAGTGGGAGGGTTCACCTATCAGTACCTGACCCGAGACAGCTTTGGCTTTGCCATGAAGGCCACCTGGGGGCAGGTAAATGGCGAAGGAAGAGAAATCTTCAAGGACCCAATTACCGACAGTGGTACCAAAAAGTCAGCAAGGGGCCTATTACGAGTAGAAAAAACTGAGAATGGCTTTGAGTTGTTCGATCAGCAAACACCCGAACAGGAAAAACAAGGGGAGTTGAAAACGGTATTTAAAAACGGCTCATTGGTCGTAGAGCAATCTCTTATGGAGATTAGAGAACGTTTAATGGTAGAGGACAAGGCCATTTAGAGCGCGTTATTCGGCCTTTTAATCAAGTTTTTATATATTCTAGGGAATGATCAGCCCAACAGGGGGAAATATGGTCGTTACCTTTATAAGCGGTTTATCTTATTGATAGCATTTTTCTGCAGGCAAATTTACGTGAATCGCGTTAAAATAAAAGAAACACACATGAAGCGGAATGCAGTCAATGTCTGAGAATGAAGACCAAAGCGTCATAAGTGAAGAAGAGTTATACGAGCGATTGGACTATTACCTGTCTGCCTACGGGTGTGAGCGTTCCTTGCTGTGTGTGTCTGAGTTAGATGGTTTTTTAACCGCAATCGGTTGCAGTGCACAAGAACTGGCACCAGATCAATGGCTCACCACCATTTGGGGAACGGAAGAAGACCAACCTGAATGGCTAACACAAGAGGAAGAAGATGAGTTCCTAAGTCTTGTGTTAATCATGTATATGGAAACCATGAATGCCCTGGTTCATGGTGAGATCTCGCCTGTTTATTTAGAACAAGAATTTGATGGTAAATTTCAATTAGTCGTCGAAGAGTGGTGTCTTGGTTTTGTACGTGGCGCTCGCTTGGCAGGCTTAGGCTTAGACGAAAGCAATCGAGATTTTTACAACGAAGTACTGGCGCCCGTGCGGCTGTTTGGCACCTCAACTGGCTGGAAAAAGCTGGAGAATATGGTCGAAGAAGAAGTGGACTTTTGGCGTGATACCATCGAGCCGTCAATCTTACGCTTAGCGCAATTTAACCACCCTGAAATCCAAGGGGCACAACAACAGAATGCTAAACCGCATACCTTGCATTGAAGCATTTCAAGTCAGCTGTCTTGGCTGATAATAGCGTGTTGTTTAAATCTGTATTTGAATATCGACCATAAAAAAACCGCGAGAGTCCCAGTTGACCTTCGCGGTTTTTTGCTATTTTTGGGTAAAATTAACCAACAACCTTCGCGATGCTTTCACACAAGTAATCTATATTGTTATCACTCACACCAGAGATACTCATACGGCCAGTGTCAGCGATATAGATAGAATATTCGCTGCGCAAAGTACGTACTTGCTCCAGGGTTAAACCAGAATAAGAGAACATGCCGCGCTGGTCTTTGATAAAGCTGAAGTCTTTGCTCACACCAGAAGCAGCTAATTTCGCAACCAGCTTTTCACGTAGGCCATTGATGCGATTACGCATTTCAGCGACTTCTAGTTCCCATTCTGCTTTTAGTTCTGGATTGCTCATAATGGTATACACTACCGCCGCACCGTGAGCGGGTGGCATAGAGTAGTTAGCGCGAATCGCTTGACCAATAATAGACAACGCCGCATCAGCTTCGTCTTTTGTTTCGGCAATCACACTTAAACCACCGCAACGCTCGCGGTAAATGCCAAAGTTCTTCGAGAATGAGTTGGCAATCAACATATCTGGCACATGGGCAGCCATATAACGAAGGCCAGCTAGGTCTTCATCTAAGCCATCGCCAAAGCCTTGATAAGCCGCATCTACTAAGGGTAACAAGCCTCGTTTATTGACAAAATCAGTCAGTACTTTCCATTGATCAAACTGCAGATCGATCCCCGTCGGGTTATGGCAGCAAGCATGCACTAACAGAACATCGCCTTCTTTTACTCCAGCTTCCAGAGTGGCCATCATATCGTCAAAACGCAGTCCATTTGTTTCAGGGTCGTAGTAAGGATAATCTTTGACCTCGACACCAGCAGAATGAAAGATAGACTTATGGTTTCCCCAAGTTGGATCGCTCACCCATAAACGTGCATCTTGCAAATTCGCGCTGATAAAGTCCGCCGCCACTTTTAGGGCACCCGTACCGCCAGGTGTTTGTGTTGAGCGAATACGACCAGAACTGATCAACTCATTACCTTCACCTAACACCAGATTCTGAATAATGGGCTCAAACTCAGACGCACCAAAAATCCCCAAATAACTTTTTGAATCTTCTTGCTCAAGCAGCATAGCTTCGGCTTTTTTTACCGTGTTTAAAATAGGCGTATTACCGAAATCGTCTTTAAAGACACCCACACCTAGGTCAATTTTCTTAGGATTAGGGTCATTCTTATGGGCAATGATAAGAGCTAAAAGAGGGTCGCCAGAAACGGCTTTAAGGTGCTTGAACATGATAAATATGGGGTCCTTGTTGTTGGTCACAGCAAAATGACTGCGAATAGGTCGTTGCTTTAGTTGCCTCTTCATTTTGCCGTTTTTATGGCAAAATACAATGTAAAATCTGCGGAAATATTACCCTGTCTGTAAAGAAAAAAAGACAGCCCAATAAGAGCTAAATTATGTCCTCATTACCTGCCACTTTCCAACACATTGATGGCTGGCTAAGAACCCATCAGTCTCTTTGGAAAATCGATACCTTTGTCGATTTAGACATTCCTTGGAAGGGGAACTATCCCGAACTGGCACACTATTTGGTTCGCATTCGTTTAGCTGAGAAAGACGCCGATCGTAAAGCGGATTTGATCGAACACTTTCCCTTTCTTGCTCCTTGTCAAACCTGGTTGAGGGCTCCCTCCTTGAGTCGCATCATGGAGCGCGACAAAGCCGTACCAAGCTATTTTTCTGTGGGCATCAAAGGACGAAAGTGGCAGCAGATAACCGCTTTTGCTAACGTTACCCCCATTGCTGAGGACTACCTTGAATGGTGTGCAGGTAAGGGGCATTTAGGCAAATTACTGGCCTTTCAAGGCAATAAACAAGTCCACAGCCTAGAATGGCAACAAAGCTTGTGTGAGGCAGGAAAACAAGATGCAGAGCGTCTCAACCTACGTCAAACTTTCAGCCACGCAGATGTGCTCAAAGGAGAAGGGCGCTCAGCATTAGCAAATGCTCACTGTGCTGTCGCGCTTCATGCTTGTGGGGATTTGCATCTTGAACTGATCAAACAAGCCGTGGCCGCTAAGACTCCCGTTTTGTGCCTTTCTCCCTGTTGCTATCACCTTACTAAAGATGAATTTTATCAGCCATTATCGCAAACCGCTCAACAATCGCCATTGATCTTGCGCCAAGCCCACCTGAAACTTGCTGTTAAAGAAGTCGCCACCGCTGGCGCACGGGAACAACGCCTCAAACAACTCGAACTGACCTACCGACTAGGGTTTGATTCCTGGCAGCGAGCCGCCTGTCAACAAGGTGATTACCTGCCTGTGCCCTCGGTACAAAAAGCCATACTGACACAAGGCTTCGATGCTTTTTGTCACTGGGCCGCCAAGCAAAAAGGTCTTACGGATTTCATTGCAGCCAATCCATTCGCAGAATTCGAATCTATCGGCGAAGCCAGAGCAAAACAGGTGCAAAAGTTGGAAACCATCAGCCAACTGTTTCGCCCTGCTCTGGAATACTGGCTTATCCTCGACCGTGCTATGTACCTAGCAGAAAACGGCTATCAAGTGGAGATCGGCACATTCTGCGAGAAAAGCCTCACCCCAAGAAACTGGATGATTAGGGCAACTCGTTGATGAGTCAGTCAATGGGTAAACGAAGCATGGATTGATCTAAATACTAAAGGACGCCAATTGCCATTTGGCTACCGTAGAAAACTGCGCTACATTGCTAGACCTTCAATGGTAAAGGAATGGTCAGAATGGACGTGGGGCAGCGCTACTGGATGATAGAGCTATTGGCTTTTTGGGAAGAGCAGATCAATACCACCCCCTTAATGAAAAGCTTTGGGTTGACGCGTCAAAGTGTTAGCCCACTCTTTAAGCAATACCAAGAAGCAACTGGTAATGGCCTAGTTTACGATACCAAACAAAAAGCCCACATAATCACCGATCACTTTGAACCCCATTATATTGACCAAAGCGTTGACGAATATTTTGATTGGTTAAACTACGGCAAAATCCCCACGTTTTCTAATACTGTCACTGAATCCACCCAACACAGAATAGAAGCCCTAGCACGCTTTGTCTCACCACAAGTCATGCGACCCTTATTAAAAGCCGTTAAAGACAAAACCGCTGTGGATTGCGAATATCTATCCGTTTCCAGCAGCGACCCGCAAGGACGTTTGATTTATCCCCATAGCTTTGTGAAAACCGCCGGACGCTGGCATGTGCGTGCTTATTGCGACATGCGACAACAATTTCTAGACTTCGTTCTGAGTCGCTTTCAGAGTGTCGACTACGATGGCAAAATCGCCGAACAAACCGCACAACAAGACACCCTGTGGAATACTCAAGTCTCACTGATTCTTGCCCCTGACTCCCGCCTTACCGACAAACAAAAATGTGTCCTTGAAAACGACTACGGCATGACAGATGGGCAACTTCACATCACCACCCGTGCTGCCCTTGTCAAATACACCCTAGATGACTTGCAAATAAAAACCAAAATGCTTGAAGCTAATCCGCAAGCTCAGCAACTGGTATGTGTTAACTACGCCGACATAAAACACTGGTTATTTGACTGATTGAATGATGAAAAACGGGATTTCACTTAAGACCTGTCAAATTACTTTACCTGTGCAAAACGACAGCATTGTGGGATTGAGAGAAGCAAGGCACAGTGGATACAAGGCAGATAACTAGAGCGAGAAGGGACAAACAATGGAACAGTTCTCACCATCGGATATGAAGACCATATTGCACTCTAAACGAGCCAATATGTACTACCTCGAATACTGTCGGGTGATGCAAAAAGATGGTCGAGTCTTGTATCTCACGGAAGCGCTTTCTAATAAAAAGTCAGGAGAAAACCAATATTTTAATATCCCAATAGCCAACACAACAGTGTTACTACTCGGTAACGGCACGTCGATCACCCAAGCCGCCATGCGCATGTTGGCTCAAGCAGGTGTATTAGTTGGCTTTTGTGGTGGCGGTGGAACGCCGCTCTATATGTCGTGTGAAGTAGAATGGTTTACTCCGCAAAGCGAGTATCGCCCCACCGAATACCTTCATGGTTGGTTGCAATTTTGGTTTGATGATGAAAAACGTCTGGATGCCGCGAAAACTTTCCAAACAGCGCGCCTCGATTATCTAGAGCGTATTTGGACAAAAGACAAAGACCTAAAAAGTGAAGGCTTTACACTCCAAGATGCCTCATTGCAAAGCGCTTTTGAAACCTTTCATAACCGAACTGATGCAGCAGCTAAACAGTCCGATTTATTACTAACCGAAGCGCAACTGACTAAAGCTTTGTATAAATACGCCGCGAATGCGGTCAGCATTGATGACTTTACACGTCAACACGACTCAAATGACAAAGCCAACGATTTCCTCAACCACGGCAACTATCTTGCCTACGGTTTGGCTGCTTGCTGTTTGTGGGTGCTTGGCATTCCTCATGGTTTTGCTGTTATGCACGGCAAAACTCGACGTGGGGCTTTGGTCTTTGATGTGGCGGATTTGATAAAAGACGCCATCGTCTTGCCTTGGGCATTTGTCTGTGCCAAAGAAAACGCCACAGAACAAGAATTTCGTCAGCAAATTCTACAAAAATTCACCGACCATAAAGCGTTAGATTTTATGTTTGAGACGGTCAAAAACATGGCATTACATCTTGGTGGTTCATCAAATAAGCAAAATGACCTCGAAGAACAAGAGACACTTGTAGGTCGTTCTTTAGAGCGACAAAACGACGAGGATACCGAACGATGATGGTGACCTTTGTTTCCCAGTGCGAAAAAAACTCACTCAAAAAGACCCGCCGTGTGTTAGATGCTTTTGCCAATCGAATTGGTGACAACACATGGCAAACCCTGATAACCGAAGACGGCTTGCTTACCGTCAAAAAAATGCTGCGTCAAACCGCCAGTAAAAACACCGCTGTCAGTTGCCACTGGATAAGAACCCGTGCCAGAAGTGAATTACTTTGGGTGGTGGGAAATCGATTGAAATTTAACGAGCAGGGCATTGTGCCAGTTAATGCTACACGAAGAAATTTATTAAAAAGTGAAATAGAAAATGATTGGCATTATTTACCATTGATTAAAGCGCTAACAAGCTTAGCAGCGCTTTTACATGATTGGGGTAAAGCCACCAAGCTGTTTCAGGAAAAGCTATCGCCAAAGAGTAAAAACAAATTCAAAGGCGACCCTATTCGACACGAATGGATCTCGCTCTTATTGTTGCGCGCTTTTGTACAAATCACCAATAGCACAACGGATGACGAATGGTTGGAAAGGCTTCATCAAGGCAATATAGACGAAGCACAACTAAAGACACTTATTCAAAACTCTGCATTAACTCCTTTAGCAAACTTACCACCGATAGCACAACTGGTTGCATGGCTGATTGTTTCCCATCATCGTTTACCCTCGTTATCCAAAGAGCAAGCTAGTGTCTATAAGGCTGAACAAGCCACGTCTATAAACACTATGTTACAGCGCATTACCCAAGAGTGGGGGTACGAAAATCGCTATGATGAAGCAGAATACCAAAAACGTTTAAAAGGCTGTTTTCGTTTTCCGAATGGACTATTAAGCAACTCTAGTCAATGGCTTAAAAACATAAAGCGTTGGTCTAGGCATTTGATCGAAAATAAAAAAGATGCGCTGCAAAGTATCGAAAATGGAAGCTATCGGTTGGTATTAAACCATGCGCGTCTGTGCTTAATGTTGGGGGATCATTTTTACTCGTCTCAGGATGCTGCGAACGGTTGGAAAGACACAACGGGGTTATTTGCCAATACCGACAAAACGACTAAACAAGTTAAGCAAAAGCTGGATGAACACCTAGTTGGCGTGGCAAGTCACGGGGCTAAAATTGCTCACTTGCTGCCGGCCTTTGAGACAGAGCCGCCTCTGGCCGAAGATGTACAAGCGCTACGAAAACTCAGTCCTAAAGGCTTTCAGTGGCAGGATAAGGCCGTAAAAAAGATAACGGACTATTATCGAAACATCGAACCAACCAAGCTTAAACAAGGCTTTTTTGCCGTTAACATGGCTAGCACAGGTTGCGGGAAAACCTTTGCTAATGCCAAAGTTATGCGTGCTTTGTCTGCCGACCAGAAAAGCCTGCGCTTTGTCCTAGCATTAGGACTGCGAACGTTAACACTGCAAACAGGGCGCGAATATCGAGAGCGCGTTGGCTTGGATGATAGCGAACTCGCCGTATTGATAGGTTCTAAAGCCGTCATGGAATTAGACCAAAGAAATCATCTCCTCAAGAGCCAAGATCAGGACACCTATGAAAGCCGAGGGTCCGAATCCCAAGAGCCATTGCTTGATGAAGAATTAGATTTTGATTGTGCTATCCCCGAGGATGCCTTAACCACAGTGCTTACAAAACAAAGAGATCGACAATTTCTTTATGCTCCAGTACTGGCTTGCACAATAGACCATCTTATGTCGGCGACAGAAACCAAACGGGGCGGACGCTACATACTGCCTACACTGCGCCTGATGTCTTCCGATCTGGTGATCGATGAAATTGACGACTTCACTGGTGATGACTTAATCGCCATCGGTCGATTGATCCATTTAGCGGGTATGCTGGGTCGTAAGGTAATGATTTCCTCTGCGACCATTCCTCCTTTTATGGCAGAAGGGTATTTTAAAGCCTATCGAGATGGATGGCGCTTGTACTGCCAAACCCGTGATGCCAGCCCAATCATTGGCTGTGCATGGATTGATGAGTTCGCTACTCAGGTGGAGGCTAACCACTCTGCTATATTAGAAGAGGCGATTTTAGATTATCGAAAACAGCACAAGGATTTCATTACAAAACGAGTGGCTAGCCTGAACAAACAGGTAGCGAAGCGCAAAGCGGATATTGCCCTATGCCAAGACATAATCGATCAATACAAGGGGCAGAGCCAAAGGGATGAAAGCATCGTTGAGAATAAGCAAAGCGCCTATTTTAATTGTATTTTTCAACAAGCATGGCAAAAGCATAAAGCCCATTACTTTAAAGACCCAGAGACACAGTTAAAAGTGTCCTTTGGGGTTGTTCGGATGGCCAATATATCGCCCTGTGTCACGTTAACGAGATACCTACTTAATAAGTCACTACCAAGTAATACTGAGATTCGTGTCATGGCGTACCACAGTCAGCAAGTCCTATTGCTGCGTTCTGAACAAGAACGCCATTTGGACGACGTTCTTAAGCGCAAGGAAAAACTAGGCGAGCTACCGAGCGCTTTGAGTAATCAAGTGATTAGGCAGCACTTGCAGCGTATTCAGCAGAACCTGCCAGATGTAAATAATGTGCTGTTTATACTGGTAGCCACGCCAGTAGAGGAAGTTGGCCGAGATCATGACTTTGATTGGGCGGTGATTGAACCTTCTTCTTATCGTGCCATTGTCCAGCTTGCGGGGCGTGTCAGGCGTCACCGAGAGGGTGAGGTTGAACACGCTAATATCGCCTTGATGCAATACAACTGGAAGGGCATTCGTGATGCACACCAAGAGAATAACAAAGTCTTTAATCGTCCAGGATTTGAAGAGCGAATAGCACTGAAAAGCCATAACCTTGATGATCTGCTAGATGTTCAGCAAGTCGGCAAACGCCTGGATGCGATACCGAGAATCCAGCAGCCAGAGTACTTAACCGTCAAATACATGAGTAACCTTACTAAGGCAACGAGCTTAGTAGAGCTAGAGCACATTATGACGCGCCATTGGTTAGCCAATTTTGCTAGCAAAGGTAAGCATGTTCAGACTGGTCCTGAAACATTACAAGGTTGGTTGAATCATCACTGGTTTTTAACCGCCTTACCTCAAGTGCTTACACCATTTCGTCAAAGCGAGCCGAGTTTAAAAACCTATTTGGTGTTTAGCGAACCCCATCAAGCAAGCTATTTCTGTGAGAAAGATGAAGACGGCCATGCTATTAATCGTGAGGTCATCTTAAATATTCAGCGGGAATCATTAAATGCTACTGCCATGTCAAGGCTATGGCTAGTTCGTAATTTTGACCAAAGCTGTGTGCAAGTGGCAGAAGAAAATGAGCTAAGCCAACGAATCGTTTCATTGCGTTATGGGGAGCTCAGCTTTCCTCATGATGAAAAGAAGCATTATGTCTACAACGACCAATTGGGGTTAGTGAAGTTTTAAAAAAGCCAGAGAAATAGAACCCTCTGGCTTAATGATTAAGCTGCTTGTTCAGCAGCATATTGTGGCGTTCCGAAGAACTCCGTTGTTGCATTTTCTAAGCTGCACGTTCTGCAGAAATATAATTGTATTGATAAAGATGGGGAAAGTCACTAGATAAAATAACTTCGTTGTTGCATGGCGTTGACTTGAAAAATGGATAGTCCTATTATGGTTGCAAAATGACCAGTAGCGACGTGCATGAACTATGAGCAAGACATACTTAAAGAAAGAGACAGTCACCATTACTCGAACCGAAGAGATTAGTGTGATTGATGGTGATGAAGAGTCTAAGGTTCTTTCCGAGAGTCGGTTTTGGCTTTCTTTGTGGTCGATGGCCAAAAAAATTTTGGGTAAATGGATGAGGGCAAAAGATGATGGATAAAAGTATCGCAGCTTTCTTTGAAGAAAGAAAAGCTGCTTGGCTAAAGAAAAACCTGAGTACATCCATGTCAGAACTGGAAGTGAAGGAAAAAGAGCAAGAATGCGAGAGCGTATTTGCCTTAAAAAACTGGTTGCCGAATGCGGCTAAAAGAGCAGGGCAAATGTCTATCTCAACACATCCTTGTACCTTTAGTCACCCAAGTGCTAGGAAAAATAAAAATGGTTACGCCAGCGCTATTATTGCGTCTAACGAAGCAAGAGATGACGGATTTTTACGCACAGGGAATGTCGCCGTTGCAGCAGATGCTCTCGGTAATGCCGCCGCTCTTGATGTATACAAATTTCTCACCCTCATTACCGACGATGGGCAAAGTGTTCTGCAACATTTGGAGCAAGACTCCGAGTTAGCGCAAGGTTTGCTCACCTTATCAAATGCTGAGGAAGAGCACAGCTATCAGGCATTAAAACAAGGCTTTTTAGCCATGTCTGCAAACGATGAGGAAGTGATCACCAGCTCCAAAATCAAGCAGGTGTATTTTCCTGTTCGCCAACAAGGTGACGAAACGGAATACCATCAATTGTCGTTATTAACCGCATCGGGCATAGTTTTTGAGCTACGTCAGCGCTTGGATAACATGCGCTTTGGTGAAGCAATAAAACTCGCCAGAGAGAAGAAAAAAGCCAACGAATACCATGAAGGTTTTCGTGAAATATACGATCTCACCACTATCGGTTATGGTGGTACCAAACCGCAAAATATCAGCGTTTTGAATAACCAGAACGGGGGAAAAGCCCATCTCTTGATGAGTGTGCCGCCAGCGATCAAAAACCGTCAGGTACATTTCCCTAAGACGGATTTTTTCCAACAAAGTGTTAGCTACTTTCAATGCAAAGAGCTATTCCAAAAATTGCATACGCTTTATAAGCGAGAGGATAACAACGTCCAGATTCGTACCCAGCGTGATGAAATGTATCAAGAGGTTATCGATTATCTTATTGAGCGAGTGTGGCAAGTGCGCGCAGTCGCTTCAGAACAGTATATAGAAAGTGCTAGTCAGCTACCTAAAGCGCAAACCATCTGGTTGTGTCCGCAAGGGGAAGCTTTAAGAGAGACAACTAACGATTGGCTGGATGACATTATTCAATCGACTACTCATTACCTATTTCATGGTTACGAAAAAGTATTGGGTAAAAAAGCCATTAAATTGGGCTTAGCCGAACGTCAGCACATGGAAAAAATAGCGGCCAGTAACAAGGAGGCATTGCGATGATCGGTGAAATCAAAAAGTTACTCATTATTCCGCATCTTAGGATACACAACGCCAATGCTTTATCTAGCCCGTTTACCATTGGCTTTCCTGCTATGACTGCGTGGCTGGGGGCAGTGCACGCATTACAGCGGAAACTGAATGACAAAGGCATTCCCATAAAATTGTTAGCAACAGGTGTGGTGTGTCATGAGCTGAACTTGCAAACCTACAAAGGGCAGAACGACTTCGTTCATTCCATTGTTGGCACGGGCAACCCGTTGGATAAAACCGGCTCGAGATCATCCTTTATTGAAGAAGGTCGTTGTCACCTTGATGTTACCTTAGTCATCGAATTGGATACGTTTTCGCTTGATGAGCAAGCAAATTTTTTAGAGACCGTATCTCATTTATTAAACGCTCAGATGAAAATGGCTGGAGGTGACATTAAGGGGTTTGAGACACCATTTTACATTGCCTCTGAAGAAGGTAATGACTCTGATATGAACAAAGTTAAGCGAGCCTTGATGCCCGGTTATGCCTTGATAGAGCGCAGAGAACTGATGGTGGAGGCCATGAAAAAAGGGGCCGATGCCATCGAAGCGCTGATTGATTATTTGGCGATTCATAATTCGTGTGATCGTTTAATAGACGAAGAAAACACAGAAACCATCCAATGGCGTAGGCATCGCAAACTTGTCAATGACAAACCCGCAGGGTGGCTTGTTCCCATAGCGACAGGCTTTCATGCCGTTAGCGAATTAGGCGAAGCGAAAAAACAGCGCGACCCAGATGTGCCTCATCGTTTCGCGGAAAGTATGGTCACTCTTGGGGAATTCAAAATGCCCCATCGCCTTCACTGTATCGAGGACATGTTATGGCGTTATCACCTCGATAATGACGCTTACCTATGTCATCAGCGTTCCCACGAACATTTATCATTAACGGCTCCTGCTGTGGATGAAGACGACTATTCAGAATTTTAATCAAACCACAAGAAAAGGATATTTATCATGGCTAAAAATGACAACAGCACAGCTTCTGTACTGGCTTACGAGAAAAAACTGGTATTAAGTGATGGCTATATGTACGGCACAAAATGGGAAGACCGTAGCCAGCTTGCGCCTTTGGCATTAAAAGAAAAATCGGTACGCGGTACCATATCTAACCGATTAAAAGCGGCTATAAAAAACGACCCAGCTAAGCTTAATGCAGAAGTAGAAAAAGCCAATTTGCAGAAAGTCGATGCCTGTTCTCTAGACCTAAACCAAGACACTTTGAATCTGCAATTCAGTGTCAAAGTGTTGGGTGGGATTGCGAAACCTTCTGCCTGTAACAATGCCAACTTTAAACAAAGCTACGCCAACGCCGCGAACGGTTATATTGAGAAGCATGGCTTTACTGAGCTTGCTCGTCGTTATGCCACTAATATTGCTAATGCACGTTTTCTGTGGCGTAACCGTGTCGGTGCGGAAAAAATTGAAGTCAATGTTGCGGCGAAAAACAGCAGAATTAATGAATCGTGGACATTCGACGCAACGCAAGTCAGCACGCGCCATTTTGATACTCAAGATTCTAATATCGACCAGCTTGCCAAGGTGATTGCTCAAGCCTTGGCCAGTGAAGAAGACTTTATTTTGCTGGAAGTAAGTTGTTTTGTACTAATGGGCAGCGCTCAAGAAGTCTATCCAAGTGAAGAATTGGTATTAGATAAAGGCAAAGGAGAAAAGAGCAAAATTCTCTACCATGTGAATGATATTGCCGCCATGCATTCTCAAAAATTGGGTAATGCATTGCGAACGATCAACACTTGGTACCCTGATTATACTGATCCAGAACTGTCTGTCGGTCCAATTGCCATTGAACCCTATGGCGCTGTGACTAACCTTGGCAAAGCCTTCCGTACTCCTAAAGACAAGCAGGATTTTTATACCTTCTTTGATGCTTGGGCGCGTGGCGAATCATTGAACCGTGAAGAAGATGAACACTATGTAATGGCAACCCTTGTCCGTGGTGGCGTGTTTGGGGAAAGCGACAAATAGGGAGAGTGTTATGAAGTACTACATCGACATGACCTTGCTGCCCAGTGACGCTATTGGCGTTCATTTTTTGTGGTCAAAACTCATGATGCAAGTCCACCTTGCGCTGGTGGAAATTCAGGATGACAACAAACAAGTGCCCATTGCGGTGAGTTTTCCAAAATACCAAACAAAGTCAGGTGATAAATTAGGTTTTATTGGCAACAAACTGAGATTGTTTGCAAGAGATAAAAACGACTTTGAGTGTTTGAATCTTGGGAAATGGTTAAATCGACTTGAAGACTATGTACATATAAAAAGCGTCGCGGAGGTGCCAGATAATGTGCAGGGTTATGAAACCTTTAATCGTCGTTGCAAATCTGGCTCACCAGACAAGCATATTAGAAGGCGAATGAAACGTCATAATGAAACATGGGAACAAGCGGCAGAATTTTTTAAAGGCTACAACATGGAAAAAGCCGATAAAGATCTGCCTTTTATTAGAATGAAAAGCCTACATAGTGATAACGAGTTTTGTATGAGCATCACTAGAAAAGAGGCTGAGTTGTCCAATAAATACGTTATGTTTAACACCTACGGACTGAGTGCAGAAGGTGTTTTACCCAAGTTTTAACCAATAAAATTTGCTCTTTAAAAAAATACTTTAAAAACAGCAAGTTACAATATGCCGAAAAACCATTGGTAAAAACGTCTATTTTTACCTAAACGCATGTTGTAACTTGTTTTTTTGCAACTAGACTATTGTTTGCCGCCGAGCACGCGGCTTAGAAATTGCTCTCGATTGACCGCGCCTGTTGCTTGCCGTTTGCCGCCGAGCACGCGGCTTAGAAATGTTTCTAAATCACACCCAACCAACATAACGTGTTTGCCGCCGAGCACGCGGCTTAGAAAGTATATATCGCCCAACCCTATCCAGTCCCAGAGTTTGCCGCCGAGCACGCGGCTTAGAAAACGACCATCTGACTTATTTTTGAGCTCATTGAGTTTGCCGCCGAGCACGCGGCTTAGAAAGACTGAAGGTGGCGGTGGTCGTGGTCGGGCCGGTTTGCCGCCGAGCACGCGGCTTAGAAATGCATTTGAGGCTACTCCTACAGTAGCGATAAGTTTGCCGCCGAGCACGCGGCTTAGAAAGCTACGTCAGTGCGGCCCCTCCCAACCCAAAGGTTTGCCGCCGAGCACGCGGCTTAGAAATCTTTATCATCAAGATGATCAATCATGCCGTCGTTTGCCGCCGAGCACGCGGCTTAGAAATGGATTATGGTTCATAAGCCGTGGGGTATACAGTTTGCCGCCGAGCACGCGGCTTAGAAAGTAATAGCAGTTGTCTGTTATATACCGTATACGTTTGCCGCCGAGCACGCGGCTTAGAAAGTAGTCCTCTTGACGAGTAGATATACAGTTTGGTTTGCCGCCGAGCACGCGGCTTAGAAAGTACAGAAGGGCCATTTGTTCCATTCCTTTTTGTTTGCCGCCGAGCACGCGGCTTAGAAATTTTTGGTATTCTTTGAACATTTTTAACTGGTGTTTGCCGCCGAGCACGCGGCTTAGAAAATACGCCCTAAAAACGACTCATCCCAAATACCGTTTGCCGCCGAGCACGCGGCTTAGAAATGTCTCGTTTAAACACTCGATAGGGCAAAGATGTTTGCCGCCGAGCACGCGGCTTAGAAAGTCTATGGTGGCCACAATCTCTCGAGCATAGAGTTTGCCGCCGAGCACGCGGCTTAGAAATGCTTGATTAAGCCGTTTGAGTGTACTGTCTGGTTTGCCGCCGAGCACGCGGCTTAGAAAGCGTACAAGCAATGCAATCCGCACCAGAAAACGTTTGCCGCCGAGCACGCGGCTTAGAAATATAGCAGATTACATTTAAACGCATTGATTTAAGTTTGCCGCCGAGCACGCGGCTTAGAAAGTTTGTGGGTGACATAGACCATGTACTTTCTCGTTTGCCGCCGAGCACGCGGCTTAGAAAATAGACAACAAAACAAGCAGCTCAGAGGATTTGTTTGCCGCCGAGCACGCGGCTTAGAAAAAACAGAGCATCTTTTCCTTATAAAAACGCTTGTTTGCCGCCGAGCACGCGGCTTAGAAATACATAAAACAGCTTGGTAAAGGCCCAGCAATGTTTGCCGCCGAGCACGCGGCTTAGAAAACAACAGCAAGGCGGTTACGGGCAACCTCAAAGTTTGCCGCCGAGCACGCGGCTTAGAAATATATGAGCGATGAAGAATATAAAAAATGGCGGTTTGCCGCCGAGCACGCGGCTTAGAAATAATGCTCAGATGGTGAGGTTTTATGATCTCTGTTTGCCGCCGAGCACGCGGCTTAGAAAGATATAAAGAGTTCCGTTTTCATCTTTAAATAGTTTGCCGCCGAGCACGCGGCTTAGAAAAGATACGGAGCCATGTTCTCCATTACTCCGGCGTTTGCCGCCGAGCACGCGGCTTAGAAATTCTGTATCAAAGCCATTGGCGGCAGCTTTAGGTTTGCCGCCGAGCACGCGGCTTAGAAAATCAGCAGCGGTATGATTGCGCTAAACCAATCGTTTGCCGCCGAGCACGCGGCTTAGAAAAGTCACGTAGATGGACGCCTAAGGTCTGTAAAGTTTGCCGCCGAGCACGCGGCTTAGAAAATTTAGAACCAGTGACATAGATTTTCACAAACGTTTGCCGCCGAGCACGCGGCTTAGAAAATAGAATGATGATTGGTCTTTGGTTAGCCCCTGTTTGCCGCCGAGCACGCGGCTTAGAAATGATCTAGTTTGTTAGCATATTGTTCTGGGCTGTTTGCCGCCGAGCACGCGGCTTAGAAAAGATTCCGCAATAGCAACGAAAGAGGAAAAGAGTTTGCCGCCGAGCACGCGGCTTAGAAAGAACGAGATTTACCACGCCTCAAAGGGCTTATGTTTGCCGCCGAGCACGCGGCTTAGAAATTTCATTCTTTTTTTGAGCGACTCAGACCAATGTTTGCCGCCGAGCACGCGGCTTAGAAAATATAGCTGTCGAATGTGTGGCGTTGTCGCTTGTTTGCCGCCGAGCACGCGGCTTAGAAAAGTTACAACGAGTAATTTTCATTTGCCCCCCTTGTTTGCCGCCGAGCACGCGGCTTAGAAAAAGATGTTCATGAGCGAGTTGAAGCGCCAACAGTTTGCCGCCGAGCACGCGGCTTAGAAAATCATGGATTGATGGTAGTAGCGGTTTTTCTGGTTTGCCGCCGAGCACGCGGCTTAGAAAAGGCGCATCAAGTAAACGGGCAGCACGATCACGTTTGCCGCCGAGCACGCGGCTTAGAAATTACTTTTATACCGCCAAATTAATCCAGCTATGTTTGCCGCCGAGCACGCGGCTTAGAAATTCAAACTTTGGATCTAAAGTGTGCTCTTCGAGTTTGCCGCCGAGCACGCGGCTTAGAAATGCACTGGATATAAATGAGTCCGTTGATATCGGTTTGCCGCCGAGCACGCGGCTTAGAAATGCACTGGATATAAATGAGTCCGTTGATATCGGTTTGCCGCCGAGCACGCGGCTTAGAAAATATCAGGATCAATTGCGCGCTTCAGGGCTAAGTTTGCCGCCGAGCACGCGGCTTAGAAATAAACAAGCGTGACTCAATCATCCTAGTTGCTGTTTGCCGCCGAGCACGCGGCTTAGAAAGCTCGCGCAGCAGGTCAGTGGGAGCGCGCACAGTTTGCCGCCGAGCACGCGGCTTAGAAAAGCAACAATTTACTTGAACTACAGCGACTGGTGTTTGCCGCCGAGCACGCGGCTTAGAAAGACTAAAAAAGCGGTAATTTGCTGCAACTTAAGTTTGCCGCCGAGCACGCGGCTTAGAAAGACCAAGCCAATCAAAATGATTCGCACCATTCGTTTGCCGCCGAGCACGCGGCTTAGAAAGTAAGCATCAGCCACAATAAAACAACCTTCCAGTTTGCCGCCGAGCACGCGGCTTAGAAAGCTTGTAATAATCGCTCTTCTAAAATGGCAGTGTTTGCCGCCGAGCACGCGGCTTAGAAACAGAAACCCAACGTTTCGGTCATATGGTTATAGGTTTGCCGCCGAGCACGCGGCTTAGAAATTCAACCTATGCTTCAATACTTGAAAATATAAGTTTGCCGCCGAGCACGCGGCTTAGAAAAGGATTTCCCAAAAGGGACAATTATACAATTTGTTTGCCGCCGAGCACGCGGCTTAGAAAAGATCAATACGTGAAAAAAACACTCAAGCTTTGTTTGCCGCCGAGCACGCGGCTTAGAAAATTAACAATAAACTCGCCGCCGACATACGTATGTTTGCCGCCGAGCACGCGGCTTAGAAATTAACAACGCGGACGTAAGGTTTATTTTTTCCGTTTGCCGCCGAGCACGCGGCTTAGAAATAGCTAATAAGCGGCTTTTTTACTTCCCTTAAGTTTGCCGCCGAGCACGCGGCTTAGAAAAAAATAAAGATTAGGAGTAGGAATATTTTTATGTTTGCCGCCGAGCACGCGACTTAGAAATTTTTCGTTCTTGCGTACCGTAATTTGCGTTGGTTTGCCGCCGAGCACGCGGCTTAGAAAGCTCTAATCCCGTATGAATAGCTTTTGAACGTGTTTGCCGCCGAGCACGCGGCTTAGAAATCACGACTTACATCTTTTAATAGCTGTTCACGGTTTGCCGCCGAGCACGCGGCTTAGAAAGCTACCCAAAGCAATATGTGTGATCTTTGATGGTTTGCCGCCGAGCACGCGGCTTAGAAATAAACTGTCTATTTTTTGCACGTAACAAGTCGGTTTGCCGCCGAGCACGCGGCTTAGAAAGCGCACCTCGGCTTATCAGGGGTAAACTATGGGTTTGCCGCCGAGCACGCGGCTTAGAAAATACGTTTGCCTGGCTTCGGTCATTTCAAAGACTTCACCGCCGAACAGGCGGCTTAGAAAAATGCGTATCAATCCTCTCTTGAGGGAGAAGGCTTCACCGCCGAACAGGCGGCTTAGAAAAACTTCAATAAGAGATTCACACTCTGTTTTTACTTCACCGCCGAACAGGCGGCTTAGAAAGTAACCCCTTTATTGATCATCCTGAATTTGTGCTTCACCGCCGAACAGGCGGCTTAGAAAGTTTAGCCGTTTTAGTTTTTCCAAACTCAGCACTTCACCGCCGAACAGGCGGCTTAGAAAGTTTAGCCATTTTAGTTTTTCCAAACTCAGCACTTCACCGCCGAACAGGCGGCTTAGAAAGCGATGTAAAACAACGCATAGAGATAATGACACTTCACCGCCGAACAGGCGGCTTAGAAATTGAAGATGTTTTCCTTCTTGGGCGAGGGCTCTTCACCGCCGAACAGGCGGCTTAGAAACCATGCCTGCGCGCCGTACGCCTCAAAGTGTTCTTCACCGCCGAACAGGCGGCTTAGAAAAATGAAGCATTCAAGTTTAGATCTTTTTGGGTCTTCACCGCCGAACAGGCGGCTTAGAAATTACTCCATTCCGAAGGATATTAGTGTCAACACTTTACTGCCGCAGATGCGGCTTAGGTCAGGTCGATTTATCCCCAGTTGATTTCGGCAAGGGATTCGAAGCTGGGTTTGGCGAAGTAGTAGCCTTGAAATAGGTAGATTCCCATGTCTTCTAGGGTGTGGTATTCGGCTTGTTTTTCGATGCCTTCAGCGATGATGGTGATATTAAGATCGTTAAATAGGTTGATGAGGTTTTTGACGATGGTTTGTCGGGTTTTGTCTTGGTCGATGTTTCTGATCAAGGCGATGTCAATTTTGATGATGTCGGTTTGTAGGTCAGCAAGTTGATTGAGGCCATTGAAGCCAGCGCCAAAGTCGTCTGTGGCGGTGAGAAAGCCTTGGTCTTGATAGTATTCGATGATGGATTTTAGGTGCTGGCTATCGATAATTTGTTCGTTTTCGGTGAATTCAAAGATGATTTTTTCTTGCGGAAATTGGTATAACTCGGCGGCGTCTAGTGTGGTGCGCAGGCACAGTTCTGGCTTGTAAATGGCGTTGGGCAGAAAGTTGATGCTTAAGCGGCTGTCGGTCGTTTGTATGCCCAGTTCTGAAGCCAGTTTGATGGCTTTCACGCGGCAGCTTTGGTCAAAACGATAAAGGTTGGTTTGGTTGACGTTTTGCAGGACTTGATAAGCACTTTCTTGGTTGAGCCCCCGCACGAGCGCTTCTTGTGCGTAGATGGTTTTGTTCTTGGTGTTAATAATGGGCTGAAACGCCATAGTGAAGTCAAACTCAAGATCGCAAGCGTTGGCGCATTGGGTGCAGCCGAGTGGTTTAAAGTCCGTTTGTCTCATTGAGTTTGAGCCTCTTTTGTTAAGTGGTGACGCTTTATCAGGTGATACAGCCTTTTTTATCTCGACAAGATTCTAGGGTGGTTGTGATTGTGATGCGAATCAAGAGTCTTTTAAATTGTAAGTGACCTTTTAGCGGATTGTCCTTTTGTTTTGTGTGATCTTTTGTTTTTATGGACAGGGGTGAATGGTTAAGTGAAACATGAGTAGGGCAGTGTTTATCATGAAAACTTGATAAAAAGGAGGGCGTGATGTCGTATCTATTCCTACCTGGTTTGTTATGTGATGCTGCTGTTTGGCAGTCGGTGTTGTCTCAGTTTCCTCGTGATGAGGTGTCGGTGGTGGATTATGGGGATGCCGATTCCATAGAAGCCATGGCGAAGGTCGTGTTGCAATCGGCCCCAGAGTGTTTTGTTCTGGTGGGGCATTCTATGGGAGGTTTGGTGGCGTTAGAGGTTTATCGTCAAGCACCGGAGCGCGTGAGTCATTTGGTTTTGTTGGATACGGGCTATAAGGCGCTTCCGAAAGATCACAAAGGGGAGCAGGAAAAAGCCTCTCTACTCGCTTTGCTGGCACTGGCTAAAGAGAAAGGGATGGCAGTGATGGGGCGCCAATTGCTAGCGGAGATGGTTCATCCAGATCGCTTAAAGGACGATCCTTTGGTCTCGTCTATATTGGCAATGATGGAGCGGCAAACGTTGGCAACCTTTACGGCTCAGGTCAATGCATTGCTACAGCGTCCCGATGCGACTTGTGTGTTACGTGAGGTGGCGTGCCCTGTGTTATTGATGTGTGGTCGTCAGGACAGTTGGACCCCTGTTTCGCTGCATGAGGCGATGTTGTTGCTGGTGCCGGATGGCGAGTTGCATGTGATCGAGGAATCGGGGCATATGACGTCGATGGAGCAGCCGCAGGCGGTGTTCAGTCAGTTGCAAGCTTGGTTAGCGCTTAATCAAGCGGATAAAGAAAGAGAAAGCCTAATTTGATAATAAATTAGGCTTTTTTTATTTCTGTCAGACTGGTCAAAGTCGTCCGATATAAAGAGGTTAGTGCGCCGCTTCAACTAGGTCAAATATTAGGGCTTTGACGGTGTCTTGGCCTGTATTGTGAAGTTGCACTTTGCTCTCTTCGGTGATTTTTGCACCGTCGCCTGGATGGAGTACTGTGCCATCTTGTAGAGTCAGCTCGCCTTCAATTTGATGAATGTAGAGACTGCGTTTGTTTTCCACATTTAGATCCTGTGCTTTGTCAGCCGATAAGATCAATTGATGAAGGCTGGCATTTTGCTTGATGCTTAAGGTGCCGTCGCGGCCATCAGGGGTGATGACGGTGGTTAGGCCTTCTTGTTGACCAAAATCCTTTTGTTGATAGCCAGGTGTACCACCAAATTCGTTTGGTTGAATCCAAATTTGTAGGAATTTTAGCGTCTGCGAGTCGGAGGCGTTGAATTCGCTATGGTAGATACCTTTGCCAGCGGACATCAGCTGGAATTCACCAGCAGGTAGCTCTTTGATATTACCAGTACTGTCTTTGTGGGCTATACGGCCTTGTAGTACGTAGCTGATAATTTCCATGTCTTTGTGACCATGGGTTTCAAAGCCTGCGCTTGGGGTGACGGTATCGTCGTTGATAACACGCAGATGGGAGAATCCCATGTGTTTAGGGTCATAGTAGTGGCCAAATGAAAAAGTGTGGTGACTGTTTAACCAGCCAAAGTTTGCAGTGCCACGATCCTCTGCTTTTCTGATGGTAATCATACTGCTTCTCCTAATAGTGTGTTTGTGGCGAGCAGGATGTATGCCTGTTGTGAGCTTGTGTGTTCGGTCACGTCGCCTAAGGTATAGAAGCAGTGTAGGCGTTAAGAAAGGCAAAGAAAATCGGAAGCTTTTGAGGTAGTATTTCAAAAATATTGAAGGCCAATGGATAAGGGTGTGTTTATGGCTCATGCGGTTACGTTAGAGGCATTACGGGTGTTGGAGGCGATTGAACAGTTTGGCAGTTTTGCTGCCGCTGCGGATGCATTGTATAAAGTGCCGTCTGCCTTGACCTATACGATGAAAAAATTAGAAGAAGATTTAGGCGTCAGTTTGTTTGATCGATCTCGCCAACGGGCGGTGCTTACCCCTGCTGGACGGCTTGTGCTTGATAAAGGGCGAACGATATTAGACGCCGCGGCGCGCTTGGAGGATTCGGTTAAGCAGTTAGAGTCTGGCTGGGAGCCAAAGCTGCGTATCGCCCGTGATACGGCGTTGCCAGAGTTGCCATTATTGACGGTAGTGGGAGCGTTTTTGGCGCAAAACCGTCCAGTGCAGATCAGTTTATCGGAAGAAGCCATTGCCGGGGCTTGGGATGCTTTGCAGGATGATAGGGTGGATTTGGTCGTCGGAGCATCGGGAGATTTACCTAAAGGACGCTTTCATACCCGCCCAATTGGCGAACTTGAGTTTGTCTTTACGGTGGCACCGACTCATCCGCTGGCGTTAACAGAAGGCCCGATTACCGCAGCTCAGCTGCGTGAACATCCATCGATTGTGGTAGCGGATTCAACCAAGATTTTACCACAACGGGATTCTGGACTGTTTGAAAGCCGTCAGGTGCTTCGAGTTGATAATATGATGAGTAAAGTTCAGGCCTTGTGTTTAGGGTTGGGTGTGGGGTATTTGCCGAGGCACTTTGTCGATCATGAAGTGATGTCTGGACGGCTGGTTATCAGAGAGTGTGAACTACCAAGACAGAATCACATGAGTTATATCGCTTGGCGCAAAGATGACCCAGGCCGAGGATTGAGCTGGTTTATTGAGGCTTTAGCGGCGCAAGACTGGCAATTGTTGAAGGCTGAATAGACGCTAACGCATTGTTACTTGATGATAAAATGGTTGCTTAATGATAAGAAGGACGTGTCATGTTGTCGTTGTCTGTTTCGATTGTTCCGATTTTTTTATTGCTGATGATAGGCGCATTGTGTCAGCGTTGGCGTTTTCCAGCAGATGGCTTTTGGAGTGGTGTCGATAAGCTGGCTTACTGGGTGTTGTTTCCTGCTCTGCTATTCAATAACACTTCGACAATGGATTTTTCGAATCCTTTGCTATTTCGTTATGGGTTGATCTTATTGTTGGCTATGGCAGGGACGGCGGTGTTTGTCTTTGCTTGTGCTTTTATGCTTAAGGTGAAAGCGCCTGTCGCCTCGTCCATGCTGCAAGCTGGGGTACGCTTTAATACGTTTTTGACACTGGCATTGGCGTCCAGTTTGTATGGTACACAAGGTTTAACGTTGGCGGTGCTCGGGGCATCTGTATTGATTCCATCCATTAATGTGTTTGTGGTGGTATCGATGGTGTTGCTGCATGGCAAATCAGCAGCATTACAGCGAGGAAAAGCTGTGCCGTCTCTTTCTCAATTGGTGATTAATGCGTTAATACGTAATCCTCTGATTGTTTCTATCGTGCTAGGAGCGGGGCTGAATTTGGCTGGGCTAACGCCCATACCGCTGGTCTCGGATACGGTGTCCATTTTAGCGAAGGCGGCGTTGCCAATGGTGTTATTGGCGGTGGGCGCCAGTGTGCGCTTTGAGGTGATTCGTTCTGTAGGTATGACGTTTGTGTGGTCGGCTGTGGCTCGCTTTGTGGTCTTTACCGGGTTGGTGGCTTTGTCATGTTGGTGGCTGGATATAACCGGTGTGCCTGCCTTGGTGGCGATCTTGTTTGGTGTGGTGCCTACGGCGGCCTCTGGGTATGCTTTGGCGCGGCAGTTAGGTGGAGACAGTGAGCGCATGGCGGCGTTTATCACCTTACAAACGTTAATCTGTGTGGTGACCTTGCCCGTGAGTGTGTTATTGAGCCAGCACATTTTTGGTTAGTTGGTTAGTTGGTTAGTTGGTTAGGATGGCAGGGCATTTGCCATCCTAACGTTTACTTGCGACATAATATGTGAGTATGTATCAGGTGTGATCCGTTATTACGTGGCAGGACTACGTTTTTTGGCCCAGAAAACAATGGCTTTTTGCAGCAAGATAAAAAACAGCAAGAGGCCGCCAATGGCGAGTTTAGTCCACCAACTATTGAGGCTGCCATCAAAGGTAATAAGGGTTTGAATCACGCCTTGGATCATGGCTCCTAAAAAGGAGCCAAAGACATAGCCTACTCCGCCAGTCAGTAACGTGCCGCCGATGACGACCGCTGCAATGGCATCTAATTCTACTCCTACGGCGGCCAAAGGGTAGGCGGAGCTGGTGTAGATGGCAAAAATCACCCCAGCCAGAGCGCTGTATAAACCACTTAATGCATAGATTTTGACGGTGGTTTTTTTGATGGGGACTCCCAGTAAGGCGGCCGACTGTTTGTCTCCGCCAATGGCATAGACGTTCATGCCAAAGCGTGTGCGACGAGCGATCAAAATCCCTACTACCAAGAGCACCAACATGGCCATGGCGATAAAGGTTAAACCGCCACGCCCTGGCACACTGACATAGATGTCAGACAAGGCAGTGATAAAAGGGTGGTTAATCGGGACGGCGTCCAGATTGATTAAATAGGCGAGCCCTCTAAAGAGAAACATACCTGCCAAGGTGACAATAAAGGGCTGAATCTCAAATACAGAGATAATCATGCCCATGATGGCGCCAAAGGCGGTGCCGACAATCAATGAGATAGCGATGGCAAGGATGGGATGAATGTGCAAGCTGGTGATCAGATAAGCCATTAATACACCGATGAAGGCGATCATGGAACCGACGGAAAGGTCGATTCCACCCGATAAAATGACAAAAGTCATTCCCACTGCGGTGACGATTAAAAAAGCGTTGTCTGTTAATAGATTGGTGAAGACAAGGGTGTCGCGAAAGCCTTTGTATTCATACATGCCAAACCCATAAAGTAAGAGAAACACGGTGAGTGTGGCGAAAATAGGAAGATTACGCTCATTGATCATTGATCTGCTCTCCCATGATTTTGAGATGATGTACTGTTTTGTCCTTTTTTAGCGTTTTGCCGTCTTTTAGATTGAAAGCGTTTTGCTAACCATTGCCTTGTGGTGGGGGATTGAATAAGCAGCACTGCCAGAATGATGGTGGCTTTAACAACCAGATTGTATTGTACAGGTAAACCGCTGGTTAAAATCGCAGTGGTAAGGGTTTGAATAATCAATACGCCAATAATGGTGAGTCCTAGGTAGATGCGTCCACCCGCGAGGGAAGCCCCCGCGAGCACGACGGCAAGAATGGCATCCAGTTCGAGCCACAGGCCAGCATTATTAGCATCCGCTCCGCGAATATCGGCCGCGATGATAATACCACTTAAGGCGGCGCAAAAGCCGGAAAACATATAGGCGGATAGTACCAATAGACGGGCTTCAATGCCGACTAAGCGACTGGCTCTAACATTGGCCCCAACGGCTTCAATAAACAACCCCAGTGAGGTTTTACGCATCACGACTATGGTCAGTATGATCATACCAAGGGCGATCCACACACGAATGGGAAAGGCTAAAAAGAATTCATTACCAATGGCATTAAGCACCGTTGAATGAAAGGTAACGATTTGTCCTTCGGTAATCATTTGGGCAATGCCTCGCCCAGCCACCATTAAAATAAGCGTGGCAACAATGGGTTGAATATTAAAGATCGATACTAATAGGCCGTTCCAGAGTCCGCAGGCTAAGCCACTGCCCAGTGCGCAGGCAATGACGATCCAGACAGGCCAATCTGTGTTTACCGTGAGTACGGCGGTGACCGCACCGGAAATAGCGATGACGGCACCGACAGATAAATCGATGCCTCGTGTTCCAATAACAACTGCCATGCCCAGAGCCACTAAGGCCGTTGGGGTGCCGCGATGGAGAATATCGATTAAGCTGCCATATAGATGACCGTTGACAAATTTAATCTCTAAAAAGCCGGGTGTGATCAGAGCGGTAACGCTAAGAATCAGCAACAGGGAGACAAAGGGGGCAAGGGTTTTAGGCTGCTTCTGTAGCCGTTTTAATAGGTGTTGTAATGCGTGATGTTTTTTCATATTGGTGGCTTTTATGGGTGGTCTAATGTCTATCATAGCGTGTCCATTTAGCTCGCAATGGTATGAAGGATAGCTTGTTCTGAGACATCGCTACCGCGCAACTCAGCGACTTTGTGATGATCTTTCATGACGACCACACGGTGAGCAAACATGACTAACTCTTCGAGTTCGGATGAGGCCACTAATAGGCCCATACCTTGTTCGCAAAGCTCTTGCATGATTTGGATAATTTCGTGATGTGCGCCAATATCAATGCCTCGGGTGGGTTCGTCTAGAATAAGCAGCTTTGGATGGGTAATCAGCCAACGCGCGAGAATGACTTTCTGTTGATTACCGCCACTTAATTCGCCCACGGGTTTGTCCATATCTGGGGTTTTTATGGCTAGGCGTTTGATCATATCGTCAACCAGTTTTTTCTGTTCAGACATGGCAATGGAGCGCCACCAGCCTTTGCTGGCTTGTAAGGCCAGAATCATGTTTTCACGTATACTTAACTCGGCCACGATGCCGTCTAATTTACGATCTTCTGGGCAATAGCCCATTCCCGATTGAATCGTCTGACGCAGCGACTTTTGTGTTAGTGAGGTGGGCTCAGCTGTTGGTGTTGCTGATGAGTCTTGGTGGAGTGTAATGAGACCTTGATCTGGCTTTGTCGAGCCATAGGCCAGTTCGCATAACTCGGTTCGTCCTGAGCCCAGTAAGCCGGCCACACCGACAATCTCACCGGCATGTATGGTCAAATCAAGGGGATGTAGAAAACGTTGTTTTCCGACATGTTGCATGGTCAGTAGAGTGTTTTGAGGCTTTCCAGTGGTTTGATGGTCGCTAGAGGTGGCAAGATCGTCTAACGATTTACCAACCATATGGCTGACAAGATCGGAACGGCTTAATGAGGCGGTGGGAAAAGTCCCCACGCATTCGCCATTGCGTAATACCGTGATAACGTCAGTGATGTCATACACTTGGTCGAGAAAGTGGGTGACAAAAATAATGCCCATGCCTTGGTTTTTGAGTTGAGTCATCAAGCTAAAGAGCTGCTTGATTTCACTGGCATCAAGGCTGGCGGTTGGTTCGTCTAAAATCAGCAGTTTTGCCTCATTGCTTAGGGCCCTGGCAATGGCGATAAGCTGTTGTATAGCAATGGAGTAGCGGTCGAGTTGTCGAGATGGATCGAGGTTTTCCAGTCCCACTCTGGCTAATAGGGCTCTGGCGCGTGTATCGGCTTTTTTCCAATTGATCAATCCAAAGGATTTTTCCTGTTGCTGTAGGGTTAGGTTTTCAGTGACCGACATACTGGGGATTAAATTGACTTCCTGATAGACAGTACTTATGCCTAATTGCTGAGCATGGCCGCTGTCACGGGCATGGATGGCTCGGCCATCTAACTGAATGTCCCCCTCGTCTCTTGGGTGAACGCCTGTGAGGACTTTGATGAGGGTCGATTTCCCCGCGCCGTTTTCGCCGAGCAAAGCATGAATCTCGCCTTTATTGACTTGCAGAGAGACAGCATTTAGTGCCTGCACACCCGTAAAGGATTTAGAGAGGGAACGAATCTGTAACAAGGCAGAGCTGTAATCGCTTGTCGTTCTTGAGTGGTCTTTTACATTGCTATGAGGTGCCATAGGTAAGCGCTCCTGTTTGGCCTACTTCAAACGTCATTCACGCCTGTGAGCGCGCGGCATCCTAATGAGAAACAGATGACGCACGCTCAAGGGGAAGCCACATTATTTGCGTTTGTTATACTCTGCGGCGGCGGTATCAGGTAAGTACAGCGGGCCGTTGGCTTTGATCCATTTAGGCACTGTTTTTCCCGCACGGTAGGCAAGAATGGCGTCAAAGGCAGGCGCGCCTAAATGTGGATTAAGCTCAATGGTGGCGTTACTTTCACCATCCATCATGGCTTTGAAAATATCTGGCACACCATCAATCGAGACGACAAGAATGTCTTTGCTAGGTTTGATTCCCGCTTCTTTCATGGCAAGAATGGCACCTAAGGCCATGTCATCGTTATGGGAGAACAGAGCACAGATGTCTTTTTTAGGATTGCTTTCGGCTTTCAGGAAGCTTTCCATAACTTCTTTACCACCAGCGCGTGTGAAATCTCCAGATTGAGAACGGATGATTTTCATATTTGGGAAATTGCTGATAACCGCATCAAAGCCTGCTTTGCGATCAATGGCCGCAGAAGAACCCACCGTGCCTTGCAATTCGACGATATTGCATTTGCCGTTGGTTTTCGCAGCTAACCAAGAAGCAGCAAGGGCACCTTCTTCCCTAAAGTCGGAAGCAACTTTGGTGAGATATAGGTCTGGGTTAGCATCCACGCCACGATCCACTAAGACTACGGGGATATGGGCACGCTTTGCTTCTTTGAGCACTTGATCCCAGCCAGTTTCGACGACAGGGGCAAGCAAAATCCCATCAACTCCTTGGGCAATAAAAGAGCGCACCGCTTTGATTTGGTTTTCTTGCTTTTGTTGGGCGTCGGAGAATTTTAGATTATAGCCACGGCGTTCTGCTTCGGCTTTGATGGATTCGGTTTCTGATGTGCGCCAGCCGCTTTCAGAGCCGATTTGCGAAAAGCCAATGGTTAAGCTCTCTGCGCTGGCAGAGACAGAACACACAGGCAATGCTACACAGAGTACGGTCGTTAGGAGGTGTTGCTTGAGAGTGTCAAACCATGACAAATGTTGACGTATTGAGCGATCGATCATACGAAATTCCTCTTATTTTTATTATTTTCCGTGAGAGAGTTAGCGACTTGCTAAATTCTCTGACGCTTTGAGGATAGAGTTCTCTATGGTGTGATTCAAATGCCAGTTGAGGGAATGAATATATCAATATTGGTATAACGAGAAGGGTATGAGAGAGTGCTTTGCAGAAGATGGTCTAAACCTCCCAAAGAGCAGGAGGCTTAGGTCAGATATCTAGGTTAGATAGCACCGCTTTGCTTAATCAGTGCTTGTGATGGTGGTGTTCATGATGGTGATGTTCCAAGTCTTCTTCGTAAAAATCCGGTTCTCCTGGGTATTGAAGACCGATGTCTTGACGGACTTCGTCAAGGGTAGCGATCAGTTCTAGGGTGTCTTCCCAACGATGGTTCGGGCTTTCTAGTAACTCTTCCATCAAACAACGGTTAACTTCATCCACTTCGAATTGATAGCCGCGCCCAGGAAAATCAAATTCCACAGCGCGTTCTTGTCCTTCGTGATTGATCAAACGACAGGATTTTGCCATATACCAAGGGGAATCGATCTCGATGTAGCCTTTGGCTCCCGATAGGACCGCTCGGTTTGGGTTGCAAGAGATTAATGACGCTTCCAAGGAGGCCAGTTGTCCGCTGTTCCAACCTAGAAGCAATTGCTCAAAAACGTCCACATTGGTATCCCCAATAACGGCTTGGTTTTGGATAAAGTCGGGCTTACCACATAGTAGTTGCGCTAAGAAGACAGGGTAGATACCAATGTCGAGCAAAGCGCCGCCGCCCATTTCTAGGTTCATTAAGCGATGCTCTGGATCGGTTGGTGCTAGAAAGTTGAAATTGGCTTGAACACTGTGAAGCGTACCAATTTCCCCTTCTTCGACCCATTCAATCACTTGCTCTATAACGGGGTTAAAGCGTGTCCACATGGCTTCCATGACAAAGACTTCTTTTTCCGCTGCCAATTCAAAGAGCTCTCGAGATTGTGCTTCGTTGATGGTGAAGGGTTTTTCACACAAAACGGATTTGCCCGCCAAAATACAGGCTTTGGTCAGGTCAAAGTGAGACATGTGTGGCGTGGCGATGTAGATCACGTCGACTTCATTGCTGTGGATTAAGGAGAAGTAATCGACAAAGGCCAGTTCAATGTCGAATTCGGCAGCAAAGTCATCGGCTAAGGTTTTTTCCCTAGAGGCAACGGCACGCAATTCACCGGATTTTGCATGGCAAAAGTCGCTTGCAAATAGGCGGGCTATATTGCCTGTTCCAATGATTCCCCAGCGTATCTGATTCATGGGTATCTCCTTAATGTGAATGTCTGGTGAGCAGAGCCGTTTATGTTAAAAGCGGCTAGTCTGACGCTAATCGTCATTATAGTCCACTGCCATTTTCAAGGTGTTCTACTCGTTCCATTAAGCTTAAGACTTGTTCTTCTAAGTCAGCAATACGTTTGATAAGTGAGGGATCTTGATCGCTTTGCTGGTGGTTGTGAGTCTCACCAAAGGTGGCGACCACGGCCCTGTCTTGTTCATTATGCTCAGTGCAGAAGCATTCCCGATAACGTGACTCCCGCTTTCCAGGTTCTCTGGCCAGTTGTTCAACGTAAGGACCGCCCGTTTTTTCGTGAAGACTTTGTAAGGCACTTTCCACTTCGTCACGGCTTTGAAAGCTGTATAAACGGCCACTGCGCGAGCGTAACTCCCCCGGAGTTTGTGCGCCACGTACAAACAATAAGCAGATAATCGCGGTTTCCGCAGGCGAAAGTTGTAAGTCTGAAAATTCGGTATTACAAAAGCGATGTTGATATTTGCTGACACGGCTGTGGGAGGTTGATATTTCAGTTACTAAGCCGCGATCCACCAATGCATCCAGAACGTCTTGCACGTCTAATTCGCTGTACTGGGTGACAGGCTCACGGTTGGATTTTTGATTGCATGCGTTGATCAGGGCATTCAGGCTTAATGGGTATTGGTCTGGTGTGGTGATTTCTTTTTCGATCAAACACCCAATAATACGCATTTCGATTTGGTTTATAGCGTGATAACTCATAGTGCTCCCTATACTATTTATCCCATTTTATTGGGGTCTTGTTGTTGGATGTGGTATGGCCTGTTGCGACTGAAGAGGCAGCAAAGGGCATAACAATAAGGCTGATAAAAGAAGGCGGGGGAGAATAAGAGGGGCTGGGTAGGCCGATGCTCAGTTGCCCATCGCCGTCCTGAGCGCGTGGTGTATTGCTTTGGAAACATCTGTCCCAAATGCTTAAGCAAAAGCCAAAATTGCTATGGGCTTCTTGTGGACGTCGCGAATGATGGATGCGGTGCATGTCAGGTGTGACGATGAGTGCGCGTACCCAAGGCTCAAGCCTGTTGGGTAATCGGATATTGGTGTGGTTAAACATGGCAAAACCATTAAGCAAAATATCAAATACTAAAACGGCAGCGAGGGGCACCCCTAATAGCCAAATTGCACAGGCTTTGATCATCAACGACAGGATAATTTCAACTGGATGGAAGCGAACGGCGGAGCTGACATCCAGTTCTGGGTCGCTGTGATGGACTTTGTGAATACGCCATAACCAAGGAATACGATGAAATAGTCTGTGCTGCCAGTAAATAAGGGCGTCTAGAAACACTAAGCTGAGAATAAAGATAAGCCAATAGGGTAGATTAAGGCTATGCAGGAGTCCGTTATGGGTATTGAGTAGTGCGATAAGGGAAAGTAACAGTGGCTGCAGGAGGCGCACACACAGAGCATTGGTTAGCATTAAGGCAGCGTTGTGTCGCCAGCGCGGTAGCGATAGGCGCAATGGTTTGCGCGGACGTTGCCATTGCCAAACCAGCAATACACTAAGCAGCGCCAAGAAAATACCTATGCGTACGGTAAAATCGATCATCAAGCGTGTCGCCTTTAATGCGGACCTTTCTTTTTCGTTATCTTGTTTTATCAGTGATTTCTATCTTAAACGTACCGATCAGCAATGACACGCTTTAATTGCGTTTTGGTTGATTGGTATCGAAAGGGCAGCGGTTAATATGACGATTACGCTGTAGTAGGTCAATATTATAGGTAACAGGTCAATGTAAATGATGTGCCTGTCGCTCACGATTGCGTTTTACCGCGCTGGCTTTGATTTGGCTGAGTAGCTCAGTAAAGACATTGACATTGATCTCATTAAGGCGATGAAAACGTAGGCAATTTTCGCCAAACTGAGCATGATTCAGACGCTGGGCAAAGGAATAAAACAGGCTGGTATCTGAAAAATAAATACACAGGTGATCTTGACGGGCCGCCACACCAAAAAGCCAGTCCGATTCTTGTTGGAAATAAGGGATACCAAGGTCAAAAGAGAGCTCGGCATCCGGTGCTATTAGAGTCATTATATCAATGATTTCATGCAAATCATCACGCATTGCTGAGGCGGCATGCTGAATATAATAATCGATAAAATTACTTGCAGGTGACGTCATCGCAATAACCTCTTTTAATAGAGTTTATTTTTGCCTAACAACCTGTTTTTAAAGAATAATTTTATAAAGCTCTATTCTTTTTTAAGGCGACTTCAAGGCGCTCAATTGCTTGTTCAAGTTGACGCATGGGACACCCAAAGTTTAATCGAATAAAGGCCGAATTACCAAATTCTTTACCATCCGAGACACCAACACCTGCCTCAAGAAAAAAATGATGAGGATTATCAATACCTAAGGCAGAAACATCGATCCAAGCGAGGTAGGTTGCCTCAAGTTTTTGCATCGAAAACGGCGTTTTTTTCAACCATTGTTGCAAAAAATTACGGTTCTTAGTGAGGTAGTTCAGCAATGCTTGGTGCCATTGTTGGCCTTCTTGGTAAGCGGCTGTGGCGGCAACCAAACCAAGCATATTGGGGTAAGGAATTAAGCCGCTTTTGGCGTCGTTAAATGTCTGTCTTAGTTTCGTGTTTTCTATAATGGCAAAAGCATAGCCTAATCCTGCGATATTAAAGGTTTTACTGGGGGCCATTAACGTGATGGTTCGCTTAGCTGCGTCGTCGTTTAGGCTGGCAAAGGGAGTATGCTGCAGGCCATCAAAAATCAGGTCACAGTGAATTTCATCACTGACAACAAGTAAATTATATTTTTCCGCGAGTGTATGGATTTGCGTTAATTCTTCTCTTGTATAGACGGTGCCGCCAGGATTGTGAGGGTTGCATAGGAGAATCATTTTAGCGTTAGCTTGCGCACAGGCCTTTTCTAATTGAGTGAAATCCGGCACCCAACGGTCTTGTTGGATGGTCATATCGACGGTTATTAGCTGGCGCTTTGCGAGTTGTGGGGCTCGGTTCAGGTGATAATACACTGGGCCTGGTACGACGATGCCATCGCCTTCGTTAGAAAACGCCCTGACGGCCAAGTGCAAGGCACAAACCAACCCGGGCAGATGAGAGAGGGCCGCTGGAGAGATGGACCAATGATATCGATGAACTAGATGGTTTAGGATGGCATTGTTTAGGGATTTGGAAGCGTGAGTGTAACCAAAAACCCCCTGATTAATACGGTTATTTAGGGCGGTTTTGATGCATTCTGGTGAGTCAAAGTCCATGTCTGCGACCCACATTGGGATGACATGCTCAGGGTATTTTGCCCACTTATCACTTTGTGTTTGGGTGCGATCTATGAGGGTGTCGAAATCAAAATGTGGCTTTTTCATACAAATTTTCCTTGTTAAATTATTTGAGCTCTATTAAAAATTATATTGTCAACACGTATTTTGTAGATTTTTCAATGCTTTATGTCACATTTTTGTTGAATTTTTAAACACATAATGAGCATTTTTTAGTTTTATTTCCTTATTTTTTATCCTTAAGCGTCCATTGTATGCCAAAAAAAAGATGTAAAAAATTTAAAAGATAGTTTTTATTATAAAAATCAAACGGTTATGTTTATTAGTGTACTAATATTTAGATTTGTCAAGGGTTGACCCTTATTATATAAAGAGCCTAGTATGTTTTCATTAAACGACCGTTTAATAAAAAAGGATGCATTATGCCAAAAGTTGGAATGCAAAAAATTCGTAAACCTCAACTCATTCAGGCGGCGATTGAAGCCATCAATGAATACGGTTTTTCTGGTGCAACGGTCAGTATTATCGGTAAAAACGCCGGTGTTTCTCCTGCCATTATTAATCATTATTTTGGTGGAAAAAATGGTCTATTCGAAGAAACCATGAAAAGTTTGATTCGTGAGTTTTTTGATATTTTGAGAGAGCAAGTGCAACAGGCACACAATGCCAGCGCAAAAGAAAGGGTAATGGCCATCGTTCGAGCCAGCTTTAGTCAATCTCAAACGAACCCTGAAGTGGTTAAAGCTTGGATGGGGTTTTGGGCTTCGGCCATGCATACACCGTCATTATACCGGTTGCAAAATGTTTATAGCCGTCGTTTGCATACTTCATTGGTAGTGGTGTTGCGAGATCACTTTGATATTAACGAGGCGCGTAACATTGCGCAGACGGTTGCCGCTTTGATTGACGGCATGTGGCTACGAGGGTCTTTGTCTGGCGGTATTGATAAAGCGCGGTCTGCGAAACAAATTCAAACTTATTTAGATTTTGTTTTTAAACAAGTTTTCTAGGTCGAGGGTTGGCCTAGAAAGGTGTAGCAAGAGATTTCTTGCATTGCAACCTAGGGTAAGCGTTGGTGCTTATTGCTTCATGATAGAGTTTTTAAAAAAGAGGATAAGTTATGTTAAAGAAGGCTACTAAAACCGCATTGATGGTTGGTATTGCCAGTATTTCTGGCTTAACGATGGCAGCAGATAACAGTTGCTCGACAGTGCGATTTTCGAATGTGGGTTGGACTGATATTTCTGCAACAACTGGATTAACAACTCAAGTGCTTCACGGCTTAGGCTACAAAACGACAATAGATCTTTTGTCCGTTCCGGTGACTTTCTCGTCATTAAAAAATAAAAATATTGATGTTTTCCTAGGGAATTGGATGCCAACCATGAAAGGCATTATTGAGCCCTATGAAAAATCTGGTGCGGTACAAGTTATCGGCCCTAACCTTGTGGGGGCGAAATATACATTGGCTGTCAATAGAGAGGCTTATGATGGTGGTGTGCACAGTTTTGCAGACATTGCCAAATACCGTAAAGAATTTAACGGCCGCATTTATGGTATTGAGCCGGGTAATGATGGGAACCGTTTGATTTCCAAAATGATCAATGAAAATGCCTTTGGTCTGGGTAAATTCCAACTAGTGTCATCCAGTGAAGCGGGGATGTTGTCTCAAGTAAAGCGTGATGTCCGTCGTCATAAGTGGATTGTTTTCTTAGGTTGGGAGCCGCACCCAATGAATACTGAATTCAAAATGAATTATCTAAAAGGAGGCGATGCTTTCTTTGGTCCAGATTATGGTGGTGCAAAAGTGTATACGAATGTGCGCAAAGGCTACCTTCAAGAATGTCCTAATGTTGGCAAGCTTCTCACCAATCTTAAGTTCTCACTGCCAATGGAAAACCAAGTTATGGGTTACATCATGAACGATGGTCAGCAACCCTCTGCAGCCGCTAAAAAGTGGCTGAAAGCAAATCCCGAAGTACTGACTAGCTGGCTGGCTGGTGTCAAAACTAAGTCTGGCGGTAATGGTCTTGCAGCTGTGAAAAAATATCTTGGTGTGAACTAGTTTCCTTATGCATCTGAAGTAATACATAAGGTTATTAGTGAAAGGTATGTATTGACGGTTCGCCATGAACCGTCAATAAAAAAATATTAATTCGGGAGAAAACTATGAATTGGCTAACGGACCATAAAATTCCTCTTGGCGCATGGATGGAAACATTTGTTAATTGGCTAGTAAATAATGCCTCCGGTTTTTTTGACATGATTTCTAATGTATTAGGAACCATGATTACATCTATGGTTGACGCTCTGATGTGGATTCCTCCGCTGGCCGTGGTGGCGATTGTTGTCGTGGGTGTTTGGTTTTTACATAAGAACATTGGTTTGATGGTGTTTATCGCCGCTTCCATGTTGCTCATTATGAATTTAGGTTACTGGCAGGATACGGTTGAAACCTTGGTGATGGTGATATCGGCGACGGCATTTAGTGTCCTAATTGGCGTACCTATCGGTATTGCCGCTGCCCATAGACCTTGGTTATATACAATATTACGACCCATTTTAGATTTGATGCAAACCATTCCGACGTTTGTGTATTTGATTCCTACCTTGATTTTATTTGGACTGGGCTATGTGCCTGGTTTGATTTCTACGATTATTTTTGCCATTGCCGCACCGATTCGCTTGACCTATTTAGGGGTGAGTAAAGTGCCTAATGAATTGTTGGAAGCGGGGCTCGCTTTTGGTTGTACAAAATCCAAACTGCTGTACAAAGTGGAGTTGCCTGCCGCTATGCCAAGCATTATGGCGGGGGTCACCCAATGTATTATGTTGTCTCTGTCTATGGTTGTGGTCGCGGCATTGGTGGGAGCTAATGGTTTGGGACGCCCAGTGGTTCAAGCATTGAATACGATTAATATCTCGCAAGGTTTTGAGGCGGGTGTATCCATCGTTTTGGTGGCGATCATGTTGGATCGTATTTGTAAAACACCATCAATGACTCGTGAGGGATAATCATGGCTGTTGTTAAAATTGAAAATATAGACATTGTGTTTGGTAAAAACCTGGCTAAGACGTTAACGCTCATGGATAAAGGTCATGGTCGCGATGAGATTATCGGCATAACGGGGGATGTGGTTGGTGTACGAGATGCCAATATTGAAGTAAATGAAGGCGAAATTTGCGTCTTGATGGGCTTGTCCGGTTCTGGTAAATCGACTTTGCTGCGTGCTGTGAATGGACTCAATAAAGTTGCCCGTGGTCGCTGCCTGGTTCGTGACGGGGACAAAATGGTCGATATGGCTTCTTGTGATGATACAACCTTGCGCCGTATGCGAACTCATCGCGTGTCAATGGTCTTTCAGAGCTTTGCTTTAATGCCTTGGCTAACGGTATTAGAAAATGTGGCGTTTGGTTTAGAAATGCAAGGTATGCCAAAAAACAAACGCTTAGAGAGAGCGAAAGAGCAGTTAAAAATGGTGGGGCTTGATAAGTGGGCTTCTAAATATCCAGATGAGTTGTCTGGTGGGATGCGTCAACGGGTAGGCTTAGCCCGCGCTTTTGCGATGGACACCGATGTGTTGTTGATGGATGAGCCTTTTTCAGCATTGGATCCACTGATTCGCTCTCAGTTGCAGGATGAGTTGATTGAGTTGCAAAAGCGTCTGAAGAAAACCATCATTTTTGTGAGCCACGACCTAGATGAAGCGCTGAAAATTGGTTCCAAAATTGCTATTATGGAATCGGCTCGTATTGTTCAACAAAATACCCCAGAACAAATTGTCCTTAACCCGGCGACTGAGTACGTTGAGCGATTTGTTGCTCATACAAACCCATTGCATGTGTTGTGTGGCAATTCATTGATGACGCCAATCGCAGAGCTACCAATAAAGGATGATCGTTATTCTTTAACGGAAAATCTTTGGATGACATTGAAAGAGGGTGAATTTGTTAATGTGCAATCGGCGCAGGGGGAGAGTGTTGCAACTGCCCAATGGGAAGAAGGAATGGACATTGAGGATCTTCAAGAAGGGGTTATCGTTCGTGTGCCAGAAACCATTAAAATGCGTGATGCGGTGGAAATTCGCTATCAATCGAAACGACCACTTTTACTAGAAAACGCAGGGCAATGTGTCGGTTTATTAACCGATCATAATTTCTATCATGCTTTGCTGGGTAAACATTTTAGTCGTGATGAGGTATAATCAACCTATAATAAGTTATTTTACCCATAGGCAATTCTGCTAGTAAAAGAAACATTTTAAAAAGGCCTTTATAGTTCGACTGTAAGGGCCTTTTGCCTATCAAAAGTAGTTAACAATGTTGGCATTTTACGTGCTTACTGCTATTGATAAATATTAGGTATTGCAATGCCCGTTCTTGTCGGTATAGTCTGCCGAAATTATGACCACTACGATGTTTATTATCGCTAATTCAAAGGAATCTGCATGATCAAGCAAACCCTTTTTCCAATTTGGAGTCTACTTTTTGGTATTGCCATTATTACAATGGCGAGTGCCTTACAGAGCTCGCTAATTGGTATTCGTGCTGCGATTGAATCGTTCGATACGACGGCAACGGGTCTGATCATGTCGGCCTACTATTTAGGCTTTATTCTTGGGTCTCAGTTGGTGCCTACTTGGGTTAAGAGCGTCGGACATATTCGGGTATTTGCCGCTGTGGCTTCTTTAGCGTCTGTTACCATCTTAATGCAATCTGTGGTGGTAAATCCTTGGTTCTGGATGCTGATGCGTATGGGAACAGGCTTGTGTTACGCAGGTTTGTTTATCGTGACAGAAAGTTGGCTGAACGATATTGCTACCAACAATACCCGTGGGCGTTTGTTTTCAATTTACATCATCGAAATATGGGCCAGTCAAACGATGGGGCAGTTTTTGCTTAATGTCTCCTCGCCCAGTGGGTATGGATTATTTATTTTAACCTCTGTATTAATTTCCCTTGCGTTGGTGCCTTTATTGTTGGTGCGTACACCATCACCGACCATTCTTGTGCCTGAGAAACTTAATATTCTTGGTCTGATAAAAACAGCTCCCTTGGGGGTAACGGGTGTCACCATTGCCGGTGTTACTTCTGGCGCGATATTAGGGTTAGGGGCTCTATATGCCCAGCGAATGGGGATGAATGTTGGGAAAATTTCCCTCTTTATTGGGGCCAGTTATATCGGTGGTATGCTTTTACAGTGGCCAATTGGTAAATTGTCTGATCGTCAGGATCGGCGAGTGACCATTCTCTGGGTTGGTATAATGGGGGCTATCGGTGCCTTTATTGTGCCGCTTGGCGCATCGATGAAGAGTGAAATTGTTATGATGGTTGGCATGTTCTTTATTGGTGCCTTTACCTTCCCTATGTATTCGTTGGCCTCTTCTCATATTAATGACCAACTACGACCTGAGCAAATTCTCTCAGCGAGTAGTGGGATGATTTTACTCAATGGGATTGGTGGGATTTTCGGGCCTTTGTTCGCATCCGCCTTGATGGATCTGGTGCGTATTGACGCATTGTTTTGGTTCATTTCAGCGATGAATTTAACGGTTGCTCTAGTTGCTTTGTATCGCATAAATTACCAGCCACCAATGATCATCGAGGATCAAGGGGATCAGATTCAAGTGGCTTTGGCTGTCAGTCCGGTGGTGACAGCAGAAATGTTGGTCGAAGCCGATTCATCTATCTCGCCAGTGGAAGAGAGCCATGAGGTAGAGATCAAACTATAAGGTTTGTTACTCATTGGCTCTTTCAAAACGCCACACTCTTATCGTCAATCGCGCTTTTTTTTGATGCGACTAAAACGATGATTGTGTGGCGATTTTTATGGCGATGATACTGATGAGCAGGGCATTTGCGCGATTAAACCAGCGCCAGAAGCGAACAGAGCTTAGCCAGTTGGCGCATAGGTGGCCGAGAATGGATAGTGATAGAAACCATATAATGGAGGCGCTAATCCCCCCAATAACAAAGAATAGTGTGCTGTCTGGAAACTGATTGGCCAAACTGCCCATTAAGACCATGGTATCTAAATAAAAATGCGGGTTTAACCAAGTGACGGCCAATGCCATTAAAAACAGGGGCCATATCGATAGCCTTGATGTAATGTGCTGTACAATAAGGTGTTCTTCCTGAAAAGAGCTTCGCCATTTTTGGTAAGCAAACCAAAGTAAAAATAGCACCCCAAACCAGCGAAATAGTTCCAGAAGACCTGCCTGATGATGTATTAACACGCCAACTCCAAACGCACCTAAGGAAATCGCTAGTGCATCACTTAGGATAAATAATAGAGCGATGGGAAAAGCCATGTGTCGCTTTAGGGCTTGTTCCAATAGAAAGCTATTTTGTGCACCCACGGCGACAATGAGACCGCCGCCCGTAATCAATCCACTTATGAATGCCATTATATTGTTTCTCTGTAGGTTTTTGCTTGCTGATACGTTTAGCTTGATCTTAAACGGATTTTTCGATAAAAATAAATTAATAAAATTTTAATTACATTAGAATATATTATGTTGGATTATCACTCTGTTGCTTGTTTTTGTTCGGTTGTGCGCTTTCAAAGTTTTGAAAAAGCAGCTCAGCACTTAAACTTAACGCAATCGGCTGTGTCCCAAAGGGTGAAGCGCTTAGAGGAACAGTGTGGAGGGCCACTATTGATTCGGGCTAGGCCCATTGAACTCACGATGTTGGGAGAGCAACTGCTTGCCCATGCTAATAAAGTGGCGATGTTAGAAGACGGTTTGTTTGGCAACCTAACAGGTGAGAATGCTCGTCAGCCATTGTCTATTGCGGTAAATAACGATGTGCTGGCGACTTGGTTTAGCGATGTGGTGACGGATTTTTCGCGATTGGATGATACGCGCTTACACATTAAGGCAGCGGATCAAGGTAAAACGCGAGAGTTACTGCAGCGTGGCGAGGTGGTAGCTTGTATTAGTCAAATTGGTACCCCTGTTTCTGGTGGAACCTCCATCTTGCTAGGTTATATGCACTATGAGTTGTTTTCCTCACCTGAGTTTATAGAAAATGTACTGAGATGTGACAGATGTAAGATTAGTGTTAGGTCGGTAGCTCGTGCGCCGTCATTGATTTATGATGAGAATGATGAGTTGTGGGCGCGTTATGTGAAAGAGTGCTTAGGAATGCCGTTGGATTCTGATACGAGCCACTGGTATCCGTCTTCTCATGGCTTTGTCTCTATGGTACTTGGTGGTACAGTCTGTGCATTAATTCCAAGTATACAAGTGAGGCAAGCGGTGGAGGCTGGTCGGCTTGTGTCTCTATTTCCACAAAAAAAATTATCTGTGCCAGTTTATTGGCATTGGTTTAAGTTGAACTCACCTGTTTTGGAGCGACTCTCTTCTGTTGTTCAGAAGGTCTCAAAAAGGGTGTTAAGTTAAAATAACCATGGTTGTGGTTGCTGATAAATTTGTTTATTTAAGGAAAGAGTATGATTCGCAAATGTTTGTTCCCTGTTGCTGGTTACGGTACACGCTTTTTGCCAGCGACTAAGTCGATGCCAAAAGAGATGCTTCCCATCGTCAACAAGCCACTGGTTCAGTATGGTGTGGAAGAAGCCGTACAGGCGGGTCTGGATAATGTCACATTTGTTACTGGCCGTGGTAAGCGTGCTATTGCTGATCATTTTGATATCAGCTATGAGCTTGAACATCAGATTTCTGGTACCAGTAAAGAACAGTATTTAGATGGTATTCGTTATTTGATTGATAATGTTAACTTCTCTTTTACTCGTCAAAACAACATGTTAGGTCTTGGTCATGCCATTCTGACAGGTGAACCATTGATTGGCGATGAAGCGTTTGGCGTCGTATTAGCCGATGACTTGTGCTTTGGTGAAGGGGAAGGTGATGGGGTCATGGCACAAATGGTGAAACTATATAATCAGTTCCGTTGTACCATTGTTGCCATTGAAGAAGTACCTGAAGACGAAGTGCACAAGTATGGTGTGATTAAAGGTGACTCTATGATGGAGGGGTTATACCGTGTGACGGACATGGTTGAGAAACCTAACAAAGAAGAAGCCCCGTCTAATTTAGCGATTATTGGTCGTTATATTTTGACGCCTGATATTTTCGATAAAATTCGTAATACGCCAGCGGGTCGAAATGGTGAAGTACAAATTACCGATGCTATTTTGCAGCAAGCAAAAGAAGGCTGTGTATTGGCTTACCAATTTAAGGGTCGTCGTTTTGATTGTGGTAGTGTGGATGGTTTTGTCGAAGCGACCAATTACTGCTACCAAAATGTTTACAAAGCATAATTGGTTGGCTAACTAGTTAAACGCAAAAAGCCCGTTTATGACGATGTTATAAACGGGCTTTTTGCGTTGTATCGACTAACTGACATAGACGGATAGGAGACTCAGTCCAGTATATGTCAGTTAGCTTTTTAGATTTTAAAGTAGGTGTTTGTTTAAAGCAGGCAGCAACACTTTGAAAAGGCGTGCGTTTGCGCACAAAACATCGCCGCTTTCAATGTTAGGTGAGCCATCAAAGGTGGCGTACAGGCAACCTGCTTCTTTGGCAATAAACAAAGCCGCTTGCATTTCCCATTCTTGAAGTTTTATTCCCCAAGCGGCATCCAAACGACCTGCCGCCGTGTTTACTAGCATCAACGCGGGTGCATCTTGCATCACAACGCGGGCGCCTTTTTGTGCAAGATCAGATAATAGGGCCAGTTGACCAGCCAAATAAGGGGCCGTGCGATCGGTGGCAGGAAATTGTGCTGCTAGAGTCGTTTTATCCAGATCACGGGCTGTACTAGTGCGAATACGAGAATTGTTAAGATAAGCTCCACGGCCTTTGCTAGCGTAGAATTCGTCTTTAGTATGAGGGTTAAGCACTAATGCATGCTCTACTTTACCAGCAACTAAGTAACTCATGGTAATAACATGGCCTGTTAGACCACGTGTGAACAGATGCTGTCCTTGGATCGCATCGATGATCCATTCGCCTTCTTCACCTGTTTGTACGCTACCTTGTAGACGAGTGGTAATGGTGTCACCAGGGTAGGCTTTTTCAAGGTGGTAAACAATGCTGCGTTCAGCACCAGTGCATACGGTTTGGTAGACCTGTGCGGCATTTTGGCCCTGCTCTTTGTCGAAAAGGAGCTTTTCTTGAGAATGGATGATGTATTCAGCTGCTGCGCGAGCGGCTTTGATTGCGACATTAATTCTAGGTTGCATAAGTTACCGTCTTTCTAATGAGAATGCGTCCACTGCCTAAAAAGGGCAGTAGAAGTTGCCAATAAAGTGTTAAAGAGCGTAGGCCTACCCAGAGTGAAAAAGAGAGCGAAACGAATGGTTTACAGCTTTCTTAATAAGACGCTCTGGATCTGCTTGAATAAGAGGGCGGATTCTAGCGTAAAGGTTGAGTGTTGGCTAGTGAATAATTGGTGAAAAACTGAGCAGTTTAAGGTTTTTGCTGAAAAAACTGTTAACATTCGCGGCAACCTTCGTTTTTAGAAAAATGGATAGTGTCTAGCATGCAGAATAAAGTAAGAATTGTCCTTGTTAATACCTCCCACCCCGGCAATATTGGTGGGACCGCACGGGCAATGAAAAACATGGGATTAGCCGATTTGTATCTGGTTGCCCCAAAACATTTCCCAAGTGATGAAGCGATTAGCCGAGCCTCCGGTGCGAGCGATTTGCTCGACAATGCGGTTGTGGTAGACACCTTAGAAGAAGCGATTGCAGATTGCCAGTTGGTGATTGGTACCAGTGCTCGTGAACGTCATATTCCTTGGCCTTTAGTCGACCCTCGTCAGGCGGCTGATTTGGTCTTTGATGAAGGGTTGGAAACAGCCTTTGTCTTTGGTCGTGAGGATCGTGGTTTGACCAATGAAGAATTGCAGCGTTGTCACTATCATGTGCATATTCCTTCAGTCGATACTTTCAGCTCGCTAAATCTCGCGGCAGCGGTGCAGGTGATTGTTTACGAATTGAGGATGAAGTCTCTGTTAATGAAGGATGAGCCCGTTGTGGCCTCTAAGTGGGATTTACCCGCCGCGACAGCAGAGCAAATTGACTTTCTGCTTGATCACTTGGAAACCGTCTTGGTAAAAACGGAGTTTTTAGAGCCGAAAATGCCTGGAAAAGTGATGACACGCTTTCGTCGTTTGTTTCAACGAGCGCAGTTGGATCAACAAGAATTAGGCATGTTGCGGGGAATGCTAACGGCTATGGAAAAGCAGATGAAAGAGTAGGAAAAGGAAGAGCCAAAATTAAATAAAAAAGCCCAAACGATGTTTGGGCTTTTTTAGGTATAAACACCCGTTGATAAGTGGCGTTTGTTCGCTTTCCAAAGTGTTACAGTAGGTTGCTACTTACACTTTGCGTTCAGGACGACCTTCTTCTTGCCAGAAAGTGTGGTATTTCTGACCTGGTTCGCCATCGACACGCTCATAGGTGTGAGCTCCAAAGTAATCCCGTTGGGCTTGTAGTAGGTTCGCTGGTAACACCTCTGAACGGTAACCGTCGAAGTAAGCCAGAGCAGAGAAGAAAGCGGGAGTAGGCACGCCTGATTGAGCTGCTAATACTACGGCTTTGCGGAGTCCTGCTTGTTTTTTGGCCATTGTATCGGCGAAGTAATCGCTTAATAACAGGTTTTCAAGTGCACGATTACCATCAAACGCATCGGCAATTCTTTGCAAGAAAGACGCGCGGATGATGCAGCCTCCACGCCAAATTTTCGCGATATCACTGAAGTTGAATGTCCAGTCATATTCTTTCTCTGCTGCACGCATTAATTGGAAGCCTTGTGCATAGGCGCAAATTTTAGCGCAATATAGAGCTTCCTCAATTGCTTTTTCAACTTCCTCCGCAGCAATCTCGCCACTTTCTACTTCTGCCGTCAGAATGCCGGCAGCATGTTCGCGTTCCGTTGTGAGCGAACTTAATGCGCGAGCATAGACGGACTCGCTAATAATACCGGCAGGGACACCCATCTGTGTTGCACTAATAGAAGTCCAACGCCCCGTCCCTTTTTGGCCAGCACTGTCCAGTATCATATCGACCAGTGGTGCACCCGTAGCTGCATCATATTGCTGCAGAATATCGGCGGTGATTTCAACTAAATAGCTGTCTAGATCACCCTGATTCCATTTTTCAAACAGTTTGCCTATTTCTTCAGGCTCGTAGCCTAGCAAAGAGCGAAGCAAGTGGTAGGCTTCACATATGAGCTGCATGTCAGCGTATTCGATGCCGTTATGTACCATTTTGACATAATGGCCAGCGCCATTGGGCCCAAGATAAGCGGTGCAAGGCTCGCCTTCAGTGACGGGTTTGCCTGGTGTGTTGCTGATAATTGGTTTGCCATTCTTGTCTACTTTTGCAGCCACGGCTTCCCACATAGGTTGCAGGTGTTTCCATGAGTCCGCATCACCACCAGGCATCAAGGACGGGCCAAAACGAGCGCCGACTTCACCCCCGGAAACGGCGGTACCGAAGAATTTGAAATAGTCTTTATATTCTGCTTCGCGTCGAATGGTATCCGTCCATTGGCTGTTACCACAGTCAACAACGATATCATCCGATTCAATTCCCGCTTTAATTAGATCGTTACAGACGATATCAACCGGTTTGCCTGCAGGAACGAGCAAAACGACCACTCGAGGTTTGGCAAGGTTGCTTAACATGTCTTCCATATTAGGACAGCCGATGATTCGGGCTTCCTTTTGAGTATCTGGACGCTCACGTTCTTCTGTATCCAGAACGTCTTTAATTTTGTTGGCGTCAAGATCAAAACCTGCAACTCGATAGCCATGGTCGGCTAGATTAAGGGCGAGATTTTTACCCATGACTCCTAGTCCGACAAATCCAATATTGCAGTTCTGATTTGTGTTTAACATAAGCTTCGATCAACCTTTTAGAATAGGGGGGATTCGAGAACCAATCTTATCATGAAGCCCCGAAGTTAAGGGGCAGAATCATAAGAAAAAACTTAATAATTGTGAAATTTTAATGTTGTTGGCGATAAATGCTCCTTATTTCGCTAAAAAAAGACACGTTGTCATTGAAATGAAACGATCAAAAAAGCGAATCACACAAAGAGACTACTTACTATTTAGTCACATAATCACCAAAAAGAAAGAAAATAACAAAAAAATATCGTAATCATGCCAATTTTCTTTGTATTATTATCTGTGTTTTTAATGTAATGCTAATAAAATCAAACGGTTGTATTGATTTATAAAATTACAAAACAGTAATAAAATAACATGTTGTTATAACAATACTTTTTCTTAGATTGTTTTGTTACTATCGATCTTACCAGTTTTAATTTCCTATAATAAATGGGAATGCCCCAGTACAGGTAAACTTTTTTTAGTTCAGAGGATTTAATACAAATGAGCGCCGCATCAGAGGTTACAACCATTCATTTAAATTTAACGACACCGCAGTTAGTTGAAAAGGCCCTGCAAAATGGCGAAGGCGTGCTTGCTGACAATGGTGCACTTGTCGTAGAAACGGGTGCACGTACGGGCCGCTCTCCTATGGATCGCTTTATTGTGGAAGAAGCATCTAGCAAAGACAGCATTCATTGGGGGCCTGTCAACCGACCTTTCCCAGAGGCGAAGTTCGCCCCCTTGTGGGATCGTGTGGAAGCGTATTTAAATGCGAAAGAGTCGTTTGTTTCTAAGATTCATGTTGGCGCGGGCGATGAGTATTATTTGCCAGTGATTATGCGGACAGAGACGGCTTGGCATCATCTATTTGGCCGTAATCTCTTTATTCGCCCAGAAGTGTATAACCCTAGTGTAAAGGGTGAGTGGCAGGTTCTTAATGCGCCAAACTTTGTGTGTGAACCGGAGCGCGATGGCACTAATTCAGATGGTTGTGTGATTTTGAGCTTTGCTGAGCGTAAAGTGCTGATTGCAGGTATGCGCTATGCGGGTGAAATGAAAAAAGCCATGTTCTCTGTGCAGAACTATTTGTTACCTGCTTACGATGTGTTGCCTATGCACTGCGCAGCGAATGTGGGTACAGAAGGCGATGTAACATTATTCTTCGGTTTGTCTGGCACTGGTAAAACAACCTTGTCAGCGGATCCTGAGCGCTTTTTGATTGGTGATGACGAGCACGGCTGGGGCAAAGATACTGTCTTCAATATTGAAGGTGGGTGTTACGCGAAAACCATCGATCTTTCTCAAAAGAATGAACCTATTATTTGGGATGCGATTAAGTTCGGTACAATCGTTGAGAACGTGGTACTGAACCCAGAGACACGTGTGGCGGATTATGCTGATACGTCTTTAACGCAAAATGGTCGTGCTGGTTACCCACGTGAACATATAGAGAAACGTGCTGCTGGTAACCGTGCGGGCGAGCCAAATGCTATTATCTTCTTGACCTGTGATCTTACTGGGGTTCTTCCACCGGTTTCTATCTTGTCAAAAGAAGCGGCGGCTTATCACTTCTTGAGTGGTTATACCGCTTTGGTTGGTTCTACGGAAATGGGGGCTGGCACTGGCATAAAATCTACCTTCTCGACTTGTTTTGGCGCGCCTTTCTTCCCTCGTTCTGCGGATGTTTATGCGGACTTGTTAATTAAGCGCATCGAAGAATTTGGTAGTAAAGTGTATTTAGTGAATACAGGTTGGACAGGGGGCGCCCATGGTCAAGGTGGTAAGCGTTTTAGCATTCCTACGACTCGTGCGGTGATTTCAGCTATCCAGTCAGGTGCACTAGTGGACGTGGAAACGGAGCATTTAGACGACGTGAATTTGGATGTTCCGACTCAGGTGCCAGGTGTTGATAGTGTGCTGCTAAACCCTCGTAAGACATGGTCTGATGAGGCCGCTTATCATGTACAGGCAAAGGCGTTGATCAGCCAATTCGTTGAGAATTTTAAAAAGTTTGACAGTGTTTCAGAGAAAATCGTTAAGGCTGGTCCTGCTTTGTAATAGCCTGTCTATTGTGTTGTTTATTAAGTTGAATTTTTCTTTTGCTTAATAATCTTAAAAGCCGTGTTTTTAGCACGGCTTTTTGCTTTCTTATGTCGGTCTATCTGGCCTGATGACGTCTCATGTTGTACTCTTTACTGATGTATGTGGATACTCATTGTCATTTAGATTTTGCTGCTTTTGATGGCTCTCGTTCTGAGCTGATGTCTGCTTGTCTGGAAAGTAATATTCGGCATTTTTTGGTGCCTTCGACAACCTATATAAGTTGGCAAAAAGTAGCGCAACTTGCTCTTGTTTACCCTATGTGGCGAGTGGCATTTGGTTTGCATCCTTATTTTTTGCGTAGCGAATGTATTGAGAATATTGATAAGCTTGGCGACGTCTGTGAACAAGAAAAAGCAGTCGCCATCGGCGAGATTGGTCTCGATTTTTGGCCTGATGCGGTGGCTGTAGAGGTGCAAAAGCGCTTTTTTGAGGCTCAATTAAGTGTCGCAAGAGAATTGAATTTGCCAGTGATTTTACATGCCCATAAAAGCTATGATGTGGTTCTAAAGATGATTCGTGACGCAAATCATACCTGCGGTGGGATTATTCATGCCTTTAATGGTAGTCTAGAGCAGGCCAATCGATTTGTGGAGCGAGGTTTTTTGCTAGGGATAGGCGGAACAATAACTTATCCTCGGGCCAAAAAGGCCCATCGAGTAGTGCAACAATTAGGAGATCATGCGTATGTGTTGGAAACGGACTCGCCTGATATGCCGTTGCATGGTTTTCAGGGGCAAATAAACACGCCTTTGAGTATTCCTAAAGTGGCTTTTTGTCTGGCTGAGTTAAGAGGTCGGAGCGTAAATGATATTGCTAAACAAGCGAAAAAGAATCTACTTAGATTGTTTCCTAAGTGGTATGAGGATGAACGTTGAGTAACCAAGACGATATTAATGCGCCAATACGTATTTTACTATTAGGGTCAGACACGGAAATTGGCAGCGCCTTATTAGCCTTTTCGAAAGATCAAAATGAGTTTGAGTGGCTTTGTCCCTCAGAGAGTGTATTGTTGGGAAGTCAGGTTGAGACTGAACTGGAGGCACTGCAGTACGATGTGGTTATAGATGCTTTAAGTCTGCGTCATGCGTTGCAGGATGACTATTCCAAAGTGCAACATGTTTTGTCTTTGTTAAGTGAAAAGAAGACTGCGCCGATTATGATGATCAGTTCGGTAAGAGTGTTTTCAGGTGAGAAGTCGGCTTCATATTTAGAGACAGATGAGCCGGACGGAACAGACTCGTATGCTCGGGTGTTGATTGCATCCGAAGAGATCGTACTGCGTCATGAGGAAAATATTGTATTGCGAACAGGGTGGTTGTTTAGTGGGCACAGTGATGATTTTGTTTGCCGCACACTTGGTTTGATTCAAGATGGCGTCAATCTGGCTTATAAAGACAATCTGGTAGGCTGTCCTACCCCCGTATCAGACCTTGCTCGCGTGGCATTGTCTGTAATCAAGCAACGCCATTATGGGGCAAAAAACACAGGAATTTATCATTATTGTTGTGCTGAAGAAATTAGCTGGATTGGTTTGGTTGAGGCGATTTTAGCGACGTCTGGTCAAATGGACCCCAAGGTCAATGTTGAGGTGGAATCGATAGAGGATTCTCTGATGGTCATGGATGGCGAGGTAGCACAAATAAAAAGGCAGTCTTTGTCCTGTCGTAGGGTGTTTAACCATTATGGTGTTAAGCAGCGTCCTTGGCGATCTAACCTGCGAAATTTAGTCAAAGAGCTTTATAAAACGAATTAATTATTAGTTAGGGTCTGACGTGAATAGAATCAATCACAAAGCGGTCATATTAGTTTTTTTATTGCAACTTCTGGTTGGGTTTTTGTGGTACTCAGCCGCGCCAACTTCGCTGTTAAGTAGCGGTCAAAGTGCGGCGCCTTTGCCAAATCCGAAAACGGTTGTGTTTTTTTGTCTGGCTGCTTTTGTGTATGTATATTTTACCGCGTGGTTATTAATAAAAGTGAAGCCTCCATCAAGCTTTTCTATGATGCTGGTAATTATAGGGTTTTGGGTATGTTGCGTGCTGCCTAATTTTGTCTTTATAAGTGTGTATTTGCACTTAACGGAGTCTACCTGTATTTACTTATTGTCGTTTGGGGCAGTCAGTTGCTTGATATCTTCTATTGTGCTGCCTTTGTGGCGTTCTTCTCGATCTATTTTTAAAGGCTAAGCGGGCGTTATTTTCAAGGTGGGTTAGTCTGGCAAATATTCTGAATAGACTTTATAAAAAAACGCAAAGAGCTTTAAGGCCTTTGCGTTTTTTTGTGTTGTGAGAGATTGATTAGGCGGCTATAGATCAGCAGATATCATCAAAATCGTTATTAACCTTTAACGAGACTGGGATGTCATAGCCAGGTAAACGGATTTCAGACTCTGACATGATTAAGTCTTCGCCCCCGAGAACGTGGAAGCCAAATTTATATATAGGATGGCTTTCACCGTGAATGGCTGCTTGGTTATACGCTTCTGCGGCGATTCGGACTTGCTGGTTTTTCTCTTTATAGTCGGCCATTTGCTCTTGTGAATAACGTTTGCTTAGCATATTCATCACCTTGTGAGGTGCAATGAGGACGGCTGTCGCATTGTTTCCACCAAATCCTTTTGAGTTGAGAAGAGCGGCATCAAAATATTGGCTGCCATATTCTTGGTGTTTCAATTGGAAGTGCAGGCCTTCTTGGTATACGTCATCTGCTAGGGCTTGAGAGGTAACGATCCCAGGAAGAATGCCGTCTTTCCACACACCCAAAGAGAGGTGTAACTGATCGCCACCAGCGGTGCCTTGAGAGTGGCCTATGTAGGCTTTTACCGCAGTAACAGGCATATTTTTCGCCCCAAAACTGGTCGCTGCTTTACTCAGTACGTGAGATTCTGTGACTCGATTTTGAGGGGTACTGGTACCATGAGCCTGAATAAACGTGCGTTCGGTTAGGCCTGTTTTGCCGATCATGTTTTGTAGATAAGCCATGGCTTTGGTCATGGTGAGATAGTTGCCGATACCGGGTGCCGAAATGGATTTTTTATGCCCATCGGCGTGTGAGAAAACAGCAGGGATGGCGCCATAAATTTCCGCACCAAGCTCTATTGCTAGCTCATCGTCCATGAGCAGTGTCCATTGGCTAGATTCGCCAATGGTAAATCCGCAGTTTTGCGCGAATGGGCGACAGCTACGAGTATGATCTGGTTCTGCTTGGTTGGATATCTGGTCAAGCGCGAGCAGGGCGGTGTCTTCTGCTAGGGCCCCCATGGTTCGAAAGCCTTCGATGATTTCTGGGGTAATCGGAGCATCGCTTCCCCCCACCATGGCGACACGGAATTTTCCGGTCTTAATGCCTTCAACGGCTTTTTCTAGGTTGAAAAAATAGGTTGCACAAGCACCAATGGATGTCCCTACATTACCAACACTGCCTAGTAAGTAAGCGTTCACAAAATCGGCAGGCATTTGGGCATAGCCTAATGGCAAATGTTTAGACGTGGTACGTTTTCCCATTAGTGCGGATTTGAGCATGCCGCCAAACCCTAAATCGTCCATTTGCCCAATGGAGTTAGCAGCGTAAACGGCCATCTCATCGGGAGCTACTTTGCTACGAATTACTTCCCAGTCAATACCTGTGCTTTGTAATGCGTCCGAAGCACCATAAACCGTCATTTGCAAACCGCGAGGATGGTTGCGGCTTTGGTAAAGCTTGGCCGCATCAAACCCAGTGGGAAGTTGTCCTGCAGATTTGACTGATAATGGTCTGGTATCTTTGATAAAGGCTTCTAGGTTGCCATCTACTGTGACGCGTGAAAGATTGTCTGAAATCGCAGCAACATGCCAGTTGGCTGGACGATCATCGGGCAGTGAGCGCGTTTTGATCGTAAAACTGAGTTTTTCTTCTTGGCTGTTGGGTGCAAGAACAGATTTCTTATGAAGCGTGACGTGATCAACATCAAATAAACTTGGGTGGATACGACGAATCAGCGTTTGAGCGAGTAACGTCTCACCAATGCTGTCGATTAGCGCGATATCATCTAAGGCTTCGCCATCATCGGTGTGCCATAAGCCATTTCGATAGTCAGCTGCGTTCGTTAATGTCGCAAGATCGAGTAACACATCTTGTTGCATGTGACTGGGTAGGAGGTCAAAAACAATACGGCGATAGGCTTGATGTGAAGAGCTGCGACCAGCTGAATTTATTCCGCCAAAGCCAATAATAACAGGTAAACGGGCCAATTGAATTTCCTCGTTTTAAATGGGTAAAAGTTAGAGCTATTGTAATGAAGGAGGGCTTAGTTAGCCACCCTACTATATGGAAATAGATGTTATTCCAATCGGCTCAACAGGTTTTTAAGAGACTTTTTTGCTTGGTCTCTATTGTGTTTATTTTAGTATATTAGTTAACACTTACTTTTGGGTCATTTTGGGTATTAAAACGCCACAGTTTATTGTATTCAATAAGTCCTTCTATTTCGTCAACATAGGCCTGCCCGCGTTGCGAGTAGTTATCTAAGCCATGAACAAGAGCGAGCCCTGTAATGGGATCGTGGTCTTTGCGCAAGTTAGCTCGGATCGCTCTTAGCTTTTTGTAGGCGGCGTTTTGATTAAGGTTATCAATGTAGGCAAATACGGACTCTCTTGCATCGTTAAACTTTCTCACTTCATGTGCAGCACCATCATCTCTCGATTCAGGTACTAGACCGCAGCCTTTTCTAAAACACCATTGACCAAAATAATTATTTCCATCGGTCGCAAATCTAGAGGTTCCCCAAGCCGATTCGTTTGCCGCCTGAGCGAGTACTAAGGAGCTTGGTACAATGTCAACGTAGTTAAGCAGTTGTTTTATGTCATCGACACTTGGGTTGTCTACTGTATCAAGACCACTGCTAGAGCTTAAGTCCGAAAGCCAAGCTTTATCTTTTGCTGACAAAGAATCCCCTTTTTTCAGCGTAGTTAACAAAGAGAATAAGTGTTTTCTTTGTCGAAGGATTTGAGCATTTTTTTCATCAACAAAAGGTTTAAGAAAACTGAAAAAGGCCTGTTTGCGCTCATTCACATCTTTTATAGCCGAAAAGTCTGGTGTTTTAGCTGTTACTGGGTGCTTCTTGAAGTAATCCTTTTCTTCTGCTGAGCTTTCTCCAGAAAGATTAGCCTGATCCTGTAGGCCTGCTTCCTCCTCGGCTTCCCCATTAGAAGACTGTTCACTAGACACTTGTCCAGATGAGGCCTGCGATGTGTTATTTTCGTTCAGTTTGCCGACGGATTCTATTTTTAACCAGAGGATAAAAATAAGCGCAAATGATATAAGCCAGAGAATTTTTCTTTCCATAAATGACTAAGGGTCTCGATTCTTTTTATAACATGCAAAGTTCATTGATTTTAAATGAGACTTTTCTAATTAGTGTGTTTTTTATAAAAAAGTGAGCCCATTATCTCGAAAAAAAGCACATTTTAATAGCTTTATCATTTATCTCCTTGGCTTTGTCTTAATATTCGTTATCTTTCACTATGTTTGACGAAATAGCGTAGTTGGGCCCTCAGGGACGATCCTAGTCGGATTTATCATATGGTGACTGTAATAGTAATGGCGTTTTATATGCTGTAAATTGACGGTATTAGAGACATTTTTTGTATTGAAAAGTTTTTGTAAGTACCTGTTTAGATTAGGGTAGTCTATTATTCTTTTTAGATTGCATTTGAAGTGACCAAAATACACGGCATCAAAGCGAATGAGGGTGGTAAAAAGGCGCCAATCAGCTTCTGTTTGGTTATCGCCAACGAGAAAAGTGGAGTGTTTTAGTGTCTCTTCGATGTCATCCAGAGTGCTGAATAATGGTTTCAGTGCTTCCTGGTAAGCTTTTTGGGTGGTGGCAAAGCCGCATTTGTATACACCGTTGTTGACCGTATCATAAACGCGTTGGTTGATAGCATCTATCTCAGATGAGAGTTCACTGGGATAAAAGTCCAATGTGTTACCTGTGAGATCATTGAATGCTGAGTTGAACATGCGAATAATATCGGCGGATTCATTTGATACAATGGTTTGCGTTTGTTTATCCCATAAGATGGGAACGGTAACACGTCCGCTGTAATCCGCTTTGGCTCTTGTGTAAAGTTGATGAGCGAAGTTTGAGTGATAGAGTGGATCGCCCATGTCGATATAGGGGTCTTGAAAGGTGGCGTCTTCTTTGAACTCCCAGCCGTTTGTCAGCATATCAGGATGGACACAGCTGACGGATATGAGATCTTCTAAGTCTTTAAGTTGTCGAAAAATAAGTGTTCGATGAGCCCAAGGACAAGCGAGAGAAACATAAAGATGGTATCGATCTGATTCTGCCGGAAAGTGAGTTGAGTTGGTGCTGTCATAATTGGCCGGACTGACGATCCAGTTGCGGAATACCGCTTCGCTGCGTACAAACTTTCCGCCAGTGCTGTCAGTGTCGTACCATTTGTCTGCCCATTGGCCGTCAATGAGTAATCCCATGTGGTTCTCCTTGTGAGTATCAATCTGTTTATTATCAATGAATATCGAGTAGTTTCGGAGCGTAATATTGATCCTTTTTAATCGAATGATTCGATGTGTTGGTGCTTATGATTGAGCGTTTTCAGTCTTTGTTGATACCGTGCTTTATTCTGTTGGCCAGTGTGTACGGTAGTTTATATATCAGCCATCTGCCACCTCTTTGGTTTGCGTTGTTGCCGTGGATGCCTGTCATTTTATCGGCTGTTGCGGTGTTGCTAGCTTGGCACTTCAACAAAGGGCGTGTACTTGTTGTGATCTGTTTGTTGTTGATACCCAAGGTATATGGGCATTCCAGTACGGAATCGGTGAACGCTTATTTGGCTGTCTCCTGCTTTTGCATTGCGCTATTAAGCTTTGTTCGTGAACGCGGGTTTTTCAATCGCTTTGTTGTGAACCGTTTTTTGTTCATTGCCATGTTACTGGCTTGGTGTTACGCCGTTGATGCTAAGTGGGTGTCTTTTTCCTTTCTGGATCAGTCATTTTTATCTTTTCAGATCTCATGGTCTACGCTGTTGTTGTGGTGTGTTTTGCTGGTTAGTGTGGTGGTTACTGGCTGTACGTGGTGGCTCGCCAATGATGCTTTTTGTGCCAGTGCATTGATGAGTATCGTTGGCTTAATGGTCATGACCCTGTTTTCTATTTCTCAGAATCAGGTCGATGTGCTGTTGTCTGCACAGTGTCTTGTATGGCTGTTCTTTTTATTAATGGAAAGTCATCGAATGGCGTACTTGGATGAGCTGACAACGTTGCCAGGTCGACGAGCTTTGAATGAAAATTTGTTGGGATTATCTGGGAAGTATGCCTTGGTAATGGCAGATGTGGACCATTTTAAGTCATTTAATGATACTTATGGGCACGATATGGGAGATAGAGTACTAGCTCATGTGGCCCGTCAATTACAGCGATTTTCTCACCCTGGGCGGGCGTATCGTTTTGGTGGTGAGGAGTTTACTATGGTCTTTCGTGCCAAAGTACTGAGCGATATTGAGCCGATTTTAGAAGAGGTTAGAACTCAGATTGAAACCATGCCAGTTGAAGTCTATGACCCTAAAAAGAAGAAAACCATTGAGACCAGTGTAACGGCCAGTTTTGGTGTGGCGTTGTCGACACCAGGGGAACTGGCTGATGAAGTGTTAATGCGCGCGGATAAGGCGTTGTATCAGGCTAAGCGCAAAGGGCGAAATTGTGTTGTGTTCTCTAAGCCGACTAATCATCGGTCGAGTAAAAATAAGGCAAATGTGTAAATTTGTACGATTGGTCAATTTTTTGTTTCGTAGCTATTGCGTTGGACAAAAAGATCTCTATAATTCTCAAAAATTGAATTATTGACCATTTGGTTATTTTTCTTGCAAAGAAAAGTGTCAGGTGGTTTGAGATGATCTGTCTCAGCAGAATATGGTGTTATAAGTGATAAATGACTTAATAGCACACATAAAAGAGCCAACGTGGTGCAGCAGTTAGCGTAAATGATGAATGCCTAATCATTGTTTTTCGTCTCTGCTGTGAGGGGAAATGGGGAGCTTTGGCTCCCTTTTTTTATGCCTTACTATCGCGTTTCACCTTCGTTTAGGTGATTTCTAATCAATTGTCTTCTTATCCAGTGATTTCTCTAGTGCCAAAGCCACCGATCTTCGCGTTATAATGCTAGTTGCCTATTTCATGACGCCAGTTAAAGAGGTTCTATTTTGTCAGAAGCAAAACGACCAAAAGATCAATTAAAAACTCATATCCGTGAGCACAATCAAACCTTAATTTTGGATGCCGCGGAGCGTGTGTTTGCACGTCAGGGATTGGCTAAAACCACGACACAAATGATTGCTGATGAGGCAGGTTTGCCGAAGGCAAATGTTCATTATTACTATCGCTCTAAAAAAGATTTATTAGAGGCAGTACTCGAAAAAATCCTGACTTTATGGTTGGATTCGGTGAGTCGTTTCACTCTAGAAGAAGGCCCTAAAGCCAATTTGACGCGCTATATCAGTGAGAAAATTGATCAATCGCGAATGAATGTGAGTGCTTCGAAAGTCTTTGCTATGGCTTTGATCGGCGAAGAAGCTTTTGTGCTGGATTTTCTTCGTGAGTATTTTGTCTCTGAATTAAGTCGAGAATCTAAGACAATTCAAGCATGGGTAGAGCAAGGGTTAATGGACCCCATTTCTACTGAGCATCTTTTTATCAGTTTGTGGGCAATGACACAAACCTACGCGGATTTTGATGCCCAAGTAAAGATTATTCTGCAGAAAGATCAGCTTGAAGAGTCTGACTATGATGAAGCGAAGCAATTTTTGACACGTATGGTGTTGGCGGGTTGTGGTGTGAAGGAAGAAAACTGATGACCATTCAGAGTGCATTGACGTTCTTTGTAGCGATTTTTATTTTTAGTATCACTCCAGGCCCTGGTGTGTTTGCAATTATCGGTCGAAGCTTAGTGAAAGGGGCGAAGCAGTCTATCGCTTTGTGTGCTGGCATGGCCTTAAGTGATATCGTGTATTTGATCATGGCCTGCTATGGCTTAGCCGCCATTGCCGCCAAATGGGATCTATTATTTTCCGTGATTCGCTATTGCGGTGCGGCTTATCTGTTGTACCTTGGTTGGAAAATGTGGACCACTCCGGTCTCTCAGGATCTGTCCGGCGCAGATAAAAAAATGGCTAAGCAGGGAATTGCGAGTTTTTTTCAGGGGTTCCTGATTTCGGCTTCTAACCCGAAAGTCATTTTGTTTTATGTGGCATTTTTACCCAGCTTTATGGATGTGACAGCCTTGCATGGGACGGATATTGTCTTGGCCGCTGTATTGGCTTTTTCCGCTTTGATGCTGGGGTTAACCTTGATCGCGGTGAGTGCCTCTCAGGCCCGTCGTTACATGAAATCTGAAAAAGCGATGAAAGGATTGAATCGCTCTGCTGGTAGTATTATGGCCTTGGCTGGGGTCTATCTTGGGATGAAAGGCTAGGCGCGCTCTTAAGCTTTCAGTTTTTCATCAATAAAAAAGCGCCTGTCGATATCGTCGGGCGCTTTTTGTGTTTATGTCGCTAACCTTATGTCTTATAGATTTTGTCTGATTAAAGGGTGTGATTAACGAGTGCCATAAATGCGGTCACCTGCGTCCCCGACACCTGGCCGAATATAAGCATGGTCGTCTAACTCACGGTCAATCGTGCCGATAAACATGGGGACATCAGGGTGCGCTTTTTTGAATGCTTCGATGCCTTCTGGTGCGGCAAATAGACAAATAAAACGAATGTCTTTCGCACCCATGTCTTTCATTTTAGTAATCGCGGCAATGGCAGAGTTACCCGTTGCGAGCATCGGATCGACAACAATAATAGTTCGTTCATTGATGGAATGCGGCATTTTAAGGTAGTACTCAACGGGCTGTTTAGTATCTGGGTCGCGATACATGCCCACGTGACCGACACGGGCAGAAGGGGATAGCTTTAATACTCCTTCTGCTAAACCATTTCCAGCGCGCATGATGGTGACGATACACAGCTTTTTGCCTTTGAGGACTGGGCTTAAGGTAGTCTCTAAAGGGGTTTCTACTTCTGTATCAACTGTTTCCAAATCCCGTGTTGCTTCATACCCAATGAGTGTGCCGAGTTCTTCAACCAACATGCGAAATTCACGAGTACTGGTGTTTTTGTCTCGAAGACTGGTTAGCTTATGCTTGACGAAGGGGTGTTCAATGATTGAAATGTCAGTGTAAGTACTTAATATCTCGTCACGAGTCATGTCGGTGTCCTTTTTTCGAATAGAGAACCAAGCGGATGTTAGGCCGTTATTTCAGGTTGCTTGCAGGAATAATACCACAATGCTTTCCCTCTGAATAAACAATCCTGTCTACTCAGTCATAATCGATCCATCATTATGTGGATAAGTAGTGACATATCTGTTTTTTGAGCAATGGATAAGAACTTAGGAGCCCATCCCGTTTCTCTAGGGATTGTTTTTATTCAGTTTGTCACTACATAAATAAGCAAACTTAACGGCTGTTTTTATTGAATTGTTTGCCGCAAAGCAAGACACACTAATCTTGACGTATTGGGAATATATATGAGTAACGATGAACAGTACCCAGATCAACATGATGAGTCATTGATGGATGATACTAATGAAGAGGTGGTTATTAGCGACCCACGGGCGTTGGCGTTGCCGGACGACGTGCTGCCAGATACTTTGTACATTTTGCCGATTTCTAGTCGTCCGTTTTTTCCAGCCCAAGTGCAACCGGTTATGGTGGATGCAGATCCATGGGAAGAATCATTAGAGCGTATTGCCGATAATCCACAAACCGCTGTGGGGTTGGTGTATACCGATAAAGTCGCAAGCGGTGCGCCACCAGTGGACTCTTTCCGCACTATTGGTTGCGTGGCAAGGGTTCATAAGGCAGAAAGACAAAACGATAAAATCACTTTTTTAGCACAAGGAATTAAGCGTTTTGAAATTGTAGAATGGCTAAGTGATAGTACACCCTATTTGGCGCGGGTGCGTTATTTAACGGACTCAAAGGAAACGGACAAAGAGTCGAAAGCCTACTCGATAGCTATTTTAGATGCTATTAAAGAACTTATTCGCTTGAACCCTTTATTCAGTGAAGATTTACGTCAATATTTAGGCCGTTTTTCCTTTAGTGAGCCCGGCTTGTTGGCGGATTTCGCGGCCTCGATTACTTCAGCTGATGGGGGGGATCTGTACGAGATTTTGGAGACCATTCCGGTGCAGCCTCGTATGCATTTGTCATTGACATTGCTGCGCAAAGAGTTGGAAATTGCGCGTTTGCAGCATGAGATCAGCGCTGAAGTGAATACTAAGATCAGTGAGCATCAGCGAGAGTTCTTTTTGAAAGAGCAGTTAAAAGTGATTCAAAAAGAGCTGGGTATCTCCAAAGATGACCGAACGGCGGATGTAGAAGCCTTTGAGGCGCGTCTGAAAGACAAAACTGTCCCGGACCCTGTGCGGGAAAAAATTCAAGAAGAGCTTCATAAGCTGAGCATTTTAGAAACCGGATCACCCGAATACGGTGTGACTCGTAATTATTTGGATTGGGCGACCTCCTTACCATGGGGGGTTCATTCAAAAGACAATTTAGACATTAAAGCGGCTCGTGAGGTATTGGACTCTCATCATTCTGGTCTAGGAGATATTAAAGACCGCATTGTTGAGTTCCTAGCTTTGGGGGCGCAGCGAGGAGAAATGGGCGGCTCCATTTTGCTATTGGTTGGCCCGCCAGGTGTGGGCAAAACGTCCATTGGTAAGTCCATCGCAGAATCACTCAATCGTAAGTTTTACCGCTTTAGTTTAGGGGGAATGCGCGATGAAGCAGAAATTAAGGGACACCGTCGAACTTATATCGGGGCCTTACCCGGAAAGTTTGTCCAGGCATTAAAAGACGTTGAAGTGGAAAACCCTGTGATCATGTTGGATGAGGTGGATAAGATTGGCTCTTCTTTTCAAGGCGACCCAGCATCAGCACTTCTAGAAGCTCTGGACCCTGAACAGAATAGTGAGTTCTTAGACCACTATTTAGACATGCGCATCGATTTGTCTAAAGCTTTATTTGTGTGCACAGCCAATCAGCTGGATACCATACCCGCACCATTGCTGGATCGTATGGATGTGATTCGTTTGTCAGGTTATATTGCTGACGAAAAATTGATGATTGCCAAGCAGCATTTGTGGCCCAAACTGTTAAAGAAAAACAAGTTGTTGAAAAAACAGCTAAACATTACCGATGCCGCATTGCGCCATATTATTGAGTATTATGCCCGTGAGGCAGGTGTGCGAGGCTTGGATAAATTACTGCAAAAAGTATTGCGTAAGTCAGTCGTGGAGTTACTGACCGGAGAAAAGGAAACCATCAATGTGGGGGTGAAAGACGTAGAAACCCTATTGGGTATGCCTTACTTCCGCCCAGAAAAAAACTTGCAAGGTGTGGGCGTAGTAACGGGGCTTGCGTGGACGTCTATGGGGGGCGCGACCTTGTCTATTGAAGCCAATAAAGTGCACGAATTAACCCGTGGTCTAAAGCTCACCGGGAAGCTAGGGGATGTGATGAAGGAGTCGGCTGACATTGCGTATTCCTATGTTTTTTCTCATACCAAGAGCTACCAAAGCCATCCAGAATTTTTCGATAAGTGTTTGGTGCATTTGCATGTGCCAGAAGGCGCCACTCCAAAAGATGGCCCAAGTGCTGGGGTGACCATGGCAACGGCTTTATTGTCCTTAGCGAAAGGTAAACCGATACGTAAAGGGTTGGCGATGACAGGGGAGTTAACACTCACCGGTCAGGTGCTTGCTGTTGGTGGTATTCGCGAGAAAATCATCGCTGCCAAGCGCAGTAAAATCAGCGAAGTAATTCTCCCTGAGCCCAATCGTCGTGATTATGAAGAGTTGCCGGAGTCAGTAAAAGAAGGCATGACCGTGCATTTTGCAGAACGTTTTGCGGATGTGGAAAAAGTGGTGTTTGATCGCCGCAGTAATGATATCCATTAAAGCCGCCAGAAAATGTGGGCTGAGTGTCATGATTGTCTTGTGATATATTCACAAAGAATGCGTTCTCACTAAGCTAGAGACATGAGAAAATATCGCAGCCGGGCAGGCGAGAGCTTGTCCGGCTTTTTCATGTCTTTGAGCTATAATTTTGCGGCTCAATTAATCGTATAGGGGAAATGAATGCCTGATCAGGCAAAACTCACACAAGGTTCGACGTTAAAGCATGTGGTGGTGATGTCTTTTACCAATGCGCTTGGCTTGATGTGCATGTTTTTGGTGGATTTGGTGGATATGCTGTTTCTGTCCTTTCTGGATGAGAAAGAGGCTTTGGCTGCTGTTGGTTATGCCAGTACCGTGATGTTTTTTACTATTTCCATCAGCATTGCGGTGTCGGTTGCGGCCACCGCATTAGTGGCAAGAGCCATTGGTGAGGGCAGGGTTGAGGAAGCTAGGCAGCGAGCCGTTAGTGTATTGGTGTTTGGGGTACTTTTTTCCACCGCGATTGTGGCTTTGCTATGGCCTAATGTGTCGATGATTTTGTCTTTTATTGGCGCAAGCGGTCGCTCTTTATCTTTGGCATCTGGCTATTTGCATATTTTGATACTTGGCATGCCTGCTGTGATGATTGGTATGATAGCCTCTGGCATTATGCGTGCGCTAGGCGATGCGAGACGAGCAATGTATGTCACTTTGGTTGGTGGCATTATTAACGCGGTGTTGGATCCGATTTTTATTTTTTCCCTTGGGCTAGGAGTAGAAGGAGCGGCGTTGGCTTCTCTGATTGCTCGTCTTTCGATGGTCGTGGTGTCGTACTATGGTGTGGTGTCTGTTCATAATATGTTGGGAAAATTTCATTTTTCCCACTTTTTCAGTGATATACGGCCGATTTGTGTTATTGCCTTACCGACTATGTTAACCAATATGTCCTCACCCTTGGCTAATGCGATTGTTATGGAACATACTGCGACCTTTGGTGACGATGCTGTTGCTGCGATAGCCATTATTGGTCGTATTATTCCAGTGGTATTCGGTGGACTATTTGCTTTATCCGGTGCGGTAGGACCCATACTTGGGCAAAACTATGGGGCGGGACATTTTGACCGTATGCACAGAGCCATAGGCAGTGCTGTGCTCTATGCTTTTGCTTATTGTTTGGCTTTGTGTACGGCTTTATATTTGGCTCAGGATTGGTTGGTGGCGATTTTCCATGCTACGAAAGGGACGGCGGATTTGATTCATTTTTTTGCGACCTATGTCTCCTTTAGTTTCTTCTTTCAGAGTTTGTTGTTTATCGGCATTGCGGTGTTTAATAACCTAGGTAAGCCTTTTAACAGCACCTTGTTGAATTTTGGCCGCGCTATCTTGGGGACTTGGCCGTTGATCATTGTTTTTGGCTGGTTTATGGGAGCCGAAGGGGTGCTGTTAGGGCAGGCTGTTGGGTCGGTTATTTTCGGTTGTCTAGGGTTCTTTTTAGGTCGTCGTTATATTCATACCCTTGAGAAAAAAGAAACTCGGGAACTCCGGATTGACGACAGTCTAGCCTATGATGACCCTCTTCTTTAAGCGCTGCTTTTGTTAGTCTTGCATGGTTTTGCTTGCCCAGAGTAAGAATTCCTGGTTGCCATCGCCGCCTTTAATAGGGCTCTCAATATAGCACTTTACTTGGAACCCCAAGGATTGCACAAAGTGTTGCATATCTTCCGACAGCTGCTCGATACGTTGCTTGTTTTTGACTACACCACCTTTGCCAATGAAGGCTTTGCCAACTTCAAATTGAGGCTTTACTAACGTAATGAGTTGCCCTTGAAGGCTTAATAGGGCAGGAAGTTGCGGTAATATTTTAGTTTGAGAAATGAATGATACGTCCATCACAGCGATATCAAAGCCTCCCGTTGGGAAATGCGCACCAAGATCCTGTTGACTTAAGTGGCGAGCGTTGATGCCTTCTAAGCAAATGACTCTGGGGTCTTCTCTTAATCGTTGATCCAGTTGCTCATGACCTACTTCAATTCCGACGACTTGGGCTGCCCCATGTTGTAAGGCGCAGTCTGTAAAGCCTCCGGTCGATTGGCCGACATCCAAAACTCGATAGCCTTGAATATTTAGTTGAGTATGGGCAAGGGCGCCTTCCAGTTTGAGCGCGCCTCGCGAGACATATTTATCAGCGTCCGTTGCGGTGACATGTAACTCACAGTCTGCGTCTAATTTTAAGCTGGGTTTGGTAACGGCTAACCACTTGCCATCCTGACAATAGGTCACTCGACCTTCACTGATAAAGGTTTGGGCTTGCGAGCGTGATTTTGCGAGGCCACGTTCAGTCAGTAATAAGTCGATTCGGGTCATTGGTAAAGCTCAGTGGTTAATGGTAAAAAGACGTCATACTAACAAAAAGTTCTAATCCGCAGTAGATTTTAAGGAAGCCAATATATGCCATTAAAAACATTAATCACCGTTGATGAGTTGAAGGCGTGTGCAGACGATAACAATGTAGTGATTTTAGATTGTCGTTTTTACCTAACGGATCACGGGAAAGCAAAGCGTGAGTACGATAAGGGACACATAGCGAAAGCGATCTTTGTTGATGTCCATCGCGAGCTAGCTAGTGCAGAAACGACAACCAGCGGACGACACCCTTTACCAAGTGAAGATGTGTTTGCTAAACAGCTACAGCAGTGGGGTGTGGATCTCGATAGTCATGTGGTGGTTTATGACGATGCGAGTGGTGCTATTGCTGCACGGGCTTGGTGGATGCTGTCGCAGCAGGGGGTCGATGTACGAGTATTGGATGGCGGCCTACCCGCTTGGGTTCGTTCAGGCCTACCCTTGTCGGATACAAACGAAGTACCTGTCGCATCCTCAGTGTCTATTTCTGTTGCTTTTCCATGGGCTGTAGATGTGACTCAAGTGATTGAAAACATGGAAACGGATGTCTTTCAGTTGGTGGATGCTAGAGCAGAAAGTCGTTATCAAGGAGAAGAGGAAACCATCGATCCGGTGGCTGGCCACGTTCCTGGAGCGTTGAACCATCCATACTCGCAAAACCTTGATGAAAATGGTTGCCTAAAAAGTCCTGAAGCACTGCGTGGTGTCTGGCAAGATCTTGTCGAGCAAGATAAAACATTGGTTAACTACTGTGGTTCAGGAATCACGGCTTGTCACAATGTTTTGGCGTTGAATCATGCTGGGTTGGATTTTAATCAAGTGTATGTGGGCTCATGGAGTCAGTGGTCAAAAAGAATGGTGCAAGCCGCAGGCCTGTAAATAACTACCTTCTTTTTTACTGCAGATTTCAAAAAGCCCACCCTCCTAGGTTTAATTCAGGAGGGTGGGCTTTTTGTTTTTTAGGAAGAGTGTTCTCTAGGTATTATTTGGGGGTAATACCAGCGATGAAGATTTGTACTTGCTGGTGGTTCTCTCCCCAAATGTGCGTTTTGATCGCTTGTAACATTTTTTCCGCTTCTTTTAAGGACACCACGCCGTCTATTAGTTTTATCCCCACACCTTCTTGAGTAAAGAAAAAATGCCAAGTGTGGCCGTCAATGCGAACTTCGCCCTCGCCGTTGCTATAGCTTAATTGTTCAAATGGGTAATCTGCAGGTACAAAGCAAGCGAGTTCTTTGCCTGCGCTGCCGTAATTTAGGTCTGGGATATAGCCTTGTCGGTCAACTAGTTCAAACTTCATATATCACTCCTCATTATTATTGTCGGTCATCTCTTAATTAGGGGGAGTTTTGTTCATCCCTCATCACAAGTTAGCATGAGAGAAGGGCTGGGTGTGACAAAAATAAGCAAAAGTTTGATCTTTCGCTTATTTTTTAAGGGAAGCATGATGGCTTTAGGGTATCACATAGCCGAAGCCCGAGGAGTCTGGGTTAACGGGTGTATACTGCCATATAGCGTTCGGCCATTTTTTGCGGCGTATAGTTGATGAGTCTGGCGGTCGCACCAGCTTTCAACTGTTCTTGTAGAGAAGGGCTTTCGTATAAAGTGACAATGGCTTCTTTAAGTGCCTTGCTGTCATTGGGCGGTACGAGTAGGCCTGTTTCTTGATCTAAGATGATGTCAGGAATGCCGCCTACGCGGGAGGCTATAATCGGCACCCCTGCATCCATCACATCTAATAAAGTAGAGCCTAACCCTTCATTTCTAGAGGGGAACGCAAACATATCCAAGAAAGGCAGATAATCTCCAATGTTGTTCTTAAAGCCCATCCAAGTGATATTACCAAGGTGTTTTGCGTATGCTTTGAGTTCTTCTTTATCAGCACCGTCGCCAAAGAATACAAAGTGTAGCGCTGGGTGGCTTTTTTCAAGCAGGGCGGCGGCATCTATCAGGACTTTTTGCCCTTTATGACGATCCACCAAAGCGCCTACGTGTCCAACGAGAATTTTATTGGGAAACTCGGCTTTAAAGGCTTTGCCTTCTTGGCGGTTCGCTTCTAGGTGTGCCAAGGTGCTGGGGATTTGTTCAACTTCTCCCCAGTGCTTATCGCGAATATGTTCCGCAATCAAAGTGGAAATCCCGACACGCGTCTTGGCGTTGCGATAAGACGCTTTGTTCGACCATTTTTCTTTGATTGGTGTATCCACGCGGCGCGTCAATATGTAGGGAACTTGTCGCAAAAGCTTGTGAAGATAAGCCCAATGAACGGCTTTGGCTTCATGGGCGTGAACGATATCTACATGAGGGGCGGCGAAATGCCCGCTTAATTGATGGTTAGCGGTTAAAAGCGAGACGTTTGGCACGCTTGCTAGTCGGTCTCTCAGAGGGGAGTCGTCACGGCAGGCAACAATTTGTTTAACCTCAAAATGTTTGGCAAGCGCTTTGATAAGTAGCTCTGTTTGTCTCTCTCCACCACGAAAGCCTTTGGCAAGGTTGACGTGCATGATTGTCGGTGTTTTAGTCAAAATAAGCCTACTTACCAGATATTATTGAAGTCGTCTTGCTTGGTAACACTTGGGTCGCGCTGATATTCAAGCAGTTTTGCGTATTTTAAGTAACTATTAATCGCGGAACTAAGGGCAATGGTCATACCATCGACCCCACCTAAAAAGCCCCGTTGAAAAATATATTTGCGAATAAACGCATTGAGCCCGTGAAGGAAAGGGGAAAAGGCATTGGCTTTTTTGCCTTTGGCATACATGATTTTTGCCGCACGACCACTGAAATTGCGCCCTGGCTTGGCAAACAACTCGCCGATGTGATTGAAAGAAAAGTGGATAATGTCTGCGTTAATGTCTTGAGTCGTTTTCGCTTGCACACTGGCATGTTGTTTGACGTCAGAAAAGCGGGTTTTATCCGTATCGTAAAGGCGAATACAGCGGTCAGGGTACCAGCCACAGTGCTTTATCCAGCGGCTACCAATGCGGTTTTGTCGACGAAATGAATAGCCCTCGACCGTTGAAGCAGCTAAATCCAGTTGTTGGATAGCTTGTGTCATTTCTGGTGTAAGGCGCTCATCGGCATCTAAACTAAGCACCCATCTATGTTGGGTGTGGGTCAGAGCAACGTTTTTTTGTATGCCGTCGCCGAGATAAGGCTGGTGTATTACGGTGGCTCCGAGTTCAGTAGCGATTTCCACTGTCTTGTCCGTGCTGCCTGAATCGACAACGACGATGTCATCGCAAACAGTTTGCATTGATTCTATGCAGGCGGCGATGTTTCTTTCTTCATTTAGGGTAATAATGTTGCCGGAAATCTTCATGATGGGCTCTTTAGTATTGACTCTCTAATAGATGAACAGCGTGTTCTGTCACGCTTTCGATGTCGATGGTTTTAATATCTTGGCCTGTTTGTGGAATCACTTTACGAGACAATGCGTGGTTAAGAAACCATTCGGGGTTGGGTTCTCTGTAGATACCGATATAGGGTTTTTGTAAGCACTGAGCAATATGAGATGGACCACAATCGTTGGCAATGGTCAAATTGCATCGACTGGCTAATTGGGCAATGTCTTTAATCGGTATGTTGGTGTGCAACGACAAATTATTGGATTCGGCCATTAATGCTTTCATGATATTGATTTCTTCTGTTTCGTCTGGCCCTAATAAAACATGAAGATGACAGGTTTTATTCAGTTGTGTTGCGATGGCATTGCCTGCTGCGATGAAGTTATCAATGCCCCATTTTTTGATCTCGCCTGCTCCTCCTCCTGGCATTAATAACAGATTGAGTTGTGTTGTCGCTACCTGCAAAGAAGAGCTTTGAGCCAGAACTTGGAATGGGGCCGCCAGAGCTGGTAAAAGTGCCGATTCTTCTTTTATGAATATCTTTAAGTAGTTGAGGGCTCGATATTCATCGTCACACATTTTATTGTATTGCGTAGCCGTTAATTCAATCAAAAAGTCATTAGCTACTAAATCAAAGACTTGCCCCCCCTTAAGCGCTTTATACATAATCATAAGGAATCGATTGTTGGGGCGTAAATTCAACAGGTTGTCGCACTTGTTGAGTTGTTTTAAGTCGTCCATGCGATGTTTTGAATGGATACACTCCTGTACCCAGGGCAACTGGCTATAAATCCAAGACACGTTGTTTTTAGATAAGAGTACCAGTGGCTTTTTTTGACAATAGTGCTCACTAAAAAAGTGGAGTACTGGAATCGTTGTGATTTGAGCACCAAAGTGCGGCCTGTTCCTGAGTAAGACGACGTTCATTGTGGGAGAATGGTCCTTATGACGATGTCAGGAGTGAGTTGGTTTTGACAGTTTGTGTGCCCAAGAGGGCAGGTTCGTTTAAAACAGGGTGAGCAGTCCAGATGAAGACTATGGATGGTTTTGTTCTGTGTTAAAGGAGGAGTGAACTTCTCGCTGGTCGAACCGTAAATACCATGGACTTCGGTCCCCACTGCGGCGGCAACATGCATTAAACCAGAATCATTACTGACCGCTTTATCGGCGGCATCCAGCAAGTCGATGGCATCGACGAGTTTGGTTTTTCCGCATAAATTAACCGCGTACTGTCCCAGTCCTTGTATGATTTGCTCTCCTCCTTCCACATCTTTTGGCCCCCCTAAGACCCAGACCTGATAGCCTGCTTCAATAACTCTTTTTGCTAAATCGTGAAAATAGGCAAGAGGCCATTGTTTCGATGGGCCATATTCCGCGCCAGCCATAAGGGCAATGGCAGGACGATCTGATAGTTGGTAGGTGTGGTAAAGTGCTTGTTGATTGTCTAAGTCGACCCGAAGTGACGGGTGGGGGATAGTGCTTGGCGCGCTATGTAAGTTTTCTGGCAGTCCAAGGGAGACAAAGCGCTTAACTGTCTGGTCAAGGAGCTTTTTATCGAGCTTACGGCGTTCGTTGAGCAACAGATAGCGCTGCTCGCCTAAAAAGCCTACGCGATGTTTTGCTTTAGCAAAGAAGGGGACTAAAGCCGATTTCCATGAGCGCGGCATGACAATGGCGTGATCATACTGTTCATCGCGAAGGGAATGACCGAGCTTGCGGCGTGTACTAATGCCCCATTCCCCATGCCCTGTCGGTAGTGTAATAGCGCGGCGAACTTCCGGCATTCTAGCCAGTATCGGTGAGGACCAGTTAGGGCCAATAACATCAATAATTGCCTCTTTATCACGCTGTTTTAACGTAATAAAGAGACTTTGAGCCATGACCATGTCACCTACCCATGAAGGGCCGACGATTAGGTATTTAGCCATTCGTATCCAACCAGTTCAGATAGTCTTGAACACCTTGTGCTAAACCACGGAAGCTACCTTGATAACCCGCTTCACGCAGTTTGCTGATGTCCGCTTGTGTGAAGCTCTGGTAGGCTCCTTTTAAATGTTCAGGAAAAGGAATGTATTCGATCTCGCCACGTTGGTAATGGTCAATAACGGTTTCAGCGATAGTTCTAAAGGGTTCTGCTTTACCTGTCCCCAAGTTAAAAATACCAGATTTATCGGTATTGTCTAAAAACCACAGTTTGGTTTTGACTAAGTCTTCAACATAGATGAAGTCTCGGCTTTGACCACCCGCTTCGTAACCATCGTAAGCACCAAATAACTTTGGATTTTCACCTTCCAATACCTGATTACGAAGGTGGAAAGCAACACTGGCCATACTACCTTTGTGCTGTTCACGAGGGCCATATACGTTAAAGTAACGAAAGCCAACAATTTGGCTGCTAGCTGTGGGAAGAACCGCACGAATATATTGGTCAAATTGGAATTTTGAGTAAGCGTACATGTTCAGAGGTTTTTCATTTTCTCGCGCTTCTTTGAAAACAGGACCAGAGCCATAGACAGAGGCTGAAGACGCGTAGGAAAAAGGGACCTTATGACGTAAACAGAAGTCCAATACCGCTTTAGAGTATTGGTAGTTCACATCCATCACAAACTTACCATTCCATTCGGTTGTGGCAGAGCAGGCGCCTTCGTGGAAAACGGCGGTAGGAATGATACCGAGCGTATCGTTTTTAATGGCATCAAGGAAGTCGTACATGTCCATATAATCGGCGATATCAAGATCCGATAGATTTAGGCATTTTTTGCCGTCGGTTAAATCGTCGACAAGAAGAATGTTTTTAATGCCTTTTTGGTTTAAGGCTTGAATAATGTTACTGCCAATGAAGCCAGCGCCGCCTGTTACAATATACATAATAGTTTGTCCTGCTAATAAAGAAGTCTCATCGAATTAAGTGGCTACTATTTAACGAAATCCGTTAAAGCCAGTATTCAGTTGAGCCCATGTTATCACTTCCGTTAGACCTAGAAAAATATGATAGCTGCTTGTGCCTGGTAAGGGGTAATCTTTTGCTTGGTTATGCTCATCTAGGTATTCATTCCAGCGTCCGTTCTCTAAGAAATAATGACATTGCATAAAGTCTAATGCTTTTGTTAAACGGTCTATTTTTTCTTCCTTACCGATGGGTATCACAGTAATGGCTTTTAAGTACTCTGTTATCGGCCAGATACGCTTTTCTTTATCGATGGCCTGATAGTGGTCACCATCAATCTGATTGTAGATGCCGCCATTGCTGGCTATGCCGTATCGGGCGGCGGTTAGCCAGAGTTGCTGTGCCAGATCGGTATAGTCGCTGTTAGGTAAAATGGCGTTGGCTTGATAGAGCAACCAAACCCATTCAAAATGATGCCCCGGCTCGACCTGATGAGCTGTATTTGGATCCGGTTGCCAATCCGTTGTAAAGAACTCGCGTAAGGTTTGACTCTTTTTATGGTAAAAATGTTCGAGGGCTAAATCGAGTAGTGAGCGGATGGTGTCTTTGTAGTCGTTCGCTCCTGTGGCGTTGAAAGCCGCGATATAGCCTTCCAATAGATGCATATGAGGGTTTTGACGGCGTGTTTGTTTTTCATCCACAGGAAAGGATTCATAAAAACCACCAGTCTGGGCTGTCATATTAGCCAGCAGAAAATGATGGGTTTTCTCCATATAGGGCAAAGCACGCTCGTCTTGGCTAAACTGATAGTAATAGCTAAAAGACAGTAAGATAAACGCGAGGGCGTAAGCATCCGATTGAGTATCTTGAATGCTTAAGTTGTCATCTAGAGAGAAAATCCAGCGGTTATCGACAAAGTAATGGTGGGTAATAAAGTCGAACAAAGGGGTGAGTTTTGCCTGCCACTCGTCATTGTTTGTTAAAAGACACGCATGACTATAAGTGTAGAGTTGGCGGCATTGGGTTAAAAGGCGAAGACGTCCCGTCTGATTTCTTGTCCAGTCGTGATGCATGCTTTCGTAGCTGTATCCTTGGGTGGCATCTAAACCATAATTGGCCCAATGGGGAAGTAGCTTGTCAAAAACAAAAGCCTGACAAGAAGATAGTGCGGAATTCAGCATGGGGTAAACAGCCTTATTTCGTGTGTTTTAGGTATGTCCAACTTATATAGGGAGTATGATAAGATGGGCGCTCTCAAAAATCGATTATTATGTGCCTATGAACTCTTCGTATCTAAATTTTAAGGATAAACACATTCTCGTTGTTGGGGATGTTATGTTAGACCGCTACTGGTATGGCGGCACGTCACGTATTTCTCCAGAAGCGCCAGTCCAAGTGGTGAAGGTTTCAAATATTGAAGATCGCCCAGGCGGTGCCGCTAACGTTGCACTCGGCTTGTCTAAACTTGGTGTGTCTGTGACGCTTATCGGCGTGGTAGGCAGAGACGATAATGCGGCTGTCCTTTCCCGTTGTTTAGAAGAAGCAGGGGTGAACTGTCGTTTTGTTTATTCTGATACCTTGCCAACGATCACCAAACTACGAGTGATGAGTCGCCATCAACAATTGATCCGTTTAGATTTTGAAGAGCGAGAAGACAGTCTGTCGCAAAATGAAGCGCTGGCAAAAGAAGTCGCCGCTTGCTTACCAGAATCCAATGCAGTGATTTTTTCCGATTATGCAAAAGGGTGCTTGGCGGATGTTCGGTCACTCATCAGTCTTGCTAATGCGCAAAATGTGCCGAGTTTTGTGGATCCTAAAGGCAATGATTTTTCCATTTACCAAGGGGCAACCTTGGTAAAGCCAAATTTGCTTGAGTTTGAAAACATCGTCGGCAAGTGCCGCTCGGTGAAAGAGTTAGAAGAAAAAGGCAAAGCATTACGTGAACAGTTTGGCTGGAAAGCACTGTTGGTTACCCGTGGTGAAGATGGGTTGGTGTTACTAAGTGAAGGTAAGCCGCCTTTTTCATTGGCGACTGCCGCCAAAGAAGTGTTTGATGTGACGGGAGCTGGAGACACTGTGATCGCGGTATTAACGGCAGTTTATGTTACTAGCAAGCGTTTTATCGACGCAGTGGAATACGCGAATCAGGCCGCTGGCTATGTTGTTGGTAAATTAGGCACCGCCTCTATTGATGCTGAGCATTTAGGTGCCATTATGTTTCAGCGTTCCCATACGACGAATTTTGGTGTGTTAGCACCTGAAGAGTTATTAAAGCAAATTAAACTGGCGCAGATGAGTGGCGAGAAAGTGGTGTTCACCAATGGCTGTTTTGATATTTTGCACCCAGGACATGTGGCTTATATAAAGCAAGCAAAAGCCCTAGGGGATCGTCTTATTGTTGCGGTCAATACGGATGCCTCGGTTAAGCGACTAAAAGGCGAGAAGCGCCCAATCAATAACTTAGAACATCGTATGGCGGTGTTAGAAGGAGTAGGGGCTATTGATTGGGTGACTTGGTTTGATGAGGATACTCCGCAACGTATTATTGAACAATTGACCCCAGACGTACTGGTCAAAGGTGGCGACTACACCATTGACACGATCGTTGGTGCACAGCATGTACTTGAGCATGGTGGCGAAGTAAAAGTACTTACCTTTGTGGATGGTTATTCGACAACGTCGATTATTGAAAAGGCAAATCTCTAAATGCAAGACAAAGAAAAAACGAAGTCAGAAAAAACCGCCAAAGATATGTCAGGCATGACACTCTATTTCAGATTATTAGGGTACGTTAAGCCATCCATGGCCTATTTTCTGATCAGTGTCCTTGGCTACATTTTGTATTCTGCTATGCAGCCAGCCTTGGCGGCATTGCTAAAACATATTGTGGATGTGGTATCCCATGGCAAGGTAACGGAAAGTCGTGCTTTGATTCCATTGGCTATTCTTGGTGTGTTTTTAGTGCGCGGTTTGGGGACCTTTTTAGGCTCTTATGGCATGGCTAAAGTGGCTAATAATGTCGTGTTTGACCTGCGTACCAGTATGTTCAATAAAATGGTGACCTTGCCATCTGGCTATTTCAATAATATGCCCAGTGGGCGGTTGTTGGCCAAATTGACTTATGATACGGAGCAAGTAATCGACTCTGTTACTCAGGCTATTCAGGTTATTTTGCGTGAAGGTTTAACCGTTGTTGGCTTGCTGGGTTATATGGTGTTCATTAACTGGCGTTTGTCTTTGTTGTTCTTATTCGTATTGCCGTTGATTGGTGCCGTGGTGCGTTACGCGTCGAAGCGCTTCCGCAAGCTCAGTTTAAAAATACAAAATGCCATGGGTGGCGTAACTGATGTGGCTTCAGAGGCGATCAAAGGTCATGAAGTCATAAAAGTGTTCGGCGGTAAAGAATATGAAGTGCAGCGCTTTTATAAAGCAGCTCAAGAAAACCGTCGCTCACAGTTAAAAATGGAAATGACCAAAGCACTTAATGTGCCCATTATTCAATTTATTGTAGCGGTTTCTTTGTCTTTGTTAATTTGGTTATCACTTGATCCCAATATTTCGGCAAGCATGTCAGCTGGTGATTTCGTGGCCTTTATTGGGGCAGCAGGTATGTTAAGTCGTCCAATGCGTCAACTTACCTCAGTGAACAGTATCCTACAAAAAGGCATAGCGGCAGCCCAGAGTATCTTTACTTTCTTAGACCTTGAAAGTGAGAAAAATACAGGAACAAAAGTGGTTGAACGTATGCAGGGCAATATTGAGTGGCGAGGTCTGACGTTCCGCTACCCAAGTGTTGATAAAAATGCGTTAACGGATGTGAACTTATCTTTGCCAGCAGGTAAAAAGTTGGCCTTGGTCGGACGCTCTGGCAGTGGTAAGTCCACCTTGGCAAACCTGATTCCGCGTTTTTACGACGTAGAAGGGGAGTCGTTGTTGATTGATGGGGTCAATATCAATGATTATGACTTGAGTAGTCTGCGTCAAAACATTGCGCTCGTTAACCAACAAGTGGTGCTGTTTAACGGAACGATTCAAGAAAACATTGCTTATGGCGGTTTAAAAGGGGTCTCAGAAGAAGATGTGATTGAGGCTGCGAAAGCAGCAAACGCATGGGACTTTATTCAAGAATTGGAGTTGGGCTTACAGACTCTGGTTGGAGAAAACGGTGTTTTGCTGTCGGGTGGTCAGCGTCAGCGTATTGCCATTGCCCGTGCCATTTTGAAAAATGCTCCCATTCTGATTTTAGACGAAGCCACTTCGGCGTTGGATACGGAATCGGAACGAGCGATTCAGCAAGCATTGGATAAATTGATGGAGAACCGAACCACCATTGCCATCGCCCATCGTCTTTCTACCATTGAAAATGCCGATATCATCGCAGTGATCGATCATGGGGAGATCATTGAAAAAGGCTCCCATGCAGAGTTATTAGCGAAGAACGGGGCATATGCACAGTTACACAATCAGCAGTTTAATGACTCACCAGCGGTTGAAGCTGCTGACGATAAGAGCTGATTATGTGGCTATATCGCTTATTGTTATGGGTTGCTACGCCGCTTATTCTCGTCAAAGTGCGGCGTTTTAAAAAAGACTATGCGCACTATCGAGCGAAAGAAGCCTTAGGTGTTTGGCCTTCAGTGAAGGCAGACCTTTGGATTCATTGCGCTTCTGTTGGCGAGGTGTTAGCGGTTCGTCCATTAGTGGAGCAATGGCGAGCTAAATATCCCAATCGCCCCTTGTTGATTACGACCATGACGCCAACCGGGGCGGAGCAAGTGGCAAAGACCTTTCCATTTGCTGAGCATCGATATTTACCCATGGACTGGCGTTGCAGTGTTAGGCGAGCGCTTAAGCGTCTTGAGTGTCGCCATTTGCTGATTGTCGAAACGGAGCTTTGGCCGAATCTCTTACGTCAGGCTAAGCGCAAGGGGATAAAGGTTGATATTGTGAATGCTCGCATGAGTGAGCGCTCGTTTCGTCGTTATGAAAAGTTTTCCATGGTGTCTCGTCCCCTGATGCAATTGCCGGATACGTTTCTTGCTCACGCGCAAGCCGATGCGGATCGCTTTGCGGCCTTAGGAGCAAAACAAGTCATTGTCACTGGTAGTATTAAATTTGATTTGACGGTGCCAGAAGCGGTTGTCGCAGATAATTGGCAAACTCAGATGACCAGTCCGTTTGTTTGGGTGGCGGGCAGTACCCATCAAGGGGAAGATGAGATCCTATTAACTGTCCATCGACAGCTGGTGGAGAAAATACCTGGCGCACTTTTGGTGCTTGTACCTCGCCACCCGGAACGCTTTGCCGCAACTTTCGAGTTAGCAAAAAGCATGTTTGATAAAGTGGCATTACGCAGTGGCGTTGAGTTATCTCAGTGGGCCGATTTTAATGTGGTCATTGGCGATACCATGGGGGAGTTAATGCATTACTATCAGGCGGCGGATTTGGCTTTTGTCGGCGGTAGCTTAATTCGTCGTGGTGGTCATAACCCGATCGAGCCTGCGCTGTTGGGGAAAGCAACCCTAGTGGGACCACATACGTTTAATTTCGCTGAGATTACTGAGCAGCTGCTGCGCGCCAATGGAGCGATTCGTTGTCAGGATGAAGCTCAGTTAGCTGAGGTGGTACTATCGTTGTCAGGAAAAGCCAGTCAGCGTCATCGTCTTGGTCAAGCCGCGATGCGATTTGCTCAACAAAACCAGGGGGCGGTAACCCGAGTGTTATCAGAAATAGACTTCCGCTGAACGACTCTTTACAATACCCACACATTATCTCATGGGGTGTGTTCATTTTTGTTATGAACGCTGAGAGGCTTACGCCAACCCATTGAACCTGATCCAGATCATGCTGGCGTAGGAATCGAGATAGCAAGTCACACTTGCCTTTTCCCTCCCGTACGCCGCTCATTTTTTAGGAGCGACACTTATGAATAAATCTTTTGTCTTAGCCTCTTTGGTAGCTGGGGCGCTATCATCTTTATCTGCCAGTGCGACGGCACAAACCTTAAATGTCTACACTTATGATTCTTTTGCGTCAAAGTGGGGGCCAGGACCTGCGGTAAAGGCCAATTTTGAAAAAGAGTGCGGCTGTACCCTGAATTTTGTTTCTGTTGATTCCTCCGTTGGAATTCTATCGCGTGTGCAGTTGGAAGGGTCAAGTTCCAATGCTGATGTAGTGCTAGGGCTGGATTTAAACCTGATGCATAAAGCGGAAAAAACGGGGTTGTTAGCCAAGTCGGGGGTGGATACCAGCAAAGTCACCTTACCCGGCGGTTGGCATGATCCTGTTTTTGTGCCATTTGATCATGGCTATTTTGCTTTTGTTTATAACGCTGACAAGCTTAAGACGCCACCGACAAGTTTAAAAGACATCGTTGATAATCAACACTTACGGGTGATTTATGAAGACCCTAGAACCAGTACTCCAGGGTTGGGGCTATTGTTGTGGATGAAATCTGTTTATGGAGATAAAGCCGCTGAGGCGTGGGCGACCTTGGCAAAACATACGGTCACGGTTAGTAAAAACTGGTCAGACGCTTACAGCTTGTTCTTAAAGGGAGAAGGGGATGTGGTGTTGAGCTATACCACTTCTCCTGCCTACCACATTATGGAAGAGGGGGTGACCAAATATAAAGCTGCTCCGGCCAGTGAAGGTTACTATCCTCAGGTGGAAGTCGCGGCGATGATGAAACATGCGCCGCACCCCAAACTGGCTAAAGAGTTTATGGCATTTATACTGACTCCTGGCTTTCAGTCGACTGTGGCGACGGGAAACTGGATGCTGCCAGTGATCAAGTTGCCCGAAGGGCTGCCTAAAGCTTTTGCGAGCAGACAACGACCTACTAAGGTGCTAACGCTGCCTGCGGCTGAGGTGGCCAGCTACCGTGCCCAGTGGACCAACGAATGGCTTGAGGCGACGACTCGCTAATGCCAGGAAAGGGTTATCATCTCGCTACTTGGTTTCGGCTAACGCCTGCATTGCTTGGCTTGTTGGTATTTGTGTTGGTGGGAGCGGCCAGTCTGGCAGCTCTTTTGCGTTTTAGTCAGTTCGAGTCTTGGTCTGGTTATTTACACAATATCTATCTTTGGCGTGTGGTTCGCTTTTCTCTTTGGCAAGCCCTGCTGAGTAGTGTACTGAGCTTATTGATTGCGGTGCCCGTTGCTTCCTGTTTAACCCATCGTCAATTTAAGGGGCGTGGGGTACTGTTGCAGCTGTTTGCAGTGTCTATGGTTGTTCCGACCATCGTGGCGATCTTGGGAATCGTGGTGGTTTATGGGCACTCAGGTTGGTTGCATGCCTTGTTTGGTGTTGAGACACCGCTTTATGGATTGCTTGGGATTTTATTGGCCCATGTATTTTTTAATATGCCATTGGCCGTTCGCTTGCTATTGCAAAGTTATGGTTTGGTACCGTCTGGTCAATGGCGTTTAGCGTCTCAGCTTGGGTTCTCTCGCTGGACAGCGTTTCGCTTAATCGAGTGGAGCTATATTAAAAAAGCCTTGCCGGGTGCATTTGTCTTGATTTTCATGCTGTGCTTTTCGAGTTTTTCGGTGGTGTTAAGTTTAGGGGGCGGCCCGAAATCAAGCACATTAGAAGTGGCTATTTATCAGGCACTAAGGTTCGATTTTGATCTTAATAAGGCGAGTTTTTTGTCTTTGTTGCAGGTGAGTATTTGTAGTCTCGTTGCCTTAATGGTGTATCGGTTTGCCCCGGCAAATCAGCAAGATGTTAGTTTACTGGATGCTCGCCTATACCCTTTAAAAGACAGTATTTTGGCTCTGTTTGGGGATTGTCTGGCCATGGCGCTAGCGGTCTTTTTAGTGATTCCCCCTTTTTTGGCGATTTTTGATCCCATTTTCTCGGTAACGTTTTATCAGACTCTTATGGCGGATGCGACGTGGCAGGCCGTATGGGTGTCGCTGAAAATTGCTATTCCAGCCGCTCTGTTAAGTTTGTTTTTAGGCGGCTGTTTTGGTGTGTTGGCGCGCATGACTATGGATCGAGGGCGGCTGGCTTTTTTATCCAGTAAAATCGAACAGTTAGGCAGCATGATTCTTATGGTGCCAGGGTTAGTATTGGCAACAGGGCTGTTTTTATGGTTGCGAAGCATTGGTTTAAGCTCCCTATCTGGATATTGGGTAGTGGTTTGGGTCAATGCTGTGATGGCTTTGCCCTTTGTATTGCGTGCTTTGATGCCGGTGTTATATCAGCAAGAAAAACGCTTTCGTAACCTGTATACAAGTTTGGGCATTCATGGGGCGAACCGGCTAGTGATTGAGTGGCCGCTGATTCGGAAAAGTGTTTCTCAGGCATTTGGTTATGCCGTATTGCTTTCCCTCGGGGATATGGGGGTGATTGCGTTATTTGGTAGCCAAGGCTTGGTGTCTTTGCCTTTGTATCTCTTTCAATTGATCGGCTCCTATCGACTACAAGAGGGCTCTTGCATCGCGGTTATTTTGATTTGTCTGTGTTTGCTGCTTTTTTATCTATCAGTGCGTTTTATTGGCGGGAAAACACATGTTAAGTATTGATTTATATTATGACTGGGACGCGTTCCATGCTCATTACCAAACGTCTTTAGCGCCGGGTATGACGACATTGTTGGGTGCCAGTGGAGAAGGGAAAAGTACCTTGTTGCATTTGCTGGGTGGTTTTCTGCAAGGTCGTGGTAGTGTGTCTTTTCAGGGGCAGGCTTTAGAGCATTTATTGCCTTATGAGCGTCCTATTTCGACCTTGTTTCAAAGTGATAACTTGTTTCCTCAACTGACGGTTTGGCAGAATGTGGCCGTGGGGATCGCCCCTTCGTTGTCATTGCAGGCTGAACAAAAGGCTAAGGTCAGTTGGGCGCTCAAGCAAACACAATTATCGGATAAAGCGGATCAATACCCACAAGCTTTGTCTGGTGGACAGGCGCAGCGTGTTGCCATTGCCCGAGTTCTGGTGAGAGAAAAACCTATTTTATTATTGGATGAGCCGTTTAGCGCTCTCGACCCAGCATTGCGAGAGGAAATGTTAGCCTTGGTGAACGATGTGACTGAGCGTTTCGGCATGACGACGTTGCTTGTGTCTCACATGCCCAGCGAGGCGGTTTTTGTTGGTGGAAAGGTGATGTTGATTGAAAAGGGCAAAATTATGGCAAATGAAGAGGCGTCAGTCTTGTCCGGCGGTCAGATTCCCGAGGCGTTTTCGCATTACTTAAGGATGACCATAGCTTCCTAATACGGCTTATTCTACTGGATAAAGTCAGAGTCGGGTTGTCTCGAGGTGATGCTATTTGCTTGTTTTGATTAAAAATGCTTTTGCCTTCACTTGTCTCGTGACATGTTGCAGCAGTCTCAGTATATTTGAGAGGACTTGGGTGACTTAATACTTAGTAGATGGAGAATGCAATCGTGGCTGGCTTAGCGAATGAGGCGGACTTACTCAAAAAAGGGATTATTGCCACCGTTGTGTATGCCTTCATCATGTCTATTATGGGGGTGGCTGCAAAACAGGTTCAGCAAACGATCCCGGTGCCTGTTTTGGTATTTTGGCAGAGTGTATTTTGTATTATTGTGCTTTACCCTCAGCTTTATGGACATTGGCAACGTCGTTCAAAAGAGGTTTGGAAAATTCATTTTCTGCGCAGTGTCGGGGGCTTTTCTGGTTTTCTATTTTACTATTTGGCTCTGAATCATATTCCTCTTGTTGAAGCCACCTTACTGCGTTATTGCGCGCCACTGTGTGTGCCTTTTGTGGTGTTGGTGATGCATAGAATTACCATACCTAAAGCGCGCTGGTTACCGTTAATCATTGGTTTTATTGGAGTGTCTTTGGTCATTCAGCCTAGTATTGACCATATTGATCCTTGGCAAATTGTTGGGTTGTTATCGGCGGTAGGATTGGCATTTTCTATGGTAACGACACGAATGCTCTCCCACCAGGTGAGTGGCCAAGAAACTATGATCGTTTACTTTATCATCTCAGCGTTATTATCGCTTTTGTTGGTGCTGGTGCGTGGTGATTCCCTGGTTTTACCAATGTCGACTTGGCCTTTGGTATTGACGGTTTGTGTAACTCTGTATTTGGGTATGTATTTGTATACCAAAGCCTATTCCTTTGCCCCAGCCAGTATTGTTTCTCCTGTTAGTTATGTCGGAGTGATTTTTAGTGGTCTTTGGGGGTGGGCAATTTGGGGGCATGTGCCTAATGCACTTGCGGTGCTGGGTATTGTCTTTATTTTTTTCAGTGTACTGATCAGTGCACGCATGGTTCGACGACGATAACGCTATATTTGTTAGGCTTTGGCTGCCTTTTGCTTGCTAGGGTTTAAAAGTGTGGCGATGCTAATTTCGGTAAAAATGAATAGCATGCCAACATAATGGAAGATATGAAGCGTTTTATTTAAGATCAATACTGATAGGCCGATCTCTCATGGGTTCCCAAGCCACATAACATCATGGCTTGGGAATATTAGATATTCGAAAACCTATGCTCGCTTAAAAGTGGTAAATAATCCCAGTAGAAAGAGAATAGCTATAATCTTTCGTCACCATTGGGCTGTCTAACACTCTTTTGTAGTCCGAATGACTGACCCCTACAAATAAGTTTAAAGAAGCATTGACACTGTAGTCACCACGCACGGCAATGGTCATTTTGTGTGTACTGGTTGAGTCGTATTCTGGGATGACACCACCTGTTCTGATGGATTCTGCTTGGCTAACACCGTACAAGTGGTTGCTCATCTTTTTATCCAAATATTTATAGGTAATCGATGGGGTAATTCTCCAAGCTGAGACATTGACAGGGTAGGCCGCGCCTACTAGTCCATAGTAACCATCATGCCGATTGCTAATATCGGTCACAAGTTTAGCAAACAAAAAATTGTATTTGAGGCGTATCCCCGCCATCGCAGCGGCCTTGCGTCGATCCAACAGTTGCATTTGTTTATTATTAGAGTCCTTAGGATCAAAACTATCCATGTTGTATTCGACAATAGCCGATATGTTTTGACGGGAGTCATTCGGTAAAAGGCTGTAGCCCACTTCAGTGCCTTTTAAGTAGCCGCGTTCGCTGACAATGGAAACAAAAGGAAACGCAGCATTTTGAGGGGGGGTGTCTTTATAGACAGAAGAGGTACGAGTGCCTACTACACCAAATGAAAAGTCGGCACCAAGTGCGTTACTGCTTAAGACCATAAGCGTCACTATGGCGGTTAGAGGAGGAAGAGAACGCAACATGGGTGTAAATCCTTTCATAACAATGAATCAACGACAAATTAAGTAAAGAAATTGTATGCTATGAGTATTATGGTGTTTTGTAAATAAATTAAGAGCATGTTGTCTTTCTTATAGAGAAGGTGGGAAATTTATCCATCAAAGCATTAGTAAAACGTTTATTTATTGTGCGATCTGCTATATACTTCGCGTCCCTGTAAATCAATACTCCTTGTCTCACAGCTTTATAACAGGGGAAGTGTGGAGACTAAGAACCCATAAGGAGCTTAAATGCGTCATTATGAAATCGTCTTTCTGGTTCACCCAGATCAAAGCGAACAAGTACCAGCAATGGTTGAGCGTTATACTAATCTAATCACAGAAGATGGTGGTCAAGTTCATCGTCTAGAAGATTGGGGCCGTCGCCAACTAGCTTACCCAATCAACAAAATTCACAAAGCACATTACGTTCTTATGAACGTTGAGTGTTCTGATAGTGTTTTGAACGAACTAAACGACACTTTCCGCTACAACGATGCGATTATCCGTAATTTGGTTATTCGTCGTAAAGAAGCGGTAACTGACGTTTCTCCAATCAAAGCTTCTGAAAGTCGTGAAGATCGTCGTTCTGCTCCTCAACGTGAAGAGCGTAACCAGTCTGAACATACTGAAGAAACGTCTTCTGAAGAATCAGAAGATTAATTTATTTGAACTAGGAGATACTCATGGCTCGTTTTTTCCGTCGTCGTAAGTTCTGCCGTTTCACAGCAGAAGGCGTTAAAGAGATCGATTACAAAGATTTAGAAACACTAAAAGGTTACATCACTGAAACTGGTAAAATCGTACCTAGCCGTATTACTGGCACTAAGGCACGTTACCAGCGTCAGCTAGCGACTGCGATCAAACGCGCTCGCTACATTGCTTTACTTCCTTACACTGATAGCCACTTTAATTAATTGGCAGGGCTGAAGTAACAGAATGAGTGGTTTAGCAAAATGGGTTATGCAACGTCCTCGTAATGCCATTATTGGTGTGATGGCGTTTAGTATAATTCCTCTCTTATTCTGGATAGCTGCCGCCATTGTTGGGTTGGTAGTGCTTCGCCGCGGTGTAAAAGAAGGAATACCTGTATTAGCCTGGGGCTGTCTTCCTATACTCGTGTTGACAGTCATCCAAGGTGATGCAAGTGCGATAATGGTATTGATTGACGTGACGGTGTTGGCCTATTTACTTAGATCAACGACGTCGTGGAGTTGGGTGTTATTGGTCAGCAGTTTTCTTGCTGTCATTAGTGCCATGCTGTTACCACTCATTATGCATGATATGTTGACGCTTGTTACTAACATGATTCAACAAGTCTTGGTGAAAGAGAAAGTAGCGGCTTTACCTGATAAAAGCGTTATTTACCATCAGGCGGTGATGGCATTGTCTATTGTCCAAGTGATGGCTGCAGTTGGCTCGTTATTTTTAGCGAGAAAATGGCAGGCGGGGCTCTATAATCCTGGTGGATTACGTAAAGAATTCCATGAACTAAGGTTGCCAATAGCATTTAGTTTGATTTTGGGGGCAATGGTGTTACTAGGCGAAGGTCTAGGTGGCCAGTACCTTATTTTATCTCAAGCAGCTATTCCAGCGTTGGTGTTATCGGGTCTTGCATTAGTGCACGGTGTTCTAGCAAAAAAAAGAATTGGGGTTGTTGGACTGATTGCGTTTTATCTAGTTGGTATCGTTTTTTTGCATATGTTATTTGTGAATATTTTGATTACGCTGAGCGTGATTGATAGCTTCGTTGACATACGAAAACGCATCCGGGATACGTCATCCAACTCAAGTGATAGCGAATGATTAATTAGAGGTGATCGAGATGGAAGTTATTCTACTCGACAAAGTAAACAAGCTAGGTGGTATTGGTGACGTTGCTGTCGTTAAACCAGGCTACGCTCGTAACTTTTTGATTCCAAACAAAAAAGCTGTGATGGCAACAAAAGCTAACTTAGCTTCTTTTGAAGAGCGTCGTGCAGAGCTTGAAGCTCAAGCGGCTGAGCGTAAAGCAGCAGCTGAAACACGTGCTCAAACACTTGAAGGCAAAACTTTCAAAATCGAAGCAAATGCTGGTGATGAAGGTAAGCTTTTTGGTTCTATCGGTACACGTGATATCGCTGAAGCTATTTCTAAAGAAGTGGCTGTAGAGAAGGCAGAAATTCGTCTTCCAGAAGGTGCGATCCGTCATACTGGCTCTTTCGAAATCGACGTTCAAGTACACCCAGAAGTGCTTGTAACCGTGACTTTGGAAGTAGTTGCTCAGTAATTCGTTTTAACGAATATCTGACACTGAAAAAGGGTATCTTGTTTAATGCAAGATGCCCTTTTTTTATGGTCATGGTAAGCTTGTTTCCCTGTCATTTTTCCATTTTTCCTTGGGTGTTTTTACGTGCAATTAAACGATTCTGAAGTCGCTTCTATCAAGTTACCACCATATTCTATCGAAGCAGAACGTTCTGTTATCGGTGGTCTAATGCTGGATCCACAAGCGTGGGAAAAAGTCTCTGAGTTGGTTATAGCAGACGATTTTTATCGTCCCGAACACAAGCTTATTTTTTCTGTCATTGCTCGTTTGGTGGATGACAGTGAGCCCGTTGATGTTGTCACTATTGGGGAGCGTCTTGATAAACGAGGTGATTTAGAGTCCATTGGCGGCATGGCTTATCTTATCGAAGTGGCTGAGGCGACACCAAGTGCCTCTAACATCGCCTCTTATGCAGATATTGTGCGTGAACGCTCGATTCTACGACGTTTGATTATGACCACCAGTGATATTTCTGCTCGTGCTTTTCATCCCGAAGGGATGACGGCGGCAGAAGTATTAGATGAAGCGGAACGGAAAATCTTCCAAATCGCTGAAGGAGGAGAGAAAAAAGGTGGGCCTAGAATCGCTTCTGATATTCTAAGTGCCACCGTGGATAAGATTGATGAACTGTATCATCAGGATGGGGCAATTACTGGATTGAGCACTGGTTTTACGGATTTAGATAACATGACAGCAGGCTTGCAACCAGCGGATTTAATTATCGTCGCGGGTCGTCCTTCCATGGGGAAAACGACGTTTGCGATGAATCTGGTTGAAAATGCCACCATGATCAGTGAGAAGCCCGTGATTGTCTTTAGTTTGGAGATGCCTGCGGAAGCACTTATGATGCGTATGTTGTCCTCCCTTGGCCGGATTGACCAAACGCGTATGCGTTCAGGGCAGTTAGTGCAAGAAGACTGGGACAAATTGATGTCAGCGGTGAAAATGCTTAAAGACCGTAAGCTGTTCATTGATGACACTGGGGGCATTAGTCCGACAGAGATGCGCTCTCGTGTGCGTCGTATTGCTCGAGAGCATGGCGGTGTGGCCATGATCATGGTCGATTACCTTCAATTGATGCAAATACCCGGTTTCACAGAAGGTCGAACCAATGAGATCTCTGAAATCTCTCGATCTTTAAAAGCCATTGCTAAAGAAATGGAGTGTCCAATGGTGGCGCTTTCTCAGCTTAACCGTAGCTTGGAGAACCGTCCGAATAAGCGTCCAGTCAACTCGGATTTACGTGAATCCGGAGCCATTGAGCAGGATGCCGATGTGATTTCCTTCGTCTACCGTGATGAGGTGTACCATGAAGATACACCACACAAAGGGATCGCCGAAATTATTATCGGTAAACAGCGTAATGGCCCGATTGGCACCTGCCGACTTGCTTTTGTCGGTAAATACACGCGCTTTGAAGATTTGGCGCCTGATGCCTATCGTGATTTTGATGATGAGTGATATTTTTTAATATCGATATTAATTGATTGATAAAATGCAATTGGACACATAAAGTTACAAGCTCTAATTATTATAAAACGAGATGAATGTATGCGTAAGATGCCTGTTACCAACAAGGAATGTGATTATCCGAGCAACTATGTGCTTGTCTCTAGTACGGATGTGAAGGGGCGAATAACCTTTGTCAATGATGCCTTTTGTGAGGTAGCTGGTTACACTAGGGAAGAGCTCATTGGAGCACCGCATAACCTTATTCGTCATATTGATGTGCCTCCAGCTGTATTTGCCGATATGTGGGCAAATCTAAAGCAGGGCAACAGCTGGATGGGGATCGTAAAAAATCGTTGCAAAAGCGGTGATCACTATTGGGTGAGTGCCCACGTTAGTCCTTTGATAGACAATCAAAAGATTATTGGCTATGAATCCGTCCGTCGTAAGGCGACAAGGGAAGAAATTCATCATGCACAAAGTATTTATGATCGTATCAATGCTGGCAAAGGCCTGTTACCCACTAAGACAAAACTACTTGCTTATTTGACCAACCATACTTGGCCTGTACTGTTTTTCTTTGTGTTACTAGGGATTATCAGTCTGTTAACCAATTCACTTGCACTGCAAATAGCTGGCCCAGTAGTAGCCTTGCTAGGTTTTATACTGTCTTGGGTACAAAGTGAGTCTCTCAATGCTACTGCGTCTGCTTTACCCGTGGAAGCTAATAATCCGATTGGCCAGTATCTTTATACAAAAAGTGTGGGTTTAAAGGCGGCGATTCCCTTCGCTCATATTCATCAACAAGCGGCGGCGGACACATTTCGCTATCGTTTAAAAGAAGGGGCGGCACAATTGCGTAAGCGAGCAGCAGGTGCCAAAGAAAGCGTCACCGGCAATTTGGCAAACTTTAATCAGCAGCGCCACACTTTTCAGAGTATTGTATCGGCCAGTTCACAAGTGCTGGCCAGTGCAAACGATGTGTCTGATCATGTAGGTAAAGCTGTTGAGGCGACTGGGGAAGTAGAAGTGGCTTCCAGAGAAAGCCAATCTCTAGCCAAGGTAACGGGTGACACCATGCGTGAGGTTTATAACGAAATTTTAGCCGCGAAGAAAGTTGTGGAAATCTTGGCATCACAAAGTGATGGTATTAACACAGTGGTCAACTCCATCAGTGATATTGCGGAACAAACGAATTTATTAGCATTGAACGCGGCTATTGAGTCTGCGCGTGCGGGCGAAGCAGGACGTGGTTTTGCCGTTGTGGCGGATGAAGTACGAGCGTTGGCGATTCGTACTCAAGAGGCGACTCAGAATATTCATAAAATGACCGAAACCTTGAAGAGCAACACCGTCGAAGTTACTAAAACCATCGATAAAGGGGCGGCGGTTGCTCATGATGGTGTCGATAAAGTGACGCTTGTAGCGGAAAAGATGAAAGATATTGAGGTGTCGATTAGTCGAATTGTTGAGATGACTTCGCAAATCAATGTCTCTTCAGAAGAGCAGGCGTCAGTTGCTCGTGATTTGAATAATCAAATGCAAGAAGTTGATGGGTTAAGTTTAAGAAGTATTGAAAGCGCGGAAAGCATTGTGACGAATATTGCCCATATTGAAGAAGAAGCTTATGAGCAAGGCAATCTAGCAGAGCGAATGAAAGCCTAACTAGAGGCCTTGTTGGCGATGAAAAAGCCCAAATGCAGATTTACTTGGATGAAGTTAATCAGTATTCGGGCTTTTTTGCTTTCTCGTCGCTATTTGTTGTGGGTTATAGCTGAGTTTTGAGTGCGTATTTGTTATGGTTTATGCAATTGATGGTTAAGGAATAGAGTTGGATGAGAATTGCAGTAATTGGCGCTTCTGGGCGCATGGGTAAAAATCTAATTATCGCGACCAATGAAACCGATGGGGTGTCTTTAGGGGCTGCCATTGTGCGATCAGGTAGTTCTCTTGTGGGAGCGGATGCTGGTGAGATAGCAGGTATCGGTAAGCTTGGTGTTTTGGCTACCGCCTCACTTGCCGATTGTGTGGCGGATTTTGATGTATTGATCGATTTCACTACGCCAGGCCTAACTCTTGAAAATGCGGCGTTTTGTGCAGAACATAATAAAGCAATTGTGGTGGGCACTACCGGTCTAAATAATGCTGAAAAAGCGCAGTTGGCCAGTTATGCAGAAAAAACATCAGTGGTTTTTGCTCCTAATATGAGTATTGGTGTGAATCTAACATTGAAGCTGCTTTCTACCGCTGCGAAGATTCTAGGCGACGATTATGATGTGGAAATCGTTGAAGCGCATCATAGACACAAGGTCGATTCGCCCTCAGGTACGGCTTTGCGTATGGGGGAAGTAGTGGCGGAAGCATTAGGGCGAGACCTGAAAGAATGCGCGGTTTACGGGCGTGAAGGTCAAATTGGCCCCCGTACTCAAAAAGAGATTGGATTTGAGACCATTCGTGCCGGAGATGTGGTAGGCGAACACAGTGTCTGGTTTGCGACCGAAGGTGAGCGCATTGAGATTGTTCATAAAGCCAGTAGCCGTATGACGTTTGCCAAAGGCGCTGTGCGTGCAGCGAATTGGCTAGAAGGCAAAGCTGCAGGTTTGTACGACATGCAGGACGTGCTGAATCTTAAGTAGTAACAAGCTTACTCATAGAAGTGTTAAGCCAAAAAATGGCCGCTTATGCGGCCATTTTTGCGCTTTTGAGATACTGAATGGTTTTAGGAAAGCATTAAGAATGCTAAGGAGACAACACATCGGCTAATTTTTTCGCTTCTATTCGCCCTTTTAATACGCCTTTTTTATTAATTACCGGAATATCGAACGGGGAGGTAAGGGCAATCGGAATCACATCTTGCAATGGTGTGCTTTGGCGTACAGACGTCAGTGGCTGCAATACTTCGTTGAGTGGCGTGCTGTCATCCATATCATCCAGTTTTGTTCTGCTTAATATGCCCTGATAGCCTTCCTCATTGAAAACAAACGCATGATCCTTATCCTTAGGAAAATCACCTCTCACATCACCTACTACTTTGCCTGTTAGTTTTTCAGTACTGGCTGTCATGATGGTTTGTACGCTGAGTGCTCTGGCCCGGTTGACATCTTTTGCAAAGGCTCGAACATACTCATCCGCTGGCTTCAGTACGATATCAACGGGATTGCCGACTTGAACCAGTTTGCCATCTTTCAATACTGCAATTCGATCACCAAGTCGAAGAGCTTCATCGAGGTCATGGGTGATGAAAATGATGGTTTTTTGCAGGTTTTCCTGTAGATCCAAGAGCTGTTCTTGCATTTCACTGCGAATTAACGGATCCAATGCTGAGAAAGCCTCGTCCATGAGCAATATTTCCGCGTCTGTACACAACGCGCGAGCGAGGCCGACACGTTGCTGTTGTCCGCCCGAGAGCTGTGATGGGTACTGTTCTCCGTACCCCGTGAGACCAACCGTATCAAGCCATTGATTGGCCTTTTCTTCCCAGTCTTTCTTGTTTTCACCCTTGATGGATAAGCCATAGCCAACGTTTTCTAGCACAGTTCGGTGTGGCATTAAGCCGAAATGTTGAAAGACCATTGACATTTTGTGACGGCGAAACGTTGTTAAGTCTTTCATGGAAAACTCCATGATGTTATCGCCATCCACCCGAATGAGACCTGCCGTTGGGTCTATCAAGCGATTAAAGTGACGGATAAGGGTTGATTTTCCTGAGCCTGATAGGCCCATAATCACGAAGATCTCACCGCGTTTTATGCTTAGATTAATATCCTGTAAGCCAACGGTGTGACCCGTTTCGGCAAGAACTTCCTCTTTGCTTGCTCCCGCTTTAACTTTAGGGAGAACCTCCTTAGGGGTTTTGCCAAAGATCTGGTAAAGGCCTTCTATTTCAATCAGGGTTGTGCTTTTTTCTAGAGAAGGCTCATTAGTGTGTATGTTGTGTTCAGTCATTGTGAGCGCCCTCTAAATGTTTTTGGGTGCGTTTCGCGTAGCTTTGTGACACCCGGTCAAAGATAATTGCGAGCGCAACAATGGCTAAGCCATTCAAAAGTCCAAGTGTGAAATATTGATTGGTAATGGACCTGAGAACGGGTTGACCAAGTCCATTCACCCCAATCATGGAGGCAATAACAACCATGGCGAGAGCCATCATGATGGTTTGGTTGATTCCCGCCATAATGGTTGGCATGGCAAGGGGGAGTTGCACACCTAGCAATCTTTGAGTTGGTGTGGCCCCAAAGGCGGTGGCCGCTTCAAGGGTTTCTTTCGAGACGAGTCTAATCCCCAGGTTTGTTAAACGAATAACGGGAGGAATGGCATAAATCACCACCGCGATTACACCTGGAATTTTACCTATGCCAAGCAGCATCACCACTGGAATTAAGTAAACAAATGCTGGCATGGTTTGCATGACATCAAGTAGCGGTGTGATGATGGATTGTGCCCGATCAGAACGTGCCATTAAGATGCCAATTGGAATACCCAGTGCGATAGAAATAAGGGTACACACTGTGATAATACTGAGGGTTCGCATCGTGTTTTCCCACATACCAAAGTAGCCAATGAGAAGTAATGAGATAACAACGCCTAAGCTCAATTTCCAAGAACGGGTAGCTGCATAAACTAAGCTGGTGATGGCAATGATGATGATCCACCAAGGGGTCTGAATAAGCAGATTATCAAACCAGATAAGAAATTTTAAAAGAGGATGAAAAGCCGCTTCGATTGCGTCACCGTATTCGCGTGAAAAATGTCGATAAGCGCCATCTAACGTTTGTCGAATGGTGAGTAAGTCTCGACGGCTCATATCAGGAAATTGTGTTAGCCAATTGGAAGACATAATATGGGTCTCTTGACGAAATAAAATAAGAGAGGGCTTTACGAAGCCCTCTAAATACAAGATTTATAGATTGTTAAGTGCTTTATCGAGCTTAGCCGCCACTTTTTTACTAACCCATTTCGACCAAATATCTTTATGTTTTAGCATGAACTCTTCTGCAGCGTATTGGCCGTCAGCTTGGTTGTCTTCCATCCAGGCTAATAAGCTGTTCATTTGCTTGTTGGTGTATGAACGATGCTGTAAATACGCAAAGGCTTCAGGGGATCTTTTCTCGAATTTAGCCGTTGTCAACGTATAAACAGGGGAAGGTGGGTACATGGTGGGTTTTGGATCTAAGCAGTTTGCCTGCGTGATACAGCTTGTAAACTCTTTTTTATTGACGCCAGTACCAAAATCTACCTTCACCATTTGATATTTTCCTAAAATGGCTGTTGGTGCCCAGTAGTAGCCAAACCATGGCGCTTTTTTCTCATAAGCATGTGCTAAGGTGCCTGCTAAGCCTGCTCCAGAACCTGGGTTGACGAGAACAAACCCAGCTTTTTTTAGATGTAATGCATTAAAAAGGTTCTGTGCTGATATTTGGCAGTTCCAACCAGGAGGGCAGCCGTAAAATGCAGAGACTGAGCTATCTTGAGGATTTGGGAAATCTTTCGCGTGTTTAATGACTCCTTGGATGGTGGCGAGTGATGGATCCTTGTCGACCATATATTTAGGCACCCAAAACCCTTCTTCGCCACCGTCAGAGAGGGATTTCGCCGCAATTTTAAGGCGGCCTTCTTTAACGCCGCGATCAATGGCATCTTTCATGGAGTTTGTCCACATTTCTGGCGCTATGTCTGGTTCTCCTTTTTCTATCATGGAAGTGCCCGTTGGCATGGTATCACCAGGAACGAGTTCAGCATGGCAGCCATAACCATGATTCAGGATGAACTTGTCTACATTCGCCATTAATGTCGCTGAGTTCCAGTTCATGTTTGCGATAGTGACGTTTCCGCATTGGCTATTTGCTGCGAAAACAGAGGTGGTTGCAAGGGTCATTAACCCCGCAAGGAGTGCTTTTTTATACATAATAATTTCCTTTTGAATGTGATGTGGCATTTTTATTATATTAATTAAGTTTACATATCTAAGTATTTATAGCAAATTTTTGTCAGATTTATCAAAAATTAAGGATTTATTATCGGTTCGATATCGTGAAAACTGTCGTAATAGACGTTTGAGATAGGCGCTCAGAGAGGCCAGAATAGTGGTGTTAGTGTGAAGTTAGGGTGACCTGGGAAGCTCGTCTATTGACAAAAAAACTCGACTATATTGCACAGTCGAGTTTTTATAAGATTTGTGATCTAAGGATGTGCGTGCGTTATTGATTGGGAGAATTAATATCCAGAAGAGGTGCAGCATCAATGTGTTCTGCGTCCATCATGATGGCAATACGCTGTAAAGAGGAGAGAACTTGAGTTTGCTCCCAGCCTTGTAGACTTTCAAACTCACTAATGAACTTTTCATGTAGCAGAGGGGGAGCAGAGTGCAGTAAAGTGCGACCTTGATCGGTTAGTCTAGCGTTTACAATACGTTTGTCTTTTTGTGCTCTAACACGCTCAACCAGTTTGCGATCTTCTAACCGATTTAAAATGGTGGTTACTGTGGCTTGGCTCAATGAGACGCTGTCGGATATTTTGCGAACGGTAACATCGCCCAAGCTCTCAATAGAGCGTAGCACCATTATTTGAGGGATCGTTAACCCACAAGCTTTTACGACTCGTTTCGACTGTAAGTCAGTCGCACGAATGATACGGCGTAAATGAACAAGGACATCATGTAAATGTTGTGATTCAGGCATATTGCTAGAGCGACTCATAAAAAAGGTGACAGATAATCGCCAATGTTGGCAAGTTAGAATCCTATATTATATGTGAGAAAATACACATCAAATAGACTCAATTATAAAATATTATAGCTCTAATTATAGTGCTAAACCAATCATTACGAAAGTTTTATTGCAAAAGAGCCTCTTGGTGTTTAGACCCGAAAAGCCGCAGGGCCGTTTTTAAGAGTATTTAACGGCTTAGGATGAATAATTTTTTAATCGATCGAACGCTTCGATGGCTGCTTTTCGAGCGGCTTGATAATCTACAATCGGGCTCGGGTAACCCAGTGCTTTTCGTTGCTCAGTTGACGGATTATGAATCGATTTGTTATCCAAGCTTTTTAGCTCAGGAACAAAACGGCGAATAAACTCACCGTTTGTATCGTAGCGTTCCGACTGTCTTGTGGGATTGAAAACACGAAAATATGGCGCCGCATCGCACCCCGTTGAGGCACTCCATTGCCAGCCACCGTTGTTAGCCGCAAATTCGCCGTCAATGAGTTGACTCATAAAGTACTGCTCTCCTCTTCGCCAGTCTGCAAATAATAATTTGCTGAAGAAGCTTGCCGTAATCATCCGTAAGCGATTATGCATCCAACCTGTTTTATTCAGCTGTCTCATGGCCGCATCGACGATAGGAAATCCCGTTTGGCCTTTTTGCCAAGCGAGCTGCTCCGCTTTATTATCGCGCCACACAATGTGGTCTGTCTCGGGTTTAAAGGGGTGGTGTTTTGATAGCGTAGGAAAGTGTCCCATAAGTTGACGGTAAAAGTCTCGCCAAGCCAATTCTTTTAACCAAACACTGTCTTGCCATGGTCGGCCTTGCTCATTGCAAACATAGGTTATGGCATACACACATTCCCTTGGCCCCAGCGCGCCAAGGGCTAGGTAAGGGGATAAAGTACTGGTGCCCGGCGCCATGGGAAAGTCACGTTGTTCGTCATACTGGCCTTCTTTACGGTGACAAAATTGCCAAAGTGTCTGGCTGGCTTTGTCTTGATCTGGCCTCCAAAGGTCGTCTCGAAATGGCCGCTGCCACGCCATGGTCAGGGGCTGCTCGTCAAGTGCATCTGCTTGTTGTTTGGGGGCGAGTAGAGGCTCAATAGATTGCTCATTAAGCATGGTGAGCCAGCGTTTATAAAATGGTGTAAAAACTTTAAACGGTGTGCCTTGCTGACTTAGTACAGGACGGGAAACAATCAAGTCCGGTTTTTGTGGATGGACTTCAATATGAATGCCTTGGAGTGCTTGATTCACCGCCTGATCTCTCTGTCTTTCATCGATCGGCAAATCTTGGTTGTACCAGACATGCTTTATGGCGTTGTCCTGACAATATTGGCGCAGAATATCAGGTACTTGCTCAAAATACTCTCCTTCAATGAGATCTGCTGGAATACCTAGGCTAGCCAGTTTGCTAAACAAGCAGCGAATCAGTCCTGCTCTCAGTCCTATTTTTGCCTCGGATTCATGGTGCTTTTGCCATTGTTTTGGTGTGGCAATCACAAGCACCCGAATGGGGCCTTTTAGGGAGGCAAAATATAGGGCTGGATTGTCTTGCCAACGTAGATCGTTCCGGATCCAGACGAGTTGTTCTATGACCATAATGGCCTCCTACTATTCTACGACTAACTAGATGGTATTGCGGATGCCAAGCGCACTTGGGTAGGGGGCAAAATAACGTTGCTCTTGCACATATTGACTGCCATGATGTTTCAAGTAGTGGTGCAACAGGGCGACGGGCGTGGCGAGGTTTACCTCTTCGCGCCGATATTGTTCAACTACGTTTAATATGTCTTGACGAATCGAGGAATCAACAGAGCGTTTTAGATAGCCAATAAGGTGCATTAACACGTTACAGTGGTTTTTCCGTTTAGCAGTCTGTGACAGAGCCGTCATAAAAACTTCAAAGTACGCGGCTTTTAGCTCATCTAGCGTTCTGGGGTCATTGCCAGAGAGCATTTTGCCCAATTGTTTATAGGCAGATTGTGAATGGGCCATGATCAAATATTTGTAGCGGCTATGAAAAGCAATCAGGGCTTTCATGCTTGGTTTGGCGTTCACGCAGTGGCGAAATTCATGGTGAGCAAACACTCGTGTTAAAAAGTTTTCACGTAGCATAGGGTCGTTGAGTCGACCGTCTTCTTCAACGGGTAATAGTGGATAACGAGCTTTTAGGGCGCGGGTGAATAATCCTGCTGTGCGCTGCATATGAGGGTGACCATTTTCTTGATAGACCTTGATACGCTCTAGCCCACAGCTTGGGGAATTTTTCATCAAAATATAGCCATCCAGGTGACTTAGCTGCTCAATATAGGGTTGGCTGGCGGCCATGAATACATCGGAAACATCACCTCCTTTTTGATTGGAATAGGTCATTCTTGGGGCCTCTGGGTTTCCTTCAAGACGCAGTGTTGGCCGTGGTGTTCCAAAACCTGCGGCAACTTCTGGGCAGAACTTTTGATAATCAAAATAGTCGCTCAGATGTTGATCGCAATAAGTGGATCGGCTATGTCCGCCATTAAAGCGAACATTGTCACCAAGCAAACAAGCACTGATTCCAACTGGAATTCGGTGATTTAAGTGATCAGCATGAAATTGCTTTTGTGGAAGCTGTTCAATGGTTGTCATCTTGTTATCCTCATCTGATTGAGATAGTCACATAAACCCAAAGCACTTATCAGGGCTCCTTCAGCATCGCCTTGACAGAGCCAATCACCCGCCAGGCCGATGTTTTTTGGGGAGTGCCACATAAACGGCTGTTGATGTTTATAGACGTCGGTTCGCGCCAGCAGCCAGCGATGGGGCTCGCTTGTTTTTTTCGGTATGAGTTGGGTCTCATGAAAAAATGCTTGGATGAGTAAGGTGGCAATGGTGTTTTTATCCTCGTCCAAGTAGTGTTGTGTCCACTCAGGGGAAGCTTGTATAACCCATCTTTCTGAGCCGTTATGTCCTTGTCTTCTATTGGGTTTGGCACTGTCTTTGACAAGTCGCTGCAATGTCGATGATTTAGGTATGAGAATCGGTGGTAGCGTTGACGGTTCTGTGTCTAGGCACATGGCCCATTGAGGCTGGGTCGTTTGGGCCACCTGATGGGCGCATGCGATTAGCTCATCAATCTGCTGAGTTGTTGATAATAGTGTCACCGCCTGAGACGCTGGTATAGTAACAATAAGGCATTTAGCTTGAGCAATGGCCTGATGTTGTTCATCATAAAGTCGCCAGATATCTGTTGTCGCTAGACTGCCTTGCTCAACGTAATCGATTTGTTCAAGAGAATTGATGCGTGTATTAGTGATTAAGTCACTGTTAGTTAACCAATGGCGAGTAATGGCGCTCATTTTAGGAATGCCAACATACGCCTGTGCATCGGGCCAGTAGGCGGCAATACCTTGTTCAACTAATGACGCAAAAAGCGGCTTAGTGTCTTTGTGGTGAATTGAAATAAATGGCGTGCCAAGCTCACAGCTTGTGTTTTGGTCGAGATGTTTGCTACTGGCACGGCCACCAGAGCCGCGACTCTTTTCGATAACACAGACAGACCATCCCATACGCGAGAGTTGTTGAGCGCATAAACTGCCGGAAAGACCTGCCCCGATAATCGCAACGTCATAGTATGATGGCGAGTTGTATAGGGTGTCCTTGGGTATTTTTTGCTCTCTCATGATGTCACCTTGATCTGTATTGTCTGTTTGTAAGACTTGTACGATAAAATTGCTTGTACAAGTTATTATTTATACAATATAGATGCTTGTACAAGAAATGCAATATATCTTGTACAAAAAAAAATTTGTATAGTTTTTAGTTCGAAGATCTTGGCTTAATAGGCTTGAAGGAGAGATCGTTAGGTGAAAAATGATTTGAATGAAGAGGACGTAGACCTATTTGCTATCCGCACTTTATCGGAAAAGACAGGAGTAAATTCTGTGACCTTGAGGGCTTGGGAGCGACGTTATGGTTTGTTGAAACCAAAACGAACTGCAAAAGGCCATCGCTTGTACAATCTGAATGATGTGCAACGTGTTGAAGCCATTGTCCATTGGATTCAGCAAGGTGTTTCTGTTAGCAAAGTACGTTCTTTATTGGACAAAGGGGCATCGTTGGAGAATCTGGAACTCTCCAACGAGTGGTTAGATTGGCAAGATCAGTTGGTAACAGCCTCATGTGTATTTGATGAGTACAAAATAGAGCGCTTATACCAACAGATTTTCTCTCAATATCCTACATCAATCGCTGTGCGCAATTGGATCGTTCCCAGTCTTGATAAGCTGGCCCGACTAGCGGCCGGTCGCTTTTGCGAAACCGTTCTGACGGCTTGCTTGTCCTCTCGGTTAATGACATTAAAGGATCAACAAAAAGCGGCTCCTAAGGTGTTGATCACTGGGTTGTTGGGGCAACGCACTTTGTGGTGTTTTGTCGCCGCCGCCATGCTCAATGACCAAGGTTATTCCTGTGCTGTTATGCCCATGATGACCACTTATCAAGAGCTTAATGAGCTTGTATTGGGGGTTGATCCTCAGGGCGTGATTGTATTTGCAGAAGGAGAGTTTATTAGCAATATTGATGACTCGGTAACTATGATGTCTTCCTGGAATAGACCCACTTCTGTTATTGGGGCCGGTTTCTGGGTGGCGTTGCAAGAGAGCAAATCAGTATTAGCCAAGTCGGTTTGTGCATATTCTGAGCCATTAGAAGGGATTTTAGGATTTGCCTTATCCAAGTCTTATTAATTGAGGCATAGCTTCTTCTATCAATGATCGATATGCATGAATGATTTTAATAAAATATCTATTAGAACTATGCATACAATGTATTTAGTTAATTAAAAAATCTCCTCTATTATCAAAGCCATCAAAAGAGCTTAGAAAAACAGAGGAGATTCACATGACGAAAACACTTACTTTTGCCGTGATGCACTTTACCATTGCCTTTACGGTTGCCTATGTTATTACCGGAAGTGTGTTGGTTGGTGGTGCGGTGGCTCTTATAGAGCCTGCCATTAACACCGTGGCTTTTTATTTTCACGAGAAAATTTGGGCACGTTATTCAGGATCAAAGAGTCAGGCCATGTTAGTGAATATTGTCGAATCAGCCAGTGAGAGTTATGCGCTAAGATCCATGTAATCTGAGTGCTTGTTTGATCATGTGATTTGACGTTTTTATAAAAAAGCCTCATTTACCTATAGGCAAATGAGGCTTTGATGTGTTTGCTGAACCGTTTTTAGTTAAAGGTTTAGAACAAAAACGATAGCAACAGCGATGGGACTTATGACCATCACGCTTATTTTCCAATATGAGAAAAATAGCTTAGAGACCGATAGCTCTTCTTCAGAGAATTTTGATTTAACAGCCCAGCCAGCGAATAGTGCGGTAAAGATACCGCCAAGAGGTAACATGATATTCGCCGTCGCATAGTCTAAGAAGTCAAAGATATTCTTACCGAAGATGGTAATGTTGCTCATAAAGTTAAAAGAACCAAGACAAGCGATACCAAGTAACCAAACGATGAAACCAATGGCGATGGAAGCAGTAATACGTTTGATCTTCATGCGTTCCACGATAAAAGCAACGGTTGGCTCCATCAATGAGATAGAGGATGTCCAAGCGGCGATGCCCACAAGAACAAAGAATAGGAAACCAAACAGTTGACCAAAAGGCATTTGCCCAAAGGCAACGGGTAAGGACATAAACATCAAGCCTGGGCCTGCGGCAGGATCCATTCCATTAGCGAAAATCACAGGGAAAATACACAAGCCAGCAACCAGCGCAACCAATGTATCCAAAGCGCCAATGGCGATCACGGTACTACCAATAGACGCTTTCTTTGGCATATAGGAACCGTAAGCCATCATGGTGCCCATGCCAAGAGATAAGGTAAAGAAAGAATGGCCTAAGGCAACTAACACAGCACTCCAGCTTAATTTACTGAAGTCAAAATCAAACATGAAATGCCAACCAGCGGAGAAGCTTTTTGTGCTCATGGCATAACCAAGCAGAACAAGCAGAAGGATGAAAAGCGCAGGCATCATAATACGAGTTGCCATTTCAAGTCCCTTATTGACACCTCTGGCTACCACAAACACTGTCATAACAACGAACAAGGTATGCCAGCCAAGTAGGGTCATGGGATCGGCTAGTAGGGCTTTAAAAGTGGCATTGGCCTGATCGGATGTCAGTCCAGCTAGCTCTCCTGTGGCCATGGCTTTGATATAGTTCAATACCCACCCTGCGACAATGGAGTAGAAAGAAAAAATCATAATGCCCGTGAACATACCAACGATGCCAATGAGGCCCCATGCTTTAGTCTGACCGGACTCCTCTGCAACATCCTCCAGAGAGTCGACGGGGTTTTTTCTACCACGACGGCCAATAAAGACCTCAGCCATCATGATAGGAATGCCCACAAACAAAATACATACTAGATAGACTAGAACGAAGGCTCCGCCGCCATTTTCCCCCGTGATGTAGGGAAATTTCCAAATATTTCCAAGGCCGACAGCAGAACCCGTTGCCGCCATAATAAATACCCATCGGCTCGCCCATGAGCCCTGACTAGATGTCTTTTCTTGCATAATAATCTCTAAAAAAGTTGAAAGTTAAACAGCAATATCACGCCGCCCCCTACAAACAACTTACATTGAGAGCGTTGCGAGTCATGTTGTTATGCAAGGTTCTCTCATTACCATTAAATGGTGATCGGTTCGATTTGTGGGGTCTGGCTTTGTTAAGGGGCAGGATTCTCCAAATTTTGTCTCGTTCATGCAACAAAAAAACGACATTTTTTATTTTAAGTCGATCTTTCTGCAATGCCTTATGCCTTAAGGGGTTCCGTAAATACACCAAGTTCTCTTGAAGAGAATATTACTCAACAAAACATTAGTTCTCTAAATAATAGCTGGACATATGTTTAAATCTGTTTAAAATTGTTAGACATCAAATCACTTTTCCAGGTGTTGAGTGATAAATGAATTATTTATCCTCCGTAATACGGGGGTTTTATGGGTGTTTGTGTATTTGAGAACACTCATTCATTAAAGAGATACTTTGTTTTCTAATTTATTGAGGTGTGGTTTTGAATAACATAGAGCTTATTAAACCAAGAGCAGAGCATGGTATGTTGATTAACCAGTTGGTTGCTAGTTGTCCACCACTGGATACCAATTCGGTGTACTGCAACTTGCTGCAAGCAGATCACTTTAGTGAGACAAGTGTCTCAGCAATGCTAGAGGGTCGTTTAGTTGGCTTTATTTCTGGCTACTTGATTCCAAATCGAACAAATACCTTGTTTGTATGGCAGGTGGCGGTTGGTGAAGCTGCACGAGGTCGAGGTTTGGCGAAAAAAATGCTGTCGGCTTTATTAGAGCGCCCAATTTGTTCCGATGTGGCTTATATAGAAACCACTATTACTAAATCCAATGGGGCGTCTTGGGCACTGTTTCGCAGTATGGCTAAGCAATTAGGCGCACCGTTAGAAGACTCAGTTCAATACGATAAAGATAGTCACTTTCAAGGAAAACATGACACAGAATTTTTGGTTCGTATCGGCCCTTTTTGATGAGGCCTCTGTTCCCTGTTCTGTTTGTTGATTTGCATAAATTTAATTAAGAGGAAGTATTAGCATGAAAATTTTTGAAGAGCTTGAATCGGAAGTACAATCATACGCACGTTCATTCCCTCGTGTTTTTCATCGTGCCCAAGGTGCCCATTTGTTTGACGAGGATGGCAACAAATACATCGACTTCCTAGCAGGGGCTGGTACGTTGAACTATGGCCATAACAACCCTGTTTTCAAAGAAAAACTGATTGAATACATTATGGAAGACGGCGTAACTCACGGCTTGGATTTGCATACCAAAGCGAAAGCCGCCTTTTTGGAGAGTTTTAATGAGTATATTTTAAAACCCCGTAATCTGGAGTATATGGTTCAATTTACTGGACCCACAGGAACAAACGCCGTTGAAGCCGCATTGAAGCTTGCTAGAAACGTAACAGGCCGTGAAAACATTGTGAGTTTCACGAACGGTTTCCACGGTTGTAGCTTGGGTGCCCTATCGGTAACGGGCAACTCTCATCACCGTGGCGCCGCTGGTACCAGTTTAGGTGCCGGTGTTTCAACCGTTCCTTTTGATGGCTACCTTGGTGATGGCATTGAAACCACGGAATATTTAGACAAAGTATTGTCGGATTCAAGCAGTGGTGTTGACCTTCCCGCTGCGGTTATTGTTGAAACAGTTCAGGGTGAGGGCGGTATTAATGCAGCCAGCTTTGAATGGTTACAGAACCTTGAAGCTGTTTGTAAAAAACACGAAGTGCTACTGATTGTTGATGACATTCAAGCCGGTTGTGGTCGTACAGGTACTTTCTTTAGCTTTGAGCCTGCGGGCATCAAGCCTGACATCGTTACCATGTCGAAGTCAATTGGTGGTTATGGTCTGCCATTTGCCATTGTCCTTATGACACCTGAATTGGATCAATGGAAACCAGGTGAGCATAACGGTACTTTCCGTGGTAATAATTTGGCATTTGTCACAGCAAAAGCCGCCATTGATACTTTTTGGCAAGACAATACCTTTGAAAAAGAGATTCAGCGCAAAGGGGATTACATCCTGAAACGTACTCAAGCCATTGTGGATAAATATGGTGAAGGTAACTTTACTCTACATGGACGAGGCATGATGCGCGGTATCAATTGTGTAAGTGGTGAGCTTGCCGGAAAAATTACCCACAAATGTTTCCAAAATGGCCTAATGATTGAGACATCTGGTGCGGATGATCATGTTGTTAAGTTCCTTTGTCCTTTGATTATTAGCGACGAGGACCTCAAGCAAGGTATTGACATTCTTGAGAACGCAATCAAAGAAGTGTGTGCTAAAGAAGACGACATGCCAGAAGCGAAAAGCTATTTTGATGAAAACTACGACATCGCCGTATAACGTTGTTGTTGAAAAAGGCTACACACTCTTTAAAAAGCGCTGTCGTAAGTAGAGTGTTACCGTAAAAATTAATTGGTATGACACACCGAGCTTAAGAGTGAGTTAAAGGGGTAGGTCAACAACCTTAGGTTATTAAGGTTGTTGACCACCTGATTTAAATTGTGAAGATCGTTTATAGGAGAATACAATGTTTGCACGTGATTTAGCTGAATGCGAAAAGACCGAACGTCGTGTCGTTTCCCCTGATGGAAATTGGGAAAGCACTCGTTTACTGCTAAAAGAAGATAACATGGGTTTTTCTTTCCACATTACGACGATTTATGAAGGCAAAGATTTTGATATGCATTATCAAAATCACTTAGAGTCCGTGTATTGCATCTCCGGTGAAGGGGAAGTGGAAAGCCGCGAAACGGGTCAAAAACACCATATCAAACCCGGTGTTGTATATGTTTTAGATAAACACGATGCCCATACTTTACGAGCTTTTAAAGAGCTTAAATTGGCATGTGTGTTTAATCCACCGATTACAGGCAAAGAAGTGCACAACTCAGAAGGCGCTTACGAGTTGTTAGATTAATAAAACATCTTTTAATCTACTCAAGTAAAGGTACAAAGCTCATTTCGTTAACATAGAGGAGTATAGAAGGAGGAGCGATAATGTCATCGTCGGCGTATGTTCTAGATAGTGGGTCTCCTGAGGTATTGGGGCAAACTAAATGGAGTGTTACTACTGATGAAGTATTGAAAAAAGATAGGGTAGTCGATGATTATCCATCTAGACAATATCAGAAGCCTACGTATTTCAATCGCAAAGACCCCGTTATTTTCTCTGATGATCGACAAAAAGCGCCTTTAGATGAGGCGCTTTTAGATCACTATGAAAAAAACGGCTTTTTATTTCTAGATCATCTTTTTAGCGAAGATGAAGTCGCAAAAATGCAGCAATACATGCAGTGTTTGCGAGATGATGAGTTTATTAAACAACGTGAAGAGAGTGTCACGGAAGCCAACAGTGGCGACATTCGTTCGGTATTTGATGTTCATAAACTGAATGATTTTTTTCAAAGCGTTGCCGAAGATCCGAGACTGGTAAGAATCGCGGAATACATATTAGGAGATCAGGTTTATCTCCATCAAACCCGCTTAAATTACAAGCCAGGGTTTAGAGGGAAAGAGTTCTATTGGCATTCTGATTTTGAAACCTGGCATGTGGAAGATGGTATGCCGAGAATGCGAGCTCTGAGTATGTCCATTACCCTCACTCCTAACGACCATAACAATGGTCCTCTTCTTGTCATTCCAGGGTCACACCATACTTATATTTCTTGTGTGGGGGAAACACCAGACAATAACTATCTGTCATCGTTAAAAAGACAAGAAGTAGGCGTCCCAGATGATCAAACCGTACAAAACTTGGTGAAGTCATATGGTATTGAGGCCGCCGTGGGGCAACCGGGGCGAATTATTTTATTTGATTGCAATTTATTGCATGGCTCCAACGGTAACATTACCCCCGCGCCTCGCTCAAATTTGTTCTTTGTTTACAATGCTTTATCCAATCGTGTTGGCAAACCGTTTGGTGATACTAAGGTAAGACCAGAATATATAGCCGCCAGAGACAACATTAGGCCGTTGAAAAAAGTGATTAATACTTAAACTTTTTGCAGCCTTATGACAATATAGCGGCAGTTTAGATTTTGGCTGGAGATTGCTCTTCAGCCCCTTAATAAATTGGGTTTAATGATGGGACTACATACAGTTGAAAAAATCGGTGGTACGTCCATGAGCGACTACCACTCTGTACGCGATAATATCGTGTTTAAACCAGCTCAAACGAATGACTTATATAACCGCATTTTTGTAGTATCGGCTTATGGTGGTATTACAGACCAATTGCTTGAACATAAAAAAACCGGTGACGCTGGTGTTTATGCTTATTTTGCCAAAGAGCGAAATCAAAAGTCTTGGTCAAAAGCGCTGAAAGATGTGCGGGCTGCCATGCTAGAAATTAATCACTCGTTATTTGAAGGTACTTTGCTGGAAGAAGCGAATTACTTTTTGAATCGCCGTTTGCAAGATGCTCAAGAGTGTTTAGAAGACCTCCATCGCCTGTGCCAACATGGTCACTTTTCGATCAGCGAGCATTTGGCAACGGTGCGTGAAATGTTGGCAAGTCTTGGTGAGGCACATAGTGCTTGGAATACTGCAACCTTATTAAAACGTGATGGTGTTAATGCGGTATTTGTTGACTTGACTGGGTGGAATAGCCCTTGCCATATGTCTCTTGACGAGCGAATAATCGATACATTTAAGGACATTGACCTGTCTACTCAGCTGCCTATTGCAACAGGCTATGCTCATAGTGAAACAGGTTTAATGTCAACATTCGACCGGGGATACAGTGAAATGACCTTTAGTCGAATTGCGGTTTTGACCGAAGCTCGTGAAGCAGTTATTCATAAAGAGTTTCACTTAAGCAGTGCGGATCCTCGACTGGTAGGTGAGAACAAGGCAGTGCCAATAGGCCGAACTAACTATGATGTTGCCGATCAACTGGCTAATTTGGGGATGGAAGCGATTCACCCTAAAGCGGCAAAAGGGTTACGTCAGCATAATATCGCGTTACGTGTGAAAAACACCTTTGAGCCAGAACATACAGGTACCTTGATTACGGGTGATTACGTCAGTGATGAGCCTTGTGTTGAGATTATTGCCGGTTCTCGTGGTGTGTTTGCGGTTGAGATCTTTGACCAAGACATGGCAGGCGATATTGATCAGTTCGATGTGGCGATACTGAAAGTGATGCGTCAGTTTAAAGCTCACATCATTGCCAAAGACATTAATGCCAACACTATCACTCATTATCTAGGCGTGAGTCTAAATACCTTGAAGCGGGTGATGAAAGTATTGCATGAAAAATTCCCTGATGCGGAAATCTCTCAGCGTAAAGTTGCCATTGTATCTGCTATTGGTAGCGATATGAAAACCACAGGTATGTTGGCAAAAGCAGTGAAAGCCATTGCTGAACAAGAGATTAACGTGCTTGCAATGCACCAATCTATGCGCCAGGTGGATATGCAGTTTGTTGTGGAAGAGGAAGACTACGAGCAAGCAATTTGTAGTTTGCACAAAGAACTTGTCGAAGTGCACGAACATGGTCGGGCTATCTGTCTTGCTTCCTAAAGCAAGCCTGATATCACCGGTGGTCATTGATTACCTGTTATTGCCTGTCTAAAGGGGATGCGTTAAAAAGGTTAAAAAGAGAGTGAGAGCTTGCTCTCACTCTCTGACGTGTACTAGCTCAGAGTTGATCTGACGTTTTCCCCTTTAGGCATCTTGTCCAAGGTTTTTTCTATAGGCTTGTTTGTTTTTTTCGACTAATGTGTTGAATGCGGCTTTGGGTAAGGGGCGGCTAACAATGTAACCTTGACCATACTCACATGAATAATCTTCTAATAGACGCCACTGAGTTTCATTTTCAATCCCTTCTGCGACCACATGAATGCTTAACTTGTGTGCCATGGCGATAATGGCTTCGACAATTTTTTTGTCATTTGGGTTGGTTTCTAAATCATCAACAAAGCTTTTATCTATTTTTAACACGTTGACGGGTAGGTTTTTCAACTGACCAAGAGAGGAGAATCCTACACCAAAATCATCAATAGCGATGCTAATCCCCATATTTTTAAAGGTTTGTAGAATATTACTTGCTAAGGTGATATCACTGAGTAACGCGGTTTCTGTCACTTCAAAACCTATTTCTTTTGGCGATACTTGGTATTGATCCAGTAGCTTGGAGACTTGTTTGACCAGTTTGGCATCCCTGAGTTGTAAGGCGGATAAATTGATGTGTATACAGATGGGACTTAACCTGTATTGATGTCGTTGGGCAATAAATGCAATGCTGGTTTCAATGACCCAATACCCTATGTCGATAATCAATCCTGTTCTTTCTGCTAGAGGGATAAAGGCGTCAGGCCCAATCCGCCCTCTTTCTGGATGGTGCCAGCGAATCAGGGCTTCAGCAGAAAAGATCTTGCCATTGGATAAGTTAAATTGCGGTTGGTAAAACAACTCAAACTCATTTTTGGTTAAGGCTCTGTGTAACTCATCCTCCTCCAATATATCTTTCATGGTATTGTCTTTAATGTTTTTTGTATAAAAAGCGTACTGGTTTTTTCCTAATTGCTTCGCTCGGTATAGAGCCATATCTGAGTGTTGCATGATACTGATTAAGTCTTGCCCATCATCTGGGACCATTGCAATCCCTAATGATGTGCTCATCATAAAGTGATGTTTGTAAATGGTGACGGGTTTTTGGATGATTTGTAAAACCTGCTCGGCGTATTGACTCACTTCGTGATGACCATCGACATCACTTAAATAGATGCAAAACTCGTCACCGCCAAGACGAACGACATGACTTTTCTGGTGAGGAATTCTAAGCAGTCTTTCTGCGACTAGTACCAAAACTTGGTCTCCAATATCGTGTCCAATGGAGTCATTAATTCTTTTAAAATTATCCAAGTCGAAATAGATGAAAGCGGAGCGTCTTACCTTCTTTTTCTGTTTGAAAATGGTGTGTTGCAGTTTATCGGTTAAAAAACGTCTATTGGGCAGACCCGTTAATGGATCCTCATAAGCAAGCTTTTCAAGCTCTTGGGTTTTTTCATTCACCAACCGTTTTAGGCGAGTAGGCTGCAGCAGCATATAAAAGAAAAATAAGGAAATTAACGCCGGTATCACCAGTGCCAGTGTATAGCGAAACTGCATCTCACCAAGGACGTTTTTAGGTATGCTGTGGCTGATTCTTAATTGCCATTGACCAGATGGTAGAGAAAGGTATCTGGTTGAAAACAGTTTGCCGATTGGTTCGGAGGACTGAGCTACTACAATGGGATGGGAAGGCGTTTTAAAGTAGAGTATTTTGTATTGGTAACCTTGTTGTTCCAAATCGCTAAAACGGCTATTTGAAATAAGTACATTGAGATTGATAACGGCGGACACAAAGCCCCAAAAATAGTTTTCGTGCTCACTGTTTGTGATGCTCACAGGGACTCGGTAGATTACCGCTCTTCCTCCCTGAATAAGTTGAACAGGGCTTGTTAGAATGGCTTTATTATAACGAATTGAAATGTCTGTCAATTCGTTATATGGAGGGCTTTTTAGGATATTTAGTCCGATAGCCGCTTCGTTTCCTTTTGGCGGATAAATTTTTTCGATAATGCCCTTTGGTGCCAACTGCAGGCTCGATATACTGCTGATAGAGTTAATTATGTTTTTTGCGTATTTATTAAAATAGGGCATATAACCCTGATTCAACTGGATGTTGTAAGCCAGTATCTGAGTGCTGGTAAAGGTAAGCGATAAGTGGCGCTGTAGAACCGCTTTTTGATCCTGAATCACGCTATCGAGTAAAATTTTCTGTTCATGGGTGAAGTAGCTGTTATAGGTATGAACGAAATAGATAGAAGCAGTTGATAACAGTGTAAATAGACACAAACAGATGGCGGCGACAAAAGGAAAACGAATTTTAGGTAAAATCAAAGACAGTCCTCGCCCGTGTATTTTAAAGAGAATGAGCTAACGATCATGAGTACAGAGGATTTTTCGTCCTATAAAATCATCTTATCTTATGGTACATGAAATATAATGCTTTTAATCTAGCTAAAATGGGTGATAAGTAAAAGAAAAACGTTGACTAGTTTGACTAGACAACGTTTTCCTGAAAACAGCTTAGTCTGCTGCTAAAGTCGATAAGAGGGTTAAGCGATTGCCATAAACACGCCAGCTGCTGCAATCATGCCGCCTGTTACACGCGTTATGATTGGCATTTCAAGACGAGCAAGAATCAAACCTAATCCCATACCGACCACGTGTAATAAAGCCGTTGCTAGCGCAAAGCCCAGCGCATACTCAGCACCATGTGCGTTTAGTGGCATTTCCATACCGTGGGCGGCACCATGAAACAAGGCAAAAACGCCCGCAATAGCCATACAAACTTTCACATCAAAGCGAACAGAGCCAATTAAAAGGGCCCCCATTAGTACAACGGACAGTAAAATACCTTCTTCAACAAAAGGAACTCGCATGCCGGCCATTGCTAACGCACCGCCAATAATCATTGTCCCCACAAACGCAGCAGGAACGGCCCATAAAGCACGACCTCCCATGCTAGCAGCCCAAAGTCCAATAGCGATCATAGCGAGTAAGTGGTCTAAGCCGCCCATTGGGTGCATAAACCCTGTGGAAAAACTGGTTGATCCATCATGTCCTGGGTGAGCTAGGGCAAGCGTGGGTAGCATCGTGATAAGAGCGGTTAATCCTATTTTTAGCGTAGAACGACGCATAGTAAATCTCCTGAATAAAATCAATGGGTTAAACCACCGCTCTTGCGGCTGGAATGGTTTTGGATTCTAACATACCTTCTTTAATAATGAGTTGAATGATTTGGTCTAAGCCTTGGGCATTTTTCAAGTTAGAGAAGACAAAAGGCCGTTCGCCACGCATCATCTTCGCATCTCGATCCATGACCTCTAGAGAAGCGCCAACTAAAGGAGCTAAATCGGTTTTATTGATGATCAACAAATCAGATTTGGTGATACCAGGGCCGCCTTTACGTGGGATTTTATCTCCAGCGGAAACGTCGATCACATAAATGGTGAAATCGGATAATTCAGGGCTAAAGGTTGCGCTCAAATTATCGCCGCCGCTTTCCACAAAGATCACATCCAACTCACCGTGACGCTCTAGAAGCTGATCAATGGCGGCAAGGTTCATTGAAGCGTCTTCTCGAATCGCCGTATGCGGGCAACCACCGGTTTCTACACCAATAATACGATCGGCATCCAAGGCTTCGTGCTCGGTTAAAAACTTTGCGTCTTCTTGGGTATAAATATCATTTGTGACGACAGCAATATTGTAATGGTCGCGAAGGGCAGAACATAACGAGCGTAGTAGGGCAGTTTTGCCCGAACCAACGGGGCCGCCGACACCAACGCGTAAGGTTTGTTTTTTACTCATAATTTTTTTCCTTGTTGTCACTTGAAATAAAAAATAGTCTGTTTGTTCTAAAACCCCACTCTAGCCCTCCCCTTAAAAAGGGGAGGGAACGATCTTTCTCAGATCTGAAATTCCCAGTTCCTCTCCCTCATCGAGCAGGTTAGGAGGGGGTTAAGAACGAAACAGCCGTGAATATTGTGTTTCGTGAAGCGAACTGGCGATGGCAATGGCTGGTAAGCCTGCACCAATTCTGTCTTCCTCAATGTTTTTCCCGTGTGCAATGGCCTCATTGATATCCGTCTGTAGCTCGCCAAGCAGTTCTTGTGCTTGGGTTTGTCCAAGAGGAACCAGCTTAGTCGCAGCAGCCACTTGGTTTTCTAGCCAAGACCAGGTAAATCCCACTGCCGCTAGGTCGGAATCGATCTGCCAATAGTTCGCGGCAATGGCAAATAAAGTGACAAAGCTGATGTCTTCCAAACGAACAAAGGGGATTTCAATCTGAAGGCTGCGCATTAATCGAGCCAGTGCTTCACCCATGGCGGTATCGTTTAAGCGCAGCTCTTTGGTTTCACGACAGGCCAAGGCTAAGTCATTCAATTCCAGCAAACGTGGTATATCTTGTTCTCTCGCGGCTACCATGCAGAGTCGTAAAATAGGTAAATCCACACGAGCAACCGATTGCTGAAGCTGCAAACTGATCCAGTTGGACACATCCGCTTTGCGCTTGATCCAGCCTTGGTCAATGGCGTACTCCATACCTTGAGAAAACGCATAGCCACCCACTGGCAGACTGACACTGCTTAACTGCAAGAGGCGCAGTAAGCTGCTATCCGTGGTGGTGATGACCATGGCTATAGGCTCCAGACTCTGGGATAAACACCGCCTCTTCATGGCTAATCACTAACCCCAGCATGTGCAACATTTCTTCTAGCACATGGTCCGGCTTAATGCGTAACCAACGTTCGCCAATTTGGATCTTGGTATGACGATTACCAAGGTGATAGCAAGCTTTGGAAAAGGCTTCCCAGTCGTCGCAACTTGCGTGGGCCACGTCTTCAACGGCACCTTCTATCTGCACTATTTTGTTGCATTCAGATTTGAGAAACTCCCCAACTTGGAGCGGTTTGCCGCGTTCTAGAAAAACACGAATATCTTCGCCATTTTCGCCTACTAACTTTAAGCGACCACGATCTCGTTGCTCGTGGGTCAAAATGACTTTGGTGTAGACTTCATCGTGGCAGTGTGTGCCTAAGCGTTCATAAATATCCAGCATCTTGTGTTCCTTTAAATAGACGTTCCTAGAATAAACAGTAAAGTTGAGCAAGCGGTAACACTTCAGCAGGCTCACAGGTCAGCAATTCCCCATCGGCACGTACTTCATAGGTTTGCGGGTCGACTGTAATATTGGGCAACCAATCGTTATGCACCATGTCCAGTTTGGAAATGTTGCGGGTGTTTTGACAAGCTACTAAGGTACGATCCAGCCCCAGTTTTTCTTTTAGTCCATTATTCAGTGCGGCTTTCGAGACAAAGGTCACAGCAGTCGCTGCCGCTGCTTTGCCAAATGAACCAAACATAGGGCGGTAGTGAACGGGTTGCGGTGTTGGGATCGACGCATTTGGGTCACCCATCGGCGCACTGGCAATCATGCCGCCCTTAATAATCATTGACGGTTTGACACCAAAGAATGCTGGCTTCCATAACACCAAGTCCGCTAATTTCCCCGGCTCGATGGAGCCTACTTCGTGACTGACGCCATGGGCTATAGCAGGATTAATGGTGTACTTGGCGATATAACGACGAGCACGGAAGTTATCCGCTCCCAGTTCTTCATCTTCTGGTAGCAAACCAAATTGCTGTTTCATCTTATGAGCAGTTTGCCATGTGCGAGTAATCACTTCGCCAACACGGCCCATGGCTTGGGAGTCAGACGAAATCATACTGAACGCCCCCCGGTCATGAAGAATATCTTCGGCAGCAATGGTTTCTTTACGAATACGAGAATCGGCAAAGGCTACGTCTTCTGGAATATTGCTGTCCAAATGGTGACACACCATCAACATATCCAAATGCTCATCCACGGTATTGCGTGTGTAGGGTCGAGTTGGGTTGGTGGAGGAAGGCAAGACATTGGGGTTGGAGCACGCTTGGATAATATCTGGTGCGTGTCCACCACCTGCGCCTTCTGTATGATAAGTGTGAATCACGCGGTCTTTAAAGGCGCCAATGGTGCTGTCGACAAAACCGGACTCGTTCAAGGTGTCGGTGTGAATGGCCACTTGCACATCGTATTTTTCCGCGACACTCAAGCAGCAATCAATGGACGCGGGTGTGGTGCCCCAGTCTTCGTGAAGTTTTAAACCAAAGGCGCCTGCTTCAAGTTGTTCTTCTAAAGCTTCTGGTAAACTAGCGTTGCCTTTGCCGAGGAAGCCTAGGTTCATGGGCATGCTGTCTGTGGATTGTAGCATTTTACCTATGTACCAAGGCCCTGGTGTACAAGTGGTTGCATTAGTGCCTGTCGCAGGACCTGTACCACCGCCGAACATGGTTGTGACGCCAGAGGTCAGCGCTTCTTCAATTTGCTGTGGGCAAATGAAGTGAATGTGTGCATCGATGCCACCGGCGGTAAGGATCGAGCCTTCTCCAGCAATCACTTCCGTCCCTGGCCCAACCACAATGTCTACATTGTCCTGAACATCTGGATTCCCCGCTTTGCCGACTTTGACAATACGGCCTTCTTTGATGCCAACATCGCCTTTTACTATGCCCCAGTGGTCTAGCACTAGAGCATTGGTGATGACCAGATCTACGGCGATGTCATTGGTGACTTGGCTCTGTCCCATACCATCACGGATGACTTTACCACCGCCAAATTTCACTTCATCACCATAGGTGGTGAAATCTTTTTCCACTTGAATCCAAAGGTCAGTATCCCCTAAACGCACACGATCTCCCGTGGTGGGGCCGAACATTTGGGCGTAACTTTGTCTATCCATCTTTGCCATTATTCTGCTCCTACCAATGTGCCCATGACGTCAGCACGAAAACCGTAGATGGTTTTGGTACCTGCGTATTCCACCAATTCCACTTCCCGGCCTTGGCCTGGCTCAAAGCGAATGGCAGTACCCGAAGCGATGTTGAGTCGAAAGCCTTTGGCAGACTCACGATCAAAAGAGAGAGCGGGATTAACTTCGTAGAAGTGGTAATGGGAGCCAATTTGAACAGGGCGGTCTCCAGTATTTTCGACACGAACTTTGATGGTTTTACGGCCAACATTGAGCTCAATGTCCCCTTTAGCAACTTGTATTTCACCTGGAATCATGATGCTTTCCTTTTAAAAAAGAACCTAGTTGATAGGGTTGTGAACAGTGACTAACTTCGTTCCATCAGGGAAGGTGGCTTCCACCTGAACCTCATGAATCAAATCCACCACACCGTCCATCACTTGATCGGCACTTAATAAAGTCTTGCCATAGCTCATTAGCTCGGCAACGGTTTTACCATCGCGCGCGCCTTCAATGATTTCCATGGTGATGTAAGCCATGGCTTCAGGGTAATTCAGTTTCAGACCACGGTTTAAGCGACGTTCGGCAAGCAGAGCAGCGGTGAAAACAAGAAGTTTGTCTTTTTCTCTTGGGAGTAATTCCATCTTAAATGCCTTTTTCTGTCTTTCGTTATTAGTTGTTAATTTCTTAACCCCCTCCCAGCCTCCCCCTGATACAAGGGGGAGGAGTAAACGGTTCCCTCCCCTTAATAAGGGGAGGGCTAGGGTGGGGTTCTATTTGCTTTAACCCCCCTTCCAATCTCACCCTTAAAAAGGGGGAGGGGTGTTAAGTTGCCCAAATTCTCGGTTCACAGGCCTCTTTGTTAATCAAAGCTGGGCGAAGGAGGTGCCAGCATTGAGTGAATAATTGTTTTACCTGTTCGCTATCATGATGAATACAACGCACCATGATAAAGTCGTCAACTAGGGTTGCGCCGCTTAGTGCAGGATGGGCTTGGCATAAGCCACGTAACGCATCGATAAGTTCATCATAATTGTGTTTTTGGTCAAAAGGGCCTGCAATCATCAGGCCATTTACTGGTTTGTTGTCTAGCCCCGCTTTCGCTGTAAATATCTCTCGGCTCTGGTCGTCAATAACGAGTCGTTCACGTACTTTTAGGCGACCATTTTGATAAATCTGCAAGCCTTGCTCGGCGTGGCCTGCTTCAAAGGTTTCTTGGTTCGCTGGTAAGCCAAAACAGGTAATTTCCCAGCCAATGAAGGTTGCATTACCGGTGAGATTAATACGGTTTTCTAGGCGAACATGGGCGTTTGGGTAGAGAATGGTCTCCTGAGGTAACCATTCCATAATGCTGTCGTGAGCAACGTTCAACTCAATGATTTGATGCTGTAGGGTTTTGTCTTCACGGGCACGATAAGCACGCCCAGCACCTGGCGTGGTGATGAGCGTGTGGGTGTTTTCCGCGAGATGGGCGGTGATGGTTAAGCGATCTCCCGAGACCATACCGCCAGGAGGATGCAGCAGATAAATATGGGCGACTGCTGGGCCTTCAGGGTAAAAGGGTTTTTGAACATAGAGTGGGCCTTGGTGATCGCAGGTTTTCAGGACTGTGCCACGGGCGGTTTTGGCTAGCCCTAAGGTTAAAAAAGCATGCCAAGATGAGGCTTGCTTATCTGGCCTTGTGACTGGTGATGTGTTGCCTTGGGGATCGGTTCCATCTTGGAGAGCGGTTTCATCCACCAAGGCAAGATTGTGTTTGTTGTTCATCGATTCCCTAATGTTTTGGATATTGCGGGTCTAGTCTTTGCAAACATGGGGTATGAAATAAAATTTTCACACGGCGAGATACTGTTTTATCAGTTTCTCATCAAGTTTGTCCATATCATCAGACGCGACAATACGACCTTTTTCCATTAAACGGAACTCTTTACCAACACGTTTTGCAAAGCCTAACTTCTGCTCCACCAGAATAACGGTGAGGTTTTCTTCTTTATTGAGCTTGAGAATGACATCACCAATTTGCTTTACAATGTTTGGCTGAATCCCTTCGTTAGGCTCGTCTAGAATCAGTACTTTGGGTTCAATTACTAAGGCTCGACCGATGGCAAGTTGTTGTTGCTGGCCACCGGACAAATCGCCACCACGGCGATGCAGCATGTCTTTTAACACCGGAAAAAGCTCAAAAATTTTATCAGGGATGTCCTTTGGACTATCTTGTAGTGTTCCTTGTAGAGAATCTTTAGCGCGCTTGCTGCGAACGGGCAAACCAATGCGCAGGTTTTCTTCTACGGTGAGCATGGGGAAAATATCGCGACCCTGTGGTACATAACCTATGCCAGCGTAGGCGCGTTTTTCAGCACTTTGCTTATTTAACACCTCACCATCCATGGTGATTTCGCCACTTTGGATGGGGAGTAATCCCATAATGGCTTTGAGTAGTGTGGTTTTTCCGACACCGTTGCGGCCCATGATGCAGGTAATAGAGCCCGGTTTGATTGTTAAATTTAATCCCCAGAGGATTTGTGTGCCACCGTATAATTGATCGACATTGTTAATGGATATCATACTTCTTCTCCTGTCGCTGTGCCGTCTTCGCTTTCGCCAAGGTAGACCTCAATCACATCTTTGTTGTTCTGAATCTGATCCATCGTGCCTTCAGCCAGTACCGAGCCCTGATGTAGGACCGTGACCGTTCGTGCGATGCTGCGCACAAATTCCATATCGTGCTCGACGACAATGACGGTGCGTTCGCCTGCAAGGGAGGTTAGTAGCTCAGCCGTGCGCTCGGTTTCCTGTGGTGTCATACCCGCGACGGGTTCGTCAATCAGCAAAAGTCTAGGATCAGATGCCAATAGCATGCCGATTTCCAGCCACTGTTTTTGTCCATGAGATAGAGCGCCAGCCAGCATAAAGCGTTGCTGCGCTAAGCCGATGATTTTTAACACCTCATCAATACGATCTATTTGCGTGGAGGTTAAACGGGAAAACAGGGTCGGTAGCACACGTTTATCGGTTTTCAGTGATAGTTCCAAATTATCGAATACGGTTTGCTCTTCAAATACCGTGGGTTTTTGGAATTTACGACCGATACCGAGTTGAGCTATTTGCGCTTCGTCTTTGCTCAGCAAGTTTTGGGTTTGACCAAAATACACTGTGCCACTGTCGCATTGGGTTTTGCCTGTGATCACATCCATCAAGGTGGTTTTGCCGGCTCCATTGGCGCCAATCAAGCAGCGCAATTCACCATCGTTCACATAGAGGTTAAGGTTGTTGAGGGCTTTAAAGCCATCAAAACTCAGGTTCAAACCTTCTACATAGAGAATGATGTTCTTGTCCACATTCACTTTGTTGTTTTCTGGGGCAAGAAACGGCCACACTTGATCGGGGCGAAACGTCTCACGTAAGCTGCCTACAGCGTTATCAATCGCTCTCATGCGTTAGACTCCTTGACAGATGCGGTGGTGTTGGCGGGTGGTGTTGGTGGCGTTTTTGAGCCGCGTTTACTCATAAGCTGTGCGTATACGCCTACCAGTCCTTTGGGTAAATACAAGGTGACGAGCACAAACATTGCTCCCAGAGCGAACAGCCAAGCATCCGGCATAATGGCGGTAAAGCGGGTTTTCGCATAATTAACTAATAGGGCACCAATGATCGCCCCAATCAAGGTGCCTCGACCACCTACTGCTACCCAAATGACCATTTCAATGGAGTTGATGGGAGAGAATTCGCCCGGGTTAATAATGCCCACTTGTGGCACATATAACGCTCCGGCAATACCCGCAATGACTGCGGAGAAGACAAACAACCACACTTTATAATGATCGGTTCGATAGCCAATAAAACGCGAGCGGGCTTCGGCATCGCGAATGGCTAGAATTACCTTACCAAAACGGGAGGAGAGGATTTTTTGGCTGATGACAAAAAGCAACGCCAGAATGACACCCGTAATGGCAAAGAGTGCCACACGGGTATGATCCGATTGCAGATCAAAACCAAGGATGTCTTTAAAATCCGTTAAGCCATTATTGCCACCAAAACCCATCTCGTTACGAAAGAAAGCCAGCATCAACGCATACGTCAGTGCTTGTGTCATGATGGACAAATAGACGCCCGTCACACGGGAACGAAACGCCAGCCAACCGAACACAAACGCCAATAGGCCAGGGACGAGCACTACCATGATCATAGCAAGCCAAAAGTGATCCATGCCGTGCCAGAACCAAGGTAACTGCTTCCAACCCAGGAAGATCATAAAATCGGGTAGGTTAGGGTTGCCATACACTCCACGGTCACCAATTTGACGCATTAAATACATCCCCATGGCGTAACCGCCCAAGGCGAAAAAGGCGCCATGGCCTAAGCTTAATATTCCGCAATAACCCCAGATAATATCCACAGCCAATGCCAGCATGGCATAACACAAATACTTACCCAGTAAGGTGATGGAGTAAGTACTCACATGGAAGACGGAGTCTGCAGGCAGTAATAAATTAGACAAACAAGCAAAGGCGGTGAGCGCCAACAAAATCACCACAAACGGCATAGTGTGCTTGCCAGAGGTGCGTCCAGCGGAAAAATACTGACTAAGACGGCTCATTCTGCGGCCCTCCCTTTTTGTGGAAAGAGTCCTTTAGGACGTTTTTGAATAAAGAGAATAATGAACACCAGTACTAAAATGGCAGACAATACCGCACCTGTGATGGGTTCTAAGAACTTGGTGGCAATCCCCAATGAAAAAGCCGCTACCAAGGTGCCTAATAAGTTACCGACACCACCAAAGACCACCACCATAAAAGAGTTGATGATGTAGTCTTGTCCTAAATTTGGCCCGACGTTGGTCAGTTGGCTTAAGGCCACGCCCGCAATGCCTGCGATACCGGAACCTAAGCCGAATGTCATGGCATCCACCCAGGCGGTTCGAACCCCCATGGCTTTTGCCATATTGCGGTTTTGTGATACCGCTCGAACGTTTAAACCCAATGAGGTTTTCTTCAGCACCATCACCAGAACGAGAAACACCAAAAGTGAAAAAGCCAAAATGTACAAACGGTTTAGTGTAAGGGAAAACACTGGATTGATTTCCCAAGAGCCGCTCATCCAACTGGGTGAGGACACTTGACGGTTTAAGGGAGAGAAAATTGTGCGCACCAGCTGTTGCAGAATCAAGCTGATACCAAAGGTTGCCAGTAAGGTTTCCAATGGACGGCCATGAAGATGACGAATCACCAATCGTTCGATTAATACGCCGACCGATCCCGATACCAAAAAGGCTGCTGGGATCGCCACCCAGATAGAATAGTCAATGTAATTTGGCATCATCAATTGCACCACATACGTGGTGTAAGCGCCGAGCATGATCATCTCGCCGTGAGCCATGTTAATCACGCCCATGACACCAAAGGTAATTGCCAGGCCAATGGAGGCTAGCAACAAGACAGAACCAAGGCTCAGACCAAAGAATAATTGGTTTAAAAAGTTAAAGCGTTCCACTCGTTGGGCAATGTGTTTAAGTGCCGTTTGGGCGGCGCTCTTAATGGCAGGATTATCTTGATAGGTTAAGGTCGTCAGCGTATTACGTACATCGTTTTCCAAGCTGGTGGACAAACGGTCAATGGCAGCGATACGGGTTGAGTCAGGGAGATTGGTTTGCGATGCGGTATTCATGGCTAAGGCCAAGCCCATTGTCTCTTTCACCTTTTTATTGGGTTCATTCGGATACAAACGCTCCAGTGTGGTGATCGTATCTTTATCCAAATGGGCCAATAGCTCGCGTACCGCAGCTTCTCTGACGTCTGGAGAAGCGGCGGTTAAATGCACTCGCGCAATGGCATTACGCAAATACCCGCGCAAGCGATTATTAACGCGTATTTTTTTCAGGTCGTCTTCACTGATACTGGGCATCATGACATGGCTGTATAAACCTTTGTAAAGACGTTGTCCCGACTCTTCTGTTGCGACAACAAGTTGACGATTGGCTTTAATAAAGTACAAATCACCATTCATCATGGCATGGAACAGTGGCACCATGGATTCATCACTGACAGCTTCTAGCTGTTTCAGGATGGGCAATAATTTATTGAGTTTTGCTTGAGTCAGATCAAGCACCAAAGGGGCGATGTTTGCTGGTGGTTGATTGGCGGTTGTACCGGATTCAGCGCCTTGCGCCAGTGGGGCCAACAACCCAAAAAGGCAACAGCAAAAGGCAAGTAAATGTCTCAAAGCGATACTCCATGGAATGGTTATGAAGGGGCAAAAAGATCGAGATGAATAGGATGTAGTAATGACCTCGTACCGTGAGGTAAAAGGGCTCTCTGCTAACCGCTTAGAAGAGAGCCAACATTAACCTGGGAGGGTCAAATGCATTCATTCAATAGGTCATATCCAGTGACGAATGATCAGTTTCCGCCAGAACATTGCTTGGTGACTGTGTTGTAATGGCCACAGTTAATTGGCGAGGTCCAATCGGCAATGATGTTTTTAGAGCTTGGTAAATAGTTGGACCAAGCGTCTCCAGGAACGGTTTTATCTGTCTGCCAGACGGTTTCGAATTGACCATCGTCTTGGATTTCGCCAATCAGAACCGGTTTGCTGAGGTAATGGTTTTTACCCATTACAGCCATACCGCCCGTTAAGTTTGGAAATTTCTGACCAATCATGGCTTTTTCCACCGCATCGACATTCGTCGTACCGGCTTTTTTCACGGCATCGACCCACATATTAAAGCCAATATAGGTAGCTTCCATTGGGTCGTTGGTGACCGCATTCGGGTCGTGTTTATAGGCTTTCCATTCTTTAATAAATTTCTCATTTTCTGGTGTATCGACACTTTCAAAGTAGTTCCATGCCGCTAAATGCCCCACCAAGGGTTTGGTATCAATACCAGACAATTCCTGTTCTCCCACGGAGAAGGCAACCACAGGAATGTCTTCAGAGGAAATTCCTTGGTTTGCTAACTCTTTATAGAAAGGTACGTTCGCATCGCCATTGATGGTGGAAATAACGGCCGTTTTTACTCCTTGGCTACCGAATTGTTTGATCTGAGAAACGATAGACTGCCAATCAGACTGACCAAATGGGGTGTAATTGACCATAATGTCTTTGGCCGGAATGCCTTTCGACTTTAAATAGGCTTCAAGAATTTTATTGGTGGTACGAGGGTAAACGTAATCTGTACCGGCAAGAACGAAACGTTTTACACCCAAATCGTTTATTAGGTAATTCACCGCAGGAATCGCTTGCTGATTTGGCGCGGCGCCAGTGTAAAAAATATTTTTAGAGGACTCTTCCCCTTCGAATTGCACTGGGTAGAACATCAAACCATTGAGTTCTTCTAATACTGGCAGTACTGATTTACGGGAGACCGACGTCCAGCAACCGAAGATCACACTCACATGGTCTTTACTGATTAACTCGCGGGCTTTTTCCGCAAACAATGGCCAGTTAGAAGCAGGGTCTACGACCACAGGAACAAGCTTCTTACCCAGCAAACCACCTTTGGCATTTTGCTCCTTGATCAGCATTAATACGGTATCTTTTAGCGTACTTTCAGAAATCGCCATGGTGCCAGAAAGCGAATGTAACACCCCGACCTTAATCGTATCGGCGGCCAACGATGGCAGGGCGATCAGCGTCGCCCCAGTTAAGGCTATAGCGGAAACTAACGTCTTCATTTTCATGTTCGAGTCTTCCTTCTAATGGGCTTGTCGTTTGAGAGAGCGAATGATCTAAATACCGTGTTCAGCACGGCTTGAATCAAATTAAGTAAGCCAAGTCAGTATCTATAGAAATCGTCAAGAAATGTATTCGCAGAATGACCTAGGGGGATACGTCAAATGACGTAGTTGTTATGTTGCTTCTTACTAAAAGAGCAAAAGGGTCGAACACCTTTTCAACCTGATCGATTTGGACATGCTTATTTTTTGTAGGTCTGACTTTAGTCAGACACTTTCGCTCTCCCTCTTGCCAAGGGGAAGCGGGATGGGGTTGTTTTTGGGTTTGCGAGTAAGTTCGGTATTCTCTCAATGGCTTGGCATTCATGACCTTTTTTCCGCTCTGTTGAGCGTGTAACTTTTGTCAAACGATACAAAAGTAACCAAAAGATCTGTTTTAACGAGAAGCGTGTGATCGGCTTTGTATACGACACACTTTCTCTAAACGCTATTTAACGTAAGGCATGGATTGTTTCTTTAGATGTGAGAAAGGGATTTTTTGACGGACTCTGAAACGCCATAGAGTCGCGCAACTTCGTTTCGTCGAAGCCGCTTTTTCAGACCTTTGAGTAAAGATAGTGAGTGTAACTAACCTGTGATTTTCTTCCCTCTATCTAAGAGCTTAGAGGGCGTATTTGGCGAGTTTTGAGATCAGTTCTGCATTTGAATGAACATCTAATTTGCTATAGATGCGTTGCATGTGGGTTCTAAGGGTGGGTAATGATATCCCCAAATGTCGGCAGAGAACCTTATTGCTGACTCCTGTGAGGGCAATTTCGATCACGTCGACTTCGCGGGCCGTGAGATGGTATTCGTCAATTAAACTTGAGCGGTTATGCGCTCGTTCAGAGATATACATCTTTTCCAAGCAATATTCGATAAAGGGTTGGGTGTGGCGAAGCAGATCCATTTCTGTGTCTGTAAAGGGCGAAGCAGGGTTTTTACGTACCATGGATAGAATCGCGACAATGCGATCTTTTTGTCGGAAAAACATATCACAGTTGTGGAAATAGCCATTTGGGTGGTAGAACTTATTGAGAATCTCGGTTTGCGACCATGCTTCATGGCTCATAAGTTGAGAATTACTAATGACGGCTTTATCAGTACCCTCATAATGAGAGGGATGCATGGGATCGATGGACCAATACTTCTTTGGATAATCCTCCATCATATCATCAAGATCGTGGTCTGAGCTGAGTTCCTGCTTTAATTGTGCCCATGGCACGTAGATAAAAAAACGGATGCCATCAACGGGTAGCAACCGATGAATTAGCGAAAACAGCTCTTGCTCAAACTCTTCCGTTGGATGTGGCTCGCTCATAAATCACCGTTATTGTAGTCTATTGGCCGTTCACTTAAGTCAGGCAAAGTGTTAAAGAGAATGGGATTCATTAACTTACTCTCTACTTAACTAATAGTAAAATCTCTATATGATATTTTTTAGAAAAAACTGTTGAAGTATCTGCTTTTATTGGTGATTTTCTTATTTTTTGTTTAGCCCTTGGTGGTGTCAGGCTGGCTACAAAGTCAATTTTTTGTGTTATTAATCTCATCTGGTATCTATCGTATGAATGAAAGGGAAAACTATGGGTGTGGATATTCGTAATCTAGAAAAGACGCTTTTATCTGATAACTGGTACACCTTAAATAAGGTGTCGTTTGACTTGCAGAATCAGCAAGGGCAGTGGCAACGGCAAGAGCGTGAAGTCTACGATCGGGGCAATGGGGCGACAATTTTGCTTTATAACCTGAAGAAAAGAAGCGTGATTCTGACGAGTCAGTTTCGGATACCGACCTATTTGAATGGTAATGCCGATGGTATGTTGATCGAAACCTGTGCCGGACTTTTGGATCAAGACAATCCAGAAGATTGTATCAAGCGGGAAACCCAAGAAGAAACTGGTTTTAAAGTGGACAAGGTGAGGAAGGTGTTTGAAGCTTATATGTCCCCTGGTGCTGTAACAGAGTTGTTGTATTTTTTTGTGGCGGAATACTCAGACGAGATGAAAGTATCCCAAGGCGGTGGTCTTGAACACGAGCAAGAAAATATTGATGTTCTCGAGCTGGACTTCAAGCAGGCTTGCGATATGGTGGATTCTGGCGAGATCAAAGATGGGAAAACCATTATGTTATTGCAATATGCCAAGTTGAATAGTCTATTTGGGTGATCAGTAAATAGTGGATCATGACCACGATTATGTCGGTCATGGTGCCTTATCTTAACCTGTCGGTCTGGATTTTGGGTTTTATATTTTTAGCGGATTTTTATCAATAGAGAGGGATGAATGATGGCATTTCACATATGGACGGTGTTTTTCTTGGCGTATTTAGTGACCACGCTTTCTCCTGGGCCGAACGTATTATTGGTGCTTAAAAATAGCATCCAGTTTGGTTGGAAGTCGGCTTTTATTACCATTTTGGGGAACCTCTCTTGTCAGTTTATTATTGTCTGTCTTGTGGCGTTGGGGGTGGGTGCTCTCTTGCAAACGTTACCCACTTGGTTTTTGGTGATGAAGATCATGGGTGGAACCTATTTGATCTATCTTGGTATCAAGGCGCTTAGGTCGAACAAAAAGTCAGCGTTTGATGCAGTGGAGACAAAAGTCACTCAAACGAAAACAGGCGGAGCCCTTTTTGTCGAAGCTTTTTTGGTATCGGCGAGTAATCCCAAAACATTGATCTTTTTATCGGCTTTTTTACCTCAGTTTTTAACGCTTGATTCGCCTGCCTACCAACAGTTTTCCGTTATGTTTGTCACCATCTGCGCTATCGTTACCTGCGTCCACATCGGTTACGCTTTTGGCATAGCTCGTTTAGGGAAACGCTTCTCTTTGAAGAACATGGAAGCCAAAATATCTAAAGTGACGGGTGGTTTATTTATCACTATGGGGGGCGGGATTTTGTTAAGTAATCGCTAAGCTTTATCCTGAAAAAATGAGGCGCGACACTTAAAAAGTGCTTTTGTATATGCTTAATAGGAAAGGCTTTCGGTGCTTGGAAACGGAATGAAAGGCACATATCAAATTTTGGAAAAAAGGCCTTGTAGATGGGCTACAAGGCCGGTGTTTCGCCGCGGTTGGGTTAGAAAGCCGATTTGAAGATGGCGACGACGTCTTCATGGCTTGGTTGAATTGGGTTGGTGAATCCACAGGCGTCTTTCATCGCATTGCTTGCCAATGTGGCGAAATCTTCTTCTTTCGCACCTAGCTCTTTTAAGCCAGCAGGGATATTCACGCTCTGAGATAACTTGACGATGGCAGCAATGGCTTCATCCGCGCCTTCTTTGTCACTCATTCCCTGTACTTCCACACCTAGGGCTTTCGCAACGTCTTTCAGACGAGGGGCCGCCACTTGGCTGTTGTAGCGTTGCACATGGGGTAATAAAACAGCGTTACAAACACCGTGAGGCAGGTCATAGAATCCACCAAGTTGGTGCGCCATGGCATGTACATAGCCCAAAGAGGCATTATTAAAGGCCATCCCCGCTAGAAACTGTGCATAAGCCATTTGAGTGCGAGCTTCCATATTAGATCCGTTGTGAACCGCTTCGTGTAGGTTGTCACGGATGAGTTCAATGGCCTTAATGGCGCAAGCGTCAGTAATCGGATCGGCTGCGGTAGATACGTAGGCTTCAATGGCATGGGTTAAGGCATCCATCCCCGTTGCTGCGGTAAGAGCTGAGGGCATTCCCGCCATTAATCTTGGGTCGTTAACCGATAGGATTGGTGTGACATTTTGATCGACAATGGCCATTTTTATATGACGTTCTTGGTCTGTAATGATACAGAAACGTGTCATTTCAGAGGCGGTGCCTGCGGTGGTATTGATGCTGATTAATGGTAGTTGTGGCTTTTTAGAAACATCCACGCCTTCGTAGTCACTAATGTGACCACCATTTGTCGCAACCAGTGCAATACCTTTGGCGCAATCATGGGCAGAGCCACCGCCAAGAGAGATAACACAGTCACATTTGTGCGTATGCAAAACATCAAGACCCGCATTCACATTCTCAACCGTTGGGTTAGGTTGAACGCCATCGTATACCAAGCTTTGTATCCCCTGTTCTTGCAGAAGGGTTTGGACTTCGGTTGTCACGCCTAGTTTGGTCATGCCTGGGTCCGTCACTATCAGCGCTTGCGTAAAACCTAATGCTTGAATTTGTTTGACGGCATCATTAAGCGCGTTTTCGCCCATGATGTTTACAGCAGGTATATAGAATGTACTACTCATGATGTTTACCTCTTTGTATATTTAGGCCACATGTTTTTTCGTGATCTTTGATGCTATTGTGGCCCTGCTGGCCACAGAATGATTTGATTTATGACAAGAACTCAGCATAAAGAGGGACATCTGATTGGGGTGGTTGGCTGTAGTGCATGATAGGGTCGACATGTTTTGTCATTTTCTAAAGATCTGTCATCTTTATTAAGGGAGTCGCATTGTGTCCAATGCTTTTACGAAAACTGAACGTAGCTGGGTTGTCTATGATGTCGGTAACTCGGCTTTTGCGTTAATCATCTCAACGACGATCTATACGATTTTTTTTAATACCATCAGTCAGCGTGCGGGCCTTGCACCAGAAGACAGTACCACTGCTATTGGTCTGATTAATGCGGTCGCATTTTTATTGATTGCTATTATTTCGCCGTTGCTTGGCACCTTTGCCGATTACCAAGGGAATAAGAAAAAGCTATTTAGTGTGTTTGCCTTTTTAGGAATTATCAGTGTTACCTCCATGATATTAGTGGGGGATACTCAGTGGTTGTTAGCGGCGGTGATTTACAATATTGCTATGTTGGGGTTTGCTGGGGCGAATATTTTTTATAATGCCTTTTTGTTGGATGTTTCACCCAAAGATCGTTTGGATAAAGTGTCTGCGGCAGGGTTTGCATGGGGCTATATCGGTTCGACCATTCCGTTTGTTATCGCGCTAGGTATTATTTTTGCTTTTTTCAAAAATGACGATGGCATTACGATGATGGGATTTGCCTCGGCGTTTTTGATTACCGCTGTTTGGTGGCTGATTTTCACTGTACCCTTGCTAAAAAATGTCGAACAAAAGTACGGTATCCCGCCCTCTACAACCCCTTTAAAAGATACTTGGCGTCGACTGGCGCAGACAGTGGCAAAAATCAAACAACAACGGGCGATTTATCTCTTTTTAATTGGCTATTTTCTTTATATTGATGGGGTCGATACCATCATTGTTATGGCGATGGACTTTGGTATGAAAAACTCGACCATGGGACAGGTGGATTTAGTGCTGATCGTATTAGCTATCCAGATTATCGCTTGGCCTAGTACCTTGTTGTACGGTCGCTTATCTGAGTCCCTTGGAACGCGCAGCATGATTCTTTTTGGCATTGCTACCTATGGGGTGATTACCCTTGTGGCGGCTTTGATGGAGTCTATGCCATCGTCTTGGATTAATGGCGCTTTTATTCTACTGGCGGTGTTGATTGGTACCGCGCAGGGCGGGGTTCAGTCTTTGAGTCGATCGTATTTTGGCTCTTTGATTCCGCCTGAGCAATCGGCGGAATTCTTTGGTTTTTTTAATATCTTTGGTAAGTTTGCCGCTATTTTAGGGCCCGCTTTGATTGCGTTGTTTACTTATTTTATGAAGGGGCATGTACTTGCGTTCGCTGGCCTGCAGTTTACAGGATATTCACTTGGCGTGTTGTCGTTGATGGTCTTTTTTATCGTCGGTGGCGTGGTGTTGGTGATGGCCGATCGTGAAGCCAAAAAAGACCTCGCCTGAGGTCTTTTCATAAATCTAACGTGAGTGTGTTTAGAAATGATGGGACACTTTTATCCCCAATCCAGTGGCATGATTATTATCGAATTTGGTTTCGTTTCCCGATAGGCTGGTTTTGGCATCACCAATCCATGAGTAGCTGACTCCTGCCGCAATGGCCGTACTTGGTGTTGCTTGATATTTCAGTCCGACAATTAAGGCTTTATAGCCATCGGTTGGGGAAAGGTTGCTGACGATATCACCGGACGATTTTTCATAGGCCACCGCCAATGAGCCGGACCAAGTGTCTGTGATTTTTTGACCAATGCCTAAGCGATAAGAAATCGTATTTTCACCGTAATCAACGATATTTTCTCCTGGACTGATATAGGTTGTGTAAAACTGGGGCGTAATTTGCGTTTTTTTCCATTCGACCCAACGTGCTGAAAACAGTAATAGTGTGGTGGGAGTGATGCCCGTCTGAAAGTCAAAATTGATGGATTTCGGCATGGTGACATTAAGTGGTGTTTCGGCGGCCAGTGAATTGCTTGTGATGGCTTCTTTATTGTGAAAGTGGATCTTTATTGGTGAGTTATACGTCAGTGCGGCCCGTAGAGCTATGTCGGGAATTTCATAGGCTACCCCTACTAAGTAGCCCCAATCGTTTTGAGTGTCGGTCTTCATCGAGTAGGTGGCACTGGGTAAATGCACTTTTCCCTTGGAGGTAAGATTTCGTGCGCCTGCGTAGACCGAAAAAGGCGTATTAATTTTGTAGCGCAAGATGCCGCTTACTTCCACCGAGTCTACCGAGGCGGTGGTGCCTGCAAGTGGATAACCCGTCCCTGATGGGTAGCGAAGATCGGCGCCGTAGGGTTGATCGACTATGATTGCCATCGACCAGTCGTTTGAAAGATCTTGTTTATAAGCACCGCCAAATTGTGTAAAGCGTTTGCTGACATCACCAGAGTGAAGAGGACCCAAAGAACCAGAGATATTGGGTTTAACGGTATAAGCGTTGAGCTCTAAATAGGTGCCTTTTTCAAACAGGGCTGTAATGGGCTGACCTGAGCGGTCCATACCACCTGCATAAACAGTCGTTATACTGAGGCTGCCTAAGCTAACCACTAAAAGTGTTTTTTTCATTATATTTCCCCTGTTTTGTTGACGATCCACAACCGCTTAATAATTACCGAGAGCATTTTTATGAGAGAGGACAATGAGCGCATGCAGTGAATTCTAAGTGTATTATGTTTCATTTATGTATTCTTGTGTGTTTAGTCGAACGAGAGGGGAAAGGTTGGTGTAAAAATAGTGTTATAAATATGTATTATATGGCCATTTTTTTGATGGCGATAGTGTGAATGCCCCTATATTGTCGTGAGAAAAGGGCGGTAAGATATTCATCAAGGTACGTTAGTAAGGGGGAGTTATCATGGCCAGTGGGTGGGCGCAAGATGGCGCAGTACAAGATCAAATAGATGCAACGGTAGATTCTGAAGTTGAGCGTGCTAAGCAAAGCCTGCCCAAAGGAGAGAGTTTGACCCATTGTGAAGAGTGTGATGCCCTAATCCCTGAGAAACGGCGCAAGGCGATTCCTGGCGTCCGTTTGTGTATAGCGTGTCAGTCCGAGCAGGAGAAGAAAGGTCGTTCTTCTTTATATAACCGTGCTGGTAGTAAAGATAGCCAATTAAGGTAGTTTTTTGGGCTATGACTGTCGTGGCCGCTGTTCACTCTTGAAGAAGAGTCCCCCAATAGTGGCAAATGAATGGCTTCTGATGCTTCGTCGTGGGGTGAGACCATGGGACAATTTCAACTGCCGAAATCTTGTGTATGTGATAAGGTTCTGCTCATCTAAGGTGTCAGCCAAGTTGATGACGCCCATTGTATAAAAGTTTGAAGAAGGAAGAGGTTGTGACTGAGTCAAAATCGGTACATATTGAACAGTTAGAAAAATTACGTACGGCTTGGTTGCCAGCGGTTGAATTTTTATTTGGCAAAGCGCCTTCCCAAGCAGAGTTTGTGGGTTTTGAAATCGATGATAACTCGGCTAAACCTGTGCTGTTGTTCGAAAATGATAATGCCCCTTACCAATATAAAATTCAAATACCCTCGAGAAGCTTCACCAATGATGTGATGCTACTTGCAGACGTGATTCAAGAAATGGTTCGTGGCTTGAATCCTGTGGGGAAAGCAGGCGCTGAGACGAATGCATTGTATGAAGGCGCTACTGTTTATGGCTCGATTATGGCGATTAAACAGGTATTTGGCGATGAAGCGGTTGACTCCTATCTGAATGCACTAAAAAAACAGGCTTTTGCCTATTATGATGCTTTTTCATATGTGTCGGTGCTACTGAGTGATGACCCTCAGGCGGTGAAGAAATTGCGTGCTATTCAGCCTTTTTTGTATCTAGTTGAGAAAGTGGATTTTGAGAGCGCAGACATAGAAATAGACCGAAAAATCAAAGATATTTTATTACTGGCATTTCGTGGGTGACATACCTGCGTGAGTGCTGATTAGCAAGGTTATATAACAAAGGCCATCACAATATTGTGGTGGCCTTTTGATTCTTATTTGCTGCCTAAGATACTGGTTTCGTTTTTCTTAGTGTTCTTAGCCGCTTTTTTTTCTTTTGCTGTTAAAAGAGGCTTTTTCTTAGCGTTCTTTTTGCTGTCTTGACCCTTACTCATGATAGTCACCATTTGTTATCACTCAATAAACCTGAAGTCGCTTTAGGCCAACCTAAGGGCTGTGTTACGGGGCTATGTAACGAGATGAGTATGTGCTTATTGGGGAAGAAGAGAAAGCGCTATATGATAAATTTATTTTGATCGTCAGCATGAAAAGTTGCCCTTTATCACTATTAATTGAATCAATCATGACAAGCCTGTTTCTATAACATTATGACAGGTTGTGATGTTCCCCCCAGTCTTTTAAAAATTGACTGAAATGCTGTAATCGTCCCGTTAAGTATTTTTGTTTATGCCAGACAAGGTGTAATTGACGGGGAAAATTTTGCTCGATGTTTATTTTATGAATTCGTCCTATTGCTAGTTTGTCTTTCGCTGCGAGGTTGGAGATAAAGCTGATTCCTAAGCCTCGTTCTACCGCTAATAGTACGGACTCCAAACTACTTAGCTCCAAAACAGATGTGATATTACTCAGGGATGGGCGAATACGTCGTTCGAATTGCTGTCGGCTACCAGAGGCCGTTTCTCGCAACACCCAATCTTGATCGTTTAGGTCATTGAGTGTTAGCGATGTTTTTTGTGCTAAAGGATGCTCTGCTGAGCAAATCAGTAGCATAGTATCTTGAATCCACTGTGTTGTGACGAGTTCTTGATAGCCGTGTTGTCCTTCAATTAATGCCATGTCTAATTCGAAGTTGAGCAGCATTTGGCATAAGGTTTGGCTGTTGGTGATGGTAACTTTGGTTTCCTGTTGTTGCTCGATACCTTGCTCTGCTAACAAGTGGGGTAACAAATAATTCCCGATTGTTTGGCTGGCACCAATGTGAAGGGCTCCTAGGTTATCTGTGTGTTTGCCAAAGGTGTGCTCGATTTCGCCTGCCCGTTCAATTAATTCGTCAGCCATGGGTAATAAGCGTTTACCTTGTTGATTGAGCTGCAGCCTTGGGTGAACGCGATCAAACAAAGGGGTATCTAAATGGCTTTCAAGTTGCTGCAGGGATTGAGATAGGGCACCTTTACTAAGGCAAAGAATGTCTGCCGCAGTGGTTAAATTACCGTGGCGAGCCACAGCGGAAAACACTCGGATTTGTTGTAGTGTGATTTTCATCTGATTGAATCTTATATGTGTTGTTTAGTAAAACCGAACGACTTATTAAAAACATTTAGATTTTACGATTACATATATCCTTTTACCATAATCTTATTCCTAATTGATAGCTTGGAGTCAGGTTATGTTTACATTATTGCGTCATCGATTGTCTTTTGCGCCAACCCCCATAGCGGGTCTTGCTCTGGGTATTGCCAGTTTAGGGTGTAGCTGGCATTTTGTTGTTCAAGAGTCTTCTTTTTTACCGTATTTCTCTGCGACTATTGGCACCTTTTTATTGATGTTGCTGGTTGGGAAATTCTCCTTGCACCCGAGATTATTGGTACAGGATCTACAGCATCCTGTCGTGGGAAGTGTGGTGCCAACGTTCGCGATGGCATTGATGGTGATTACCATGTCGCTTCATCATTTTATGCCGAAGCTGGCGGTCGCTTTGTGGTTGTTTGCGATTGCGATTCATACGGTGTTTCTTGTGACTTTTGTGTATCACAGATACAAAGGGTTTACTTTGGCGGATATGGTGCCAAGCTGGTTTGTGCCGCCAGTGGGCATTATCGTCGCAGCGATTAGTTATCCAACGTCTTTATTTCAGCCCTTGGCAGAAGGCATTCTTTGGTTTGGCATTGCTTGTTATTTGGTTCTTTTGCCTCTCATGGTGTATCGCTTGAGGTATTGTGGAGAATTACCGGATAACGCCAAACCCACTTTTGCCATTATGGCAGCACCTGCCAGTGTCTGTTTGGCGGGCTATTTAACCGTTGTGGATGCACCCTCTAAATGGTTTGTGTTGGTTTTATTAGGAATAGCACTACTGAAAACAGCAACGATTTATCGATTTGCCCTGCGTTTATTAAGACTGCCTTTTAGCCCAGGTTATGCCGCTTTTACTTTTCCTTTAGCGATTGGTGCGACGGCTTTGTTTAAAGTACAAGCGCAGTGCATTGCATGGGGAATGGATGTTGCTGTGATTCAACTTTTGGGGGTTATCGCAGAGGTAGAGCTTGTCATCGCTACGTTTGTTGTTGCTTATGTTATCACTCGTTATGCTTACTATTATGGCATTACTTTACAGCGTGAATTAGTATTTTCTTAAGGGTCTTCTTTGAACAAAAAGCCCAGATAAGACTTTGTCTAATCTGGGCTTTTTGTTCAATAGTAAGGCGTGATTTTAAAAGGCTTACTTTTTATTTTTTAGTTCTTGTAATTCTTCGCTAAACCAGATTTTACGCTTGAAGCGAGGGTTTTTAGACGACATGTCGATTTTATAAGGGTTTGGCTCATGGTTCTGTGGCAAATCAAGGATATTGCAAAGCTCTTGGGCCAGCCATTTTTCGACTTTTAGCACCACCATTTTTTTCCGCAAGCGACCTTGTTCGTCACGGTTTAGAATTGTTGGTAGAGTGTTCAAGGTAAGGATTTCACCAAGGGCTGGGTGCGCCATACGTTGGCGGCCTTCGTCGCTGGCATAAAAGTGTGATACAGCGAATACCATACGTTTGGGGTTTATTTGTTGTAGGAATTGGCAGGATTTCACCACCGTAGAACCGGTTCGAACCATGTCGTCGAATAAGACAATGCTGGCACCATCCAACCCATCAAAGGTGTGTTCGCTTTCTTTGTGTAGGGTGATTTCGACTTTACGCTCATCGGTTCGCTCTTTGTCTAGCATGATGAACTTCGCTTTTGGTAAGCCAAGGGTATGGAACATCTGTTTGACGAAATCACGAGCGCCTTTATCCGGTGCACACAATACCAAGCCTTCACCGTTTTCACCGTAATCCAACATATCGGAGTTTAACAAGTAGTGGGCGTAAATTTCATAAGGAATGAGATTATGAAAGTCTCCCTCAAAGACCTCGTTAAACATCTTTTGTACTGAATCGGAGTGATTATGTATCGTCATAACCGTATCGACGCCCGATAGCTTGAGCATTTGGGCATAGAGCTTAGCGGTAAAAGGTTGGCCATCGAATTTCTTTACGTCTTTAATGTCACGTTGAAAACTGGTTTCGCCTAAGCTCAGATGAGGTCCACGATCCTGTGCGCTGTAAAATAAGTCTGGCTCGACAAGGATCACGCGAGCCGCTCCGTTCTCTTTTGCTGCTCGAGCGATGATCAAGTTTGCCATGGCCAATTCTTGGCGACTTTTTACATGGCTGGTGGTACTCACAATGATCACAGACTTGCCTCTTAGTTTGCGACCAATGTTGTCGAAGTCATGTTCGTCAGAGATGAAACGCGGGCAGAACTCGGAGTTCATGAATTGTTTCATACTGATAATATCATCAATATCATCGTACTGACCCATTGCATAGGCAATATCAATAGCAAATGGATTATCGGAAGAGTTACTAACAACGACAACATTCGTTGACTGGCCGGTCGACAAAGTCATGAAAAAAAATCCTTAACTGAAGGGAGGGGAGTTTGCGACAATTTTAATACTTGTAGGTTTATTTTGATAGAGTCGATAGAGCCAATTACCAATAAATGGCGTTTTCCTATCGCTATCCACAAAACATCTAAAGCATCTGTCAATGAGCGTAAACGGAGCCCATTCAGCGGATAAATCTTATAGCTTAGTCCTGTTGAGCGGCTTTTTTATCGCAATGTAACCTTCCTGCTTTTCCCCAATGTTCATCATCGAAATTTTGAAAGAAGACCGTCACCGCTTCAGGAGGTAACTCATAGGCTTCTTCAAACGCTTCTGTTATACGTTTTATTAACAATTGCTTCTGCTCTTTGCTTCGACCAGGTGATTGCTGGATGGTGATGACTGGCATAGATTATCTCCCTACTGAAGGATACTGCTGTTATTTGATTCGTTGTGGGTAGTACGGCTTCCTAATGGTTCTATTTTCGCTAACACTAAATAATGTCTTTATGTCCCTTGTGGAATAAAGTAGGGCAATACAAGAGCTTCAACGATACTAAAGCGTTTTGTTATTTTCTGCTAGCTAAGTCCCTGCTCCCTTAAGGTAAACAGCCTAACCCCTTTAATGTGTTCTCTACGGCTTGATCTATGGGGGTGGTGGGCTCTTCTCCTAACTGTGCTAGCAGTTTACTGTTGTTCATTCGGATAGGTTGTTGCCATAGGTATTTCATTTCCATCATTTCTCTTAGGGTTTCGTTGAAGGGGGCAATGAGGGGCATTAGCCACCAAGGAAAGACCGAAATATTAGGCGCTTTTCGGGTATGCTTTTCTACTACCCGACGAATGGCTTTTGCCATTTGCGTACCATCTTGATCCCAAAATCCACTCATATGAAAAGTGGCAAAGGCGTCTAATGTGTGGCGAGTTTCAATCAATTTGAGCATGGTGGCTGCGACATCGGGTAAGTAAGCCCATTGGTGCCCCACATTAGTGGTTGAAGGGTTTTTGATGTTTTTTACTGGTTTGTTTGGCTTGATTAACCCTTGAGAAAACCAATTGTTGGCGGCATTTGGCCCAAAGAAATCTCCTGCTCGGACTATGATTACCTGTCCACCTTGTTCGGAAAAATCTTGTAAGCGTCGTTCCATTTCTACGCGAATTTGACCTTTTTTAGTCACTGGGTTTTGTAAGGATAGCTCATTCAATAAAGGAAAAGCATCTGGTCCGTAGTTGTAGACCGTACCAGGGAGTACGATGCAAGCGCCGATTTTCTTAGCGACAGCAATCGTGTTGTTCAGCATAGGTAACACTAAGTCTTCCCAATGTTTATAGCCTGGTGGATTGACGCCATGCAATATCACGCAACAACCTTGAGCTGCGGCTTCCACATCTGCCTGATTGAGTGCATCCCCTTGAAACCAAGTAATATTGTCGTTTTCCGTAGGGTGGTAAGCGCCACGTTTGAGGGCGTTAATGAGCCATCCGGCTTTGCTTAGTTGATGTGTGACTTCGCGACCAATACCGCCCGTTGCGCCAAGTATTAAGGCCTTTGGTGTGTCATTTTTTTGCTGAATCATCATTTTCTCCAAGTGACGGTTTTCTAAATAAGTAGATTGATCAAGCAAGGTTAGATACTCTTCTAGCTAAATGAAATTAACGAAAACAATAGAGTGGCTATACATTTTTGTATGAATAAAGACATTGGATGGGAATTGTATCGATCCTTTCTTGGCGTCATGCAAGAGGGGTCTTTATCGGCAGCAGCCCGTGCCCTTGGTTCCACTCAGCCAACCATTGGGCGACATATTGCTGAGTTAGAGCGGGTACTGAATATCACTCTGTTTATTCGTACCCAAGGGGGATTAACGCCTACCGATGCCGCCAATGCTCTATTACTGCCTGCTAGTGAAATGGCGAATATTGCCGCTGCTATGGAACGTGTTACGAGTCGTCATGGTGACGATATTCAAGGTACGGTACGTGTCACCACCAGCGATGTAATAGGAATCGAAATTTTGCCGACGATCTTTGCCGATATTGCCGAGCGTTTTCCGAATATTCATCTAGAATTGGCATTGTCGGATAAGGTGCAAGATCTTTTGAGTCGGGAGGCTGATATAGCGATACGTATGTTTCGTCCTAAGCAAACCCAGTTGATTGCAAGACGTATTGGTAATATAGGCGTCGGTTTTTTTGCTCATACGTGTTATCTAACAAAACATGGTACGCCATCCACTCTGGCGGATCTTGAAGCGCATCGTTTGATTGGCTTTGACAGACTAACGGATTACATTCGTTCTGTGGCAAAAAAGCTTCCTTTTCCCTTAGAAAAAGACAGTTTTGTGTTGCGTGCCGATAGCAATGTCGCGCAATTGGCTTTGATTCGTGCGGGGGCGGGAATTGGCCTTTGTCAGATAGGTTTGGCAGAGCGAGACAAGAGTTTGGTACGCTTATTGGCCGAGGATTTTTGTTTTGAAATGGATACCTGGGTGACGATGCATGAGGATCTAAGAAAAAGTCCAGCTTGTAAAACGGTATTCAGAGAGCTGGTTGCTGTCTTACAAGGATATGTTTATTAATTTCAATGTGTATACGTCATCATGCTGCTCCTTTTTATTATCTATATTGCTTTTATTAGTTTAGGCCTGCCGGATGCCGTGTTGGGATCCTCTTGGCCTGTAATGAAAAATGATTTAGATGCCTCGTTAGAATTTGCGGGGGGATTTCTTTTATCATCAGTGCTGGCACTGTGATATCTAGCCTTTATGTGACGAAAGCCATTCATTATCACGAGGCTGATTTCTTAGCTTTTCCGTAAAGTGAATGTACTTGAAATGTTACCCTCTCATACTTGAACTATTTATCTATTTTGTGGAAAATGTATTATTTAGGGATTAAAAGGGATAAGGGTTTATGTCTAGGGAATTTTTCGTAAAAAATAAATTTTATACAACAGCTAGTCCAGAAGATTTTTGGATCGATGTGTTACACGCTCCTATTTTTAGATCTAGTAAAAGCGGTAGTACCCCCCAGTTTTTGTCGAGCGGTAGATTACGATCTGCTGATTTTCAATTAGCTCAAGATCCATTTGTAGAAGATAGACTGATTCTTCCTTCACCTCATAAAGGGCTTTCTTTTGCTGATAGCATTGAAACGTTAAGAAACAAGAAAGTAAGAGGTAGGTTTATTTTCAGGGGACAAAAGGCTTGGTCTATTACCCAAGGTTCTTTACCTGATGGTTTTGTCATAAATTTCACAGATAAAACGCACCCAATGATCAATGTTTATCGGCCTATGAAGGAGTCAGAGTTTATTGCAAAGATCAATAGTTTGCTCGAGAGTGGTAGATATCACTGCACTAATATAAGGGTTTAAGATGAAAGTGAAACAAATTGAGTTGCCAAAAGAGCTATTTGAGCCGTTAAAGAAAATTGCCGAGAGAGAACAATTTCCAGAGTGTCTTGAGATATTTTCTCGATATAACAATGGTTTTCTGACCCTTAATCAAGAACAGGCTCAAGTTTTAGCTGATCTTCTCGGGTATGAAGCGAGTAGAGTTAGCCTAAAATACCCTTACACAGATGATCACCCAAACTACAAAGAAGAAGACGCAGAAAAGTGGAGTGAGTTCTGTCAAAGTATTTTACCCCATACCATGGGGTATATATCTCGTCATTTTGATATAGAAGAATAGACTTCCCCAAACCGTATATAGACGCAGTGCCGTATACAATAAATGTTTTGATAAATCCAAGCCATGGGGTGTTGTTTTGCGCTGACGACGTCACTGGCACAAGCAAAACACCACAAGGCTTGACCTCCCCGATAAACTCTCCCCAAACAAGTCAACTACTTGGCATCACATTGCTGATAGCAACTTGGCGATCTTGGACAGACGGCGCCACGGGAGCAAATCAAGCGTGCATCATTGTCTATTCCCCGTTCTATCCAATTAATATTGAGAATTTTCGCCACGCTCATTAAGTCTTTTTTGATACTTCTCGGAATGGCTGAGGAGCCTCCTTTGGTTACGCAGGCTTGGCGCAAATCGGCGGCAATGCTTAGGGCATCTTTACTTTGAGCGTCAATGGCTGGGTTTAAATCGATGCCGGAACAAAGTACATGACTGTTGCCCGCTAGGTCGTGCACTTTAACGGATTCACAAGCATAAATCCGTGGTTCATCCCCTACATTGAGTATGGATATTTGCGCTGAGGTGCCGGTACTTGGCTCGCTGATTTTGCGAAACACCGACCAATGCTGGCAAGGGTCTTCCACCATGCTCATATTTCCCCAAGGCAATGGGATGCCATTGCCCCGATACACAGCTTTGAGCTTCCCTGGCGCGTAGGCATCAAAGTAATGCCAATGGGGATAAGGCGAAGCAGCGGTCATGCGCCGCATGGTGACCGATTCAGACACATCTGCCAGCTTTGCGGTATTGATTTCATAGCCATTGCGATCCAGCATTTGCCGAAAGGGCACTTTAGGACACAGTAAAGCGCCAGCAAAAAAGCTGCACTCGAAGTCTCGCCAAGCATACAGAATGTCCTGGGCATCCATGCCAGCGCCTGATGAGTGGGTCTTAGTGCTTTTTGATTGAAGTGGCGAGATTTCATTACGTCCTGTGACTAAGACGTTTTTCATCCCATCTTTATCGTGTAATACCGTGTGACCGATGTGTACCGCAAGGTTGTATTTCAAACGTTGCGGCTGGTTTTTCATAATTTGATTGATGTAGATGGTACTTGGCGGATCAAAAAAGGAGGTCACCACATGGCTTTCATCAATGCCCATGTCTTGTAGGACGGCTACAGGCGTTTTTCGGAACCATTTGATTTGTAGCCCCATTTGCTTGGTGATAGTGATCAGGTCATCGAGACTTAAGGGTAAGCGCTTGAGTCCTACTTCTTCGGCGGCTCGCTCTAAATCCGGAAAGTGATTTTGATGATGCTCTTGGTGAGCACGAATCAGCAAATGGGCAAATTGACGGCCACTGGTGCCTGTTTGGGAAAGCATTTCTGGAATGGCGATTTGCAAAATTTCTTTGGAGAAGAGAAAGTTTGGCTCTAATGCCATGCCATTGATGCCGCCACCCGAGCCTTTTGTCGGGGTAATGGCTTCTTCCTCGGGAATATCGTCTAAAAACCAAGCCACATTTTTTTGAAAAACACTGGCAATGACTTCCAATACCTCCTCACTAGGAATGCGTTTTCCTCTTTCGATCATGGATAAATAAGACACCGATGGGGCAGATTCTGCATCCATTTTTATACAGCGGGCGGATAAGTCTTCCATTGTCAAACGGTTACGTTTACGCAGGTTGCGGATCTTGGTGCCCAAAAAATGGGCTTTACGGTTGAGGCTATTTTTATTTTTCATTTTTGTGAAATTTACACTGTGTAATTCTTATTGTGAAATTTTAGATTATTAGAGAGTAGTCTATAAATCAAGCAATGGTTAACACGAGTGACCCCTTTGCTACCTGATAAACCTTGGTGTTTTGCCGTAGGTAACTATGAACAGACCGATTTAAGAAGGAAAGTGAGATGACTATGCCCTTACCAAAAAATAACAGTGTGATTCACTCAGGGTTTTACCGTTTCATCAATGACGACGTGTTGCCCCTTCATACTATCGAGCCTGATAAATTTTGGCGTGATCTTGATCAGTTGATTACCGATTTATCGCCTGTGAATCGTCAATTATTAGCGACTCGAGATGAGATGCAACGTCAAATTGATCAATGGCACCTTGCTCATAAAGGACAACCATTGGATATACCTGCCTATGAGGCTTTTTTACGGGAGATTGGCTACCTGGTCGCTGAAGGGGAAGATTTCACCATTACCACTGCAAATGTGGACGATGAAATCGCGACTTTGGCAGGACCTCAATTAGTGGTGCCTGCGAAGAATGCCCGTTTTTCGTTGAATGCGGCCAATGCCCGTTGGGGCAGTTTGTACGATGCCTTTTACGGCACTGATGTGATCCCAAAAAACGCGGAATTAGGCAGCCGTCAAGGTTATAACGCGGTTCGTGGTGAACGGGTCATTGCGAAAGCCAAAGGGTTTTTAGATGACGTCTTTCCACTGGAGTCTGGCTCCCATAAAGACGTCATCAGTTACATGGTGTACTACCGTCATCTATTAGCCTTTTTTGAAGATGGCAGCCAAACAGGGTTGAAACATCCATGTCAGTTGGTCGCGGTGAATGGGCAGCGTAGCGAGCCGGAAGCCATCCTGTTAAGAAACCATGGTTTGCATGTGGAAATTCAGTTTGATCGCAATGGTCTGAACGGTGCTAAGGATAAAGCGAATATTAACGACATTGTTATTGAGTCAGCGTTAAGCACCATTATCGACTGTGAGGATTCGGTAGCTGCAGTAGATGCGGAAGATAAGATTGAAGTCTATCGAAACTGGTTAGGCTTGATGCAAGGTACCCTAGAAGCAACCTTTGAGAAGGGCGGTCAAATACAAACTCGCAGAATGAATCCAGACCGTGTGTATACAGATTTAGAGGGCAATGAATATCGTTTGCCAGGCCGCGCTTTGTTGTTGGTGCGCAATGTTGGGCATTTGATGGAATGTGACTTGATGCAGGATGCGCAGGGTAACTTCGCCCCCGAAGGCATAATCGACGCAGTCGTCACGGCGTTAATCGGCGCGTTGGATTTGCAGAGATCAGCAGGCATTCGCAATAGTCAAACGGGCAGTATTTATATTGTCAAACCTAAGATGCATGGACCCGAGGAGGTGGCGTTTAGTTGTGAGCTGTTTGGTCGAGTTGAGCAAATGCTGGGGCTACCAGAGAACACCATTAAGATCGGTATTATGGATGAAGAGCGTCGCACGACAGTGAATTTAAAAGAATGTATTCGTCAGGCGAAATCTCGGGTGTTTTTCATTAATACCGGCTTTTTGGACCGCACTGGCGATGAGATACATACCAGTATGCAAGCGGGGCCTTTTTTACCAAAAGAACAAATCAAGCATCAGCCTTGGATCCAAGCCTATGAGGATCGCAATGTCACCATTGGCTTGCAATGTGGTTTGTCTGGAAAAGCACAAATTGGCAAGGGCATGTGGGCCATGCCGGATGAGATGGCTGCCATGATGGAGGCAAAAGTTGCGCATCCAAAAGCGGGAGCAAGTACGGCTTGGGTGCCTTCTCCTACCGCTGCAACACTGCATGCTTTGCATTATCACCAAGTGGATGTGTTTGAAGTGCAAGAACGTATTAAGCTCCGTCCGCAAGCGAGTCTAACGGATCTACTCCTTATCCCGACGATTCCAAGCAATTTAACCCTGTCTCGCCAAGTCATCGAGAGAGAAATCGAGAACAATGTACAAGGCTTATTAGGGTATGTCGTGCGTTGGGTTGAGGCTGGCGTGGGGTGTTCCAAAGTGCCAGACATCAATAACGTTGGTTTGATGGAAGACCGTGCCACTTTGCGGATCTCCAGCCAGCATTTGGCCAATTGGTTGCTGCATGGCATGTGCAGTAAGGAGCAAATTGATGAGGTAATGCTGCGTATGGCTCAAGTCGTGGATAAGCAAAATAAAGCCACTGATGGTTACCAATCGATGGCTGAGAATCCATCGACCAGTTATGCCTTCCAAGCGGCGCAAGATTTGATCTTTAAAGGAACGGATCAGCCTAACGGTTACACCGAGCCTTTGTTACATGCTTATCGTCTAAGAGCAAAAGTTTGATCCAAATACATTAATTTTATCTTAAACAACCTGAAGAGCGAGAAATCACATGATGACGTATAAAAATAAAACTCAACAAGTAAGCCAAAGCCTTTCTCAACAAGGCCCAACTTGGGCGGCGATGAACCCAGAATATGTGGTGAGAATGCAATTACAAAACCGTTTTAATACGGGGCTAGATATTGCCAGGTACACAGCTAAGATCATGCGTGAAGACATGGCAAGCTATGATAAAGATCCAGCGAATTACACCCAGTCTTTAGGGTGCTGGCATGGCTTTGTCGGTCAGCAAAAAATGATTTCCATTAAGAAGCATTTTGGTACCACGCGCAGTCGTTACTTGTATTTGTCTGGTTGGATGGTGGCCGCCATGCGTTCTGAATTTGGTCCTCTGCCTGATCAATCTATGCATGAAAAAACGTCTGTACCGGCTTTAATCGAAGAACTGTACACCTTTTTGAAACAAGCCGATGCGCGTGAGTTACAACATTTGTTTAAAGAAATGGACGAGGCGAGAGACGCAGGCGATCAGGTCCGTGAGCAAGCGGCTCAGCAAAAAATCGATAACTTTGAAACTCATGTGGTGCCGATTATTGCCGATATTGATGCCGGGTTTGGTAACGAAGAAGCCACTTATTTGCTCGCGAAGAAGATGATCGAAGCCGGGGCGTGCTGTATTCAGATTGAAAACCAAGTGTCTGATGCAAAACAATGTGGTCACCAAGATGGGAAAGTGACCGTGCCTCATGAAGACTTCCTGGCAAAAATTAATGCCGTTCGCTATGCCTTTTTGGAGCTAGGGGTGGATGATGGTGTGATTGTTGCCCGTACCGACTCTTTGGGCGCAGGTCTAACACAAAAAATCCCTGTGTCTCGCAGTGCGGGTGACTTGGCTGAGCAATACACGGCCTTTATTGATGGAGAAGAAGTGACCTCCCTTGAGCAAATGAAATCGGGTGATATGGCCATCAAACAGGGTGATCGTGTGATCAAGCCCACTCGCTTAGCCAATGGGTTGGTGCGTTTTAAACCTAATACAGGTGAGGATCGTGTGGTGTTGGATTGCATTACGTCTTTGCAAAATGGGGCGGATTTATTATGGATTGAAACAGAGAAGCCGCATATTGGGCAAATTGCTAATCTTGTGAACCGTATCCGTGACGTTGTTCCCAATGCTAAGTTGGTTTACAACAACAGTCCATCTTTTAACTGGACACTGAACTTCCGTCAACAAGTATTTGATGCTTGGTTGGAAGAAGGCAAAGACGTGAGCCAGTATCAACGTGAAAGACTGATGTCAGAAGATTACGATGCTAGTGCATTGGCAGAAGAAGCTGATGAGCGTATTCGCCGCTTCCAAAAAGACGCCGCCGCTCAGGCTGGGATCTTCCATCATTTGATTACCTTGCCAACCTACCATACTGCCGCGTTGTCTACGGATAACTTGGCGAAAGATTACTTCGGTGAATTAGGTATGTTGGGTTATGTAAGAGAAGTGCAGCGTCAAGAAATTCGTCAAGGTTTGGCCTGTGTAAAACACCAAGACATGTCTGGTTCCAACATTGGGGATGATCACAAAGAGTATTTCTCTGGTGAACAAGCGCTGAAAGCGTCTGGTAAAGATAATACCATGAACCAATTCGCGGCCATTTGATTGGATAGTGAGTCCAATACAAATTAGCGAAGTGTGCAAGTAAGCAAAAGGCTAGCTGTTTTCCCTCAGTTAGCCTTTTTTTGTGGATCGTTTCCAGCGCCATGTTTACTATCGTCAGTTAATCAAAGTGGCTTTTTTTAAGAAGGGAAAACTGACTTATTAGTTCTCAATATTTTTGAAATGTTCTATGATTGAGTCCACTGGTATCTTTTTGTTGATGCAGGTAAGACTCTTAACCCCCATGAAATTCTGAGAACTTTTTTGAAGAATGCATTTTATAGGCTTGATGATAGTCAAGTTAGTGATATTAGCTTAAAAGATATTGCCAGACGTTCCAGGTACGGCGGGATATTTTATCTATTTGCCTTTTGGGGAGCGGTTTTTAGCTCAACAACTGCGCGCGAGCACCTATTTATTATTGGTGTTTTTTCTGTGTGCTTTTTGGTATTGCAGATTTATCGCTTGGCTTTGTTTAATAAACTCTTTTCAGACAATGAGATAAACGTTTCTCCTTACTACACTCACTACTGTTTTCTCTACTTAGCATCTGCAATCGTGTGGGGGAGCTGTTCTGCATGGTTGTTTTTTGTTAATCCCTCAGTTGATCTCGCGGTGACGATTAATATGATGTCAGCGGCCTGTCTCAGTATTGGGGGCGTTAATGTCTTGGCGCCTAGTTATAAAATATTGCGCCTCTATTGTTTTCTTATCTGTGTCCCCTTTGCTTTAGCCGCCGGAATATTTTTAGAGGCACCTGGGAGCTATACCATTGCTTGTTTAATATTGGGTTATGGCTTGTTTATTTTCGAGACAGGAAAGCAGCAACATCGCACTTACTGGCAAGCACTGAATGATAATTTGCGCCTATCCGCTCAGGCCGCTGAATTGGAAAAGGCGAAAATTGCCGCCGAGCAGGCAGCTCAGGCGAAAGCGGATTTTCTCGCGTCGATGACCCATGAAATAAGAACGCCCATGAATGGTGTGCTTGGTATGGCTCAATTGTTGGCTCTGAGTGATCTGAATGAGCAACAACAGCAGCAGGTAAATGTGATCAATAATGCTGGTCGAACATTGATGCACATTATTAATAATATTCTTGATTACTCTAAAATGGATGCAAAACAACTGGCATTAGAACAGCTGCTATTTAACCCTCGTAATGTGGTTAATGAGGCGGTGTTGTTATTGTCAGTACAGTTTGAAAAAAAGCCGATAAAACTGAATTGCATAATGGATGATATCCCTGAATGGGTGCAGGGTGACCCTTATCGACTTCATCAAGTGCTCTATAATCTTATTGGTAATGCCTTCAAATTCACTGATGAAGGCGAAATAACCATTAAGGTCTCTTGTCAAAAAAATCATGAGGGTAATACTCTGACATTCAATTTTACCGTGAGTGATACGGGGATTGGTATTGCTCCAGAACATCGGCAACATATTTTTGATCAGTTCTACCAAGTCAATCAATTTAATTCAAATATTCGTGGGACTGGATTGGGGTTGAGTATTACGCAACGCCTAGTTGAATTTATGGGGGGGACAATTTCCGTAGAGAGCTCCATTGGTGTGGGAAGTGTTTTTACGGTTGAACTTCCGTTTACTGTAACGGATGAGATTCAAAAGGGATTATTACCCGCTTTAGGGTGTGAATCAGGTATTCATACTGATTCATTGCACACTTTACATATATTGTTAGCGGAAGATAACCGAATCAATCAAATGATCTGTGAACAACTGCTCGTAAAATTGGGGTGTGTTGTTGATGTGGTTGAAACCGGACGGATTGCGCTGGAAAAGGTTACTGATAATAAGCCCTACGATGCCATTTTTATGGATTGTAATATGCCTGATATGGACGGCTTTTTAGCCACAGCCGCTATTCGAGGAGCGGAGAAAAATGCTGGGAGGAGTGAAACGCCGATCATTGCTCTGACTGCTCATGTTGAAGAGGAGGTAAAACGCAAATGCCTAGAGTCTGGGATGAACGATTTTTTGAGTAAACCTTTTTTGTTTGAAGATCTAGAGGCCATTATTAACCGTATTCGAATGGGAACATTTTTTTAGACCGTATACAGTGTTATGAGCGTGCTTTTAACACATCTGTTGGCTTTTTAATCAAACTGTCATGCTAACTCTTTACTTTATGTTGACAAATTGGCGTTCGCTCAAACGCCTTATAAACATAAGAGGAAGCGTTATGAATAAGTTGTGGTTTGCTGGTGTGCTTTGTGCAGGCGTGTTATCAGGTTGTGCTAGTCAGTCTTCTATGTCAAAAACTCCCCAGTTTGTTGAGTCTTTTCCGAAAACGGGGAGTTACTTACCCTATACCGTATTACGTCATGATTTGATTGATGACAAAACCCATAAGCCATTTGAGATTCGAAATGGCGGTTATGGCTCTTCCATGACAGGCAACCCAAATCAAGCCAATCAGTTTTACGCCCTGACGGATCGCGGCCCGAATGCAAGTTATAATGGTGACTATGGCAAAGGCAAGATTTTCCCTGTGCCAAATTATACTCCTCGGATTGGGTTGTTTGAGGTAGAAGATAACGGCCAAATTCGTCAAGTGGATACGATCTTATTGCGCCGCTCTGATGGGCAGCCTATTACTGGGTTGCCAAACTCTCCTGCACTGGGTGGTACTGGAGAGACCCCTTATCATGTTGATGGTAAGCCTATTTTAATGGACGACTCTAAACCTTATAACAAAGTCACTAATCCGATAAAAGTGGACGATTACGGATTAGACAGTGAAGGCCTTGTTGCCATGAAAGATGGCACCTTTTGGGTGAGTGATGAATATGGGCCACATATCGTGCATTACGATAGTAATGGTGTTGAGATTGGTCGTATTAACCCATTTAAAAATGATGCCCGCGATGTCTTCCATTTGCCTGAAGTATTTGCCCATCGTCGTCCTAACCGAGGTATGGAAGGGTTGGCTGTGACACCAGATCAGAAAACCTTGGTTGGCATTATGCAATCAACAATGCGCAATCCAAATAAAGCGGCTCAAAAGGGGGATTTAACGCGTATTGTTACAGTGAACCTTGAAACAGGCAAAACGGAACAATACCTCTATCGTCAAGATAAAGCGCAAAATTCGAACTCTGAGTTAGCAGATTTAAATAGCCATGAGTTTTTGGTTGATGAGCGAGACGGAGGGTTCTTGTTGGGCGGCCCAGATGGTAAGGCGAACCCTAATGTGCAAAAGAAAATTTATCGAATTGATCTTAACCGTGGTACCCCCTTGTCTACAGTGGCTTTGTCATCATCCATTACCCGCGATGCCAGCCATGGCTTGATGATTGATGGTCTGACCCTTGAGCAGTATACGGAGAAAAATGGCTGGGAGGCGTTGGCCCAAAAAGGCATTTATCCTGTTAGTAAGTCACTGGTTGTCGATGTGGCCAAAGCGGTCTCTTATCCACATGATAAAATGGAAGGTATGTGGGTGATTGATCCCTATCATTTAGGGGTATTAAACGACGATGATTTTGCCACTTGGTCTACCAAGGGCAAGCTAGAACAGAAGTACTTGGATGGTAATACAATAGACGCAGCGCAATTGTATATTATTAAGGCAAATTTGATGGGGAACTAACGGCTGTTAGTGATTAACCAAAAATGGGATGTTTCGGCATCCCATTTTGACATTGACTACCTTAGGGAGGATTACTTTTCTAAAATACCACAGCCAATCCGCGCTCCGCTTGCATCATGAATCACGACAGCGTGCCCCAAATTGGCTTTGTAATCTAATCCTGATATCAAGCGAAAGCTGCCTTTTGCACGACCTTTAGAGTCAGATACCCATTGAGCGCTTTTCCAGTAGTCGCCGCCAGATTTCGGAGAGAAATAGTGACCACCAACTTTGTCAGCTTCTTTACAGCTGGTACCAACATGAATATGAAGACCGCCGTCATTAACGGGCTTCAATCCTTTTAAGTTGTATTTGACCGTCATATCTTTTTTATCAAAATGGACTGAGACATGGCCTGTTACCGTTGTTTTCGTTCCAGGGTAAGCTCCTATCTTAGCGTGTAGTGAATGTGCACTTACAGCAAAAGACAGCGTACTGGCAAGCAAGCCCACTCCAAGAATGGTCAGTTTCCGGTTGCGAGATATCATCATGATAAGCACTCCTTGAATCATTGATATGAACGTTAATGAGATTGAAGAATATCTTTAGCCATAACGAGTATTGATCCTATGGTTTTCTGAAAATCGTTCAACCTCCATCACACTACGCTTTCTTTTACCCTGTTTGCATGTTCTTAATGGCGGTGCTGATGTTCTTTCATTGTCTGTACGATTTTTTTGCAAAATTTGTCTCTAATGGAGCTTGTTTGTCAAAAAAACGACACTTGAGGAGCGGTTTTGATTGTTTGCTTTTACCGACTAAGCCTCTTAGGATTCGCTTTATGAAAAATGGAATAAGGCGTTGAGATGACAAATTGTTTAAAAATGAATAAGGCGACCATATTGGCCGCTGTGATGTTTGGGTTAACGGCATGCGCGTCTATGGATAACACTGGCTATAGAGGAGGAGATCATCGTGGTGGTGGTCCAGCAGGGGCTTATGGTGTGCCTGATGCTAAGGCCAGTCCTGAGACCTCGGGCAAAGTAGAGAAAAAAGAAAGTGCTAAGCAAGTGCAAGAGGACATTTATACTGGGGGAGATCACCGTGGTGGTGGCCCACACGGCCCGCTGGGTTAAGTTGAATGCTCTTAATTTTATAAAAAAATATTATAAAAGATAGTCTTATCAGGATAGCTTGTAGTATCGAATCAAGTCAAAATTGGGAAAGCGTGTATAAAAAGTGCTGTTTTCTCTTAACTTGCCATCTGTTTGTGATAAATTGACGCTCGATACGGAGTTCGAACCAGTTTCGAATAATAATATTTTCACCATATAAGTTCGTGATAACACAGATCGCGCTTTTTAGGGAGCCAATATATGCGCTTTAAAAAATCAATCTTACTTGCCAGCTCGCTTCTTCTTGGAGCTGTTACCACCCATGCTATGGCGGCCACATTTAAAGTGCCAACATCTTATCAAATCATGTACATTGACCTAAAAGATGGTAATAATTATGGCGATGATTTTGAAGTGACCATTCCATCAGGTCATCACCAAATCGTTGTTCGTTATAACCAATCGCTTCGTCATGGTGGCGATGTTGATATGATTAAGTCTGAGCCACTGATCATTGATATGGATGTCAAAAAAGGCGCAAATCTTGAATTAAAAGCGCCTTATATCCACGAAAAATCGCGAGCAGAAAAGTATTCTCAAAAGCCAAAATTTGACATTGTCAACAGCAAAGGCGATGAGGTTCAATATAAAGTCAGTATGTTGCCGCTTCAGCCAGGTTTCCAACCCCTACGTAATTATCGAGAAGAAATCAAAGAGTTTACCGGTGAGGGGGCTACGAAGCAGCAAGCGAATACCTCTGCTAATGCCTCTTATTCGGCTCCTGCTCCGGCTCCTAAGTCTGTTACGCAGACAAATGAATTCCAGATGATGCAATTTTGGTTTAATAAGTCAGACGAGCAGACCCGCAAAAATTTTCGCATTTGGATAGTGGATCATACCTATCAAACTAAAGTGAAGAATACACAATATGAAATGTTGCAGTTCTGGTATAACAAAGCTAATAAGGCTGAGCGTAAAGCTTTTCAGGTTTGGTTGCTTCAATAAAATGAAATAATAGCTTAGGTGATAAACGCCAATGCGCTTGTATAAAAAGCCCTGTTTTGACAGGGTTTTTTTATATCTAGGTAGAATAGTGGCTTACGTTGTGTGTACAAGGAGCAAATGTGGTTCTCATTCCTGTGATTTTAGCGGGGGGAAGTGGCGAGCGATTATGGCCGTTATCTCGTCACCATACCGCCAAGCCGTTTATTGACTTATTCGGTTCTACTTATACGCTTTTTCAAGAAACCTTGTTACGCGTGCAGGGGCTATCTGAGCATGCGCCTATCATTGTTTGCAATGAGGTGCATCGTTTCTTAGTGGCTCAACAGCTACAAGAGCTCAGCATAAAAAATGCCTCTATTATGCTGGAGTCTGTGGGGCGTAATACAGCACCAGCTATTACATTGGCGGCGCTAGAAGCTAAGCGACGACATCTGCAAGACAATGACTCGGAGCAAGAGTGCATCATGCTAGTGCTGCCTGCAGATCACCTTATTAAGGATCTGGATGCTTTTGGTGAGGCCATCAAGCAAAGCATTGAAGTAGCCCAAAAGGGGAACTTGGTGACCTTTGGTATAGAAGTTACCCGACCTGAAACGGGTTATGGCTATATTCAGTCACTGGATGGCACATCCGTTACTGCCTTTGTTGAAAAACCAGATAAAGACACTGCTCAGCGTTATTACTCATCTGGAGAGTATCTTTGGAACAGTGGCATGTTTGTTTTTAAACCAGAGTGTTACTTAACTGAATTGGCATTACATCAAGCACAGATACATCAGTCGGTGAGCTTGGCTTATCAGGAGCGTAAAGAAGACTTAGATTTTATTCGTGTTGATGAAGCGAGTTTTTCGACCTGCCCCAATGAGTCCATTGATTATGCGCTTATGGAAAAAACCGAACGAGCCAAAGTGATTGCTTATAAGGGCGATTGGAGTGATGTAGGATCTTGGGAGGCACTATTCGACCACGCTGAGAAAGATGAACGTCATAATGCTCTAATGGGGGATGTGATGCTTGAAACTACCTCAAATAGTTTGGTCAGAGCAGATAGTCGTTTAGTGGCAACGGTCGGCGTTGACAATCTGGTGGTGATTGAAACGGCAGATGCCGTTTTGGTAATGGATAAGCAGCACTCACAAGGACTGAAGAAAATTGTGCAACGTATTCAGGCTAGTGGTCGTGAGGAGCATCGTTTTCATAAAAAAGTGCATCGTCCTTGGGGGAGTTATGAAGTTATGGCGATGGGTGAGCGTTACAAGGTGAAGCGTATTGTCGTCAGGCCAGGGGGAAAACTCAGTGTGCAGATGCATTACCATCGGGCTGAGCATTGGGTTGTGGTCTCTGGTTCGGCTAGAGTTTACAAGGGTGATGAAAGCTTTCTTCTCTCGGAGAATGAGTCCACCTATATTCCTTTAGGGGAAACTCATTCTCTTGAAAACCTAGGAGAGATAGCCCTAGAACTGATCGAGGTACAGTCTGGAGGCTACCTTGGCGAGGATGATATCGTTCGATTCCATGATCACTATGGACGTTAAAGCATGGTCTTTTTACGCCATTTTGGTAAGGTGCTTGCTGAATCTCTGGTTGAATTTATCGTTCACAATTAAGGCTAATAGGATGATTGAACCGCCAATAGAGAGCCGCAGTATGTCGGCATTATGGTTCCAAAAAACCACATTGACAAAAATACCAGCAGGAATCAGTAGATTATTGGCAACGGCTAAGGTTCCCACATTGACCATTGTCGCCCCTTTGTTCCAAGCGAAATAACCGACTCCTGAGGCGATGGTACCGAGATAAACCAGGATGCTCCATTGTAAAGGGGTGGTGGGGAGTTTGTTGATATTCCCCAGCATTAAGAAACAAGGAATCACTACGGCAAGAGCACCAAGAAAGAACCAACCAAATACTGTGCGTTGGGGGAGGTCTGGACGCTCTTTGGCGATGATGCGCTTATAGCCCACTTGACCAGCGGCAAAGCATAAATTTGCTCCTTGAACGATCAAAAGACCTTTTATGTATCCATCATTCACTTCTTGGTAGCGAATGGCGACGGCACCGAGAATGGCAAGTAAGGCACTGATAATAAAGCCAATATTCAAACGGCGGTCTAACAGATCATTCAGTAAGGTGACGTAAATAGGTGTCATGACGGTAAAGAGTAAGACTTCGGGGACCGTCAAAAAGAGAAAGGATTGATAGTAAAAACCGTACATGATGCCAAGTTGCAATGCGCCACACACCATGAGCTGTAGTGCTACTTTGGCTTCAATTTGACGTAATTTCAAAAAGGGTAAAAACACCAAGGTCGCAAGTGATACTCGCATTAATACAGAGAACCAGGCATCAACTTGCCCGGCAAGATAGACACCGATTAAGCTAAAGGAAAAAGCCCACAACAGGGTGACGGCAAGTAGTATTGGCATGAATCTGGTTTCCAGTGTGATGATGGCGTAAGTTTACCGATTTCAGTGTATTAGGTAAATTAGTAAACTCATAATTTTTTTTAGGTTTACTGGCTGTTTTTTCAAGCTTGGAAAAAGAGATATGAGCCTCGGCTGTATGACAAAGAGAGATGATGAATCGATGTTTTCTGGGTTATCAAGTTGTATTTTATTGATCTGGGTGGGTATTTCTTATCTATAAAAAAGCTGGGAAAGAGAAAAATTGATCTAGATTAATATTTTAATGTTAGATCCTTGTTACTTTTCTTGTCATTGAAACTTTGTTTGATCAAGAAAAAAAGGAATCTATCATGAAAGCTTTACTACCTGTGGCTCTTGTTTCTGCTCTTTGTTCTACCGCTGCTTTGGCGCATCAAGCTGGCGATTTCTTCGTTCGTGGTGGTGTTGCTACCGTGATGCCAAATGAAAGCAGTGATGACGTTGCTGTAAGTGATAACCAAGAACTAAAAATCAGTAACGATACTCAATTGGCTGCCACATTGACTTATATGATAACTGATAATATTGGGGCTGAGTTGTTGTTGGCGACGCCTTTTAAACATGATGTATCTACTTCTAAACTTGGAAAAGTGGCAGAAGTTTCTGAACTACCGCCTTCTTTAATGGCACAGTATTATTTTGGCAAGTCAAACAGTGATATTCGTCCTTATGTCGGGGCGGGTTTAAACCACACAGTATTTTTTGATGCGAAAGGCAAAGGAGCGTTAGCTGGCACGAATGTAAGTGTCGATGGTACTTGGGGGCTTGCTGCACAAGCGGGTGTCGATATGAAGATTAGTGATAAACTGTTTGCCAACGCTTCTGTTTGGTACATGAATATTGATACCGATGTTCATACAGCTGTTGGTACAATCAGTACTAAAGTAAACCCTCTTGCTGTTATGGTGGGTGTTGGTTATACCTTCTAAGCAGTCGTTACACAGTTAAGTCTGGAAACCCTGATACTCGAAAGAGGTCAGGGTTTTTGTTATCAGAGCTTTGTTGATTTTAATCTATTCCGCCACAAGATGTTGTATTACGTATTGATATGTAATTCTCGCTACATCTTTTCACTAATTCTATAACGAGAATATGCCGGTTCTGTTTCATACTTCCTTTACTTTTTTATGGGGGTGGGAGCGTATTCTTGACCCGACGCAAACGAAATTTTATCTGCTATGGCGTCTTTTTCTCTCTGTTATGTATTGGCGCGTTTTTTACCCAACAAACAGAAGATATTAAGCGTAAAGAACAGGCCGCATTGATTCAGGAAGTTGCGGTCTCACAGGCTCGTGTCATTGAACGTCGTCTGCTTAGCGCATTATCCGCCACGTATTTTTTAGCGCTGGAGCGAAAGAGCTTAGACTCTCCTGAACGCTTTGCTGATTATGCCCATCATATGATTGAGTCCATTGGAGGAATATCCAACTTACAGCTGGCACCTAATGGTGTGGTGTCAATGATTTATCCATTAAAAGGTAATGAAGCCGCCTTAGGGCACGATATTTTAAAAGATGATAAGCATCGAAAAAGTGTGCTTGATGCCATTAGAAATAAAACTCTCACTTTAGATGGCCCGTTTAATTTGACTCAAGGAGGGGAAGCTATCACTGGCTATAATCCGGTTTTTATCGAAAACAATGGGGTTGAAGAATTTTGGGGTGTCATTTCTGTTCTGATTAATTTGGATGGTTTGATCAAGGCAAGCAGTTTACCCACTCTTGAAAAGAAGGGGTTTCGTTATCAGCTTAGCTATTTTGACCCAGATAAAGGGCAGGATAATGTGTTTGCGAAGTCTGCTCAGCCTCTAGATGGCATTGTGACTTGGAGCAATATCAATGTGTCCAATAATATGTGGCGGTTGTTTTTATCACAAAAAGAATCCAATGGCTTAATGGTCTATGTGATTGGCTACGGAGTCACCTTACTCGTCGCCTTGTTCGTTGGCGGGAGTCTGCGTTATATCTTGCTACAACCAGAAAGGCTTGAGGCCATTATTCGCCTTAAAACCCGTGAGTTGGAAAAACTCGCTTTTTATGATCCTCTAACACAGTTAGCAAATCGTCGTCTTTTTATTGAAAAGGTGTTCATCGCCTGTTTAAACAGTGATAAGAGTCGTTGTGCACTGATGTACTTAGATTTGGATGGATTTAAAGATATCAACGACAGGCTTGGGCACGGTGCTGGCGATTTGCTGTTAACGGTTATGGCGTCACGTTTAACAAATATTGTGAATGGAAAAGGGGTAGTCGCTCGTCTGGGGGGGGATGAGTTTGCTATTCTGCTGTCCGATTACCATGATCGTCAAACGATTAAGTTATTCGCTCAAGGACTGCTTAAATCCATCAATGAGCCTGTCGTTTTACAAGGGAAAAACTATTCTGTGTCTGCTTCCATTGGTGTTACTTTGATTCCTGAAGATGGTGATTCATCGGAAGAGGTGCTTGGTCGTGCGGATATGGCCATGTACAAGGCGAAAGAGTCAGGACGCAATAACGTTTACTTTTTCAAAGAAGGGCTGAAACAGAAAGAGTTCAAACAAGATGGGCGAAAACAAAAGTGCGTGGATTGTTTGAAGAACATTGATGACGAGTTGATCTCAGCAGTAGAAAACCATGAGTTAACGCTTTGCTACCAGCCTCTAATTAACATGAAAGAGGGAGACGTGGTGGCATGCGAAGCGCTGATCTGTTGGCATCATCCTGAAAAAGGTGTATTCCATCATGCAGCATTTTGGGCTTTGGTTCAGGAATCGAGGAAGGTCGTCGATGTCGGTTTTTGGATGTTTGAACAGGCCTGTTTAATGGTTCAATCTCAATTAGCGAAAGAAGGCAGCGTTGCTCAACCCGTTTGTTTAAACATTGCCTTTGACCATTTAATTAATCCTAATTTTATTGATGTCATTGCTTCTATGTTGGAGACTCGTAATCTGCCTGCTCATTACTTCATATTTGAGTTAGATCAGTCCATTGTGATAAATGGTTCAACGTCGGTGATCTCGACATTGAAGGCGCTACGGGAAATGGGCATTTCAATTTCGATAGATAGTTTTGGTACTGAAGGCGCACTTTTATCAACGTTGACAAGGTTACCAATCGATATGATCAAAATTGCGCCGCAATTCATAAGACATATAGAAAGTTCTCTAGAGCAGCAACGTCTAGTGAGTGGTGTTATTTCTGCTGCCCATAGAGCGAGCGTGAAAGTGGTCGTGGAAGGGGTTGAACGGGATACGCAAGTCGCATTATTAAATCATTATGGGTGCGATATTGGGCAAGGGTATTTGTACTCAAAACCTATGAAAAAGGAGATGTTAGCCTTTTATATGTTATCGAAAAAAGCGTCAGCTAGTCGATTGAATCCATTAACAGGGGCTCCACTTCAACAAAATCACTTAGCCAATAAGCACTCATCATAGAAAAAAACGATGAATGAATAATTCATTTCATTGGTTTAGTGCAGACTATAGCGTCAACGTCGCCAATTTATGGCTCGTTAATGTGGCTTTGAATATTTTGTAGCATGCGTTGCCCTACTCTTAGAAAAGTATCAAGCTCTTCCTGACTGATGCTGGCTTTCATCAGGGCGATGGCTTCATTGTCGGCATTCTTTAGTGTTTGATAGTACGCCTGACCTTGCTCTGTTAGGAAAATAAAGTGGCTACGTTTGTCGTTCTGATTGAGTTGTTTAGTGATCAATCCCTTGGTAATCAGCTCTTTGATAATCCGCGTAATTTGTCCTTTATCACGATGCATTTTTTGGCTGACATCTTGGGCGGTGCAGTTTGGGGTATTTTGGATATGGTCTAATACAAAAAAAAGCAGTGGTGAACCAGAAAGGTTTTTTTCTACCATGGCTTTTTTCATCGCGATTTTTAGGCTATCGATTGATCCAATAAAGAGGGATCTAATTGCTAATGCTTGATCTTCCATAGAATACTGTCTTTTTATTAATTTGTATCATTATTATTTTTTGTTTCAGGTTTGTCTCATCTAAAGAATACATAGAACTCATTAGTATTAACTATTTCCTTGAGACTTCTGCACGACTACTGCGCTTGCCAATACTTTGTTAAAAACAGACTCAAAATGCTCATTTATAGGTATAAACTCCGCTTTCTCATCTGTTTTTGCCGCGTCTTGGCGTCGCTCGTGACATCGAGCAAAGGTCTCACCTTAATACCGCGACGGATTTGATTTGTGCTATGACATGTTGGCCAATGGTTAAATTCAGTTTTTGGGCAGAATAGGCCGTAATGCTTGCGAGAATCGGGGTTTTGCCTGCCATCATTCTGACCAATACTGTGTTTGGGTCAGCTTCATTGTGGCTGATATCATCAATATAAACCGCTAGTCGGTTGATGATACTAGAGTCTTCATTAGCTGAGAGTGCGATGCTGACATCTCGTGCTTGAATTTGCAGCTTTACTGTGTCGCCAATGACTTCGTGTGTACGTGAAATCATCAAGCTGTGTTGACCAAAGGATAAGGTGGATAATCCCCATTGTTCATCTTGTTGCGTGATCTGACCGATGATCATAAAACGCGTGTTCTGATAGGTATATCGGGACGTTGATAATTTTCCAAGAAGGTATTGCGTTTCTCCCTGATCGACGATTTTCCCTTGATCCATAATGACCGTATATTGAGCTAAGCGAATGACTTCGTCTAAAGAGTGGCTCACATAAAGAATCGGAATGGACATGTTTGAGCAAACGGCTTCTAGGTAAGGAAGAATGTCCTTTTTTAGGCCCTCATCAAGGGCGGATAATGGCTCGTCCATAAGGAGAAGCTTTGGTTGAATCAATAAGGCACGTGCGATGGCAATGCGTTGCCTTTCACCACCGGAGAGTTGATGGGGGAATTGTTCCAGTAGCGAGGCAATATTTAATAGATCAATCACGTCTTGATAAGCGATGACACTCTCTTCTTTGTTAGCCCTTTTCGTAGCAAAAGCGAGGTTATCGCGAGCGGAAAGATGGGGAAATAGACTGGCTTCTTGAAAGACATAACCGATGGGACGTTTATGAACGGGCAAAAAATCCCCAGCTTCACTTTGCCAAATAGCCTCGTTAAAGGCGATTTGGCCCTGATGGTTTTTCTCTAAACCCGCTAAACAGCGTAATAGGGTGGTTTTACCCGATCCGGAGCGGCCAAATAACGCTGTGACGCCTTGGTTTGGTAAAGTGAGATCAACTTCTAAAGCGAAGTCTGACCTGCTTTGCTTAGATCGACTCAAGCGAATGTTTATTGCGTTCATCACCATGATCCTATGTCTGCTTTTTGCTTATTCACTTTTTGAGTTGCATATAAAAAGGCTAATACTACAAAAGCAAACAACACCATGAGTAAAGACAATGTATGGGCTTGGGCATATTCAAGAGCTTCTACATGATCGTATATTTGAACCGATAGCACGCGAGTTTCCCCTTCTATATTACCGCCCATCATCAGTACCACACCAAACTCACCGACAGTATGAGCAAAACCTAAGACTGCCGCACTAAGGTAACCAGGCTTTGCCATGGGGAGAGCAACATGAATAAAACGGTCCCATGCAGAGGCTCTTAAGGTAGCGGCCACTTCCAGAGGACGGTTTCCCATAGCGACAAAGGCATTCTGTAAAGGCTGAATCACAAAGGGAAGAGAATAGATCATTGAGGCAAAGATTAAGCCAGTAAAACTAAAGGGCAGAGGTGATATCCCAATGTTTGTCAAAAAGTGGCCTAGCGCTCCGTTAGGGCTTAGGAATATTAACAAATAAAACCCCAGTACCGTAGGAGGGAGAATAAGGGGCATTGCTACAATGGCACTGATTGGTGCCTTAAGCCAAGAGGATGTTCTCGCAAGCCACCAAGCTAATGGCGTGCCAAGAATAAGCAGCAGTATGGTGACACTGGTCGCTAATTTGAGCGTTAACCATATAGCCGTCCAATCTCCTGAGCTTAATAACATAGGGTTATCACCTTAAGGCAAGACTATATTGAAGAAGATAAGTGAATCGTATCATTGGTGTTTGTCTAGGGTGACTTACTGACCAGAGTCATAACCAAAGTTTTTAATACGCTTTTGAATATCCTTTCGTACTAAAAAGTTAAGGAATTTTTGGGCCTGTGTTTTATGTTGACTGTGAGTTAACAGGACTGCCGCTTGTTTGATGGGGCTATGATCGTTATTTGGGACTTGCCAGTAACGGCCTTTGACAGGCCCAGCCAAAACTTGGGATAAGGCAACGAACCCCAATTCGGCATTTTGCGAATAAGCAAACTGATAGGTTTGTCCTATGTTTTCGCCTTGTACTAGTTTGCTTTGTAAAATGTCCCATAAGCCTAATTTGGTTAAGGTTTCTTTGGCAGCTAAACCATATGGGGCCAGTTTGGGGTTGGCAATGGCTATTTTGCGGGCTTGCTCTAAGGTGCTTTTAACGGGTTCTACACGCTGTTGTGTCGCGGACCATAAGACGAGTATTCCCTTTGCATAAATGATTTTACTGCTTTTTTGAGCTAAACCTGCTTTGATTAATTTATCTGGTTTGGCTTGATCGGCTGATAAAAAGACATCATAAGGCGCGCCGTTACGTATTTGTGCATAAAATTTTCCTGAGGAGCCAAAGGATAACTGCAGTTTCTGACCCGTTTCTTGTTCGAAAAGAGGCGCTAGTATTTGCATAGGGGCGGTAAAGTTAGAGGCAACTGCAATACGCAGAGGAGCAGCAAGTACATTGTTGGTTAGCATAATGAAGACGCTGCCGAGCAATATAGTGGGGCTCAGTAAGCGTACTCTTAATAAAAGGGTTAGAAAACGCATTTAATTAGATCTCAAAGTGGTAGTAAGTATGAATAGAAGTGGCGTGTGCTACCTCGTCGATATATTGGCGTAGATGATCAGGGAATTGTAGGTTTAATACCATGGTTAGGTTTCTAAGTTTTGGGAATAGCATCACATCATCCCAGCTAATGGTGTGGCTATGATCTGAAGGCAACGTCTGTTCGGGGAGCTTTTGTAATGCCATTTCAACGATTTTTTTATGGTGCTGAGTTTCTTCGAGGGCTTTCTCAAAGGAGCGACGTATTTCACTTTCTTTCTTGATGCGGAACTCATCGCGAGACTGACGTGATGAAAACTCAGGGAGCCCTAATAGAATGTTACGGGGAAAAACAAGACAATTGATATGAAGTTCTGCTTCCTCAAGGATGCTGTGAGCGGTGATATCCTGAGCTGAGGGGCGGATCGGTTTTTCTGAGTCGCCAATTTTATCTAAATATCGGGCAATCTTTAATCCATCCGTGATGATGGTGTTATCGTCACTTTTAAAAATGGGTAATTGCCTATTTTTCGAAGAGGGGAGCTTTTTTAATAAGGCATAACATTCGTCATCGTCACCATGAAGAAGATAAATTTTTTCATGGAAAAGCGCTTTGTAATTGGCCACCATATCGGCACGAACACAATTTGGGCAATGATCATACTGATATAACTGCATCGTACTCTCCGCAAGCATTATGCTGATTGGTCTAAGGCATACGACACAGTTAGGCTGTATTTAGGTGTCATCATAGTGGATACAAGCAAAATCTCATTACTTGTTACGCCACGGCAGGACTGCCTTCTCCGATCAGTATATAAAAATTGCCCTTTTCTACACCAAGCGTGGCTTTTTTTAAGGTTTTGCCTTGGCATGGTCCAGCAATACACTGGCCATCATTTGGTGAAAAAAGAGCACCATGATGATGGCATTTTATGTAATCACCATCGTCATCAAAAATCTCTTCTGTATGACAGTTTAGCGCACGTTTTTGATGTGGGCAGCGGTTTTCGTAGGCGCGCAACTCACCCTGTTGTTTGATAATAACAAATTCGCTTTGATTTACTTTGAAGTGAAGCGCTTTACCTTCAGATAATCGTTGTGCATTAGGGATTAGATGCTTATAAAACATACATTCACCACATTCTTCCAAGTAAAAAGTACTATTTATGCCTGTTTTGGGCAGAGACTTTGTTCGTTGAGTGTTTCCTCATAAGGAACATTACTCTTGTCATACTGATACTATTGTACTGAATCAAGCCATCATATTGTGTGGTTATGGCATTAATGTATTGTCGTTTCGTGTCGCTCATCACGTCCTTACTCTCCATGACTGTTATTTTCCCTAGGGGGTGAAAATGTCAGATTACCCTATACCTTGTCAATATCAAGGTAACAAAGGTATCTTTTTTTACGTTTGGTATAAAGAGTTTCTGTTTGTTGCTCTGTCATGTTGCTTGCCTTTGCCAAGCTACTTATACTTGGCACCATGGCTATTAAACCCCCTTCGAAACCTTCTCGTAAGTCTATGACTTCAAAAACGAAAAAGAAATCTCCCCCGAAAAAATCCCGTGGATTTTTGGGGCGAGCATGGCGTGCATTTTTTAAATGGGGGCTAGTGCTTTGTTTGATCGGCAGTATTCCTTTTGCTATTTGGGTCTGGTGGCTGGATCAAAAGGTGGTGACGCGTTTTGAAGGCCAAAAATGGCAAGTGCCTTCTGAAGTACTGAGTGCACCGATTTATTTGAAAAGTGGCGCCCCTTGGAAAAAAGCGGAACTTGAATCATTGTTGAAAGAAACGGGTTATCGTTTTGGTCGTAACAGCCAAAAAGTCGGCTGGGCGGCAAGAAGTCGTACAAAAGTGAGTGCCCACTTAAGATCTTATGTCTACTACAACGGCTTTCATCCTAGTGAAAGGCGTATTTTCTCGTTTGTGGATGGCAAGCTACAAATTCAGTCCTTAAGCGGTGAGCCAGTGGCAGAAGCCAGTATTGAACCTCAGCGTATTGGCTTCTTATATGGTGGTAACACTGAGCGCCGGCAAATCTTAACCTATCATGATATTCCCAAGTCCTTAATTGATATTTTAACCACGGTGGAAGACAGAGATTTTTTCCACCACTGGGGGATTTCTTTGACGGGGATTGCGCGGGCGGCATGGGTCAACCTTACTCATGACTCTCGTCGTCAAGGGGGATCTACCTTGACCCAGCAGTTAGTAAAAAACATGTTTTTAAGCTCTGAGCGCACTTACACGCGAAAGCTGACAGAGGTCGTCATGAGTTTATTGTTGGAGTATCACTACTCCAAGCAAGAGATTATTACCGCTTATATGAATGAAGTGTACTTGGCGCAAGTGGGCAATGAAGGGTTACATGGTTTTGCAGCAGCCAGTCAGCACTTTTTTGGTCGACCTCTAAAAGAGCTGAATATTGACGAAATGGCGCTACTGGTGGGCATGGTGAAAGGGCCTTCTTACTATAACCCTGAGCGTCACCCCAAAAGAGCGCTATCAAGACGTAATACTGTTTTAGCGATTTTAAAAGATCAAGGACGGTTGACGCCCACAGACTATCAAATACTGGTGAAGCAGCCCATTCATTTAGCGGACAAACGTAGGACCCGTTCAATTTATGGTGATTATTTAGACCTTGTATCTTTGCAGTTGTCTCGGGATTTTGACAAAGAGACCTTAGCGACGAAAAACTTGCGCATTTATACTGGTGTTGACATTCGTGCTCAGTTAGCAGCGACGCGAGCTATGCGGCGTCAGGTTGCACTTCTTGAAAAACATGACAAACGTTTGGCTGGCTTGCAAGGGGCCATGGTGGTGACGGATCGGCAAAATGGTCAGGTACGTGCTGTGGTGGGGTCTAGCGATAAACAGTATTCAGGGTTCAATCGAGCGCTGGGGGCGGTAAGGCCCATTGGTTCTTTGGTGAAACCACCTTTGTATATGGCTGCATTAGCCACAGGGCACTATACTTGGTGGAGTCGCATCGATGACAAGCGCATGCGCTTTAATGTTGATGGTCAGATTTGGGAACCTGAAAATTACTCGCGTAAGACTCATGGTGTGGTGCATCTATATGAGGCCATGGCCCACTCTTATAACTTAGCGACGGTGAATTTGGCTCAGCAAATTGGCTTTGATCGAGTCGGTGATACCCTTCGACAACTAGGGGTGAAGCGCCCGTTTACTATGCATCCGGCTATGGCGTTGGGCGCACTTGAGTTATCGCCTTTTGAGGTGGCGCGTATGTATCAACCGATTGCCTCTCGTGGAAAAAGTAGTGAGCTTGGGGTGGTGTTGGCCGTCATGGATCAACATGATCATTTATTAAAGCGTTTTGACCGCTCAACCAAAGTACCTTTCACGGATGCTTTATTGGCGGTCACGCTGGATGGGATGACTAAAGTTCCGGAAATTGGTACCGCTCAGGCGGCTCAGCATGCTTTTCCTGATTTGACGTTTGCAGCAAAGACGGGGACGTCTAATGGCCAGCGGGATAGTTGGTTCGAGGGGATTACGGGGGATTATGCCAGTACGGTTTGGCTGGGAGATGATGATAATGCGCCTTTGGATATTACGGGGGCCACTGGAGCACAAAAGGTGTGGATTGATTTTACTCAACACATGAACCCTCGCTCCTTACCTGAAACATTGCCTAATGGCGCGGTAAGGTATGATGTTCTGGATGATTCGTTTGAAATAGCCGCAAAACGTTGTAAAAATCGTGAGTCCTTAGCCTTTATTGAGGGGACTCAACCCACCAGTTCGAGTTCGTGCTTCTGGCCTTTTTAGAAAAGATGTCATACAAAGTAATGCATAAATTCATTTTCATTGTATGCTTTATTTGTTGCTGATGAGTTTGCCACCTAATTGGTGTTTGTTTGAGGAGTGTTCTCAGGTTATGCGTTTACACAATAAACAGCTTTTGCGCATTGTGCCATTGATGGGACTCTTAGGGGTCTTATTGGGGGCCCAAAGCGTTTTGGCTCAGACGTCAACGAGTAAAGAGCAGTGCCACTCGTTGACTGCGACGGGCAACTCTGAGTATCCACCCTTTTTATGGCGTAGCCCGAACAATGATCATGATTTATTAGGGGCGAATGCCTTCTTTATCGAGGCATTGAGTAAGCGCATTGGTGTGCCAATTAAGTTGGAACATGTTGGTCCGTGGTCCAGAGCGCAATCGGAAGTGAAAAGTGGTCGTATTGATTTGATGGCTGGCGCCTTTTATACCAGTGCCCGTGCGGATTATATGGACTATTTTTCCCCGGTAATATTGCATACCACGAGTGTCGTTTGGCAGAGAAAAGGCAATCAATTTCCGTTTCACTCCAAAGAGGACCTGATTGGAAAATGGGGTGTGACGGTGATTAATAACAGTTTTGGGCAGGTGTTTGATGAATTTGCCCAGCGCCACCTCAATATTCTCAGTGTGGCCAGTTTGTCTCAGGCGTTTTTGATGCTCGCTGCAGATCGTGTCGATTATGTACTATACGAGAAAAACCCTGGAGAGGCTTATGTCGCAATGCTTGGTTTGAGTGGGAAAATCGTGCCCGTCGAGCCATCTATTAGTAGTGAAGGCTTGTATTTGACCATGTCTAAAGATTCGCCTTGTAATACAGATGAACTGAAACAAAAAATTGCGAAGGCACTGCGGGATATGCGTCAGGACGGCGTCGCAGAGGCGTCTTTGATGAAAGGCTTAAAAGAGTGGGATGCAACCCATGTAAAAGAGGCAAAAGCATTTCAATCCCTTCCTTAAACGAGTCTGAAGCTTCAGGAATGAGCCTATGGTTGACGCAGAGTATAAGGTTGGAAAAAGAATAGCAGTAGGAAAATGTGAAGAAACACAATTCGATTGTGCTTCTTCTACAGAAATAACTCCGTTGTCGACGCTTTATCGAATAAGCTGATTATAAAGTTCTATCCACTCATCGGTGACGGTTTCCCAACTGAAATCATACTGCATGGCGTTGAATTGTCGTGTTCGCCATGCTTGCATATCAGCAAAGTAAGTTAAGCAGCGCTCAAGTGCTTTACTTAAATCCAGTGCCGTGGCGTTTTCAAAGACAAAACCATTGGCTTGTTCGGTGTCCTCAAAGATAGTGTCAGCCAATCCTCCTGTTTTTCTAACAACAGGAAGCGTGCCGTATTTTAGCGCATACAACTGTGTTAAACCGCAGGGCTCAAATCGAGATGGTATCAGTAGTGCGTCAACGCCAGCCTGAATACGATGTGAGTACGCTTCGTCGTAGCCAATGCGAATGGTCACTTGTTCAGGGTAGGACGCTTGTAAGGCTTGATAGGCTGTCTCAAGAGCGCTATCACCCGAACCAAGAATGATTAAACGGGCTCCCTTGTTAAGTACTGATGGAATGGCCTCAAGGATCAGATCCAAGCCTTTTTGTTCCGTGAGTCGACTCACCACCCCAAAGACCAGTTTAGTTGGGTCTTCTGAAAGGCCGTTTTCTCTTAATAAAGCCAGTTTATTGTCCAATTTTTTCTCAATGGTGTCTGGCGAATAGCGTGTGGTAATGTGATCGTCTTTTTCTGGTGACCATTGATCATAGTCTACGCCATTTAGAATGCCTGATAGTTTATGGCGCATGGCCCGCAGTGTGCCATCCATTCCATCGCCGTATTCGCTGGTGAGAATTTCTTTTGCATAAGTTGGGCTGACGGTGGTGATGCGATCAGCGTAGACCAACCCTGCTTTAAGTCCGGAAAAACGACCATAAAACTCCATGCCGTGTATGTCTAATAATTCGTTGGAGAGGCGCATGTCACCGTATTTAGCCATATCAAAACTGCCATTGTAACGTAGGTTGTGAATGGTGCTGACAATGGGCAGGTGATCGAGCTTCCAGCTTGCTAAATAGGCTGCGGCAAATCCAGTTTGCCAATCGTTTAGATGAAGAATGTCGGCTTGCCATCCGAACAGATTGCCATGCTGAGCCAGCATGGCAATCGCCCAAGAAAAGGCGCCAAAACGCAAGTGATTATCGACATAATCTAGGCCATTCGTATCTAGGTAAGGTCCGCCATCACGCTCATAAAGTGCTTGACATTGTACAAGCCAAATAGGAATGTCATTCTTATGGGGGCGAGTTTCTAAGAGAATAATATCGCCAACACCAAACGGATTTCCCAAGTTGATGCTATGATAAATAGGCTCGACTTGGTCGAGTATGCCTTGGTAAGCTGGCATTATGAGTTTGACATCGAGACCCTTTTTTCTAAGCGCTATGGGGAGTGCGCCTGCAACATCAGCAAGCCCACCAGTTTTGATTAAAGGATGTATTTCGGATGCAGCAAATAGAATCTTCTTCATATAAGTATCTTATTGATTTAGCACAGTCTCAAGAGTATACCTAAATATAAAACAATGTAGAGTTAGCAGATAATATTTAAGGGTGAAATATGGATTTAAACACTGCATGCATGAAAACCCTGTCAATTATTTTAGCGGGTGGGCGTGGCTCAAGGCTGAAGCAATTAACCGACAACCGTGCGAAGCCTGCTGTTCCCATTGCAGGTAAGTACAAGATCATTGATTTTCCACTCTCTAATTGCATCAATTCGGGCATGCGCCGAATTGCCGTGCTGACTCAATATCGTTCCCATACTTTGAATCAGCATGTACAGCGAGGCTGGAACTTTTTACGTTCAGACTTCAATGAATTTATTGAACTTTGGCCAGCCCAGCAACAAACGGGGGGAGATTGGTATCGTGGAACGGCCGATGCGGTGTATCAGAACTTAGCCATGATTGATGGTCTGGGGAGTGAATACATGCTCATTCTGGCGGGTGATCATGTGTACAAACAAGATTACAGTTTGATGTTGAAAGAACATATCGAAAGCGGTGCTGATGTGACTGTGGCCTGTATTGAAGTCCCCATCCAAGAGGCCGATCAATTTGGCATTATGCATGTGGATGAGGACGATAATATCATCGCTTTTGAGGAAAAACCGACCCATCCTCCAACCATGCCAGGTAATCCCAATGTTGCTCTTGCGAGTATGGGAATCTACATTTTTAATACCAAGTTCTTATGTGACAATTTACGCTCTGATGCAAAGGATGACGACTCCAGCCATGATTTTGGTAAAGACCTTATTCCGATCTTTGTTGGCCGCTCTAAAATAAAAGCCCATCACTTTTCCCATAGTGTTATTCCAAACGAAAGTTATCCACAAAAGCCTTATTGGCGAGATGTGGGGACTTTGACGGCTTATTGGGAGTCAAATATGGATTTGACTAAGTTGGTGCCTGAGTTGGATTTGTATGATGAAAGCTGGCCAATTCGTACTGCACAGTACCAGCGTCCGGCAGCGAAGTTTAACTATAATTATGAAGAACGCATCGGTACTGCGCTAAATTCCGTGGTGTCTGCTGGTTGTATTGTTTCTGGCTCAACGGTCGAACAGTCGATTCTTTTTAATAACGTACGTGTGAATTCATACTCTCATGTGAATAAATCTGTGATACTGCCTCGCTGCGATATTGGGCGTCATTGCCGTCTTCATCGTGTGGTTGTGGATTCTGACTGTCGGATTCCAGAAGGAACCATCATTGGGGAAGATCCAGCTGCGGATTCTGCACGTTTTTATCGTAATTCTGACGGTATTACTTTAGTGACTCAAGATATGATTGAGGCGTTGAATAAATAAGTCCTCTTAGCTTCATTTGTCATGTTGCAGAGATTGAGCCGCTAACTAAAGCGGCTTTTTCGTCTCAGGGCTGGTCTAAATAGTAAAGTAAATGAATGGTTCATTAGGGTGTTTGACACATAAAGCAGCTTGAAAAAGAGGATTTTAGACGCATAACTCAAGATAATGAGTGTTACGATTTGTTATCCCCGCATGCTGTGGATAACCCTATTAGTGAATCTATGATAACTCTTGTGAAGGTAGAGTTGGCGGTGCTTTGTGCGGAGGTGATTAATTCTTCTCCAGTTGAGCATAAGTTGCCCGTATTGTATAGGTTCTGATCAATGATAAATGGTGTGAAAGGCTTCTTATGTTTACCGGAATTGTTCAAGGTGTTGCGGTCGTTAAATCTCTTAAAGCGGACGGTCGGAATAAAAAACTGGCCATAGAGTTTCCGATGGGCACGATGTTAGATCAACAGTTGGGCGCCAGTGTCGCGATCAATGGTGTCTGCCTAACCGTTTCTGAAATCAAGCAGGATGTTTTATCCTTTGATGTTATTGATACCACCCTCAAATTAACCAATATCGGTTTATTGAATGACGGCGACAACATTAATTTTGAGCGTGCAGCCAAAATGGGCGACGAAGTGGGCGGGCATGTTATGTCTGGGCATATCATGACCACGGTAACCGTGTCGCGAGTAGAGCAGATCAACGAAAGTGTGCATATTCGTTTTGTGATTGATCGTCAAGATGAAGTGGATGCACGACGTTACTTGTTCGATAAAGGTTATGTTGGCCTCAATGGTGCCAGTTTAACCATTAGTGACATAGGGGATGATTGGATTGAAGTGTCGTTGATTCCAGAAACCCTTCGTTTAACCACCTTTGGTCAGCTCAACGCGGGCGATAAAGTGAATTTAGAAATTGATGCTCATACACAAGCGACAGTGGATACGGTTGAACGTGTCTTAAAACAACGGGGGATCGTTTTACCCTGATTTTAACTGTGTTATTTATGATGACTTTGTCTGTTTGTTCATTTAAATAAATGGAGTCCTTGGTTGATTTTCGGTAGAATGCTCGCCAATTTCTGATCCGAATGCCGTCTGGTTCGTATTTTGTTGTGACGCTTGCCGTCATAGTGTTTTTTTATTTTGGCAATAAGCGACCCAAGGACAGCAATCTCGAATAAAGAACGCCGTATTCAACCAAATATCGCTTTTAAAGTGTGAGTAAATAGTGTCTTCAAAAAATCTTAAGCACATACGCAATTTCAGTATTATTGCCCATATTGATCATGGAAAGTCGACCCTAGCAGACCGTTTTATCCAAATCTGTGAGGGGTTGAGTGAGCGTGAAATGTCGGCGCAGGTTCTTGACTCTATGGACATTGAGCGCGAGCGTGGCATTACTATTAAGGCACAAAGTGTGACCTTGGATTACCATGCCAAAGATGGTCAAACCTATCAACTGAACTTCATCGATACACCGGGACATGTGGATTTTTCCTACGAAGTCTCCCGTTCATTAGCTGCCTGTGAAGGGGCGCTTTTGGTGGTGGATGCAGCGCAGGGCGTGGAAGCTCAATCCGTAGCGAACTGTTACACTGCGATTGATCAAGGCCTTGAGGTTATGCCTGTATTGAACAAAATCGATCTACCTCAAGCTGAACCTGAGCGTGTGAGCGGCGAGATTGAAGAAATCATCGGTATCGATGCTATGAATGCCGTAACCTGTTCTGCCAAAACAGGAATGGGAGTTGAGGATGTATTAGAGCGATTAGTCGCAACCATTCCGCCACCGGAAGGGGATATAGATGCGCCATTACAAGCTCTTATTATTGACTCTTGGTTCGATAACTACTTAGGCGTTGTGTCTTTAGTGCGTATTAAACAAGGTACTTTGCGCAAAAAAGACAAGATTTTTATTAAATCGACTAAGCAAGCGCACCTTGTGGATATGGCTGGTATTTTCACTCCGAAGCGTAAAGAAACCGATGTTCTCAAAGCGGGTGAAGTAGGGTTTGTTGTTGCTGGGATCAAAGACATTCATGGTGCACCAGTGGGGGATACTATTACCCACGCTGCCACTCCGGACGTTGCCCAATTAGCGGGTTTCCAAAAGGTGAAACCTCAAGTGTATGCCGGTCTGTTCCCTGTCAGTGCTGATGATTATGAAGATTTTCGTGTGGCTCTGGATAAATTAACCTTGAATGATGCCTCACTTTTCTTTGAACCCGAAAGTTCCGATGCATTAGGTTTTGGTTTCCGTTGTGGCTTCTTGGGGATGCTACACATGGAAATCATTCAAGAGCGTTTAGAACGTGAATACGATCTTGATTTAATTACGACCGCACCGACGGTTATTTTTGAGGTCGAATTGGCAAATGGTCAGGTCATTAATGTTGATAGCCCTTCTAAGATGCCAGACCCCGGTTCGATCAAGGAAATGCGTGAGCCGATTGTAGAAGCCAATATTTTAGTGCCGCAGGAATACCTGGGTAGTGTGATTACCTTATGTGTCGAAAAGCGCGGTGTCCAAAAAGATATGCAGTTTGCTGGTAAGCAAGTGCAATTGCGTTATGAATTACCGATGAACGAAGTGGTGATGGATTTCTTTGATAAGTTGAAATCTTGTAGCCGTGGATTTGCATCATTGGATTACAGTTTTTCGCATTTTGCACCCGCTCCATTATGCCGTTTAGATATTCTGATTAACGGTGAACGTGTGGACGCTTTGGCGTTGATCATGCATAAAGATAATGTGCAATATAAAGGCCGTGCTTTGTGTGAAAAAATGAAAGAGTTGATTCCGCGTCAGATGTTTGATGTGGCGATTCAAGGGGCTGTTGGCGCCAAAGTCATTTCTCGTACAACTGTAAAAGCCTTGCGTAAAAACGTAATTGCTAAGTGCTACGGTGGCGATGTAAGCCGTAAGAAGAAACTGTTACAGAAACAGAAAGAAGGTAAAAAACGCATGAAGCAGGTTGGTAATGTGGAAGTTCCACAATCCGCCTTCCTTGCAGCATTGCAAATAGATAGCTAAGCGCAGCATGAACCTAGATTTGGCCCACCCACAGTGTGCGCCGTAATGGAGACAGATGTATGAGTTTTGATTTCGAGTTGATACTGACCTTGGCTTTTTTAATTACCGGGGCGTTTTGGTTGTATGATCGACTGGTTTTTGCGCCAAAACGTAAAGCCTTGTTGGCTGGTATGCCAGAAGAGGCGCGCTCAGCACTGAGTAAAGCGGAAAAAGAGCGATTAGCGAATACACCGAAATTTGTATTAGAAGTGAAGTCGTATTTTGGCATCATTGCGGTCATCTTTATTGTGCGATCCTTTATAGTGGAGCCTTTTCAGATCCCGTCTGGTTCAATGTTGCCGACATTGAAAATTGGTGATTTTATTCTAGTGAATAAGTTTGATTATGGTATTCGTTTGCCTGTATTGAATACCACCTTGATCAAAACAACGGAGCCAAAGCGTGGCGATGTGATTGTCTTTAAATACCCACGAGATCCGAGTATCAACTATATTAAACGGGTAGTGGGTTTGCCTGGGGACCATATTAGCTATCACAATAAAATTCTTAAGATCAATGGCAAACAGGTAAGCAAACAGTTTATTGCGGATTTACCACCCTCACCAGACCAAAACCAAGAGGCGGTGAGTTTGTTTAAAGAAGACTTAGACGGCACGGTTCATTATATCTATAACAATCACTATCCAAACCCACTCCAAGGGGATTATGTGGTGCCAAAAGGCCACTATTTCGTGATGGGTGATAATCGTGATAATAGCGCTGATAGTCGAGTGTGGGGATTTGTGCCAGAGTCTGATCTAAAAGGTCGAGCTTTTTATGTATGGCTGTATTGGAATAAGTTTTTCAGTCTTCCAAGTTTTGAATATAACGGTTTGATTAAATAATGTTGGAGAGATTTTGAGTTCACTGTATCAGAAGTTGTGTCGGCGAATAGGGTACTTTTTCGCCGACCTTGGATTACTCGAATTGGCGCTGACGCACCGCAGTTTTGGTGGCAAAAACAATGAGCGCCTTGAATTTTTGGGTGACTCCATTTTAAATTATGTCATAGCTGAAGAGTTGTTCCATCGCTTTCCAAAGGCGAAGGAAGGCGAGTTAAGTCGACTAAGAGCTTCCTTGGTAAAAGGCGACACCTTAGCGGAGTTAGCTCGCGAATTTCAGCTAGGGGACTTTTTAAAGCTGGGAGCTGGAGAGCTGAAAAGCGGAGGGTTTCGTCGGGACTCTATTTTAGCCGATGCGGTAGAAGGTATTATCGGTGGCATGTATCTGGATGCCGGGATGGATGTATCCCGGCAGCATATATTAGCTTGGTACAAAGATCGCTTGGATGCAACCTCTCTTAAGGTAGTAACCAAGGATGCCAAGACACGTTTGCAGGAGTTTTTACAGGCTCGTAAACATGCCTTGCCACAGTATGAGGTCGTCGAAATTCTGGGGGAGCCCCATGATCAAACGTTTCATGTGCACTGTCTGGTTGAGCTTTGTGATCAGGCGATAGAAGGTACAGGTAATAGTCGTCGCATTGCGGAGCAAAATGCTGCGGCAGCCGCCCTTAAATTATTGGAACAAAAATAATGTCTGAAGTTGAGATTACTCATTGTGGTTATGTGGCGATAGTCGGTCGTCCTAATGTTGGTAAGTCAACCTTACTCAATCATATTCTTGGGCAAAAATTATCGATTACCTCTCGTAAGCCTCAGACAACTCGTGATCAGATATTAGGGGTAAAAACAGAGGGGCATATTCAGGCAATTTATGTGGATACCCCAGGATTGCATCTTGGTGAAACCAAAGCAATCAACCGTTTTATGAATAAAACCGCCACGGCCGCTCTGAAAGACGTGGATGTGATTTTGTTTGTGGTGGATGTCGATCGTTGGACCGAAGAAGACGAATCCGTGTTGCAAAAAGTGAAGTATGCTCGCTGCCCTGTGGTTCTTGTGGTCAATAAAGTGGATCAAGTTAAAGAAAAGGAAACGATTTTACCGCGTTTAGCGAACTTATCTGAGCGTATGGAATTTGCGCAAGTTGTGCCTATTTCTGCATTGCGCAACAATAATTTGGACCGTCTTGAGCGCTTGGTGGAAAGCTATATCCCTGAAGGGGTTGCGTTTTATCCAGAAGACCAAATTACCAATCGCAGCTCACGTTTTTTGGCGGCCGAAATTGTACGTGAGAAAATTACTCGCCAATTGGGGCAGGAAGTGCCTTATGAAGTTGCGGTGCAGATTGAAGAGTTTGTCTATGAAGAAACGGCAATACACATCAGTGCATTAATTTTGGTTGAGAGAAATGGGCAAAAGCGCATCATTATCGGTGAGCGTGGTGAGAAAATTAAACTGATTGGTAAAGAAGCCCGTATTGACATGGAAAACTTATTTCAGCATAAAGTGATGTTGAATTTATGGGTTAAAATTCGTTCTGGCTGGTCCGATGACGAGCGCGCCTTGGCGAGCTTAGGGTATCAAGAAGAGTAGTGTGGATGTTTAAGAAGGGTAGGTAGAATGCGTGCCAGTGCGTATGTTATTCATACACGTCCTTTTCAAGACAGTAAAATTCTGGTGGATTTGTTGAGTCTTGAGCAAGGGTTAGTGCGTGGTGTATGGCGCTTACCAAAAAAAGAGGCTCGGGTTATACCTGGGCCTTTTTTGTGTTTTGAAGTTGAGTTAACCGGACGAGGTGAGCTTAAAACCTTGAAAAGCATGGAAAGTCTGCAACGACAGAGATCATTAGAGGGTATGCCTCTGTATGCGGCTTTATATGCTCATGAGATTCTGTCTAAGTTGCTGCCTTTGAACTTACCTTTGTCGGATGTGTATTACCTCTATCAGTGGCTGATTGAAAACTTGCATTCTGGGGTAGCAATTGCCCCTTTACTGCGGCGTTTTGAAGTGGGTCTGTTTAGTGAGTTGGGGTCGGCGATTAACTTGTCGGCTACAGGGCGTGGAGAACCGCTTGATCCCAAGCAGCTGTATCAATTCCATGAAAAATTTGGTTTACGTCCTTACTTTGGGGATATTCCAAAACTGACACCACTGTTGTTTGTTGAGGGGAAAGTTGCACTAGATTATCATGCTGGCCATTGGTCGGATAAGCAGGTGCTGAGTTTGGCGAAGGAGTTGCATAGGGCTTGGTTGGACAGTCTATTAAATGGCAAGCCTGTTACGGCTCGGCGTTTACTGCCAAAGCAGACTTTTCAAGGGGAGCGGCTTTTAGGGGTGCCCATCTTCCGCGCTATATAAAGACATTGATATTGATAGAGGTTGAAGGTGATTGTTGGTATAGGTACCGATTTAGTGGATATTGCGCGGATGGCAAAGTCAATTGAGCGTTTAGGAGAGCGGTTTATTGATCGTATTTTAACCGCTGAAGAAAAAGCCCAGTGGGCGGCGATTAGCAATGTAGACAATGGGAACGCCTTTGTTGCTAAGCGCTTTGCTGCAAAAGAGGCGGCGGTGAAGGCACTTGGCACTGGGATTGGCCGTGGTGTGAGCTTTCAGCATTTTTCTGTGCGCAATTTGCCGTCAGGTCAGCCTACATTATGGGTTGATGATGAAATAGCGGCACGTTTTGATCATCCTATAAACTGGCATTTGAGTTTGACCGACGAAAAGGCCTATGCACAAGCCTTTGTTATTCTTGAGGCCATTTAATCCAAGGTCTGGCATTAATGACCTGATCGATGGCGTCCAAGAAGTCTTCAAGGACACCCTCGACCTCCTCAAACCCCAACTCTTTTAAATGTGTTTCTAAATAGCCTGCGTGTCGTGTCATATTGATGGTGCCCGTGTATTTGGACGCACCATGGATGCGGTGCACAACATGGATTAGTTTTTCAAGGTCTTGGTGTTCGAAATGGTGCTTAATAAGGCGTTTCTCGTCTTCTAGGGTATCTGCCAACATATCGAACATTTCTTTAGCAATGTCGGTTTTATGATTCACAATCTCTAGCGCTTTGTTTACATCAAAGGCGTTGGCTATTTCGCTATTGAGTTGTTCTTGATAATTGCCTTTTTTGGTACACCATTTCACGATGGTGTTTAATAAAATATTTTCATCAATGGGCTTTGTTAGATAGGCGTTAATGCCACTAAGCAGCATTTTTTCTCGTTCTATACCGAGGGCATGGGCGGTGACGGCAATGATGGGAATATCTTGGTAGGCTTCAAGAGTACGTAGCTGTTTTGTGGTTTCAATTCCATCCATTTCTGGCATCTGGATGTCCATGAGGATGAGATCAAAGGTGTTTTCTTTGGCAATATTGATGGCTTGTTGTCCACTGTATGCCAAGGTGACTTCAATGCCGTTAGGGGTTAGCCAATGAGACATAAGCTGCAAGTTAATGGGGGTGTCGTCTACAGCAAGCACTTTCAAACCATGTATTTGCTGCTCTGACTCAGTTTGTTGTGCTTGGGAATCTATGGCTGGTTGAGACGCTATTGGTGTTTGTGCTTCGGCAATGTTGGGTTGTTGCTTTGGCAATAAAGGCGTCGCCGCGTCAATTTGTATCGGCAACGAAATGGTTTTTAGCGCATGGTATAAGTGCTTATGACTGATCGGTTTAAGTAGCGTGCTGCTGCAAATGGCTTTGAGAGCAGGGTAGTGTGTTGTTTGCCCAGGTGGTTGGATCATCAAAATGCTGGGTATCTGAAATTGTAAGCTGGCGTAGCTGATTAGCTCATGTGCTTCGTTGGCGCTTTTGTCTGACGGTGTGATGCTGATTAAAAGGCCGTCAATGTCGGTGTCCTGTTGGCCTAATTTGGCGATGACTTGTTCTAAAGTGGAGCAAGCGGTGCACTGCACCCCAATACTTTTTAGGTAATGGGTAAGATAAAGGCGATAGAGATGGCTTGGCTCAAGTAGAATAAACTGCTTATTCAGTTTTTCCGGTGTTTGGTCGGTTTTTTCAGAGGGTTGAAGATTCAACGTGAAGTAAAAAGTGGAGCCATTTTTTTGATCACTGTAAACATCGATGTTGCCATCCATTTGTTCAACGAGCTTTTTGGTGATGACAAGTCCTAACCCTGTGCCGCCGAATTGGCGTGTTGTGCTGTTATCGACCTGAGAGAAGGGTTTGAACAGGCGATTTAATTTGTTCTCAGGAATGCCGATACCAGTATCGATGACTTTAAAAGAAAGTAAAAGCTGCTCGCTGGTTTGTTTAACAACTGTGACTTTGGTTCGAATGGAGCCTTTGTGGGTGAATTTGATGGCATTACCGATTAAGTTGTTAAGGATTTGTCTGATGCGTACTGCGTCACCAGTAACCCACTGTGGCACATCTTCAGAAAATTCCGGCACGAGGTCTATTTGTTTTTCACTGGTCAGTAAGCTAGCACTCAGAATTTGATAAACATCATCAACTAATTCTCTTAGATTGACGTCGCCATGGTCTAAGCTGAGTTTGCCAGCTTCAATTTTTGAGAAGTCAAGAATGTCGCCTATGATGGCTAATAGGCTGTTCGTCGATTGTTCTATAGTGTCTATATAGATCTTTTGCTGATCGTCGACTAGGTTCTTTTGCAGTATTTTTGTATAGCCCAAGATGGCGTTGAGAGGGGTGCGAACTTCATGGCTAATATTGGCTAAAAATTGCGATTTAAGGCGATTGGACTCCATGGCTTCTTTATTAGCAATATGAAGTTGGGCGCTTTTTTCTTCGAGGCTATCCAAATTGCTTCTGAAATCCTCAGTAGATTGCTCTATGCCAGCATTAAGTTCCTCTTTGTGGCTTTCTAAGCGCTCGGCTAAATCTCGAATGCCTTTTTCCAGTAAGCTAAATTGGGGAGAAAGTTTAAGGGATTTAGCCGACGCAAATTGTCCTTTGACGAGGTTGTTGATTGCCCCAGTAATGATTTCTGATGGACGAGCCAAGTAATTGGACGCTTGCCAAGCGATGTAGGCGGTGATGCTATTGAAAAACGCGAAGAACAAGGCCAAAAGACTAATGAGCTGATAGGTTTGTATGGCAAGCTTGTCTTTGCTTATTTCCACTTTAACCCAGCCAATTAAATGATTTGGGGTGCGCAAATTGACAAAATCGGGTTGGCCACTGATTTCATCAACTTCTGCAGGGATAATATGATAGATCGGAGTGATGCGAATAATGGCATCGTCTTTTTGCTCACTGACTGCTTGCTCTGTTAGAGTGGGGGAAGGTAAGTAAGGCGCAGCCCCTGTTTCGGCAACGATGCGGTATTTGCTGTTAAAAATCTCGATATTGTGGACATCGCCGTAGCTTAGGGCATTTTGCAATAGCTGAGGCGAAATAGGGGTGTTGTTTGAAGCCAACGCTACTTGGCTGGTAGAGACTAATAAATCGGAAATAATCAGCGCTTTATTGTCGAGTTGCTGCTCTAAATCACTTATTCTTGAAAAAAATAAAAAGCACACAGCAGCCAATGAAAGGATAAGAGGGGGCGTAAAAATGACCCAAAAGAGTGTCTTGCTTGGTGAAAGTGTTTTGATCTTTCCCAGTGGCTTCATATTGTCATGATCCGTTTTGGCTTGCTGTTTTTGTGGCTACTAGTCAGCAAGCTGACTAGTAGCAAGCAAGTGTTCCTGCTTTTTTGCGTTTATTGCATTGTTTCTCATAATTACTACAGGCCGTGGCTTTGAGTCGCGATATGTCTTTAATGCTTTGGCATTCTTTCCATTTGGCTCTGAGAGTGTCATCTGATAGTTTATCCATATCGCTCTCAAATAAATCACAGCCTGCTAGTAAGGCGATGGTCAACATCAAAGTGCCTGATTTTAGGACGTTGTTCGTCATTAGTGGCTCCAGAAAAGAGAGTGTGAGCTAAGTTTATAACGCTTTCTTATTTTATTCTTTTAATGAAGTGTTTTTTAATGCGTTATAACGTTAAGTTTCTTTTCCTACATCATTAATGTCAATGAAGTTTTTTATGATTGAATATCCTAGTATAGAGTCTATTGTTGGGCAAACGCCTTTAGTGCGATTGCAAAGAATCAACCCAAACCCAAACAACACGGTGTTATTAAAGCTCGAAGGACAAAATCCTGCAGGATCGGTTAAAGATCGTCCCGCATTAAATATGATTTTACAAGCAGAACTGCGTGGTGAGATTGCGCCAGGTGATAGCTTGATCGAAGCAACCAGTGGTAATACAGGGATTGCCTTGGCGATGGCAGCGGCGATAAAAGGTTATAAAATGCACCTTATCATGCCTGACAATATGAGCCAGGAGCGTAAATCTGCTATGACAGCCTATGGTGCTGTTTTGCATCTGGTGACAAAAGAAGAAGGTATGGAGCGAGCGCGGGATCTGGCCATGGAGATGCAAGCGCAAGGCCTTGGTAAAGTACTGAATCAGTTTGGTAATCAGGACAATCCTAATGCGCACTATTTAACAACGGGTCCTGAAATTTGGCAGCAAACTCAAGGCACGGTCACTCACTTTGTTAGCTCAATGGGGACAACTGGCACCATTATGGGGGTCTCTCATTATCTTAAAGAGCAAAACCCAAGCATTGAAATTGTTGGTTTGCAGCCTGCCGATGGGGCCAGTATTCCTGGAATTCGCCGCTGGCCGAAAGAGTATTTACCGACCATCTTTGACGAAGCACGAGTTGATCGAGTGATGGATGTCGAGCAAAACCATGCGGAGATAACCATGCGACGCTTAGCTAAAGAAGAAGGGATCTTTGCGGGAGTATCGTCTGGTGGCTCTGTTTATGCAGCGTTAGAGTTGTCTAAAGTCCTTAATAATGCGGTGATTGTTGCGATTGTGTGTGATCGTGGTGACCGCTATTTATCCACAGGAGTGTTTGACTCGTGACGTTATGTAGCAAGGTAGGGTATTGCGCCAATATGCGTTAGAATAGGGCATCCTTTATATTTATCTTGTTGAAGAGACATTCCCTTGAGAAGAAGACACCCAACGCGACGCCCACCTAGTCCCCCGTCACTTGGTCCTATCCAGTTGTTTGAGATTGACGGGCTAACGCATGATGCAAAGGGGGTGGCTCGTCAACAGGGTAAAGTCACCTTCATTTCGGGTGCCTTACCGGGTGAAACGGTAGAGGCACAAGTCAGCAAAGCAGGGCGTCGTTTTGATGAGGCGTCACTCAAGCAGATTGTCCACCAAAGTCCGCATCGGATCACGCCTGCTTGTCCACACTTTTCCCAGTGTGGCGGGTGCAGCTTTCAGCATTTGGTTCAAGAAAAGCAACTGGAGGCCAAGTATGATTGGCTAAAGGGGCAGGTTCGAAAATTGGTTGACTCTGACGATGCCTTATCGGTGCTAGCGGATCAGCCGATGGCATATCGTCGACGTGCTCGTTTATCGGTACAGGTCAAAAAACAGAAGGTGCTGTTTGGTTTTCGTGGAAAATCCTCTAGTGATATTGTTCCAATTGATCGTTGTTTGGTGCTAACGACACCTTTGCAAGCGGTTTTCGAGTCCCTTAAAACATCGCTTATTGATGATGATCTGGCCAAAAAATTGGGTCATATCGAATTGTTAGAGGACAGCAAAGGCCTTGCCGTGACGTTTCGTTTAACTCATGCGTTGGACGATCGCCTCAAAGCTCAGTGGGAGGCATGGGCTCAACAACAGCAAGTCGCACTGTATTGGCAACCACCTGAGATGAAAAGGGCCTTGATTGGCGATGGGGCTAGACGTTTTTATCAGCTTGATGGTTTAACACTGCATTATCATCCTCAAGATTTTATTCAAGTTAATGCGCCCATGAATGAAAAAATGGTTGCACAGGCTATGGATTGGTTGGCTCCCAGCGAGCAAGATACCGTATTAGACTTGTTTTGTGGAGTTGGTAACTTTTCTTTGCCTTTGGCTAAGCGTGCAAAACAGGTAGTGGGGGTTGAGCTTCAAGAAGAGATGGTTGAGGCGGCGAGTGAGAATGCGTCGGTTAATCATCTTGACAATGCACGTTTTGTTGCCGCCGATTTAACCAAGCCAGTGCATCAAGAACTTGCTAATATGTCGTTTACGAAAGTATTGTTAGATCCGCCTCGTGCGGGGGCATTTGAGTTTTTGGAGGCAATAATTAATATGCATCCTAAGCAAATCTTGTACGTTTCTTGCAATGCTTCTACCTTAGCAAGAGATGCTGAATATTTAGTCACGAAAGGATATCGTGTTTTACGTACAGGTTTGATGGATATGTTTCCTCAAACCTCACATGTAGAGACTATGATGTTACTGCAAAAGAAGTAATTTTAAGGGTAAGGCAATGGTAACAGTAAGAAAAGATCACCCGATTTCAGCAGACGGAACGGTTGATATTGATCTATGGATGGCGCAGTTTGCCAATACAGTTGATGACGGCTCAAGAGTGCCGCTACGTATGGCATGTGAGCTGGCCCGTAAAGCTGAGTTTCAGTCTCCTCGCCCTTCTTACTGGGGGCCGCAAGCGAGCACCTTCCGAGCTGGGCTTGAGATGGTCGAGATACTGTCTAGCTTTCGTGCCGATCAGGACTCTTTGGTCGCAGCGGCTTTATACCGTGTGGTTCGAGAAGATCAGCTGCCAATTTCTCGTGTGGTCGATATGTTTGGGCGTAAAGTCGCTTCTATCATTGAAGGCGTAGTGCGAATGGGAGAGGTGTCGAAAAACCTAACCCTTGATTCCGCCGCGGAAGTATTAGGTAGCAGTGAAAACCAGCTGGAATCGTTGCGTAAGATGCTGGTGTCGATCATCGATGATGTGCGTGTGGTGTTGATCAAGCTGGCAGAGCGTGCTTGCGCCATCAAGGAAGCTAAGCACCAAGATGAAGCGCGTCGTGTTGCCGTTGCCCTAGAAGTACAAAGTGTTTATGCCCCGTTGGCCCATCGTTTGGGGATTGGTCATATTAAATGGGAGTTGGAAGACTTATCGTTTCGCTATCTTTATCCACTGGAATACAAGCGTATTGCTACTTGGTTGGATGAAAAGCGTCTTGATCGTCAGCAATACATCGATGACGTGATTGACGTACTACGTAAGCGTCTAGAAGGTATTAATATTCATGCGGATTTAATGGGCCGTGCAAAACATATTTACAGCATCTGGCGCAAAATGAAGCGCAAAAACATCGGCTTTGATGAGGTGTACGATGTACGAGCGGTGCGCATTTTGGTGGATGAAACCATGGAGTGCTATGGGGTTCTAGGGGTGGTGCATAATTTATGGAAGCCCATCCCTCAGGAATTCGATGACTACATTAGTAACCCAAAAAGTAACGGTTATCAGTCTTTACATACGGCGGTTATTGGGCCACAGGGCCGAGCATTAGAAATTCAGATCCGTACCAAAACCATGCACGAAGATGCCGAGTTGGGAGTGTGTGCCCACTGGAAGTACAAGGGAACGGATTTAAGTTCCAATAGCACAAGCTATGAAGAAAAGCTTCAGTGGCTAAGAACGATTTTGGACTTCCATGAAGTACAAGACGACTTTGAATCTTTATCAGAGCAAATTCGCAGTGAAATTGAGCAAGATCGTATTTATGTGTTCACCCCAGATGGGCATGTTGTGGATTTGCCAGTCAATGCTACCCCTGTCGATTTTGCCTATCGGGTGCATACGGAAATTGGCCATCGTTGCCGTGGCGCCAAAATAAACGGCAAAATAGCCTCTTTGGTTACCCATCTTAAAACTGGCGATAAGGTTGAAATTCTTACCTCGAAGGAAGGATCACCTAGCCGAGATTGGCTGCATCCTACCTTTGGTTATGTGCAAACCAATCGTGCTAGAGCGAAAATTCAAAATTGGTTTCGAAAAGAAGATCGTGAGAAAAACTTAGAGGCAGGGAAACTGATTCTCGATAAGCAGATCAAACGACTTGGTGTAGATGAAAGTCGTCTTGATTTAATGAAGTTATCTTCTCGCTTTAATTTTTCTAACGCAGATGAAGTCTACGTGGCTTTAGGGGCTGGTGATATTCAGTTATCGCGTGTGCTTCATGCGATTGATGACCTGATGAGTCTAGATGGTAATGCCCCTGTCGTACGTCCAGTTAGACTGAAGAAAAGTCGTCATAAATCCTCCGATAATGATGTGCATATTTTGGGAGTCGGCAAATTGCTGACACAAATGGCGAAATGTTGTTCGCCAGTGCCAGGGGATGAGATTGTCGGTTACATCACACAAGGTCGGGGCGTATCGATTCACAAACAAGATTGCACGAATATCATTCAGATGAGTGGTGAAGAGCCTGAACGTATGGTAGAAGTCAGCTGGGGTGAAGAGGTGGATAATCTTTACCCTGTGAACATTCAGGTGGAAGCCTATGATCGAACGGGTCTGCTCAATGATATCACCGCGCTGTTGGCGAATGAAAAAGTCAACTTGCTGTCCATGAACACATTATCGACAAAAGAAAGTCATACGGCGGTAATTCGTTTCACTATAGAGGTGGGGGAATTAGGCGTGCTGAGTAAGCTGTTACATCGTATTGATCAGCTACCCAATGTGCTGAACGTGTTTAGGGAAAAAGACTTTTGAGTGCGTTAGGGTCCACTATGACGTCCATGGATCGCTTATTAACACTCATGGCCTGTTTGCGGGATAAAGAGCATGGCTGTGATTGGGATAAGAAGCAGACCTATCAGACCATTGCGCCTTACACTTTGGAGGAAGCATACGAAGTGTTAGACGCGATTGAGCGTCGTGATTACGAGCATCTAAAGGAAGAGCTTGGCGACTTACTCTTTCAAGTAGTGTTTTACGCACAAATAGGCAAAGAGGAACAGCGCTTTGATTTTGATGATGTCGTCAATGAGATCATCAATAAGATGCTGCGTCGCCATCCTCATATTTTTCCTGATGGGGATTTAGCGCGTTTTGGAGAGGCTCCCCCAGTTTCACAAGAGGCATTACGAGGTCAGTGGGACCACATCAAAGCAGAAGAAAAACGGCTAAAAAGTCAGCGTTCTCAACTCAATGTTCCTAACGATGGTATTCTCAAAGATCATTCCTATGAAGAAGAGAGTCTATTGTCTGCGGTTCCTGTCTCCATGCCAGCGTTGATGCAAGCTGATAAATTGCAGAAAAAAGCCGCTAAAGTGGGCTTTGATTGGCCAGATGTAGCGCCAGTTTTTGCCAAAATTCGTGAAGAGTTAGCCGAACTAGAAGAAGCCATTCAACAAGCAGAGCAAGCGCAGATCGAAGCGGAAATGGGCGATGTTTTGTTTGCCATGAGTAATTTGGCGCGTCATTTGAACGTGTCGCCTGATGTGGCTTTAAATCGTACCAATGTAAAATTTCGTCGTCGCTTTGCTCGCATAGAAACGTTAGTATCAGAGAGTGGAAAAAGCCTAACTGATTGTTCTCTTGAAGAGTTAGATGTTTTATGGGAGCAAGCGAAACGAGAAGGCTTATAAGCTCTCGTTAACAATAATGATAACTATTGAAGCCAAAAGGCGCAGATATCTTGTGTTGTCTTTTGTTTGAAAGGAGGGGTGAAGTGAGTGACCGTCAAGCATCATTGCGTGAAAATGTGAGATTACTAGGAGATTGTTTAGGGGAAACCATGAGCAATCACTTGGGAGAGGATTTTTTACAAACTGTCGAGAAGGTTCGTCAGTTATCAAAAGATGGTCGTCACTCAGGGGATTCCGCTGCATTGATTGAAGCACTGGAAGCGCTGGATGAAAAAGACATCGTGCCAGTGGCCCGTGCGTTTAATCAGTTTTTGAACTTGTCAAACATCGCTGAGCAATATCATCGTGTTCATCGTCGCCGTACTAACGAAAGCCTTGGCATCTATCAAAATCCGGTAGGAGATTTACTGGGACGCTTGTCAAAAGAAGGGTTTTCATCGGAACAAATGCTTAACGCCTTGCAAGGGCAGTCAATTGAGTTGGTGCTCACTGCTCATCCAACCGAAGTAGTACGCCGTTCTCTTATCCGCAAGTACGATAATATTTCAACGCAACTTGAAGCATTAGATAAAGATAATATTCTCCCTTTAGAAGAAGCGAAACACATTCGTCGCCTTAAAGAAATCATTACCCAAGCATGGCATACCGATGAAATTCGTGAACAGCGTCCTACTCCAGTTGATGAAGCAAAATGGGGCTTCGCGGTAATAGAACAATCTTTATGGGAAGCGGTACCTGGTTTTTTCCGTCAATTAGACAAACAGTATCGTCAGTATTCTGATATGGAGCATTTGCCGCTAAATCTAGCTCCTATTCACTTTGCGACCTGGATGGGGGGAGATCGAGATGGCAACCCTAATGTCACCCACAAAATTACTGAAGAAGTCACGTTACTGGCTCGTTGGATGGCCGCTGACTTATATATTAAAGATTTGAACGTTTTGCGTTCTGAGTTTTCGATGACTCAGTGTAACGCCGCTTTACGTGAGCGTGTGGGTGATAGTCCACAGCCTTATCGAGAAGTATTACGTCGCTTAGAGCAAAGCATGATCGCGACTAAAGAGTGGGCTCAAGCACGCTTGGATGGTCGCCCGGAGAGCGCCGAGAATATTATGCTGAACAGTCAGGAATTAATGGATGACCTGACTTTGTGTTATCATTCTCTTATCGACTGTGGCATGAAAGTGATCGCGAATGGGGCCCTGTTAGACTTGATTCGCTGTGCTGCCACGTTTGGTTTAACCTTAGTGAAGTTAGATGTTCGTCAAGATGCTTCTCGTCATATTGAGGCCTTGTCGGCGATTACTCGTTTTTATGGCGTCGGAGATTATGCCGAGTGGGATGAGGCTTCTCGCCAAGCGTTTTTGTTAACAGAACTGAACTCCAAACGTCCTTTGTTGCCGTTAGATTGGTCACCAACGCCTGAGGTTAAAGAGGTATTGGACACATTTGCCATGATTGCCAAAGGTGAAGCCAGCTCATTTGGTTCCTATGTGATCTCAATGGCCAGTGCACCGTCAGATGTGTTGGCAGTGGCTTTAATGCTAAAAGAGTCCGGTGTACGTTTTCCTATGCGTATCGTGCCGCTGTTTGAAACCTTAGCGGATCTCGATAATGCTGAGCCAATCATTGAACAGCTCTTCACCATCCCATGGTATAAGGCTTATATCAATGGTCGTCAAGAAGTCATGATTGGTTATTCTGACTCTGCCAAAGATGCGGGACAAATTGCCGCAACATGGGGGCAATATCGCGCCCAAGAGGCCTTAACAGGGCTGTGTAAGCGTCATGGGGTGCATTTAACCTTGTTCCATGGACGTGGCGGTACTGTGGGGCGTGGTGGCGGTCCTGCTCACGTAGCCATTTTGTCCCAACCTCCCGGTTCGGTAAATGGCTCGATTCGTGTCACAGAGCAAGGGGAGATGATTCGCTTTAAATTCGGAATCCCTGATATTGCCGTTCGTTCATTGGAGCTTTATTGTTCCGCCGTATTGGAAGCGACCCTAATTCCAGCATCACCACCAAAAGAAGAATGGCGGGCCATTATGGATGAGATGGCAGAAGTTGGGATGAACCAATATCGCTCTATTGTTCGAGGTCATGAGGATTTTGTGGCGTATTTTAGGGCGACTACACCGGAACAGGAGTTGGCTAAGCTGCCTTTGGGATCCCGACCTGCTCGTCGGCGTTCTGACGGTGGTGTTGAGAGTTTGCGAGCTATTCCTTGGATTTTCGCGTGGATGCAAATTCGTCTTATGTTGCCAGCTTGGTTAGGGGCTGAAAGTGCGTTAGAGCAAGCCATCGAGTCGGGTAATTTAGATAAACTGCGGGAAATGCATAAAAAATGGCCATTTTTTGGGGCTTATTTGGATATGCTTGATATGGTATTAGCCAAGGCTGAGCCAGATATTGCCGAGTACTATGAGAAGCGTCTCGTGGATGAAGAGCTTAAAGGGTTAGGCCGTTTATTGCGTAGCAAGTTATTACAAGTGAGTGAGTTGGTCAAAGAGTTGAAGCAACAAGACCGACTGATTGAAGACAATAAAACCATTCGCCAGTCGATTGATGTTCGTAACCCCTACATTGATCCGTTGCATTATCTGCAGGCCGAATTGCTGTATAGAAGCCGTAAAAACCCAGATAACCCAGAAGTGAATAAGGCGTTAATGATTACAATGGCTGGTATTGCCAGTGGTATGCAAAATACGGGCTAAATCAGCATTTGATTAAAAAACATTCAATATGGGCGCTAAAATAGCGAAAATAAGACAGTAAATTTGCATCTTGAAGGCTTGCTTGGGTATGCTAAGCGGCCATTCGATTTTTTACAACGCAAGTCATCTGTTTTTTGTTGCTTTTTTTGCGCCTTTTTTGTGCGTGTTTTTTCATGTGGCAGATGGTTGCTTTCCAGTTTATAGACTGACTTTTGGAGACATGTTATGCGAGTAATATTATTAGGTGCCCCAGGCGCAGGTAAAGGGACTCAGGCTCAATTCATCACTGAAGAGTTTGGTATCCCGCAAATTTCAACTGGTGATATGTTACGTGCAGCGGTTAAGGCCGGAACGGAGTTAGGTTTAAAGGCGAAAGCGGTTATGGATGCCGGTCAATTGGTGTCCGATGATATTATTATTGGTCTTGTTAAAGAGCGTCTTACAGAAGAAGACTGTGCCAACGGTGCCCTATTTGATGGCTTTCCTCGTACGATTCCACAGGCCGATGCGCTAAAAGAAGCGGGTGTTCAAATTGATTATGTGGTGGAAATTGACGTTGCAGATGAAGAGATTGTGAAGCGTATGAGCGGCCGTCGAGTTCATGAAAGCTCAGGCCGTACTTATCATGTGATTTACAATCCACCTAAAGTGGAAGGTAAAGATGATGTAACGGGTGAAGATCTTATTCAGCGTGTTGATGATACAGAAGAAACCGTGCGTAAACGCTTAGGAGTATACTATGAGCAAACAGCGCCACTGATTGGGTATTATCAACAATGGTTGAAAGAAGATCCTGCGACGGCGCCACAATTTGTCAAAGTCAATGGTGTTGGTGAATTAAACGACATTAAGCAAAGCTTGCTGACTTCTTTAAAGGCATCATGATTCGATGGCGGCAATTTTAGCGTTAGATACATCAACCTCGGCTTGTTCTGTTGCATTGAATATAAATGGTGTGGTGCTGGAAGACTTTCGTATGGCACCACGCCAGCATAATGATTTGATTCTACCTATGGTAGAACAAATTTTGCAGCAAGCTGGGATGGCTTTGCAGGATTTGGATGCCATTGCGTTTGGACGAGGTCCAGGATCCTTTACGGGGCTTCGTATCAGTGCCGGCATTGTGCAAGGATTGGCTTATGGCACGGATTTACCTGTCATTCCTATCTCGACGTTGGCCGCTCAAGCATTGGAAGGCTTCCAGAAAACCGGGCTGCATCATTGGTTATCTGCACTGGATGCTCGCATGGGCGAAATCTATGTGGCAGGGTACTTTGTTGATAAAGTGAGTGTCGATAAAGTAGCTCGGGGTGATAAAGCAACTGAGCAATATAGTGTGAAGACCTTACTCGATGAGCGTGTGATTCATCCGGAACGTCTGGAGGCTCTTTCGTTACCCTATCAAGGTGTCGGGTCTGGTTGGCGATATGATGAGATACTCAATGGTTTATTGCCAGTTAAACCTGAGCAGGTGCTGATGGAGGTTGCTCCCCGAGCCGCTTGCATCGCACAACTGGCTGTTACAGCCTTTGAAAAAGGGGAAACGGTGTCGGCTTATGATGCTATTCCTATTTATTTAAGGGATGAAATTACCTGGGAGAAGCAGGCACCTAGAATAGGCAAGCGCTAACTGGATTTTATTGTTCTTTAGTTCGCGATTTGTAATGATTTTGTGATCACCTCTTTAGAGGTGATTTTTTTAAAGTGTCTTTTGTTGGAGTAGTAAATACCGATTTGTAGATGTTTTTTTGCATCTGTTAAATGGGTGTTTTCATGAGAAAAAGCTATATTGATTACTTATACTTCATTACCATTGATGTGAATTACGAGTACTTTTTACCATGCGAATTAGTCCTCCGCTTCCTGCAGCGATAAGCAATAAGAATGCGCCGTCTCTTGATTCCTCTATAATAAAAAAGCCATCAGGTGCCGCTGATTTATCAGTCTCCGCCTCAGTATCGCGCCTTGAAAAAGTACATTCTCATGACAATGCTTCTCGTTTTCGGCGTATAGAGGGGTTATCGGCCAAAGCGCAATCCGCTCTTCAGGCGTATCATAATACCGAGGCAATGGCAGCGGATAATCCTCGAAATCAATTAATTGGAGTAGATGTTTTTGCTTAGTCGTTTTGCTGTCGCCTCATTAGAGGCTGGATTCGATCTCTCTATCAAACAACTTGCTGATGAATTAAATGTACCGCTTTATCACCTTGATAAGCCGCTGAAATATGTGGATGAATACGATTATTTGTTATTAATGGGAGAAAATGGCGTAAGTCTGGCTAAAACGGGTAAGGGGGCACCTAAACCTGTACAGGTTGAGTTCACTTCCGGTGCGACGGACCACCGGCGACGATTTGGCGGTGGAAAAGGTCAAGATATTGCCAAAGCGGTTGGCTTGAATAAGCGTAATGGGCTCCATGTATTGGATGCAACGGCGGGATTGGGACGTGATGCATTTGTGTTAGCTAGCCTTGGTTGTCAGTTGTCCTTGTGTGAGCGTGTGGGCTTTGTTAGGACAATGCTGGAGGATGGCATAACTCGTGCTTTAGATCATCAAGAGGTGGGTGAGATAGTCACTAGAATGGCGTTACTGGATAGAGACATTCATTCCATTACCGGACAAACGTTTGATGTGATTTATCTCGACCCTATGTATCCGCATACTGATAAATCGTCTGCGGCTGCTAAAAAAGAAATGGCCTTTTTTCGTGATTTGGTGGGTAAAGATGAGGATGCTGATGCACTTTTGCCGAAGGCGCTTGAATTGGCAGAATATCGAGTCGTTGTAAAGCGACCTAAAGGGGCGCCTTTTTTAAATGGGATGGTGCCAACCTATCAACTTGAGGGAAAAGCTGGGCGATTTGACGTCCATGTTCTAAAATCATTAGAGGCCAGTTAATCCTATTATCTGCGTTGTTATCGCGAGTTCGCTTTATGTCTAATAATGGGGTGGTTTGTCGTCGCCGTGGATAGTTTGTTGTTGGCGATAGTTTTCTAATTGTCTGGCGAGAAAAGATAATTTTTCTTGTATCAATAAAAGATCTCTTTGCTGAAGGGCGATGGTTTTATTTAGGCTATCGATTGTGTCTTCTTGGAATTGTAGTTGGTATTCGAGTTCATCGATCCGCTGCTCGATATCTGAGGTGTTCATGGATGGCATCAGTATGGTAACCTTAATGAGCTAAGCTCTTAATTTGGGAGCCATTCTCTATGGATTACTTGCAATTGATTGCGCGTAAAAATAGAAAAGGCGAAAAATTGCTCTTTTAAACAAGGTGATTATCTTACTACGATCACCTTTCGCTTCACATGGCAATTTTGAAAGAGTGTAGTAAAATTTTTAATTTTCCACATTTGTATAAAATAAACGAGGTGTCTTGTTTTGGTAAATAATCGCCTCGTATCAACAACTCAACACATTAATAAGAGATACAGTTATGAATGATCATCAGGATAATGTTGCAAGTACGAAAGGCTCTTCTGTTGGTTCAAGCTTGTTTTCAGTACGTGCATTTATTACAAGTTTAGTTATTGCGCTTATTGTTCCTTTGCTGATTGCCGGTGTATTAGGTGAAGTGCTTGGAACAAACTATTTAGTTTACTTCGCATTTACTTTGGTTTCTGTTTATGTCGGTGCCATTATTAGTCAGGGCAATGCCTCTGCTAGTCAATCTCAATCCGATGAGGATGAGGACGACGACCGCGAGCAGGGAACAGTGAAATGGTTTAACTCTTCAAAAGGGTTTGGTTTTTTAACCATGGAAAATGGCGACGATGTGTTTGTTCACTACCGTGCCATTCGGGGGCGTGGCCGTCGTTTTCTGGTAGAAGGCCAGTTGGTTCGGTTTTACGTGACAGAGGGTGAGAAAGGAAAACAAGCCGAAAACGTGTCTATTGTGCGAGGCTAAGGTTTAGTATGTGGGTAGCGCTTATTGGGTCTTTCGTTGTGCTTTTTGTAGAGTAAGCCGCTCAATAATTCGTTTTTTTATTAATCATCACATTCATTAATAGCAAGAGGATAGTATGGCATTTGTTACATTGAAAGGTAATTCAATTGAAACCGTTGGTTCTCTGCCTGCCGTGGGATCCATGGCACCAGATTTTGAATTAGTGAAAACCGATTTGTCATTGGTGTCTTTAAAAGATTATCAAGGTACAAAACTTGTACTAAATATTTTTCCGTCAGTTGATACGCCAACTTGCGCGACCTCTGTCCGTAAGTTTAATGAGTCGGCTGCCTCGTTAAAGGGCGTAAATGTGCTTTGTGTGTCTGCAGATTTACCTTTTGCGGCGGCTCGTTTTTGTGGCGCGGAGGGGATTGATCATGTGGATATGGGATCCAGCTTTCGTTCAACGTTTGGCGATGATTACGGGTTAACTTTTAAAACTGGCCCTCTGGTTGGTTTGTTGTCTCGTGCCGTTATTGTATTGGATGAGAATGGCAAAGTGCTTTTTAGCGAGCAGGTTGCTGAAATTGCCGATGAGCCTAATTATGATGCCGCACTTGCGGTTCTCTAAGTAGGTTGGTTAAGACTTTTAGCGCTTTTTAAAAAAACCAGCTATGTCGACATAGCTGGTTTTTTTGCTCAGGATTGAAGGCATTAATCTTTCTGCACTGGGATAGTATTAGTGGTGCGCTCAACGGTATTGTCTTTATTTAAGTAGACCAATTTGGGTTTAAAGTTATCTGCCTCACTTTCGTCCATGGTGCCATATGCTGCGATAATGACTCGGTCACCGACTTGTACTCTTCTAGCAGCTGCGCCATTCATAGAAATAGTGCCTGAGCCTGCTTCCGCAAGAATAATATAGGTATGAAAACGTTCACCATTATCCACATCATAAATGTCAATTTGTTCAAACTCACGAAAGCCTGCCAATTCAACAAGGTCTTTATCTATCGCGCAAGAGCCGTCGTACCAAAGTTCTGCTTGCGAGACGCTGCCCATATGGAGTTTGCCTTTTAAGAGTGTAATTTGCATGAATAGTTTCCCTTTTAAATAATGGTTTGTTGTGTTGTAAGATCATCATAATCAGCTTAACTTAACGTTCGCTTATGAAAAAAAGTGTCTTTCTCAGCATTGATAGTGCGTATTGGTGTTTAGCTATGGTTGATTGAGATGAGCTGTTCTGTTATTTCCAAATAAATGGGCCTTCTTCGTAATCGTTGATTTTCCACCATTGATCAGGGTCTTGGTTGTCGTCTTCAGACCAGCTCTGAAGGTTGCAGCGAATTTCACATTGTAGAGCGCGGTAAGCTTCTTTTGCGCAGCTGATGTCGTCATCCCAAGGTGTTTTGTCGGTATCAAACAGGACCGAGGTAAAGCGCTTTCCTGCTGCCTGTTCTATGATGGTCACTGGAATAACTTGATTTTTGTCTGCCATGACCAGTTTGGTGCAAATCGTCGATGGCGTTTGCTTGTCTAACAAGGTGAACCTGTCGTTCAGCCAAGCGATAATTTTCGCAGTTGGGCAGGATAAAAGGTAAATCTCGATGTCAGGTTGCATCGTTTAATCCTTTTTGTTGATCATATTGTAGAGCCGCAAAATGCTCATGGATAAATAGCCTACTAGTGTCCAAATGACACCAGCTCCCGCAATCACCAGCCCAAGCAGAGCAATTAGCTCTGCTTGTATGGAGTCTTTCAAAACACGATTTGCGACCATTATCATTAATGAGCCAAAAGCAAATAAAAGACCGCCTTGTATCATTTTGAGCAATGCGAGTCGAGGATTATTACCAAGTTTCATCGCAAGTTTATGAAGGCGGTTTTTTAGAGTCATAATGGGGCTATTTAGCTAAATAAATTATGTAAAATACGCTCATAAATGGTACTGAGCTGGTTTAGGCTTTCGGCTTCAACGCATTCGTTAATTTGATGAATGGTCGCGTTGATAGGACCAAGCTCGACCACTTGGGTGCCCATTTTGGCGATAAAGCGTCCATCCGATGTGCCACCTGAGGTCGATAGTTCTGGCGTAATTTGCACGGTGGTTTCAATGGCATTTTTAATGGCATCGACCAGTTCTCCAGGACGAGTAAGGAAAGGCAGGCCATTGTAAGTCCATTCCACATCGTATCGCAGCTGATGTTTGTCTAGAATCTCAATAACACGGGATTTTAATGCGTCAAAATCCAACTCGGATGAAAAACGGAAGTTAAATAGCGCTTTTAATGTGCCCGGTACGACGTTAGTCGCTCCAGTGCCGGCGTTTAAATTTGATACCTGAAAGCTGGTAGGAGGGAAAAAGTCATTACCGTCATCCCAGTGGGTGCTTGCCAGTTCGGCTATGGCAGGCGCCGCCAAATGAATGGGGTTTTGTGCTAAATGGGGATAGGCTACATGGCCTTGTTTGCCATAAACTGTTAAGTCGCCACTAAATGAGCCTCGACGGCCATTTTTAATCACATCTCCCAGCGTATGGGTGCTGGATGGTTCGCCAACGATGCACCAGTCGATCTTTTCTTCTCTTGCCATAAGAGCATCAACAACTCGTGTCGTGCCATCCACAAATGGCCCTTCTTCATCACTGGTAATCAAAAAGGAGATCTGTCCAGTGTGATTAGGGTTGGTCTCAATAAAGTTCTCAACGGCCGTGACCATCGCCGCTAGGCTGCCTTTCATGTCTGCGACACCGCGTCCGTAGAGAATGCCATCGATAATTTCAGGGGCAAAGGGAGGGACTTTCCATTCCTTCTCCGGGCCGGTTGGTACCACATCTGTATGACCTGCAAAGCAGAGGTTAGGGCCTGATGTGCCGCGTTTGGCGTAAAAGTTTTTTACGTCGCCGAATGGCATCATTTCGATGTGGAATCCGATGCGTTTAAGTCGCTCGATCATGACATCCTGACAACCTGCGTCCTCAGGGGTGACGGAAGGTCGGGATATGAGATCCAGAGCTAGTTTTAACGTGGGTGACAAGTTAGACATTCTTTACCTTTGCGTTCGATTTAGCTACCTTATAATAACATTACTGTATTAGCTCGGGTGTTATCACAAGGTGGGTTATGAAATTTAGTATGGTTATTATGTTAGGGCTGTTGGCCAGTGGCTGTAGCTGGCTTATGCCCCAGCCCGTTGTTGAACAATCTTATTATGTTCCTGTTATACGCTCTGATGACTCCATTAATGGATATACACCCAGTATTACGCCTGTTGTAAGACAACCGTCGTCATCTCCACAAATATACACGCCAGTCCTTCGCTAAAGCCGACCATTTTACCAATGGATCATTGTCACCTTTGGCGCTTAGCTGTATTAACAAATGCTGTGATTGGATAAACCTGAGTCCTATTTTATTGAAAGATAGCTTGATAATCAGATGGCTTGAATCCTAAGATAATCTCATTGTTTTTAATTAGCAATGGACGCTTAATGATCGAGGGTTGTTCTAGAATGGTGCTTAGCGCCAGTTCATTATTCATGGCATGTTTGGTTTCATCGTCTAGTTTTCGCCATGTGGTGCCGCGTTTGTTGATGATGCTTTCCCAGCCTAATTGCTCAAGCCACTGTTTTGCCTGTGTTTCATCCACACCTTCTTTTTTGTAGTCGTGAAAGGTGTACTCGATGTTGTTCTCGTCTAACCAGTGAAATGCTTTTTTCATGGTGTCGCAATTTTTAATGCCGTAAATGTCGACCATGTTTTGTTTCCTTATCTCATATCTGTTTAGTCATTAGTCGAATGTTGGTTTTCGTGCTGGTCATCATTGACTGCTCAAGCTTGTTTCGTTGAGCAGTCAAATCAAAATCATGATTTGGATTTAGTTATGAGTGTGTAGCTCTTCGTTTAGGGCAATGGCTGTTTTATTCGTGCGGCATTCAACGGCGCCGGTTTCGGAGTTACGGATAAAGAGCAAATCTGATTTGCCAGAGAGCTCGCGAGCTTTAACGGTTGCAACGTGCTCGCCATTACTGTCGCGAACCAGTACTTTTTGGCCAGCTGTCACATACAGTCCAGCTTCAACCGTACAGCGATCTCCTAGGCCGATACCGATGCCCGCGTTGGCGCCAACAAGGCATTTTTCGCCAATGCCTATGACGATGTTGCCACCGCCAGAAAGCGTGCCCATAGTAGAGCAACCAGCGCCAAGATCAGATCCTTCGCCAACAACGACACCAGCAGAAATACGTCCTTCAACCATGCTGTTGCCTAATGTGCCTGCGTTAAAGTTGCAGAATCCTTCGTGCATGACGGTTGTGCCTTCGCCAAGGTGAGCCCCCAAGCGAATACGGGCGGCGTTGCCGATACGAATACCGCTTGGTACTACAAAGTTGGCCATTTTAGGGAACTTATCAACGCTGAATACTTCAATAGTGCGGCCTTGCATACGGGCGGTTAGTTGACGGTCAGCAAGTTCGCGCACATCGATAGGGCCCTCGCTGGTCCATGCAGTGTTGATCAGTAGACCAAACATGCCATCAAGCACGGTGCCGTGAGGTTTTACCAAACGATGAGAGATCAGTTGGAGCTTTAAGTAAACTTCAGCAGGATTCGTTGGGGCCTCATCGGTTGCTAGGATGCACAGTACAATCGGTTGAGAAGACGCTTTCAGGCGTGAGGCCAGTTCGGCTTGCTCAATGTTGCCCGCTTTTAGTAGGCTCATGTGTAGGCGGTTTAGGTCGCTGTCATCTAGTACTAAAGTGCTGTTGCCACCTTCGTAATTTGTGCTTTCTAGTAGTGCATCGAGGGTGCTTTTTTCTACATCAATGCAGGGTGCGGAGTAGAAGACTTCTAGCCAATTGCCTTCTTTGTTTTGTGTTCCGATACCAAGACCGAATGCAAAAATTTGATCACTCATTATGTTCTCCGTTGAGTTACTTTAAGGGGATAGGGTTAAGTTATTGATGTTTGGTTATAAGGTGTTGATTATTGGTGATAAAATGGTGGATTCGTTGTGCCGCTTCAACACATTGCGCTTCCTCTGCAACCAGAGCCATGCGTATATGCTTGCTGCCAGGGTTGTAGCCATTAATTTGGCGTCCTAGATAGCTGCCGGGCAGTACCAGTACACTTTCTTGCTGATAGAGTTCGGTGCAGAATGTTTCATCATCTATTTCGAGTTCTGGCCACAAATAGAAGCCTGCTTCGGGTTTGCTGACTTTCATAATAGGGGTCAATATCTCTAACACACTAGTAAATTTTCGCGTATATATGTCACGGTTTTTCTCGACGTGCTCTTCATCCTGCCAAGCGACTATCGAGGCCTCTTGATGGTGAATCGGCATCGAACAGCCTTGATAAGTGCGATAGAGTAAAAAAGGTTTTAAAATGTTGGCATCACCAGCAACAAAACCGGATCGTAAGCCGGGGAGGTTGGAGCGTTTCGATAGCGATTGAAAAATTAAGCAATGGTCGTAGCTGGTATTACCTAATTGTTGGCAAGCTTCAAGGAGGCCCAGTGGCGGTTTATTGTCAAAATAAATTTCCGAATAACATTCGTCGGCAACAATGGTGAAATCAAATGTTCTGGCTTTTTCAAGTAGGTAAGCATAGTCATCGAGTGTTGTGACGCTGCCGCTGGGGTTGCTTGGTGAGCAGACAAATAGCACTTCGCAGCGTTGCCACACGTCATCACTGATGTCTTGGTAATTAATTTGATAATTCGTTTCAGGGCCGCAAGGTAAGTAGTGCAGTTCTGCACCCGCTAAAATGCCTGCGCCTTCGTAGATTTGATAGAATGGATTTGGGCTAACCACAAGGGCGTTTGATTTTTCGCCGACTAAAGTTTGTGTAATGGCAAAAAGGGCTTCTCGTGTGCCTGTTACGGGTAAAATTTGACTCTCAGGGTCGATTGCACTCAAGTGAAAGCGTTTTTTTGCCCATTCTGCGATGGCTTTGCGTAGAGGCAGTTCACCTTTTGTATTGGGGTATTTGCTGACACCGCTTTTTAGGCTGTCTGCTAACTTATCAAGTACGCACTGAGGCGACTCGTGTTGGGGCTCGCCAATGGTCAGCCGAATAAGCGGTTTCTCTGGATTGGGTGTTAGTCCTTCCAAAAGCTCAGCAAGTTTTTGAAAAGGGTATGGGTGTAAAGAGCGAATAAATGGGTTCATTTTGTCTCAATCCATGGCTTGTGAAAAACGGTCAATTTTTTCTTTTAATAGAGTGCAGATGGTGTCCATCCTTTCTGGATCGGTAATCAACCTGCCATCTTCTTCTGTCACGTAAAAGGTATCTTCTACACGTTCACCTAATGTAGCAATTTTCGCTTTATGTAGCATAATATTCTGGTTCATAAAAAGCTGCCCAATTAAGGCGAGTAGCCCTGGTCGATCTGGTGCGGTTACTTCTATTGCGGACCAAACTTCTTCAGGTTGGCTGACAAAATGTGCGGTGGCGGGTGAATTAAATATTTTTAAGATGCGTGGTGTATAGCGCTGAATCACACTTTCGTATAAAGATGGGTTGTCCAATTGCTCGGTTAGGGTTTCGCGGATAAAGGTAATGCGTCCTTTGTCCAGATGTAAGCTGGTTTCGTTGTCGTTAATGTCCATGACCACAAAGCTATCAAGTGTATAGTTGTCCGTGGTGTTGCTGATTTTTGCGTCTAATATGGTGAGCCCGAGCTGTTCGAATAGGGTAGCTGTCACCGCGAACAGGTGTTTGTTGTTTTTTGTGTAAATGAAGACTTTGCTTGCCCCTGAAAAGTTTCTTCCGCCTAGTGGACTGATTGCGACGAGAGGTTTTTCGCTCGGGCGGTGACGAAGAATGGCTTCCGTGTTCCAGGCGATTTCTTCACCATTGGAGCGAATAAAATATTCTTCCTCTATTTTGTTCCAAACATTTTCCGCATCCACAATATCAACGTTGCGCTCAATAATGATTTCCAAAGCACGCTGTTTGTGTTCGTCGCTTTGCATGTCGGCATCAATAGGGTAATCAAGCCCACGGCGCAAAGCGCGTTTGGTTTCTAAATACAGTTGGCGCATCAGGGAAGCTCGCCAACTGTTCCACATGGTTGGGTTAGTGGCATTGATGTCGGCGACTGTCAAGATAAAGAGATAATCTAGGTGCTCTTGATCTTTAACATAACTTGCAAATTCCCAAATGACTTCAGGATCAGAGATGTCCTTACGTTGTGCGGTTACGGACATAAATAGGTGGTTGCGAACAAGCCAAACGACGAGATCTGTGTCTTTTTTTGGCAGTCTGTGGCGTTCGCAAAAGGCTTGTGCATCAACACAGCCAAGCTCCGAGTGGTCTCCGCCGCGTCCTTTTGCAATGTCATGGTAGAGGCCAGCAATGTATAGCAGCTCAGGTTTCGGGATATGGCGCATGGCTTGAGTTGAAATGGGAAACTGCTGCTTGGCTTCCGGTAGCCACAAGCGGCGCAGGTTTTCCACTAATTGTAGGGTATGAGCATCAACCGTATAAATGTGAAAAAGGTCATGCTGCATTTGCCCAATGATGGCACCAAATTCGGGAAGATAGCGGCCTAGCAAACCAATGTGTTTCATGGAACGAAGTGTGCTGGTCAGTCGATAACGGCTTGATATAATGTCTAAAAAGAAATCAGTATTATGGCGATTGGTTCTAAAATCGTCATCAACTAGATCTAAGCTGTCGCGTAATTGGCGCATGGTGTTGGCACGAATGCTTTTGATATCTTCTCGATTGCCTCTTAAGACATACATTTCGAGCATGGCGGATGGTGTATCTTGAAAAAGAGTGGGGCTGGTGGCTTCAAGTTGGCCATTGCAAATCTGGAAACGCTCATTGATGATCTCGATGGTGTCTTCTTCATCAATCAGCAAAAACGATTCTTCAAAGTGTTGAAGTAGTAAGTCGTTAAGTTGCTGGATGGCGGCCACGCTTTGATAATAGCCTTGCATAAAGCGTTCTACATTGCGTTTTAGGTCGTCATCCTCAAAGCCAAAGACTTTTGATAAGGTGCGTTGGTGATCGAATAAAAGGCGATCCTCTTTCCGGCCGGCAATCATGTGGAGGGCCCAGCGAATACGCCATAAATGGCCTACCGCGCCTTTGAGCTGAATATACTCATCTTCGGAAAGGAAGTTTTTATCAATCAGGGCGCTGAGTCGATGGGTATGTAAATGGCGTTTAGCTACCCAGTCGATGACTTGCATATCGCGGAGGCCACCTGGACATTCTTTCAGATTGGGTTCAAGGTTGTAGGCGGTATTTTGATATTTTGCATGACGTTGTTTTTGCTCTTCTATTTTGGCTTTGTAAAACGTGTGGCCATCCCACATGTGGGCGACATCAATATTGAGTTTTAGGTTTGCCAATAGGTCGGCAGGGCCAATCAGTGTCCTAGATTCGATTAGGTTGGTGATGATGGTGATGTCATGAGCCGCCATTTCCGTACATTGAGTTATCGTTCTGACACTATGGCCGACATCTAAATTGATGTCCCACAAAAAAGTAATGAAGGATTCGATCTTCTCATTTTCGGGTGAGGCATTATCATCCAGTAAAATGAGTAGATCTATGTCGGATTTGGGGTGGAGTTCGCTGCGACCATAGCCGCCAACAGCCAATAAACTTATGTTGTTCTCTAGGGCTAACCCTTTGGCAATCCAAGCAGCCTGTAAGGCTTCATCGTAGACTGCTGCTAGCCCTTTTACTAACTTCTCGATCGGATAAAGGGCATGGAATAGGTCATCATAAGCGGCCGTTTTTTCTTCCAGAATTGCTTTGTAGCGAGAAACCGAGCAATTAGGTTGTGATAACTCTTGTTTCTCTTCAGGAGTTAGCAGCGGCGGAGCATCAGGAAAAGCAGGAAAATCCATATGAGGCCTCAGAAAAGCGTTATCAAGATGACGGTTTGGCGATGGTGATTACAATACTTATATTTAAAAAGTACTCACGATTCAAAGAGAGCCCACGCTTCTCTTAGAAGAAGCGTGTTTCCTCAGGACGTCTTGTTAATACTTCGACGCCAGTCTGGGTGATTAATAACGTGTGTTCATACTGTGCAGAAAGTCGTCCATCTTTGGTTTTAGCAATCCAGTTGTCTGGTCCTGTGTGTTTTACCTGTTTTTTTCCTGCATTGATCATGGGCTCGATAGTGAGCGTCATACCTTCTTCTAGCACGACGCCCGTACCAGGTTTGCCGTAATGAGCCACTTGTGGTTCCCCATGAAAAGTCGTTCCAACGCCATGCCCACAGTATTCCTCGACTACTGAGTAGTGATTTTTATGGGCGTGAGCGGCAATAGCAGCGCCGATGTCACCAAGACGTACGCCAGGTTTGACCATGTCAATGGCCAAGTAAAGGCATTCTTGTGTGACGGTACAAAGGCGTTCTGCATGAGGTGCGACTGGACCAACAAAGAACATGCGACTGGTATCACCATAGTAGCCGTCTTTAATGATGGTAATGTCAATGTTAACAATGTCGCCCTTTTTCAGTGGCTTGTCATTAGGAATGCCATGACAGATGACATCATTAACCGATGTGCAACAGGATTTAGGAAAGCCGTGATAGTTTAATGGCGCTGGAATGGCCCCTTGTACATCGACTGTGTAGTTGTGGGCAATAATATCCAATTGTTCCGTGGTGACGCCTGGCACGACAAACTCTTCGAGCATAACCAGTACATCTGCCGCCAGTTTGCCTGCTACACGCATACCTTCGATATCGCTAATATCAGTAAATCGCGTGGAAGGGGCTTTGGGGGTCCAGCTGGGTACATCGCTACGGCCATTGCGGGTTAATTCTTCAATTTTGTTTAGTATTTCATTGCTCATAATAAGTAATATATCTTTTAAATGTAGGGTTGGTGTTTTGCTGCGATTTAGCGGCAAGCAATAACACAACGTAAAAATTGTCACATATAGATCGTATTCTACATGACTTAATGCCTAGAATCGCCCCTGTTAGAGTGAAAAAAACACAAACTCTTGGGGAATAAAAGCTCGCTTTTAGTCTTTAGGTTTGGGGTGAAATATGGTATAAATCGCCCGCTTGCTAGACTTGTGTCTGAGTGAAGCAAAAACTTAATGACGAAAACTAACGATCTTGCCGCATTAAAGTGAGTGTGTCTGGGGTGCCAATGGTTGCTTGAAACCTTGTCTGGCTGACGCACTTGGTTGGTAAGCTTAAACAACCCAAATTTAAAGGATAGTAAAATGCCTACAGTTTCTATGCGCGACCTATTGCAGGTTGGTTCACACTTTGGTCACCAAACTCGTTACTGGAACCCAAAAATGAAGCCTTTCATTTTTGGTGCTCGTAACAAAATTCATATCATCAACCTTGAGCACACTGTTCCAGCTCTTAACGAAGCGCTTGAGCTTGTTAAGAAAATGGCTGAAAACAAAAACAAGGTTTTGTTTGTTGGTACAAAACGTGCAGCATCTAAAACGATCAAAGAACAAGCTGTTCGTTCTGGTATGCCATACGTTAACCACCGTTGGTTGGGTGGTATGTTGACAAACTACAAAACCATTCGTGCTTCTATCAAGCGTCTTCGTGACCTTGAAACTCAAATGTCTGATGGTACTTTCGATAAACTAACTAAGAAAGAAGCCTTGATGCGTACTCGTGAGCTTGAAAAACTAGAGCTTTCTATGGGTGGTATCAAAGATATGGGCGGTCTTCCTGACGTTATGTTTGTTGTGGACGTTGATCACGAGCGTATTGCAATCAAAGAAGCAAACAAGCTTGGTATTCCGGTTATCGGTATTGTAGATACCAACAGTGATCCAGATGGTATCGATTACGTTATTCCTGCAAACGATGATGCTATCCGTGCTGTTCAGTTGTACGTTGGCGCTTTCGCTGATGCAGTTCTAGAAGGTCGCGCTGCGACGGCTGGAAATGCAGATGAGTTTGTTGAAGTAAACGAAGCGGCTGAAGCATAAGCGAACCCTATAGTTTGCTCTGGTTTCTAAAGGGGGGCATCTCGCCCCCTTTTTTAAATTTGAAATAGTATTAAGAGGATTTGGACATGGCGGCAGTATCTGCAGCATTGGTAAAAGAGCTACGTGAACGCACTGGCTTGGGTATGATGGAGTGCAAAAAAGCACTTGCAGCGGCAAACGCTGACATTGAAGTGGCAATTGAAGAGCTACGTAAATCAAGTGGTATGAAAGCAGCTAAAAAAGCGGGTCGTACTGCTGCTGAAGGTACCATTATCATGCGTGTGGCTGACGATGCTTCTTACGGTGTGTTGGTTGAAGTGAACTCTGAAACTGACTTTGCTTCTCGTGATGAAGGTTTTATTTCTTTTGCAAACAAAGTCGCTGACGTTGTGTTTGAAACAAAAGAAACCGATATGGCTAAAGTGATTTCAGGTGAGATGCTTGAAGCTCGTGAAGCGTTGGTTCAAAAAATCGGTGAAAACATTACACCTCGTCGTGCTGTGATTGTTGAAGGTGGTCTGATCAATGGTTACCTGCACGGTAATGGTCAAATCGCTGTATTGACACAGTTAGAAGGTGGTGATGCTGAGCTAGCTAAAGATGTGTCTATGCATATTGCAGCGGTGGCTCCTCGTGTTGTCCGTGGGGATGATATGCCTGCTGATGTTTTGGCTAAAGAAGAAGAAATTATCCGTGCTCAGCCTGATATGGCTGGCAAACCAGCAGAAATCGTTGACAAAATGATTGTCGGTCGGATGAAGAAATTTTTGGCGGAGAACAGCCTTGTTGAGCAACCTTTCGTTAAAAACCCAGAAGTAAAAGTGGGTCAACTTGTGAAAGACGCTGGTGCAACAGTCACTTCTTTCGTTCGCTTAGAAGTGGGTGAAGGTATCGAAGTTGCCGAAGTCGATTTCGCAGCCGAAGTGGCGGCTCAGCTTAAAGGTTAATTTTTGCTGTAAGGTTTTTATAAAAGGGGCAGTTTATCTGCCCCTTTTTATGAAACAAGCGTTATAGATAGTCGTGAAAGTGGCCCACGTCTGTTATTTTAGATAACACCATTGCCGGAGATTGAGATGCCAAAAGAAAAAAATCCAAACTACAAACGAATTTTGTTGAAACTAAGTGGTGAAGCCTTGATGGGTGAAGAGCCGTTTGGTATTGATCCTAAAATATTAAATCGCATTGCGTTAGAAATTGGTCAATTGCGTGGTATTGGCGTCGAAGTTGGGATCGTCATTGGTGGTGGTAACTTGTTCCGTGGTCAAGCTCTGAGTCAAGCGGGTATGGATCGCGTCACAGGTGACCATATGGGGATGTTGGCAACGGTAATGAATGCCTTGGCTATGCGTGATGCCTTGGAGCGTGCGAATATTCGAACCCGAGTCATGTCGGCTATTACCATGACGGGGATAGTTGAGCCTTATGATCGTCGCCGAGCAATGCGTTTGCTGAAAGAAGGTGAGGTGATGATCTTTTCAGCGGGTACAGGGAATCCTTTCTTTACAACAGACTCTGCTGCTTGCTTACGCGGCATTGAGATTGATGCTGATGTTGTATTGAAAGCAACAAAAGTCGACGGGGTTTACTCTTCTGATCCAATGAAAGATCCATCCGCCATGAAATATGATACATTAGGCTATGATGAGGTTTTGGAAAAACAGTTAGGCGTCATGGACTTAACAGCAATCTGTTTGACTCGTGACCATTCGATGCCAATTCGTGTATTCAATATGAGTAAGCCAGGTGCTTTGGTTAATATCATTGTGGGTGGCAATGAAGGTACGCTAATTAAGTGAGGAAATTATGATTAACGACATTCTTAAAGATGCAGAAGAGAGAATGGCCAAGGCTGTTGCAGCGGTTGAGTCTTCTTTTAATAAAATTCGTACAGGCCGTGCGCATCCCAGTATTCTTGATTCCGTAAAAGTGAATTATTACGGTTCTGAAACACCGTTAAATCAAGTGGCAAACATCACGGTAGAAGATGCTCGTACCTTGGGGGTTTCTCCTTGGGAGAGTAACTTGGTGCCTGAGATTGAAAAGGCCATTATGAAATCGGATCTTGGTTTGAATCCTGCTACTAACGGTAGTTTGATTCGTATTCCTATGCCAGCGCTAACCGAAGAGACACGTCGTAACTATTTCAAACAAGCCAAAGCAGAAGCGGAAAATGGTCGTATTGCAATCCGCAATATTCGCCGTGATGCGAACGGCAGTTTGAAAGATTTAGTCAAAGAGAAAGAGATCTCCGAAGACGACGAGCGTCGTGGTCAGGATCAAGTTCAAAAAGTCACAGATAAGTACGTTGCTTTGGTAGAAGAGCGTCTTGCTGCGAAAGAAAAAGACTTGATGGAAATCTAAATAAAAAGGGCAGGTACTGTCCTGCCCTTTTTATTGACTAAGGTAGAGTTATGTCAGATTTGGCTGAGTCAGAAGATCGTTCTGGCGTCGTTCCTGCTCATATTGCCATTATAATGGATGGTAATAATCGTTGGGCAAAAAAGAAACACCTTCCGAGTATCGCTGGCCACTCAGCGGGAGGGGGGGCGGTAAGACGTGTCGTTGAAATAGCAGCCAAAGCTGGCGTTAAGGTATTAACTTTGTTTGCTTTTTCCAGTGAAAACTGGAAACGTCCTAAGTCCGAAGTAGACGGCTTGATGAGATTGTTTGTACGTTCATTGAGAAAGCAGGTAAAGCGTATGAATCAGCATGGGATTCGCCTAAGAATTATGGGGGAAATCTCTGGCTTTAGTGCTCTTTTACAAGAAGAGATTGCCAAGGCTGAAGCGTTGACCGCTGAGAATAATGGGATGGTATTGGTGATTGCGGCTAACTACGGGGGGCGTTGGGATGTAGCCCAAGCTGCCAAAGAGCTGGCTAGACAGGCTGTCCTTGGTCATATTAACGTGGATGATATTGACGAAACTATGCTGGCAAAGCATATTCAATTGGCGGATTTGCCGGCACCGGATTTACTCATTCGTACTTCTGGTGAACAGAGAATAAGTAATTTTTTATTGTGGCAAACTGCGTATACCGAGTTTGTTTTTTTGCCTGTTTTATGGCCGGATTTTGATCAAACGCATTTTGATGATGCCATTTCGATTTATCAAAATCGCCAACGTCGTTATGGTGGTCGGTAAACCATGTTATTTCCTCGTATTCTAAGCGCCATTGTGATGGCCGCTCTCTTTATCTGTGCAGTGTTTATTCTTGGGCCAACCAGTTTTATGTTGGCGATGGGAGCGGTTGTCTTGGTTGCTGGCTGGGAGTGGGCGCGTTTATCCGGTGTGCAATCAGTGTTGGCCCGCCTTGTCTTCGCCATTGTAATCGCTGGGTTATGTTTTGCTGTTCATGTGTGGGGATGGCAAAAAAGTATTTTATATGTTGCTCCTTTTGTTTGGTTGATTGCCCTTTACTGGGTGGTCTGTTACCCCTCTTTGAAACTGTGGCGATTTAGTTTGAGTCGGATTGTTTTGGGGGCTTTAGTATTGACTACAACTTGGTCTGCTATGGTGGTGTTAAAAGAGTCCAATAATTTTGTTGTGTGGGTTCTGGTGTTAATGGGACTTATCTGGGGAGCGGATTCGGGCGCGTATTTCTCTGGTAAAGCATTTGGTAAACATAAATTAGCCCCTAAAGTAAGCCCAGGCAAATCTTGGGAGGGGGTGCTTGGCGGTTTGGTTTTTACTCAAATCGGTGTGGCACTGTTTTCCTATCAAGTTGGGTTTGATGTGAGAGCATGGGGGATTTTGGTTATAATCGGCTTGGTGACGGTATTTGTGTCTATATTGGGCGATTTAATGGAGAGCTTGTTAAAACGGCATGAGTCCATGAAAGATTCCAGTCATCTTATTCCGGGCCATGGCGGTGTAATGGATAGAGTGGATAGCCTGACTGCCGCCGCTCCCATTTTTGTCTTGCTTTTAACGATCTTTGGGTGGCTGTAATATGCAAGGTATTTGTTTGTTAGGGGCGACTGGCTCTATTGGTCAAAGCACACTGGATATTATTGAGCAGCACCCTGATAAATTTTTCTTGGCTTGCGCGTCGGCCAACGAAAGTGTTGAGAAAATGGCAGATATTTGCCGCCGTTTTTTGCCAAAGCGGATTGTCATGGGGACGCAGGCGGCTAGAGATCGCGTAGCAGCTCTGTGCGATGGTTTGCCTATTTCTTTTGAGTTTGGCAGTGACGCGTTAGACAGTATTGCTGAAGACAGTCAAGTTGATCAAGTGATGGCCTCTATTATGGGGTTTGCTGGGCTTAAGCCAACCCTCGCGGGTATTCGAGCCAAAAAACGCATTTTGTTAGCGAACAAAGAAGCGTTAGTGACTGCTGGGCAGTTGTTTATGGATGAGGTGGCTAAGTATGGTGTGACTTTGTTGCCGATTGATAGTGAGCATAACGCTATTTTCCAGAGCCTACCTCAGGATGAACATGGGGCCCATAAGCGAGACTTTAGTAAAATTATTTTGACTGCTTCCGGTGGGCCATTTCGACGCTGGTCATTAGAGGCGATGAAAGAGGTGACATTGGCGCAAGCGTGTGCTCATCCCAAGTGGTCTATGGGACAAAAGATTTCCATTGATTCGGCCAGTTTGATGAATAAGGGCCTTGAGTTAATCGAAGCGTGTTGGCTATTTAATGTCACGCCAAAAGAAGTGGATGTAGTTGTCCACCCAGAAAGCATTATTCATTCCATGGTGTCTTATCGAGATGGGTCTGTGATTGCGCAAATGGGTAATCCTGATATGAGGGTGCCTATTGCTTATGGCATGACTTGGCCCAATAGAGTGGAAACCAATGTTGAACCATTGGATTTTGTGAAAGTGGCGTCGTTGCATTTTGAAGCGCCCGATTTAGAACGCTTTCCTAACTTACAGCTTGCGGCGGAGGCTTGGTATCTTGGTGGGACCGCAATGGCGGTTCTTAACGCAGCAAATGAGGTTGCAGTTGATGCGTTTGCTAAGGGCCATATCCGATTTTTGGATATCGCTACGGTAAATCGGGCGGTTTTACATTCTGCTGACATTCAATCCGTTGATTCCCTTGATATTGTGTTTGCAGCGGATAAAGTAGCACGGGTAATGACGAAACAGTATATTGCTGAGAGAAACTGGATATGATCGAAAGTATTTTGTCGATTGTCGTTGCCTTAGGGGTGTTGATCACCTTTCATGAATTTGGACATTTTTTTATCGCGCGCTGCTGTGGAGTGAAAGTACTGCGCTTTTCGGTCGGTTTTGGCAAGCCCATTCTTCGTTATGTAGGAAAAACTGGAACAGAGTATACCTTGGCGATGATCCCATTAGGCGGGTATGTTCGTATGTTGGATGGACGCGAAGGCAATGTTCCTGAATCGCTAAAAGAACAGGCCTTTGACCATAAACCTGTTTGGCAGCGAATTGCGATTGTCGCCGCAGGTCCCATTGCTAATTTTATTTTGGCCATCCTTATCTACGCCTTAGTCGCGTTAATGGGGATTCAGTATCTGGTCCCAAAAGTCGGTAATGTGCTGCCCGATTCACCTGTTTCGCAAACTCATCTGCGTCCCGGTGATGAGTTGCTCGCGATTGATAATAAGCCTGTCTCTTCATGGGAAGATGTAAATTTAGTGTTAGCGGACTTGATTGGTGATAGTGGAACCATTACCGTTCGCTACCAAGCTGATGAAAAGTCAGCAAAGCAAGAAGATAAAATCCTTGTAAATCGTTGGATGGCGGGTAAAGAGCCAACAAACTTGATTGCCTCTTTTGGGTTACAGCCTTGGCAGCCTAAAGTGGAGCCCGTTATTGCGCAAGTATTGAAGGATGGTGCCGCGAAAAAAGCGGGTTTTCAAGTCAAGGATAAGGTCATAAAGGTTGATAATCAGCCCGTGACGGATTGGGAGCAATTTGTTCAGCTGGTTCAGAATCACCCAGGTTCAAGCTTGTCGGTAACGGTCGATCGGGCAGGTCGTCAGGTGAATTTAACCCTGATACCTCAATCTGTCGCCCGAGGTAATACCGATGTTGGGTATGCTGGGTTGGCGGTCGTTCCTCCAACGTGGGATCCGGGATTGATTCGAGAGCGTGAATTTGGTCTGCTTCAGTCACTTGTTTATGGTGCCGATCAAACGTGGAAGATGGTATCGTTAACAGTTTCTTCTATTGGGAAAATGCTGCATGGGCTAATTTCTATTGACAATTTGTCTGGCCCTATCACCATTGCAAAAGTAGCAAGTGCTTCTGCCGAGTCTGGTTTGCAATCATTTTTGACGTTTATGGCGTATCTAAGTGTGAGTTTAGGTGTGCTTAATTTATTACCTATTCCCGTGTTAGATGGGGGGCATTTGGTATTTTTTGGCATTGAAGCGATTCGTCGTAAGCCGGTATCTGAGAGAGTTCAGGGGCTGGCTTATCGCGTTGGGGCTTCTCTATTGTTTACTTTGATGGCAATCGCCATTTTTAACGATATTGCCCGTTTGTAGAGAGGTATTTGTGAAAGTCGTTTCAGCTGTATTGTTGGCTTTAATAAGCGTGCAAAGTGTCGCGAAAAATGTAGAGGATGTTCGTATTGATGGCTTGGTTCAAATGCCATCAACTAGGGCTTTTGATCTTATCGGTTTTCAGCAAGGGCAACCTTATGATTCTGATGAAGTCTATAAAGCAATTAAATCGCTTTTTGGTACGGGGTACTTTAGTAATATTGATGCTTACGAAAATAAAAAGGGCGTGCTGATTTTTAAAGTGGTGGAGCGTCCTTCTATCGGTAATTTAACCATCAAGGGTAATGAGCTGATAAAAACTAAAGACTTAAAGCGCGGTTTAAAATTATCTGGCTTAGAGGTTGGGGAGATTTATAAGCCCGAAACCTTAAATAAAATTCAGCAAGAGCTTCAGCGCCAATACTATGCGCTGGGACGTTATAGTGCCAAAGTCGATGTGACGACAACAAAAATGCCGCGTAATCGTGTCGATGTTGCTATTAAAATTGATGAGGGAAAAACGGCCAAAATCGTTCACCTCAATATTATTGGTAATAAGCATTTTACTGATGAACAACTCACAAAAGATTTTAAGTCCGGTATTGAAGGTGCTTCTTGGAACCCCTTTAGTTCTGCGGATGAATACACTAAAGCGAAGCTGCAAGGGGATTTAGACAGTCTTAAAAGTTTTTACCTTGATCGCGGCTATTTGGATTTCCAGATCGTGTCGAGCCAAGTGAGTGTGTCTCCAGATAAGCGTAATGTCTACATCGTTATCAATGTGAGCGAGGGTCAGCCTTATACAATTAATAAGGTTTCACTGAATGGTAGCCTGCCAATTTCAGAAGATTTGGTCTGGAAACAGATCGATCAGAAAAAAGGGGATTTGTTCTCGCGCAGTAAAGTGACCAAGACCATTGAAGATATTACCAATAAGTTAGGGGATTTTGGCTATCTGTTTGCTAATGTGAATGTGATTCCGGAAAAGCTACCTGATCATAAGGTGAATCTGACTTACCAAATTTCGCCGGGACCAAAAGTGTATGTTCGCCGCATCGTGTTTAGCGGTAACAGTGAGACACAAGATGAAGTATTGCGCCGTGAAATGACACAGTTTGAAGGGGCATTGGCAACACGCTCTGAAATTGAAGACTCGAAGCGTCGAATTGAGCGTCTTGGTTTCTTTAGTAATGTGGATGTTAAAACACGTCGTGTGCCTGGAACAACCGATGAGGTGGATTTGGATGTATCGGTAGAAGAGCAGGCTTCCGGGAGTATTCAGGCGAGTATTGGTTTCTCTGACTCTGATGGGGTTGTACTAGGTTTTGGTATTTCTAAATCCAATTTCTTAGGCACAGGTAATAAGCTTGCTTTTAATGCGCAGCGTTCGAATAAAACATCGAACTATGCGATTAATTACACTAATCCGTATTTTACCGTGAATGGGGTTAGCCGAGGCGTACAGCTGTTCTATCAAACTAGTGATTATGCCGCTGATGATGTTGAGGATTATCAATTAGATGAAATTGGGCTGGGTTTAAGCTACGGTTATCCTATTTCTGATACGCAGCGTTTGACCTTCGGTACAACGGTGAAGAAAACCACCGTTAAGCTTGGCTCTACGCCGTCGCTTGAAACCAGTTCTTATATCGATAAATACGGCAATACTTATAATGATGTGTTGGGGTCCATTACTTGGTCAGATAGTGATTTGATTGGTGGTGTACTGCCGACGAACGGTTATTCGACTTCGGCGAGTTTGCAGGTGTCAACGCCATTGGGTGACCAAGAATATTATAAAGTAGGACTAAATTCCCAGAGGTATTGGAACATTGACCATTCAAACCTCTGGTTATTCCACTTAAAAGGACGTTTGGGATATGGTAGTGGCTATGGGTCAAGCGATGAATTACCATTCTTTGAAAACTATTTTGCTGGTGGTAGTTATTCTGTTCGCGGTTATAGCGCCTCATCACTTGGGCCTAAAAACTCTTATCCACCAGGATCGACGAGTACACCTTCCGCATTAGGGGGAAATATTTTAACCACAGCGACTGCTGAGTTGATCTTCCCAATGCCTGGTGTTGAAGATCACAAATCGGTTCGGACGGCATTATTTTTAGATGCAGGTAACGTCTTTGCATCCCATTGTTTGCCTTCAAATAATATGTGTAAAGAGGGGTTTGATCCCTCCGAGTTGAGGTACAGTTTGGGGTTGAGTTGGACTTGGATTACGCCTATCGCCCCACTGTCCTTTAATATTGCCAAAGCATTGAATGCGAAAGAAGGTGACAAAACCGACTTCTTCCAGTTCCAGTTAGGGACAACATTTTAATAATTACTAATGGGTATGTGAGGAGATAAAGAATGAAAAAAGTATTGGGTGCTCTTGTTGGTTTATTCATGGTTGGTTGTGTGCATGCAAACAATGTTGCGGTTGTGGATTTTAGAGCAGCGTTGTTGCAAAGCAATATCGGTCAAAAAGCATCAGCCGAACCAAGAAAACAAGTTGCTGAAATGGATGCGCGCTTGAAAAGTGAACAAGAAAAAGTTCAGAAAAAAGCCGACGCATTAAAGCGAGATGAACTAACTTTAAGTCCAGCAGATTTAAAAAAACGTCGTATGGAGTTGATGCAAAGTGAAAACCAATTGCGTTCTATGGCAGCTGGTATGCAGCATCAGGCCCAAGGTTTGGAACAAAGTGTCATTGAGAAGTTGACACCACAAGGTGAAGCGGCACTGAAAGCCATCATTAAAGAACGTAAGTTGGATTTAGTGATAAACCGCGACGTTGCAGTGTATGCTGCACCCGATTCCGATATTACAAAAGCATTAATTGATCGTCTGAATAAAGGTAAGTAAATCATGGGCTATACTTTGGCGCAGTTAGCAGAAAAAGTTCAAGGTAAAGTAAAGGGAAATCCCGATCTCCAGATTTCTGGATTGGGGACGTTGGAAAAAGCGCTAAGTCATGAGCTAAGTTTTTTGGCGAGCCCTAAGTATCAAAGCCAACTTTACGATACCTCGGCAGGGGCTGTATTAGTGAAAAGTGATGAGGTTGCTGAGTTGGTCAATAACGCAATTGTTGTCGCGAATCCCTATTTAGCCTTTGCTAAACTTTCTCACTTATTTGCGCCCGCAACACAAGGTTGGTCTGGTATAGATTCGACCTGTGTTGTATCCAAAACGGCAACCGTGGCAGAAGATGTAGTGTTGGCCCCTAATGTAGTGCTTGATGATGATGTGGTGATTGAGCATGGTTGTGTCATAGGTGCTGGCTGTGTGATCAGTCGAGGCTCCAAAATTGGTGCCAATTCCACGATTTATCCTAATGTGACCATTTACCATGATGTTACTATAGGCGCTAACGCTATCATACACAGTGGTGCTGTCATAGGTGCCGATGGATTTGGCTTTGCGCCAAAAAAAGACGGTTGGGAGAAAATCAGCCAGATTGGTCGCGTTATTATTGGTGATAATGTAGAAGTCGGTGCAAGTACGACTATTGATCGAGGGGCTCTAGATAATACCACTATTGGTAATGGGGTCAAAATTGATAACCAAGTACAAATTGCTCATAACGTTGTAATTGGCGATAATAGCGCCATTGCTGGGTGTACAGTGGTAGCTGGTAGTACAAAAATTGGTTCGTTTTGTACTATTTCAGGAGGCGTTTGTATTGCTGGACACCTTACGGTTGTAGATAAAGTACATATCACGGGTATGAGTATGATCACTAATTCTATTTTAGAGGCAGGATCTTACTCTTCTGGAATTGCAATGGAACCAACGAGTAAATGGCGTCGTACCGTGGCTCGTATTAGAAGAATTGATGACATGGCAAAGCAATTTGCGCAACTGAAACAACAAGTTAATAAGTTTTTAGAGAAGGTTGATAATAAATGATGGACGTGAATGAAATCCGCCAATACTTACCTCATAAGTATCCGTTTTTACTGGTGGATCGTGTTGTTGAACTGCATTTGAATGAGTCCATTATAGCTTATAAAAATGTTACTATTAACGAACCATTTTTTAATGGTCATTTCCCTAATCACCCTGTGATGCCTGGGGTGTTGATCATTGAAGCCATGGCGCAAGCTGCAGGTATCCTCGGCTTTAAAACGAGTGATAAAACACCCGCTGATGGTTCGATTTATTATTTTGTTGGATCAGACAAAGCACGATTTAAACGTCCTGTTGTGCCTGGAGATCGTCTACAATTAGAAGCAAAGATTCTCACGCAAAAGCGTGGTATCTGGAAATTTGAATGTGAAGCAACGGTTGATGGTGAGTTAGTTTGTGCCGCAACGATCATGTGTGCAGATAGGAAGATTTAAGTGGCAATACACCCAACAGCTTTAGTTGACCCAAAAGCCGAAATCGACCCAAGTGTAGAGATTGGGCCTTTTTCCGTTATTGGGCCTGATGTAAAGATTGGTTCTAATAGCATTGTTAAATCTCATGTGGTGATCAACGGCCATACGACCATTGGTCAGAATAATGAAATTTATCAATTTGCCTCTGTTGGTGAAGCAAACCAAGATAAGAAGTACAAAGGTGAGCCGACTAAGCTCGTGATTGGTGACCATAATGTCATTCGAGAGAACGCAACAATACATCGTGGTACGATCCAAGATAATGGTATAACTCAGATCGGTGACCATAATCTCTTTATGGCGAGCACTCATGTTGGGCATGATTGTATTATTGGCAATAATAATATTTTTGCCAATTATGCAGCCTTAGCAGGACATGTAAAAGTGGGGGATTTTGTGATTTTTGGTGGCTACACGGGAATCCACCAGTTTTGTCAGGTTAACTCCTATAGCATGTGCGGCATGGGGTCCATGGTAGCAAAAGATATCCCTCAGTTTATGATGGTGTCTGGTAGTCCAGCAAAGGCTCATGGAATGAACTTCGAAGGGATGCGTCGCCGCGGTGTGCCGCAAGATGTTATTAGAGCTTTAAGAAAAGCGTATAAAATCATTTATTTAAAAGGTTTAACCTTAGAGCAGGCTTTGCACGACATTGAGCAAGATGATATTCATCATATTTCGGATGTGGCGGAATTTGTCTTGTCAATTCGGCGCTCTAAACGTGGCATCATCCGATAGCCCAATAATCGCTCTATAAAAACCCCGGATTATTTCGGGGTTTTTTATTATTAAAGATGGAAGATATGAAATGGCGTCAGTGACACGTTATGTAATAGTGGCTGGTGAGGCTTCAGGTGATATTCTAGGAGCGAGTCTTATTGCTCATTTAAAGAAATTGCAACCTGATGCCGTATTTGAAGGAATTGGTGGGCCGTTAATGGAGGCCCAGGGGTTAAAGACTGTAGTGCCTATGGAGCGCTTGTCGGTCATGGGGTTGATCGAGGTTCTGGGACGTCTATGTGAATTGTTAAAAATTCGCAAACGTATATACAATGATTGTGTGATGAACCCGCCGACGGCCTTTATTGGTATTGATTCGCCTGATTTTAATTTACCCCTAGAACGTAAACTAAAAGCTCAGGGTATTAAAACCATTCATTATGTGAGCCCATCTGTCTGGGCGTGGCGTAAAAAACGTATTTTCAACATTAAAAAATCGGTTGATTTAATGTTGGCCTTATTTCCTTTTGAACTGCCTATTTATCATGAGCATAATATCCCTGTTGTGTGTGTCGGACACACGCTGGCAGATGAGATTCCCCTAGAAAGTGATGCTAAAAAAGCCAGAGAGCTGCTTAATTTACCAACCCATCTTGAGGGGCCAGTTTTTGGTATTTTGCCTGGGTCTCGTAGTGGGGAAGTCGGGCGCTTGGCCCCTTTGTTTATTGAGGCGATGAAGCTTGTTAAGCAACAGCAGCCTAAGGCCATTTTTTTGATACCCGCTGCCAACAATGAGCGCCAAAAGCAAATTGAGGCACTCTTACACGAAGCGCATATGGAAGCCATTGTTATTGATGGTAAATCACGAGTAGTAATGGCGGCTAGCGATGCCATTTTATTAGCGTCGGGAACGGCAGCCTTGGAAGCCATGCTGGTAAAAAGACCAATGGTTGTCGCTTATCGTTTTAATAAACTGACTTATGCGATCGTGTCTCGTATGGTGAAAGTACCTTATGTCTCTTTACCAAACTTGTTAGCAAACGAGGCCTTGGTGCCGGAATTATTACAAGATGATGCAACGCCGACTCATCTAGCTCGTCGTTTATTGCAAACTTGGCAGTCTTTTTGGGGAGATCAATCGATTCAGCAACATTACCGAGAGTTGCACCAATTGTTGCGTAAAGACGCTGGGGCGGTTGCCGCTAAAGCGATAGTGGATCTGCAACAAGGAAAAATTAATTAATGGAACCTTTTGTTAGTAATGTGTATTTCGGCGATCTTGTGGCTGGGGTGGATGAAGCAGGGCGTGGCCCTCTTGCTGGTGAAGTGGTTGCGGCAGCGGTGATTTTAGACCCAAATAACAAAATCGATGGGTTAGCTGACTCTAAAAAACTCAGTGAAAAAAAACGTGAAATGTTATTTGAAGAAATCACGGAAAAGGCATTATCTTATGGTATTGCCAGTGCCAGTATTGAAGAAATTGACGAGATGAATATCTTGCATGCAAGCATGCTGGCAATGAGTCGTGCGGTTGACAAATTATCGGTGGCGCCTGAGTATGTTTTGGTGGATGGCAATCGAGTACCGAATCAATTGAAGTGTGACGCCGAAGCGGTGGTGAAAGGCGATGCCCGTCATGAGGCTATTTCTGCTGCGTCTATTTTAGCAAAAGTGACTCGAGATAGAGCGATTATCGCCATGGCTGAGTGTTACCCACAATACGGTTTTGAAAAGCACAAAGGCTACCCTACGGCGGTTCACCTTGCCGCGCTAAAAGAGCATGGTATCACGCCTATTCATAGGCGATCATTTGGTCCTGTAAAGAAAATCTTAGAAGGATAGTATTTTGTCGACATCGTTTATCCATTTACGTGTCCACACCGAGTTTTCTCTAGTAGACGGTTTGGTGAAAATTAAAGGTTTGCTGGGCACGACAGAAGCTCAGGCCATGCCCGCCGTAGCGATTACCGATGAGAATAACCTTTGTGGTTTTGTGCGTTTTTACAAAGGCGCGATGGACAAAGGCATTAAGCCAATATGCGGAGCGGATATTGTTCTTGAAGCCGATGGTGTGGTTGAAGAACGATCTCGCCTGACTCTCCTTGCTATGTCGAATAAGGGCTACAAAAACGTCATTAAGGTCATCTCCAAAGGATATCAGATTGGTCAAGTAGAGGGCCGCCCGATTATCAAACGTGAGTGGGTGGAAGAAAACAGCGAAGATGTTATTGCCTTATCTGGTGCGATGTTTGGTGACATAGGTCTATTGTTGTTAAAAGAACATACAGCGGAAGCCAAGGAGCGCTTGGCTTATTGGATGTCGGTGTTTCCAGATCGTTTCTACGTTGAGCTACAGCGTACCAGTCGTCCGGGGGAAGAGCGCTTTATCCATGCTGTGGTGCCGTTGGTAAATGAGCTAGGGTGTCCTGTTGTGGCCACCAACGATGTACGATTTTTGAAACGTGAAGACTTTGAAGCGCATGAAGCGCGCGTTTGTATTCATGATGGTGTGACACTGGATGATCCTCGTCGTAAACGTCTTTATTCTGAAGAGCAATACTTTAAAACTGCCGACGAGATGCAGGCGTTGTTTGAAGATATTCCAGAGGCGCTAGAAAATACGGTGGAGATTGCCAAGCGCTGTAATGTGGATGTCTTACTCGGGAAATATTTCCTACCTGACTTCCCGGTACCAGATGGCATGACCATGGAAGATTTCTTCAAAAAAATCTCTTATGATGGTTTGCAAGAGCGCCTTGATTTTTTGGTGAATAAATACGGAGAGCGGATCGAGAAGCGTCGCCAGGAGTATTGGGATCGTCTTGATTTTGAGCTCAATATCATCAATCAGATGGGGTTTCCAGGCTACTTTCTGATCGTAATGGATTTTATTCAATGGGCAAAAGATAACGACATTCCGGTTGGTCCTGGTCGTGGCTCTGGTGCCGGGTCTTTGGTGGCTTATGCGCTTAAAATTACCGATTTGGACCCCCTTGAATACGATTTGCTATTCGAACGGTTCTTGAATCCAGAGCGTGTTTCCATGCCTGACTTCGATATCGACTTTTGCATGGATAACCGAGACCGAGTTATCGATTACGTGTCCCGTAAATATGGCCGTGATGCCGTGTCTCAGATCATTACTTTTGGTGCAATGGCGGCGAAAGCGGTGGTGCGAGATGTGGCGCGTGTTCAAGGAAAGCCCTACAGCTTAGGGGATAAACTGTCCAAGCTGATTCCGTTTGAAATCGGTATGACTCTTAAGAAAGCTTTGGAAGAAGAACCCGCGTTGCCTGAGTTTCTTGCCGGGGATGAAGACGCTGCCGAAGTCATGGAAATGGCCTTTTCCCTTGAAGGGGTAGTGCGTAACTTTGGTAAGCACGCAGGTGGGGTGGTCATCGCACCGACCAAATTGACAGATTTCTCTCCGCTTTACTGTGAAGAAGATGGTTCTGGTCTCGTCACACAGTACGATAAAAACGATGTGGAAGAAGCTGGGCTGGTTAAGTTCGACTTCTTAGGTCTGAAGACTCTGACTGTGGTGGATTGGGCGGTAAAAAACATTAATACCATCCATGAGGCAGCTGGTAAACCACCACTTGATATTGCCCTGATTGATCTAGAAGATAAGTCGGTATACGACTTATTACAGAGAGCGGAAACCACAGCAGTGTTCCAGCTTGAATCCCGTGGCATGAAAGAGTTGATTAAAAAACTATTGCCGTCCCGCTTTGAAGATATTATCGCTTTGGTGGCTTTGTTCCGTCCTGGTCCGCTGGGGTCAGGCATGGTGGACGACTTCATTAACCGTAAACATGGCCGTGCTGAGCTTGCTTTCCCACATCCAGATTATCAGCATGAAGATTTGATTCCTGTTCTCGAGCCAACTTATGGCATCATTTTGTATCAAGAGCAGGTTATGCAGATTGCCCAGGTATTGGCAAAATTCTCCCTAGGGGGCGCCGACTTATTGCGCCGTGCTATGGGTAAGAAAAAGCCGGAGGTCATGGCTGAGCAGCGTCAGATTTTCATGGAGGGAGCGCTCAAGAACAATATAGATAAAGATCTTTCCGGTAACATTTTTGATTTGATGGAGAAGTTTGCTGGTTATGGTTTTAATAAATCCCACTCTGCCGCTTATGCCTTAGTTTCCTATCAAACGGCTTGGCTGAAAAAACATTATCCTGCGCCATTCATGGCAGCGGTTTTATCAGCTGATATGCAAAACACCGATAAGATCGTGATCTTCGTGGAAGAGTGTCGATCCATGAAGCTGCCGCTCGAACTTCCCTCAGTAAATGCTTCTATGTATAAATTTACCGTTACCCCAGAGGGGGTGATTGTTTATGGACTAGGGGCGATTAAAGGCGTCGGGGAAGGGCCGATTGAAGCGATTGTTGAGGCGCGTAAAGATGGGCCGTTTAAGCATATCTTCGATTTTTGCCAGCGGGTTGGTCGTAAGGTAAATAAGCGGGTTATGGAGGCACTGGTTCGCTCAGGTGCGTTTGATAGAATAGGGCCAAACCGGGCAACCTTGTTTGCTTCTATCGATGAAGCCTTGAAACGAGCCGATCAAGCCGCTAAAGATAATGATGCCGGTATGATGGATTTATTTGGTATTACAGTGGAGGAAACCACCGAAAATGCCTACGATGAAATAGGCATTAGACATGAGTGGCCTGGCCGTCAGCGTTTAGATGGTGAAAAAGATACATTAGGTCTATATGTAACAGGTCACCCAATAGATGAGTACGAAAAGGAAATTCGTCGCTTTGCACGTGCCCGCATAGTGGATCTACAGCCGAAACGAGGGGATACCCAAGTCATGGCAGGCTTGATTGTTGACCTTCGTATTACCAAAAGTAAGAAAGGAGGCAATATTGCTTTTGTAACGTTGGATGACCGTTCGGCTCGAATTGAAGTAACGGTCTTCCCTGATAACTTTGAAACCTTTAAAAACGTCATTGTGAAAGATGAAGTGGTGGTGGTAGAAGGGGAAATTACGGTCGATGAGTTTCGTGGTGGACAAAAAGTCATTGCCCGAAACATCTTAGATATAGCGCAAGCACGAGTGCGTTATGTGGAAGCATTGCGTATAACATGGACAGAGCAAAGTGTTACCCAATCTGCGATTCAGAATTTGGCGAAATGCATGGAACCTTTTCGTGGTGACGGTTGTGATGTGGTGATTGGCTTTGATACGGATCAGGCCTGTGGCGACATTCGGCTGGGTTCGAATTGGAAAATTCGTCCAGATGATGAATTAATTCACGAACTTCAGAAACAATACGGTAAACAAAATGTTCAGCTAGTGTATACTTAGCCCCATTTTATAATTTGTACAATAGAGCGCGGCAATGAGCGCGCCGACAGAGCAAATGGCGAAATGTCCTTTGCCTTTGTATTTGATGGCAACCAAACAGCAGTGTAATTAACTATGAATTTAGATTATCTCCCCTTCGAGCAGCCGATTGCTGAGCTTGAACAAAAAATTGAAGAGTTGCGTTTAGTCGGCAACGATAATGAACTGAACATCAGTGATGAAATCAGTCGTCTTGAAGAGAAAAAGATCGCCTTAACACAAAGTTTATTTAGCAATCTTGGTGCTTGGGAAGTGTCACAATTGGCACGTCATCCTAAACGTCCTTACACTCTGGACTACATCAAGCATGTGTTTACCGATTTTGAAGAAATGCATGGCGACCGCCATTATGCCGATGATCGTGCCATTGTCGGTGGTATTGCGCGTTTAGATGGGCGTCCTGTGATGGTCATTGGCCACCAAAAAGGTCGCGAAGTGAAAGAAAAAGTGTTGCGAAACTTTGGTATGCCTCGTCCAGAAGGGTATCGTAAAGCGTTGCGTCTGATGGAAACTGCAGAGCGTTTTAACATGCCAATTATTACCTTGATTGACACACCTGGGGCCTATCCTGGTATCGGTGCGGAAGAGCGTGGTCAAAGCGAAGCGATTGCTTACAATCTAGCGGTGATGTCACGTCTTAAAACACCCATTATCTCCACGGTAATCGGTGAAGGTGGATCAGGCGGAGCCTTAGCGATTGGGGTGTGTGATGAGTTAATGATGCTGCAATATGGCACCTATTCTGTTATCTCTCCAGAGGGGTGTGCCTCCATTCTTTGGAAGAGTGCTGAGCGTGCTGCCGACGCGGCCAAAGCCATGGGAATCACAGCACAGCGTCTGAAAGAATTAGGTTTTGTGGATACCATCATTGAAGAACCAATGGGAGGTGCCCATGTTGCCCATGAGCAAATTGCTCATAGTTTAAAAGAAAGCGTGTTAGCCGCGTTGGCGCGTATGGATGCTCTGACAGAAGAGGAGCTCTTAGCTCGTCGTTATAATCGCTTGATGTCTTACGGTTTATAATCATTGTGTGACGCGAAAAGCCTCCTAATTTAAGGGGGCTTTTTTGTTGGCTTTGTTTATTTCTAGGAGAGAATGTTGAAGTGTGATGTGTCCTTATTCATCTCGCCAATGAGTGCATCTGATTCACTGAGTTTTTGCGTAGATTGGATAGACCGCGTGTTTTCTTCTGCAGATACAGTGTGGGTCGGGTTCAGCGGTGGAGTGGACTCTCATGTTTTATTGCATGCTTTATGTGAGTCACTTAATGATAAGCAACGCCAAAAACTGGCAGCGGTGCATGTGCATCATGGGTTAAGCGAGCATGCTGATGAGTGGTTAACCCATTGTCAGACGGTTTGCCAAGACTTAGGGGTGCGTTTTGTTGCCCAACGTGTGCAATTACAGACTCAGGCCTCAATTGAAGACGCGGCCCGTAACGCTCGCTATGAAGCGTTTCAACAAACCCTTGGTGAGAACGACATTCTATTGTTGGCACATCATCGGGGGGATCAAGTAGAAACCGTATTGTTTCGCTTATTGCGTGGTACGGGGGGGAAAGGTTTGTCGGGTATGCCGATGGAAAGGAAGCTAGGAGCGTCGCAATTGATTCGACCATTTATCGATGTCTCAAAAGGTGACATTCTGCGTTATGCCAAGCAACACAAATTACACTGGATTCAAGATGAGTCCAATTTAGACACCCGTTTCTCTCGGAACTTTTTACGGCATAAAATATTACCTAAACTGGAAGAGCATTTTCCTCATCTTGAGCAACGCATTGTTTCAAGCTCACAGCGTATTGCGACAGACTATGCCATGTTAGAGGCGCTCTCTGAGCAGCAGTTAAATAACTGGTGTAATCAGTGGAATGGCTTGGTTCTTTCCTTCTTGAAAAATAAGATACGGGCTGAGCGTCTGTTTTGGTTGAGATGTTTCTTGCAAACGCAGCATATTTCTTTATCACACCCCCAGTTAGAGAGCATCGAGAGAATGATGATGGGAGAGCAGGATAAGCAGCCAGAGTTTGTGTTACCCAGTGCACGTATTCGGCGTCATCATGATGCGATGTACGTTCTTCCTGCTGATGAACCGGTTATCCTAGCACCTCTATTAGAAGGGGAATGGTTACGCCGTGCCTTTGATCAAATACGCATCACAGGACTGGGTAAAAGTCGATTTTGTAAGTTGCTGGCGCGTCCTCAAGGAGGAGAGTTATTGATGGATAACGGTCAGCACCGTAAGCTAAAGAAATGGCTTAATGATTTGTCGATTCCAAATTGGTGGCGAGATCATCTTCCCTATATTTTTATTAGTGATGCAACTGGCGAGAAGAAGCTGGTGGCGATCGGATCTTTATGGCGTCACCCTGAGTATGCGGATCTTAATATTGAATGGCAAATGGATACTCGTTTGCCTTTCCCTAATGATGTAATGTGAGTGGAGCTAGTATGAAAATTGCCATTATGGATGATTATCAAAATGTGATTAAAGACCTGAATTGCATGTCTCTCTTGGTGGAGCATGAGGTGATGATTGTCAGTGATATATTGACGCAAGAAGAAAAAATTCAAGCGCTAGATTCAGTAGATGGGGTGGTGTTGATTCGTGAAAGAACGCAAATTAATGAAGCGTTTTTGTCCGCTCTGCCCAACTTAAAGGTCATCAGTCAAACCGGAAAAATCAGTCACCACATTGATGTAGAAGCTTGCCAACGTCATGGTGTTACTATTCTTGAAGGAGTGGGATCACCTGTTGCGCCCGCAGAGTTGTGTTGGGCATTGGTGATGGCGGCATCACGTCATATTGTGCCTTATGCCAGTGGTTTAAAAGAGGGGAAATGGCAAGCAGCAGGTTCTCTGGGGTTAGGACGAGTACTGGACGGTCTGGTGTTCGGGATTTGGGGTTTTGGTAAAATTGGTCAGCGTGTTGCCCGCTATGCGACGGCATTTGGTATGAAGGTAATGGTATGGGGAAGTGAATCCTCTCGCCAAAAAGCAGAGGAAATGGGCTATTTAGCGGCTGAGTCTAAACAGGCCTTCTTTGCTCAAGCCGATGTACTGTCTTTGCACCTAAGATTAAACGAAGCGACAACCGGTGTGGTAACACAGGCCGACCTTTCATTAATGAAGCCGGATTCGTTGTTTGTAAACATCAGTCGTGCTGAATTAGTGGAGCATGGGGCGTTATTGGCATCACTCGGTTCTGGTCATCCTGGCTTTGCCGCTGTAGATGTATTTGAGCAAGAGCCTATTCTAGGGGCGGCAGATCCATTGCTATCGCTGCAAAATGTCTTGGCAACGCCACATATTGGTTATGTTGAGAAACAGAGCTACGAGTTATATTGCCGAGTGGCATTTGAAAATATCGTGCGCTTTTTCACTAGCTAATCGTTCTGTTTTACTTAAATTATTAGTATTGTATGGCATGAGCGATGGTTGCGTTTTCCCCATTGTTATTTGGTTATGATATACCGCTTATAATTGTTTTTTATTTCGTTGTTAGCTGCACAATTTTTTGGTATCAGACCGATATAATTCTATGCTTAGAGAGGGGAGATTATTCTGCTTGTTTTGATATTGGCAAGCGACTGATTTCCTCGATCTCCCTCCCGAATTCTATAATGACAGGATATTCATTATGCTTCAGGCTGTTGTTTTAGGTGGATTAGAGTTTAGCCCGCTGGTCGTTTATTGTCCTATTGCTTTCTTAATGTCGGCTTGTACCCGTTTTGTTTTACATCGCTTAGATTGGCATGATCGTATTTGGAAAGTGGCATGGTTTGAAGTGTCTTTGTTTGTTTGTTATTTGGCTCTAACCGTGTATTTATTAGGTGGAAGGTTTTCTCAATGACGAAGTCAATAAGAATGTTGATCACTTTGTTGGTGATAGTGTGTGCAATATTGTCAGGACGCTGGGTTTGGAATGATTATATGCATTCTCCATGGACGCGTGATGGACGTGTACGGGCCAATATTATTACGGTTGCACCGGATGTCTCTGGCTGGGTGACTAAGCTGGACATTGTCAATGATCAACCAGTGAAAAAAGGGGATTTGCTTTTTTCTATTGATCAAAAACGCTATCAAGCGGCACTAGATCAGAGTAAGGCCAACACTGAAATAGCATTGTATTCTTGGCAACTAGCGAAGCATAAATACGAGCGACGTTCTGAGTTGAGTCGGCAAAAAGCCATCAGTGTAGAAGATTTACAATCCTCGCGCATCAGTGCAGAAGTAGACAAGGCTAAGTATGATTTGGCTAAGGCCGAACAGGAATCGGCGCAAATAAATTTAAACCGTACACAAGTTTATGCTCCTGTCTCTGGCTATATCATTAACTTAAACCTACACCAAGGGAATTATGTTGGCCAAGGTAAGCCAGTTTTTGCCATTGTTAAGTCTGACTCTTTTTATATAACAGGCTATTTTGAAGAGACCAAAATACCGTTAATTCATTTAAATCAGAAGGCGAAGATAACGTTATTAAGTGGTGGTAAACCATTAACCGGTCATGTGGTGAGTATTGGTAAAGCCATTGCCGATACGAATACACAAAGTAATGGGCAGCTTCTGCCGCAAATTCAGCAAACGTTCAACTGGGTTCGTTTATCCCAGCGTATTCCGGTTGATATCAAATTGGATCCGTTGCCTAAAGGTGTTCAACTCAGCGCGGGTATGACGGCTACGATTCATCTCGCGCAGCACTAAGGAGACGAATTTGAGCCTCGTATTACGGAATCTGTTTTTTCCTGAAAAGCAGGCGGTCATTTTTGCGTTAAAAGGTGTCATCGCAATGGCGATGGCGCTCACCGTTTCGCTGTTTTTAAACCTTGATCGACCCTACTGGGCATTGGTCTCGGCAGTCTTTTTGCAAATGCGTCCAGAAACGGGGTTGGTCGTTGAGAAGGCCATTTGTCAGATTGTCGGCACAATCGTTGGGGGGCTGTTTGGCATTTTGGTGTTGACTCAGCTGATGCCATACCCTTATTTGGGGTTGGGGGTTCTAGCGCTATGGTTAGGTATCAATTCCGCTTTATCTGTGATGGTACGTCAAGCGAATTTTATTTATGCGTTTGCGATGGCGGCAGTAACCGCAGAGATTGTTGTTATTTTAGTGATGGCCAATCCCACTGCCGCCAGTAGTCAGGCGGTTTTTAATGTGGCGCAAGCGCGTATGAGTGAGATTATCATAGGCGCGATTTGCGCGGGTATTGTCAGCCATTTGTTTTGGCCAATGAAAGTAAAAACCAGCCTACAATACCAATCTCGATCAGTCATTAATCAGACATTAAGCTATCTTGTCACGGAGCTGGATAAAGAGGGCTCTCATGAGGGACGACATCAGCAAATCGATGCCATTATGATGACGCTCGGGGTCGTTAGTGAGAATTCTAGTGCGGTGAGTTATGAAGGACCAAAAGGGCCGGGACGCTCCCGAGCGGCCAATCAGATATGTCAGAGAGTGCTGTCTTTGTTGGCGTTGATACAAATCTTTGGTCGCTTGCAGCGACGCCATTATGAGTTAATGACTCCCACTCTGGCTCAGATGATTGATCGGTTGAGAACCGCATTTGCCCAGATTGCAGAATCTGATGATTTTAATTATTGCTTAGATCAAGTAAAAATCCTGCGTCGAGAGCTGACAGATTTTCGCGCCAATAATGATGCAGACCAACCTTTTGAGAGACATGTGATCAATATCGGTTCGGAAATCACCTCAGATTTGACCGTACTATTAAGGGCTTATCGAGCGCTAGAAGCGCGGGACAGCACCTTACTTAATGAACCGAGGATGCAGAGTTACCGTGACCCATTAGCAGGGCTAATGACTGGGTTTCGTACCAGTGTGGTGTTTTTAATCGGTGCCGCTATTTGGGTGAGCACCGGATCGAATGCAGCCTTGATGATTATGATCTTACCTGTCATCTTTTCTATTATGTTGGCTCGCGTTCCGCTGGTTATATTGCGAGTAATGCTGAAGCGTTTGTTGATTGGCGTGGTTGTGGCGGTGTTCGTCACGCTTTTTTATGCGCTTAATTTACTGTCACAAAGCTCGGGGCAATTGGAAATTCTTCTTCTGGTATTAGCTGGGCCTTATTTTATTGGCTTGTTGCTGCTTGCAGACCGACAAACCTTGCCCTATGGGTTGGGTTTTTGTATACCTTTTTCCATTTTGGTCAGTCCAGGTCGAGGGATGACTCGACCTTTTTCGATTGATTATACCCTAAGTGCAGGCATGGCTATTTTTACTGGGGTATGTATTCTGTTTTGGGGGTTTCACTTAATCAGAGGGCCGAGTGTTCAGTTATTGGTGCATCGAATTTTTAAGGCGACCTACCAAGACTTGTTGGATATTAACCAACAAACGACGCCTGTGGCATGGTATAACCGACGCATGGCGGATCGACTTTTACGGTTAACTACTTATGATCAGGGCTCTAAGTCTCGTGCCATTACGGATCTTGCTTTGAGTGCGCTTAATCTTGGCCATGTTTCGATTCGTCTGCATGCAATCTGTGAAAATCTAGCAGGCAAACATTTAACGTCCTTAGATCAATGGCAAAATGCCTTAGCCGATGCCTTCTTACTAGCGACAAAAGGTCAACATGATGATGAGTTTAGTAAAACGAGTGCGGTGCTCTACAATGAATTAGTTGCCGCTGTTGGAGAGTCGCCACAAGTCGAAGCCATCAAAGGTATGTTTATTCGCCTTAATCTCACCTTTGAGCGCAGTGCTGAGACCATTGCAGACCAGAAGACATGACACATATAACGTGAAGGTTAACAGGTGGAATAAGCTAACTGAATTTCGTTAGCTTATGTTGGAAGAAGCCGATGATTAAATAGTCATTATCCAATCTGCTCTTGGTTTGCTTTTTGCGACGATGCCAGCGTTTAAGCCATCATTGTTTTGGATCCTTGACATCGCTTGAGCGTGCGTATATCCCCATGCTTGCATGTGTCGCTGAGCTAAGCGTTCTATGGCAATTTCAAGAGGAACGTCTAAAAACCAATGCTGATCAAAAAGTGCAGTAGACTCTGCCCAGCCATCTTCTTGGTGAAGTAAATATAAGCCTTCCACGAAGACTAGTTTAATGTCTTTTGAAATAAGACAATCATTTTCGATAGGGTCGCCAACTTTGTGGTCGAAACTTGGCCAAGCCACATCCTCTTCTTGATAGCCATTCTTTACTTTCTTAAGGCGTTCGATAAAAGCGGCGCTGTTAAATGTCCATGGGGCACCTCGACGCGAAAAGGCTTCTTCTGGATTAGGTAATAAGCTGAGCTCTTTTTTTGAGTAGTGAAAGCCATCCATAGAGAGACAAATCATTTGCCCCGGTTGGATTTCTTCCAGACGTGATGAAAGATAGCTTGCTAACGTGCTTTTCCCCGACCCTGGGCCACCTGTTAATCCGATTAGCGTTCTCTCAGGCTTTTCAATGGCGCATTGCATGCGTTTGAGTGCGTGTTCGACATCGCTAGAGTAGGCATATAATTCATGCAGCTGCTCTTTGTTCAAAGGGAATTCTCCTTTTCTAGTGGGTAGACGTTTTTTTTAATATTCACTCTTTAACCATAGCATGAGATAAACGGTTATTCTGTGAAAACGTGATGGGTTTACATTTCATTTGATGTGACGCAAAAAAAGTAAACCAGCGACATAATGACAACGTATTGGTTGTTAAGAAGGTTTTATTTTTCACTAGAAGATAGGACGACGTTATGACTCTAGATGAGCTTAGTCAGGTTGCCATGTTTGATAAGGTTAAGATCCATTCCCTTGAGTCGAATTTATATCAAGTATCGGTGGTTTTAGATGGCGAAGAAGTGTTTGTGATGAATGATAAAGGGCGCTGTCTGACCAGTCATAATAAGCTGGATTTACAGTCGTTATTTAAAGGTAAGCAAGTCGCTAAGATGGTGTTAATCCACCAAAGTGCCTATGACGAAATGGTGGGTCAACCCGTTCGGGAAGGTAGTAATGTTCTTGAGGTGTCATTAGGCAATCCTAACCTGTCCTAGATTGTCACGATGTCATGCAATGAATGGTTGAAAAAGGTCTACAGGCTAGTTCGGCCAATCACTTGCATTTCGTTTTCATTGCCTTCTTGTTCACAGAAAATCTTGGCATAACCTAGGGTGGCATTGGCGTGTTCTCGCATGATGGCTTCCGCTCGACTTCCTTGTCCATGAATGATGGCGTCGACGGCAGCATGATGTTGCATGTGAGCAAAGTTAAATCGTCGATATTCCCGTGATAAGTTATTTTTATCAAACGCTAATGCACTGATGGAGGCAAATGGTAGGTGTTCATTGCGACTCAATGCTTCTTCTATGGCAGGATTATGGCTTGCCGTAATAATAATTTGATGAAAACGTTTATTGATGTCGTGGTATTGCTCAAGGTCTTGTTCGTCAATGGTGCCATTTAGGAAGAGTGCATCCCCTTGTTTTAACAAATAGATTAGCTCTTCCTTATGAGCGTCAGATAACCCAATTTCAGCGGCTTGTCTAGCAGCCAAGCCTTCTAATACTCCTCTTACCTCAATTGAGCCTGTTATCTCTTCTTGAGTGACTTGCCTAACGATATAGCCTCGCCTTGGTAGCTTTGTTAATAGCCCTTCTTGCTCTAACGTTCGAAACGCGATACGCACAGGGGTTCGCGAGACGCCTAGTTCTTCCGATGTAGGAATTTCGGCCAGACGCTGCCCAGCGGGAAGCTCACCAGAAAGAATCATTTGTCGTAGGCGGCTAATAACTTGTTGACCGGGTTTGCTCATGGTTGTCCTTTGTTCGTATCGGTTGAAATTAATTGAATGCATTGCTATGTCGATGCGCTGTATGGGGGGCAGTGCAATGTGCTCCTATTTTATCTTAAAAAAAGTGTAAAGATGAGAAATAAGAAAGGTGCAATAAACGCTTATTAATCAAACTATTGTGGTGTAAAACATTATTTTCTCTCTTTATTATTGGATCCATTTTAGCTTAATCTGTTTTATTTTATCTATTTTTTGTCTATATTGGATCCAATGTTTGGTATTCTGGTAAGACGCTTCAATGCACTGCCGTCGTGTGAAGCGCTTAAAAAGAAAAATAAAAAGGAGAGAAAACATGAAAGAACAAACTTATCCTAAGAATGCTTGGTATGTGGCTGCGATGTCTGACGAAGTGGCGGGTAGTAAACCACTGGGTCGCAAGATCTGTGGCGAGAATATCGCTTTTTACCGTTCGCATAATAATGAAATCGCGGCTGTATTGGACTTTTGTCCTCATCGTGGAGCTGCTTTATCGTTGGGTTATGTGGAAGACGGGCTGTTAGTCTGTGGTTACCATGGTTTGAAGATGGGCGCGGATGGTAAAACAAAAGAGATGCCACTCCAGCGTGTGCAAGGCTTTCCTTGTATGAAATCTTACGCGGTTGAAGAGCGCTACGGATTCATCTGGGTGTGGCCAGGCGACCAAACCAAAGCAGATAAAGAGTTGATTCCGCACCTAGAATGGGCTGTTAACCCTGAGTGGGCTTATGGTGGTGGGTTATACCATATCAATTGTGATTATCGCTTAATGGTTGATAATCTGATGGATTTGACCCACGAAACCTATGTACACGCCACCAGTATCGGCCAAAAAGAAATCGATGAATCACCAGTATCAACCAAAGTAGACGGCGATACTGTTATTACCAGTCGCTTTATGGAAAATATTATGGCTCCGCCGTTCTGGAAAGCCGCTCTTCGAGCTAATGGTTTAGCCGATGATGTGCCAGTAGATCGTTGGCAAATCTGTCGATTTACTCCGCCTTCCCATGTGTTAATTGATGTTGGTGTTGCCCATGCCGGTCATGGTGGTTTTGAAGCGCCAGAAAACAAAAAAGCCGGTAGTATTGTGGTGGACTTCATTACCCCTGAAACCGAAACCTCTATTTGGTATTTTTGGGGAATGGCGCGACACTTTAAGCCCGAAGATCAAGCCTTAACGGATTCTATTCGTGAAGGACAAGGCAAAATCTTTGCAGAAGATTTAGAGGTGTTGGAACGTCAACAAGAGAATTTACTAGCTTTTCCTGATTACCAGCTATTAAAACTTGATATTGATGCCGGAGGGGTACAATCCCGTCGTGTGATCAACCGTATTATCAATGAAGAAAGAGCTCAGCAAGAGCAGGCAAATCCGTCTAAACGTTCGTCTGGAACACAGCAATCGGCCCCATTACAAGAAGTGTCTTTTTAAAAGCACGTAATGTGAGCTAGATTAAATGGTGGGGCTTTTGCGATATATTAGCCATGTGGCTTTCTATCGTAAAAGCCTTAGGCGAGTGGTGTAAATGTTATAGTCAGAGTGTGAAGGGATGCGTATGAGGTCCTTTGCTTAGTTTGGCTTTAAATGTAGGGGGATGGATGATTCCTGTTGTTGTTAGAAATTGTGTAGAAGAAGCTGAGAATGTAGTGCGTCTTGTTCTAGGTAGCCAAGACGGCTCTGCTTTACCTCCATATGAAGCGGGTGCACACATTGATCTTCATTTGCCAAGCGGTTTGATTCGTCAATATTCCTTGTGTCGTATGCAGTCAGAAGCGCAATATTATGAGATTGCTGTACTGAAAGATGCCCAATCCCGAGGCGGCTCCCGTGAAGTGCACACCTTAAAGGTTGGGGATGAGCTCAATATTAGTGCCCCGCGTAATCATTTTTCACTGGCGAAAACTAAGCGCAAAGCCTTGTTAATTGCCGGTGGCATTGGTGTGACACCATTGCTTCCAATGGCTCAGCAGTTGCACAAAATGGGGCTGCCGTTTGAGTTTCATTATTGTGCTAAGTCTCCTGATACCGCCGCATTTGCTAGGGCGCTTGAGTCCGGTTCGTTTGCCGATAAAATGCATTTTCACTACAGTCAAGTACCGTCATCCGGTCGTATGGATGTGGTCAATGTACTGTCTCAAAATGCTATGGACGGTGAGTTGTATGTTTGTGGCCCCGCTGATTTTATCAGTCATATTATTCAGCAGGCAGAGAATTTAGGTTGGCCTGATGAACGGGTGCATCGTGAATATTTCACAGCTCCTGATTTGGCTGAAGGCGATGCGACCAATACGCCTTTCAAAGTAAAAATTGCCAGCACGGGTGAGCTGTTAGAGGTGGCAGAAGATCAAACGATTTTTCAGGTATTGGAAAACAACGGCATCTTTGTTCCTGTCTCTTGTGAGTCCGGTGTCTGTGGCACTTGCCAAACGGGGGTGATTAGTGGCACCCCTGATCACCGTGACGTGTTTCTAACGGATAAGGAGCATAGTGAAGGGAAGTTTATTATGCCTTGTTGTTCGCGCTCGAAAAGTCCAGTGATTGAGCTGGATTTATAGCGATAACTCGCGCTAGTTATCCTTATTGTCTTTGTTTGTAATACATTCTGTTGGCTTGACGTAAATCCGTTGTGTTTTACATTGAGCCAACTGGCTGGCAATGCTATTATATCCTCCCGTCCTGAAGGGGTAATTCCTTTCATCATTAAATGTCACTTTTTCATATTTTAAGGCGGGTTAAATACTCATGGCGACACGATATATTTTCGTCACCGGCGGCGTGGTTTCATCACTTGGTAAGGGCTTAGCGGCTGCCTCTTTGGCTGCTATCCTTGAATCACGTGGACTAAAGGTCACCATGCTTAAATTGGATCCATACATCAACGTAGATCCCGGCACCATGAGTCCTTTCCAGCACGGCGAAGTCTTCGTTACAGAAGATGGCGCAGAAACTGACCTTGATCTTGGTCACTACGAACGTTTCATATCTACTAAAATGGGCAAGCGAAACAACTTCACAACGGGCCGTGTTTATCAGCATGTTCTGAAGAAAGAGCGTCGTGGTGAATACTTAGGGGGAACGGTTCAGGTTATTCCTCATATTACAGATGAAATCAAACGACGCGTTATCGCAGGAGCTCAAGGTGCGGATATTGCCTTGGTTGAAATTGGCGGAACGGTCGGTGACATTGAGTCTCAGCCTTTCTTGGAAGCGGTGCGCCAGATGAAAGTCGAAGTGGGGTCACACCGTGCTTTGTTTATGCACCTGACCTTGGTGCCGTACATCCGTACCGCTGGCGAGACCAAAACGAAACCCACCCAGCACTCTGTTAAAGAGCTGCGTTCTATTGGTATTCAGCCCGATATTTTGGTGTGCCGTTCTGAAGTGTCCATTGAAGCGCCTGAGCGCAAGAAAATTTCATTGTTCACGAACGTAGAAGAACGAGCCGTTATTTCCCTTCCTGATGCTGATACTATTTACCGTATTCCTCAGATGCTTAATGATCAGGGATTGGATAGTTTAATTGTGGAACGTTTCAATCTAGATTGTGACATGCCAGATTTAAGTATCTGGAATAAAGTAACACAAGCAAAATTGAACCCAGAGAAGCAGATCAACATCGCCATGGTGGGCAAATACATGGAGTTGCTGGATGCGTATAAATCTCTAATCGAGGCCATGGACCATGCTGGTATTCATGCTCGAACTAAGGTAAAACTGCACTACATCGATTCTGAGAAAATAGAAGAAAACGGCACGGACATACTCAACGGTATGGATGCCATATTGGTTCCTGGCGGCTTTGGTGAGCGTGGTGTAGAAGGCAAAATTACCACTGCTAAGTACGCTCGTGAGAATAAAGTCCCTTATCTGGGGATTTGTCTAGGGATGCAAGTTGCCGTTATCGAGTATGCTCGTAACGTGGCTAACTTTGCTGGTGCGCACAGTACAGAGTTTAATTTAAAAGCAGAGAACCCAGTTGTTGGTCTGATCACCGAATGGACCAATGCAGAGGGTTCCAAAGAAATCCGGTCAGAGGAATCCGATCTAGGTGGGACGATGCGACTTGGCGCGCAAAACTGTAATCTAGTCGAAGGGACAAAAGCTTTTGAAGCTTATGGTCAAGCGGTGATTACAGAGCGTCATCGTCATCGTTATGAAGTAAATAACTTCTACGTTGAAGCGTTGGAAAAAGCTGGTTTGACGATCTCCGGTCGTTCAGAAGACAACTCTTTGGTGGAAATGGTGGAAATTGCCGATCACCCTTGGTTTGTTGCTTGTCAGTTCCATCCAGAATTTACGTCTACTCCTAGGTACGGACACGGCCTGTTTAGTGCCTTTGTTCACGCAGCATTGAAACATGCAGGTAAAGAAAAATAAGTCGAGCAAACAGGCAGTTTGTGATTTTTCATTTATTTTAAGAGGTTTGTTATGAGTCAGATCGTTGATATCAAAGCCAGAGAAGTCTTGGACTCTCGTGGTAATCCTACTGTTGAAGCCGATGTCATTTTGGCTGATGGGTCAGTAGGTTCAGCGTGTGCACCTTCTGGTGCCTCTACCGGTTCTCGTGAAGCTTTAGAATTACGTGATGGCGATAAAAGCCGTTATTTGGGTAAAGGTGTTCTAAAAGCGGTTGCTGCCGTCAACGGTCCTATCCGTGATGCGTTAATCGGTAAGGATGCCGCAGCACAAAAAGAACTTGATCATATTATGATCGAGCTTGATGGCACAGAAAACAAATCGACTTTTGGCGCAAACGCTATTTTAGCAGTGTCTTTAGCGGCCGCTAAAGCCGCTGCGATTTCGAAAAAAGTGCCTTTGTACGCACATATCGCTGATCTCAATGGCACACCTGGCGTGTTTTCTATGCCAGTTCCAATGATGAATATCATCAACGGCGGTGAGCATGCTGATAACAACGTTGATATTCAAGAGTTCATGATTCAGCCAGTCGGTGCGCCTAATTTTCGCGAAGCATTGCGTTACGGTGCAGAAGTCTTCCATGCTCTGAAAAAAGTACTCAGTGCTCGTGGTTTGAGCACCGCTGTAGGCGATGAAGGGGGATTTGCTCCGAACCTTGCGTCAAATGCTGAAGCCCTTGCGGTTATCAAAGAAGCGGTGGCGGCAGCGGGTTATGAACTTGGTAAAGATATTACCTTGGCGATGGACTGTGCCGCGTCTGAATTCTATGACAAAGAGGCCAACATCTACGATCTTAAAGGTGAAGGTAAGAAATTCACTTCAGAAGAGTTTAACTTTTTCTTGCAGGATCTTGCTAACCAGTACCCCATCGTTTCTATTGAAGACGGTCTTGATGAGTCTGATTGGGACGGCTTTGCACACCAAACAAAACTATTGGGTGATAAACTCCAATTAGTAGGTGATGATTTGTTCGTAACCAATACGAAGATTCTAAAACGTGGTATCGACAACGGTATAGCCAACTCTATTTTGATCAAATTCAACCAAATCGGCTCTTTGACCGAAACATTGGAAGCAATCAAAATGGCGAAAGATGCAGGTTATACAGCTGTGATCTCTCACCGTTCTGGTGAAACAGAAGATGCCACAATTGCCGATTTGGCTGTCGGCACAGCAGCAGGTCAAATCAAGACGGGTTCTCTATGCCGTTCTGATCGTGTGGCTAAGTACAATCAATTGCTACGTATTGAAGAGCAATTAGGCGGTAAAGCGCCATATAAAGGTTTGTCTGAGATTAAAGGTCAGGCATAATTTGTAAAAACTTAAAAAAGGGAGGACTCTGTTCTCCCTTTTTTATTTTGTTTTTAGCGAAATCCTTCGATAATAGGGACTCGTTTTGTTATCTGCTGAGGGCGTTATGCCACGTTTATTATTTGCCTTGTTTGCCTTAGCTATTGGCTATCAGTCTTATCATTTGTACTACGGTGATCAGGGTGTGAAGCGCCAAGAAGAATTGGCGAAACAAATTGCCTATCAGGAGCGTGTGAATTTGCATCTTAAGCAGCGTAATGAGGCACTTAGAGCACAAGTAGATGATCTTCGTTCTGGTGAAGAGGCCGTAGAGGAACATATCCGTACGGATCTTCAATATATTAAAGACGGCGAAGTGTTTTATCGGATAGTTGACAAATGATACAACCTCTTTGGGTTATTATTCCCGCTGCTGGCATTGGCCAGCGAATGAAGGCTGATTGCCCTAAGCAATATATCCCACTATTGGGCAAAACCATTTTGGATCGTACCGTGGCCATTTTTGTGAACCACCCGATGATAGCAGGCGTTGCGGTTGGGCTTGGAGAGCTCGATGGGTACTGGGCGGACTCCTCATGGGTCAGTCACCCTCGTGTGTTTACTTATCAAGGAGGTATGGAGCGTTCCGATACCGTATTAAAGGGATTGGAATATTTATCGCAAGTTCAACAGGTCGCTGAGCAGGATGTGTTGGTGCATGATGCCGCAAGGCCATTATTAAGCCAAAGTGCATTAGAACGCATTATTCAGCATCAAGGAGCCCAAGGGGCTATTTTGGCGATGCCAGCGCGGGATACGATTAAGCAACAAAAAGCCAATGGTAAGATACAAGCCACGATTGACCGTGATGGTATCTGGCTGGCTCAAACGCCACAGAAGTTTCCTGCTAGTGATTTGCTACAGGCGTTACGGAATATTCAAGCGCAAGGTGTGGCGATTACCGATGAATGTTCTGCGATGGAGTATACAGGATGGCAGCCTGATCTTGTGCTAGGAGAAAGCACCAATATCAAAGTGACCTTTCCTGAAGATTTGCTCATCGCAGAAGCGCTTGTATCACATAATATCCACTCAATCAGTCAATAGGGATAGGAGTAATCATCATGATGCCTTTTCGAATAGGTCATGGCTTTGATGTGCATAAATTTGGGGAAGGTGATCACATTATTTTAGGCGGAGAACGCATTGCTTACTCACAAGGTCTGATTGCTCACTCCGATGGCGATGTGGTGTTGCATGCTTTAACCGACGCACTACTAGGCGCAGCGGCATTAGGCGACATAGGGAAACACTTTCCGGATACTGATGCGGCTTTTGAAGGCGCGGATAGTCGATTGTTATTGAAAAAAGCGTATCAAGAAATTCAAAAAATGGGTTTTTCCGTTGGTAATGTCGATGTGACCATTATTGCTCAAGCGCCCAAAATGCGTCCGCATATCGATGCGATGCGGGCGAATATCGCAGAGGATCTTTCAATCGATATCGGGGCGGTCAATGTGAAGGCAACGACGACAGAAAAGCTCGGTTTTACGGGACGCAAAGAAGGCATTGCTGTGGAAGCGGTAGCGCTTATTTACCAGCCCGCATAATCTGCTAACAGCAAATAGCATCATCTTATGTTTTGCATGATGTGATGGATCCAACCAGAATACAATTGCAAAGTAGGTAGTGAATGAATACCCAATGGGAGTACGCCTGGTCCACCCCCAAAGTGACAGGCGATTTAAAAACCACAGTACAAGATTTTTTTGTGGAAGAGCAGTTGGGATTTGAGCCTGATGGTCATGGGGAGTTTTATTTTGTTTTTATCGAGAAGCAAGGCATTAATACGGATTTCTTAGCTAAACGTTTAGCGCAAATGGCGGGTATCGCAGCGAATAAAGTCACTTATAGTGGCGTGAAAGATCGTCATGCGTGCACTCGTCAGTGGTTCTGTCTGCATATGATTAACAAAGAACCGGATTTAACCAATATTCAAGAAGCATTCCGTGAACCTGAAAAGGTTCGAGTGATCGCACAGTCCCGTCATTCGAAGAAACTGCGCACAGGTGCCCATGTTGGTAATCGTTTTGTGCTGCGCATTCGCGACATCAAAGGCGATTTGGAGGATCTGAAAAGCCGACTTGAGTTGATTAAAATGAGTGGTGTACCGAATTATTATGGCGCACAACGCTTTGGTATTAACGGCAATAATTTGCATAATGGCAAACCCTTTGTGCTCAAAGGGCGGCAAAGCAAAAGAAAGCTTTCTAAAACAGAAGGTTTTTGGTTATCTGCCATTCGGTCTTGGTTCTTCAATGAAGCGCTGAGTGCTCAGGTTAGAAATGGCATGTGGTGTCGATTGTGTGATGGCGATATTGTCCAATATCAAGGACGTGATGAGCAGTTTCGCTTGAAAGAAATGACGGCGTCGATGCATTTACAAGCGGTATTAGGTAACGTGCATCCCGTTCTGCCATTGATTTGCGAAGGTTGGCAAGATGGCACAGGAACACAGCGAGAAGCGGTTATCATCGAATCCGTTCGCCAAGAAGGGGAGTTAATGCAGGCCTTAATTGACTTTGGCTTAAGCCGAGAGAGCCGCTTGGCGCGACTGATGCCGACTGAGATGGCCTGGGAATTGCTTGAGAAGCCCAACGAACAGACTCAACTCATTGTTGAGTTTTCCCTGTCTAAAGGATGTTTCGCCACCAGTATTTTACGCGAAATGATACATGTAACAGACAAATCAGCTGAGAAATACCATGAGAATATTGATCGCCAATGATGATGGGATTGATGCTGTCGGCATTAATACTTTAGCGCAAGCATTACAAGAAAAATACGATATTTTAGTGGTCGCTCCAGACCGTAATCGTAGTGGTGCGAGTAACTCGTTAACACTAACGCGCCCAGTGCAACCAACTAAAGTAACTGATAAATACTACCGAGTGGATGGGACACCGACTGATTGTGTGAATTTAGCCTTGTCGGGGGTGATTGATGGACAGGTGGATCTAGTGGTTTCTGGTATCAACCATGGCGCCAATCTGGGGGATGATGTGATTTACTCAGGTACTGTAGCGGCAGCAATGGAAGCTCGGCATCTTGGCCAACCAGCCTTGGCAGTTTCTTTAGTGGGAAGCACGTATTTTGAGACGGCGGCTGAAGTTGTTATGAAACTCTTAGACGATGCTAAGAGTCTAACCCTTGCCCCTGGTATTTTGCTGAATATTAATGTACCTGATGTGCCTTATAGTGAGTTAAAGGGGATTAAAGTGACACGTTTAGGGTATCGTCAGCGTGCGCAAGAAGCAATTAGTGCACAACACCCAAGAGGTTTACCAAGTTTTTGGATTGGCGCTTTATCTGAGCCTCATGATGCTTCAGAAGGGACGGATTTCCACGCGGTGCAAGAAGGATATGTTTCCATTACCCCCATTCATACTGACATGACGTGTTATGACGCAAAACAGCCATTAGATGCTTGGGTTCGTTCTTTTGATCTATGAGTCTACACAATCTCAATGGGCTGATTAAGCATACTGAGTCACGCGCCTCTCAGATGTTACAACAGCTGAAATCACAGGGTATTCACCATCCGGCATTACTGGCTAAGATGGGGGATATCCCACGAGAAAAATTTGTTGAACCTGCTTTTTCCCATCTTGCTTACTCCGCTACGCCTTTACCTATTGGTCGTAATCAAACTATTAGTCAACCTTTGACAGTGGCAAGAATGTCGCAATGGTTACTGGAATACGCGCGTCTTGGTCGAGTGTTGGAAGTCGGCACTGGGTCAGGTTACCAAACGGCTATATTGGCGCACTTTTTTAATAAAGTGCACACCATCGAGAGACAGGAAATGCTTCATAAGCTTGCCAAACAACGGCTTGAGAAGATGGGGATTCACAATGTAGAGTACTTGTTTGGCGATGGTCAAGCTGGTTGGCCACAAAAAATTGACATGGATGCTGTCATTATTACGGCAATGGTGAGTAAAGTTCCGGTTGCATTAACCAATTGCCTAAAAGAAAACGGTATATTAATTATGCCGATTAATCAGCCTACACCACAAATTGGTTGTTGGCGAAAAGAAGGAGACCGCTGGAAGCGCTTAGCGATTGAAGCGGCTCATTTTGTTCCCTTATTGGAAGGAAAAGTCTATGCCTAAATGGCTTAAAATTTATATGAGTGGTGTCATGATGGGGGCGGCGGATGTCATCCCAGGTGTATCGGGTGGAACCATTGCGTTTATTTTAGGTGTGTATGATCGCCTGATTGCCGCCCTTAGCGGCGTTAATAAACAAAGTCTTACTATGCTGATAAAAGGCGATATTAAAGCATTATGGCGTCATTTTGATGGAGCGTTTCTGTTGCCTTTAGGGGCCGGTATCGCCACCAGTATTGTCGGTATTGCGGGGCTAATAACGCATTTACTGGCGACGTATCCTGAATATGTGTGGAGCTTCTTTTTTGGTTTGATCCTAGCATCGGCTTATTTCTTGATTGGGCACCTAGAGCGCTTTTCTTTCCGTCATTTCTTGACGCTGGTTCTGGGCATAGCCATTGGTGCCTCTCTGTCACTGGTTGTGCCAATTCAAGTCAGTACTACTTACTCAATGGTGTTCTTTTCTGGCTTCATTGCTATTTGCGCGATGATCCTACCAGGCATCTCTGGAAGTTTTTTACTGTTAATGATGGGAATGTACGGTTTTATTCTTGGCGCTGTGAAAGATTTCAATTTTGCAGTGATTGGAGTATTTGCCGTGGGGGCGCTAGCTGGTCTACTGAGTTTTTCAAAGGTTCTGCAATATTTATTGGAGCATGCTAAGTCGCTCACTCTGTCTGCTTTAATAGGTATTATGGTGGGGGCATTGGTGAAGGTATGGCCTTGGAAAGTGGTGGACTCTTGGACACAAATAGGCAGTAAAAAATTTCCTGTTGAAGAGCATTTAATTCTTCCTTGGCACACCAGTTCGTATCATCTAACGACGGACTTATTACTGCCCATTGGTTTTATGATTATCGGCTTTATGATTGTTTTTCTCATTTCTTACATTTTTTTACGAAACGCGGACAAATAAAGTCAAATGTATCTGAGTGTTAGCGATAGGGTGGTTAAGATGGTAAGAGAGGACATTGGTTATTAATAAGTTTGGGTCTAAAGGTGGTATCACCCGTATTACAGATTGGAGAATAAAGTGGGTTATACTATTGTGTTTTTCTCTATCGGGTTGTGCTTATCAAGTGATTAACTTCCCAGATGAAAACACAGGCTCTTACAGTGCTAATGATGCCTCAGTGTCTCCTGTGCCTCGTTCTGGCTACCACCGAGTCAGTCGTGGCGAGACCTTGTTTTCTATTGCTTTTCGCTATGGCAAAGATTACCGAGAGGTGGCGGCTTTAAATCATATCCGTCCTCCCTATACGATTTATCCTAAGCAAAAAATCTGGTTAGAGGCGCGAGGTTCTGTCGTGGCCAATGGCGCCTCTTCTCAGTCTAGTCGATCCTCTTCTAGATCACGAGTCGTGGCGAAAACCGCCCCCGTCCCGAGCGTTTCTCCGTCAGATATTACCCTGCAAAAAAAGGTGAATATCCCTGAAAAAAATTCCTCTTCGAATATACAAAACTCTGAAAAAGTGACTTCTTGGCAGTGGCCTCTCGTCGGTAAAGTTGTAAAGGGCTTTTCAAGTAACGGCGTTAGTAGTAAAGGTATAGACATCAAAGGGCAAAAAGGCGAATTGGTCAAAGCAGTTGCCGACGGAACAGTTGTATATGCAGGCAGTGGTTTAATTGGTTATGGGAACCTTGTGATAGTGAAACATAACGATGTTTACCTAAGTGCCTACGCATACAACGAACGAATTTTAGTCAAGGAACAGCAGCATGTGAAGGCGGGCGATGCTTTGGCTATTATCGGTGGCAAGGGTAATGATAGGTCTCTTTTGCACTTCGAAATTAGGCGTGATGGTCAACCTGTGGATCCACTAAAAATACTTCCCAGACAATAATAATTCACGCTGGGCGAGGAGGGGATAAAAATGAAAACAGTAAATACAAACACAAATAAAACAGCTCAAACACTCGCCAATTTAGATTTCGATCTAGATTTGGTGGATGATGATATTGAAGGCATTGAGGACGATAACAGCGACGAGGATTTTGATTCTGCAGTGAATGCACGCTATGCCAATGATGAATCCAACAAAAGCTTAGACGTGACTCAGCTTTACTTGAGTGAAATTGGTTTTTCTCCCTTGTTGTCAGCGGAAGAAGAGGTATATTTTGCGCGTCTTTCCTTGAAAGGCGACGAAAATGCTCGTAAACGTATGATTGTCAGTAACTTACGTTTAGTCGTGAAAATTTCACGTCGTTATTTGAATCGAGGTTTGTCTTTATTGGATCTGATTGAAGAAGGGAATCTCGGCTTGATCAGAGCAGTTGAAAAATTCGATCCTGAGCGTGGTTTTCGATTCTCTACTTATGCAACTTGGTGGATTCGTCAAACCATTGAGCGGGCGATTATGAACCAGACTCGTACGATTCGCTTGCCGATACATGTGGTAAAAGAATTGAATGTCTATCTGCGTGCGGCACGTGAATTGACTCAAAAACTGGATCATGAGCCAAGCCCTGAGGAAATAGCGGAAATGCTGGATCGTCCTGTTGCGGACGTGCAAAAAATGTTGGGGTTAAATGAGCGTATTAGCTCTATTGATTCTTACATTGGCGGCGGCGACGATAATGATAAAAGCTTGATGGAAGTGATTGCCGACACCAACCACCAAGGGCCAGAAGAGGACCGCCAAGAAGGGGATGTCTTAAAGAGCATTGAAGGTTGGTTAAATGAACTGAATGACAAGCAATGTGAGGTTATTGCGCGACGTTTTGGTTTACGAGGTTATGAACCAAGTACACTGGAAGATGTTGGGGCAGAAATCGGCTTAACCCGTGAGCGCGTCAGACAGATTCAGGTTGAAGCGTTACGTAAGCTGCGTTTGATGATGGACAAACAAGGTCTTTCTCTTGATGATGTTATTGGGTTTGGTAATTAACCTTCCGATAGACATCATTAAAATGAATCAATGATAAAATGCCCGATGATCTCTCGGGCATTTTTGTGTTTAGGGTTAAATTGTTAGGCTGCTAAATGTTGTTTAAAAAAGGCAATGGTACGTGACCAAGCTAGCTCTGCGTTGTCTTTTTGATAACGTGCCGTTGAGTCGTTATGAAACCCATGATTTGCCTTGGGATAGGTATAGGCCGTGTAGTTCACCTTGTTTTCTTTTAAGCTTCTTTCATAGTCTGGCCAAGTGGCGTTGACGCGTTTATCGAGTTCTGCAAAGTGCAACATTAACGGCCCCCGAATCTGTTCAAGATGAGAGGTGGCGGGTGTGCCATAAAAAGGTACGCCTGCATCCAGCGTATCGGGCATAAAGGCGGCCACTGTATTGGTTAAATACCCTCCGTAGCAAAACCCCACCATGCCAAGTTTGCCAGAGCTCAGAGAATGCTGCTTTAGCATGACCGCCGCACTCATAAAATCTTTTTCTATTTTGCTGCCGTCTAAGGTTTTTTGCATGGCTCTCCCTTCGTCATCGTTACCTGGATAGCCCCCAATGGAAAATAACGCATCAGGTGCAAAGGCAACGAATCCCTCTTTTGCCAAGCGTCGAGCGACGTCTTTGATATAAGGGTTGAGTCCCCGGTTTTCATGGGCCACCAAAACGACAGGCGCGGGGTTGTCCTGAGTAACGCCCTTTGGTACCACGAAATAACCACGTCCTTTACCGTATCCGGCTGGACTGTCAAATTCTAGGTAGCTGGCGGTAATGTCGGGGTCATTAAAAGAGACTTGCTCTGCTAGGGCATAGTTGGGTGTTAATGCCCCCGCAATGACGGACAAGGACATCCCTGCGATACCCAATGTACCGAGTCGCGATAAAAAAGTGCGTCGGTCAATGTCGCCGTGGGCATATTCATCGTACCAATCAAACGCCTCTTGAGGGATGCCATAATCATTCAGGTGCTGTGGAGGCTGACTATTCATTGTTCTTTTCCTTTCTATGATGTTGATAGATAGAACTCATTCATTCAGGTAACTTTTTTTTGCTATGCTGTTCTGCATGGTACCCATTAACTTTTTTCTTTAGCAAGTGATGTGTTATCTGTGCCCGGCATGTGCAGAGAATACGATGGAAGATTCTTTATTCTAGTTTAATTTTTAGGCAACTAGACACATTTTAAGAGAATGGATGATCTTTTTTTCATTATTATCCGTAAGCTTATTATTAAGAATACTATGATATTGGTAATATGGTTTTCTGTGGCTCACAAATATTACTCAATGGGAATGGACTTACATGATACATGACGTGCCAATTATTATTACAGGTGGCGCACAGAGATTGGGATTAGCCTGTGCAAAAGCTTTGGTCGAAGACGGCCATCAGGTGGTGATTACTTACCGACGCCATAAACCTAGCATTGTAGAACTTGAAGAGCTAGGGGTACATTGTATTCGAGCTGACTTTTCTACTCAATCTGGCGTGGATGAGTTCATCGTACAAATTCAGCAACGTTATAATAAGCTGAGAGGGATTATTCATAATGCATCCGATTGGCAGTCTGAGGCAGAGGATATAGATCCCAGCGAATTAATGGAAAGAATGTGGTATGTGCATGTATTTGCGCCTTATCGTATGAATCTGGCATTCGAAGCTTTATTATCTGCAGGCTCTGTGCGTGAAGGAAAGGCCGATATAATTCATATGACAGATTATGTGGCTGAAAAAGGTAGTGGTAAGCATATTGCTTATGCGGCGAGTAAGGCGGGTCTTGCCAACTTGACTTGCTCTTTTGCTAAGCGCTTTGCGCCATTAGTCAACGTGAATTCTATTGCACCTTCTCTTTTGATGTTTAATCCAGAAGACGATGCTGAATATCGTCAGAAGGCTTTGAATAAGTCACTTTTACATCAAGAGCCGGGTGAGCAAGAAGGCGTGTTGGCGGTAAGGTACATTTTGGAAAATCGCTATATGACAGGGAGAACCTTGTCGCTAGATGGAGGTAGGCACCTTGTTTAGCGACTGTAAAGAGTCGTCTAGCTGGGGTCGATCAACTCGCCTCCGTGTCATCTGACAAGATACAGCAACGTAGGACATTGATATGAAATCTGTTGTAGCAGAACAAACAAAAGTGAGTGGTCTAGGACTTACAGAAGAGGCACGCAAAGTGCGTGATGCTCTTATTAAGAGTGGTCTTGAGACGCCGATGATTGATAACGGTTTAACCTCTGAAGAGAAATATCAGCGAATAAAATACGCCTTTGAAGATATTGTTGGCACGTTAGGTTTGGATTTAACGGACGACAGTCTGGCGGAAACGCCACATCGCATTGCCAAAATGTATGTGCGTGAGATTTTCTCTGGTCTTGATTACGCGAATTTTCCAAAAATCACTGTCATAGAAAACAAGATGAAAGTCGATGAGATGGTAAAGGTGCGTAATATCAGCTTTACGAGTACTTGTGAGCATCATTTTGTGACCATCGATGGTACGGCAACGGTGGCTTATTTGCCGAAAAATAAGATCATTGGTTTGTCGAAAATTAATCGCATTGTGCGTTTCTTCGGACAGCGTCCACAGGTACAAGAACGTTTGACTCAGCAAATTTTGGTCACACTGCAAGCCTTGTTGGAAACTGACAATGTGGCCGTCAGCATTGATGCCGTGCATTACTGCGTTAAAGCTCGAGGTGTGATGGACGCGAGTTCCTCTACGCAAACAACCGCATTAGGCGGTTTGTTTAAGAGCAGTGACAAAACTCGTGGTGAGTTTTTATCGAGCCAATAGTTATCGGTCTGCGTGTTTGGGAAATGGTTACGGAGTCTGCCCAGTGTAGACTCTTTTGCTTTCTGTACTAGGTGTTTTGAGCTAGAGTTGCTTAAAGCAGAATTCAGATGGCTTAATCGTTTGTCGTGGTATTCATCCAATTGAGGGAAAAGTACGAGTGCAAAAGAAGCATAAAAACACGTGGTTTCCCGCTAAGAAAAATGGCTGGGGATGGGGGAAGCCAACAGCTTGGCAAGGCTGGGCTGTATTGGTGATTTATTTTGCGATGGTTGGGGCAATCAGTGTCAGTTATGACCCCAAAGTTGCTCTGAAAGAATGGGGCGTGGGAGTTGGCATCGTCACTGTGATCTTGTTATTGATTTATTGGTTGAAAGGCGAACCACCTAGTTGGACTTGGAAGCGAATCGATAAAAAGAAAAAACGCCTCTTTAAATAGAGTCGATGTTGGTTCAAGCGTTGTCTTTTTCCAAACGGTTACGTTGTACTAGGGTAGGAAATAGATACATCCAAATCCCGACAACGGCAATGGTGCCCATACCACCAATCAAAATGGCTGGTACTACTCCAAACCATGCGGCGGTCACTCCGGATTCAAATTCTCCCAATTGATTTGAGCTACCAATAAAGATTGAATTGGCCGCGCTGACGCGTCCGCGCATATCGTCTGGGGTTTCTATTTGAATTAAAGTAGAACGAATGACAACGCTGATCATATCGGACGCACCCATCAAGGTGAGAGCAGCCAAGGAGAGGATGAGCGTGCTAGATAAGCCAAATAAAATGGTGGCCACGCCAAAGGATGCGACGGCGGCAAACATAATTTTACCAACACTGTGTTCAAGTGGCCGACGTGACAGATAAATTGACATCAGTAATGCACCGAGTGCTGGTGCGCAGCGTAATAACCCCAATCCCCAAGGCCCAGTATGCAAAATGTCTTTTGCGACAATCGGGAGTAATGCGGTGGCCCCTCCTAATAATACTGCAAACATATCCAATGATACTGAACCAAGAATAACCTTATTGTTGCGAACGAAACGTAGCCCGCCTAATAGATGGGCCATATTAATAGGCGCTTTTGCTTTGACAACAAAGTTATAGTGTAGAAAGAACATGATCACGCTGGACAGCAAAAAACAGAGACTGCTGGTGGAATATAAGGTTGTTGGCCCTAATAGATAAATTAATCCACCGAGGGCAGGTCCTGCAATGACTGAAATTTCTCGGGCTGAGGCAATGGCGCTCATGGCACGAGATAATAGAGCTTCAGGGACTAGATTGGGAAGAATGGCTTGGTTAGCAGGCATTTCAAATGCGCGTGCAGCTCCCAACATGACCGCGCAACTGTAGATAATGGTGGCGGAAATATGATCCGTTATATTGCTGATGGCCAATACAGCCACTGTCATGGTCATGATGAGTCGGCTGAAAACACAAATAAGGCGTCGGTTATAGCGATCTGCCATATGGCCCACGACGAGTGTCAGGGTTAATTGCGGGAGAAATTGACATAATCCCACCAAACCCAGTGCCATCGGGCTGTTTGTTAAGTTGTACATTTGCCAGCCAATGCCTACGGTGAGCATTTGAAAAGCAAAGGATGAGGCAATTTGTCCAATCCAATAATGAACAAAGTTGGTGTGTTTGAATAAAGAAGGCATGTTGACCTTAACAGACAGGTGAATAGACCTAGGGGGAGGGTTCCCTAAGCATAACGAATACTGGGTACGACGAACGGCTAATATACTAAAGAGTGGTATAACGTAGCCAGCAAATCGCTATTGAACACAGCTAATAACGAACATTTCTATGGCAATTTGCACCGTCATGACTGTCTATTTGTTAATTCAGTCGTGTTTGAGCTATTTGACTAGGGCAGATGCCAAAATGCTGATGGAAACGACGACTAAAATGGCTCAAACTTTGGTACCCTAATTCAAAGCTGACTTGTGTGACGGTAGCCCCTTTTTTGAGCCTTAAGTGGGCTTGTGCCATGCGTCTTTGGTGTTGATATTCCAATGGCGTACAGCCCAGCTGTCGCTTAAATATATCATAAAAACGGCTACGACTCATGCAGGCCATTTTGCTTAAAGCATCAATGTCTAAGGGACTAGCAAGATGCTCTTCGATCCAGTTAATCACACACGTTAACCCCGTTGCATCAGGGGTGGTTTGTGTATAGCGCAATAATGCCTCTCTTCCATGATAGCGTAAGATTCTCATAATAAGTTCATTGACCCCAAAATCCACCAGCAAATCGCGGTCAGGATCATTTTGTATAAAGTGACTGGTTAAGCGGTCAATCACTTGTTGTGTCGCTTGAGTATGCAGAGTGTGTAATGGTTGATTGGGATCGACGGCGATTTTATCGGCTAGATTGGGAAGGCATGTATCATTCATTCGATCGCTGATTTGCGCAACACGCTCTTTTGACAGAGCAATCGTCAAACAGGTTGTGGGACGGTTTATATTCGCCTCTGGGAAATCGATAAACACTTCTTCATTGGGCGCTAAAATAAACGATTCATGGGGCAAGAAAGCAATGTCGCTTTTTCGTTTCGTATGCATGACTTTAGCCCCCGTCACCATGCCGCAATACAACAAAGAATCCGCTTTTAAACTGACTTTTTTAGCCTGTTCATAGGTGTCATAGATACTGAGTTCTGAGTCTATTCCAGCAAAGCACACTCGGTTTTCAACCAGTTGAGTGGGCGAACGTTTTTGCCATGTTAATGATGGATTGATCATTGCATTTGTCATGTGCACACCTCAGGTTATTTTTGTATGGCGTGATTTGTTTGAGACTAATAATCTACCCAATAGACATTAGGGTCAACTAGAGAACTTGAATAAAAATTGGACACACAGACAACTATCATGGACTCACAGGCAAGCTTTGTGGGTCGCTTGTTTCTACAGTGGTAAGAGAAAAGACACCGTTATAAAAACAACAAGATTGGAGACATCATCATGATTTATGCAAAACCAGGTAGCGAAGGTAGCGTCGTTTCTTTCCAAGCCGAATACGGAAATTATATTGGTGGCGAATGGGTTCCCCCTGTGAAAGGGCAATACTTTGATAATATAAGCCCTGTGACTGGTGAAGTCTTTTGTCGTATTCCTCGTTCTACCGAAGAAGATATCAACTTGGCGCTTGATGCTGCCCACGCGGCAAGAGCGGCATGGGGCAAAACTTCCGTTATTAATCGTTCGAATCTACTCCTCAAAATTGCTGACCGCATTGAACAGAATTTAGAGCTACTAGCCGTAGCTGAAACTTGGGATAACGGTAAAGCCGTGCGTGAAACCTTAAACGCCGATATTCCACTGGCTGCAGACCATTTCCGCTATTTTGCGGGTTGTTTACGAGCCCAAGAAGGCAGTGCTGCTGAGTTAGATGAGAATACTGTGGCGTATCATTTTCATGAGCCATTGGGTGTAGTTGGTCAAATTATTCCGTGGAACTTTCCAATATTGATGGCTGCTTGGAAATTAGCGCCGGCGATTGCCGCAGGCAACTGTGTTGTATTAAAACCTGCAGAGCAAACGCCAGCGTCCATTTTAGAGCTGATGAAAATTATTGGTGATCTTTTACCCGCTGGCGTGATAAACATTGTTAATGGATTTGGTGCCGAAGCAGGTCAAGCACTGGCAACCAGTAAGCGTATTGCGAAGATTGCCTTTACGGGTTCAACACCTGTTGGCTCTCATATTCTGAAATGTGCAGCTGAAAATATCATCCCATCTACCGTGGAGTTGGGAGGAAAATCGCCTAATATCTATTTTGCCGATATTATGCAACAAGAAGAAACCTTCATTAGCAAATGTGTGGAAGGAATGGTGTTGGCCTTCTTTAACCAAGGGGAGGTGTGTACTTGTCCTTCTCGTGTTTTGATCCAAGAATCCATCTATGACGAGTTTATTGCCCTAGCAATTGAGCGAACCAGAACCATTAAACGTGGTAATCCGCTAGATACCGATACCCAAGTGGGCGCACAAGCATCTCAAGAGCAGTTTGATAAAATTCTAAGTTATATTGATATCGGTAAAGAAGAAGGGGCAGAGCTTCTGATCGGCGGTGGTGTTGAGTCAATGGATGGCTTTGATAAAGGCTTCTATGTTCAACCAACCATGTTTAAGGGCACAAATAACATGCGCGTGTTCCAAGAAGAAATTTTTGGTCCCGTGATTAGTATCACGACCTTTAAAGATGAAGCCGAAGCGCTAGCAATTGCCAATGATAGCGAGTTTGGTCTAGGGGCCGGTGTATGGACTCGAGACACCAATCTCGCTTATCGCATGGGGCGTAATCTTGAAGCGGGTCGTGTATGGATGAACTGTTATCACCAATATCCTGCTCATGCGGCGTTTGGTGGCTATAAAAAATCCGGTGTCGGCCGTGAAACCCATAAACTAGCGCTAGAGCATTATCAACAAACGAAGAATATGTTGGTAAGCTATGACATTAATCCATTGGGCTTCTTTTAAGGCTGCCGTTCGCAAGAAGGGGGCGTCGCCTAGTAAGTAAAACGGCCAACGACCTAAATAAAAAAAGACCAAATGATACTGTCATTTGGTCTTTTTGTTGTCTTGTTAAGGGTCAGAGAAGCTAGGCTTTTTTCGCCTTTTTGCGGTCTTTATATTTAACAATTTCACCGGATTTTAGACGTTTTTGGTAGGATGTCAGCTCCTTTTTAACAATCGGCATTAAGAAGTACAAGCCGATGATGTTCGCAACTGCCATGGCAAAGATGGCCGCATCAGAAAAATCAATCACTGGGCCAAGATTGGCAGCAGCACCGATGATAACAAATACACAAAACAGAGTTTTAAAGGTTAGCTCTGCTCGTTTGCCTTCGCCAAAGAGATAGGTCCAAGCTTTTAAACCGTAGTAAGACCAGCTGAGCATGGTCGAAAAAGCGAACAGAATAACCGCAACCGCTAGTAGAATAGGGAACCAGCTAAACGCAGAAGCAAAAGCTGCAGACGTTAGCGCTACACCAGAAGAGCCATCAGCGGTCTTAATGGCGGTACCCGCTTCGTTCAAAATATACATGCCTGTTTCTGGATTTTGCAGCAATTGACCTGTAATGATGATAACAAGAGCAGTCATGGTACAAATAACAACGGTATCAATGAACGGCTCTAACAACGACACAAACCCTTCGGTAACTGGTTCGTTTGTCTGTACTGCGGAGTGAGCAATGGCCGCTGATCCTACCCCAGCTTCGTTAGAGAAGGCTGCGCGTTTAAAGCCTTGAATTAAGGCTCCGACCATGCCACCGGCCACACCAAGGCCAGTAAAAGCGCCTGCAAATATTTGGCTAAATGCCCAACCAATTTTGTCCGCGTTAACGATTAAAATGACAATGGCTGAGCCAACATAGAGTATTCCCATAAAGGGAACAATCTTATCTGTTACACGTGCGATGGATTTGATCCCTCCGACGATCACAATAAAAACAAGTGCGGCAAATATCACACCGGTAATCCAACCTGGATAATTGCCAATGACTTGGGTTAATTGCGCATGGGCTTGGTTGGCTTGGAACATATTGCCACCACCAAGTGAGCCTAAAATACAAAATACAGCAAAAAGACCCGCTAAGAATCGGCCGCCAGGAATACCACGTTCTTTAAAGCCTTTGGAAATATAGTACATAGGCCCACCAGAGACGCTGCCATCTTTGTACTCATTACGGTATTTAACCCCCAATGTACACTCGGTAAATTTGGAGGCCATGCCCATCAGGCCCGCGAGAATCATCCAAAAAGTGGCACCAGGCCCTCCGATAGAAACCGCGACCGCTACACCTGCAATATTCCCTAAACCTACCGTTCCTGATAGGGCAGTGGCCAGTGCTTGGAAATGGCTTACTTCTCCTGCGTCATTTGGGTCGGAATAGTCACCTTTTACCAAGGCAATAGAGTGGCCCACACCGCGGAATTGTAAAAAACCGAAGTAGAGTGTGAAGATGGAGGCTCCAGTGACTAACCAAAGCACAATCCAAGGAAAGCTCGTTCCGGGAAACGGTGCAAAGATAAGGCTGACAAACCACCCTGTCGCATGGCCAAATATTTCATTGACCACGGCATCAATGCCACCAGAGCTTTCTTCTGCTTGTACGCTTGAGCTTACTGTTAAAAGCAGTAGGCTGATGAGAGACGTAAAAAGAAAATATTAACCCGGCGGTAAAAATTATCTGGTATAATCACTGAATGAACGAAAAAATAGACACAAGAAAACTTACCACTCCAGAACTCGCTAGGCTACGAAAGCAAGTTGTCAGACTGCGCGAAAAAGACTTCTCTTTTAAAGACATATCTGAGGTGACAGGTGTCCATGTAGACACAGTTGGCCGTTGGTATAGAGACTACTTAAAACGTGGAAAGGCAAGCTTTGAGTATAAAAAGCGTGGTCGAGAAAAAGGCTCATTTGGCAGTCTAACCAAAGCACAAGAAACTCGAATTCAGCAAGAAATCACCGATAAAATGCCTGATCAATGCAGGCTGAATTTTGCCTTGTGGACACGTCGTGCGATCCAACAGCTCATCAAGCAATTGTGGGGGAAAGATATGCCCATTAGAACCATTGGAGACTATCTAAAGCGCTGGGGATTTACCCCGCAAAAGCCACTGAAAAAAGCCTATGAGCAAAACCCTCGAAAAGTGTCCAAATGGCTTGGGGAAGAGTACCCCTCGATCAAGGAAAGGGCCAAGAATGAAGGGGCAGAGATACATTGGGGTGATGAAACGGGCCTTCGTAATGATAGTCAGCATGGCCGAAGTTTTGCTCCTAAAGGCAAGACACCAGTCCAAGTGATTCCAGCAAAGTATTGCCGAATCAATATGATTTCTACTATCACAAACCAAGGAACAGTACGCTTTATGACCTACGCTGACAACATGACAGCCAAAGTACTCATTCGCTTTATGAAGCGATTGATCTCAACCTCTAAGAAAAAGGTATTTCTGATACTCGATAACCTTCGAGTACATCATGCAAAATTAGTAAAAGAGTGGTTAGCCAAGCCAAAAACCAAAGAGCAAATAGAAGTCTTTTATTTACCTGCCTACTCACCTGAACTCAATCCAGATGAGTATCTAAACTGTGATTTAAAGGCAGGTGTGCATACAGGTGATGCGCCAAAGAATGAAAAGGTTTTAAAGGATAGAGTGGTCTCTCATATGAGAGGGTTGCAGAAGAATCCGAATCGAATCAAAAAGTACTTTAAACACAATTCAATCCGTTATGCAGCATAGAAGACATAAAACTCCGCCGGGTTAATAGGGACGTTTTAGCATAATCATGCTCCTTAGCTGACAACCGTTACGGGGACATTGGCGCTCATAACGAGGTTGGCGGTTACACTGCCGAAAACTCGTGCACTTAAACCTTGCTCTGTGGAGCGAGCAACAACAATTTGTTCAGCATTGTGTTCGACTGCAATGTTATTGAGAATTGAGGAGGCTTTACCAAATTTCACTACGCCAGAAGCGGTTATTCCCGCCTCTTTGAGGGCTGCTAGGGCGGGATCAATAACGCGCTCTTGGGCGTTTTTAGTTTCAATCTGTTTTTGTTTTTTACGATGGGAGTTTTCTTCTGGTGTTTGGAATGTATAAGGAGACCATTCGACCACGCAAACGAGTTCTAGTTTGCATTCGCTTCCGATTAACGTTGCGAGTCGTTTTGCGTAGGCTAAAGCACGGTTGCCTGCTTCACTTCCATCAACTCCGACAATGATTGTTGCTGACATGGTTCGTTCCCTCTTTGATTGATTGGGGGTAATTTAACTCTTTTTTTATTGCCAATGCTGTCGTTTGAAAATTTCAACGGCACTGGACTTTTGCGGAATTGTTTTATTATGCATTATTTTTGCACGTTTTTGACTGTTTTTATAAAAAAGTCAGTTTTTATGGCTAATCCTTTATTAAGATCGCGGTTTTATGGCGTGCGATTTTGAACTGTATCCCACACCATTCTGTTGCCATCACAGGTAGGAAGGATGGCTTAGTAGGAATGAGTCCAATAAAAGTTTTTTAGGGTTTTTATCTGAATTGCCTCGGTGTAGAATGGCGCGCGATTAACATTTCATGAAGGAAATGTGACAGGATGAATAAAGCGTCAAACTCTCTGAAAGTGCTAGGGTAAGCATTTTGCGATGAATGATGAGCCATAAGTTTGTCAAGTGAGCCGCAGTTTGGCATAGATAAATCTTTAAAGAAGAGCCTCTATGGATCTTACAAGCAAATTGAAAAACGAAAAGACCCTGTTGGGTGGCGGTGAACTGATACGTGTGCTGATTGCGCTTGGATTTGTATTACTGGCAGGCTTTTACGCCGTGAATCAAGGTGCCGCTGTTTCTAATGTTTCTATTTTAGCGATTGCAGCCAGTATTGGTGCTTATATGGCGTTGAACATAGGGGCAAATGACGTCGCAAATAACGTTGGCCCTGCCGTTGGCTCGAAAGCGCTTTCCATGACCGGCGCTATTCTGATTGCCGCAATCTTTGAAGCTTCAGGGTCTCTGATTGCTGGTGGAACGGTTGTTGGAACGATTCAAAAAGGTATTATTAACCCCAGTTCTATTGCGGACTCTGCAACCTTTATCTGGATTATGATGGCCGCTCTATTAGCAGGCGCTATTTGGCTAAACCTAGCCACGTATCTTGGAGCACCGGTTTCAACTACCCACTCTATTGTTGGTGGGGTACTTGGTTCAGGGATTGCTGCGGGCGGCTGGGGAATTGCAAACTGGAATCAGCTTGGGGCCATTGTTGCCAGCTGGGTGATTTCTCCGGTAATGGGTGGCCTTATTGCGGCGGCCTTTTTGATGTTTATTAAGCGCACTGTCACCTATCGTAGTGACATGATTCTCGCTGCGCGAAAAGTCGTCCCTCTGCTAGTGGCGATTATGGTCTGGGCGTTTTCAACTTACTTGATTCTAAAAGGCTTTAAGCACCTTTTCAAACTGGACATGACAACCGCATTGTTAATTGGCTTTGCGGTCGCTATGACCGGGTACTTTTTAGTTCGCCCTATGGTCGATAGAGCGGCAATGAAGTTGAAAAACGATAAAGATGCCGTGAATAGCTTGTTCACCATTCCACTGATTGCCTCTGCTGCGTTATTAAGTTTTGCCCATGGGGCAAATGATGTTGCCAATGCAATTGGACCATTAGCGGCCATAAACGATGCGCTTATGACGGGAGCCGTTGCCAACTCGGCGCCGATTCCTATTTGGGTGATGGCGATTGGCGGATTTGGTATTTCGGTTGGTTTAGCTCTGTATGGACCAAAACTGATAAAAACCGTTGGTTCTGAAATTACTGAGTTGGATAAAACGCGTGCCTTTTGTGTGGCGATGGCTGCTGCTATTACGGTGATTATTGCTTCTCAGTTTGGTCTTCCTGTTAGTTCCACCCATATTGCTGTTGGTGGTATTTTTGGTGTGGGTTTCTTGCGGGAGTACCTAAAGCTGTCTTATGAGAAGAAGATAGCCTCGATTATTAAGCACTCTCAGCGTGCAGGTCATGATATTGAAGAAACACAGGCTTTTGTGAAACGTTTCACTCAGGCGGATGTGGGTGAAAAGCGCCAAATTCTTAAAGATTTAAAAAATGCCAGTTATATTTCACCTATTTCTAAAGGCGAGCGTAAAGGGCTGAAGAAAGCGACGAAAAAAGAATTGGTAAAACGTTCCGCTATTCTTCGTATTGCAGCCGCTTGGGTGATTACCGTCCCTGCATCAGCGTTGCTTTCTGCAATGATTTTTTATATGTTGGTAGGCTTCTCTGTTATGCATTAAAGTGCATTGCTGTTATTTATGAAATGAAGCGTTTGTTGATTGCTTTAGTCGAAAAAGAGTGCTTTAGTCAAAAAGGTCAGTTCAGCTGACCTTTTTGTATTTATACCTTCCTAGGTAAGTCTCTGTACCGTTGTATTAAATAGACTCATTTTACTGCTCACTGGATTTGGTAATAAGGTCATAATGAATAATATTGCGCTCGTTGTCGTTACTTGTTTGTGTGTTTCTTTTGCTATTTTAACTATTTTTGGTGTTGTGAAATGGTATAAAAAACAACGCGAACTAAAAAAGAAAGCAACCGAACAGTTAGTGAATCGCAGTTATCGTATATTATCGATTTTGGATATGGTGATGGATCGTTATATGCCTCATCAAACAAAGGTGCTATTGGTTGACTATCTTTTGGCAATCGTTCCAAATCTGGTGTCCCATAATCGATATGGTCAGGATCTGGCCGATAAGCTACCAGAGTTATTTAAAATTCGTGATGAATTAAAGTCGAGCACTAAGTTAGCCGATAATGGTAGAGTGACACATTCGGATCAATTATCTAAGGTGCAAACATCGCTTTCTAGTTTGCCAGCGTTGATCAAGGGTTTTGCGTTAAATGGCATTGTGGATAAGCAAACGGCTAGACAGCAAGTGGAATTGATTCGTTACGGAAATAGTCTTGCTTATCATGATTTATTGGTCCACCAAGCAGATAATGATGTGGACATGGATAAAAAGGCGAGAGCGTTAGAAAAGTATCGGACCGCATTGGTTGAAATGGAAAAAGTTGCCGCTATAGGTGAGGCTCAAAGGGACATTGATCGTTTAAAGCGGGTAATAGAGTCGGTTGAACAGGCGTTATTTGCTAATCGTTCAACAGGGTCGTAGTTGGGGCTTGGTTTGTAATGCGCTTCGGCAATATAATCTAAAGATGATATGAACACGTTTTCTTAACCTAGACGACTTATTCGCATCTTCTTTACCTCTTAAATAGTGGTTTTTGTACCATCGAAGGCATTTTTTTAAATATGACGGCAGTGACAGTTACGGTTTTATTGCTTGTGATAGGCGGGTTTATAGGGGTCGCAATCGTTTTGCAGCTCAAAGAACAGGCCCGCATTGACAGGCTCCGTAAAATCGCAAACATTAATAATCAGATTCGTCAGGTGCGTCGTTATCTTGATGATTTACCGCCTCAATATCAGCCGAAAGACATGCGGCTTTGGTTGTTTTCTCGCATGGTCACCCTCTATGATGAGCTTATCCAATTTGAGCCTAATTCTGCTCTTCAGCGCCGAAAAAGTCATTTAGAACAAGAAATGGCAGAGTTTCAATCGAGTAAACAAAAGCGACGGGCAAAGCCCATTAATGATGAGTTATTAATCATGGAACTGAAGCGTTTGTTGGAATCGTTTCACTTTTTTATCAAACAAAGTGTGAAGGATAAAACGCTAAATTCTGATTCAGGGGCTCGTTACGAAGGGCTACTTTTATTTTATAAGTACAAATTAAATGCGGATTTTCACGCCTATCTAGGTCGACAAGCCTTTTTGACAGGCAAAATGGATGTGGCTTTATCCTCCTATAAAGAAGCATTATCGCAATTAGCTCCAGTCAAAGACAAACCTGAAACGCTGTCATCTGTTAAGCAGCTAGAAGGGATCATTGGTGAAATAGAAAAAGAGCTTGAGGCGAAGCGAGAAGCAGCAGAAGCCACTGTCGAAGAGGAGGATAGCAGCATCAATGATGAATGGGATAAGTTTATGGATGATGCCACTTTTAAAGAAAAGAAACATTTCTAATCCAATCCATAGAATGCATTGTTTTGTGCTATCCAAGTCTCAATTCTTCGCGTTATAGTCAGTTTTTTTAATTTATAGGGTGATGCAGTGAATCTTGCTCTCTTAAGTGCTTTTATCCCCACGTTTTTTTTCGTGTCTATCACACCTGGTATGTGTATGACTCTCGCAATGACATTGGGTATGACCATTGGTGTAAGGCGGGCTTTATGGATGATGCTCGGTGAACTGACTGGTGTAGCGACGGTTGCGGTGTTGTCTTCCATTGGTGTTGCTGCTCTATTACTGAATTACCCAACCGCGTTTACCACATTAAAATTGCTTGGAGGGTTGTACCTTGCTTACATCGGTATTCAAATGTGGTTGTCGAAAGGAAAAATGGCCATAAAAATGGAGGCGTCGGATCGAGTCGCTTCCGTGTTTGAACTGGTGTCTCAAGGTTTTGTGACGGCCATTGCCAATCCCAAAGGGTGGGCGTTTTTTATTGCTCTATTACCTCCTTTTTTAAGTCCTCATCAATCCTTGGCTGGTCAGTTAGTAATGCTTATCGCGATTATTCTTTGTCTTGAGTTTACCTGTTTATTGATCTATGCCACAGGTGGTCGCACGCTAAAATCCGTTTTGATGAAAAGCGGTAATGTGCGGATTATGAATCGTATTGCGGGGACATTGATGATTGGTGTCGGAGGCTGGTTGGCGATAGGCTAACCTGTCACTCTGTTGATTTAAGACGACGCTTTTGAGCGTCGTCTTGCGTTTGACGTCGCGGTTCTGCCCCCCGAGTTCTTATTTGTTGTGGCATTTTTTCGGGTGCTTGTCGATTTTCTGTTGGTTGTGCCTTTTCGCTTGCTAAAAGGGTTTTTGCTGGGTGCTGGAAGATTCTGCAGCGCAGAGGTGGGCATGTCTCGTGAGGCACTAAGTAGTTGGTTTAGATTTGTTTCTAAATTTTCCATAAAGGATTGATAGCTGGTTTCACCTAGGCTGATGTTATTGAGGGCGGACTCCCATTTTGCTGTCATATCTGGAGTGACCAATTGCTCCGGTAGGCAATTGATAAAGGCGCGGCCTGTTTGACTGGCGTGGATTTGTTTCCCCTGTCTGGTCAAAAAGCCTCGTTTAAAAAGCAATTCGATGATACTGGCTCGTGTTGCTTCGGTGCCTAGCCCATCCGTTTCTTTTAAGATGGCTCGAATGTCTTTATCGGTGACAAATCGGTTGATACCTGTCATGGCGGCAAGTAAGGTGGCGTCGGTGAAGGCGGCGGGGGGCGTGGTCACTTTTTCTTGCACTTGCCCTTGTGTACACCATAAGGCTTCCCCTTTCGACAATTTTGGTAGCTCGTGCTGGTTTTCATCTTCAGGGTCCTTTGCTTTGCTTCTGGCTGGTAAAAGGCTTTTCCAACCTAGCGAAATAGGTGTGTTGCCTTTGACTTCAAAGAGACCACCTTCTATTTCTAGCTTGATGTAAGAGGCCAAATAATCGTATTCAGGATAAAACTGCATAAGATATTGGCGAGCGATTAAATTAAAAACCAAGGCTTCTGTTTTTGATAATGAAGCAGCTTTGTGAGCTTGGGTCGTTGGGATAATCGCATGGTGGGCGGTGATTTGCTTATCATTCCAAGCTTTACTTTTTAGGGCGGTGTTTGCGTTTTCGGCTGCTGTCTGCCTGTCTCCACCAGAGCGCGCCAGTGCATTAATAATAGCGGGGGCATCTTTGTGTTGTTGGACGGGTAAATAGCGACAATCGGAACGTGGATAAGTGATTATTTGGTGGCGTTCATATAATGCTTGGCAGGTGTCTAGTACTTGCTGAGCTGATAACGAAAAGGCCTTTGCCGCGTCGATTTGCAATGCCGACAAGTTATATGGCAATGGCGCACTTTGTTTCTTTTGCTTGTATTGTGCATCGATGACTCTAGCTGGCTTGTTGGTGATTCTGCTGGCGACATTTTGGGCCAGTGGCAAACTCAGAACGCGGTTTTCGTCATCCATATAGGGTTGGCAGGCCTCACTGGGCAGCCATTTCGCTTGGAACATGACGCCTTGTGGTGTTTGAATGCTTGCCCAGACTTGATAAAAATCCTTGGGTACAAACGCTTCTCGTTCTTTATCTCTGGCGACCACTAAACCAAGCACAGGGGTTTGCACTCGGCCAATCGATAATACCCCTTGGTAGCCAGCCTGACGGCCTCTAATCGTGTAAGCTCGTGTTAGGTTAAGGCCTAATAGCCAATCGGCGCGCGCACGACCTAATGCAGAACGTGATAAAGCGGCGAACTCACTATTCGAGCGCAAATTATTTAGGGCTTTTTTAACCGCTGCAGGGGTTAAATCGCTAACGAGTAAACGCTGTGTGCTTTTCAGCTTTTGGGCAGGGACGTTAGTGTAGTGCAGTACTTCATCAACCAGAAACTGTCCTTCTCGGTCTGGATCGCCAGCGTGGACTAACAGACTGGCCTTCTTGATAAGTCTTTTCAGGATGCTGAGTTGCTTTTTAGTACCGGGTTTTTCTTGCCATTGCCAGTCGGTGGGAATAATGGGTAAGTGATCTAGACTCCATGATTTATAAGCTGGGTTATATTGATGAGGTTCAGCTTGCTCTAATAAGTGGCCGATACACCAGCTAATGCAATCGCCATTGGGTAACCAAATGCAGCCTTCTTCTTTTTTTTGCGGGGAAGGGAGGGCAGCGGCGATAGCGCGGGCGAGACTGGGTTTTTCGGCAATATATAGAATCATAGATACACTTACTGTTTATATATACAGTAAGTGTATCTAAGATGGGGCATTCTGGCTAGTGTGTCTGTTTATTTATGTGCTTTGATGGGCACAACCAGTACCGGGATATTGCTGTGGTGAATCACTTTGTTCGCAGTAGAACCAATGATCATTTGGCCAAAACGGCTATGAGTGCGGCTGTTCATGACAATAATATCGGCTTCCACTTTTTCAGCAACATGAATAATGGCTTCATAGGGAACGCCTTGCGCAATTTTGGTTTCAGGTGGGTGAGCTAAAGCAGATAGCGCTTCTTTGTTGTCATTAATGTAGTCGCTGAGCAATTCTCTCATTTTTTCATTGATATTTTTGACGGCCTCATCGCGCATGGCTTTTGTGGTTTCTTCAGGCAGGTAGTTGGTAATCATATTAGTTGCTTGAGCGCCAAGTGGCTCAAGTACATGCATAACCACAACTTTGGCCTGATGGGCAAGGGCAAGGTTCATGACGTGCCCCAACGCGGATTGAGTTTGGCCTTCTAAGTCGCAGGCGTAAAGGATAGTGTTGACTTCAGGTAACATGGAGACTCTCCTTGGCATGTTGTTGATCTTCTATAAGAAGAGTTTATCCCTTTCAGACTTTTAGATGATGATCTAGATCATGTTTTGCCTGTGTGGTCGGAATAATGTTGGTACTGACTCGAGCTTGCTGTGTTTCCTGATAGGCATCGAATAAGAAACAACTACATGAGGCGGTCAAGATGATGCCTACGAAGAGTAGTCCCCAGTAATCAATACGCTTTTTATTATCCTTTCTCTGGCTGACTTGCGATACAAAAACCTTAGCTTTCATGATGAAGTGACCCAATCCGTTGATAATGATTGATTGTAATTGATAATGAATATCATTTGCAAATACTATTTTTTTATCAAGATAAGAGATCGTTAGGTAGGTTTTTAGTGTGGCTGAAAAGTCCGCTCTTTCCTGAGCTTATGGCTATGTTATGATAGCGCCTCAAATTTTTACAAATAAAGAGAGTGTTTCTATGTCAGAACTGTCGTTCGACTCTAACGAATCTAAAATCGCTTATGGCATCGGTCGTCAAATTGGTGATCAACTTCGGGGTAGTGATCTTGGTGAACTATCCTTAACTCATTTGTTTGCAGCCATTGAAGACGCCCTAAACGGTGCAGAAATGCGTGTTCCAGGTGCGGAACTTGAAGCGGCTTTTGCTGAACTTCAACAAAAAATGGAAGAGAAGGGTCGTGAAGCGTCTCAAGCTAACATTCAGGCAGGTGCTGCTTTCCTAGAAGAGAATAAAGCAAAACCAAGTGTGACGGTGACGGAAAGTGGTCTCCAATACGAAGTAACACAAGAAGGAACTGGTGCAACCCCAGAACGCAGCTCTACGGTACGTGTTCACTATGAAGGTCGCTTGATTGACGGACAAGTATTTGACAGTTCTATTGCCCGTGGCGAACCCATTGAATTTCCGCTAACAGGTGTTATCGCTGGCTGGACTGAAGGTCTACAATTGATGAAAGAAGGCGCGAAATACCGTTTTACCATTCCATCAGAATTAGCATATGGTGCTCAAGGCGCTGGTGCTATGATCCAGCCTCATTCTGTTCTTCAGTTTGATGTTGAGCTAATTGCTGTTGTTTAATTAATCGTTTTTTAAAATTAAAAACGCACAATATAAAAAGCGAGCTTATCCAAAATGGAAGGCTCGCTTTTTTTGTTTAAGCTAGATACCCATAAGAAGACTAAATCTCACGTTCCATACGGATATGCATTTTCCCTGCTTCTAAAAAAATTTTGCCGTCGGTTTTAAAGCGCTGCTTTTCATAAAAGGTTTGTACATCTACTTGAGCATGTAAAAAGACACAGCGAATGCCCATTTCTCTGGCAACTTTAATCGCTCTGTTGATTAGCATCTCACCATAACCCTGATGACGATAAGCGGGTAAAACAGCCAAGCGGCTAATTTGGCCATTTTCCGTTAAGCGGCAGGTGCCCGTTGGCACGGCGGTTGTGCCAAATGAGACAAAGTGAACGGCGTCTTCATCTTGGTCGTCCCATTCATCTTCTGGGGCAATGCCTTGCTCTATGATAAAGACTTGTTTACGCACAAACGTGAGTTGGTCTTTGCTACTGTTCCAATCGGATGTGAGTACCTTCAAGTAGGATTCCTCTAGTCTTCTTCGTTAGCAACCAGTTCGATCAGCCCTTGTTGACGAAGTAAAAAACGTAACAAGGGTTCTAGGTCTGGGTCTTGTGTTAAATCGAGTCCTGAAAAATCAAATTCGGTTTGGTCACAAATCGCTTGTATAAAAATTGATAGATCGGCATTCACCACTAAGCTTTCACCATTACAAAAGATTTGTACACTATTGCTTGTTGCTTCTAGACCTTCTAGCAAATAATAGCAGATACGAGCATCGCCAGGGCGAATAAAGGTTTTTCCTTGAATAGCATGCTCAAATGCGGTGTCTAACTCCTGTTGGTTAAACGGCACTAAATATTCAGGGTATTTACTTTCGCTCATGGTTTCGCCAAGCCACTGAGCAAGCATGTCTGGTTGATTGATCAAACGGGCGAGTTGGCTTTGTAAGTTGGCGATATCGTCTTTGCTAATATGAGCACTGTGTTGTCGAGCCCCTGTTTCGGGTGGAGCAAAGCGGTCTTTCGGATTGTCGATTTCGCATAGTTTGTCACGAACCCCCGTCAACGCCTCTTGTATGCTGGGGGCGCGAAAGCCGATGGAGTAAGTCATGCATTCACTGTCAAGAGCTCGGCCATTGTGAGCAAAGTTAGGGGGCAAATACAGGATGTCACCGGCTTCAAGCTCCCAATCCATATCTGGATCCACAGGGAAGTTGTCTAAAATATGCAGTTGAATATTAGGGATAGCGGAGTCTTGATATTGATCCGGGGATAAGACTTGCCAGCGGCGTTTACCACTGACTTGAACCAAAAAAACATCGTATTGATCATAATGAGGGCCAACACTACCGCCTTCGGTGGCGTAGCTGATCATTACGTCATCTAATCGCCAACTTGGCAAAAATTGAAATTGCTCTTTCAGCGACTGAACCTCAGGTACCCAGTGGTCGACCGCTTGAACCAGTAGCGTCCACTCCTTTTCGGGCAATGTCGCAAAAGTGTCCTCGGTAAATGGGCCTTGGCGCATTTCCCAAGGTGTGAGGCCATTTTCAATCACAATGCGTGATTCAACTTCTTCTTCCATTGCCATGCCCGCCAATTCGTCGGCGTCGAGTGGTACGGTAAAATCAACTAGGCCAGCACGAATGAGAAGAGGCTTTTTCTGCCAGTATTCCTCTATAAAGGTTTGTGCTGTCATGCCACCAAGAATGCTCAATGGGGTGTTTAAGTCGCTCATTATTTGCTCATTACAATAAAGAAAGTTGGATCACTAAAAGGCAAAAAAGAGCCGTTTTCACGACTCTTTTTAATCGGCTTACTCTTATTAATTAGAGCAGACCTTAGTTGCGAATGGCTTTTGCTTGTGCCACAGCGTTACCAATGTAGGTCGCAGGGGTAAGTGCTTTCAGCTCGTGCTTCGCTTTTTCAGGCAATTCCAGTGTATCAACAAAGGCTTCGATGGTCGCTTGGTCGATGGTACGGCCACGAGTCAGTTCTTTTAACTTCTCGTAGGGAGATTCAATACCATAGCGACGCATGACGGTTTGAATGGGTTCAGCCAATACTTCCCAAGCGGCATTCAGGTCTGCCTCAAGACGAGGCACGTTGATTTCCAATTTGCTGATGCCTTTAAGAGTTGCCTGGTAGGCAATCAAACTGTGTGCTAAACCAACCCCTAGGTTACGCAGCACGGTTGAGTCCGTTAGGTCACGTTGCCAACGAGAAATTGGTAATTTCGCGCTAAGGTGACCCATAATGGCATTGGCAATACCCAAGTTACCTTCGGAATTTTCAAAGTCGATTGGGTTAACTTTATGGGGCATGGTGGAAGAACCAATTTCGCCAGCAATGGTTTTTTGCTTGAAGAAGCCCATGGAAATGTAGCCCCATACATCACGGTCAAAATCGATCAAGATGGTGTTGAAACGGCAAATAGCATCATACAATTCTGCGATGTAATCGTGTGGTTCTATTTGTGTGGTGTAAGGATTCCAAGTCAAACCGAGCGATGTCACAAAGGCTTCAGCGTGCGCTTGCCAGTCAATATCAGGATATGCCGAAAGATGGGCGTTATAGTTACCCACCGCCCCGTTGATTTTGCCTAAAAATTCAACGTTTTCAATTTGCTTAAGTTGGCGTTTCAAGCGAGCCGCTACGTTGGCCATTTCTTTACCAACGGTTGAGGGAGAGGCGGTTTGGCCATGAGTACGAGACAACATGGGCTGTTCTGCATGTTCAAGCGCTAGATCTTCAATTGCCGTGATCACCTTATTTAACTCTGGGGTAATGCCTTCTTCCAATGCCTCACGGAGCATCAGCGCGTGGGATAAGTTATTAATATCCTCAGAGGTACAAGCAAAGTGAACAAACTCGGAAATCGCCGCAAGTTCAGCATTGTCTGCCATTTTATTCTTAATAAAGTACTCAACCGCTTTGACATCGTGGTTCGTGGTTTTCTCAATGTCTTTAATTGCTTGGGCATCGGCTTCGCTAAAGTTCTCAGCGAGCTGATCTAGCAAAGCGCTTGCATCGCTGCTAAGTGCAGGTACTTCGGTGATTTGTGGGTGTTTGGCAAGAGCCTGTAGCCAGCGAACTTCGACTATGACTCGCATACGTAGCAAACCGTATTCGCTTACTGAGCGACGCAATACGTTGGTTTTCGATCCGTAACGACCGTCTATGGGGGAAATCGCATTTAAGCTAGTTAATTCCATTGAGATAACGCCTCGAACATGGTTTTCAGGGAGCCGCTATTATAGGCAAAAGGGGGGCGTACTTCTATGGTAAGAGGGGATCTTTATAAGCAGTTAGTATAATACTGCCCCGTGTAGTAGCCTTCTGCGGAGGGAGACCTTTGCCGAAATAAAGGCCCAATAATCTTTAATTGAGCAAGGGCGTCTGCTCTTCTGGGATATCGGTTAAAGTAACCGACTCCATAATGCGCCTTTCTGACTCTTCAGCATGTTTTGACCATTTTTCATACTTATTAGATCGATCAACTCGGTAATCAAATTCTATCTCTAAGAAGCTGGTTGGGCTAAGTGGTAAGCAATAAAAATTTGTATGAGATATTCTATTACCTGTTAATTCTTGATAAAACACCCATTGATTATTATTGAAAGTTAGTATTTTTGCTGGAAATAGAGGTAGTTTACCTCTAACTTTAACCCATTCTTCTATCTCTTTTTTTGCGTCTGCTTCACTCATCGGTGAGTATCTATCCAGTGTTTCTTTTTCTTCTTTTCTTATTTTCGTGTTTTTCCCATTGGGTCCATTATGGAACTCTTCGTACTCTTTAATCACAAAGTGAGATAAAGCCTCTAAGTCTGTTACATCAATTTTATTAGTCTGCTTAATACGAGGTTGGCAACTTAACATACCGTATTCACTGCTGGTGCCAACTGGAATAACGGGTAAGTACATCCAGTTCTTGGTGAATATAATCACAAACTTATGCTGATCATAGTGTTGGGCATTTTCCTGAAACCATGTTGTTGAATCGTATGGAAAGTGTTTGTCTATTGCTTTGGGAGTCACGACCATATTGTTATCTGGAACTATCATGGATAGTTGTTTATTGCCTAATAGAACAATGCGTTCAGATGGGAAAGCAAAATCTGGCCCGCCAATAAAGCCTCGATACAAGTTTTTAATCAGTTTGATCATATCCTTGGGTCTCCCTTAGGTAGTGTGCGTAAAAAACGGTTGACTTCTTTAGCTTCATCGCGATAACCAAGCATACGTAATTGTTCGGCATAGGTTTTCAGTCCTAAAAATGGCAACGTATGGGGACTTGCAGCAGGATCATCGCCAAACACTAACTTTTGAAATTTGATTGATCTAGCTAGGCTGCTTTTGGATAAGTCGTTTCTCCCCGCTAGATTGGGGACTAGATCGTAAGGATTATTGCGAATGCTGTGAATATGGAGTCCAGTATAGCTGGCAGCTCGTTTTAGTCTCTCAATATTGGCTCCTGATCCGTGAATCGCCAACTGTTGCGTTGTTAATGGCTTGCCATATTTGAGTCGGTATACTTCCAGTGCAGCACAAAATATTATTGCTCCTTGACTATGGGCGACCCATTTTACATGCTTTCTTTGTTGATTATTTTGGGCAAGAACAGCAGCTAAGTGCTCCGCATTATGGGACTTTCTGCCGTTTTTCTTATCGAAAATACATTCGACAAGGTCAAGTTTTACCTCATCTGTTGGGTTATGGAATAGTGTGTAGGCCTCAATGCCATCGCTACTGTAAGCGGTGTCCAAATGGGTACCCATTAGCCAAGCAGCTTTTGTTAACTCGTTTTGCATACCATTTACGGCCGCGTGAGAGGTTCTGACATCGGGAACAGGCCGAGGGTTATCATTCCAAGCTCCTCTTAAGGCACGAATATCATCTTCTGTTTTGGCTTTATCATATTTAACTGATGATTTTCGTTCGACTTCGTATAGCATGGTGCGCTCTGCGGAAAAAGGAGTCTTAGAACCATGTAATTGCTTGTCGAACAATATGTCTCGAATAAGAATATTTCCACTCACTAGCTCAAAAGAGATTAAGTAATGATAGCTACGAAAAGGGTATTTATTGCGCCATAGACGGCGTAACGGGTTGCGGCTGTGTTTGGTGACACTCTGGCCATTTGGGTGAGCATAGATCTGCAGTATTTCTTTTACCACCATATCCATATCATAGCTATTGAGGCGAGAAAGCATAGCTAGTGCTTGGCAGGTAAATTGCACTTTTTTGAACGGGAAGGTGGGTGGCAGTACTATCCCATAGTCTCTGCAGGTATTTGCATCTAATGGGATGGTCGAGTGAGCTTGTATTTTTCCGTTGAGTTTGTTCCAAGACATAACAGTATCCTTTGATCTCTATCCTTAGCGAGCAGTAGGGTATGGTTTTTATTTTTAGCTGTAAATATCTTTGTTGAAAATAGAAAGATAATAAAGTGTAAAAATGGATGACTATTATTGTCACTAACTACGATCTTGAGGGCTGTCAATAAAAAATCCCAAGTAGCCAAACTACTTGGGATTTTTAGTGTGATAAACCACACGAGACTTGCTAGTGCATTATAAGTCCGCTAAAGGGGCTTAAAGTGTTGCTAGTGCCTCGTTGAAGGTGGTGCTAGGACGCATGATTTTAGCCACTTCCTTAAGATCCATGTGGTAGTAGCCAGATAGACCAGAAGGTTTGCCTTGTACTGCGGCAAGTTCAGCAACGATTTTGTCTTCGTTGTCTGCAAGTTGCTTAGCAAGTGGCGCGAATTTCGCCGCAAGGCCTGCATCTTCTGTTTGCGCTGCCAATTCTTGAGACCAGTACAGTGCTAGGTAGAAGTGGCTACCACGGTTGTCGATTTCACCCACTTTACGAGAAGGTGATTTATTGTTATCTAGCAATTTGCCTGTTGCCGCATCGAGGCACTGAGCCAGTATTTTGGCTTTCTCGTTGTTGTGCTTGATGCCAAGTTCTTCGAAGGATACTGCAACCGCTAAGAATTCACCCAGAGAGTCCCAACGAAGGTGGTTTTCTTCCATTAGCTGTTGAACGTGCTTAGGAGCAGAACCGCCCGCACCCGTTTCGTACATGCCACCACCGTTCAACATAGGAACGATTGACAGCATTTTCGCAGATGTACCAAGCTCCATGATTGGGAACAAGTCTGTTAGGTAATCACGTAGTACGTTACCAGTGACAGAGATAGTGTCTTGACCACGGATGATGCGTTCCATAGAGAAACGAATCGCTTCGTTATAAGACATAATGCGAATATCCAAACCTTCTAGATCGTGCTCTTTTAGGTAAAGCTCCACTTTTTTGCGTAGTTGAATATCGTGAGCACGGTCTTCTTCTAACCAGAATACAGCGGGTGTGTTAGATTGACGAGCGCGAGTAACGCCAAGTTTTACCCAGTCACGGATTGGCGCATCTTTGGTTTGGCAGGCACGCCAAATATCGCCTTTCTCAACATTGTGTTGCATCAGTACGTTGCCATTGGCATCGACAACACGCATCACGCCGTCATCTTTCATTTCGAAAGTTTTGTCGTGAGAACCGTATTCTTCTGCTTTCTGTGCCATTAACCCTACGTTTGGTACGGTACCCATAGTAACAGGGTCAAACGCACCGTTTGTTTTACAGAAGTTGATCACTTCTTGATAAATACGTGCGTAAGTGCTTTCAGGCATAACAGCTTTCGCATCATGTGCTTTGCCATCACGGCCCCACATTTTACCTGAGTTACGAATCATCGCAGGCATAGAGGCGTCAACGATGACGTCGCTTGGTACGTGTAGGTTAGTGATGCCTTTATCAGAATCTACCATCGCAAGTTCTGGACGAGTGTTGTAAACGTCTTGAATGGCTTGTTTGATTTCTGCTTGTTTGGCTTCAGGAAGAGATTGGATCTTGTCGTAAACGCTACCTAAACCGTTTCTTGGGTTAACGCCGATTTCGTTGAAAAGTTCGCCATATTTTTCAAAGACGTCTTTATAGAAAACGGTTACCGCGTGACCAAAAACGATTGGGTGAGACACTTTCATCATGGTCGCTTTAACGTGTAAAGACCACATGATGTTGTTTTCTTTGGCATCTTGAAGGGTTTCTTCAAAGAAGGCACGAAGTTTCTTGCTGCTCATGTTCATGGCGTCTAGTACTTCACCAGCGACGAGCGGAAGAGATTTTTTCACTTCAACAGAGCCGTCTTGACCGACGAATTCTAAGCGAACGGTTTGATCCACATCTGTTGTAATAGATTGCTCAGAGGAGAAGAAATCGCCGCCGCGCATGTAGTCGGCATGAGAAGTTGATGTTTTGCTCCATTTACCCATTGAGTGAGGGTGTTTACGAGCATAACTCTTAACGGCTGCTGGTGCGCGACGGTCTGAGTTACCTTGACGCAATACAGGGTTAACCGCACTGCCTAGTACTTTCGCGTAACGAGCTTGAACTTCTTTTTCTTCGTCTGTTTGTGGGTTTTCTGGGTATTCAGGAAGGCCGTAACCTTCGGCATTCAATTCTTTTATGGTAGCGTAAAGCTGTGGCAATGAAGCGCTGATGTTAGGCAGCTTTACAATGTTTGCTTCAGGATCTGCTGTTAGGTCGCCAAGGAATTTTAGGCCATCTTCTGCTTGTTTATCCTCTGGAAGACGATCAGCAAACGCGGAAATCACGCGGCTTGCTAAAGAAATGTCAGTGAGTTTTAGTTCAATGTCTGCTTCTTTCGCGAAAGCGCCAAAGATAGGCAGTAGAGAAGCTGTCGCCAATGCCGGAGCTTCGTCCGTGAATGTATAGTAGATGGTTTGTTTCGTTGACATGTAATTTCCCCTAACGTTTTAGGCTACTAATGAGCCAATAAAATAGAAGCTGACGTAGATCGTCATAGTAAATGTGTGTGAGGCAGTGCTTTACCAGATTAAGCAAAATGCACTCTGAGACTTTTGCACGACTACTGCGCTTGCCAATACTTTGTTAAAAACAGACTCAAAATGCTCATTTATAGCGATAAACTCCGCTTTCTCGTCTGTTTTTGCCGTGTCTTAGCGTCGCTCGTGACATCGCGCAAAGGTCTCACTCTGTAATATTATTTTGCCCAACATACTACCTAAAAAAAAATGCCAGAGATATCGGATAAAAATATACTCATAATTGATGTGAGTTATTCTCATATCGTTTGGCAGAGGTTGGGCATGGATTTCTATAGTATCACTGTCCTGTTTATGTCACTTACAACACGCTATATATGGCACTGTCTCTTTTGGCTAGCGGGCGTCTAAGGCGTTTAATAAGGCTTTTCGCTTGAAGATTAAATGCCAACGTTTACCGCCTAATTGGCGCCATAGCATTGCGGCTCGAATGCCCGTTAGTAACGTGGCACGAACCTGATTAGAAATTGCCGGTTGCTGAAGCAGGCGGCTATCACCTTGCACCTGAATACGAAAAGCCATCGTACTCAAGGTGTCCTGATAGACCCCAGATATCGCTGCCATCATGTTTTCGTGTAATACATCGTCGTAATGGGCTTTTTGGCGATCCAATTGCTGAATGCCTTTACCCAATGCTGAGAGGATAGCGTCCTCTTTGGCCAATTTGCTTTCTAAATGAATCAGGCTTAGAGCGTAACGAAGCGTATCTGGGTTAACACTGGCGCGTTCTTTACCAAGTGCTTGACGAGCAACGCGACGGCCTAATGCAAGGTTGCTTTTGCAATCCCATTGACCGCCGTAGATGTCTTCCGTCGAGTCTGGGTTAACCACTAAAATACTGTCTATCAGTGGTTTTAAGTAATCTTTATCAAGTTTGCCCGTTTTGGCCAAGGTGGCGACGAGTTCCGCCGCTTGAAAAATCGCGGATAGGGCAATGGTTTGCTCTTTTTCTTGTTGACTCAAAATACACCGTCTCTTAAAAATGCGTCTCTAAAAAATGAATACATATCCATGACTGTTTGTCTTTGCTGGTTATTGCTTATTAAATGCGACATTAATAATGCCACCCCCTAAGCAAAGGTCGTCAACATAAAAGACGACGGATTGTCCTGGGGTAATAGCGCGCTGTGGCTCTTTAAATGAAACTTCCACTCGACCATCCGCCAATTCATGAATGGTGCAGTCTTGATCTGGCTGACGATAACGACATTTTGCCTTGCAAGTCAGTGGAAAGTTTGGCTTCTCACGAGCCACCCAGTCAAAGTTGTCAGCGATCAGGTGAGTTTTAAATAGAGACTCATGTTGTCCGCCTTGGGTGACAATTAAGACGTTGCGTTTTAAATCTTTTTCCACCACATACCAAGGTTCATCTGGGTAATTGGATAAACCACCAATACCTAAGCCTTGGCGTTGACCAATAGTGTGGTACATTAAGCCAAAGTGCTTACCGATTTTATCGCCTTCAAGGGTTTCTATATCGCCCGGTTGGGCGGGCAAGTATTGCTCGAGAAAATCTTTAAAGCGTCGCTCACCAATAAAACAGATCCCCGTGCTGTCCTTTTTATTATGCGTCACCAGACCAAATTCTTCTGCTAAACGTCGAACTTCCGGTTTTTCAAGCTCGCCAACAGGAAAGAGAGATTTACCGATTTCCTCTTTTCCGACCGCGTATAAAAAGTAGCTCTGATCTTTGTTGTTATCCAGTCCCTTTAAGAGAACGGGTTCGCCATCTTTTTCGCCACGGCGAACGTAATGGCCTGTGGCTATGTAATCGGCACCCAGTTCTAGGGCATATTCCAAGAAAGCTTTAAATTTGATTTCTTTATTGCACAGAATATCTGGGTTGGGGGTGCGTCCGGCTTTGTATTCCGCTAAAAAATGTTCGAACACGTTGTCCCAATATTCCGCCGCAAAGTTAGCCGTATGGAGTTTAATTCCGAGTTTGTCGCTGACGGCTTGAGCATCAGCTAGATCTTCCTTGGCGGTGCAATATTCAGTCCCATCGTCTTCGTCCCAGTTTTTCATAAACAGGCCTTCAACCTGATAACCCTGCTGCATCAGAATCAGTGCTGATACGGAGGAATCGACGCCACCAGACATCCCGACGATGACTTTTTTGTCGTGGTTGGCTGGCTGATCTGTTAGGTAGTGGCTTTCTTTCATGACCGGTTTTTTCTCATCGAACGAAGAGGCGTCGCCTCAGTGAATAGGATTGCGTATTGTACTTCATTTTTGCGAGGTCGGCACAGGCGATAAGTGCTGATCAGACAAGAATGATAAGGAAATAATAGGGTTGTTTATGAAATCTTCAATGCACGTTTTAATTAATGGACTGCGATGGGGAAGGGCCATGATTTCCTCATAGGTGAGCCAATGACTAGAATCAATATCTGCATCGAGTGGTTCGTTCGTTGCACTTACTGGGTCGCAAATAATACAAAGGCGATGGTAGGTGTCTGCTCCTTCGTATGGTGTAAAAGCATACAAACCCAGTAAGCCTATTGGTTTAACGATCCAACCAGACTCCTCTTTTGTCTCGCGGATGACTGCCTCGATGACACTTTCATTATTTTCGACGTGTCCGGCGGGCTGGTTGATGACCAGTTGTCCGTCCTGCCACTCTTTTACCATGAGATATTGGTTTGCTTCTAGGTGTGGATGGCGTCTTGTCACTAGGGCGGCGACGGTTAGGTGTGGCAGTCTGCCTCTTTCTTCGTTTTTCAAAATGCTCTACCTCTTGAATAAGTTCACTGGTGGGGTCTGCAAAACGCCAAGCACCTGAATGTAGGTCCTCTAAGGTATAAGGGCCTATGGCATAGCGAATCAAGCGTAGTGTAGGAAAGCCGACAGCAGCGGTCATACGGCGTACTTGACGGTTTTTTCCTTCACGGATTTGTAGTGCTATCCAGCTCGTCGGAATCGCTTCTCGATAACGAACTGGCGGGGTTCTTGGCCAAAGGTCTGGTGTGGCTAAACGTGAGGCCTGAGCGGGTTTGGTTAAACCGTCTTTTAGTTCGACACCTTGACGAAGTTGTTCGAGTGCATGGTCTGTTATCTCGCCTTCTACTTGAACCCAATAGATTTTTGGCCATTTAAAGTCGGGTGAGGCGACGATGTGTTGAATTGCTCCTTGATTCGTTAACAGCATCAATCCTTCTGAGTCGTAATCCAGACGACCCGCAGCATAAAAGCCTGGCTCATCGATATACGCAGCCAATGTGGTTTTATCATCGTCAGTGGAGAATTGACTGAGTACTCGAAAGGGTTTGTTAAAGGCTATAAGGGAAGAGCTCATGGGGTGATTACAATCTTCAGGTGAATGACGGTTGTCAAGTAAAGGGCAGGTTAAATGGACACTAAAAAGCCCACCTGTATACATTGACTATAACAGGTAAGATATCAAAAAAAGCGCACTATGGCGACGTAATACGCCGCCTTGGCTCAAAGGGGTGGCTGTTAAGCGGTTTGTTTTTGCTGAGAAATCTCTCCTTTCTCTTCTTTTTGGGGAGCATCCGATTGGTTGGTTGTTAGTGGGGTGATGTCAATGGCATGAAGGCCACGCTTACCAGGCTCAACCTGAAAGGTTACGGCCTGTCCGGCTTTTAACGTTTTATAGCCTTCTACCTTGATGGCAGAATAGTGAATAAATAAATCTTCATTAAATTCTTCACAAACGATAAAACCATAGCCTTTGGCATTGTTGAACCACTTAACGGATCCACTGTGCATGAGTCACTCCTTATTTACTCTAGTTACCATAAATGGCTAATAATTCGCAGCGCTTTGAATTATCACGTAAAGTGTTTATTAAAGGGCTGCATAACGTATTTAAAGCATGTAATGACTTACTTAATAGGTTCAAAATGTTAGGTTGTTTTCGTGCTATGATTTTAATCATAAACATTGGTTGCACATTTTAACCCTTTCATTATTGAGGATAGAAGCCCTTTTGGAATTTGTAAAATCCAAGTGGTAATGTGTGTACGTATAAGCTTGTAATGCACCTTTTTATGGTGAATTATGTGAAAAATTGTAGCCTCAGAGGCATGGGATGATTGTAAATCAACAAATTAGACTAATATCAGAAGATGAGGATCAGTTTGGGCATTCTAATATAGCCCTTGCGCCAGACGAAACGGAGTTGAAGCCACCATCCATGTACCAAGTGGTATTATTCAATGATGATTTCACACCGATGGATTTTGTGGTATTTGTTCTTCAACGCTTTTTTTCGATGGATGGGGAAAAAGCCAATCGGGTGATGTTGGAGGTTCACCAAAAAGGGAAAGGGGTTTGCGGTATTTATCCATTTGATATTGCAGAAACCAAAGTGGCAATGGTACAACAGTTCGTAGAGCAAAATGAGCACCCCTTAATGTGTGACTTAGAAAAAGTCGACTGACTCAGAGTGAGGGAATAGCAATGTTAGATAAAGAGCTAGAACAGACCCTAAATAATGCCTTCAAAGCGGCGCGTGACAAGCGCCATGAATTCATGACGGTAGAGCATTTATTGCTGGCATTGATCAGTAACGGTGCGGCATCGACCGTCCTAACTGCCTGTGGCGTTGCCTTAGAAACGCTCAGTAAGGAGCTTGAGGAGTTTGTCGATAGTACTACACCGCTGATTCCTGATGATGACACAGAGCGCGAAGTTCAACCCACGTTAGGCTTTCAGCGCGTGCTGCAACGTGCGGTTTTTCATGTACAGTCTTCTGGTAAACGTGAAGTCACGGGTGCCAATGTGTTGGTCGCTATTTTTAGTGAACAAGAAAGCCAAGCCGTTTATTTATTAAAACGCCATGGTGTGGCTCGCATTGACGTGGTTAATTATGTGGCACACGGCATCTCGAAACTAGGTAATGCATCCTCGCAAGGGATGGAGCAAGAAGAGGAAGAAGGCGAAGAAGGATCAGCTGCACCATTGCAAAAATTTGCCACCAACCTAAATGAAGAAGCTAAAGCGGGCAAAATCGATAAATTGATTGGTCGTGAATACGAAGTTGAGCGGGTGATTCAAACCCTGTCTCGTCGTCGTAAAAACAACCCATTGCTCGTTGGTGAATCCGGTGTGGGTAAGACCGCCATTGCCGAAGGGTTGGCTAAGCGCATAGTCGATGGCCAAGTGCCAGATGTGATTGCCGATGGCGTGGTTTATTCTTTAGATCTGGGGGCTTTGCTTGCTGGTACTAAATACCGTGGCGATTTTGAAAAGCGCCTTAAACATCTTTTGGGTGAACTGAAAAAACAACCTAATGCCATTTTATTTATCGACGAAATTCATACCATAATTGGTGCTGGCGCCGCTTCTGGCGGGGTGATGGATGCTTCCAACTTGTTGAAACCTGTGTTGAGTTCGGGTGGATTACGTTGCATCGGATCAACCACGTTCCAAGAGTTCCGTGGTGTGTTTGAAAAAGACCACGCTTTGGCTCGTCGTTTCCAGAAAATTGATGTGAATGAGCCAAGTGTTGATGATACTTATCAAATTCTCAAAGGTATCATTGGGGCGTTTGAAGAGCATCATAAAATCAAGTATGAAGAGCCTGCGTTACTGGCTGCTGCAGAATTGGCTCAGCGTTATGTGACCGATCGTCATATGCCAGACAAAGCCATTGATGTGGTGGATGAAGCGGGTGCTTATCAACGTTTGCAACCGGAAGATAAGCGTAAGAGTATTATTACTGTAGCCGATATTGAAGACATCGTTTCTAAGATTGCTCGAGTCCCTGTTAGAGCAGTTAACTCTGATGATCGTCAGGTTCTGTCTAACTTGGAGCGCAACCTGAAAATGGTAGTGTTTGGGCAAGATGCTGCGATTGACTCACTGTCTTCTGCGATTAAATTGTCTCGTGCCGGTTTGAAGGCAGAGCAAAAACCAATAGGTTCTTTCTTAATGGCAGGGCCAACGGGTGTGGGTAAAACAGAAGTCACCAAACAGCTTGCTAAGCAATTGGGGCTTGAGTTGATCCGCTTTGATATGTCTGAGTACATGGAACGTCATGCGGTGTCTCGTTTGATTGGTGCACCTCCAGGTTATGTCGGTTTTGACCAAGGTGGGCTGTTGACAGAAGCGGTTACCAAGAATCCACACAGTGTGGTATTGCTGGATGAGATTGAAAAAGCCCATCCGGAAGTCTTTAATTTGCTATTGCAGGTCATGGATCACGGGACACTCACGGATAACAACGGCCGTAAAGCCGATTTCCGGAACGTGATTTTGGTGATGACCTCAAATGCTGGGGCAGAAGAGTTAGCAAAACGCTCGATTGGTTTCTCTAGTCAAGATAACTCAACCGATGGCTTAGAGATTATCAACCGTACCTTTACTCCAGAATTTAGAAACCGTTTGGATGCCGTCATTCAGTTTAAACAATTGGATGAGCGAATTATCTTTAGCGTCGTGGATAAATTCCTAGTGGAATTGCAGGCTCAATTGGATCCTAAAGGCGTATTACTGGAAGTTTCCGATACCGCTCGAGGCTGGTTAGCAAGCAAAGGTTATGACCGTCAGATGGGGGCTCGCCCAATGGCTCGCGTTATTCAAGAGCACCTAAAGAAACCACTGGCCGATCACATTCTATTTGGTGATTTGCATGAGGGGGGGAATGTGAAGGTGACATTGGATGAAAAACGAGATGAGCTTAAATTTGATGTCGTCAAAGAAGCCGTTGTGCATTAACGTTGCTTTGACTAGCTAATGAGCTTTTCTATTTGATAGTGCATAACCATTGATAGAGAATAGAAAGGCAAGCCATAAAAAAACCGGACTCAGTCCGGTTTTTTTATGTTTCTATTGCAATACACCAATGTTTGGCCTCAAGCATTGGGTGGGCAATGAATTAACGAGAACGGTAAACGATACGGCCTTTAGAAAGATCGTATGGTGTCAATTCTACTTTTACTTTATCGCCAGTTAAAATACGGATGTAGTTTTTGCGCATTTTTCCAGAGATATGAGCAATTACAACGTGTCCATTTTCTAGTTCGACACGGAACATGGTATTAGGCAACGTATCAATGATCGTGCCCTCCATTTCTAAGCCTTCTTCTTTTGCCACAATATGTGTCCTATGGTATTAACTAAATTTATTAGTAGACGCGCGAACCAAACCGATGGGTTAATTCGCAGACGGCAAGGAGAGTTGGAGTCTCTTCTTCAACCGATTTATCGCTAAACGACTAAAACCGGACCTTTAGTTGAAAGTCTCTTTACTAAGTCTAACGATGTCTGAATTTTGATCGAGGCATATTTTGCCTAAAAAGTCGGCGTAAGGCAAACTTAGATGCTATTTAGGTGAAGGTTATTTTCAGAAATTGGGCGTTTTGATGCCAAAAATGGCCTGATTATTCAGTAAATGGTTTTTTTCTGGCGAGGGGATCAGTGCTTCTAGCCTGTCAACAAACTTTGCTCTCGTCATGAGTTTGGCGCCTAGTGTCAACAAGTGATCCGACTCAACCTGACAATCTATTAGTTCAATTTGATACTCATCAGAGCGGTAGCAAAATTCTCTGAGTGCAAGTTTTGATGCATTAGGATAGAGTGAAAACATAGACTCGCCAAAAAACATGTTGCCCATCGCGACGCCATAAAATCCGCCAACCAGTTTGCCATTAATTCGAGATTCGAAGGAATGAGCAAAGCCTAGCTTGTGTAAATTCTTATAAGCGTTTTTAATGTCGTCAGAAATCCAAGTGCCTTCTTTTTGGGCGCGTAATTCTGCACAGTGGTGGATGACGCTGTCGAAGTCATGATTAAGGCTAAATGACCAATTGTCTCTGTTAGCTGCTTTTCTCAAGGATCTGGATGCGTGAAAATCACCAGGGATGAGTGTACAGCGCTCTTTTGGGTGCCACCATAAAATTGGATCTGGGTCACTGTACCAAGGAAAAAAGCCTTTACTATATAGATGGATCAAACGCTCTGAGGAGAGATCTCCGCCAACGGCGCAAAGGCCTTCTGGGTCGTCTAGTGCATTGTGAGGATTGGGGGTATCAAGAACATCGTCACTCAGTATTATTAATTCCTGTTGAGTGTTTTCAGAGGGATCGTTTGGGTTTTGATCTGTTTGATGATGCTGAGGCATACGGTTTGCGTCCTTTAATGTTTATTTGGAAGCGTGGCTTTAAGACGGTTAACGGATTTAGTTGCGTGTTACTCAAAGGTCCTTAAAAAACAATCTATTATAGAGTCATTGTGTTTTAAAGTGATAGTTAGTCTGTTGTGTTTCTACGACAAGCAAGAAGTTTGTAAAAGTAAAAGCTCAATTCTTTGGTGACGCTTTTTTATGTTAAGCTTGGCGTATTATTGCTCCGCTCTGGAGCCCTTATTTTACCTAATTTATTTTTATCTAACTTATAGTAACAGGATGGATGTGTTTTGGCTGAAGAAGTGAGTGAGTCTGGACGATCACCCGTTTGGAATGTGTTTGCCAAACAGGCGGTGTTCATTGCTGCTTTGTTGTTTTTACTTTTCTTTGGTTTGGCAACGTACACATACAGTCCAGATGACCCCGGCTGGTTTTATTCTGGTAGCGGCGGGCCGATACATAATTCGATGGGGCCAATTGGTGCGCTTATTGCTGATTTGTTCTCCAGCTTTTTTGGCTCTTTGTTTTATTCATTGCCACCCTTATTTTTGTGGGTGGTGATCATTTTATGGCGTAACCCGCATAAATTGCTGGCGATCAATAATGCGTTGTTGTGCACGATCGGTTCTATTCTGTATTTGTCTTTTGGCTCGATGCTTTGTTATCTACATACCGTGGGCAATACCTCTTTGCAGTATGGTACAGGAGGAATATTAGGGCGTGGGCTGGGGAAGCTGTTATATCGCTTTATTGGCTACGATGGGGCAACGCTGGTCGGGCTTGCTTTAGTTATTTTGGCGTTTACTCTGTTAACCCAAGTACATTGGATGGCGGTAATCGATGGCTTAGGGGCAAGAGTGTATAACCTGATTGTCAGACTAAATGATTATCGTCTCGCTAGAAAAGCGGCCAAAGTAGAAAGACTCGCTCAAGAAGCACTGTTAGCGCCAGATGAAGCAGAGGTGAAAGCTTCCACCCCAAGTACTTCCAAAGGGAAGAAAGCGACGCTGGATGTGCTTGATGATGAATTAGATGAGCCCGCTATTCTGCGCAAGCGAAGATTGGTCCATGAAAGCAAGGCAAAAGCAGGAGCTGAAGAGTCTTATGCGTCTCCCGTTGAAGCGGTTGAGGATGAGGAATCCACGGGTAAGAAGCGATTTTCGTTGGCTAGGTTATTCTCTCGCTCTAAATCTGCAAAAACAAAAGAAGAACATGACATATCCCACGAAGAGCCTGTTTTTGATGGTCTTGATGATCTATCGTGGGAAGATGCTGATGTGCCCGTTGGCGACACCTTGTACATAGAAGAGGAAGAGTCGCTAGCGTTGCACAACGCCGAGCAGAAGAAACGGGCGGATGAGGCAAAATATTCTCGAAATGGTCAGGCTAATAGCAATAATTTGATGTTAGATGAGGAAATGGAAGAGCCGCTTGATTTTACGTCTGCACCTAAAGTCAGCCCGGGTGCCTCGGCAGCAATGATTCCAGAGACAGCACCCAGTGTGGCGTCAGTAACAAAAGCGCCTGCGCCACAGACAAGTAACCAAGAGATAGACAGTGCAGGATCGACACATCGTCCTGCGTTTCGCACTTTGTCTGAAGCTAAGCAGTTAGACAGCATTAATGGGCCTTATTCGGAGGAAGAGTCGTCACGTTCTCAGCCAACCTACTCTTTGCCGGATCGTTCCGTATTAGCGAAGCCCAGACCTAAACAGGGCGGCTACACGGAAGATGAACTTGTCGGCTTGTCAGAGTTGTTAGAGCGTCGTCTGCAAGACTTTGGCGTTAAAGCCGAGGTAGTCGAAGTTAACCCTGGCCCTGTGATTACGCGATTTGAAATACAGCCAGCTCCTGGGGTAAAAGTCTCACGGATTACTAACCTAGCTAAAGATTTAGCCCGCTCTATGAGTGTGATGAGTGTGCGAGTGGTTGAGGTCATTGCGGGTAAGTCGACCATAGGCATCGAGATTCCTAACCAAGTACGCGATACCGTGTATTTTTCTGAAGTGATTAATTGCGAGATGTACGATAAAGCCACCTCGCCTTTAACCTTGTCCCTTGGTCATGATATTTCTGGTGAGCCAGTGGTGGTGGATCTGGCAAAAATGCCTCATGTGCTGGTGGCAGGGACAACCGGTTCGGGTAAATCTGTTGGGGTGAACGCGATGATCCTCAGTATGCTGCTGAAGTCCACGCCGGACGAAGTACGTATGATCATGGTTGACCCCAAAATGTTGGAATTATCGATTTATGAAGGGATTCCCCATCTGCTGACCCCTGTTATCACGGATATGAAAGATGCCGCCAACGGCTTACGCTGGTCAGTTGATGAAATGGAGCGCCGTTATAAGTTGATGTCGAAATTGGGCGTGCGTAATATCGCAGGCTATAACAAGAAAGTGCGTGAAGCCATTGAGGCGGGTCAACCGCTGGAAGATCCGTTATGGCAGCCTGAGATGGCGATGTTCTCAGAAGATGGTGTGGCGAGAACGGTGCCGCATTTGGAGCCATTGCCTTACATTGTCATCATCGTTGATGAGTTTGCCGACATGATGATGATTGTGGGTAAAAAAGTAGAAGAGCTGATTGCGCGTATCGCTCAAAAAGCACGGGCGGCAGGTATTCATCTGATTTTGGCGACTCAGCGTCCTTCTGTAGATGTAATCACCGGATTGATCAAAGCGAACATTCCGACACGAATGGCGTTCCAAGTGTCATCAAAAATTGACTCTAGAACCATTCTGGATCAAGGTGGGGCGGATCAACTGCTGGGGATGGGGGATATGCTCTACCTACCCGCTGGCTTGCCTACTCCAATTCGTGTGCATGGTGCATTTGTATCTGACGAAGAAGTTCACGCCGTAGTGGAGGAGTGGAAAGAGCGAGGGGAGCCTGACTACATTAATGATGTGGTCGTCAATCCAGAGGACTTGATGAGTGGTGAGGATACAGAAGACAAAGATGCCCTTTACGATGAGGCGGTGAAAATTGTCATTGAGACACGTAAAGCCTCCATTTCCTCCATCCAGCGGCGCTTAAAAATCGGTTACAATCGGGCAGCAAATCTTGTAGAAGCTATGGAAGCCGCCGGATTAGTGGGGCCAATGGGCACCAATGGACAACGTGATATTTTGATTCCTGAGTAACAACGCAGGAAAAATTTCCAGGAGAGTATTTTGATTTATAGAGTGATGCTAATAGTGGCGATGGTGCTAACAGGGTTCAGTAATCTTGCTTTTGCCGCCACAGATAATGACAGTGCAACGGCGCAATTGAGCCAGCTTTTGGAACATAACCGCAATATAAAAGGGGCGTTTCATCAAGAAACGTACGATGGATCGGGCAAACAAGTCCAAGAAAGTGATGGTGTGTTTATACTTGCCAAGCCAAGTCGCTTTCTATGGAATAGTGTCGCACCTTACCCTCAGCGCATCATCTCGAATGGTAAAACGGTGATGATCTGGGATGTGGATTTACAGCAAGCCACGAAAAAACCATTGTCTGGTGAGGTCGGGCGTTCTCCTGCTGCGTTGTTGGGAATGCCAGCAGCGAAAATTTTGCCAAATTACAAGGTGACGAAACTCGATGCTAACCGTTTTCGTTTAGAGCCAAAAAACCAAGATGACAACATGTTTAAACAGCTCACCTTATCGTTTAAAGACGGCAAAATTTCTGATATGAGTATTTTGGATGGCTTGGGTCAGACGACCATTATTCACTTTAAAGACGTGGAATTTCATACCGGTGAGCCTGCGAAGACATTTTCTTTAGCCGTTCCTGATGACGTGGACGTGATTCAAGAAGGGCAATAATGGAAGACCTCTTTGCCGATCAACAGGCGGGGTCTTATCAGCCTTTAGCCGCTCGAATGCGCCCCAGACAATTGAGCGATTATATCGGTCAATCTCATCTTGTGGGTGAGGGGCGCCCGTTGCGTCGTATGGTGGAAACAGGGCATTGCCATTCTTTCATTTTGTGGGGACCGCCAGGCGTTGGTAAAACCACGTTTGCTCAGTTATTGTCCCATGCGTTAGAGGCTCAGTTTATTGAGTTATCGGCGGTGATGTCCGGCGTGAAAGATATTCGAGCCGCAGTAGATCAGGCGAAGCAAATGCGGATGATGCGTGACGTGCAAACGGTGCTGTTTGTTGATGAAGTGCATCGCTTTAATAAATCCCAGCAAGATGCCTTTTTACCATACATCGAAGATGGCACTTTCTTGTTTATTGGCGCCACAACGGAAAACCCTGCGTTTGAGTTAAACTCAGCGCTCTTATCGCGCGCCCGAGTCTATCGACTGAAAACCCCCTCCGTTGAAGATATTAAAGCGGTTTTACAGCGAGCTTTAGCAGATTCAGAAAGAGGGGTTGCACAAGCTGGCTTGCAACTGAGCGATAATGACTTGTCGATTCTGGCGCAAGCGGCGGACGGTGATATTCGTCGTGGGTTGAATTTTCTGGAAATATTGTCGGACTTTGTTGAGCCTGGTGTGCCAGTCACCCATGAACATCTTGAGGATGTGTTAGGGGGCAGTGTGCGGCGCTTTGATCGTGGCGGTGATGTCTTTTATGATCAAATATCGGCGTTTCACAAATCTGTTCGTGGTTCGTCACCAGATGGCGCATTATATTGGATGGCGCGAATGCTGGATGGCGGCTGCGATCCTTTGTATATTGCACGTCGTCTATTAGCCATTGCCTCTGAAGATATCGGTAATGCCGACCCTAGAGCCTTGCAAATTGGTTTGAATGCTTGGGATGTTTTTGAGCGTGTTGGTCCCGGTGAAGGCAATCGAGCGATTGCTCAAGCCGCCGTGTATATGGCGTGCGCGCCTAAAAGTAATGCTGTGTATAAAGCGTTTAACCAAGCCATGTCGGATGTTTCATCACAACCAAGTTATGAGGTGCCTGTTCATCTGCGTAATGCCCCAACGTCTCTAGCAAAAAGTATGGGGCATGGAGAGACCTACCGTTATGCTCATAATGAAGAGCATGCTTATGCGGCAGGTGAAAACTATCTTCCAGAGGAAGTCGCCCAGGTGCGGTATTATTACCCGACAGAACGTGGTCTTGAAAAGAAAATTGGGGATAAATTAGAATGGCTGTCGGATTTGGATGCGAGTAGTTTAGTGAAGCGTTACCCAGAAGATCATTAAAGTAGAGACTTGGGTAATACGCGGTTTTAGACCCAGTAACCACTTTTTTTTATCTTTTCTTTAGAAATTGTCTCCTTGATCAATATGGACGCTTGGCTTAGTGTCGTAAGCTATTTATTATTGACCTGCTTGCTTTAAGGATTGCCGCTGATGCAGGGGGAATCTTTTTAGCGCATTGCTTTTGAATAAAGAGTTTTCGTTTTTAAATAGAACGTTTTTAAGCGGGTTGAGATTGATCCCGTTATTTCGCTGATTGGGTTTCAATCAGATTTTCGATCGTTATTGTTGATCATTTTTGTTAGAGGACGTAGTTGCACCGATGTTAGATATTAAAGCGCTTCGCGCTGATCCAGAAGCCATTGCGGCACAGCTTAAGAAAAAAGGTTATGAGCTGGATGTCGCTCATTTTTCTTCTTTAGAAGAGCGCCGTAAATCGATTCAGGTTGAAACAGAGCAACTGCAACAGTCCCGTAATTCCGTGTCTAAAGAAATCGGCCAAGCGATGAAAGCGGGCGATAAAGACAAAGCGGCAGAGTTAAAAGCACAGACAGCCAGTTTAGGTGATGATCTTGAAAGTGCGAAGGCACAGTTAAATCAAATTCAGGAAGAACTGGAGAGTCTGTTAGAGGGAATTCCAAATATTCCCCATGAGTCGGTTCCTGAAGGCACCTCTGAAGACGATAACGTTGAGATTCGTCGTTGGGGAGAGCCGAAAGCGTTCGATTTTCAGCCTAAAGATCATGTGGATCTAGGGGCCGCTTTAGAACAATTGGATCTTGAAACTGCCGTTAAAATCACGGGTTCCCGTTTTGTGGTTCTGTATCGCGAACTAGCGCGTCTTCATCGAGCCTTAACACAGTTTATGATCAATACTCATGCGGATCTTCACGGCTATTCAGAAGTGTATGTGCCTTACTTGGTCAATGCTCACTCTTTAAAGGGAACGGGGCAGCTGCCTAAGTTTGAAGAAGATTTGTTCAAAGTGCCTGTGGATAAAGACAGTGGAAACAATGATTTATACTTGATTCCAACTGCCGAAGTGCCAGTCACTAACCTAGTACGTGATGAGATCCTCAACGATGTGGATCTGCATAAAAAGTTTGTTGCTCATACACCGTGCTTCCGGAGCGAAGCTGGCAGTTATGGTCGTGACACACGTGGTATGATTCGCCAGCACCAATTTGAAAAAGTCGAATTGGTGCACATCTGCCGTCCTGATCGCTCCGAGGCAGCACTTGAAGAGCTGGTTGGTCATGCAGAGGTGATTCTACAGAAGCTAGAGCTTCCTTATCGTACCGTTATTTTATGTGGTGGCGATTTAGGCTTTTCTGCTCATAAAACCTATGACATAGAAGTGTGGTTGCCGGGTCAAGATAAGTACCGAGAGATCTCTTCTTGCTCAAACATGTGGGACTTCCAAGCGCGTCGTATGCAGGCTCGCTGGCGTAACCCTGAAACAGGCCGTCCTGAATTGGTTCATACCTTAAATGGATCCGCTTTGGCCGTGGGTCGTACTTTGGTCGCGGTACTTGAAAACTATCAAAATGAAGATGGTTCTGTGCGTGTTCCTGATGTGCTGGTGCCTTATATGGGCGGTAAAACAGTGATTGGTAAAGCATAAGCTTGATTTGCCAATATCGTACTCAGTGATCATGTATTGAGTGACATTGAATTGATAATTCAAAAGCCTCTTTCTAAGGAGGCTTTTTTGTAAACGATAGCAAGAGAAGAAATATGGCTGGTAAAGTCTATCTAGTCGGTGCAGGTCCAGGGGATCCCGATTTATTAACCATCAAGGCACATCGTCTGATTACTACTGCTGAAGTGGTGCTCTACGACCGCTTAGTAGGAGCGGATATTGTTGCGTTGATCCCAGACAGTGCTGAAAAAATGTATGTGGGTAAAGCGAAATCCTTGCATAGCCTCCCTCAAGAAGAGATCAATAGCCTATTAGCGAAAAAGGCCAAAGAGGGTAAGGTGGTGGTTCGTCTTAAAGGCGGTGATCCTTTTATTTTTGGGCGTGGTGGCGAAGAGCTAGAAGAGCTTGTAGAAGAGGGCGTACCCTTTGAAGTGGTACCCGGTGTGACAGCGGCAGCGGGTTGTGCGGCGTATGCGGGGATTCCCCTTACCCATCGAGACTACGCGCAATCTGTGCGCTTTTTAACAGGGCATCTAAAAGATGGTTCGACGGAGCTACCTTGGGATGAATTGGTTCATCCAGCGCAAACCTTAGTCATTTACATGGGGCTAACGGGGCTTGAAGAAATCAGCCAATCGTTGATTCGATTTGGCATGAAGCCTTCTATGCCTGTGGCGGTTGTTGAAAAAGGCACCACGTCAGAGCAACGGGTGTTTACCTCGACCATTCGCAATATCCATCAAGTGGTGACTGATAATGATGTAAAATCGCCTGCTTTGTTGATTATTGGAGAGGTGGTGACATTGCAAAGTAAGCTTGAATGGCATGGGAAATATTGATTAAGAGCATTCTCCAAAAGTTGCTCAAACGAACTCAAAAAAGGCGCAAATAGCGCCTTTTTTGAGGGTTTTATTACCCTACAGACAGTTTGCGGGTTTGGGTAAACCAGCGATTTTAGCGGCTAGCTTGGGTGGGCTGCCAGGGAATAGCTTCATCAAATAGATGCTTTTGCCTTTTTCTGGGCCAAGTTCTTTTGTCACGGCTTTCACTAAGGGGCGCATGGCAGGAGAGACCTCAAATTGCTGATAAAAGCGGCGTAATAAATGAATGATCTCCCAATGTTCTGGGGAAAGTATCAGCTCTTCTTGGGCGGCCAGTTCTTCAGCCAGTTCTGGCGTCCAATCGTCTAGGTTAAGTAAATAGCCTTCTTCATCCAAGGCAAGATGATCTGAGTGATGTGTCATGTCTTTTACCAGCTAATGTTTGAATCGGCACACAGAGTTATCTCTACCCATTGAGCATCGTCCAGCGCGCTGCCAATATCTGGAGTAAGGCCGTATGCCTGTGCGTCTGCTTGCAGATAATAAAGCGAGATGCCTTGCTTTTCTATTAGGGACTTTAGCAGTTTTTTCTGGTGGATGGTTCGCAAGATAGCCTCTTCGATGAGTACCAAAGCGTCGCCTTTTTGCAAACTATGTTGCCAAGTCTCTTCGATGCTTTCAGAGTAAGTGTGCTGGTTAAGCTGATGCAGTTGCATGATTAAAACCTGAATACATGTTCATATTTGGAAAATAACGAGTGCCATTCTTCTTTGTTGAGTGCTTGAGTGTTTGGCCAAATCTCTGTTTTGTTGGTGAGTTTGTTGTTTTCAATGAATACATTGTTGATGTCGTAGAATTCTAGGCCATCAAGTAGCTTATGGAGTTGTTTGCCATGCTCGCTACTTGGATCCTGGTTGACAAACAGGAGTGCTGTAGCAGCATCAGAAAGACAAATATCGACCTGTTGCTCAAAAGTGCCTAGAACAAGAGCAAGGTCTAATCCTTCTTTGCAGGCGAGTCCTGTATAAGGTGAGGTGGTTAGGTGAATAAGTGTTTTTTTCATTGGATTACCGAAACTGAATCACTTTGTGGGTGGTGTTCATGAGCTCAACAAGCCTGCCAAGACCTTCTAATTGAAAGCCGTCTGCGAGAGAGCTTTCTGTCAGTTCATAACGCTGGCTTTCTTTGTCATCGATAATGCCTCGACGCACAGAAGCCGCAATACACAAAGAAAGTGGTAGTTGATGTTCTTGTGCTAGGGTTTGCCATGCCGCTGTTAAATCCAGCTCATCACGGGGAGGTTGTGCCAGTTTATTGCCAATAAGCACGGCATCTTGATAGAAGAAAACGCCTTCTAGGATGTAATCTGGATTACTCAGTGCGGCTTTTAAAAACCGTAATGCGCTGTGGCAAGCCTTGCTTTGATAAGGGGAGCCAGTAATGAGGAGTGCATAACGCATGGTTTCGACCTTGGGTATAATGTACTAGAATTTCGTTGCACAAGTTTAACAATAAAAAAGGCCGCGTGCAGCGGCCTTTTCTAAGGTGTTTCACTAGCAAATTAATTAGTCATCATTTGCCATGCCAAGCAGTGATAGAACACTCAAGAACATGTTATACAAAGAGACGTAAAGGTTAACAGTTGCAATGATGTAGTTTGTTTCACCGCCACGGATGATTTCACTTGTCTGCAACAAGATCACAGCAGCAGAGAACAGGGCAAAGCCAGCTGAAATAAAGATCTGCAGTGCTGGCATATGGATGAAAAAGCCAGCGATCATCGCGAATAACAAGACAAAGAAACCAACGGTCAAGAAGCCGCCGAGGAAGCTAAAGTCTTTTTTCGATACAATAGCGTAGCCAGACAAGCCTAGAAAAGACAGGCCCGTGATGCCTAAGGCGCTCATGATTAAGCTTGCACCGTTTGCCATACTTAGATAGGCATTCAGAATAGGCCCCAGTGTGATCCCCATAAAGCCAGTTAAGGCGAATACACACAAAAGACCAGCGGGGCTGTTCTTGAATTTATAGGTTAAGAAAAGCAAGCCATAGAAGCCTACTAACGTGATAATAATGCCAGGATGCGGAAGGTTAAAAGCCAAGCTCATTCCCGCAGTAAAGGCGCTGAACAGTAAGGTTAACGATAGCAAACCATAAGTGTTGCGGAGCGTCTTATTGGCCGATTTTGACGAGTGTGTCGAAAGGGCATCTGTGTAACGCATGAGTGGTACTCCTTCAAAGTTAATATACCTTACGACTCAATATGAGGCTGTTAGTTCCAAATTTCAAGTGAGGTTTTGTAGTGCATTCGTTAACACACACAAAAACACCGAGAGGTGTCTCGGTGTTTTGGGATGTCTTATTTTTAATCAGCGTGTTCTTTAACAGCGAGAACGCTGAAAATAGAAGACTAAGAGACGACTGCCGCTTTGTGGGTGGCAGCGCTTTGTTTGGTTTTATGCTTATCAACTTGTTTTGTTAGCTTGTCTATCATGGCATCTATCGCATGAAATAGCCTATCTTCAGAGGAGGCGGCAGCGAATATCTCTTTGCCTGGAAGATGAAGGGTCGCTTCGGCTTTTTGCTTTTTATTGTCTTTTTGTAGCGTGACATTAACCGTGGTGATTTGGTCTGTCAGCTTAGATACTTTGTTAAATTTCTCAGTGATGTGATCTTTGATTGCAGGGGTGACATCAATGTGGTGCCCAGTAATGTTGATTGTATGCATACAACTTTTCTCCTCAGTAAAGTTGGCTTTAGGGTGAAGACATTTTCTCTCCACCATTTCAGCATAGAAGTGGGCGATGAAGCTGTCAATGGGATTTAATCTAACGGTCACGCTACTGTCATAACTTTATGGATGAAAGAAAAATCTATTGATTGCAGTCGGTCTTATGTGCAGGTTATCGTGCTTATACCATCAGCTTTTGCTAGACTGTCATGCTAAACGTGTGAAGCGAGAATTATGTTAAATAACGATTATTCATTGCCGATTTCATTTTCTTTGGCCGCACAGATTGGTCTGGAAGAAACGGTGTTGTTGACTTTTTTAAGGCAGCAAGCCTATATGTTCAATGCGCCAGCATTACGCATGGAAATTAGCCATCTTAATAGACAGCTGCCGTTCTGGACGGTGCCCATTTTGATGCGTTTACTGAACAACTTGCAAATGAGTCAGTTATTGCACTTTAAGCAACAAGAGCAAACCTTAGAGATTCAACTGGCTTCTAAAAGCATGGGGACATCAAATACTGGTTCTGGTGGGACAATCCCATCCGATTCGATGAAGAGTGCTGCTCCTCCTAGTGCTCCGTCAGACGATAGGTTGATGGAAAAAATGAATCGCCTGCATCAAGCGTCTCGTGAGAAAAATCCTTCTGGTTATGCTGGTGGGGTTCCAAATAATCCGTCGGGGGAGAGTTCTCCGCAGTCGCATTTTACGCCCAAGCAACAGGCGGCGACTTATCCGGCTAGGAGTTCGTCGCGTGAACATAATCCACGATCACAGCCCCCTGTGGTGAATGATCGACGTGGCGTAACCGATTTTGATTTGTATTTAGAACAAAAAGAACGTGCCCGACAGCCAGATCAATGGCAACCAGAGGAGGCGACACTCGAACAAATTGCCCAATCGGGTATCTCGCGTGAGTTTGCTTTGTCCTTGCAAGCTGAATTCTTGTTGAGGATCAAAGAGCAGCGTAAAAATGTAAGAACCTGGAACAGTGAATTTTTTAAATACGTAAAACGTCAGTGGCAATATAAACAATCGGATCGGTCTTCATATGAAGGAACCTCAAGCAGTTCAAAATTTAGTAAAACCTCTCGCGAACAAGTTAGCGACGCCCTCAGCAACATCCACGACACAGACTGGTGAGCAAGCCGCTTATCAGGCTCAGCAGCAAGATGAGGCACAGCAACAAACGCGAGTATTGGTGAATATGCTGTTTGCTCGGTTTAAGGCGATTTATACTCATAAATTCGCTTCGGCCTACAGCACTCCTGACGAAGTAAAGTTAGCAAAACGTGAGTGGGCGGTCGCACTAAAAGGTTTTCAAGAGCCATTATTGGCGTATGCTGTAGAACGGACCAAAGAGGTTTACGCTTGGCCACCGACCATTTCTGAGTTTTTAAAGTTGATTCATACCGCTTATAAAGCGTATGGTTTGCTGGATCCTCGTTCTGCCTATTATGAGGCGTGTCAATGTCGAAGCGATCCATTGACCTATAAATGGACGCATCCTGCTGTTTACTTTGCAGGCGCGCAGACAGGCTGGTATAAATTAAAAACTGAGGAAGAGCGTGTTTCTTGGCCGCTTTTTGAGACGAATTATCTTAAAATTGTAGATCGTGTTATATCTGGGGAGCGTTTAAGCCTCCCTAAAGTGTTTATGATCGAAGATAAGCAGACGTTAGACATCGATGATTTGATTCGCTCCATTTCGAAAGCGCTTTCATTGGCAGAGGAAGAAATTGCTCCGATGTTTTACTATATTCACAAGACGCCAGGGTCAGGTATCCGTAAACAATATCGCAAGATAAGCAAGGAAAAGCTTAAAGTCTTGGGGTACACTGGTACATTGCCAGAATGAAAACGGGTGTTAAATGCTTGTTTTGAGGGAGTTTGGACGCGATAATGTGGGGCACATAGTATTGGGTCTGGCCTCTTTGATGACATCCATACTTCGCGGTAATGTAAAGAGAGTGGTGAGGTGATTTCTTGTTAAAAGTGCTGATTGTTGATGATCATGATATGGTTGGCTTGGGTATTAGTCGTGTACTACAAGACATCAAAGGCGTTGATGTGGTTGGCATCGTTCGCAGCGGTGAAGACGCGATTTCTCACTCGAGAAAACTATTACCTGACATCGTTTTGATGGATGTTCACATGCCCGGCATTGGCGGTTTAGGGGCCACCAAGGAAATTAAACGCATCCTACCGAAAATCAAAGTGATTGCATTATCTGCTTTGGATGACAGCTTGTATCCTACTAAATTGTTGGAAGCGGGGGCATCTGGCTATTTGACGAAAGGAACAAATACCGAAGAGCTGCTTGAAGCGTTGGAAACGGTGCAAAAAGGTGGTCACTATATTTCGAAAAGCATCGCTCAGAAAATGGCCCTGTCAAAATTCTCCATCGATAGTAAAGGTTCTCCTTTAGAAGCTTTATCTGATCGTGAATTGCAAGTGGCGCAAATGATAGTGGATTGTAAAAAGTCCACAGAGATTGCAGAGCATTTAAATGTAAGTCCGAAAACAGTGAGTACTTATCGTACACGCATTTTCTCTAAGCTGAACATAGAGAGTGATGTAGAATTGATTCACTTGGCTGTGCGCTACAACGTGCTGGGCATGGGGTAGTCAACGAGGTTTGTTTGAGTCCTATAGCGTTTGATCCAAAGCATTTTGTCAGTAATTTAACGACTCGCCCAGGTGTTTACCGTATGTACGGTAAAGGTGAGTTGTTATATGTCGGTAAAGCCAAAAATCTTAAAAACCGTGTGTCGAGTTATTTTCGTGCCACGGGTCTAACCACGAAGACCATGGCGCTAGTGAGCCGCATTGACGCCATTGAGGTAGCTGTCACCCAGAGTGAAACAGAAGCGTTACTGTTAGAACAAACGCTTATAAAACAGCATCGGCCTCCTTATAACATCCTACTTCGGGATGATAAATCTTATCCTTATATTCTCCTATCTGACCATCGTCACCCGGCACTCTTGTTTCGGCGCGGTAATAAACCAGAAAAAGGCAAGTTATATGGCCCTTTTCCTAATGGAACGGCGGTGCGAGAGAGTTTGAGTACCATGCAAAAGGTATTTAAAGTTCGTCAGTGTGAGGATAGTACCTATGCCAATCGTTCAAGACCCTGTTTGCAATATCAGATTAAGCGTTGTTCTGGGCCTTGTGTTGGCTTGATTGATGATGGTCAATATGATGAAGATGTTCGTCATGCGAGAATGTTTTTGCAAGGAAAAAACCAGGAACTGACCAATGAGCTTTCTGATAAGATGAAAGCAGCTGCCATGGATATGGAATTTGAGCGTGCTGCCGAATTGCGCGACCAGATGATCCAGCTCAAGCACATTCAAGAACAGCAGCATGTATACGGACAAACAGGGGATGCGGATGTGATCGCCGCATTAATTCAACCCGGTGGTTTGTGTGTACATGTAATGATGGTGCGACACGGTAAAGTCGTGGGCAGTAAAAGTTATTACCCAAAAATGCCGATTGAGATTACTGAGAGCGAATTACTTTCGTCTTTTATTGCGCAATTTTATCTCAGTGGTGTGCAAGAATTGCCGAAAGTGCTGATTACCAGCCACGAACTGGATGATGCGCAAGTGTTGGTAGACGGAATCTTTGCCACCACACAAAAGCGTATCGAGTTGTTGTTCAATGTTCGTGGTCAGCGTGCTCGCTGGATGGATCTGGCTAAGCTCAATGCTGAGCAGGGCTTGCAGGCTCGTCTGTCAGACAAACGTAATCACTTTAGTCGTGTCACCGCATTGCAAAAAATATTGGGTTTTAAAGAGCCACCAGCGCACATGGAATGCTTCGATATTAGCCATTCTAGCGGTGAGGCGACGGTGGCTTCTTGTGTTGTGTTTGGGCCTGACGGACCGGATAAAAAACGTTATCGATCCTTTAATATTGAAGGCATTGAAGGCGGTGATGATTACGGCGCGATGAAACAGGCATTAACACGCCGTTACAAACGTGTTAAAAGTGGTGAGTTGGAAAAGCCAGACGTGGTTCTCATTGATGGCGGTAAAGGTCAATTGACACAGGCGGAAAATGTGCTCAAAGAGCTCGGTCTGGTGGATGTCTTTCTATTGGGCGTAGCGAAAGGGGACACACGTAAGCCAGGCTTGGAAACCTTGTACATAGGCTCTAAAGAAGACGAGGTGGTATTGCCGCCCGATTCCGCTGCTTTGCACTTGATTCAGCATATTCGGGATGAGGCGCATCGCTTTGCTGTGAAAAGCCATCGTCGCCGTCGAGACAAAAAGCGCCGACATTCTGTGTTGGAGGACATTCCAGGGATTGGTCCAAATCGTCGTAAGGAGTTGCTTTCTGCCTTTGGTGGATATCAGGGGTTACTGGCTGCGAGTCAAGAAGATATTTCAAAAGTGAAGGGAATAGGTGCCAAAAAAGCCGAAGAAATCTACCTGTACCTCCATAAAAACTAGCCAGATTTTGTGTTGTACATCTTGTGTTTAAAATAGGAAGCAAATGAACATACCAAATATATTAACCTCTGTAAGGATCTTTATGATCCCTATTTTGGTCGGCATTTACTATTTGCCATGGGAAGGGCGCTATTATGCATGTGCAATTGTTTTTGCTGTTGCGGCTTTTACTGACTGGTTAGATGGTTTCTTGGCAAGACGCTTGAATCAAACCACCCCTTTTGGAGCCTTCTTTGATCCCGTAGCGGATAAGGTAATGGTTTCTGTGGCGTTGGTGATGCTTGTTGCGAATTATTCTGATCCTCTGATGACACTCGCCAGTGCGGTGATTGTTGGTCGTGAGATTGTGATCTCTGCATTGCGCGAATGGATGGCCGAGATGGGTAAACGTGCCAGTGTGGCCGTTTCTTACATTGGTAAGTTAAAAACAACGATGCAAATGTTGGCGATTTTTATCTTGCTGGGAACGCAGCCTGGCACAGAGTACGCTGTTATGGGTCAATCGGTATTGTTGATTGCCGCTTTGCTCACACTTTGGTCTATGTATATTTATCTCAAAGCGGCTTGGCCAGACCTTATGCCGAAACATTGGGATAAAAAGTAATCAAAATGAAAAAAAGTGCCTAAGTAGGCTATTTATTTAGAATTTTTCCTTGACGTGAAAGCTCAAATACATAGAATAGGCACCGTCTTTTGAGACGCGGGAATAGCTCAGTGGTAGAGCACAACCTTGCCAAGGTTGGGGTCGCGAGTTCGAGCCTCGTTTCCCGCTCCATCTTAAAAGTGATCTGATAAAGGCCGGATGGCAGAGTGGTCATGCAGCGGACTGCAACTCCGTGAACGCCGGTTCGATTCCGACTCCGGCCTCCATATCAGACAATGCCCGGGTGGCGAAATTGGTAGACGCACAAGACTTAAAATCTTGCGATAGAAATATCGTACCGGTTCGATTCCGGTCCCGGGCACCACTTAGTGGTGCTTTTTTTTGCTTTAAATTTTCTTATCCCCTCCAAACCCCCGCCGTTTCTGGCTTTCATCGTTTTCTATACACTCCTTCAAATTGTAAACTTTTCCGCTTATATGCTATGTTTTCCAAAGTTTTGCACCAAATCTGCACCAGATATTGCACCGGAGAATATAGAGCGTGGCTTCAATTTTTAAGCGTGAAGACGGAACTTGGCGTGCTCAAGTAAGCGTTAATGGTAAACGGAAAAGTAAAAGTGGTTTCTCAACTAAGCGTGAGGCAACAGCTTGGGCCGCTGAGCTTGAGCGTCTTGCAAAGGAGAGCCAATCTACCGATATTCCGAAAAGACCGTTTTCAGATGCCCTGAGTCGATATTTAGAACAAGTCAGTACAACGAAGCGAGGCTTTAAATTTGAGCGGCGCAGGATTGAGCGCTGGCTGGGCGATAGTGCTATCGATCCCGATCCCCTTTGTTATGTTCTGTTAGAAGATCTTCAACCCAAACACTTTGCTGATTGGCGCGATCGGCGCATGAAAGAGGTTGCCCCTGGTACGGTGCTTCGTGAGTGGACGATTCTTTCTGCTGTGTGCTCTCAGTGCGCGAAGGAGTGGGGTTGGTTGCGTGAGAACCCTATGAGTAAGGTAAAGCGGCCTGCAGAGCCTGAACCTCGTTCTCGTCGTCTGAAAGAGGGGGAGCTTGATCAATTGATGTTGACGACTCAGTACGATATCGACTTTCCACCCAATACAAAAACGCAACGTATCGGTGCGGCCATTGTCTTTGCTATTGAAACGGCCATGCGTGCTGGTGAGATATGCAATATTACGTGGGATGATGTCGACTTTGAAAAGCGTACTGTGTTTCTGCCTAAGACCAAAAATGGTAATGCTCGGGTGGTGCCCCTTTCGACCAAAGCTGTCGAGGTGTTACGCGGGCTACAGTTGGTAAAAGATTGCCGTGTTAATGCGTTTGGTTTAACCAGTGCGTCTTTAGACATTAACTTTAGGAAGGCAAGAGGGCGTTGCTTGATTGACGATCTTCACTTCCATGATTTGCGGCGTGAGGCTTTGACTCGTTTGGCGAAAAAGTTGGACATCATGACACTGGCGAAAGTCTCGGGGCACACCGACCTTAAGATACTTCAAAAGGTCTACTATGCCCCAGATATGGGGGATGTGGCTTTATTGTTGGATTGAGGTTTTTTTGAAGGTTAATGCGTTATCTTCTGTGCTTCGGCCCAGCTCATCACCTCACCAGCTAACCAGCGATAGTTTGTGCTGTTGGTTGACCCTCCGACGTTACGTGGTTTTGGAAAGTTGGGTTTGCAAGCCACGTCATACATGAACTTTTTCTTTGTAAGGCCAAGGTAGGCGGCTGTTTGTGCAGAGTTCCAGAGCTCTTTGTTTGCTGGCACTTTGGGCGCCTGCATAATGGAAATCAGTTCATCAATCTTATTAAATAATGCTTCCTGTGTGCTCATTATCCTTCTCCTTACGCCGCTTGTTGTTTGTCTTTCAGTATGGACATGGCCAGCTCGTAGCCGTGGTACCCTTTGCCCCATACGCTTCTTTGTTGGGTGTTGAGTTCCCCGTGTTGGTCGTATGGGTTGCGCCAGTTCTGTGGGTTGGCGTAGTGGGCGAGGGCTTTGAGCGCTTTGCTGTTGTCGATTTCGGCGTGCTCTTGCAGTAACGAGGTGATTTTTGAATACGCTGTATTGAGCTGTTCTTCTAGCGCTCGAATGGTGCGTTGTAGGTCTTCGTTATGGCTCTTTACTCGATGGTTCTCGGCGGCGGCACGGGCTAGGGTGTCTCGTGTGCTGGTAGATAGGGAGGCGATGCAAGCCAGTTGCTCGTACCCTTCAATGGCCGCGATCAGTTGACCCACGGTGATTGGGTTGCTGTTGGTATCGTGCCCTGCGATTTGATCTGTATTCCAGTTGATTGATGCTGTGTTCATGATAATTCCCTCTCTTAGGCGACTGCGGCTTGGTTTTTCTCGGCTTGGATGCGTTGATAGACTTCTTTGCGATGGATGCTGATGTCTTTTGGCGCGATGATGCCGATGCGAACTTGGATACCGACCACGCGAACCAACGAGAGTTTGATGTGTTGGTTGAGACGGATGGTTTGGCCAATGTCGCGTGAGATTTTGATGCGGCGGTTTGGCTCTGTGATGCGCAGGCGGATGGTGTCGTCTTTGATGTGATCGACCGTGATAAAAATCTGGCCGTTGATGACGATGGTTTCGTTGGGTCTGCGAGTGAGTATTAGCATGGTTACTATCCTTTGGTTGTATTTTGTGAGTTAAACTTACAACCTAAGATGTAATTATGTCAACAGTAAAAATTGTATTAGTTGTATTTAGATACAAAAAAACCCGCAATTAGCGGGCTATAACTGTAAAAATTCTTTTAGAATTTAACTTTTGCTTCTTTGACTACGCCTACAATGCGGCAATTTCCATTGATTTCGAGAGGGCGATAGTTGGAGTTAAGAGGTTTTAAATACTTTTGACCGGCATCAATAACTAGCTTTTTGAAAGTCACTTCGTCGGTGCCTTCGAGTTTAGCGACAACTAAACTGCCATTTTCTGCGGGGACGTTTGGGTCGACGAGAATTAAATGTCCTTCTGGAATACTGATCCCTGCTTGCGCCGTCATGCTATCGCCAACGACTTTTAACCAAAAGGCGTTTTCACTCACATTTGCCGGTGCTTCTTCCCATTCTATTTCATCCCCAAGTGTAATGTAGTCTATTGCCTCTGCCCAAGCCCCTGCTTGTACATGACTGATTATTGGTAGTTTTCTTGTCTCTACTGGGAAAGGGGCTGCGGTTACGTTGTTCTCTGGATTTGTACTTTCTATCCCTAGTTGTAGCCATTCTGGTGAGCACTTTAGTGCTTTGGCCAGTTCTAATAGTTTTCTAGGATTAGTTGTCTTTCCGTCTTCAATTTTTTGTAGAGACTGTTGAGTAATGCCAACATGTTGGGCTAACTCAACTTGCGTGAGTGCTAGCTCTAGTCTTCTCGATTTAACTCTTTGTGCCATGTTCATTCTGATTACCACAACTCTGTAGAAAAGTATCTTTTAATGATTACAACTTTATCTGTAGTTGACAAACAATAATAACTGTATTCAAATACACCTAAAATTGTATGGAGGGTTTATGACAGCCATTAAGAAAGCAGTCGATATTGTTGGGAGCCAAACGGCTCTTGCGCAAAAGTTAGATGTAACTCAGGCCCATGTGTGGAATTGGTTGCGCGTCCATAAACGAGCACCTGCTAGATATATTCGTCAAATCTCAGTCGCTACTGATTTTAAAGTGAGTATTGATGAGCTGCTTAAAGATCACGAAAAGCTCTGATTTTTAGGTTAAGTGCAGTTATCGGAAAAGAACACGTTTCGTTATTTCAGGAGAAAACAATGAGTGAACAACCTACAGGCCGCCGCATCGTTATTGACCCTAGCATTGTACGTGTAGTGCGGGCTTTGGATCATTTAAGAGATTCCTGTCGTTCCGCAGGGTTAAACCTTCGTAGCTCTGGATTAAAGGATACGAAGGTCAGGCAGGAAATACTTCAAACAGAAAAAATGATTGAGGCTGTGTTGAAAGACATAACCAGCCTCACCGTAACGCCTGAATTTTTTAATGAAGACAGGAGCTCTAATGAAACGTCGCCCCTGTCTGAGGGGGGGAGCTAGCCCTCATCAGGTATTTTTTTTACGACGTAGCGTCTGAGTTCTTTAATGATATCTGGAATGGAATCCTCACCAAGAAAGGCGCGGCATTGCACTGTAGGGATTAGCTCGTTCTCTATTAGGTCGTAGGAGACAGCAATAACAATGAAGCCATCTGATGCCTTTATTTTTTGCTGATCTACAGGGAGGTCAAGAACCTCTAAAAAGCGTGGCACAGGGCCTTTGACATTTTCAAACATTTGTAGTGTGTGTTCGCTGTCATCGCTGCTAAGTATTTGAATATTCATGCGCTGTCCTTGCTTGCTGAGTAATGGATTACCAAATTTAGAACATTAAAAACGTGGCTTCAAGTGCTGCACACGTTTGTATTTATCAGGAGAAAACTATGGATCACATCGACCAAGCGATTTATGACACGGTGCACAATTCTGGCATGGGGGCGAAGGAAATCGCGCCGCTGATGGGAGTGGGGCACCAAGTGTTGATTAATAAGGCCAACCCGCAAACGGAAACCCACAAACTTACGTTGCGTGAGGCCGTGGCACTTCAGTTGATCACGGGCAACCACGCCATTTATCGCGCTATGGGTATGGAACTAAGCATCAAGACGAAGCAAGCCGCGCCGTTGGGCATTTTGGAATCGGTGCTAAAAGCGGGTAAAGAACACGGCGATGTGCTGGCGATGATTCATAAGTCCATGGAAGACGGCAAGCTGACGATGCGTGAACAAGAACAATGCCAGCGCGAAATTACCGAAGCCATCGAAGCGTTAATGGATCTTCGTGAAGCCGTGCTTGAACACAGCAAGAAGCAGATTAAGGGGTGAGTTGTGGATAAGCGATATCAAGACAAAATTCGTAAGCTATTAGCCTTGTCACAAAGTGATAATCCCCATGAGGCGGAAACGGCCAAGCGTCAGGCAATGGCTTTGATGAAAAAGCATAGTATCAATGAAGATGAACTTGCTATCACTGAAGTTTCAGTTCGATCCATTCCCCGTAAAAATTTAAAACAATACGAGTCGGATTTGCTTACGGCCATCATGGTGATTTCCGGCACCTATTGCGTTATTAAGCATGATTTCAAAGTAAAGCGTGATCGATACCAGTGGTTCTGTATACCAACATTTATTGGGCTAGAAACAGACACGCAGTTGGCGGCTTACTCATTTGACGTGTTGCACCAACAACTGGAAAAGGCTAGGGCGGATTTTAAGAAAAAATATCGAGCCAATGCCAATCAGCAAGATCAGTTTTGCGTTGGCTGGGTGTTGTCGGCTGGTCGAAAGTTGGTGAATGTTTTTGGCCGAAAAGAAGCACCTAAAGAAGTAGATAGTCATCATGACAAACATACTAAAGGCATGACTAATGTAAAAGCTCGCAAGACCAAAATAGATAATCGTCAAGAGGCTGATGCTTGCAAAAGGTTGGGTTGGGCGATTGGTGATGAAGCACTGTTAAATCAGGCAACAACGAACCAGCAAGAGCAGCAATTAAGGCTTGGGGGCTTGTCATGAGATACAGCCTATACATCAACCAAGTTAGAGCGCTGGAATGGGGGCTTAATTTGCCCCAATGCGCTGTGCTGTCGGTTGTGTGTGAAGCGTCTTCTTGGGCGGATGGTACGTTAATGGATGGTGAAATCTATTACTGGTTTGCCAAGTCTAAGCTGCTGTCTGAGTTGCCGATGGTGACAGATAAAGAGGACACCATTGTTCGTCATTTGAAGAGCCTAGAGAAGTTTGGGCTTATCAAATTGAAGGTCGTTATCAAAGACAAGATGCATTACCAATATATCGCTCTTACGGCGAAAGGTAAGCTTTGGAATGCGATAGACCAACATGCACCAATCCCTGATAGTACGGGCACTTCCGACGGTCGGAAAAAAATCCGAGAGGCCGAAATCGACGAGGCGGAAATTTATCCGGAGGTCGGAAATATTTCCGAAGAACCTCGGAAAATTATCCGAGAAACCTCGGAAAAAAATCCGACTAATTATATTACTAGTAATACAAAAACCAATGATCAAACTTCTTTGGTCGAATCTCCCAAATCCAAAAAACCAAAACGGGCCTCTGCCGTTCCCGATGAGTTTTTGGTCGATCAGCGAATGTTGGATTGGCTTGCTGAGAATCAAATCACTACGGACTGGCGAACCGAGACGAGTAATTTTCTTGACCACCACCGAGCGAGAGGCTCGACGATGAAAGATTGGGTGGCCGCGTGGAGAACGTGGATGCGTAACTCGATGAAGTTTTCACCGCCTCGAGCGATGCCGCCTGCCGTGGCGAAGCAGCAAGTGAGCGACAGTTTGACAGACATTCACGACACCGATTGGTGAGGAGCGAACCATGTACGATTTGTTTGATGATTTCCCAGCAACCGACGCGGCGTACTTCGAAGCCGCGAACAACGCCCATGACTTAGCGCACTGGAAACCCAGCCACGATACGGTCTACGAGGCAGGGCGACGCGTCGGGTTCTCCAAGCTGCGTCGACGCGACACCGGAGCCGGAAAGCGCGCGTTTGCCAAGGTGTACAAGGACGTGTGCAAAGCGTGGTTGCGTGGTGAACGATTCAAACGAGACGTGATTGAGCCCAAGCAATACGGCGAGAAAATCAGCGAAAGTGAGCTATTGCGCCGTCGGGTGATTGGCCGTGAAAGAGTGTGTCAGTTGAAAAATTTATTAAGAGGGTGACATGAGTCTAGAAAACTTAATCCGCTATCACTTTGAAGATGGCTCTGAGGTCACCGCGAGCTGGAGAGAGGCACCAAGTGACTGTAATTACGTTTACTTTTTTAAGGGAGATTACGTTTTCTTAAAAGTGAGTGAGGAAGGGCTATGGGAATTAGTAAATATTGAGTTTCATGAATGGGAGCAAATTACGAACCCCATTCGAATCTCTGAGATTATGAAAAACGCATACCCACGGCCTGTGGGGGTTTGATAAGAGGAGGAGTCATGAAAAAGCAAAAATACAAACACTGGGAAAACACACTGCAGCAGCGATTTGTAAAGTGGTTATGGGATCGCTTTGGCGTGGCAGATCGCATGCACCTTCGGGCCGCAGCGATACACGCAAGAATGGAGCAGGGGAGTTTAATGAACAAAGTGGATAAATTGGAAAGGGCGCTTGAAAAGGAAAAGATCAAGCACCCTAATTTAGAAATGACGGCAGAAGACATCGAAAAAATAGAGCATCCACGGCTTAAGGCTTACCTATGGCGAACCCAACGCCGCTTCTGGAAAGAAGAAGATACTCAGGAATAGATTGCCGTTAATCCTCTACGAATATGAACTCCCAGCCATGTTTCTCTTCTTTCAATAAGAAGTCTAAGTCGTCGAAAGAAAGGTGACGAACCGTGGCGGGAGTCCAATGGTATTTCTGGACTAAGTAGAAATGAAGTGCATCTAAGCCTTTGTGTGCTTTGTAGCCTTCACGTTTTGCGATTTCATCGCCGAAAGCTTCTATTTGGAAGTGCTTTTCTGCTTGAGCTTCATGACGGAGTTGCATTTTGCGGGACTCGGCTGCTGATCTCATAAATATCATCCTTTGACGTTATGTGAAGCATCAATCTAATCAAAATAGTAACAAGGTTTCAAACCACCCAACCACGTTTTATACAGGATTCAATAAACAATGCGCTGGCTAGACAGAGACAAACCCAACACATTAAGCGCGCTAGGATGGCGGATCGTGAATGACCAAGTGACGTACCTCATATCCAGCTCAGAAGATGCCGGTTGGTCTGGCGTGGGCAACACAGGGCGCATTTGTGAGTCCGCTCAACTGGGCATCACGCCCACCTTTGGCGGCGGGGGCGACAGCAATGCCGCGATGATCAGACAAATCCGTGCGCTGTCGGCAAAAGACAAAGGCTTCGATTGGCTCTTTTGTGACCTGTCACGCATGCAAAAGCTCTGCTTATTCGCTGCCGTGCTGGCAGAAGGGCGCAAAACGATAAAGGGCAAGCCGCTGACGAATGCCCGAATCGCCGCCACTTTGCCGAGCTTCGCCGCCGAATTACGCCTTGGCCCTGCCCATGCCACACCGACCGAAAAGACCTTTGCCAACCATGTGGCAGAGGGGCGCAAACGCTTCTTGCTCAGGCTAAAAACCGAACTGGCCGCACGACAAATCAACATGGATGAAAAAGTAAAACAGAGTGATAAACTCGTAATGAATCAAAGGTGAAATAAGGACTTATGCTAATGAACAATCTCATGATGGATGAAGAAGAGTTTTATGAACGTCTTCATCAGTTACTAAAGCCAAGCGCTCCGATTGATACAATTGAACATTTATGGGGCAGAGAAGAAAAGCTAAATGATATTCGCCGCGCGCTGTATGCTCATGGTCGTCATGCTTTCATCTTAGGAGATCGTGGGGTAGGGAAGTCATCTTTGGCGCAAACGACCGCGCATACGATTCAGTCCTCGGACAATTGTCCTATCATCGTGACTTGTGATCACAGTTCTACATTAAGTAGCGTTATCCTGAAAGCAATGAATGCGGCTTTAAATAGTGTAGATTTTCGTGAATATGCCTCCAAAATTCAGCTTAAATTGCCATTTTTAGTCTATGAGCAATCTAGTTCGTTTAACAAAAAGCCAACCTTTCCAGATAAGATCGATATACAAGACGCTGCTTATGCGTTGATTAACCTATCTGAGTGGCATTCGACTAAGCCTGTTATTGTCATTGATGAGTTTGATTTGATGCCAGAGGAAGAACGCCGAAACTTTGGTGTTCTTTTGAAACAGTTGGGTGATCAACACGCTAAGGTGAAGTTGATTTTCACTGGTATTGGGCAATCGCTTGATAGTTTGATGTCTGGGCACTTGTCGAGCTTCCGTCAGCTACACCAAGTTAAGTTAGACGTTTTGGATTGGACTGCGCGTTTTAAGATTATTGATACGGCGTTTGAAGCCTTTGATATCTCACTTCCAGAAGAAATACGCTACAAAATTGCAGGCCTTAGTGATGGTTTTCCAAGCTATATTCATTTGATCTGTGAAAAGCTTCTAACCAAAGCGTACTTTTCTAGAGATGAAATTGATCAAGTTACGTTTTCTTTGTTTATTCAGGCGTTAGATGAGGCCATTAACTCTGTATCAGAAACTCTGAGAAAGAGTTATGACAAAGCGACGATTGCTAAACCAGAACACATGCATCATATTTTGTGGGCTATGGCTGACTCGTCAGACTTGCAGCGCAATAGTGAGCATATTACTCATTCTTATAAAGAGATCGCTAAGCAGCTTGATGTCCCTCCTTTAGATCAGCCAGCTTTTAAGAAAGAGTTTGATAAGCTCCGCAAGTCTTCACACGGACAGATCATTCGCCGAGCATTTGACAGTCGTCCGGGGTGGTTTGCTTTTTCTGAAAATGTGATCAGAGGTTTTATCCGCATGTGTGCAGAAAAGAACAACGTGGAACTGGACTTCGAACGTGCGTTTACTGCAAATACCGCCACAGCCAGACCGACTGGGCCGAGGTCTACTTATCAGCCTCTTAACCAAGTGGAACGTGATGCTGATCGCATGCGTAAAAAGTACTAACCGTTTGAGGGTAAATACATTTGAACCTTGATCGTCCCCAAAAAGTCACCGATACCGCCATCAAAGCCGCGCTAAAAACCGACAAACGTTACCTCTACGATGCGCGCCGTGTTGAATTTCACATCAATGCGGCGCGGACAGGCGGCACTTTCTACGATGTGATCTACAAAGGCAAAAAGCGCCAGCGCACCAAGCTTGCCAAGTGGCCAGCGGTGACGGCGAAAACCCTGTTTGCCGAGCTGCCTGCGATACGTGCCAACGCCTTGGCCGATCGGGAAGCCAGCCTCACCGTGTCCGCCTTTCAAACGGGCGGCGAGGTGTTGTTGTGGTTTATGCAGCACATCGAGGCGGACAAAACTTACTCGTCGGATTACGTGTCCACCGCGTCCAGCTACATAGGCAACCACCTATTGAGCCAGCTCGACGCCGTGCGACTCAATGACATCGACAAACCCTTACTGTACAAGCAGCTCTACATGCCCATGCAAAGCGATTACGCGCTATCGACCATCAAGGGCGTATTGGGCGTGCTGAAAACCGCTTTTGCGCGTGCGGATGAACTGGGCCTCATTGCCAGCAACCCCACGAAGCACATTACCCTTAAAAGCTTCACCACATCCCAGCCCGACAGCCAACCAGGGCGACTCAAGCCCCACGATTTACCTGCCTTACTCGCTGCCATCCACAAACAGTCCACCCCACGGCGCGTCTTCTTTATGACCCAACTACTCCACGGGACCCGTGAGGGCGAAACCAGCCTTGCCGAGTGGAAACACTTTTCACCTAATCAATTGGAATGGTACATCCCGCCAGAGAACACCAAAAACGGCAAAGAGCACCGCTTGCCCATCACACAACAGGCGATGGACCTGATCAACCGCTTGCCCAAACGTGGCACTTATATTTTCAGCGTGAAAGGCAACAAACCCATTGCGACACGGACGATAGAGCGTTGGTACCAAAGCTTGAGTGATGAAGTGGGCATCAAATTTACCAGCCACGACATCCGCAAACTCGCACGTGATAGCTGGCAAGACATGGGTATCGACTGGGTGATTGGGGAAATGCTACTCAACCACGAACGGGACGGACTGGACAAACGCTACATGCATGCCCATTCGAGAGAACAGATGCGCAGGGCGTTGGGGGAGTGGGGAGGGGTTGTAAGTTGAATTATTTTAGTCAAAGTCTGTATATAACCACAGTGGTTTGAAATGGATGTTTTGCCTTTACTTTGTAATGATGATTTAAAGTTATATATAGGGTTGGGTTTAAAACTACTTTTTTATGTTTTTTAAGGCTGATTTTCAGCGGTTTAGATGTGCGGTTAGATGAATTAAAAGAGGTGTTTAGGCTTTAGTCATACATCGATGAGTTTTTAAGTGTTTGATTGTACGAGGTTTTATAAATCAGAGTGATCAAAAAAACTTAACTTTGTAATTTAATTTTGTAATTTAATATTACAAATCAATGAGTTATGCGTTTTTTTGGGGTTGATGGCGCGAATTCAATGCGCTATAGTCTGGTTACATACTAATCAGATTTTTTCGAAAGGGGCTAAAGGTTGATGGTTCTAGCGGTAATGAATTTTGCCTTTGTGAGTGTCATAAACTTATTTTTTAGAGGGGAGTTTAATATGAAGCAGACATAAAAAAGCCACGTATCTAGTAGAACTAAATAAGTGGCTTAGATGTGCAATCTTGCTCGACAAAGCAATCAGCACTTGCTGAGACAGGCTCAACTTATAGAAATTAGATCCTAGCGCAGTTAGGCTGGAATCTCAAGAACCTGTTAACGCCATCGAAGCCTTTTCATTAATCTGTACTTTATAGAAGGAATTTCTATGATGAGGCTTCATGATGTTCTTAAGTTGTGTGTGGAGGTGCTTATACACCTTAACGACTTAGTGGATAGCTTGACCATCTTGATCCATTCGTTGGTTTAGGTGGTTTCTAGTTAGGTGTTGAAAGCCGCTTCGTGCGGCTTTTTTGTGCGTGATTCTAAGCATGATATGCGCACCCATTCGAGAGAACAGATGCGCAAGGCGTTGGGTGGTAAAATAAAAAAATATTTTTATTTCGTAGTTTTATGAGTGTTGTAAATCATTGATATATTTTGTTTTTTTTAACTTTCTGTGAGAAGGTTGAACATAATTAATATTTGCTAATATTAATTATGTTATTATAATGTAAACTTTACAATACGAAGATTTATAAAGAGGTTGAATTATCATGCCTTTACCTAAAGCAAGACAAGAAAAGCCAAAAGCGACCGCGAAAGACGTTAAGTCTGCAGCTGCCGTTGGCAATGCTGCGTTTGCTTACTTTAAGAAACATGGCTCATTTCCTACTTCCAAAGAGCAGTTAGCTAAGGGATAGCTTGTCAGTTGTTCAAAGTACGTCCTTGTTCAGACTAGCTGATAACTGGGAACTTCATAAAAACTCATTTGAATCCTATAAGCTTTATGGAGAGCTTCCCGATTACTTTGGTCGGGATGCAGAGCTGAGCCATCCTACTGTACATCATATTCACCTCGCAGTTACCGAAAAACTCGCTAAAGAGTGGTCTAGGCGTTATCCGAGAATAGATCAAATTCGTTATCGAACGACAAAAGTGGGAGAGCCTGAGAACGACTACTGGCTCATTTATGCTTATGATGACCTTGATGATAAATACTTACTGTTAACCATAATTGGTCCCGATGCACATAACGATGCTGAATGGCGAGCTTCTCTAACCACTCTTTACGTCCAATTCGTAGAGCCTTGGATTAACGGTAAGTTGGATGATGTGATTTAGTTTTTGTTTTCGTATAGCGCTAAGATGCTATCTGCACCTTGTTTTGCATATGAATCTAGTTTATCACTCCAAGGATCACCATTTGAAGCTAAATCACATAACTCACTTTGTAGTGTGACTATGCTTTGTGGCTGATGCTGTTGCAATATTTTATCTTTATAAAATGACTGCGTAAAATCCAGAGAAGATTTATATCTAGCCCTGTTCTCATGAACTTTCTCAAGTTTCCTTTTGACTGCTTCAGTTTCTTTGTCAAATTTGTAATCATTTATTGTGGTTTGTCTTATACGTTTATTCCAAGCTTGGAGTTCCATAAGATAAACAGTTAAGTCTGAAAAATACATTTCATAACACAGGCTAAGCTCTTTGATTGATGCTGTTTTATGTTCAAGTCTATGCTGTTTCTTTGTTCTTTCTTCCCATGATTGGAAGGATCTATAAGCATAAAAAGCTGCAAATGCTGTAGCTATTCCTGCTATACCAGTCGCCATATTAGAAAAAACTGATAGTTTGGTATCAGTTGCTGACCAGGTCGGAAAACCTGCCAATGTCCCAAACATGTAGCCAAAAACACCGATAAAGAAGCTGCATACCCACCAACTAGCATCCCTGAACATATCTGATACACCTTTTATGATTGTCTATTCACTGCAAAAGCTGCATTAATTTAATGGCGTTAATTGTACACTAATTAATTTAATGGGCTTAATGCTTGAAATGCATTAACTGTAATACTACCATTACTGTGCACTGGCAAAATCCAGTGCCGGGATTGAGACCCCGTAAAACAAAGCGGCCTAGAACACGCACCGCGTGTTTTTTTGTGGCCGAGATTCGCCTGTTATGGTGGGTCTGCTTCAGGCTAGCTTCGGCTAGGCCGTTTCCTTTGTGCGGTAGTCTCAACCTGATTCAGATCCACCACCTTAATAAGCTTGAGACCTTATTTTGGTGGTTAAGACCATACAAAGGAGGCCAGCGATGGCGAACATTACTATTCTCTCTAAAGACATCCGTACACTCGACGGATTGTATTCCCTTAATGATCTTCATAAAGCTAGTGGCGGTGACAAAAAACACGCACCTTTTCGCTTCATGCGTAATACACAAACTAAAGAGTTAATTGCCGAAATTGAGCAAACACCAAATTTGGTGCTTGCTTGTAAAAGTAGTCACGGTGGCAAAAGCTCTGGCACTTGGGTGTGCAAAGAATTGGTGTACGCGTATGCCATGTGGATCAGCCCCAAGTTTCACCTACAAGTGATCCGCGCTTTTGACCAAGCCCAACAGCCAGAACCCGAACCGGTGCAACAATCCTTACCCGCCGCCCCGATCCAAGACGACGAAAAACTCAAACTCATTAATAGCATTGCTCAGTCCATGGGGTTAGAAGAGAGCATCGCCATCGTGCCAGCCATCGACATCATGAGCATGATCCAAACCATCCGAAAATACCAAGACGCCGTCGCCCACCTCCAAACCAACCCCGCATGGGTCGACCAAACCATCGAACGTGTCAAAAACGCCACAGGCCGACACTTTGGGGATGATTGTTAGAGCAGGGGGTATCAAAATGATGCGACTCATAGCTAGAATTTATTATATTAATATTAATATAAACATTAATATAATCTTATTGACGGAGACGTCATATGGATGCAGCAGAGTGAGTCACATCACACATCCGGCTACCGTAAAAGGTCGAGGGCAACCCGGTAAAGGCTTTCTGAATATCGGGCATAGGCTCAAAATTTGAATCAATGCTCGACGGAACCCGCTTTTAGGCGGGTTTTGTTATTTCTGGGGTTTGGGAAGAGGCTTTCCTAACCTAAGATTCTTCGCAATGTTGAAAAAACTCACCTTGTCCAGCTTGGGCATCACGTCCTCAGGATAAGCACTGGTGATGTGTATCCTCATTAACTTTTTCTCTCGGTACATTTTAAAGGGTACGAAATAGATGATTTGCCCTTTTTCCTCTGTGTTGATGGTGACAGAGGCATAGCTTCCATAACCTGCGTGTCCTATGCGGGTTTTCTTGTCTCCAAAGGCATCAACAATTTGTCTCAAATACTTTTTTGAGAGTTCATATCTTTCAAAGCAAAACGGTCTGCTTTCTTTTAGTGTGTGGTACATCAGATCCGCTTTTTCCGCTTCTGTTTGATGAGGGTAGTCTTTTGCGAAGCAATGGAATGAGTAGGAGACAATGAAAGTGTAGGTTTCTTTTTTCCCGTTTCTGGTATCGGAGTAAGTCGCTTCATGGGCGTCTAGGTGGCTAAGGTCGTATTCTTGGCCGTTTGCATCGATAAACGGTCTCCATTTAGCTACCTCGTCAATCTTTCTCCGCATTCCTCGTCCCAATTTATCAAGAGTAAAGCCGAGTAATATACCTTTGAGTGGCTAAAAATTCCATAAAACGAGGGCTATCGACAGTCATTACGATAGATGAGTGAGAAACGCTGCCAGAGATTTTGTGGATGTAAAATAGGGGTGTAAATGCTTATCCCACTAAACTTTTTAACCATATTAAACTTTTGTATTTTTTTGTTGTTTAAAATCAATTGCTTATGATATTGAGTTTAATTAGGTTTTTTATTTTGTGGATTTTCATCTCTTTTCGATGTAGTCTTCAGTTGATCAACAACTTATATTACTTAGGAATTTAACTATGTCTAATGACGCACCTAGAACTATCGAAGCTCTGAAATTAATTGTCGAAGAGTTGGAAGAACATTCACTTAGGCTAAAAAATGTAGAGAATAATCAGAATGACAGTCAAAAGGTGGCTAATCAGCAAGCCCATGAAATATTAGCCTTACAAACGAAAGTGCGTAATCTTGAAATAAAAACCAAAGCAAAAGATGGAACGCCAAAAAAAGAGTTGGCAAAACTTTACAATTTAACGCCAGGGAGAATTAGTCAAATTACTAATGAGCAATAGAATGGATGCTATTGTGAAAAAATATTTAAATTATTTACAGCCACCTTCGGGTGGTTTTTTTTCGCCTAAACAAAACATATTCATCAAAAAACACCTGTCATTTGCCGCCAACATGCCGCCATTGCGTTGTGAATACGCCTTGCTGTAGCCCAATGTTTATAAGGGTTTAGATACAAAATGTCGCTTTCATAAGAAGAGAACGACATTTTGTTTTTTCGCGCGCGGGGCTTGCAAGCCCGGGAGTTAGGCGATAAATTATCTCCATGCTGTTAGTTTTGTATCTAACGGCAACACACATCTTCATAGAGCCTCGCTAAGTGCGGGGCTTTGTCATTTCTGGGCCTCGCTTTTTGCGGGGCTTTTTCGTTTCTGGGGTTTCTATGGCCAACGATTGGGATCATTTTCGCGAGCTGATAGAAGCTCAACGCAAGGAAAACAGAGAGCAATTTGGCGAGCAAAGGCGGGCGACAACGGAGCTTGCTAAGTCTGTGTCTGAGTTGAGCTCAATATTGGCACGATCGGAAGAGCGGCATCTTTCACATGACGATGGAATGAAGCGAATCAGTAAGGTGGTTGATGATCATGAAAACCGTCTTAGATTCGTTGAAGCCCGCACCATTACTGCCTTTAGCAGCTGGAAGGCCGTGACATTAATTGGTTCGTGTACTGCAGCGGCCATCACGATTGCATTCAATTATTGGGGTATCAAATGAGCTTAAACCTAGATCAATTACGTGAGTATGTTGTCGTGCCAACGCTTTCAAACCTTGGCATGTACAGCGAAGCGGCAGAGCAGCTAGTCATGGGCACGATCACGCAAGAGTCACGCGCAACGTACCTTAAACAGCTTGGAACAGGGCCGGCGCTTGGTCTGATCCAGATGGAACCCAACACACATAAGGATATCTGGCTCAACTTCGTTAAGTACAAATCCTCGTTACAGGATGATCTTCGCGCCTTGCTAAGTGGCGAAGCGGACGATGTGTTTGAGGTGTGCGGTGTGCCTGACCCTTTAGAGCTTATGTGTAACATCAAATACGCTGTGGCCATGTGCCGTGTGCACTACTGGCGCCAGCCTCAACCATTGCCTGAGCCCAATAATATCAAGGCTTTAGGGGAATATTGGAAAGAACACTACAACACAACTCATGGCGCTGGCACAGTCCATGAGTTCGTCAATCACTTTCCGTTTGAGCTGTACGGAATCGATAAGGAGCAATATGTATGAGCACGATTTTCTTAGCCATTTTGAAGACATTATTGACTAAATTAGTCACCGAGAAGGTGTTAATTGCTGTATTCCTACATGTGGCCGAATTCCTGACAAAAAAGAGCACGAATACTCTTGATGATAAGCTTTTTGAGGAAGTAAAAAAGGCATTGAACGAATCTTAAAATTCTCCCCAAATTGGCCTATTTTTGATGGTCTGTTTTTGTGGTCATTTTAATGACAAAAACGTTCAGTATGTTTTTTGATCAAAAACGCTTAAAAATGACTGTTTTTAGGTCAATTTTAACCAATCGGTTAATGTTTTTAACTGATTGATTTATAAAGAAAAGGTACTCAAAAAGGGGGCCTTTTTTCTGCGGGTCTAAGACTCGCGGGGTCAGAGAAATTTTTCAAAATATAGCTTCTGTTTCCCATTCCCATTTGACCATCATTCTTGTGAATAGAGGGTAAATTTACATGACGACTAAAATGCAGCTTGCTGCTGCTTTGGATGTGAATGTTAAGACGATTCGTAATCATGAAAAAGACGGCTATACCGTTGTTCGCGATGACTCTGGAGACATCGACATTGAAAAATCAGTGCATGCTTATGTGGATTACTTATCAGAAACTGTTCGGCAGTTGAGGGCGAATGTCGGGAGGAAAACGGGGGGAAGCAGTAGAAACAGTAAACAGTCCAAAACGCTCGAAGATTGGAAAAAAGAGAAGGAAAAACAAGCTGCCATAAAACTGCATTTGCAGAATGGTCGTGAGAGCGGCGAATTAGTGCCTTATGACGCCTTATTAGAGTTGGTAAATGGCCCACTTTCGATGTTTAGAAGGCAGCTTTTAGACGTGCCTAATCAGTTACAAAAACGCTTAAAGGTTTCCCCTAAAGAGGTCAAAGTGATTGAGCAGGTGGTTGAGGGCGCTTTTGACAGTTTAAATGAGCTTGGAAATGATGAATTACCGTCGCTTATCGAGAACATTCTCGAAAAATATTCTAAGCATTACGTCCCCGCCGAAGAAGATACCGCTAATACCGTGGAGTAAGAAAAACTACAATTCCGATGCTCAGATATACCCGCCTAAGTCGTTTCAAAAGGCGTGGTTGCTGGCATTGGAATCGCCCTACATAGAAAAAATCGTTCTGTCTAAAAGTGCGCGGGTTGGTTACGCCATTTTTATCAACACATCGGTGGCGTGGCTGGTATCTAACGATCCTGGCAACATCATGATTGTTCAGAACACCCAAGGCGATGCGGAAAAGTTCGCGACAAAAGAGATAGGTAAGGTGTTTAATCACTGCGCGCCAGTGATATCCAAGTTATACGGCAAAAACACCACCACCGAGAAAAGCTTTTTCGGGGGTGACTTGTCAATCGTTTGGGCCACGTCTGCCAGTAGTTTTAGGATGGTGACGATTAAATATCTCTTTATGGACGAAATATCGGGCTGGCCGAATAACGTCGATAAAGAAGGTGACCCAATCGATTTGGGCATCACGCGAACCGAGAGCGAAGGCCAACGAAAAATAGTTTTAGGCTCTACGCCGAAAGAAGCAGGGACTTGTAAGATTACCCGCGAGTTTCTGCAAACCGATCAGCGTTATTTGTATGTGCCTTGCCCCCATTGTGGTTTCAAACAACGCTTAAAATTAGAGAACTTTCGATACTCGCCCAAGCACTACAAAGACGCCCACTTCGTTTGCACTCATTGCAGCGGCAAGATTGAAGAACACCATAAATTCAACATGGTGGAGGCGGGGGAATGGCGCGCCACACGAGAGTTTACATGCTGTGGCGTTCATCAAACCCCAGAACAATGGGACGAAACAGGCTCCGCTTTGTGTTGTAAATGTGGCGAACCGGGCGACACCAACGAGCGGGGCAAAATCGACGCTGGCTTTCATATATGGTCAGCCTACAACGACAACCCCAACACCTCGTTGCCATCGATTGCGGCTGAATACGACAAGGCGAAAAAAGACCCACGCAAAATGCAAACCTTCATGAACACGAAGGTGGGCGTGGAGTACTCGGACGCATCACGAGCGCACAAGCTCAACAACTTCGAAGCCCTGTACCAGCGGCGAGAGCACTATTCGCCAATGGAATGTTTGCCGGAACAAGTGCGCGGTGTTTTAGCGACGATCGATACCCAAAAGAACCGCTTTGATTACCACTTTTGGGCGGTTGGAGAGCGGGGCGAGATGTGGGCGATACATTACGGAAAAGTCCACGGTGACCCTGAAGACGTCTCGACTCAGCAAAATCTCATCCGCGAATTTGAAACCGAATTTACTCTATCCGATGGGCGAAGCATTGGCGTATTTGCGGCGGCCATGGACTGTAATGGTCACGCGTGGAAAGCCATGCTGGAATTTTGCGCGCCGTATCAGGGTTGGATTTTTGCGATTCGAGGGGAAGGAAGTCAAAAAACCAAATTCAAGCCAGAATTCACCCTCACTTACAAGGTTCACCCCGAAGTGAAATGTGAATACCGAAGCCTGAACGTTCACCAACTTAAAAACCGCGCGGCAGAACGTTTAAACAACGAAGTGCCAGGCAAAAACTACATCCATTTCCCCGTAAACGACGTGTTTGATTTGGACTATTTCCAAATGCTCACCGCCGAAGAATTAAAGGGCAGTGGCAGCAACGTGAAATGGGACAAAAAGCCCGATCAAAAGCGCAACGAGCCGTGGGATTTACTCGTTTACGTGCTGTGGCTTTATGACTTCTTACGGCCAGAAATCAAAGACGCCTCGCCCCAAGAGCCACTTGGTCTGATTGATCCAAATGCCCACAAAATCACCGATGACGTCATCGAAAACGACTACGGCGATTATTACGAAACGTCAGACTATGGAGACTACTAATGACCATTTACTCGACTGACGACAACTTAAAAATCGTCCAACAAGCCATCACCGACCTAGTGCAAGGTAAGCGAAAGGTGAGGGTTGAGTATACCAATCCGCAAGGCGGCCGAACTTCCATGCAATACACCGAGGTCAGCTTGTCAGAATTACGAGCATTAGAGCGCCAAATGATCAGCGATTTGCAGTCCGTTCCATTGATGCAAAGTGTCGATGTTGAGGTGATATTTTGAGTTATTCCAGTGTTGCCAAATCGCCCTTGTTTAAAGGGGCTGAACTGCATGACAACGAAAAGAGCGAAAGCGTTCTCTTAAAAGAGATCACCGCCAGCCATCACCTTATTCGCAATAACCCCTTGTTACGAGTGGGGGCGTCTCGCTTTCGGGCAAGCTGTATCGGTGGTGGTGCAAAGCCCGTTTTCGATCCTGCCTTATTCAGCGAATCCTTCATTAAGAGTTTTGAAGAATGGACGCTTTATTGTGACTTTTACGACAACACCAACTTTGCAGGCGTTCAAGCCTTAGCCGTTATCACCATGCTTTTAGATGGCAGCGCCTTCATTGTGCGCCGTCGTACCTTGCATCCTATGCCGTTGCAAATACAGGTCGTTAGTCCGCTGAGCTTAGCGATTGACCTTGAGCAAACAGGGGCGAGCAGTTACGTTCGCGGCGGCATCTTGTACGCAAAAAACGGAAAAGTGAAGAAATACGCTTTTTATAAACTGCCACGGGATCATCCAGACTTTGACGAAGACTCGGTGAACTGGATACCCGCTGAAGACGTGATCCACCTGCGTGATGTAGTGCATGTTTCCCAAAGCACGGCACAGCCTTGGATTTCCCCCGGGGCCGACTTTGCCAAGCAATACCAAGACAACCAAACCGTCGAGATCAAGTCTCGAATGAAGCGGGTAGGCCAACAAGTCTTTGCACTGAAAGAGACCGAAATCAGCCAAACCGCAGGTGGCCCAGCGAGTCAACGAACACCGCAACGCCTTGTGCACAATGCAGGCGGCGTGACCTTTTTGAATGGCGTGAAAGAGATCAAAACCGCGTCCCCCGCTGAGATCGCCGGCAACTACCAAGAGCACAACAACCAAGTGTTGCGGATGATTGCGGGTCTGCTGGGCATCACCTACGAAATGCTAACGGGGGATTTAACGCAGGTTAATTATTCTAGCATTCGCGCGGGCATGATCAACCACCGCCGCTTGATTGGGCAATTACGAGACATCGTGTTAGGCCCCGCGTTTAACCGCATATTGGGCTGGTTTATCGATGCGTTCCATCTCGGTACATCCGAGAGTTTGCCCAACTACTTTGAGAACCCTTACCCCTACTTAAACCCCACATGGATTTGGCCAGAATGGGAAGAAATCGACCCACTCAAAGCCGCCAAAGCCTTGGTGTTAGAAGTCGAAAATCACATCACGTCACTAGAAGAAGTCTCCAATGGTCGCGGCAAAACGCTCGACCAACATTTAGATGGCGTACAACGAAGCCAAGACGCGAAACAAGAGAGAGGAATAGACAATGCGGCATCTTCTGCAGTTGATGACGAACTCCCCGATGATGATGACGATTGACGCGCATCAGGCCAACTTTGAGTTACTCAAACAGTTCTACCAAAACCCAAGCTTATTTTTAGGCAGTGATAACGGCGGACGAGAAGGCACTTTTTGTCACTTGTCCGTCTTCGGTCCCACCTCGCACCGCTTTAATGGACTAGACGCGAACTGTAATGAAATCCTGTCTTACCGCGACTTGCGGCAACGTTTCAGCGCCCTTGCCCAAGACGACTCAGTGAAGAAGATCTTCGTAGAATTCGATGGCCCCGGTGGTGAAGCGTCTGGTTGTTTTGATCTGGCCAACTTGATTAAAGAAATTGGCGCGATAAAACCCGTGGTCGGCTTCATCAATGGTGGCTCTTACTCGGCAAACTATGCTTTGGCCTGTGCTTGTACCGAACTGTACGCCAGCCCACACAGCATGGCGGGTTCTATTGGTGTGATCTTTGGTCGTCGTGAGGTTCATAACGACAAAGAGACCATTACCTACTTCACCACAGGCGAAGCCAAAGCCGATGGCTCACCGCATCTCGCGTTAAGTGAAGAAGAGCGCGAACGTCACCAAGCCATGGTGAACCAATTGGGTGATGCCTTCTTTCAGCTAGTCGGGCAAAACCGAGGCATCGACGCCGCCCAGGTTCAAGCACTGCAAGCCAAAATGTTTGGCGCGAGCGATTTACTGGCCCACGGCCTAATTGATGGCATTAAAACAGAGGAAGAGATTCATACCATGATGACAAATTCAACACACAAGCGAATCGTCGCGGAAATCAACGCCGCCCACGAAGCGGAAACCGCCGATTTAAAGGCACAAATCATTGCCTTACAGCACTCGTCCGCCGCCCAGGCGGCCGCACACACCGAACTGGCCCAGAATATTAATCATCTTGCCAAAGCCGCAGGCGTACCAGAAATGGCAGGCCAGCTTATTCAAGACAACGCCAGCGAAGAGGAGGCATCAAAAGCGTTAAAAGAAGCCGCCGCGAAAAAAGACGAAGACATTTCATTAACCAGCGGGTTGGAGTCTCACAAAGAAGAGAGCTACGACATGCTACAACTGATTGAGGACGCGTAATGCAAGAGATACATAACAAAGTCTCCGACTCGTTAATACTCCTTTGGTCCCACGAGCGGGGCGAGATGTGCATCAAACAAATCGATGCCGCCGCGACGCAACCAGAATGGTCCATCGTTACCAAAGAGGGTAAAGCGCTGGATGTCAAAGCAGAAGACTACGACGGCAGCGACGCTTACGGCATCCACGCAGGCGGCGGCAAAGTGTACTGGGCGCATTCAGTGTTCAATACCCTGTACATCGCATGGCCAAACGGCATAACGGAGCCGATCAAAGCGGCCATCACCGAACAGCTTGAAAAAGCATTTATCGTTATCAAAGAAGGGTCACAGTAATGGAAGATATATTCGATCACGAAGCGTTCTCGCTGAGCGCGTTAACAACGGGTTTTAATGCATCCGTCCACATCGATGCCGCCGTACTCAATATGTTCACAGTGGAAAATGTCGAACATCGTAACGTCATGATTGTGAAGTCTGGCCAACAGCTTCAAGTCTTGATGCCAGGTGAAATCGGCCAAAACCCCAACATCGACGAACACGACGCCGAAAGCGCGGTACCAGTGCGTTTGATTCGTTATCCGTTTGAAACACAAATCGTCCCCAGTGACCTGTCACGCATTGGTTCATTGCGCGATAAAAAGATCAAAGCACAAGAGCTGGCATCTTTGGTTAAAAGCCAGATGGGGAAACACAAAGATAACCACCGCTATACCGCGGCGTTTACGGCCTATTCTGCACTAAAGGGAAAGGTAAAAAACAAGAAAGGCACGATACTTGTTGATTTACATAAAGTGTTAGGCGTTGACGAGCGCAAGCTGGATTTGAAGCTCGGCACAGCGGGCACCGACGTACCTACCTTGTTGAAAGGGCTGCGCAAAGCCACGGTGGATAATGCGAAAAAGCATGGCCATCTTACTTTGCAGGGTGTTGAGTGTCGCATTGGTCAAGAAATGATTGAGCGCATTTTGAATCATGACAGTATCAAAAAGTTTTACAGTGAAGAAATTCACGCCAAACGCGTGGTGGCCTTTGCGGATGATCCAAGCGAAATCAACATCTGTGGTATCAAGTTTGTGTCAGACGAAGCCGACGAAGTGGCCGAAAAAGGCGCCTCATACCCGCTTGGTGTAAAAGGCTTATTTGGGATGTTGCGTGCGCCAGCGGACGTACTGCATTCCAGCTCAGCCAAAGCCCGTGAGTGTCACATCACCACAGAGCCAATGAAGCACGACGAAGGCTTAGAAATCCGCTCCCGCGCGATTTACTTGCCGATCGCTCGTGATCCATCCTTGTTAGCCGAAATCTACAGCTCGAACTAACAGAGCGTTTCTTACCCAACTCCTTATCTTTTGACCTATGAGGCGCTTATGAATCTCAGTCATCGTGCTGTCTTAGACGCACTCAAAAGCGACATCGATAACGAGTTTGGGCAAGAAGTGATATGGCTATCAAAAAACGGTACTACAAGTACCATAACAGGGACGTTCTCATTCATTGAACGCGACGTGACCACCACGTCGACATCAAAAAAAGCAGGGCAACTGCATGTAGATGTGATCACCGCGACCTTTTGCGTGTCACCCAACCATTGCCCCTGTGAAGAAGGGGATCGCCTCGAAATAGACGGTGTCTCCTACTTAATCTTGCCCTTTCACAAGGGCGAATTTGAAATTGTACTGCCCCTGAAAGTCACGCAAAACAAAGACCACAACTGGCGGTAATCTATGAACCTACAAATCGACCTAGGGGACGGCGTTGCCGAGCTAGAAGCGCAATTAGAGCTGTCCATTCGACAGCTTCAAAAAGCCGTCACACGCACCCTTAAGAAAGTGGCGCGTTGGTTAGAAACCCAAACCAAACGAGAGTTAGGCGTGGCTTTGTCGGTTCCTCAGCGCGTCTTAGCCGCGCGGTATTACAAAAGCTTTTACATCAAAGATGGCAAGCGCACGGTAAACGTCTGGTTTGGCTTAGCGCCCATATCCGTAGCGGCCTTGGGCAAACCCAAGCAAACGGACATTGGCGTCAGAGTCGGCAAGCATCACTTTATTGGCGCCTTTATCGCCACCATGAAAAACGGCCACAGCGGTGTATTCAAGCGCAAATATGACAAGGGCAGCAAACGCTCGAAACGCGCCGACGGGCAATGGACAGAACTGCCCATCGTAGAAGAAAACTTCCTCATTAATGACATCGCACAGCCTATTATTGAGCGCTATCACGTGCGAGCCGAAGCGCGTTTTCACCACATCTTAAAGCAAGAAATCAACTTCGCAATGAACGTCGAGGGGCAATAAGTGCCAACCCATATCAACTTAAGCGATGTGCACCAAGCTATTATAGACGCCCTGAAAGGTCGTTTCCCTAAAGTCACCATCGACAGCTACGACCCCAGCGAGAACCTCGAATCCCTCGCTCCGGCCTGCTTGCTCAACATCGAAGAACTACCCAAAGCGCCTGATGTGGGCGATGGCCGTTATCCCGTGGTCGGGCAATTTGCCATTCACTGTGTGTTGGGGCGAGAAGTGCCCAATCTGCAAATGGAACTCCAAGAGTTTGCCGTAGCCGTGTCCCAGTTTGTTTATGAAAAGGGCATTTGGTTAACAGGATCCGTCCTAGAAAAGCCCTTTAATATCGAAGCCTACCCCGGCCGCTTTTGCAAAGACACCCTTGGCGGTTTTGATTCGTGGGTGGTGAATTGGGAGCAAAAGATTTACCTAGGCGCGTCCACATGGCAACCCGAGACAGTGAAAAGCGGCATTCGCTTAGCAACCAACCCAACCGATGAAAACGACCCAGACGAATACAGGAGCCTCTAATGCGCCAACTGATTGAAGCCATGGTGCGGGATATGTTGCAACCGTATCTTGATCGACTCGAAGACCTAAGCGAAGAAACCGAAGACCTAAGACGACGCCTGCAAAGCATTATTCGCCTCGGTCGTGTTATTGCCGTTCACGAATCTGGCGCCTTGATCAAAGTACAACACGGGGAGCTAAACACGCCTTTTATTCGTTGGTTTGCCTCCGCCGCTGGCGAGACGTCGGAGTATCGTTGTCCCTCCGTGGGCGAACCGGCGGTATTACTCAATTACGGTGCCGGCAATAACGGCACCCAAACCGTCGCTTTAATCGGTTTGTTTAGCGATAACTTCCCCGCACCAAGCAAGGACCCTAACGAGATTATCCGCTGTTACCCCGACGGTTCTTTGGTTTCGTACCATGCGAAAAATCATTTACTGAAAGTGGAAGTGAAAGGCGATGTGGTCGTCAATGTCGCTAAATCCGCCACAGTAACAGCGGGTGGAAACGTCACCGTCGACGGCAAAATGATCATGCTCAATAAAGGTACTGGCGTGGTCACTGGCGCGCATAAATGCATGGTGACAGGCTTACCCCACGGGGATTGTTCCTCAACCGTCACCGCAGGCAAGTAAACGCTGGAAAATAAGGTATTCAAGATGGCATTAAATCCTGAACAGCTCGCTAAAGACATAGAAGACGCGATGCAAGCCCATGGGTTTCAACCCGTATCGGACAAAACGGCAGGTCATCAATGGTGGCTGGCTTTCGCTGAAGGCATCGTTAACCACATCACCCAAAATGCAGAGGTTCCGGTAACAAGTGGATCTTCTGCTGGTTCATACAAGGTGACTTAATGGTTGGCATCGACCGCAAAACAGGCCGCAAGATAGAGGGCTTCGACCAGCTTGTCAGCCGCATCACCCAAGTTATGACGACACCCAAAGTAGGGCGGGCCAAACGCCCCACCTTTGGCAGTGAGGTTCGACAATACATGGGCGCGAACATGACCGACAGCATGTTGATTCGCCTGCAAGCCGCTGCTATTGCCGCCTTTTACGAACCAATCAACGGCTTAACCGACTTTGTGCCGTCGCGCTGTGTGGCCAAGCGATTAACCAATGGATTGGCTTTATATTTCGAAGGCAAGTGGAATGGTCAAAACATAAAATTTGAGGTACCGCTAGATGTTTCCCCATCAAAATCCACTGCCTAAACCAGAGATCATCACCACCCCAAACTTTGACAGCCTCTTCAAGACCGTCAAAGACAGCGTGCTTTCGTATCTAGCAGACAACGCCCCCGATGATGTGGCAGGCGTGAAAGAGACCTTTGAAAACGAAGCCGAGCTGTTAACCAAATTCACGGAAGCCTTCACCGTCATCCTGCAAAGCCAATTTAGGCAAATGAACGCACAAGCCCTTCAAATGTTTGGCATGTACGCGACCGACGATGCCATGGTGGATCTCATCGCCAGCCAATTGGGCGTAGAGCGGCAAATAATCGACGAAGGGAACCCGAACGCCTTTCCTCCGGTACCGCCAAAAGTCGAAAGCAACGAAGCATTGCTGACTCGTTATTACCTAGCCGCTTACGCATTGGCCACCACAGGCACCCGATCCGGTTACCGATTCAATGCCATGACGCTGGGCGGACGCCCCAAAGTGACCGTTGAAAGCCCCACTCAAGGCAAAGTCGTGGTGACCTACGAATTCGAAGCGCACGACATGGCAGGCCAAACCAAAGATGCTCAAGCAAGGCGCGTAGCACCAGGGGAAGTGGACTGCTTCATCTTGGCTCATGCCAATAACGGTGTCCCAGCCGAAGCATTAATCGCGGCAACACAAGAATACATGCAGCGGGACGACATCGCCCAAGAGACCGATCTACTCACCGTCAAAGCACCCACGATAAAGCCGTGGTCGTGTGATGCCGTGCTTTATATCCGCACGGGTCCCGATGCCAATGTGGTCAAAGCCGCCGCTGAAAAAGCCGTGCGAGAGTATGCAGAGCAACAACACAGATTGGGCGGCAGTATCGAGCTGTCTATGCTCTACAGCGTGCTCTTAAAAACCACCGGCGCCCATCGAGGCGACATACTGCAACCCAAAGAGCCATTGCGTTGCCAATACAACGAGGCGCCTTACCTTGAGTCAGTCCAAATTACCGTCAACACTGAAAACCTATAGTGTTTTACCTGATAACCGTAGCCCTCTAGAACGTGCATTAGAACTTGCCCTAAGTGAGGTTTTGTACTCGGTTGACCATCCATATCCAGCATTGCTGGATGCACAGAAAACCCGAATAGAGGCAATTGCGACGTTGGCGTCTGAAAAACAAGTGCCGATTTGGGACACGGAAGATACAGAGCAAGTGAAACGGAATTTAGCAGGCAACGCGTGGAAAGTTCGCCAGCTTAGCGGCACGAAAGCGGGCTTGGCGTTGGCCCTAGAATCGTTCGAATTTTTGAGCGAGATAAAATCTTGGTACCAACAAACACCAAATCGAGAGCCCTACAGTTTAGACATCGTCGCATGGGAGAAGGGCAATAAGCCCGTCAATGTCGCCAATGCCAAAAAGCTCATGGCTTATATCGAGGACACCAAATCAGAGCGAGACAACATTGAACTGTCCTTGATGTTCGGTGTGGAAACAAGCTTAGGGTTGGCGGGAGCAAGGGCGCCATCAATTACAGTGAAAGAGGCCGAGGCAGACGCCAACCTTTGGCCCATGCCGCAAGTGAGTGCCTCGTTATCCATTGCCGCCGCCGTTCCGCCAGCGGTGACTATTCAGCCCCTTAACCTTCAAGCCATCATTCCCGTGATCAAAACTGATGGGTATTTGGGGATCCTAGCAATAGCCGATCATTACAGCGTTACCCTGTCACCAGTGAACGCCAAAGCGATTATTTAAGGTAGATAACATGAGCGATAGCCTAAGTTTAGTCATTACCCGCGCGGGGTTAAATGAATGCATTAGCGCAAAAGGAAGGGGCATAGAAGCCCGTTTGAAATGGGTCTCAGCGGGTGACCGTGCTTACACCCCAAACCCTGATCAAACCACCTTAGTGAATGAAATCCAGCGGGTTGAGTTTGGCGAGTATAAAGACACCGGAGCAAGCCAATTGCAAGCCGTCGCCAAGTTCAGCGGCCCGCAGGAATACCCCATCAAAGAGCTAGGATTCTGGCTAGAGACAGGCACCTTATTGGGGGTGATTTCCGCCCCCAATACCACCCTGAACTACAAAGCCAAAAATGGTCATTGCATCCAGCCGATCACCTTGGATTTGAGTGCTTTACCAAGCGATACCGTGACCGTGGTCGTGGGAACGGAGAATCTAAACATACTCATCGAAGATGAATTTACCAAAATGGCGATTGCTCAGGTGGACACCATGCATAGGCAACTCTTGCAAGAGTTTCGATTGTTAGATCTAGAAAAACGAACAGTTTGATACGGAGAATATAATGAGTACACAAGACACGGCGGCGTTAATACAGTCAGTCAATAATATGACGGGGACAGTCTCAGAGAAAGTGCGTGAGATTGACGAAAAAATCAGCGAAACAACAAATGGTTTTGAAAATAAAGTCAGTCAAGCAAAAAATGACTTTGATCAGTGGCGCGCCTCGGTGCAAGCCGTTGATATCAATGCACAGCCGCAGTACATAGAGACTGTCGATTTGACAGGACTGAGCACGGACTTTTTTTATCCTGTCTGGTTTTTTATGCCAGGTGATGATGTCGGTATATCGAAAATATTAGTTACTCGTTTGCATAACACAGATAGCTCTCTGAACCCCTTTGGAGATGGGAATCCCCATGTGGCGGGGTTGAATCTGGAAATTGAAGGTAGTGGTATTCCCTGGGGTGGCGGTGCCAACTTTCTCATAATTAAACGATTATCAGAAACGTACCGGAATACGGTTCGTCAAGTGAGCTTTGGTATGATGTCAATAGCACGCTATGTTGACGGTTCTCGAGATATGTACTCAGGTTTTACAGACGGGCAAATTGTTAATTGCGCTGACAGGTCGGGAATGTATCTTCGCGGGGGGTTAACGTATCAAATCATTAAGAGCTTTCAGTCGAGCGTGTCATATAGTCGAGAAAGCACAGAAGTTACAATGGTAGACGACGTCGGGTCTGACTGGGAGATAAGTTGGAAAGTAAAACCCTATCATAAAGATGACCCGCTGCTTGGCGATCCTTATGACCGTTATATACTTCCATTTCAACGCGACTTTGATCTGCGTTATGCGTCTAAAAATGACTTCTCAGCCCAAACTGCTCTATTTGAATCTGATATTACGGGGTTGCAGTCCGATATCGCGGATTTGCAAAAAGAGATAGACGCATTGGAAGCAAATGAATCGGCACAATCAACGACAAGCACAACGGAGTAATAGGAGTGGCTATGAATGTCTTCATTGAAAGCTTTGTAAACAAGCATGGTGAGCGACTATACAACGTGCCTGCTGATCCTGACATATTACAGGGAATGGGATTTAGTAAAAAAGAAGCGCTTACGATGTGTCGTGATGCGATAAAAAAAGTAAAGTTCGCAGGTATCCGCGCCCAGCGAGATTATAGAATCTCACAAACAGACTACACCCAAATGCCGGACGCTCCGCTCAGTGATGAAAAGAAAAAAGCGTGGGCTGAGTACCGTCAAGCCCTGCGAGATTTACCGCAGCAATACGACAACCCAGACGACGTTGTCTGGCCAACCAAACCTGAATAAAGAACCCACCAAACACCCAAGCCGCGAAAGCGGTTTTTTTACGTCTGGAGAAAGCCCATGGTCACAAAACAGCCGCCTAATCCTCGGCAAACCTACACCGTCACATCGCCTTACCAATGCCCGAATCACAAGCATTGGCACCAAAAAGGCGACACGGTCGAGCTGCTTCCCAGCGAAGCAGAATTCCTAATCTTAAGCGGTAAAGTCGCCCTCGCGACCACCGCCAAACCAAAAGGAGAGGCCTAATGCCAGAGATAGCATCCTTTACCCACAACGGCATCAGCGTCGAAAAACAATCTGCGCCGCCACCAATGGGGCCACTTGGCAGCGTGGTCGTCGGTATCGTCGGTACCGCGCCAGACGCCGACCCACTGTGGCCAAAAAACAGCCCCATCCGCATTGCCAACAAGGGCGCAGCGGCCAAACTAGACATGGCAGGCAATGAACGCGGCACCTTATGGCGCACCTGTTACGAACTGCTCCGCATCGTCTCCGTACCCATCTACGCCGTCATCGTCGAAGAGGGTACAGATACCGCCGACACCATCAACAAGGTAATAGGCAAGGTTGACCCAGCCACAGGCCAACGAACCGGCATCCAAGCCTTAAGCGATTGCCAAGAAGTGCCCACCCACATCGCCGCCCCGGGGTTCAACACCAAACCCGTGGCCGATGCGCTCGCGGCACTAGGCAAACGCCTCTTCGCGATTCCCGTTGGCGACGGCCCCAACACCAACGACAACGCCGCCATCGACTATTCCAAGTCACTAGGGGGCGAGGGCACAGGGTACGACGCATTTTATGTGGTCGATCCCTTTGTCTCCGTTTACAGCCAAGCCGCCAAAGGCAACGTCTACTTCTCAGGCGCAGCCATTGCTTTGTCATGCTTTGCGCGAGTCAAACCATGGGAAAGCCCCGCCAAAGGCGGCATGGGTGCGCTAATCCAAGGCACCGCACGAACCATCGACTACAACATCATGGACAATGCGACCAACGGCGACCTCATGAACCGCTTTGGCGTCTCCTACTTTGCGCGTACCTCAATGGGTGGCTTCTCGCTCATTGGCAACCGTTGCGTCACAGGGCGCTTTGTCTCTCAAGTGGGTTTGGAATACGCCATCATCCGCAAACTGGCGAAAACCGCCCAGCGAGCCATGGCGCGCAACCTAAGCGAATCCTTCATGAACCAAGAGATTGAAAAACTCAACTTCTGGCTCAAATCCCTGCAAGCCGACGAAACCATCATGGGCGCGCAAGTCTACTTGCATCCCACGCTCAATAACGTCGAAAACTACACCAACGGCGAATGGCACATTGCCATCAAATACCACGGTTACGCGCCGAATGAACATATGGTGTACCACCTAATTGAAGACGTAGGCATCGTCGAATCGTTCCTAGAAGGAGCCCTATAATGGCTGGACAACGCACCCGCATTACTAGAATGGCCATCATCAACGGTGAGCCATTGGTTAAAGAACTCGACGAGTTCACCCCGCCCGAAGTCAAAAAGACCATGCAAGAAACCCGAGGCGGCTCCTTCATCCCCGGCGAAGTCATGGTCGGGCTAGAAAAGCTCACCGCCAAATTCAAAATCAAAGGCGCCAACCAAGCCTTACTGGCCGCGTTTGGCTTAGCCAATGGCGAAGTGTGCCAGGTCAACGTCAACGAATCCCACCAAGACGAAGACGGCAACACTTTCAAAATCGAATACAGCATCACAGGCGAAATCACCGGTGTCACCGAATCCGCCAGCAAAATGGGCGAACTCCCAGACAACGACATCGACATGACCGTCAGCGCCTACAAAAAGAAAGAAGCGGGCAAAACCATTTACGAGATCGACCGCAACGCCCAAATCCTCAACCTTGGCAACGGCGACTTGCTGTCTGAACACCGCCGCAATGTCGGCTTACCTTAAATAAACGAGAACCATTATGTTTGAACCCAAAAAACACCAGCTCGTCTGGCCCATCGAAAACGAATCCCTCGAAAGCGTCACAATTCACACTCTCACCATGGGGCAACACCGTGAACTCTCAGAGAAAAACAAAGCCAACAACACCCAGCTACTTCGTGCTTGTATTAGCGAAAGCACGGGCCTCTCGGAAACCATGCTAAAAAAACTCGTCACACCGGACTACACCAGCATTCAAAACCACGTGTTAGAACTCATGAACGCCAAAGCCCACACCCTCATGGAAGGCGAGTTCGACCCAGACGCGCCAGCATTGCTCATCCCCATTCTAGGGGACGACAGACAAGAAAAAACCCACTACAAACTCCGTCCGCCCACCGTCGCCACCACCGACCTCATGGACACCCACCAAGACGAATGGGAACGCACCCTCTTTATCAGCGCCAGCTGCACAGGCTTTTCAAAAGACGAGCTCGCCTGTCTCAGCCTGCCAGACTGGAACCAGCTACAGGAGCGACTAATCGATTTTTTGGACAAACCGGCGGATTACTTTCGCCAAAAGACGTCGAAGTCCTAACCGACGTCATCCCGCTGGTGTACCACGTTCCTCCCTCTGAAATACTAAACTGGCGCATGGACGAAGCCATGCGCCGCTACCACCTCGCCGCCGCCAAACTGGGCATCAACAAGGGGTAAACCATGGCTGACAAAAAAATATCCATCGCCCTGTCAGCGGTCGACAAATTCAGCAAACCCTTCAAAAGCGCCCTCCAAGGCGCTGGCAAACTTGAAAAACAAATCGAAAAAACCAACGACGATTTTAAAAAGCTCAGCGACCAACAAAAAACCATCGCCCGATTCAAAACCCTAAACGAGAGATTAAAAGAGAGCAGAACCGCGCTATCGAAGGCGAATCAAGAAACCAACCGCCTCAAACAAAGCGAACAAAGCGCCCAAGCCATCGTCAAACAACACACGGCAGAACTCGCCAAAGCCGAAAAAGCCCTACTAAACGCCGCCCAAGCCTACGGCGCACAGTCGCGCCAGGTGGTAGAAGCCAACCAAAAAGTAAAACAACTCACCAAAGCCAAAAAAGCCGCCGAGCAAGCCCACAAAAAAGAAAAAGCCGCCCTTAAAAACGCAGAGCAAGCCAGCAACAAACTCACCCACGCCTACGGCCACCAAGCCAAAGAACTGGGCGGATTACGTCGCGACATGAGCGCCGCAGGCCTAAAAGTCAACTCGCTCGGTGCCCAAGAGCTCAAACTTGCCCGACAAACCGACCAAGCCAGCCAAGCCCTAGAGCGCCAAAAGGCCAAACTAAAACAGATCCAAACCTTAAAAGGGCGCATTGCCGATCGGAACGCCCAAAAAGGCCAACTCGTTGGGCAAGCCGTCGGCCTCGCCGTCAAAGCCGCGCCCCTCATCATGGCGGGCAAACGCGCCGTCGAATACGAAAGCACCTTTGCCGACGTCAAAAAAGTCGTCAACTTCTCCGACAAAAAAGAAGAAGCCCAATACCGCACCGAAATGATGAAACTCGCGGGGCGCTTGGGCGTACAGCAACAAGGCATCGCCGACATCGTCACTGCCGCCGGGCAATCCGGCATCGAAAAAGACCAGCTTCTACCATTTGCCGAAGCCGCCACCAAAATGAGCGTCGCGTGGGACGTCTCCGCAGACGAAGCGGGTTCCACCCTCGCGACCTTCCGCGCCGCCATGGGCCTAACCCAAAAGAACGCCCTCGACCTAGCCGACGCCACCAACTACCTAAGCAACAACATGAACGCCAAGGCAAAAGACATTGCCGCCGTCATGGTGCGCCAAGGCTCCACCGCCATGGGCGCAGGGCTCAGCTACAACCAAACCGCCGCCCTGTCTGCCAGCCTCATTGCAGGGGGCGCCACGGACGAAGTCGCCTCCACTGCGCTGAAAAACATCACCGGAAGACTCACCGCAGGCTACGCCGCCACAAGCGCCCAGAAAAACGCCATGGGGCGTATCGGCTTCAACGCCGAAGAACTCGCGGAAATGATGCAGCAAGACGCCCAAGGCACCTTGATCGACGTCATGCGCAGCCTACAAGACGTCAACGCCACAGACCGAGGCGCGGTCATCTCCCAGCTCTTTGGGGAAGAAGTAAAAGGCGCCGTTGCCAAACTCGTCACCACACTGGACGACGACCAAAACGGCCTCGTCGCCGCCTTTGGCAAAGTCACCAAACAAGCCGACCGAGCCAACAGCGTCAACAACGAATACGCCAACCGCGCCGCCACACGAGGCCACAGCCTCGACATGCTCGGGGCCAAATTCGACCGCATGACCATCATCCTAGGGGATCGGCTCTTGCCCGTGCTCGATGCCGTCTTGCCACCGCTCATGTCCGTAGTCGATAGCGTCGCCAACTTTGCCGAAGCCAACCCCAAACTGGCCACAGGTCTAATGGGCGTGGCCGCCGCCATTGCCGCCGTCAAAGCCGGAGTTATCGCCTTTAAACTCGCCAAACTCACCCTTGGCAACGGGCGCGATCGCTTCAGCCTTGGCAAAACGAAACTTACCAATTCAACCGACCAAACCACCCAAAGCGCCAACCGAGCCTCACGCTCCCTCGACCGCTTAAACCGCAAACTCAACAGCCTAGGCGCAGGCGCACGACAAAGCCCCACCGCCTACGGGGGCGAACGCCTCAGCAAAGAGGAACGCAAACGACGCAAAAGAGACTACCTACAAGGTCGATCCAGTGGCAGAAAAGCCACCTCAAGACGAGCCAGACCATCACGCCTCAGCGGACGCTTTCGCTTGGGCAAATACGGACGGCTCGCAGGCCTACTCAGCAGCGGCGCGGCCTTGGGCATGTTCTCAGGCTCCGCCAATGCCAGCGGCCTATCTAACGTCGCCGACCTAGCCATGACAGGGGCAGACCTAGCGGGGGCAGCAGGGGGAATCAGTTCACTCATTCCCATGGGCGGCATTGCAGGCGGCGTACTAAAAGGCGCGGGCAAACTGTTCAGGCCGCTCGACATCGCCCTCCAAGGCGCTGGCCTTGCCTCCGCCATCTCCCAAGGCAACAGCACCCAAATCGGCGCCACCGCTGGCGACATGGCAGGGGGCTTGGGAGGCGCCGCCGCAGGTGGCTTAGCTGGCGCGGCCATTGGCTCCGTCGTCCCCGTGATCGGCACCGCCATTGGGGGAATCGTCGGCTCCATCGCAGGCAGCATGGGCGGCGGCTCATTAGGGGAGTGGATCGGCAGCAAAATAGGCGGCTGGTTTGCAGACGACAAAACCGACCAACCCGCCCCCGCGAATATAGCGGCGCAAAGCCAACAGCTACAAAACCACAACAAAAGCATCACCTTCGCGCCAACCATCCACCTAACGCCAACAGGCAACCCAAGTTACGACCAACAGCTCAGCGACCAAGTGATAGAAAGACTCAAAGCCGAATTTGCCCAAGGCATGATGGGCAATATGGACGTCGCCACAAGGGCCGATGGGAGCTTGACGGATAAGCGAAGCTCATAGTTATGAGAATTGTCAGTGGTTTGTAAGGTTTTTCTGATGTATAAATAATAAGGTTAGTAGAATCAAACTGTAAGAGTTCGCTATTTGGGGACAGATAAAAAATAGATTAGTTTTTCATCTGTCCCCAAATAGCTTGTTGAAGGAATGCTTAATGAAATTGATGAACCAACCTTTTAACGGACAGTTAGGAGACCAGCTGATCACGCTGCTTGAGTCACCTAATTTTCACACATTAAATATCGTTGTCGCTTTTGCAAAGAACAGTGGTGTCCTTAGAATTAAGGATTCACTTAAAAGCTTCAGGGAGCGAGGTGGAATAGTAAATGCTTATATAGGCGTAGATTTTGGTGTGACGTCATACGAGGCTCTTACCGCTTTACTCCTTTGTACGGACTCATTAAGTGTAGTTCATTCAGAAAAAGGCCAGACATTTCACACAAAGGTTTATCAACTTTTAGGAGATGAAGAAGGGGTTATAGTCGTTGGTTCACATAACTTGACTGGTGGTGGTCTGTGGACAAATTTCGAGAGTTCAGCACATATTTCGTTGAATATGTCGAATGCTGAAGATATTGAAATATTAAAAGTGCAAGAGAGTTACTTCAAAAGCTTGGCCTCACTTAAAGGCTCGTTTATGTCTATTACTACAAAAGACGATATAGATAAACTTCTTAACAATGGGTATATAGCTAAGGAAGTAAGTCAACAAGTACGTTTAGCAAAAGTTGCTAAAGAAGCTGAGGATCGTGAGCGTTTATTTGGCAATGGTGTTCGCGCATCGTTACCTCGAGTTGGCATTCTAAAGGAAGAAACTACGGCAGCGCCTATCGTGATAACGAAGGGGAAAGTATCTGCGACTCAAAATGACGAGAACGAGACTATTTGGTTTGAAACCAGAAAACTAACTGGCGGGTCACGGAATATTTTGGATTTATCAATGAAGTCTCTGGTTGAACGAGGTGAACCCAAAGGGACTACTTTTGATCTAGGAGAGCCAGGATTCATGAGAGGTGGTGTTGAGTTCTTTGGTGTTTCCCCTACATCTACAGATATTCAAAAAAACATTACCCTAAACTTTGAAGGTATTGACTATAACGGGAATACCATACTTTTTCCTACAGGAAAAAACGCAAACGGAACGTGGCGACTCCAAATTAAGGGAGTTAGTTTTTCTGGAGAGAAGATCACCGATGCATTTAGAGCCAAAGGCGAAAGTTCTTACTTGGTGATGAAAGTAGTTACCTTTACTAAGATTAATGATGACTACTACTCAATATCTGTATTTCCAGAGTCTGATCTTGAAAATTTCATGGAGGCTTCAAGCATTTTAGCTCGAAATGGCTTAACGAAAAATGCAAAGTGGCTAGGATTGCTTTAGAAGCGACTTAACCACTCTTGGTGCTTGCCTTTTCGAGCTCCACTAATACCTCCCTTTGCTCCCCCAAATGTGAGCATTGAAGATTTGTCGTTCAACGGAATGCCTTCTGAAATAAACAAAGGGTTTTGGTTAATTTCACAAAATTGATTTATAAAATCTGCAAGATCAAAACTATATCCATACTTCGTCGTGCTTTTATAGGGAGGATCAACATACACCACAGCATCACTAGAAATAGAGGTGGTGAGGATTGTTTTTATATCATCGTTAATGACATTTACTCCTTTCATGCCATTCATGAGAGCCTCTATACGTCTACGTAATTCAGTTGGTCCTGGCTGCATTGGGTTTGCTGGGCTACGGCGCACACTAGTGGCCGTAGGTTCCCAGTAGTCACGAAAACAAGCGTTAACCCAGAGCTCTCCTTTGCGCCAAATTTGTTTTCCTCCAAAGGAACTAGCCTGAAGTAGAGGATAAAGCTCAATCTCTTCATCTCTCACTGGTAGTGCCGATAAGGCCAACATATGAGCCTTATAGTCGCGTTTATCGCTAGGTAATTCAGACAAAAATCGGTCGAAAACGTCGATGTTGAATGTGCCTGAGCCAATAGCTAACCAAAAAGCTCCCCATGAGCTTATGTCAAGCATCCAAATTCGTGATGGGTCGACACCTCTATTAACCAGTTCAATGGACACTGCGCCAGAACCACAACATAGATCATAGAATTGAGAGTTATTGCTGGGAGCGGCTTCTAATAAGCGGTCAACGACCTGAGCTGCGATTCGCTGCTTGCCGCCTTGATACGAGCAGGGGACGCGCATCAGACTACTCATAAAGATTTCCTGCGAATCAAGATTCGGGCATACGCTCTTCGTCCGTTAATCATACCGACACCGCCTCTGTCTTCAGTGTGTATTCGATAATTAACTTCTGAAAGAGTCTTAGAAGATACGTTAGTACGAGCGTTACCATTTGCAAGCATAATAATCTCAAACTGATCTGGATTGTACTTGTCGAGGAATGTAATAGGTACCCCCATTACACCTTCGTAGTCCATTGGAATATTTTGAGTTCGTCCAACTTCGATGGCGTCGTAGTTTTCGTAAAATGGATAGTCATCTTTGTTGTAACTGCAAATCAAATCTAGGGGGGTGTGAGATTTATTAGTCTTCAGATTAGTGAACCAGCGTACGCCTTTCACCCGAATGAATCTTCTTCCATTATTATCTATACCGCAGCCTGAAGCATTTAGCGGGTAGCTATCAGGGACAAAAAATTTTCGATCTCCTGAGCGGATGGACTCTCCATACCAAACTTTATTGTCACGAAAGAGGGGAAATATTTCCTTGGTTGTTGTAGCGTTCATATTCCCAAGGATAATAAAATTCTTTTTATGTTTTTCTAGTAGGCTCATGTACTCTCTGAAGAGACTAAAAGGAGGATTTGTGGCTACTATGTCAGCTTTTTTTAGCAAAGCTATGCATTCATCTGTTCGGAAATCACCATCACCTGCAAGATGTTCAAGATAGTTTCCTTTCATAGAAAACAAGACTTCTAAATCTAGTGAGCCGTCAGGTCTCACAATAGTTTCATCTGGTGCTTCAGTTACTACCGCTTTATATGCACCTGCACTACCTTCTAGTGGATATTCTTTCCCTGCTAAAGAGGACTCGGCATAGCAAGTGGATGTTAGGCTTGCTAACTCTAATTCATTGAAATTAACTGCAAAAAAATGGAAAAAGGCCGATTCAAAAGGATCATCACAATTACAAAGTATGGATTTACCCTTTAGTTGTTCTCGGTGGAGTAGCATTTCTTTTTCTACATCTTGGTACTGGGTATAAAACTCATCCTTCTTGACTATAAATGCATGGTTAAGCTTTGCATTTCCGGGGTTTGTATGTGGTTTGGGGCGCTCAGCCTTTATATCAAATGGCATAGTGCCCTCGCGAACAACTGCTTTAAGAAAGGTATTAATTGCGGCGGACATACTTATGCCGATGTTGTCGAACACCTCACCAGCCTGTTTTTTTACATCTGGATCGATACGTATTGTAGTGGTGGGTTTAGTAGACATAATTAAAACTCCTGTTGTGAAATACAATGTAGCACAATGTTCCTATGAAATACAATGTAGCACATATTTAAAAAGGGGAGGAATTTTGATATTTCTTCGTTCAACTCAACAGGCGCTCAGACATTAGTTGCTCTCTGATTGCTCGTTGAGCATGGAGTTAACTATCAAAGAAAGAGGCTAGTGTCAGGATGAAAGCCAGTAATGTTTCACCTGTCGCTATAACTATTGGTTTTAATCGTCTGAGTTGTTTTGAACATTGACCCCATCCGCATCCTGATCTACCATTGTTCTTGAGGCGTCGAAACCTCTTTACACAAGTCGGATAGCCCAACCCCGTAAGCGTTGGTTTTTTTGTGTCTGCAATTTATGCAGTTACAAAGGCGCATTATTGCGTCGGGAGGGCGAGGAATACAATACCCGTAAGGGAAATAACTCCGCCTGGACTTGTGCAGGTTTCGAACCTCCCGACACCCTTCTTCGAAAAAGGGTGAAATTCGAAATAAACACAAGGAGGCCACTATGGCTACGGACATTACCTCAAGCAATGACGCACCCGTTGTAGAAATTACCAACGATCAAATCACTACCACATCGACCGACATTGCTAAGCACTTTAGCAAACACCATAGAAACGTATTACGTAAAATAGAAAGCCTTGAATGCAGTGCAGAATTTCATGCGCTCAATTTTGAGCCGATGATAATTGATGTGGAAGTAGGCAAGGGCGCAACACGTCAAGACCGAGCCTATCGCATCACCCGCGACGGCTTTGTCTTCTTGGCCATGGGCTTCACCGGCAGTAAAGCCGCCCAGTTCAAAGAAGCCTACATCAACGCCTTCAACCAAATGGAAAAACAGCTCAACGATCAAAAACACCTTCCCGCCCCCCCAGAAGACACCGCCGCGCTTGAGGCTGAGAAGTACAAGTTGATCAACAACATCGTTACCTCCATGAAACTGGAAAGCAACCCCGTCGTCCTCCCCGCCAGCGACCTAAACGACATGGTACAAGCCATTAGAATGTACCAAACCCAAATCGCCCAGCTACGCACCCCCGACTGGGTCAATAAAAACGTCGAATGCATCAAGGAATACGCCAACCGCACCTTCCTAGACGACTGGCCGATACCTAACTACAAATAACAAGCAAAAAAAGCCCACGAAAAGTGGGCTTAGTTGTTTTTTAGACTGGTAGGAAACGAGAAAGTCTTTTAGTATCAATGAATGTGTAAACACGAATGCGTAGCATTAAGATGTTATGTTTTTGCTGCAAGGGTTTTACGGATTAAGGATGCTGTTTCTAGATCGTAAACCTTACAACAGTACCAACCGTAGTCAAGGCCTGTGCGCACAACTTCACCTGCGTGAGTTATGTCAAGGTCTTTAATTAAGTACCTTGCTTTTTGATGTGTTAAGTTAAACTCTTTTGCAATATCTCCAAGTGTCTGCATGGATTTAAAGTCTGTGATGTTGACTATTGCTTGGTCCGTAGCTATTTCCCCTACAGATTCAATTGCAGATTTTGCTCTATTGTAATCTCGGGTGGTGATTACAACAGTTACAACAACCGCGGTTACTCCAGCTCCTAAAATTACTTTTTCTAAAACTGTCCAGCCTTCTTTTCTGCGCTTGTAACGAAGGAATGCTAAGCCACCAAAAGTTAATACTATAGTGCTACAAAGTGTGACTAATTTTACGTTCATTTATATGTACTCAAAACGTCAAATAACGTACTTTACATTAGTGTATTAAGCCTAACAAGTTAATGGAGTTTGGGGGGCAGATGAAAAATAGCACCTAGCCTTTATCGACTCCAAATAACTCAACGAGCAAAAACACCTTCCTGCCGACACCGCCGCGCTGGAAGCCGAGAGCTATTCCCTCCAAGGAAAGTAACTGATCAACAACATCGTTACCTCCATGAAACTGGAAAGCAACCCCGTCGTCCTCCCCGCCAGCGACCTAAACGACATGGTACAAGCCATTAGAATGTACCAAACCCAAATCGCCCAGCTACGCACCCCCGACTGGGTCAATAAAAACGTCGAATGCATCAAGGAATACGCCAACCGCACCTTCCTAGACGACTGGCCGATACCTAAGTACAAGTAACAAACACAAAAAGCCCACAAAAAGTGGGCTTTTTAGTTCGTGTAATACCGTGTAATTGTCATGTTTAAATTAAAAGACTAATTTGATTGTTGAAGGCTGAAGTTACTTTTATTTAGGGATAGTGACACTTTAATGGAATAAAAAGACGTTAAAAGACCACTCCTGATAAAAATATAGTCTTAATTAAGTCCAGAATGGACTTTCTAAGCATGTTAATCAACAATTAAGGATAGAAATAATGAAAACTAACATACAAGATTATTTAAAAAAAGGACTGCCAAGTAGCTTTTTAGAAAATATTAAGTGGGTGGAGATGACATCCATACAAAATGTTATTCCTCAGCTAGATTTGGTGGTTTTAACTGTTAATAGACCAACGACAGGGACTAATACAGGTGGGGTTGTATATATTAGAGATGACCAGAATAACCTAGTAGTGAGTAAGAAAGTCCCAGGTAAAGAAAGTCCAGTGAGTTTAAAAGTTCAGGATGATAAATTAAATTTTGAAGATCATTCATATAAAATTGAATACGGTCCAGACCAAGTCGATCAACCAGTATATGTGGCTGTAGCAGCTACAGTGGATGTCAATCAGGCTGTACCGTCAAACTTTCAACCATCAACATGCACCGCATATAACAACTCAGAGACACACATACTGAGTAGATATCACCTTCCGCGTCAGATATTAGGCGAGGGAGACAAAGTTAGTATATACGCAGTGGAAGGAGAGAGTTTACAGGATAATAGTCATGCGATAGGGAATGTAGTTCACAACTTAAATAAAGGTGACCCTGATCAAGGCTTAGCTTTGCTAGAATACGATAATGGAACCTTTAAAAGGGGACACAAGTATACGGTATGTTTAAATGTATATAGCTGGAAGCGACAAATTGCTGGATACACATTTACTTATTAAACTTCAATTTAAAAAATAGTACAGGCAATAAAAAACCTAAAGCTTATTCCTGAATCCAAGCCCATCCTTCCGATGGGCTTTTTCGTTTCTGTCCTTCCATTTTTATCTAAGGAGTAATCATGCGTCAGATGATGTCGCTCGGTGGTTTTGTGTTTTCGCTGAGCGAAGGCACACCATACGAGGGTTTGCAGCGCACGAGCGACGGCGGTTGGGTCGCGGTGGCGCGATACGGTCAAAAGCCGATGAGTCAAAACACAGGCCAACAGTTGGAGAACATCACCGTCACAGGGACGTGGTTTCAAGGCGATGGTATGGCGAATCTCAACGCCTTACGCGCCTTACAAAACCAGCGAGCGCCCTTGGTGCTGGCCGATGGCTACGGCAACAACTTAGGCCAATGGACCATCAAACGCTTGCAAGAGAAGCAAGACAAAATCATCGACGACGGCACCGCCTTCGTCCTCGCGTTCACCATCGAGTTAGAGGAATACGCCAATGACCACCATCCGTAGCCGCGACGGCGACACCATTTCCAACATCCTGTGGATCGCCCTAAAACGCAACGATGACGAGGCGGAAGAAGCCTTGTTCGAACTCAACCCCGGCTTAGAAGCCTACGGGCCAGTGCTGCCCGCTGGCGTTGTGATTGACATCCCCACCTTGCCAGACAAAGCCCCCGAGACGGTAACCAACATATGGGACTAAACAACCAATCCAACTACTTACCAAGCGTGCGCGTGAGCGGAGCAGGGGAACGCATCATCAATAATCGTTTAACCTCGTGGGAGCGTATCGACGCCGCAGGGACACAAAGCGACCAACTCACCTTGCACATCGATACCACAGGGCAAACAGGCTTGCCAAAAGAGGGCGCCGTGCTCACGTGGCTAGAAGGCTACGGCGACAACCTCATCGACAAAGGCCAGTTCAAAATCACCCGCATCGTGCCGAAGCTGTTTCCGCCCAGCGTCACCATCGTCGCCACCGCCGCGCCGTTTCAGGTAGAAGACAAGACCGGCTTTAAAGAGCGCCGCACACGCACCTTCGAAAACGTCAGCCTTGCCGACCTGTTCCGCCAAGTCGTCACGCCCCACGGATTCAGCCCACGAGTGGCCAAAGAGTTTGAAAGCGTCGTCCTCGAGCACATGGACCAAACCGACGAAACCGACAGCGCCTTCCTAACCCGCCTCGCACGGGAACGGGACGCCATCGCCAAACCCGTCAACGACCTGTACGTGCTCGCCAAACGGGGCCAAGTGAAGACCATCACAGGGCAAACCATGCCCCCCGTCGTCGTCAGCTTACCCAGCCAGAACACACCGAGCGAAGGCCAATTCATCAACTGCCAACTCGACCGACCCAGCCGCAGCGCCATCACCGGCGTCAAAGCCAACTGGACAAACCACAACACAGGGGAAGAACACACCGTACACGTCGGCACCGCACCGTTCAAAAAACTCCGCCAAAGCTACGACAACCCAACCACCGCCCAACAAGCCTGCCAAGACGACCTCATCAAATGCCAACGCCAAGGCTCCAGCGTCACACTCGACTTACCAGGCAACCCCAAACTCGTCGCAGAAGGCATCCTCACCCTCAACGACACCTTCCCACCGGAAATGAAAGGCAACTGGTCCATCGACAAAGTCACCGCACGAGGCGACAGCAAAGCAGGGTATCGGTGTTCGGTTGTGGCGAGTGAGGTGTTTTACAGTTTTGATAGTTGAGACTTTGTGGTCAAATTTAAGCCAAAAAAAGAGCCCATTATTTACGGGCTCTTTGACTTAAAAATAAATTAGTCGAATTAATTTTTTGTAAAAATTAATGCAGCGCCAGCTTTGAGTAATTCTCTTACTTGTTCTGCTCCTTTTGCTCCATCATATTTAAATGTAAAGTTTGTTGCGTTATTACGTTTAACAAGTGTGAATTTAGTACCTGATGCAAACATATACACAAAGCCGACCCCAACTGCAGTGGCTAGAGTTATGCTACCGTAAATCCAAGGTTCAGCTGCTACATCTTGAGAAAGTGCTTTATCATACATCTTAGATTTAATGGGGTAGTCAACCCCTTTTGATATAGACTTATCTTTATCTTCAACAACCAAGTCAGTAACGAAAGATGCTTCAGCGATCAAATTAGTAAGTTGAGTGTGGCTTTTACTAAGATAATTGTGAGACTCTATCATTTGAATTAACAGCTTACTTTTATTTTCTGGTCTGCCTTTATCTACTGACCATTCGCCGTTTTCTAAAGTAACAGTGCATTCCAGCTTAGCATCAAAATCATCTTCAGTGACCATTCCGCTATCAGTTGAAATACTGCTCATATCAAGTAGTTGATTGCTTTCCCAACTTCCAGTTGCTATATAAAACTTCACTTTAGGTTTGATTTTATATGTTTCTCCAGGTTCTGGAGACCAAGAATACCCCATGAAACCTTGTTGACTTTGTACACCAAAGGTTAGGCTGGGATACCACGAGTATTTATCTTCGTCGTTTTGCGCAAATGGATCTACGACTACTTTCACCTTTCCTTGATCTGTCTCTCCTGATACTGGGCTTGATAGATCTGGACCTAAGTGTTCATCTGAGATAGTAAATGTTGCAGTAAGACCATCTGTGAGATCTACTTTTTTTGTTGTTGAGGATTCTATCACTGTATTTAGGCCTACAGCATTATTTGAACATCCAGCTTCAGTTGAGTATTGAAGTGGGATGGTGAAACTGTTTAACTGATCAATGCTGTTTGCTTTGATCGTTATGTAGGCTGATGAGTTCAAATATAAATCTTTAGAAAATGTATCCTCTGGTTCGCTTAAAAAGGCCCAGAATTGTTTTTTTGAGGTAGTTTTGTTAACGATAAAAATTTTATAATTATCCATGATTATATCCTTTAAATGCATTAATTTTTTATGGAAATTAATTCCAAAATTTCTTTTCCTCGGTATTGAGGAGATTTTAGTATTGTATTTTTTTTAATTAAATAATTGTTAAAATTTATATTTTTTTTGTGAGTTTCTATATTTTAAAGGTGTTATCCCAATTTGTTTTTTAAAACTATGATTGAATGCACTTTGGTCGTTGTATCCAATACGCAATGCAATTTCAGAAATAGGAATATCAGTATTGGATAATAACCAAATGCTATGGTTGATTTTTAGTTTTCGGATATAATCTGATGTTGAACATTGGTGTTCTAATTTGAAGTATCTATCAATATGTGTAACGCTAACAGATAGGTAAGAAGCTATTGACTCTACTGTGATTGATCTGTCCATGTTTTGAGTTACATACATCGAGACATGGGATGAGAGGCTGCTATCAATATCCCATAGATCAAGATAGCTTGTAATGGATAGTTGTTGAAGTGTTTGATTTAATTCTTCATAATTTATCGGCAAAATAAGAGCTGTAACATTTTTATAATTATATGCTTCTTTTCGTTCATTATTATTTGATAAATACAAAATCCACCAAGTATTTGGAGAGATTTCTTTTTTTTTTAAAGTATTCTAGTGTTGATATTATTATTGTTTTATCGTTATGTTGTTTTTTTTGTTTTAAATTTAAGTTTTCTTTGATATGTGTTTTTTTGATGTCATTTATTTTATAAATTATTTTCATATTTTTAGCACCCATGGCTTTTTTTAAAAATATTTTATTAACTAAATTTCACTATATAATAACTTCTATCTATTTTATTTCATCTGACCCCAAACCTCCAAACCTCGATACCGATAATTTCAGTTTCTGTGGCCTACAAACCAGACATTAGTCCGTTTATTTTGAATGGTCGATTACACGGCATTACACGAAGTGTTCAAGAAGCGAGGAAGGGCAGGGAGTATAGGTAATTGGATGTTCCTCCATTGACCCGCCCCGCATCTTGATCTAACATTCTCCTTGCACTGGCAAAATCCAGTGCCGGGAATACCACCCCGTTTCACCAAAGCGGCCTAAAACACGCACCGCGTGTTTTTTTGTGGGCCGGAGTCCACCTGTTATGGTGGGTTTGTCTCAGGCTAGCTTCGGCTAGGCCGTTTCCTTTGGGCGGTAGTGGTATCCTGATTCAGACCCACCACCCTTTAAGAATACCGCCTTAAGGAGTGGTCATAACAATGACCAAAGGAGCCAAGTATGGCGAATACACAGATTTCTAAAAATGATGTTCCATCCGTTCAAATCAGTAATGACCAGATCGTTACTACCTCTACCGATATTGCTAAATGCTTTGGTAAGCGCCATGACAACATCTTACGTAAAATAGAAAACCTAGATTGTAGTGATGAATTTAACGCCCTCAATTTTGAGTTGGTTGAATATGAAGACGGAAAAGGGGAGTTACGCCCTATGTACCGTATCACCAAAGATGGTTTTGTCTACTTGGCCATGGGCTTTACTGGCGCAAAAGCCGCCCAGTTCAAAGAAGCCTACATCAACGCCTTCAACCAAATGGAAAAGCAACTCCACGAGCAAAAACACCTTCCCGCGCCCTCAGCCGACACCGCCGTACAAGAAGCCGAGAAGTACAAGTTGATCAACAACATCGTTACCTCCATGAAACTGGAAAGCAACCCCGTCGTCCTCCCCGCCAGCGACCTAAACGACATGGTACAAGCCATTAGAATGTACCAAACCCAAATCGCCCAGCTACGCACCCCCGACTGGGTCAATAAAAACGTCGAATGCATCAAGGAATACGCTAACCGCACCTTCCTAGACGACTGGCCAATACCTAAGTACAAATAACAAGCACAAAAAAGCCCACGAAAAGTGGGCTTTAGTTGGTCCTATCTTACAGATCAGTTATATGGGTTATATGAGGTTCACCCTTACCTGGTAGTGGAGCAAAGATTTGAATCATCTTCGTACATTCAGGTGGCTCAGGGTTTACATTTACATATTTTACATTACAGATGAATCGATAGTTCATACCTGCAACAACTTGCGTAGAAACAAGTAAAGGGGTGTACTCTAGAAGCAGGTTATACGATGTAAGTTTATCAAACATCTCTCTTTCTTCTTTACTGATATCTGGTGAAAAAGGTGTCCATCCGCCAGGCATTTGCTTATTCTCCATTTTAATCTCCTTGTCTATATGTGTTAAATATCCCCTTTGATATGGGGTACAGACGCAGAATAGGGCTATTATTTTATTAAGTCGATTACACGGGATTACACGAAAAACTTGGAGTGTAAGGTTGGCAGTGAAAGTCGTTGTCATTACCAAGCATTTTGATAAGCGTCATGACAACATCTTACGTAAGATAGAAAGCTTAGAATGCAGTGACGAATACCGTGCCCTCAATTTTGAGGAGATGGCAAAGCGGGGTACCAAGTGTTTTGTTGTGGTGAGTGTAGTAGTTTAGGTGTTTGTGGTGCCATAATGGCAACATGTTGATTGTGTGTTTTTTTGGTGCCATAATGGCAACACTTAAGAGGCTTGTTGCCCAAAACGGTAGATGAAAGACTGTAAATGCAAACAGTCTAGGAGATGGAGTATGCAGACTTCTCAAACGCAAGAAAATGTGCGGCTCGTTGCGCGAGCACCAAAAGAGGTTCAAGAGATCATTATTAGCGCGGCGGAGCTGTCCGGTGCTTCAATGTCTCAGTTTATGATTGATGCCGCTTTAGAAAAGGCAAAAGAAGTGGTAGAGCGAAACAGGCTGCTGAAGTTGTCTATGGAAGGGGCTAACCGATTTTTTGAAGCATTAGATAATCCGCCAGAGATTCAACATCTTGATGACGCTTATGATGCGCTAAAGGGTTATGAGAATGGCAGTGTCACCTTTAAAAGAAAGCCACAATCGTAAACGATTCGATTGTGGCAATGAACGAATTAACAAATTCCTAAAAGAGTCTGCGCACAGTGCAGCAAAGCGCAATCTGTCTAGGACGTTTGTTCTAGAAGGAAGCGATGAAACAGACATTGCGGGCTTCTACTCGCTCAGTAATATTGAGGTCAAAGTTCCTGTTCCTCATAAACTGTACAAGAAATACCCTAACCCATTGCCCGGCGTGGTACTAGCCAGAATGGGTGTGGATGAAGGTTACCAAGGGCAGGGCATCGCCAAAATCATGGTAATCGACGCAATGCGGCGGACTTTACTGATAAACGAACATATGGGCGTCGTTGGACTGTTTGTCGATGCCAAAGACGATGACCTCGTTACATTTTATCAGAATTGCGGCTTTATCTTCCTTCAGAAGGAAGAACACACCTCCAAACTTTGGATGCCGATCGACTCGATTGTGGTATTCTTTAAAGATCGAGAATAATTGAATTTGGGGAAGGCAATCGAGATGGGTTTTGGTCTATTACTGTGAACGGGAATTGGCGTATTACTTTCGAGTTTGTTGATGGTCATGCTTACATTCTCAACTATGAGGATTATCACTAATGAGTATGCACAACCCTCCGCACCCAGGCGAATTCATCCGTGATGTTTATCTTGAGCCAGCGGGTTTTAGTTGCCGTTTTTTAGCCAAGCAATTGGATGTCGCCTCGTCCACGTTAAGTCGTGTCCTGAAAGGGCAGAGTGCCGTCTCGCCTGAAATGGCATTGCGTCTATCTAAAGCACTTGGCAGAACACCTGAAAGCTGGCTGGCCATGCAAGATGCCTATGATCTTTGGCAGGCCAAACAGCATCTGAATTTAACGAATGTTCATCCCGTTAAATTTGTTGTGGCCTAGGTCATTCAATCAGATCAAGTTTTTTGAAAGTGCACCGCGTTGAGTTTTTAAAAAAACTGCACAAAAACAGCACCGCTAATAGCCTAACTTATTGATAGTAAAAAACTAAATGATTCCGGTCCCGGGCACCACTTTGTGGTGCTTTTTTTTGCTTTAAATTTTCTTACCCCCTTCAAACCCCCGTCATTTCTGGCTTTCAGTGTTTTCTTTCCTTCGAGTTAAATTGTAAGTTTTTCCTGTCATATTATATGTTTTCTGAAATGAATTATTCAGGGATGACTAGCTACGCACCCCCGACTGGGTCAATAAAAACGTCGAATGCATCAAGGAATACGCCAACCGCACCTTCCTAGACGACTGGCCAATACCTAAGTACAAATAACAAGCACAAAAGCCCACCGAACGTGGGCTTTAGTCTTTTTTTACACTTTTTGTTCTGGTTAGGGCGTTAAAAACATTTTAGTATCAATGAGCAATATGGCTTTTATCACAAATGATATTCATGTGATGAATATATGAACTCGATTACTGACTATTATTTTGTAATGTTTGGGGTTGATTGATGCTCTATAGGAAAAATTATCAAGGAGGTGAAAGTGTTAGCTACTCATTTAGATGCAGAAAGAAGATATTCGATAATCCGAAAAGAAGCATTAGCGGCTGCTACAGAAATAGTCCAAGGAAGTGGTAAAGAATCAATGAGGTTGTCTGAAATAGATGATCAAGCGTTAGATGCTTTCAGGTCTTGGACAAAGTCGAGAACCAGAGTAAAAGATTGGGATTGGATTGAAGGGTATAATAGTTTTCGTTTCCGTTATCCAAAGCGATTTGAAATTGCACTTTGGGATAAAAGTAATCTCATTGGCTTATCTATGGGAAGACCAACTTACCAAGGTACGGCACTAAGGCTGGATGTAGTCGAAGCTGCTCCGTCAGATCTTGGCGATCGCCCAAGTATTTTTGATTCCGTTTTGGTTGCTTATGGTATCTATGCACGTTTGCTCAATGCAAAACAAATAAGAATCATGCATCCTGTTAATAACGAGGTTATATCCTACTACGAGAAGTTCGGTTATAGATATGTATCAGGTGGTGATTATCTATGTAGGGAGGTCTTGTAATGGCTTATGAATGTAATGATATAGATAAGGCGAGACGGGAAAAACGAGACCGTTCAGGATGGACGCTCGAAGAGATTAAAGAAAATGCAAAAAAGGAATTAAAAAAGTATCAGGAGATATCAAAGGATGAACCATCTGACTTAGTATCCGGTGATATGGATAAGATAATTCGTGGAGAAGATGATGAAAACGATAAATAATAGTAAGCCATTATCCGAAGATGAAAAACAGAAAAAGCCATTGTCTGGAGAGGTCTCACCGCAAGATGCCTTTATAAAAGCTAGACAATTTGCTGCACAAGAAAAAGCCAAGCTTAAAAAGTAAGTATGGTTTTCAGGGTTTGAAGTAGATGGAAATGGCAACTAACCTTCATCTACTTCAAAAAGCTATATGTTCAAAAACACCTTCCCGCCCCCTCAGCCGACACCGCCGTACAGGAAGTCGAGAGCTATTCCCTCCAAGGAAAGTAATTGATCAACAACATCGTTACCTCCATGAAACTGGAAAGCAACCCCGTCGTCCTCCTCGCCAGCGACCTAAACGACATGGTGCAAGCCATTAGAATGTACCAAACCCAAATCGCCCAACTACGCCCCCCCCCCCCCGACTGGGTCAATAAAAACGTCGAATGCATCAAGGAATACGCCAACCGCACCTTCCTAGACGACTGGCCAATACCTAACTACAAATAACAAGCAAAAAAAGCCCAGGAAAAGTGGGCTTTCGTTGTTGTTTTCCATGGGGTAAAGGGATAGGTTTGAGACTAACAGGCTAAGTAAACTAGATTTTTATCGTTAATTTCTAATTAATGCATATTCCGCTGATTCCGGACACCGGTACCGTTTTAATCCGGACACCTTTTTCTCTTCATTTTCTCAGTCTCTAGTTTTACTCCATGTGTCCGGATTGCGCCAGTTTTCTCATCGATTCTCCTCCTAGTTCTATGCGGTGACTGTTGTGGATTAAACGGTCCAGTAAAGCGTCCGCAACCGTGGCATTGCCTATCATGTTGTACCACTCTTTCACTGGCAGTTGACTGATCATGATCGTGCTGCTGGTTTGGTAACGATCTTCTAAAAGCTCTAATAAATGGCCTGCATGATCGGCACTGAGTTTTTCCATCCCCCAGTCATCGAGTATCAGCAGCTGCTTTTTGGCGAGGGCGGCAAGTTGTTTTTGATAGGTGCCGTCTAAGCGGCCAAGGCTGAGGTCATCCAGCAGTCGACTCAGGCGCAGATAGCGAACGCTATAAAGTTGCTCGCACGCCTGTGAGGCAAGGGCGCAGGCAACATAGGTTTTGCCCGCGCCCGTTGGGCCTGTGATGAGGATATTTTGATGCTTTTGCAGGTAACCTCCTGTCAACAGTTCTCCTAGTTGGATGCGCTTTAGTCCACGCCCTTCTTTGTAGAGTAGTTGGCTGGCGCTGGCTTCTACGCGCAGTTTTGCTTGTCGTTTGAGCCGTTCGATTTTGCCATGATTTCTGCCTAGCAGCTCACTGTCAAGGAGCAGTGTGAGACGTTGCTCGAAGTCCAGTTCTCCATAGGTGGTTAACTGTTCTCGTTGTTGTTCTAACGCGGTAACGGCATGACTCAGTCGCAGCATTTTGAGTTGTTCAGTCAGGTGATTCATGTTGTTCTCCTAGTGGTAGCAGTGTGGCCCGCGAACATTGCTGTGCGGGGTGTCGGGTGTCGAGTCAGAAGGAAGAGACAGTGTGCCTTCCCGATGATGATCGAGCAGATTTCGGATAAAGCGCAGAGAAGGTTTGTTGACCAGTAAGGCATCCTGACAGGCTTGCTCTAGGCGGACATCCCCATGTTTGCGCGCGAGACTCAGTATGCCAAGACAGCGACGAGTGGCTTGGGCTGGATGGGCTTTGGACAGGATCTGTTGTTTGATGACGTTTTCGGTGGCGACACCAATCTGCTTGCTCCATCCGATTAAGCGTTCTGGTGACCATTTTTGATGTTGATGATGGCTCGGCATATGTTCCATGTGGGTGCTCAGACCATAGTCTTTTCGGCTGATTGGGTGAGACGAGACGGGCTGACCTTGATGGAAGATTTGTATGATCTGCGACGTCGCTTCCAGCGTCACATATTGACCCACAAGCTGATGCGGTACCGAGTAATAATGCTTTGCGTACTCAATGTGGTAATCCGGTCCCACTTTGGCGCGTTTATGTTCTGTGTAGACATACTTCTGCATCGGTAACGGTTTCAACGCGGGTTTATCGAGGGTGTCAAAAAGGGCTTGGCGACTCACGCCAATCTTTTGCATCGGCCGTTGGTTCAGAGCGTTCATCAGCTCTCGAACCGCATTATTCAGCTCTCTTAGGGTATGGAAGGTGCGATGACGAAGGCGCATCATGATCCAGCGTTCGACAATCAGAACCGCATTTTCGGCCTTGGCTTTGTCTTTGGGTTTATAGGGACGAGCCGGCATAATGGCGGTTTGATAGTGATGCGCTAACTGACGATAACTGTCGTTGAGTTTCGGCTCATAACGATCTGTTTTTGTCACGGCAGCTTTTAAGTTGTCTGGCACCAATAAAGCGGGAACGCCACCGAAGTGTTCAAACGCATTGGCGTGACACTGTAGCCAATGCTCCAGCTTTTGACTTTCGCTGGCTTCAACGTAGGTGTAGTTAGACGCTCCCAGTGTGGCGACAAACACTTGTGAGTGGCGAACGTCGCCCGTTTCCGGATTGACGATCGGGATAGTCGGTCCGCAATAATCAATGAATAACTTGTCACCTGCGGTATGGAGTTGACGCATACTGCGTTTTTGTGTGGCGAGCCAACGACGGAAGTACTCGCAGAACTGGCTGTAGCCATAAGTGCGCTCTTGGTGCTCGGCAACATATTCTTCCCACAACAATTGCTTCGTCGCCCCTTTGCGCTTGAGTTCGATAAAAAAGTACGCAAAGTCCGGCATCACTTTCAGGCGATTAGCCGGTTTTTCTTGATACAGCGCTTTAGACAGATCGGTATCGGAAACGTCACTGGCAAGGGGCCAATAATAGTCACTTTGTTTGAAACGAGTCAGGACATCGGACACGGTAGAGCGGCCGACATTCAAACAAGAAGCAATCTGCCGCGTGGATAAATGGCACTCATGTTTGAGACGCAAAATCTCTTTAATATTGGTCATTGAGGTTCTCTTTCTGGTCATGATCACTTCCTGGCAACGTATTAGGTGTAACCAAGTGTAGTGAGCGATTGATTTAAAAGAGAAAACGAAGGGATTCCGGTGAATCCGGACAGGGTTTACGCTAATCCGGACAGGGATTCCGGGGAAAGCCAAAAAGTGTCCGGTTTAGAGCGTAATAGGTGTCCGGATAAAAACGGAATGGGTGTCCGAGTTATATCGGAATGGGTGTCCGGATTGCTCCGGTATATGCAATTAAAAATTTTTGGATTTATTATCACGGAGGAAAGTATGAGAAATGCTTTTTTATTGGCTGTAATTGGGGCAGCTATGATCTCAGGGTGTTCGACGACAAATCAACAAGCGAATGCTAAGGTTGAAAAGACTGAGAATATGACGAGAGAGCAGTTAATTGGGGAATGGGAGTGTATAACTATGTATCGAGATCAGGATCTTTGGTCTTCTGACAGCATGGATATTAAGAGCGATGGTAGTTTCAGCGATTCTTCAGATATATATTTTCCTATCCCAGACATCCCTACCCCTGAGAGTTCACTTTTCTCTTATAACAGTGTTTTAACCGGTTCTTGGGCACTTGATGATAACAAAATCTCTTTCCTTTTTTTGACACAAGGAAATGTAATTCACAAGGAAAATAAGAATTCGCCGTTGTGGAAAAAGGTTAAAGAGAAAAAACTAGAAGAACTTGTAAGGTCGACCGACAAAAAAAATTATCAAGTATTGTCTGCCTCAAGTTCTGTAGACGAGTCAATTACACTCTCTATCACACATTTTATTAAGATGCCTCTTACAGATATATTTACATATGATCAGAAATTCGGCGACAAAATATATGTTGGTGCGTGTGGGCGAAAAAATAAGAGTTAGTAGTTTGGGTGCAGATGAAAAATAGCGCCTAGCCTTCATCGACCCCAAACAACTCATCGACCCCAAACAACTCAACGAGCAAAAACACCTTCCTGCCGACACCGCCGCGCTGGAAGCCGAGAGCTATTCCCTCCAAGGAAAGTAATTGATCAACAACATCGTTACCTCCATGAAACTGGAAAGCAACCCCGTCGTCCTCCCCATCAGCGATCTAAACACATGGTACAAGCTATCCGTACTTTCCCAGAAAAATAAGCAACAGCAAATCGCCCAGCTACGCACCCCCGACTGGGTCAATAAAAACGTCGAATGCATCAAAGAATACGCCAACCGCACCTTTTTAGACGTATAAACGACGGACATAAAAAAGCCCACACCTGTTGAAGTGTGGGCTTTAGGTTGATTATCTGAATAAGAAAAGATAGTGTTTGGCTTGAATAAATTTGATATGGAGATCAGTGATGCACACACCTGTTGAGTATTTTATAAAACTTCCAACTGCTTTATTTCGAGCAGGAGCTCGGACAAAACCTAAATTTGATTACCTCAGAACGATGCCACCGCGCGATGACACCCAAGTGTATGATGTGAAAATCAATCCTAAAACGAAGATGATTGATCATAAATCCGGTGGCTTAAGCTTGTTCACTGAGCCTAACCTTAGGTTTGGTCCTGACTGGTGGGTTCTACCAGGAGATACGCCACTTCCAGCAGGATTTACTTTAACCAAAGACTTAACAAATGGAAAATTTAGAGGCCATTATTCTATAAGATCTTTGGAGGATATCCATGTCGATATTTGGAAAAAAACACTATTGGCTTGGGCTAATGAGTACGCCATACATGTGAGTGAATACAAAGATACAGTAGGAGAAAAAAATGTTTAATATAATGGAGTTACGCATAATTAGGGCGTCGGTTAAGGCGAGTATGGACGGCTTGTTAGAAAAGCTAAAAACAATTGATCCAGACAGTGATGAGGCCGTAGAAATTAGTAACGACTTGATGTTTTATCAATCTATTCTAGACACAATTTCAGAAAACCCTGAAGTGTAAATGAGAGTTTGGGGTTAATATGAAAAATATCGACTCATCTTCATCGACCCCAAACAACTCAACGAGCAAAAACACCTTCCCGCCGACACCACCGCGCAGGAAGCCGAGAGCTATTCCCTCCAAGGAAAGCGACTCATCAACAATATCGTTACCTCCATGAAACTGGAAAGCAACCCCGTCGTCCTCCCTGCCAGCGACCTAAACGACATGGTACAAGCTATCCGTACTTTCTCAGAAAAATAAGCAACAGCAAATCGCCCAGTTACGCCCCACGTAGTGTGGGCTTTTGTTGATGCGTGCCACGTTACACTCATTTTATGATCAAAACATTCAAACACAAAGGCCTTAAGAAATACTTCGAAACAGGAAGCGTTTCCGGTATTCAAGCAAAGCATCAGCGCAAAATACGTATGCAGCTTGCTGCGATCGATACCGCCCAAGAGATTGAGGATATCAATTTACCCGGTTTTAACTTGCACCCTTTAAAAGGCAATTGAAATGGGGGGGTCTATTACCGTGAGCGGGAGTTGGCGTATTACTGTCGAGTTTGTTGATGGTCATGCTTACATTCTCAACTATGAGGATTATCACTAATGAGTATGCACACCCTCTATACTCAGGCGAATTCATCCGTGATGTTTATCTTGAACTTGGGCACCACTTAGCGGTGCTTTTTTGCATTCAATGGCTGATAAAGCAGGCCTCTTCTGTAGTGGGTTGTGCCTTGGTTTGTTCGGGTGAAAATGCTCTTCAATCCTTTCTATACGGGCGTTTGACCAATCTTCTGAATGTGCTATTTTATAAATAATCACTATAAACTATTGGAATGTAAATATGGTTTATTTGATTTTACCAAGTGGAATATTCCTTGCTAATCTTAGTTTGTCTGTTTGATAAGCCTTAACATGGAGGGCTGTCTGATGAATTTACCTAAAGAACTCTCAACAACTGTATTAAATACTCGATTTAATGGTGAAGCGGCTGCTATTCGTCATTGCTTATTAAAAGAAAGGGATGGTAAATACGCATCCTGGGATGATGAGTATGAGGAAGATGATGGGTACGGTGGCGACGATTATGAGGGCGATGACTTCGACTATGAGTATGAAGAAGATAGTATGCCTGACTATGAGGATGGATTTTTCGCAGATACGGATGATGATCTTGGGTACATGGAAGAGCAGGACGACGATTTTTCCATGAATAACTATTACCGCTAACCCTCTTGAATTTTGCTGCCGATGAAAGCCTATTGGTTTTTCATCGGCCTCTACTCTCTTTGTATGAAGCTGGCGTGCAGCCAGCTTCTAAAGCTATCTTTAGATTCCGTCTTTCACTTTTAGAAGAGTCCCTGCTATGTTGTTATGGGACGATAGTTGCCCCTGTCTTTGAGGTGAGTGTCTTTGCTAAAAGTGCGCTACTTATCCATTTTACCTTGCCACTTGTGTAGGGTTTTTAGCTGTTCCAGTAGTAAAAACTTATTGTTTGGTGTGAGTTCGCTGAACAATTTTAGGACGGTTTGAGCGTCATTGTTAAGCAGTAACTGGTTGATGTTTTTTGCCGTCTTCTCCTCATTCTCTTCTGTTTCCAAAAAGAAAAAAATATCGTCTATTGGTTGTTCGCATGCGGCGTACAGCATAGATGGTGTGGTGTTTAGTGCTTTGGCGAGTTTGAGTAGTGCTTTTTGCGAGGGTTGCCTTTGCCCTTTTTCAATTCGTGAAATATTGCTGGTAGCCATATCAGCCTCCAGAGCAACTTGTTCTTGCGTCATATTGCGTTGAATTCGCAGTATTTTTATAACATGGCCAATCGTCATGGCAAGATTATCCGTTTTGTTTTGCCTGTAAGGCAAAACCTATGGGGCAATTTGCTTGACTCTATTTGCCTATTAGGCAATATTGGTGAATCTTTATGTCTTAAAGACAAGTGATCAGTGGTGTCTTGTGGCTTCTGAAGCATGCTATAGAAGGGTTGGGTTGTGAAAAAGGATGATTTAAATGCTGAGCTTAATTCGCCAGAGCTTCAAGAGTCGAATGATAGCTTAATTGTGTTGGATAGTAATGATTTGATTGTTTCTTGTAATGAGAAAGCAAGACAACTGTTTCTATTATCCCATTTACCCATTGATAAGCCCTTACTTCTGGAATACTTCTGGTTTGAACTCGACATGCGAGTGTTTCACTTAAGTGAGTTCAAATGCTTCACAGGAAAGACAATCAAATTGATGCTGGTGTCTAGTGGTCGCGAGGCTTATCGAGTGAGTGTCTCAGTCGAGACATTTCACCTGTTGGGTCAGCCGTACTTCTGCCTGTTAGTTCGAAGGGGATCGGGCGAATTGGGTGATGATAAGGTTTCGTCAGACTATTTAATGGCTAAAGCCTTAAGCGCAGATTTGCAACGTGATTTATTAGAGCTCTACTACCAACCGCAAATTAATGCATCGGACGGTAGTCTCTATGGGCTTGAGGTATTGTCAAGGTGGAATAGTCAGGAATTTGGTCAAGTTGCACCTGATGATTTTATTGCACTTGCTGAAAATTTTGGATTTATCGCTGAATTAGATTTGTGGGTTCTGCGTCATGCTTGTCAGCAATTGGCAAAATGGCGAAAACAAAAGATCAATATTCCTAGAGTAGCAGTCAATTTTTCCCCTTTTAGTTTTGATTATCCTAACCTAAAAAATATTATTCGTTTTGTTTTAAGTGATAATGCTATTTTACCTAGTAGTTTAGTCATTGAATTGACGGAAAATAAAAAAATAAGATCCATCGATTATTTTTCGGATATGGTCAATGCCATTCACGATATAGGTATTGATATATCAATAGATGATTTTGGTGTGGGCTATTCTAATCTTAAAAGACTGCTTCGATTGCCTGTTTCACAATTAAAGTTGGATCGAGCTTTTGTTAATGGGCTGCCCCAAAAAGCATCAAAAAATTTAACGGAAAGCGTCCTGGCCATCAGTCAGGCAATAGGGGCTGTCTCGATTGCTGAAGGAGTTGAAAGCCAAGAACAGTTTGATTGCTTGAAGAAAATGGGATATGAGGTGATACAAGGGTATTTCTTTTGCCCGCCATTACCAAAGAGCAAGTTAGAGACATGGCTGTGTCAAAAAGTCTGTTAGTGGTTGCATAGAGGCTATTTTATATATTGTCTTGTTATTCGTTAAAAGAAAATTTTCTTTTAATTTTTCTGTGTGTTTTTAAATTAAATAGTTATTTATCGTTAATGAATTTTTAAAGCCCTATAAGTTAAAAGGAATGGGTATGTTAAGAAATTTTAATATTAGATTGCGATTAATGATGTCCTTTTTATTAATGATTTTTCTTCTAATGTGTTTAGGTTTGATCGCAATTTCTTCTATGAAGGGGATACGTGCTAATTCAAAAACAATAGAGGAGAAAGTTGTTCCAGCGATCATTAGCTTAGGGAATATAAACAGTGAATTGATGAGAGTAAGGATATTTACCTTTCGACTATTAAGTGACGGGGATAAAACGGAGAAAGAAAATACCTTAGAGAGCATTAATAAGATAAAAGAAAGTGTCGCTGGTTTTGAGGAGGACTATGAGAAAACACTTCATTCAGAGCGCGAAAGACGTTTATTTGATCAATTTAAAGAGCAACAAAATCACTATTATACAGCGCAACATCAGGTGGTGGCGCTGGCAATGAAAGATCAAAAAGAGGCCATTGGAGATTTATTGCCTAATATGAACCACTCTGCCGATGATATGGTTCAATTACTGAAAGTACTGGTGTCCGCCAGCCATAAAGGAGCAGATCAAGCTAGGCTTAAATCCGTCAAAGAATATAACGATAGCTTTATCTTGATTGTGACTATTATTGCCGCTGCTGCTGCCATTGCCGTTGCTATTGCCTTGGTGATTCCTAAGAGTATCAATAAGCCGCTACAAGAGGTGGTTGATTCTGCTGAAAGTATTGCTGAGGGGGATTTAACTCAGCTCGTCACAGTGCAAGGTAATGATGAATTGACTCGCTTGAGTAGTGCGATACAAGCGATGCAAGGGAGTTTGCGAGAGGCTATTGTGCATATCGGTGACTCTTCTGGACAACTTTCTTCAGCTGCGGAAGAGTTGAACAGTGTGACAGAAAACTCATCGAATAGTTTGATGTTGCAGAATAATGAGATCCAACAGGCCGCTGCCGCTATTACAGAAATGAGCGCGGCAGTGGACGATGTGGCGAGAACGGCGCACAAGGCATCTGAAGTATCGGCTGAATCAACAAAACTGGCCGTAGAAGGGAAAGAGCGTGTGGCACAGACGACGTCGGTCATTCTTGAGATGAACGACGAAATGCAGGTCAGTTCTCGAGTGATTAACCAATTGGCCGAACAGATTGCTTCAATTAGCAAAATTTTAGACGTGATACGTGCGATTGCAGAACAGACCAATTTATTAGCGCTGAATGCGGCCATTGAAGCGGCGCGTGCAGGTGAAGCCGGTCGTGGTTTCGCTGTGGTGGCGGATGAGGTTAGAAACCTTGCCCATCGTACTCAAGAGTCGACGGAGGAAATTGAAACCATGGTGCATCAAGTGCAAGCGTCGGCGAGTGAGGCGGTTGCTTCAATGGATAGCACGGGGCAAAAAAGTAACCAGGCTCAGATTGTCGTGGCAGAAGCAGTTGAAGTATTGGAACAGATTACCGCCCATATTATGTCTATTACCGACAGTAGCCATTTAGTTGCCAGCGCCACAGAGGAACAATCGCAAGCGGCTAAAGAGATAGACGCTAATCTCACTGCGATTAGCGATTTGGCTGCACAAACCGTCGTGGGTGCAAACCAGACGAGTGCAAGTGCGGCTGAGTTAACACGCTTGGCAATCGAGTTAAACGCTCTGGTATTAAAATTTAAAGTATGAGGCGTTCGCGATAGGGCGGTGTTTCGACAACTTGATGAAAACCACCTGTACGGGTGGTTTTTTTGTGGTGTTTTCTTGTGTCTATGACTCGTAAATTTTATTTGTTGTTTGGGATCCTTAAGCGATAATCTTGTCAAACTTTACTCAGTGAGTCATTGTCGTGTATTGCCATGCTGCTGTATTGGTTGCCATCAGAATAATTAGGAGAGACGTTAGGTATGATAATGTGGATGAGATGCTTGTGGGTCGTGGTCTTTTCGTTCGTGTTGCAAGGTTGTGCTTCGGGGTCATATCAACTGACAGGGGAAAAGCGTCCAGCCATCAAAGCAGATCAAGTAACTGTGTTTAAGGAAAAGCCCAGTTTTGATTATGAGGTGCTTGGTACAGTGCAGTCGAGCAGTGAAAATGGCTTTTCAGCGGATTCAAGAAAAGAAAAAGCGATCAACGAATTAAAAGAGCAGGCTGCGAAAATAGGTGCCAATGGCGTGATCATCACAAGCGTTACGCAATCCTCCTTCAGAGGGACGGGCGTTGGCCTAGGGTTATCTGTGGGCAGTGGTGGTTTTGGTACAGGGATAGGCTCTGGCTTTGCTTTGCCTGAGGCGGCGTTAACCGGACAGGCAATTTATTTTCCTGTTGAAAAGGGGGCAGTAAAGGGTGATTCAGTGAAGAAGGATACAGCCACTAACCATCCAGCCACCAGTGGCTCGGCTTCTGGTAGTAATTAGTAAAGCAATTGATGAGATGTTGCTATTTTCGGTAATTAGGCATTTATTGTGTTTGATTAGTCGCTATATTTCCTTTGGATATTCGATAAATAGACTGGGCCTTTTGTGGTCTTGTGTTAACCTATAAGAAAATCAAATAGGCCTGTCGAGAGGGTGTTATGTCGGAAAAAGAAGAGAAAGCTAAAGGGCGTTTAACAACGCGAACGGTAGCCATGCCTGGGGACACAAACCCGGCAGGTGATATTTTTGGTGGTTGGGTTGTTTCGCAAATGGACACCGCGGCAGGTATCTGTGCCGGCCAGCGTGCTCAGGCGCGAGTGGTGACGGTAGCGTTAGATCAGATGAGCTTTATTCGTCCTGTCAAAGTAGGGGATGTGCTTGGCGTATATACCCGAGTCGAGTCAGTCGGTCGAACTTCCATGAATATCCATGTGGAATCTTGGGTACGTCGTTCGCGTATTGGGGTCCGTGAAAAGGTCACGGAAGGTATGTTTAAATTTGTAGCCATTGATGATCATGGTAATCCAACACCGATACCGGATCGTGCAGACTTGCCCGACTATGTGATTGAGCATCTAGGAGAAGAAGGGCTGGGTGTTATTATTTAGCGTGCTGCTCGTTTTGAAATTGAGCTAAAGAGCGAGCTTTTGGAACCATGAAATGAAAAAAAAGCGCTTACCGAAGTAAGCGCTTTTTTTATGTTGGTACCAGTAGGCGGACTCGAACCGCCACACCCGAAGGCAACGGATTTTGAATCCGTCGTGTCTACCAATTCCACCACACTGGCCTTGAAAAGGTGTTGCGTATTCTATGGTTTTTTATAACCCTGTCAACACTTTAGATGGAAAAAAGTTTAACTAATTGCTCTTAGAACATCGTTTGACCAAATCATCGCATCTAAAAAGGCTCGATTGTATTTTGCTCTGTTCTCTTTGCTGACCGTATCTGGTACAGATGCCTGATTATTTTCTATTCCCAAGGTGATTTTTAGATACTCACCTAGCTTGCCTTTATGGTCAAAAATCGCATCGATGATGTCTTGGCCAAGTGATACCTGCTCTAAAATTAAATGTTTTTCTATGCCATATAGTGCGTCAATGCCAGACATGGTACCGGTGATAAACGCCGTATCGCTCAGGCTTTTTTCATCTTGCTCAGCAAGTATCTGACAGCAACGACCCCGTGTTAATAGCATCTTCATTAATGCTTCTGAGCTTGATGACGATGAAGCAAGTGTGATGAGCAAAGCCCAGCGTTTGATTTGCACTAAACCAAGAAAAATCACCGCATCCTTAATGGATTCAACCCGTTTGCTAATACCGCAAAGTGGGCTATTTAAAATACGCAGTAATTGAAAAGACAATTTGGGACTTTGGGCGACCAACTCGGTTACTTTATTGATGCTAATGTCTTTATCTTGCAGCGCTGTCACTAGGCGTAAAGCGCTTTGCGTTGTTGAATCGATTTTCTTGCCTTTGATAGGAGAAGGGGATTGCAAAAAACAGCCTTGGAAGAGATCAAAGCCAATGTCTTTGCAAAGCTCAAACATACTTTGGTCTTCTATCTTTTCGGCCAATAAAATAAGCCCTCTTGCCTTGAGTTGGTTAATCTGCTCGCTAAACAGATTAGGCGATGTCAGTTTCACATCAATTTTAATGACGGAGATAAAGGGAAGCAGTGCTTCGTATTCCTCACTGAATTGATAATGATCCAGAGCGAAACGATAACCCGCCTGCCGCCAGCGTGAGACGGCCTCAATAAAGTCCTCGGAGATCACTTGATTCTCAACAATTTCAATATAAAGCGTGTTGGGATCAATGGGAATGAAGGCGTCTGATAGAATCAGCTCTGTTGTCATATTGACAAAAAAAGGCATGCGAATCTGGCTTTCAAGCTGATTGATGCCGATGCATAAATTGACCAACACTTGGCTGGTGGCACTGTTACCATCCGTTGGCTGTAGACCATCGCTGGCTTGGGTCGTGTGAGTGTCATCGCGAAACAATAGCTCGTAGCCAAACATCTCTCTATTTCTTTTGAAAATAGGCTGTTGGGCCATCATAAGCTCGTCTAGTGTGCTTGAAAATTCGCTCATAGGTTCTCTAAAACTACATCATTTGAAGAGAGGCTGTTGCACCATTTGATTAGTAGGAAATCGGTGCGGGCCAACACTTTGTTTACAATAGACTCAAAATGCCTTTATCCACCTGAAAAGTTGGCTTTAGCATCCTGCGTCGCCCTAAGACATACATCCTTACTGATGTCTGATGTTGATTTATCCACAATTAGTATAAAACCATGATAAATACTATGCAGCAATCGAGAGGGCTGTCGTTGCACGATTTATTCTTTTATGGGGTCACGAAGAGGAAAAAAGACAAGATCTTGTTTATTAAGGTATTAAAATGATTGACAGGGCGGTAAGTCATCAATAGAATCTTTCGCAGTTTTTTGGGGGTATAGCTCAGCTGGGAGAGCGCTTGCATGGCATGCAAGAGGTCTGCGGTTCGATCCCGCATATCTCCACCAACTTTTCTTCATAGAACATCTCAGGATACCTTATCCGATTCTATTCGGGGCTATAGCTCAGCTGGGAGAGCGCTTGCATGGCATGCAAGAGGTCAGCGGTTCGATCCCGCTTAGCTCCACCAATCCTTTATACTTCATTCTTCTTTAAAGTCAGCTATGTTTTTTGTTGTGAAGTGCTGTTTATTTAATAACCATCAAATTGACAGAGTTACCAAATATTAGTAGTTTTAAAGGGAAAATAGAGGGGGTATTATGCCGACGACCAGTATTGATTTAGGTGAGCATTTCACCAGCTTCATTGCAAATCTGAAAGAAACAGGCCGCTACCGTAACGCCAGCGAGGCTGTACGTGCAGGGTTGCGCTTGTTGGAAGAGCAAGAGGCCGAATATCAAGCCAAACTGGAAAACTTGCGCCAAGCTTTACAGGCTGGAGAAGAAAGCGGCGAAAGCACTCTGACTCACGCCCAAATCATCGCCCAAGCGAAAGCCAAGCTGAATGGTCAATAAAGCCTACACCTACTCAAAGCTTGCCGCACAAGACCTGATTGATATTTACCTCTACACCGCCCAGACGTGGGGTCAAAAGCAGGCCGATATTTACGACACAGGGCTTGAACGCGCGGTGATCTTATTGGCTGACAGTCCAAGCCTTGGACGTACCTGCGATGACATCAAAACAGGGTATCGCCGTTTTGAGCATGAGCACCACATCATCTTTTACAGAAAGCGTGAAAAGGATATTTTCATTATCCGCATCCTGCATAAGTCCATGGATATTCAACAGCATATATTAAGCTAGGCGACCATTCCCATAAAAAAACAAGCCTCTGCACCATCATCATGCAAGCCTTCGGCTACGCCACCGAAGCCCAAACCCTCGACTACCTTTACATACTTCCAGACGAAAATCGTGACCTATATCTAATCCTAGCGTTTTAAGAGCAAAAAACTGTGCAATAAGTTATGCGGAAGATTTGTAACTATACTATGCTGAAACAACAGCTTACGGCCCATAGCGGACATAGGTAAAATATCGACCTAGCTAATCATAAAATATTACCAGATTGAAAAGATATGATTTTTGAGCAATTTGCAACTGAAACAAGAAAACTGTGGAATACCTATTACGCTAATGTTGTCGAAGGATTAGCTAAGGGAACGGTGTACAGTAACAAGAAAATAGGCACTGGAAATGACGTAGTTATTTTTCCATCCATGTTGATAATGACCAATTGTGTTGATTATTACGTAGTAGAATTGGTTGGCGCAGTAAAAGACTTCAAACAACTCAAAATAAAAAAGTGTAAAGAAAGGTCAATTTTTCGATACCTAGGTCAATTTAATAATATTGATGAAAAAGGTTTGTTTGATCTCAATGGTGACTGTTTTTTTAGTGGCCTAAGTTTTGCTCTAAACGCTGATAAGAATAAAATGACAAATAGATTTCCTTTTCTTGATCTCTATCCGGATGGTTTAAATTCATCATTTCAATCTGGTAATATTTTTTCATTTCAAGATGGTTTTAAGTCATGCGCATTCAATAACTGTGTTCTTTTGAATAGCAGCAGCGGCATTCATAGATGTAAGAATATTTTAGGAGCTTACATTTTTAAAAAATCAGTGAATTCTCAAAAACTTTTAGAAACTTACACTGGTGGGCCAAATAAACATAAAATTAAACACATACGTGTTACTTCTATTGGAAATCAAGAAAAATTAATCGTTTCTGGACAGTTGCAAAGCATGTATTTGTTTCCGGCATTACATGAAACCACTATTGGTAATTTTTTAAATGAACATCCTGAAATCATAAAAAAAGCATTCAACACAACATATTTTATATATGAACCTTATTTAGAATGGATTGAACATGATGGCACCTGTGAAGATACCGCCATAAATCCTGACTTAATGCTTATGAGGCAGGATGGATTCTATGACATCTGTGATCTAAAAACAGCGGCACTTAAAAAGAAAAGGATCACAAAGGGCAAAAGAAGTCGAAGAAGGTTTATTGACTATGTAGAAGAAGGTGTTGCTCAACTTGCAAATTACGAAGAATACTTTTCTTATGAGAAGAATGCAGATCACGCTCTTAAAAAATATAGCATAAAAGTGAATAAGCCAAGATTGATATTGGTAGTAGGTAATGAAGATAATGTGTCCAATCAAGAAATAGCTCAGTCTAAAAGACGTTATCCAAATGTTGATATTATAGATTATGATACTTTGACGCAGTTATATATAGGATCAGTCTAATTAAGACTAAAATTCTTGCCAGATAAAAACATGGTTTTGATTAATCATGATTGTTATCAGCTAGTACATATTATACGAGCCTGTAACAGATTTAGTTTCAATGTTCGCTATTGGCCGAAAGACGACAGGTTGAGCTACTCAAGATGACACAAGCGCCAAACCTGAGCAGTTCATTCCAGCCTAATTCACCATTCCATTTTCCGCTTGTTCTTGGCCTTTACTTTATGAGCGTCATCGCTCAAGGATGTGTCCTTTAGCATCTCTTCCCAGTGGGCTAGGGTTTGGAATAATTGGTGTTCTTCTATTTCCGTAACTTCCACCAATCCTTTCCACTTTAAAGTCAGCAATGTTTATTGTTATGTATTGTGCTGTTTATTTATGACCAAGAGTCTTACTTGAGTGGTAGCCCAAAGAAGCGTCCTTCAACATCTCTTTCCCCTGTGTCAAAGTTTGCAATAATTGGTCTTCACCATTTCTGTCTGTTTCTTCAATCCATATAGACACTCAATTTTCTGCTTTAAAGCGCGCAAGGTTGGGCGATTTTTCCTATACTGTCCGCTTCGTTGTTTGTCTTAAATGACTGTTATTTCCTGAAAAAAGGGTTTGTGCATGTTCCAGCTTTACACCGGAAACCGTCTTGAAGATTTAGCGGTGCTTCTGGCGAAGATTCTCGCGCTGTCGCCCCCGGACAATCCGTTTGAGGATGAGCGTATTCTTGTGCAAAACCCTGGCATGGCCCAGTGGTTGAAGATGTTTTTAGCCGAGCAGCATAGTATCGCGGCGGGCATTGCCTTTCCTTTACCTTCTACTTTTGTTTGGCAAAGTTTTGCGCAAACTTTGTCTGATATCCCCGAGCAAAGTGAGTTTAATAAGCCTTTTTTGGTGTGGCGTTTGATGCGTTTGTTAGATCGACGTCTTGCTGAGGAGGAATTTCAGGCCCTTAGTTGGTATCTCGAAGAGGACGACAGTCAAGTACGTCGTTTTCAGTTGTGCAGTAGCATTGCGGATATTTACGACCAATATTTGGTGTATCGTCCGGATTGGATCAAATCTTGGGAAGGCGGGGAAGCGCAAGATCCGAAGCTAAAAGCCATCTTTGAGCAGCAACCTTGGCAAGCGATTTTATGGCGGGATTTGGTGGCCGATGTAGCGGAGCGCGGAACGTCCTTATATCACCGTGGTAATTTGATTGAAGCCTTGGCGGAGGCGGCCAGTTCTCGCCAGCGACCAGAAGACATGCCGTCGCGTATTTTTATCTTTGGTGTGTCTTCGTTGCCGCCGAATACGTTGGAGTCGCTTCGCGTGCTCGCGTCATCCGGTTGGATTGATATTCATCTCTTTCTGCAAAACCCTTGTCGTTTTTACTGGGGCGACGTGGTGGATAAACATTATATAGGTCGGGTGATTAAGCGCCAAACCCTGAAGCCTGGGTTGAGTATCGATACATTGCACTTGGAGGCCAATCCACTGCTCGCCAGTTGGGGGCGCCTTGGTCGTGATTACATCGCTCAGTTACAAGACATCGCCGATGGTGAGGTGGAAGTCTTCGAAGATTATCAATCCTCTCAACCGGATGAACCTGCCGAAACAAGTGGCTTATTACAGTGGGTACAGCAGGATGTGTTGACCCTAGAAAACCATGGATCGAAGGAGGAGCGGGAGCGCGATATACAAACCGCAGATTATCGCCATATGATTGCGTCTGACGATAAGAGTGTGCGAGTTCAGGTTTGTCATAGTCCGCTGCGTGAAGTGGAAGTGCTGCACGATCAGCTATTGGATATGTTCGAAAGCGATCCGACGCTGACACCGAAAGACATTATCGTCATGTTGCCTGACGTGAATACCTATAGCCCGTTTGTGAAGGCCGTCTTTGGTAGTGAAAAAAAGAGTGGCCATAGAAAAGGCCATGCCCAGCATATTCCTTTCGCCTTAATTGACCAGGCGGGCGGCATGGAAAACCCCATTGTCGATGCCTATTTGTATTTGCTTGGCTTAGGCGAAAGTCGCTTTACACTTTCCGAATTAATCAGCGTGTTAGAAGTACCAGCGGTTCTGGCACGGTTTGAATTAGAAGCCCATGAACTGGAGCGCATACGACAATGGGCAACAGAAGTGGGCATTCGCTGGGGCTTGGATAAGCATACGGCAGAGCGTCATGATTTGCCTCGTCAGGAGTCCCACACTTGGCTGAATGGAGTACGGCGGATGCTACTCGGCTACGCCATGGGACACGATCATATTTGGGAAAATACCTTAAGCTATGGCGATATTGAAGGATTAGAAGCGTCTGTTGCGGGTAAGTTGGCGGAGTTTTTAGCGGCCATTAATGAGGCACAAAGTCGATTAATGGACTCACTCACCCCCAAAGAATGGATAGAGACCTTATATCATTTGTGCGAACGCTTCTTCTTGGTGGAAGAGGATGATGCGTTTCCTACTTTGCTCAGTAAACAGTTAGATACACTGACATTGCAGTGGCAGCATGCCTATTTTACCGAGCGATTAGAGCAGCAAGTGGTCCGTCAGGTCTTGTCCCCCATGTTGCAAGAAGCACAAGGTGGACAACGCTTTTTGGCGGGGCGGGTGAATTTTTGTACCTTGATGCCCATGCGCTCTGTGCCATTTAAAGTCATTTGTGTATTAGGTTTGAACGAGGGGGATTACCCCCGCAGTGTGGCGCCTATGGGGTTTGATTTGATGGTAGGGGATTATCGCAGTGGTGACCGAAGTCGTCGTGAGGACGATAAATATCTGTTTCTTGAGGCGCTGATGTCGGCCCGTGAATGTTTTTATCTAAGTTATGTTGGGAGAAGCATTCGTGATAACAGCGAGAAAAATCCTTCTATTCTCGTGAGTGAATTATTGGAATATATGACACAAAGTTGCGTGTTTGCTGGGGATGAATTATTGCCTCCCGATGAGGCACAAACGGCCTTTTTAGAAAAACTCGTGACTGAACATCCGTTGCAGCCGTTTAACGCTCTTTATTACCATGATGGGAGCCAACATTCACGATTTTATAGCTTTAATGAACAGTGGCTGCCCGCGTTGTTGCATCGAGCCCAAGAGAGTCAGCCTTTGTCCTTAGCGCCTTTGGCTGCACAGGAGCAACCTCGTCTTGAGTTACCATTGGAGGAGTTATCACGTTTTATCGCCAATCCTGCTCGATATTTTACCCAGAGACGACTCAAAGCCTTTTTAACTCTCAAAGAGGAAGAGGAATTTGAAGACGAGCCTTTTGCATTAGAAGGGTTGTCGGGGTATTTGCTGCAATCCGAGATGTTAGAAGCGATGCTCAACGGCGACGAAGAAACTTTTTTTAAACGCTTACCATTAACGGGTGTATTGCCCTATGGGGCGTTTGGACGCTTGTCCTTGGCCCATTATCGCCAACAGTGCCAGCAATTGGTTGATGTATTACGAGGTTACTCGTTAGAAGACTGTGCACCGCTTGAGGTGAATTTGCGCACGGGATCGTTTGAGCTACAAGGTTGGCTGAAATTGGCGACACCGACAACACGTTTATCTTATCGAATTGGTGATCTAACCGCCAATCAGAAAATGCAAACGTGGATCGAACATTTGGCGTTGTGCGCACAGAGCACACCAAAACAGCATCATCTGATTAACTTATCTAAAACGGGCAAAATCGCTCAGTATGGCTTTATGATGCTGTCTCCCGCTGAAGCGACAGGGCACCTGAATACATTATTGGAGCTATTGCAGTTAGGTTTATGTGAGCCCATTCCTTTGCCCGCCAAAACAGCGGATGCTTGGTGTAAAAGTTACTGCGCCCTGAAAACGGCGGAGGACGAACAAGTCGCCTGGGAGCAAGCGGTAAAGCTTTACCAAGAAAGCAGCAGTGCGTTTACCAAGAGTGAAGTGGATGATGCCTATTGGCAGCGTTATTTCCCTTCTTTGCTGGATCAAAAAGAACGCTTCACGCATTTGTGCGAACAGGTCTGGTTGCCCATGCACCGTCATTTGGAGGGGCTGGAATGAGCGATATGCCGTCTGTGCAAGCGTTAGATGCGTTGACCTTTCCTTTGTATGGCAAGCGTTTGATCGAAGCCAGCGCCGGGACAGGTAAAACCTACACGATTGCCAATTTGTACTTACGCTTGTTGGTGCCCACCGGGCTGGAAGGGGACTTAGTTAAGCCTCTGACAGTGGATCAGATTCTGGTGGTGACCTTTACCGAAGCGGCCACAGCCGAGTTAAAAGCGCGTATTCGTGGGCGGATTCGAACGGCCCGTAAGGCTCTGATGCAAAACGAGACAAACGATGGCTTTTTAAAAGACTGGATCGAGCAAATGAGCCCTACGCTGCAAGCCGATGCCATCGAAAAGCTGCTCTATGCTGAAAAACAAATGGATGAGGCGGCGGTGTTTACCATTCACGGTTTTTGTCAGCGCATGTTGAGTCAGAATGCTTTTGAAAGTCGCATGTTGTTTCAGCAAACCATCGAAACAGACGAGCAAGCGCCCCTTTCTATGGCGGTCAAAGATGTATGGCGCAGTGAGTTTTACCCACTGGATGATGACAAGGCGGCGTTAATTAAGCCCATTTGGTCATCGCCAGACGCGTTACAAAAAGATTTATCACTATTGCAGAACCAGCCTGACGCCAAGTTGGTGTCCCCTGATTACGATTGGCAAGGGGCTTTAGTGGCGGCCCAAGAGGCCATCGAAAGAGTACGGGGAATGTGGCGCGAACAGTCCCAAGATATCATTAATGCGCTTGAAAACAGTGGCATTAAACGGACGTTTTGGCGCAAAGACCCATCTAAAGACATTCAGGCCATGACGCAATGGGCTCATTCTCCCCGTTTTGAGTTGGATAAATGTCTAGAAAAGTTTGATACCCATGAACATGCGACGCGGTTAAGTAAAAATGGTTCATTGCCAGCCCATGCTTTTTTCAGCGATGTTGCGCAGTTGCGAGAAATCTTCCCAGAGTCTGGGCGGCTGAAAGCCGTGTTGCTCGCCCAGTTGTGGGAGAAAACCAAAGAGCGTATGCAGCAATGGAAGCGTAGTACCCAATCGCTGACGTTTACCGACTTACTGACCTCGTTGGATGTGGCATTAGCGCAAGATACTACGGGCAAGCTGGCCGAGCGAATTCGCCACTTGTATCCGATTGCTCTGATTGATGAGTTTCAAGATACCGACGCTGTGCAATATCGGATTTTCTCAAGTGTTTATAAAGATGCTTCGCCAGAGGATAACCGACTTGGCTTGATTATGATTGGTGATCCCAAACAAGCTATTTATGCGTTTCGGGGAGCGGATATCTATACCTATTTGGCGGCCAAAAGAAGGGTCGATAATGTGTATTCTTTGGCGACCAATTACCGCTCGTCGGCGGCGATGATTCAAGCGGTGAATGCCTTGTTTTCCACACAAGACGAGCCGTTTCGAGTAAACGGCATTCCGTTTGTGCAAGTTCAGGATCGGGGCATTAAGGGAACCTTTATTCGCCAAGGTCAGCCTCAAGCGGCGTTGCAATTTTTATATCAGCATAGCGACGAACCAGTATCCAGCGCGCAATATCGTGCCATTATGGCGGAATCCTGTGCGGCCCATTTGCATGGGTTGTTGCTTGAAGGGCAAAGTCAGCAAACACGGATTGGTGACCAAGGGTTACGGCCAAAAGATGTGGCGCTTTTGGTGACAAATTTTAATCAAGCCAATGCCTTGAAAGAAGCGTTGCGCCGTCGAGGCATCCCCAGTGTTTATTTAAGTGATAAAGGCTCGGTGTTTGATACTGTGGAAGCGCGGGAGCTATTGATCGTGCTAACGGCGATACTTTCCAATGGACAAGAAATGAAAATGCGCTCGGCTTTGGCGACGGGCTTGGTTCGTTGGAGTTTAGAGGCGTTGGATACCCTTAATCACGACGATGTGGTGTACGAAAAGTGGGTGCAATCTTTTCAAGCGTATTTAGAGATTTGGGATAAGCAAGGATTGCTGCCGATGTTGCGAGAGTTTATGCAAGACGTGGACCTCGCACCGACCATGTTGGAGCAAGTGGGAGGCGAGCGGCGTTTAACGGACTTTTTGCATCTGACGGAAAAACTGCAACAAAAATCCCTCGAACTGGATTCCAAAGAAGGAGTATTGCGTTATTTACGTCTGTCGATTCAAAACCCGAATGGGGACAGCGATGAGCAGAAAATTCGCCTTGAAACTGATGCGGAGCTGGTGCGTATTGTCACCATCCATAAGAGTAAGGGCTTGGAATACCCGATTGTCTATTTGCCCTTTGCATTAACGCCATTTCAAGACAGAGGCAAGTCAGCGCTCTACCACGATGATCAGCAACAATTGTGGATTTCCATTGACCCTGATGAAGGGGAAAGCGAGCGCCATAAAGCCGAGTTGTATGCGGCAGAGATTCGTTTGGCTTATGTGGCGCTGACGCGATCTAAAGAAGCGTGTTTTATTGGGGCAATGGAGGTCGGTAAGGGTGCGACGCAAAAGCGAGAAGCAATTTGCGATGTGCATTTGAGCGGTGTCGGAGCCTTATTGTGTGAGGGGGAGCCGTTGGCGGCGGGGGATTTGCGATTGACCCTAGAGCGTTTATGCACGAGCTTCTCTCAAGAATCCCAAGAACATCAAGGGAGCCAAGCAGATCAAGCGCAAATGGCCCTAGTGACTTTACCGGATGACGCGCCAGAGTTGCCGCGTTTTGAAATGCTTCAAGCGGAGGTTAGTGGCCCCCATGCCCGTGAGTTTCGTGGTCGCATTGAGCGTGATTGGTGGGTGGGCAGTTACTCTTCCTTGGTGGTGGAGGCAAAAGAGCAGCACGATGAAAGTTTACCCGGTTTGGATGAAATGGCCCGCTTAAGCGATGTGTTTGAAGAGGATTTACTCATTGCCGATGAGCCAGTTGAACCTGTGCAAAACCGCTTTAGTTTTCCCCGTGGCGCCCAACCAGGGACCTTTTTACACGATACGCTAGAAGGCAAAGCTCTTCATGAGGTGATCTCCACCCCGAGTTTTAAAGACCTGCTGAAAGTGACCTACCAAGGTTTGATGGCGGACTATTTTCAGCGCCAAGGTTTCGGAGAATGGCAAGCGGTGTTGATGGACTGGCTATCTGACATGGTTAACACTGAGCTAATGCCAGGCGTGAGCCTTGGCCATTTAACGCCAAAACAGTGTCGTAAAGAGATGGAGTTTTTTATGCCCGTCAGCGGTATGAATGCTTTGCAATTGGATCGGATTGCGCGACGTTATGATCGGGTTTCTCAGTCGGCGCCGAGCATTCAGGATCGTCCCCTAAAAGGCATGCTAAAAGGCTTTATTGACCTGTTATTCGAATGGCAGGGGCGTTACTACGTGCTGGACTATAAATCGAATCATCTTGGTGATGCCTTCACCGATTACGATGCAAATGCCTTGGAGCATGCCATTGCCGAGCATCGTTACGACTTACAGTATCAGCTTTATACTTTGGCTTTGCATCGTTTACTGAAACAGCGTTTACCCAATTACGATTATGACACTCACATTGGTGGGGTGGTCTATCTGTTTTTACGAGGCATGACGCCTGGCTCGAATACTGGCATTTTTACAACGCGGTTAACGCGAGAGCATGTTGACGAACTGGATGTGTTATTCAGTAAACCAGCGACAAAAGAGGAGGGGCAGCTTGGACTCTTTTAACCAGTTAGACCTATTGGCGTCATTGGATGAGACGACAAGTGCTGAGCAAGATGTGCCGCAAACGCTTGGTTTGGCTCTGTGGCAAGAGCATGGCGTCTTGCGCCCCATCGATCGTCAATGGATAGAACAGCTGGCACGACATGCGGGGGAAGATCAGTATCCGTTACTGGTTGCTGGGGCTTTATGCAGTGCGTTTTTAGGGGCAGGACATATTTGTATTGATCTGGCGAAGGTTTGGAAAAAGCCACCAGAGGGCATCACCTCAGGACAGCTACAGGCTGAGTTAGCGCAATGTAATGTGCTATCACTCGCGTCTTGGTGTCAGGCCTTATCGTCGAGCGCGTTAATTGCGACATCAACCAAAGGCTCTGTGCCTGAAGGGGCGGAATGCCCCATGGTGCTCGCGGGTACTCGTTTGTACTTGTACCGTTACTTTCAGTATGAACAACAGGTATTAGCGTATTTACAACGACAGTCCAATGCGGAGCCGTTTGAGCCCGATGCCTTACTGATTGAGCAATTGTTTCCCGAGAAAAGCGCTGAGGTGAATTGGCAAAAGGTTGCTGTTGCGAACGCCGCCAGTTTGCCCTTTTCTGTGATCAGTGGTGGACCAGGGACGGGGAAAACAACTACGGTCACAAAATTATTGGCCCTGTTAGTGGCTCAGTCGGCGGCGCAAGATAAGCCGCTACGAATTGAATTGGCTGCGCCTACCGGGAAAGCCGCAGCACGCCTGACGGAGTCCATCTCTAACGCTAAAGCGAACTTGCCATTAAGCCATGAGATAAAACAGGCGATTCCTGAGCAAGCCAGTACCTTGCATCGTTTGTTAGGCAGCGATTTTGGCCGCAGTCGCTTTAAGCATCATAAAGAAAACCCTCTGCATTTGGATGTATTGCTGGTGGACGAAGTCTCCATGGTGGATTTGCCTATGATGGCAAAATTGATCGATGCCATGCCAACCCATGCCAGATTAATTCTACTAGGTGATAAAGATCAGTTGGCATCGGTCGAAGCGGGGAGCGTTTTGGGGGATGTGTCCTTAGGAATCGAGACTGCTTATTTTCAGCCAGATTGGGCGGCGCGTTTGACACAACTCACCGCAGAGAATGTCAGTCAGTTTGCAAACCCTGCCGCACCGCCAATCAGTCGGGCATTGACCTTGTTGCGAAAAAGCTACCGATTTGATGCGAATAGCGGCATTGGCAAGTTGGCGAAGTCGATGAACTCGGGGGATGTCAAAGGGGTGTTGTCGTGCTTACAGGCCAACTACCCCGATGTACACTGGCATGTGCCAGAAGAAGGACAAACCAAGCCGAATATCGCGGCCTTAGCGAAAGGTTATGATGCCTACTGGGAGGCGGTACGACAAAAACAGGATATCGCGAGCTTGTATAAGGTGTTTTCCTCTTATCAGGTACTCACTGCCGTACGTCAAGGGGAGTTTGGTGTGGAACTGGTGAATAAGCATATTGAGCAATATTTTTATCAACGAGGTCGGGTTCCAGATCCCCATGTTTGGTACCCAGGAAAAGCGGTGATGATCACGCGTAACGATGCGGTCTTAGGGCTGTTTAATGGGGACATCGGCTTGTGCATGCCGGATGAGTCTCAGCGATTACGGGTCTGGTTTATGCAACCGGACGGCTCCTTTACAGGGTTGCTGCCGAGTCGTTTGAGTGAATTTGAAGTGGTGTTTGCCATGACGGTTCATAAATCGCAAGGGTCTGAATTTGAAAGGGTTTCGCTTTTATTACCGATGACACCTTCTCCTGTTTTAACGCGAGAATTAATTTACACTGGTATCACTCGGGCGCGAAAAGAATTTTCCTTGTGGGGCGCCGCCAGCCTAGTGATGGCGGCGGCTCAAACGCGTATTGAGCGAAACTCTGGATTGCCAGAAGAACTTTGGTCGCATGCTTGATATTGGAAAAAACAACTCCATTATCTGGTTAATGTCCTCGGTTTTAGGCGTGTATAACCGAGTTTGAGATTGAGCGCTAACATTCTTGATATCACCTTTTTATGATAGGGTTAGCGCAATTTTTAACATGATTGAGTAGGAACAATGGCAAAAGAAATCGTTTTAACAGGTATCACAACTTCCGGCACTCCACACCTAGGTAACTATGTTGGTGCTATCCGACCTGCGATTGAAGCAAGCCGTCAAGAAGACACCGATGCTTACTTTTTTTTGGCTGACTATCACGCTTTGATTAAGTGTCAGGATCCAGCACGTGTTCAGCAATCTCGCCAAGAAATTGCCGCTACTTGGCTAGCATGCGGTTTGGACCCAGAGAAGGTAACGTTTTACCGCCAATCCGATGTGCCAGAAATTGCCGAACTGAATTGGCTACTCACTTGTGTTACGGCGAAAGGCTTGATGAATCGCGCTCATGCTTATAAAGGCGCAGTGGATGCAAACACAGCAGATAATCAAGATCCTGACTTTGGTATCACAATGGGATTGTTCTGCTATCCTATACTTATGGCGGCCGATATTTTGGCCTTTAATGCCAATAAAGTGCCTGTGGGGCGTGACCAAATCCAACATATTGAAATGGCTCGTGATATTGCAGGGCGTTTTAATCATTTATTTGGTGAGCATTTTGTGTTGCCTGAAGCGGTGGTGGGCGAAGAAGGGTCCATACTAAAAGGTTTGGATGGCCGCAAAATGAGTAAGAGTTATAACAATACGATTCCACTGTTTGAAACAGAGAAAAAATTACAAAAAGGCATTAATAAAATCAAAACGAATTTATTAGAGCCTGGTGAGCCAAAAGATCCAAACGACTCGACGGTGTTTGATATTTATAAGGCCTTCGCGACCCCTGAACAAACAGAGCAAATGCGTAAGCATTTTGCGGAAGGGATTGCGTGGGGCGAAGCGAAGAAAGAGTTGTTTAAGCTTGTGAATGATCAATTGGCTGAACCGCGTGAAAAGTATTTAGAGCTGATGGCAAACCCTGCTCACGTAGAGCAAGTGTTGCAAGCGGGTGGAGAGAAAGCGCGTGTTCATGCACGCAAGCGTATCGCCGATTTGCGAAATGCCGTTGGTTTAGTGAATTTTAAATAACCGGAGAAGTTCCATGAAAACATCTGTATATGCCTTATTGATGGCATTTGTTCTGGCATTAGGCGTTGGTGGCTTTAGCGCCGACGCAAATGCCAAAAAATTTGGTGGCGGGGGAAGTTTTGGTAAAAGCTTTTCCAGTTCTAAATTTAAAAGTAGTAAAAATTCAGACGGGGCCTTTAGCAGTAACAAATCAACCAGTAATACCCAACAAGGTAAACGAGGTGGCTTTTTAGGTGGCCTTGGTGGTGGCTTGTTAGGCGGTTTATTGGTAGGTGGTTTGTTTGCGTCTATCTTCGGCGGCGCCTTTCACGGCATCTCCTTTGGCGATATTCTGCTGTTTGCCTTGATCGGCTTTTTGATTTACAAGTTTTTTATTGCGCCCAAACGTCGTGCTGCACAAGAATCAGCAGGCAACGGTATGTACCGTGATGCCTATAATGGCTCACAAGATGGCGTTCAACCAGGCCCTGGTGCTATGGGGGCAGGCTTTTCTGGTGAACCAGAGATCCAATTGCCACCAGGCTTTAATGAACAGGCGTTTGTGGCAGAAGCCAAAAACCACTATATTATTTTACAAAAAGCGTGGGATGATAATAACTTCAATACAATACTGGATTATGTCAGCCCTGAAATTTACAACATGTTGGTTAAAGAAAGGGCTAAATACGGCGATAACAAACCTCGTACAGAGGTCGTTTCTTTGATGGTAGAGTTGGTTCGTGGCGAAATAATCGGCTCTGTAGCTTCTATTTCCTTGAGGTTTACAGGCTGGATTAAAGAAGGCGATGAAACCTCTGATACTAATGAAATTTGGCACTTAGAAAAAAACATGTCAGATGCGAAAAGCAATTGGACGATTGTTGGTATCCAACAAGATCACTAAACAAGATAACCAATTGTTACATGAATCTGCACGAAAACCTCAGCCGATATGTCTAAACTGGTCATATCGGTTGTTTCGTTTACTATCTTAATTTAATTGTATATGGATGTGAGCCATGTCTGAATTAGCGCCTATTAAAGAGTCCGGCAAAAACATTGCAGTGGAAGGAAAGAAAGGGGAATTACTACAGTACCTTACCTTTAAGCTTATTGACGAGACCTATGGTATTAACGTCATGCAGATTAAAGAAGTACTTCGTTACAGTGAAATTGCACCGGTACCAGGCGCACCCTCCTATGTACTTGGTATTGTGAATCTACGTGGTAACGTTGTAACGGTGGTTGATACCCGTGTTCGTTTCAGTTTGCCAGAATGTACCATTACAGATGACACGCGTATTATTATCGTTGAACACGATGGTGAGCAGATCGGTCTTCTAGTGGATGCCGTTCAAGAAGTCTTTTATTTATATCAAGGCGAAATCGAGCAAAGCCCGAGCGTGGGTAACGATGAAGCTTTAATGTTTATTCAGGGTGTTTACCAAAAAGATGAAGAATTGGTGATCTTGCTGGAATTGGATCGTATGTTTGAACGCAATGATGCCCTTGGCATCGAAGCCATGTAATAACACAGCGTTTAGACACAGAGTTCACGTCATATTGCGTGACATAGAAACCATGCCGACCAAGCATGGTTTTTTTATGTCAGACGTTTATGTGAGTGGTACCGTTTTCCGCGTTCGCTTTATTCGATCACATCGATTCTATATGTGTTCACATAGCCTATTGGGAATAACTTAACGTTCCCAATAGGCTTCTTCTAGGCTGTCTTCTCTTTCTGGTAAACCACGTGATAAGCGCGGCGCGTTTTGCGCCAAAATCTCATAGCTGACTCGGTTGGAATATTTACAAATTTGCGCAAACGATGAATACGCTAAGAAGGGCGCTGTGTGTTTGCTGGAATTGGGCAAGGTTTCTCGATGGAAATGATTGGCTGAGATATCGTGCAATAAGGCAGATAACGCGCCGTCTCCTGCGCCGTTAGTGTTACGTATTTTTTCGGGCCCACCCATGTATGGGTCAATGTGTGAAAAGACCTTAACAGGGTTCTTACAGGCTTTTAACGGCATCGGACGACTGAATTCCCAGCGATTAAAATCCGCTATGCTGCCAGATTTTATGGGGTTAGTGGTTTCGCGCTTCAAATCGCTTTCTGTATGACCACATAGATATAAACCCTCAGGTCCCGCTGTGAGCAAGACAATATCGACGTAATCCAGAATCGCATCAGCGGCTTTGAGCGGATCAGAAAAGCCGGTGAGGGCTTCCGCTTCTAATTCATTCATGGCAAGAACATTAACGTACTTTTTGATGATCTCAAGCAGTTCATCGTGATGATCGACCACTACATGCTTCGTCCCTAGGGTTAGCACGGTGGGTATATGGTGACGATGGGCGTACTCTAAGGCGGTTAACATGGCTTGTTTAATGGGCTTGCCATCATGACGTAGAGGGTAAGCGCAGCTCACAAAGGCCGCCGCCCCTGCAATGATTTGCTCAGGGATATGGTCTGTGTCTAGCTCATCCATATCACCAGGGGCTATCGCGAAGGTGCGTTCTCCATCTGGGGTAATCAAGGTAATACCGCCACCAATGTTGCCAGGCACGCCTTGAAGATGGTTCATGTCTACTTTGCTGCTGGTATGACAAATATAATGGTAGGCGGGAGAGCCAAGTTTGATATTGGATGACATCACGCCTAATAAGACAGACTTATCATCCGCAAGGACCGAGTAGTTGTGAATGGTGTTGCCGATGGTGCCGCCAGCAAAATGATCTGAAATGCATTTCTTTTCAGTCAACTCGTGGTAGATAGCTGTTGCCGTTTTTTCATCCACAAGATTGGATAATCCCTTGTGGATATTAAATTTGTCTAGGAATTCGTCTGTAACATTGGCAATAACGTCGACAATGGTTTCATCTAGCCCGACAATATAGGTATCTTTGTCGGGACGCACCTCGGAAGTAGGCAAGACGGGTTTGGTTTCAGAAACGGGAAAGTAGTGTTTGATCTTGCGTCTGCCAGGAAATTTCATTTAGGTGTCCGATGGTTAAATAAGCCCATAATTTTAGCAAAGAGTAAGGGAAAAATGAACGAATCTCAGCTTGAACGCTACAGTCGACAGTTACTATTGAGCAATTTTGACGTGGAAGGGCAGATGGCTCTTTTTGAATCGACCATTTTAGTGATTGGTCTTGGTGGATTGGGGAATATTGCAGCTACCTATTTGGCCAGTGCTGGGGTTAAAGAATTGATATTAGCAGATGGTGATACGCTTGAGTCCAGCAATTTGCCTCGTCAGGTACTCTATGCTGATACGCAACTAGGGTTAAACAAGGCGGCGGCGGCCAAGGCTCAGTTGGCGGTGAAAAATACTGATGTGACGCTTACCGTTTTACCCGATCGTTTGGAAGGTGAACGGTTACATCAAGCGATTGAACGGGCCAATGTGGTACTGGATTGTACGGATAATTACACCGCACGACAGGCCATTCACCGTGCTTGTTTAGCGGCTAAAAAACCACTAGTGAGCGCCGCGGCGATTCGCTGGGAAGGGCAGTTAGTGAGTTTTTTATACGATCAGAAAACGTTTCCTTGCTATGAGTGTTTGTATCCAGATATGTCAGACGCCCAGCTCAATTGTAGTCAAAGTGGGGTAATTGGCCCTGTGGTTGGTTCCCTTGGGGTGCTGCAAGCCTTGGATGCACTAAAAATAGCCAGTGGTTGTGGCCGTGTTGAGCATGGTCTATTGAAGATATTCGATGGTTTTGCAGGGCACTGGCGTGAAATGCGATTGACAAAAGATCCGCAATGCCAGACATGCCAATCTTGAAAACACATAGAACGCCCCTATGTTAGTTATTAACAATTTTTGCTAATAGTTTTGTTCTATATTGGTTAGAATTCGTCACATGAAAAGATGCTGGTTCAATAGCTAGCAGGATGTCCGTTTACAGGAGCAATGAAATGAGCGATGTGAAACACGCTAAGTTAATGATTTTGGGTTCCGGCCCAGCAGGCTATACGGCCGCAGTATACGCAGCACGTGCGAATTTAAACCCTGTAATGATTACTGGTATGCAAATGGGTGGGCAATTAACCACCACAACGGAAGTAGACAATTGGCCAGGTGATGATCAAGGTGTTCAAGGCCCTGAGCTAATGGAACGCATGCGCAAACACGCAGAACGTTTTGAAACAGAAATTATTTTTGATCATGTGAATAAAGTCGATCTGAAAAACCGTCCTTTCCGTTTAGAAGGTGACAGCGGCGTTTATACTTGTGACGCACTGATTATTGCCACCGGAGCAAGTGCTCAGTATCTGGGCATGGAAAGTGAAGCGAAATTCATGGGGCAAGGTGTATCGGCCTGTGCAACGTGTGACGGTTTTTTCTATCGTAATCAAGACGTGGCGGTCGTCGGTGGTGGTAATACAGCGGTTGAAGAAGCGCTATATTTAGCCAATATTGCGAAGACAGTGACGGTTATTCACCGTCGTGACAAGTTCCGCTCTGAGAAAATCTTGTCTGACAAACTGTTGGAAAAGGCCAAGAACGGTAATGTGAAAATTGAATGGTATTCTGAGTTAGATGAAGTACTAGGTGATGATGCTGGTGTCACTGGTGTTCGCATTAAGAATAACCAAACAGGCGAAAAGAAAGAGTTGAATGTCGCTGGTTTGTTTGTTGCCATTGGTCACAAACCTAACACAGACATCTTTGAAGGCCAGCTGGATATGAAAGACGGCTACATCAAGGTACAAACGGGTTCTCACGGTAATGCCACTCAGACGAGCGTAGAGGGCGTTTTTGCGGCGGGTGATGTGTCTGATCATATTTACCGTCAAGCCATTACATCCGCTGGTACTGGCTGTATGGCAGCACTAGATGCCGAGCGTTTCTTAGATTCGCAAGCCTAATACGGCTTTTTTGCACACCCTGATGGGCTATGTCTTTGTCATGTTGTGTGTTGAGACCTAATGAAGCGTAAGCACTGAGCATAAAAAAACCGATCTTGAGATCGGTTTTTTTGCTTTAGCATTGTAAAAGCAAATTACTTAGCGTTAAACGCTTCGATGCCTTCAACAATGGCTTTTTTCGCTTCTTCGATGCCAGCCCAACCTTCAACTTTTACCCACTTGCCTTTTTCAAGGGTTTTGTAGTTTTCGAAGAAATGTTCGATTTGGTCGCGAAGCAGTTGAGGAATGTCTTGTACGTCTTGGATATGACCGTACTCTTTGCTTAGTTTCTCGTGAGGAACCGCAACCAATTTAGCATCCATACCTGCTTCGTCAGACATGTTTAGCACACCAACTGGACGGCAGCGAATAACAGAACCTGCTACCACTGGGTAAGGAGTGATAACCAACACGTCAACTGGGTCGCCATCATCTGACAAGGTGTTGTTGATGTAGCCATAGTTGGCTGGGTAAAACATAGGTGCCGTCATAAAGCGGTCTACCACCAAAGCGTCCATGTCGTGGTCCACTTCGTATTTTACAGGTGTGCTTTGAGCAGGAATTTCGACGATCACATTGATGTCATTTGGGGCATCTTTGCCCGCAGGAATTGTATTGTAGCTCATTGTTTTATCTTCCAATGGTTGTAAAAATGGTTGTAACTATGTCCGGCATTATAAAAGCTCACTATGTAGGATGCCAGTTATCAAATCCCCAGACTCGATAAATATTTGCCCAATATTGCAAAAAAAGCGCATTAATTGCCCTTTGATCTCTTTAAGTGATTGCTTTCTTTCTAAATTTAGCTAGTCTTACTATGTGATCAAAATATAGTCGCGGAGACGAGAATGACGAAATCTGAGCTGATAGAGTTGTTAATCGATCAGCAATCACATTTGCCAGTGAAGGATGTAGAGCAAGCCATCAAAACTATGCTTGATCATATGTCCGATTCTTTGGCGAATGGTGAGCGCATCGAGATCAGAGGTTTTGGTAGTTTTTCCTTGCACTACCGTGCACCTCGAATAGGTCGAAACCCGAAGACTGGAGAGTCTGTTGAGTTATCTGCTAAGTATGTCCCTCACTTTAAACCGGGAAAAGAATTGCGAGAGTTGGTGAACTCCCCGGATGATGGTGTTAACGAACTCAACTAAATTTACATCTTTATACCTCGAATTTTCTTAGCTATGACGGCATAATGTCGCCATTCTAATTTAGTAGGTTGCTTTATGCTTAAATGGCTGAAAAGGGTTGTATTAATCATTCTGATTGTCTTTTTTCTGGCTGTCGGTGTGTTTTTTGCCATCCGAAATCCACAGCTTATTCGCCTTGACCTTGTTTTTTGGCAAGGGCCAGAGTTGAGTGTTGCGCTTTATTCGATTTTATCTTTCTCTTTTGGGGCTTGTGTTGCCTTGTTGGTAAGTTCGATTAGTTATTTACGTTCAGAGCGTCAGGTTCGTTTGCTGAGCAAGCGCCTTGATAAGGCAACTAAGGAATTGGATCAATTACGCAAAGCGTCCATTACCCAAGAATTGTCTTCAGGGAAGGAGTAGCGGCGTTGACCGAAGTTGGGTTATTTATTGTTCTATTTGTCGCGCTTTTTATCGGCTGGGCAATGGGGCGAAAAAATCCGGCGAAAAAGCCAAAGCGTGAAAAGAAAAACGTTCCACCTGATTATTTCCGAGGCCTGAATCACCTTTTAAATGACCAGCAATCCGAAGCCATCGATGCGTTTGTTGAGTCGTTAGAAATTAACTCCGATACGTTTGATATTCATTTAACGTTGGGTAGTTTGTTTCGCAAAAAAGGTGAAATACAAAAAGCCATTAATGTTCATCAAAGTTTGTTAGCGCGTCCTGAAATATCGTCGCGAGAAATGCGCATGGTGCAATTAGAACTGGCCAGTGATTTTATGTCGGCGGGTCTATTGGATCGTGCCAGTCGATTATTGCTCAACATGGCAACTGCCTCTCGTAAAAGTGAGTTTCATCCCAAAATTTTAACCCTGCTGGTGGATCTATACGAATTTGAGCAAAGCTGGGATAAGGCTATTCAAATTGGTACCGAACTGGTCAAAGACTCGCCGAATAAAAAAGAAATCAAACGCTTGGCGCACTTTCATTGTGAGATGGCGCAAACGTTGTTTAAAAAAGATCAGCCAAAAGAAGCTTATCAACATTATAAACAAGCCTTGGGAGTAGACCCCAGTTGTGTTCGGGCAAGTATTGGAGCCGCTGATGTACTGAGTAGTCAGCGACGTTACCGAGATGCCATTAAAGAGCTAAAGCAAGTGGCTGAACAGGATGCGGAATACATTTCTGTGGTGATCCCCAAGCTAAAAGATTGTTATCAACGGGTGTGGGGCAGTAGTGGTTTTGTGAAGTTTCTACAAGAGCAAAACCAGAAAAAGCCTTCAGCGGCGCTTATCTTGGCATTGGCTGAACATTACATGGTAGACGACAAAGAATATGCCGAAATGTTTATGGTTGAGCAAATGCGCTCCCATCCCACGGTAAAAGGCTTTAAAGCGCTTATCAGCTTGCAAATGGATTTATCCCGTGGGCAGAATCAACAGCACCTTGAAGTATTGTATGAGCTGATTGACCAGCTTGCTAATTCCAAGCCGCAATACCAATGTCGCCAATGTGGTTTTTCTGGTTATCAACTGCATTGGCAATGCCCTAGTTGTAAAAACTGGGGGACGGTAAAGCCCATACACGGTTTGGAAGGCGAATAATTTTATTAAAAATGGGCGGATTTTACTGTTCGTCGCCAATCAATTAACAGACATTGAACCAATATCTAGTCGTAAAAAAGAGGATGATAAATGAGCTGCCAATCCCCTATAGTGGTTGCCCTAGACTACCCAACCATGGCGCAATCTCTTGAGATGGCGAAACGCCTCGACTCAAGCCAATGTCGAGTGAAAGTGGGCAAGGAACTGTTTACCACTGCAGGCCCTGCCATTTTAGACGAACTCCATAAACTGGGGTTTGAGATTTTCTTAGATCTGAAATTTCACGATATTCCAAATACCGTGGCTAATGCCGTGTGTGTAGCAGCAAAAGCGGGGGTTTGGATGGTCAACGTCCATGCTTCTGGTGGTCGCCGTATGATGGAAGCCTCAGCCAATGCCTTGCAAAAATTGGATCATAAAACCTTGCTGATTGCAGTGACCGTCCTGACTAGCATGGATCAGTCTGATTTAATCGAAGTGGGGATTGATCTAACGCCTGAGCAACATGTGAAACGTCTCGCAAGGCTGGCTCAGTCGTCTGGTATGGATGGTGTGGTTTGCTCAGCGCAGGAGTCTTCTATCTTATCATCAGAGCTTGGTAAGGACTTTGTATTGGTGACACCAGGCATTCGTCCAGCGGGTTCCGAGCAGGGAGACCAAAAGCGCATTATGACCCCCACGCAAGCCATGGCAGCGGGAAGTCATTATTTAGTAATGGGACGACCTATCACTCAAGCGGCGGATCCGATTGCGGTATTAACACAAGTCAACCGTGAGCTTGGTGTTTGTTAATATAGGCTGTAAATAATACATAACGCCTGTCTTGTCATCTTGTTGGTAAGACGAGGATTATAGAAAAGGGGCGGCACATTGCCCCTTGAATTGAATGAAAAAAGCTTTTACCCTAAAAACGATCCGGACGTTTCATTACGTTCAGGATCGTTTTTTTATTGGCTGGATGCCGAATATTAACCAACAAAAAGGATGTTATTATGACCTCGTTGTCTTTTTTACGCGCGCTACTTTTCCGTTCTCTGCTTCTGCTTGCTTTGTCTCCTATGGCTCTGTTTGCCGCAACCCCTTTAAATATTAACGTGGCAACGGCCGATCAACTGGCAGCCGTCATGTCTGGTGTGGGTGAGAAAAAAGCACAGGCAATTATTGATTATCGTAAAGAACACGGAGCGTTCAAATCGGTTGATCAGCTTGTGAAGGTGAAAGGTATTGGCGAGGTATTGCTAGAGCGCAATAAAGCGTTACTGCAAGTAGCGAGTCCTGCAAATATGGAAAGTGCGTCCTCTAAGCAGTAACCCATGAGGCTTTGTTGATCATACTAATGTATCGACATTGCTAAAAAAACCAAGCCCTGCATGGTTTGAAAATAACCGGAAGAGCTTGGTTTTTTTGTGTTGGTTAGGGCGGATAGTGTATGGGATTTTATTTGCCCTCTTGTTCATCTCCGCAGCATTTTTCTAGCTTCTGTATGGCTTGGTGTTGTGTTAAAAATACCTCACCAGTGAGAGTGTTAAGTAGCTGCGAGCCTTTTAATTTGTCCATGACAGGCCCTTTCACTTCCGATAGATGTAACTTCACCCCAGAGTCTGCTAAGCGGACGACGATTTTTTCTAAGCTTTGCATTGCACTGGCATCGATCATGTTCACAGCGTTACACATTAAGATTAAATGTTTAATGTCGGTATTTTGCGAAACGATGGTTTGTAGTCGGTCTTCTAATACGCGAGCGTTGGCAAAAAATAGATTCTCGTCGATGCGAATGGTCAGAATATGAGGGTGCTTTTCGACCGCAAAACGCTGTTCGTTACGGAAGTGCTCTGTTCCCGGCACGCGGCCGACAATGGCAATATGAGGATGGCTTGTGTGCCAAAGAAAGAACAAGAGTGATAACACCACACCCGCAATTAAGCCCGTTTCCATACCACCAAACAGCACAACGAAAAACGTCACCAATAAAAGAATGGCTTCTTTTTTAGAAAATCGCCAAAGGTGTTTTGCATCCTCTAAGCTAATCAGCTTTAACATCGAGATGGAGATAATGGCGGACAAAATCGCTGTCGGTAAGTAATAAAACAGCGGCGTTAAGAAGAGTAAGGTTAACAGAATCAATAACGCAGAAATAATCCCTGTCATCGGGCTCTTCGCCCCAGATTCTGCATTTAGTACTGTGCGTGAAAAGCCACCCGTGACGGGGAAGGCTCCGCACAGAGCCGAGCCAATATTCGCCATCCCAAGGCCCATTAACTCTTGATTCGGATCGATGTCTTGACGATATTTCGCTGCGTAGGTTTGGGCGACTGATACTGAGCCGACAAAGCCGACAATACTGATCAAAAACGCACTGGGGAGCAGCTCCTTAAGCATGCTGATATTCACTGCACTGACTTTGAGAGTGGGAATAGAGCTTGGTACCGCGCCAATAATGCTGACGCCTAATCGATCTAAAGAAAAAGCACCGACGGCAATCGTTGTACCAGCCACCACCAATATAGAGCCTGACTTACCAAAAAGCTGAACGGTTTTAGGAGAACAGCCAAGGGATTTCAGCAAGGAAGGGAAATACCGCTTCATCAGTACCAAAGAGGCAATAGAAGCAATGCTTAACACGAGTGTTGGAATATTTGTATTGTGAAGATGTTTAGCTAGGCTGCTTACGAGTGGAATGAGAGTATCGCCATAGGCATGAATACCAAGTAGATGTTTTACTTGCCCCAAGATGATTAACAGTGCGGAGGCACTAATAAAGCCTGAAATTACCGGGTGGCTCAGTAAGTTGGTTAAAAAGCCTAGTCGCAATATGCTCAATATTAATAACATCGTGCCTGATAACAATGCTAGTAAAATGGCGATCGTGGCGTATTGATCTGTCCCGACGGTTGCAAAAGGCAATACGGCGGATGCCGTCATGACCGAGGTGATGGCAACGGGTCCAACCGCTAAGATGCGGCTCGTGCCAAAAAGGGAATACAAAATAGAGGGCAAAATGCTGGCATACAATCCAGTGATCGCAGGTAGGCCAGCTAGCATGGCATACGCCAAGCTTTGTGGAATGACCATAATGGTAAAGATAATGCTGGCAATCGTATCAGCCTGCATATCTGCCGCTTTATAAGTCTTCAACCATTGCCAGGCGGGAAGTAATCGAACAAGTGTATTATTTTTCACAAAAAATATCCTTTATGGCAACGAGTGCCCTTTTTTCACACTGCCTTTTTCATCAGCATTCCACACTACTGTGGGATGATGTCTTTAGGCAGATTGATCGGGATTTTTAAATAACCTATACCATTGCTTTCCTGGGGAGGCATATTGCCCGCACGCATATTGACTTGCACACTTGGCCAGATCAGTTTTGGCATATTGAGAGTGGCATCTTTTTGTTGACGCATCGTGCAAAACTCTTCCTCGGTAATCCCAGAGTGAATATGCAGATTATAGCTTTTTTGCTCAGCAACGCTTGTTTCCCAAACATACTCATGGCGGTTAGGGGCTTTGTAGTCATGGCATAAAAAGAGTCTTGTTGTATCAGGAAGGCTGAAAATCTTTTGAATAGACTGATATAAAACACGAGCATCGCCACCTGGAAAGTCACATCGTGCCGTGCCGTAATCGGGCATAAAGAGCGTATCGCCAATAAAGGCGGCATCGCCGATTAAATAGGTCACACAAGCCGGTGTGTGGCCAGGCGTGTGCAGTACACGAATAGAATCTTGACCAAATGGAAGCATGCTGGACTCGTTAACGAGAAGGTCAAACTGCGAGCCATCATGGGCAAAGCTATCATCGGTATTTAATAGCTTAGAAAAAGTGCTCTGTACTTGGGATATGTGCTCGCCAATAACGGTTTTGCCCCCCAGTTGCTCTTTTAAATAAGAGGCGGCAGAAAAATGATCCGCATGGACATGGGTTTCTAAAATGTATGCTAGCGTAAGGTTTTTGCCTTTTATGAACGCAATGATTTTATCCGCATTGAGTGTGCTTGTATGGCCTGATGCTGGATCAAAATCCAAGACGGAATCGATGATGACACAGGTTTGCTGATGACGGTCTTCAACGACATAAGAAGCGGTAAAAGTGGTCTCATCAAAAAAAGCCGTAATGGTATGAGCGGAAGAGGGCATGCCTGTTTGCCTTTTTAAATATAAAGTTATTCTATAATGTTATATAAGGTTTGATAGTTAGTAAAGGGGCCGTTTGTTTAGTGTTACCCTTGAAATGAGTTGCTGGAATAAATGGCATGATTTCTCGGACGACAAGGGGAAAATTTGTTAATCTAATGAGTCGTTCCCATCACGAAGGAAGAAGGTTGTGTCGCAAGAATTTGAAGTCGTTTCCTCTTATGCTCCCGCTGGTGATCAGCCAAAAGCCATTGCAAAATTAGTACAAGGGGTTGAGGCTGGCCTTGCCCATCAAACACTATTGGGGGTGACTGGGTCGGGTAAAACTTACACCATTGCCAATGTGATTTCGCAAGTTAAGCGACCAACCATTGTTATGGCACACAACAAAACCTTAGCCGCCCAACTGTATGGCGAATTTAAAGAGTTCTTCCCGAATAATGCCGTCGAGTACTTTGTTTCTTATTATGACTATTATCAGCCAGAAGCCTATGTAGCAGCGTCTGATACCTTTATTGAGAAAGACGCCTCAGTCAATGAGCACATCGAGCAGATGCGCTTATCGGCCACCAAAGCCCTGTTAGAACGGGAAGACGTTATCATCGTGGCAACCGTCTCAGCGATATACGGTTTGGGGGACCCACAATCTTATTTAAAAATGATGCTGCACCTCGATCGTGGTGATCGTATCGACCAACGGGCTGTACTACGCCGTTTGGCAGAATTGCAATATAGTCGCAACGATATGGTGTTTGAGCGCGGTAACTTTCGTGTGCGAGGCGATGTGATCGATGTGTTTCCGGCCGACTCCGAAGACACCGCCATACGCATCGAATTATTTGATGACGAAGTGGATAACTTATCTATGTTTGATCCACTCACGAACAAAACGATTCGCAAAGTACCACGGGTGACGATCTATCCGAAAACCCACTATGTGACACCGCGCGAAACAGTAGAAAATGCCATTGCACGTATTAAAGTGGAGCTCGATCAACGACTAGAGCAGCTTAAGTCCATGAACAAACTGGTCGAATTACAGCGCTTAGAACAACGCACGCGATACGACTTAGAAATGATGCAAGAGCTAGGCTACTGTTCAGGCATTGAGAACTACTCACGCTATTTATCTGGCCGAGAAGAAGGCTCACCACCGCCAACTTTATTTGATTACCTCCCCGCGAATGCGCTATTGGTCATTGACGAATCCCATGTGACCGTACCGCAGATCGGTGCCATGTACAAAGGTGACCGATCACGGAAAGAGAACTTAGTGGAATATGGATTCCGCTTGCCCTCAGCTCTCGATAATCGCCCCATGCGTTTTGAAGAGTGGGAACAAATTAAACCACAAACGATCTTTGTCTCCGCGACACCTGGAAAATACGAAGAAGAGCATCAGGATTGGGTCGTTGAACAAATTGTTCGCCCAACCGGCTTGATTGACCCGATTTTAGAAGTGCGTCCTGTTGCTACACAAGTGGATGATTTGCTCTCGGAAATCAACAAGCGTGCTCCCATTGGTGAGCGTGTGTTAGTCACCACCTTGACCAAACGCATGGCCGAGGATTTAACCGATTACCTCAACGATCATGGTGTACGCGTTCGCTATTTGCATTCGGATATCGATACCGTAGAGCGTGTTGAAATTATTCGGGATCTACGTTTAGGAGAATTCGACGTATTGGTGGGGATCAACCTATTGCGAGAAGGGCTTGATATTCCTGAGGTCAGTCTGGTGGCCATTTTGGATGCCGATAAAGAAGGCTTCCTGCGCTCAGAACGCTCCTTAATTCAGACCATTGGTCGAGCCGCCCGTAACGTGAAAGGGATGGCGATTTTGTATGCGGATCGTATTACCGGTTCCATGGAGCGCGCTATTAGCGAAACCAACCGCCGTCGAGTCACCCAAGAAGCCTTTAATACAGAGCATGGCATTGTACCAAAAGGGATTACCAAGTCCGTAGAAGATATTCTCGAAGGTGCTTACAACCCCGGCGCAGGGAAAGGCCGTGGTAAACAAACCAAGAAAGTGGCAGAAACTGCCAAAGATTATCAAGTTGAAAGCATGGAAGATGTGGCGCAAGTTCGTAAAGCCATAGTACAACTGCAAAAAGAAATGATCGTCGCCTCAGAAGAGCTTAAATTTGAATTGGCGGCGGGTTATCGCGATCAAATCCGTCAATTACAGAAAAAGCTGAAAGACGTGGGCGAAGGCTAAGTAAGACCAGCTTGTCGCCTCTATTTATCTGAGTAAAATAACATCAATCTGATGGCGCAAATAACAGTAACAACAAAAGAGGAAATGGGGTATGGCGATAACATTAAGAAACTACAATATCGTTCGTGTGATCGACAACGGCGTTATCGTCAATTGCACAGTCATCAACATGTTCTACGACTACGTTACGGTTAAATTTAAAGGCCAAGAATACAAAGTGCCTTACCATTTAATTGACGAAGTGGTCGGCCACGAACTACTGATCCCAGCCTAGTTTGTTTGTAAAAACAAAGATTTAAAAAAAATGAAACAAACCCTTGTCAAACCAAAAAGGCTGGGTATAATAGCCAACACTTTTTAGGACTATAGCTCAGTTGGTTAGAGCGCTACCTTGACATGGTAGAGGTCAGCAGTTCGAATCTGCTTAGTCCTACCAAAATTTATACTTACTACTCAGTAAGTTACGAAAGCCGAACCCAGTGTTCGGCTTTTTTGTATCTGATTTTGGCCCATTTTTGTCCCACCTTTGGCCCATTTGTATCCTATTCCTCAAAAATGTAGCAAAATGCATGACCTTTACAGTATAGTTGGTCATGATTATTTTTGTTTAGTTGGTGCCGAATTTCTATTTGTATCGCTATATCTATAAGAAGATGATTAAGACAATACCTACTTTAAATCAAATTTTTGTTTAAAGGCTCTATATGGATTTTAATAGTCTTTTAAGTACGCTATCTCGTTCTTCTGCTCAAGCTGTTTCAACTTTGTCTAAAGCATCAGGTGAAATTGAAGAGTTCAAGAATTATCTCTATGTTGAAACTGAAATAGAGAGAAAACTCATAGAAACACTTGAATCTAACGTTGACGCTAAAAAAATAATTTTTTTATGTGGCTCAAGCGGTGATGGTAAGTCTGAATTATTGCGTCGTAATTATGCAAATTACTCTTCAACTTATAAGTTTCACTTGGATGCGACCCATAGTTTTAAACCCGACCAAAGTGCAATTGAAGCGTTAGATGAATTATTTGATCATCATCAATTAGCAGGTATGCCTCTTATTGTAGGTATAAATATTGGTATGATGTTTAACTACTACAACTCTGGTGCTGAGCGTCATAATGGTGTGAAAGATGCGATTGGTCAGTTTATAGCTGGTCAACGTGAAGTCGGCCAGTATTCTTTTTTAAGTTTTGAAGATTATCCAAAGTTTAGCTTAAAAGAGGGTGAAGTAGGTTCTTCTTTCGTTAAGCAGTTATTTTCTAAAGTCACTTCAGCTTCAATGGATAACCCACTTTATCGAGCTTACCTAAACGACGTCGATAAACATCATAAACTAATCTTTCAAAACTACCTAATTCTTCAAGAAGAAAGTGTTCAAGAGCTTGTAATAAAACTCTTGTTGCATGCTAGATTGAAATTCGATCAGTTTTTTTCCTCTCGATCATTACTCGATTTTATTTATCATCTTATCGCTGGTGGTTCATCGATTTTCGATAATTTCTTTGCATCTAAGACTAGCGGTTTAGCATCAACGTTTACGTCCTTTGACCCATGTTTAACTCGATCTAAACGAGTCGATGAGTTTGTGGTTCAACAGTCGCTCAAAGTGGAGGATGTTCACTTTGAGGCTTTTAAAACAGCCTTTATAGAACTTTATCAAACAGGTTTCGAAGTCTATTCGGCCTCAACATGGGTGCGTGCGTTTTACCTTTTGGGTGATGTAGATATAGGTAATAATTATCATCACGGTTTTGCTCAGGATTTTAGTCAGCCAATTTTTGATGAATACATCCGAGTATGGCAGTTACACAATTCTAATGCTGATCCTAAAGTGTTACGAGAATTTTATGATAAGACTCTTATCGCCAGTTTAATTAAATTTGCAAATCGATTAGTACCAAAAATCGTTACTAATGGTATTTATATTGGAGAGCGTAATGGCGTTTTTTTATCTGCAGATGTAAAAATTAGACTTGATACCAAACGGGTTGCATCAGCCAATGATGGTAGGGTTCATTTCTTTAATGCAACAGTTAAAGTAGATGACAAGACGATACAAGCTTTCCCTGTAAACATTTCTTTTCTGGAGTTAGCTGAAAGGATTTTGGGGGGATATCGGCCTAACCGACATGATAAAAATTCAGTCGTTATTTTAGAAGAAGTTTTAGAAGAGATTGTAAGTATTTCTGGGCAAACTGATACGCTTCACTTCCATATTATCAATAATAGTGCTCATTGGTCGTTAACTCAGGAAGAAGACGAATATATTGTAGAGGCACTGCACTAATGAGTATTCAAGAAAATTTATTAGCTCTTCGAGGGCAAGCTATCAAAGATAGAAATTTCGTAAATTACTATCTAACATTTCGTCAGCAGCGTAGTAATAGAGTAAGCGATATAGACTCATTGTCAATTGCAGGGTATTTGATTTCTATTGCTACTGGCAAAAATATAAAGCCAAAGAGAAGCCTCACTCACTTTATTGATGCATGTCAAACAAGGTTAAGTAGTAAAATTGGTAATGAGCAATTTGAAAGTCTCCTAAGTAAAATGTATTTTGAAAATGATGCTAAGGGTCTTTATCAGTCATCACCCAACTTCCTTTTGTTTAAAAATCATATTGAAGGGTCAGTGAACACAAAGCATGTAAGTTCAGTTCTAGGAAGTATGATAGATGAGCATACACGTAAATTGAGCATCACTTCTCAAGGTTGCAATTTTTTAGAGTCGGAGCTTTTAGATGAATTGTCGAACTTTTTAATTGAAAAGCATTATGTTAGTAACGTAGAAAATTACCTTCCGTTTCTATCTGATGTTTTCTCAAAAGATTTTGAGTTCTTATGCCGCTATCCGAACTATTTTATGCAAAATACAACTGCGTTTTTAAGCTTATATAACTTTCTATACAGTTCTCAGCTAGCATTAAATATACGTAATTGGCGTTTGTTGCCTAGCAGCAAGCCATTATTCTTCATTCTTGATACAGAGCGAGCAAGTAGTGAGCGAACGAATGTTCGTGATGCACTACCTTCGTTACTAGACAGGGTAGCTGATCTATTTCCAACTTTATCCGCTTTGGAATACCTCAATCAGCCAGATGCAAAAGACCCTGATACTTTAAGTAAATATCCTTTGTGGCGTTTTTATGAGTATCTTTTAAATTGTGAACCCGATGAGCAATCTGAGTATCTTGAAGTGTTGGTCTTGTTTCTAAATGCCTATCGAGGTGCTAGGAAAAGAGAACAATTGGCTAATACCCCTGCAAGCATAGAAGAAACCTTCGAAGCAATTATCAAAACAGCGGAGGAAGTTTTTTCCCAGCCTCGCTCGAATCAATTAACTGTTAACAAAAAAGTGGTTTTAGCTTTTGAAAATGAAGTCGCTAGACATTTTATCCAGAACCGCCGGAGAGGTGGCCGAGTCTTAATAATGAATCAAGACTATTTGCTTATGCTTACTAATATAGCTATTGGCAATGAAGAAAAAATTCAGTTACAGCAATTGGTTGAAGAGTTCAAAAAGCGTGGTGTATGGTTTGATCAACAATCTCAGCAGGCCTTAATAGAGTTTTACGAGCGAGTAGGAAATCTCGATCGCATGAGTGACAGTGGAGATGCAGTCTATGTCCGAAAAACAATTTGAGAATTTTTTAGTTGAAAACCTAAAGACATGGCTAAAAGGTAAGGCCTCAGCAGGTGAACGATTTCAATTTCGTTCAATTGACCCTGATAATACTTTAAAACTACTCTCCGCACTTCATAGTCTGGCTAGTGGGCACATTTACGATAATGAACAAAAATTATCGTATTTACTGATTGATGATGTGAAGGTGATTATTGCGGGTCATGCTGAAGTGGGCACAGTTGATCAAGGCTGCTACTCAGAAAATTATTTGGCAAAGCTAAGAGATAGTGTTGTCGATGATTCAAACAGTTTAGTTATGGTGCACAACAGTTCGCTCGACACAATTACTAATAGTACCTTGGATCTTGCGCAAGTTGAGGCTATTTGGTCGGTAGAATCCATAAAAGAGCGTCTCTATAGTTTGATTGACGACGAATCTGACAATCATATTACCTCTCGATGTTTGCTAGATATTCAATCAAAAATGATTGCTTCAGATAGCGCAAGTATTTTTGGCTACCGTAGTTTGTATGAGTCAATGATAGATGGTGAACTTCGCTTTGATGAATTAGGTCTATTTAATGATCCTGTTCTTACGCAGAATTGGCAAAGCAGTAGTGAAAATCTCAATAAGAACCAGGTTGAGCGACGCATTGAAGAAAATAAAAAATTGAGATCAGAAATCGAGTTTGAAGTGGAGCATTATCCGGCAGAATTAGAAGATAGAATGACTCTGTTTGGTAGTAGCTTCATAAAGAAAAATTTTATCGATTCTGAAAATTGGAAAGAGTTGTCTTTTGATCAATATAGCGCAGAGATAGACAAGCAAAAAAAGCAAAATTTAGAGTTTGACCAATTTGAATGTGAAGGTTGCTCTCTTGAATATCGAAGTAAAAAAGAAGCTGGATCTGGCTTACGTGATGTTCATCTACTTATACAAACACCTATTGGAACTAACAAGTTCGAAGTTGATATTAAGTTTTCAGGCGATACTACACAAAAGCAAGAGTTTGAAATACAGCCAAAAAAAATAGCAGACTCGATTGAATTAATTCATCGCCCAAGATCTAAAAAGACAACTTTAACAGTAATTGGTCAGACTTCAGAGCAGCCAATTTTTTTCACTATTAGTTTAAAGCGGCAATTAAGTGCAGAAAACTATAAATTCCATTGCGTGGTACTGCCTAAATCCGCATTTTATTTGGACGATGTATTTAATCAATTTCTTGTAAGAACGTCTAAAGGCGGTGCATTAATTCTACAAGCTGAACAGCAAACGTTGAAGGTTAGTGCAGATGTATTCGAGCAGCACAGTTTGCAGGATAGTGGTGAGCTAATAGACGTAAACACTATAGGTATAGTTAATTTTCAGCAGCTTTACGACGAATCCGATGAGGTTCGATTTACTTTAAAAAATGGCGCTTCACAGCTACAAGTAATAGTAGAAGGAGAATCAGCGAAAGAGCCACTAATTCTTCCATTATTTATGGATGTCCGTCGTACTAAAAAGTTATTCCATGATGATTACTTTGCTTCATATAAGTCATCTAAAGATTCTGTCATCCTTGATAATCAGGAAACTAAGCAGCTCTTCTTAAGACAGCAATTACTTAAAGCTGAGTGGTCTGTCATTGACCAGGAAGTCATTGATTGGAATAGTGAAACTCAAACGGGGATTCCAATCGTTGAGCTTGAACAACATGGACTTACAGACCTCTATCAACATTACTCTGCTTTTTTGAAGTTTTTTAAAGAAGGCAAACGCAAAACCTTGCCGTCTTTGGAAGGGTGGGGGCCAAAAGCTGTACTGCTTGGTCAAAATTATATTTATGCTTACTTGGATTATGTCGAGTCTCTTCCAGTAGATAGTAATCTTGATGACACGGCAAAGCTGGTAATGAGAATTGGTACAGCTAATCTAAAAGACCCTTTAGATGGTCGCATTAAGCAGTACCTCATGCCATTTCATCCTCTGGTACTTTCTTACACCCTTCACTTAATAGAAAGTATTTTGATGGATGGTGAAGATCTAAGCTTTAAAACGCTTGCGCCTGTAACCCTTAAAAGGCTCAATGCTCGCGGCCTAGTGCCGCATTTATTTGATCACAGCCAAGGGTATAGCTATACACAGGTCGTTGATGAAAATCCTATGTGGATTGAAATCGTTCCACGCGAAGAAAGTAGCTTTGATTATATTACTAAGCTGGTTAAGACCAAGATTGAAGAGTTTACAAGTACCTTTAAACAGCTTTTTAGTACGGTGCCGACAGCGCCGATTTTAGTCAATTCAGTTAATAACGCTGATAATCGCGAGCTTTTTGAAGGCATTCTTGCTTATTACATGGAGTATTTAGAAGATGCCCGTTATATACAGGTTAACTTGTATGACGATGACGAGTTAGAAACAGAGTTTGATATCTTTGCAGAAATGGGAAGCTATGATGATATCAAAGAGAGGTATGGACTAGAAAAGGGTGCTGCTAAGCGTAATACCGATACGATTGTAGATGTATTAAGAACTCGTTTATCGTTTAGTAAATACCAACATCAGAATGTCACTGAACAAGATTATGCGCACCTAACTTTCTTTAAGAATAATCAGGTTGTAGATGCACGAGATAATAACATTGATAAGCATATCAGTAGTGTTGCTTGTGGAGGCTTGTTAAACGGTGAATCATCTCGTTCTGAAAACAATAATGCTTATTTTACTGCCTTTGGTTTAAAAGGTGTCGATTATGATGATAAGCCGCATTTGAAAATAGCTCGATATTTTGGACTTCTATGGCGTCCTGCTCATCGAAGTAATGACAGTTATCACGAGCGTTCTGCAATTAGTTTAGCGGTAAGCGATAAAGTAAAAACACAGTTAGAGCGTTCTTACGATAGTTCTGTATGGACAACTATTATTGATCCAAAAGTGACTCTCGATTTCTTTCAATCAAGCCAAGATGTCATTCTCATTCATTACTCAGACCAATATACAAGTTCATCGGGATATGATGCGATCACAGTGACCAAACAATCACAGCTTTATAAAAACGTATTAGGTGCAAAGGGGGAAAGTCTAATACGTGAATTTAATGCTTTCAATGGCGAGTGGCTGTTGCAAATGGTAAATGATGAAGTCACAGAAAAGTTGGGTAAGAAAGGGGTTATTGCTTCCTATAAAGTGGTCAATGCCATGCTGTCCCAGTCTGATATCTGTTGGGTGCCATTATCTGTTGCTGAAATGATTCGGGTAGCGGGGAACATAGGCTTAGCGATGTCAGATTCAGACTTTGCACGTCATAATTCGGGTATTAAAAAAGGCGCTATATCAGACGATATACTCTTTGCCGGCTTCAAAGGGGACTCTTTGTACTTACTACCGGTTGAGGCCAAAGCAGGGAGTCGTCCGAATTATGACAAAGCCAGAGAGCAGGCACTAGAGCTTAAACGTTATATGGAAGAAATGCTTGGACAGCAAAACCTAGCAGGTAAGCTGTATCGTGGGTTATTTGTAAGACAGGTGTTGCTCCAAGTGGAAAAGTACCAGCTTTATAAAGTATTTGAAGACAACTACTTTAATCCGTTTGAAGAAGATCGGGTAGTTTGGTTGGAAGGGGACTATCAAATAGGACAATTGGCTAATTACCCATCTGGAATTGTAGTTGCTCACAATAACTCAGACAGTTGTTTATCTGAACGATACGAGGTTAAGCACACAGTACTCGAACATATTTCAGGTGATGTTCTAGAGATTGATATTCCGTTTTTTAGGATGGACAATTTGGTGCACAGTGCATATCAAGAGTTAGAAAATAAGATAGTAAACGAAAACCTATTGTGTGTTCCTGAAGAGTATATGCTCAAGCCTAATATGGAAAGGGAATTGGCAAAAGAATCGATACAGACTGCGGATGCTATGGACGACATAATAGGTGAGAAAGATACTCCGCATATTTCAGCTTCTGAGCTAAAAACTGAAGCTATTTTTAATCACGAAATGGATGCAATCGCTAATGATCCGCTAAAAATTACATTTGGAACAGATATCGCAACTCAAACACCAGTGATTTGGGAGCCCACCAATACTGAGAAACTTTTTAACACTAATACAGGTATTATTGGAACAATGGGGACAGGTAAAACCCAATTTACCAAATCTGTAGTTACGCAGTTAGTACGTAATCAGCACAAGAATGTTGGTGGAAAGCCTTTTGGTATTCTGATTTTCGATTATAAAGCTGATTATGTAAAAGACGATTTTGTAGAGGCGACAGGGGCTAAGGTTTATGATCTTTTCCATTTACCCTTCAATCCATTTGCAATATTCGGAAGCAGACCCATGCAACCCATGCATACAGCCAACCTGTTTCGTACAACCGTTTCCAAAGCTTTTAACTTAGGCACCAAGCAACAAAATAAAGTGCGTACGCTAGTGACTGATGCATACGAGGCTGCTGGTATTAAGGCCCAAGATAAAACGACGTGGGGAAAACTTGCGCCGACGTTAGCTGATGTTTGGTCTGTGTTTCAAAGTCAAGAAAAGGTCGAGCAAGACTCCCTCTATGCTGCATTGGATGACCTCATTAGCTTTGAGATTTTTGAGCCTGATAGCAGTAAAACACAGTCGTTGTATGACTTAATAGATGGCGTTACCGTAATTAATCTATCTGGTTATGATGAAAGTATACAAAATCTGGTTGTGGCGCTAACACTAGACCTGTTCTATACGCAAATGCATCAGCATGGTAGCTCCGTACTTGATGGTGAGTACCGTCAAATATCTAAGATGATCTTGGTAGATGAAGCTGATAACTTTATGTCCCAAGACTTCGATAGCCTGAAGAAAATTCTTAAAGAAGGTCGTGAGTTTGGGGTAGGCACGATCTTATCAACTCAAGAACTGACTCACTTTAAAACAGGCGATAATGACTACTCCACATTAATACTCTCATGGATTATTCATCAAGTGGCAAATATAAAATCACAAGAAATAAAAGCTATTTTCAACACACAGAATAAACAAGATGAAGAAGGGTTTATGTCTGAGATACGTAAACTTGAGAAACATTGTAGCTTATGTGTGGATGGTAAAAAGAAAGTCTTTAAAATTAAAGATTTAGCATTTTGGGAGATTGTCATTTGATAGACTTTTTTTATGTTTACATTTTTTTTGTGGTACTTTCTGTTTTTTATCATACAGGATTCTGGACGGTGATTATTCATGCTGTTTCGAATTATTCTGATTACCTGGTTTTAAGAAACTATGTGGTTAAAGAAATTTTTCCAGCAATTTTAAATATAAAGGTGATTTCATTTTTTAGTATATCAATTATTTTCATAGGGGGAGGTGGTATTTGGTTGCCTTGGGTAAGAGATGAACAAATAAACTCTTATTTTCCAGGTTCAAATGTTTTTACTTTTTCTATGGCTTTACTTGGGTCTTTAATATGTAAGAAGCTTTTTTTCTCTGCTAAAGTAGTAAACGAATTGCTAGAGATGTTTAAAAGTGATGATCCTAGAAGCAATATAGATAATAGAGTTCGCGATTTGAAAAAAGAAACGATTGTCTCTGCATGGGGGATGATTTTTGGTGTAATCTCATTGATATTAGTTATTGTGTCATATGCAAATTACTATGATGAAGACTCTATTTATGGAGTTCTAGGGCTATTTTTTTCTCTTATTATATATATATTTTCTGAAACACCAATAATAGAAAGAGACTCTAGAGTTCCTAAAGGGTCTCAAAATTCAAACTTAGATGATTTTATACCTCCAGATCTGTCTGACAGCAAAGAGATAGACTCTAATTTCTTCCAAGGTAAAGGTTAATTTTATGGAATACATAGAGGGAGCACTTGAATTCCCTGCACTCGAAGTAAAACAAGGTTTTGGTGTATTTTATGCTTGTTCTATCTCTGTCAGAATTTTACTAAATATTTGTGATTCTATCAAGTTAGAAGCCTTAGATGAGTATATTGATAATGACCCTTTAGATTTAACTCTTAGAAAGAACTATGGTACACAGCGAGAAATAGTAGCGAACCGTTCAGTTCAGATTAAAAAATATATTGAAACAGGTGTATCTGCATTTCCTAACTCTATAATATTAGGTGCTAATATAGGTCAAGATGGGTATCTACTAGAAAAAGATCAGTGGGGGTGGAGTTTTGAAAATAATAAAATCATTGTTAATAATGAGGCAATTAAAGCATCTATTATTGATGGTCAACATCGACTTTCTGGTTTCCGTCTACTCAAACATAATGATCCGATGTTAGATACTTTTTTACTTTGTTCTATTTATCTGGATATTCCTATTTCATATCACGCTCAAATTTTTTCAATAATTAATTCAACTCAAAGGAAGGTAAATAAGAATCTTATTTATCAGTTATATCAAATTGACTTAGATACTAAAAATCCTCAATTTTGGTCACCAGATGTTTTATGCGTTTATATGGCTCGAGGGCTGGCAAGTGATGATGGCTCAAGTTTAAAAAATAAAATAATCCTAGCCGTACAAGATGAGGAGGCTGAAGGATTACTTAAGATCACTAAAATTTCACTAGCTTCTGTTGTTGAGTCAATTATGAAGTTTATTTCATCAAAACCAGCTGAAGATAGAGAACGGTTTTATTCTAAAAATATGGAAACATATCAGAGAGAAAATTTGAATCGAGATTCTTCTATCTGGCGTGATTGCTACTTAAAATGTAATGATAAACTTATATATAATAGAGTTTTAAGTTTGGTTGATTTGTTCTATCGTGACTTAGATGAGAGTAGTATATATTTTAGTAGTATTGGTTTTTCTGCATTGTTCGATGCCTATCGAATTTTTTACACGAAGAGTATGTGTTCTTATGATGATGGTTTTAATGTTTTTAAAAAAGCATTTCATACGTACAGTATTAATACTCTAGATTTAGCAAAAAACTCTGCTTCAAAGGCAAAGCTTCGTGATTTAGTGCTATATAGTATAAAAAAAGACTGCGGTGATTATTTTCCAAGTTCTATTAATTTAAATGAAGCGGATTATGAAGGCTATGTTGCATGCAATTAAAAATACTGATGGTTTTTGCATATATTTAAAAGCTAGCGTTATAAAATAGAAAAAAGATTATTCTTTGTTTCAATTGACATAGCACCATCATCAATATGGCTCGCCCAGGCCTTGTAATAATCTTTCTCATCAAGGTTTGGGTACTTTTGCTTTAGTAGCATTTCAACCAAATTTACGTGGTCGCCTAGCCATGTGTACTTATCCAACTCGCGCTGTTTAAGTTCAATCTCTTCGCCTTTCCAAGTATGGCCACGTTCAATCGATGAAAAAAATGCTAAGCGCGCACCAATGTTTACTGTTAATCCTGTGTTGTTCTGCAGGCGGCGTAATGATGTAAAGGCTCTGTCGGAGATTTTCATTTTCTGTGGCAACATGTCTTGGTTTCCGCTTAATTTATATTATTTAATGAGTTAAGTTACTGCTGGCGCCTAGGCGCGCCAGAAGTAACCTTCTTTGTATGTTGAGCAACCGTCTTGTGGATCGTATTCGACTTCAAATGCGTGTGAAACCTCTGGAGCAAGCTCCTGATAAAAGTCTTCATCCACTTCTGTATCCGTCGAAAGGATTAGTACCTGATGGCTTGCGGTAGGGAAGTAGTTTCTCACTAAGTTTTTACGGTGTTTAGAGTCTAAACGTCCTAAAGGTGTATCAATGATTATGGGCAGCGCCTTACCAGATGTACGGCCTAATGCTTCCAGCATGGCAATCGCATAAATCTGTTTTTCACCAGCTGACAGTTTCTGCTTTTCAATAGCATTGCCATTATTATCGAGTAAAGTTACAGAATAGGTCTCTGGGTTGATACGTGCTTTGATAAGCAGATCATCTTTCCGAGCAAGTTTGCTAAAGGATTTTAAGAACTCTTTTTCCAATGTTGCAATGCGACGTTCACGAGTTTTAACGGCGAATTGAGATAATAGATCTCGTGTATTCTCTGCTAGAGAAATGCCTTTGGTTATTGAAGAGCTTAGACTGTATAGCTTTTCGTGATCACGTAGCTTACGTAATGCGTCCATGGCAAGTTTTAAGGCATCTTTGGCATCTTTGGTATGCTGTTCAATTTCTGATTCGATAGCACCAATTTTTTTATCTATTTTACTAAGTTCTTCTACATAGCTTTCGATACGTTTTTCTTCTGGTGCACGAGAAATATTAATACCACTGGCTTCCAGTTCACCTTCGATTGTTTCTAATCGAGTGCAGAGTGTCTCCATTTCTGCTTGTTGTTTCGGTACGACTTGATTAACGATGTGTAGTAAGCGACTTAATTCAGAGTCTGAAATATCGTGAATAATATCGAAGTCGTTAGAGGCTTGAAGTTTTTGAGTTTCGATTGTACTTTCAATCTGTTGCTGGAAATTGCTACCAAGTGACTTCAGTAAGGATTGTTTGATAGCAGAAATTCTAGCGTTAAGTTCTTCTTCAATTAAGCGCTCTTTCTTTAACTTTTGTTCAGCTGTTAGCTGCTGTAACAACGCATTAATTTGCGTTTTGGCTAAGCTCAATGGAACTGTATCAGCCAGTAGGGCTTTGATTTGACTAGTAGTGTTATTTTTTTCTTCACGAAGTTGTAATTCTTTTGCTTCTTCCGCCTGCCGAGAGCTCGCCCACGCACCACCTAGTTCATTAACAGTTTGTAATTGACGCTCTTTTCTAGCAAAAAGATCGGTATGTACGATTTTTTTGCTTTCAAGGTTAGATAATGCTTCTTGGTAAAGGTTGTATTGTTTTTTGTACATAGCTTCTAAGATGTTTATCTGCGCTTGCACATCTTCGGGCATTTTGTCTTTTTTCTGGCTACGCAGGTATACAGACAAATCAGCTTTTAGGCGGTTGATAATATCAATACCTAATAGCCGGTTGATTGCATCTGCCAATACAGCATTGTTTTCGTCTTCAGCCAAGTTGGCAATTTTTTCTCCGTCAAAGAAGAAGAGGTCAGCTACGCCGATAGGGATCAATTCGTTTAAAAAACTTTGTTTTTGTTCGTCCGTTAGACCCTTAATTAACTCACCATTCTGGTAGATCTCAAGCAATTCTGTAACGTTGTTACCGCTTTTTGACCAGCTACGTTTTACACTGTAATCAATAACTTCACCCCGGCGGCCAAAGTCAAAATCCAGCTGAACAGCGGCTGAGTTAGGAGCTAATAGCTGATTGCGAGGGTTGTGAATTGATTCTGACAAAAACTCATGATAACTGGTAGTGGTTACAGCTTTACCTAAACTTTGGCGGCCGTAAAGGGCGAGGCGAACAGAGGTCAAGGTCGTTGTTTTACCTGCACCGTTTAAACCGCCAAATAAGATGATAGGGCGAAGCTGACCATCTTTCTCGCGAGGTTGCAAGTCGATGGTATTACGCTCAAAGCTGCCACCAAAAACTCCAAAGTCTTGCAAATATAACTTTTTAAATATCACGGGAGTGCCTCTAATTCTTTGGTTAGCTGTGCCAACTGATCATCGTAACTGGTGCCGTCTGTTATAGATGTGGTGGGTTTGGCTTTTTCTTTTTCAGCCAATATTTCATCTAGTGAGCCCCAGTCATTTTTTAGAAGGCTTTCAATTTTATTGAACAAGCCTTTACGTCGGCCAAGACCATCCATTGATATTTCCAGCTCTAGCAGCTTCATTACTAATTCTGTCGGTGTTTTATATTGGTTACTTAGGCTTTTTAGTAGCTCTGCATCTTCTTGTGAGAACGAGCCGCCATCTTGGTCTGGCCAGTTTAGATCTTTGTTATATACTTCACGATAAATGCTAGGAAGCTCATCAGACCAATCAGGCTCATTCGGATCAAACATCCATTCTCTACGAATAGCGAAAAGCTCTTCCTGTCTGACTAACTCTATAGGGTGGCCCTCATCATTAAGGTGCTTCTCAATCATCAGGAGCTCTTTGAGCCATTCTTTTCTGAATTTAAGAAGGTATGGCCCAGGTATTGTTTTTATTTCTGTTATGTTTTCGTTTTCTATGTTCCCGCGAGCGTATTGGACTCTACCAGTACGGCGCTTGTAGTTTCGAAATTGATCTTTTTTTGCTGGATCTGTTGTTTCGAAAAGCTTGTTACGGAAGTCTTTAAGTTTTTGTAGCCATGTTTCCCCTGACTCTATCAACCCTTCGATTGCTCGGTCTTTAGTAACGACTGTACATGTCCAGCAACCAAACCGTGAATTACCGCAAGAAGGTGTGTTGGTATCTATGACAAGCGGGCATTCTCCAGCACTAGAGTCTTTATAAAGAGAAAATAGCTCGAAGTGATCTCCACCCCATGCAGCAGGAGCTCCAAGTAGATACATCCAAACTTCATCAAACGTCCAGTCTTGGATTGGCATATAGGTAAACGCTCCGGGTAAAGAGCTATGTCGAGATAGAGAAGAGCCATCTATTTTGTGTTTTGCAATTACCTGCGCTCGAGAAGCACTTTCTTGGCTGCGTGCACCCAGAACGACAATAACCTCACCATACTTCGCAATTTTATCTTTAATAAACTCGCTAACAGGATCGATTTTCATACGCTCTGTACACCAACGAAAATTCTGTGTTGGTGCTGGATAGCCTTTGCCAAGAAGATTGACCCAAAATGTTTGATCCCAACTTGGATAGACAACATGACCGGAGATAGGAAGTTCTAATTCTATTGCATTTTTATTTATTGCTGCCAATGAACTATTAATCATATCAACAACTAAAGGTGTTTCTACTAATGTATCAGAAGAAATGACATACACATGTTTGTGACGTTGTTCTTTAGATAGTTTAGTTAAAGCAACATAAATTAATGACAAAGTAGTGGTGCTATCTTTACCTCCGCTGAACCCTATTACCCAAGGCTTGTCATTTTCTAAGTATAGTTCTTGGATTTCACCTATTAAATCTAAAGCGGGACGACCTGCAAATTCAGAGGCTTCCAGCATTTCGTCCATAGATGAATATAGTGTTGAACGTTTTTGTGTCATGAGTTGAATTGATCTTCTATAAGTTGGTCGTCAGCATTAATGGAAAGTTCCAACGCTCTACGAATAATATTGGCGGTCAAAACAGTATTGATTTTTGTTTTGCTAAGTCTGCCGCGAGAGTCCATAGCTCTTCCTCTCCATAAGGAGACATTAGATCGACTCCAGTCAATCTCATTAAGCTTCGCTATGTACTTTTCCCAATCACAAGGATGCTGTCTAAGTAGATCCGCCCCTGCAGCTCCCAGAGCGGCAAGGCCTAGCCCGTGAGCATGTACAAACTGTTCTCTTAAATCGCATGTGGAGACACTTTTATCGAGTGCTTTCTGCCAGTCGGGCATGTTAACGCAGACCTTATTCCAGAATCTAGCAGCTAACTCCATTTCATCATCAGAAATCCCTTCTTTTACACCTTTCTTTAACAGTATTCGAGAAGCTTGTTTAATTGCGCTTAGAGTAAATAACTTACTACTTCGTTTTGATAAACTTGTTTGCTCTAAATCAGTTAGTGCTTTAAAGCATGAAACATTCTCATACACAAAGCGCGCTAAAGATGAAGAGGCTTCCCTGTGGTCATACAATGTACTTAGTGAGTCAGATGGTCTTACTGCATGCTTGTTTAGGTCGGCAAACATTTGCTGGCTTCGCTTTAACCCTTCGTCGACAAAGAAAAGTACAGGGATATTGTCATGCCCAAGTTCGTGTGCTTCTTTTATTGCCATTTCTATAGCTGCACGGCGATGCTGGCCATCATTAACCAGAATTTGCGTGTCCATATTGATGGAAAGTAGTCCCAGATTAACTGCTGGTCCTGTATCGGCCATAGGCTCAAATTGGACTTGTCCGTCTATGGAAGCTGTAATAGCCGAAAGAGTATAGCTGTCTGTATTTTCGATAAGATAATTTGCTATATCAGGAATTCTTACTTCGTTCAGGCGTCGTTGTGCTCTTAACTCTGGAGGTACAACATCTTCATCAAAAACGAAAAGTTTGGGGATTAAACGCATAGGACACATAGCAATATAACAAGGGCGTCCTGCTTGCATACCTCTTACTGCTGGAAATTTATGTGTGTATTCACTATCTAGTGACATATTAATCCCTGTATGTTGTTTATTACGAACAAGTTATTTTGCTCGTAATAGTATACATACAAAATCGTTTTCGCAATCTTCTAGGTCTCATTTTTTAGTGTCTTATGTATACGGCTAAGGTGATAAAAAGATGGAATGATAAATTTTAAGTGTTTTTAGGAGATGGGTTTTAGCGAATTAGTTTGGTGCTATCAACTTGCTAGATAAAAATGTCTTGTAAGAGAGAGCTTAAAACCTATGAAATATCACTGGTTATTTTTTAGTCATTTATATAAACAACCAAATCCCCAACCTCACACTGAAAATACTTACAAAGTAAATTTATCGTCTCTGTTGTCGTATTGTAGCCTGTTGGGTTTTGCAAACGTGACAAGGTAGTCTTATGGATGCCTGTAGCCTCTGAAACTTCCCCTAGTGTCACTCTTCTACCTTCTTTGAAGGATTTATCCTGAATTAGCTCTTTCAGCCTGAATCTTAGCATCTGCATAGTCTCTTTAATTTTCAGCAATAATACCGTTTAAGTTGTTTAAAAAGCAAAAAAGTTTAAAAAGTGCTTGTCAGGAAACTTATTTGCTATATAGTTTCCTCAAGAGCAACAAAATTCACTGGAGGAAATATGTCAACATATCTTACCGCACAAGAGTTAGGAAACCGTATTAAGTACCACCCTAAGTACATCAATGACGTTCTTAGAGATAACGTTTTTATTGAAGGCAAGCACTATATTCGCCCTTTCAATGCAAGAAAGGTTCTTTATTTATGGGAGGCAATTGAAGAGCAGATGATGACAAGTGCAAGAGAAAATGAAGTGGATGATTTGATCCCAATGGCCTCAGGAGGTGTTTACCGTGGCTAGTATAGGGGTTCGGCAAGATGGAAAGTTGTATTTCAACTTTCGTTATGAGGGGAAGCGTTTTAAAGAATACACCAAGTTAGAAAATACGCCTGCCAATATGAAGCGTATGGAGGCAGCGGTTAAGAAGATTGAATTAGCACTGAAAACCGGAGAGTTCGATTATGAGAAGTTCTTTCCGGGCAGTAAAAAAGTACCGAAAGTAAAAAAGGAGGTAGTTCAGCACGTTGTCACTGAGGTTCAAAAACGACCGGATACACCGTTGTTTTCTGAGTTCTCACAAGAGTGGCTTGAAGAGAATGTTTTGCGATGGAAAAGGTCTTACCGGACTTCTATAAAAGGAACTTTAGATACCCGTCTCGTCCCGTATTTTGGGGAAGAAAGAGTCGGCAACATAACCAAAGCCATGATCCTGAAATTTCGTGCATCCCTCGCCAAAGTGAGTCACGAAACAGGGGACAGTGAGCTTTCTAACGATAGGATTAACCACATTATGACGCCACTAAGAATGATTTTAGATGATGCCGCCGACCGATACGAGTTTACGTCGCCTGCTATTGGATTAAAACCCCTAAAAGTGCCTAGAGTGGATATTGAGCCTTTTACGTTGGATGAAGTGAAGAAGATTATTCGCTATGTACGTGCAGATTTTCGTAATTACTACATTGTGCGCTTTTTTACGGGTTTACGTACTGGGGAAATAGATGGACTGCAATGGCAGTACGTTGATTTTGAAAATCGACAGATTTTGGTGAGAGAAACCGTCGTGCAGGGACGTATTGATACAACTAAGACACTTGAATCACGTCGTGAAGTTGAGATGTCTCCACCTGTGTATGAGGCATTATTAGAACAAAAGAAAGTCTCGTTTGGGCATTCTAAGTTCGTATTTTGTAATCGTGCTGGTGGCAGTTATGAACACCGAAATGTTACTCAGCGTATTTGGTATCCAACACTTGAAAAAATTGGCATCAAAAGTAGAAAGCCTTACCAGACAAGACATACCGCCGCGACATTATGGTTAGCAGCAGGGGAGAACCCTGAGTGGATAGCTAGACAAATGGGCCATACAACCACCCAAATGTTATTTACCGTGTATTCGCGCTATGTCCCCAACTTGACTCGTTGCATATTCCGCTGATTCCGGACACCGGTACCGTTTTAATCCGGACACCTTTTTCTCTTCATTTTCTCAGTCTCTAGTTTTACTCCATGTGTCCGGATTGCGCCAGTTTTCTCATCGATTCTCCTCCTAGTTCTATGCGGTGACTGTTGTGGATTAAACGGTCCAGTAAAGCGTCCGCAACCGTGGCATTGCCTATCATGTTGTACCACTCTTTCACTGGCAGTTGACTGATCATGATCGTGCTGCTGGTTTGGTAACGATCTTCTAAAAGCTCTAATAAATGGCCTGCATGATCGGCACTGAGTTTTTCCATCCCCCAGTCATCGAGTATCAGCAGCTGCTTTTTGGCGAGGGCGGCAAGTTGTTTTTGATAGGTGCCGTCTAAGCGGCCAAGGCTGAGGTCATCCAGCAGTCGACTCAGGCGCAGATAGCGAACGCTATAAAGTTGCTCGCACGCCTGTGAGGCAAGGGCGCAGGCAACATAGGTTTTGCCCGCGCCCGTTGGGCCTGTGATGAGGATATTTTGATGCTTTTGCAGGTAACCTCCTGTCAACAGTTCTCCTAGTTGGATGCGCTTTAGTCCACGCCCTTCTTTGTAGAGTAGTTGGCTGGCGCTGGCTTCTACGCGCAGTTTTGCTTGTCGTTTGAGCCGTTCGATTTTGCCATGATTTCTGCCTAGCAGCTCACTGTCAAGGAGCAGTGTGAGACGTTGCTCGAAGTCCAGTTCTCCATAGGTGGTTAACTGTTCTCGTTGTTGTTCTAACGCGGTAACGGCATGACTCAGTCGCAGCATTTTGAGTTGTTCAGTCAGGTGATTCATGTTGTTCTCCTAGTGGTAGCAGTGTGGCCCGCGAACATTGCTGTGCGGGGTGTCGGGTGTCGAGTCAGAAGGAAGAGACAGTGTGCCTTCCCGATGATGATCGAGCAGATTTCGGATAAAGCGCAGAGAAGGTTTGTTGACCAGTAAGGCATCCTGACAGGCTTGCTCTAGGCGGACATCCCCATGTTTGCGCGCGAGACTCAGTATGCCAAGACAGCGACGAGTGGCTTGGGCTGGATGGGCTTTGGACAGGATCTGTTGTTTGATGACGTTTTCGGTGGCGACACCAATCTGCTTGCTCCATCCGATTAAGCGTTCTGGTGACCATTTTTGATGTTGATGATGGCTCGGCATATGTTCCATGTGGGTGCTCAGACCATAGTCTTTTCGGCTGATTGGGTGAGACGAGACGGGCTGACCTTGATGGAAGATTTGTATGATCTGCGACGTCGCTTCCAGCGTCACATATTGACCCACAAGCTGATGCGGTACCGAGTAATAATGCTTTGCGTACTCAATGTGGTAATCCGGTCCCACTTTGGCGCGTTTATGTTCTGTGTAGACATACTTCTGCATCGGTAACGGTTTCAACGCGGGTTTATCGAGGGTGTCAAAAAGGGCTTGGCGACTCACGCCAATCTTTTGCATCGGCCGTTGGTTCAGAGCGTTCATCAGCTCTCGAACCGCATTATTCAGCTCTCTTAGGGTATGGAAGGTGCGATGACGAAGGCGCATCATGATCCAGCGTTCGACAATCAGAACCGCATTTTCGGCCTTGGCTTTGTCTTTGGGTTTATAGGGACGAGCCGGCATAATGGCGGTTTGATAGTGATGCGCTAACTGACGATAACTGTCGTTGAGTTTCGGCTCATAACGATCTGTTTTTGTCACGGCAGCTTTTAAGTTGTCTGGCACCAATAAAGCGGGAACGCCACCGAAGTGTTCAAACGCATTGGCGTGACACTGTAGCCAATGCTCCAGCTTTTGACTTTCGCTGGCTTCAACGTAGGTGTAGTTAGACGCTCCCAGTGTGGCGACAAACACTTGTGAGTGGCGAACGTCGCCCGTTTCCGGATTGACGATCGGGATAGTCGGTCCGCAATAATCAATGAATAACTTGTCACCTGCGGTATGGAGTTGACGCATACTGCGTTTTTGTGTGGCGAGCCAACGACGGAAGTACTCGCAGAACTGGCTGTAGCCATAAGTGCGCTCTTGGTGCTCGGCAACATATTCTTCCCACAACAATTGCTTCGTCGCCCCTTTGCGCTTGAGTTCGATAAAAAAGTACGCAAAGTCCGGCATCACTTTCAGGCGATTAGCCGGTTTTTCTTGATACAGCGCTTTAGACAGATCGGTATCGGAAACGTCACTGGCAAGGGGCCAATAATAGTCACTTTGTTTGAAACGAGTCAGGACATCGGACACGGTAGAGCGGCCGACATTCAAACAAGAAGCAATCTGCCGCGTGGATAAATGGCACTCATGTTTGAGACGCAAAATCTCTTTAATATTGGTCATTGAGGTTCTCTTTCTGGTCATGATCACTTCCTGGCAACGTATTAGGTGTAACCAAGTGTAGTGAGCGATTGATTTAAAAGAGAAAACGAAGGGATTCCGGTGAATCCGGACAGGGTTTACGCTAATCCGGACAGGGATTCCGGGGAAAGCCAAAAAGTGTCCGGTTTAGAGCGTAATAGGTGTCCGGATAAAAACGGAATGGGTGTCCGAGTTATATCGGAATGGGTGTCCGGATTGCTCCGGTATATGCACTCGTCGAGATGGTTCTGCGTTTGAAACACTTTTGATGTCCAGTGGTTTTGAAGTAAGTGGAGGTACACTATGAGCAGTATTGTTAGTGAATTACCTCTGATCCACCGTTCAGTCCAGGATGTTATGTTCGACCTGTTGCACTCATTGAATGACGATGAACTAAAAAAGGTTGTTGAAAAGTTTGGTACAGGTTTGGGCGTTGTTGATGAATTTGCTTTTAGTTCTTGGGTCTCAGAGCAAATAAACAACTTAAATGAACATGAGGAGATGCTAGGGCTCAGCTTTCTTCTTGGGAGACTGAATTTAGAAATACACGGTAATCAGGTCTTTTTCAAACCACCGCATCTTAATAATGTAATTGGTTTATACCCATCCGTGAAAAGTATCCCGTCTTACAATGCTTTTATTGGAAGCTACCGCCTTGAGGGGTTAACTAATGATACTCATGGTGAAACAACTCCCATTAAAATTTGTGATGCGAGTGGAAGGCTGTCGGTACAGTTAAAACTGCCGTATTCCTCATTACGAAATGGTGCAGTATATTGTTTTAGGGGTGTAAAAAAAGGACTGCACTATGTTGTTGAGTTGTCGTAGATAATTGATTCAAGGTGTAAAAAAAAACAATGCCACCATAGTAAATACAATGGTGGCATTATTTTATTGCGTACTTAGAGTTGACCGTTTCAGCTTTACCTAGTACTGAAAAAATCGAGTACACCTGCTAATGTTTTTGTTTGAATTTGCGCAACGCTCGTTCGTGATTTCATTTTAGGAAAATTGGCCTGAATGAAACCTGCGCTCACTGGTAACTCTTCCCAGTTGCGTTGCTGCATGTATTTTTTCTGTGCATGGTTGTATGTCACAAAATATGAGTGACAATAGACAGCAAAAAAAGTGTCGACAAATCGATGCCCCATCGATTTCATAAGGTGGACCATGTCTGTCTCTTTTGAATGGTTTACAACTTCCCCATGCCGATATATATGACGCTGTAACACCAATGATTCATTTGAGTAGAACCATTCATCTCGGTCTCTTAACTCATTAATGACATCAGGGTACCTCATCGCATACCAACGTAGAAACATGTGGGTAGCGTAGCTGTGCCTAAGAAGGTATAAGTCAGCGCCTTCACCAAGGATAAGCTTCATTTCTTCACGAGCTGTTCTTGCTACCTTTTCAGCATTGCTAAAAAGTGGGAAAGTTCTCAAAAACTTGGTTTGTTCGTCGCTTACGTCGGCAATATTCAATAAATCTTCCCTTGCAGCACTTGGTTTCCTGCCTTCGCCAAATGCTCTGGTCGATTTCAATTTTCTGAACAGGTTTAGACGCTCTGAAATATAGTCAAATATTTCTAGACAAACCTCCGGTGGCGCTAATAGATGCAATGGAATGGTCCGTCTTGATGCTGGTGTTTTAAATCTGCGTACTCTGATTAGTATTTCTTCCTCGCCGTGAGCTGAGATGTCGCCCAGCGTTAGCCGCGCTAACTCACCAGGGCGGAGACCTGCATAAAAGAGAATTTTAAAGATTACTGTGGATACAGTGATATCTGATTGAATATCAGGATGGCGCTCAAATGCATTAATAAAGAGATCGAATTCTTGCTGACCAAGGACTTGATTGCGGTTAGTAGTCGTTATTTGTCCGTTTGATGAGATTGGGAAATAGACATCGTTCCAGATATCCAGACTTTTTCTGCTAAAAATTAGTAATGTTGAAAATTGAGAGAGTCTATTTTGGTTAGTACTAGGCGCGAATTCAGGATTAAGCAACACTTCATGTATAAATAGGCTTGCATCTTCTTCATCCCAGTTTTCGATATTCGATGATGCTTCATAATCGAATAAACTTTGTGAGAAAATACTGGATAATTTCGATAAAACCGTATTGGTTCTATTTTTTTTGATAACTAATTCGTTGTACGTGAATGCAAACATTAATGAAATAGCGCAGGTTTTACTAGGGATTTGATTAGATACAGGTAAAAAATCTCTAACAGGGCTAAGCGTAATTGAAAGTAGAGTTTCTTGTATTTTATCAGCGGTAGTGTAAGTTAAATCTTCAATATACTCTCCATTACATTCTGTTTTTTTAGAGATTACTTTAGCTAACTTATCTAGTGTTTCAGTACTATTTATTTTATATAAATTTTCAGCAAATTTTATTTCAGTATCTTTCCTTTTAACTTGAGTTTGTTTTTTAATCCAGTACCTGATGATGCTTAAGAAATAATAGGCTAATTCTTGCCATGCGAGAAAACGTTTCTTTTTTTCATCATCGTCTAGATCCTCATCAGTTAACCTGTCTACGTTTTCCTCAATCGCGCGCTGTTGTAATTTTTTTTCACTAGGTCCCAATGTCCGTTTATTACGCTCTCTAGTATAAATTTTCTCGGATGGTAATCCGATAATCGAACCATTCATATCAGCCCATGTTGGTGCGATTGGTAAACTCAACCCGGATAATCGGCTATAAATAATGGCCTCCGTACCGAAAATACAAAACAGGCTCGCTGCAGCTGGATAAAAAGTTTTTATCTTAACTTTTTTCATTAGCTTGTCCGTGGTTGATGTTGTTAACAGGTTTGGAATTGTATGCTTGGCTAGTTTGTGATGATTAGGTGGCACGTAATTACGAGCATGGAGACACACACAGATAAAACGTGCTGTATTTGACGCGGTAATCGGTAAACATTTATCTGCTCTAGTTGGCTCTCCTGACGGAACCAGTATTGAGCACTCAAATGGACTTTTTAGGAGCTCCTGTATGAATGATTCAGCTCTGTTCAGTGGTAGTCCTGTTGTTACACCAACTTCAATGAGTAAACGAACATATAGCTCATCACTATCAATAAGCGCTTTTGATTTCAGAATTTTAGGCGTCTCATTAGCGATCGTTTTAATAGCAGCTCTAAATTGGGCCTCGTCAGAGTTAGGCGATATAACAGTCGGTCGAATGGTTTTTGGAGAGCGATCATAGGATATAGTTGATGTGATTATTCCCTCTAACTGTGAAATGACATCATTAATCATCTTTAGCTGTTTTCTAGTGATTTTAGATTCGCTAGATAATTCGTAATACTCAGAAAATTTTGAAAGAATTTCTGATAATGAATCATTATCAATGTTCATTTCATCATTCGCTGAATCAAGAATTATTTCAGCAATTCTTGCACTCTCTACATCTCTGAATTTTATTTTCTCTAGGTTTGGCCATTTATTCAGGAAATCAATCGAAATCATAGGTCAGCTCCTGCAGCGAAAACTCTTCAATGAGAGTGTTGTAGTATTCAGATAGGTCAGTGTGAATCGACAAGATGTTTGATGAAGACGCAGGAGATGAGTAGTAAAATCCATCCTCATTATGTCCCAGTAGGGCGCGAGAAATAATTGGCCGAAACTTGAGAGCATTACCCGATAAATGTCTCAATGTATTATTTGATGGGAGTAACGCTTCAATGTTAAATGTTTCGAGCAGCTCTAATATTTTTCTATGTGGAACTGATTCGATTTGATGATATTTTTCATCTTGTATAACATGAATTATTATTAGGTCGCTTTTTGAAATATCTGCATCAGTAAAATTGAAATGTTTATACAGTGAAGCTCTTAAATCTGTAAGGGTCTTTTTTTGTTTTAAATATAAGTTAGGTATAGGCAGCGATTTAAATTCTTCGTAATTAACAGAATTTTTGTCTTTTCTAATGAAAAAATCAGAAAATATAGAAAATGATTTTTCTCCATTAGGGCGATTAGAGAATAATAACAACTCTAAAAAATATGTATTTATTTCAATTAAATTAACTAGGTCAACCCTTATTTTATTTGACCTAAAAACTGAAAACAGCGTTTTTTTACTTTTGAACATGGCGCTTATGTCTCTAAAAAATAAGGCTACTGAGCTCTGTGGTAAACGATTAGATCCAAGAGATTGATTTTCCAATGTTGAATCCCAGAGTAGTTGAGAGAGGAGCTCAGGTGTTACTAGTTGAGCGGATAAAATATTAAAACGTTTTTTATATAGGTCCCCAATTTCCTCATTTGTCAGTGCAACGTACGAGAACGGCGCACTCATAGAAAAACCGATTTTACCTCTGAGGTAATGAACTCTAATGTCATCGATTTCGGGTGTTAATAGGCGATTAGAATTTGATGCGATACGGTCAAAATGCAGGGTGTTTCCACCGTTAAATTCTGCAAACTGCCTCGTTAGATAAGCAAATTTACCCTCAATTTTATCGACCAATTGTTCGATGGATAGTTTTTTTTCATCGAGATGTACTAGGCTATCTGGTGATATTTTCAATTCGATTTCTGAACATAGATCAGAATCTGTTGGTGTATTTGAGACGGAGACAGTTAGTAATTTTTTGTTAGAGCTAAAACGTATTGCAAAAACCGCTTTTTTTAATGTCATGCCGGTCAAAAAACACAGCATTAACAAGCCATTTAATTCAGATTTTTTCTTATCGACGAATGTAAGAAATGCCACTACAGATTGTAGTGATAATGATGAATAATCAAATACGGACTCAATTTCTTTGTTAGCAGTGGTCCAAGATTTTTTTCTATTCGTTACTAAACGAGGCACATGATTTTCAGAAATTGATTTTTCGTTTTTTTCAGGAGTTTTTTTATAATGATTGTTTTTAGGATTTGATTTTTTCGGCGTATTTTTTTGTTTGGGATCGGTTTTTCTTACTGGTGTGCAGTTAAAGTTTTTCCAAAAAGAATTGCTTTTGCTATATTTAACTGTACGAATGTCGTCATTGTATCGATCTAAATCTATTGTGTCTGGAGTTCTAAGTTTTATGATAATATCATTTGAATCATTCTTTTTGTTAATCGTTGAAACTCTTTCTAATTCTCGAAGAGCCAAAACTGTTTTATAAATTTTTTGATCAGATTCGGTATAATCTATTTTTTTCAGTTTTTCATAGCAACTACTAACAAATCCTGATATGAAATTAGAAATAAATTTCGTGCCTGCCCTCGAGTCTTGAGTGCGAATTTTTAAAATTCCATAGTATATTGGATAATCCACTCCATCGTCATATTTTGTTTTGTATTTTGGTTTATTTTTGTACTCCTTTAATATTTCTAGTAATGAATATATTTCATCTAAAGAGATAATTAAATCATCATTATAATGTTTTTTAATTATCTCTAATAATGATATCTGTTTATTAATATCAGGGGGAGGTGATAAAAAAGTCAGGAATTTTTTTAAAATAGGCTCATTTTTTTCCCAGACTCCAATTTCATCCCAATAGTGTATAGTCCATCCTAGTGCCTGACGAAATTTACTAGTACTCATCTAAGGCTCCATCTCTAATATTTTTTTTGATATATATTCGATGATTTTATCCATTTTTTCATTCTCTCCCATCAATTCATTCCTAAAAAAATTATAATTATCTATGGATTTTGATTTTGAATGTTCGATTTCTTTTATGATATCCATTATTATTTTTAAATCTGGTTTAAAACCTAGTTTGTTTTTGATTGATGATGTTAGGTTGTTAAGTATTAAAAGATTGTCTTTTTCTAAGAAATTTTTGGTTTTTAAATAAGCTACTATTAAATAGAGATCATTGATGTCTGATATTTTTAAATATGATGAAATTTCCATGACGAAATATAATAGAAATGATTTGTTGTTCGGTTTTTTTATTTTGTTTGAATTGAATTTTTTACTATCAAAGGTTTTTATTATTTTAGATGTTTTTTCTAATGTATCTATCTCTATGTTTTTAATGTCCATGCCGTGAAGGTATTTTAAAGTTAATTTTATATCTACTTCCCTGTTCATATTACCTAATTTCTGAGGTCCAATTTTTTCAATGCAAAAGTTTCTATTTATATAACCCAATTGTCTATGTTTATCAGGACATAGTTTTTCTAATACTGTATTTTCAGATGTGATTTCCTCAATTATTTTCTCATAAAGGATTTTTCCATACAGTTCAGAGAGACTGTCTAGTCTAAAAAAATCTTGAATCTCAGTGATCGTTAAATTTGTTTTAACTATTTGTAATGCTTGTATTTTTATATTCTCATTAATGATTTTTAGTTTAGTTTTTAGGCTGTTGTTAGATGAATTTATGAGCGTTTTTTTTGCGTGCTCTCCATAAACTATCGGTTTTTGTAGAATGATAAATTCATTGTTGAAATACGATGGTCGTTTTTTTGATAGCGGGTTCCAGAATTCACCAATGTGCAGGGTAATGTGCTCTACATAGGTTTCAGACAAAAATGGATGCTCATGTTTTAATGAAATCATAGTTTTCGATCGGCTCAACTATTTAAAATATTTAATTAAATTATGATTGTATGGCTAATCTGTAAATATAGATTTTGATTGTTTTCGGTTTCTTTACAGTTTAATGTTTTTTTATGTCATATTAAATACTAATGAATTAAGGCAATTAAGGCAATTAAGGCAATTAAGGCAATTAAGGCAATTAAGGCAATTAAGGCAATTAAATAGAGGAGTTATTTAAATATAAGATTGATTTTCGAATATATAAATAAATAGGTTAGATAATCATTATTAGTATTTATGAGGTGTTGCCAACATAAAAAATGGTTTTGTCTAACTGGGTGGTACAGCTGTACCACCCAGTTTTTGACTATAAAATATTATCGAATATAGCTGTTTAGGGGTTACGAGGGGACAATAATTAGGCTAGAGCAGTAGAACGCCTGTTGTGAGTCACGAACCAGATAGGATAGTTTTTCGTGATCTGTATCTGCAAACACTATGCGCAGGCGATTGCTCTGTGTACCTAATACATCACGAGCAGATTTTAACGCTAGTAGTGATGACATTCCATCGTCAGTAGCTAGTGCATGTACTGCCTCATCAACAATTAAAACAGTCATTTTTTCAGTTAATTCATACAGAATTTCTAGAGCATAAGACAACGTAATGTGTGAAGCGAGCTCAGATTGTATGTATTCCTTTGCTGCTTGTCTGTAGCATTTCAATTTAGCCGATTCAGTACTCTCACCCTGTTTCCTGTTAATATTCCGATTTATTTCCAAGGTTATTGCAGCCCTAATAGCGTAGCTAGGATCTGTCTCATTTTCTGTCAAGTTTATATATATTGGATTCCAATCAACACCCAAGCATTTCGGCACTAGAACGTCTCGTAAAAAATTCGTTTTTTCTATTTTTTCAGAGAATGCTATGAATACTCCGGATCGATAGGAGATAAGTCCAGAACCATCTAAACCGATAATAATCTGCGTTAAAAGATTTTTAAAGTTAGATTGATGTTTCTTAAAATCGTCTTTATTCAATGTCTGATACCAGATTATTAATTATGGTCTATATTATAGAATGGTTCTTATTGAATCCATAAAATCACCGATAATTTTTTAACAGAATATTATCAATTTAATATCGTAGTTTAGTAGGGAATACCTAAGTAGAAGTGCTTATGCCTGTTATTGATCTAGTTTCCGAGAACTAGTTATGAGTGAATCAAAAGGCGCGCCAGTTGCTATAATGAAGGACGGTAACCTTGTATTCTTCTGTGTTCCAGCTATGTAGTGCTCAAGTAAAACTGGCCACCACTTTATAGTTAATCCAGTACTGCTCCTCTTTCTTATTCGGGCTCATACCAGCGTTGTGCTGATGTGGCCTTAATTGACTGTAGTAGCCGATAATTTATTTCGTAATATGATGTTTAGCTTGTTCAAATGAGTGATAACTTTACGGAGGCACCAATTCTATTTTTAAGCTTCTAAAAAAACGTTCCATCGGGGCATTATCCCAATAATTTACACGTCTACTTACAGTTTGAGTCATTTGCATTGCTGCAACGTTTGTCGAAACTCACGGCTGGAACTGTTAAACATGACGCCTTTTGGTCATCCACTGCGTTCATATTCCATCTTTAATGCATTGTGCTTGATAGCTAACTATTCGGTGATAGTGACATCGCCCAGCCAATAGGTTTGTTAGCTACAGATCCATTACCACCGCTAGGTAAGCTCATCACGTTCCTATCCAGATATAAGCGACGTTTCCACATTACATGCTATTAGGTGATTCTATATTTAAATAGTTCGTTACATCAAAATGTCCATCACCCGCTCTCTTATAGATGTGATTTGGTATTTGGCAGCTTACTAGGCCTAGTTTCTTTAATTAGGCGCCTAACTCTATAACGACTTAATGGCGTATCTCTATCCTCTGTCCTATCGATATCTTGAGCGCAAGCTGAGCCTCCGATTTTTTCAAACAGTTCTTTCATATAGGCCATGTTCTTTATTTTTTTTAGCATTAGCATTAGCATTAGCTGATTGCTTAGAGCGCTGTTTCCAAGATCGAAAGCAGCTTCGGTTTACATTGAACAAGTCACACAGTTTCTTTTATTCAGTAGTTCGTCTTAAGTTTTTCGATTATCGAGAACTATTCAAGGGGTCGGACATTAAGAGAGCTGTAGCCTTTTTTAGAATGTCTTTTTCCATCTATATGTCTCGAATACGCTTTCAAGCTCTCGTATTCTTAATTGTTCGGGCGTCATCGGAGTCGCCTTAGGGCTTTCCCTGTCTCGTTCTTGCCTCAATTTATCCGTTGTTGAGTGACCGAAACTCATCCCTTTTGAGGCTTCTCGAACGGTGTAATTTTTGTCAACGACTAGCTAAGCTGCTTCTAGTCGAAACTCAGGGTTAAATTGGTCTTTTTCTCATGTTGTCACCTAGTTGTTTATTGGTGCATATTAGCTACTCTAATTATATGGACAAATTAACTATGTCACTACATAACACAGAGTAACTGGTATAGGGGCACTAAAAAGGAACTGGTACAGATGTGCCACGAAGGAACTGGTACAGGTACACTGGTTCTCTCCGATTATACTGTGCTTTTAAACTCTTCAGGATAACGTCTTGACTTCATAAAAAACTCTTTTTTTAACGAGATCTTAACATTAAAAGGTGTCTAGTAAAGTCTGGAAAGTCTAGTGTGTCACCAGTAAAGCTCGAGAAGATGTAGTTTTTGAAAAAAACAAGTATCTAACAAAATCTGGTAAGTCAAAATTTATGGAAGGGTCATTAAGGAGAATAGCCTGAGTTATTAGTAACTCACCCAGATTAATCTTTAACGTGCGATTAGTAAGGAGACTTTAACAAATGACACAACTAAATAATTATCATTTTGGCCTAATACTTTCTCAGAAAACACCTTTATTAATTGAGCTTACTGAAAAAGAATGTAAGAATTTATATAGTTATTCTGGAAAAAATGCTTCAAATTTCCCTTTGTGGATTGCACAAAAAATTTACAATCAAAAACAGAGCGATAATGGTAGCAATATTCTTATTATCGATGGAGACAATATTGCTTCATCAGATAATTTTTTTCTATTCGAAGTTCTTCTTGAAAATTTGCGTGATGAACTTAAAAGTATTAAAAATTTAAAAGTACTAAAAGAGTCATTTAAAGCTGTAGTGTCAGTTACAAGTGGTGGTTTAATCAACGATTTTTTCGGTGATCATCTAGATAAAGGTTTAAGTTACATCTTTGATGAGGTTAGTGAACAATTCGCCTCTTCACTGAAAGATGTTGCCATAGATCGACTTGATATTTCTAAAGCTACATTGACTGAAATAGAAGATTTATTAAGTGATACCACAGGTAATCAAGTGGGCGATATTGTTTATAGCATAAACAAAGAAAAACTAAACTTATCCTCATCTGCAAAATTAGAATTGAATAATTTATCTAATACTTTTTCAAAGAGTAAAAACATTGACGTTTTTCAGTTAGCCTTTAAGTTGCTTTTAGCAATTGCATTAGATTCTCCAAAACTTCTTTACATCAATAATCCTCATAAACTTGATAACAACTCTATAGGACTTATTTCTTTGTTGTTTTCCTTTGCTAAAGATCAAAAAGATCATGATAAACACATTGGTCTATCTGTTGTTTATAAATATTCAGACGAATCATTTAGTTTGTATAATGAGGTGAATGAGAAACTGCAAAGCAAGCAACAGTTATTAGTTGCACAAAAACACTTTATACAGCGTTACTCCATGCTAGAAAAGCCGGGTAGCAACATTCCTATGGTAGCCGTTAAGTCATCTCTATTTGTTGGGCGAGACGAAGAAATTAAAGTTTTAAACGCTCAATATATAAATCGTCAACCCATTAGATTCTCGATTGTTTCAGGTGAGCCTGGCATTGGTAAAACATCGCTGGTTAAGAAACATTTGGAGAGTATTCAAGAGAAAGGTGACATAATTAAACTGACTCTGCTTAATGAAGTAGGGCATAGTTCAAATAATACTGGACTCAGTTCATTAGAAAAAAGCATTCTTGATGAAACCAAACGTATAGAGCTAATAATAGGTTTGAAAGAAAAAGGTTACAATTATTTAAAAAGCTTATGGAATAAGGAAAATGCCTTTAAACTTTCTGGGGTACTTATACCAGGAGTGGATAAACCACTTGCGATTACCTATGCAGGGGTTCAGCGCTGGAAAGTTGATAATCATATCGTTCAAGTGCAAAACAGTGCTATGGGAGATTTAGACAATAAACAGTTAGATGAAAAAAAACAACAGTTTGATAAATTAGATAAAGCGCTAGAAAAGCTTAAAAAAATCAGTTCTGAAAAATTACCTATCGTGTTATTTATTGATGATCTACAATGGATAGATGATGATGCAAGTGAATACATATTAAATCGTTTATTAAAAAGAAATGATTTATATATAGTTGCAACATTACGCCCAAGTGACGGTGCATCGATATTAAAAAAACAACTTGCTACGCCATCATTTTATGCTCATTCCTTAATCTTATTAAAAACTTGCAAAGTGAATGGATTTGAAGATTGTAATGATATTAAAAATGAGCCTAGATTACATCCTTACATTATATCATTGTCAGGCTTTGATAAATCTGCACTCATAGAGCTTATTGGTAAGGTGGTTAAAGGTAGTTTAGGGCAGTGTACATCATTAGCAAATTCGATTTTTACGACACTTACAGATGAAAGTACTAATGAAGTTAATACGCTATTTGCCGTTGAAACAATTAACATGTTATGTGATGAAAAATTATATATAGCAAATGCCTTTGATCGTTTGATTTTAGATAATCCTCTTCGGTTTAATCCAGAACTTAAAAATATAGAAACGATAATAGAAAAAACCTTTGGAACCTTACAGGCTAAATATAAAGATTCGTTAGCTCATGCTAATAGGGTAGATACAGGTCAACGCTTTAATTTAATGGCTTATGCCATATTTGAGGAACGGTTACATATATTAAAGCTTTATTTTGCAGAACATGGTAATGCTGCAGTAAATACACTACTTTTTTCATCGCTTTTAGGGGTTCCTTTTTCATCAATAGTTATTAAAAACTCTCTTGAAGCATTGGCTGATACACAACTACCACTGCTTGCTTCCCTCAGTGCACACATTAAGCAAAGAGATCAGGAGGTGGGGTTAACCACAGAGCACTATGTGATTATTGATGAGGTATATGAAATATTAAGACGTTATACACGAACGAATGATCAATACAAATATCGCCACTCATTAATACATACCTTTCTCGAAAGCCAAGTCGAATACTTACTAGATATCCTTTTAAAAGAAGATAAGCAGCAAGCAAAAGAGCAGATGTTTACGTTAATACTTACTGTGATAGAAAAAGAGTATAAGAAACAGTCTTTTTATAGTCGGCCTGTAAAGGAACTTAATTCACTTGATTTCGAAAAAACATTACTTTTTAAAGTGACGATGCAAAAAATATTGAGTAAATGCTTTGAAATCAACAGAGATACTTGGGTTGAAGATTACACCACCAACTTAAATAATTTGGCGGTTATTTATGCCGAAAATAACCAATTGTCACAAGCTATCAATATTGAGGAAGAAGTGTTAACTATTCGTCAAGGCCTATATGAAGGAAATAAAACTGCTTGGGCTGAAGATTACATCACCAGCTTAATTAACTTAGGTGGGAGTTATCGTAATAATAACCAATTGGTACAAGCTATTGACCTTCAAGAAAAAGCACTGACTATTTGTACGACATTATATCAAGATAATAAAGCTACTTGGGCTGATAAGTATATCATTATTCTTAATAACTTAGGAGGGAGTTATATTAAGAATAACCAATTGCTAAAAGGTATTAAACTTGAAGAAGAAGCCTTGACGATTTGTAAGGTGTTATATGATTGCAACGAAGATGTCTGGGAAGAGAATTATATTAACAGCTTAAATAACTTGGCAGTTAGTTATCAGATGAACAACCAAATAGAAAAAGCTATTGATCTCCATAAAAAAGCAACAGCGATTGTTGAAAAGTTATATGAAAAAAATAAATCTTTTTGGACTGAACATTATACCAATATATTAAATAATTTAGCATCAACTTATCAGAAAAACAATCAATTGATAGAAGCGATGAAGTTATTTGAAGAAGTGCTAACTATTCGTGAAAATCTATATAAATTCAATGAAGATGCTTGGGTTGAGGATTACACCAACAGTCTTAATAACTTAGCATCGATTTATGAATTGAACAACCAATTTTCAAAAGCGGTTGCTCTTGGAGAAAAGGCGTTGAGGATTCGTAAAAAATTATATGATAGTAATGAAAACGCTTGGGTTGAAGATTACACAATCAGTCTACATAACTTATCGATATCTTATAGGAAAAATCACCAAATATTAAAAGCTGTTATGTTGCAAGAAAGGTTGAGAACGATTCTTGAAGTATTGTTTGAAAATAATAAAGGAGCTTGGGCTGAGATTTATATAGCCTGCACAAATAGCTTAGCGATAAGTTATAGAATGAACAACCAACTGGTGCAAGCGATTGATATTCAAAAAAAGGTGCTAATAACCTGTAAAGGATTTTATGATGTTAATGAAGATTTTTGGGCTGAGGTCTATGCAGAAAGTTTGAATGGCCTAGCGGAGTGTTATGGTGACGCCGGTCAATTGGAGAAATCTATTGAGCTTCAGGAAGAGGCTCTGGTTATTTATATAAAATTATATAAAATTAATAAAGTGGCTTGGGCTAAGAGTTACACTGTTGCTCTTATTAATTTGGCATCGAGTTATAAAATGAATAACCAATTGCTACAAGCTATTGACCTTCAGGAAAAGGCATTGAAAATTTATAAAAAATTATATGAAAGTAATGAAGATCAATGGAGTGAGGATTATGCTATTATTCTTAATAGATTAGGGAATAGTTATTTCAATAACAACCAATTGGCAAAAGCGATTGAACTTGAAGAAAAAGGTTTGATGATTAGTAAATCGTTATACGAAATCGATGAAGGCGCTTGGGCGGAATTGTATACTGGTATGCTGAATGATTTAGCAGCGTCTTATGAAAAAAATAATCAATTATCACAGGCGATTGAACTTGAAGAAAAATCGCTGACTATTCGTGAAAAATTGTATAAAGGCAATGAAGCCAAGTGGGTTAATAATTACATCATCAGCCTCCACAATTTAGCTGTCAGTTATGAAAAAAATAACCAATTGGCACAATCTATTAAGCTTGACAAAGAGGCGTTGACGATTTGTAAAAAGTGGTACAAAAGTAATAAAAACGCTTGGGCTAACAATTACACCATCAGTCTTAATAATTTGGCGGTGACTTATAAAAATAACAATCAATTGACACAAGCGATTGAGCTTGAAGAAGAGTCGCTAGAAATTTGCAAAGAGTTTTATAAAGGTAATAAAACTCTTTGGGCTAATAATTATACTATTAGTCTAATGAACTTGGCGTCTAGTTACAAAAAAAACAATCAATTAGTAGAACCGATTAAACTTGAAAAAGAAGCATTAGAAATTCGTAAAGAATTATATGAAAGTAATAAAGCCGCTTGGGCTGAGTATTACATTTACAGTCTGAATAACTTAGCGGTGAGTTATAAAAACAACAATCAATTGACACAAGCTATTGAACTAGAAGAAGAGTCGCTAACAATTTGTAAAGAGTTGTACAAAGATGATAAAGTAACTTGGGCTAAGAGTTATTCTATAAGCCTAAGTAACTTGGCGGCTAGTTACAAAAAGAATAATCAATTATTAGAAGCGATTGAGCTTGAAGAAGAAATGAAGGCGATTAAAAAAGATAAATATTAAGGTGCTTCGGTTGATAATTATATTAACAGCTTCCGTAACTAACCGTTAAGTTATGAACTATAAATCGCTTGATGTGATTAGGATTAATAAAATATCGGTGTCGATTAGAAAATTTATTAAACTCTATTGACACTATAACTTATACTCTAAAGGCAGAGAGTTACCAGTACTTTGGTATGGACCCACTTTTGTAGACATCTCATAGCTATATAATAATAGGTAAAAATGAGGTGAATTATGAGTGGAAAACGTTATACCGAGGAGTTCAAAATTGAAGCCGTTAAACAAGTCACAGAGCGCGGCTACAAGATTGCAGAAGTGGCTGAGCGACTTGGCGTTAGCTACAAAAGTATGCATGATTGGATTGTCCGATACAGCAAGCCTGAAGCGAGCAGAAAAATGGAAGATTCAGCTCTGTCAGAGATCCAGCGGCTCAAAGTTGAACTTAAACGGGTGACCGAAGAGAGGGACATTCTAAAGGAGGCCGCCGTGTACTTTGCCGGGGAGTCAAAGAAAAGTACACGTTCATAAAATCACGGCTCCACGACTATTCTATTGTTGTCTTGTGTCGAACAATGCAAGTCCATAGGAGCGGTTTTTACGCTTGGCTGGACTGTCCAAAAAGTCGACGAGAGCAAGAAGATGATGAACTTGCCATCAACATTAAAACGTATTGGCTTGAGAGTGGTTGTGTTTACGGCTACCGCAATATCACCAAAGACCTAAAAGGAGAAGGTAAGTCTTGTGGGAAGAATCGTGTGCTAAGGGTGATGCGCCGCGAGGGTCTAAAAGCGCTAATAGGCTACAAACGCCACCCTGTTTTTTATCGTGGGTCTGAACGTAATACAGCCCCGAATACGTTAAATAGAGAGTTTATTGTCCCAGAACCAGATCAAGTATGGGTAACCGATTTTACGTACATCCGGACAAAAGAAGGCTGGCTTTACGTGACCGTCGTTGTTGATCTATTTTCTAGATTGGTCGTAGGATGGTCAATGAGATCAAGGGCAACAGCAGAGTCCGTTATTGATGCTTTACTCATGGCTGTTTGGCGACGACGCCCCACAAAAAGAGTACTGGTACACTCAGATCAAGGCGCTCAATATACCTCGAAAGATTGGCAAACCTTCTTAAAAGATAATAACCTGGAAGCCAGTATGAGTCGTCGTGGTAACTGCCATGATAATGCCGTTGCGGAAAGCTTTTTTTCATTGTTAAAAAAAGAAAGAGTACGCAATCGAACCTACAAAACAAGAAGTGATGCTCGTTCAGAGATTTTTGATTATATCGAATACTTTTATAATCCAAAGCGACACCATGGATCAAATAATGGATTATCGCCACTGCAATATGAGAAGCGATATTTTACGGAGCTAGAAACTGTCTAGGAAACTGGGTCCATACCACTTGCTCAACTCTATTTTAATAAAGTTTCGGGCTCAGTTTTTTAGGCCGTGGCGTGCTTTTTAAGGAGTGCTCAGCATCTAATAACTTGATGTTTTTGTGATATCTTATTTGGGCGCAAGTAACCGATTAAAGGTAAAAAATGACAGCAGTCACTTTAACATCACGAAACCAAATTGTAATTCCTGCCAGTATACGGAGTGAGTTACGTGCTGAGCCTGGTGATCGAATTGAGTTCGTAAAGGTATCCAAAGGCAGGTATGAAGTATCTGCTGCGACAAACTACATTAGTACACTTAAAGGACGAGTTAAAACTGAATTATGTTTTTCATCAAGCGTGATGGGTCAAAAGATAAAAGCTAAAGTAGCTCTATAGTTTAGGTAAATTTTACAAGCTTTGAATATATGTGCTAAAGCTGAGTTAAAGTACTCTCCTAGATCTATTTTTCGTAAGGTGTGACGTACAGCCTCGCGTCTAGCGTGAGTATTAAATATCTTCGCCGGTACTTCTTCACCTAGTGCAGGAATAGGTGAATGAATCCATTCTTTTGCCAAATCTACTGATCCATAGATATTTACCACTTGAATATATACACGCAATGTATCAATTAGGCTGTCAGTGATAGTAGGAGAAAGCCGCATGATACGATAGCTTCTGCTTATACTTAAGGTGTTTTTTCCGATTGCATGAGCAATCAGCTCTTTTTCACCTGTCAACTTAACGATAGCTTGCAACTTTTCTCCACTAACACCGGATTGAATAATAGATAGGCAGTCTGTTAAAGACATTATATCCAAGCCCGGAAATAGACTATTGATGAGGTCAAGTTGTGATTGAGATTCTAGCGTTTTCATTGTGAACTCCAAAATCATATTTCTTTTTTGCTAAGTTTAGGAAGGCTTGCTGGTACATAATACACAGTAGAGCCTGAGCTTCTTTGGGTGAATTGATTTCTCTAGGTGCTTTAGCATGGTTGCTCGGGTGCATATCTAGATGAACGGCTTAACATCACTACTCAGTGTTTATATGCCTTATTTGATTACTGCTTAAAGTCCCATATCAAATTTCTTTGTCTGTAAATCAGGTTTGAGTATCGGGTCTGTCATGCTTTTAATTTCGAGTTGCACGTATTGCCAATATTCTGGATTATCAATTGTACGCTGTTTAATTTGGCTTGGAATGAAACGGCTCATTTCATTGTTAAAGTCAGCTTTTACCTCTTCTTCGTTCAGTAATTTTTCGACCTGAAGGGTAAGCGACTCTATGAAGTTAGCTTTTGTTTTTTCTCTTGCCGCAAGTTTTTTGCTGATCAACTCTATGGATACGTCAATACCTCTTTGTTTGATCCAAAGAATATCCCAAACATCACGAGGTTTAATTCGTCTGGAGCGGTATGCTAGAGCAATGAATTTATCTGCCAAGGTTTCTTCTAATGACTGTACAGGGATCAAAAGTCCTTCTGTTGGAACGACGACATCGTAATGATTGATCAGTGGTCTTCTCTCAATGTCGAAAGAAGGAATAGCACAAATGTCTATATGCATTTTTTGACGTGGTAGGTCAGGGCGGTTGGCTTCTTTTTCGATACTAATTTTCCAAGAAGATGTATCTCCTTGTTTGTCTTGGTTCGGCTTATTTACCCAGACTTCTGTTTCATATTTTTTTTGTATGTACTTTTGAATCTCGACTTCCAAACCATCAAAATCATCAGGTTTAAAGTCATGTCCTCCATTAAAGTCTAAATCCTCAGATAACCGAGAGCTGTTGTGGCATAAGCGAAGTGATGTGCCCCCAATAAAAGTCAGTGATTGCATAACCCCCTGTTTTACCATGACCGCCATAATATCATGGTGCAATATTTCTTTTTCTATAACAGGTGTTATCCCTGCATACTCAGGATTGGTGTTAACAATTTGCTTTATGACTTCTTTGAGCATGTTATGCCTCCAACATGTGCATGTTTCGATTACAGTTTTTTAAATCCACAATAGCTTGGGGTGTTCTGGCTCGATACATTTTGATATCTGAATCGAAATAAATATTAGGGGCGATTGTCTCGATCGTTTTTTTTGTATGTGTAAACTCAATGACGCCATAAGGTGTAGAAAAAATGCCACTTCTGCCTTTTGTCATCACAGTTAGTCTGTCCATAATAATTTGCGAAATATCGCCTGTATAGCTAAGTTGGCTCTCTAGGCTGATATAGTTAAATACGTCTCCTCTGAGCTTATTTACAATCTTGTAAATTGCTGTTGATGCATCAGGCGGAGTTATTGTACTTTCAAAAATACCTGTTGCGACTCTTCGTAACACACCTTTTTGTACGCAATCTGTGAGGAACTTTGTAAAAGAAGGGGTATGTTTTTCGCCGAGCATAAATGCTATCTCTGTAGCGGTATGAACACCTCCACCAGCTTTAGTAGCGTGAGATAGTGCGGACAGTAATTTTTCTTTTTTTCTCATGATGGTCTACGAATTATTACTTTATTGGTATTAAATTGTAGACCTTATGGGTTAAGTAGACAACATTTAGGTCTACAAAATATTACGTTTAAAGTGTTTTTTTGTAGACCTCTTATGATGGGATAAGCTTTTAATGGTATAAAGCTCTATTTTGCTTCGAATCAAAGTAACAAAAATGTCCAAAAGCATGCTTTGATTCAAAGCAATTGAAACCATGCATTTATGGGTATTTTTGCTTTTAAGGCATGGGCTAATTTGAGATGCTTTGATTCGAAGGGTAGAGGTCATGGGCCAAGATGGGATCAAAATGGGCCAAAATCCCCCGATATAGAGTTTTATTGCCTTATATTACTTTGATTCAAAGGAAGTGTGTTTACTAAGGCATTGAATACGTTATATAAAGTAGTTCATTGCCATGTAAGGGAATATTCAGAGTAACCTTGACATGGTAGAGGTCAGCAGTTCGAATCTGCTTAGTCCTACCAAAATTTATACTTACTGCTCAGTAAGTTACGAAAGCCGAACCCAGTGTTCGGCTTTTTTGTATCTGATTTGGGACCAAAAAGGGACCAGATTGATACCACTTTGATCCCATCTTTAGTTTTTTAGTTTTAATTTACGACCTCTACACATCTTTTCTTTTCAGTGATAGGATGACACCTAATAAAATTAATTAGGTTGAAGTCTGTTCTGTGTTTTACGGTCATCTGTTCAGCTTCAACCAGTAGTGGTTGCTAGGTCATTGCTGATGAAGAGCCGCATTGAGCGAATCAGTTCAATGTGATTACGATATGTCGGTCCTTACTGTTATAATCAGGGTTTTAAAAACTGGTTTAATTGGATAAACAAGACACATGGCAAATGAAGGTCTGAAACAAACGGTAGTAGCGAAGCCAGATAGATCTTCCCATATAGCGCAGTTGCCACAAGCAACCAGAGATCGCATTGCCCATATTGATTTCACCTTATTGTTTAAGGGAGAAGCGGTGCGGGCGGATTTAGTTGATCGCTTCAGCATAGCCGCCACACAGGCAACGAAAGACTTCACAATGTACAGAGAGCTTGCGCCGGGCAATATTGAATATGACCAAAAGCTCAAGTTACATAAACGTGGTGAAGCATTTGAAGCCTTGTTCGATTATGACGTCGTTCGAACACTGGCGACGATCAGCCAAGGGTTCGGAGATGGCTTTACTGGTAAGGTAAAACCAACTCTTGCTTGTGAAGCGCCCTATCACCTTAACAAGCCTAATTTATCGATAGTGGCTAAGGTTACCGAGGCCATACATAAAGGCAAAGCCTTGCTTATAACCTATGTGTCTTTTTCTAGTGGTGAAACAACGCGTGAAATTGTACCACATACGCTGGTGGACAATGGCCTACGTTGGCACGTTCGAGCATTCGACCGCAAGCATGGCCAAAGCGGAGCGCCAAATGGATTCCGTGACTTTGTACTGACCCGAATTAAAGCTGCGGTTGTGCTTGAAGCGACAAGGTTGTCCGAAGTTGAGCTCGAAACGCAAGACCGGCAATGGAACCATCTTGTTGAGCTAGAACTGATACCTCATCCTAAACTAATGCATCCAGAAGCTGTATCTATGGATTACTCTATGAAAAACAATAGGTTGCGTGTAGAGATAAGGGCCGCGTTCGCTGGATATTTTTTGCGTTTATGGAATGTCGATTGTTCAAAGGGCGGAAAGAGTAATGGTCGGGAGTTTCATTTAGCACTAAAAAATTCAGAAGCACTGCACGACGTTGATAATGCTAAGCTCGCTCCAGGGTACAGCGAATTGTGAGAAAGTACGATGATCGTTAAAGAATATGTAGGAGATTTAAACGGCGGTAGTTTGCTACTAGCAGATGCCCGAAAAGTTGCTAATCTACTGTCGAAGTATCCATCTAATGAACAGTTCAAAATTGAAATTGTGGAGAATAATATTCTCCAGCGTAATTCTATTCACAGCGCACTTCGAGTAGCGAATACCCTGAATCATAGGCTAGAGGCTCTAGGGCATTGTTTCTGGCAGGACCTACAAGGCACATACGGCCAAGAGTACGCTCAACTATTGATGCTCTCACTGATGATTCAGTCTCCGATAGTTACTGATTTTATGCAACAGGTATTGGCTGAATATAGCCGTCAATACAAACCAAATCTCGAATCTAACTCTTGGGATCAATTTATAGATGCTCAGTGTCGACGAATACCGGAGCTGGCAGAGTACTCAGAAGGAACTTTAGACAAGATGCGGAAAAACCTATTTCGAGCTTTGGTAGAGTCTGGCTACATCAATAATGTCCGTTCCAGAAAGCTGCAGTCTGTCTTTATCTTGCCAAAGACAAAATTTCAGATCGAGCGTTTAGGCCGATCAGAGCTGATCCCAATTATGGAGTGCACAATATGAAGGCTCTTCAGACCAGGCTTGATCTGATATTGGAACGAATTGAAAGCCCTAAGTTTTTGAAAAACGATGGTTTGGGCAATGAAATTGGATTTTGGGTATTTGACTATCCAGCCAAGTATGAACTGCTTGTACGAGAGCACCTTAAGCACGTTAACGAAAAACTCAACAAGCGTGGTTACCGCTTTGTCCATCTCAATATTTTTGAAGTCTTGATAGATATGCTTGAGGAGCGAGGCCTTTTCGACCGAGCTTGCCAGCGTGAATTGCAAGTCGGTGTTGATGGCCTTCGAAAAACACTAGCCGGGCCTCTGAGCCAAGAGAAAGTGGCAAGGTATATCACGGACAAATATAAGCCATCAGAACTTGAGTTTGTGTTGCTGTCAGGCTTAGGCAGTGCGTGGCCTCTTGTTCGAGGGCATGAGTTACTTAGTGCTCTGCAAGACGTTATGGGTAGCACGCCATTAGTGCTTTTCTATCCGGGTGAATATAGCGGAAGGGATTTGCATCCTTTCGGCATGATCGAATCTAAAAACTACTATCGCGCCTTCAAGCTTGTGCCTGAAGACGGTAAAAAACCTTTTACTGACAATAAGAAGTAGAGCAGGGAGCCTCCCGAATGAAAATTGAACAGATTTTTTCCAAGAAGTTAACGCGTGATATTAACGGCGTTGTTAAAGCGGAACAGAAAGACAATGACAGTGTGTATGTCGAACTTGATGAATATGTTGTTACCCGAGAGCTAGATCGACATTTTCGAGCTTTCTTTGAGGCTTATGAGCCATCTGTGACGCAAAGCGGCGCATCAATGTCTGGTAAAATTGGCGTGTGGATTTCTGGCTTTTTTGGCTCGGGCAAATCTCACTTCCTGAAAATTTTATCTTACCTTCTTGAGAACAAATCTGTTGAAAAGGATGGCCAAGGCCGCCAAGCATTTGAGTTTTTCAAAGACAAGATTAACGACGCCATGCTGTTGGCGGATATCCAAAATTCTGTTACCAAAGACACTGACGTTATTCTTTTTAACATCGATTCACGAGCCAACACGGATGACCGAGAAAATGCCCTTCTTAAGGTTTTCCTCAAAGTATTTAATGAACGTGTAGGATACTGCGCTGATTTTCCTCATATTGCTCACTTAGAACGCGAGCTTGATAAGCGTAATCAATACATTTCTTTCAAGGACAAATTTGCTGAGTTGACCCAATCAACTTGGGAAAAAGAGCGTGACGCCTATGACTTCTATCGAGACGAACTTTCAGAAGCACTCGCTCATGCCAGTGAGCAATCATTAGAGTCTGCCAAAGCATGGGTTGAGCAGGTTGAAAACAATTTCCCGCTAGATATCCGAAACTTCTGTAAGTGGGTCAATGAATACTTAGATCGAACTGGGGATCGTAACCTTCTTTTCTTAGTCGATGAAGTCGGTCAGTTTATCGGTAAGAACACACAAATGATGTTGAAGCTTCAGACTATTACTGAAGATCTTGGCACATATTGTGGTGGCAGAGCTTGGGTCGTTGTTACCTCTCAGGCTGACATTGATGCTGCCATTGGAGGTATGGATAAGCGTGATGGCGAGGACTTTTCTAAAATTCAGGGGCGTTTTAGTACCCGCTTACAGCTGTCGAGTTCGAACACCTCGGAAGTTATTCAAAAGCGTTTGTTGTCCAAAACAGAACAAGCTCGTACACACCTCATCGATGTCTTTGCTGAAAAGGGCGACATTCTTCGTAACCAGCTGACATTTGATAAAACGACAACCGCTTCTCTAAAGGGCTACACCGACGCTCCGTCTTTCGTGGACAACTATCCGTTTGTGCCTTACCACTACACGCTGGTTCAAAAAGTGTTTGAGTCAATTCGAACAAAAGGCGCGACGGGTAAGCACTTAGCCATGGGTGAGCGTTCATTACTTGATGCTTTCCAATCAGCTGCAAAACAGATGAAGGACTCTGGCCTTGATGTGTTAATCCCGTTTTACAGTTTCTATGCACCGATTGAAAGCTTTTTGGAGCCAGCGGTTAAGCGAACGATTGACCAAGCCTGCGAGTTGGATTCCTTAACAGAATTCGATGGCAAGATTCTAAAAACTCTTTTCTTGATCCGTTATGTGGACGTTGTCAAAAGCACACTAGACAACCTTGTAACGCTGTCAATTGATCGAATCGATGCAGATAAAATTGCGCTGCGTAAACAAATTGAAGAGAGCTTGAATCGTCTTGAACGCCAATTGCTGATTGCCCGTAATGGTGATGAATTTATCTTCCTGACCAACGAAGAAAAAGAGATCGAAAACGAGATCCGCCACACTGACGTTGAAATGTCAGAGGTCTCTAACAAGCTTTCAGCAATCGTATTTGACGGTATTTTGAAAGGTAATCGTGCCTATCGTTACCCGATTAATAAGCAAGACTTTGCGGTGAGCCGTTTTTGCAATGGTCATCCAAAAGATGGCACCACGCTGGAAGACCTAGTCATTAAAGTCATTTCACCTTTGGATTCACACTTTGAAAATTACTCCCACGATCAAGCGTGCATCAATCATACGCTTGAGGCTGATGGGTGCGTGCTCGTCAAGCTGGGCGAACATAAGCGTCTTTGGGATGACCTGACAACCTTTATTAAAACTGACCGATTCTTAAAACAAAATTCAGGACAGCGACCAGAGCAAGAACACCTTCTCCGCGAAAAGCAGATGGAAAATATTGAGCGTGAAAAACGCTTAAGAACGGATTTTGAAGCTTTATTTGCAGAGGCTGACGTTTACGCTATCGGCACAAAACTACCGAAGAAATCAGCAACGCCAAGTGCCATCGTCGAAGAAGCATACAAATACGTTATCGAAAACACCTTCGCTAAATTGAACATGCTCAAGGCGACACCTGGTGAAGTTTTGCGCGAGCTACAGGCCGTACTTGTTGCTGATGATATTGCTCAGATTGGACTGGATCTTCAAGCGGATGAATGTAACCCAGAAGCTACGCGTGAGGTTGAGCAGTACGTAACGCTAAAAGTCGAGCGTAATGAGCCTGTGTACTTACGTGACATCGTTGCTCGCTTCGGCAAGCGCCCATACGGCTGGCCAGACAATGAAATCTTATTGCTCACTGCAAGGCTGGGCTTGGCTGGAAAGGTATCTTTTAGTACCCAGGGCACAGATCTGGCGTTGAAAAAAGCTTACGAGCCGTTTACCAGTGTGCGTAAACGCGGTGAGATCCGTGTACATAAGATCAGGCAACATGACGAGCGCCAAATTAAAAAGGCTGCTGGTCTTGTTAAAGAGATCTTTTCTAAAACCTTTACCGGCTCTGGTGAGAAGGAGCTCTACGAATTAGTGCGCGATGAATTACTGGCTTGGAATGAAGAGCTTAAATCATTCAGAACCAAGTCACAGACAGGCCATTTCCCAGGTAAATCTCAAATTGACGATGGTCTTGCATTGGTCGCGGGTATTCTTGAGCAAACTTCAAGCTTCGCCCTTATCGCTAGATTCTTAGAAGACGCTGATGCCCTTGAAGAGTTTGCTGAGGACTTTGAGGATCTTGATGACTTCTACAATAGCCAATTTCAAACTTGGCAAGCCCTTGCTGGCGCATTGAACGAGAAGTTTAAGGCCAATAGACCTGCGTTAGAAAAAGACAGTGAAGCATTAAAAGCGCTCACTGAATTAGAACGCATTTACAATATGTCCTCACCGTATGAGCAGCTGCGCCACATTAATCCGCTTATCGAGCAGGTGGCAAAAGTTAACTCAACATTGGTTGAAGAAAAACGCACTCATGCCTTAGAGCGTGTTGACCTGCGCATCAGACGTGTAAAAGAAGCGCTAGCTGAAGCTCATTCACCGTCTGCACTACAGAACCAAGCACTGCGCCCGTTACAAATGTGCAGACAGCGCATTGAAGCAACCTCTTCAATACCACAAGTTATCAGTGAGCAAACTGAAGCGGAAGGTTACGAGGACGAAGCCTATGAGTTGCTGAATGGCTTTATCGAAGATCAACGCAAAAAAGCTGAAGCTGAGCAAAGACGTCGTGAACTCGAACAGAAGAAACGCGAAGAAGAAGCAGCGAAAGCCGGTAGGGCAGCTCCAGCACCTGAGCCAGCCCCTGAACCAGTGCAGCCACAGCCGGTTGCAAAACGTACCGTAACGATTAGCCCAACCGATGCCATGGCTAAGTCAGTAGCAACCGGATTCATTGAAAGTGAAGCCGAAGTTGATGCCTATCTTGCCGCTTTAAGAGAGCAGTTGATTGCTGCTGTCAAAGCTGGTGACCGCGTAAGAATTAAGTAAGGGGCTTATTATGATCAAAAGAATAAGCGTTAGCGCATTCAAATCGTTAGTTGATTTTGAGTTAAACCTTGACTCGAAGTTTAACTGCATCATTGGTTTAAACGGTGCAGGGAAAAGTTCGGTTTTACAATTATTTAGCTATGTATCTGCACTTATTGAAGGAAAAATTGACCGTTGGTTAAGTGAAAGAGGTTGGGAAGAAAAAGATGTGGCTTCTCATTTCTTCCCCACACGAGAAACGTTTGACCTTGTACTCGATATTGAGCTTTCAGATAAGCAATTGCGTTGGGAAGCAACTTACAACTGGAAAAGAGGCCTGTGTACAAGTGAGACTTTAACTGATTTAGCCAACGGTCAGCAGCTGTTACGTCTATATCAGGGAAGACTCAAAACTAAGCGTCACAGTTTACCGGACCTAATTTTCAAATATTCAGGTTCAATATTGTCTGCTTTGGATGATTCGGCTTTACCGCAAGAAGCCGTCATTTTTCGAAATTTTATGACTAATGTTGATAGTCATGACCTTTTATCGCCTAAGGTCATGCGTTCAGGTCGTTTTGCTTCAGCTGGAAAAATAGGTAGTGCAGGTGAGTACTTGATTAGTTATATCCACAATTTGGAAAAGAGTGCGCGAGATACTTTGCGAACAAACTTGTATGGTTATTTTCCTCAGGTTGTGAATATTGATACTAAAACTGAGTTGGATGGCACATTAAGCCTTTTGCTAACAGAGCGGTTTTATAATGAGGATGGCTCTCACACCGATGTTGTAACTAATGCCAAGCATATCAACGATGGCATGTTGCGTATTTTAATTATACTGGCAAGTCAAAGATCTAGTTCGAAATTCCAGCAATTTGATGAAGTTGAGAATGGTGTAAATTCTGAGATTACTGAAAAGCTCGTTGAAACATTTATTCGATCACCACAACAAGTATTGATAACGACTCATAGTCCAATAATCTTGAATTTCATTGATGAGGAACTTGCAAAAAACTCCGTACACCTAGTTTATAAAAATAGCCAGGGTCATACTAAAACAACAAAATTTTTCGATCTCGATTCTACCGCTAGAAAACTGGAAGCATTAGCTCCCGGCGAAGCTATGTTGGACCTCCACTTGTCCGATGTGGCAAAGGAAGCTGAAAAATCTCGAATCGAGGGGTTGAAAAAATTATGATTATGCATCTGATTGCTACAGGTGAAGGGCCAACTGACATCGGTATTAGCCAGAATGGTTTAGGGGTATCAAACGGTGAAGACTTTCTACAAGGCCCAATGTACGCCCTGCTTATCAAGCTGTTAGAGAACTGTTTACCTGAGTGGAATCAAGGCCAAGATTTTACGCATACCTTTATTTATCGTAAAGAGTTAGGGCAAAGAGCAAAGGCTAGCAAAGTAAGACTTCCGAGCAAAGATAAAGCGGTAAAAGGACATTTAGAACATGCTAAACGAGCTGCTGCGCTTGCTGAATTCACAAAAGAGAATTTTCCAGAAACATGGGCTAATAGCCTATCCGTATATTTTCATGACTGTGACGGTACACGATCTGAATTAGACCGTGAACCAGAAATGCAAGCTAATCGTGTCAAAGCCGTTTTATCTGGTTTTAAGGCTGCAGAGTACGAACATGGCGTTGCCATGATTCCTAAACCTACATCTGAGTCATGGATCATTTGTTCGGTTAAAGAAAACCCATATTGTCACTGCCAGAACCTAGAAACGGATCTTTCTGGCAACGACCGTTCAGCAGATAGAGCTCCGAAAGTTGTCCTAGGAAATGCAATAAATAATCATGACTATTGCCGTGAAGATCTCAGTACTCTTATAGCGGCAATTGATGTTGACCGATTAGAGGACATGCCAAGCTTCCGTCAGTTTAAGAGTAATGTTATCGCAGTTGTTGAAAAAGCTTGTGGCGAAGTGAGGAATTAATTTATGAATACTGCAAAACTAAAAAAATATGCCCCTCAAGCAAGACGTGAGTTTATCACCGCTGTTTCAAAACAATTTAATCAGCTAGGTATATACAGCGACAAACAGATATCAGAGGTAAAACAAGAAGGTTCAGTATTACTAATTGAAGGTAAAACTTTTGAGCCTAGCGTAAAAACTGCCAGAGAGCGATTGGTCAAAAAGGTTCAGGCAATGGGCTATAACCAGCTCGTGGAACAGGTAGCTTATACTTGGTTCAACCGCCTATGTGCTATTCGCTATATGGAAATCCATGACTATCTAGGCCACGGTTTTCGTGTTTTGTCGCACCCAGACAACCCTAAAGGCTTTGAAATTATCGACCATGCCCAAGACGCTGCGGATGAACTCGGATTAGATAGAGCTCACATTGTTGAACTCAAGCTTGCGGGCAACAAAGACGAAGAGCTGTATCGTGAACTGCTGTTAGGCCAGTGCCATAAGCTTCATGAAGCGATGCCTTTCTTATTTGACGCATTGGACGATGAAACTGAGTTTCTTCTACCAGACAACCTAACACGTACCGACTCAATTCTGCGTGGATTGGTAGACAGCATTCCTGAAGAGGACTGGCAACAGGTAGAAGTGATTGGTTGGCTTTACCAGTTTTACATTTCTGAAAAGAAAGATCAGGTAATGGGTAAGGTGGTCAAGAGTGAAGACATCCCTGCCGCCACCCAGCTATTTACACCCAACTGGATTGTAAAGTACCTGGTACAAAACTCAGTCGGTCGCCAATGGCTGCAAACCTACCCAGACTCTGCCATTAAAACGCAGATGGAATACTACATTGAGCCTGCTGAACAATCTGACGAAGTTAACCAACAGCTAAAGGCTATTACGCCAGAATCTATTGAACCTGAAACCATCAAAGTACTTGACCCAGCTTGTGGTTCGGGCCACATATTGATTGAAGCCTATAACGTGCTAAAAGCCATCTACGAAGAGCGTGGTTTCCGCTCTCGTGACATTCCAAAGATGATTCTGGAGAACAACCTCTACGGCCTAGACATAGATGATCGTGCAGCGCAGTTATCTGGCTTTGCGCTGATGATGATGGCTAGAGATGACGATAAGCGTATTTTTACCCGTAACGTGCGACTCAATGTACTGTCATTGCAGGAAAGTAACCATATTGATCTACCGACCTTATGGAAAGCACTCAACCTATCGGGAAGTTGGCAAAGCGGCACGTCCCAGGGCTTGTTCTCAGATGAAGAGCAAGATTTAAGCTCGTTCAATGCAGACAACCGCTACCAACTGCTGAAGCGAACATTGGAAAGATTTACTCAAGCCAAGACCTTTGGTTCTTTGATTGATGTTCCAAGCGATGACCATGAACAGCTAAAAGAGCTCCTGAGCACGCTAGTAGAGCTACAAGAGTCAGGCGACTCAATGCAGAAGCCTGCGGCGAAGCAATTGATTGAGTTTGTTCACCAGGCTTTGATTTTGTCAACTCGTTACGATGCAGTGATTGCTAATCCCCCGTACATGGGGAAAAGGAATATGTCTCCAGTTTTAAAACAGAAAATAAAAGTAGTCTATCCAAACACTTGGACAGACTTATTTGCTGTTTTCTTAGAGAGGGCATTTGAGTTATTGAAAAGTAACGGCCTGAATGCACAAGTCAATATGCACTCGTGGATGTTCTTATCATCATATGAAAAGTTCAGAGAATCACTTATTCATGATAAGACCGTTTTGACTATGGCGCACTTTGGGGCAAGAGCCTTTGGGCAGATTTCTGGTGAAGTGGTCCAAACTACAGCTACGGTCCTATTAAACTCAAGCTATAGAGATTATATTCCTACATTTTTTAGACTTGTTTCTGGAGCAGAGCAAGATAAAAAGAATAATCTCTTAAATAAAGAAAACAAATATGCCCAATATAAAATTGAAGACTTTATGAGCATCCCTGGTTCGCCAATAGCGTATTGGATTAGCCCCACGCTGCACGATGCATTTAAAAGTAAGGATAACATCGATAGTATATCCCCACCAAGAATCGGCATGATGACATCCGATAATGAAAGGTTTCTGCGGAATTGGAGTGAAATCAATTTTGAAAAAATAGGCTTTAACTTTAGGTCTAGAGAGGCTGCCGCTGACTCAGGAGTAAAATGGTTTCCATACAACAAGGGTGGCGGTTATAGAAAGTGGGCTGGATATCAAGAGCTAGTTGTCAATTGGAAAAATGGAGGCGAAGAAATAGCTGAAGCTGGAATGACTAGCTTCAGAGGGAAGGACTTTTATTTTAATAAAGGTTTGACATGGTCAGATATTGCTACGGGTGATTTTTCTTGTAGATATACAGATGTAGGATTTATTTTTGACATTAAAGGAACCTCTGCGTTTCCAAATGAGAATGATATCGGATTGGTTGCAGGGATTCTTAACTCCAAGGTTGGAACTTATATTCTTAATTTTCTGAATCCGACAATGTCATATCAAAGTGGGGATATTAGGCGAATTCCTATTCCTGATTCAGTGAAAAAACTTAAAAGTGAGTTGTCTAATATTGTTTTCTCATTGATAGAAGTATCACAAGAAGACTGGGATAAATTTGAGTCATCATGGGGTTTTAAAAGAAGCCCTCTATTAGAATACTCGACTGAATTAATAAGCGAGGCATTTGCCATAGCGGTAGATAAGTGTCGTGAGAATGTTAATAAAACTATCGAGCTAGAAGAGGCTCTGAATAGTAAACTTATACCTCTCTATGGCTTGGACAGTGAATTAAGCCATAAAGTGGCCCCTTCATCCATCAATCTATTTTGCAATGCAGAGTTTCATGCGCCTAATTCTGAAGGTTGGTTGGAAAGCTCCCTTACTGTTAATTTAGTTAGCTTTGCAATAGGTGTGATGATGGGAAGATACTCACTTGATCGCGAGGGGGTGGTTTATGCTTCTGCTAATAACCAAGGCTTTGAGGATCTAGTTTCTGAGCAGGCGTTCTGCACGTTCCCAGCCGATGAGGATGGCATCATACCTCTAACTGAGCAAGAGTGGTTTAAAGATGATGCTACGAATCGTTTTCGCGAGTTTGTTCAGGTCGTATGGGGTGAGGAACACTTACAAGAAAACCTCGATTTTATTGCCGAATCACTATGCTTAAATGCTATTAAACCACTCTCTAAAAAAGGGCAGTCTGAATCAGCACTGGAGACGATTCGCCGCTATTTATCAACCCAGTTCTACAAAGATCATCTGAAGACTTACAAAAAACGCCCTATTTATTGGCTGTTTAGCTCAGGCAAACAAAAGGCTTTTGAGTGCTTGGTTTACCTGCACCGTTATAACGAGGGCACGCTTTCGCGTATGCGTACCGAGTATGTCACCCCGTTACTAGGCAAATACGATGCTTATGCAGAGCAGCTTGAGAAGCAGATTGAAACGGCAGACTCGACCATTGAAGCGAACCGCTTCAAGAAAGAGTTGGATGCTTTAATCAAGAAACAGGTTGAGCTACGAGAGTTTGATGACAAGCTAAAACACTACGCCGATATGCGTATTTCACTGGATCTTGATGATGGTGTGAAAGTGAATTACGGCAAGTTTGGTGATCTGTTGGCTGATGTTAAGGCCATTACTGGTTCGGCCCCGGAGGTTAACTAATGCAGATTAGCGAACTGGCACAAGGTGTCGCTGCCAAGCTCGAACAAAGTCGCATTGTGTTTTGGTACGACCCAGAGCAAAGCTTTACTGAAGAGCTTGAGCATTTAGCTAACGTCCTATCTATTGCAAAAGAAACAGACGATAAATCGGCGGATAAAACGGCAAGGGTGCTACCAAATGATTTGACCATCCTCAATATGGGCAATGAGTCTGTATTGGCAGTGAAAAAACGCATTGAAGTAGATGAGCGTGAAGCTAAATTCCTTATCTATTTTCCAAGCGCTGAGCCAGAGCCTGACCGCGATTGGTTGCTAGACGTGCGTTTGTATAGCGAGCAGTTTTTTGCTGATCACAGCTCAATGCTGCTTAATGAGCTGGGTATCCCGAAAATGGCGCTACGCACGCACATTCGTAAGCGCCAGAGCTTTTTTGCCAATAAACAGCGCATAGCCGGTTTAAAAAAGTGGGTGACTGAGAACGAAGACGAACTGACGTTAGACAGGAAGATGATGGCAGTGGTTGTAAAAGCTGATTCTGCGTCTTTGTCGGACATTCTGCTTGGGTTACTACGCGCTTATTCCACGGCGCTAGACGCGCCCGCCGATGGCGCTGACGGCTTATCTGAAGATGAAAGCCTTGGCCAGCCCGATGCCTTTAAACAAGTATGGAGCCAGCTAGGAAAGTTTGATCTTGAGACCTCACTCTGGGCCTATCTGAGTGAGGGTTTTGGCTATACAGTCGAAGAGCCAACCTTCTCAGACTTCGTGTTGAAATTATTCTGTACTGAATTCTGGAGCCAAATTGAAGGTGTTGAACGCGATTGGTTGCTTAACAATGTTCTAAAAAGCGCATCAGGCCGGGCGACAGCCTTGGCGTTTATGGTGAGCTGGCGCGACAGCCGCTCTTTCGCGGCTTACTACGAAAGCATCTCTAAGGTGCTTAGCCAACAGTTGGAAATTTCGACTCGTGCTGGCCAGTACCATCCAGTTGAGCTTATCGAATGCGAAACGTTCGAGGCTGTGGAACAGGCCATAATCCGTGGTTTAGTTCGTGATTTGCTCGATAGCAGTAAAGCGCTAGACCGGGTTCAGTTTGATACGGTCTTATCAAGACGTCTTGCTAGCCACTGGACATTGTCACGCAAAGAATATTTCGCAATTTATGAAGCTATCCGCAACGCTGAAGAGTTAATGCACTTGCGAAATCGCTATGTGGACGGGTTCTACTTTGATAACGCGAAGGCAATGTACGACGCTTATACCACAGACATTTATCGTTTTGACCAAGCTTACCGTTTGTTCAATGAACATGTGCACTCTGTATTGAGTAAAGGTGCAGACATACTGCGTCAGCTCGACGACGAAGTCGAAAGCATTTATACCAACTGGTACTTATATGAGCTTGGCCTTGCCTGGGATCGTCATTTGGCCAATGAGAAATTACTTGAAAAGTGGCAGATTTCTGGCGTACCGCACCAGTATGACTTCTATGAAAAAGAAGTTCGCACACGACTGAGTCTGAAACAGACAAAACGAGTGTTTGTGATCATCTCTGATGCCCTGCGTTTTGAAATTGCGAATGAGCTTGGCGCTATCATTAACAACGAGAAGCGATTTAAAGCTGAGGTGTCTACGCAGTTGGGTGTTTTGCCGAGTTATACCCAACTTGGGATGGCGGCATTATTGCCTCATAAAGCACTCAGTTACCAGCCAGAACAAGGCACGGCTGTTTATGTGGATGGTATTTCTTCACAGGGTTTAGACAACCGCAACGCCATCCTACAAAAAGTAGGTGGTATGGCGGTGAGCTCTAAGGAGCTGATGAGCTGGAGTAACCAGGAGGGGCGTGACAAGGTTCGAGACGTAGAAGTCGTTTATATCTATCACGATACCATTGATGCGATTGGTGATAAGGCAGCAACTGAAGAGAAAACGTTTGAAGCCTGTCGTAGTGCCATTGAAGAGCTAAAAGACCTCGTTGGGCGGGTCATCAACCGTCTAAATGGAAGCCGAGTTGTGATCACTGCTGACCATGGCTTCCTATTCCAACAAAAAGCACTTGTAGCGGCAGATAAAACCTCATTGAAAACTAAACCTGCTGGTGCGATAGAAGCCAAGAAACGTTATATCGTTGGTAATAACTTGCCTTCAGATGAAGCCTGTTGGAAAGGCTCAATAAACGATACGGCTCATGGCTCTAGTGGCTCTTCATATCAAGCAGAGTTCCTGCTTCCAAAAGCGGCTCAACGGTTCCACTTCGTTGGTGGTGTCAAGTTTGTGCACGGCGGAGCGATGCTACAGGAAGTCTGCGTACCGGTACTGCATGTGCGAGAGCTGCAAAAAGAACAAGCAGCAAAACATGAGAAACAACCGGTAGGTGTTGTAGCAGCCACTCAGCCCATCAAACTAGTAAATAATATCGACAAGGTCAGATTTATTCAGACAGACCCAGTAGGCGAGCGTTTTGTCGCACGGTTGTTGGATGTCTATATCGTCGATGCACAAGGTAATGAAGTCTCCAGTCGTGAAACGATTAACTTTGATAGCGTGAGTAAAGTGATGGATGAGCGTACTCGCGAAGCCAGGTTAAAACTTATTGGTTCGCAGTTCGACAGGAATGCTCAATACACATTAGTTCTTGAGAATGCGGAAATGAGAACCCGTTATAGCCAATATGCGGTAACCATTGATTTGGCATTCCAAGATGATTTTTTCTAAGGTGCTGGGGTGAAACATGACAACTGATTTTTCACAAGATCATAAAGACGAAAAAAATCAGATGCAAAGCGCCGATTTAGACGCATTGCTCAATCAATATTTTAAAGGCCGTGTCGTTCGAAAAGATCTGACCAAGCAATTGAAAGAAGGCGCTAACGTCCCTGTCTATGTGCTTGAGTATTTACTAGGCATGTATTGTGCGTCCGATGACGACGAAGTTGTAATGCAAGGCCTTGAGAATGTGAAAAAAATCTTGGCCGAGAACTATGTCCGACCTGATGAAGCGGAGAAAGTGAAGTCACTTATCCGTGAACGCGGCACGTTTAAAATCATCGACAAAGTAAGCGTTAAGCTCAATCAGAAAAAAGACGTCTATGAAGCTGCGTTGTCGAACCTGGGGATCAAGGATGCCCTTGTACCGACCAAAATTGTACAAGACAACGAAAAACTATTAACTGGCGGTATCTGGTGCATTATTACCGTGCAGTATTTCTTTGAGGAAGGTCAGAAGACATCACCTTTCTCAATTATGAGTTTAAAACCGATACAAATGCCGTCCATGAACATGGATGAGGTGTTTTCAACCAGAAGACATTTTAGTACCGATCAGTGGATGGATGTGTTGCTTCGTTCCGTGGGTATGGAGCCAACTAACTTAGAGCATCGGGTGAAATGGCATCTTATCACTCGCATGATCCCATTCGTTGAAAACAACTACAACGTGTGTGAGCTCGGACCAAGAGGGACAGGTAAGAGCCATGTCTACAAAGAGTGCTCACCAAACTCATTGCTTGTCTCGGGCGGACAAACAACTGTGGCGAACTTGTTCTATAACATGAGCTCGCGCCAAGTTGGTTTGGTTGGTATGTGGGATGTTGTCGCATTTGATGAAGTAGCGGGTATTACCTTTAAAGACAAAGACGGCGTCCAAATAATGAAAGATTATATGGCGTCAGGGTCTTTTGCCCGTGGTCGTGATTCAATCGAAGCGAAGGCTTCCATGGTATTCGTCGGTAACATCAATCAAAGCGTTGAGACACTGGTGAAGACCAGTCATCTGCTGGCACCTTTTCCTGATGCCATGATTGACACTGCTTTTTTTGACCGTTTTCATTCCTATATTCCTGGATGGGAAATACCGAAGATGCGTCCCGAGTTTTTCACCAATAGTTACGGATTAATCACAGACTATCTTGCTGAATACATGCGTGAAATGCGCAAAAGAAGTTTTGCGGATGCTATCGATAAGTTTTTCAAACTCGGTAATAACCTTAATCAGCGTGATGTAATTGCTGTGCGAAGAACTGTTTCGGGCTTATTAAAGCTATTACACCCCGACGCACAGTACACAAAAGATGATGTAAGAGCCTGCCTGATCTATGCGCTGGAAACTATTAACCCGGCGGTTAAAATTATCTGGTATAATCACTGAATGAACGAAAAAATAGACACAAGAAAACTTACCACTCCAGAACTCGCTAGGCTACGAAAGCAAGTTGTCAGACTGCGCGAAAAAGACTTCTCTTTTAAAGACATATCTGAGATGACAGGTGTCCATGTAGACACAGTTGGCCGTTGGTATAGAGACTACTTAAAACGTGGAAAGGCAAGCTTTGAGTATAAAAAACGTGGTCGAGAAAAAGGCTCATTTGGCAGTCTAACCAAGGCACAAGAAGCTCGAATTCAGCAAGAAATCACCGATAAAATGCCTGATCAATGCAGGCTGAATTTTGCCTTGTGGACACGTCGTGCGATCCAACAGCTCATCAAGCAATTGTGGGGAAAAGATATGCCAATTAGAACCATTGGAGACTATCTAAAGCGCTGGGGATTTACCCCACAAAAGCCACTGAAAAAAGCCTATGAGCAAAACCCTCGAAAAGTGTCCAAATGGCTTGAGGAAGAGTACCCCTCGATCAAGGAAAGGGCCAAGAAGGAAGGGGCAGAGATACATTGGGGTGATGAAACGGGCCTTCGTAATGATAGTCAGCATGGCCGAAGTTTTGCTCCTAAAGGCAAGACACCAGTCCAAGTGATTCCAGCAAAGCATTGCCGAATCAATATGATTTCTACTATCACAAACCAGGGAACAGTACGCTTTATGACCTACGCTGACAACATGACAGCAAAAGTACTCATTCGCTTTATGAAGCGATTGATCTCCACCTCTAAGAAAAAGGTATTTCTGATACTCGATAATCTTCGAGTACATCATGCAAAATTAGTAAAAGAGTGGTTAGCCAAGCCGAAAATCAAAGAGCAAATAGAAGTCTTTTATTTACCTGCCTACTCACCTGAACTCAATCCAGATGAGTATCTAAACTGTGATCTAAAGGCAGGTGTGCATACAGGCGATGCTCCAAAGAATGGAAAGGTTTTAAAGGATAGGGTGGTCTCTCATATGAGAGGGTTACAGAAGAATCCGAATCGAATCAAAAAGTACTTTAAGCACAATTCAATCCGTTATGCAGCATAGAAGACATAAATCTCCGCCGGGTTAATAGACGTAGAGTCAAAGAGCAATTGAAAAAGCTTGGCGGAATGGAATTTTTTGATGTGCACTTTAGCTACATCGATAGCGAGTCATTAGAAGAATTCTTCGTCAATGTACCGGAACAAGGTGGCAGCAAGCTAATTCCTGAGGGCTTACCTCGCGCTGGTGTCGTGCATTTGGTTACTCAGGGAAGCACTGGGCAGCTTGGGTTATATCGCTATGAAACCCAGATGATGGCTGGTTCTGGTAAACACTCAGTATCTGGCCTTGGTTCGAATACCGCAGCGAAAGAAGCTGTGCGTGTTGGCTTTGATTATTTCAAAGGTAACCTGAATAGAATCAGTGCGTCGGCGAAGTTTTCTGATCATGAGTATCACCTCCATGTTGTTGAGCTGCACAATACAGGGCCAAGTACAAAGTCATCGCTCGCTGCATTGATTGCGTTCTGTTCAATTCTGATGAACCGACCGATTCAAGAGCAGATGGTTGTTTTGGGTGAGATGACTCTAGGTGGTGTCGTCAATCCTGTTCAAGATCTTGCAGGCAGTCTTCAGTTAGCTATGGACAGTGGCGCAAAGCGTATTTTGCTCCCAATGGCCTCAGCCTCAGATATTCCTACGGTTCCTGCTGAGTTGTTCTCAAAATTCCAGATCAGCTTTTATGCAGATCCCGTCGATGCCGTGTTTAAGGCGCTTGGGGTTAATTGATTAGGTGTCGTATGACGCGCCATTTTATGGAGTAATTACAGGTATGTTTACCAAAGCTCGTTTCTTTAAATGTGCATTGCAGGTGAATCCGGCTGGGTACATAAAATATCGTGGGCAACAGCAGACCATCACGGAAGATGAATACAACCAAAATCTGCTTGCGGCATCACTGGAAGCGGGCGTAGAGGTCATTGGATTGGCTGATCATGGTTCAGTAGATGGTGTTGATAAAATCCGCAACCTTTTTGTTGAGAATGGGATTGTTGTTTTCCCCGGCTTTGAGATTGCGTCAAGCGAGAAAATTCACTTTGTTTGTCTGTTTGATGAAAATAAAACTTCGCAAGAACTTGAACGGATTTTGGGTCGCCTAGATTTGCTTGATCCAGAGGATGGTATATTGCCGACCAACCTCACAGCAATTCAGCTGATTGACAAAGTGAATGAGATAGGTGGATTTATCTTTGCAGCACACTGCATAAATGATGATGGTGTGCTCAGTCGAAAGATGAACCATGTTTGGAAACATGAAGGATTGATGGCAGCTCAGATACCAGGCGATAAGTCGATTGAAGATCTTAAAGGAATAGAAAATGATTTCTACCGTAAGGTCTTCATCAACAAAGATCCTAACTATAAGCGCGAGCGCGAAATGGCTGCTATTAACTCCTCAGACGTTGCAAAACCAGAGGATATCAAAGCGTCGGGTGCTTCTTGTTTGATTAAAATGACCAACCCTTGCTTTACTTCCTTTAAGCAAGCCTTTTTAGATGCAGGTTCGAGGGTTCGTTTGAATTCAGATAAGCCAGAAAGCTATGCTTCGGCAATTGAGCGTATTCGAGTTGTTGGTGGCTATCTGGATAGCGTCGATATTGAACTATCGGATCATCTCAATGCTGTGATTGGTGGTCGTGGCACTGGTAAGTCAACCTTGTTGGAATGTATTCGCTATGCTTTCGGTTTAGAACCTAAAACACCTAACGCAGTCAAGCAGCACAAAAGTGTCATTGATACTAACCTTGGGAAAGAACGAGGTTTAGTTGAAATTACGTTGCGTTCATCAGTTATGCACGGTCGCAGATTCAAAGTAAGCCGAAAACACGGTAGTGATCCTGTGGTGGTTGACTCGCAAGAAAATATATCCCCCTATCTTCCTACGGATCTTTTGCCTGGTATTGAGCTTTACGGGCAAAACGAAATCTATGAAATGACACGCGATGAACAAAGTCGTAATCAGCTCATCGAACGTTTTCTTGAGGGCGAACATGAAAAGTTTGATGCAGATATCGCTGACGTTTTAGCAAAGTTAAAAGATAATCGAGAATCCATCAAGCGAGTGCTAGGTCAGAAAGATGACATTGAAGCAGAGGTCGAGCGCTTACCTAAGTTATTGGATCAGGCAAAACAGTATCAAGCATTAGGTATTGATGAAAAGCTGGAGCTTATTCCTAAACTTGAAAAAGAAAAACAGTTGAATGATCAGATTGGTGAAGATGTTGCAAGCGTCCAACTGGCTATCGATGCGCTCAAAGACAGTTTGCCAGATACCTTGTATTTAAGTGATACCAATTTGGATGGCTTACCTCATACTGAGCTCTTGAAGCAGCAGCGTGAAGTCTTGAATGTCCTGAAAACAGGCGTTCAACAGATATTAGTACAGTTAGAACAGCTAACTTTAAATGCAAATCAACAGTTGTTACCGTTCAAGCAATCTTTATCAGAAAAACAGCAGTTTGAAGAGCAAAAACTTGAGTTGGCTTTTAAGGGTATACCTGCAAGCCAGGGTAAAACTGGCCGACAAATTGGTGCTGAATATCAGACTCTGTTAAAACAAATTGAGCAGATACGCCCTAAACAAACCACCTTGAAAGATCGCCAGACACAAATTGACGAATTGTACAACTCGCGAAAAAAGCTGCTTCTGGAGTTAGAACAACACACAAGTGCGCGTGCGAGTAGTATTACTAAATCTGTTAAAAGGTTAACAAGAAAACTGGAGCAGAAGGTACGGCTTACCCTACAGCCAGAAAGTGGCCGCCAAGAACTTGTGAATTTTCTGACTGGGTGCAATTTAGAGGGGGTTGGGCCTAAACGTCTCGCCTGGGTATTAGAAGGGAACTTCTCTCCAAGCAGTTTAGCCTCGACTATCCGTCAAGGAGAGTCGGAGCTAGGACGAAAGCTTGGCATATCAGGCACTGTTGTTTCAGCTTTAATTCGTCTTCCAGAAGTAAAACTAATGGAACTGGAAGAATTGCAGTTACCGGATACCATGGCGATTGAGTTAAATGTGACTCATGGAGAACAAGAAGCTGTATTTAGGTCAATTGATGAATTATCGACGGGACAGCAGTGCACTGCTGTTTTGCACTTATTGCTGTTGGATAATCAAGACCCATTAATCCTTGATCAACCTGAAGATAATTTGGATAACGCATTTATAGCTGAAAGGATAGTCGCAGAACTACGTAGGGCTAAACTGAGTCGTCAGTTTCTATTTGCAACACATAATGCCAATATTCCGGTTTTCGGTGATGCTGAATGGATTGGCGTTTTGAGCGTAGAAGATAATAAAGGGCTAATTCTTCCAGAACAACAAGGTGCGATCGATGTTCCCAATGTTCAGGCTTTAGCCGCAGATATATTAGAGGGCGGGAAAAGTGCATTCAATCAGCGTCGTGAGAAATATGGATTCGTGTAAAGCACTATCTTGGAGTTAATCACTAAGAATCAGTTCCGCACCTCTTTGAAACCGTGAAATTAGCTCGTATGTTATTCTTCTACAAGAATTATCAATCTATCTAGCCATCAAGCTCAGAGTTGAACCTTCACACTATCGTGTCGGAGGTTCACTATCTTCAAACACTTATTTTTCAAACCAAAGTACTACCAGAGCTGTCATCTCAACCGGATGCAGACATTCCATGCTATCCCCCATTTCTGAAAGGGTTACCAGCTGCGTCACCCGAGGATTTACAGTCCACACAAGACGAGCTAATTAGCTTTATGCAGAAGAATGAGTAGCAATCAGGATCAGTCTTGTTCGTACTCAGCTAAATCACTTAACTCGCACTCAAAGTAACGACATAACTTATCAAGGTTATCGGTATTGGTTTTATAGCCATTAGGATTCTGAAGCTTTGAAAGGGTTGTTCTGTGTATGTCTGTCGCATCTGCAATTTCTTGCAAACCGATGCGTCTCCCTTCTTTTCTCTCTTTTAGAGCTATGAGCTCTTTTAGTTTGAATCTAATCATTTCTATCTCGCTTTTCAGGTATGTGGATTATGCCCGAGTTATTCAAAAAAGTGAAAAATAATCTATAAATGTGCTTGCCAGTCACAAAAGATGATGTATAGTGTCATTTATATTCTTCAAATGTGAGTGGAGGTCACTTTTATGAGTACTTATTTAACGGCTAAAGAGTTATCTGTTCGTATCAAGTATCACCCTAAATATATCAATGACGTTCTTAGAGACAATAGTTTTATTGAGGGAACACACTACATCCGACCTTTTAATGGTCGCAAAGTGCTTTACGTTTGGGAGCCGATTGAAGCTGAGATGTTTACAACGGCTAAAAGTAATGAAGTGGATGATTTGATCCCAATGGCCTCTGGAGGTGTTTACCGTGGCTAGCGTTGGAACAAGAAACGATAAGCTCTATTTTGATTTTCGGTATCAAGGTAAGCGTTGTAAGGAATACTGCATATACCGGAGCAATCCGGACACCCATTCCGATATAACTCGGACACCCATTCCGTTTTTATCCGGACACCTATTACGCTCTAAACCGGACACTTTTTGGCTTTCCCCGGAATCCCTGTCCGGATTAGCGTAAACCCTGTCCGGATTCACCGGAATCCCTTCGTTTTCTCTTTTAAATCAATCGCTCACTACACTTGGTTACACCTAATACGTTGCCAGGAAGTGATCATGACCAGAAAGAGAACCTCAATGACCAATATTAAAGAGATTTTGCGTCTCAAACATGAGTGCCATTTATCCACGCGGCAGATTGCTTCTTGTTTGAATGTCGGCCGCTCTACCGTGTCCGATGTCCTGACTCGTTTCAAACAAAGTGACTATTATTGGCCCCTTGCCAGTGACGTTTCCGATACCGATCTGTCTAAAGCGCTGTATCAAGAAAAACCGGCTAATCGCCTGAAAGTGATGCCGGACTTTGCGTACTTTTTTATCGAACTCAAGCGCAAAGGGGCGACGAAGCAATTGTTGTGGGAAGAATATGTTGCCGAGCACCAAGAGCGCACTTATGGCTACAGCCAGTTCTGCGAGTACTTCCGTCGTTGGCTCGCCACACAAAAACGCAGTATGCGTCAACTCCATACCGCAGGTGACAAGTTATTCATTGATTATTGCGGACCGACTATCCCGATCGTCAATCCGGAAACGGGCGACGTTCGCCACTCACAAGTGTTTGTCGCCACACTGGGAGCGTCTAACTACACCTACGTTGAAGCCAGCGAAAGTCAAAAGCTGGAGCATTGGCTACAGTGTCACGCCAATGCGTTTGAACACTTCGGTGGCGTTCCCGCTTTATTGGTGCCAGACAACTTAAAAGCTGCCGTGACAAAAACAGATCGTTATGAGCCGAAACTCAACGACAGTTATCGTCAGTTAGCGCATCACTATCAAACCGCCATTATGCCGGCTCGTCCCTATAAACCCAAAGACAAAGCCAAGGCCGAAAATGCGGTTCTGATTGTCGAACGCTGGATCATGATGCGCCTTCGTCATCGCACCTTCCATACCCTAAGAGAGCTGAATAATGCGGTTCGAGAGCTGATGAACGCTCTGAACCAACGGCCGATGCAAAAGATTGGCGTGAGTCGCCAAGCCCTTTTTGACACCCTCGATAAACCCGCGTTGAAACCGTTACCGATGCAGAAGTATGTCTACACAGAACATAAACGCGCCAAAGTGGGACCGGATTACCACATTGAGTACGCAAAGCATTATTACTCGGTACCGCATCAGCTTGTGGGTCAATATGTGACGCTGGAAGCGACGTCGCAGATCATACAAATCTTCCATCAAGGTCAGCCCGTCTCGTCTCACCCAATCAGCCGAAAAGACTATGGTCTGAGCACCCACATGGAACATATGCCGAGCCATCATCAACATCAAAAATGGTCACCAGAACGCTTAATCGGATGGAGCAAGCAGATTGGTGTCGCCACCGAAAACGTCATCAAACAACAGATCCTGTCCAAAGCCCATCCAGCCCAAGCCACTCGTCGCTGTCTTGGCATACTGAGTCTCGCGCGCAAACATGGGGATGTCCGCCTAGAGCAAGCCTGTCAGGATGCCTTACTGGTCAACAAACCTTCTCTGCGCTTTATCCGAAATCTGCTCGATCATCATCGGGAAGGCACACTGTCTCTTCCTTCTGACTCGACACCCGACACCCCGCACAGCAATGTTCGCGGGCCACACTGCTACCACTAGGAGAACAACATGAATCACCTGACTGAACAACTCAAAATGCTGCGACTGAGTCATGCCGTTACCGCGTTAGAACAACAACGAGAACAGTTAACCACCTATGGAGAACTGGACTTCGAGCAACGTCTCACACTGCTCCTTGACAGTGAGCTGCTAGGCAGAAATCATGGCAAAATCGAACGGCTCAAACGACAAGCAAAACTGCGCGTAGAAGCCAGCGCCAGCCAACTACTCTACAAAGAAGGGCGTGGACTAAAGCGCATCCAACTAGGAGAACTGTTGACAGGAGGTTACCTGCAAAAGCATCAAAATATCCTCATCACAGGCCCAACGGGCGCGGGCAAAACCTATGTTGCCTGCGCCCTTGCCTCACAGGCGTGCGAGCAACTTTATAGCGTTCGCTATCTGCGCCTGAGTCGACTGCTGGATGACCTCAGCCTTGGCCGCTTAGACGGCACCTATCAAAAACAACTTGCCGCCCTCGCCAAAAAGCAGCTGCTGATACTCGATGACTGGGGGATGGAAAAACTCAGTGCCGATCATGCAGGCCATTTATTAGAGCTTTTAGAAGATCGTTACCAAACCAGCAGCACGATCATGATCAGTCAACTGCCAGTGAAAGAGTGGTACAACATGATAGGCAATGCCACGGTTGCGGACGCTTTACTGGACCGTTTAATCCACAACAGTCACCGCATAGAACTAGGAGGAGAATCGATGAGAAAACTGGCGCAATCCGGACACATGGAGTAAAACTAGAGACTGAGAAAATGAAGAGAAAAAGGTGTCCGGATTAAAACGGTACCGGTGTCCGGAATCAGCGGAATATGCAAATACACCAAGTTAGAAAATACGCCTGCCAATATGAAGCGTATGGAGGCGGCGGTTAAGAAGATTGAATTAGCACTGAAAACCGGAGAGTTCGATTATGAGAAGTTCTTTCCAGGCAGTAAAAAAGTACCGAAAGTAAAAAAGGAGGTGGTTCAGCACCTTGTCACTGAGGTTCAAAAAAGACCGGATACGCCGTTGTTTTCTGAATTTTCACAAGAGTGGCTTGAAGAGAATGTTTTACGATGGAAACGGTCTTACCGGACTTCTATAAAAGGAACTTTAGATACCCGTCTCATCCCATATTTTGGGGAAGAAAGAGTCGGCAACATAACCAAAGCCATGATCCTGAAATTTCGTGCATCCCTCGCCAAAGTGAGTCACGAAACAGGGGACAGTGAGCTTTCTAACGATAGGATTAACCACATTATGACGCCACTAAGAATGATTTTAGATGATGCCGCCGACCGATATGAGTTTACGTCGCCTGCTATTGGATTAAAACCCCTAAAAGTGCCTAGAGTGGATATTGAGCCTTTTACGCTGGATGAAGTGAAGAAGATTATTCGCTATGTACGTCCAGATTTTCGTAATTACTACATTGTGCGCTTTTTTACGGGTTTACGTACTGGGGAAATAGATGGACTGCAATGGCAGTACGTTGATTTTGAAAATCGACAGATTTTGGTGAGAGAAACAGTTGTGCAGGGACGTATTGATACAACTAAGACACTTGAATCACGCCGTGAAGTTGAGATGTCTCCACCTGTGTATGAGGCATTATTAGAACAAAAGAAAGTCTCGTTTGGGCATTCTAAGTTCGTGTTTTGTAATCGTGCAGGTGGTAGCTATGAACACCGAAATGTTACTCAGCGCATTTGGTATCCAACACTTGAAAAAATTGGCATCAAAAGTAGAAAGCCCTATCAAACAAGACATACCGCCGCGACATTATGGTTAGCTGCAGGGGAGAACCCTGAGTGGATCGCAAGACAAATGGGCCATACAACCACCCAAATGTTATTTACTGTGTATTCGCGCTATGTCCCCAACCTGACTCGTCGTGATGGTTCTGCGTTTGAAACACTTTTAATGTCCAGTGGTTTTGAAGTAAGTGGAGATGCACTATGAGCAGCATTGTTAGTGAATTACCTCTGATCCACCGTTCAGTCCAGGATGTTATGTTCGACCTGTTGCACTCATTGAATGACGATGAACTAAAAAAGGTTGTTGAAAAGTTTGGCACAGGTTTGGGCGTTGTTGATGAATTGGCTTTTAGCTCTTGGGTCTCTACGCAAATAAACAGCTTAAATGAACATGAGGAGATGGTAGGGCTCAGCTTTCTTCTCGGGAGGCTGAATTTAGAGATACACGGTAATAAGGCCTTTTTCAAACCACCACAACTTAATAATGTAATTGGTTTATACCCATCCGTGAAAAGTATCCCGTCTTACAATGCTTTTATTGGAAGCTACCGCCTTGAGGGGTTAACTAATGATACTCATGGTGAAACAACTCCCATTAAAATTTGTGATGCGAGCGGAAGCCTGTCGGTACAGTTAAAGCTGCCGTGTTCCTCGTTACGAAATGGTGCAGTTTATTGTTTTAAGGGGGTGAAAAAAGGGCTGCACTATGTTGTTGAGTTGTCTTAGATAATTGATTCAAGGTGTTAAAAAAATGCCGCCATAGTAAATACTTTGGCGGCATTGTTGTAATGATAACTTAGAGTTGACCGTTTAGGCTTTACCTAGTACTGAAAAAATCGAGTACACCAGCTAATGTTTTTGTTTGAATTTGCGCAACGCTCGTTCGTGATTTCATTTTAGGAAAATTTGCCTGAATGAAACCTGCTTTTACTGATAAATTCTCCCAACCGCGCTTTTGAAGATATTTCTTCTGAGAGTGTCGGTATGCGATAAAGTACGAGTGGCAGTAAACAGCGAAAAATGTATCTACAAACTGATGCCCCATGGATTTCATGAGATGAATCATGTCGGTTTCCCTAGAAGGATCGACTTGATCACCATGTCGATATATTAGGCGTTGAAGTTTCATTGCTTCATCAGAATAGAACCACTCATTTCTGTCCCTTAGGTCTTCTATAACATCTGGATATTTCATAGCGTACCAACGTAAGAACATGTGGCTTGCATAACAATGCCTAAGAAGATAAAGATCAGCTCCTTCTCCTAGAACTAGTTTCATGTCCATTCGAGCTAATCTTAATGTCGTTTCACCATCACTAATTAATGGAAAACGGTTTAGAGTTTTAGCTTCTTTATCTGAGACGTTGGCACGTAACAATAATTCTTGTCTTTTAGCGCTGGGAATCCGATCTTTACCGGATGCTCTGGTTCCTTTTAGTTCAAGGAAGAGCTTGTATCGACTTGATATGTAGTCGAATATTTCTTTGCAGACATCCGGCGGTGCTAGTAAATGTAATGGGATGGTGCGCCTTGAGGCTTGTGTTTTAAACCTTCTTACAGCAATGAAAATTTCCTTATCACTGTGCGCAACAATATCTCCTAGTCTCAGTTGAATTAGCTCACCTGGACGAAAGCCTGCATAAAAGAGCGTTTTGTATATTACAGACGAAATAGTGGAATCCAAACGAACTTCTTCGAAATCAGGGAGTTTGTTTAGGAACAAATTAAACTCTTGCTGACCGAGAATATGATGACGATTTGTTGTTGTGATTTGCCCGCTCCGAGATACGGGAAAGCTGACATCATTCCAAACACCCAATGTGTTTCTGCAAAAACTTAGTAGTGTGGCAAATTGAGAGAGTCTACTTTGGTTCGTGTTAGGAGCCAGTTCGGGGTTAATCAGCTCCTCGAAAATGAATAAATTGGAGTCTTCATCGTCCCACTCCTCTATAAATAAAGCTGGCTCATAGCAAAACAGAGCCTGTGAGAAGATACTTGAAAGCTTAGCAAAGACTGTATTCGGGGCGTTTTTTCTTACAACCAATTGATCGTAAGCAAATGCAAACATTAGTGAAATCGCGCAATGTCCTCCAAGTTCATCCTCTGTTAGTGGTGTAATTTTAATGTTAGGGAAATCGTCTGGCCTCAATGACTTGAGTACAGATTGTGTTCGACCCTCAAGCGCGTAAATAATATCTTCGACATAACTGGAAGTGCATCGATTTTTTTGAGCGAGATAAGCCGATATTTTCGAGCTCTCTCTTAATGTAAGCTTATTTAAAACGCTGGCAATCTCAATGTTTTTGCTTTTTACACCTTCTAGTATTTGATTTCTAATCCAACGCTTTAGGTGTCCCAAATAATAGTAAGCAAGCGCTTGCCATACGTTAAACCTTCTCTGCTTTTCTTCCTCATCGAGGTTTGCATTTGTAGATGAGTATTTGGCATTGTCTTGCTTTTGCGAGGCTAGGTCTTTAGGAGTCTGAGTGCGAGCAATACGTTCTCGAATTGAGATCTTGTGACTGGGTAATCCAAGAATTGAGTTTTCAAAATCTGCCCATGGTGGTGCGACAGGTAAGCTCAATCCATTGAGTCGGCTATAAATGATGGGTTCAGCAGTAAAAATACAAAAAAGGCTGGCTGCTGCTTTATACAATGACTTTAGTTTTACGTTTTTAACGTGACAGTCCTTGTTTAAACCAAGAACCTTAGGTACCGTCGTTTTAGCCAGTTTGGAATTGCTTGGCTTGGAATAATTCTGGGCGTTTAGGCATGTACATAGCATCTTAGTGAGATTAGATGGAATAACCGATAAGCACTTACTCGGATTGCTATTTCTCACTGAGGACAGAACAACGGTATTTTCAAATGGTGATACGAGTAAAGTTGAGAGCAAGTCTTCGGCTCTTGGTTGTGGGAGTCCTGTTGTAACGGCAATTTCAATTAACAATCTGACATAGAGTTCATCAGCTTCAATATGGGTTGTTGATTGAACTAAATTAGCTGTTTCATTTGAGATTCTTCTTATTTCAATTCTGAGTGACGCTTCATCGAAGTTTGGCGAAATTACTGTTGGCCGTAATGTTTTACTGACACGATCAAAAAACATGACGGAAGTATAAAGACCCTCAAGTTTTGATAAGACTCTATTCATTTCTAATAGATGATTTCGAGTTAAATGATAAGCAGCCTTGAGCTTGTGGTGTTCGATCAGCCTTGTCTTTATTCTGTGAAGCGCATCATCATCTATTTTGTCTTGTTCGAAAGTTTCCTCAACGATAATTTCCGCCAACCTTGCAGCTCTATGGTCGCTAAATTTAATGAGCTCTAACCCAGGTAGTTTATTTAGCGTTTCAATTGCGATCATATTTCAGTACACCTAATCCAAATCGTTTGATCATGGCAGTTTGATGGCTCAAAACGTCCTCATGAATTTGCGAAATGCTGGTCGATGACGTGGGTGAAGGGTAGTAAAAACCATCTTCATTGTGGCCAAGAAAAGCTCTGGACGTTATTGAGTTGAACTTAAGTTCTGTGGCTGAGTAATGTCTAAATGTGTTTGTTGACGGCGGTATTTCAGCTATTCCAAAAGAATTTAAGAGCTTCACAAACTCATTGTGACTTGGGCTTTTAACTGTTTTGTGCTCATCATTCGAAAACTGATGAATGTAATAGTGATCGCGTGATAAAACCATTTTATCGTTCATAAACACGAAGCTAAGCAGGTCCTGCCTTACTTTGTGTAATTGCCTCTTTTGAGCGCTAAACAGTTCAGGGATAGGCACCACTTTGAACTCTTGGTAGTGAGCAGAGTTTTTATCTTTTCTCATCAGAACATCTGAATAGACTGTTAGAGACTTTTTACCGCTGGGTCTGTTTGCCATGAGTAGTTGTTCTAACAGATATGTGTACACTTCCATTATATTGACTACATCAATCAATTGTTTCACTGTGGGTGTAAGTCGATATTGTTCGTACTTATAGTAGAATAGAGCAGATATTTTTTTGAAGAAAAGTCGGACAGACGCTTTTGGTAGTCGTTTCGAGCCAAGAACCTGATCGGGGAGAGAAGAATCCCATTTTAAATGGTCAATTGATTGGCTTGTCTCCAAAATAGACGAAAACTTATTGAAGCGTTCTTTGTAGAGTTCACCTATTTTCTCATTACTCAGAGCAATATACGAAAAAGGTGCACTCATAGAAAATCCTATGTTGGCTCGTAAATAATGAACTCGAATGTCATCACACAACGGTGTTAGTAGTCGATTTGAATTTGCTGCGATTCGATCAATAAGAAGCCTATGACCACTATTTAGTTTTGCAAATTGTCTTGCTAGGTATCCAAATTTTTTAAAGATATCTTCTGTCAGAGATTCGATCGATTCTAACGTCTTATTTTCAAAATTGAGAATAACCAGTGGTGGGAGTTTTAAGTTTATGTGCGAGGGTAGTTTGGTATTGCTCGGAGCATTTGAAATAGGAACCGTCAGATAGTGCTGTTCTTTACTGAGATAGACTGCATAGATAGCCTTATCTAGAGGAATACCTGTAAGGAAGCAGAAAACTGCCATATTAGATAGTTCAGGGGATGTCATTCTGATAAACGATATGAATTCAAGCACTGAACTTAGAGACAACGACGAATAGTCGAAAGCAGACTCAACTTCAATTTTAGCTGTTTTCCAAGACATCTTTTTGCTTAGAACTGCTCGGGGAACGTAATGATTAGTCGTCTTTGTTGGAGGAGCCGCTTTTTTCTTTTTTTTAACAACTGGTGATCTGTTAGATGTTTCTTTCTTTGATTTGTCTTCAAAGTTAGTGTCATTCTTTTTTTTGCTAACCTCCGATAAAATATTTGAGGTCGTAGGCACCACTGCTTCATATTTAAAACATCGCCAAAATGAGAATTTTTTATCACGTGATGGTGCTAAAATATTTGCTCTGTAAGAATCTACTAAATTATTTGATGGCAATTTATAAAACTGCAGATGCTCTTCAGCTATGTTCTCTCTAATGACTCTGTCTCTGACGATCTCTCGGATGGCTAGGATAGCTCTATAAATTTTCTCATCACTCTCGTTATATGCTATTTCTTTGAGGTTTTTATAGCACTCGGAAATGAAGAGACTAATAAGCTCTGATTTCTCTTGATCTTTTAGGTTTGGTGATTTTTTAAAACTAATTAATTCATGTTCAATGCCATAATAGATCGGATAATCAACACCAATATCGTATGGGAAATATGAGGTGTTTTTACTTTTAGCATTTTTGATGATGTAAATTAATGTATCTATTTCCTCTAATGAAATAATGCTATCTGGATGATGGAATACTTTTAGAGTTGAAAGAAGTTCAAGCTGTAGAGAATGTTTAGGAGGGGGAGATAGCAGCGTTAGAAATTTACTTAAAATGTTTTTGTTTTCTTCCCAGATATCTAATTCTTTCCAATAGTTGATTGTGTATTTTAATGCTTCGGAAAAATTACTAGTACTCATTTTCTAAACTTCTATTTTAATTGATTTTTCTAACTCTTTTGAGATGAATTTAATAGCTTGGATGATACTGTTATTCTCGTCTTTAACTATGATCTCATTAATAAAGCTATATTTTTTACCTTCTTCCTTTTCCTTAATGTTATCTATTTTTTTTATTATAAAGATGAGGCGGGATGAATGTATTTTATAAGAGAAATGTTTTTTTAATCTCGAAATAAAGAGGCTGATCTTCTTAAGTGTTTTTAAGTTTAGTGCATTTTTTTCTGACAAGAACGTTATGCTATCAATTATATCGTTTGAATTTTCAAAATATAGTTCTTTAAGATTTATCAATATGTCTAATAGATATAATTTATTATTCGATGATTTTACTTTGTTGACTAAATCTCTTGTTTTGTTTTCGATTTCAAATTCTTTAATGATATCTGGTTCAATACTGCCTAAAAGTTTTTTACTTAATACTATATCGAGCTCCTTGTTCTTCTTTGCTAGCAATATTATTCTTACAATAGTGTTTATATAGAAAGCTTAGTTGAGAAGACTTCTGGGGACATAGCTTATTCAATATTCTGTTTTCACTTATGATTTCATTAATAATGGTGCGGTCAACCTTATCATTAGATAGATATTTTAGTGTGATTAGATTGAAAGCATCTTTTAATTCATCAAGCGTTAGGTCTGTATTGCTAATTACATAAGATAATACACGAGAGTTTTGCTTTGTTTTCTTGAGTTCTGCTAGCAGTACATCGTCAGAATCATTTAGCCATACTAAGTCATTTCTACTCCTGAATAGTACGGGCGGATGTGAAAGCGCGATCTCAGACTGAGAAATTTCAATTTTTGACCTCTGTCCCCAAAAGTCCCCAATACTGACTATTTCAACATTTATGTCAGTATTATTTAGTATTTTTTCGCTATTGCCAATTAGAATCATAATAAATTTGAAATAATTTTTCTAATAGGATAACTTTTTTTGTTTCTTTGTAAATAGCATTTTTATTGGTTGTGCATTATTTTGTGTGTTTTTTTAAATAAATTAATTAAATAGATTAATTAATTTATTTATTAATGTATTAATTAATTTAATAATATTTTGATAGTTTCCTTTTTTTTCAATGGTTTAGATGAAATTTGAAAGATGGTTCTTTTTTTTCAGTTTGGAATGAATTACAATTTTAAAAGCGCATCAGAGTTAAAGAATGACATTTATTTACACTTTTCTGGTGGTTCTAATTGTATAAATGAGAGGCGACAATGAATGAATGGTTAAAAAATCAACTTGAAGAGTACTTTCTTAGATCAGTTCTAATATGCCTTATTGCCTCATTTATTGCGGGATATTTCATATTCTAAGGCCTTATTAGTCCTGAATTTAGGAGTCTTTAGGCTAACCAGCTAAGGTCTTGTTGAGAATTTGGACAATGAGAGCGCCTTCTTACCCCTGAAAGAAACTTTTCTTTCAGGGGCTATATACCGTATTTAAAGGGATATGCAGCTTTTAGGTTAACTGCCTAAATATTTCATAATGGCAAGTATTGAGGAGAGAATTGAACTAGATATGGAAGATCGAGATTGAGTAGCTTGTCAGATCCCTTACTTGATCAAACCTCTGTATTCTATGAATTGGTGCTTACGATTCTAAAATCACGTTAAAGTAGTAAAAGAGATGGGCTAAAAAGTTTCACTGAATCGCCACTAGTGGTGACTCCAATAGCGGTATCAATTCTACTACTAATGACAAATGACAAATGACAAATGACAAATGACAAATGACAAATGACAAATGACAAATGACAAATGACAAATGACAAATGACAAATGACAAATGACAAATGACAAATGACAAATGACAAATGACAAATGACAAAAGTACGTCAGGAGTGAATATGTTTTATGTAGGTGTTAGTCGTTATTTCGCGACGGGCGAAGGCGTTACAATTTATGTTGCCAGCGGTAGTGAAGAATCAATTCGTAAAGCTATCCCGGAATATTTTCGTCAAGGATTGACCCTTTTAACGCCCTCTGATTGGATCAAAGCAGCTGACGGTGACTGTGTCGATGAATACCACCAATCGGATGCGGAAGTTCTTAAAACCTATTTGCCGATTTTATGGAAGCAGATCGAAGAAATAGCTTTAGAGCGAGAATTTAATCTGGACTTTTTTATGAAGTATCATTTTAACTATGCCTAATATGAAGCCTGACGAGATTTAACGATTGAATCTCCACTAGAGTATTTAGGTGACTCGCCAGAGACAGTGAAAGCTTAGTTGATCCTAAATTTGCCACCGATATATTCCTGCAAGGTCTTACATCACAAGTTCATTGGTGCATATGAATTAATTTAAAAGTATTATTGTGAACCTTGATTGTACTATAAGGATGTCATCATAAATGCAAATTTGTATTTCAAAACGAACATTATTGTTCACTTTTACTGCTAGTTTGTTAGTAACTGGATGCCAAACTTCTGATCAAATTGGTTCTGCGGGAATAGCTTCAAAAAACGTATCTGCATCTGTCGTCTCTGAATCCAAGCCAGCTCAAGAAAGCGAACCCTACAAGCCGGTGTTTCTAGACACTAATGCTGGCGAAAGACAACAGCAATCAGATGTCGTTCTACCTTCAGTTGGCACTATTCAAATCAAGATCCCTCAAAACTAACTTAATAAGCAAAAGTCATGACCAGAAAATCTCAAAACTGGCGCATCTTATTTGTGCTAATGAGTGCTGCATACCTTATTCCTGAGGCTATATTCAACGCACAGCTTGTGTCTCTTATTGGTTTGGGTACGCCAAATCCTGACTTGCTAGAACACCTTGAAATCTATGGACGAAGCATTTCGGGGATAGGGGTTGGTTTACTGATAGCCGATTTGCTTCCAGCAGTATTTTACCGTTCAGCATTAAGAGGGGTGTTGAGCCTAGTTGTGGTAGTTGGGCTTGTATGGCCTTCAGTATTTTATGGACAGAAGTACATAGTAGAAAAGTGGGTGATCCAGCCTTCGAGCGCTGGAGAGCGGCAGTATGCTGTCTTTAGCACCTTGCTGCGTGACGCCCTTGTTTATGACGCTGTCTCTATATCCGGGGTTAGCTATGGTCCAAAGGAAAGGGATTCATCAGAAGGACTAACCTTCATATCTCTTTTTGGGGCAATGACCTACGCGGATCACAATCTTGTTAGTGACTTGGATAAGTATGAAGAGCATATCGTAAACAATATGGTTCGCAAGGAAGCCTATGCAAATTTCGAAACGAACTATCGTGACTATAGCAAAATTTATAAAACGCTATCGGTGGATTATCAAAGTTACGCTCAAGGTTCGAATCGTTACAACCAAGCACTAGTCGATATTCCAAAGCGAGAGAGCTCTTATTGGAAGGAAATAGACTCACAACTTAAAGATGGTTGGTCGAGGTATAGTAAGGCGCAAGATGCGCAAATAAGTGAAACTCAAGCGAAAGCGAACAAATATGCACCAGTATTTTATAAATACTTTAAGGCTAAAGATTCTTGTGCAAAAAGATCGAATAAAACCTCCTGTATTCAACGCTTGGATAATGACTATAGGAATCGTTTGTCCAGTGCAGGATTTGATTACGTTGAGCCTAACTACTGGTTGCAGAAACGCAAAATTTCAACTGCTGAGAACGTAGGTAATAGTGTGCTTCTAGGAGTTGCCACCATGGGACTGTATACGGCGGTTCAGTTGTTGGATAAAGCGACTGGAGGAGACGGGGGGGGGTCAAAGACTACAGTTACTCATATACAAACGACCCAAATTTCTATCGAGAAAAGATGTTGGCGTTGCCTCAGTTTCAGAAATCCTTTAAGAGACAAACTGGTTATCCGTTCGGGATCAAGACATATGACAATTTTCGCGTGCAGCCGCATACCCAAGAATTGTTAAGAGATTCTTTTAAGGAGAAGGGATTGGATCTGCCCAAAGATTGGGGCGTTAATGATCGTAACGGCTTTCATCGATCCGTAGCTGACCTTGTAAAACGTGAAGCGGACCAGCGCTGGAAGAAGGAGATGGTTAAAACCGGATTGATGCTACCGATTAACTTAACTTGGGAGCAGTTTCAATTGGCGCCATCCGTACAGGACAAAATAGCCGTTCAAATGGGGGATCTTTACGTCACAAACATTCGCGTTGATTTGAATAAAGCGAACTTTAAGACGCTGGTGGTTGAGCCCAACATTAAAAAGAGAGTACAGCACTACATCGAGATGCTAAACGATAATGAGCATAAGTTTTCCGATGGCGGTGTGTTCGCTGAAAAAGGCAAGCAAGCCTTGCGTTCGATAATAATTCCGCCTATTTCAATGTCTCTAAGCCTGTTTTTGATTTGCGCAACGCTTTTGAAAATGCCGCTGAAGGTGGTAGGGCTTTTTAAGTCGGGCGTTGAGCCTATACGGTCTGGGAAATGGATTCGCATTGCTTTAAAGCTTGTGCCTTTGATCGCTCTAGTAATTGTTCCACCACTGGTGGTTCATAACCGATTTACTGACGACCCAAGTAACCCGGTAAATTCTTTTCTCAAGAAAGTCTCGGCCAGCAGCAATGAACTTGTTTCGTACGCGATTCGCTGGACTCTAGATGTGCAGCCCTTTTTGCATCCTCTTGGTTTGGTATTTGAAAAGCACACGCACCTATACGCAAACTTCGCACCAATGGCAGATAAGCTTGATAAGTATGATATTGATGCAAATAAATTGGGGACTGAAGATGAATCGCTAAAGGTGCTCAAAGCTAAGTTGTTAGCTATATAGCTAACTTATTATTATTTTGATAATATATTAGCTATATAGCTAACCTTCGTGGAGTTGTGTTGTATGGCTACTAGAGAACAGATAGGAAAATCAATTCAAGAAAAAAGAAAGTCCCTTCATCTTACTCAAGAGGTTGTGTCGAAAAAAGCTTGTGTTCATAAAACAACAATATCTGAAATTGAAAATGGTCGGTTTACTGGATCATTCGACATATTTGAGAGGGTTATTGACGTGATAGGCTTGCAATTCGTTGTCGCAGAGAAAGATCATAAACTACCAAAATGGAACGAAATCGACGCTCTTTTTTCTGAGGATCAATAATGACTTCACTTACAAAGCTACCAAAGAGCATTAATTCCATAGAGGTGTTTGTAGGAGACTCTAACGTAGGCCTATTAACACATGGCACTAGACATCACTTTCAACCTATTCAGACAGTCCAAAATGTGTCTCTTACCATGACACAAGAAGGATTAGATGGCTTTTATTCTGGCTCTCTTCACCCCATTTTTGCACAGAACCTTCCTGAGGGTTTTAACCGCCATTATATCGCTGAAAAACTAGCCAGATACGCAAAAGTGAATGACATGTACCTCTTAGCTCTTCAGGCTAATCATGGCATTGGCATGTTAACGTATCAAAGCGAATTGAACTTACCCGAGCCTGAATCCGTATCGTTATCTGATATTCTGACTTACACTGGCTCTGATGCTCTATTTCCCCAATTGCTAGAAAAATACTATCTACGGAATGCATTAGCAGGAGTTCAGCCCAAAGTTAGTATTCCAACTCAATTAGAAACAGAGAGGACAATCGAACAAAAAAATCTCATTGTTAAGTCTTACAATCAAGAATTTCCGTTACTCACAGTTAATGAGTTTGTATGTATGGAAGCGGCCCGATTTTGTGGTCTAGAACCACCTAAAACGTACCTCTCAAATAACCAAGAGACGTTTGTTATTGAAAGGTTCGATATAAGTGTAGATGGATCTAAATTAGGTTATGAGGACTTTACAACACTCTTGAAAAAGCCAAACGAGCCTGACGCGAAATATTCTGGTAGCTATGAGACGTTGCTTAATGCAACTCAGGTTTATACCAACTCACAAGAAGAAGTTGAAAAAGTTTACTGCTTTATTGTGTTCAATTGCCTCATAGGCAACGGAGACGCACATCTCAAAAATTTTGCATTACAGTACACACCTGACATGTCCACCGTATTCGTCTCTCCACCATTTGATATTACTCATACGCTCATATATGACACCATAGATAACAAAATGGCGTTAAAAATGGCTGGTTCTAAAGACTTCCCTGATAAAAACATCTTATTGAAATTAGCCGAAGGTCGGACATATAAAATACGAAATGCAAAGTACATCATAGAGCGTTTAGCCCAGGGCATACTTGACTATTTGGAGCGATCTAATGAGGTATCATTATTTGAAGGCCTTCGAGTTTCAATCGAGTCAAATGTAGCAAGCGTGATGGCCGTAACCCCAATAAACAAAAAATATCGCCATACCCCGCGACGAAAGTACGACTAAATGCCCCGTCTCGTTTGTTGCCATAGGTTAAATTTGTCGTTACAAATACCTTCCGTCGCCTGAGTGCGTTCACTATCACTATTCGTGTGAGCCACCAGCCATGTCGATTTAATGCCTCTTATAGATGCTCAAATTAGGCGAGCCTTTAGTCTGGAGTCTTCATTACTCAACAGCAGATCACGTTATATATGTCTTATCGTAAGCAACCCAAGTTCACTCAATCTCAGGCTGCAGCTAAAGTCGGTTTCTCTGAACGTTCCGCCAGACATATCGAATCGGAGGTGGACTTCACTTAACATCAGCCCAGATCCTATCGAACTCGTGAAGACCCTTTTGACGGTTTGTTCGAGGCATACTTAGTGCCTTTGCTGGAGGCGAATCCCACCTTGCAACCCATTACTCTTAGATTTCAAGAATAACCGACACACTTGGTATAGATAAGAGAGTCAGTTGCCTATAGGCTTCGAGTTCTCACACAATCCACCAAGGTCGTCCAAAAAATAAGCAGCTGACGCTAAAAGAACGATACCAGATTGAAGGACTAAATGAACTAGGGTTTTTGGCAAGAGCCATCGCGACCAAGATGAGACGAAGCAATAAAACGATTGCTCGTGAACTGAGACGATGCTTCACTAGTAAATATTGTACTGAGATAGCCCACACTCATGCGACCATGATCAGAAAGCAGGCTGGTAAGTTTACCAAACGAAGTCAGGAACTGATCGATAAAGTGGAAGGGTTACTCAAATTAGTCGCCCCTGAATAATGGCGTTTCAAGCATGAAGCGCCATATTGTTTTTCTGACTTTCTTGTAGAAAACGCATTTGAAGTGCGTATTTCGGTGATTGCGAACGCTCATTTCGGTTTATTCCGAACACCTGAACCTACTTTTTTTCTCTTTCCTTATTTTTACTCTAACTGTTCGGATTACGCCAGTTTTCTCATTGACTCACCTCCTAATTCTATTCGATGACTATTGTGTACCAATCGATCCATTAGGGCGTCTGCTACAGTGGCGTTGTCGATCATGCTGTACCACTCTTTTACAGGAAGTTGACTGATGACGATGGTGCTGCTGTTTTGGTAACGATCCTCAAGCACTTCCAGCAGATGACCTGAGTGCTCTTGAGTCAGTTTTTCCATCCCCCAGTCGTCGAGGATCAGTAAGGTTTTTTTAGCCAGAGACTGAAGCTGTTTTTGATAGCTGCCATCGAGACGACCTGCACTTAGGTCATCAAGCAAGCGAGTTAATCGATAGTACCTAACGGTGTGTTGTTGATCGCAGGCACTGGTTGCCAGTGCACAGCCTAGATAGGTTTTGCCTGCGCCCGTTGGGCCTGTTATCAAGATGTTCTGATGTTTGTGTAGGTAGCTGCCAGTGAGTAATTCGCTCATTTGTTTTCGGTTAAGGTTTCGCCTTTCTTTATAGATAAGTTGACTCGGTTGTGCGTCCATTCTTAGCTTGGCTTGTCGTTTTAAGCGTTGGATTTTGGTCTGGTTACGATTCAATATCTCACTTTCTAGAAGCAGACTTAACCGTTCCTCGAAGTTCAGTTCTGCGTAGGTGGTCAGTTGCTCTTGTTGCTGCTCTAGTGCTTTCGCTGCATGGCTCAAGCGGAGGGTTTTTAGTTTCTCGTCGAGTGCGTTCATTTATCTTCTCCTAGTGATAACAGTTCGGGCCACGGACATTGCTATGAACAAGGTTAGGTGTGCTCGTTTTGCCTTTATCCAGTTGTCCTTCGCGGTTGTTTTTAAGCAAGTTACTGATGAAGGTGTAGTTAGGTTTTGTTAGCATCAAGGCATCGTTACAGGCTTGCTCTAAACGCGACTCTCCATGCACTTTACTCAGATTGAGCAACCCCAGACTGGAACGATAGGATTGCTCTGGATGAGGCTTGGAGTGGAGCATTTTGTTAATGACTTCTCGGGTCGCTGGTCCTATGTTCGCTCCCCAGTTGAGCAAGCGCCCAGGTGACCACTTTTGATATTGATGATGACTTGGCATGTGCTCGGGTTGTGTGCTGTTTCCGCGCTCCCTTTGACTGCGTGGGTGCTGAGCCACCAAGTTACCTTGGTGGTAGATCTGCACTAGACGATTAGAGGCTTCCAGTTCAACATGATGGCCGACCAGTTGATGGGGAACGGAGTAATAATGGCGGCGATATTCGATGTGATAGTCCGGCCCAACTTTGGCGCGTTTGGTTTCGGTATACAGATAACGCTGTTTGGGCAATGGTTTTAACGCTGGCTTATCGAGTTTGTTGAACAATGCTTGGCGACTCGCACCGTACTGTTTCATCTCTCGCTGATTTAGCTCATTCATAAGTTCGCGGATGGCTAGGTTCAGTTCTTTGAAGGTATGGAAGGTTTGGTGACGCAATCGCATCATGATCCAACGTTCCACTAGGAGCACGGCATTTTCAGCCTTGGCTTTGTCTTTTGGTTTGTAAGGGCGAGCTGGCATCACCGCGGTTTGATAATGATTCGCCAGTTTTTGATAGCTGTCATTAAGCCTTGGCTCATAGCGGTTCGCTTTGGTGACCGCGCTGCGCAGATTATCGGGGACTAAAAGTTGGGGAACACCGCCGAAGTGTTCGAACGCATTGGCATGGGCTTCTAGCCAATAGGATTTACCTTGGCTTGGGAAGGCTTCAACATAAGTGTAATTGGACGCACCTAAGGTCGCCACGAACACTTCCGCTTCTCGCACTTCGCCTGTGTCAGGGTTGACCACCTGAAGCCTAGGTCCACAATAGTCAATAAACAGCTTATCCCCCGCCACATGAAGCTGACGCATGCTGCGCTTTTGGGTTTTGAACCAGCGAATGAAGTACTCGCAGAACTGAGTGTAAGCGTAAGCTTGCTCTTGATATTGTTCATGATATTCCTGCCAGAGCAGCATCTTCGTCATGCCTTTACGCCTGAGTTCGACAGCGTACTGAACGAAGTCCGGCATGACTTTATGACGACTGGCTTTCTTTGAGTGATAAAGCGCTTGATTGAGATCGGTATCGCTACAGTCTTCTGGGAGGGGCCAACCTATCTGACTTTGCTTAAAGCGCGCGATAAGTTCTGAGACAGTTGCAAGGCTGACATTGAGGCAACTAGCGATATGACGATAGGACAGACCGCAGTCGTATTTGAGTCGTAATATCTCTTTGATTTTTTTCATTGGAGTTCTCTTTTTAGCCATGGTCGCTTCCTTACCTTCTGATTTGAGAGATAAAGAATAGCGAGTGATTGATTTAAAAGAGAAAAAATTAGGATTTCGGACATTCCGAACGGGCTTTTCGCTATTCCGAACGCTGATTTCGGAGTTCGCCTAAAAGTGTTCGGATAATCGCGGAATGTGCGTTCGGATTAAACCGAAATAGGTGTTCGGTTCATTCCGAAATGGCTGTTCGGAATGCTCCGAAATATGCATTTGAAGCAACACTCGCCTTAAAAATGACCCAAAATATGGGGCACAATAAAGCCACTTCAGTAGCTTACGTAAGTTCTGGCCATAGGCACTTAAGATCACGTTGATCGCATCGCCTAGTACGCCTTTTAAGAAGCATCGTCTGAGTTTTTCATCTGATTTGAGGTGTCCTATGATGGGTTCTACGCTGTTTCGTCTCCCCATCCATGGCTTCTCCTTCTTTAGTACGCCGCGCTTTTGACCAGCAATCGACACCTTAATATCTTCCACGCCCGATCCTTTATACCCTCGGTCAACAAAACAGGTTTCCTGTTTTTTTCCAGTCAGGGTTTCAACTTGTTGAAATTGATCTTTTAACGTATGGTCATCATAAGGATTATCTGGATAGCTTCTTGCTCCCACAATGAAGGATTCTTTAGCCGTCACGGCTATGCTTGCTTTCACACAAAACTTATTGCGTTTATGCGCTTTGCCTTTGGATATGCAGTCCACATTAGGTTCATGCAAGCTATACAGTTTGTTTTTGCTCTGGCGAGTTTGTTTTAGTAATCGATAGGCTTGGTTAAGTGTGTCTTCCTGTTTTTGGGTGAGCGTTAACCCTTGTTGTTTTACTTGCCGATCAATATCTCGCATGACTCGCCCTAAAAAGCCTTTCACTTGCTTAATCGCTTTTCTCATCCGTTTGTATTGTTTGGCGTGACCATAGCGTCCAATTTTTGGCATTAGCTTATGACAGGCTTTGTCGTAGGTTTGTCTTAGCGTGATATTTTGTTCTTTGGCGACCTGAGTGAGCTGCTGTCGAGCATTGTTGTAGAGCTTGGCATCGGTTGGGAAGGTGATGTTTTTTTCTTGTACCGTGGTGTCTACCACGACTAGTTTTAGGCTCGCTGGTTTGATGACTTTTTGTTTCAATCCTGCTTGTATCGTCTGGGTAAGCAGCCATTCGCAGCCTTCTTCACCTAACCGTTTTCGCCATTTAACAAGACTGGTTGGATGGCACGGAAAGTCGTGCTGGAAAAAGGTTTCTCCGCAAAAGTATTGGTAATAAGGCGATTCAAGCCATTGCTCTAGCATCAGCTCATCAGACAAATTATGCAAGTACTGTAAATACAGCAACCCCGCCATAAGACACGTTGGCAACGCGGCCGCACCAACGCTTGAAAAATGGGCACTAAGCGTTGAGTCCAATTGCTTCCAATCAATGATCTTAGCCAGTCGTACTAAAGGATGATTGGGGTTAATGATGTCAACGAGCTGAGGTTGGAATAAATCCTTTTGCGGCATGGTCTCTGTCTGAAGAGGCTTCATAAAACTCACCTGTTCTGCAACTTTTTGGGCCTTATGGCGTATTTATATTAACCCGGCGGAGATTTATTTATATCTTCTATGCCGCATCGCCTGTATGTACACCTGCCTTTAGATCACAGTTTAGATACTCATCTGGATTGAGTTCAGGTGAGTAGGCAGGTAAATAAAAGACTTCTATTTGCTCTTTAATTTTTGGCTTGGCTAACCACTCTTTTACTAATTTTGCATGATGTACTCGAAGGTTATCGAGTATCAGAAATACCTTTTTCTTAGAGGTTGAGATCAATCGCTTCATAAAGCGAATGAGTACTTTGGCTGTCATGTTGTCGGCGTAGGTCATAAAGCGTACTGTTCCTTGGTTTGTGATAGTAGAAATCATATTGATTCGGCAATGCTTTGCTGGAATCACTTGGACTGGTGTCTTGCCTTTAGGAGCAAAGCTTCGGCCATGCTGACTATCATTACGAAGGCCCGTTTCATCACCCCAATGTATCTCTGCCCCTTCATTCTTCGCCCTTTCCTTGATCAAGGGGCACTCTTCCTCAAGCCATTTGGACACTTTTCGAGGGTTTTGCTCATAGGCTTTTTTCAGTGGCTTTTGTGGGGTGAATCCCCAGCGCTTTAGATAGTCCCCAATGGTTCTAATGGGCATATCTTTTCCCCACAATTGCTTGATGAGCTGTTGGATTGCACGACGTGTCCACAAAGCAAAATTCAGCCGGCATTTTATCGGTGATTTCTTGCCGAATTTGAGCTTCTTGTGCTTTGGTTAGACTGCCAAATGAGCCTTTTTCTCGACCACGTTTTTTTATACTCAAAGCTTGCCTTTCCACGTTTTAAGTAGTCTCTATACCAACGACCAATTGTGTCTGCATGGACACCTGTCGCCTCAGATATGTCTTTAAAAGAGAAGTCTTTTTCGCGCAGTCTGACAACTTACTTTCGTAGCCTAGCGAGTTCTGGAGTGGTAAGTTTTCTTGTGTCTATTTTTTCGTTCATTCAGTGATTATATCAGATGATTTTTGCTGCCGGGTTAATAGCAAGATTTAGACATTAACTATCTTATAAAAACACATTCAATAGATTGAGAGTTTTTCAGGGACGACTAATTAATAAAGGTAGAGGGTGTTTTTTTTAGAAAGACTTCATGCCAAACATTTATGGGATCCTGTAACAGATTCTGTGTAACTGCCATTTAGTTAAGGTGTTTTTCTTCTCTGCTTTTATGTCACTTTTATGTCACTTTTATGTCACTTTACTTTACTTTTACTTTTATTTTACTATGTTTTGGTGTTTTTTTTGCTATTTTCAAATAAAGATAAAGTTCATAAAACAGTCTATATTAGTTTTAATTAATACGTTTGATTCCTATGATCTTTATAGTGTATTAAAATTTTTAATTAATGGTCATATAGAAATTTTAGGTATTGATTGTCTTATAAAATACATTGAATTCAATAGGTTGAGGGTTATTCAGGGACGGATAAATATTGCGAACGCAATGCTTACTAATTTAGAGACCCTCTGTGATTTATCGAAAGATAATATTATTCTTGCAGGTCATAAAGAGTTCGTATATTTGTATATCTATGAGCGTCGCCGTAGTCTAATCCAGTTTGTAACGCCAAATCAAAGGCATACATGGCTTGATAAGGACATCTTATCGAAGCGCTCGAACTTGTATCAGAAAAAGAGGAAAGATCATCCTGAGCGATGGTCAACAAAAGTAAGAGATTGGCAGCCAATAGGTGATGTGGAGTTAAATCCAGAGCAACACAAAGACGCAGCTTAATTATTTTAGGCGACAACTACCTTGAAAATGCCGATAAGCAAATACGATAAAAAATAATGTAAGAGACGACAAATTTATGATTTATACATCAGCTTTTGGTGGCTTCTTGAATCATTAGGGTTGATTTTTAGGGTATTAAATAATTTTTATAAAAACATGATGGATCAAGAGGGATTGTTTTATGAAGAGCGTTAATCAGCTGGTTCGTAATGACATGGTGGTCTCCAAAGCTTATGCAGCGCCTGATGCAGACCAATCAAAAATCGGCTTGCACCTTAATGAAAATTTATTAATGGGCAAGGACTACTCTGGGATATTGATGGACGGATTAAATGTTGAGGATCTATGCCTATATCCTTATGGAAATGATTTACAAATGAGGGAGGCTGTCGCCAAAAGACATGGCGTCGATGTGAGTCAAATCTTCACAAATAATGGATCCAGCGCAATAATTCAACAGATATTCTACGCATCATTAACTAATGAAGAGTGTATTTTGACTGTAGATCCAACTTGGCTGTATTACTCCTCTCTTGCAGCGAATATCGGAGCAAAAACACATTTATCTCCACTGATCCATAACCAAAAAGAATTTTTCTTTGATATTGATGATCTCATCGAAAAAGCCAATACTTTATTTCCGAAAATTATTGTAATTTGTAGTCCTAATAATCCTACTGGTAATCTTATTTCGGTAGAGGATGTGAAGCGCTTATGTTTGCAAGTACCAGAGGGAACCATGGTTTTGCTTGATGAGGCATATTCTGATTTTTTTGAAAGTAATGAATGTATAGTTGGATCTCTTATTCGCGATCATGAAAACTTGGTGGTGATTAAAACTTTTTCAAAGGCTTTTGGTTTAGCTGGAATTCGGGTGGGATACGGTGTTTGTAATGCATCATTGGCCGAATTTATATGTAAAGATAGGCCCACGTTCGGTATATCAATTTTGTCTCAAAAAATTGTTGCAAATGCATTGAAATTTGGCGGTGAGCATATGCAAGGTATGCGCCGGGAATTGGCGCTATCAGCTCGTTATCTTGTTAATACACTTGCAGAATTCAAGGAGTGGCATTTATACAACTCATCCTGTAATTTCGTTCTTATTCGCCACGATTATTTTAGCGGCAACCATATTTCAACTATTCTCAAGCAACATAATTATCTTGTTAAAGAGCTCGTTGTAGCTGGAAATCCTAATTACATTCGATTGACGCTTCCTCCTTTGGATATGCTTAAAAAGGTTGTTGATCTTCTGCTGTCGATAGGGAAAGAAAAAAGCAAAGCTGATGAAATGGCAGCGGTTCAGATCGCTGACCACAATGATTGGGAAAAAATCATCTAATAATTGGAGGGAGAGCTTTAAACGATTAAGTCTACAAAGAAATCTCGGACGCAAAGTCTTGCTAACTTTGCTCACTTAGGCACCGATCAAAGCCGGGTAACAAATTGAAAAGAATATTCTTCGAGCATCATATTCTAGTGAAAATTTTAGGCGGTGGTAATTTTTTTTGCGCGTCGGCATCTCTGATTTTCAGTGCATCAGTCATGCTGAATAATTGATTACAAAATATTGGTGAATAATATGGAAAATATAATAGTTAGAATAGGCACTAAACAAGACTGGAACAGTATACATTCCATTAACTGGCAAATATATGTAAACGAATTACAACAGCATAATACTGCACCTGGCGTGACTCATTTGATTGACCGTAACCACGAAATAAATACATACGTTGTTGCTGAAAGCCAAGAACAAATTATTGGGTTTCTTGCAATAACTGCGTTTACAGGCCAGCCATTTTCTTTTGAAAAGAGGTTGCCTGATGCAACTTTTGTTGATGCTTTTCGCCACAAGGCTATAGAAGTCCGTTTGTTATCTCTAATGCCTGAGCACCGTAATATATCAAATTTCTTTAAGCTCGGCTCATTCGTTAAAAACTGGATTAAAGATAATGGTTACGACTACGTATTTGTTTCTGGCATAGACAAGGCTATAGATCTTTATAAGATGATTGGTTTTGTTCCAATAGCACCGGAAGTAAATGAAGGAAAAGTCAATTACACACCAATGGTGTTAGTTGCGAAATAGTAGACTCAGGAGTACTTCATGAAGAAAATCGCACTTGTGACAGGTGCCGGATCTGGTATTGGTCTTGCGACTGTTAATATTCTTTCGAGGTCAGGCTACATTGTTATTGCAACCTCAATATTGTCGGAAGAATTAGCACAGTTGGCATTGATCAATTTTGATAATGTTGAAATCCGACAACTAGATGTTACCAACCAGTCCGCTGTCGATGATGTAGTTAAAGCGGTTCAAGATACCTATGAACAATTGGACGTTTTGATTAATTGCGCTGGCACATGGTTGCCTTCTTTAGTGGAATCGGTAACAGCTGCAGATATCGAATTTCAAATTCAGCTTAATGCAATTGCGCCAATTCGACTCATTCAAAGCTTTATGCCTTTACTTGAAGCAGCTGAAGGATATGCGATAACCGTTTCGTCAATGAACGGAAAGGTCTCTATGGCGGGGTCTGGCGCCTATTCTGCGTCAAAGTTTGCGCTAGAGGCTCTTATTAGTGCCTTGAGACTTGAAATCGGAAAAAGAAAGGTCAAACTAGTAAACATTCAACCTGGCCAGATCCGCACAAATTTATTTCAAAAAGCAAAGCAACATTATGATTGTTTAGTTCACGAATATCCCGAATCTTATAAGAATGCTAATGTTGATAATATTGCCGGTATTTACAACGCTATTGCGCGAGGTAGTCGCTCCAAAAATACCCCTGAAAAAGTTGCTTGTCTGATTATTCGTATATTGTGTACTCACCGCCCCCGTTCGACTTACTCTGTTGGCCTTGACGCACGGATTCTCATTTTTATTAATCAATATTTTCCAGAAAGATTAAGACAGTGGATATTGCGTGAGTTAAATTCACGATTTATTCCAACACTTGGAAAATATTTTTATTAGCAATGCAAAAGGAGGTTTTTAAAATGGAGTCAAAGTCAACATTCGTATCCGTTACTGATGCGCTAGATAACTGGGCAAAATGTGATGGAGATCGGATCGCATACAGATATCATGATGACGAAAAATTTCGCGAAGGAGTGTCGTACGCTTCGTTAGCAGATTATACGAGTAGACTTGCTTATAGTCTGAGAAAAAAGCTGTATCCCGGTGATAGGGTAGCAATTCTTTTGACAGATAGTACTGCTTATATACTATGTTTTTTTGGAGCTTTGAAAGCAGGTTTAATTCCAGTTCCACTACCACGTCCAAACTGGTCGACAGGAAGGAATGAGAATAAATCTGATAGATTTATTCATGCTATTCGTGACTGCACACCAGCTTTGCTAATTTTAGAGCCGGATGACCGTGCAAGAATGGCAGAGATAAATAGTGGTTTCGATTTTGAACATGTGACCTTTGATGAGCTTGTTTCGTCTGATGAGTCAGCTATAGATCTAAATGCTCGTTTTGGAGATGAAGTTGCATTTTTGCAATACACATCAGGGTCGACATCGGCACCAAAAGGCGTAATGCTTACTCATCGCAATTTGCTAGCAAATCATCAAACGATAACTGAACTCACAAAGGTTAGTGGACAGGCAACATTGGTTTCTTGGCTTCCGTTGTCGCATGATATGGGGATGATTGGAAAAATTACACATACCGCATATTTAGGTGGAACGTGTCATCTAATTCGACCAGACACATTTATTCGTAATCCCTTCGCATGGCTGAAGCTTATAAGTGACTATAGAGCCGTCGGAACAGTCGCGCCCAATTTCGCACTTGATCATTGCGTGAAACGGATCAAAGTGGAGAGGCTCGGCGAACTAGATTTGAGTTCTCTTAAGGCCTTGTTGAATGGAAGTGAAGACATTCGGGCGGCTTCTCTTAAAAAATTTGCGGAGAAATTTGAGCAAGCGGGATTTGACTTAGAATCCTTCTGTTCCGTATATGGCCTGGCTGAGGCGACGTTACTTGTCGCAGGAGCAGCTCCTCGCACTCCACAGGTTGTTGTGCGGGGAGCTCAACTTTCTGATAGTGAAAACTTCGAAAGAGGTGGACATTTCATTTCACCGCAAGCTGAATATGTCTCTTGTGGTCAGGCTCTTTCAGAGCACCGCATTCGTATCGTTGATCCCCTCACACGAAAAGAACTCACCGCAGGCAACATTGGTGAAATTTGGTTTAGCGGACCCAGTGTTACGTTAGGTTATTGGAATGATAGCGAAAAGACTCGAGAAGTATTTGACAATGAAACATTCAATGATGGTCTTGGGCCTTATCTGCGTACTGGGGATCTAGGAGTTGTCTTTGATGGTTCACTATTTATCGCCGGCCGACTAAAGGATGTCATCATCTATAACGGTAAGAATTATTATCCAAGCGATATTGAACGTATAGTAATTTCTACTGATTTGTCACTTCAGGAACATAACTCGGCAGCGATTTCAGTATTTGTCAGTGGTGTTGAGAAATTAGTTCTACTCCAAGAAGTGCACCCACGAGACTTGCTGAATGAAACATTTGTCTTAGATCTTAAACATCGAATTTCTCGTGCAGTTTCACAGAATATACAGATACCTATTAAAGGCGTATATCTGCTAGCACGAGGAACATTGCCAAAAACGACCAGCGGCAAAGTGTCTCGAAGTCAAAGTAAAAAGCTTTTTATAGATCAGTTGCGTGACAGCCCGCAACATAACTACACGTATCCTGAACATTTGGCGGACGGTATTAACCATGAAAGTGACTTCTTTAGTGATAAGACTATCCAAAATCTAGATGTAGTCGAGAAAACTACTGTGGCGAGTTATCACAGAATAATAAAAGAAATCGAAGAATGGATTATTAGTTGGATAATAGTAAATAAAGAAGTTTCACGAACAGATATCAGTTTCACGACTCCATTCGCTGAGCTTGGTCTTGATTCAATCGACGCCGTTTCTATTATAGAGGACTTTAATTGCCGCTATCGAGCATCAATAGATGTGACAGTATTATTTAATTATCCAACCTTGGAAGAGTTGATACCTCATTTATCCTTATCGTTGAGGAATAATAGCAAATGAAAAATTTCCCCGAAACAGAACAACCGATTTTGACGTCTGAATTTGCGGAGGTTTACGATATTGTCTTCGATTTCGACGGAACATTATTCTCACATGATTCTTTTTTTGAGTTTATGAAGTTCGTCCTCCGAAAGTCTAAGATTCGTACCTTGACAGCTTATCTATTGGCGCCGCTGCTCGTATGTTTGGTCATATTTCGTTATCGACTTAAATATATTGGTTCGATGCTTCTTTGGATTGGGACTGTTGGACTTACAGATCGGCAAATTGACCGTTATGCAGATGAATTTGTATCGCGATTGATCGACGGTCATCACGGCCACTTTTATCGCGATGGACTTACATTACTCCGAGACGCCATCAGTTCTGAACGACGAGTAATGATTCTCACCGCTAGTGGAAGATTTCTCATTAAGAAAATTTTAATAAATGAGGGTCTTCACGTAGATCTTGGGGCCTCCAAAGTTTCGAGACGGTTGGGTGGATTAATCTGTGACTTTCATTGCTACGGTGAAAATAAAGTCCGCTTTCTAATTGAAAATGGTATTGAACAAAAATTTGACGAATTTTATTCAGATAGTAGCGCCGATCTGCCGCTTTTTCGCTTAGCAAAACGATCATTTATTATTAATGGAACAGCGAGAACTAAGGCGAAAATTGAGAGAGCACTGAAACAATCTGTATGTCTTATTAACTGGAATTGATTTGGAGTTTGAAAATGGAAATTACTTTAGACACTCATATTCATAAAACGAAACAAGTAGCTGAACAGAAGAAAGATGTCGAAGCTGATTCAGTAGCCATAGTTGGCATATCGTTCAGCTATCCAGGAATAGCTGGAGACATATCAGCTCTTTCCGTTGCGCTCTGTAATAAAAAAACATTTGTTAACAAACCGTCTGACAGTCGATTAAATAAATTTGAGTTCACCCATAGACACGGGGCAGAACCGTATAACATAGATGGCGCGTATCTAGAAGACATTGACCGTTTCGACTTTCAGTTTTTTGGAATGAACAGGCGAGAAGCGGTGTCACTGGATCCGCAGCAACGAATGCTCCTTCAATTAAGTTGGCATGCTTTCGAAGACGCTGGTATTGACATCAAAAAATTAAAAAAGCGACCAGTTGGTGTATATGTTGGTATGTCGACAGATGATTATGCCCGTATACATGCTAAAAGCGGTTGTGGTATTGGGGCATATAGTGGACTAGGCATTGCTCGAAGTTTGGCTGCAGGCAGGTTGGCATATTTCTATGATCTACGTGGGCCTGCTATGCAAATTGATACTGCCTGTTCTTCCTCTTTCGTTGCACTTGATCTAGCTTGCAAGGAGTTACGCTCGGGAGGTATCGAGTTAGCTTTGGTTGGAGGTGTGAATTTAATCCTTGACCTTGATTCGACGACAGGGTTCTGCGAAATGCAAGCGCTCTCTCCCACCGGACTTCTTCAGCCCTTCGACGAATCAGCGAACGGATATGTGCGAGGCGAGGGTTGTGCTTTTGTTGTTCTCAAGCCGCATGCAAAAGCCATTGCAGATGGCGATCACATTTACGGCGTGATTTACGGAAGCGCTGTAAATCACGATGGGCGGACGAATGGGCTCACTGCACCTAACGGCCTTGCGCAAGAGGAACTGCTGAAGCAAAGTATAGCCAACGCTGGTCTAAATCCAGTAGATATTCAATACCACGAAGCTCATGGGACAGGGACTCCGTTGGGAGATGCAGTTGAAGCGAAATCAATTTCGGCTGTATTTGGTCAACGTCAAAATCCACTTTATGTTGGCTCCACAAAGGCAAATTTTGGTCATCATGAAGCGGCATCTGGCATGCTGTCTGTGATTAAGGTTCTTGCCGCTTTATCGGAAAATAAAATTCCACCTCAAGCTAACTATCACGCGCACAATCCCAAAGCGAGTTTTGGGATGGTGTCGATAATCGTCCCATCTTCTACGATACCCTGGGAACGTAATTGTCAACGTCTCGCCACTCTCTCCAATTTTGGAATGAGTGGCACTAATGGATGTTTGGTGATTGGCGATTCGAAGGCCATTGAAGTCAGAGAGGCTACCATCTCGGAAGGAGCAAAGATACTTGCGGCATCGGCCCCAACACAGGAAGGATTGCGTGCCATAATGCAAGGCTATAAGAGGTTAATCGCAAACACACCTAATTATATCAATGACATTTGTGATGCATCCGTTTTTTGTCGAACTGCGCTACCCTTTCGTTGGTCATATCCAGCTAGTAATAGCGTAATGTTGCAAACAGCAATATCTGAGTTCATAAATTCAGCTGATACTTCTAGTAGTCGCCAAACATCAAATACTCAAAATTTGATGTTTGTCTTTTCTGGATTAGGTGGACACTACACAAGTATGGGCTCTGTGCTTTATGCCTCTGAACCTGTCTTTCGCAATACATTCGACCGTTTTGACGGGGTTTATAAAGAGCATTGTGGTGAAGCTTTAGCAGAAACATTATTTGAACGAAATGACGTTACAGTCAGCCAATGGTCGGATACTAAGATTCAGGGGGCGATTTGCGCGCTAGAGTGTGCATTATTTGATTTATGGATTTCCAAAGGTATTATCCCTACATCTGTTGTTGGACATAGTTTTGGCGAATATGCTGCAGCCTATGCAGCGGGGGTGATGAGCCTCGAAGTCTGTGCATACCTTGTTATTAAGCGTATCGAGATCGTTCAAAAGTATTCCAAGTTAGCGCAAAGCCTTCTAGTTCATGGAAACCGCGACGAAGTAGAAAAGCTTATCCAAGAGCATTCCTTGTGGATTGCTGCTGAGAATTCGACAAGTGAATTCCTCGTGTCTGGCGAATCCGCTGACATTGATATTTTGGTAAGCCAGATGGAAACGGAAAAGTTGAAATTTCAAAAAATTCCATCGAATTTTGCTTTTCATACCCCAATGATGAGTATTGCTGCGGAGGCTTATGCTGTACTTCTCAACACTGATATTTCATTTTCGGCGCCGAAAATTACTTATCTTTCAACACAGTTGGGGGAATTCGTTCATGACGAGGTTTCCACTCGGAAGTACTGGTGTCATCAGCTCACCAAGCCAGTCCAATTCGCAAGAGCGATACAAACAGCGATTGAAATTGGGTATACAAGATTTGTCGAAGTTGGGCCGACTGCAACAATTAGTCCATCCATTCTGAGATGTACACAAGGGGTTAATTTATTGGTGCTGTCATCATTGCGCAATGGTCGTGATGATATCTCCAATCTCGAAAAGACGATGTCAGCGCTCTTTGATGATGGATTTAATTTTACTGGCTCTCAAGGTCGCAAATTCGCAAGATTTTTGCCAAAGCTCGAATACTCTCCAGAGTCGTGCTGGCTAGAAAAGAGCCCCAAAAAATATGTAATAGATGGTGACAACCGAACATCCATAGGCCTTGGTTATATTGGTACACTCAGACGGGGCGTCGATACAGACGTAGTGGATATTTTATTAAGCAGTTCGAGATACCCACATTTGGCTGAGCATTGTATTTATGATACCCAGATTTTTGCGGGTGCCTCGTACATAGGCCTGATGATAGGTATCGGGAAAGAGATACTGCTGAACGATCAGTGTGTTTTGGCAAATATGGAGTTCGTCAAGCCTTTAGTTATTCCTGATCATGAAGAAGTAATGCTCCATGTGGAGTTAAGGCGTCGACCTGATCAAACAGTTCATTTCGAAGCCTTTACATCATCTCGCGGTGAAAAAGTTGTGCACTGCCGAGGTAATATCTTGAAAAATACAGCGAAAGAAGCAAGCGATGAACTCAATGACGTAACTGAGGGAGCTGAGTTCAGCGCAGAAGAATTCTATCGCGACTTTCATGATATGGGTTATACATTAGGGGCATCGTTTAAATGGTTACATTCTGGACTACAGAATGGCATGTCAGCATTACGCTTCCTAGAAAGGCCACAAACGAAAAAAGAAAACCATGATGCCTACGCTATTTTCCCTGGATTAATTGACTCCTGTTTTCATGCAATTGCAGGGTTCATCAAGCGAGCTGATCTTGATGGAGCCTATTTGTATGTACCTGCACGGATTGATGCCATTAATGTATATCGCAACACAAAGCACGACGAGAAGTTCAAGGCAATTGCCAAGTCAGTAGTTGTTGGTAACGGAATCGACGCTCACATTGTTGGTAATGTATCACTTTATGATAGCCAGGGCAGATGTGTTGCCAGTATTCAGGGCGCACATATGCGACGTATAGCGAAGCGCACAATTATAAATTCGTTGAAAAGGCCATCATCTGCTCTCTTTACTAAGGTCTGGCAAGAGATGACAGACACTGATCTCATCGAATATGCTAGTGCGGACAACGTTCTAATCTTGTTAGGAAAGGATATTGAGGGCGTCGGTGCTAACAAATACATGCACTCATATAAGGTTGAGACAACTCCGCAGACTAATGATGCATTAGCTCTACAGCGAAATGCGTTTCGATCATATATGTCAGGCATAGATCGCCATAACCCGATAGGGGTGACGTTATGTATTGATGAATATACTCGACCTGCAAGCGATGGATTCGATACCCATAAAAATGTGTATTTCCTCGCGGCAAATTTGATCGCCGAATTAGAGTCGCATAATGTTGAAAGTATTGTTCTGATTAGTTTTGATGCTTATGCATATAAGAACAAAAATTCTGATATTAGCCATATTGCTTTAGCGGCTATAAAAAGTGGTCTGCGTTCTATACAAGCTGAGGCAACGACTGTGCCAATAATGTTTGTAGATATGGACCGCGAAACGAGCTCATTTCAGGCGTTTCAAATGATTTCACGCAATCATTTGAACATGGAAAATGAGATCGTCATTCGAAATGGTAGAGCGTTCAAATCGCAATGGAGCCGAGAGCTAGATCTACAATCGCCAGAATTTGTGGCAGACCCAAGCAAGACTTATGTTGTAACAGGTGGCCTTGGCGGTGTCGGTTTGATAGTAACTGCATGGTTGCTAAAATCGGGCGCGAAAAAAATTGTGTTATGCGGCAAACAACAACGCGATAAAAGCGTTGTTTACGCACTTTTTCCGTCCAAACCTCTGGATGCGACAATTGAATATCTTCAGTGTGATATCAGTGATCTAGAAAATGTACACCATTTACTTAAGTGTGCAGAGATGATGGGCGCACTAGGCGGAGTGTTTCATCTTGCGGGTGTATCAACTGATGTCCTGTTCCAGCATGTCAGCACACATACGTTTCAAGAGACTCTTGGAGCTAAAGCATTAGGCGGTATACACATTCAAAATGCTTTAGGAGGAAGGCAAGACGTTCCATTAGTACTGTTCTCTTCCATCGCAGCTGAATTCCCTTCGGTCGGGCAATCATCTTACGGTGTTGCTAATGGAATTCTCGATCAACTGGCATGGTTCGGTCAATCCAAGGGGGTTCCGATTTATTCGATCAATTTGGGGCCAGTGAACGCTGGGCTTTACGGGAAGTTATCTCCGAGCCAGAAACGCCGCCTGAACTCTATGGGCTTAAACCAGATTGATGAAAATGAGCTTGAATCTTTGCTCAATAAAACAATGCGTCAGAAGTTACACGCCCAGACTATGTTTGTAGCAACAAATAATGAGACTGTTTTGAACTCCTTGGTTCGTGGTGAAAAGCAAACAATTAAGATCTCTGAAACCGCTACAATAAATTCGGGAAGCGAAATATCATCAGCCTCAATTCTGACTAATTTGATTAACGTCGTTTCCGAGTATCTGGGCAATGATACGAGTGAGATCAATAAGGATCTTTCACTAACCGCCTACGGAACGGACTCGTTGTTTGCTGCTGAGCTTGTTACTTGGATAAAAAAGCAGTACCAAGTGATGCTGCCTCTTGAGCATTTTATTGAAGGAAGTAGTCTTGAGGTTATTGCTAAGGATATAGCCACTAAAACTCCACTAAAAAATGGACGGTTTTCATGAAAAGAACGAACGGTTTACTCAGCAACTCGAGTTCCTTATTAAGGCTCTATCTTATCGCTTTGATTTTTGGTGCAATATTTATTTCTTTGAATTATCTCTTGCTTTCCGAAGTGGATATATATGCCATTGTTCGTGCGTTTGCTGGGGAAGAATATGCGCGCATACAGCTCCCTGAATTTAGGATGCACCACATTTTGCTAACTGTACATATTTTAGCGTCACTTGGATTTACCTTATGTGCAGCATACACATTGATACCAATGTTCTGGTCTCTACGTAGCCCTGGACATAAGTTGATTGGATATGTTTTCGGCATATTTGCAGTAACTATGGTGATGTCTGGAATTATTATTTCATACAGGCTTCCATTTTCTGGTTTGAGGGGCGTCGTTCCAAATGTCATTTTTGGTCTGGCTCTTATATGGTTCTATTTGGTTGCTGTTATTCACGCACGCGAAAGACGGTGGCATGAGCATCAAGTCAATATTATTCGCGCGGTGTTTGTAGGTCTAGGAATTGTATTGGCTAGGCTCTATCTATATGTCTTGGTTAACATCTTTTCGATGCAGTCACGCGAAGCGGTATATTGGATATTTTGGTTAGGGTCTGGAACCAATCTTCTAATTGCCCAAATGGTGATCATATGGTTGCAAAATAACTCTCGCTTGAAGCGCAATTTGGCTCCTACATTGGTGCCTGATCTCAGCAAAAAATCTTTTAAAAGGAAGTAAATATGCGGACGGATGCATCAATTTTATTAACTAATTTTTGCGGACAAAAAAATGTAGTTGCTATGCGTTGTCGCAAAAGCGAGGCTGACGCACGAAGTGATAGCAGAATTCTGGATTGCGTCATCTACAAAGCCTATTCTACTGGCGAAAAAGCACTGATTGCTTATCTCGTATTGGAAGATTCTTATGCTCGATCCATCAGAGGTCAGACTTTGGAAGAACTCCAGGATAAAATTCCGCTTTTAAACAACTATGAACATTTTACTTTCATTGACACAGTACCTCTTATTCGGGGTGTCGTTGATAGTGCTGCATTACTTTCCTCCCCACTAATTTCCGATATCGTCAGATTAGAGGTGATATCTCACAAGTCGCTTAATAATCACGATAAAATTTCTCTATTTTTTGATCCGCCACCTTCGAGATCTATTTATTACGGAAATAAAAATAGACATGAGATATTTGATAGTCAATCATCCCCTGAATATGCTAATTTTGGCTCCTGCATCGAAGCAAATCGAGCACGTCTTGCGGAAGTTCATTGTAGTGGAGATTTTCCTCCACTTGAAATTGAAAATGTCGGCAGATATCTAGAGATTTGCGCGTCCAGTTTCCCGGATCATGGAATATCGTTTTTAGAACAAGATAGTTCTGTATCTAAATTAACTTATTCTGATCTTTTGAATAGAGCTGAATGTTTAGCGTCGTGCCTTCAGAGGAAAGGACTGCAATCACAAAGCTATATTGTTCTTCAGTTGTGTGATCCGCAAACATTCTTGACGGCTATCTGGGGATGTTTTATCGGAGGATTCATTCCAATACCCATGGAAATCACCGAAAAAGGTTCTCTTGATGAGGGGGTAGAAAAACGTTTACGTTTTGTGGCGACGAAGGCAAATTCAAAATGTATCATCAAGGATGATTCACTGACTCTGTTCGATCATTCGGACAGGTTTTCTTCTGAACACCGCTTTGAGTATATACTTGATTATTCCACATTGAATGAGCGACACACACTCGCAAACGGTTCGATATCTAATTCGGATACAGCTCTCGTCCTAGTAACGTCGGGCAGTACCGGCGCGCCAAAGCTCGTCAAACAAACGCACCGCAATCTCATCTTGCAGATCGATGCGGCGATACAAGAGCTTTCACTAACCAGTAATGATCGATCATTAAATTGGTTTCCGCTTGATCATGTTGGGGCATTGGTAATGTTCCACATGCGTGATCTTGCTATAGGTATGGAACAGCTACAGATCGACAAAGCGAGTATTTTAAGCAGACCTATGCGATGGATCGAGCTTATGTCGTTTCATAGGATCACTATCAGCTGGTCTCCCAATTTTGGTTATGGGCTTGTCGCCTCAGCTGTTAAAACTGATGAGGTTAGAAACGACATTGATCTGTCAGCAGTCCGAGTCTTGATGAATGGTGGTGAGCAGATAACCCTTAAGACAGTTAATAGTTTTCTTGACGCATTACAGCGATATGGCCTTAATCCCAGTACAATGACATTTGCGTGGGGCATGTCGGAGACGTGCTCGGCAGTATGTTATCTTCCTTTCGATTATGTGTTGATGAGAGCTCATGAAAACTCTCCGGCTCCTGTTGGGAAGTTGGTTTCTTCTTTGTCTGCAAGAATTATTGATAATCACGGAACAATTGTTAACGAGGGTGAAATAGGCCGACTGTTACTCAAAGGTAGTCCCGTAACTACTGGGTATTTAAACGACGATGCCGCGAATGCGTCGAGTTTTCTAAACGATGGTTGGTTTATTACTGGGGATAACGCAACCATCCGTGACGGTATATTGACAATCACTGGTCGCGACGTCGAGAAGATAATTATTAATGGTCGTAATATTAACTGCCAAGAAATTGAGGCAATAGTTGATGCTATTCCTGGGATATCTGTCTCTTACACTGCTGTATTTTCGATACGATCTTCGAATCGGTCAACCGACGAGTTAGTGGTAGTTTTTCATTCAAATTTAGATTCGAAATATTTACAAGGACTTACAAGTCAAATCCGTCAAGTGGTAGCAAAAGAGGTGGGTCTTTTAGCAAGATACGTGGTCTCTTTGTCAAAGCAACAAATCCATAAGACATCGATTGGAAAGATAAAGCGATCACTTTTGAAAATGAATTTTGAATCTGGTGCGCTAGATGCTGAGATTATTGCTGCTGAAGCGATTTCAGAGAGTACATCAACACTTCCGAATTGGTTTATGAAATCATCGTGGTGCCCCGCTGAGATTGATTTTGTTTTGCCCTATAAAATATTAAAAATTATGGTCTTAATTGGGGCCGACCAATTTTCAGAAATACTATGCGATAAACTGAGAAGCTGTGGGCATGAAGTATATTGCATAAGATCTTCCAATAGCATTAACGTATTCAATTCACAAGAATACTCCGTTGACCTTGATCAGGAAGAGTCTATAGATTTGTTGTTCAAAAAAATTGGCAATAATATCGATATCGTTGTTGACTGCATGCTCGACGAACCACTCCCGTATGCAGCCCCGCTTTCCACTAGTCAAATATATAAAGATACTCTTAAAATCAATCGGATAATTACTTTTGTAAAAGCATGTATAAAGGAGTCATGCAAACCGAGGTATATTTGTGTAGTTAATAATATTTACATGATTAATAACGATCAGGATGTCAGGCCTGGATTAGCTACCATACGCGGTATGCTTGCAATTAATGCTGAGGATGAACTGCCGCAGTTCAAATTGATGGACTTGAATGGTGTGTGGAACAGAGACAGCGCGCAGTTTATTGTTGACGAGCTACTCATTGAAGATACAGAGGTGGCGTATCGGCAAGGTCAGAGACTCATACGACAACTTATTAAAATACCATCTTCAGTAGAAGAGGGCGATGCCCCGCAAGCTAAGCAGAATGGAGTATATTTGGTTACTGGAGGACTTGGTGGTGTCGGTAGCGCTTTGTGCCAGCACTTAAGGCGAAATTATGATGCTAATTTACTAATTTTGGGTATGCGGCCGTCAGTTGACTGTTCTTGGCTCGATTTTCGATGCCGATATATTAGTTGTGATGTGTCTAATTATGACGACTTGGCAGATGCGGTCAAAAAATACCAGATGGATACGGGTTTACGATTGGATGGAGTTTTTCATCTTGCTACATCTCCGGCAGAGATGCCAATAATAAATATTAATCCTAAAGTTGTAGCCAAGCACTTTGCACCGAAAGTTGAAGGTGCGTTAAATCTATATCGATTATTCGACGGAAATCCAGTCGACTTTATAGTTTATTTTTCGTCTGTCTCAACGTTTTTCCCATTTAAGAACGGTGTGCTTTACGCCGGAGCAAATGCGTTTTTAGAGGAGTTTTCGGGGACCCAAAATAACCGGTCAACGATACCTACATATTGCTACTCATGGAGCATATGGAAAGACATTGGTTTAGCTGAAAACTTTATATATTCTGATTTAACTTCGAAAATTGGTATGCAAAGAATGACGGTGTCACAAGGTATAGATTCTTTAATTTATTGTATGAAACAACAATGGACTAACGCTTTGTGTGGTTTGAATCCAAACCATGCATCGATTTCGTTGTATCGGCGAAGCGATCCAAACTCCATTATCAATCCTTTTTTGACGATGCGTCGTTCAAATGATGTGACAGTTAGGGATTCTCTTGGTAATAAACTAACTGTTGGTGACTTGTCGATTCATCAGCAATACGGAATCCAAAACCGAAAAGACGCAATTACCATTAGTCAACATAAGATGGCCAAAGCCAGTGAAGTTACGATAACCAAACTTGCAGCAATTTGGCGGCAAATTCTCTCTGTGAATAGTTTCGAATTAGAGGATAACTTCTTTAATTTAGGTGGAGACTCGCTCAAAACTGTGCAACTAAATTTTGAAGTTAATAAGGTCTTCCTAGCCAATTTTTCATTGGCTGCACTTTTCAAAGATCCCACCTTTTTAGGCATGGCGTCATATATCGAACACCGTGAAGAAACCGGATCGGAATTAATTGTCGGCTTAAAAACAAGTGGTGAGCGGCCAGCATTATTCGGTGTGCATCCACTATTTGGTCTTGTTTATCCTTATTTCCCTCTAGTTAAATTGCTATGCCCAACCCAACCTTTCTTTGCGATTCAGGCCAATGTGTTTGGTAAGAAGCCAACTTATTATTACACGATTGAGGACATTGCGCGGGTGTACATTGATGCCATGAAATCTGTTCAACCAACTGGTCCGTACCATATTGGTGGTTGGTCATTTGGAGCCCTTATCGCTTATGAAATGGCGCAACAACTGCGATCAGCTGGAGAACAAGTCGGGTGTTTGATCAATATTGACCAGGCCGCAGATAGCATCGATCACTTCTCGAAAAGCGTACCATGGTGGACGAAAATGGCACGCCTTAGCGGCATAGTCAAGGATGCATATAATAGTTATGCGTTCACAGAAAGTGGAGTTGGCTATCGACGTGTAAAGGTTTTAGCGTTTACAGTCGGTGTTTTGTTACCAATGTTAAGAGTGGCTATTCGACATCTTCGTGCTGCTAGCCGCTACCGGATACAAAAGTTTGACGGAGATATGGATCTCTTTTATACGGGAGACCCGGAGGTGACTAATACTGAGGTTTCAACAATGGGCTGGGAACATTACGTAAGCGGGCAGATACGTGTTTATGAACTTCCTGGCTCTCATCTCACTATTCATCAAGATCCTGCTGTTTCCAAACTCGCGTTTGATTTGAATCAGATTATGGCGCGTTGCTCAAGTTGATTGCCCGGACTCTAATATGACCAATCGTAAATATCCTAATCGGTCACCTATTAAAAATTACCCAAGTCATTAATTTAAAAAGAAAAATGGTTAAAATAAACACTCTAAATTGCAAGTAAATCGCATTATACTACGCAAAACCTTGCGATTTGGAGTGAATTATTGATGAAGCCTCGCACGGCGAAAGAAACGAAAAGCGACGATCTTTTTAGCTCTCATCTGACCCAATTATAAAATAATTCAATTAATAATTCGTAAGCAATGGGATGGAGTCCTCCTCACCCCATAATTGCGCATTTGCGCCATACTAGTGATGTTGGACAAAGGCCATTTACTAGTCAAAGTGAGGAATTATTTATGAACATGGTTCGAGTAGGTGTTGATATTGCGAAATCAGTCTTTCACGTTCACGGTGTAGACCGCCACGATCAAGTCCAGTGGCGTGGAAAATATTCACGTATTAACTGGCTAGATGCCATTATTAAGCGTGTTCCTGTTGGTGTCGAGATTGGTATGGAAGCCTGTGCGTCCTCGCACTATTGGGCGAGGGAGCTCAAAAAATTAGGTTACTCGGTCAAGCTCACTGCAGCTCAATTTCTCAAACCTTATGTTAAAAGCAACAAAAATGATCGCGTTGATGCAGAAGCTATTTGTGAAGCCATGGCTCGACCCAGTATGCGGTTTGTTAATCATAAGACAGTTGATCAACAAGATATCCAAGCGGCGCATCGAATACGAGAAGAGCTGGTGCAACGTAAGCGTTCATTCCACGCCGTTATTCACACCAATCCACTCACCTCCTAAACTGGATTCTGTTTTCATCTCATAACGGAGTCCAACCCATGACCAAACCCTACGCCCGTCGCTCTTCTGCTCAATGGCAGCAAATCATTAATGATCAAGTCGAGTCTGGTTTATCCGCCCCTCAATACTGCGAACAGCATCAGGTGAGTTACGCCAGTTTTAGTAAATGGCGTCAGCATTTTTCGGGAACGAAAGCCTCGCCAGATGCTAGTCACTCAGACTTTATCGATCTCAGTCAGGAGCCCGATCTCTCAGGCCCTTATTCTGGGCGCTGGAACATTACCTTGTGTTTAGGCGATGGCGTTGAACTTCGACTGAGTCGTGACTGATGTTTATGCCCGATCCGAATGCTAAAATTTGGTTGCATACCCAACCCACCGATATGCGCAAGTCTTATGCTGGTCTGTTGGGACTGATCAAACAACACCTCAAAGAAAACCCACTCATCGGGTATTTTGTCTTCATTAACCGGCGCAAAACCCAGATGAAAATCCTCTATTTTGACACCTCTGGTTATTGCATTTGGTGTAAACGACTGTCGCAGGGGCAGTTCAATTATGCGTCATCAGAAAACGCTAAACACGCCCTAAGTGTGATTGAATTGCAGCACCTCTTAGCGGGCATAAAAGTCGAAAAATATCGTCAATTTAAACGCTACAAGCGAGCATCATGACAAGTTGGATGGTATAATCCAACCCCATGAATGACGCCACTTACCGACCTATTTTACCCTTCAAAAACATCGACTTGCTTCACACGAATGAGGTCGAAAAACTGCGTGCTGAAGTCGAGGCTATGTCCTCAAGAATCCGCCAATACGAAGCGGAAGTGCACATGCTAAAGCGTGAGTTGTTTGGGCCGAAAAGCGAACGTCGTACCTTACTCACACCAGATCAACAAGCCCTCGCTGATATCGTGGGTCCGATGTCAGAACCAACCCGCGTAGAAGAAGAGCCTATCGTTGAGAAGGACAAACCTGAGTCTGCCAATGTTCGTGGCAAAGCGCTCAAGTTTCGTAAAGGCAATGAAATTAACATCACCGGATTGCGTTTTGATGAGTCTATACCAGTTCGTGAAAAGGTTATCTTAGCGGACGAATTACAAGGCCCCAATGCGCACGAATACGAAGAAGTCGGCTTCAAAGACGTCAGCCGCATCGTACAAAAAACCAGTGCCTATGAAGTCGTCATCACCAAACGTCAGGTGGTGAAGCACAAAACCAGTAAACAGCTCATTACCGCGCCACAGCCGGATCTGATTTTTGACAGTTCCCTCGCGGATGTGAGTTTTATCGTTGGCTTACTGGTTAATAAGTTCTTGTATCACTTACCCCTTTATCGTCAACACCAACAGCTTAGCGCTTCCGGCATCACCCTCAGTCGTGCAACGCTCACAAACCTCACCAAACGCGGGATCGAACTGTTACGACCCATTGTGGTAGAGCAACTGATTAGTGTGCTGGACAGCAAGGTACTGGCCATGGATGAGACACCGATAAAAGCGACCCGCCAGCCTGGGGTAGGCAACCAACCCGGCAAAATGAAGCAAGCGTATTTTTGGCCCATCTATGGCGAGCAGGACGAAGTGGTGTTTACCTTCTCCCAAAGTCGTGGCATGAAACACATCCAAGACTTACTGGATCATGTTTGGCAGGGTACTTTACTGACCGATGGTTATGTCGCTTACAGTCGTTACGAAGCCACCTTACCGGAGGTCACTCATGCTCAGTGTTGGGTGCACATGCGTCGTCAGCTACTGAAAGCCGAAATGGAAGAAACCGAGGCCGTCACCCACGCGCTGAACCTGATTGCCGCCTTGTACCAGTACGAAAGCCATATCAAACAGAAAGGTTGGTCAGATGAGAAAAAACAAGATTACCGAGTGCAACACAGTAAGCCCTTAGTGGATCAATTTTTTGCCTTCTGCGAAGAACAAAGCCAACGGGCTGACCTATTACCAGACGATAGCTGGATGAAAGCGTTGAACTACACCTTAAAGCGCAAACGCCAACTGATGGTCTTTTTGGAAAATCCAAACGTTGCCATGGACACCAACCACCTAGAGCGAGAGATAAGACCCATCCCAATGGGTAAGAAGAATTGGCTCTGTGTGTCACGAAGGAGACATTATGAAGTAGAACAGATTGCAGCATAATGAATCCATGCTCTAAGTTGGATGGAGGAAGGTCCTCCGATCAGGATGTTCAGGCGCACTGATCAAACTACCTGATGCTGCTGTTGATTAAGGTCTTCGGTAGTGAGCGACTCAGGAAAAGGCGGAAATACTACCGTCATGTGAGCCTGGAAGAGTCGAACGAAAGTGAACTGTTAGAAGAAGCATCGAAATCTTAGGTGATGTCAAAAAGGGGTTGTACAGCCACCCCCTGATAAGTGTAGTGGATACCTGATTACTGACTACATGGCATCCGGTGTTAAGGCAGCGAGACTTCCAGACAGGCCAGCTTAGGGAACGTGAGAACCTACTGCTAGCACGTATCATAGAGTAGGGACGGACAGACTCGTAGTAGTGTCGAATGCGCTGTAATGGCGCTGGAGCGAAGGGGTCTGGGTCGCCGAATTGGTTAGAACACAACTTTTTTTTTAAGAGGATGACGTTTTAATGCAAGGCAAAGCATTTGAGATTCCCAAGTCTCTCGTGTGGCAATCGTATAAATCGGTCAAGCGCAATAAAGGTACGCCGGGTTGTGATGGCCAAACAATGACGCAATTTGATCGCAACAGAGACCGTAATCTTTATAAGATATGGAATCGTTTGTGTTCTGGTAGTTACCTACCGCCACCGGTTCGTGAAAAGCGAATTCCTAAAGCGGATGGTTCAGACAGAATACTGGGTATTCCAACAATCAGTGATCGTATCGCACAAGGGGCAGTCAAGATTTATTTGGAAACGCGACTAGATAAGCTATTTCATCATAGCTCATTTGGTTATCGTCCCAATCGATCAGCACATATGGCGTTAACGCAATGTGAGCGTAACTGTCGCTTTAAAAGCTGGGTATTAGAGGTAGATATTAAGGCCTTCTTTGACCACGTTAGCCATGATCTGGTGGTGAAAGCGTTAGAACACCACGATATGCCACGTTGGGTAATATTGTACTGTCGTAGGTGGATGGAAGCCCCCGTGACGGACTCAAGCAAAGCTAATACCCTAACCCAGAGTGCGCGTGGTACGCCACAAGGCGGCGTTATCTCGCCCATTTTGGCGAACCTATTTCTTCACTATGCCTTTGATCAATGGATGGACAAACATTGGTGTTATGTACCGTTTGAACGGTATGCAGACGACATAGTATGTCATTGCAGTCGAATGTCAGAGGCGGTGAAGTTAAAGGAAGCGATCCAACGACGAATGGAAGAAGTGGGATTGAGTATCAATGAGAGCAAATCGAATGTGGTCTACATAGATACGTTTCCACGCCATAATGTAAAGAAAGTCTTCACGTTCCTAGGCTATGACTTTAAGGTTAGAACGCTTAGGCGAAAAGACGGTTGTTTGTTCAGAAAATGTGCTGCGGGTGCCTCAATGAGCGCCATGAAACGAATCACTAAAACGATTACGTCGTGGCGAATACATCGATCATCTGGAGCCACATTGAAAGAACTTGCACAGAGGTACAATGCCTCGCTAAGAGGTTGGATATACTACTATGGCAAGTTCTGGTATCGACATTTTAGCTATCGTCTCTGGTCTGTTTTTCAATCAAGATTGATTAAATGGGCAAGGTGCAAGCTGAAAATCGGTACGCGAGAAGCGGAGCGCAAGCTTGATCAAGTACGTAAAAGCATGCCAACGCTTTTTGCTCATTGGGAATTACTTCGTGCATCAAATGTGCGACCAAGAGCCGTATGACGGGAGACTGTCACGTACGGTTCTGTGAGCAGCTTGGGGGCGAAACTCCCCCTTGCTGACTCGACTCTGTTGGACAGAACTGGGCGCCGAACACGTTGGCATCATCCAAAGCCTAATCAGCACCTGCAAGCTGCACGACATCGACCCTTATATCTACCTGACGGACGTACTGCAACGAGTCAACCAACACCCAGCAAAAGACACCGCTGACTTGATCCCAAGACGATGGAAGAAACTGTTCGCAGACAATCCGTTGAAATCGTCATTGCTCTGAGAGTCAATGACTCCCTAGAATGAACGATTACCTTGAAGAAGAGGTCGAGCTCGGCTTGTAGGGCACCTCTGACCATATTAAGCAAAAAGAGTAGGATACGCGAGAAAGGTAATTTGCGCTCGCGAGTAAAAGCTTTATCGGAGTAGCGGTGGCGCTGTAAGAAATCAGGACAATGGATCAGTTTGGTTGAATTATGTACAATTTTGTTTCGGTATTAGATCGTGATCGTCAAGCATAAATTAGCCTTTTTATGTTGATTATTTGAGTCTAATTATATGATATTTATAGGTTTAATTCATCTTAATTGCTTAAGTTAATGGCATTGTTATTCGCCCTCACTATCCCTAGTTTGTTTTCTATTTTTAAATAGCACGAATGCACCAACAATTACCGCAGCATAGATAAACATTGCAATTCCTAGAGTTATCGCTTCCATGAACTCAATACTGCGGTCTGATATATCGTAAGCAGAGTATGCCCATAGACCGCCGCCAACACCTGCTAATGAATAAATTGCGGTCCTCCAATAAATGCCAACACCAGATTTTTTAAAGAAAGACCCAGTAATATAGGCTACTATCAATGCAGCCAGAAATATTGGGGCAGAATTCACAATTGATTTTTCAAGCATAAATCCAATTACGTTGTTCATGGCGTGATCCTTTTTTTAAAATAACGCCGCCATAATTTGCCGCTTAAAGCAGTCAAATTGATGGCCTTGTTAAGGCTTAGTGGCAACTGTATAAACATGTTTTTCAGGATACTAATCTAGCTCAAGATGTAAAATGGAAAGCCAATTATTCATTGATACTAAAAGACTTTTTCTTTATCTACCAGTACAAAGCCTTAAGTAATGTCATTTCACGGTATGAGGATGATGTAGCAGAGTTTGACGATTTCAATAAACGACAGACAGCTATCAATCCAGCGACGGCAACACTAACAGCCTTGATAGATCAGGGTCTAAACAATACAAATCAGGTCTGAGCTAGTACACATCATCTCAACCCTTGATATCAGATAGCTATACTGCCTATTTAAACCACAATCCCGTGGCTAATCTGCCCAAAAAGATCTCTTACTCTATTTATTCCTTCTTTACTAACCATAATCGACTCTGGTGACTTACCACCTAATGCTAGTGCAGGTGCTTTAATCCATGATTTCCATTTGTCTTCGTCTCCAAACAGCTCTAGACCCAATTGATGAACGCTTTCATTCAACTCTCTCATTTCAGATGCTTCAACCAATTCTAAGATTGCGGCATAGGTGTCAGTCAGGGCAAGAGCGTGAATACTTTATAATCAACTGAGCTGCTTGATTTTTAACCTAATTGGATGTGTTAGGGCGAAAATTACAGCTCAGTTTTGAATACATCTATTGCGTATCAGCTAAACTCTCATATTTTTGTCTGTTTTATGAGCAACAATATTGAGCTTTTCTGTTCAAAAAACGTTCACGCTCTCGCCCTGGTAGCTACCTGTGGAAAATCCACTTTAGATAGTTCTCTTCGGAATAGTTTCTTGGTAATGAACAGTCGTTTTATATAAAGTATCTCAAGTTCCTTATAAATACTAGGGGCTGTTGATCTTTGTCTGAATTGTGAGCGAAGAAGGTAATCTCGTATAATTTACTTCGCCAAAAACAAATACAACGAGATTACCATGCCCCGATTAATGCTCACTGATGAGATGTGGTCGAAGCTAAAAGCTATTCTGCTTGAAGATAGAATCTATAACAAGCGAGAGCATCGATACACGATGGAAGGCATTCTTTATCGGTTGCGTGTCGGCTGCCCTTGGCGAGATTTACCAGACTATTTTGGCTTATGGAATACGGTTTACCGTCGTTTTTTACTGTGGTCCAGAAAAGGAATTTTACTCAGGCTATTCAAATCCTTATCGGCCAATAAGGATACGGAATGGGAGTTTCTTGATGGCAGCTATATAAAAGCGCATCAACACAGCGCGGGTGCATCCTCTGAGGAAAATCAAGCGATTGGACTGAGTCGTGGCGGTAATACAAGCAAAATCCACCTTGCTGTAGACAGTTATGGTTTACCAATAGAGTTCATAATCACAGGCGGAGAAGTTCATGATAGTAAAGTGGCCAATGCCCTTATTGAGGTCTTGCCACAAGGAGATTTCATCATTGCGGACAAAGGTTATGACAGTGAAGCGATTCGCGAGAAAGTTCGTCAATGCGGCTCGACTCCAGTCATTCCTAGAAAGCAAAATTCGAAAAAAGGAAACGCCGATATAGATTGGTGTTTATACAAATATCGGCATTTAGTTGAAAATGCGTTTGCTCGGCTCAAACATTTTAGAGCGATAGCCACGCGTTATGATAAGTTGAAAATTCATTTTGAAAGCATGTTAGCGTTAGCTTGCTCGATCATTTGGCTGCCAATGTGAAAGATCAACAGCCCCTAGGATAAATAGTGAAATGAACAAAATTATGTCTTGTAATCTTCGGTCGCCTTCTTCAGTTGTTATAAGCGAAAAGGGAAGGGCTCTGTGGCAGCATCGATCTTCCAATGCGCCTCATTTATAAATATATTTGAATGTTTTTATAAAACGGTCATAAACGATTGTTATCTTTATGTTGTATTTCTATAAGAATAGATAGTTTCAATCATTATGGTATTGATGTTTTTTGGAGGAAGAATGACTACAAGTAGTGTAGCTTTGGATTTGTTGCCGACAACAGGCTCTTCAAGACTAATATCTATCGCTCGAGCGGTGGTTCGTGTAGGAGAATATGCTAGTTCGTCATTACGTCGTTATCAAGATGATGAGTTAGCTATAAAAGGTCCTCGTGATTATCAAACCGTTATAGACTGCGAGGTTGAACGAAAAATCATTGATTTATTAAAAGTCGATTTTCCTGATTATGGTTTTGAAGGAGAAGAAGCTGTGGCGAATAAAGTCGCTGATGATGGTAAGCCTATGATAGTGATTGACCCAATTGATGGAACGACAAATTTTGCATGGGGTGTACCACATTTCGGGATGACTATTGCGGTTATTGAACAACAGCGCGTCGTCTGTGGCTTAGTATATGATCCAATGCTAAGAGAGCTATTTAGTGCTGAACTGGGAAAGGGTGCTTGGTTGAATGGAAAGCGACTACATACTAGTAGGCAAGAAAGAGTTGAGGAAACTTTAATTGGTGCTGGATTGCCCGTTCCCAAGCAAGTAAAAACGATTGAAGAAGAAAAATATTTTTCAGCGTTGAAACGATCGATGGCAGGTACTTCTGGTGTACGTCGTTTGGGAGCTTCTTCTTTGTCCGTTTCGTATGTGGCTTGTGGTCGTTTGGATGGCTTTTTCGAGGATGGATTATCCATTCATGATTATGGTGCCGCTGCTTTAATTGTCCAGGAAGCTGGTGGTATTGTTTCTGGCTTTTTGGGCGATGTAATTGGTGATCATGGTGATGTTTTAGTTGCCAGTAATCGTAGTGTGCATGATTGGTTGTTGGAGGCTTTTCATTGATTATCAATCAGTGCTTGTAGTGCAACAGGCTCATCTGTGGTGATTTGGTCGCAATGAAGTTCTATTAATCGGTTAACCAATGCCAGTACGCTGGCATCTGCTTTTTTAATTGTCCAAGCATCAACACGTTTGTTTTGGCTATGGAATGCATCGATGAGATCCATTCCCTGCTTATCAGCCATTAAAATGATGTGATAATTTAAATAGATGATTTTTGCTGTTGGCATTGCTTTACAAGCGTTGAATACAAAATTGTGCCAGTCCTTTTTGGTTTTAAATGTGTCAAATGGTATATGCTCACAAGGATCATAGCCCAATTGAATTGATGGCAAGGCGTCTGCCAAATATTGAACTGCTTGGGCATCACCACCAGACAGAATGATGTGGTTAGCAATCGGCGCGAGCACACGACAAAAAGCTTGACGATCCGCGTTATTAAGCAACTTTATGGTTGGTTTTAGGTCTAGCTGTAAAGTTGTGTTTGCTGGACAAGGTATTTGTGCAAGGCGGTCTGCCAGCGTTTTTAGCAGTAGAACAGGATGGTTAGATGTTTCTTCATTAATGTTTTTGAGATATAGGGTCTGTAAGGTTTCTGCACGGGTATCGATGACTTTGCCTTGGCCTGTGGTTGAGTTGTCCAGTATGTCGTCGTGCAATATAACAAACCCTGCTCCATTATACTTTTGCAAATCAATTTCCATCGAAGCACCTAGAGACCAACCTTCAATAATTCGATTGGCTGTAAAAGGAGTGTCTGTTAAGTAACGGCGTCCACGGTGCCACTTTAGCCAAGTGTCATGATCATTTTGTTTAATCAAAATACCTTTTTTTTGGTCTAACAAGCTATTTTTTTTCATAGTAATGGTATCTCCCTTTTCATTTTATCAACAAAGTTGGTCTTTACATGAGTTGCCTGCGGCAGTCTTGGGTCGATTTTTAGGTTATTCCGAAATAGATGGTAGGCGTTGATGGTGAGATTAACCTGTTGGCCTTCCTGCAAAGGTACTGTAGGAGGAGCCATGACTTTTATATGCTGGAGGTCATGGTGGAGAGTGATATCGAAAATAAGATGAGTGCCAAAATGAGTAACTCGATGAATCGTACCTTGGCTGTTTGCTTCTGTTAAAGTAGGTTGCAAGGTAATCGCTTCTGGGCGAATTGCTAATGTAGCTAAACCATCATCAATATTTGGTATTTTTAGGTTTAGCGCAGGATGGCAGAATAGCCCCTTTTTTATCTCGCCTTCTAGAAAGTTCATTGCCCCAATAAAGCCAGCAACAAATTGTGTTTCGGGTGTTTGATAAATTTTGTTTGCCCGAGCGACTTGCTCTACTTTGCCATTCCGTAAGACGACGATTCTATCCGCCATGGCTAAGGCTTCATCTTGACCGTGAGTAACGAATACAGTGGTGATTTTCAAACGTCGTTGAATCTCGCAAACTTCTTCACGTAATTTCTCGCGTAAATGCTGATCTAAGCTGGCAAAAGGTTCATCAAGCAGAAGTATTTTAGGTTCGAGTACTAGTGATCTAGCGATGGCAACACGTTGTTGTTGCCCTCCGGAAAGCTGTGAAGTCATTCGGTCACCATAACCGCTTAGTCCAACCATTTCGAGTATGTGCTCAACTTTGTTGCGAATATCTTGCCGAGATAAGCCTTTTAGTTTGAGTCCAAAGGCAATGTTTTGATATACATTCATATGGCTCCATAGAGCGTGACTTTGGAAAATCATCCCCGTAGGGCGTTGTTCTGGCGCTAGGGAAGTAACATCCACTTTATCAATGAATACTTGCCCGTTAGTTGGGGCTTCGAAGCCACCTAGTATTCTTAGTAATGTGGACTTTCCAGAGCCTGATGGACCCAGTAGGCAAACGAATTCGCCATCTTGGATATCAAGAGATACTTTATCGACAGCGAATGTGCCCGCAAAAGATTTGCTGATGTCTTTAATTGTTAAACATGCCATGTAAATATACCTATTTGGTGTTTTATTAAGCCCCAAAACCTTTGGCAAAAATGCCTGATCCGAGTGCTTTGCGGCTGAAAAATAAGATTAGTAAAGAAGGAACCCAGAGCATAATTGATAAAACAGCTCCGTATTGGATGACGGCTTCGTTATTGATGAAGTTGATCATTAGAACAGGAATAGTCCGAATTTCGGGGGCTCCAATAAGCCAAGCACCTTCGGTTTCATAAAAAGTACTGATAAACGTCAATAAAATAGCTGCAGAAATTGTTGGCATGGCCTGTGGAAGTGTAATCGACCAAAATACACGCATATTTGAAGCGCCTACATCATGAGCCGCTTCTTCCATACGACGATCAACACTTTGAAAAGCGGAAGCAGGTATCCATATCATTAGCATGAAAGTTCCCACTAGTTGTATTAAAGCAACTCCCCAGAATGTGGCAATTAAGTTTGCTTTTAAAAAAATGGTGGCAATGGTAACTAATAAACCAAATTTGGGAAAAGCTTGAGATGCGAGAAAAGATAAGAATAATATACGACGGCCGGGAAACGATATCCTAGAAAAAGCATAGGCAGCAGGCAGGCATATGATGGCTGAAATTAAGGTTACTGTTGTGGCAAGGCTTAAGCTAAGAAAAATAGAATGCCAAACATCAGCACGCGAAAGGATCTGATGCCAAAAACGAAATCCAAATTTTTGTGGAATCAAGGATGGGTAGCGCCACACTTCGGTAACAGACCAAATTGCTACGACCAGTAAAGGGGTAATAATAACTAAAGTGAGTAGTAATCCAATAGTGGGACCAACACTGTTTCTTTTTAATAGTCGATACATGCTTAAACGTGAGTGTATTGTTGTAGGAGAATTTGTTTTTAGCATTACGGCTTAACCTTCTCGGTTTTTTGCAATTGAATAGACATAAAAAGCACCAAAAAAGACACAAACCCCAAAACTAATTACCGCTTGTGTTTTTGCTTGTAGTGGGTCGTTTAGGTCGCTGAAAGTGCGTTGCATTAATGGCCCCATCATTTCTGGTGATGTAGGCCCTAATAAATAAGGTAAAGTAAATGCTGAAAAAATAGCTAATACAGCAAAAGAAGATGTGACCAAAAGAGAGTTACTAATTCTAGGTAGGATAATATTCCAAAAGACTTGCCAAGGATTTGCACCAACATCACGAGCTGCTTCTATGGCACTATTAGAAATGACACTTAGACCCGCTGTCAGCATTAGTACGGTTATAGGGAGGTTATCCCACACTAGTGCAATCACTGGCCCCCATGGAGTTAAGTAAGGGGATGGTATTTGAGGTAATCCAATGTTATGTAAGATAATGTCTAGCGTGCCATTTGGCCCAATAGTTCTGATCAACGCATAGGAGAGAATAATCGACGGTACAAACATAGGGAACACAGCTAATGTCTGTACGTAAGAGGCCATTTTTCCACTAGAAAAGCGTAGGTAAATTGCGATAGGCATACCTATGATTAAGAGCAATAGTACTGAGACTAAGGTCGTCCATAAGGTAAACTTAAGGCTATTTAAACTGAACTCATCGGTAAAGAAAAATCGGTATGCCTTCAGTGATAAAACTAGCCCATCCTTTTGATCATTGATTAAAGTGCTGATTATCGCTGATATGATTGGGTAAATAATTAAACAGGCTAATAGCAGCACGGGGATAATGACTAAAAGCAATCCTATCAAACTTTTTTGATAGGATTGCTTTTTTGAATAGCTAAACTTGCTCGACATAAAAAACCTTGTATTTTATGTATTTATAAGAATTAAGACTTAAGGTTAGGAGCGACATTGCGATACCAGCCACTATTAATGGCGTTATCCCACGGCCCGTTTGGGAAAGTTGGAATGCTTTTAGGTATCATGTCCTTATATTTTTCACGTAAATCATCGGCAATATACTCCCAAGAAATTGCAGGGAAGCCGCCGATTTTTTCTATGATTTGTGCTTGGATGTTTGATGATAAAAGGAAGTTGCTGAGTTTTAGGGCGGCTTGTTTGTTTTCACCGTTTGTAAAAATAGTTATTTGAGACATTCCACCACAAAAAGCCAGATCGTTTAATTGTACTAAGCCTGTTGTTTCTGGTAAAACCCCTTGTGACAATGATTGCAATACTTGATCTGACCAGACTGGCACCATGGTTACCACGCCTTGAGCAAGCAGTTGAATCGATTGTGTGTTTCCTGCTGTATAAGTGCCTTTTCCATACAAATAAGGGGCAAGGTCTCTGAGTATTGTCCATGCAGGGGAAAGGGTTTTTTTAGCGTAGGACTCTGAATAGTTTTATACAGTAAAACGTTTTGGATCACGTCCATTTACTTCAAGGATGGCACGACGTACAAAATTTCCACCAGAACCGCCATTATCTGGACGATTATAAATAAATTGCCCAGGGTTGTTTTTAATCCAGTTGGCTAGTGTATCCCATGTCTTGGGGGCATCGCTTTGATTGAGTTTGGTTTTGTCGTAGGCCAATAGTACTTGTGAACCTCTATAAGGAAGACCATAATTTGTCTGCTTGGCAATGGGATTAACATGGCCATAGTTGCTTAATTGCTCCTCTTTAAAGTTTACCCAAAGACCTTTTTCTATAGCTCCGCTTGGTAAATGGGGATCAAACCCTTCAGCCATATCTGCTTTAGGATCTTTATGGGTTTCAAGAGCTGCTAGTGCACGCTCGGATATTGCCATTAAGCCGCCTTGATTACCTGCGTCAATGACTCTTATTCTGTATTCAGGGTGGGACTTTTCGAATTCGGGACGAATAAAGTTGTTCCAAAAATCAATGATATTAGAGTCTGATCCAGAATAAACATTGATTACCTTATCTGCTGCAAAAGCAAATATAGGAAAAGATTGGAGTGTGGTTAATCCTGATATGACGGATGCTGTTTTGATGAATTTACGTCTATTCATTGATAATGACCTTCATAAAGTTTAGTTATTGCACTCAATATGATAGTAACAATGGAATGTGTCATGTTTATTAATTAAAGTAGGTATTGGGTGTTTTTTTACAATTGCTTATGATAACTGAGTGGCGAGTGGCAAATGTGATTTATAATGTTTGTAAACTTTGCCTTTTGATATGCAATTCATGTCTGGTTTGTGTAAATTGCATAATATCTTTTTGTAAGGAAAGAGGCTTTTTTCTGTTTTGCTAGGGGCTGTTGATCTTTCACATTGGCAGCCAAATGATCGAGCAAGCTAAGGATACTACGAACAAGTCAGATAATTCTGGTCTGACTTGTTCCGCACGACATCAATACTTCAAAAGTGCCAATTAGACGCAGTTTTCTCACTATTATGGTGCTTTGAACAACCAAAATCCGTCATTTGGACGGACTAACCTCGTGCAGACCGTATCATCTGATCCACTCGTAACAAATTTCCAAGCGCAAACAGTACGGCGAGTTTGTTGTCATTTTTAGACAGACCTTTGTAGATGACTTTGCGAAAACCAAATTGGCATTTCAATATTCTAAACGGATGCTCGACTTTCGCTCTGATACTCGCCTTTAAGTATTCCGTTCGGATCAGCTGCTCCTTGAGACGGGGATGCTTTTTCCAAACACGTATCTTGCTAGGTATTTCAGCCACTAACCAATCGACTTTCTTATCCTTTGTTTCTGTGCGCTTTTCTACGCCACGGTAGCCCGAGTCCGCTAATACAAAAGATTCATTACCATGAAGGAGTTCTGGCAACTGGTTTAGATCGTGATCATTAGCTGGTGTGGTGGTGAAGCTATGTATTAAGCCACGTTTTGCATCCACACCGATATGAGCCTTCAAGCCAAAGAACCACTGCTTCCCCTTTTGCGTTTGATGCATTTCGGGATCACGTGCGTTTGATTTATTTTTAGTGGAACTCGCTGCTTCAATGATCGTTGCATCCACGATTGTCCCTTCTTTAAAGTAGATACCGGAGTCAGACAACCATTTGTTCACTTCTTTGAAGAGTTTACGACCCAGCTTATGCTTCTCAAGCAAGTGACGGAAATTCATGATGGTCGTGTGGTCTGGGATAGCACCTTCTAATGATAGGCCTGCAAACAGACGCATTGAGGTGATCTCATAGAGTGCATCTTCCATCGCTGGATCACTCATGTTGTACCAGTTCTGCATAAAGTGAATGCGCAGCATAGTAGCGAGAGGGTAAGGACGCCGACCATTGCCAGCTTTTGGGTAGAACGGTTCAATTTGAGCTTCAAGCTGTTGCCATGGAATCAGTTCATTCATCCGATCAAGAAAAAGTTCTTTACGGGTTTTACGGCGTTTGCTGGTAAATTCGGTATCGGCGAAGGAGAGCTGGTTCATGGCGGGCAGGAGTCACAGTTAATTTAAGTCGGCAAGATTATCTCATGTTGCCGACTTAATCGCATGTTCCTTAATACTTTATTGAATATGGATAATGTTCAAATTACCGCTCACCATTCTTTTTTTACACGGCAAGCCGCATTAGACATGGTAAATTCAGCAATAAAATCATTGCAAGGTTTTAAGGAAAATGGTCATGCAGAAAATCAAATCTGTTAATGCTATTACATAAAGTAAAATGTTGATAACCAAGTAAATTTAATCAGCACTCTACATTTATTGGTAGGATCACTTTGCTATGAAATCGTATAACTCATTACCCTTTATCGCCTTTTTAATTGCCCTGAGTGTATCAGGGCCATTGTCGATTAATTTCTATCTGGCACTGTTACCTGAAATGGTCAGTTCTCTCTCAACGAATGCCGCAACTATGCAGCAAACAGTAAGCATTTATTTAATCGGGTTTGCTTGTGCGCAACTTATTGTTGGGCCCTTATCTGACAAATTTGGCCGCCGACCGATATTAATAACCTGTTATGCCTTGTTCAGTTTAGCATCATTGGTTTGTGCATTCGCTAGTGATGCAAGTCTACTCATCATCGGGAGACTTATTCAATCATTAGGTGGATGTGCAGGTGTGTTGATCAGTCGAACTATTGTTAGAGATGTTTTTACCCCAAAGGAAATGGGGAAAATAATGTCCTATATGATCACTGGTTTTTCAATGGCGCCTTTAATGGCGCCAGCAATTGGTGGTTTTATTGGTGTTTATTATGGTTGGCGAAGTCTGTTTTTGATCTTGGCAGGAGTTGGGTTCAGCCTAATGCTCTGGACCTATTTAGGGTTTAAGGAAACGAATAAAAACCTTAACCCTAAAGCAACTCAAATCAAACATATCCTCAAAAATTATGTGTTTTTGCTCAGCAATAAACACTTCTTATGCTACTTTCTGATTGTTTCAACCTCAGTTGCAGGTGTATTGACCTATACATCTGCATCTAGCTTTGTTCTGATTGAAGTGTTAGATGTCCCCGCTCAATATTACGGATTATTATTTAGCATTACCGCCTTGGGCATGTTTTTGGGAAGCCTTATTTCAGCTAAACTTATCCGCCAGCGTGGTAGTGAATTAACGGTATGGTATGGCTGTTTGCTTTTGCTTAGCGGAGGAACAATTTTAGCAGCGCTTCCTTTGCTTGGGTTGGTGTCCATTTTAACTCTTACTGGATCTATGTTTGTTTATGCCCTTGGTAATGGTGTGGTTATGCCATCAGCAATGACGCTCGCCATCATGCCATTCCCCCAAAAAGCGGGGGCTGCCGCTGCATTAATTGGCTGCTCTCAATCAGCTCTAGGCGCTCTGTGTGGATACATCGCAGGTATGTTTTATGATAAAACAGCCATTCCAATGAATTCTATCATCGGGTTAATGTCTCTACTGGCATTTTCTGGAATTTTGTACATTCGAATATCACAGAAAAGAGAGGGACGTGTTGTGTGAAATCATGTTGTCCTTTCCAAGACCGTATGGCTGGGTGTTTAACAACACTTTATTTCTCTTCTAATTCCCCATTGATCAGAATTATTCGTGTCATGAATGGTTACCATCCTATAGGGTTACTTCCAATAAACGTCGCCTAGCAGTACAGTGCTTTTAAAGAATAAGTGAAAGAAGGCAAGATTATGGCGACACCTGAAAATATAGCGCGTGCGATTGAAGAATTGTCCCAGATTTTTGGCGACCGATTACAGACATCTCAGTCAGTGCGTGGCCATCACGGACAAGATGAATCGTGGCATGAAGGAGCACTACCTGATGCGGTTCTAATGGCCCATGAAACAGACGATGTTGTGAAAGCCGTTAAGGTTTGTGCGACTTATAAAATGCCCATTATTGCTTTTGGTGCTGGTTCATCTGTGGAAGGCCAAGTTATTCCGACTCAAGGCGGGTTGTCCATTGATTTCACAGAAATGAACAAGGTTCTGGAGATTAGAAACGAAGACTTCGATGTGAGTGTGCAGCCGGGGGTCACTCGTAAACAGTTGAACACGGAATTGCGTCATTTGGGGCTGATGTTTCCAGTTGATCCGGGTGCGAATGCGACAATAGGTGGTATGACGGCAACTCGGGCCAGTGGTACTACGAGTGTACGTTATGGAACGATGGAAGATAATGTCGTCTCGCTGACGGTTGTAACGGCGGATGGTCGAGTGATTAAAACGGCACAGCGTGCTCGTAAATCGTCTGCTGGGTATGATTTAACCCATTTGTTTGTTGGGTCTGAAGGGACGCTTGGTATTATTACTGAGATCACTCTGCGCCTTTACCCAATACCTGAGGCAATTTCTTCTGCGGTAGCGTCTTTTCCTGATATGGAATCGGCTATTAATGCGGTGATTACTACCTTGATGTATGGGGTGCCAATTGCACGTATTGAATTGCTTGACGGGTTGACGATTGAAGCCGTAAATACCTATTTAAAAAGTACGCATGCCGTTAAATCTACTTTATTTTTAGAGTTCCATGGCAGTGACGTATCGGTTAAAGAGCAAGCTGAAACGGTTGGTGGTATTTGTGCCGAGTTCGACAGTGCAGACTTTATTTGGAAAACTTTAGAAGAAGACCATAATGCCCTTTGGGAAGCGCGACACAATGGCGCTTTGGCGGTTATGTCTATGCGACCGGGTGCGGAGTTGTTGGCAACGGATGTTTGTGTGCCTATTTCAAAACTGGCTGAGATGATTGAGAAATCACAACAGTATCTTGCCGACGACGGCATTTATGGGCCTTTAATGGGTCATGTAGGTGACGGTAATTTCCATTTTGTTATTCCAGTAAATCGTTCCAATACGGAAGAGTTTGCTAAGATAAAAGCTTTTTGCGCTAGGTTGGCGTCAGATGCTATTGCATTGGACGGGACTTGTACCGGAGAGCATGGCATCGGATTGGGTAAGCAATCTTTGCTGACAGAAGAGCTAGGCGAAAGCGTGGATTATATGCGCTTGATCAAACAGTCTTTTGACCCCGACAATATTATGAATCCGGGGAAAATATTCTCTCTCACGGCTTCGTAAAAATATTTTTGATAAAAAGGCTCTCAGGTTGCTTACCTTGAGAGCCTTAATTATTTCTTGATGTGTCTAGTATACTTTCCCCCAGCGTTTCTTGTCAGAATAAAATAATAATAGGATGACTTCATGAGCGAACAACGTTTTACGATCGACTACCCTCAAGCCCCTGCTGGTATGAGCCAAAGTGAATGGGATGCCCGTTTAGAACTGGCGGCTTGCTACCGTATGGTTGACCATTTTGGCTGGACAAGCGTGGTATATAATCATATTAGCTACCGTATTCCAGATACGGATGATTTTCTTATTAATCTCTTCGGGTGTAATTCCTCGCCGCTTGCGGCGTAAAGGATTTTGATCTTTGAGTAGTTAAGATACCTCTCTTCGCGTAGCGAATTTGAGCCTAAGCGAAAAGCCTTGGCGCGAGGTGATTCATTCACTACATCGAGATGCTAAACGATAATGAGCATAAGTTTTCCGATGGCGGTGTGTTCGCTGAAAAAGGCAAGCAAGCCTTGCGTTCGATAATAATTCCACCTATTTCAATGTCTCTAAGCTTGTTTTTGATTTGCGCAACGCTTTTGAAAATGCCGCTGAAGGTGGTAGGGCTTTTTAAGTCGGGCGTTGAGCCTATACGGTCTGGGAAATGGATTCGCATTGCTTTAAAGCTTGTGCCTTTGATCGCTCTAGTAATTGTTCCACCACTGGTGGTTCATAACCGATTTACTGACGACCCAAGTAATCCGGTAAATTATTTTCTCAAGAAAGTCTCGGCCAGCAGCAATGAACTTGTTTCGTACGCGATTCGCTGGACTCTAGATGTGCAGCCCTTTTTGCATCCTCTTGGTTTGGTATTTGAAAAGCACACGCACCTATACGCAAACTTCGCACCAATGGCAGATAAGCTTGATAAGTATGATAAGTATGATAAGTATGATAAGTATGATAAGTATGATATTGATGCAAATAAATTGGGGACTGAAGATGAATCGCTAAAGGTGCTCAAAGCTAAGTTAACCGTCCAAAGTAATGTGAAGAATGCTACAGTCCGAATAATGAATATAGGGCCTCATTTCGAGCAAGGCATGAGGCTTGATCCGGGTAGATACGATATAGAAGTGTCTGCTCCTGGCTATCAGTCGCAAAGAGGCTGGTATTCTCTTAAAGCTGGAAGCCAAACACTCAAATTTGAATTACATTAAAGCAAATCTTCTTAAGGATAGTACGAACAAGTCGACCCTGTAACAGGTTCTGTGTAACTGCCATTTAGTTAAGTTGTTTGTAAGCGCTGTAAGAATAGCCCCGCACACTGGGAACCATCAGCAGCGAGCCAAACTCGACTTGGTAATTGCTCTGATTGATAAAAATATTGTTCAAGACACTCCGCCAAAGAATCCCCCACTATTTCAACAATTCCTTGATAACGCTGACCATTACGCGGTGAAATAGTAATCACTAAGTGACCGCCTTCAAGCATTTCTTTTAATCTCTTTGGGTGTAATTCCTCGCCGCTTGCGGCGTAAAGGATTTTGATCTTTGAGTAGTTAAGATACCTCTCTTCGCGTAGCGAATTTGAGCCTAAGCGAAAAGCCTTGGCGCGAGGTGATTCATTGAAATAGTCTCTGGAATTAGCTGTTCATGGTCCCACTGGGCAATACCACGAAGGTTTTGGCGTTCATCACATTCCGTCATTAAAGCAGACAAAAAACCATTGCCCTTAGCCTGAATTGATAAGACCCCATCAATTTTTACAATGTCTCTCAACAAGGCAATGGCAGCGACAAACTCACCCAACAATTTTTCAATAGATAGTGGATACTGCTGACGCTTAATAATCTCTTGATAAGCACTGCTCAACAGCACTCGTTCACCACGAACATTGGTATTATCGAAAGAAAAACGCTGTATTTCATTAGCTGTAACATTATTCACAAAGCTCACCTTGCACCATTAAATAGTGCGAGTAAAAAATTCTCGTAGATATTGCGCTGCATTTTACCCTTGAGAATCTTAATCATCCACTTTAAGGTGAGAATTAACTCAATATCCTCAGACTAAGAGACAGCAACGTCTAGCAGCGTATTCGATTTGTTGAATAATTCTAAATAATCCTCACTTGGCTGTTTATCGGTTATACAAAGATCAAAGTCAGACAAGTGACAGACATGAATTACCCCGCGTTTTTTAAACTTAGAGGAATCTAACAATAGTATTTTCCTGCTTGAGGCCCTCATCATGGCTTTTTTGACTTCCACTTTTTCCATATCGAAATCCAATACATTACCAAACAAATCCAAGCCCGATGCACAAATGATCGTACAATCTACATGATAAGAATTAATTTCCTGTACTGTTTTAGCGCCAACAATAGAACCATCCGCTCCTCGAATCACACCACCAACCACAATAACTGAATGATTCAATTCTTGCTTAGCAATCGTCAATGCAGCAGAAATATTATGAGTAATGAGCGTTAAAGGTGGATGCTGTCCAATAAAACTCGCAACCTTATCGCATGTTGTTCCAGCGTCCAAAAAAAGACTCTTCGAATTTTGTGTCTTTGTAATGGCATATTGGGCAATCAACGCTTTTTCCTCAGACATAAGGAAGGATTTTGACTGATACCCTAACCGAACCGTCGAATTTAACTGACTCACGCCACCATGAAATCGCTGCAGTTGATTGTCATTACATAACTTCTTGATATCTCGTCTAATCGTTGGCTGCGAGCAACTCAACTCATCTGCCAGTAATTCAACAGAGGCGTAGCCAAGAGACTGAACGATTTCTAACAATTTTTGATGTCGTACTTGAGACAAGAGCTTCTCCTAACTGTCATATTGATCACATATGATCAAACAAAAAGAAAAACAATCATCCATTACTAGATACAAAAAGGCTACAAAAACTTTATGAAGACACTATTCTATATCAATCAATCGACTCGCTGTATTTGTCGAAAAGGTGGGTTTCCAACGCTAATTAAGGTCATTCGAATCACGGAAAAAATCATCACACAAATAGCATCTATTGAAAGTGACAATGATTTGCTCATTTTTTTTCATCGTAATCAAAACGCTTTTCAATGTCCACCTATTGGCATCATAGGACCGAAGGAAGCAACTCAAGAACAATACAACATTGCAGAAAAACTCGGAAAATCCTTTGCCTCGTTAGGACTGACCATTATATGTGGAGGAAGAACAGGAGTCATGGAAGCCGCATGCAAAGGCGTTAGCCTAGAAGGAGGCCGCAGTATTGGAATCCTTCCAGGTAATACTTGGGAGGAAGCAAACCTATATGTCACGATACCGATAGTTACCGATATGGGCCCAATGCGTAATTCTATTATTGCTAACGCCGCCTTTGCTCTTGTTGCTATAGGTGGAGGATATGGCACTCTCACTGAAATGGCTTATGGTCTGCATTACGATAAAAATGTCATGGCAATAGCGAATGCTCCACATGTTGAAGGTGTCGATTATTTTACCGACCTCAACGACATCATCCATCAAGTAATAAAGATATTGCTAGGTGTCACAAAAATTTAAAGAAAATCCTATCAAAGAGTCATACAATAAATGCATGATCACATAAAATCATTTTGAGCGATATCGATCATGCGATATGTTACCTACCTTTATTTGTTGTATTTGCTCCTACCAATAAGTCTCCTTCTGGTAGGATCATTTGGGCAAACTTGGGTCAATACAATGCTACCTAGTGGCTTTACCACAGGTTGGTATGAACAGGTATGGGACAATACCTCTTATCGAAAAGCACTTTTCGTTAGTCTAGAAGTTTGCCTATGCACTTGTGTCCTGAACTTAATAATAGTGACACCGATTGTTTATCTTTTACAACTCAAGCCTAATATTATTCTCAAGCAAGTAGTGAGACTAGCCGCTCTTTTGCCTATCGCAGTACCAGAACTGGTCATTGGCTTTAGCTTCATAATCACCTTTACACGAGAGGCAACGCCTTGGTTAGGCAGCACTTGGTTACTTATTGTTGGGCATTTACTGCTCACATTCCCTTATTTCTTTTTCAGCCTTTGTGCCGATATGGAAAAATCGCCCCTAAGGGCGCTTAATTTAGTTGCCTTAACATTCGGCGCCAATCAATTTACTCGTTTTAAAACGATATTTTTACCACTTGCCACTCAGTCTATCTTCTCCGGGCTATTAACGGTTGCCGCCCTTTCATTAGGAGAATTCCAGCTTAGTAACCTAATAGCAGGGTTCATGAATAGAACCTACCCAACATTACTGCTGCAAGCCTTTTATGGCGCCACTGGCTTAGCCTGTGCGGCCACCATCATTTTATTATTACTTGCGGCCATGATGTCGCTCACCTCTAGTTACCAAAGCTGGTCTACATCAAGAGCCCTACACCATGATTGAATTTAACACGGTATCTTTCACCTATCCAAACTCTACATCAGGCATAGCAAACGTTTCACTCTGTGTGAATACAGGAGAACTCATTGCTGTGCTTGGCAAGAGCGGTTGCGGTAAAACGACTATGCTTAAATTATTAGCTGGGTTTGAAAAACCACACAGTGGAGAAATTTGGATAAATGGTATCAACCAAGCCAATCTATCCTGTGCAGAACGTAAGCTGGGCATTGTCTTCCAAGATTATGCACTGTTCCCACACTACAATGTAATACAGAATATTGGTTATCCACTTAAAATTAAAAGACATAAAAATCCCGATAAAAAAATTGCCAACATCATTGATCTAGTTGGACTCAACGGTCTAGAAAAAAAATACCCTCATCAACTTTCGGGCGGCCAACAACAGCGAGTCGCCTTAGCAAGAGCGCTGGTTTTCGACCCTTCAGCATTACTTCTGGATGAACCCCTTTCTGCTCTTGACGCCTCTCTTCGGACTGAGATGCGTAGCGAAATTTTAAAAATCCAGACCAGTCTAAATATCACAACTTTTTTAATAACTCATGACCAAGAAGAAGCCATGACCATGGCAAATAAAGTGGCCGTCATGTCCAACGGAAGGATTTTACAATGCGCCCCCCCTGAAGCACTGTATCAACATCCAACCTCGTTAGAGGTCGCACAATTTGTCGGTAAAACTAATTTACTCACAGGAAAAGTCGTTGATAGCCAATCAGTTCTCACCTCAATTGGAGTAGTACAAACAAAAACGCACGATTATTTAGTAAATGAAAACGTCACCCTGCTGATCAGACCAGAGCAGGTAAGCCAACAAGCCAATCCTGAAAAAATAAACACCTTTACCATCGAAAAAATTCTACAAAAACGTTTTTTGGGCCCAACTACCGAATACACCACTCAAATTGGAGGCGAAAAAATGCAATTTGAAATCCCTAATCTAGAAAAAGCACTCGATCACATAACCATACCAAAAGAAACTATTCATGTTCTAAGAGGAGTTCCGTCATGAACAAATTACAAATGAAATTAGCCTTAGTTCTGCTCATCGTTCTACCCATATTTAGCGTCAGCGCTGCACCATTAGCAAAGCCAGAATTATACAAAGGAGAACAAACACTCTATAACAAAGCGTTAAAAGAAGGACTGGTTGTCTCCTTCGATACAGGCCCAACTTGGGCTAACTGGGGAGCCATGTTTAAAGCCTTTAAAAAACGCTACCCGGGTATGGAAATTGTCTATAACGACTTAGGCTCTGCCACGACCGTTGTCGCACTAGACAAAGCAAAACATAGACCTCAAGCGGATACCGCCTATTACTTTGGCGCATCCGCCATTGAGGCGACTAAAAAAGGACTAGTTGATGGTTATAAGCCGATTAATTTTGATGCCATTCCAAAAGTATTTAAACAAAAAAATGGAAAGTGGTTTACGATCCATACCCTAAATGTTGCTTTTTTGGTCAATAAAAAATTAGTCAAACATGTCCCTCATTCTTGGGCTGACTTAAAAAAACCTGAATACAAAAACAGCATTGTTTACCTTGATCCTAGAACGACAGGGCAAGGCCAAGTTGTCGTGCTAGCAGCAAATATTGGCAATGGTGGAACAATGAAAAACATTAATCCGGGTATTCACTATCTGCGTCAACTGCAACAAACGCACAATATTCTTCGCGTTGTTGGCACAACACCTTACGCACAATTTATTAAAGGTGAAATTCCGATTTGGATTGGTTATGAAAATGACGGCCTAAAAGCCATGGTAAAAGATGGAATGGGCGATAACATAGCGGTTGTCATTCCAAAAGAAGCGTCTTTGGCAGCGCCTTATGCTATATCAAAAGTAAAAAATGCCCCTAACCCAGAATCGGCTAAACTTTGGCTTAATTTCATCATGTCTAAGAAAGGACAAAGTATTTTTGCCGAAGGCTTCGTCAGGCCAGTTCTTACCACTATGAAAATGCCGGCATCTGTGGCCAATAAATTGGTTGCCGCGCCACAAATTAGACCCTTAGACTTGAATGCTGCCGCAAAAATCAAGTCAGAACTTGACAAAAAATGGACAAATCAAGTGTTACACGCAAACTAAAACCACACTAATAGGAATACCGATATGCGATTTGGTAAATGGATTGAGCTTGGTTTTTGCTTACCCGGCATCATGGTATACATAGGCTTTTTCCTATTACCAATGGCACTCATCTTTGATCAGGCATTACAAGATCCATTAGCAACATTTAACAGGATGATTTCAGACACCAGTTTACTTAACAGCTTATGGGGGAGTTTGACATTAGCTGTCGGAACGGGAGTCGCATCATTATTCGTTGCCCTTTGTATTGCTAACTTTCTTAGTAAATGCACACCAAGGGTAAGGCAGTGGTGCAGTATAGCCATTGCCTTACCCTTGGTATTTAGTGGTCTTATCGTTGCTTATGGCTTTATTCTTACCTTTGGACGGGCAGGCTTTATCACCTATCTGGTATCCTTCATCGGAATACCTCCTGCTATTTTTGGTCATATTATTTTTACCCCCTTTGGCCTTGGGTTGGCCTATTGCTACTACCTCATTCCAAGAGGTGTTTTTATTTTATTACCTGTCATGGTTAATTTCGACTGGAGACAAATTGAAATATCTCAAAGCTTTGGGGCAAGCACTTTTGAAAGCTATCGTTATATTTTTTTGCCCCAACTTTACCCAGCCATGTTAACCGCACTTTGTATTATGATATCCGTCGCCTTAGGCGCCTATGGAACAGCTCTTGCTTTATCTGGAGCTCAACTTAATATTTTACCGCTTGTTCTCTACAGCAAAATTTCAGAGGGTGGTACCGACTTTCCTGTTGTCGCCATGCTTTCTATTGTACTCATTATACTTTGTCTTACGTTCAGCCTAACGGCAGATAAAGTAAAAAGAAGATTAGAGAAGGGCACCTGACCCAGGGCGAGAGCGTGAACGTTTTTTGAACAGAAAAGCTCAATATTGTTGCTCATAAAACAGACAAAAATATGAGAGTTTAGCTGATACGCAATAGATGTATTCAAAATTGAGCTGTAATTTTCGCCCTAACACATCCAATTAGGTTAAAAATCAAGCAGCTCAGTTGATTATAAAGTATTCACGCTCTTGCCCTGGATTCAAAGACTACAGTTACTCATATACAAACGACCCAAATTTCTATCGGGAAAAGATGTTGGCGTTGCCTCAGTTTCAGAAATCCTTTAAGAGACAAACTGGTTATCCGTTCGGGATCAAGACATATGACAATTTCCGCGTGCAGCCGCATACCCAAGAATTGTTAAGAGATTCCTTTAAGGATAAGGGATTGGATCTGCCCAAAGATTGGGGCGTGAATGATCGTAACGGCTTTCATCGATCCGTAGCTGACCTTGTAAAACGTGAAGCGGACCAGCGCTGGAAGAAGGAGATGGTTAAAACCGGATTGATGCTACCGATTAACTTAACTTGGGAGCAGTTTCAATTGGCGCAATCCGTACAGGACAAAATAGCTGTTCAAATGGGGGACCTTTACGTCACAAACATTCGCGTTGATTTGAATAAAGCGAACTTTAAGACGCTGGTGGTTGAGCCCAACATTAAAAAGAGAGTACAGCACTACATCGAGATGCTAAACGATAATGAGCATAAGTTTTCCGATGGCGGTGTGTTCGTTGAAAAAGGCAAGCAAGCCTTGCGTTCGATAATAATTCCGCCTATTTCAATGTCTCTAAGTCTGTTTTTGATTTGCGCAATGCTTTTTAAAATGCCGCTGAAGGTGGTAGGGCTTTTTAAGTCGGGCGTTGAGCCTATACGGTCTGGGAAATGGATTCGCATTGCTTTAAAGCTTGTGCCTTTGATCGCTCTAGTAATTGTTCCACCACTGGTGGTTCATAACCGATTTACTGACGACCCAAGTAATCCGGTAAATTATTTTCTCAAGAAAGTCTCGGCCAGCAGCAATGAACTTGTTTCGTACGCGATTCGCTGGACTCTAGATGTGCAGCCTTTTTTGCATCCTCTTGGTTTGGTATTTGAAAAGCACACGCACCTATACGCAAACTTCGCACCAATGGCAGATAAGCTTGATAAGTATGATATTGATGCAAATAAATTGGGGACTGAAGATGAATCGCTAAAGGTGCTCAAAGCTAAGTTAACCGTCCAAAGTAATGTGAAGAATGCTACAGTCCGAATAATGAATATAGGGCCTCATTTCGAGCAAGGCATGAGGCTTGATCCGGGTAGATACGATATAGAAGTGTCTGCTCCTGGCTATCACTCGCAAAGAGGTTGGTATTCTCTTAAAGCTGGAAGCCAAACACTCAAATTTGAATTACATTAAAGCAAATCTTCTTAAGGATAGTACGAACAAGTCGACCCTGTAACAGATTCTGTGTAACTGCCATTTAGTTAAGGTGTTTTTCAAGACAGTTATCGCCTAAATTGTTAAGCAGCTTCTTTGTATTGCTCTGGATTTAACTCCACAGCGCCTATGGGCTGCCAGTTTCTCTCTTCTTTTGACGATCGCTTTGGACGCTCGTTGCTGTACCAATAAACAAATTCGTTTACCCATTTACGCGCTTCATCTAATGATCTAAAACCTTCACTCTGCAACGCAGCAATTTAAAAAATGCCATGCATGGGACGTATCATGCGATCAACCTTAAACATTTGCCGCGTTATCTTGGTGAGTTTTGTTTTAAGTTCAATAGGCGTTTCAACCTTAAAAATATGCTGAACAACTTATTTTTCCAGTATCAAAACGGTACCGATGCCGGAGCGATTGCTAAGCTAGCGGAAGCTCGGTGGCAATCAGTTAAGCTTTTATAAAACTTTTCATTCACTTCTATGTACTCACTCGGTTTATATCGGAGTTGTATAATAATATGTTAGCCATATAGCTAATATTCATGGAGTTGTGTTGTATGGCCACTAGAGAACAGATAGGAAAATCAATTCAAGAAAAAAGAAAGTCCCTTCATCTTACTCAAGAGGTTGTGTCGAAAAAAGCTTGTGTTCATAAAACAACAATATCTGAAATTGAAAATGGTCGGTTTACTGGATCATTCGACATATTTGAGAGGGTTATTGACGTGATAGGCTTGCAATTCGTTGTCGCAGAGAAAGATCATAAACTACCAAAATGGAACGAAATCGACGCTCTTTTTTCTGAGGATCAATAATGACTTCACTTACAAAGCTACCAAAGAGCATTAATTCCATAGAGGTGTTTGTAGGAGACTCTAACGTAGGCCTATTAACACATGGCACTAGACATCACTTTCAACCTATTCAGACAGTCCAAAATGTGTCTCTTACCATGACACAAGAAGGATTAGATGGCTTTTATTCTGGCTCTCTTCACCCCATTTTTGCACAGAACCTTCCTGAGGGTTTTAACCGCCATTATATCGCTGAAAAACTAGCCAGATACGCAAAAGTGAATGACATGTACCTCTTAGCTCTTCAGGCTAATCATGGCATTGGCATGTTAACGTATCAAAGCGAATTGAACTTACCCGAGCCTGAATCCGTATCGTTATCTGATATTCTGACTTACACTGGCTCTGATGCTCTATTTCCCCAATTGCTAGAAAAATACTATCTACGGTATCAGACGTCAACTACCTTGTCCGGTTGGCGTCAATTAACTTGGCCGTTTTTGTTCGGTAGATTTCATAGCTTGTTTTCTGCGATAACTTTCCCCTTCTAGTTTATAAATGTCCGCATGGTGTACCAGTCTATCTATCGCGGCGACAGTCATCATGTTGTCTCCAAAGATGCTGTCCCACTCACTAAACGCTTGGTTGGTCGTAATCAGTAAGCTGTTGCGTTCATAGCGATGGGCGATCAATTCAAACAGGACTTGGCTTTCACTGTTGCTCTTTTTCACATAGCCAATGTCATCCAAAATCAGTCGTTCATACTGATCCAGTTTCTTTAAAGCCTCTTCAAGTCCCAGTCCTTCTCTTGCTTTTTGAAGCTGTTGGACCAATGTCGTGCTGGACATGAATTTGACGCGGATGGCGTTTGCAATGAGGGCGTGACCAAGCGCCACAGCAAGGTGAAGTCTCCTGCTGGGATGAGGTCATCACGCAATAATGAGCACTTAAAGGCATTGGGCTTTTTGGCTAATGAATGAATAACATGGCGATAGTCCACCGAACGAGCCCTGATGGAGGCTTGGGCATAGATTCTCGGCAAGGTTAAGGTCTTCACATGACCATAAAAGAGCTCTAATCGGGTGTCGTAAATATGGGCCAATAGACTGGTGCCGATCAGTCTTGACGGCACCGTGTAGGTGACTCGTTTGACACTGATTATGCTGCTTGAACTGACTTTGACGTGTAACAGACTAAAGTCGTTGGTGCGTCGAGCGGGTAGGGATTTTAGATGCGTTTTCTCTTCCGTGAAACGAGTAGCACAGCGACGATTTATTTTAGCGATCACTTGCTGGATGAAGGTGTCATAGGCCGCTAAGTCGGTAAAGTCTCGGTGTCCTCGTAGCATGAGTTGTTGGTCTATTTTTCGTTTTAAATGCCCATTGGGGGACTCAATCGCCCCGTTCTCATGAGCCACGCCTTTGTTATTTCGGGTGGCTATTACTCCATAATGGCCGCAAAGTTTTTCGTACCGCTCAGTGAGTAAGGTGGCTTCAGATTGGTTGTTATAGGCGGCACTTAAGCTATCTGTGCGATGGGTGTCTGGTACCCCACCACATCGCCACAAGGCATTTTGTAAACCGGATGATAGGGATTCAAAGCTTTCACCCCCTAAGACGACTTGAGCGTAAGTCCAGCCGCTATAAACCAGTCGAAAATGGTAGAGTTTATGCTTGAACGCTTCTCCCGCGATGGTGATGTTGAGGCTATTCATCCAAGTGTAATCCGAGATCCCCATGGCGCCAGGGGTGTGGCGTTGCAGGAAGATGACTTCTTGGTCGGGGCCATTCTGAGCTCGCCAGCATTTTGTTCGCCGTTGCAGGGTTCTTAGGTGTGACTCATCAAATTGATGGGGGAATTTCTCCTCCAAAGCCTCGAGTAAAGTAATGGGTTGCAAAGCGGGATTTGTTTCCAATAAAGGCACTAGGTATTCCTCGAACAAACCGTCAAAAGGGTCTTCACGAGTTCGATAAGATCTGGGTTGATGTTGAGTGAAGCTATCCCCTGATTCGATGCGTCTGGCAGAACGTTCGGAGAAACCGGCTTTAGCTGCAGCCTGAGATTGAGTGAACTTGGATTGCTTACGATAAGACATATATAACGTGACCTGCTGTTGAGTAATGAAGACTCCAGACATCTCAATCTCTTAATAATGAGTACATCTGAAGCTTATCAAAAGCGGCCATGCTAGTTGTCGCGGACCGGACAAGTTAATTGTCGTCTAATACCGCAACAATACGGGAAGGTGAAAAGCATACGATATAGTCGATTTTTTGGGAATCAATGAGTGACTTTGCAATGCTTGCAGCCGCTACCGTTTTTCCTGCACCAGGTGATGCTAATACAAGATAGTGTGTTTGATATAAATACGTTTTAAGAGCACCCTCAATACACTCTTTTTGCCATTTTCTTAGCATGATGGGCGCTCTATATTACGATTCGCTTCAATGATTTTTCTGATCGCACTAAGCCTACCATAGAACTCAGCTGCCTCATTTTTGGCTTTATCCAATAACATTAGAATTGTCTCTCGGCAACTAGGAATTTTAGAAAGATAATCTTGGTATGCTTGTATCTCTCCTAGCAAAAGTTTCAGTTCTGCATCTGTTTGTTTTTCTTCGCCTAGTAAAAGCTTAAGTTCCTTGTTGTTGGTTTTATCTTTGTTCGATGAACTCTTTAAATCTGTTGTGATAGGGGGAATTTTTTGCTCTAAACTGGCCTCTTGAGAATTTATCCGAGTATCAAAAATTTTGGAAGAGAAACTATAAATTCGTTCATTTCGTTTCCCGCTGGCTATAACTCCGCCTCTTTTAGTAAGTTCATGAATGTTTTTCGCTATAAACCTAGTTGCCTGCTGTAAATTTAACTCATCCGTAGACATTGCTAAATTTATGAGTTCTTTGCGTTTTATCTGATTTTCACCTGCTTTTTCAAGAATTTCTCTGAATTTAGGGTTGATGGTGATTTTTTTGGCAATCATTAATGAATCTCAAAACTAAAAACTTAGGATTGCTAAGTATACAGAAATAGGTAAAACTTAGACAATCTAAGTGTGTAAGGCCTTTAAGATGATTAAACATTGCTGCATAACCCAATTCCTGAGCGACTTCATAAAGCTCGAAAGAAAATCGGTATATCTCAAAAAGAGCTTGGGGTAAGAGTCGGTATGGACGAAAGCTCTGCTAGTGGACGAATGAATCACTATGAGAAAGGACGACATGTACCTGATATTGAAACGCTTCAAAAGCTTGCGGCTGAGCTTAATGTGCCTCTGAATTATTTCTTTTGCGAGGATGATCTCAGTGCTGAGCTAGCGTGTTTGGTTTCTAAACTCGATGATGAGCTAAAACAAAAGCTGATCCAAGCTATAAAAAAGCAGAGTTCGGCAGATTAAGTAATCTTAGTACTTGATCCTTTTTTAAAAGTACGCATCTTCCTAAAGTATCAGCTAGAACTAGCTTCATCACCTCCTAGCCCAATTCCAGTATTACAATTTCCCCGTACTCCTTAAAACCATCGACAAACAACGGGCATTACAGCGTGCCTTCTTTGTGACGCAACTACTACTTAACTTGATGCGAAGCCTGACTTGTCGAATGAGAACATTGTTTGGAAATACAATTGAAGTACTTCATTCTGTCTGAGAATACCAAAAACGGTATTGATCTCGGTTTGTTCATTGAATACCTTTCTCCCACAATGTTAGCCATATAGCTAACATTGATTCTATAAAGTAGAAAGTTAGCTATATGGCTAACATTTCATTTGTGATTCGATATATTGTGCTCTTCAGTTAAGATTTAAACCGTGAATTTTCAGAGGCTAAGGTTAGGCCTTCAAAGTGTTGAGGCCCTCCAAGCTTCTTGATTTATGCCATTGCAGCATTACTGAAGAAAAAAGAGGAAGGCAAGCTATTTTGCCGTATGAACTTGCTATCAAAAACTAACACAAAATCAGGGAGGTCCAGTTTGAATCATTTAACAAGCGTCAAACCGTCTTCAGCCCTACAATAGTCCTTCTAAAAGTTTTTGTGAGTCATTTTTTCTGTAACTCTGATAATACCGCTTTGATTTCTTTGAGTTCTTGTTGTAGCTCACTAAGTGAAGGTTGCTTGTCAGCTCTTGCGGCTTGGTGTTCTTCTTCCATAACGTTGACGACGATACCGATTACCATATTTAAGAAGGCAAATGCGGTAAAGAATATGAATGACACGTAGAAAATCCAGCTTAATGGGTAGACTTCCATTGTTTCATACTGGATATCAGTCCAGTCTTCAAACGTCATTATTCTAAATAGGGTTAGCATTGATATTGCGATGTCCCCCCAAAGAAATTGGTTGATTTCACTGAAGAGAAAACTCCCAACCGCCGCATAGATGTAAAATATTATGAACATCAAAAGCACAACATAGCCTAGCTGTGGCAATGCTTTGATTAATGAGTTGATTAAAATTCTTAGCTCTGGGACGACCGAGACCATCCTCAATACACGGAATACTCGCACTAGACGAGCAAGCAAAGCCATTTCTGAATTGTCTATTGGTATAAGGCTCACAACCACTACCAATGTATCGAAGACGTTCCACCCCTTTTTAAAGAAGGTCTTCTTATCTACATCAGCTACAAATCGAATCGTTAACTCAAAAAGAAAGAAGATTGTGATGAAGGTATCTAAGATAGTCGTGAGTGATATTGCTGTTTCAGGTAGTTCAAAAGTTTTTGCTCCTATCTCAAGAGCCGATATAATTATCACGGCAACAACCAGCAACTCAAAGATCTTGTTATTCTTCAGGTTACTAAATTTGGATTTTATAGAGTCGTACATGATTGGCTCAGTTAATCTTTTAAGATGAAGGGAGTGGATGGTGGCAATTATAGTGACGTTCGTTAAGATTTACCTCAAATTGTTTTGGGATGCTGTTGATCTTTATAAGCGATAAATGTTGGTTAACAGATTTCGATCTCTGGGACTATTAACCCGGCGGTTAAAATTATCTGGTATAATCACTGAATGAACGAAAAAATAGACACAAGAAAACTTACCACTCCAGAACTCGCTAGGCTACGAAAGCAAGTTGTCAGACTGCGCGAAAAAGACTTCTCTTTTAAAGACATATCTGAGGTGACAGGTGTCCATGTAGACACAGTTGGCCGTTGGTATAGAGACTACTTAAAGCGTGGAAAGGCAAGCTTTGAGTATAAAAAACGTGGTCGAGAAAAAGGCTCATTTGGCAGTCTAACCAAAGCACAAGAAGCTCGAATTCAGAAAGAAATCACCGATAAAATGCCTGATCAATGCAGGCTGAATTTTGCCTTGTGGACACGTCGTGCGATCCAACAGCTCATCAAGCAATTGTGGGGAAAAGATATGCCCATTAGAACCATTGGAGACTATCTAAAGCGCTGGGGATTTACCCCACAAAAGCCACTGAAAAAAGCCTATGAGCAAAACCCTCGAAAAGTGTCCAAATGGCTTGAGGAAGAGTACCCCTCGATCAAGGAAAGGGCCAAGAAGGAAGGGGCAGAGATACATTGGGGTGATGAAACAGGCCTTCGTAATGATAGTCAGCATGGACGAAGTTTTGCTCCTAAAGGCAAGACACCAGTCCAAGTGATTCCAGCAAAGCATTGCCGAATCAATATGATTTCTACTATCACAAACCAGGGAACCGTACGCTTTATGACCTACGCTGACAACATGACAGCAAAAGTACTCATTCGCTTTATGAAGCGATTGATCTCCACCTCTAAGAAAAAGGTATTTCTGATACTCGATAATCTTCGAGTACATCATGCAAAATTAGTAAAAGAGTGGTTAGCCAAGCCAAAAATCAAAGAGCAAATAGAAGTCTTTTATTTACCTGCCTACTCACCTGAACTCAATCCAGATGAGTATCTAAACTGTGATCTAAAGGCAGGTGTGCATACAGGCGATGCTCCAAAGAATGGAAAGGTTTTAAAGGATAGAGTGGTCTCTCATATGAGAGGGTTACAGAAGAATCCGAATCGAATCAAAAAGTACTTTAAGCACAATTCAATCCGTTATGCGGCATAGAAGATATAAATTTCCGCCGGGTTAATAATTTAACTATGCATAGAGATTAGTTAACGGTATTTTTGTTAACATGGTCTTATTTTAAACATTAGGTCAGTATTCATAAGCTCTTGGGTCACTCACTCTCTCGCTTGTTAACAAAATATTCCTGATAATATGGATGTCATGTACGAGACAATGGAAGTTTATCCACTGAGCTGGATTTTCTATATTGTCTTTATCTTTCTGACCGCGTTTGTGTTTTTGAACATGATGGTGGGTGTGGTTTTGGATGTCATGACACGAGAAACCGCCGCACAGGATCAGGAAAATCAAGAAAATAACCACCAAGCCTTGGTGGAACAGATTTCTCAACTGCAAGCCCAAGTATCACGCCTAGCCGATAAGCTAGACACGCAGCAAGGTAATGATAAGCACAAGTAACTAAAAGGGCCTGTAAACCTCTCGAATCATGATGAAGGTGACGTATAAAATGATAGATGATCTCTCTAAGTTAATGGCATTTTCAATCTGTGATGTTACTTAAAAATTTCTTATAATCTTTTGAAGTAGGAGTCTCACAAGTCGTAATTTTTCCTTGTGTAACCAGCCAATTTTCAAAGTTTTGATGCAATAAGGTTTTTTGAACTCCAATCGGTGTCAATGCATAGTATTGGCATGGCGAAATTGAGATTTTAGGAAAAAGGAGCATCAGGTTTCTTCTACGTATCTCAGTGGATAATATTCTCACAGGTCCCAAACCAGCACCTATTCCTTCCAGCATTGCATGTAGAGAAACATGGAAGTGGTCGTAACGACGGAATAGGATGTTGGGGGAGCTCTTCAGTCCAGCTGCCTCTAACCAACTATTCCAGAGCCCTGGACGAGTAAGTGTTTCAATTCTAGGACAATTCATTATATCCTCAGGTAAACGAAGCGAATAATTCTTAGCGAACTCCGGTGAAGCCATAAGGCAATAATGATCTTGCAGGAATGGGACTGCAGAATACTCAGTAGTGCCGGTATTTTGTCTAAGTAATAAGTCATAGTGACCTATAATGTGAAGTTGCTCTGTATTGGCAGTGGAAATCTGCAGGTTAGCTTCAGGGAAGCGATTGTAGAAATCGTCTAAACGTGGCAATAGCCATTTTAGACAGAGCGTGGTGGGGACGCTAACGTTAAATACATTGTTACGTCCACCGTTACCATAACGCAAAGCAATATTTGCAATATTATCAAATGCCCCTCCTAGTTCGCGTGCCAATGTTAAGGCATAAGCAGTTGGTACACGACGTTGACCATCTTTAGTGAATAAAGTAACTCCAAACCATTTTTCTACTACTTGAATATGGCGGCTAACTGCTCCGTGTGTAATGCATAATTCATTAGCTGCGGCTGTATAGCTTCCTGCATGGCAGGCTACTAAAAATGCTTTCAATGCACTTAAGGGGGGAAGAGAATGCATGTATAGTCCTTTTTAATCACAGTATTGTGATACTTTATCACAATACCTATTTTTAAAAATCACTATCATAGCGTTTATCTTGATTTTAAAAAGCATATAAAGCGACGTTATGTATTTATTGATTATCACTATTGGAGTATCGGCGGGTATTATAAGTGGCATTGTTGGTACTGGCGCATCCATAATTCTATTACCTGTTCTTGCCTATGTCTTTGGAACAAAGTCTGCAATCCCTATAATGGCTATAGCTGCTATAATGGGAAATATTTCTAGAGTTATAATGTGGCGAAGAGATATCAAAATAAAAGCTTTTTTAATCTATTCTATTCCCGCTTTTCCTGCTGTTGTAATGGGAGCAAATACATTATGGATAATGCCTGTCGTTCTATCTAATATTATTATAGGAGTGTTTTTTATTTTATTAATTCCTTTGCGTATCTGGGCTAAATCAAAAAACCTTAGTCTTAATAACTTACAGCTAGGTATTATGGGAGCTACAGTTGGTTATCTTACTGGTATAGTTTTTTCTACAGGACCATTAACTATCCCTATTTTTTCAGGATATGGATTAATGAAAGGTGGGTTATTATCGACTGAGGCAGCATCATCTTTTGTGATTTATTTTGCTAAAGTTTCTACTTTTGAGGAAATCGGTGCTTTACCTTGGCCTGTATTTATTAGTGGCTTATTGGTAGGTTTTTCTCTTATTTTTGGTATTTATATAGGCAAACGATTTGTATTAAAAATTTCCGAAAGAAATTTTAATTACTTAATTGATTTTATGATGTTATTTTCGGGGGTGGCTATGCTTTGGGATGCGTTAAAAGAATATTTTTTAGTTTAAATGTTTAAGGAGTAGTTGTTAAATATATTTGACAGTTTTTATTTTCAAATAGGTTGTATAGGATTAATTATGGATAGTATTTTTAAATATAATGGCATAACAGCGGGAAGACGTCGAGAATCTCTCCGGAATAAGTTAGAACATAAAGCTGGTATTAGAATAATGGAGGCTCATAGCCCCTTATCAGCGATGCTGGTTGAACAGATAAAAGTTTTTAACGCTAATAGATTAGTTGAATTTGATGGTTTCTGGTCTAGCTCACTGACTGATTCAACTCTCAGAGGTAAACCCGATACGGAGTTAGTTGAAATGTCAAGCAGATTTAATAATATTTCAGAGATTTTTGAAGTAACTAGTAAACCTCTTATTTTTGATGCTGATACTGGTGGAAGAATTGAGCATATTCCTTTTCGAGTAGCTTCTGCTGAGCGGTTAGGGATATCAGCTATCATAATGGAAGATAAAGAAGGACTTAAAAAAAACTCGCTTTTCGGTAATGATGTTTCTCAAAAACAAGCTGCTCCTGAAAAATTTGCTGAAAAAATTAAAGCTGCAGTTTTGGCAAGTCAAACTGACGAGTTTATGATAATCGCTAGGGTAGAAAGTTTCATTTTGGATGCAGGAATAGATGATGCATTATTAAGGGCCAGACTTTATGTTGAAGCAGGCGCTAGTGGAATTATGATTCACAGTCGTAAAAATGAACCAAAAGAAATATTTATGTTTGCTAGAGAATTTAGAAAGTCGCATCCATTGATTCCTTTGGTTTGTGTGCCGACTAGTTTTAATCAAGTTAAGTTTGATGATCTTATTGATCAAGGGTTTAATATAGTAATATACGCTAACCATCTATTACGCTCTGCTTATCCAGCAATGAAACATGTTGTTGAGATGGTTTTAAAAAATGGTAGAACTTGGGAGGTTGAGAAAAAATGTATGTCTATTAAAGAAATATTAGAACTTATCCCAGGCACTAAATAATATCCAAGAGAGAGTAATATGATTAATCCTGATGTTTTTGTTAAATTACTTCTTGAGGCTGGCATAGTTTCATTTTCTGGAGTGCCAGATTCATTATTAAAAGATTTTGGTTTGGCTCTAGATAGACGAAAAAAAAATTGTAGAAATACTGTAACTGCTAATGAAGGCTCTGCTATCGGTTTGGCTATTGGCCATTATCTTGCTAAAGGAAAAATTTCAGCTGTATATATGCAAAATTCTGGAATAGGAAATGCAATAAACCCTTTGTGCTCCTTAGCTGATCCAGATGTATATTCCATACCTATACTGCTTATTATAGGGTGGCGTGGAGAGCTTGATAATGATATACAAGTTAATGACGAGCCTCAACATATCAAACAAGGTAAGATAACAATTTCAATGCTTCAAACATTAGGTATTCAATATACAGTGATTGGTCCAGAATACAGTGATTATTCAGTTGCTGATGCCATAAACTCTTCCTTGAATATGGCTAATAAAGGTATGTCGCCTGTTGCAATAGTTGTACGTAAAAATACTTTTTTATCACTTGAGAAAAAATATAAGAAAAAAAATTTTGTAAAGAAATATTTTTCCAGAGAAGAGTCCCTTCTATGGGTTGTTAGTTCTCTACCAAAAAAAATTCCTATAATAAGTTCTACAGGAATGCTTTCACGGGAACTCTATGAAATTAGAGATATAAATGAAGAGAGCCACAATCATGACTTTCTATCTATCGGTGGAATGGGACACGCCTCACAAATTGCTTTAGGAATTGCGTTGGAGTTTCCTGGGAAAAAAATTGTTTGCTTAGATGGAGATGGTGCTCTCCTCATGCACCTGGGTGGATTAGCTAATACAGCAGACATTCCAAATCTAATTCATATTGTTTTTAATAATGGATGTCATGATTCTGTTGGTGGTCAGGCTACTAAAGCTGCTGATTTATTTTTATCTGTTGTGGCGAAATCTCTAGGTTATAGCTATGCGGTAACTGTTGATAATAAAAACGAGATAAGCCAAGTTATAGAGCTAGCATTAAAGGAGGAAGGGCCTCATTTTATTGAGATTATTTGTTCGCCTGGTAGTCGTAAAGATTTAAGTAGGCCAAAAATCACACCTCGAGAGAGTATTAAAGACTTTAAGAATCAATTTATTAATTTCGGTTAAATCATAGGTTGTAAATAATGAAAAAAAATAAAATTTTTATAAGAAATCCTTATAATTTAAATAATATTGGGGTTTTAGACTTTACTGCTATTAACGATATTGAACGTTTTATTAGAAGGTCTATAGTTTATAAATCTAAATTAAGTCGATATGATCGTGCAGAAATATTTAATAAGACTTATAGATTGATTAGTGAAGATTTTGAGAATGCAGCCTTATTAATTTCTCAAGAGACTGGTTTGTCTATGCAAGATAGTCGATATGAGATAAAACGAGTTTTGAATGTACTTTCTTTAACAGTGAGTGAACTGCTGACAGAGAAAAGTGATGTTATGAATTCTGATATATCTCAAGGGAATGTAGAGAGAAAAATTATTACTTATAGACAGCCTCTAGAAGGAATTATATTTTCTATCACTCCTTTTAATCATCCAATCAATCAGGTTGCTCATAAAATTTTACCTGCACTTGCGACTAATAATACTGTTATTTTAAAACCTTCAGAAAAGACTCCAATGTCGGCAAATTATTTTTGTGATATGTTGTTTTTAGCAGGACTTCCACGTGAAATGCTTTTAATTGTATTCGGAGATCCCCGTGAGCTATTTGAATATTTTTTAAAGCAGAAGTCTATAGAGCTAATTAGCTTTACTGGTGGTGTTGAGGTAGGTAAATATATTGCTAAACGTGCAGGCTATCGTCGTTTAATTTTAGAGCTTGGTGGTAATGACCCTTTGATTGTCTTACCTGATGCCGACCTTAATAAAGCTGCCGATTTGGCTGTATCTGGTTCGTATAAAAATAGTGGACAGCGATGTACAGCTGTAAAACGTGTTTTTGCACACTCGGATATAGTTATGGAATTAACTAAATATATTGTTGAAAAAACTCAGTCTTGGCGTACAGGTGATCCCTTTGATGAAAATACTCAAATGGGAACGGTTATTGATGAAGACGCAGCTATCTTAATTGAAAGTCGTGTTCAAGAAGCGCTAGAGCAAGGAGCAAGAGTTCATACTGGACATAAACGCTGTGGGGCTTTATTGCAACCTACTGTACTTGATCAGGTGACCACTGACATGTCATTGGTTGCAAAAGAAACATTTGGACCAGTTACACCTATACTTTCATTTAATACACTAGAAGAAGTTATACGAATGGTCAATGCTACGTAAGCGTTCATTCTAGGGAGTCATTGACAGCCACTGACTCAGAGTAAGGGCGATTTCAACGGGTTGTCTGCGAACAGTTGCTTCCATCGTATTGGTGTTAAGTCCGCGATGTCTTTGGCTGGATGCTGGCTGACTCGTTGTAGGACATCCGTCAGGTAGACGTTGGGGTCGATGTCGTGCAGCTTGCAGGTGCTGATCAAGCTTTGGATGATGCCGACATGTTCGGCGCCCAGTTCTGTCCAACAGAAGAGCCAATTCTTCTTACCCATTGGGATGGGTCTTATCTCTCGCTCTAGGTGGTTGGTGTCCATGGCAACGTTTGGATTTTCCAAAAAGACCATCAGTTGGCGTTTGCGCTTTAAGGTGTAGTTCAACGCTTTCATCCAGGTATCGTCTGGTAATAGGTCAGCCCGTTGGGTTTGTTCTTCGCAGAAGGCAAAAAATTGATCCACTAAGGGCTTACTGTGTTGCACTCGGTAATCTTGTTTTTTCTCATCTGACCAACCTTTCTGTTTGATATGGCTTTCGTACTGGTACAAGGCGGCAATCAGGTTCAGCGCGTGGGTGACGGCCTCGGTTTCTTCCATTTCGGCTTTCAGTAGCTGACGACGCATGTGCACCCAACACTGAGCATGAGTGACCTCCGGTGAGGTGGCTTCGTAACGACTGTAAGCGGCATAACCATCGGTCAGTAAGGTACCCTGCCAAACATGATCCAGTAAGTCTTGGATGTGTTTCATGCCACGGCTTTGGGAGAAGGTAAACACCACTTCGTCCTGCTCGCCATAGATGGGCCAAAAATACGCTTGCTTCATTTTGCCGGGTTGGTTGCCTACCCCAGGCTGGCGGGTGGCTTTTATCGGTGTCTCATCCATGGCCAGTACCTTGCTGTCCAGCACACTAATCAGTTGCTCTACCACAATGGGTCGTAACAGTTCGATCCCGCGTTTGGTGAGGTTTGTGAGCGTTGCACGACTGAGGGTGATGCCGGAAGCGCTAAGCTGTTGGTGTTGACGATAAAGGGGTAAGTGATACAAGAACTTATTAACCAGTAAGCCAACGATAAAACTCACATCCGCGAGGGAACTGTCAAAAATCAGATCCGGCTGTGGCGCGGTAATGAGCTGTTTACTGGTTTTGTGCTTCACCACCTGACGTTTGGTGATGACGACTTCATAGGCACTGGTTTTTTGTACGATGCGGCTGACGTCTTTGAAGCCGACTTCTTCGTATTCGTGCGCATTGGGGCCTTGTAATTCGTCCGCTAAGATAACCTTTTCACGAACCGGTATAGACTCATCAAAACGCAATCCGGTGATGTTAATTTCATTGCCTTTACGAAACTTGGGCGCTTTGCCACGAACATTGGCAGACTCAGGTTTGTCCTTCTCAACGATAGACTCTTCTTCTACGCGGGTTGGTTCGGCTGACATCGGACCCACGATATCAGCGAGGGCTTGTTGATCTGGTGTGAGTAAGGTACGACGTTCGCTTTTCGGCCCAAATAACTCACGCTTTAGCATGTGCACTTCCGCTTCGTATTGGCGGATTCTTGAAGACATAGCTTCGTTTTCAGCACGCAGTTTTTCGACCTCATTCGTGTGAAGCAAGTCGATGTTTTTGAAGGGTAAAATAGGTCGGTAAGTGGCGTCATTCATGGGGTTGGATTATACCATCCAACTTGTCATGATGCTCGCTTGTAGCGTTTAAATTGACGATATTTTTCGACTTTTATGCCCGCTAAGAGGTGCTGCAATTCAATCACACTTAGGGCGTGTTTAGCGTTTTCTGATGACGCATAATTGAACTGCCCCTGCGACAGTCGTTTACACCAAATGCAATAACCAGAGGTGTCAAAATAGAGGATTTTCATCTGGGTTTTGCGCCGGTTAATGAAGACAAAATACCCGATGAGTGGGTTTTCTTTGAGGTGTTGTTTGATCAGCCCTAATAAGCCACGATAGGATTTACGCATATCTGTGGGTTGGGTATGCAACCAAATTTTAGCATTGGGATCGGGCAGGAACATCAGTCACGATTCAATCGAAGCTCAACACCATCACCTAAACACAAGGTAATGTTCCAACGTCCAGTACCTGAGAGAGTGGGCACCTGACTGAGATCGATAAAGTCTGAGTGACTAGAATCTGGCGAGGCTTTAGTTCCCGAAAAATGCTGACGCCATTTACTAAAACTGGCGTAACTCACCTGATGCTGTTCGCAGTATTGAGGGGCGGATAAGCCAGACTCGGCTTGATCGTCAATGATTTGTTGCCATTCAGAAGAAGAACGACGGGTATAGGGTTTGGTCATGGGTTGGACTCCGTTATCGGTTATGAGATGAAAACGGAGTCCAGTTTAGAGTGCGAAAAGATGGGATGAAATAACGGCGTAGAATGAACGCTTACAATGCTACAGCATATGGTCTTTCATCCGGAGTATGTACTTTTCGAATGGATTGGATAACAGTGCTGGCTAAACAGCTTAATGTAGGAACACTTAATGTCTGGGAAGTCCCCGGTTTTCGTACCGAGCTATCACCTTTTGGTGGAGTGAAAGATTCAGGGCTAGGGATTAAAGAGGGGTTAAGTGAATCATATAAAAACTATACAAATTTACATACATTAACCATTCCTTGGTAAAACCTAATAATATGGAAAATTATTATGAATGATGCTATAATATATACAAAAATTACTCCTAATATCGGCGCACAAATATTGAATTTAAATATTAGTATGTTGTCTGGAGATAAAATTATTCGTCAATTGTTAGCAACTTGGAGCGAAAATAAAGTTTTGTTATTACGTGGACAAAATATTAATAAATTTTCATTAGTCTATTTTAGCTCTTTATTTGGAAATCCAGAGAAAGCTTTTAATCAAGAAACCAAGCTTACTTCAACAGATGATCATCCATATGTAATGATAGTTTCGAATATAAAGGAAAATGATAAAAAAATTGGTCATCTGGGTAGTAAAGAAGCTCATTGGCACACTGATATGTGTTATTCAGATAATCCTCCAATCGCTAGTTTACTCTATGCTCGAGAGGTTCCTGTTATCGGTGGTGATACTGAGTTTATGGATATGTATATGGTGTACAACAGCTTACCTGAAAAACTTAAAGAACGTATTGCTAACTTGTCTATCAAGCACGATCAATGCTACACCGCAGTCGGTGAGTTACGATATGGATATACACCTGTTTCTGACTTAACAGTCTCGCCAGGATCGATTCATCCAATTGTGAAAGAGCATCCTATCACTAAACTAAAATGCCTATACTTAGGTCGTCGCCTGAATGCATATGTGGTTGGGCTTACAATTAAAGAATCAGAATCTTTATTGGATGAGTTATGGAAATATACTGTCAATACTAGTCTTACTTGGAAACATAAATGGCAGGTGGGCGATATTTTAATTTGGGATAACCGCTGTACAATGCATCGTCGTGACAGCTTCGATGAAAAAGATCGACGATTAATGTGGCGAACACAGGTTACTAGTAGCTAAATCTGTGGTTAAAATTATTCAAATTTAATATAATTATTAGTAATGTTCAGGTTATAGTAGGGTCATTGAAGGGAAAGAGTTGATTGGGTTGAAGTTCGTAATTTTTGGTTATTTACCTAAGGAACATGCGATTAAGTCGGCAACATGAGACAATCTTGCCAACTTAAATTAGTCGCCCCTGAAAAACTCTCAACCTATTGAATCTAATGCATTTTTATAAGATAGTTAGTGCCTAAGTCTTGCTATAAATACGCCATAAGGCCCAAAAAGTTGCAGAACAGGTGAGTTTTATGAAGCCTCGTCAGACAGAGATCATACCGCAAAAGGATTTATTCCAACCTCAGCTCGTTGACATCATTAACCCCAATCACCCTTTAGTTCGGCTGGCTAAGATCATTGATTGGAAGCAATTGGACTCAACGCTTAGTGCCCATTTTTCAAGCGTTGGTGCGGCCGCGTTGCCAACGCGTCTTATGGCGGGGTTGCTGTATTTGCAGCACTTGCATAATTTGTCTGATGAGCTGCTGCTAGAGCAATGGCTTGAATCGCCTTATTACCAATACTTTTGCGGCGAAACCTTTTTCCAGCACGACTTCCCGTGCCATCCAACCAGTCTTGTTAAATGGCGAAAACGGTTAGGAGAAGAAGGCTGTGAATGGCTGCTTACCCAGACGATACAAGCAGGATTGAAACTAAAAGTCATCAAACCAGCGAGCCTAAAACGAGTCGTGGTAGACACCACGGTACAAGAAAAAAACATCACCTTCCCAACCGATGCCAAGCTCTACAACAAGGCTCGACAGCAGCTCACTCAGGTCGCCAAAGAACAAAACATTACATTAAGACAAACCTACGACAAAGCCTGTCATGAGTTAATGCCAAAAATTGGACGCTATGGCCACGCCAAACAATATAAGCGGATGAGAAAAGCGATTAAGCAAGTCAAAGGCTTTTTAGGGCGAGTCCTGAGAGATGTTGATCGGCAAGTAAAACGACAAGGATTAACGCTCACTCAAAAGCAAGAAGACACACTCAACCAAGCCTATCGATTACTAAAACAAACTCGCCAGAGCAAAAACAAACTGTATAGCTTGCATGAACCTAATGTGGACTGCATATCCAAAGGCAAAGCGCATAAACGCTACGAATTTGGTGTAAAAGCGAGCATAGCCGTAACAGCAAAAGAATCCTTCATTGTGGGAGCCTATCAGACGTCAACTACCTTGTCCGGTTGGCGTCAATTAACTTGGCCGTTTTTGTTCGGTAGATTTCATAGCTTGTTTTCTGCGATAACTTTCCCCTTCTAGTTTATAAATGTCCGCATGGTGTACCAGTCTATCTATCGCGGCGACAGTCATCATGTTGTCTCCAAAGATGCTGTCCCACTCACTAAACGCTTGGTTGGTCGTAATCAGTAAGCTGTTGCGTTCATAGCGATGGGCGATCAATTCAAACAGGACTTGGCTTTCACTGTTGCTCTTTTTCACATAGCCAATGTCATCCAAAATCAGTCGTTCATACTGATCCAGTTTCTTTAAAGCCTCTTCAAGTCCCAGTCCTTCTCTTGCTTTTTGAAGCTGTTGGACCAATGTCGTGCTGGACATGAATTTGACGCGGATGGCATGCGCAACGAGGGCATGACCAAGCGCCACAGCAAGGTGGGTTTTGCCTAACCCACTGGCACCAAAGAGCAAAATGTTATGCCCTTGGCGCAACCAATCACGCTGTGTCACTTTTTGCTTAAACTGTTGGGCAGTCATGCCCGTTATTTCATTGAAGTCATAGTGGCTCAAGGATTTGTCAGGAGGTAGCCGACTGTCTTTTAGTAATCGCTTAAGCCGACTTTCATGACGCTGATGAGTTTCTAATTCACATAATTCTGCCAAGTAATGCTCTGGTTCCCATGCCTCTTTGGTGGCTTTGTCTGACAATGCAGACCAGTGTCTCCCCATGGCGCTGAGGCGTAGCTCTTTCAACAGCAAGGGTAAGCTTTCAATGTTGGCCATGGGAGCCTCCGATTAAACTATCGTAACTGCTTAAAGGATGTTGCTGACTAAGAATTATCGGCACTTCTATTGGTGCAGGGGCGAATCGTTCACGGCACTGTTTGATGGAGACTTGCTGTCCAGCATCATAGGCATTGAGCACATATCGACCTAAGGCAGATTGGCAATCGTAATTGTCGGCAAGAACGAGTAGGTTCACCATGTAGTGGCAATCCGTATCAGTAACCCCCTGTTGGGTCAACTGCTGCCACAGCAAGGTGAAGTCTCCTGCTGGGATGAGGTCATCACGCAATAGTGAGCATTTAAAGGCATTGGGCTTTTTCGCCAGTGAATGAATGACATGACGATAGTCCACCGAGCGAGCCCTGATAGGGGCTTGAGCATAGATCCTCGTCAAGGTTAAGGTCTTCACATGACCATAAAAGAGCTCTAATCGAGTGTCGTAAATGTGCGCCAACAGACTGGTGCCGATCAGCCTTGAAGGCACCGTGTAGGTCACTCGCTTAACACTGATGGTGCTGCTTGAACTGACTTTGACGTGCAACTGACTAAAGTCGTTGGTGCGTCGAGCGGGTAGCGGTTTTAGATGGACTTTCTCTTCCGCGAAGCGGGTAGCACAGCGACGATTGATTTTAGCGACAACTTGCTGGATGAAGGCTTCATAGGCCGCTAAGTCGGTAAAGTCACGGTGTCCTCGTAGCATCAGTTGTTGGTCTATTTTGCGTTTTAAATGCCCATTAGGGGACTCAATCGCCCCGTTCTCATGAGCAACGCCTTTGTTATTTCGGGTGGCTATCACCCCATAATGACCGCAGAGTTTAGCGTACCGCTCGGTGAGTAAGGTGGCTTCAGATTGATTGTTATAGGCGGCACTTAGGCTATCAGTGCGATGGGTGTCTGGCACCCCACCACAGCGCCACAAGGCATTTTGTAAACCGGATGATAGAGATTCAAAGCTCTCGCCCCCTAAGACGACTTGAGCGTAAGTCCAGCCGCTATAAACCAGTCGGAAATGGTAGAGTTTATGCTTGAACGCTTCTCCCGCAATGGTGATGTTGAGGCGATTCATCCAAGTGTAATCCGAGATACCCATAGCGGCAGGAGTATGGCGTTGAAGGAAGATGACTTCTTGGTCGGGGCCATTCTGAGCTCGCCAGCATTTTGTTCGCCGTTGCAGGGTTCTTAGGTGTGACTCATCAAATTGATGGGGGAATTTCTCCTCCAAAGCCTCGAGTAAAGTAATGGGTTGCAAAGCGGGATTTGTTTCCAATAAAGGCACTAGGTATTCCTCGAACAAACCGTCAAAAGGGTCTTCACGAGTTCGATAAGATCTGGGTTGATGTTGAGTGAAGCTATCCCCTGATTCGATGCGTCTGGCAGAACGTTCGGAGAAACCGGCTTTAGCTGCAGCCTGAGATTGAGTGAACTTGGATTGCTTACGATAAGACATATATAACGTGACCTGCTGTTGAGTAATGAAGACTCCAGACATCTCAATCTCTTAATAATGAGTACATCTGAAGCTTATCAAAAGCGGCCATGCTAGTTGTCGCGGACCGGACAAGTTAATTGTCGTCTAATATATTATCCCTAACTTTCTTCAGAGGTTATAGGAAGAAGTTATAAGCTCAATTCCTTCAAAAAGCAGGCTGAAATCTAATCCACAGAAAGTAAAAATGTCCAAAAGTATGCTTTGATTCAAAGCAATTGAAACCATGCATTTATGGGTGTTTTTGCCTTTAAGGCATGGGCTAATTTGAGATGCTTTGATTCGAAGAGTAGAGGTCATGGGCCAAGATGGGATCAAAATGGGCCAAAATCCCCTGATATAGAGTTTTATTGCCTTATATTGCTTTGATTCAAAGGATGTGTGTTTACTAAGGCATTGAATACGTTATATAAAGTCGTTGAACGCCATGTAAGGGAATATTCAGAGTAACCTTGACATGGTAGAGGTCAGCAGTTCGAATCTGCTTAGTCCTACCACTGAATTAAGTAATAAAATCAAGGGCTTACATTCATTTGTATGCCCTTTTTTGTTTTTCTTTTTCCATATATTTTCCTTAAATTTTCCTTAAATTTTCCAAACGCTTCCATTTTTTCTCTATGTTTTCAGTATTTTTGGCTGGATTAGCGTGTCTGTGAATTCATCGAAATTACTGTCATTTTCGTTCAAGTATATAAAAAAAAGAGAGTGGCTAGCTCTGGCAGAAGTTTGTTTTGCCGCCAATCTATGTTTGTGGGCCGATCGAATCCATTGTGGCGTTTTTCAAAGATTGAGAATAACCTGTTAAGGCAGCAATCCATTGCGGATTGCTGCCTTAATGGCTAACTCTTAGGGTTGGTTACGTTGTTTCCTGAGAGAGTAGCATCGTTTCGTCTAAAACTTGGCTGGCCAAACAGCATCTAAATTTAACGTTCATCCTGTTAATTGTGCATGACTTGTCCCAATTTCCTGTAATATCCACTGTCTGAAGGCTTCGGCATTGGGGTGAGGGATTTGTTTGATTGGTCTTGCAAGATAAAAGGCTTCTGAGGTTTCTATGCTATGTTCGAAGGGGGAGATGAGTTTCCCGCTAGACAGCATTCCTTCGACGAGAGACGAACGTCCCAGGGCAATGCCTTCGCCTTGTGCGGCTGTTTCCAGTGCGGAGATCAATGTATCAAACTGGATATTGGAAGCGGCTTCCACGTGCCCGTATCCGGTTTTGTTAAGCCAATGTCCCCAACCTTCCTCGTATCCGAGTACATGCAGAAGCGTACATTGTGATAATTCCTCAACCGAAACGGGAGGGCGTTGCAAACTCCTTAGTTTTGGAGCGCAAACGGGGATCAAGCGATCCCAAGTTAGGCGTTCACAGATCATTCCTTGCCAGTCACCATGCCCATAACGAATTTCCATGTCCGCATCCTTTTGATCAACCTCATTCACCCAGATATTGCTGGTGAAACGTAGAGAAATGTTGGGATGGGCTTCACGAAAGCGGGCAAGCCTAAACACTAGCCAGCAGGTGTAGAATACTAAACTGACTTTTAAGGTTAATGGGCGATGTCGAACCTGACCGAATATTTCATCTGTTGCAGCCGACATGCGTGCTATTGAATCACGAATCACTGGTAGATAGGCAAGACCAGAATCTGTTAATTCAAGCCCTCTTGGTAGTCGCTTAAATAATGTGCAGCCTAATTGTGATTCGAGCCCTCTTATTTGCTGGCTTACGGCGGCTTGAGTAAGGTTTAGCTCTGTGGCTGCCAGAGTGAAGTTTAAATGACGAGCAGCAACATCAAAAGAGTGCAACCAATTTAAAGGCGGGAGACGCTTTTTCATATTTGTTAGGGGTCTCAGAACAAAGTCTAAAGCGGAGCTTAGTATCATTTACTTTTTTATAAAACGCTACAAAAAAATACTTATCCACTAAGCTCATTATTTTTTGTAATTGGCGGCTCTTATAAAGCCGCCAGCCAAGGTTACTTCATAGTCGGCATTGAGAACTCGATACCCTCCCGTACACCAGCAGAGGGCCAGCGTTGAGTGATTGTCTTACGCTTAGTATAGAAGCGAACGGCATCCGGTCCATAGGCATGTAAGTCACCAAATAAGGAACGTTTCCAACCACCGAAACTGTGATAAGCCACTGGTACTGGCAGCGGCACGTTGATGCCCACCATACCAACCTGAATATGATCACTGAAATAGCGGGCCGCTTCTCCGTCACGAGTGAAAATGCACGTACCGTTACCGTATTCATGTGCGTCAATCATATCCATTGCTTCCTGCATCGTCTTAACACGAACTACCTGCAAGACTGGGCCAAAGATCTCTTCTTTATAGCTCAACATGTCAGGTGTTACACGATCAATCAGTGTACCGCCGACAAAAAAACCGTTCTCGTATCCGGGCACCTGAGGATTGCGTCCATCAACGACCACTTCGGCACCATTCTCTTCTGCGCTATTAATATAACCAACCACTTTATCTTTGTGAGCGCAAGTAATCACTGGACCAAAATCGTTGCTTTTATCGCTATGGTTTCCAACCTTGAGGCTGACCATTGCTTCTTTCATTTTACTAACGAGTTGGTCGGCAGCCGCATCTCCGACAGCGACGGCGACGGACAATGCCATGCAACGTTCACCAGAGGAGCCAAAGGCCGCGCCAAGTAGTTGATTGACCGCATTGTCCATGTCTGCGTCAGGCATGACAATGGCATGGTTTTTTGCGCCACCGAGGGCTTGGCAACGTTTACCATGGGCGTTAGCGGTGCTGTAAATGTACTCTGCGATGGGGGTAGAACCGACAAAACTGACGGCTTTTACTCGGTCATCGGTCAGCAGCGTATCCACTGCTTCTTTTCCGCCATTTACCACATTGAATACGCCCTCTGGTAGGCCTGCTTCCTGCAGCAACTGTGCGACAAACAATGTTGAGCTTGGGTCGCGTTCCGATGGTTTCAAGACAAAGGTGTTGCCGCAAGCGAGTGCCATAGGGTACATCCACAGCGGTACCATTACAGGGAAGTTGAATGGCGTAATACCGGCAACCACACCAAGAGGTTGGAATTCGCTCCAAGAATCGATACTAGGCCCCACATTTTTACTGTATTCGCCCTTTAGTAGTTCTGGTATGCCACAGGCATACTCAACATTTTCAATACCACGCTGGAGTTCGCCAGCTGCGTCATGAACGATTTTGCCATGCTCTTCGCCTACCAGTTCACAGATCTTGTCAGCATGTTCTTCCAGAAGCTGCTTGAACTTGAACATAATTCGTGCACGCTTCATCGGTGGCGTGTTGCGCCAAGCAGGGTAAGCTGCCTGAGCTGAGGCAATTGCTTCTTCGACGGTGCTTTTAGAGGCTAAATCAACCTTTTTAGTCGCTTCTCCTGTCGCTGGGTTAAATACATCCTGGCTTTGGCTGCCTTCAACAACTATTTTGCCATTGATCAAATGTCCGATAGTGTTCATGTTATTTCCTATTTAATAATAAATTAATGTTTGTTATTTCAAGTCCAAAGAGAGCGGTATATTTCAACAATCTCGTTGTCACTAGGAATTCTAGGGTTGTTTCCTGGAGAGCCAGATGCCAGTGCCTGTTGAGCCATTGTGGGCATCAATTCTAGAAAGTGTTCACGGTTGATACCGAATTGCTCAGGTGTGGGGACTTGTAGCTCACTATTCAAGTCGCGAAGTTCCTGAAGCAGTTTTTGGTTTGCTTGATCAACACTGTCTGTTTCCTTGGCAATGCCCATGGCTTTGGCGCAATCAGCATAACGATCTGGCGCAGCAGGAATGGAAAACTCGGTAACACTTGGCAAAAGCATGGCGTTGGACAGTCCGTGTGGAACATGGAATGCTGCCCCAATAGGACGACTCATGCCATGTACTAAGGCAACGGAGGCATTCGAAAAGGCCACCCCCGCCATGGTTGCGCCAAGCATCATCGCTTCCCGTGCTTGTTCATCTTTACCATTGTGGTAAACCTTGCGAAGGTTTGGTGCCAGTAGTTTCATGGCCGCGAGCGCTTGACTATCACTGTAAGGACTTGCTTTACGGCTGACATAAGCTTCTATTGCATGGGTAAGGGCATCTATGCCGGTATCAGCGGTAATGCGTTGTGGCAAACTGAGGGTGAGTTTGTAATCCACGAGGGCGGCGATGGGCATGAAACCGATACCGACACATAACATTTTCTCGTCATTGGTTTCATCGGTAATAATGGTAAAACGAGTTACCTCGGATCCTGTGCCAGCTGTTGTGGGCACGGCAATGACTGGCAGACCGGCTTCGTTTACGACGCGAGGGAATTTATAATCTCGCATGGTTCCCCCAAAGTGCGCGAGAATGCCGATTGCCTTAGCGCTATCAATTGGGCTGCCACCGCCCAGAGCAATAATACAGTCGTAATTACCATCGCGTGCTTTTTCAACACCTGCCTGAATGGAGGCGACTGTTGGCTCTGGAATGGTGTCGTCGAAGACATCAGCATTTAGCTCATTATCATTGAGCAGGGTTTGTATAATGCTGGCATAACCAAGTTGTACCATCATCTTGTCGGTGATAATCAGTGGTCTTGTGCAACCGAGCCCTGCAAGGATATTGGGGATCTCTTTAGTTGCATCCGCACCGACCTGCATAACTCTTGGCAGTATAATTTGAGCAGACATATCAACTCCTTGATTTTATAAAATACAGAGGCAGCCATTTTTTTTGGATGATATAGACAACCAAAATCAACTTAGGTCTCTGAGTTAAGTTCCATCTCTTAATCAAATAAGAGATGGTGTTAAATTTTTGTTGTTAAAGGTTTCTATTTACTAGGTGCAGTTACTGCTTGCACACTGTCATCGCTCTCTGTGAGTTTTCTAGACCGTTCACGCAGGGCCTTCTCTGATTCTTCAGAAAACTCCGCCTTCAGAGACTTATACAGTCCGACGACGGCAAGGATAATAATGACCGAGAAGGGCAGCGCGGCCACAATAGATGCCGTTTGCAGCGCCTTGAGCCCCCCAGCAATCAAGAGTGCGGCGGCAACGGCTCCGACGGCAATTCCCCAGAAAATGCGGTAACGTGCACGAGGATGTTCATCGCCCATAGCCAGCAGTGTACAAATAACCAAGGTCGCGGAGTCGGCAGAGGTAACGAAATAGGTAATCAGCATCAAAGTACAGAGGCCAGCCATCAGCAGGGTTATTGTTTGACCGTTACCCAGTAGCTCGATTGTCTTAAAGAGCGCTGTAGTGGTGTCTTTGTTAACAGCTTGGACAATGCCGCCGCCGCCGAACAATTGGAGGTACATAGCAGAATCACCAAAGATCGTGATCCAAAGTGCAGCAAGAAGTGTTGGTGCAATCAGAACGCCGAGAACGAATTCACGAATAGTACGGCCTTTGGAGATACGGGCGATAAATATGCCGCAGAAAGGAGACCAAGCAATCCACCACCCCCAGTAAAAGATAGTCCACCAGCCTTGCCACTGGCTTTTGGGTGTCGTGTCAACCCAAAGTCCTAGCTGTACGACGTGGGACATATAGTCGCCAAGATTGTTAAAAATTGAGCCTAGGATATAAGTGGTTGGTCCGAAAATAACAAACAATCCAAGCATCACTGCGGTCATTTGCATATTCAGTTCACTGAGAATTCGGATGCCTTTTTTTAGACCACTGAGTACGGACAGCGTTGCGAAAACAGATAGTAAGGCAATCAGCCCTACTTGTGTTCCGACCGACATTTTGACGCCAAATAAATAGTTCAACCCCGAGTTCATTTGTTGGGCCCCTAACCCAAGTGAGGTTGCTATTCCGAACACCGTACCAAACACGGCTAGAAGGTCAGCTGCGTGTCCGATTGGACCGTATATGCGCTCTCCAAACAGCGGGTACAAGCAGGAGCGAATTGAAAGAGGGAGACCTTTGCGGTACGAGAAGTAAGCTAGGGCCATGCCTATTACCGAGAACAGTGCCCAACCATGTAATCCCCAGTGGAAGATCGTAAGGCGCATCGCGACCTGAGCGGCTTCCGCCGTTTGCTGTTGAGCGACAGTAATAAAGGGGTTGCTTTGAAAATGGTCAATAGGCTCCGCAATACTCCAAAACAATATGCCGATACCGATACCTGCACCGAATAACATGGAGAACCAAGAAAAATAACCAAATTCAGGACGATCTGTGTCCTTACCAAGACGGATATTCCCATAACGGCTGAAGATGAGCCAAACCGAGAAAAATAGCATAAAACTCATTAGGCCGATGTAGTACCAACTGAGTTTAGTCGTAATAAAGCTCTGTGCTGCGTTATACACGGAGCTGGCATAGGTTGGATTAGCAATTGTAAAGATGACAAATGCAAACACAAGAACCGCTGAACCGATTGCCATAACTGGATGGACGCCAGCCAATATGCCTGATTGCGGTATTTTATAATTTTTATTATTCATAATGTTTTACTCTCCATTTTGTTACGCACCACCATCACTGAACATTGGGCATGGCGCATTACTTTCTCTGCATTAGCCCCGATTAAATAATCCGCCAGACCAGGAGTGTGGGAGGCCATAACGATTAGGTCAGTATTTAAATCAGATGCAATGTGCAGGATTCCAGAATAGATTCGCCCCTGTCCCACTATGGACTGAACCCTAATATCTTGAGGTACATGCTCGGCAATAAATTGATTAAGCCTATTTGCCCCTTCTTCACGAAGGTGATCATCAATCTCTTTCGGCAAATAATTAGCGATGGTGGGAATGTCTGAGTCTGGGACGATAGTGGTGATCGTCAGCTGAGCGTCGTGACGCTGAGCGAGATCGATGGCTGCCGGTAGCGAGTTTTGCCACGAGCTTTCGTGGTCCAAGTCTATCGGCACGAGGATGCATTTATACGTTGTATTCATTGGTGCTGCTCCTAACGGTTTGTATTTTTCTTATTTAATTAATCCCGTGGCAGTGATGCTCGAAATGGGCAATTAGATCTCATTTCGATATCGAGGCCCATTATTTAAAAAGTGTGTGAAGCAGAAAAGAAATAAAAAGGCACTCTTAGACTAAAAATTATTTATGGCTGAGCGTGTTTTTACCGCGATAAACCGGATTAGGGAATTAAAACGCTCGTTACTCATAAAAAAACTTAACCCTAAGGGAGAGTATTTATTGCTGGTAGACAACCCAAGCCATTTCTAGACTCGGCTCCTATCCAGAGTGTGACAACGTTATCGGTTGTTGGTTTAGCGAAATCAGAAAGTCAGTAGTCATCTTGGTTATTGCGAGATTAAAGCAACCCTCACTTTTTGTTAGAAAACGCTTTACATAGATAGGAAAGGTGAAAATGAATAATAACAATGAATTGCCTTTGAAAGGTGTCCGTGTTGTAGATTTTGGTCAACAGATTGCAGGCCCAGCCGCCGCGATGGCGTTGGCTGATTTTGGTGCCACCGTTATCCATATTGATCCACCAGGTGGGCCAACTTGGAAAAATCCTGCCAATGAAATTCTTAACCGCAATAAACTGAGTCTAGAGCTGGATTTGAAATCCGAAGAAGGCCTTTCTCAGGCACTAACCTTGATCGACAAAGCGGATATTGTGATAGAAAACTTCCGCCCAGGCGTTATGAAAAAGTTAGGGATCGATTTTGAGGCTCTACGTTTGGCTAGACCCGAACTGATTACACTGTCGATACCAGGCTTTGCTAGTAACGATACATTACGTCGAGAATGGAAAGCGACGGAAGCGGTCGTTGCCGCTACCTGTGGCGGTTATACCGATATGGGGTTCAATCGTGTATTGATGGGGTTGAACCCAAGTTTTTCACCGCTCCCACTAGGGTCATCTTATGCGACGGCACTGTCGGCAGCTTCTGCTGTTCTTGCCCTATACGAGCGAGAAAAAACGGGGCGAGGTGATCATATTGAGGTCCCTATTGCTGCAGCAATGATGGAAGGGTTGTCCTATAACTCCTATGTTATTGATGGGTTGCCTGAACGCTACAAAACCATGCGTGAGCATGAGATTGAATACCGCCGCAACAACAACATTCCGTTGAATCTTTCGTACGAGGATCTACAAGAGTATCTAGATCCCTTCTATCGTACTTATGAATGTGCTGACGGACGTAAATTTTATTGTGTCTGTCCTTCTCATCGTAACCATGCCAAACGGGCGTTAACCGTCTTAGGCATTTATGATGAACTGGTTGCCGAAGGGTTACCGGAAGTCGCCGATTTACACCTCCCTATCAGTGAATGGGATGGTGAGACATCCATTGGTGTTTACCCATTACCGAAAAAGTGGGCGGATATTATTGCTGCCAAAATGAAAGCGGCTTTTCTTACTAAACCCTCTGAAGAGTGGGGACGTATTTTTGGTGAAGTATCGATTCCAGGCGCCCCTCATCGTACGACTGAAGAATGGGTACAAGACGAGCATACTAACGCTGCTGGCCTAATTGTTGAGGTAGACACACCGGATTACGGCATCATGAAACAACCTGGCCCTATTGCTTGGCTGGAAAATGAAGCCGATGCCATGTTGACGCCGCGAGCGTGTCGCCATGTCGATTTCAATGAAGCCTTGGCTGAGTTGAATGAGGTAGCGGCTCACGAAAAAGTCACTCGACCCACTGGAGCAGACATTCAACCAGCATCAGGTAAGGGTTGGCTGGAAGATTTGCGCATTCTAGATTTGACGAATGTTATCGCAGGTCCTCACTCCGCCGCCTTCTTGACGCGCTTTGGGGCTGAAGTGATTAAGTTGGATCCCGTCACACCACTCTACGATCCACTAATCGGCACCATGTATACCTTCCAGTCAGGGGTCAATAAGCGTAGTGCGGTTGTCAATATCTCCACTGAAGAAGGTCGTGAGATCTTCAATAGGTTGGTACGGTCAGTGGATATGGTTGTCATGAATGCGCCTCAGCGACAGATCGTCCAATTGGGATTGGATGAAGAGACGTTGAAGAGCATCAAACCCGATCTACTGTTTTGTCGTCTGGACTGCTTGGGCGGGCCGCGTGTGGGGCCAATGTCGGAATACATCGGTTACGACGATATTATTCAAGCCATCAGTGGTATTATGAGTCGTTTTGGCGGAATTGAAACACCTGAAGAACATGCACACATTGGCACACTTGATGTCAATTGCGGTTTTGCAGCGGGTTTGGCAACGGCTGTGGCTTTGTACCAAAAATTGAGAACAGGCAAGTGTTCTCGTGCCCGTACCTCACTTTCGGCGGTCACTAATTTGTTGCAGATTCCTTATTGTTACGACTATGCGGGACGTCCCCCATTTAATGAACCTTCTGGAAGAGGAGTGATGGGTTTTGGTCCGTTGGCACACTTTTATAAAACCAGTGATGGCTGGATCTATCTAGACTCCAATAGTCTAGAGCTGGAAAAAATAATGGACATTGAGGGGTTAGAAGGCGTTGGCAAAGTGGAGGATATTCAATCCTTCCTGACCAAGCAGTTCGCTAAGGCGCCATCTGAATATTGGACAGATAAGCTACGGGAAAACGACATCGCTGCTGCTATTCCTGAGTCGATTGAACATCTACGTACGGAAAACAGTCGTCTTAGTGATGGAACCACTGGTATTGACCGAGGTAGCTTTGCGTTTACGATCTTCCCTGATCACCCTTGTGGCCATCAAGTGACTCAAATTGATCATTATGCGATTCGTCCCACAGAGGCGGCTATTCGTCCATTGAAACCAACAGAGCGAACTGGTCATTCGACGCGAGAGATCGTAGCAGAAGTTGGGTACGATGTGGCTGAGATCAACTCCATGCTCAAACGCAAGATTATAGGGTTAGGCTGGGGGAAAGAGTTCTTACCAAGCTAATATTTTTGGCGGGCTTATGCCCGCCCGTTTTTCTTTTGTTAAGAGTAGAGGGGCGATGAAAAAGTACCTTGTCTTCATCGAACCCAAGTGACTCCATCAGCAAAAATAACGGTCTGGCCTCATTATAAGCGACCTGTTAGGTATTGAGATTCGCCAAATCCAAAGCTCCAGTCGACGTCAGTATTGGTGATGACTGAGATGAGAATGTCCTTAGGCGATAGTCCAATGGCGTTGCCAAGCTGTTCAGTGACATGTTTATAGAACTGGGTTTTCATCACCGTTGCACGGGGACTGGTGAAAACTTGGATGACGATGGCGTCTTCGCTGCGCTCGAACCCTAATCCTGTATCAAGCAGCACCATACGTCCCGGTTTGTGTTCGGTCACTATCTGGTAGCGATCATTTTTGGGCACATTAAAGGCATCAACAACGCAATCTTGAATGGTATCCATGATAGTTTTTATCTCATCGTCCGAACGACCTTCGTTTAAATCAATTCTTACTAGTGGCATGTTACCTCCATCAGTTGGTCTCTATTTGTTTATTAGCATACAGACTATCCTTTGCGATTGATGGCTAAGGCCGAGGTTTCCCTAATTGAATCACGTTACTTGGAAATTTGAAGTTTGTGAGATTTGCCGTCAGATGAAAAATATCGCGTAGTCTTCTTAGCCCCCAAAGCGATGACAACCCAGTTCCCGCCTACAAGAGGCGACAGCAAAGCAGGGTATCGGTGTTCTTTGATAGAGAGTGATGTTCATCAAGCTCACTATCAACTCTGTTATTCCCACGAGTTATTTTGTTTGGAATATTTAACTGATTGATTTATATAAAATATATTTGATTTTGAAAATATATTTTTTTTATAAACGTTTTCTTGTTATTCTTTATTTTTATTTGTCTATCCGTTTTGATGGGGATTTTTCGAGTCGCCAATCAAATTAAATAAAGCTAAGATAGCTTGGTAGAAAAACAAACAATCATATTCATTTAGGATGGTTTTTAATGACGTCGTTAACTTCATTAGAGATATATAGAACAGAGCACGTTCGCATTGCTGGTAACAAGTACACAATCAAGTTAGCTTCAGCGGAAGATGGGCATGAACATGCTTTGATAGTAGAAAATGATAAGACTAAGCAGAATGTTTCCTATCATTTAAGTGCAAAAGAAGCACACTATATCAACCTCCATCGCAATGAAGAGCTTGAAGCAAAGTTGCTCGAAATCATTAAAAGTGATCTAGACAGTAAGCATTTATAAGCTAGCTTTCTCTCCTACTGATTTAATGTCGATCATTAGGATATGGGGGCTGATGAAAATCTTCATCAGTCCCAAAAGAATTCAACGAACAAAACTTACTTCCTACCACTTCGACCAACTCCTCCGTACTGGAAAGAGCCCCCTAACCAAAGATGGCTGTGATTACTGTCATGCTTCTGGACATGAAACTCGATCTCAACACCACTCCTAATGAACACGCTTATTTAATCATTTCTTGATATTTATCGGCTAGTCTGTTGGTTCTCTACTCAGACCATGAAAGATAAGTTTAAAATGAGTAAGCGCTTTTGGTTTTTTTAGTGGTATTAGTTACTTTCTCGCTCAACTCTATTTATTTGATGGCTTTGAGGGGAGTTGTTAAGGCTCTGCTAGCGTGGCGTAGTGCAGATTATTATGTAGTCAGAGTAAGGTTGTTTTTTTATATTGAGATCGTGGCCTAAACTGTGCCGCTTTGTCTGGAGATCGGCGATATAATTGATTTATTATGATGTTATCGCAATAAGTTATACCTTTTAATTAAATGCGTTATTGTTGGTTTTCGTCTTCTACTGAGGTTGTCGGAATGATGTCTTTTCGTTTGGGACAAGAGTTGCAGGGGTCTTTTACATCACGTGTTAGACAAGGTGTTGTGTTGTTATTTTGTGTGGCGCTGGCGGGCTGTAGTGAGCCAAAAAAAATCGAACCAGAGCAACCTAGACCCGTGAAAACCGTGCTGTTGTCATCGGATTCATCAGCCGATCAGGTGAGTTTGATTGGAGATGTTGAGCCAGAACAAGAGACTATTTTAGGATTTCGTATAGGCGGTCGTATTATTGAGCGCAAAGTGGATGTGGGGGATAAGGTATCTAAGGGCGAGCTGTTGGCGGCGCTGGATACCAGTGATGCCAAAAATCAGTTAGCCAATGCTCAGGCGAAGTTAGTGAGTGCACAATCCAGTTTGAATTTGGCGAAGATTACCTACGAACGCTATAAAAAACTGCTGTCAACGCACGTTATTTCCCAATCGCAATTCGACATGAAAAAGTCCGATTATGATACTGCCTTGTCGCAATATGAAAGCGCAAAATCGGCCGTCAAAGAAGCATCTGATAATGTGAGTTATACCAAGTTGCTGGCACCGGAAAGTGGGGTAGTGACCCTGGTCAGTGGTAATGTTGGACAAGTGGTTTCAGCTGGACAGGAGGTGGTGAAACTGGCTTCTCTGACTCAGCGCAATGCGGTGTTTGATGTGCCTGAGGAGATGATTACCAATACGCCTCCCCATAGCGAGATCACGGTATCTTTATTATCTGACCCGAGCATTAAAACCACTGGAACGGTGCGAGATGTCAGCCCTCAGGCGAATACGAATACAAGAACCTATCGAGTACGAATCAAATTGACAACCTTCCCAAAGGAAATGGTATTGGGTGCTATTGTGAAAGGCTCGGCTCGTCTTCGTGAAGCTAATATTATTCAATTACCAGCATTGGCGTTAACGCGCCAAGGTAAGCAGCCTGCCGTTTATGTTTTTGATGAGTCAACTCAGTCCGTTCATTTGCAGCCAGTGACGGTTGTTCGCTACAGCAATGACAGTATTTTTGTGTCAAAAGGCTTGTCTGCTGGAGTGCGTGTTGTGGTGGCGGGCGTATCGACATTGCGCCCTGGCATGAAAGTCACCCTGTTTAAGGATGCGAACTGATGTCTGACCCACGCAAGCGTTTTAACCTATCTGAATGGGCTCTGAATAATCAACAAATGGTCAGCTTTTTGATGATGGTTGTGGTCGTCATGGGCGTACTCAGCTATATCAATCTGCCCCGTAATGAGGACCCTTCTTTCACGATCAAAAAAGCCGTCGTGTCGACCGTATGGCCTGGCGCATCGGTGAAAGATACCACGCAATTTGTTACTGATGTGGTGGAAAAAAAACTGCAAGAAGTGCCTTATCTGGATTATTTAAAAAGCTACACTCGGGAAGGTGAGTCTGTTGTGTTTGTGAACCTTCGGGATGATACACCTCCTAAAATGGTGCCAGAAATTTGGTATCAGGTGCGCAAAAAAATGAAAGATTTATCGCCTAGTTTGCCATCGGGTGCCAGTAAACCTGCGGTTGATGATGAGTTTGATGATACCTATGGCACCATCTATGGTTTTACCGGAACAGGCTTTACCGAGCGTGAACTGCGAGATGTGGTTGACCGTATTCGGGACCGACTATTAGGTGTGCCAGACGTGAGTAAAATAAAGGTGCTGGGGGCGCAAGATGAGCAAATTAATATTGCTTTTTCACCTGAAAAACTAGCTGGCTTAGGTTTGAGCTTTAAGCAAGTGACGACCATGCTACAACAGCAAAATGCCATTGTTCCTGCTGGGGTGATTCGTACAGGAAGTGAGCGTATTGATTTGCAAGTGTCGGGGGCCTTTAAGTCCGAAAAAAGTTTGCAAAATATTGTGTTGCATATCGATGGGCATTTTGTGCCGTTAACGCAAATTGCCACCATTCATCGAGTGTTAAAAACACCGCCGGAACCCGAGTTTCGAGTGAATGGGCAGCCTGCCATAGGGCTGGCCATTTCCATGTCGAAAACAGGCAACATGTTGGATTTTGGTCAGCGGCTCGACCAAGAAATGGATAAGGTCAAGTGGCTTTTACCCCATGGTATGCATGTCTTTACGGTGGCTAATCAATCTAAGGTGGTAAAAGGGGCGGTGAACGGCTTCGTCAAAGTGCTGGTGGAAGCCATTGTGATTGTGTTGGCGGTCTCGTTTATTTCTTTAGGTATGAGAGCAGGCTTAGTGGTCGCCTTTTCTATTCCCATCGTGTTGGCGATGACCTTTGTTGGTATGGAAATCGTTGGTATTGGACTGCAACGTATTTCCTTGGGGGCTTTGATTATTGCGTTAGGTTTATTAGTCGATGATGCGATGATTACTGTTGAGACCATGGTGTCTCGGTTGGAACAAGGTTGGCAACGCAAAGAGGCCGCGGTGTACGCGTTTAAGAGTACGGCTTTTCCAATGTTAACGGGGACGCTGGTGATGGTGTCAGGCTTTATTCCGGTGGGGTTTGCCGCTTCCAGTGCGGGTGAGTACTGTTATTCCATGTTTGTCGTGGTGTTGATTTCCTTGTCGAGTTCTTGGATCGTGGCGATTTTATTCTCACCTTTGTTAGGCGTTTGGCTCTTGCCACGAACACTGGTTTCTCACAAAGATAAGGTCAGCTTCCACTCAAGGATGTTTAGTCGTTTGTTATCTTATTCACTCTCTAAGCCTAAGAGTGTGATTATGCTTGCCTGTGTTTTGCTTGGTCTGTCCATTGTCGGGATGGGCCAGTTGAAGTCGGTTTTTTTCCCTTCATCAGATCGCCCCGAATTGCTGGTGGATTTGACTTTGCCGCAAAACGCCACGCAAAGTGCCACCCGAGAAAAAGTCATAGCGCTTGAAAAATGGCTTAAGACACAGCCAAACGTGGCGCATTTTTCCTCCTATGTTGGCTCCGGAGCGGTACGCTTTTATTTGCCGATGGATGTCTTGCTCAGTCATGAGAATGTGGCCGAACTGGTGGTTGTGGCGAAGTCTACTGACGTTCGAGATAGGTTAAGTGCTGATATCAAGCGTTATTTGAATCAGCATGATTCGGATATTGTCAGTCGTGTAGCGCCCTTAGAGCTTGGGCCACCAGTGGGTTGGCCTGTGCGTTATCGTATTATGGGCCCAGATTTAGATAAGGTGCGCTCATTGGCAACGGATTTAGCCGTGTTAATAGGAAAAGATCCGCAGGCCCGTGATATTAACTTGACCAGCGGTGAGCCAGAACGTCGCATCGCCATTGATATTAATCAAACTCAAGCTCGGGCGGTGGGGCTAAGTTCTGAACAAGTGGCCAATACACTGGCTAATATCTTCTCTGGCCATGTGATTACTTCGCTTCGTGATCATAACCGTATGGTAAATGTGGTGGTGCAAGGTAATAAAGAAGCTAAGGAAAATGTATCCACCATCAGTAACTTGCAAATACCCATAAGCAATGGACAAACGGTGCCACTAAGACAGATTGCCACCATTCAATATGGCATAACCGATCCCATTGTGTGGCGCTGGAATCGAGAGCCGTATATTAGCGTGCAATTAGATGCGGCGTCGGGCGAGTTGCCGCAAGCCTTGTCCAATGAGTTGGCTCCCATCGTTCAGCAGTTTACGGATAAATTGCCACCGGGCTATCAGTTAAAAGAAGCGGGAGCCGTTGCTGAGTCAAGTAAGGGAAACCGGTCAGTCTATGACGTATTGCCAGTGACCATTTTATGCATGCTGACATTATTAATGATTCAGTTACGTCGCTTTTCACGGATGTTATTGGCTTTATTTATCGCGCCTTTTGGCTTAATCGGGGTCGTGATCGCCATGTTGCCAACAGGCACCCCCATGGGATTCGTCGCTTTACTGGGGATTATCGCTCTGTTTGGTATGATCATTCGCAATGCGATTATTTTAATTTCTGAGGTGGATCGCAATGTTCAAGAAGGCGTATCCATTCACGAGGCCATTACGCGAGGGGCGATACATCGCTCCCGTCCTATTTTATTGACGGCTTGTGCGGCGATTTTAGGGATGGTGCCGATTTCCCGAGAAGTCTTTTGGCAGCCAATGGCGTATGCCATTATCGGTGGATTATTGATTGCGACCCTCATTACCTTATTGGTGCTGCCTGCGGCGTTAAAACTTGTTATGCAGTGGGAAAGTGCGCGTCGAGGTGACAACGGGCTGTAGTATGCAATCTGATCAAGACAGGAAGTGAGGCAAAGAATAGGGTAACAGAAAGGGCGCTTAATGATTTAAGCGCCCTCGTTGAATGTATGGAAATCAATGTCTTGGGCTGTTAAGCGATGACAAATAAATCCATAAAGAGGTTAACTGGCGTGCTTTCTAGCGTGGCTTGATCTTTACACAGAGTAAAGATGGTTTGGCATTGGCGGTTCGGAAAACGCGTTGCCAAGTTGTTTTTGAATTTCTTCTCCAAAAGTGGAATGCCTTCTTCGCGACGACGACGGTGCCCAACCGGGTATTCCACCACCACTTCTTCAGTGCTGCTTCCGTCTTTAAAGAACACTTGAATGGCGTTGGCAATGGAGCGTTTGTCGGCTTCTAGGTATTCGGCAGAGAAGCGTTTGTCTTCGACGATTTCCATTTTATCACGCAGTTCATCGATGATGGGGTTGGCGTCATGGAAGTCATCTTCATAGTGCTCGGCAATTAAATGACCAAAGGCTAATGGAACGGCAGCCATGTACTGCAAGCAGTGATCGCGGTCGGCAGCGTTTGCCAACGGGCCGGATTTGGAAATAATACGAATGGCCGATTCATGGGTACGAATGACGATTTTATCGATGTCTGCCAAGCGGTCTTTCACTTGGGGATGCAGTATCACAGCGGCTTCCGCTGCCGTTTGTGCATGGAACTCCGCCGGGAAAGAGATTTTAAACAAGACATTTTCCATCACGTAGGTGCCGTAGTCTTGTGAAAAAGCAAACTGACGTTGTGCTTCTGGTTTGATGGCTTGGTCTTTGTTGGTTTTCGAGAAAGACACATCATAAAACCCCCACTGTGGCGCCGTTAATACACCGGGAATGCCCATTTCGCCTCGCATGGACATATCGGCTAAGCGAACCGCTCGAGAGGTGGCGTCCCCCGCCGCCCACGATTTACGAGAGCCTGCGTTAGGCGCATGGCGATAGGTACGCAGGGCGGAACCATCTACCCATGCTTGGGAAATCGCGGCCATGATTTGCTCTCTGTCGCCCCCCATCATTTTGGTTACTACGGCAACCGAGGCAACCCGTACCAATAAAACGTGACACAAGCCCACACGGTTGAATGAGTTTTCGAGGGCGATGACGCCTTGAATCTCATGGGCCATGATCATGCCTTCTAAGACGTCTCGCATGGTCAGTGGCTGTTCGCCTTTTGACAAGCGTACTTGGGAAAGGTGATCCGCCACCGCCAAAATGCCCCCTAAGTTATCGGAAGGGTGTCCCCACTCGGCGGCTAACCAAGTGTCGTTGTAATCCAACCAACGAATGATGCAGCCTATGTCCCACGCGGCTTTGACTGGATCGAGGGACAAAGACGTGCCGGGAACGCGGGCACCATTGGGGACAACCGTGCCTTGCACAATGGGACCAAGATGCTTGGTACATTCAGGAAAGCGCAGGGCGAGTAAGCCACAGCCGAGGGTATCCATTAAACAGTTACGAGCGGTATCCAGGGCTTCTTGGCTTTCTATTTTATAGTTCAGTACATAATCGGCGATGTCCTGGATGACTTGGTCGTAATCCGGACGGTTGTTTTGGTCTACGTTGGCACTCATTTTTGATCCTTACTTAGTATTTCTCTTGTCTATTTTTCGCTTAAGGACGGTCGTCAATATCCACCCAATCCGCATGGTCCGGTCCAATGTAATCGGCACTGGGGCGAATAATACGATTGTTGGCGCGCTGTTCCATGACGTGGGCGGTCCAGCCTGTCACTCGGGCGCAAACGAAAATCGGCGTGAATAGCTTAGTGGGAATGCCCATAAAGCGGTAAGCGCTGGCATGGAAAAAATCCGCATTACAAAAGAGCTTCTTCTCGCGCCACATAACCGCTTCGCAACGTTCAGACACCGCGTATAAATGGTCGTCGCCGACGTCTTCACTGAGTTTTTTCGCCCATTTTTTAATGATGTCATTACGTGGATCTCGATCGCTGTAAATAGCATGACCAAAGCCCATGACTTTTTCTTTATTAGCCAGTTTTTGCAGTAGCGCGGCTTCGGCTTCGTCTGGGGTTTGCCAAGGTTCGATCATGTCCATTGCCGCTTCATTTGCACCGCCGTGAAGCGGGCCGCGTAAGCTGCCAATACCACCTGTGACACAAGAGTACATGTCCGATAAAGTGGAAGCGCATACCCGAGCCGTGAAGGTCGAGGCATTGAATTCGTGCTCTGCGTACAAGATCAAAGAGGTGTTCATGACCTTTGCATGAAGCGCGCTAGGGGCTTTGTCGTGCAACATGGTGAGGAAATGCCCCGCCAAGGAAGGAACATGGTCATTGAGGGTATCAATGCGCACACCATCATGACTAAAGCGATACCAATACAACACGATGGCGGGCAGGGCGGCGATCAAACGATTCGCTGTATGGTGAGTTTCTTCGTTGTCCTGCTCTGGTTCCAGATTGCCTAAAAAGGAACAGCCCGTGCGCATGACATCCATTGGATGAGCCTCTGCGGGAATCAGTTCTAAGGCTTTTTTAAGGGTTTCAGGTAAGGCTCGCAAGCCCATAAGTTTTGCTTCATAGTCTCGCAGCTGAGCACGGTTCGGCAGTGCACCGTATAATAAAAGATAGGCGACTTCTTCAAAGCTCGCTTTATCGGCTAATACATCAATATCGTAGCCACGATAGGTTAATCCTGCGGCGGCTTTGCCGACGGTACAGAGTGCGGTTTGGCCTGCGCTTTGGCCGCGTAGGCCTGCGCCGGAAAGAACTTTAGCCATGTTTCTACTCCTTACTTTAATTGTTATTGTTTAGAGAGAGGTTATTTTTTAGAGAAAAGCTCGTCTAATTTGTCTTCGTATTCATGATAGTTGAGAAAGTCGTAAAGCTCGTTACGTGTTTGCATACTGTCGACCACGTTACGTTGGTGGCCATCGTTCAGTAGGTGTTGATAAACGTTAAGGGCAGCCTTATTCATGGCGCGAAATGCGCTCAAGGGGTAGAGCACCAAACCTACCCCAACACTGGCTAATTCTTCTTTACTGAACAGCGGAGTGGCGCCAAATTCGGTGATATTGGCCAAGACAGGCACTTTGACGGCCTCGACAAATTCTTTGTATTGCTCCAAGGTAATCATGGCTTCTGGGAAAATCATGTCGGCACCCGCTTCCACACAGGCAATAGCCCGTTCGATGGCCGATTCCATACCTTCTACGGCGAGGGCATCCGTGCGGGCCATAATGACAAAACTTTCATCATGACGAGCATCGACACAAGCTTTAATGCGATCGACCATTTCGTCTTGGCTGACGATGGCTTTATTAGGGCGATGACCACAGCGTTTTTGCTGGACTTGGTCTTCAATGTGTACCGCTGCAACACCGGCTCTTTCCATTTGTTGTATGGTTCTGGTTATATTAAAAGCCCCACCAAAGCCCGTATCGATATCCACTAATAAGGGCAAGTCGGAAGCGGAAGTAATGCGCCGTACATCCTCTAGAACATCGTGTAAATCTGTCATGCCCAGGTCTGGTAAACCGTAGGAGGCATTGGAGACACCGCCGCCGGACAAGTAAATGGCATGGTGCCCTGTTTGCTCTGCCATCATGGCACAATAGGCGTTCACCGCGCCCACCACTTGCAAAGGGGCGTGCTCCTGTACTGCTTGTCTAAAACGTAATCCTGCTGAGTGTTTTGTCATTATTTTTCTCCCTTTCTCATTTATCTTTTGGGTTAAGGCTTAACGAGGCATTGCTCCATGGCTTGTTTCAGCAATTGACTGGCACGGCTGATATGCCGACGCATCAGTAATTCAGCAAGGTCGCCTTCGTGATTGGCTATGGCGTCTAAAATGGCCCTGTGCTCACGCAACGCTTGGCGCGGGTCGCGTCTTTGATCTGCCGTGTGATGTCGATACATGCGGATAACGGCATACAGCTCTTCTGTTAACAATCGAATAAGCTTGGTGTTGCCGCTAGCGTGAATGATGCGTAGATGAAAATCGTCGTTACCTCCTTGTTGCACATAATGCTCATCGTGGTTCGCATCCAGATAGGCTTGGTGCTCGTCTAGCAGATGATATAACCGAGTGACTTCCTCTTCGGGCATTTTTTCCGACGCCAGCCTAGCGGCCATGCCTTCTAATGCTTCTCGCATAGCAAAGGTTTCTAACATGTCATCAATATTGAGCTCTATTACCCGTGCCCCCACGTTTGCCGTGCGAGTGACCAAGCCAAGACCTTCTAATTTAACAATGGCCTCCCTAAGCGGCCCTCTTGATACACCGTATTGTTTGGCTAATTCCGCTTCAGAAATTTTGCTGCCTTGAGGAATATGACCTTGAACGATGGCACGACTTAGCTGCTGGGCGATGTCTTCCGATAAGGTGGCAAATTTGACAGAAACAAGGTTACTCATAATGGCTACGTGTTCTATTTATTGTTGACAATATATGCAGTTTTAATCTTATTTTTGGTGTTTATCAAGTTATATTGTCGACAATTTTTATTTTTTAAACAAATTTTGAACATTTTTTAGTCGAGTAGAGAGTGCTGAATGGGCATTGTCGTGTGCGGCGTGACTAATCATCAAGTGCCTTCCCCTTTTTTAAGGGGAAGGCTAGGATGGGGTTGTTCTGTTTGTTGTCTCTCAATTGCTTTGTATTTATGAGCTTTATTCCGCTCTGCTGAGCGGGTAACTTTTTGCAAGCGCCCAAAAAGTAACCAAAAATTCGCTTTTTTAACGAGAAGCGTGTGATCGACGTTTTATACAACTTACTTTCTCGGTACGCTTTAGGCTGTAAGGCATAGATTGGTTTTGAGGATAGGAGACAAGGTCTTTTTAACTGACTTTGAAACACCATAAAGTCGCGCAACTTCGTTGCGTCGAAGCGGCTTTTTTGGCTTGCTCAAGGTCATCCCCCATCCCCGCGCAGGCGTAAGATCTATGGGTTTTAACTCCGACAGAAGGTGAGGGTAACTAATCACCAAGTCCCTTCCCCTTTTTTAAGGGGAAGGCTAGGATGGGGTTGTTCTGTTTGTTGTCTCTCAATTGCTTTGTATTTATGAGCTTTATTCCGCTCTGCTGAGCGGGTAACTTTTTGCAAGCGCTCAAAAAGTAACCAAAAATTCGCTTTTTAGGGCAGCGCCTCGTTTCCTCATAGAGATATGATGTTGTCAATGCAGAGCCACCTCAAGGCATAGATTGGTTTTGAGGATAGGAGACAAGGTATTTTTAACTGACTTTGAAACCCCATAAAGTCGCGCAACTTCGTTGCGTCGAAGACGATTTGTAGGTTGGACTTCAGTCCAACAATAGTTACCTCATTGGATTAAGGGGTCGAACATCTTTTTGACCTGATCCAATCTAGCTATTCTGATGTGCTTTCACGAAAAGGGCTTTGACCCTGCGCTGAATCAAATATCAACATGTTCTAATTGGCTCTTATTTGAAAATAGATTAGAGTGTAAACATGGCATCTAGGAAGACGAAAGCCACATATTTTTCCCTCCTGATGCACGGTTATTAGACAAAGCAAGCATGCTTATTTCAGCCGAAGCCTGAACGCTTACCATGTTGAATAAATTTATATAAATCATGGTATTAGCTAAATTTATCTAAATGGCTAAGACTAGAATAACACGCACGCCGGTTTATTGGATAAATGCGCATGCGCACTATTAAAATGTTATGTGAATTTATGAAGATTGAGAAAGTAGAACAATTACCAAGTGATATTGAAACTCTGATAACTGAAAGCCAATTGGAAGGTTTTCGCTTTTTAGCACGACTTCAAAATGATTTTGCAAGTGGAGTAAATAAGTTTAATAAGAACGGTGAAACCCTTGTGACTGTTAGGGTCGATGGTAAATTGGTAGCTATCGGTGGTATTAATCGCCAAGATGACTGCGCGCGGTTGCGTCGATTCTATGTAAGTAAGTGCAGTCGTCGTTTGGGTGTTGGACGCGAATTGCTCGAATTTCTTGAGAAACATGCGTCTCAGTATTTCACGAAAGTCACCTTATTTACCGATACTCTACAAGCGAGTAAATTTTACGAAGGCTGTGGTTATTTACCTGTAAATAGGCACCACGTTAGTCATGAGAAAGCATTCACATAACAAAGCGTTTAAGAGCGATTCCGCAACGCGTGCCAGTTTCGCTTCGCTCACAGTATGGCACGCGTCACGTCACGCCTTAACGCGGCGTTAATGCCCCAATCAGGAATTAATATGCTAGAAATATTACCTGCAAAAATCGAAGATTCAGAATTATTACTAACATTTATAAAAGAGTTAGCCGCATTTGAAAATTTTCCGTATGAAATATCAGTTACTAGGGGCTGTTGATCTTTCACATTGGCAGCCAAATGATCGAGCAAGCTAACGCTAACATGCTTTCAAAATGAATTTTCAACTTATCATAACGCGTGGCTATCGCTCTAAAATGTTTGAGCCGAGCAAACGCATTTTCAACTAAATGCCGATATTTGTATAAACACCAATCTATATCGGCGTTTCCTTTTTTCGAATTTTGCTTTCTAGGAATGACTGGAGTCGAGCCGCATTGACGAACTTTCTCGCGAATCGCTTCACTGTCATAACCTTTGTCCGCAATGATGAAATCTCCTTGTGGCAAGACCTCAATAAGGTCATTGGCCACTTTACTATCATGAACTTCTCCGCCTGTGATTATGAACTCTATTGGTAAACCATAACTGTCTACAGCAAGGTGGATTTTGCTTGTATTACCGCCACGACTCAGCCCAATCGCTTGATTTTCCTCAGAGGATGCGCCCGAGCTGTGTTGATGCGCTTTTATATAGCTGCCATCAAGAAACTCCCATTCCGTATCCTTATTGGCCGATAAGGATTTGAATAGCCTGAGTAAAATTCCTTTTCTGGACCACAGTAAAAAACGACGGTAAACCGTATTCCATAAGCCAAAATAGTCTGGTAAATCTCGCCAAGGGCAGCCGACACGCAACCGATAAAGAATGCCTTCCATCGTGTATCGATGCTCTCGCTTGTTATAGACTCTATCTTCAAGCAGAATAGCTTTTAGCTTCGACCACATCTCATCAGTGAGCATTAATCGGGGCATGGTAATCTCGTTGTATTTGTTTTTGGCGAAGTAAATTATACGAGATTACCTTCTTCGCTCACAATTCAGACAAAGATCAACAGCCCCTAAATCGGATATTGAAAATAATTTATTTAAACCTAATCCTGATGCAGAAGCTATCATTTGTTACGTAAATAAAATAGCATGTGGTTTTGCTGTTTTTTATTATACTTTTTCTACTACTACAGGAAGGCGTGGACTGCATCTTGATGACTTATACATTCAACCTGAATTACAAGGTCAAGGTATTTGAAAAGAAGTGCTTAGCTATTTATCAAAGTTAGCAATCAAACAAAACTGTTCACGTTTTGAATGGTGGGCTTTAAAAACTAATGACCCAGCAATACAGTTTTATAAAAAAATTGGTGCGACAAAACTGGATGAAATCTGTATATTTAGAATGGAGGAAGTTGAAATCTCCAGACTTGCGTCAAAAGACATATAACAAATTCATTAAATCGGACATAAAATAGCTAACTTTTTTTCGTACCTCACAAATAATATGGATATTATGACTAAAAAAACCATTATTTTTCTACATGGTGGGCCTGGCTTCGATGATTATCTAGAGCCATATTTTTCGATCTTAAATGACACATTCAATTGTATCTTTTATAGTCAAAAAAAAGGACCTAATATAACTATTGATGAGTTAATAGAAGAAATAGATATTCTAGTGAATAGGTGCGAGCATAAGCCAATAATATTAGGGCACTCATGGGGTGGCGTTCTCGCATTAAAATATATATCTTTATTTAAAAATAAAATTTGTGGATTGATCCTGATGAATACAGGGTTGAATACTGAACAATGGTTAAAATATAGAGAAACGCTTAAATTATTTAATTTAGAAGATGCTGAGCCTGAAGATGTTTTTATGACAGAAAAAGAAAAGTTAGTAAGGTTAACTTTTTTTGAAAATATGTCTAGAACATTATCTGAGGATGCATTTGATTCAATATTCAAAATTTTTTTATCAAACTTTGATCTAATCGATGAGTTATCAGAAATTACTTTTCCTATTTTGAATATTTTTTGAGAAAAGGATTATCGTTTTCCAGTTGAAATTCCAAGATCTTTTAAAAAATTTAATCGATATATAATTGAATTGGAGTTGAAGGGTTCTGGTCATTTCCCTTTTGTCTTAGCAGATAAATTAGATAGAATTTGTTTGGTAATAAATAAAACATTTAACTGAGCAAATACTTTAGGTTTGGTGGTTGGCGTTGTTCACCACTTAACGCGGCGTTGACCACAATACAGAGTTTCAGCTAATAGAAGATCTTTGCTTTAATTATTCCGCAATACTAAGAATATTCTCGGAATCTTGCATAGATTTTGAGGGAATTGAAAGTGAGTTAGGAATTCAGCCATCATTACCACATAATAAACCGATTTCAAATCTCTCTTACCCCAAACCCCCTCTGTTGTTGAATTCTCTGTTGATAAAAGTGTGTTGATGCCACAGATTTAGGGCTTGCAGTTGAAAGCGAAATTATTTCAATAATGAGGCTTATTTAAATTTGTTGGTAGCCTTTTCTAAATCCGTCTTACGAGCATTCTGCAACATGTCAGTGGTTAACAATGAAGAGCCAATTTTAGTGTAACAGAGTGTAATACCTATCTATTTTTTTTCATGTTACCGTTTTCTTAGTCTTTGTTAGGCGATGTTGGCATGGCTGTCGTCGCGCTAAGACTAGAGACGCAACTGTCATCTAGTAGTTGTTTTTTTAAGCAACTCCTTATTTTAATTCAATACAAGGACGGGTATTTATCTATGGTATATGAATTGATCGTTATTGGTGGGGGGCCCATTGGCCTGTCAACTGCATATCATGCAGCCAGACGGGGGATGAAAACGCTTGTGATCGAACAATTTGGCTATTTCAACAACCTTGGAAGTTCAGCCGGGGATTCACGGCAATTTCGGGTGCAATATGCACAGGAATACATGGCCGAACTGGTGATTGCGGCCGAAGAATATTGGGCCGAATTGCAAAATCTGACACGCAACGTGTTGATGACCGATGTGGGAAGTGTATGGTTTGGAGATCCTGCAGCTTCTTCGCAGGAAGGTGGTATTGATGATGCTGAAAAAGTGATGACCAAATTGGGCATTCCTTATAGTGAGCTAGACGCCAAGGAGATTGAACAGCGGTTTAATTTTAAGAATTTGCCCAGTGATTATTCTGGATTTTTTCAGGCCAATGGCGGTGTTATCAATATGAAGGCGACCGAACAGACCCTGTTTGATGCGGCATTGTCGTCTGAGTATGTCGACTTTCTAGAATATCATCAGGTTACAGAAGTCACTAGCTGTGATTATGAGGTGGTAGTCACAGCCAATGATAAGGAATTCAAGGCCAAAAAATTAGCGATCACTACCGGTGCTTATTCCAATGACTTGACCAGCAAGATGGGGTTCGTTGCCCCGATTAATATCTGGCAAATGTCATCGGCCTATTTCAAAAAGAAAGATGCCCACGCCTGGTTCCCGACATGGTTTTCCTTTGCCTCGGCTAAGGACGCCGATGCTTTGGGCAATCCATACGATTTTTACGGTTTTCCTGAAGTTGATTGGTCCTATCCCGGCTATATTCGAGTGGCCCCTGATTTCCCTGATAAAGTCATGGAAACCCCAGCCGAGCGCAGTTTTGTCCCAAGTAATATCAATCTGGGGCTGACATCGGACTGGGTGCGCAACCACATGAAGGGACTTGATCCGGCACCACACTTTACATCGACCTGTATCATTGCGCTGTCAAAGGATGCCGATAAGGAACTGTTGATGGATTATGCACCTGCCAGCTATAAAAACCATAATAATATTGTGGTTTATACGGCGGGCTGGGCGGCAAAATTCATTCCGCTTTTGGGCGATACCATATGCCAGATGCTGGAAAAGCCGATCACCGAAGTGACTTATGGTGATGTGACTTTTGATCTGTCGAATTTCTCCATTGATTGGCAACCGAGCCAGCTTTAATAAGCAATCCCGATTGATTTTCTTACGAGGTTATTATGTCAAAATATGTTATTTTTGGTGCTGGGCCTAGCGGCCTTTATACGGCTTGGCGGCTTTTGACTGGAGGTAAATTGACTGCCGATGACACGGTTCAACTGATTGAATGGGGACATTACAGCTTTACCGCAGGCGATGGCGGCACCCGCAATCCTGCTGGGAGGATTTGCAGCTATCCCTATCAGGGAGATCCGAGCAATTCCTATATTGAAATCGGCGGTATGCGCTATTTGGAATGGGATGGGACCGAAGGTCATCAGCTGGTGACCGAAACCATCAAGCAACTTGATCTTGATGGTCAGGTGGTTAATTTCTTTACTACAGAAAACCCACTTTTTTACCTTCGCGGGCAACATTTTTATCAGGATCAATTGGGAAAAGGGGCTTCTGCGCCTTATAATACGGTACCTTTTGCCCGTAATTTGGCTCCAGATGCGTTATTTTCCTATCTATCATCTGATCTGATTGGCGATCAGGAACTTGATAACCGATCAAAGCAATGCGAATTTTATGCTAATGGTGTTTTGCCTGATAATTTCCGTTCTGATGTCTATAAGCCCGGTGATGTGGTTAGCAATATCGGCTATTGGAATGTTTTTTATGATCAGGAAGGCAATGAAGCCTTTAATTATGCGGCCATGGGCGGCGGTTATGCATCCAATGTGATCAACTGGAATGCAGCTAATGCGGCAATTTATAACGGTGAATTTGCCCCTGGGGGAGCGTTTAAAACCCTGTCTACAGGGTACTCCACTCTGTTTTCCTCCCTATTTTCGGCCTGCGAAAGTGCGTCTAAGACGCAAGGAAGTGCCAAATTCGTTTATACGCCGAAAACGCGCCTGCATTCCATCTGGTATGAGGGGGATAAGCCCCATTACCGGTTGGCGAAAAAGGATGATCCCGATCGTGCCCATGGCGGGGTAGAGTATGCTGATTATGCGTTTTTGGCCATGCCGCCAGAATCCATCGATCTAGTATCGCAAGCAACCCGTTATGGTGACCTTGACGTCCATCAGGATTTTCTAAATGACGATGAGGTGCGCAATTATCTATCATCGGTGATCAAGCAGCCCTCTTACAAGGTGGCTATGTTCTTTGATGAGCCTTGGTGGAAAGATGCCAAATACGCCCCCAGCCTAATATCGTCCAATGGGACGACTGAAAATGTTTTTGGCCCAACCATAACCGACCTTGCGCTGCGTCAGGTATATTATTTTGGCAATAATGCACCTATTAACAAGGAACAGAAAGTTTATGGCATATTGGCATCCTATGACGATATGACCTATTCCACCTTCTGGCGGGAGCTGGAGCTTTCGCCGCAGGAGCGGCGGGAACAATCCATCGAGCAGGATTTGCAACCACTTGAAGGAGCACGTAAGGCTCCAGAGGTTATGGAAAATATGCTGCTGCGTGAATTAGCGTGGCTGCATTACGGCGAACAAGGACCGATGCATGATCTTAAGGATCATTTGCTGGAAACCCGATTTATGGATTGGGGGCTTAACCCATTTGGGGCGGGCTATCACGCGTGGGCGGCCCATTATGATATTGCCGATGTGATGGATAAAATCCGGACCCCTGCGGTGATGGCGGGGGCGAAAAAAGCCAATCTATTTATTGTTGGGTCGGCATATTCCAATGATCAGGCTTGGGTCGAGGGAGCATTTGCCACGGCTGAATCGGTTCTGGTTGATTATCTGGATATGAAAACCATTGCCGCAAGCAACTATAAGCTGATTTGTACTAGTGGCTGTAGGTCAGGGCAGTGTAAGTAGAGGATCCTTAATCTGTGGCCCTGTCATTGTCAGATCTATTGTGATTGGATTAGAGCAGTGATAGGGCTCCATGATAGAGGATGGGCTGTATTCTCAATTTGATTCTAGAGGTCTAACAAGTTGTTGAACTCGGATAAATTACTCTCTGCATTCTTGATTTTCCTGTGAGTAAGGCATCGCAACCCCAAAATTTACTATTGATCTATATTATCAACTGAGTAAAAAATAAAAGGGAGAGAATATATTATGAAAACCACACAGAACGTAAATGTATTTGAGTATGCGGCCTTTAATCGTATTGTTAGGGCTGATTTGCAGGACTACGATCCTAATGCTTTCGTCCCTAGTGTCGATACTAAGGCACTTTTACCCTATAACGGTTATTACGCCTTGGACTGTGCCCCTGGTGCTTTTTTCGCCATTGATGCCAATCTGGTGGTATCCAATGGGGGTAGCGAAGCAAGCTACATGACTACTTTATACGTTTCACTGGATGGAAAAACGTCCCATAGCGTTCCGTTTTCAAGCGGAACTTTTGATGGGAAGACGCTTGTTCAGAACACGAATGAATTGTCTTTGAACTTGAACTTGACCCGTGTAAGTGATTCGAAAATTACCGTCGAACTCAGCGGACGGATAGAGATATTGTCAGCATTGTCAGTAGCGGTCAGAGGATTTACCTACAACAATCCAATCAAGAATAGTTTATATCAGGGAACGTATTATCTGCCCGAAGAAATTATCCTCAGTACTTCGGAGAAGCCGAAGAAGGCAATGATTAAAGTGATGCAAATTGAGGAAAATAATACCCTTTATTATGATTACGGATCTGGCGATCAGAATCTGAAAAAGGTGCAAGATTACATCTATAACATGAACATGTACTACTTTCAGTTCCGAAATGGAACAAAAAGCGTGCACTTGATTATGGGGACTGCCGGTTCAAAGGGATTTGCCTGTAACGACATGACCGTAGATGGAACAACCGTTTCCTCCAGAAGTTTGCAAACAATCATTTTTGATAACAAAGTTAATTACAACATCGTTTCAGATCTTGAGCCCAATCCGAATAGCGAAGCTTTGGATGCTTTCAGTGGTTATTATCCACTGCCCTCTATCCATCCACAAGCTTTCCTTTCCATTTTAGGTCAATACACTGTTTCTTTTGGTGTAGCTGTGTATTCAGCCTCAATCACCTTTTCTTTTGATGGGGTCAACTCCACTTCTTATGAGTTCGTAAAAGAAAATATGTCATTCATTAGCAATGTACTTACGCTGACGGATACAAAGAATAACATCAACATAAGCTTGATCTTCAGTAAAGAATACCATGCCGGGGCCATGATGCTGGCTAAGGTTACCGGGAGTATCAATCAATATGCCAATCTGGAATCTTGGACGCCCTTTAATCCGGTGCCGTTGAATGCATTTGGGGGTGTGCCAATGACTAATACCGACAGCAGTTTAAACATCGTCAGCGACCTATCAGTTACCTATACCACCGGAACAAATACATCGTCCCCTAACGTGGTGAATATGAATTCGTTTATTTATGTCCCATTGATGTATATCTTGGCCAATCCTCGGAAGTGGCCTACTACTGTCTTATCACTGGGAACTTCTAAAAACAATGGTAATGTTTCAATTATAATTGACGTACAAACTGACACCACCGCATTTGTTCAGGCTATCCCCAGCACCTGAGTAAAAAATTTAGGGCCAATGTAGTAAATCAAAGAAGGGGGAAAAGGAACCCTATTAAGATTAAGTTAATCTCGCATAACAAGGCGCTTGTTCGACGCAAACTACGCTGCGCTTCGTTTGCGCCGCACAGCTTCACGTTAGGCAAATATCTACTACATGTAGGCGAAATGTACAAAGGAAGTTGTTTGTGTGGCTCTATTCAGTTCGAGCTACATGGTGGAATTACAGATCCTATTTATTGTCACTGCTCACTATGTCGAAAAGCGAGTGGCAGTGCTTTTGCAACCAATGGTGATGTGAATAAGTCAGATCTTCACCTTAACGACGCAAAAGGCACTCTTATATATTACGAGAGTAGTGAAGGTAAGCGGAAATGCTTTTGTTCAATATGCGGTGAACCAATATATAGTTCAAACTCAGTTAAACCGGACAAGCTCAGAATCCGTTTAGGGATAATCGACAGTGATATAGTTGAACGACCCATCTCGCATAACTTCATCTCATCAAAAGGGAACTGGAAAGAACTAGAAATAAACTTGCCCATGTATGAAGGGCACGGGCCATCGAGAAAATAATTGGAGCAAGAAAATTTGCCTACAAAGCGTTCAAGACGGATTTACAACGCTTGGCAGTTTTGGTTTGAATCAGCTTTAGTGTTTACGGCACAATAGTTTAGGCTAGGCCAAACCGTTGCTTCTGATTTAAGTGCAGAGTCCAGTCCAGCGGACCAACCTGTTCAGCATCAAGAAGCCCCGTTATTTGATGTGGTTGAGCAACTTACAGGCCAAAGTAGGGAGCAAAAAGGCGCCGCTTATTATGCTAATGGGGCACCGACCGACATGAATATTCTTGAGTGTTTTAGTGCAGAAGAGCTGGTGGACGTAATGGCTGCTTTTGCCAGTGGAGAAGGTTCAAATGTACTCACTATTACAGCAGGCGATCCGAATAGCTTAACTCAAGCGATGTCCCAGCCAGAGAAGTACGACCTTCTGCGTAATCGCACTGGTGGATGGACAGAGTTCTTCACTGTTATGCCACCAATCGTGCAAGAGCAGCACCGTCGTCGGCCGCTTTCAGTGGAGCGCAGGAAAGATAATTAACAAAAGTCGTAGATTATCAGCGCAGCACGTTAAAGCCTTGTTGCGTTTCATTATAGAAAAATGATGTTGTCAATGCTGAGCCCCATCAAGGCATAGATTGGTTTTGAGGATAGGAGCCAGGGCATCTAATCACCAAGTTCCTTCCCCTTTTTTAAGGGGAAGGCTAGGATGGGGTTGTTCTGTTTTTTGTCTCTCAATCGCTTTGTATTTATGAGCTTTATTCCGCTCTGCTGAGCGGGTAACTTTTTGCAAGCGCCCAAAAAGTAACCAAAAATTCGCTTTTAAGGGCAGCGCCTCGTTTCCTCATGGAGACATCATGCTGTCAATGCAGAGCCCGATCAAGGCATAGATTGGTTTTGAGGATAGGGGACAGGGGATTTTTAACTGACTTTGAAACACCATAAAGTCGCGCAACTTCGTTGCGTCGAAGACGATTTGTAGGTTGGACTTCAGTCCAACAATAGTTACCTCATTAGATTAAGAGGTCGAACACCTTTTCGGCCTGATCCAAGCTAACTATTCTGAAGTGCTTTCACGAAAAGGGCTTTGACCCTGCGCTGAATCAGATATCAACATGTTCTAATTGGCACTTATTTGAAAATAGATTAGAGTGTAAACATGGCGTCTAGGAAGACGAAAGCCACATATTTTTCCCTCCTGATGCACGGTTATTAGACAAAACAAGCATGTTTTTTTTCAGTCTAAGCCTGAACGCTTGTTATTATAAATAACTTTATATAAATCATAATGCTAACTTAATTTATCTAAATGGCTAAGACTAGAATAACACGCATGCCGATTTATTGGATAAATGCGCGTGCGCACTATAAACTGTTGGGTACTTTAGAGGTAACTAAGACTACATGAATCAAAAAAAAGCAGATTTGGCTGTATTAAGAGGTCTTACTCAACAAATAAAGAGATGTGATGCTCAAGGATTAGTTACTCCAAGTATTGCCATGAGTTTTATTTGTATCGATGCTATGGCTGGTCTTGCTAGGCCGCCAGGAAAAAGTAAAGTTACGCGCAAAGATTTTATTGACTGGTGCAATAGGTATTTAAAACCAAACTTTGAACAACAGTATCAATATTCGGGAGAGGATCTCTATGCCGCCAGATGTGCGTTACTTCATACTTATGGCACGACAGCTGAATTACATGAAAAATCTAATGTCATGAAGTTCTTATATCATGATTGTGATACTCTTAGACATCAACTGTATGCTGAAGAAGATACGGTTGTTATCTCTACTAAATCATTGGTTATCGATGTTTGCAATGCCGTTGAGAGTTTTATAATTGATTTTACTTCAACCGCTTCGCTTGGTGATTTGGTTATCAGCCGACTTGATGAAATAATTACAGTGGTTCCCTATTCAGTACGTAGCTAACAATCACTTAAAGTCGGAACAAAAATAGTTGGCTATGTTTCTTAAGATATGAACGAATTACCGGACGAATCACATTTGAAAGAACTAATAGGCCAAGAAGTGAATCTTGTGTCGGTTGGCTATTATGATGCTCAAATAGCCTTTGAGAATGGTTTGGTTATTCAAGCTCTCCACAAAATAGAAGGCGAAATAAACGGAATCAAAGAACTGTGGTTCGACGACGGTGAGTGGGTAAGTACAAAAGATATTATCCACGTCCCCAAACAAGAAGTAATTAGCATCAGTAATGAAAATGATCTGGTGCTTAAAATTGCTTTAACCGGCGGTGTTGCACTCTACATACACACTGAGGTTTCGCAATACGAGAGTATCAATATCACTCGTAGTGACGGCACAATTGATATTATATGAGTAAGCCCCAAAACATAACAAGCAAAGACAGCATCGCCCTTCGGGTTGGGCGTTGGTATGATTCCCTACATCAAGTAGCACACAGCCATTCCTTCTAAATAAATAGACCTTTTGCACTGCTCAAAAGAGATGAGTGAACACATTGGAAGAAGCCTGTAAATTCGTCGGTTATCATGCTGGTATTATGTCAGGTATCCCGTTTCTTCAGTCTATGCTCGTGGTTCAATCGGGTAGCTATCTGATTGCCATCCTAACGCCATCGGAGCTTATTCCACTCCAACAGACGGTTATAGTCATGGTTTAACCACTGTGTAACCGTTTAGTCGTTATATTTTTTGTATTCCGTAACGTTTCCGTACAATTTGAGTGAGCTTTAAATTTGCACTATAATCACTACGTTTACGGAATGTATCCGTACGTAGGAGGGGTTATGGCAACGGCACGTTTAGATATCCGTCTTGATGAAGAGATCAAGGCAAAAGCTGAAAAGGCATCGGCTTTACTGGGTTTAAAAAGTCTCACTGAATATGTAGTGAGGCTTATGGATGAAGATGCCACTCAGGTTATCGAAGAGCATGAAAGTATTGTGGTTAAAGACAGTGTCTTTGACGAGTTTATGGCAGCGTGTGATAAAGCAAAAGCACCGAATCAAGCGTTGCTTGACGCTGCCAAATTGACAGATGAGAGCGGTATTAGGTGAGTTGGGGTAAAGAGTTCGTAGAACTTAGTAAATCAAAGCATGACCGCAACTCATTCGACTGTGGTGAGCAAGAGTTAAATACATTTATCAAAACTCAAGCAGCAAAGCATATGCAAGCAGGTATTAGTCGAACTATGGTTTTACCTAGCGCTCAGCCACTGTTAAATCAAAAATACGCTATTTGTGCGTTTTATAGTGTTGCCCCGAGTTCTATCAGCCGAGAAACATTACCGACACCACTAGCAAATAAACTTCCTAGGTATCCAATCCCCGTTTTTCTTTTGGCTCAATTAGCTGTGCACAAAGAGTTTCATGGTTCAGGGCTCGGAAAGGTTAGTCTGATTCGTGCATTGAAGTATTTGTGGGAAGTGAATCATTACATGAGGGCATACGCAATCATTGTGGACTGTCTGACAGATTCCGCTCAATCGTTCTACGCGAAGTTCGGCTTTGAAGTGTTGTGCGAACATAATGGGCATGTTCGTATGTTCTTACCGATGAAAACGATAGAACAGCTTTTTAATCAATAGAAATCAATCAAAAGGGTCGTGTCATTGATTGTTCTGCAACAGCTCTAGAGCTTTGAAAATAATCGCTTTTTAAGGGGAAGATACCATCTTCCATTCAAACACTTTGTCTGCCCAACCTTTATTCCGCTCTGCTGAGCGGGTAACTTTTGTCTAGCGACGCAAAAGTAACCAAAAATTCGCTTTTAAGGGCAGCGCCTCGTTTCCTCATGAAGGCATCATGTTGTCAATGCAGAGCCCCATCAAGGCATAGATTGGTTTTGAGGATAGGAGACAAGGTATTTTTAACTGACTTTGAAACACCATAAAGTCGCGCAACTTCGTTGCGTCGAAGCGGCTCTTTCATCCCCGTATAGGCTTTGAGCTACCGTCATCCCAGCGCAGATGTGGGACCTATGGGTTTTAACTCCGACAGAAGGTAAGGGCGACTGATCGCCAAGTCCCTTCCCCTTTTTTAAGGGGAAGGCTAGGATGGGGTTGTTTGGTGTTACCGATTTGATTGTATTCCTCTGATTAACTTGGAGTTTGACGGAGAGTATTGTCATCCCTGCGCAGGCGTGGGATCTATGGGGTCGAACACCTTTTCGACCTGATCAAATCTAATTATTCTGAAATGCTTTTACGAAAAGGGCTTTGACCCTGCGCTGAATCAAATATCAACATGTTCTAATTGGCACTTGTTTGAAAATAGATTAGAGTGTAAGGATTGTGTCTGGGAAGACGAAAGCCACATATTTTTCCCCTCCTGATGCACGGTTATTAGACAAAAAAGCATGCTTGTTTAAGCCTAAGCCTGAACGCTTATCATTATGAATAACTTTATATAAATTATGGTGTTAGCTAAATTTATCTAAATAGCTAAGACTAGAATAACATGCACGCCGATTTATTGGATAGATGCGCATGCGCACTATTAAACTGTAATGCTATTAAGGATAGTTCCGGAGAGCTGGCTAATGGGGATCAGAGGGTGCGGTAAATGAATATAAAAATTGAAGCTAATGATCCGAATAATGATCTGAACAACCGGCAAAAGGTTTTGCATGAAAGAATAGAAAATCTGACGAAAAAACTGCCGGAGGAGAGCGCAACTCGAAAACAGCTAGCTAACCATCGGGAGCTATTTGACGATGCTGTTGATTACCTCTCAAATTCAGATCAAAGGCTGGCATTTATCGGTAACGTCGGTACCGGAAAGACAACTGCCATATGTCACCTACTTGAATTGCTAGATGGAGAAGAACCAATTCTTAGTACAGGTAGCGGTCGAACCACGCTTTGCGAAGTGGAAATTTCTGCTGGTCCCCAGCTAGAGATCGAACTAACTCCGCATTCCGAAGTTGAGGTAAAGAACTATCTCACCGACTTTGCTCAGTACTTACATATATCAGAAATTTCAGAATCGGATAATTCAGAGTCATTTAAACTAAGTGCCGAAGTTGAAAGAGCGCTCCGCAACATGCTCGACCTCCGGATATCGCGAACGAAAAACTCCGAAGGCAAGCGAATCACTACCGATAACGCTAAAAACTTTGCTGCCAATTACCAAACTGTCGAATCTTTAGCGGAGGGGTTGTTGGAACGTATTGATTTGTCTGCTCGTCATCAAACGCGATTCATTAATGATGATGGGATAGACCAAAACGAGTGGCTGCATACTACATTCAAATCTATCAATAGCTGCACTCATCCAAGTGTTGGTTTATCCAAGCATATACGCATATCGGTGCCGATAAGATTTTTTGATGGCATCAATTACGCGCTGTCAGTAATTGATACAAAAGGTGTCGACCAAACGGTTAACCGTGCTGACCTTGATAGCTGTCTTACCAATAATCGTACCGTCAGTGTACTGTGCTGCCGATTTAACGAAGCGCCCGATAAGACAATGTCAGGGTTGCTGAAACTTGCCAAGGATGCAGGTCTAAGCCAACGAGTTTTAAAAGAAACTGTTCTGTTAATTCTGGATAGAGAGAGTGAAGCTGAAAAAGTTATTGAAATAGATGAACCTGTTGGTGACAAAATTGAGGGACGTGAGATTCGTACTGAGCAGGTGGTTAATGATTTAAAACACACACTACAGTTGGACAACCTAGATGTGCAATTTTTCGATATGAAGTCTGACGATCCTAAACAGCTTAAAGAATTCTTGATCGAAAAAGTCTCTGTGCTACGTGACCAATATTCTCAGGATATTTTCGATATCGAGAAGGCTATCAGAGACATCGGAACTGAACTAGTCTCTCAGTCAGCTAAAGCGGCGAAGAATCAGGTCAAGAACACGCTGGAGCCATGGATAAAAAAGGCTCAAAGCTGTTCTCCTGTGCTAAAAGAATATTTTTTACCATTGATTAATGACATTAAGAACACGGGGACATATGCCGCAAGTGTTCGAGCTAGTGTCAATCGACGGGGGGAATGGCACAACTTGGATTACTATCAGCTTTTAGCGACCAGTGCTCGTGAGCAAGTTGTTGATCAAATCGGCACCCTGAAGGATGAATTTATTGTACTAATCAATAACATGCTATCCCAGAATGAGCTCCAGCCTGCCTATGCACTGCTTAAACAGTTAAAACAAACAACTGAGAAACGACTTGGTGATATTTACCAAAAAGCGTTTGCTAAAGGGCGTGCGGTTTATGAAGAAAAGCTTTCTTCAGATCAACAGCTCTGGAATAGTTTGTTTAAAGACTGGGGGATGGGTCCTGGGTACAAGGATAGAGTTTCCAGTAACTCTGAAAATTGGTTTCACACACGAAAATATCCAGAGTTTGAATCCAGCGTTACTAGACAGGTGCTTGATGAATGGCTGCGTTATGTAAATGAAGTGCGAGATATGTTGGGGGGATGAATAGATATGCATAACAATCGCAGGCACAGCGACGGCTTTTCCGTTACGACTTCGCTTTCACTACAGAGCCGCATGTGCTGCGGGTGTTATACCTATTTCATAGTTGAGAGGGCATTTTGGACGTTGACTCAGTAAAAAAACACCTACAAGAGTTTTTTATACAAAGTCCTCTGGTGCTCATTGGCTCTGGATTATCTTTGGGTGAGGGGATATCAGGTATGTGGCACCTTTCCCAACATTTGAAAGAAGAAATACCTAAGCTTGTTGAAGGTGAGCTGTTAGATGAATGGAAGCAAGTAGAAGAACAAATTGATCAGGATGTAGGTTTTGAAGATGCTATGGCATCTTTAAAGCAAGGTAGTACTCTAGTTCCTTTTATTGTTTCTGAAACTGCCAAACTCATAGGTAAGAATGAAAAATCAATAATTGAGGCAGTTGTACTGCAGGAAAAAAAATTGTCGTTTTCCCTTCTGCTAAATCACTTGTTACACAATCAAAATGAACTAATTATTGTTACGCCTAATTATGATCGTTTAATAGAGCTAGCCTGTGAATCAGTTGGCCTCGATATAATCACTGGTTTTAATGGTTATTATTATGGCTCGCATAACCCTGATGGCGAAAAAGATAAAATTTCAGTTATAGAAAGAAAAAGAACTTTGAAAGGTAGTTCTGGAACTAGGGTTTCAGTAAAAAAACATGCCAGAATATTTAAACCTCATGGAAGCCTAGATTGGTATAAAATCAATGGAAGCGTTATAAGGTCGTTATACGAAAGTAGCGCTCGCAGATTAATTATAACTCCGGGTACAAGTAAATTTAGAGAGGGATACCAACATCCTTTTGACTATCACCGTGAATTATCAAATAGGTATATTCAACAAGCCAAATCGATATTGATAATTGGATACGGATTTAATGATGAACAACTTGAGGTTCATTTGTTAAATAAGCTTCGTGAAGGTGTACCTGCTTTGGTTATTACAAAAGTACTAACACCGAATGCTATTAGAATTTGTGACAGTCTGCATAACGTCACATTGGTTTCTGTTGGTAGCAATGATAATGAGACCAAAGTTCGAATTGGAGGGGTTGAAACTCTTCATAATGAAAATTGGTGGTCACTTAATGAATTTATAAATGGAGTTTTAAAATGACAACACAAGATTATGTCATTTCGATAGAAGAGGATTGCTATATAGGTAGGGTAGCTAGTGTCGATACAAATCGTGCCCTTATATTGGCTGAGTCTCCAGAAGTTATTCAAACGCTTACAGTATCTGATCTAGTCGCTATTCAGGGTGCTACACCACAAGAGTTTTTGGTTGGCATCATAGAGAAAGTGAAGCGCAGTGTCGGTAGTCCTCTATTATTAGAACCAGAGTCTGAAGATGGTGAAGATGAGGACTTTGATGTTGTCGTCGATCATGATGTTGTTCAAGTCGCACTGATTGGTACCTACTGGGAGGTTCTTGGGGATCGTCGTCAAGTATTTAAACGTGGAGCAAAATACTTCCCGAGAGTAGATAAGCAGGTTTATCTAATAAAAGAAGAAAGCCTTGAACGCTTGATGTCAGTTGTTGCTAGTGACACTCCAGAGGATATTCAATTAGTACTTGGTACTTACGGAAATACCCAATCTAAAGCAGTTGCAAATGGCGATAAGCTTTTTCAACGGCATGCTGCGCTGCTAGGTAGCACTGGTTCAGGGAAAAGTTGGACTGTAGCATCGCTATTAGAGCAAGCAGCAAAGTTAGAACATACAAATATTATTCTTTTTGATCTTCATGGTGAGTATAAAACTCTAACTACATACGGTGTTGAAGAAGGAAAAGAACCAATAGCTGAATATTATAAAATTGCTGGGCCAGCTGATATTGAAAATCAAAATACCAACTCTGTATTTGTGCCGCATTGGTTGCTTAATAAAGATGAAATGTTAGCTTTGCTATTGGATCGTTCTGATAATAATGCACCTAATCAGGCATCTAGATTTACCCACCATGTAAGAGAATTAAAGCAACAATATCTCGTGGATAAAAATCTCACAGAACTTGCTGGTGGAATAACAATTGATTCACCTATCCCGTATTCTACTCGAGAACTTTTAGCTCGGCTTTCTACTGACGACAATGGTACAAAATTAGGTTCAAACGGTAAGAGCGAGGTGAAGGGGGATTGGAATGGAAAGCTAACAAGATTTATTGGACGACTTGAGACAAAAACTGACGACAAGAGAAACTCATTTTTGTTTGACTCACCAGATGGGTCAAATGAGTATAACTGGTTGGCAGCTTATGCCAACCAGTTTTTGGAAACGAAGTTGGGTTCTTTCGGAATAAAGGTCATAGACTTTTCAGAGGTTCCTTCTGATATATTGCCAGTAGTAATAGGTGTGTTAACTCGGTTTTTATATAACGTACAGTTTTGGCGGGCAGAAGAAGAGAGAACACCTATTACCTTTGTATGTGATGAGGCGCATATATACTTGCCAACAAAAGATGCTAGTGATGCTGAGTCAAGAATCGCTCTAGACACTTTTGAAAAAGTAGCTAAAGAAGGAAGAAAGTATGGAGTGTCATTGCTCGTTGTTAGTCAGCGACCCTCAGATGTCAGCCGAACTATTTTGAGTCAATGTAACAACCTTATAGCATTAAGGCTAAGTAACCCACAAGATCAACAAGTCGTCCACAAAATGATGCCTGATTCATTAAGTTCTCTTACATCAGTTTTACCTATATTGGATACTGGAGAGGCTGTTGTATTGGGGGATGCAGTATTATTGCCATCACGAATAAAGTTGAATAAACCAAATTTAGAGCCAGCAAGTGCAACAAAAGATTTTTGGAGTGACTGGTCTAGCAGGGAGTCAAAAAGTGACTCTATTGTTTTTGCGGTTGAATCGTTACGTCGACAATCACGGCAGCGATAGGTATAACAAGCGCATGTTATTGGACTGGTTTTCCGTTACCGCTCCAAATCGGCGGCTTATTCAAGGCATTAGCCAAAAGAGACCGATAAAAGTTTGCTTAAAAATAGAATAGAGCGGTTGCTAACGTGAGTTATTACGAATTAGGTGTGAGTTTTCTAGCCCTCACTGGGTGTACTTATGCTAGTTTGGCGATAGGAGGTTTGGCAGCCATAAAGCGATATCGGGCACTAGGCATAGAATAAGGGCCGCAGTGCACATGAGGATAAAGAAAGGGAAGGCGGCTTTTGCCACTTGGCCTATTTTTTCCCCCGTTAACCCTTGTAGGACGAAGAGGTTAAAGCCAACGGGTGGGGTGATTTGCCCGAGTTCTATCAATATCACTAGAAATACGCCAAACCAAAGCGGGTCGAACCCTGCTTGCACGACGATGGGCAAGGTAATGGGGAGGCTCATGACGGTGATGGAAATGCCATCTAAAAAAAGACCTAATACAATATAAAAAATAGCTAAGGCGAATAAGAGCCACGCCGGTGACAGGTGCAGGTTGGCAATATAGCGAGCTAACTCCGATGGCAAGTGCAAAAATCCCATGGCGGTTGATAATAGGGCGGCGGTGATGAGAATGCTGCAGACCATGGTGGAGCTGAGGAGTGTGGCGATCAAAGCTTCTTGGATCATTGCAAAAGAGAGTTGTCTTTCTTTTAGTAAGATTAACAAGGTAGCAAAAACACCTACCGCTGCCGCTTCAGAGGGGGTGGCAATGCCTGTATAGATGGCACCCATGACGATCACAATCAATGAGATCACAGGGAGAAGCAGTACAATGCTTTTGAGTTTACTGATCTGGCTAACGTTTTCTGGTGGACACAAGGACGGGTTTATTAAAGCGCGAATGATAAGATAGCCAGAGTATAGCAAGGCGATCAAAATGCCAGGCAAAATCCCCGCCATAAAGAGTTTGCTGATGGAGACTTCGGATTGAATACCGTAGACGATCATGACTAAAGAGGGTGGAATGAGTAACCCTAAGCTACCCGCTCCTGCTAAGGAGCCAATGGACAAGCTACGATTATAGCCACGTTTTTTTAATTCCGTCGTGGTGATCTTGCCAACGGTCGCCGTGGTGGCGGCACTAGAACCACTAACGGCAGCGAATAAGGCGCATCCGAACACATTGGTGTGCAGTATTCCCCCTGGTAGTTTTTTGGTCCAAGGTTCTAGGCCTTTAAATAATCGGTCTGAAATATCGGAACGGAAAATCAGCTCCCCCATTAAGATAAACAGTGGAATGGCGGATAACTCCCAAGAATTTCCCGCACTGAAAATAATACGACTGAGAATGGCGCCAGCCCGATGAAAACTAACGTCGCCAATCAGCACCAAAGACAAAAGGGCAACAATGGCCAAGCCTGAAAACACCCAGACGCCTAAACCAAGCACCACAAAAATAAGTGTCATCACGGCAACAGCGGTTAATACAATGTCCATGTTTACATCCTATTCATGGGATTGGGCTAACTCGATATGGGGCACGTGTCGGGTTGATATCAATATCAACATTCTCACCAGCAGTGTAAAACAGAGTAATACTAAGCCGATTAGTACCATTCCTTCGTAAGCGTTCATTCTACGCCGTTATTTCATCCCATCTTTTCGCACTCTAAACTGGACTCCGTTTTCATCTCATCACCGATAACGGAGTCCAACCCATGACCAAGCCTTATATCCGCCGCTCTTCCTCTGAATGGCAACAAATCATTAATGATCAAACCAAGTCTGGCTTATCCGCCCCTCAATACTGCGAACAGCATCAGGTGAGTTACGCCAGTTTTAGTAAATGGCGTCAGCATTTTTCGGGAACTAAAGCATCGCCAGATTCTAGTCACTCAGACTTTATCGATCTCAGTCAGGTGCCCACTCTCTCAGGTACTGGACGTTGGAACATTACCTTGTGTTTAGGCGATGGTGTTGAGCTTCGATTGAGTCGTGACTGATGTTCCTGCCCGATCCCAATGCTAAAATTTGGTTGCATACCCAACCCACTGATATGCGTAAATCCTATCGTGGCTTATTAGGGCTGATCAAACAACACCTCAAAGAGAACCCACTCATCGGGTATTTTGTGTTCATTAATCGACGCAAAACGCAGATGAAAATTCTCTATTTTGACACCTCGGGTTACTGCATTTGGTGCAAACGCTTGGCTCAAGGTCAGTTCCATTACCAAGAATCAGCGAACGATAAATACGCCCTCAGTACACTGGAATTACAGCATCTGTTGGCGGGTATAAAAGTCGAAAAATATCGTCAATTTAAACGCTACAAGCGAGCATCATGACAAGTTGGATGGTATAATCCAACCCTATGAATGATGCCTCTTATCGACCTATTTTACCGTTTAAAAACATCGACTTGCTTCACACGAATGAGGTCGATAAGTTACGTGCCGAAGTCGAGGCCATGTCTGTCACTATCCGCCAATATGAAGCGGAAGTTCGCCTGTTAAAGCGTAAGCGTTCATTCTAGGGCTATCATTGATAGCCACTGACTCAGAGTAAGGGCGATTTCAACGGGTTGTCTGCGAACAGTTGCTTCCATCGTATTGGTGTTAAGTCCGCGATGTCTTTGGCTGGATGCTGGCTGACTCGTTGTAGGACATCCGTCAGGTAGACGTTGGGGTCGATGTCGTGCAGCTTGCAGGTGCTGATCAAGCTTTGGATGATGCCGACATGTTCGGCGCCCAGTTCTGTCCAACAGAAGAGCCAATTCTTCTTACCCATTGGGATGGGTCTTATCTCTCGCTCTAGGTGGTTGGTGTCCATGGCAACGTTTGGATTTTCCAAAAAGACCATCAGTTGGCGTTTGCGCTTTAAGGTGTAGTTCAACGCTTTCATCCAGGTATCGTCTGGTAATAGGTCAGCCCGTTGGGTTTGTTCTTCGCAGAAGGCAAAAAATTGATCCACTAAGGGCTTACTGTGTTGCACTCGGTAATCTTGTTTTTTCTCATCTGACCAACCTTTCTGTTTGATATGGCTTTCGTACTGGTACAAGGCGGCAATCAGGTTCAGCGCGTGGGTGACGGCCTCGGTTTCTTCCATTTCGGCTTTCAGTAGCTGACGACGCATGTGCACCCAACACTGAGCATGAGTGACCTCCGGTGAGGTGGCTTCGTAACGACTGTAAGCGGCATAACCATCGGTCAGTAAGGTACCCTGCCAAACATGATCCAGTAAGTCTTGGATGTGTTTCATGCCACGGCTTTGGGAGAAGGTAAACACCACTTCGTCCTGCTCGCCATAGATGGGCCAAAAATACGCTTGCTTCATTTTGCCGGGTTGGTTGCCTACCCCAGGCTGGCGGGTGGCTTTTATCGGTGTCTCATCCATGGCCAGTACCTTGCTGTCCAGCACACTAATCAGTTGCTCTACCACAATGGGTCGTAACAGTTCGATCCCGCGTTTGGTGAGGTTTGTGAGCGTTGCACGACTGAGGGTGATGCCGGAAGCGCTAAGCTGTTGGTGTTGACGATAAAGGGGTAAGTGATACAAGAACTTATTAACCAGTAAGCCAACGATAAAACTCACATCCGCGAGGGAACTGTCAAAAATCAGATCCGGCTGTGGCGCGGTAATGAGCTGTTTACTGGTTTTGTGCTTCACCACCTGACGTTTGGTGATGACGACTTCATAGGCACTGGTTTTTTGTACGATGCGGCTGACGTCTTTGAAGCCGACTTCTTCGTATTCGTGCGCATTGGGGCCTTGTAATTCGTCCGCTAAGATAACCTTTTCACGAACCGGTATAGACTCATCAAAACGCAATCCGGTGATGTTAATTTCATTGCCTTTACGAAACTTGGGCGCTTTGCCACGAACATTGGCAGACTCAGGTTTGTCCTTCTCAACGATAGACTCTTCTTCTACGCGGGTTGGTTCGGCTGACATCGGACCCACGATATCAGCGAGGGCTTGTTGATCTGGTGTGAGTAAGGTACGACGTTCGCTTTTCGGCCCAAATAACTCACGCTTTAGCATGTGCACTTCCGCTTCGTATTGGCGGATTCTTGAAGACATAGCTTCGTTTTCAGCACGCAGTTTTTCGACCTCATTCGTGTGAAGCAAGTCGATGTTTTTGAAGGGTAAAATAGGTCGGTAAGTGGCGTCATTCATGGGGTTGGATTATACCATCCAACTTGTCATGATGCTCGCTTGTAGCGTTTAAATTGACGATATTTTTCGACTTTTATGCCCGCTAAGAGGTGCTGCAATTCAATCACACTTAGGGCGTGTTTAGCGTTTTCTGATGACGCATAATTGAACTGCCCCTGCGACAGTCGTTTACACCAAATGCAATAACCAGAGGTGTCAAAATAGAGGATTTTCATCTGGGTTTTGCGCCGGTTAATGAAGACAAAATACCCGATGAGTGGGTTTTCTTTGAGGTGTTGTTTGATCAGCCCTAATAAGCCACGATAGGATTTACGCATATCTGTGGGTTGGGTATGCAACCAAATTTTAGCATTGGGATCGGGCAGGAACATCAGTCACGACTCAATCGAAGCTCAACACCATCACCTAAACACAAGGTAATGTTCCAACGTCCAGTACCTGAGAGAGTGGGCACCTGACTGAGATCGATAAAGTCTGAGTGACTAGAATCTGGCGAGGCTTTAGTTCCCGAAAAATGCTGACGCCATTTACTAAAACTGGCGTAACTCACCTGATGCTGTTCGCAGTATTGAGGGGCGGATAAGCCAGACTCGGCTTGATCGTCAATGATTTGTTGCCATTCAGAAGAAGAACGACGGGTATAGGGTTTGGTCATGGGTTGGACTCCGTTATCGGTGATGAGATGAAAACGGAGTCCAGTTTAGAGTGCAAAAAGATGGGATGAAATAACGGCGTAGAATGAACGCTTACATTCCTTCGGGTATCCACAGCGGGGTTTCGGCAATCGACGAGCTGGTTGTGCCGCGCTGAAAGCTTCTCAGGGTATTGATATACCAGTAGTAGGAAATCCACGTGAAAATAGCGAAGGACATAGCCGAAACAAGCAGATCTAGCAGCCAGTGAAAGCGTTCTGGTAAGCGATCCATGAGAATATTCACTCTAATCAGGCTATTTCTTTCTAGGCTGTAACCTAAGCCTAGAAAGGTAATGGCCGCCACCGCGTAGCCGACAAATTCATCCAGAACATAGGTGGATGTTCCAAATAACCGCAGTACAATTTCCAGCAGGATATGGCACAGCACATAGACGATTAATAGCATGGCTAAGGCACCAGATAACCGGTTAAGTTGTCTTGATAGCGTGGCTAAGAATCGAATCAGCATTATTTGCTTTTCTCAAATTCAGCAATGATGGTTTGGCCCGGTTGTCCGGTATCTTTTAACCATTCTTTAAGGGATGGCTTAGCGGACTCTTGTAACCAATGGATAAAAGGCTTTGGCAGATTTTTGTGAATAGTGACCTTGTGTGCGGTCAATTCTTTATAATTTTCTGCTACTCGCGTTTTTACGGCTTGCCAATTGTGTTTGTCCGTGAGAGCGGCGGCTTTTAAAATGGCTTGCTGATCCTTTTTAGGCAGATCATCAAACTCATCTTTATTCATGTGCACCATGTTGAGTGGAATGGCGTATTGAATGGCGCTGTAGTTGTCGAGATGCTCCCAAAATTTGCCACTGGCGCCCGCATCCGCAGAGGTGAGCACGGCTTGAATGCCTCCTGTCGACAGTTGAGGCACCACATCCGCCCAAGATAGTTTAATGGGATCAGCGCCAGCGTCACGTAGTGTTAACGTGCCATTTTTGTCATAGGTACGGATTTTTAAATTCGCCAGCTCTTGTTTGTTGGTAACGGGTTTTTTTGACCAAATACCACTCGCCGGCCAAGGGGAAGCGTAAAGCAATATTTGCCCATTTTTAGCAAAGATTTTTTGGTAATAGGGTTTTGCTATTTTATAAAGATCTTCGGCTTGTTTTTCGTTTTTTACTAAAAAGGGCAAAGAGGAGACTAAAAAAATAGGATCGATTCCCGCCATACTGCCCGCGAGGGTATCGGCTATTTGCACGGCATCATCGGAAACGGCATAAAAATTATCGGCGGATTTAAACCCCAACGAACCACCCGTATGCAGGGTGATTTGCACATCACCTTTCGTTAATTTGGATACTTGATCGATAAAATACTGATCGCCTTGAGCATGGATCGAAGTGGCATTGTATTCATTGGTAAAATCAAATTTCGTTGCGGCAAATACCATAGGAGCTTGGCACAGAGTAGCGGAAAGTAATAACAAGCCGGAATAGCGCATAATAATTCTGTCCTACCAGTAAGAAGTGAAGTTTTACTGTAAGCGGCTATGTATTTTTAGATGAGTCGTATCACGACGAGTAGTTTACTCATCACGACAATGTGGTTGTTTAGGAAGGTATATAACAAGCTTTATTCTAATCGAGATATTTACTCATAAACACGCTAAGAGGATGGTCAGGATAGTCGCCAAATGGGCCGCAAGTCCCATAGCCTTGTTTACGATAGAAGGCGATGGCGTCTGGCTGATAAGGGCCAGTCTCCAGCATAAGTGTTCGACAACCTGATTGATAAGCACTGGTTTCCAAAGTGGCAATCAATTGTTGGGCCACGCCTTGGCCTCTGGCTTCAGGGCTGACAAATAGACGTTTTACCTCACCGTATGAATCATTCAAAACGATAGCACCGCAACCGAGGGCTTTGTTCTGTTGATCTCTAGCCACAGCGAAAAGCACATTAGGCTGAGACAGAGAGGCTAAGTCTAATGCGTAGCGGGCTTCTGGCGGGTACAAAGAGGCTTGATAGGCATCGAGATCGCTAATCAGTGCCATGACATCGGGCTGGTTGGGGGACTCTTGTTTAATGTGTAATGCTTCTTCCATGTTTTTTGATCATCTTATAAATGTAATTCGTAATGCATTTGTATGACAAAACGAAAGATAAAAGGAATATAAACGCTCGAACTTCTTAAACCCCTCCCTAACCCTCCCCTTAAATAAGGGGAGGGAACTGGAAAGGCTGCCGTAAATGACACCTCCCCCACGACTCTTCTTAAATAAGGGGAGGGCGCTGGAAATGCAGCCCTAAAGACTCCTCCCCCTTACTAAGGGGGAGGCTGGGAGGGGGTTATAAGAGTTCAATGCACTTACTTTGCTTTATACTGCCCGAACTTTTTTACTCACACAACCTAAACCTTGTCCACCTTGGTTTAGGGGAGTAAATTGACTCTCTAGGGTGTTCGTTTGCCGCTTTCCATTTAACAATAAGTATCGATTTATGCATTTAGTTCCGTCTTTGTTGCAGCAAATGTGTGTGTATCTTGTGTTGGCTTATATGCTGAGTAAGACGCCAATATTTCTGCCTTTGTTGAATATTTCCTCTCAGCGTTCCCATAAATTTAGTTGTTATGTGCTTTTTTCTCTGTTTTGTATTATGGGAACGTATTTTGGTCTGAATATTAACGATGCGATTGCCAATACCCGTGCGATTGGGGCGGTCATCGGTGGCTTACTAGGGGGCCCGGTTGTTGGTTTTGCAGTGGGGTTAACGGGGGGGATTCATCGCTATACTTTGGGCGGTTTTACCGATGTGGCCTGTGCGATTTCCACGACCACGGAGGGCTTGATTGGTGGTTTATTGCATTTGTATTTAGTCAGAAAGGATAAGTCCTACCTGTTATTTAATCCTTTGATTGTATTGGCAATCACTTTTGTGGCGGAAGTCAGTCAAATGCTGATTATTCTCGCGGTTGCCAAACCCTTTGATCGTGCCTATACCTTGGTGTCTGAGATTGCGGCGCCGATGATCATTGCCAATTGTGTGGGGGCCGCGTTATTTGTCAGTATTCTGCAAGATAAGAAAACCATTTTTGAGCGATATTCAGCGGTGTTTTCAAGGCGAGCACTGACCATCGCCGAGCGTAGTGTGGGCATTTGGAGTACGGGGTTTGATGGGAGCAGTGCGGAAAAAGTCGCTCGGATTATCTACGAAGAGACCAATGTGGGGGCGGTGGCCATTACGGACACGGAAAATACGTTGGCCTTTATTGGTATCGGTGAAGATCACCATAAGCCCAATACGCCGATTTCCTCCAAGTATACGCGACAGGCAATGGAGCAAAACCGCATTATTTATTTAGGCGCCCGTGAATCGCCTTATCATTGCTCTATTTCAGATACCTGTAAGCTCGGGACGGTATTGGTTATTCCGTTGCGAGCGGGTAAAAAAGTGGTGGGTACCATTAAACTTTATGAGCCTAAACGGAAACTTTTGTCGAATATCAATCGTTCCATGGGAGAGGGGATCGGGCAGTTATTGTCGAGCCAAATTTTATATGGCGATTTCCAACAGCAGCAAACATTGTTAACTCAAGCAGAAATTAAGCTATTGCACGCGCAAGTGAACCCTCACTTTTTATTTAATGCACTTAATACCATCAGTGCGGTGATTCGTCGGGATCCGAATAAAGCACGAGAGCTTATTCAGCATCTTTCGCATTTTTTTAGGAGTAATCTTAAGCAGAATATTGAAACGGTGGCGTTTAAAGATGAGCTTGCCCATGTGAATGCTTATTTGACGATTGAAAAGGCGCGTTTTACTGATCGCTTAACCGTAGAGATTGATATTCATGAAGCGTTACAGGAGAGGTTATTGCCCAGTTTTACCTTACAGCCACTGGTTGAGAACGCCATCAAGCACGGTATCAGTACGATGTTAGAAGGTGGGCGGGTGCGCATCTATAGTGAACGCAATGGGGTGGGGTATAATATTGTCGTGGAAGACAATGCGGGGCAGTTTGTGCCGGCATTGGGTGACAAGCAAGGTCTAGGGATGGAGATTGTCGCAAAGCGTCTTGTGCATTTTTTTGGTGATAAAGCCGCGTTGCAAACGGAGTGTGAAGCAGGCAAAGCAACACGAATGCGTTTTCTCGTCCCTGATCAGGTTTCTTCTTAAGGTGTGGGGGTGGCTGCGCAATCATTCAATAACAATAATCGTCGAGAAAAGTGGTTATGCTAACGGCAATAGTAATAGATGATGAGTTCTTGGCCCGTGAAGAGCTGACAGAGTTGCTTCAAGAGTCCGCAAAAGTGAACGTCGTCGCGCAGGCCAATAATGCCATAGAAGGGCTCAAGTTGATTAATACGTTAAAGCCTGATGCTGTTTTTTTGGACATTCAAATGCCACAACTCAGTGGCATTGAGCTGATTGGTATGTTGGATCCTGAGACGATGCCGTGTGTGGTGTTTGTCACGGCCTTTGATCAGTATGCCGTTCGCGCATTTGAAGACAACGCCCTTGATTACTTGCTGAAACCGGTAGACCCTAAACGTTTGGATAAGACTCTACAGCGTCTGTTAAAAGTGAAGCATAACCAAGAGGCACCCCATACACAGGCGCAAATTGATGCGCTCACGCCAAAAATACTTCAGCAAGTGCCTTGTCTTGGACACAATCGTATTATGATCATTCCACTTCAGGAGATTGAAATGGTTTACAGTGATCTATCGGGGGTTCATGTACAAACGGCTCATCAGACGGCAAGTAGCCAACTCACGTTAAAGACCTTGGAAGAAAAAACGGATTTACTGCGCTGTCATCGCCAATATCTTATCAATACGAAGAGCATTAAAGAGATTCAGTTACTGGATAATGGCTTGGCGGAAGTGGTGACACTCAGTGGGAAACTGGTGCCGGTGAGTCGTCGTTACTTAAAGACTTTGAAGCATATGTTGGGGATTATTTAACGATGGTGACACCTTTGGAAGGAATGTGTACCCCTCGTCATCTTCATGGCATTTTACTGACTTTTTAAGTTTGTCCCACTCCGCTCAATTTTTCCTATGACCGCTTAGCTTAGTATCTTGCCACTGGGCAAAAGCTCTGGTGATTCTTTATAAAAGCCGATTTATCTTTGCCGTTGCAACTATAAAAACAATTATGCAATAGGAAGATAATAAAATGATGATGTTTCTATTCTGTGTAGCTGCGCTAATCGCGGGTTACTTCATTTACGGGGCTTTTGTCGAAAAAGTCTTCGGTATCAAAGAGAATCGTACGACACCTGCGTTTTCTAAGCGTGATGGTGTGGATTACGTTCCCATGTCGAACAAGAAAGTGTACCTCGTACAGTTATTAAACATTGCTGGTGTTGGCCCTATTTTCGGTCCCATTATGGGGGCGCTATATGGTCCTGCTGCCATGCTCTGGATTGTCTTTGGGTGTATTTTCGCTGGTGCTGTTCACGATTACTTTTCGGGGATGCTGTCTATTCGTAATGGTGGGGCATCGGTTCCTTCTATCACGGGGCGCTATCTTGGCAAAGGCGCCAAACACTTTATGAATGTGTTCGCTGTGGTGTTGTTATTATTGGTTGGTGTGGTGTTTGTATCCGCCCCTGCCAGTATGATCACCAATTTGGTGAACCATCAAACCAGCGCAACATTGTCCATGGGAACCATGGTAGCCGTCATTTTTGCTTACTATATTTTGGCGACTATTGTTCCTATTGATAAAATCATTGGGCGCTTGTATCCATTGTTTGGGGCGCTACTGATTTTTATGTCGGTTGGATTGATCGGTGCGATTGCGTTTTCGTCCCATCATGCGCTGTTAGCGAACTACTCGTTTAGCGATATGTTCACCAATATGAACCCAAATCATTTACCTCTATGGCCCGCTCTATTTATCACCATTGCTTGTGGGGCGGTATCGGGCTTTCATGCCACGCAATCACCTTTGATGGCACGGTGTTTGGAAAATGAGAAGAATGGTCGATTTGTCTTCTTCGGCGCCATGATAGGTGAAGGGGTGATCGCTTTGATCTGGTGTGCGATTGCGTTGTCCTTCTTTGGTTCAATGGGATCATTAGGAGCCGCCGTTGCCCATGGTGGACCGGGTAATGTGGTTTATACTGCGTCCTTCGGCTTGCTTGGTACGTTCGGCGGCATCCTTGCCTTTTTGGGTGTGGTTATTTTGCCGATTACCTCTGGCGATACGGCATTTCGCTCTAGCCGTTTGATCTTGGCTGAATACTTCAGCATGGAGCAAAAAACACTGAAAAACCGCTTATTTATGTCTGTGCCGCTGTTTATTATTGGTGGCATTCTAACACAGGTGGATTTTGCTGTGATTTGGCGCTACTTCGGCTTTGCCAACCAAATGACGGCGGTAATGATGTTATGGACCGCCTCTGCCTACTTGCTTCGTTTCAATAAGCTACACTGGATCTCTACGATTCCAGCAATGTTTATGACGGCGGTTTGTACCACCTTTATACTCAATAACAGTACATTAGGTTTTGGCTTATCTATGTCTGTATCCACTGCTATTGGTATTGCTGTGACCTTATTTGTGACTGGTTATGTGATCAAAATCTCCAAAGGGAAAGGGGATCCAGCTCTTGATCAGGTTGAAGAAGACAAACTAAACACGGTGCCGAAAACTGTGTGAGTAGTGAGTAAAACGGACAAGCATTTCGCTCCACCTTGATAAAAAAGCCGATTGATAAAGACCTCAATCGGCTTTTTTTATAGGAATCTTTGGCGAGCTGAAAACACTAAAAATGCGCCATCTTGGGGCTTTTTTAGGCAGAAGGAACATCATTGCACGGGAATGGTTCAGTAATAACGAATTCGTTGTTGATAGGTGCCGCGTGATATACGATTCAAATAATCCAATGGTGTGGTGCTGACAAGCTTTTTAAACTCGCTAAGAAAGTGCGATTGATCATAAAACCCTAAGTCACACGCCAAATCAGAGAAAACCAATTCATTGTTGTTATGGATATCACACACTGCCGATTGGCAACGAATGATGCGGCTGAATGTTTTGGGAGACACTCCTAGATCGTCGCGAAACTGTCTTTGTATGGTTCGCGTTGTGTAACCTGTTAGGGCTTCCAAGTCTTGAATCCGAATATTGCCTTTTTTCTTATAGATATCCTGAACTACTTGAAGGGTGAGTGAGGAAGGCTGTCTTATCTGCTTGCCCAATAAAAATTCGTTAAAAATGGCGACCTGTTTGGCAAAGCTAGGTTGGCTAACAATTTTCTCGAAAGCCTCGTAACTGTTGGGGATCGTCTCTAAAAAGTCAAACTCTTGATCGATTAAATCCCCTGTGGCGACATTAACAAAATCCGGTATGACGCCTCTTGCAAATCGTACTCCGAAATAACGATGTTGACTGATAAGTTGGGTGTTACGAGCTTCCAGTGGCGTACCGCAAATCATGGCCCGTGGCTTATATTCATCACAGTCAAATACCACATCAACACAACCATCAGGAATGGCAAAGTTAAGTTTGCATTCCTGTTTCAGTTCAAAACTGTAATAGTGGGATATGGCAGGGTTTGACGACGGGTAAAGAGAGAATTGCTGAGCAGAATTAAGAACAAACCAAGGCTGTTCTGAGCGAATATCGAACATCGGCATAACTCTGGATGATATTGACATAGCATGGCTCTGCTTGAATGAAGGATGAATCAAAAGTCAGCCCATAAGCTGCTTTTACTTTCTCATTAGGTACTCAAAGTACAAAGTACCGGAATAATCATGCAAAAATTATACCGTTACTTTTGGTTCGTTGGGTGAACATGATTCATGTCGGAAAATTCCAATACGCAGCCATTCGACAGGACTAGGATCAAAGGCAATCGTTGCTAAGCCATTTGCATCAAGAGCTACTTAGCCACTGGTGTTGAAGCAAGATAAAGGGGTTTATTTTGTCCGGTTTAGGAGCGTAAAAACAAAAACTATTCATTTTTATTATTAGGTATTGCTATGTCTGAGAACACAACTATCGATTTTATTTATCTATCTGAGCAGGACATGATTCGTGCCGGTGTTACCGATATGCCCAAATGTGTCGACACCATGGAAGAAATGTTTGTGCTTTTGCAAAAAGGCGATTATCGCATGGCAGGTTCTAATAGTGATTCCCATGGTGCTTTGATTACGTTTCCTGAAGAGTCTCCTTTTCCAACCATGCCGAAACCCACAGCAGATCGACGCTTAATGGCCATGCCTGCTTATTTAGGTGGGGATTTTCAGACCTGTGGCGTGAAGTGGTATGGCTCTAACATTGCTAACCGTGAGAAGGGGCTACCTCGCTCTATATTGATGTTAACGCTAAGCGATATTGATACCGCCGCACCTTTGGCTTATATGTCGGCCAATTTATTGTCTGCTTACCGCACGGGAGCGATCCCTGGCGTGGGGGCGCGTCATTTAGCTCGTAAAGATGCAAAAGTGATAGGTCTGCTTGGCCCAGGTGTGATGGGGAAAACCACCGTTTCTGCCTTTATGGCGGCCTGTCATCACATTGATACCATTAAGATTAAAGGCCGTGGTCAAAAGAGTTTGGATGATTTCATTGGGTGGGTGAAGGAAACCTTTCCACAAATTACCAATATCCAAGTGGTCGATAGTATTGAAGATGTGGTACGAGGATCAGATCTTGTCACTTATTGTAACTCTGGAGAGACAGGAGATCCAACGACTTACCCTATCGTCAAACGTGAATGGGTGAAACCAGGGGCATTTTTAGCCATGCCAGCAAGCTGTTCTTTAGATGAGGGAATGGAAGGTCCTGGTGTGCGTAAGGTGTTGGATAATACCCGCTTATACGAGGCATGGTTTGAAGAATTACCGAAACCTGCCCATAACTGTGTTCCGCTAGTGGGTGTGCGTTTTATGGATATGATCGCCGACGGCCAACTTGATAAAGCGGAGCTGGAAGACATTGGCAAAATCGTAGCAAATGAAGCGCCAGGTCGCCAAAACGACGAAGAGATCATCATTATGTCTGTTGGTGGCATGCCAGTAGAAGACATTGCTTGGGCAACCGTGATTTACCGCAATGCAATAGAGAAAGGTATTGGTGTCAAATTGAACCTTTGGGAAACCCCAGTACTGAAATAACAGCATAAATACTGAAGTAGCAGCATAAATACTGAAATAACAACAATCACAGAGTGAGACTGATGACAAACTTCGATCAGTCTCGCTCTCATTGAATCATTAACGATACAGCTTTTAAACATTATTATTTTATAGGGTGAATATCATGACTACCATTATCAAGGCAAAAACGGGTTCCATTTTTGAAGAGAAAGGCAGCTATTCTCGTGTTGTTTCTGTCGATAACTGGATTTATGTTTCTAATACGGCAGGCCGTAACCCAGAGACAAAAGAAATCCCAGACGATGTGATTGAGCAAGCTAAACAAGTCTTCAGTAATATTGAGAAAGCTCTTAAGGCAGTCGATTCTTGTTTAGAAGATGTTATGGTGTCACGTGTGTTCATCCAAGACCCAGCAGACACACCAGCGGTTATGGAATTTATTGGTACTAAGTTTAAAGGGATTAACCCAGCGACGACGGTTACCTGTCCTCCTTTAGGGTCCACTGTTTATAAAGTGGAATTAGAAGTCACGGCTTATCGTGGGGCTTCGAAAGTCAAAGTGCAAGAAATCACGATTGCTTAATTATTCGGTTTTTTAAAATTCTAAGAGGAAGTTTTCATTATTGTGAAAACACCTTTTCATTCCTAGGGAATTTGTTATGACAAAAACACTCGATGCGGTACAAACGCAAGATCAGTTACCAGAGTCAACGACGGTTGTGGTGATTGGTGGTGGTATTGTTGGCGTGACAGCTGCACTAACCTTAGCTGAGCGCAATATTCCTGTTGTTTTGTTAGAAAAAGGCCATATCGGAGGAGAGCAATCTTCACGAAACTTGGGTTGGATTCGTAAAACCAACCGTCACTCAGAGGATGTGCCTCTGGCGGCCGCAGCCGATCGACTCTGGGCACAAATGCCCGAGAGAATTGGTCATGATGCAGGCTATAAACAAGCTGGCATTATGTTTTTAGCAAAAACAGAAGAGCAACTGGCAGCAAGTGAAGGCTGGTTGAAGTCTGTTCAAGCTCTGGATTTGGACTCACATTTGTTGAGCAAACAAGAAATTGATCAAAAAGTGCCAGGTGGAAAGGGCGATTGGGTGGGAGGAATCTATACACCCTCTGACGGTCGCGCGGAGCCTGCTGTCGCAACCGCAGCCATGGCGAAAAAAGCCATTGAGCTGGGGGCAATAATGGTGCAAAACTGTGCCGTTCGCACTTTATCCATGTCTGGGGGCAAGGTCTCAGGTGTGGTGACAGAACAAGGAGAAATTCGTTGTGAACGAGTGTTGCTGGCGGGGGGCGCGTGGTCAAGACGCTTCTTGGGTAACTTGGGGGTATCTCTATACACCTTGCCATTAATATGTTCAGTGATGCGAACCAAACCAATGGAAGGTCCGACTGATATTGCCGTTGGCGGTCCAGATTTCTCTTTTAGAAAACATCAAGGCGGTGGCTTTATTGTCACCCAGCGTGGGGCGTTAGATGCCAAACTCACTTTAGATCATTTATTGATTGGCCGACGTTACCTATCCCAATTACGCACCCAAGGTGGTTTTTTGCGTGTGTCGATGGGGCGTGAGTTTTTTAAAGATTTAACTTTGGCGCGTCGTTGGAAAGGCAATCAGGTAACCCCTTTTGAAAAAATCCGTACCATGGACCCGCAAGCCAATCCGGCGTTGAACAATGAAGCCATAACCAACTTGAGAAAGGCTTGGCCGATGTTCGAAGCGGCTGAGTTAGAAGAGGCCTGGGCTGGGGTGATCGATATTACACCTGACTCAAGTCCGGTGATTGATCATGTGAAAAGCATCCCAGGTTTAACCGTTGCGACGGGCTTCTCCGGCCATGGTTTTGGAACGGGACCTGCAGCGGGGCAATTAGCGGCGGATCTTGTCTCCAATCACGAGCCGATTGTCAATCCTGCTCCTTATCGATTTGATCGCTTCTAAGGGCTTGTATCTCAAAAAAATACCGACACATTTTGGTGTCGGTATTTTTTTTCGCTAGATTCCAGTGTATAAGGAGAAACTTGGATATCAATTATTATCATATGGACCGTGAGTATGAATCATTTAAGAGTTATCAAAGTTATTTTAGTGGCTTGTGTTGCCTTGTTTGCAGGATTGGTTGCTTTTAATAATATTGTGGATTATGGATCCAATTATGCGTTTGTGCAGCATGTCTTAACCATGGATTCGATTTTCAATAATAATCCGTTGATCTATCGTTCTATTCAGGCACCTTTTCTACACCACGCTTTTTATTGGCTGATTATCTTTACCGAAGCCATGGTAGGAATATTGTGTGCGCTGGGTGTGTGGCAAATGTGGCACAGCCGACTGGCAGACAACAGGACCTTTGATCGTGCCAAAAAATGGGCCAATATTGGCTTAGCGCTTGGGGTGTTACTGTGGTTTACTGGATTTATGACCATTGGCGCAGAGTGGTTTTTAATGTGGCAGTCTAAAATTTGGAACGGGCAATCTTCTGCATTTCGTTTTATCGTGGTACTCTTTTTAGTATTAATCTTTATTAATCAAGAGGAAAAAACGTATTAGAAGCGCTTTATTCGTTCTACTTCGTTTTTCTCGAGTTTTATATTGAGTACACGATGTTTATATTTGTGTGCTCAATCTTCTGTATTTCTTTTATCTTCTTATTCTATTCAGGCAAGAGGGTGTTTGATTACCATCATCTCAAGCATTTGTTCTGCCATTTCGGTGACGTTTTCTTCATCAACATAGATACCATCAATTAAGAATCTGGCAAGGCCGTGTAGGCTCGCCCAAGTAGCTTGTCCGACTCTGAGAGGTGTATTGTTACTGGTTAACACCCCTTTTTTTTGCAGGGCTTCCACCCAGTCTATCCAGCATTTAAAAGCCTGGCGTGATGCTAGCTTTAAGTCGTCATTAGGTGTGCCTGTTTGCCACAAGGTGCGGCCATACATAAGGTCATAGAGTTCACTTTGTTGTTGGGCAAAGTGAATATATAAAAAGACATACTTTTTAAAGGTTTCTTCGCTATGGTCTTGCTGTTCAATCAGCTGTCTAAGCTGTTTTGTTTGCTGCTCAAAACCATTGGCTGCAATGGCACAGAGTAAAGCATTTTTATCTTTGAAATGGTGATAGGGGGCGGTGCGAGACACGCCAACGATGTCTGCTAGCTTACGCATCGATAAGGCATTGGCCCCTTCTTTATGAAGCAGGTCGCTAGCGGCTTGGATTAAGGTGATTTTCAAATCACCATGATGATAGGTTTTTTTCGTTGTGGTCATGCTCGGATTAAAGCTGTTTATCTTGACAGTGTCAAAATTAAATTCTATCTTGACAGTGTCTAGATTGTTTTCGGCTTGTTAAGAGACCTCTATAAGAGAACCCAGTACGAGGTATCGAGCACAGCAGTCGTGTCGTGGTTTGTATAACAATAACATCCTTAAAAGGGCATCATTATGAGTCAGTCAGCTTATCCGCATCTATTTCAACCATTAGATCTCGGTTTTACGCAATTAAAAAACCGCATTATTATGGGATCTATGCATTTGGGATTAGAAGAAGCCAAAGATGGCTTTCCCCGTATGGCTGCGTTTTACGCAGAGCGAGCTAGGGGCGGCGTGGCTTTGATTGTAACAGGTGGTATCGGTCCAAATGAGGAGGGAGGGGTTTACGCTGGTGCGGCCTTGATGGCAAGCGAAAAGGATGTAGACAACCATCGTCAAGTGACGTCTGCGGTCCATGCCGAAGGCGGAAAGATTTGTATGCAGATTTTGCATTCAGGCCGTTATGCTTTTACCCCAAAATTGGTTGCTCCTTCCGCCTTGCAAGCTCCGATTAACCCTTTCCCTCCCCATGAATTAACCCAGGATGAAATTGCTAAGCAAATCGATGACTTTGTGAATGCTGCTTTATTAGCGCAAAAAGCCGGGTACGACGGAGTGGAAGTGATGGGCTCCGAAGGCTATTTACTCAATCAGTTTATCGCTGCTCGTACGAATCACCGCGAGGATGATTGGGGCGGAGAATACGAGAATCGGATGCGTCTTCCGATAGAGGTAGTGCGCCGCATTCGTGATGCGGTGGGTGAACATTTTATCATTATCTACCGTTTGTCCATGCTGGATTTGGTGGAGCAGGGAAGTACATTAGAGGAAGTCATTTCCCTTGGTTTAGCAATCGAAAAAGCAGGTGCAACGATTATCAATACGGGCATTGGCTGGCATGAGGCCAGAGTGCCGACGATTGCTACGAAAGTTCCAAGAGCGGCTTTTACTTGGGTGACAGCGAAGCTTAAAGAGTCGTTAACTCTCCCTTTGGTCACCTCTAACCGGATCAATATGCCGGAGGTTGCTGAGGAAGTACTGGCTCGGGGTGATGCGGATTTGGTGTCTATGGCTCGGCCGTTTCTTGCCGATCCTGAGTTTGTGGTGAAAGCACAGCAAAATCGAGCTGATGAAATCAACACCTGTATCGGGTGTAACCAAGCTTGTTTGGATCATGTTTTTTATCAGAAGGTCACATCTTGCTTGGTTAACCCAAGAGCTTGCCATGAGACGAAGCTTATTATTGCGCCCGCTGAAACGCCAAAGCGTATTGGCGTTATAGGGGCTGGCCCTGCCGGTTTAGCGTTTGCGACAACGGCGGCGAAACGAGGACATAAGGTCACTTTATTTGATATGGCCAGTGAGATTGGCGGGCAATTTAATATTGCTAAGCGTATTCCTGGTAAAGAAGAGTTTTATGAAACACTGCGCTATTTTAAGCGTCAAATCGCACTGACAGGTGTCACGTTACAACTCAATACATGCGTTGATGAATCGCTATTGAATCAATACGATTTTGACGATGTGGTCATGGCAACGGGCATCTTACCGAGGGAACCGGCGATTGAGGGGATCGATCATCCAAAAGTGTTGAGTTATTTGGATGTTATGAATGGTCATGCTGTTGGTAAGCGTGTGGCGGTGATCGGTGCGGGTGGTATTGGGTTTGATATCAGCGAATATCTGATCCATGACCTATCCCATGGAGCCAAAACCATTGGTGAGTTTATGAATCAGTGGGGGGTGGATATGACCTTTCAAACTCGAGGTGGCGTGGAAGGAATGAAGCCAAACTTTCAACCAGCCGTGAGGGAAGTCTTCTTGCTACAGCGAAAAGCCTCCAAGGTCGGTGCGAATTTAGGAAAAACCACAGGCTGGATTCATCGAACTGAGCTGTTGAAAAAAGGCGTGACCATGCTTGCCAATTGTGAGTACCAAAAAATCGATGATCAAGGGTTGCACCTCACCGTGGCTGGGGAGCCGCAATGCTTAGCGGTCGACAACATTGTGATTTGTGCGGGTCAATTACCCAATAAAACCTTAGGTGAGAGCATAAATAGACATGTGCACTTTATTGGCGGAGCGGATGTTGCATCAGAGCTTGACGCGAAACGTGCGATAAAACAGGGCACGTTATTGGCGTGTGAGTTGTAAGATGTACTTAGAATGCGGCAAAGGGTGTTAATATCATACAGGTAGACTTTCAACACCCTTTGCCGTGCTGGTTCGTTATCTAAAACAAATTTTTGCGCTTGTTGGCTCGCCATTGAATTGGGTCATGACCGTGAATGGATTGATAGCGCTTAGCTTGTCGTTGAATGAATCTTACCCATAAAAAAAGAGGAAAAATAGAAACACGACCAAATCGATGTCACAAGTATTAAAGAAGCTAAATAGTAGATGGATTGTCCAGAGTCATGAACATTCATCATACATGCCACTGTTAATACAATAGATAGAAGGCTTATACTAGCCATCCACCAACGAGCCCATGAATAATACCTAAGCATTAATGCATTGAGGATTTGTAGAAAAAACATATATCCTAGAAGGGAGGCTAGTATGACTCCGATGGTATCTTCCGTTAGCTCTAAATTAAATATTGATATAAAAATAGCCAACGCTCCAACACTACTCAAACTCCACAAAGCTGCTGTTATACAATAAATAAGCATGATCATTTTTTGTTCCTGACTTAGTGTAATATATTTGTTGTAATTTTATTACTTTCAGTTGTTTTTTAATACTTTCGAATTAAATTTCCAGTGTATTCTATTATACTTTAGCAGGAATTTTATTTATGTTTTTTAGGTGGCTATCTACTTTTTTAAAGGTGGACTTGGTTTGATAAATCTTGTCTCTCAGGTCACTGCTAATCTGCTATAGCCGTAATAGATCATTTCTTTTATGGCTATAGCATTGCTTGCTGGGTAAATTTTTATGAATGCCTTTGTTAACCTGATTTACTTGAAAATTGAGTGTTATTTCGATATGTCAAATGCTTTATGTTTATTCTTATTTTAGAAGTATGTCCTATTGAATGTTTAATGTGTTTTCTAATTGTTTTCTTATTTTGCCATTTTCTTAAAAATAGTGTTTTTTCTTGAGATTTTCTTAAGTTATTCCTTTTTGTTATTTCAATAATGAGTAAAGTCAATTTGTGTTTGAAAGGTGGTTAAAATAGCATAGCCCGGATTAACCTCATGATTGAGGTGTTTTCAATACCTTGGGGGATGTATGTATGGGGGTTGCTGTTTTTCTATTGTTCGTGATGTGTGCTTTTTATGTTCAAAACCGTGGTGTGGTTAAGCATAGTAAGTTATCTCGTCGAATTACCGATCATTCCAATTTCTTAGGCCCAATTAATTGCCTATTTTATCTGTTCTCTCGCGTTAAAAAGAGCCCTTTTATTGATGTTAAAGAATTCCCTGAGCTGAAGGTTATAGAAGATAACTGGGAAATGATTCGTGATGAAGCGCTTGTCTTGAATAATTCAGCACAAATTAAGGCGTCTGATGATTTGGACGATCTCGGCTTTAATTCGTTCTTTCGTACTGGCTGGAAGCGCTTTTACTTAAAGTGGTACGGTGCCGATTTAAAGTCCGCTAAGCGGTTATGTCCCAATACAGTGGCGCTGCTATCCACTGTGCCTGGTGTGAAAGGGGCCATGTTTGCCATGTTGCCACCAGGGGCTCGTTTGGTGAAGCATAGAGATCCTTATGCTGGATCGTTGCGCTACCACTTAGGGTTGGTAACCCCCAATTCTGATGACTGTCATATTGTCGTTGACGGTATACAGTATTCTTGGCGGGATGGTGAGTCTGTTATGTTTGATGAAACTTTTATTCATTATGCCGAAAATAAAACAGAGCAAAATAGAATTGTGCTATTTCTAGATATTAAACGACCAGTTAATTTATTTTTAGTGGATTGGTTTAATGAGTTTTTGTCTTACACATTGTTGTCTGCCTCGGCAACAAAGAATGTAAAAGGAGACAAGGTTGGGCTTCTAAATAAAATTTTTGCCTACGTATATAAAATAAGGATAGTTGGTAAAAAGATTAAAGCCTTTAATAAACCTTTATATTACTTTCTACAATACGCATTATATTTTTACCTTATTTATATTATCTTTTTTAAATAGTATAAATCTAATGCTTTTTCTTAATTTCTAAGGTTATTTAATCGTAAACATAGGAAAACGAACTAAATGCTTTTGGGTATAAGCGTTTTCACTATAAAGGCCGACCTCCCCTGATTAGCTTCTTTAGCAAAGGGAGGTCGTAAGGAAATGGGATGGATTCTCCTATTTCCTTAGTTTACTGGCCGATTTAAGCCAGGACGTTTTAGTACTTTAAAGGCTAGAAATTGGTTGGTTTCATGTTTATTAAAGTTGTTATCCGCTTCAATAATCAGCACTTCCTGACCCGCTTTCGTTTTGCCGATGGTAACGCCTTCTAGATTATCTGGCTTGATTCCTAGAGCACGAATGTTGAGCACTAGGGTTTTGCGTACAGGGACGATACGTTGTTTGCTGTGGATTAAAGAGGCAATGTTAGACACGTCGGTGGCGCCGCTAATGTCCACCAAAAACAGCTTGGCATAATTGCCGACGCCCTCAGCCCAGCCGCGCTCTAGTGCTAGGTAATGGGTGTTATCTAGAGCATAAATTTCCGATACGCCATTATCATTTCCCCCTTTGGAGGTTGCCGCCGCTTGAGGGATAGGGCTGACAGGATAAACATATTCAGCTTTGGGTTTACCTGTTTGGGCATCGTAGCGAATAATTCGAGCGAGACTGCCATGCAATAGACTGGAGATTGGACCATCTTGGTAGAGAGCGGTTTCCATGCCAATCAGAATGTCTCCGTCTGGCAAGACGGTGGAACCTTCAAAAGCGAGATTGTCTCGAATACCAGATTTATGGTTTTTGGTTGGCGCAAAGCCTTTAGGCAGAGTAAATTCTCTTATAAAGTGGCCATTCATATCGGCGATGCGGACAAAAGGGGGAATCTCATGGCTACCCCAGCCTTCACTTGTCCAAAGGACTTTACCATTGAATACTCGGATGGATTCAGAGTCTGCCATCATTTTGCCAAATGGTTTGCCTTGTTTGGTAAGGAGTGTGGTGGATTTGAGAATATGCACCGCTTTAAGACCCTCTTTGGTAAAATCCAGACTCAGGGTGTAAAAACGAGTAGGTCCCTTTTCTGACCGATCATCGGAAATGGCAATATAATGTCCCGTCTGGGGATCATAGTCGATCCCGGAGAGCCCACCGACCTCTACATTCTGAAAAAACGTGTCAGTTGGTACATCCACTTCACCAAAGTAAGACAGCTCAAACGCATTTTGGCATTCTCCAAAAGGGCAAGGAGTGCTGATTTTAGTGCCTATTTCAAGCGCTTGGGCCGTCATAGCGGAGCCAAGCAGTAGACCGAACAAAACGGTGTGTAATAATTGCTTTTTCATCATTAAATCTCACTAATGCCAGTCTGAAGAAAGAACTCAAGAGATCTCTAATACAGGGTAACCATTTCTCTTGTCAACTTTATGACTAGCATTTTATGAGGGAAACCATGCTGGCTTCTACCGAGTTTAATCGTGTCATGGGGTAGACTGATGAATACCCCGCGACCAAAATGTTGGTGATTCCACATCGGGAAAAATCATAGATGACCTTGCCTATGAGATGACGTCAGTCTCTAAAGAGAAGGGTTACTTCAATAGTGGATTTGCTTAAATAGGTAACTCTGGATCTGTTGCATATATTGGTAGATGTTTATGATGTGTTTCACTATGTTCTCTTCTTGTTGCGCTAAGTGTATAGCGCTATGGGGTGCGGTTTGCGTCAGCTCCTTTGCTATCTCGTTTAAAGTAAACAATTCATTGTCAATCTTAAGAAAGTCGGAGAGTGAACGGAAGTTAAACTCATTGTCTGTACCTTGGTAATACCAACTACCAAAATCCGTCTCCTTGATGTCTCTAAAGGCGCTTGGTGTTTGGTTGCTTAAGGCGGCGATAAGGTAGGATGATTGCCATTGGTTAAGCTCTAGCAGACTGGCAGACCCATGGGCAAAGGCCATGGAATGGTAGCCCGCAGACATCATCTTTTCAGCATCTTGTGCGGTGAGTCGGAAGGATTGATCAAGCTGTTCGCAACTCTGACTGGCATCTGATACTGAGCGATACAGTATGTCGATTTGCCCGCTGACCGTGTTGGTACGGCCATCAATTTTTTGCACCAAGGTCGAAATTTGCTCGCTGGAGTCTCGAGCTTTGTTAGCCAGAGTGCGAACTTCGTCTGCCACAACCGCAAAGCCTCGTCCGTATTCGCCGGCGCGAGCGGCTTCAATGGCAGCATTGAGTGCTAATAAATTGGTCTGTTCCGAGATGCTTTGGATAATGTCGGTGAAGTTTTTAATGTCATTGGTGATGTTTTTGAGATTGTTTACATCGTCGAGACTGGACTGGGTTTTGTTGGCAATGTCCGTTAAAGAGAGAGTGAGTTTAGCAATATCGGATTTGTTGTCGGCAATTTTTTGGTTGCTGCCTTCCGATGCACTCATGGGCTCAAATAGATATTCAGAAACTTGTGTGATCGCATTGAGAGCTTGATTAAGAAGAGGTTGCTGGGCGAGTAGTAAACGATCATCGAGTGTTTGTTGCGGTGGAGTGCGCTTATGTTTCTCTTGCTGCTGGTGTAATTCTTCCTTGAGATGATGAACTTCCTGTTCTAAAGCGAGTTTTTCAGCATTCACCTGTGCTAACTTTTCTTGTAAAGCCTCAAGGTTTTTCTTTTTACTAAACAGCATAGGCAGGCTCCGTTAACTTAACAGTGATAACAGTTTATGAAAAAAGCAAAACGCCAGTGACTAGAAAAGTCAGCTGACGTTTTGAAGTGGGAGTCTTAGTCCATATCAGGCTCGAATAGTCCTCGTTTCATATAGAATTTTACCCAGATAGCCGCGATCACACAGATCACCGCCAGCATGCCCCCAGCAATGCTATACACCATTTTGGTCATATCTGGTGATGGAGAGTTATTAAGTGCCACATACACCATGGCTATGATCCCCAGAATTTGTGGTATTGGGAAGAATGGTGTGCGATAAGGGCGCTTGTGATTTGGCATACGGCGACGCAAGACGATAACATCAATGTGCGCGATGATGTAAGCCAACAAATAACTCGTGGTGGCAGCAATTACAAAGACAATCAAAGAGTCTATAGTCATCGCTAAAAAAGGAATGACGCTTAGAACGGCCATCATCACAATGCCTACCCAAGGTGAACCAAAGCGATTGGTTGCTTTTAGAATAGGGAAAGCTTGTTTTTCTTGTGCCATACCATGAAGCATACGTGGTAGTGCCGCAAAAATGGTGTTTACGGTACTACAGGTTGCGGTCAACGCCATAATGGTGGCAATGATTAAACCTGCTTTACCAAATACGGCATTCGCATAATTTAGGTAAGGAATAGGGGATTTCAGCAACTCGTCCGTATTTAAGTATAAGCTCGCACCATAAACAAACAGGGCGAAGATACAGAAGATAGCGAGCAAAGAAAGGCGCATGGCTAGAGGAATGTTTTTCTCTGGGTTCTTCACTTCATTGATCATAGGACAGATGTATTCAGAGCCCACGAACAGCCACATAGCCAAGGCAATTAAACCAATAAAACTGCCGTTGGTTACTCCAGAGAAGCCCCAATCGACTGTCGCACCCGTTAATACTGGGTGTGGTTCTGGACTGCCTGAAACAGCCGCTAAACCAACAAGGATTAAGGCGCTGACCATAACAAAAGCTAACACGTTCTGAACTTTGGAAAAAACATCGGTACCGATAATGTTGGTGATGGCCAAAATCGCCACGATCAAAATCGGGATCAATTTTTCTGGGAACATGCCAGGCAGCAGCTGACCAATCATAGCATCCACTAGGAATAACTCGACGGGCAAGGCCAAAGTGGCGACGACGACATAGCCTGCAAACACCGAAACGATGGCAGGAAAGTGACCAATGGCTTTTTGTGTGTAAGTCGCCAGTGTTCCTTCTTGTGGAAACATTAAAGACAACTCCGAAAAGCTCATGGCATTAAATTGTGCGATGATCAACGCTGCCAGCATGGCAAAGATAAAGCCCATGCCACCTAGACCAATACCTTGCATCGCAGAAATCATTGCCCCTTGCACAATAACCATACCAATACAAGTTGCCATCATGGTGAGCAGACCGATCTTTCTGCTCGACGACATGCCTTGACTTGTCGGTATTGAATTTATGGTTGATGTATCACTCATTGTTCCGTTCCTCTTATGATTAAAATCTTAGGTCGATTTTAGAGACGATCAAAGCGATAAGGGCTTGGATCGATTAATGGTGTTGCGTTGGATACTAAGTCCGCAGCTAACTCCCCTGCAGCGGGTCCTGTTCCAAAACCGTGGCCAGAAAAACCTGTCGCAACGGTTAATCCGGGGATTTTTTGAACATGATCAATCACAGGGTTTGAGTCAGGGGTGACGTCAATCACACCTGCCCAAGCTTCTTCTGGCTCGGCTTTTTCAAAAGCGGGCCAAGCATTACAAAGGTTGTTGAACGCATCTTGGTTAAGGTTGGGATTGAAATCTGGATCTAAGGTGCGGATCTTTTCGAATGGTGACACCTTGTTGCCTCCCCAGCGTCGAGCAAGGGCAAGGTCCTTAATAAAATGACGACCAAAAGAAATATTCAAAAAGCCGCGTTGAGTACGAAGTTGATCCATATAACGGCGACCAATCAGCAAGTGATCCAGCGTGATGGGCGCATCAAGCTTGCCGCGCTGGGTGATAATAAACCCACCGTCTTTATGTTTTCTAAAAGAGAAATCAGGACCGCCCACGGCGATATCAGTCGGGCCTTCCATCGGTTTGGTTCTAAATACAGAACAAATCAACGGTAATGTCGGCAGCGACACGCCCAAATTGCCGAGGAAGCGACGTGACCAAGCACCACCCGCAAGCAGTACGCGATCACAGCGGATTTCCCCTTTTTCAGTGACGACACCAGAGACTTTGCCTGCGCTCATGGAGAGGGTGCGAACGGCACAGTGCTGAATCAAAATAGCCCCTTTTTTCTGAGCTGCTTTCGCCATGGCAGGCACCGCTATCGAAGGTTCAGCACGACCATCTGAAGGGGTGAAAATTCCGCCTTCCCAGTGGCCTTGACCACCCGGTACTTTTTGGCTGATTTCTTTAGCGCTTAATATTTTGGAACCGAGCTCTAATGACTCAACGGATTTTAGCCAGCTTTCATGCATCGCAAGCTGCGCTTGGGTTTTAGCAAGGAACATGATGCCCGCTTGTTTGTAGCCAACTTCTTGGCCTATGCGGTTTGGCATCTCTGCCCATAGTCGATCCGCTTGCATGGCCAAAGGCACATCATCAAAATGGCGATTGGTTTTACGCACCCAGCCAAGATTACGGGAAGATTGCTCGCCGGCTATGTGACCTTTCTCCAACAACACCACTGGGATATTGCGTTCAGCAAGGGTGAGTGCAGCTGTGACCCCCACAATGCCGCCACCAATGATCACCACACTGGTGCTTTTGGGGAGCTGATCTTGTGTTTCAATTGCGTCGAGTGTTTTTGTCATAGCACATTTCCAGATGATGAAAGAGAGTATTTGCAGAGAATAAGCAATGCAAAACTCCGGTTAAGCCAATTTGATTTCCTGAACGTCTGCTTTGGCTGCACCACGATACGCGGTGACTTCCAGCTCCACTTTGTAGACAGTGGAACCCAGCGGCGGGCAAGTCACGGTTGTGGCTGGATTAACGCCTTTAAACTGAGTGCCGATGAATTCCATGACGGCGTTTGTGTCTTCTGGGTTTTGGATAAATACACGGGACATCACTACGTCCCCAAGAGATGCATCTACGGTCGATAATGCACGCTCGATATTGGCGAAGACTTGCTTTGTCTGCTCAATCACGTCTTCTGGTATTTCTTGCGTGACTGGGTTTCGGCCCGCTGTATTGGAGACAAAAATCCAGTTATCCACCTCGACTAAACGGGAGTAGCTGGCGATTTCTTCAAACTTAGAACCGGTTTTTACTTTTACAATGGTGCTCATTTTTCTTCTCAAATCTCTTGTAAGTTGGTAACGAGATACGCTGTAAGCAAGCCCCTATTTAGACATAGGCGCTTGCTTAGCCGCTATTAGCGAGTCGTTGCTGTTAGCGAAGCGCTGGTGTATCCCAAAGATTGAGTTTGATACCGATATTTTTCTCGATGGCATTACGGTAAACCACAGTAGCCCATGCCACATCTTCCACTGGCATACCGCCCACTGACATGATGATGATTTCTTCATCGTTTAGACGGCCAGGAGCCTCTCCAGCGGTGATTTTGCCGATGTCTTCCAACTCTTCTAGCGTTAGCTTGCCTTCCTCAATCATGTCCATGAAGCGAACACCAGGGAGTGGAATATAGTTGTGGGCAGGTTTTGGTACTTCGTGATACCAAGCTTGGTACAAGCCAGTATTGTCCAAGACTTTACGTACATCTTTTTGCTCCATGGCATCGTCTAAGCTGCAGTAAGCTGGCATCGCAAGAAAGGTGCCAGGTTTCACCCACTCACGTTTGACGATTGGATAAGTAGATGGGTCACCTGTTTCGCCTGAATTACAATAAGTGACGATGTCGGAATCACGTACCACGTCTTCTAGGGTATCGACCACTTGAATATTCGTGACTTGTGGGTAATTCTCGTTTGTCCATTTCACAAATTCGTCCAAGCTTTTTTGACCGCGACCTTTTACTTTAATGGTGTCGATCCCTGGGCAAGCGGCGATAAAGGCTGCAACTGCTGTTCTGCCCATGACGCCAGGGCCAAGTAAGCCAATGACTTTGGAGTCTTTACGTGCAAGGTGGCGAGCGCCAACACCTGGAACTGCGCCTGTACGATAAGCCGATAGTAGGTTAGCTGACATATAAGCCATCGGTGCACCCGTATCGATGTCATTCAAAATAAACATCAGGATAGAGCGTGGAAGGCCTTTTTCACGGTTGGCAATGTTGGAGCCATACCATTTTACCCCGCAGGTTTGGAAGCTACCGCCAAGGTAAGCGGGCATGGCCATTAAACGGCGGTCCGCAGTGGGTTTTGGCATCGTTGGAAAAGGGGATTCGTCAGGGAAAGTGATCATAGCACCATGAGAGTCGCTATTGGGACCCGCCATACGATAGTCGCCTTTGTAGAGCAGGGTGAACATCTCCTCCATGGTATCGACACAACTTGGCATGTCCGTGACACCAGCTTTAATCATGTCTTGTTCTGACAGGTAAATAAAATCAATCTTAGTATCTTCTGACATAGCAACACCTATTTTTTGTAGCGTGGTTTTTGAAACGATTTATTTGATCCTAGTCAGGTCTTTGTTTGGCGTATTGAATTTTTGCGACATGGATAAAAATAGTTTTCCCGCAATTTTTTGGCATTGGGTTTGCTACATATCAACAAAGTGTTCTCATTAATGGGTGGGGTTATGTCAAAACATGCGCTGGTAAATCGTCTTGCGGAAATCCGCTCTAAGCAACCTTGGCTGGTAATGAGTGCAGCGAAAAATTTCTATCTGTCTAGATCGGATAATCCGGCCATTTCCCATTATTATAGTTTTGAAGCGAATGACTCTAACGAACAGACATTCGCTATTCCTGACGGCTGTGTGGACATCTTATTTGACTGCGATAGCAGCCATCCTACAGCGGAAGTGTTTGGGACGCCGATGGCGGCGATTGATATCGAATTGAAGAGCCATCATCGCTATTTCGGTGTGCGTTTTGCATCGGGGGTCGTGCCTGATTTTTTGCAGGTATCTGCGGAAGAATTAATAGAGCATCACTATCATTTTATTGAAGTGATTCCTGAATCAAATCAAGTATTTGAGAATATTGTTAAGCAGGAAAATTTCACCGATCAAGTGGCGCTTTTTAAACAGTTTTACAATGGTCAAAAAACGCGTCAATACTCCTCTTTGACAGTACAGGCGGTGAAGACGATTTGTGAAACCAAGGGCAGTGTTCGAGTGGAAGAATTGGAAGATTTAACGGGCTTTTCGACACGCACGATACAACGCCAATTTAAAGCGGATTTAGGCATGTCACCAAAGGCCTTTAGTCGTATTATTCGCTGCCAATCTGCCGTGTATAATATCAATCACAATGACCAAGTCGCCTTCTCAGACCTTGCTTGTGATCTTGGCTTTAGTGATCAACCACACTTCCTTAGGGAGTTCAAAAAGCTGGTTAATACCACGCCAATGGCTTACCAAAACCGTGTCAAAGAGCAAAGTTATCTTGACCGTATTCGATATGTTTGATTTAAAATGGTGCTTACTAAGATGAATCTTGCTCTTTTGTAGTGCATTGAGTGGTTTTTGGGGAAAAAACCACTCAATCCGTAATAATGGCCTAACCTTAAAAAGACAATAATAAACCGACACCCCATTCAGTCGAGTTATTATCCGGCTCAACATATACTTCTCCACCGCTTATTCCCGTGTTTGATTGCTTTACATCCCAATGTTTGTAAAAAGGTTGGATCGTTACGGCGGTTATATTGGAGAGGGCTCTCGTAAAATCGACGCTCATTCTGTAGCCAGATCCACTATTTTGTTTGAAGTGAAGATCGTTATTGCCAGGAATAGAGCTTAAATAGGTGTGATTTCTACCAGCGATAAAATAATCGTATTCCAATCTAGCTCCAAGACGCCAATTTCCACTTAGGACACCATTTAGAATCTCAATACCTATTGGGCTGTACCAGTAAACCTGTTCTCGTTCATAACCAATATAATTGGTTGTTGTGATCATGTCTTTGGAGTTATCGTTTAAATTACGATAGCCCAAACCAATGTAAGGGGTGACTCTGTAACCAGACTGAAGATATAGGTCACGGCCCAACATGCCACGCACTTCTAATATCCTGTCTGGTACGTTGTTCATCTTTCCACTACCGTCGTAATCCACATCGCCTTCTGAATACATTAGGTCTAGCAAGATAGCCCGGTCATTGTTGCGCAGAGAAAGCTGACCTTTTAAGCCTGTCATCAGGCCTTTTTCTGTCATGACTCCAGGTTCTTTATAAGTAATGGATGAAGCATAAATGCCGAGTTTCACGTCGTGGCTAGCACTCGCAGCAAATGTATAAGAACTCATTCCCAAAAACATCAAAGCAACAACTTTTGTACCCATAGCGCACTCTACTTTTGTGATAGATAACCTATCATATAAGAAACTATTAGAGAGAACTATCGTCAAATTTAGACTGTTATAACTGGCAAGAGCCAGTCCGCCATGAGGTGTAGGCATTTCGTTTTAGTTTGTTATAGGGTTAATTTAGATGTGATAGGACGAATGTATTAAAAAGCGGATATCACTATCTAATGGTGTTTCGTGTCGATCAGTAAAACGGCCGCTTCTAATCGAGAATGAAGGTTGAGTTTTTTTAATAAATTTTTGACATGTACCTTAACCGTCGTTTCTTTTATCTTGAGTTTATTGGCAATGGATTTATTGCTCATGCCTTTTGTTAATAACGCTAAGATTTGATGTTCACGTTCAGTGAGCTTTTTTAAGAGGTCTTTTTGAGGTTCTTGTGGTTTGCTCCAAGACTCCGTGATGACGGTGGTTAACCGGTCAGAAAGCGCCAATTTACCCAGCGTTGCCTGCTTGATGCTGTGGATGATATCTTCTGGCTCCATGTCTTTTAATAAATAACCATCGGCCCCATTTTGCATAGCGGCCAGTACATCGTCTTCATTATCGGATACGCTGAGGATGATAATTTGTGATGTGACCCCTTTCTCTCGCATTATTCGTAGGGTTTCAATGCCATCTATGCCTTGCATATTAAGATCAAGAATAATCAAATCTGGGTTATCTTTTAGAGCGGTGTCAATTGCCTCTCGACCTGAGCTAAATTCGTTAATAATGTCTAAGTTGTCTTCAAAACTGATGAGTCTTTGTAAGCCTTTGCGAAATAGAGGATGATCATCAACGATCATTATGGTGGTAACTGTTTTATTCATAGTTGCTCTCTTTTTCGTAAGCGATGGTTTAAAAAGCTATTGACTTAAATAGCTTGGCATAAAGGTTAAATCGATTTGCGTACCACAGGGTTCAATTTGACCGATATTCAGTGTCCCCGCTAATGAATGACAACGCTCTTGAATGATTTCCATACCGTAGTGATTCAGTTCAGGCCCAGACTGGGCGATGCCAATACCATTGTCTTTGATTAATAGTTGTACGGATTTATTGTCATGCTCAATCACAGAGACAGCAATAAATGTGCCTTGTGAGTGATTCAGCGCGTTTTGTACCGCTTCTTTGGCAATCTGTAGTAAGTGGATTTCTTCGTTTGGCGTGAAAGGTACATGTCGACAGTCATAGTGAACATGGATGTCAATATCACTGTGTTTTGATAGATGGTCGATGGTATCGCTTAGGGCAACCTGTAAGCCGCCATTGCCAATTTGTAATCGGAAGGTGGTGAGCAATTCTCGTAGCTGCCGATAGGCGGAAATCAGTCCCTCTTTCAGTTCAGAAACGGGGGTTAAAACCCGTTCACTAACCGGTTCCTTCTGAATGCCTTTCTCAATACAGGCCACTTGGAATTTTAAATAAGATAGGGATTGTGCCAACGAATCGTGCAGTTCTCGTGCGATGATGGCTCGTTCATCCAGTAAAGCAAGGCGTCGTTCTTGGTTCAGTTGGTAAGACAAACTTAAGGCAATGGCTAATTGATCTACCAAGGATTGTACGAGGTCTTTTTGCCACGCTTGCAATGTTTGGTTGTCTACAGTGGCGGCAAGCACTTCGCCATAGTGAAAATCGTTGCGTTGTATGGGAAAGCTTGTACCGACGCTTATCGCTCTTTCGTCTTTTTTATCAAAAGGCGTCGACACAATATGTTGATAGGGGGTGGCATTGTTATCTGCAAATAGCTTGAGTTCAAGTTTTTGCAGCATGCTGATGTGACAGAGTTCATCGAGAATTTGGTGAAAGTTTAAGTGGCCGTTATGGGAGTGGTTGACTTGCTGTGCCACGTCATAAAGAAAGGTGAGTATTTTATTATTGCGACTTAGCTCTTGTGTTTTGTTGGTTATCCTTTGCTCCAGATCCTGATGGATGGTTTGCATACTTTGATTGGCTTTATTTAATGTGTTGGATAGTAGGCCTAATTCGTCCTCGCGTTCGACCTGAGAGCGTTGACTCCAATCGCCTTTTGATGAAGCGTTGGCAACACGAGTTAATTCCCGTAGCGGACGGGCAATGTGCTTATGAATAGAGTACAAAGACAGCAAAATTAGGATTAAAGCGATGGATAGAGTGGCAGATTGAATGATCTTGAGAAGGGTTAAACGCTTCTCAAGCAGTTTCTGATAGCCATAAACCAACTCATTGATTGAATCCACAAAGGCTTCTACCTTGGGTAGAAATTGCTCGAGTTTAAAGTCCGTTGTTGCGTTGGATAAGGTTGGTTTTATGACCGTTTGCCATTGTGTTTCAATGTTATTGTAATCCTGTTGTAGCTTGATCTCTTTAAAGCGAATGAAGTCTTTGGTGAGCAGTGGGTCATGGAACAGTATGTCAAAGTGCTGAATCAATTGTTGTACTTTTAAGTGATTCTGGGGCGTTGGTGATTGTTCCATGACGGCAACCTGGGTAAAAATGCGATAGCTCATCATCCGCAGAGAACCAGACAGGTTGATGGTTTTGCCATCGAACTCGCTGATTTGAGACATATACATGGATGAAAATGTACTGATAAATACCATCAAAATCAGGCTGATCATCATGGACGTAATTCTGAGGACGATGGAACGGCTGAATTTTTGTAGCATCAAGATGTGTTCCTGTACTAATGGTATAAGGGAGAAGGTGCAAGTAATAATAGGCCTTCTAAAACGGCGATCAAGACACTAATAAAGGTGAGTATTTTCCAAACTAAAATCGGGTTGCGTCTTAATAGCGGAGTATTTCTTGGATTATTGATCAGCCGCTCATTGGGGATGGTGATGTCTGTGATGAAATCGCCAAGCGCTTGGTGGCGCTGTTTGGGATTTGGGGCGGTAGCTTTTTGTAGGGCTAAATCCACCCAGAGTGGGATGTCTGATCGGTCATTTTGGATAGAACGGTATTGCCATTTAGCACGGCGTGCACTCTGAATGTTCTGTGATGTAGGTGTTTTATAGGGGAGTGCGCCGCACAACATCTCATAACCTATGACACCAATGGAGAATAGATCTGAGAGTATCGTGCTCTGTCCCGTATTGATGTATTCAGGCGCGGTGTAGTTTATAGAGCCGAGTGGTACATCGCTTGTTTGGAATGGCTGAGCTTCACGTAACCCTTGGGCATCCACTGTACCAAAGTCGATAATTTTTACTTCGTGGTGTTTGGTCAGCATGATGTTTTCGGGTTTAAGGTCACGATGAACCATATTGGCACGCTGTAATACCCGCAGGGCGCGAACCAGTTCATCCAATATTTTTCTGACACTATCAAGGGGTGGCATTGGGTGATCGTACATCCATTGGCGTAGCGTCATCCCATCAATAAACTCGCTAATTTGGTAGAGAAATTTTGTGTCTTTAGGGGATGGATACATTTTCATCAAGCGGGGGCTGTTTAGCTGGCTGGCAATCCAATATTCATTTGCAAAATACAACAGCGCCTGTTGATCGTCGAGATGGTTCATTGAAGGGGCTTTTAGGGTACGAAGGGCTCCATTAGCGGTGTCGGTGACCAAATAAACATGACTGCGTGAACTCTCATGGAGGGTCTTGATAACCTGAAAGCCATCCACAGTTTGGCCTGTTTTGAGTACGGGGAGCGGTTGTCTGTTCAGTAGCTGCTGCTGGTGTTCTAATAGACTTTTATTAGGCAAGTTGAGAATACGTAACACGACACAGCTAGCATTGTCTTGACTGCCATTTTTCAGTGCTGTTTGGCATAAAGTACGACTGATGGTTTCCAATGAGGTTTTTTCATTCAGGGCTTTTTTTATTTCGTTAGCACTGAGGAAACCATGACTACCATCTGTTGTTAGGAGTAGAAGATCTTCCTGTCTTAGATCCAGGGTTTGGTAATCGACTTCAATATGTTCATCCATGCCCAAAGCACGAGTTAAGTAATTGTGTTGAGAGCGGTTATGTCGTAGATGATCACGAGTCAGTTGGGTTAATGTTTGTTCGCGATAAAGGTAGATACGACTGTCGCCAATATGAAAGAGGTGGGCCGTGTTGGATTTAATAACGACGGCACTCAATGTTGTGATCATGCCGTTGTGTTGTAGTTGGTCTTTGCCCTGTGAGAAAAGCCAAGCATTCAGGCTTTTTAACAAACTGTGCACCGAACTTTGCACGCTCCAGCTGATTGGGGTGGCGTAATAATCCATAATAAATTGTGACGTGGCTGTGTGGCTGGCTTGTTGTCCTTGTTGGCTGCAACTGACGCCATCGGCAATACATGCCACGATGCCTTTATAGACTAACTCATCCCGGTTAGTTGGCTGTTTGATAATAAAGGCATCTTGGTTCTCACTACGAATCCCTTGTAAAGAGCACCCAGCAAAGTCAACACATTGTGGTTGTTTATCATTGCTCACGGTAAGGTATCCTAATACATCTAGTTCTTACTTTATTTGGATAACGAATAACATTCGATGGTAAGCGACTGTGGTTGTCTGTTCGTGATAGAGAACCATCAAGTAAAGCAAAAGGTGGTGATTGTGCATGTTATCACCACCTTAGCTATCGTTAAGAGACGTTAATCATTGTGACAGTCCCATCCGCATTAATTTCGGCGATTTCTCCCTGCGGTTCTTCCATAAAAAACAATGTTAGAAACCCGATGACGGCGGTTGCGGCAATAACGTAGAAGAAGGTTTGATAACTGACAAAGGAGAGTATTGTTAAATATACGACGGATCCGACGTTACCATACGCCCCTGTCATCCCCGCTATTTGCCCTGTCATACGACGTTTGATCAGTGGTACGGTAGCAAAGACAGCCCCTTCACCAGCTTGCACGAAGAAAGAGCAAGCCATAACCGCCGCAACGGCGAGGCCGATAGGCCATGAACTGTTGACTTGAGCCATTAATAAGTACCCTAATGCTAGGCCAGCGGTTAGAACAATTAGGGTCGTTTTTCGGCCAAATTTGTCAGAAAGTATGCCGCCGCCAGGACGAGACATTAAATTCATAAAGGCATAGGAAGAGGCTACCATCCCAGCCATAACTGGGGTTAAGGTAAAGGTATCGGAGAAGAACAATGGCAACATGGAGACCACAGCGAGTTCAGAGCCAAATGTGGCAAAATACAAGCCATTTAGCACCGCCACTTGCTTAAATTTATATTGATGGATTGGCTCAACAGGTGTGGTGAAAATGTTTTTATTCACCTGCCAAACCTGCTTCACTTCCAGTAGATAGATGGCAATAAGTACAGCATCAATGGCATAAACAACATCTTGTCCAATCATGTTGATACCGCTTGGTGATAGCTTCCACGCTAATAAGGCCAGTACCGCGTACATGGGGATTTTCATAATCAACAGAAAGAAGAAGTCGCCTTTGGAAGTGACTTCCATGGCCGATAAATGTTTAGGTCGAAAATAGGTTGAGCCTTTGGGTGTGTCTGTCACGTTCAGATAAAACACAACAGAGAATAGTAAACTCATCACACCTGTTAGTGCCGTTGCATAACGCCAACCATTATCACCGCCAAAGACAATCGCCAGTGTGGGTAAAGAGAACGCCGCAGCGGCGGAACCAAAGTTTCCCCAGCCGCCATAAATACCCTCTGCTGTGCCCAGTTGGTTATGGGGAAACCACTCAGAGACAAGTCGAATGCCAATCACAAAACCCGCGCCAATAAAGCCTAATAAAAAGCGTGCAATGGCGGCTTGTAAAAAAGTATCGGCAAACGCAAACATAAAACAAGGTATTGAGCAGACTGCTAAGAGTGCTGAATAGACTATACGAGGCCCAAACCGATCCGTTAGCATGCCAATGAAAACACGGGCTGGGATGGTGAGCGCAACGTTAAGAATGAGCAGTGTTTTTATTTCTTGATTGGACAGTCCAAGGGTGCTTTTGACCATCTCTAACATGGGGGCAAAGTTGAACCACACCACAAAGGTGATGAAGAAAGCCATCCAACTTAAATGGAGAATTTTCATTTTTCCGGTAAAACTGAACAGTGAGAATTTAGAGTGTTCCATGCTGTGTTCCTATCTTTTATCAAAGATCATGAGTGATGATATGTTCTGATGGATTGTTTGGTTTCATTATTGATGTATTTGAACCAGGCCGCTGTTTTGTCGGACCTTGTACACGTCAATGTGCACACTAGGATCTTCAAGGCAGGTACCTGTTTGCAGATCAAAATGCTGTTTATACAGAGGTGAGGCGACACATAGTTGGTCACCAATCGAGCCAATAATGCCTCGGGATAACACGTTCGCTTTGCCTATGGGGTCATAGTTAGATATGGCATATAAGGCATCCGTTCTTTTGTGGAAAAAAATAGCGACTTGTTTCTCTCCCACTTTCGCGCAAACGCCAGTATTGGGCGCAATGTCTGTGATGTTGCAAATGGTTAGCCAGTTATTCATGACCATTCCTCATTTAATATAGGGTTAAGTAGCAAAATGATTAGGCCGTAACAGGCTTATCTATCTCTAACGTATTGCCTTTTGGAGCGGGGGACTTTTGATGTCTAATCTCAATAAATTGCACGCCATCATCACGCTCTGAGCTATTAATAAAGTGTTGAAAACGTTGGCGTTTTTCTGGCGACTCCAGTGTGGTTTTCCATTCACATTGATATTTAGAAATACTGTCGGCCATTGCTTGTTCTAGCTCCGCTCCTAGTCCTAACTTATCGTCAATAATGACGTCTTTTAGGTAGTCGATACCGCCATCAAGGTTTTCTAGCCAGACAGAGGTGCGTTGTAATCGGTCAGCCGTGCGAATGTAGAACATCAATAGTCGGTCGATATAACGAATTAAGGTTGTCGTATCGAGGTCTGTTGCAAAAAGATCCGCATGACGAGGGCGCATGCCTCCGTTTCCGCAGATGAATAAATTCCATCCTTTGTCCGTGGCGATCACACCAATGTCTTTTGATTGGGCTTCAGCGCATTCGCGGGTACAACCGGAGACCGCAAACTTCAATTTATGTGGTGATCTCAATCCTTTGTAGCGATTTTCTAAATCGATTGCGCACCCCATGCTGTCTTGAACGCCATAGCGACACCAGGCGCTGCCAACGCAGGATTTGACGGTACGCAGTGATTTGCCATAGGCGTGGCCTGTTTCAAACCCAGCATCTACCAGACGTTGCCAGATGGCAGGTAAATCGTTTAATTGGGCGCCAAATAAGTCGATACGCTGCCCCCCGGTGATTTTGCTGTATAAGTTAAAATCGCGGGCGACTTCACCGAGGACAATTAAACGTTCAGGGGTGATTTCTCCTGCTGGAATGCGGGGTACTACGGAGTAGGTTCCATCTTTTTGCATGTTCCCTAGATACAGGTCATTGGTGTCTTGAAGCTCCAAGTGTTCTTGCTGCAAAATATAGTCATTCCAAAACGACGCTAAGATGGAGCCGACGGTTGGTTTGCACACTTCGCAACCATGACCCTTACCATAGCGAGTCAGTAATGCCTCAAATGTTTTGATTTGTTGTACACGAATAAGATCACTGAGTTCTTGGCGGGAGTAAGCAAAATGTTCGCATAGGTGATTGTTGACTTCGACGCCCAGTTTCGCTAACTCGCTATCGAGCACTTGTTTGGCTAAAGCACTGCAGCCACCACATCCCGTTGAAGCATTGGTGCTTGCTTTTAGATCCGACATATTGACACAGCCGCTGATCACAGCCTGTTTAATCGCTGCTTTAGATACATCAAAACACGAACAAATCATGGCTTTATCTGGTAACGCTTCCACACCGATGGCCGCAGAATCATCATTGACCAGGTTTGGTAGAATCAGTACCGAGGGATTGTCTGGCAGCGGCATATCGTTTTGGCGAATTTGCAATAAATTGGAATAGGCTTGGGCATCTCCGACTAATACGGCTCCAACGATTTTCTTTTTGTCAGAGGAAACAATTAAGCGCTTATAAACTTGTGTAATATCATCTTTGTATGTGTAGGAGAGGGCACCTTCGGTTTTACCGTGAACCTCCCCAATACTAGCCACATCGACCCCCAGTAATTTCAGTTTGGTGCTCATATCGGCACCGTTAAACGATGTGGCCTGTTCGGGAGAGAGAATGTGCTGGGCAGCGACTTTCGCCATTTGATAACCAGGTGCGACGAGCCCAAAAATTTGCTGTTGCCATAAGGCACACTCACCAATGGCGTAGATGTTTTCATGGCTAGTTTGGCAATATTGGTTTATTTCAATGCCACCACGCTCACCGACGGTGATTCCCGCCGCTCTCGCCAATTCATCTTGTGGGCGGATGCCAGCCGAAAAGACAATCATGTCGGTTTCAAGATGGCTGCCATCGTTAAAGTTCATGCGATAACGTAAGGTTTCCCCAGCCACGATTTCGGTGGTGGCTTTTTGGGTATGAACTGTCACTCCCATCGCTTCAATTTTACGACGGAGCAGATCGCCGCCTTCTTGGTCCAGCTGTACTGCCATGAGACGCGGCGCAAATTCCACCACATGGGTTTCAAGGCCAAGGTTTTGGATGGCGTTTGCAGCTTCTAAACCCAGTAGCCCACCACCAATCACCACGCCAACACCACTTTGTTGGCTGGAGCGTTCGATGGCGTCCAGATCTTCAAGGGTACGGTATACGTGGCAGTGCTCTTGGTCATTACCTGATATAGGAGGAACAAAAGGATAAGAACCTGTGGCAAGCACCAGTTTGTCATAGGACTCTACTCTGCCTGACTCGGTTGTGATGGTTTGAGCAAGCGGGTCGATTTGCGTCACTTTATCATTCAGACTGAAATGCACCTGATGCTGTTGGTAGTAGTCAGCATCGACTAACGCAAGATCTTGTGCACTGCTGCCCGTTAGATAAGAGGTAAGGTGAACTCGATCGTAAGCTAATCTTGGTTCACCGCTAAACGTCATGATATCGACTGGGTTATGGTCCGCTTGAATGAGATTATCAATCAACTTATTGCCTACCATACCGTTACCAACGACTAAAATTCTTTGCTTTTTCATAAGAAGTTCCTTTTCCAGATTAGGCCGTTAAAGGTAAGTATAATGCAGGGTAATCATGTTGCTTTTGATCAAGGCAGGCTTTTAGTGATGCCATTTGTTCGGCAATCGTAATGACTTTGCCGATCACAATAAGCGCAGGGGACTCTATGTGCTGGCGTTCTGCCAAGTCGGCTAATTCGTGTAACTCTCCGAGCAGATTACGTTGCGCTTTGGTACATCCTTTCTCGATGATGGCAACAGGCATTCGTTTATTCATACCATGTTGCAGCAGTTGGGTTTGAATCTGTCGTGCTTTGGACAACCCCATATATATAACCAAGGTTTGATTAAGCTGAACCAGAGCTTGCCAATCGATGCTTAACTCTTTATCGGCGTGAGCCGTAATGAAAGTGCAGCTTTGTGATAGGCCGCGATGGGTAAGGGGGATGTCGGCATAGGTGGTGCAACCAGACGCCGCCGTTATACCGGGAATCACGTCGACTTGGATGCCGTGTTCCGTAAGAAAGAGCATTTCTTCGCTGCCCCGACCAAAAATGAAAGCGTCACCTCCTTTAACGCGACACACCCTTTTTCCTTGAGTGGCGTACTTTAACATCAGGGTATTGATGTCATCCTGACTCATGCTGTGACAGCCTTTGGACTTGCCTACAAAAATCGGCAAAGCCGTCGCTGGAAAGGTGGTTTGAATGGCGTCGCTTACCAAATTATCAAAAATTAAAATGTCGGCTTTTTGTATTGCTTTGACGGCTTTCACTGTCAGTAATTCTGGATCGCCAGGTCCGGCACCGACGAGAGAAACGGTGCCGTTCATCGAATATGTGCTTATCATTCTTATGCCTCTATGGTTGGTCTTTGCTAAGCTTGATAGGGCAATATGGATGCCATGTTTTAATTTCTAGATGGGATGTTTGATTTTTTCCTTTTATATCAATGCATTAAAATATTGTTTTTTCATGTTCGTTGTATTTTTTGGGGATTTTTTGAAAAAATTTTCAGCGTGGCAAATGTGTAAATCATGTGCGTGTCAGCCTTTTTCTAGGGCAAATTACCCACAAGTGAGTAGTTGATAAAATGCTGAAAAAAGAGCTATTTCAATGACGATATTTTCTCAAACCGTAGAGAAAATGGCGGGATGTTGCGGATTTAAAACGTTGGTCTATAAATTGCTAAATCGATCAGGATGAAACGATAAGAGAACGATTATGATTAACGATGAAGGCTGGATTAAATCGACATGTGCTTACTGTGGGGTTGGCTGTGGTATAGAGGCTCGCCCTATGATAACTGGAAAACTCGATATCCGGGGAGATAAAGATCATCCATCCAATCACGGTAAGTTATGCACGAAAGGCATTGCGTTGGGGGATACCGTTATTGAGGATGGCCGTTTGTTAATGCCAAAAATGAAGACCGATAAGCAATGGCAGGAAACGGATTGGGAGACAGCGTTGGATCATGTGGCTCAGCAGTTTTCCAAGACAGTAGCGGAGTTTGGTCCAGATTCTGTGGCCTTTTATGTCTCGGGCCAGCTGTTGACCGAGGATTATTACGTCGCCAATAAATTGCTTAAGGGCTTTATTGGTACCAGCAATATCGATAGTAATTCTAGGCTCTGCATGGCCTCATCTGTGGTTGGTCATAAGCGTGCATTTGGCATGGACACTGTTCCTGTGTGCTATGACGACATTGAGCTTGCTGAGCTGGTTATTTTAGTTGGTTCTAATTTGGCATGGTGCCATCCTGTTTTATACCAGCGATTACGTGTCGCCAAACAAGCTAATCCGAATTTAGTCGTGGTGGTGATTGATCCTCGTCGTAATGAAAGCTGTGAAATAGCGGACTCACATTTGGCATTAAATCCAGGGGCGGACGTGGCCTTGTTTAATGGTTTATTACACTATCTTGCTAAAACGCAACAGCTTGATGCGTCCTTTATCGCCGACCATACAAACCATTTTTCCGAGGCGCTGGAGGCCGCGCTCAAAGAAGGCGATGTCCCTTATATTACTGGCTTGGATGAGCAGACATTGACAGGCTTTTATGAGAGGTTTGCTAAGACGAATAAGGTATTAACGATTTATTCCCAAGGGGTGAATCAGTCCACTCAAGGCTCTGATAAAGTGAACAGCATTATTAACTGTCATCTCGCTATGGGCAAAATAGGTTTGCCTGGTTGTGGGCCGTTTTCCGTGACAGGTCAACCGAATGCAATGGGAGGGCGAGAAGTAGGGGCGTTGGCGAATACGTTAGCCGCGCACATGGAGTTTGATAACCCTAAAGATAGGGAGGCCGTGGCAACATTTTGGCAGACTCAGCGTCTTGCTTCCAAGTCGGGTCTAAAGGCGGTTGATATGTTCGATGCGCTCGCCTCCGGCAAAATTAAAGCGATTTGGATTATGGCAACAAATCCTGTCGTCAGCTTGCCTAATAGTGCGAAAATCAAACAAGCATTATTGGATTGTCCTTTGGTTGTGGTGTCTGATTGCATAGCAGATACCGCGACCACACGTTGTGCCGATATAGTATTGCCTGCGCAAGGGTGGAGTGAGAAATCGGGCACTGTTACCAACTCAGAACGGCGCATATCAAGGCAGCGTCGTCTTATGGCCAGTCCGGGACTCGCCAAACCGGATTGGTGGATTTTATCCCAAGTTGCCCAGCGTATGGGATTTAAAGAGGCTTTTGACTATCGCCATGAAGGCGATATTTTTCGTGAATATGCTCAGCTTACCGGGCTAAACAATGATTCCGGTCAGCGTGATTTAAATCTAACCGGATTGGCGAATGTGTCTGATGAAGAGTATCAATCTTTTCAACCACGGCAATGGCCTGTTACAGAAGACCAAGATGTTCCTCAAAACCAGAGATTTTTTGAGGATAAACGTTTTTTTACGGCGAACCATCGGGCTAACTTTCTTGCCGTGCAGCACAGTGCGCCTAAAAATCCACTATCGAAAGCCTTTCCTTTGGTGCTTAATAGTGGCCGCACGAGAGATCAATGGCATACCATGACGCGCACGGGGTTGTCTGCTCGACTGGCTGAGCACACACCCGAGCCTTATGTTTTGATTAATGCCAAGACTGCCGCCGCCTTTTCCCTTCATCCTGATGCGTTGGCCTGTATCAGTAATCAACATGGGAGCTGTTTTGCCCGTGTGGTGCTCAGTGAGTCAATGGGTGACAATGAGATCTTTATGCCAATCCATTGGAATGATGTCACCGCAGCAAACAGCAAACCTTGTGTGTTGATCGCAAGCGATACAGACTCTGTTTCAGGGCAGCCGGAGTTTAAATACACCCCTGTGACTATTGCTCCTTTTATGGCTCAGACCAGTGCTCTTTTGATGGTTCGTCAGGCGGTTGCACTTTCTTTGACTGGGTATTGGTCCAGACAAAAAATCACCTCTGGCTATCTCTATCACGTTGAGAGTGAGTCTTCTTTAGAGGAGGTTATCAAAGCGTTGAGTTTTTGTGATGGACAAACTATCCGTTTGAGCCATGAGGGAGGAGACATTCAGATGGGGTTTGACCAAAATGGCGTAATGAATCAGTTACTCGTGACTAAGACGGGAGCACTTTCTAGGAATAGGATTGATGAACTGCGCGCGCTCTTCGATACACAACCTGAAGCCAGCGAGTTAAACGAATCGTTGGGCATGATTCAAGCGGTATTCGCCTAATAATTAGCCAAATCATCCTTTGAAATAAGGAGCATTTGGTATGATAATCACCCAGTTACTGATTCAACTATTCGTCATGATCTAATGTTTCAGAAACACTTGGAAGCGCCTTTGGTCATTCATTCTCTATCGTGCTAATTCGTGCTTTGTGTATTTAATGAATACAGGGAATATTCAAAATGGCCGTTTTTTCATTTGCCTTTCTCTTTTTGGGTGAGTTGTTGGTGATTTATTCAGAACTCGCTGTTTCACATAAGTTTCAGACGGAAAATAGTCAACACAGATTACTTTTTATGCTTGCCATGATATTGCTAATGGCTGCTGCTGGGAGCTTGTTACTGTTGGGTTTTATGGTTGGCATTGAAGAATACAAATCCATTTGGGTGGTTAATGTTATATCCACATCCCTGGTTATCATTATTGAGCCCATTATTGCCTACGGTATTTATCGCTACGCACCAGATTCCGCCACCAAAAAATCCTTGGTGTTTGCTGTGCTCGGACTGTTAAGTGCCATGCTGCTTTAATATAAGGATATTTCCGATGTTTGGAAAAATAGTTGCTTCTTTGATTTTGATCGTGGGCGAAAGCGCTTTTGTGTTTGCCGAAATGAATGCCGCACACCAGCTTGCCATCCATCAAGATACTTTTTTCGATATCTTTTTTGATAACTTACCCATCATTCTGGTGGGAGGTATTCTAGTGCTATTGGGGTATTCCTATGGCATCAAAGCGTTTGAGTCTATCTGGCTCGTTGTGGTTGTCTCCATCTTTGGCATGCTGCTCGTTGAGCCAATTATTGCCTATTCTTTATTCAGAACACTGCCTGAGCTTGGTGCCATTATTGGGATGATTTTTTCTTTTATTGGCTGTATTTATACTTTTAAAAGTGAACACTGAAAGATTACACCAGTACTTGTCGTGTATTCGCTATATAGTGATGGATCTGAGCTTCAATGTCCGGATCAATCATGTTGTCAGGACGGCAGTGATTTGGGCAAGCCAGGTGTGGTGTTGTGCCGAAGAGTCGGCAAATCAGAGGACGTTCATCGTAAACTTCACAGCCATTGGGGCCCAAGTGTACGCAATTAAAATCGGCTAAGGCGGCGTCGTGTTCGGCCTCTGTTTTGACGGGAAGGCGCGACATTTCTTCCGAGGACGCGGTGACGGGGCCGCAGCAATCATGGCAGCCCGGTTTGCATGCAAACGAAGGGATGTTCTCGCGTAGTTTGGCAATAATATTGCGATTATCTATCATGGTGTGGTCATCCGTTTTACTGTTCTTTAGTGGTCTGCTTCTGGGCCTAACCCCGTGCTTTGTGATTGTTTTATAAAGTGCTTTATCCATTTGACTAATCGTGTAACTTATCACTATAAAGGATATGATAGAAGTTGCCGATGTGCGCGATATGGATGGTTTAGCTGAATACTATTTGAGTTGAGGTTTATGCATATATTTGAGGTGTTGTTTAGTTGGGTTGACTTCCATTTAGTCACAATCATTGTTGTTTTGCATGTCAGTTTATCGATTATAACATCACTGCATGTCCTCTTGTTTAAGGAGAACGAACGTACATCACTGGCTTGGATTGGCCTTGTTATATTATCCCCCGTTGTGGGCAGCTTGTTCTATTGGCTGTTTGGGATCAATCGTATCAAGCGTTTGGCGCGAAAGGAGCACCCGCAAACCCTTAAACAAGATTTTCGTCCAGAAGAAAAGACGGTGGATTTCCACCAACTCCCGAAAAATTGGCATTCCGCCATTACGGCAGGATACGCTATTCACTCTGTTAATTATGTCGCAGGTAACAGGGTGGTGCCACTCATCAATGGGGATATGGCTTATCCGGCGATGATTGAGTCCATTGATCGTGCACAGCGTCATATTGTTTTATCCAGTTATATCTTTGATTATGACTCTCTTGGTCATCAATTTGTCGATGCATTAGCCAAAGCCCATGAACGAGGTGTTATCGTCAATGTGTTGTTGGATGGGGTGGGTATTGGCTACAGTTGGCATAAGTCTGATAGAGCCCTAAAAAAGCGAGGGGTTAAAACCGCTCGTTTTTTACCCGCCATTTCACTCACCAGTACGCGATTTATTAACTTAAGGAATCACCGAAAAATATTGTGTGTCGATGGCGAAGAGGCTTACATTGGCGGCATGAATGTCAGTAAAGACAACTTGGTTTCGTCGTCTAAGCACCCCATTGATGACATCCATTTTAAAGTGACTGGCCCTGTTATCGATCAAATTAGTCAAGTTTTTATCGAAGATTGGTTCTTTGCAACTAGCGAATTAATTGAATTTCCTTTGTATCGTCCAGATACGCAAACGTCAATGGTAGATAAACCTGTTATTGCCCGAGTGGTTCAAGATGGGCCAGATGAATACCATGATAGAATACATTGGACGTTAATAAGCGCACTCGGTTGTGCGCAGAAAAGCGTTAAGGTTATGACGCCTTATTTTATCCCAGATCAAACCTTGATGACGTCTCTCCATGCGGCTGCATTGCGGGGTGTTTCGGTCGAAATTATTGTACCTGAACACAGTAATATTCCGTTTATTGATTGGGTGATGGAAGCGAATTTTTCTCGAATCATGGAGCATGGAATACAAATTTATAAAAATAAGCGGCCTTTTGATCATAGTAAAATTGTGATGATTGACGATATATGGTCGTTTATAGGTTCGACAAACTGGGATGCCAGAAGTTTAGAGTTTAACTTCGAAATTAATTTAGAGTGTTTTGATGCGGGGCTAAATAAGCAGTTAACGGAGTTCTTTCTGGAAAAGAAACAGAACGCGTCTCTGGTTACTGAGAGCGATGTTAGGGCTGTGCCGAATTATAAAAAAGTTCGCAATAATTTGGTTCGTTTGTTCTCGCCTTACCTGTGAGACATGGCTAGCACGATTCTTAATAAGGGCGAATATTCCATGATGAAAAGTCGTTATCGAAAAATAGAATCCCTAAAGATAATGGGAAGTGCATCGAAAGCGGTAATGGGGCCAAACATTGACGTGTTATTATGGAATATTTTTAAGTGCCGCAAAGAGGGGTGGCAGGAAGACTTTCTGTCACTCATTCATGATAAAGATTTGGTACTCTTACAAGAAGCGGTGTTTAATTCCCCATTCGATTTGCTATTCAGTCAGTCAACTCAGCATCAATGGATAATGGCGCGCAGTTTTAAGAATCTGCAAACCAGTGTTGAAACAGGTATTAAAACTGGGTCATCCGTCACCGCTAATAGATATTTTTGTTCCGCTTCTCCCTACAGTGAGCCGATAACCAGAACCAAAAAAATGTTATTGGCGACTGAGTATCCGATTATTAATGTCGATACATCTTGTACTGAGTCTCCGTTGCTGGTGGTGAATACCCACATTATCAACTTTGTTTCTTTGAAAAAATTTAGAACCCATTTGGATCAAGTTTTTCAAGTATTGAGAAATCATAGTGGTCCGATCATATTGGCTGGCGACTTTAATACTTGGAATAGAAAAAGATTGGCATATTTTAATGAGCTTGCGATGTCGCTTCTTTTAGAAGAAGTCAAGTTGGTTCGTCAGCCAAGGCTAAGCCATTTCTTTAAACATCTTGATCATGTTTATTGCCGCGGCTTAGACGTGGTGGATGTGCATGTGCATAGCGATATTCATTCATCGGATCATTTTCCCATCAGCCTGTCGCTAAAAATCGTATCGTCCAGATAAAACCAGACAATGGTCATTAACAAAGAGGCGGTGATACCGTAAATGGAAATCGCAATCTAATACGGCAGATCGCTAAGAAGAGTGTTGGTATGGCAATGAGCAATAAGCATTATCGGTTTTTTCAAGGTGTATTGCCGTTTAAGTGGACTCAGTTTCCGCAAGACGTTATGGCGGGATTAACGCTAGCCGCCCTTGCTATCCCTGAAGTGATGGGGTACACGCAAATTGCAGGCGTGCCTGTGGTGACAGGGCTCTACACTATGTTATTGCCGATGTTTTTGTTCGCTCTGTTTGGCTCTTCTCGTCAACTGGTGGTCGGGGCGGATTCCGCAACCGCAGCGATGTTGGCGACGGCGTTGGCGGGGTTAGCCGTGGTTGGGTCACCAGAATATTTGGCGTTGGCTGGAGTATTGGCCTTAATGGTTGGCGTTATGTTGCTGGTTGCTCGTGTGTTTAATTTGGGAATGTTGGCTAATTTTTTGTCGAGAACGGTACTCATTGGTTTCCTAACCGGGGTAGGAATCCAGGTCTCTTTAGGTCAAATTGCGGGAATGCTAGGCGTGCCATCAGGCGGGATGGGGAACTTGTTCCACACTCTAGTTCACTGGCAGGAACTGGAAATCGCTAACATTGATAACATGATTATTGCTATCGCGACCTTGGTGGTGATCATCAGCTTACGACAACTGTCTAGACGTATCCCAGGAGCTTTGATTGCCGTCATCACTGCTATATTGGTCAGTTGGTTGTTTAATTTACAGCAATACGGGATTCAATCTCTCGGTGCGGTTCCCAGTGGTTTGCCACGCTTGACATGGCCTGATGTCGGTCTTAGTTGGCAGACATTTGAGACACTCATTCCGCCTGCTTTTGCTATGTTCATTGTCATTATCGCACAAAGTGCGGCGACATCTAGAGCTTATGCCGCTCGGCATGGAGAAACGGTCAACGATAATGGGGATTTAATCGGATTGGGAGCCGCCAATATCGGCGCGGCTCTTTCAGGTTCGTTTGTGGTCAATGGTAGTCCTACCAAAACCCAAATGGTAGACAGTGCAGGAGGACGTAGCCAGCTGGCCCATTTAATTACGGCGGCAATCGTTACTCTTGTATTATTACTACTGACTGCTCCCTTAACCTATTTACCCCAAGCGACTTTGTCTGCAGTGGTGTTTCTAATCGGCGTTGAGCTGATCGATATAAAAGGCATGCGCAGTATATTATCTGAACGCCCTTGGGAGTTTTGGGTTGCCTTGATTACCACATTGGTTGTTGTTTTGTGGGGAGTAGAGCAGGGGATTTTACTTGCCATTGCCCTTTCTTTGTTGGTTCATACACGTCATGGTTATCAACCACACAATAGTATAATTGTCCCTTCTGATGGCGGCCGTTGGCGTGCGGTGACGTTGGATAAAAATGTACAATTAACGCCAGGATTGCTTGTCTATCGTTTTACCCACAGTATGTATTACGCTAATGCGTCATATATGCGTCACCAGATCATGTATTTGGTCAGTCATGCTCAGCCATCATTGCAGTGGTTTTGTATTGATGCTGGGGCGGTAGATGATGTCGATTTTACGTCAGCAAAAACACTGTCATCCTTGTATGAAGCGTTGCAAACGCAAGCGATACGCTTGGTGTTTGCTGAAGTCGCAGACAATGTACGTATGGAGTTGAATCGTTCCGGTCTTACTCAGTTGATTGGTGCTGAGGCCTACTACGAGACGGTGGCCGATGTTGTTGATGCATTTCAAAAACGCGTCAAGTAACCCCTCTCTTCTCACCTTCTCATTTTGATACGAACGAGTGACGAGAGACAACTTTGTAAAAAATAAGCTTTTCTTTGCTTATTTTGATCAGAAGGGCATTATTCTGAGAATAACAGGGAGTTTTGCCTAAAAAAGCCATCTTGTCACTTTCTATTTTTCATTTTTTTTTCTTTTTTCTATCTGGCTTTGATTTCGATCTGTCCTCAAACTACGCCGACAAGTATTGATTTTAAAAAAGAAGTATTAAAAAATATAATTTTTGATATGAATTTATTTAATATCTTTTCCTCTTAAGTTAAGTTTTTCGCTTGCTTTTATCGTATTGAAGGATGATGTCATGGGGTTGGCCGTTTTACTGATTTTCATATTGTGTGGAATATATGTTCAAAATCGTGGGGTTGTACAGCATCAGAGATTGAAACGGAAAATTACCGATCATTCAAATCTGTTGGCGCCTATTAATTGCTTGTTTTACTTGTTTTCACGAGTAAAAAAAACGCCTTATATAAGCGTCAATGAGTTCCCAGAACTTAAGGTAGTCGATGAAAACTGGCAGATGATCCGTGATGAAGCGTTGAAGCTCAATGAGGCGGCGCAAATTAAAGCCTCTGATGACTTGGATGATTTAGGCTTTAATTCCTTCTTTCGCACAGGGTGGAAGCGTTTTTATTTGAAGTGGTATGGTACTGATCTGAAGTCCGCGATGGAGCTTTGTCCTAAAACGGTTGAGCTTTTGTCGGGTATTCCAAGTGTGAAAGGGGGTATGTTTGCCATGTTGCCACCTGGGGCAAGATTGGGCGAGCATAGAGATCCGTATGCAGGGTCTTTTCGTTATCATCTTGGGTTGGTTACGCCCAATTCTGATGACTGTTATATTGTGGTGGACGGGGAAAAATACTCATGGCGCGATGGTGAATCCGTTATGTTTGACGAAACCTATATTCACCATGCCGAGAATAAAACTGAACATAATAGAATCGTGCTTTTTCTTGATGTCAAACGTCCGGTGACTTTCTTTTTAGTGGATTGGTTCAATCAGTTTTTGTCTTATACATTACTGGCAGCTTCCGCGACTAAAAACGTCAAGGGGGATAAAGTAGGTATTTTAAATAAAGCGTTCCACTATTTATACAAAGCACGTAATTGGGTGAGAAAGTTAAAAGGCGTCAACAAACCCCTATACTATTTTGTTCAATACGGTTTGTATATTGGCTTAATCTATCTGTTGTTTTTTTAATGGCTTGTCAGTGGAGGCCAAACCATCACCTAGGCCTCCTGTTTCTCTTGCTGTTCTCTTTGGGTTGTTAATAGCCTATCTAGGTGTTGCAGCCGATGAGTGACTTCTTTCTTATCTAAATAGATTAGCGGTCGCTGTTTTAGTCGGTGGGTGATCATGCAATAAAGCATACGCTACTGGCTTTTTTCGTTGGGCTCACCTGTTTTTAATAGTTTCAATAAATCCTCTCTCTCAAGGCTGCCTTTTAAAGCAAGATCCAACTGATACTGATACTGCTCGTTCCAATTTTTTAGTTCAGGGGTGTTGTCTTGGAGTTGCTTGGTTAAATCGCCCATAGAAGCTTTTAGCACTTTTAAGAAAGCTTGAATGTTATCTTCCTGATTGATCAGGATGTTTTTTAATGCCGTGGCACTGCTGTGCCTTAGATACAGTTTGAGAATGTCGTTCTCAGCCTTCATAGCTTTTAGTTTTTCATTTTGACTGTCGATGGTTTGCTGGAATGTCGCTAACTCTTTGGTGACGTCTTTATTTTCCGTTGTGCTGCTTTGCTTTGCTTCTTTAGGGGCCAGAAAGAAAGTGATGCCTGCTGAAGCGCCAACGCTCATTAGAAAGCAGAGTATGAAGCCAAAAATGAGTTTTCCACTCTTTTTTTTAGTGGGTTCTTCTGGGGCTGTTTTGTCTTTTTCTTTCTGTTTATTACTAGATGTTGCCATCTCAACTCCTACGACTTCTGTTTAGGTACAAAGTCATTTTGTCTGATGTTGATTTCTTATTATGCTGTTTTTATACCTCTATAACGGTATTTTGCACAAGTTCTTGAGTTATGGGCTTTATTCTTGCTCATTTCCATGAACTTTTGGTGATATAAATGCTGAAATGATGAGTATTCCCTGAGGGAAGGTTTTGTTTTTGTGGTGTGCAACGTAAAATACGTCCGTTTTGCTTATTAGAATGAGTCCAATTTTTGTAACTGAAAAATAACCTAGTAAAATAGTCAGGTAAATACTTGATCAAAACAGTAGGTTTTGTGTACTATTTAGTATGAATACACCGTCTTAATTGGATAGCTTATGCGCCTGACAACAAAAGGTCGTTATGCTGTAACCGCCATGCTCGATCTGGCGTTACATTCAGATCATGGTCCCGTGTCGTTATCAGATATTTCAAATCGGCAAGGCATTTCCCTGTCATACTTAGAGCAGCTTTTTGCCAAGCTTCGAAAGCAATCTTTGGTGTCCAGCGTTAGGGGACCTGGTGGCGGCTATCGCTTAAGCCGTTCCTTAGGGGAGATCTTTGTCGTACAAATTGTTGATGCGGTAAATGAGTCCGTTGACGCAACAGGTTGCAAGGGCAAAAGTGATTGTCAGGGTGGAAATACCTGTTTAACGCATCATCTTTGGTGTGATTTAAGCGATCAAATACACGATTTCTTAAGCCAAATTAGCTTAGAACAATTGGTTTTGCGCAATGATGTTCGAGCAGTTGCTCGACGCCAGAATGCCGAGAGCATTAAAAATTGTTCTGAGAATGACAAAATTAGTGCCGCTCTTGTTGGCTAGGGTAGCGTACACATTAGTGAATGATGTGGTAATCCATATCTATTCCGATAAATAGTGAGTGTTAATATGACTGAGCAGATAGATAAGGCGCTGGCGCGAGAATACGAAGCTGGGTTCGTGTCTAATGTAGAATCAGAAACCTTTATGCCGGGTTTGGATGAAGATGTGATCCGCCGTATTTCAGCAATGAAAAATGAGCCTGAATGGATGCTCGAGTGGCGTCTAAGCGCATTTCGTGAGTGGTTAGAAATGGACGAGCCCGATTGGGCATTGGTGGATTATCCCAAGATCGATTTTCAATCCATCTCTTACTATTCCGCTCCAAAGAGCATGAAAGACAAGCCTAAATCTCTTGATGAAGTGGACCCTGAATTACTGCGAACTTATGAAAAACTCGGTATCCCTCTGATTGAGCAGCAGATGTTAGCGGGCGTTGCGGTGGATGCAGTGTTTGACTCTGTGTCTGTGGTCACCACGTTTCGTGAAAAGCTAGAAGAAGCGGGCGTGATTTTTTGTTCCATTTCTGAAGCGCTGCACAAGTACCCTGATCTTGTTAGAAAATACATTGGTAGTGTGGTGCCGAAAAAAGACAACTACTACGCGGCCTTGAACTGTGCTGTTTTTACCGATGGCTCGTTTGTCTATATACCTAAGGGCACGCGTTGCCCAATGGAGTTGTCTACTTACTTTCGTATCAATGAGCAGAATACTGGGCAATTTGAGCGTACCTTGATTGTTGCCGATGAGGGCAGTCATGTAAGTTACCTTGAAGGCTGTACTGCGCCACAGCGTGATGAAAATCAATTGCATGCCGCAGTGGTTGAATTAGTGGCTCTGGATAATGCAGAGATTAAATATTCAACGGTTCAGAACTGGTATCCTGGGGATGAGAACGGCAAAGGTGGTATTTATAACTTTGTCACCAAGCGCGGTATTTGTCATACCAACGCGAAAATTTCTTGGACTCAGGTCGAGACTGGATCATCGGTTACTTGGAAGTACCCAAGCTGTATTCTCAAAGGGGATAACAGTGTAGGGGAGTTTTACTCGGTCGCTTTAACGCGGGGACGCCAACAAGCTGACACCGGTACTAAGATGATTCACCTTGGTAAAAATACTAAATCCACCATCATTTCCAAAGGCATCTCAGCGGGTAGAAGTAATAACAGCTACCGTGGCCTTGTGCGAATGAACCCTGGGGCTCAAGGGGCGCGTAATTATACACAATGTGACTCTTTATTGATTGGCGATCAGTGTGGTGCGCACACTTTCCCTTATGTCGAAAGCCGAAATCCATCCGCTATTGTTGAGCACGAAGCTACCACCTCTAAAGTGAGTGATGAGCAGTTATTCTTGTGCCGTCAGCGTGGTCTGGATCCTGAAAAAGCTGTTTCTATGATTGTGAACGGTTTCTGTAAGGAAGTATTTAAAGAATTACCCATGGAATTTGCCGTTGAAGCGGGCAAGTTACTAGAAATAAGCCTCGAAGGCTCTGTAGGTTAAGGAATTATTAGTGATGTCAAACACAAAAAGTTTGTTGACGATAAAAGATTTGCACGCCAGCGTAGAAGAAAAGCAGATTATTAAAGGCTTGAGCTTAGATATTAAGCCCGGTGAAGTGCATGCCATTATGGGGCCGAACGGTGCAGGAAAAAGTACCTTAGGTTATGTATTGTCTGGTCGTGATGGTTACCATGTTGAAAGCGGTAGTGTGACCCTTAATGGTGATGACTTATTGGCGATGGAAACCGAAGAGCGCGCTCGTGCTGGCTTATTCTTGGCCTTCCAATACCCAGTGGAAATCCCGGGTGTCAGCAACTTGGAATTCTTGAAAGCGGCGGTTGATGCACAGCGACAAGCTCGCGGAGAAGACTCGATCACTTCTGCGGATTTTTTGAAAGAAGCCAAAGCTGCTTGCAAACAGGTGAACTTGACTGTGTCATTCTTGAAACGTGGCGTGAATGAAGGGTTTTCTGGCGGCGAGAAAAAGCGTAACGAACTTATGCAAATGTTGCTGTTAAAGCCAAAGCTTTGCATCCTAGATGAAACTGATTCGGGTTTGGATATCGATGCTCTTCAAGTGGTAGCAGAAGGGGTAAATAGCCAACGTTCTGATGATCGTAGTTTTATTGTGGTAACCCACTATCAGCGTCTTTTGGATTATATCAAACCTGACTTCGTGCATGTTTTGTCAGGTGGCAAAATTGTCAAGAGTGGCGATGCTTCTTTAGCGCTTGAATTAGAGGCGCAAGGTTATGCTTGGCTGCAGAATGAGCCAGCTGAAGACGAACTAGAGGGGTAATGCATGAGTGAATGGTTAGAAAGTGCCATTGCTCGAGCGCAAGGTATTAATGACTGGCTTGCTCCAAAACGAGCTAATGCCCTAGATCTTCTTGCCAATAGTCAATGGCCAACACGTAAAACAGAGGCATGGCGCTATACACCACTTCGTCCAGTTGAGCGTACGCAAGCCAAAGTGTTGACTGATGAGGTCAACTTGGAGCCGATTGCCATTGCGGATTTGTCGGCCATTGAATTGGTATTTGTGAACGGGAAATTTGATCCGTCCCAATTGGCCGATACGTTACCTGATGGCGTGTCTATTGCCTTAGGGCGTGATTTGGACTCAACAAAACGAACGGATGCCCTGAATGCTTTTTCAACTATTAAGCCACAGCGACATCTTTTTGGTTTGGTTAACGATGCCTTAGCACAAGATGTGGTGATTGTGACGGTTGCAGAAGGCGTTGATATTGCCCAGCCTATCCGTATTAGCTCTTTATTAAGCCTAGGTGCAGAATCTCATACACGAGTTCAGGTGTCATTGGGCGCTGGTGCTCGATTAACGGTGATTGAAGATGTACAGGCTCAAGGTGACAGCTTAAACACGGCATTTGTTGAATACAATGTCGCCGCAAAGGCCCACTTAGAACATTATCGCTTTGCTTTGCAGACGGGCACTAATGTTGCCATCGGTGGGAGTCATTTTAACCTGCATGACCATGCCAAAATGCACAGCTCGATTGTAGCTTTTGGTAGTGATTTATCGCGTTTAGACACGGATATTATTCATGCGGGCGAGTATGCGGACGCTAAACTCAATGCCATGTATTTACTCGACAATAAAGAGCTTTTTGATCTACATGCCACTGTCGAACATGCTATGGCGAACGGAACGACACAAGAAAACGTCCGTGGCATTGTCGCAGATCGTGCTCGTGCGGTATTTAATGGTCGTATCCATATTCACCGAGATGCGCAGAAAACGTCGGCGGAGCTGAATAACCGTAACTTGTTGATGTCGGATAAAGCCGAAATTAATACCAAGCCTGAGTTAGAGATTTACGCAGACGACGTGAAGTGTGCCCACGGAGCCACGGTTGCTGAGATTGACAAGCAAGCACTTTATTACTTGGAAACTCGTGGTATAAGTCGCTCAAAAGCGCAAGTGATGCTCAACTTTGGTTTTATTAATGAGTTGATAGATTTAATGCCCAATGCGGCGTTAGCGGAATGGGTTCGCCCGATTATTCGTGAACGTTTTGCGCAAATGGACGTGGAATAAGCGAGAAAATGATGAGTTTTGATGTAGCAGCTATTCGTGAGCAGTTTCCCATATTAAAACGTGAAATTGATGGTAATCCACTCATTTATCTCGATAACGCGGCCACGACACAAAAGCCGCAGTGCGTGATCGATGCTTTGGTGGAGTATTACACGACCTGTAACTCCAATGTGCATCGTGGTGCCCATCGACTTGCGGATGAAGCAACGCGCCATTTTGAAGCGGCGCGAGACATCGTAAAAGACTTTATCAATGCGCCAAAACGCGAAGAAGTGGTTTGGACAACGGGCACTACTGAGGGTATTAACATCATTGCCAACGGTTTGGGGGCTTTGTTGTCGCCTGGTGATGAAGTGATTGCAACAGGAATGGATCACCATGCCAATCTAGTGACGTGGCAGCAGGCATGTAAAGCCTCCGGTGCGACGCTGAAAACGGTGCCAGTGCTTGAGTCAGGTGAATTAGATTTAGTCGCTTACCAGGCGCTGCTAAACGAACATACTAAGTTCGTCGCTTTTCCCCATGTGTCAAATGCATTAGGTACGGTAAACCCTATCAAAGAAATGACCGCTAAAGCCAAGCAGGTCGGTGCGTTGGTTTTGGTGGATGGGGCGCAAGGTGCCGCCCATCGTAAGGTCGATGTACAAGATATTGGTTGTGATTTTTATGTCTTTTCAGGGCATAAAATTTATGGGCCAATGGGCATTGGTGCTTTGTGGGGTAAAGAGTCTGTTCTCGCTGAGTGGCCTGTTTGGCGCACTGGTGGTGAGATGATTTCTACTGTGACGTTGCAAGACGCGACGTGGAATGTGTTGCCTTATCGTTTTGAAGCGGGCACGCCAAATGTGGGGGATGCTATTGCCATGGGCGAAGCCATTCGTTGGTTAAGTGCGCTGGATAGAGATGCAGTAGAGGCTCATGAAAAAGCCTTGTTAGACCACGCAACGGCACTTGCTGAACAGTTTGAAGGTCTGACCATTATAGGCAAAGCGAAAGACAAAGTTGGTGTGCTGAGCTTTGTGATGAATCACGGGCATCCTGCGGATATCGGCTTTTTGCTGGATCGACAAGGTATCGCCGTGCGAACGGGTGATCATTGTGCTCAGCCTTTAATGGCGCGTTTTAATGTGCCAGGTACGGCAAGAGTGTCGTTCTCGATTTATAATACATTAGAAGAAGTTGATGCCTTATTTGCTGCGCTTAAAAAAGTGCGCAGCATGTTGGCTTAGGAGGTTTTGATGACAGCAACTACCTTTGATCCTGTCTCTAGCGTGTCTTTAACCGCTTCTGCGCAGAAATATTTTGCCTCTAAATTAGCTAAGCAACCTGGTAAGTTGATTCGATTGAGCACGAAAGAAAGTGGCTGTACTGGCTTTTCTTATGTGTTGGATATTGTCGAAGGAGCGTCTGATAGTGATGACGTGCTGACCTTTGGTGATGTGATTTTTGCCGTCGATTCAGGATCCGCTCAAATGCTTAGGGGTACAGAAATTGACTTGGTCCGTGAAGGTGTGAACGAAGTTGTTAAATTCAATAATCCAAACGTTGTGGCTGAATGTGGCTGTGGCGAAAGCTTCAGTGTGAGCTAATACATGCAGAAAATGGTAGTAACCCAGCGTGCTTGTCCAGCACGTAGAGTACCTAGCGGTGATCCGGTTAGCATTCCAGAAGGGCAATTTATTACGATTAACCAAAGTCTTGGTGGTAACTATACCGTCACTTGGCAGGGTAATATGTTGCGCATTGATGGGACGGATGCGGAAGCCATTGGACAACAGCCAGAAGTGCTTGAATTTGATGATCTAGGCACGGATCAGATTAATGAAGATCAGGTTTGGCAAGCCTTGGATACCATATACGATCCCGAGATACCCATCAGTTTGGTATCGCTGGGTTTGGTGTATAAGGTGGAACTGGATCAACAGAGCAAAACGGTTTTGATTGATATGACGCTAACGGCACCGGGTTGTGGAATGGGCCCCGTATTGGTGGGCGATGTGAAATATCGTGTTGCCAAAGTGCCGAATGTCGAAGCGGTTAAAGTGGATTTAGTGTTCGATCCGCCTTGGTCGCGAGAGATGATGAGTGAAGAAGCGCAACTAGAAGCGGGTCTTTTCTTCTAGTTAGTGGCTTTTTTTGATAGCTTCGGTCGACAATCAAAATCTAATACAATAAGAAACGGCCTTGGATATTACTAAGCGCCGTTTTTGTTTTTGTGGCCTTGATAAAAAAGAGGGGAGTCATGTCCTTACCTAGTACAGAAGATATTGTGGACGATCTGTCGTTTTTTGACGATTGGGAAGATAAATACAAGTATATTATTGATTTAGGTAAGTCTTTGCCTGCGTTTGATACGGCGTGGCATACCTCTGAGCGCTTGGTGAAAGGTTGTCAAAGCAACGTATGGATTCAGCCAGGTACTGAGCAAGATCCGCAACAGGGTGAAGTGCTCACCTTTGCTGTCGACAGTGATGCTATTATTGTGCGTGGTTTACTTGGCGTGGTATTAGCGGCATTCAACCGTAAAACGCCGCAAGATATTTTGGATTTTAATATTGATGAGTATTTTGCTCAGCTGGATCTTGAGCGTCATTTGAGTCCTACTCGGGGCAATGGTTTGCGTTCTATTGTGGGGCGTATAAAAAGTATCGCGCAAGCGGCGGCTTAGTATTGTGTTGTTTTGATCGACTCTTGTTTGCTAAAAGAAATCGATTTTATTTTTATTGGAGAGCTTTAAATGAACACCCCAGTCTACCTAGATAATTCAGCGACCACGCCTGTTGATCCAAGAGTGGCTGAAAAAATGATGGCGTGTTTAACTCAGGATGGCAATTTTGGGAACCCAGCTTCTCGTTCTCACCTCTTTGGTTGGCGTGCCGAAGAAGCGGTAGAGGAAGCAAGGCAGCAAGTATCCAGCTTGATTGGTGCGGACGCTCGGGAAATTGTTTGGACATCCGGTGCAACGGAAGCGAATAACTTGGCTCTGAAAGGTGTGGCTCATGCGTATCGCCAAAAAGGTCGCCATATTATTACCTCCATGATTGAGCATAAAGCGGTACTGGATCCTTGTAAGCAGCTTGAAAAAGAAGGGTTCGAAGTGACCTATTTAAAGCCCGATACTCATGGCGTTATCTCGTCAGATCAAGTCGCGGATGCTCTCAGAGAAGATACTATTCTTGTGTCTCTGATGCATGGTAATAACGAACTGGGTGTATTAACAGACATTGCGGCTATCGGTGACTTAACTCGTAAAAATGGTGTGTTTTTACATGTGGATGCAGCTCAAACCACGGGGAAGGTGGCGATTGATGTGAACGCGATGAAGGTTGATCTAATGTCTCTTACGGCCCATAAAACCTATGGTCCAAAGGGGATTGGTGCATTATTCGTACGTCGCTCACCAAAAGTGAAGCTAGAGGCGCAAATCCATGGCGGTGGTCACGAGCGAGGCATGCGTTCCGGAACCTTGGCAACCCATCAAATTGTTGGGATGGGGGAGGCATTTCGTTTGGCAAGTGAAGAGATGGCGCAAGATTGTGCTCGAATCCAAGCTTTGCGGGAGCGTTTATGGTCGTCCCTAAGTGAAATGTCTGGTGTGCATCTTAATGGCGATTCAGCTAACCGTGTCGCTGGTGTGCTCAATGTGGGGTTTTCTGGGGTAGATGGAGAAGTGTTGTTGATGTCATTAACGGACATCGCCGTGTCATCTGGGTCTGCCTGCACCTCTGCGAGCTTAGAGCCCTCATATGTGTTACGAGCCATTGGTTTGCCAGATGCTTTGGCTCACAGTTCATTGCGTCTATCTGTGGGTCGCTTTACCACAGAAGAAGAGGTGGACTTTGCGGCGGAGACAATTAAAAAAGCTGTTACAGCGCTTAGATAGGGCTTTTTTAGCGTAAAAGTGTATTTTTTGTTGGGAATTACAAAAGAATCGCGTGTTGAGCATACAATTTTAATAAAGAGATGCGTATAATCCACGCGCTGAAACTTTTATGTCTTGGGCCATGGTTTTTATGGTTTTCATCCAATTAGCCATCGTCCTTTTGAATTTATTTTGGAGTTATATCATGGCGTTAGAACGCACTTTATCTATCATCAAGCCAGATGCGGTTGCGAAAAACGTAATCGGTGAAATCTACTCTCGTTTTGAGCGTGCTGGTCTTAAAATTGTTGAAGCGAAAATGGTTCAACTAGACGACGAATTGGCTGGCGGTTTCTACGCTGAGCACAAAGAACGTCCTTTCTATAAAGATTTGGTTGCGTTCATGACATCTGGTCCTGTTGTTGTATCCGTTCTTGAAGGTGAAAATGCCGTACTTCGCCACCGTGAACTAATGGGTGCTACTAACCCTAAAGAAGCTGCTGCGGGTACTCTGCGTGCAGATTACGCAGAATCTATTGATGCAAACGCGGTTCACGGTTCTGACTCTGTAGAATCAGCGGCTCGTGAAATTGCTTACTTTTTTGGTAAGTAATTGATCGATCTCCCGATCTGATTGCTTAAGGCGGGCATTAGCCCGCTTTTTTACAGATGGACAGAGGCTTCTGAAAAGCGTTTTCTTTTCAGAAGCTTTTTTCGTTTACACTAAATGCTATTCGTAGCAAGCGATATTTATTATGACTGACACCAAAAAAGTAAACCTATTAGGTTTATCCCCTGAAAAATTGATTGCCTTCTTTGAATCCATCGGTGAGAAGAAGTTCCGTGCGACTCAAGTGATGAAATGGATTCATCAAAAGGGGGCGGAAAACTTTGAAGAGATGACGGATGTCAGCAAAGCATTACGTGCGAAACTGGAAACGATTTGTGAGATTCGGGCACCAGAAGTCGTTTCGCAAAATATCTCTAGCGATGGTACCCGTAAATGGATCATTCGTACTGAGGGCGGCAAAAACGATTGTGTTGAGACGGTGCTTATTCCCGATGGGGATCGTGCGACGTTATGTGTCTCTTCCCAGGTGGGTTGTTCTTTGGATTGCAGTTTTTGCTCGACTGGTAAGCAAGGCTTTAATCGTAATTTGACGCCAGCTGAGATCATTGGTCAGGTTTGGATTGCGATAAAATCCTTTGGTCCAATGGATCCTAATGGCCCTCGCCGCGTGACAAACGTGGTTATGATGGGCATGGGTGAGCCTTTGATGAACTTTGAGCCTGTTGTTGATGCGATGATCTTGATGATGCACGATAACGCTTATGGGTTGTCGAAGCGTCGTGTGACCTTGAGTACTTCTGGTGTGGTGCCTAAAATCTACGAGTTAGTTAAACGTACCGATGTGTCGTTGGCGATTTCTCTGCACGCACCGAACGATGCCCTGCGTAATGAATTGGTGCCGATTAACAAAAAGTATCCTATTGCGCAATTGTTGGAAGCGTGCCAGCATTATTTGGCCAATTTGCCAGATAAGCGTCACATCACCATCGAATACACTTTGATGTCTGGTGTGAACGATAATGAAGAGCAGGCGCATGAATTGGCGGCTTTACTGGAAGATCTGGAATGTAAGGTTAACTTGATTCCGTTTAACCCTTTCCCTCATTCTGGGTATGAAAAACCCTCTAACAATCGAACCCGTCGTTTTCAGAAAATTCTGGCGGATGCTGGCTACACGGTGACGGTTCGAACCACCCGTGGTGATGATATCGATGCGGCCTGTGGTCAATTGGTTGGGGATTTCCATGACAAAACGCGCCGTAGTCAAAAATACATTGAGTTACGTGAAGTGAAGTAATGGGCTAAGGTGTTAGGTTGTTTCTTTTGAGAGACAACGGGTAAATAAATATCATTGTAGACAAGGATGTCTTAATGAAGATAATACGAGTGATCTATTTGTTAGTGGTGTGTTGGGTGATGGTGGGCTGTGCTTATCAGCGTACCGATAACGCCCTTTCTGGTATCTCGGATGAACGCCGGCTGGCCCTTGCCCAAGCGCATATATTGTTAGGGCAGTTTGCGCTAAGCAAAGCCCAGCTTGATCAGGTATCAGAGGCACACCAAGGTAGGAATTACTGGCGTTTAAGGAGTCTTTACTGGTTTAATGCTGGAAAAGAAAACAAGGCGTTAGCAGAGCATGAAAGGGCCTTGTCTTTGTATCCAGACGATGACTTTATTTTAAATAACTATGGTGTTTTATTAGGTAAGGCAAACCACTGGCAAAAAGCATGTCACGAGTTCAAAAAAGCCAGTTTAGGTGGCTATTCTGCGCGACAATCTGTATGGATTAATTTGTCCCGATGTGAGCTGCGTCAGTTTGACGTAAAATTATCTGAAAAGGACTTAAATAGAGCAAAAGAAATTGATGATTTGCCTCTGATTGGTTTGATGACAGAGCTTAATCTTGTTTTAATACGGGGTAACCTTAGTAAGGCTCGCCTAATCTTAAATAATATCCAGGCTGATACAAAACATGCCACAAATGGTGTGTATTTTGATGAATATAACTGTCTGTCGCGGCAAGTAATCGCACGCGAGACTGACCCTACAATTTATTCATCTGCGAGCACTTTGACCTGCCTGGATCGCTCAAGGTATTGATATGACAACTGAATTCCAAGCTGACGTTCCGAATGTAGAAAAGAGTCAAATTGACAAGCCTACGGTTGATATCAACATAGGTAATCGATTAAAAGCAAAACGTGCTGAGCGTGGCTTTGATGAAAGAGAAGTGGCGACCGAACTTAAGATTCCGATTGATCAAGTACGGGCGCTTGAGTCCAATAACTTTGGTTATTTCCGCTCTAAAACATTCGCACGGGGCTATTTGAAGGCTTACTGTCGTTTCCTTGAAATGGATCAGACGGAGATTTTGATCGCATTCGATGCGATGCAACCTGGCGTTGAAAGCACTATTAAACCTGTTGATAAAGTTATTAATAAGCAGACCAAATTTGGTGACCCTATTGTCATGTTGGTCTCTGCCGTTATTATTGCGGTGTTGATCTTCTTGGCCGTTTGGTGGCCGAGTTTTTCAAGTAAAAACACAGCAGCAATAGATAAAAACCCTCCTGTGGCAAACTCTTCTCAAGCGAACACTCCTTCTCAAGGAAATACCTCTTCTCCGGTGGTGAGTAGCACGCCGCCAGCTCTTGATAGTCTAAACGAGCAAGATGTAGACAGTGATACCGCTGCGAAGACAGGGGATAGAGATATCTCTAAATTAAAGGCGCAGGCGGCAAGCGCCGCTGATGAGTCAACTGATGCAAAAATTCATACCCAAAAGGACGATGGTGTTACCACAGGTATGTCTGCGGAAACCATCGCTTTGCTTGAAAACTCAGGGGTGAATGCGAAAAAAGTTGAGCAAGAAACTAAGGCAGTGGACTCTGCGGATCTATCGCAACCCTCCGCTAATGGTGAACCCGCACAACCAGCTCCAACTTATACCAATGATATTGAAGCGACCTTTGATGCCGATTGCTGGGTAGAAGTACGTGATAGTACTGGTAAGATTTTATATTCTGGCGTGAAAAACGCAGGGGATAAGTTGGATTTAACTGGCACACCTCCTTACCGTGTTGTGTTGGGTTACGCGCGGGGCGTTTCCTCTTTTGATTATAAAGGTGAGTCTTTCGACTTTTCTTCTTATACACATAAAGACCTGGCTCGTTTTGAGCTCAAGTAGAGAATATTATGCATTTTGAATCGCCTATTAAACGTCGTCAGTCTCGTCAGATTATGGTGGGTAATGTACCTGTTGGTGGTGGGGCCCCAATCAGCGTGCAAAGTATGACGAATACAGAAACTTGTGATGTAGCGGCAACCGTTGCACAGATTCGTGCGATTACCGATGCCGGTGCAGACATTGTTCGTGTGTCTATTCCTTCTATGGATGCGGCTGAAGCGTTTAAACACATTCGTGAACAGGTATCCGTTCCGTTGGTTGCTGACATTCATTTTGATTATAAAATTGCCTTGAAAGTCGCCGAATACGGGGTGGATTGCTTGCGTATTAACCCCGGTAATATTGGTAATAAAGATCGCATTCGTGCCGTGGTGGATTGTGCTCGCGATAAAAACATCCCCATTCGTATTGGCGTGAATGCTGGCTCACTAGAAAAAGATCTACAGAAAAAATACGGTGAACCAACGGCCGATGCGTTAGTTGAATCAGCTTTTCGTCAACTGCAATACTTTGATGAACTGGATTTTCATGAATACAAGCTCAGCTTAAAAGCATCTGATGTGTTTATGACGGTTGCGGCTTACCGTAAAATTGCCTCACAAATTGATAACCCCCTGCATTTGGGTATTACTGAAGCCGGTGGGTTACGCTCAGGAACGGTAAAATCCTCCATTGGTCTTGGTCTGCTTTTAATGGATGGTATTGGTGATACGCTGCGTGTTTCGTTAGCCGCTGATCCTGTGCAGGAAATTAAAGTTGGTTGGGATATGTTGCGCAGTCTTAAATTGCGTAATCGTGGCATTAACTTTATTGCCTGCCCAAGCTGCTCTCGACAAAACTTTGACGTCATCAAAACGATGAACCAATTAGAAGAGCGCCTAGAAGACATTACCATTCCAATGGATGTGGCTGTGATTGGTTGTGTTGTTAACGGTCCTGGCGAAGCCAAAGAGGCGGATCTAGGTTTGGCTGGCGGCACACCCAATAATTTGGTTTATACCGATGGTAAGCCCAGTGGTAAAGTAAAAAATGAGACGCTTGTTGATGAACTGGAAAGAATGATTCGTCAGAAAGCTGTCGCGAAAGAACGTGAACTTGCAAATATTATTGCGAAAGATTAAGGAACCACCGTGGCTCGTAAAATTCAAGCAATCAGGGGAATGAATGATATTTTACCTGGTCAATCCTCTGTTTGGCAGTATGTAGAAAATGTTGTTGCCGACGTTGCTAAATCCTATGGTTATCAGCAAATCCGTTTTCCTATCGTAGAAAATACTGACCTCTTTAAGCGTGGTGTAGGGGAAGCGACAGATATTGTTGAAAAAGAGATGTACACATTTGAAGACCGCAATGGCGAGTCATTAACGTTACGGCCAGAGGGAACGGCCAGTTGTGTACGTGCAGCGGATCAGGCAGGTCTCTTATTCAATCAGGTTCAGCGCCTGTGGTACACAGGCCCGATGTTCCGCTATGAGCGACCACAGAAAGGCCGCTACCGCCAGTTTTATCAAATAGGACTGGAATGTTTTGGCATGGCGAGCGCAGATATTGATGCGGAATTGATTGTTTTATTGGCTCGTTTGTGGAAAAAGTTAGGGCTGCTTGAGCATGTGGAATTACAGCTTAATACTATTGGCGAGTCATCGGAGCGCGAAGCTTATAAAGCGGCGTTAGTAGAGTATTTGACGGGCTTTAAAGATCAGCTAGATGAGGATAGTCAGCGTCGTTTAACCACCAATCCGTTGCGTATTCTTGACTCGAAAGATGCCGATACGCAAGCCATATTGGACAATGCGCCAAATCTTGAAGACTTTATTGGTGACGAATCGCGAGCGCATTTTGATCGTTTGCAGAGTTTACTGACGGCCAATGGTGTGTCTTTTGTAATTAATCGGCGTCTGGTTCGTGGCTTAGACTACTACAGCAAAACGGTGTTTGAATGGGTGACAACGCATTTAGGGGCGCAAGCAACGGTCTGTGGTGGTGGTCGCTATGATGGTTTGGTGGAGCTCTTGGGAGGTAAGCCAACACCCGCTGTCGGTTTTGCTATGGGGATTGAGCGTTTGGTTTTATTACTAGAAACCCTCGATTTGATTCCCGAGGAGGCGAAGCCATCAACTGATCTATTTATTGTGAGCTTTGGAGAGGATGCGGAGGTGCGTTCCTTTGTGCTAGCGGAAGAGATTCGCTCACATACCAATGATCTTGTGGTGATGCGTCATTGTGGCGGTGGTAATTTTAAAAACCAAATGAAAAAGGCCAATAATTCTGGCGCGCGTTTTACCATTATTATTGGTCAAGATGAAGTGGATCAGGGTGTTTGCCAAATAAAAGATATGCAAACGGGTGAACAGGAAACGTGTTCATTCGATTCAGTCGTTGCTTATATTAATACAAAATTCTAATCGATAACCGTACAGCGCCTATTTGCGGCGTTTTGAATGAGGAATAAACGTGTCTGAGTTAAAGACTGAAGAAGAACAAATCGAAGCGTTAAAACAGTGGTGGAAGAAGTACGGTACGATTCTTCTGGTTGCTGTTGTCATTGTCGTTGGTGGGTATTTTGGCTGGCAGGCATGGCAACGTAGCCAAGCGACACACATTAGTGAGGCGTCTGCTTTGTACCAAAACTTACTTCAAGCATCTGGGGACTTATCGGATAAGGATAACCAAAAAACCGTTGCCTATATTTCTAATCAGCTTGAGAAAGACTATAGCGATACGGGATATGCCATGCTTGGCCAGCTTATTGCGGCACGTCTAGAAGTTCATAATAAGGATTATGATAAAGCGATTAGTGACCTTGAAGCGGCAGCGAAAGCAACAGACGACGCGTCTTTTAAAGCCATAGCTTATGTACGTATTGCTCGAGTATTGGCTCAAAAGGCTGATTATGCTAAAGCATTAGCGACGCTGGATAAGGTGACAGAACCGCAATTTTTGGCACAGCGAGAAGAAACGGCAGGTGATATTTATTTGTTACAAGGTAAGCGTAGTGAAGCGCGTGCCGCTTATGAAAAGGCCAGCAAAGCTTTGGGTAACAAAGTACAACATCCTTTGCTAGATATTAAACTTAGAGACTTGGTGAAAGGTTAATTATGAGTAAGTCACTTCTCGCGGGCGTTGTATTGGCTGCCTTGATGTTACAAGGTTGTTCTAGCTCGCTTCCTGCATTACCTGACCTCAAGCCCATTAAGAGTGAAGTGGATCTGCATAGTACATGGCGGACTGGCGTTGATGGCAACTTTGGTGAATCCAGCGAGCGTTATAACATCGTCGCAGAAGGGGGGTCACTGTATTTTGTAACCGATGAAGGTTCAGTCTATCAATTGTCGCAAAAAGACGGCGATAAAATTGAGCGCATTGACACCAAATATAAGCCAAGTGCAGGCGTGACTAAAGTTGGGGATAGTATCTATTTTGGTACCTATAAAGCACAGCTTGTTTCGGTATCGCTAAAAGATAAGAAAGTAAACTGGGTCAAAACCTTGAGCTCGGAAGTCTTATCCAGTCCGGGTTATGGGGATGGAAAATTAGCGGTACAAACAGGTGATGGCTGGTTAACCGTAATGGATGCGAAAACTGGTGACGTGCTTTGGCGCGCTAAAGAAGATTTGCCTCCGCTGACTGTGCGTGGTACAAGTGCCCCCATTATTGCTGATGGTAAAGTCATCGCGGGTTATGCTGATGGTCGTGTGAAAGCATATGACTTGGAAACGGGCAAAACGGATTGGGAATACGCCGTTGGTATCCCCAAAGGTCGCTATGAAATAGAGCGATTATCCGACGTGGATGGTCGTTTGGTTGTCAAAGATGGTGTAGTTTATGCTATTGCCTACAATGGCACCGTTGCCGCTTTGTCATTGCAAACAGGGCGTCCTATTTGGCAGCGTAGCATTTCAAGTGATGTTGGGGTAGCGCTTAGAGATAAGTTGCTGGTTGTGGTTAGCCAAGACAGTACCGTCTATGGTTTAAATGCTAGCAATGGTTCAGAAATTTGGGTTAATAAAAACTTGAAAGATCGAGCTTTGATTACGCCCGAGTTTTTTAGAAGTTATGTCGCTGTCATGGATAGAGGTGGTTACGTGCACTTGCTGGATCTGAAAACGGGCAAAGTGATCGCACGAGATGTCGCTCATGATGATGTGCCCTCGGGCAGCCGTATGGTGTCGGCTGATAAGCAATTGTTTATACTTACACCAGACTCTGATGTGACCGCATTAAGTTATTGAAGTCGGCTTCGGCTTTTCTAACCAGCACATTTAAAGAGGCCGCCATGCCGATATAGGGATGGTGGCCGTTTTGTATTTTTATAGGTAATAAAATGATTCCAGTTATTGCATTGGTAGGTAGACCCAATGTTGGTAAGTCAACGCTGTTTAATCGTCTGACGAAAACACGTGATGCTTTGGTAGCCGATTATCCAGGCTTAACACGTGACCGTAAATACGGTGATGGTAAAGTGGGTGAACATGAGTTTATCGTCATCGATACGGGAGGGATTAGCGGCGATGAACAGGGCATTGATGAAAAAATGGCACGTCAGTCATTATTGGCCATTGAAGAGGCCGATGTGGTTTTGTTTCTTGTCGATGGTCGCCATGGTTTGAATCCGGCTGATGAGATGATTGCCAATCATTTGCGTCGTGCGAATAAACCGGTTTATTTGGTTGTCAACAAAACGGATGGGGTGAATGAAGATATTGCGTTAGCCGATTTTTATTCAATCGGTTTAGGGGAGTTACATCCCATCGCTGCCGCCCATGGTAAAGGGGTTCACGTCTTAATAGATAAAGTTATGTTACCTTTTGCTGAACAAGTTGCAGAGGCTAAAAATGATATTCAATTGTCGGCGCGAGGCATTCGTATCGGAGTAGTGGGTCGGCCAAATGTGGGTAAATCAACACTAGTTAACCGTATGCTAGGCGAAGATCGCGTGGTGGTTTATGACATGCCAGGTACGACACGGGACAGTGTGTATATCCCTTATGTTCGTAATGACAAAGAATATACCTTGATTGATACCGCAGGTGTGCGCCGTCGTAAGCATGTGAAAGAAGCCGTAGAGAAATTCTCTATTGTGAAGACTTTGCAAGCGATCCAAGATGCCAATGTAGTGATTGTGGTGATCGATTCCCATGAAGATTTGGTTGAACAAGATCTTCATATGATTGGCTATGTGTTAGATGCTGGACGTGGTGTGGTGATCGCTGTAAATAAATGGGATGGCCTGACAAAAGATGAACGCGAGCACATTAAAAGTGAAATTGAGCGTCGTTTGGGTTTTGTTCCTTATGCAAAAGTGCACTACATTTCCGCGTTACATGGAACCGATGTGGGTAACCTATATGACACAATTGAAGCGACTTATGATTCATGTTACGCGAAATGGTCTACAAATCGTTTAACACGAATTTTAGAAGATGCCGTCGCGGAGCATCAACCGCCACTGGTGAACAGCCGTCGTATCAAGTTACGTTATGCCCACCAAGGTGGATCAAATCCGCCGCGTATTATAGTGCATGGTAATCAAACCGATGCTCTGCCTGGTAGCTATAAACGTTATTTAGAAAATAAGTTTCGAACGGTGTTGAATATTACTGGTACGCCTATCTCGTTTGAGTTTAAGTCGGGCGATAATCCATACGCTACGAAAAAGTAACAGCGAGTGGAGGCGCGGTGAATAAGGAATATTATTGACGGTCTCTTACTTTTGATTTACGAAAAAACCCCTTGTGTTTATTAAGGGGTTTTTTTATGTTTAGAATGTTGCCTTGTTATAGTTAGATCCGAACAGGGTGCCTTAATGGGCACTTAAATAGTAACCATATAAACAACAGCTAGCCGTAGACAATAAAGTTGTTTTATAGCGCGTAAATGAGCATTTTGAGACGGGTTTAACAAAGTATTGTAAAGCGGTGTCGTCAAAATAGATCTTGCTGTGACAAAATGGTGAGCAAGGATGATAGCAAGCCATTCATAACAATAAGAAAGGAGAAGGTAATGGCTAATCGATTAAGCGTAGTGGAGGCCACTGCGAGCAGTAATAGTGTTGTATTTGATGTCCTGCCGTTTGCAAAACAGTATAAAATGGGCGTTATCCAATTAAACCGTCCAGATTCGTTAAATTCCCTCACATTACCTATGATTCAAGCAATCTACACTCAATTAGAAGAGTGGGCAATGGATCAAACTGTTGTGGCTATCTGGCTGGAAGGGGCTGGAGGTAAGGCGTTTTGTGCGGGCGGTAATGTGGTGGATGTCTATCATAGTTTAGGAGAGGAAAGAGATACTTCATATTGTGAACAGTTTTTTCGTGAAGAGTATGCTCTTGATTATCTATTACATCGTTTTTCAAAACCTATTATCTGTTGGGGAAGTGGTTATGTGATGGGCGGTGGTATGGGGTTAATGATGGCCTCTAACTATCGCATTGTCACAGAAAAGAGTCGCTTATCCATGCCGGAAATTAGCATTGGTTTGTATCCCGATGTTGGTGCAAGTTACTTTCTGAATCAATTAGAAGATGATGCTATCGCACGCTTTTTGGCCTTAACGGCATATCAAGTCAATGCTACGGATGCTTGTGAGATTGGATTAGCAACACACTATTTAATGGAGCAAGATTGTGCCGAGTTAAAGCAACAATTAATGATGGCTCAAATGGCAGATTTGAATCCTGAAAAAGTCACATTAATTATTGAACAGGCATTATTTACCTTGTCTCAGTCTGATGACTTACCTTTGCTGAAACCTGAGTTGACAGCCCTGTCTCCCACTGTTGTTAGCTTGATGACTGGGGATATTCATAATATTTATGCCTCCATGTTAGCCTACTCACCAGAGTGTCCCGCCATGATAAAAGCCAAAAATACTTTTTTGACAGGCAGTCCTCTCTCTGCCCATATTATTGTTCAGCAACTTGAATGGGCAAAACATCAAACCTTAGAATCGGTTTTTGCACGAGAATTAGAGCTATCAGTGTCTTGCTGCAAGCAAGGCGATTTTTCGAAGGGGTAAGAGCCTTGTTGGTGGACAAAGATAAGCGCCCTAAATGGCAGTATGGACGAATCTCAGAGGTTCTTGAAGAAAAGGTACAGATCCTTTTAGGTAATCAAAAATTAATCGACGCGGTAGATGCCGAAGGGTAATCTTTTAGTCTGATGGCATTTCTGTCATGGCTATTGCTCTTCTTGCTTTTGCTTTGCTTTGAAGTCAGTAAGGGCTATGGTCAATGCATCAATGATGATTTGGTTGTCGATGTTGCTTTCTTCTAGCATCTCGATAAGATCGACAGCGAGCTTGATATGTGTGGGAGCATTGTCTAGAGACATTCTTTTTCCTGTCTATTAATTGTCGTATTTGACCTGTAAAAATAAAGAGGCGAACTTATATAGTAGTATGTGTCGCAAAGGTGTGTCCTGTTTTTATTCAGATATTGTCTAAGAATACAGGGGACAAGACAATGAAATCTGTGAGTACTCCGCGAGGTTGTTGTGATTACGAATGAGTTTTGGCTAGATCGTTGGCTAAATGGCCGGATAGGATTTCATCAGGAAGGAGTCAATGCTTGGCTGGTTGAGTACTGGCCGAGTTTGCCGAAAGGCAGTCATGTACTAGTGCCTTTATGTGGTAAGTCCAATGATATGATTTGGCTTGCTGAGCAAGGGTATCAAGTAACAGGGGTGGAATTGTCACCGTTAGCGGTTGTACAGTTCTTAGGTGATAACGACTTAGCCTATGAAACGCAACAGGTAGGGGATTTAAAAATCCATACCGTTGTTGGGCTACCACTGCGTATTGTTGAGGGGGATTATTTCCTTTTTAACGAGGAAGGTTTTGATGCTTGCTATGATCGGGCCGCTATGATTGCGATACCGGAAGAGATACGGGCGGACTATGTAGCCCACACAAAAGCACGGTTATCTCCTAACGCTACGTTATTGTTAGTCTCCACCAGACATGGTGGTGGGGAAGAGGGGCCTCCATTTTCTGTAGAAGATGACAGTGTTGTCTCCCTATGGGGGGATGCGATTCAGAAAGTGGCCTCGGAAGATTTGGTGCAAGCTAACCCGCAATATAAAGAGCGTGGCTACGCTTTTTTTGAAGAGAGCGTTTGGCACATAGTGCCACAACAAAGCTAGTGACAAATAGCATGAGTGGTTTAATAAATATTCTTTATATAGCTTTGGAGATTGGCGCTGTTTACCTGAGTCGTTTTCTGGGATAATGCCGGAAAATTCACTTGATAACCTATGTCTTCATGATATGACAATGCCATTGTGTTGAAATTGACTAAGACCAAGAGCTGCTAATGACCAAACGACATAAAACTGCCAAAGAGCTTTTCTCTTACCCTTTGTATTGGGCAGAGTGCTATGGCATCTCGCCTTTTTTGCCAACCACACGAGAAGAAATGGATGCACTTGGCTGGGATAGCTGTGATGTGATCATCGTCACAGGGGACGCTTATGTCGATCATCCTAGCTTTGGCATGGCAGTTTTGGGTCGTTTATTGGAGTCGAAAGGCTACCGAGTTGGGATTATCGACCAACCAGACTGGCGTAATACGGAGGATTTTATGCGCCTTGGTCGACCAAACCTATATTTTGGTATTACCGCTGGTAACATGGATTCTATGATCAACCGTTATACCGCGGATCTTAAAGTTCGTAATGACGATGCTTATACGCCTTATGGAATAGGCGGCAAACGCCCGGATCGAGCTGTCATCGTCTATTCTCAGCGCTGTAAGCAAGCTTTCCATGATGTGCCTGTGATGATTGGTGGTATTGAAGCCAGTTTGCGCCGCATTGCCCAATACGATTATTGGAGTAATGAGGTGCGACGTTCAGTGTTGATTGACTCCACTGCCGATATCTTGCTCTATGGTAACGCAGAGCGAGCCATGCTTGAGGTGACTCATCAAATGGCGATGGGGAAAACGCTTGATGAACTCACGGATATCCGAGGCACGACCATTGTGCGTAATGCCCCTCCAGGTGGTTATACTGAGATTGATTCAACCCGAGTGGATTGGCCTGGTAAGGTAGAGAAAATCTATAGTCCTTATGAGTACATTCCAGAGGGAAAGTGTCAGTCTACAGGAGAAGCTGACAGCGATGTAATGCCGATTCGCGTGATTCCTGCACCGCTCCGTCGAGGAGAAAAGCTAGAAATGGAGAAGACCTACATTCGTCTTCCTTCGTTTGAAAAAGTCTCTAAAGATCCCGTGTTGTATGCGCATACATCACGTATTTTGCATTTGGAATCGAACCCTCACAACGCTCGGGCTTTGGTACAAAAACACGGCAAAAAAGAGATTTGGGTGAATCCGCCACCAATTCCATTAGAAACTTCTGAAATGGATGGGGTGTTTGATTTACCTTATGCACGCGTCCCGCATCCTAAGTATAAAAAAGCACGTATTCCCGCTTATGATATGATCAAAACGTCGATCAATATCATGCGTGGCTGTTTCGGTGGCTGTACTTTCTGTTCGATTACAGAACACGAAGGTCGAGTGATTCAATCGCGCTCACATGAGTCTATTTTAAAAGAAATTGACGACATCAAAGACAAGGTACCGGGCTTCACGGGGCACATTTCTGATCTAGGTGGACCTACGTCAAATATGTATACCTTGAATTGTAAGGATGACGAGATTCAAGCCTCCTGCCGCAAGCTGTCTTGTGTGTACCCGACGATTTGTTCTAATTTGAATACGGATCATAGTCCAACGACTCAGTTATATCGTAAAGCTCGAGCCGTTGACGGGATTCATACCGTATCGATTGCCTCCGGTTTACGCTATGACCTCGCTGTAGAAGACCCTGAGTATGTTCGAGAGCTCGTGACATATCATGTGGGCGGGTTATTAAAAATTGCTCCTGAGCATTCCGAGCAAGGTACGCTATCTAAGATGATGAAGCCTGGGATGGGGACCTATGACCGTTTTAAGAAAATGTTTGATAAGTTCTCCAAAGAGGCCGGCAAGAAGCAGCATTTGATCCCTTACTTTATTGCGGCTCATCCCGGAAGTTCGGACGAGGATATGATGAATCTGGCGGTTTGGTTGAAAACCAACGATTTCAAACCTGATCAAGTACAAACTTTTTACCCTTCGCCCATGTCATTAGCAACCGCGATGTACCACTCTGGGAAAAACCCATTGAAACCCGTGACCTATAAAAGTGAAGAGGTTTATACGCCGAAAGACTATAAGCAGCGGACGGTACAGAAAGGCTTCTTGCGCTACCATGATCCCAGTAATTGGCAAGATCTACGTAATACCTTGATTAAAATGGGACGTGCGGATTTGATCGGCCACGGTGCGAATAAGTTGGTACCCGCTGAAGACAAGGATAAGCAAATACACCGTCGTCCGAAGAAGGCAAAAGTTGGCCAGGCGACGGGGGCATCCCATAGTTCTAACCGTCCTACACTAGAAAAGAATGCTGCTACGGAAAAGGCGCTCCGTAAAAACGCCCATGGTGGCAAGACTTCTGATCATCAAGCGGCTGGGGCGTCGGCTCAGTCTACAAAACGTCGTAAACCCAAGGTGAAGTCACGATAACTAACCGTATTGCTAATAGGATCATAGAGCAGGCATAAGCGCTATGCCTGCTGAGTTGGTTATTCGATATGGCTTTCTAGGGCAATGACATCACTTAACAGAAGGCTTAATTCCTTGAGCTTATCTTCACCTAATTTGCCAATCAAACGCTGGTAAGCGGCATTGACTTCAGGACGGAACTCCGCAACCACTGAGATGGCTTTAGGTGTCAATGATAATAGGGAAATACGCTGATCTTGGGGGGATTTTTTTCGCGCAATGAATCCTTCTTCTTCAAAACGTGTGACGATACGAGTTAGGCTTGGGCTAAGGATGCAACAGAGATGAGCCAGCTGCCTAGCTTCTAACTCTTCATGATCGTTCAAAACCCTTAGTACCCGCCATTGTTGTTCCGTAAATCCCGCTTTTTGTAGTACCGGACGAAAGAAGTTCATTGATGATTCACGTGCCCTTAACAACTGTAGGGGTAAAGAGTCTTCTAATTTCTTCATGAGATAATTGGGGATCCTAAGACGATTTGAGTGGTTTGCAGTCGAAAATGAAAAGCAACTGCCTTCCTGAGTTTTGCCATAAAATCAAAGTTTTACATGTTAAGTAATGAATGGCAACAAGCAATATATAATGGTTTAAGTGACAAGTACCTGTCAGAGTATAGAGTGAAGATAGGCTTTTTTATAATTATGAAGTTTAATAAGCAGCCCAGTAAAATGAGTTTACCAAGCTGCTGGACTAAATTGTTGTTATCTACGAAAGGAGCAAAGGGTCAGGAAAGCTGTTTGATTAAATGTTGGAGGCTTCGTTTGAATGTGGTTAATTCTTTATGGTCAAAGTCAGCAAACAGTGTACTCTGTTGTTGATCTGAAATCGCCCACAGGTGCTCTGCAGCATCGAAACCCTTTGTTGTCAATTCAAAGTTATCATTGATTAGTCCAAAGGATTTAAGGCTTTCAAGGGCATTTGTGACATCCCTGGATGGAATAGTGACGAGGTTATCTAGATCCTCTCTGGTAATGTTTTTAGCATCACTCAGTACCAATAAAATACGCGCTTCACCTGTGCTTAATCCCGTAGAGGACTGTTTGGGCAAATAGTTCATTTGGACTTTTTGCAGCACCTTATGTATGAGATAAATCGCGCTGTCATGGAGTCTTGCTAGAGTCTCTCCTGATGCTACATTATTGGCAGCTGTTTTTGCTCCAGTAAATGACACCGCACCAGCATAGCTTCCTTGCACATAAAGCAGGGGCGCACGGCCGTGATTTTCAAAAGCGACGACTTTACCAATCATTATCCAATGATCTTCACCATCGACAACTTGGTATTTTTCACACTGAAAATTCGCCGCAGTGTTTGGCAATATAGGAGCGCCGCCGACTCCCGAAGTGTATTCAATGTTGGCAAACTTATCGTCACTGGGTTTTGCAAAGTTATTAGATAAGTCTATTTGATCGGCCGCTAGTATGTTGACGGCAAAGTGCTCTGATTGTTCAAAGATGGCATAGCTACTGGAGGTTTTAACAATACTCCATAGAATAAGTGGCGGATCAAGTGACACCGAGTTAAAGCTGTTTGCAGTGACGCCGACTTGTTTTCCATCGGATGATTTAGCCGTCATAACAGTAACGCCAGTTGCGAAATTGCCCAGACAACGTCGGAATTCTTTAGGGTCAAAGCTCATAGTATTCTCTCTTATTATTATGTATGTATTTTTTTAAAGGGGGCAGATCTCTTAAAAATAATGCCAGTATCAGTTACAACCCGGTCTGGTGTTTAAGGAATCTGACCCCTTTAACGTGAGATTATAGTAATGATGGATCCGGCTCTAACACCATGACTTCACGGCCGAGGATTTGAGCGCAAACGTCATAATCTGTGTAAGCGTGTGAACCAGTCATGTGAGCATCGCGGAATAAACGTTGTGCTTCTTTATCCAATAACCAGTTTGATGCACCAATGGCATCAAACAATCTATCAACGGCTTCAATACACATTTTTGTCACGTAGGCTTGGTTTGTACGCCAATGGGCGAGAGTGTAACGATCAGGGTAGCGATGGGCTTTAGCGTATTCAGCATGCTCTTCCCATGTTTTTTCTAGGAAAGCACGAGCGGCAAGAATTTGGTGGGTCGATTCACCGGTACGAAGAATCGCGGGAATAGCGGCATGCACTTTTGCACCAGTGTAGGCTCGCACACGGTTGCTGGTCACTTCCTTATAAACTTCGAGCATACGTTCGGCAATACCAAGAGAAATGGCCGAAAAGCCAGAAGCAAAATAAGGGCGGTAGGGTGAATAAAATAAATCACTGTCCGGATACAGGTCGTAACCAGCGGATTTGCCTTCCATCATATCTTTGGCTTTTTGAATGCGGTGTTCTGGAACATAGGCATCTCTAATTTGCAGCGTCTTTGTGCCCTAGCCTTTCATCGCCATCGCATTCCAATCGTCGTCGATGGTGTAATCGGTCGCGGGAATCACCGCAAAACAGTAATCTTTAGCCCCTTCTTGATTATCACGTAAGAAGCCAACAATGGCCCATTGGGCATGATCACAGCCACTGCTCCATTTCATATCACCATTGAATAGGATACCGCCTTCCGTTTCTTCATAGCGGCCAAAGGGTGCAATACTACTGCTTGCTAGTGCATCTGGATCATTTCCCCAAACCTCATCTTGTAGCTGTTTTGGAAACAAAGCAAGTTGATGGTTATGGGTACATAAAAGGCTGAACGCCCAAGCCGTACTGGCACAAGCGCCCGCCAATGCAGCAATACAATCGCCAAATTCAGGAAGCGATATTTCATAGCCACCATAGGCTTTTGGTAAAAAGGCTTTATGTAATCCAACTTTTTTAAGAAGGTCGATATTCTCAGATGGTACTTTTCTGAGTTCTTCGGTTTTTGTCGCGTTTTTAGCGATGTCTGGTAGAACAGTTTGAAGGTCTTTTAATAAAGGATTAGCACGTTTCATTATTTTTCTCTCTATTTTGTTTTTGTTTTGATTGGAACAGTATTAGACGGGAGAAAGATTTAATGAATGTGCTTTTTTCACAAAAGTTAGGACTTTTCTAGAATGCGGTGCTTGCCTGTTTAGAAAAACACCAAGACGGATATCTCTAGAAATGGCAGGGATTTCTTGACAATACCCTAAGTGAAATAGATAGGCTCACAAAAGTAAGACACACTTTTCGATAGCCAAAATGCTTGGTGTGATCATCGGGTGCTTTTTACGTTCAATATATCAAACCTGCTTAGTTCGCGTTATCAATGTGCTAATAAAACAGCTACTGCATAGTATGCCGCAACTTCCCATCATAATAAGTAAAATTTGCGGGGAGCCATCGAAAAGCAGACTGGCGATGTAGCTGATCAGGCTCCCCATGGCAAATTGAACAGCAACCAATAATCCTGACGTGGTGCCGGCTTTATCAGGTAATTGGGAGAACAGAATAGCCAAGCTGTTAGCACCAATAGCGCCGGTAACCGATATATAAATCATGGTTGCGGCAATAAATAACGTCATAGGCACCTGAGTGAAAAAGTATGTATACCAGATCATTAGTGTTGCAGTGAAAGAAACAAATATCATGCAATAAAGAGCCGCTTTCACCGTGAAGCGTTTACTTAAATATGAATTCAGTAACGTGATCAGGATGATGGCGAATATATTGGCCGAAAAGAGCATAGCGTAGTGCTGCTTTGAAATATGGTAATGCTCTATGTAAATAAAAGAGGAGGTCGCAATAAAAGCAAACATACCAGCAAACGAGAACGCATTAGTCAGTGCGTATTGAACCACGAGAGGTGCCCGTAAGCAGATGAGATAGTTTTCTACATAGTGAGTAATGTGAAAGGATTGCTTTTTCTTACTCTGTTCAGAAGGCAGAATCCAAATGCTGCTAAGTAACGTGATAAGAGAAAATAAGGCTAGAACGTAAAAAATCCAACGCCAATCAAAATGGTCGACAATGGCGGCACCTAAAATAGGAGAAACGAGCATCACCATCATCGAAATGACGTGCATATAAGAAAGAATAGATGCGGCTCTTTTTAGTTCAAATAGGTCTCTTACCAGCGCTCTACCTAAGATAGAGGCTGCCGCACCGCCTAGGGATTGTAAAAAACGATAGGCAATAAGACTCTCACCTGAGGCCGCAATAGAACAGCCAAAACTGCTTAAAAGGTAGCAGATAATGCCCACGATCAAGAGGCTTTTCCTACCTAATAAATCTGATAGAGGGCCAAAAAGCAACATGCCTAATGCCATCCCTAATAGAAAAACGGTAATGGTTGTTTGAATGATTTGATTGCTAGTCCCCAACTCATTGGCGATGGTTGGCAAACTTGGTAGATACATATCAATGGATAAAGGACCAAATGCCACAAGGCAGCCAAGCAAGGGAATTAACAGTCTACTTTTTAACGAATTCATAAGGCTCGTTCTTCGATAACATGATTAATAGCAGCGGTCGCACAATCGATATCTTAGTGTTCACTGCCTCTTTAAATACTAATGGCTCTGAGTATCTTGAATTGCCAAGAGGCGAGTGTTTATCAGTCCACTTCAATTGGTTGAATTCAAGGTTAAGTCGGCTCTGTTCTGTGGTGTTTCCGAAACTCTGATGGGCTGATATTTGCGTGTTTAATAAAGAATCGAGAAAAATAAGAAGGATCTATATAGCCCAGAGTGTAGGATATTTCAGTTAAGTTTTTGTTGGTGTGGGTAAGTAGGCGTTTAGCTTCCAAAAGAATCCGATTATTGATCATTTTCTTTGGACTGACACCGGTGATTTTTTTACACAGGTAATTTAATCGGCTTTCATTGATGTTCAATTGCTGGCAATAGAATTGAATTTGTTTTTCTTTGAGGAAGTATTTTTCAATAAGAGTACTGAATTCTCTAAAACAAAGAATCTCATTTTGACTGTGTTGCTTTTTCGGATGTTCTTCACCAGACAGTCTTAACATATTGATAAAAATAAGCTTTACAATAGATTCGATGCTGTTCTGTTGATAGAGCGAAGAATTCCCCCATTCTGCTTTGAGCATCTTAAAAAGGTTTAATAGTTGTTCCCAATACACGTTATCTGTTTCTGATGCCTTTTGTTTATCAATACAGAAGGGCATCAGCAAGGATTCTTGATTGCTGTATTTGTTTAACTCAACCATAATTTTTTGCAGATGGCTACTATGGATGGTAATCACGTAACCAGGAGCAGTTGGTTCCGTTAAAAACGCATGAGGCGTCGCGGGTGGGGTGTAAAAAGCGGCACAGTCTTCGGCTTTGAACACGTTTTGATCGATATTAAAAAGCGTTTTACCAGATAGAATAAGGTGGATTTGACAATACTCGGCATGCAAATGCATGGGCATATCGCGGCCAAAAAAGTCCGCCATCCTGCCTAGTACATCAAAGTGAATGGTCGCGTCTTGATAGGCTTTATCGTAGTCTTGACCAATATTAATATTCGGTATCCATTCTTTGTTCATGGTAAAGCATTCTTATTTTTATTAATGAATAATTGCTGTTAAAAAAGGCCAGCCTATGAATTGTCATAGTGCTGGCAAAAGTAAGGGTGATCAAGTAATGATCATAAAACTGAATGCCGTATGGGAGGAGATCGACATCCAGATTACAAGCAGCAGACGCTAATAGACGGATGCTGTTGCCTCTTCTAGTGAGTTGGGTTCACCTTTGAACTCACTCACTAAAGCCTTGGTGCTATTCATCAGTAAGCCAGTATCACTACCAACGGCGACAAATAATGCTCCTAAAGATAAATAATGTTTTGCTTGTTTCTTGTCTGCCATCAAAATGCCGGGGGCTTTGCCAGCAGCTACAATTTTAGCAATACTTTCTTCTATTACCTTAACCACGTCAGGGTGATTGGGTTGACCAATATAACCAAGGGACGCACTGAGATCCGCCGGGCCAATAAATACGCCATCGACCCCTTCAACCGCCAGAATGTTGTCCAACTCTGCAACGGCTTGAACGGATTCAATTTGCACCAACACACAGATTTCGTCATTGGCGGTTTTTAGATAATCAGGCGTTCTATTGAACTGTGAAGCCCGTGCTAGTGCACTGCCAACGCCACGAATGCCTTCAGGAGGGTAGCGAGTGGCTTTGACAATTTGTTTTGCCTGTTCAGCACTGTCCACCATGGGGGCCAAAATGGTTTGCACACCAATATCTAGGATTTGCTTAATGGCCACATGATCTGCCCACGCAGGGCGAACAATAGGGTGGCTAGCAAAAGGGGCAATGGCTTGCATTTGGCCAACCATCGTTTGCAATGTGTTGGGGGCATGCTCGCCATCGATCAATAACCAATCAAATCCAGCTGACGCAATCAGTTCCGCTGTGTAATTATTGGCGAGTCCTAGCCAGAGGCCAATCTGTGCTTGACGTTCTTTTAGCGCGGTTTTAAAGGTATTTTTTGGGGCAGACATTCATAACCTCCTAGGCAAAATGGCAAGACACAGAACCCAGTGGACCATAGTCAACGTTAAAGGTATCGCCTTTTCTTGCAGCAATGGGGCGCGTGAAAGAACCGCCTAGAATAATCTGACCCGCTTCTAATTCCACATCAAACGGGGCCAGTTTATTGGCGAGCCAAGCAACACCATTAGCTGGGTGATTGAGCACGCCAGCTGCCACACCAGTTTCTTCTATAATGCCATTTCGCTGCATGATAGCAGCAGCCCATCGTAAATCCATTTCATCCACTTTGATAGGACGGCCGCCTAAAATAATGGCGGCGTTAGCAGCATTGTCTGAAATCGTATCGAAAACTTTTCTTGGGCGTTTAGTCTCTGGATCGATAGATTGGCTGCGTGCGTCGATCAGCTCTAACGCTGGAACAACGTAGCCTGTGGCATCGTATACATCAAAAATCGTGCAGTTAGGCCCTTTCAACGGTTTATCGAGAATGAAGGCTAATTCGACCTCGATACGTGGTACAATGAACTTATCCGTTTCAATCTCACAGCCATCGTGATAGAGCATATCGTCCAATAGTGTGCCGTAGTCTGGCTCATCAATTTGAGAACTCATTTGCATAGCACGAGAGGTTAAGCCAATTTTATGGCCAATAATTTTACGGCCTTCATTGAGTTTGATCTGCACCCACTCACGCTGGATGGCGTAGGCATCTTCAAAGGTGATGTCTGGGTAATCAAGGGAGATTTGACGAATCTGCTTGCGCTCTTTTTCTGCTTGGTTAAGGCGTTGTGCGCAGGAGGTAATAATATCTTTAGAAAGCATGTCTCTCCCCTTATTGTTTATTAATCGTTTTTAGGTATTCCGTTTCTGAAATGATGGTATTTTTAAGAATACCAACGCCTTCCACTTCGGTCGTAATCACATCCCCTGGTTTCACATCGGCCAAGCCTTCTGGCGTGCCGGTAAAAATCATATCCCCAGGCGACAAGGTCATGATGTCACTCAGGTAAGCGATTAATTGAGGGATGTTAAAAACCAAGTCTTTTGTATTGCCTTCTTGTTTGAGTTCGCCGTTGATATAGGTGCGAAGAACCAAGTTGTGAGGGTCTTTGACATCTTTCGCATCGACAAGGTAAGGACCGATTGGTGTGCATGTGTCACGGCTCTTAACGCGTAAGTTTGGACGGTAGTAGTTTTCCAAATAGTCACGAATGGCGTAATCGTTACCCACTGTGTACCCACCCACGTAATCCATCGCGTCGTCGACGGAAACGTTTTTGGCTTGTTTGCCAATGACGACAACCAGCTCACACTCATAGTGCATGTAATCAACATTGTCTGGTCGATAGGTGTGTTGGTTATGACCGATCAACGAGTTGTTGTTTTTTAAAAACACAAGCGGTTCATCTGGTGCTTTGAATGACAGCTCGGCCGCATGGTCAGCATAATTAATAGCAAGCACAAAGATTTTTCCGTCACAAGGGGGCAGCCAAGTGAAGGAACCTTCCTCAAACACCTTGCCTTCTTGCGTAACGGCTTGGTCTTTTTCGTTCACCGTGACATGCAAAGTTTCATGGTTAAATAGTATACGAGCACTCTTCATGTCTTTTTCCTATTCCATTTCCACTGGGTTACTGAGTCGGCCAACGCCTTGGATGTCTATCATCACATTATCGCCAGGCTTGATTTCAAGCTCTGCAGAACGCAGTGGCGTTCCAGCAATGATGATGTCACCTGCCTCAAGAGTCATGAATCCGCTGATATAACTCACGACCTCTTCAATAGAGTAGATGAGCTGATTTGTGTTGGTTTCATGGACCTGCTGATCATTAATGACAGTGCGGATGGTGAGACTGTTAGGATTCTGGACCGATTCCTTATCAATAACCCAAGGGCCAATAGGGCAAAAAGTGTCACGACATTTGGCTTTGACGGCTGGGCGATAAAACGACGTTTCTGCCAAGCTTACTTCGTTCACTACCGTAAATCCTTGAATCACATCAAGTGCATTTTCAACACTTACCCGTGTGGCTTGCTTGCCGATGACAATGCCAAGAGAAGGGCCAGCATAAATGGGGCCTTTGTCAGTAGGCACCTTGATTGGAGCGCCATAGCCTATGTGCGTATTGTCTGTTTTGATATACAAAACGGGTGTTTTCGGTGGTTGCACATGGGGCTTCTCGTGAAAGCTTGTTTCAAGCGTTTTAACGAGGGCTTTATCATTCAGCGCTACGCCTATGACGCTGCCAGATGTCGGAGGAAGGACAGTGTCGTCTAAGGGAATCTCAACACTGGCTTGGGCCGTTTTTTCAATGGCTGTATCTGATTCTTTTTGCCTATAGTAAAACATTATTATTCTTGCCAAATGTAGTTAACATGTTAATCATGTTTGCGTAAAAAAAAATCCTTGTCAACATCAATATGCGCTTTAATCGATGAATCGTTGATGAGCTTAATGCCACTGAAGCCATTAAGGTTGTGTATCAAGCCTGCTCGCACATAACAATGTTGCTAGCCAATGCTCATGTACTGCTTAGCCGTGTCCTTCTCTCTCGCAAATTAATTTGCTTTCTTTAACGGTGTAGGCTTGACACCTTATTGCAGTTAAGTTTAATTTATTTAACATGTTAACTAAATTGGGTGTAACAAAGAAAATACCTAATTTCTAGCTTGGAGAATGAAGACGATGATTAAGAACTTAATAAATGGTAAATGGGTTGAAAGCAAGGAGACGTTTCAAACCTTTAACCCTGCGACGGGAGAAGTGCTTGCCGAAGTAGCCCATGCGTCCGATACACAAGTCGCAGAAGCGGTTGCCGCTGCAAAAGCCGCGTTTCCAGCTTGGGCCAACATGCCCGTTGCTAAGCGTTCTAAAATCATTGAAAAAATGGGGGATTTGATTGCTCAGAATGTCGATGAATTGTCTGCTTTAGAAACCGCTGATACAGGTTTGCCTCTCTATCAAACTCGTAATGCGCTTGTGCCGCGAGCGTCTAACAACTTCTATTTCTTTGCCGAGAAGTCTCGCCAAATGAATGGTCATACCTATCCAATGGATGACCAAATGCTGAACTACAGTTTGTACCAGCCAACTGGCGTGTGTGCTTTGATTTCACCATGGAACGTTCCTTTTATGACCGGAACCTGGAAAACAGCACCTTGTCTTGCATTGGGGAATACGGCGGTCATAAAGCAGTCTGAACTGTCACCTTTGACAACAGACTTTTTAGGTAAGATTGCCCTTGAAGCCGGGGTTCCTGCGGGCGTATTTAATGTGGTTCATGGTTTTGGTGGGACAACCGGAAACGCCTTGATCACGGACCCAAGCGTCAATGCCATTTCGTTCACTGGCGGTACCGCAACGGGTAAACACATCATCGCGAATGCGGGTCTGAAGAAGTTCTCCATGGAGCTGGGCGGTAAATCCCCCGTGATGATTTTTGATGATTGCGACTACGAGCGTGCCCTAGATGCTGCCGTATTCGGTATTTTTTCCATTAATGGTGAACGTTGTACTGCCGGTTCTCGTTTGTTTGTTCAAGAAACTATTTACGACAAGTTCTGTGATGATTTCGCTGCTCGTGCCGCCAAAATCAAAGTTGGCGATCCAAACGATATGCAAACCCAAGTGGGCTCCTTGATCTCTAAAGCGCACTGGGAAAAAGTCACTGGCTATATCAAGTTGGGCATTGAAGAGGGTGCGAAGCTTATTGCAGGGGGCCCTGATAAACCACTTGATGAGCTTCCAGAACACCTAAAAGGCGGCCATTTTGTACGTCCAACCGCTTTCCGCGATGTTACCAATACCATGCGAATTGCTCGCGAAGAAATCTTTGGCCCTGTTGCTGTGATTATCCCATTTAAGGACGAAGCAGACGTTGTGAAGATGGCCAATGACAATGATTACGGATTGGCTTCCTACTTATGGACTCAAGATGTCAGCAAAGTACACCGCATTGCGCGTCAAGTAGAAGCGGGCATGATGTTTGTTAATAGCCAAAACGTGCGAGATCTTCGAACCCCATTTGGTGGTATGAAAGCGTCTGGCACAGGGCGAGAAGGGGGAGATTACAGTTTCGAAGTCTTCTGTGAACCTAAAAACGTCTGCATCAGTATGGGCAGTCATCACATTCCGAAATGGGGTGTATAGGACACCATTACCATGCAGAGAGACGAGGTTCTCTCTGCATGGTATTACTGAATACTGTGTCAATCTTGAAGAGAAAATTGACTTTCACCCTATTTCTAAAGCGTTTCACGATTATGTGGTTCCTGTAAAAGTAGGGACAATTTTTTAAGGTATAACACCATTTTTGTGCGCAGACGTGGTTCGCTTGGGGTTGATCATAGTTGTTAGTTCCATCGCGCTTGTGTTACCTGAAATTTTGTATCGATAATTATAAAAGTGGAGAAGCCGTATGGGTAAATTAGCTTTTGCAGCAAAAATAACGCATGTTCCCTCTATGTACCTTTCAGAGCTTGATGGTCCTCAAAAAGGATTTCGCCAAGCCGCCATTGACGGGCATCACGAGATATCGAAGCGTTGTCGAGAACTGGGTGTGGATACCATTGTCGTGTTTGATACGCACTGGTTGGTTAATGCCAACTATCACATTAACTGTGCTCCACACTGGGAAGGTGTATACACGAGCAACGAGTTACCTCACTTTATCAATAATATGCCGTATGAGTTGGATGGTAACCCTGAGCTAGGTCGTCTCATTGCTCAAGTATGTAATGAGCAAGGGGTGGAAACCTTAGCCCATGATGCAACCACCTTGGCACCAGAGTACGGAACGTTAGTACCAATGCGATACATGAATGAAGATCGTCACTTTAAAGCGGTCTCTGTATCGGCGTTGCTAACGGTTCATTATCTCAATGACTCGGCTCGTTTGGGGTGGGCGATTCGTGAAGCAATTGAAAAACACTATGATGGCACGGTGGCCATACTTGCCAGTGGTTCGCTTTCTCACCGTTTTGCGCAAAATGGTCAAGCCCCAGATTTTTCCACCAAAGTGTGGAGTCCATTCTTAGAAACTTTGGATCACAGAGTGGTTGAAATGTGGGAAAACGCAGAGTGGAAAACATTCTGTGAGATGCTGCCTGAATACGCCGCAAAAGGACACGGTGAAGGGTTTATGCATGATACCGCCATGTTATTGGGCGCATTAGGTTGGTCGGATTATGATCAAAAAGTAGAAGTGGTGACCCCATACTTTGGTAGCTCTGGTACGGGGCAGATCAATGCTATTTTTCCTATCTCACCACAAACGGGAGAGGCGGTTCCTGGCCCGCAAGCCTCTGTTGAAAATGGCTCGTTTGTTTATGGTAAAAGTCGCTTGTAATGTTAGCGCTTGGATAGCCGTTACAAGTTAATCAGAGGAAACAATCTTCTTTGAGACTTTTGCACTTGCCAATACTTTGTTAAAAACAGACTCAAAATGCTCATTTATAGCGATAAACTCCGCTTTCTCGTCTGTTTTTGCCGCGTCTCGGTGTTGCTCGTGACATCGTGCAAAGGTCTCTTCTTTATTAATAAAGCATCTAGTGATTGTGACCATGGGCATGATGACAATCGCTATCAGTGATTCGATTTTTCATTTTCCTGATTAACGATAGGAGAATGAGTAAAGCAAGTAATGCGCCAGCTGATAGTGTTACCAAAGTGGGTAGTAGAGTCTCTTCTTGGCCGACTTGTGGCATCACTTGAATGTTAAATTGTGCGACCGCTAGGTCAACCAAGTAACCGAAGAAGAGTGCACCACCCAATACGCCAGTTAAATACCCCATTAGGGCTCGTTTACCGAGCTCTTTGCTGACAACGCCAAGTGTTGCGATGTTTGTTGCGGGTCCTGCCATCATGAAAACCAACACGGCTCCTGGTGAAACGCCTGCTAAGAGAAGCCCCGCCGCGATGGGGGTGGAAGCGGTCGCACAGATATACATTGGTATAGATACGATTACCATCACCAGCATTGCAAGCAGTCCGTTCCCCCATTGTGATAAAAAACCATCTGGTAAGTAGGCTTGCACTAACGCTGCGAAGCCTAGGCCAATCAATAACCAAAGGGCGGTGTCATCGAGTAACTCTGTCGTTGAGTAAACAAGCCCCGAGCGTATTTTACTGGCAATGCTGCTGGGTTCTTGTTTCCCATCATGGTCTTGACCGCAACAAGAAGAGGTTGTTTTCGTGTTCGATGAGCAACCGCTTGTATTGGTCTCTTGTTGTTGATTTGAGCAACAGGTTTTAGGTATTGATGTGGTTTGACTGTCTTTGACTTCGTCTTTACCAACCAATATTCCTGCAATAATGGCACTGCAAACCGCAGCAATAGGGCGAACAATAGCCATGAATGGCCCAAGCAATACATAAGACACCGAAATGGAGTCTACTCCCGTTTCAGGCGTCGACACGAGAAAAGAGGTGGTGGCTGCTTTTGATGCACCTGCACGACGTAAGCCTACCGCCGCAGGAATCACCCCACAAGAACAGAGAGGGAGTGGGGCGCCGAATAAGGCGGCTTTTATGGTGGTTTTTAAGTCATGTCCCCCGAGTTGGGCTGTCATCCAAGACATGGAAACAAACATCTTTAACATGCCTGCAAGGACAAGTCCGATGAGTAGCCAAGGAGCAGACTCTAAAAAAAGCACGTAGAAATGTTCTAAAAAAATCATCTTAGTGTGCCTCATGATGGTGATGTTCATGGCGAATCTGGCTGGTATCAGACTCCAGAGCCTCTAAAATCGTACAGTGCTCGGCGCTTTCTTCGCCGCCACAACAAGCGTCTGATAAACGTTTTAGGGAGGTCTGAAAGCGTGTTAATTCGGCGAGTTTCTGCTCCACATCAATCAGCTTTGCATCCACTAATTCTTTAACATCCGCGCAGGCGTTATTGGCTTTATCCACTTCAATGGACAATAACTCACGTATCTCCGCCAAACTAAACCCCACCCCTTTTGCGCGGAGAATGAACTGTAGTATTTCCTTGTCTTTTTCCGAATAAAGACGGTAGCCTGAATCGGAACGATTAGACGGGCTCAGTAGGCCGTTCTTTTCGTAAAAACGCAGTGTGTCATTATTGATTTTGCAGGCCTTTGCCAATTCGCCAATTCGATACATAGTAATGACCCTCTCCATGAGCGATGACAGTAAGTAGTGAATGAGTAATCAGTATAAACCTTTGAGTTAAGTCACAGGTCAAGGCGTTTTTTATCGAATGAGGGTTTTTTCACGACATCTGTCCATGCGCAACAAAATAAGACAAACAAATGGAGCAGAATCGACTAGATTTATAGAACGATCTATCAAATGTAACTGTCTGCAGTAATTGTGATGAGTTTATAGGGATGGAATTAGGGTGTCTGTATGAAAAAGATGTCGACTGTTTTAATTGTAGACGATGTTCCTGAGAATTTGCGTGTACTGAGCGACGTTATCGCCAGCGAAGAATGTCAGGTCATGGTTGCCAATTCCGGTGAGCGAGCATTAGAGCTTTTAGAGCGAAATAAGCCGAATTTGGTACTGCTTGATGTCATGATGGGCGGGATTGATGGCTTTGAAACCTGCCGTCGGATTCGAGCGAACCCCGTATTAGTGGATTTGCCGGTTATTTTTGTCACAGCCCTTGTTGATGATATTACTAAAGGGTTTGCTGCTGGTGGGAATGATTACATCACCAAGCCTATTCGAGTCGATGAAGTTCGAACTCGGGTGGAAAACCAATTGGAGCGCTTCCATTTATTGCAACAACTTAAAGAGTTAAATAACACGCTTGAAGAGCGAGTGCGTGAACGAACTCAAGATCTCAATGCCGTTAACCGTAGTTTGCAAAAAGAGGTTAGCGAGCGCCGTTATATGCAAGATCGCTTAAACTATCTTGCCCAGCATGATTTTGTCACCAAACTTTATAATCGAGATGCCTTAGAAGAGCACGTGACCCACCTGATTGCAGGTGTTCAGCATAAGTCGAATGTGAGTGTGCCTTACTTTGTCCTCATTGATATTAATGAGTTTCGTTTGATTAATGATGCTTGCGGTTGCGTGGCGGGCGATAGTTTGTTGTTTCAAGTCGCTCAGATTATCAATCAAATTGCAGACCCCAAAAAATATTATTGTGCGCGCCTTACAGGCGATAAATTTGCTATCGCGGTAGGCCGAAGCCGCGCACAAGATATCGAAGCCTTTTTTGAACAGCTCAACACGGAAATAGAGCATTTTGTTTTTACTTGGGATGGTCGAAACTTTCCGACATCCATTACGCAAATTGCGATTCCCATTACTATAGAAATGGTGACCTTTGAACAGGTCATTATGATTGCCGATGAGGTGAGTTACGCTTCGAAACAATCTGGTTCTTATCAGCGAGTAGTAGTTGATGAAAAAGAACTGGCCCTTGATGAACGTCGTAGTAATTTAAATTGGGCGTTAACCATCATCGATGGGTTAGAGAAAGATTTATTTGAAGTGCATTTTCAACAGGTTTTTTCCCTTGATAGCGATAATGAAGATAAGAAAAAACGCATTGAGATATTGGTGCGACTGCGAGATGACAAAACGGGTGAGCTTATTTATCCGAATGATTTTATCCGTTCAGCAGAGCGCTTTGGTATTGTCTCCAAAATAGATCGCTGGGTTATTCAGAACACTATGATGCAATTGGCTGAACGTCCTGAACTTTGGAATAGCATTGACCAAGTGGCTCTAAATGTGTCGGCTTTGTCTGTGAGAGAGCCGGATTTTGCCTCTTTTATACTAGATACTTTACAGGAGTATCAATTGGAGGGGGATAAATTTTGCTTTGAAATTACCGAAACTGAAGCGCTCAATAACTTCACGGAAACGCGCTATTTTATGTCCTTGCTGCATGAGTCTGGCTGCAGTATTGCTCTAGACGATTTTGGCACAGGGTTCTCGTCTTTCTCTTACCTAACCGACTTACCGTTCGATGTGATCAAGATAGATGGTGAGTTTATTCGAGATATGCATGTGAATAGCATTCATCACGGTATGGTCGATTCTATTGTTAAACTGGCTAAGATGCTGAAAAAACCTGTGGTGGCTGAGTTTATTGAACATCAAGAAATTGTAGAGGCCCTACGGGAATTAGGGGTGGAATGGGGGCAAGGGTATCACTTTCATCGACCTGAAAAATTATAGCGGAGGCGCTTGGAATGCCTGATTTTGAGTTGTTTGATTGGGTGCTGTTTTTGTTTGTTGTGGTCTTCTTTATTAGTTCGTTGTTGTTGGCTAGACAGTGGCGAGCTTTGTCATTGGAAAAAGAGAGACATTTTAGAGCCATTCATAATGCCCAGTTTGGGTTATGGCAATGGTTTATTCCATCTGATCGCTTTGAACTGTCTTTGGATTTTATTGAAGGGTTTGATGAACTGCATCTACAAGTACAAACAAAAGATGATTGGTTAAGGCACTTAAGTGAGTATGATAAAGAAGCCTTTATTGACTGGCTGATGGCAATAAAAGAAGGGAGTTCAGAGCCTGGCTTACGTTTGAGTATGAGTTCTGAACATGGCGTTGCTCATTGGATAGAGATGCGTGGAAGTGTGGTTGAAAGCGATGGGAATAATCAGCCGACCTGTATTGCTGGTACCGTTCATTGCATTTATCACCTTGTGGCGCTGCAAGAGTCATTCTTAAAAGAGACCACTCGTAAAAATAAGTCGATGACCACAGAAGAAGCTCTTTATTACCTAGGAGAAAGTCAAGGGGAGTTGGAGGAGGAATTTGAGACAGAATGGTCTAGCCATGTGGCCTCTGCTTCTAAAAAAGATCATCATAATTCGACCATAATTAATGAGCTGCATATTGACCCTGCCTTACAAAAAGAAGCTCAACAACAGCAAAGCCAAAGTTATTTTCTGGCAAATATGAGCCATGAAATTCGTACGCCGCTAAACGCCATTATTGGCTACGCGCAACTATTGAGTGAAGATACGCACTTTGAGGGCGTTGCTCATACTAGGTTCAAAGCGATTATTGCCGCAGGTGAGCGCTTATTAAATATGCTCAATGATATTATTGATATTGCGCGTATTGAGGCAGGTCGTTTGGATCTGCAAGGCCACAAAATCAAACTACATAAAGAAATTAACCAAGCGATTGACGTGATTCGCCAAATGGTCAAAGACAAAGGTCTTGATCTTAAGGTGGACAATCAAATTAATGAAGGTCTGTGTGTTTGGGGGGATTCTGTTAAGTTACAACGCATCTTCCATAATATTCTAACCAATGCGGCGAAGTTTACGCATCAGGGTGATATCTCTGTCAGTGCTTTATATGAAAACGAAATCTTGCGTCTAACGGTTCGGGATACGGGGGTAGGCATGGACGAACAACTCATCGAACATTTGTTCACGCCCTTTGTTCAAGCGCGAAATAGCGGTGCTGAAAAGAGTTCAGGGCTGGGCTTGGCGTTAACAAATACTTTGGTGAAGTTAATGGAAGGGCAGTTAAACATCGACAGTGTTTTAGAGGAAGGGACGAAGGTGACTATCCTGTTGCCTCTTAAAGAGGAGGTGGAAGATATTATGCCGATCTTATCTGGTGAAGATATGAGCCATTTGCATTTGAATCGAAGTATTCAGGTCTTGGTGGCAGATGATGATGATTGGTCTCGGGATATTCTTGTTACATTACTCGAAAAAGCCGGGTGTCAGGTTTGGGAAGCTGAGAATGGAGAAGAAGCTCTGGCGCTGTTCAAACAACATTCTCCCGGTCTGGTGTTGACCGATATTCGCATGCCCAAGATGGATGGACGTGAGTTGCTGCAAGAAATCAGGGCGCTTCCTCAGGTAAAGCCTATTCCCATCATTGCCGTAACAGCTTCGACACTGATTCAAGAACACCAAGCCCTAATCGATGTCGGCTTTTGGGAGGTGGTATCTAAACCTTACAAAGTAGCAGAGCTTTACCAAAGCTTGGTCAACCATATTGAGGATTTGGCCTTTGTTCATAACGAAGGGGCACAAGAGACGGATGAACGTAATGACGGTCATTACCTTCAGACTGCTGAGGATATGAAAGCTGCCCCATTGGTGACGAGTCTAACCCCTGAAAATTGGCGACCACTCCTACTGGCTGCCAAGGAAGGTGATATGCAGCGAGCAGAAAAGTGTTTTCATGCCATCTATCACAACATGCCAAGTCAGCAGCGTCATGCAATTAAACAGGCATTAGAGCAGTTTGATTTAGGATTAGTTGAGCGGCATGTGAAACAGTATTGTCCAGAAGCGATTAAGCATGATTTAGGGGATGTGTGAGCAAATAGACAGATGTTTGTCATGTCATATGGTTAATGTTTAGCTGAGAGCTTTGCGTTTGACTTAAAATGAGGCCTGTTCTAGTGTCCCTACAAGACAAACTGGATAAAAACCGCCTACAATAGGGCGGTTTTTTCATGTCACTCATCGAGTGCTTGATTGGGTTTATGCCACTCTTTTTGATCATATGAAACAGGTAACGCCAACATGAGCAGTTTAGCCCATTGTAATTTTCCCTTTACCGCCGTTGCCGGGCAAGAGTCTTTGAAGCTTGCTCTTATTCTAGTAGCGATTAATCCGAAAATTGGTGGAGTGCTCATTAGTGGGCCACGTGGTTCGGCGAAGTCGACCCTAGCTCGTGGTTTATCCGGTGTTATGCCAACGCTGAATAATGAGGCGTTTGTGCCGTTTACAACGTTGCCTTTAGGAGCCAGTGAAGATCGTCTGTTAGGGGCGTTAGATCTAGAGCAGGTTTTGCAAGACAAGGAGGTGGTGTTCAAACCTGGGTTGTTAAGCCGTGCCCATGGCGGTGTTTTGTACATGGATGAAGTCAATTTGTTGGCAGACCATTTGGTTGATCAATTGTTGGATGTGTCTGCCAGTGGCGTGAATCGTGTCGAACGTGATGGTATTAGCCACGAACATGAGGCAAAGTTTTTGTTGATCGGTACGATGAACCCAGATGAAGGGGAATTGCGTCCACAGTTGCAAGACCGTTTTGGTTTGATGGTGTCCTTGAGTAACCAATACAGTTTAGAAGAACGAGTACAAATCGTGCGATTGCGTGATGAGTATGATCAAGACCCCAAAGGTTTCTGTGACGCGTTCAAATACAAACAGCGTAATCTCAGACACAGTGTGAAAGCAGCCAGAGAGTTGCTAACAAAAGTACGCTGTGCTGATGCCTTGCGTATGGATATTGCCACTCGGTGCTATGAAGCCAATGTGGATGGTGTGCGAGCCGATATTGTCTGGGTGCGAGCTGCCATGGCGCATGCCGCTTGGCGCGGGGCACTGACGGTTTCGATTGATGATATTCAAGCGGTTGAAGCGTTTGTGTTGGACCACCGTCGACAGCCTCATCAGCAAGTCCCTCCTTCTAGAGTGCCGCCATCGCGCCGCCCCGCTGACTCTTTTAAAGATCCAAAAATGCCGCCTTCACAAGCACCAAACAACACCCGCAGCGAGCAGAAAGAGGATCAAGCCTCACAAGGCGAATGGGGTAGTATGACACCAGAAAGTGCAGAGAGTCATGGTCGAATACCGCTTCCCGCAAGTGATATTTCCGCTCGCTCCCCATCGTCTAGTTCGTTGATCAGTGAGGTGACGCCGGGAAAGCACCGAGGTAAACATCAGGGTGGCTATCGCCCTGATGCTTCCACAAATAGTGTGAGTGTGGACTGGTTTCGAAGTCTAACGAAAAACCCGCAAACTTGGCCACCAGAAAGTCTAACATCCAAAATGGCCAATACAGGCCAGCCTGTTTTGCACCTTGTTTTGTTGGATGCTTCTGCCTCTACGTTGAGTCAAGGGAGTTTTGCAAAAGCCAAAGGGGTGATTATTGACATTGCAAAGCGTGCCTATCTCGCTCGAGAGTACATGGCCATTTTAGGTTTTGGTCAGGACGGGATCTCATCGGTTTTGCCTAGAGTACGCGCCCCCAAAGAGATCACCGAGTTACTAGATCAATTAAGCGCGGGTGGCGGCACACCGTTTCGGCTGGTCATCGACAAGGCTCGGCAATACTTAAGCCTGCAACATAAGCGTCAAACGGGCTTATTAAGTCGCACCTATATTTTGACCGATGGCCGCACCCAAGCGGATTTGTCAGACTTTTCAGGGTCTGACAATGGGGCTTTATTGGGTGACTGTGTACTGATCGATACCGAAAACTCGGCCATTAAACGTGGTCGTGGACAAGACATTGCCCAACAGTTAGGGGCGCAATACATATTATTGAATTCGATTTTAGGGACACCATCATGATCAGGTCAATTGCCGCGCAGTGTCCGGCACTTTTTTTAACCGCACCAGCTTCCAATCAGGGGAAAACGACCATTACAGCGGCCTTGGCTCGGTATTTTACGAAGCAGGGTAAGGTGGTACGTGTGTTTAAAACGGGGCCTGATTATCTGGATCCACAAATTCTGGCTCAGGCGTCTCAACAACCTGTAGAACAGTTAGATATTTGGATGGCCGGAGACGATTACTGCCAAGATAGACTCTATCGTGCTGCCCAAAAAGCGGACTTGATTCTTGTTGAAGGGGCGATGGGCATGTTCGATGGCGAGCCCTCCAGTGCCGATTTAGCCGCGCGTTTTGATATCCCTATGGCGATTGTGATGGACGTAAAGGGCATGGCACAAACGGCGGCGGCGGTTGCCTCCGGCCTAGCGAACTTTCGTCATGATGTTGAAATTGCGGGTCTGATCGCAAATCGCTGTGGCAGTGAGCGCCATGCTCAACTGATTCGTGATGCATTGCCTGATAATTTGCCCTTACTAGCAACGCTCAAGCGTGATGAAGAGGTGACGTTGCCAGAGCGCCATCTAGGGTTAGTGCAAGCCGAGGAAGTCAAAGATGAATTAGAACTGCGTTTTGAAGCCGCTGTCGATTGGTTGCAACAAAGTGAGGATAAAGGCTTATTAGCGCTGCCTAAAGTTGTGTCTTTTCAACCCGCGAAAAAACCAGTAAATACTATAAAGACTGAGCCATTACTGCAGGGAAAAACCATAGCCGTTGCCAAAGATGCAGCCTTTAGCTTTATCTACGACGCCAATGTAAATGTGTTAACAGATCTAGGGGCGAAGGTGGTCTTTTTCTCGCCATTAAATGATGCAGGGTTGCCCGAAGCTGATGCTTTATGGTTGCCAGGTGGCTACCCAGAATTGCATGCTAAGGCGTTGTCAGAAAACGTCAGTATGCGCACGTCCATTCAGGCATTTTACCAATCCGGTCAGCCGATTTTAGCCGAGTGTGGTGGCATGCTTTATAGTTTAGAAACCCTGACGGATTTAGATGAAAGCGAGTACCGCATGTTAGGCATTCTGGAGGGACAAGGCGCGATGCGCGGGAAGCGTGGCTGCCAAGGCATGCAAACAGCTGTTATGCCAGAAGGTGATGTTCGTGGACATGCCCATCATCGATCCCGTAGCGCCAATACTCCTACACCTGTGGGTTATGGTCGCCGTCAGCGTCATCCTGCCCCGGGGGAGCCAATTTATCAGCAAAAAGCGTTAACGGCGAGCTATCTACATTTGTTCTTTCCCTCTAATGTGGAAGCGACTGCGCAGTTATTTTTAAAGCAAGCTTCGTCCTTAGTGAGCGAGTAAGGCTAGGTAATTATGTGGCCAGAAAGTGCTGACGAGCCTGCTCCCCTTCGCACAGGGTTGACCACAGGAACCTGTGCAACAGCCTGTTGTGTGGCCGCGGCACAAGCACTTTTAGGTGGTCATCAAACCTCACAGGTGAGTGTGACTTTACCTAAGGGGCAAACGGTTGAACTGACCATTGAGTCCTATCAAGCGTTGGACTTAACCTTGGAAAAGGGTATTAGAACGTCAACGGTTAAGGATGCAGGAGATGATCCAGACGCGACCCATGGTGCAACGGTGTTCGTTGAGCTGTGTTTGACAGCCGAGCAAGGGGTTCAGTTTTTTGCGGCTCAAGGGGTCGGTACGGTAACCCGAACGGGCCTTGTATTAGCCGTTGGTGAACCTGCCATTAATCCCGTGCCTAGAAACATGATGGTGAATCATTTGACCGAGTTCGCCAAACGTTATGATTATAGCGGCGGCTTTGCCGTTTCTGTCGGCGTGGTCAATGGTGAGCAAATTGCCCTGAAAACCATGAACCCTCGTTTGGGCATTGTGGGAGGGCTATCTATTCTTGGCACCACGGGAATTGTGCGGCCTTTTTCTTGCGCTGCTTACATTGCTTCGATCCATCAAGGGATTGATGTGGCCCGAGCCAATGGTCTGACACATATTGCGGCCACGACGGGCAACGCCAGTGAAGTGGCAATAAAACAGCATTATGGCTTAACAGACATGGCCCTGATTGAAATGGGTGACTTTGTTGGCGCCGTGCTAAAGCATATTCGAAAAGTGGAGCACGCTGCCTCGATTCAATTAAGCAAACTCAGTATTTGTGGCGGCTTTGGTAAAATCAGTAAACTGGCCCAACAGCATATGGATTTAAACAGTCGAGTCTCTAGTATTAATTTAGAGGCCTTGGCGGATCTTGCGGCGACTCTGGGTGCCGATGAATCACTACAAACGCGTATGCGAGGGGCCAATACCAGTGTGGAAGCCTTGGCGTTGTTTAAGCAACATGCTAATGGCAACCAAGAAAATTTGGCGGATGCCGTGTGTCAGCAGGCGTTGTTGTTTGCTCGCCGCTATATTCCTGATCATATGGCATTGGAAGTGTGGTCGATTGATCGCAAAGGCCAGTTTGTAGGCTTTGCCACCGATACAAAGATTGAATAGAGGGGATGATGGCGTTGGATGCAAAAGAGCGAACAAAAAAACTGCTGCTACTTGGTGGAACGGCGGATGCCAGACGGCTGGCGGATGCGCTGCATCAAGCGGGCATCCGTGTGATATACAGTTTGGCTGGCTTGGTGCGCGTTCCTAAAGTGGATTGTGAATTAGTGGTCGGTGGCTTTACGCAATTTGGTGGGTTAGCCAACTATCTAACCGAACAGAATGTTGCTGCTATTTTGGACGTCACCCATCCTTACTCGCAAACTATGAGCAGCAAAGCGGTTGAGGCCGCTAGGGAAGTTGGTATCCCTTGTTGGCGTTTTCATCGCCCAGCGTGGCAAGCTGTCGCGGGAGATCAATGGCGTTATTATGACGACGATGAAGCGCTTATTTTGCAATTAGCCCATTTTAAGCGTCCATTACTGAGTGCGGGTCAAGTGAACGAAGACTCGTTGCTGCGCATTTTACAGTTGCCAAGTATTGAATATGTGGTGTGGCGAACGGCAGTGACGCCTGCATTTGATCTGCCTAGGGCAGTACATTGGGTAAAGGCCATTGGGCCTTTTCACCTCGAAGAAGAACAGCAATTATTGCAGGCTCAACAAGTGGATGTCATTGTCAGTAAAAACAGCGGGGGCAGCGCCACCTATGCTAAGTTGGAAGCGGCCCGAGCGTTATCTATCCCTGTTTTGCTACACACAAGGCTACGCTTGCCGGAAGCGGATCAAGAATTCAGCGACACAGATAAGTGCCTGCAAGCGTGTTTAGCGGCTTGGGGGAACATCATTCCGACTTTTAAAACTCAACAAAAAGACAACCAACAGTGACTCAAGATACTTTTTCTCAACGGGTTTCCGACAAAGCTTATCAATATGAGAACAACCCTCAGGCGATTGAGCAGGAGAGCTTTCGGCAAATTCGCGAACTGACCGATTTATCGGCTTTTACTCAAGATCAACAACAAGTAGTGATGCGAGTGGTGCACAGTTTAGGCTTTCCTGATGTGTCGACCCAAATGCGTTTTAGCCAACATGCCACCCAATCAGGGCGAGAGGCGTTAGCAAAACATTGTGCCATTTTGTGTGATGTGGAGATGGTCAAGCAAGGTGTGACCAAACGCATGATAGAGCGTGAACCCTTGTGTTTTCTAAACGATCCTCGTACTGCTGAACTGGCAAAAAACAAAGGGGAAACTCGCTCTATGGCGGCCTTGAGTTTATGGCAAGACACTCTAGCGGGCAGTGTAGTACTTATTGGTAATGCGCCGACAGCGCTGTTTCGTTTATTGGAGATGGTTGCACAAGGGGCGCCCAAGCCCGCTTTAATTATTGGTATGCCGGTAGGGTTTGTGGGAGCGGCTGAGTCGAAAGAGGCGTTGTGGCAAGCCCATGAAAGGCTTGGCATCGAATGCATGACGTTGCTTGGTCGCATGGGGGGCAGTGCAGTGACTTCCGCCAGCTGTAACGCTTTATTGCGTTGCAATATTCAAGAGTATTATTAATGGAAGTGGGCAGTAAATATAATTGATGGAAAAAGCGCAGATGAAAATACACGTTGTTGGCCTTGGGGTCGCGGAACAGGCGATACTCTCGGAAGAAGCGCAATCACTGCTTGCGAATTTATCTGCCAAGGACATTGTCTTGGGGGCCTCTCGTCAACATGACACCATTGCTCACTATGCTCACCAAGCCCAGAGACAGACGTTACCTAAGCTAACACAATTGGCAGAGTTGTTTGTGCAGTGGCAAACCCAAGGGGCTGAGCAGGTGGTGGTTTTAGCGTCGGGGGATCCTCTTTATTACGGTATTGGGGCTTGGTTAGTACGTACTTTTCCGTTTGAATCCTTATGTTTTTATCCCAATGTGTCCAGCGTGCAAGTGGCTTGTCATCGTCTTGGTTTGTCTTTGCAAGACGTTCAGGTCGTGAGTTTGCATGGCCGTCCACTTGCCAGTTTGCGTCGCCATTTGCAGTCGAACAAAACCTTGGTATTACTGACCGACCAATACAGCCAACCGAAACAGATCGCTCAAGAATGTAGCATGGCTGGGATGGATCACAGTGAAATAACGGTGTGTGAGGCGCTAGGCTATGCCCATGAAAAAGTACGAACCTTTGTTGCCAAAGAGGGGCTTGAGAATGACGCTGTGTTTGATCCATTGAATGTGATCGTGGTGAAAACCAGTCAACAAACGTCAATTTACCCAAGTGCCCCAGGTATTCCAGATGTGTCTTTTATTACCGATAAAGGTGAAGGGAAAGGCATGATAACCAAGCGGGAAGTACGTCTGGCGGTTTTGTCTTATATGAATATCAATCAGGATGACACGGTTTGGGATATTGGTGCAGGTTGTGGTGGCGTTAGTGTGGAGTTGGCCTATTGGCATCCTCATAGTCGGATCATTGCCATTGAGCATCATGCCGAGCGTTTGGCATGTTTAAGGGCCAATCAAGAGCGCTTTGGTGTTGTTCAGAATTTGTCTATTGTGGCGGGTCGGGCTCCTGATGCGCTGGTGGATTTGCCCTTACCGAATAAAGTCTTTATTGGCGGCAGTGATGGGGAGCTCTGCGTTTTACTTGAGAGTGTTTGGTCGATTTTACCGCTTGGTGGCACGTTGACAGTGAGTGCTGTGACCGAAGAGACTAAATACCAAGTCATGCAATTTGTTCAGCAACGTGATCTAAAGCAAGACGCAAACGAACAGAGTGTGCAATTGTCTATCAGTAAGGGGGAGCGACTAGCTGGGCAACGCATGTTTCGTCCAAATTTGCCCGTGAGTCTTTTTCATTTTTCTAAGCTTAGTGGTAAAGTCGCGCCCCATTATCATTATGTTCTCAAAGAAAGCACGAATGCCTTTAAGGAAAACGCCCAATGAATGGCATGGACACAGAAGAAAAACAGGGTCGATTTATTGGTGTCGGTGTCGGACCAGGCGACCCTGAGTTAATTACCCTAAAAGCCTTACGTTTAATTCAATCCGCCGATGTGATCAGTTATCTTGCGAATGCCGAAGGAGGTTCTCAAGCAAAAAGCATTGCCTGTGAAGCGTTTGTTGGTGTGGCTCATAAACAGCATGAAATAGCCATCGTGATGCCCATGTCTACCGACCGTCAGTTGGCTAACGACGCTTATGATCGCGGTGCTAAGGCTATTGCCCATGAATTATCACAAGGTAAGGATGTGGTATTTTTATGCGAAGGGGATCCTTTGTTTTTTGGTTCCTTTGCCTATTTATTAGAGCGTTTAGAAGGACGCTTTGCATGCCAGGTGGTACCTGGAGTGTCCTCCATCAATGCGGCATCGTCAGCCCTGAATCACCCGTTAACGGTTTTAAAAGAATCGTTAGCTGTAGTGAGTGGGCGTCATTCGCCAGAGCAAATTGATAGTGCACTTGAGCAACATGATAGTGTCGTCATTATGAAGGCAGGGCGAGCGCGTCCGCGTATTTTAATGGCCTTGCGTAAGACCAATCGACTACAGGATGCGAAATACCTAGAGTATATCGGTCGCGACAATGAGCGTATTGTTCATGATGTATCGACCTTGGAAAATGGTGCTGGGCCGTACTTTTCACTTTTTGTCGTGACCAAATCGGAGCGAGGCACCCGATGATTCGAGTGATTGCGTTAACGCCAGCCGGAAAAGAACTGGCCCAGCGCTTACGGACTTTTTGGCCCGACAGTGTCCTAGACTATAAACCAAAGCCGTTCGCGGAGCAGGTGCAAAGGGCATTTGAACAGGGGGAGTCGCTGATTTTTATCTGTGCCACTGGCATTGTGATGAGAACGCTTGCTCCTGTGATCCAAAACAAGCGTCAAGATCCTCCGGTGTTGGTATTGGATGAAGAAGGCAAATTTGTCATCCCGCTTTTGTCTGGTCACGAGGGGGGAGCCAATGAGTGGGGAGCACAAGTGGCACAAGCGCTTGGTGCCCAATTGGTGATGACGACGGCAAAACCTTATCTGAATCCGGTTTACACTCTTGGTATGGGGTGTGAGCGTGGTTGTCCGTTGGCGTTTCTTGAAAACTTAATGCTCGATGCGTTAGATCAAAAAGGCTTAACCCCAAGTGATATTAATTCACTCAGTAGCATTGATATTAAAGCGGATGAAGTAAATCTTATCGCGTTAGCGGAAAAATACGGTTGGGCCTTTCATACCTTTTCAGCCGATCAGCTCTCTACTATGGAGACCTTCCTTAGTTCTCGTTCTGAATACGTTTATAACACCGTTGGCGTCTATGGTGTGGCGGAATCCGCCGCTTTGTTTGCTGCCCACAATGTGACGGGCTCAGAACCCGAGCTAATGCTTAATAAAATCAAAAATGCCAAAGCGACTTGTGCTATAGGGCGTTCCTTTCCATAAAGCTGATGACGTTTAATCATCAACAATCGGTGGCATTTTTCTGAGAAATGGCAGTGTGTTACTGGCATGTTTTTGTGCTGGTTTTTCATTGTAAAGACTGGATGAGTATAAGGTGATGTTTGATAGAAGCGACATGCTATTGATGTCGTGACAGCAAAGTTGTGGAAATGTGTTCTTTTGTCAATAAAAAGTAAAAAAATTAAGACAGGGGGATAGGAAGAATGTCATCATTAAGGTACTCTTCTAGCAAATTAGCTATGGAAGCGTCTTCTAAACGGATTTTTATTCTGAGTGTTTTATCACTCACTCCTTGTGAAAAAATTTATAAATTATAAGGTTGAATTCTCTTATAAAAATATTTTATCAGTGTACTGTCTTTTATTTCTATTTTGTATGTAGTTAACTGATTTTATTATTTTTTGAGTGGTTCGAATAGAAAGTATGTCTTCTATGTTTTTTTGGGTATTGGTCATCTTAATGGTGTGACTAATAACGGCCTCATTGATAAGGGACATAACTATGCAGATCTCCTTAAAAAATAGAATTCTATTTTTTACTCTTTTTCTCATTTTGATTATTTCATGTATTTTAACTTGGAACGGTTATTACCGGTTCAGTTCATTTAATACGAAGTCTGCTCTAGACAATCAAAAGGTTGAAACCAGTCTTGTTGCAGAGGCCCTTGATGAAAAAATAAATGGCTACTTCAAGGCTTTAAATAGTTTTTCGGTGAGTTTTAACGACGATTTAAACTTTTCCGACCAACAGCAGGTGATTAAGGCTCTAGATAAATTGAAAAAAACAGATCCTCATATTCTGGCGGCGTTTGTGGGGCTGAAAAATGGAAAGTCGTTTGAAGGAGACCGCTTTTTCCCTGGTTTTAACGCAAAAGAGCTAAATAAAGAATGGTATGTTCGTGCCTTTTCAGGTGAGAAAAATATCATTACCAAAGCGTATTTTGGCGAGGGAGAGCAAGCCGATGTGTTCGCATTGGCCTCACCTATTTATCATGATGGTAATGTGGTCGCTGTAGTTTGTATCACATTAAAAGTGGCTGAACTCACAGACTATATTAAAACCTTAGTACCTAAAAATAATGTGTTTGTATATGATGACTCTGGGTATGTCGTCTCAGCCCCTAATAAAGAATTGTTGGGTAAAAATATTTACGATATTCGACCAGACTACAAGAAGTTTTCTTCAAGTCATCCCGTTCTTGACTATTCGATTGATGGTCGTGGTGTGAAGGCCTTTGCAGGAAAGTTAAAGAAATATAATTGGACAGTGGTTTCTTTTACTTGGGACGATGTAGTTTCCAGGCCAAGTCAAGACATGTTGATTGGTTCCATCATTATTTTTGCTGTTTTGATTGTTCTATCCCTATGTATTGTTTATATAGGTGTAGTGAATTTGGTTTACAAACCAATTGGCGGGGAACCAAAAGAAATCTCGCAGATCATTTCTCGAATTGCCAAAGGAGATTTATCCCAACCCTTAAAACAGAACGGTGATGAAACAGGAATTTATGCCTCGATTATTGCTTTGAATAATAAATTATCAGAGATTATCAAAGGTAGTTTGTCGATTTCTGACAGTGTGTCATCGGCTTCCGAAGAATTAACCTTGGTGATGAAGAGTACGGCAGAGAACGCACAAGAAGAACTTAAAGAAGTTGAGTCGATTGCCAATGCGGTGAATGAGTTGTCTAACGCGTCAGAAGAAGTCAGCGCGAACGCTGTTCAGGCAGAGGACCAAGCGAATAAAGCCATAGAGAGTGTAACGAAGGGACACCAAGGGCTAGAAAAATCGATTAACTTAACCCGCTCTATTAATACGACGTTTAATCAAACCGCAGAGATGATTGCCAAGTTACGTGAAGAAACGCTCAATATTGGTGAAGTCACTAATGTCATCAGCTCCATTTCTGAGCAGACAAATTTATTGGCACTCAATGCCGCTATTGAGGCCGCGCGTGCAGGCGAGCAAGGTAGAGGCTTTGCAGTGGTCGCCGATGAAGTTCGAAGTCTTGCTGCGAAGACCCAAGAATCAACATCAACCATTCAAGCAATTATTAATACATTGCAGGATCAGTCCAAAAAAGCCAATGACAATATGATCGAGAATGTGAGGTCAATTGAGGAGTCCGTAGAGCTGGCTGAAAATGTGAAAGTGTCTTTTGATGAATTAACGACGTACGTTCGCACGCTTTCTGACATAAATACTCTTGTCGCTGCAGCGTCTCAAGAACAGTTTAATGTCACGGCAGACATTAATAAAAATACTGCGACAACGGTGGATTTAGTGAATCAAAATGTGTCAGCGGTTGAACAGACTCAGCAGGCGGCAAAAGAGTTGGCACAGTTAGCGTTGAAGCAAAAGAATACATTGGATTTCTTTAAGCATTAGGAGCCACGCCAAGATTCAGAAAGGTTGGCTTATCATTAAAAAGGAGTTGTTGTATATGAAAAGGGACAAACAGGCCTGTTCGGCTGTATCTGAGATGTATTATTCTCGTCGTGATGTATTAAAAAAGACTTTAGCTTGGTCTGGTGTGGCGCTAGGCGGTACTGTTTTATCAGGTAAGCTATTAGCGCAGCCTTTAAGCCTCAACTACCCTGATGAGCATGTCAAAATATTGGATGAGAGCTTTGCCAAGTATCGTTTGTTTAATGCCAGCGTTGAACGCCTCGCGACCGGAATGCGCTGGGTAGAGGGTCCTGTTTGGAGTGGTGATGGACGTTATTTATTGGTTAGCGACATTGCGAATAATCGTATTATGCGCTGGGACGAACTTACGGATGAATTGAGTGTTTACCGTTATAAATCGAACCATTCTAATGGTCTTTGTCGCGATCTTGAAGGACGTCTTATTGCCTGTGAGGGCTCAACGACGGATGTGGAAGGACGTCGCGTAACAAGAACCGAGCACAATGGTACGATTACGGTATTGGCTGATAATTTTGAAGGTAAACGCTTTAACTCTCCTAATGACGTTATTGTAAAACGTGATGGCTCAATTTGGTTTACGGATCCGCCGTTCCAAGCTGGCAGCATGTATGAAGGCAATATTGTGAAAACTGAATTGCCAGATGCTGTCTATCGTATAGATGGACAAACCGGTAAGTTAACGCAAGTGATCACAGAGATTGCTGGCCCTAATGGTTTGTGCTTTTCGCCAGATGAATCCATTTTGTATGTTGTTGATTGTTTGACTGGGCCGAATCGCAAAGTGTGGGCCTACGATGTGGCGTCCGACGGTACGCTAGGGGCTCGTAAAGCGTTTATTTCCAACATTAAGCATGCAGCTTTTGATGGGATTAAATGTGACCAAGATGGCAACCTTTGGTGTGGTTGGGGCAGTGACGGTTCTAAGGGGCAAGATTCTAAGGCGTTAAATGGAGTGATGGTCTTTAACAAACATGGAAAAGCAATAGGTCACATATCATTACCCGAATACTGTGCCAATATTTGTTTTGGAGGCACCAAGGGGAATCGACTCTTTATGGCGGCTTCCCACTCTATCTATTCGCTCTATGTGAACACTCGAGGGGCAACCTTCGTTTAGTGCGAGTATCTTGATTGACGATAAGCACAGCTACTTCAGGCTGTTCGCTTTCTGTCAGCATAGCAAGATAAATGAGCGTCCATTCTAGGGCGCTTTTTTAACTCGAAAAGTATCCATCGATTACAGCGGATGGGGGCCTTAATGCTCAATCAAACTGACGGTTGAGGATGTCATGATCATGTAACTTTCTTAGTTTATACAGTTGTTATGGTTGCTAAATCGTGCTGTTTCCCCCATCCTTTTAATACGATTGATTTTTATTTATCAGTTATTGGTCACGTATTTTGGGGTTACAGCGTAAATATAGGGAGCTTATACATTAAGGTAGCCATGTGATCAGTTGCTCAAGTAAGTGAGTGCACTTACACAATGAGAAAAAGATTATGGAGAGAGCAAGTTATGTCGATAGCAGTGTCGAATTCTAATCGAGGGCAATCTTTAGGTGAAGAGATTGCCAACAGTATCAGTCATGGTCTAGGGCTGGTCGCGGCGATTGTCGGTACGCCGTTTTTAATTATTAGCGCGGTAAAATACGCTGATGTGAGTTTTGTGGTTGGTGTGAGTATTTTCTCTGCCACCATGATTATCTTGTATTTAGCATCGACCTTATATCATGCCATGCCGGCTGGCTGGCAACGAGTCAAAGAAGTTTTTCGGGTCATTGACCATGCGGCGGTCTATTTGTTGATCGCAGGAACCTATACGCCCTTTATGCTGGGTGTATTAAAAGGGGCGTGGGGGTGGTCTCTACTCGGTGCGGTTTGGGGGCTAGCATTGACAGGAGTGGCCTTAAAAGCCTTTGGCCGAGTGTCTCACCCAGCTATTTCAACTGGCTTGTATGTCTTATTGGGCTGGTTGATTTTGGTTGCTATCAACCCATTGATTGAGCGAATGCAGACCGAAGGCTTGTATCTACTGGTGTTAGGTGGCGTACTTTACACCATTGGCGTGCTGTTTTTTGTGTTTGATTCACGAATTAAATACAGCCATTTGATCTGGCATTTGTTTGTTCTCTCTGGAACGGTAAGTCACTTTTTTGCCATTATGTGGTACGGTGCTTAGCCTCTGATTGATCTGCATTAGTTCATTTTAAAAAGCCTTAGTATGTTCCTGCTAGGGCTTTTTTAGTTGTTTCTGAAAAAGCTTTCACTGATTGAATTTATAAGATAGTTGGCATCAGGATCTTGCTAGACAAAGATCATCCACAAGTCAGTCATAGGATGATATATCGCCTTATCTTCAGACTACAATGCTAGGTAGTCGAAAATATAAAATGACATAATCTTCACGAGTCCTGTTCAATCACAAATATCTACAGAATTGATGCGTCTATTCCTATAATCTTAAGAATGTTACTCAGGTAGTTTACTGACAATGATGCAGATTTTACTTGGCTACCGTGCCATCTGCGTTGTTTTGTGCATTCCTATAATCACATTCTAAACGGGTACGAGCAGTAGATACATAATGACAAACCATATTCCCCAAACCACAGTAATTAGCCAATCTGAGTTGATTTTGTCATTAACCACGGCGTTAGATATGACAGAGGGTCAGCCTGTTGAACATTGTATGCGGTGTTGCTGGATAGGCATGCACATCGGAAAAGCTCTGCAGCTCAATGAGCAACAATTGTACGATCTATTTTTTACCATTCTTTTAAAAGATACTGGGTGCAGTAGCAACGCAGCGCGTATCTGTCAGTTGTATGGTACGGATGAACGGCAACTGAAAAATGGTTTTAAAACCATGGATACTAGCCTAAGTGGTGCCATACGCTTTGTGATGAAAAATGCTGGTTCCAACCAAAATTGGTACCAGCGTTTACGAACCACTTTAGATATTTTAAAAAATGGTCCTCAATACGCCAAAGAGGTGATTCACACCCGCTGTACACGCGGAGCGGATATTGCTCGTGAACTATTATTTAATGAAGACGTAGCGCAGAGCATTTACAACCTCGATGAGCACTGGGATGGCGGTGGTTCGCCCCACGGGGTGATAGGCTCTGCGATCCCGTTGTACGCTCGTATTGCACTGACATCACAAATTATAGATGTGTTTCATTATTCGCAAGGCATGTCAGCGGCCATCAAGGAGCTGCGTAAGCGGTCCGGTACGTGGCTGGATCCAGAACTGGTGACCATTGCTATTAACTTACTGAAACAAGAGGATATTGTCACTCCCTTAAGCGCCGATAGTATCAGTGAGCAAGTCTTGGCCATTGCGCCAGTGAGGGCGAGCGAGGCCACGACTGATGACTACTTTGATCGTATTGTGAGGGCGTTTGGGTCGATTATTGATGCCAAAAGCCCATTTACCTCAGGACATAGTGAGCGAGTTGCGATTTTCAGCGATATGATTGCAGCAGAACTTGGGCTATCAGAAACGGATCGTCTATGGATTCGTCGCGGCGCGCGCTTACATGATCTTGGTAAGCTTGGGGTCAGTAATACGATTTTAGATAAGCCTGGCAAGCTTGATGAAGATGAGTGGGAAGCAATGAAACAACATGCTTCTTATACCTACGACATTCTTAAGCTGATCACGCCGTTAGAGCGTTTTGCCTATGTGGCGGCCTCGCATCACGAAAAGCTGGACGGTACAGGTTATCCCCATGGGGTGCGAGATGACGATATCTCACTGGTCACCCGCATCATTACCACCGCTGATATTTTTGATGCGATTACGGCCGAAAGACCATACCGTCAGGCTATCCCGGTAGAGAAAACGCTGGAGATTATGCAGGACAGTGTTGGGACTGCCATCGACAGTCGTTGCTTTGCCGCACTAAAACGCATTATTGCAACGCAGCCAAATGAGATGGCCAATTTGATTTCAGCGCATAAATAGAAAAGCGTTGGATGGTTGCTGCAGAAACATCGAAAGTATTATTGGTCCCCTGAAATCTGCTAATAAGCAGAAATATGGATTGGGGTTTACATACTACATGTTTAGCTAAGATACTGTATCCACTACAAGAGAGGGGGCACAATAAAATCAGGAGTTATACTTTAATATCGATCAATGAACCAATCGTCTTGTTCGACGCATCGATGACTTTAGCATTGGCTTTGGATTCTAGTGCGCTTTGTTTGGCTTCAATTAATCCATCCTGAATCGGCGAACCATATCGAGCATTGTTCGTCGTTGCTTCGTTTTGATTCACATTTCTCTGATTGACGGTTTGAGTCGACGCTTGAGCGACTTTTTGGCTTGCTTGATCCAGTCTATTTTGACTGCCTTGCAGACCATTTTGACCGTATAAGAATGAAGAACCTTGTATATTCATGGTGTTGACCTTGGTTTTTCGGCGCTAATTTAGTACTAAATTCTCTACAGTGTAATGCAAATTACAGTGTTTGTCTGTGACATGACTGGGTTATTTTGTAACCAAGATAGCAATAGGTGTGTTTATTGTCCGATCATTGGCAAAGAGAAGGCATGGCGCAACCCGCTATTTTTGTCAGTTTTTGGTAAAATCTTATCAGTATCTAGTGGTTATCTGTTTGACTTTGCACTATAAGAAGGTATTGGCACCAAGATTGCCTGTTTTGTTGACGAATTCACAAATTGTTGCGAATTTGTTTACAAATCGATTATCTTATCGACATGAGATTGTTACTTGAATTGAGCGATGCCTCAAAATGGCGCTTTACCTGAGGGTTAAGTTGTTCTTTTTTGGTGCGATTTTTGATTTTTTAGCAATCCAAGATATCAGTCGAAATTTCTTTTATAAGCCACTTTGTGTTTACAGTAAATTGGCATAACAGCACTCAAGTAGAGAGAGACAGACATGAAGAAACTAGTTGCAGCGATTATGATGTTGTTTTATGTGGGTATTGCATCCGCATCTGATAATGATCTATGGGAAAAGTCCACTCTTAATCAAATCGTTAAGCGTGGCTCACTGGAAGTGTGTTTGGAAGCTGGCTATATGCCGTTCGAAATGCGCGATAAAGCTGGCCGTATTGTCGGTTTTGACGTCGACATGGCGAAAACAATGGCACATGCCATGGATGTTAAATTGGTTCTTCGAAACACCGATTGGGATGGTATTATTCCGGCGCTATTAACGTCTAAATGTGACATCATCATGTCTGGTATGACTATTACGGCTCAACGTAACTTGAAAGTGAATTTTGCCCACCCTTATATCGTTATTGGTCAGACGATCCTGATTAATCCTAAGCTAAAAGGCATCGTGAAAAGCTATCAAGATTTGAACAATCCTAAATACACCATCGCAACAAAATTGGGCGTAACCGGTGAAATTGCGACCAAAAAGTTGATGGGTAAAGCTAAGCTGCAACTGTTTGGAACTGAGTCTGAGGCGGCGCTACAAGTTGTTAATGGTAAAGCGGATGCGTTTGTTTACGATTTACCTTATAACGCCATCTATGCGGCGCAAAACGAAGGGAAAGTGGTTCTTCTTGATAAACCATTTACCTATGAGCCATTGGCTTGGGCGATCCGCAAAGGTGATCCAGATTTCCTAAACTTCCTAAATAATTACTTGGCGCAAGTTAAAGGCGACGGTACTTACGATAAAATTTACCACAAGTGGTTCAAAACCAAAGAGTGGTTAAGTACGGTTCAATAACAACGTCAATCACGTCCTATGGGCGAGGCAAGGTTGCCTCGCCTCTTATTCGCAAGATAGCGCCTTCTATTCTTTATTTTGTTGGCATTTAGCCATTGTTATTAACGTTTTATAGTGGTTACGACGAAATGAAATGCAACATACGGGGAATGCTTAACCGATGAAAAAGCAAAAAAATCTGCTTTTATGGAAAATGCTATATGTCCTTATCATGATAGGAATTGGATATGGAGTATATGCATCAAGTAAAAGCCTTAGTTATAACTGGCGTTGGGAGCGTATTCCCCAGTACCTTATTAGCTTCCAACCTACTGATATTAATGCTCCTTTTGATGGCTCTGTCGAGTCGGTAAATCCCAAAGAGCACAAAATAGTATTAAAATCTGATTCAGGCCAAACCTTTGTTGTCACAAAGTACGATAAAGCCATCGCGCATACGGGTGATTTGGTTTTTGAAGGCGATACGGTCGCGACGATAAAAGGCTGGCATTTGGGCTCTATTTCTTGGGGCTTAGTCATGACTCTGAAAATTTCTGCGGTGGCATTGGTTTTTGCGATGATCATCGGGTTATTTACAGGTCTGGCACGTATTTCTCATAATCCAGTATTGCGATATTTGTCTGTAACTTACATTGAGGTGGTTCGTGGGACGCCGCTTTTGGTGCAGATCTTTATCTTCTATTTCTTTATTGGCACCGTGTTGAATCTTGATCGGTTTACGGCTGGTGTGGCCGCGCTTGCTGTTTTTACGGGGGCGTACATTGCCGAAATTATTCGAGCAGGGATTCAGTCTATTCACCCAGGCCAAATGGAAGCCGCTCGCAGTTTGGGAATGAATTATATTAAGGCCATGGTATATGTGATTTTGCCACAGGCTTTTAAACGTACCTTGCCTCCTTTAGCTGGTCAGTTTATTAACTTGATTAAAGATTCTTCCTTGGTGTCAGTCATTTCGATTACCGATTTAACAAAAGCAGGCCGTGAGGTTGTGAGCTCGACGTTTGCACCATTTGAGGTATGGTTTACTGTTGCGCTCTTGTACCTAGTGCTTACAGGAAGCCTGTCTTGGGTTATTCAAAAGTTAGAGAAGAGGTTATCAGCCAGTGACTAATCCCATTTTGAAAGACAGTATTATTGTCGCTGACAGCGTGGAAAAAATTTATCCCAATGGATGTCACGCCCTTAAAAAAGTATCGCTTAATATCCAAAAAGGTGAGGTTGTGGTGATTATTGGGCCAAGTGGCTCGGGCAAATCGACTTTTTTGCGAACCTTAAATCAGCTGGAGACCATATCAGACGGGACGATTCATATTGATGACATCAATTTGACTCACAAAGAGACCAATATCAACAAAGTGCGAGAGGAAGTGGGGATGGTTTTCCAGTCCTTTAACTTGTTCCCCCACAAAACGGCATTGGGTAATGTGATGTTGTCACCCATGAAAGTACTCAAAAAGTCTGCAAAAGAGGCGGAAGCCGAGGCAAAAGACTTACTGGCTAAAGTCGGTTTGGCGGATAGGATGAATAACTATCCGTCGCATCTTTCTGGAGGGCAACAACAACGTGTCGCCATCGCCAGAGCGTTGGCGATGAGTCCTAAAATTATGCTGTTTGATGAGCCAACCAGTGCACTTGACCCAGAAATGGTGGGGGAAGTATTGGATGTCATGAAGAGTCTTGCTGGTGGTGGTATGACCATGGTGGTCGTCACGCATGAAATGGGCTTTGCTAGAGAAGTGGCTGATCGAGTGGTGTTCATGGAAAATGGTGAATTGGTGTTTGAAGAAACGCCAGATCGTTTCTTTGAATCCGATAACCAGCGTTTACAGCGCTTTCTTGGACAAGTGCTTTAACCTTCTGTTTTTAGATGTGATATAAAGAGCCTTGGTAGGGTGCACCTGCCAAGGCTTTTTTTTGAGCATTTTTCGTACCCAGCATAAAAAGAGTAAACGGCAATGCGTTCACAGGAGATTTTGTTGATTTATGATAAGGACTGTCCCGCTTGCCATTACTACTGTCAAATTGTGCGTATTCGTGACAGTGTGGGAAACCTAGTCCTGATCGATGCTCGCGAAAACAGTACTGTAATGAAAGAGATTACTGACCGTGGTTTGGATATCGACCAAGGCATGGTGTTGAAAATGCATGGGCAGTTTTATTATGGTGCAGATGCCATTCATGCCTTATCCTTGCTGAGTAGTCGGTCGGGACTGTTTAACCGTTTTAACTTTTGGTTATTTCGTTCGAAAAAGTTGGCTTTAGTGCTTTATCCTATATTGCGCTCTTGCCGTAATCTGTTGCTAAAAATACTAGGAAAAACAAAGATCAATAATTTGGATTTGCCGGATAACGATCATTTTTAGCGAGATAAACGCTGTGTAAGCCCGGTTTCGAACGATATCATGATCGTATTCTAGTTCCCTATGGTTTACATTAGCGCATGAATATGAGTAGGGGCAGGTTATAAATATAGTGCCATATTTTTATTGAGAAAATTACTATGAAAACACTAAAAGACATGACTTTCTTTGAGCGTTTTGAAGCCGATATTCTGCGTGATAAAAAAGTCATCACGATTCGCGATGCATCCGAGAGTCACTACCAAGTTGGCTCAGTGGTGAATGTGTCGACTTTTGAAACTGGTCGTTATTTTTGTCAGTTACGTATCTTATCGGTAGAGCCTATTGCTTTTTCGTCGCTTGATGAGGAGCATGCAAAACAAGAAAACATGACTCTGCCAGAACTAAAAGATATTATTCGAGATATTTATCCAAGAATTGAAACACTTTTTGTCATTACCTATGAGCGCTTAGCAGACTCATAAGCTTTGACTAAGTGTTATAAAACAAAGCTAAACAGCAGTATTATGATAGACATCTTCTTTTTGAATAAAGCTTTTTTCCATTAGTCAATACCCTCTATTTATCTTAAATAATCATTGCTCTCGATGTGATTGCTTCTATAATTCGCTTATTTTTATCTCTAAAACCGTTTGTAGAGTAATTGATGGTTGACTTTATCAGTTTTTCCCCTACGTGTTTTAACCGTTAGCGCTTCTTTTATGAAGTGAGGAAAAGTTATGAGTGATCTGGTTAGTATTGGTATCTTAATAATGGCCAGTGCATTTTTTGCTATGTCTGAAATTGGAATGGCAGCGGCACGAAAAATAAAATTGCGGGTCATGTCGGAAGAGGGTAACAGCAAGGCGGATGCGGTGATTGCATTACAAGAGAATCCTGGTGCCTTTTTTGCCATGATCCAGATTGCCTTGAATGCGATTTCTATCCTAGGTGGAATTATTGGTGAGCAGGCCTTGACACCTTATATCAAAGAGGCTGTGGGATTGGTGTACAATGGTGCGCTGCTTGACCAAGTCAGCTTTATGCTCTCTTTTTTGTGTGTCACCTCACTGTTTATTTTATTTGCTGACCTTTTGCCTAAGCGTTTAGCCATTATCATGCCGGAGGCTATTGCAATACGCATGGTCACACCGATGCGATGGATTACTTTTTTACTCATGCCCGCCGTGTTTTTATTTAATGGGTTGACGAACATCGTTTTGCGACTTTTTAACATACCGACCCAACGTGAAGATATGGTTACTACAGAAGACATTGTTGCCATGATGGAAGCAGGGGCGGAATCAGGTAGTTTGCAAAAACAAGAGTATCAATTAATTGGCAATGTATTCGAGTTGGATTCGTTAACGATTGGCAGTGCCATGACGACTCGAGATCAAATTATCTATTTCGATGTTCAAGAGAGCAGTGAAGATATTAGTAATAAAATCATCGAGCATCCGCACAACGATTTTCTTGTGTGTGAAGGCAGCTTGGATAAGCTCGTTGGCATTATTGAATCGAAGGAGATTCTGCGGATGGTGCTAAAAGGAGAGCCTGCCAAAATTCACCCAGAACGTATTGATAAAGATATCTTCTATTTGCCAGAAACCCTGACCTTGTCTGAATCATTAAACGCCTTCAAAGTAGCGCCTCAGCCTTTTGCCGTGGTGGTTAATGAATATGGCACAATTGTTGGTATTGTGACCATGAAGGACTTGTTGAGCAGCTTTATGGGAGAATTGATTACCCCCCAAGATGAAGAGCAGATCGTGCAGCGTGATGCGGATTCTTGGTTAATTGAGGGGTTAACACCCATTATTGATGTGATGCGCAGTTTAGGCATCGAAGATTTCCCAGATCGAAATCAATACGAAACCATTGCCGGATTTATGATCTACACCTTAAAACGGGTACCTAAAAGAACAGATTTCTTTATCCACCAGGGATATAAGTTTGAAGTATTGGATTTGGATGGGGTGCGTGTCGAGCAGCTGCTTGTGACGAGGGTGAAACCCTAACTGTGCCGATGTGAGTCTTTTCTGACTATTACGTTATAACAAAATTCTAAAAAGCTATTAAAAGTTTTTTTTCAAAAAAAATAAACTATAACTGTGTAACTATTGTGCCAATCAAACCCGTTTCCTTTTCCTCATTTTCACTCTCGCATAAAATAAGCGTAATTAATTCACTAGGAATATGAAATCATGAAAAAATTACTAGCAACCAGTCTGTTGCTATGTCTGAGTAGTTTCTCTGTGTTGGCAGCCACCCCACCTAATGCGCTAGTGGTTGCTCAGTCCTTAGATGATGTGACCAGTTTAGATCCTGCTCAAGGCTTTGAATTAACCTCAGTGCAAACCTTTACCAATGTATATCAACGCTTGGTTCAGGCAAATCCAAAGAAACCAACTGAGCTAGAGCCAACCTTGGCGGCAAGTTGGGTGTCTACGCCAAAAAGTTTGACCATTACTTTACGTAAAGGGGCTGAGTTTGCCAGTGGTAACCCGGTTCGCCCTGAAGATGTGGTTTTTTCCCTTGCTCGTGTGGTGAAGTTGAATTTGTCACCGTCTTTTATTTTGACGCAGTTGGGTTGGAATAAAGACAATGTGGACAGTCATATTCAAAAAGTGGCCGATAATAAGGTGAAAATTACTTGGGATGTTAATGTCGGTCCATCGTTTGTTTTGAGTCTTTTGTCTGCGCCAGTGTCTTCGATTGTCGACGAAAAAACGGTAATGGCTCATGCGACCAATGGTGACTTTGGTCATGCTTGGTTGAATGATCATTCGGCAGGCAGTGGACCATTCCAAATCAGACAATATACACCTCATGAAGCCTTGGTGTTAACGGCGAATAAAACGTCTCCAGGCGGCGCGCCCAAATTAAGCATGATTTTGATGAAAAACGTGCCTGATGCGGCAACCCGTCAGTTATTGATCGAACAGGGTGATGCGGATATTGCCCGTAATTTAGGGGCGGATCAGTTCCAATCTTTAAAAGATAAACCTGGTGTGAAAACGCTGGCGTTGCCTTATGCATCTTTGTATTTCATTTTGTTTAATACCAAAGCACAAAACAATCCTGATTTAGCAAACCCTGCGTTTTGGGAAGCGGCACATTGGGCATTTGACTATAAAGGCATTGCTGTGGACTTGATGCGCGGTCAGTTCCAAGTTCAACAGTCTTTTTTACCACAAGGTTTTAAAGGGGCATTAAAGGATCAGCCATACCATTATGATCCAGAAAAAGCCAAAGCCATCTTGAAAAAGGCGGGTATTAAGAATCCACACTTCAAGTTGATCGTGAGTAATCAGCCTCCATACTTGGATGTCGCGCAAGCGGTGCAAGCCAGTTTTGCCCGTGCAGGGATTAAAGTCGAGCTCATCCCTGGTGTGAGCAGCCAAGTATCAAGCGAAGTCAATACTCATCATTTTGAAGCGACGGTATCAGCTTGGGGACCAGATTATTTTGATCCGAATACCAACGCGTCAGCGTTTGCTTATAACCCAGAAAATGGCTCAAAAACCCTTGCATGGCGTGCAAACTGGCAAATACCAGAATTGAGCAAAATGACGCTTGCGGCTCGTGCTGAGACGAATGAAGCGAAACGTACTCAAATGTACGAAACGCTACAACGTAAAGTGCGAGAAAACTCACCGATTGTGGTGGGTTTGCAAAACAAAAAACTGGTTGCCATTCGTAGTGACCTAAAAGGTTATGTGCAAGGCATCATGCCTGATATGGTTTATTACAAGAACGTTTCTAAATAATGAGCACTTCAACTCACTCAGTCGGCGTTAAACGCCGACTTTGGATAGGCCGCAGCCAGCGTTTGGCGAGCGGCCTTATTTCATTGGCACTGACCTTGTTTGGTTTGTTGATCTTTACTTTTATTTTGTCACGAGCGGCACCAGTCGATCCTGTGTTGCAGCTAGTAGGGGACCATGCCAGCCAAGCGACGTACGACCAAGCGCGTCACGAACTAGGTCTAGACCAACCCTTGCCGATGCAGTTTTTGCATTATCTGGGGCGTTTGAGCCATGGGGATTTAGGCGTCTCTCAACTTACACAGCAGCCGGTTATTAATGACTTGATGCGCACTTTTCCTGCAACTATTGAGCTGGCAACTTGCGCAATGGTCTTTGGGGCCTTGTTCGGCATCTTACTCGCGGCCATGGCGGTTTTTAAGTCGGGCAGCTGGATGGATCACCTCGCGCGCTTTATCTCCTTATTAGGCTATTCTGTGCCTGTGTTTTGGTTAGGCTTGTTAGGTCTTTTACTGTTTTATGCCACGTTGCATTGGTCGGCGGGGCCTGGGAGATTAGACGACATTTATACCTATACCATGACGCAACATAGTGGTTTTGTCTTGTTAGATGCCCTTCGCAGTGGTGATTCCTCGATATTGAAAAATGCCATTGCCCATTTATGGTTGCCTGTTGCTGTTCTGGCATTACTTTCTATGGCGTCGATCACTCGCTTATTACGCGCCGTGATGCTGGAAGAAAGTAATAAAGAATATGTGATCTTGGCGCAAGCCAAAGGAGCGAGTCGGCTGCGTATCATCCTTGTGCATATATTTCCGAACGTTTTGGGGACCTTAATTACCATCCTCGCGCTTTCCTACGCTAGCTTACTGGAAGGGGCTGTATTGACCGAAACGGTATTTGCTTGGCCGGGTCTGGGGCGGTATTTGACCAGTGCGTTGTTTGCATCGGACATTTCTGCTGTATTAGGGGCAACCTTGTTAATAGGTACGTGTTTTATTCTGCTGAACGCGTTTGCAGACGCACTGACAAAATGGGTGGACCCGAGAACACGATGATAAATTCTAGTCTTCAAAAAGACCCTTTAGAAAAGAGTACGAAGAGAATCGCCAGCGGACTTCATTTACCACATTGGCTAAATACCTTTAATGTGGGTTTGGTGATGGTGGTGATCCTGCTTGGGCTGGCGTTATTGGCGCCGCTTCTTTCCCCCTTTGACCCAAACCTTCAGAACATTCAAGATCGATTGTTAGCGCCTGATGCACAGCATTGGTTTGGTACAGACCGTTTTGGTCGAGATTTATTCTCACGCGTATTGTACGGAGCACGTCCAACACTCATTCTGGTAAGTTTAGTGGTTATTCTAACCGTGCCTATTGGTTTAATCGTGGGGATTTGCGCTGGCTATTTTGGTGGCTGGACTGAGCGTGTATTAATGCGTATGACGGACATTGTTATGTCATTGCCAAGCTTGGTCATTGCGCTGGCGTTGGTGTCGATTTTAGGGCCGGGTTTGATGAATGGCGCTTTGGCGCTCGCCTTTACCAGTTGGCCGTCTTTTGCTCGCCAAGCGCGCACGGAAACCTTATCTATTCGTCGTAGTGACTATTTATCTGCTGCAAAAATGCAGGGGATAACTGGCTGGCGTTTGATTGTTGGTCATATTTTGCCTTTGGTGTTGCCTAGCGCGATTGTTCGGGCCGCTTTAAACCTAGGAGGAATTATTCTTGCGGCGGCAGGTTTGGGGTTTTTAGGTATGGGGATTCAGCCGCCAACGGCAGAGTGGGGGTCAATGGTGTCTAGTGGTAGCCGAGTGATCTTTGATCAATGGTGGGTAGCCGCTGTACCTGGCTTTGCTATTTTGTTTGCTAGCCTTGCATTTAATCTGCTTGGTGATGGCTTAAGAGATAAAATGGACCCTCGTCATGACAAATAACAGCAGTTTGATACAGGTCGAGAACCTACATATTAGTCTAGAAGATGGCACCGAATTGGTTAAAGGTATCGACTTCGCCATGGGGCGTGAGCGTGTTGCTTTGGTGGGGGAATCCGGCTCAGGTAAGTCACTGACTGCGCGCTCTTTAATGGGCTTGTTGCCAGCATCATTGCATGTTCAGGCTAACCGTTTTGAGTTGCTTAGTGAGGCGGTGTTGTCATACAGCCAGCGTCAGTGGCTTCAATTGCGTGGTAAACAGGTGTCTATGGTATTACAAGACCCAAAATACGCCTTGAACCCATCGCAAAACATTGGCCGGCAAGTAGAAGAACCTTTGGTGCTTCATCAATCTCTGGCCAAAAAAGCACGAGTTGAAAAAGTCGAACATATGTTGGAGGCGGTTGGCTTGCCTAACCCTGCTAAACTTCGCAAGCTTTATCCACACCAATTATCCGGCGGCATGGGGCAGCGTGTCATGCTTGCCATCGCGCTGATTAATGATCCGCAATTTTTGATTGCCGATGAGCCCACTTCCGCCTTGGATCATGCCGTACGCGACCAAGTGCTAGAGCTGATTGCGTCTTTAGTTGAGGAACGGAATATGGGGCTGCTGCTGATTAGCCACGATTTACAGCAGGTAGCCGATTACTCTGAACGTGTATTGGTGATGTATCAAGGTCAATTGATCGATCAGTTACCTGCTTCCCAGCTGTCCAATGCGACACATCCCTATACGCAAACCTTGTGGTCTTGTCGACCCAATATTGATAAGCGAGGGCAAGCGCTTCCGGTGCTGGATCGAGGAGCATTAGCGACCTTAACCGAAGGAGCAGCCAAATGAGTATGCTTGAATTAAAAGACGTAAGCATCAGTCATGTACAAGGCTTGGAAAAAAACACGGTTGTTCATGATGTGAATGTATCGGTAAAAGCGGGTGAGTGTTTTGGTTTGGTGGGCCCTTCGGGTTGTGGCAAATCCACCTTGCTTTGGGTATTGGCGGGGTTGAACCCACATTGGAGTGGCGGTATACAGCTACTTGATCAGCCATTAACGCCTGGTAAAGTCTTTAGCGGTGAATTACGCCGTCGTGTACAGATGGTGTTTCAAGATCCCTATGCCTCGTTGCATCCTAAACACCGTTTGCGTCGAGCCTTGTCTGAACCATTAAAGCTGCTTGGCTATCAGGACATCGATGATCGACTCAGCGAAGGCTTTAAGCTTGTGGGTTTAACGGAAAATATGATTGACCGCTATCCCCATCAGTTGTCAGGCGGGCAGCGTCAACGTGTCGCGATTATCCGAGCTTTGCTGCTGGAACCCAAGCTTCTTCTACTGGACGAACCCACATCTGCATTGGATATGTCGGTTCAGGCGGAAATACTTAACTTGCTAAACGAGTTAAAGGCCAAGCGTGATTTGACGATGGTCATGGTCAGTCATGATCCTGAAGTGGTGGATTACATGTGTGATCATGCTGTTACCATGAAAGCCGGACGGATTGATAAGGAAACTTTCTACGATTAGGCTCAAAGCCTATTGAATACGAGACATCAAGTTTGCCATGCTGCTTACTAAAATATGCTGCATGGCAAACAGTGAGCTCCTTCTAAATATCAATGATTAAAAGCTCAGGGAGGCTTTTACCCGCGTTTTTCAGGTTTGCGTAGGATGTCCTCAAAGCGCAGTAAGCGACCAGTATTCACCAATACTAATAAGGTACTTAAATTATGGAGAACGGCGGCGATAAGAGCACCAGCCACACCCAGCATGCCAAATGCTGCCGCAGCCATGATGGCAATGGTCCAGCTTAATCCGATAATGACGTTCATATGTAAAGTGCGGCGGCAGCGCCGACTCAAGCGTACGCATGTGGCTAGACGGCGTAGGTCGCTGCCAATTAAGACAATGTCGGCAGAGGCTAGGGCAATATCCGCTCCCCCAGCACCCATAGCGACGCCCACCACACCCGCTTTTAGGGCCAGCGAGTCGTTGATGCCATCGCCGACCACAAGGGGTTTAAAGCCTGTTTGAATCTCATGACTGACGCGATGTAGTTTGTCTTCAGGTAAGGCTTGAGCGACGACGTCATGAATGCCGACTTCTTTGGCGAGTTTGTCCGCCACGGATTGACGGTCGCCGGTGAGCAATACTTGGCGACCGAGACCAAGCTCTCGTAAATCAGCCAACGCTTGAGCTGCTTCCGGGCGAACTTGATCGGCTAATAACATCCAGCTTAAGAATTGACCATTGAGCGACAGGCCGGCAATAGGGCCGTCGTGTTGTGGAATGTCTGGAATCTTGATATTTAGTTGAGTGAACAGCTCGGGGCGACCCAGTGCCGCTTCTCCTTTTTCGGTTTGCGCTACGACACCTAATCCTTGTCGTTCACGAATATCTTGCAGTGGATAGTAAACGTCGGTAGGAGCGAGGCTAGACATGGCGCGACTGACCGGATGGCTGCTAGAGGCACCTAGACTGGCCGCTAAAATACGTATCGCTTGCTCGTTGATGTTGACACCTTCGGCTGTTTGCATGCCTTGCAGGCTTAACGAACCAAAGGTTAATGTGCCTGTTTTATCAACTATTAAAGAGCTGAGTTCCGTGAATTCTTCTAAAAACGCCGAGCTGCGTATTAGTATGCCATGCCGTGCTGCCACGGCAATACCCGCAATGGCGGCAGCTGGCGCTGACAGGACCAAAGCGCATGGACAAGCGGCTACCAATACTGCCAGCATTGCTTGAGCATCATAGGTGACAAACCAAGTGATGGCGGCCACCATCAGGACTAATAGCATGTATTGTCCTGCATAGCGTTCCAATAAACGAGTGATAGGTGGTTTCGCTTGTTCAGCTTGCTGCATTAGAGCAATCACTTTGCCTAATGTGGAATCATCACCGGTGCGAGTCACTTGGATGCGTAAGAGACCATCGAGGTTAATGGCACCACCAAATACCTCATCGCCTATTTTGGCATCTTGTGGAACGGACTCCCCCGTAATAGGCGCTGTATCAAGGCTTGCCATACCACTGATAACAATACCATCGGCAGGAATTCTATCACCCGCGCGTACTTCAACCTGATCGTCTTTGGTAAGTTGTTGGTTGTCTATTTCGCTGATGTTGCCATCATGATCGATTTTTCGGGCTTTACTTTGAGTGAGGTGGCTTAATGCTTCGATGGCTTCTTGCGAGCCAATCATACTGCGCTCTTCTAGAATATGACCGAAAATCATAATAATGGGGAGTAGCGCAGCGGTCATTAAGTCGCCTGTGGCCCAAGCGCCTAGCATCGCCAATGCGATAAGCTGATCGGTGATGCCATGTAAACTGGGGTGTTTTAAGCTATGCCAAGAGGATTTGATAACAGGAAAGGCGACAAGGATCGAAGCGATTCCTAGCAGCATTTGACTCACACTTTGTTGTAAGGGGAAAAGCCAATGCCAAGCTAACCCAAGGGCTAATAAGCCTAATGACACCATGGCCAATGTCAGTTGCTTCGCGGCGGCTTTTTGCTCGCTCCTGCTTAGTGAGCCTGAACTAAAATGAATATGGCCGTGATCATGTCCATGGTGGTCGTGTCCATGATGGTTGTGTCCATGGTGATGGCTGGTGTGAGAATGGGAAGGCTGGGTCATGGTTGCTTGCCTTGTAAAATCAATTTGGCATCGTCTTTAGGATCGACTGTCGAAACGGAGCCGGCTTGGGACAATAAAGTGGTAATGCGCTGGCGATAAAGGCGCCACAATAAGCCGGGATCTGCGTTAATCTGCTGTGCTTTAGCAAGTTTCACTATGCTTGCTGTATTGGCCTGTGCATTAGCGACGCGTTCACTGGCGTTCGCATTGGCCTCTTGTAAAATACGATCGGCTTCTTGATTGGCTGCTTGTATGATGGATGCCGCCTTATTATTAGCTTCTGCAATGGCTTGTTTAGCAAGCTGACTGGCGGTTAATACCGCATTGAAGGCATCGACGGTGTCTACAGGAAGGCTGGGTTGAATGTCCACACGCGCTACTTTTATACCCAGACTAGCATGTTCTTGTGTCAGTTGAGCAAGACGTAGATTGATTTGCTTAACCAAATCTTCGCGTAATTTTTCTCTTTCTTCTGCGGCTTTGGTACTGGAACCGACCAGTTCAGGGCGTGCTACCAATATGGTGTCTAAATCTCGTGATGCTGAAATCACCACAGCACTGCGCTCGACCAATCGGTCTAACGCGAAATTGACATGTTTGCCTTGCAACACATAGGCATATGGGTCGGTCACTTTATAATAAAGGTGGACACCGAGTTGCACGATGCCAGAGTCACCCGTGAGTAGGTAGCCCTCACCAGCGGTTGCATCGGTTAATATACCGGAATCCAAGCCACTGTAGTCGGCCGATTTTGGCCGAATAAGCGCCTTTACCGTACGATCAACAACACGATCGGCCGAGGGAATAATGATCACTTTTTCAAAAGGTTGTGGCCATGCGAGCAGTAATCCTGAGTTCTGTTCGCGATCAATGGCTCCAAAGCGTAAGACAACCGCACGGCTTTCTGGACCAATCTCTCGAATGTTGCTGACTAACCAACTGATGGCGGTGACACTGGTTAATATGTACAGAGCGATAAAGGCTAAACGCCCAGCTTGCAACCAATGTCCTTGAGGCTTACCTGATGAGGTGTCAGGTTGGCCATTGTTTTTGCTGGTGGGCAAGAGACTCATGGCTGATCTTTTCCTTGTTTCTTAACAGGGCTATTCTTCAGCATGATAGGACCATCTTGAATATTAGCTGGGCCATCTATGAGAGCTTTAAAGGGGGCGGCGTCAGTACGAAGAACCAAATGAGTATTGCCGTTGATAATGCTGCTTAATGTGTCCAAAGAACGGAGCAAATCATACAGTTGAGGTGCTTCTTTATGGGCTTGTCCATAAATATCCGCCGCCTGTACTATCGACTTCGCCTCGATATCCGCCGCTTTTACCTTGGCATCTGCGGTAATGATGCGGGCCTCTTTTTGTGCAGTGGAGACGATTTGTGCCGCTTGTCGTTTACCTTCTGCCGTGCGTTGTGTAGCGATGGTTTCTCGTTCTGCACGCATACGATCCACTGTGGCAGTGAGGGTGACAACAGGAAGTGTTAAGCGCTCTATACCGACTTGCACAACCCGTACACCATAGGTGTTGAGTAAAGATCCTTCGATTTGAGCGCGGAGTTTGTTTTCAAAATCGTCAATTTGCACTTTGCTGCTATCCGTATTAACCAAACTGGATAAGTTATAGCTGCTCGCCGTTGCTTCGAGTGCTGAACCGACAAAAGTGCGCAGTTGGCGGGCCGCTTCAGAGGGCTTGTTTTGGACAGCGCGCATAAAGCGTTTGACGTCTTCTTTATCGGCTTTTACCTGCCAAACTACATAGGCTTGCACGATGATACGCAAGCCGTCTTTGGTTCCCACATCTTGTAAGCCACTTGATGTGGTACGAAGTCGTAAATCAACAGGAGTGGAGAGTTCGATAGGAGTGGGTAAATGCCAGGCCAGGCCTGGGGTTAATATCACTCGAACTGGGTCACCAAAGCGGGTGATCACTTCTGCTTCCCCAGAGCGCACTTGCACTAAGCAGGCCGCTGCAAGCGCGAACAAAACCAGCAAAAGAGCAAAGGTCATGCGTCGCCAAGTGGCGCTCTTTTTATCATGAGAAGTCCCATTGTCCAGTTGGTCATGCTCATGGTTATGGTCATGATGATGGTGATGTGGCTGGCTCAATGTGTCTCTCCTGATTGAGTGCTAGTGTTGGTCTTAGGGTCAACAGGGGGAACGAAACTCCGAAAATCAATCGTCGGCGCGTCTGTTCCTTGGATACGGCTGTCTATGATAAGACTATTGGCATTCTTCATGCCCTTAGCGAGCTGCTGGTAATATTGTTCCCGAATAAAGGTTTGACCAGCGGAGTCATAGGCATGTTTATCCGCGTTAAATAGTGTTTTGGCAGTGTTTGCTTGGCTGATATTTTGATGAGCTTTCGCACTGGCATCGTCTTCGAGCAGGCTTGCTTCCTGCTCGGCTTGGTTTAGATCCACTGCCGCTTTGCCTTTTTCTCTGGCTATTAAAGCTTGAACTTCGATTTGTGCGGATTGTACTTTGTGATAGGCGTTGGCTGCTTTTGCTGGTGGATGAATGGCTTCAATTGCCGTTGCAAGCAAGGTGACGCCTGAATTCAAACGGTCTAATTCACTTTGTACCGCATTGTTTACATCCGCAGCAAGTTGATTGCGCTGCTCGCTGAGAAGGTCATCTAAGGTGCGTCCGGCAAAATCGTGTACTAGTACGCGGCTTGCCGTACGACGAATCAGCATGGGCAGATTATCCGTATTGTAAGTGGCTTTGAGTGCATCCTCATCGGTTAAGCCTATGCGGTAAATAAAGCGCACGTCCATATCAACAATCTGAAAGCTTTGCTTGCCGTCGCTACTGCTGGCGATGATTTGCGACTTTTCACTGCGATGCGTCACATCCCATAAGCGGTTCGCTGTATAAGGTGCTGGGCCCTCAGTTGGATCCGCTTGGTTGGGCATGGCTGGTGCCGTGGAGTTGTCATCGGTGCTGGCGGCTAATTCGTGTACAACACCATATTCGACATTAATAATGCGCCCAAAAGGCCATGGCAAGCTAACGTGAAGACCTGGCTTGAGTACGGCAACAGGCTTACCAAAACGCTCATAAATGCCACGACCATTCATAGGAATTTCATGTAATCCAGACAAGAGCCAACCCGTTAATAAGATGAACAGGAGGATTGGGAGAAAAGCGCGACGAATAAAGCCAAAGGCCCAAACCTGACGTAAATCAATGCCAAAGCGTTGGTGGAGACTTGCTTGAAAAAGCTGCATTGGCTTAGGGGGCCAACGCAGCATTTCTGCAAAGAAGCTGGTGGTAAAAAGTGCGGGTTCCAATGAATCGCGGCGTGGTGTAAAAACGACCAGAATCGCTCGAATCATCAGTTCCAACCCGAGAAGGCTCGGTAATAAGCCTACCAATACCGCCAAGCGAATTGGCCAAATGCGCTCAGCATTAGCATAGAAAAGGCAGATAGCAGACAGTACAAACACAACAATGGCCACTCGAAGCTGCACTGCCAAGGGCAATGCCTCTGGCCATTCTTGTTTGTGGGCAGCAAGGTAGCGCTCAACAACCAGTATCGCAAAGGCTACCAATAACGCTAAACCGCCACATAGATAGGCATTGGCTCCTAGTGCTTTTGGTGTGGAGGATAGGTTCCAGCCACTGTCTATTAATAGAAAGGCAAAAAGTATTAGTAAGACGACCCAGGTCACGTCGATGCCAACAGCGGATAGTATCGGTTTAATGCGGCTTTCTTTGATTCTGTCTAATAGTTGTTTGATGGGGTTGATTGTTTTTAAAACGGTTTTGCCAGTTTGTTCGGTATCGGACAGAGGGGTGGTTGCCCCTGTCTCTTGTTCTGGTGAAAGTTCTTCTTCTGGAGCAATAGTATGGGCTCGCCAAATCGCAATGCGCCATGCAGATTGAAAGGAGGCAAGCAATATTAGCAAGGTCGCGGCGGCGTTGAGTTGTATTGGAATCCAGATAGAGGTTGGAGCAAACATATCGACGATAAGCCACATCAATAAAATGGCAAAGGCCAAACCCGCAAAGGCCATACAAGTACTAAAGAGTTGACGGGCGTGGATAGTTGCGAGCTGGAAGCGAGGGATAGCGGCTAATTCTTCGTCATCTGTTTTTAAGTCAACTCTCATTAACGCTCCAAGGGTGAGTTGTTTGGCATCAGGCAGGGCAAAATTACTCCTCATTCTATAATAAAATAATAAGATTGCACCCGACTCTTACCGTTATGTCTGCTTTATGGATAAGTTTCCCTTTTTTTCTGGTAATTGTAAGGATTTAGCATGTTTGTTTGCAAAAAAATGAGTCTCATCGCGGATCATTATCTATGCTATTATTAACTTATTGTATTAAGTGATTATTTTAGAGACGTTTTTTCTATGACCGAGACAAAAACTCCTCGTTACCAATGGGGGCTATTAGTTGGATTGCTTCTGTGTTTTATTGCCTTGGCTGTCATCGCCAATACGGGTCACATTCCTGATTTTGATCGGCGTATATTGTTAGCACTTCGTGATCCAATCGACAGTACAAAAGAATGGGGACCGACTTGGTTAGCCGAGTTGATGAGAGATATTACCGCCTTGGGGAGCAATTGGATTTTGTTATTTTTCTGCTTTGTTTATGCCATCTTCTTATGGTTAATTCAAAGACCGTATTTAGCAAAGTATTTGCTACTGACGGTGATCATGGGAATGTTATTGAGTTTTTTGCTGAAACTAGGGTTCGATCGACCTCGTCCTGCCTTAGTTCCCCATGGTGTTCAGGTTTATACGAGTAGCTTTCCTTCGGGTCATGGCATGTCATCGTCCTTTGTCTGGTTAACCTTAGCATTAGTGTCGACTTGGTATACAGATAACGTTAAGGTCAAGCGATTTTTAGTGGGAGTGGCTTTGTTGATGACTCTTATGGTGTCGTTTAGTCGAGTCTATCTTGGTGTTCATTGGCCAACTGATGTGTTGGCTGGAATGGTGGTAGGGCTATTTTGGGCATTACTTTGTTATCGTTTAGCGCGTTATTGTCAGGCGCATTACTGTCAAGATAAGTCGCGATTTTAGTGCAGCGATGCATATTTAGTTGATACTTGCATCTGTCTTGGCTTTTTCCCTCTTTATGAGGATAAGTTGTCAAGATCTCAGACTATCTTATGGCTAATGGGGAAAGAGACTTTCTTTATATTTGGCTGACATATCCTTGCGGTTTTCAGTGCTAGCATGAAATCTCTTAATTCATTATAGCAGCAAGGAAAATTGTGATGGCTCGTTTAATTAGAAAACTAGTAAATGCACACTTTTTTAACCGTCATTCTAATGAAAACCCAGCAGAATCTGTCGTGGTTTTTGATATGGATGAATATGAATGGAAAGGTTGGGATGCTTGGGTTGAAGTCAAAGAATAACATTCAATGGCTGGAAATACCGCATCTTTGGAGTATGGCATTAGTTATGTGTGCATTATATTGACTTTGCTATGCATCACGTATGGTTATCCTCTCAGGAGTGTCTGTTCTTTCAGGAGTAAGCGTGCAGTAGGAGTGAATATGGCGTTATGTTAAAAAGGCGAACACAGAGAAATCCGTGTTTTCGCCTTTTTTGTTTCTTGCTTTTTCCTGTCACTTTTTTCGTCACACTCGGTTCCCATCACCTTTTGCAATCAAGATAGCCAGCGTTTTACGATACAACTTTTTTGAGCCGATAAGCCAACTGCGCTCTAGTTAAGCCCAGGGATCTTGCTGCAGCGGCCATATTGCCTTGAGCGGTATCCATTGCTTCATGTAGTAACCGTTCTTCCAGTTTATTAATAGAAAACTGCTCATCTTCATTGGTTTGTTTTAATCGTTCTAGTAGTGATTCAGAGTCATCTGAGGTCTGTTTTTTTCGCTTAGAGGTCAGTTCTCCTTGTTGATTAATCCAAAACGTTGATTGCTTGGAGAGGTTTTCGGTTCTAAAAAAGTGATGTGTTTCGATCTTTTCGTGATCATTTGCGGCAATAACACCACGTTCCACCAAGTTTTGCAGCTCTCGAATATTACCTGGAAAATCGTAATTATAGAGTGCTTGCAATGCTTTTATACTGATACCTTGTAGTTCTCGCCCATGTAATTGGCAATAGTGTTCGTAATAGTGGTTGACCAATAATGGAATATCGTCACGACGTTCGCGTAGTGGTGGCAGGGGGATGGGGTAGACATTTAGGCGATAATAAAGGTCTTCACGAAACTCACCTTTAGCAACTTTGTCTTTTAAATTATCGTTGGTTGCGGCCACGATTCTCACATCAACCTTGATAGCTCTTGTGCCACCTACTCGTTCGATTTCTTTTTCCTGCAGTACCCGTAGCAGTTTGCTTTGTCCGACAAGGCTGAGGGTGCCGATTTCATCTAGGAAAATAGTGCCACCTTGGGCGCGTTCAAATCGACCTGGACGACTGTTAGATGCCCCTGTATAGGCTCCACGTTCGACACCAAATAGCTCTGACTCCAATAAGTTTTCAGGAATAGCGGCGCAGTTAAAGGCGATAAAGGGGCCATTTTCTCGTGGGCTTAACTGATGAAGAAGTGAGGCGAACAGCTCTTTGCCCACACCAGATTCTCCCGTTAATAAAACCGTAGCAGACGTTTTAGCGACTCTGGTAATGGCTTGAGTGGCTGCTTTAAATGCAGAAGAAGCACCAATGGTAACAGGGCGATCAGCTTGATCGGTTTGTTTCTTCGGCGAGGTAACCTGATGTTTTTGATGAGGGGTGGGCAAAGGGCAGACTTGTTTCGCAAGATAATACAGATCTTCAGAGGCATTAGGCCAGAGGTCCGCTGTTTTAGCGATCACTTTGCACGCTGCATGGCCCATGGATCGACATTCTACCTCACGAAAAATAACCATATTGCCAACTAAAGTGCTGACATAGCCCATGGCATAGCCCAATTCTAACCAACAGGCAGGATCGGCGCCTACGCCATAGGCATGAATATGGGCATCATCTTCACAGCTGTGGTGCCAAAGAAACTCGCCTTCATAACGACCTGTTTCTATGTCAAATTCAAAATAAATGGTTTCGACTTTTACGATGCCTTCTAGGGCATGGAGTTGAATGCCTGCTCCAAAAATAGAGGTGATTTCGGCATCTGGCCAGCGTGATTTCACTAAATTGGCGTCGCGTTTTCCCGACTCAAAGCCAGTTCGTGTTAACACACCTCTTGCGCCCTCCAGACCAAGCGTATCGATAAGCTCTCTACGTAATGTGGACAGGGAAGCGTTATGGATAAGTAGCATGCGTTCATCGTTTAGCCAGATTCGGCCATCTCCAGGGGAAAAACAAAGACACTCGGTTAGTTCTTCCAATGTAGGAGACTCTTGCGTATTGAGTTTAGACGAATCGCCTTTGAGTAATACGTTAGCATTGATACGAGACATATCTGCTAGGGAAATACGGTGAGGCATTGTCATTATTATGTTCCTCATTGGTCGTTTAGTTAACTGTCATATTGTTATACATCCAAACTATTTATTTGATCAACTGATCTTCTATGTTTTTTTATGAAATTGATCATTTGAGCAATCTAGATGGTTGGTTTTTTCTCTCCTAACCCATTTTTAAAAAATGTCTAAAGATAAAAAATTAATATAAATCAATTGATTATAAGGAAATTTTATATTTTAAAGGATTGTGAAAGAAAAGTGGTACGTTCCATGCAATTTTATGGGTAGTTGATGATAGGAGACTAATAATGATAAGAAACTCTCTTTCTCTTGGCTTTCTTTGCCTGCCGTTTGAACACAACCTTTCTATTTCAGAGCGTGCTAAAGATACGCTGGAGGAGAGGGAGGCTGAACGAAAAGGGCGAATGCTTTTCTTATGTTATTTCATGTCTCTTCTTGTCGGGTTTGTTAATCCGCATCTAAAGCGTTTTTCAGGTTTACGTCCATTATCGTTTTTTAGTTGTTTTTTTCCGGGCCTTTCCCTCCCTGAGAACAAGGTCTAAAAGACCATTTTGGACGTATTTTGTTTTTTCATATAACAACAATAATAGAAATGAGAATTAGTTCGAGTTGGTCTTATTTCTAATAATTTTGCATCAAAAATAACAATAAAAGGTGGTAATAAAATGGCACTTAAAAAAACAGTACTTGCCTGTGGTATCGCGTTAGCTTCTTTTTCTGCAATGGCTTACGATCTGCCTGGGGTTAATATGGGAGACTCTAGTTTTTACGATGGTGCACCCGCGCCAAATGGCCCAGGTTGGTATTTTTTAGAATACTTACAATCGATTCGTGCAGATACTTTAAAAGGTAATAATGGGAAAGATTTGCCTGTGGCGAATCCAAAAACCGATATGTTTGTTCCCCTTTCTCAGATTATTTATGTATCTCATAAAAAGTGGGGGAATATTACTCCAGGTTGGACAGCTTTACTGCCATGGATTGCTAAAGCTGACAATGGATCATCCCCATCACAAACCGGTGTTGGTGATCTGACGTTGGGCGGTTTCTTACAATTTGATCCTATTATGGGAGAAAATGGGCCTAAGTTCTCGCAACGTGTTGAAGTTGATATTACCGGACCGACTGGTCAATATGATAAAGATAAAATTGTCAATCCAGGTAGCCATGCTTGGAGTGTTGAACCTTATTACGCTTTTACTTATTGGGTCACCCCAAAATGGACCACTTCTGCCCGTTTTATGTATTTGTGGAATAGCAAAAATAATGATCCAAACTTTTCTACTGGTGCGAGTAGTAGCATTCAGGCAGGTCAGGCGTTTCACATGAACTTTGCGACGGCTTATGCCGTTAGTAAAACGGTGAGCATCGGGATTAATGGCTATATGTTGAAGCAAGTAACAAATACCAAAATAGATGGTCGAAGTGTGTCGGGCCGTAAAGAAAAAGTCTGGGCGATTGGCCCTGGGGCTTTGTTCTCGATAGGTAAAGATGACTCCATTACAGCCAACGTTTACTTTGACCAAGATGCCCATAACCGTGCGGAGGGAAATCGCTATATATTGCGCTATGCCCATTACTTCTAAGCGCTATTAAGCCCAATAAGTAACGATTTTGTTAAAGCATTTTTCAGAAGAGAAAACGGCTCTATGATGGTAGGGCCGTTTTTTTATGCGCGCAATTTAGGGGGAAAGCTCAGAAAATGGCAATAAGATTGTCAACAAAAAGAAAAAATGATTAGAGAACAAAGTATATTCGCATCTTCTTTAAATATGCGCTAGTCTGTAAGCACGATTTACTTTTATCGCTATGACATGGTATTGAATCGTTAGTGGCGTTTAGCGTTAGTAACATTTCTGAATTCAAAGGAGAGTATAGAATGGCTACAGCAACCAAAAGCACGACCCAATCCAAAGCACATGAGAAAGTGGATGAAGCAGCAGAGGCTGCGCATAAAGGGGTAGACAGTGCGGCACAAGCGAAAGAACAGAGCCAAGAGCGTATCGAAGAGGTTGCCCAACAAATTAGTGAGCAAGCCCATAAAATTGCGGATACCGCGAAAAATCAATCCGAAAAAGTCACCTCTGCCATTGGTGAATACGCCAAAGAGCATCCTGTTAAGACCATAGGTATTGCTTTTTTAGCGGGGGCTTTAGCCGCAAGCTTTTTATGTAAGCGTAAATAGTACCAAGGTCTATTACAAGGGCGACGACTATAAATGGAGACATCATCGCACTCAGATTCAGACAAAGAGACTGCGGACTTATCCGTCGTGATTAATGATCACAAGCATTGGTTCAAGAGTGTGTTAGGACTGGGGGCACTGGAAGCGAAGTTATGGGTCGCTTCCAGTGCCCAGCTCCTTGCTCTGATGTGTGGTGTGATTTTTTTATTATTGACAACCTGGTTGTTAATCATCGCGACGAGCGCCGTGATTGCTTGGAGTTATGGTTTTTCTTTGGTCGGTATTTTGGCAACCGCTACATTGGTAACTTTTGTCAGTGCCATGGTTCTGTTGTATTTGGTAAGACGTACGTTAAAAAACATGAGTTTTACGCGTACTTTAGATGCCATTATTCCATCTCAAGAGGAGTAAATCATGTTTGGTCTTAAGAAAATGCAACGTGAGCGTGATCGTCTCTTCGAGAAAACTCAGCAGTTGGAAAAGCAGGCGACGACCTCTCGCAACAAAGCCAAAGACAGTATCTTAGCCATGGCTGTGAGCCCAGCAGGGTTGATCGCGAGCTTTGTGCTTGGCGCGACAACGCAATGTGACATTAGTAAAAAAGCCAGACAAAATCTTCTCAATGGGTCAACGAAAGAGGTGTTGAGCTTTTTATCGAGTCAAGTCATGGCGTATATGTCGGCTGATCCACAAAAAACACCCCCAGCAGAAGAGGAAACGTCACCACAAACGGAGCCGTTTTCTCAAGATTCCCCAGCAAGCCCTTCAAGAAGCGCTTCTACGACTGTCTAACTGTCTTGACCAAGGAATATAGAATCAAGCGCTGACTTTGTCGTTAGCGATATTTGTGCAAAAAATGATACTTAAGCCTCGACTTTAATGGCTTAAATCTCTATATTCGCCCCTCTTTCTGTTTGTCTTTTGATCCTCTTGTGGTCGGTATAAACGTTTTTCTTTTCTCTTTGTTTAGGGCTTTTTCCTTTGATCTCCACGGCTAATATCACCATGCAATTCGGCGCAACGCCATTGTTTGAAAATATCTCTGCAAAATTTGGTAATGGCAATCGTTATGGTTTAATCGGTGCCAACGGATGTGGCAAATCCACCTTTATGAAAATTCTCAGTGGTGCGTTAACGCCAACCTCTGGCAATGTGTCCATCACACCAGGGGAAAAAGTCGGCACCCTAAGCCAAGATCAGTTCGCTTTTGAAGAATACTCGGTGGTTGATGCGGTGATCATGGGCGATGTGGCACTATGGAAAGTGAAGCAAGAACGCGATGCTATTTATGCTAAGCCGGAAATGAGTGAAGAAGATGGCATGCGTGCTGGTGAGCTAGAAGCCGAATTTGCTGAAATGGATGGCTACAGTGCGGAAAGTCGTGCTGGTGATATTTTATTAGAAGCGGGCATTGATGAATCCTACCATTTTGGCCTTATGAGCCAAGTGGCTCCCGGCTGGAAGTTACGTGTTTTACTCGCGCAAGCCTTGTTTTCGAATCCCGATATTTTGTTATTGGATGAGCCTACCAACAATTTGGATATTCATACCATTAATTGGTTGGCTGGGGTATTAAATCAACGTAAGTGCACCATGATTATTATCTCCCATGACCGTCACTTTCTGAATTCTGTTTGTACTCACATGGCTGATATCGACTTTGGTGAACTGCGGATTTATCCGGGTAACTACGAAGACTTTATGAAAGCATCATCTCTTATTCGTGAGCAACTATTGACCGAAAATGCGAAAAAAAGCGCTGAAATGGACGACTTACAAGCGTTTGTAAATCGCTTCTCTGCTAACGCCTCAAAAGCAAAGCAGGCGAGCTCCCGTGCGAAAAAGCTGGAAAAAATTGAACTGGCGGAAGTGAAACAGTCCAGCCGAATGACACCGTCGTTGTCTTTCAAACAAGATAAGAAACTGCATCGACATGCTTTGATTCTAGAAGACCTTGGCCACGGCTACGATGAGTTGCTGTTTACGGGGGGCAATATCATTTTAGAGGCGGGCTCAAGGCTTGCGGTTATTGGGGAAAATGGTGTGGGGAAAACTACCTTTCTGCGCTGCTTGATGAAAGAGTTAGAGGCGCAGCAAGGTAAAATCAAATGGGCGGAAAACGCTGTTGTTGGCTACTGTCCACAAGACACTACCGACGATTTTGATTGTGACCTGACCTTGTTCGATTGGATGTCTAAATGGCGTACGGTTAAGCATGATGATCTAAAAGTTCGCGCGATGCTGGGTCGTTTGCTGTTTACGGCGGATGATTTCAATAAGAAAGTGCGAGTGTGTTCTGGTGGTGAGAAAAACCGCCTTATGTTTGGTAAGTTAATGATGATGGACCTAAATGTCCTGGTAATGGATGAGCCAACCAACCATATGGACATGGAAGCCATCGAAGCGCTCAACAATGCCTTGTTAGACTTTGACGGCACGCTGATTTTTGTCAGCCACGATAGGGCGTTTGTTTCTTCCTTGGCGAACCGTGTTATCGAAATCAAAGGGAAAAAAGTCGTAGATTTCCAAGGTACTTATGACGAGTATCTAGCGAACCAATCGATGTGATAATGGGCTGATTGTTTTTATCTGCTATGGGTTGTCGAAAAATGCCTGATGAAAGGCTTGCGTCTGGTTGTTTCTTCACTCAGGCTTTTAGCAGATGACTGTGTGCTGGAGCGAGTTGTGGAGGACGTTGTGAATTTTGATGCCATCAAAGAGTATTTGTTGTCTAAACCAGAAGCACAAGAGACGTATCCTTTTGATGATAAAACAGCGGTTTTTAAAGTGCAGAATAAAATGTTTGCCTTGTTGATCACAAGGCAAGGGCAACCTCTGCTGAACCTCAAATGCGATCCTCTTGACGCCAGAGAATTACGGGATATTTTTGAGGAAGTCATCCCTGCGTATCATATGAACAAACGGCATTGGAATTCTATTGTTTTGGGTGGCAATCTACCAATCGGTGAAGTGCAACGACAGATTGATCACTCCTATGCTTTGGTGGTGAAAGGCATGAAAAAATCGGTGCGTGAGGGCTTAGAGGTTCGTTATGGATCTGATGTGATTTATCAGGCATGATGTCAGATGTACTCGTTCGATTTGAGAGAAACCGCGTCACTAAAGAGGAGCAGTCGTTATGTTGAAAGGAAGTTGTCTTTGTAATGGAATTCAATATGAAATTCAGGGGGATTTAGGCGAAATCGTCCAATGTCATTGCCAAAAATGTCGTAAAGCTAATGGATCGGCATTTGCCACTAATACGCCCATTGCCAGTGAGAGTTTTCGTTTCCTTAAGGGTGAAGAGTTAACCGCTGAGTTTGAATCCACTCCCGGTGTCTTTCGTGTATTCTGTAAGCAGTGTGCGTCACCACTTTATAGCCGCCGCCCTAGTCAACCAGAAGTATTGCGTTTACGTATTGGAACGCTTGATACGCCAATCAACACCAAACCGTCTATGCATATCTTTGTGGATTCCAAGGCCGAATGGGATGAGATCAACGACGACAAGCCACAATATGCTGAGAGACCTGTGAGCTGATAATGCGAGTGTCTTTGGCTGAAATTCTTCAGTCGGCGTAACTTATTGTTTAGAAAAACGTATTAATAGTCTCACCTGACTGTGTTTGTCTACATACTATTTTGTCTGGAAAATCATGGGTTAGCATCTATACTATAAAAGCTCCCTCCACGATACATAGGAAGTATTTTAGGCTGAAGTTGGCGTGTACCGAGTGTTGTCACGCCAGCCTGTTTTTTCTTTAGAGTCTCTTATCTTCTCGTTATATTTCCCCATTTTAACGTTATTCAGGGTGCTATTAGACCTCACTTTATTGTCCATATGGCGGTATGATAGTGCCTTTCCACATCATGCTGCGAGGTTGTTATGCCCGTTAGTCTTCCTCACCAGTTGGATCAATTTGGTGGTGTCATCGTAGAGAGTTCTGCCTTATCCAATTCGGCTTTGGGTTTTGAGAAAGGTCTACAAGATCTATTGATGGTCGCTCGCGACGCTGAGAAAAATTTAATCTGGCTAACCTTGTCGAGTGAGCAGGGGGAATGGATTCCTGTTGCGCTGAAACTTGGTTTTGAGTTCCACAATTGTCATGCTCAAGAGGTCACTTTAATCTGTCGTTTGTCAGATCAGAGCTTTGCTCCTTTTGCTCCCACGCATACCATTGGAACGGGGGCGATTGTGATCAATAAGAAAAACGAATTGCTGGTGATGCGTGATACTTGGTCGAACTATCGAGGGTTTAAATTGCCTGGTGGCTATCTTGAGCAGGGGGAAAGAATTGAGACGGCGGTGACTCGTGAGGTGCTCGAAGAAACGGGTATTGAGACACAATTTGAAGGTGTGCTGGGTATTCGCACTCGTCACCCTGTGCAGTTTGGCAAATCCAATATGTATATTGTTTGCCGCTTAACGCCCTTGAGTGAGCAGATTGTCATTACAGATACTGACGAAGTGGCTGAAGCGCGTTGGATGCCAATGGATGAGTACTTGAATGATGCCAATATACATTCATTTAACAGGCAAATGGTGGCTGAGTTAAAAGATTGTGCTGGGCTACAACCTTATGAGGCCAATAATGTCTTTGCCCCTCATACCATGCAAGAGGTGTTTTTTGCTAAGGGCTAAAATGTATGTATTGATTTGCCCATTTTTCAAGTTCAGGTCTACAGTGTAAAAAGAAGCTTTTAAAAAGTTGTTTCCTTGTAGAAGGGTGATCATTAATGGCGAGTTTATTTAGTCATTTCTTTTCTCGACATCTTCCTAGGATCGCCCGCCGATCTGTGCGACAAGTCTCGCAGCCTGTTATGTATTCTGAGCGATTAATATTACGGCCTTTTTTATTAAGTGATGCGGATGTAGTGACTTATTTGGTCAATACTTCCTTGGTGGCTGATATGACAGCCAGTATTCCTCATCCATATCCTGAGGGCTTGTCGGCACGCTGGATAGAAAGCCATTTAGAGGGGTGGCAAGCACGTCGCTTTATTTGTTTCGCCGTTGAGTTAAAACAAACCAGGCAATTGATTGGTTCGATCTCATTAATGAATATTCACGATGATCAGGCTGAATTGGGGTATTGGTATGGTGTGGATTTTTGGCGACAAGGCTTTGCAACGGAAGCGGCTAAACGTTTGGTTTGTGGCGCTTGTAGCGATCTTGGCCTAAAGCGCTTAACGGCCCGCCATCTTGATCGAAATCCTGCCTCGGGTCATGTCTTGAAGAAGGTGGGTTTTGCCTATCAAAGCAGTGAAATGCAGCAGCTTGGCTTAATGACATGTGAAGAACTGATGCATCTATACGTTTATCAGCCGCCATTTTTGGTAACATAAAAATGACCCATAGGTAAAATCCTAACTTTCATCGCTATTATTCTTTACCTAGTTGCTGCATGTGAAGATGAATATTTCCCCCTAAGAAGCGCTTGTCCGTTGATTCTTACGCCAGTATAGTCCCATCCTTCGACGTCTTTTGTCTGTAACCCAGAACAAGGGCCTAGTTGTTAAATAATGGCTTGCATACAAAATATTTTGTTATATTATAACGTTTTAAGATGGCGAGTTAAAAGGCATGAGAGAATGATTGAAAGTGATCAGTCTGGCTCAAGGGCGATAGCGTCTCGCGTATGGGATAAACAACCTGCTGGTTTGGAGTTGAGGACGGTCTCATGGTCTCCTTCCGCTCATAATAGGGTGCTTGAGTCGATTTCAGTGAAAATCAAGGCTGGCGAGTTTGTCGCGATTGTTGGTCCCAATGGTTCAGGTAAGACCAGTTTATTGCGATGCTTGTACCGAGTGAATAAGCCAACGAGTGGTGAGGTTTTACTGGATGGGGAAAATCTCTGGCAGCTTAATCCATTGCAGTGTGCCAAGCGTATTGCAACTGTCCTACAGGATTCCCCCGCAAATTTTGGCTTAACCGTGTTTGAAATGGTTGAAGTGGGTCTCACCCCCAATGCCAACAAATGGGGGCGGTCAGATGAGGACGCCGATCTTATTGAATGGGCGTTATCTATGTTGGATGTAGAGCATTTGGCGGATCGGGATTTTAGCTCTTTATCCGGTGGTGAACGCCAACGTGTGATGATTGCAAGGGCGCTAGTCCAACAGCCTGATATTTTGATTCTTGATGAACCGACTAATCATTTGGATATTCGCCATCAGTTGGATGTGTTGGCTTTGTTGTCAACACTGCCTTGCACGGTGATTGTTTCTTTACACGATCTGGCGTTGGCCTCTGCCTACGCGGATAGGGTGATGGTAATGCACTCTGGCCAATTAGCAGCTTATGCATCACCGAGTGAGGTGTTTACCCCTGCTCGAATCAAGCAAGTTTTTGATGTGGATACCGTTATCGATGCGCATCCTATTACTCAAAAAACGCGTTTTTCTTTTTACATCAACGATTGAGTTTAGGGACAGGAAAATGACTTTTTCAACAAAAAGTGTTCGGACAGCAGCATTCATTTCAGGAGCCGTGCTAAATACATTGCTAGCAACCTTTGTCCATGCTGCGGGCTACCCCGTTACGGTACAAAGTTGTAATCGTCAAGTGACGTTTGATCATGCCCCCAAAGCGGCTGTTTCGAATGATGTGAATCTGACAGAAATGATGTTGGCACTTGGGTTGCAAGATCATATGGTTGGCTTTACTGGCGTATCAGGTTGGAAAACCTTGGACCCAAGCTTACGCAATGGGATTCGACAGTTGCCTGAACTTTCGCCTAAATACCCTACGAAAGAAGTGCTATTAGGGGCAAATGCGGATTTTTATTTTGCCGGGTGGAACTATGGTATGCGCGTGGGTGGCGGTGTGACGCCAGAGACGTTAGCGCCGTTGGGTATTAAGGTTTATGAGCTAACGGAAAGCTGTATTCATATCATGCACAAGCCTAAGGTATCGATGAATGATATGTATGTGGATCTTCTTAATCTTGGGCGTATTTTTAATGTCGAAGATCGTGCTCAAAAATTGGTGAATGGTTATAAGAAAGAATTAGCGACGTTTCAGGCGACACTAACGCCCTTGAAAAAAACGCCGAAAGTGTTTGTCTATGACTCTGGTGAGGAGCAACCCTTTACCGCAGGGCGTTATGCCATGCCAACGGCCTTAATCGAGGCGGCTGGCGGTAAAAACATTGTTGATGATGTGCAAAAAAGCTGGACTCAGATTGGCTGGGAGCCGGTGATTGCCAGAAATCCCGATGTGATTGTTATTGTGAATTATGGGGACGTTACCGCTCAGCAGAAAATCCAATTTTTAAAGAGTAATCCGGCTTTTAGCGATATCACAGCGGTGAAAAAAAATCATTTTGTGGTGCTGCAATATGTGGAAGCCACGCCTGGACCTCGTAATATCGAAGCGATTAAGAAGCTAGCGAGAGCCTTTAGAGATGATGAATCTTAAGTTGGCTTTATGGCTCGCCTTAGACATAAAAAACTTGAATATTGGGCGTTGACCAGCGTTGTATGACATTAAAGTTCGTACTTTATTATCGATCGTTTTCGTTGAATAGTGTATAAGCGAGAACGACACTTGAGTTCCAGTTGTATGAAAACGAGAAAAAGACAAATGGATAGGGCGGCGTTAGTTGCTATGCCTTTACCCGTATTGTTGCTCCTATTATGCCTGCTGCTTTTACTTATGATGGGGGTAGCCATCGGCGTAGGATCCGTGCCAATTAGCCAAACGACTGTGTGGGGCATTATTTTTCATAAAATATCAGTCGCTGTGGGGGAGGTCTCTTGGCTAACACCACACTGGTCCATGGGGCGAGAAAATATTGTCTGGGCGGTACGTTTTCCCAGAACCATTTTAGCCGCCATTGTGGGGGCGTCGTTGGCGATGGTGGGCGCTTCATTGCAGTCGGTAACACGTAATCCCTTAGCGGATCCGCACTTGCTTGGCGTGTCATCGGGGGCAGCGTTAGGCGCCATTATTGCCTTATTGCATACGGGTATGATTCTCGGATCTGTGACGGTACCTGTGTTTGCTTTTTTAGGCGCTTTATTTGCAATGGGGCTAGTTTTGTTAGTCGCGAATTTTTCGGCAGCCGATAGTGCAGGGCGTTTAATACTTGCGGGGGTTGCCGTTGCGTTTGTATTGACGGCGTTTGGTAACTTGTTCATTTTTATGGGGGACCACCGGGCTTCCCATACGGTGATTTTCTGGATGTTAGGTGGCTTGGGCTTAGCTCAATGGGGGCAACTGTGGTTTCCTTTTTTGACCCTGATCTTTTGTTCGGCTTATTTAATTTATAAAGCACGCTTTTTAAACGCCATGATGCTAGGTGACGAAACCGCCAGTACTTTGGGGGTACCCGTGCATCGTTTTCGTTTGTCGGTCATTGTGGTGTGCGCCTTATTGACTGGCGCAGCGGTGGCGTTCTCAGGAGTCATTGGCTTTGTTGGCTTGATGGTTCCACACATTGTGCGCTTATTGGTTGGCGGAGATTATCGAAAAGTACTGCCTTTGTCTGCGTTACTGGGGGCGGTGTTTCTGGTGAGTGCGGACATTGTTGCCCGGGTTATCATGCCGCCTGAAGACATGCCTATTGGTATTTTAACGGGGTTAGTGGGCGGTCTCGGTTTTATCTTTTTGATGAGGCATCGCAGAGGCGTGGTGTTGTAATGACACTGAATAAGAGCACGAGAAAGGAATATTAATGGGTGAGTGACATAAAAAAACGGATCATATGGATCCGTTTTTTTGAGCTTTTCTATTGGGGTAGTGACGTTTATAGATCGGCTTCGATAGCTTTCACAAGGGCTTCGTTGTCTGGTGTGACATCTGGAGAGAAGCGTATCACCTTGCCTTCTTTAGTGATGAGGAATTTTTCAAAGTTCCAGACCACTTCAGGTGCTTTGGTCGCCTCAATGTTATGGCCTGCTAGCATAGTCACCATCGCGTCACGATTCGGTGTCTCAGGGGCTGCTTCGATTAAGCTTTTGTACAGTGGGTGCTTCTCGTCACCAGTGACAACGATTTTGCTAAACATCGGAAAAGACACATTATAAGTAAGGCTGCAGAACTGTTGAATTTCTTCGTCTGTACCGGGTTCTTGTCCTGCGAAATCGTTTGCAGGAAAGCCAAGTATTTCAAAGCCTTGGTCTTGGTATTTTTTGTAGAGGGCTTCTAGACCTTCGTATTGTGGCGTTAAACCACATTTCGATGCCGTGTTAACGATCAATAGCGTTTTGCCACGGTAAGCCGATAAATCCGTATCTTCACCTTGAATGTTTTTAACCGTTAAATCTAATATGTGACTCATGTTATTCCTCTCGAATCGTTGGCATTTTTATAAGATGAAAGTTTTCATCCTGTTTATCCAATACTAAGCCTACCTGTATTCACCACTAAAGAATGCGCAAATAAAGGCTATTTTACGAGTTAGGCCGGATTAACTACGAAAAATGAGCGCCAAACCAAAGAGGAAGAGGCCGATGCCGCAAATTTGCTGGAGGCGTTTTTTTATTGTTATCTTGCCTTAGCACCGCAACAGCTAACACAACAAGCGCAGGCATTCTATGATTGGCTAAAGGGGTTAATGGAGGGTGTAAATGAACATTGAGTATCGTGCTATCGATGTCGAAAGGGATTATGAGACTTGCTATGAGTTTCGTAAAGATGCTTATTTCTGTAGTTTTGCGACTTTCCAGGGTTATGAGACGTTGATAGAAGGCTATAAAGAGCGCTTGCTAGAACGGATCCATCACCCTGACTGGTTTTATTTTCATCTATGGTACGACAGTAAAATCATTGGTCAGCTGGAATTTCGTTGTTTTTCGCCACGAGAAAAAACGGGCTATCTTCACCTGATCTATTTAGCTGCTGAATACCGTGGAATGGGCTTGGCTAGCGAATTAGAGCGTTTTATTGCTGGTCGTTTGATGGAGAAAAGATGCCAATATTGTTTGTTGTCTGTTAGCCGCACGAATCAACGAGCGTTGCTTCATTATGCAAAGTTTGGCTGGCACTACGACTCTCCAAATCCAAGACATGATACGACAGATTTTTACCTCAGAACTCTATCAGAATGACGGTGGCAGCATAATGACTCTATATATGTACGGTAATCGTCAATATTTTGTTTGAAAGAAGTGAATACATCCTTTGTCTGAGGATAATTTGAGAACAGATGTTGAATGAGAATGTTTTTTGTTTACATTGCTCTTTACTAAACAATACAATATTCATTTACTTGTATTCCGTTCTTAGGTTTTTTAACAGGGGTTGTTTATGCGTTATTTGGCGTCGCGCTTTGTTTTTCTTTTCATGGGGTTCTTTTCGTTGGGCGTTTATGCGGCGACGTATCCGATGACTGTCACTGATATGGCGGGGCGCCATGTGACGATTAAATCAGAGCCAAAACATATTGTGTTACAAGATGGTAGAGATGTGTTGATGCTGGCGGTATTGGATAAAAAGAATCCATTTAAACGCGTTGTTGCTTGGAATAATATTATCAAGAAAAGTGATTCGGGGCTTTGGCATCGACTAGCCACACAGTGGCCAAGCGCTAAAAAAATCTTGGATATGAACTTTGGCGATAGTGGCCAGTTAAACTTAGAAGAAGTCTTAACCCATCAACCTGATTTGTTAGTCGCAGAGTTGCGTTCTAAACCGGCTTTAGAGCAAGGTGGGGTGATTAAAACCTTGGCTAAATTAAACATCCCAGTTTTGTTTGTTGATACCGCTGAGAACCCGATTAAGGATGCTCCTGCCAGCGTCAAACTATTGGGTAAAGTGTTGAATAAAGAACAGAATGGTGATGCGTACTTCAACTTTTACCAGCAGCAGCTTAAAATCGTAGACGATGGGGTGAAAGCCGCTGTAGCCAAGCAAGGAGGCAAACGTCCTAATGTGTTTATAGAAGCCCATGCGGGCGTCAAAGGGCCAAATGATTGTTGTTTTACGCATAACAACTTTGGTTGGGCAGATTTAGTGGAAGCCGCTGGGGGTAATAACTTAGGCTCTGAAGTGTTAAAAGGGCCAACGGGCGTAGTGGCGATGGAAAAAGTGCTAGAAATGAAGCCCGATGTGTATGTGATGACAGGTTCCCAGTGGCCAGGACGTAGTAAATCCATTGCTCTTCCTTTGGGGTATGATGTGACGTCAAAGCAAGTTCAGGAAGCCTTTGATCGTTTATTATCTCGACCAGGTTTCAAACAACTATCGGCTTATAAGAGCCATCGAATTTATGGTGCCTATCACCAATTTTACAACCATCCTTATAATATTGTTGGAGTCGAAGGGTTAGCAAAAGACTTTTATCCAAAAGAGTTTAAAAATCTCAATCCAACACAGACCTATCAAACGATTTTGACACGCTTTACTGATATTAAGAGTGATAAAAATTTAACGTTATTTGCTCATGCCAAGGAATAATTTTTCCTAATGAATACTGTTTCACAAACGCTGGGCCAAGCGCCCAGCGCGCACGTTTACAAAAATGATGTGCGTCGTAAATTACTGTTGATTGTTGTTTTCTTTATCTTAACGGTTCTTGCCGTTATAACCGATTTATTATGTGGTTCAGGGACGTTACCTTGGCATGTGGCGCTTAATGGTGTGTTTCATCCAGATCAGGCCTCTCCCATGGTGCATGTGGTGATGTGGGATTTGCGTATGCCTGTAACCATCACGGCGGTATTATCCGGTATTGGTTTAGCGATTGCGGGTTCGTTAATGCAAACTGTGCTGGATAATCCATTGGCAGAGCCCTTTACTTTAGGCATTTCTTCTGCTGCAGGTTTTGGTGCAGCATTGGTTATTGTCTTCCAAACGTCTTTAGTGAGCTTTCTTCCTGTTGATTATTTACTGACGGCGAATGCCTTTATTTTCTCTCTAGTGACTGTGTTGTTTATTGGCATTTTTGCGGCTCGCAAGGGATTGTCAGTTGAGATGATCGTGATGCTGGGGATTGCCGTGCATTTCATCTTTTCGGCGCTACTGGGCTTGGCGCAATACGTTGCGAATGTGGATCAACTTCAGTCTTTGGTCTTTTGGATGATGGGGTCTTTGCAGAAAAGTACCTGGACACAAGTGGGGATCAATGCAGTGATTATTGTGCTGGTTGTTCCCATCTTACTTTTATTGTCTTGGCAAATTTCGGCACTACGAGGCTTTGGTGAGCAAGCCCAAGTGTTAGGGATTTCAGTGGCACGCCTTCGTATGTTGTTATTGACTTTTTCCGCGTTGTTAGCAAGTGCTATTACGGCGACGATTGGGGTCGTTGGCTTTATTGGACTGGTGGCGCCACATGTGGCCCGTATGCTGGTTGGTGAGGATCAACGTTTTTCGCAATTGATGACAATGATTGTTGGCGCTTTAATTATGACCTTATCTTCCATCGTCAGTAAGATGTTGATACCAGGCGTTATTTTACCAATTGGTATGGTGACCTCCTTGTTGGGCGTACCATTTTTTGTTTGGTTGGTATTCGGCCGTAGTATGGGGAGACGATAATGCTTAATGTTAATGAATTGTCTGTACGGATTGGTAAAGTTGATATTCTAAAACCAGTGAGTTTTGAATTAACCACAGGGCAATCTTTGGCCTTGTTAGGGCGCAATGGGGCCGGAAAATCGACGTTGGTAAAAGGGTTAGCGGGGCTAGTAAAAGCCAAAGGAGACATTCAATTAGAAGGTGTGAGCCTTAATGATATGACGCAAAAGGAGCGCAGTCGGATTATTGGTTATGTGGCCCAAGACTTCTCTAGTAGCAATGTGCGTTTGAGTGTGTTTGAGTTATTGTTATTGGCTCAGAATAGTCAAAACATGCAGTTACGTGCGTCACCTGAAAGTCTTGTTTTAGCACAAGAAATGCTCAACATGCTTGGACTAGCACATTTAAGCGAGCGTATGCTGAATGAGATGTCAGGTGGTCAAAGACAAATGGTCGCCTTAGCCTTAGCGCTGATTCGTAAACCAAAATTGCTGTTGCTGGATGAGCCCACATCGGCGTTGGATTTAGCGAACCAGTTACAGCTTTTACAAACGGTTCGTGATTATACTCAAGAGCAAAATATCACCACTCTTATGGTGTTGCATGATTTGAATTTGGCCCATCGTTTTGCTGATCAAACGATGATTCTTGAGTCAGGTAAAGTTTCGGCATTTGGTGATACCCATGAAGTGCTGACGGCAGAACAAATTGCGAACAGTTACGGTGTGCATTGTGAAGTCTTTATCGGCTCCGATGGCTCAAGGAGTATTCATCCTTTATCTGCTATTTGACGTTTATTTCATTAACAGGTCGACTTTATAAAAAGGGTGATTATCTATTATTGGATATCACCCTTTTTTTGTGGTCTTGATTATTTTGTTAAGACAAATCAGAAATCGTAAGTGGCGCTTAGATAAACGCGACGGCGTTCACCGACGAACGAGCCGATGGTTTTGGTAAAACCACTCACGGCGTATTTTTTATCGAACAGATTTTTGATGTTCAGCTGAAATTTCCACTTTTCCCAATGAGTCTGCCATGAGGCGTCGTATACCGTGTAGGGTTTGACTTTTTGCCCTTGGCGATTGATTTGCTGGCTGACATAATCAGCTCCCAATCCAATGGATGAACGAATGTGTGGAAAGTCATATCGTGTCCAAACACCAAGCTGGTTATGTGGTGTATTGGCAAAGCGTTTGCCATTGGCATATTGGATACCATTAAACGCTTTTTCGACAATGGTGTCGTTATAGGCGTAGTTGATATTCGCGACCCAGCGTGAGGTGATATCGGCCATAATATCTAGTTCCACCCCTTGGCTTCTTACTTTGCCAAAGGCAACTTTTTTATCGGTGTCGTTTGGGTCTTCTTGGAGAATGTTCTTGCGGATAATATGGTAAGTCGCCAGATTTACATTCAGTCGATTATTCAACCAATAGCTGCGCACTCCCACTTCTATTTGTCGACTTTCTTCTGGGTCGAAAGGTCCGCCTACACTGGTTTGTTGGTTCTCTGCATCCTGTGGAACAAAGCCTGTTGAGAAGGACGTATAGGGTTTGAGATGTTTATTGATTTTGTAGGTGGCGCCAATGCGTGTGGAGTAGCCTGTGTCGTAATAGTCGGTCGAAGAGTCCTTTAAGTGGTCATGATAGGCTTGCTTAATCCGGTCAATACGCACACCCGATGTGAGCTCCAGTTTGTTGGTGATTGCCCATTGATCTTGTGCATACAGACCAAGTTGGTCGGACGTGGTGTCTTCGTTGGTATGCTCGTGCATGATGTAATTGTTGGTATTGTCTTTTCCATAAACAGGGTGGATAAGACTTAAATTAGAGACGCCATCGGCTGGACCGGTTGCCCTTGAGTAGGTAAAACGGTTCTTTTCGTGGTAATACTCACTCCCTACTAGCACAGTATGCTTGCCAAGCTCCGCGATTAAATTACCTGCTAAGGTGATGCCTTTGCGTTTACGAACTTGGTCTCGGTATTGACGTTTACTGGTATCGGGAATGCCATCACCATTCGTATCAAGCAGTTTGTTTATTTCGTGATATTTCTGAGTCTCGGTATTTTCGAAGTAGCGAACGGCGAGATTACTATCCAACCATGAATTAATGGTGTGGTCGAGCTTAGTTTGAAAGACTTGTGCGTTAAGCTCTTGGTAGTCTGTTCTTTCGTTATCGTTCCAAGAAATTGGCGCTAGGAAGTTGCCATTATTATCCGTTGGAATCCCGCGTAAGCGAGCGCCGTTTATGTTCTGGTGAATATTTGTATATTGAGTGGTCAGTGTGTCGTTATCGTTAATATCCCACGCATAGCCAAGATCGATAATACGGTTTTGTTCTTTCACATTATTGCGGTATGAATGTTGTCCATCCGAATAAATTCCCACTCGGTAGCGTTTTGAAGCCTCTTTGTTAAGTGGACCAGAGGATTCTACACTGCCGCTTAGAAAGTCTTTGTTGCCCACCGTGGCTTGGATCGTGTTGCGTGGATCATAGGTTGGTTTCTTGGTGACATAGTTAATCACACCGCCAGGTTCTCCCGCGCCATACAGGGCACCAGATGGCCCTTTTAAGACCTGAATCTGATCAATGGTGAAAAGTTGAGGAATTGAAAAATCCCCATAAGGATCGCCTTTCAATCCATCGTAGAGGATCTCGTCTTGGCTGAAGCCGCGTAGGGTAACAGTAGAAACGTTGTTTTGTGATAATCCTGATATTGAGCGATACAAATCGGTTATTTGCCGTGCAGCTTGATCCTCTATCATGGTGTGAGTCACCACTTGCACGGACTGTGGTGTTTTGTCTATAGGGGTTTCAGTACGTGTGGCGAAGGTTGTTTCGTCGTCTTTATAGTAGGACAAAGCGCGTCCTTTCACATCTATTGTGTCTAATTTTACGTTTGCGTCTGTTGTGTCGGCAAGGGTATTGGTAGAAAAAGCAAGCGCACTACAAGCTTGCATTGCGATCAGAAAGGGGTTGAGCTTCATAACAAAACCAAGGGTCAAAAAAATGGAAGGAATATGATAGTGATTATGATAATCGTTTGCAATATTGAGTTGTTTTAATATACCAAAAGGTTTTGTGGATTGGTTGTTATTGGATGAAAAAGCGAGGATTAACGAGATAAAGCTCGTAAGGCATTGTTCATCAAGAATATTTTTAGAAGGTTGCTAGAAGAGCAAGTTAGAATAGTAAAGGCGCAATGATCAGATCCGTTCAGTCCTCTGCCTCATTACGCCTTCATGGAATTAAAGTTGCATTTGGCTTGTCTGGTTAGCAGTCTGAGACTGTTTTAGATAATCAACCAAGGTGTCTTTAAGTTGCAAGCGACGCTTTTTAAAGGTCTCTTCTTCTTCCGTTGAAACGAGAAGAATTTCCTGCTCCATTTTTTTGATTTCGTTCGTCAGGTAGTGGTATTCATCCGATAGCTTTTTAAAGTGGTCATCCGTCATTTTAAGACTATGAATGTCGTCTTTAAATTCTGGTAACTCAAGGGCTAAATTATGATTTTCGATAGGCATATTATTTTCCTTTTTTCACTCTCTAATCATTAGGCTAGGTTATTTGCGAGTTTGATGTCTTGATACCGATCACGTTTTTTAAAAAACGCATTAGTAAAGTTATGGCGCATTGAATTCATCATCACAAGGCATTGCGCATTTATTACTTGGCTTTTAGGCATTTTGAAGAGGCTTTTACTAATCGCTGACGGCGCATGTGTGAGCAGATACCCCCATATTGGTTAATAAGGATTATGGCGAGGTAACTGATTCTTTTGTCGTTTAACTTGCCGCCAGTTCGCGATGAGCTGGCGGCAATTGGATTAAAAGTTTAAATCGATGCGTGGCGTGCTACCACGGGTAAGATCAACTTCAGGCGCGCAGATAAAAATACGAGAGGAGTCAATCTTTTGGTTCACTAGGTAATTTTTTAGGCTCTGTGCTCTTTTTATTGCTATCGCATTGGCAGTTTGACGGGCTGCATCACTTATGGTGACTGGTGGCTTTTCTAGGCCTAAATCCTGATAGCTTGCTACACCACAGGCTCTCAGCTCACTGTCTTCTTTGTTTTTCATAAGATCTGTTAATTGTTTTAAAAAAGTTTCTTGATCTGCCGAAAGGTCGGTTTGTTTCGCCTGAAATTTCAAAGGCTCTACGCGAATTTTTAACAACTGTTCACCTGCGAACTGCGCAATTGAAATGACATTCGCATAAGGCACAAAGGTTTGCAGTAAATAATTAGTGGACGCTTTAAATAAGGCCTTCTTGATTGGCAAAACGAGGAGATCTCCCCATCCGAACTGAGGGTTATCTATGTTACCGGAGAGGGGAATATCGAGATTAATATTACCGTTTCCGTCTTTTAATGCGCTAACTGCAATGTTCAGAGGAATTACTCCAGTTTTGATCACTGAGCTGCTTTTGTACGTCCCTCCAAGGTCAAATTGTTTTAGTACAATATGACTTGTGCCACTGATAACACCTTCTTTCGAGGTCAATTTAAGGTTTAGATTCAATTGACCAGAATCAATTTGGTAACCCAAAACATTCGCGATATAAGGAGAGTAAGGCGGTAGCTCGGCTTGGCTAACCACTAAGTGAGACGACATGGTGAGTTTTTTGGCGAGAGGAAGTATCGTCAGTTCACCAGAAAGAGTGGAGTATTTGTCATTTCTAGCTTGGAAATCTAAAGTGGCTTTTTGCTCTTTATCCTTAGTGTTGAGGTTGCGAATAGCAAACTTTTCAATGGTTAGCGTGCGCTTTAGAGCGGGATCAATACTCTTGTCTTGAATATATAAGCTAGACTTACCTGTCATGTTGTAAGCATTTAAGATCACATAATAAGGGGCTTTAAATGCGGTGTTTGCAGAGGCGTTGGTTGAACTCTGTTGTGTGGCGATGTCTTGTTGTTTCGGTACGTCGATTGGTTTGGCTTTTTCTGAGGGTGCTTGCTGTTCGTTGGTGTCGACAAATACCAAGTTTTCAATGCGTTTTTTGCTGTCTAATAGCAAGTTGCCTTTAACCCCTTTGGTATCGATCTGTTTGATGCGAATGCCATCTTGGTTTGCATGGATTTGATCAATAGACACATCATCAATGGTAGCAAGGGCTGGAGAGGCGGGCTGATTTGTTTTAGGCACAAGAGGCTCAGAAACGATAAGTTTTTGAATGTTCAACTTATTAAGAGAGACGTTAAAGTTGTTACCTTGCTGGTTAAGGTTAACGTGAGAGAGTGAAGCATCTTGCCATGATGCCGCTCGTTTTGTGTCTGATAACTTCGCATCAAAGGCTTGAGTCATCAAGTTTAGGTCTGTGCCTATTACATGGGGTGTTTGTTGGTCATTAAGGTCTAGGTTCAGGGTATTCGCCGTAATATGCAGTTGTCCTAGTGAGACATCCGCTTTATTTTTTTGTTGAGCCGTGATACCAGCTAACGTCAGTTTTATGTCGTTATTATTGACTTTTATACCCTTGCTCGGTGTTTGTGAGAACGAACTGGTATTCGTCAGGCTGAGAGTGTCGTAGTGGGTTTTGATATCCGCTTGTTCTGCGCTTAGGTTGTGACTGTCTAGCTGACTTTTTACTGAGAGCTGAAGCGCATCAGTAGTGGATTTGCTCAACTGTAACTGACTAAGAGCCAAAGTGCTTTGCTCATTCGTCAAGGCAAGAGAAGAGAGCGCCAATGTTAATTGATGAAGGTTGATGTTGGCCTGTGGTGTATTGGCGGTGAGTGTTTGGTCGTGCTGTGTTACATCGAAAGGCGTGTTAACGGATAGCTGGGCGACACTGGCACTTTGCTTATCTTTTAGTTTGGTTGTTAATCCATTCACTTGAATATCCACATTGCCTTTTGCACTGATGTTGTTTTGTGAGTCATAAGAGGCGGATAGGTTTGATAGCGCTAAGGTACTGGAAGCCAGAGAAAGATGATTTTGGTCTGGCAGGGGTAAATTCAATGCCTTGAAGTTAGCGGTGAGTGAAGAATCGTTAAGCTGGTACGATGTTTTACCATCATTTTTTTGCAGGCTGGCAGTCAGAGTTCCTTTCAGGCCGATATTCCCCTTACTTGTTTGATAAGGGGTTGGAATAAAGTGGGCGAAGGCTTGCAGTGGAAGTAAGGTATCTTGAATCGTTAGACTTGCTTGGCCTTTTATTGGTGTGTAATGAAACTGACTCACAAGATCAATCTTGGCGGTATTAATGTCTGTGTTTAGTTGGACGGAACCTTGCCAGTCCATGCCTTTCCCTATCAAATCGTAAATCGATAACTTATTGATTGAGAGAGTGTCTTGCTGTATGGGTGCGCTGGCATCTAGCTGGCGGCTTAAGTTGATATGGCTATTAACGAACGAAAACTGTGGGACTTTGATTGACCAAGGCGTGCTGTTTTTTTCTGTTTTGGGTGTATTGTTTGTCGGCTCTTGTGCCGTCTTAGATTGGTATTGAGCAAGGTTGATACCTGCAATGATCCAGTCGTTTTGTTGTTGTTTAACCGACAGGGTCAGTCCATCAATTTTGGCGTGAGAAACCTGGATGGTGCCAGAAAGTAATGGAGAAAGATTGATCCCCAAATCCAGTTCTTTAAGGGTTAAGGTATCCTGTTTTTCTTTAGTGATAGTTAAGTCTTTTATGGTCACTCTTGGCGGAAAAAAGTGGACACGAAGGTGTTGTAGTGAAGCGTTTTCGCCTTGTGACTGAAAGTATTCTTGTAAATAATGTCTTGCTACAAACGGCGTAATTAGCCAGACAATAAAAATTATCCCAATAAGGGTTAGGCTGGGAATAATAAACAGATTGCGTAACGGTCTTTTGGTGATGTTGCTAAGCGCCATATTCTCTACCTTGAGGAGTTAAATCGATGTGTCATCTGGTCGTACTGGCAGGCGTAATAGGTAAGTGCATACCGCGACGCCAATACAAATAAGAGAAATGGTCGCCCAAAGACGACCGATAATAATCATAGAAATTCCCATTCCCATCCACATCAGAATAATAGCTCGGTTACGCGCTTTTCTTGGGATGCCTTTACCTGATTGCCAATCACGAACCATCGGGCCGAAGTATTTATGGTTCATCAGCCAATGATGGAAGCGTTCGGAGGATTTAGAAAAACACCATGCCGCGAGAAGTACCAGAGGGGTGGTAGGGAGTAAAGGCAAAAATATACCGATAATGCCTGTAATCAATGACAGCCAACCCAAGATAAGTAAAGCAATTCGTTTCCCCTGCATAGACTGATCCGTGACATTGAGTGGTAATGAATGTGTTATTTTAACCTTGCTTGCAAAGATAGCCAGCCCAAAAAAGTCCTGCGAAATAAAGAGACGAACAGATAAACTTTGCCATATTTTCTCTAGTTTAGCTGGCTTTTTGAGGGCGATATTATTTTCTGAATGACTATTTTGTCGTCTTGCTATTTTCCTGCATTAAAGATGTCCTCCATGGAGCTGTCAGCTTCTGATGTTTTCAATGGCCAGCCACCTAGACGCTTTAATCGATTTACCATTTCACAAAACAGCTCAGCAGTTTTTTCTGTGTCGTATTTGGCAGAGTGCGCTTCTGCATTGCTAAAGGGAATAGAGGCGACTTCACAGGCCTTTGCCAGCACCGTTTGTCCAAAGATTAAGCCTGCTAAGCTGGCGGTATCAAAGCTGGAAAATGGGTGGAATGGATTGCGTTTTATTTGTGCCCGTTCAATAGCGGCGTTTAAAAAACCATGGTCAAAGGCAGCATTGTGGCCAACAAGAATGGCACGTTTACAGCCCGCTGATTTTAATTCTTTACGTACTTTGGAGAAAATTTGCGTTAACGCGTCACTTTCTTCAATATGCGCTCTGTTAGGGTCATATGGGTCAATACCAGTGAAATCCAGCGCCGCTTTTTCTAGATTCGCCCCCTCGAAAGGTTTGACTAAAAATGACAAGGTTTCATGGGTATATAGCTCACCATTTTCATCCATACGAAGGATACAGGCCGCAATTTCTAGTAATGCATCGGTTTTTTGATTAAAGCCTGCGGTTTCAACGTCGATAACAATCGGTAGGAAGCCACGGAATCGATCTTTAATTTCATGGTTTGACAAAAGAAGTTCCTTAATTCTGCCACTTTCTCAATAATGATGGGGTAGATAGATCGGATCATAACACAATTGATAATGCTTGAACGAGATCTCTAAATGGGAATTACCCAACGATTTATAACACGCACTTGTTTTCTGTTCACAAGCAGTATGTTTGTGGCCTGTTCTCAGGCGTCCATACTGTATCAGTCTGGCATCACGGATTCGAAATGGCTGTTATCGGGTGATATTTTTTCATGCAGCTTGAGTCATCCCGTGCCGCATTATGGCGTTGGACATTTTATAAAAGAAGCGGGTGAGCCTATGAAGTTTGTGCTTAAGCCCAATAATGAGAAATTAGGACCGGGACAAGTTTATATCATTTCTCAGGCGCCGGAATGGTCTCCTGGCGTCAAACCCGAAACGCTTGATATTTTGCCTTACCCAGGTTACGGGTTGACGGTTGAGGTAGGGGGTAAAGTGGCGGAACGAATGCTAACCAGTTTGGATCATGGTCGACAACCAATGGTCGCCGGTACGGCTTGGGAAGATCGTCGTGAAGTGGTGGAAGTGAGCTTGTCTAATATTAATTTTGAACCTGCTTATAATCAATTTCGCCAATGTCTGTCGTCTCTATTACCGGTTAATTACGATCAGATTGCTCGTACGGCGGCCTTATTTCCGTCTGGAAAAGTGCGGCTCACCGACAGTATTAAGCAGCGTTTAGATTTGGTGGCGTTGTATGTGAAGCATGACCCGACAGTTGAATACATCTACATTGATGGTCATTCAGATAACGTTGGCTCACGACGTGATAATCGGGAGCTGTCTAAAGAGCGTGCTGAAAAAGTAACGGCGTATTTGCTAAAACAAGGTGTACCAGTCGATAAAATCATTTCCCGTTATCATGGTGATCGTTACCCAGCGGCCAGTAATCGTACGGCAGCAGGCCGTGAGCGTAACCGTCGTGTGACCATTCGTTTAGAAAAAATTGGTAAGTAATGATTGGTTATTCTGCCAAGTCTTCATAAGAGCCCAACGATTCCATTAAATTCAATGACGTGTTGGGCTTTTTACTTGCTAAGGAAGTAGTGAAATCTTACACTAGATAGCCCCTTTTTTTAATTTTTGCGCCGCTGTTTTACTGTGGTTGCGTGACATCGTTGAGGAGAACAGAAAGAATGTCTGACGTGAAGAAGGTAGTGCTGGCTTATTCAGGCGGCCTAGACACTTCGGTAATTGTGAAGTGGCTTCAAGAAGAGTATCAGTGTGAAGTAGTGACCTTTACCGCTGACCTAGGTCAAGGTGAGGAGGTGGAACCTGCTCGCGCGAAAGCTCAAGCGTTGGGTGTTAAGGAAATCTTCATTGAAGATTTACGTGAGGAATTTGTCCGAGACTTTGTTTTCCCAATGTTCCGAGCAAACACTATTTATGAAGGTGAGTACCTTCTAGGTACCTCAATTGCTCGTCCTCTGATTGCTAAGCGTTTGATTGAGATTGCTAATGAAACCGGAGCCGATGCTATTGCTCACGGTGCGACTGGTAAAGGTAATGATCAGGTGCGTTTCGAGCTTGGTGCTTACGCTCTTAAGCCTGGTGTAAAAGTGATTGCACCTTGGCGTGAGTGGAGTCTAACGTCTCGTGAAACCTTAATGAAGTACTGTGAAGAGCATCAGATCCCCGTTGACTTTTCAACTAAGAAGAAAAAGTCGCCTTACTCCATGGATGCCAACTTGTTGCATATCTCTTATGAGGGTGATCAGTTAGAAGATCCTTGGATAGAGTCAGAAGAAGATATGTGGCGTTGGTCGGTGGCTCCTGAGCAAGCACCGGAAACCCCTACTTATATTGAAATTGAATACGCGCATGGTGACCCAGTTGCTATTAATGGTGAAAAAATGTCGCCAGCAACTATTTTAGAAACTTTGAACAAAATCGGTGGTGAAAACGGCATTGGCCGTATCGATATCGTAGAAAACCGTTTCGTTGGTATGAAAGCGCGTGGTTGTTACGAAACCCCTGGGGGCACCATTATGTTGCGTGCTCACCGTGCGATGGAGTCCATCACACTGGATCGTGAGGCCATGCATCTTAAGGATGAACTAATGCCTCGTTACGCAAAAGTGATCTATAATGGTTTCTGGTGGTCTGAAGAGCGCCGTATGCTGCAGGCAATGATTGATACATCTCAGAAATACGTTTCTGGTACCGTGCGCTTGAAATTGTATAAAGGAAATGTGAGCGTTGTTGGTCGTCAATCACCCAATAGTTTGTTTGATAGCTCTATTGCGACTTTTGAAGACGATGCTGGTGCTTACGATCAGAAAGATGCGGCTGGCTTTATTAAACTTAATGCATTGCGTATGCGAATCGCAGCGCAGAAAGGACGTGGCTTTTTAGATTCTGATAAGTAATCCAGTAAAGTCTGGATTTACTCGTCGTCTATGTCTATAAACGCTCTATTCAGGTTGAATAGGGCGTTTTTTATTTTTGTACAGATGGTCAATTATTTTTTAAGCTTGCGTATAATGACTGAAGGGTCATTCCCAGACCACTGAACGCTATTCATCCAGAAGGAAAGATTACATGGCAATTTATAATTTTGGTTCGATTAACCTCGACCACCTTTATCAACTTGATCACTTTGTGCGACCAGGTGAAACCATGGCATCGGACAGTTATCAATGTTTGCTTGGTGGCAAAGGGGCGAATCAGTCTGTTGCCTTGGCGAAAGCGGGGGCTGATGTTAAGCACGTTGGTGCGGTTCATCAAAATGATGCGCAAATTTTGGCACAATTATCTGGCCTTGGGGTGAATACGGACTTGATTGCTAGGCTGGATGTGCCGACGGGTCATGCGATTATTCAACTGAATAAAGAGGCAGAAAATGCCATTATTTTATTTCAAGGCGCGAACCATGCATTGACGGAGGAACAAGTTGATCAGGTCTTAGCCCAAGCCTCGTCCGAAGATTGGGTGTTGCTACAAAATGAGACGAACCTAATCCAATATATTATGCGTCAAGCACAAGCAAAAGGACTGAAAGTTGCCTTTAATCCCGCGCCAATGGATGCTCAATTAGCGAAGGAAGTGCTGCCTTTTGTTGATCTTCTGATTGTTAATGAAGTAGAAGCAATGGACTTAATTGGCGTTAGCGATGTGAATGCGGCAATCGACGGTCTGCCGAAAGCTTACCCTGAATTAGCTGTGCTGATGACACTAGGGAAAGCCGGAGTGCGTTATTTTAATCAAGATGAAAATCTATTTGTTGAAGCATTTTCTGTTAAAGCAGTGGATACCACTGCTGCGGGAGATACCTTTATCGGTTTTTGCCTATCCGCCTTAATGGATCAGTTAAATATGAAAGAAGCACTTACACGCGCTTGTGCGGCGTCTGCTATTTGCGTCACAAGAATGGGGGCTTCAAGTGCCATTCCAAGTATTTCAGAAGTCGATGAGTTTTTAGCCGAACAAGCTTAGTTTGTCATGTCGATGAATTGGCAGACTAAATTTATATAAAAAGAGGAAGTCGAATATGGCTCGTAAAATTATTATTGATACAGATCCTGGCATTGATGATGCTATGGCGATCTTTTTTGCATTCCAAGCGAAAGAATTGGATGTACTGGGTCTTACTACCACATTTGGTAATGTGCCTGTTGAGCTAGCAACGCAAAATGCCATTACTCTAACGGAAATTGCGAAAGTAGATGTTCCCGTTGCGCAAGGTGTTGCAGTGCCATCCGTGATTGAGCCGCGCCCGCATCCAGATTTTGTTCATGGTAAAGATGGGTTTGGTAACATCAATTGGCCTGCTCCCAAAGGTAAAGCCGTCAAAGAAAGCGCGGCACAATTTATTATCGATACGGTTCGTCAGTACCCAGGTGAGGTAACCATTATTGCATTGGGACCATTGGGTAATTTGGCCGCAGCGCTGAAGTTAGATCCTGAGATCGCGGAGCTGGTGGACGAAGTTATTTTGATGGGGGGTACAGCGATTGAATATGGTAATGTGTCGCCTGTTGCAGAAGCCAATATTATGAATGACCCCCATGCAGCAGATGTTGTATTTACTGCGCCTTGGCAAGTGACCATGATCGGTTTAGATGTGACTCATCAGGTGTTACTGGATAATAATGTTCTTGGACGTATAAAAGCTGCCAATCCTGAAGAGGGTGGATTCTTGTACGACTGCGCACAGCATTATATCAATTTCTATAGTAGTCGTTTTGGTGTCAATGGTTGTTACTTTCACGATGCCTCTACGATCGCTTATGCCATGGACCCAAGTATCTTCGGTGTGGAATTAGGGGCGGTGCGTGTTGCTTGTGAAGGAATTGGCATTGGTCAGACGATTTTTGCACCACAAGGTATGGATTTCCCTGAACCCCATTGGAATAATGTGCCGATGACGCAAGTTTGTATGGAAGTTGACAGTGAGAAGTTGTTGAAACTGTTTGAGACAACCTTGTCCTAAGTCGTCAAGTCTTGTTATATGAAAGTGCTAGGCATGATGCTCGCCTCATGCCTAGTCTTTGATTGCTTTTATAATCGTTGTAGCAACGAGCTAGAAGGAAAAGTATTAGGATAAAATGCGAGTGTTTCACGTCGCATCGAGATTATGGATGTAGAGTAGGTGCAGTGCGATAATGATTGGACTAAGAGTTATCTTCAATAAAGGTTTTTATATACGCTAGGTCTTTGGGAGCTATTTTGTGAAAACTGAGCCGGATGTAGTGCTTATTATGTTCGTTTAATACATCTACCAAAGGTTTACAAAGTGCTTTTATGAGAGCTGTTTTGCCTTCATGGATGGCGTTTAGCTCCAGCTTTACCAGTTTCGAACCTTGTGAACCATAGGGAGCTTCCACTTCTATTTGCTCAGAGGATATGTGAGTACAGTGAACGGACATCACCATGCCATTGGTTAAATAGAGTCTTCCAGCCCAAAAACATCTTATGTATGGTGCTTTCATTTTTTTTCTCTTGTGCTTTTACGAAAGTTTACGCTGACAAGTATTATAGGGAAAACACATCCTACGACCAGTGTTCAATCTAGGTATTTTTATGAAATAAAAAAATCCGAACGGTCATTCCGCTCGGATTTTTTACTTTTTGTTTTACCATTTAGGCTAAATCAGTTAGTGCTGTTCCTTTAGGGTATCACCTAACGCATTGATCAAACTGTCCATTTCTAACTTTTCTGTGGTAAACGGCGGTGCTAGCTGAATCGTATCGGCCCCGTAGCGCACATAATAGCCTTTCTCCCACATGCGCATGGCAATTTGAAATGGTCGCTTAGCGGGTTCACCATCAATATGGGCAATGCTCATTCCCGCAGCAAAGCCATAATTTCGAATATCCGTAATGAGTGGACTAGCGGCTTTCAATTGATGGACACATTCCTCCAAAACAGGGCTCATTTCCTTTACCCGATCAATCAAGTTTTGTTGTGTGATTGCTTCGAGGGAAGCCAAACCGGCGGCGCACGCAATGGGGTGGGCTGAGTAGGTATAGCCATGGGGGACTTCCAACATATAATCAGCACCCCCTGTCTCCATAAAGGTGTCATATATTTCCTGTTTGAACGCCACGGCCCCCATCGGAATGGCTCCGTTAGTGACTTGTTTAGCTAGGGTAATAGCGTCGGGTGTTACTCCAAAGGCTTCTGCCCCTGTTTTTGCGCCCATGCGGCCAAAACCAGTAATGACCTCGTCGAAAATTAATAGGATGTCGTGTTCATCACAAATTTGGCGGAGGCGTTGTAGGTAACCAACGGGGGGAATAATCACACCACCGGAGCCTGACATAGGCTCAACGATCACGGCGGCAATATTGGAGGCATCGTGCATGTTAATCAAGTTAAGCAACTCTTCGGCGCGCTCTTTGCCTTTTTCAGGCATGCCTTTTGAGAATTCCGTGCCAGGTACTTGCGTATGGGGTAAATGATAAGACTCAAGACCTTGTCCATATAAAGTACGATTGGCAGGAATACCACCCACACTAAAGCCTGAAACCCCTGCGCCATGGTAGCCCTTAGCACGACCAATAAATTTGGTTTTTGTGCCTTTGCCTTTTTTACGCCAATAAGCGCGAGCAATTTTCAATGCGGTATCCACAGACTCAGAACCAGAGCCAGTAAAAAAGATACGATTGAGTGGAGCAGGCATAAACTCCGTTATTTTCTCAGCCAATAAAAAGGACTTTTCATGGCCAAATTGAAAGGCAGGGGAGTAATCCAGTGTTTTTACCTGTTTCGCGACGGCTTCGTTAATAGAAGGGACGCTGTGCCCTAAACCACATGTCCATAAACCAGAGAGCCCATCAAAGATTTTTCGGCCGTCGATATCCGTGTAATAACGACCTTCGGCTGAGGCAATGATGCGAGGATCTTGTTTGAATTGTCTGTTGCCCGTGTAGGCCATCCAGTGGGCATCTAACTGAGCTTGGGTAAGTTTGGTTTTTGCGATCTGGCTCATAAGGGTGGGTCTCTCTCATCATGAATGTGTATAAGAGAAGCATGATCGGTGAATAATGTTTAATAAATTCAATCTTAATTAATTATAGTTTAGTAATTATTAAACAATAAGCCGCTTTTCTCTTGGTATGTCTTTCTGCCTTATCGGCCTTTGTCAGGTTTCATTACTTTTCGTTACTAGATAACGGATTACAATGAATTGTTGTCCCTATTGTATGGGGATGGCAATGGCTCTCAAAAAATTGAAAAGCTGCATGCGAGGAGCATTGGTCAGTTTTAGCAAATTTTTATTGTGGCCTGTCACCAATAAGGACCAAGGAGGAGGGTTAAGCTTATGTTCTATTTGTGTATGGTGATAACACTTTTTCCTTATCTTACTAAGACGCGCTGACAAAGGTTTGATGGCTGGTCTTTCTGTTCGTTGGCTCTATTCTCTTTTTTGAGTTTTTCAAGTATGCCGCTTTTGGCATAAGGAGAAGAGTAATGACAAACAATATCAATAACTACCCTAATTATTTAGCTGAAAAAGTGAATAAACACGTCCAGCGATGTGAAGACTTGGGGGGGCGTAATCCTTTGCATGGGCTTACAGCAACAGCATCATCAGTTAAGTTCATTAGTAATGATTATCTGTCACTAGCAAATCATCCAGCTATTATTGAAGCGCAGCGGAAAGTGTTAGATGATTCGGATAATTTAATTATCATGTCTTCTATCTATATGCATGGGGATAATCCTCAACAGCGTTTTGAAACTCGTATGGCGGATTTTATGCGGTCTGATGAAGCGGTGCTTTGCCAGTCTGGTTATAATGCCAATATTGGATTAATTCAATCAATTGTTGAGCATACCAATGCCCCTGTCTATATTGATATGATGGCACATATGTCCTTGTGGGATGGCACCAAATTTAGCACATCTCCTGTCTACCCATTTCGTCATAATAATATAGATCATCTTATATCATTGATTGACCGCCATGGTTCTGGTCTAGTCATTGTCGATTCGGTATACAGTACCAATGGTAGTGTCTGTCCTTTAAAAGCATTAGTGGAGGCAGCTTACGACAAGGGCTGTATATTATTGGTTGATGAGTCCCATTCATTGGGAACACACGGGCCTCAGGGGCGAGGTATGGTGGTTGATTATGGCCTACAAGATAAGGTTATGTTCCGAACTGCCAGTTTGGCCAAAGCTTTTGCTGGACGAGCTGGCATTGTTGCTTGTCCAGCTGGTTTTGCGGACTATTTTAAATGCACGGGAAACCCTGCGATTTTTAGTTCTGCTTTATTGCCATACGAAATTGCAGGCTTGGATAAGACATTAGATTTAATTATTACTGCAGATGAGCGACGTGAGCGGCTTCATAGTAACGCTGCCTATCTAAGGAGAGCGCTTAGCGAGTTAGGTTACAATACAAGTGTATCAAGCTCACAGATAATAGGACTTGAAGTGGGAACAGAGAAGCAAACGACAGTGCTGAAAGATGTTTTAGAGGCTAGAGATGTCTTTGGCTCAGTATTTTGTGCGCCTGCAACCGCTAAAAATCGAGCGTTAATGCGTTTATCTGTTAACTCTTACCTAACTATGGATGAGTTAAGATATGTTATCGGTGTTTTTAGGGATATTCGGGAAGAAGTTGGATTAGACCAATGGCGTTCCACTCAAAAACAAACCAATATGCTGCCACTTTGTGTTGCTTGATTTTTATATGATGCTATCAAAAGCTTCGTTATGACTTAGCTTTTATCTTCGGGGCTTTTGATAAAAGTCCCGAAGACTCTTCATTGCTATAAGAATTTAGCAGGCAAATCACCTTGCAGATACTGTTGGAAAGAAAAACACTGTTCTGTCTGAAACGTTGAAGGAATATCTTTAGCATGGATGAAGGATGCTAAATAGGTTTCCTGTCCGACAATTTGGACACAGGGGTGCAAGTATTTTTGCCAGTCTTCTTGTCTATCTGGATGATAAAAACCATCCAAACTTGAGAACAGGGGGACTTTATCGTGCTTTTCTAAGGCGGTAATCAGCATCTCTGGTGCATTACTATCGGCGGCCAGCTCACTATGTGCTTTCATGTCATCCTGATTTAGAATCAACAGCCTATGGGTATTGCCACATTCGTCCAACAACAGAAAATCCAATGAAGCGGAGTTGGAATGGGTATTAAGATGGTACTCTACAATGTTTTTTTGCTCAATAATAGAAAAGAAGTATTCCACAATCGCAGGGTCGTCAATTAGAGGGCAGCTTACTTTTAAGCTTTCTCGAATGACTCGTGTCATGTCATTAAAATACTCTTGCTGGTAACGGTCAATTAGCCGATTTATTTGAGCAAAAACGTTTAGATCACTCTTTTTCAGGTAATAGTCAATGATCTTATTGTTTAGGGCTTCAATGGCAATTTGTTCATCGGCAACTCCTGTTAGAAGTATCTTTTTGACATAGGGATTATTAATCGCTTGACAGACATCCAAGCCATTGTAGCTCTGTCCCGGCATAGCGTAGTCGGTAACAAGGATGGATGGCTCGGAAAAACGATCACCATCATGGGTTTTATGTAAAATGGACTCGACGTCCAGCTTATAGTGATATGAGTAGGGAGTATCGCTCAGCCAGCCTTTGTCGTTTTCAACCAAAGGGCGATACTGAGTTCGCGTGTTAATATAGTCTATTGCCGCTTTAGGATCGACAAAAGTTTGATATGCCACATTGGCTTCTAATGCCAATGGGATGCTGTTTAGAAAGGCCTGATGGTCGTCTAAAAACACCACAGTAGTAGGGTGGTAGTAGGCATCAATCATTTTTTTATTGAAGTTAAGCATCATTTAAATTCCATCTTTTTTCAATTGCTTAGGGAAACTCAACACAAACTCTGTGTATTCCCCAAGCTCAGAATAACACTTAATTTTGGCATTAAAACTGGTTAATACCTTCTGACAAAAAGCCAACCCTATTCCGGTTCCCGAGCTTATACTTTGGTTTCCGGAAGAGTAAAAGTTATCAAATATTAACATCCTATCCAGTAGGGAAACCCCCTTACCGTTATCTCTAAAATGAACATGGTTTGCACTAGTATCATTATCTAGAACGATTTCAATACTGGACTCTGCCGCTCCTTTTGTAAAGGTTAGGGCATTTTTTATTAAATTGAAAATAACATGCATCATCAGTATATTCGACCCATAAAATGTAAAGTTGTTGGTCAGGTCTGTTTTAACGATTTGTTTGCTTCTAGCTGAATCAAACGGATAACGATACAGAGCTTCCTGTATGATTTCTGCCATAGAAAAATAGCCAAAGTTATCAGTATTTGGTTCTGTTTTTCTCAAGTTCATTAACAGCATATCGATAATGGTATTTGAGTGCACGACTTCTTTTTCAATATGATGAACGGACTGTTCTAAGGCCTTCAATGCATCTGGTCTTATCGGGTTAATGGCGAGATTATTAGCTCTAGCTAGCTCATAGCCATGTAGCAATTTAGGGAGGTGCTTATGTAAGCCGTATGTATTGTTCTGAATGGTCATCAGAGGAGTGCGTAGCTCATGACAGATTTCAGCTCCTACCGATGCGAGCACTTTAAGTTTTTCTTGTTTAAGCTTGTATGGAAAATAGAAAGTTATACTGGCTGTGACTATTAGGAATAAATAGACGGGTAACTGACCAAGATAGTTTTCTAGCATAATGTCATCTGAAGTAGCAGTGTACGCAATCAGAGCCAGTGAGAATCCTATAGAAAATAGGGTAATAAATAACACCCAATTATAGGCTAGCAATATTAGTAAGGCCAAACCAGCCATCATAGACATTGACCAAGCCAGATTGCCATTATTTTTGAGTAACATAAATCCAAAGTAGAAGGGTAGTGCATAAACCATTGTAACGAACCAATAGAGGTGAATGTGCCGTCGCATCCATTGTGGCCAGAAACGTATTAAACTGATTCCCCCAAATAAAAGGCTACCCAAAAGGCGTAATGTTATGTTTTCGTAGGGTTGTGGAAACACATATGTCCATATCAAATAGTACAAAGGAAATCCAAATAGTCCAATCATGCCAATGTAAAAAGCGTGATGGGGTAAGAAATACTCTGTGCTTTCTACACATGATCGCTTGACATGGCTATAGATTGCATGAAAAAACGTCTTTATGGACTGCATCTATTTCCTCCTTGAAAGCGACTAATGAGACGTTATATGTGAGCTATAGTACCTGTTTTATTGTGTGTCGTCTCAGGTGGAAGTATATATTTTGTCCTTTTTATGCTGTTCTGGTGTGTAAATTCACGTCTAACGTATCTGCTGTGCTTAGCTAGATAGACGTTTTCTCTTTAAACTCGCATAAATCTTCGATGATGCAGGCGGTGCATTTGGGTTTACGTGCCACGCAAATGTAGCGTCCGTGAAGGATCATCCAGTGGTGAGCATCCAATAAAAATTCTTTTGGGACAAATTTTAGGAGTTTTTGCTCCACTTCAAGCACGTTTTTTCCGGGGGCGACCTTAGTGCGGTTGGCGAAACGGAAGATATGGGTATCCACTGCCATAGCTATTTGGCGGAAGGCAGTATTAAGAACCACATTCGCGGTCTTTCGACCCACGCCAGGCAAGGCTTCGAGTTCTTCGCGTGTGTCTGGAACTTCGCTATTGTGCTTTTCGACAAGTATTTGGCAGGTTTTGATGGCATTTTCAGCTTTGGCGTTAAATAAGCCAATGGTTTTGATGTAGCTTTTTAAACCATCAACTCCCAGTGCAAGCATGCTTTCAGGGGTGTTCGCAACGGGAAATAGCTTTCTGGTCGCTTTATTGACGCTTACATCGGTGGCTTGCGCGGAAAACAATACTGCAATTAACAACTCGAACGGCGAATTGTATTCTAGTTCTGTCACTGGGTTTGGGTTCTCAGCGCGAAGGCGAGCGAAAATCTCGTAGCGTTTTTCTTTATTCACTGTCTGTCTCTTAAATTGGCATCAAGTCTGTTTTGATCATTACGAATCTTATCATTAATGCTGTTTTTGCCAATAATATTGTCATTAACTCTCTTTACTATTTATATAAGATTAAGACGTTGCTTGACCAGTCACTCGAACGCGCTTAGTGGTAACAGGAGTTTGAGTTGACTTTTGTTCGGCAAGACGTTTTTTCTGGCGCTCATCCAGATAATTTTTCATCGCAATTAAAATGCCTAGACCAATAAAGGCGCCAGGAGGTAACAGGGCAAAGAGTACATTGGGGTAGTCATGAAAGACAATGATTTTCCAGTGAGCGGCGCTGCTACCGAAGAGTAGTTGCATATTAGAGAATAGGGTACCTTGACCAATTAACTCACGCATCCCACCAAGGACGATCAATATTGAGGTAAAACCGAGCCCCATCATCATGCCGTCTAGAATGGAGGGGAGCACAGGGTTTCGGCTGGCAAATGAGTCGGCACGGCCAAGAATAACGCAGTTGGTTACAATCAAAGGGATAAAGATGCCGAGAATCTGATACAGCTCGTAGGTATAAGCTTGCATGATCATCTGAATACAAGTGGTGAAAGAGGCGATGATCATCACGAAGGCGGGTAGTCGAACCGCATCAGCGACATAGTTTCGAATCAATGACACGGCCATATTCGAACCCATTAATACTGCAGTCGTTGCAAGACCAAGACCAAGGGCATTCACTACGGTACTGGTGACCGCTAACATTGGACACAACCCTAGAAGTTGGACCAAGGCGGGATTATTTTTCCACAGGCCGTTGTAGATGATCTCAGTGTAATTAGCGCTTGGCTTATTGTCTGGTGTGGCATCACTGGTTAAGATTTGCTCGTCTGCACTCATGGCTTTTCCTAACGCGCTAATAGCGAGTCTTTGTGTTGTTTAAAATAGATCAAGGTGTTTTTAATACCGCGAACCACTGCCCGTGGTGTGATGGTTGCGCCAGTAAACTGATCAAAATCACCGCCGTCTTTCTTGACGTTCCAGCCAGCTAACCCGGGGTTACCCAAAGAGTGGCCATTAAAGCTCAAGATCCAGTTAGATTTTTTAATATCCACTTTGTCGCCAAGGCCAGGGGTTTCGTTTTGACTAATGACTCGAGCTCCGGTCACAATACCGTTTCTGTCTACTGATACTAATAATCCAAGAGGGCCATTATAGCCACCAGGGGCGACGGTTTCGAATATAATGGCACTGACTTGGCCATTTTTTCGAGCAATATGGATTTTGACAGGTGCCCCGCCTAATAGTTTGTCCGCTGGCAGTATAGCGGTGTCCTTGGTGAGATCGTTGTCATAGCGATTAGCGGGTAAAATATCATTAAATGCAGCGATCTGCGCTTTAAGCACATTATTGGCGATGGTGTCTTTGGTCACCAAGTGAATGGTGGCGATCAAGCCTGCGGTGAGAATGGCAAAAATGCCCAAACCAATGCTGTTACGACGTATAGAGGCAATTAAGTCCACTTAGTTATCCTCTTTAATGGTTAGGCCCTTTTTGGCTTTCTTATGGCCATAGGTGCGAGGCTGCGTGTAATAGTCGATCAAAGGGGCAGCAAAGTTCATCAGCAATACACCAAAAGCGACGCCATCTGGATAACCACCCCATGTACGGATCACATAGATTAAAATGCCGATTCCAGTCCCATAGACCAGTTTTCCACGGTTACTGGTGCAGGACGTCACTGGATCGGTGGCGATGAAGAAAGCACCTAACATGGCGGCACCAGTGGTTAGGTGAAACCAAGGTGTTGCCGCATGATTGGGATCAATCAAGTAAAAAACACCAGAGATGACGGCCAAAGAGGAGAGTACAGCCACTGGTGTATGCCAAGTAATGATACGCAATACTAATAATATTAAGCCGCCTAATAGATAGGCACTGTTTATGAAGAGCCAGCTACTCAGATTGGCGCCTTTTAATGAGACGATGTTGTTAAACGCAGCGGTGCTAGAGAGGCTGTCTTTATGTTTGAACCCATCCAATGGGGTTGCCATGGTGTAAGAGTCAATGCTGGGCAAATGGTGAAAGATGGCTTGCAGGCTTTGTGATAGGGACATCATAGAGCCCGATGACACCATGTCAGAAGCACCCACCCATTGGGTCATAGGAACAGGAAACGACACTAGGACAATGGCATAACCCACCATCGCAGGGTTAAACGGGTTATTTCCTAAACCGCCATAGAGCTGTTTCGCAAAAATCACTGCAAAGGCTACGGCTGTCACTGTTACCCACCAAGGCACGCTAGGAGGTAAGGCAATGCCAAGCAAGACGGCAGTAAGTAGGGCACTATAATCCGTTAAAAAAAACACAACGGAGCGACGGCGCATCGATAAAACCGCCGCTTCAGAAAGCAGTGCTGTGATGGCGGCGATAGCAATGTTGATTAGGGTGCCCCAGCCAAATAGCCAGGATTGCACGGCGATACCGGGTATCGTTGCCAAAATAACCATGAGCATCACCCAAGAAGTGCGACGCCCAGCCCGTTGTGTGTGTGGAGAGGTAATCCTCAATAGTGCCATTTAACCATTCTCTTACATAGTGTCTTGCGATTGTGTGAGTTGTGCCAACAGTGCATCGGCTTCTTGCTGTCTTTTTTCCGCTGCGGCAATCTCTTGTTGGATACTCTCCGCTTGATCTGGCTCGGCGGCGAGGCGTTTTTTCAATTTGTTAATGGCGGCTTTGGCCATAGCAGAGGCAATTTTTTGCTTTTTAATTTGTTCGTTTTTGGCGGCACTCTCATCCGTTGATGCGTTTGATTCTGTCGCCTCTGTCATTGGAGACTGAGTCTGTGGGTTTGATAAAGCCTTTTCTAAACTGTCCACTCTTTGCTGTGCTTCCAATAATTGCTGACGCAGGGTGTCTGCCTCTGGGGCTTTTAGTTCTTCGGCTTTTTTGAGAGCTTTTTCGACTTTTTTTACGGCCGCCTTGGCAATGGCTAAGTCGATTTTTGCTTTTTTGAGGTCATCATTGACTGTGGGTTTAGATGACGCTTTTTGTAGCGTGTCTGCCTTCTGGGCAGCTGTCGACGGAGTCAGTCTATCAAGCAGTGATTGTGCTTGCACGAGGCCTTTTTCGAGTTCGCTAACGTTTGCTTTTAATTCACTATCATCGGGAGATTCCGCTAGCTGCTTTTGCGCCTTTTTCAGTTTTGCACCGATCAGCGCGACGTCGATCTTCGCTTTTTTCAACTCCTCATTAACAGGAGCTGGTGCGGCCTTAGTAGATTTTTCCGCAGGTGTCGTTGCCATTTTCTCAAGCTGTTGTTCAAGCGAGGTAAGGATCTTCTCTTGCCCAGTGACTTGTAACTGTAAATGATTAATTTCTTCTACATGTTCATTTTCTTGAGCTTCAACTAATTGTTTCTGAAGCTTTTTCAGTTTGTTCTTAGCAAGCGCGATATCCACCTTAAGCTTTTTGCTTTCATCTGGTGTGGTGGCTTTTGCCTCAGCTGGTGGCGTTGCTTTTTTGGTTTCTGTCGCCTTACCTTCTGTCTTCTGGGCGGAGGCTTTTTGGCGTGCTAGACGCTTAGCTTCTTTTTCTGCTGCTTCGGCTTCTTGACGTGCTTTTCTCGCTTCAAAGCGTTGTTTAGCGAGATCCGATTTCACGGCGGCTTCCCGTGCTTCGCGAATGCTGCTTTTGGTATGTCGGTAATACTGTACAAGTGGAATGCTACTTGGGCAGACGTAAGAACAAGCGCCACATTCGATGCAATCAAACAAATTATAATGTTCGGCCTTTTCAAACTCCTGACTCTTGCTGAACCATAAAAGCTGCTGAGGTAACAGGCTGGCAGGACAAACTTGTTCGCACATGCCACAGCGAATACAGGCTTGCTCTGGAGCGGGAGCGGGCAGCTCTTTTTTGCTTGCCGCTAAAATACAGTTGCTGGTTTTGACGATGGGGGCATCGATAGAGTTCAGTGTGAAGCCCATCATCGGGCCGCCCATGATTAAGCGACTGAGTTTTTTGTGGGTTGCCTGAGCATAATCCAGTAGATGCTTAACTGGTGTGCCAAGCAATACCTCGACATTTTGTGGAGCCTTGAGTGCATCCCCAGTCAAGGTAGTAAAGCGAGTGATTAAGGGTTGGCCTAAATAAATAGCGTCATGTACCGCTACGCAGGTACCGACGTTTTGACATAAAATACCAATGTCGGCTGGGTGTTGACCACTGGGCACTTCCTTGCCTGTGAGCAACTGGATCAATTGCTTTTCGCCACCGGATGGGTATTTGGTCGGCACAACGGCAACTTGGATCGTGCTATTGTGTTGCGCTAGAGCATTGTTAAGTGCGGCAATCGCTTGTTGTTTATTGTCTTCAATGCCGATGATAACTTGGTCCGCTTCAACGAGATGTTGTAGTACTTCGATACCAAGCACTAGCTGTTCGGTTTTTTCACGAATTAGCATGTCGTCAGCGGTGATGTAGGGCTCACACTCTGCCGCATTGATAATAAAGTGGGTTAGCGGGTGCTTGTGTGCCCCCTGTAGTTTCACTTGTGTTGGAAAACCAGCGCCACCCATACCAACGATACCCATTTCAGCAAGGTAGGACAAGACATCTGTCTTGCTTATCCTACGCCAGTTGTTAAGAGGTCTGCGCTCTGTCCAGCTATCGTTCCCGTCAGGTTCAATCACAATGCAAAGGTCGCTTAACCCTGAAGGGTGCGCAATGACGCGCTCTTCAATAGCGGTGATGGTACCTGAGGTGGGAGCGTGTAAAAAGCTGCTTAAAAAACCGTTGTTAATGGCAATGGCTTGGCCTTTTAGAACCTGCTCGCCTTGGCTGACTAGCGGACGAGAGCTTTGGCCAATGTGTTGACTCAGGGGGAGTATCAACTCCTTTGGCAAGCTTGGGTGGCCAAGGGGTAGTGTCAGTGATTGAGCTTTGTTTTCTGGCGGATGAATACCACCATGAAAAGAGAAGATGTTGGTTGTTTGCATTAGTGTGCCACCTCCGCTTTGCGATCTGTGGCGATGATGTTCATTGAGGTTGCAGCGACACCTTGGGGTTTGTCCCAAGACCAGGTTTTTGATGTCACGCCGACTTCTACCATATCAATACAATCTACTGGGCAAGGATCAACACATAAGTCGCATCCTGTACATTCGTCAGAAATGACGGTGTGCATTTGTTTTGCAGCACCAAGAATGGCATCTACTGGACAGGCTTGAATACACTTAGTGCAGCCAATACATTCGTCTTCACGAATAACCGCCACGCGCTTGGCGGTTTCTGTGCCGTGGTCACCATCGAGGGGAATCGCTTCTACGTCGAGTAAATCAGCGAGCGCTTGAATTGTCGCCTGACCACCGGGCGGACAGTGGTTTATTGCTTCACCGTTGGCGATGGCTTCCGCATAGGGGCGGCAACCAGGATGGCCGCATTGGCCACATTGTGTTTGCGGCAAGATGGCATCAATTTGATCGACAATAGGGTCACCTTCTACATGAAAGCGAACGCTGGCATAGCCAAGAATGGCGCCAAATACTAGGGAAAGGGCTAATAGAATTCCTACAGCGAGCAAAACAGTCAACATAATGGCTCCTAGATTTGCACCAGACCGGTGAAGCCCATAAAGGCTAGGGCCATCAGCCCTGCTGTGATCATGCCTATGGCTGAGCCTTTAAAAACGCTGGGGACATCGGCGACATTAATCCGTTCACGCATGGCTGAAAACAGAATAAGTACAAAAGAAAAGCCAACCGCTGCACCAAAACCATATAAGATGGATTCGACAAAATTATTTTGTTTACTGGTGTTTTGCAGGGCGACACCTAATACCGCGCAGTTTGTTGTAATCAGTGGTAAGAAAATTCCTAATACGCGATATAGTAGCGGACTGGTTTTATGTACGACCATTTCGGTAAACTGCACAACAACAGCTATCACTAAAATAAAAGCAATGGTTTTAAGGTACTCAAGCCCAAAAGGCTGAAGTATGTATTCGAACGTGAGATAGCTGCAAAGACTGGAAAGAGTCAAGACAAACGTAGTGGCCATTGCCATACCAATGGATGTTTCCAGTTTTCCAGAAACCCCCATAAATGGGCAAAGCCCCAAAAATTGAACCAATACAAAGTTGTTAACTAGTATGGTACTGACCAGTATCAACAGATAATCAGTCATCTCATGTCCAAATAAATATGCTGTGAGTATGTTAAATATCGAGGAGTACGCATACGCTGCGTAAGAGCGTAACTATACCAAGCTGCTTATAACTAACAAGTTAAAATTCGTCGAAAAATAGATTAATTTAGAATATATTTAATAGGTAAAACTTATATAATATTATTTTATTGTTAATCTTTTTTATGTTCTTAATATCACGAAATACGCCGATTAAATGAGACATTTAATCGGCGTAGGTTTGTCTCTACTATTTATTTATACTAAAGAGTGGGTTACATCACTCGTTGGCCGGGTTTCGCGCCAGCGTGTGGTTCCAATAGATAAATTTCATCTTTACCTGGTCCAGCGGCAAGCACCATTCCTTCTGATAGGCCAAACTTCATTTGGCGTGGAGCAAGGTTGGCTACCATGACGGTTAATTTGCCTTCTAGGTCTTCTGGCTTGTAAGCAGATTTAATCCCAGAGAAGACGGTACGTGTTTCACCACCGAGGTCGAGTGTCAGCTTTAGCAATTTGTTGGCTTTTTCCACATGCTCTGCTTTGGCAATCAGGGCGATACGCAGATCGACTTTTGCAAAATCATCAAAAGAAATTTCTGCTGCAATCGGGTCTTTGCTGAGTTCCGTTTCTGTCGTCGCTTGTGACGTTTCAACCGCTTCTGCTGCAGCGACGGCGGCTTCTTTTCCTTCTTCTATCATGGCATCGATTTGTTTTTGATCAATGCGAGCCATTAATGGTTTAAAGGCGTTCACTGTTTTGCCAAACAATAACTCACTGCGATTGTCCCAAGTGAGTACTTTGCCAAGGAAGGCTTCTGCATCGGCAACCATTTGCGGCATCACTGGTTTTAAATAGGTAGCTAATATACTAAAGAGATTCAGAGCCACGGTACAAATTTCTTGTACTTTAGGTAGGGTTGCTTCGTCTTTTGCCAAAACCCATGGTGCTTGATCTGCAATGTATTCATTGGCTTGATCGGCTAGATGCATAATCTCACGAATCGCTTTGCCATATTCGCGGCTTTCGAAATGTTGTGCGATGACATCGCCTGCGTCAATGAAGGATTGAATCATAGCGTTTTCACTAACATCGCTTGCTAGCTGACCATCAAACTTTTTATTAATGAAGCTGGCGGTACGGCTGGCGATATTAACCACTTTACCCACTACATCGGAATTCACTCGCTGCACAAAGTCTGACAGGCTCAAATCGATATCATCAACACTGGCGTTTAATTTAGCCGCAAAGTAGTAGCGTAAATATTGTGGATCCAAGTGGTTCAAATAAGTGCGCGCCATGATAAAGGTGCCGCGCGATTTTGACATTTTTGTACCGTCTACAGTGACGTAGCCATGGGCGTTAACCCCTGTTGGTGTGCGATAACCCGCGCAGTCCAGCATGGCGGGCCAAAACAGCGCATGGAAGTTGATGATGTCTTTACCAATAAAGTGGTAAAGCTCAGCATCGGAATCTTTAGCCCAGTAATCGTCAAAGGTTAACCCTTCAGTGCGATCACACAAGTTCTTGAAACTGGCCATATAGCCGATAGGGGCATCCAACCAGACGTAAAAGTACTTACCAGGCGCGTCAGGGATTTCAAAGCCGAAATAAGGTGCGTCGCGGCTGATGTCCCATTCTTTTAGACCTGCGTCTAGCCACTCAGAGAGCTTGTTTGCTACTTGGTCTTGTAAGGTGCCACTGCGTGTCCATTTTGCTAAAAAGTCTTGAAATTCGGGTAGCTTAAAGAAGTAATGTTCCGATTCTTTTTCTACAGGCGTGGCACCTGAGTAGACCGAGCGAGGGTTAATCATCTCCATCGGCGTATAAGTGGCAGAACAGACTTCACAGTTATCGCCATATTGGTCCTCAGCCTTACATTTAGGACAGGTGCCTTTAATGAATCGATCTGCTAAGAACATCTCTTTTTCTGGATCATAAGCTTGTGTGATTGAACGGACAGCTATTTTATTGTTATCGCGCAAGCGCTTATAAATATAATTAGAGAATTCACGGTTTTCATCTGAGTGTGTTGAATAATAGTTATCGTAGCCGATTAAGAAGTCTTTAAAGTCGGCCATATGTTCCTGACGAACACGATCGATTAGTTGCTCAGAAGTAATGCCTTGTTGATCCGCTTTTATCATAATGGCGGTGCCGTGTGCATCATCAGCGCATACAGCGGTACAAAGGTGGCCGCGAAGTTTCTGAAAACGCACCCAAATATCAGTTTGGATGTGTTCCAGCATGTGCCCTAAATGGATGGGGCCATTTGCATAGGGAAGGGCGCTGGTAACTAAAATTTTGCGTTGCGTTTGTGCCATTATTGATCAGCCTGCTGGATTAAAAAGAGTCGAGTATTTTATCAATAGTAGCGGGCGCTGAATAGGAAGTGAGGTGCCTTTCCAGATAGAGACGTTGCATAGGTTTTTCTGAAAAAGCGAGCGTCGTACTATTGGTAATCATAAGTCGGCTAATTATAAGTGCCCATCCTTCGTGTGCAAGGGGTAGGCTTGCTTTTCTGCAAATTGCCCCCAAATTGGCTTCTATTCTGGTTATTAATTCACATGACAAGGATCATTTCGCACAAACGTGTTGATAATGATCTGTTGGAGATACTCCTTTGACAACTCAAACACATACTGATGATCATCAACCTAAGCAGCGACTGTTAGACAGCCAAATACAGTCTCGTTTAGAAAGCCTGATTGATGAAAATAATGGCCATGCTTATGGTGCTATTTGGACAATCAAGACGGACGCAGAGCGTATAATGCTCATCTTGCATCTGGGGTACCCTGCTGAGCAAGAGAAAGCCTCACTTGAAGCTCGTATCAAGCGTGAATTAAATGATAGCCGTGATGTGCTGTTGGAAATTGATTGCCAAGTGGAGCGCCATGCAACCCAAGGTAATCTCACTGGGTTGCAGGGTGTGAAGAACATTATTGCGGTTGCCTCAGGCAAAGGTGGGGTTGGTAAATCTACCACGACGGTGAATTTGGCGTTGGCGATGGCCCGAGAGGGCGCGCGTGTTGGGATTCTTGATGCCGATATCTATGGGCCCAGCCAAGGTATGATGATGGGCTTTGCAGATGGTACTCGTCCTCAGGTGCGAGATGAAAAGATGTTTATTCCGCCTGTTGCTCATGGGGTTCAAGTGATGTCCATGGCATTTTTGACGACTAAGGATACGCCTGTTGCCTGGCGAGGACCAATGGTGACTGGGGCGCTGATGCAAATACTGACACAAACGGATTGGAGTGATCTCGATTACTTGTTTGTGGATATGCCCCCAGGTACTGGTGACATCCAGTTAACCTTGTCACAAAAAATTCCGGTGGCGGGTTCTGTTATAGTGACGACTCCACAAGACATTGCTTTATTAGATGCACGTCGCGGTATTGAGATGTTTAATAAAGTGAATATTCCTGTATTAGGGCTAGTAGAAAATATGTCAGTACATATTTGCTCGAATTGCGGTCATCATGAAGCCATCTTTGGTGAGGAAGGTGGTGTCACCTTGGCGAAAGAATATAATGTGGGCGTTTTGGGTAAATTGCCCTTGAGTCTTGCCATTCGAGAACAGAGTGATGCAGGTTCCCCTGTAGTGGTTAGTGCGCCTGAGGGTGATATTGCTGCTATTTATCAGTCGATTGCTCGCAAACTTGGTGCTACTCTAGCGTCCCCACAGAATGAACAGTTTGCCATGCCAACCATTGGCATGAGCGATGATTGAGGAAAAGTAATGCGTTTGTGTGATCGAGATATAATTACCGCTCTAGACGAAGGTTCTATAGTGATTGATCCGCGCCCTGATAACAGTGTGATCAGTGGTGTGTCTGTTGACTTACGATTAGGTAACTCGTTTCGAGTATTTCAAGGTCACCCTGCGCCGTATCTGGATTTGAGTAGCTCAAAAGCAGATCTTAACAAAGTGATTGAGTCTGTAATGAGTGATGAAATTCTCGTTGATGATGGTCGCCCGTTTTTTATTCATCCTGGGGAGTTAGTGCTGGGGGTGACGAAAGAATCGGTGACTTTGCCCGATAATTTAGTTGGTTGGCTGGATGGTCGTTCTTCTTTGGCTCGTCTTGGTTTAATGGTACATGTGACTGCACACCGTATTGATCCGGGTTGGAGCGGCGGCATTGTCTTGGAATTCCTTAATGGCGGTAAGTTACCGATTGCTTTGAGTCCAGGTATGACCATCGGCGCCATTAATTTTGAAACCATGTCGGGGGCGGCAGATCGTCCCTATAACAAACGAGATAATGCCAAATATAAGGATCAGAACTCTGCTGTTGGTAGTCGAATTTCAGGTGATAAAAACTGATTATTGGTTGACTCGTTTTTGTCACTTTTCCACTAAGAGGCTCCGGCCTCTTTTTTCTTTTGTCTAGACGCAATTGTTGTTTAAGCAATGCTGTCTATATTGTCAGTAATGAGCGCTTTTCAGAAGGGGGTAACTGAAAAGGCTATAAAAACACGTTAATAGTAATTCTGCTGTAACTTTATCCCTTTAGCTAAGCGAATAGCCTAAATTAAAACGTGTAGTTTAATCCGCCGAAATATGTGTTCGAACCACTTGTGTTGTGTGTGATCTGAGCAAGAGTTGTAACGTTGCTGAACACATGGTAAGCCACACCTAGTTTAAAAGCTTTAGCGTAGGCGATGTCATCATTTTGAGTTGGTTTTCCACCATTAGGATTTGGTGTTGTTGCTACATCACTGTTTTGTGTGCCGTATGCATAACCTGTGGTGAAGGTGTATTTATCCATATTGTAAGATGCTGCCACTTCATAACCATTACGAGAGGCTGTGTTTTGGCCATCATCTTCGTTGTCGCGAGTGTATACACCAGCAAAGTATAAGTTACCAACTGTATAGTCAGCGGCTAAACCATAATTTGATTTGGTTGCATTATTGGTAAAGGTTTGATACGCGTAACCAGCGCGTAGATTTAAAGCATCTGTTAGGGCGTAAGCGGCAGCAGCACTATAGGCGTTGTTTTGCGTTTTAAAGTTCGCTGAATTTAAGCCTGCACCAAATGCATCGACAACAGAGCCATTGTCTGATTCACCACCTTCTGTTGTCTTAAACTGGTAAGAGGCTTCAACAGACAGTTTGCCGAATGTGTTTGAGTAAAGAGCTAGGTTAGATGCCCAAGCAGAAGTACCGTATGTGTTTGATGAAGCCTCAAGGCCACTATAGTTAAAGATATCTGTAGCGCTAGTTACTAAAGTGTAAAAAGGAGTGTCGGTTTGGCCAAATGTAAATTTACCAATCCCCTCAAACCCAAGTCCTACAAATTGATAGCGAGCTGAAAGGTTGTCGCCCCCTGATGATGTAAGAACGTTGTTTCGTTTGTTTTTGTCTGTTGGGTTGTCAGGATCTGCTACTGACGCTGTTTTTGTATTATTTGATGCCGCAGAAGATGCAGAAGATAGCATGCTCCAGCTTGTCATAAAAAAGGCGCTAGTACCGTTTCCATCGTTAATTTGTCCTTTGACACCTAAACGAGGACTAAAGCTGGACGAGCTACCTTTTACAGAATCATTTTGGGCAGTAAACTTAGCACGACCAAAAATATCCAAGCTGGAATTATCCGTTTTAATGATACTAGCTGCGTTTGCTGCTGTTGCTGCTAGCAGTAAGGGAGTAGCTAGGGTGAATATCGCTTTTTTCATGAAATGCATTCCTTCATTGTTTATTGTATCAAGTGTGCTTTCTATTGAATTGATAAGTGCACATACTAGGTAAAGTTAAACTTATTTTAGTGTTCCAATTTTTTCTGTTGAGTCTCTGTCTCTCCTCCTGTTTTTTGCCTGCGCTTTTGTTTCTCTGCTTTAGTTGAGTAGGGACTTTTCGGCTGCTTTGTGTCCTTAGGTATTTTTTACATGTTGCTTGCATATAAGTTGAACCAATATTCACCCTGATAAAGACCAATCTCGTCCTAAAATCGGACAAAGTCTTTCTTTTTTGCATCATATTGGTGCGTAAAATACCTTTCATGACGTCGAAAAGTGATCAAAAAAACATGTAGAACAATCACTAGGCTGACTTTACGGTCAGTATTGATGGTTACTTTTCTGCCCTCTAACAAAGCTTACAAAGCAATCAATACATTTAATTACATAACATCATCATTGTTTACCCTACGTGATTCTTAAAAGCACAATGCGTGCCAATATGCAAATAAAGGATATATTTAATAAATAAATGTCTCAAATAAGAATTTTATTGACTATTATTTACTCAATTTTGTGTGTTTTTATTTTTGATGAAACTTTCATAAATTAGTCATAGTTATCAGTCGGGCGCCATATTGATGCATAAACGTTACTTTCTGTTACAAAATAAGGCGTTATAACGATAAAAATGTGGGTGTTTTTTGAACATTTGGTTATGTTTTTCTTATTGACTGGCTTGTTCGCCATGGTGGCTTGTTTGAAGAGGGAGAGCTCCTAGAAGTATCCATATCTTGTTATGGGCTTAATATAATAATACTGTCTTAGGTTTAACCTATTGTGTTGTTCGTTTTATGGGTGGGTTGTTCGTTTGATAGGTCAATAGAGGGTGTTTTTTGAGCGAGGCGATTCGATTAAATGAAAGCGAGTGAGTTGATTGATCTTTCTGATGTGTTGGAATTGATGCTTGATGCGGTATGTGTTGTCGACCGTTTTGGACGTTTTGTTTTTGTTAGTGCTGCGTTTGAAGATGTGTTTGGTTATTCACCAAGTGAGGTAATTGGTCAGTCAATGGAAAGCATGGTGTTTCCTGAAGATAAGTTCAAAACCACTAAGGTGGTGGAAACGCTGTTAAATGGAGAGATTCAACCCCGTTTTGAAAACCGTTGGATTCACAAGAGTGGGCGTATTGTCCACGTTTTGTGGTCGGCTCGGTGGTCTGAAGAGCACCAGGTGCGAATTGCGGTGGCCCATGATATTACAGAACGTAAGGTTATGGAGTCTCGTCTTGTCTATATGGCGGCACATGACCAATTGACAGGCTTGCCTAATCGCGCTTTTTTTCTTGAGCGCTTAGAAGAGATGTTGTTGCGGGGCCGTCAAAATGAGAAGGGTTTTTCTCCCGATGTGTTGTTTGTGGACATTGATGGCTTTAAACAAGTGAATGATAATTATGGTCATGGTATAGGAGATAAGTTATTACAACTAATTGCCCAAAGGCTACAGCATTGCGTTGGTGAATCAGGGTGTGTGGCACGCCAAGGTGGAGATGAATTCCTTGTATTATTAGGTGATGACTCTTCCGCCAGTGATGCGTTGATTATTGCGCAAAATATGGTGTTAGAGATTAGTAAACCTTTTGATATTGAAGGGTTGTTGTTTCATGTCTCTGCTAGTATTGGTCTTTCTAGTGGAAAAAATCATGTAACAACTGTATTGGAGCTGATTCAACAGGCCGATCTTGCCATGTATCAAGCGAAAAAATTAGGTGGCAGTCAGGTGTCAGTGTTCAATGCAGGGGATTAGAAAGCCCACCAATCTCTCAATACAGTCCAGCCCATTTTCTTTAGTAATTACGCAAAAATACGATAAATAGTCGTTTGCTTGGTTGCTAGAGACGAAACAGTCTTTCTTGCTGGTGCTTTCTGCTTTAATATCGTGAAAAGAATCGGTCAGGGTTGGTCGAAAAATTGACTGTATTTAGTGGCGATTGATGATCGCAATCATTTATTTGTATAGGAAATAATAATGGCGGCTTTTGGTAGCATTTTTATGCCTCGTATGGCATTAGCAACATTTGATAATAACCAATGGGGTGAATCTAGGATTGTCCCATCTGATAGTATCCCAATGCACCCAGGTGCGCATGTATTGCACTACTCTAGTACTTGTTTTGAAGGCTTAAAAGCGTTTCGTCATGCTGATGGTAGTGTTCATGTGTTCCGTATGGATCAAAATATCAAACGTTTTTCACAAAGCAGCCGTTTATTAGCCTTACCAGAAGTAGATGAAGAGCAAGTAGCTCAAATGATCAAAGATATTGTGGCTGAGTTTGCTAATGATGTTCCTGAGCCACCAGGCTCTATGTATATTCGTCCAACGCACATTGGTACAGAAGCCATTATCGGTAAAGCGGCGGCCCCCAGTTTAACCTCTATGGTGTATGTTTTGTTGTCTCCGGTTGGAGATTATTTTTCAGGTGGTGCGCATGCTTTACGCATTCTTCTTGAAGAAAATGGACAGCGCTGTGCGCCTCATATGGGAATGATTAAAAGTGGCGGTAACTATGCCAGTGCACTTGGACCGATCATGAAAGCCAAAGAAGACGTTCAGGCAGATCAAATATTGTTTTGTCCTAATGGGGATGTGCAAGAGACGGGAGCGGCGAACTTCTTATTAATTGACGGTAATGAAATTATTACCAAAGCGTTGGATTCGAGCTTTTTACATGGCGTGACACGTTCTTCCATTTTGACGATTGCAAAAGATCTTGGCATGACCGTTAGTGAGCGAGAATTGACCGTTAGTGAATTGCTAGAACGTGCGGCTAAGCCGGGCGTTGAAGCGGTTCTATCAGGAACCGCTGCGGTACTGACCTCTGTTGGGACTTTTATCCATAATGGCAAAGAGTTCAAAGTAGGATCCGGTGAGCCTGGTCCAATCGCAGAGAAATTGCGTAAAACGCTAAATGATATCCAGTGGGGAAATGCGCAAGATAAGCATAATTGGCTAACCAAGATTGTTTAATGTGTTTTCCTTAATGTGTTAGGGACTTTCCCTGATTTTCGAAAAGCCAGAGTTTATGCTCTGGCTTTTTACTTTCTAGAGAGAGGTGGTCGTTTTTGCTCTTGCTAAAGAGGCGTGCTCATAAGGTGTCTTTTATTGTTGCTCAAACGCATTTTACTCTTGCTTTGAATATCTGAACTGAAAGCTTGAAAGTCGCCATTAAAACCATTTTTTATGGCTTTTTCGAAGGCTAAATTCAGTGTTTTTTTATAGGTGATAAGCTCGATGACTTTATTTTTAAACTGGGTATTTTGAAAACCAAGTCCATCCATATAGAGGCGCTGCAAGGTTTCCTGATAAGCTTGGTCAAAAATATTACCTACATTGGGAGTATGGCACATAGATCGTTTATGCACTCGGTATTCGTGTAGAGCTTCTTGATGAAATGTGGCATAGCTAGCAGTTTCTAATGCCCTTAAGTTAAAGAGAGTGTCGCCTCCTCTGGCAATGGGCTCCCAACTGTGTTGGGCTAAACTATGATGAAATAAAAAAAGCAAAGGAGTATTCGTAGTAAAAAAGTCGTCAATCGAAAGTTGGGTGGGTGTTTGTTTGAACCCCATGGTAATGGTTTGTTGAGAGTCATCATTCACCACACAGACATTATCAAGTGAGAGACCTGATGTCTGAGCAAGGGGAATAAGTCGTGCTAAGCGAGTAGGGTAGTAGAGATCATCCACATCCAAGGGGGCAATCCATTCGCCTCTTGCGAGTTTCTTGCCGACGTTTCGGGCAATATTAGGGCCACTCCGTTTTTGCTCTGTTTGAGTAAAACGCAGTCTTACATCTTGTATACCCTGTTGCTTCAACCACGATTTATAATCGAAGCTATCATCTGCGATGAGGATGCACTCCCAGTTTGAGTAAGTTTGTTTAAATAGGGAGTTGAGCGCTCTTATAAGGGTCATCTGTCCTTGATAAACGGGCATAATGATAGAAACCAAATTGGCCATTGCCATACTAAAACTTCCTTAACATCCTGTTAACGATATGCAATCTCTTGTGTGCTTTAGACAACGTTTCTTTTTATAACATGGTCATTGTCAGTATGGTATTGTTTTAGTGACCTCTTATGAGGTTTTCGTGATTTTTAATTAGGAGGTAAAAAGCTAGGGAGGTTGCTCGTCACTGTCTATTGGTTGGGTTGCCTGCAAACGCTTTGGATTATGAGGAGAAAGGATGGAGACTTTACCTAATCCTTAGGTTTTTTGACAAAAAGCATTATCTAATCCTAGTATTTTGGAGTAGAGTGGGAGGACGATATATTTTCTACTCTCCCTATGACGCATATACCACATTCGCTCTTGTCATTTTTCTTTGGCTAGGGGTCACACGGTGTTTCCACACGTCTCTTTTGAATACAGCATAAAGGTAAATTATGGTTACTGGTAACAAAGATTTCTTCTTAAAACGAATTTGTATTTTTGCAGGGCAGATTATTGACCCTAATTCCGACTCTCAAGTCATTGCGATATTGAAAAGTAAATTTAATATCCGCCTCCCTCAGAGACGGTCTGTGAATGAGTCTTTATCTTCTACTGTGAGTGATCATGAGATTATCAGCTTGATTTTAAAATATCGCGCGATGGCATAAGTCGCAGGTCTGTTTACCGTTCGCCGTTTGTATTCGCTAAGCTTTTACGCACACAAAGATCGCATTTCCTGATTGCCTTTGCCACGGTATGATTTTTTCATAGTCATGTTCAAAGATATGCACTTCAAAATATGGTGATAGCATGTCTTGTAGTTCATCAAAGTCTAACGCCACCATTGGATGTGCATCTTGCCAAGTTTGTTGAGAGTCGTTCGAGACTTTGTTAATGCTTAAGTTTAATGTTTGCTTTTCACCGTTGCCAACATAGTGCCAGGCTGACCGGAAGGTGAAGCAACTGTCTTCATGGTTGATACTGTGTTGAATAAATAAGTCATTATTGATCTGATGCTTATCCACCACATTAAAAAAGAATACACCGCCTTTTTCTAATGCACCGTGAGCACTTTCGATGCACCCTGCCAGTTCTTTAAGAACGCCGCTGTAATGAATGGAATACAAGAAACAGGTAATTAAATCAAAGCGCTTTTCGTAACGAAATGCACACATGTTGCCGAGTGAAAATTGTGCCTGGGGGCAGCGCTCTTGAGCGATATCAAGCATGGGTTGGTTGATATCTAAGCCAGAACAGTCGTAGTTTGTGGCGCAAAAATATTGAATATGTGGTCCTGTTCCACAGGCCAAATCTAAGTGGCGTTTTCCACCATTACCAAAAATTTGGTGCATGCGATGGGCACTATCGCTTTGTGCTTTATAGTCTATATCGGCGCACATCAGGTCATAGTAGCCAGAAAGGTCTGTGTATAAGGCGTTATGGGGCATGAATACTCTTTTAAAAATCACTCATATTAGGAGCGTATTGAATGGTTCATAAAGGAAAAACGAGTATCAGACATCCTGATACTCGTTTTAGGGCTCTTCTATTCAACTCAGGTTGGTGTATGTCACTTAGATAAACACAACAAATTTACAGATAAACAAGATGGCCAGTACATAGGTCGCGATGTTTACTTGCTTATATTGACCAGATAAAACTTTGATGATGGCATAACTAACAAAGGATAAAGCAATGCCATCGGCAATTGAGTGAGTCAATGGCATCGAAAAGGCGGCAATGAGCACGGGAGCCGCATCACTAATATCATCCCAGTTTACTTTTGCCAGACTGCTTGTCATTAATACGGCAACATATAAGAGTGCGCCAGCAGTGGCGTAGCTTGGAATAGAGCCAGCCAAAGGAGAAAAGAACAAACTGACTAAGAATAAACCAGCAACAACAACAGCGGTTAAGCCAGTTCGCCCTCCAGCGGCCACGCCTGATGCGCTTTCAATGTAGCTGGTTGTCGAAGAGGTGCCGAGTGCTGCGCCGATGGCTGTAGCGCTAGAGTCTGCTAAAAGGGCTTTTTTCAAGCGGGGTAGTTTGCCTTCTTTATCAAGTAATCCACCGCGTTGACCCACGCCAAGAAGTGTACCTGAGGTATCGAATAGATCCACGAATAAGAAAGCAAACACCACACTGATCATGCTGAGTTGAAAAGCACCTTCAACATCCATGGCCATAAAAGTAGGCGCAATAGATGGTGGAACTGACACGATCCCTGCAAAGTGGTTTTGACCAAAGATCATTGAAAGAACGGCAATAAATAGAATGCCGATCATCACAGCCCCTGTCACATTCAAATAGGACAAAGCGCAAATAACAAAGAAGCCAAGTAATCCGTAGAGGGCAGAAGGGGATGATAAATCGCCAAGACCAACAGCCGTAGCTGGGTTTTTAACAATAATGCCTGCATTTTGCAGTGCAATCATGGCCAAAAACAGACCAATACCCGCTGCAATGCCTAATTTTAATGAGTTGGGTATGGCGTTGATGATCCATTCGCGAATCTTAAAAATACTGATGAGAATAAAGATGATACCGGATAGAAACACTGCGCCTAATGCTTGTTCCCAAGTGTAATGCATGCCTAATACGACACTGTAGGTAAAAAAAGCATTGAGTCCCATTCCTGGTGCGAGTGCAATGGGGTAGTTGGCGTATAGCCCCATGATCAAACAGCCTACTGCGGAGGCAAGGCAGGTGGCAACAAAGACAGCCCCTTGATCCATACCTGCTTGCGCAAGAATGGATGGGTTGACGAAAATGATGTAAGCCATGGTTAAGAATGTGGTAACACCACCAATGACTTCTTTGCGCACCGTGGTGTTGTGCGCCTTGAGCTGAAAATAACGTTCAAACATAGAGAAACCTTATTGCTAATGGGGTGGCGTGATGTGAAACCTAAATGTTAGATAATGGTTGTTATTATTCATCATCAACACGCCAAGATAAGATAGTAAAACTGATTTTTTGGTCAGTTTTATGCCAAGGGGCGGCTAGTATAAAAAAAGACGGAGGATTTGGGGAGAAAAATCGTAAAAAATGTATATGAATCCTGCCGAAATCGGAGGAGGCCAGTGCGTCATCATGGGTGGGCAGGAATATGTGATTTGATATAATTGCCCTTTTAGAGGGGCGTGTTTTGTTGGCCGTGGATATAGGTCGTCTTACAACGCTTCTTCGGATAACCGTTTTAATTGATTTGAATAGTAAGAGGGCTGCTGGATGCTTGAGTATTATGAACAACGACAACCTGAATATGAACAAATCTACTCTATTATTGAAAGACAAGACGATTTGGCGTGGTTGCAACGTAGGCTTGAAGCATCGGTTCTTGGTCGACGAGTGTTAGAAGCGGCCTGTGGTACCGGGTATTGGACACGACGAATAGCCAACGCAGCGCTTTACGTACTGGCGACAGATGCATCCGAAAAACTGGCTAAAAGTGCGTTAGACAGTTGTGAAGGTGGGCATGTTGACTACCGAGTGATGGATGCATTTCAGATTCCCGATAGCAGTGAGTTTGATGTTTTTTTAGCAGGATTTTTCTTCTCCCACATAAAAATGCAACAGCGTCGAACCTTTATGAAAGGCATTGACCGAGCTATGAAACCTGGTTCTAGGGTGATTTTATTTGATAATCGCTATGTTGAAGGCAGTAGCACGCCCATATCGTCCCGTAGCGAGTATGGGGATACTTTTCAGATGAGAACACTCTCGGACGGCAGTGGCTATGAGGTACTAAAAAACTTCCCTAACCAAGAAGAGTTAGAGGTTTTGATGGAGGAGTTTTGTCATGATGTCAGTATTGAAGAGAGTGACTATTTCTGGTTAGCCATGGGAACCTTGAAATAGGCATTTTTTCGATTAGGATGGGCGTTCGGTTGCTTGCTTGTACTTTCCTTTGAGACGGAGAATGTGGCTAAGCTATGAAGCGTTGTCATGCCTACTAAAAATAAAGAGTACATTGAGAAAAAAACAGCCCAGTTTGTTTATGCTGGGCTGTTTTCTGTGTGTTTTAAGTTAAGTGTGTATTGGCTTTTGGCAAACGTTCTAAATGTGGCAGTCCAGTGCGCCAGCCTGAGCCACTTTCGGGCCATTAAACTCTACGATTGCAACGTGATTTGGATGCCTTTGGTAGGCGCGCAAATCTTCAAGTGAGTCAAACTGCATATTCAAGACAACATCCCAGCTTCGCTCTTCGTGAAGCTCATCAATGCTTACCTCAATACGTCTGATTTCTTTAATGGTGTTTTTGAGTGCGAGCATTTTGTCTTTAAAGGCTTGGATATGGTCATCCGATGTGCCTTCTTGATATTTGATAAAAACGTAATGTTGCAGCATGTGTTATCTCCCAATTTATAAAGCTAAGCCACTTTTTTCTTCATTTTAATGGTGGGTGGGGCGGTATTGAGGGCATCGATTGCATAACCAGCCGCAGCCTTATAGTTGGCCATTAACTCCTGGCGATCAGCCTCAGGAAAAACGTCTTCAATATCCTCAAACACTCCGCCACAGCGTTTATCCAGCTCATTTAGAATAACAAATGGGCCTGCCCCTCGATTACGTAATACGACGTTAGAAATAGGCTCACAAAGTTGCTTGTTAAATGCGCTAAGGGCTGAACTATTGACACCATGCTCCAATAGTGCGGCGCCAAGAATACGGGCGTCTACAATGGCCTGACTGGCACCGTTCGAGCCTGTTGGGTACATAATATGAGCGGCATCGCCCATTAGTGCGACGTTATTATCTATCCAAGTGGGGATAGGATCCCTGTCAATCATGGGGTATTCAAAGACTTCCGTTGCTCCGCGAAGTAGGCCCTGAATGTCGACCCAGTCATAGTCCCAGTCTTCGAAGTGGTGGATGAAATCGTTCAAATCGACTTTTTTATTCCAATCACCACTTGTCCATCCTTGTGAATTGTCCATCGTTACTTCAGCAATCCAGTTGATGGTGGCTAATCCTGTAACGGGATCAGCTGGTGTAATCGGGTAAAACACGATACGGTGATGATGTGTCCCTAAACCAATAAAAGATGCGCCAGTGCGAATCGGCTTAGCTTGGGTGGTGCCGCGCCACATAACCGCGCCACCCCAATGAATAGGTGGTTGGGAGGGATGCATTTGCGCACGAACGGCAGAGTGTAAACCATCGGCCGCAATCAGTAGGGCGCCTTGGACTTCCAGCAGTTCACCTTCTTTGTTGGTAATATGAACGGTCACTCCCTGATCCGTATTTTGGTAGCCCGTCACTTTATGGCCTGTTTGAATGGACTCTTCGCCAAGTCGCTCTAAAACCGTATGGTATAAGAGCATTTGCAGTTTGCCGCGATGGACAGAATATTGAGGCCAATGATAGCCCGCATCTGTGCCACGAGGTTCGCAATAGACTTCCTTTCCATTTAGTCCTACCAACGCCCATTCTTTTGTTTGTAGACCAATTTTATCAAGTTGCGTTGTGTCTAACCCTAAATCATATAGCTCTCGTACTGCGTTGGGCTGAATATTGATGCCAACCCCCAGTGGTTTTAGCTCGGCGACACTTTCATAGACAACACATTGAATGCCTATTTGTTCGAGTGTTAAGGCCAGTGTTAAGCCACCGATACCGCCACCTGCAATAATTACTGGAAGGTCATTCTTATTAGGGTTATTCGACATCATAAGTTTTCGTTATCCACAATTGCTGATCAAAACAGTCATTATCACCGACTGAATAAGTGCTGACAACTGAATTGAGCCATTTACCTCGTTTTGTGCTTCACTGGTATGAAATAAGGATGAACAAAAATGATTCCTTGCTTACCTGCTTGGCGTCCAAATGTTAAGTCGTTAGGCTATTGTATATTTGTAATGCTTGTATGGAGTCTGTGTATGAACGATTTACTCACCACCGATATCTCATGCCCTTATTGTGGAGAGGCGATTGAGGTGATGGTTGAAGTGTTAGAAGAGAGCCAAGAATATATTGAAGACTGTCAAGTTTGTTGCCGCCCAATTGTTTTTAATGTTGAGATGGCATTTGATGGCTCGCCGTCCATTTATGTTCGCTCCGAGAACGATACTTATTGAATGGATTTTTTTCAGGTATGTATTGGTTTTTATTCGTTTTAGTCGTTAAGATGCGCGCTTTCAAACCTGTTTTAGAGTGAGTGACCGCATGTCTGATATTGCCGCATTAAAGAAAGACGTAAACATGAAAACATGGCAGTTATTGTTACTGACTCTTGTGACAGTTGGAATTTACAATTTGGTTTGGATATTTACAACAACCAATAAAATCCAATGTCATACTGGGATTAAAGTGGTGGGGCAGCCATTTTTACTGGTTATGTCGGTTTGTTTTGCGTGGGCTGGTGTCTTTTCAGAAAGTATTTATCCTTTAGTGGCGCTTCTGAGTTTGGCTATTTCAGTGAGCCTGTTGGCTCTTTATGAAGTGTGGGCATTTAAGGCAAGAAAGGCGTTGCAGCAGGTGGCTCTAGTAGAGCACCAGCAGGTGTATAAGATGAATGTGATTTACACCTTTTTGTTCACTCTGTATTACATTAACTATTGCATTAATGATTTACCTAAACAGCTTGAAAAACAAAAAGCCGACATTGATGCCCTTCTCTGATTTAGAGTTTTTCAACTTGGTAGCCACTGTCTTGAAGTTTGGCTAATAGACTATCTGGCCCCGCCAAATGTAAGGTTCCGACCATAATAAACTCGACGGGTTTGTCGGTGAGCATTTTTTGGATTTGAGGCATCCAAGTATTATTGCGTTTGACAAGAAGCTCTTGGTAGATTTCTGGATACTCTTGCCTAAACTCGGTCAACTCTTGTGCTTCCATAGCCGCTAGATCGCCTTCACGCCAGCTTTTTCTAATCTGGTTCATACTTTTTGTCATGTCTTTTATGTCATCTAAGGCGTATTGAACCATGTTGTTACTATCTTCCTTGTTCAAGTCCGATAGCATTTTAATCTGTGCATCTGGTGTCTCTAGCCAGGCTTGTGGCTTATGGTCTTGTAAGGCTTTATTGGCATAAAATTGATCGACTCCTTCGCTGATGAATCCCATATGTTTGAGCTCAAGGGTGGTTAATGTCATGGCGATGGAGCTGGGCTTTAGATGCTGAATGGCTTCAATGGGTACATGGCGTGTGGTTAAGTAGTCTTTTAGTGCGTCGTAAGTGCTTGGGGTAATAACATCGCCAATGGTGGTGCCATCTGTGAAAGACAGCTGCTCTTGCATCTGTTGGAGAAATTCGGGTTTGCTGATGGCATTTATATCGGTTTCGAAGACCACTTTGTCTGCAGCTTGATAGGCTTGTTCATAAGCGTGAGGTAACGGGTAGTCATCTGGGGTGAGCATGTGTACGGTACCGCCTATATATAAGGTGTGATCACCCGAGGACACCTTCCAGACAGAGGCTGCTTGGGTTTGAAAGGTGGCAGCAGTGAGTAAAGTAAGACCGCATTTTTTGATAAAGCTCATAAACAGCATCCGACTTGAAGTTTGTTTACCAGAATAGCGCCGTTTTTATGAGAACTGCAATGAGGGGCGGAGAGTAAAATTGATTATCAGCGTAATATGCTGAAAGAGTGCTATTATTCTGCTCTTTTTATACTTTACCCTGTCAAGGGTATCCTATTTTTAGGCAAGTAAGATGTAAAACTGCCTTGAAAACCGTTCTTTTATTAATCTGAATGGGAGAGTTGAATGAGTAAAAGCCATGACCGTTATCAAGGTATTAAAGTAACGCTAATCACCGGTTTTTTAGGCGCAGGAAAAACCACTATGATTCAGCATTTACTATCTCATGTACCGGATGGCGAACATTGGGCAGTGCTGATTAATGAGTTTGGTGATGTCGGCATTGATGGCGCTTTAATTGAAGGCAAAGGTATTAAGGTTAAGCAGGTGCCAGGGGGCTGTTTATGTTGTACCACATCAGCTGCGTTTGGAGCAGGACTGAATGAACTGATTAAAATAGCCAACCCTGACCGAATTATTATTGAACCCACAGGGATAGGCCATCCAGACCAAATAGTGAAGCAACTGAACGCATCCCATTACCATGGCGTGCTAGAAGTTGGAGCGAGTATATGCTTGCTGGATGCACGAAACTTATCGGATCCTCGTTATTTAGGGCATCCGGCCTTTTTCGACCAAATCAATATGGCCGATGTGTTGATTGCCAGCAAACAAGATACCTATGATGAGTTTGAAGAAGTGCGCTTTATCGAGTTTGCTAAGCAGTTTGAGCCTGCAAAAGCCGTCATTGGGTTTTCTAGCGATGGTATTGTGGATCTGGATTGGTTAAATGTTGAGCCAATTCGTCAGTCTTGTAAGATTGATCACCACGATCACCACGATCACCACGATCACCACGATCACCACGATCACCACGATCAAGTCGAGTCGTTTACCAGTCAGCCTAAGCAAGGGGTGACAGTATTTCATAAACGCGATAGCGAACTAAGCAGCTTGGGATGGGTAATGGAGGATCGTTATGTTTTTGCCCTTGATGCCCTGGTTGACATGTTGTCGAATTTGCAATCTCAACCTGGTTTTTGGCGGGCCAAAGGGGTTATCAATACGGCGGATGGGCACTCTGTTCAAGTTAATGTAAGTGCTGTTGAGCAATCCATTGTGACCGCTGAAGTACTAAAAGAAAGCCGTTTTGAATGTTTGTTTGATACGGGCCAAAATGCACAAAACTTCATGAGTGTCATAAACAATGCTTTGTTTTGAAAAAGTTTTTACTCCGTTCTCTATATGAAAAAACCATTTCTCCCATTCTCGTGATGAATTTTGTCATTGATTTTGGTTCGTTTTGTTATTGAGAGAATGCGACTTATAGACGACTCTTTATGGTATGTTAATCGCTCTGTTTGAGTTTGATGTGACTAAAAACAATAAGAGGTCATAGGTTATGCCAGAATATAAAGCGCCCTTGCGAGATATTAAATTTGTTACCGATGAGGTTTTGGACTTTCAGAGTCATTATGCCAAATTGCCAGGAGCAGAAGAGGCGACACCCGATATGGTGTCAGCGATTCTTGAAGAAGGCGCTAAATTTGCTGAGCGCGTTCTCTCTCCTTTAAACCGTGTTGGCGATCAGCAAGGTTGTCAATTCAAAGACGGTGTGGTGACCACGCCCGAGGGTTTCAAAGAAGCTTATCACCAGTATGTCGAAGGCGGCTGGCCCTCTTTATCTCATCCTGAAAGTATGGGGGGACAAGGTTTGCCTGATTCTTTGGGGATGCTGGTGACAGAGATGATTGCTACCTCGAATTGGGCGTGGGGGATGTACCCAGGCTTAAGTCATGGGGCCATGAACACGATTGAGCAGCATGGTACCGAGGAGCAAAAACAAACCTATCTAACCAAACTTGTCTCTGGTCAGTGGACGGGCACCATGTGTCTGACTGAGCCCCACTGTGGTACTGATCTGGGGATGTTGAAAACCAAAGCGGAACCACAGAGCGATGGCAGTTATGCCATCTCCGGTACCAAAATATTCATCTCCGCAGGTGAGCACGATATGGCAGAAAATATTGTTCATATCGTTTTAGCCCGTCTTCCTGACGCCCCGGCGGGTACCAAAGGAATTTCCCTCTTTATCGTGCCTAAATATACCGTCAATGATGCGGGAGATAAGGGCGAACGCAATCAAGTTTCCTGCGGTTCTATTGAACATAAAATGGGCATCCATGGTAATGCGACTTGTGTGATGAACTTTGATGGTGCTAAGGGCTTTTTGATTGGTCCACCAAACCGTGGTCTTAACTGCATGTTTACCTTCATGAATGTTGCTCGCTTAGGAACGGCGGTTCAAGGGTTGGCCCATGCAGAGTGGGCATTGCAAAACTCGGTTGCTTATGCAAAAGATCGCCTGCAAATGCGTGCGCTATCCGGTGCCAAAATGCCAGATAAAGCAGCCGATCCGATTATCTTTCATCCTGATGTTCGTCGTATGTTGTTAACACAAAAGGCTTTTGCAGAAGGAGGACGAGCACTTATTCATTATTGTTCTATGCTGGTGGATAAGATGAAGCACGGTAATGAGGAAGATAAAGCTGAGGCGGATGAGTTGATGTCGTTGCTAACGCCGATTGCGAAGGCATTTTTAACAGAAACTGGTTTTGAAGCAGCGAACCACGGCTTGCAGGTCTATGGAGGTCATGGGTACATCGCGGAATGGGGAATGGAACAAAACGTGCGTGACTGTCGTATTGCCATGCTTTATGAAGGAACAACGGGGATTCAGGCGTTGGATTTATTAGGACGAAAAGTCTTAATGACTCAAGGGGCAACATTGCGTCGTTTTACCAAAATCATTCATAAATTTTGTAAGGAACACAAAGGCGACAAACGCTTTAAATCCTACATCTCTGCGCTGGATAAATTGAACAGCGAGTGGGGGGATGTGACCATGAAAATCGGTATGAAGGCCATGAAAAACAAAGAGGAAGTTGGTGCGGCTTCAGTCGATTACTTGATGTTCTCTGGTTATGTTGTATTAGCCTATTTCTGGGCTCGGATGGCTGTTGTTGCGCAAACGAAACTCGACGAAGGAACGGATGAGGTAGGTTTCTACACAGCGAAACTGCAAACGGCGACCTTTTATTATGAGCGCTTATTGCCACGGACAAAAATGCATGCGGAAGCCATGTTGTCCGGAGCGGGTAACCTATTAGCTATGGAAGAAGACAACTTTCTTTTTCTGAATGCTTAGCTGAAGTGACTGTGCCGAGTAAAAGTTGCTTATAAAGTGAGTAGGCGCAATAGAATGATGGTATTTTTAGACTAGACTGGAGGATAGGAAATGAGTGAAGTAAAAGCAGTGTTTGATGCTATGCTTGGACGTTTTGATGCAGACGAAGCGGATGATATGAGCGCTGTCTTCCAATTTGATATGGATGAAGGTGAGCATTATCACCTTAGTATCGAGGATGGTAAGTGTGCTCTTGCTGAAGGTGAACATGATGATCCAACGGTTACTCTTGAAATGGATTTACAGACGTTAAAAGACGTGATGAGTGGCGAGTTGGATGGAATGGCGGCCTTTATGCAGGGAAAAATACGGGCGGATGGGGATATTATGCTGGCAACTAAGTTGACGCAGATTTTTCCTCATTAGTCTTTAGCTTTGCTGGTCATAGCATACATGAGCGCCAAATAGTCACTATTTGGCGCGAGTTCCAAGCAATGCACATTCTCCTGACAAAAACAATAATTGGAGTTAAGAATGCAGATGGACAATTCGATCTCTACACAAAATGAGGGTGGTCAGTCTTCAGCTGGCTCTGTTCTCAGGGAGAGTGAAACCATGAAAAATGTATCCGGTAGTCGTGTTCCTGATGGTAATGCATTGGGCACCAAAACGCCTGGTAGTTATATTCCGGATTCACTGAACCCACATCATTACCAATCGTTATTGGATGTGTTCAATGCATCTTGTCAACGGTTTGCCGATTTATCTGCCTTTAGCAGTGTTGGCCACACAATTACCTATCGTCAATTGGAAGAGAAAGCAAACCAATTTGCCGCCTATCTACAGCAATTGCCGGGTGTCAAAAAAGGGGATCGCATCGCGATTCAGCTTCCGAATATTATTCAATACCCAGTGGTCTTTTTTGGTGCGCTAAAAGCTGGGTTGATTGTGGTGAACACGAACCCCTTGTATACCCCTCATGAACTGGAGCATCAATTTAATGATGCGGGGGCAAAGGTTCTCGTTGTATTTGCGAATATGGCGCATAACATCGAGAAAATTCTGCATAAAACCGAGCTTAAACACGTCATTATCACTCAGATTGCTGATTTTCACAGCGCTCCTAAGCGCTTGCTGATTAACGGTGTGGTGAAGTACATCAAAAAATTGGTGCCAAACTACCATTTGCCTCAAGCAATCTCTTTAAATGAGGCCCTTGCGAAAGGCCGGCATCACACAGTAACTCCCGTGACCATTACCCCAGAAGATATTGCTGTCTTGCAATACACCGGAGGTACCACAGGCATTGCCAAAGGAGCAATGCTGACTCATGCCAATTTGATTTCGAATATGTATCAGCTGAACTTTCGTTTAGAGAGTGTTCTGCATGAGGGGAAAGAGATTTTTATTGCGCCACTTCCTCTCTACCATATTTATGCTTTTTTAATTCACGGACTCAGTTTGCTGTCGCGTGGCGGCCATTCTATTTTGATTCCGAATCCGAGGGATTTACCCGCCTTTATTAAAGAATTGAAAAAGTGGAAGTTTACCGGCTTTGCGGGGTTGAATACGCTATTTGTTGGTCTATGCAATCGCCCTGAATTTTCCGAGGTGGATTTTAGCGAACTCAAATTAACCTGCTCAGGTGGTATGCCTTTAACGAGTGCTGCGGCGGCTAAATGGTTCGATGTCACTGGCTGTAAAATTGTTGAAGGCTACGGATTAACGGAAACATCCCCTGTTGTATCCTTTAACCCTTATGGTAAAGAGCGAATTGGTACCATTGGTTTGCCCGTTAGTGAAACGGAAATCAGTATCCTTGATGACAGTGGGAAGCCTGTGGCACAAGGGGAGGCAGGGATGTTATGTGTGCGAGGTCCCCAGGTGATGAAGGGTTATTGGCAGCGTGAAGATGCCACACGAGAGGCCATGACAGAGGATGGTTTTTTCATTACAGGCGATATTGCCATGGAGCATCCAGATGGCTATTTACAAATCGTTGATCGAGCCAAGGATATGATCATCGTGTCGGGATTTAATGTGTATCCGACTGAAGTCGAAGAATGTTTATCTGCGCATCCAGATATTTTGGAAGCCGCTGTTATTGGCGTGGCTGATGAAAAAGCAGGCGAGGCTATTAAAGCCTTTATTGTATTAAAAGATCCCAATGTTTCCATCGATTTAAAAGCGGTGCGGACTTATTGCAAAGAAAACCTTACTGCCTACAAAGTACCTAAATACGTCGAGGTACGCAAAGAGCTTCCTAAGAGCAATGTCGGTAAGGTGTTGCGTCGATCATTACGCGATGAAAAGGCCTAAGAAGCGCAAGATTTGCAGTCCGAGCAATTGGAAATGAGAGAGGTCTTAGTTTTATGTCATCAAATAAAAAAATACAGACAGAACAAGATGATGCTAATAGCGGTCATGAGATTGATAAGGCAGTTGGAAGCAAAACAAAACGCGAGCTAATGCATCGGCGGCGAGTTGAGTCAAATGGTTATCGTCGTGATGATGGTTTATGGGATATAGAAGCTCATATGAAAGACCTTAAGACTTATGATGTTTATCGGGATTTTGATGGAAGCAAGGTGCCAGAAGGGAGCCCTTTTCACGATATCGGCCTTACCATGACATTAGATGATTCATTTAAAGTGATTGATATTCATGTTTATATGGATGCGTTTCCGTTTCCAAACTGTAGTGGTGCAATACCAAGCTTTGAAGTGATCAAAGGAACGCGAATTGGTCCTGGTTGGAGCCGTTGGCTAAAACAAGAGTTTAAAGGCAAAGTCGGTTGTACTCATGTACTTGAATTACTACCAGTGGCTGCGACAACGGCTTATCAAATGATGTGGGGCCCATTAAGCGATAAATACCCAGAACAGATCTCTAAAACGTTACAGGGACTTGTGAATTCTTGCCATGGTTGGTCTGATGATGGCCCAATGGTACGCAAATTAGTGACAGAGGATGTGATTCGCCTACCTGAAGAGGAGGTGTAAATGAGCGAACTGACTACAGATATGGTTGTTGAAACCTGTTTGTCGGGTGTGCAGGTTTTACAAATGAATCGCCCTGATAAAAAAAATGCCATTACCTTAGAAATGTATGACAACTTGGCACTTGCTTTACAGCGAGCCGAGCAGGACGACTCGATCAAAGTCACCTTAATTCATGGGGCCAATGGTGAATTCTCCGCCGGGAACGACATCAATGAGTTTTTACAAGTTGCTCAAAATCCAGACAAAATGTCCTCCGCTCTTACATTTTTACAAACATTAAGTGGCTATAAAAAACCATTGGTCGCGGGGGTTGAAGGGAGGGCTGTCGGTGTGGGGGCGACCATGTTGCTCCATTGCGATCTAGTATTAAGTGCTCGAGAGGCAACTTTTCAGTTTCCTTTCGTGCATTTGGGACTCGTGCCTGAGGCGGCTTCTAGCTATTTATTACCCAAGCTAGTGGGCTATCAAAAAGCCTTTGAGGTACTTATTTTAGGGGACGCTTTTAGTGGTGTAGAGGCACAGGCTATGGGCTTAGTGAATCATCTTTGTGACTCAGGTGAGGCATATGAGGTGGCGTTGCAATACGCCCAAAAGCTGACGAATTTGCCGGCAGAAGCGGTGATGTTAAGTAAGGATTTATTGAAATATCGGTGTCAAGATGACGTTCAAATGGCACTGATGCGTGAGGGGCGTATTTTTAAGGATCGACTGAAATCCAAAGAAGCTCGTGAGGCGTTTGCCGCTTTTCTATCGCGAACGCGTTCTATGGGTTAAAGCTGGATTCTGTTTCGCCCTTATCTTTTCACTGTTTAGTTAACAAAGGTTTATCCACACCGACTATAATAGACTTTCCAAATCACATGCTTTCTGACTTTGTTTGATTGCGTGATTTTTTTTGTTAGTTAACTGGGGCTTTTTTGTCATTGATGGAAAAAGTTTGTAACTTATTATTAGTAGTACAAATTCTACTTATTTAAGCGCACTATTAACAAGCAGGTGTCATGGTTTGACTGAGTCTGGAGTGGACTGGACTCTATAGACAGCAAACCGTTGGATTGAACCTTAATAAAGTAAAAAGAATGTAAAGAGGGCTTATGAAAGTACTAGTATCCGTAAAGCGGGTGATCGATTACAACGTGAAAGTACGTGTGAAAGCAGATCATTCCGCCGTTGATCTTACCAATGTCAAAATGTCGATGAATCCTTTTTGTGAAATCGCAGTAGAAGAAGCGATTCGGTTAAAAGAAAAAGGTGTCGCTGATGAGGTGGTGGTTGTATCGGTAGGATCAAAATCTTGCCAAGAGACCTTGCGTACTGCTTTGGCATTGGGAGCAGATCGTGCGATTCAAGTAGAGACAGAGGATGGGTTGGACTCTTTGTCCGTGGCGAAACTGTTAGCGGGTGTTGCCAAGGACGAAGCGGCGGATCTTATTATTATGGGTAAACAATCCATCGATTCTGATAATAACCAAACAGGTCAGATGGTCGCCGCTCTTTTGGATTACCCTCAAGCTACCTTTGCATCGGAAGTGATAGTAGAAAATGGCGAAGCTAAGGTCACTCGTGAAATAGACGGTGGTCTACAAACGTTAGCAATTACTTTACCTGCCGTGGTGACAACCGATTTGCGACTAAACGAACCGCGTTTCGCCTCCTTACCTAATATTATGAAAGCTAAGAAAAAGCCTCTGGATGTGAAAACACCAGCGGATTTTGGTGTAGAAGTAGGTTCGAATGTCAGTATCGTCTCTGTCACACCGCCGCCAGAACGTGCTGCAGGGATTAAGGTAGGATCGGTGAGTGAGTTAGTTGATAAATTGAAAAACGAAGCGAAGGTGGTGTCATGAGTATTTTAGTTTTAGCAGAACACGACAATCAGTCTCTAAAGCCAGCGACGCTTAATACGATTACTGCGGCTTCACAGATTGGTGGAGACGTTCATTTACTTGTGGCGGGTTTTGAGTGCCAGACAGTCATTGCACAGGCATCAAAAGTGGCTGGCGTCAGCAAAGTGTTGTCTGCCGATAATGCTGTTTACGAACATCAATTAGCTGAAAATATTGCTAAGTTGGTGGTAGATGTCGCCGAGGGCTACAGCCATATCTTGGCACCTGCGACCACCACGGGGAAAAACACCTTACCTCGTGTTGCGGCTTTGCTTGATGTCGCCCAATTGTCCGATGTTATCAAAGTGGAATCGGCTGATACATTTGTGCGTCCAATATACGCAGGCAATGCCATTGCGACCGTTAAATCCAGCGATTCAGTAAAAGTCATTACGGTACGTGCGACGGGTTTTGATGCCGCTGCTGATGAAGGTGGCGATGCTCAAACAGAGGTCCTATCACAGGTGATTGCCTCAGAAAAGAGTCGTTTCGTGAGTGAGCAATTAGCGGAGTCTGATCGCCCTGAATTAACCGCCGCGAGTGTGGTCATTTCTGGCGGTCGAGGCATGGGCAGTGGCGATAACTTTAAGTTGTTGGATGGCATTGCGGACAAATTGGGCGCGGCGATCGGGGCCTCACGAGCAGCGGTTGACGCAGGCTTTGTACCGAACGATTTGCAAGTGGGTCAAACGGGGAAAACTGTTGCGCCAGACTTGTACATTGCTGTTGGGATTTCTGGTGCGATTCAACACTTGGCAGGTATGAAAGATTCTAAAGTGATTGTCGCGATCAATAAGGACGAAGATGCGCCAATTTTTCAAGTAGCAGACTATGGCTTAGTGGCGGATTTATTTGATGCGGTGCCTGAGTTAGAAAAAAGTCTATAGCGCCGTACTCATTAGTATAACGTCATAATTATCAGCATCCGACTGTATACGACGGGCAAAGTGTTCGTCGTATACACAATAAAAATAATGGGAGAGCAACATGATGTTCCAAGGAAAAGCAATAAAGGTCTCGATGGACGATACGAATATCGCGACCGTTACACTCGATCTTGAAGGTGAATCCGTTAATAAATTTAATGGATTAGCACTCAAAGAATTATCTGAAGTCGTTGCCATGTTAAAGACCACCGATGATTTACAAGGGGTGATTTTTGCCAGTGCAAAAAATGTCTTTGTTGTTGGAGCAGATATCACAGAGTTTACGGCTTGGTTTAAGTTAGAAGATGAAGACTTAGCCGATAAACTTCGTGAAGCTCACCATATTTTTAAGGAAATTTCGAATCTGTGTTGTCCAACTGTGGCGGCGATCAATGGTATTGCTCTTGGCGGCGGTTTTGAGTTGTGCCTTGCTTGTGATTATCGTGTCATGGCGGATTCCGCTAAAGTGGGTTTGCCAGAAACTCAACTAGGCATTTACCCAGGTTGGGGTGGAACAGTGCGTTTACCTCGTTTGATCGGAGCTGATAATGCTTGTGAATGGATCTGCGGTGGTGCTCAAAAACGCAGCGAAGAAGCATTAAAAGATGGGGCGGTGGATGCTGTTGTGCCCGTTGAGAAGGTACAAGAGTCTGCTCGACATCTTATTCAGCAAGTGCAAGATGGCAAACTTAGCTATCGTTCTCGCCGAGATATACTACGGGCGCCGATGCAGTTCTCGCCAATCGAAAAGATGATGGTGTTTGAGTCCGTTCGAGGGGTAGTCGGGGCGAAAGCTGGTAAGCATTATCCTGCGCCAATGGCGGCCATTAAAACCATGGAAAAAGGCATTAGCCAAGACATGGAAAAAGCGGCTGAAACAGAAATCAAAGGTTTTGTTAAACTCGCTAAAAGTACGGTAGCAAAATCCTTGGTGACCTTGTTCTTAAGTGATCAAGTCATCAAGAAAACAGCTGGCAAATACGCAAAAGATGCGACCCCTGTCAAACAAGCCGCTGTGTTAGGCGCTGGTATAATGGGTGGCGGTGTGGCTTATCAATCCGCTTCCAAAGGCACGCCAATTATTATGAAAGACATTCGACCCGAAGCGCTTGAACTTGGGCTGAGTGAAGCGAATAAGCTATTTAATGGTCAAATTGAGAGAGGCCGTTTAACCGCTGATAAAGCGTTGAAAGCCATGAATGGCATCACGCCAGCACTAAGTTATGGTGAGTTTGGCCATGTTGATTTAGTCGTGGAAGCCGTGGTCGAAAATGTTAAAGTCAAAAAAGCCGTGTTGGCTGAAACCGAACAGTATATCGCTGATACTACTATTTTAGCCTCCAATACGTCGACCATCTCCATTACAGAACTGGCGAAAGACCTAAAACGTCCAGAAAATTTTTGTGGCATGCACTTCTTTAATCCTGTTCATCGCATGCCATTAGTTGAAGTTATTCGTGGTGCGAAAACCAGTGATGCAGCGATCGCTAAGACGGTTTCCTATGCTCAGGCGATGGGGAAAACGCCAATTGTCGTGAATGACTGCCCAGGATTTTTGGTTAACCGAGTCCTGTTCCCTTATTTCGCTGGTTTCTCCTTGATGATGAAAGAAGGAGCAGATTTTCAGCAAGTCGATAAGACGATGGAAAAATTTGGTTGGCCAATGGGACCTGCGTATCTTCTTGATGTGGTGGGCATAGACACTGCTTATCATGCTGATCGAGTGATGGCAGATGGTTACCCAGATCGTATGAAGCATGAAGGCGTGAATGCAGTTGATCGTCTTTATGAATTAGAGCGCTTTGGCCAGAAAAATGGTAAAGGCTTTTATATGTATGAGCCTGATCGTAAAGGCAAACCGAAAAAGCTCTTTGATCCAGAAATCAATGCTCTTTTGGCGTCAACAGTGGACGCTAAAACAGAATTATCCGACGACGATATCATCGCTCGAATGATGATTCCACTGTGTATCGAAACCGCTCGTTGTTTAGAAGAAAACATCGTATCCAGTGCTGCGGAAGCGGACATGGGGTTAATTTACGGGATTGGTTTCCCTCCTTATCTGGGCGGTGCTTTGCACTATCTAGACCAAATGGGGCTGCAAGCGTTTTGTCAACTTGCAGATAACTACAGCCACTTAGGTACGTTGTATGAGCCCACCGCAAGAATGCGTGAAATGGCAACCAACAACGAAACGTATTACGGCGAATAATGCCCCACGGTTGAACGATTTAAGGAGAATTTTATGAAACTCAATCCAAATGATGTAGTCATTATTGACGCAGTTCGATCCCCTATGGGCAAGACGAAAAACGGTGTTTTTCGTCACGTCCGAGCCGAGAACCTATCGGCAGCTTTGGTAAAGGCATTATTCAAACGCAATCCGAAAGTGGATCCGAAAGAGGTGGAAGATCTGATCTGGGGATGTGTCAATCAGACTTTAGAGCAGGGGTTTAACGTTGCTCGTGCGATTTCATTATTGGCAGGCTTACCGATTACAACGGCGGCTCAAACCGTGAATCGTTTGTGTGGTTCGTCGATGTCAGCCATTCATACAGCGTCGCAAGCCATCATGACAGGGCAAGGTGATGTTTTCGTTGTGGGTGGTGTCGAGCATATGGGCCACGTTGGCATGATGCATGGTGTTGATGTTAACCCAGCATTATCCAAACATATGGCGAAAGCCTCTATGATGATGGGAGTGACCGCCGAAATGCTTGGTAAAATGCATGGTGTGAGCCGAGAGGCTCAAGATGCTTTTGCTGTTCGCTCCCATCGGCTGGCCTATGAAGCAACCCAACAAGGTCGCTTTAAAAACGAAATCGTGCCTATTGAGGGCCATGATGCTGATGGCAATAAAATACTGGTTGAAGTGGATGAGGTCATTCGTCCTGAGACCTCGATGGAATCCTTAGCGTCACTGCCTCCAGTTTTTATGCCGAAAGTCGGTACGGTGACGGCAGGAACATCATCGGCCTTATCGGATGGGGCATCGGCCATGTTAATGATGTCGGCTAAAAAGGCTCAAGAGCTTGGACTGACACCGATTGCTCGTGTCCGCAGTATGGGCGTGGCGGGATGTGATCCAGCGATCATGGGATATGGGCCTGTTCCTGCCACGAAAAAAGCACTAAAACGCGCTGGACTAACCATAGACGACATTGAGATTGTAGAGCTGAACGAGGCATTTGCGGCTCAATCTATTCCGGTTTTAAAAGACTTGAAATTGCTGGATATAGTCGATGAAAAAGTGAACCTGAATGGTGGTGCCATTGCGCTTGGGCACCCATTGGGCTGCTCTGGTACGCGTATTTCGACCACTTTGCTCAATGTCATGACAGAAAAAGATGCAACCATTGGTCTGGCGACCATGTGTATTGGAATGGGGCAGGGTATCGCGACGGTCTTTGAAAGAATTTAGCAATCTTCTTGTTTTTAAACTTTAAACCTCGCTTCGGCGAGGTTTTTTTTACTTCTATTTCAACAAGGGAGACTATTCTAGAGTGATAGTGCGCATGGAATAAGCATCGTGCTCTTACGCTTTTTTACATCGAATTGACGCTCGCTCGACTATCCTTAGATTCTATTTGTAACCTACGGCAGGTAGACTATTAACTTATTAGTCTAAATTTATTAGATGTATTTTTTTTGAAAGGCTATAACTATTATACAAGATGCAACGTAAGCAGAGTTGCTTAATAACGAGTCGAGCAATACATAAGCGAAAACAAAAAACAGGAGAGTAACCAATGTCTAATGAGAGCAAATGCCCTTTTAATCATACTGCAGTTGGCAGCAATGGCTCAACAGGTCGTGGTACGTCTAACAAGGAGTGGTGGCCTAACCAATTAAACCTTCGTATCCTTCACCAACATTCTAATAAATCTAACCCAATGGGGACAGATTTTAATTACGCTGAAGCGTTCAAAACTTTAGACCTTGAGGCACTTCGTAAAGATCTAATGGATCTAATGACAGATTCTCAAGAGTGGTGGCCAGCCGATTATGGTCACTATGGTCCTTTCTTTATTCGTATGGCTTGGCACAGTGCGGGGACTTACCGTACTGCAGATGGCCGTGGCGGTTCCGCGACGGGATCTCAACGTTTCGCGCCATTAAACAGCTGGCCAGATAACGTTAACTTGGATAAAGCGCGTCGTTTGCTTTGGCCGATTAAACAAAAATACGGCAGCAAAATCTCTTGGGCAGATCTGATGATTTTGACTGGTAACTGTGCATTAGAATCTATGGGCTTTAAAACCTTTGGTTTTGGTGGTGGTCGTGCTGATATTTGGGAACCAGAAGAAGACATCTACTGGGGAGCAGAGCAAGAATGGTTAGAACTGAGTGGTGGTGAAAAAAGTCGCTATTCTGGTGAGCGTGATCTAGAAAACCCTCTTGCGGCAGTACAAATGGGGTTAATTTATGTGAACCCTGAAGGGCCTGATGGAAAACCTGATCCATTAGCTTCCGCTGTTGATATTCGTGATACCTTTGCCCGTATGGCAATGAATGACGAAGAAACTGTTGCTTTGATTGCTGGTGGTCATACATTTGGTAAAACGCACGGTGCGGGTGATGCTGCTCAGGTTGGCCCAGAACCAGAAGCGGCTGGTATTACTCAACAAGGTCTAGGCTGGAGCAACAGCATGGGCTCTGGTAAAGGGGTTGATACCATTTCTAGTGGTCTAGAAGGCGCTTGGACTCCAGACCCAATTAAATGGGATAACGGTTATTTCGATACATTGCTTGGTTACGATTGGGAATTGACTAAGAGCCCAGCTGGCGCTTACCAATGGACACCAAAAGATGGTGCTCTAGCGAATGCTGTTCCTGATGCTCATGATCCTGCTCGTCGCCATGCACCAATGATGGCGACGTCTGATATCGCCTTGAAAGAAGATCCTGCTTACAAAGTGATTTCTGAGCGTTTCCATAAAGACCCTGAGTACTTTGCTGATGTATTCGCGCGTGCTTGGTTTAAATTGACTCACCGTGATATGGGGCCAACCAGTCGTTACCTTGGTCACTTGGTGCCAAAAGAAGAGTTGATTTGGCAAGATCCGATTCCAGCGGTGACTCATGAGTTGGTAGGTGATAAAGAAGTTGCCGATCTTAAAGCTAAGATTGCGGACTCTGGTTTGAGTGTGGCTCAGCTAGTCTCCACTGCATGGGCATCTGCTTCGACTTACCGTGGTTCTGATATGCGTGGTGGTGCCAATGGTGCTCGTATTCGTTTAGCACCTCAAAAAGATTGGGCGGTTAACCAACCTGCTCAATTGGCAACAGTATTGAGCAAGCTAGAAGGCATTCAACAAGCCTTTAACAGCGCGAACACAAGCAAACAAATTTCGTTGGCGGATTTGATTGTGCTTGCTGGTAATGTTGGTGTTGAACAAGCGGCGAAAAAAGCTGGAAAAACGGTATCTGTGCCATTTACTCCAGGCCGCGCGGATGCTACTCAAGAGCAGACTGATGTTGAGTCGTTCGATGTACTTGAGCCCATTGCTGATGGATTCCGTAATTACCAAAAAGGTCGTTTTACGGTTACAACAGAAGAGTTATTGGTCGATCGTGCTCAACTGCTAACATTGACCGCACCAGAAATGACCGTATTGGTGGGTGGTTTGCGAGTGTTGAACGCAAATACAGACCAATCCCAACACGGTGTTTTCACAGACCGTGCTGAAACATTGACCAATGACTTCTTCGTTAATTTGTTGGACATGGGCACAACGTGGAAATCGCTTTCCAATGATGAAATGGAATTTGAAGGGCGTGATCGCCAGTCAGGTTCGGTTAAGTGGACCGCAACGCGTGCGGACTTAATCTTCGGTTCCAATTCGCAGTTGCGAGCATTGGCTGAGGTATATGCGTCTTCTGATGCTGAAGATCGTTTCGTCAATGATTTTGTTGCAGCTTGGGCAAAAGTTATGGAGTTGGATCGCTTTGATCTAGCTTAATTGGGCTCATTTTAATCGGCTTTTACTCTTTAAAGTGATAATAGGGTAAAAACTAACCAATCAAAACCCACTAAGTTTCGTCTTAGTGGGTTTTTTTATGGAGGTCACGCTGACCGAGTCGTTGTTAATTATATGGATTCTTTTTATTTGCACATTTTTGGCGCTCTGTTCATCTTGTGTAATAACTGGGCTTGTATAGTCCAGCCTCTAAATACCCTAGGACAGCAAAATAACGCTTGGCCATAGGTAAGTAAGGTACGAATAAGTAGCCTAAGTGTTAGTGATGTTACCTGTATTAGAGAGGATGATCTGATCACCTCTTGCTTTCTAATGATGAGCTGAATACCGCAACAAACTAGCGAATAAGAACCTCGAGAAGATGTTTATTACAATATGAATAATCTACAAACTGAAACCTCAAAAACCCCTTTTGTGTATTCCAATATGAAACTGGCCTTCATTTTATTGATTACCTGTTTCACTGCTTGGGGGGTGGCTGCAAACATGACAGACCCTCTGGTAAAAGTATTTAGCCAAATCTTTACCATGAGTAATCTTGAGTCGGCACTGGTTCAATTTGCTTATTATGGCGCATATTTTTGTCTGGCATTACCTGCTGCATTTATTAACGTACGTTTTTCTTATAAAACGGGTGTATTGACAGGTCTTGGTCTAGCGACGCTTGGCGCGTTATCGTTTTACCCTGCTAGTGTCTCAATGACATATGGCGCTTTTCTGGCTGCCTTGTTTATTTTAGCGGCTGGCTTGTCTATTCTCGAGACGTCGGCAAACCCATTTGTGATGGCGATGGGGCCAAAGTTGACGGCCACTCGACGTCTAAATCTTGCTCAAGCGTTTAACCCAGTGGGGACCAATATTGGTGTTTTGTTAGCATCGACTTTGATTTTGCCAAACTTAAACCCTGCCACCGCTGAGCAGCGTGCCGCCATGGCACCTCAGGCTCTAGCTGCCATTCAGCATTCTGAGTTGGATGCGGTGATGACCCCTTACGTCGGTATGGCATTCTTCCTGATTATTATCTGGATTATGATTGCGTTGGTTAAGCTACCCAAGTCTGAAAAAGTGGCTGAAAAAGTCGATCTTACCGATAAAGATCATTATGGTTTTATTGCCACCTTGGGTCGTTTGATTAAACTTCCAAACTATCGCTGGGGGGTGATCGCTCAGTTCTTTAATGTTGCTGGTCAGACCTGTACTTGGACCTTCACTATTCAATACGTTCAGTCTGCGATGGGGGGCAGTGCTACCCATGCCAGTGATTATCTTCAGTACAGCTTGCTCGTGTTTCTTGTTTCTCGCTTTGTCATGACATGGTTGATCGGTATTTTCCGTCCAACGCTTTTGTTGGGTGTTATGGCACTATTAGGTACCGCTTTGTGTGTGTATGCAGCAATTAACCCTGGTATGTCAGGTGTATGGGCGATTGTCATGATTTCTGCCAGTTTGTCTTTGATGTTTCCAACGATTTACGGCGTGGCATTAAACGGCCTAGGTAAAGATGCTAAATTTGGCTCTGCTGGCCTTGTTATGGCGATCCTTGGTGGGGCGATTATGCCGGTAGTTCAAGGCGGGGTGATTGATTCTTATGGTGCTGCCATGTCTTATATTGTGCCGGGTATTTGCTTCCTCGTTGTGTCTTTTTATGGTTTCTCTTCAATGAAGCGCGTAAAAGACTGATTAATAATATTTCTTTCACGTCATTCGTGGTTAGATTAGAGCCCAAACTCATTTCAATGAGTTTGGGCTTTTTTGACCCCGCTTTCTAAGAGAGGTTTGTTATTAAAGTGTCATGATTGATTGTGTTTTATGTAAAATTGTGGTTTTTTCTTTTTGACGGTAAGCGTCTCTTTATAGAATGAGCGCCTATATTTTTCTGCCTTTGAGCATTCTTTTTGATAGTAAGAGTCGTATATGAAATTTTCAGGTCTTAAGACCATTGCTTTTCTTGAGGCATTAAAAGGGGCGGCAGCCTTGTTGCTCGCAATTGGTATCCATATCTTGGAAGGCGTTAATTTACATGTTGAGGTGTTAAAGTTATTAACCCATTTGCACTGGAATGCTGATGGCCATTATGCGCAGATGTTGTTGCATGCGGTTGATGGTTTAACTCACTCCAGTTTTACGCTGGTGACTGTGATTGCTGTATTTTATGCCTTAGTGCGTTTTGTAGAGGCTTATGGTTTGTGGCACGAAATGCGTTGGACTGAATGGTTTGCCTTTTTGAGTGGTGCGGTGTATTTGCCTTTTGAGTTTTATGAAATCATAAAAGATCCGAATCTCGTGACTGGGGCGGTATTGGGTATTAACTTGATTGTCGTTGCTTACATGTACACGATTTTGAAAAAACATCCAGATGGTAAAAAGCATACAGGTGGTAAAAAACACCCAGATGGTAAAAGCCAGCGATTAGTTGAGGAATGATAAGAGACTTTCGCCTCCTGATATACAGGAGGTGCGATTTAAATACGTTGAAACAGGCCGAGTCCACTATAGATTCAGCCTGTCAATTGATTGAAAACAACGCTCACAGTCGCTTAAATAGCTAGCACCAAATAGATTATAGTGGTTTAAATAGTGGTAAAGGTTGTAGATATCACGTTTGATTGCGTAGTGTTCAGAACGGGGAAGTATTGCGTGATATGAGCGATAAAACGCCTCGCTAAAGCCACCAAATAGTTCCGTCATGGCAATGTCGACCTCGTTATCACCTTGGTAAATAGCGGGGTCTATTAGCCACACATCTTGTTCATCAAACAGAACATTGCCAGACCACAAATCACCATGGAGCATCGTTGGCTGATGGCAATGTCGATTTAAAAAATCAATCAAATGTGCTTTTTGCTTATCTAGTTGGTTTTGAAATTGCTCAGCCACACTGGCGTTTTTGACCATTTGAATTTGAGCTTCGAGACGATAAGAAACATAAAAAGCCCCCCAATTATCCGACCAATTATTATATTGTGGGTTAAGTCCAATATAATTGTCGTGATCGAGGCCGTAACGTTTTAGTGGATGAGAATGAAGCATGGCAAGGCCTCTGCCTAGTTGAGCCATTTGTTGTTCGCTGGCATGGGTTTGCTTAATCGCTTGCATGCTAATGGTGTCTTTATCTGCAAAGTAGACTTGTGGAATGCGAAGTAGCCTAATGCCCGTATTGTCGAGCAACGTCCGCAACCGTTCCAGACCTACTTTCTCTTTGATTAACTGGTCTCGATAAAGACTTCGATTTTTCTTTTCATGGACTGTCATTGTTATTTTTGTCCTCTAGTGCTGTTAACGCTTTGAAGTTTAAATTGCCATGACTTGACTAAACTAGCAAGTGGGTTTATGGGGAAAATCAATTCGATAGTTTTTATTTATAGATAAATAATATTAGTCTAAGTTTGCTTGATGTAAGGCACTTATATCTTCCTTAGATTTGCGTTATCGTCAGACTATGGAAACAAATGTTTCGGAATTCTAATTATTAAAAATAAATATCTTTTTCATTCAGGTGCGCTGAATCAGTAAGTGGTTGGAACGCATTGTGCTTTGTGAGGATATCGATCATAAGAGGATAGAAAGCATGAAAGCATTGATTATTGGCGCGGGCATCGGTGGTATGTCAGCCGCAGCCGCCTTAAAGCAGCAAGGTGTTGATTGTGATGTTTTTGAAGCAGTAAAAGAGATTAAGCCTGTTGGAGCGGCCATTTCAGTCTGGTCTAACGGGGTGAAATGTATGAATCATTTAGGGATGGGGCACATTATGGATGATCTTGGTGGGCCTATGCGAGCGATGGCGTACCAAGATGGCAAGTCTGGAGAGGTCATGACCCAGTTTAGTCTCATGCCCTTGATTGAGGCGGTGGGAGAACGACCTTGTCCTGTTGCTCGTGCTGGGCTGCAAGTACAGATGATTGATCATTGGGGAAGAGATCAGGTGCAATTTGCCAAACGACTGGAGCGTGTTGAACAAACCGATACCGGCGTGGTCGCTCATTTTACTGATGGCAGTATTGCTCATGGGGATTTTATGATTGCCGCCGATGGTGCACATTCTGTTGCTCGGTCCCATGTCCTTGGTTATCAAATTCAGCGACGTTACGCAGGGTACGTTAATTGGAATGGCTTGGTGAAAGCGGATGAAGAAATAGCGCCATTAGAGCAATGGACGACCTTTGTTGGTGATGGGAAGCGTGTATCAGTGATGCCGATTGCAGGAGGGCAGTTTTACTTTTTCTTTGATGTCCCATTACCTCTTGGCTTACCAGAAGACCGTGCGACAGTAAAAGAGAATCTAAAAAACTACTTCGAAGGGTGGGCCGATCCGGTACAACTTTTGATCGAGAGAATTGATCCTGAAACGACAAATCGTATTGAAATCCACGATATTGAACCTTTTAGTAGTTTTGTTAAAGGTCGTGTTGCGTTGTTGGGAGATTCTGCGCATTCCACTACGCCGGACATTGGGCAAGGTGGCTGTTCTGCAATGGAAGATGCCGTCGTACTGGGGCAATGTTTTGCTAAAACAAAGGAGGTAAAAGAAGCGTTATTACAGTATCAAAGCTTACGTCATGAGAGAGCCAAAGATCTAGTGTTAAAGGCCCGTAAGCGTTGTGATGTGACCCATGGAAAAGACATGTTGGTAACGCAAGCTTGGTATGATGAATTAAGACAAGAGACAGGTGAAAACATTATAGCTGGTCTTAAGGATACTATTTTAGGCGGCCCTTTAGGTTAAATTCGCACTTTATAAATTACTGAACAAAAAGAAAAAGGGCGCTCTTGTAAGCGCCCTCAGGTTACTGATAAACCCCAGTTTTTTGCTGGGGTTTTATTTTTCTGAGTCTTTTGCTCACATTCCTTCCTAAGTGACTCAAGATATCTCATTAGTTACTTAGAGCTCTTTGAGGCCTTTTATTAAGGCTCTGACTATCGATTTCGTCATTTTTTTGAACAAATAAAAGCCTCTAGCTAAGCATTAAGGCTATCTTTTTCATATTTTGGGCGGCTGCCGTTAATAGACATTGAGAAGCTACTTTATCTGTTCCTCGAAATCGTGCATATCGATAGCCATGCAGCTCTTTTGCGTCGGCAAAACTTCGTTCCACGGTTTCCTTTCGTCTGGCATAAATGACTTTGCCTAATGGGGTTAGCCGATGGGCATTGATGCGTTCTTTGCTATCTTCCCAAACATGACGCGTAATGGTTTTGACCGATTTTTTGTTTGTGGTGCAGCGGTGCTTTTCTGGGCAGTTCGCGCAGATCAGGCTATCTGAGTCGTAGTGACGGTAACCTTCTCGAGAAGTGGTTTTGTAAATGAGTTTTTCACCTTGCGGACAGAAGTAGACATCTTGTTCCCTGTCGTACTTGTATTCGCGTTTATAGAAGAAGCCTTTCTTGTGATTAGGACGACGATAGCCCATCACGGCATAGATATGTCGTTCTTCTAACCCATGACAAACTGCCGAGGTAAAGTACCCCGCATCGACTCCGACCGATGTGATGAAAAGCTTAAAGCGTTCTTTGATTCGGTCCAATCGCTCTAAATAAGGGACAGCATCGTGGACATTGCCTGCGGTGACGTGTACGTCAGTAATAATGTTGCAACGTGCATCAACCGTTCGGTGATCTAAGTAGAAGAACCCTTTGGGCTTAGTATCTCGTACCATATAGCCACTCTCTGGATCCGTCGTACTCTGCTTGATTTCACGACTCTCCACCTTGTTTTTTTCAGGTGGTAAAGGCTTTTTTCCATGAACGAGTCGATCCTCCTCAACGGCCTTATCGAGCTCATCCATATACGCCTGTCGGGACTGTTCAACCACTACTTTTTCAAAATGCTTTTTGTTCGCATTGGCTTTAAGGTGTGTGGAGTCCGTATAAAAGGTGTTTCCGCCAACTAACTTGTGTTTTATAGCCTGGAGTACGATCTCATCAAAGATCTTTTGATAGATATCGGATTCCTTAAAACGACGTGTGCGGTTTGCACTCAAAGTGGAAGCATCGGGAATTTTGTCAGTCAGGCCTAAACCTAAGAACCAACGATAAGCGACATTAACTTGAACCTCTCTAATCAACTGACGTTCACTACGAATACCAAAAAGGTAGCCAATAAATAGCAACTTAAACATGAGAGTAGGATCGAGAGCGGGACGACCGTTATCCGCGCAATAAAAATCCTTCACAAGATCATGTAGAAAGGAAAAATCAATAATTCGATCAATCTTGCGAAGCAAGTGATCACTGGGGACGAGCTCGTCGATGGAAACAAACTCTAAAGTAGACTGGGTTTGAGGGCGTTCTTTAAGCATGCCGTTATTATAAAAAATCCCCGCCGAATGGCGAGGACTTTATCAGCAGTCTGAGGGCGCTCTTGTAAGCGCCCTTTAGATATTTGTGCTGGCAGTGATTATTCGTATAGCTGCTCGCCATGTAGAGATGTATCAAGGCCTTCGGTTTCTTCTTCTTCAGTTACTCGGATGCCCATAACCATATCAATTGCTTTAATGATGATAAAGGTCATAATCGCATCGTAAATAATGGTAAAGCCTACCCCTTTTGCCTGAATAATCACTTGGCTAAGAATACTGCCGTGTGCATTATCATTCAGGCCAGCACCGCCGAATATGGCCGCTGAGAATACGCCAGTTAGTAGTGCGCCAATAATGCCTCCTACCGCATGAACACCAAAAGCGTCCAATGAGTCATCGTAGCCAAGCATTTTTTTCAGGTAGACAGAAGACCAGAAAGTACCAAGACCTGCTGCGATACCAATTGCGAACGCACCGATTGGTCCTACAAAGCCTGATGCTGGGGTAATCGCTACAAGACCGGCAACCGCACCTGAACTCATACCGAGAAGAGTTGGTTTGCCGCGAGCTGCCCATTCAACAAACATCCAAGCCATTGCTGCAACCCCTGTTGCAATTTGTGTCACGGCCATCGCCATGCCCGCTGTACCGTCTGCTGCTAACTCAGAACCCGCGTTGAAGCCAAACCAGCCGACCCACAGAAGAGACGCACCAACCATGGTATAGACAAGGTTAACGGGAGGCATTGCTGTTTTTCCATAGCCTTTACGTTTGCCAAGTACTAGTGCTGCAACTAAACCTGCGACACCCGCATTAATGTGCACAACGGTACCGCCTGCAAAATCTTGCACGCCGTCGCCACCGAGCCAACCGCCACCCCAAACCATGTGAGCAATAGGGGAGTAAACTAACAAGGACCACAAACCCATAAACCATAGCATGGCAGAAAACTTCATTCGTTCTACAACGGCACCAATAATCAAGGCCGGTGTGATGATTGCGAAGGTCATCTGAAAGGTCATGAATACCGATTCAGGAATAGAGCCACTTAACGTTTTATAACCAATACCGTTTAGAAACAGTGCACTTAGGTTACCAATAAACGCACCATCGCCTTTAAAAGCAAGCGAGTAACCAGCGATTGACCAAATAATGGTAATCAAGCAGGTGATAGCGAAAGTCGCGGCGGCAACAGACAGTAGGTTTTTACGGCGCACCATACCGCCGTAGAAGAGGGCAACACCCGGAATAGTCATCAATAGCACCAACGCTGTTGATGCCATCATCCACGAGGTATTCCCACTATCAAGGCTAGGTGTATCAGCCATTGCTTGGGAGGGAATCATCCATAGACTAAGTAGAGATAGAGCTCCACCTATGGTCGGTATTAGTCTTTTAATGTTCATCAATATTGCCTCTGTTTTAGCTATATTTATGGTAGGGGGATGTGTTATTGATTATTAGAGAGCATCAGAGTCGGTTTCTCCGGTGCGGATCCGAATAGCCTTCTCAAGTGTCAATACAAAGATTTTGCCGTCGCCAATTTTGCCTGTATTAGCTGATTGGCAGATAACATCCATAGCCTTATCAACTAATGCGTCATCTAAGGCGACTTCAATTTTTACTTTTGGCAAAAAATCAACGACATATTCGGCGCCACGATACAATTCTGTATGCCCTTTTTGTCGTCCAAAGCCTTTGACTTCTGTTACGGTAATACCACGAACACCTATTTCGGAGAGTCCCTCACGAACTTCATCAAGTTTAAATGGCTTGATGATAGCAATAAGCAGTTTCATATATGCCTCCTGAGATTTCTTATTTTCTAACGCGACAAAGAAATGTGTTTTTATGTGACTAATTATTCCTATAGCAGACACCGTGCCATATGTGCTGTTTACATAAAAATTAAAGCAACCCATGATGTTTTCTAGGGATCAAAAGGATAAAACGTGTCAAAATAGCGCTTCATTATTTGTTTTTGCCCTAACATGGAGCGTTTTATGGAGAGGTGTTGCTCTTTTTTGGTGCTATAAATGATGGTAAATTGTCATTATTTCGTATGATTTGAGTAAAATATAAGAAAATATGAACACTTGTTCAATTTTCAATGTGTCGGTTTTTTTAGAGCAGCCGTTTATGCCTAAATTCAGAAGTAAGCACTGCTGTTTCAGGGCAGTAAATTTTATTCCCTTTACTTTACATCTTCCTTTTTCATTTTTACGTGTCCTTGATTGCGTCCATGACCATCGGAAAATAGAGTATATAGATTGATAAAAATACATAGGTTATGGTTTTGGAACGAAATGCTTCTCTGGATATTCTAAAATTAGTGATGGCTTTTATGGTGGTTGCATTACACGCTGGTTTTTTATCTCAGGTGAATGCATTAATGAGCTATTTAACGGTTCAAGGACTGTTTAGAATGGTTGTGCCCGTTTTTTTGGTGATTAATGGTTTTTTCTTCTTTTCGGTTGTTTCTACTGATAAGCATCCATCTTGGTTTAAAAGAATCGCCATTCTCTACATCCTCTGGATGACCTTATATTCTGTGTTTTGGTGGCAAACGGCCTGACGGTTCTTGGGGAAGTCTTCTACGGTTATCTGAGACCTTGATATTTGGATATTATCATCTCTGGTATTTGTCCGGTATGTTGCTGGGGGCTGGGTTGCTATAATGTTTAAGGTATGCCTCTAGTGCTTGTTTGTTGGCCTGTGTTATTGTGACATTTTTGCTCGGCGTGTTTATCCAATATGCTGCCAATTATCAGTGGTTTCATAGTGCTTATATTAATAAAATTTTGATGTTTACACCGCTTCACCGAGGGCCACTACTGCTTTCTTTTCCGTTTTTAAGCATTGGTTTTTTGATTCACAAGCACGCATTGCATCGCGCAATTTCCTTACGTTTCATTATTGTTTTAAGTGTATGTGGTGTACTCGCTTTATTGGCTGAGTCCTACGTTGATTTTTTATTAACTCATGGTCAAAAGGGGTTTGATAATTTTCTCTCTTTGATTATTGTCTGTCCGGCAATTTTTCTACTTTGTATGAAAATGACAATGCCATTTGATAGTAAAAAAATTGCTTTATATTCTTCAGCTGTTTTCTTTGTTCATTTGTTCTTCTTAAATATCCTACGCAGTGAGACCAATCTTAGTGGTATAAAACTGATGTTGTCGACAATACCACTGACACTTGTGGCCGCTTTTTTTCTGATTAGGTTAAATGCTAGATGGAAGTATCTCTTGTAAGAATTGTTCGGTTATGAAGAGAAGTTGAGTAAATTCATTTACTCAACTTCTTATTGTGACTCAGGTTATTTGTCGAATTTGACACGCTTACTAGAAGATAAGGCTTCACTCTCTGAGTTTACAAATTTGCCATTTTTATGTTCGATAAAGAACACTTCGAGATGTTGTTTCTTGGCTATTTTAGCCCCTTCGACAGGTCCAAGACATAGCATTGTGGTTGCCCAAGCATCGCTGATTCTTGGATTTGTACCGAAAACAGAGGCAGAAACCAAATCGTGAGTAACAGGGCGGCCAGTGCTTGGATTCAGAATATGTGAGTATTCTACCCCTTTATCGTCAAAGTAATGGTTATACGTTCCGGATGTATCTAGTGTGACGCCTTTTTCATCTTCGATGGTAATGATCTTATACACTTTTTGTGAACCATCTTTTTCTTTGATAGGGCGTTGAATGGCGATACGCCATTTTTTACCATCTGGTTTGTGGCCTTTGATTTTCATGTCGCCACCAAATTCAACGAGATAGTTATTGATTCCTTTCAATTCAAGTATCTTACTCAGTTTACCTATGGTGTAGCCTTCACCCATGGAAGAGAAATCCAATTGGACTAACGGGTTTGTCTTGCGAATAAGTTTATCTTTTTCGTCAACTTGGATTTTATCCAGTCCCATATCCGCTTTTGTTGCCGCTATTTCTGCGTCCGTTGGTACATGGAGAGTGTCTTTTTTAAAGCCCCATAAATCAAATAGGGGACCGATGGTTGGGTCGTAACAACCTTCTGATTTTTTATTGATGTCTTTGGCGATGTTGATCAAGTCAATAAAATCTTGGGAAGCTGGCTGCCATTTTGTTGATGGGCTGCTATTGAATTCGGAAATGTAGGAGTCTGGTCGATAAGTCGATAATTCTTTGTCGATCTGTGCCAAGGTAGTATTGAAAGAAGATTCCACCTCATCAGTTGGTACCTTCTTCTTCGACCAAAAGGTGATATGGTAAGTGGTACCTTGGGCATAGCCCTCAATATGTTGTTCTTGTGGTGGTTTGCTGCAGCCAGTTAGCAAACTGGCGGCGAAAATAATGGCGGTTAACCCAATAATAGAGGGGCACTTTGAACGATGTAGAGTTGAAGTTTGCATGAAGTTCTGTCCACAGAAAATTGGAACAGGCAGTTTACCAGTCAGCACCATGTAACTCTAGGGATATTGGGGAGTGATCATAAAGATACAAATCAGTCCCCTTTGTTACCTAACGCTTGGTACTGCTGGTATTTTTAGCTAATGTGGATTGCTACGTTTATTCCTGTGATGAGCATCTGTACCCCGATAACGGCAAGAATCAGCCCCATTAAGCGAGTGATCATAGTCAGTCCGCTTTGACTGACTAAAGAGAGTATTTTTGAGCTGAAAATAAAGCAGAAAAAAGTAATAAAACACAGAGCAAGAAAGACTGACACGGTAATAACGATTTCTTGCCAGCCACCAGCGGCAGAATAATTCATTGCGGTTGCGATGGTGCCCGGGCCTGCAAGCAGTGGCACTGCTAAAGGAGAAACAGCCTCGTCTGATTCGTTCGAGTCGTCATTATCTTCCGGGCTGTGGAGTTTTGAACTTTCCCCGTGAAGCATTTGATAGCCCACCAAAAAGATCAAACACCCACCTGTTATTCTCAAGGCGGGTAAGGTAATGCCAAACAAATGAAAAAGGGCTTTTCCTAAAACAGAAAAGACTAAAATGATTAAGAATGTCAACAGTAATGCTTTTTTGGCGACTTTGAGTTGCTCTGACTTGCTTTTATGACCTGTTAAACCAGCAAAAACAACTGTATTAGCAATGGGGTTCATAATGGCAAAAAAAGCCATAAACACAGTCAAGGCGTGTTCTAACAAAGGGTTCATTTTAGCTCACTTTTAGATCAGTGGTACGGGATTCAATTTGCAATGCCATCGAATATAGTCGTCATTTTCTAGTAATTTGGCGGTAAGGTCTACCTTTAATGATGGTTCCCTGTCAGGTTTATGATGAGAGTCGTTGAGCGAGGGGTATTCTATTAAGGTTCTTTTCATTCCCTTTGGCGCATTATTTCTTTCTGGTGTGGGCATTAGTGTTACTCTTGGTTTGCTAACAGTATTTCTATCCGCGTTGTTAATATCTGTGTTGATAAACAGGAAATCACAAATGAATGTAGAGAAAGCAAAAAAACGCATTGCCAAACGAGTAAAGATGGGCTTTAAAGGTTACCCACAGCTCACCTTAGCGTACTTTGGGGAATCCGCAGATCTTGCGAGTGATGTTGTCGCTACGTTGGTGTTAGAGGATGGTGAGCCTCCTCAAGAACAACGCTTTTCTAGCAAAGGGGATGTACGTGAGGACGAGTTCATTCAGTCGGCGTTAGTAAAAATTATTGAGCGTACAGAGGTAAAAAGTGTTCTAGAAGTCCAGGGGACGTCTATTTTTCCCCATTAAAAAAGCAAAGATTCAGGCAATGTTGACGATGGCCTGAATCGATATTAAGTGTTTTGCTTTTGCCTAGATTTAGGAGCGTCCTAACATGCGAAGAAGGAGGCCATCTTTTAATACATATTGATGGAATAGAGCGGCCAATGCATGGAGGAGAATTAAGCTCATCATGATGTTCATAGTGATTTGATGGATATCCCCCAAAACATGAATTTTTAGGTACCAAGAGGCAGCACCAAAAGCGGGCACTAAGAACATCAACCAGTATAGGGCGATGTGCACCCAGTGGGATATCTTGTCTAAGGTCCCATTTCCAGTTGTTTTTTGTTCTGGCGTTTTGCTGAACAACCTCACGAAAACACGTATAACCATTAATCCGAGTATGGCTAAGCCTACGTAAATATGAAAATCTCCCACCCAGTTTGGGGTACTCGCTGAATCTTCAATATGCTGACGCAGCATATGACCCATACCATCGCTGATAAAATAATTCGCGATGATCAAAACTGCTATGGACCAATGCAGAAAAATTTGCGCCATGTTGTAGGTGGGGGTATTTGGCAATGGTGTCTTAGACGACATATGGTTTCCCTCTTAATCTGATAATGCCCGAATAGTAGCAATCAAAGTGTGAAAAAAAGATTGAGGACGTTGTTCGCCCTAACGCCATTAGATCTTCTGCTAAGTAGCGCGTGTTTATTGCATTTCCTATATACTGTTAGTGTATGTTTACTAAGAATATAGATCGGTTTTTATCTATTGGCTATTGATTGAAGTCTCCGTTCGTTTTTTAGTATTTTTAATCACAAGACACTAAGATATTTTTATGCTGAACACGTCAACAACTCGTTTGAATAAGTACATTAGCGAAAGTGGTATCTGCTCTAGGCGTGATGCAGATCGCTTCATTGAGCAAGGGAATGTGTTTATTAATGGCAAGCGGGCGAAAGTGGGAGATCAAGTCGCTACTGGCGATACTGTTAGAGTAAATGGACAGTTGATTGAGCCAAAGGAAGCTGAGGATTTTGTGCTGATCGCGTTAAATAAGCCAGTAGGTATTGTTAGCACCACGGAAAGCACAGAGCGCGATAATATTGTAGATTTTGTTGGTCATGGCGTGAGAATTTTTCCTATTGGTCGTTTGGATAAAGAATCGCAAGGGCTGATTTTTTTGACCAATAATGGAGACTTGGTTAACAAAGTGCTTCGCGCTGGGAATAATCACGAGAAAGAGTATTTGGTGACGGTTAATAAACCGATTACTGAGTCTTTTATCAGTGGCATGGCGAATGGGGTTCCGATATTGGGGACGATGACGAAAAAGTGTCAGGTATCTAAGGAAGCCAATAACGTTTTTCGTATTACGTTAGTGCAAGGGCTGAATCGACAAATTCGCCGTATGGCCGAGTACTTCGGTTACGAGGTGGTCAAACTTGAGCGTATTCGTATCATGCATATTGATTTAAAAGGTTTACCTGTTGGCGAATGGCGAGATTTTACCGCAAAAGAAATAGATCGTTTGTTTAAGGCCATTGAGGGATCTTCATCAGAAGCTAATACGACGTCTAAGAGGAAATCCCACAAAGCTAAACCGTCGTCAGGAGGGCGTACATCTGTAAAGAAAAAGCCGCCGAGTAAAGTCACCCCCGTGAGTCGTCATAAGCCCGTTGGGAACAATTCTTCTAAAGGTGCGGGACGAACGTCTATCGATAAACCGAACAAACCCGAAAAGGGAGGGAAACCCAATGGCACTGGAAAGTCTCGACCAACCAAACGTTCTCCAAGGCCGACGAAGGCTAACAAGGGGAACAGGTAGATGGTTGAGCATGATGAAACGATATTCTTGATTCGTCTGGCTCGTTTAAACGAGGCGATTCGTCTAGCGGATTGTGCTCATCTTTCTTATAAGAAGTATGTTGAGCAAATTGGCCAACAGCCAGCTCCTATGCTGGAGGACTATATTCAAATTATTCAGCAGCATCAGGTCTGGGTGGCTGAATATCACCATAAGGTGGTTGGTTTTGCTGTCCTGAAGCAAACGGAAGAGGGGGTTCTATTAGACAATCTGGCCATTCATCCGGATTACCAAGGTCTAGGGGGTGGTGGGACATTGCTGCGTCATGCAGAGGAACAAGCGCGCCAGCTGGGTTATGACTCTATTTATCTTTATACCCATGAGAAGATGATGGACAATCAGGCTCTTTATTCTCGCAAAGGATATCGCGAGTACGAGCGTCGCCAAGAGGAAGGCTATTCCCGAGTATTTATGCGCAAAATGCTTTAACGTAGCAGGTCGAGCGAGGGCTCGACCTGTTCGTTTTAGTATTATTTCTGACTAAGCCGCTTTGTTGGGAAGAAATTTACCCATCGCTTCCATTAAGGAGCGGCTTTTCAGAATGGCTAAACATTCTTCTTCTTTGATGTTTTTAACCAAATCGTCCAGATTGTCATTCATTTTAATCTGCCACTCTGCACAAATTCGAGGACGGCTTAAGGACGCCAAATCTTCTTCGGGCATTTGTGCCAAGTGCCAACGATAGAAATGCTCATCTTGGGTCATTCTATGTAAAGCGGATAAATCATCTTGTGTATCGATACGGTTAAGTTGCTGTTGCGCATCATGGAGTCGCTTTACGATAGGCGTCGGCCTTTTTTCCTGGGAGGATTTTAGAAAGCCTATGGTTGACAGTAGGTTTCCGCGTTTTGCTCCACCGCTTAGCCATGACAAAGGGATAGAGAAGGTAAGACCAAAGCTGATTGGCAACGACCAATAAAATAGCTGAGGGCTAAGGTATAATGTAGAAGAAGCTAGCCCTGCTCCTAATAGAGTGTGTGATAAATGAGCACGACATACCGTTTTTAACGGTGTCGCACCATCGTCTCGTGACTGAGCAGACCAGCCACTGTCTCGACCCTTTAAGACATCAAATACGACGAGAAATTGTGAAAACATCAAAATCGGTGCATACATTGCCGATAAAACGATTTCTAAGAGGCTATTGATGGTCAGAAAAATAGGACCGCCAAATTCTCGACAACGGCGTAGATTCACCATAGCACTTAACCAACCAAATATTTTGGGGGCGAGTATTAATGCCATCGAGATTTCAAATAGCAAACGTGCTTTTTCAAAATCGAATACTGGCCAGGTTGGAAACAGTGAGGGGTTGGCAAAGTATTCGGGGCGCACAAAGTGAGCTTGTAAAGCCAAGGCAAAACCCACTGCAATGAGCAAGAACCAGAATACAGCACTTAAATACGCAAAGATGCCTGAAATAATATGGAGGCGTGTGGCAAAGTGAAACCCTTTCGCGAGCAAAAAGGCTTTATGCTGTAAGTTGCCCTGACACCAACGACGGTCACGTACCATGACATCAATCAGTGATGGCGGTGCTTCCTCATGGCTGGCTTGTAGGTCATTATCGAAGCGAACGCCCCATCCAGCACGTCGTAACATTGCGGCTTCCATAAAGTCATGGCTCATTACGTGGCCGCCAAAAGGGGGCTTACCTGATAAAATAGGTAAACCACAAGCTGAGGCAAATGCTTTAGTGCGTATAATGGCATTATGGCCCCAAAAGTTGGAAGCGCTACCATGCCATGCAGATAAGCCTGCGGCGTATATTGGACCGAAGCACTGGTTTGCAAACTGTTGCAATCGGCTATACAAAGTATTGGCCTCTATGATGGTCGGGAGGGTTTGGATTAAGCCCATCCCGGGTTCAGCGGCCATCCGACGGGATAAGGTAATCAAACAGTCCGCGCTCATCAAACTGTCAGCATCAAGTACAATCATGCTCTCGTAAGCTCCGCCAAAGCGTGTCACCCAATCAGCAATATTGCCGGCTTTTCTTTCGGCATTATTGTAGCGGCGGCGATAATACACCGGACACTTGTCAGTATCATTGTTTAGAATCGGGTAAAAGGTTTGTTTTTCCTTCACGGCCGAATTGGCTTTGTTACTGTCGCTGAGAATGAAAAAGGCGAACTTTCCTGGGGCTTTTTCAACGAGGTCACTATGCATTGCTTCAATGCTGGCGCGTATACGAACAGGATCCTCATTATAAACCGGTAGCAATATCGCGGTGACCGTTTCTGGTTCAGCTTCTTTGATTTTGCGTCGAAAGGGATTTATTTGACTGAAAAAGCCCAATGTTGCTTGTGAAAATGCAAAGGAAATCCATGTGAAGTTAATACAAAACAAAACAAGGAAAGCCCACTGCATTCCAGCAATGGAATTAGTGTTGAGAACGGCGAACATTTCGGTTGCGCCGTACCATGATAAATAGGCTGTGACACAAAATACAAAAAGACGCGCCAGAAAGATGCTTATAAGGGGCTGATTAGACAGCTTTTTTGCAGGTTGTCGCTCTTCTTGAACCTTGTGTCTTGGCATCTCTAGCGGCGACTCTTCGGGTAAAGAGGTGCCGATGTCTGCCTTTTGAACATTACTCATCATCATTGTTGTTTCAACCATCGGTAAAGCCATGTAGAGGCGATTTCTTTGTGATTTTCTGATAATGCAACTCGTAGTTCCGCTACGTCTGCATTGTCTGTATCGAACGTCACATAGACACGAATACCATTAATATGAGGGTTTTTTACAAGATGCGTTTCTAGAATCTTCCCTGCACTGGTAGACGCATTAATGTGTAGTTTCTTAATATCATCAACATTTACATCGCTGTAGTCGATAACGACTTCAGGGTTTCCTTTATATTTGCCAAACAGTTTAGTGCCCTTTGCACTTCTTACAATATGTGGTTTATTGGCTAAGACAGGAGTGTCATTAGGCCAAGTTAATTGGTATGAAAAGCGATAAGGCTGGTCTTTTTTAAGGCCACCCTTTGGTTGCCAATAGGCGACAATATTGTCGTTGCCCTCTGAATTTGACGGAATCTCAACAAGCTCAACATGGCCTGGGCCCCAGTCATTAAGCGGTTTTACCCAAGCGGATGGACGTGTCTGATAGTTGGCTTCTAAATCCTGATAGTCACTGTAGTTACGGTGGCGCTGTATTAAACCAAAGCCTTTAAGAGACTTGTCATAGAAAGAACTGATTTGTAAGGTTTTTGGGTTATTTAAAGGGCGCCATAATATTTCACCATGGCCAGTTTGTATTTGTAGTCCTTCAGAATCGTGAACACGGCGTCTGAAATCTGGTTCGTCTGAACGATCCATGGTGCCAAACATGAACATAGATGTCAGTGGAGCAAGACCAACATGCGGTACGTCTTGTCGGGGGAAAAGCGTTGCTTTTACGACAATACGAGTAGGTGACCCTGGGTAAATGCCAAATCGATAGGCACCGGTTACACTTTTGCTGTCCAGTAATGCGTGTACCACGATGGCTTTTTGTGTGACTGATGGACGTTCTATCCAGAAATGTTTGAACATGGGGAATTCTTCCCCCGTTGGTTGAGCTACATCGATTGCAAGGCCACGAGCCGATAGACCATAGGTTTGGCCTTTAGAAATAGCACGGAAGTAAGTCGCTCCCTGAAAAACAATAAACTCATCGCTATGGTCTTTTGTATTGATGGGGTAGTGTAAACGTAATCCTGCGAATTTTCCGACTTTATCAATTAATTCAGCCAACTTTTTATTGGGGGTAGAAAAAGAAGAGGGTGAGACTTCTAAAGGGAAGGCTTTACCGTTTTCAACGACATCGATATCGACGAGGTCTTTATAAAGATAGCCCGGCGCAAAAAGTTGGATGGAGAAAGGCGTTGGTGTATTACCCCAGACCGCTTGGTTTTGTTGGAAGTTTATTTTCCGGTACGTCGAGTAGTCCAGATCCGTGAGCGCTTTTGGTGCTTTAAGAGGGGGCACCATAGGGGATTTCGCCAATTTTTTGGCCATATCAATTACCGTTTGATCCGTGAATTGATAACCAGATTTGGGATCCTGTAGTGCTTTTTTGACGGATTCGTCGATAGCCTGCTGCTCTTTATTCTTTGTAGAGGCTTTGGGCTGGTTTTCTGTTTTATTTGTTTGTGGCGCCGCTTGTTGCGATGGCGCTGCTTCTTTTTGAGCTGGGTCAGTGTTGTCAGCACGGGCAATAGAACAAAAAAACATAGGGGCCAACAGGCATAAGAGATATAAGTATCTAAACGTTGTCAAATTTTTCATAGTAATATAAAACTTTCGTTAGAGGATGATAGTTACGCCGTATATTTAAACAAAGCATGATGCAAAGCGTTTTTTACCTCAGTGATATCCTTTATAACTTACCTTCATGTAAGTGTCTTCATGAGGAGAAAAGGGTAAGACTGAGGAAACAGGCTTGGATCTTTTTTTATTTTAATTTTATTGTGTTTTGAGTGATGCAAGCAATTATCTATATATAATAATGATTTGCATCTCATAAAGTTAGTTTTTGATGTATATTTTTTGAAAAGAATTTGCTTGCGATTCTATGTTCTTTTCTATAGTCCAATAAAGCATATGTTTATATAAAGCAATATTGACTCATGGCTCGAGAATGTATTCTTTTGTTACATTTGGGATCTTAGCCACCGTATAATTTTTTAGCTTTTGGTTGAATGAAAGCAATGTTTACAGTTGGTACCTTTTTTATATGAAACCCTCATTTTTAAGTCATCATGCGACGGTTTGTAAAGAGTGTGATTGGGTGACGCCTATCCCTGAGTTACAAGAAGGGCAACAATTACGCTGCGCTCGATGTCGAAGTACTTTGTTTTATCAGCCTAGGCAAAGGTTGAATAACCTATTGGCTTTTGGGGGATCCGCAATATTGATGTTGGCACTTTCTTTAAGCTTCCCTTTTTTGAGCTTTTCAGTGGCTGGAGTTGGTAGAACAGTCAGTCTTTGGCAAGAGGTATCAACCTTATTGCTGAATTCTTTCACATTTTTAGGGGTATTAATCCTAATTGCCTTATTAATATTACCGGCGCTGTATCTATTTTGCGTCATATTATTAGCTTGGTTTTTAAAAAGAAGTCGCTATCAAAGATTACAAACGTATTTGATCCGTATCCTGGTTGGCGTTCAGCCCTGGTTAATGGTTGATGTGTTTTTGGTGGGAGTCATTGTTGCTTTGATTAAGATGCAAGGGAGCGTCTCGATTGATCTTGGCTTGTCATTTTGGGCGTTTTGTGGGTTTGTTATTTGTTTATTGAAGACAGTGTCGATGGTGGATGTTCGGTGGTTTTGGCACCAAGTAACGGCCCCGTCTCTAAGTATTATTTTACACTCGCAAACGGCGCGCTCTCAAGGCGTAAAAGGTTGTCAAACCTGCGGCGCCATTCTCCTTATTGATGATACACACTGCGGACGTTGCGGTCATGAAGCGGATAGTCGGAAACCGCAAAGTATTAAAGCCACGATTGCTTTGTTGATAGCTTCTTTGATCATGTATGTACCTGCTAATGTCTTTCCTATGATGGAGACTACGTATTTTGGTTCTACTACGCCCTCGACGATTGTTGGCGGCGTACTGCTGTTGTGGTCGGAGGGGTCTTACCCTGTTGCGGCCATTATTTTGATTGCAAGTGTGTTTATTCCAATTGCGAAAATGTTAGCGCTGAGTTGGTTGTGTTGGCAATCTTACCGCCCAAGTCCCTATGGCATTATGAAAAAACTCACCTTGTATCGATTGACTGAGTTTGTTGGTCGCTGGTCCATGATCGATATTTTTGTTGTGGCTATTTTAACCGGACTGGTTCAGTTGGGAGGGCTGCTAACAATCTACCCTGGAAAAGCGGCTTTGTGTTTTGCCAGTGTGGTGATATTGACCATGTTAGCGGCGAAATCATTTGACCCTAGATTGCTTTGGGATAAGGAAGAGCCTGCTCATGATGAGTGATGACAAAAAGCATCATACGAGATTAACTGAGGAATTTTGGCTTGAGTACTGAGAATGATAACCTCCAAGAGGTACGTAAGATCCGCTTTAATACTATTTGGTTTGTTCCTCTAATCGCTTTGCTGATTGCTGGATGGATGGTGTACCAAAATTGGTCTAATCAAGGGCCAGAAGTGACCTTGATTGCGCAAAATGCGGATGGCATTGAGGCTGGAAAAACCAAGGTTAAAGCACGTAATGTAGACGTGGGCATGGTGACGGCTGTTCGTTTGAGTGATGACTTTAATCAAGCCATCATTACCGTCCGAATGAATAAAAACGCTAGTAAAATGTTGCATGCGAATGCACAATTTTGGGTCGTTAAGCCTCGTATTGGTAAGGCTGGAGTCAGTGGCTTAGGGACACTGCTTTCAGGTGCTTATATTGAAATGGAGCCCAGTCTAAAAGGGGAACTGAAGACGCGTTTTTCTATTCTCTCTAACCCCCCTGTTTCGACGGATAAAAGCCAAGGTATTCATCTAAAATTATTCAGTACCGACAGTTCAAAAATGGATGTTGGTACGGCAGTACATTTTCGTGGCTATGATGTAGGCTTCATTGAAAAAGTGGGGTTCGACATTAAGAAAAATGCCATCACTTATCAGATATTTATTCGTGCGCCTTATGATTCTTTAGTCAATAGTGCTGTCCATTTCTGGATTACACCAGGGTTCTCGCTACAAAGCTCTGCGCGGGGTTTTGAAGTAAGATTGGACTCTCTTGAAACTTTGCTTTCTGGAGGGATCAGCTTTGGTATGCTGAAAGATCAACACATAGGACATCCAGTAAAAAATTTATCGCAGTTTGAGCTTTATTCCTCCAAACAAGCTGCGCAAAACCATGTGTATAACGAGTTTATTAATTATTTGTTTTTGTTTAAAGAAAATATCAGTGGTTTAGAAGTTGGGGCGCCCGTTGAGTATCGTGGGTTGCGCATCGGTACCGTCATGCAAGTGCCTTATGATGGATTAGATATACGTGCTCTTACCTCGATGACCGACCCTGTAGTTCCTGTACTTGCTCGAATAGAACCACAACGACTGGATCATCAACTCAATGGTATGAGTCGGCAAGAGTTTAAAAATATGCTTGAGAAGAGCATTCATGAAGGCCTTAGGGCTTCATTAAAAACCAGCAACTTACTAACAGGGGCGAAGATCATTGATTTGAACATTGTGGCAAATGCTCAACCGATCAAGAATAAAATATTGAACGGGATTGATGTGTTTCCAACAACGCCAAATAGTTTGGCGAATATTGAAACAAAAGTCTCGATTGTCCTAGATAAATTATCAAAAGCGCCTATTGATGAAAGTTTTTCGCATCTAAATCGTGCGATGGTCGAAGCGAATAACACATTGCAAAGTATCAAGAATCTAACAAATGACCTCAATGCATTGCTACAGAGAAAAGATACCCAAGCACTGCCGAAGCAAGTGTTAGAAGCGGTCCAAGAGCTCAAGCAAACGCTTGTTACCTATCAAAGTGATGGTCAAATAGGCGGGCCTGCTCGGGAGAGTATTGAGTCATTACAACGATCTCTTAATGAGTTGCAGCCTTTATTAAGAGAGTTAAGAAAAGATCCTAATGTCCTGATTTTTGATAAGAAAACACAGCCAGACATTCAACCCAGAGCCGGAACCCAATAATAGGAAAATCAACATATGCTCAGTCGATATTATCTCTGTGTAGCGGTGGCACTATCTTGTTTGTTAACGGGCTGTGCGACAGCCGTTGTGCCAAGTAATGAATATCTCTTGATGGATCATGATGCCGAAGCTACGACATCAATGTCGTCGGACTCGTTCAGTAAAAAGCAGCCTGATAAAAAACAACAGGTTGTACAAATTCAGTTGTTACCTATTCGGGTGGCTGACTACCTTGCGGGCAATGAAATGGTGCTAGTGTCTAAACAAGGCGAAGTGTTTCGGTCTCAACAAAACTTGTGGGCAGAGCCATTAGGGCCTCAATTGAGTCGACTCACCTTGCAAGCCTTGATTAAGCGTATGCCAAATATTGAGTGGTTTGGACCACAGGATTTGGTCTCTTCATCAGAGCGTTTAAGCATAGATGTTGATTCATTCTATGGCGACCTTAATGGGGAGGTTCATGTTGCGGGGCGCTGGAGATTAATTTCGTCTTCGGGGCAGGTACTGATTTCAAAAGAGTTTGTTGCCCAAGGGCGTTTGCCAAAAAGTGGCTATCCAGCCCTTGTGCAAACCCTTGGTAAAGTGTGGTTTCAAAAAGTAATTGACCCCATGGTGAAGACCCTTGAGGTTGCTGATTAAAGGGGACGTTGTTGAGAAAAATAATGCAGAGAAATAAGCGAGTACTTATTCTTAACTTTTGTCTATGAAGAGGTTTGTGAGGTGTCATGGTAATGGTTAGCGAATGTGTTTCGTTTCTCTTGATTCGAGATGAGCAGATACTATTAGAAAAAAGAGCGGATGATAAAGCCTCTGATCCTGGTTTAATCGCTGTTCCTGGTGGCCATATAGAATCAGGGGAAAGCCAGCTTGAGGCACTGGTTCGTGAATTAAAAGAAGAATTGGATGTGGTACCTGATTCTCATCGCTATTTGTGCAGCCTCTATCATCCTACGGACGAGTTACAATTGATTCACTATTATGTGATACCCAGTTGGACAGGTGAGATCAAGTCATTAGAAGCGGCGGCGGTGTTTTGGCATGATATGCAGAATGCACCGATCGATGTTGCAGCCGATGGTGTTGCTGTGTCGGAATATTTGCGGGTGTATTCTTCACTTTGATATGTCCATAATAAAAAGGATCATTAGCCAATGCTAATGATCCTTTTGAACGGTGAAAAAAGTACCGAACTTAGTATTTAGATAATACAAAAGGTGAGGTGTAATATTTCACGTTATCTTTGGTAATCAAGTAGCAATCAAACAGTTGTTTTTCAGTCGCTGCACCTGTTTTTCCTGTACGGATATAGTTATCCGCTTCGTCAACGGCTTTCGCTGAGAAGATCGCCACAGGTTGAAGAACCGTGTATGCCATTTCACCATCGAGAATCGCATTTACCGCATCAGGTGAACCATCGAAACCGCCAACGGTGACTTGTTTTAGTTTGCCTGCTTCTTTTAGTGCAGCAATAGCACCTAACGCCATTTCATCGTTACCACTAATGACACCGTTGATATTTGGATGCGCTTGCAAGATGGACTGCATTTTGTTGTAGCCTTGTGTGCGGTTCCAGTTAGCCACTTCTTCAGCCACTTTCTTCAGATCAGGGTATTGTGACAATACGGTTTTATAACCATTAGATCGAGTGGCGGCATTGTTATCGGATGGCGCACCAAACAACTCAACATAGTTGCCCGTATCGCCGATACTATCAACAAATTGCGCCGCACCAAGGGCAGCCCCTTGTGCGTTGTTTGATACTAGCTGCGCTTTGGCCAACCCTTTTTGGTTGATCTCGGCATTGATTAAAAACACGGGGATACCTGCTTTTACCGCCTTACGAACAGAGCCGATAGACCCATCCGCATTAGCCGGATCAAGAATAATAGCCACCGCTTTGTTGGTGATGGCGGTATCGATTAGATTGCTTTCTGTATTGGTATCGCCTTTATGGGCGGAAACTGTTGCCGTGTAACCGAGCTTTTCTGCTTCCGCTTTGGCGGTTTGCCCTTCGGTGTACCAGTATGGGTTAGATGGGTCATTGACGATGATAGACATCAACCCACCTGCCCATACATGGCTTGCCATTAAACCTAAGCCTGCTACAGAAGCTAACAGTAAACTTTTCGTCGTCTTTAACATGATAGTGCTCCAATTTATTGTTATTGTCTTTGCCGAGTAACGGCAGGTGCTTTACAGCAAGTTGTGTTTCGTTTGAGACAAATTTGCTATAAAAATTTAAGTATCATCGAACTATTTTCCCTTTTTACCGTATTGCAAACTGTTTAGGAGTACGGCCAAAACGATCACGGACCCCGTAAATACCGTTTGCCAATAGGAAGATACACCGATGATGACTAAGCCATCTGATAAATAGCCAATGACAAGCGCACCAAGCAAGGTGCCTTGTACATTACCTCGTCCTCCTGTTAGGGCAGCACCGCCAATGACAACAGCAGCAATGGCTGTTAACTCGTAGGTGGTGCCTGCTGTTGGTCCTGCTGAGGTCAACTGTGATGACAGAACGAGCCCTGCAATCGCTGCACATATACCAGACAGTACATAAACGGTTATTTTGACGCGCTTAATCGGCACACCAGATAAGTCTGCTGCTTGTTCGTTACCACCGGATGCATACAGCCAACGACCAAAGGCGGTTCGACTAAGCATGATCCCGCAGAGCAGGGTGACGACGATGAAAATGATGACACTAATTGGAATATTGGCAATTCGATTAAATCCTAGCCAGTCGAAACCAGTATTACCCAACGACGGATCGCCTTCTAATTTGTTAAAGGTCAACCCATTCGTCATTAATAGTGCCGCACCACGAGCAACATAGAGAGTACCTAATGTGGCAACAAAGGCGGGTACATTGAATCGGGCAATCAGTACGCCATTCACCAGCCCGACGAACGCGCCTAAGGCACAGGTTAAAACAACGACGACCCATAAGGAGGGATATAATGTGATGCCCAGTGCTTGGATATTTACTCCTTGCATCAAAAAGCCAGCAAACACACCACTTAGCCCCAAAGTAGAGCCAACCGATAAATCGATTCCACCATTCAGTATGACTAATAACATGCCCATAGCCAGTAAGCCATAAATCGCCACATGTGAGGACATGATTAAAAAGTTATTCACCGTAAAATAGTTCGGTGACATAAACGAAAAAAAGATAATGATAGCGATCAAGGCAAAAAAGGCACGGCCTTCTAATAATAACCGACCAATGTCGACTTTCTTGGCAGGGGGAGTTGCCTTATTTAAGGTTTGTTCGTGTTGTGCTGACATGATCACACTCCAGAATATTGTTATTTTTTTAATCTTTTACGGCTTCGCCTGAGGCGGCCATGATTTTTTCTTTACTGACGTTGGCGTCAAACTCTGCTGCAATTTTGCCCTTGTTCATGACGATAATACGATGGGCGATACTTAGGCATTCTGCGACTTCCGAGGTGGAGTAAATGACGGCAAGCCCTTGTTTTGCGCGTTCCGCAAGTAATTTAAAGACTTCTGCTTTCGCACCAATATCAATGCCTCTGCTGGGCTCATCTAACAATAAAACGTTTGGATGAGTCGCTAACATTTTGCCAATGACGACTTTTTGTTGGTTGCCACCAGATAGTGAGCCAATGGGGGCTTCACCACTGTCTGTTTTAACCGTTACATCCTTAATGGATCGATTGATCAGATGGGTTTCATCTTTATTGGAGGTGAAAAATCGACGGGTAAACTCACCAATGCTAGCAATAGACAAGTTTTGACCCACGCTCATGGTTTGTACCAGACCATCTTTTTGCCGATCTTCTGGCACCAAGGCCAATCCCGCTGCGATGCGATCCGCAATAGAGAATGAGGAAATTTCTTCATCTTTGAGTAGAATTCGTCCTGAGTCGGCCTTTAGACGTCCGGCAGCGCACTCCATAAATTCTGAGCGTCCGGCCCCCATAAGACCATAGATGCAAACGATTTCCCCTTCCCGTACTTTGAGAGAAAGGTGATCGACCACGTTAAACGGCCCTCCCTTGGGATCATGAATGACTAAATCATCGATTTCCAAGGCGGTATCGCCCATGTCATAGCCTGTTGGTGGCGAGCCAAGGTCAAAGTTCTCGCCCACCATATGGCGGACAATCCACTCTAGATCGATGTCTTTTCTGGGAGCGTAAGCGGTCATGGTGCCGTCTCTTAAAACCACAGCATGATCGGTAATTTGCAGCGCTTCTTCGAGGTGGTGGGAAATATAGACGATCGAGACACCACGCTTTTTCAAATCATTGATGACTTTAAAAAGGACTTCCACTTCGGTGGCACTGAGTGCCGAAGTGGGTTCGTCCATGATCAAGATGCGAGATTTCTGAGATATGGCTCTGGCAATTTCAATGATTTGTTGTTGTCCCAAGCGTAACTCCTCAAGGGGAGTCAGTGGGTCAATATTCTCCTGCAACTCTTCCATTAACGCTTTGGCTTGGCGTTCTTCTTCCGCGTAATCAACCCCTTTAGAATTCGTGATTTCCCGTCCCATAAAAATATTGTCACGAACATTTAAGTTGGGGGCGAGACTCAATTCTTGATGAATGATGGAGATACCTTGTGCACGAGCTTCTGCCGCGCTATTAAAATGAATGGCTTTGTCATCCAGTAAAATATCGCCAGAAGTCGGGGAGATGACACCAGAAAGAATCTTCATTAAGGTGGATTTTCCCGCGCCATTTTCTCCGAATAACGTGGTGACCTGACCTTTATAAATGTCGAAGTTAACCGCTTTTAATGCTTGCGTGTTGCCAAAGGTCTTGGTGATATGGCGGGCCGCTAAGACGACGTCGTTTGTCGCAGTCTTTGCTGTAGCCTGATTATTGCCGTTGGTTGAAGCTTGCATCATGGATACCGTCATTTTACATCAAACCTTACTGGCGTTATAAGCCAGTTCTTTGGGTTGATTAGCCTAAAAACACCGACAACAAAGACTTGCTTACCCACCAGTGTTGTTTGATCTACGTGCTGGAGTGCATCAGTTTTCATGACTCGGTTAATTGCTGCGCCCACATTTTGATATTGAATTTGATTGGTAAACTGTTCGAATGAGATTTTACCTGTCGCATCACGTAATGCCGTGCCATTAATCGCGGGACCAACTTGTACTCGGATTGTTTGTTTCTCCGGCATATTGGTGACCTTAAGGGTATAAATACCAGAGCGGCCGCTTTCTACAACGGCATCAAGTTTGACTGGTATGATGGCCCCTATGCCGCTTTTCACCCCGTATTTTTCAATGGCACTTTTTTTGTTGGTTTGAAGTGCTGTCAGGAGTGTTTCGGCATCCACCGCTTTATTGAGGACAAAGTCACGGATCGATGGGTATTCTTTTTGGGCGTATCTATCAGGAGAAAAGCTTTTCTGACGCAAGTCTTCGCTTGAACCGTTTACGATTACTTTTGTATTAAGCCCCATGGCGATAACTAAAATGGCGGTAAAGACCGCTGTTCCAAGTACCCATTTACGCTTTCTGGATACCCTTTGATTGGACAGGTTAGTGTGCATAGAAACGCCCCTTCATGGCTGAATAAGTAGAAGATAGTTGCATATGTTTGATGAAGGAGATGTTTATGTCTGAATGAGAAAAAGCGCTATGTCGTCTAGCTTGATTAATCAGATAGACAAGTGACTGGTACAGCATTTGCTGTTGATCGGCTTGATTGTGCAATGTTTTTGTCATTGTTTTTCTCCGGCTTTTCTTTTTATTAGTGATCGCGTCGAAGAGTCGTGTAGCGATCTAGCCATAGTCGATTGTGTTGTTTTTGTTATTAGGTAGAGACCTTGAATAGTCAAACAATGGTTTAAAAACGGTCGCCTGTCAATGAAATTTATTTCATAAAAGATTTAAAAAATCATCTTTTTTCATCTCAATACTTTATTTTGCATTTAAGAGTCGTCTTATTATTGCATTTTGCCTCTATAAAACGTCTATTTTCTTATTGATTTTCAATGGATTTCTTGAAAAATGTTAATGCTTCTTCTTTTGAATACGCTTCATTTACTGTCTTTTTTAAGAAAAATCTATGTTGACAGAATGGAGTTTGATGGAAATAATTAACAAACAAAGAAAAAAATTACAAAAAAGGATGGTCGTTTTTAAGTGGTGTTGATGCCCTTAAAATAGACTTACCTTCATGGGGAATCAGTATGCTAAGTGTTTGTCTGCATCATGCTAAAGCGTTCATAAGACTGTGCTCTTCGTTTGATTCAGTAAGAGGTGGCCTGTGAAGACTGATCTTATTGTTGGCATCGATGCAGGAACGTCGGTGATTAAAGCGGTTGCCTTTAGCCTAAAAGGTGAGCAAGTGGCGGTTTCCAGCATTAGAAACCGTTATCAAACAGGCTTAGATGGATCGGCAACACAGCCGATGAGGCAAACTTGGTCAGACTGTGCTCAAGCGGTACGTGATCTGGGAGAGCAAATCCCTGATTTTTCTCGACGTGTCTGTGCGTTATCGGTGACAGGCCAAGGGGATGGTACTTGGTTGATGGATCAGCAGGGGGATCCCGTTGGTGATGCATGGCTATGGTTAGATGGCCGCTCCGCTCCCACCGTCGATACACTGCGCTATTCCCATACAGATCGGTTACGTTTTGAACTAACGGGGACGGGGTTGAATACCTGTCAGCAGGGCGCTCAGTTAGCCTATATGAAGGATAAGCATCCGTCTCTTTTGGCCGCCGCGACAACGGCGTTTCATTGTAAGGATTGGCTGTATTTTAAATTGACTGGGGTGAGGGCGACTGATCCTTCAGAGGCCAGTTTTACATTTGGTGATTTTCGAACGAGAGAATATGACGAACGGGTGATTGATAGTCTGGGGTTGTCTAATTATGCCCATTTATTACCGCCTATCATCGATGGTTCACAACAGACCTTCCCTTTAACTAATGAGGCGGCAAAGCAGACAGGGTTACGTGCAGGCATTCCTGTATCACTTGCTTATGTTGATATGGTAATGACGGCATTAGGGGCGGGAGTTCATACCGGAGACGAAGGGGTGGCCTGCTCCGTGGTTGGTTCCACGGGAGTACATATGAAGTCCGTTGATGCCAAGGAGGTTTATCTAAACGATGCGGGGACGGGGTATGTGATTGTATTGCCCATTCAAAACCGTGTGACGCAGGTGCAAACTAATATGGCATCGGCATTGAATTTAGATTGGCTTCTGAACGTTGCGGCGGATTTACTCGGTGAATTTGGGGGCTCTCTATCGAGCCATGAACTGGTATCTAAGGTTGACGGTTGGCTTAAAGCAACCATGCCAGGGCAACTTTTATACCATCCCTATATTTCTGATGCGGGTGAGCGTGGCCCTTTTATCAATGCTTCAGCTCGCGCCAGTTTTACCGGATTAACCTCAAGACATCGCTTTCCTGATTTGGTGAGAGCCGTTGTAGAGGGGTTAGGAATGGCTATGCGTGACTGTTATAACGAAATGGGGGCCTTACCTAAGGAAGTGCGTTTGAGCGGTGGGGCTGTCAGGTCACCAATCTTACGTCAGATCCTTGGCGCCTCGGTGAGTGCCAACGTCAGAATGTCTTTGCGCGATGAGGCAGGAGCCGCAGGAGCTGCCATGATGTCGGCTGTTGCGATTGGCGCTTATGCCAATATGGAGAGTTGTATCAATACATGGGTTTCACCACTTCTCACAGAGCAAGAAGCACCAAGTTTATCGTTAGCCAATCATTACAATGATGTGTTTGATGCTTTTTGCGAAGAGCGCTATCGACTATCGGGTACTTGGCAAAAAATAGATGCTTTACGTAAGTCATCAAATGCGAGTTTTGAAGCGATAAAAGCGGACCAAGTGGAAGCAAAATCTGCTTTAAACAAGTCGGAGTTTTAATATGAATAATGAGCAGACATTAGATCTTTTTGTCATTGGTGGCGGTATTAATGGCGCAGGTATCGCGCGCGATGCAGCAGGGCGTGGCCTGTCAGTTGCTTTGTGCGAAAAAGACGATTTGGGCCAAGGCACTTCATCCCGTTCAGGTAAATTGGTACATGGTGGTTTGCGCTATTTGGAATATTATGAATTTCGCTTAGTGCGGGAAGCACTCATTGAGCGAGAAGTCTTGTTGAATTCTGCCAGTCATATTATTTGGCCGATGCGTTTTGTGTTACCCCACAGTAAAGAAGACCGTCCTGCTTGGTTAGTGCGTTTAGGCTTGTTTTTGTATGATCATCTTGGTGGACGTAAGCGTTTGCCAGGCACACGTACGTTGGATTTACAAAGAGATCCAGAAGGCGCAGCCATTAAAGACAAATACAAAAAAGGCTTTGAGTATTCAGACTGCTGGGTGGATGACTCTCGGTTAGTGGTGCTAAATGCCATGGATGCGGCGGAAAAAGGGGCGCAGGTATTAACCCGAACGCGCTGTGTCTCAGCAAAACGAGAGAAAGACCATTGGCTGATTACGGTGTGTAATGAGTTAACACACAAAGAGACGGTTTTTAAAGCCAAGGTACTGGTTAACGCAGCAGGCCCTTGGGTCCGTAATATTATTGATGGTGTGGCCTCTTCAAAAAGTGCTCGTAATGTGAAGTTGGTTAAGGGCTCACATATTATTGTTCCCAAATTCTGGGAAGGTCAGCAGGCTTATCTGGTGCAAAATCATGATAAACGGGTGATTTTTATTAACCCCTATGAGGGAAATAAAGCGCTGATTGGAACCACTGATATCCCTTATGAGGGGCGTGTAGAAGATGTGACTGCCGACGAAAGTGAAATTGAATACTTGTTGGCTGCCGTTAATCGTTACTTTAAAGAGCAGCTAAAGCGCGATGATGTGATTGAAACCTTTTCTGGGGTAAGACCTTTATTTGACGATGGGCAAGGCAACCCATCTGCTGTCACCCGTGATTATACATTTGATTTGGATGAAACCAACAAAGTGCCATTACTCAATGTTTTTGGTGGCAAGCTGACGACATTTCGTAAGCTATCAGAACATGCTATTCAAAAAATTGATAAGTTTTTTCCACAAATTGGACCAGATTGGACGAGTCACGCCTCGTTACCTGGGGGCGATATTGCTAATGCAGACTTTTCAACCTTTATTCAGTCTATGAAAGATCAATACGCTTGGCTACCCAGAGAGCTCGTTATGCATTTGGGACGCCATTACGGTACCAAAATGAGCCAGATTGTTGGTTCTGCGACATCGCTTGAAGGACTGGGGCGCCATTTTGGGGCGAATTTGTACGAAGCGGAAGTGCGTTATTTAGTGAACCATGAGTGGGCGATGACGCCGGATGACATTTTAACGCGCCGTACGAAAGAAGGTCTGCGCTTTAATGCATCACAAAAAGAAGCTTTTTATCAATGGTTTAAAGAACATATCTCGTCCCATAACCCAGCTTACATTACGGCGGATCATTCCACTACAACGTCAGAAGAGGTGAACAATGCCGTTAACCTTAGCGCTTAATACTAATCCTTTGGTAAATCGTTTTGCCGAGCCAAATGACTTGATTGATACCGTCGCACATCAAATTAAAATACGTGATTTACAACTGACTCACGAGTTTATTAACCCCAGTTGGCCTGCGTCTGTCATCCGTCGCCTAACCAGAGAGATGAAACAAGCATTAGAGCGAACAGGAGTAAGAGTGACGTCTGGTATGACAGGACCTTATGGTCGCCTTAATCACTTCGGTCATCCTGATGCAGATGTACGGCGTTATTATGTGGAATGGTTCAAAACCTTTGCCGAGATTACCGCCGATTTAGGAGGGAATTCGGTAGGAACTCAGTTCGCTATTATGACCTATCAAGATTTTGATGATGCAACGCGTCGTGAAGAGTTAATCTCGATTGCGATTGATTGTTGGGCGGAAGTTGCTGAACACGCTAAGGCCGCTGGGTTGGAATATGTCTACTGGGAGCCAATGAGCATCGGCCGTGAGTTTGGCGATACGATTCAATCCGCACTCGATCTTCAGCAACGACTAATGGATGCCAATATGGCCATTCCAATGTGGATGATGGCGGATATCGATCATGGGGATGTGATGTCTAAGAACCCTGATGATTACGACCCGTATGCATGGGCCAAAGCGGTTCCGAGAGTGTCCCCCATTATTCATATTAAGCAAAGTTTGATGGACAAAGGCGGGCATCGGCCTTTTGCTTCGCCCTATAACGAAAAGGGTCGTATTCAACCCGAACCTTTATTAGCCGCTTTGCAGTCGGGTGGCGCACGAGATAATCAGATTTGTCTGGAGCTCAGCTTTAAGGAGCGTGAGCCGACGGATCGTGAAGTGGTGCCACAAATAGCGGAAAGCGTGGCCTTTTGGGCGCCCTTTATTAATACCGGGGTTGATGATCTACATATTTAATATTTTGGGTTTGCTGAGTGGTTTGAATAGGTCTGCTCGAATGCTCTAAATGAAACAGTTAAAGGAACTACCATGGCAGTACTAGAAAAGGTGAGATGGGGAAGAGGAGTGAATAACCATGCAGCATGACAATGAGAGCTCCTTGGCAATTAAGGCCGCGTGGCTGCATTACGTGGGTGGTTTAACTCAAGCCGCGGTGGCAAAGCGTTTGGGGCTTACGTCGGTCAAAACCCATCGTTTAATTGCCAAAGCCGTCGCCGATGGGGCAGTCAAAGTGACCATTGATGGCCGCATCACCGAATGTGCAGAACTGGAAAATGAGCTGATTGAAAAATATGGACTGAAACATTGTATCGTTGCTCCAGACCTAGGGGAAGAAGGTATTCCGCTGAAAGCGCTTGGTCAAGCGGGTGGCTCCTTTCTGCGTTCTATCTTATCGAACCGGAAAAATATCACCATTGGTTTGGCGTTAGGGCGTGCGCTATCGGCGGTGGTCGATCAATTACCGACTATGGATACACCAGATGTGCGCTTTGTGTCTTTGCTTGGTGGGCTAACACGGGATTACTCGGTTAACCGTGATGATGTATTGCATTGGATTGCCGCCAAAACGGGCGCTCCGTCTTACACCATGCCGGTGCCTTTATTGGCAAATTCGGAAGAAGATAAAGTGGTTTTGATGGCACAAAAAGGGGTTCAAGACGTATTTGCTATGGCCAATCATGCGGAGATCAAATTGATCGGTATTGGCACGGTTGCGCAGACGGCACAACTGGTCGTATCGGGTCCAATTAAGCCAGAAGAAATTGTCGAAATCGCCCGAGCTGGCGCAGTTGGAGAGGCCATGGGGCACTTCTTTGATGATAAAGGCAACATCATTAAAACCGCATTGAGCGAGCGCATGTTGTCGGTATCCATTGATGGTAATCCCAATGGCGATGTGGTTGCCATTGCGGGCGGAGACGAGAAAATAGAAGCCATTAAAGCGGTATTAGAAGGGCAGCTATTAACAGGATTGATCACTGATGAAAGGTCAGCGAGAGCCATTTTAACGGCGCAGATTAATGAAAAGGCAACGGTCTAGGGCGCTTGTTTTAAGCACATTATGTCTACTAACGCGCGGGGTAGAGTATGGATAAAAATAAAACACTCTGGGTTGGCACAAGCTGGAAAATGAATAAAACCTTGTCAGAATCCCTTGAGTTTGCAACGGCGCTGAAGCAGGACGAAGTCAATACGAATGAGCGAATACAGCGTTTTGTTATCCCGCCTTTTACCTCGGTCAGGCAAGTGAAAGCGTTGCTTGAGGAGACATCGGTCAAAGTGGGCGCCCAGAATATGCATTGGTGTGACCGTGGTGCATGGACCGGGGAAGTCTCGCCGTTGATGTTAACGGACTGCTGTTTAGACATGGTGGAGTTAGGGCACTCTGAAAGGCGTGAGCATTTTGCTGAAACCAATGAAACCGTAGGCCGAAAAGTTGAGGCTGCTGTTCGTCATCATTTGATTCCGCTGGTTTGTATCGGCGAAACCTTAGCCGATAAAGAGAGTGGTCATGCCACGAGTGTTTTGGCGGAACAAGTCAAAGGGGCATTACAGTACTTAAGTGAGGAGCAAAAAAACGCTCCCCTTTTGTTTGCTTATGAGCCTGTTTGGGCAATTGGTGAAAAAGGGGTCCCAGCCTCTGCAGATTATGCGGACTTGCGTCAATCAGAGATCATCAAAACGGCAGAAGCTGTGTTAGGTCGAAGAGTACCTTGCCTTTATGGTGGCTCGGTAAACCCAGAGAATTGTCAAGAGTTGATCGGCTGTGAGCACGTTGATGGTTTGTTCATCGGTCGCTCGGCGTGGAATGTTGAAGGCTATATCAACATTCTGAAATTGTGTTCAAGTGCTCAACAATAATAACAGGAGATCATCATGAGAATTGCAATTGCGGGTGACAGTGCAGGCGAAGGGTTGGCAAAAGTATTGGCAGACTATCTTAGTGATCGTTATGAAGTCGAGGAGGTTTCTAGAACGGAAAAAGGGGCGGATCCATTTTACGCCAATATGTCTGAAAGGGTGGCTAAGGCGGTTTTAGATGGCAAATATGATCGCGCTATTTTGATCTGTGGAACGGGAATTGGTGTGAGTATTTCAGCCAATAAGGTTCCTGGTATCCGTGCCGCTTTAACACACGATACCTATTCGGCGCAGCGGGCTGCGTTATCAAATAATGCTCATATTATCACCATGGGGGCACGCGTTATTGGTCAAGAATTGGCAAAATCCATTGCAGATGCCTTTTTGAAGGAAGTCTTTGATGAAAACGGCCGCTCTGCTGGAAATGTTCGGGCGATTAACAGTGTTGATGAAACTTATCGTGTGAGGTAATCCACCCCATAAATCTATTTCGTTTTAGTGCTTTCTCGGTCATAGCCATTCGACTTTAAACTTAAGGCTACTCACTGATTGTCTTCGAGTTCTTCTTACAACAAAAACAATAAAAGGAGAGGCTTAATGCCTAGTTTTCTTGGTATTGATAGTGGATTAACGGTGACAAAAGCCGTGTTGTTTGATGTTGATGGCACACAAATAGCCGTAGCGAGACGGCGAGTGCCGCAACATATTCCTAAAGCAAAGTGGGTTGAGAGAGATATGTTGGAGTTATGGTTCGCGACAGCAGAAGCGATCCGTGAAGCAATACAGAAAAGTCATCGCTCTGCTCGGGATATTTTAGGCGTATCAGTAACAGCTCATGGTGATGGTATCTATCTTTTAGATCGCGATGGCAAGCCTGTTCGAGCAGGTATTTTGTCCTTAGACAGCCGTGCAGGAGAACAAGTTCGAGCATGGCAATCCGATGGGAGGTCGCAGTCTGCCTTAGTACTGACTGGACAAGTGCCCCATGTGTCAGCCCCTTCTGCCTTATTGGCTTGGATCAAAGCCTATGAGCCAGATAATTATCGGCGTATAGCGCATGTTCTTAGTTGTAAGGACTGGCTAAGGTATTGTTTGTGTGCTCAGCTTGGAACTGATAGAACGGAAGCCAGTACGTCATTTACAGATGTTCATACTCAGCAGTATTCTTCGGCGGCCATGTCTTTGTATGGTCTAGAACACATTGAATCGGCGTTACCAGATATTCATGATTCGTCAGAAATCGTGGGAGAGGTGACGCAAGCATCCGCCCAGTTAACGGGGTTGTGTCCAGGCACCCCCGTGGTTGCTGGACTGCATGATGTGACGGCCTCGGCATTAGGAATAGGTGGCCAAAAGAGTAATATGGTGGATATTGTCGCAGGGACCTATTCTATCAATGAAATTGTTTCCGAGGCCCCCATTGTCGATGGACAGTGGTTTTGTCGTAATGGACTTAGTGATGGTCAGTGGAACAATATGGCCATTTCGCCAGCCTCATCTGCAAATTATGATTGGTTTTTGGACACGCTATGTGGGGCGGATAAATCGCTTGCAGCAACCGAAGGCACGGATATTCACAATAGCATAGCGGCAGAAATGCAGCCTGCTTTGACCAATCCATCGTCGCTTTTGTTTCACCCTTATCTATTTGGTTCGCCCTATGGTGATGAAGCGAGTGGCAGTTTTTTAGGCTTGCGTGCCTGGCATGATCGAGGTCACATGCTTGCCGCCGTTCTCGAAGGCATTGCTTTTAATCACCGAGTTCATGTGGAAGCGTTAAAAACCGCCTTTTCATTTCATGAAGCAAGATTGACCGGTGGAGTGTCTCGTCATCCTGTCTTTGCTCAATTGTTCGCTGATATTTTAGGTTTGCCTGTCCATGTCCTTAATACAGATGAATCAGCAGCATTTGGCGCAGTGCTGTGTGCTGGTGTGGGGGCGGGAGTTTACAAATACCCCCACGATGATCCTCGAGATTTGTCTGCCTTAACCACCAGTTATTACCCAGATGTTCAAAAAAAGCCGATTTACGAAGAAAAATTTCAATTGTTTCACCAACTAACGATCAGTTTAAACAATGCTTGGCTAGATATTGAACGCTTTGCTAAACAGCAGGATAGAGCCTAGATGGAAACACAATGTATGGACAATGAACACACTGTTAGCGATGAAGTGGTGGGCGGTATAGATCCTATGGCGGAGGTCACTCATTACGACGTAGTTATCATCGGTGCGGGTATTAATGGGGCGGGCTTGTTTCGGGATCTTTGTGAGCAAGGTGTATCCTGTTTACTGGTAGAAAAAAAGGATTACGGAGCAGGAACGAGTGCCGCCCCCTCTCGTCTCATTCATGGTGGTCTTAAGTACATAGAAACGGCGGAACTTGGGCTGGTGGCGCAATCCACGTTAGAGCGTAATTTATTGCTGCGAAATGCGCCCCATTATGTGACACCGCTCTCGACATTTATTCCGACCTTTTCTTGGACAAAAGGGGTTTTTGCGGCCCTGCGAACCCTATGTGGATCAACGACGGCACCCCGCAGCCGAGGCGCTCTTTTGATTAAAGTGGGCTTGGCGATTTATGATTTTTATGGTGCTCGTAAACGTGTCATGCCGAAGCATCGATTTTTATTCCGCCGTCGAGCTTTGGCACTGTTGCCAATTCTTAATCGAAACATTGTGGCATTGGGGAACTATTACGATGCCAAAATAGCTCAACCAGAACGTTTGGTATGGGAATTAGTTAAAGATGGTTTAGCGGCGAATGAGCAATCTCAGGCACTCAATGGGACGGCGTTACGACAAGTCGAGCAGGGTGTGTTGTCGTTCCGGCAGGATAATGGACATGTCACTCGTGTTAACACCAATATTGTGATCAATGCTGCGGGGCCTTGGATAGACAAAGTGAATCAATCTTTAGGCGTTGACTCTAGAATGATTGGGGGAACCAAAGGCTCGCACATTTTATTGGATCATGCTCCTTTGATTAAGGCGCTGGATGGCGCCATGATTTATTTTGAAGCGGATGATGGGCGTATTTGTTTGGTGTTTGAGTATTTAGGTCGAGCGTTAGTGGGGTCGACAGACAGTAAAGCTGATGATCCTGATACAGTAAAATGCGAAGAAGAAGAGATTGATTATTTTCTTCAGAGCTTAAGCTCGCTTATGCCCAGTTTGTCTTTTACGCGGGACCAAATTGTTTATGCTTACAGTGGCATTCGCCCATTACCTTTTACTGATGCTGCTATCCCAGGCTTAATTAGTCGAGATCATTCAGCGCCTGTGTTTGAGGCAACTCACGAGCGGCCTTTTGCGATTATTTCTCTTATTGGTGGGAAGTGGACAACTTTTCGAGGCTTTGCAGAAGAGGTGGCGGATGATGTGTTGAAGCGGCTTCACAAATCCCGTCGTGTTTCCACACAAGATTTACCCATAGGCGGAGGGCGAGATTTTCCCTTATCTGTCGCGGAAAGAAAACAGTGGGTAACACAGGTAAGTGAGCGCTCAGGATTGCAGATTGAGCGGGTAGATCAGTTATTAGAACGATACGGCAGTCATGCCCAAAATGTGGCCCTGCATCAAGGAGAGTGGCAAGATGACCAGCGTTTACCCGATTCGAATGATGTGAGTTTGGCGGAAATTGATTGGATCGTGAAAAACGAGCAGGTTAATCATTTGGACGATATTGTGATGCGTCGTACCACGCTTGCGGTGACCGGTGAGGTCACCCTAAAAGATATAGAGGCTATTAGCCAAGTGGTGGCCAAGCAACTTACATGGGATGAGCAGAGAAAACATCAAGAGAGGGAGGCGCTGATAAAGCAGCTCGTCAATAAAAACCGTTACCGTTTTTATCCAGATAGGCCTTTATCAAGATAAAAAAGTTTGCCAGACACAACCCTATATATAAGATGAGGCTGTGTCTGCATCGGACATCGTTTAGGTAGTCAGTTCGTTGGCTAAGACTCTGATGTGTTCTGGTCCGATCCCACAGCAACCACCAATAATCGTCGCTCCGTCTTGTATCCATTGTTGCGCCCATTGTAGGTAAGCGGGTGGTGTTAGATCTTGACGTAAGGCATTTAAGCTTTCATTTGCCGTGGCATTTTTGGGTTGAGGAGGAAAAGTGTTGGCATAAGCGCCGATCTGAATGGCTTTATTTTGCAGTATGGCTTTGGTTAATTTAATGGCTTCACCAATGATTTCAGGCTGGCTGCAATTGAATAATATGGCGTTAACGCCGATGACTTCCATGGCCTTTACGGCTTCTACAACGCGTTCGCCCGAGCGTAGAAGTGGCTCTTCCGTTGGTTCGGCATCTTCTAACGTGAACGCTACCCAAAATGGTTTATGTTCCGTGTCGACTTTATCGACGATGGCTTTGATTTTGGTGGGTTCATCTATCACACTTTGTGTTTCGCATAGCCAAATATCCACATAATCGTTTTGTGCTTTGATTAATGGTGTGGCGAGTTCTTCGACCCGTTCAGCTTGGTATAAATCCGCACGGTAAGAGCCAAATATTGGGGGGATCGAGGCGGCTACTTTGGTGTGAGTGCGACTTTCATCCGTCGCTTCGCGCGCCATTTTTCCGGCTAATTTGGCTAATTCATAGGCCCGTGTTTTGAATACCTCTTCGCCGATGTGAAAAGGCACTAACGCATAGCTGTTACTGGTGATGACACGAGCACCGCTGGCTATGTAGGCCTTGTGGACGTCTTTAACGATGTCAGGCGTTTCCATCATGGCCAAAGCAGACCATTCAGGTTGTTTGAAGGGGGCGCCACGGCGCTCAAGTTCACGGCCCATGCCGCCATCAAGAATGGTGATATCTGTCATTTTTCTTACCTGATCTGCAAAGTAGGCAGGATTCTAACGACATTTTTTAACTATTCAATCGATTACAGCAAGAAAAATGGGATGGCTGAAAGAATATGGTGAATTTGCATTAAAGCGTCGCAATTAGAGAATAATATGTCTGTCTTGCTCAATTGTATGTACGTTATTATGGTCACACTAGCCAGCTGTAGAGTCTTTTATTGAAGAGATCATTATGAAGCCAGTAGGTGTATTTGATATTTTAAAAATTGGCGTTGGGCCATCCAGTTCGCATACTCTAGGGCCTTGGCAAATATGCCGAGCATTTGCTCAAGGGCTGGAAGATAAGGGGCTGTTGGATAACGTTCATAGTGTTCGAGTCTTTTTATATGGTTCTTTAGCATTGACAGGACAAGGTCACTGTACTGATATTGCCATTATGATGGGGCTGTCGGGAGCGGATCCTGTAACGGTGCCCCTAGAGGATGTGGACAATATTCCTAGATTAATAACTTCGACGGGGCGACTGTTATTGTCCGCCAAGCGAGACGTTCATTTTCCTCCGGCGTCAGCCATTGTTTATCATATGAGCGAACGATTGCCGATGCATGCTAACGGTATGACGTTGATTACCTACGATGAACAGGAGCAAGAAGTTTTACGGAAAACGGCTTACTCCATTGGCGGGGGAGCCATTCTGTGGGAGGAAGGTGAAGACGTTATCAACGAGCCAAGTTTAGGTTTTCCTGAAACGGGTAAGGATTTGTTGGCTTTGTGCGATCATGGTGGGACGTCTGTGAGCATCTCACAAGCCATGTTAAAGCTAGAAGAGCAATTACGTCCGAAAGCTGAAACAAAAGAAGGATTGCTGGCCATTTGGCGGGTGATGGAAAGTGCTGTTTTTCGAGGTTGTCACACGATAGGGGTGTTACCTGGTGGGCTAGAGGTAGGGCGCCGAGCGGCTCAATTGGCTACTAAGCTGATGCCAAACTCCTATGAATTAGATGAAACGGCTTGGTTTGAGGCCATAGGGTCTTGTCATAAAGATTTCTCACATACGTTAAAGTGGGTGGGATGCTTTGCGTTGGCGGTGAATGAAGAGAATGCGGCTTTAGGGCGTATTGTAACCTCACCAACCAATGGTTCGGCTGGGGTGATTCCCGCTGTCATGATGTATTATCTGTATTTTACCGATCAAAAAGTGACTCAGGACGATCTCATTCACTTTTTATTGGTCGCTGGGGCCATTGGCAGTATTTTCAAAAGCGGTGCGACCATTTCTGCTGCGATGGGAGGATGTCAGGCTGAAATTGGCGTGTCGTCTGCGATGGCGGCAGCCGCTTTAACAGAAGGCTTAGGCGGCTCTCCTGCGCAAGCCTTAATGGCGGCCGAAATCGCTATGGAACATCATTTGGGGATGACATGTGATCCAGTTGGTGGCTTGGTGCAAATCCCTTGTATTGAGCGTAATAGCATGGGCGCGATCAAGGCAATTACAGCCGCACATATTGCATTGAACACGGAAGCTGCCAATGCCAAAGTCTCGCTAGACGATGTGGTGCGTACCATGTGGCAAACAGCACAAGACATGAATAGCCGTTACAAAGAAACCTCCCAAGGTGGTCTTGCAGTGAATATTTCTGTGCGCTTGCCAGAGTGTTAATCGTTGGCTGTTTTTGTTTAAGGATGTTTTGGGCGTTATAGCAGTGGCTGATAGCGCTTGAGCATCGCTTCTTGGCTCTCTGGTTCTTCGCTAAGTTGCAATTGATCTTTGATCATTTGTCCCATGGTTGGCAGCTTGGAGCGTTCTATTTTAGTGGATTCTGACCAAAGTTTGGCTCGCATCAGTGATTTAGCACAGTGTAAAAACACTTCTTCAATGATGATGTCGATACAAGCTTTAGGAGGATTTTTCTCTTCTGCAAAGCAAGCGAGATGGTCTGGGCAAGTACTAATGCTTGCCTTGCCATTAATTCGCAGTGTCTCATCGACACCTGGGATCAAAAACAGACAGCCAATCTTGCCCGTTTCAATTATGTTGACTAACGAATCCAATCGGTTATTACCTTTTGCTTCTGGGATAAGGAGGCGATTGGCATCGAGAATTTTCACAAAGCCCGCGACGCCTCCGCGAGGAGAGCAATCTAGCTTGCCTGACTGATTAAATGTTGAGATGGTCATGAAAGGAGACAGTTCAATGAACCGTATGCTGTGCGTTTCTAGCTGAGAAAGTTGTTTTTGAGCAGCACGCCCATTAGCATGACCAAATATCTCTCTTAACTCGACTTCAGATTGAATGGGCATTTCATTATTTCCTTGGCTGATGGTTATCTCTTGTCCAGTAACAGGTCCTCTTTGAATCGGCGTGTCTGGTTACGTCCTCTTTCTTTGGCATCATATAAGGCTTCGTCTGCTTGCCAAATGATTTCATCAAGATTCAAGGTTTGGTTATTGATTGGGTAACTTGTCATGCCAATGCTGACATGTAATGTGTCGCGGCCTATTGCAATTTGATTAATCTTATCGTGAAGGCGTTGGCAAAATATATGGGCCTTGTCTATGGGCGTGTTATAAAGCACAACTAAAAATTCCTCTCCTCCCCAACGTGCCACAATGTCACAGGAGCGCACTGTGCTTGCCAGTACTTTCGACATTTTGATGAGTATTTTATCCCCTTCTTGATGACCAAAGGTATCATTGACCCTCTTGAAATAATCGATGTCTAACAGAATAAAAGACAACATGACATTGGTGCGTTTGGTCTGCTGGATCATATCATTTGCTCGTTTTGTGGCTTCTCGTCTATTGAGTAGTCCTGTGAGCTCATCAGTAGCAGAGGTGATGGTTAGAGCTTTGGTTTTGTCTTCGAGTTTATCCCTCGTATTGATGAGTTCTTGATAGAGTTGGTCTCGATTAATGGCGCTGAATAAGGCCCAATATATTTTACCTTGCTGGGATAGGGTCGCATTGATAGTAACAGGAACTGGCTCTTTCTTCGCCGAGAGCAGCATGACTTGTAGCTCGGATACTTTGCCATCTTGTAAGAGCATTGGGTAAAAATAATGCTCTAAAAAGAGAACACTGGCTTTGGTAAAAAGAGCCGTAATGGGTTGATCTATTAAACTGTCTTTTGCAAAGCCAAACTCGTTCTCGATATACGCATTGAATTGCAGGATTTTCTGTTCCTGAAAATCACTGACCATAAGACCACATGGAAATATATGAGGGTCCATCTCCATCTGTTGACTGATCTCCTTATTGGGTTTGATCAAGAAAACATTGAATGCTGTTAAGTACTTGTAATGGGTACGTCATATGCAAACAGTGTCCTTTACCGTTAATAATATCTAGCTTAGCATTGGGGAGCTGTTTTTGCGTATATTTGCCTACTTCGATGGGCACCAAAGCATCCTGTTTGCTTTGTATAACTAAGCAGGGGTGATGGATTTTCGGCAGTAAGTGACGATAGTCAGAAAAGAAGGTTGCTATGGCAAACGGCTTAGAATAGGTCGGGTCTGTCGAACAAAAACTGGTGAGTAATTCTTGCACCAGTGCATCGTCCGTTTCTTGCTTAATATCCGTTTCCGAAGGGGTGCTGTTCATAACCAAAGGGGCGAGATAGTTGCCCCACCCGATGTAATTTTTGTCCATTAAATTGACTAGCTCTTCTAAATCACTTTTTTCAAAGCCACCAGAATACCCATCATTCAAATTTAAAAAGCAGGGGGAAGGGCACACCATCACCAGTTTGTCGATTAGATCAGGTCGTAGATGGGCCGTGATCAAGCCGATGGTTGCACCGACTGAATGCCCGACAAAGAGTACATTGGAAAAATCCAATGAATCACAAATTTCGATCACATCCAGCGCGTAACCTTCTAGCTGGCTATAGCGGTTTTTTTGATAGGCTCGAACGTCTGAATTGCCACTGCCAACATAATCAAACAAAATGACTTTGTATTGTTTTTCTAGGTAAGGTGTTAAAAACCGCCACATATTTTGACTGCAACCAAAACCATGGGCTAACAGGATGACTTTCTCGCCTTCGCCTAGGATGTTGATATGATTACGGCGTTTGATCTCCAAAGCATTAAACTGAGTATTGCTGATGGATATTTCCATGTTTTCTCTCCCTGTTAATAAGTCAAGAGGGGATAAAGCCACCCTTTTCCTTGGTGTTTTACATAACCTTGGGTAAATCTGAAATCTTTTATGACCAAAAGTTTTATATGGCCCACTGTTGTTAAATACTTGAACCATTATAGCGCGATGTCGAAGGGGGGGGCCGGTGTATTTTGAATACACCTTAACGGTGAGTCATGCTTGCTCTGTTCTCCCAAATGCCTGATAGAAGTGTCCTTCATCAGGCTATATTGACTAATGGTTGGGTAACAAACACCGTCCTAAAGTGCCTATGCACCGTTTGTTCGTCTGATTTTTATAAAATCCGTTTTAACAAACGATCAGCTCGTGTGCGTAGCACCCGTCGTATGAGCTTTTGTACCTTTTCGGGGTATTGTCCTACTGTTTCTAGTTGTTTGTAGCTACGGATTTGTTCTGTATGTTTGAATATATTGTCAAACTCAGCAGTGAACTTGTCTTCAAGTAACTGTTTTGGGTCTTGGATGAGCAGTCCATTTTCTAAATCCAGTGCCCACGCTCTTGGGTTTACATTATTCCCCGTTAGTAGCATGGTCTTGCGATCGACCCAAAGTCCTTTTAAATGATAGCTATTAGCATCGTGTTTCCATAGATGGACAGCAAGGCGACCTGATGCTGTATGTGTTTTGTTGGTGCGAGTGAATTTGCGTAAGTTCAGCTCATAAAGATAAGGCAATCCACCAATGGCCTTGAATGGCTGATCTGGCGCAATATAAAAGTCACTAGCGGTCTTGTCACCGACGATGATGTGAACCTGAACCCCTCGTTTTATTGCTCGAGTAATTTCGCGAATGACTGCTCTTGGCAAGTTAAAGTAAGGTGTGCACAGGCAAATTTCTTGTTTGGCATTGCTCAAAAGGGCAATGATTTTTCGGTTGAGTTGATTGCGACGTTTACCAATTCCGACCAAGGGGGTGACGGCAACTTGATCTTCACCGACTGATTCATCTGCTATGTGATAGTGTGCTTTCGATAAAGTAGCACGGAATTGTCGAATTAACGGTTTAATGTCTTTGGTACTTGGCAGGTTTGTATCATTCAGATTATGAACTGCAGGATCGGCAATCATGTTGTTGCGAATAAAATGCACCATGCTATCGGCTAGCGGTTTGTGCTCGATAATGTGGTAACGATCAAAGCGATAACGTTCATGGTAGTGCAGATAGATGTTGTTTAAGCTGGCACCACTGTAGACAACCGTGCTATCAATGATGAATCCTTTCAGGTGTAGTACACCAAAGACTTCACGATTACGCACCGGGACACCATAAACCGGAATCGGAAGATCATATTCCTTGGCAAACTCTTGATAGAGGCTGGCATTCCCTCTGCTCTTTTCTGCCCCGATTAAACCCCGTTGGGCACGATGCCAATCAACACAGATGGCAATATCCAAGTCAGGGTTGTCTTGTTTTGCTTGATAAATAGTGGAGAGTATTTCTCTGCCTGCTTCATCATCTTCAAGGTACAAGGCAACAATATAGATGCGTTTGGTCGCCTGTTTAATCGCGCTTAACAAAAGTTCTCGATACTCTCGAGCAGAATGCAAAATCGTAATACGCTCTGGATGGACTGCGAAATGAGGGATAGGATCGAGTAAGTGTCTATTGGGCATAATACCGAAGTGCTACCTATGTTTTGACTAGCGGGTAACTTTAGCAAATTCGTTGTTTTATTCCTATAAAATAACGCTTTAGTTTTTGTCTTTACGCTTTTATTTACGCGTTTTTGTCTTTTACATTGGTCTATTTTCACGTTTGTGGCGTAGCTTTAGGAAGTGTATTGTTCTGACGTAGGAGTTTGTATCGTAATGAAGAAAGTATTCGTGACATTAAGTTCTTTGTTGTTGGTGGCCTGTACTAAGGCGGGTCTTGAGCTTGCTAATTTGCCGAATAAGTTTAGTGACACGAAAACCATTAAGAATATTGCCTATGGCGCGCAGTCTTGGCAAACGTTAGACCTTTATATCCCGCCTAACCCATCCCATGAGCCGCTTCCTGTTGTGGTGTTCTTTTATGGTGGCAGTTGGCAAGAGGGTTCGAAAAGCATGTATCCATTTGTTGGTGAAGCGTTTGCCAAGAAAGGCTATATCACGGTTATTGCCGATTACCGTAAGTATCCTCAAGTGACGTTTCCGACCTTTGTTGAAGATGGTGCCAAAGCGGTGGCATGGACCTATCGTCATGTCGCGCAGTATGGCGGGAACCCAGGTGAATTGTTTATTGTGGGTCATTCAGCTGGGGCTCATATTGGTGCCTTAATTACGGCAGATTCACATTATTTATCGGCAGAAGGAGAGAATAGCAGCATTATCAAAGCCTTTGCCGGGTTATCTGGCCCCTATGATTTTGTGCCTAATGAGAAAGACTATATCGCTATTTTTGGTCCTCCCGAAAATTACCCAAAGATGCAGGTGCCGACCTTTATCAATGGTAAAGAACCACCAATGTTGCTGCTTTGGGGAGCGGATGATGATGTGGTAGGAAAAAGTAACATGGATAAGCTGGTGGCGAAGATTCACGAAAAAGGGGGCGTAGAAGAGCATAAAACCTATGCAGGCGTCGATCATGTCGGTATGGTCTCAACCTTTATTTGGTTTCTAAACAGTAAGGCGCCGATTTTGGATGATATTACTGCATTTTTTAGTCAATATAAGTGAATAGCAACAGTAAAGCGCTTTTTTGCTTTGTTTCATTCTTCCTTTTAGAGTCTTGATCTATTTTTATGAGCATTCCGCTGACCGATCTATTATCTGCCTCATCGAACTCTGTGGTGTCCGATGTGACTTGTTCTACATGCCATGCCTGTTGCTGTCGTTTAGAAGTTATGATTATTTCGGAGACGGGGGTGCCAGAAAGACACATCTCTGTGGATGAATGGGGTGGCGAGACCATGTTGAGACTAGAGGATGGTTGGTGTTCTGCTGTCGATCGTAATACGCACATGTGTACCATCTATGAACATCGTCCATGGATCTGCCGAGAATTTTCTATGGGGTCCTACCAATGTTTGGATGAGCGCAGAATGATGGATTGAGAAGTTGACCTCGTTGGCCTTTTGCCGCTCCTTGAAAGGCTTTTTGTTGGAAAATGGAGAGCATTGTTTTTGGGAGATTAGCAAGAAGGAAAAGTGATTGGTTTTATCAACGCGCGAATCAATATTTAATGAGCGGGATAAAGCCTTCTACCAAAAATTAGGTTATGTTGAGGATTTTTATATCATGTCTCGACAAATTGCCTAAACTTAATGTAACTCGTTGTTGAGGAGGAAATCGATGGATATTCAGGCACTTGTTATTGTGTTGTTAATTGGTGGCATTGCTGGTTGGTTAGCTGGAAAAATTATCAAAGGCGGAGGCTTTGGCATTGTTGGCAATATTATCGTTGGTATTGTCGGGTCCGTTGTTGGTAACTTCGTCTTTGCGGCATTAGGGCTGTTTGCCCACGGTATCTTGGGTTCTATTATCACGGCCACCTGCGGGGCCATTATTTTGCTCTTTATTGTGCGTTTGATTAAGCGAATGTAATTGGGCTTTAGAAAGCCAGTGGAGGCGCTATGCTGATTCGATCTGTTTCAACCAAAGATGTTCCCTCGCTCACGGATATTTATAATAGCTATATTGAAAATACCATTATTACTTTTGAAGAAGACCCTATTACCTCTGACGATATGGCGGCACGTATCGATAAAGTGTCCCAAGCCCATTTGCCATGGTTGGTTCTTGAAGAAGATGGCGACGTGTTAGGTTATGCTTATGCGGGGAATTGGCATGGACGTAGTGCGTATCGTTTTACGGCAGAGCCAACCATTTACTTAGCACAAGAGGCAAAGGGAAAAGGTCAAGGGAAAATTCTCTATTCTTCTTTGATCGAAGAGCTGAGAAAAAAAGGGATTAAACAGTTAATAGGCTTGATTGCGTTACCGAATGACGCCAGCGTGGGATTACATGAATCGCTGGGTTTTAAAAAAGCGGGCGAGTTTAAAGACGTTGGCTTTAAGTTTGATCAATGGATATCCGTTGGTTATTGGCAACTTGCCTTGTAACCTTTTGCGTATTTGTGTGGCACGTTAAATGTCTGTCTGAACTAAAAGAGCATCATGGTGAATATAATGATGCTCTTGTTATATCCGCTCTTTTTTATCCTGATCTAAGGTTCGGTATTGGAGGCCTAGTAAATATTTGCGGTCAATACAAAAATATCCATGTAGCCGAGCTCCCCATCAATAGGCTGAATTGGGTTAGCGCTATGGAAAAATTTCCGATCATTTAAAATGACAAATTCTCCATGGTCAAACGCGTGGCTGATGATGGCTGGGCTGTTCTCTTCTAAATGAACGTTAATTTTGCCACCTTTTATGTTATGACGTTGCATGACATAAATACCAATACGATCAAAACCATCTTGATGAACCCCCTCCGGCGCGACTTCTGCTAGTTGATGATCCGCAAAAATACGTAGCTGGTGCACCTCAATAAGTGTACCGTCTTTGACATTGGCCATTTCGCGAAAATGCTTAAAGAGCTCAACGAAGCCTGGGTCTTGAAAGGTCTGCTCTTCAATTTCTGGATAACGTCTGACTACATTTCCTTGGAAGTGGTTAATGCTGTCATCTTGCACAAACTCTTTGGCGGGTAAGCGAGACAATTTCTCTTGATGCAGGGTAAAGCAAGAATATCTGCGCAATCGAAATTGACCGTCCGCATAGGGATTGGTTGGCAAATCATTAAAGGTAGGGGCCAGATGTTCCACACTGTCTGGAGAGAGTTGGCCAAGTTCTAAATAAAATGGGGTGGATGTGATGTTATTCGCTAGCATAAAAGACTACCTCTTTTCGCTTTGTTGGCAGATCATGCGCAACATTGTTTTTATTATTAGTGCACGTCTTTAAACGCGCCTTTAAAAGGTGAATCGGCTTTGTGAGCCTGTCCTTAGTGTAGTGATTTATTGAGGAATATGCTCGCATTATTGGGCATCTAGAGTGTAAAAAAATGCGTTTTCAGGAGCGAGCTTCGCTCTATAGCGTGATAATACAGGGGCTATGACTTTGAGGTCTTGTCTGATGAGTGTTTCTTTGTGTGACAAGGACAGGGGGGGACGGGGTCTATGCCGCCTTCGTGCCAAGGGTGACATTTTGCTAGACGTTTGAGGCCAAGATAAATGCCTTTGATGACACCAAAACGTTCAATGGCTTCAATCATATAATGAGAACAGCTAGGGTAGAAGCGGCAGTTGTTTCCCAATAACGGACTAATGGCATATTGGTAGCTCTTCACCAGTATTAAAAAAAAACGCTTAATCATAGAGGGTACTCTTTGCTATCGTTATGCTCATATCCAATGCTTTGCTATTTATTCATCTTGATAGGGGGAGCGGTATCCATTTTACCCCATAGATATTCTATCAAGCTTTCTAATAATACGATTACTTTTAAAAAGACGATTTTATGACAGGTCAAATTCAGTTAGAAGCATCACAAATTGTTGCCTATCAAGGGGAACCTGGGGCTTATTCTCATCTCGCCTGTAAACATACCTTTCCAGATCTTAAAACCATCCATTGTGCTACCTTTGGTGAGGCGTTGCAGAAGGTTGAGCATGGAGAGGCCTACTACGCAATGATTCCCCTAGAAAATTCCACAGCAGGTCGCGTTGAAGAAATTTATCGTGAACTCAAGCGAACTCAGTTGCATGTCGTCAAAGAACATTTTGAGGCGGTTAATCATTGCCTTATTGCACGACACGGTGTTGCCATTGAGCAGATTACTCGCATTGGTAGTCATCCTCAAGCATTGGCCCAGTGTGATGATAATATTAAGGCGCTGGGGGCCAAAAATGTTGCGATGTATGATACCGCCGGCGCGGCAAAGTTCATTGCCGAACATGATGAACCAGGCTTCGCTGTTATTTCTTCTGAATTGGCGGCTGAGTTGTATGGTTTAAATATTCTAAAAACGCATTTTAATGACCGAGAAGGCAACACAACGCGGTTCTTAGTTTTTTCAAAGCAGCAAAAAATGCCCGTATTTGAGCCGGAAAAGATCTATATTACGACCTTTATGTTTCGAGTCCGTAACCTTCCTGCTGCCTTGTATAAAGCCATGGGTGGGTTCGCCACCAATGGTATCAATATGTTGAAACTGGAAAGCTATATGGTGAATGGACACTTTACAGCCACCCAGTTTTACATTGATGTCGAAGCGCATTTTCAAGACCCTGCTATGCAGCGGGCGCTTGAGGAGTTGCGCTTTTTTTCTGAGGATATCCGTATATTGGGGACATATTATGCGGATGAGTTTCGCTTCCAGCAGTCTAAATAATACGAAACTGTCTGGGAAAATAATAAGTGTAAAAAATGTGTAACTGAGTGCTGTTACCCTGACGCTATATCATGTTTGGTTGGCGCTAGGGAATATTGCAGATGAGCAGTCTTTTTAAGGTTATTTTTAATCGATGTATTCGCTTAGTGGGTAATCTGGTGAAGGTTGTATCCTATCTGTTTCACTTTCTTTTGCCCTATTGTCGCTTCACGATTCCCGCCAATTCTCCAGCAAAAATAGCGAGCCATTGTGATACGTCTATCCCGAGGATCATTTGGCAGACGAACTACTCTAATCGCTGTGCTTTGCCCATTTATGTGAACTATTTGTTTAATCGTCTAATGTCGCTTGAGTATGAGTATCGATATGTTAGCACGCAAGAACGTGAAGTGTTCATGCGCGATCATGCGCCGCAAGAGGTGTACAAAGCCTACTTAAGGTTAAATGATGGTGCCGCTCAAGCGGACTTGTGGCGAGTCACATGCCTCTATCTACATGGAGGTGTGTATATGGATATTGATGCAGTTTTGGTGTGGCCCCTAGGAAAGACGCTTAAGCATGATGATGACGCCCTCTATATCAAATTCAAAAAAGACTACAGCGAATTTACTAATTACTTTTTGGCAACGGTACCGAAAAACCCTGATTATCACGCCATCTTAAGCAAAATAGTCTATAACATTAACCATCATTCAGAGCTGGTTAATAAGCGAGTGTACGATACCACGGGCCCCTCTGCGTTTAATGCGGTGCTTCAAGGGAAAAGTGTTAATGCGAAGAAGCGTGGGCATGTTTGTATTCAAGGTGCCTTCACGAATGAATACTTCCAGTATCTGGATAAGCCAAGGGGAAAATGGACGTATCTAAGGGATGATGAGGTGGTTAAGAAAAGTAGCTGATAAAGGCTATTTATTATAAAAACGCCCTGTTTTATCAGGGCATTTTTATTGCTACCCATAGATGGACTATTTATTGAGAAAACGTTTGACAAGGCTGCTAAAGGGAATGGGTTTTTCTGCATGGAGCCAATGTCCGGTGTCGGGAATCATTTTGAATTCTGCATTGGGGAAAAAACCTATAATGTCTTGTTGGTAATCCGCAACAATATAGTCTGATTTTTCTCCTTTAATAAACAGTGTGGGAGTTTGAATAGGGCTGCCTATTTCTGGTTTTTTTAAAATAGTGGTATAGCTTTGCGCAATATTGTCGAGCGAAATAGCGAGCTTGAATCCGTTGTCAGTGCGTTCTAGATTTTTAAGCAGGAATTGACGCACGGGTAGGGACGGTTCGTATTCACTAAGTAGGCTATCTGCTTGTTTTCGGGATGTAAGATCCGTTTCATCAATGGCTTTTAGCCCTTTGAAGATTTGTGTGTGGCTTGGGGGATAGTCAACAGGAGCAATGTCTGCGACCACCAATTTGATGATGTTGTCTGGTGCAAGGGCAGCCATTTGCATGGCAACTTTCCCACCCATGGAATGACCAAGTAAGTAGAACTTGTCTAAGCCTGTTTCCTGGGCCCATTGCAATATTGCTTTCGCCATATTGGGGTAGGAGGCGTGGTTCATCGGGCTGGATTGGCCGTGATTCGGCAGATCGATACAAAAGACACGAAATGTTTCGGACCAGTTTTTCGCGAGGGAATGCCAGTTGTCTGCGTTGCCAAACAGTCCATGAAGAACAACGAGCGCTGGGCCGGATTCACCGTATTGTTTTGCGTGTATCATAGTCACCTTGTGTTTTAATATGGCACGAGTTAATGCAGGCTATTGTATCAAGTCTTTTCACCTCCCAATAGAATTAAGGTCGCTTGAGTATGTTAGATCCCTTTTTTGTCAACGTTTTAAAGCATCCACTGCGACTGATTGCCATGGTGATCGACAAATGTGGTGTTAAAGCGAATTGGATTACTGTGATTGGCTTTGTGATTGGCATGCTGACATTGCCTGCTTTGTATTTTGGTAATACTTCTCTGGCATTGGTGTTTGTGTTGATCAATCGAGCAATGGATGGGTTAGATGGGGCGGTAGCAAGGATAACAGGCCCATCAGATTTTGGGGGGTATTTAGATATTACTCTAGATTTTATTTTTTATTCGGCGGTGGTGTTTGGTTTTGCTCTGATGAACCCTGACGCCAATGCTTTGGCGGCAAGCTTTTTGATTTTTTCTTTTATGGGAACCGGCAGTAGCTTTTTAGCGTTTGCCATTATGGCCGAAAAGCGTCGAATCGAGCGCTTGGATTATGGAAAAAAGTCTTTGTATTTTTTAGGTGGGTTAACAGAAGGGGCAGAGACAATTGCGTTTTTGGTGTTGGTTTGCCTTTATCCTTTGCACTTTTCTATATTAGCTTATATTTTTGGTCTGATGTGTTGGGTAACGACGGCAACCCGTTTATATGCAGGTTACCGCACGTTGCAATGAGCACAATAAAAAGAGCTGAGTGTCTTATATGATGAGGAGGCGCTTAGTGTCTTAGGTGGCTAATCACTGAAAAACGCAATTTCAATATCGCTTTTGACGATCGCGCAGCAAGCCAGCATATAACCACTTTGCACCCATGCGAGGGGTTCAAAAGGGTATTCAACGTGGCCCCATAGTAGTTTGATGGAGCAGGAAGAGCAGTAACCCTCTCGACACTGGTATTCGACGTGGATGCCTTCTCTTTCTAATTGCACAAGTAAAGGTTCATCTTCTGTTACCAGAATTTGTTTTTTTCCCAGTAGAACGCGATGAACCTTGTCTCGTACTTTGTCCGGTTTATTAGAGGTCAAAGTCGTCAAAATCAGACTCGCTTAGATCGTTGTCGATTTGCCCAACAAGATAAGAGCTGATTTCTGCCTCTTGAGGGGCAACTTGCACATTGTCGCTGACTAGCCACGCGTTAATCCAAGGGATTGGGTTATGCTTGGTTCCGAAGGCGGTATCCAGTCCAACGGCCTGCATGCGAACATTGGTGATGTATTCTACATATTGGCCAAGAATTTGCGCATTGAGGCCGATCATGGAGCCATCTTTGAATAAGTAGGATGCCCAATCCTTTTCTTGTTCTGCGGCTTCGATGAAGATGTTACGCATCTCTTCCTTACATTCTTGTGCAATGATGGCCATTTCTGGATCGTCTTTACCGGATGCCATCAGGTTAAGCATGTGCTGGGTACCGGTTAAATGTAGTGCTTCATCTCGGGCGATCAGTTTAATGATTTTAGCATTGCCTTCCATCAAGGTGCGCTCAGCAAAGGCAAAGCTACAGGCAAAGCTGACGTAGAAACGAATCGCTTCAAGTACGTTTACAGAGGCCACTGTCAGGTAGAGAGCCTTTTTGAGAGAGCGCATGGATATTTCAATATCGCCATGCTCAGGCACGTTGTGTGTACCTAGCCCTAGTGTATTGTATAGGCTAACCATTTCGATCAAGCGGTCATAGTAAACAGACACACTGTCTGCTCGCTTGGTGATTTCTTTGTTAACGGTGATGTCATCAAAGATTTTCGTTGGATCGTTCACAATGTTGCGAATAATGTGTGTATAAGAACGGCTATGAATCGTTTCGCTAAAGGACCAGGTTTCGATCCAAGTTTCTAATTCTGGCAAAGAAACGATGGGTAACAAGGCGACATTGGGAGAACGACCTTGCACACTGTCGAGCAGTGTTTGGTATTTTAAGTTGCTCAAAAAAATGTGTTGTTCGTGTTCTTCCAGTTTTTGAAAGTCTTTGCGGTCAGAGGATAGGTCGACTTCTTCAGGGCGCCAAAAGAAAGACAATTGCTTTTCGATTAATTTCTCGAAAATAGGGTGCTTTTGTTGGTCATAGCGTGCAACGTTGACGTTTTCACCAAAGAACATCGGTTCTTTCATGCTATCGAACTGTTTGCGGTTGAAAGTCGAGTAACTCATTACTTGGCAGTTTCCTTAAATTAGGTAGCGTTAAAAAAACGGATGCCAGCAACTGTCTGTGGCGCTTGTTTTTTTAATATCGTTTTAAGTTTGTATATCTGGCGCTATTCTACTGCTAACACGGCCTTGCGAAAAGCAAGTTGGCAGATCATGGAAAGAAACAAGACCTCATCTCCATGAGGTCTTGTTGGGCATTTTATGTTATGACTTAGATTTTACATGCACCACTGGCACAATCATCCATATCATCTTGCTGGTCGTCTGCCCCATCCCGTGTGTTATGGTAGTAAAGAGTCTTCACACCCAGTTTATAGGCCGTTAGTAGATCTTTTAAGATGACTTTCATTGGTACTTTTTGCGATTCGAACTTCTGTGGATCGTAGTTCGTATTCGCTGAGATGGATTGGTCGATAAACTTCTGCATAATACCTACAAGTTGTAGGTAACCATCGTTCGATGGGATGCTCCACAGTAATTCGTATTGTTCTTTAAGGCGTTCAAATTCAGGAACAACCTGTTTTAGGATACCATCTTTACTGGCTTTGACAGAGACGAAGCCCCGTGGAGGCTCAATGCCATTTGTCGCGTTACTAATTTGAGAGGAGGTTTCAGACGGCATCAACGCACTCAGAGTAGAGTTGCGAAGGCCATGTTCTACGATGTCTTTACGCAGCGTCTCCCAGTCATAGATCAACTCATTGGATACGATGTTATCGATTTCTTTTTTGTAGGTATCGATTGGCAAAATACCTTTTGCATAAGTGGTTTCATCAAATGCTAAGCATGGGCCAAACTCTTTAGACAGTTTGTTAGACGCTTTCAGCAAGTAATATTGTATCGCCTCAAAGGTTTTATGAGTCAAATCATTCGCGCTACCGTCTGAATATTTGACGCCATTTTTCGCTAAGTAGTAGGCGTAGTTGATCACACCTATGCCGAGTGTCCGTCGCATTTCAGTGGCCCGTTGTGCAGCAGGAATCGGATAGTTTTGGTAATCTAACAAAGCATCCAGTGCGCGAACAACCAATTCAGACAGCTCTTCCAGTTCGTCTAGGTTCTCAAGTGCGCCTAAATTGAAAGCCGACAAAGTGCATAGGGCAATTTCCCCTTCAGTATCGTCAACGCGGTTTAGTGGTTTGGTTGGCAGAGCAATCTCAAGACAAAGGTTACTTTGTTTAACAGGAGCAACGGCCGGGTCAAATGGGCTATGGGTGTTACAGTGATCCACGTTTTGTAGATAAATACGCCCCGTACTCGCCCGCTCAGATGCGAACAAGGTAAATAAATCTGATGCTTTAATGGTCTGTTTGCGGATGGAAGGATCCTGTTCATACATAGTGTATAGACGGTCGAATTCTTCTTGATCTGCAAAGAAGGCGTCGTACAACCCAGGCACGTCTGATGGGCTGAACAGTGTGATATTGCCCCCCTTGATTAAACGCTGGTACATCAAGCGGTTAAACTGAACACCATAGTCTAGATGGCGAACACGATTTTCTTCTACGCCACGGTTATTTTTAAGCACCAATAGACTTTCGACTTCTAAATGCCAGATTGGATAAAAGACCGTTGCTGCACCGCCACGGACACCACCTTGAGAACAGCTTTTAACCGCAGTTTGGAAGTGCTTGTAGAATGGAATACAGCCTGTATGGAATGCTTCTCCCCCGCGAATAGGGCTACCTAGAGCTCGAATGGCCCCCGCATTGATGCCGATACCAGCCCGTTGACTGACATATTTTACGATTGCACTGGATGTCGCATTAATGGAATCCAGTGAGTCGCCGCACTCGATCAATACGCAACTGCTGAACTGGCGTGTTGGTGTACGAATGCCAGACATGATTGGGGTAGGGAGTGATATTTTAAATTTAGACACAGCATCGTAGAAGCGACGAATCAGATCCAAACGTGCGGCTTTATCATAATTCGCAAACAAACAGGCGGCGATCAAAATGTAGATGAACTGCGGGCTTTCATAGATCTCACCTGTGACGCGGTTTTGAACTAAGTATTTACCTTCTAATTGCTTAACAGCCGCATAGGAAAAATTCATGTCGCGGGAGTGATCAATAATATTGTTTAGCTCATCAAATTCTGCTTTTGTATAGTTCTCCAGCAAGCTATGATCATAGCGGTTTTGTTCAACCAAGTTTCTAACATGATCATAAAGATGAGGTGGCTCAAAGTTACCATAGGCCTTTTTGCGCAAATGGAAGATAGCCAGACGAGCTGCTAAATATTGATAATCGGGGGTGTTCTCAGAGATTAAGTCTGCTGCGGACTTAATTAAGGTCTCGTGAATATCGGTAGTGCGAATGCCATTAAAAAATTGTATTTGTGCTTTTAGCTCAACTTGTGACACAGAAACATTATCTAGATCTTCCGCCGCCCATGTTATGACTTTGTGAATCTTCTCAAGATTGATGTTTTCTGTCTTACCGTTACGCTTAGTAACTGTGAGGGTGCTCATGGCTTAACTTCCCATTCGTGCAATGTGTAAAAAAAGAGATGATAACTGTATCTAGTGGGTGATTGGTATTTAACATACTAGATGTAGTGTTTATCAATCCTGATGACGAGAACAATAGTGTGCATTGCTTTGAAAATCAAGGCTTGAAAATTACGCTAAAATAGGAGTGAAACCTTTCTGTAAGTAGCTACTTACCCTGTTGCCCTTGGGTAGTGGAAACTCGATGATAGGCAAGATGTGATGTGCTTTTTTTTATGTTTTTTTATAAGTTATATGGTGGTTTTTTCTTGCCCAAACATTGATCTGGATTAATGACTAAGCACCATCCTGGCGCTCGCGACTAGGGCAAATAGAATTAACTGATGCAGCAAGTAAATAGGTAGTGCGTAGCGTCCCATCCAAGCAAGTATACGGGTAATGAGGTGCTCAGGAATAGGGCATTGATGAATCTTAAAGTATCCGAGTGTTATGCCGATCAAAGCAACACCAATCCAAGGGAATGGGAAAGCAATATCCAGTGTGCTGGTAGGAAGGTGTAATGTATGGACAATATAAGGGAGCACATTGGGGAAAGACAGCCAGTTAGTCGTGTTGTAAATCAGTACAATGATGACGCCGATAATACACGATATAATTGGCCATTTGGTCATGGGGCGGACGAGAAACGTCAGTAGGAAGATAAAGTGCAAAATGCCAAAATAAATCCAGTTATTGGGAAAGGCAAGGTAAGTACCCAGAGAAATCATAATAATGGCGAGCAAAAGCTTAAGGTCACGTTTCCATAGGATGATCGAATGATGCTTTTGCATCGTAAGATAAGCAGACCAACCAACGGCGGAAATAAAAATGGTGACGATAATATCGCGAAAGTGATTCCAGAAAGGGTTAGCGAGGGAAAACTCAATAAAGCCGAAATTGCCTAGATCCCAGCTGAAGTGAAAGATCATCATGAGCAGTACCCCAAGACCGCGATAGGTATCTAACATGGAGCTGCGGAGGGCTTTCAAAGAGACAGAATTTTCGGGCATTGTCGACCATTATGCAAAGGTGAATGAAGTGGAGCCATCATACCGTTACTCTTTGGCCTGCTCAAGCAGTGAGCTGACTCCGTTGGCGCAAGCGCGGCTTTTTGAGCAACTAAAATCCGCGTTAGTTTGGGAGCAGGAATCGTTATTAATGTTTGGTCGTGATGTATTGGTGCCAAGGCGAGTGGCTTTTATTGCGGACCGAGGATTATGTTATCGCTACACGGGCAAAGATCATTATGGAAAAGGCTGGCCAAATTGTTTAGCAGAAATCAGAAAGCAAGCGGAATACCTAGCAGGTCAGTCTTTCAACTCTGTGTTACTCAATTGGTATCAAAATGGTGATGACTACATGGGGTGGCACGCCGATAATGAAACAATATTGGGCCCCGCTCCTGTTATTGCTATGTTGAGTTTAGGAGCAACACGAGACTTTCTCTTTCGCTTAAAAAAGAATCATAGTGTTAAACATAGTATTGCATTGGAGGGCGGCAGCTGGCTAGTGATGTCAGCATCAACACAAGTGCTGTGGCAGCATTGTTTACCAAAAAGAAAACGGGTTCAAGAAGAGCGCATTAGTTTAACTTTTCGCACTCTGTTGAACCCATAGGATACCCTTTGGTTTGACAATATCTACTAGCTTCAGCACCCAGATGATTATGGGGCTTTACGTTCGCGTAACCAGCTTTCTGACTGCTTGGTAAAACACAGGCGGTCATGCAAGCGGCTCGGGCGGCCTTGCCAGAACTCAATGTAGCTTGGGGTTAACACATACCCACCCCAGTTGTCTGGGCAAGGGACTTTTTGGTTAGCAAAGTTATCTTCTGCTTCTTTATAAGCGTTTTTCAGTGTCTCCCTATTATTGATTGTGGTGCTTTGCTTTGAAATATAAGCGGCTAGCTGACTGCCCCTAGGGCGACTCGAGAAGTAGTGTTCAGAGTCTTCGCGGCTGATTTTTTTGATCTCGCCCTCGACCCGTACTTGCCGAGACAGTGCTGGCCAAAAAAAAGTCAGGCAGGCTTTGTTATTTTTCGCTAGCTGTTGGCCTTTGTCACTATCGTAGTTTGTGAAAAAGCAAAAGCCTGCATCGTCTCGCTGTTTAAGTAACACGACACGAGCGTGGGGCTGGCCAGACTCGTCCACTGTACTGATCGTCATGGCGGTTGGGTCTTCTTGGTTGGAGGCAATCGCTTGCTCTAACCAGCCATCAAAAAACGTTAACGGATCCTTGCCGACGCTGTCTTCTAATAGATCTTCAAATTGATAGTCACGCCGAATAGAGTGTAGATCGCGGTTCATAATTAAATCCTATAGGTTGACAGGGTCATAATTTTTGACACTTGTGTCATGAGCGCCATGACGGGTTTGGGAAACACATAACCGCCTGACTGGAGCGCCATTTGTTTGTGTTTGGCTTCATCAATATGCATCTGTGTCAGTACGGCTTGACTTTTTTTATCCTGATGAGGCAGCTCCAGCATATGTTTATCAAGGTGAACACAGACTTGATCTTCTGTTGCAGCAACAAAACCAAGGCTCAGTTTGTCGCTGATGAGTCCAGCGCTTGCGCCAATAGCAAAAGAGGCACCATAAAAAAATGGATTCAGTAGGCTAGGGCGGCTGTTTAAGTCATACAGGCGCTTTTCACACCAGACAAGGTGATCTATTTCTTCTTCCGCTGCGTGTTCCATCTCTTCTCGAACCGTCTCTAGCTTTGCGGTGGTCGCTTGGCCTGCGTACAACGCTTGTGCACAGACTTCACCTGTGTGATTGATGCGCATTAAGCCGGCTGCGTGTTTACGTTCTTGTTCACTCAACGTCGCTTCGGAATATTGATTCGCTGGTGATGGGCGATGTTCTTTAGCAACGTGGGGAACCAGCGTTTGTAATGCACGATCAAATTGCAGTACTGCTCTATCCAAAAAAGAATACATTTTATTTCCTCGTTTAACCTGGAGGCCAAGTCATTTGGCGGCCACCAAGCACATGCATATGAATATGGTAAACCGTTTGACCTCCCATTTGATTGCAATTCATGACGACCCGATAACCGTCGTCACTAATGCCGATTTGTTTGGCAACTTTGGCGGCGACAATGGGCAATTTACCAACAATGCTTGCATCCTCATCGGTTAAGTCATTTAGCGTACTAATGTGTCTTTTGGGTATCACTAAAAAATGACTGGGTGCTTGAGGCATGATGTCTTCAAAGGCAATGACATCATCATCCTGGTACAAAATGGTAGCAGGGATCTCGCCATTAACTAACTTACAGAATAAACAGTCCATATTGTCCTCTTGTCTCTATTATTGATATTACGTTCAGTCTAGCAAGGTACTTCTTAAGAACGTTTGACTCTTGACAAAGATGCGTCTCTTAAGCGCTCGCCCTTACGAATTAGGCGCGATAATTGCGTTTCAAGGTGACTGTCCAAGTTGCTGACAGGCAACAGGTCATCGAAACCGATTGTTTTAGCATATTCCCGCGACATTTTAACATTATCTGAAATCAGTAAGCATTGATCTTCCAGCTTCATCAAGGGGCGTATTTTTTTGTGAATGATGTGAGGGATTTGTCCTTCATGATCAAACGCTAAGATAATACTGATGGTTTTGCGCTGATCTGGCTTATCTAAGTAATCCAGTAAGTCGTCAAGGTCACTAAAGTGCTCGATGGCGTTAAGATTAGAATGAAGAATTCCCAGTGCTTGATTCAGGTCATTACTGTGTTCACCAAAAACAATGATGGAGTAGGTGTCATTATCCAGCGTATTGAGGTTAGTGTGGCGTATCTGCCACGTAATAGGCAGCTCAATCGTGAGGCGGTGAAAGCCATTCTCCTCGGAAGTCACACAAGAACCATTTAAAGAATTGACGAGAATGTGAATGTAGTTCATGCCCATATCAAACAGATTGTTATTCAGTGTGATATGAGTCGGTAACGGGAAACAGTTTATTTCCAGAATGGTGTTTCCTTCATGGCTCAGATCACGACGACTGATGTCAACTGTCAGTGTTTGATCCGTGAAGTGCTTGCATTCTTGTAAAATGGTTTCAATCAAGTGCTCTATGACTTCGGCATTATGTAGGATTTCTAAGTGGTTGGTATTGTCACTGGTAATTTCAACAATCGCGTTGTCTTGATCTAGCTGTTGAAAGTGGTTGTAAGCGTTATCAATTAATTTAGATAAAAAGAGGGGAGAGGACTCTTGTTGGGAAAAGGTGTTTTTATCTCGTGCATAGTAGATGTTATCTAATCGGACGAGTAAGTTTTTTAAGTTGTTGCTTGCTGTCTGTCCGTTGAAAATGAAGTTTTTCGAGATGTTTCGATTGGGGGTTTTTTGAACATGCTTCAATCCGTTATCGATGATATTGACTTGGCGGCGAAGGCGGCTGGATATATCAGCGATCAGTTCATATAAGTCATTTTGTGAGTGGTTCACAACACTGGCGTGGCGTTTAAGTAACGGGCTGAGTTGCGCGATCATGCCTATAAAGTAGATCATGGCTTCTAGCACAATGGCGACCGTCAGACCCCATTCGTAAATGATAGCACTGGATATAATGCCATAAGCGGACAGAAACCAAGCGGCATAGCCAAGCAATAGGGTGATTCGAGCAATCAGATAATAGCCAGAAAACGGGGTGTCTGTGGCAAAGGCGTAAATGGCTAGTACGGTTAAAACCGAGATGGAAGTAAATGATAACAGTGATAAGTAGCTAATACTCAGTGAATTTGGGTAGGCGCTATAGATAGTGGCAAAAAAAAGGTTAATGCAGGTCAGAGCAATTAAACATTTATCTACCTTGGGAAAATGTGATCGTGTATCTAGGTAAAGCTTGGAGAACAAGACAATAGCGGCTGTGCCTGCAAGAGCGGTGAAATTGTAGATACGTTCTTGGATGCCAATTTTATTAGGGAAAAACTGATAAAGCTGCCCGTGAAGAGAGAGATGAAACAGTGCAATGCAGATCAGTAATGCGCTGTACGCGATGTACATGGGATGAGTACTTTTGATATAGAAAAAGACATTGCTAATAAACAGAATGGCTAAAAAACCTAACAATATCCCAGTAAAAGAAAAGTCTTTCTGCGAGTCGACCGTGGCTTTAGATAAGGTTTTTAAATGCAATTGAACATTGATTGGCAAATGGGATGACAGTTTAAGGTAGACGGTGAAAACGGGGGGAGCATTCGTCGGCAAGGGATAAAAGTAATCGGGATGCTCAATGAGTCGATTGCTATAGGGGCGTGCTTCACCAAGCAAAGCCTGCACTTGATCACCAAACATAGTCGGTAAGTAAAGATCCAAATATTCAAGGCGAGGGGCGTTAATGTCCAAAAGCGATGGCACATTTTTGGTTGTACGAATGGCAATATTAATGCGCACCCAGACGTTTCCTTTGACTAGGCCTAGCTGCAGAAAGTCCGAGTTAATCGGTAAAAAGCGCTTAGAATAGTTTTCTGATGCGATATCTTGGATGGATAAACGGCCACTTTCGTCGATTAAGTATTGGGCTGACCTAGCAATATTTAAGTCTTGATGGTTGTCATCAAGTAACGCAATGTCGTTAGCCGCCCATAGAGTGCTGCTAGTCAGTAATAAAAATAGTAGAATCAGTTTCGAAAACAAAACGCTAGCTCAGTTGTCTTAATTATAAGATCACCATTATTAACTAGATAGGGGATGAAATGCTATATCCAATTTTAGAGCAATACTATGTCGTATTCGCTTTACTGCTCTTGGTCATTACTTGGTTTACCCGACAGAAAACCCCTGAAGCAAGAAGAAACTATTTATATGGTTATGCTTTGCTTAGCGTTGTTGGTTTTTTGCTCGGTTTTAAGTGGGTCTCTGGGGTGATTTTTGGACTCATTGTTCTTGAAGTAGGGCGTTATTTTAAAGGCTGGTTAGATAAAAAGGAGCAGCAGCTGAAGAAATAGGTTCTCGATTTAGCTAGGATAATACGTCAGACATGGCTGCACTTTAACATGGTGACACGTTATATTGATCATGTAATGTTGTGGTACTAAACGGTATTCAAAAAAGTAATAGCTTTTCTTAAGAGGTGGTCTTTTTTTTGATTCTCAGTTCGTTTTCATGTCATTGGAATTACTATTGATGTGCGAAATATAAGGTATTTCGCTGTACTATCTTGGCTTTGCTTATGGGTTGTTTAAATTCATCTATATCTTTTTTTTGCAAACTTAATTCCGACTTAAATAGTAGGTTTTTATTTAATTTACAAAATCTTTACAAATTTTATGTTTAATATTGATAAATAAAAAGGACAGAATATCCTCTATCTAGGAAAGATTGTGGTGCTTTGTTGTCTGACTGTCATGGCGCTATACGGGATCTAGAGAATGCGAGTAGGATAATACCGTCTGCTGTTGATGTTTTTTTACAACATCTGATTTTCAGCAATGTGACGCACAAAAGTTGTTAGCCCATGGATCGGATTACTGCAATCTTTATCAAATGATAATGATTATCATATAATTTTGCAAACATTTTGTTGCGCCGCAAATAATGAATTGGGCAAGGCAATATTCCGTGCCTCTGTCTGAATCGAACCTCCAATAAAAGTATGGCATTGGCTTATCCCAACAGGTCAATGTTTTTGTCTAACAATTTATTAAGTGTTGTTTTCTATGTCTACACCTGTTGATGTAATCGCCCATCATTGGGCATTTGCTGTGTTTATAGTGGTCTCTATAGGCTTGGGTGCTGCCATGTTGGTAGGAGGGACTTTCTTAGGCGGTAGGGCGCAAGCTCGTGCTAAGAATACCCCTTTCGAATCAGGTATCGCATCGGTTGGTTCAGCTCGTCTTAGACTGTCTGCCAAATTTTATTTGGTGGCGATGTTTTTTGTCATTTTCGATGTTGAAGCTTTGTATTTATACGCTTGGGCTGTCTCTATACGTGAGAGTGGTTGGACGGGGTTCATCGAAGCCACTACCTTCATCATCGTGTTGCTCGTTGGTTTGATCTATCTGATTCGAACAAAAGCGCTGGACTGGGCTCCTACCCGATCAAAAGAACTTATTAAGCAATCTGAAATCATCAAAATCGTTGACGGTTCACACAAATAATCACGAGGTCAAAACATGGATTATACGCTTACACGCATTGATCTGGACGGCGAAGATGATCGCTATCCATTAGAAAGCAAAGAAATTGTCGGGGATCCGTTAGAGCAACATGTTCACCGTAGTGTTTACTTAGGCAAACTTGAGCATGCGATGCATGATATGGTCAACTGGGGACGTAAACACTCACTTTGGCCTTATAACTTCGGCCTATCCTGTTGTTATGTTGAGATGACCACTTCCTTTACCGCAGCTCACGATGTGGCACGATTTGGTTCTGAGGTATTGCGAGCGTCACCAAGACAAGCCGACTTTATGGTGGTTGCAGGTACGTGCTTTACCAAAATGGCCCCTGTTATTCAGCGTCTATACGATCAAATGTTAGAGCCTAAATGGGTCATCTCCATGGGGGCCTGCGCCAACTCAGGTGGCATGTACGATATTTACTCTGTTGTTCAAGGCGTGGACAAATTTTTACCCGTCGACGTTTATATTCCTGGTTGTCCTCCACGTCCAGAAGCCTATATTCAAGCCCTCAATCTACTGCAAGAAGCGGTGGGTAAAGAGCGCCGTCCATTGTCTTGGGTGGTTGGAGATCAGGGAGTTTATAAGGCTAATATGACGCCTGAGCGTGAACGTAAACGCGATGACCGTATTGCCATCACCAACCTAAGAACGCCGGACGAAATTTAATCGGGCAAGATTTGTTTTAGGCTTATCAAGATAGTGAGCAAAAATGACAAAAGCAACAAGTAAACTCGTACCTGAGTCTTGGCAGACCAGTGACCACCGCAATGATCCTGTGGTTGGTGAGCTTATCGAAAAGTTTGGTGAGTCCGTCTTTCGATTACAGCCAACGCGAACTGGAATGCCCATTGCGTGGGTCGCTCGTGAACGAATCAAAGACGTTATATTGTTTTTGAAAAACACCTCCAAACCCTACTCAATGCTATACGACCTTCATGGGGTGGATGAGCGCCTTCGGACCCATCGAAAAGAGATACCAGAAGGGGTTGATTATACGGTTTTCTATCATTTGATCTCGATGGAGCGTAATCATGATATTATGCTTAAGGTGGGGTTAAGTGAAAAAGATCTAGAGCTAGCCAGCATCGTTAGCTTGTTCCCTAATGCCAATTGGTATGAGCGCGAAACATGGGAAATGTTTGGCATCGTCTTTTCTGGGCATCCGAATTTACGTCGCATTATGATGCCAGATACATGGGAAGGTCATCCATTACGTAAAGATTATCCAGCCCGTGCCACTGAGTTTGATCCGTTTGAGTTAACACGCCAAAAAGAAGCGATCGAAATGGAAGCGCTGACATTTAAACCCGAAGATTGGGGAATGGCGCGTAGTAAAGAAAATGAAGACTTTATGTTCCTTAACTTAGGGCCTAACCATCCTTCTGCGCACGGGGCGTTTCGTATTGTTTTGCAACTCGATGGTGAAGACATTGTTGATTGTGTGCCTGATATTGGTTACCACCATCGTGGTGCTGAAAAGATGGGCGAGCGCCAGTCTTGGCACAGTTACATTCCTTATACCGACCGTATCGAATACTTAGGCGGTTGTGTTAATGAAATGCCTTATGTTTTGGCTGTTGAGAAATTGGCGGGAATTAAAGTACCTGAACGAGTGGAAGTGATTCGCGTCATGTTGTCCGAATTATTTCGTATCAACAGCCACTTGCTTTATATCTCAACCTTTATCCAAGACGTGGGTGCCATGACGCCAGTGTTCTTCGCGTTCACGGACCGTCAGAAGATATATGATTTAGTGGAAGCCATTACCGGTTTTCGTATGCACCCGGCTTGGTTCCGCATCGGTGGTGTGGCCCATGATTTACCAAGAGGGTGGGAGCGACTATTAAAAGCTTTCTTAGATTGGATGCCAAAACGTCTTGAAGAATACGTGACAGCGGCGCTTAAAAACACTGTCCTTAAAGCGCGTTCTCAAGGGGTAGCAACCTACAACGCGCAAGAAGCGTTGGCTTGGGGGGTAACAGGCGCAGGTTTGCGAGCCACTGGCATAGAGTTTGACGTGCGCAAATGGCGACCTTACTCAGGCTACGAAAATTTTGATTTTGAGATCCCTGTCGGTGGCGGTGTGAGCGATTGTTATAACCGCGTTATGCTCAAAGTAGAAGAAATTCGTCAAAGTTTGAAAATTTTGACTCAGTGTTATCACAATATGCCGTCTGGTCCGTTTAAGGCGGATCATCCGTTAACCACGCCACCACCCAAAGAGCGTGCCTTGCAGCACATAGAAACCTTGATAACACACTTTTTGCAAGTGTCTTGGGGACCTGTGATGCCAGCTAATGAATCTTTCCAAATGATTGAAGCGACAAAAGGGATCAATAGTTACTACCTCACCAGTGATGGTAGCACTACTAGTTATCGTACCCGTGTTCGTACACCAAGCTTCCCTCATTTGCAGCAAATTCCATCGGTGATTCGTGGCAGTTTGGTATCCGATCTTATTGTGTACCTGGGCAGTATTGATTTTGTTATGTCAGATGTGGACCGTTAACCATGAATCAACCGATTAAAATAGTCACCGTAAGTGATGACAGTGATGATTTCGTTTTGAGTGACGCCGATGCACAGGCCATTGAACATGAAAAACATCATTACGAAGACCCACGAGCCGCTTCCATCGAAGCCCTAAAGATTGTTCAGAAACGTCATGGTTGGGTGCCTGATGGTGCCATCAAAGCGATTTCTGACCTTCTGGGAATACCTGCCAGCGATGTTGAGGGCGTAGCGACCTTTTACAGCCAAATTTATCGCCAACCAGTTGGGAAACATATCATTCGTTATTGCGATAGCGTGGTGTGCCATATCACTGGATTTGAAGAAATTGTCACTGAGTTAGAAAAACAACTTAAGATCAAACCGGGTCAAACGACGCCGGATGGCCGTTTTACCTTGCTTCCAACCTGTTGTTTGGGGAATTGTGACAAAGGGCCAACTATGATGGTGAACGATGATACTCACGTGCGTTTGGTTCCTTCTAATCTGGCAAACATTTTGGAGCAGTATCAATGAGCCTATCGATCAATAAGACGGCTGAAAGTCATCCGCTAACGTGGTGTCTTCGCGAGGATGAACAACCTGTTTGGTTAGATGAGTATCGTCGCAAAGAAGGGTATGTTGGCGTTGAAAAAGCGTTAGCTATGCATCCTGATGAAGTGGTTAGTTTGGTGAAAGACGCAGGTTTACGTGGTCGCGGTGGGGCAGGTTTCCCAACGGGACTAAAGTGGAGTCTGATGCCGAAAGACGAATCAATGAATATCCGCTATATGATCTGTAACGCGGATGAAATGGAACCAGGTACCTACAAAGATCGCTTGTTGATGGAGCAGATGCCGCATCTTTTGGTGGAAGGCATGATCATCGCTGCACATGCTATCAAAGCTTACCGTGGTTACATCTTCTTGCGCGGAGAATACGTTGAAGCGGCGGAAAACCTTCGTAAAGCCATTGAAGAGGCTAAATTAGCTGGGTTGCTTGGTAAAGACATCTTAGGCAGTGGCAAAGATTTTGAGCTGTTTGTTCATACTGGTGCAGGGCGTTACATCTGTGGTGAAGAAACCGCATTGATTAACTCTCTTGAAGGTCGCCGTGCCAATCCTAGGTCCAAACCGCCATTTCCTGCGGTATCAGGCGCTTGGGGGAAACCGACTTGCGTCAACAACGTGGAATCTATTTGTAACGTACCAAGCATTCTTAATCGCGGCGTGGATTGGTACAAGGGGTTGACTACTAACGGCAGTAGCGATTGCGGCACCAAACTAATGGGCTTTTCGGGACGGGTGAATAATCCTGGTTTATGGGAATTGCCTATGGGTACGACAGCGCGTGAAATATTGGAAAATTACGCGGGTGGCATGCAAGAAGGCTTGGATTTAAAAACTTGGCAGCCAGGTGGTGCGGGCACAGATTTCTTATTGCCGGAGCACTTGGATTTGCCAATGGATTTTGAACATATCCAAAAAGCAGGTAGTCGTCTTGGAACAGCGCTTGCTATGGCTGTGGATCATAAAATCAATATGGTCTCTTTGGTGCGCAACTTGGAAGAGTTTTTTGCTCGTGAATCCTGCGGCTGGTGTACACCTTGTCGTGATGGTTTGCCATGGAGTGTGAAAATTCTTAGAGCAATTGAACATGGCGAGGGGCAACCAGGCGACATTGAAACACTTGAGCAGTTATGTTGTTCATTAGCACCTGGTCATACCTTCTGTGCTCATGCACCGGGGGCCGTTGAGCCGTTACAAAGTGCAATAAAATATTTCCGCAAAGAATTTGAAGCGGGTATTTCAGGTCAAGCTAATAATTTGCGTGAGATTCGCGGTATTCAACCGAATCAACAGTAATTTATTCAGTTTTATTTTGTGTGTTTACGCCTATCGAATATCGATGGGCCTGTGGGAAGCATAAGACTTATGGCAACCATTCATGTAGATGGCAAAGAATATGAAGTTGATGGAGCAGACAACCTATTACAGGCTTGTTTGTCTCTAGGACTTGATATTCCCTATTTTTGCTGGCATCCGGCGCTGGGTAGTGTCGGCGCATGCCGCCAGTGTGCAGTGAAACAATATAAAGATGCCGATGATACACGTGGTCGTTTGGTGATGTCGTGTATGGCACCTGCGAGTGATGGCGCTTATATCTCGATTGAAGATGAAGAAGCGAAGGCATTTCGAGAAAACGTCGTGGAATGGCTGATGTCGAATCATCCCCATGACTGCCCAGTGTGTGAAGAAGGTGGTAATTGCCATCTACAAGACATGACGGTAATGACAGGCCACAATTCTCGACGTTATCGCTTTGCTAAGCGAACTCACGAAAACCAAGAGCTTGGGCCTTTTGTTTCCCATGAAATGAACCGCTGTATCGCTTGTTATCGTTGCACTCGTTATTACAAAGATTACGCTGATGGCACAGATTTTGGGGTCTATGGGGCGAATAATAATGTGTACTTTGGTCGCCCAGAGTCGGGTACTTTAGAAAGTGAGTTCGCCGGCAATTTGGTCGAAGTGTGTCCAACGGGTGTGTTCACTGATAAGACGCATACAGAGCGTTACAACCGTAAGTGGGACATGCAATTTGCACCGAGTATCTGTCAGCAATGTAGTGTGGGTTGTAACATCAGCCCCGGTGAACGCTACGGCGAAGTCCGTCGCATTGAGAACCGCTACAACGGTGATGTGAACCACTATTTCCTTTGTGACCGAGGTCGCTTTGGCTATGGTTATACTAATTTAGAAACACGTCCAAAACAGCCGTTTACCTACCAAGGTGAAGAGCAAGTTACTCTTAATACTGAGCAAGCCGTTCAAAGCGCCAGTGATATTATCAAAGGCTCGACTCGGGTGATTGGTATTGGTTCGCCACGAGCCAGTTTAGAAAGTAATTTTGCCTTGCGTAAACTGGTCGGAGCAGACAACTTCTTTACGGGTATTGAGGCTGGTGAGCAGCAACGTCTCGAACGAATGTTGCAGGTTTTGAAAACGTCTGGTGTATATACCCCAACGCTGCGCGAAATTGAAAAATACGATGCCGTGATTATTTTGGGTGAAGACATTACACAAACCGCTGCTCGCGTCGCTTTGTCTGTACGACAAGCAGTAAAAGGGAAAGCGCGTGAAATGGCCGCTGTGCAGAGTGTGGCTGAGTGGCAAATTGCGGCGATCCAAAATATCGGTCAGCATGCAAAGTATCCGATTTTTACCACGCATACAGATCGTACTCGATTAGATGATGTCACAGCTTGGCATTATAGTGCCCCAGCAGCGGATCAAGCACGTTTAGGCTTCGCCATTGCTCACGCTATTGATTCAAGCGCACCAGCTGTGACAGATCTTAATGACGAGTTACAGAAAAAAGCTGACTTTATTGCCTCTGCGCTAAAACAATCTCGTAAGCCCCTGATTATCTCTGGTAGCCAAGCTGGGGAAATAACGCTGATTGATGCGGCGGCAAATATTGCCAAAGCCCTTAAATCTCAGGGCGTTGATGAGGTTGGTTTGACGCTGGTTGCTCGTGAAGTGAACAGCATGGGCTTAGCCATGTTGGGCGGTAAATCATTGGATGAGGCTTTGTCTGCTATATCTGACGGGGCTGACACTGCCATCGTATTGGAAAATGACTTGTACCAACGAATGTCGGCACAACGGGTAGATCAAGCTTTGGATCAATTGAAGCATCTAATTGTTGTCGATCATCAATATTCTGCCACATCGAAAAAAGCAGAGTTGGTGTTGTCGGCGGGCAGTTTTGCAGAAGCTGACGGAACGGTTGTCAATTTGGAAGGACGTGCTCAGCGTTTCTTCCAAGTATATGACCCAAGCTATTACAAGCCGGGTACGCTTGTTTTTGCCGCATGGCGTTGGTTGTATTTGGTCAATTCTGCGAAAAACGCTCACTCTTCCGATGCTGGTACGCTTGACCAGTTGATTGCCGCTCTAGCAAGTGAGATGCCACAACTGGCAGGAATTGTTGGGGCAGCGCCAAATGCTGATTTTAGAATTCATGGTCAGAAAATGGCTCGATCACCTCACCGTTACAGTGGTCGTACCGCCATGCGTGCCAATATTAGTGTTCATGAACCACGCCAACCGCAAGACCAAGACTCGCCGTTTGCCTTCTCTATGGAAGGCAACAATAACCCGAAAGCAGATCGCAATGAAGTAGCCTTTGCTTGGGCGCCAGGTTGGAACTCTCCACAAGCTTGGAACAAATTCCAAGACGAAGTAGGCGGGCATTTGCGCAATGGTGATCCAGGTGTACGTTTGATTGAAACCTCTAATCAAGGGGAATACTTCGCTGAGATTCCAGCGTCTTTTGTGGCGACAGAAGGTCAGTGGCAAGTTGCTGCAAATTACCGTTTGTTTGGTAGTGATGAACTATCACAACGCAGTGCGGTGATCCAAGAGCGTGCGGGACAGCAAACGGTAACCATCCATCCAGCAGACGCGAAAACATTGGGTGTGAATGAGAATGCCATGGTGAGTTTCGCTTGGGGTGGTCAACAATGGCAATTACCTTTGTCATTTAGTGATCACATCACTTTGGGTACCATTGGCTTGCCGCTGGGTACGAATGGTTTACCCGCCAGCCTTGCCGGTCAAATGATTGATAATTTGCAGGAGGGACACGCATGAGCATCTTTTCTCCCGAGGTTATCGCTGCCTTGATTGCCATTGGTAAAGCGTTTGCTATTTTGATGGTTGTGGTAGCGTGTGGTGCCTTTATGAGCTTTGGTGAACGTCGTTTACTCGGCTTGTTCCAGAACCGTTATGGCCCGAACCGAGTGGGTTGGGGCGGTTCTTTGCAACTCGTTGCCGATATGATCAAGATGTTTTTTAAAGAGGACTGGATTCCACCTTTTTCAGACCGCTTTATTTTTACCTTAGCACCTTTGATTGCCTTTACCTCTTTGTTATTGGCGTTTGCAATCGTGCCTGTCAGCCCTGGCTGGATCGTTTCCGATTTAAATATCGGTCTGTTATTTTTTCTGATGATGGCAGGGTTAGGGGTTTACGCTGTGCTTTTTGCGGGCTGGGCCAGTAATAACAAATATTCTCTTTTAGGGGCGGTGCGTGCGTCAGCACAAACATTGAGCTACGAGGTCTTTTTGGGGTTATCTCTGATGGGCGTTGTGGCGAAAGCCGGTTCGTTCCAGCTAACGGATATTGTTAATAACCAAGCACATATGTGGAATATTATTCCGCAGTTCTTTGGTTTTGTGACCTTTGTGATAGCGGGTATTGCGGTTTGTCACCGTCACCCTTTCGATCAGCCAGAGGCAGAGCAAGAATTGGCCGATGGTTATCACATTGAATACGCTGGTATGAAGTTTGGTTTGTTCTTTGTCGGTGAATACATTGGTATTGTGACCGTTTCTGCATTGATTGTGACCTTATTTTTTGGCGGTTGGCATGGACCATGGTTGCCTCCAATTGTTTGGTTTGCTTTGAAAACAGGCTTTTTCATGGTGATGTTTATCTTGGTTCGGGCTGCGTTGCCGCGTCCTCGTTACGACCAAGTGATGTCGTTTGGCTGGAAAATATGTCTGCCGATTACGCTGATCAATTTACTGGTAACCGCAGCCATCGTGCTGATTCAAAACAATTAATTTAGGGGACAACCATGACACTGAAAGAATTACTGGTTGGTTTCGGCACGCAAGTGCGCAGCCTTTGGATGATCGGGATGCACTCGTTCGCGAAACGCGAAACGCAGATGTATCCAGATGAGCCTGTGTATGTACCGCCTCGTTACCGTGGTCGCATTGTCTTGACTCGTGATCCTGATGGCGAAGAGCGTTGTGTGGCCTGTAACTTATGTGCAGTCGCTTGTCCGGTAGGCTGCATTTCATTGCAAAAGGCGGAAGACGAAGAGGGGCGTTGGTACCCTGACTTTTTCCGTATTAACTTTTCACGTTGCATCTTTTGTGGCATGTGTGAGGAGGCCTGTCCAACGACGGCGATACAGTTGACGCCTGATTTTGAGTTGGGTGAATACAACCGTCAGGATTTGGTCTATGAAAAAGAAGATTTGTTGATCTCAGGCCCAGGTAAGTATCCAGATTATAACTTCTATCGGATGGCGGGTATGTCTATTGCGGGCAGACCAAAAGGCTCTTCCGAGAACGAAGCGGAACCGATTAATGTGAAAGGTTTGTTGCCGTAAGGAGCGCTGTTGTGGATATTGTTTTTTATGTTGCGGCGGCCATTGCCGTACTGACCACCGTTCGAGTCATCAGCCACACAAATCCTGTGCATGCTCTGTTGTACTTGATTGTGTCGTTACTGGCGGTGGCTGTTGTGTTTTTTTCTATGGGTGCAAACTTTGCCGGAGCGTTGGAGATCATCGTTTATGCGGGCGCCATTATGGTGTTGTTTGTGTTTGTGGTGATGATGTTAAACCTTGGTGGCGAAGAGATTAGACAGGAGCGCCAATGGTTGAGTCCCTCTTTATGGATTGGACCTGGGATCATTTCTGCTCTGCTACTGGTTGCTTTAGTGCATGGTATCAATAGCCTTCAACATGGTGCGATTCACTACCATATGTTGGGGGGTAAAAGTGTCGGTGTTAGCTTATTTGGCCCTTATGTTTTGGCCGTTGAGTTGGCGTCACTGTTACTTTTGGCTGGGCTTGTTGTGGCATTTCATGTGGGTCGAGATAAAACCAAGCTGGATTCTATGGAGGAAGAGGCATGATTCCGTTATCCCATGCGTTGATTCTAGCCTCAATACTATTTGTATTGGGTCTTAGCGGTTTGTTAGTTCGTCGAAACTTATTGTTTATGCTGATCTCTCTTGAAGTGATGATTAATGCGGCGGCGCTCGCATTTGTTGCAACGGGGAGTTACTGGCAGCAAGCAGATGGTCAGATTATGTATATTTTGGCCATCAGTCTGGCTGCGGCTGAAGCCAGTATTGGCTTGGCTTTGTTATTGCAATTGCATCGACGTAACCAGTCTTTGAATGTTGATACTGTCAGTGAGATGCGCGGATGAATTTACTTTACTTAACTATTCTGTTGCCGTTAATCGGCTTCCTATTGCTGGCGTTTTCTCGTGGTCGCTGGTCGGAGAATTTTTCCGCTGTCATTGGTGTCGGTTCGGTGATGTTGGCCGCATTGACCACAGTGTATATTGGACTCGACTATTTGCCGAAGCTTTATGATGGTCAGATTACCTCGTTCAACCAGCCTTTGTGGACTTGGATTCACCAAGGGAATTTTGATGTTCAGGCAACGCTGCATTTAGACGGTTTGTCTTTCACTATGATGTGTGTGATAACAGGTGTGGGATCGCTTATTCACTTGTTCGCTTCGTGGTATATGCGTGGCGACAAGGGCTATTCTCGCTTTTTTACTTACACCAACTTGTTTATTGCCAGCATGTTGATATTGGTGTTAGCCGATAACTTATTACTGCTTTACCTTGGTTGGGAAGGCGTAGGGTTATGCAGTTATTTACTGATTGGTTTCTACTATGAAGGTCGTGATAATCTCGCAGCGGCATTAAAAGCCTTCATCGTGACACGTGTTGGTGATGTCTTTCTAGCCTTTGCGCTCTTTATTCTGTACACCCAGTTTGGCACGTTAAATATCGAAAAATTGGCCTCTATTGCGCCTGGCCAGGTTGCGGTGGGCTCGTCGGTTATGTTTTGGGCAACCTTAATGTTGCTTGGTGGAGCGGTGGGTAAATCTGCTCAGTTACCACTGCAAACTTGGTTGGCTGACGCGATGGCAGGTCCAACGCCAGTGTCTGCCTTGATCCACGCTGCGACTATGGTGACCGCTGGTGTGTACTTGATTGCACGTACGCATACTTTGTTCTTATTGTCGCCAGAAGTGTTGCACTTAGTCGGTATTATCGGCGCAATTACCTTAGTTATTGCCGGGTTTGCCGCGTTGGTTCAGACCGATATTAAACGTGTACTCGCATACTCCACCATGAGTCAAATTGGTTATATGTTTTTGGCTTTAGGGGTACAAGCGTGGGATGCTGCGATTTTCCATTTAATGATTCACGCCTTCTTTAAAGCGTTATTGTTCTTGTCTGCAGGGTCGGTCATTATCGCCTGTCACCACGAGCAAAATATCTTCAAAATGGGCGGGTTACGCAAACATATCCCATTCGTGTACACCTGCTTCTTAGTCGGTGGTGGGGCCCTGGCGGCACTGCCGATTGTCACGGCGGGTTTCTATAGTAAAGATGAGATTCTTTCTGGTGCGCTGGCCACTGGGCATATCAATTTATTGACTGCTGGTTTGGTAGGGGCGTTTTTAACGGGCTTGTATACTTTCCGTATGATCTTCATTGCTTTCCATGGTCAAGACCAGATCAAGGCCACTCCGGGACGTGGTATTTCTCATTACCTTCCTCTGCTTGTTTTGATGGTCTTGTCTACTTTTGTTGGTGCTCTGATTAAGCAGCCTCTTGAAAAAGCGTTACCAGCGATGCCAGGGCATGAGTCTATGGTGGTGCAGTTGATTTCTGGTGGCTGTGCTATTGCAGGTGTCTTGATTGCCGCCTTCCTATGGCTAGGTGATAGAAGTTTGGTGAGTAAAATTGCCAAGACTGGTCTGGGTCGGTTGTTGGGACAATACTGGTTTCATGCATGGGGCTTCGATTGGTTGTACGACCAGTTGTTTGTGCGACCTTACTTAGGCATTGCTCGTCTGCTTCGCCGAGACCCTATTAACGCAACGATAGACAGTCTTCGTTTTCTCGTGATCGGCTCTAATAAGGGGCTAGCTCTAAGTGAAAATGGCCAAGTTCGTTGGTATATCGCATCGATTGGAATGGGTGCGGTGGTCGTGTTAGGCCTATTGCTTTGGAGCTAATCCAGATGGGCTTTAGTGAGAGTTATCAATTGAAGAGGATCATATAACGCCATGCTATTACCTTGGCTCATTCTCCTGCCTTTTATTGGCGGTTTGTTGTGTTGGCAGAGCGAACGCTTTAGTCGAGCGTTACCTCGTTGGATAGCCGTGCTCTCCATGGTGCTAACTTTATTATTATCACTGATGATGTGGGGGCAGGGGCATTTTTCATTGGCCATGCCCCAGGGTATCCCGCAATGGCAATCTGAGTTTATTTTGCCGTGGATTCCTCGATTCGGTATTTCGTTTCATTTCGCGTTGGATGGCTTATCACTGCTGATGGTGGTGTTAACGGCTTTTCTAGGCTTGCTTTCTATCGTGTGCTCTTGGAACGAAGTGGATAAGCGAGAAGGTCTTTTCCATCTCAATCTGTTGTGGATTGTCGGTGGTGTAATGGGGGTCTTCCTAGCGATCGATATGTTCCTATTCTTCTTCTTCTGGGAGATGATGCTGATTCCTATGTTCTTCTTGATCGCACTTTGGGGTCACAAGGGATCTGATGAGCGTACACGAATTGCAACCGCGATTAAGTTTTTCATCTACACCCAGGTCAGCGGCTTGGTTATGTTGGTGGCAATCATCGGTTTGGTGTTTGTGCATTATCGTGCAACAGGGGTTTGGACCTTTGATTATAACCATCTGATTGGCACCAAGATGAGCAGTCCAGTAGCTTACTTATTGATGCTTGGGTTCTTTGTTGCTTTTGCGGTGAAAATGCCTTTGATCCCATTGCACGGGTGGTTAGCGGATGCTCATGCTCAGTCGCCTACTGCTGGTTCAGTAGATCTTGCTGGTTTGCTTCTGAAAACAGCGGCTTATGGCTTATTGCGCTTTGTGTTGCCATTCTTTCCACATGCTTCCGCCGAGTTTTCGCCGATTGCGATGTGGTTAGGGGTCATTAGTATTTTCTACGGAGCTTGGTTGGCCTTCTCTCAAACCGACATTAAGCGTTTGATTGCATACAGCAGTGTGTCCCATATGGGGTTCGTTATGGTGGCCATCTACACTGGCAGCCAGCTTGCTTATCAAGGTGCGATTGTCATGATGATCGCTCATGGTTTGTCTGCTGCTGGTCTATTCATTCTTTGTGGTCAGCTCTACGAGCGTATAGGCACACGAGACATGAGAGAGATGGGTGGCCTGTGGGGTCGTTTACGCTATATGCCCGGCTTGTCGCTGTTTTTTGCTGTCGCCTCTCTGGGTATGCCGGGAACAGGTAACTTTGTTGGTGAGTTTATGATGCTGTTTGGTAGTTATAAGGTTGTGCCTTTAATTACCATTATTTCGACGTTTGGCGTAGTGTTTGCGTCGGTTTACTCTCTCGTCATGATTCATCGTGCATACTATGGTGAAGCAAAATCGGACGCACCATTGGCAGTTATGTCAATAAGAGAGTTTTCAATGATTCTTTCTTTAGTGGTGTTGTTAGTGTTGCTGGGTATCTTTCCGCAAGGTGTGCTTGAGACGTCTCATGCTGCGATTGCCAATATTCAGCATTATTTTATGACGGCTTCATCTCTATCAATCACAGGTACATCAACCACAGGGCTGTAATTTTCCATGAGCATTAGTATTCAACAGCTGGCCGCTTTCTCGCCACTTTTGATCGTTGATCTATCGGTCATTGTGGTGATGCTTGCCATTGCTTGGCGACGTTGTCATAAAATGACGGCTGGTCTTAGTATAATTGGGCTTATTGCCGCGATATTGTCACTGTTTTTTGTTTCCGGTGAGATTCCGGCTCATCTAACGTCACTGCTACAAGTGGATGGCTTTACCCTGTTTTATTCAGGTTTAGTGCTAATAGCGGGACTCGCTACTTGTATCTTTGGCTATTCATGGTTGAAAGAACATCAAGATAATAAAGACGAATTTTATTTATTGGTATTAATTTCAACTGGTGGCGCTATTTTGCTGGCTTGTGCAAATCATATAGCCACACTGTTCTTAGGTATTGAGTTGGTCTCTTTGCCTTTGTTTGGTTTGGTTGGTTATGTTTTCCAGCAGAAGCCTTCGTTAGAAGCGTCGATAAAGTATATGTTGCTATCGGCTGGGGCCTCGGCGTTTATGCTGTTTGGTATGGCGCTTTTGTATGCCGATACGGGGTCTTTGTCTTTTGCTGGTATTGCAAGTGGCTTAAGCCAAGGTATGGCTCAACAGCCTTTGCTGTTGGTGGGGATCGGTATGTTGCTAGTAGGGATTTGCTTTAAGCTGTCCTTGGCGCCATTCCATTTATGGACACCTGATGTGTATCAAGGTGCGCCAGCTCCTGTTGCAACCTTCTTAGCAACCAGTAGTAAGATTGCGATTTTTGCTGTGTTGGTACGCATCTTTATTGAAGCGCCTTTGATTGATTTGCCATCAGTGAAATTAGTTCTGAGTGTGATAGCAATTGCTTCGATTCTGTTTGGTAACTTTATGGCAGTTTCGCAAACGAATATTAAGCGTCTATTGGGGTATTCTTCCATTGCACACTTAGGCTATTTACTTATTGTGCTGGTGGCTATTAAAGACCGTCAATTGGCGATTGAAACAACGGGTGTGTATCTGGTTGGCTATCTATTCGCGAGCTTGGGTAGCTTTGGGGCAGTGAGTTTACTATCCAGCCCTAACAGAGGTCAGGATGTTGAGGAGATCTCCGACTACCGAGGCCTCTTTAAGCGTCGCCCACTTATTGCCGTGGTTATGAGCCTTATGATGTTATCTTTGGCTGGTATTCCCATGACGCTTGGTTTCATCGGTAAGTTCTATGTTCTTGCTGTCGCGATGCAAGGTTCACTTTGGTGGTTAAGTGCCGCTGTGGTGGTGGGGAGTGCCATTGGTCTTTACTATTACTTGAGAGTGGCCATCAGTGTTTTCTTACCCTCTCTTAATAGTCATGTTGCAGACGTGGTTGAAACAAGCGGTTTTTCGACAAAAGCAGGTGCTTTGGTGCTGCTTGTCTCTGCCGCTGTTGTGGTTATCTTAGGGGTATACCCTCAACCATTGATTGACTGTGTTCTATTCGCTAAACCTTGGTAAGGTTGTTTGTAGTGGGTAACGTACGTTTGTTGTTGCCCACTACTTCAATAGAAATGGAACCAATAAAAATGGAACCAATAAAAAAGGCTCGTCGGATGACGAGCCTTTTTTTACGAATGCGAATGTTATTTCTGTTCGCGAGCAATGGCACGATGACCAATGTCTGTGCGGAAGTAGACATTATCCCAAGACAATGTGTTAACCACTTCATAAGCTCCGGCTTGAGCGTCTGCAACGGTATCGCCTAGAGAGACGGCGCATAGTACACGGCCGCCGTTGGTAACGGTTTTGCCATTTTGTATTGCTGTACCTGCTTGAAACACTTTCTGATGCGCAGGAAGAGAGGTGTCGAGACCGGAGATTACATCGCCTTTTGCGTAATCAGCCGGGTAGCCTCCAGCCGCTAATACCACGCCCAAACTGGCACGAGGATCCCAATCGGCTTCAACGGTGTCCAGTTTGCCATTAATGGCCGCTAAACACATTTTCGCTAAATCTGAGCGTAAGCGCATCATGATTGGCTGTGTTTCAGGGTCGCCAAAACGGCAGTTATATTCTAGCGTTTTAGGAGTGCCATCAGGGGCAATCATCACTCCCGCATATAAGAAACCACGGTAACGATTGCCTTCAGCATTCATACCTTTTACGGTTGGCATAATGACTTCATTCATAATGCGATCATGGATTTCAGGCGTCACCACTGGGGCAGGAGAATAAGCACCCATGCCACCTGTATTAGGGCCTTTATCGCCGTTGTCACGGGCTTTATGATCCTGACTGCTGGCCATAGGAAGGACGCTTTCGCCATCCACCATACAGATAAAGCTGGCTTCTTCACCTACTAAGAATTCTTCGATAACAACTCGGCTGCCTGCATCACCAAAGGAGTTACCTTGTAACATGTCTTCCACTGCAGCAATGGCTTCGGCTTCGGTTTGTGCCAAAATTACCCCTTTACCAGCGGCTAGGCCATCCGCTTTGACAACGATTGGTGCACCCTGTTCTTTAATGTACGCGACAGCAGGCTCAATTTCTGTGAAGTTGCCATAGGCTGCGGTTGGTATATTGTGACGAGCCAAAAAGTCTTTAGTAAAGGCTTTAGAACCTTCTAGTTGTGCTGCCGCCGCCGTTGGTCCGAAAATAGCCAGACCTTCTTTTTCGAAGGCGTCAACCACTCCAATAACTAGGGGGGCTTCCGGGCCAACAATGGTCAGATCGATGCTTTCTTCTTTCGCAAAAGCAACCAATTCTGCAATGTCTGTCACACCAATATTAACATTTTCGACTTTGTCTTCTGCTGCAGTGCCAGCATTGCCAGGCGCAACAAACACTGTGGTGACATCGTCTGATTGGGCAGTTTTCCATGCTAGAGCATGTTCGCGACCGCCGTTACCAATAATAAGAACCTTCATTACTTTATCCTTTATATTGTCAGTCAGAGGCAAATATCAGCCTCTGACCGTCGTTCAATTGCGTTTTTAAGGTAGCTCTTTAGAGATGCCATTTTAAATAACATCTCTTTAATGGCGCCTCTTTAGTGACGTCTCTTTAATGGCGTCTCTTTAGTGACGGAAGTGACGCATACCAGTAAAGACCATTGCCATGCCAGCTTCGTCTGCCGCAGCGATGACTTCAGCATCACGCATTGAACCGCCTGGCTGAATGACAGCGGTAATGCCTGCCTGAGCCGCTGCATCAATACCATCACGGAATGGGAAGAAGGCATCGGAGGCCATTACGGAGCCGGCCACTTCTAAGTTTTCATCCGCTGCTTTAATGCCAGCAATTTTGGCACTGTAAACTCGACTCATTTGTCCTGCGCCGACGCCGATGGTTTGTTCTGCTTTGGCATAGACAATAGCATTGGATTTAACGAATTTTGCAACTTTCCATGCAAACAATAAATCGTTTAATTCTGCTTCGCTAGGTTGACGCTTAGAAACAATTTTAAGGTCATCAAGTGTGATGGTGCCATCGTCGCGGTCTTGAACTAACAAACCGCCGTTAACGCGTTTGTAGTCGAGCGCGGCGGGTTTGTCATTCGACCATTGGCCACATTCAAGCAAGCGTACGTTTTGTTTAGTCGCCACGACCTCTGCTGCTTCTTTGCTTACGCTTGGAGCAATGATCACTTCGACGAATTGACGATCAACAATAGCTTGGGCTGTTTGCGCATCCAGCTCTTGGTTGAAAGCGATGATACCACCAAATGCTGAGGTTGGGTCTGTCTGGAAAGCCAGTTCATAGGCAGCTAATTGGTTGTTAGCCGTTGCTACGCCACAAGGGTTGGCGTGTTTAACAATCACACAAGCGGGCTTGTCAAAGCTCTTAACACACTCAAGGGCTGCATCCGTGTCGGCGATATTGTTGTAAGATAAGGCTTTACCTTGAAGTTGCTTCGCGGTGCTAATAGAAGCTTCTTTTGGGTTTGCTTCGACATAAAATGCGGCTTTTTGATGTGGGTTTTCGCCATAGCGCATTTCTTCTTGCTTATTGAATTGTAAGTTGAAGGTGCGTGCGAAATCCTCACTGCCACCGCTGACTTTTTTACCAAGGAAATTAGCAATTGCTCCATCGTAGTGGGCAGTATGCTCAAATGCTTTGACTGCAAGGTCAAAACGTTGCTCGTAAGTCAGGCCACCCGCTTCTTTCAATGAGGTTAGAATCTCTTCGTAGTGAGTTGGAGAAACGACAATGGCAACGTCTTTATGATTTTTGGCTGCTGAACGAACCATAGTAGGGCCACCGATGTCGATGTTTTCGATTGCCATTGGTAAATCACAATCAGGACGCTCAATGGTGGCTTCAAAGGGGTAAAGATTCACAACAACCATATCGATTTCGTCGATGCCATGTTCTTTCATGATGGCGCTGTCCATGTCGCGACGACCAAGAATGCCACCATGAACTTTTGGGTGTAGCGTCTTGACTCGGCCATCCATCATTTCAGGGAAGCCTGTGTAATCGGATACTTCAGTCGCTTTGACATCGTTATCAAGTAGTAGGCGGTAAGTACCACCTGTTGATAAGATTTCAACGCCTTGGGCGGTTAGTTCACGAGCGAAATCGACAATGCCTGTTTTGTCGGAAACACTGATTAACGCGCGCTTGATTGGAGTAACTTTGTTGTGATTTGCCATCATGGTTCTCGCAATTGGTTTTTACTAATTAAACAAGTGAGGGGGGCGATATAAACAAAAAAAGGGCGAAAATCGCCCTTTTAAAGTATCACTATAACATACCGTACTGCTTCAGTTTCTTGCGCAACGTGCCTCGGTTTAACCCTAGGATTGTTGACGCTTTAGTCTGATTGTCTTTTGTGTAGCTCATGACAGACTCGAGCAGAGGTGCCTCAACCTCGGCTAAGACTAACTGATATAAGTCAGTCACTGGCTGCCCATCAAGATGAGCGAAGTAGTTTTGCAGGGCTTTTTCAACATTATCACGCAGTGTTTGTGATTGTTCCGAAGAAGCGGCTTGAAACGTTTGAGTATGAGTTTGTTCTACCACAGAATGACCTTCTAGTTTAAAGCTAACCATTTATTAATGTATTGTTATGATAGATCAACAAGCCTGTGGCCGCTGACCATCGTAGCGCTACATCAAGTACAAGGTTCGTTTGTCATATGACAAACAAAGAATTCGTTCAATTGATCGAGCTGTTCGCGCGTATTATTTATACGGTTAAATTGGCTGCGAAATTGTGTTTTGTCCGCTAACGTTTGTAAATACCAACCGACGTGTTTGCGAGCAATACGCACACCAAGGTAATCACCATAGAACTGGTGCAAGGCTTTCACATGGTTGGTAACAAGTTGTTGCACATCATCAAGAGAAGGAGGTGCTAACAGCTCGTTGGTTTGTAAATAGTGATTTATTTCGTTGAAAATCCATGGTCTTCCTTGAGCTGCACGACCAATCATGATGCCATCTGCTTGAGTGTAATCCTTCACAAATTTAGCAGATTTTGCATCGGTAATATCGCCATTGGCAAATACTGGGATAGACAGATGTTGCTTGATTTCTGCTATCGTATCGTATTCGGCATGGCCCTGAAACTTGCATTCTCGGGTACGTCCATGAATGGCTAGGGCTTGGATGCCAATATCTTGTGCCATTTTTGCCACGGCTAGACCATTCTTCTGATCTTTGCTCCAGCCTGTTCTAATTTTTAATGTGACAGGAACGTGAACACTATTTACAACCGATTCTAGTATCTCTCGAACAAGTGATTCGTCTTTGAGTAATGCTGAGCCAGCGGCTTTATTGCATACCTTTTTGGCGGGGCAGCCCATATTGATATCAATGATCTGCGCGCCTAACTCAACATTTTGTTGAGCCGCTTGAGCCATCATTTCTGGATCCCCACCCGCTATCTGAATAGATCTCGGGGAGACTTCATCATCATGAATAAGACGATGACGACTCTTATTTGAGTTCCATAAACGAACATCGGAAGTGACCATTTCAGACACTACCAATCCAGCACCCTGTTGGCGGCATAGACGGCGGAATGGCAAATCTGTTACGCCTGCCATCGGAGCAAGAATAACGGGTTTGTCAACGCGATATGGGCCAATAGCAAATGCCATATTGTTCCTGAATACTAAATCGAATGTTAAAGATCGGCGACACTGTCGAGCGGGCGTGAATAATACCTAGTCGATAGAGATTTTTGAAGTCTTGACAGAGAAAAAATTGACTAAATTTTGTGCTTATTTTGCATCTGCAGCAAAATAAGCACAAAACTAATAGGAGCGAGTGTCCGATGGGAAAATTCTTAGTTGATGAGTCACCGCCCGATCACCAGGATCTTGTATTGGAATGACGATATGAATAGGCGTATTAGGTGGCATGTAAGTGATGTCTAGAAAATCTTTATCCAGATAATTATGGGGGGCAAAGAGTCGAGCTGCGACTGGTGCACCATTGAGATCAAAAAACTCTAAGGCAAGTTTGGGCATAGGTTGGGCGTATCGACTGTTGTTGGTCATGATCGCATTAACAAGCAAGGCATCAGGTTGGTTGGGGTGGCTTTGTATACGAACGTGCTCAATACTGATGGCTTTGATGTTTTCAAACGGTGGGAGTGTGCAGCCTGAATAGGCACAAAGGGTACGATAAAAGCCTCGAAAGGTCTCAGAACGGCTACCTTGTTCAAAAAAAGTGGAGGTCATTTGTGCTATTAATAACGCCAAGCCAAGGAAACAGCCCAATGTCCAAATCCAGGTTTTGGTTGCTTTTTTCTTATCTGTCTGCTCGATATAGTAATCGCCCATTAGTGGGTCTGTAGCATCGTAAGTGCTGATGTTATTGAGAGCGTAAGAGGGTGTTGCTTCTCCAGTAGATGCGCTTTCAGCGACATTTTGCGCCAATGAATGCAGGGCTTGCATATAATCAGGTTCTGGCTGATTCGGCTGTGCATTAATTCGACTGTCTATTTTGTCTATGAGGTCACTTTGCTGTAGGTTTTTTAGCGTGCCTTCCTTTTTAGGAGGGAGTGTATTCGTGCCAGAAGGCTTGGTGCGAATAGCTTGCTCGACTTCTGCCAATTCTCGCTCCCAAGGGGCGAGGTCTTTTTCCGCTTGTTCCGATCCTGTCGCTTGAATATCAGAGGTGCTTTGCTGTGTCGGTGCTTCTTTTTTCGTTGGACTGGTTGAAATCGAATTGATCGATCTTCGAGTTTCTTGTGGCGATTCGTGCGAAAAGCGAAAATCTTCGGATAAGCCGGGGGCCAGATCATCTTCTGTAAACAAGGTCTGCAGCCATTCAGGATTAACCGGTTCTTCGTCCGCTGACGTAAAGAGCATTGTGCTGGTTTTAGGCTGTTCAGGGGCGTTTTGAGGTGCAGGTTGCGGTGTTTCTGTGGTTGTCTCAGAAGGTCTGTTTTCTTGAGGTGTTGGGGTTGTGGTTTTTTTTGCTGAGTTAATATGTTGCTTGGCATCGAAAATATGGAAGCACTGACCACAACGTACTTTGCCCTTAGCCATGCTCAATACGTCATTGTTCACACGAAATGCAGTGGAACACTTTGGACAACGAGTGATGAAGCTTTCGGTCATTAGGGTGCAGCCTTCCAGTAATCGATTTCTAGAGTAGATGTCAATATTCGCTTAAAAAGTCAAATTTTACAATGTGATAGACATTGTGCTCCGAATTTTTATTCGGAATTTTTTGTGCCCACAATGCGAACCCATTCATCCTGCTCGACAATAGACTCAATGGTAAACCAGTCTTGATAAGCCAAAATAACTTCTTCGGCTTGATTCGCCAAAATGCCAGATAGTGCAAGTTGTCCGCCAGTTTTGACTAAAGCCGAAATAGTGTTTGCTAATTGAGCTAATGGTCCAGCAAGAATGTTGGCGACGACAATATCGGCTTGTAAGTCTGATTCATATGGCGGCAATTTTACCTCGATTCGGTTTGGGTCGATATGATTACGCTCAGCATTTGCTTGTGTCGCTTGCACTGCTTGAGGGTCAATGTCGATGCCAACCATTTTATTCGCGCCAAGTAATAAACCAGCAATGCCAAGAATGCCAGAGCCGCACCCGTAATCGATAATGGTTTTGTCTTGGCAATCAATTGAATCTAGCCATTGTAAGCATAGTGCGGTGGTTGGATGGGTGCCAGTGCCAAAGGCTAAGCCGGGATCTAGCATCAATGTCACAGCGTTCTCATCCGGTACATCCCGCCAGCTTGGGCAAACCCAAAGACGTTTGCCAAATTGGATAGGGTGATAGCTGTCCATCCATTCTCGTTCCCAATCTTTGTCTTCGACGATCTCTATTTTTATATCGATGTCGGTTTCGCCAAGGGCTTCCGCTTTGTGCTCAATTGCAGGGCGAATGTGTTCAATGTCTGCATCGGCTTCAAAAAGGCCAGTGACTTTGGTGTGTTTCCAAAGGGGGGTGGTATTGAGGTCTGGTTCGTATACTGGGTCGTCATGAACATCTTCGAATGTGACAACCATGGCGCCACAATCAAGAAGGGTATCTTCAAAGCTAGGAACATGATCAGGGGTAGTGTGTAGACGTATTTGCAGCCAAGGCATAAAAAAGCAATCCAAATAAAACAAATCAGTGAATAGAATAACGAAGCACGAAGGGGGACGCGAGAAGAAAATGACGGCCCTTAATGATTTTAATCACCAAGGGCCGATCAAGAGAGACAAACTGAGACAAGAGGACTTGTTCGTCTCTTGCCTTATAGCCCGAGTTTTTTCTCTAGGTAATGAATATTAACGCCACCAGCAATAAAATTAAGGTCTTCCGTTAATTCTTTTTGCATGGATATATTGCTCTTAATACCATCAATGAAGGTTTCATCAAGAGCACCGGAAAGACGCTTAAGTGCTTCTTTACGAGTGGGGGCATGGCAGATGATTTTCGCGATCATGGAATCGTAAGTCGGTGGCACAGAATAGCCACTGTACAAGTGCGAGTCGACGCGAACACCCATGCCACCAGGTGCATGGAAGTAATTGACTTTACCGGGGCTTGGCATAAAGGTTTTTGGGTCTTCTGCGTTGATTCGAGCCTCGACAGCATGGCCATTAAGCTTGATGTCTTCTTGTTTCATCGACAAAGGCATACCACTTGCTATGCGCAGTTGCTCTTTTACGATGTCGACCCCCGTCACCATTTCTGTAACAGGGTGTTCTACTTGGACACGAGTGTTCATTTCGATGAAGTAGAAGTTGCCGTCTTCGTACAAAAACTCAAAGGTACCTGCACCGCGATAATTGATCTTAATACAAGCATCAACACAAGCTTGTAAACATGCTTGACGAGAGGTTTCGTCGAGCATGGGAGCTGGAGCTTCTTCAATGACTTTTTGGTGGCGACGTTGCAAAGAGCAGTCACGGTCAAATAAATGCACCGCATTACCTTGCCCGTCTGCGAGCACTTGAACTTCAACGTGGCGAGGGTTAGTTAGGAATTTTTCCATATAAACCGTGCTATCACCGAAGTAAGAGCCTGCCTCAGACTGTGTGACACCAACAGACTTAAGTAGGCTGCCTTCATTATGAACAACGCGCATACCCCGACCACCGCCACCAGCAGCGGCTTTAATAATAACCGGAAAGCCTATTTCGCGAGCAATGCGAAGACATTCTTCTGGATCATGAGGAACGGGGCCGTTCGATCCAGGGACCGTGGGGACACCTGCTTCTTTCATCGCTTTAATCGCAGATACTTTATCGCCCATTAGACGAATGGTTTCTGCTCTTGGGCCGATGAAAGCAAATCCAGAACGTTCTACCTGTTCTGCGAAGTCTGCATTCTCAGCAAGGAAGCCGTATCCGGGGTGAATGCCTGAGGTGTCTGTTAATTCCGCAGCACTAATAATCGCAGGCACATTCAAGTAACTGTCTGTGGAAGGGTTGGGTCCGATACAGATAGACTCGTCTGCTAAGCGAACATGAAGTAAGTCGCGGTCGATTTTAGAGTGAACCGCAACGGTTTTGATGCCGAGTTCTTTACACGCACGTAAAATACGTAACGCGATTTCGCCTCGGTTTGCAATCAATACCTTATCTAGCATGATGAAACCTATTGCTGTGGATTAAACGATGGTAACAAGTGGTTGATCAAATTCAACGGGCTCGCCGTCTTCAACAAGAATGGCGCCAATGGTACCGGATTTGTCCGCTTCGATCTGGTTCATCATTTTCATCGCTTCTACGATACAGATGGTATCACCTACATTGACTTGTTGACCTACTTCAATGAAAGGTTTTGCGCCTGGTGCGGAAGATTTGTAGTAAGTACCAACCATTGGAGAATTGACTGTGTGGCCTGAAATGGTGGCCGCCGCTTCTGGTGCAGCAGAAGAGGCCGCTGGAGCTGGTGCGTGTTGAATAGGGGCACTGGCCATCATTTGTGGAGCCATTTGAACTGGAGCACCGCCACGACTGATACGAACTGCTTCTTCGCCTTCTTTGATTTCGATCTCATAGACATTTGATTCTTCTAAAAGCTCGATTAGTTTTTTAATTTTGCGAATATCCATTGTTACTCTCTTCTGTCGGTGTTTATTGTTTAGCGCTTTTGCTAAAGCGCTAATCATTAAGAATCTGGCATGCTCTGAATATAAAGAGCCCTCGTAAAAATAGGAGCAAAACCTTGTTCGATCCGTATTATAACGCAAGGCTCAAGCGTGAAGGGCAGAGCTATGTGACGGGAAATTATCGTTAAAAAACGCGATATTGTCCAGTTATGCAGTAAAAAAACCCATAAAATAGAGGTTAGTGTTATTTTTGATCAATTGTAAACCTTTATTTTAAGGGATTATTTCTTTTTTTCTTTTCAATTTGTTACAAACTTAAGTCGTGTTAATACATCCTGTTTACTGGACTCACCAATCAATGAAAGGGACTTTTGTTCTTGTCCTTGAGCGTTTATGAAAAGTAAGGCTGGCGGACCAAAAAGATGAAAGTGCTTCATAAACGCTTTGTTGCCTTCGGTGTTGTCGGTGACATCCACCCGAACCAACTGAACTTGGTTGAGTAACGGCTGTATTTCTTTCGCTTGGAAGATCTGATGCTCCATTATTTGACAACTAATGCACCAGTCAGCATAGACATCCAGTACGATAGGCCGCTTGTCGCCATTGTTAATCACAGATTGTAAGTCTGATAGGTTGTGGATAGTGGTTTTAAAGGGGACGGTTTGAGTCCGATTGTTCGTCACACTTTTTATTGGGGTTAACGGAGAGTTAGCGCCTGTTGTACCACCATAAAGCTCTATGGCCCCTATTAGGGTAAAGATAAGAGCAAAGAACCAACGAACGGGGTGTGAGTTGTTGATGTGTATTTGATGCCAAAAGTAACTGGCGATCCCTAGCGCTAACGCGCCCCATAAAAACAATTCAGAATTGCCTGGCAGCCAACGGACAAGCAGCCAAATGGCAATGGATAACAAGCCGAATCCCATGATGATTTTTATGTCATTCAGCCAAGGCCCGTTTTTAGGCAGTATTTGGGCGCCAAATAAGCCGACTAATAAAAGAGGAACCCCCATACCAAGCCCCATTACAAACAGCATGAGTGCGCCGTACCAGATATCGCCTTGGCTTGAAATATACAGTAACACCCCCGCAACAGGGGCAGATAAACAAGGGGAAACAATTAATGTGGCAAGAATGCCAGCCAAAAACGTATTGAGCGTTGAGCTAACACTGACGTGTTGATTATTACTCGTTTGTTGCAGGCGTGTTTGCCAAGCGGCAGGTAGACGTAACTCAAAGACACCAAACATAGACAAGGCTAAGAGAATAAATAAGGCGGCACTAATACTCAATAAAATAGGGCTTTGTAATTGTGCCTGTAGATTTAGCCCTACGCCAAAGGATCCTGCTAATGCGCCAATGGCGCCATAGGTAAGGGCCATGGCTAGCACATAGATGGCGCTATAATAAAAGGCCCCTAGTTTGGAGCGGCGAGCCCCCACGACAATGGCACTAACAATCGGCACCATTGGTAAAACACAAGGAGTGAAAGAGAGTAATAAACCAAAAACAAATAGGGCGAACAGTGCGACCCCAAAAGAGCTTTCTGCTATGGTTTGGCTAATCGAATTGGCTTCTGATAATGTCACTTGACTCGCTCCTCCCTTGCTGACAGAGGGCGGCTGAATGGCTTGCGATTGCAGAGCAAGCTGATCTTTTAAGGAGTCTGGAACGGTGAAGTCAACCGGAACCGTTTGTGGTGCGTAGCAAAGCCCTTTGTCTGCACAGCCTTGGTAGTGCAGTGTGGCATGGATTGTCGTGCCTGGGGTCAATGTCGTGTCATAATCAATAGGCAAAGAGAGGGAATGTTTATAAATAATAACGTTGCCAAAATAAGGATCGGTTTTGTGTTCGCCATCTGGAAATTGGGTGATTTTTAGTTTGTCCGCTTGAGGGCCAGAAAGTGAAATTCGGCTCTGGTATAAATAATAACCGTTCGCAATGTTCCAGTGGGCAACTAATTTGCCATCTTGAGGGGCATCGAAAGACAGTTGAAAAGCGTCTTGTGCTTTTAAAAAAGAAGGTTCTAAGTTGCTTTGGGGGGAGTTGAAATTGAAGGCGTAGGCTGTGCCTTGAAGAAAGAGTAAAACAAACAGATAAATTAAGCGCATAATAATCTACATAAAATGAGTTGAACGCGTGACCTTATTCCTTCACGCTGACAGCCTATATAGACTATCAATCCTTGCAAAAGTTGCTAGTTAAAAGGGGTTAAATTGAAAATAAAAGCATTATTTTTATTGTTTTCAGTGGTTTACCTTGTTGGGTGCCAAGAAAATATTAAACAAACAGCACAAGGTGCTTCGGTTCCAGAATCCAGTAAAGCGGTCAATCCAAGTGAAAAAAATCGGCCTATTGAGGCGTCAGCACACCAGAAGACGAAGGTGAGGCTTAATCCTGATAAAACGATGACGGCACGCTTGGTTTGGAAAGGAGAGCAAGCGTTAGCCAAAGAACGTCTGCTCACGCCTGTGGATGATAATGCCAATTTGTATTTTAAAGCAGCGCTCAGTCGTGACCCAGGAAATTACCGAGCAACGATGGGGATTAAGAAGATTGTTGATACCTATGTTGACTGGGCTTGGCGGACAGCGATTAAAGGGGATTATAAACAAGCTACGGCCTATCTCAGTTCTGCATACTCAGTTAATCCTAAAGATCCAGTGATTAACGAGATGAAAGGTCGCATTGAGGGGCTTAAAAAGCGGCGTCAACAAGCGACATATCATCAGGCAGAACCTGTACGACATCAGACCAGTACTCAGCATAAGGAAGCGAATACGACTGACAGGACGGCTAAAAAAGCGCAAGAAGCGAAAGAAGGTCAATACTTTTTACCAAAAAACCTATTTAGTTTGAGCGATGACGAAATACTTGCGAAAATACAACCGATCATTGACAAAGTGGCAAAAGATAAAAGTGAAGTAATCATTTATTGGCCAAATGATAAGCAAGCACGTTTGCTATATCAGATTATTAACAGTCGAATCAGTGAGTTTAGAGTGCGCGCTATGATCTATCATCGCAGCGACTATTTAATAGAATTACAAAAGGATTAAGGTGACGTAATGGCGAGTATGATGCATAAACTGGGCTCGGTGTTTAGAGGAAAAGAGCATTCTTCGTGGTTGTGGAAGACCGTATTAGGACTGATCCTGTTATTGGTGGTCGTGCTCACTGTGGTCGGCATGTATTGGAGTAATGAGCCTGCTCAGTTTGATGTCAATAAAGTGGCCAGAGAAACAGCTACCGAGCATGGTTATGATCCCAACAAGCCTTTGGTGGTTGGCTACACACTCGGTAGTACATTGCATGAGTTGGTGAGTACCCTGCTGAATAAGCCAGGTGGGTATATTTCAAATGATGTGATGCCGCCAGGGGTTTTTATGGACAATATGCCGTCTTGGGAGTTTGGCGTATTGGTTCAGGTTCGAGATTTGTCCCGCGCGATGCGTAAAGAGTTTAGCCGCTCACAGTCTCAATCAACCGAGGATGTAAACCTCAAAATTGCTGAACCTCAGTTTAATTTTGATAACAAAAGCTGGGCATTACCTTCTAGTGAGAGTGAATATCGCCGAGGCAATAAAGAATTGATGGATTACTTAAATCGCCTGTCTGGTACGGCGGGTTCTGGTAATCCGGCGAAGTTTTATGCGCGTGCGGATAACTTGGTGGATTGGTTGTCTGATGTGAATACCCGTCTTGGTAGTTTGGCACAACGTTTATCTGCAAGTGTTGTTGATGAGAACATGACGCCTGCTGGGGTATCAGACGAGGATGCCGCTGATGGAGGCCATCAACGGGCGTATCAGCGCACCCCTTGGATGCAGATAGATAATGTGTTTTATGAGGCTCGTGGTACAACTTGGGCGTTACTTGAGATTTTGCGAGCCGTTGAAGTGGACTTTGCGCCGACTTTAAAAGATAAAAATGCTTTGGTTAGTCTACGACAGATTATTCATGAATTGGACGCGACCCAAGATACAGTATGGTCGCCAATGATTCTCAATGGCAGTGGTTTTGGCCTATTGGCAAACCACTCTTTGGTGATGGCGTCTTATATTTCTCGTGCCAATGCGGCTTTGATCGATCTGCGTCGATTGCTGCAGCAGGGCTAACGCCCTGTCTCTAGCACTTAAGGAGCCCGTGGTGTTTAGCCTGCGCGTTGCGACCATTGATGATGCGCCTGATATTTTGGCTATCTATCAGCAAGGTGATGATTTTGCTTTGTCTGGTGATCGTAATAAAGACATTAATTTAATAGACGTAATGGAGTGGGTCGAAAGTGCCACACCAGAGCGTCCTATGTTTGTCGTGAATGTTGAGGGTAGGGTGATTGGTTGGGGGGCATTAGAGCCCTTTTACGGCTTGCCATCGTTTGATATGGCTGCGGAAGTGAGTGTCTATTTGTTGCCTGAATGGCGAGGAAAAGGTGCAGCAGCGGCGTTTATAGAATACTTGGCTGATCATAAAGATGCGCTACACTTTTCTCATTTGGTGGCGTATATCTACGCAAGAAATATGGTCAGTTTGCGATTCTTCGAAAAGCAGGGTTTTGAGTCTTGGGGAGTACTCCCCAAGATCGCCTCATGCCAAGGGGATCAAGAAGATGTACTCCTATTAGGGAGAGTGTTTTGAAAAGACCGACTACATCGGTTCAAACACGGAGCCAAAGCTTGGCACAAACAGTTTGTTGTACATGCGGCTGGCGTATTCATCGGTCATGGATGCCATATAGTCACAGATAATTCTCATACCATCATGACCTTTTTCATGGGTTGTTTGATGCCATTCTTTTGCGATTTCCTTCGGTAATAATCGACTTGGGTCAGCCGCGAATGCTTCAAACATTTCCAATAACATTTGCTGACCTTTATACACCAACATTTGTACTTCAGGCTTTTGAATAATGTGCTGCATTTCAAACGCTTTCAATAACGCCAGTGCTTGCCGTTGGCCTTCGGGTAAGGTGACTTGGTAGCGTAACAATGGATGCTCGAAGGATGCGTCTTCTTCGACTTGGCAAGAGGTGATAAACCAGCTAACTAAGCTGCCAATGGCCTCTTTTCTGAGATGGCTTTCTCGGCTAAATAATTGATGACGAAGTGTGGTGAGGTTGTTCGTTAGAAATTGGCTTCCTAAATCCGCTAGTTTTGGTTCCAAATGCTCTAGCCACATTTCTTTTGTTACCATGCCAAGTACGATGGCATCTTCTAGATCATGGACGCCGTAAGCGATGTCGTCAGCAAGGTCCATTATACTGGTGTCAAAACTGGCGTGATTGGCTTTGGCATGGGCATGAGGGCTGGGGCGGCGTATCGCTTGAAATCGTGCTTTGTCGCTTTCGCTAAAAGGAGCAATAATCCAATCAAGCAAGTCTTGCTCTTCTTTATAGACACATTTTGGTGGTGCCCATTGCGAGGCTTTAAATTGACGGAACCGTTCCGGTTTTGGGGGATAGTGACCTACAACATCCTGATAGAGCACAGGGTATTTTAATATACCTAGTAAGGATCTTCTGGTGACATCCATGCCATATATCGGCGAGTAAGAGCCGCGTTTGCCCAAAATCCTAAGGGATTGTGCATTGCCCTCAAATCCGCCGTTATCTTGCATCATAAAATTCAGCGCGACTTCGCCACCGTGGCCAAAAGGTGGATGGCCAATGTCATGGCTTAAACAAACGGTTTCTATTAAGGCATCTTCCGCAAGCCAAGCCTGAAAGTCGGCGTTTGCTGGTGCGCTGTATTTTAGTTGATGAACAATACCATTACCGATTTGTGCGACTTCGAGAGAGTGTGTTAAGCGTGTTCGGCTATAGTCATTTTGGCGAATGGCTAAAATTTGCGTTTTGGACTGCAAGCGACGAAAAGCAGCGCTGTGAATGATGCGAGCGCGATCTCGTTGGTAAGGGGTTCGATAATCGTTTTCGCGGGCGGGCTTGGGACCCGATTGCCTTTCTTGCCAAGGTAACGCTGAATACTGCTCTTTCATCTTGCTCATAATTTATTATCCAAGGAGTGATCAGTCTTTCATTAAAACACGACTTAGGTCAATGCTCTGAATGATGGGCTTCGTATAATAACCTTACTATAAGGAATCGTTATGCTTAATACACATCATTTAGAAACATTTAAAACACTGGTTGAGACGGGCAGTTTTACGCAAACTGCGCAGCGTTTAGGATTAACTCAGCCTGCAGTGAGTCAACATATTAAGAAGCTCGAGCAAGGACTTGGGGCGACTTTGTTAGTGCGTCATGGGCGAACGACAGAGTTGACGGCTGCAGGAAAAGTTCTGGTTCAGCATATTAATGAGCTGGAAAACTGCTATGCGCGTTTTATTAGTCAGTGGGACAAGCGTATTGCAAACTCGAAAAAAGAAGCGGATCAGTTGGTTGTTGGCTGATAGGGGCTATAGTAGATGTCGTTTTACCGCATAACTTGGTTAAACGACATCTGTATTGAGTCTGTTATTGCTGCGCGGTTGGAATCAGGTTGCCGATGTGCAATCCGCATTCTTTATGCTCGGATTCTTCCCACCACCAGCGGCCTTCGCGTTCATGCTGGTTCGGTAGGATGGGTCGAGTACATGGTTCGCAGCCAATACTAGTAAATCCTTTAGCATGAAGCTCGTTATAGGGTACGTCAAACATTTTGATGTAGTTCCAGACGTCTTCAGAGGACCAATTGGCCAACGGATTGAATTTATAAAGCGGCTTGTTCTCTTTGCTAAAGGCACTGTCCAGCTCTGCAAAAGCTAGCACGTTGCGAGTGCCTGGGCTTTGGTCTTTGCGTTGACCTGTTACCCATGCATCCAATTGCGCAAGTTTGCGTTTTAATGGCTCGACTTTTCGTATTCCGCAACACTCTTTGTGACCGTCCTCGAAAAAGCTAAATAGCCCTTTCTCTTTGGTGAAGTGTTCTAACGCCTCACGATCTGGAGACATAATGTCAATGTCAATCTGATAATGCTTACGGACTTGCTCAATAAAACGATATGTTTCTGGGTGTAGTCGCCCTGTGTCCAAAGAGAAAACTTGAACATTTTTCTTAGCCTTTACCGCCATATCAATGAGTACGACATCTTCTGCACCACTAAACGAAATGGCGATGTTGTCGAATGCTTTTAACGCATTGTGGAGGATTTTTTGTGCTTGGTCTTCATTATTGCTGGCAATAAAAGACGCTAAATCAAAAGTAGACATAGGATTGTAACCACCGTCAAATGTATGTTGGGTCTACCATATCAAGTTGTGTGTTGTATGCAAAATACGAAAGCACGCTAACCTTATTCTTTGCGTAAGTTTTTTATGTCCGTTAGCAAAGTTGCTTGTTATATTGGGCCAAGGTCTCGTAAAGACCGTACAAAATGCCCGCAGTGACCCCCCATATGCGAATATCTTGGTAATCTATTTCAAAGTAGCCGCGCGAAACATTACCGAGTTTCTTTTTGCGAAAACGATAATTACTGGGGGTGAGGAGGTGGCTAAGTGGTACCCAATGAACGGATTTTACTTCGTCTTCGCACAGGCTCATTTTGCTGAGTCGAGTCATTTCAGCAATAATGGGTTTGATGCAGAACCCCGAAATGGTGCAGTATTCACCCAATTCGCCGATCAAATCAAAACAATCAGGGGCAAGGCCGATTTCTTCGAAAGTTTCTCGCAATGCTGTGTATTGAATGCTGGCATCTGTCGGGTCATGCTTGCCACCGGGGAAAGCTATTTGTCCTGGATGATTGCGCATATGAAGGGCGCGCTTGGTGAGTAATACATACAATTGTTCGTCGTCTGGGTTTTGCCAAATAGGAATCAACACCGCAGCAGAACGGTATTTTAATTTGTAAGCACTTGGCGATAGATCTTTGTCGGGATTGTAAATGGGATGAACATCTTGTGTATGGTCTAAAGCTGCGCGTATCTCATCCATAGAAGGTTGAAGGGGTAAGGCGTCTAAAAACTGCGATATATGGGGCATAATACGGCCTACTTCAAAAAAACGTGTTCAAGAGTATGGGTCAATTTGCCTACCTTGGTAAAGGTTTCTTGGTATTCCTCTTCGCAGATTGAATCTGCGACAAGACCACCACCCGCCCAACAGTGGATGTTTCCCTGATCGGCCACCAGAGTGCGGATGGTAATGCTCGAATCCATTTGACCATTGGTACTGAAATACACGATGGAACCACAGTAGGCGGAACGTTCATCCGGTTCAAGCTCATCAATAATTTGCATAGCTCTTATTTTAGGTGCACCTGTGATAGAACCGCCAGGGAAGCTTTCGTGAAAAACATGAATGGCCTGGTCTCGCGAGCCTATTCTACCCTCAATCGTTGATACCAAATGGTGAACATTAGCGTAACTTTCAAGAGTAAATAGTGACGGTACTTTAATGCTGCCTGTTAAGCAGGTGCGCCCAAGATCATTCCGCAATAAATCAACAATCATAAGGTTTTCGGCACGATCTTTCTTTGATTCTAGTAGAGTATCGGCATTTTGTTTATCCGCTTGAGGGTTTTCACCTCGGGCGATGGTCCCTTTTATCGGTTTAGACTCTATACGTCCCTTATCACACAGTAAAAACCGCTCTGGGGAGTGACTTAGTATTGCCTGGTCTGGTGATAGCGCTAAATAGGCTGAAAAAGGAGTGGGGCACACAGCTCTTAATTGTTGATAAGCGGTGAGTGGATCTCCATGGTAAGTACTCGAAAACCGTTGTGCTAAGTTTACTTGATAACAATCACCTGCTTGAATATAGGCTTTTACTCGATCAAACTTCGCGGCGTAAGAAGTAGCACTCATATTCGATGTGAATCGACTATTCAGCCTAAATTCTGAGGCTGCCCCTTGGTGGTTCTCTGTTGTTTGTTGTGCTCCTTGCAATAGAGAAAGGATTGAGTGGGATTCTTCAAGAGAGCACCAAGGGGTGATGACTAACTGAGTGCTACGGCGAGGGTGGTTTGTCACGACGGCCCATCCATATAATCCCATGCTAAGAGTATCAAGTTGTATGTCGTGATTGACTGAGTCGGGCAGCTGTTCAACATAATGACCACTTTCATAGCCATAATACCCTAGTAATCCGCCAGTAAACGGAAGGTCTGTGGGGGCATTTTTCGCCCAACCTTCCTGTACAATGTGGGTGTATAGCTCGTTGAGAAGAGCCATTGGATTGTCAGTATCACTGAGTTTGTATAACACCTTGTCACGCCAATCGATTAGTGTGTTATGGGACTTGGGGTGAATGCGAGCAAGTGGATTGGCGACGAGTATGTCGAATTGCGTATCTGGAAAATGTTCGTGGTTGCTGTCCAGTATGGCTGGGTAAGGTAAGTGTCTTATTGCTTGGAAGAAGGGCAATAATGAGCTCTGATATGGTAGGTCTATCAGTGTTATTTCTGGCATAATAAGGGCAACCGCTCATGTAAAACAAAATATTGTAGTCTTTAATAGGGGCTCCTACAGGGTTATTACAAGTGTCTGATGTTTTTTTTCTTTCTTTAAAGAATGGTCGTATTGCCTATCGTCTCCATGAAAATCCTGAGGCGGATGCAGATCGAGCCTGTTTAATGTTACATGGTGCTGGAGTTGATGGGGATATTACGTATTCACCTATGTTGCCATTTTTAAAAAAGTGGCGATGGATTCTTATGCCTGATTTAAAAGGTATGGGAGCGTCTTACCACCATGGCGGTAAAGAAGCTCCTGTTACTATTGCTGAGCTTACAGGTGAAGTCGAGGCGCTTTTACTGTCTCTAGATTGGCGGGAATTTGATGTGATGGGGTATTCTTTAGGGGGACTGGTTGCGCTTAATCTTAATCATCATCGAGTGATGGCAGGATTAACACCATTAAAAATGGCTTTGCTTGAGCCGGCGTCTCTTGATCGGGAAGATCTACAGGCGCTTATTGAAGTGCGTAAAAAATATCGGCAAGCCTCTCAGACGATTCGTGAAACGGGTGATGTTGAGCTGGGAGTGGCGAGTTTTATGGACACCGTTTCGCCCAATCGCCGCAAGAACCACGCCGCTGAATCGACAACGCAATCTCGTTTGGCCCATCGTCCATTGGGTTTTGCTTTTGCTTTGGATGCGGTAACAAACCATGTGGAAGTTATTGCCGCTGCCCCTGAGTACAGACAGGCGATGATCGAGGCAGCGAAAGAAGTGTTTTTGCTCTCTGGGGAGCTAAGCAATGCAGCACTCAAAGAGCATTATCAATTGTTGAGTGAGCGCTACGAGGGGTGGCATCATAAGGTGTTCAGTGGTTGTGATCATTCTTTGCCTTTCCAAAAACCACGACAAATTGCCAAACTCATTGATAAATGGTTTTTTCCCGCTTAGCATCTGGCTTGCTGTGAGGAGATTTTTAAACAAGACTGTTACGGAGTTGGAGACAAGGAGGTTTCCACATGAATCAGCCCCGCTTAGGTGGTTTTGCTTTTATTGAAGTGCTATGTGTTCTCGCCATTCTATCCATTTTGTCTTTTTTCGGCGCCACTCATTTTTTTGTCTATCAAAAGGAACATCAAGACAGACAAATCCTGCAAGAAGACATGGATAGTTTGTCTGAAGCACTGCTTGAAGCTCGCCAAATGGCGATTAAATCCGGCGCAATGAGTTTTGTTTGCGGAGGAGAGAATTGTAGCGGGATATGGTCGTCAGGTTTTGAAGTCCGGCAGCAAGAAGGTTATGCCAAAGAATACCGTCGGGTTCAATTCGATCATGATGTAACCGTTCATTGGCAAGGATTCCCATCGAATAAGTCGCGTATTGAGTTTCTCCCTAATGGTCTGTCTAGTTACCAAAATGGTACTTTTGTATTTTGTTTTGGTCGTTGGACGGCTGACATTATTTTGAATCAAAGTGGGCGTTTTTATCGCTCTAAAGTTCGTCGAACAGATAAGTCATGCGTGTAATAGTTGCCATGAGTCGGTTTCGATCTTCCCCTTCTCACTCTTCCTCCTTCAAAAAAGGCTCTCAAGGTCGTTTTGCATCATGTCAAGGCAAATGTACTCGAAGTCGACAAGCAGGTTGGATGATCTTCGAAATCCTGATAAGTCTCGCTTTATTAGGCTTAGTATTGACCTTAGCCCAGCGCCAAATTGTTGTGCAATGGCAAACCATTGAGCACTCAAAGGCCAACCAAATAAAGCGTGAAAATCGTTCCAGAGCCGATTCAATGGTAAGCCTGACTGGTCAGGACACTTGGCGTGAACATGTTGGTTTCTCCTCTTCACATAGACAGACCTATCCACTTTGCCAGCATTGTTCTGGCGAAGGGTTACGGCAGTGGTTTGATGCCGCACAAAGTGCTTCGTTGAATACTTTCGCAGGTGGTAAGGAAGAACAAGGTGGGTGGCATGAATAAGCGATATAGGTTGCGTGGTGGTTTGTTGCTTGAGGTGATGGTCGCCTGTGCTTTGATCGCTATTATTGTGCCTTTGATCGGCCGTGCTATCTGGCAACTCCAAACACATGATGCTCTGGCGAGGATGTTTTCAGAGCAAGAAACTTTTTCCTCTGCATTAGCGTCTCAGTTTAGCGCGCAATGGTCACGCCTTCGTCCTGCGGGCTGTTCTCCGAATGATCATAGTCAATTACGGATCGGTAAGGGTGGGGAGGTGCCTAAGCGTTTGCAGAGTCGAGATGTGGATGATCATTCCGATTGGCTACAAGCGACGGACAGTGGTGCTTGTCGACTTTCTATTCGATCACTGAGTAATCCTTTAACGTTAACCAATGAATGTGGCTTTTCGCCAGGCGAAAGGGCGAATGTGTCGACATGTTTGGGGAATGTCGATGCTCGAGTCTCCCGAGTGTCAGCACAGAGTACAACGTTTCAATTGTCTTCATTAACGGTGATGTCCACAGACTCGAGTAAGGCTGTTTCTTTAGTCGGACAGACAGGAGTGCTGGAAAGTCGAGCTTCTTTTTATTGGTATGTGGGGCGGGGTAAAAACGATCAGCCCGCATTTTGGCGTACGCCGGTTTTTAGTGGGCGTTCGTTGGCACTTTGGTTGGGACTAAAGAGACTCGCGGTGTTTCCTTTATTGGACGACAATCAGGACGGAAAAGTGGATGCGATTGATAAAGACTACGGTACCTATGATATGAGCAAGGTATTAGGGTTGTGGGTGGAATATCTTTATCAACTAAATGATTGTGAGGTGGCAAAGTCCACACAACGTCAACGAACGTACCACTCGATGCGTGGGGAACAATGGCAATATAACGCTCCCTGCGAAGGGGTTGCCAATACTATCGTTGTATTTACCGGCTAAGAGGTTTAGAAGTTGGATAGGGTAAAAAAGCAAAGGATATAGTGTGAAACATCGGTTCATCGGTCATCAAGGAGGCTGGATTTCATTGCCCATTATTGTGTTTTTGGTCGTGGTGGCAGGGTTATCCTTTGCCTACCAGCAACGCTTGCAAACCCACTTGGCGTGGCGCGAAAAGCGGCAAGAGGTCGATCAGAGTCAGCGACTTTGGCAGGCTTTCTCTGAACAAGTTGTGCAGCATGTTGCATTGTCGTCGGCTCAAAAGAGCCAATGTTCAGGATTTTGCGCGTTGTCGAATAATGCCTCTATTTCCCATGATCATTTGTGGCGTTATCAAAGGACACTGCTCCGCTATCAGTTTGATCAGATAACCTTGGGAGCAGATAAACATTTTTATCGACTTTGCGCTCGCAAGCTTAACTCCATACATCAGACGGCGTATTTGATCCACCTTCGATTTCATTGTTGGTGGTGGCAAAACCATCACATCGTCAGTCATGGTTTCGTTACCACAGCACAATGATGTTTTTGAATGATTAGTTTTTTTGCTTATGGAACAGTTGTAAGTGCTCTTTTGTGCAAAAAGCATGAGCCTCTTGGTCGTGAACAGCATGTGAGCGAGGCACATAGGTTCGACATTGTTCACAACGAACCATGGGTTCTTCATCGTTTGTTGTTTGGCCTTTCTTAGGTTGATTCATGTTTGAGGTGGCTTTTGCTCGGTTAAAAGCGATGAATTGGCGATATATCCACCAGCCAATAAGGAAAATTGCAATAAAAACGATCAAACGTACGATCATATACTTTACCTAGGTTGGGTAATTCCAGACAATAAGATGCATATTCTAACAGAGTTTACGAGATAGCAACTGTATGACATTACGAATCGCAATGGCACAGCTAGATATGCTAGTTGGTGACATCACAAAAAACACACAAGCTGTTATTGATGCGGCCAACCAAGCCCGTGATAGGGACCAAGCAGATGTGATCGTTTTTCCAGAATTAACGCTCACGGGTTATCCTCCAGAAGATTTACTATTGCGCCCGAGTTTGGATGGCCGTATCGAATCTGCTTTATTAAAGCTTCTTGAGGAAGTTCAGGGGATTTATGTAGTGGTTGGTTACCCACGTCGCATTGATGGTGACTTGTTTAACTGTACAGGTGTTATCTATCAAGGAAAGTTGTTGGGGGAATACGCTAAGCAAGAGTTGCCAAACTTTTTAGTATTTGATGAAAAACGCTATTTTAGGGAAGGTCGTGACGCCTGCATTGTGGATATTAAAGGGGTCAAATTTGGCTTAACCATTTGCGAAGACATCTGGCATCCAGGCCCCATTGCACAGGCTAAAGAAGCCGGTGCTGAAATCATTCTAAACTTAAATGCATCTCCGTTTCATATTGAAAAAATGGGCCAGCGAGAAGCCTTGCTACATCAGCGAGCGACGGAAGTGAGCCTGCCTATTGTCTATGTTAACTATATGGGAGCCCAAGACGAATTAGTCTATGAAGGCGGCTCTTTTGTGGTGAATGCGCGCGGTGAGAAAGTGTCGCAAGCCCCTTGGTTTGAAGCAGGCTTGTACTGTGTTGATGTGATCGTTGATGAAAGCCAACCGAATAAAGTCATGCCTGTTGCAGGAGAAATCGCTCCGGCACTGGATGTCGAGGCCAGTGTTTATCAGGCGATGGTTTTGGGGCTGCGTGATTATATTAATAAAAATCGCTTTAAAGGCATTGTACTTGGTTTAAGTGGCGGTGTGGATTCCGCCTTATCCTTGGCGGTGGCGGTGGATGCCATTGGGGCGGATCGTGTTCAGGCGGTGATGATGCCTTATACTTATACTTCTTCTATGAGTTTAGAAGATGCTGAAGAAGAAGCGAATCTATTGGGGGTGAAATACAGTGTGTTGCCTATTGAGCCTATGGTGTCCGCATTTAGCGATGCTCTAGCACCTGAGTTTGATGGGTTTTCAAAAGATACGACAGAAGAAAACTTGCAAGCACGTACTCGTGGTGTGGTCTTAATGGCTATTTCCAACAAAAAAGGCTTGATGGTGCTGACAACGGGCAATAAAAGTGAAATGGCGGTTGGTTATGCGACGCTTTATGGGGATATGGTTGGCGGTTACTCTGTCCTAAAAGATGTCTTTAAAACGCTTGTCTTTAAGCTTTGTCATTACCGTAATTCATTAGGACATGTGATTCCCGAGCGTGTAATCAGTCGTCCCCCCTCCGCAGAATTAGCCCCCGATCAAGTCGATGAAGATTCTTTGCCAAGCTATGATGTGCTTGATGAAATTTTGCACATGTACATCGAACAAGATTTGAGTGCCGAGGCTATTTTGGCGACTAAACAGTTTGATCGTGACACTGTCTATCGCGTTTTACGCCTTGTAGATGTGAACGAATATAAGCGTCGTCAAGCGCCAACGGGAGTGCGTGTCACGGCACGAGGTTTCGGACGAGATCGTCGGTATCCGATAACGAATGGCTGGCACATCGGCGACTAGCACTGTCAATGCGTTGAGTTAATCGCTCTTCATCGTTTTTCCTAAAAAGGAAGGGTTATTCGGCCTTTTGTTCGTTTTGTACATTCAATTCGAAGCTAAAGGCTAGCGCCTCGCTTAAAGGGATTGGGTGGCATAAGTAGTAGCCCTGCATTTTTTCCACTCCCAAGTATGTCAAGGTATTTGCTTCTTCTTGAGTTTCAACGCCTTCTCCCAGCACTTTACTACTGGTTTCTTTGGCAAAGCTGGTTAAGGCAGTAATCAGGGCACGGCGACCATTATCCGCATTGATATTGTTAATTAAACTTCGGTCTAGTTTAATTATGTCTGCTTGTAATTCTAGGATATGATGAAAGCTGGCGAAGCCGGCACCAGCATCGTCAACCGCAAGGCGCAAACCTTTTCTTCGAAAAGGCTTAAGGGTGTCCTGAAAGGCTTGATAGTCATCGATGACTTCTCGCTCTGTGACCTCTAATATAATTCGCTGTAACGGAGCATGCTCTAATAACTCGCGAAAGCGCTCGGAATAGATGTATTTAGGAGATAGGTTCACGGTGATATAAAAGCAGTCAGGGATGTATTCAAGATGCTTTAGAGCGGTTTCAATGGCGAACATCTCGAGCTCTTCGCCAAGTCCTGCCTGCTCCGCTATGTCAAACCAATAGTCTGGTGTTCGAACGGGTTCGATATTGAAGCGTGATAAGCATTCAAACCCTAAAACGCACTTATTAACAATATCGTATATGGGTTGAAAAACAATAGATAGTAATTGATTCTGAATAATGGTGGTGATCTGGCTACGTAGTGCTTGCTTGATCGTGTTTTGTTTTATTCTGTCTTCTAAGTTGCGAGCGGCGACTTTCGCAAAGAGCTTCATTAACGATACGTCTTTTTTAGAAAGTGTAGGATCCGGCTTTTTGCTGAAGCAGCATAGCGTGCCATATATCGATTTGTCAGAGAAAATAATCGGTACGCCAATATAGCTGCCTATATTAAGCTGGTGGGTGATGCTGAGACGTTTTGTGATGGCATTGAGTGAGGTATCTGGAATCACTTCTGGCAAAATGTTGTCAGCAATTAATTGGCAGTAAGTTTGTTCACAGAGGTCAACATGGCCACTTTTAAGGGCCGTTTCATTATCATGATTGATGTCGATCTGGCATATTTCACGCTGACCATTATGAAAACGGGAAAGAAACGCAACATCCATTCCTAAATGAATACGTACGGCATTAATGAGGTAGTCAAGATCATAGCTTGGGTCATGGGAGGTCGTCGTGTCGGACGATTGTCCTGAGATGATACTAAGCATCGTTTGTTTTTGGGGCTCGATTAAATCGCTTTTATAATGTGGTCCCATACGGTGGCCTTACGTTGAAGTGCTGACGTGTTCCTTTGTGAGCGTACTGATTTTGATTAGGCTGATTGTATAAGGATATTCACTAGCTTACTGTAAGAGTCTGTGTTGATGTGTAGGAAAATTATGAAAGAAGTTATTGCACTGAAAAGACCACAAAGCGGTGTTTTATCAGAAGAAAAATGAAATGACTTGTTTAATGATCCGTTAAAAATGTAAAAAAAGTGTTTGCATGTACTTGTCACGTTTAATTTGTGTCGTTTTTTTGTATCCTATGCACAGCTTTTTATTTGTAGGAAGAAAATGTTTCGTTTTATTCTGATGGGGTTGTTGCTTGTGTCAAGCGTGGCCTTTGCCTCCCTCCCTTCATGCGACATACATGACATGAACAGTTTGATCGCTTGTTTGAGTCATTCTGAGCGGCTGAAGCTTGTTCCGAAAACAATCAATAACGGACATTGGGTGTATACCATTCAAGCGACGAAAGACAGCGATACACCGAATGTGTTTATCGCGACATTATTGTCTTCATCAAGTGTGCACTATATTGATCGTCCTGTTGAAATGACCATTCGTTGTAAAGATAAGAAAGTCAATTTCCAGATTCACTGGGAGGGAGTGAAGCTAAAAGAGGGTTCTCCTTCTGTTATCTATCATTTTGATAATGGCCCAAATCAGTCTGCGAAGTGGGATACCGCTGTTGGCCGCGAATCTCTGGAAGTTTCTAAGCCAATGGATTTTATTCGCGAGCTGGCTAAGTCAAAACAGTTTATGGTTCAGGCGACAACAGATCATGCGCCGTCGGTCAACGCCGTTTTTGATACCACAGGGCTCGCCAATTTAATGCCCGTTATGAAAGGGCTTTGTTATTAATGGCATGATTTCGTTATAAACTAAAACACCAGAAACTAATGCTATAAGCACTGACAACATTTAGCTTTGATAGGGCTGGGAAGTCTTTTAATTTGACTTGTCCACCATTAAATTTTGGGCGAATACCATTGATTCTGATTTTCCTTGATGTCAATGAGTCCGCTGTCATTTCATAACGTCTTTTCTTTGTTCCAAACCCCTGACACTGGATGATTTTATGGCGTGCCGACATGTTAAGAATCATGAGAGTGCACTTGCCTTCTTTTCGCGCACTGTGACAGTAGACAAGCACGTCTGGATCACTGCTTCTTACGTCATACACCTCTTTTCCCATCAACTTATTCCAGAGCCAACTGAGCCAATAGTCAGGATTGAGCTTAAGAGATTGGCGATTAATCAGGGCATAATCTCCACCGATCAAACTCTGTCTGATCATTACTTTTTGACCGAGGCGTGCCCCTCTTCCTAACTGATCGGCCCACCAAAAAGAAGAGGCAAATCGATCAGATAGTTTGGCTTCGCCACCACACTGTGCTGAGCCAGTTTCACCTGTCCATATATCTGCTTGTGGTTGATACCTGTTTCGGTAGGTTGTGAGCTGTGTCAAATAGCGTTGGAAGTCGAGTAAAGATCGCGCAGATAAGGTGTTTCTTAGTGTCGCGGCACGAGTACGAATGGGGGATCGACTGCTTTGAAAAGGATAATAATGCCAATCAACAATATCGAGTTTTTCGGTTAAAGAGGACAGAAAGCTTGGAGTGATGTTGCTAAAGGGTTTTATGGTTTCTCCTAGTCTAGGCCAAAAAGCACTGCCGGGACCCGCTATTTTACTGTTCGGACTGTGTTGTCTAACGGTGCGAATAAAGGTGTCATAATCTTTCGCAAGAAGACGAGCTCTGGGTTGAGAGGTAATACCATGAAAAGCCCAGTAAGCATTGAGTTCATTGCCAAGCTCGCAAATAGCGATGTGTTGATGGTTGTCTTGACTGTATTTGAGTAACTTGATGACCTCGTCAGCTTGCCAATGACCGTGTTGTTGGCGGTTAAAAAGGCCATATTTAAATGTGAACATAAGGGATAGGTTTAGGCGTTCGCAGAATTTATGTAAGTCATCCCACATAGTTTTACGTAATACGAGAGTATTACTGATAGCCTCTCCTGTGTCGAAATAGTGAATATTATCTGCTTCAGAACCTCCAACCCTTAAATAGGCGGGCCCTAAGGTTTGTACTAATTTGTCTAGTTTTCCAGGTTGCAGGTTCAACGGTGGTATTTTTTGAGTCCCCAATCCTTGTTGGCTGCTGGTGCTCCCTTCCCACCAAAAGCCACCCGCTAGAACAGAAATGTCGATAGAGAAGGAAAGGTATTTATCATCTACCTGAGCAATAGTGCCAGTTTGATTTAGGGTAACGATGACGTTATTACTTTGAGGTTTTAGTGTTTGACGCAGCACACTGCGTCGATGGGGCCAACGTATCAGCCGATTTCGTTTAAACAAGGAATAAGCCTCCAAATGGTCACCATAAGCTTTTGTCTAATACCTTAGTATGCAAAGTGAATGTGACACTTAGAAGAAAAAGTGGTGGTGTAGTAGTTGCTACCTGCATAAAAAATGAAAAAGCAGAATCTTTAAAAAAAGGGAAAGACAACCAAATAGAAGACCATTAACGTGGTCGGCAGCAGGCGTATGTTAATACGATGTTGACTTTAGCATCGCTCTAAGCAATTCAATTAGTAATGTGCTGGCTCATGTTAATTTGTGAATGCGCAAGTGATAGAGCGTTTCGCCTTCTCCGAACTACAAACGGTTTGATAGGCTTGTGGATTGTTAATTAGGGCGTAGTGTGCGTCACTGTCTCGACATAGATCTTCAAATCGCTCCTTTTTTTGTATAAATAATTCGCGTTCATAAAGAGAGTCGGTATTGGCTAGCGTATCGCTGTTTAGTTCGGTAAAGTTGTCTTCTCTAGCTTTCTCCGCACGATATTGTAGTTCGTTGTACTGCATACGTACCTGATGACAATAGCCACTGTTTGGCTCGGTTTCTGTACAGTCGTCGAGTGTGTTTTTTAAGTCTGCCAGTGCCTGAGTGTATTCGTCCTCAGGTATACCATTTTGACGTTGTTCTTCTGCTAGTCTATTTAACTCTCTGGCTTCTATTGCCTTTCGGTCAGCATTTAACGCTTGCTCTTGTTTGAGACAAGAGCGACCAAAGTCGACCAGATCAAGCGCGTCAGCTGGATGGCTAATCGAAATCAGAGAGCCGATAAAAATTGTCGCAAAGCCATTAACAGACCAAGATAAAATATGGCGTTTCATAATTGTCTCTACCCAACAATAATACGGGGGTAAGTCTATCTTAATTCCACTGATATGTAACAAGGATTAGGTAGGATAAGAGGTTATTCTGTTCACGAATTGTCACCACTGTATTGACATAAATCTTACGGTCAAATCAAATACAACTTATGTAAGTGTTTTTGCTCTTCTGGACTCGCTTCCACTTCTGGATCGGTTTGTCTAGAAAACGAGTAAGTATCCGTTCATTATTCTCTATGTCGGTATAACCTAATATCTGCTATAGCCGTAGTGGCTATAAAAAGGCAGGATATGAGCTAAAGAGAAGCGGTTTAGTGCCAATATAATGGTTATTAGAAGAAATCTTCTTTTTGGTAAACTTATTATTGGTGAAAGGGGATCTTGAATCCCTCCGTCAGACATTGATGATGGATCAGGCGAAGCGATCATAAATTTCGAAGTGATGTAAACGAAAATAGAATATAAAAAGGCCGCAGACAGGGTCCGTTAGCTGCTTCAAAAAATTTTTAGGTGACCCTTAAATGACTGAACGACAAAAAGTTTTAGTAATTGATGATGAAATTATTAATTTAAAAGTCATTAGCAGTATATTACGTGATGATGTGGATGTGATATTAGCGAAAAGTGGCGAGCAGGGTATTAGAAAAGCCATTGAGCTGATACCTGACTTAATTTTGTTGGATGTAATGATGCCTGGTATGGATGGTTTTGAGACCATGACGCAGTTACGTCATGATGTTCGCACCTGCGCTATTCCAATTATTTTCATCACGGCACTGGGCAATGAAATCCATGAGGAAAAGGGGTTATTGTTAGGTGCAAGTGATTACATCCAGAAGCCTCTTCATACAAATATTGTCCGAGCTCGTATTCAGTTGCACTTAAAATTAGTGAAGCAGCAACGTATGTTAGAGCGTTTAGCAAATATTGATCCTTTAACGTCACTTGCCAACCGTCGTAAATATCAAGATGTCATTTCAATGGAGTGGGATGTAGCAATAAGTAACCAAAGCCTGATTTCCATGGCCATCATCGATATTGATAATTTCAAACAATACAATGATTGCCACGGCCATGCCGCCGGTGATCGTGTGCTCCAACAAGTGGCGGATGTATTTTCTAAGCAGTTTAGCCATGAAACGCACTTAGTAGCGCGTTATGGCGGAGAAGAATTTGTCGTCCTTTTACCAGGCTTGTTAGAAGAAGAGTCCTTGGCCATTATGTGTAATTGTCTTAAGGCTGTAGAACAATTAGATTTGCCTTACCATAGTAATGATCAGCGTGTTGGGATCGTCACCATAAGTGTTGGGGGAGCGACTTGTCGGCCATCAAGCTCCCATGATATTGACACATTTTTTCGTTCAGCGGATAAAATGTTGTACCTTGCTAAAAAGGAAGGCAAAAATCGAGTTTGTTGGACCCGTGACGATGACAGTCAAAACCTGAAGAGCCTCTTGGAAGATCAAAATAATTAACTTTTTTGATTAAAGAGAGGTATTCACTCATTTTCATTCCTATTTTTCTGCTTGACGGTCAATAACCGTTTATTCATTTAATGATCCTTTGTTAAAGTAAGGGTGTCATTCTCTAGCTTGGGGCGTTTTGTGAATTCTGCGAATAATGTTTATGGCTTAACCTTACATCCCTCTCGTGAAACGCTTTATGCTGAAATGCATTCACGACCATTTCAAGTATTACCAAGTCCTGCACAGGTAAGTTATCTGGCTATTTTGCTTAGCCCTGAGCAGAAGCAAAAAGAATTTGATGTGTTTTGTGCTCTGTATGAGGATTTTGGTCAAGTTCCCCCTTTGGAAGATGGGGTGTGCTTCGATGTTGATTTTGGCGAATTTCGTATTCGTCGTGATAAACATTTAGAGTTTACGTCTTACATGGTGATCACCACAAAAGATTCACCCAATGGTCATTTTGTTGACAACCCTTTAGGACTGTTACCCAAAGACTGGTTGGCAGCGATACCAGGTACCGTCATCGCGGCTTTCCATGTGGAGGTTGCCGATGCCCGTACTCAGCCAGAGCCTGATTTATTTGAGGTAAAGGGCTATTTCGAAGAGATGAGGTTAGTGGGAAGTCGTCCACAAAATGGTGATGCGCAAGTTTGGACTACTTTCCAGCTTCATAGTGATGGTTGTGGTCGTTTTTTGATATATAACAAAAACATGAGCGATAGCCAATTAGGCCGGATGGTACAGCGTGTGGTCGAAATAGAAACCTACCGATTGTTTGCCCTATTAGCGTTACCTATCGCACGCAAATACAACCCTCAATTGGCACAAATGGATCAACAGTTGGCGATGATGACGGCGCGTTTAGCAGATGCCAAAGAGGAATTAGACGAACAGGCTTTGTTGACCGAACTTATTAATATGGCGGCTTGGGTGGAGGCTGCCCGAGCACAAACCACGTTTCGTTTCAGTGCGACTAATGCCTACCATGATTTGGTGATTAAAAACTTAAACGAGCTCAAAGAAGATGAAGTGTCGGGGCATTTAACCATTACCGAGTTTATGACTCGCCGACTTACGCCTGCCGTGCGAACCTGTATAGCCACGGGCGAGCATTTAGAAAACCTGTCAAGACGTATTGATCGAGTGTCTGACATGATGCGAACCCAAGTGGAAATGTCGATTCAATCACAAAATCAATCGCTATTGGCATCAATGGATCGTCGCTCAAAAATCCAATTGGCGATGCAGCACACAGTGGAAGGATTGTCGGTTGCTGCGATCAGTTATTACAGCATTGGGCTGTTAAAGTTTCTTATTCAAGCGCTTTATGACAGAGGGGTCCATTTTGATAAAAGCCTTGCTATGGGCATTGCCGTTCCCATTGTCGTGGGTGGAGTGTGGTTGGCAACACATCAAATTCATAAGCGTTTTTTAAAACTGGCGAAAGAGAAGGTGAGTGAAGGTGATGGCATCTAATCTTCTTGGATGAGAAGTAAAGAAGTCATGATTCTGTCGACTAATATGAGCATTTAGAGGGATTGTTTTCTGGATGATAGATTTTATTGCTGTATTTATAACTTTTTTCGCTGTAATTGATCCGATTGGAACCATTCCTGTTTTTATCGCGGTGACGGATCAATATGATCAAAAAACGAAGCGGCGTATTGCGTTGCTAGCGACGTTGGTCTCTGCTGGTGTCTTAATCTTTTTTGTTGTGATGGGGGAGTTAATACTAAAAGCTTTATCCATTCCTTTGCCTGCATTTCAAATATCGGGTGGCATTGTGCTTTTCTTGTTTGCGTTAAATATGATTTTTGGGGATAGCAAGCCAGAAGAGGAAATCAAGTTGTTGCAAGGAGATCATAAAGAAACGGCTATTTTTCCGCTTGCAGTGCCTTCCATTGCTAGTCCAGGGGCAATGCTTGCGGCAGTATTGTTGACAGAGAATAATCTATTTAGTCTTTGGGAGCAGACGCAAACTGCTTTAGTGATGTTGTTTGTACTGGTTGTAGCGTATATTTTTATGTTGCTTGCAGGCGTTATTCACCGACTGATCGGTAGCAGTGGTGCGAGCGTAGTGAGTCGTGTGATGGGGTTGATTTTGTCTGCTATTGCGACAACCAATATATTGGCTGGGCTTGGTGAATATTTTAAATGGTTACCTGCGTAGGAACGTTATAAAGCTAAAGCATCGTGATCAAGCCCAATATCAGGTTGTCGAACATGACAAGTTAACAACCTGATGGTTAAGCATATTCACTAAATGGTGTTGTGGATTTCGGCGACAAAGTCGTAAGAGTCTCCAGGGAACCAAGAGCGAGTAAATTCAATCGGGGTGCCATCTTGGGTGACAGCGGTACGTTCGATATAGAGTACCGCGCTAAGCGCTGGGATATCGAGTAAGCTCGCTCTTTGCTCATCAATGCTAATAGCCCGTAAGCGCTGGAAAGCGCGAACCGGGCGACAACCTTGTTTTTCGAGCAAGCTGTATAGAGACCCTTCCATGGCAAACGGATTCACAATATAGCGGCTGGGAATGGTCGCCATCTCCAACGCCATGGGTTTGCCATCAGCAAAACGAAGGCGATAAAAGCGCACCACCTCTTGTTCAGGCGATAGCTGTAAAGCTTTGCATTCATCGTCGTGGGGCATGCCGAGGGATCGGTCGAGCCATTTAGAGGTGATGTCTTTACCCCGCGCCATCATAACTTCAGTAAAGCTACGAAGATGGTTGAGTGGTTGCTCAACCCGTTCGCTGACAAATGTCCCCGCACCTTGGCGTTGAGTCAGAACTTCCTCTTTTACTAACTCATCAATAGCACGTCGAATGGTGACGCGGGAAACATCTAAATATTTCGCAAGATCTCGCTCAGGTGGGAGTGTGTCTCCACTTAAAAGGCGCCCAGCCGTGATCGAAGCCTGAATGGCTTTTTTCACCTGCATGTAGAGAGGCATTCCTTTTTCTCTCAAAGCATCGGCTGTACCAAATAGTTCGTTAACTCGGTGTTGGCTCATGAACATTTCCTAAGCGAAAGTGATGTTTTCATGCATTTCTATGTCCAGCAATAAAGGCTATAGCAGGTGGCTTGAGCACACTATTTTAGCCAAATTTTAGACCTATATGGGCTAGTTGTAGGCTTATTTTGACTCTATTCCCTCTGTTGAAATGGATGTGGCTGCAGGGGGGATAGATGTAGACATATTTTATCATAAGGAAAGTATTCTCCAAATTGGTTTTGTTTTTTCGAGTATAAGATTCTTGTAAAAATGATACCAATTTATTTTTTTTCGTATATTTTTTAGCCTTTTTTTTGAAAAATACTAGTATTGGTATCTTAATTGGTATTATTATCTGGTTATTAACTGAGTTTGTCTAGTTCAAAAGTGATGAGGTTAGGAAAGATAAAGAGCAATGTTCTCGCTCTCAGGCCTTTAGAAGGCGTCATTAAAGCATAACTCTGAAAGTATATTTGGAGGTGTTGTCACAATGATCTCTTTTTTTAAAAGGGTCTCTGAAAGCCCAGCAGAACATATTTTGACGCAATAGGATAGATAAAAATGGCGAGTCTTAATTTAACCAATATAACGAAATCTTTTGATAGCTTGGAGGTCTTGCGAGATATCAATCTACATATTCATGACAAGGAGTTCATTGTATTTGTAGGGCCATCTGGCTGTGGAAAGTCAACTCTTTTGAGAATTATTGCGGGCCTGGATTATGCTACCAGTGGCACGATTGACATTGACTCGGTTGAAGTTGGAAAGATGAGTCCTGTTGATCGTGGTATTGCGATGGTGTTTCAGAGCTATGCGTTATATCCCCATATGAGTGTTTTTGAGAACATCGCTTATCCGTTAAAAGTTCGTAAAACGCCTACATCAGAGGTAGAGGCCCAGGTAGGGCGTGTGGCTAAGATTCTAAAGCTCACAGATAAGTTATCGCTTAAGCCAAGTCAGTTATCTGGAGGCCAGCGCCAACGGGTAGCTATTGGTCGTAGTATTGTACGAAACCCTAAAATTTTTCTTTTTGACGAGCCATTATCTAATTTAGATGCCGCTTTACGTGGCGATATGAGAGTCGAATTGTCTCAGCTTCATAAAGAGCTGAATGCCACTATGGTTTATGTCACTCATGATCAGGTTGAAGCTATGACAATGGCTGACCGTGTTGTCGTTTTAAATGGTGGGAATGTCGAGCAGTTTGGTACACCGATGGAGTTATACCATCACCCTGCAACACGTTTTGTGGCCAGTTTTATTGGGCAACCAAACATGAATTTTATTCCTGCCACTGTTGAGAAAATTGATGCTACGGGGTTGTCTGTAGTACTTGCCAGCGGATATGCAATGACACTCCCTGTTGACACCGAATTGGTCTGTGTGGGCGAAAAAGTGGAGGTTGGCATTCGACCCGAAGATATTGTTTTGGTTGATGAGGGAGAAGGTATCACTGTTTTTGTTCGTGCAGTAGAGCGATTGGGTAATGTAACTATCATGCATGGATTAATAAGTGATGGTGATATTCGTTTTTGTGCTTCATTGCCGAGCTTTGCCAAGATTAAAACAAATGATCGAGTGGTGTTATCCATGAACTCGGCCGATTGTCATGTGTTTAATGTCGATGGGATAGCACTGCACCGTAAAAGTGCGCCCGATATCACTTTCTGAGGGGGAACATAATGAAAATAGTAACTGCTGGTATTGGACGCCGTGCGGGGCATGTATTATCAGATTTAAAATCCGCTATGCCGGAAATAGAGTTTGCCGGATACTATGATCCGCAGCCCACCCACCTTGATATGATCGGCGACGATGTCCCATGTTATCCTTCTGTCTCGGCAATGTTGTCAGATGCACAACCTGATTTATTTTTCGTAGGTTCACCCAACTCCTTTCACCTTGAGCACATTAAGCTTGGTCTTGAGTCGGGCGTACAAGTGTTTTCTGAAAAACCTGTGGTGACCACGATAGAAGATACTATGGCCTTGGCTTCCCTGTTACAGCAGCATGGTGAGCAAAGAGTGATGGTGGGATTAGTTCTGCGTTATTCACGTCATATGGTGGATTTGCGCAATGTTCTAGCAGAGCTTGGCCCTATTACATCTATGGAAGCGAATGAGCATATTGCCCCTTATCACGGTGCTTTTTTTATGCGTGACTGGCGTCGTAAAACAGCATTAACTGGTGGCTTTATGTTGGAGAAGTGCTGCCACGATTTAGATATTTACAACATGATTACGGCAAGTCGTCCAATTAAAGTCGCAAGTTTTGGCGGTAAGGGCTCTTATCTCCCCCAGTACGCACCAGAGTCAAGTTCGCAAGATGACCTATTCCATATTAAGAAGTCTGTCTGGAGCAGTGTGGATGATCCGTTCCGTAGCGATGCAGATATCATCGATTATCAGACGGGGATTCTACAGTATGAAAGCGGTGCTAATTTAGCATTTCATACCAATTTGAATGTGCCTGATGAGCATCGACGGTTTTGTGTGATGGGAGCATTAGGGATGGCGGAGGGAGACTTTCAACGGGGTTATCTTAAAGCTACCGCTCGAGATGGAAGAGTGATAGCGAAACACGATTATTCCATGGCAGATCCAACTGGCTCTAAAGGTCACTACGGTGCGGATCAGATGATGGCTGCTGATCTTGCGGCCTATCTGCGTGAAGAAATAGAAAGTCTGCCGGTGAGTGTCGTTGATGCACTAGAAGCAGGTATTGCCGCGCTGGCCTTGGATCAGGCACGTATTGAAGGTCGGGTTGTTGATTTGGCTGAGACATGGAAGGTGTTTGATGGCTATGGTCTACGCCCATGAACACCTTTTCTTGCGAGATCTTGAGGTTGAATACCCCGGGTTTTAATGCGCTGATAACGCCGCTGACTACCCGGGATGCTTTTCTATTTTTAAGATCCCAGAGCCATGGCAAAAATAACTCGACCATCATGGCTGATGTCATCAAATCCCAAACGTCTATAGAACCCTTTGGCTCTTTCATTGTCTGGGCTCACCCCAAGATGAACTCCCTTAATGCCATGTTCTTTGAGTGTATCCAGCAGTGTCTCTATCAACTTGCGTCCCCATCCAGTGGATTGTGCCTGGGGCAGTATATTTATGTGCAAGTGTGCAGGGTATTTATCATACACCCCATCGTCGTTATGAGCTGTGCTGGTAATTTCATTCCATGCTTTATGATCCAGGGGCCGAGTAGGATTAAACCCTTCGAGTTTTTCGCGAATCGATGGGCGCCATGTAGCATTCAAATGTTCATTAAACAACCGTGTATCTGGGGCTGCCACTATATATCCAATTACTTGATCTTGGTGAGCCAGTGTAAAAGCAAAGCTGGGTTCAAGATGAAGATAAGGCAGAACCCAGACATAAGCCGGAAGTGTGGGATGACTGTAAAGGTCTGTAGCATCTTGTCCACTGTTGGCCGTTTTCAGACAAATTTCTGCGAACGCATCCGCATCCGTTTGGCGAGCCTGACGAATAGAAAAATCTTCCAAAGACGATTTCATTTTTTAGCTCCTCATGTATTCAATGCAATTTGTATTAGGGGAAGAAGTGTAACATAAAAATCATGATTTAAAATGATTAAAAATTATTATAAATCAAATAGATAAGTCTTTTTTAGGGCGGATTTATCATGTCTTAAATATACTGGTTTATTTAAATTCACCGCAAGAAGTGATGCTCTGTAAAGGTCACTAATGACCTAAATAAAACAAACCAAGGGGAACGTAAATGAAATATGCTGATAACAAAAGTGATGTCTCTCTACGGCTCGGGAGTTGTCTAAAACACGTACATGCAAAATGTGTCCATTCAGTGGCGCTTCTTTGTTTGTCGATGGGAATGGCTGGGATGGCGAGCGCTGAGTCATTAAAAACCTGGGATATCTATTCAACTGCTGCAGATAACCCTGTGATGCAAAAGTTAGATAAAAATTTTGAAGCGGCGCATCCGGGCGTCACGATTAAACGAACTACGCGTAACTTCGATGATCTGGAATTAACCTTGAAACTTGCTATTTCATCAGGAGATGGGCCTGAAGTGACGAAAGTAAATCAAGGGGCTGGAGATATGGGGGCCATGGTGAAACAAGGGATGTTGTTACCTCTGGATCTTTATATCAAAAAATATAGTTGGGATAAAGAACAGTCCCAGTCTGTATTGGCAAGAGACCGCTGGACGAAAAGTGGTAAGTTTGGGATTGGTAAGACCTACGGTATTTCCAATTTAGGTGAACTAGTTGGACTTTTTTACAATACCAAAGTGCTGGCATCTGCAGGCATTAAAACACCGCCAAAGACCTTTCAGGAATTTCTGCAAGATATGGATATTCTGAAAAAACAAGGAATTACGCCAATGATGATGGGAACTGCAAATGGCCATATGGCGTTACATATGTTTGCAGCTTTGTCTCAGGCACATATCGACGCTTCACAACGCCACGCTTTAGACAAACTTATTTATGGTCAGGGTGGTTCATGGAAAACTAAAGCCAATATTGAAGCGGCTCAATTAATGCAGCATTGGGCGAAAGATGGGTATTTTTTCCCAGGCTATCAAGGTATTGGGGGAGATGATTCTGTACCGCTATTTATTGCCAATCAGAGCGGTTTTCTAATTGGTGGGTCTTGGTATTTTGGTGAAATGAAGAACAATCCGAACATTCACTTCATGGCGATTCCTGCTCCCCAAGGAATCAAACATCCATTAACTGTTGGTGGCGTAGACGTCGCTTGGGCCATTACAAACCTTGCTAATAGTCAAGCCAAGCAAGACCTAGCTGCCAGCTATATAAACTATATGGTGTCGCCAAAAGTTGCGGTTATTTGGGCTAATGCAGGATTTTTGCCCGCCATTCCTTTACCTAAAGACGCTAAGTTACACGTTTCGGGTTTACTGCAAGACGCCATCAATGTGTGGTCAACTCTCAATAAATATGATGCTTTAGGTCACTATCCTGATTGGGCAAGTCCTACAATGTTGAGAACATTTGATGACAATACGCCTTTGCTACTGGCAAATCGTGAAACACCGCAAGTCTTTGTTGATAAGTTACAAGTCGATTATGACGCCTACATGAAAACAAAAAATTAAGCTTTAGATAAGTAGTATGGCGGCCGCCTTTGTGGTCGGCTGCCATCATATAGGGATACTTGACGATGCAAAAATCCATACTTGATGAAAGCAGTGGTAAGAATTTGTTGTATGTCCTGCCTGGGCTGTTGGTTTATATCGCCTTCGTGTTTGGTCCTATCATGGCAGCTTGTGTACTTAGTTTTACGCGTTGGAATGGTATTGAAATGCCAACTTTTGTGGGGTTAGAGAATTATATCAAGTTGTTTGAAGACCAACGTTTTTTGATATCACTTCGTAATAATGCTGTTTTTATTATTTTTTATTGTTTTATTCCTTTGATAATTGGTCTTATTTTGGCAGCCATCATCAGCCGAATCCGTCATCGTCAGCAATTGGCCTTGCGGACGTTATTCTTTATGCCTTATGTGATGCCACTTTCGGTACTGGGGATTATTTGGCGATGGCTCTATAACCCTGCGTTTGGGCCTATTAATCAGGGGATGAACTGGTTAGGGCTAGGGGCATTTGCAAAACCTTGGCTGGGAGATTTTGATTTTGCATTGCCTGCGGTGGGGCTTGTTGCTTCATGGTATTTCTTTGGTTTTTGTATGGTGATTTTCATGACAGGGATGCAGAGGTTGGATCCTTCTCTTTTTGAGGCATCCCATGTTGATGGCGCAAGCAGTTTTCAAACTTTCACTCGGGTAACGGCTCCTATGTTATTGCCCGAGATCCGTATGGTGTTGTTGCTTACGGTGATTGCTTCGATCAAGAGCTTTGGATTGATCTTTACCATGACTAGAGGTGGTCCAGCAACATCAACATTAGTTCCCAATATTTATATGTATGAATTGGGGTTTCATCTCAACCGATTTGGGTACGCCGCCTGCGTAGCCATTATTGGTGCTTTATTAGTGTTTGTTGTTAATTATGCGATTCACCGCCTGATTCGTCCAGCCAGAGGGGTTTCTTAATGCAAACGAAAGCAAGTTATTTTGGTGCACCTGCGTTACCTTTCAAACTGATTTTATGGCTTTTTGCCTTAATTACAATTTTTCCATTTGCCATGCTGGTTCTAACCTCATTAAAAAGCATGCCGGATCTAATGCAAGGAGCATTTGTCCTTCCAAGTAAATTGCATTTTGAGAATTATGTTAGTGCTTGGGTGGATGGGCATTTTCGAACGTATCTGGTGAACTCCATCATAGTGGTGATCCCCGTCGTTATCGTGAGTACAGTATTAGGATTATTCGCTGGTTTTGGTTTTGCTTTTCTCAACTTTCCATTTAAGCGAACGCTTTTTGTCATGCTCACTTTCGGCATGATGGTGCCAACGGAAGCTTACATTATTCCATTGTATTATGAGATGCGATATACGGGTTTGATCAATACGTATTCCGCTCTGATTTTGCCACAGATTGCGATGTCGATACCTTTTGCAACCTTGTTTATGGCCAGTGCAATGCAACAGCTACCAGTAGATTTATTGGAAGCGGCGGTAATTGATGGTTCTAGCCGTCTAATGGTTCTAAGAAAAGTTATTATTCCGTTATTAATGCCAGCTATTTCGACTTTAGCTTTATTTTTGTTCATCTGGACGTGGAATGAGTTCCTAATTCCATTGGTATTGGTCAACGATGATTCATTTAGAACACTTCCAATCGGGATGTTGTTTTTTCAGGGGCGCTATACAGTGAATACGCCTGTTTTAACGGCCGGAGCTGTTATGGTGATTTTGCCTTTAGTCGTCGTGTATCTTATTTTTCAGCGCAAATTTATTGAAGGAATGACGTCGGGGGCATCAAAGTAATGGCATTTTATTATTGCATTAGTGTTTTATTGGTCTGCTTTATATGAGAGTGGTTATTTTGACTACTGCCAATACCGTCGCACGGTACGTAGCCGATCGTGTTGTGGATGTGGTGAATACCAATAAAAATTCCGTATTAGGTTTGGCGACAGGATCGACTCCTATTGCTTTGTATCAGGAGCTTATCGCGCGTTATCAGTCCAATCAGGTGTCTTTTCAGCAAAGTGTGACCTTTAACTTGGATGAGTACATTGGTATTCCTGATACTCATGCACAGAGTTATCGAACCTTTATGAATCATCATTTGTTTGAACAGATTGATATTGAACTGGCGAATACCTATGTTCCCTTAGCGGAAACCACGAATGTCAGCGAGTTACAGCGTAATGCCCATGAGTATGAAGTGAAAATACAAAACGCAGGAGGCATTGATCTACAAATTCTTGGGATAGGTGTAAATGGTCATATTGGTTTTAATGAGCCGACATCCAGTTTTGCCTCTCGTACGCGCATTAAAACCTTGGCAGAGTCCACTGTAGAAGCGAATAAACGCTTTTTTTCTGACGATGAGTTTCAACCCCATCTGGCGCTAACCATGGGGATTGGTACGATTTTGGAAAGCAAAGCCGTCTTGCTGATGGCCACAGGACAAAGCAAAGCGAATTCAGTAAAAGCCATGATTGAAGGGCCATTGAGCGCTATGTGTCCCGCGTCTGCTTTGCAACTGCATGCAGCTGCTACCATTGTATTGGATGAAGAGGCGGCGAGTGAGCTTACTTTAAAAGACTATTACCAATGGTGTGAACAAAAACGTCAACAATTGCACGAGGGAAGTTGGGTATGAGCAGCTTATACATTGGTGTAGATGGCGGGGGCACTTTTTGTCGAGCCCGTTTGGTTGATGGTGATGGCAATGTATTGGGTGAAGCCGTTGGGGGTTCTGGTAATCCAAGAATCGGAATTGAGGCAGCCTGGCAGAATATAATTAATGCCTGTCTTGAAGTGTGTCGCCAAGGCAATATTTCTCCTGAAGCCTACGCAAAAATTACGCTAGGTTTGGGGTTGGCGGGTGCGAATCAACCATTGGAGCAGGAGTTAGTTATTACGCAAAAATCTCCTTTCGGTCAGCGCTATTTATTAACCGATGCTCACGCAGCGTGTTTGGGGGCGTTTAACGGTGGGGATGGCGCTTTATTGATATTGGGCACTGGCAGCTGCGGTGTGGTGTATCAAAACGAAAGGTTCAGCATTGTTGGCGGTTGGGGTTTTCCTTTGTCTGATCAAGGCAGTGGGGCGCGCATTGGTCTTGCTGCCCTGGAGTATTCATTAGCGGCTTTGGATGGCATTTCACCTTCCACACCATTGACTGACAGTATTAATGCTGAATTCGCTTTATCGGCAGAAGGGTATGTGTTGTATCAAAACCGTGCGCCACTGCCGAAAGAATACGGTGCCTTTGCTGTTCAAGTGTTTCAGTTTGCTAAACAAAAAGACCCTATTGCCCTAAAAATTATTCAGCAACAAGTGGAATGGGTTAGCCAGTATTTAGACGCGTTAATCACCAAAGGGGCACAGAAGATCGCCTTGGTTGGAGGTGTGTCAGAGGCTATTTTAGCGTATTTGCCCGAGCGTTTTTTGCCTTACTTTTATCAGCCGCAAGGTGATGCCATGGCTGGTGCTATTTTAATGGCCAAAGCTCAGATAGGAAGGAAAGCAATATGATGGAACATAAGGTAACAGTTCTATTTGCCAAACGATTATTTGATGGGGAAAACTGGCTGACAAATCAACAAGTCACTCTGAAAGGTGATGTGATTGAATCCATTATTACTACGGATGTGCCGTCCTCGGATAAAGTGCAACAAGTGGCGGTATTGGCGCCAGGTTTTATTGATGTACATGTCAATGGAGGAGGAGGAAGCCTTTTTAATCATACGCCGACTCTAGAGGCGTTGGAAAGGATGGTATTGGTTCATGCTCAATTTGGTACCGTTGCGATGATGCCGACTTTGATTTCAGATGATTATGAGATTATGTCTCAGGCGCATCAAACGGTTTGCCTAGCGCTTAAAGAAAAAATGAGTGGTATTCTCGGCCTTCACTATGAAGGGCCTTATCTTAATCCCATTCGCAAAGGAGTGCATAATGAATCTAAATTGCGTAAACCGACAGAAAACAAGCTGTCGTCATTGTTAGAGGTTAGCCAATTTGGCAAATTAATGATGACCTTAGCGCCGGAGCAAGTACCTGATGGGTTTATTGAATGGATTGTGTCCGAAGGGGGGATTGTGTGTATCGGGCATTCAGCGGCCACGTATGATCAGGCGAGGCAGGCAGTAAAAAGCGGAGCACGTGGTTTTACCCATTTGTTTAATGCCATGACGCCGTTAGTGAGTCGTGAACCAGGTGTGGTAGGGGCTGCATTACAAACGGATCTGCTGACTTGGTGTGGGTTGATTGCCGATGGTCATCATGTTCACCCTGCCACTATGCGTGTAGCAATGGCCGCGAAAGGGTGTGAACATATGCTTTTGGTAACCGATGCGATTCAAAGTGTGGGATCTCATGAAAAAGAAATGGCTTTTTTAGGGAAGAAGGTTTTACGTAGCGATGGACGAGTAACGACAGAAGATGGCACGCTAGCGGGCTCGGATTTAGATATGGCAACAGCGGTTCGCAATACGATTTCTTTGATTGGTCGTACACCAACAGAAGCATTACAGATGGCGTCCTTAAGGCCGGCAGAATTTTTAGGCATTGACGATCACTTTGGGCGTATCAAGCCAGGGTTTCGTGCCAGTGTGGTAGCATTGGATGACGATTTCTTTGTTCAGGCCACTTGGATTGATGGTGTGCAGTATGCTGCTATGAATAACGTTGTATAGCTAAATTCAGATATACCCCATGGCGGCAATTAATAGTGAATTTAGAATCATCACTGGTGATCTATTATCCTCTTTTGTTAGCGCCATGTTTTTCTGCTCTCAATAATAAACTATATTTTTTGGTTATATTTATAATAATAAAATATCATATCTTGCCAAAGGTTCTCCGATCTTATTTGTATATAGTTTATTTAAGTTGAAGGAGTATTTTATATAATACTCAATATGCAAATAATATGTAATTAAAAAGTAATTTTCTAACTCTTTTTTTGCATTACAGTGGAACGTTATTCCTATTTGTGAAAAAGCCATAGATTAAGGAAAATATTTGATCTTCGGTCAAGCTTTGTGCTTTTTCACTGTATTCATGGGATCATTAGCCAGTTTTTTTATATTAATAAGTTTAGCTCGGGGGTTTTGTGCGAGCCCCCTAGGCTCATTAAGACTGAATGATGAGGTTGGTATGGTACCGTTTTTGTCCGTTGTATTACCCGCTAAAAATGAGCAGGGTAATATCGGATTATTGATAAGAGAAATATATGCAAGCCTCTCCTCTAAGTATACGTTTGAAATTGTGCTGACAGACGATGGGAGTGACGATAACACTGCACAGGTTGCTATCGATACGGCGAAAGAGATTGGTTGTCACCTGCAAGTGATTTATCACGCCAGAAGCTGTGGTCAGAGCACGGCCGTTTTATCAGCTGTCAAGCACGCAAAGGGTGAGTGGATTATTACTTCTGATGCGGATGGCCAAAATGATCCAAATGACTATCCTAAACTTATTCATCAAGCTGCCCAGTTAAACAGTGAACATTTCTGTGTTGCTGGTTACCGCAAAAAGCGTCTAGATACCGCTTGGGTTCGTTTTCAATCTCGAGTTGCTAATAACATTCGTCAAAAATTACTCAATGATGGGGTGCCAGATTCAGGTTGTGGGCTTAAGTTATTTCCTAAGAAGACCTTTCTAACATTGCCTTACTTTGATCATATGCATCGTTTCCTGCCAGCCTTGATTAAACGGATAGATGGTGAAGTGGTGGTGTGCCAAGTGAACCATCGGGATCGTAACGCGGGGGTTTCTAACTACAATGCATGGAACCGTGCTTGGGTTGGGATTGTCGATATTATGGGCGTTATCTGGTTGAATAAACGAGCCAAACACCCAGTTATTGCCAAGACTTTTTCAAATCAGGACTAATCCATGAAGTGGCTAAAGTGGGTACTTGTCGCTCTGTTAGTGGCTTTGTTATTGACTGGAGGCCTCAACCCCATATTGGAGCATTTATCTGATAAAAACTGGCTGTCCCAGTATTTGCAGCATCATGGTTGGACTGGTCATGCCCTAGTGGCGATTGCGGCGATGCTGTTTGTTGGTTTAGGCGGCCCAAGGCAAGCCGTCGCTTTTATGTTTGGGTACATCTACGGGGTGACTGTGGGTCTTGTAATTGCTATCGGTGTTTGCTTGATGGCTGCTTTAGGGAATTATTTGGCCGCTAGGGTGGTTTTCGCTCATGTGCTTGCACGCCGTTTCCCCCTTCGCATGCATAAGTTTAATCAATTTGCGAGCCGCGCTCCTTTCATGAAAATTCTGACGCTTCGCTTGTTACCCGTCGGGAGTAATCTGGTCACTAATCTATTATCGGGCAGTGTTGGTGTGCCATTGACCGCTTTTTTAGGGGCCAGTGTATTGGGGTATTTTCCGCAAACATTGGTGTTTGCTTTGGTTGGTGGCGGTATTAACGCTGCCAACCAAAGCATGATTTACCTTAGTGTTGGGTTGTCCCTATTAAGTTTTGTGTTAACAGGCTTAATTTACAGAGATCATTTGAAACATAAACTCTCAAAACTGAATGTGGAAAGTAACTTATGATGTCGCCTCAATCGATGCATAACACGGATTATGATTATAAACGAACCTTTTGGTTGTTATTTTTAGTGGCTGCCGTGGTCATTTTAGCCGGAATCGGGTTACGTGATCCCTGGCCAGCCGATGAGCCTCGGTTTGTGGAAGTAGCAAAGGAAATGGTGAACTCTGGCAATTGGTTTTTCCCCATGCGCGGCGGAGAGTTATACCCTGATAAGCCGCCTGTTTTTATGTGGTTGCTGGCATTTTTGTATTGGTTGACTGGCAGCTTAAAGGCGACGTTCCTGATTCCTGATGCGTTGGCGAGTTTAGTCTCTTTGTTTTGCGTCTTTGATATTGCGGCAAAACTTTGGAATGTTAAGACGGCCCGCAATGCTTGTTTGCTGTTGCTTATTACCCCACAATTCATTATCCAATCAAAGTCTGCTCAGATTGATGCCACTGTTGCTTGCTGGATTATGATTGCCATGTATGGCTTGTTACGACACTTTTTTTATCAAGCCAGTTTTAAATGGTATCTAGCAAGCTGGGCTTTTATGGGACTAGGGATTATCACCAAAGGGGTTGGCTTTTTGCCGTTATTCTTGCTTGTTCCTGTATTGTTTTTGCACTTCACAGGGAAACATCGCTTTGAAAAAGCACAGATAAATTGGTCGTTATTAATTGGCCCATTAATGATGCTGTTGGTCGTTGCCGCGTGGTTATTACCTATGCTGTATATTGCTGACCATAGTCATAACCCTGATTTTATTGCCTATCGTGATAATATTTTATTTAAACAGACAGGTCAGCGCTATGCAGACTCTTGGGGCCATATTCAGCCTTGGTATTACTTTTTAGTCGATGTGATTCCTCTGCTTTGGTTTCCGCTCTATACCTTTCTATTTACTAAATCTTTTTGGCGTGAGGTGAAGGTTTCTCCTGTTGTATTCAGTATGTTGCTATGGGTTGTACTAGTGATTGTTTTCTTCAGTATCAGTCCTGGTAAGCGTAATTTATATATTTTGCCTGCATTGCCAGTAATGGCGTTGGTAGTGGGCGTTCATTTTACTAAGACAGGATTACAAACTTGGTTTAAGCGTGTCTTGCAAGTGGGTTTTGTACTGCTTGGTTCGCTTTTTATGGTTGCAGCAGTGATGTGCTTTACTAAGTCTCATGCGGTGACTAAACAAGTGGGAGATCATACTCTTCCATTTGGTATGCTGTTTTTGGCGGCGTCTTTATGCTGGTTTGTTATTTTGTTATGGAAGCGTAATAAAGTCGATCTGAGTGCTTATTGGGCGGCATTTGCGATTACATGGATCTTGTACAGTACGGTAGGATATGTGTTGTTTAATCCGATCAGAACCCCGGCAAAAGGCATTATGGCGGCGGTTGCCCATGATATTGGCCCCAATGGTCAGCTTGGCATGACACGCTTTAAAGAACAGTTTTTGCTCTTCTCGCCGATACCGCTTACTCAATTTAGTTACTTGGCGAGTACTCAAGAGCAAGATAGAAATGCTTGGCTATGGATGAGTGAGAAGGCTGATCGTTATGTGATGACGGCAAGAGACAAGAATATTCAATGTTTTGATTTAAGCAAAGCGAAAGATTTAGGCCGGGCGCACGGTAAGGATTGGATTTTATTGAGTGAAAAAGCGATGACGCCAACCTGTCCAAAACCTAAGGCGATAAAACGCTATTATTTGCCGATGAAAACGTTGTATTAGTTGTCTTTTTGGTAATGTATTGCCAATGATTTGACCATTATCCAATGGCAAACAAAATAAAAAAGTCCCAGTATGATGAAAGTCTTACTGGGACTTTTTTTGCTTAAACGGTATTTATTTTCTTAGAGTTGCCATGATTGTCGCCGCTAAGATACAAACCGCCCCTAGCATTTGTATAGTCCCCAATGACTCACCTAACCAGTAGTAGGCAAATAAAGCGCCAAAAGCTGGCTCAGACCCTGTAAGCAAGGCAACACGTGATGGCGAGGTATGTTTCACGCCAAAGTTTTGTGCAAACAAGGCAAAAACAGTGCAGCACAGCGCGAGATAAAAGGCGGCTAACCAAAAAGCCAGATGAGCTGGAAATAGCTGTTCTATCGGATGGCCTTCGCTAACAAAAATCAATAAAGCCCCTAGGGTAACCACATTGGCTTGGATGCTTGTTGTACTGAGGGCGGATAAAGTTTTTCCTTTTAAGAGCGTCTTGGTGGTGACTACCATGCAGGCACGTAAAAACGCGGCAAGTAGAATAAAACCGTCTCCCTTATTGAGCTCCAAAGAAAGTACATCAAGAGAATGAAAACTAAGTGCTTCTTGGGATGTGTTGGGTGTGGTGAGCAAGAAGACGCCGAATAATGACAGTAGGGCAAATAAGACAATTTTAACGTTGGGTAACCTTCGTTCTGTGATGGCTTCTACAAATGGTGTGATGAGCACGCACAGGCTGATTAAAAACGCCGCTTTTGAGGCGGTGGTATGGAAGACGCCATAGATTTCCGCTAGGAATATACACAGTAAAATGCCTCCTGTGGGTAGGGCGAATTGCCAATCTTTTGCTAACCCTGAACGTAACTCCTTGATAAAAATAGGGGCGAGTAAGATCGAGGTGACGCCAAAACGGATCACAATAAATGCGAGCACGCCAGTATAGACTAAGGCGTCTTTTGTGATGCCATAACTGGTTCCCCAAAAGAAGGCGGTTAATAGAAGCGATAATTCAGCCATGGGAAGTTTTGAAAAAACGGATGAGTTAGTTAACGTTTGTGATGACATGCTTTTTCTCTATAAAAGGGTGAGTGATTCGATAAAGCATGCTAACTTGTGTTTATATGAATGATAATTAGCCAAATAATCACAATACTTATGACTCATGGACACAAATAAACTCATTAGCTTACTGCCAGATATGGCAGCGTTTGTTGCGGTTGTGGAAACGGGAAGCTTTACTAAAGCAGCTGAAAAGCTTGGTATTACCCCTTCAGGGGTCAGTCGTCAGGTGTCCCGAATGGAAACAGCGTTGTCATCGGTACTCATTGAACGTACCACGCGGAGACAAACCACGACCTTGGTCGGGCTTTCTGTCTATGAGCAATGTCGAAATATGCTCGACAGTGCCAAAGAAGCCGTGCTGGCCTCGGAGCAGAATGCCAATGAAGCAAAGGGGAGATTACGCATTGCTGCGCCCAAAGCCTTTGCAAGACAAGTATTAGAGCCTTTTTTATTGGCGTTTACCGAATGCTATCCGTATATTTCGTTGCATGTTCAAGTCACTGATTTACGACTTGATCCAGCTTATCATGAGGTGGATATTGTATTTCGAGTCGCAGAGCAACCTTACGAGCATCTTGTCAGTAAGCAAATTGGCACCATACGTTCTGTATTGTGCGCCAGCCCTAGCTATCTTAGAGTACGCAGCTTGCCGGAATCACCAGAACAATTGGCAGAACATGATTGCTTACCGTTAGGGCTTTTTGACGGCGACAATCAATGGGTTTTGAGTCAGGGTGATAGAAAAGTTTCTATTACGGTGGACGGTCGTTATATCAATAATCACTCTGAGATGCGCTTAGCGGGGGTAAAACGTGGTTTGGGCATTGGTATCTTTCCCGAATTTGTTGTGCAATCCGCTCTAAAGAAGGGCGAAGTGATTGAAGTGTTGCCCAATTGGCAAGTACACAGTGAATTTCAGGGGGGCATTTATATGCAATTTAATGCCATGCGCTTTTTGCCGAATAAAATGCGTGTATTTCTTGACTTTATTGCCAACTGTTTTGCCATGTCCAATGTAGGTAACTAAAGGTGCTAGGAGAGTTCAGTTAGGGACTCTGCAAGCACCTTGATATGTTCTGTGCCTATGCCACAGCACCCCCCGATTAAATTTGCCCCCAAATCTTGCCACTCTTTTGCCCATGTTAAGTAACTGTCAGGTGTTAAATCTTTACGAACTTCATCAAGTCCTTCGTTTGCCGTAGCATTTTTAGGCTGAGGGGCGAAGGCGTTAGCGTATGCACCGATTTGAATGGGGTGATTGGCTGATTGAATGAGTTTGCTGGCAATTCCAATGGCTTCTGAAATAACTTCTGGTTGGCAGCAATTAAAGAGAATCGCATCAACCTTTTGTGCCATCATGGTGTTAACCGCTTCAACAACGGTTTCACCGGAGCGAAGGCGAGGTTGGTCGCATGCTTCGGAATCTTCCAAGGTGAAGGATACCCAATAGGGCTTGTTCTGAAGGTCTATTTTATCTACTAACGCCTTAATGGCCAGAGACTCTGCCAGCAAACTTTGTGTCTCGTTTAACCAAATATCAATGTGAGGTGCTAGGGCGCTGATGATGGGGCTTGCTAGCGTTTCAATCTGGTCTGCTTGATAAAGATCGGCTCGGTAGGAGCCAAAAATAGGTGGAATAGACCCCGCTACTTTCGCGTCTTTTTTACTTTCTTTGACTGCCTCTTTCGCCACAAGAGCACTTCGTGTTACCAGCTCGCTACCATCTTGCTGAAAACGCTCTTCACCAATATGAAAAGGTACCAAGGCGTAGCTGTTGGTTGTGATGACTTGGGATCCAGCTTCAATAAAGGCTTTATGAACTGTTTTCACAATCTCTGGTGTTTCAATCATTGCTAAAGCGGACCACTCGGGTTGCCTAAAAGGGGCGCCATGGCGTTCCAATTCGCGGCTCATACCGCCATCTAAAATGGTTGTAGTCTGCATCGTCTTTAATCCAAGTCATATTTTGATGGGGCTATTCTAGCCATATTTTGTGTTTGAGTGAATGCTATTCATTATAAAATCGCTGTCAATTGTATTAAAACACCTTAAATTGAGAAATAAATGACATCATCAATTAAAAAAACAGGGTCTTAGGCCGTGATTGCATCGATTCTAGAGTGGTGTTCTTTTGGCTATATTGGGTCTTAATAATAGATAACTCTCTAGCGATAAAGGCAACACATGAAGCAAAGTGGACAAGATAAGACGTTACATCAGGCACAACTTGCAACCTTAACCGTGTGGGGTGGTGAAGAATTGGGTCACCCATATAGAGCAACGCAGACGCCGATTGTGGCCAGTGCTGCTCATACGTACGGTGACATTGATGAATGGTACGACGTGGCGTTAGGTCACCAGCCAGGACACATTTATAGCCGCATGAGCAATCCAACGGTGGAAGTGTTGGAGGCGAAATTATGTGTCCTTGAAAAGGCGGAGGCGGCGGTCGCTTTTAGCAGTGGTATGGGGGTGATCAGCAGTGTGCTCTATACCTTCTTATGCCAAGGGCAACGTGTGGTGTCGACAAAAGACAGCTATGGTGGCACCAACAAAATATTTGAGGAGTTTCTACCTCGAATGGGAGTTGAGGTTGTGCTGTGCGATACCTTGGATCATGATGAAATCGAGTGTCAAATTGCCTTAGGGTGTGATCTTTTATATCTAGAAACGCCTACCAATCCCACGCTAAAAATTTTAGATATCCAGCGTTTAGTAAACGCCGCGAAAAAAACCGGTGCGCTGGTTGTTGCCGATAACACCTTCGCTACACCAATCAATCAAAACCCTCTATCTATGGGGGTTGATGTGGTGTTGCACAGTGCCACGAAGTATTTGAGCGGTCACGGTGATGCAATGGGTGGGATTGCTTGTGGTACCAAAAGCTTAATGGATCAGGTGCGTCATTATCGTGAAATCAATGGCGCAGCACTCGACCCGTTTGCGGCGTATTTGATCATTCGCGGCATAAAAACCTTGGCGCTGCGTTTTCGTCAACAACAGCACAGTGCAGGAGTGTTAGCCGAATTTCTACTTACTCAACCATTAGTGGAAAGTGTGAATTATCCCGGGTTGGCAACACACCCGAACCACGCCATTGCCCTGCAGAAAATGCGGGGCTTTGGTGCCATTGTGAGCTTTGTTCTAAAAGGCGGTATGGAGACAGTGAAAGTCTTGTTACCTAAGCTGCAATACGCCCATTGTGCGGGAAATCTTGGGGCGGTTGAGACTATTTACGGCCCCGCTCGTACCACAAGTCATGTGGAAAATACTTTAGAAGAGCGCTTGGCGTTGGGAATATCAGAAGGTTTGGTGCGTATTTCGGTTGGGATAGAAGAGACCGAGGACCTTATTAGTGACCTTAAACAAGCCTTTGAGGCGACTCAAGCTAGCTTGACTAAAACGTGGTGACAATAGCCTCTAGTCAACAGTGGGGAGGGCAAGTGATAAAGCGTTAGCAGGGATTATTAACCGAGAGATCGCCAGCAGAGATCGCGCTAACCAGTATATTATCAAGTCTCGCAGTGATGGCCCTGTTGATTCGTTATGCCGACTTTTTCTTGCAACCCATTTGGGGTGAGGTAACCTAATAGAAAACGTATTTCGATACGGTCTTGAACCTTAAAGAGTCCTCTTATGAGTCGCAAAACCCTACCACCGCTGAATTGGCTACGCACGTTTGAAGTATCGGCACGAAGTTTAAATTTTACTCGTGCCGCCCAAGAGTTGAATCTCACTCAAGGGGCGGTTAGCCAGCAAATTCGTCTGTTAGAAAGTCATTTAGGGGTGGACTTGTTTAAACGCTTGCCTAGGGGGTTGAGCTTGACCGAGGAAGGTCAATCATATCTTCCAGTGGTACAGGATTCGGTGTCACGTCTTGCAGCGGCAACCAGTGAATTATTTAGCAAAGAGGATCGGTCTTTGGTGAAAATTCGCGGTAGCTTGTCTTTTTTGACACTTTGGCTAGCCCCAAAACTCAATGATTTTAAGGTTATGCATCCTAATATTGATTTGCGATATTTGAGCAATCTTTGGGTGCGTGATATGGGGGATGAAGACGAATTGGAAATCCGTTGGGGAAATGGTCATTGGCCAGGACTCTTGTCTCAGCGCTTAACTTGGGACACCTTGTTTCCTGTGTGTTCCCCAAGCCTGATAGAGAAACAGCCTATTGAGTCCATTGCCGATCTAGCGGAGCACACCTTGCTTCACGTAATGGGCTATGAAGAAGGTTGGGGGTATTGGCTTTCTATGGTGAATGAAGTCTCTGTGGATCCTTCGCGAGGTATGCAACTGGATACACTGCTTGCCGCCATCAAAATGGCTGAGGTTGGACTAGGTGTTGGTCTAGCGCGCTCCTCTATGGTCGAAGATGCATTAGCTGACGGTCGCCTAGTTGAATTGTTTGATCAGCGAGTGCCTGCCAGTGAGTCGTTTTATTTGGTGTGTCGCTCGGGTGTTAAGCTTTCCCATGAAGCTTCAGTTTTCTTTGACTGGTTAGGTAATCAAGCGCGTCCTTATTGATAAATGCACTAGGCAAAATCAAAAGAGCCCCAAGTCATCTTTACGAAGACTTGGGGCTCTTTGTTGTGCTTCTTCTGTTAAACTTTTCCTGCAAGCTTTCGTTAAGAGAATAGACTTCTTAGTAGTTTAATGCCAGCTTCTTGTCCACCTTGATTGTAGGCGTCTAGAAGAGCGGAGCCTAAAATAGCAATGTCCGCTTTGCCAAGCAAAGCCTCGATGTGGCTACGTTCACGAAGACCAAATCCAACGCCCATTGGGGCGCTGGCGTGGGCTTTGATATGGGCTAGATACTCATCCATTACCGTTTGTTTGCTTTTAGCTTCATGGCTTGAATGTCCGGTTACGCCAGATCGCGCCACACAATAGAGGAAGCCGGATGCTTGGCTGGCTAACATTTCTAGGCGCGCTTTTGGTGTCACAGGTGTTACTAGCCAAATTGGGTCGATTTGGTTTTCTTTGCAAGCGGCAATATAGTCGGCGGATGCTTCGATCGGCAGATCGGGTAGGATCAAGCCCAGTATATTAATCTCAGCGGCACGCTTCGCCAGTTTTTGCAAACCATAGCGATACATGGGGTTTAAATAGCTCATCAGTACGATACGACTGTCCGGAAAGTCCCGGCTGAGTTTGCCCATATCATCTAAGAAAGTGTCCACATCTAGGTCTTGCTCTAACGCCACATGGCAGGCTTCGACAATACTGGGGCCGTCTGCCACGGGATCAGAGAAAGGGAACTGTACTTCAATAAAATCAACGCCTTCTTCTAAGAGACGTGTCATCCAAGATAGGCTTTCTTGCACTGTCGGATAGCCATACACCACATGAGTCATGGATAAAATCGGCTTCTGCTGGCGTTTTTGGGCGATATAATTCGCTAACTGACTCATGATTAGGCCTCCTCGTCGTTATTCAAATGTTCTTTGTAATCGGCTAGATAATCTTCCAAAAACTCAGGGAAGGTTTGATCGTTCATGGCTTTTGCCACGTTAAAGATATCTTTATCACCACGTCCCGAGAGGTTGATCACAATGCGAGACTCTTTTGGTAAGTTCGCCGCGTCTTTGAATGCGCCAGCCAAAGCGTGCGAGGACTCCAGTGCCGGGATGATGCCTTCTTTTTTCAGTAGCAAAGAGCAAGCATCGATCACTTCATCGTCCATGGCATAAGTCATTTGAATACGGCCAATTTGTGCTAGATGCGCAATGATAGGTGACACGCCCACATAATCTAAGCCTGCGGCAATTGAATGAGTGTCTTGCAACTGACCATTCTTGTCCTGTAAAAACATGGTGGCAAAACCTTGTGCAATGCCTTTTTCACCTAATCCGTTAGAAAGGCGAATGGAGTGTTGCCCCAACTCTAGCCCTTTACCGCCCGCTTCAACGCCAATCATTTCAACGTTCTCTTCTTCCAAGAAAGGAAGGAAAAGTCCACAAGCATTAGAGCCACCGCCGACACACGCATAAAGACGATCTGGATATTGCCCAAACTGTGCTTTGCTCTGTTCTTTTACTTCTTCGCCGATAACAGACTGGAAGAAGGCTACCATCTCAGGAAAAGGGGCACAGCCACAGGTAGTGCCAATCAAGTAGTGGCTGTCTTCATGGCTGGAAGACCAGTCGCGAAGAGCTTCGTCTAAAGCATCACGAAGGGTTTGCGAACCTTCCGCGACGGGCACGACGGTAGCGCCAAGTTGTTTCATCCAAAACACATTAGGATATTGGCGTTTCACGTCTTTCGCACCCATATAAATGGTGCATTCGAGGCCTAAGCGTGCAGCAATTAGTGCCGTTGCAACACCGTGTTGGCCAGCGCCAGTTTCGGCAATCACGCGCTTTTTGCCCATACGTTTAACCAGCAAGGCTTGGCCAATGACGTTGTTCATTTTGTGCGCGCCACTTTGGTTTAAGTCCTCACGCTTTAAGTAAATCTGGGCACCACCAAAATGCTCTGTTAAGTTTTTGCAAAAGGTTAATGGCGTGGGGCGACCAGAGTAGTTCTGCCAAGTCTCTTTTAGTTCAGCGATAAACTCAGGATCGGTTTTGATCTCTTCAAAAGCATGAAGGATTTGTTGCTGACTGGCGTAGAGAATCTCTGGAATATAACTTCCACCGAACTCACCATAGAAACCATTGTTGCTTTGCATTGTGGCGTGCTCCAAATTAATTATTTAACTATACCGTTTAGTTAATTTAATGGTTACATAGACTGACGTCAAGCGCCTTTTTGGCGATTATTTGCTAGAAAGGATTGCAATTTTTTGAAAGCATCGTTTAATCAATGCTTTAGACTAATGTGCTGAGTAATTTAGGAGAAATTAAATGGCTCGAGGTAGACCAACAAAAAAGAGCGTTATTGTGGAGGCTGCTTGTCAATTATTCACTCAGCAAGGCTATCAAGGCACGAGTATTGATCAAGTGGTGATAGAAGCCAATGTTTCTAAACCAACGGTATACAGTAACTTTCCAACCAAATTAATATTGTGGGAGACGGTGTTAGAAACGTTAACAGAACAAACTAAAGCTGAAATGATGTCTGTGCTCTCTACAATAGAGGAAACCAGTCAAGATATGATTACAGGCTGGATCGCCCTTTGGCGCCAATGGATAGCGTTGCCAGAGCGTTTAGCTGCTTATCGCATTCTGCTAGGAGAGCAACATAAAATGGAGGCCTCAACGGTGTCCTTGTTTGCTAATTTAGAGTTAGTGTTAGAAATGGTGTTATTGGATTGGCTGGCCAGTTTTTCGGTCTCTAATGAACGCTTGTTTGCGCTGAAAGCCATCACAAAAGAGGCACTATTAATGCCCTCTTTGATGAATCAAAAATTGGTGACAGATGATGCGCTAAAAGCGCATTTGAGCTGGATTCTATAAAAAAACGTGGCCAATTAGGGAGGATTCGGTCACGTTTTTACTCTGTTTTTCGCTTTCTTGATGATCTTTCTAGTGAAGCCTATTAGGTCGGGGCGACCTCTATCGATGTATCTTGTCCTTTTTCAGCCCACAAGATAATGCCTAGTGCTAGCGTTCCCACAATAATAAAGCCAACCGTAATCGGAATTAAGGTATTGTTATAAAGTTGCCCGATCAGTGTGCCTATCAACATCGACATAATTGATGACAAAGAGCCAATCACGGCTGATGCAATCCCTGCCACATGTCCCATAGGCTCCATTGCCAGAGCGTTGATGTTGCCGAACAGTAATCCAAAGCAAAAGAAAAAGACAACAGCATAGGCCATAAACATCCACAGTGTAATGTCGACAAAAGCATGTAGCGCTAGAAAGACTATAGAGGCAAGAACAACCGTCACAATGGCACGGAAGGCGATAGTCTTAGTGCCGTGTTTCTCAACAATACGTGAATTAATCAAAGATGAGAAACCGAGTACCAAAGCTAAGACGCCAAAGTAAACACTAAAGAGTGTGCCTGTGTGGAACTGTACTTGGAAAATTTGCTGTGAGGAGTTTAGGTAGCCAATAAAACCACCAAAGAATAATCCCATGCAAATGGTATAGCTTGCCGTGGCTCGATGAGTCAGTACTTCCTTAAAGCCATCGTAAAAACTGCGTGCTGTTAACGTGATGCGTTTCTCTCTTGGCAAGGTTTCTTTTAAACGCAAGCTAACCCAAACCAGTAATATTAAGGCGTAACAAAGATACATCTCAAAAATACCGCGCCAGTGGCTGAATAGCATCACCGCTTGACCTAAAGTAGGCGCAATCGCTGGCACAAGCACAAAAATCATCATAACCAAAGACATGGTGCGTGCCATTTGTGCCCCTTTAAACATATCCCTAACTAAGGACATGGCGGCGATTTGTGGCCCAGCGACCCCTAAACCTTGTAAAAGGCGCCCCAACATAAGCCCTTCAAGGGAGGAGGAGAAGTAGCAAACCAGTGTGCCTGTCAAATAAATGGCAAACCCAGCAAAGAGAATAGGCTTACGGCCCAAGGCATCGGAAAAAGGACCTGCGACGAGTAAACCAATGGCCTCGCCCAAAAATAACATACTGATTAGGTATTGAGGTTGGTTAGGATCCGTAATCGCCAGCTCTTTGCCTATCATACCGAGAGCAGGCAGAAGGGCATCAATGGAGATGGCTACGATGGACATCAATGCCGCAACCAAAACAGTAAACTCTTTTGCAGACATACCGGATTTTGTTGTGTCTTGGGTGTGCTTCATACGTCTTGAGTGTCTCTTTAGATAAAAACAAATCTTTATACTATTCATGGCTAAATTATTGCGTCTACCATGAAAATTTATGCGAAAAAATGGCTATAAATCCCGAGTATTATAGTCGGATACCATGACGATTTATCGATTATTTTCACATCAATAAAGGAAATTGGGGGGGAGATGTGCGATATGAAAAATAGAATTCAGCTGTTATCGTTTTCGACTGGTACTGCTGTACTAACGACTACCGTACTAGACAGTTTTTTTGATCCATGGCCGCAAATTTGTTCTCAACAGCTCCAATAAAATGCATGTGATGGATTAGCGCTCTTGTGATAAGTTGATGTTATAGTGAGACCTGTGAGGGGGCGTTGGTAGGAAGGCTTATGCATCAAAGTGAAGAAGAGAAAATCGAGCTTGAGCATCAAGCGGCAAAGATTTTCATGCGCTGGTATGAGAAAAATACTGGTAAGCCTATTCGTCATATTTGGCACAATGAACCAATTCGACCAGATGTTTCCTGCATGCTGGAAGGTGAGCGTTTGGATCTTGAAATTGCCCATTTATATGGCTCGGAAGAAGAAGCGATGGCGATTCTTGGACGGGAACTCACTGATAAAACTCGGCAGGCTATCAGAGATCTAGCTCATGATGAGGTCAATTCTCGATTATTAAAAGCATTAAACCGTATATTAGAAAACAAATCCGGTAAGCGTTATGACTCAAAAAGAGTGTGGCTGGTGATTCGTAATGCGCATCCAGCATGGAGTAAAAATGAGATTAAAGCACTTGAACACCTTATTACGATCCCGGAACCCCATGCGTTTGAGAAAGTTTGGATTGTTGGGGATATGGAAGGCAAAACCGGAATTGTCAGACTATATCCTTAAATCTCTTTGTGAAAAGAAGGCTTTGTTAAGAAAAGACGCTTGGAAAGCAAAGCGTCTTTGCTGTGTTTCAAAATAACTTAGCGGCGCTTTTCAATAAAACGTAAAAAATCCGCTACGTGCCTTTCTAATCGAGAAAGTGTTTTCTCGTCACTTATCACGCCATTGGTAATAACCTTGCTGATAGGCGTAATCATCATCTCATGGGACACGTGAATGTCCGATAAAATCGCATCCATAATTAATTTTACGTGAGCCTGAGCGCGAGCGCCGCCTACAGGGCTATCAGCCTGCGTAATGATGGTGACGGGCTTGTCTTTTAAGCATGAATTAAACGCGGGACGAGAAGCCCAATCCAAGGCATTCTTCAATACTGCAGGAATACTGTGATTATACTCTGGTGTACAAATGACAATACCATCGGCGTGTTCAATGCTGTCCATTAACCCCACGATACTTGCTGGTTTGTTTTTGTTTAGATCTTCATTAAAGAAAGGCAAGGTATCGAGTTTGGGCGTTTCGGTTGTGTGACCAGACAGTAAATTTTCAACAGATTTGAGTATCGCTAGGCTTTTGCTTTGGGAATGAAAACTCCCAGATAGTAATAGTAATTTCATGTTTTTCCTACAAGGTTTTTCCTACAAGGTTTTAGCTAAGGAAGGTAATGGTAGTGCCCAAGTATCTTCATACTTGTGTATAACTACCATACCTTGAGGCATGAAGGAAAAGTCATGAGGAAAGGGAAAGAAGTATGGAAATTTTGTCTGCTATTTCTTTTCTCTGTGCTTTTTGAACAAAAATATAGCAATGATTAATGCAAAACAGAAAAATAGAATGGCAAAGGCACCCAATGCCATCACAGCTAAGTTCATAGTGGCTTCCTTAAATGAATTTTTTATTATTCTAGCAGACTTCTCTTCTGTCTTTTAGTGTTCCGCAATTTGCTGACTAAAGGTTTCAACCAATTGCCAATCGGTATAATCAATCACCGATGTTAGATCGGTTGGGCCTTTTGTCATCCACATAATCAGTTGGATCATGATTCGATCAAAAAAAGCGTACTTTTGGTAATCCACCTTCCCGGCAAAAACGCTTAATAAGCTAGGCTTCCAGTCTAATTCTTGCAGTAATTTCTGCAAATAGGGGTTAGTTTCAGGTGTGTTCTTATCGGCTTTGCGGGCCACGAGATTGACGCTAAAAAAACAGCAGGTTTTATCGTCTAAGATGGCTTTGTTCGAACGGATAAATTCAATAAGATTCTTGCTATGTTTGCCATAACGGATACTGGCGCCAATGACGATTTTCCCGTATCGGGTGAGCAATTCGGTTGTTGCTTGCTCGATAGCAATCAAGTGTGTGTGATGGCCTTGTTGTTCTAGATTACGAGCAATGGTGTCGCAAATCTTAAGTGTATGACCATCGACACTGGAATAAAGAATAAGAGTATTTTTCATGATGATTGAGACCACAACAATGGCAAAATGTTCCATTCTCTTCATATATAAGTATGAAAAGAATAAAGAAAAACCACTTCAAGAGAGCGGTTTTTCTTTGCTAAACCCCTAGCGCTGGTGGACACATTGCCCTGCGGAATAGGTTGCTTGAATCGCTCTATCATCACCAAGGGTCATAAAGACAAATAAACTTTCTTCAATGGATTGGGCAAGGGCAAGGCGTGATGTTAATAATGGCGTGGCTTTCTTATCCAGAATCACAAAGTCGGCTTCGCTACCAGCAACAAGGTTACCAATTTTATGTTCTAGGCGAAGGGCTTTGGCACCACCAAGAGTCGCAAGATAAAGCGATTTAATGGGGTTGAGGTTTTCATTCTGCAGTTGAACCACCTTATAGGCTTCATTCAGGGTTTGCAGAATGGAGAAGCTGGTTCCTCCCCCTACATCGGTGCCCATGCCCACATTGACCTTATACTCCTCTGCTTTGCTCAATTTGAACAAGCCACTACCAATAAATAGGTTGGAGGTTGGGCAGAAAGCAATTGCCGAGCCAGTCTCGTGTAGGCGATGGTATTCGCAGTCACACAAGTGGATACCATGGGCAAACACAGAGCGCTTGCTTAACAGCTGGTTTTGGTCATAGACATCTAAGTAGTTTTTGCTGTTTGGGAATAACTCGTGAACCCAAGCACATTCGTCCACGTTTTCAGAGAGGTGAGTGTGCATGTAGACATCATCGTATTCCCCTAGCAATTTACCCGCCAGTTGTAGTTGTTCATCTGAGCTGGTTGGCGCAAAGCGAGGCGTAATTGCGTAGTGTAATCGGCCTTTATTATGCCAAGCATCAATCAGCTCTTTGCTTTCTCGATAACTACTTTCAGGCGTGTCGGTGAGATAATCTGGGGCATTGCGATCCATCATCACCTTGCCGCAAATCATGCGTAAGTTTTGTTCTTCACAAGCTTCAAAAAAGGCTTCTACAGACACTTTATGCACTGTACCAAAGACTAACGCGGTCGTTGTTCCGTTGCGCAGTAATTCTTTTAGGAAGCGTTCTGCAACGTCACGAGCATGGGTTTTATCTGCAAACTTACCTTCTTCAGGGAAGGTGTAAGTGTTTAGCCAAGTGAGCAATTGCTCGCCATAGGAGCCTATCATATCCGTTTGCGGATAATGAATATGGGTATCGATGAATCCAGGGGTGATCAAACCATCGGGGTGATGTTCAATCAACATATCGTGTGGCAGAGTGGGTAATAGTGTGTCTGCATCACCAACGGCGCGGATGGTATCGCCATCGACTACTAATAAACCGTCTGCAAAGTATTCGTAGGCGTTTTCAATGCCTACTTCTTTTGGATCAGCAATACAGTGTACGATGGCGGCGCGCCATGCTTTTAGTTGGCTCATGGGTTCTCTCTTAGGCGTTTTTCATTTGTTTTTGAATGGCTTCAATGCCCATTAGTACCCTTTCTGGCGTCGCAGGGGCGTCAATATTAGGGTGGAATTGATAGTTGCCAATTGATGCCACGGCGTCCTTGATGGCGCACCACGCGGCAATGCCGAGCATAAAGGGTGGCTCGCCCACGGCTTTAGAATGGTACACCGTGTCTTCTGGGTTTTTGCGACTTTCCACCAGAGAGACTCGTAAATCATTTGGCATATCGGCGATGGCGGGGATTTTATAGCTCGCTGGGCCACTTGTCATAAGACGACCTTGTTCATTCCAAACTAACTCTTCACTGGTTAGCCAGCCCATACCTTGAATAAAGCCACCTTCAATCTGACCAATATCAATGGCAGGATTTAATGTGGCACCCACATCATGAAGAATGTCGGTACGAGTAAAGTGATACTCGCCAGTGAAACTGTCTACTAAGACTTCGCAGCAGGCTAAACCATAAGCAAAGTAGTAGAAGGGGCGACCACTGGCTTTGTCTCGGTCGTAATAGATCTTCGGCGTTTTGTAATACCCCGTGCTCGATAAGGAAATCTGATTGACGTAAGCCATTTCTATTAAGCTTTCGAACGACAAGTAGGTTTCACGCACTCTGACTTGTCCGTTACGGAACTCGATTTCCTCAGGATGGACTCGGTAGTAACCCGCTAAGAAATCAATCAAGCGCTGCTTAATGGTTAGTGCCGCATTTTGTGCCGCTTTACCGTTTAGATCGGTACCAGACGAGGCGGCTGTAGGCGAGGTGTTAGGAACTTTTTCCGTATTGGTTGCGGTGATTTGGATTTTATCCGTTTCAACTTGAAACACTTCGGCAACGATTTGCTGCACCTTGGTGTTCAAACCTTGGCCCATTTCGGTTCCACCATGATTCAGGTGAATAGTGCCGTCCGTATAAATATGGATCAGCGCACCCGCTTGGTTGAGGAAGGAGTTGGTAAAGGAAATACCGAATTTCACTGGCGTTAATGCCAAGCCTTTTTTCAAAATAGGGCTGGTGGCATTGAAAGCTTTGATCGCCTCGCGGCGCTCGTAGTAATCACTGCTGGCTAAAAGCTCTTCAGTGATCTCAGGAAGAATATTATGTTCGACAACTTGATGATAAGGCGTGACGTTCCTATCGTCTTTGCCGTAATAATTTAATCGACGCACATCTAAAGGATCTTTACCTAATTTACGAGCAATGGCGTCCATGATGTCTTCCGTTGGCACCATGCCCTGTGGGCCACCGAAACCACGGTAAGCCGTATTGGATGCAGTGTTGGTTTTACAGCGATAACCGGTAATGGTTGCGTGCTCAATAAAATAGGCATTATCCGCGTGGAACATGGCGCGGTCGACAATGGAGCCAGATAAGTCGGGAGAGTAACCACAGTTCCCTGCAAGGTCCATATCAAGCGCCAAAATACGGCCATCATCGTCATAACCCACATCGTAGCGTGCATAGAAGGGGTGGCGTTTGCCTGTGATGGTCATATCTTCCATACGTGGCAGGCGCATTTTGGTTGGTCGTCCAGTGAGATAAGCCACCAGCGCGCACAAGCAAGCAATCGGCGCGGCTTGGGTCTCTTTGCCACCAAAACCGCCGCCCATACGGCGCATGTCGACCAGCACCTTATTCATGGATATGCCCAATACGCTCGCCACCAGCTTTTGTACTTCGGTTGGGTTTTGTGTGCTGGAATACACAATCATGCCACCGTCTTCAGTTGGCATAACGGACGCCACTTGAGTTTCCAAATAAAAGTGCTCCTGGCCACCGATGTGCAGTTCGCCTTGAAAGCGATGCTTGGCTTTTTCTAGGGCACTAACACTATCACCCCGTTTAAGCTGGTGGCTTTCTTGGACAAAGTGCTCTTTTTCCAGCGCCTCTTTCACATCCAAAATGGGGGTTAGAGGCTCATAATCAATCTTAATGGTTTTCGCGGCTTTTAGAGCGGCTTCGTGGCTGGTCGCGGCAACGGCGACAATGGGCTGACCGTAGTATTCCACAAGTTCCTCTACCAGCAGAGGGTCGCCTTTTAAGACTGGTCCAACGTCCAAGTCACCGGGAACATCTTTTGCGGTGACGACTTGCACCACGCCTGGCATAGTGAGGCATTCTGAGATGTCGATATTGGTCACTTTGGCGTGGGCGTAATCGCTGGTGCGCACATACACATGCAGTTGATTCGGAAATTCTAATTTATCATCTATGTATTGGGCTTCGCCACTAACGTGTTTGTCGCCACTTTCGTGTTTGATGCCTTTACCAACACCCGTTTTAAGATGGGTCTTAAACAAGGCTTCCAATTCGGCTTGGCTAAGTTGAGGGGCTGAATGATTAGACATGGGCCGTTACTCGCGTTGTCAGGTAATCTTGGGACGCTGTGGTGGTTTCAACAAAGTATTTGCGCAGCAGGTTTTGCGCGACCAGCTGGCGATACGCTTTGCTGGCACGAAAATCCGTCAGTGGGGTGAAATCTTTTGCGAGGGCGCTGCAAGCTTGCTCAATCGTCTCTTGTGTCCATGTTTGACCAACTAGGGCTTGTTCGCAATGGGAGGCGCGCTTTGGCATCGGTGCCATGCCTCCGAAGGCTAAACGAGCGTCCACCACTTTTCCGTCTGCCACCTGAATATTGATGGCCGCGCAAACGGCGGAAATATCATCATCAATGCGTTTAGAGACCTTGTAGGCTTTAAATACCGCAGCGTTTGGTTTAGGAATGATGATTTTCTCGATAAATTCACTCGATTGGCGAATCGTCTTTTTGTAATCCAAAAAGTAGCTTTCCAGTGGAATCCGGCGAGTTTTGTCTCCTTGCCTTAGCTGGATGTGCGCATCCAAGGCAATTAATAATGGCGGCGAATCACCAATGGGTGAGGCATTGGCGATATTGCCGCCAAGAGTACCTTGGTTGCGAATTTGTAATGAGGCAAAGCGATGTAGCAGTTCGCCAAAATCTGGGTAATGTTTTGCTAAGACTTGGTAGCAGTCAGTTAATGTTGCCGCTGAGCCAATTTCAATATGGCTGTCTGTTTCGACAATTTGCTGCATATCAGACACATTGCCTAGATAGATAAGAGTGCCGAGTTCACGGTGAAACTGAGTGACTTCAAGGGCAAGGTCGGTACCGCCAGCCAGAAGGTGTGCATCAGGATGGTTGAGATAAAGATCGGCAAGTTCGGCGGTGCTCGTTGGTAAATAGGCTTGATGTCCTTTGCCTGCGAATTGAGCGCCACTTTGGGGGGCAATGGCTTGCAGTCTTGCAATGGTTTGCGCTTCAACGGCATCAAAGTGGTCTGATGGCTTGTTTGAGCAGCTTTGCTGGGCGGCATCATAAATAGGGTGGTAGCCCGTACAACGGCATAAATTACCAGCTAAGGCTTCACTGGTTTGGGCGACATCGTAACTGTCGGCGTTTTTCTGCAGGGCAAACAGAGACATAACAAAACCAGGTGTACAAAAACCGCATTGTGAGCCGTGACAGTCCGCCATGGCTTGTTGTGTGCTGTGAAGTGTCTGCTGATGCTTTAAGTCTTCAACGGTGATGAGCTGTTTACCATGTAGAGCAGAGACAAAGGTTAGGCAGGAATTCACACTTCGATAGCGTAGTTTGCCATTAATAACCTCGGCTAAGACAACGCTACATGCGCCGCAGTCGCCAGAGGCACAGCCTTCTTTGGTGCCTGTTTTTCCTAGTGTGTTACGTAGATAATTCAACACCGTGGTGTTTGGATCCAGATTGTCTTCTTGGCGAAGCTCTTGATTTAATAAAAATTGGATCACGGCGTTTCTCCTGAAAATGGTGGCCATATCGGGTAAACTTTGACCGATAGGTTAATGTTTGTCAAACCTTTGTTGCTCATCATATTTTTGCCCCAAAATGAAAAGGTTTGACACTATTTTGGGGCAGGTTTTTGTGACAGATAGTTGGGCACTCACTAACTGGGGGTCAGCGAATGAAAATAGCGCGAAAATCATTTACATTGGTCAGTGTCGGGCCTGTTACTAATGAATCATTAAGGGCTTGAAAAAAACTATGAGCATCATTGTTTTTTAAGTAAGCGACGGGATCGAGTTGCGCCTGAAAGGCTCGTTCTAGTGTGGTGTCATCGATGATGGCGCCCGCGATGTCGGCAGCACCATCCACACCGTCTGTGTCGGCAGCAAGTGCGGCAATCCCCGATCGGCTTTGCAAGCTAATGGCGAGTGATAAAAGGTATTCCACATTGCGCCCACCAATACCATTGCCTTTCATTGTCACCGTCGTTTCACCACCAGAGAGTAGCACGCACGGTGGCTTAATAGGCTGGTCAAAGGTGGCGACTTGTCGTGCAATGCCTGCCATCACCAGACCCACTTCGCGAGACTCTCCTTCAATGCTGTCTCCTAAAATAAGACTTGGAATGCCCCATTCTTGTGCGCGGTGGGCGGCGGCTTCTAAGGCCATTTGAGGCGTGGCAATCATGGTTGTCGTGCAGCTCGTGAGGCGTTTATCGTCTGGTTTTATGCTTTCGTAAGCGCCATTCGATAGGTTATCTAGAATGGTTTGAGAAACAGGAATTTGATATTTCTCGATAATATTCAGGGCATCATGGCAGGTAGTCACATCGCCTACTGTTGGACCGGATGCAATGGACGGTAGGTCGTCTCCTGGCACATCAGAGATTAATAAGGTGGTGACTTTAGCTGGGTAACAGGCAGCGGCTAGCCGTCCACCTTTTAAAGCCGAAAGGTGGCGGCGAACCGTGTTCATTTCGATAATATTAGCACCGCTTTTTAGCAGGGCTTGATTGATGGCTTGTTTTTCTTCAAGACTAATGCCTTCGGCCGGGAGGGGCATCAACGCAGAGCCACCACCAGAGATCAAGACAATGACCTGATCTTCAGCAGTTAAATCCGAAACCGTTTCTAGAATACGCTTCGATGCAGCCAACCCCGCGACATCGGGAACAGGGTGTGCAGCCTCTAAAATGTCAATTTGCTGGCAAGGAACGGCATAACCATAACGCGTGACAACAACGCCCGATAATGCATCCCCTGGATATTTGTCTAGCCATGTGTCCTCTAAGGCTTGTGCCATCGCAGCAGATGCTTTGCCAGCGCCAATAACGATGGTTCGACCTGCGGTTCTTTCTGGGAGATAACGAGGAATGCATTTATTGGGCTGGGCAACGTCTAGGGCCGCTTGGAAAAGCGAGGTTAAGAAGTCTTTCGATGAGAAGGTGTCCGATAGCGTCATAGTGTAATCCCTTCTTGCAATAAAATTGATCTATCTGATGTGTTGTACATAGGCAATTGCAAAAGCCTAGCAATAAAAAGCCACCATCAGAAGGTTGTTTTTTTTGTATGCAGGTTCTATACCAATGGTTTTGATAGGGTGTCGCCAAACTACTGAGCTTGATCTTTCTGTGTTAAAAACGCCTAAAAATGCTCATTTATAGGCATAAACTCCGCTTTTTCGGTGATTTTTGCCTTGTCTTATCTTTGCTCACTACCTTTTGTGAATCCACTTTAAGGGGTTAAGAGCCTTGTCGAGTAATTAGAATAGCAGGGAGTAAAACGCATAGAACGCCAACACCATCGGCAACAAAGTCGGCAAATTCACGATGGCGGTTAACATAGGGCTGAATCATCTCAATGGCACCGCCCCAGAAGAAGATAAACAAAGCCATCCAGAAAAAGCGTTTTCGAGAGCCAAACACGCAGAGAAATGACCATCCCGCAAACCCCAGAATATGATGAAGTTTATCCGTACCGGGCACTGGCGGGAGTTCATCCATGGGCGTGAGTGTGGCAATGCTAATCATTACCCAGCCTAGAAGAAAGCCTATCCATTGTACTTTAGTTGATTGCCAAATAGGCTGGTTGCGAGTTTCCACGATGCCTTTCCTAAGAGAGGGTTCTTGCCACGTTAATCAGTAAAATTAGCGAAGAATGCGCGTACGAATATTACGACCTTTGATTTTCTTATTTGCCAATTCTTTCACAACACGTTTGGCTTCACGACCATCCACAGAAACATAGGCGTGAAAATCAAAAATATCGATCTTGCCTACCTGGGATTTATCTAAACCAAGGCCCGCCGTTAATGCTCCAAGAATGTCACCAGGGCGAAGTTTATTCTTACGACCAGCATCAAAAGCAATGGTGGCTTTTTCAGGAACAAGACGATAACTCGGATCCGCTGCGTCTAGGTTTAAGAAATTTGCCGTGATCCCAAAACGTTCCTCGATATCTTTTACTTTGTAATCTTCTTTATTGGTCACAAGGTTAACGGCTATACCGGATGCCCCAGCTCGACCCGTACGGCCAATACGGTGGGTGTGCACATCAATGTCACGAGTGGTGTCGTAGTTCACTATAAGGTCGATTTCTTTCACATCAATACCGCGTGCTGCCACATCGGTTGCGACCAATACACAGCTGCTTTGGTTACTGAATTTGACGAGAACCTGGTCACGTTGCTTTTGTTCCAGGTCTCCATGAATGGCCTGTGATGCGACTTTATGGTCATCCAACCAATCTGCGACCGCTTGAGATTCTGCTTTAGTATTACAAAAGACAATTACTTGGCGCGGGGCAAAATGTTGTAGTGTCGCTAGTAGGGTCTCGCATTTATCCGCATTTTCACTGCGCACGAAGAACTGCTCGATATTTGGCTTTAGATTTTCTTGCTCTTCAATTTTGATGGAGACAGGGTTCTTCTGAAATTCATGACTTAATTCCGTAATGGTGTCACCGTAAGTGGCGGAGAAGAGAAGCGTTTGGCGATTAGTTGGTGTCAGTTCGACCACTTCACGGATGCTGTCGACAAAGCCCATATCCAACATGCGATCAGCTTCATCTAACACTAACGTGTTGAGCGCATTGAGCTTTAGGGTGCCTTTTCGAAGGTGTTCTAGTAAGCGTCCGGGCGTACCGACAACAATGTGCGCGCCATGCTCTAATGAACCAATTTGTGGTCCAAATGGCATACCGCCACAAAGGCTCAATACTTTGATGTTGTCTAAATAACGTGCGACTTTGCGAATTTCTTTGGAGACCTGATCAGCCAGCTCACGTGTTGGGCACATAACTAGGGCTTGAACGCCAAAGAAGCGAGGATTGATTTTCAATAACAGGCCAATCGCGAAAGCTAATGTTTTACCACTACCTGTTTGAGCTTGCGCTAGAATGTCTTTGCCATCAATCATAAGAGGCAAACTTTGTTCTTGAATCGGCGTGAACGCGGTAAACCCCATGTCAGAAAGCAGGGCGGTTAATGGACTAGGAAGGGATAGGTTGGAAGAATGAGAAAATTGGGTCACAAAAGGCCTGTCTACATCAGAATAATGAATCTGCGAACAATAGCAGAAATTGTTTTAAATTGCTGGCTTTTGCAAATAATTACGTGTCTCAATATGCTCTTTTATGTAAAGTACTAAGGAATTGTGTCTATAAGTTTTTAAATTGCAGCCTATTAATATGAAACGTCATGTGTGTTGGGAACGGTGGGGAATGTACTGTCTGGGCATGTAGATAAAAGCTTGCTATTCAGATCTTGCCGAGTCTGTTTATCCCAATGACTTAGTTGTATAGGAGGGGGTTATTTGAACTTAATATTAGCTTGCGATGCTCAAAACGGTGAAGAATGTTCGATTCAAAACGTCATTTAAAGAGTTCATATTGGGTAATATCCTGCTTAATTGTTTTGTGCGGTCTGGTGGTGTCCTGTACAAACTACTTTTATGAATTAGAACAATCTAAAGTGAGTCAATTTAAGGCAGGTCAGGTATTTGTCCAAAAAATCTATACTGCTTTGGAAAAAAAAGGCATACAAGTATCTGCCATGGTGTCGTTTATCCAGTCCTTGAATGAGCCTATGAGCCCTGAACAGTTTGACCGTATGACGGCCAGCTTGCGTAGTGAGTTCCATAGCCCGAAAACGGTATATTTTTTCTCTAAATACGTTGGACAAAATAATAAGCAGCAGTATGAACAACAACAAAGAAAGTTCATGAAGGATCCTTATTTTGCCATTACTCCACCAGGCAATCGCCCTGAATACTTGCCTCTGACTTACACTTCGCCAAACGATTTTCCTCTTGGGTATGATCTTTTTTCGCCTTATTTTACGGATCGCGAGCAGAATATATTGGCCCGTAATAATCACAGTTTGTTGCTGTCCAAGCCTACCTATATTGGTTTTAATAAAGGTCCAAATGAACAAATATTATCGCCGAATGCCCTGTTGATACACCATTCCATTTATCTACCGATCGATTTGAGAGGGGATAACTTCACTGATGAGAATGGATTCTATGGGGTTGTGGGTTTGCATGTGAAGATTAAGCCCTTTTTGGGAGGACTGGGCGCAGGCTCGAATGGGTTAGCTTTTCGCATTACTGATACGACGGACAAAAGGGCGCCGGGTATCCTTGTCTATGATAGTGAGAGTGGAAATGATTCTTCGCTCTGGCAGAAAGATCGATTCAATCGCTACGCTTTTTCCTATGGTGGTCGTCAATGGCAGATCGATACCTGCCCATACCGACTTAATCATGCCATTAATTGGTTTCGGGTATTTTTGCCTTTATTAGTTTCTTTGTTATTGGCTTTTTTGATGGGGTCTTATATTCGCATGTTTTATTTTGCCTACAAAAAAAGCTTGCGTTCCATTAGTTATCGCATTGAGACGGACGAATTGACAGGGTTATCGAGTCGTTATCATGTGCAAAAGCAATTCGACCATTTACTGGCCGAGTGTAAAGAGAGCTCGTCTAAATTGGCCGCATTGTTTCTGGATCTGGATCATTTTAAAACCATTAATGATGCATTTGGGCACGAGACAGGGGATAAACTCTTACTTAAAGTGTCACAACGTTTGACCTCTGTTTTGCCTGATAATGCCTTGGTAGGACGTCTAGGTGGCGATGAGTTTTTGGTGCTGATTAAATTCAAGGAGGAGCAAGATGACTTTTCTGTCGATAGCATGTTGAAAGAAATGATTCTTCAGCTTAGTCAGAGCTACTTCATTGATAATCGTAACTTAAATATTGGTTGTTCCATTGGGGTAGCGTTTTATCCAGAGGATGGGCAAGACTCGGAAACTTTGGTGAAGAAGGCGGATATGGCCATGTACCAAGCTAAGCTGGCAGGTCGTTCTTCATTTCGTTTTTATGATAAACAGATGGGAGCTCAGTTTGCCCGCAATGTGCGCATTGAAAATCGATTAAGACGTGCTTTAAGGCATGAATTTTTAGAGTTGCACTTTCAACCTAAGGTAGACCTTAAAACTGAGCGTTGTGTTGGCATGGAAGCATTAATGCGTTGGAATGATGAAGAGTTAGGGGTGGTATCGCCTGCTGAGTTTATTCCAGTAGCGGAGCAAACGGGGGTCATTCTTGCTTTGGGGGATTGGGCATTTGAACAAGCCTGCCGTCATATTGTGCAGTGGCAACAAGAAGGTCTTCAGGTTCCACCTATCGCGGTCAATGTTTCAGCCGTTCAGTTAAAACGTCCTGAGTTTTTAACGAATCTTTTGGGACTGTTAGATAAATACAATGTCTCACCATGCTCCCTAGAGCTTGAAGTCACAGAATCAATTTTAATTGAAGATGCTAAAGGCTGTGCTGAATTATTGAGGCAGTTAAGCCGCTTGGGTATCAAGTTGTCAATTGATGATTTTGGCACAGGGTACTCAAGTTTGAGCTACCTAAAAGACCTGCCATTTGATTGCGTTAAAATTGATCAAGTCTTTATCAGAGACATGATTGAAGATCATAGTCATGCGGCTTTGACAAGGGCAATTATTCGTTTGAGCCATGATTTGAATTTGCAAGTCATCGCCGAGGGGATAACAAATCAAGCACAATTGGACTTATTGCGCGAATATGGCTGTGATATCGGGCAAGGTTACCTATTCAGTAAAGCGTTGGGGGCCAACTCCATGGCAAGTGATCCGATCATTATGGCTTTGAATCAACATCAGGGTGATAGCGACCATTGAGTCGTTGTCATCCCTATGTAGACAAGATGTTAGGCGTTGCGATTTTATAGGAGCTGATTAGTGCGGCTAATGTGCTCTTTTAATAGCTGCCAAAACTGGTTCAGGTTGGGGTTCGTGTTAAAGCGTGAACGGTACAGGCGTATTTCTAATGGAATATGCCAGTTTTCTTCTCCCGCGAGCGCGACTCTCCCATAATTAAGCGTGTCAGACATTAATCTTTTCGGGATCCAGCCTACACCATAACCTTCTTTCACCATGGCTTTAACACTAATGGCATGATAGTTCTCATTGAGCGTTTGTAGCTGTGGAACATCCCTTTGGCGTTGTAGATGGTGAGTAATAATTGGCTGTAAAAAGGAATTTTCATAATAACCAATATAAGGGAGCGGTTTGCGTCTCATGCCAGGTAATTGGAATTTAGCTTCGCCGTTCGAATCGGTTGCACTGCATGGAATCAGTGTTTCTTGACCAATAACCAAGTGCTCATATTGCTCTTCATCTAGTGCGCGAATAAAGTTGATGGCGGGATGCCAATAACACAGCATCAAGTCACATTGCTTATTCACCAATGAGTTAACGAAGTCGATACCGAGCCAAGAGCTAGATTTCATATTAACGTCCATGTCCATATTGATGCTGTTGCAAAAGGGCTCAATGGCGTCTTTATAAAAACTCAAAAATAGTGTCTGTGTTGAAATAAAGCGAATTTGTGATTCTTCTTGCTTGCGAATCTCTTGGCAACGCTCTTTCGTATCGCGCAGTTGACGGGTAATCAGCTCCGCGCTTTGTAAAAAAACTTCCCCTGCAGGTGTGAGCGAGAGTGGAAGCGTGTTGCGGTCGATCAAGGTAACGCGCATCTCCTCCTCTAGCAGCTTAATACGGCGACTGAAGGTTGGTTGAGTGACGTTTTGCTCATCAGCTGCGCGGGAGAAGTGTCGTGTTTTTGCCAAAGCAATAAAATCTTCAAGCCATCTTATTTCCATGAGTGACCCCCATGGGATGTTTGCTGTAGGTCAGGTGCGATCATCATGATAAGCGACCCTCCTCAATGGCATGGCAAGCCACACTGCTACCGTCTGTTTGTCGCAGCATTTTAGGCGATGTCTCATAGCAGCGTTGGTTGGCGTAAGGGCAGCGGGCTTGGAATACGCAACCAATGGGCTTTTCTATTTGTGTTGGTACTTCACCGATCAGTCTAATCGGTTGTGTCATGTTGGTGTCTAACCTCGGAATGGCAGACAACAGCGCCCGAGTGTAAGGGTGCTTTGGGGTGCTAAATAAAGTCTTAGTGCTGGCTAGCTCACAGACTCTACCAAGGTACATGACGGCAACGCGTGTAGCAAAATGTTCTACTACCGCTAGATCATGGGTAATAAACAGATAAGTGAGATTGCGCTCCTCTTGTTTGTCCATCATTAAGTTGAGTACTTGCGCTTGCACAGAGACATCAAGGGCTGATAGGGGTTCATCTGCCACGATAAAATCGGGTTCGACAGAAAGTGCTCGTGCCAAGCTAATACGCTGGCGTTGCCCCCCCGAGAATTCGTGTGGGTAGCGATCAGCGCTGGAAGGACTGATGCCAACGGATTCTAATAAGTGTTCTATTTGGCTGTTTATTTCTACACGGTTGAGCTGCTGGTTGTGAAAAGAGATAGGTTCACTCAATGTTTGATAAACGGTCATTCTTGGGTTTAACGACGCATAAGGGTTTTGGAAGACCATTTGCATGCGACGACGAAACATCATGCGTTTATGATCGTTTAGGTGATCGATACGTTGATCTTGGTAGTGTATTTCGCCGCTGGTGGCGGGTGTTAGCCCCATGAGGACACGCGCAAGAGTGGATTTACCGCACCCAGTTTCCCCAACAATGCAAAGCGTTTCCCCTTGATTGATCGTCAGGTTAACACCATTCAAAGCATGTACGCTTTCTTTGCGGCGATGTATTTTTCCTCTACGGAGTTGCCACTGTCCTAACCAGCTGCTTTTGGTTACAAACGATTTTTCAAGATGGCTAATTTGGATGAGAGGGGTTGCGTTCATGCTGGGCCCCCACCATGGGATGTCGTGTACTCGATGTCTAATAGGTCTATGTCTTCTTCTGATTTCTCTTCTTCGAGCATGTCTTCCACAAGAAAACAAGAGACGCTTGAAATGCCATTATAGATAAAGTTGGGCTGTTCTGTACGGCACTTTTGCGTGGCATACGGGCATCGAGGATGGAAAGCACAACCGCTAGGGCGATCATTCAGTGCGGGCATGTTACCTCGAATTTGATTGAGTCTTTGACCCGGTAATGACATTTGCGGAAGGGCATTCAGCAAGCCTTGAGTATAGGGATGCTGTGGGTCATTTATCAGCTCCAGAGTCGGTGCTTCCTCTACGATTCGTCCTGCATACATGACTAATGTGCGTTCCGCAACGCGCGACACCACACCAAGGTCATGGCTGATGAGAATTAAAGCCATGCTGTTGTCGTGACACACGTCTAATAAAAGTTGAATAATTTCAGCTTGAATGGTCACATCCAATGCGGTGGTAGGCTCGTCTGCGATAATGATGTCGGGATTCAGTAATAGTACGCTGGCAATGATGACGCGTTGGCGCATGCCGCCAGAAAGTTCATGGGGATACTGATCAAAACGGCGTTCTGGAGAGGCAATTTGTACACTATGCAGTTTTTCAATAGCAATATTTCTGGCATCTTTAAAAGAAATGCGCGTATGGCTGCGAATGGCTTCGACCAATTGAGCGCCAATGGTCAGCACGGGATTTAGCGTCATCATGGGGTCTTGAAAAATCATGGCAATACGTTTGCCACGTATCTCTTGCAGCTGACGCGTGTTCATTTTACTGAGTTCTTTGTTTTCCAATTTGACAGAGCCGGATTTGATGTAGCCTGGCTTATCCAAAAGGTTGACGATAGAGAGCCCAAGGATGGATTTGCCAGCACCTGATTCCCCGACAATAGCAATGCGCTCTCCTCGATTCAGGGTAAAGCTCACATCGATTAAGGCGGCTAGTTCAATGCCTTTGATACGAAAATTGACGTTCAGGTTATTGACAGTTAGTAAGTTCATAGTTAATCCCTGTACGTCCTTGGGTTGAGATAGCTTCGAAGCCAATCACCTAATAGGTTCATCACTAGAATTAAGACAATTAGGGCAATACTGGGAAAAATACAAATCCACCAAGAGCCAGAAAACATGTAATTAAACCCTGCCGATATTAGCGAACCCAGAGAGGGGTCAGAGGAAGGCATACCGAGCCCTAAAAAGGATAACGCGGCCTCAGTTGCGATAGCGCTGGCTATTTGCACGGTGAAAATGATTAAGACTGGCGATAGGGTGTTAGGTAAAATGTGCTTGAACATGATGCGTTTCGTACCAATGCCCATAATACGGGCTGCATCAACGTATTCCTTTTGCTTTTCGGCTAATACTGAAGCCCGTACGGTTCGAGCGAAAATTGGCCACTCTGCTAACCCAATGACTAAAATCAACATTAGCATGGCCAGCTGCTGATAAAGTTCTACACCAAATAGTGTCTGAAAAATGGCCAAAAAAACGATGGCTACCATCATGGTGGGGAAGGATAGTTGAACATCGGCACAACGCATCAAAAAATTATCAATACGCCCACCTAAGTAGCCTGCAGTTAAACCAATACATATGCCTAATGTGACTTGGATGAGAACCGCACAGATCCCGATGGTTAGCGAGAGTCGAGTGCCATACAAAATAACGGATAATAAGTCACGTCCCTGAGCGTCTGTGCCAAGTAAAAAACGCGGGTCGCCACTGATCCAGCTCGGTGCAATCTCTGCGTTATTCAAGTTCATAAAGTTAGGGCTGTTAATATCATAAGGCGCAAGTAACGGCGCGAATAACGCGATAATGCAATAAAAAATAAACACAGCTAGGGCCAAGGTTGCCAACTTATCCCCTAGAAAACCGGACCAGATACGCTGCCATCGACTACCAGCAGAAGGGTGAACAATGTCCTTTTTTAAGTAGCTCATAATCCATGATTCTCTAATTTAACGGTTGGGTTCACCAAACCATAGATGAGGTCAACGACTGTATTGGTTGTCACAAAGATGCCGCCTACGACCATTAAATAGGCAGAGATGAGCGGCGTATCAACTCTGCTCACTGCATCTATGAATAAAAACCCCATACCGGGCCATTGAAAAATGGTTTCCGTTAGAATGGTATAAGCAATCAGTGTCCCAGCTTGAATCCCCCCAACGGTGATAACGGGGAGCATGGTATTTTTCAGGGCATGGATAAAATAAATACGATTGGTTGATAGCCCTTTGGACCAAGCAAAGCGAATGTACTCTGAGTGCAGTACTTCCATCATTTCTGAGCGTATTAAACGAATAAAAATGGGCATTAGAGCAAAGGCCAGAGTAATGCTGGGAAGCATTAGGTGGTGTAGGCCACTTTTCGTGAAAAGGCCACTTTTCCATATGCCAAATACATCAACAGTGTGTCCACGGCCAAAGCTTGGCGCCATATGCAGTTGAATAGAAAATACGTAGACTAAAAATATGCCAACAATAAAAATGGGCACAGACAGGCCAAGGGTACTAAACGCCATAATCAGACGAGACAATAGACTGCGAGGACGGATGGCGGCGTATATGCCAAACGGGGTGGCAAAAATAGCCACTAATATAATCGCACAAAAAGCCAACTCTAGTGTCGCGGGCATTCTCTCAAATATAAGATCCAGTACTGGTTTTTTGTAGTAATAGGATATGCCAAAATTACCATGGGCAGCGTTTTTTAAAAAATGCCAATATTGCACTGCAAAACTATCATTCAGGCCAAGTTCTTGTCTGAGGTGTGCTCGTTCGGCGGGTGACACTGTCATACCGACCATTTGTTGGACTGGGTCGCCCAGCTTTCCTTGTATAGCAAAGCTGATCACGCTAATGGTGAGCATGACAAAGAAGGCTTGTATTAAGCGACGAAAAAGGAAAGCGAGCATCAGTCCTTTGGAACTCCATGTTGTACGAGCATATTAATGAAACTCATAAAGTATTATGTCATCGGTATCATGTTGGCTAGTTTGACTTAGGGGGCGTTATGACCAAGTCCCCTAGATGGGGGTAATTCTGCTCATTAACGATGTCTTTTATTCCTATGTTGTCCTTCGCTGCCCATGTTAGGTCTTGCCAATAAAGCGGAACCACCGCAGCAGAGTCTGCCACTTTGGTTTCAATGTCTTGCAAGATTTTCGTGCGTTTCTTGAGATTCATTTCCCGGTTAGCTTGAGTGATTTCACTGTTGATACCAGGCACACAATATTCGCTGGCATTATAAGCACCTAAACCGGATTTGGCATCAGGACAAGCGGTTAAAAACTCAAATAAATTATTTGAGTCCATCGTATCTGATTGCCAGCCAAGCATCATAATATCGGCGGCACGAGCATCATATTGTTGAAAATATTGCGCTTTTGGCAGTGTTTTTAAATCGACTGTAATATGCAGCCTGCCAAGCATAGCAGCGACGGCTTGTGCGACTTTCTCATCGTCCATATAGCGATTATTTGGAGCCATCATGCTGACTCGAAACCCATGTGGGTAGCCTGCTTCTTTCATCAATTGCAATGCTTTTTTCAGATTGTATTCAGGTTTGATCGTATCCACATAGCCTAAAAGGGAGCTAGCGCTTAGTTGTCCTGCGGGTCTGGCATACCCTCTCAAGATTTTTTTGACAATGAGTGGTTGGTTAATCGCTAAGTTGATGGCCTCTCGAACTCGAATATCACGGAATTCTTTACGGCGTTTTTGGTTCAGTTGGAGCAATAACAAGCGGCTGGTTGGTAAGGTAATGACTTGTATGTTATCGGCTTCTTTTGCACGGGCAATGTCTACCGGGGAAACGGGAAAGATAAAGTCCACATCACCAGACAACAGGGCGGCTAAACGAGTCGAATCATTTCTAATGGGGGTCAATATCAGTTTATCGACATTGCCTTTTGATTTTGTGTCCCAATAATCTTTATTACGGACTAACACCATACGTACGCCTGGATCACGTTCTTTGATGATAAAAGGGCCTGTTCCTGAGGTATGTTGTGAAGCAAAAGTGCGGCCAAATTTTACAATTTGGTCTCGCCCTTCATAGAACTTTTTGTCCATAGGGAAGACATAGGTCAGGATATTGAGTAGCAAAGGGGTTGGGTGATTACAATGTATATCAACCGTGTATTCATTGACCTTGGTGACCGAATCAATAGAAGTGAACAAGGCGCGAAAGTCTGGTGAACGTTTTAAACGATCAATAGTGTAGACCACATCTTTTGCCGAAAAGAGATTGCCGTTATGGAAGTGAACATTCTTGCGTAAGTAGACTCGAGTTGTGGTTGGCGATATTTGCTTCCAGCTTGTCGCAAGCCGTGGTTGAATTTTTCCATCTTGTGTCCAACGCACTAATGGATCAAAGACCATGTGTGAAAACTGTAACGTGCTTTCGGAAAGTTGTTCTTGCGGGTCCAAGGAAATTGGCTCAGAGTCGAACGCCATGCGTAAGGTGGCAGCAGGCAGAGTATGGCTAATAAGAAGTGCCAAGAAAGACACCAAAAAGGCAAAGTATCTCATTATTCAGTACTCCTATTTATGCGCTATCTACTGCGCGTGGGTATATCGGTGCGAAATATGGGGTGCTGGCTGTATTGCCCGTTTTTCAACATTGAGCCATTCAGATGAACCAACTTGATGATGTTGAGAAACTGAGAAGAAGTTTGTCCAAGCAGTTAACACACTATAATGTCAAAAAATGAGCGCGAAATACAGCAAATAAGAAGATATTACACACTTTGATTGTGTGACAATTCGCCATGATCAGTCGCTTGAAAGGAATGTAGCTTGAATTACTTTGCACATTTACATATAGCAGAACGGACTCAAACCTCATTTGCGGGGAATTTGTTGGGGGATTTCTCTGTCCAGGTCGATACTCTGCCAGACGATTTATTGAAAGGTTGGCGTCTGCATCAAAAAGTGGATGTGATGGTGGACGAGCATGAGCAAAGTGCTTTGTTTCGTTCTATGGCACGAACCGGTCGGCGTCGTTTTGCGGGCATTGTTCAAGATATTGTGATGGATTATTGGCTGATTCGCTATTGGACGCAGTTCAGTGATATACCTCTACCCCTTTTTTGTCAGCAGGCCGTTATGGCATTGATGGCGGATGTTCATCGTTGTCCTGAGCGTTTGCAAAGAATGATTTTTTCTTTAGAGCAACATAACTGGTTGGCTGATTTAGGCACACAGCAAGGTGTGGAGAATGCCATTCGTTCCATCATGAGGCGTTGGCGTCATGGCCAACATTTGCAGCCTTTTATTGAGGAATTACCAGAGGTATTGGCTCAGGGAGAAACGCCTTTTCTGCGACTGTATCCTGATTTACTAGCATTTGTTGATCGCCAAGCATAAAAAAAGCCAAGGCCACACACAGCCTTGGCTAATCGGGGCACAAAGGCCCAATCGAGAGAATATCCTCATGGCGCTGTGGCATTTGTTTGACTAAAAATGCGTCAGGCCACTCGGATAAGGTCTATCTTAAAGAGACGAGTATTTTTTGTTTTGATGTAGATCACAAAAAGATTCAGCCAATGGATAAAGGCGTAATTGATGATGATTATTCGCAGAGTCCTTAACAATTTGTTTTTTAAAAAAGTGGGGCCATATATTAAGAGGACTTATTCACACCTTCTCGAAGAAGTTGTGATAGACTGCTCAGCCGCAAAAATAGATGCAATACAGAGAGGTAAACAGGGGTGAGCGTTCAGTGGTATCCAGGACACATGAACAAAGCGCGTCGAGAAATCGAACAGGTGATGACGCAAGTCGATGTGGTCATCGAGGTGTTGGATGCGCGCATTCCAGATTCAAGTCAAAATCCAATGTTAACAACCTTGCGAGCAGGCGTGCCTGTGCTGCGTTTGTTGAATAAAAAAGATTTGGCCGATAAAGCACGTCTTGCGTTGTGGCTAGAGCACTGGCAGGGGAATGATACGATTTTAGCTCACCCTTTTTCGACTCAGGATAAAGCCGATGTGGCAAAGATTGCTCAATGGGTGAGTCAGTTGGTACCACACCGTGGCACGGCGGAAAAACCGATACGTGCTATGATTGCTGGCATTCCAAATGTTGGTAAATCCAGTTTGATGAATGCTTTATTAGGCCGTCGCGTTGCAAAAGTTGGCGATGAGCCTGCTGTCACAAAAGCGCAGCAAAAGTTAAAAGTGACAAATGGTTTTGTTTTACTGGATACGCCAGGCATTCTTTGGCCTAAAATAGAGAATCCAGACGCCAGTTATCGTTTAGCGGTTACCGGTGCGGTGCGTGATACGGCGATTGATTATGAAGATGTGGCCTTAGTTGGCTTGCGCTTTTTTATTAAGGATTATCAAGACGCATTAGTAACGCGCTACAAGCTTAAAGACTTGAGTAGCGATCCTTATGAAGTATTAAAAGTGATTGGCTCTAAGCGCGGCGCGTTACGAGCAGGTGGCAAAATAGACATGCATAAGGCAGCTGAAGTGTTTTTGAACGATGTAAGAACCGGTGCGATTGGCCCTTATGTAATGGAAACTCCTGAGATGATTGCTTATGAAGAGCAATTGGTAGGAGAGGCGAAGGCCAAAAAAGAAGCAGAAAAGCAGGCTCGATTGGCAGCTGCCATACCGCAGCGTCAGCAGGAAAAAAACCGAGAATACCGAAACCAACAAGCCCAACAGCAGGATGCTAAAGCAGGTGATGAGACTGAGTGAGGTTTAAGGCTATGGATTATAATATTGCCTTTGATCAGGATGAAAATTCCTATCGTATTTATACAGATTATGAATTTGCGGCCATTGCAGAATGGGTGGCATTGTATTTAACAGGTAAGGAAGATATTCAGCGGGTCTTAATGGCCACTACATTGGCGGAATCTGAAAAGGAAACCACCAAAATGAAATATGGCCCTTTCGATGTGTTGATCAACGAAGAGGGAGTCTCAGTATCACGGCAAGTTGACTGGGACTCAGCCGCTGAAGAAATCAAAGCCATGTTTGATACGCAAGAGAGTTTTTACCAAACGTCTTCCGATGGTGTTCAAGCGGAATGCGGACTAGAAGATTTTATGGATTTATTAGAAAATTGGTATGATGTGTTGCAATAGTTGTTCGATACGTTGGCTGGGTTTACACTAGCGCCTGTTTATTCTTTTTACGCATTAAGGGAGCCGATATGCTCATCGAATTGGAAAAAGCCCGTGCCCGAAATAATGTTGTCCGCATTTTTCGTGAGGATTTAGACGGTCCAGATAATTGGACGGACGGCTTTGTTGTGGATGCCAATGAGGAGATGGTATTACTCCAATTAGTGGATGATGGTGTTCATCTAAATGGCTATCAAATTTTATTTTTAGAAGACATTAGTGATTTTGTTCATCCGGCTCCTTTTAATGATTTTCAAAAACGGGTTTTGGCGCTCCGCGGTGAAGAAGTTGAAGATCCAGAGGTGGATTTAGATGATTTAGCAGTTTTGTTGATTGATATCAGCGAGGAATATGGTCTTGTGACCTTGCACCGTGAAGAGGTCGAACCTGACAGCTGTGAAATTGGTCGTGTCGTAAAAGCCGATGCGGTGACCTATGAGCTTGAAGAAATAGGATCGGATGCACGCTGGTTCGATGATACTTTTGAATACGATCTATACGACATTACGCGTATTGAGTTCGGTGGCGCTTACGAAGAAGCTCTTATCATGGCAAATGATGATATGGGGGATGACGCTTACGAGCTTGCCGATGAATATGAAGATGATGGTTTGCTTGTAGAAGAATAGCTAGCGGGTTACAAATTGTAAGAAAACGCCCATATTATGGGCGTTTTTTTTGTCTTCGTGCTATGTTCTTTTTTTATAATCGGGACTGGGTTTAGTGGTGAGAATTTTCTGACTACTCATTTATTGTATTAGGACTGTTCTTATGCCAAGGGCGTTGATCGTTGTTCTTTGTGTTTTGCTTTTTTCCGGCTGTGCGCTATTTGCCAGTCAGCAATTAGATAGTAGTTTCGGCGTGGAAAAAGTCGCAAATCGTGAAGGTCAGTCGGTTTCGGAAGCCGATGCTGAATTTTATAATGATCAGGTTCGCCCTATATTGGATAACCGTTGTGTCACTTGTCATGCCTGTTATGATGCCCCTTGCCAACTAAAATTCACTGCGCCTGAGGGGATTGAGCGGGGCGGTTCAAAAGAGTTGGTGTACGATGGCACACGCCTGCTTGCGGCGACGCCCACGCGGCTTTTTATTGATGCGCAAACGACTCAACAATGGCGTGATAAAGGTTTTTACCCCGTTTTAAATGAACGCAGACAGTCACCTGCAGCCAATTTAGACGGTAGCTTAGTGTATCGTGCGATAGCCTTACGAAAAAAACAGGGGAATTTTACCCAAGCCGTTTTGTCGGATGATTACGACTTTTCCATTTATCGTAATCAACAGTGTCCTACCATAGAAGAGTACTCTTCTTTCGAGCATGACTTTCCAAAGTGGGGGATGCCATATGGCCTTCCTGCCTTAACAGATAATGAATTTAATATTTTAGTCCGTTGGCTTGCGTCAGGCGCCAAAATGCCTGCTGCTAAACCGCTTCCTAAACTTATTCAACAACGCGTGACTTTGTGGGAAAGCCGATTAAATGGCAATACACTAAAAGAACGTTTGGTAGATCGTTATATTTACGAACATATATTTTTGTACAGTTTGTATTTAGACAAAGATAGTGACATCCGCTTTAAGTTAGTACGATCAAAAACCCCCCCCGGCGAACCGATTGATCGCATTGCGACGCGTCGCCCCTATGATGATCCTGGTGTAAAGCGTGTGTATTATCGTTTATGGCGAGATCCTGAAGTGAAAGTCCAAAAGAATCACATTCCTTTTGAACTGAATGAAACCGTGTATAAACGCTGGCAGTCCGATTTTTATTCTCAGGATTATAAGGTAACGAAAGATCCAGGTTATTCGCCTGAGGTTGCGACCAATCCCTTTAAAGCATTTGCTCAGCTGCCAGTTGGTGGACGTTATCGCTTTATGCTTGACCATGCTCAAGACACTATTATGTCGTTTATCAAAGGGCCGGTTTGCCATGGGCAAGTCGCTGTCAATGTGATTAATGATCATTTTTGGGTGTTTTTTGTGAATCCTGAAAAGGGCATTAATCAGGAAACAGCGAAGTTTCTAGAGACACAAGTACAACATTTAGATCTGCCAGCAGAAAGCAGTAGTAATGCATTGCCTTTATCTTCATGGGTGCGTTTTTCCCAGCAACAAAAAGAGTATTTGTCGGCTAAGGCGAAGCTGATTGATAACAATTTAGGTAATAAAATTCCACTTAATCTGAGCTTAATCTGGAACGGTGATGGCCACAATGAGAATGCGGCTTTAACGATTTTCCGGAATTTTGACAATGCCAGTGTGGTTAAAGGCTTGGTTGGGCAAGATCCCAAAACGGCTTGGGTGATTGATTACCCCTTATTAGAACGTATTCATTACTTGTTGGTGGCCGGATTTGATGTTTACGGAAATGTTGGTCATCAATTAAATACTCGCTTATACATGGACTTCTTGCGTATAGAGGGTGAAATGAACTTTTTGATGCTCTTGCCCAGGGATGAGCGTTCGACTATTCGCCAGTATTGGTATCGTGGTGCGAACCAGACAATTAAGGATTATATTTTTAGTGCTTACTTTAAGATCAGTGCTCAGTCGCAGATTCATTATACGACGTCTCACCACGAGGCTGAATTATTTAATAAATTGAAAGAGCGGTTGGCTAAGGTGCTTAACCATGCTTACGATTTGGATGAAACAAATTTGTCTGAGCATGACATTGCATTACTGAAAAGTTTGCAAACATTGCAAGGTAAAGGTTTGCAGTATTTGCCGAACACTGCGTTGGTGTTAGTAACGACTCATGGTAAGCCAAAAGAGTTGTTAACGCTGATTTTAAATCAGGCGCATAGTAATATTTCAAGTTTATTGAACGAGTCGGCCACACGTTTACCTTCTGAAGACACAGTAACAGTGACAAAAGGTGTCATTGGTGATTATCCAAACCTCTTGATGCGGGTAGAAGAAAGTGATATTCCGGATTTGGTGCATAGAGTTTCAGCTTTGCAAACGCGAGAGGATTTCACCCAGTTAGTGAATCAATATGGGATACGTCGTACTAACCCAGCATTCTGGACGGTGAGTGATGAAATTGCTGAGCTGAATAAAGAAGAGCGGCCTCGGGCCAGTGGTATTCTGGATTACAATCGACTAGAAAACCGCTAATTTTTCGATAGATCAAAACTGATATCGCTAGCGTGTAGATATGGGCTCATGGCTTAACGGCTTTGGGCCCATTTACTTTGTTGGAAACGCCTTCTTGGATATAAGCGGTTCTTTGTTTGATTTTATTCTTATATATCGAAATATTTCGAACTTACACTTTTTCTGCAAACTCGTAGACTTGTCTATTGGTAATTGTCCCCAATTTAAGATGTATAAAGATTAAACGGATATATATTATGATACCTTTTTCCATACTTGATTTGTCGCCGATAGGGCAAGGCAAATCCATTTCAGAATCCTTCTCTTTGAGCTTAGCAATGGCTCAAAGGGCAGAAACTCACGGTTATCAGCGTTACTGGCTGGCAGAACATCATGGGATGTCTGGTGTTGGAAGCTCTTCCCCTGCTGTTTTGCTATCTCATATCGGCGCGGGTACCTCGACCATTCGGTTGGGAGCTGGTGGCATTATGTTGCCGAATCACGCGCCATTGGTTGTGGCCGAGCAGTTTGGTACCTTGGCGGAGCTGTATCCAAATCGAATTGATTTGGGGTTAGGTCGAGCCCCTGGGACAGATATGCTCACTGCGCGAGCATTACGTCGTAATATGCAGGCCTCTGTTGATGACTACCCGCAGGATGTGCAAGAGTTAGAACGTTTGTTAGGGGACGGGCCTTTTGATAAAGGTATTGTTGCCGTGCCGGGCCGACAGACGAATGTGCCACTTTGGTTACTAGGGTCAAGTTTGTATAGTGCGCAAGTGGCTGCCGAGTTTGGTTTGCCTTATTCCTTTGCTTCTCATTTTGCCCCAGATCAATTGATGCAAGCTTTGACGGTGTATCGACGACACTTTAAACCCAAAAAAGAGGGGGATAAGCCCTATACAATGGCTGGCATTATGGCGGTGTTGGCCGATACACAAGAAGAAGCGGATTACCTGTTCACTTCTGCTCAGCAACAGTTTGTTAATTTACGCCGTGGTGGAAACCATGCTTTTCCTGCTCCGGTTGAATCGATGGATACGATTTGGTCTCCCAGCGAAAGTCATATGGTGTCCCATGCGTTGCAATTTGCTGTGGTGGGGACGAAAGCCTCAGTAGCACATCAACTCAGTAGTTTTATTGAAAAAACGGAGATTGATGAGTTGATTATCTCGTTTCCTATTTATGATGGTGAGAAACGACTCGCGTCTCTTGGTTTGATGTCCGAGTTGCGTCATGAAATGGCGGATTATGTGGCTTAACGGCTAGTCTGCTCCCTTTATAAATAAACGCCTTACGGGCTTCCCTGTAAGGCGTTTGTTGTTTTAAATAGATAAATTTGACTACATGGTATCGTACGGCGATGGATCACCTTGATTCACCGGGGTTTTAAAGCGGCGGTGAGACCATAAGTATTGCTCTTTTTTGTTCTCAATGGCTTTTTCCATCAGTTGGTTAATGATGGTGGCGTTGATAACATCATCATCCGTTGGATAATCCGGTACTTCGCTAAAGCGATAAGTATAACCCGTCTTTGTACGACCATAATCCAATAACAGCACTGGGGCTTTAGTCATTTTCGCAATGCGTCCAATATGAGAGATGGTCGCGCATTTGCGTCCAAAGAAGGGGGCAAATACCGAATGTTTGCGGCCATAATCTTGGTCAACCGCGTACCAGACGGGTTTGTTTTGTTTAAGTGATTTGAGAACTTCGCGCATATCCGAGCGCTCAATGGTTTTGCTATAAACCTTTTTACGCTGATGTTCCATTACCCAATTAAAAACAGGGCTATTTTGGCGCTTATAAATAGGGTGGAGGTCTAAGTGACTGGCGATTAAGGTGCCACATAAATCCAATGGTGAAAAATGGCCACTGATTAAAATACAGCCTCTGCCTGCTTCGAGGGCTTTATCCACCACATCTTGAGAGTCAAACTCCACTCTCGGCAATAATTTTGATGCAGGCTGATACCAAGCATCGAAGGTTTCCAATAAGCCTTTGCCAGCACTGATAAAGTGTGCTTTGGTAAGGCTCTCACGTTCTTGCGCATTCATTTCTGGGTAGCAAATTTTAAAGTTTACATCGCATATATGGCGACGTTTGCGTGCCAGTTTGTATACTAACAAGCCAAGGTATTTTCCAAGGGTTTGTTTGGCTTGCCAGGGTAAAAAGCTGATTAAATAGGTGATGCCCATGACGATCCAAGTGAACCAATATTTGGGTGCTAATAATTGCTTCAAAGTTAAGTCTTTCGTGCTTTTATCAGCCACGATATCCCTCCAGTAAGTCGTGCCACTGCTCGTCAGAGACGGTAAAGTGAGCATATTTTTGTGATTCTTTGTCGATAGAGCGCTTGAGGCGGTCTAGGTTCTTTTGTGGCCACTCTTCATTAATAGGTCGTTGATCGCATTTATCAAAGTCAATCACCCATACCTTTTTGTTATCATCGATCATGATGTTATGGCAATTTAGATCAGAATGGTGAATGCCATGATCGTGGAATTGTCTGATCACTCGACCAATGTCATGCCAATCTATTTCATGGCTAAAGCCGTCTTTTAGTATGTCAAAAAGATCTTGCGCACAATCAATGGTTTCCGTAATCAGGGTGGCTTTGTAGTAACCTTTTTTAACGCTATAGATACCACCGATGGGTTTTGGTACAGGCAATCCCATATCTCGCATGGTTTCTAATAAGCTTAGCTCTAGCCAAGGGCGTGTTTTTTTATGCCCTGAAAAAAGGAAATACGATTTGTTAAATTTGGCAACTAATCCACCACGGCGGTAGCGTCGCATAACAAACTGACCGTAGTTACTGATAATAAACCAGACGGCACCGCGACCTTGGGCCGTACCTGTGAGCGCGCCCTGTTTTTTCCAATAGTCTGGAGTGAACCAGTTGGTGTCTATTGGCAAGGACGTATCGCTGGTTAACAATACGGTATGAGCATCAATAATGTGTGTATCAGGCATAACTCTCGCTTGAAAATGATACGGATTAAGAATTTGTTGTTCGCATTAATGGTTCTGGTGCGAGACTCTATTATGTCGTTTTCTTTTTGCGGATTATTTTCGACACATTCAAAGCTGGCTATTCTATAATACTCGCCGATTTTAAACAGCCTTTGAGGACAAGATGACACAAGAAAGCATTCAACGTATCGCCGTCGTTCGATTATCCGCTTTGGGGGATGTGTGTCATGCGATGTCTGTGGTCAGTGCAATTCAGAAGCGTTACCCTCAAGCATCCATTACTTGGATAACAGGGCCAGCCGAAGCACAATTGGCTCGGCTTATTCCCAATATCGATGTCCGTGTCTATGACAAAAAATCCGGTTTCAAGGGAATGTTTGCATTAGGAAAGTCGTTAAAAGGGCAAGAGTTTGATGTCTTACTTCATATGCAATGGTCATTGCGTGCCAGTCTGTTAACGCGTGTATTAAAAGCAAAGCGTCGTATTGGTTTTGCTCGGTCTCATTCACGAGAAAAACAACATTGGTTTGTGAATGAATTAGCCCCTGAGCCAAGTGGCAAACATGTGTTGGATGCTTTGATGTCTCTTGCCTGCGCTATTGATGTGCCTGAGCAAGCGCCTGTGTGGCATGTGGACATCCCGCCTAGTGGTCTTGATCTACCTAAGCGTTATGTGGTGGTGAATCCATGTGGTTCAAAAGTGACAAAAGATTGGACACTGGAAGGCTATCGAACCTTGATTGCTTCGTTGTTAGAAAACCACATCGATGTGGTCGTGACAGGGGGGCCGAGTAAGCGTGAGGTGCAGGTTTGTCAGGCGGTAAGCGAGGGGTTTGATGTGCTGAACCTCGTGGGACAGACGAGTATTACCTCGTTGTTTGATGTGATTCAGCGTGCTGAATTGGTTATTAGTCCCGATACTGGTCCTGCGCATATGGCCACTGTGGTGAATACACCTGTCATTGCCTTGTTTGCTTTATCAAACCCAATGCGAACAGGGCCTTATAATGATCAAGAGAACGTCGTGAGCGTTTATCGTGAATTGGTCGAAGAGGAAAAGGGTAAGCCTGTGGAAATGCTGCCTTGGGCAACGACGGTTCATCGTGAGGATGCGATGGCACAATTACCAATAGATCGTGTGATGAAAAAGATCAACAAGGTGATTCGCCAATTGGATTTGGTTAGTTAGTGTGTTGCAAGTCTCTGAAATGACTTCCGCTCAATAGAACTGATGGTCTATTGAGCGGATGTGTTTTATTCATCGGCAAAGTCTTTTTCTGCCAATTTCAAATCGAGAGTCGCTTTGAGTAGCTTGTAAAGATGAATAGAGGCATCAATCTCTTCTTTACGATTGGTTAAGCTTTCAATGTTGAGCCCCAGTGGGACGCCATCTGGTAAAGCTGTTTCGATAATTTGCTCTAGTGCGCTGCGGCAAATCTTGATGGATTCTGCCAAGGGAGCGTCTGAATTCAGTATGCGGTTTTTCGTTGCCACAGGCACGGAAATGCCTAACCACTCCATAAACTCTAGTGTCTTCGCACTGCCACATGGGGTAAAAGTAAGAATAATACGCTTTGGGGCGACCCCTTGTTCCTTACAGATTTGTGCATATTGGCTGATAAGATCTGCTGTGGCTTGCGGGTTGTATACAGCTTGAGAAATAAAGAATTCACAGCCTGCTTTAGATTTGTTCATCAAACGTACGTGTTCGTCTTTCTTTTTGGCGTGGCGTTCAGCAATGGTGACGCCACCAAGATGAAAGGCTTGAGGCGCATGCTGTAAGGCCAAGTAGGCTTCAGAAAGTGGTAGCTTGATATTGCCTTCAGACGATGGCGAGCCAACTAAAACAATGTCTCTAATATCGAACTCATCCCATGCTTCTTGTAGCCAACCAGAAAATTCTTCTGAAGAGCGTGAAGAGACCGATTTGTAGGTGATGACAGGTGAGCCTGAGGCCTCTTTTAAGCGTTTTGACCATGCCCGTGGGTCATGAGTTTCCAAATAGGGAAAAGGACGAGGTTTATCAATGCGGCTGCTTTCATCTTGAATATCGTAGACAATCAATCCATCAATATCGATGCCATTGAGACGTTCTAGCAACTTTTGACTGATTTGTACAAGTTGTTCATCATCCACAGAAGATTTAGGTGGCGTGGTACCAATAAAATAAACACCTCGGCTAGGGTCTGCAAATTTGGTTGCTAGTTGCGTTTTCATAATGCCACACTCTTCTCTTGTTCTGTATTAGGTCTTTTAAAGTGCATCTGGTTGGGCACTTTTTATAGGATTATTCTGATGGGTGGTATCCTATCAGTGAATCACTTTCAAGATAACTGTCTAGCGATGAATAAAACTAAAGACTAATTGAGATGGATTAATCTGCTCAATAAACATGACATGATGAATATTGTTTTTATCGAAAAAGGAGGGCGTTATGCTGGATGTATCGAAAATTTCGGAATGGCAGACATCTGCTTTACCACCGGTGCATTTATGGTCACCACCATTCTGTGGCGATATGGATTTGATCATTAAGGCCAATGGCGATTGGATTCATGAAGGCGGGAAAATTAAGCGAGAAAAGATGGTGACCCTTTTTTCTCGTATTTTATGGTTTGACAATAACGAATACTTTTTGGTGACTCCCAGTGAGAAAGTACGAATACAGGTGGAAGATGCCCCATTTCTTATTACCCAGTGGCGCTTTCTTGAGAATGAACAGGTTGAGAGTGAACAAGGGCGTATCATAGAGTTTACGTCTCTTACCCATGATGTGGTGCAGTTAGGTGTTGATTGTGACATCTGGATGGCACCGTCAAATGTGGCTCAAAAGAAAGGCGTTAGTCAACACACAAGTTTAGAAGAAAGGCCCTATATATCGATGCGTTATGGGATGAAAGCGATGCTGCATCGTAATGTATTTTATGATCTGACAAAGTATCTAGAGCCTGTCTCGAACGAACAAGGTGAGGGGCTTGGGCTGGTGAGTGCAGGTAAGTCTTACTTATTAATAGATGAAGCCTCATTAATCCGTGATGAGTAAAGAATCTCCGTGTGTGCTGGTGCTTGGCTGAGGTATAATGCGCAAAACTAACGTGTGTCAAACACATGTATGTCATGTCTTAAAGAGGAAGGTTACTTGTTATTTAAAGAATTTGGTTTTGATAATCGTATTATGAAGTCCATTGCGCATATGGGCTTTGAAGAAGCAACGGAAATACAGGCTCGCGCCATGCCTGAGGCGATGGTCGGGCGGGATTTGCTGGCTTCCTCGAAAACCGGTTCAGGAAAAACGTTGGCCTATTTGTTGCCAGCTTTGCATCGTGTTTATAAAACACGAGCGCTATCAAAGCGGGATCCGCGAGTGGTTGTGTTAGTACCAACGCGAGAATTAGCAAAACAGGTCTACAGTCAGCTGCGTTTGTTGTTAGCGGGAACAAGCTTTTCGTCCATCCTGATTCAGGGCGGTGAAAACTTTAACGATCAGCACAAATCACTGCAAAAAGATCCGCATTTTGTGGTTGCGACTCCAGGTCGTTTAGCGGATCACATTAAGCATCGCCATGTATTTTTAGAAGGGCTGGAGCTGCTAATATTGGACGAAGCGGATCGTATGTTGGATTTGGGGTTTGCTGACGCGGTGCGAGCGATTAACGCTGCCGCGAATCATCGATTAAGACAAACCTTGTTTTTTTCGGCCACACTGGATAATACCGACGTTAATACTATTGCTGCGGAGCTATTGAAAGAGCCTTCACGAGTGGCAATCGGCCAAGGTTACGATGAACATAAAGACATTGAACAGCATGTTTATTTGTGTGATCACCTCGATCATAAACAAGATATGTTAAAGCACCTATTAACCACCCAGACAATTAAGCAGGCTATTGTCTTTACTGCAACAAAAAGTGATACCGTTCGTTTAGCAGAAATGATCGAAGGGTGGGGGTTAACTACGCGCGCTTTAAATGGCAATTTATCACAAAGTGCTCGAAATAAGGTGATGGAAAGCTTTTCAAAGGGGCAGTTTACCGTGCTGGTTAGTACAGATTTGGCGTCTCGTGGTTTGGATATTGCCAGTGTCTCCCACGTGTTTAATTTTGATTTGCCAAAACAAGCGGAAGAATTTGTTCATCGTACGGGACGAACAGGACGAGCGGGTTTTAAGGGAGATGCTTACTCTCTGGTAGGCCCCAAAGATTGGCTTAACTTCAAAGCGATTGAAGCCTTTTTGCAGCGCCAGTTTGCTGTAGATGTTATCGAGGGCCTAGAAGCAAAATTTAAAGGGCTTAAGCCAGAAAAAACCATCAAAAAAGAGGTTAAAAAAGCCCCAGCGAAGAAACTAAAAGCGGTGAAGAAGGCGCCTCGTAAGGCGGCTCCAACCAAGGGTAAGTTTCATGATAATACCCAAGATGGCTTTGAGGCATTCAAATTGCCCCCCAAGCGTTTTTCAACGCAACAAACGACCTCAGATGACGAAGAGTCTTAAAGATGGCCTTCTGTTGGCGTTATTATGATCGGCTCTTGTTGCAAAACGGCTGTCTGGTGGGTTGATTTGTTGACAGATTAACCTAATACCAGCTATTTGTTAACTAAGAAACTATTGGAGATTAGCCTATTAATCGTTTACCGCCATTAAACTCATTGAAGTGTTTTGAATCAGCTGCGCGTCATGGCAGTTTCAATAAAGCGGCTAAAGAATTATCCGTTACACCTTCTGCGATTAGCCATCAAATTAAAGGATTAGAAGGGTTTCTTGGGGTTGAACTGTTTCGTCGAACGAAGCGAAAGGTGATTTTAACCGATGCCGGTGAAGCGTATCTTAAGCCGATTAAACGCATATTTGAGCAATTAGAAAGTGCCACGGCAGAGCTTAAAAGCTCACAGCGGGTTGGTTCGCTTCGTTTAGCGGTGGCGCCTGCGTTTTTAACCCGATGGCTGATGCCACGGATGGAGCGTTTCCAATCACAATACCCAGATATAGAGATTGAAATTAGCTCCTCGACTGGGTTGATTGATTTCTCAACTGGTGATATCGATATGGCGGTGTATTTTGGTTATGGTGATTGGGATGATGTGGAGTCTCATTTTCTAACACCTGCTAAATTATCACCAGTATGCAATCCTAAATTGATTCGTGCAGATCAGCCGATCAATACCCCAGAAGATATGCGTTTCTATCCCTTATTGCACGTGACAAAGCGTAAGGATGAGTGGCATGATTGGCTTAAACAAAATGGGTTAGACCCTAAGGTATTCCGCCGGGGGTTGATGTTTTCGAGTGGGTCTTTGACGGCTGGTGCAGCGGCTCAGGGGTTGGGTATTTCTTTGTCTAATGTGGATCTGGTGATGCCAGAGATTGCAGCAGGTACGCTTAAGGTATTGTTTGATCAGCCTTTGGTAACCGCGCGTTCTTTCTATTTAGTATATGAGAAACGTCGCAGTGTCACACCGGCCATGTTGGCTTTTAAAGAATGGATCATCGAAGAGATGGTTGGCAATAAGTGAGTTTTACGTTGTTGTTATTCGTTGAATGGAGTGGTTGTAAACATGAGTAAAGGTCTAACAGTAAATAGTTATTTCGATGATCAGGTGAAGTCCATTGCCTTGGAAAACCAAGAAGGGGTGTCTACTGTCGGTGTCATGATGGTGGGGGACTATGAGTTTGGTACCAGCAAAAGAGAATATATTACCGTGGTCTCTGGTGAGCTGACGGTAAAATTACCGGATGAAGACGATTGGAGAACGTTTTCTAAAGGCGAGAGTTTTATGGTGGAAGCGAATCAAACTTTTTCACTTCAAGTGAAGCAAGCCACTGCCTATCTTTGTCGCTACGAATAAATAACGTATACAGCACATGGAAAGCATAAAAAAGGCTGATCGAATCAGCCTTTTTTATGCATAAAGAGAGGGTTAGCCACCAACCACATTGACCAGCAATGTCACCTTGTCGCCAGGCTGAACGTATTTCTGTTCGCCAACTTCAGGGTTCCACTTTTTGATTTCATTTAATGTCACTTTAAATTTATTGGCGACCATCGCTAAAGAATCCCCTGAGCGAATCGTATAGACGACTTTTTTAATGATGCTGCGGTTGCTACTGTTAGCTTGTCGTTTTGGCTCAAGCCAGATGACAAGTTTCTTCCCTGGGCGTAATGGATCAGCCAATCCCATATTATTCCAGCGCGCTAGGGTTGTTGAGTCGGTATCGTATTTATTGGATATCGCCCATAAGCTATCGCCTGGTTGAACGGTATAGTTGATTTTAATGCGATTGCGACCTGGTGCTCTGTCTTGCTTGGCGAGCAAGCGTTGGTGTGAGCTTAGTGTATAGCTACTGATTTTATTGCCAGCCACAGGAATCATTAATTCCTGACCGACACGAATCAATGTGGAGGACATCTTATTGACGTCTTCTATGACATTGACTGTTGTGTTGTGACTCTTAGCAATGGCTCGTAAATTGTCGCCTGCTTCCACGCGATAGCGAATCCATGTTACACGATCTTTTTTCGGTATCTTCGCTAGGTTGGCGCGAAATAGAGCCGCTTTTTTAACCGGTATTAGCAGTCTATGGGGACCGTCTGGTGCGGTAGCCCATTGATTGAATGCAGGGTTTAACAAATATACCTCGTCAATACTGATGTCAGCCATTTTGGCTGCTTGGGCAAGGTCAAGTTGTCCGCCAATATTCACGCTTTCAAAGTAGGGTTTGTTGGGAATAAAAATAGGTTTGTAATGGTACTTGGCTGGATCTTTGATGATTTTGGCCAGAGCAAGCAGTTTAGGTACATAAGCACGGGTTTCTTTGGGTAAGTCCAAGGCCCAAAAATCAGTTGGTTTGCCTTCCCGTTTGTTTTTCTGTATCGCGTTTAAGACCGTCCCTTCGCCTGAATTATAGGCCGCTAATGCTAATAACCAATTCCCATCAAACATTTTGTTTAGACGGGTTAGATAGGCAATGGCAGCATGGGTTGAGTCGATAATGTCACGTCGTCCATCATACCACCAGTCTTGGTCCAAACCGTACATGCGCCCAGTTGAAGGGATAAATTGCCAAGGGCCAGAGGCTTGACCATGGCTGTAGCCAAAGGGATCAAAACCACTTTCAACAATCGGTAAAAGCGCGATTTCTGTAGGAATGTGAGCTTTTTGCAGTTGATCCACAATATAGTATAAATAACGTTCACCGCGTTTTGAAACACGATCAAGATAGCCAGGATGAGAGCTAAACCAGCGCAACTGAGAAGAGAGTCTAGGTTTGTCAACATTTAAGTTCAGCTTAAAACCATTACGAATTCTGGTCCAAAGGTCTTTGGGAGGTTGTGGTTTACTTGCCTTTTGTTGTTCCTGTGTATTGACGTCTTGAGTTGATGAAGACGTATCATTGTCATCAGGCGAAACAGGTGGAACCGTATCAATAAAGCCGATTTTGTTAACATCGGCAGGAGTGGCATCTGAATCTGCGTCAGCTTCAAGGTCTGTTTTGCTGTTGCTATTCTGGATATTTGAGGCTGTTTGGCAGCCTGTTAGTACTAGGCTTATCAACAAAACCCAAAAAAAATGTTTACTCATAGCTATCACAAATTGATTAAAAGTCGCAACATTTTAAAGATGTGGTATTTTAAATCAACCATAAGTGTCCTTTGCTCGCCTTACTTGACTAAATGCAGACGCAGGATCTTGGGCGATTGCTTCGCCAAGTTGTTGGGCTGCGTTCTCAATAATGTGAGTAGAATCAGTCCTTAGAAACGGATTGGTCGCTTTTTCTAGGCCCATTTCACTGGGTAAAGTGACTTGGTTATTTCCTCTTTTTTCCTCACAAATTTTTTGTGTTTTTTTCAGTATAAGGTTGTTTGGATCAAGATGTTCTGCAAATCGGTAGTTTGCTAGAGTATATTCGTGGGTGCAATAGACGAGTGTATTGTCAGGCAATTTGGCTAATTTATTCATGGCGGCAAGCATTTGTGCCGGTGTGCCTTCCATGATCCGACCACAGCCTCCTCGAAAAAGGGTGTCGCCACATAACAGAATGGGAGTGTCTAAGCTGGAAAAGTAGCATAAATGATCCAGTGTATGCCCAGGTGTCTCTAACACGCTAAATTGACGAGAGAAGATGGAAACGCTATCGCCCTCATAGACAGGGTGTGTGACGAGGTGTGAGAGGTGTTCTGGTCCGAATACGTCGCAATTGAAATGAGATTTTAACTCAGCAACACCTCCCGTGTGATCGTGATGATGGTGAGTAATGAGAATACCACTTAAGGTTAAGGCTTCTTGTTGACAGTATTGGAGGACGACATCGGCGTCACCAGGATCCACCGCCCAGACTTGTGAACTATCTTTCTCTTTGATTATCCAGATATAATTGTCATTAAAAGCGTGAAGTGGAATCAGTGTCATTGTCACCCTATCCTTATTTCGTGTTATGGGCATTGGCTCATGGGCTTATGTATCCATGTGTTGCTGAAGAGAACGCCAAAATTAATTAGAGATTTCATTGTATGTTGGATGAGCAATCAAGACAATTATTTCAAGCTTGGTATGAAAGCGATCTTGGGCAGCATCTTCGTCATATTGAAGTAACCGAAGTAGAAAGCGAAATCGATCATGAGGTGGGTTATTATTTGGTGATCCAATCTCCAGTCCAAAAGATTATTCTTGAGAGCCATCGTTTGCGTGAAACGATGGTGATTGCACCAGAGCTTGAGCTAGGGGCACCTAAAAATACCGTAGTCGCCAAATCGAATGAGCTGCCTTTTGAATCGGATGGAATTGATGTACATGTGATGCATCACACACTCGATTTGTCTTTAATGCCTCACGATGATCTTCGTGAAGCGGCGAGAACCTTGTTGCCAAGTGGTAAATTAATCATAGTGGGTTTTAATCCATGGAGCTTGTGGGGGTTGCGGCGTTTTTTCTCAAAACGTACGAGCGCACCTTGGAATGCCCAGTTCATTAATCATCGTCGTTTGGAGGATTGGTTGAAAGTGGCAGGGTTGTCATTAGACAACAAGCGCTTTGTGTCTTTTGAACCACCATTTCATAACAGCCGTTGGCGTCGCCGCTTTTCTTGGGTTCGGTCTTTGCTAAAACCATTAAAGCTCCCATTTGGTGGCGTTTACATTATGACAGCTACCAAGTTGTCACCACGCTATATACCATTGAAGCCTCGTTGGAAAACGGCAAGGGTACATGTGCCACCCTTTACTAAGCCGACAACAAAAGGAATGAAAGATTGAAAAACGTTATTTTATATACCGATGGGGCTTGTAAAGGCAACCCAGGTATTGGGGGCTGGGGCGCTTGGCTCACTTTCGGACAGCACGAAAAACGCCTTTGTGGCGGAGAGCGTGAGACAACCAATAATCGCATGGAGCTAATGGGAGCCATTGAAGGGCTAAAGGCGCTGAAAGAAAAATGCCAAGTGACACTGTATACCGATTCATCTTATGTGCAAAAAGGCATTACGGAATGGCTGGCTGGCTGGAAGCGTAAAGGCTGGAAAACGGCCTCAAAGCAGCCAGTGAAAAATAAAGACCTGTGGCAAGCCTTAGATGAATTATGCCAGTTTCATGATGTAACCTGGAAATGGGTAAAAGGTCATGCTGGTATCGAAGGGAACGAAATTGCGGATCAATTGGCAAATCAGGGTATTGAAGAGTTGAGAGCGAAATCATGAGACAAGTCATTCTGGATACAGAAACTACAGGTATTGACCCTAAGCAAGGGCATCGAATTATTGAAATCGGTTGCGTCGAAATGGTAGATCGCAAACTGACCAATAACCACTTTCATGTTTATATCAACCCAGATCGCGAAGTAGAAGAAGAGGCGTTTAAAGTTCACGGTATCAGTAATGAGTTTTTGGCCGATAAGCCGAGATTTCGTGATGTTGCGCAAGCGTTTTTCGAGTTTATCAAAGGCGCGGAATTAATCATCCATAATGCGCCGTTTGATATTGGCTTTATCGATCATGAGTTCTCCCTGTTAGGGGGGTATCCCAAGGTTGCAGACGTTTGTGACGTTTTTGATAGCTTGGTGTACGCCCGTAAAAAACACCCAGGTCAGAAAAATAGCCTTGATGCTTTGTGTAAGCGTTATGGTATTGATAATTCACACCGTGAATTACACGGGGCTTTGTTAGACTCTGAGATCTTAGGGGATGTCTACCTATTAATGACGGGGGGGCAAACCAGTTTAGGATTAAGCAGTGGTTCAGAGCAAGATTCTAAAAGAAATGATGAAACGGGCGGCACCATCTATCGTCTCAGCTCTGACCGTCCAAAGCTAAAAGTCATTCGAGCCAATGAAAATGAGTTGAAAATGCATGAGGAACGCTTGGATCTAATAGAGAAAAAGTCTGGCCAAGCGTTATGGCGCATAAAGCATTAACGATTTCATCCCACTAATCCCTCTGTTGTGGTAACAGAGGGATTTTTTGGGTTAAATCACCTATTCATTTCGTGTTTTTACAGTAAGTAAGTCACACATAATCCCCCCGTCACACTTAAGATAACCGTGTAAGGCAAGGCCATCCATACCATTTTTCCATAAGAAAGGCGTAGCAGCGGAGCAATGGCAGAAGTCAGTAAGAATAGAAAAGCCGCTTGACCATTTGGTGTGGCGACACTGGGTAAGTTTGTGCCTGTGTTAATGGCAACTGCGAGGGTATTAAAGTGCTCAAGACTGATCATGCCAGATTGTAAGGCAGCTTTGACTTCTGTGATGTATACCGTTGCAACGAAAACGTTATCACTAATCGCCGACAAGAGACCATTCGCAATAAAGAACATGAGGGGTTGAGAATGGGTTGGCATATGCAAAACCGTATCAATGATCGGCTGAAAAAGATGTTGAGAATGAATGACAGAGACAATGGTAAAAAACACCACTAATAGCGCGGTGAAGGGCAGGGCTTCTTCAAAGGCATGACCAATACGATGCTCTTCTGTGATGCCATTAAAGGCCGTCAGTAAGACGATGACCATTAAACCGACTAGCCCCACTTCTGCAACATGAAAAGCCAGTGCGAAGATTAATAGCACCGCAACGATCCCTTGTATGACTATCTGTGCTTTGTGTTTCGGAGTGCTTTTTTTGGACTCTTCCTCTTCGAAGTTTTGCAAAATATTGCGTACGTTCTCAGGTAACGTAGCACCATAGCCGAACCAGGACATCTTTTCTAATACGATGACAGTGAGTAGTCCCATAATCAGCACAGGGATAGAAACTGGAGCTATGCGCAGGAAGAATTCAATAAAATCCCAACCAGCGACTTTGGCAATCAATAAGTTTTGTGGCTCCCCTACTAATGTTGCAACACCACCTAAAGCGGTACCAATGGCGCCGTGCATCAATAGACTGCGTAAAAAAGAACGAAATTGTTCTAGATCATTAGCATTGACCGGCAAGATAGTATCATCATTAGTATGATCGTATTTTTCGCTGGGTTGTCCTGAGGCCACTTTATGGTAAACCGAATAGAACCCAATGCTGACGCTAATCAATACAGCGGTCACCGTTAACGCATCTAAAAAAGCGGACAGCAAGGCTGCAGCAAGGCTAAAAAACAGTGAAATGGCAATTTTAGAGCGAACTTTCACTAAGAGTTTATTGAAAATAAACAGCAGCATGTCTTTCATAAAGTAGATGCCAGCCACCATGAACATCAATAACAGTATGACTTCAATATTGCTCGTTACTTCATGATAAACCCCTTCAGAGCTGGTCAGGTTTAGCATGACTGCTTCAATGGCAATCAGCCCCCCAGGTTGAAGTGGATAACACTTTAGTGCCATGGCAAGGGTAAAGATAAATTCGACAATCAATAGCCAGCCTGTCACAAAAGGCCCAAGCAAAGCTAATGATAGAGGGTTTAAAATAAGAAAGGCGATAATGACTTGTTTGTACCAAAGGGGTGACCCCCCAAGAAAGTTATGACCAAATGCTTGTGAAAGAGTGCCTTTCATTCGTTGCTCCTTGATGTGCTAGTTGCGGTTGTTGCATATACGATTCTTATTCAGTTGATAATAGCTTATTCGCTCATAATCTTACGCTAGATGTTGCTATTTTTTCCATTTGCCCCAATATCATCAAGAACTTATCACGTTAGAGGAAGAGAAGATTGGAAATTTTGACAGATTATGCAGGTTTTTTATTAAAGCTCGCTAGTATCGTGATTGCGATTGGTGTGGTGCTGGCCATGATAGGCAACAGTAAAGGCAAATCTCGTTCTGGACGTCTCTCTGTCACTAAGCTAAATGACAGCTATGATCAGATGAAATTAGAGCTGGATCAGCAATTGTTAGATAAAAAAGCGTTGAAAGAGAAAGCCAAAGAACGCAAAAAACAGAAAAAAGAGGAGAAGAAAACGCATAAAAAAATGCATTCGCTTGATGCAGAGAACATAAAAAAACGTCTTTATGTATTGGATTTCGATGGTGACATCAAAGCCTCAGCGGTGACCACTATGCGTGAAGAGATCACGGCGATTTTGAGTGTTGCTCGCCCTGAAGATGAAGTGGTGGTTCGCCTAGAAAGTGGTGGCGGTGTGGTGCATGGATACGGCTTGGCGGCCTCTCAGTTGCAACGTATCCGTGAAGCGAATATTCCGTTGACGGTATGTGTGGATAAGGTTGCCGCCAGCGGTGGTTATATGATGGCTTGCGTGGCCGATAAGATTATCGCCGCACCTTTTGCTATCTTGGGTTCCATTGGTGTTGTGGCGCAAATTCCTAACGTCCATCGCTTGTTAGATAAAAATATGATCGATGTTGAGTTACATACTGCGGGTCGTTACAAACGTACACTGACCATGCTGGGTAAAAACACAGACGAAGGTCGTGAAAAGTTCAAACAAGATTTAGAAGACACTCATGATTTGTTTAAGCGTTTTGTATCGACACAGCGCCCTGCGTTGGACATCGATGCGATTGCTACTGGTGACACTTGGTATGGTTCCGAAGCGGTAGATAATAGGTTGGTGGATCAAGTGATGACCAGTGATGCTTACCTCGTCTCTCATTATGAGCAAGCAGATGTTATTCATATTGCTTATAAACAGCGTAAGGCCATGAGTGAGCGTTTAGGCCTGTCTTTGTTTTCAGCCTTTGAGCAAAAAGCCGTCGCTTGGATCAGTAAAGTGATCCAGTCTCGAGGCTATTAAGGTTGACTGAGCAGTCTTACTGTCATTTCCTCCTAGAGCGCGCTGGCCTTTGCAGTATGAAAAATAAGTAGCAAGAGGAGCCGTTATAATGGTTTTGCCAAAAATCAAAATAACCGCTCCAAATGCCAACAGATGAGAGTTGGGCACTGCTATCAAGAATGATGTCCCTAACGGGACGTGTTTATAATAAACCTGAACATAGAATGACCCTTGAAGGTATTTTATACCTAATGAGAGCAGGCATTCCTTGGCGTGAATTGCTCAAAGAATTTGGTGATAGGAATAAAGAGATATGGTCGGAACACAAGTTAATAACCCTTTACACGGTATAAAACTGGAAAAAATTGTCACAGATTTGGTTGAGCATTACGGCTGGGACGAGTTAGCGACTCGTATCAATATTAATTGTTTTAAAAGTGACCCCTCGGTGAAGTCCAGTTTAAAGTTTCTACGTAAAACCGAATGGGCTCGGGGTAAGGTTGAAACACTTTATATAGAGACGTTTGCCTCTTAAGTGGTCAAAGAGTGACTATTTCTCTGAAACTTAAGATTTAGTCACTTACTCCAATGCTTGTCATAAGCCATGTTGTCTTTGTCTAGTGACCTTGTACAACAGGTTTTTTATAGCGTTTTCTTTTGAAGAAAAATGAAAAAGTGCACCGAGTTCTAACGAGAGTTTCGCTTAAAATAACTGTGCTGCTTTAAAAGAATGGTATCGCAGGCGTGGATAAAGTGTTTAAGCTTTTCGTTTTAGTGTTCGGGTAAATTATGGAATAGTTCTTCAAGTAATTTATTGAGTCTTTGTATTTTTGCTTCTGTCATGCCTTTAAAACTTTGTTTGAATAAATCTTTGGTGGCAAAGCGGATATCTTCAACAGCAGCGATGCCTTTTTCAGTGATCAATACTTCTGTGACGCGGCCGTCATCACTTCTTACCCTTGTGTCTACAAGGCCATCTTGTTTCATGCGTTGAATGATTTTTGTTACAGTGGGCAGCTTTGCAATAGCGTGAACTGCAATCTGCGAGACACTGCAGGTGCCTTCTTCTTTTAGCGTGAATAAAATTCGCCATCTTGGGATGTCAAGGTTCACTTTTTTTAATGCTTTTTCAATGGCAGCACTGTAACGACCATGAACTTGATTTAACCAATAAAATGGAAAATCTTCTTTATGGAAGTCATCACTTGCGGGATTAAATCGTTGACTTCGCGGTGTTCTAGGTTTGCTGCTCATTAAGAGTCCTTGATTTTAAGAAGGGTGAAAATGTACAAAAAATGACGTTTTTAGTCAATTGAATTATCAAGTGTTTATATAAATAATGATTCTCATTTGCAGCCTTTATATAAGGTGTGCCTTGTAAAAGAACCAGCCATAGGTTGGCTGGCTCTTTTAAGGTTGTATTACCAACAAGGGCCTTTTTCAGATTCCATTTTGCGTACCATTGCACTGTAAAACTTGTCAGCAAAGCCACTATCTTTAATGAGCATTTGTGTTAGATCAGCACACTTCTTGCGTATGCTTTGTTCTAGTAATACATCTTCACCACCTAGCGCTCCAGACGTTACCTGAATTTCTGCAGCACGTTGTACTGTCCAGAGAAGGAAGAAGGTGCGCTCTATATCAAATTCTCCCACTGCGATACCGTGATTTCGTAAGACAAGAATATGCTTTTGTCCTAGGCTCTCTAGCATGCGGCTTTTTTCATCATCAAATAAAGTAATGCCTTCAAAATCATGATAACCAACACGCCCATAAAGTTGCGCGCCGTAAAAACTGTCATGGCTGAAACCTTGTTTTTTCATGGCGATGGCTGAAACTTCATTGGTGTGAGTGTGGATGACACAATGTATGTCTTCTCGTGCAGCGTGAATGGCGCCGTGAAGAGCAAAACCAGCCGGATTACCATCGTATGGAGAGTCGTCTAATTTATGGCCGTTAACATCCACCTTGATTAAATTTTCCGGGGTGATTTCAGTGTAATTTAACCCGAATGGATTCACTAAATATTCGCCTTCAATGTGGGGTAGGCGGGCTGAGATATGATTAAAAATCGTCTCAGTCCAGCCGAAAAAGTCTATTAAGTGGTAGCAATGAGCCAATTTTACGCGAAGCGCCCATTCTTCTTCGCTAATGTGGGTGGGGCGTTTTGTTGAATTGTTCATGAGTGTGTTCCCTCCATTTCGTCAGTGTTAAGAATTTGCTTGGGGTTGTGAGGCAATAAAGTGGGTAAGATCCAGCAACTGTTGTGTGGCCGTCATTGGAATGCTTACTTTGTTTGCTAGCTCTAAGACGGTGTAGCCGATTGCGTCAAGTTCTAAGGGTTGGCCTGCCTCGTAGTCTTGTAACATAGAGGTTTTAACTGCACCCATGCCTGCTCCAAGTTCCATGAAGGTATGAGGGTCAAAACGAATTCGGGCACCATAGGCCGCGGCAACCAGCAAAACTTCATCGAGTACTTTGCGTACGAGAGGTTTTAAGCGAGTGTCGCTATAGAGTTGCTCAAGTGTGCCTTTGGTCACCACAGAAAGTGGGTTAGAGGTGATATTTGCAGCGACTTTGGTCCATATCTGGTCGCGAATATTGTCCGTGGCTCGCGCTTCGATACCAGCGTCTTCCATTACCTTTCGCACTTGCTCAAGTCGTTCACTCATTTGGTGATTGATTTCACCAAATACGATGAGGTGAGGGTTGGTTGAGGTGACGACACCTGGTGAGTTTCTAAATGCGGTAATAAATACCACGCAACCAATGAGGTGATTGTAAGATAGCAATTTGCTAACACTACCTTCAGGGTCGATGGCTTGAATGCAATCACCAGAAAAGCGTCCCTCAATGCCTTGGAAATACCACCATGGAATGCCGTTTACCACAGGAATAACCATGGTTTTTTCCTGCAGCATAGGAGCGATCAGTTTTAACATCGTTGGCAAGGCGGGGGCTTTGCTACAAATAAAAATAAGATCTTGTGAGCCTAACTCTTCTGCAGAGTCTGAGGCAATGACGTTGACTCTGTGTTCGCCGTCTATATCTGTGAGATGGATACCTTTCTTTTGAAGAGCCTCAAGCGTTGCACCTCTGGCAAGTACTTTAACATTTTGACCTGATTGGGTTAGGCGGGCAGCGAGCGTACATCCAATAGCGCCAGCGCCTGCAATACAAATGTTCATAATTCATTTTTCCATTAAAAAATGAGAGAGCCTCAAAGATGAGAGCTCTCTCCGGCTGTTGGTAAACTCTGTTTTTTTGGGATCTCCTTAGCTGGAAAGCAGTTCTTGGTGCTTGCTTGCTAATCCTAAATAGGCTTCGATCACCTTGGGGTCATTGGCAAGCTCTGCTGCTGGGCCTTGCATGGCAATTTGCCCACCTTCTAGAACATAGGCGTAATCCGCTACTTTTAGTGCTGCGCGAGCGTTTTGTTCCACCAGAAGTATTGAAACACCTTGGCTGCGTAAATCGGCAAAAATACGAAAAATCTCACGTGTAATTAATGGCGCTAACCCGAGGCTAGGTTCATCTAGCATTAAGAGTTTTGGTTTGCTCATCATGGCGCGACCAATCGCCAGCATTTGTCGTTCGCCACCGGATAAAGTGCCGGCCTGCTGTTGGCGGCGTTCCCATAGGCGAGGGAAGAGCTTATAAATTTCGTTCAAGGTTTGGTCGTAACTTTTATCCCCGCGGCGGTAACGCTGGAACGCACCCAGTAATAGATTGTCCTGAACGCTCATGGTGGAGAAAAGCTCGCGCTTTTCTGGAACCAGACCAAGTCCATGGCCAGCCAGGGTTTCAACATTTGGGCAGATAAAATCTTGGCCATTAAAGTGAATTGTGCCTTTGGAAGGCAATATTCCCATGATAGCCGACAGTAGTGTGGTTTTGCCGGCGCCGTTCGGGCCGATAACGGTGACCAAATTTCCTTCCTTGAGGGTTAGGTCGATACCGGTAAGGGCTTCCACTTTGCCATAGGCAACGTGGAGATCGCTGATGTCGAGTAGGTTTTTTTCTGTGGCTTGAGTCATTATTCTGCGCCTCCCAAGTAGGCTTCTAAAACAGCTGGGTTGGATTGGACCTCTTCGGGTAAACCTTCCGCAATCTTTTCACCAAATTCCATTACCACAATTCGATCGGCAAGATTCATCACAAAGTCCATGTCATGTTCAACCAATAAAATGGCTAAGCCTTCTTGTCGTAGTTTCTTGAGTAGTTCTGCAAGGGCTTGTTTTTCCTTGTGGCGAAGCCCCGCTGCCGGCTCGTCCAGTAGCAACACGCATGGATCGGCACAAAGCGCACGAGCAATTTCAAGGATGCGTTGTTGCCCAAGAGATAGGCTGCCTGCTTCTGTGTAGAGGTGTTCGCCTAGACCAACTCGCTGAAGTTGGTATTGCGCTTCTTTTAGAAGGCGTTGCTCTTCTTCACGTTCAATGTGAAGTGCTGAGCTGATAATACCTTTGTTGCCGCGCATGTGAGCACCCAGTGCGACGTTTTCTAACACTGTCATTGTGGTGAGTAGCTTTACGTGTTGGAAGGTACGGCTCATACCCATATGGGCCACTTGGCGAGAGCTTTTGCCTTTTAAGCTTTGGTTCAAAAACAGTATTTCACCATCGCTTGGTGTATCGACCGCTGAAAGCTGGTTAAACATGGTGCTTTTGCCTGCGCCATTTGGACCGATTAGCGCGAGTACTTCGCCAGCATGCAGTTTTAGATTCATTTGGTTGTTGGCAACCAAACCACCAAAGCGGCGAGTAACGTTACAGGCTTCTAGTATCAATTTGCCTTTTTGTGGCAAATCTCGACGTGGTAGTTCGGCGGCGGAAGAGGTGATCTTTATATGGTTTTGCTTGCGCCATGAGGCAGGTGCAAGCTTCACTAATAGAGGCCAAATGCCACCAGGTGAGCGTTGCATCATGAAAATAATTAACAACCCCAAAACAATGGTTTCGTATTGGCCATTGCCGCCCATGACAAGGGGCAACCAATCCTGAAGCCATTGCTTGAGCATGGTTAAAATGCCTGCACCAAGCAGTGCTCCCCAGACACTGCCAACACCACCAACCAATGCCATAAACAGGTAATCAATCCCCATGCTAAGGCCAAAAGGGGTTGGATTGACAAAGCGTTGAGTGTGCGCGTAAAGCCAACCTGAAATAGCGGCGAAAAGAGCGGAAATTAAGAAAATCACCATCTTTGAGCGAAAAGTGTTCACGCCCATGGATTCCGCCATTAATTGACCGCCTTTTAGGGCTCGAATGGCACGGCCTTCACGGGAATTAAGTAGGTTGCTGGTAATCCAGACAGCTACCATCAAAATGGTCCAAATCAAGTAATAAATCTTTTCGCCCTTATCGAGAAGAACTCCAAACAGGCTCAAAGACGGTAATCCACTGATGCCTGTGTAACCGCCCATGGAGCTCATGGTGCCAAACAAGTAATACAGTGAAATGCCCCAAGCAATGGTGCCTAATGGTAAATAGTGTCCTGATAATTTAAGGGTAAGGGCACCAAGGAATAAGGCAACGGCAGCGGTTAATAGTAAGCCGATAAGTAGCCCCACCCAAGGTGACCCTGCCGACCAAGCGAGCCAACTTGGTAGTTGTTCTGTGGTGGTTAGATAGGCTGTGGAGTAGGCGCCAAGTCCAACAAAAGCCGCTTGACCAAAGCTGGTCATACCACCTACGCCAGTGAGTAATACCAAACCCAATACAACCAGTGCATATAGACCAATATAGTTAAGTAGAGTGATCTGAAATGTGGGTAATACTTGGGGTGCAATGGCGAGTATGACTAAGACAATAATAATTAAATTACGCGATTTCATTTATTCGTCATCCTCTACATTGTGGCTATTCATCGAGCGCCAGATTAAGAATGGAATAATCAGGGTGAAAACGATGATTTCTTTGTAATTACTTGCCCAAAACATCGAGAAAGCTTCGATCATGCCAACTGCGACAGCGCCAATGGCGGCAATGGGGTAGCTGACAAGGCCACCAATAATGGCCCCAACGAAACCTTTTAGGCTGATGATGAAACCCGAGTCGTAATAAAGGGTGGTGATGGGGGCGATCAAAATCCCCGATGCGCTGCCGATAAAGGCGGCTAGGGCAAAAGTGGCCTTGCCAGCAAAAATCGGTGAGATGCCCTGTAAACGAGCTCCCATTCTATTTACCGCTGTGGCGCGAAGTGCCTTGCCATATAGCGTGCGCTCAAAAGCGATGAATAAAGCCACAATGAGGAAGATAGAAACCAGAATGACCCATAGGGTTTGGCTTTTTAACATGACGGCACCTAAGCGGAAGCCCGTGTCTGAAAAAGGTTGTGTGCGAGCCCCTTCAGGACCAAACAATAATAAACCCACGCCTACCATGGTGACATGAAGGGCAATGGAGACAATCAGTAAAACCAGTGCGGGAGCATCTGCTAATGGCTGGAAAAATAAACGATATATAATGGGGCCAATGGGCACGATTAAGCAAAGTGTTAATGCTATTTGGGCGATCATAGGGATTTCTGATAATGACAAATTATTTAGCAAGGCGATTATGATCACGGCATAGCCAAGTTTAAGAGCGATCATTTTCATTTTGTTTCGATCAATGTGGCGTTTGATTTGTTGGTATACATCAAGTGCGCAATCGATTAAAACTAGACCTAATAATAGCCATTCCAATTTTGGTGTTTTGCCCATCTGCATGGCGGCCATTGTTAACGCGCCAAATGTCACGAATTCTCCTAATGGGATGAGAAGTATTCGCGTGACCGTAAAAACCAGCAAAATTGATAGGGCCAATAAGGCGTAAATGGCCCCATTGGTTAGGCCATCCTGTCCAAGCAGTGTGGCAATCTGAAAGTTCATTTGGTGTGATTCCTTTTGTTCTCATTGATTTTTGTGGCTTCGTGGCGACAAATTTTTTTTAGTTTTTCTTATGGAGGTGGGCTGGCTGGTGTGCGCCCACCTCTTTATGGGGCGGGTGTTATTTTAATAGTGTCCATTTGCCGTCTTTGACAGTAATTAAAACGCGGCCGCGTTCGTCAAAGCCGCTGTGGTCTTCTGCTGTCATGTTATATACGCCCTGTGTAGCAGGCATTTCTTTGGTTTTTTCCAGTGCATCACGGAGTGCGCTACGAAATTCCGCTGAACCTGGTTTGCCTGACTTTAGTGCGCTTGGAATGGCGTTCTCAAGGAGTAGGCCTGCATCTAACACATTAGCGCCGAAGGTAGCGGGTGCTTCGCCATAAAGTTTTTTGTAGTCTGCGATGTATTTTGTGGCGATTTCTTTGGAGGGGCTGTCTGGTACTTCATCTAAAACCAGCATGGAGCTTGCGGCTAGGATGGTACCTTCAACGGCTTTGCCGCCAAGACGGAGGAAGGGGTCGAGTGCTGCACCGTGTGTTTGGTAAATTTTACCGCTATAACCTTGGTCTTTAAGTGTGGTTTGTGGCATTACCGATGAGCTTCCAGGTGCGGCAATCAGAACGGCATCAGGATTGGCCATTAGGATTTTTAAGCCTTGACCTGTCATGGAAGTGTCTTGGCGCTGAAATTGTTCATTCGCGACAATTTGAATGCCTGCTTTTTGGGTTAGGTCTTTCATTACCTTGGCCCAGTTTTCACCATAGGGGTCTGCTGTCCCGATAAGTCCAATGGTTTTTATGCCAGTTGCTTTCATTTGTTCGACCAATGCTTTGGCAATTAGGTCGTCATTCTGTGTGGTTTTGAAAACCCATTTCTTTTGTTCTGTCATTGGCAATACAACGGCAGCGGTCCCAACTGGTGCTAACATTGGGGTACCTGATTCTGCCGCGAATTGAATAACGCCCATTGCGTTGCCTGAACCACTTGGACCTATGATTGCGTCCACGTGTTCTTCGTCAATTAACTTCTTGAATGCTTTAACCGTCGCGGTTGGGTCGCTTCCGTCATCTAGCGATATGTAGGTGATTTTTTCACCACCGGCAGAGGTGGGGAGGAGGGGGATGGTGTTTTTTTGAGGGATACCTACTAGCGCGATGGGTCCAGTAGTGGAACTGACTACGCCAATTTTTATGTCAGCGTTTGCTATCGGTGTGAGTAGCGAAGAGCTTAGAAGTAAAGCAGATATTACTTTTTTAGATGTCATGAGGTGTTCCTTTTATGTCGTTAACACTATTTGATGTTTACAGCGTTTTTTTATCCCCTAGAGATCATTATTCGCCTCTTTAACGGGTAACCATTTTTCTAGCTATTTTTATTGGATTTATGCACTTTCATACCTTGATAAGAAGGTAGCCTGCCACTGTTTTTTGTAAAAAACAACACAAAAAAATAAATAAAAAACGCACTAAAAATCACTTTTCTCTCATATTTTTATTTTTCATGTAGGGATGGGTGGAGTTTTTGTTTTGCCTTATTTTTGCTGTTAAAAATCGATTTTTTTGCTTTATTTTTGTTTTAAATCAGCTGTTTAGTCCATTTTTATGCGTTTTTGTTGACATTGTTTTTGTTTGATGTGTGGTTTTTAACCTGCTATTTTGTTGATAATTAACTTGAAAAATTAGTTGACAAGTAAAGTAATTAGTAAGACCTTATTAATATTCTTTATGCGTTAGCTTAAGGTTTTTGAGTGGTGTAAAGCGGGATGTTGGATGACGGTGGTTTCTGTTGTTCGATGGTGAAAGAGAGAAGTTCTTAGTCTTTTTATCAATGCAGTAAAAACAATAAGAACCTTCATTTGAACAGTGTATTCGTCCTATAGGGTCGTAACTAAATCTGCATTAGAGGAGCTAATTATGAGTCTGAATAACATAGGTACGCCTTACCAAGAAGAAAAGTCCTCAGGATCTGTATTTGATGCTTTGGGAACTGAGGCGTTTGAGCAAGTGATGAGCGACATTAGAACTCGTGCACGTAATAACGAGTTCGATAGCCAGCAATTTATTAGCCAGGACGTTATTGAGAAATTTCGCAGCTTGGGCATTTACCGTGCCTTGGTTTCTAAAAAATTTGGTGGTGATGAAATAACAGCGGCTCAATTCTGTGAAGTTGTAGAAGAAATTTCTAAGGCTGACGGTTCGGCAGGTTGGGTAGCGAGTTTTGGAATTGGTGCCATCTACCTATCCGCATTGCCTCTGGCTACTCTAGAGAAAATTTATGCAGACTCACCAGACATTGTTTTCGCTGGGGGGATTTTTCCACCTCAACCGGCAGAGCTTAGTGCAGGAAATTACAATGTGAAAGGTCGATGGAGTTGGTCTAGTGGCTCTAAAGGCGCTGATATGATTGGTGTCGGTATTTTACCTAAAGACGGCGCGGGCGAAACAATCGGTGCACCTCGCATGGCTGTGATGCCTTCAAGTAAATTAACAATCGAGCATAACTGGGATGTGACCGGGATGGCCGGTACGGGTAGTCATGATTTGGTTGTCAATAACGTTGATGTTCCTGAAGACTGGACTTGTATTCGTGGTGGCGCGTCTAGCCTAGAAGGCTCTATATTCCGTTACCCATCGCTTTCTTTAGCGACTCAAGTGTTGGCAGTCGTTAGTTTGGGTATCGCGCGAGCGGCGTTGGACGAACTTAAAGCCATGGCGGCAGGTCGTGCTTCGGTGACTGGCGCTCCAAATATTGGCGAGCGTCCTCTAACTCAAGCGGAAGTGGCTAAGGCTGATGCGGATCTGCGTGCGGCACGCTGTTTCTTCTACGATGCAATCAATGATGCTTGGCAGACGTTAGAGAAGAACGAAGACTTGTCTGTTCAGCAAATTAGTTTATTACGTCTTTCTTCGACCCATGCTTCTCGTGTTGGCGCTGATGTTGCGCGTAAAGTGCAAATGGTCTCCGGTATGACGGGCGTTTATAAGAGCAGTCCATTGTCGCGTTTTGTTAACGATGCGCAAGTGGTTACTCAGCACGCGTTTATGGGTGACATTACTTGGCAAAATGCCGGTGCCATCTTCTTCGGGCAAAAGCCATTACCAGGTTATTTATAAGAAATTAGCCTAATTTTATCTATTTTTAGACGAACTTTTTGATTATTGGAGAAATATATTATGAGCGATAAAAAACCATTACGCGTACTGTTTTGCATGGGGATTAACCAAAACTTTATGGATGCAGCACGTGATGAGCAATTAGATGTTTGGGCGGCATTTGGCGAAATGTGGAATGGCATTCACGATATGGATGGTGTTGACGTTATCGGCAATATGGACGATGACCAAAGTATGGTTGGTCCGTCTGCTGGTTACCCTTGGACAACCTATCTGTTGGCTGATGTAAAAGACTACGACACTGTGGTTGCCTGCTGTAACTTGCTACGTACGACAGCGGTAGGTGATACACCATACAAGCTTTGGCGTTACGTGAAAATCGAATCCCGTATCGGTCGTGAACTGATTGTACAACGTGCCTAAGGCCTAACGATAAATAAGAAGGGTACAAGTATGAAGGACACGAATGAGCTAGAAGCGATATTGGCACGAGTTGACGCTTTAGAAAGCGACCGCGCGATTCGTGCTTGTATCAATCGTTATATGGATCTATGTGATCATTTAAACCCCGCGACTTCATTGGGTGAATTAGGTGACTTGTTTACCGAAGACGCCAAGTGGGAAGGCAAGGGGGCTCGCTATTCGAAAAGCTTCGGTGGCTATGAAGGTCGTGATGCCATTGTCGCTATGTTGTCGAAATACACCGTTGAGCCGGCGCATTTTTCGTTAAACGTGCATTACCTGTCATCCGAAGTGATTCGCGTGGATGGCGATAAGGCTTTTGGTAGCTGGAACATGATCCAAGTGTCTAGCTTTAGTGCAGGGGGTTCTCATCTCAACAGTGCCCGTTTGAGCGTGTCGTTTCGACGTGATAACGGCGTATGGCGAATGGCGCATTTTCAAACAGAGAATCTGTTTAGCCGTCCGGTATCGGATTGGAATGATGATGCCACATTGCCTGTACCTAAATAAGCTGGTGCGAAAGCGATAGGGTCGATGTCTAAAAGATTAAAGAGAGAAAGAAGATGAGTGAATTAATTGCGTTGAAAAATATCAGTCAAAAAGCGGCAGATATGGTTGAAGAGGGGCGCGTCCACAAAGCGTTGTATTCAGACCCAGAAATCTTTGAAGAAGAACTGGATAAAGTGTTCCAAAACACATGGGTCTTCATTGGTCACGAAAGTGAAGTGCCAGAAGCGGGCAGCTTTAAAACGTCTTTTGTTGGTCGTCATCCTGTTATCTTGAGCCGCGACCGTAAAATGAACCTACATGTTTTGCTGAACCGCTGTCGTCACCGTGGTGCAACCGTGTGTGAAGGCCGTAAAGGTAAAACGAAAGCTTTCACCTGCCCATATCATGGCTGGGGTTACGGCTTAGATGGTGGTTTGCGTGCGATTCCGAAAGTAGAAGAATACGAAGGAGTTCTCGATAAAAACGATTTGCCACTAGAAAGTTTGCGTCATGAGTCGTACCAAGGTTTGGTTTTTGCGACCTTTAAAAGCGACATTGAGCCACTAGAAGATTTCTTGGGCGGCGCGAAAAAATGGATCGACTTGTTTGTTAAACAAGGTGGCGGTTACCCATTGAAAGTGTTGGGCGAGCATCGCTTTAATTTTCCTGGTAACTGGAAAATTCAGCTTGAAAACACGACGGATGCTTACCATTTTCCAATCATCCATAAGTCATTTATTAGCTCGTTGGATAATGCTACTGCGGACATTTTTGATTTCCTAGATGGCGACGGCTTCGTTGAAGATTTGGGGCATGGACACAGTGTCATGGTAATGATTCCTGACTTAGTGGATTTAGAGGCGGATTTGGATCAGCCGATTCCAGAGCGCTTTGAAGATCTTGCACAGGCGTTGCGTGATGAAGGTCAAGACGAAGAACAAGTGAAACGCCTTGTACGTGCTGCCCATGGCACAGGCTTTAACTTGAACTTATTCCCGAACGTGTCTTGTTCAATGGCGTTTTTCCGCGTCTTACGCCCCGTTAGCGTTGGGGTAACAGAGATTCAACACGTCGCTATTGGTGGTGAAGGTGCTCCGGCGCCCTTTAACCGTAAGCGTATGCGTTTACATGAGCATTTCCAAGGACCTATGGGCTTCGGTACACCAGATGATGGTGAAGCATGGGAGCGTGTTCAAAAAGGATCAATGGCTGGTAAAGATGGCTGGATTCTTGTTAACCGCGGTATGGAGAATTTACATACATCTCCAGATGGTAATGTCGCGGGTGCTGTGTGCTCTGAAACAGGCATGCGTGGTGCGTATCAAAAATACAAGCAAATGATGGCCGCCGAAGGGGAGAAATAAGATGACAATTAATACAGACCTGCTTAATAAGGCAACGGCGTTTATTTGGCACGAAGCTGATTTGTTAGATCACAAAGAATATCAAGAATGGTTGTCTCTTTGGGATAAGACCGGTTTATACATTGTACCGACCGACAACAATGAAACGGATTATGAAAACACCTTGAACCTAGCGTTAGATGATGCCGATATGCGCCGTATGCGAGTGGCTCGCTTGGAAAGTGGTGAGTCTGTGTCGGCAGACTCGGTCAGCGGCACCGTTCGTATGATATCCCGAGTGCGTATCTTGGAAGAAACAGCAGACTACGTAGTTATGCGCTGTGCTATGACGTTGAATGAATTGCGTCACGGTAATCTCGTTTCCTACCCCGCTGACTTAGAGTATCGCTTAAAACCAACCGCTGACGGTTTTGTGATTGCTCGTAAAGTGGTCAAACTGATGCATGCTGACGGCTTCTTACGTACAGTAAGTTTCATCTTTTAACGGTCTTTGATGACCCAAAAAGAGGGCGAAATAATGTCTCAATCTACACAATCAAACGTGGCACTGGTAACCGGTGCCGCGCAAGGACTTGGATTTCATATCGCATCACGTTTGTATGCGGCGGGTTTTCGTGTGGTCTTGACCGATGCCAATGTTGAAGCGGCTAAATCCGCTGCGCTTTCCCTTGATCCAGAAGGGAAAAATGCCATTGCTTGCGAGTTAAATATCGCTAAGAAGTCCGATTTCGAAAATGCACTGAAATTTGCCCAGGCTGAGTTTGGTGCATTGCATGTGCTGGTCAATAACGCGGCGGTAACGAAAGCCACGCCAGTGATGGATATTTCCCCAGAAGAGTTTAATGAGGTGGTGAATATCAATCTTGGCGGTGTGTTTATTGGTTGTCAGGTGATGGGTAAACACATGGCTGAACAAGGCTATGGCCGTATCATCAACATGGCGTCTTTGGCTGGGCAAAATGGAGGCACTTCAACGGGTGCCCATTATGCCGCTTCCAAAGGTGGCATTTTGACGGTAACCAAAGTCTTTGCCAAAGAACTGGCTAGCAAGGGGGTAACCGTTAATGCCATAGCGCCTGGCCCGATTGATTCGCCGATGGTGACCGCTTTGGTGCCCGAAGAGCGCTTGCCAACCTTGTTGGGTGCGATTCCTGTTGGTCAACTAGGTGATGCGGACTTTGTTGGTGACATGGTCGTGCAATTTGCTCGCCCAGAAGCCTACTTCACCACCGGAACAACATGGGATGTCAATGGCGGTTTGTTTATGCGTTAAGCAGTGTTGTCTGCTTAACGAGTTCTATTTGAGTTATGTTTGTGAACCAGGGTCCCGACTTCGGCCTGGGTCGGGAGGAGAGTTGCATGTCTGAAACATTATTGAAAGTCGTTGTTCGTAAACGAGAAAACCACACTGACGGTGTGATGGCTTTAGAGCTTGCGAGCCTCAATGGTGAGGCATTGCCAGCTTTTGAGGCCGGGGCGCATGTTGATGTGCATTTAGGTGATGATCTGATTCGTCAGTATTCACTGTGTAGTGACCCTGCAGACACCAGTGCATATCGTTTAGGTATTTTAAAGGATCCGAACTCCCGTGGTGGGTCGGTGGCCGCTCATCTTAATTTGCAAGAGGGCTCCGAGCTAACCATTGGGATGCCGCGTAACCACTTCCCATTAGAGAAAAATGCTAAGCGTTCTATCTTGATTGGTGGCGGTATCGGAATCACGCCGATGATTGCAATGGCGTATTCTTTGAAGGCAGAAGACAAGGCGTTTGAATTGCATTATTGCAGTCGTTCGCCTGAAACAAGTGGTTTCCTTGATGAATTAGCGTCTTGTTCATTCTCCAATCATGTTGATTTACATTTTGATTCTGAAGATCAGCGCTTGGATTTGGAAACGGTTTTGAAAGACGCAGATGCAGGCACTCATCTTTATGTTTGTGGTCCAAACGGTTTTATGGATTGGGTGATTAGTACAGCGAAAAATCTCGGGATGGCTGATAGCAACGTACACAAAGAGTTTTTTAACGTGGAAGTTGAAACAGGTGGTGCAAGCTTTGAAGTCGTTGCTGAGCAAAGTGGCATTACGGTACGAGTTGGCGAAAACGAAAGTATTGCTGATGCACTCAAAGCGGCTGGCGTGAAAGTGAAAGTTTCCTGTGAGCAGGGGACATGTGGCACTTGTCTTTGCGATGTGCTTGAAGGCACGCCAGAGCACCGTGATGTTTACCTGACGGAAGAAGAGAAAGAAGACAATGACCAAATTACTTTGTGTTGTTCTCGTTCACTTTCTCCTCGACTTGTCCTCGATATTTAATATCCCCTGATAAGGGAAGGAGAATACCATGATTGATACAAAACTATTCCGCGATGGCATGTCTATGCTGGGTGGTGCCGTGTCCGTGATCACTACCGATGGTGAAGCTGGACGTTTTGGTTTTACAGCAACTGCTGTAACCAGTGTGACAGATGAGCCACCGACTTTGTTGGTGTGTATGAATCGTAACTCATTCGCTAATCCTCACTTTAAAAAGAACGCAGTATTGTGTGTGAACGTATTGCAAAGTCACCATCAAGATGTTTCTTGGGATTTTGCCAACCGTGATTTAACTAGTGAAGAGCGCTTTGCTAAGCATCAATGGACAACGCTTACAACGGGCGCACCTGCATTGGATGAAGCATTGGTTAGTTTTGATTGCGAAATCCATGAAAGCCATGAAATTGGCTCTCACAATGTCTTTTATTGCCGTGTGAAAGACGCAAAAGTCGGCACGGATGGTCAAGGCTTAGTGTATTTCAACCGAGCTTACCACTGCTTAAATGAGCAATCCGTCGCTCAAACAAAGTAATCCATAGAGAGGCTGTGATTGCTCACTATCGATTACCTGCTTTATGTGAGCAATCATAAGGATCGTCAGCTTGATGGTGCCTTGCCTTCCTTCAGCGCTCTACCTGCCATTATCCATGGGATGGATGGTGAAATAGACATATTGTAAGACAGAGGCTTTCGTCGTCGCAGCAATACAGTGAAAGTCATCTTGGCGCGCAGGGCGTGATGTTAGGTCGAGCCACTTTATTTACTCTAATGAGATTTTAAATTCTTTTTTACAACACGAGTAGGCAGTTTATTTATGAATAAGAGCATTGATGTAAATGAAATGGGCTTGTGCCAAATGCTACGCGCCATAGAAGAAGGGGATTGCACTACCGAAGCGATCATTCACGCTTGTTTTGATCGCATAGAAGCCCGTGAGTCTGAGGTAGGAGCTTGGCAAAAGAAGCGCACTCGTGATGAATACCTTGCTTATTATCGAGCTGATAAAGCCTTCTTTGATGCCAGTTTATTAAAAGGGCTGCCATTGGGTGTGAAGGACATTATTGATACCGAGGAAATGCCTACGGAAATGGGCTCATCGATTCATGCTGGCCGACAGCCAGTTGAAGACGCAACCTGTGTCGCCTTAATTCGTGCTGCGGGTGGCATAGTGTTAGGGAAAACCGTTACGACAGAATTTGCTTATTTCAAACCGGGAAAAACCAAAAATCCTGCCGATTTAGAACGTACACCGGGTGGTTCATCAAGTGGTTCTGCTGCAGCCATTGCCGACGACATGGTGCCAATGGCGTTGGGTTCTCAAACTGCAGCTTCAGTGATTCGTCCTGCTGCTTATTGTGGTGCTATTGGTTACGTGGGAAGTCGTGGCGAATTTTCATTACGTGGTGGCCAGCCATTGGCGCAGTCGCTCGATTCACTGGGGCTGTTTGCGCGTAATGTTGAAGATATTCAGCTATTGCGTGCGATCTTGTTGCGTCAGCCTGCTTCTATTAAAACGAGTGAATCAATAGCGCCAAAATGCGTGTTGGTTTGTCGTGGTGAATTGGTCGGTGATACGTCACCAGCGATGGAAAGTGCTACACAAAAGGCTGTAGATAAGCTTAAGGCGCAAGGCGTCAAAGTAATTGAGTTGGATGCTGCTAATCGCATAAAAGACATGGTTAACCACCATATTAATATCATGGCCTGGGAAGTGTGTCGTAACTTGGTGATAGAATCCTTTCAGACAAACCAACTAAGTGATCCTTTGGCTGCGTTAATGGAACAAGGCTTGAATATGGATCGTTCAACCTATGTTGCTTCATTGGATGCGACGCAGGCGTGTCGTGATTGGCTATGGAGCTATGTGACAGAGGCTGATGCCATCTTAGCGCCAGCCGCACCAGATATCGCACCACTTGGTCATGCTGCCACTGGCGCACCACACATGAGTCGTCCTTGGCAAGCTATGGGTTTTCCTGTCATTAACGTACCGGGCATGAAAGATGAAAATGGCATCCCCTTAGGATTGCAGCTTATCGGTAAAGTACGTGAAGACGATGACCTATTGAGCCATGCTAGCTGGTTCAAAGAATTGTTAAATTAAGTCGTCTTGCTCTGATAATAAGTGTGGCTTATTCGATTTATGCTATCTAATGAATAGGGGCGCTAAACTTATGGTTACTTTTCACCATAGTAATACGAGCTTTAGTGTCCTTGTTTAGATCAATATTTCGATAAGGTTTTCATCGTATTAGAGTGTATTGATCTTTTGGGGATAAAAAATAAGCCGCAAAATGTGATTGAGCGAGCTTAATTACGCTTGGCTTTGTCGCCACTGTCTTGGAGAGACCCCTTTTACTCGCTTAAAGGCACGAGATAGTTGTGATGCGTCTGAAAATCCCCAGCGATAAGCCACTTCCGTAATTGACAATGGTTGTTTCATTGCATCCGCAGTAAGCATGTCTTCGCAGCATTTTTCGATGCGCATTTGCAAAATAAATTGTGCTACGCTGAGATTCTCTTCTGAAAAGAGTCGATAGAGTGATCTTTTCGACATATTCATTGCTTTTGCTATATGGTCTGGACTAAGGTCCTCTTCGGTCAAAAGACGCAATATGTGTCGTTTAGCTCGTTCTTTCATAGAACAAGCTGAATCATTATTTGTATAATCAAGAGAGGGTTTGATTAATGCGCTAATGGCGTATTGCATTGCATCGCCATCTTCCTGAAAAGATGGATTTTGGTAATCAGTCGTCGCCAATTGACGTAATATAGTGGATAGCATTTGGCTACTAGAACGGTTTTGAGCAATTTTGGTGATTCGATTTTGTGCGTGTGTAGAGCATAAGCTGTCAACATAAACTTTTGGTAAGTGCACGGACATTTGCTCTATTAGGCCTTGAGGATGCATGTCGTAAGGCAGCGAAGAATCAATAAGGGCGATTTCGCCTGGTAGTAATAGATCATTGTTGTTTGACCAAGAAAAACCCATAGAGCCTTTCTTTTGTAGGATGACAAAATAGTGTTTGTCGTCTTGGCTAGTCGACTTTGAACGGACTATTTTTTCCGCATTGGTTTTGATGTGAACCACATCCAAACCGTTATGATTATCCAGTCTCATATTGCCGATAAAAGGGATGTTACGCTGTGGTTGAGTGTCAAAATTGCCGCAAATAGAGTGTACAGAGTGTTCCCAGTGATCTAAGTCGAGCATTTCTTTCTCCCATCATGCGTGGCTCTCTAGAGATCGACTTATTGATGTATAAGTACCTTAAGAGTCATGCGAATTTAGTTGAAATATAAACTATTTTAGCAAGTATTGTTCCAACTAAATTCACATGATGTCAAGGTCTAATCTTTTGCAGTTTTCTCCCTGTTTTTAGTAGCACATGATCACGGATTTGACTTCGGTGTAGTCATTGATGAATTCACGGCCAAACTCTCGGCCGACACCGGATTGTTTAGTGCCCCCAAATGGCACAGAAGGGTCAAGGATAGAGTGCATATTGACCCAAACTGTACCAGACTCAATTTTCGGGATCATTCGCATGGCTTGAGATAAGTTATTGGTCCAGATACTGCTGCTTAAGCCAAATGGCGTATTATTGATTAGATCAATTAACTCTTCCTCGTCTTCATAAGGCATAAAGCTAATGATTGGTCCAAATGTCTCTTCCTGCATTAATGTTTCATCAACACTGGATGCTTGCACTATCGTGGGCTCAACAAAAAAGCCTTCGCCCTTAATCGCTTTGCCGCCATGTAAGACTCGGCTTTCTTTGTGGGCAATTTCTAAGTATTCGCAAACCTTGTTGAATTGCGGTTCGTTGGAGAGAGGACCGAAATAAACACTTTCATCAAGCGGAGAACCAATTTTGGCCTCGCTTAATTTTTGCGCGAGTTTAGTCGTTAATTCATCAATGCGAGAGGAGTGAACATAAACACGTTCTGGTGCGGCACATACTTGGCCTTGATGTATGTAACCCAACTGAAAAAGCCCGCCGACAACACGATCAATATCCGCATCTTTTAAAACCGCAGCAGTATTTTTACCACCTAGCTCTAAGGTACAGCGAGTCAATCGGCGGAAGCTGTTGCGCTAATTTTCTTGCCTGTCGCAACAGAGCCGGTAAAAGAGACTTTGCGAACTTTAGGGTGTTGGATAAGCTGACCACCAACATCGCCTTTGCCATTTACTATGTTTAGAACACCGTCTGGTACGCCAGCTTCTTTTGCTAGTTCAGCAATACGCAGAATAGTCAGCGGTGTGAACTCGCTTGGTTTAAGAACAATGGTACAACCAGTACAAAGTGCCGCGCCGATTTTCCAGCAGGCAATCATGACCGAGAAATTCCAAGGTAAAATACCGGCGACGACGCCAATGGCTTCTCTGCGAGTGAAGGCACTGTATTCTTCACCTTGCATAGAAGGAAAAGACGGCGTCATGGTTTCGCCATTTATTTTAGTGCTCCAGCCGGCGAAGTAACGCAAGAACATAGCGCTCTGTTGCACTTCAAACATGCGTGATAGGTGGATGGATTTGCCGCTACACAAGGTTTCTAATTGGGCAATTTCTTCCCCGTTCTGTTCAATTAAATCCGCTAGTTTATTGAGGATAACGCCACGCGTATAAGGGGATGTTTTCCCCCAAGTACCTTTAAATGCTTGGTAGGAGGACTCTATTGCCGTGTCAACCTCTTGAGCTGTGGCGCAGTGAATTTTAGAAATAATGGCTTCTGTCGCAGGGTTGATAATATCGAATGTACCACTGGCAGGCGTTTGAGCATTTTTAGTGTAGCTTGATTGGCCATTAATGAACTGACCATGTTCTTGTTTCAAAAAGCCTTGGGTAGCATCTAATAATGGAATGTCTGACATAATGTTATTGCTCCTTAATTTGAAGAATTTAGTGTGAAGTGCGCGCCGCGCTCGCCAATCATCATGGCAACGGCGTTGGTGTTACCACTAGGTACTTGTGGGCAAATAGAGAGATCCACCACTCGAAGGTTTTTGGTGCCGTGAACTTTGAGTTCTAAGTCAATGACAGAGTCACTACGAGAGACTCCCATTTTGCATGTGCCGCCGGGGTGGTAGACGGTTTTGATGTTTTGACGCACAAAGGTTTCCAACGCGTCTGTATCATCAATGGCAATGTTATTTGGTTCGACCACTTTCTTGATGATGTTTTTTAATGCGGGTTGCTCCATGGCTTTTAGGCCCATTTGAACCGCGCGAATTTGGTTTTTTACATCATCAGGGTGTGACAAAATTTGAGCATCAATTTCGACTAAGTCGCTTGGGTTATTCGATTTTAAGCGTACTTCTCCACGGGATTTAGAGCGTAGATGGCCCACTTTGATCGAAACGCCATGACCTTCTGCCTCAGGCTTTTCGCCTGGGGTGTTGTCAAAATTATCAAGCAGAGGAAGGAGGTGAAATTGAATGTCAGGGCGACCAACATTTTCGCTGTCGATAAAGGCTCCGCCTTCCAGAACGTTGCTGGTTAATAAGCCAGAGCGAGTCGTCATCCACTGCATCATATGTTTTATGGCGGATAAGCCTTTATCCTCATTAAAAATACTGATGTCTTCTTTGGTGGTGGCATTGATCGACATATGTTGGTGATCGTGAAAATTCTTGCCGACGGGAAGGTCTATCTTAGGGTCAATACCCATCGCACTAAGATGCTCGGCAGGGCCAATACCAGACAGCATAAGAATTTTCGGGCTGCCAAATGCACCTGAGCTGATGATGACTTCTTTGCGAGCTTTTGCCGTTATCGCTTCACCATCTTTTATTGAATAGACGACACCTGTGGCGACATCGCCTTCAATATTCACTTTATGAACAAGAGCATCTGTCAGAACGGTTAGGTTTGGATTATTGATAACGGATTTGAGATAAGTTTGCGATGTACTGGCACGCTCACCATTTTTTGTGGTGGTTTGGTAAAACCCTGTACCTTCTTGTGAGGCGCCATTAAAATCATTGGTATAAGGCAAGCCCATTTGTTGGCAGGCACGAATACAGGCTTGTGTTAAAGGGTGACGGTATCTATTTTCACTGACAGGAACGGCACCCGTTTCACCATGATACATGTCGCCAAGGCTTTCATTAGCTTCGGCACGTTTGAAAAAGGGTAGTACATTCTCATAGCCCCAACTTTCGCATCCCCAGATAGTCTTCCAATCATCGTAATCTTGTTTTTGCCCGCGAATATAGATCATACCATTCACTGAACTGCCACCTCCTAACACTTTGCCTTGTGCGATTAACATTTCGCGGTTGTCGCACTCAGGTTGTGGAAGCGTCATATAGGGCCAAGATTTTTGTTGGAAAACCTTAACAACAGTGGCAGGAATTTTATGAAATAAACTGCTGTCTTTTTCGCCAGCTTCTAGTAGAAGGACAGATCCGGCGTTGGCTTCGATAAGACGCGCTGCGACCACACAGCCTGCTGAACCTGCTCCTGCAATAATGTAGTCAAACTCTTTCATTACATGTTCCTCTTTATAATCTTTTATTATGATTCCCCATTAAACGCATTTGCCTTGATTTGTCGCATGGCAATCAGTGCCAAAAAAATGGCATTTTTGGACAACTTTTAAAGTGTCTGTCACTTCCTGCTTTATTTGTCATGGTCGGGAAATAGGGTGGAGGTGGTGTTATTTGGCTGAGTTGTGTTTAAAGCCTGTTTTACTAGGCGTTGACATATTTTTAGGTCAGTTGAATAGAAAAAAGCGCGTCACTTAGGTGATGCGCTTTTTTTGTGTTTGTTGCGTGTCTTTTGTCACTGGCGTTAGCCGGTGTTAGATGTCTTTACCGATCCAGACAACGCGGCCGATGACTTCTAGGTCGTTGGCTTCGTTGGGTTCGATTATTTGCTCTTTGTAGTCTTTATTGTCGCTAAGCAAGAGTAAGCCTTTATTGATAAGTTTTTGCACACGTTTGACGACGAGGTGGTTGTCGGTGCGTATCACGTAGATGCTGCCGTCGATCATGTCGCGCTGGCTGGTGTCGATCATCAAGGTGTTGTTATCACTGATGGTCGGCTCCATGCTGTCACCACGGGTGAAGACAAGGACGAGATCTTTCTCGTTGAGGCCACGATATTTCAGCCATTTGTGGCGAAAAGCGAGAAAACGCGTAGGTTCTTCTTCCATGGGGGCGGTGCCAGGTCCTGCGGATACTTGGATTTTGTAGCCTGGGATCATGGCGAATTCTTTGGTGATGTCGTCTTTCGGTTGCGCTTCTGTCTGTGAAGCATTGTCCGTTTTTCCTGTAACGAGCCAGTTGACAGACACACCGCCGGCTTCGGCGAGGGCCAGCAAACGCGTTAGGGTGGGCTCTGAGTCGCCTTGCTTCCATTTACGAACCACAGATTCAGACACGCCTGACAAACGTGCGAGCGCACTGGTGCCACCCACTTTCTCTGACAGCATGTTTATACGATCCTGAAACGAGTCATACCCTAATTCGTCCAAGTGTGACCCATTATTTGGTATTTTTTCTTTCATTTAGATCGCTCTTAAGTCTCTGATTTATATAAACTTATTTTCATAAACGCACAAAAAGGCGAATTATTGTCTCGTGTGACCGCACAAATGTGTTGATTGGTCGTATGATTGTGCTATCTTATTAAAGGCAAATCATGAACAGAGCAACTCAATAGGGTTGTTCTATAAAACTGCATAGAAGGAAGCCAAAAAAATGAGCAAGCAATGTACTCACTCAACAACACTCTCTGACTGGCATCGCCAAGACATTATGGCGGCGATTCGCAAAAAAGGAACCACACTCGCCGAGTTAGGTCGCCAGCATGGCTATGAAAGCCCAGCGGCGCTCTACAATGTCTTTAACATGTCCTATCCAAAAGTGGAGCGTATTATCGCTGCCTTTTTGGAATCACATCCCAGTGAGATATGGCCATCCCGATACCAAAAGTCGGATATTGATTTTAAAACATCCATCAGTTTAACGCACTTAAAGAAGTAAAAACCAATTAACTTTAGTAAACCAATAGATAAATAACAAAGCAACGAAAACCGCGTCAATAAATCGTCACTAGGACGATTAACTATAGCAAAGGATGCCGTTATGCACAGCAAGCACCATATTGAATCCGTTAAGACATACGCTCTATAGCGTTTTGTAACAAGCCAACCCCATAAAAATCAAATAGATAGGCGATTCCAAGGCATCGTCCTAGGAAAGTTGCGCCCAAAATTTAGGGTCGGAGACACACATGAAACAATGGTTAACCGCAAAAGATATCAGTGAGCAGCGTTTGCCAGGGCTACCTGAAAGCAAAAGTGGCGTGCTGCGTTACGCAAAACTGAATAATTGGGAATGCCAAACCACCGCTTCCAGTGGCGGTTTGCGCTATGAATTCCACATTTCGAATTTATCAAAAGCCGCTCGTGAGGCGTTGCAAGAGCAGCATCGCCTAGCGGTATTGAAAAAAATGACCCTGCGACCCACCGCAGGGCAAAACAATAGGGCGTTAATCGCACCAAGCAGTAAGAACAACACCAGTATCCGTCAGCGAGATACGGCCAATAGTCGCGCTATGGTGTTGCGTGCTATCCAAGGCATGGTTGATGAAGGCATTAGCCAAGAAAGCGCCATCGCGACGATTTTGACACAAGCGCAGTTGGGCACCTTAGGGCAAAGCAATCCGGTGTTGGAAAAAGCCTTAGCCGAATCGGTGGATGCCCGAGGGCATACTCGTTACGTTCATTCGTGCGATTCACAACCAGCAGGGCGCTCTTATCCGAGTAAACGCAGCATTATGCGTTGGTTTGCCGAAGTGAAAAAGCAGGGCGATTTGATCCCTAAAAAACGTGAAAAAGCTCCTTTGCCCAGTTGGTTTGCCGCGTTTCGAACATTCTATAACGTGCCAGAAAAACCCAGTGTGAACGGCGCTTACGAGCAGTTTCGTGACAACTGGCAGGGCGAAGAACCGTGTCCAAGCATTTACGCGGTGCGTCGTGCCTTGAATAAGTTGGGCAAAGTCGAACGAGAAAAAGGCCGTATGGGCAGCCACGATTTGGTGAACATTCGTCCCTTTGCTCGACGTCGTTTCGACCATCTTTTGCCCTGCGATATTTACAGCGCCGATGGGCATACCTTTGATGGAGAAGTCTCCCATCCGCTCCATGGTCGTCCGTTTCGTCCAGAGATTACGACCTTTATCGACATTGCTACTCGCCGAGTGGTGGGTGTGTCTGTGACCTTGGCAGAATCCGGCATTGCCGTGTTGGATGCCTTGATGGATGCCTGCAAGTGCGGCGTGCCAGCGCTTATTTATGTGGACAACGGCTCGGGCTATGTGAACCACATGTTAAAGGACGAAGCAAAAGGCATTCTTGCACGCTTGGGGTCTGAAATGACTCACTCCTTGCCGTACAACTCGAAAGCGCGAGGGGTCATCGAGCGTGTGCATCAAACTTTATGGGTGGCTGGCGCGAAGACTCTGCCAAATTATGTTGGCCAAGACATGGATCGCCAAGCAAGACTGGCCAATTTTACCGCCTCACGCAAAGGCGCACAGGGGAACGGCCCGATCAGCACCATGAGTTGGGAGGCCTTTATGAAATGGGTCGACGAGCGGGTGGACTGGTACAACAAACGCCCCCATAGCAGTTTGCCGAAGATAGACGACCAAGGCACTAAGCGCCACCAAACCCCATTGGAAGTCTGGATGGACAAGGTTGCTATTGGCTGGGAGCCGTTGGAGCTTAGCAACGACGAGATCGCCCATGTGTTCCGTCCCCGTGAAGAACGTACCGTGGTGCGTGGCGAAGTACGTTTGTTCAACAATCGCTATTTTTCTCCTGAACTTGAAGAGTTTCACGGCCTTAATGTGCATGTGGCCTATGACATTCATGACGCAAATCGTGTGTGGGTGTTCGACATAGAAGCCGGCGAGTTGATCGCCCATGCCGATTGGAACGCCAACGAGAGTAAATACTTCCCGGATTCCATGCTCAACCAAGCGCGAGAAAAACGCGCCCAAGGCCGTTTGAATCGGGCGATGAAAAAGGTCGACGAAATTGAAGCAGAGCGCACCGGCAACGGCATTCTAGACGCATCGCCTTCCGCGTTTTATCTAGAAGAGCAGAATCGTTTGGATGCCTGGCAAGGGGCGTTTTCTCTCACCAGTGCGCAACGAATCACTACACAGCAGGGCGATCCGCTTGCCGATCCCGTTACTCAGCAAGCAGACAACGCACGCCAACCAGCCAACCCTTATGAGCCGTTATCGCCAGCGGGTCGCTACGCCTTGTATCAAGCCTGCCAGCAAGATCCAGAACAAGCACAGCAGCACCAACGCTGGCTGAGCACGTATCCATTAACCAAAGAGTATCAGTACTTTCGTTCATTAGACGACTCGTCTAGTGAGCAAGAAGACGTCAATAAAAAACAGGAGTATCCATCATGATAGGAATCGCTCAAACCGCCAACCTCGCCCTGTGCGACATGGCCATCGAACGCGCTCAATCGCGTACTCAATCACTGCCTGGCATGGTTTGCCTTTATGGGCCCAGCGGCACAGGCAAATCCGTCGCGGCGAGCTTTGTGGCGAATCGTCGTCGTGCTTATTACGTGCAGGCAAAAAGTGTCTGGACGAAGAAGTTTTTCCTACAAGCCATCTTGCGGGAAATGGGCATCAGCACGGTGAAAACCTTGCCAGAAATGCTGGAGATCGCCGCGCAAGAACTGGCGTTGTCGAATCGTCCTTTGATCATCGATGAGATGGACCACTTGATCGACAAAAACGCCGTGGAGCTGGTACGGGATTTATACGAATCCAGCCAAGCGGTGATCCTGCTCATTGGCGAAGAGCGTCTGCCAGACAAACTGAAAAAGTACGAGCGTTTTCATGGTCGCGTCCTCGATTGGGTGCCCGCTCGTTTAGTGGACTTAGACGATGCGCGTCAATTGGCGACTCATTATGCGCCCAGCATCGAGGTGGCCGACGATTTATTAAACACCCTGGTTGCCCACGCAGCGGGCAGTATTCGTCGCATCGTGGTCAATCTCGAACGCATCCACGAAGTGGCATTGTCTTGTGGTTGGACCATTGCCGACCAAGCGAACTGGGCCAATCGCCCACTGTATACCAGCCATGCGCCAAAACGGAGGTTGTTATGACACAGCATAGATCGAATACCCAAAACGCGATGAACACATCATCCGTCAATAACTCGATGCGCTCGGTGGATGTGTCCGCATGGGGCGAGGAGCCACCACACTTTATTTGCTTGTTGGCCGATGCCGTAGCGTTGAGCAGCCGCGCTTACGTGGCGCGTCAAATTGGCGTGAGTCGTTCGGCGGTATCGACCTTATTGTCGAACCGGTACCCGAGCAAAACCACCAATAAAATTGAGCAAAAAGTGGTCGAGGCCCTTGGGCGAGTGGATTGCCCCACCTTGGGCGATATCACCTCAGCGAAATGCCATCGCACACGGATTCGTCCTTTTATGAACACCAACAACCAAACCATTGCCCAGTTTCGTGCTTGCGCAAACTGCCCAAAAAACCCGAATCGTCGGAGCCAACAAGATGAGCAATAATCTAATGACTAATATGCAGCAAGAGAGCCAATCGTCCATCATTCCAATGGGCTATCGCCAGAATGCCAGCGGCCACTTGGTGCCAGAAAGCGCCATTCGTGAGCAAGATCTATTGCGCGATCAGGTCGTGCAAAATCTCGTGCCGAAAGCCCTTGAACTGCATAATGCCTTGCAGGCGTTTAAGCGGCTTGCCTTGCAAGACATCGATGATTTAATCCAGATCGCTGGAGAACGCTATGGTGTAAAACTTGGAGGCAAAAAAGGCAACGTCAGCTTAACCACTTATGATGGGCGCTACAAAATCCAACGCGCTTTTCGCGAAGTATTAGCCTTTACCGAAGAGATTGAAGCCGCCAAGGCGCTGATCGACTCTTGTCTATCGCGCTGGAGTGAAGGCGCAAACGACAACATTCGTGCTGTGGTCAGCCAAGCCTTCCGTACCAACACCAAAGGTGAAATTAAAACGGGCAGAATCCTCGATCTAATGCGACTTAAGATCGAAGACGACGAATGGATCAATGCCATGGACGCCTTGCGCGACGCCCTCAAATCCATCGGCACCGCCGTCTACGTGCGCATCTACGAACGCATCGACAACACAGATCAGTATCGCCCCGTACCGCTGGACCTCGCCGCATTATGAGCTAGCCAATCATGATACTTGGCACAGGAAAAGGAACAAAAAAACCACCCATCGAGGTGGTTTTTTTGTGGTTATTCATTAAATAGGAAACTTGTAATGAGAGTGTAAGGATGGTTGACCAGCGCATCGATTGAATAAAAAATGTCCGCCTACTAACGAATAGTGACAGTGATAAGGATATTGTTATGCAGCCACTAAAGTACTACCCGCAACCAGAACGCCCGTCTGACCCAACGCCACTCGAAATGGCGATCTACAACTACGAACTCAAAGCCAAAGCCTTTTATGATAAAAAAGCGCAACTGGGCGACGCCAAAGAGTCGGATATAACTGAACGGCTTAACCAAGACTATAAGCACCTAGAGCAAGAGCGGAAAAGATTGGAGTATATTACTGTTATACAGGAAGCTTTAGAGAAATATCGAGAAAATAGTGACGTCATAGGCAGAGAAACTGATGGGTTAGGATTATTGGGAGAGGAACACCATCCCACTAAAAAGCTAGCCAGCTTTTTGGCTGCTTCAGGAGAGCCTAAACCCTCCATAAAGCATGAGGCGCATCATATTATTCCAGGTAAAGGACGCTTTCAAAAACCGGCTACGGCAAGAGCAAGGCTTCGTTTGCATGAGCATGGTTTGGGGATTAATGATCCGATGAATGGCGTATGGCTATATGGTGTTGAAAAGGGGAAGCAAGAGTTTGATTGGGCTACCTCAGCCGCTACTTCTCATCGTCGAATACATCGCTATAACTATGAAGCATGGATATCTGCAACGCTTGGAAGAAATCTAAGTAAAGTAAGATTTATTAACCTATTACAAGAAACGAAACTCAGAATTAAAAATGGTATGATGCCGCAGCAAGTAATGATGAAAAAAGACGAATCTTGGGATGGTTTATCATGATGTACGCAGTTCACAACATTACAAACTCATATGATGTTATTGAGTATGATTTTTTAGAAGTTGCAGAGAGACTAAAGGGGAGAATGGGAAGCGATATCAAGCCTGTAAAGTATTTATTGGATATGCATGAGGATAATCACACTCTATCTGAGTATTGGCCTGATCCCATGGAGTTTAAGTACACTCCTAAGGGAAAGAAGCAGAACAACGACGTAAGTATTTTAGAAGGCTTAATCGTATTTAGTGATAAAGCTCATGATGCCTTGCAGCCACTGCTGTCAGAATATGGTGAGTTCTTAAAAATTGATGTGGAAGGGGATAGAAAGTACCTTTTTAATCCGCAGATATTTGGTGAAGAAGACCTCTCGCTCAGTAAAAAGCGCTATTTCAATAATGTTCATACTGGCTACGACTGCATTGCTTTTAACAAGGACGATGTAGACAGCAAGGTCATTTACAAAAGCAAACTGGGTGGCGCCCGATTGTACTGCAATGAGTTCTTTGTTGAGGCTTTTAAAACTCATGAACTTAAAGGTCTGAAATTCACGCCAATAGAAGGTTATATCTATAAAAGTGAGTTTTGATATTGCTTGCTGTGGGATTTTGTTACTTCACGCTAGGATGGTTGGTTTATCATGATGTACGCAGTTCACAACATTACAAACTCATATAATGTTATTGAATACGATTTTTTCGAAGTGGCTGACAAATTAAAGCCGAACATGGCGAAGGATATAGATCCCCTCGATTACTTAATGGATATGCATCATAACAATGACTCATTGTCTGAGTATTGGCCTGATCCCATGGAATTTGAGTATAACCCCAAAGCGAAGAAGCAGAACAATGATGTGAGTATTTTAGAAGGCTTAATCGTGTTTAGTGATAAAGCTCACGATTCCTTGCAGCCATTGTTGGCTGAGTATGGAGAGTTCTTAAAAATTGATGTAGAAGGGTATAGAAAGTACCTTTTTAATCCGCAGATATTTGGTAAAGAAGACCCTACACTTAGTATAAAAGGTTATTTTAATAACGTTCATACTGATTATGAATGTATCGCGTTTAACAAGGACGATGTTGAGGGCAAGGTCTTCTATAAAAGCAAACTGGCTCCAGCGCGTTTATACTGCAATGAGTTGTTTGTCGAGGCGTTTAAAGGCCATCAGCTTAAGGGGCTGACTTTCACGCCAATAGAGGATTATATCGATAGAAGTGAGTTTTGATAGACAAAGTACAATAAGCGAAAGGAGTCCCGTGGCAATATCATGATTTACGCTGTTCACAATACTGAGAATACTTCTGATGCCATTGATATGGACACGCTTAAGTTGGCAGAAGTGCTGGCATCAAAGATGCCTGATGACATAGATCCCATCGTGTATCTCGTTGAGCTGAGACAAAAGAACGACACACTTTCGGAGTATTGGCCTGAGCAGATGGCGTTTAAATATTCTGGTCGTTATAAAAAGCACAGTGTCGATATCAATATCCTCGGAAGCTTGATCTTTTTTAATGGCAGAGCGTTTGATGCCATGCAAGGGCAGCTGTCTTCATATGGGGAGTTTCTAAAAATAGAAGTAGAAGGTGATCAACACTATCTCTTTAACCCTTTGGTATTTGGCGAAGAAGACCTTGTGTTTAGTGAAAGGGAATATTTTAACAATGTACCAACAGGCTACAAAAACATTATGTTTAAAAAAGAGGATGTGGATAAGAAAGTCCTCTTTAAAAGTAAGTTGGGTGGCGCTTTTATTTATTGTAATCATGAGTTTGTTAAGGCGTTTAACGACCATAACCTGACGGGCATTCAGTTCACATTGATTCCTGACTACAACTACAAAGAAGAGTTCTAGAATCAGTCAATCGGGTTATGCAACGAGTGACTGGCTGTAAACAAAACTACCCATCGAGGTGGTTTTTTATTGCTAGTGATCCGCTAAAAATCATTGACCGTTAGAATTTTTTACTAACGCATCAGCATGCTAGTTTTCTTAGCATGATGACTTTAGAACCTTGGCAATCTTTATTGCCCGACTCAGCGCAGCAGCTTATTCATGTAATTGGATGGGCCGATACGGCGCGTCTTATTAATACCTTTGGCGGGACGACGTTGCCGATGCCATCTGGCGTAAACGCCATTGGTCGCGCCACGTTAGCGCTGTTAGCCGAGAAAATGGGCGATGAGGTAACACAAAAACTCGCCCAATATTACGGTGGCGCCCCCTTGTACGTGCCCCGTTGTTCAGCGGCTCTGCGTCGCGCTCGGGATAATGTGATTATCAGTGAATTTGAAGCGCGTATTCGTGCCAAAGAAACCGCCACCAGTGCGGTGAATCAATTAGCCATGGAGCATAAACTCACGGATCGTCGTATTTGGAAAATTCTGAAAACCACCCCGCCAGATGATCCCACACCGGATTTATTTCAAGGCTTTGCCTAATTCATTGTCTCTTACATGGCCCTAATCGGGCCTTTTTTATGTCTGCGATTTTGTTATTTCCCCTTAAAAAAGGTGAATTTCAATGATATGAACTCAATTACCTCTTCGCTCCAACAAGGTGATTTCGATGCAACGACATTGCACGACAGTAAGGCGCTGAAAGTCTGATACAGCAGAGCGGAACAGAACTCATCCATATAAAGCCATTAAGCTAATCCAACGAAACAAGCAGCACACAAATCCCCCCTCTATTACTGAATCCATCCAGTCAGGTTCCTTCTCTTGTGTCTTGTAACGTGAGGCAAAGCTCGCGGCAGTTGGCCGTGTGCGTTGTGTATTTTGAAGAGGAGAAAACGATGGGAGCCCGTCGACAGTTAAGTGTGATCGATAGTGTGATTATTCATCATGCAGAAACCCCTAATGGCCATGTGTTTACGGCTGAACAGATTGATCAATGGCATGAAGCGCGCCATTTCGAACGAGACATGAGTATTTGTCCGGGTTATAGCCCGTTAAAGCACATTGGCTATCACTATGTGATTGAGTTAGACGGCACGATTCAACGTGGCCGACCGCTGGAAGAGGTGGGGGCGCACACCTATGGGAAAAATGCCAAAAGTATCGGTATTTGCCTGATTGGTATGGATAAATTTGCTTTGGTGCAATGGCAACAGTTGCTCAAGCTTATTCAAAGTTTGGATGACAAGTTAGCCACTTCGCTGGCGGTGTACGGCCATAACCAATTTAGCCCGAAAACCTGCCCAGGTTTTAATGTTCCAGCTTGGATTAGTCGCAAGTTTCGGCCGTTGGATCAACATATTTTAGAAGGTGACTTCCATGGGGTGGTTTAGCGATTTGTTTACGTCGGGAGCGGGATCCTTGGTGTCGTCCATTGGCGAGGTGGCGGATCGCTTTATTGAATCGCCGGACGATAAAAACGCCTTCAAGTTGCAAATGCAAACCCTGATCCAGCAACGAGACAGTGAGATTGAGCAGAGTTTGCGCAAAAACTTGGAAGCCAAAGAGCGCGTCTTAGTGGCGGAGTTAAACCAAGGGGACAGCTACACCAAACGGGCTCGCCCCACGGTGGTTTACGCTGGGCTGATTTTTATCGCGATCAATTATGTGGTTTTTCCTTTGCTTGCCCGCATAGCGACGGCCACGGGTGTCACAGTGGATGCCTCGCCGTTGGCGGATTTGCCTGGGGATTTTTGGTTGGCATGGGGAGGCATTTGTGCGACTTGGTCGATCGGCCGAACCATAGAAAAACGTGGTACGCAGACCCCGCTTACGCAAGCAGCGACGGGCTCTAAGCCAGTAACCAGCTTGCTTAAGTAAGGATGAGATAGGACAAGATTATGGATTTATTAGATTGGGCGGCGGACTTAGAAGAAGCCTTTCGTGCGGCCTCGATTCAACAACACAGACAACAAGGGGAGGCGACCTTCACAACCCATTGTGTGGACTGTGATGAGGTGATTCCCGCCCCACGGCGGGCAGCGCTGCCGCATACCACACGCTGTATCGATTGCCAGCAAGATGAGGAGAAACGCCAATGACAACCGATTGGGGGCAATGGAAATTTTGGTTTGATGTGGGACAGTGGGGGATTATGCTAATGTTATCGGGCTGGATGTTTATTGACAAAGGTCGTGCTAAAAACAGCAACGCCATTCGTGAGATGACCATGAGTCAACAAACTTTGGACAAACGCATTACCCAGCTCGAAAACAAAGCCGCCACTCACGAAGACATTGCCAAACTCACCGCCGAAATGGAAGGGCTGAAAAGCACCTTAAACCGTCTGACGGTGACAACAGACCGGATACACGATTATTTGTTGAATAAGAAGGAGTGATAGATGAAATAAGGTGATTCAAATTAGATGCTTTGAGTCACCTAGAATAGCAACTGATTATTTAAGATCTATGTTTCTAAAGGTAATATTACGTTGTTTTCTATCAAATCTGATCTTTAGGTACATGGCTCTGATCAGCGTTGCAGAAGTTTCTTTTTGTGTTTCAAATGCAACAGTCATAGAAGCCTTACTATTAACAGGTACTGGAATGTCACCTGAATATAAAGATCCGTAGGATTGCTGTCCCATAGTAAAATCTACGACTTTAGCTTGGTTATTCTGATCATCAATAAGAAATGATTTGTAACCATTACTGAAATTCTGGTCTTTTCCTAAATTAAAAACATCAAGTTTACATGTCGTTTTAGTGCCAGATTTGGAACAAGATTTTATCTTAAACTCAATGCCTGATTGTTCGACAACATCACCATAATTATATTGTGATGATTCACTTAGAAACGGAGCGAAAGTAAATTTTGGTGCGCTAAATTCACTGCCAATAGCAAAGAAAGCCATGAGGCCAATAATTGTTGAAAAATAGTAAATACGAACTTTTCTGCGTGATACTTCCCCAAAACAAGCAAGTTTACCAATATATATAAGTACAAAGAATAGAAATAGTCCAACAAGAATGAGTAGCGCCCGATACGTTCCTACACCACCTCCAATAGACTGAACGACAAAGTCTTTTACTCTTGAACTGACATGTACCATTTCAAAAACACTAAACCAAGTAACAATTGCTGTTGGAAGTGCAACAGCTAAAAAATAAATGATTTTTTTCATTTTAAAGAAGTCCTTTTCAGTATATTGGCATTAAAAATACAGTGAGTTGTTCATTTCTAGGGTACTTTATATCATTTTGAAAAAAAATCAGATAACTTTTCCTTCTTTTTTTATCATGATTTGTGAGTAAGCTACCCTCATGTCATCAATAAAATCTTCTCCAAGATCAGGGAAGTTAGCAATGAAGTGATCTCTGTATGCAATACGAAATAACTCATACTGAAAGGCAGCATGTATATTATCTATATAAACAGAGCTGTATGGTCTTTTACTGATGATTTCTTTATTAAGAAAATGATTGTCTATGAGGTTGTATTGATCGGCAGTAAGATCGATTGCAATCTCTCCAATTTCTAACCAGTAGTGAGATATCTCCTCCTCACCTTTTTGATTTTTAGCCATTCCATTAACACCTGATACTGCCAGGTCAGGCCAAATCGTCAAGACATGGTAGACAAATAGCATCGATGATAGCTTACAGTTGTTTATCGGGAAGTCATCGGTAACAAGGTGAGTATTATTTTTATCGCAGAGATCTAACAAGCTGCGAAACCTTAGAGCCTCGACGGTTAGTTCTTCTAAAGTCGGAGTGGTTATCATTTTGTCTTTTCCTTTTAAACTATGTTTTTAACATGATTTTTAACCGAATTCTGAATATTTTATTAGGTTTCTCTCGCCACTCTCACGCCTTTCAAGCCTCGACCCACTATATTGCCCTGTGTTTTTCGCGAAATCCGTTTCTAACGGGGGGCTAACGGGGTCTGTGTGGCGGTTATCTTGTGGGGGCTGGAGCATGGTTTTATTAGAGAGAAGAAATCAGGATGCCGAGTGGGCAACCTGATTGGCTAAGGGGAGAAATAGGGAAGTGGTATTAGGTAAGGTCGATTTATTGGCTAAGTTCTTGGCGAACGATGGCGGCGCCAGCGCTTAAGGCTTCGAGTTTGCCTCTGGCAACGTCCCGGGATAACGGCGCCATGCCACAGTTGGTGCATGGGTACAGTTTGTCTGCGTCCACATATTGCAGTGCTTTGCGTAAGGTATCTGCGACTTCTTCTGGGGTTTCGATGATGTCGGTGGCAACATCGATGGCTCCCACCATGATTTTCTTACCGCGAACGAGCGCCATTAATTCCATAGGTACCCGTGAGTGATGGCATTCTAGGGAGATAATGTCGATGTTAGAGGCTTGCAGTTTAGGGAAGATTTCTTCGTACTGGCGCCACTGTGATCCTAAAGTTTTCTTCCAGTCGGTGTTGGCTTTGATGCCGTAGCCATAACAAATATGGACGGCGGTTTCACATTGTAGACCTTCAATAGCGCGCTCAAGACAGGCAACGCCCCAGTCGTTCACCTCATCAAAAAAGACGTTAAAGGCCGGTTCATCAAACTGGATAATATCCACCCCTGCCGCTTCCAGCTCTTTGGCTTCTTCGTTGAGGATTTTGGCGAATTCCCAAGCCAGTTTTTCTCGGCTTTTGTAATGGTCATCATAGAGAGTATCGACCATTGTCATGGGGCCAGGAAGGGCCCACTTTATTGGCTGCTTGGTCTGCTGGCGTAGAAATTTGGCGTCTTCGACAAAGACGGGCTTCTGACGAGACACCGCGCCGACCACAACAGGGACGCTCGCCTCATAGCGGTCGCGGATGGTGACGGTTTTACGGTTTTCAAAATCCACACCGTTAAGGTGTTCGATAAAGGTGGTGACAAAATGTTGTCGTGTTTGCTCGCCATCACTGACGATATCAATGCCAGCATGGCTCTGCTCATGAAGAGACACTCGTAAGGCATCGCGCTTGCCAGCAATGAGGTCGTCACCCTGTAATTTCCAGGGTGACCAGAGTGTTTCCGGTTCAGCAAGCCATGATGGTTTGGGCAGGCTACCAGCGGTGGAGGTGGGTAATAATGTTTTCATAATAAATGTCTTATCGTTGAGGTGAATTAGTGCGCAACATTCGCAGACCATTGTTCAAGGAGGTTTTGGTAAGGCTTAATAAAGTGCTCCTCAGTAAACTTTCCTTGCTTGATGGCCAGTTGGCTGCGCTCTTCTCGATCGTATTGAATGGGCGTCAATGAATGATCTTGATGTTGTAAGCTGGGTTTGAAGCGCTCGCCAGCTGGGGTATTGGCATGATAAATCTCGGGCCGATAGATTTTTTGGAACGTCTCCATGGTGCTGATGGTGCTGATCAGTTCTAGATTGCTGTAATCGTTTAGCAAGTCGCCAAAGAAATAGAAAGCCAATGGCGCTTTGCTGTTTTGCGGCATGAAATAGCGAACTTGTAGCCCCATTTTTTGAAAGTAATGCTCGGTCAGTGAGGATTCGTTGGGTTGGTATTCCACGCCTAATACTGGGTGCTGGTTGTTCGAGCGCTGATAGACCTTGCTCTCCGCGACACTTAAGCAAATAACGGGCAGTTTGCTGAAATGACGCTGAAAAGTGGTGGACTGAACAAAGTGCTTAAATATATTGCCGTGCAAGGTGCCAAAGTTTTCGGGAATCGTAAAGCGTGATTGATCCTTGTTGTGGTCAAGCAATAAAACACTGAAATCGTAATCACGGATATAAGACGAAAAGTTATTACCGATCATGCCTTCAATGCGTTGATTGGTTTGACGATCTAACACCGTGGTTTGCAACATTTCAATGGTCGGGAAGGGGCGTCCGTTGCCTTCAATATCCATATCCACGGAGACAATATCCAACTCAACGGAGTAACGATCGCCATTGGGATTGTCCCAATGGGCTAGGGCATTAAAGCGTTGATTGATCATGCGCAAGGTGTCACGCAGGTTGTCATAACGTCTCTCACCCCTGGCTAAATTGGCGAAGTTGGTGGTGATGCGGGTGTTATTCGAAGGCCGATAGTTCTCGTCGAAACGAAGGGTCTTAATGGAAAAGGCAAAATTCTGGCTCATAATGTTCGTTATCCCATTTCTGTGATGTCTCTCAAGGGGCTTCCCTGCTTTGGATGATCTTTCGATTGCGTCAAAGTCAGCAAAACAATGTATGCCACTACTCTAGTCTTGATCTTTATATGAGTAAAATTCTATCGATTCACTATTTGTTGAATTAAATTAATGATCCATGTTTTGTGATTCGAATGCATTCCCCTTTCTAATAGGGCGACGGCGCTTTTGTGCTGACCTTCTTTTGCCCTCTCTTCTCTTGTTTTGTTTTTTCTTCTCACGCTGAACTCTGTCTTGGTTCGTGAAAGTTGGCTTGCCTTTAATCTTGCCTTATCGAAACGCAGACGCTTTTCGGCGCTCACCCAGTGGGTGAGATGAGTTTTCAATATGAGGGTTTTATTTGATGTTTGCTCAAGTAGACAGTGCGCTTAAAGCCGCGATTACCACGGCCTTGGGCAGTCATGTGAAAGAGGTGGCGAGCCATCCGGGTCATTGGAGCAAGGATGTGGTGAACAGCATGTTGCTGAGTGCGCCTGCGGTGTACACCAGTTTCACTAAGGGCAAGTTGTCCGATGTGAACAAGCTAAAAAGCCGCTGGACGCTGTATTTGATCACTCAGTATCCCGCAGGCGATGAGCAGTCGTCCGCGTATGCCTTGATAGTGCGTTTGCTGCAGGCTTTGCATGGCTTGGAGCTGGAGCAAGCGGATGGGCTGATGTTTAAGTCGGTGAAGAATCTGGCGCACTTGGCGGAGGATCAGACCGGTTATCAATGCCATGAGCTTGAGTTTAGTTTGCTGATGCCATGGCCGGATCAGGTGGCACTTGACGATCTGGACGATTTTTTACGCTACCACGCCGATGAGACAACGCTCGATGGCAAGCAGGTCTTAATCGCCGCTGATACCAAGGTCTTGTAAGTGGGACTTTCGTCCAACAAGCGACTGTCGGAATAAATTCCGACCTACCCAGGGAGGTTGGGCTGCTTAGGGTTTTGTAGGTGGGACTTTAGTCCAACAAGTGACCGTCGGAATAAATTCCGACCTACCCAGGGAGGTTGGGCTGTTTAGGGGTTTGTAGGTTGGACTTTAGTCCAACAAGTGACTGTCGGGATGAATTCCGACCTACCAGAGACATTTTAGCAAAGGAGCAAGTATGCAAGCAAAAGCCGCCGTGACTGTTCGCCCTGCCAAAGGGCGTCAGGTACGCAAAGAGAACGGCCAGATCATACCGAAGGACGGTATCGATGTGGTGCTAACGAGCTATTACCGTCGTCGTATTAGCGACGGCGACCTTATCGCCATTCAATCTTTAGGAGACAAATAATTATGGCTATTTCTTTTGACAATATTCCCGCGACGCTACGCAATCCAGGGACGTACATTGAGTTCAATAACGAGCTGGCAGGCGCGTCGTCCACTATGTTCAAAGTGGCCATTGCCGGTCAGCGTTTGAATACAGGCACACAAGCGGCGGGTATTCCGGTGCGTGTAACCGATCCGACTCAAGCGACGGCCTTATTTGGTCAAGGCTCGATGTTGGCGGGTCAATGTGCGGCGTTTTTGAATGCCAATACCGATACCGAAATGTGGGCGATTGCCCTAGACGACAACACCAGTGGCACAGCGGCCGCAGGCTCGATTACCGTCGCAACCGCTCCGGTTAGTGCGGGCACAGTGGCCCTGTATGTGGGTGGCACACGCTTAAGTGTGGGAGTAAGTGTCGGTGATTCTGTGGCAACCGTTGCTTCGTCCATTGCGGCACAAATCAACGCTGCATTGGACCTGCCTGTTACAGCAAGTGCTGCGGATGCGGTAGTGACTGTCACGGCGCGTCATAAAGGCGAAGTCTTTAATGGCTTGGATCTGCGTGCCAGCTTCTACGACGAAGCCATGCCGTCTGGTTTGACGCTTTCGTTTGCGAATTTATCTGGCGGTGCGGGTAACCCAGATGTATCAGTGGCTCTCGATGCCATGGGCGATGAGTGGTTTAACTGGATGGTCTGTCCGTTCACGGATACCGCCAACCTAGTGTCTCTTGAGACGGAATTGGGCGATCGCTTTGGCCCTATGCGTCAGATTGGTTGTCGTGCCTTTATTGCTTTTGCCGGCACTCATGGCGAAACCGGTACGTTTGGTTCAAAACGCAATAGCCCACACGTAAGCTGCATGGCAACGGGCACTAGCCCAACGCCGACTTATTTGGTATCGGCGATTAACGCGGCGGTAGCGGCGAAAGCCTTGGCGATTGATCCAGCGCGTCCTCTGCAAACCTTGGTGTTGAAAGGCATGTTGGCGCCAAGCCGTCATCAGCGTTGGAGCCAAAGCGAGCGCAACTTGTTGTTGTTCGATGGTATTTCCACCTTCACCGTGGGCAGCGATGGCACCTGTCGCATTGAGCGTCAAATCACCATGTATCAAAACAACGCCAGCGGCCTTAGCGACGCCAGCTATTTGGACATCTGTACGCCAGAAACCTTGGAGCGCATTCGTTACGAACAGCGTTTGATGATTTCGCAACACTATCCACGTCATAAATTGGCGAGCGATGGTACGCAATACGGCGCTGGTCAGGCGATTGTTACGCCACAGATTATTCGTGGTCAGCTGTTGTCTTTGTACCGCTCTATGGAGCAAAAGGGCTGGGTTGAGGATTTTGATACCTACACGGAAAAACTCATTGTGGAACGCGATGCAGACGATGCGAACCGTCTGAACTGGCGCGATACACCGAACCTGGTGAACCAATTGCGTGTGAGTGCAGGCAAACAACAATTCATCATTTAACTCAGAGGAGCCTTTTCTACAAAGGAAGGGCTCACCGTTTTTAATCCGAGCGTTTAACAGAGCGCTTGAAACAATGCTTAACAAGTAGGAGCAAAGACATGGCTAAGGTCGCAAAGAAACTGTATTTCGATATTCCAACGATTGGACGCGTGAACTCGCTGTCTGGCGCAACGTTTAATCCAGGCGGCAGCAAGCGTGATGCCGTGATGGCCGACACCGGTGTGGCAGGCTTTACCGAGGAGCCAGTGGCCCCATCGTGTGAATTCAAAATCGTTAATACCAGCGATATTGATCAAAACCTGTTGCGTAATTTGGTGGACGTGAATGTCACCGTACAAGACGACAACAACAAAGTGTGGGTCATCAACGGCGCTTGGATGACCGAGCCACCGGTGTTATCCGGGGGCGAATACAGCTGCAAAATGCAAGGCATCAGTGCGGATTTGGTGAAGTAAGCCCGATTCGTCGCCATGGGCGCAGAGCAACACATAGCAAGGGTGGGCGCTTAGGCATAAGCGCCCCGTGAGACCATCGATTAGAGGAAATCATCATGCATCAAGTCACGTTAGAAAAAGGCCTTATGGTCGGAGAAAAACAGCATCTTAAGGCCACTTTGCGGCCGTTATCGGCGGGGGACATCATCGCCGCCATGGAGGAATCCGAGCGAGTGATTATGGCCCCCAATGGAGAAGGCAAGTTTGAGCCCACTTTATTGCTGTCCAATGCCTTAATGGGCGTCAACACACTGCGTCGCCAAGTGGCCTCCCTTGGGGAGATCCAAGGCCCACTGGAAGTCGAGCAGTTCAAGCTGTTGTCGGATATCGATTTGGACTTACTGCAAAAGGGCGTGACGGCGATGGACATGGCGACCGCTAAGGCGATGGTTGAACGGGGGCGAGATGTCGCTACGGGCTCAGACGATTGAGCGAGCCTTAGTGCTTTTCTCAACTCGACTCCCTTGGACTCGTAGCGATTTTCTTTCCATGACAGAGCGCCAGCTAGTGCGCCTGTCTAGCAATCTCAAAGGGATTAAGTAGGTATTTATGAGCGATCTAAAGGCATCTCTTGCGATGGGGACAGCGGAGAACTTTGTACAGCGTGCCCAGCAATATGCGGATGCGGTGTCAGCAATGGGGCAGCGAGGCAAGCAGGTAATGGGTGCCTTTAGCAGCTCGTTGGGGCAGGCATCGGCTTTTATTGAGCGTTTACAAGCGCAACTGGGTGAGCCCAAAAAGCAAGACGACAAAACAGGGCAGGACTCGAACGATAAGGCAGAAAATTCCCCGCTAGATAAGGTACTGGAACAAGCCGAAAGCCTCGTGAATGAGCTTTCCCACGCCGTGGATACAACGTCGACGGTGATCGATGGGGTGTCTAACGCCGCAGGTGAAGTCAACGAGTTTTCTTCGGCATCGGTATCGGCATGGCAAGCCATTACCAGCAACAAGTCGAACACCAGTAGTGAATACTGGAGCGGCGTATTTCAAAGCGTTAGCAACGCATACAAAGAAGGCAAAGACGTGGTGACCTCCGTGCAAACGGTGGTCGACACGTTATCAGGCAAGGCTTTGGATAAAGGTAAAGAGGCGAAGAAATCGACTGTCTCCACCTCCCCTTTATCCAAAGACGTCTTGGCGACGAACGCAGAAACAGCGTTAACAGAACATAGGCTTGCTGGTGGGGCGAATAACAAAGGGGCGACGCCAGCGGTGAATGTGCAGCGCGTCTTTGTGGTCAACATGCCGAAATCTGGGGTGTTCGCAGTACAGCGCGATCAAACCAATAACACCAGCGAGCCTTCTTGGCTAGACCAGATCAAAAGCGCCGTTGATATCGGCAAGGATCTGTTGGATCTAGGCAAGGGTATTAAAGACTTTCGTAATGGCGGCACAAAAGGCGAGTCTCTGTTGGACCTGAGTGATATCGCTGGCCGGAACGAGAACAGCGGCGCAAAAGCCCATGGTAAACCACAGAGTTTGTTGCCGCATCTAGTGGACAAAGTGGATGCGGATTTTGACAAGCCTGCGGTGCCTGCGAAGCGTTTTCAGCCATCGAAATGGATAAAGGGCATTAAGGGCAATGGTGTTGTCAACGCCCTGGCGGGTTCAGCTGAGCTGGCGGAAGTGTGGAATGGCGATGCCAGCGTGACGGAGAAGGTCAAGCAATCCGGCGGCGTGGTGGGTTCGGTCGTCGGGTCTGGCTTAGGTACTTGGGGCGGTGCAGCGGCAGGGGCCGCCATTGGCTCGGTGGTGCCAGTGATTGGCACGGCGGTGGGTGGTCTGATCGGTGGCGTTTTGGGCTCCATGGGCGGCGGTGCCGTTGGGGAATCCTTAGGCAGCCGTTTAACCAGCTGGTTCACCGGTGACGATGAGGAAAAGGCGCCTAGCAAAGCAAGTAAGCCCAACGCACAGGGGGCGGCAGACGCCGCGCTAGATAAAGTGCACGGAGAAATCAAAATCAGTGTGGAAGACAAGCGTGTAACGGTGTCGTCGGTGACGGCTCATAACCTGAACTTGTCCATCGCAGGAAGTTCAATGGGAGGCCATCCATGACGTGGCGAGATCGATTACAGCAAGGCACCTTTCGTGGCGTGCGCTTTTTTACCGAGCAGGCCAGTGGCCAAGCCGGTAGACGGGTGGCGGTACATGAGTACCCGCAACAGGACGTGTATTTTGCGGAAGATTTAGGCAAAAAAGCCGAGTCTGAACGTTTGACTCTCTTTGTTGCTGGGCAGGATTACGACCTGGCGCGCAATCAATTGATGCAAGCCTTGAATAAGCCTGGGGCGGGTAAGTTGGTGCACCCCTATCTTGGCACCTTGATGATTCAGGTAACGGATTACGACTGGACCATCCGTACGCAACGGGGCGGATACTGTCAATTCACCGTGCAATATGTGCGGGCTGGGGCTTTGTCCTTCCCTGTATCAATCAGCAGCGCCAGTGTGTTAGCCAAGGCGATTGGCCAAGCGTCGCAAACGGTGCAAGCGGATTTTGCCAAGACGTTTAGCGTCGATAAAAACGCGTCTTTTGTGGAAGACGCGGCGCGGGATTTACTGCAGCAAGGCGCCACCTTACTGAGTCATTTAAACGGCCAAATGATGGGATTACTGACGCCGTTATCGCAGGTAGGGAGCAAGGTAGCGGACAAGATCGACGATTTTGTCGGCAAGCTGGACGACTATCTGACGAACCCAGAAGCACTGGCCAAAGGGGTGAACGAAGTAGTGAGCACGGTGTTTGACGACATGGACGACATGAAAGCCGTGTTGTCTGGCTATCAAGATACCTTGGACACCTTCGCGACGGATCTGACCAAGCAAGTGAATACCGTGACCATGACCTTTAATCGCCAACAGGAAGCCTTGAACAAAGCGGCGTTGAATACCCTGTTTACGGCCAACGCGACCTTGTCCATGGCCCAGGCCATGGTCACGCAAACGGGCTTGTTTACCACCTTAAATGAGGCGCGTAAAACGCGGGATCTGGTGTTGGCACAAATCGACGATTTGATCGAAGTGGGCACGGATCAAGCCTACGAGGCGTGGGCAGATGTGCAAACCGCCATTATGAAACGCATTGATGAGCTGGAGCCAAACTTAGCGACGGAAGCGACAACGCAATTAGAGCAATCCGTCCCTGCGTTGGTGATGGCTTACAACCTCTATGGGGATGCCCGTCGTGAGTTGGAGTTTATCCGCCGTAATGGACTACCCAACCCTTGTAGCGTGCCCGCTGGTGTGGAACTGGAGGTGCTGAAATGAACGAATTACAGCATGTGTTTGGTGCCAAGGAGGGCGCCACTGATCGATTGTTGGTGAGCATTGATAACAAGGTGCATCGCTTTTGGACGCAAGCCACCATTGCTCGTTCCATGGAGCGGGGAGCCCATTCGTTTGAATTGTCCCTGACGGACAGTTTGGAGGCCACCGGCCTAGGCGGCCACAGCGGGTCAGCCCGTGCCGTGCAACCCGGTATGAGCGTCACCGTGTACGTCAACGATGAGCCCATCATTGCTGGTTATATCGACGATGTGAACGTCTCCTACTCCAGTAAGAGTCATCAACTGAACGTGACGGGACGCAGCAAAATCGGCGACTTGATCGATTGCACCACCGTGGGTAAGCAATTTCAGGTCGGACAAACTCTGGCGGGCATTGCTCGTCAATTATGTGCGCCCTTTGGAATTGAGGTCAGCGTGGCGGACAGTGCCAAAGACGCCGCCAACGACGTATTTAAGAGTGATCAAATGTTGGATCTTGGGCAATCCATTTGGGAGTTTCTCGAAGGGTTAGCGCGTCTGAAAGCCGTGCTCTTGGTATCGGATTGGTCAGGGAATTTGCAGATTACCCGAGCGGGAACGGACTTGGCCGAGGTGGCCTTGGTACTTGGAGAAAACATCCAAAGTGCTTCTGGCCACTTCAGTGCCCGTGGGGTGTTCAGCGAATACACGGTGACAGGGCAACAGATGAAAACCCCATCGACGAATCAGGATGCCAAAGCCATTACCCAGAATCAGGCCAAGGTAACGGCAGCGGGGCGTTATCGTCCGTTTGCTTTGAGCGCCGATGGACCAGCGGATGTGGCCGCCTGTGAAACACGGGCTAAGTGGCAGAAAAATGTGAATGAAAGCCGCGCCAAAACCATGACTTATACCGTGCAAGGCTGGCGACAAACACCGAATGGCACGCTTTGGGCACCCAATGCCTTGGTCTCGGTGCAAGACCCTTGGATGGGCTGGGATGGGGAGCTGTTGATCACGGAAACCCGTTTGATGCTCAACGAAGGCGGCTCGACGACGGAGATTCATCTGTTGCCAAAAGGGGCGTTTGATCTTAAGCCCGTTAAGGGGAAGTAAGCATGGATATGGTAAACAGTTTAGTTCGGAAAATCCGCCGTTTGGCGGGGCGTGCCTTGATTCGTCGAGTGCGATACGCCAATAAGATTCGCTACTTTCAAGTCCAGCAAGAGGGCGGTATGCCCCTAGACAATGTGGAGCATATGGAGCCCTTTGGTTTTACCTCGCATCCTTTTCCGAATGCGGAAGCCGTGGTGCTGGCCTTTAATGGCAATGGCTCCAACAGCGTCGCCATTATGGCGGGAGACCAGCGTTATCGCTTGGTGATCGATGAAGGGGAAGCGGCGATTTACAACCACCATGGGGACAAGGTGCATCTGAAAAAAGACCGCACCATCAGCGTGGAAGCGGCCACTAAAGTGGAACTGGTGACGCCCCACACCCATATGACAGGCAAGTTGACCGTGGCAGAGACGATCGAGGCCCAAGGGCATATCACTTCGCAAGACAAAATCACCGCTGCGAGCGTGGTGCAAGGGGCCAGCTTTGTCAACGCCGCAGGCTCAGGAACCCTAGACAAAAACGGCACCATGATGGTGACAGACGTGGTCGCTGGTGGCATTAGCTTGAAAAAACATACCCATATGGACGCAGAAGGGCGTCCGACAAATCGCCCAACAGGAGGTTCGTAATGATAATTTCTTTAGCGTACAGCAATGAACTTGGCGGTTTAGACATCGTCCCCGCCACCGACGACGCGCTGACTTGGCTGGACAATGCGATTTCCATATCGCTCTTTACCGATGCGCGAGCCAGTGACGATGATCTCTTGCCCGATGCCAGCCAAGACAAACGCGGCTACTGGGGCGATATGGATTTGCCCGATAAGCAAAGCTTGGGCAGCAAGTTGTGGTTGTTGAGCCGTAGCAAGATTACCCAAGAAACGCTCAACGCCATGCACGATTACCTCACTCAAGCGGTGCAGTGGCTGATCGACGAAGGGCACTTGCAGGCGATCAATATCAAGGTGGAGCGGGACAGGGCAACACAACAAGGGGTTGGGGATCCGAATCGAGTGAATTTTCGCTTGGATTGCCAGCTAAACAATGGCGAGTGGGTGTCGGTTTTTAGAGCACACGACATAACAAATGGAGAGTAAAAGATGGCTTTTTCACGCCCAACACGAACAACAATTCAAGCCCGTGTCGCCGCTGACATAGAGCGACACAGTGGCCAAAAAGCCACTCGCCGAGGGGATGTGTATTACCCATTGGCACAGGCGGTGGCCGGGGCCGCCCATGGTTTGCATGGGCACCTGCAATACAACGTCGACCAATTATTTGACGACACATGCGACGATGACAACTTACTGCGCCGCGCCGCTGAGATGGGGATCTATCGAACCCATGCCTCCCGCGCGTCGGGCACGGCGACGATCTCTGGGAATAACGGCGCCACCGTGCTGGTGGATACCTTATTGCAAACCGACGACGAGGCGACCTATCGCGTCACCCAAGCGGCCACCATTGCCGATGGTCAAGCGATACTTGCCTTGACGGCGGTCAACGCGGGCAGTGAGGGCAACTTACCGGCAGGCAATACATTGCGCTTTGTCAGTACCCAGTTGGATATCGACGTGGAAGCCACCGTCATCAGCCTTACGGGTGGTAGCGATATGGAGGCCATCGATCGAGTGCGCAAGCGCCTAGCCGAACGTCGTAAAAACCCCAGTATGGGAGGCAATAAGGCGGATTACATCACCTGGACCTTAGCGGCCCATAACGATGTGACACGGGCCTGGTGTTATCCCCATGAATCGGGATTGGGGACGGTGACGGTGCGCTTTGTCACGGAGGATTTACCGTCGCCGGTGGCGAGTGAGGCACATCTTGCCGCGGTGAAGGCGTATATCGAGGAAAAGCGCCCCGTCAGCATGAAACAGTTTTATGTCTTGCCAGTGATCGCGAAGCCTTTGGACATTCGTTTTACCACGGTTGCGCCGAACACCGCTGCTGTGCGAGCCGCCATTATCGCTGAGTTAAAGGACTTGCTTCGTCGTAAAGCCGAGCCCGGTGGTACCTTGTTTTTGAGCCAAATACGGGAAGCGATTTCCCTGGCTTCAGGGGAAGACAACCACGTGATTGACTTAACCCAGGATGTCACCTGTGGCACGGGTGAGTTTCTGGTATTAGGAGAGATCTCATGGGCAGCAGGCTAACGAATCAAACAGCGGCGACGAATCAATCCTTAGCCAAGCAAGTGCTCAGCGAGCCAGTCAGCGAATACCAGCATGCTTTACTTGCGCTCTTGCCCCGGGGGAACGCCTGGGCCAAGGTGCCAGATTCTCAGTTGGGTAGGCTGATGGCAGGCATTAGCGAAGAATTAGCTCGAGTGGATCAGCGGGCGTTGGATGTCTTAAAAGAATCACACCCCAGCCAAGCCTATGAAACCTTTGCTCAATGGGAGGCGGAGTATGGTTTGCCTGATCCTTGTAGTGGCGTGGACCCATCCTATCAGGAGCGGTTGGCGGCTTTGCTGCAAAGCTATCGTATGAAGGGCAGCCAGAGCCGAGAGTTTCTGATCGAGATCGCCGCCATCATGGGGTATCAGATCACCATTACCGAATACCAAACGGCTCGCTACGGCCAGCCTTACGGCAGTTTGTATGGGGGTGAAGATTGGGCCTTTACTTGGCAAATTAACGCAGCGCGCATCAACCCAAAGACGCGACACTATGGCGATCCATGGGGGGATAGATATCGCACCTGGAGCAACCAACGACTCGAATGTGTGTTCAACCGCCTAAAACAGGCCCATACACACCTTATCTTCAGTTATCACGACAGGAAATAATTATGGACTACCCAAAAAGAGATGACCTTTTAAACGGAAAATTTACCGATGGCGATCCGGTTAACGGTATTCCCGCCAGTCGGGACAACGCCGCGCAGATGAATGCGGTATACGACGAAATTCGCGCTGCCATTCAGGCGGGAGGATTGACGCCAAACGCCGATGATTTAACGCAATTATCCGCTTCGATCCGTAAACAGACCCGATCTAAACAAGGCTTTAGCGTATCGGGAGATGCCAATGCCATCGTGCTAACCAGCGTGGCTGGTAAACCTAAAGTGACTGAACTAGAAGACTTTGATGAAGTGCAGTTTATGGTATCGGCCACCAATACCAGCGCCTCGGTGACTGTGAAAGTGGATGGCCTTGCGCCTGTGCCGATTTCGAGCGTAGTGGCGGTGAATCAGTTGTTTGTTGGCTCGTTAGTAACATTGGTGTATCTACAAGGGCATTTTCAGCTAAAGCAAGCGATTAATCCTAAAACAGGGAGCCAAGTGAGTGATATTGGCAAGCTGATCACAGATTCCTTAGACATTATGGAAGTCGGTGAAGTGGCGCTTAATGGTGCGTCACTGAGTCGTTCGGAGCACCCGATTCTATGGGCGAAAGTGCAAGCCACCTCAAACTTAGTGGATCAAGGGGTAAAAAATGCCAACCAGCAAACCTACGCAGGCTATTACGGTACTGGCGATGGCAGCACTACCTTCACTTTGCCGATCGTCGGTGGAGAATTTATCCGCATGTTCGACGAGGGGCGGGGTGTGGATAAAGGGCGAGTGTTTGGGAGTGGACAAGTTGATGCCTATACGGATCATACACATGGTTTTGCAAATGCCTATGGCAATGCTACAGCATACAACTCAGGCGGTGATGGTTTAAAGGCTCAAGGCACAGATCGATCTAACCAAAAATATCAAGACCAGCAAGTGTCGAGTGCAAATAGTATAAGTGGGGGAAGTTTGCCTAGCAATGAAACTCGCCCTCGAAACATAGCTTTCTACGGCAAAACACGATTATAAGGAGAGATCAAAATGCAATTATATACCTTTAAACAAGGCGAAACCTACCCCGTTTTTGTTGGGCAGCTAGAAGCCGCTATCGATTCCGTAACAGGAAAAGAGTTGATTCCCGCTTACGGTACTCAATCTCCCGTGCTTGATGAAAAAGCGGGCTTTCAACGCTATTTTAAAGACGGTAAATGGCAATACGTTGTCGATCATATCGGTAAGGAATATTGGGATGCCGATGGCACCAAGCACACCATTTCTGAATTGGGTGTAGAGGTACCAAAAGAGGCGCTGTTAGAAGCGCCTGTGATTCCTCCTAGCACAGAAGAATTAACGGCTCAGGCCCGTGCCAAACGCGATGCTTTGGTGGATCAGGTGACACGTGAAATTAACCGCTTGGAAGACGCGGGCAAAGATGCCAAAGCATGGCGAGACTATCGTGTCGTCTTACGAAATGTGCCAGAACAAGTAGGCTTCCCACAAGAGATTGATTGGGGCAAACAGCCAGCGGCCTTCACTGGAAAATAGGAGTGGAAAATAAAAGCGACTAATTAAAACTGAGAAGTCGCTCTGTCACTGATCTCTAACAGAGGGGACTTGTCCCTTCTATGAATCATTATTCCTCGCAAGAGAGTGTTGCCCTGTTGGATAAAACACAGTGCTTCACTCTCTTTTTTGCAAGCCTATCTCCCTAAAAGGATAGGTAACGAATACATTCAAAGGAGACAGTCGATGAACTACCCAGATAGCAATGATCTTTACCAAGGCAAATTTACTGATGGCGACCCACTAACAGGCCTTCCTGCTAGCCAAGATTCCGCCGAACAAATGAACGCTGTATACGACGAGCTGATTAATCTAATTCGAGAAGGGGATGTGGTCGAAAATGTCAGCGCCTTATCCCAGCTTGCTTTATCGGTGAAAAACCAAATACGTGGCACATCCGTTATGACCACCACGGGCAATGCTAATGACATCCAATTGACCTCACCTGCTGGTAAGCAAACTGTCCAAACACTAAAAGACTACGACAAAATTTACTTTCGAGTAAATGCTTCAAATTCACAGAGTAACGTCACCCTGACTATCGATGGACTAGCCCCTATTGTGCTGTCCAATGTAGTGGGCGCGAATCAGCTATTACAAGGCGCATTGGTGACCGTCACTTACCTCGATGGCAGCTTTTGGCTCACCGAACAGATTAATCCCAAAACCGGCAACGATGTAAACGACATCGGCAAACTCATCGTCGACACCACCAACCATACGGCTACTGGGGAAATCGTGCTCGATGGCTCAACACTAAGCCGAGCAGAGCACCCCATCTATTGGGCCAAAGTACAGACCATCTCCAACCTAATCGATCAAGTCCAAAAAGACGCTGATCCTCAATCCTACGCGGGTTATTACGGCACAGGGGATGGAGAGAGTACCTTTACTTTGCCAACATTAGGCGGGGAATTTATTCGGGGTTATGACAACGGCCGTGGTGTGGATGCTGAGAGAGTGTTTGGTAGCTTTCAAAAAACACAGATTGGTCATCACCGTCATGGAGTTAATACCTATCAGGGTTCTGCGGGATCGGGTATAGCTAACACAGGCCTCGATAAATTTGGCCCAGGACTATTATATTCAGATTATAGTGGGGGAACAGAAAATGATGGAGAATCGCGTCCACGTTCCGTTGCGTACTTCTTCAAAACACGATTATAAGCGCCATTAAAACTTAAGGTAATATCTGCAGCCCAGCCGAGATCCATGCTCCGCTGGGCTTTTTTATGCCTCTAATTTTCGCCGCAAAAAGCTAACACTGAATCCCAACAGACAGCGTCCAAGGCGCTTTCCCCGCATTATAAATACCAAGAAAAGCGGCGAGCTTTGCTCAAACCAAGTCTACCTCTTTTCTTTTTCTTCTCTCAATAAGCGATACCTTGCACCAGCCGCCTTCTGCGTCTGACTTGCTTATTAGAGTAATGACCAAAAATAGGAGACAGTCAATGAACTACCCAGATAGTAATGACCTTTATAACGGCAAATTTACCGATGGTGATCCACTTAATGCCATTCCTGCCAGCATCGCCTCAGCGGACCATATGAACGCGATTTATGATGAGTTGATTTATGCCATTAGGGAAGGTGATATAGAGGAGAATACAAATGTCTTATCACAGCTTGCTCTTTCTCTTAGTAACCAAAAGCGTGCCAAAAATGTATGTCAAACAGCAGGGGACGCCAATCGTATTGTGTTAACAAGTCCTGTAGGAAAACAGCCTGTTAAAGTGCTAAAAGAGCATGATGAAATTCACTTTTATGTTGCCTCGACGAATTCCAGTACAATAACCATTACACTAGATGGGCTGGCCCCCATTCCCGTGTCTAACGTAGTCGCTTCTAATCAGTTATATCAAGGGGCACTTGCAACGCTTAGTTATGTTAAAGGGCAATTTTGGCTAATAAAACAAATCAACCCACTGACGGGTAATGAGGCGAAAGATATTGCCAAAGTGATAACCGACTCATTAGATACTATGGATGTTGGTGAAGTTGCTTTAAACGGTGCAACGCTCAAACGCGATGATCACCCCATTTTATGGTCGAAAGTACAGGCAACCTCCAATCTAGTGAGCCAAGCCACTAAAAACGCCGATCCTCAACAGTATGCAGGCTACTACGGCACAGGTGATGGAGAGAGTACCTTTACTTTACCGATATTAGGTGGCGAATTTATTCGAGGTTATGACAACGGCCGAGGAGTGGATGCAAATAGAGTGTTTGGTAGTTTTCAGAGTGATTCGATTAGAAACATAAAAGGTGAAATTGGCGGGCTTTATGGGGAGTTAATTTCTAGCTCGGCATCAGGCGCTCTAGCGACATCATTAAGTTCTTCAACTAAATATACAGGCATGGCTTGGACAAATGATCCGAATCATGGTGGTTTTGTTTTTGATGCGTCACGAGTCGTTCCGACAGCCAATGAAAATCGTCCACGCAGTATCGCTTATTTTTTCAAAACCCGAGTGTGATAATTAGATAACCTAGATTAATTTGAATTGTCTAGCAACCTAAAAGTGGCCTATCTTAACCATAGATAAGCCGCTTTTTTGTGATGCCAATTATCACGGAAAACACTGACATAAACACCAGTACATGACAATAGACCTCAAGTAGCGTTCTACTGAAAGCGTCGATAATGGCGCCCTCGGAAGTACAATGGTGATCTAATTTTGGCATTTCGACTCCAGTATGAGCGATCCTAAAATTGACTATAAATTGATCTTATCCCTATTTTTGATCGGTAAATACCCTACAGATGTAGGGGGAGTGGTAAAAAATAAGCGGGTTTCAAGCTGAAATGTTATTTAAACAGACATTTTCTGGTTGGGTCTTTTGTATAAGCAACTTAACTTATGTTAAGAGGGAGAGTGATGCATTAACAAAGAGAGGAAGCGCTTCCTTGCATTGAATTTTGATCTTCCTTTAACCCCTTTATTCCAGATTACCTATCGATTAATGTATTATCTTAGGGCGTGCTTGTCGTGCTGTTTGTTCCAGTCGCGCTGTTTGTTCCAGTTGTAGTATCTGTTCCAGTTGTAGTGTCTGTTCCTGTTGTAGTGTCTGTTCCTGTTGTAGTGTCTGTTCCTGTTGTAGTGTCTGTTCCTGTTGTAGTGTCTGTTCCTGTTGTAGTGTCTGTCCCTGTGGTATCCGAACTTTGTGATTTGAGTCGATCAAGATCCCGCTGTTGAATGGCATCGTCTAGGGGCTGTTGATCTTTCACATTGGCAGCCAAATGATCGAGCAAGCTAACGCTAACATGCTTTCAAAATGAATTTTCAACTTATCATAACGCGTGGCTATCGCTCTAAAATGTTTGAGCCGAGCAAACGCATTTTCAACTAAATGCCGATATTTGTATAAACACCAATCTATATCGGCGTTTCCTTTTTTCGAATTTTGCTTTCTAGGAATGACTGGAGTCGAGCCGCATTGACGAACTTTCTCGCGAATCGCTTCACTGTCATAACCTTTGTCCGCAATGATGAAATCTCCTTGTGGCAAGACCTCAATAAGGTCATTGGCCACTTTACTATCATGAACTTCTCCGCCTGTGATTATGAACTCTATTGGTAAACCATAACTGTCTACAGCAAGGTGGATTTTGCTTGTATTACCGCCACGACTCAGCCCAATCGCTTGATTTTCCTCAGAGGATGCGCCCGAGCTGTGTTGATGCGCTTTTATATAGCTGCCATCAAGAAACTCCCATTCCGTATCCTTATTGGCCGATAAGGATTTGAATAGCCTGAGTAAAATTCCTTTTCTGGACCACAGTAAAAAACGACGGTAAACCGTATTCCATAAGCCAAAATAGTCTGGTAAATCTCGCCAAGGGCAGCCGACACGCAACCGATAAAGAATGCCTTCCATCGTGTATCGATGCTCTCGCTTGTTATAGACTCTATCTTCAAGCAGAATAGCTTTTAGCTTCGACCACATCTCATCAGTGAGCATTAATCGGGGCATGGTAATCTCGTTGTATTTGTTTTTGGCGAAGTAAATTATACGAGATTACCTTCTTCGCTCACAATTCAGACAAAGATCAACAGCCCCTAGTAAATAGGCGGAAAAATGTTTCCAGTTGTCTCCCTAGAAAGCCTTATAGTATAGACGTTCAAGAAAATTTTCGGAGTAACAAAAGGTTGCCAGGGTAATAAGTTAATGGCATTGACCAATCAGGTAGAGGACAAAACATGCACTTTAAAATTTAAACTGCCCAACTTGTTCCTGTAATTTTTCACCAAGTTGCGCCAACTCTGAACTTGTTGAAGACATTTGTTGGACCGCCGCAGCTGACTGTTCTGTCACACCATGAACATTGCTAATATTTCGATTAATTTCTTCCGCAACAAGACTTTGTTCTTCTGACGCAGTGGCTATTTGGCTGTTCATATCACTGATCGTTTCTATAGATTCTATGATCGTTGCTAACATGGATCCAGCGTCATTGACTTTGCCGACGACGAGAGAGGTGTGATTCCTACTTTTATCCATGACAGTGACGACAGTCGATACACTACTTTGTAAGCTATCTAACATGGACTCTATTTCAGTGGCCGACGCTTGAGTACGTCCAGCTAATGTGCGCACCTCATCTGCAACCACAGCAAACCCTCGGCCTTGCTCACCTGCTCGGGCGGCCTCAATAGCGGCGTTTAGCGCCAATAAATTGGTTTGTTCGGCAACCCCTTTAATAACTTCTAGTACAGTAACAATATTGTCCGTATCGCCTCTGAGTGTTTGAATGGCGTCTGTTGAGCTCTCTATTTCCTCTGAAAGTGTATGAACAGCATTGACGGTCTCATCTAGAACTTGCCTTCCATTTTTTGCATTATTGTCTGCTTCAGTAGAAGAGGAGGCGGCCTTTTCAGCATTTCTAGCAACATCCGTAATAGTGGCTGTCATTTCTCCGATGGAAGTAGCGACTTGAGTGGTCTCCGAACTAAGTTGCATGACGCCAGTATTTGTTTGTTGAGCCGTGCTCGACATTTCTTCTGCTGCAGTGGCGACTTGATGTGTTGCACTCGATATATTTCCTATTACTTTTTGTAGTTTGATAACAAAAAGATTAAAAGCCATTGCCACCTGGCCTGTTTCATCTTTTGCACTGTCATTCATTCGCACCGTCAAATCTCCATCTCCTTGAGCGATTTCTTGTAAATTAATGTACAAGCGCTGCAATGCTTTAGTGACCGTTAACGTAATATATAGCGCCGCAGCGATGCCCAAGACTAATCCAACTAATGTTATGAGTAACATCATATTGCGAGTTGTTGTGTAATCTTGTTTGCTGACCATGGAATCCTTATCCATATCATCTTCCGATTTTTTGACTATTTTTGCCATGCTTTTTATAGCCAAATCACTCAATTCTCTTCCTTTATTACTAGATAATTCAAGTGCTTTGTTATTACCATTTTGGCGAGTTAATGCTTCAACCTGATCTTTAAAAACTGAATATTTTTGATAAAGTGGTTTGAACTCACTTATCATTTCAGTTGTTTCTGGTGAGGCCATTGATTGCAACTTATTTAAGCTTTCAATTATATATTCAGAATTATTTTTGATTATTTTTGAATATTTTTCCATTTGTTTTTGATCTTTTGACAGTATCATGTTTTTTACATTTAGCTCAATTTCATTTAACTTTGTTAGAATTTTATTTGAGACATAGATTTGTGTGCCAAGATTACTGACTATATTTACTGAAGTCGATTTATCCAGATCATCTTTATTACGATCAATGATGCTAGATATAAATTTTGATGCTTCACTATAAGCGTCAAGCATTTTTCCTTCTGCCAAAATATTTGCTTTATAATTTGAATTAAGTCGAGCGAATTGTATTACTTGCCCATTAACAACCATATAGTTATTCCAGGCTTTCGAAAATTCATCGATTAGTTTTTTATCAGTAGAATCATCCATGAGATTGCGTAACTTACTAACTTTATTATTCATGCTGGATAATACAGTTTTAGCATACGCTAAATATTCATCTTGATCTTTTGAATTATTTGTTAAAATTAGATTCTTTTCTGCTCGAGTGATAGAAAGTACATCTTGATTAATACGTGCTGCCAGTTTTAATTTTTCTGAAGAGACACTCACTATGTAGTTAAGACGGTCATTTGTAGCTTTTAAACTGGAAACTCCTATCCAAGCTAGTATTGACATCATAACAATTAGTAAAATAAAACCTGTAAAAAGCTTTTCTCTAATAGACAGTGATCTGATTTTTATCATTCTATAACCCTTTTCCTCGAGGTGAGAGATTTTTAAACAGCATTTTATGGTACGAAAACTAAATTCACAAAAATTTTGTTGGCGTTATTTGACGCCAATATGTCGTGAGCGAGCTTTTAATCTATAAAAATAAATTATGATAGAGTTTTTTTCAAAAAGTATATGATGATTTCGTAAATATCATATAAGTTAAGATGGAATTTGTGATATTGAGTTAAATGATGTTTTTTTTTGTATAGACTTCTTTGCTTATTTTTATTAACTCGGCGAACAAATAATCCTGATATAATGCAAAAATGAATCAAAAAATAGACACTCGAAAATTATCTTCTGCCGAATTGCTAGTCCTACGCCGTCAAGCCATAAGACTTCGTGAAACGCAATCCTCCTCTTTTCAATATATCGCTGCTATTACAGGGGTTAGCTCAAAGACCGTTAGCGCTTGGTGTCGAGCCTATGAGAAAGAAGGAGAAGCCAGCTTCACCTACAAAAAGCGTGGTCGGATCGAAGGGGATCAACGTAGTTTGACAGAAGCCCAAGAAGATCGCATACAGCGGGAAATTACCGACAAAATGCCAGGCCAATGCAAGCTGGCGTTTGCGCTATGGACTCGTCGAGCCGTTCAGCAATTAATTAAACAATTGGGGGAAAAATATGCCTATTCGCACGGTTGGAGATTACTTACAACGCTGGGGGTTCACGCCACAGAAGCTCTTAAAAAAAGCGTATGAGCAAGACCCCAAGCGAGTTGATGCTTGGTTAAATGAACAATATCCACAGATAAAAGAGCGGGCCAAGCAAGAGAATGCAGAGATCCATTGGGGAGATGAAACGGGATTGCGGAATGATAGCCAACATGGACGTAGTTACGCCCCAAAAGGCCAAACTCCCGTACAAGTCATACCCGCTAAACGTTGCTCTATGAACATGATCTCGTCGATTACCAATCAAGGAAAAGTGCGTTTTATGATTTATAGCAGCACCATGACGGCCAAAGTACTGCTCCGTTTTATAAAGCAGTTGATCAAATCATCGAATAAGAAAGTGTTTTTGATATTAGGGGCTGTTGATCTTTGTCTGAATTGTGAGCGAAGAAGGTAATCTCGTATAATTTACTTCGCCAAAAACAAATACAACGAGATTACCATGCCCCGATTAATGCTCACTGATGAGATGTGGTCGAAGCTAAAAGCTATTCTGCTTGAAGATAGAGTCTATAACAAGCGAGAGCATCGATACACGATGGAAGGCATTCTTTATCGGTTGCGTGTCGGCTGCCCTTGGCGAGATTTACCAGACTATTTTGGCTTATGGAATACGGTTTACCGTCGTTTTTTACTGTGGTCCAGAAAAGGAATTTTACTCAGGCTATTCAAATCCTTATCGGCCAATAAGGATACGCAATGGGAGTTTCTTGATGGCAGCTATATAAAAGCGCATCAACACAGCGCGGGCGCATCCTCTGAGGAAAATCAAGCGATTGGGCTGAGTCGTGGCGGTAATACAAGCAAAATCCACCTTGCTGTAGACAGTTATGGTTTACCAATAGAGTTCATAATCACAGGCGGAGAAGTTCATGATAGTAAAGTGGCCAATGCCCTTATTGAGGTCTTGCCACAAGGAGATTTCATCATTGCGGACAAAGGTTATGACAGTGAAGCGATTCGCGAGAAAGTTCGTCAATGCGGCTCGACTCCAGTCATTCCTAGAAAGCAAAATTCGAAAAAAGGAAACGCCGATATAGATTGGTGTTTATACAAATATCGGCATTTAGTTGAAAATGCGTTTGCTCGGCTCAAACATTTTAGAGCGATAGCCACGCGCTATGATAAGTTGAAAATTCACTTTGAAAGCATGTTAGCGTTAGCTTGCTCGATCATTTGGCTGCCAATGTGAAAGATCAACAGCCCCTAGTTTCATTGGCTCGAAGTAAAGTAGGGTGCCGATAATAGGGTGGTCAAGATAGTTTAGTTTTTTGCTGGCAGTCTTATTTTTCAGCTCAACATTTAACACTTGAGTAGGCATGGGACCAAGGGGTTGATCGCTTGCTTGTCCTGAACTGTCTTGATTGCTACTTTGAAGGTCTGTGCTGTCGTTACTTGTACCCTCTGGCGATGTGGTTTCTGGAAGTGGCGTAAAGAGATAGTGATGGTATTTGATGTCTGTTTCTAAGTAGTGAGCATAGCGAACAGAGATGGTGCCAGTTAGCTCAGGGTAGCCATTAGTGTTGGCATCACTGTGGAACGATTCATGGATAACATCGCCTCTTTTGTCAAAAATCAAAATCCACCGTTCATTGATTAGCACTGGAGCATGTGGAGCAATTTTATTTTTAAAGTCATCAAAAGGAACGTACAAGGGTTCAATATCGGCCCCTTTGGATGAGTTGTCGGCCGTGTTAGTGTTGTCTACGGGATATTGCGGGAGCGCACTAGGGTCTTTGACCTTTTGGTAAGTAATCTGCTCACTAGAGGCATAGCTAGGCCATATAAAAGTCAATAAATAAGCCTGATAGGCTCTGGCAGTATCTGGGTCGATATCGTTACTGCCAGCGGCGAATAGGGGGGTACTGAGTGATATCAGTGCGAGTAAGAGTATGTAATATCGTTTCAATGTAATTGTTCCAGCGTTTTGTAGGTTTGTTGAAAGCGCTCTTCTGCGCTGCTCATTGTTGCCATGTATTTTAACGTATCTGATCCAACCAATTTGTATTGGTTTGGTTTGGTTTGTATAAGCTTGATCAGTTTCATTGGATCAACAGGGGTTTTACTGCTGAAAAATATTTTACCCTCTTTTTGATTCGCTTCAATTTTTGTGATGCCAAGCTTTTCTGCTTTGAGTTTGATGCCTGCTTGACGGAACAAATTTTTTGTGGGATCTGGCAATAAACCAAAGCGATCAATCATTTCCACTTGTAACTCTTTCAATTCTTCATCGGTTGAAGCATTGGCAATGCGTTTATACAGAATTAAGCGCGAATGTACGTCACCTAAATAATCTTCTGGTATCAATGCCGGAACACGCAAGTTGATGTCGGTTTGTGCCGGAGAGCTAATATCCACATCAGGAGATTCACCATTTTTTAGGGATTTGACGGCTCGATCAAGCATGTCCATAAATAAGGAGAAGCCAACGTGCTCAATGTGTCCGCTTTGCCCTTCGCCTAATAGTTCCCCCGTGCCGCGAATCTCTAAGTCATGGGTTGCTAAGGTAAAACCTGCACCAAGGGTATCGGCCATGGTGATGGCTTCAAGACGTTTTTCTGCATCTTTGGTGAGTTTTCTGTCTTTGGGTGTCAATAAGTAGGCATATGCTTGGTGATGAGAACGGCCAACGCGTCCACGTAATTGATGGAGTTGGGCCAAGCCAAACTTGTCCGCTCGTTCGATGATAATGGTGTTGGCGTTAGGGATGTCTATCCCTGTTTCAATAATGGTCGAACACACTAATACATTGGCGCGTTTGTGGTAGAAATCGGACATCACTTGCTCGAGTTCTCGTTCGCGCATTTGTCCATGCCCGACCAGTACCCGAGCCTCAGGTATGAGTTCGCTTAGCTCTTGCGCGGTTTTTTCAATGGTTTGAACTTCATTATGTAGGAAATAGACTTGGCCGCCACGATGTAGCTCACGCAGGATAGCCTCTTTTATTTGGTATTCGTCTCTTTGTTTGATAAAGGTTTTGACTGACAAGCGTTTTGCTGGTGGTGTAGCAATAATCGATAAATCGCGAATGCCAGACAGTGACATATTCAATGTACGAGGAATCGGTGTAGCGGTTAAGGTTAGAATGTCCACTTCTGCACGCAAGGCTTTGAACTGATCTTTTTGTTTCACCCCAAAGCGATGCTCTTCGTCGATGATAACTAAGCCTAGATTTTGGAATCTAATATCGCTTTGAATGAGCTTATGGGTACCGACAACAATATCGGCTTTGCCTTCTTCAAGCCTTTTTACGGCATCAGTGGTTTGTTTACCTGAGCGAAAACGGGATAGGAGTTCAATTTGCACGGGCCAATCAGCGAAACGGTCACAAAAGTTTTCGTAATGTTGTTGCGCTAATAGAGTTGTTGGTACCAGCACCGCGACTTGTTTACCGCCAGCCACTGCCAAAAAGGCAGCACGCATAGCAACCTCTGTTTTACCAAACCCCACATCACCACAAATCAACCGATCCATAGGTTTCGGGTTAAGCATGTCTTTGATCACGGCATCAATGGCCAGTTGTTGATCTGGCGTTTCTTCGAACGGGAAACCGGCGGCAAATAGCTCATACTGTTCGTCGGGTCGACTAAAAGCATGACCAACACGTGCTTCACGTTTTGCATAAATTTCTAATAGTTCGGCGGCGGTATCACGGGCTTTCTCAGCCGCTTTTTGTTTGGCAACACTCCATTTGTCCGTGCCGAGTTTATGGAGTGGGGCGTTTTCTTCGTCGGCCCCTGTGTAGCGAGAGATTAATTGCAACGACGAAACTGGAACATAGAGCTTGGCGTCGTTTGCATAGCCGAGGGTTAATAATTCAGTTTCTTGCCCATCTATTTCTAAATTGGTAAGTCCTAGATAACGGCCTACACCGTGATCAATATGAACGACGGGGGCGTTGAGACGAAGTTCGGTTAAGTTGCGAATGATGGCGTCTTCATTGACGTCACCGTGCTTACGTCGGCGTCGCTGAGAAACACGCTCCCCAAGGATCTCACTTTCGGGGATGAGGGTTATCTCGTCTCGTATTTGGAAACCACGGGAAATACTTCCTTCGCTAATGGCAAGAGGACTTTTTCCTGAGATAAAAGTGTGCCAGCTTTCACTGTAGTCAGGGGTGATTTTGTATTTTTTTAACAGCTCTAACAGGGCTTCACGACGACCAGCGGTTTCCGCGACGATGAGCACGCGAGTGTTTGTTTCGCTAAGGAAACGTTCCAGCTTACCGATAGGGTTGGGGGATTTTGAGTCGATTTTGACATCACTGATTGCGGTATAACGATCGCTCACGCCGTTTTTTGCAAAGATAATACTAGCGAATTGGTTCAAGGCAGCAAACAGTTCATCTTCTCTTAGACAAATCTCATCTGGCGTCAGAATAGGACGTTCAATGTCATAGTTTAACGATTCGTGTCGGCTTTTGTAGTCAAGTTGAACGCTGGCGACTTGTTCATTAAAACTGTCGGTGCGAATAATCAGTGCTTCATCGGTGAGGTAATCGAAAAAATGACTGGTTTGGTCAAAAAACAAGGGTAAGTAGTATTCGATACCTGATGGAATGATGCCACTGGATATGTCTTGATAAATAGGGCTGGACAGTGGGTCGACATCAAAACGTTCTCGGAACGCTTGGCGAAAGTGCTGTATGCCTTGTGCGGTAGTGGGAAATTCTTTTGCGGGTAGCATATTAATTTCAGCGACTTTTTCGATGCTACGTTGGGTCTCCGTATCGAATAAGCGAATGGTTTCAATATCGTTATCGAACCAGTCAATTCGAATGGGGGTGTTGGCCCCCATTGGAAACACATCCATTAAAGCACCACGAACCGCGAACTGACCATGCTCGTGAACATTGTCGACATTCAAATAACCTGCATCCGTCAATTTTTGAGCGAGCTTTTCTAATGGTAGTGTTTGTCCTTCCTTGACATGAAAACGTTGTGCTTCCAAGTGTTGGCGGGGACAAAGTCTGACAAAACAAGACGCGATGGTTGTCAAAATAATAGGGTTGGAGGACTCCGACAATTTCGCTAGGGTCTCGAGACGCTGGGAAACAATGTCCTGATGAGGAGAAAAGGCATCGTAGGGGAGTGTTTCCCAATCACTAAAGCGTAATATTTCTTGCTCTTGGTCGCTTAAGAAGGTGAGTTCATCTTCTAGTTCATTGAGTTCGGATATGGTATCCGTGATGAAAACAATAGGGCGTTTTTCCTGTTTGGCGATAGCAAGCAGTTGTAAGGCACTGCGGCTACCGTCAATGCCAGGTAAGAGATTTTTGTAACCGGGTTTTAAATTAAGCGACAGAGTATCTGGCATGGTATTAATCGATGTCTTTTGTAGCGCAAAGAGTTAAGGAAACAGAATCGGCAAAGCGTAATGCATGAGGTTTTTCAATTTTCACTTTTACTGAGCAAACGTTGCTAGGTTTCATACAAAGAGAGAGCACATCGGAAGTGAGCCTTTCAAGTAATAAGAAGCTATTGGTTTCGACATGATGGATGATTTCTTTGCAAATGGTGCGATAGTTAACCGCTTTATCTATATCATCGGTTTGGCTTGCTTCGACAGCTGGATAATCAATCCAAGCGTTTATCACGACATCTTGTTTGTTTTTCTTTTCCGATTCGTTGAAGCCAATAAAGGTACGTAGCCGAAGGTTCTCAATGTGGATTTGGGCATTAGCTTGCTTCATAAATGTCTTATCTTCCTAATAGAATATTGGTGAAGTTGATTGAAAAAGCCGTTCCAGATAGCCAGCCAGTATTATTGTGTCGTTTTCGCTGAATGATGGCAACTTAAAGTCATAGACATTGTGCCTGCCTATTTTCTGTCGCATTTAAGGGCTTTTTTGTGATTAACAGTGAGTGAATTGTTTGGAAAAAGGATAAAAAGCGTAAAAAACGCATATAATGTGCGTTTTTTGTACAGTTAGCGTATTAATATGGACGAATATCATGAAAACAGTAAAGGATAAGTCCGAAAGAAACTGTGGAATAGTAGTCAAGGCCAACAATGATCACTATAATACCTCGGTTTTTTGGTGAAGTGGATTTGCGTTTTATAACAAACATTCCGTTTGCTATTCGCTTTCGAATGTTTTCCCGGAGGGGGTCGTGAGCAAAACGTACAACGCTTTTGTGTTCAATTTGTTGTTGGGCAGAACATATGTATAAAATTACTAAAGGCCTAGATCTTCCGATCAGCGGCGCTCCCAATCAGGTGATTGAGAATGTGGCAACGGCAAAATCCGTTGCTGTGATCGGTCCTGACTACCATGGTATGAAACCCACCATGATGGTTCAGGAAGGGGATAAGGTCAAAAAAGGACAGGTCATCTTTACGGATAAAAAAACGGAAGGGGTAAAGTACACCGCTCCTGCCTCAGGTGTTATCTCTTCTATTCATCGCGGTCAACGACGTGTGTTTCAGTCTGTGGTGATTGATGTTGAAGGAAATGAAGCCGAGTCCTTTGCTTCCTATGCTGGCACAGAGTTGAAAGGTCTTGATCGTGATAAAGTGGTTGAGAACTTAGTTGATTCTGGCTTATGGACCGCTTTTCGTACCCGCCCGTACTCTAAAGTGCCCGAAATTGCCTCTGAACCTCACTCTATCTTTGTTACGGCAATGGATACCAATCCGTTGGCGGCTTCTCCTGAAGTTGTTTTGGCTGATCAAAGCGAAGCCTTTGCTGATGGTCTGACCATATTAACACGTTTGACATCAGGAAGCGTTTTTGTGTGTAAAGCGCCTGATGCGAAAATTCCTACAACGTCGGATGTTAAAGTAGAAGAATTTGCGGGTATTCATCCTGCCGGTTTAGCGGGTACGCATATTCATTTCTTGGACCCAGTTAGTGAAAAGAAAACCGTTTGGTCTATCAATTATCAAGATGTGGTTGCAATCGGTAAGTTGTTCCTGACGGGTGAACTGTTTGTTGAGCGTGTAATAGCCATTGCTGGACCTCAAGTGAAAAAGCCACGTCTTGTTCGTACCCAGTTGGGTGTAAACCTTGATGTGTTAATGGCCAATGAGTTAAAAGACGGTGAGAACCGTGTTATCTCTGGTTCTGTTTTAACAGGCCGTAAAGCGTTTGGACCATTTGCTTATCTTGGTCGCTATCATAATCAGGTCACTGTGCTTCAAGAAGGACGCGAACGTGAAATGATGCATTACTTGCGAGCGGGAGCAAAAAAACATTCTGTATTAAATGTTTTCTTGTCTAAACTCACAGGGGCGTCATCATTTGATATGACAACAACGACCAATGGCAGTGATCGGACTATGTTACCACTTGGCCATTTTGAACGCTTAATGCCGCTAGATATTTTGCCAACTCAATTGTTGCGAGCATTGGTGGTAGGGGATACAGAACAGGCGCAGAAATTGGGCGCTCTAGAGTTAGATGAAGAAGATTTAGCGCTGTGCACTTACAGTTGTTCGGGTAAGTTTGAATACGGCCCGATCCTTCGGGATTGTCTAACTCTGATAGAGAAAGAGGGTTGATTTATGGGGCTTAGAAAAGTACTCGATAAAATGGAACCTGAGTTTCATGCAGGTGGTAAATATGAAAAATGGTATGCGCTTTATGAAGCGGTTGATACGATTTTTTATCGCCCAAGCTCAGTAACGAAGAACGGCTCTCACGTACGTGATGCTGTTGATATGAAGCGCATCATGATATTGGTGTGGCTATGTACTTTCCCTGCCATGTTTTTTGGTATGTACAATATTGGTTTGCAGGCTAATACGGCTATTGCAGCCATGCATACTAGCGCTGGCGAGTCTTGGCACCAGTCTATTATTGGGGCTTTAGCTGGTCATAATCCTGCCAGTATTTGGGATAATATGGTGTATGGGGCGGCTTACTTTTTGCCTGTTTACCTTGTTACCTTTGTTGTGGGTGGTTTTTGGGAAGTCTTGTTTGCGACCGTTCGTAAACATGAAATAAACGAAGGCTTCTTTGTTACCTCTATTCTATTCGCTTTGACAATGCCACCGACTGTGCCGCTTTGGCAGGTCGCACTCGGTATTACCTTTGGTGTGGTATTGGGTAAAGAGGTATTTGGAGGCACAGGTAAGAACTTTCTTAACCCTGCCTTGGCGGGTCGAGCATTTTTATTCTTTGCTTACCCAGCTTCCATGTCAGGTGATTCTGTTTGGACGGCGGTTGATGGCTTCTCCGGAGCAACGCCATTAAGCCAAATTGCGGCGGATGGTGTGACAAGTTTGACCACTACCTGGTCTGATGCTTTCTTTGGCTTTATTCAAGGATCAATGGGTGAAACATCAACCTTGGCGATCTTCATTGGTGGTGCCATTCTAATGGTGATGCGCATTGCTTCTTGGCGTATCGTTGCAGGTGTGATGATCGGTATGATCGCAACATCGTTGCTGTTTAATTGGATAGGTTCCGATACCAATCCAATGTTTGCTACACCTTGGTACTGGCATATGGTGCTGGGTGGCTTTGCTTTCGGCATGATGTTTATGGCGACGGATCCTGTGTCTGCCTCTATGACTCAGCGTGGTAAGTGGTTCTATGGTGCCTTAATTGGCGTAATGGTGGTGCTAATTCGTGTGGTTAACCCTGCCTACCCAGAAGGTATGATGTTGGCAATTTTGTTTGCTAACTTGTTTGCACCTTTTATAGATCATTTTATCGTTCAGGCAAACATTAAACGGAGGATTGCACGCAATGGCTAGCGGTAACGAAAGCATCAAAAAGACGATATTGGTTGCGCTGGCTCTATGTTTGGTTTGTTCTATCTTTGTTGCGGCTGCGGCGGTTGGTTTAAAGCCGATTCAAAAAGCCAATAAAGCTCTAGACCGGAAACAAAATATCTTGGCTGCGGCTGGGATGTTAGAGCCAGGTAAATCTGTTGACGAGCTTTTCAAACGCGTCGAAACGCGAATTGTTAATCTGGACACAGGTGAATTTGCTACTCCAGAAGAGCTCAAAGCAGCAGGGATAAACCCACTGACCTACGATCAAAAAGCAGCGGCTCAAAACCCTAAACTGTCTCGCGCTTTGCCTGCTGATGAAGATCCAGCGGACATTAAGCGTCGTGCGAAATACGCACCAGTGTATTTGGTGATGTCTGGCGATAAAATTAATAAAATCGTCCTGCCTGTTCACGGTTACGGACTTTGGTCAACAATGTATGGGTTTATAGCACTTAAGAATGATTACTCTACTGTTGTTGGCTTTGGTTTTTATGATCAAGGTGAAACACCTGGGTTAGGTGGTGAAGTAGATAATCCAAACTGGAAAGCGTTGTGGAAAGGTAAAGAAGTTTATAACAACCAAGGCAAGCCTGTTATTCGCTTGGTAAAAGGTGGTGTAAACAATGCTAGTCCTGATGCGGTTCATGAAGTAGATGCTTTATCTGGGGCGACCTTGACCAGTCGTGGTGTTACGCATCTGGTGCAGTACTGGATGGGTAAACATGGCTTTGGGCCTTTCTTGGCAAAGCTTCGTAGCAAAGGAGTTCAATGATGTCTGAAGTGAAAAAAGTCCTTTTTGGACCCATTTTAGCGAATAACCCAATTGCTCTACAGATCTTGGGGATCTGTTCGGCTCTTGCGGTGACTAGTAGCATGAGTGTGAGTTTAGTAATGGCGATTGCGTTGACCTTGGTAACCGCCTTTTCTAACTTCTTTATTTCAATAATTCGTAATCATATTCCTAGCAGTATTCGTATCATCGTACAGATGATCATTATTGCTTCTTTGGTTATCGTTGTGGATCAAGTGCTACGTGCGTTTGCCTTTGAAATAAGTAAACAGCTTTCCGTGTTTGTTGGCTTGATCATCACAAACTGTATCGTTATGGGGCGTGCAGAAGCCTATGCCATGCAAAATGGCCCTGTGATGAGCTTCTTGGATGGTATTGGTAATGGCCTTGGGTACAGCGCCATGTTAATGGTGGTTGCCTTTTTCCGTGAGCTACTTGGTGCAGGCAAACTGTTTGGTCATGTTGTTTTTCAAACGGTCCAAAACGGTGGTTGGTATCAACCTAATGGCTTGATGCTTCTTCCTCCAAGTGCTTTCTTTGTTATTGGTCTTATTATCTGGGTATTGCGCTCAGCGAAAAAAGAACAAGTGGAAGAGCCTGAATTCAAAATAGCGGCTAATTCACGTGCGCAGGAGGCTTTATAAATGGAACATTTAATCAGTTTATTTGTTAAGGCTGTTTTCGTTGAGAATATGGCGTTGGCCTTCTTCTTGGGGATGTGTACTTTGTTGGCTTTGTCCAAGAAAGTTGAAACGGCTCTGGGTCTTGGGGTAGCCGTTATTGTAGTGCTTGCTATCACGGTGCCTCTTAACAATTTGTTGTATCAGAACCTGTTGAAAGACGGAGCGCTTGAGTGGGCAGGTTTACCCAATGTCGATTTAAGCTTCTTGGGGTTATTGAGCTACATCGGTGTTATTGCTGCTGTGGTTCAGATTTTGGAGATGACGCTGGATAAGTATGTTCCTGCATTGTACAACGCACTTGGTGTGTTCTTGCCTCTGATTACTGTTAACTGTGCCATTATGGGTGCGTCGCTGTTCATGGTTGAGCGCGATTACAATTTCAGTGAAAGTGTGGTTTACGGTGTTGGTGCTGGTATCGGTTGGGCTTTGGCTATTGTGGCGTTGGCGGGTATTCGTGAAAAGCTCAAATATTCGGACGTACCAGCGGGTCTGCGTGGTTTAGGTATTACCTTCATCACTGTGGGCTTGATGAGCTTAGGCTTTATGTCATTTTCTGGTGTGCAGCTTTAATTGCATAAAATGGACAACCAAGAATAAGGTTTAACAAACATGAACTTAGAAATTATTCTAGGTGTAGTGATGTTCACAGCGATCGTGCTGGCTCTGGTGGCGATTATCCTTGCTGCTCGAGCGAAGCTGGTGAGTTCTGGGGATGTCACAATTCGCATCAATGGAGAAAAGGAGGTAACTGCACCAGCAGGTGGTAAGTTACTCCAAACCCTAGCAAATAGCGGTATCTTTTTATCCTCAGCTTGTGGTGGCGGGGGGACCTGTGCACAGTGTAAATGTAAAGTGTTAAGTGGTGGCGGTTCTATGTTATCCACTGAGCAGTCTCACTTTACTCGTCGAGATGAAAAAGAAGGCTATCGACTTTCATGTCAGGTGTCGGTTAAACAGGATATGGAAGTTGAGGTGCCTGAAGAAGTGTTTGGTGTTAAGGCTTGGGATTGTACTGTTGAGTCTAACCCCAATGTGGCGACCTTTATCAAAGAGTTGACGCTTAAACTCCCAGAAGGCGAAAACGTTGATTTTCGTGCTGGTGGTTATGTTCAGCTAGAAGCGCCACCGCGCACGGTTCATTACAAAGACTTTGATATTGAAGAGGAGTATCGTGGAGATTGGGATCAATTCAATCTTTGGAAGTTTACCTCTAAAGTGGATGAAACCGTCATTCGTGCTTACTCGATGGCTAACTACCCAGAAGAGAAAGGGTTGGTTAAGTTTAATATTCGTATTGCGTCGCCACCTCCAAGAAAAGATAATGTGCCGCCTGGTCAGATGTCATCTTACGTTTTTAGTTTAAAACCAGGTGATAAAATCAAGGTATATGGTCCGTTTGGTGAGTTCTTTGCAAAAGATACCGATGCTGAAATGGTCTTTATCGGTGGTGGTGCTGGTATGGCGCCTATGCGGTCTCATATTTTTGATCAGCTTAAGCGCTTGCACTCTAAGAGAAAGATTTCTTTCTGGTACGGTGCACGGAGTATGCGAGAAGCGTTTTATATTGAAGAATACGATAAGCTTCAAGAAGAAAATGAAAACTTCGAATGGCATTTGGCCTTGTCAGATCCGCTTCCAGAAGATAACTGGGAAGGTAAAACAGGCTTTATTCATAACGTGTTGTATGAAAACTATTTGAAGGATCATCCTGCGCCAGAAGATTGTGAGTTCTACATGTGTGGACCACCAATGATGAATGCGTCTGTTATTAAAATGCTAGAGGACCTTGGGGTTGAGAAGGAAAATATTCTTCTTGATGACTTCGGTGGCTAGCAGCCAAAAAAGACCCGCCTCTTAGGTGGGTCTTTTTTTTAGTGTCTCTTAAAGAGCAAAGGGGCTATATGTAAGTATTTGAATTGGCTTTCAACAACTTATCATATTTTCTCCTAATTTGATTGGCTTTTTAGATGGGGTAGAGTGCGCGCCTTATGCAAAAAGCTTTATAATGGGGTACCGAATAATGAAGCGAAGATTGGCTTATTCGCTAATTTTCGAATAAGCAGTCAAGAGATGCTCGTCTTTTGTGATCTATGCTTTAGCTAGCGCCTTGATTGCCTGAGTAAGGAAAAGCTCATGGTGCTTTTCCGCATAGGAGGATTAGTTATGTTAACTGCAGTTTTAGTGTTTGCTTTGATGTTGGCTGTCGTTGCCGCAATGGCAGTCGGTGTCATGATGGGAAGAAAGCCTATTGCGGGTTCTTGTGGTGGAATGAGTGCACTTGGAATGGAAGTCGCATGTGATATCTGTGGTGGAGATAAAGGGAAGTGTGAAAAAGAGTCTAAAAAATTAGCCACTCAAAAAAATGTATCGGATGAAGCGTTCTACGATGCATCTAAGTAATTATATTTGAAGGGGATAAAATGACGACGAGACATTATGATGTCGTAGTATTAGGCACAGGCCCTGCTGGTGAAGGGGCTGCGATGAATGCAGCCAAAGCTGGAAAAAAAGTGGCTGTAGTGGAAGCAAGTCCACAAGTAGGTGGTAGTTGTACGCATCTTGGAACGATTCCATCAAAAGCACTGCGTCATGCAGTGAAAGAGATCATCGCTTTTAACACCAACCCGATGTTCCGTGATATTGGTGAGCCTCGTTGGTTCTCATTTCCTAAGGTACTTGATCGTGCGAATAAGGTGATTGATAAGCAAGTGATGGGAAGAACTGAGTATTATGCTCGTAATCGCATCGATATTTATTTTGGTCGTGGTAAGTTTAAAGATGCGAATACCATTGAGGTGAACACCTACGAGCGTGGTCCTGAGGAGCTGGTTGCTAAGAATGTTGTGATTGCAACAGGCTCTCGTCCTTATCGCCCCACTAGTATTGATTTCACTCATCCTCGCATTTATTGCTCAGATACGATTCTAAGTTTGAGTCATACACCTCGTTCTTTGATTATTTATGGTGCGGGCGTTATCGGTTGTGAGTACGCTTCTATTTTTTGTGGTTTAGGTGTACGCGTCGAGTTGATTAACCCAGGCAAGAAATTGCTCAGCTTCCTAGATGAAGAAATCACCGACGGATTGAGCTACCACTTACGAGATGGCGGGGTGCTAATCCGTCATAACGAGACTTTCGAATCCGTAGAAACGACGGGACGTGGTGTTGTGATGAACATGGTATCCGGCAAAAAGTTGCGGGCTGATGCTCTATTATTTTGTAATGGCCGATCCGGTAATACAGAGTCGTTAGGGCTTGAAAATATTGGTTTAGAGCCAAATAGTCGTGGACAGTTGTCAGTTAATCATGCTTATCAAACGGCAGTAGAGAATGTTTACGCCGCAGGTGATGTTATTGGTTGGCCAAGTTTGGCCAGTGCGGCTTATGATCAAGGTCGTGCTGTTGCTGCTAATATGTTTGGTATAGAGGGTGGTCATTTTGTTAATGAAGTGCCAACTGGTATCTATACGATTCCTGAAATCAGTTCGGTGGGTAAGACTGAGGCCGAGTTAACCGCTGAGAAAGTACCTTACGAGGTTGGGCGTGCTTTCTTTAAAAATACTGCTCGAGCTCAGATCACTGGGGAAGCGGTTGGTATGTTGAAAATTCTTTTTCACCGCGAAACTCTGGCGATTTTAGGGATTCATTGTTTTGGTGACCAAGCGTCGGAGATTATTCACATCGGCCAAGCGATTATGAAGCAACCGGGTGAGCAAAATACCTTGAAGTACTTTTTGAATACGACGTTTAACTATCCAACGATGGCCGAAGCTTACCGTGTGGCCGCATTGAATGGTTTTAATCGAGTCTTCTAATAAGCAATGTTGTCTTGAGTGAGCGTTAGATTGCTTGCTCGGTGAGTAAAATTAAAAAAGGCGCTAGCTTTTCGAGCTAGCGCCTTTTTTCGCGAGAGTGGAAAGAAGGTGTGTTTGGTTAGCTGTCTTTAATAGCGTAAATGCCTTTTAGATTACGAAATGCACCTTTGTAATCCATGCCGTAGCCAAACAAAAAGCGGTCTTCTACGTCCACGCCAATGTAATTTGGTGTTAGATTGATTTTGCGGTTATGCAGCTTGTTGATAACCGTAGCAGAGTAGACTTTTTTGGCTCCTTGTTGCTCGAACCATTCGATGATGGCTTTTAAGGTGTGCCCTTGATCAAAAATATCGTCAATAATCAAAATATCACGATTTTTTATATCCGTTTGAGGATAACTTAGCCATTTAAGAGAAGTGCCTTCTGTTTCCATCCCATAACGAGTGGCATGAACATAATCAAGCTCTAACGGAAACGAAAGGCGATCAAGTATGCCTGCGGTTGGTATCAGTCCGCCATTCATGACACAGATGACCAGAGGGAAGGTGTCTTGTAAATCTTTGGTGATTTGTTCGCCCATTTTGTCTAAGGCGTTATCAATTTGTTGTTCGCTGACTAGGCAGTCGGCTTGCTCTAAAATGGTGTTTAGATCGTTAATTTTGTTGATCATGGCTAACTCTGTTAAAAAATTTCAGCAATTTTAACCTAATCTTGATCGAATGCTAAGCTCTTAATGTGATGGATGCTCGCGCATAGGCAAGTTGATGCCAAAATAATGATCCACGTGGACTGAAGCCAGATTAAAAAAATCGGCAAAGCGGCAAATGCACCGTAAACCACTTGGTAGGAGCTGAAAAAATGAGCAAAACTACCGAATAAAGTGTTCAGTAGAAACAATCCAATGCTACCAATAAATGAGGCAAAGGCGGCAATTCTCAATGAAACATCGGTATTAGGTGTCAAAAAATTTAGGGTAAATAACATAAAAAAATACAACGCATAGCTACCAAAGTCGATTAAGTATTTAATCGGTTCGCTCGCTTGAATGTCTCTGATTTCATAAGACAATAATGTGCCGTATAAGCTCAGCGAGGCGGCAAAAATAATCGGGCCAAGGGTGAGTATTGCCCAATAAGTGAGCAGTTTGTCACGAATTTTTCGTTGTTTTTTTATATTCCAAATGGATTGGACGCTGCCCTCAAATGTGTTCAGTAGCAGAAGGGCCGTAATAAACAGTGTCACGATTCCGGCAGCAGGAAGGTTTTTTGCTTGCTGAGAAAATTTAATCAAATAGGGAAAAATGGTGTCTGTTGTTCCTGGTGTTAAATGAGTGCTAAGAAAATTAAACAGCTGTGTTTGCATATCTTTTAGAGCAGGGGTTAGCCCAAGGATGCCGATCACGATAGTGATGATCGGTACGGCGGCCAGTAAGCTTGATAAGGTGAGTTGTGCCGCTCGTTGTGTCAAATTGCTTTGTATAAAACGTGATGAAGTATGATGGGTGTAGCGTTTACTAAGAATATAGAGGTAGCGAAAACGCTCTTGCATTGGGTAATCCTCATAAATAAGCTCAAGTGAGATGATTTTATTATGAATGTTTTTTTTAAGTATATCGCCTATTTGTCATGCAAAAGGTCGTGATAAGTAAAAGTATGTGTACAAAGCACAAATATGGTGCAAAGCGAGTAGAATTGGGGCATTGGGCTTGTTTTATTGTTCGGTTATCGGTAGTATGTATCTTGTTCCTTTTGTGATATTTGTTCCGTTGAAAGCTAAATTTTTTTTAGTTGGATTCGGTTCCTTGGTGACGAAAAGTCATTTTTTAGCCCAGTTTACTGGGCTTTTTTATGTCTTTGAGTTGACGATTGATATTCCATCCCTATAATAGCCCACCAAATGAAATGTAATGAGCTTTGTTCCGTTAGCTCAGTTGGATAGAGCAACCGCCTTCTAAGCGGTAGGTCACTGGTTCGAATCCAGTACGGAGCACCATTTCAGTCCATTACTTTAATAGGTTTAAATTTAGGTTTTGTTGATGTTTTCGACTGGTGATTAAGTTTAACCGTGACAACATCAACAAGTTAAAGCACATTCCCGAGAGGAAGTTTTATGCAAGTTTCTGTAGAGACAACGTCTCCAATCGAGCGCATTCTTACAATCAGCGTTCCTGCTGCTCGAATCGAAGAAAAAGTAAGTTCTGAAGTGGCTAAAACTGCGAAAACTATCCGTATTGATGGTTTCCGTAAAGGCAAAGTGCCTGTAAGTGTTGTTAAAAAACGTTACGGTCAAGGTATTCGTATGGAGGCTATTGAGCAGATTATGCGCGATGCCTACATGGAAGCACTACAAAAAGAGTCTATTCAACCTGCAGGCATGCCATCTATTGAGCCTAAAAACGTAACGGAAGGCGCAGATCTTGAATTTGTCGCCAAAGTGGAAGTTTATCCAGAAATTACGTTGGCTGATGCATCGGCTATCAATGTTAATCGTGTTAGTTCTGAAGTGACTGATGCTGACGTTGATACTATGCTTGAAACGCTTCGCAAACAAAATGCAGATTGGTCTGCTGTTGAGCGTGAAGCCGCAGACGGCGATCAGGTAACAATCGATTTTGTTGGCTACCTAGGTGATGAAGCATTTGACGGTGGTGCGGCACAAGGTCATAAATTGGTACTTGGCTCTAAGACTATGATTCCTGGCTTCGAAGACGGTATCCTTGGGGCTAAGACAGGTGAAGAACGCACTATTTCTGTGACTTTCCCTGAAGACTATCAGGCAGAAAACTTGAAAGGTAAAGAAGCAACCTTCAAAATAACCGTTTCTGAAGTTGCTGAGCAAATCATTCCTGAGCTGAATGATGCTTTTGTTGAAAAATTTGGTTTGGAAGAGTCCACTGTAGACGCTTTGCGTGCCGAAGTTCGTAAGAACATGGAGCGCGAATTGAATCAAGCGGTTAAGGCGAAGTTGAAAAACAGCTTGTTTGATGGTCTATTGTCTATTAATGGTGACGTTCAAGTACCATCCGCTATGGTTGATCAAGAAGTGGACGCCTTGCGTAAACAAGCTGCTCAGCAGTTTGGCGGTCAAGGTTTCGATGCTTCCCAGTTACCAGCTGAATTATTTCAAGAAGAAGCTTCTAAGCGTGCTAAACTAGGTCTATTGATTGCTGAAGTAATTAAGCAGCATGAGCTAAAAGTAGAAGATGATCGCGTTCGTGCCTTCCTTGAAGATATGGCTCAGGCTTATCAAGAACCACAACAAGTGATCGATTACTACTTGAAGAACAAAGAACAGCTTTCACAAGTTCAATCTGCTGTACTTGAAGAGCAAGTTGTTGATAAACTGTTGGAAACAGCCCAAATTACTGATGTAACATTGGGTTACGAAGACGCTATCAAGCCAGAAGCCCAAATTGAAAAAGAAGGCGAAGAAGCATAATCCTCTTCTTATCTTTTTAAATAAGGCCGGCATAGCATTTGTTATGCCGGCTTTTTTGTCTTAAGGAATGCGATATGAATTTGAAAAACCCAACTACTGGTCCTGTTGCAATCACTAGCAATGGTCTTGTTCCAATGGTTATTGAGCAGACGGCTCGTGGAGAAAGATCATTCGATATCTATTCGCGTTTGCTCAAGGAGCGAGTCATTTTTTTGGTGGGCCAAGTGGAAGATCACATGGCGAATCTGGTTGTTGCTCAGCTATTGTTTTTAGAGTCTGAAAACCCAGATAAGGATATTCACCTGTATATTAACTCTCCTGGTGGTTCTGTCACGGCGGGGATGTCTATTTACGATACTATGCAGTTCATTAAGCCTGATGTCAGTACCATGTGTATTGGTCAAGCGGCCAGCATGGGGGCTTTATTGCTTACAGCAGGTGCTGCTGGTAAGCGTTATTGCTTACCTAACTCTCGTGTTATGATTCACCAACCATTAGGTGGATATCAAGGTCAAGCTTCTGATATTGAAATTCATACACGTGAAATTTTAAGTATTAAACACAGACTTAATGAAATTATCTCGTTTCATACTGGTAAGGACATTGAGCAAGTTGCCGTCGATACCGATCGTGATAACTTTATGAACCCAGAAATGGCGAAAGAGTACGGTCTAATTGATGATATTTTACAAAAACGAACAGTTTAAAAAGGGTGGAGTAAATGTCGGATGATAAATTTAGCAGCCGTGGTGACCACTCTGATCGGCTACTATATTGTTCTTTCTGTGGAAAGAGCCAAGATGAAGTAAAAAAATTAATTGCGGGGCCATCGGTTTATATCTGTAATGAGTGTGTGGATCTGTGTAATAACATTATTACTCAAGAGTTATTGCAAGGGGATTCATCGGGTGAAGCGAGTGACGAATTACCCACACCATCTAAGTTAAGAGCGGCGCTTGATGATTATGTTATTGGGCAAGATAAAGCTAAGCGCGTTCTAGCCGTTGCGGTTTACAACCATTACAAACGTTTGCGTCATCAAGGAAAAACGGATAATAACGTCGAGCTTGGCAAGAGTAATATTTTGCTGATTGGTCCGACTGGTAGTGGTAAAACCTTGTTAGCTCAAACGTTGGCTCGAGTTTTGGATGTTCCATTTACCATTGCAGATGCAACCACTTTGACGGAGGCGGGTTATGTAGGCGAGGATGTTGAAAACATCATCCAGAAGTTGCTACAGAACTGTGATTACGATGTCGAAAAGGCGCAGCGTGGTATTGTCTACATTGATGAGATCGACAAAATTTCGCGTAAGTCTGATAACCCATCTATTACTCGTGATGTGTCTGGTGAAGGGGTTCAGCAAGCGCTATTGAAATTAATCGAGGGGACGGTTGCCTCTGTGCCACCTCAAGGTGGTCGTAAGCATCCTCAGCAAGAGTTCTTACAAGTAGACACCTCCAATATTCTATTTATTTGTGGTGGGGCGTTTGCAGGTCTTGAGCGTGTCATCAGTGATCGTACTGAGAAAAGTAGTATCGGTTTTGCTGCGACCGTGAAAAGTAAGGATGAAGGAAAGTCTTTTTCCGAAGCTGTTCACAAGGTTGAAACAGAAGACTTGGTTAAGTTTGGTCTGATTCCAGAGTTTGTTGGCCGATTACCTGTGGTCGCAACGCTTTCAGAATTGGATGAAGAGGCCTTAGTGACCATTCTAAGCGAGCCTAAGAATGCTTTAACTAAGCAATATCAGCATCTTTTTGAGTTGGAAGGGGTTGAGCTTGAATTTACCCCTGAGTCTCTAAAAGAGGCGGCAAAACTTGCTCTTGTTCGTAAGACTGGGGCCCGTGGGCTGCGCAGTATTTTAGAATCAGCTCTCTTAGATTGCATGTACGACTTGCCAACGCGTAGTGATGTTGTGAAAGTCGTCATGGACGGTGCCTCAATGCGAGGAGAGTCCTCTCCTCTGATGGTTCTTGAAAAAGAAGAATTAGCGAAAAACGGCTAATTTGGATTTTTAAGCTATAGTTAAAAGCCGAGTATGAATCTTTGTATTCATAGTCGGCTTTTTTTTAGTGTGAGATTTGCAAGCTGCATGTACACTTAATTCAACATGCTGATACGGTTGTTTTTTTTATTATTGTCCTTATCTCTTTCCTAATCATAGAATGAAATGAAAGTGCGCGGTATTTTGCGCCCGGATTGGAAAAAAATATGTCTAAATTTCTGAAAATGCCAATGTTGCCTCTACGCGACGTGGTTGTATATCCCCATATGGTGTTGCCGTTATTTGTTGGGCGTCCTAAATCCATTGCCGCTCTTGAGGCGGCCATGGAAAATGATAAGTACGTTTTTCTGGTTGCTCAACAAGATGCTTCAAAAGATGACCCGCAATTGGATGATTTATATTCTATCGGTACAACGGCGAAAGTCATGCAACTGCTTCGTTTACCCGACGGTACCGTAAAGGTTTTGGTGGAAGGGGGCAGCCGTGCGCGCTTAGATGGTCTTGAAGATGATGGTGAATTCATCTCAGGTCGCATTACTGAGATAGAGTCGGAAGATGATGGCGGAACAGAGCATACAGCAATTCGTACCGCACTTCTAAAGCAGCTCGATGAATATGTAGCGGGTAGCAAACGCATTCCTGCTGAAGTTGTTACCTCTGTGAAGTCCATTGACGATTTGTCAAAGCTTATTGATAGCATTACGGGTCACATGAGTCTAAAGCTAGAAGATAAGCAGCAAGTGCTTGAGATCGCTTCATTGACTGAACGTGGCGAATACTTAATGGCATTAATGGATGGCGAACTGGATATCGCTCATCTTGAAAAAAATATTCGTAGCCGTGTCAAAAAACAAATGGAAAAAAGTCAGCGCGAGTACTATCTAAATGAGCAAATGAAAGCCATTCAGAAAGAACTGGGTGACATGGAAGACGGCGGTAATGAACTTGATGTGCTTCAAGAAAAAATCGACGAATCGGGCATGAGCAAAGAGGCGACCGAGAAAGCGGAAGGAGAGTTGAAAAAACTGCGTATGATGTCGCCTATGTCTGCAGAAGCAACAGTTGTGCGAGGTTATATTGATTGGTTGATTTCTCTTCCTTGGAAAAAGCGCAGCAAGGTACGAAATGATTTGGCTTATGCGGAAAAAGTGTTAAACCAAGATCACTTTGGTTTACAGGACGTTAAAGAGCGTATTTTGGAATTTTTGGCCGTTCAACAACGGGTTAAAAAGGTCAAGGGGCCTGTATTATGTTTGGTGGGACCTCCGGGCGTTGGTAAAACCTCTTTGGGTCAATCCATTGCTAAAGCAGTTAATCGTAAGTATGTGCGTATGGCTTTAGGTGGGGTGCGAGATGAAGCGGAAATTCGTGGTCATCGCCGCACATACATTGGTTCTATGCCGGGTAAATTGCTGCAAAAATTAGCTAAAATTAAGGTGAAAAACCCGCTCTTTTTACTCGATGAAATCGATAAAATGGGAATGGATCAGCGGGGTGATCCAGCATCAGCGCTACTTGAAGTGTTAGATCCAGAGCAAAATCATACGTTTAGCGACCATTATCTTGAAGTAGACTATGACCTATCTGATGTGATGTTTATTTGTACGTCAAATAGTATGAATATTCCAGGTCCGTTGTTGGATCGGATGGAAATCATTCGCATTCCAGGCTATACAGAAGATGAAAAACTAAATATTGCTAAGCGTTATTTATTGCCTAAGCAAATTAAGCTAGCAGGTTTGAAAGACAAAGAGATTGAGGTGTCAGACGACGCAATAATGGATGTTATCCGTTATTACACCAAAGAAGCTGGTGTGCGTGGTTTGGAACGCGAGCTGAGTAAGATATGCCGCCGTGTTATCAAACAGCAAACACTGAATAAAGGCGCTGATACGGTAGTGGTTAGTTCTGATAATTTGGAAGACTTCTCCGGAATTCATAAGTTTAGTTACGGCAAAGCGGAAGAGAAAAATCAGATTGGTCAGGTGACTGGGTTAGCGTGGACATCGGTTGGTGGTGAGCTATTGACCATAGAGGCCGCTGGCGTGCCTGGTAAAGGTCGTCACGTTAAAACGGGCTCATTGGGTGATGTGATGCAGGAATCGATTCAGGCGGCTCTAACCGTCGTTAGAAGCCGTGCTGTTGGTTTGGGTATCGATGCAGATTTTCATGAGAAGACCGATTTACACTTGCATGTGCCTGAAGGTGCTACACCAAAAGACGGTCCAAGTGCTGGTATTGCAATGTGTACCGCCATTGTTTCGGTTTTGACCAAGATCCCTGTTAAGGCGTCAGTTGCTATGACAGGTGAGATTACTTTGCGCGGCGAAGTATTGCCGATTGGTGGCTTGAAAGAAAAATTGTTGGCGGCTCATCGAGGAGGTATTAAAACGGTTGTTATTCCACAGGAAAACGCCCGTGACCTAAAAGAGATTCCGGATAATATTAAAGCGGATATGAAAGTTATTCCGGTGAAGTGGATTGATGAGGTGTTGGATATTGCTTTAGAGTACATTCCTTCACCAAAAAAGGAAGAAACCTTAACTTCTAAAGAAAAAACTGTTGATGAACAAGAAGCTGTGAGTCATCATTAGGTCAAACCCAGTGTTGACACGGGGTAGGAAGGGCTTGTATAACTTTGGCTCGGCCTTATCTATGAGCATTTTTTAATACAGTGCCGAAACGATTCTAAGGATCTACTTAAAATACTGAAGGGGTAAAACGTGAATAAATCTGAACTGATTGAGGCTATTGCGGCTTCTGCTGATCTTTCTAAAGCTGCTGCTGGCAACGCGTTGGATGCTACGTTAAAAGCAATAGAAGAAGCGCTGTCTAAAGGGGATCAAGTAACTTTGGTAGGGTTTGGTACTTTTCAAGTAAAAGAGCGTGCAGCACGCACAGGTCGTAATCCTCAAACTGGTGAGGAAATTCAAATTAAAGCGGCTAAAGTTCCAGGTTTCAAAGCAGGTAAAGGTCTTAAAGACGCTGTAAACTAAGGGGTCAGGAGCAGTAGTTCAGTTGGTTAGAATACCTGCCTGTCACGCAGGGGGTCGCGGGTTCGAGTCCCGTCTGTTCCGCCACTAGACACAAAAAGGTGTATTCCGTGCGGAATACACCTTTTTTATTTAGAAACATCATTAACTCATGTGGAGGCAGAATGCTCCAAGATATAAGAGATAAGTCACAAGGCATCGTGGTTAAGATCATTGTTGGTTTTATTGTCGTGACTTTTGCTCTATTTGGCGTCGAGGCCTTAGTCAAAAGCTTTACCTCAACCGATAAGGTCGCTAAGGTGGATGGTACTGATATTACTCGTACTCAGATGTTGCAAGAAGCGGATCTTCAGCGTCGTCAGTTGATTGCTATGTCTAATGGCCAAGTTAATCCAGCGATGCTGCAAGAGAATGTGTTGCAGAAAAATGCATTGAATGACCTGATTCAAGGTGCTTTAGTTGACAATCAAATTGCGTCGCTTAAATTAGGCGTGTCAGATGGTCAAGTCGATTCTTATTTGCTGCAGAACCCTCAGTTTCAAACCGATGGTAAGTTTGACCAGACCAAATATGTGAACTTTATTCGTACGTTGGGCTTTACGCCTTTAGCGTTTAAAAATCGTGTGCGTGAAAGCATTTTAGCGCAACAACTTGAAAGAGGTGTTGTGAATTCTGATTTTGTTCTTCCTTATCAAGTTGATAGCATTGCTCAGTTGCAATCTCAAGAGCGTTCTTATGACTACGTTAAGTTCTCTTTGGCTGATCAAGCAGAGAAAACGAACGTGACAGACAAAGAGCTAAAAGCTTATTACGATGAGCATAAAAACGAATTCAAAACGCCGGAGCAAGTAAAAATCAATTATGTTGAGCTAACGCCTGCGGATTTTGCCGACAAAGTCAAAGTGACCGATGCTGATCTTCAAGAAGCGTACAAGGCGTTTGTTGCTGGCCTTCCTAAAGAAGAGCGTAAAGCATCCCATATTCTGATTGACAACACTCATACTGAAAAACAAGCGAAAGCGATCTTGGATAAGATCAAAGCTCAGTTGGCGAAAGGCGTAAGTTTTGTCGAGTTAGCCAAAGAATATTCTGATGACATTGGCTCTAAGAAACAAGGAGGTGAGTTAGGTTATATTACTCAAGGAACAATGGTTAAACCATTTGAAGACGCTTTGTTTAGTATGAAAAAAGGCCAAGTTAAGGAAGTAAAAACAAAATTTGGTTGGCATTTAATCAAGCTAGAAGCCATCAAAGATCCGAAAGTCCCTTCTTTTGAAGAGAAAAAAGCGGCTTTAGAAAAACAAGTAGTTGCCAAAAAAGCGCAAGAAGCACTGTTTGCTGCTCATGAAAATATTTCTGATTTGGCCTATGCAAGTGATCAGCTTAAACCGCTTGCCAATGAGTATGGTGTGAAGGTTCAAACCAGCAATTACTTCAGTCGTGATGGCGGTAGTAGTGCTATTACGTCTAATGCGGCGGTTATTAGTGCTGCATTTGGTGAAACGGTCCTTAAAGATGGGCAAAATAGTGACTTGATTGATTTGGGGAACAATAAGGTGGTTGTGATCCATTTAGCGGATCATAAACCTGAGTCTGTGCAATCTTTCGAGCAAGCGAAAAAAGAAGTGACATCTAAGCTGGTGCAAGAAAAAGCAGAAGCTGCCATTATGGCTCAAGCGAAAGCAGCAGAAACGAGTCCAAATACTAAGTGGACGTCTGTTAAGTTAGCGAAGCGTGGTCAGGATGAAATTGCCTCTTTAGCCTTTACTATGGCGCATCCGGAAGGAAAACCTGTTGTGGCAATTAAGACTTTAGAGGATGGTGACCTTGTTTTAATTCGCTTAAATAAGGTTCAAGCGGGATCGGATAAAGCCTCAGATAGTCAAGAACAGGCTTATGGGCAATATCTTCGTGAGACCGAATCTAAGATGAATCTTATATCACAAAGAGAGTGGCTAAAGAGTAAAGCTGACATAGAAACAAACTTGTGATCTAGTTACTCTTGGACAAATCTGTCAGAGGGTAGAATGAAAAAGCCAGCAAATTGCTGGCTTTTTTCGTTTGACTGATTTACTTACTGGGCTATATATCGTTTCTCAAACTTTCTAACCAAGTAACGGGAGGAACAAAGAAGGCGTTGCCTGTCTTGGCTGTGGTGTATTGCATCAAATGGTCTTGGTTGCCATTTTCATCACCTTCTACCATGCTTTTTAGCATTTGGTTAAAAATGGCGGGCGTTTTACTGTAACTGGCAAACATAAGGCCTTTACAGGTTAATGAAGCAAATGGCATGCTGTGACGAAGTATTTCCAGTGATTTTCCATTAGGGTCTTTAATCGACGTGCGTTTGGTATGAGCATGGGCCGATTTATCTTTGGAAGCGTACTCTTCGTTTGCGTACTTAGTGCGTCCGTAGGTGTCTTCTTGGGTCTTAAGGTTTAGCTGCTCCCATTTGGTTAGGTCATGCTCAAAGCGCATAAGATTTAGATAGGAGCCATTTTTAAATTGAGCATCTTCCTCACCAACAAGAGCTACTGCCTTTCTGGCCTCTCCTTCAGGATTCTCGGTGCCGTCGATAAAACCTGTTAGGTCTCGATTATCCAAGTATTTGAAACAGCTGACTTCATCGATGATGTTCAGGCTATCATCAAACGCTTGATAAAGGGCGTTGGCAAGTAGATAGGAGGTATCCCTGCGCATTGATCGAATATGAAATACCAAGTCTCCTTTTGTCTCGCCAACTTCAATACCATTGTGGGAAAAATGAGGGAAGGGGGCTAATTCTGCTGGTCGCCCGTTTTCGTCAAAATACGCCCACGCAGCATCACTGATGCCAATAGAGGCATAAAGTTGTGCATCTGGGAATTGTTGTTGCAGTTCTCCGATAATAATTGGGCTCATGGATAGCGCTTTTTTCGCGCAAGCAATATGCTCTTTTTTGACATCAAAGGTGATAAATAGAGCATCGCTAGATGCTTCTGGAATGATGCCAGACTGAAATGTGTGGGTCATGATTTACCGCTTTCTCCGTCTGTTTTCTTCATGAATACGTAATAAAAGCCAATGACTTAAAAGTTTGGGTAGAGTGTCTTAAGCTGACTGGCTTGAGTTTTTTTAGGTTGCCCTGTTTGATACTCTTCTAGTGCTTCAGCGAGTGAGTTCCCTTGCCATTGGTGAGTCGCCTGATTTGAGTATAGCATCAGTTCTGCCTCCATTAAGAGCTGCGTCAATGTGACGGACCCTGCAAGACGTTTTATGTCTTCTATACTGCGGATTTGTTCGTCCCCCCAGCGATGGCGAGCCCACTCCAAAAGATGTGATCTTAGTTCGGTAATATTGTCTTGTCGACAACATTCAATCAAGCTTTCAAAGGCGCTTTTTTCATCGCTACTGGTTAATGGCGCGAATTCTTTCAGTGTCGGTACATTGGCCTCGTCGTCTTTTGATTTTTTCTTTTTCCAAAATAGTAACAGACAGGCCAGCAGTAGCAGAGTAAGCAAAATAGACAAGCCAATAATGCCATATAGGCGCCAATTGACCTCATTCTGCTCTTTCACTAATTGAGTGTGTATGGGTTTGGGGGTGTCATCTGATGGATTGGCTTGATCGTTTTCAAGCTTGGTCAAAGATATAGGAGCAACAGAGCGCGATTGTGGTGGCAGAGGGTTGTCGAGTGCCTTTGGCTTTTGGGTGCCATTGTTTGTTGTTGCACTTGCGCTTGTTGGTAAGGGGACAACGGTCAATTCTGGTGTGCTTTGCGTCACGGTTTTTTCAATGCGCTTGTTGGTATCCCAGTAGGTGACGGAAACATCGGGTAACTTAATTGTGCCCTTTTGTGTGGGAACAACTTGAATTTTAATGGTCTGATGGCCAATGATGCCATTGTCATTCTTTTGGCTGCTAAATGTCGCAGGCTCAGGATAGAGCTTGTAGGCTTTGGTGCTATTGAATGTCAGCTGGGGGATTTGTTCTGGCAACACATCTTTCGCGTCAATATTAATCGTCCAAATGACCGTATCCCCTACACGAACAGTATCTTTGGGTTTTTCTAGCTTGGTGTTGATAGTAACGCCTTCACTTGGCAGCCAGTTATCGTTCGTATAGCTGGGTGGGATGGGTAAGACCTGCAAGTTAATAGGTTGGCTTTGAATTCTAACAATACGTTGCCCAGCTCCCATTTGCATCATGGCTTGCATGGTTTGTGGGGCGATGGTGATTTGCCCACTTCTTTGTGGAAAAGCGAGATATTTGCGAGTGAGTACCTGATAGCGAGTGCCGTTAATCTCCTTGAATTCGCTTTGATCATCTGTGAGTTGTTCGAAAATTAAATCAGGGTTAGAGGGCACAGAAATGTTGGCATTACTAAGTGGTACGGATGTATACAGCTTCATTGTGAAAATGACTTGCTGTTGCAAATATGGATTGTCTGATGAAACTTGTGTTTTCAGCATCACTGGCGGATTGCCGTTTTTATCTAGCAGTTCAGGCGCGTTTTTGACGGTCAGTGTAAGAGGTTGAGAAGCATATTGGCCAATTTTTATCGGTGGAATGGTAAAGGTTCCGACAGACTTTGGCATGAGTGAAATGACCCAGTAACTCATGGCTGTGTTACTGCCTAGGTTAAAGCTAAATTGACTGCTTTGGCTTTGGCTAACAATGTCGAAGTCTTTTTTTAATGGCGTGAGATCCGGACCGTTACCAGTGTTGGTGAAATCGGCTCTTATGGTCAGTTGAACGATATCGTTCTCGGTCACGACATTTTTATCAAGAGAGGCGGTTACACTGTCTGCATAAGCTGGTAACGCCAAAGAAAATAATCCCGTAATAAGCAGTGTTGCCAGAGCACAGTACATTTTTCTGCTTAAGGCGAACATAAAAAAATAAAACTGCTTCATTACCATGGGTTAATCCCATCCTCTTGATTGGTGTAGTTTTCGTGGTTCTTTTCTTGATGTAAATACCACAGTTTGCGTTGCAATAGTGTGCCAGGGTTGTCTTGTATTTGTCTGAGCCATTGTTTTAAGGCTTGCTTCTGCTCTCTATTGAGTTCAACTTTAGCGGATTCTTGTTGCTGCTGCTTTTTTTCAGACGCTTGCTTATTATCCTCAGACGATGGCTTTTTGTCTTGTTTTTCAGGACTTTTCTTATGTTTTTTTGCGGCTGAATCAGAGGTGGTGTTATCCGATGAATGAGGCGGTGTTGTTTGCTTAGATGGATGGTTTTGCTTGGTGTTCGAATGCTTTTTATCTGATGGGTTGTTCTTATCTGATGAGTTATTCTTATCAGATGAACTGTTTTTGTTTGATGAAGACTTGTTATTGGATTGCTTTTTCTGATTGGCGCTTTTTGACTGCTGCTGCTTTTTTTGTTTCTCCAGATATTTTAGATTGTCTTGAGCGTCTTTCATGGTGGGGTTGAGCTCTAGCGCTCTTTTATAAGCATCGATTGCGGGCTGCAGTTTACCTGATAGGGCAAGTGCATTGCCGAGATTGTAAAAGTCAGCGGCGCTTTTGCTGACGTTGGACAGTGTGCTGGCTGCTTGGTCGTATTTTCCCAATGCATATTCAGAGGCCGCTTTCCAATCTGGCTGCTGAAAATATTGGTTCGCTTTTTTCCATTGATCGTGATTGGCGGCTTCTTGGCCTAGCTGATCTGGGGTTTTGAACCAATCTAATGGTGAGGCACTTGCTTTGTTGGATGGGAGCAAAAAGACTGCCAACATCAGCGTTAAGAGCATGCCACGACGAAACTGAAAGGCGAGCCACAGCAGAAAAGGAAATGCAAACCAATGACCTTGATCGATCCAGTGAAAGCTTCGATTATCCGCTTGTTGATCTTTTGCGTGTTGGTCGGTGTTTTGCGTAATGGCTGTTAACTGTGCGGGCGTTAAACGGCCGTGATAAAAGTGTGCGTGTATTGTTTTAGCAAACGCCCTTAATTGATCAACAGGCGTGTGTGGAATGACATTCTTTCCGTCTGATGTCAGTATTTGTCCATTGGGTAATAGGACAGTCCCGCCTTTCTGGGTGCCAATTGCGATTAAGTCTGTATGAAGGTTGCGACCAGCCAAAAGAGGTGGAATGGTCTTTTGATCCTTTTCGTCCAAACTATCGGTCAAAATAATGAGATGCGCTGCTGTTTTTTTATTGGGGATGAGTGAAAGTGCATCTTTGACGCCACTGGTCAGATTACTTCCGTAAACAGGCATAATGATGGGCTCTAGGGCCAGTAAAAAGTGTGTGATGGTATTTTTATCTTGGCTGAATGGGGTAATGGTGTAAGCATCTCCCGCAAATGCCACTAAAGAGATATTACCGTCTTTGCTTTGCCCTAAAATGTCGCGAACGGTTTGTATTAACAGTGTTTGACGATTGGGTTGGATGTCTCTTGCATACATGGAAAGAGATTGGTCAATTACGAAAATTGTTTTACTACTGGACTCAAACATCATTGAAGGAGCTTTCACCCAGCTTATACCTGCTAGTCCGATTACGCATAAAGAGATAGAAAGTAAGCCTAGCCACTTATTTATTTGGCTTGGTTGTTCGGACTGTTCTAGGTGAACAAGCAAGTTTTTATCAATGGCTTTGTTGAGGGTGTGGCTACCTGTGTTTTTATACCGGATCAGGAAAAACAATAACCAGATTAATGGTAGCAGAAGCAGCCAGTAGGGGCGTTCTAAATGAATCATGGATAATATATTCATGGACGTTTCCTCATGCTTGACTTAAATCGGCTGAGGGAAAGTTTGCCACTTGTGAGTAAAGTCAGGGCAAAAAAGACGAGTGACGCCAGGCCTAGCCAGTGAAAATAACTGGTGATAGGGCGTTGCCAGATAGGTTGCGCTTTCGTTGGCTCAAGTTTGCTGATGTCCGCATAAATACGTTTTAAATCTTGGGTGTTTCTGGCGCGGAAGAATTGTCCACCTGTTTTATGAGCAATGCTTTTCAATAGTTTTTCATCCAAATCGCTGGATGGGTTAACGGTTTCTGGACCGAAAAAGCCTTGTACGACCATGCTATCGGCACCTATGCCAATGGTGTAGATTTTTAGGTGTTGTGAGGCTGCGAAGTCAGCTGCTTGTTCTGGATTGACTTGTCCGGCGGTGTTGGCCCCATCCGTCATAAGGATGAGCACTTTTTTATCATCCGGTTTGTTTTCCATGCGTTTAATGGCCAAGCCAATAGCATCGCCAATGGCGGTTTGTTGTCCTGCAAAGCCGATTTGAGTTTGCTGCACTAACTGATTAATGGTCTTTGTGTCGAAGCTAAAAGGCGCTTCTAGGTAGGCTTTGGTGCCAAATACGATTAAGCCAATGCGATCACCGTGGCGTTTTTTGATAAAGTTAGATAACACCCATTTTTCAGCGGTTAATCGGTCTACAGGTTGGTTGTTTAATTGCATGTCTTTAACTTGCATACTGCCGGATAAATCTAGGGCAATCATGATATCTCTTCCAGAGGGGATCACTTGCGTAGGGGCGCCTAGCCATACGGGTCTGGCTATACCAACTACAAGGCATACCCATGCGAGTAATAAAAATATTAGTGGTAAGCGAATAGCATGTTTACTGGGACGTTTTTCTTCATGATTTTGCAAGTAGTGGGCATTGGGGAACCAAATAGCCTGATCTTTCTTGGCCACCTTAGGCAAAAAATAAAATATAATCGGGACAGGAAGAAGGCAAAGAAACCAAGGCCAAGTCAATTCAAACACGGTGCTTCCTTATCCAATAACAAGTTAAACGGATCATGGTTGTTTTTTGTTCAGGTGTTAGTGACACTTCTGCGCGGTACAGGCCGTTAATAAAATCCTCTCCCAACTGATCAAAACGTCGCTTTTTTGGTAAGGTGCTGTCTAATTGTGCAATTAACGCGTGTGAAGGGAGAGCGGCTTGGCTGACTTTGTTTTCGCTTATCAGACAGCGGCGAATGAGCTCGTGGCAGGCAATAATGAGTTCTTTATCATTCAAGTTATCACTGTTTTTTTTGAGAGAGTTCATTGCTTCTTGGCGATACTTTCTTTTACTGCGTCTTTTAAGTAACAGTAAAATAGCGCTAAGCAGGGCGATAATCACGAAGGCAACTACCAACCACGTCCACCATGCTGGTGGCCACATGGGGATGGCTTCGGGTAATAAGTATCCTTTATGAGGCAGTTCAAGCGGTGTGCTTGTCGGTGTCATTAGCGCAATGCTCCTTGATCAAGCAGGTATTTAGCAATTTTTTCAGGGGATTCGCTAATATCAAACAGTTGATGGCGAATGCCGATGGAGGCCAATTTTTTTCGCAATCTAGCATTGTCTTCGAAGAAGTCTTTTTTGGCTTGTTCAGTGCTTTTTTTCGTTACTTGGATGGTCTTGGGGCCATCGGCATCAGCAAAACGGTATTCACCTGGTGGGAGCTCAAATGCATGGTGATCGAAAATTTGTACCCAATGGACTCGATTATGTTTGGCTAATTGCCATAAGGAAAGTTGCTCTGTTTCGTTCCAATGATTCTTGTCAGTTAAAATGATGACATCTCTATTATGAGCCTTGGCCGTGATGGCCGAACGATGCCAACAGGCAATGCTCGGTTCATATTGACGATTTTTTATTTGGGTGGCAGTGGCTAAGTGAGAGAGAAGTTGATGAATGGAGCGTTTTCCGCTTTGTTCATGACTTTCGTTGCCAAACATGAAGCGATATGACAGTTTGTCGCCTTGCTGTTCACTACGCCAAGCGATGATGCCTGCGAGCTGGCTTAACCGAGTCGAAATAAACGTATGGCGTGTACTAAAATACGCTGTTTGCGATAACCCTAAAAATAATAAACGTTGATGATCATTTTCTTGACTGTAGACGCGGGTATGCGCGTGGCCAGTTCGAGCGGTGACCCGCCAGTCAATGTGTCTTAAATCATCGCTGGGTTGATATTGTCTTAACTCCAGCATTTCCATGCCGTGCCCTTTTTGATTGGAGCGACGCTCACCATTCTTAAGCGTAAAGCGTGTTGCTTTGTTGGCGCGCCCTAGATGTTTTGCATAATGGGCCAACAGGGCAAAATCCGTTTCTTCAAGTTCTGGTGAATCAGGCGATAATAATGGATTCATGACAAAAATTATAAAGCAGGTACATGGTTAATTAACCGTGTGAGTAATTCGTCCGTTGAAATGCCGCTCGCTTGTGCCTCAAATGATGTGATAACACGGTGGCGGAGAACCGGTAAGGCGACTTCTCTTACATCGTCGGGTGTGACAAAGTCACGACCATTTAATAGGGCGTTTGCGCGAGCGCAGCGATCTAATGCAAGAGTAGCCCGTGGGCTGGCCCCAAAATCAATTAAGCTTTCACCATTTGGACTGAGTCCTAAGTAGTGCTCCGGATGACGAGTCGCCATGACCAACTGTACGATATAGTGTTCGACAGATTCTGACATATAAAGTGACAAGGCTTTTTGTTGTAGAGCTAAGATATCAGTTGGTGTACAAAGGGCCTTCGTCGCGGTGGCGAGCGTTTTGTGTTGATCTTGTTGGCGGACGAGTCGAAGCACTTCTAATTCGCTTTCCGCACTGGGATAACCTAACTTTATTTTTAGTAGGAAGCGGTCAAGTTGAGCTTCTGGTAGTGGATAGGTTCCTTCCTGTTCAATGGGGTTTTGCGTGGCAATCACAAAGAAAAGAGGCGGTAGTGGGTAGCTGTGATTGCCAACCGTGACCTGGTTCTCTCCCATGGCCTCAAGTAGGGCTGATTGTACTTTTGCTGGGGCTCGGTTGATTTCATCGGCTAGAACGACTTCATTCATAATAGGGCCAGCAACAAAGGTAAACTGCCCGGTTTCCTGCTGATAAATATCTGAGCCTGTCACATCGCCAGGCAGCAGGTCAGGGGTGAACTGGATGCGTTGAAAACGACAGTCAATGGCACCTGCAAGCGCTTTAGCGGCGGTGGTTTTGGCGATACCTGGTGGCCCTTCAAGTAATACATGGCCGTTTGCAATGAGTGCAATCAGTAATTCTTGAGTTAAGTCTGGTTGACCGATAACGGCGTGATTAAGGTGATCTTTTAATCTTTCAATTACTGATTCCATCGAACCTAAGTACCTCATACTTCTGTCAAAAAAGGTGTCAACACAATATAATGCGTACCATCTTATCGGATTCAAAACTTTACATACAAGGCGTTAGTTGTAAGAGTAGCGTAAGCATAGGAAAGAAAATTGGCAAACATTGTCGTAGAAGTGACATTGAGCGCATTACAATACCAGACTTTGTATTCAGGACAAGCCAAGAATGTCGTGGCACATAGTCTAGATGGGCGTAAAGTTCAGTTACCTTTATCTGCTTTTCGGCGCTTTGTTACTCATGGAGGCATTGATGGGGTTTTTGACGTAGAATTCGATGATCAACATAAGTTAGTGGCTATAACGCGAATACGTTAGCCCGCCCATTTTAGACTTAACACGGTTAGGAGCCTTGTCTATGTATCACCTTGCTCGAGCACTACTCTTCAAGTTAGATCCTGAAGTGTCCCATGAATTATCATTGGATCTTTTAACAGCGAGTAGTCGGTTGGGATTAACGAGGTTTTTTGATGGTTTACCTTCCTCTCAGCCAATTGATGTGATGGGGTTGCGTTTTCCTAATGCGGTAGGGTTAGCGGCTGGATTGGATAAAAATGCCGATGCGTTTGAAGCGCTTGGCGCACTGGGTTTTGGCTTTGTTGAAGTCGGTACTGTGACGCCAAAAGGGCAGTCAGGTAACCCCAAACCACGATTGTTTCGTCTACCTGAGTACGATGCCATTATTAATCGCATGGGATTCAATAACAAAGGTGTCGATCATATGGTGTCACGTATTAAATCCCATCGTTATCCAGGTGTTCTTGGGGTGAACATCGGTAAAAATTTAACCACGTCGGTGGAAGAGGCCGCAACGGATTATTTGACTTGTTTCGAGCAAGTGGTGCCTTATGCTGATTACATTACTGCCAATATTAGTTCGCCGAACACGCCTGGGCTGCGTAGTCTGCAATTTGGAGACAGTCTGGCGCAATTGATTAACCCGCTTGTTCAGGCCAGAGATCGTTACCAAGATCAGCACGGTAAGCGTGTTCCTTTGGCCGTGAAAATTGCTCCAGATATGACAGATGATGAAATTAAGTTAGTGGCGGATACGTTAGTGGAGCAGGGAGTGGACGGTATTATTGCAACCAATACCACTTTATCTCGTGATGCCGTTCAAGGTCATCGATTTGCAAACGAAGCGGGAGGGTTAAGTGGTGTTCCTGTCCGTGAGGCTTCTACTCATGTGGTTCATGTTTTAGCAGAGCGCCTTAAAGGTGCCTTACCCATTATCGGGGTAGGGGGAATCTCAAGCGGTGATGATGCTATAGAGAAACTTCAAGCGGGCGCTCAGTTAGTGCAACTCTACTCTGGATTCATTTATCAAGGGCCAGAGTTAATTAAAGAGGTGGTCGCCAGTACGGACGCATACTACCGAGAGTTACGATTGGGTAGATAAATAGAGATAGAGGCAGTTGCTCGCTTATTATGGCGACAATGTCTCAGATATAAGTAGAGTCATAAAAAAACAGGCGGCATCGACCCGCCTGCTTTTTATAAGAGTTTTTTCTGATAGGCACATTGTGATACCGCATCAGAATAACGAAAAAATTAATGTACCATGCTGAATGTTTTGTGGGTGCCTTCAACGGGGGTTAAACCACTCCACATGTCTTCGCGTCCTTCGCGCCATCCAGCGAGCCAATGAGGACGGGTATTTTCATGGTATTGCATTGAAAGGCCTTTTGTTTTGCCTGCCATCCCTGCACGGTAGCCACGGATGTAAGCGCGATGATGAAGATCTCTTTTCTGCTTCTTCATTAGTTTTTTTCCTCTTATTCTTTTCCATGTTGAACTTTGAAACTAGTAGAGAATTGATGGATTGTCTAAAAACTCTTTGCTCTAACACATTTATAGAACGTTTAAAAAAGTAATTAAAAAATGAACACACAAGTAGAAACCGTGGATACCGTCGGTCAGACGTACCACTTAGAGATAACCTGCCCACTGGGATTAGAGAATGTGCTTGAGCAAGAGCTGCACAGTGAAGGTCTGATGGGTACTCGTCTAGGCGAGGCCCAAGTCAAATTGACGACCGACTTAGAAGGTATGTATAAGGCTTGTCTTTGGTCTCGAGTGGCCACGCGGGTTATGTTGCCCGTTGCCAACTTTAAGATGGAATCAGCCGATGACCTTTATGAAGGTGTAAAGGCGATTGCGTGGTCTGACCATATGACGGCAGCGAATACCATTGCCATCGATTGTCATGGAACAAACCACCATATTCGTAATACACAATTTGGTTCAGTTCGTGCGAAAGATGCGATAGCAGATTATTTTGTGGCGCTTTCGGGTGAACGTCCCAATGTCGAAAAAGTACAACCAGATATACGTATTTCCATTCGGATTAAACGTGATATTGTGACCGTCAGTATTGATCTGTCGGGTGACAGCATGCACCGCCGGGGTTATCGTCAACAAGGCTCTATGGCGCCGCTTAAAGAAAATCTTGCCGCAGGATTGCTGCTCCGAGCGGGTTGGAACCGTGATTGTGGGTTAACGCAATTGATTGATCCCATGTGTGGTTCTGGAACCTTCTTAGTCGAAGCGGCGATGATGTCACTCGATATGGCGCCCGGTTTACGCCGAGGCTACTGGGGATTTAAGGGGTGGAAACAACACGATCATCGTTTGTGGCAACAATTGATGGATTTCGCCAAAAACCGCAAGAAAGACCCTGCTGAATTGGGTATTCGTTTCCAGGGTACGGATCGGGAGCAGCGTGCTATTGCTGCGTCTCGGGAGAACATTAAGCGTGCTGGGCTGGTGGGCGTGATTGATGTATCCATGGCATCTTTCCAGCAGCATGACTTTGTCATTGAGCAAGAAAAGCCCGGATTAGTTATTTGTAACCCTCCTTACGGTGAGCGATTGGGGGATGAAATGGCGCTGATTGCCTTGTATCGCCAATTAGGTGAGTGGGTTGTGACGCATGTGCGTGGTTGGCAGTTTATGATGCTAACCAGCAATGACCATTTGGCACGTCAGATTCCGGTGCGCCCCGAGAAAAGTACCCGAGTGATCAATGGTGGTTTAGAATGTCGTGCCTATCGATTTCCGTTGCTGGATGGCTATATCAAAGAAGATGCGGTGGCACAATCTATTATGACTCCAGGCGCGCAAATGTTTGCTAACCGTTTGCAGAAGAACGCCAAAAAACTGAAAAAATGGGTCGAAAAAAATAATATCGAGTGTTACCGGGTTTATGATGCTGATATGCCTGAGTACGCAGTGGCTATTGATGTTTATCAGGATTGGGCGCACGTTCAAGAGTATAAGGCGCCCAAAAGTGTTGATCCGGAAAAAGCGACACAGCGATTGTTTGAAGTGGTATCGTCTATTCCCACGGCACTTAATATTGCGGAAGCCAATGTGATTGTGAAGCACCGCCAAAAACAAACAGGTAAAGCGCAATACGAAAAGCTAGATCAGTCCAATCATGAGATAATCGTCAAAGAGTACGGCTGTGAATTTATTGTTAATCTGAAAGATTATCTGGATACTGGCTTATTCTTGGATCATCGTCCCGTGCGAAAATTGATACAGGATCGCGCTAATGGTAAGCGCTTTTTGAATTTGTTTTGTTATACCGCATCGGCTTCAGTCCATGCGGGTGAAGGGGGGGCTCGCAGTAGTTTAAGTGTTGACATGTCTAACACTTATACCGAGTGGGCGCGGCGTAATATCGAGCTAAACGAATTCTCTGAACGTGATCATAAGGTTGAACGGGCCGACTGTATTGAATGGTTGCGTCATAGTAACGATGAATTTGATTTAATTTTTATGGATCCTCCTACCTTTTCTAACTCGAAAAAAATGTCAGAGATCCTGGATATTCAACGGGACCATGGGGAATTGTTGCGCTTAGCAATGGCGCGCTTAGCGAAAGACGGTGAGCTAATTTTCTCAAATAACTATCGCCGTTTTGTCTTGGATAAGGATATTGAAGAGGAATTTTCTGTGCAGAATATTACCAAGTTAAGCATGGACCCAGATTTCGAACGAAATACGAAAATCCACCAATGTTGGATTCTTCGTCATCGTTCTGAAGGCTAAGTTAGATCTTCGATGAGCAAAGTGATATTTTGTCCATTAAAATGACGAGCTGTATAGCGCTCTAGTGATACGTATTTAAAGGTTTTATAAGTTTTAGTATGAAGAAAACATTTCGTCTTGTTATTAGTTGTCCCGACCGTATCGGGATTGTTGCGGCCGTGTCTCAGTTCTTGAATGAGCGTAAAGGATCGATAACAGAAGCCAGCCATCACACGGATCAAGAATCTAAATGGTTTTTTATGCGTCATGAGATTGATGCGGAATCGTTATCGGTTGATGTGGCGACATTTCGTGAAGAGTTTGCACCGATCGCCGAAGAATTTGAGATGAACTGGTATGTTAAAGACAGCGAAGCGCTTCCTAAAGTCATGTTGTTGGCCACCAAAGAATCCCATTGTTTAAACGACATTATGCACCGTTGGCATACTGGAGAGTTGAACTGTGAGATTGTTGGGGTGATTGCTAACCATGAATCCCTGCGTTCTATGGTAGAATGGTATAACATTCCTTATTACTGCATTCCTGTGCCGAAAGAAGATAAGATGCCTGCCTTTCATCAGATTGAGAAATGTATTGATGAGGCACGGGCAGACACTATTGTGTTGGCGCGTTATATGCAAATTTTCCCTGAATTTTTGTGTCAAAAATATCAACATAAGGTTATCAACATTCACCATAGCTTCTTGCCTTCTTTTATTGGGGCGAAGCCTTACCATCAAGCGGCAGTACGTGGTGTGAAATTGATTGGGGCAACCTGCCATTATGTCACTGCTGATCTGGATGCCGGTCCAATCATCGAGCAAGATGTTATTCGTGTCCGACATAGTCATACGGCGACGGATATGGTGCGCCTAGGTAAAGACATTGAAAAGCTTGTGTTGTCTCGAGGTCTGCGATACCACTTGGAAGATCGAGTAATCGTCCACGGCAATAAAACCATTGTGTTTGCTGATTAATTCTATCTCATTGATAGTTATTAAAAAAAGAAGGCCAAGCGCCTTCTTTTTTTATGTAAGCCCCCAAGGATAAATGTAGTTTCTTGTTGTTCACTTTTTGTTCTGTAAAATATTGTCTATAGTTAAGTTCAAGTGGTTCAAAAATAGACAGCTTATGAGGGGAGCGTTATGAAGCTTAAGCTAACACCAACTCAAAACTTATGCGTCGGTTATTTGGAATCAGGTTTCGAGGTCGTTCAGATGGAAGAGCAGTTTTTCTTTGTAAAAGGTGATAAGCGTCAGAAAGTGTTGCCAAAAACATTGGAGGCACTGGTCAACCGAGGGGCTCTGAAATACACCACACAAGGGGACTATGAATTGAGTGATGAGTTTGTCGAGCACAGAAAAAAAATGTGTTCTCCTGTGCGCAGCAAACATACTCGACATTAATCCTTAGTGAGCTCGACCCGTTATCGAGTGCATTCATGGCTCAGAAAAAGCCAATCGTTTAGGGCGATTGGCTTTTCTTATTGGGTGTTGTTGGCCACGAGAACCCTATGCTTACTTATTGAAGGGTGTTGGGTGCCTGAGTAAAGAGATGGCTTACTGCTTGCGCCATGGTTGCACTAATGCGCTCTTGTCTAAGTAGAGTCCAAAGTGGTTGCCGCGTTTCAGGGTGTTGGCTTAGCTCAATGGCAATTTGCTTAAACGCGATAAAAGCATCGTCTCTATGAGCCAATTTCTCCATGACGATCCTTAATAGTTGGGCGTCACTGGCCAGCCAATGGGGGCATTTTGCTGCTAATGCTGTGATCGGATGAGTTTGCTCATCAGAGCATTCGGTTAAATTGCCTAACATAGCAAATAATGGCAACAGCAGGTTGTTGTTCAACGGTGTATTGGAAAGCGCCCTGAGGTAACTTGCTTGCATCAATGGATCTTGTTCAGCAAGTAATTTATCGATTAATGTGTTTTCAATGTCTGCGGGTAGCGTTTGATGTTCTAAAGAATGACAAAGGGCGCTAACAAGAGGACTTGGTGCGTGTTGTAAGGCCTTTTTGATAAGAGGGCGGTGTGTTTCGTTATCAACTTGCACGGCTAATTCCGCAATGCCTTGAAGGCCAAGAGTTTGCCACGAGTCGTCTTGTTGATCAGGCATGCTTTCGTTTAGTTTGTTTGTCACGTAGTCCACGACGTCTTCATAATACTGAGAAACGGGCGTTCCTAGTTGTTTTGCTAATATGGCGTGGAAATTGGCCATTCGTTCTTGGTCTGGCTTAAACGCATAGGGGCTATCTTCTAGCGCTTCTGCTAATCCGGCCTCTTCTCCTTTGTGTAATATTTTATCAACGATGGTTTTGATAAAATGATCACGTGTTCCTAAGTTCAAGGCCCCCGACTCATCTAATGGAAGCTTGATAAACCAGATAACAGCATGATCTGCTGTCTTTGCTTGACGGGTATCTTTTGTTTTCAGTAAGCAAGCCAGCCAAGCATGCTGGCGAAATGGGTATGGGTAAGCTTGCTGTTTTTTATCAAATTGGATGGTTTGCTGTGGCGTAATTTTCTTGATGCGGCGACCAAGATCAAAAAAGCTTGCCTCACACCCTACCATTTCAAAAAGATCGCCAAGCGATTCAATGTTTTTCATGATAAATTAGATGCCTGTCAAAGAGTTAACGTTTCCCTTATGGTACCGTTTTTTACAGGAGAAATCAGGTTGAATACTGCCTATCCAATGCACTCTCAATTGGCCGATCTATTAATCGATGTAGAAATAACATTGCGTGAGGGTGGACTTTGGGAATGTGAGCAACCCAGTGAACAGGCAATGCAAAGCAATGTTCCTTTTTGTGTTGATACAATGAGCTTCGCTCAATGGTTGCGTTACATTATGATAGAAAAATTCAAAGTATTGATTGAACATGGCGCACCATTGCCAACGCAATGTTATGTTTCTCCCATGGCCGTCGAAGCGTTTAAAGAGGTGGATCACACGATGCTCAATAGGCTCATTCAGCGTCTTGATAAAATCGATCAACATTTGAGTCAACAAACCTTATTAGATGATTCGGCTCTATGACGATGTCAGGGGGCAATCAATATGTCGCGGATCTGGCTTGGGTTGTCGGTTGCAAGCAAGGAGAATTCAGCCACTACCCTGCCACCAATCTCATTGAGAGCGATATGGATGTGTCTCAGTTTTGGTTGCCAGATATCAATGAAAGGCTGGCTGCATTGGTGATGAATCCCGAGCCATTAGAAAATGCGGTTCGTGCTTGTAAATCCCATTTTTTAGGCAGCTATTTCGAAACGCTGTTTTCGTTTGCTATTCGCCATTTATCCTGTTTTAACATTCTTTGTGAACATGTTCAGGTTATGGATAAGGACAAAAAAACAGTGGGAGAAATAGATATGTTGGTGGAAACGCCAGCAGGAGAATGTATTCAGTTTGAAGTGGCTATCAAGTTTTATTTGGAGCGTACTGATTTATACCCACATCATTGGATTGGCCCCAATAAAAATGACAGTTTGAAAAAGAAAGTGGATCGAGCCCGTCGACATCAGTTGCAAATATTGGGCACGGAAGACGGAAAGCACGTGTTACGGTCTGTTACTAACGATACCACTTTTCAGGCAAAATTACTTATTTTTGGCCGTTTATATTTGGCCTTATCCAGCCCTGAAAAGGTGATTTCATTCTGTGAGAATTCCCATTTTGGTGGATGGGTTAGAGTGTCCCAAGTTGGTCTTTTGCTACCTTTTTTCTCATATTACATACACTTGAACAAACCACATTGGCTAACGGTTTCAAATAGTTCTCGCGATTTATGCTTCTTTGAAGCACAATGCATGAATGAATGGAGAAAATCATTCCAAGAGGATGTTCGCCCAAAACATATAGTGTTGTTTAGGGAGTTGGAAGGTCGTATGTCTTGCCACTTTGTTTTTATAGTGCCAGACAGTTGGTAATGTTTTAAAAGTGAAGGCGCTTTTAATATTCAGCTTTTCCTTATGTAGAATGAATTTTTCATGAGTCAGACTGCGAATAAAATGAATAATACTCTGTGCATTGCACTGTGGGTGGTTGATACTGATCGAGCCAGCATTGCTTGGAGTAACTGTCATGCTAAAACTTTGTTGGGGCAGAATACTTCGTCCGCCCATTTCGATGGAAATTCTTCCTTCGATGATGATTTTCTAGCCACGTTAAGATTAATGGTCGGAGCTTACGATATTGGTGAGCAAGTCACGTTTGATTGGCCAACGCCCATGGGTAAGTACGCGGCTATCGAATGCGTGAGCACCATTATTTCATTAGGTGGTGAGCGTCGTGGTTTATCTGTTCAGGCTCTTTTTTCGAATGGTTCCCCCTTAGATGCTGAGATCGGATTAATTAAACAGCTTGGTAGTTTATCCGTTGCTATGCTTAATTATGATGGTCGCTTTCTAGAAGTGAGTGATGTGTTTTCTTCTCGCTTTGGTTCTGTCTCATCGATGAGAGATTTATTTGTCACCAATAGCAACGCCAGTGCATTTATGAGTAAGTTGTCTTTTGGTGAACCTTTTACCCAAGAAATTCGATTGTCTACTCTTAATGGTGTTCGTTGGCATCAACTGGAAGTGGTGTTTCACCCTGAGGGTAAAGTGCTCTTAATGGCGAATGATATTCAGCAAGAAAGGGGGCGAGAGAATGAAATTTTCCGCTTACATCATTTTGATGTGTTGACTGGATTACCGAATCGCTATCATTTATATCAAACATTAGAGAACATTCTGGAAAGTGGCAGTCAACGCTTTGAGCACTGGGGCATTCTCTATCTGGATTTAGATAATTTCAAAATTGTTAATGATACCTTTGATCATCGAGTCGGCGATGAGTTGATTCAGCAAGTTGCATTGAGGATTCAAGGTGTGATTCCGAATAACGCGGAGTTATATCGATTAGGTGGTGATGAGTTTGTTATTTTTTTAACGAATATATCGGGTGTAGAGAGCTTGCAGCAAGTCGCGAATTTAATTACCCGAAATGCTCTGAATACATATTTTATTGCCAACATGGAAATGATGGTAACAGCCAGTATCGGCATCGCTTGTTATCCTGAACATGGTGACAATGTCGACCACCTGCTTAAAAATGCCGATGCCGCGATGTATCGCGCAAAATCGATTGGTCATAATACTTCCTTTGTCTTTGATGTGGATATGATTGATACCATCCGAGCGCATTTAACGTTAGGTGGTGGCTTACGTAAGGCCATTGAAGAAGAAGAGTTTGAGCTTTTTTATCAACCTAAGGTGCGCTTGTCAGATGAAGTAACAGTTGGTGCTGAAGCTTTGATTCGCTGGTTTCATCCCGAACTGGGGCTTATTAGTCCTGATCAGTTTATTCCTATGGCAGAAGAAAGTGGGATGATTTTACCCCTTGGTGAGTGGGTCATACGCACAGCGTGTAAACAAATTAAAACTTGGCAGGATCAAGGTATTCCCCCCATTAGTGTGTCGGTAAACTTGTCTGGTCGTCAGTTTATGCAGACAGATTTAGTCGAAATGGTGGCGCAGGTGCTTGAAGAGACAGGAGTTGATTCGCAGTACTTAGAACTTGAGCTAACAGAAAGTATGCTAATGGCAGATGCTCAGCAAACGATAGAGAAGCTACATGCTTTTCGTAAGTTGGGCGTAACCTTATCGATTGATGACTTTGGAACGGGTTATTCGTCTTTGGCTTACCTTAAAAAATTCCCTATTCAAACGCTAAAAATAGATCGCTCGTTTGTGAATGATCTTGGAGTAAGTGGTGGAGATGATGCGATTGTTAAAGCTACCATTGCCATGGCAAAGAGTTTGAATCTTAAAGTGATCGCAGAAGGGGTGGAAAACCGTTCCCAAATAGATGTGCTTAATGGGTTTCAGTGCCAAGAAGTTCAGGGGTATCTTTTTGCGAAGCCTATGAGTACTAAAGATTTCGTTCATTATATGAAAACTCAAAAAATGATCGGTTCTAGCGATGCTTTGGACTCTGTGACATCGGCCATTTAAGTAATATTGGAAAAGATGCGATGGATGATGTTTTGTTTTGGTAGAACAAGTCACCTTCTTGACTTGTTTATCGGCAATGATGCCCATAAACTATGTGAAATTTATAAATTTTGGAAGTATTGTGTCAACGCTGGAAAGCCTTTTGTGTCCTATCGACCAATTACCTCTATGTCAGCAAGAGAGAAGCTTACGCTGTTCTAATGGGCATACCTTTGATCTTGCTAAGTCAGGTTATGTTAATTTGCTTCCAGTGCAAAATAAGCGCTCTAAACAGCCTGGTGACAGTAAAGAGATGGTGCAAGCGCGCCAAGCTTTTTTAGAGCTGGGTCATTATTTTCCTATCGTCGAAGAAATTACGCGCACTTGGCCTGCGGCTTTAAACACAAGGCCTCTCGTTCGTATACTGGACGCTGGGTGTGGTGAAGGTTATTACCTGCAGCATTTATCACAACGTTTGGCTGACTTATCAGTGATGACAGAATGCGTTGGGGTCGACATTTCTAAATGGGCGGTCGCGGCCGCGAGTAAGCGAGATAAGTCAACGTCTTGGATAGTGGGTAGCAATGCCTGCTTGCCTACTCCGGCGGGGCGGTTTGATGCGATTTTATGCTTATTTGGTTTTCCTGCTTTTTCTGAGTTTCAGCATGTTTTGTCGGATGATGGTGTATTATTATTGGTTGATGCAGGTCCCGATCACTTAATCGAACTGCGTCAGATTTTGTATCCATCTATTCATGAATACAAAGCGCCTTATAGAGAAGGAATGGCGGATTTTCGTCTTATTCAAGAATCCAGTTTGAGCTATTCTTTTTCTTTGTCCTCTCAAGAGGAGATTCAGCAATTACTTTGTATGACGCCACATATACATAAAGCCTCTTATGTCGGCAAGGAAGCCGTCAAACAACTTAGCAATCTGGCGCTGACTGCTAATATTTATTTTCGTTGGTATCAAAAAGGATGAAGTTATAAAACATGCCTAATAGTTTGGATACGCTTTTTGAGAGGAATAAAGCTTGGTCTGAAAAGGTCACAGCGGAAGATCCTGAATTTTTTTCCACCTTATCCCAGCAGCAGCGTCCTGAGTATCTGTGGATTGGTTGTGCTGATAGTCGCGTGCCAGCCAATCAGATTGTTGATTTGTTGCCCGGTGAAGTGTTTGTTCACCGCAATATTGCCAATGTGGTGGTCCATACAGATTTGAATTGTTTATCCGTCATTCAATTTGCGGTGGATGTGCTAAAAGTGAAACACATTATGGTGGTTGGTCATTATGGTTGTGGTGGTATCAAAGCCGCCATGGATTCCCGTGAGCATGGCCTGATCGATAATTGGTTGCGTCATATTAAAGATGTTTATCGCTTGCATAAGGCGGAAGTGGATGCCATTGCCGATGACTGTGAGCGTTTTGATCGTATGTGTGAATTGAACGTTATAGAGCAGGTTGCCAATGTGAGCCAAAGCAGCATTGTGCAGAATGCGTGGCGTATTGGCCAGGAGTTGCATGTACATGGATGGTGTTACAGCATCAATAATGGTCGCATTAAGGATCTACAAGTGTCAGTAACGAACGCTCAAGAAGCACAAGATCAATTAAATAAAGGGTATTGATATGCGGTTTGCCTTATAACGGTAAGCTTGGAAGACGGCCGTTCAACATAAAAATGTGTTTTCGCTGGTTTATGTTGAACGGTAAAAAAAACGCAATGTCTGTACGCTGTATACGTTTACGCTATAAGTGGTTGTTTTCAGCAATGGCTCTTGCACATCCTGCAATGGTCGAACGTAGCCAGATGTGTCCTGGGTCGTGCTGTAATAATGGACTCCAAAGCATTTTCAATTCAACGGGAGGAATTTCAAAAGGCGGTGGCAATACCACAACATTTTTGTTGCCTTCCATTAGCTTGGTTGCCAATGAGGGTAGCGTGGCAATTAAGCCCAATTGTTCCGTAGAGCGCATGGCCACGTTATAGTTACGTGTGAAGAGGCGGATGTTTCTCTTAAAACCAAGGTCGGCTAGGCTGCCATCTACCCAGCCAAGTTTTTGTACTTCTTCAGGTTGAATACCAACCCCTACACCAAAACCTGTCTTGCTAACCCAAACGTGAGAAGCCGCTAAATACGCATCCAGTGTAAAGTTTTTTGCTATGTCTGAATCGGCTGGCAATAAACAGGAGAAGCGATCTACCCAAACGGATTTTTGATGAAAAGACTGTGGTAATGTGTCGAAGCGGTTAATCACTAGGTCAACTTTGCCTTTCTCTACATCATGAAAGCTGACATCACTTGGATTCATGACATCTAAAATGACACTTGGTGCTTCACTTTGCAGTTTTTTCATCAAGGGGGGGATCAAGGTGGCTTCCGCATAGTCACTTGCCATAATGCGAAAGACGCGTGAGCTGGATTCTGCTTCGAAGTTTTGTCCAAGGTGCAGCACTTCATCTACAGATTGAAGAATGCGTTGTACGCGGGGCTGTAATTGAATAGACAGTGCTGTTGGCATCATGCCATCACTGGTGCGAACCAATAATGGATCATGGAAAAGATCTCTAAGACGTCTTAAGCCGTTACTCATGGCTGGTTGGGTAATCCCCAGCTGGTTAGCAGCGTGAGTCACATTTTGTTCGCGTAACAGGGAGTCTAAATAACGAAGTAGGTTTAGATCGATTTTATCTAGCTGCATAAGGGGCTCATGTCAATTTGCACTCACTGCATGATACTGTATTTACGTGTCAAATAGAACGATCAGCCCCGAATTATGGCATCAAATTACTTTTTTCGAGTCAGTTGAGAAATGACTTCATGACAGGCCCCCATTGTATGGTAGTCCGTTTTTCCGGCAGGGCTTTTACAATCATCATATGCTTGGTTGTTCTGCTGCAAAATACGAAACCAAGCGCCGTACTTGTGATCAATCATATGTTGCCAGGCGTACTGCCAAATAGCCTGATAGCGCTGCCAGTAGACGTCTTTGCCTGTCACTTGAGCGAGCATAGCTGCGGCGGCAAAGGATTCCGCTTGAACCCAGAAGTATTTATCACCATCACAAATATTCCCTTCAGGATCGTAGCCATAGCAAAGACCTTTATTTTTCTCATCCCATGCTTTTTTCCAAGCTTGATCGAAGAGATGGATTGCTTTATCAACGAGCCAGTTCAGGTCTTTTTTTTCAGGGGACACTCGTTGGTGAATAAGCAGTAACAGTTTGGCCCATTCTGTTTGGTGGCCAGGTTGGAATCCCCAAGGACGAAACAAGTGTTTCGGGTCATTTTTGTTGTATTCCCAGTCAATTTGCCAATCTTGGGTATAGTGCTCCCAGATTTCTCCTCCGGCAAGATTGGCTTGTCGTTGGCAAATGTTTTCGGCAAGGAGAACGGCTCTGTCCAGATAAGCGGTTTCTCCCGTGGCGTCGTAAGCGGCTAGCATTGCTTCACACGTATGCATGTTTGCGTTCTGTCCTCGATAAGGAGAAACTTGCTGCCAATCTGCAGAAATTTCATCTTTATACAGGCCATATTGCTCATCCCAAAAATGCGTTTCTAATAAATCGACGGTTTCTTGAATCCATGGATAGGCCTCCGTTAGGCCCGCTTGGTAGGCACAGGAGTAAGCCAGTAAGACGAAAGCGAGACCATAACAGTGATTGGTTTCATCAAGGTTGGTGTCTTTATTCAGCAGCCAGACATACCCACCATTATCTCGTCGATGTCTCTCTCTTAGATAATGTATCCCATGTTGTGCAGCCGCTAAATATTCGACTTTAGGTTGGCTCTGATAAGCTTTGGCGTAGTTAAAAACAAATCGAGTACTGCTGACTAAATGACGTGTGTCTTTATCATAAATATCGCCGTTATCTTTAAAAAATTGGAAAAAGCCACCATTAGGGTCGATACAGGCAGGATGATAAAAATGCATCGTGGAATCTATATGCTGCTGTAAAAAACCCACAGAACGAAAGTTGGGAAGTGTGCTCATATGGTTTTCCTTATTATTGATATTAATGGGTTTTATGATTGTTTTTACGCTCTTTTTTAGACATAGTAACGACCAGAGATAACTGAATACTAGCGCTTTTTTGTCCCTTAAATCCATCTTCTTTCGTCATCTCATACTAACGGGTCAATACTCAACCATAGAGCGTTTTATTATTTACCAAAGAGTCATGTTTATGAAATCCCTTGGCAGCACGTCAGAACAAAGTCGCATTTATAACGAACGAATTATTTTGCATTTAGTGCGCCGGCGCCCCGGCATTTCTCGGGTGACAATTGCCGAAGAAACAGGACTTAGTACACAAACCATTTCGGTGATTACTTCATCCTTACTGGATCAAGGCTTGCTTGAAGTGTCAGGTAAAGTGCGTGGAAAGCGTGGTCAACCATCGGTTAAGCTAAGCATTAATGCCCAAGGAGCCTATGGACTGGGAATCAATGTTGACCGTGATCATATCAGTGCAGTATTGCTGGATTTTAGTGGGCATTGTGTTTTATCTCTGGAACGGGATGTGCCGTTTCCAACGGAGCAAGTGGCAAAAGACATTGCAAGTGAGTTGATCAGTGAAGTGAAAGCGCGCCTTCAGGACGATTGGATAAAAGTTAAAGGGATTGGTTTGGCGAAGCCGGATTATATGGATGGTTGGCTAGACTCGTTAGTGACTGATAGCGAGTTGCGAGTGGATTTAGTTCGCTTACAGGCAGAATTAACCTATTGGCAATCCGATGCGTTTGAGACCTGGTTAGCCAGTGAAACGGGCTTAATGTGCTATAAAGAAAACGATGCTGTTGCGGCGGCAACCAGTGAATTATTGTTTGCTCAAGGGACTCAGGTAAGGCACTTTTTCTATTTGTTTGTCAGTATTGCTTGCGGGGGAAGCATTGTTGCGGACGGTGAGTGCTATCTTGGTGCTCACGGTAAAGCGGGTAGCTTTGGGTTAATTCCTACCTTATCGGGTAAGCATGGTCGTTGGATTCTTGAAGCGTTATCTCTTTCCTCATTAAGGCGGTTTTTTGCCCATCACCTTCAAGAATATCCACAGTCGCATGAGGCTTGGCAAACACCAGATGTTGTGGGTTTAATTGATAGGTGGAGTGGCGAGGTCGCTGAAGAAATACAACCAGCCCTCAGCGCGGTGATTGCATTGCATGATCCACAGATGATTATGATTGGAGGCCGTTTACCCATTGTTGTCGTTGATCAGTTGATTTGTCATATGACTCGGTTACTCAATCAGCAAAGCGTTTTGCCCGTGCCTACGATTAGTGTTGCTCAGCATACGGCGACAGGAGTGACCATGGGGGCGGCGGTACTGCCTCTTTATGAAACCTTTGCTCCTCAGCGCGATGTTTTGTTGTTAACTACGAATGCCAAGTAATCGACATCCATGCGAACGGGGCGCGCGCGGTGAGTTTATTGGTTGCGCTTGATCACTGAAATAGTGATGTTATTCACATACTATCGTTTACGACAGAGAATATTTACCACAGAGAAAACTATGCGCTTAGAGATCCAGTGTGAAGATAGAATTGGCATGATAAGGGGGATTCTTGATTTTTTTATCCCTTACCAAATTGATATTCGCTTGATTGAAACGGACTCAAAGCGCCGATGTTTGTATTGTGGTTTTCCTGATATCCCTTTTGCTGACTTGCAGTCTTTGTTAGCCGATATTCGTCGTCTTGATGGGGTAGAGGATGTTAAGACTGTTATGTTTACGCCCTCGGAGCGTGAATATAACGCCTTGAATACGTTGCTTGAAGCCTTGCCAGATGGCGTTGTTGCGGTGGATTTAAAAGGCTATATCACTATGGCCACCGAGTTGGCTGCGGCGGATCTGGGAGTGCCGATTGGCGCATTAGTGGGAAAGCCGTTACAGCAGTTTATCAAAGGAGTGAATTTCTCCAGAATGGCTTGGGAAGACATGGCAGAGGGAATTAGTAAACGTATTCGTCTGCAAAATAAATCGGTTCTTTTGGAAATGAAGCCCATTTTTGTTCCTGATGGAGAGGGTCATGCTAATCCAGCCGGTGCAGTTATTCATTTAAAATCCCAAGCAAGGTTGAATCGACAAACTGAGCATTTCAAGCAGGCACCAGATATAGAAAAGCATCTTGAAACTTATTTTCAGAAAGACGTGATTCAAAGTGCGGCCATGTGCGACATGCTACAAAAAGCCAAAGCGTTTGCCGTCATGTCAGACCCTTTATTGCTTTATGGGGACGTCGGTACGGGGAAAAAAGAGCTACTGCGCGCTTTATACCAGTATTGGTTAGAGCAGCAAGTAGACGGTGGGGCTCTGATGCTTCGTCATGCTCGCGAGATAAGTGCTGAGGACATTGCTAAACTGGATCACGCTTCTGGCTGGTTTGCCATTGCAGAATTAGAATATTTGGCGCCAGAACTGCAGGTAGATTTGGCGAATTGGCTATTGCGTCAGCCAGAGCATTCGACCAGTGACCAAGGAAAAGTAAGGCTTATCGGATTGACTTCCTTACCAAAAACGCAACAGATTAGCGAACAGATCCATTCGACGTTGTATTTTGCGCTATCTTGTTTGCAATTGCGTGTTCCCTCACTAAAAGAGCGTACAGATGATCTTAAGGGGCTAGTTCAGCAGACACTTCAAGGGTTGTGTGAGCGTTACGGTATGCCTATGCCAAGTATTACTAAAGCGGCTTTAGTAAAGATGTCGTTATACTCTTGGCCGGGTAATATCAAAGAGTTAGAGAATGTGTGTTTACAATCACTTGGTTTGGGGAAAAGCCATTGGGATGCCGATGACCTTGTCTTAACCGATGATCGGAATGAAGAAATAGCGCTTGAGCTTGTGGATGGCTCTTTAGATAAAACGCTGAAGTCATGGGAGTCACAGTTATTGCGGCAATTGTACCCACAGTTTCCGAGTACGCGGCGTTTGGCTAACGCCGTAGGCTTAAGTCATAGTGCGATTGCGAATAAGCTAAAAGAATACAACATTGGTAGTTAAAAAAAGTATTGTTTAAAGAAGGGTATGGTGGGAAAACAATAAAAAAGCCACTTATCGAAGATAAATAGCTTCTTGCTGTACTTGACTTTTTAGTAGGTCAGCAGACAGTTTCATGATAACTCTCATCTGTTTAAACCTATATTCTACCTAATACAGTTTGGTTAAGTACTAGTAGTAGCGACGATGGGGCATGCGCTTAGGTGTTTTTTTCTCAGTCTCTATTTTAATCGGCTGCATGGTTTTTTTGGGCTGAGAAACTTGTCTCTGAATAGTCACTGCAAAAAATGCAATGGCAGCACAAGCAGCTACGAACATTATAAATTCAAACATCGTGTCTCTCCAAAAATATCTTTATTAAGACAATCATGAGTCATAATCATGACTGCGTAAAGCCTGTTTTGTTGTAATTAAGTAAATGGGGGTGTTAAAGGCAAAAACAACCCTATTCAAAAACGATCACATTTTTAGCAATATTGAACGTTAGTTGACTTGGTTGACTGATTCGCTAAAAAGGCCGACATGCCAGCCTATTTAGCGAATCATAGTGGTATAACCTATACTAGCTGGAAAAACGGTTAAAGACTGTATCGTTCGCGTAAATATCGCGCAACACCGTCTTCATCATGATGACCGATAACATGGTCAGCAGCCTTTTTAATATGTTCTAAGGCATTGTCTGTGGCGTATGCTTCATCCGCCATGGCAAACATGGTTAGATCGTTATCGCCATCACCAAAGACGATAACACGCTGGGCCCCAAGTTCCTCCTTTAACTCCATCAATGAAGAGCCTTTGCATGCACCACTATGGTGTATATCTAACCAATAGGCATCTTTATTATAAATACCACCACCGGAATAGGCCGTGATGTGTTTGTGCTCACGACTGTCTATCACAATGCGTTCAATTAACTCTGGTCGACCTAATGCACTGATGTTTGTGATAACAGCATGAGGATCGAGCTCTTCAATTGGGTGAAGGCTTAGTTGATCGTGGCTGCCTAATTCATTGGCAATGTGATCGCTCAGACTGCCTTTTAATGTTGGATGGTAGACCTTATGCGAGCCGCTTTCGTCCAAACAAAACACGAATGGCGTGATCTCGTGCATTTCGAAAGATAAGAGTGTTTGGGAAATCAATTCAGGGGTTAAAAAATTACGATGGCGATAGGTTTGGCTGTTGGGATTCCACCATTCCACACCATTTTTGAAAATTTGCCAGTGTGGAAAGTCATGGCCTGCGATGCAGGGCTTTGCGGCAAAGTGAGTTCGCCCAGTGGCTACCGTATAGACTATTCCGGCGGCTTTTAACCGTTCTAATGTGTCGCATGTATAGTCTGATAGACGCTGACCCTGATTTAATAAGGTACCATCCAAATCAAATGCTAATAAATCCATCTCTACCTCACGTTCATAGGGCTTATTCATAGGGAAGGCACTATGGATAGCACTGTTGTGTTAACAAGCCAGTATAGAGTTGAATACTGACTTGTTCGGGCCGAAAAATTGATTATTCGGCTTTTTTGCTTAACGCAACCCCATCAAAGGCGATGCCATCCCAACCATGTTGCATAAATTGACGAATGTTTTGATGATCTGTCCCTTCTGGGTTTTCTAACACGTCGATGCGGTAGAAGTGACCAAATAAGGGTAAGGTTTCTTCAGGCGAAAGCTGATGTAATTGAGCAAAGTAAAAAATTTTACATGAGCCATTGTTTTCATTTAGTCCATTGACTAGCTGGCCATTTGTAAACGAGGTTGCTGTGAAGGTATATTCGTTTTCAATAACGCTAATCACTTCTTTAAACTGTACTTGATCTGGTGCGCTTTTGACTTGTTCTAATATTGAGTCGGTTGTTAACATGAGTTCTCCATTCTTTAACGACTGAAAGAAGAGGCGAATAAGCCTTGGGCGTCTCGGGTATCGTAAGATTTGCCTTGCCTGCCTCTAATAGCTTGTTATTCAGGCAATGCTGGAACAATAACCGAGCCGCATTTATTGTCATCTTTCCATAAAGCCTGCTATGGCTTAGTGAATTATAAAACGGAATGCTAAATATTTGCACGACCATTACATTGTTAACCGACGGAAACCGCTTCAGTAGATTTATACAGCCTCTTCTTGCTCCGGGGAGTCGAAGTACCTGATGACAATTTGATAAGTGATTACACATAGCACTCCGCACGCTGCCATGGTGCCAAGCATAGGGATAAAGGTGCCGTTATCGAGTAAGCTGACGACAACACCGCTCAGAGCTCCTGAGGAGAATCTTAACGTCCCCGCTAAGGCTGCGACGCTACCGTTATGCTTGCCGGAATGCTTTAAGGCTCCCGCCATAAAACCGCTACCTAAGATGCCGATGCATCCAGTAAACAACATACAACTGATGACGAGTGCTGCCAGAGGCGGATGTTTAAAGAAGGCTAAGACAATCATCGCAACGGTGGCACCGAATAACACCCAGACGGTGTATTTAACCAAATATTCAATGCCGAGTTTTTCGACAAAGCGATTGTTAATCGTCGTAGCAATCATCATGGTGATGATATTGAGGCCGAATAGAAAGCCGAAATGAGAAGGCTCCACGCCGTATAACTCAATATAGACAAATGATGACCCTGTTACAAAACACATTAAGCCTGCAAACTGAAAGGATCCCGCCAGAATGTAACCCACCACGGCAGGCTTTCTCAGAATAACACCGTAGTTACGTAGGGCAGAGTTAAAAGATAATGGCGAGCGATTATCTCTATGTAATGTTTCTGGAATGGTCTTTAAAAAGAGCCAGATAGCTAAGGCTGCGATAAGCGCTAAGAAAATAAAAATAAAGTGCCAATTAAATAGGGTTAAAATCGCTCCTCCTATAATGGGGGCAACCAAAGGCGCAATGGACATTACTAGGATGACCATGGACATGGCTTTAGCAAATTGATCAGTTGAAAGGCTGTCTTTGACTAATGCCGGAATGCTGACCGCGACCGCTGCACCACCAATGGCTTGAATTGCACGGCCAATGATCAGGGTGTTGAAACTATTTGAGAACGCACAAAAAATGCTACCAACAATGAAAAATGAGAGACCTGCCACGACAACTTTGCGACGGCCAATGGCATCGGAAATAGGACCAAATAAAATTTGTAGCACAGCAAACACAATTAAGTACATGCTGAGTGTCATTTGTACCAAGTGAATGGGGACATTCAAACTCAATGCAATGGTGGGAATGCTGGGTAAATACGTATCGATCGCCAGTGGCGTAATGCCAGCCAAAAGACCGAGTACTAAAAAAACAGGTAAGGTTAATTTCATAAAGTTGGCTGCGTATCAATATAGAGAAATAGAGCATCAAATCTCGATTTAGACTGTTGTCTGATGCTGGGTTCGATATTATAAGGGGTTATAATCAATATCATTCCTTTGAAATGTGTAAGCACTGTGGACAGTTGCTTTTTTAAGCAAGGTTTTGCCCTGTTTTGCCATCATTTAGTAGTAGACTGGTCGGATTTTCTCAATGACTTTGATCTTTATCATAGATCTTAGCATTAATGTTTGTCGTAGCGTCAAAGATTAATGAACAAGGAAGCATATGTTACGTTTTTTTGAAAAATGGGTGGATCCTTACCCTGAAATAGAGGCGCGTGAAGCGCCCAATACGTTGTTCGCTTTTTGTCGATACTATTCAAAGGGGGTTGAAATCCCTTTGCTTGTTATGTCGTTGTTAACCGCCACTATTGCGGTTTTGGAAGTGACGATGTTCAGCTTTATGGGCCAATTGGTCAATTGGCTGGTCAAGAAAAACCCCGACACTTTTTTAAAAGATGAAAGTACTCATCTTATTACTATGGGGGTTGTGGTGCTGGTGGCGATGCCGTTAGTGTCATTTTTGCATTCGGCGGTCCTGCATCAAACTTTGTTGGGGAATTACCCCATGCGCATACGCTGGATGTTTCACCGCTATGTGCTGAAACAAAGTATGACATTCTTCCAGGATGATTTTGCTGGCCGCGTCGCAACGAAAGTCATGCAAACCTCCCTAGCGGTTCGGGAAAGTGTGATGAAGCTGATGGACGTGTCGGTATACATCATCGTGTACTTTTTTTCCATGTTGTTTTTAATAGGGCAAGCGGACTTTCGATTGGTTGTGCCTATTCTTATTTGGATGGTTCTGTACCTTATTTTGCAATTTTACTTTGTTCCTAAATTGAAAAAAGTTTCCTCTGAGCAAGCCGATGCGCGTTCGAGTATGTCGGGGCGTATCGTCGATAGCTACACCAATATTTCGACTGTTAAATTGTTTTCACATACGCAGCGAGAAGCCAGCTATGCAAAAGACAGCATGGACCTTTTTTTGCAAACGGTATACAAGCAAATGCGCTTGGTGACGGGGCTGAATGTAGGTGTACAGATTTGTAACTATCTATTGGCTTTTTCCGTGGCAGGCTTGTCTATTTGGCTATGGAAAGAAAGCATTATCAGTGTGGGAGCCATTGCGATTGCGGTGAGTTTAGCTCTGCGCTTAAATGGTATGTCCCAGTGGATTATGTGGGAAGTCAGTTCGTTATTTGAGAACATCGGCACGGTTATGGATGGCATGAAAACCATGTCTAAACCCTTGTCAATCCAAGATAACGCTGGTGCGAAACCATTGCATATTACCAAAGGCGAAATTTGCTTCGAACACGTTCATTTTCATTATGGGAAAAAACACCGAAAAGTCATCGAAGACCTTAATTTTACGGTCAAGCGGGGTGAAAAAGTGGGCTTGGTTGGTCGATCTGGTGCGGGTAAATCGACCATCGTCAATTTATTGATGCGTTTTCATGATAGTGAATCGGGTCGAATTCTTATTGACGGGCAAGATGTTAGTCAGGTGAAACAAGATTCGTTGCGTTCTCACATTGGCCTAGTGACGCAGGATACCTCTCTATTACATCGTAGTGTCCGTGAGAATTTGTTGTATGGTCGTCCTGATGCAACAGAAGAAGAGATGATTGCGGCGGCGAAAAAAGCAGAAGCCCATGATTTTATCCTGCAGTTGACTGACCCTTATGGCAATACAGGCTACGATGCAATGGTGGGGGAGCGAGGAATCAAGCTTTCGGGCGGGCAGCGCCAACGTATCGCGATTGCGCGAGTGCTTTTAAAAGATGCGCCATTGTTAGTCTTAGATGAGGCAACATCCGCACTGGATTCAGAAGTAGAAGCGGCCATTCAAGAAAGTTTGTATCGTTTGATGGAAGGGAAAACGGTGATTGCTATCGCACACCGTTTGTCTACTATCGCAGCCATGGATACGCTCATTGTATTGGATCAAGGTAATATCGTGGAGCAAGGTTCTCATGATGAATTGATTCAACACGGCGGTATCTATGCCAAACTATGGGCACACCAAACGGGCGGCTTTTTGGGGGAAGATATTGTTGAAGAGGCAGTTTATTAACGATGTTTGAAAAAACTGTTGGATAGTAGAGCGAGTCATGAAAGTAGAATAATCCAGTCCATTGCTATAAGAGGGGAATAGAATGACATACATAATTTTATGTTTGGCGATTGTGTGTGAAGTGTTCGCGACAACGTCGTTAAAAGCGTCCGATTCCTTTTCTAAATTAGGGCCAACGGCCATGGCTCTGATAGGCTATTGTGTATCCTTTTATTTGCTTAGTGTGGTGATGAGAACACTCCCTACTGGTATTACCTATGCGATTTGGGCAGGGTTGGGGATTGTGCTGATATCACTGTTTGGCTATCTATTCGCGGATGAAAAATTGGATCTTGCCGCATGGCTGGGAATGAGCCTGATTGTGATTGGCGTGGTGATTATTAACCTATTCTCCAAAGCGGTTAGTCACTGATTCGTTACAGAGCCATACAAGCGGTGCTGATGGCATGCACCGCTTGTATGGTTGACATGATAACTTATCTTTACTCCACGAGTTTTACTTTACCTTTTTTGTTTGCCAACCATAAAAATTGGTAGGGCATTAAAGTGACTTTTGCTAAATGATCTTCGTATACCGTGTCAGTGACTAAATCAGTCCAATCGTCTGTGGCGATCAGGTTTAATTCTGATAAATTAAAACTTTGCGGTTGATCCGTTATATTGAAGATCGCAAATAGGCTTTGACGACGATCCAAACTTTGGCGCCAGAAAGCAAATAGATTATCTCCCATATGTAAGATGTATTGAGTAGCGTTGGGGTGGAACGCGGTCTGTGCTCTTCGTATCTGGGCTAAATTGGTGATGGCGTTGAACACTTTTTGATGATGGGTTGGGGTGTTAAGGGCATGCTCTAAGTCTTCCATCTTCCAAATATGACGATTAATAGAACGAAATTGCCCTGTATTGTCCACTCGATCTAGGTCGTTTTCTGTGCCAAAAAAGCTGTGTATATAGAACGCGGGTACCCCTTCCAATGACATCATCACTGCCGCCGCACAATAGAATCGAGCAAACTGCCATTGATCAGGGCCCTGTTGTACCGAGCCAGCTAAGGCGTTCCACAAACTGATGTTTATTTCATACGGCTTGGCTTCGCCTTCAGGCGTAGTTCGAGAGCTAATGCGTCCTCCAAAGCGTTTCATAGTATTGATTAAGGTTTCCAGCTCCCAATCGGTTAGCAAACCTTCTGTTGGGCGTAAGCCAATACCATCATGGGAGGCAATAAAGTTCAGATAGGTGGTGCCCTGTTGAGCGGGAGGCATGCTCATTAACCATTGCTTTAGATGTTTACAGTTACCTGTGACCAAGCTGTTGATCAGTAACGGTGGTAGTGAAAAATTGTAAATAAGGTGAGCTTCGTTAGCATTACCAAAGTAGGTTAGGTTCTCCTGATTAGGAATATTGGTTTCAGTAATGATGACGGATTCGGGCGCGTAGTGCTCGATAACAAGACGTAACAGGCGAATCATTTCATGGGTTTGCGGCAAGTTGATACTGGGGGAGCCTGGGATTTTCCAAAGGAAGGCGACGGCATCAAGACGAAACCAGCGAATCCCTTTTTCCAAATATAAACGAATAATACGTAGAAACTCTAATAAAACGTCTGGGTTCTCGAAATTTAAATCTATCTGATCATGACTAAAAGTACACCAGACGTATTTGGTGCCATTTTTGGTCTGCACCTCACGTAATAGGGGAGAAGTACGTGGCCGAACAACGGCGCTTAGATCGGCGTTAGGATCTGCTTCATAAAAATATTTTGCCCCTGGATCGATCCCCGCTTTATAGTTTTCAAACCACATACTACGGCTAGAACAGTGATTGATGACTAAATCGCCCATGACCTTAAAGTCTTTCGATATTTCCGAAATATGGTGCCAGCGCCCTGATGCCGGATTAACACTTGTGTAATCCATGACGCTAAAACCATCGTCCGAGCTATAAGGAAAAAAGGGCAATAGATGAATGGCTGAAATGCTGTTGATTAGTTTGGTTTTGACAAACTTTTGCAAAGTTTCTAATGGCGCTTCATCTTCAGATCTGAGGGTGTCCGCATAGGTAATCAACATAATGTCAGACTGATCCCATAAATTCCTGTGGGGACGAGGGGATTCTGTTTTCGGATCTAAATTAAAGGTAGTCAGACAGTTACGGGCAAGTTCGGTGGCGTCACGATTAGGGTATAGAACCTGAAGGTGACCGATAAGCCGTTGCTCTAATTGTGATGGCACTGTATTTTCCATAGCTGTCTACCTGTAAAAATATCTGAAAATAGGGGAGATGAGGTCATGACCTTCATCTGTCTTATCAACTTAACCAGAGAATATGGACACTGGATTATTTGTTTGGGCCAAATTCCTGCATGTCTTGTTCGACGGCAAGTGCCAGTTGTTTCATCACGCCGGGAAATGCACTCACAACACGGTTCCAGCTTGGAATAAAAGGGGCTTCCATGGGGTTATCAAGGTACATATTTCCTGCTTTCATGACATTACTGGCGAACAGTTCAACGGCTTGTTCCTCTTGGTGTACATCTAATTTTAAACCATTAATTTCTGCATCATTGCGGTATGTTTCAATAAAGTCCAGTGCCACTCGATAGTAGGTTGCTTTAATGGTACGGAAGGTTTCTTGATTAAAAATAGTACCATTGGTTGCCAATTTTCGGAAAATGGCTTTCGTAATATCAATGGACATTTTCGAGAGTCCGCCGTCATCGTTATCGGCTGAGAGGTCTTGATGCTTATGATCATAAACATCAGCAATGTCTACCTGACATAAACGGTTGTTTGAATAGTTACGTTTCATCTCGCTTAAAACGCCGATTTCTAAGCCCCAGTCGCTTGGAATACGCAAATCTGTCATCACATCTCGACGAAATGAGAATTCTCCAGCAAGAGGGTAACGGTAGCTGTCTAAATAATCTAAGTATTCTAAGTTTCCAAAGACTTTCTTGAGAGAATAAAGCAAAGGTGTAACCAGTAGGCGGCTGACACGGCCATTCATCTTGCCGTTTGCTGTGCGCGAATAAAAGCCTTTGCAGAACTCATAGTTGAAATTGGGGTTTGCGACAGGGTAAATCAAACGAGCGAGCAATTCGCGATCATAAGTGACAATATCACAATCGTGCATTGCGATGGATTCAGCCTTACCCGCTGCCAAGTTGTATCCCATACAGAACCATACGTTGCGTCCCTTTCCTGGGTCAGTAGGTGAGAGCTGCTCACCTTTTAACACGCTATCGATGGCACGAAGGCGAGGGCCATCGTTCCAGAGGACTTTGTGCTTTTGTGGCAGAACACTGAAAAACTCTAAAGCGTGGCGATACTCCGCTTCTGTTGCTCTGTCTAAACCGATAACGATTTCATCAAGATACGGAACTTGTTTGAGGTGTTCGATAATGTTTGGCATGGCGTCTGTCGCCAATTCGGAATATAGGCAGGGAAGAATAAGCGACATTGGACGAGTTTTAGCAAATTCGCACAGTTCTCTCTCCATGTCTTCAAGCGGACGGTTGGCTAAGTTGTGAAGTGTGGTGATAATGCCGTTCTGGTAAAAATCGCCCATTATTGTATCTCCTTGAGTGTTAAATCATGTTGCCGATTGCGTGGCACGGATCGCTTAAAGAACGCGTATTTTTCTTGTTATACAATCCCTCGTGAAGCGAGGGCTTTGTTGACGGCTTGTGCCCATCCTTCTGGTCCATAGGCATCCGTTAACCAAGCATCGTAGCGTCCTGGAATTTCAGGTGGTGCATGAACAGGTGAACGCACTACAACGGGAATATCCGCTTTACTTAACATGCCAATATCGTTTTCCCCGTCCCCAAGGGCCATGCTGGTCACGGTGTTTTGGTAGAAAACAGCATACTGTTCACTAAGCCATAACATAGCACGAGCTTTATCGCAGGATTTGCCCATAAGGTGAGTAAAGCGTCCACCCTTTTGCACTTGGATGTCAGTGTCTTTTAGCGCGTCTCTAAAAAGGTTTAAGGCATTAGCAGAATCTTTCCAGACCATAGGCTCTGTAAACTCGCGCTGCATCGCCAGCTTGGCACTTTGTTCCGTTAAGCCTGTTAGCTCAGCCACATCCTGCCATGTCATATCGCTAAAGCGTTTAAATTGAAAGCGGCTGCTTAAAGGGGTGGTGATGTCTATCAGGGTTTGTCTATGTGGGCCAAATGCTTTCAGCCAATAATGACCATGGTCTTCTAAGCCGTGTTTATCCTGGTCCCCATTGTTTATAAGGCCTAGTTCTTTCGGAATATAGACCGCTGCACCATTTTCAACGATAAACGGATCTTTATGGCGTAGTGATTGGCGTAAGTCGTTAAGTTCAGCAAAAGTTTTGCTAGTGTTTAAAATACACGGGATGGTGAAAGTTTGAAGCGCTTGAAATGTAGAAAGAGCGGGGTGAAAACTGTATGTATGATGGTCCAATAAGGTGCCATCTAAGTCTGTGAATACGAGTAGTTGTGTCATATTTTTTAAGATCTTGGTTGGATAGAATGTATCTTCCATCGAACCGTCGATCTATATCCTCCTTCGTCATGCAACAACTGGGAAAGTTAAGTCTCCTTGTTGCTTGTTACCAAATTAAGGAACGGCGTTCAAAAAATGGTAAAGGTTTATTGGTTATAGCAAATCCAATGCCAGTATTTGAAAGTGTTCTACCTTCCCTAATGACTGTTTCTATTCGTTTTTTAGCCTAGCGGCTTTTATGAACAAATTAATGACAACCTTTCTAAAACACATATTTTTTCCCTTTATTCACATAGATGGAGTGCTGTTAACCCCTATCTGACAACGGCTGAAGGAGGACATTGCTTTCCTACTTTCTTGTGTGAATGCAGCATGTATACTTCCATGGCTTCACCATGTTTTTGGGAAAATAAACGGCTGTTACTTTTGTTTCTTTGATTGGCTTTTGACGGGGATTTAATTGATGTCTCGATCATTATTCACCAAAAAGGTGCGCAACAAAGTAAGGTATTTTATAAGATTGTTCTGTTTTGGTGCGATTTTGAATTTTGCGTAAAATGTACCGATGGTCGGTTTAGAGTAGAAATAGCAAGTAGTTAGAAGAAAGAAAAGACAGACTTTTCTTTCTTAGTGATTAACCGTATTTTTTGACTAGAGCGAAATGCAATGGTGAGTGAGCTAGCTTATTCTTCACAAAGTGCGATATAGCCTACTGTGAATGCGCCTTCTTGAAAGGCACGTAAACCCGTTGCCTTGAATGGAATTGGCATTGGATGGTTTTTTAGCACTTCTTTCACCGTTGCACCACTAAACAAATCCACCTGAACGGTATTGATTAGTTGAATGGCGGCTTCAATTTTAAATCCGATGGCACCACCAGCAAATTTCCCTTTTGTTGGACGCTCTTTAATTACTGCACGGGTTACTTTGTAATCTTCAAACAGCTTTTTCAGTATCAGTTGAAATTTACGAACGCTTTCACAGTCATTTGGGTGGTTCAATGTGTGACGCACTTGGCGACAGTCGGCGATCTGAAAAAGACCGTCTTGCTTAGAAAGTAAGCAAAGAATGGCTTCGTTGCCTTTGATCTCGATACCACAAGTAATCATATTGGATCCTGTATAAGGGAATTTTGGGCATTATGGCACACTTCGAGGAGTGCTAGCAGAGTAAAAAACACTGCTTTGCGAATTCAACACACGTCATATGTAATGCAAAACAGATTCGTGGTGGTAGATCGTACTCTTTTGAGTTTCATGACTCTTATTTTACAGAAGAATACGCTACTATTTTGGAATATTATTTTGAAAATATGCATTACACGATATTTTATCCTGATAAATGTCAAAAAACTGTGATTCGATCGCGTCTTCTTATTTTCGATTACTGAGACATATTCTCACAAAATTCTTCCTATTTTTGTGAGGTTGTCTCCTATTCTTTAACGAACCATAAGGCTACTTACCATGACTGCTTCATCGCCCAAGGGGATTTCTCGTCCCCAGGTGAAATCGCTAGATGAAATCCTTCCTACTGAACCCCTTTTAATGATGGGCGCAGGCCCTGTTCCAATTCCTGAACGTGTTGCTCGAGCGAACTCGGTGGTAATCAACCATCTGGGCAGTGTCATGGCGCAAGTCATCAATCAAGTAAAAAGCATGGCACGTTACGTATTTCAGACGGAATCTAAATGGGTACTGGGCGTGGCGGGGCCAGCATCGGCGGCGATGGAAATGGCTGTGTCTAACTTAATGGAGCCAGGGGAACCGATTCTGTGCATTAACAATGGCTTTTTTAGCCATCGTATGGCTGAGATGGCAACACGCATTGGTGCGGATGTTCACGAGTTGCATGTTCCGGTATTGGAAGCAGCAGATCCTGAACGTGTGCGTAAAGCCATTGAGACAGTACGGCCGAAAGTATTGACTCTAGTTCAGGGGGAAACGTCCAATACGGTTTTCAATCATGCTTTAGAAGACATTGCTAAGATCGCTAAGTCCTATGGCTGTTTAGTGGTTGTTGATGCGGTTTGTACGTTGAGTACCATGCCGTTAAAAATGGATGAGTGGCAAGTGGACGTGGTGATTACTGGTGGTCAAAAAGGCTTGTCGTCTATTCCTGGGGTCTCTTTGTTAGTCTTTTCTGATGAGTCATGGAAAACCGTCAAAAATCGCAAAAAGCCGGTTGTGCAATGGTGTTTTGATGCGCAGCTTGCGGAAAACTTTTGGCACAATGATGGCTACCATTATACCGCTCCTGTGTCGGGTATCATGGCTCTGCATGAAGCGCTGAAACTAGTATGTGATGAATCTTTAGAGCAACGTTTTGCAAGACATTTACGATGTTCTAAAGCATTGCAAGCGGGTATAGAAGGTTTGGGGTTGAATTTGTTTATTCCTGAATCGTCTCGTTTGAATTCGGTGGTGGGGATTCAGTTACCTGAAGGCTTAACCGCAGGGCAAATATGTCGTCATATTTCTGATGTGTATCGTGTGGAAATTGCTGGTTCTTTTGGTAAGCCGATTGTACGTATTGGTCAGATGGGTGAGCAGTGCCGTGAGCATAACTTATTTCGAACCTTGCATGCCTTGGGCAGCACCATGCGGGATTTAGGGATTAAGGTAGACCAGCCTAATGGTATGGCAGAAATGGAAGCCTGCTTACAACGTATTCCTCGAACGTTATCTCAAGTGGCTTAAAAACGGCGAATTAGCCTTAGCCTTTCCGCTACGACCCCCATTTCCCATTTGGAGATGGGGGTTTTTGTTATGGCTTTTGTACGAGTGATGTTTTGCGTTTTGTGGGCATTAGGCTTGCAAAAAGAGCACTAGCCGTGATCATCACACAAGCAACCACTTGAGTGTCTGTTGGTGTTTGGTGACCAAACAGGCCAAGCCATGCCGTCGACAGTGCCGGAGCGGTATAAGACAATACCCCCAATAGTGATAGATTGCCGCGCTTAACCCCCACATCCCAACAGAAAAAGGCAATACCAACGGGGCCGAGTCCTAAGCCGATAACGGCCACCCAAGTGTTCGTAGAAAAATGCCAGTGTAAAGGTTCCAATAGTAAGTGAGCGATGCCTGCAAGGAGGGTCGTCATCAAGCAATACCAAAGCACAGCACTGGAAGGCACCTTGCTAAAACGGCGATTGGCGACAGAATAACCTGACCAAATAAACGCGCAGGCAAACGCCGCCCCATAGCCAAGGGAGGTGGCTTGTATCTCATGGCTGGAACCCGTGGCGCGAGAATGAAGCATCATGCCTGTGGCGATAAAAGCGACAATCGCACCCAATAGATGGGTCCAAAGAAGTTTGTTTGTGCTGCTCATTCCTGCCATTAAGACAATAAGTAAAGGCCAAAGGTAGGCAATCAGGCCCGCTTCTATTGGAGGGGCATGCTGAAACGCATAAAAATAGCAGAAGTGATATAAGAAAAAGCAGATTCCTCCCATCAATTTGGCACGAGTGGGTGTTTGCTGCCAAGAAGAAACGAGTTGACCCTTTATCAAATAGACAATGAAAAACAGCACGCTGGCGACACTAAAGGTTAAGGCTAACAGGAGTAATGGCGGGACTGCGCTTGCTTGTGTGGTAAATAACGCCAAACTGCTCCATAGCAGAATAGCGATGCTGCCAATGATGGTACCTCTCGTGCTGGTCAATGCCATGATGCCTTTTCCTCATTTTATTGTTGCATAGGGAGTAAAAGGAGGAGTGTAGCTAGGCCATGACAAATGGTCGTTGGTAAAAATCCGCCTATCTCTTGTTAAAAAGACGCGATTTGAATGACTCGAAATTAGTGTGACTGAGCTCGGTACTGTCCAGGCGTCTTCCCTAAATGCTTACTGAAAAGTTTGACCAAAGCACTGGCGTCTTGCATACCCGTTAGATGGGCGATGTCATCGAGACTTTTATTAGACTCAATTAATAGCTGCTTGGCTTTGTTAAGACGTTGAGTCAGCAGGTATTGTTTTGGTGTCATGCCAATATAGCGTTTAAATAATATGGTGAGCTGGCTTTGACTAAGGTGAACAGCGTCGGCAAGTTCTTGAATTAAATAGGGTTGGTCAAAATGCCTGTCTAGTTGGTATTTTGCTTTGAGAACACGTTGATCACTTTGTTGGATGTGTTCCTTAGGAATGGGTAATAAATATTCGATGAGGCTTAAAGCTTTTTCTAATGCCAGTGGGTTGGATCCTGTTTCGGACAATTTGTATAAAAAAGGTAAATAGGCGATAGCCTGTTCGGATAATTGGATAAAGGGCTGGTCGATCTCCAGGGTTTTGTTCCAACAGGCTAGGTTATTGATTACCAAGCAGCGATTCCTTTGTTCCGCAAAATGATGGTGAGCATGCTGATTAGAAATCAAACACGCTTGCCCTGCTGTCACCAAACGCTGCGTTTTCTCTACTTCAAGATAAAGAGCGCCCTCAAGTGGCAAGACAATTTGAGTATGATGGTGCTCGTGAGGCTGGGCGGTACCACTATAAGCCATAATTTCAATGGAATCTCGCATGATTCGTCACCCTATTTTCGGTGGCCTTTTTTAGGTTGGTAGAAGGAGATTAGCACGCCAATGACGACGACGATGACCGCTACTATTTGCTCATTCCCAATCGCTTGTTTGCCAAATAACGCAGTCCATAAAATAGACAGGGCAGGGGCTGTATAAGATAAAACACTTAACAGAGAAAGGTCCCCTCGTTTAGTACCGATATCCCAACATAAAAAGGCGACACCTATTGGTCCAAACCCCAAGCCTAAAATAGCGATCCATGTATCTTGAGAAAAGTTGTAAACATGGGGCTCTAGGGCGAAATGAAAGCCTGTTGCAAGTATGGCTGCGACAATACAATTCCACAAGACGCAGGAAGCGGGGACATTTAAGCGTCGTCTATTAGTGAGTGAATAGCTGCCCCAAATGAGACTGGCGATAAAGGCAGAAAGGTAACCTAATATTGTGGGAGGCGTGCTCGTATTATTGCTAGCGGTGGTGTCCAATATTGTGCTCATTTGCGTGCTTGAGTGAATCATTAGCCCTGTTCCTGCTAAGGCGATGATCCCACCGATCAAATGTGTCCAATTAAAACGACTGAGTTTACGTGAAGACAAGCACATGATGATAAGCAGTGGCCATGAATACGCCAATAGGCCCGCTAATAGTGTTGGCGAGTGCTGTAATGCATAAAAATAAAAAAAGTGATAGAAAAAATAGCTGGAGCCACTTAGTAACATGGACTTAATTGGCGTGTCTTTCCAGGATTGAACGAGTTCACCGCGCACAAAGTATACAATGATTAAAAAAACACTGGCCATGCTAAAGGTGATGGCTATCGCCAGCATGGGAGGTACTGAACCTACTTGTGAGGTGAATAAGGCCAAAGAGCTCCATAAAAAAATGGCAATAAAACCAATACCCGTTGCCTGTTTATTCATTCGTGTCTCTTTTCGCTCTCTTATCTGTCTGAGCTAGTATCACATGGGATGTTTACGCATTAATCAATAAAGATTCATCGTATTTAATTTCTCAATGATAACAACTAATTCCGGCTTTTTATAAACAATTTACATGCCGATTCCTGCCCTTTTTCGATAAACATATTGATAGCTTATTATAAATAAAGTGCACTTAATTGTCATAAAATAAGAACGGTGACAGGTTAGTGACAGGTTTGCGTAGTAAGGTGTGCTCACTGGCTATTTTATCAATAAAAAATAACACTTTGATACCAGATGAAAAACAACAAAAATAACAAGCAGGAGAATACCATGCTTAACAAGATATCTATCAAGTCTGTTCTTATTTCAGGTGCGGTTGCACTAACGCTTGCTGGACAGGCTCATGCTTACGAACCCGCTCGTAGTGTAGAATGTATTGCGCCCGCGAACCCAGGTGGTGGTTGGGACTTTACCTGTCGTAGCGTTGGTAAAGTACTGGTTGATCAAAAATATATCAAAGGTAATGTTCAAACCGTTAACATGAGTGGTGCTGGCGGTGGTGTAGCCTTTGCTCACACAGTTAGTAAACGCTCAACAGATGACAATCTTATCGTGGCCGCTAGTACAGCAACCACTACTCGCCTTGCTCAAGGCCAGTTCCCCGGATTAAATGCAAGCCAAGTGAAATGGGTCGGCACCCTTGGTGCGGATTATGGCGTTATTGCGGTAGGGAAAAATTCCAAATACACATCATTAACTCAAATGATGGATGCTCTAAAGAAAAATCCTGGTGCCGTTAAGTTTGCTGGTGGTAGTGCCTCTGGTGGTTGGGATCATTTAAAAGTATTGATTGCTGCCAAGGAAGCACATGTTACAAACCTGCCTAAAATTCGTTATTTGGCTTTTAGCGGTGGTTCTGAAGCTTTGGTTCAAGTAGTTGGTGGCCATATCGATGCTTTTACTGGTGACATTTCTGAAGTTAAGGGGTTCATGGAGTCTGGTGATCTTCGAGTATTAGCTGTTATGTCTGAAAAGCGTTTACCCGCTCCGTTTAACAACATTCCTACTGCTAAAGAACAGGGCATTGACGCGATTGCTCCAAACTGGCGTGGATTTTACGTTCCAGGTAAAGCCGATCCCGCTTCTTATGCTTGGTGGGTAAAAACCATGGATGAATTGTATAAGACACAGGAATGGAAAGATATTATGGTGAAAAATGGTTTAATGCCATTCCATAAATCTGGTGCAGAGTTCACTGCGTTTGTTAACAAACAAACAGCAGACATCAATACCTTATCGAAAGAAATTGGTTTGATTCGATAACGGTCACTAAATACAGTCGTCCACACTGGAAAGGAGGCTTCTCTCCTGTGTGGATGTACCTATTTCTATATTTAAATGATCTAACTTACTCGGAGCAGAGACATGCGTATTAATGATCGTGTGTTCGGCATGCTGATGCTGATTCTCGCCGTTGCTTACGGTTGGGAGGCAACACAATTCCCCATTCCTTTTGGTGGAAATGAAAGTGTTGGTCCAGAAACTTTCCCTATTATGTTGTCCATTATATTGGGCATCAGTTCAATTTACTTAATTGTAAAACCTGATCCAGATGAAAAATGGGCGCCTATCCCCATGTTGCTTCAACTGTTAAGTGTTGCTGTGGCTTTATTGATTTTTGCTTGGGCAATTGAGCCTGTGGGCTTTATACCATCAGCTGCTCTTGTGGTGAGTTTTATTAGCTGGCGCATGGGGGCAGCAGTGAAGCACAGTGTGATTACTGGCATTGTTAGCTCCATTGTTATCTTCTTCTTGTTCAACTATGTGCTTGAATTGGCATTACCTCTTGGTATTTTGGAAGCTGTAACCATGGAAACAATGACTTTATTGATGCATGGCTTCGCGGTGGCCTTAACCCCAGAAAGCGTTATGTTTGCCATTATTGGTGCTATACTTGGTACGCTGATTGGTGCTTTACCAGGCCTTGGGCCTGCCAATGGTGTGGCAATCTTGATTCCTTTGGCGTTTAGCTTAGGTTTATCCGCCACTTCTTCTTTGATTTTGTTAACGTCTGTTTATGCAGGTGCCATGTATGGCGGACGTATCTCTTCCATTTTGTTAAATATTCCTGGCGATGAGCCAGCCATGATGACCTGTTTAGATGGTTATCCGATGGCGTTAAAAGGCAAGGCGGCCGAGGCGCTGGCTATTTCAGCTATTGCTTCTTTTATTGGTAGCTTTATTGCAACTGTCGGCCTAGTTATTTTAGCTCCGATTCTCGCTAAATTTGCCCTTAAATTTGGCCCGTCTGAATACTTTGCTTTGTTTGTCTTAGCGTTTGCAACACTAGGTGGGGTAACTGGAAAAAATCAATTTAAAACCATCATGGCTGCGGCCCTTGGTTTAATGATAGCCACGGTTGGTATTGATTTATCGACGGGGGTACAGCGCTATACCTTCAACATGCTTGAGTTATTTGAAGGTATTGATTTTATTATTGCCATTGTTGGGTTGTTCGCGATCAGTGAGTTGTTTTTCTTTATTGAGCGTCACGCTGGCAATGGGCTAAAACAAGTTGCGATTAATAAATTAAAATTAACCGCAGCGGACATTATCAGAGTTTTGCCAGCCTCCGTTCGTGGTGGCATTTTGGGCTTTGTTGCTGGCGTCTTGCCAGGTGCAGGGGCTTCTTTAGGCTCGTTTATTAGTTACTCGTTAGAAAAGAAAATTTCCGATAAAGGCGAGTTTGGTAAAGGGGATTCTCGTGGTGTTGCCGCACCAGAATCAGGGAATAATGGTGCCGCATCGGGGGCACTGGTACCGATGCTGACTTTGGGGGTGCCTGGTAGTGGTACCACTGCCGTATTACTGGCGATGCTGATTTCTTTGAACATTTCGCCAGGCCCGATGCTGTTCCAGCAAAACGCTGATTTAGTGTGGGGGGTTATTGCGGCGATGTTTGTGGGTAACCTCGTACTATTGTTGCTTAACATTCCAATGATCGGCATTTTCGTTAAACTATTAAGTATTCCACCTAAGTATCTAATGCCCGTAGTGACTTTAATTGCTTCTGTTGGTATTTATGCGGTGAGTCATAGTGCGATTGATTTGTACTTTATGGTTGCGTTTGGTGTATTGGGCTACATTTTACGTAAAGTGGATATTCCACTAGTGCCCGTTATCTTGGGAATGTTGCTTGGGCCTGAAATGGAAAAAAATCTACGTCATGCCTTAGTGTTGTCTGATGGTGACTGGAGCGTCCTGTTCAACAGTGGTTTAAGCATTACTCTATGGGCCATTTCTATTTTAGGGCTTGTGCTACCGATGATTATTGGGCCGATTATTCGTTCTAAAATGTCAAAGTCTAAAGAGGCATAAATAGGTTAAATGCTTATACTTTCCTCATCAGTGTGAGTTATGCTGATGCTAGTAATAGTAAAACAACCATTGCGTTAGTGATGAAAGTTCGAGTTGCAAAAGCTGCTCGAACTTTGTTGTTTCTGCTTTTTGTCTCGTACTATGAATGTAGTTGTATTTTATTATGCGAATTTTGGTGGTAGAGGATACTCAAGTACTCGGTCAGGCCATTTTAGAACGACTTACTAGTTTGGGTCACGGCGTGGATCTGATTGATGATGGTAAACGAGCCCATGATTTACTTAAGTATCAATCGTTTGATTTGATTTTGTTGGATTTAAATTTACCCGGTTTGTCTGGTTTACAGTTGCTGCAAAAACTTCGTCAGAAAGAGGACGGAACGCCCGTTTTGATTTTAACTGCAAGAGATCAAATTGAAGATCGTATTCGTTTGCTGGATGAAGGCGCAGATGATTATTTGACTAAACCTTTTGATTTTGGTGAGTTGGAAGCCCGTTGCCGTGCTCTGTTACGTCGTAAGCAGGGGTATGCGGCAAATGTCAGTGAACATGGCAATCTATTAGTTAATCGAGATAGCCGACAAGTCTTTATTAATGGTGAGCTCACGGCGATTACCAATCGTGAATTTCGATTGTTAGAGATTTTTTTAGGCCATCTTGGTCGCGTGCTCAGTAAAGATGACATTACTGACCATCTGTTTAATTTTGATGAAACTCCCAGCCCGAATGCCATTGAGTTGTATGTAGGACGCCTTCGTAAAAAGCTTGTCGCCAGTGATTTTTCGATCACGACTCTCAGGGGAATTGGTTATGTGGCAGAAGTTTCTGCGTCGCCAAAAGCCTAATAAAGGGGAGTTAGTGTCAGAGAGTACACCCTCTTTGCGTCGGAGATTTATCATCGGCGGCATTATCATCATTAGTGTCATTGCTGCGCTTGCTATCAACTTTGTTTTTGAGTATAGCCAACGATTGGCGGATATTTCTTATGACCGTTTGTTGCGTAGTGCCTTGCTACAGATGGATGAAAATATTGGTTTAATGCATAATGAAGTAACCATTGATATCCCATGGTCAGCGTTTGCCACCCTTGCGCAAGCGAATGATGACAGAGTGTTTTATAAAGTTGTTAGTTCATCTCAAGGATTTATTACAGGTTACCGCGACTTAAATATTACGCCACCGAAGCCTCCACAATTGGACAAAATACAATTCTTTGATCGCGAATATTCAGGGGAGATGGTGCGTTTTGCTTGGTTGGAACGTCATCTAACCGAGTCAGAGTCAACGGGCACGGTACGTATCATTATTGGTCAGACGCGTTTGTCTCGAGAAGAACTGTCCTCATCGGTGACAGAACGAGCCGTTGAGGTCGTGGTAATGATTGCATTGGTGGCTGTGGCGCTGATTGTTCTTGGTAGTCAGTTGGTGCTTAGGCCTCTTCATAGAATCAGTCGGGTGCTGGAAGAGCGTCAGCCAGGAGATTTGACGCCAATTAATATTAAAACGCCCAAAGAAACGTATCATTTAAAAATGGTGATTAATCATTTTATGGCGCGTTTACAAACCAACCTAGAGCAGTTAGAAAATTATACCGCTGATGCGGCCCATCAATTGCGAACCCCTCTTGCTAGCTTACGTGCTTTGGCTGAAAATGCTCGCGATAAAACCTCCCCAGAACGGCAGCAAGAAGCCCTTGAAAATATCGTGACGCAATGTGATTCACTCAGTCAAACGGTCACGTTATTGCTGAATCAAGCGGTGGTGTCCCATCGTATGCAAACCAATCCAAAAGAGCCAGTGGACTTGTTGCTTCCTGTTACCGCATCCTGTCGAGAACAGGCCATTACGGCATTGCATAAAGGGGTGAGTTTGTCACTAGAAGCGGATGTAGAGCGAGCGATGGTATTTGGCGATGCATTTGCGTTGCAGCAGATGATGCAGAATCTGATCGAAAATGCGGTACGCTACAGTAATCTTGGGGCTGAGCAAGCAACGGAAGTAGTTGTCAGGGTAGAAGAATTTTCCAACTATTATCGAGTTAGTGTTATCGATTATGGTGCAGGGATTCCTGAAGAAGAAAAAAAACGTGTCTTCGAGCGGTTTTACCGTGGTCGTTATGATACAGCTGGCAGCGGGGTTGGACTGGCGATGGTCAAAGACATTATTGATCATCATACTGCGAATATTACTATTATTGATACTCAGCCAAAAGGCACTACCTTTCAAATTGACATTGCTAAGTATCAATCGAGCAATGATTCGGGGTCATTACTATGACGAAATGGTTAGTTGTTTTTTTCAGTCTGTTTTTGATGAGCTTTAACGCTTTTGCTCAAGCGTTGGTAGAGCGTGAAAGCATTGAGTTTGGTAAGAAAGATGCGCCACGTGTACTGCGTATTCATTCCTCTATAGATCTTGCTTCGTTTGGTCCCTTGATTAAGGGATTTGTTAAGCGCTATCCCAGTATTCGAGTATCTTATACTGACATTAATACCTCCGAACTATACAAACAAACGATTAAAGAAAGCGCGCACCCTCAGGCAAGCCTAGTGATCAGTAGCGCGATGGGATTACAGATTAAGTTAGTGAACGATGGTTACGCGCAAACCTATCATTCCTATGAAACGGATCATTTACCCAGTTATGCCCAGTGGCGTCATCAGGTGTTTGCATTTTCCTTGGAGCCTGTGGTGATGTTAGTGAATAAAGATCATTACCCTGGGCCATTACCAAAGGATCGCCAAGATGTATTACAAACCATTCGTCAATATTCAGATTTTATGAAGGGACGCATTGGTACTTATGATATTCGCCAAAGTGGCGTGGGGTATTTGCTGGCCAGCCAAGATGCTCGCCAAGCGGACACCACATGGGGGCGATTAATTGAAGCCTTTGGTAGTCATCAAGTAAAAACTTACTGTTGTACCCACGAGATTATTGATGATGTTGCCAGTGGCAAATTAGTACTGGGTTATAATTTATTGGGTTCTTATGCGGCCCAACGGGTAAAAGAGGATTCTCGCCTGAAAATGATCTTGCCCAAGGATTATACCTTAATGGTGATGCGCGTTGGATTGATTCCTAAGAAAGCCCCCAATGCCCATGATGCAGGGTTGTTTTTAGATTATTTACTGACGGACTCGGTGCAAAGGCGCATGCAAGCTGAGACATTGATGTTTCCTATTCAGCCCAATGTGATGACAAAAAATACCCTAAACATACTGGGTAAGTCAGGTCCACAGCGGGTGGTGGAACTTGATCAGCAGCTATTGGTTGGGCGTGACTATGCTAAGCAACGTCGCTTTATAAAAAGCTGGGAAGAAGCACTAGAAATCCCCCATTAATATTAAATACTCCTTTTTGATGGCGTCACAGTTTTCTAGTGCCTTATCCTATGGGCTAGGTTTCTCAGCTACATTGGTAACGGAGGTGCTTGTCACAGCACCTGACGTAACCTGTGGCGTAGCAGGCTTGCAATAAATAAGCTTTTCGTCAGCCTCTTCAGCTCGCTCTTCACATGACCAATTCGGGTAATGTGAACTGTATTTACTTTTCTGAATGATAAAAAAGGGTGTCGTTTGAGTGCTTAGCCATTTAGACAGATCACCAGGGCGAGCTTCGGCTTTACCGTTCGAATAAAACAGGGCGGAAAAAGGGCGTTTGTGAAGATAGAAAAGGTCTGCTGTCTTTGTTTCCGCTTGTATCTTCCAGTCTGAGATGATGGCCATTTGCGAATAATTTTTCGTCAAGTGAAAATGAATGGCTCCCACCACCATTATTAAAAACACAGGGGTAACAATACCTAGACTATAAAACCATTTAGGCAATGGGAAGTTTGCTTGGTAATAAGTAATCAGCATAGCCATGGCTGGTAAGGAGGGCATGACAAAGCTGATGAGAATATTTCCAGTGAAGGTGTATAGTACTAAAGGAGTGGTTAGCCATAAAAGTAAGTAACTACCAAAACCGTCACTGCTTCCTTCCGTATCACCACCTTTTTTCAGAATTCGTATCCATTGAACAATGAGTAGTGGCGTCCAAGGCAGCATGGCGATCAAAGCAAAAACCCAAATCATGCCGCGTACATGGTGATGAATCGAAGCGTAAAACTCTCCTTGCGTGTTGCCTAGGAAAAACCATTGAATATATTCGTTGCTTAGGTAGTAATGCAGAAAACCAGGCATTTGATACTCTGCTAATGCTATCCAAGGAAGGGTCAAGAGTAAAAAGAGTAACGAGCCAGAGGCCCAAGGCAGGCGTTTTTTTAGAGACCGCCAACGGGCATTGGATAGTAACCATAATGTTAAGCTTAAACTGATTAAGAGAAGTGCTATTGGGCCTTTTGATAGGAAGCTAATGGCTAGACCAATAAAAAAAGTGTAGCCCCATAAGGACTGTTTTTTACTCCATGCAAACCAGAAGCTCACCATGGTGAGAGTGGTGCCAAAAGTCATTGATGTTTCTGGCGAGATGGCCCCGATGAGGATTAAGAACGCGCTGGTTGTCGCCAAAATAGCGCCTGCGAAACACCCCATGCTGGCTGATTTGAAGTAGTGTTTAGCAAAATAATACAGCAAGATTAATGTGCCGATGCCTGCTATTAAATGCGGAAGACGCGCTGCGACACTGTTCATACCAAAAAGTGAAAAGCCAGTGGCGCTCATCCAAGCGAACATAGGGGGATTCCCCATATATGGCATATGAGGGTTAAGCATGGGGATGACCCAATTATGGGTGTCTGCCATAAAGCGAGCAATTTCTGCGTATCTCGCCTCTGTTGAGTCTAAAATAGGGTACATAGAAAGTGACAAGAAGCGTATAACCACGCTGCCGATCAGCAAAAATAGCATCCCCTTTGTAGAGGGGAGCTTTTTATATAGATGATGCATAATTTGCTTCCAGAAGAATGAATGTTGTTTTTTCTTCCTTGAAGGTACAAAGGAACGGCTGTTCTAAAGCAAACAAGTGGTCGCGCTTATGGTTTGGCATAATAAACCCTACTTAGATGAAGGACTCCCGAAGCGTCGCGACAAAAACAGGGATGTATAGTAACGATCTTGTAAAAAGCCGCCAAGCTCGCAGTGCCAAGCGAGCGTAAAGCTTTTTTACTAAATGAGATTTTCGCGATTTTCATTATGATTTGAGACATGTCCAGTGTGAAAGAAGTCCTATGTGGTCAAATGTTTTGGGTCGTTTGTGTTTTTATAAATCGAGACTGACATCGTCCTAAGATGTCTGCTGAGTAAGAGACCTGTTGATGATTTTGCTGCACTTTGCCAAATAGTGATTTGGTTTATAATCATGTTTAGTACATGCTTTAGATTGTTTGTCGTTCATTTACGTCGCAAACAGAACGACTGGCGACTATGCTGTCTAAGCTATTGGCGTTTTCTCTGTAAGCTCCGAATCGTAAGTGCTGATAATTCGGGAAATTGCCGTTATCTTAAGTGATGGGGTGTCGTAAAAAAGTGATTCACCTTTTTTTCATTTAAAGACGGAGACAATAGGCAATAATGGGTGTCTAATTTTTTATTAGGAGTGGCGGGCATGAAATTGTTGCTGGTGGAAGATCACAAAGACATAGCGGGTATTATTTTTGATTATTTCGAAATTAAAGGAGACGTACTGGATTACGCCAGTAATGGCTTACAAGGGTACGAACTGGCTAAAAGCGAGCACTATGATGCCATTATTTTAGATGTTATGTTGCCTAAAATGGATGGCCTTACTGTGTGCCAATCATTGCGGGAAAGTGGGATTGATACCCCCATTTTGATGTTGACTGCGCGTGATACAAAAGAGGATGTGCTGGCAGGATTCGATCATGCAGCGGATGACTATCTAGTAAAGCCTTTTGATTTAGATATTTTGGACATTCGTTTACGGACCTTGGTGCGTCGCCGTAATGGCAGCATGGCGAACCGTGTTTTAACATTTGGCGCATTATCTTTAGATATGAATACGCGCGTGTTACAGCGAGAAGGCAGTCGTTATTCCTTAAATCCATCGCAATATAAAATACTGAAATGCCTGATGAATCGCGCCCCTGAAGTGGTGACTAAAGAAGAGATTGGTGATGTCTTATGGGGCGATGAAGAGCCAGATAGTAAGGTACTACGTAGTCATATTTATCAGTTAAGAAGTTTGATTGATCGGCCCTTCGAACATGCCTATCTTAGGACTATCTCGAAAGTGGGGTATCGGTTAGTCGCAGAAGGAGAAGAATGAAACGGATAAAAAGTGCTAAACAGCTGACCTTTACCTACTTTTCGATTGTTGCCTTCGCCATTATCACGTTTCATTTTGCCATGTTTGACACGATGTTGGAGAGCATGGAAACCATTTATGCGCAAAATAGGATGCATAAAGACCTCAATACAGCGATACATTTGCTGCAAGGGACCCATCTTACCCACGTGGCAGTGCCACCTTTTTCTGATGCTTATGTCGGAGAAAAAAGTCTGCCACCTTGGATTGTGTTGCAGCCTGATGTGTCAGATGACAGACCCTACCATTTAGACCCTAGCTCAGATACTAACTTAGAATACTTCTCCATGAAAAAGCGGGTAATGCTGAATGGTAAAATGCAAAATATCTATTTGATTCACTACGATGAAATCTATGAAGAAAGTGAATCTCAAATGTTCAAAACCCAGACGACGCAAACCATCATGTCCCTATTATTGCTAGTGATTAGTCTATGGGTCGTGATGCGTATTTCGGCACGTCTCACCAATCCGCTTGCCCGCTTAAGTCAAGAGCTAGAGGGGCGCAATGCTCAAGATAGCACGCCTATACCAATGCCTGATGGCGCGGCAACCAGAGAAATTCACCAATTGGTCAATCAGTTGAACAGCTATCGAAATCAAATCCAAGCTTTGTTACATAGAGAGCGTGCTTTTAATCGTTATGCCAGCCATGAACTGAGAACCCCATTGATGGTGATGAAGGGCGCGCTGACGTTGTTAGGAAAGTCCGATTCTAAAGCTTTTTTAGAGCGTCAACGCGGGCGAATGGACAGTGCTTGTCAGGAAATGGAAGACTATATCACCACGTTGTTGTCTTTGACGCGAGAAGATGATATCGACGCAATGCTGCTTCGGGAAGTGGATGACAATGAGCTGCAATCCATTGTGCGTGCTCATACTGAATATAATTCAGGAAAACCGGTTGAAGTCTTGCAACACAGCCATGGTGTTGTCAAAACTAAATTACCGATGCCGACGTTGCATATTCTTATCGGTAATTTAGTCAAAAATGCCATCGCTTGCACAGAGCAGGGGCAGATCGATCTGATCATGTCTGATCAAGAAATCAAGGTGGTTGATACGGGGTGCGGTTTACAAGGTAAACCAAGCGGTGAAAGCTATGGTCTTGGCTTAATGATTGTCCGAGATATCTGTCAGAAATACCATTGTGAATTCAGCTTAGTAGATAATGAAGACCAGGGCTGTACTGCCAAAGTGATCTTTCCTGAATGACTCGCGCAGGAAAGGGGAAAACAGATTCAATAATTAGATGGTTAGGATTGAATATCAGCATGAATTAGTGATGCTTGTCGGTGGTATCATACGGGTATTAGTAGTTTATTCAGGAGGTAAAAATGAGTTCTGCTATCCTAAAGCGTTTACCCCTTCAGATGTTCTGGCCAACATTTGACCCATTTTTATTTTGTGCTTTTCATCAAGATCGTTACCCAAAGGCGACACCTGAGATGGAACCAGCGGCATCGCTACAAGGTCGGCCATTAGGGCAAGATTTTCACGGCATAGATGGCTGGCGTATGTATCACGGGCGAAAAGTGCCAGGTTTTCCCGTTCATCCACATCGCGGTTTTGAAACGGTCACCATTGTGAACCAAGGCTTTGTCGATCACGCGGATTCTATTGGTGCCGCTGGACGTTATGGGCAGGGCGACACGCAATGGATGACCGCTGGTAGTGGGGTCCAGCATTCCGAAATGTTTCCATTATTAGATGAAGAAAAGGAAAACCCGCTGGAATTGTTCCAAGTCTGGTTAAACTTGCCTGCTAAAAATAAAATGGTACCACCGCATTTTGGTATGTTATGGAACGAGGATACACCAGTCGTCAAGCAAACGGACATAAATGGTGTTGAAACGTCAGTCAAAGTGATTGCTGGTGAATTGGGTGCAGTGAAGGCGCTGGATTGCCCACCAGATTCATGGGCCGCTGATAAAGACAATCATGTGGCGATTTGGTTGATCGATATTCCTGAAGGTGGGTTGTGGACTCTACCAAGTGATCACCCAGGGTTGAACCGTACCTTGTATTTTTTTGAAGGGGAGAGTGTCGTGCTAGAGGGCGTAGACGTTTCTGTCAAAGAAGCGTTTGTGCTGAAAAGTGACGAAGCCGCTAGTATTCAAAACACAGGTAAAAAAGCCCGTTTCTTGTTGTTGCAAGGTCGACCTATTGGTGAGCATGTCGAGCAGCATGGCCCATTTGTGATGAACACAAGACAGGAGTTGCAAAAGGCCTTTCATGATTACCAACGAACTCAGTTTGGTGGTTGGCCTTGGCCTCGTAACGACCAAGTGCATGACAAAACAAAAGGTCGATTTGCGCATCATGCAGATAAGCTGGATGAACGTCCAACTTGATCAAAGAAAGGCCTCTCACATAGAGGTCTTTTTATTGTGTTCTAGGTCAGGTGAAGCTGAGAGGAAATCAGGTTTAGTAGATTACAAATGGGCATTTTCAGTGTATTTTAACTGGCTGTTGGCAAGTCTATCATTTATCGCAAAAAATAGTTAATCGTTTAAATTTACACTTAAAGATAAGGAATGTTATATGAAAATTGTTGCTTTTGGAGCGAGTTCTAGTCGTCAATCCATTAATAAAACCCTTGCAAGCTATACCGCAAGCTTGATAAACGGTGCTGAGGTGACGTTATTGGATCTCAATGATTTTGATATGCCCATCTTCAGTGAAGACAAAGAAAAAGAGTTTGGCATTCCAAGCGAAGCACAAGCTTTCGTCGATGCGATTGCACAAGCTGATTTGATCATCGCATCATTTTCAGAGCACAATGGTTCCTACAGTGCGGCCTATAAGAATATTTTTGATTGGGCATCGCGTATCGAAAAAGCCGTATATCAAGACAAGCCAATTGTCGTGCTTTCTACCTCCCCAGGCCCAGGTGGGGCGAGCAGCGTATTGGCCCAAGCAGTTAATAGTATGCCCTTTTTCAAGGGTAACGTGATTGGTAGTTTGAGCGTGCCAAATTTCTATGATGTGATGAAAGACGGTGAGATTGTTGACGCCTCTGTTAAGCAATCCATTCAAGATATTCTCTCGAAAGTGTAGTCTTTCTAGGCTCCCATCATGTTAAATAAAAACCGGCTAAATGGCCGGTTTTGTTATGGTGCAGTGGTTGTTTTGTTGGCTAGATATCAAGAAGCAAAGGAGGGTGAAGTGGGTAGAGTCGTATCGCTAAGCAAAGATAAAGTGCATCAATTTTCTAAAAAAGTGGTCGATAGTCTATCCATACTGGAAGGGTTAGGGGTCGAAGGGGATGCGCATTGCGGTAAAACGGTGAAGCATCGCTCGAGGGTGGCTGTTGATCCCGCTCAACCTAACCTCAGGCAAGTGCATTTAATCCACTCTGAATTACTTGGCGAATTGCAAAGTAAAGGGTTTGATGTGACGGCGGGGACGATGGGAGAGAACATCCTCACAGAAGGGATCGACCTTCTTAGCCTTCCTCAAAATACGCTATTAAAAATTGGCAAAGACGTTGAGTTAAGAGTGACTGGATTAAGAAATCCTTGCGCCCAGCTAGATAACTACCAGGAAGGGTTGACTAAAGCAGTTCTGGACCGAAATGAAAAAGGCGAACTCATTCGAAAGGCCGGCATTATGACCGTGGTAGTTCGAGGCGGTTTGGTAACGTTACAGGATGCTATCGACGTCATATTGCCACCAAAACCACATTTGCCCCTTGAACGTGTATAAAGTTTTCAATGTCATCGCTTAATGCATTCTTGGGCATAGCGTTTTGTTCTTTTGACTTCCTGAAATGTCTAGCGAGTTTGGTTAAAAAAGATCACTGCTGAATGCTTGTTTTGCCTGACCTAAATTGATAAGTTAACAGTATGACAACATATTCTAAGTTACGCATTATCGCTATTTTTTGGTGGCGCTCTATTTTTTAGAGCGGCGTTGAATCACGTTTATTCAAAAGCCGTCGGTAGACTGACTGTTTTTGAATCGACAAGTGATGTCTCCGATGGGGTATACAATAGGAGACATACTATGCACAGTAATACATCTAACCATTCTAATACTGCTTTCTTTACTAAAAACACTTTTCAGGAAAGCTATCAAGAAAAAGTCCTTACAGGTGATAGACCAACAGGTCAGTTGCATCTTGGTCATTTTGTTGGGTCTCTCCAGCAACGTGTTGTGCTCCAAGAGAGTCATCAGCAGACGATTTTAATCGCTGATTTACAAGGTCTAACCGATAATGGGCATAATCCGCACAAAATTTCGACTAATATTTTAAATGTGCTTGCAGATTATCTTGCTGTCGGTATAGACCCGTCTAAAACAACCATTAGTTTGCAATCTGCTATTCCTGCTCTGTCTGAGTTGACCATGTATTATTCGAATCTAGTTTCTGTCGCGAGGCTGCAGCGAAATCCAACGGTGAAAAATGAGATTGCGACTAAATCTTTTGGTCTCTCTATTCCTGCTGGTTTTTTAACTTACCCAATTAGTCAGGCAGCGGATATTACAGCCTTTAATGCTACATTGGTTCCTGTCGGGGATGATCAACTGCCGATGATCGAGCAAACAAACGAAATCGTAAGAAAGCTCAACCGAATTGCAAAAGAGGACCTTTTGCTTGAATGTCGCCCTCTGCTGAGTCATGTTCCGCGCTTACCTAGTACCGATGGCAAAAGCAAAATGTCTAAATCGTTAGGGAACTGTATTTTATTAGACGCCTCAGAAAAAGACATATCGCAAGCGGTAAAGTCTATGTATACCGACCCGAACCATTTGAAAGTCGACGATCCAGGTTGTGTTGAGGGGAATGTGGTTTTTACCTATTTAGAGGCATTTTGTTCAGATGCGGCCTATGTTGAAACATTAAAATCGCAATATCGACGAGGTGGGTTAGGGGATGGTGCCATCAAAAAAATTCTGGAAGACTGTCTTCAGGCAGTGATAAAGCCGATTAGGGAGCAGCGCCACCTATTTGCTTCTGATAAAGCGCAACTTATTGATATTATTCGAGAGGGGAGTGAGAAATCTCAGGCTGAAGCGAGTGCGGTTCTGCATCGCGTCAAACACGCTTTTGGTCTTACTCTGTTTTGAATGTCTATATTGCTCTTAACATAAGGACGGCTCTAAGATGACTAGCATTTATAAAGGAAGTTGTTTATGTGGTGAGGTTCGGTTTTCTGTGGAGGGATTTTGTGAGCAAGCGGCAAATTGTCATTGCAGTATGTGTCGAAAATTTCATGGTGCTGCTTTTGGCTCTCTTGTTGGTACCATTGGTTTAAAGTGGATATCGGGTCAAGATTATCTCGAAGAGTTTACGGCACCTAATGGCACAGTACGAACGTTTTGTCGTCAGTGTGGTTCGAGTTTAGGTTTTAGAAGCAAAGATAGGCGACCTGAAGACATGGAGATTGCTATAGCAACGTTTGACCAAGACATTCCTGTTCAGATAGACGCGCATATTTTTACAAAATACAAAGCGAATTGGTGTGTGATTGACGAAAAATTACCTGTTTTTTTGGAAGATCGAGAAAATGAAATTAGATCCTAGATGAATCGAATCATCCCGTTTGATAAGCAATATCCTATGTGAATGAAAATATTGGGCCGTATCTGTCGGCTTGTTTACGCCGACTAGATCGAGAATTTTTGTACACTAATAATCAAGCTTTGTGCTATTTCTTTTAGATGATTTGCTGCCGCCGATACCTCGTGTACCGCTTGGGTGTTGTTTTTATTGAGTTGGGCACTTTCTTCAACGCTTTGCGCAACTTCGTTACTGGCTTTGCTTTGCTCTTCCAGTATGCTGGTGATTTGGTCGAGTGAGTCTAATACTTGTTTGCTGCTGTTTTCGATTTCTTTCATGGCGTTGTCGGTGGCGTTCGCGCCATCAATAACGGGTTGCATTTGATTGGCGCTGCTCTCCATGACATCAATCGTTGTTTTGGTATCCCGTTGGATACTACTGATTGTCTCGGATATTTCAGCGGTTGATTGGCCCGTTTTTTCGGCTAGGCTACGTACTTCATCTGCCACGACGGCAAAGCCTCTTCCTGTTTCCCCTGCTCTGGCTGCTTCTATGGCGGCGTTTAGGGCAAGAAGGTTTGTTTGGTCAGCAATTTCTTGAATCACAGCAATCACGTTGTAAATTTTATCCGATTGCGAGCCGAGTTTATGGATAGCATCGGTGGCTTCTTTAATGGACTTGGCTATTTGCTTAATATCATTAATATTGCTTTTCAGCTGTTTGGCACCAATGAGAGATGCCTCTCGTGCGTTACTAGACAGTTCATGAGCGGCGTTGGCACTATTAGATACCTCACTTATTCCATAGGTAAGCTCTTCGATCGAAGCCGCTATCGCCGTCGAAGCATCACTTTGTTGGGTACTGCTTGTGGCAACTTGATGGGATGAGGCTGCCAGTTGTTGCGAAGAGCCTACTAGAGCGTGACTGGCATCTCGAATTTGTTCAATGACAACTTTTAATGATGATTGCATTTTATACATCTGTGCGAGTAAGCTGCTTTCATCGTTTACTTTTATGTTGATATGATTAGTAAGATTGCCTTCGGCAATTCTTTTCACTATGCCTGCCGCATAAGCGGGGTCACCTCCTAATTGACGCAGTACATTGCGATTTATCCAGATAGCTAGGGTAATAATGACGCACATAATTAACAGACAAATGATAATGGACTGAATTTTGGCCTCTTGATTCGTTTGATCAAGAAAGACGAGCTGCTGTTCTAATTGATTACTAAAGTCATGTTCTAATCTAGCGACGAGACTATCCATGGCGGCTAGGGCGGGGCGATCTATGCCTTTTACCAGTAAGTCTGTCTCTTTGCCTGCATTAGGATTGTTTGTATCGAATTGATCTAACGCTTGCTGATAAGCGTTGCTTAATTCTTGGTGAAGATTGATAAGATTAACAACTTCCGTTGTATTCATTTTATCTTGTTGCATAAGAGACTGAGTCTTAGATAAAAGTTGTGTTACCTCACTTCTATGCTGCTTAAATTCAGCTTTGTACTTTGTATAGTTCTGCGGATTGTTGCCACGAATCAATACATCTTTAAACGCTTTCACTTGAAGCGCAAACGCCATTTTAGCATTTTCTACCGTAAGCAGTTGATGACTTTTGTGTTTGATGGATTGAATATTTTCATGCGTTGTATGACCTATTGATGAAATACTGAATGTTCCACTGAGCCCAACAACGATGATACCTAGTATGGTTATAGCGGCAAAGAGCCAGAGTCTTGTTGCCGTAGTGAGATTATTTTGCATTGATTTTCCCTAATGTATATACGACATAGATTATTTATTTTTAGTCGACAATGAGTCATAAGTATAGGAAAAGTTAATGTGAATACAGTATTGCATTGATGACGAGGACAATATATGAAGGTCAAATCCCATTTTGTGTTGATGGCGGATTACAACCAGTGGATGAATCATAATCTCTACAAGGGCGCTGGAAAACTAACAGAAACTGAACTTTCGCAAAGTCGAGGGGCATTTTTTGATTCTATTATTGGTACGCTAAATCATCTCTTGGTAGCAGACACAATATGGTTGAAGCGTTTTGCGGGTCACCCTGATTCATTTGTGGCGCTTGATTATGTGCGAAGGTTAGATTCGCCAAAGACATTAAACGAGCGATTATATTCACGGATTGATGTATTACACGAAGCTCGTTCAACGCTTGATGCCTGTATTGTTGCGTTTGTTAATGAATTGACAGATCAAGCTCTATCATCGACTTTGCAGTATCAAAATACTAAAGGCGATGTTTTTGCTAAAAATTTTGGCCTTTTGTTACTGCACTTTTTTAACCATCAAACGCACCACCGAGGCCAAGCGTCGACACTGCTTTATCAAGCAGGTATCGACATAGGTGTGACAGATTTGCTCGTTCGTATACCCAATGAAGCCGCTTAGACCAAATAAACTTAGACCTAAGCGGCTGTGTTTTTAAACGCTTTTCGCTAATTTTAATTTTTCAGAGTGCATAATGGTTTCTTTACTCATTAGCTGTTTATAAGCGAGTGCGGCAACCCCACCACTAATAAACAGTGAAAAATTTGCTAAATCAGTCAGGACAAACGATGTGATGATCGAAGCAACACCTGCAATGATTAGGGCATAAACCGCTTTTTTATTGATGCCATTGTCATACCAATAGGCTTGGTCGGTGTCCTCGGTATACAGAGCATCCACATCAATTTGCTGTTTTCGAACGACGAAGTAATCCATCAAGATAATCCCGTATAGTGGACCAATAAGAGCGGCCAGTAAATCGACGGTGTAATGAATCATTTCTGGATTGTTGAATAGGTTCCATGGTGTGAGCAGGACGGAACCAAATGCAGCAATAAAGCCACCCGTTTTAAAGCTGATTTTACTCGGGGAGACGTTAGAGAAATCAAAAGCAGGAGCAACGAAGTTGGCGACAATATTAATACCAATGGTTGCCAGAATAAACGTCAGTGCGCCCAGTACCGTAATCATTCCAGAATCAAGCTGCTTTACGGTTTCAATGGGGTCGGTAATCATTTTGCCAAATAAAGGAATAGACGCTGCAACAATCACCACACTGAAAATCGAAAACACCATAAAGTTGAGTGGAAGCCCCAACAGATTGCCAAACTTCATGTTCTTATGGCTGCTGCAATAGCGTGCAAAGTCACTAAAGTTTAATGTTGGGCCAGCAAAGTAGCCAGCGACCAATGCGGTAGCCACAATCATCATATTAAATGCTTGCCAACCAGTGAGAGACTTTGACGATAAGTCAAAGTTGATTGCACTCCAACCTGTTTGTGTGAGCATGTAAGCACACAAGGCAAACATGGCGATGTATATAGCGGGGCCAGACCAGTCGATTACTTTACGGATCATGCCCATGCCGAACATAAAGACGAATGCCTGAATCACCCACATGGACATAAAGCCAATCCAGCCGAGTGCCGAAAGTCCTAAGAATGTTGTTTTTTGTAGGGAAGCCATTTCAGGAAAGAAGTATAAGATTAGAATGATAAAGGAGCTGGAAGCAAGGAAGGTTTGTATGCCGTACCATACTACCGCAATGAGACCACGAATAATGGCAGGTATGTTCGCACCCTTTACCCCGAATGACATACGACACACAACAGGGAAAGGGACACCCGCTTTTTGTCCAGGCGTTCCCATTAAGTTAGCAAAAAAGTATACAATCATGATGCCCATGAGCAGACAAACAAATACTTGCCAGCCAGCGAGGCCAAGGGCAAATAAGCTGGCAGCGAATACATAACCACCAACGCTGTGAACATCAGACATCCAAAAGGCAAAAATACTGTACCAGCCCCATTCCTGTTTTGTGTCAGGGGCAAGGTCATCGTTAGTCAGGTTGTGGCTTGTTGAAGGGGTAGGGGGCGTTTTCATTGAATTATTCTCCACTATTGATTGTATACAATTATTAATACAATTTTAATGCCAAAATGTTCAAATCAAGGAAAAATAAGGAATTTTAATAATTTATCTCCGTTGATTTGCAGTAAAAAAACAATCCCATGTCCTTTTATGGTGCGAAATGGTTTTTTTAGTGCGACCAAGTCTCAGATTTTGTTATGAAATAAGTATTGTATTTTTATATTGTATACAATCTAATAATGATAGGTTTGTGAGTATATGAGAAAAGACGAGTTAATTTATCAGCAAATGCTGAAGGCAATTGTCGAGCATCACCTTTTACCTGATGTCAGATTGCCTGAAGACCAATTAGCCGAGACCTTTCAAGTCAGTCGTACTGGCATTCGGAAGGTTTTGCATCGATTGGCTTTGGAGAGGTTTGTCACCATTACGCCTAATAAAGGGGCGCATGTGGCCAAGCCGACAGCGGAAGAAGCCGAGCAAGTGCTGGATAGTCGTATTTTGATTGAGCCTGTGTTGATCGATGGAGTCGTTGCACATTGGAGTGAATCGAGCAAAACGTGTTTATATGACATTGTAAAACAAGAGAAAGTCGCGGAGCAGAATAATAATCTCAAAGATATGATTCAGTTGTCAGCGAAATTTCATACGGAGCTTGCGACACTTTCTGGGAATTTGGTCATGGCGGAATTTGTTAATCAGCTTACCTTGCGCTCTTCTTTGGTGATTGCCGTATTTGGTTCGAAACAAAGTGTCGGATGTGATTGCGGCCATCACCATGATTTAGTAGATATGCTGGATAGAGGGGAAGCTGAATCCGCTAAAGTTTGGATGAAACGCCACTTAGAGGCCATTAAAGCGTCTTTACAATTTACTATCGACAAACCCAAAAGCATTAATTTCAAGGACCTTTTTTCAACGATCTAAGAGTGGAGTATCCAACCATGCGTGTGCACATTATTAACCCTAATGCCAATAAAGAGATAACGGAAAAGATTCGTTCAGCTGCTCAGAGTGTGGCGCACGATGACACATGCATTATTGCTCGTAATGTGGCGCATGGGCCAGAGACGATTGAATGTGCGGTTGATGAGGTGCTGGCAAGTGCAGGTGTGTTGGATCTTATCCTGCAAGGTGAACAAGATCATGTCGATGCTCACGTTATTGCGTGTTTTGGTGACCCTGCGTTAGACGCTGCACGGGAGTTATCGAGTGTGCCTGTGATTGGTATTGCGGGTGCAGCGTTTCAAATCGCGAGTTTGGTTTGTCATCGTTTTGCGATAGTGACAACTCGTAAGCGTACTGTGCATTTTGCCAAAAATTTGTTAGTGCGTTATGGCTATGAGCATCAGTGTTCTGGTGTTTATGCTAGTGATTTGGCGGTTGCCGACTGCGAGTCAAACCCTGAAGCAAGTTTTCTTCAGATTCGAAAAGATGCACTCAAGGCGTTAAATGAAGGCGCTGAAGCGATTGTTTTAGGCTGTGCGGGGATGGCGGACTGGGAGGACAGATTAACCCGAGAGTTGCAGGTGCCTGTGATTGATGGGGTTAAAGCCGCAGTGACCCTAGCGGAGTCCTTGGGGCAATTGAAGATCGGTGTGGCTAAAACAGGTCAATATGGTTTGCCCTTTCCAAAACGCTTTATTGGCCGCTACGAGCATTTTTCAGCATAGCGTATAGCTCGTCGGCAGTGGTTTTCGCCAAGATAGCTTGTTATGTTGATGAAAAGGAAAAAAACGCCCGATCATAGGGTCAGGCGTTGTTGTTTTTAATAGACATGTTTCAAGCGCTTGTGTTGGCTTCAATTAAGTGGGTTTTAATAATCGGCCCGATTTGATCCATGTAATGGGGGTCTAGTATTTCCTGATGACGACACTTTATATTGTGAACTTCCAGCTTGCCAGTCACTCTTGAGCGCCACGCTTGTGCCTGATGCTCCAAGATATCTCCCATTGAACCGTTCATGCTGTCTTCGGCAACAAAAAATAGTAAATCAGTGTCAATTTTATGAGGGGTAAAGTGGCTAGCAATAGTGAGGTTGTTGGTTATCACCCGCTCGATATGGTCCAAAATATTGCGGTGTTGCTTTTGTATTTCCGCGACGACGGCTAGGGAGGAGTCATCAAATTCTTGCCATAAGAAAGCAGCAAGTTCGGTTTTGTTTTTTGGCGGAGTGGAGATTTTATCAAGATCATAGCCAAGGAATAAAAGAGATGACTGAATCATACTCGCTTCGTCTTTGGGTTCTGTTACGTTCAATTGATAGGGGTAGCTATCCAACATACATAGAAAGGCAATCTCTTCACCCTGTGTTTGGAGTTTTTCTGCGATGGCGTGAGAGACCAGTCCACCGAACGACCAGCCCAGTAATCGATAAGGGCCTTTCGGTTGGATTCTTTTAATACGGATAATATAATCCTCTGCCATTTCTTCAATGGACATAGGTAAGCGTGAGGTGTGATTTAGTCCGTCGGCTTGTAAGCCATATAATGGCGTTGATTTAGGAAGATAGCGTAATAAGTTGGTGTAGCTTAGGGATAGCCCAAGAGCTGGGTGAATACAGAATAAAGGCGGCTCATCACCATCACTTTTGATGGGTAAAACATGGGCGAGCGGGTCGTGCTGATGATCGCTGTCTAGCATTTCTGCCAGGTCTGAGATGGTGGATGTTTTAAAAAGTACGCCCAAGGGGATGTCAATCAAGAGCTGTTTCTTTACTTGATTTATCATTTTAGTGGCCGATATTGAATCTCCACCAATGGCGAAAAAGTTATCATGAATGCCCACTCGGCGTACTCCGAGTATGTCTTCCCACAGGATAGCCAAAGCGGCTTCTGTTTTATTGCGTGGCGCAACATAGTGACTTGAGTCGGTCCAGCTGGGTTTGGGTAAGGCTTTACGGTTAATTTTGCCGTTTGGTGTGAGTGGCATTTCTTTTAGTATGACGTAATAGTTTGGCACCATATAATCGGGCAAACTGGCAATCAGTTGGCTGCGGATGGTCTGGCTTTCAAGCGTTTCATCCACTGGAATGATATAGGCCACAAGCTGCATATCATCTGTGTTGGAAGCCTGCGCAACCACAACCGCTTGCTGTATTTCACGACAGGCTAGTAGGCTTGTTTCTATATCGCCCGTTTCAATACGGAAACCGCGTATTTTTACCTGATTGTCTTCACGGCCTAAGTATTCAAGTACACCATCTTGACGCCATCTGGCTTTGTCGCCTGTTGCATATAGGCGTGTGCCGCTCTCAAATGGGTTGGGCGTAAAGCGTTCTTGCGTTAAATCGGGACGTTTGTAATACCCTAATGCCAAGCCTTCTCCTGCAATATATAGATCGCCAGTGACATCTACAGGAACCGGTTCCATTGCTTTATCCAGCACGTAGACTTGGGTGTTGAAGATAGGGCGACCTATTGGTGGGTGGTTAAGATCAGTAGGGTTGTCCAGAAACATGATGGTAGACCAGATAGTGGTTTCTGTTGGTCCAAACAGGTTAAGGACAGGATGCCCAAGCTTTGCCATATGATTCGCCAATTGGCCTTGCAGGGCTTCACCGCCAACCAAAGGTCTGATGCCGTACCATTGTTCTGAGTAGGTGGGTAAAATGGCTTGCCACAAGGAGGGTGTTGCCTGCATTAGGGTAGCATTGTGATCAACGGCAAAACGAGTGAGTAATTCTGGGTCACGCACGATGCTTCGTTCTGCTATCAAGACGGACGCCCCCACGGTAATAGGCAAAAATAATTCTAGTATGGAAATGTCAAATGAAATGGTGGTAACAGCGAGAAATCGGTCTTTTGGTGTCAGTGCTAAGGCATTTTGCATAGCATATAGAAAGTTGATAAGTGCTTTATGAGGGATTTCAACACCTTTCGGTCGTCCAGTGGACCCGGATGTATAAATCACGTAAGCAGACGTGTCTCCAGTGATAGCGATATTGTCTAAATGCTGATGAGCCTCGGCTTGCTTAGTATTAAAATCGGGCTTATCAATAAACAGAGTCTGAGTATTTGTGTTTGGGAGTTTATTGACGGCCGCTTGGCAGCTTAGGACTATTTTGGGTTGGGCATCTTCTAAGATTTGTAGAAGACGCTCTTCAGGAAAGTCTGGGTCCAATGGTAAATAGGCAGCCCCTGTTTTTAGTGTGGCTAACAAAGCCACCAACATATCGGTATTTCGGGTAAGTGCGATAGCGACGAGGTCGTGTGCGCCCACTGTTTCCTGTTGTAGTCTGCGGGCCCAAGCATTGGCTCGGCAATTTAGTTCAAAGTAGGTGAGAGACTGTTGCTCATCGGTGACGGCAATGGCCGAAGGCGTTCGCATTACTTGGGCATCGAAGAGATCGACCACAGAAAGCTTAGGAATGGGCCTAGAAGTATCATTCCAGTGTTTTACTATTTTATTTCGTTCACTATCGCTCAACAAACGAGCTTTGCTGATTGGCTGGCTAGGATCCATGACCAAATTATTTACCATGCGCTCAAACTGCTCTGAATGGTTCATTAGGTCTTGTTCGGTGTAACGGTTTGGGTTTGCATCAAACTCTATTGTTAATCCATTGTTGTCGTTTCTGTCGAAAATAAACACTGTTAAGTCATCAATGACAGCATTGGATAGGTTGTGAAGGGATGTGGTGCAATTACCAAAAGTAAGGTTGTAATCAAAGGGTTCAACATTGACGCCTAACGAGGCGATTTGCTGTCCGTTTGACATCAGTCCTAGGTCACGCTTTAAATCTTCGTATCGGTATTGTTGGTGTCTAAGGGCTTTAAGAACCATCTTTGATACCTGTTTGATTAGGCTTTCAAAATTCGTATTGGTATCGACCTTAAGTCGAATCGGAACCGCGTTTGCCATCATACCTGGAGTGCTGCGGTGTAAACGACTTGTTCTTGCAGTGACAGGCATGGCAAATACCAAATCTTCTGCCCCCGTCATACGATAAAAATAGGCTGCAACTAGGGTAATTAGTGCTTGCGGAAGGCTGGCCTGGATATGTTTGCTCATTGCAGACAATTCGTCTTTTAACACTTGAGGGAGTTGAATGGCTTTGCGCAGTAAGCTTTTATTCGAAGGGTCGATTCGCTTGGATAAAGAGACGGCATCTGGAATGTGGGCAAGGTTTTCCAGCCAGTATTTACGGTCTTTTTTAAAACGACTGGAGTGTTTGTATTCCACTTCACTATTGATTAAATCAACCAGGGAGCCAAATGGGTTGGGTCCCGTATCTTGGTTCGTTTCTAGGGCGTTATAGATTTCTGAGAGTCGTTGGGTAAGCAGGTTTCCAGCAAAGCCGTCTAGTGCAACATGGTGGCAACGGTGATACCAATAGTAGTGTTGTTCTCCAATTTTGATCAGAGCACTGCACCATAGGGCGTCATGACGCTGGTTAAGAGGTTGCAGCATGTCTTTATGCATCCAGCTTGTTGCGGCAGCATGAGGGTTTGCTGAAGTGCTAAAATCCAGCATGGAATGATAGCCCCGATCATCATCAAGAATGATCTGTAAGGTTTGATCATCTTCTTCAATAATGCGGCTGCGTATGCAGTCCGCTTCTCGGATCAGCTGTTTGATTGCTAATGAGAATAAGTCGGGATTGAGATTGCCAATGATGTCCAGATATTCCGCAATGTTAAACGCTGCATTTTCTTCATTGAGCTTCTGGGCGATCCATTGACCTCTTTGTGCTGTTGATAACGGTAGTTTGTGCTCTGAGCAAGGCGTTGCTTTTTTCAATTCAGCCTGATGCTGGGTTAGCTCAATCATTTTTTTGCTCCTGCAAAAAGTTATTATCCATAAAATGTCAATGATTATTTTTATAAGCTGACTATTAATTTAACATTCACTTACAATATAGGAAATAATTAATTTGTAAGTTAATTAAGTGATTTGTATCAAGTTTGTATTAGTTATTTTAGTAAGATAGCTCATTATTCGAATGTATCTGCAATAAATTATTCTTATATCAATGTCTTGGCGTTGACCTTTCTGTATAGAGAACGTGTGACTAAAAAGGGCGATGTCTGTGGGTTGTAGATTTGACTGCTCAAGAAAAAGTCATTAGAAGTATTGTTTATTCCTTATAGGAATCCAATAGATGACTTTTATTCCTTTTACAAATAAATGCTTAGACTTCATGCTTGCGATCTTCGTTTTGCTTCTAAGGAAAGGGTTCCTGTATGTGGGTCTTTATCACACTTTTTGCAGCGGCTTGCCAATCTGTTCGTACCGCTTATCAAAACACCTTAGCCCGTGAGTCGGGTTTTTTGCATGCCACTATGTCTCGTTCGCTTTACGGTCTGCCGTTGGTGTCGGTTTATGTGTTGGTCTGTGGTTTATGGCTTGGCTGGGTGTCTCTGCCGGTGGGGTCGATTTTTTGGGTTGCCGCAACGGTGTGTGCGCTGGCACAAATTATGGCGACTTATCTTATGTTGCGGGTGTTTCAGTCCGGTAGTTTTGCTCTGGGAACCTTGCTGGCGAAAACAGAGGCTGTACTAGCGGCGCTGATTGGTATACCAATACTGCATAATTCGTTGAGTATATTGGCTTGGGCTGGTGTTGTAATTGGAGTGCTAGGAGCGCTGGTGATGAGCGTAAAATGGAAGAATATTAAATTAATTCATAAAGACACTTCGCTGGTATTTGGTTTGGGAAGTGGTCTTTGCTTTGCGATTACTTCTGTGTCAGCCTCGATGGCAAGCCATGCATTGAGCGGCTCCATTATTACTTGTGCAGGGGTGACCTTATGGTATGTTTTGTTGCTGCAATCGATTATTTTGTGTGGTATCCAAATAACCAAGAGACGGGACATATTTGCGCCTTTTCGTCCTAATTTTGCATTAAGTCTAAAGGTTGGGGCGTTGAGTTCTCTAGGGTCAATTGGCTGGTTTACAGGGTTTGCGCTGGTTAATCCAGCGTTGGTGAAAACGTTAGGCCAGTTAGAAGTTATTGGAACCTTGTATTACTCTAAGCGGCGTTTTGCGGAGAAAATTAGCAAGCAGCAATGGGTAGGAGGTGCCATGATTATGATCAGTGTGATATTGGTTGTGACCGCTAAATAGGTTAAAGGTGCCACTTTATTGGGTGTGTAGGAGCGTTTATGCAAACAAACAAAATTAATTATGTTGAATTGCCTGCTCGTGATTTGGCATTGAATAAAACTTTTTTTCGTCAAGTATTTGGTTGGACATTTAAGGACTACGGCCCTGACTATACGGCTTTTGAGAACGCAGGGCTGGATGGTGGGTTCTTTCAGGCTGATTTTTGCTCGCGTCCCCAAAATGGGGCAGCGTTAGTTATACTCTTTAGTGATGATTTAGAAGCAACGCGAGATAAGGTTGCTTTTGCGGGTGGTGCTATAGAACAGGAGATTTTTGAGTTTCCCGGTGGTCGACGTTTTCACTTTTTAGATCCTTGTGGAAATGAATGGGCTGTGTGGGGAAGTTAAATGGTAAAAATGACACAAGAAAAATAGACTGAAGGCCACTATTTTTTCGTGGCCTAGTTTTGTTTATGCGTCTCTGGGTTATGCTTCGCTGAACTCTCCGCAAAGATTGTTGTGCCATTTTTCGATGATGGAGTAGTAACTCTCTCCTTTTGAAAGTAAAAAATGGAGTTTGCAAAAGGCGGCTTCCAAGGTCATATCATAACCACTTAAAACCTTCATGGAAGACAGCATCGAGCCTGCAGCATAGGTGCCTTGTGATACGCCACCGTGAAGACATTGAGTCAAATTAACAATATTTTTCTTGCGCAGCATAGCCTCAGTTAAGAAATTCATAAAATGCTCGTTTTTATCGGGCACATTACCGGATCCGTAAGTCATCAGTACGATGGCCTGGCAGTTTTCATCATCTAATAAGCTTTGGTACATCGAAATAGGTTGGCTTGGGTGCAGGGTTAATACGGCGACTGCACCCTCTCGAAAGCGGATGATGGCGTTTTCTATTGGTTCAATCGTATTCTGTTTAACTGGCTTTATCATGCGGTCTGCATAAACTTGCATCTCAATGGCCAGTTCACCCAGTAAATCATCGTTTGGTGTTTGAAAAGCTTCAAAGCGTCCACTGCTAACTTTTTTCACCCGATTACCGCGCATTAATTTTCCGTCGAAGACTAAGCTAACATCGGGGATCCTGTGGTTAGCAGCTAACGAGAGCGCTGCTTGAAGATTGGCTGTGGCGTCACTTCGATTCATGCCAATGGGAATTTGCGAGCCGGTCAATAGAACGTTTTTTGTGCAAGCACCTAACATGAAAGATAACGCGGATGCCGTATAGGCCATGGTGTCTGTGCCGTGCAAAATAACAAAGCCTTGATAATCTTGCCAATGGGTTGCCAGTACGCGAACCAATTTGGTCCAGTTGGTTGGGTCAATGTTCGCGCTGTCTATTAATGGGTTGAGTTCCAGAACTTCAAAGCTTGGCAGAGATTCAAGGCTGGCTCCCATCGCTAACTCAATGCGCTCTTGCAAGCCAGAGGCAGGGGCTAAGCCCTGCTCTGAGTGAACCATGCCAATGGTACCGCCAGTATAAAGGATGAGAATATCTGAACTCATAATTTGTCCTTTTTAGAAGGCGATTTCTTCTTTGATGATGCTTTCTTTTTAGCCGTTACTTTTTTATCAGAAGCTGCTTTCTTTTTTGCAGGGGTTTGAGTATCTGAAGAGGGTTTTTCTGCTGAAGATAGTTGTATTTTGCTGGGAGAAAGCATGGATTCTGGGCTGAGTAGCAAGTTAACTTGTTCTTCTGTAAGTAAGTTTTCTTCAATGACCAATGCTTTAACGGTGTTGCCAGTATGTAGGGCAGTATTGGCAATGCGTGAGGCGTTAGTATAACCAATGTGAGGAACAAGCGCGGTGATGATGCCGATACTGTTTTCAACATGATCAGCACATTTCGCTTCATTGGCCGTAATGCCGCTAATGCAGCGCTTTTCAAGCATTTGGCAGGCTTCTTTAAGCATTTTTAGCGAGTTCAGTAGGTTGTAAATGATCATGGGTTCCATGGCATTAAGCTGTAACTGACCCGCTTCGGCAGCCAAAGTAACGGCTAGATCCGATGCAATCACCTGATAGGCGGTTTGGTTCATGGCTTCTGGTATAACTGGGTTGACTTTGCCTGGCATGATGGAAGAACCTGGCTGCATCGGTGGTAGATTAATTTCACCAAGACCTGTGCGAGGACCACTAGAAAGTAGGCGCAAATCGTTGCTCATTTTACTGAGTTTGATGGCAAGGCGCTTTAGGATGCCTGAGAAAAAGACAAATGCCCCCATATCGGAAGTGGCTTCTACTAGATTAGAGGCGGGTACTAAGGGTTTAGTCGAAATGGTCGCTAATTTTTCTACGACTAATTTGGCATAGCCTTCTGACGTGTTGATGCCTGTACCGATGGCGGTGCCCCCTAGGTTGACTTCACACAATAAGGCGCAGGCTTCGCTAATGCGGTCGATATCCTCTCCTAAAGTGACGGCAAACGCCTCGAATTCTTGACCCAGTGTCATGGGAACTGCATCTTGTAATTGAGTGCGGCCCATTTTGACAATGTGCGCAAATTCTTTGCCTTTTATTTCCAGTGCTTCTTTTAACGAGGCGAGGCTTGGTACGAAATTGTCTGCAGCGAATTGAATGCCAAGGCAGGCCGCTGTTGGATAGGCATCGTTAGTTGATTGTGATCGGTTTACATCATCGTTTGGATGCAAATATTTGTATTCACCTTTCGCATGTCCGAGTTTTTCCAGTGCGATGTTGGCAATGACTTCATTCGCGTTCATATTCGTAGAGGTGCCTGCCCCCCCTTGAATGACGTCGACAATGAATTGATCGTGATACTTGCCAAGGATCAAATCCTGACAAGCCAGAACGATGGCGTCTGCTTTCTCTTTACTTAGTAGATTCATGTCCTGATTCGTGCGGGCTGCTGCCGCTTTCACCATGGCTAAGGCCTTGATGAGCTCAGGAAAATGAGAAATAGGGACGCCAGTGATGGAAAAGTTTTGCGCTGCGCGAAGGGTTTGAATGCCATAAAAAGCTTCAGAAGGAACGTCCATATTACCAAGTAAATCGTATTCAGAACGCGTATTCATGATTGTTTATCCTGTCAATTAAAGAGAGCACGTTTTACCGTTTGGCTTCCCAATTTGAAGCGTTAAGAGAGTAAAACGTGCTTGGGGTTACTGGTTAATGATTCCTGCTTTTAAGCCAGCGGTGTTTAGCTGCTGATCTTGGTTTGTTGGAATTGGCCATGCTGCTTTATCTAAATCCAGATCGGAGAATTGGCTGGCATCAAAAATAGGCTGTGTTATACCTGCTTGTATTTGATCGTCATAATCTTTGACCACCCGTCGGCTGATTTTGAATAACAGCGCTAAAGCAAACAGGTTTACCAGAGCCAATAAGCCCATGGTCAAATCTGCAAAAGCAAATACAGTGCCTAAATCCAACACGGCACCTAAGCAACAAAGACACACAATGGCGACACGAAAGCCATTCATTAAAAATTCATTGTTACGACTTTTCGTTAGGTAGCTTAGGCTGTTTTCACCTAAATAATAGTTATACAAAATGGTACTAAAGCCGAACAATAGTAAAGCGATGCTGACAAATATGCGGCCTGATTCACCGATATGGGTTGCCAGAGAGGCTTGTGTTAGTGCGACTCCATCGGCCACACTGGCGCTACTTGGGTCGTAAGCTGTACCCAATAGAATGATTAAGGCAGTACAAGTGCAGAGCACTATCGTATCGATAAACACTGAAAAAGCCTGTACCACACCTTGGTTTGCTGGATGAGGGACGAATGCTACGGCGGCAACGTTGGGGGCGCTGCCTAAGCCTGCTTCGTTCGAGAATAGGCCGCGTTTTACGCCCATTAAAATAGCAGCACCGACACCACCTGCAACAGCAGGTCCGAGGCCAAAGGCACTTTTAATAATCAACATCAAGGTATCTGGAATTGCGCTAATGTGCAGGGCTAATACGACGATAGCAATGAGTAGGTACCCACCTGCCATAATAGGAACCAATACCTCTGCGACTTTGGCGATGCGTCGAACGCCGCCAAATATGATTAAACCAACGATTAAGGCGAGAGCAATGCCACTATAAGACAATGGAATACCAAACGCGTCTTGTAGAGAGTTGGCAACGGCATAGGATTGTAATGCCGTAAAGGCAATGCCAAAGGTCGCTAATAATAACAGGGAGTAGAGTACGGAAAGCCACTTCCATTTGGCACCAAGGCCTTTAGCGATGTAATAGGCCGGACCACCACGGTAAGTGCCATCTGGCTCTGCGGTTTTATATACTTGTGCAAGTGTGCATTCAATGAAACTGGTTGCCATACCCATCAAGCCAACCACCCACATCCAAAAAATCGCACCCGGTCCACCCAGTGCAATGGCGACGGCGACCCCGGCAATGTTGCCCCCACCGACCCGTCCGGCCACGGATAGGATTAGTGCTTGGAATGAGCTTAAATGGCCATCACCTTCGTGATGCCGAGCGGTCAGAATGCCAAACATTTTGCCAAAATAGCGAAATTGCACAAATCGAGATGACACTGTAAACCAAACGCCAAGCCCGATTAGGACGGCAATTAGGACTTTGCTCCAGAGTAGGTCGCTAAGCATAGATAACATTTAACAGAACTCCTTTTCGGTATGAACCGATTTTATATTTTTTGTAGGAAGAGAGAGGTGTTATTGAACAAGAGGTGGGCGATTGTTAGAAGTTTGTAACTTTGTCTTTTTTGATGCGAATTGATGCTCTAATAGCGTCAATTAGCATCAGTTTTAGTTGTGGTTTTATGTTTGGGTGATTTACTATAAGCCGAATAATAATACATGAGTGAGTGGTGTATTGTTTTGCAATGGTTTCACTCAAGCCTTGAGAGTAATGTCACTGTGCCAGATAATTTTAAAGAAAATTTGCGTTTACTTTGTAGTTATTACAAATCCACTTCCGAGGTGTGTCGTCGTCTTGGTATCAACCGACCTCAGTTTAATCGCTATTTAAACGGCACTAATCGACCATCTGCTAACACGATGAGGCGTTTTTGTGAGTTTTTTGGGGTTGAGGAAAGTGAAATAACGTTACCTCACACTCAATTTCAACGGCTAGTGCAAGTTCGCCCCATTCATAAAGCCAATGCATCATCGATTTCTTTAGAGCAGCAGCACTGTGATAATCTGCAGCGCATCAGTTTGGCGGGTCAGGATAAATATCTTGGTTATTATTTTGAATACTACCTGTCCATGGCCTGTCCTGGGAAAATTCTTAGGACTTTGGTGTGTATTGAGTTGCGCAATGGAAAAATGTACTTCCAGCGAACGGAGCGTTTGCGAGAAGAGGGGCGAGCCAAACCTTTTCACGGTATTTATAAAGGGGTAGCGTACTTTTTAGCGGATCGAATTTTTTTGACGGACTACGAAACCCTAACGGGTCATGAAGTGACACAAACAATTTTGTTTCCTTCCTTTAAGAATCGTGTTGACCGATTGACCGGATTGAAACTAGGTGTGTCGGGCAGTGGTGAGCGGATGCCCTGTTGTGCAAGAGTGGTTTACGAGCATTTGGGTAAGCAAGTTAACAAACGTGAGGCTCTGGTTTTGTGTGGTTTGTATGATGCGGATAGTGAGCAGATTGATGCCAGTATTCGTCAAGCGATTGCTAATACTATTGCGCCAGGTGAGTGGCACTTTAGAGCGCGCTTTTAAGTGCTAATTTTGTTGTCGGTCTATTTTTTGAGTGTCAATTGTTTCAATGGAAGATGTTTGATTTTCGGTCGCTTCCGTTTCGAGTCTTGCTCGTTCTGCCTTAGATAGATATTTGGGTTTCGCTTTTGGGGGATTGGCTTTGCGATTTGCCTGTTTGCTGCGCTTGGTTAGTATGGCTTTTATTTTTTTACGGCGATTCATTATGCGTCCCTAGATGAGGCTGTGAGCACACTTTTTGGTTGTCTGACGTATTTATATACAAGGCTAGATATTTCTGTTACTGGGATGGTTTTCTAACGGCAAAAAAAAGCCCTAATCAACGATTAGGGCTTTCTTACGTTGGTACCAGTAGGCGGACTCGAACCGCCACACCCGAAGGCAACGGATTTTGAATCCGTCGTGTCTACCAATTCCACCACACTGGCCTTGAAAAAGGTGTTGCGTATTCTATTGGTTTTAAATGCGTTGTCAATGCTATTGCTAAATTTTTTGGCTTTTCTTTTCTTCTAGGTGGCTTTTCTCGCTTCTGATGCACATGGAACGTACCTTTTTGGCGAAAAATTCGCTAAAATACCGGGTCATTTTTCTAGGTCGTTTTCTTCGTATGCGTGTTTCTGATTATCACTTTGATTTGCCTGACTCTCTTATTGCCACTTACCCAACTCCAGATCGAACCTCAAGCCGGTTGTTAAAGCTTGATGGACCTACTGGCGAGCTGGCGCATTTGCAGTTTTCTAATGTGTTGGACTTAGTTCAGCCTGGTGATCTGATGGTGTTTAACAACACTCGAGTTATTCCTGCTCGTGTGTTTGGAGAGAAAGAGTCGGGTGGTAAAATCGAAATTTTAATTGAACGTATCATCAATGAGACCGAAGCGTTGGCTCATATTCGTGCGAGCAAATCTCCCAAGTCTGGTAGCAAGCTTTTTCTAGGTCAAGATAAGAACGAGTCGATTGAAGTGACGATGGTGGAGCGCTCAGGCGCCTTGTTTTACCTGGCTTTTAATGAGCCCGTTTTGCAAGTGCTTTCAAGAGTGGGCCATATGCCATTGCCTCCGTACATTGAGCGCCCTGATGAAGACAGCGACCAAGAACGTTATCAAACGGTTTATAATCAAAAGCCTGGGGCGGTAGCGGCACCGACTGCTGGTTTGCATTTTGATGAAACCTTGCTTGATAAGATTCACGCGAAAGGGGTGGATATTGCGTTTGTTACCCTCCATGTGGGAGCGGGAACGTTTCAACCCGTTAAGGTAGATCATGTTAAAGACCACATCATGCATGCGGAGTATGTGGAAGTCGAAGAAGCGGTGGTCGAGCAAGTAAAAGCCACAAAGGCTCGGGGGGGGCGAGTCATTGCGGTGGGCACTACCAGTGTGCGCAGTCTGGAGTCGGCCAGCCAAAGCGGTGAAATTAAGCCGATGAAAGACGATACCAGTATTTTTATTTATCCCGGTTATGAGTTTAAAACCGTTGATTGTTTGATAACGAATTTTCATTTGCCAGAATCGACACTGATTATGTTGATCAGTGCGTTTGCGGGTTATGAGCAGGTCATGTCGGCTTATAAAATGGCGGTGGAAAAGGAATATCGATTTTTTAGTTATGGCGATGCCATGTTTATAACACGTAATGCGCAGGCTAAAGGCCCGCAGAGTAAGGAATAAGACGTATGTCAGATAAACGTCCAGAATGTTTTATGGACTTCGAACTACACAAGACGTCCGGTAAGGCGCGTAGAGCCACATTAACGTTTCCTCGAGGTAAGGTTGAGACACCTGCTTTTATGCCTGTGGGCACTTATGGTTCAGTTAAAGGCATGTTAACCAAAGATATCGAAGAAATCGGTGCGGATATCATTCTTGGTAATACCTTCCATCTTTGGCTGCGCCCCGGTACGGAAGTCATTAAAGCCCATGGTGATTTGCATGATTTTACTCAGTGGAAAAAGCCCATTTTGACAGATTCTGGTGGTTTTCAAGTGTTTTCACTAGGGGAAATGCGCAAAATCACAGAAGAGGGTGTGAGCTTTCGTTCGCCTATCAATGGTTCTAAAGTGTTTTTGAGTCCTGAAATCTCTATGCAAGTGCAAAAAGATTTGGGTTCGGATATCGTAATGATTTTTGATGAATGTACGCCATACCCAGCAACACCAGAGAGTGCAGCAGCTTCCATGCGTATGAGTTTGCGCTGGGCGAAACGCTCAAAAGATGAGCATGGCGATAGCCCGTCGGCGCTATTTGGTATTATCCAAGGTAGCATGTATGAGCACCTTCGAGATGAGTCCCTTGAGGGATTAACGGAGATTGGTTTTGATGGCTATGCCATTGGCGGTTTGTCTGTTGGTGAGCCAAAAGAAGAAATGATGAAGGTGTTGGATTACGTGACGCCGAAAATGCCTGATAACAAGCCTCGTTATCTAATGGGAGTGGGTAAGCCAGAAGACTTGGTGGAAGGTGTGCGTCGTGGTGTGGATATGTTCGATTGCGTGATGCCTACGCGTAATGCCCGTAATGGACATTTATTTACTTCTGATGGTGTGGTGCGTATTCGTAATGCGACGAATCGCCACGATACGTCCCCATTGGACAAAGAATGTGATTGCTACACTTGTAAAAACTTTTCTCGGTCTTATTTACATCACTTGGATAAGTGTCAAGAAATGGTGGGAGCGCAATTAAACACCATTCATAACTTAAGATACTATCAAACCTTGATGGCGGGATTGCGTCTCGCGCTCGATGAAGGTAGATTTGACGCCTTTGTTGATGAGTTTTACGCGAAACGTGGGTTAGAAACGCCACCTTTGAGCGATTAGTAATCAATTAGCAAGATTTATGTCAATTTTTATCAAATTGATAACAGTTTTTTAAACCATTGGAGAGTTAATAACATGATCTCATTGATCTCATCCGCATACGCAGCCGATGCTGCACCAGCCAGTGCAGGTATTTTTAACCTAGTACTGCTTGCTGGTTTTGTCGTTATCTTTTACTTCCTTATGTGGCGTCCACAGGCGAAGCGTACTAAAGAGCATAAAAATTTGCTTGCTTCTCTGGCAAAAGGCACTGAAGTTGTAACAGGTGGTGGCTTGTTGGGGAAAGTGACAAAAGTTGAAGACAATTACGTAACGCTTGAAGTTTCTGAAAACATTGAGATGAAATTCCAAAAGTCTTCTGTAGCGGCTGTGCTACCTAAAGGAACACTGAAATCCATCTAACCTTTTTAGAAAAGCGCCTTGTTTAGGCGCTTTTCTTCTTTCATTCGTATTATTATTTTAGGTGTAAAGGATTCTTCATGCTCAACAAGTATCCCTTGTGGAAGTATCTCGCAATACTTTTCGTTTTGGCGGTGGGGATAGTCTATGCCTTGCCGAACTTGTATCCAGATGATCCTGCTTTGCAAATTTCTACTCAAAAAGCAACGACCGTCGTAAACGAACAGACATTGAAAAAAGTAGAGGCCGCTTTAGCTCAGGCTCATATTAAGTTGAAAAAAGCAGAATTGGAGTCTACTGGTGCTACCTTGCGTTTTTATAATGGTCAGGATCAATTAGCTGCCAAGCCTGTTGTGGCTGAAACTTTAGGGGACGGCTATGTTACGGCGTTAAACCTTGTGCCGACAACACCTACTTGGTTGAGGGATATTGGTGCGGGTCCAGCAAAACTAGGATTGGATTTGCGTGGTGGTGTGCATTTCTTATTGCAGGTGGATATGCCTGCTGCGTTGAAGCAAAAAATGGAAGTGGCTTCGAGCGAAATGAAAACAGATATGCGTCAAGAGCGCATTCGTTACCGTAGTGTGTCCATCAATAATGGTGTCTTGTCTATTCGATTCCTTAAGCAAGAAGACCGCACACTAGCTGAATCATTGTTGAAAGATAAGTTTAACCAATATGACTATACTGAACGCGACAGCGGTAAGGATTTTTACCTGGACGCGAAGTATACAGATGCAGCGCGTAAAGAAATTGAGTCTTATGCGATTCAGCAAAACTTAACCACTTTGCGTAATCGTGTAAATGAATTAGGTGTGGCTGAGCCATTGGTTCAGCGTCAAGGCAGTGATCGTATCGTAGTTGAATTGCCTGGTGTGCAAGACACAGCGGCAGCCAAACGTATTATCGGTGCTACGGCTAACCTTGAGTTTCATTTAGAGGCTGGCTTAGACCAAGATGGCTCTGATGTGGAAACTTTGCCATTTAGAAACAACAGTAACCGAACCGCTCGGTTAGACCGTGATATTATTGTCACCGGAGACAATGTCTCTGATGCGTCTTCGTCTTTTGATCAGAATGGGCGTCCACAGGTTAATATTAGTTTGGATTCCATCGGTGGTAAGAAAATGGCGCGTGTGACGCGTTCAGCCATCGGTCGCAATATGGCGGTGGTCTTCATTGAGCATAAAACGCGTAATATATATGTGAATAAAGATGGTAAGCTGACTCCTGTCCGTAAGTCATACGAACAAAAAAGTATTATTTCTCTTGCTACGATTCAGACGACGTTGGGGAACTCTTTCCGTATTACGGGATTGGATAGTCCGCGTGAGGCGTCTGAGTTGGCGCTATTGCTTCGTGCGGGTGCGTTAGCGGCTCCTATTTATTTTGTGGGTGAGCGTACTATTGGGCCAAGCTTAGGGGCGCAGAATATCCACTTGGGTATGCAGTCAGCGAAAATTGCTCTGTTGGTTGTTATGCTATTTATGTTGGCTTATTACCGATTGTTTGGTCTGTTCGCTAACATCTCGTTGGTTTTGAACGTGATATTGCTATTAGCTTGTATGTCTGTGCTGGGAGCAACGTTAACCTTGCCAGGCATTGCGGGTATTGTACTGACAATGGGGATGGCGGTGGATGCCAACGTGCTTATTTTCTCGAGGATAAGGGAGGAGTTGGGGAATGGTATGCCAAGCCATCAAGCAATTTATTCTGGCTTTAATCGCGCATTTGCCACCATTCTTGACTCGAACATAACGACTTTGCTGGTGGCGGTTATCCTGTTTGCCGTCGGAACGGGTTCTGTAAAAGGTTTCGCGGTCACATTATCTCTCGGTATTCTTACGTCTATGTTTACAGCGATTGTTGTAACGCGTGCCCAGATTAATCTGGTGTACGGTGGTACTAAGAATAAGAAATTGTATCTTTAGGGGAACGCCATGAAAGTGACAAAAATTCCATTTATGGAGATGCGCAAGATCGTGGCTTGTTTTTCGCTTGCGTTGATTTTGATCTCTATTGTTTCTCTTGCGACAAAGGGAATTAGGTTTGGCTTGGACTTCACAGGGGGAACTCTGATAGAGGTGACTTATAAAGAGGCGCCTGATCTAGTCCAGGTTCGTAAAATGTTAGATGCTGGAGGTTATAAGGATGTTGTTGTGCAGAACTTTGGTTCGCCAACGGATATCGTTGTTCGTATGGCGAACAAATATACTCCTGAATTAGGTGGACAGGTATTGTCAGCACTTCAAGATAACGGCAAAGTCTCAGTGTCTCTGGTTCGTTCTGAATTTGTTGGGGCTCAAGTCGGTAAACAACTGCGTGAGCAGGGCGGCTTAGGGATGTTGCTGGCTTTATTGGTTGTGATGGTCTATGTCGCTATTCGCTTCCAGTTTAAGTTCTCTGTGGCGTCTGTTGTGGCTTTGGTTCACGACGTTATTATCACTTTAGGCTTTTTCTCATTTTTCGGTTACGAGTTTGATTTAACGGTATTGGCGGCTGTGCTTGCACTGATTGGTTATTCCTTGAATGATACGATCGTAGTCTGTGACCGGATTCGTGAGAACTTTCGTATCATGCGGGATACGACCCCTCACGATTTGATTAACGTATCCATTAACCAGACATTGAGTCGTACTATCGTGACGTCTTTGACGACATTATTCACGGTTGTTGTATTGTTTTTCTGGGGAGGGGAGTCAATTCATAACTTCTCTTTAGCTATGATCGTTGGCATTACCATTGGTACGTATTCTTCTATTTTTGTGGCGGCAAATTTATTGTTGACCATGAAGGTCTCTCGTGAGGATTTGGTGCCAGCACCAAAACCTGAGTTTGAAGATGAACTGCCATAAGTTTTGCTAGATAAGTAGTTAGCATCTTTGCAAATTGATGAGTCAGCCTTTAGCGGACTTGTTAACTGAAAGGCCTGTAACGATTGTTATAGGCCTTTTTTTGATCTATGGTCGAGGGGTATAGATGAAGGGGAGTGGGAGGGGGTTACTTGATAACGGTGCCGAACTTCATGCCCATTTTGGTTTTGCTGTCAGCCTGAAGGTTTTCCTCCCATTTCACGGCGTCTTTGCCGAATAGCACAATGGCTGTTGAGCCTAGTTTAAAACGCCCCATTTCCTCTCCTTTTTGGATTTCAATGTTGCTTAGGTCTTGATAGTCCCAAGTGACCACGTTTTTGTTAAATGGTGTGACTTGGCCTGCCCAGGTGGTTTCAATGCTTGCCACAATCATTGCGCCAACTAATATTACCGCCATTGGGCCAGCTTCTGTGTCAAATAGGCACACGGTGCGCTCGTTGCGTGCGAATACACTTGGAATTTGCTCGGCTGTTACCTTATTGACCGAGAAGAGTTTGCCTGGAATGTGGATCATCTTAGTCAGTTTGCCTGTTAGAGGTATATGCACTCTGTGGTAATCTCGAGGAGATAGGTAGACGGTAGCAAAAGAGCCGCCTAGAAACTGGTCTGATAGTGCTGCATCCCCACCAAGAAGGGAGGTGAGGCTATAAGTGTGACCTTTTGCCTGATAAAGTGTGCCATATTCGATTTTGCCAATTTGGCTGATGGCGCCGTCTGCAGGGCAAACGATGCTGTTATCTTCATCGCAAATTGGGCGTAATTCTGGACGAATAGCGCGAGTGAAAAAGTCGTTGAAGTTGCGATAAGATAACGCGTTGCTATTGACGGCCTCTGACATGTCGACTTGATATTTTTTGACGAACTGGCTAATGAAAGTATTTTTTACCCAGCTTGTTTCGCATTCAGCGATTTTGCCGATCAATCTGGATAGGGTTTTTTGAGGGGTGATATGTTGTGCAAAGGCAAATATTTGATCTTTTGTCACGGTGTATATGTCCTAGTTTTTGTGTTTATTTTGCGAGATAGCTGATTAATTGCACTACCTGCTTTAAATAGTTGTAGTCGCTTTCTGTGAATGGGGAGCGGGACGCTAACCATAGAATATGAATTTCGTCTTCTGCGACAGTGGTAGAGGCAAGCATTAGATGGTCACTCCTGCTTAAGAGTTTGCTTGCATTGATGGGAAATTCGCTAGCAAGACGTGTCAATTTGTCGCCGCTCAGTTGAACGGCGGACCTTTTTTGCGATAATTTGCTAAATATGCTGGAAGGGCTGTTCCAAGTCACGGCTTTTATTTTATCTGTCTCATAGCCTTGTTGAAAGAGTGGGCTTATTTTTCCTTTGCTGTACTTTAATATGATGGTGCGTTGATCGCGTTTAATTACTTCGTTTAATGCTTTTAGAGTGGCTATGGCCTTGTGCTTGGGCTGTACATCATTGCTCTTACAAAGAGCCTTAAGTGAGCTTAACGCAGATGGTTTCTTTTGAACTGCTTTTAGCTTGACACCGAATGTTTCATCTTTAGTGTACAGGGTAGGTGACAATAATTGGCATGCTAAGGGAATTTTACCTCTGTTGGGATAAAGAGTAGCGGCCTCTACACTGGCACTATGAGTGAGTTGAATGGTGCGTCCTAGGTGGCAGTGAATAACGGTCGAGATCACTCGATAGTAAAAGGGCAATGTTTTTGCCTGCCAGCCATAAGTAGCAGCCTCATGGGCAACCTTGCTTGCGCAATAGGAAAAAATAAGTGGACTGTTGGCTAGTAGTGTTAAGCGTTTGTCTTCCGTATACTTGGGTAGCTCCTCTGGGTTATGAGTATGCTGAGCAAGCTCTTGAAGTTCTTTGGTTGAGGGGATAAATTTGGTGATAAACGAGTGGATGATGTTGATTGGGGTTCCCCAATACTTGCTTATGTGTACTGTAATTTCATCCATTCGACATCCTAGGATATCGCTTTCGGCTTGGTTGGCTTTTTCACCTTCAAGAATTTTTTTCTGTAGCATACGCATGGTTGGGTGGCAGTAAAACCACATTAGCCAGCGTGGAGTATCACGAAAAAAAGTGGTCCAAAAAATGTCTTCTTCGTGGCTCGCACGTTTTTCAATTGCCCAGCGTTTTGCTATGGTTGCAGCCTCGTAGCTAGATTGAATTTCTCTTACCATAGCAGCATGAGCTGGGTCTTTTGCTAAATGTTCATAAGGCACCAAATTTTTCAGCACAGCAGTGATGCCATTCATGCCAATCATCGCGGCGGCATGATGGGGGGTTTTTATGTCACTTCGTTTGTTCGGTACCGATTTGTTGGCTTCATTTAAAAGAGCAAAAGCAATAAATGGTTCAGATGCTATATTTGTTTGTAGGCGGTCAAGAGCCTCATCCGGTGTCTTGGTTTGGTTTTTTAGGCGCGCTAAATTACCTTTCTTGACAGGGAATTTTTGTTTCTTGAGAAAATCTAGCCACTCGTTGAGGCCAAAAGGGGGCTTTTTATCCATAGCTGTTTATTTTAAAGACTCTTAAATGCTTTATATTATTAATCATACTGTATATTTAGAAATGAGCATACTTTGACTGTACTAAGGAAAAAAATATGTTTGCGCTAGCGGGCATTCTAATTGTCATTATTAGTGTTGTGACAGGTTACCTAGCTTCCCATGGTAATCTTTTAGTGTTATGGCAGCCGTATGAGCTGCTTATTATTTGTGGTGCTGCGCTAGGGTCTTTTATGATGGCGAATCCGTTTTCGCTGCAAAAGAAAGTGCTCTTTATGTTGCCCCAAGTGATAAAAGGCAGTCGCCATAATAAAGTTTTTTATTTGCAGCTACTAGGTTTGGTCTATTCACTGTTACAAAAAAGTCGTCAGAATGGCTTTTTGTCCATTGAGGAGGATATTGAATCTCCCTTTACGAGTGAGCTGTTTAATCGTTTTCCTGATGTAATGCAGGATCATGAAGTGGTGAACTTTTTAACCGATAATTATCGGGTGTATACGCTAACCGGTTTGCCCGCTTATGAGCTTGAAGCCATTATGGATTCAGAAATTGAGCAGATAGCGGAAGAGTTGTTAGCGCCAAGTCATGCACTAAATCGTGTGGCAGAAGCTTTGCCTGGGTTTGGTATTGTGGCGGCGGTATTGGGTATTGTGATTACGATGGGGGCCATCGGTGGGCCAATGGAAACCATCGGTAATCATGTGGCGGCAGCACTGGTTGGGACCTTCTTAGGGATTTTCTGTGCTTATGGTTTTATTGGGCCTGCGTCTGCACATCTGGAGAGCTTGGGGACTCATGAACTCAAAGCTTACTTGTGTATTAAATCGTGTTTGATCTCCGTTGTGTCGGGATATGCGCCTCCTGTTGCTGCGGAAACGGGGCGTAAGTTATTGCCGCCTGATATGCGTCCCAGCTTCATCGAGCTTTCTGACGAGCTGAAGCAGTATAGATGATGAGTCCTGTTAATAGGCTGATGAGGTGCGTATATGGATCGTGATGGTCTTGTCATTCGTCGTGTCAAAAAAGTAAATAAAGGGGGGCGCCACGGTGGGGCTTGGAAGATTGCCTTAGCCGATTTTGCTTTGGCAATGATGGCGTTTTTCTTGGTGCTTTGGGTTATTAACGTGTCTTCTCCACAGCAATTAGCGGCTATTCAGGGTTATTTTAATGATCCAATGGGTCCCTCAACAGCAGGGTACAGTGCAAGCCCTATTGACCTTGGTGGGAGTCCAGCTAAGAGTAATCAGAAAAAGCTTGATCTTCAGTTACCACAACCTGGAAGTACTGCCAAACCCACTAAAGAACTAAAGCGTGATGTTGGTGGTGGTGTGAAGAGTGAGGATCAAAGTGAGCAACAGAAAGAGGAGCTTGCTAAGAAACTACAAAGCATGGATATTATCCAAGCGAATAAGGACAATATTAAGATTGATATTACCCCAATGGGGGTGCGTATAACCTTATTAGATGACCCTAGAGACCCCATGTTTGAACGGGGTAGCGCTCGCATGATGCCGGATATGGTAAATACATTGCTGTCTATGTCGCGTTTTTTTAATACGGTGAGTAATCCTATTTCGATTACGGGGCATACAGATGCAACGCGTTATAACGATAAGAGTAGGCTGGATAATTGGGATCTATCCTCCATGCGAGCCAATGCGGCGCGCAGGATATTGGAAGAAGGTGGTGTGAAAGACAGTCGCATTGCTCAGGTGATTGGTCTATCGGATACGGTTCCTTATAATCGTTTTAATCCGGACAGCCCGCAAAATCGACGTATTAGTATTACCTTGTTAACAGACAAGGCTTATAAGGCTCTATTAGAACGTAATCGTTTGAATTATGGTCCTTCTGTTAAGCAATCGGATTACGATTTGACTCCTCAAAATGTTTTTTAGGCAACTGCGCTAGATTTGTAGGTAGTACGAAAAACCATTAAGGGGTAAACGCTTAATGGTTTTGTGCTTTTAAGGTGAGGGATTTCTAAAAAGTGGCGTTGTTATCTCGGATGGATTGTTTGATGCGCAAATAGCTTTCAAAGCGTTGTGTAGATATTTTACCTGCTTCTAGAGCCTTTAAAATTGCGCAGCCTGGTTCTTTTTCATGGGCGCAGTCGCGAAAGCGGCAATAGCCAATGTGCGGTCGAAACTCGATAAAACCATTTAATAACTCTTCTTCTGAGATATGCCAAAGCCCAAACTCTCGAATGCCTGGAGAGTCAATCAAATCTCCACCTTTGGGCATATGAAATAAACGAGCGGTTGTGGTGGTATGTGTGCCTTTTTTGCGCTTCTGAGACAGTTCTCCCACGCTGATATCGATACCAGGTAGTAAAGTGCCAATGAGGGAGGATTTACCTACCCCAGATTGACCGACAAAGACGCTGGTCTTATTACTTAAAAAATCGTAGAGGGATTCCATGCCTGCTTGATGGGCAATAGATGTGCGAATGATGGGGTAGCCAAGTGATTCGTAAGTGCTCATCAATGTATCTAATTGAGTTTTGTTAGACTCATTAATCAGGTCACTTTTATTGAGTAAAATGACCGGAGGAATACCGACTGTTTCTGCTGCTACCAAATAGCGATCAATCAAGTTGGCATGTGCGACGGGCTCAACAGCAATAACAATAACAATATGATCAATGTTAGCGGCAACGGGTTTGAGTCGCCCATGCATATCCGGGCGAGATAGGGATGTTGTGCGTGGGGTAGTAGCGACCACAACACCGCCTTCATTTTGTTTTGGTCGCCATACGACTCTATCACCTGTAACCAGTTGTCCTAGATTTGCACGCATATTGCAGCGTGTTGCTATGCCTAGAAAAGGTGCTTGAGTACCTTCGACTTCGACTTGAGTGCCAAAGTGAGACAAGATAACCCCTTCTGTCTCCGGGCCAAGGTCAGAAGACTGTAGTGTTTCTTGGGCTCGTTCATCGCGTTTTTTTGTACGTTCAACGCGTTCTTTTTGTATGCGCTCGATGCGCCAAGTTTGCTGTTTTGTAAGTTTTCTCTTCGACATTCTATTCAGCTGGTCATAAAGTAAGGCGCATAGAGTATAATGCTTGGCATTGATAATAAAGGATTTGGCAGCAGATGAGCTTTAGTAATGAAAATTTAGTGTGGATTGATCTGGAAATGACCGGATTGGATCCTGAAAAAGAGACAATTATAGAGATTGCTACCGTCGTAACCGATAAGCATTTAAATATCTTGGCAAAGGGGCCTAACTTGGCCATTCATCAAGAAAAAGCGGTGATGGATGCGATGGATGAGTGGTGTACCAAACATCATGGTGACTCGGGATTAACGGCGCGAGTCTTATCATCCAACATTAGCATGCAACAAGCCGAAGCCGAAACGATTGCGTTTTTAGAGCAGTACTTGCCATCTGGAGCATCGCCAATTTGCGGTAACAGTGTGGGGCAAGATCGTCGCTTTTTGTATCGTTATATGCCTAAGTTAGAAGCCTTTTTTCATTATCGGTATATTGATGTCAGCACTATTAAAGAATTGGCGAAGCGCTGGAAGCCTGAGGCATTAGAAGGCTTTAGCAAGCAGGGCTCTCATTTAGCGCTAGATGATATTCTAGAGTCGATTGGTGAGTTGGCTCATTATCGAAAAACAGTATTTGGTTTGGAGGAATAGGCGCCAGAGTCACCTTGTTAGTCATTTTGGGTGGGGTTTTACGTAATGGTTTTCCGTCGAATGCTAAAAGGAGAATGGTATGAGTGAGAGTATTGGAGGTTATCCTGTTCGTGCTTTATTCGATGTGAAAACCATACGAATGATAGAACAACAGCTTTTTGGGGTATTTGATAGCTTTGAAGTAATGGCGCAGGCTGCTAATGCTTTGTATAAGCGAGTCTTTCAGCGTTGGCCGCAAGTACAGCGTTTTATTATTGTGGCGGGTAGTGGCAATAATGGTGGTGATGGTTTGTTGTTTGCTGGCCTGCTGCAAGAAGCCGGGTATAGTGTTTGTGTATTAGATTGTGCTTTAAGAACTCGACAGGGCGATGCACTTAAAGCGTATGAGTTGGCTTTAAGGAAAGGTGTTGTGTGTCAAGGTTTTGCTGATGGCGTGGTGCAGTTTGATGAGAGTGAACTTGAAAATGTCGTTGTTGTCGACGCGTTATTAGGGATCGGGGCACGATTGCCACTGAGTGAAGAGGTAATTAAAGCGGTTCAATGGATGAACAGTGCGCATGTACAGGGTGCCCATTTGGTGGCGGTTGACATGGCAACAGGTGTTGACTCCGATACAGGGTATGCTGGAGAGCATGCCGTAATAGCGGATCTTACTGTCTCTATGCTTCAGCTTAAGTTGGGAAATGTGCTAGGTAAAGGGGGCGTTGCCTCTGGAGAATTAGTGCTTGAATCCCTTGGCTCATCGTCTATGCTTCCTGAGCCAACAGCATACTGGCTTGAGGTCGAGCGTTTAGATCATCGATCGCCTTGCTCTCGACCAAAAGACTGTCATAAAGGTATGTTTGGCCATGTGGCGGTGGTTGGTGGAGATTATGGTTTTGGTGGTGCAGCCATTATGGCCAGTGAAGCCGCTGCTAAGGTGGGCGCAGGGACCGTTGGGCTGTTAACGCGAGATGAACATATAGCGGCTTCGCTTTCAAGAAACCCGAATGTAATGGCGTTGTCGTCAGAGGTGGAATCCGCTGCACAGCGTCTATTGCGTCATCATTCTATTTTGGTAATAGGGCCTGGTTTAGGGCGAGAGCAATGGGGCAAGATATTATTTAAAGACTGGTTGGCCCTCGCGTATACAAAGGGGTGTCCTGTTGTGCTTGATGCCGATGGTTTGTTTTGGCTGGCTCAAGCAGGGGAGGTTGTGTTGCCGAATGGTTCTGTCCTGACGCCGCATCTTGGTGAGGCTAGTCGTTTATTGGGTTGCTCCGTTGATGATATTCTGAAAGACCCCATTGATGCTTGTTTGGCGCTAGCGAAACGATACAGTTGCTCGGTGGTGTTGAAGGGAACGACAACCATTGTGTCAGATGATTCTGGTGCTGTCTATGTGACGGGTAGATCTGAGCCTATGTTGGCAAAAGGCGGCTCCGGAGATGTGTTGAGTGGTATGTTGGGGGCTTGTTTGGCTTACTATTCTAGCGCGCTAACGGCATCTGTTGTTGCAGTTGCTTGGCATAACCATGCGGCAGGATTGTCAGCAAGGGCGTTGGGTGAGCATAGAGCACAACCTTGTGATTTATTGGATTATGTTGACAGATAAGTCTTTGTGTCTATTTGGTTGGCGTGTCTTAGGTTTCTGATGTAATTAAGATGCTGGAGAGGATGGCTGTATAATGCTGGTTGAGCGAGAGGTATTTGGTGAAGAGGCTATGCTGGCATTTGGTCAGAGCTTGGCTGAACATCTCAAAACAGGTGCTGTTGTTTATTTAGACGGGGATCTAGGGATGGGCAAAACCACTTTGGTTAGAGGTTTGTTGCAAGGGCTTGGCTATGTTGGGCCAGTGAAAAGTCCTACTTATACCCTTGTCGAGCCCTATGAAGTGGCAGGATTAGAGATCTATCATTTTGATTTATATCGATTAGGTGATCCTGAAGAGTTAGAGTATATGGGGATTCGCGACTATTTTGGTGGCAATAGCTTGAGTTTGATCGAATGGGCTGAATTGGGTGCCGGTGTGCTGCCAGCAGCTGACATAATTGTGCGTTTAAGTTTGATAAGGCAAGGTCGCTATGTGGAAATTAAAGCCAATTCTCCTCATGGGGAAGCTTTGCTAGTAGGAATGTAGGATGTGTCGTTTGATCGGAGTGGGAAACTGTTGCCTGCTCTCGGTCAAGTATTTTGGGAAGGAGTAGGGAGAGTAAGTTATTTATACATTATCTGGCGAAGTCTTTGTTCTTGCTAAGATTGAGATCCCGCTGATCACCAGTTATAGTGTAACAATATACTGGCTAGCTGTCTGATATGCATAATAAATTTCGTAATCTTCTGTTTGTTGTTAGTTGCCTTGTTCTGTTGTTTGTTTCAATGCGGGCTTCGGCCGGTGAAATACGAGATATTCGTGTTGCACAACAAGAAGGCGTCACTCGTATTGTGTTTGAATTATCCAAACCAGCTGAACACCGTTTGTTTCCTCTCTCTAACCCAGATCGTGTTGTGCTCGATATAAGCAACATAGCTCTGAGTCAGGATGTGGTGAACAGTTTGTCAGCGTTGTCTTCTGATGTTCTTATGCGTGTCCGCTATGCTCATCGGCATGATGGTGTGCGCTTTGTGCTTGATCTTTCTAAAAAAGTGAGAGCAAAGAGTTCTGTGCTTGCGGCTTCTGGGCAGTATGGTCCGAGAATTTTGGTGGAGCTGGAATCTGGCCCGAGTAAAACCATTTCTTCAGTAAAAAATTTAGCAAAGCTGTCTGATGGTAAGCGCGATATTGTGATTGCTATCGATCCAGGTCATGGTGGCAAAGATCCTGGAGCATTGGGTAAATACCGTGTCAGAGAAAAAGATGTGGTGTTGTCGATTGGTAAGGAGTTGGCAAGGCAAATTAATCGAGTAGAGGGATATAAGGCGGTATTAACGCGTTCTACCGATGAGTTTATTAAATTGCGGGATCGTTCGCGCATTGCTCGTGAGGCTAATGCCGATTTATTGATTTCTATTCATGCGGACTCCTTTACTAACGCCAGTGCCCGAGGAGCATCTGTTTGGGCGTTGTCATTAAGCGGGAAGAGTTCCGAAATGGGGCGTTGGTTGGCTCAGCAGGAAAATGCAGCGGACTTAGTCGGCGGTATTTCTTTGGATGATAAAGACCAAGTCTTGGCAGAGGTGTTGTTAGATATGTCCATGAATTCGACGATTCAGATGAGCTTGAATGTCGGAGAGAGTGTGTTGAATGATTTGGATAGTGTGGCCAAATTACATAAAAGCTCGGTTCAGCAGGCGGGTTTTGTTGTGTTAAAATCGCCGGATATTCCATCTATTTTGGTGGAAACAGGGTTTGTGTCCAATAGTACTGAAGCTAAAAATCTTGCTAGCAAAACCTATCGTTACCAATTGGCAAGCGCTATCGCCTCCGGTGTTATTTCCTATTTTACGCAGAATGCGCCTAAAGGGACGTTAGTTGCATGGCAGCAAACCCATCGCAGTGGTGAGACCTATACGGTCACCAAGGGGGATACGTTGTCGGATATTGCGCGTCGCAACCGAATATCTGTAAAGTCTCTTCGAGAGGCAAATACCTTGAAAAATGATGTGATTTGGGTTGGGCAAAAGCTGCTTATTCCCGCAAGTTGATTTCTAAAAAGTGCCCCTGTTTAAAGGGGCTTCTTTCTGACTAAAGGCAATTCATGCAAAGAATTAATCTTTTATCTCCTCGTTTGGCAAACCAGATCGCTGCGGGTGAAGTGGTTGAGCGTCCTGCTTCTGTTGTTAAAGAGTTGCTTGAGAACAGTTTGGATGCAGGGGCAACCCAGCTGGATATAGAGGTTGAGCAAGGTGGTGTTCGCCGTATTAAAATTCGTGACAATGGAACTGGGATTGTAAAAGAGGATTTATCCTTAGCGTTAAGCCGACATGCAACCAGTAAAATTGTTACATTAGACGACCTTGAGGCGGTTCGAACCTTAGGGTTTCGAGGTGAAGCTTTGGCCAGTATTAGCTCAGTTTCGCGGATGCATTTAACGTCTTTAGCGCAAGGTGAAGCAGAGGCTTGGCGAGTGGAAGCGGAAGGGAAGGAAATGAATACGGCAATTCGTCCTGCTTCTCATCCACAAGGAACCACTATAGATGTGCGAGATTTGTTTTTTAATACACCAGCTCGTCGTAAATTCTTGCGCACAGAAAAAACGGAGTTTAGCCATCTTGAAGAAGTGGTTAAACGTCTGGCGTTGAGTCGTTATGATGTGGGATTCCGTTTAAGTCACAATAGTAAACAAGTCTATGATTTACGTCCGGTGACAGATCAGCTCCATGCGGAGCATCGGCTAGCAAACCTTTTGGGTAAAAAGTTCATTGAAAATGCCTTGACCATCGATGTTGAGGCGGCAGGGCTCCGTTTATGGGGTTGGATTGGTTTGCCAACGTTTTCCCGTTCTCAGGCAGATTTGCAGTATTTTTTTGTTAATGGGCGAGTAGTAAAAGATAAGCTGGTTGGTCATGCTGTACGGCAAGCCTATCGTGATGTCTTGTATAATGGACGTCATCCTACTTTCGTGTTGTACCTTGAGCTTGATCCTGCCACGGTGGATGTTAACGTGCATCCTACCAAGCATGAAGTACGTTTTCGAGATGGGCGTTTGGTCCATGACTTCCTGTTTAGTCGTATTCATAAAGCCATTGCCGATGTACGGCCTGAAGCAGAGGGTGAGCGCTCTAATGCAAGTGCGTGGCTGCCTTCAGACTCTGTGCCTCAAGAGCCTGTTATGGTTGAACAAGGGGCATTGCCTTTGGTGAGTCAGCGCTCTTCTGGTGCGGATTTGATGAAACAGCCGTCGAAGGCGATTGATTCCGGACAAATTACCAGTCAACTTAACGGCATGCGTCAACTATCGGATTACGCGCAAAATTATACTGAGAATCAGTATGAGGAAGTCGATCCAGAAACGGGTGAAGTACGTATAATAAAAAGCAGTTCTCCGGTTGAGAATGATGGGGCTTTTGGCGCGGATACTTACTCGAATCCGTCATTTGAGGTGAAAGAAGGAGGTTATCAGGCGATTCCTCCGTTAGGTTTTGCTATTGCTCAGCTACACGGTGTTTATATTTTATCAGAAAGTGAAAGTGGCATGATATTGGTGGATATGCATGCTGCCCATGAGCGCATAGTCTACGAGCGTATGAAACAATCTTTCTACGATAAGACGATAGCCTCTCAACCTTTGTTGGTGCCGATTAATGTGTCTGTGTCCCAGAGTGAGGCCGATCTTGTTGAAGAGAATGGAGATGTGTTTTTGGCGTTTGGCTTTAAAGTGGAGCGTACAGGGTTAGAAAGTGTGATGGTGCGAGAGGTGCCGATTATTTTGATTAAAGCTGATGTAGAAAACCTTGTGCGAGACGTGGTGAGCGATCTTGCGACCAATGGCGTGTCGGATTTGATTGAGGCGCGGGCCAATGAATTAATGGCGACCATGTCGTGTCATGGTGCTGTTCGTGCAAACCGAAGGTTAACCATTGCAGAAATGAACAGTCTTTTAAGGGATATGGAGATTACCGAGAGAAGCGGACAATGTAATCATGGACGTCCAACTTGGACACAGATGACAATGTCGGACTTGGATAAGCTCTTTTTGAGGGGGCGTTAATATGCTCAAACCTAGCGTGGTGTGTTTAATGGGGCCAACTGCTTCTGGTAAAACGGGGTTAGCTGTTGAATTGGCTCAGAATCATGGTTACGAGATTATTAGTGTGGATTCTGCGCTTGTCTACAAGGGCATGGATATCGGCACAGCGAAACCGGATGCAGCGACACTAAAGAAAGCGCCACACCGATTGATAGACATTATTGATCCCTTGGAGTCTTACTCGGCAGCAGACTTTGTTGAAGATGCGGTTGAGCATGCTAAAGACATTATTGCCAAAGGGAAAATTCCTCTTATGGTAGGAGGGACGATGATGTATTTTAATGCATTGCAAAAAGGCTTGGCTCCTTTGCCGCAAGCAAATGAGGTCGTACGTAAAGAAATTGAGCAAGAAGCCAGTGTGAAAGGGTGGGCGGCATTGCATGAAGAATTGTCCCGTGTTGACCCTGAGTCCGCCCAACGTATTCATCCAAATGATCCTCAGCGCTTGCAGCGGGCCTTGGAGGTGTTTCGGGTGTCAGGTGTCTCCATGACTCAGTGGTGGTCGGAGCAAGAGCCTGTATCCTTGCCATTTGAAATGGTCAATTTGGCTGTGATGCCTAAAGAGCGCAGTGTCTTGCATCAACGTATTGAGCAGCGGTTTTATGAAATGATGGATCAAGGGTTCTTGTCCGAGGTGGAAGAGTTGTACCAGCGTGGTGACTTATCCATTGAGCTGCCATCTATCCGTTGTGTAGGGTATCGTCAGCTATGGAACTATTTAAATGGTGACGATTTGCTCGAAGATGCTATCTTTAAAGGGGTTGTTGCTACTCGTCAGCTTGCAAAGCGTCAGCTGACTTGGCTTCGAGGTTGGGAGGATTTGATGATTTTTGATAGTTTGTCAAAAGAACTTGTGCCAGAGGCCTTGAAATACTTAGAAAGCAGGATTATATAGGGGAAATACAAAAAGATTTGGTGTATTATCTAGCGTATTGTTTTAACAAGATTAATTTTTATTTTTACCCTGATTAAGGAGATTCCAATGTCAAAAGGGCAATCGTTACAAGACCCTTACTTAAACGTCCTTCGCAAAGAACGGATTCCTGTTTCTATCTTTCTTGTGAATGGCATCAAGCTACAAGGCCAAATCGAGTCATTTGATCAGTTTGTGATTCTTTTGAAAAATACAGTTAGTCAAATGGTGTACAAACATGCCATTTCAACTGTTGTACCTTCTCGAACCATACGCATCCCGACGACTGATCAGTCGGAAGATGCCGTTGAATAGTTTGCCGTTATAGGGCAAACTGAGGAATATTAATTTGTTTTTTGAACGCCCCGATAGTGGTGAAATTGCGGTATTGGTTCATATTGATTTTCATGATCAAAGTGAGTCTTATGGGCCTGAAGAGTTTGTTGAACTGGCGATTTCTGCTGGTGCGGATCCTGTTGCTGTAGTAACAGGGTCACGTCAGCGACCAGATTCGAAATATTTTGTTGGTTCCGGCAAACTGGACGAAATAAAAAATATTGTTGATCAAGAAGGCGCTCAAGTCGTTCTTTTTGATCATGCTTTATCTCCCTCCCAAGAACGTAACCTTGAAGCGATTCTAATGTGTCGTGTGCTTGATCGTACAGGACTCATTTTGGATATCTTTGCCCAGCGGGCACGTACCCATGAAGGTAAGTTGCAAGTTGAATTAGCTCAGCTTCAGCATATGTCAACCCGTTTGATTCGTGGCTGGACCCACCTAGAGCGCCAAAAAGGGGGCATTGGTATGCGTGGGCCAGGTGAAACCCAGCTGGAAACTGACCGACGCTTGCTTCGTGAGCGTATTAAGTCAATTCAGAAACGATTGGGTAAAGTGGATTCCCAGCGCGACCAAAGCCGCCGTTCAAGAGCGCGATCATCGGTGCCGACTGTCTCCTTGGTGGGGTATACAAACGCGGGTAAGTCGACTTTGTTTAATCGTGCAACGGGGGCTGATGTTTATGCTGCTGACCAGTTGTTTGCTACTTTGGATCCAACCCTAAGGCGGTTGGACTTAGAGCAGATTGGTACAATTGTTCTTGCGGATACGGTAGGGTTTATTCGTCAGCTTCCTCACCGATTGGTAAAAGCGTTTCAAGCAACGCTAAAAGAATCTTCTGAGGCTGATTTGCTTCTCCATGTGGTGGACGCTGCTGATCATTCTCGAGAAGAGAATATGGCAGAGGTTGATAATGTGTTGGAAGAAATTGGCGCTAATGAAGTTCCTACGTTAAAAGTATTTAATAAGATAGATGCTTTGCCAATGACCGAGCCTCGCATTGATCGCGATGAGAATGGCACACCAGTTAGGGTGTGGCTTTCTGCGCGTGATGGTGTTGGGGTTGATTTGTTGCAACAGGCGATTGCAGAGATCTTGGCGGTAGATGTCTTGGATGAGACGCTTATTTTGCCAGGTGAATTAGGTCGATTAAGGGCTATGCTATTTGAGCAGGGGGCGGTTCGTTCCGAGCACTATGATGATTTTGGGCGATCGGTGTTGGAAGTACGATTGCCTAGAAAGGATTATTTGCAGATTTTATCGCGCGCAGGTATGTCTGAAGATCAGATTGAAGTTGAAGCGGCATAAGACACGACAGAATTATCATTAGAAAAGTGGAGATGTAGTATGGCCTGGAATGAACCGGGTAATAACGACAAGGACCCGTGGAATCCTGATAAGAGCCGTAACAGTGGTGATCGCCCTGACGGTAAAGATAAGGAGACTGGAAACGGTGACCCATGGGGTCGTCCGACGGGTGGTAAAGATCAGGGGCCTCCAGATTTGGATGAAGCGTTCCGCAAACTGATGGACATGCTTGGCGTGAAAAAATCGCGCAAGGGTGGATCTGGTGGTGGTAACGGATCGGGGTTTTCTGGCAAATTCAATCGCAACTTGATTGCTATCTTGGTGGTTGGTCTGTTCGTGCTTTGGGCGGCGACAGGTGTTTACCAGATTGACCAGCAAGAGCGTGGTGTTGTCCTTCGTTTGGGCAAATACTATGAGACGGTTAAGCCTGGTTTGCATTGGAATCCACCACTGATCGACGATGTTACCAAAGTGAACGTGACAAAAGTACGTTCCCTTGACCATAAAGCGTTAATGCTTACGGTAGATGATAACATTGTTGAGGTAAGTGTATCTGTGCAATATTCGATACAAAACCCTAAAGATTTCCTATTAAATGTGAAAAATCCAGAAGAGTCGCTTGCTCAGGCAACTGAGAGCGCCTTACGACATGTGGTTGGTAGTTCTGAGATGGATCAGATTTTGACAGAAGGTCGTGAGTTGCTGGCAACTGAGGTGAAAACGCGTTTGCAGGATTACATGAATGCTTACGGAACGGGCTTGTTAATTTCTAAAGTTAACGTTGAAAATACGCAAGCGCCAACTCAGGTGCAGGCTGCGTTTGATGACGTTATCAAGGCGAAAGAAGATGAGTTGCGTGTACGTAATGAAGCAGAGTCTTATGCTAACGGTATTATTCCGCAAGCTCGAGGTAATGCGCAGCGTATTCGTGAAGAAGCAGAGGCTTATCGCTCTGAGATTGTTGCTCGTGCTAGTGGTCAAGCGGATCGGTTTGAGCGATTGTATCGTGAGTACGTGAAAGCGCCAGAAGTAACACGTCGCCGTCTCTATCTTGAAACAATGGAAAATCTGTATAAAAACACTAATAAGGTGGTTATTGATACGGAAGGTGGTAATAACATGATGTATTTGCCGCTTGATCAGTTGATGAAAAATCAATCGTCATCGAAAAAGCTTGATGTGGATAAGCTTGATCCTGATGGCGTGAGTGCACTAACAGATCAGGTGATTAATGAAATCCGTAAGCGTCAGGGAGCATCGGTAACTAGGCAGGGGAGAAACTAATGAAAGGAACTTCTTTTGCAATTTTATTTGCTGCTTTGGTTGCGATTCTAATTGCGTCTCAGTCGATGTATGTGGTCAACGCAACTCAGCGAGCTGTTGTTTTACGGTTCGGTGAGATTGTTGATCCTGATGTTAAACCGGGTCTTCACTTTAAAATTCCGATTGTGAATGAGGTGAAGAAGTTTGATGCGCGTATTCAGACTATGGATTCTCGACCTCAGCGTTACTTAACATTAGAGAAAAAAGCAGTTATCGTGGACTCTTATGTTAAATGGCGAATTGAGTCAGTTTCTAAGTTTTATCAAGCAACGTCTGGTGATGTGTTTGTAGCGAACCGAGTGTTGTCTTCTCGTGTTGATACAGGGCTTCGTAACCAGTTCGGCGAGCGTACCATGCATGAGGTTGTTTCTGGTCAGCGTGATCAATTGATGACAGAGCTTCGTGATAAGCTGGATAAAGTGGCGCAATCTGAGTTAGGTATCAAAATTATTGATATCCGTGTGAAGCGTATTGATCTTCCGCCAGATGTGAGTGAGTCTGTTTATCAACGTATGCGGACAGAGCGTGAACGTGAAGCTCGTGAGCATAGATCGAAAGGTTTAGAGCTTGCGGAAGGTATCCGAGCGGATGCAGATCGTCAACGTGTTGTTATTGAAGCGGATGCGCAGCGTGATGCTGAAATGATTCGTGGTGATGGTGATGCTAAGGCGGCAGCGATATACTCTAAAGTGTATAAGCAGGATCCTGAGTTCTATGACTTTTACCGGAGTCTTCAGGCTTATCGTGATAGCTTCGAAGGTAATAAAGACCTGTTTGTAATTCAGCCTGATGGTGAGTTCTTCAGATACTTGAATAACTCTAATGGCAAGGAAAAAACAGCGAAATAGAATAGCAATATTCAAAAATATTGGGCTATGAGACCTATTTGTTAAAATAGGAAACATGGTATTATTCTACAAACCGGGTTATGCCCGGTTTTTTAATGGTCAAAATAAAGAGAGTCTATGCAGGAATTGTTGCAGTCGCTACTTATTGGCGTCAGCCTGTTATTGATCGCCGAGGGGATTTTGCCTTTTTTAGCGCCTAACTTGTGGCGAGAGATCATGGTGAGAGCGCTCGCAGGTTCGGATCTGAATTTGCGCATTCTGGGCGCGGTTAGTATGTTTCTTGGATTAACGCTCCTTTTACTGACCCGAAGCTAAGAGGAAATAGATTAATGACATTAGCAGATCGTTGGTTGCTTCCTGAAGGTGTTGATGAGGCGTTGCCTAAAAAAGCCGCGCAAATTGAACATCTTCGAAGAGCCCTGCTGAATCTCCATGAAAGTTGGGGATATCGCTTAGTAATTCCGCCTCTTTTAGAGTATTTAGACTCCCTTCTTACTGGGGCGGGTTCTGATCTAGAAATCGAAACCTTTAAAGTTATTGATCAATTATCCGGTCGTTTGCTGGGTATTCGTGCGGATTTTACGTCTCAAGTGTCCCGTATAGATGCGCATTGTCTAAAAGGTGAAGGGGTTCAGCGTCTCAGTTATTGCGGTAGCGTGTTGCGAACCATGCCAGCGGGGTTGGATGGAACGCGAAGCCCAATCCAGCTCGGGGCCGAGCTTTATGGTCATGGTGGGATAGAAAGTGACATCGAAGTCTTGTCTTTGATGTTGGAAACCCTCAATGTGGCAGGCTTAAACAATCTGGTCTTGGACTTAGGACATGTAGATGTCGTTCGAGGCGTGCTCGATGCTTGTAACTTATCTAAAGATCAAGAAGCGAGATTGACAGAATTCTATAAGTCTAAAGACTTGCCCGAACTGGATGCGTATGTTGCCGAACTTGACGTCACCAAAGAGCAGGCTGGCTGGCTTGTTTTGTTACCTCGATTGTGTGGCGGTGTTGATGTTCTGGATCGTGCTACAGCAGGTTTGTCTGGTGTTGGTGCGTCTGTTTTGGATGCGATTGCCTTGCTTGGTGAAGTAAGTGCGCTTATCTCTCGTCGTTATCCTGCTGTTGGGTTGCATTTTGATTTAAGTGATTTGGTGTCGTACAGCTATCACACTGGTCTGCTTTTTGCCGCTTATGTTCCTGGTCATGGTAATGCTATTGCTCGGGGTGGGCGTTATAACAATATTGGCGAAGTGTTTGGTCGCTCACGACCTGCAACAGGTTTTAGTACCGATGTTAAGGCGTTGGTTGCTTTAGTAGATTTTGAAGTAGCGACACCGAAAACAGTGCTGGCACCTATTTGTGCGAGTGATGCCATGTGGCAAGCAGTAAAAGCTCTGCGATCAGAGGGTTACCGTGTTATTGAAGCGCTGGACGATGCTTGGGCAGGTCGTGTTGATTTTGTGTTGAAATTTGCTGGTGATGCTTGGCAATTAGTGCCTGCAGAGAAATAGATCATCCTAAGAATTATTTTGAATGAGACCTGATATTATGGGTAAAAATGTCGTTATTTTGGGCACCCAATGGGGTGACGAAGGTAAAGGTAAAGTCGTTGATTTGCTTACAGAAGATGTGGCAGCGGTTGTTCGGTTTCAAGGTGGCCATAACGCAGGTCATACGTTGGTGATCGACGGTAAGAAAACGGTTTTGCATTTGATTCCTTCTGGCATCCTGCGTGAGGGTGTGCAATGTGTTATTGGTAATGGTGTGGTTTTATCACCTGCTGCGCTTAAGCACGAAGTGCTTGAGCTTCAAGAGCAAGGTGTCCCTGCTATTGACCGTTTGAAGATCAGTGCTGCGTGCCCTTTGATTCTTCCTTATCACATTGCAATGGATCAAGCTCGAGAGCTTGCTAAAGGCGAAAAGAAAATTGGTACAACTGGTCGAGGTATTGGGCCGGCTTACGAAGATAAAGTGGCGCGTCGTGCTATCCGTGTGGGGGATTTGTTGGATCCTGAGCGCTTTGCTAGCAAGTTAAAAGAGGTGCTTGAGTATTACAACTTTATTTTGACTCAGTACCACAAGGTTGAGCCGATCTCATACTCTGATGTGTATGCTGAAGGGTTGGAGATGGCTGAGTTCCTGCGTCCAATGGTAACCGATACGATTTCTCTGCTTCATAACTTGAGAAAGTCTGGCGCCAATATTATGTTTGAAGGAGCGCAAGGGTCTCTATTGGATGTAGATCACGGTACATACCCTTATGTTACCTCGTCTAATACCACGGCTGGTGGTGCGCCAGCGGGCACGGGGTTTGGGCCTTTGTACCTAGATTACGTACTAGGTATTACAAAAGCCTATACTACCCGTGTAGGGTCAGGGCCTTTTCCTACCGAGTTGTTTGATGAAGATGGTGAGCGCTTGGGGGCTCGTGGTCATGAATTTGGTGCAACAACGGGACGCTCACGTCGCTGCGGTTGGTTTGATGCAGTAGCGTTGCGTCATGCTGTACAGATTAACTCGGTTTCGGGTATGTGTCTGACTAAATTGGATGTTCTTGATGGCTCTTCTGTCATTAAAGTGTGTGTCTCCTATACTGATGATAAGGGTAATCCTGTTGCTGGTTGTTTGGTTGACAGTGAAGGCTATGAGCAAGCTTGTCCTGTTTATGTCGAGCTGCCTGGCTGGGAAGAATCTACGGTCGGTGCGGAAAGTTTTGAGGCGCTACCTAAAAATGCACAGGACTATATTCGCTTTTTGGAAGAGCACGTGGGGGTGCCTGTTGATATTATTTCCACAGGTCCTGATCGCTTAGAAACCATTGTTTTGCGCGACCCTTTTAAACAATAGTTTGAATATACTTTTGTTACAAAAAAGCCGCAATTGCGGCTTTTTTGTTCTGTTTTGACCGTAAGGTTCATTTTATTAGCATTAATTGTAAATAGAGTGAAAAAGGGGGGCGGTCTTTTTTGAACTCTAGGGTAGTATTTACAATTGACATTACGGCGCAAGAATAAAGCTGTAAAATAATAAACTTACTGGAAGAGAGATCCTGAATATGATGAAGATATTGCTTGCAGATGATGATGCGCGTTTATCGGACTTGATCAAAGAGTATTTTGATGGAGAAGGTTATGACGTTGCGCATGCTTGGAACGGTCGTGAGGCTCTTGAATTAATGGCAGAGGAAATGCCTGATATCGTTATTCTTGATGTCATGATGCCAGAGTTGGACGGTTTCGAAACACTCAAACAAATTCGAAACAAAAGCTCTGTACCTGTCATTATGTTGACAGCAAAAGGCGATGATATTGACCGTATTCTTGGTTTGGAAATGGGGGCGGATGACTATTTGTCTAAGCCGTTTAATCCTCGTGAGTTATTGGCTCGTATCAAAGCGATTTTGCGTCGTGCTAGTCAAGAGAAGGAAGACGATCCTACCGCAGACATTGAATTGTCTGGTGTTTTGTTGCGTCGTAAAGATCGTAGTGTGTTTTTGGAGGGAGAGTTAGTTGAGTTGACGACCTCTGAATATACCTTGTTAGAGTGTATGTTGATGGCGCCAGGTCAGGTGTTGACCAAGCAAGAGCTTTCGGAAAAAGCCCTTGGGCGTAAGTTGACTATGTATGATCGCAGTTTGGATATGCATATTAGTAATCTTCGTAAAAAGATTGGTAATTTAGAAACGGGTGATCCTCGTATTAAAACTGTTCGTGGTGTGGGTTATATTTTTGTTGCCAATGAGCAGGGTGCTTAATACGTTATGAAAAATACCTTTTTGCGAGTGTTTCTGGTGGTTTTGTTGTCCAATACGGTTGTGGTGAGTATTGGTCTAACAATCGTTCAGTTTGTCCAGAAACATAACCAAGTATCAGCTGATTTATTGGGTGATATTGGTGTGCAATTGGTTGCAGGGTATGAAAAATTTGGACTTGAGTCTCTCAAGGAAGAGGCTAGAAAGGCTGAAAAACGTCTTTCAGGTAGTATTTATTTATACCAAGAAAATGGGCGTCCTTTACTAAAGCCCTTGCCTAAAAACTTCCGTGATAGTAATAACTCGACAACGGATTCCCCCTCGGATTCCAGTGGGGATTTGGCAAGAGTTGATGGGCGCCCATCCGCCGATTTTTTACATAGTCAATTTATTCAAGTTATTGGGGCGAATAATGTCCAATACTTGTTGATATTTAAACCTAACCCTGAAATTAATTCGTTAGCGCCAGAACTTGTTATCGGTTTTTCTTTATTAGGGTTGCTTGTTTCAAGTGGTGTGTTGGCTTATTGGTTATTAGGTCCATTGTTAAAACTTCAGCGTGTTGCTCGTTTGTTTGGCCAGGGTGACATGACGGCACGAGTTGAGGATAAGCTGGTAAGACGAAGTGATGCAATTGGTAAGCTGTCTCGAGAATTTAACCAAATGGCTGTGCGCATCGATACTTTACTGTCATCTAAGGAGCGTCTAATGCGAGATGTTTCTCATGAATTGCGTACGCCGCTTGCTAGAATTGAGGTGGCTTTAACTATTGCCGAAGACAAATATGGCATGGAGCTGCAAAAAAGTTATTTGGCACGGATTCGGACTGAATTGCATGAACTTGATGAGCTAATAGGTCAAGTATTGACCTTGAGTCGTCTAGAAGCGGCAGCATTGAGTAAGCAGACGATGGATTTTCAGCGCTGGCTTGAAGAAATTGTTGAAGATGTCAGCTTTGAGAGTCAATTAAAAGGAATTTCAGTGGTTAAAACGGGGGTAAATCCCAAAACCTTGTTGGGTGATCCGCTCCAGTTGCGTCATGCGATAGAAAACGTACTGCGTAATGCTTGTTTTTATGCTGGCAAAGGAGGGGTGATTGAGGTTTCCACGGAAGAGAAGGAAGATCATGCATTTATTTATATTCGTGATAACGGGCCAGGCGTTCCTGAGGAAAAGTTAGAAAAGATATTTCATGCTTTTTATCGCTCTTCGGAAGCTCGCGAAGCAAACAGTGGTGGGTTTGGCGTAGGTTTGACCATTTCTAAGCGTATTATTCGTGCTCATAAGGGACAGATAGAAGCTAAAAACAGACCAGAAGGCGGTCTGGAAGTGTGCTTTAAGATTCCGTTGGTATGATGTTTTGTTTTTCTTGGTGTCGAGTATTTTGCTCGGCGTCGAGAAAGTCCTTGTCATTTTTCTCTTTGGTAAGTAACATGCGCGTCGCAAGTTGGCTAGGCAGTCGCCGCTCAATTTATTGGGGGGAGGAAAGTCCGGGCTTCGCAGGGTAAAGTGCCAGGTAATGCCTGGGGGGCGTGAGCCTACGGAAAGTGCAGCAGAAAATATACCGCCTAAGCAGTTTACTGCCGGTAAGGTTGAAATGGTGCGGTAAGAGCGCACCGCGCGACTGGCAACAGTTCGTGGCAAGGTAAACCCCACTTGAAGCAAGACCAAATAGGAACTCTTTGGCGTGACCCGCGCTGAGTTCGGGTAGGTTGCTAAAGACGTGCAGTGATGTACGTATTAGATGAATGACTGTCCACGACAGAACCCGGCTTATCGGCCAACTTGTGTTTTTTCTCCTCGTTTATTCTATTTGATGAGTGCCGTTTTAGGTTGCTTGTTCGATTTCTTGGCTCTTCTTTTTCATTTTTTGTTTCTCTAATTATCTTGTTCCCACTTTTTACCGTGGGCAGGCTTCTTTTTGCCCATAAAGTGTCGTTTTGTGGTTTTTTTCCTGTTTTGCTTCTGCTGTTTTCCACTAATTAAACGCCTTTACAAAATCATTTCATCTATTTTTGCCTATTTGGTTGGTTTTTTTTTACTCTTTTAAAGAAATAGTGTTAAATTGTGGGATAAAGTGTCGATAAGTGGGATATGACAATGTTTCGTGGGATTCATCATGTGAGTGTTGATGCAAAAGGGCGTATGTCCTTGCCTACACGTTTGCGTGATGAGCTCGCCCAATACGAAGACGAAGGCGTTGTTGTCACGATCGATCCAGCTTCTAAGTGTTTGCTGCTTTACCCTCTGATTGAGTGGGAGCAGATTCAGGAGAAGTTAGACAAATTGCCCAGCTTTCAGCCGCAAGCACGGCGCTTACAGCGTTTGCTTGTGGGTCATGCAACGGATTTAGAAGTAGATAAAGCAGGTCGTATTTTGTTGCCTGCACCGTTGCGAGACTTCGCTAACCTTGACCGAAAAGTGACTCTCTTAGGTCAGGGGAAAAAAATTGAAATATGGAGTCAGGAAGAGTGGGATACGCAACGAGACGACTACTTGTCTCAGGATTCTATAGATAACTTACAACTTGAAACCATGATGGATATCTCTTTATGACAGACGCCGTGCCAGAACATATCAGTGTCATGCTGAACGAATCCGTTGATATGTTGGTCACCAATGTAGATGGCCTTTATGTTGACGGCACTTTTGGTCGTGGAGGTCACACGCGTTTGGTATTGAATCGTTTACAGCAAGGTCGTTTATTAGGATTTGATAAAGATCCAGTGGCGATTGATTTTGGTAAAGCTTTGCAACAGGAGGATGAGCGCTTTTCCATCGTTCAAGATAGCTTCGCTAATATGACAGACCATATTGTGACGGTTTTTGGCTGCCACAAGGTGGATGGCATTATGATGGATTTGGGCGTTTCCTCACCGCAGTTAGATGATGCAGAGCGTGGCTTTAGCTTTATGAATGACGGCCCTTTGGATATGCGTATGAACCCTAATCAAGGAGAAAGCGCAGCACAATGGATCGCTCATGCTCAAGAAAAAGACATTGCAGATGTGATGTATCAGTTTGGTGAGGAACGTTTTTCGCGACGTATTGCAAAAGCCATTTGCGAGTACCGCGCTCATACGCCAATTGTGAGCACATTGCAGTTAGCCAAAATAGTGGCAGAGGCAAATCCTGCTTGGGAAAAGGGCAAAAATCCTGCTACGCGTGCTTTTCAAGGTATTCGAATCTTTATCAATAATGAATTAGGTGATTTGGAAGTCGGGCTAGAGGCAGCAGCTGAGGCGTTGAAAGTAGGAGGGCGTTTGGTCGTCATCAGCTTTCACTCTTTAGAAGATAGAATTGTCAAACGTTTTATGAAGCTGAAGTCTAAAGGGCCTGAGTTGCCACGACATTTACCCATTCAGAATGCTCACCTAGACATTAAATTTAAAACCATTGGTAAAGCAATTAAGCCATCTAAAACGGAAGTTAGCGATAATGTCCGCTCTAGAAGTGCTGTATTGCGTGTTTTGGAGCGAGTCAGTGACTAGATTGCGATTTTCCCCATGGTCTTATTCAGTTGGCGTTGTGCTGTTGTCCATTGTTTCGATTCTGGTCGTAGAGCAGGTTTACAGTTTCCGAATGGATTACTCACATCTGCAAGCGCTGAAACAAGACGAAGCCAACTATGAAGTGACATGGGGGCAGTTGCTACTAGAGCAAAGCGCATTGACTCAACCAAGTCGTTTAGAGCAGGCGGCGGTAAACCGCTTGCATATGCATGCACCTACTAAAGATGAAATAGTAATCGTCAAACCATGAGTATTGAAAACGGTCATCACCGTCCCGACAAATGGCGTTTTAGGTTTGTATACGGCATCGCGTTTATTTTGTTTGCTGTTGTTGCTGGACGCCTATTTTATTTAACTGTTATTGATAAGGATTTTTTACAAAATCAGGGAGAGATGCGTGCCGTTAGGACGGAAACGATTCCCGCTACACGGGGGATGATTTTAGATCGCCGTGGTGAGCCGTTGGCTGTCAGTGCGCCAACGTGGACCTTGGTTGCTAACCCCAAGAAACTCTGGGATATGGATCAAAACCCCGAAAAAGGAGAGACGCCTGAGCAGGAGATTAATCGTCTAGCGGATGCGATGGGGGTCGGTCATTCTTGGTTAACAAACAGATTTGAAGCCAATAAAACACGTTCTTTCATGTATTTGAAACGTCAGGTATTTCCCCATGAGGCGGATCAAATTATGGCGGCTCATGTTATTGGGGTGACAAAGCGTAAAGAATATAAACGCTTTTATCCTGCGGGTGAAATGACGGCACAAGTGGTTGGTTTCACCAGCATTGATGATAAAGGTCAAGAAGGATTGGAGCTGGAATATAACTCTGAATTGCAAGGTTCCCCTGGAAAACGTAGCTATATTAAGGACCTTTCAGGTAATGCTATTCGTCCGATTGGTCAAGAAATTCCGGCGCGTCCTGGGGAAAATATTCAGCTTAGCATTGATATGCGCTTGCAGTATTTGGCTTATCGAGAGCTTAAAGCAGCGGTGACCGAAAACCGTGCTACGTCTGCTTCGGCGGTTATTTTAGACGTCAAAACAGGCGAAATTTTGGCTATGGTGAATCAGCCATCTTACAATCCTAATGACCGTTCAACATTGGATTATGATGAATTACGTAATCGTGCGGTAATTGATTTATTTGAGCCTGGTTCCACCATGAAGCCTTTTACTGTGTCAGCGGCCTTAATGTCCGGCCAGTACAATACAGAGTCTATTATTAATACGTCGCCAGGTTATTTGCGCGTTGGGCGCTTCACCATTCGTGACGATGGTAACTATGGTAAAATTAACTTAGAAAAACTATTGGAAAAGTCTAGTAACGTCGGGGCTTCCAAGATCGCTTTTTCTTTGCCTCCGGATAGTATTTGGAATGTGGATCATTCACTTGGGTTCGGTTCTTCCGTTGGGATTGGTTTCCCTGGTGAGGTGTCTGGGGTCCTACCAACGCATTCTAGATGGCGTCCTGCAGAGCTTGCTACCTTGTCTTATGGTTATGGGCTCTCTGTTTCGACATTACAGCTTGCTCAGGCCTATATGACGCTTGCTAATGGTGGGTATCGTGTTCCAGTGACTATTTTTAAGCAAGATGCTCCACCAAAAGGGAAGCAAGTTATCCCACGAGCGGTCGCGAAAAGTGTTGTTAAAATGCTGGAAGGCGTGGTTTTGCATGGCTCGGGTAAGCTGGCGCAGGTACCTGGTTATCAAATCGCCGGTAAGACAGGTACAGTGCACGTCGTCGGTAACGATGGTTATCAGTATGATGAATACAATGCCATTTTTGCTGGTATTGCCCCTGCTTCGGATCCTCGTTTGGTAATGGTGGTGATGATTCATAATCCGAAAGGGCGTAACTATTATGGTGGGGAAGTTGCCGCACCAGTGTTTTCTCGGGTCATGCGTGGGGCGTTGCGGACATTGAATATTCCACCCGATATGCCTGATGGATTACGAGAAGTGAAACTTGATAGTAAAAAAGTTCCCTTTAGAGTGGCACAGGGTAATTAAATGGAAAATTTAACACATGCCCAATTGCTCAGTTTTTCTGCTGTTAAGCAAACAGGCAATAGGGCTGGTTGCTTCTATACTCATATAGAAACAGACAGTCGCAAAATAGACGCTTCGGGCGTCTTTTTTGCCCTTCCGGGGGTGGCAAGTCATGGTTGGGATTACTTGGATAAGGTGGCGTCATTAGGTGGACGTGTGGCGGTTGTGCCTCGTCATCTTAAGCTTTCTCATCCTATTATCGAGCTAATTCATGTTGATGAGCCGGCTACTGTTTTAATCAAGTGTTTGCACCATATGGTCGGTCTACCTCCTAAACGCCTAGTGGCTGTGACTGGGACAAATGGTAAGTCATCAATCTGTTTTTATCTTACGCAAATGGCGCAAGCTGCGGGCTTTTCGAGTGGTCTGATTGGCACGTTTGGCGTGGGGCCGCTGGACCAACTTCAAGAAGCTCGACAAACCACACCTGATTTATTGGCGATGCATCAATTATTAAGTCAAATGGCTGAGCAAGGGGTTGATTTTGTCGCCTTTGAAGCCTCTTCGCATGCCCTTGATCAGGGGCGTTTATATGGTGTTCCTTTCCAAACGGCAGTGTTTTCGAATTTATCCCGAGATCATTTAGATTATCACGGTACGATGGAGGCGTATGCAAAGGCTAAGCGCCGCCTTTTTTCTTTTCCATCCGTCGAGCAAGCAGTTTTGTGTCTAGATGATCCACAAGCGGCTTTTATGGCGGAAGTGGTATCGGATCAGGTGAATACGTTTTATTACAGTGAGTCCAATGAAAAAGCGGATTTCTATGTGAGAGATTTGCAATTTCATCCCGCAGGATGCGAGTTCATCTTATGTCATCCTGAGGGGCAAGAGTCGGTATTTTTACCTTTATTAGGGCGTTTTAATATTCAAAATGCACTTGCTGCTTTGGCGAGTTTATGGCCCTTTTTTGAGGATAAATCATTGCTTATTGCGGCATTGCAGGGGTTAAAAGGCGCCCCGGGCCGAATGGAAAAGGTTTTGACAGAGGCTCTTTTGGATGCCACTAATAGACCAACGGTTGTGGTGGATTATGCGCATACTCCTGATGCGTTAAAAGTGGCCCTTACGGCGCTGAAAGAACATTCTTCAGGTCGTGTGGTTTGCGTGTTTGGGTGTGGCGGTGATCGGGATCGAGGTAAACGCCCCATTATGCTCAGTACGGCATTACAATATGCTGATGATGTTTGGCTAACCTCAGATAACCCAAGAACAGAATCCCCAGAGCAGATTCTTCGTGATGCTGCTGAGGGTGTATCAGAACAGGCAGTCTATCAAGTTGAAGTGGATCGCCGAGTGGCAATTACAAAGGCGATAGCCAGTGCCAATAGCAAAGACATTGTTTTGATTGCTGGTAAGGGACATGAAACCTACCAAGATATTCAAGGGGTTAAACACCACTTTGATGATAAAGAAGAAGCATTGAAGGGCTTAGCATCATGTTAATTGATATGACTCTTTCTACCCTTGCTGAAATATGTGACGGTCAGTTGGCTGCAGATGATCAGCTCTTTACGGATGTTGTAACGGACACAAGGAAAATCGCTAAAGGTGCTTTGTTTGTGGCAATCAAAGGAGAGCGTTTTGATGGTCATGATTTTGCTCAGGATGCGATTAATCAAGGTGCTGTTGCGGTTTTATCTGACAGGGATCTCCCCAACCTTCCTTGTGTGAAAGTAGCGGATACGGTGGAGGCGTATGGGCGAATTGCTCGATATATTCGGGATGCGTTTCACGGCAACATTATTTCAATAACGGGAAGTAATGGTAAAACAACCGTAAAAGATTGGTTAGCTCAATCTTTTACAGGAAAAAGTGTGTTAAAAACACGCGCCAACTTAAATAATCAAATTGGCGTGCCTCAAACTTTGTTGGAATTAATGCCTCAACATGAGGTTGCTGTTATCGAGGCAGGGACAAGTTTTCCAGGTGAAATCAAGAAGTTATCCTATAGCATTTATGCTGATGTGGTGGTTTTGACAAATGCAAGTGGTAGTCATTTTGAAGGGTTTGGTAGTTTAGAAGGGATTGCGATAGAAAAGGGTGAGCTGATTACTGGAGCGAAAGCATCGGCAACGGTCATTCTGAATGCGGATGATGGTTTTTTTGATTACTGGTGTGGTTTGGCCGCAGGGCGTCGAGTTATGTCGTTTGGGTTTTCTTCTAGCGCGCATTTGTATGCCAAAGACATTCAGTTAAATGCGCAAACCAGTCATGCTGTATTTTGTTATCAGGGTCAAGAAGTTGATGTTGAAATCGGATGCGCAGGTAAACACCAAATTGCTAATGGTATGGCAGTGGTGTTGGCATTGATGGCGACAGGGACGGCATTTGTTGATGCGGTTAAGGTGTTGCGAACTCCCGTTCAAGTAAAAGGGCGATTGGAGCGGCTAACAACAAAAAATAACGCCTTATTAATTAATGATTGTTACAATGCGAGCCCAAAATCGGTAGAAGCGGCGATTGACGTGTTAACCATGCAACCCGTCGAGAAAACGTGGCTAGTATTAGGTGCTTTGGGGGAATTGGGTTGTCAAAGAGATGAAATACATGCCTCACTAGGGCGGTATGCAAGTGCAAAAAATGTATCGTGTTTAGTGAGCGTTGGGCCCATTGCCGCGATTGCTGCTAAAGCGTTTAAAGACGCAGGTGGTGAGGTCGTCATGTGCCAAGATCATAGTGAAGCGGCGGCTGTGATTCGGTCGCTTAATGAAGCACATGCCATTTTGATTAAGGGGTCGCGCTCTTCTCAGATGGAAAATGTGATTGATATTATAATGAATTAGGAATAAATCCTCTCATGCTACTCTTGTTAACTGACTACTTGAGCAAATACCATACTTTTTTCTCTGTATTTAATTACTTATCTCTGCGCGCTATTTTGGGAGTTTTGACCGCATTAGTTATTTCTTTATTAATTGGTAATAGAGTGATTTCGTTATTGCAGCGTTTGCAAATAGGTCAAGCAGTGCGCAGTGATGGCCCACAGTCTCACTTAAGTAAGGCAGGCACACCAACCATGGGTGGGGCTTTAATTATTTTTTCTATTAGTGTCAGCACTTTGTTGTGGGGTGACTTGCGTAACCATTATGTTTGGTTAGTGTTGATAGTTATGCTGGCATTTGGTGTTGTCGGGTGGGTGGATGATTATCGTAAAGTGGTGGAAAAAAACTCGAAAGGTCTACCCGCACGCTGGAAATATTTTTGGCAGAGTCTGATTGCCATTGGTGCGGCTTGCTATTTGTATTCCATTGCGACAACACCTGCTGAAACCTCGCTATTGATTCCCATTTTTAAAAACTTAGCTTTACCCTTGGGCATATTCTTTGTCGTTTTAACGTACTTTGTAATTGTCGGTACCAGTAATGCCGTCAATTTGACGGATGGTTTGGATGGTTTAGCGATTGTTCCAACAATCTTAGTTGGGGCGGCTCTAGGTGTGTTTGCGTATCTTACGGGTAATGTGAAATTTGCTGATTACCTGCTGATTCCTTATGTGCATGGTTCTGGAGAGTTGTTGGTTTTTTGTTCTGCTATGGTTGGAGCAGGGCTTGGTTTCTTGTGGTTCAACACCTATCCGGCTCAAGTTTTTATGGGGGATGTTGGCTCCTTGGCTTTGGGAGCTGCTTTGGGCACGATTGCCGTGGTGGTTCGCCAAGAGTTGGTATTGTTCATTATGGGCGGTGTGTTTGTCATGGAAACCGTGTCGGTGATTTTGCAAGTGGCTTCTTATAAATTGACTAAACGACGCATTTTTAGAATGGCACCGATTCATCATCATTTTGAATTAAAAGGATGGGCAGAACCAAAAGTAATTGTGCGTTTTTGGATTATTACGGTTTGTCTTGTCTTAATTGGTTTGGCCACACTAAAAGTTCGTTGATAAGGAGCTGATATGTCGTTAATTGGGTCGGATCGAGTCAGAGCGGTCGTTGGTTTAGGAACGACAGGGCTGTCTTGTGTGCGTTTTTTGGCGAGCCAAAACATCGACTTTTACATAGTGGATTCTCGAGAGAATCCACCCGGGCTTGAGCAAGCCAAGTCATTATGTCCTTCTGAGCGAATTTTTACAGGTAGCTTGTCTGTGTTGGAAACATTGCCTGTGACAGAGCTGTATGTGAGTCCTGGTATTTCATTAAAGACCCCTGTTTTGGCTTCATTAGCGCAAAAAGGGGTAGTAATGCGTGGTGATATTGACCTGTTTTGTGATTACGCCAATGCGCCTTATGTGGCCATTACGGGTTCAAATGCAAAGAGTACGGTGACAACGCTGGTCGCTTTGCTGTTGGAGGCTTGTGGTAAAAAAGCCGTTGCAGGTGGCAACCTTGGTACACCGGCTTTGGATTTGTTGAGCGCTGGAGTGGATTTTTATGTACTTGAGTTATCAAGTTTTCAGCTTGAAACTACACCTGCATTAAAGGCGGATTTGGCCTGTATTCTGAATGTGTCTGAAGATCATATGGATCGCTATGATGATTTATATGAATACCAACGAGCGAAGCAACGAGTTTATCGCGGATGCAAGGCGGCGGTTTGTAATAAGCAGGATATTCTGACTGCGCCATTATTAGCGGAAGGGGTGCCTGTACGTGCATTTACCACTAAAAGCCCAGATTTAAAAGAATATGGTATGTTGCCCGACGATAATGGGGCTTGGCTCTGCAAAGGCGTTCAGCGTTTGTATCATACCTCCGATATTGCGCTGCAAGGTTCTCATAATCATGCCAATGTTTTAGCTGCGCTAGCCATGATTGAGCTATTAGGGCTGGATGTTCTGGACCAAAGAATTGCTGAGACATTAAAAACTTTTCGTGGCTTACCTCATCGCTGCGAAAATGTCAGGGTGTATCAAGGTGTTACCTATATTAACGATTCTAAGGGGACTAATGTCGGGGCGACATTAGCTGCACTACAAGGTTTGGGGCGTGCTTCACAAAAAAATATTTTGTTGATTGCTGGTGGAGAAGGCAAAGGGGCGGATTTTTCTCCTTTGGCAAGCCCTGTTGCTGAATTTGTTCGTAAAACATATTTATTTGGTAAGGATGCTCAGGCTATCGCTAATGCCTTATTGGAAACGTCTGAATATGCTTTTTTTAGTACCTTAGATGAAATTGTTGAGACGGTTCAGCTGGAGGCACAAGAAGGTGATATTGTTCTGCTTTCTCCAGCCTGTGCCAGTTTGGACATGTATAAAAACTATGAAGTTCGTGGTGAGCATTTTGCCCGCTTGGTTAGAGCATTATGAATCTGCTAGGCTTCTTTGATCGAGTTTCTTGGCGTGAGTTTAGCCAAGTGGATTCCATTTTTATCGCTTCTGTTGTGTCTTTGTTGGCGCTGGGAATTGTGATGGTATCCAGTGCCTCTATTTCCATATCGGTTGATCAGCATAACGATTATACCTTTTTTATGTGGCGCCAGATTCTATATTTAGGAATGGGATTGACGTTAGGTTGGGTGATGTTGTCGCTGCCAACGGATCAGTTGCAAAAATGGGGCATACTGCTCATGGCCATTTCACTGGTATTACTGATTATGGTGTTGTTGCCAGGGATCGGTAAAACGGTAAATGGTAGTCGTCGTTGGATTAATTTGGTGGTGTTTAATTTGCAGGCCTCGGAAGTTGCAAAGGTCTGTATGGTTGTCTATGTATCTGGTTATCTGGTGCGTCGAGCTGAACGGGTGCGTAGTGGTTGGGTAGGTTTCTTCCTGCCTTTATGTTTATGTAGTATTTTCCTGCTTTTTTTATTGTTTGAACCCGATTTCGGTGCTTCTGTAGTGCTTCTTGGGACGGTAATGGCCCTGTTGTTTCTCGGAGGAGCGCCTCTTTATCAGTTTCTGTTGTTGTTGGCGGGAGCGGTTTTGATGCTTGGGGTGGTGGCAATATCAGAAAGCTATCGTATGAAGCGGTTAATGAATTTTATTGACCCATGGGCGGATCCATTTAATGAAGGTTATCAGTTAAGCCAGGCGTTAATTGCTTATGGTCGGGGTGAGTGGTTTGGCCTTGGTTTGGGAAATAGTGTACAGAAACTCTCCTATTTGCCAGAAGCCCATACGGACTTCGTTTTTTCTATTTGGGTAGAAGAAACGGGGTTGATTGGCGGAATTGTTTTGATTTTGTTATTTGGGGTAATGGTAAGTCGTGCTTTCAAAATAGGTAATAAAGCGATGGCTCTATCACGCCCATTTGCGGGTTATGTCTGTTTTGGTTTTTCTATTCTAATTTTGGCTCAGGTAATTATTAACATCGGTGTGAATACTGGTTTTTTACCAACGAAAGGTTTAACGCTGCCTTTAATAAGTTATGGGGGCAGTAGCTTAATTATTACTCTGGCCAGTTTGTTTGTTATTGCGCGGGTGGATATTGAAAATAAGCGTATAGAGTCTGGGCAAGCAGAACAAAAAACACAAACTGCAAAACAAAACAAATCAACCAATATTGAGGCGAGTGATGACTGACATCAAACGTGTTGTCATTATGGCCGGTGGTACAGGTGGACATATTTACCCCGCACTGGCTTGTGCGCAACAATTTAAAGAAAAAGGCCTTGAGGTTTTTTGGTTAGGTTCTAAAGGTGGCATGGAAGAAACCTTGGTTCCCCAGCACGATATTGCGATTCATACTGTTTCCATTAAAGGGGTGAGAGGCAAGGGCGTTTTTGGGCTATTGGCGGCGCCTTTTCGGGTTTTGCATGCGATTGGTCAGGCATTTGCTTTTTTACAAAAAGAGAAACCCTCTGTTGTGTTGGGAATGGGGGGGTTTGTTGCTGGGCCTGGTGGGGTGGCTGCAAAGCTATTGAGGATTCCTTTAGTGATTCATGAACAGAATGCTGTAGCGGGAACCACGAATAAGTTGCTTGCGAAAGTGGCTAATGTTAGTTTGCAGGCGTTTGATGGGGCGTTGCCTCAGGGGATCAGTGTTGGTAATCCTGTGCGTGCTGATATTTTGAAGCAAGATGTTCGTGCCCCGCGTGATAAACTGGCTCGGCCATTAAAGCTTTTAGTTGTTGGGGGCAGTTTAGGGGCAAAAGCCATTAACGATATTATGCCAGAAGTGCTGTCGAAATGGCCTTTTTCCCAGCGCCTAGATGTATGGCATCAGACTGGAAAGCGGAACTTTGATGATGTTTCAGCGCTTTACAAAAAGGCGAATGTTTCCGCTCGTGTAGAGGCCTATTTAGATAGCATGAATCAGGCCTATTACTGGGCCGATATTGTGCTTTGTCGAGCAGGGGCAATGACGGTAAGTGAATTAGCGGTGGCGGGGTTACCTTCTATTTTAGTGCCATATCCTCATGCCATTGATGACCATCAGACAGCAAACGCGCGTCATTTAGAGCGTGTTGGGGCGGCGTTTTTGTTGCCGCAACCTGAGTTAACCAGTGACAAGGTGATTGAGCTATTAGCTCCCTTGTTAGAGAACGAATCCACATTAGTAGAAATGGGAGAGCAGGCCAAAAAAGTTGCTCATCCTAATGCGACTCATGATGTAGTTGCAAATTGTTTAAGGTTAATAAAATGATAGGAAACAAGTTTCAATACGATATCCCCACAATGCGACGCATTCAAAATATTCATTTTGTCGGTATTGGTGGTGTCGGTATGTGTGGCATTGCAGAAGTGTTACATAATCAAGGGTATCGAGTGTCAGGCTCTGACTTAAAGTCCTCTGCAGTGACTGATCGTTTGGCTGAATTGGGTATTAGCATCCATATTGGTCACCAAGAGAGCAATGTGCACGATGCACATGTCATTGTTGTGTCGACAGCCATTAATTTGCAAAACCCTGAAATCCAGTGGGGAAAAGAAAATCGTATTCCTATCGTTCGCCGGGCCGAGATGTTGGCCGAGTTAATGCGTTACCGTCATGGTATTGCCATTGCCGGAACTCATGGGAAAACAACCACGACCAGTTTAATGGCATCTGTATTGGCGGCGACAGGCGAGGCTCCCACATTTGTCATTGGTGGCCGTTTGACGAGTGCGGGAGCGAATGCGCAATTAGGCAGTAGTGCCTACTTGGTGGCGGAAGCCGATGAAAGTGACGCTTCGTTTCTGCATTTGCAGCCTCAGACAGTGATTATCACTAATATTGATGAAGATCACATGGATACTTACCAAGGTGATTTTGAAAAGGTAAAACAAACCTTTGTTGAGTTTGTTCATAACTTACCTTTTTATGGTTTGGCTGTAGTGTGTGTGGATGATGCGAATGTCAGAGAAATATTGCCCTCATTGAGTCGTCCGGTACTGACTTATGGTATTGATGCCGAAGCGGACTTCTATGCGACAGATATTGTACAAACAGGCCGTTTTTGTGAGTTTTTGGCGCACTGTCCTGATCAAGAGCAACCACTAAAAATACGTTTGCCTATGCCAGGACGTCATAATGTACTTAATGCGTTGGCAACCATTGCAGTGGCTTCTGATCTCGGTGTGGACCCAGCGGCTATTCAATCGGGCTTGATGGGCTTTGAGGGGGTAGGTCGCCGTTTCCAAGAGCAGACGCCGTTGGTACTAGAAGATGGTTCGCAAGTCATGTTTGTTGATGATTATGGTCACCACCCAAGTGAAGTGGAAGCGACAATTAAGGCAATTCGAGCGGGTTGGCCTGAGAAGCGATTAGTCATGGTGTACCAGCCACACCGTTTTTCAAGGACTCGTGATTTGTACGAAGATTTTGTGAGAGTTTTGTCACAAGTGGATGTCCTTCTGTTGTTGGATGTGTACCCAGCAGGTGAGACGCCTATTAATGGCGCCGACAGCCGCTCTTTGTGTGGCAGTATTCGTCAGCGAGGTACCGTTGATCCTATTCATGTGGCTAATACGTCTGACTTACGTTCGATATTGTCTAATGTGCTAAAAAATGGCGACTTGATGATTACCCAAGGGGCAGGTGATATTGGGTTGATTTCAAAAGCATTAGCGAGTAGTGGGATTTAGTTCTATGTCTAGGTTATTAGAAGAGGCGACCATTGCTGTCATTTATGGTGGTCGTTCTGCTGAGCGTGAAGTGTCTTTGCAAAGTGGGCCTCTTGTAGCGAATGGTTTGCAAGAAAAAGGCTATCGAGTGGTAACGCTTGATTTATACGGTCCAGAAGGGGTGCTTAACCCTATACAACAATTGCAAGAAACACATTTCGATTTGGCATTTATTGCGCTTCATGGTGGCGAAGGTGAAGATGGTCATGTACAGGCTTTATTGGATATGCTCGGTAAGCCTTATACAGGGAGTGCGCCTTTGGCATGCGGATTGGCGATGGATAAAGTAATGACGAAACGCTTTTGGCAGGGAATTGGTTTGGCAACACCTGCGTATTTATCGTTTGAATATGAAGCAGATGTTGCACTTATAGAAAAAGAATTGTCTTACCCTATGATTATTAAACCATCGAGAGAAGGTTCGACTTTCGGGATTAATAAAGCCAATAATCGGCAGCAGTTAGAAGTGGCTTTGCAAAATGCCCTTGAATTTGATTCTGATATTTTAGTCGAAGAGTTTATCCACGGCCCTGAGTTTACGGTAAGTATTATTGATGATGTGGCCTATCCTGCTATTGGGCTCAAAGCGTCTTCTAGTCATGAATTATATGATTATGAGGCCAAATATATTGCAGATGATACGGAGTATTTGTTGCCATGTGGTTTAAGTGAAGATGATGAAAATGAACTGCAAAATCTAGCCTTAGAAGCTTACCAATCTCTTGGTTGTCGTGGCTGGGGGCGTGTTGATGTGATGCGTGACGAAACGGGTAAATTTTGGGTGTTGGAAGTAAATACCTCACCAGGAATGACTACCCATAGTTTAGTGCCTATGGCAGCGGCGTATGTGGGGCTTGATTATGCCTCATTAGTTGAAAAAATTGCACAAAATGCTTGGTTGCAATATGGGTGTAATTAAGGGATGAGAATAGCTGCGCTTATTGGTGCTATTTTATTAATTGCGATAGCCGTTTTTCAGGGTAAAGAATCACCGAAAAATTGGTTTGCTATTCATGCTATTGAGATTAAAGGGCAGCTAAAATATAGCTCTCGTGATCAATTACAAAAAGATTACGCTAGTTTACTAGGAAAAAGCTTGCTAACGACTTCTATTTCGCAGATAAAAGCAGTGACTTTGTCACCGCAGTGGGTGCAAAGCGTCGAGGTTCGTAAAGTTTGGCCAAATACCTTGCAGGTAGTTGTACATGAGCACGAGCCCCTAGCATACTGGAATAATGGGCAAGTCATTACCACAGGAGCGGTGATTATATCGCCTAAAAGTATCCCTAATTTGCCGCTTCCTAAATTATTAGGGCCGGAAGATTCGAGCGATGTGGTATTAGAGCAATTTGGTTTGATTAGTCAGGTATTATCTTTAACCTCATTGCGTATAGATAGTTTGCAATTAAAGCCACGTGGGGCGTGGGTAATCATTTTTAAAAATGGAATTAAGGTAAAACTGGGCCGAGAAGATATTTTAGAGAGATTACAACGCTTTATAGCGGTGTATAAAACGGATTTATCGGGTAGAATAGACCAGATTAGTTCTGTGGATGCAAGATATCCTCATGGTGTTGCAGTTGCTTGGAAAAAACAATGAAAACTTGGCCTGTTTGTTGCTTTTTTGAGCAATGGACGGAAATGGTGATAACAGCCTTAAGTGCTGGGAAGGTTAAATGATAGTCGGTTTAGATGTAGGCACATCAAAAGTTATTTGTTTAGTCGGGGAAGTTCTGGCTGACGGTAGTTTGGAAATTGTCGGTATTGGCTCTCACAGCGCGAAGGGAATGAAGCGCGGTGTAGTTATAAACATAGAATCGACTGTTCAGTCTATCCAGCGTGCCGTTGAAGAAGCTGAGTTAATGGCAGGATGCAATATTCATTCTGTGTATGTGAGTGTTGCGGGTAGTCATGTTAGAAGTTTGAACTCCCATGGCATTGTGGCCGTGAAAAATGGCGAAGTTCAGCAAGAAGACATCGATCGCGTGATCGATGCGGCGCAAGCAGTGCCGATTTCCTCTGATCAGCGTGTATTGCATATTCTACCTCAGGAATATCACATCGATTCTCAAGAAGGAATTAAAGATCCTCTGGGGATGTCTGGTGTTCGCTTAGAGGCTAATGTGCATATGATTTCCGGTGCAGCGAATGCGGTAATGAACGTAGAAAAGTGTATCAAGCGTTGTGGTCTTGGTGTGGATGGTGTGATTTTATCGCAACTAGCTTCTAGTGATTCTTCATTGAGCGAAGATGAAAAGGAGCTTGGTGTTTGCTTGGTCGACATTGGAGCTGGCACATCGGATATTGCTGTCTGGTTGGATGGTGCGCTGCATCATACGGCAGTTGTGCCAGTCGCTGGTGATCAGGTGACAAATGATATTTCCATGGCGTTAAGAACGCCGACGCAGCACGCTGAAGACATTAAAATAAAATATGCTTGCGCTATGTCGTCTATGGCGAGCGGTGATCAAGCAATTCAGGTTCCAAGTGTGGGAGATCGTCAACCCAGAACGATCTCTCGCCATGCCCTTGCCGAAGTAGTTGAAGCAAGATATGAAGAAATTTATAGCTTGATTCAAGATGAGTTAAGGCGCAGTGGTTATGCAGAGAGAATCCCTGCAGGCATTGTAATTACTGGTGGTACGTCTCTTATGGAGGGGGCGGCTGAGTTGGCTGAAAAGGTATTTGATATGCCAGTTCGTCTTTCAGTGCCAGATTGTATTAAAGGAATGTCAGACATTGTCGATAACCCTATATATTCAACGAGTGTTGGATTATTGGCTTATGGAAGCAAAGAGGCTGAGATGACTGAGCCATCTGCGCAGACTATGTCTAAGACGCAAAATAAACGAGATTTATCTGTATTGGCGGCAAAAAAAGAAGCTAGGTCTTCCTTCAGTCCAACGAAGGTATGGCACAATTTAAAGCACTGGTTTCAGAGCTATATGTAGTCAATAAGGGTATTGAATTAATAAAGGAGCGATAAGCCCATGAACGTCTTTGATTTAGCCGATGATAATGTATCCGATAACGCTGTTATTAAGGTTGTCGGTGTTGGTGGCGGCGGTGGTAACGCTGTTCGTCACATGCTTGAGAGTCAATTAGAAGGGGTAGAGTTTATCTGCGCCAATACAGACTCCAAAGCCTTGATTGGTTTTGATACGGGTGTGTCTCTGCAACTAGGCTCAACAATAACAAAAGGATTAGGCGCAGGCGCGAATCCTTCTGTTGGCAGAGATTCTGCGTTAGAAGATCAAGAAAAAATTACACAATTGCTAACGGGTGCCGATATGGTATTTATCACCGCTGGAATGGGTGGTGGTACTGGGACTGGAGCTGCACCCGTTATTGCTAAGGTTGCACGTGAATTAGGCATATTGACTGTGGCAGTGGTGACTAAGCCATTTCCATTTGAAGGTAAGCGCCGCGCAAAAGTAGCAGAAGAAGGTGTTAAAGAATTACGAGATAATGTCGATTCATTAATAACAGTGCCAAATGAGAGATTGTTGCCAGTGTTAGGTAAAAATATTTCTCTGCTTAAGGCCTTTGGTGAAGCGAACAATGTTTTGTTTAACGCTGTGCAGGGTATTACCGACCTTATCATGCGTCCAGGCTTGATCAATGTCGACTTTGCTGATGTTAGAACGGTGATGTCTGAAATGGGCATGGCCATGATGGGGACAGGGTCTGCGTCGGGAGATGATAGAGCGAGAGTGGCAGCAGAAGCTGCTATCCACAATCCGCTTTTAGAAGACATTAACTTGCGTGGTGCTCGTGGAGTGCTTGTCAACATTACGGCTAACGAGGAAGTTGGCTTGTCAGAGTTCACCGAGGTTGGTGGCATTATTGAAGAATATGCATCTGAAGATGCAACGGTTGTTATTGGCTGTGCGATTGATCCAAGTGTGGGTGATGAAATGCGAGTGACAGTCGTTGCGACTGGCTTAGAAGGGCGGATTAGCGCTGAAGAAGTACAAAGCGCAGTAGGTGATTCGATTGTTTCTCAGCCAGAAAAGGTAAAGGTTGAATCGGTAGCTGAAGAGAAGGTTTCAGCTCAGCCTGCTGCTTCGCCTAAGCCAGTATTAACGCCTTCTGCGGTTAAGAAGGATGATGGGGTTGAGAAAAGCTCAGAAGTGGATAAAGGGGAGTTAAATGGCTCTTCATCCTCTTCTAATAGCGATAAATTATCGTATTTGGACATCCCCGCTTTTTTGCGTCGACAAGCTGATTAATTAATTTGTTTAATTTGCGAAAAAAAGAAGCAATGTTTAAGCGGCGAATTGTATAAAAATTACGATATTGATATTATTTCTCAATTGAAATATATCTTGTCATTAAAGTGTAGGAATCTAATGGTACGTCAACACACATTAAAAAACATTATTCGAGCTACAGGGGTGGGGCTTCACTCTGGTGAGAAAGTGTATTTGACATTAAAACCTGCTCCTGTCAATACAGGCATCGTTTTTGTTCGCACAGACTTAGAGCCTGCGGTCGAAATACATGGCGATGCGCGAGCGGTCGGTTCAACAAACTTTGCTACGGCTTTATGTAAGGGTGATGTGACGATTAGTACCGTAGAGCATCTACTTTCTGCAATGGCAGGGTTGGGAGTGGATAATGCCTATGTTGAAGTCAGTGCGAGTGAAATTCCACTGATGGATGGTAGTGCGAGCCCTTTTGTGTTTTTGCTGCAATCTGCGGGCTTGGAAGCACAAAATGCTCCTAAGAAATTTATTCGCATTAAAAAGCCTATTCGTGTTGAGGATGGTGATAAATACGCCACTCTTGAGCCGTATTCAGGTTTTCGTTTGTCATTTACTATTGATTTTCAACATCCAGCAATTGGTGAGGATGTTCAACATACATCTTTTGATTTCTCTGCAACGACGTTTGTTAAGGAAATCAGCCGTGCCCGTACGTTTGGTTTTATGAAGGATCTTGAATACTTCAAAAACAACAATCTTGCACGTGGTGCCAACATGGAAAATGCCATCGTATTAGATGATTACCGTGTATTGAACGATGAAGGTCTGCGGTATCGAGATGAGCTAGTTCGTCATAAGGTGCTGGATGCGATTGGTGACTTGTATTTGTTGGGTCACAGCCTGATCGGTGAATATAAAGCCTTTAAATCTGGTCATGCGCTTAATAATAAATTATTGCTTGCTCTTCTTGAGCATCAAGAGGCGTGGGAATACGTTGTCTTCGAAAATGAGGCGCAAGAAAATCCTATCTCTTTCGTTGATCCCGCTCTAGTGGGTGCTTAAAATTTAAGCGAATTTTCCTCCTACACAAAAAAGCCAGACACTTTGTCTGGCTTTTTTGTGTTTAGGTCATTGATAATTCATGTTTTGTCCCACATTAAAGTGATAGAATCTTTTCATTACTAATTGGCTGCGATGTATTCAAGATGTTAGGAAGCGTAATTAAGAAAGTCATCGGTACAAAGAATGACCGAGAAGTTAAGCGATTTAAAAAAATAGTCATACAAATTAATAGACTTGAAGAATCTTTTACTAACCTGTCAGACAGTGATTTATCAAGTAAAACGAATGAATTTAGAGAGCGAGTTAGCAAGGGTGAATCTTTAGACTCTATCCTGCCCGAGGCATTTGCGGTAGTTAGGGAAGCTAGTAAGCGAATTATGGGAATGAGGCACTTTGATGTGCAGCTTATTGGCGGTATGGTGATACACGAAGGGAAAATCGCGGAGATGCGTACAGGGGAAGGTAAAACCCTTGTTGCGACCTTAGCTGTCTATTTGAATGCGATTTCCTCTAAGGGTGTTCATGTTGTCACGGTCAACGATTACTTGGCTAAGCGTGATGCGAACTGGATGCGCCCTCTTTATGAATATTTAGATATGAGTGTGGGGGTGGTTTTCTCAGGGCAAGATAAAGAAGAAAAACGCTCCGCTTATTTATGTGATATCACCTACGGTACGAATAACGAATTTGGTTTTGATTATCTTCGTGACAATATGGTGTTTCGTTTTGAGGACCGAGTACAGAGAGATTTAAATTTTGCCGTGGTGGATGAAGTTGACTCCATCTTGATCGATGAGGCGCGTACGCCATTGATCATTTCTGGTTCAGTAGAAGACAGCTCAGAGCAGTATCGTAAAATTAATTACTTACCCCCTCTACTGTCCCGTCATGAAGTGAAAGAAGGTGAGTCGCCTGAGGATATCGTTGGTCATTATATTTTTGACGAATCTCAAAAAAGCATTGAGTTGACAGAAGAAGGTCACCATTTTGTTGAGACATGGTTGGTAGAGCAGGGGATGCTGAATGAAGGGGAAAGTCTGTATTCCGCTAGTAATCTTTCATTATTGCATCATGTTCATGCCTGTTTGAAGGCGCATGTTATTTTCCATAAGAATATCGACTACGTTGTTCAAGGCGATGAAGTGGTTATCGTTGATGAACATACTGGTCGTACTATGCAGGGACGACGCTGGTCAGAAGGTATCCATCAGGCTGTTGAGGCAAAAGAAGGGGTGACTATTCAAGCAGAAAGTCAAACCTTGGCATCGACTACTTTCCAGAACTATTTCCGCTTGTATGAAAAGCTGTCTGGTATGACGGGGACGGCGGATACAGAAGCTTTTGAGTTTCAACAGATTTATGACTTGCCCGTTGTGGTTATTCCAACTAACCGTCCAGTGCAGCGTAAAGACTTTAATGATTTGATCTATATGTCAACTCAGGACAAGTTTGAAGCCATCGTGACTGATATTGTTGATAATGTAGAGCGTGGAAGACCTGTTTTGGTTGGTACGGCTTCTATCGAATATTCTGAGCTTTTATCTGATTACCTAAACAAGCAAAACATTCCTCATAATGTATTGAACGCCAAGCAGCATGAGCGTGAGGCCCAAATTATTGCTGAAGCAGGTCGTCCAGGTGCTGTGACCATTGCCACGAATATGGCCGGTCGTGGTACGGATATTGTTCTGGGGGGGAATGTTCAGGTTGAGATTGATCAACTTGGAGAAAATGCGTCTCAAGAAGAAATCGATGCTCTCAAGGCTGAGTGGAAAGAGCGTCACGAAGCTGTATTAGCCGCTGGTGGCTTGCATATTATCGGTACAGAGCGACATGAGTCGCGCCGTATTGATAACCAGTTGCGTGGTCGTGCGGGTCGTCAAGGGGATGTAGGGTCGTCGCGCTTCTATTTGTCGCTTGAAGACAGTCTAATGCGTATTTTCATGTCTGATCGCATCAAGAAAATGATGGTGGCATTAGGGATGGAAAAAGGTGAAGCGATTGAGCATAAGATGGTATCCAATGCTATTGAAAAAGCACAGCGCAAGGTAGAAGGTCGTAACTTCGATATTCGCAAGCAATTGTTAGAATATGATGATGTGGCCAACGATCAGCGTCAGGTTATTTATCGTCAGCGCTTTGATATGATGGTGTCTGAAGATCTTTCCGAAGCGATTATTGCGATGCGTGAAGATGTTGTTACTAGTCTGATTGATGAGTTTATTCCACCGCAGAGTATCTATGATCAATGGGATCTGACGGGGCTTGAAGAGAAGATACGCAATGAGTTTGGTTTGGAAATCCCTGTTGTTAAATGGGTGGAAGAGGATAGTAAGCTTTTCGAAGAACCATTGCGTCAGAAGATTTTGGATGCGTTTGTTGCTGATTATGTGAATAAAGAAAACATTGTTGGTGGTGAGCCACTAAGATCCTTTGAAAAACAAGTGTTATTGCAAGTACTGGATACCTTGTGGAAAGAACATTTGCAGACAATGGATATGTTACGTCAAGGGATTCATTTGCGAGGTTATGCTCAAAAAAATCCTAAGCAAGAATATAAACGTGAGGCATTTGAATTGTTCCAAGGGTTGATGGAGCAGATTAAGTATGAAGTGATTCAGATTGTTTCTCGTGTTCAGGTTCAAACCCCTGAAGAAGTAGAAAAAATAGAAGAAGAGCGTCGCGCCTTAGAGGCAAAAACGCATTTAAGTATGAACCATGAAGAGATGTCGTCTCTTGATGATGGTCGCTCTACGGCTCAAAATTATCCTAAAGTGGGTCGCAATGAGCCTTGTCCATGCGGTTCTGGTAAAAAATACAAACAGTGTCACGGTCGTCTGGTTTAAATAAGGAAAAGCTAAATGGCAGTTGGGTTGAAAGGTTTCCCGAATATCCCTGAAATTGATGGGGTAAAAATAGGTGTTGCTGAAGCGGGTATAAAAAGACCAAACAAAAAAGACGTTGTGGTTTTTGAACTCTGTGAGGGGGCGTCTGTTGCGGGCGTTTTCACGCAAAACGTTTTTTGCGCTGCGCCAGTTCGTTTGTGTCAGAAACATTTGGCGCTAGCGGATGCGCGTTATTTGTTAATCAATACAGGTAATGCTAACGCGGGAACTGGTAAGCTTGGTGTGGAGAATTCTTTAGAAACTTGCCGAGTGTTGGCTGAGCAGGTAGGTGTTCCTGTTGAGGCTATCCTGCCTTTTTCTACGGGAGTGATTGGGGAGCCTTTGCCGGTTGATAAAATTGTTGCAGCAATTCCATCGGCATTGGGTAATCTTTCGGCTGACAACTGGCAATCTGCTGGTGTTGGTATTATGACGACAGATACCTTGCCAAAAGGTGCTTTTCGTACTTTTGAATTTGAAGGTCAGACTTTCACGATTGGTGGTATTTCCAAAGGGGCAGGGATGATTCGCCCCAATATGGCGACCATGTTAGGTTATGTTTTTAGTGATATTGCCATTGAAAAGTCTGTTCTTCACGCTGTTTTAAAAGAGGCGGTTAACAAAAGCTTTAACCGAATTACTATTGATGGTGATACGTCTACTAATGACTCTTGTATTGCTGTGGCAACAGGTAAGGCAGGTAACGAAGCAATCACTTCTCTTGATTCTCCTCTTGCTCAGGCTTTTGTGTCGGCCTTTACTGCCGTAATGCAGGAGTTGGCTCATGCTATTGTGCGTGATGGCGAGGGCGCAACGAAGTTTGTGACGGTTGAGGTGGTTGGTGCTGATAAGGTATCTGATGCGACGAAAACAGCATTTGAAGTAGCGCATTCCCCGCTGGTAAAAACAGCTCTCTTTGCGTCTGACCCTAATTGGGGGCGTATTTTGGCGGTTGTAGGTCGTGCGGGAGTTGAGGGATTGGATGTTGATAAAGTCCAACTGCACATCAACGGCTTCGAAATTGTTCGTGATGGTGGTCGGTCACCCGGTTATTTGGAAGAGCATGGTCAGGAGGCCATGGCTCCAGAGGAGATTCATATTGTAATTGACCTTGGGGCTGGCGATGCTTCTGATACAGTGTGGACAACGGATTTCTCCCATGAATACGTGACTATTAATGCGGAGTACCGTACCTAATGTTGGTTCGGGTTGCGGCAGGGATTATTCTGCGTGAAGGTCGGGTATTTATTGCTCTGCGCTCTTCTGATAAACATCAAGGTGGTTTATGGGAGTTCCCGGGTGGTAAATGCGAAGAAGGTGAAGTTTCCCTTTCTGCACTGGCAAGAGAGTTAAATGAAGAGTGTGGTATTGAAACGCTTGATGCCTCACATTTTCAGACTGTTGCGCACGATTATGGCGATAAACAAGTTGAGTTGGTGTTTTTTGTCGTGAAGAAATTTAATGGTGAACCACATGGACGAGAAGGGCAAGAAGTGCGTTGGGTTCCATTAGCGGACTTGGCGAATTATGCCTTTCCTGAAGCCAATCAAGTTATCGTCGATCGCTTACTTAAATAAAGAGACGCATTAATTGTTTAAAAAAGGCATCATAAATTTTATGGTGCCTTTTTATTGGCCTAATGAATGGTTTGTCTGGATTGATGTGGCAAAAAAGCGACCTTTTTAATTTCGTTTTAAAGGTCACTTAATTATGGATAGGTCTGTTTTAGCCTTTTAGCATCTTGGCGAGAATTGGATTAACAATCCCTGGGTTGGCCTTACCTTGAGATGCTTTCATGACTTGTCCAACAAAGAAGCCAATCATTTTTTTCTGTTTGTCTGGATCGGCGGCGCGATATTGCTCAACTTGAGCAGCGTTAGCATCCAGAATTTCCTGAATCATGATCTCAATGGCGCCTGTGTCGGTGACTTGTTTTAGGCCTTTGGCTTCAATGATCTCATCCGCAGAGCCTTCGCCATTCCACATGGCTTGCAATACGTCTTTGGCGGTTTTGCCATTAATGGTGTTATCCAGTACGCGGCTAAGAAGCTCGCCCAGTGCCTTGGCGCTTACTGGAGATTGTGTGATTTCAAGTTGCTCTTGGTTGAGTAGCTTGCTTAGTTCGCCCATTACCCAGTTGGCGGTTAATTTGGCATCTTTGACAAGGCTATTTGCCTGCTCAAAGTAGTCCGCCATTGCTCGCGAAGCCGATAGTACGCCAGCATCGTATTCGCTCAGTTTGTATTCCTCCTGGAAACGTGCTGCTTTTTGGTTTGGCAATTCAGGAAGGTTGGCTTTGATTTGATCTACGTATTCCTGTGTCAGCTCAATTGGTAGCAGGTCTGGGCAGGGGAAATAGCGGTAATCGTTCGCGTCTTCTTTGGAGCGCATGCTGCGAGTTTCGTTTTTATCTGGGTCATAAAGGCGCGTTTCTTGAACGATTCGGCCGCCATCTTCAAGAATGTCGGCTTGGCGTTCAATCTCTGTATAGATGGCTTTTTCGATAAAGCGGAACGAGTTGACGTTTTTGATTTCAGTTCGCGTGCCATACTCTTTCTGGCCTTTTGGTCGTAATGACAAGTTGATATCGCAACGCATGGAGCCTTCGGCCATGTTGCCGTCGCAAATGCCCAAGTAAGTTACGATAGAGTGGATCATTTTGACGTAGGCAACGGCTTCTTTGGCGGAGCGAATGTCGGGCTCCGAGACAATTTCCAGTAAAGGGGTGCTGGAACGGTTTAGATCGATGCCAGTCATGCCTTGGAAGTCTTCGTGCAAAGATTTACCCGCATCTTCTTCAAGGTGCGCTCGGGTGATGCCAATACGTGATGTTGAGCCATCATCAAGCATCACATCAAGATAGCCTTTGCCTACGATAGGGTGATCCATCTGGCTGGTTTGGTAGCCTTTTGGTAGGTCAGGATAGAAATAGTTTTTGCGGGCAAAAACTGAGTGCATGCCAATTTCTGCATTAATGGCATGACCAAACATAACCGCCATGCGGAGCGCTTCTTTGTTTAGTACTGGTAGTGCACCGGGCATGCCTAAATCCACTAACGTGGTTTGTGTGTTTGGCTCTGCGCCAAAACCAACGGCGGCGCCAGAAAATAATTTTGATTTGGTAGAGAGCTGGGTATGAATCTCTAGGCCGATAACAACTTCCCAATTCATCTTTATGCTCCTTTTGCCATCGTTGGCGTTTGTAGGTGCCAATCTGTGTGTTGCTGGAATTGATGAGCGACATTTAATAGTTTGGCTTCGGCAAAATAGTTGCCCATGATTTGTAAACCAACAGGCATGCCATCTGCAAAGCCTGCAGGAACAGACATGGCGGGAATGCCAGCAAGATTCACGGATAAAGTGTAAATGTCTTCTAGATACATGGCTACAGGGTCGTCTGCTTTACTGCCAATGCCAAAAGCGGTGGTTGGTGCAACTGGCCCCATAATAACATCGACTTCAGACAGAGCCGCAACAAAGTCGTTTTTGATCAAGCGGCGAATTTTTTGTGCTTTCAAATAGTAGGCGTCATAATAGCCTTCAGATAGGGCATAAGTGCCCACCATAATTCGCTTTTGAACTTCACGGCCAAACCCTTCTGCACGTGTTCTCATGTACATATCAAGTAGGTCTTTTGGATCTTCGCAGCGGTGACCAAAGCGCACACCGTCAAAACGAGACAAGTTAGAAGAGGCCTCGGATGGTGCAATGACGTAATAAGATGGAATGCTTAGTTGCAGGTTAGGAAGTGAAATCTCTTTCACTGTTGCACCTAATTTCTCAAACTCTTTTACGGCAGTCATGATAACGTCGGCCACTTTCGGGTCCAAACCGTCGCCGAAGTACTCCTTTGGTAGGCCAATTTTCAAGCCTGTCAGAGGGGTGTTGAGGTTGGCTAGGTAGTCGTCTTTTGGTGTTTCTGAGCAGGTAGAGTCTTTGTCGTCAAAGCCTGCGATGGTTTGCATGAGGTGCGCGCAATCTTCGGCGCTTTTTGCCATTGGGCCGCCTTGGTCAAGGCTAGATGCGTAGGCGATCATGCCAAAGCGCGAAACGCGACCATAGGTAGGTTTTAGGCCTGTGATGCCGCAAAAAGAAGCAGGCTGGCGAATCGAGCCGCCGGTGTCTGTACCTGTTGCAGCCACTGTCAGACCCGCCGCAACGGCCGCAGCAGAGCCACCAGATGAGCCGCCTGGTACGGTGTCTAGATTCCAAGGGTTTTTGACCGCACCGTAAAAGCTGTTTTCGTTAGAAGAGCCCATGGCGAATTCGTCCATGTTGGTTTTGCCTAACATTACGGCACCAGCGTCTTTTATGCGTTGTGTAACGGTGGACTCGTAAGGCGGAATGAAGTTATGCAGCATTTTTGAGCCGCAAGTCGTTAGAGTGCCTTGGGTGCAAAACAAGTCTTTGTGAGCCACTGGGATGCCGGTGAGACTAGAGCCTTGACCGTTCGCAAGTCGTTCATCGGCGGCCTGTGCTTGTTGTAAGGCGAGCTCTTCACTGATGGTGATGTAGCTGTTGAGTAGTGGGTTAAGCTTTGCAATACGGTCTAAAAAAGTGCGTGTTAGCTCAACACTGGAAATGTCTTTGTTGCGCAGTTTCTGCGCTAAAACGGAAATGCTTTGTTCGAACATGGTTTGCTCTCGTATTAGTCGATCACTTTCGGTACAAGGAAAAGACCCGCTTCGGTTTGCGGTGCGTTAGCAAGAAACTCCTCTCTATGGTTGCCTTCTGTTACCACGTCTTCTCTTAAGCGTTGTGTCATTTCAAGCGGATTGGAAAGTGGTTCTACGCCATCGGTATTAACTGATTGCATTTGTTCTACAAGTGATAAAACGCTGGACAGCGAATGTTGGTACTGAACGGCATCTTCCTCAGTGAGGGCGAGGCGAGCCAAGTGCGCAATTTTTTGCACGTCTTGTTTGTCTATGGACATGTTCCACCTGATATTTAATTGTCGAAAATAGTTACCATTGTATCGCTTCGGGCTTATGCTAGAAAGTAACTGGAGTGAAAAAGCGTATTCTTTTCGTCGAAATCAAAATTTTTTGTACAAACAATGAAATACCTAAAGACTTTTTACTATTTTGCGTTGAATCGGCTTGCCCAATTTGCAAGCGATTGTTACATTTTGACGTTATTCGTATCGTATTCATCAGGGTGTGGAAATTCATGTTTAAAAAAATTAGGGGAATGTTCTCAAGCGACTTGTCAATTGACTTAGGAACAGCTAATACCCTTATCTATGTACGCGAGCAGGGGATCGTTCTTGATGAGCCATCTGTTGTTGCCATTCGTCATAATGGAAACCAAAAAACAGTGGCGTCAGTGGGTACTGATGCCAAGCGAATGTTAGGTCGTACGCCCGGTAATATTACGGCAATTCGACCAATGAAAGATGGTGTGATTGCCGACTTTCATGTTACCGAAAAAATGCTGCAATACTTTATTTCCAAAGTTCATGAAAATAGCTTCCTAAAACCAAGTCCGCGAGTATTGGTCTGTGTGCCGTGTAAATCCACACAAGTTGAGCGTCGAGCGATTAAAGAATCTGCCTTGGGGGCAGGGGCTAGAGAAGTGTATATTATTGAAGAGCCTATGGCGGCAGCAATTGGGGCCGGTTTGCCTGTTGCTGAAGCATCCGGTTCTATGGTGATTGATATCGGTGGTGGTACGACTGAGATTGCCATTATTTCCTTGAATGGCATTGTGACCTCCGAATCCATCCGTGTGGGAGGTGACCGTTTCGATGAGGCGATTACCACTTACGTGCGCCGCCAGTATGGTAGTTTAATCGGTGACGCTACCGCAGAGAGAATCAAAACGGAAATCGGTATGGCCTACCATACGGGTGAAGAGTTGCAGATTGATGTGCGTGGTCGTAACTTAGCTGAAGGTATTCCTCGTTCCTTTACATTGAGTAGTACAGAGATTCTTGAAGCACTTCAAGAACCTCTTGCGCAAATTGTCCAAGCGATCAAAGGTGTTCTTGAACAATCTCCACCAGAGTTGGCGGCGGATATTGGTGAAACGGGGCTTGTGCTAACGGGTGGTGGTGCATTGCTGCGTGAAATTGACCGATTAATCAGTGAAGAAACAGGCCTTCCAGTTATTATCGCTGACGATCCACTAACTTGTGTTGCCAGAGGCGGTGGTATGGCCCTAGAAATGATGGATAAGCACGCTGCCGAGCTTTTTACTGCTGAAAACGAGTAAAAGGTAGGAGCTCACCATTAATAATTCGATTTATTTTAATGGCAAGATATCCAGTGCACGTTTTGTTGTGCTGGTTATCTTATCGATTGCTATGATAGTGGGTGATGTCCGCTATTCTATTTTTGCCCCTATTCGACCCTACCTTACTTGGCTTGTTGCTCCCATTCAAGTTGTCGTAAATACCCCCCAGCAAATACTCTTTTGGGCTAATGATCACTTGCAAAGTCGTGAAGATTTAGTGAAAGAGAATCAAAAGCTTAATCAGGAATTGTTGTTGTTGCGTAGCCGTTTACAACAGTTTGCCTCCTTGCAGGCAGAAAATGTTAGATTGCGCGAGTTACTTGATGCTTCCCAAAGGGTAAATGAGAAAGTTGTCTTGGCTGAGGTAATTGGCTTTGACCAGAATCCGTATAGTCAAAAAGTACTGATTAACAAGGGTTTTTCATCTGGAGCTTATGTCGGTGAACCGGTCTTGGATGCTACTGGTGTCTTCGGTCAAATTGTTGAAACGTCTGCTTATACCAGTCGAGTTCTGTTGATTGCTGATGCTAGTCATTTCTTACCTGTACAACTTGCTCGTACTGGGTTTAGAGGAGTGTTGCGAGGGATTGGGGATTTGAAACATATGAAATTGATGAGTGTGCCTCAATCAGCTGATATTAGAAAGGGAGATATACTGACAACATCGGGTTTAGGCAAACGTTTTCCAGCGGGATATCCAGTCGGTGTTGTTCGTGCGGTCAACCATATTCCAGGGCAGCCTTATGCCGATGTGGATGTGGTGCCTTTGGCTCAGCTTGGGCGTAGTCGTCATGTCATGTTAATTGATAGACCCAAATCGGAGCGAGATAAATGAGAGCTTTCTTTGTTTTCATAGTGACTTTGATCGCGGCATTAATGTTGGAGGCTATGCCCCTTCCTGAATCCTTAATTTGGTATCGACCCGAATGGGTTCTTCTGGTGATCTTATATTGGGTAATTGCCTTACCATTTCGAGTTGGTGTGGGGTTGGCTTGGTTTTTAGGGTTATTAGTCGATTTGCTTCAAGGCGGTATTATTGGTCAGCATTCGTTAACTTATGTCATTATTGCCTATACTTGTGGTGTGTTTTATAAACGTTTACGGATGTATCACCGTTGGCAGCAAGGGTTGTTCGTATGTTTGTTGGTGAGTGTCAATCAGCTGGTGGATTTTTGGATTGATCATTACTTTGGTGACGCTAAACCGACATTGATGATCTTTATGCCTGCCATTGTGACAGGGCTACTATGGCCTTGGTCGTTTATTATTTTACGCAGCATTCGTCGAATTTATGCGATTCGTTAGATTTATCGGGTAGGGTGTTTGTTGGGCTATTTTTGATTAGGAAAGGTTTATGCTTGTTTTGGCCTCTGCATCGCCAAGAAGGAAAGAACTATTAGGGACATTGGTGAAGGAGTTTGCTGTTTGTCCTGCAGACATTGATGAAACCCCTCATGAGGCGGAAGCCGCCCATGATTACGTGACACGAATGGCGCTAGAGAAAGCTCAAGCCGTCGCTATGTACTATCGCCAGAATAATAATCTTCTTTATCAAGACTCCACATCAAAAGCTAAGTGTAGTGTTATTTTGGCGTCTGATACAAGCGTGGTTGTTGATGGGGTGGTGTTAGGTAAACCGTCATCTTTTGATGATGCTAAGCGTATGTTAAGGCTCTTATCTGGCCGATCCCATCAGGTGATGACATCATTATGTCTATGCGATGTGGATGGTGATCATGTACAGTTAACTAACGTTGTGACGGATGTGTCGTTTAGATCGATATCGGATGTTGAAATTGCCCAATATTGGCGCACAGGTGAGCCGCAAGATAAAGCGGGAGCCTACGCTATTCAGGGGTTAGGTGCTGTGTTTGTTTCTCATCTTTCTGGTTCTTATTCTGCAGTGGTCGGTTTGCCTTTGTATGAAACGTCCCAGCTTCTAGCATTATATGGGATTCATTCCCTTGAGGAGATGTCTCATGAGTGAAGATGTATTAATCAACGTCACTCCGATGGAGGTTCGAGTCGCCTTAGTAGAGAATGGCGTCCTTCAAGAAGTCTATATTGAGCGTTCCAGCCGCAAGGGGATCGTTGGTAATATTTATCAAGGTAAAGTGGTCCGTGTGTTGCCAGGAATGCAAGCTGCCTTCGTTGATATAGGTTTAGAGCGCGCGGCTTTTATCCATGTTTCCGAGGTGGTGGATCGAGATGCTGTTAACCCAAGTGATCAAATTGGTGATTATTTGCGTGAAGGGCAATCTCTGGTTGTTCAAGTAACAAAAGACCCGATTAGTACCAAAGGTGCTCGTTTAACAACACATTTATCTATTCCGTCTCGTTATCTTGTTTATATGCCGGACCAGTCCCATGTTGGTGTCAGTCAGCGCATTGAAGATGAAGCAGAGCGAGAGCGTCTCAAATCTCTGGTGTCGACAGCATTAACCGAAGCGGATGAATCGAATGGCTATATTCTTCGTACCGCCGCAGAGCGTGCTGGAGAAGAAGAAATTTTGTCGGATATTAAATTTTTAACACGCTTATGGCAGTCTGTTAAAAAGCGTATCAAAAGCGCTAAATCCCCTTCGGTCATTTATGAAGATTTGCCTTTGCATTTGCGTACCATGAGAGATTTAGTGAGCTTGACGACAGAAAAAATTCGTATTGACTCACGTGAGAATTATGCAAAATTGCGTTCTTTCGCGGAAGACTTTATTCCAGAGCTTAGAGATCGCATTGAGTATTACCCAGGTGAGCGCCCTATTTTTGATCTGTACAGCGTGGAAGATGAGATTCAAAAGGCGCTGGATCGCAAGGTGCAACTGAAGTCTGGTGGTTACCTTTTAGTAGAGCAAACTGAGTCGATGACGACTATTGATGTCAATACGGGCGCATTTGTTGGAAGTCGTAATTTAGAAGAGACGATATATAAAACCAACCTTGAGGCTGCCACAGCGATTGGACGCCAATTACGTTTACGTAATCTGGGTGGCATCATCATAATTGATTTTATTGATATGGAGGATGAGGAGCATAAGCGGCAAGTATTAAGAATGCTTGAAAAAACACTAGAGCTTGATCATGCTAAGACCAAAATTACTGGTGTGTCGGATTTAGGGTTAGTGGAAATGACACGCAAACGTACGCGTGAAAGCCTTGGGCAAACGCTATGTGAGCCATGTCGGGCTTGTCGTGGTAGTGGCTTGGTAAAAACGCCTGAAACTGTGTGCTACGAAGTATTTAGGGAGATTTTAAGAGCCGATAGGGCGTATGACTCCCAAACTTACACTGTGTTAGCCGCCAGTTCAGTGGTAGATCGTTTTCTTGATGAAGAAAGTGCAGGGGTTGCGGAATTGGAGGCATTTATTGGTAAAACCATTCGTTTTCAGGTTGATCCTGTGTATACACAAGATCAGTATGATGTCGTCCTAAGATAAGCGGAGAAACTTGGATGGCTAAACCGCTGCAGCGCGCGATTAGTATTATTTGGTGGATTTTAGTCTTCATTGTTGCTTTTTTAGCACTTGCTATTGTCGCTGCTAAGTTGCTGCTGCCGCTTTTGAATGAGTACCGTCCGCAGATAGAACGAAATTTGAGTCAAATCTCGGGCTACCATATTTCTTTGGGAAAGATAGGGGGAGGATTAGAAGGGATTGATCCTACTGTTTATGCTTCCGATGTGAATCTGGATATCGATGGTCAATCTGTTGTTTCTGTGTCAGAAATTCGCATTCGCCTCAATACCATTAAATCTCTTTTAACCGTTAGTCCACAATTCACTTACGTTCGATTTACCAAACCTTCTGTGGCGCTTCAAGAACGACAAGGTAAGTGGCTGTTAAAAGGGGCCAAGGCAAGCCATGATGTTCAGGATGATGTGGGAGTCGAGAGAATTCTCGGTTATTTGATGGCGCAAAAGCGTTTCTCCATGCTAGATGCCAAGATCATTCTGGATAGCGATCAATTGGGGGCTCACGAGTTATTGATTCCAAAAGCGTATGTATTTCAAAGTGACTTTAGCTCTTGGATTAAGATAAATGCGTATTTGGACGGTAAATCTGCCCCATTTACCATCAACGCCAAAGTATCACAGTTATTGGGAGTGATAGGCGACTATCATGTTCAAGCTAATATCAATGTGCCCAATATTAAACTGTCGTTGGCTGACAGTTCGTTTTCGTGGGCCAAACCCTTCAACAGTGTTCAGGTTGGCGGTAAGTTTTGGCTGAATTATCGAGTGGGTCATTCTATTGATTTACAGGGGCAAAGTACCACTCTTGCTGTTGCGCTAAAGAATGGCCAAGCCTATCAAACTCATCCTGATTTCAAACTTCGTTTTAGTCAGCGTTTTCCTAGTTTATCCCTGAGTGTGAATGATCTGTCCATTGAGGATGAGACAGGTCATGTTGCCGCTACCACTAATCTGGTTTATGACTGGTCTGATACTAGTGACCGTTCTTTTATTAAATTTGATCAGATAGATTTAGGTATGGTTAATAGGATTGCTGCTAACTTTTTACAGCCCCAGTGGCATGTCTCTTCATTGTTAAAAGGCTTAAACCCCAAGGGGGTTGCAAGTAACGGATCGCTATTGCTAGATTTTCATGGCAAGGAACCTTCCTATCATTACCTAAGTAATTTTCAAAATGCCTCTATCGATGGGTTTAATGGTATTCCTAAGGCAACTCATCTAAACGGTACCTTCAACTTAACGGACGAAGGTGGAATGGTTAAGTTTAAGGGTAGGAATGGTTATCTTGACTTCCCAACTGTCTATGATAAAGGGTGGGATGTTGATCAAATGTCTGGACAGGTGAAATGGGGGGAAAACCAAGGAGCCTTCATTGTGTCTGGTACGGATTTGTATCTATCTCGTCATAATACTCAAGTTGTTGGGGGCTTTAGGCTAGAGTCTCGGCCAAATGAGTCAGATTGGTTGTCGCTCAGTTTGGGGCTTGATCATGTGGCAGTGAAAGACCGCAACGAATACATTCCCAAAGGGGTGTTAGATCCATCGACAATGGACTGGTTGAATCAAGCATTCAAGTCTGGAAAAGGGACGATCAATAACATGAGCCTCGTTGTCCAGACAGGGCTTAGAAAGGGTGATGATGCGAACGTTCTTATGAAGATGAACGTGAAGGATACTGACGTGGCTTTTGCTAAAGATTGGCCCGTGGCAAGACAGGTAAATGGTGATGTTGAGTTGGAAAAATCGGGTTTGCATGTGGCCGTGAAGTCCGGCATGTTATCAGGTTTTGCCGTTAAAGATGTGTTCGTCGATTTGCCGATTGATAAAAATAAGGCTGATTGGGTGAATGTTCATGGTAGCTTAGAACAGAACTCAACGTCTGTTTTAGCTCTGCTTCGTACTACGCCACTGAAAAATTCTGTTTTGTCCGCCTTTGACAAATGGCGCATATCAGGACCAATGAAAGGGGACTTTTCTGTTAAAATTCCGTTATCCGATGACCATTCTGATCCCAAAATCGGTCTTAATTTGCAATTCGAAAATAATCCGTTGTATATCGGCGATGTCAACTTAAATACAAGGGTTAAGCAAGGTCAATTGCACTTTGATTCGAGTAAAGGTTTTTACAATACTCGTTTCGACGTCCAAGCATTGTCGGGTGATACAACTATTTCTATGTCCTCTAAAAATAAAACAGACGGTAGTATGGTTATTCAGGCAGATATGACGGGAACGGCAAAGATTGGTGATGTTGCAAAATGGCAAAAAGCACCGCAGTTTTTGGTGTCTCATCTATCGGGAAGCATGAAGTATTCCGCTTTTCTTAGTGTCAATCAGGCTCAAGTTGGGCAAGTTGATTTAACCGTTAATAGTGATCTTTCTGGCGTTCGTATCGATTTGCCTAAGCCCTTTAATAAGCAAGCAAAGGTATCTGAGCCACTTTCTCTGAAGATTATGTCCCATCAAGATGACCTTGTTATCCAGGGGCAATATGGAGCAAAAGTTCGCTCTAAGCTTTTGTTTAAATCGGCTGAATTTGTTGGTGGACAAGTTCTAGTAAACAGTAAAAAACCACTGGATCAGGCTCTTTATAAGGGCTTATCTGTTGATGGTCAGATGAAAAAAGTAGATGTGGATGCATGGAAAAAGGCATTCTTTTCAGCGCCGGTTGGCACTCCAGCCTCTGATGTGGGGAAAACACATAGTGCCAAGAAAGTCGCTGATTTATCCGCTTCTTTGGCAGTGCCAAAATGGCTCCGTAAAGTTGATTTTATTATTGATCAAGTGGTAGTTAACCCTCAAAACACCTTCCACAACATGAAAGTGACCTATAGCGATGGGGATAAACTCCTAAAAGTCGCTTCAGATGAGATGAACTTCATGTTAGATACCTATAAGAATAAACCTAGATTGCGTATTGGTTATTTGAATTGGACGACGGCGCCCAGCACTGCGGATAAGAAAGGTGCCGAGGATAAGAAAAGTAAGCAAGGCCAAGCCGCTAATCAGCAAGATGTGATAAGTGAGCCGCCGATACATGCTAATGACATCCCTAGTATGTATTTATCGATTAATAAGTTGTTTATTAATCAGAGGCCCTATGGGGACTGGAATCTTACGATTGAGAGCGATGGTAATGAATTACGAATTGACCCTTTGTCTTCTGCTTTAAAACAAGGGAGTTTCGATGGTCGTTTGATATGGGTTGATGATGGTTCGCGCTCGAAAGTTGAGTTGGCAATGGCCATTAAAGGTAAAGATTTAGCGGAATTAACGAAGAAGTTCGCTAAAAGTGCATTTATAACGTCACAAAAATACGATATTAATGTGTCATTATTTTGGCAGGGTAACCCGTTTGAGTTTAACAGAAAGACGGTTTCTGGGCGTATCGCGTTTTCTGCATCCGATGGTAACGCGTCAAAAGTGGACGATATGCCTGTTTTTCTTAAGGTCTTTGGTATATTTAATGTTGAGTCATTTACGCGCCGGCTATCACTGGATTTCTCTGATCTTTTTGAGCCGGGGCTGACCTATTATAGCATTAAGGGAGACTTTGTTGTTAATAAGGGTATTGTACAAACAACGACACCCTTATCGATAATCTCTCCATCGGCAGATTTGTCTATTGAGGGTAAGGCTGACATTGTCAATGAGACCTTGGATGAGGTGTTAACGGCAACGTTACCTATTAGTGGTACATTGCCATTAGCTGGGTTGATTTGGTCGACTCCTCAGATCGCTGGGTTGCTATATTTAACCGATAAATTGATAGGTGATCAGATTTCCAAAGTGACCAGTGTTCAGTATAAGGTTCAAGGGTCGTTTAATAATCCTATTCTTACGCCTATTGTTCACAAATTTAAAAAAGGATCGAATAGATGACAGACACCCTTCGTATTGCTGCGATTCAGTTGACCAGTGGTGCAGATTTTAAAGAAAATTTGCAAGAAGTTAAAAAATGGGTAGTCAAAGCTGCTGATGATGGCGCGCGAGTTATCGTATTGCCTGAGAATGTTTTTTTGTTCAATGGCAAAGCTATGCGTGATCTTGCTGAATCTGATGATCAAGGGGTACTGTTGAGGGAAGTCGCTGAGTGGGCCCGCTTCAATGAGGTCTATTTAGTGGTTGGCTCTCACCCTAGTCTTGTGAATGAGGGGGGAGAGCTTGTCGCTAATCAGCGGGTGCGTCAGTCTTGTATGGTTTTCGATCCTAATGGTGAGTTGATACAGCGTTATGACAAGATTCATCTGTTTGATGTGTCTGTGGACGATAAAGCTGGTTCTTACCGTGAGTCCGATTATATCGAGCCTGGAGACTTGGAAGTCAAAATGTTTGAAGTTGATGGCTTTAAAGTGGGACTGACCATCTGTTATGACGTCCGCTTTCCTGAGCTTTTTAGGCATCTATCCAAAGAAGGAGCGGAACTTATACTCGTTCCTGCCGCTTTCACCTATGTGACAGGTAAAGCACATTGGAATACTCTGCTGGCGGCCAGAGCTATAGAAAATCAGTGTTTTGTGATGGGCGTGAATCAATGTGGTTGGCATACGCAAACGCGTCAAACCTATGGGCACAGTGTTTTATATTCTCCAAATGGCGAGATGTTGCATCAGTTGGAAGAAGAGCCTGGGTATTTTGTAGGTGAGATAGATAAAAGCAGCCTAAATTCATGTCGTACTAAAATGCCTTGTTTGGAACACCGACGCTTCATTAGCTAGGTTAGTATATTAATTTTATGGGTGATAACGGTTGAAAAGGCTCAAGAGATGGCTCTTGGGCCTTTGTTTTGTGTGAAGGGGTTGACTCATCAGTCAAGTTAATAAAAGGCGCTCGGAGAGAAACTAGTCTTTCAGCCCAAGTTTCTTTTCCTCAACCTCTCGAAGGTAACGGAATAGCTTTTTGCGATTGGTGGTGTTGCCATCCTCTGAGACTTCCTTTTGGGATTGGCGAATAAGCTGTCTTAAGAGCTGGATGTCTTCTAATCCTGGATGATCTTCTAGGTATTGTGAGAGAGCTTCTTTGCTATGCTCACCAATTAATTCGTCACGCTTTGCTTCCAACTGGTGGAATAATTTATTATAGGCCGCTGAGGTTGTGTCAAACATAGCGACTTGCTTGGCGATCGCTTCATGGTCTTCGGTACGCATTACCTTGCCTATGTATTGAAGGTGTCTTCTCATCGCTTCTCGTTGTTTGATGCGATCGGCTTCGGCTAGGGCGTCCCTAAGTGTGTCTGACATCACGACTTTTTTTTGCTGATTTTTACTTAGCGCTAACAGCTTTTTACCGACTTCTTGCAGGGCTTCCATTTCGCGTTTGATCTGCGTTTTACTCTTCGGGATGTCGTCTTCATTAAATTGATCAAAGTCAGTCATGGGAACCTATACTAAAAAAATGGTGGCGAGACCAAGGAAGGCTAAAAAGCCGACCACATCGGTCACGGTAGTCAAAATAACACTGGCCGCTAAGGCGGGGTCGATACCAAGTTTTTTTAAGAAAATTGGTAAAAGAGTTCCAGTCAGTGCAGCAATCAAAAGGTTGATGATTGTCGCCCCCGCAATGATATAGGCAATCTTGATGTTGTCAAACCAAACTGCTGTCAGTATGGCAATAATGGCTGACCAAAGGAGTCCGTTGAGTAGGCCGACAATCAGTTCTCTATTTAATAGCCATCGCATATTGGCTGAGCCAATCTGATCCAAAGCGATCCCACGTATGACCAAAGTGAGAACTTGAGAGCCAGCAATGCCTCCCATGCTGGCGACAATGGGCATTAAAACGGCCAGTGCGACCACTTGGTTGAGCGTGTTTTGAAAAAGACCAATGACATAAGAAGCAATAAAGGCGGTGATTAAGTTGATGCCTAGCCAAACGGCACGGCGGCGTGTGGTTTTCATGATTGGCGAGAAGGTGTCTTCGTCATCGTCCAAACCGGCCATACTGAGCATGGAGTGTTCGGCCTCATCTCGAATGACATCGACTACGTCATCAATGGTAATGCGTCCAAGTAGCTTTCCTGTACTGCGATCAATAACGGGGGCGGAAACCAAATCCATTTTTTCAAACACTTGAGCGACTTCGCTTACGGATGTGTTTGAGTGGATGGTGGTGTGGTCAGTTTCCATAATGTCACGTACGGTGGTTTTTGGATCACAGACAAGGAGTTTTGCTAAGGGGAGGATCCCTAATAGTCGATTTGAACGACTGACAACTAATAAGCTGTCTGTCATGTCAGGAATTTGTTTATATTGTCTAAGGTAACGAAATACTCTATCTAAGGTGACATTAGGTCGAATGGTAATAGTGTCCGTGTTCATTAAGCCACCGGCGGAGTCTTCCGAGTAGCTTAATAAGGCTTCAACTCTTAGTCTATCCTGAGGGGACATGGATAAGAGTACTTCGCTTACCACTTTGTCTGGGAGATGTTGCAGTAAATCGGCTAAATCATCGCTTTCAAAGTGTTCAGATACCGCGACCACTCGATGGGTGCTCATGTTTTCCAAAAACTGTAAGCGTATGTCTTCGTTAAGATACTGAAGAACTTCGCCTTGGTTTTTGTCTTCAATGAGTTCCCAAAGTTGCTTACGTTCTTTAGGAGGTGAGGATTCTAGAAGGCTAGCAACCTCTTGTGCGGGTAAGGCGCCATTTAGCAAATAGCGCGTCTGTAGTGTGGCGCCAGACTCTAAAGACTCTGTGACCGTTTGTAGGTGGGCGAGTGTATTTTTATCTGGCATTGTTGTCCTTATTCGTCTTCTCCAAAGCGATTATTGATTAATGCAATAATCGCTTTGATGGCATCCTCTTCATCTTCTCCATTTGTTTTTATGGTGATGTTGGTGCCTTTACCAGCAGCTAGCATCATCATTGCCATAATGCTTTTACCATCAACGTTGCGCCCGTCTTTCTCGATGGTAACATCACAAGAAAATCGAGAAGTGGTTTCGACCAGTTTTCCTGCGGCTCGTGCATGTAGGCCAAGTTTGTTGATGATGGTGACCGACTCTTCCAACATACCTTTTTCCTTATTATATTAAATCTAATTCAATAGTGATTCTAATTCATCAAGAAGGGCTTGGTTGGTCTCGGCCGCTCTTAATTTATCGAGTTTTTCGGTAGACTGCGCCAACTCAGCAATTTCTGACAGGGTTGATAAGTGGTTATCGCATTCGCTAGGAGGCACGATTAAAGCAAAAATTAAATCCACGTTTTGCTTATCCACGGAGTCAAAGTTAATGGCGGATTGCAATGACATCACAACCAGAGCTGTATGGTTAGCGCTTTCCAAACGGCAATGGGGGATGGCAATACCATTGCCTATGCCAGTACTACCAAGTTTTTCGCGTCCTAATAATGCATCATAAATTGCTTCGTTGTCGCAATGTAATCGATTTGACGCAACATCAGCAATGCTTTCTAGTACGCGTTTCTTGCTAATAATATCCTGTTTGGCGATAACGAGTTCAGCTTTCAATATAGATTTCAAAGGCATAAAGAAATGTATCCGTATTAGAAGAGTCGTTTACGTTCATTAGAAGGCGGAATATTCATCGCCTCGCGATATTTTGCCACCGTTCGTCTAGCAACCTGAATACCCTGTTCCGCTAAAATGCTGGCTAGTTTGTTGTCGCTAAGCGGTTTTTTGGCAGGCTCTTCGTTAACGAGCTTCTTAATCATAGCTCGAATAGCGGTCGAAGAACATTCCCCTCCAGAAGCGGTATTGACATGGCTGGAAAAAAAGTACTTCAGCTCAAAAATGCCTTTTGGGGTATGCATGTATTTTTGTGTGGTTACTCGGGAAATAGTGGACTCATGCATGCCTACTTCTTCTGCGACATCATGAAGTACCATGGGTTTCATCGCTTCTTCACCAAGCTCAAAGAAATCGATTTGTCGATTTACGATGCAGCTGGTGACTTTTAGTAAGGTTTCATTACGGCTTTGCAAGCTTTTCATGAACCATTTAGCTTCTTGTAAGGAGTTTTTGATATACGTGACGTCTTCTGATGTGGAAGCCGTTGATGCCATGGCCGAATAGGTTTCATTTATCTTAACCGGTGGAAGAGCGTCATTGTTCAGTTCAACTTGCCAGACGTTATTACGCTTTCTAACAGACACATCGGGGATAACATAATCCGTATCGTCTGCATCAATAATGGATCCTGGTCGTGGATTGAGTTGTTGTATTAGTTCAATCACTTCTTTGAGTGATTCTTCTTTCAATTTTGTTTTCCGGCTTAACTGTGCAAAATCGCGATTACCCAGCAGAGGTAAATAATTGTCTACTAAATTATAAGTACTTTTGTACAAAGGATGATCGCGGAAAAGTTCTAATTGAACTAACAGGCAATCACGCAGATCAATAGAACATACGCCGACCGGATCAAAGCGTTGTAAACGGTGTTGAACAGCAATGACTTCATCAAGCTCAAGGTCTTCAAGTTCAGTGCTCAATGATTCCCAAATGTCATTTGGGGTAATACTCAAGTATCCGTCGGACTGAACGCATTCAATGATGGCGTAAGCAATTTCAATATCCCGATCAGACATGTGCGTGAGATTAAGTTGCCAAATTAAATGGTCTTGAATGCTTTCTTCTGGCGCGCTACGACTTTCAAAATCCCCATCATTTTCATAGTTATTTGAGTGGCTGACAGACGCTGAATTTTGATAGGTATCATCCCAGTCACTATCAATGGATAACTCTTCTGGAATGCTGTCAGTCCATTCTGATTCGACTTTTGCTTCTTCGCTATTATTTGACTCAGCCTTTTTCTCGGCAGAGTGTGTGTTATCACTGTCGCGTTCTCTCAATGCGGATGAGGTATCACTTGAGGTATATTCCTCATCGTCAATTTCCAGTAGTGGATTAGACTCCAAAAATTCATGGATCTCCTGTTTTAGATCCAGTGTTGAAAGTTGCAGTAGACGAATGGCTTGCTGCAGCTGTGGTGTCATGGTCAGTTGTTGACCGAGCTTTAATTGCAAAGACTGCTTCATAGAGCAACTCTTTTATCGTTAAGTTGAAAGTAAGAAATATGGAACAAGTTATGCATGTTACTCCCTTTGAGTTGCAAAAATAAGAGGTTATAAGCGGAAGTCGTTACCTAAATAGACTTTTTTCACTTGTTCGTTGTTGATAACCGTGTCAGCATCCCCTGATGCGATGATATGACCATTACCAACAATGTAGGCTTTATCACAAATGTCGAGGGTTTCCCTGACGTTGTGGTCGGTAATTAACACCCCAATACCACTTTCTTGTAAGTGCCTGATAATGAGCTTTATATCACCCACTGAAATAGGATCCACACCAGCGAATGGTTCGTCAAGTAATATGAACTTGGGGTTCATCGCCAGTGCCCGCGCGATTTCAACTCGGCGCCGTTCACCACCAGACAATGCCATACCCAAGTTAGAGCGAATGTGAGTGACATGAAATTCTTTTAATAAACTTTCTAGTCGTTCTTTTCTTTGAGCTTTATTAAGTTCTTTTCGTGTTTCAAGAATGGCATAAATATTGTCTTCTACCGACATTTTTCTAAAAATAGAGGCTTCTTGGGGGAGGTAGCCTATGCCTTTTTGAGCTCGGGTGTGCATGGCATTCTTGGTGATGTCTTGACCATCGATAAAGATGCCGCCAGCATCGTTGGTGACCATGCCAACGATCATATAGAAACAGGTTGTTTTGCCCGCGCCATTAGGACCAAGCAAGCCAACCGCTTGACCTGACTCGACAGAAAGTGACACATCTTTAACCACTTGGCGTTTTTTATAACTTTTTGCGAGGTTTTTTGCTTCTAAAACAGCCATTTAGTTCTCTTTTTTCTGTGAGGATTCTTGTTGTTTTTCGGTTTGTGGTTGTAGAGTCATAGAGACTCGGCCTGATCCTTCTTTTTCGGCGCTGAAGGTGCCATTGTTAATGTAGTACACAATATGGTCAGCAGTGATTTTATCGTCCATTCTATTCAGGTAGCCGTCTCCAAAAATTTCTACTTTGGACTGAGCCGTCTTATAGACAACTTTATTGCCACGGCTAATCATCATATTACCTTGCCAATCGATTTGCTGGCTAAATTTGGCAGGATGGCCCGTTGCGATTAGCTCGGTAAATTTACGTGTTTTAGGATTGGTGATGACTTTCAGATACTGAGCTTGAATTTCAATCGTACCTTGTTTTACAAATACGTCGCCCGTGTAAACGGCTTCGCCTGTTTTTTGATCAAAGTGGGCTTGATTGGACTGTATATTTAGTGGTTTGCTTGTGTCGTCTGGTAGCGCTACTACCCATTGGCTTATGAATAAGCTGGTTAATAAAGTACAGACCTTAATGTGTTGCTTCATACTGTCCTCTTACAGATCCTGTCATTTTAACTTCTTCTGTGTTGATATAAGTGACAATGACATCGGCAGTTGTTTCGCCTTGTGTTGAGTGGATTTTTGCATTTCCTGTACTCGTAAGTGACTGTTGTTTATCTAAATAGCGAATATTGTCCGCTGTTAGTGTGATGTCTGGTGAGTCTACGTAATGTTTTATGGCAGATGCATCATCTGTTAGTAGGATATCACTACTGCCATCTTCAATTATCCCTTTTTTTCCTTGTGCTTCCCAGTTCCCCGTTTTTTCTACTCTTTTTACCTTTGGGTTTTCGAGAAGTGTCTTTGCGCCCTTGTTGTAATGTAGACCTTTATCAGCGGTCAAGGTTTCTATCAGTTTGCCATTTTGATCAAATTCTGTAGCGTGTATTTTTGTAATGAAATAATCGGGGGTGCTGCTCAGATTATCAGTCTGAAGCAAGTTTTTATTATCGGATGAACCCGCCCAGAAAAAAAGAGTAATGATAACAATGCTGCCAGCCCCTAGTAGTAGTTTTTTGTGGCTTGCTTTGATCATTAGACAGAATCCCCAGTGCTAACGAAGAAAATATAGACAGCGTACGAAACGAGTAAGGGAATGGCTATCCAGCGTGGGATGCTTTGGTTTTTGGTTTTGGCAAATCCGTAGATGAGCAAGGATAGGGCAACGGTTAATCCTAGAACCCAATAGAAATCCCGTCCCGAAGTGGTTTGATCAATTACGCCAGGTGCGATTAACGCAGGTAGTGGTAACACTGTCGCCAAGTTGAACATATTTGAGCCTAAGATGTTACCAATGGCAATGTCATGGTGGCCCTTACGCACACTGCTGATGGAGGCGGCTAGCTCTGGCAGACTGGTGCCCACGGCCACAATGGTCAAGCCAATTACCATGTCGCTGACACCGAGAGCAGAAGCAATGCCAATGGCTCCCCAAACAAGTAATTTCGAGCTGCCAATCAGAACCGCTAGGCTGACAAATGAAATGCATAGGGATTTACTGACAGGGCTGCCATCATCCTCAGGTAACTCGCTGGAAAGTTGTTCTTCTAGGTTTTTGCTGCCTTTGAGCATGATGATCATCATGATAATAAACATGAAAACCAATACGATACCGTCTGAAAAGCTTAATGTGCCATCATGAAGTAGCCAGCCTGTCACCAAGGTGATGGTTAAAACAAGGGGGACCTCCTTGCGCATCAAATCTTTAGTAACTGGTACAGCGGAAAACAACAGGGTAGCGCCGAAAACCAATGCGATATTGGCAATGTTGGAACCTAATACGTTACCAATGGCAATGCCAGGCGCATTATCAAATGACGCAATCGCCGACACAACCATTTCGGGCGCAGAGGTGCCTAACCCAACCAATATTACTCCAATAACAATGGGGCTCACTTCTAGTTTTTCGGCAACGAGCGCCGCATGTTCAATGAATTTATCAGAACTAATAACCAGCAAGACTAAGCCTGCAATTAGAGCAGCGGAAAACAGCAGCATAACCTTTTATTTACTCATGAATCAAAAAGATGTCCCATTTAATGAGGTTTACTGTGTAAATTCAAGACTTGATCTTTGAAACAATTTCGATTCCGTTTATTGTGCGATTCTATTTTCTAAGGGCGGGTGTTAGTATCAGCGACTATTATATTGGGAAAGGATAGGTGGGTCCGTGCTGGATAGGTATATAAAAGTACAGAATCTTCGCTTTTCAAGAGGGGAGAGGGTGATATATGAAGATGTGTCGCTGGATATTCCTCGTGGAAAAATCACTGCTGTGATGGGGCCAAGTGGAACCGGAAAAACGACTCTCTTAAAGCTAATCGCTGCGCAGCTTTATCCAGACAGTGGTCATATTTTTGTTGATGGGAAGGATATTCATTCCTTGTCCCGTTCAGATTTATATAAAGTAAGAGAGAAAATGGGCATGCTTTTTCAAAGTGGTGCCTTATTCAGTGACATGTCTGTTTTTGAAAATGTTGCTTTTCCTTTGCAAGAACACACCAATTTTGATGCGAGTAAAATCGAAAGCATTGTGCTTGAAAAATTGCACAGCGTGGGGTTGCGAGGAGCTGCAAGGTTATTTCCCTCTGAATTGTCAGGGGGGATGGCTAGACGCGTAGCCCTTGCTAGGGCGATTGCATTGGATCCTGAGCTGGTTATGTTTGATGAACCATTTACAGGTCAGGACCCCATTTCTAAAGGTGTTCTGGTCGAGCTGATTCGTCAGTTAAACGATGGGTCAGGCATTACTTCAATCGTAGTGTCCCATGACGTAGAAGAGTCGTTATCCATTGCGGATCATGTCTGTATTTTGTCTGGTGGTCGAGTTATTGCTCAAGGGACACCCACTGATATCCGTGCCTCTGACGATGCTCAAGTAAAACAGTTCTTAAATGGTGAGCCCGATGGTCCAGTTCCATTTCATTATCCGGAAAGTGTTGCTGATGAACAGAGGAGTCAAAGATGATGAATAGTTTGATTTCTTTGGGCGCTGGTTTTTTAGATTGGTTGGAGGCGGTTGGAAGAGCGGGAATATTTATTGTTCAAAGTCTCGTTCGTTTACCCGTTCGATTAGGGGAATCCATTAACCTTTTGATTCGTCAGTTGTATTCAGTGGGCGTGTTATCTCTGGTTATTATCATTGTATCCGGTACTTTTATCGGAATGGTGTTATCCCTACAAGGTTATAGTATTTTGGCAAAATTTGGCTCATCAGGATCTGTTGGTCAATTGTTAGCCTTGTCTTTGTTGCGTGAATTGGGGCCAGTGGTTACGGCGTTGTTATTCGCTGGTCGAGCTGGGTCATCGCTTACTGCCGAAATAGGTTTGATGAAGGCAACAGAGCAGCTCTCCAGTTATGAAATGATGGGGGTGGATCCTTTACGTCGTGTGATTGCGCCGCGTTTTATTGCTGGTGTGATTTCTTTGCCCTTGCTTAGTTTTGTGTTTTCGGCAGCTGGTATCATTGGCGGTATGCTTGTCTCTGTTGGTTGGCTTGGTGTGAGTGATGGGGCGTTTTGGACCCTTATGCAGCAATCCGTTAACTTTGATACGGATGTCATGAATGGAGTAATCAAAGCGGTAGTATTTGCTGTTGTGGTGACTTGGATCGCTGTCTATCAGGGCTATGAATGCGTTCCGACATCAGAAGGGATTGGGAAAGCGACTACTCGAACCGTCGTTTTGGGTTCATTGTCTATTTTAGCGTTGGATTTTATTTTAACCGCTGCGATGTTTGGAGATTTTTAGGATGAGAAGTAAGCGTGTTGAGTTATTGGTAGGTTGTTTCATTGTTTTGGGGATAGTAGCTTTTGTTTATCTTGCCATACAAGTGAGTGGTTTGGCATTTACCGGCAAAAAAGATACTTATCAAGTCGTTGCTGAATTTGATGATATCGGTGGTTTGACAGATCGTGCCAAAGTAACCATTGCAGGTGTTACAGTGGGGCATGTTGTCTCCATTAGCTATGATAAAAAGCTTTACATGGCAAAAGTTACCATGGCAATCGATTCGGATATCAACAATATTCCTGTAGACAGTTCCATCGCTATCCTGACAAGTGGCCTGTTGGGTGAGAAATACCTTGGTATTACGATTGGAGCTGATGAGAAAGTGCTGAAAAATGGCAGTCAAATATACGATACGCAATCTGCTTTGGTGTTAGAGAATTTAATTAGTCAGTTCTTGTTTAATAAAACCAGTCAATCTGACTCGAAAAAGTAATGAATTGGAGTACTTAGACCATGTCAAAGGTAATAAACGTGATGTTTTTAGTAGGGGCGCTGTTTTCGTCCCTAGTTTGGGCAGATAACGAGGAAGGTGCTCGTGATACCGTCGTTAAAGTTGTTAACGAGTTTCGTACTCAGATTGTGGCCGATAAAGCTGAGCTTAAAAACAACCCTGCGTTATTGTCCGAAAAAGTAGATAAAATTCTCACGCCAGTGGTTAATTTTGATGAATTCGCGAAGAGAGTGATGGGTAAGTACTATCGTAGAGCGACTCCTGAGCAGCGAATTCGTTTTGCTACTGTGACCAAGGAGACCTTGTTGAAAACCTATGGTGGTTCCTTGTTGGATTTAGACCCTAGCAAAATCAAAGTATTGCCATTAGGTCCTCAAAATCGTAGTGATGAAATTAGAGTAGATGTTACCTTTCAGCAGGATACAGGTAAGCTGATTGATATTAACTTTTATATGGAAGATTATGGCAACAATGACTGGAAATTGAGTAATGTTGTTGTGAGTAACATCAATTTTGGACTGACTTTCCGCAAACAGTTTGGCGTGATGATGCAGCAAAATAGCAATAATATTGATGCTGCTATTACGGCTTGGAAAGATTCTTTATCTAAAAAACAGTCCTAATTTGCTAGTAAGTGGGTAAGGTTTTGGATGATCTCGCTCACTGAATTTCATAAAAAATCCGAATTCGCTATGCTGAATTCGGATTTTTTTGTTTTTGACCGCTTGATCAAAGGTTACTGGCAAAAACAGACGGCTTTTTTACGCGGAGTTGTCTGGATGGGTGTTAAGAAGTTGGCAAGACTAAGGTAGAATGTCTCTATCTGTGAATATTTAAAAATTGGAGTGATTGTGAACGCAAGTGAAGTTAAAGCACTTTTAGAAGCCACTATCAACGATTGCAAGGTCATTGCCGAAGGTGAAGGTTGTAATTTTAGTATTGTTGTTATCTCTTCGGAGTTTGAGGGAATGTCTACCGTAAAAAGACAGCAGCTTGTTTATTCTCATCTTCAAGATGCCATTTCTAGCGGCGCAATCCATGCCGTCACAATGAAAACACTGACGCCACAGCAATACAGCGCGCAATAAATCATAATAAGAGATTGGAATATATGGATAAACTACTGATTTCCGGTGGTGTTAAACTCAATGGTGTTGTGCGCGCGTCAGGTGCTAAAAATGCGGCTTTACCTATTCTGGCTGCCACTTTACTAACAAAAGAATTGATTACTATTAAGAACTTACCGCACCTGCATGATATTACCACCATGTTAGAGTTGTTAGGCTCCATGGGCTGTGGTGTAGTGGTTGATGAAAAAATGAGCGTTCAATTGGATGTCTCGACATTGAACAATTCAGAAGCACCCTATGAGTTGGTTAAAACAATGCGTGCCTCTATTCTAGTTTTGGGACCATTGGTCAGTCACTTTGGTAAAGCAACTGTTTCTTTACCAGGTGGGTGTGCAATCGGCAGTCGACCTGTTGATTTGCACCTGCGCGGTTTGGAAGCAATGGGAGCAAAGATCGAAGTTGAAGGCGGCGATATTATTGCCAGCGTTGATGGTCGTCTAAAAGGGGCGCGAATTTTCTTTGATAAGGTCACTGTCACCGGAACAGAGAACCTGTTAATGGCGGCGACGTTAGCTGAAGGCAAAACCATCCTAGAGAATGCGGCCAAAGAACCAGAAGTGGTGGATCTTGCTGAATGTCTGATTTCGATGGGAGCCAAAATAACTGGGCATGGTACCGATACTATTACCATTGAGGGGGTAGAAACCCTGCATGGTACTACTTATCCCGTTATGCCAGATCGTATCGAAACGGGTACGTTTTTGGTAGCGGCTGCCATCACTGGCGGGAAAGTACGTGTTATTGATACGGATGTGAAGTCATTAGAAGCGGTACTGGCGAAATTGGAAGAGTCTGGTGCGAAGGTGACTTGCGGCGATGATTGGATCGAGTTGGATATGGAAGGCAAGCGTCCTAAAGCGGTTAACATTAGCACCGCACCTTATCCCGCTTTTCCAACAGATATGCAGGCTCAGTTTGTGGCGCTTAATTCCATCGCGACTGGTGTTGGTAGTGTTGTAGAAAATATTTTCGAAAATCGCTTTATGCATGTGAACGAGATGGTTCGCATGGGGGCAGATATCGAAATTACTGGCAATACCGCCATCGTCCGTGGGTGCGAAAAGCTAAAAGGGGCGCCTGTTATGGCGACGGACTTGCGTGCGTCAGCCAGTCTGGTGTTATCTGCTCTGGTCGCAGAAGGAGATACAAAGATTGATCGTATTTACCACATTGATCGCGGTTATGAATGTATCGAAGAAAAATTTGGCTCTTTGGGCGCGAAAATTTCACGAGTGGTAGATTAATATGAGTAATACTTTGACTATCGCCCTCTCTAAAGGGCGAATTTTAGGTGAAACCTTACCGCTATTGGAAAAAGCCAATATTATTCCAGCGGAAGATATTAATAAGAGTCGTAAGTTAATTTTTGATACCAACCATGACAATATTAAGTTGGTGATTTTACGAGCTACAGATGTGCCTACCTATGTAGAGCATGGGGTGGCAGATTTTGGTGTCGCAGGCAAAGATGTATTAATGGAAGCGACCACCAAAAATTTGTATGAATTGGTGGATTTGAAAATTGCAAAGTGCCGATTGATGACGGCTGGAGTGGTGGGGGAAGCTCTGCCAGCTCGCCGTTTGAAAGTGGCGTCTAAGTTTACTAAGACTGCTAAGGCTTATTTTGCTGAGCAAGGTATTCAGGCTGATGTAATTAAGCTTTATGGTGCGATGGAACTGGCTCCCATCATGGGGTTGGCTGATTTGATTGTGGATATAGTCGATACGGGCAACACCCTAAAAGCGAATGGGTTGGAACCACGAGATTTCATTGCTGATATTAGTACGCGCTTGGTGGTCAACAAAGCTGCCTATAAAACTAAATACGCTCAGATTGAGCCAATTATTGAGATGCTTCGTCGCGCAGTTGACAATAACGAGGATAAGTAGTGAATCTAAATATTAGACAATTCTCCACGGATTCTGAGGTTTTTTTAGCAGAATTGGAAAGCTTGCTGGCATGGGATTCTGTGTCTGATGTATCGGTACAGGATGCGGTAACCCATATTGTTAATCAAGTGCGCCTACAGGGTGATTCATCGGTTATTGAGTTTACCAATAAGTTTGATCGTCGTCAGGTGACGTCAGCCGCGGAACTTGAAATTTCCCGTGAAGAAATGGCGGCAGCAAAAAGTCGTGTGAGCGATGAGCTGATTGCTAGCTTAGAAGCGGCCGCAAAACGTGTCCATGATTATCATGAGCGTCAAAAGCAGCCATCTTGGCAGTATCAAGAAGCGGACGGTACGATTCTTGGTCAAAAAGTAACACCTTTGGATCGTGTAGGTGTATATGTTCCGGGTGGTAAGGCTGCTTATCCTTCTTCTGTTCTAATGAATGTCATGCCTGCGAAAGTGGCAGGTGTTGGCGAGATCATTATGGTAGTACCGACGCCAGATGGTTTTGTGAATGACATCGTTCTGGCGGCTGCATACATCGCGGGTGTTGATCGTGTATTTACCATCGGCGGTGCACAGGCAGTGGCAGCCTTGGCATACGGTACAGACTCCATTCCTAAGGTAGATAAGATCGTAGGTCCTGGTAACATTTTTGTTGCGACAGCCAAGCGTATGGTGTTTGGTGCAGTTGGTATTGATATGATCGCTGGGCCGTCTGAAATTCTTGTGGTTTGTGATGGCAAAACCAATCCAGATTGGATTGCCATGGATCTATTCTCTCAAGCAGAGCATGATGAAGACGCTCAAGCCATTTTAATATCACCTAATAAGAAATTTATTCATGATGTTAAAGCCTCTATGGAGCGTTTAATTGAAACGCAAAGTCGCCGCGACATTATTAAAGTGTCCTTGGAAAATCGTGGCGCGTTTGTTCATGTCAAAGACATGGATGAAGCTATGGATATCGCGAATATTGTTGCGGCGGAGCACTTGGAATTATCGGTTGATGAGCCTGAAAAATGGGCCCAGAAGATTCGTCATGCTGGTGCTATTTTTATGGGCCGACATACGCCAGAAGCCTTGGGTGATTACTGCGCTGGGCCGAACCATGTATTGCCAACATCTGGTACGGCGCGTTTTTCTTCTCCACTTGGTGTTTATGACTTTCAAAAGCGCAGTTCTTTGATTAACTGTTCACCAGAAGGTGCGAGTGCATTAGCTAAAATTGCCTCTCCGCTAGCCCGTGGCGAGTCCCTTGAAGCGCACGCTATGTCTGCTGAATATCGTATTATCGATGAACAAGCAGCAGGTCCATATGACAAGTAAGAAGTCAAAGGCATCCGAGCATCCAAAAGCGCTCTATAAATTACGCACCGTAACGCGTATTTCTGCCTTTGTGATTTTGGCAGTGGTGATCGTCGGATTGCTACTGCCAACGAATTATAAAGTAGAGCGGTCTGTGACAATAGACTCATCCAAGCAGACTGTGATGAGTGTGTTGTTGGATGGGAACGCTTTACCAAACTGGATGTATATTAGTGATGGGCGAGTGGAGGCGTTTAATGGGGTTTATACTAAAGGACGCTCTGCAACCATTCATTATAATAAGACCGATAAGGTAGGTAGCATTACGATGACCGGCATTGGAAATGACCAAATTACCTTTGATGTCAAGCCTAAGCCTGAAGTCGATGTGGTTCGAAATGTGATTCGCTTGCAATCTATCGGAGGCAAAACCAAGGTTGATTGGCTTATTCAAGGTAAGTTGCGGGCTGGTTTGCTTAGTCCCTATGTGGCTTTATTGGCCAATCGTATTGCTGGCAGCAACTTTGAAAGAAGTTTGGAACGTTTGAAAGACATCGTTGAAACAAAAGTAGGTCGGTAAGACCTCAGGTTACTGATAAACCCCAGTTTTTTGCTGGGGTTTTATTTTTCTGAGTCTTTTGCTCACATTCCTTCCTAAGTGACTCAAGATATCTCATTAGTTACTTAGAGCTCTTTGAGGCCTTTTATTAAGGCTCTGACTATCGATTTCGTCATTTTTTTGAACAAATAAAAGCCTCTAGCTAAGCATTAAGGCTATCTTTTTCATATTTTGGGCGGCTGCCGTTAATAGACATTGAGAAGCTACTTTATCTGTTCCTCGAAATCGTGCATATCGATAGCCATGCAGCTCTTTTGCGTCGGCAAAACTTCGTTCCACGGTTTCCTTTCGTCTGGCATAAATGACTTTGCCTAATGGGGTTAGCCGATGGGCATTGATGCGTTCTTTGCTATCTTCCCAAACATGACGCGTAATGGTTTTGACCGATTTTTTGTTTGTGGTGCAGCGGTGCTTTTCTGGGCAGTTCGCGCAGATCAGGCTATCTGAGTCGTAGTGACGGTAACCTTCTCGAGAAGTGGTTTTGTAAATGAGTTTTTCACCTTGCGGACAGAAGTAGACATCTTGTTCCCTGTCGTACTTGTATTCGCGTTTATAGAAGAAGCCTTTCTTGTGATTAGGACGACGATAGCCCATCACGGCATAGATATGTCGTTCTTCTAACCCATGACAAACTGCCGAGGTAAAGTACCCCGCATCGACTCCGACCGATGTGATGAAAAGCTTAAAGCGTTCTTTGATTCGGTCCAATCGCTCTAAATAAGGGACAGCATCGTGGACATTGCCTGCGGTGACGTGTACGTCAGTAATAATGTTGCAACGTGCATCAACCGTTCGGTGATCTAAGTAGAAGAACCCTTTGGGCTTAGTATCTCGTACCATATAGCCACTCTCTGGATCCGTCGTACTCTGCTTGATTTCACGACTCTCCACCTTGTTTTTTTCAGGTGGTAAAGGCTTTTTTCCATGAACGAGTCGATCCTCCTCAACGGCCTTATCGAGCTCATCCATATACGCCTGTCGGGACTGTTCAACCACTACTTTTTCAAAATGCTTTTTGTTCGCATTGGCTTTAAGGTGTGTGGAGTCCGTATAAAAGGTGTTTCCGCCAACTAACTTGTGTTTTATAGCCTGGAGTACGATCTCATCAAAGATCTTTTGATAGATATCGGATTCCTTAAAACGACGTGTGCGGTTTGCACTCAAAGTGGAAGCATCGGGAATTTTGTCAGTCAGGCCTAAACCTAAGAACCAACGATAAGCGACATTAACTTGAACCTCTCTAATCAACTGACGTTCACTACGAATACCAAAAAGGTAGCCAATAAATAGCAACTTAAACATGAGAGTAGGATCGAGAGCGGGACGACCGTTATCCGCGCAATAAAAATCCTTCACAAGATCATGTAGAAAGGAAAAATCAATAATTCGATCAATCTTGCGAAGCAAGTGATCACTGGGGACGAGCTCGTCGATGGAAACAAACTCTAAAGTAGACTGGGTTTGAGGGCGTTCTTTAAGCATGCCGTTATTATAAAAAATCCCCGCCGAATGGCGAGGACTTTATCAGCAGTCTGAGGTCGGTAAGACCTACTTTTGGTGTTGTGCTGGTTTGCTTTGTTCTTATAGGCCATTGTTCATGGCGCTTTTCATCTTTAATCACTTTTTAAATCAATCAATTGTTGCTAATTGATTAAGTGTTGCATGACCGGTTGTTTTTCTAACTTGATATTGGCTTGATAGGATTGCTGGCCTCTGATACCAAGTAACGAAATGACTGAGCCGGGTTTCATATTGGCGATTCTTTGTCTGGTTTCAAATGGATTGGTACTTGGGGTGTTGTTGATTTTAACAATAATATCGCCCACTTCGATCCCCGCTTTATCTGCTGGACTTTGCTGAATGACGTGGCTGACTAGCAAACCATGGTCAACAGGTAAACTTAGGCTTTTTGCTAACTGTTTATTGACTTTTTTAGCATCCATACCAAGATATGAGCGCGTCACTTTACCGTATTTAATCAGTTGAGACATGACTTTTAGGGCATCATTTACTGGTGTAGCAAAGCCTATTCCCTGAGAACCTCCTGTGCTTGAGTAAATAGCGGAGCTTATGCCAATCAATTGACCTTTTAAGTTAACCAGCGCACCGCCAGAGTTGCCAGGATTGATCGCCGCATCGGTTTGTAAAAAATTCTCATAGGAATGGAGGCCAATACTATTTCTGGCCTTAGCGCTAATGATACCAGCGGTTACTGTTTGGCCAATGCCGAAAGGGTTTCCGATAGCGAGGATTTTGTCTCCTACTTGAATTGTCTGGCTATTTCCCAACTCTATCGGAGTAAGGTTAGGTAGATCTATTTTCAATACTGCTAAATCCGTAGCGGGATCCGAACCTATTAATCTGGCTTCCGCCTGTCTATCATCGTGTAGACCGACAACAATGTGGCTAGCATTTTGTACAACATGATAATTGGTCAGTATGTATCCGCTTTTGGACATAATGACGCCTGAGCCAAGGTTGATGGTATGTGGGTTGTTGTTACGCTCTAAAATGCTGTTGGGAGATGCCGTTTGAGTATAGATGTTGACCACGGAAGGTGCAGCTTTTTTAACGGAAGAGGTGTAGCTTGTGTCTGCTAATTTGTTTTTTTCTTGAATGAGAAGGGTGCCTAGTCCTATACAAGTGCCAAGTAGAATGGCGATAATGAGAGGTGTCCACTGTTTTTTATGTATCATAAATGTCGAGGTTGTTTTGCTACGTAGTGAATTTGAATGGTTATTAGACCGAACATTGAGCCCAAATTTGTTTAAAGATTATGCCCCTAATGGCTTGCAGGTGGAAGGGAAAGCTGAGATTAAGCGTGTTGTCACTGGTGTGACGGCCTGTCAGGCATTAATTGAAGCGGCAATTGACTACCAAGCCGACGCCATTTTTGTGCATCATGGGTATTTTTGGAAAAATGAGGCGCCACAGATTGTGGGAATGAAGTATCGTCGCATTTCTGCTTTGATCAAAAATGATATCAATTTATACGGTTACCATTTGCCCTTAGATGCCCACCCAGTGCTTGGCAATAATGCAGGATTGGCGGATGCCATAGGGTTGACGGATCGTTCGTCTTTACAGCCATCGCTTCCTTTGGAACAGTCGATTGGTTTGGTAGGGTGTTTGGATAAGCCTCTTGATGCTAATGCATTCAAAGCCTTGGTTGAGCAAGCTGTTCAGCGAGACATTCTGTTTGAGGTGGTCAATGAAAAGGCTATTCATAAAGTGGCACTCTGTACCGGCGGTGCGCAAGGTTATATCGAACAGGCTGCCGAGCTTGGTGCGGATGTCTTTATTACTGGTGAGGTGTCCGAACAGACGATTCATATTGCCCGAGAAATGGACATTCATTTTATCGCCGCAGGACATCATGCGACGGAGCGTTTTGGTGCACAAGCTATGGCAGAATTTTTGTCGAGTGAGCATGGCCTAGAAGCGATATTTATCGATATAGATAGTCCAGCATAAGGCAAGTGACTTGACTAACAACTCAAGCACAAAAAAAGCGGCTTAGTTGGCCGCTTTGTATTGTGTGCTGATGGCTCGTATTGTATGACGAGCTTAGTGTTAGATTGTGCGTTTTGGCTCGGTGAATTCAGCTTGTTTTTTGAGTCCAAACTTCTCGCTTAGCATGCCTTGCCCATCGTCGCTTTTTGGCGCGTAGTCTCTTGGAGGCTCAGATAGGCTGTCTTCATTTGCCAACTCTTGTTGTGGTGTTGAGGGAGAGGCTGGCGCTATTTGGACATGGCTTAACTGGCTTGCACCATTCGATAGGCTGCTTCGTAACTCAGCAAGACGTTTTTCTAGGGCCAATAAATGATCATTGCTGTCTGAGAAAAAATTATCAATAACGACTTGTTTTTTGTCTAGTTCTTCCTGTAGTGACTTAATGGTAATGGCATTGGTGTTTGAGACAGCGTTTTTCTTTGTGTTTTTGGTGGTGATGCTCTTTAAAATAAGGGCGATCGCGAACCCTGCGACAACGCCAGTAATAAAAACAATAATGTTGAATTCTTCTAAGATCATGGCTTACTCCTAAAAATCAATAAAGCATTATAGCCTGAAATCCTCAAACGATGACACCATGGTAGGTGTTGTTTAAGTATCTATTTGTTAGAATGCCTTCACTAATTTAATCGAATGAATGAGCAACAATGACACCTATTACTCGGTATAAGCAAGATTTAGAAAGAGAAGATTTTCATTATGATCCGGCGCAGGAAGAAGCGGTGCTGGCTCTTCAAGATTTATTCGATCGTCTGGTAGCACGCCAAAATGAACCTGAGTCTAATGGCTTGTTCGGAATTTTCCGTAAAAAGAAAGGCGTCGATGTTGAGAAAGGTCTGTATTTCTGGGGTGGCGTAGGTCGCGGAAAAACCTATTTGATGGATACGTTTTACGAATGTCTACCAACCGACAAAAAAATGCGCCTGCATTTTCATCGTTTTATGCAGATGGTTCATAAAGAAATGCGTAAGCATGAGCATGTTAAAAATCCGCTGGATATTGTTGGTAAGGACATTGCTGAAAAAGCCCAAGTGCTCTGCTTTGATGAGTTCTTTGTGACGGACATAACCGATGCCATGATATTAGCAGGCTTGTTGGACGTACTATTTAAGAATGGTACCACTCTGGTGGCGACGTCGAACATTGAACCGGATGGTTTGTACAAGAATGGTTTGCAACGGGCACGTTTCTTACCTGCGATTGATCTGGTAAATAAGTATACTAGAGTAATGAATGTGGATGGCGGTATTGATTATCGCCTGCGTACCTTGAAGCAAGCAAAGTTATACCATTTTCCGCTGACAGAGCAATCAGATCAGATACTGGAAGATCGCTTTATGAGCTTGATTTCTGATGCATCTCACATTCAAACGGGTGGGGCGGTAGAGATAGAAGGCCGTCAGATACCATTGGTGAAAAGCTGTGACCATATGGCTTGGTTTGATATCTATGCTCTATGTGATGGGCCTCGTAGTCAGGTGGATTACATTGAGATTGCGAAACTCTATTCAACGATACTGATCTCCAATCTGCCGCAAATGGATGCGACCCGAGATGATCTGGCGCGGCGTTTTATTAACCTGATCGATGAGTTTTATGACCGTCATGTGAAGGTCATTATCACAGCAGATGTCGATATACCTGATATTTATAAAGGCGACCGCTTGGCTTTTGAGTATGATCGTACAGTGAGTCGTTTGCTGGAGATGCAGTCTGAAGAATACCTTTCTCTGGAGCACCGGCCGTAACGTTAATTCGGCTTTATTATTTATACAGACTCATGTATACTTCGCTCGCCTTTTTAAGGGTATGTGTACGTTGCTCAAACATGTGAATGTTTGGTCAACCAATAATAATAGGTATAGCGTGCAATGAGCACGCGTATTGAAAGGGTTTTTTGATGAAAACTTTTACAGCTAAGCCTGCTGAAGTACGCCGCGACTGGTTCGTGGTTGATGCTGAAGGCAAAACACTAGGCCGTTTGGCTACTGAAATCGCTCGCCGTTTACGCGGTAAGCATAAAGCGGAATACACTCCACACGTTGATACTGGTGATTACATCGTTGTTATCAATGCTGAGAAAATTCACGTTACTGGTAACAAAGCAGCTGCGAAACAATACTACCGCCATACTGGTTACCCAGGCGGCTTGCGTTCTATGAATTTCGAGAAGTTGATTGATCACGCTCCTGAGCGCGTTCTTGAAATCGCCGTTAAAGGTATGTTGCCAAAAGGTCCTTTGGGCCGTGCAATGCACAAGAAAATGAAAGTGTATGCTGGTGCTGAGCATCCACATGCTGCGCAACAGCCTCAAGAACTTAACATTTAATACGGAAGATCATTATGTCAGCTACTCAATACTACGGTACAGGTCGTCGTAAAACGTCTACCGCTCGTGTGTTCCTTAAAGCCGGTTCTGGTAACCTAGTTATCAATAACCGTTCAATTGATCAGTACTTCGGTCGTGAAACTGCTCGCATGGTTGTTCGTCAGCCTCTTGAGCTAGTTGAAGCAACTGAGAAGTTTGATGTTTACATCACTGTTAAAGGTGGTGGTATCTCTGGTCAAGCTGGTGCAATTCGTCACGGTATCACTCGTGCATTGATGCAATACGATGAGACTCTACGTCGTACTTTACGTTCTGCTGGTTACGTTACTCGTGACTCTCGTGAAGTTGAACGTAAAAAAGTGGGTCTACGCAAAGCTCGTCGTCGTCCTCAGTTCTCAAAACGTTAATTTTCGTTTTCAGATTACTATCAAAGCGCTTGGTGTTTTCTCACCAGGCGTTTTTTTTATTTTGCAATTTGTTGAAATATATTTTTTGAGCTAGGACATAGAGTTAATTGTGTTTATTCAATAGAATATTGTTTTGCTGTTCAATGAGGTGTTGGTTGTTTGGAAGAAAAAATCAATAAAAGTCGTCGTCGATTTTTAATTGGCTCGACCACCGCTTTGGGAGTGGTTGGGGGTGTCGGTGCGACCGTGCCTTTTTTGTGTTCTTGGCAGCCAGGTGATGCGACAAGAGCGTCTGGTGCCCCTGTTCAAGTAGATGTCAGTAAGCTTGAAGAAGGCCAACAAGTGACGATTGCTTGGCAAGGAAAGCCTGTTTGGGTATTACGTCGTACGGCTCAAACCATTAAAGATTTGCCAAAGCTAAACGCGCAGTTGGTGGATCCTTTTTCCTCTGTTGATCAACAGCCAGCCTATGCCGATAATCTTTATCGCTCCATTAAGCCTGAATATTTGGTATTAGTGGGTATTTGTACCCACCTCGGTTGCTCACCAAACTATCAACCCAACTCAGTGGCTGATGATAATGCGCAATGGTATGGCGGATACATTTGTCCATGCCATGGTTCGCGTTTTGATTTAGCAGGACGAGTCTATAAGCATTACCCAGCGCCAACCAACCTTGTTGTTCCACCTTATTATTTTAAGAGTGATCGCGTGATTGTGATTGGTATCGGTCAAAATGCCAAGGGAGAAGTGTAGTGGGCTTTTTTTCTGGGCTGCTTGATTGGCTGGATGAACGTTTCCCAATTAAGGCATTTTATAAAAAGCACTTCTCTGAATACTATGTCCCCAAAAACTTGAATGCCATGTATGTTTTTGGTGTTTTGGCAATGTTGCTGCTATTTAATCAACTGATTACGGGGATTTGGTTGGCGATGAGCTATACGCCCACTGCAGCCGGTGCGTTTGCCTCTATTCAATATATTATGCGTGATGTGCCCTACGGTTGGCTGATTCGCTATATGCATACAACCGGAGCTTCGGCTTTGTTTATCGTACTGTATATTCATGTGTTGCGAGGTTTACTGTACGGTTCCTATCAACGACCTAGAGAATTGGTATGGCTATTGGGGATGACTCTGTATTTCATTATTATGATCGAAGCGTTTATGGGCTATTTGCTGCCTTGGGGGCAAATGTCTTATTGGGGCGCGCAGGTTATTACCTCATTATTTGGAAGTATTCCCGTGATTGGCAAAGGCTTAGAGCAGTGGGTTCGAGGTGATTACCTTGTTTCTGGTGTGACGTTGGGGCGATTCTACGCATTGCATATTATTGCGTTCCCTATATTGATGGGGCTTTTGGTGTATTTACACTTGTCAACGCTACGTCATGTAGGCTCAAACAATCCTCAAGGTATCGACATTAAAAAACATGTGAATAAAAAAGGCGTGCCTTTAGATGGGGTTCCTTTTTCTCCTTATTTTATTACCAAAGACATTTTAGCTATTGCCGTTTTTCTTTTTCTTTTTTGCGCGGTGATTTTCTTCTTCCCTGATGGTTTTGGTTTTATTCTAGAAAAAGCGAATTTTGAGCCTGCTAATCCTTTAATAACGCCTGTGCATATTGAGGCCGCTTGGTATTTCTCGCCTTTTTATGCCATGTTGCGTGCTATTACCTTTTCGCTGTTTGGGTTGGATGCGAAGTTCTTGGGCATGGTCGTCATGTTATCGTCAGTGCTTATCGTATTTTTTGTGCCCTGGTTGGATAAAAGTCCTGTTCGATCCATTCGCTATAAGGGCTATTTAAGTAAATGCTTTTTATGTGTTTTTGTGGTGAGTTTTCTGGTGCTGGCAGTGATGGGAAGCTTGCCAGTTGGTAAAACGACGACTTGGGTTTCACAGCTTGCCACTTTGGGGTACTTTTCTTATTTTTTATTAATGCCTTGGTATTCCCGTGTTGAAGCGACTAAGCCTGTACCGGAAAGAGTGTCCCTGTGATGCGAAGAGTCATCTTGATTACGTTGTTTTCCTGTTTTTTTAGCATTGTTGCCGTAGCAGGAGGGAGCGACCAAGGGGGAATGACGCCTGATTTTAGTGATCAAGCCTCTTTACAGCGGGGGTTAAAGATTTATTCAAATTATTGTTCTGGCTGTCATCAGCTTAGTTATATGCGTTATAAGGAAATTTCTATTGATTTAGGTATTCCTAATGCATTATTTGAAGAAAATTTATTACCAAAATATGCTAGAATGGGCAGCCAAATTACAGCGACTATGGCATCTGTTGATGCAAAACGTTGGTTTGGTGCAAAAGCACCTGATTTAACACTTGAGGCGAAACGAAGAAGTCCCAATTGGATATATCATTATTTGCAGGGCTTTTATCAAGATAAGTCGCGGCCATTAGGGGTGAATAACCTGTTGCTTGAGAATGTTGCGATGCCCAATGTGCTCGAACATTTGCAAGGGCAAAGGTTGCTACAATGTCAGCAAGAAGAGAAATCGCTTAAGTCTGGTCATAATTGCCGCACAGTGGCTGGAAAGATAAAAGGAACGGTTTCTGAGCAAGAATTTAAGCAAATCGCATATGATACCGCGAACTTTTTGGCCTATACAGCGGATCCTTCGCGTTTTCAGCGTGAGTCTTTAGGGTTAAAAGTTTTGCTCTTTATTGCTTTGTTTTGTGTGTTTGCTTATTTACTAAAAAAAGAATTTTGGCGTGATGTTAGATAAGTTATCGTCCGGTCATATCCCTCAATAATGGATTGAACTGGTCAATTTTAAGTTTGCCCGTCGTGGGTGTGTGTTGTTTTTAAGAAAGGGGTTATACATGGGTGTTATTGCTAAGCGCTCTTCAATGACGTTCTTCTCCGATGGTGAAGATCATTACAGCCATCGAGTTCGTATTGTATTGGCAGAAAAAGCTGTTACGGTGGACATCATTGATGTGGACCCATTCAATAAGCCAGAAGAGTTGGCTGATGTGAATCCATACAATGAATTGCCTGCGCTGGTAGATCGTGATTTGGTTCTTTACGAGCCTAATGTCATGATGGAATATCTTGATGAGCGTTTTCCTCATCCGCCTTTGTTGCCTGTTTATCCGGTTGCGCGTGCAGAAAGTCGTTTGTACATGTACCGTATTCAGCGTGACTGGGCGAAGTTGGTCGATTTGATTCTTTCTAGTAAAGACAAAGAAGCCGTTGCTCAAGCGCAAAAAGAGTTGCGTGAAGGTTTGATCAGTGTTTCTCCAATTTTTGCTGAGAAGCCTTATTTTATGAGTGATGAATTCACTATCGTTGATTGCTGCTTGGCTCCTATCCTATGGCGTTTGCCTTCTTTGGGTATCGATATTCCTAAAGAGCAGGCACGTGCTTTATACAAGTATATGGATTTAGTGTTTGAGCGTGACTCATTCAAAGAAAGTTTGTCTGAGGCGGAGCAAGAAATGCGTTTGGATTAAGTGATTTACTTAATCTGTTGTTATCTAGTGATTGCAACAAGCATAAAAAAGAGGGCCGATATTGGCTCTTTTTTTATGTCTTAAATGAGCAATTTTACACTTTGATGACCTTTATCGGTGTATTTTTCCATATGTCGTCTTGGTGCTGAGTAACATGAGCGAATACCATGTGTTACCATCTTCTCATCAATTTTCTTGAGTTTTGCATCATGAGACGCATGCTGTATTTGAAAGAGGAGGTATGGCGGGGCATTTCATTGAGAGGAAGACTTGAAACACAAACTATTTTGATTCGATCAAGCGTTAGGCTAGATGGTTGTAGGAGTAAAAATGTTACCGAAAAGATCGTATTTATTGAACGCGGCTTATAGCTGGATTGCCGATAACAACATGACACCGTATCTTTTGGTGGACGCGGATCAAGCGGGTACGATTATTCCGCGAGAATTTGTAAAAGATGGACAGATTGTGCTGGATATTAGCATGTCGGCGGTTCGTAACCTGATAATGGATCAGAATGGCGTGTCCTTTGGTGCTCGCTTTGGTGGTAAGCCCATGGAAGTCTATGTCCCCATTCAGGCAGCTTTAGCGTTATACGCACAAGAGAATGGTGATGGCTTTGTTTTTCCTGATGAAGAGTTTCCTGAGGAATCGCCTGAGCCAACGCCACCAACGCCACCTAAGAAAGGTTTTACCTTAAAAGTGGTTAAATAATGGCTTTCTTGGTTAGAGTAAACAGGAAATAACCGATGGTTTTATATCTACAAAAGGGCTTCCAAAGAAGCCTTTTTTTATATCGATGGTATGCCGTTTTTTTTTAGGAAAAATTAAAAGTAATATGTGGGGTCTTTTGGTTATGGAAGAAAAAATAGATTCTCAAAAAGTCATAGTGCCTTTTGGGCACATTATTCGTAAATTTATTAAGACCTCCCGTTTATTTCTACTAATCGTTTCTTTGGTTATTTTAGCTTCTGCTGTTACTTCTGTATCGGCTCCATATGTTTTTTCAAAGATGATCGATAGCATGACAGGAAGTCAGTGGCAGGAGAAGGTGACTGTTTTAGTCATATCCTATGCCGTATTGATAGGTTTATCGCTGACGTTTCATAATGTTGTAAGTTATTTATCCGCGATGCTCGCAGAAAACCTTAACTTTATTGCGGCGACGAGTTTCTTCGAACGATTAGTTAAAAAGTCTCCACACTTTTTTATTGAACATAATCCAGCTGAAATTCATGCAGTGCAACGACAGGGTGCACAAGCGGTTAATATTTTGATTCAGCTAATGTTCATGGTTATCCTACCTGGGCTCGCTCAACTTGTGTTCACTCTGCTGGTTTTAGGATTAACAATTGATATGAGAGTTGTATTGATTGTTATCACTTATGGTATGGTTTATATCTCACTTACCTATTTTTCTAATAAAATCACAAGAAAGTATCTTCAAGAAGCAACTCAAAAAGGACAAAGAAACGCTCAATTGGTTGGTAATGCAGTAACACTGATGGAGACGCTGCGTTATTTTGATGCGACGGATTGGATGAGTCGACGTTTTCATCATGGCGCTAAAGAAATATTGCATAACTGGCGACGTTACTCCCTGAGAAAAGTTCAGTTTTCTGTGGTTTATGGTGTAGCGCTTTGCCTCCAATTTATCATTACTTTTATGATCTTTCTGCCCCGTTACCATGATGGTGAGCTTTCTGTTGGTAATATCGTATTGTTTAATATGCTGTTATTGCAGCTCAATCGGCCATTTGAAATGGCTGGCCTTGCTATTGAAGGGGTTATGCGGGCTTTGACTGAGTTCAGACCTTTCGCAAAGATGTGGTCTGCTCCTGAAGAAGTAGCATTAAGCTCCCAGACATCGTACTTAGATAAAAAAATTGTAAAAGGTGTTTTGATATTTAACAATGTGAGCTTTTTTTATAAAAATGGTCGGGGAGTATCGGGAATTAGTTTTACTGCTAAAAGGGGAGGTATTACCTTTATTACGGGTGAGACTGGCAAGGGTAAATCAACGCTTCTTAAGCTTGCTTTGAAGTATGCTGAGCCCTCTAGCGGAGCTATCTACATTGATGACCAAGTATTACATCAAATCAATCGCACAGATTGGTATCACTGTATTGGAGTGGTGCCACAGGAAATTATTTTATTGAACGATACGTTAGAAGCAAACATCACTTTAGGGCGACCGATAGATCAACAACAGTTAGAAAGTGTGGCAGCAAAGGCAGCCATTCTGAAAAAAATTGAATCGCTGCCAGATGGCTTTGCAACGCAAGTTGGTGAACGTGGCCTAACCTTGTCTGGTGGAGAGCGTCAGCGTATTGCTATTGCACGGGCGCTTTACAGTAAACCACAGTTTTTATTTTTGGATGAAGCCAGTTCCAGTCTTGATGAGGCAACACAAAACGAAATTATGCAATACATCAGAAATATTGCTAAAGATGTGACCGTTATTGCCATCACTCATCAGACAAGTTTGATTCATCATACTGATAATGTTGTTCATTTAAACTAATACATGGTAAGGCTATATTTACCTGAATATATGTCGGCTTATTCGTCGTAGCCAAAAAGTTGACGCTCAATAAGGTCAATGATGGTATGAACAACGGTGATTTGGCATTCATGAACGCGTGCGGTGCCTAATAAGTTCACTTTGATCTCCGTATCGTCTCTAGAGGTCAAGGAGGAAATGTTTTTCGCTTCTGGGCTGGTGAGTGCAACAATGCTCATTTTGCGCTCATGGGCGGCTTGAATGGCTTGAATGATGGGAGAGGTGTTCCCCTTGTTTGCGACGACAAATAGCACATCACCAGGGTTGCCAATGGCGGTAATCGGCTTAGAGTACACATCATGATAACTGTCGTTATGAGAAATGGACATTAAGGCGGCAGCATCGCCGCTGAGATTGATCGCGGGTAGACCCGGGCGTTCTCGATCCATTCTGTCTAGCATAAGAGTACTAAAGTACTGGGCAAGGTGGGCGCCAGTACTGTTACCAACACAGACGACCTTGCCACCGCCAGCAATGCTAGCGAAAATAACGCGAGCAGCGTGCTCAATATAAGGGGGCAAGCTTTCTAGTGCTTGCTGTTGAGCCTCGAAACTTTGCGCAAATTGAGTATAAATTGCTTCTTGAAAATCCATAGTAATTAAAATGCTGCTCTTAGCCAGGTTAAATGTTGATAGTCGATTTTTTCATCAAATAATACCGCGTCAAAGCGACAGCCACTGGTATCTTGATGATGTTTATGTAGCCAGTAGGATGCGGCTAATCTTACTTTTCTTAGCTTGGCTTCACTAAGGCTTTCAGCTGCCGTTCCATGGGTTGAGTTTGCCCGATAGCGGACCTCAACAAACACATAAGTCGTCTTGTCTAAAAAGATCAGATCTATTTCACCACCACGACAATGGTAGTTGCGGGCGATAAATTTGAGGCCTTTTTTAGTTAAAAAGGCCTCAGCACATTGTTCTGCTTTGTCACCGTTATTGTTCGGTTTCTTCTTTTTTCGGAAAAAACTGCGTGCTAACTGCATGTACCAACTGTCCATTTCGGTAAGTCATGATTTCTGGACGTCTATGGAAGGTACCATATTGATCCATCGTAATAATGCCTGTGTTTGCAGATAATCGCGTGGTCGGCAGCTGTACAAACAGAGGATAGCGGTTTGCTAATAGATAAGCATCTGCTCCTAAGGCTTGTAGGCGTCGTAAAATATTTGAATCACGTCCTGATGATACGTCTTTTAGGGCACTGTCTTTATTGACAATAGCCGGTATTTCAGCAAATAAAATGCGCTCAATGTCGTTATAGTTAATGCCTTGTTCTGGTGGTGAATCATTCAGTGTGCTACTGGCTAGCATAGGAACATCGCTTGCAAAATAAAAATCCAAAAGAGGACGAATTTGCTTCGCATCGCTCAATTTGCCAGCATAAAAAATATAGTTTAGATCCTGACGAGGGCGTACTTCAGTGTCTACTTGCTCGCCGATCCATTTTTGAATGGTATAAATACGAGATTTACTTTCGTTTATCAGCAATAATTTTTGAACTGCTTGTTGACGACCTTTGGAAGTATCTTGATAAGACAAATCACCCGTGATGGTAATGTTGGCTTGCTTGGCTGCCTTGCGAAACTCATCACTCTGTCTCAGTGCCCATGTATCTTGAGAGCTTAAAATGGCGGCCCTAGTGGCGCCAGCTTGTTTGGCGAAAGAGATTAGTTCATTAATGTCATCTTCTGCGTTTAGCGAAAAATGATAAACATTAGGTATACGCTGATTGTCAGTCACCTGGTTCAGTGCGATGACAGGGTGTTGAGGAGATAAGCGATTAATTTCGGTCACGTTAGACTTTTTAAGAGGCCCAATAATCACGTCTGGGTTTTGTGCATCCGCTGCTTTAAGCGCCTCTGCAATGTTCTTGTAGTTGTCAGTATTTACTACGGCGATCTGTGCTCTGGGCTGCTTCTGATGGTAATAGGCACTGAAGAAGCCATTTACGATCGCTTGAGAAGCGCTTTCAAGCTTACCTGTCATAGGGAGCATTAAGACAATTTTCTTTGGGGCCATATCATTTAGGTTAGCTATCACCCTAAAATCTTGTGGCACATCAATGGCGGCAGGGTGATCCGGATGAGCTTGCTGCCAGGCTTTAAATGCTTTTAGCTGTTGTTCAATAGACAGTGACTGATTTCTTAAAATGCCACTAATTGTCAAAAATCCCTTGAGAACAGGTGAGTCGGTTTGACTCAATTCAGCCATTTCTGCTTCGGTTAGGTTTTGTACGGCACGCCATAATTTGGCTTCGTTTTCTTGTCCTTCGCCTTTTGGTAGGTGTTCAAGTAAGTCTAAGCGGACTTTGACGACTTCAGGCCAATTGTTTGTGTGCTCTAGAATGGTGGCTTTGGTTTTGTTCAACAGGTTCTGATTGTCTGGAGAATCCGCTGCGGGCAGTTTCGAGGCCTGATTCAACATATCCATCGCTTTACTTGGGTCATCTAATTCTGAGGCAATGGCCGCCGCCAATAGATGCGCTTTAAAACGAATTATAGATTGAGTATCGAGCAGTTTATCAGTCAGTGCGTCTCTTGCCAGCAAGAATTGACCATCGCGGTAGAGTTGTAGGGCTTTGTTGTAGGAGTCGGCTAGTTCCTTGGGCGCTTTAGTCGGTAATGGATGATAAATGCTAGGAGGCAACTCATCACCTTTAGTCTCCCCTTTTTGTGAGTAGGCATCAGGTGAGTAATAGCCCGGCTGCGTATTTAAATTGACCGAACTACAAGCACTTAGCAGAAAAGTACAGACAGTTAATGATATGATGCGGTAATTAATCAGGCTCATAAGCTTATAAATGACAGATAAAAGAGGCAACATGGTATCACATAGTTCCGATGATGCGAGAGGGTCGCTGTACATAGTTGCGACTCCAATTGGTAATCTAGACGATTTTAGTAAAAGGGCTGAACAAATCTTACGTGATGTAGACTATATAGCAGCGGAAGATACACGACATTCTCGCCGTTTGTTGAATCATTTTGGCATTGAGGCAAAGCTGTTTTCCATTCACGATCATAATGAAAAAGACAAGGCAAATTACGTCGCCAGTTTGCTGGATGAAGGTAAGAACGTTGCATTGGTTTCAGACGCTGGTACGCCATTGATTTCAGATCCTGGCTATCATGTCGTTCATGCTCTTCGTAAACAAGGTCACAAGGTAGTTCCTGTTCCAGGTGCATGTGCCTTGGTGGCGGCTCTATGTGCCTCTGGATTACCAACCGATCAGTTCTTTTTCTCAGGTTTTGTCCCAGCAAAATCCAAAGCTCGTTGTGATCTTTTTGAGTCTTGGAAAAAGCAGCCAGGTACGGTTGTATTTTATGAATCTACGCACCGTGTTTATGATTCGATTGTTGATGTGCAAAAAGTCTATGGTGACGATGCGCAATTGGTTTTGGCTCGAGAAGTTACTAAAACCTTTGAAACCTTTTTATCAGGAACGGCATCAGAGATTCTGGCCATGTTTGACGACGATGCAAACCAAATGCGCGGTGAATTTGTGGTCATGCTGAGTTTTACACAAGAGAGCGGTAATGAGGCTGAATTAGAAGCAAAACGCATTCTGACCATCTTATTAGAAGATTTACCAGTTAAACAGGCGGCAGCGCTGGCAGCCAAATTAACTGGCGAAAAGAAGAACAGCCTGTATAAAATGGCATTGGACATGCAAAGTGCATGAATCATTACCTCTTGAAAGAACGAAGGTTAAATATGCTTAAAAAGAATAATAAGGATCGAGTAACCCTTATATCGTTTGTCGCGTTCACATTGCTCGCATTAAATACGCAACAGGTACAAGCTCGAACTTGGCAGGAAATTCAACAAAGTGGTGTCTTAAAAGTTGGACTAACGGAGGATTATGCGCCCTTGTCTTTCCATGCTAAATCAGGAAAGTTAGAAGGCTTTGCTATGGATATGACCTCAGCGTTAGCAAAATCCTTGCATCTAAAAGTACAATTTATCAAAACCACTTGGCCTAGCCTATCTCAAGATCTAGCGGCTGATAAATTTGATCTCGCGGCTGGTGGCGTTACACGTACCAAAAAACGTGCTGAGCAGTTTTTATTATCTGATCCCGTGGCAAAAAATGGCAAAATTATTCTGAGTAATTGTCATAACAATAAGCCATTGAGTACTTTGAAAGATATTGATAAACCCAGTGTGAAAGTGATTGTTAACCCAGGTGGTACTAACCAAACCTATGTGGATGATCATATAAAGAATGCTGATATCATTCTGACAAAAAATAATTTTGCTAATTTACAGGGGATCCGTGATCGCTCAGCAGACGCGATGATTACAGATCTAATTGAAGGAAATTATTACCAATTACATGAGAAGGGTGTATTTTGCGTGTCTTCTAAGACCATCTTAGCGGGTACCTCTAGTGTTAAAGTCTATATGATGAAAAAAGACAATAGCCACTTACTTAAAAAGGTTAATAATTGGCTTCAAGGGAATGAAAGCTCTACTTTGGCTCAACGTTGGGGGATTGCCCAATAAAGTATTTACTGGGTACGGACGGCGTTTTATTGCTTTTTAGAAAAGTATCGCTGTTTAAAAATGATATTATTGCTAGGGAAGTGCAACCCTGATAAAGGGGTTTTTTTGCACCCTCCCTAAAAACTAGTAGGCAATAATATCATTGTTTCTGTTATGCAAATTGCATGATGTCGGCTTGGTTATTCTCTAGCTATATTAGCTTGATAGGTTCACAATCAATCTAAAAGAAAGTGAAAATATGGCAATAAGACCAATAACACCTACTATTTTATGATACGTTTTATTCACTAATTCTCCCATAATATCCTTTCGCGAAGAGAGTATGAAAATGATCACTCCTAAAAATGGGGCCACTAATACAGTCAACGCTTGAGCGATAATAATTATCCTTATTGGAGAGCCACTGTTAAATATAGCCACTGAGGCGCCAAAAATTAAAATAGCGTATGTGAAAAGTTTAACTTTCATCGAGGATAATTTGTTTCCCCAGCCAAGAGCATCGCATAAGAGTGTACCGCCAGCAGAAGCATTGGCGGCCATTGATGAGAATGCTGCTGCAAAAAAACCAATGCTGAAAATAATGGAACTCATTTTTCCAGATACAGGCTCAAGAACTTTTGTTAACTGAGTAAAGTTTTTAACGGTTTCTCCCGTAGCACTAAATACCCCAGCGGCAACAATAATGACAAGCATCGTCATGGCGGCAGTGGCAATATTTCCTGGGATCGTATCGATTAATGTCAAACGTTTATATTGTTCAGGCTTTAATCCTCTTTCGTGAATGGAGTAACCGCTATAGAGGGCAGAGTTAATTGAAAAATTTGTTCCAATTAAAGCGATCAGCAAGAAGCCGGCGGAGTCTGGGATACTTGGTATTAAGCCACGGGAGACACCTACCCATGACGGATCACTGATAATTGCCGATCCTAAAAAGCCAATTGACATAATTGCGATCAATGCGATGAGGAGCTTTTCGAGAGCTCTATACGCATTTCTTAAGGCAATCAAGATAGCTACCGCCACGGTGGATGCTAACACCCAAGCTATTACTGATCCTCCGAAGAGTAGTTGCAGGGCTATTCCTGAGCCAATTGCATTCCCTACAGAGAAACATAGGGTGATAAAAAAAACGCCAAAGCCTGCCAAAATACCGACAGTATGACCAATTTTGCTTTTTATTGTATCAACTAACGAGATACCTTTTGTTGATAGTCCTATTCGAACGGCCATGTCGTTAAAAAAGAACATAAGAATGCCCGATAAAACGATGACCCAAAGTAGTTGATAGCCATACAGGCTACCTGCCTGAACGGCTGATGTAAGTGCTCCAGGACCAAAGCGCCATGCACCAGCGACAAATGCAGGCCCCATAAGTAAGAGTATTTTGTACTTATTTGCTGCATTTTTGCTATTATGGTAAGGCTCCAAAACGTCTTTTGGGGTACGGTTTTCAATTTTCATGGGATACCACACTATTATTTTTATTGAGTAGTAGAATAGCGATGTAAGTTTGCCCGCTCAGCATCGCTATTTTGGTTATCGTACGAAAACTGTTTGCTTATTAAATTAAGCCAGCAGATTGAAGTGCTTTTTTGATTTCCTCGCTTGCACCTTCTTGAAGAGGTAATAGTGGACTTCTCACTGTTGCGTGCTCCAAAATGCCACGTGCAACGAGACCTTCTTTTAAAGCAACCGTACCTTCCATATGGGAGCCGCGGTGGTAAACGTTTTGGGTGACAGGGAACAGACGATCGTGAATGGCTCGTGCTGCTTTGTAATCCTGACGTTTACCCGCCGCAATCAATTCAATTAGTGGTTCAGGAGTGAGACCGCCGTAACCCACTAGTGCACCATCCACATCAAACATAGTGTGTAGTAGATATTCGTCATGGCATGTCAGTACTTGTAAGTCTGGATTTTCACGACGAATGATTGGGATTTCTGTATCCCAACGACGCATATTACGAACGCCGTTTTTCATTGCGAAAACACCGGGCTGAGCAGCGATTTCTAGTAAGGTATCTAGGTTGTAGCTCGCTTTTGTCACATCAGGGTATTGAAAAAGGATTAAGGGTAATCCTGTTTCTTCATGGATCGTTTTGTATCTATCTTGAGGAGCACCTTCTTGAAATCCAAAGCGCAACCAGCCGTGGGATGGATAAACAAGACCCGCTGACGCACCCGCCGATATAGCGCGTTTGGTTTCTTCTACGGCCACTTTGGTTCCTTCACCTGTGATACCAGCAATAACAGGAAGGCGTCCATCAGTAGATTCAACAAAACTTCTAATAACAGACATTTGCTCTTCAGAAGTCATAAATGTGCCTTCACCTGCGTGACCAAGCACTACTAGCCCTTTCACGCCATCAAAGCTCCCCAGCCAAGCGCCTAGTTTATGTATTGCTTTATGATCAACCTCTCCATCGCGAGTGAAAGGTGTGACTGGAGCAGGTACTAAACCTCTTAAATCAATATTATTCATGATAATTTTCCTTATTATTTTTGGTTTTTAGTTAAATAGCAGATGTTGCACTGCCGCTAACATTAATTGCCCTTGATAATTTTTCAGACGTTTCAGTCATGCTATCAAAGGCTTTAATGAAGAGTTCATCTTCAGATATTCTAATACTCGGGACGACAACACTTATTGCCCCAATTGGATAACGGTCTCGGTCAAAGACAGGTAGTGCCAATACTGTTAAGGAGGAGTTGAAACTGGAGCGTTTTAAAATATAACCTTTTGCTTTAATAGATTTTAATTGCTCTATGACTGGTATTTCGTCTTTATCCATCGGAACAACTTCACGAAAATCTGGCTCAAGGTTTAACACATGTTCTAGTTCTTCCTCAGGCAGAAAAGCTAAAAGAGCTTGTCCAATCGCGCTGCAGTATGCGGGGATCACTGATCCGACACGAATATCAACTCCCAAGCGAGCTAAGCCAACACGTACCCGTTCTAGATAGACCATATTTGCCCCTTCAAGAGTGGCAAAACTGACGGTTTCTCCAATGCGTTTAGCTAATGAGCGTAAAATAGGTAATGCTAAGTCACGAATATCGCTACGCCCGATCGCATTAAAGCCGAGATTGGCGACTTTAAGTGTTAAATGAAATTGCTTTGTTTCTTCTAACTTTTCTATATATCCCAGATCGACCAATGTATTAAGGATGCGGAAAACCGTTCCTGAATCCAGTCCGGAGCGCGAGCAAACTTCGCTTAACGTTAGGGCTTCAAAAGCTTGTGTAAAAGATTCCAGTACTTTGAAACCTTTTGCGAGGGAGCCCACTTTATTTTTAGAATCGACAGCCATAAAACTCACTTTTTCGGAATGCGAAATTTTTTTCATTTCATTGTTTGGCTATATAAGGACATTAAATTTTTATTGTCAATAGGAATTCATCGAAAAATTGAAGAAAAAAACGCATGTCTCATTGTGTTTTGCTTTGATCAACGATGGTGGGTCGGGTAGACATTGCTTTTGCGTTTACAAAATCGATTGTCTAGGGGTATACTAAAATCACTTGTCGGAGTGCCATTTGGCTGAGATCGCATAATTAAGTGCGGGATCCGCAGAACCTGATCGGGCTAATACCCGCGTAGGAAACAAGAAAGTCTCCATTTTTCTTTTCTGCATCGAATGAACTCCTGATTTTTATGGAATCGATGCGGTCATACCACCTAAAGCATCTTTTTTAATAAACTTCAGGGTTCATGTTTTGCAATTAACGCCCGTCGTGCGTTTGTCTGTAAAACAGCACCCCAGACAAGCAATTCTCCATTTTTTGAAATAAGGGAAGTGCTCATGTCGACTACTAATGAATCACACAAGAAGCCAACGAACCTCTCTAAAAAGCAGACCCGCGAGGAATCTCGTCAAGCGGCGAAGTCTTTTATCGAGTCATTGCAAGCTAAACCGTTCCCAGCCTCAGAGCGAATCTATCTTACAGGATCTAATGCTTCGATCCGTGTCCCAATGCGTAAGATCAATCTAACCGATACGCCGATTGGCTCTGATCCAAATAATCTAACGTTTGAACCCAATGAGGCGATTTACGTCTACGACTGTTCCGGTCCATACGCTGACCCGCAAGAAAATATCGATGTGTATAAAGGTTTAACGCCCATGCGTGCGTCTTGGATTGAAAAACGTAACGACACAGAGATCTTGCCAAGTGTGTCATCTGAGTTTGCTCAATCGCGTTTAGAAAATGCTGCGCTGGATGAATTGCGTTTTAAAAAATTGCCTAAAGTACGCAAAGCTCGCCAAGGTAAGTGTGTGACGCAAATGCATTACGCTAGACAAGGCATCATTACCCCAGAGATGGAATACATTGCCTTGCGTGAAAACCAAAATATCGATGCCATCAAAAGTGAGTTGTTATTAAAACAGCATCCAGGGCAAAGTTTTGGTGCTAATTTACAAAAACGGATCACACCAGAATTTGTCCGTGACGAAGTAGCAAGAGGTCGCGCTATTATTCCTAACAACATTAATCACCCTGAATCCGAGCCGATGATTATTGGCCGTAACTTCTTAGTAAAAGTGAACGCCAATATTGGCAATTCGGCGGTGACGTCTTCTATTGAAGAAGAAGTAGAAAAGCTGGTCTGGTCGACACGCTGGGGGGCGGATACCGTGATGGATTTGTCGACTGGCAAAAACATTCATGAAACACGTGAATGGATTTTGCGTAACTCCCCTGTGCCAATCGGTACCGTCCCCATTTATCAAGCCCTAGAAAAAGTCGACGGCGTAGCAGAAGATCTGAACTGGGATGTGTTTCGCGATACTTTGATCGAGCAAGCGGAGCAGGGGGTGGATTACTTTACGATTCATGCTGGTGTTTTATTACGCTATGTGCCAATGACCGCGAAACGTCTGACAGGCATCGTGTCTCGTGGTGGTTCCATCATGGCGAAATGGTGCTTGGCGCACCATAAAGAAAGCTTCTTGTACGAACGCTTCCGTGAGATTTGTAAGTTGTGTGCCGCCTATGATGTGGCGTTGTCATTGGGGGATGGCTTGCGTCCTGGGTCGATCATGGACGCCAATGATGAGGCGCAAATGTCGGAGCTACGCACCTTAGGAGAACTGACGAAAATAGCTTGGGAATACGATGTACAAGTAATGATCGAAGGGCCAGGGCACGTTCCAATGCAACTTATTAAAGAGAATATGACTGAGCAATTGGAATATTGTCATGAAGCACCGTTTTACACCTTAGGACCATTAACCCAAGACATTGCACCTGGCTATGATCACTTCACTTCAGGTATTGGTGCGGCGCAAATTGGTTGGTACGGCTGTGCCATGCTGTGCTACGTCACCCCCAAAGAACACCTTGGCTTACCGAATAAAGAAGATGTGAAAGAAGGTTTAATCACTTACAAAATTGCTGCCCATGCGGCGGATTTGGCAAAGGGGCATCCAGGGGCGCAAATTCGCGATAATGCTTTGTCAAAAGCGCGCTTTGAATTTCGTTGGGAAGATCAGTTCAATCTGTCATTAGATCCTGAAACCGCTCGTTCATACCATGATGAAACCTTGCCGCAAGCTTCTGGCAAGGTGGCGCACTTCTGCTCTATGTGTGGCCCGAAATTTTGCTCCATGAAAATCACCCAAGAAGTTCGTGACTATGCAAAAGGGTTAGAGAGCGAAAAAGCTTTAGAAGATTCACAGACTATAGATGTCAGTGCTTTAGAAGTCAGTGATGCTGAAGCGGGTATGCAAAAAATGTCGGAACAATTCCGTGAGCTGGGTAGTGATGTCTATTTAACCACGGATAAGTTAACCACAGACAAGCTAACAGCTGATAAATCAAAAGAAAAATCACTGTAAGTGAAAGGAGGATTTATGTCGATAAAACCTCCTGTAGTCTGGTGTGTGGGCGGGTCGGATTCGTCCGCCCACGCAGGACTTCAAGCGGATTTGCGCACTGGGCAGGATTTGGACTGTCACGTGCAAACCATTGTCACTTGCATTACGGCGCAAAACTCCAAAGAGGTGCGTGCTGTTGAGCCAGTTTCTTTGGCTATGTTTGATGAGCAGTGGCAAACCTTACTCGACGATGTGCTGCCAGATGCCATTAAAGTGAGTTTGTTACCTTCCATTGATATTGTGAAAGCGTGCTCCAAATGGCTAAAACGAATAAAAACGGACTTTCCTGGCATTCAGGTCGCCTTTGACCCTGTGATGGCGGCGAGTAGTGAGTCGGGTAATCAACTACAACAAACGGACGCGGGGGCTAGTTTACTGGATCATATCCTACCTTATGCGGATGTGATAACGCCAAATCGGATGGAATTCTCGGCACTGACAGGTTTGTCTGCTGAGCTTGCCCCTAAGGATTTGCAAGCTGACATGGCAGTGTATTTTGCTACTTCTAAAAGTCGTTGGTTGTTGAAAGGGGGGCATGTCGGTGAGCTTAACAAGCAGAAAGAAGACCAAGCAACCGATTGGCTGGTGGATCGCGATACTATCGTTGGTTTCGCAGGCGAAAGACTCTCTGCACACAATACGCGTGGCACGGGTTGTACCTTATCGACGGCGCTGGCGAGTTTTATCGCCCATGGTTATGACCTTCTGGATGCCATGACTATGGCAAAAGCCTACATAACGGGGGCGTTAAAAAGCGGTGTGCAAATTGGTGAAGGGGCTGGACCACTCGGTCGCTCTGGTTGGCCGTTACAAATTGACAATTTGCCGAGGATTGTCACGCCACATAAACCACTGATGTCTATTAGTCGGCCTTTTCCCGCGATGGATCTTAAAAAAATGGGTTTATACCCGGTGGTCGATTCGATTGCTTGGTTAGTATTAGCGCTTAAGCAAGGAGTGAAAATCGCTCAGTTGCGTATCAAAGACCCTGATGATGTCGACCTAGAACATAAAATCCAACAGGCGGTTGCCTTAGGCAAAGAATACGACGCTCAAGTCTTTATCAATGATTATTGGCAACAGGCGATTACTTATGGCGCCTATGGAGTTCATCTTGGTCAAGAAGATCTAGAGCAGGCGGATTTGGCGAAAATCCAAGCGGCAGGTATGCGACTTGGTATCAGCACCCATGGCTACTATGAAATTGCCCGCGCCCAATCTATTCAGCCAAGCTACATCGCTTTGGGCCATATTTTTCCCACACAAACCAAAGACATGCCCTCCCAGCCGCAAGGTTTAACGCGACTTGGCCATTACGCGAGCTTATTAAAAGGCGTGTTTCCTACGGTGGCGATTGGTGGCATTAATGCAGAGCGTTTGCCTGCGGTTGCCCAAACAGGAGTGAACAGTGTCGCCTTAGTGACGGCCATTACCAAAGCAGCGGAACCAGAAGTCGCCACTCAGTCACTCATAACCTTGTTTGAGCAAAGTGCTAGAGGTGAGCAATGAAGATTATGTTGAACGACGCACCTTATGAGTTTGCTGGGGAAACTCTCGAAGACTTAATCATTGAGTTGGATAAGAGTCAACAAGGCATTGCCATCGCGCTTAATCAGCAAGTAGTACCAAGAAGCTTGTGGTGCAGCACAGGGCTTGATGAACAGAGCCTTGTGTTTATTTTTGAATCCATTGCAGGGGGTTAATATGTCATCTTTATTGATTGCAGGGCACGAATTTCGCTCTCGACTTTTTACTGGCACGGGCAAGTACGCCAGTGCCAATGCCATGATGGACTCGATTACCGCCAGTGAAAGCGAACTGGTGACCTTGTCCTTGCGCCGTATGGATTTAAAACATCAAACGGACAATATTCTCCAACCCTTGCAAAAGAAGGGAATGAAACTGTTACCCAATACCTCTGGTGCACGCACCGCAAAAGAAGCGATTTTTGCGGCCGAATTGGCCAGAGAGGCATTAGAAACTAACTGGGTAAAGTTAGAAATTCATCCTGATCCACGTTATTTAATGCCGGATGGTATGGAGACATTATTGGCGGCAGAAGCGTTGATCAAAAAAGGCTTTGTGGTGATGCCTTATGTTCATGCGGACCCCGTATTGTGTAAACGGTTAGAAGAAATAGGCTGCCAGTGTGTGATGCCACTGGGCTCGCTCATTGGTTCTAATATGGGGTTAGCAAGCCGTCCATTTTTGGAAATCATTATTGAGCAAAGTAGAGTACCAGTGATTGTCGATGCCGGCATTGGCGCGCCGTCGGATGCGGCGTTGGCTATGGAAATCGGAGCGGATGCGGTATTGGTTAATACCGCCATGGCCGTTGCTAATCAGCCTGGCAAAATGGCTAAAGCCTTTCGTCTAGCGGTTGAAGCAGGGCGTATGGCCTATGAATCGGGGTTAGGTGAACGACGGATACAAGCGCAAGCGACTAGTCCACTGACGGATTTTATCGGAGCCTTGTCATGATAGATGGAGCCAGTCATAAAATTCGCTTATTAGAACAAAGTCCCGCAGTAGAAGGTCAGTTTAGCCATTTTGTGGAAAGTACAGACTGGCATGCCATGACGCAATCCCATCAAGAGAAAACCGAACAAGATGTGTTGCGAGCCCTGAGCAAGAGCAAACTGAATGTGGAGGATTTTGCGGCTTTAATTTCTCCAGCAGCAGAGCCTTATTTACTGGAAATGGTGGCGAAAAGTGAACAACTTACGCTGCAGCGCTTTGGTAATACGTTGAGCTTGTTTGCGCCGTTGTATTTGTCCAACACTTGCGCGAACGAATGCACTTACTGTGGATTTTCCATGAGTAATGCTATTAAACGCCTGACGCTGAATGAAACTCAGATAGAAAAAGAAATCGCGGCGATTAAGGACAAAGGTTTTGATCATATTTTGCTGGTGACTGGGGAAACCAATAAGGTGTCTATGCCGTATTTTGAACGCATGATTCCCTTGATCAAACCGCATTTTAGCCAGCTTTCCATGGAGGTGCAGCCACTTAACTCAGAGGAGTATAAGCGGCTGCAGACAATCGGTCTTGATGGTGTTCTGGTCTATCAAGAAACTTATCGTCGCAAGACGTATCTTGAACATCATTTGAGAGGTAACAAATCCAACTTCAATTATCGATTGGACGCGCCAGATCGCATTGGTCAAGCGGGTATTCATAAAATCGGTTTGGGTGTTTTGCTTGGGTTAGAAGATTGGCGCACGGATTCGATGATGATGGCGCATCATCTACGACACTTGCAAAAGCGTTATTGGCGCAGTCGTTTTAGTGTGGCGTTTCCACGTATTCGCCCTTGTGAAGGGGGCATAGTTCCTAAGTCAATTATTACTGATCGACAATTAGTGCAACTGATTGCTGCATGGCGCTTGTTTGATTGGGATTTGGAGATGAGTTTGTCAACGCGTGAGTCGCCAGAATTTCGTCACCATGCAGTGAGAATGGGCTTTACCACCATGAGCGCAGAGTCCAAAACCCAACCAGGTGGTTATGCTGATGACGCTCAAGCAGCCCTTGAGCAATTTGAAATCAGTGACGAGCGGCCAGTAGCTGACATTATCGCTATGATACGCAGTCAGGGACGGGAAGTGGTCTGGAAAGATTGGGATCCTGCTCTTTCTTACGTATAAGCTGTTTCAAGTGCAATAAAAAGGACGGAGCGTCAGGCCATTCTTTGCCAATTCTAAGAATATGTTTAAGCGTACTTGGTTATTAGGAAAAATCCGTGAATGCGCATTTTTCCTTACATTCTCATGACAAGTTATGCATCTCGTTTCACTCTCTTTGATACTGTCTGACGCAAATTTAGACATAATGGATTCCAACAAAACAGGAAAGCGATAACTAAGGAGCCATTATGATGAAACGTAGAAAGGCGGGAATGCTAACCGTTATTGGGTTGAGTGCAGCCCTTATGACAGGAATGGCAACCAACGCTGTTGCGAGCTCTAAAGAGCCGGCAACTCAAGGTCACATCAGTGCGGCCCCAACCAGTGATCAAATTGCTGAAACAATGGCAAAACAACTCGGTTTGAGTAATGCCACTCGGGATAAACTTTCTAAGTTATTTAGTACCGATGGCAAGCAGATTCAGAATCTGCAAATGAAGTTGAATGAAAAGCGTCGAGAATTGAATGCATTAAACCCAACTGAAAAGGGTTATATGAAAAAAGTGGACGCTCTGGCAGATCAAAGCGCAGATCTTACCAAGCAGTTGACCATCAAATACGCGAAAAGTCGTGCTGAGTTGTACTCTCTGCTAACGCCTAAGCAGATCGAAAAGTTAGAGCACGGCGGTAGGCCAAAAGCCACAGCCAAATAAAGGAGTGATCGTCCTTAAACGATTGTCGTTGAGAGTGTTGCCCCAGCCGTCAAAAGCTGGGGCTTTTTTTTATGCTCAACAAATACTGAATTGAATGCCTTATACCTCGTTTTACTCTAAAATCGATTTATGTCCTTTGGTAGTTGTTTTGTTGTCTGTTTACAATCACATTCCTTTTTTATGGTGGAGTTTTGGAATGCCCAAGAAACGCTTTCATTCTCAGGAATATCTATCCATATCTAGAAAGGTGATGTTGTTAGGCGCTCTGTTTCTACTTGCCCACACGTCACTCACCCAAGCCTCAGCAATAACAAAACATTGTGACCTGTATTTTTCCAATGGCATCACGTTAAAAGCGGTTCCCACTGTTGAAACAGATGCACAGCGGCGAAAAGGCCTTTCTAATAGGAGAAGTGCAGGGGCTGGGATGTTGTTTGTCTACCCAAAAGCGGCGCCTCGCGTATTTTGGATGCATAACACACTGATCCCATTAACAGCTGGCTTTTTAGATGCCAATGGCGTGATTATTAACCTTGCTCATATGAAGCCTAATACCAATACGCTTCATAAATCCGCGCAACCGGCTAAAACCGTACTGGAACTTGGCGAAGGAGGCTTTAAAAAATACGGTTTGAAAAAAGGCGTACGGTTGGAAATGACGGTCTGTCTGCAAAAAGGATAATCGTTAACACCTTCAAGAGCCCAACAAACACCAGCTCCTAAGGCAAACAAAACGCCCACAGAGCCTATGTTTGAAGGAATTAGCTGAGCTAACATGCAAGTCTTCCTCTTGAATAAAGAGAAAGACCTGCTGGAAGTTTTTAGCTTGCTATGGAATTAAACAATTCAAAATACGTCGGGAAGGTTTTCGATGTACAACCAGGGTCGTTGATGGTGACGGGAGTATCTGAAAAGGCCACCAATGAGAAGCACATGGCAATGCGGTGGTCGTTGTAGGTGTCGATGGCGGCATGTTGTAGTTGCTCAACTGGTGTAACCGTGATGAAGTCTTCCCCTTCGATGACATCGGCACCAAGTTTTTTCAGTTCAGTCGCCATGGCGTATAGACGGTCAGTTTCTTTGACACGCCAGTTATAAATATTGCGAATGGTGGTTGGGCCTTTAGCGAACAGAGCGGTGGTGGCGATGGTCATGGCAGCATCCGGAATGTGGTTCATGTCCATATCAATGCCATTTAGCTCGTTTCGTTCTGCTTCAATCCAGGTTGGACCATAAGTGATGTTGGCCCCCATTTTCGCCAGTACATCAGCGAATTTAACATCGCCTTGTACGCTGTCTGCCCCTACGCCGTGAACTTTGATTTTTCCGCCTGCTATTGCAGCGGCGGCCAAAAAGTAAGACGCAGATGACGCGTCACCTTCGACCATGATTTCGCCAGGGCTTTGGTAAGTTTGTTGGCCTTTAACGATGAATGCTTGGTAGTTTTGGTTTTCCACTTCCACACCAAATTGTTTCATGACATCTAAGGTGATGTCGATGTAAGGTTTGGAAACGAGCTCTCCGTCCACTTTTATGGTGAGGTCGTCTTTCGCCATCGGTGCGCTCATTAGAATAGCGGTTAGGAACTGGCTAGAGATATTGCCCTTGATGGATACTTCACCGCCAGATAAACCGTTTGCTTTAATGCAAAGTGGTGGGTAGTTTTTCTCGCCTTCATAAGTAATATCAACACCTAATGCTTGTAAAGCATCGACAAGATCGCCAATAGGGCGTTCATGCATGCGAGGTTCACCATGCAGGTGGAATTCGCCTTTGCCTAGGCACAATGCCGCTGTTAGTGGGCGCATGGCGGTTCCAGCATTGCCTAGGAATAAGTCTCCAAACTCGGCTTGGATTGGACCGCCAAGGCCTTCCAGAATACAAGTGGTGTCATTGTCTTCTAGAGAATAGGTGACGCCAAGTTTTGTGAGGCTTTCTAGCATGCGACGGATATCGTCGCTGTCGAGCAAATTCGTAATGCGTGTGGTGCCTTTTGCCAAAGTTGCCAACAATAGTATACGGTTAGAAAGGCTTTTCGAGCCGGGGATCTGGATGTCGCCATTGGCTTTGGAAAGGGGGCCAAGTGTGATTGAGTTCATTTTTATGTCCGTTATATAGTCAGTATGTGTTTGTTGATTACGACTTGTTTAATAGGATTAAGCGTCATCATCAAAGTCGTCAATAATGGCACCGTTATTTAAAGCGGCCATGTCTAATTCATTGAGTGCTTGATAGGTATTTTCGATGTCTTCAATACGCTCATTGGCCTGATCGTAGTTTTCTTGATAGACGCTACTGGCGATCATGCTGATTAAGTTCATCACGCTGGCATAAGAGTCAAAGGCGGACACGCCACGAACCACACATGAAAAATGTAGGTCACTAATTTGTTGTGGGTTAGCGTCTGCATGATCGGTAATATAGATCAGTCGGCAGCCATTTTGACGCAACGTGATCATGTGGTTTTTTAGCCAAGCGGGTCTTCTCCGTACCCCCATGATGATAACGATGTCATCCTTGGAAAAGCTGACGATCTCTTCACCGAGGGTTTGCCCGGGTAAGGGTAATAGTTGCACATCGGGTCGACACTGAATCAGTTGCTGACGCAAGTGTAAGGCAAGGGCGTGGTTGTTTCGATAACCAATGATATAGACCCGGCTGGCTCGTGATATCCAGCGAATGGCCGTTTGGTAGTGTTTTGTATTAATGGACTCCAAGGTTCGGCGGATATTGTTTTGATCACAGTTAACATAATCCTGAAACAGATTCGATAACGGTTGATTATCAGGCTGTTTATCAGCAATCGGTGCGCCCCAGCGACGAGCAGCGCGTACTTGCTTTTTGACTTCCGTGAAATCTTTATAGCCAAGACGTTGCAATAGACGAGTGACGGCTGACTTGGACACATCTGCCAATTTTGCAAGCTCTGTTGCAGAGTAGGTCGCAATGTCACCTTGATGATTCAAAATGCAGGCGGCTAGCTTTTGCTGAGTCGGTGAAAGTTGGTCGTATATTTGCTTGATTCTGTGTTCTATCGATTTATCAGACATTATTTAGATCGTGTTAGTTCGCGAGTAAGCAAATAATGAAGGAAAACAGGGCGTCAGGGAAGCCTTTCTAGCGTTTCTGTTCAGAATAGACGAATGAAACGGGGCGTTTATCAAAATAGGAAAGAAATTGAATGGGTTCATTAATTTTATTTTTGGTTATTATGAAACAAATGTATTATATTGGTTTACGCTGCATGATAAAACTGACCGTTAAAAGTAGTGAACTCTAGAATACCGATGCTCGCATATACCCTGTACGCCTGTCCTACTTTGTTAAGGGAGGGGCGTAGTGCATTGATCATGCTACACCCATTTTACATTTTAATTTTTTGAATTTGCTTTGTTTATGGAATCGGCAAAGCCATAAGGAGTTGTTATGTCTCTCAGTCAAAAGCCATGGTATGGCGTTAACCTCGCTTCTGAACGTTTAGGTGCGAAAGCGTTATATGCCAATGATGATTTTTTTGCTCCTAAGGAACGCATGTTACAAGACAGTGATCCTGTTTTTATTCCTGGAAAATACGATGACAACGGAAAGTGGATGGATGGCTGGGAAACACGACGTAAGCGTGGGGAAGGGTATGATTATTGTATTGTGAAGTTAGCCGTACCTGGACGTTTGAATAAAATCGAATTAGATACGCGCCATTTTACGGGGAATTATGCGCCTGCTGCTTTGGTGGAGGCGTGCTTTAGCACCACAGAACCGAATGCTGACACTATTTGGAGGCCAATTACAGATACCATAGCGTTAGCTGGTAATGACCAAAAATTGGTGGATATCGAGCACGATGAGGTATTTAGTCATATTCGCTTAAACATTTACCCAGATGGTGGGATTGCGCGTTTACGTGTGTTTGGTCAACCTGAGGTCGACTGGAGTACATTGGCAAATCGTTCAGTAGATCTATTGGCTCTAGAAGTGGGTGGCCGTGCGATTGCTACTAATGATGAACACTTTGGCACGATGCATAACCTGAATTTGCCTGGTAAAGGCATTAATATGGGAGATGGCTGGGAAACCCGCCGCCGTCGAGAGCCAGGTAATGATTGGGTGATTTTAGCCCTTGGTCATCGTGGTGAAATTGATCAAGTCGTCATTGATACTGCCTTTTTTAAAGGCAATTACGCTGCCGCTTGCTCTATTCAGGTTGCCGATATTCACAATCTACCAGACAGTACTTTACCTGCGCAAAGCCTTTACTGGAAAGAGTTGTTGCCAAAATCCGAACTGGGTGCAGACCAGGAGCATTTGTTTACAGATATATTGAAAGAGGTCGGCCCCGTGACGCATTTAAGAGTGAATATTTATCCAGATGGTGGGATCAGTCGTATTCGAGTGATCGGTAAACCTGTTATCTGATTGGTCATCGTTTTGGGTCGTATAAAAAACATTCTGTACATCTATTTAGAGAAGGATTTGCTATGCCTTTTGTGTTAGAGCCATTAACGGCTGAGGCGTTTGCTCCCTTTGGGGAAGTGATTGCTGCGACGGAGTCTGCCCATTCTTTTGCGATTAACGGTGGAACCACAGAGCGTTTTCACGATCTTGCTGCAGTTGAGGTGGATGGTGAAGCTCGTGGGGGCATTAGTATTTTTCGTGGGCAAGCCCGTGAGTTTCCCATTGCGATTCGCATGTTAGAGCGTCATCCAAAAGGGTCTCAGGCGTTTATGCCTTTACAAGGTCGTCCCTACTTAGTGGTGGTGGCGCCAAACGGCGCGAATGATGCGCCCAATCTTTCTCAAATTCGACTCTTTTATGCAACCGCCGAGCAAGGCGTGAATTATCGGCCAGGAACTTGGCATCATCCGTTATTGGCTTTGCAGGCGACGTCAGACTTTTTAGTCGTGGATCGCATTGGTGAAGGGCACAATTGTGATGAGTTTTTCTTTTCCGATGAGCAAGTCATGACCATTGAACAAAACTTGTTAGTTGAGTGTGATGGTTTAGAATGAGGAGATACTCAAACAAATAAGGGCACTTTTATGCGTCATCAATATCATCCTCTTGGGTTTGAAGGGTCTCGAATTGCGCAGGGTTTTTGGCGTTGCCATGAATGGGAGATGTCTGTTTCGGAACGTTTGGACTTTATTATGTCCTGTTTGGATTTGGGAGTAACCACGTTTGACCATGCGGACATTTATGGTGATTATCGTTGCGAAGGTTTGTTTGGCGAGGCCTTAGCGAAAAAGCCCGCGATGCGCGATAAAATGGAAATCGTCACTAAATGCGGGATTTTGCTACCGTCTGAGAGCCGCCCCGATATATTAGTACATCGTTATGATTACCGTGCCAAACACATACACGAAAGTGTGGATCGTTCTTTGGCTAATCTGCAGTGTGACTATATCGATACTCTACTATTGCACCGTCCGAGTCCATTAATGGATGCGGACGAGGTTGCTCAGGCGTTTGATCTGTTGTTTACGCTTGGCAAGGTCAAGCATTTTGGCGTGTCTAATTTTACGCCTGCGCAATTTGATTTACTGCAATCACGCTTAGATGCCCCTTTGATTGTGAATCAAATTGAGCTGTCGCCTCTTTCTTTAGCACCTTTTGAAGACGGCACTTTGGATCATTTGCAGCAACACGCGGTTACGCCCATGGCTTGGTCTCCTTTAGCGGGAGGTGAACTGTTTCGTGGAAATGGGGATCGCGTTGTTCGAGTGAAAGAAGTGGTGTCAGATATCGCCAAATCGATGGGGGTAAACTTTGATCAAGTGGTGATCGCTTGGTTGTTACGTCATCCATCAGGTATTTGCCCTGTAATGGGCTCAGGTAAGATTGAACGTTTGGCTTCGGTTTGCCAAGCCGCCAATATTGTCTTAAGTGACGATGACTGGTTCAAGATTTGGATTACGTCGCAAGGTCATCCCGTTCCGTAACAAAATCTGCTAGTGGAGGGCTGTTGGCTCTTCACTGGCTTGCTGTTCATTGTTTGAGTTTATTCCCGTTTTTTTGTTGTCCTTTACTTCCCCTGCTTTGCTATAAAAACGTCTATTAGATGTTTGCCAGCATATGCCTAGTATAAATAATCAAAATAACCAAAAAAAAAGACAATATATGCACATTATTTGCTATAATGGCGCGTCGGTTATTTTCAGTCTGGGGGTAAGATTATGTGTAAGGTTTATAGGATAATACTCACTAGCTGTATGTTGTTATTGGTATCTGCAGCGCAAGCGATCACTTTACCAGATCCTCAGGGGAAGGTGATTTTAGTGATTGGCGGCAAGATTACCAATACTGGAAAGGATGGCAAAACCGTGCGGTTAGACCGTCAAATGTTGACAGACATAGGTATTGTGGAAAGTACCACCTCGACACCATGGGCGAAAAAGGAAGAGAACTATACCGGTCCATTGCTTCGCCAAGTATTAGAATACGTTGGAGCAAGGGGCGCGATTATGCGAGTGCAGTGGCGTAATAAGCATAGTACCGTTTTGCCGATTAGTGATGCTTACAATTACAGCTTATTGCTGGCAATGGACGTGAACGGTAAGCCCGTTGATAGCCGAGAAAAAGGTCCATTGTTTCTCCTTTACCCAGTAGAGAAAATCCCTGGGTTGGATACGACAGCTCTGCAAAATCGCTCCCTGTCTCAAGTGGAAAGCATCATCGTTGAGTGAATAGAGCTGGGCTAACCACAACATTTTTTGAATTTTTTTCCAGATCCACAGGAACAAGGATCGTTCCGGCCAATGTTTTTTGGTTTAGCGCTTTTAGTGGCAATGGTTTTGACAAGTGACGCTGATTTGATGTCATGTTCCCCTGCAATATACAGCCACTGACTTCCTTCTTTTTTAAACCAAGACTTTTCGCTTAGTTCACCTTTGTGCGTGCCTTCTTGAAAGTAAGCACGAAAGGTCACTGTTCCAGTCTCGTCGCTGGTTTGTCCTTGTTCCGTTGCTAAAATCTCAAGCCGAGTCCAGTTGGTTAAAGCGTTACTGTTATCTTCTATTCCTATTTCACTCTCATCTTCGTTTTCTAGGCGCTGAGTGGCAAGGATATAATCCATTTTATTCAAGGCAAATGCTGCATAACGGGAGCGCATAAGAGCTTCTGCGGTAGGAGCGAAAGCTCTTCCACTATGATAAAGGCCGCAGCATTCAGGGTAGGGGATTGCACTGCCACAAGGGCAAGGGGTTGGGAGTGTCATTGATAGATCACCTTACATCGCCAAATAGTTAATAAGATGCGTATAATACCGCTTTATTTAATGGCTAACAGGAATTATTTGTGACCTCATCGGGACCAACTTCATTTTTCTGGTTTGATTTTGAAACCACAGGAACAGACCCCGCACGAGATAGACCGATGCAATTTGCAGGCATCCGGACGGACTTGAATTTTCAACCCATTGGCGAGCCCATCATGCTGTATTGCCGCCTTTCAGAAGACGTCTTGCCACAGCCAGAAGCCTGTTTGCTCACTGGGATTACCCCGCAGGATGCAAACCGTGAAGGTTTGTGTGAAGCCGAATTTATGCAAGCAATTGAAGCCGAATTGTCTCAACCAGGCACCTGTGCTTTAGGCTATAACACCATTCGATTTGATGACGAAGTGGTACGTTATGGCTTTTATCGTAACTTTATTGATCCTTATGCCCGTGAGTGGCAAAACAATTGCTCACGTTGGGACATTATTGATCTGGTTCGCATGGCGTATGCAATGCGTCCAGAAGGCATTGTTTGGCCGAAAGACGAAGAAGGTCAGGTGTCTATGAAATTGGAAGCCTTAACGAAAGCCAATAACATTGCCCATGAGCAAGCCCACGATGCTTTGTCAGATGTGTATGGCACGATAGAGATGGCAAAACTGATACGGGACAAGCAACCTAAATTATTTCATTACTATCTAAAAATGCGTCAAAAGCACGAACTGCAGCAGTTCATTGATCCAGTTCGGATGAAACCTTTTTTGCATATTTCTGGGATGTTTGGTCAGGCGCGTAAATATACGGCCTTTGTGGTGCCACTTGCCGCGCATCCAACTAATAAAAATGGCGTGATTGTTTATGACTTAATGGCTGATGCTCAGCCGCTGGTGGATTTGTCTGTAGAAGAGATTCGTCACCGGGTTTTCACTTCCAAAGAAGCGCTTGGTGAGGTAGAACGGTTGCCACTCAAAGTGATTCATTACAATAAATCACCAGCGGTGGCGCCGGCGACTTTTTTAAAAGACAAAACGGTTGTTGAACGTTTGGAGTTAGATGGCGATATTTGTCGTCGTAATTTGGCGTTACTGAAACAGCATTCTCATGTGGCGGCAAAAATACGTGATGTGTTTATGCAAGAAGAACGACCAATACCCAATGATCCAGATTTGATGTTGTATTCAGGGGGCTTTTTCTCTAGGGACGATAAGGCGCGAATGGAAACCATACGCTCAACACCGCCTGAGGCGCTGAATGAATTGGAAATGTCGTTTGATGATCGTCGTTTACCTGAAATGCTGATGCGCTATATTGGTCGTAATTATCCTGAATATTTAAGCGAGCAACAACGTGGACAGTGGGAGGAATATCGTATGATTCGTTTAATGGAAAGTGATGGTGGGGGCTCGATTACTATGTCGTCCTTTTTTGAGTGTTTGAATAATCTTGCACAAACTGGTGATCTCAGTCCTAGCAAACAAATTATGTTGCAGGATCTTGCGGACTACGCACAAAGCATCTATCCCATTGGGTAAGTAGGGTAATCAAATCATGAGTGAACAACATAGAGGGACACATTGGCTGGTTGGTTTGGCGGCTTTTGTGATTATTATTGCTGGGTTAAAAACGGCATCGCAAATAGTGGTGCCGTTTATGTTGTCAGTATTTATTGCCATTATTTGTGCTCCTTTTATGGCCACACTGCGACGATATGGTTTGCCAACATGGCTGTCTATTTTGATTGTGGTATTGATTGTGTTAGTTGGCATTGGAAGTTTGGCCGCATTGGTAGGTTCTTCAATGGACAATTTGTCTGAGCAATTGCCAACCTATAAGCAGAACTTTGCAAAACAAATGGAAGTGCTTTTCTCCGGTCTTAATACTATTGGTATTCATATTTCTGATAGTCGTATCCAAGAGTATCTTGACCCATCCTCTCTTATGAAGCTCTTCACCAAGGCGCTAACCAGTCTAGGTAGTGCCCTAACCAATATTATTTTGGTGATTATGACGGTTGTTTTTATTTTATTTGAAGTGGTTGAGTTACCCAAAAAATTAACCTTAGCCGTGTCCAACGCAGAAAAATCCTTAAGTGGGGTTCGTTCTTTTGTTGAATCGGTCAATCGTTATTTGGTTATTAAAACCCTAGTTAGTATTCTAACAGGAGTGATGATTGCTATTTGGCTGTGGGCGATAGGGGTGGACTTTCCTATTTTATGGGGCGTGTGTGCCTTTTTGCTGAATTTTGTTCCGAATATTGGTTCTATTATTGCGGCGGTGCCTGCTGTAATGTTGGCTTTTGTTCAGCTCGGAGCGTTTTCAGCAGGGTTAACAGCAGCGGGCTTTGCTGTCGTGAATTTAGTGGTTGGTAATGTGATTGAGCCGCGCTATATGGGGAAAGGATTGGGCTTATCCACGTTGGTTGTCTTTTTGTCACTATTACTTTGGGGGTGGGTATTTGGTCCTGTTGGTATGTTGTTATCCATCCCGCTGACCATTATCATGAAATTGGCTTTTGAAGCGAATCCACGGATGCATTGGCTAGCGGTGATGATCGACTCAAATACGTCGGCAGCGGATACCAATAAAGATAAAGGTGAAAACAAATAAGGTAATCAAGGTCGGTTTATTGCTACAACGACAAGCCCTTTACAAATTTGCTGTTCTTCCCTAGACGAAAAAACCAACTTGAAGGCAAACAAGTTGGTTTTTTTAGGCAAGCGAGTCGGTAAACGAACCGAACTCGACCTCAATTAGAAGTTAGCGATTTTCTTTAAATGACTGTGAGCGTCGTTCTCGTTGTCATTCAGTTGGTACTCATTCACGTCAGAAGCTAATTGATCCGCTTGACTGAGTAAACTTTCAGAGGCAGCAGCGGCTTCCTCTACCAACGCGGCGTTTTGCTGCGTCATTTCATCCATATTACTAACGGTTTTACTCACCTCATTCAGGGCGATGGATTGTTCCGATGAGGCGTCGGCGATTTCAGTCATAATCTCATTTACTTGTTTGATAGCATTGACGATGTTTTTCATCGTTTCACCGGATTCATTAACAAGCTCATTGCCGTTATTAATGTTATGGGCCGATTCCGAGATTAAATCTTTAATTTCTTTTGCGGCGTTGGCTGAGCGCTGTGCTAAGGATCTGACTTCCGACGCAACCACGGCAAACCCACGTCCTTGTTCTCCTGCGCGAGCTGCCTCAACGGCAGCATTTAATGCCAATATATTCGTCTGAAATGCTATACCATCGATCATGCCGATGATATCCGATATTTTTTGTGATAAGTTATTAATAGAAGACATAGTATTCACCACTTGCTCTATTAACTCTCCTCCTTTTGTTGCAATAGACACCGCGTTTGAGGTCAGTTCATTGGCTCGTTTTGCGTTCTTAGCATTCTGCGAAACCGTACTGGTCATTTCTTCCATGGTTGAGGAGGTTTCTTCTAAACTGGCTGCTTGTTGCTCAGTACGAACAGACAGGTCGCTATTTCCTGTGGAAATTTCACGTGCACTCACATGAACGGTTTCAGAGGCTTGACGTATTTGCACAATAATCTGCGTCATAGTATCGAAAAGCGAGTTAACCCCTTGGGAGATTGCCAACGTCCCTTCAAACTTGCCCTCAGTGGGAATTCTCTTTCTTAAATCTTTTCCTGAAGCGGCCTCAATAGCAGAATTGACTTGTTTAATGGTTTCTTGCAGTTGTTGTTCAGCAACTACTTCCTTTGTGATGTCGGTGGCAAACTTAACGACTTTGTATGGTTTGCCGGAAGAGTCACGAATAGGGCTGTAGTTTGCTTGAATCCAAACGACACTGCCATTTTTATGCACCCGAGGAAAACGTCCAACAAAATGCTTGCCTTGAGAGAGATCCTGCCAAAACTTTTTATATTCGTCGCTTTTTCTGTAGTGAGAGTCCACAAATAAACTGTGATGCTGGCCTCGGATTTCGCTGATCGAGTAACCTAATGTGTCTAGGAAATTTTTATTGGCATCAAGAATAGTGCCATCCAATTTGAATGCTATGACGGCTTGTGAAGCTGAAATTGCCGCTAACTGACTTTCATAATCGGCATTTTGATTCTTTTTATCAGTGATGTCTGTGGCATACTTAACGACTTTATACGGTTTTCCATTATCGTCAAAAATAGGGTTGTAGCTTGCTTCAATCCAAACAGGCTTGCCTTCTTTGGAGTAACGACAAAATTCACCTGCCTGGAACTCACCTTTTCCGATGTTATTCCAAAAGGTTTTATAGTCTTCGCTGGCACGATATTGAGGATCAACAAAAATGCTGTGGTGCTTACCTTGTAGCTCTTCTAATGTATAACCAAGGACATTTAAAAAGTTTTCATTGGCAAAGAGAATGTTTCCTTTTAAATCAAACTCTATGATTGCTTGTGAACGAGATATGGCAGCTAATTGGCCTCGTAAATTAATTAGCTCTTCCTTATCAACAACGACTTTACTGTCGTCTACAGGTGTTGAAAACCAGTTTTTAAACATGATCTAAGCATCCTATCCTAATAGCGGTTTAGTTGGACTTTTTCTGTTTTTAAAACAGTGTAATTTTTTTGTTGCTCTTTGGTTGTGATACAAAATTGATGCTAAATGCCTTATCCTAAGACTAGTAAAAAAAATCCAAAAATCCAAAAATCTTGAGAGAAATACGTTTCAATATGTAAACTCTTTTTTAATCAATGAATTAAGTGCTTTTTTGGCGCGTTCAAAGTCGATAGATTGCATGGCGCTTCTCAGTGCGCTCACTTCAGGAAAATCAAACTTTCCTAACCTCTCCTCAATATGCTGATAGCGATCTAAAGAACGTAAATTACAATTCTCAACAAGGTTTAGTAGAAAGACCAGCTCTTCATCTAAGTCCATTTCTTCTGTCTGGGCCAGCTGAGGGAATGGCGAAGAGGTGGTATCTGACGGTGCTGTGGCCAGAGAAATTTTATTCGCATGGGGTGTTGTTTGAAAAGAAGGATCTGATGCCTGCTGGCTATGCTTTTCTTCGTTTTTCGCAAAATAGCGTGAGACGGTATTGTTAAAAGCATGACATATCTGCTTTGTTTCCCTCACTTTCTCGGCTAGGTCAGAAGCCACTGAGGAGGGGAGGTGTTTTAATTGTGTTTCTAGATGATTCATATCAGCCGACAGTGCCATAAAGCCAAATGTGGCAAACCCACCTTTTAATATATGCAGCCCTTTTGCTGTCTGATCATTTATCTCTTCAAGATACGTTACTGCGGTCATGACTTCCTTTTGAAAAGCGAATAAGGCCATTTTATAGGTATCAAACGAGTCTAAAAACCGAGATAAAGCCAGATCAAATGTTGAGTCGCTAATATTAAATCCATTATTTTTGAAGTAATTGATAAAATCCAGTTTGTATGTTTGTTCGCTATCCATTTTATTACCCTTTAACTATTTGATGCATCAAGCTTATTCTATGGGTACCTGCTACGTGCCAAAAAGAGATAGGCTATGATCAGCAGATTGCCACGACACCGAGAGGCTGATGGTAAAAGAGCTTGCCTAGGGCACCGATATTTTTTTTTATTTATCTTTGTATCCATTAATGGCGACATAGGGATTCTTCACTATACTCATGATAAAAATAGGTGCTATTTAAGGATTGGACAAGGCCACAGGATGAAATTGATTACGAAAGAATTTGATCATACCCCTATCGTTCTTCTGGTTGATGACCAGCCCTCCGTTGCTTTTATTGTAAAAAAGGTTTTAGAAGGCTATTGCGAGTTGCTTTATGCCTCTCATCTCAGTAAGGCCCATGAGTTGTTGATAAAGAACGAAGTCGATCTGGTGTTGTTAGATATTGAGTTACAGGGAGAAACTGGGTGGGATTTCATTGAACAGCTTAAGTCTGTCTACGAGGTGTCTGATTTGCCTCCCATTATGTTCATTACCAGTCACACTGGTAGTGAGATAGAAGAAAAGGCTTTAGAGCTTGGGGCTGCTGACTTTATTGTGAAGCCCATTGTTCCTGCTATTTTAAAACTGAGGGTTATGAATTTATTAAGAATTAAGGCACTCGACAGACAAACCTTATTCTACAAAAATCAATTGGAAGATATGGTAGAGCATTCTGCAATGGTGATGTCTTTTTGGTCACTTAATTGGCAATGTTTGTACTTTCGTGATGGCGATAAGGAATTGGACACACCAGATTCACTGAAATTAGTCGATATTCTTCCCATATCTGTAGCAAGCCATGTGATGCAAGTCAGCACAGAAGAAGGGCACCATCATGTTCAAACACAAACGAATGTAGATGGTATCGAAGGGCTGACGATGACAATACGACACTCTAGTATATTTGGTGATTATGTTTTTCTGTCATTCACACGAGCGTCAGATAACGGTTGATGCTCAAGCTGCAGGTTCTTTGATTGACTTGTGTCATCTGCTAGAAAACCGTAGGGTGAAATGCGTAAATACATCGACATTTCTCGAAGTGAGTTTGTGAATCAAAATCGACTAGGTACACTCTCTAAAACATAATTCTATTAGCGTTTAAGCTAAGTTATTGCTTTGGAGGAATTTATGAACGGTTCATTTCAATCTCTTTTTGTTGATAATGTGTCTCGTCAGCATTATCAAGCCGATCCTGCTACAACGGAAAAGTCACATGTAAAGGTCGTTATATGGCCAACTTTTTCCGGCCTGACACAGTTTGAAAAAGACATTGCTGATCAAATTGCAGCCTTCGGGTACTCTGCAACAGCTTTGGATCTCTATGGTACGAATACTCCTGAAAGCATGGAAGATAAGCGCTCCATCATGGGGGTCTTACTTTCTGAAGAGGCACCATTACATGATTTACAACGTTCTCTAGTGGAAGTGGCTTGCCCAAATGCTTCTAGTAAAACCATTGTTCACGTTGGTTTTTGCTTAGGTGGACGTTTGTCTCTGGAAGCTGGGCTTCATTTGACTGGCAGTGCAGGGGCAGTAAGTTTTCATGGATTGATGAGTTTCTATCGCGGTGCCAAAGAAGACGTCAACCGAGATGTGAAAATTATGGTGCTAAATGGCTATGATGATCATTTAGTCAGTGATGAAGATTCACAGTCAGCGAAGCACTACTGGACAGAGTTAGGCATTGATTTCCAATTTATGGATTTTGGTAATACGATGCATTCTTTTATGTTGCCAAGTGCGAACAATCCAGACCATGGTAGTATGTACAACCCAACGGTTGCTAAGCGTGGCTACCATTATCTAGAGCATTTTTTGAGTGAGTTTTAAATCTATATTTAAACCGCTCTTATCCGAGATAATACGATTAAATGCCCTCACTTGAGGGCATTTTTATATGGCGTCGGTTTTTTTGCTGTTTTACCGTGGTCTTATTTTGTTATTCACGCACCGGTACGGGCCGATCAATTAGCGCCTCTCCTTTTTGGTTAAAAAGGTAGCAGTCTTGTTTATTGATACCGACCTCAACAGATTCACCATTCTTAGTTAAGTTCTGGCCGCTGGCTTCGATGGTTAGTTTGTGGCCCTTATGTTCACCATATAGGAAAGTGGTGCCACCTAAATGCTCTGCAACATCGATTTTTACACTCAATGTAAAGTCGGCATTTTGTGTGGTTTCACTGACATGTTCAGGTCTCAGGCCAAGTTTTACATGGTCGTTTTTCGCGACCTTGACGCCATCCACTTCTAATTGGATGATTTGCCCTGCCACATCAATGGTGGCAAGATCGTTGCCATCGATTTCCAGTACTTTTGCATCTAAGAAGTTCATTTTTGGCGAACCAATAAAACCTGCGACAAACTCATTGGCTGGGTTATGGTAAAGCTCAAGTGGCGAACCAACCTGTTCGACTCTTCCGTCGCGTAATACGACAATTTTGTCGGCTAAGGTCATAGCTTCGACTTGATCGTGGGTGACGTAAATCATCGATGACTTTAAGCGGTTATGCAGCTTAGCTATTTGAATGCGCATGTCGACGCGAAGCTCTGCATCCAAGTTAGATAGGGGTTCGTCAAAAAGAAACACATCCGGTTGTCGTACAATGGCGCGACCAATGGCAACCCGTTGACGTTGGCCTCCAGACAGCTGTTTGGGTTTGCGTTTAAGAAGTGGCTCCAGTTGCAGTATGCTGGCGGCATTGGCCACTTGCTTTTTGATTTGCTCAGGATCGCCTCCTGTCATGCGCAAACCAAAACTCATGTTTTCCTCAACAGTCATATGCGGATACAAGGCATAGGACTGGAATACCATGGCAACACCGCGATCAGCCGGAGCAACATGGTTCATGTTTTGTCCATTGATCTCTAGAGAGCCTTCGGTGATGTCTTCTAAGCCAGCAATTAAACGCAGTAGCGTTGATTTACCACAACCAGATGGACCAACAAAGACGACAAATTCACCATCTTCTAGGTCTAGATTGACTCCATGAATGGTTTCGATGTCATTAAAGCGTTTGATGACGTTTTTTAAAGTTATTGTTGCCATGAAATTACCTTACTGCTTGTCGGAGGCGATGGCCCCCATACGAGTGGAGACTTTCAAGCAAGCTTCTTTAACCAGTGCTTGAAAGTGTTGGAAACGCGCGTCATCGACTCGAAATTTCGGGGCGGTGATACTAAGCGCAGCGATGGGTTCGTTTAAATGGTTAAAGATGACCGATGCAGCACATTGAATGCCTTCTTCATGCTCTTCTAAATCTAGTGAAATCTTGCTCTCACGAATGTCGGACAATCTGGCTTTTAGGTCGTCCGCATTGGTAATGGTGGTCGGTGTGTGACGAATAAAGGATTGCGCTTTTATTGCTTCATCTAGTTGATCCTCCTTTAGAAATGCCATCATGGCTTTTCCTACGCCAGTACAATAACCTGGGCCTTTTTTACCAACAGCCGAGAATAAGCGTAAGCTTTTTTGGCTTTCCAGTTTGTCAATGTAAATGACATCACCACGGTCTAACACGGCTAAGTGGATGGTTTCACCGGTTTCCTTCCATAGATGCTTCATTTGGTCTGCGGCGATATCTCTTACATCAATTTTTGACCAAGACTGATGAGCTAACTCTAATAAACCATACCCTGGATGGTAGGTTTGGGCGTCTTCATCGAAGCGTAATAAACCTTTATCGACAAGTGAGAGCAAAATACGATGAGCTGTTGCTTTAGGTAAATCTGCGCTTTCAACAATCTCGGCGAATCTTAGAGGTATCTCAGACATGCACACCTTCTGGAGCAAGCTTAGTGCTTTATCCAGAGAGGAGCCTCCGCTTTTGGTCTCCGATTTTGTCATGGTAGTTCTCCAAAAAGTAAGCTTAATAATCTTGATGTCTATATATGGAACTCGGTTCCATTATTTTTTTATTAAGTGTTGCAAAAAATGGAACTTTATTCCATTATTTTTTTAGGTGAGTTGTCTGTCAAGAATGATGACCCTTTATTTAAATAAAAATAGTTATAACTCTAACAAAAATAGTAATAAAAATAAGAGGTGGGTTAGCATGCAGAAATTGCATCGCAAACAACAACAATGGATGCCGATTGCCTTCCTTGCACCGGCCGTCATTTTGTTTTCAGTGTACGTTATCTTCCCCATTGTTCAGAGTGTTTGGTTAAGCTTCTATCAATGGGATGGGCTTGGTGAAAAAACCTTTGTTGGCTTTGGTAATTATATTGAGTTGTTTCAGGATGATCAGTTCTGGACCGCATTTGTCAATAATATTTACTGGTTGATTTTTTTCATGCTAGCGCCACCTATTGGTTTATTGCTGGCATTGTTTTTAAACCAAAAAATGATGGGCATTCGCTTTGTTAAAGCCATGTTCTTCTTTCCTTTCGTCATCTCCCAAGTGGTGGTTGGCTTAGTTTTTTCCTGGTTCTATGATCCGAGCTTTGGTCTGTTCAATAAATTCATTGAACTGTTTGGCTTTCAGCCGATTGCGGTCTTGTCGGATCCAAATGTGGTTACCTTTGGCATTATTGCAGCGGGATTGTGGCCGCAAATTGCCTATTGCATGATTTTGTATCTCACAGGGTTAAACAATCTTAACCCAGACCAAATTGAAGCGGCCCGCTTAGATGGCGCTTATGGCTGGAAAATGCTGCGTCATGTGATTCTTCCTCAGCTAAAGCCAGCGACGTTTATTGCTATTGTGGTTACCGTCATCGGTGCTTTACGAAGTTTCGATTTAGTGGCGACCATGACTTCTGGTGGACCATTTGGTAGCTCCAGTGTGCTGGCTTACTTCATGTACGAACAGTCGATATTCAATTATCGCGTGGGCTATGGCGCCGCTATTGCCACGGTCTTGTTCCTGATGATGGATATCTACATTGCCTACTTTCTATGGCGCATGCTGAAGAGTGAGAAAGCCTAATGTTTCCTACCCCAATCGAAAAAAGATCATTACCTTTTAATATTAGTTACCGTGTCGCGGTTTGGATTGCCTTAATTTTATGGCTCCTACCTTTGATTGCAGTGTTATTAACCTCAGCGCGTTCTACAGCGGATTTAAATGCGGGAAATTACTGGGGGATTCCCACCCAGTGGATGCTTGTGCAGAACTATGAGCAAGTCTTTACGCAAACCCCCATGCTGCGTTATTTATTAAACTCCATCATTATTACGGTGCCAGCTGTGATTGGCGCGGTGTCTCTGTCGACATTAGCTGGATATTCCCTGGCGAAATTTAAGTTCCTTGGGCGTATGGGATTATTTGCGACTTTTATCGCTGGGAATTTTGTTCCCTTTCAAATTTTAATGATACCCGTACGAGATTTAACCATTCATATGGGCTTGTATGATACCGCCAGTGGTTTGATTTTATTCCATATTGCCTTCCAAACAGGGTTTTGTACCTTGTTTATGCGCAACTTCATCGTGGGCTTGCCTGATGAGTTGATAGAAGCGGCAAGGGTGGAAGGGGTGAGTGAGTGGAAGATTTTCCGCCATATCGTCTTACCCTTGGTCAGGCCTGCGCTAGCAGCTTTGGCTGTGCTTATTTTTACCTTTGTTTGGAATGATTATTTTTGGGCCTTGGTCTTGGTGCAAAGCGATGATGTACGCCCGATTACCGCCGGTATCGCTGCCTTGAAAGGTCAGTGGATGGCATCCTGGCAGTTAATTTCGGCTGGCTCCATTGTTGCCGCGTTGCCTCCGGTGATGTTGTTTTTTGCCATGCAACGACACTTTATTGCGGGTCTAACGCTCGGTGCAACGAAGGGGTAATGGTGATGAAAAATACACACGATATTGCTCTGTATCGTCAGGATAGACAGAATCAAACGTTGGTGATTGCTTGCCCACAAGATGGCGCGCCAGAATTGCTCTACTTTGGACGAGCTTTACCAAAAGACACGCACTTAAACAGTCTTTATTGGTCTCAGCAGCAAGCAATTCAGCAGGCATCCCTGGATGTACCCGCTCCAATGAGTTTGATTCCTGAAGCAGGTCGGGGTTGGTTGCAATCTCCTGGGGTAGAAGCCAGCGCAGTGGATCGGCCTGCTTGGGCAATGTGTTGGTCACTGTCAAGCGTTCATCAGCAAGCGGATGGCTTTTTGATTGAGTTGGAAGATACTCGGGCTCAGCTTGCTGTGGCATTGTCTATTGGTTTGCAATCATCTGGGCTGTTACGGCAACAGCTGACACTGACGAATCAGGGACAAGCGAATATTACTGTTCATCGTCTTGCCTGCACCCTGCCAATTCCACCACATTTCACTCAGATGCTGAGTTTTTATGGCCGTTGGTGCCAAGAATTTCAACAACAACGAAGTGAGTGGCAAAGTACCTGGTTGCAAGAGAACCGTCATGGTCGTAACTCTCATGCTAATTTTCCGAGTGTGATTCTGGGCGAGCAGGGTTTTAGTGAAGAACAGGGGGAGCTGATTGGCGCACACTTAGCGTGGAGTGGCAACCATCGGCTTAAAGCAGATTACACCATGGAAGGCCATCGGTATTTGCAAGCGGAGGCCCTCTATTTACCTGATGAGATCGTGCTAAGTTCCAATCAATCGATCAGTACCCCAGAGTTATTAGCCAGTTACAGTCGTGCGGGACTCAATATGATGAGTCAGGTATTTCATCAGTATGCTAGAGAACGACTCGCGCTAAGCAAGCCCCGTCCGGTGCATATTAATACCTGGGAAGCTTTTTATTTTGACCATGACATAACGCGTTTAAAGGCCCTCGCTGATAGTGCTGCTCATGTTGGTGTTGAACGCTATATCTTAGACGATGGATGGTTTCGAGGGCGCAGTAATGATCAAGCAGCACTAGGGGATTGGTTTGTTGATCAGGAAAAATACCCTAACGGTCTGACGCCGTTAATCGATCATGTGAAAGGGCTGGGCATGGAGTTTGGTTTGTGGTTTGAGCCAGAAATGGTGAATCCCGATTCCGACCTTTATCGCTCCCATCCAGAGTGGGTTTTGCAACTGCCACAATACGATGCGGTTCTCGCTCGCCATCAACTGGTATTGAACTTAGCGAAACCAGAAGTGTATGACTACCTACGAGAACGCCTGTTTAGCTTATTAAAGGACTATCCAATTGATTACATTAAATGGGATATGAACCGAGATTACACCCAGCCAGGTGGTGAGATCCGACCACAAGCTTATGAACAGGTTGTTGCTTTGTATCGTCTGCTTAGCGAATTAAATACTGCGTTTCCGGACTTAGAAATTGAAAGTTGCTCATCCGGTGGCGCTCGCGTGGATTTCGGTATTTTGAACTTTACTAAGCGTTTCTGGGCATCTGACTGTAATGATGCTTTTGAGCGCCACAGTATTCAGCGAGGTTTTAGTTATTTTTTCCCGCCTGAAGTGATGGGCTCACACATCGGGCCGGATCAAAGTCATACCACAAATCGCATCCACGATGTGGCGTTTCGTGCAGGTACCGCCATGTTGGGGCATTTGGGTATTGAGTGGAATTTGTTGGATGCTAATGCTGAGCAAAAAGCGACTATTGCCCGTTGGATCTCTCATTATAAAGCCTATCGTTCAGTTCTGCATTCAGGCCGTAATTGGCGTTTACCCAGTGCCGATGGTCGAGCGCAAGCTCAGTGGGCGTTGAGCGAGGATGGTCAAGAGGGTCTATTGGTTTATAGCCAATTGACGATGCCGAAACAGGCGCAAACCTTACCCGTTCGTTTACCCGGGCTAGAAGCTGAGCAGAACTATCAAATTAGTGTATTGGAACACAGTCCATTACCTGGGCACTTGATGAAAGCTTTACCTGCGTGGTGGAAAAACGACCTTATTTTAAATGGCGCGACGTTAAGTCAATTAGGACTGCAACTACCAATATTGGATCCAGAATCCTTATTAATGCTGTCTATTCGCGCTGTATCCCGTTTGGAGGCTCAGTAAATGACCGATTCTACGAAAGACAAAAAGGATAGCCAACCAGTCAATGGCGAGAAAAAACCACTCCGTAGCCAACAATGGTATGGCAAGTTAGATAAGGACGGTTTTATTCATCGCAGCTGGATGAAAAATCAAGGTTTGCCAGACCACAGTTTTGATGGTCGTCCTGTGATTGGTATTTGCAATTCTTGGAGTGAGTTGACGCCTTGTAATGCCCACCTTCGTGAATTGGCTGAGTACGTAAAACGTGGTGTATGGGAGGCAGGAGGAGTGCCTCTTGAATTCCCGGTAATGTCCCTTGGCGAAACACAAATGAAACCCACCGCCATGTTGTTTCGTAATTTGATGAGTATGGACGTGGAAGAATCCATGCGCGCCTATGGAATGGACGGTGTGGTGCTTTTAGGTGGTTGTGACAAAACCACACCAGCGCAATTAATGGGCGCTTGCTCAGTGGATTTGCCGACCATTGTTGTCTCATCTGGCCCCATGTTAAACGGTAAATATCGAGGCAAAGACATTGGCTCTGGCACGGATGTGTGGAAATTCAGCGAAGCAGTTCGTGGTGGAAAAATGAGCCTAGATGAATTTATGAGAGCGGAATCCAGTATGTCTCGCTCCCGTGGTACCTGTATGACCATGGGTACTGCCTCGACCATGGCGTGTTTGGTGGAAGCACTGGGAATGTCCTTACCTGAAAATGGCACCTTGCCAGCTGTGGATGCGCGCCGTCAGGCATTGGCGCATTTAACTGGCGGTCGAATTGTTGAGATGGTCAAAGAAGATCTAAAACCCTCTGATATTTTGACGAAGGCGGCGTTTGAAAATGCCATTCGAGCCAATGCAGCCATTGGTGGCTCCACTAATGCAGTGGTGCACTTGCTCGCAATCGCCGGTCGTTTGGGAGTGAAACTGACTCTCGATGACTGGGATCGCATCGGTGCCGAGATGCCTTGTTTGGTGGACCTAATGCCATCGGGTCGCTTTTTAATGGAAGATTTTCATTATGCTGGTGGTTTTCCTGCGTTGATTCAACGTTTAAGTCACCTGTTTGATATGTCGGCCAATACGGTCTGTGGTGCAAGTTTAGGTGAAATCACCTCAGGTGCGGAGTGTTTCAACGATGAGGTGATTCGCCCCCTTGATAAACCGCTGAGAAGCAATGCAGGGATTGCTGTTTTGCGGGGGAATCTGTCACCACAAGGGGCGATTATTAAACCCAGCGCAGCAACCCCCGAATTGTTACAGCACACAGGTAAAGCTGTGGTGTTTGAAAACATTGAAGACTACAAAGCTCGTATCGATTCTCCTGAGTTAGCGGTCGACAAAGATTCCATTCTGGTTCTGAAAGGTTGTGGGCCAAAAGGCTACCCAGGTATGCCAGAGGTCGGCAACATGCCATTGCCCAGTAAATTATTAGAACAAGGTGTCACGGACATGGTGCGTATTAGTGATGCGCGTATGAGTGGTACTGCGTTTGGTACGGTGGTTTTGCATGTAGCACCGGAGTCGACCATGGGCGGGCCATTGGCCTTGGTTCAAAATGGCGATGAAATTACGTTAGATGTGGCAGGTCGTGGTCTGCATCTGCATATCAGTGCGGAGGAAATGGCGAGTCGCAAAGCCGCATGGCAACCAGAAGAGAGCCAATATCACCGTGGTTATGCCAAGTTGTACATTGATCATGTAATGCAAGCGGATGAAGGTGCTGACTTGGATTTCTTAGTCGGTAATAGTGGCTCAAAAGTGAGTAGGGAGTCTCATTAATGTCAAACAATAAAAATAATAACCAGAACGATCTGAATTCGACTCAAGCTTATCCTCAGTACCCCAGTTTATCGGGGCGTCATGCTTTGGTGACAGGGGGCGCATCGGGGATAGGTGAGGCATTGGTTCGTGCGTTGGCGCAACAAGGTTGCTTGGTGAGCTTTTTTGATATTGATCAAATCGCAGGCAAAACCTTGTCGGAAGAGCTAAACGGCAAAGGGCTGAAAACACATTTTAGCAGAGTGGATTTAACGGACATTGAGACACTGAAAAGTACGATTATAGAGCGGATAGCCGATTGGGGAGCCATTCGTCTTCTCGTCAACAACGCCGCCAACGATCAGCGCCATAGTCTGCAAGATTTTAGTTCAGAGCAGTTTGATCAATGTATGTCAGTCAATTTAAAGCCTCACTTCTTCACGGCTCAAGTGGTTGCTCCCGCCATGGCTGAAGCTGGGGGCGGTAGCATTATTAATATGAGTTCTAACTCTTGGATGTTGGGCTTGTCTGGTTACCCAGGTTATGTCACGGCCAAAGCCGGGATTTCTGGTTTAACCAAAGGCTTGGCTCGAGAACTTGGCGGGCAAAAAATTCGGGTTAATACGGTTTTACCGGGGTGGGTGATGACGGAAAAACAAAAGCGTCTTTGGCTGACTCCAGAAGCAGAAGCAGAACTGATGGTTCAGCAAGCTCTTAAGGAAAAAATTGAGCCAGAAGATGTGGCGGATCTAGTGTTGTTTTTGGGGTCTGACAACAGTCGTATGATTTCAGGACAAAGTCTTGTTGTCGACGGAGGGCGTTTGTGATGACACAGACTCGTCCAGTGTTTGACTCAGATCCTTTTGTGCCTTTGTGTATCGCTGTGGATTGGGGAACGACCAATTTGCGTGCTTTTCTAATGGATCAAACTGGACATATTCACGCCCAGAGAAGCAGTGATCGAGGCATGCTAACCCTCAATAGCGACGAGTTTGAATCTGTTCTACAGAATTTTTTAGGCGATTGGTTGCACCCTGATGTGCCTATTTATATGGCAGGCATGGTGGGCAGTCGTGGAGGCTGGCAAGAGGTACCTTACCAAGTTTGTCCGATGCAACTCGACACACTTGCTGAGCACTTGTGTTGGCTTGATAGTCATTTGCCTTGTGAGGTAGCCATTGTGCCAGGGCTTCAAGGGATTGGTATCAGTGGGCATTTCGATGTGATGCGCGGTGAGGAAACCCAGCTGTTAGGGGCGATGGATTGGCTGTATGAACAAGGTCAAGCGGATCAAGCTGTGTTGTGTTGTTTACCAGGCACCCATAGTAAATGGGTCCCCCTGTTGAAAGGGGAGGTAACTCAGTTTTCGACCAGTTTTTCGGGGGAAATGTTTGCGCGATTGAACAATGAATCCAGCTTGGTGAAGGGGCTACCTAAGCAGGATTCCCTGAATAAAGAAGGCTTTCAACAAGGTCTATTAGCCAGTCAGCAAGCGGGTGGCTTATTGCATCATCTATTTAGTGTTCGCAGTGACTCTGTTTGTGGACGTTTACCAACAGAGCAGGTGCGAGATTATCTCTCTGGAATTGTTATCGGGCACGATGTGAACGATATGCTGGCTGCGCAACCGCAACCTATCAGCAGCGTGTTGATTGTTGGTAGTGAACATCTCTGCGAACGATATCAAGTTGCCCTGTCGTTTCATCAGGTAGCTTCTCAATGTTTGGAGGCCAGTGAAGCGAGTATTCGTGGTTTAACACGCTTGGCTCGCCAGCAAGTGCGTCAGGAGCAACAAATAGGAGAAAAGAAGTAATGAACACATCTTTTAATGAGTTAATGGCTGAGTTTCCTATGGTTGCCATTTTACGGGGCATTAAACCAGAGGAGGTGGTTGAGCATACTCAAGTGTTAATTGATTCTGGTTTTCGATTGATCGAAGTGCCACTGAATTCACCGGATGCCTTTACCAGTATACGGCTATTGCAACGCACTTTTGGTGAGCAGGCTTTGATTGGTGCGGGTACAGTGTTAACCATGGCGCAATTGACAGAACTGGTGGCTACGGGCGCTAAGTTGATGGTCTGCCCCCATACGGATGTGGAATTGATTAAGGCTGCGAAAGTCGCAGGCATGTACGCCATGCCTGGTTTTTTTACGGCGAGTGAAGCTTTTGCCGCACTTCATGCGGGGGCGGATGCCGTTAAATTATTTCCTGCCGAAGCTTTACCCAACATAAATGTTGTGAAGGCTCTGGGGGCAGTTATTCCACAGGATGTCTGGTTATGTCCTGTTGGCGGTGTGACGGCAGATAACGTGCCGGACTATTTTGCTGTTGGTGCAAGAGGGTTTGGTCTGGGGTCGGCTTTATACAAAAAAGGTCAGTCGGTTGAGGTGACCAAAGTCAATGCGGATGCCTTTGTGGCAGCTTGGAACGATTATAGACAAACATCTGTGTAAGTGACCAGAGAAGAAAAGGTCATAACAAGGAGAATAATAATGAAACAGATTAGTACCCAGCGTCATCAATTGGCAGAAGGGCCCTTTTGGAGTGAAGCGGAGCAAGCTTTGTATTGGGTCGACATTCCTGCCTGCCAAGTATGGTGTTGGCATCAAGAGGATAATCGATACGAGCATTGGACCTTGCCAAAGAAAGTGTCTGCGGTTTTCACCACACAAAGTGACCGGCTGTTAGTGGCAATGGCCGATGGTGTTGCTTATTTGGATAAAACCACCACAACGTTGGATTACTTGTGTGATTTAGACAGTGACCTCCCTGGCAATCGTAGTAATGATGCTAAGTGCGACCCTGACGGTGTGTTGTGGGTAGGGACGATGGATGATTTAGAGCAACAAATGACAGGGCGGTTATGGAAAATTACGCCTGAAGGCAAAAAAGCGTTAATGCTGGAGAATCTTGGTATCAGCAATACGTTCGCTTGGGATGAGGGGCGTGGGCGCTTTTACTTTGGCGACACAATGACACGTCGAATTCACGCTTATCCTTACCCTGAGTTTTATGATGTTCGCCTACAAAAGCCCTTTGTCGAAGTGAAAGAAGGGGTTGGAAACGATGGCTCTTGTATTGATCTTGAAGGGTGTCTCTGGAATGCAAATTGGAATGGTGCTCGTATTGTGCGCTATAGCCCAGAAGGGGAGATGTTGCAGACCATTGAATTGCCTTTTGCCAAGCCGACCTCGTGTGTGTTTGGTGGGCCAGAAGGAAAAACCTTGTTTATCACATCCGCTAGCGTGGATACCTCCGCTGAGCAATTGGCAAATCAACCACTGTCAGGTCATGTGATAGCGATTGAAATGGATGTAGCTGGCGCGCCAAGTCAGCCATTTGCGGGAGCATAATATGAAGTTAGGCGTATGTTATTACCCGGAGCATTGGCCCAAAAGTCGTTGGCAGCAAGATGCTCAAGAGATGCGTAAAATTGGCCTTGAGTATGTGCGTATTGGAGAGTTCAGCTGGAGTACCATTGAGCCTGAGCCCGGCGTGCTGCATTGGGAATGGTTAGATGAAGCATTGGATACACTCCACCAACATGGTTTAAAAGTGATTTTAGGGACACCAACAGCGACACCGCCGAAATGGCTGGTAGATCGTCATCCTTCTATGTTGGCAAAAGACGAGCACGGCAGAGTACGTCATTTCGGGTCACGTCGCCATTATACTTTTGCTAGCCTTGATTATCGGGAAGAGTGTCGTCGAATGGTGACGTTAATGGCTGAACGTTACGGCCAACATCCTGCGGTAGCGTCTTGGCAGATGGATAATGAATATGGTTGTCATGATACGGTGCTGAGTTACGCAGAAGCGGACTTAATGGCGTTTCGCCTCTGGTTAAAAGACAAATACGGCACTATCGACCGCTTAAATACCGCCTGGGGAAATGTCTTTTGGAGCATGGATTACCGTTCGTTTGAAGAGGTCGACTTACCTAATTTAACGGTGACAGAAGCCAACCCCTCCCATCGTTTGGATTTTCAACGCTGTTGTTCTGATCAAGTGGTTGCGTTTAATAAATTACAGGTGGACATTCTTCGTCAGTATGCGAAAGGACGAGATTTGGTTCATAACTTTATGGGCTTTTTTACAGCCTTTGATCATCACAAGCTGGGCCAGGATTTGGATGTGGCGAGTTGGGATTCTTATCCTCTAGGTTTTCTGGATCAAGAAACCTTTTACAGTGAAACAGAAAAGCACACTTATTTGCGAATTGGGCATCCCGATGTGGGGGCGTTTCATCATGACCTATATCGTGGCTGTGGCAAAGGGCGTTTGTGGGTCATGGAGCAGCAACCTGGTCCGGTAAATTGGGCACCTCATAATCCAACACCGATTGATGGTGCCGTCAGGCTATGGGCTTGGGAAGCGTTCTCCCATGGTGCTGAACTGGTCTCTTATTTTCGCTGGCGACAAGCACCATTTGGCCAAGAGCAAATGCACACTGGCTTGCTACGACCTGATGGTCAAGCGGCAGAAGCGGCCAAAGAAGCGGCTCAAGTGGCACAAGAGGTGCGTGATTTATCACAGGAACTAGGGTTGAATGCCGAGGAGTTAATGGCGTTACCTAAATCAGGTAACGTTGCCTTGATGTTTGATTATGACGCTTGTTGGTCATTGAATATTCAGCCGCAGTCTCGTGCTTATCGCTATCTTTCTTGGTGTTATCGTGTTTATGAAGCACTACGTGAATTAGGTTTGTCGGTTGATATTGTTTCTAGCCAAGCGGCTTTAGATACCTATCCATTACTCGTACTTCCTGCACAGGCGCATATTTCTAAAGACCTGCAAGCAAGATTAAATAGTTACCAAGGGGTGTTATTAGCGGGGCCGCGTACGGGCAGTAAGACGGATACGTATCAGATTCCTGAAAATCTAGCGCCGGGGCCGCTGGCGAACTTATTGCCATTGACGGTCGAGCGGGTCGACGCTTTACCAGACCATACTCAGCCATCAGTCTTTGGCCTTTGGGGAGAGGGGGCGTTATGTCATTGGCATGAACAAATTTCCACGGATTTACCTTGCTTGTTAAAAGACGAGGCGGGCAAGCCTGTTTTGGTGGGTTGTAATAAACATTTTTATCTTGGCTCCTGTCTCGATAAGCCTTTGCTTAAAGCGAGCCTTGCTAAATTGTGTGAAAAAGCGGGATTGGTAAGCGAATATCTGCCATTAGGTGTGCGTGTTCGAGAGCGAGGAAAATTGATGTTTGCCTTTAACTACGGCCCACAAACGGCTCACTATCGGCCTAATAATGCACAGTGTCTGCTTGGTGGTGAGTCGTTACCACCTGCTGGGGTCGCTATTTGGCAGCGTGAATTAACGAGTAATCAATAAGACTGGTTTCCATCAATAACAACAAAAAGAGGATGTATTGTATGAAAAGAATACCTTTGTTTTGTATTGGAGCTTTGGCGTCTGTCGCGGCTTCTTTATCTTACGCAGGGACCTTGGTCATTAATTCGGATCAGGCGGATCCTGCGCCAAAAAAAGCCTTTCAAGAGGTACTTCAAAAGTTTGAAGCGGAAAACCCAAATATTAAGGTCGAGTATAACCTCTACGATAAAGAAGGCTATAAAACCGCTATTCGTAACTGGCTTGTGACCAGTCCCCCTGATGTGGTGTTTTGGTACTCAGGGAATCGGATGAAGGGATTTGTTGATAGAGGCTTATTTGAAGATGTCAGTGATATTTGGAAGCAGGAAGGGTTAAAAAAATTGATGCCAACGGCCATCGCCGCATCAACATTGAATGATAAACAGTGGGGTATTCCTTACTCTTATTATCAATGGGGGATTTACTATCGAAAAGATATTTTTGCAAAATTGGGCTTAAAAGTCCCTAAAACTTGGAAAGAGTTTTTAGCGGTCAATGCTAAATTGAAAGCCAATGATATCACGCCAATTACCATAGGAACTAAATACTTATGGCCTGCAGCAGGGTGGTTTGACTACCTCGATTTGCGTATTAATGGCTTGAAATTTCATATGGATTTGATGGATGGCAAAATTGCCTATACGGATCCGCGCGTGAGAAAAGTATTTGAGTACTGGGATCAATTAGTAAAACCGGGTTACTTCTTGAAGAATAATGCTTCTTACTCATGGCAAGAGGCACAGCCGTTCTTGTATAACGGTAAAGCAGCGATGTATTTGATTGGTAATTTTATTACGCCCAACTTCCCAAAAGATTTAGAAAGTAAAATGGGCTTTTTCCCGTTTCCAACGATTAATCCTAAAATAGCTGATGCGGAAGAAGCGCCAATGGAAATTGTTAGTATTCCATCAAAAGCCAAAAATAAAAAAGATGCTAAGAAATTCTTAGAGTTTATGGCGCGAGCCAGTACTCAGACATTGCTCAATGCGGCATTGTTACAGATACCACCAAATAAAGATGCCCATGCACCAAATGATGTGTTCTTAAATGAAGGGGTGAAAATGCTCAAAGCGGCTTCTGGTACCTCACAGTTTTATGATCGTGATACCGATCCAGCAATGGCGCGAGAAGGTATGAAAGGGTTTCAAGAGTTTATGATGGAGCCAAATCGTCTTGATTCGATTTTAAAACGTTTGGAGCGAATCAGAGAGCGTGTATTTAAAGTGCAAAATTAGCACTTGTCTGATATCTCAATAGAGCTCACTTAATAAACAAACCAGTTGACCCACAGTAGTTGGACGATCCAATGACTGGGGGTCTTTTTATGCATCATTTACATGCGGTTTGATGAACAACACGTTTCTTAAAGTATAGTTTTTATAAATATTGTGTAATTAGATTGCATTGAATGGTTGATGCATATTTTAGTTATGATATATCATAACATTTTTAAAAGTGCTTCTAAAGGACTCATTGCCTGCTCTGGGCGATGTAATAACCTATTTTTATAGTAAGGATGATAAATAATGCAAAGTTTCCTACGTCTTTTTGGACGACCGACAGGGTTCTTTTTACTGTTAAGTCTCTTCATCACAATGACTGCTTCTGCGGTAGCCTCCGACAACCCAACACCAACCTCACAAAATACTCTTTCCATCAGTGGTCCATTTGAGTTTACGAGTCTAGATCCCTCCAAAAATGGTTACATCTACACTCGTATGCAAGTGTTAGAAACCTTGTTAGGTGTCGATAATCAAGGTCATTTGATTCCGGAATTAGCCACCCAATGGGAGGTGAGTGATGATGGCCTAGCGTGGCGTTTTACGCTAAGAAAGGGGGTGGTTTTTCATGACGGGCAACCTCTAGATGCGAATGCCGTTGTGAAGAGTTTATCGATCGCCATGGGTAAGCATGGCACTCTAGCAAAGGCACCTATAAGTAACATTCATGCTGTGAGCGAGGACGAAGTTGAGATACAGCTTACTCGACCTTACACCTTATTAGGGGCTGTGTTAGCAAATTACGCTAATAGCATTCTGTCGCCAGATAGCTATGGGAGGAAGGGTAATGTCTTAGCTATGTCAGGTACTGGGCCTTATGAGCTTTTCCAATACGCGCCGCCCCATAAGCTGGTGGTAAAACAGTTTGCTGGTTATTGGGGGAAGAAGGCGAGCATTCCTTTTGCGAGCTATTTGACGGGGCATCGCGCAGAAAGCCGTGTGCTGCAAGCACGAAGTGGTCAGGCAGACATTGTGTTTGGTGTCGATCCGGCAAGCATTCCTATGTTGCAGCGTCTTCCTAACGTGTCTGTATTTGATGATGCTCTGCCACGGACTATTGTTTTAAAGCTAAATAGTGGCTACCCATATCTTAATGATGTCCGTGCTCGACAAGCTCTGAGTTTGGCGATCAATCGTCGCGGCATTGCGAATGCAGTGCTTCGCTCTCCTGGATCACAAACCGAACAGTTATTACCCGCTTCATTTGCCGACTGGCATTTGCCCAATATCAAATCACCTGAGCAGCCATTAGTGAAAGCGCAAGCGTTGTTGGCGTCATTAGGTTGGCATCTGAATAAAGATGGTGTTTTAGAGCGTAATGGTAAGCCTTTTGAGTTGACGTTAATTACTTATGCGGATCGCCCAGAATTGATCACTGTTGCCACTGCCCTCCAAGCTCAGTGGGCGAAAATTGGCGTGAAGTTAAAGGTGAATATGAGTAACTCAAGTGCGATCCCTGCTGGTCATCAAGATGGATCTTTGCAAGTCGCCTTGATGGCGCGTAACTATGGTTTTGTTCCCGATCCGTTAGGGGTGATGTTAAGTGATTATGGCCGCACTGGCGGCGATTGGGGCGCGATGAATTGGAATGACGAATCGGTTGATCGAGACCTTGCAACATTGCAATCTGTAACGGATAAGAAAATTCGCCGCCAATTAGCGCAGCATGTTGCCCAGGTCATTTACCAAGATCGGCCAGTGATTCCTGTGGCATTTTATAAGCAACATACTGCGGTAAATAATCGGGTAAAAGGTTTTCACTTTGATCCTTTCGAGCGTACTTTTTATCTAAATGACATGGTGTTTGTCGCACGATGAAAAAAATATTCTTTCCTCGGCTGTTTCAATTATTGTCCGTGATTTGGGGGGTAGGAACGCTGACTTTTATCTTGATGCGAGCTTTGCCGGGCGACATGGCCTACCGGATCGCCGCTAGTCGTTATGGACAAGATAATGTGAGCAGTGACGCTGCGGATTTGGTTCGTCAGGAACTGAATTTGGATCAAGGAGCCGTTGTTGCGTATTTTTCTTGGCTGAAAGAATTGCTGCAAGGTAACTTAGGGCGCTCTTTAGTCAGTGATGAGCCAGTGTGGCAAATATTACAGCATATGCTAGGACACTCTTTGCTGTTGGCCTCAGTGGCACTGTTCTTATCCTTCTTTATTGCCATTCCCTTAGGTTTATTGGGTGCGACTTTTGGTAAAAAGGTCGATCAGGGTATCGTGGTATTTTCGACGACAATAAGGGCTATGCCAGTGTTTGTGGTGGGGTTAATTTTTATTCTGGTGTTTTCTATTCATTGGAATTGGTTGCCTGTGGCAGGGTTTGGCTCGCCAGAACATATCGTATTGCCTGCGCTAAGCCTGGCTTTTACCTTGGCCGCTATTTCTAATCGTGTCGTGAGAAACGCAGCCATTAAGGCTTTTTACGCGCCTTTTTATCGTTTTGCTCAGATCAAAGGTTTGTCGTCAGGCCGGACTTTTTTGCGTCATGGTGCGCGTCATATTGCCTTACCTGTGGTGGCCTTTTTAGGCATCCAGCTGGTGGGGATGATCGAAGGGATTGTGATGATTGAATCCTTGTTTTCTTGGCCCGGAATTGGTCACGGTTTGGCGCATGCAATTTTTGCCCGTGATATTCCGGTAATTCAAGGTGCCGCCTTGTTAATGGGGATTTTGTTTGTGGTGTTGAATACCTTTGTTGATCTTATTTGTTATCGATTAGATCCACGAGCGAGGGAGCAAGCATGATGGTGTCATTGTTAAAACATGCAACATTAGGCCAAAAATGTGGCGCTCTTCTCTTGCTTGTGTTGTTAGCTTTTGCACTATTCGGGAACGCTCTAGCCCCCAACGATGGTGCTTATCAGGATTTAGATGCCATTCTAGCGCCTCCTAGCGAGACTCATTGGTTAGGAACGGATCACTTTGGTCGCAGTATGGTAGCGCGAATGGCGGATGCGATTCGTTTATCCTTTATGCTAGGGGTGTTGTGTGTTGCAACGTCTTCGATCATTGGCGTATCTCTTGGTGTGTGGGCTGCTTGGTCGGGGAAAAAAGTTGATGCGGTGCTCAATGTTTTTGTGAATATTATACTGGCTTTGCCAGGGCTTGTGATTGTCTTGCTGCTTGCTGCTATTGTTCCAGGGTCGTTTTTTGTTTTGTATTTGGCTATTTCACTGGTGCAATGGGTTGAGTATTTTCGTGTTGTGCGAGCCATTACGAAAACGACAGTAGATTCCCCTGCGATGCAATCTTCTCAGATGATGGGCTTTGGTCGTTGGTATCTGTTTAAACGACACATTTGGCCTGCTATCGCCCCTTCTGTATTCACGCTAGCGACCTTTGGTTGTGCCACGGCCATTTTAACCATGGCGTCTCTGGGTTTTGTGTATGTTGGTATGCAGCCGCCTTTAGCGGAGTTGGGATTGATGATGGTGGAGTTGTTTCCTTATTACTCTGATGCGCCATGGCTGCTCGCTGAACCGCTTATTGCTATCGCTTTGTTGGTGCTGGGTTTTCATTTACTAGGAAGGAAATCATCATGAATCCTCTTATTTCAGTGGATCAACTAAGTGTCTACTCAAAGGCGAGTTGTTTAGTCTCTCCGTTAACTTTTAACTTACATCAAGATCGCCCTTTGACAATCCTTGGCCAAACTGGCTCCGGAAAAAGTTTGTTGGCTCAGGCGATCATGGGGCTTTTGCCGGATTCACTCACAATTAAAGGTAAGGTGAGTATTTTTGCAAAGGCCCTGACGAAGCAAGAATGCCGTGCTATGTGGGGAAAAGAATTAGTGATGTTGCCCCAAGAACCATGGCATGCCCTTGATCCATTAATGACTAGTCTGAGACAGGTCCGTGATGTATATCAATGGGTTGTGGGCCAAACAGAACACACCGCAAACAGTAGTGCAATGAAAGCATTGACGTCTCTTGGTTTGGACAAGAGCGCGGATAAGCTGCCAGGTGAATTATCGGGTGGTATGGCCCAGCGCCTAGCGATTGTTGCCGCGACAGCGGGTGGTGCTTCATTGATCCTAGCTGACGAACCGACGAAAGGGTTGGACGTTAGTCGCCGGGAAGAGGTCATTCGTCTTCTACAGGATAAATCACAAGGGGGCGGTTTATTAACCATTACCCATGATGTTCATGTTGCTAAACAACTGGGTGGCGACATCATGGTGATCAAAGAAGGGCAACTGGTGGAGTCGGGTACAGTCGAGCAGGTGCTTTCTAATCCACAAGCTGAATACACTAAATTATTATTGCAGGCTCAGCCGAGTGAGTGGCCTATAGTAGATCGTGACCCGAGCTATTTTGCTAAGTCCGATAGGATAATGCAGACAGAGGCGCTTCGCCTAGTACGTGGCGGTAAAACGATTATTGAGGATTTGTCGTTTACTATCGCAAAAGGCGAAGTGGTGGGCGTGGTAGGTGATAGTGGCTGCGGTAAGAGCTCATTAGGTGATGCGTTGCTTGGGCTGCTGCCATTAGAGGCTGGATCTATTGAGCGTTTTGACAAAAAAGCAAAACCACATCAATGGCTGAAGTTGTATCAAGATCCTCCGTCAGCCTTTACTGGGAGTGTTTCGCTGGCGACGTTATTAGATGACTTAGTTAGTTTGCATGGGGTAGATCAAGCGCGAATTAGACCGCTTATGACTCGATTGAGCCTGTCGCAAGAAATATTAGAGCGGACTTGTCTTGAGGTGTCTGGAGGAGAATTGCAGCGCTTTGCGATTCTTCGAGCTTTGTTGCTAGACCCTGTCTTTTTATTTGCGGATGAGCCAACGTCACGATTGGATCCGATCACAGCAAAAGAAGTGACCATGTTGTTGGTGGAATTAGCAAGGGAGCAAGACTGTAGTGTGCTATTAGTGAGTCATGATCCTGATATGATTCGACACACTTGTGATCAGGTAATTGACTTGTCTTAGTGAATGGGCTGACTTCGTTGCAAAAAAATCCCCGTCTCGTGCGGGGATTTTTATGTATAAACGAATAAAACGGCGTCTTAGAATTTATAAGATACGTCGATATATTGACCAAATCCGGTAGACTTAAGGGCATCAGAGTTTTTAATGCCGTATACGTTATTGAAGTATTTCAAACCGTAACCTACTGCATAACGCTTAGAATGCCAGTAAATACCGTTGAAGTTATCAAACCCTGTACTTGAGGTTGCATAGCCTTTGTCTGTTTTCATGCCGAATTGGTAATCAAAGTAACCTTGGTAGGCGATAAAAGAGCCATTATCAAACGTCATGAAGGGTTTGAACCAGTTTGCGGATAATTGGTAACCATTCCAATCTTGGCGATGGTCTGTGCTATCGTAAAGAGCGTATAGATTTACCCCAGTCTTACCTAGCCAAGGGATTTCGATATCGGAGCCTAAACCAATGAAGTTGTTATTTACTGCATATTTACCAGAACCACCATCCATACTGAATAGTGTTGCAATGTAAAGCTCTTTCACAGGACCAAAAGACAGGTCTTTGCCAGTAATTGCATCCAAAGAGAAACGCGGTGCAATTTTCAAGAAGAGTTTATCTTGACCGTATTTGTCGCTGCTTGTGCTGTTAGTCAGGTTGAATACATCAATGTACCCGTAAAGATCAACAATGCCTGAACGTCCACCAAATTCCATTTCCATATAGTCATGGCTGTTTTTGCCTGGTAACTCTTTTGACGCATACATCAGGTTGAACTGCTTCCAAGAGTAGTCATTTTTATGAATATTATCAGAGTAATCAGCGGCAAGAGTTGTCGTAGCTGCGGCAGCTAACCCTAGTCCTAAAAGTAATTTACGCATTAGCGTCTCCATGGGTGCAATAGTGAGCAGTGTTTAAAATGTGACCAATTAGTCAGTATTATGACTAAAATGCGAATCTTACATGATTTTTTTTTGATTACAATGGATTTTTAATGAAGAAAATGTGTGCACCTAAATGGTTCATTTATGAGTTCTCTTGCACCAAGTGAGCGTTATAATCAATTGTGAAATTTTATTAACTTTCAATGTGTTAACTGTTTTGGTTGACATCATAAGGTCTTCTGAAATATTGCTGTGCACAACCAGTAAAGAAGAAAGAGTGGTAACAAGTGGGCCATAGTAGAAGGCTAGCTATCCTATATAAGAGAGTAATAAAGAGGCATGTGTTTTATTTATAGAGGGGGTATGGTCTAATTTTGACTTATCACATTCTCTTTGACTAAGCAGGAATTATGTCTTTGAAATTACCCCTTATTGTAATGACCTCCGCCCTTGTTTTTTCCTCTTCTAGTGTGTTTGCTACGAAAGATGACTGCACTCCGAAATTAAATCTATACTTGCAAGGTATCTATGACACGGTGAGTTCTAAATATGTATCTGAAAGACAAAAAGAAGTTGCTCAGAAAATTTTAGAAAAAGTGAAAGCGAATCGTGACAAGATGGGGGATTGTGCCTTGTTGGATAAGCTGCTGCCCTAGGGAGTGGGTTGTTAAGGAGCAATAAGCTCACCTTATACTGATTTGCTGTAAAGCTACATTATGAAAAGGTATTTTTATTTATGTTAGGTTCTTTGACTGCTTTACAGCAAATAGACAGTGCCAAACAGTCGTTAATTGCGACTCTTTCTGTTGTCGATAGGCTGTTTGCTTGCTCTTATACTGGGTTAATTTTTCAGGATGATTGCTTACTGTCTAGTGAGCAAAATAAAGAGCATTTTTTGTCGCTCGCCCAGCCAATTCGTCATCATTTCACGGTGGATCGTTTAGCCATCGAAAAAATCGTCGACATAGAGGATTTGCCTGGTTTTCTACAGCATGCATCGTTAATACAGTTTTTAACTCAAGGCTCTGTGTTAATAGAGCGGGTTTGTTTAGGCAATCAGACAAGTTTCCTATTGTGTATTGTGAGTCTGGATACTTCTTTATCATTCGATCAAGCATTTTTCGATTCACTTTCCTCCATTGTGAGTATTTTTACGGGCCTACTGAACAATCAAACTGTCGGCAAACCGACTTCTTCGTTCAATAAGAGAGATCAAGGCGCTATTTCTCTGGCTCATAATGAGCATGACTATATCACTTTATGCAATATGTCTCCTGACTTTCTCGCCGCTTATGATAACGATCTAAAGTGTGTATATGCTAACAAAGCCCATGAAAGAGTTTTAAAAAAACGAAGTTTTGATGTTGTCGGTCTAACTGTTAAAGAGTTGATGGGGGAGGGTTGTTACCAGTTTATTGAAGGGATAGTATCGGATGCCTTGGCGGGTAATGAATCGAATTTTGAATATAGTTCCTATCATGGTTTTAATAAAGAAAAGGTCACTATTAAAGTTAAAATAGTGCCTCGCTATATAAAAAATAAACAGGATGGTTTTTATTTATTCTCTCAAAATATTACAGTATTAAGGCGTACACAGACGACGTTAAGAGCGCTGCACAGTGTTACGAATAATGAGTCGTTGTCTACGGATGAAAAAATACAGAAAATGTTGGAGATAGGGTGCGAACAATATGCTTTGCCCCTTGGTGTTGTGAGCCATGTTGAAGGGGGAAAGTACACGATACAGTATTGCCAATCTCCTAATAATAAACTGTCGGCTGGCATGGTGTTTGATTTGCAAGAAACCTACTGTGTATATGCGCTTAATAGTGAGGAGCCAACATATTTTCATAATAATAAAAAACACATTAAACCGCCTTCTTATTATCAATATTTCGTTTTAGAAGCCTACATAGGTATTGTTATTAGGGTTGGTGGTGAGGTATGGGGAACGTTAAATTTTTCTAGCACTTATCCTAAAGATGTACCTTACGAAGAGGATGAGATCGAACTGATCAAATTATTAGGACAATGGATAGGCTATGAGATCTACAGAAACCGAGCGCTTGAAAGCCTAAAAGAGTCAGAATATCGCAATCGCCTATTATTGGATTCTCTCCAGGAAGGGGTGCTGGGCTTAGACTCTGATGGTAATATCTCTTTTGCCAATTCAGCAGCCTGTCGCTTAACTCAGTACAGTCAACATGAGTTGTTGGGTCAACACCACCATGCCTTTTTACATCATACCGCTCCCGATGGGACGCCCAATTTAGTAGAAAATTGTTCCGTCCGAAATACGTTAGAAACAGGGGTAAGCTCCCATTCAGACAATGAATTTATTTGGGGGAAGCAGGGGCCTTTTGCTGTCGAGTTCAGTTGTGTTTCTTTAAAAAGAAATGATCATGAAGTTGGTGGGGCGGTGATTACTTTTCAGGATAAGACAAAACAAATAGAGTCGGAAACCGTTATTTTAGAACAGAAGCTAATTTTCGAATCTTTGTTTATGGATGCTCCTACAGCGATTGCTTTCTATGATAATACAAGAACCATTCGGATGATAAACCCTGCTTTTTCTAGGCTGTTTGGCTATTTGGAAGAGGAGATTATTGGCTGTTCAACGCGCCAGCTTTATGCGAAGGAAGAGGATTTTATTTGGCTTGGCCAATTCTATAAAAAAAAGGCTGAACGGCCTAAAATTTATGTGGATTATAAAGACAAATATGGCCGTATTTTTGCCTCTGAAACCTTTGGTAGTTCTCTTAAAAAGACAGATGGTAGTTTAAATGGCTACATTGTTCATATCAATGATATTACGGAAAGAATTAAGTCTGAGAATGAAGTGTTGACAGTGAATCAGCGTTTTTCTCTGGCGGCTAATTCTGCTGGCATCGGCGTCTGGTCCTGGGACACACGCACCAATGAAGTCATCTGGGATGATTGGATGTTGAAAATATTTGGCTTTAATAAAGGTGATGATATTGACCCCTTTTTGGGTTGGCTGAATTTGATGCACCCAGATGATGCACCGTTACTTTACCATTCACTTGGTGAGTCCTATCGAAAAAAAGAAAATTTAGATACGGACTTTCGTATTATTCGGCTTGATGGTCAAATTCGCTATATAAAGGCAACAGGCATAATTGAATACGATAAAAAAGGCATTGTTTCTCGTATTACTGGCGTGAACTTTGATATTACCTCTCGCAAAGAGGCGGAAGAGGTATTAAAGAAAGCCAGCCATCAAGCGCAAATGGCGAATCAGGCAAAAAGTGATTTTCTTGCGACAATGAGTCATGAGATCAGGACCCCTTTAAATGGCATTCTTGGGGTGACTGAGTTGTTGCAATCTTCCTATCTGACGGATGAGCAGCGAATGCAAGTGGATATTCTTCGGGAGTCTGGAGAAAGCTTGCTAAGGCTTATCAATGACATATTGGATTTCTCTAAAATAGAGTCCGGTCAGTTGACCATGGAGAAAGTGGAATTTGACTTAGAAAAGAAAATTTTTTCTGTCATTAGCTTGCTGTTGATCAAAGCGGAAGAAAAGGGGGTTGATCTTCTGGTTGAGTATCCTGTACAGATGCCAAAGCATTTTATTGGTGACTCATTTCGCATGCGTCAAATTCTGGTTAACTTGATTAGTAATGCCGTGAAATTCACTCATGAAGGTCAGGTAGTGGTGCGCGTTTCATGTGAGTCAAATCAACAGGGTAATGTGAATGTCTCTATTGAAGTGCAAGATACGGGGATTGGCATTCCTGATGGGGCTCAAGCGTCTCTATTTAAGGCGTTTACTCAAGCGGACACCTCAACCACGCGCCGTTTTGGTGGGACCGGATTAGGGTTGGCAATCACAAAACAATTGGTTGAGTTAATGGATGGCTCGATAGAGCTGGAAAGTAAAGAAGGAGTTGGTTCTACTTTTGTGGTACATGTGCCTTTGGTGGAAAGTTACGCGATTCATAAAGCGGAAGAGACAGTGCTCCCTTTGTCTTTGGTGGGGCGGAGTAAAATATTGCTTGTTGACGACAATGTGTCAAATTTGGCGATTCTATCTAATCAGTTAAGAGAGTTAGGCATGGCATGTGATGCGGAGCGCAATGCTAACTTGGCGTTTGATAAATGGTTCGATGCTTATCGTAGTCAGCGCCCTTACGACGCCATCATTTTGGATTATCAAATGCCAGATTTGGATGGATTGGATTTATGCCGTTTGATTCGCGAGCACAGTAAGCAAATGCATTCCCCGGTGATATTAATGTCTACATCAGCAGGTCGCCTCAGTCAGAATGAATTGACTGAGGCTGGCGTGAATGTGTGCTTAACAAAACCACTTAACGTGAGAGTATTATGTGAAGGACTTACCTTGGCGCTGAACAGTACCGTTTTGGGTAAACAATTTTCCTATTGGGACGTGACAAGCAGTAAGGATCCGCTGCCGACTGTTACAAAGCAATATATTGGCCGAGTATTGGTGGTAGAGGATATGGCCGCCAATAGAGTCGTTGCTCGAGGTATGCTCAAGAAGTTGGGTGTCGAGATCATCGAGGCTGAAAATGGGGAAGTGGGTGTTGCAAAATGGCACTCTGAACGTCCAGACTTAATTTTGATGGATTTACATATGCCGGTGATGGATGGTTTTTCTGCTATGCGAGCAATTCGCCAGGCTGAAAAGGGGCGGGTGTCTAAACGTGTCCCTATATACGCTTTAACGGCAGATGCGATGGTGGAAAGATCTAGTGAAGTCTATCAAGCTGGCGGCGATGGTTTCATTGCGAAGCCGTTTAAACAAGCTGATCTAGAAGTTGTTTTGATAAAGCATTTATTACTTAAGACTTCATCGAATGCAAGGGTGAGGTCCGAGACGGAACAGCTCGACCACTTAGTCTCAGTGCCGTGTATTGACATAAATATGCTAATGGAGCTAAAAAGCCTTTTGGGGGAGGATTTGCAAATACTTATTGATACCTTCTATGAAGACTCTCTTTCCATTATTAATCTATTAAAACGCCATCGTCTTTCTCCGGATTTAAATGCTCTGCATTCTGCCAGTCATAGTATGAAATCCATTGCGATGAATGTGGGGGCTAAGCGCTTGTCAAGCTTGGCGGCTCGTTTAGAGGCAGATTCGAAGCGAGGAGTGGAAGATAATATTGTCGAGCTAATTGATCTTATAGTAGAAGAGTACAGTGCGTTTTGTTCTGAGTTAAAACATCTGGTTAGTGTGTAATGAAAGTATTGATTGCAGATGATACCAATACGGATCGATTGTTGCTCAAGCTACACTTGTCTAAATTGGGCCATCATATTATTGAAGCCTCAAATGGTATTGAAGCGATAGAACAATATATTCTCCATGAAAATGATATTGATTTGATATTAATAGACGCTCAGATGCCGCAATTAAACGGCTTTGAGGCGGTGAAAGAAATTCGCCAAATTGAGCAAGAGCAAGAGCGAGAGTTGGAGTGGGTGCCAGTCATTTTCCTGAGTGCAAGTGCTGAAATGGAAGATGTGGAAAAAAGCATTTCAGTAGGGGGGGATGATTACCTAATCAAACCGGTTCAACAGAAAGTTTTATTGGCCAAAACGCTTACCATGCAACGTATTGCCGCTATGCGACGAAGGTTGATTGCGCTTGATGCTAGGTTGGCAACACAAGCGTCAGATCGCTGACGAGCGGTGTCCAAAGTCCAAGGGAATAAAAAAACCGAAAGTCGCGGGAGTGACTTTCGGTTTTTTTATCAAAGAAGAAAGGGTTAACTGGATAAGTTAAGCCACGGCTTCTTGTTTGCTTTGAGTCGACTTTTGGTTGACTGTTGCAAGTAATGCTTGGATAGAAGCGGATACAATGTCGTTGTCGATGGCAACCCCATTAAAGCGATCACCATCAATGTTGGTTTGAACATAGGCAATGGCTTGCGAATCACTGCCCACTGTTAAGGCATGCTCTTGATATTGGATAATATCGACTCGAACATTAAAGTGTTTGCCTAGGGCTTCAGCAAAGGCCGATAACGCACCATTGCCTTTTCCTGAAATGTTTATCTTGCTACCAGCACCGATAAGTTCGGCATGAATGGTGTCTACTTCGTCTTTGCTATGATCATACTTGCCTAGCTTATATGGCGTTGTTCCTGTCATAAAATGTGTTTCGAACAAGTCTTTCATGGATTCTGCGTCTACTACGCCGCCATCTTGTTCTGCATATTGTTGAATAATTGGGCTGAACTCTACCTGTAACCAGCGCGGCAAAGCTAGACCATATTCTTGCTCTAAGGTATAAGCCACACCACCTTTACCTGATTGGCTGTTAACACGAATAACTTCTTGATAGCTACGGCCCACATCGCGTGGATCAATGGGTAAATAAGCCACATCCCAAGGTTTGTCATCAGTCTGATTCGCCAAGCATTTTTTGATGGCATCTTGGTGAGAGCCGGAAAACGCGGTAAACACTAATTCACCTGCGTAAGGGTGACGAGGGTGAACCTGTAGCAAGGTACATGCTTGAACTACACTAATGATGCGATCCATGTCGCCAAGTGCTAACTCAGGGTCAACCCCTTGGCTATAGATGTTCATTGCCATGGTGACGATATCCATATTGCCTGTGCGCTCGCCATTGCCTAATAAGGTTCCCTCGATGCGGTCTGCCCCGGCCATCACGCCAAGCTCTGCAGCGGCCACACCACAGCCTCGGTCATTGTGTGTGTGTAGACTAACGATCATGCAGTCACGTTTTTTCACGTGACGACAGAAGTATTCAATTTGATCGGCGTAACGATTTGGTGTGGATACCTCTACTGTCGCAGGAAGGTTGATGATAATTTTACGCTCTGGCGTGGGTTGCCATACCTCGGTAACCGCATCAACGACTTCTACCGCATAGTCAATTTCTGTTCCTGTGAAACTCTCAGGAGAATATTGAAATACCCACTCTGTTTCAGGGTATTTTTCGGCGTGTTCCTTAACGCATTTCGCTCCATTAACGGCGATTTGTTTGATGCCTTCCTTATCCAAGCGGAATACTTGTTCGCGTTGTGTTGTGGACGTTGAGTTGTACACATGGACGATGGCTTTTTTGGCCCCTTTTAGTGACTCATAGGTGCGAGCAATTAGCTCAGGACGCGCTTGCGTTAGCACTTGAATGTAGACATCGTCAGGCACTTGATCTTCTTCGATTAACCAACGAACGAAGTCAAAATCCAGCTGAGACGCCGCCGGAAAGCCCACTTCTATTTCTTTAAAGCCCACATCAACAAGCAGGGCAAAGAACTGTTTCTTTTGTTCCACTGTCATAGGTTCAACCAACGCTTGGTTGCCATCACGCAGGTCTACGCTTGACCAAATCGGCGCCTTGGTAATGACTTTATCTGGCCAAGTGCGGTTTTCAATGGCAACCGGCGTAAACGGTTTGTATTTTCTGTGATTAAACGTTGTATGGTCAAAAGACGACATGATCTTGTCCTTATAAATGGGAGGTCGATAAACCTCGTTTATTAATGCGTCTTGTATAGGCGCTTGTTTTGTTGTGTGCATATTTGTTTTTTCAGTATGACTATCATAGCGAAAAAACTTGAGTAAAAGATTGCGTTTTTCACTAGAAAAAACAATAATTTTGGCATTATATTGCTAAATTTTCCGAAAACGAAGCAAAAGGTGGGTGTAAGATGCGATTTGATAAAATTGATTTGAGTATTTTGCGAGAGTTGCAGCAAGATTCTAGCTTAACCAATCAAGAGTTAGCCGATCGTGTTGGCTTGTCAGCTTCACCTTGTTTGCGACGCGTAAAGGCGCTTGAAGAGAGTGGTGTTATCGACCGCAAAGTGACTTTATTAAAGCGATCCAGTTTAGGGTTAAAATTAACGGCTTTTTTGCAAATTAGTATGGATCGACATACGCCAGATCGATTTAGTGTGTTTGAGGAACAGGTAGATCTCTTTCCGGAAGTAAAAAATTGCAATTTGGTGACTGGGCAAAATTGTGATTACTTGTTAGAAGTCGTCGTGGAAGACATGGAAAAATACCATGATTTTTTATTGGGCAAGCTCACGCGCATTCCAGGAGTGACGGGTGTACAGTCAAGTTTTCTATTGCGTAGCGTAAAAGAGAGCACGGCCCTGCCATTGAATCATATCATTTAGCAGGGTATTTCCTCATTTAGTGTTGATATTTATGCTTTTGACCAAATTAATGGACGTTATAATTGGCAAAGTTAAAAATCCCTAGTAGAGAAAGATTATGAGTAAATTGACGGAGAAGCGGCGAGTTGTCATTCCTGTCCGTGCAGGTGATGTGATGGCTGAGTTCATCTCATTTGATGGTGATGATTCTGGTAAAGAACATATAGGGATTTTCTTTGAAGGAAAAAGCAGTGAGAAGAACGACATTCCGTTAGTGCGCTTGCATTCCGAGTGTTTAACGGGAGATGTATTTGGGTCGGGTCGTTGTGATTGTGGTGAGCAACTTGATGAAGCCATTGATCGCATCAATCAAGAAGGAGGGTACATTTTATATTTACGCCAAGAAGGGCGTGGTATTGGGCTGTACTCAAAGCTTGATGCGTATGCATTGCAGGATCAAGGTTATGATACCTATCAGGCTAATGAAATGCTTCATTTACCTGAGGATGGTCGAGATTTCGGTGTCGCCGCTGAAATGCTTAAAGCCGTTGGTGTAACCAAATTGCGTTTATTAACGAATAATCCAGATAAAGCAAAGCAATTGATAGAGCACGGTATTGATGTGGTGGAGTTGGTTCCGACAAAAGTGCATATGAATCAGCATAACCGACAATATTTAGAGACAAAAGCCAAGCGCAAGCATCATACGCTTAAGTTTGACTGATGACTCTTTGTTTTATTAGTTTTAGTGAAGTTATAAAGACCATTGTTGGCGTTTCAATGAGCTAGGCGGGTATTCCGCCTAGTCATATCCATATCGATACTACGTTTGAAAGTTTGAGTGTCTCTTAGATTTGGTGTATTACTTTTTAGTAGTGGTTGTTTTTTTCTTTTTCTTTGGCTTATTGCTTGGTGAGCGTGTTTTAGTTTTGGGTTCTAAACCTTCAATGCGGCCGAATTTGATATTGGCTTGCATAAATCGCTGAATTTTTTCAATCATCGGCAGGTCGTTGATGTCAATCAGGGAGTAGCATTCCCCTGGGGCGCCTTCTCGTGAAGCACGGCCAGCACGATGAATGTAGGAGTCTGCTTTACGCGCCAGCCTTAAGTTAATAACGGTGTTGATTTCGGGAAGATCGATGCCTCGTGAGGCCACATCCGTTGCGACCAGAACCTGTAATCGGCCACGTTTCATTTGTTTTAAGTGTTCGCTGCGATCCCCTTGTTTCATTTCTCCATGTAAGCCATCGCACATGAGCCCCATGTTGCGAATACGTTGTACCCATACATCCACGTGTTCACGATTGGCGACAAAGACAACCGCTTGTTTGACACGTTCTTGAGTTAATAGGTGTTTTAAAACGGCTTCTTTATGGGCGTCGTCATCGACACGGTAAGCAATTTGGCGAATTTGTGTTGGCACAGTGCGAGCGGACTCACCCAGGCGCAATTGTTGGGTATCGTCGTCGAGTAGGGCGCTGGCAAAGCGTCCCATTTTTTCACCTTCTAATGTGGCGGAAAACATTAGGGTCTGGTGTTCTTTTGGTAACTCTTTCGCAATGCGGTTAATGGCATCAACAAAGCCCATATCTAACATTCGATCAGCTTCATCGATGACAAAATAAGAGACATCGCTTAAATCAAGCCACTGCTTTTCGTCTAATTCAACCAGTCGACCTGGGGTTGCCACTAAAATGTCGCAAGGTTCACTTAGTTGCTGCTGCTGCATGCCGTAAGGCGTGCCGCCAATAATCAATTGAGAGGCAATGCGAGTGTGTTGTGTTAGTTGTTGCACAACATTAAAAATCTGCCGTGCCAATTCTCGGCTAGGCGCGAGAATCAACACTTTTGGCGCAGTGGTTGACTGTTCATCACGGTCAAGAATGTGTTGAATGGCAGGAGCACAAAATGCAATAGTTTTCCCTGTTCCTGTTGGTGCCGTTGCCAATAGATCGGATCCATCTAACGCAATGGGTATGGCTTGTTCTTGTATCGGTGTAGGGGACTCAAACCCCAAGTCGCTAATGGCTTGCTCTATGGTGAAATCAAGATCTAATTCAGCAAATGACATGTAAACTCTCTGTTGCGAGGAAAAAAGGTACGCCATTCATTCTATTTGCGCACAATTAGTCAATCATACCTTGTTTTATGGGCTTTCGAAATCGAAACATGCTGGGATTATCTATACCCTCTGGGGCGTTTGCTCTAGAATGGAGAAAACATTAGCAAGAAATAAGAGTGGTATGCAGCTGTCTGATGAATTGGTCACAACCCAGACCATGAAATGGGTAAAAAATTTCATCGTTGACTTGAATATTTGCCCTTTCGCTAAACGAGAAGTGGAGCGTGAGTCGGTTCGTTTTGTGGTACTTCGTTCCAAAAAGACGCAAGTGGCTCTTGAGGAGTTAATGGCTGAAGTGCAATGGTTGGATGAGCACCCTGAAACGGAAACGACTTTATTGGTGTTTCCGACGCTGTTTAGTGATTTTTACCGTTATCTGGACTTTGTTGATCTGGCAGAAAACCTGATGTTTGAGCAAGAATGTGAAGGGGTGTATCAATTGGCCACTTTTCATCCTGATTATTGTTTTTCTGGCACAGAACCCAATGATGTGTCGAATTATACTAACCGCTCACCTTATCCAATGCTGCATTTGTTGCGAGAAGCAAGCGTTGATAAGGCCATCGGTTTTTATGGGGATACGGATGTCATTCCAGAACAGAATATAGAAAAGATGGATGAGCTTGGCAAAGACAAGCTGGAAGCTATTTTATCCGCTTGTATGAAAACAAGCGATTAGCGCTGCCTTTTTCATGGGTAATTAATGGTAGCGTGCAAAATGAATAATAGGAAAAAATATGACGACACAAGTAGGGCGTTTAAATACGTTAAAAGTAGTCAAAGAGAAAGAGTTTGGAATGTATTTAGACGCCGATCAGTTGGGGGAAATCTTATTACCCAAGCGCTATATTCCTAAAGGGTTGAAAGTGGGTGAAGAAGTTGAGGTGTTGGTTTATCTAGATTCTGACGATGAGCTTATCGCCACGACTGAAACACCTAAAGTGCAAGTGGGGGAATTTGCGGCGCTAACCTGTGTTGCAGTCAATCAAGTCGGTGCTTTCTTTGATTGGGGGCTGCCAAAAGATTTGTTGGTGCCATTTAGTCAGCAAAAAAATCGAGTGGAAGAAGGCGAAACACACCTCCTGTTTGTCTATCTAGATCAACTGACTAATCGCATTGTCGCGACGACCAAGGTTGATGCTTTGCTGAATCGTGAAGAGGCGCCTTATCGTACGGGCGATCAGGTATCTATTATCATTGGGGATAAAACCAATATTGGTTTTAAGTGCATTATTGATAATCGTTTCTGGGGGGTCTTGTTTTTTCAAGATGCCTTTCGTCAATTACGTAAAGGTGAGAAAACCACCGCTTTTATTAAGCGTGTTCGTGAAGACGGAAAGATTGACTTGAGCTTGCAAGAAGTTGGTTATAAGAAAGTCCGTAACATCTTAGACGATATTATGGACTACTTAGAGGCGCAAGGGGGTGAGATGGCCTTAACGGATAAAGCCTCTCCCGAAGCGATCTATGCTGTTTTTAAAGTAAGTAAAGCCACTTACAAAAAAGCGCTTGGTGCGCTTTATAAAGATCAGAAAATTGTGCTCAGTAAAGAAAAGGTTACGAAAAAATAGCCTGTTGAGATGAGTTATATACCCATTGAAAAGCTCCTAAGCAATGCTCAGGAGCTTTTTTTTCGTTTCTTCCCGTTGTTCTGGGTTGTTAATGGCTTGATAAAGCATTTCTTGGATAGGAAGTGAATGATTGCTCGTCGCAGCGAGGTAGCCAGAAATATACTCGTTTTCTGTTGGTCGATTTAAGCGAATGTCTTCGTGCATTGAAGAACGATTTAAATGGGTGAGCTTGGCGACCGTGGTGATCCGATTCGTCATATTGGTTTGGGTAAGATGTTGGCTGTGTTGGTAATATTCGAATTTAGGGTTGGTGAAAAAATCAGAAAGTTCTTTTATAGTCGCTTTTAACAGCGGCGAATATTCATCGTTTAAAACATCGCCGTTTTGGATGGCAAATAGGGCCGTAATAGGGTTAATCACTGCATTGATTGCTAGCTTTTCAAGTAATCTTTGATGGATGTTAGCTACGCCTAGCTCTTCAAGGTGAAAGCTTTGTTTATCTGCTTGCTGGTTCCATAAGCCGAAAAAGGTATCGCCTTTTCCCGTATGCTTTACTTTATTGCTACTGAGTTTTAATGCGCCTTCGCTGGTCGTGCCAGCCCATAATGTTTGCGTACTTTTTATTTGTGCAGCCAACTCTTGTTGGGCACCCATGCCATTGCATAAGCAGCAAATATCGGCATCGTCAGTTAAATGCTCTTGTACTTGTTGGTACGCCGAAACAAGGTCAAAGGCTTTAGTGCAAAAAATAACTTTGTCATATTGTTTGGTGAGGTTGTCAGGGGAAAAAGATTTGATTTTATAATCGACAAGTTTGCCATTAGGGTACTCTGGGTCCGCCTGATCATCAAGGGTAATGGCATTACCCGTTTTTTCAGATCGGTAAACTAAATGGACTGTCTGATCTAAGTGTTTTAGTTTGCATGTCACCAGCATACCTATGGCGCCAGCGCCAACGACAAGCCAAGGAGTTGTTTTCATAGTCATCGTTCCATTAGGTGTTTTATTTCAATCCCTGTTATTATCGCGCCAAACTTTATCATTGAAAATGCTAAGGAGCATAAAAATGCCATCATTTGACGTTGTTTCCGAGCTGGATTGGCACGAAGTGACCAATGCTGTTGACCAAGCAAACAGAGAGATAACTACACGCTATGATTTTAAAGGTGTAAAAGCAAGCTATGAGATCAAAGATAAAAGCAGTGTCGTGATGGAGGCAGAAGCAGAGCCTCAGCTACGTCAAATGGCGGATATTTTGAATCAAAAGCTGGTTAATCGTGGTATTGATTTGAAAAGCTTGGAAAAAGAGGAAGTTGTGAAAGGGAATTTGCGTGCGTCGCAAGCCGTTAAAATGAAAGAGGGCTTGGAAACAGACGAAGCGAAGAAAATTGTGAAAATGATCAAAGAGAGCAAAATCAAAGTTCAAGCACAGATTCAAGGCGATCAATTGCGTGTGACAGGTAAAAAGCGTGACGACCTCCAACAGGTGATGGCGCTATTGCGTGGTGCGGATTTGAATCAGCCGGTGCAGTTTACCAACTTCCGTGACTAGGGGGAGTTGTAGAAAAGTTGAATCGTCGGCAAGTGCCTAATTGTTTGGTCTTGCTGACGCTATTTTCTGTTGCTGGTCTTGTTTAGGCTTTTTTTGGAGCTTGTGTTGTCATTATGCGCTAACTTTGTGCCGACAATAAGCCAACCTTCCAGCTCTAGTCTCTTTCTTTGTCTAAGATAGCCGTCAGTGTTTTCAGCAAAACTGATGCGCCGTTGAGCATTGACAACTCTATGCCAAGGCAGCTTGGTGTCCTTGGGTAAGTTTTTCATTAATTGGCCGACTTGTCGCGCATAACCGGGAAAACCAGCAAGTTTTGCCAATTCTCCGTAAGCAATGCATTCTCCTTTAGGGATTTCGCTCAATATAAGCAAGACTTGAGATTTAAATCTGTCTATTGGTTGATTCGTCACGTTTAGTCCTTAGATATGGGGTATAGCAATAATATTTAAGAAGGTATATATGAGACTTGCACTTTTGCTCTTTATTCTCGTGCCCATAATTGAAATGACCGTTCTAATCAAAGTGGGTAGTCATATCGGTGCGTTAGCAACCATTGGTTTGGTGCTTCTAACGGCTATTTTAGGTGTGACCATCATTCGTAAGCAAGGCCTTGAAACCGCTCTTAAAGCTCAGGAAAAAATGGCGCGTGGTGAACTGCCAGCTTCTGAGGTTGCAGAAGGTATTATGCTGATCTTCGCGGGCTTATGCTTAATGATGCCAGGGTTTATAACGGATGCCATTGGTGGTTTGTTGTTGATTCCACCGCTGCGTCGCTTGTTTGCAGCGGGGTTGGTCGTCAACTTTATTGCCTCTATGGTAAAAAAAGGTTCTAGGTGGACATCCTATAGTCGTTATGACTATCACGCTCAAGGAGAGACGATTGATGGTGAGTATTCGAAAGAATCTAAAAATGACAATGACTTAATTGATAAAAAATAATTTATCGGAAGGGTTGAAATCTGTTTACCTAGCCGTATATAGGACTTTGTTAAAGATTCCTACTCTGTATGCAGTAGGGTAATCCAGCCAGGGGAGTCCTGGTATTGTTTTTAATTGGAGAGATTGATCAATGAATATTCGTCCTTTGCACGATCGTGTCGTTGTTCGACGTAAAGAAGAAGAAACAACAACTGCATCTGGTATCGTTCTACCTGGATCTGCGACAGAAAAGCCTACTCAAGGCGAGGTTTTGGCTGTTGGCACTGGCCGTATTCAATCAAATGGTGATGTGCGCGCTCTGGCTGTTAAAGTCGGTGATACTGTTTTGTTTGGCCAATACTCAGGTCAAACGGTTAAGATCGAGGGCGAAGAACTGCTTATCATGAAGGAAGACGAAATCTACGGCATTATTGAAGCCTAAGTCGTCCTGCAGTTTTATTACGATTCATAGCATTTACAACAGTTAAGGTATAAAAAAATGGCAGCTAAAGAAGTTAAATTTGGAGACAGCGCCCGTCAGCAAATGCTGAAAGGTGTGAACGTTCTTGCAGATGCAGTAAAAGTAACCTTAGGGCCTAAAGGTCGTAACGTTGTTATTGAAAAATCTTTCGGTTCGCCTCTTGTTACTAAAGATGGTGTAACAGTGGCGAAAGAAATCGAGCTGGATAACAAGTTCGAAAACATGGGCGCTCAAATGGTGAAGGAAGTTGCTTCCCAAGCCAATGATGTGGCAGGTGACGGTACAACAACTGCAACCGTTCTTGCACAAGCGATCGTTTCTGAAGGTCTTAAAGCCGTTGCCGCTGGTCGCAACCCAATGGATCTTAAGCGTGGTATCGACCAAGCAGCAGGTGCTGTGGTAAAAGAACTTGCGGCGCTATCTACACCTTGTAAAGACAATCGTGCTGTTGAGCAAGTGGGTACTATCTCTGCCAACTCTGATGCATCTGTCGGTAAAATCATTGCTGAAGCAATGGATCGCGTTGGTAAAGAAGGCGTAATCACTGTAGAAGAAGGTTCAGGCTTTGAAGATGAGCTTGCAGTGGTTGAAGGTATGCAATTTGACCGCGGTTACTTATCTCCTTACTTCATCAACAATCAAGAAACTATGAGTGCGGAGCTTGAAAACCCATTCATTCTTCTTGTTGATAAGAAAATCTCTAACATCCGCGATTTGCTACCAGTATTGGAAGGCGTTGCCAAAGCGTCTCGCCCACTATTGATCATTGCTGAAGATGTTGAAGGTGAAGCATTAGCCACTCTAGTTGTGAACACAATGCGTGGTATTGTTAAAGTGGCTGCGGCTAAAGCGCCTGGTTTTGGTGATCGTCGTAAAGCGATGTTGGAAGATATCGCTATCCTAACGGGTGCGACAGTGATTTCCGAAGAAGTTGGCATGACCCTAGAAGGTGCTACTTTAGAGCAACTAGGTACCGCTAAACGTGTTACTTTGACAAAAGAAAGCACAACCATTGTCGATGGTGCTGGTCAAGCGGCTAACATTTCAAGCCGTGTTGAGCAAATCCGTGCAGAAATCGCGAACTCTTCTTCTGATTACGACAAAGAAAAACTTCAAGAGCGTGTTGCTAAATTGGCCGGTGGCGTTGCAGTGATCAAGATCGGTGCGGCAACTGAAGTGGCAATGAAAGAGAAGAAAGCTCGTGTAGATGACGCTCTTCATGCAACTCGTGCAGCGGTTGAAGAAGGTGTGGTTGCTGGTGGTGGTGTTGCTCTTGTTCGCGCACTAACGAAAGTAATTAACCTTAAAGGCGACAACGAAGATCAAAACGTGGGTATTTCTCTAGCTCTTCGTGCGATGGAAGCCCCAATGCGTCAAATCGTAACTAATGCTGGTGCAGAAGCCTCTGTTGTTGTAGATAAAGTGAAACAAGGCGAAGGTAACTACGGTTACAATGCGGCGACGGGTGAGTACGGCGATATGCTGGAAATGGGTATTCTAGATCCTGCGAAAGTAACTCGCTCTGCGCTTCAAGCAGCCGCTTCTGTTGCAGGTCTAATGATTACTACTGAAGCAATGATTGCAGATCTTCCTAAGGACGATGGTCCTTCTATGCCTGATATGGGTGGCATGGGCGGAATGGGTGGCATGGGCGGCATGATGTAGTGCGACGAGAGTCGCGGAGGTAGCTAGCCTCGCGGGCTACGACGTCAGTAGATACTAACATATGTTGGTATCTACTCCCAACCCGCAATAAATAGCGTTTATAAAATCCCGATGTTCGGGCGTTAAACCCCGAGCATCGGACTCTCTAATGAGAGAATTATGCTTGGGCGTTTATCGCCGATTGAAAGCCAAGTTCGCAAAGTGAACCCGAACTTATTAAAAAGACTGCTGGGTAATTTTGACCGAGTCATTTTCATAAGTATGAGCCCCGACCTGTTCGGTTCTCATTCATTTCAAAGACATGCTGATATATCTCCGCAATTTAACGGGATTTATAGAGGCAGGTATCATCGTGGTATTTTATTACCTATGCTAGCTATCGCTTGCGCGTAAGCTGGTATTTTTCATTGTCTCACCTGTTAGCAGGTAACGAGACCTAATGTTCAGCCATTAGTAGCCTAGGGATAGTGCGTCACTGGTAACGGTGGGGTGCGAAGCTTCCTGACAATGTAACCCCCGTCACGGGTATATCTATCCGTGAGGGTGGGTATAGATATCGCGAACAAAGCGCGGTTGAGGTGCTAGGCTTGTTGGTATGGTTAACGCAAGTGAACTGTTGATAAACACCGTCAGCCGCATAGAGCTAAGCTTTGTTATAAGGCTCTGACCAAAATGGTATGTGGTCGGTTATACCTTTTACATCTGGGTATACGCTGATATAGCACCACCGGTGGACAGACAGAACCTAAACCAATGTGTGAAAAATGCCGGAACTCGGTAAGCCCGTAATGTCGCCCTCGTGGCAGGTGAATCGTAAGAGGATCTGTTGGTGTTGCGGGTAAAGGAGGATAGAAAAAGCGAATGCTCATCTGTAATGGGTGAGATAGGGGTTCGAGCTTTGCCCTAACTCGAAAGAGTGCAGACTTCTATCTGGTCTTTAATCGTGTGAAAGCCTGTAAAGCTTTCTGTAGTAGAAAGTACGAGTCTTTGACTCAATAAATATGAACACCCACAGGGGAAAGATTTATTCCCCTGTGGGGATAAATCCGCCTCTATCTTGCGGGTGTTCTTCACTAAGGAGGACTGCAAGATGAGCATTTCAACAAATGAAGCGCCTGCGTCATCCCGCTTTGCTAACTCATGGCATGAGATTGATTGGGAAACCAGCCATCTCAAAGTGAGAGAGCTACAGGTACGGATCGCGAAGGCAGCTAAACAAAAGCAATGGCGTAAAGTGAAACAGCTTCAACGTATGTTGGTACATTCATTTTCCGCCAAAGCTATTGCCATTAAACGTGTCACTGAGAACCGTGGTCGTAAGACAGCGGGGATCGACGGTGAGACTTGGGATTCTCCCAAAAGCAAATGGTCTGCTATGTTTCGGCTAACCCCGAAGGGTTACAAACCGAAACCACTGCGTCGGGTTTATATTCCCAAAGCGAACGGCGGTCGTCGTCCGTTAGGGATACCGACTATGTTGGATCGGGCTATGCAGGCGTTATACCTGTTGGCATTGGAACCTGTTAGTGAAACGTGGGCAGATCGAAACTCCTATGGGTTTCGTCCATTGCGCTCTGCGGCGGATGCTATCGAACAATTGTTCGTGAACTTAAGCCGTAAGTCATCTGCGCAGTGGGTGCTGGAAGGGGATATAAAAGGTTGTTTCGACAACATTAGTCACGATTGGCTGATACAGAATGTCCCTTTGGACAAGAAGATCGTCAAGAAATGGCTAAAGGCGGGTTACATGGAATCGGGACGAATTCATGACATCGACGCGGGTACTCCACAGGGCGGAATCATTTCTCCGTTACTGGCTAACTGGGCACTCGATGGGCTGGAAAGTGTATTGGAATCTCATTTTGGGAAGAAGAACACCAAAGCGGCCTATAAAACGAAGGTGAACTATGTGCGGTACGCGGATGACTTTGTCATCACGGGTATCAACAAGGAATTGTTGGATGAAAGAGTAAAACCTGTCGTTGAAGCCTTTATGGCGGAACGTGGGCTAACACTTTCTAAAGAGAAAACCTTGGTTACCCACATAGATCGTGGATTTGATTTTCTTGGTCAGAACCTCAGGAAATACAACGGTAAGTTTTTAAACAAACCGTCCGCTAAAAACCTGAAAAATGTACTGACTAAGATAAAGGATGTTTTCGTGCGTTATAAAACGGTGCCAGCTTGGTTATTAATCGCCAAGCTTAATCCAATCATTCGTGGTTGGGCTAACTACCATAAAGGTGGGGTGTCGAAGGAAACATTCAAATATCTCGATTACCGTATTTGGAAAATGCTATGGCAATGGTGTAAGCGCCGACACTCAAATCGCCAAAAGCGATGGGTAGTGAAAAAATACTTTATGACTGTTGGAAAACGGAAATGGGTATTCTTTGGCAACTCTCCTGATAAGGGAGTAGTAAACCTTGTTTATGCGTCCGATACGAAAATAACACGCCATACAAAAATTAAAGGGGAAGCGAATCCTTATGATCCGAACTATGAGCTGTATTTTGAGCAACGCTTGGAATATGTCCTCAGAAATTCAGAGATGGGAATGCGTAAAGCCTTTACGTTGTGGAAACGACAGCAACGACGTTGTCCATGTTGCAACCAACTCATAACGCCGGAAACAGGGTGGAATATCCACCATGTAATCGAGCGTCATCGGGGTGGGAGTGACAAATTGGATAACTTGCAGTTGTTGCATCCTAATTGTCATCGGGCATTGCATGTTATGGAGTCGTAGGTTTAACTACGAAGCTAGCTATGATGTTCAGGTGAGGCATAATGGACTTGATAACAGAAGTGATGAAATTTTTAGTTCCTGTTTTCTCTCTAATTCTTGGTTCGGCACTAACGTTTTATTTTGGTGTGAAATCCAAGAAAAGTGAGGCGGCGCTAAAAAGTAAAGAAGAGCAGTACTCTAAGTTACTCTTAAAATTGCAAGGGTTTGTAGGTGCAACAGCAAATACAAAAACTAAACAAGAGTTTTTCGAAGAGTTCTATAAAGCTTGGATCTACAGTTCGGACGAAGTTATTGAGGCAATTAATCATATGATTTCTCTTGTGCGAGAAGGAGGAGCCCCGAACCCTGCGGAAGGCCGTAAAGCCATTGGAAACATAGTTTTGGCTATGCGAAAAGATCTTCACGGTAAAGGGAAGTTGGGGTCTGAATCCTTTGAGTATATTGATGTCATTGATAGAAAATAGCTGCTGGTCTAGCTCGCTAGACTTATAAAGGCTTGAGCTGTATGCAGGGAAACTTGCACGTACGGTTCTTAGGGGAGGGGCGGTCAGCAATGACTGCTCCTTACCCGACGTGCGACGAGAGTCGCGGAGGTAGCTAGCCTCGCGGGCTACGACGTCAGTAGATACTAACATATGTTGGTATCTACTCCCAACCCGCAATAAATAGCGTTTATAAAATCCCGATGTTCGGGCGTTAAACCCCGAGCATCGGACTCTCTAATGAGAGAATTATGCTTGGGCGTTTATCGCCGATTGAAAGCCAAGTTCGCAAAGTGAACCCGAACTTATTAAAAAGACTGCTGGGTAATTTTGACCGAGTCATTTTCATAAGTATGAGCCCCGACCTGTTCGGTTCTCATTCATTTCAAAGACATGCTGATATATCTCCGCAATTTAACGGGATTTATAGAGGCAGGTATCATCGTGGTATTTTATTACCTATGCTAGCTATCGCTTGCGCGTAAGCTGGTATTTTTCATTGTCTCACCTGTTAGCAGGTAACGAGACCTAATGTTCAGCCATTAGTAGCCTAGGGATAGTGCGTCACTGGTAACGGTGGGGTGCGAAGCTTCCTGACAATGTAACCCCCGTCACGGGTATATCTATCCGTGAGGGTGGGTATAGATATCGCGAACAAAGCGCGGTTGAGGTGCTAGGCTTGTTGGTATGGTTAACGCAAGTGAACTGTTGATAAACACCGTCAGCCGCATAGAGCTAAGCTTTGTTATAAGGCTCTGACCAAAATGGTATGTGGTCGGTTATACCTTTTACATCTGGGTATACGCTGATATAGCACCACCGGTGGACAGACAGAACCTAAACCAATGTGTGAAAAATGCCGGAACTCGGTAAGCCCGTAATGTCGCCCTCGTGGCAGGTGAATCGTAAGAGGATCTGTTGGTGTTGCGGGTAAAGGAGGATAGAAAAAGCGAATGCTCATCTGTAATGGGTGAGATAGGGGTTCGAGCTTTGCCCTAACTCGAAAGAGTGCAGACTTCTATCTGGTCTTTAATCGTGTGAAAGCCTGTAAAGCTTTCTGTAGTAGAAAGTACGAGTCTTTGACTCAATAAATATGAACACCCACAGGGGAAAGATTTATTCCCCTGTGGGGATAAATCCGCCTCTATCTTGCGGGTGTTCTTCACTAAGGAGGACTGCAAGATGAGCATTTCAACAAATGAAGCGCCTGCGTCATCCCGCTTTGCTAACTCATGGCATGAGATTGATTGGGAAACCAGCCATCTCAAAGTGAGAGAGCTACAGGTACGGATCGCGAAGGCAGCTAAACAAAAGCAATGGCGTAAAGTGAAACAGCTTCAACGTATGTTGGTACATTCATTTTCCGCCAAAGCTATTGCCATTAAACGTGTCACTGAGAACCGTGGTCGTAAGACAGCGGGGATCGACGGTGAGACTTGGGATTCTCCCAAAAGCAAATGGTCTGCTATGTTTCGGCTAACCCCGAAGGGTTACAAACCGAAACCACTGCGTCGGGTTTATATTCCCAAAGCGAACGGCGGTCGTCGTCCGTTAGGGATACCGACTATGTTGGATCGGGCTATGCAGGCGTTATACCTGTTGGCATTGGAACCTGTTAGTGAAACGTGGGCAGATCGAAACTCCTATGGGTTTCGTCCATTGCGCTCTGCGGCGGATGCTATCGAACAATTGTTCGTGAACTTAAGCCGTAAGTCATCTGCGCAGTGGGTGCTGGAAGGGGATATAAAAGGTTGTTTCGACAACATTAGTCACGATTGGCTGATACAGAATGTCCCTTTGGACAAGAAGATCGTCAAGAAATGGCTAAAGGCGGGTTACATGGAATCGGGACGAATTCATGACATCGACGCGGGTACTCCACAGGGCGGAATCATTTCTCCGTTACTGGCTAACTGGGCACTCGATGGGCTGGAAAGTGTATTGGAATCTCATTTTGGGAAGAAGAACACCAAAGCGGCCTATAAAACGAAGGTGAACTATGTGCGGTACGCGGATGACTTTGTCATCACGGGTATCAACAAGGAATTGTTGGATGAAAGAGTAAAACCTGTCGTTGAAGCCTTTATGGCGGAACGTGGGCTAACACTTTCTAAAGAGAAAACCTTGGTTACCCACATAGATCGTGGATTTGATTTTCTTGGTCAGAACCTCAGGAAATACAACGGTAAGTTTTTAAACAAACCGTCCGCTAAAAACCTGAAAAATGTACTGACTAAGATAAAGGATGTTTTCGTGCGTTATAAAACGGTGCCAGCTTGGTTATTAATCGCCAAGCTTAATCCAATCATTCGTGGTTGGGCTAACTACCATAAAGGTGGGGTGTCGAAGGAAACATTCAAATATCTCGATTACCGTATTTGGAAAATGCTATGGCAATGGTGTAAGCGCCGACACTCAAATCGCCAAAAGCGATGGGTAGTGAAAAAATACTTTATGACTGTTGGAAAACGGAAATGGGTATTCTTTGGCAACTCTCCTGATAAGGGAGTAGTAAACCTTGTTTATGCGTCCGATACGAAAATAACACGCCATACAAAAATTAAAGGGGAAGCGAATCCTTATGATCCGAACTATGAGCTGTATTTTGAGCAACGCTTGGAATATGTCCTCAGAAATTCAGAGATGGGAATGCGTAAAGCCTTTACGTTGTGGAAACGACAGCAACGACGTTGTCCATGTTGCAACCAACTCATAACGCCGGAAACAGGGTGGAATATCCACCATGTAATCGAGCGTCATCGGGGTGGGAGTGACAAATTGGATAACTTGCAGTTGTTGCATCCTAATTGTCATCGGGCATTGCATGTTATGGAGTCGTAGGTTTAACTACGAAGCTAGCTATGATGTTCAGGTGAGGCATAATGGACTTGATAACAGAAGTGATGAAATTTTTAGTTCCTGTTTTCTCTCTAATTCTTGGTTCGGCACTAACGTTTTATTTTGGTGTGAAATCCAAGAAAAGTGAGGCGGCGCTAAAAAGTAAAGAAGAGCAGTACTCTAAGTTACTCTTAAAATTGCAAGGGTTTGTAGGTGCAACAGCAAATACAAAAACTAAACAAGAGTTTTTCGAAGAGTTCTATAAAGCTTGGATCTACAGTTCGGACGAAGTTATTGAGGCAATTAATCATATGATTTCTCTTGTGCGAGAAGGAGGAGCCCCGAACCCTGCGGAAGGCCGTAAAGCCATTGGAAACATAGTTTTGGCTATGCGAAAAGATCTTCACGGTAAAGGGAAGTTGGGGTCTGAATCCTTTGAGTATATTGATGTCATTGATAGAAAATAGCTGCTGGTCTAGCTCGCTAGACTTATAAAGGCTTGAGCTGTATGCAGGGAAACTTGCACGTACGGTTCTTAGGGGAGGGGCGGTCAGCAATGACTGCTCCTTACCCGACATATCATCCCCTAAGCTACTTAGCTTAATAGAAAGCCTCGCTGTTTAGCGGGGCTTTTTTTTGAAATGGGTTTTTCCGTTGAAAGGACGAGTTTTGTTGTTTTTTAATAGATTAAAATGGTGCGACATTGATCATTGTTCTATTCTTAAGCCGATAGTCCAAACCATTGATTCTAAAGCTATTGATAAATAGTGACCTGTGTAAGATACTTGGTACGTAATAAAAGCCATTTTTTTAATAGAAAAGGGAAGCTTATGCTCAGGAAAACCCTCGTTAGTTTAGCCATTGCTGGTGCGTTGTATTCGGTAAGCGGTTATGCGCTGGAACTGGGTGAATTAACCTTAAAATCGAGCATAGATGAACCTTTCCGGGGGCAAATTGAGTTATCTGATGTGGGCTCACTGACTCCCCAAGATATATTAGTGCGTTTAGGGAGTGAAGGTGAGTTTCGTCAGGCTGGGTTTGCGCCTTCTCCTGAGTTAAATGATTTGTCCTTTGATGTTGCCCGTGGGAACAATGGTAAAGGCTTAATCATTGATGTAGTGTCGAAAAAAGTTCTCAAATCCAAAGATCTGCATTTTGTTTTGGCTGCGCGCTGGCCCAGTGGGCAGGTGGTACGAGAATACGATGTGCCATTGACTCAGTCGGCTTTGGTAGATAAATCTCAAAAAGAGGTGATTCAGTCGCCTACCGTTGCCTCGCGAGCCGCAAAACCGAAGGCTGCGACTAATTCAGCTAGTAATAGCCATAGCGTGTTCAAAAAAGAATCTCAGGCGGCGAACAAGTTACCAGTAAAAGGTAATGCGTTCACTCAAGCTGGCAATACTTTATGGCGTATTGCTGAAAAGAATCGACCATCGAATAATTTTACGATTTATCAAACGATGATCGCGATTCAAGCATTAAATAAAGATGCATTTTATTCGAATAATATCAATCTCCTTAAGCAAAATGTCGTACTCCGTATTCCGACAGAGCAACAGATTGCTTTGTTTAATCGCTCCATGTCGAAAGAAGAATTTGAGCGACAAGTTCGTATCTGGCAAACCATTAAGTCCGCGTCCTCTAAGCATTCTCCTATTGCCCGTGAACAATTAAATACTCAAGCCAAAGGGAAGGGAGCATCTAAGCAGCCTATTTCTGATTCAGACCGCTTAACATTGGTGTCTGGACAAAGCGCGCTTGCACAGAAAAATTCGAGTTCGAATGAGGGCAGTGGCAATGAGTCTTCTAAGTTAGAAAACAAACTTTCTGCCACGGAAGAGATGCTAGACAAAGAGAAGCGTGAAAAAGAGGATCTCTCGAATCAGTTGGGTGATCTAAATAAGCAGCTTCAGACGTTGCAAAAACTGATTAGTTTAAAAGACCAGCAAATGGCGGAGCTTCAAAAACAACTCGCCAGTGCGAAACAGTCCATGCAAGAACAAAAAAATACAGTGGATCAATTGCTAGAAACTATTCAACAGCGTACTGATAAGGAGAAAGCAGAAGCTGACTCATGGCAGCACAAGATCTTTGGTAACCCGATTATTGTGTCAGTGGGAGCGGTGGTTCTTCTCATGCTGGGCTTCTTGATTGGTTTGTTGATGCGCCGTATGGGCAAGAAAAAGCCTGACACAACGAAAATGGATGGTGATGAATTTGACTTAGCTGCTGCTACGCCACTAGCGGCTGCCGCAGGTGCCGCCGCTGCGACTGGCGCTGCCGTGGCGGCAGTCGAAACAGAAGAGGCTAAGCCAGAGGAGGAAATAGAGGAAGAAGATCCTTTTGCTTTTGATTTTGGAGAGCCGGAAGAAGAGGCTGATGGATTTAGTGAGTTTGATAATTTAGAAGATCCAGATCAACCAGAAGAATCGGATGTGGAGGATTTTGAATTGCCTGATGATTTAGCCTTTGCTGATGATTCAGTGTCTGATGACGATGATGAAGAAGAGGATCCATTTGCCTCTTTGGATTCTCAGATGGACGATCTAAATGAACTGGATGAGCTAGATGACAATGCTGCTAACGAGGGATTCGATTCCCTTGATGACGAGCTTGAGGCCATTCCAGAAGACGAGACGGCAGAAGAAGTGATTCCGACCGTTGAGCCAGTGAATGAGGATGAGGCTGATGCGGGCACATCTGACTCAGAAGCAGATTTTTCTGAAGAAGAGTCATTTGTCTCAAATCTACTTGAAGATACGGATGGTGAGAATGAAGAAGGTCCAGATGAGTCGGCAATCTTTGATCAAGAGCCAAACGAGTCGCTGGCGTCGAGCATTGAAGAGACGCTAGCCGAAGCACAAGGAAATGAAGCGGATATAGATGTTCCTTCCTTTGGTGAAGCTGAGGCGGCTGATGGTGAAGCAGTCGATGATGACGAAGAAGAATTTGATTTCTTCGATGCCAGTGGTGATGAGGCCGCTACGAAATTGGATCTGGCAAGAGCTTACATGGATATGGGCGACGATGAAGGCGCTCGTGTTATACTTGAGGATGTAGTTTCATCCGGCAATGAGCAACAAATTGCCGAAGCAAAAAGTATGATAGAGCGAATGTTCCCAAGTGACTAAAAAGAAAGTAGTTCTTGTCGTTGAGTACAACGGCGCCGCCTATAAAGGTTGGCAGGCACAAAAATACGGTGTGCCAACGGTTCAAGAAGAAGTTGAAAAAGCGGTCAGTATTATTGCGAATCATCCTGTCAGTATAATCTGTGCTGGCCGGACGGACACGGGTGTTCATGCCAGTGCGCAGGTAATTCATTTTGAGACGGATGCGGTTCGAAATGAGCGTTCTTGGACGCTCGGGGTGAATACACATCTTCCTCGTGATATCTCCATTGTAGCGGCTCGCTATGTGGATATGGATTTTCATGCACGCTTTAGTGCTTTGAGCCGTCGCTACCGCTATGTTATTTACCAATCAGAGCTGCGTCCTGCCATTTTAATCGATGGTGTTACTTGGACGTACAAAAAGCTCGATGTTCAAGCCATGCAAGAAGCGGCCAGAGTGTTTGTTGGCGAACATGATTTCTCCTCTTTTCGTGCTGTCGGTTGCCAGGCAAAAAGCCCAGTACGTACTATTTTAAACTTTTCTGTCCAGCAGTTTGGTCAGTATGTGGTACTAGATGTCAGAGCTAACGCATTTTTACACCATATGATTCGTAACTTTGCTGGCGTATTGATTGCTATCGGGGCAGGTGAACAGCCAGTTGAGTGGGCGAGGCTCGTACTTGAGGCAAAAGACAGAGCTAAAGGAGGAGTGACCGCAGCCCCTTTTGGTTTGTATTTTGTCGATGCCGAATACCCCGAACATTTCAATATCCCTAAACCTGCTCTAGGTCCGCACTTTCTACCGGTTATTGAAGAATCGGTTGGTACTGTGAAGTCATACTATCGGAAAGACGACTCAGTATGTTCTACTTCGTCCAATCAAAAAGCACTTTCGACTGATAAAGAGTTGTCTTATGACCTGTCGAGTTAAAATTTGTGGCATAACAAACCTTGAGGACGCGTTGATTGCTTGTCGTCATGGGGCAGACGCGCTGGGTTTTGTGTTTTATGAAAAAAGCCCACGGTATATTGATCCTCAAGCGGCCAATGACATAGTGGCTAAGTTGCCACCTTTTGTGGTGCCTGTGGCATTATTTGTCAACGCAGAACCCTCTTTGATTGAGCGTGTTATCTCGGGAAGTGCGCGCTGGACGATTCAGTTTCATGGTGATGAAACAGAGTTGGCTTGTTTGCCGTATAATCGTCCTTATATAAAAGCCTTAAGGGTGAGAGAGGGGGAAGATATCGCGGCGCTTGGGCAGGCTTACTCCTCGGCCAGTGCCATTTTACTGGATGCTTATAAAAAAGGGGTTCCAGGAGGTACAGGCGAATTATTTGACTGGCAGTTGATTCCGAAGGAGTTGCCTTTTAGTGTGATTTTGGCGGGTGGTTTAACGCCTCAAAATGTTCGTGCGGCGGTTGAGCAAGTAGCTCCCTACGCAGTGGATGTGAGTGGCGGTGTCGAGCGATCCAAGGGGCTCAAAAGTGAGTCACGTATTCAAGAATTTATTATTGGAGCGAAATGTGAGTGATAGTCCAATTGATTTAAACCTGCCTGATGCGCAAGGGCGCTTTGGGCAGTTTGGTGGAACATTTGTATCCGAAACCTTGATGTCGGCACTTGATGATTTGACCAAGATGTATGAAGAGTTATCTCAAAGTGCAGAATTTCAGGCGGCGTTTGATAAAGATATGGCGCATTATGTTGGGCGCCCGTCACCTTTGTATTTTGCCGAGCGCCTAACCGAAAAAGTAGGTGGTGCGAAAATTTATCTGAAGCGTGAGGATCTCAATCATACAGGGGCTCATAAAATCAATAACACCATTGGACAAGCCTTGCTTGCCAAACATATGGGCAAGCCAAACATCATTGCTGAAACGGGGGCGGGTCAACATGGTGTGGCATCAGCGACTGTGGCGGCTCGCTTGGGGCTGAAGTGTAAGGTCTTTATGGGGGCCGAAGACATCAAGCGCCAGTCTTTAAACGTGTACCGTATGAAATTGTTGGGGGCAGAAGTGGTTCCCGTTGAGTCTGGTACAAAAACCTTAAAAGACGCTTTGAATGAAGCCATGCGTTACTGGGTGAGTAATGTCGATGATACTTTTTATATTATTGGTACTGCTGCTGGACCACACCCTTACCCCAAGTTAGTGCGTGATTTTCAATCTGTGATTGGCCGTGAAACGAAAGTGCAATGTATGGAACAAGAAGGTCGTCTACCAGATGCGCTTGTTGCCTGTGTTGGGGGCGGTTCTAACGCAATTGGCTTGTTCCATCCGTTTATTGGTGACAAAGATGTAGCAATGTACGGTGTTGAAGCCGGGGGGGATGGCATCGAAACGGGCCGTCATGCGGCGCCGTTATCGGCAGGTCGTCCAGGTGTGTTACATGGTAATCGTACGTATGTAATGGCCGACGAAGATGGTCAAATTATCGGTACTCATTCTATTTCTGCAGGTTTAGATTACCCTGGCGTGGGGCCTGAGCATTCTTGGTTGAAAGATGTTGGTCGTGCCAAATATGTGGCCATCAATGACGATGAGGCGATGGAGGGGTTCCGTGATCTTACTCGTCTAGAAGGTATAATGCCTGCCTTGGAGTCCAGTCATGCAGTTGCTTACGGTATGAAACTTGCCGCTACCATGAGTAAAGACCAAATTATCGTAATCAATTTATCGGGTCGTGGTGATAAAGATATTTTAACCGTTGCAGAATTGGATGGGATTGAAGTATGAGCCGTATAAATGCATGTTTTGACAGTTTAGCAGCTTTAGGTAAGAAAGCTCTGATTCCTTATATTACGGCAGGCGATCCTACACCAGAACACACGGTAACCATTATGAATGGCTTGGTGGCAGCAGGGGCCGATGTCATCGAGGTTGGTATGCCTTTTTCCGACCCTATGGCCGATGGCCCGGTTATTCAGCTGGCTTGTGAACGCAGTCTGGCCGCTGGGACGAGTGTGCGTAAAGTATTAGATATTGTTCGTCAGTTCCGAGAGCAGAATACTGACACACCTGTTGTGCTTATGGGCTATTTGAACCCCATTGAGTTTTTTGGCTATCAAGCATTTGCCCATTCTGCTAAAGAAGCAGGGGTAGATGGCATTTTATTGGTGGATCTGACTCCAGAAGAGGCGACAGATGTAGTAGAATGCTTCCGCGAAAATGATATTGATCTCATTTATCTGTTATCACCTACGACGACACCTGCTCGAGCGAAGAAAATTTGTGAGCTTGCTTCCGGTTATGTTTATTACGTTTCTGTGAAAGGGGTGACGGGTTCGACAGCGTTGGATGTGGATAGTGTGAAAAAACACGTTGATTCATTGCGAGAAATTACCCACTTACCGATAGGGGTAGGTTTTGGTATTCGAGATGCTCAAACAGCAGCAGCGGTGAGTCAGTGTTCGGATGGTGTAATTGTTGGCAGTGTATTGGTGAATGCCATCGCAGAAAATCAAAATCAAACAAAAGAATATATCGCTGACGCTTTACAGTCTATTCTTGCACCAATGCGTGTACAGATGGACGCTGAGCAAAGCGGCAGTTAGTAAATAAGGATTTGGAGAAATAAATGAGTAGCTGGTTAGATAAATTTTTACCTTCGATTGTGCGCAGCGAATCAAAGCGTGGTTCGGGATCTGTGCCTGAGGGGCTTTGGAAAAAGTGCCCGAAATGCGACAGTGTATTATACCGCCCTGAGTTAGATAAAAATCTCGATGTTTGCCCAAAATGCCAGCATCATTTGCGCGTTAGTGCGCGTCGTCGTTTAGATATCTTTTTGGATCATGAGGGTCGCTATGAGATTGGTGAGCACTTAGAGCCTGAAGATAAATTGAAGTTTAAAGACTCTAAACGCTACAAAGATCGTTTGGTTGCTGCGCAGAAAGCCACTGGTGAGAAAGATGCTTTAGTCGCAATGGAAGGGGCATTAAATGGCATGCCTGTAGTTGCCGTTGCGTTTGAGTTTAGTTTCCTCGGGGGCTCTATGGGAGCAATTGTTGGGGAGCGTTTTATCCAAGCAGTGAATGTGAGCCTTGAAAAACGTATACCTTTGATTTGTTTTTCAGCCTCTGGTGGCGCGCGTATGCAAGAAGCGTTGATTTCTTTGATGCAAATGGCGAAAACCAGTGCAGGCCTTGAACGCATGAAACAAGAAGGTATTCCATACATTTCGGTGATGACGGATCCTGTGTTTGGTGGGGTGTCTGCTTCATTGGCTATGTTAGGGGATTTAAACGTTGCTGAGCCAAACGCGTTGATCGGTTTTGCCGGGCCTCGTGTTATTGAGCAAACGGTTCGTGAAAAATTGCCTGAAGGGTTCCAGCGCAGTGAATTCCTGATGGAAAAAGGCGCATTGGATATGATCATCAAGCGTAACGAAATGCGTGATCGCCTCTACAATATTTTATCTATGTTGACAAATAGAGCGGCTTAATTGAATGACATCCGAGTCGTTGACTGTGTGTAAGTCTCTGGATGACTGGCTTTCGTATATTGAGAGCCAGCATCCTTCAGAAATTGAATTGGGCCTAGAACGAGGGGCATCGGTTTTAGCTAAGCTTAATATTGTCAGACCCAAAGAAAAAATCATTACAGTAGCGGGTACCAATGGTAAAGGCTCGACTTGCGCCATGTTGACCCAGTATCTGCAATCTCAAGGTCATTCTGTAGGTACCTACACTTCTCCCCATTTTATCGATTTTAATGAGCGCATTACGATCGATGATCGGCCCTGTGAAGACGATCTGATTTGTCAGGCTTTTAAGGTGATCGAAACGGTTCGTGGTGACACACCTCTGACTTATTTTGAGTTCAGTACTTTGGCTGCATTGTGGATTTTCTCTCAAGCAAATTTGGATTATTGGGTACTAGAAGTAGGTCTTGGTGGTCGGCTGGATTCGGTGAATATGGTCGATACCGATGTGGCGGTGGTGACGTCCATTGCACTGGATCATACCGATTGGCTGGGTGACTCCCTTGAGGTAATTGCACAGGAAAAAACGGGCATTGCCCGAGCTGGAAAACTGTTGGTCAGTGGGGTTGTTAACCCTCCCGCATCGTTGGCTAATACAGCAAATGGCATTGGAGCTGTATTGCGCCAAAAAGGCACGGATTTTTCCTACGTTAAGAAGGGGAATGTGTGGTCTTGGTCTGGCAATAACGTTCGCTTTGATGATCTACCTGTCCCCAATCTACCGATTGAAAACGCGGCGACTGTCGTAGCGATATTGAGTTATATGGGATTGTCTCCAACAAAAGAGGCTCTAGCGTCGTTGTTTCACTCTGCGCAATTAACCGGACGTTTTCAAAAAGTATCCAGTGAGCCGTTGGTGTATATTGATGTTGCTCATAATCCTGAGGCGGCCACTGAACTGGCCAATCGGATTGCTGATTTTGAATCTGCTCCTATTGCTGTTTGTGGTATGTTAAAAGACAAAGACATTGCCAGTGTTATGGCCATTTTAGGTTCGCAATTCTCTGCATGGTATTTTTCGGACCTGAAGGGTATACGAGGAGCGAAGGCGGATGAACTATTTACCAAGCTGACTCATCCATACAAGCAGTCTTTTCCATCGGTAGCACAAGCTTATGATGCCGCCGTCGCTCAGGCGATTGAGGAGTCAAGGGCCGTCGTTGTATTTGGTTCTTTTGTAACGGTTACAGACTATTTAGAGCATGCTCGTTATTTGCAGCATGATCGAGAAAAAGGTGTTCCATGTTAGATAAAACTTTGACTCACAGGTTAATCGGTGCCGGCATTATGATTGTCGCTGCGGCGATTATTCTACCGCAAGTTTTAAATGGTAAACGTCCCCCTGAGTTGGGGGTTCAGGTAGAAGTGAGTAAAGCCCCCGTGTTTCCAGGGGCAAAAATAGCGGCAACTCAGCCTGTAGACAATTTGCCGGATACGTCTTCTACAAATGATGTCACTCATGTTTCTGTCACGAACAAACACTCCACCACAGCGATTCCTATCAAACAACCTCAAGATATTACACTTGTACCAGCCGATAAGGCGTCTGTTAAGAAAGACACTTCGGTGTCAAATCAATCTGCCCAAACAGGCTCCTCTTCATCCAGTGCAGCAAAAGCGTCAACAGATAAACAAACCAGTGTCGCCAGCAAAAGCCAGCCTAAGCCACAAATGGCCGTTCGTTGGACAGTACAAATTGCCACCTTTGCGAATGAGGCGAATGCAAAACGTTTGGTGGATAAGTTAAAAAAGGCAAATTACTCGGCATATAGTATCACCAGCAGCTCTCTGAATAAGGTCTATGTTGGTCCTGAGTTTGAGAGAAGTGCGTCTGAAAAAACTATGAGTGACATTAAAAAGAAATTTGGTCTGAAGGGATTTGTGACGAAGTTTTCAGAGAATTAGCGATTCGCTTCTGTTAAAATCCTCCGCGATTTTATGGAGACCATTATGAACACAGTAAACTCTATTACTACAATAGATTGGCTGATCATCGCCGTTGTTCTTGTATCGACTTTGTTGAGTTTAAAGAGAGGGTTTGTTAAAGAAGTATTGTCTCTGGTGACTTGGGTTGTAGCGTTTGTTGTAGCTGTTAAGTTTTCGGATAATATGCAGGCTTTATTGGTTCAGCAAATTCAGAGCGATCAAGTCCGTTATATAGTGGCCTTTATTGCTTTATTTGTTGCTACTTTAATCATTTGTGCCTTGGTGAGTTACTTAATAGGCTCACTTATACAAGTTACTGGATTGTCTAGTACTGACCGGGTATTAGGTATGGTATTTGGCTTTGCGCGAGGGGCCTTAGTGGTCGTGGCGTTTGTATCCTTACTAAGTTTAAGTCCATCAATTGAAAAAACTCAGATGTGGAAAACCTCGACTCTGATCCCTCAATTGGTGTTATTAAAAGACTGGACACGAGATATGTTAGGCAAGAGTTCGGATGCGGTCAGTCCGTCTCTCATAAATCGTGTTCTAGGTAGTTAACTGGTTGCTTATGATGAGTAACCACCCGAAGAAGAACCTTTTTGCGTATTTTACGTAATTTCCCCAATACGAGGATCTAATACATGTGTGGTATCGTTGGTGTCGTTGGCACGTCCATGGTTAACCAAACCATTTTTGATGCTTTGACTGTTCTGCAACATCGTGGTCAAGATGCAGCTGGGATGGTGACAAGTCATAATGGACTATTATGCTTACGCAAAGACAATGGACCTGTGAGCGAAGTTTTTCGTACACGTCATATGAAAAAACTACATGGTAACATTGGCATTGGGCATGCTCGTTACCCCACCGCTGGAACTTCTAGTTCTGCAGAAGCGCAGCCTTTTTATGTTAACTCACCTTACGGTATTTCACTGGCGCATAATGGTAATTTAACCAACACCGCCAAGCTTAAACAAGAAGTGTTTGAGTCCGACTTGCGCCACATCAATACGACGTCTGATTCAGAGGTTCTATTGAATGTCTTAGCTCATGAGATGAGTTTAGAAAACAAGTTAATTCCAACGCCTGACGATATCTTTAATGCGCTAGAGCGTGTTTATAAGCGTATCGAGGGTGGGTATGCAGTTGTTGCTCTGATTACGGGCTATGGAATTTTAGCCTTCCGTGACCCTGATGGTATTCGTCCACTGATTTACGGCTCAAAAATGAGTGAAAATGGTGGCATTGAGTATATGGTGGCCTCTGAAAGTGTCGCCTTGGATGCCGCAGGTTTTACTATTGAGCGGGATATTCAGCCCGGTGAGGCGATTTTCTTCGATGTGAACCATAAGGTTCATGTGCGTCAGTGTACACCGAAGAAAGTGCCTCGTCCTTGCTTGTTTGAATACGTATATTTTGCGCGCCCTGATACAGTGATTGACAATATTTCCGTCTATAAGGCGCGTATCAATATGGGGGATCGTTTAGCGGCGAAAATCCAGAGAGAGTGGCAAGATCATGATATTGATGTGGTTATCCCCATTCCGGACACGAGTCGTACGGCGGCATTGCAAATTGCACAAACGTTGAATATCCCGTTTCGAGAAGGCTTGGTGAAAAATCGTTATATTGGCCGTACGTTTATTATGCCGGGTCAGGCTGTTCGTAAAAAATCGGTGCGTCAAAAACTCAACCCAGTGCCCTTTGAATTCAAAGACAAAACGGTTTTATTGGTTGATGACTCCATTGTGCGTGGTACTACCAGTAAAGAAATTATCGAGATGGCTCGCGAAGCGGGTGCGAAAAAAGTGTACATTGCCTCTGCTGCTCCAGAAGTACGCTATCCAAACGTTTATGGTATTGATATGCCTGCGGTAACGGAATTGATTGCTCATGGCCGCAATGTTGATGAAATTTGTGAGCTAATCGGAGCGGATAAACTGATCTTCCAAGATCTGGACGATTTGATTGAGGCCTGTATCGATGAAAAGCATTCTGAGGTGCGTGAATTTGATACTTCGGTCTTTAATGGTCAGTACATCACAGGTGATATTGATGACGCGTATTTGGAACGTTTGCAAGAAGCGCGCAATGATGCCAAAAAAGCAGCTATCACAGTGAGTTCTAGTAGTGACATGATGTACCCTATGTAGAAAAATAGACTGTCTATGGTAAATTTAGAGAAGGACATGTGAGCGCTGGTCTTCAGTGACATAATCCCGTGAAATAAAGCCAGGTTGTCGCCTGGCTTTATTGTTTTTTAATCTGTCGATTTTTAGCCTGATTAAAGTGGTTTAGGATGCCTTGGGCTCGATAGGTTTAGTACGGATGAATTGGAAAAGGCTTTTTCAAAAGCCTCCCATAGAATTGTGATATGTAGGGTTTATAAGTAGTAACCAAGTTGGAGAGACAGGAATGCCTGATTATAAAGATGCGACGAATGCGATTCATTCTGGTGTTCGTCAGACGCAGGAGCAGGAAAATAGTGAAGCGATTTTTGCTACCTCTAGCTTCGCTTATTCAAGTGCTCAAGAGGCCGCGAGTAAGTTTTCTGGAGAAGAAGATGGCAATGTATATTCTCGCTTTACTAACCCCACCGTTGAGTTGTTTGAAAAGCGTTTAGCTACCCTGGAAAAGGGGGAAGCGGCGATTGCGACCAGTTCCGGTATGGCGGCTTTGATGACCATGGCATACAGTCTGTTGAGTGCTGGCGATAAAGTTGTTTGCTCTCGTAACATCTTTGGATCTACGGTTAAATTCTTTAGTACCTACACAACCAAATTTGGTGTGGAAGTGGTGTATGTGGATGCGACGGACTATCAAGCTTGGGAAGAGGCTATCGATGAAAACACTAAGCTTTGTTATTTTGAAACACCGTCCAACCCATTATATGAAGTAGTGGATGTACAGCGTGTGGCAGACCTTGCTCATGGGAAAGGGGCATTACTGTGTGTCGATACAGTATTAGCAACACCGGCCCTTCAGAACCCTTTAACGCAGGGGGCGGATATCGTGATGCAATCGGCGACGAAGTTCATTGATGGACAAGGCCGTACTCTTGGTGGGGCATTGATCTCAAACAAAGAGATAGTAGAGGTGTTTACGGCCTTTATGCGCAGTGCGGGGCCATGCATGAGCCCATTTAACGCATGGGTTTTAGTTAATGGTTTAGAAACCTTGGCGCTACGGATGACCGCACATTCAGCGAATGCGCTTAAATTGGCACAGTTTTTAGAGGCTCACCCGAAGGTCAAAAAAGTGAACTATGGTGGTTTACCAAGCCATAAATATCACGAGCTTGCCAAGAAGCAGCAAAAAGATTTTGGCGGGCTATTGTCGTTCGAAGTTGAAGGAGGTCGTGAGGCGGCATGGCAAGTAATTAATAGTGCCAAGTTGGTGTCTATCACGGGTAATTTAGGTGATACTAAAACCTTGGTGACGCATCCTGCTACCACTACACACGGTCGGTTAACCGATGAGGAAAAAGCCAAAGCGGGCATTGTGGAAGGTTTGATTCGCGTATCGGTAGGATTGGAAGACATCGAAGATATTATCATGGATTTTGATGGGGCTTTGTCTCAGATCTAACTGAAAAGCCATTGCCTTGATAGTATGTCACCCGAAAAGAGAATGCTGTCTTATTGCTGCATTCTCTTTTTCTATCTGAAGGTTTAAGTTGTCCCTTTTTTAAGGGGTTATCTGCTTCTTAAGGTTACGGAAACGCCAAAGGCTTGGTTTCCTGAGGTTGCTCTTTGGTGGCAGACTTAGGCATCCTTTCCAAAACAAACTCAGCACGCCGATTTTTAGCGCGATCTGCCGGCGTATCATTTGGCACGAGCGGAATACTGTCTGCATAACCTGTTGCCGTCATTCGTTCGGGTGAGATGCCTTTGTCTAGGAAATAGCGCAAAATGGTCGTGGCACGGATCGCTGACAGCTCCCAGTTGCTTGGAAAGCGTGCTGTTTTTATGGGCACATTATCCGTATGTCCTTGGATGTTGATTGTATAATTTGGGTACTTCTTAAAGGTATAGAGCAAGGTGTTTAAGATAAAGTCGGCATCATAACCAATCTCGGCCTCACCTGAGGCGAATAAACTTTTTCCATCAACTCGGATGATGAGTTTGTCACCATTTTCTGAAACAGACACCATTTTATTCAGTTTATAGGTATCAAGTTGCCGTTGTAAGTCTCGTTCCATCTTGGGAAGGTTCGCATCAGGGGCGTCTTCGTCTGCTTGTGAATCGCTTTTACCGGATTTCGTGTCGGTATTTTTTAGTGGGATAGGGGTTATGATTTTGTTGCCACCTTGAGCCGGTTTGTTGTCCGTTCCTTTGATATTATTTTTGTTCGAGATAGCAATTTGAATAGAGGATAAAGTTGACTCTAAAGTCGATTGAGTCATTCTCGACAGTGAAAATAACAGAATAAAAAACACCAAAAGCAGAGACATTAAATCAGCAAAGGTGAAGATCCATGTTGGAACATCATCATCTTCGAAAAAAGGATCATCCATCGTCTAATCCCTAAGACCAACAGGTTTACGCTGATGAGCGGGGACATAGGAAGAGAGTCGCTCATACACGGCTAGATAGTTATTGCTGCCCATCATGGCGATGGTACCATCTCGGATGATTTCCAGAGTTTGTATTTCTAAAATGGTTCTGGCTTTGAGCTTGCCGGCAATGGGCTGAAAAATCACTGTCGATAAAATGGAACCATAGAAGGTGGTTAATAGTGCAACGGCCATAGCAGGACCAATGGCATCTGGGTTATTAAGATGGGACAGCATCTGAATCAAGCCAATTAACGTCCCAAGCATGCCAAACGCAGGGGCATACATGCCCATTTTTTTAAACACGTCCTGAACCACATAGTGGCGCATTTTTAACGAGTCAATATCGGCTTGTAGGGTATGACGAATATAGTCCTCATCGGAGGCATCAGAGGCCATATTGAGTGCTCTTTGTAAGAAAGGGGAGTCGGCTTTTTCACGACTTAACGCCATTAAGCCTTCACGTCGAGCTACTCTAGTTAATTGCAGCATGGTAGCAATCATCTGTTGTGGATTCTGTTTGTCCTGGGTAAAAACAATGGCGGCTGCACGAAAAGCAGCCATTGTGTCTTTGAATTGAAACGTAAATAGCGTGGCGGCAATGGTACCGCCGATGACAATCATAATGCCCGGAACGTTGACAAAAATACTGATATCGCTACTACCGTAAAGAATCGCAGAAACGATTAACGCGAGACCCGAGATGATCCCTACAAAAGACGTAAAATCCATAAATTAATAAACCTAGCACGATTCATAATGTAATGAGATTGACATTATGTAGAGGGTTTATTGACATGACAAGTTATGAATTGTCGATAGTTTTTAATTTTGTTTGGCTTTTGTCTCTGATTGTGTGTTTTTTCTATCCCTGATCTCACTGTTTTTGCGCCATCGATTCAAAGGCGATTTAACCTTTCTCTGCGGCGATACCCTAATACCAATAAGCATGGAGTGAGTATAAGAGTTAATGGCGTGGCGAAAGTAAGGCCGCCTGCAATGGCTGTTGATAGCTGAGTCCACCACTGAGAAGAGGGGGCGCCCACACTGATATCCGCTTGCAGCAGGTCGATATTGAGCTGAAACACCATAGGAACCAAGCCTAGAATGGTGGTGATGGTGGTGAGCATGACAGGGCGAAGGCGCTGTACTCCCGTTCTCACGGCCGCCTCTTTTACCGACAACCCCTGACTTCGCAACACATTAAAGGTGTCAATCAATACAATATTATTATTAACGACGACACCCGCCAGAGCAATCACACCGACACCGCTCATGACGATCCCAAAAGGGTCTCCTTTTATCATTAAGCCAACTAACACCCCCATGGTGGAGAAGATAACCGCACTTAAAATCAATAAACATTGGAAGAAGTTATTGAACTGTGTCACCAATATAATGGCCATAATGAAGAAAGCAACGCCAAAGGCTTTCAGTAAAAAGGTTTGAGCCTCTTGTTGGTCTTCGGTATTACCTCGAAATTGATAGCTGACAGCTTTGGGTAGGTTCGAGGCATCAAGCTCTTTTTTGATTTGCTTTATTACTTGGTCAACGATCAATCCGTCTTTTACGTCAGCGTTAATTTTCACCGTTTTCTTGCCATCGGTACGGTTGATCACACCTTGTTTTTGGGCGGCGTAGCGATGAATAAAATTACTGGCAGGGATCGGGCCTTGGTCAGATGGAATTTGTAAATGATCCAGTTGCTCTAAACTACGATTGTTAATAGGGTAGCGTAGGACGATGTCAATTTTGTCGTCCGCGCCTTCTGGTAGGAAGTCACTTAGTTTAATACCGTTAGTGACCAACTTGATGACGCTGCCTAGTGTATTGACATCAACGCCATAACGGGCGGCTTTGGCCCTATCAATGTCAAAACGCCACTCTATGCCAGGCAAGGATCTATCGTCATCGACAGAGACTATGGCATCGCTGGCTTTTAACTTTTTGATCACGGCATCGGCGGTTTTATTGAGTATCTGCCCGTAGTCAGAACTGAGTTGCAATTGAATATCGGTGTCGGACTGAGGGCCATTTTGTTGCACCACAGAGGTGACTTGGATACCGGGGATTTGCTTTGTTTTCTCTCTAATGCGCTGCAAAATGACGCTGGCAGGTTCACGTTTATACCAGTCGACAAATTCCATGGTGAGTGTGCCTATGCTATCTGGGGCATCATTATTATTGACTTTGGCGTAGGAGGTGGCGACCAAGCTGGTAATGTTAGGGTTACCTAATACGAGTTTTTCAACCTTTTGTACCAGTTTGTCTTTTTCTTCCAGCGATAAGTTGCCCCGGGCATGGATTTCTAATTGCGCCACTTCAGGCTCTATATTGGGGAAAAACTCCACCCCTTTGCCAAATTTCCCATAGCTGATAAAAATAGCGATCAGTAACAAAATGGTGGCAAGCAGTACCCAAATAGGATACTCAATCAGTTTGCTGAGCACGCGGCTGTATGTCCCGACAAATCCTTTAAGTTGTTTTAGATCGCCTGATTCCGCCAAGGCTAACGTCTTGAGCATTTTAGGGGAATAGGCGCCTTTTTTGCCGATTAAAGAGCCGATGGTGGGGATAATGATAAGGGCCATGACAAGAGATGATGAGAGGGTTGCGATAACAGTGATTGGCATGAAACGCATAAACTCTCCGGCAATGCCTGGCCAGAAAAGTAGCGGGAGAAAGACCGCTAATGTGGTGGCAGTGGAAGCGGTAATAGGCCATGCCATGCGTTTGGCGGCTTCAGCATAAGCTGCTTTTTTCGTGGCACCTTCTGCAAGTTTTCGATCCGCGTATTCGGTTACAACAATCGCTCCATCTACCAGCATGCCAACACTTAATATCAAAGAAAACAGCACAACCATGTTGATGGTGTAGCCTTGGATATTGAGCAGTAAAATACCTGCTAAAAAGGCCCCGGGTATGGCGATGCCAACTAAGAGAGCACTACGAATACCTAACGCCCAAACAATAACAATCATCACTAATAACGTGGCGATTAAGACGTTATTGAAGAGATCGTTGAGTGAGGTTTCAATTTGTTTGGATTCGTCTTGGGTAAACTCATACTTCACACCTGCAGGCCACTGCTTACTGGCTTGTTGGGTGATGGCTTTGACCCCATTGATGGTTTCTATGATGTTGGCTCCGACCCGCTTAGACACCGCCAGCGTAATACTATTGCGGCCTTCTACACGGGCGTGGCTGGTTGGGTCTTCGAAGCCGAGTTCTCCGCTGGCAATATCCCCTAATAACACCACTTGATCGCCATTTACCTTAATCGGCAAATTTAAAATATCGTCTTTTGTTTTAAGAAGGCCAGGTACTTTAAGAGGAAAACGGCCCGCACCAGTGTCTAGGTTACCAGCCGCGACGAGGCGGTTATTCTTATCAACAAAATTCATTACATCAGGCAATGACAGGTTGTAGGTGTTGAGCTTATCAGGGCTCACAACAATGTGCGCTTGTTGATCACGATCACCACTGATTTTTGCCTCAAGTACGCCTGGACTAGCTTCTATTTTATCTTGTAAGTTGTTGGCTATTTTGCTTAAGGTGGCAAAATCCAAATTGCCATACAGATTGATTCGCAATACTGGGAAGGTAGATAAATTAATCTCGGTAACTGTGGGTTCGTCTACATCGCTTGGTAGTTCACTCTTGGCACGATCGACCTTTTGCTGAGCATCAATTAGTGCTTGATCAATGTTTGTGCCTTGCTGGAATTCTAAAATAATCGATGCATGTCCTTCGGATGCGGTGGAGCGAATTTCCTTGAGGCCTTCTAAACCTTTTAGTTCTTTTTCTAAGGGCTTGACTAAAAGACTGTCAGCGTCCTCAGGAGAAATGCCTTCTAATGAGACCGATACGTAAGCCATTGGAATGGTAATATCGGGGGTGCTTTCCTTAGCAATGCTGATATAAGAAGCGATGCCAGACACAATCACCAAGGCAAATAATAATAATACCGTGCGGGAGCGAGCGAGCGCAGCGTCAATTAAGGTTTGCATGGTGTAAATTCCTTTTTGTCCAAATGCGTAGACCGTGTAGCCATTCTAGTTTGCTTGTTCTGCTGGTGGTGTGGTTGCATTGGTGTTCTCATTGTCAAAATGAGGTGCTACTTTTTCTCCGGCTTTTACAAAGCCTTGGCCGACGGTAATGATGGTTACCGTATCCGGTAACCCCCCCACCCAGACTTTGTCTCGTTCCGATTTAAGAGGCGTAACGGGTAAGATCTGAACAATATTGTTTTTATCAAGAATTTTAACTGCTGTTTCCCCAGCCCCATTTAATGTTAACAAGGCCGCTGAGAAGGCATGAGCATGTTGTTGATCCAATATAAAATCGACATCGGCGGTTATGCCTGCTGGGGCCGTTTGATTAGGGTTGGCGATGGTTAGTTCTACCGGAATTGTTCTGCTTTGCTGGTTTGCGACCGCGCTGATATAGTCAACTGTGCCCATAGCAGTATAGCCGGAGTCGAGTTTCACCTTGCCTTTTGTCCCTATATGGATGTGTTGTATTTTATTTTGTGGAATGGACACTTGGATATGTAAGGGATCAAGTGAGACAAGGGTTCCTATGGTCGCGTCTTTTGCTAACTGTTGCCCCTTTTCTACATCTACCGTATTCATTACTCCATCAAAGGGGGCGGTAATTGTCGCGTTTTCGAGCTGCACCTCAAGTTGCTTAAGGTTGCTTTTGGCTGTCCCTAACAAGGTTTTCGCTTCAGCCAATTTGACCTGAGAAGAAAGGTTGCTTTTGCTTAATTTCGTGATGCCATCCAGTTCTAAATGGCGTTGTTTGACGAGGAGCCGAGCTTCTTCTAATTGAGCTGCTAATGTCCGAGTATCGACTTTGAGCAGTACATCACCTGCTTTGACATGATCGCCTTTTGTAACTGGCAGAGAGGTAATTTTGCCAGCATATTGATTATGTAGCGTGACCGTCTTCCCCGCCATGGTTTGACCCGATAGCGTCAAATGCAAATCAATGTTTTGGGCGTAAATCCGTTTAGCTTGTACCGATGTCAGTGAGGCTGTTTGTGGGTGTGCGTTAGGCATCGAATCGGGCTTAGGAGGCTGCGATTCTATTCTATGACTATTGTGTTGCGCTGTAATAATGCCTTTTCCGCCGATCAATAACCAACATGCTATTGCTGCGACGATGAGAATCGCCGTCACCGGTCCCAGCTTAGTTTTCAACGCCATTCATATCTCCTTATTAGCTGACATTGGCTTCCCATCATGGATCAATCAAGTCTAGATATAGCGTGGAATTATAGGCATAAAAAGAATTCATTAACACATTATTGTCATGATTATTGCAAAAAGCTTAAGGTGCCGGTCGATAGGCTTATCTTGAAAACGCTTAAAAAAAACAGACTTGGCATAAAAACCGTTCATCTAAATAGGATTTTTGCTTTTTGGTGTGCGGTATTCACTAAACCTTCATTAGGAAGGGTGCTACTATAGCGCCACAAAAAATTTACACTATTTTATATGGATAGATATGAGTCTATTGTCGTTAGAACAGGTTAGTGTTGCATTCGGACATAATCCGTTGCTGTCGAAAATCAGCTTTTCTGCTGAAGCGGGTGAGCGTGTTGCCATCATTGGTCGTAATGGTGCGGGTAAATCTACTTTTTTAAAAGTCGTCTCTGGTGAGCAAATACCGGATGAAGGGGTGGTTCGTATTGAAGGGGGCATGAAAATCGCCCAGCTCCCTCAAGAACTACCAGACGCTAATGAGAAAACCGTTCGTGAAGTTGTCAGTGAAGGGGCAGGTCAAGCCCATCACTTGATGAAACGCTACTTTTCCTTGTTAGAGGATTTTGAAAACGATCACTCCCATGAGCTTGGTGAGATCCAGGCAGAGTTAGATAAAATCCAAGGGTGGGATTTAGAGCAGCGAGTGAACCACATGGTTCAGCGTTTAAGATTGCCTGCTGACAAACTCATGTCGGAGTTATCTGGTGGTTGGCGTCGTCGTGTTATTTTGGCACAGGCGTTAATTTCGAATCCCGATATTCTACTACTTGATGAGCCAACTAACCATTTGGACGTACCAACCATCGAATGGATGGAGCAACAACTCCAACAATTCCGTGGCTTGATCTTATTTATTACCCACGACCGTCGTTTTCTAGAGAAGCTGGCCAATCGTATCGTGGAACTGGATCGCGGTAATTTGATTTCTTTCACCGGAAACATTCATGAGTTTCTTGTTTTTAAAGAAAAATTGCTCGAAGAAGAAGAGCGTGCCAATGCTCTGTTTGATAAGCGTTTGGCTGAAGAGGAGGTCTGGATACGCCAAGGAATAAAAGCCCGTCGTACGCGTAACGAGGGGCGTGTACGTGCCTTGAAAGCCTTGCGACAAGAGCGTTCCGAACGTATTAATCGTCAAGGTAATGCAAAAATGGCGATTGAAACGAAAGATAAATCGGGCAAGCTGGTGGTGGAATTCACACAAGTAGGTCATGCATTTGACGATAAAGTGATTCTCAATCCCATGGATTTTATTGTGAACCGCGGTGATCGTATTGGCCTGATTGGACCAAACGGCTGTGGTAAAAGTACGTTTTTGAAAATTCTGCTGGGGGATTTGAAACCAAAATCCGGCACTGTTCGTCAGGGGACCAAACTGAACGTTGCTTATTTTGATCAGCTGCGTGAGCAACTTGATCCTGAGCAAACGGTGGCAGAAAACGTTGGCGAAGGCAAAGATACCATCGAGATTAACGGTCAGAGCAAACATGTGATTGGCTATCTTGGGGATTTTCTGTTTCCTCCTGAACGGGCACGTACCCCTGTTAAGGCGTTATCAGGTGGTGAGCGAAACCGTGTATTGTTGGCGAAACTCTTCACGAAGCCTGCTAACTTGCTGATCATGGATGAGCCAACTAACGATTTAGATGTAGAAACCCTAGAGCTTTTGGAAGAACTGTTAATGAATTACGATGGCACTTTGCTGCTCGTGAGTCACGATCGTTCATTCCTAGATAACGTGGTGACGAGTGTGATTGCGTTTGAAGGCGAAGGTAACGTAAAAGAGTACGTCGGCGGTTATCAAGACTGGATCCGTCAAGGTGGTAAGTTCCCCGCAGAATCCACGTCGCAAACGGATGATGTACCAACTAAAAAAGAACAAGCAAAAGCCGAATCGAAAAAAGTTGCAGAAGCCACCCAGCAAGCGACTACTAAAGCAGCAGCCTCCACTCCTAAACCAAAAACAAAGCTGAGTTATAAACTGCAGCGTGAATTTGATGCAATGCCAGAGACCATTGCTAAGTTAGAAGAGGACATTGCCGCTTTACAGGCCATAACAAGTTCTCCTGATTTTTATACAGGTGATGCACAAAACATTGAGCAAACCTTGGCAAAGATGGCAGACAAAGAACAAGAGCTTGAAACCATGATGGAACGTTGGCTAGAGCTTGAAACTATGCAGAATGGATAAACCGCTCAGAATGGGTAATTTATGACACAAAAAATTCAACCAGTTTCTTTTATATCGCGCTTTTTTGGTGCCTTTGGCCAATTCTTCAAATACATGGGGAGTGGTGATTATGCTGCTCGCTGTCAGCATGTAGGGCAAGGCGAGTTACTTGCATTTGAAGCTGAGCCCAAAGTGATTACCAAAGAAGTAGAAATCATTCGGGAAATCGAAGTGGCGTCGCCAACATTGGATACAGTCAATGAAGACGGTGCTCATCAATTATTGCAGTTGCTTCAGCAAGAGGCTCGTTTTATTGATTTTCTACAAGAAAGCATAGATGAATACAGTGATGCTGATGTTGGTGCGGCGTCTCGGCAAATTCATGCGGGTTGCGCAAAAGTATTAAAACAGCATTTCACTATTGATGTGGTGTCCCTCGACGTAGTGAACAGCGCTGCCGAAAATAGCCGAGTAGAAGTGCCTGCGGATTACGATGCGAAGCAAATTAAGCTGGAAGGGCGAGTGGAAGGTAAAGGGCCTTATAAGGGCACCTTGATCCACCCAGGCTGGAAAATCACTGAAACGCGCTTACCCAAAGTCAGTGATACTGACAATCTAACCATATTAGCGCCAGCCGAAATCGAGGTATAAATCATGAATCAATATTTTATTGGTATCGATTTGGGTACCACGCATTCGGCTGTCTATTATTCACAGTCTGCTCAGGCGTCATCAGACACTCACTCCATGCCAGCGGCTATTCGGCAGTTATTGATTCCGCAGTTTATTGCTGCGGGTCAAGTTGATGCTCGACCTTTACTACCTTCTTTTGTGTATTTTCCCCATCAAAGCGAGTTTTTAGACAGCGATTTACAATTGCCTTGGGGAAGTACGTCATCAGTGGTTGGACAATTGGCTCGTGAACTGGGGACCAAGTCAGCTGGCCGACTGGTTCAAAGTGCCAAAAGCTGGTTATGTCATGCTAGGGTGAGTGCCGATGAAGCTGTCTTGCCCGTTGACGCCTTACCAGAAGTGCAAAAAGTATCACCTGCACAAGTGACAGAAAGCTTATTATCTCATTTAGTGAGTGCTTGGGAGCATCAATTTCCCAATGCGCCTATCGCGGAACAAACTGTGGTGATTACCGTGCCGGCCTCGTTTGATCCAGCGGCTCGAACCATTACCGAGCAAACGGCCGCGAAAATCGGCTTGCGAGCTCGCTTGATTGAAGAGCCATTAGCTGCCTTTTATGCTTGGTTAAGTGATCAGCAAAACTGGACCGACAGTCTGGACGTCAACGAGCACATCCTTGTGGTCGATGTGGGGGGCGGCACGACGGATTTATCGCTTATCAAAGCTGTCGACCAAGAAGGAGCGTTGGGTTTAGAGCGTGTGGCGGTTGGTCGACATATTTTGCTTGGCGGCGATAATATGGATCTAACCTTAACCTACCATATGGCGGCACAACTTGCGCAAAATGGTACGAACCTTGAGCCTTGGCAAATTAGTGGTTTGACGCAAGCTTGTCGTGAGGCGAAAGAGCGTTTGCTGTCTAATCCGGATTTACAAGATGCGAGCGTGGTGGTGCCAAGCCGAGGTCGTAGTCTGTTTAACAACAGTATCAAAGCGACATTGACGCAAAACGATGTACAGCAATTATTAATTGACGGTTTTTTCCCGCAAGTCACGCTAGGTGAGCAAGCTCAAAAAAATGCCCGTAGCGGTTTTAGCACCATCAATTTAGAGTACGAAGGCGATCCTGCGATTACCCGTCATATTAGTGAGTTTTTATCTCAACACGATGTAACGCCGAGCAAAATATTGCTAAACGGTGGTGTATTTAATGCTGGTGTCATTCGTTCAACACTTGAGGCGCGTTTGGCCTATATGTTGGGGGACAGCAAATTTACCATGCTGACGCCTTCACATTTAGACCACGCTGTTGCCAAGGGCGCAACTTACTATGCCCAAGTTCAAGCGCAAGGTGGTGTTAAAGTAAAAAGTGGTTTGGCGGCGAATTACTATATTGGTGTGGCAAGCCCGATGCCAGCTATTCCAGGTATGGCACCGCCAGTCGACGCGATTTGTGTGGCCCCTTTTGGGTTGGAGGAAGGCTCAGAAGAGCAGATGCTGCCGAATGAATTTTCTCTTGTGGTGGGGGAAAGCGTGACATTCCGCTTCTTCCAGTCGCAAAGCAGTGATGTAGATGAAGTAGGTAACGTTATTTCTTCATTCTCTCTTGGTCAGTTAAATGAGTTGAATCCTTTGTCGATTCGTTTAGATGCAGGGCATTATCATGAAGGGGACATGGTGCGTGTTTATTTGACCGCACGAGTGACGGAGTTGGGCCTACTATTATTGCAAGCACATGATACGCAATCTGACCTAAGTTGGACCATTGAGTTTCAAGTTAGGGAGGCGTAAACATGGCACAACCGACGTTTCGCGTAGGGATTGATTTAGGGACAACCAATTGTGTTGTCTCTTATATTCCAGCCTCGACAGAGGCTTCTTCTATGAATGCCTTGTCAGCATTGCCTACGCCACAACTGTTACCCATTCCTCAAGTAATGGCGGATGGGTCGGTGCAAGAGTTTACCCATTTGCCGAGTGCCATTTATTTATTGGCGTCAGATGAAATAGGCAAACTGGACCCTGTATTGCCTTGGCGTCATCATGATAAAGAACGAGTGGTGGGGATGGGAGCATTAGCACTTGGACAGCGTCGAGCGGGGCAACTGGTGCAAAGTGCGAAGAGCTGGTTGAGCCATCGCCAGGTCGATCGTCGTTCGCCAATTCTTCCTTGGGCAAGTGAGTTCACGAAAAAAGTCAGTCCACTAGAGGCGAGCAAAACCCTTTTACAGCATATTAAACAAAGTTGGGATCATCGTTTCCCTACGGCGCCTTTAGCTTCTCAATCTATTGCCTTAACACTCCCTGCTTCTTTTGACGAAGAGGCAAGAGCCTTAACGTTAGAAGCTGCTAAATTGGCTGGCTTGGACAACCTATATCTGCTTGAAGAGCCTCAAGCCGCTTGTTACCACTACATCTGTGATGATAATCGTCTCGCTGCCCTGTCCGATAAGAAAATGCTCTTAGTGGTCGATATTGGTGGGGGAACCAGCGATTTTAGTTTAGTGGCGATTCGCTCTGTGGAAAAAACAGCGAATGTGGAAAGCGAGCAGAATGCTGCGATTTCCCTAAAGCGTATTGCCGTGGGCGAGCATTTGTTACTGGGGGGCGATAATTTAGATCAAGCACTGGCATTTCAGCTCGATCCTAAGCAAATTTCCGCTTTATCAGCAACTCGACTGGCTGCTTTGGTTCAGCAGACCCGTCAGGCGAAAGAAACGTTTCTAGGACCGAACGCGCCAGAGTCGTTAAGCATCACTGTTTTGGGGGGCGGTAGTCGATTAATAGGTGGGTCACAAAAGTTTAATGTCTCTAGAGCGGCGCTATTAGAGCAAGTCAGTCAGGGTTTTTTCCCCTTAGTCGGTGCTAATGATAAGGTGCAAAAAAACGATTACGCTATGCATACCTTGGGCTTGCCTTATGAATCAGACCCTGCTTTTACACGTCATCTAGCGGCTTTTTTACAGCAACATAAAGCGGCGATTGAGGCGGTGACGGGGTCGGCTATGCCGGATGCCGTGTTGTTTAACGGGGGATTATTTAATAGCCCGGTGTTAAAAGATCGCCTAGTGGAACAGTTGAACTCTTGGTGTGCTGAGCCCATTTTGGTGTGTACTGCCGACGAGCCCAATAATGCTGTTGCTAAAGGGGCCGCCATGTACTTAAACGCGTTGGCGGGAGAAAGTACGCGTATTGAAAGTGGCGTGGCGCACAGCTTGTATTTGAAAGTGGGCGACGATCAATTTGTGGGTATTTTGCCTAAAGGAACGCTTAAGGGCGAAACCATTACTTTAGGACAAGCCTTTTTTGTCACCTTGGGTCAGCAAGTGCAGTTTCCTTTATATCGTTCGGATGATCATGTTGAGTGCTTAGTGGGAGCGGTGCGTAGTGAAGATGGGCTACATTATATTTCTACATTAACAACAGAGCTTGATGGCTCAACGGAGTTAGAAGAATGTGCTGTGACTTTAGCGGTTCAGATGACAGAAGTCGGGGTATTACAAGTATTGCTGAAGGCGAATAATCAGCGAGACCAGTGGCGTTTGGATTTTTCCACGCAATCTCGTCCTTCACAAGGCTCTTCACCGGGTACGTCTGGACATGATGATTCAGGGCAAGTCGATGAAAGTGGTTTGCTGCATGCTCATATGGGGCAAGCAGAAGAGCATCTGGCCAAATGCTTTTCAAGCGTAGGTCAAAAGCAACAGCCCGACTTAGTCAAATCGCTTAAACAAGATTTGGAACAGTTACTAGGTAATCGAGATGATTGGAACCTAGCCACATCTCGTCGTTTGGCCGATAAATTACTTAGCTTAAAGTCTGGTCGACTCAAAAGTGCTCAACATGAACGCCAGTGGTTACAGCTTGTTGGTTACTGCTTGCGTCCAGGTTATGGTGCCAGTGAGGATTTAGCCCGAGTTCAGCAAGTGGTCAATATCACAAAAGCGGGCACACAATTTGATACTGCACCAGTGTGGGGACAATACTGGACGCTTTACCGTCGCATTGCAGGCGGCTTATCTACCGAGCAGCAAACGCATCTGTTTAAACAGTTTAGCCAGTACTACTCACCATCAGGGCAACGCTCTCGAGATAAAATGAAAGCGCTAACAACCAAGTCCAGCGATGATTTGATTCGCCTTGTGGGGGCGTTAGAGAACCTATCGATGGATGACAAACAAACTGCGATTGATTGGTTACTCAAGCGTTTGCAAAAATCGTCTGAGCCAGATACTGCATGGTGGACAGTTGGACGTATTGCTTCGCGCCATTTGTTATCAGGCCAGCAGGAACAGCGTATTGAAGAGAAGAAACTTCTTCCGATATTGGACTTGGTTCTCAAAGAAGATTGGAAAAAACGCAAACAAGCGGGTCTTGCAGCGGTGCTGATGAGTCAAATGAGCCTTGGTGAATCTAAGGAGTTAACTGGTTATCGCAAGAAAATCGCCAACAAACTGAAAAAAGACAAATGCCCAGCCCAATGGCTAGAACGCCTAGAAAGTCGCCATGAAATTAATAGCGATGAACTGAATGCGTTAGTCGGTGAAAGTTTACCCATAGGGCTTCGTTTATGACATGCGTACCCTCTTTGCTTTTTAACAGCAAAGAGGGGGTTTAATCTATGGAAATCCCAAACAGCTTAATATCGGCTTTATAAGGGACTTCAATAGGGTCTGTTTGCAGTCCATCAATTAATTTTAGATAAGTGGTCATCATATGAGCTTGAAGATTCTTTTCGTTAGGAATGGACGAGGTGAATTTGGTGGCTCTGAGCATGCTTTTTAGTCCGCTGGTTTCGGCGTATTGTTTATTACCTTCCAAGATGATCTCTTTCCCCATGTGCCAATAAATGTCCAAGTCTTTAATCTGCATTGGGCTAATAGGTGGGACCAGCGGCACAATATCATCAAAGGTAACGACGCGTATTAACGGCAAATCGGAAAATTTAGTTGCGCCTGTGACGTTAGTGACTTTGGGTTGACCGAAGGTAATGATCTGTCCAATAGGGTAATGATCTTTTTCCAAGTACATTGCAAGCACGACGGCGATAGCGCCACCTAAACTGTGCCCCGTAATATGAATTGGCTGGTTTTTCACTAAGTAAGGTTTGATATTGTCATAGACGGCTTTTGCAGCCGAGTCAAAGCCTTGGTGTAGTTTGATGCCTAGAGTCGGGTCGAGCTTTAACTCAAGGTCTAAATCCAACATAGCGTTTTCTAGATTGTCTGTACCTCTAATCGCAATGGTCTGAATACCCTTTTTCTGACTTAAAAAATAACTCACTTGAGAGCTTGGAAGGGTAGCCTCATGCACCAGTGTTTGTCCTTGTTTTTGCAAAGACTTTTTTAGCTCTGATGGCGTTAGGTAAGTATCCGCTGATAGGGTGGCTTGTGTCTTTATCTCCGTGAAGTTTTGGGCGCCAAAAGCCAATTGAAACGGGGTGAGTAAGACGAGAGAAAGAACCATTAACAGTGTTTTTATCATAATATTCAGTATAAAGGTCGCAGTTGGTGGTGCCAGAGTACAAGATGATAGTGTTATCTTGTAGCCACTTTTCACGAAATAGACACCTTCTATAGACATTATTTGATAACGTGAATAAGTTAAATCAGTCTAACACATGACTTCCACATAACTTTGCCTATTCTCTATGGCGAGGAGTGTTTATGGCGTTTTTTTCTCTAGAGGAAGCCGCAGCCCGATACAATGAATATCGGCCAAAGGTGCACGATGTGATTAAAACATGGCTTGAAGAGGCAGGTTGTAATAATGATTTTTCCAGAGGGCTGGATGTTGCCTGCGGGACGGGAGACTCGACATTACCGTTAATGGCCCTATGTGATGAGGTGATCGGAATCGATATCTCGGAGGCGATGTTAAAATACGCTAACGAGAAATCTATCTCAACCGCGTTGATGTCTTATCAGCACGCTTTTGAATTGGGCAAATTCGACCTGATTTCTACCTGTATGGCATTTCACTGGTTTGATCTGGAGGAGGCGATAGAAGCCTATAAGTCGGCTTCACAAAACGGAGCGGTCTGGCTCATTTATAATTTTTCCTTTGGGGGGAGTGACTCTAGCGAGGCGTTTAATTGGTGGTTGATTAACTACTATTTCAAGCACTATCCAACTCCCCACAGAAACAGCCAAGTTGCCAATATTCAATATGAACAGGGCATTACTAAGCTTGCTGATGGCAAAGGGACATTGCCCATTCGTATGAGTGTTGAGAGATTAATCAAATACCTCACGACTCAGTCCAATGTTGAAGTGCAAGTCAAAGCAGGGAAAGCCTATGAGGAGATTGAAAGAGAATTAATGGAGCAGATTACACCGTTTGGACTTAATTCGCATTTTAGTTACAAATATACCTATGAAATTTATCGCTATGACAGTCATGATTTGTAGGGCAAGCGTGAGGGCTATTTCGCGTGTAATATGTCTTTTATATTATTGAAAAACGCATGATAATGAAAGGCTACCGTTATTATCATTGCCTATGGAGTAAGCAGTATGGAACAGGTATATTTTGAAGAGAAGCGACTCTTAGGGTTAAGTGAACGCACTAACAATGCCAATGAAACACAGCCAGAAACCGCCAAAATCGCTGGTTTGCATCAATCCTTTGCTCAGCAAATCAAAGTTAACTACGCCAACGGTGCCAGTCTATACGGCGTATATTACAATTACGAGTCAGACTATACGGGAGATTTCTCCATATTGGTCGGAACAGAAAAAGAGACCGTTCGAACTTCTACACCCCTAGAAGGTGTGACGCTTCCTAGCGGCGATTACCTGCGTTTTTCCAAAGAGGGAGAGATGCCACAAATGGTGATCGATGCTTGGGGCGAAATTTGGCAGTACTTTTCTAACCCTGATTGCCCACACCAACGAGCTTACACCGTGGATTTTGAGCACTACACCAGTGACAAGAAAGTCGATATTTATATTGCCATTAAATAGTAGTACTTGAGCCGTACAAGCGATTTTTGGTGGTTGTGGATGCAAATCCAGCCACCTTGTTTTATTTGAGGTCGCTTTTGCAACAGAGAGCGCACCATACTGGGAGGCGTGGAGACTCAGTTAGGTTCAGCCGTATTATTGGCGGAACTTATTGTGATTTGATGCAACGAATCGTTGCTTTAGCTAAGGCAGCAATGTTCTAACTTCACATGCAAAGCATAGTAGGGTGAGCTAGAACAAATAAAATAACCCCATCACTGGTATAAGTGATGGGGTTATTGAGAATAAACGAATAGATAAAAATAGCGGCGGCGAGCTATAAGCTATTTTTATATGCCAGCATATAAGCGATCTTTCCTTTTTTGGCTTTGAATAATTTCTTAAAGGCTTTTTCATGAAAGCTAGTCAACTGGCCCATGGCTTTAGCGGATTGACCGGATCCCCCCACATTGCTGCTTTTAATATCTAAAATAGCGTGACTAATCGCCATAATGGCTTGGTGGTAACCTTTTTCTGTTTTCAGATTGTATTTATTTAGGTCAACGTCTTTTCTAAGGTCTTTAGACCAATAGAATTCAATAAATGGTATAGGTGCTTTGGGTTTTTTCCAAGCAATGCCACTTGAGAAGTACATCATGGAACGGTATTTATCATCCTCAAAATTTTTCATACCGAGGGATGTTGGTAACTGTTGATAGGTGATTGGCTGTCCTTGGTTGTTGTCTAGCCATGTATTGCCATCCGCTTTCATCGCGTTCCAAAATTGCTGCATATTAGCGAGATTACGATAATCCTTTGCAACCACCACGTTTACTTTAAAATGTGTACCACCACCATGCATTTGCCAAAATTCATTAAAGGTATGGTGTCCGTCTGTTAGGTAATATTGATTATTCGGCGCAATGACAATGGTTTTCATATCTTTTGGGTAGGTGCCGACCTTATCTTTACACTCAAAGCTTGTTGGGTCGTTTGGCGTAGAGGCTTTATCAAAATGCGCTAAACCTTTTTGCCCATTCACTTTACAGATTTCATCAAATTGCTTTTTAACGTCTTCCTTGTAAAGACCCAGTTTGTAATACACCTCGTCGTAACCAATGACGAGCTGAGTAGGATGTATCTGATCCAGCGATACCTTAGTCACACTTCCTGCGTGTAGTGCTGCCCCATTGGCAAAGCTAGACGCAACAAACAAAAGTGCCAATATAGGCGTAAAAAGTGCTTTAGCATTCATTAAAGATCCTCGTAGAGCAGTGAAAAAGTAAGTAGAAATAGTCAGTTAGGTGTGCTTGGTTTAAAAATCGTATTCTACAAAACTTGTATGGCATTTTTGTGATAAAAGCAACAAAGTGGGATGGATTTTATCGTATTTTTGATAAAATCTAGCTAATTGATACTGGAAGCAAATATGCAATGAAAACGACGGTAGAGATAAAGATCATCTCGTACATCGGGGGGGAATGCTTTGCGATTTCTGTTTACGATAAACCGCTGCGATTAATTCAAAAGACTGTTTGTCTTCTATTGGCTTTTCAGCAGCATTACTGAAAATAGAGTTAAAAGCAGAAATACATGATGTATCGAAAGAGCTTCAAGAAGTATAGTGTGCTTATAGCTAAGCGTTAAACAATGAAAGAGACAGAGAATGAAACGCCCCACTAAGGAACAGATCATTGAATTGCCCTTGTATGTTGGCCTTGATCTTTGTGACATCAAGGTGGTTGAAAGTGAAGATGATGCAATGGAATCGTTGCAAGCTCTACAAGATCAAACCTGCCTTGGATTTGATACAGAAAGCAAACCGATTTTTCGTAAAGGGGAAGTGAGTCCAGGTCCATCGCTTATACAACTTTCTACTGAGTCTAAAGCTTTTTTGTTTCCTACTCGATTTCCTTTCGCTATTTCTGCTGCTAGGGAAATATTAACAAATCCAAAGATTATGAAAGTTGGCTTCGGTATTAAGGACGACAATAAAGAGCTACGCAACAAGCTCAATATAGACATAGTTAACACCCAAGATTTATCAGTGACGCTAAAGCATCTAGCTGGAGAAAAAAACAGTATTGGTGCGCGTGCTGCTGTTGCCATGGTGTTGAAACAACGTCTTGGAAAAGGTGCTCAACAATCCAATTGGGGCGCTCACCCCCTAAAAGATAATCAGATTCTATACGCTGCTAACGATGCGCACTCTGCTATATGCGTTGAAAGGGCGCTGCGTTGTAAATCACAGCTTTCGAAGGGTATGGCATTCATTTAGATGATGATACTGTGTTCTTAATTTTACTCACTTCACTTTACCTAAATAATGCAAAGTGAGTAAAAATAAATAGGCTTATAGTCAATTAAATCTATATCAAATTTTTACTTGAAATCAAAAAAACGTAAAGGAATACAGTGAAACCGTTCGAATCTATGAAATTTAGGCATCCTTGGCGCCCTTATCAGGAGCGTGTTCTCAATGTGATTAAGGATCATTTAGATGATCGGCGTCTTCATATTGTGGCTGCACCTGGGGCGGGTAAAACCACGTTAGGACTAGAAGTTTTTAGAACGCTAGGGAAGCCAACCTTGGTACTTTCACCTACTAGGGTGATTAGAGACCAATGGATCGAACGGATCAAAGACTTTGTGCAAAGTGAAGATGGTTCTCCACTAGATTGTTACCAACTGGATTGGGTAAGTAACTCGATACAAAATCCCCAAATATTAACCTCCATAACCTATCAAGCGCTGCATGCTAAATTCGCTGAAGAACTTAGCGTTAATGAAGAAGAGGATGTGAACCTTGAAGACGATGATGGGTTAAAAGATGATGAGGTAAATCGGTTTATAAAGGTTATTGAAGCGCAAAATATTCAGGTGATTATCCTTGATGAAGCCCATCATCTTAGATCGGAATGGTGGCGAGCACTAGAAAAGGTTTGCGAGTACTTTCCTAATATTATTTTGGTGTCGCTAACCGCCACGCCACCTTACGATGCACAAGGATCTGAATGGAACCGATACGAGCAGTTATGTGGCCCCATTGACGAAGAAATTTCAATTCCAGAGTTGGTGAAAGCGGGAACCTTATGCGCTCATCAAGATTTTATATGGGCATGTGATGCGACGATCAGCGAAAAAGGTCAAATAAAAGAATACGATCATAGAGTATCGACCCTTTGCGATACGCTATTTCACAGCACTGAGTTCGAAGGCATCGTTTTATCACACCCTTGGTTACAGTCAGAAAAGATAGAAGCGGAAATTATTAAAGAACCGCACGTTGCCATTGCACTACTCACTTATATAAAGGCTAAGTCGCTTCCTATGAAGGATGGCCTGATGGCACTTTTGGACATGAAAGCCGAAGACATTCCAGACTTAGGTCGCCATTGGTGGCAGGTATTGCTGGAAAGCATTTTGTTTTCAAAAACGACACAACATACAGATGTACAAAAACAGGCCCTAGATCATTTAAAAAAGCAGCTAAAGGCGAGTGAACTACTCCATAAACGTGAGCTGTCCCTAGAAAGGTCAAGGCGTATAGATAGGTCGCTTTCTTTAAGCGCTTCTAAGGTATTAGCTTGTAGTACGATTCATCAACTGGAATATAAGTACAGAGGCGAACGGCTTAGGCAAGTTGTCTTAACGGATTATATTCGTGATGAGGCTCTTTCATCTGGGTTAGATACAGGGGAAGTCAATTTAGGTGCATGGCCTGTCTTCAAAAGTATTACATCGTCTTCTGCGATTCCTGAGCAAATAGGATTGCTTACTGGTAGGACGAGTATTATTCCTACTAAGAAATTGTCATTGTTGCTTCGTCATATTAAAAGTCACCATGTTAAAACGGAATCTATGGGCAACAATGGGCAGTATCAAAAGGTAGTTGCGCCTCTGAATCAGCTTACTTCAGCGTTTACTGAACTCTTGATGAACGGTGATATAAAAGTGCTTGTGGGTACACGATCACTATTAGGAGAAGGGTGGGATGCACCCGCAGTAAACTCGCTTATATTGGCGAGTTCAGTTGGTTCTTTCATGTTAACAAATCAAATGCGCGGTCGTGCTATTAGAGTTAATTCAAAGCACAAGGATAAAGTAAGCAGTATTTGGCATTTGGTGGCAATTAATACTGAGTATGATGCTGGCTGGAGTGATGCTTTTAATTTGGTATCACGCTTTCACACTTTTGTTGGCCTTTCAGAAAAAGAACTGGCCATAGAAAGTGGCTTTGATCGCATGAACGCTACAGGTTTGAAGTCAGATAATACGTTCAATAAAACGGCCCCTATTTCTCGCAATAACAAACAGATGGTACGGCGCTATCAGAAACGAGAGCTGATTGCAGAACGTTGGAAGAAAGCACTTACCGTAGACGGTACTGCACGTGTGATACCGTCGGTCAAAACAAATAAAATACCTAATTTGCGTGGTTTTGTATTAAAGCATTCCTTCTCTTATTTATTGGTACAGATGCTTGTTATATTGAGCGGTATTATGACTGGGAGTTTTTATTTATCGCTAAATAATCCTTCTTTATTATGGGTATTGATGTTGGTTGGGATTATAGGAGCGTTGATCTATAAACTGCCCAAAACCATCTCTATGATTAAAATAGCGTGTTTTTTTCTGCCCGTAGATGGCGCCCTAAAACGAATTGGTAAAGCTCTCGCTGAATCGCTATGCCAAGCTGGTTTTATAGAAACCTCTATTCGACGGATGGTGACGAATGTTACCAAGCTTGAAGATGGTTCTTTTTATATTGCATTGTCCGGCTGTAGTTTTTATGAATCTTCTGTATTTGCGGATTGTTTGGAGGAAATACTGGCTCCGATTGACAACCCAAGATATTTAATACTTCGAGAGGGCAGGTTTTTAGGCTCCCTAAGAGACGATTATCATGCTGTCCCTATAAGGTTTGCTGCTAAGAAAGACCTTGCTCAAGTATTTTATAAAGCGTGGCAAAAAAATGTAGGATTATCCGAGCTCATTTATACGCGCACAGAAGAAGGGAGAAGGAGGCTTTTGAGGGCAAAAATGAAGGCTTTTTCATCGACTTTCAAAGATGAAGTGAAAAGACAAGATCGGTGGCAATAATGCTGCCTACTATGTAATGTAAATTTATGGTGTTTGTATCATGATTCAAATCCGCTCATATCAACCAAAGGATGCCAATGCTCTCTGGTATTTGTTTTTCAGTACAGTACGAATGATTAATATTAAAGACTATTCTCTGGCCCAAGTGATAGCCTGGGCGCCGGAGTCCTTTGATATGACTGTGTGGGAAAACAAGATGGCCTCTATTCAGCCTTTTATTGCTGAATTGGATGGTGTGATTGTTGGGTATGCGGATTTACAGCCTGATGGCTTGATTGATCACTTCTTTTGTCATCATGCGTACCAAGGAAAAGGGGTGGGTAGGGCCTTGATGAATTATATTTTTTCCCTTGCGGATGAGCGAAAAATTCCCCGTCTATACTCTCATGTCAGTATTACAGCAAAGCCTTTCTTTGAGCACTTTGGCTTTTTTACCGAGAGTGAGCAGACCGCTGAAATACGTGGAGAAGCGTTAAGCAATTTTAATATGGTAAGACCATTAGCAAAGGGCGCTTGTTGAGAGTTGTATTCTTTCCGATTCTAAATGGTCTAGGGTATCGCCACTCGTCGTAATACGCTAAACTGCGCGGCTTTAAAATTCTCCCTACAAAGACAGTTTGAGTGTTTAATGAGTACTGAGTTTTCTATTTTATCGACGTTTCTTTTATTCCTGTTTGTTATTGATCCATTCGGAAATATTCCAATTTTATTGTCTGTGATGAAAGGTGTACCGCAATCGCGTCAGTACCGCATTATTGTGCGAGATGGTGTGGTTGGTTTGGCAATTCTGGTGGGCTTTTTATACTTTGGTGCACAGTTTATGCAATTGCTGCATTTGGAAACAGAATCGATTTCCATCGCCGGCGGTGTGGTGTTGTTTGTGATAGCGCTCAAAATGATTTTTCCTTCCTCGGTACCAAAAGAGAAATCTGTTCTGATAGAGCCTTTTATTGTACCAATTTCCATTCCCATGTTGGCTGGGCCGTCGACCTTGGCGACGTTACTGGTAATGGTAAAAAGTTATCCTAATGACCACAGTGATTTGCTGATTTCCGTTTTTTGCGCCTGGGGCGTTTCGGTGACGATTCTGTTTTGTGCACCACTATTAAATCGTCTTTTAAAAGAAAAAGGATTAGCGGCTCTTGAACGTTTGATGGGGATGTTGCTATTGATGATGTCTGTACAGATGGTGGTGAATGGTGTGCGCAGTTTGTTCACACACACCTTAGCCGTGTTTTAAAAGTAAATGGAAGAGCGATATGCTATGGCAATGCCAGTGGTTGTTTGGCTACGGCAATGCCATTGAGATCGCAGTAAATGTGGTCTCCAGGTTGGATAACGATTCCCGCAAAACGCAGTGTTTTGCCAATCTCTCCTAAGCCGCGTTTTTCCGTTGGCATGGGGTAGGCTTTTAAGGCATGAATCCCTAAATTCACTTGTGACTGTGCGGCAACGTCGCGAATAGCGCCATAAATCACAATACCTTCCCAGCCATTTGACGCCGCTTTTTCTGCGAGCATATCTCCCAATAGGGCTCGTCGAATGCTGCCCCCTCCATCAACCACCATGACTTTTCCCTTGCCATTGGTACTGACCAATTCACGAACTCGGCTGTTGTCTTCAAAGCAGGAAACAGTGACCACTTCCCCATGAAAGACTGTCTTTTTGCCATACGATGTGAAAATCGGGTCGGCAATCTGCAGGTGTTCAGGGTAAAGGTCGCATAAGTCAGGGAGAATGTCTTTCACGGGCTTACTATTCCAAAGTTGGGTTCAGTATTGACTTTAGAGAGCTAGGCCCATGAAAACCAATTTTTGATTATTATGTTCAATATTTCATTTGAATGATAATTGTAAAGAATCTTTACTGTTTAGTTGTGAGGTTTGGTACTCATTCTTCAGAAGACTCGGGAATGTCTGAGGCGTTGATCAGCCCATGCTCTACTGCAATTTGCAATAACAGCACGATGATTTCATCAGGTGGAAGAAGGTGTAGAGGCGTTGACTGTCCGTTATCGGCCAATGCGTCATCTAAATTGATGTCGCGTTCCGCAAACCAGCTGTGAATACTGTGAACTTCAAAGCTGGGATCCAGATTTTTTGTCTCGTAAGTGGCTTCAACGAGCAGACTTGTTTCTTCTGGATGCAAGGCATAGATGACATCTGTATCGAATTCATTTGTCCACTCTGCCAGAATATCGCTGGCTTCGAAACCAAATTCATAAAGCTGGGTTTCGTCGATATCCAATGTGTTTGGTTCAATGACGTGATGTTCAAGCCACTCATCATCAGGTATTACCAATACCTCTTTGACTTGGGCTTCTGGTGTTGACCAAGTAAATAGTAGAGGAAATGCTGGGTTGTCAGATGAGTTGGCGACAGATGTTATGAATATAGGTAAACTTGCCATAATGTAGAACCAATGTTTGATTGTAAGGAAAAGCGAATGACCAGCCGAATCAATATTAGTAGTGCGTTTGATGGCGGTAACATCTCCGTTATTAGTGCCTCGGAGCCGGACAATATTAGAGTAAAAATCCCTAATGATACAAACTCTAAATTCCTTCAATGGTTTTATTTTCGCTTGCAGGGGGGGATGGGGGAGCAATGCATCATTCAGTTTGAAAACGCCAAAGAGGCGGCTTACCCAGACGGTTGGGTAGATTATCAAGCTGTGGCTTCCTACGATCGTGAGGACTGGTTTCGTGTGCCAACAGAATACATCGATGGAAAATTGGTGATTTCTCACCAGCCTGAGCAAGACAGTATTTATTATGCGTATTTTGCGCCGTACAGCTACGAACGTCATTTGGATATGATTGCTTGGGCTGCAAGCCATGAGGATTGTATAACAGATCACTTGGGGGAAACCGCTGAAGGTCGTGATATTACCTTACTGGAGATCAGTAAAACCCAAGGCTTGGCAAAGAATATTTGGATCATTGCGCGTCAACATCCTGGTGAAACCATGGCTGAATGGTTTATCGAGGGGTTGTTAGAGCGTTTGTTTGATGAATCTCACCCCATTGCACGAGCATTGCTGAAACAGTGTCGTTTTTACGTGGTTCCTAATATGAATCCGGATGGGGCAGTACATGGTAACTTGCGGGTGAACTCTAAAGGCGTCAATTTAAACCGTGAATGGAAGAACCCAAGTAAAGAGTTCAGCCCTGAAGTGTTGGCGGTGCAAAGCAAGATGGCTGAAACCGGTGTGGATCTGTTTTTAGACATTCATGGAGATGAAGCATTGCCAGTCAACTTCGTTGATGGTTGCCAAGGTGTGCCATCATTTGATGAGCGCATGGAGGCTATGGAAGCCTTGTTCAAAGAAGTTTTTCTCGCGGTTAGTCCTGATTTTCAAACTGAGATTGGTTACACGCCAGATCAATTTGGTGAAGCCAATCTGACAGTGGCGACTAAATGGGTAGGAGACACGTATCAATGTTTATCCTTTACCTTGGAAATGCCGTTTAAAGATAACCAAAATTTACCTGATGAGCGCGTTGGCTGGTCGCCTGAGCGTGCAAAAATTTTAGGAGCAGATGTGTTGTATCCAATTTATCAGGTGATTAATAGTAAACACATGAAAGCGGATAAATAGAATGTCGGTTGATTCGTTGGAATGGCTGACAATAGCCATGCGAGAGTTTGCAAAAGAGCGCGAGTGGGATCAATTCCACTCGCCAAAAAATTTATCCATGGCACTGGCGGGTGAAACGGGAGAGTTGCTGGATTGCTTTCGTTGGTTGACAGAGGAGGCCAGTTATCAACTGGATGCTCAACAGGCACAGGCGGTCAAAGAAGAATTGGCGGATGTGCTGCTGTTCACGGTGCGTTTAGCTGATAAATTGGATATCAATTTATTTGAGGCGGCGCAAGAAAAAATGCTTAAGAATGAAAGCCATTATCCTGCGGATAGGGTGAAAGGCAGCGCGAAGAAGTACACTGAGTACTAGACTACGTGTCCTTGGCAGCGGTTGATGTGCATTATCCGGGATATTTTACGAAAAATCTTTGCTTGAACTATAGCGCTTATCTGCGAAGTCGATTAGCATCACGCGCGAAGAACCCCATTTATTTGATTGTATAAAACCTCATTTTAGGACGAGAACAAATGCCTAAGGCTAGTGAAATTAAAAAGAATATGGCCATCGAATACGACGGTAAAACTTGGATTGTTCGTGATATTGAACGCTCTGTACCTCAAGGTCGTGCTGGCGGTAGCTTATACCGTATGCGCATGTACGATGTGGTAACTGACCGTAAGTTAGACGAAACCTTTAAAGATTCTGAAATGTTGAATTTGGCGGATTTAATTCGTCGTCCTGTGATGTTCTCCTATGCCGATGGCAATGAGTATGTCTTTATGGATAATGAAGATTATACGCCTTACACGCTAAACAAAGAGGCGATTGAAAACGAGTTGTTGTTTATTAATGAATCAACCGCTGGTATTCAAGTCATTCTTGTTAACGAAGCTCCTGTGGCTTTGGAGTTGCCTACCAACGTAGAGTTAGAAGTCATCGAAACTGATCCTTCTATTAAAGGGGCTTCCGCTACCTCTCGTAATAAGCCTGCTAAATTATCGACAGGTGCCACCATTCAGGTACCAGAGCATATTTCTATCGGTGACAGAATCAAAGTTAACGTAGAAGAACGCAAATTTGCCGGTCGCGCTGAAAAATAAGCGCTAAAACAATATTATAAAAAGGCAGCTTGTAGGCTGCTTTTTTTTGCCTTTAAAGCTAAAGCTATTCTTTTTTCCTTGATTATTTTGGTGTGATAGTGTTGCTATTGATATTAGGTGTATCAAAAAATGCTATTTTATATGAGGCACGAAAGGCTGCCTTTTTATCATCAACACAAAAGATAACAATCAGACATGCTTCACTACATAAAAACTAATGTTTACCGTTTTTTAATATAAAAACTATAATTTAATCATGTTGCTAAGGATAAAGGAGTAAAAACATCGAATTGTGCTCAACGCTTAATTTTAATCTATTGGTAGAATGATAATGAAATTACATAGAAAACTCATCCTAGCAAGTTGCTTAACACTTATTTTAGCGGCTTGTACCCTATCTACAATCTCAATTTTTTCAATGCAGTCGCAGCTTTTAAGCAATTTAGAAAGTACGATGAATCGCTATGGTGTGAGTAGTGCGAGTCGGATTAGTAGCTGGTTAGATGATAGACATCAGGTGGTCGCCTCTATTAAAGAGGTAATCGAGAAACATCCTCATAATGATGCGTATATCGTGCAAGCGCTTACTCAAGGTAAAGCGGCAGGAGACCTAATCAGTACACTTTATGGCACTCGGGATGGTGATACGTATCGTGTGAACGGTAAAAACACCAAAGCTGGGTACGACCCAAGAGTGAGAGATTGGTATAAATTAGGAGTTAATGCAAAAGGACCTGCTGTTTCTGAGCCTTTTTTCGGCTCTTCTTCAAAAGTGTTTATTTTTTCAATTGTCAATCAAGTGAGAATTGATGGACAGTTCGCTGGTGTCGTGTCTGCGAATGTGGCTTTGACAGGCATAAACGATGTGGTTGCTTCTTTAAAAGTACCTGGAAAGGGAATAGCATTTATTGTTTCCAAAAGCGGCAATATTATCTCTTATCCTGATGGTAGTATGAACAATAAGCCACTTAGTGAATTAAACTCGACGTTGACCCTCGATAATATTGACTCTAATGTTAAATCCACAAAGTTGGATGAAGTTAGTTTAAATGGCACTAACTATTTAATGTCGTCAGTAAAAATTTCTGGTACCAACTGGTTTTTAGTTTCCTTAGGAAACGAAAAACTACTCAAAGCCCCCATTAAAAAACTTATCATTTATCAATTAATTGCTGTCATTGTAATGGTAGTGCTTTCTATTATTGTACTGACGATATTAATACGGTTCCTACTGACTGATCTATTAAGAGTATCCAATGCTTTAGAAGATATTGCCAAGGGGCAGGGGGATTTAACCGTTAAAATTGAAACGAAGAGTCGTGATGAAGTTGGTAAGTTGGCATCTAATTTTAATGATTTTGTCTATAAGCTGCGAGATATTATAAAAAGCATTGATAAGCTAAGCAGTGTTCTATCGGATCAATCTAATACGAGTGCAAAATCGGTAGAGCAAAGTACTAAAAAACTTAATATGCAACAGAATGAGATTGTGTCTGTTGCCGCTGCGGTTGAGGAAATGACCGTCGCAACGCAAGAGATTGCGAGTAATGCGGAGCAAACAGCACGCAATGTGAGTAAAACGGTTGATATCAGTAACAGTGGGAAACAGCTGGCCAATGCGAGTTTGGAGTCTATTAATCAATTAGCGAAGGAAGTGGATTTAGCGAGTACCGTAATTGGTGAGCTGAGTGAGCAAGGTGATAAAATTAATACTATCGTTTCGACAATCAGTGGCATTGCAGAACAAACTAACTTGCTAGCACTCAATGCTGCTATTGAAGCGGCACGTGCCGGTGAGCAAGGGCGAGGATTTGCGGTTGTGGCGGATGAAGTACGCGTATTGTCTCAGCGTACTCATACGTCGACCGAAGAGATAAGTAGCATGATTGGCATGTTGCAAACAACCACATCAAGAGCTGTTAATGTTATGAAACTTTGTCATACGCTTGCGAGTACGAGTGTGGAGGACACGAAAAAATCAGGCGTTAACTTTGAGGAGATTGCTGAGGCAATAGGGCATGTAGATGGCATGATGATACAGATTGCCACCGCAGCAGAAGAGCAAACCAGTGTGACCGCTGAAATTGGGGTTAACACACAGGCGATACGGGATGTGTCTTCTCAAATGCAAGCTGAGATGGATGAAGGGCTAAAGCAAGCTCATACCCTAAAAGTCTTGGCTGACTCTTTACGTGAGCAAGTAGAAAAATTCAAGTTGTAACTTTATTATTGATTGATAAGTGAAAAAAAACGCAGCCAGTTTGGCTGCGTTTTTATTTTATTCTTCCTTTTTCCTAATTAATTCTTAAATAAAAATCGCCACGATAGTTTAGTAACTTTAGTGGTTTTAATTGCTTTAGTAAGTTTAGTAACTTTAGTAAGTTTTGTTAGAATTAAAATAAGTGAACCTCTCTATAAAAATATTTGGTATTTTGTGTGTGATTTCCCTCTATTCCTTGTTTAATAAGGTTATAGTTTGCTCCAAAAACAAAATTAATGACATAACTTTACACTTTACAAGCATTATTTATAAATAAAAAAGGCTTAGAGTAATATGTAAGTTTACGGTCTGTTACCATATTGGTTATGTGATGGATCGGGCTTAATTCAACAATAATAAAATGCTTTTTTCGGGGGAAACCTATATGAGTAATTGGAGCTCGACACAACGTCACGTGGCATTTGCCTCTTTCGCTAGTTGGTCGCTTGATGCGTTTGACTTTTTTATTTTGGTATTCGTGTTAAGTGATTTAGCAAAAAACTTCCATAACTCCATTTCTGATGTTGCCGTTACGATAATGCTGACACTAGCTGTGCGTCCAATTGGTGCGTTAATTTTTGGACGTTTGGCAGAGAAATTTGGACGTCGGCCTATTCTTATGTCGAACATTGTCCTTTTTTCAGTATTTGAATTGCTTTCTGCTTGGTCGCCCTCATTTGAGGCCTTTATGGCGTTTCGTATTTTATACGGTATCGCTATGGGGGGAATCTGGGGTGTGGCATCGGCGTTAGCAATGGAGACGATCCCTAGTAAATCTCGTGGCTTTATGTCCGGTATGTTCCAAGCGGGCTATCCTGCGGGCTATTTACTTGCTTCTATTATCTTTGGGTTGTTTTATACCCATGTAGGCTGGCGCGGTATGTTCATTATTGGTGCCTTGCCGATTTTGATGCTTCCTTATATTTACTTCAAAGTGCCAGAGTCTCCTGTTTGGTTGGCGAATCAGGTAGTCAAAGAGAACGTGTCTATTATTGGTACCATTAAGGATAATTGGCGTGTTTGTGGTTTTATGGTGTTGTTAATGACATGCTTTAACTTCTTCAGCCACGGCTCTCAAGATTTGTATCCAACGTTCATGAAAGTGCAACATGGGTTTGATGCACATACTGTGAGTATCATAGCGATCTGTTACAACATCTCTGCCATTATCGGTGGTATATTCTTTGGTTCTTTATCTGAACGTATTGGTCGTAAGAAAGCCATTATGTTTGCCGCTTTGCTGGCGTTGCCAGTGATTCCATTATGGGCTTTCTCTACTGGCTCTGTCTCCATTGGTATTGGCGCATTCTTAATGCAATTTATGGTTCAAGGGGCTTGGGGTGTCGTACCAACGTATCTTAATGAGTTGGTACCTGCGAATGTTCGCGCTATTCTCCCAAGTTTTGTATACCAAATGGGTAACTTACTTGCTTCGGTCAATGCAACAATACAGACGCACATTGCGTCGGCTCATAACGGTAACTACGGTTTGGCGATGGCCATTGTTGTGGGAACGGTTGCTTTATTAATTGCTATCTTGGTATCGCGTGGTAAAGAAACACGTGGTGTCGCTATGACAGCAGAAGGGGCTAAAGTATAGAGTGTTTGTCATTCACTGAATGATGTATTAAGTAAAATAAGCATTAAGTAAAAGAGTAACCGGATAATATCTGGTTACTCTTTTTTATTTTTTGGCGCTTTTATAGTATTACTTTTTATAAGTTAGCGCTTATTTCAGCTGGCAAACCGCATCGGTTTGAATGGTCAGAGTTGATTGGTAAGCGCACTCATAGGTTTTATCTTTAATAGAAGCCGTAAAGCGTACCGTCTTATCATTGGTTTCTTTATTGCTAATGACAACATTTTCTGGATTAACCCCTAGAGAGTAAGCGGCTTTTTGTTGCAGAGTCTGCTCTGTTGTCAGTTGGTTTTTAAGCGCCGCACAGGCGGTTAATTGTGTGATGGCGAGAGCAAGCAAGATACACTTTTTCATTCTATCTCCGTTTTCAGTACACCTAGACAGGCGAGTTGAACATTGTGTTATGGTACTTTTTAACGTTGTCTCTGTCCGTTATTCAATCTCTTTATTATGTTGGCTTTTCTTTTTCTCTGGGTGATTGTTTGCCTCGGTTAATCCTGCTTCACGCTGCACCGCTGCAAGAATGCCTCTTAAAATTCCAAGTTCTTGCTTTTCAGGTCGAGAGCGATTGAAAAAGCGATGCAGTTTGTCGAGTACTTTTCCAGGATGATTACGAATGATGAAGTTGATGCCGTATAAGGTTTCTTCAAGGTGTTCGTAGAATCGTTCCATATCTTGTTTAAGAGGATATTCTCCCACGTCTTTATTGTGAGTAGATTTATCTTGGTTGGCCATCCAAATTTCATAGGAGACAATTTGTACCGCCTGAGAAATATTCAACACAGGGTATTCATCGTTAGCATCTATGTATACTTGGCGATGGCACTGAGCAATTTCTTCATTTAATAAGCCTGTTGTTTCTCGTCCAAAGACAATGGCAACTTGGTGTTCTTTTGCCTCAGGGATAACGGTTTGGGCACATTCGCGAGCATTCATAATGGGCAGTTGGAAAGTGCGATGTCGTGCGCTTGTGCCAATGACCAAACTGCAGTCATGGATCGCCTCTTCGAGCGTATTGACGATGGTTGCGCGTTCTAATAAGTCGACTGCACCTGCCGCGCGACTAGTTGCTTCTTCCGAAGGATAGTCATTTGGATCCACTAGATATAAATTGGTTAATCCCATGTTTTTCATGGCGCGAGCGATGGCGCCAACATTTCCCGGGTGGAATGTGTTGATCAGGACAATACGGATATTACTCAGCATGGCGTTAGAAATACTCGGTGTTAGGGTCGTCTTGGCGTTAAGGATTAAGCGTGAGCGATTGCTCTGTGCTGGCAAATTTTACGTTGTCTAAGACGACTTTGCTTGTGTCATTAAATAGGAATTTTTTGCAGGCGTTATGATACAGGGAACCCGTCTCTAACACCAATCGATAGCGTCCTTCGGGAATGAAGTTTGCAGCAAAAGGCTGCTTGGCTTCAAGAAAGATGGAAAAGGGCTTTCGTCCATCATAGGATTGAAAAGTTAAAATACTTTGCTCAGGAAGATGGTTTAAGATACGAAGACGACTACTGCCATCGGCTTTTCCGATGACTTCACCCTGACTTGGAGCGGTGCCTGGGTAACCAATACAGCCCGTGGCAACGGCATGCTGAATGGTGCCAAAGCCAACATCTTTTGCTTGTATCCATCCGCTCACATTATTGTAGCGTACCGTTAACCATCCACCTTGTTGCTTGATGCTTTGAACATCGGTATAGGCCGGTAACTCTTGGATCGATTTCGTATTTTTATCGGGTTCAGAGTATAAATTCGTTGGAACGAGAGTATAGGCATCACCCACGCGATATTGTGGATACAAACCAGGAATATAAGTGGCCACTTTTTCTTGTTGGGCTGATCTTTGATGATCTTGCCAAAATAGTGTGGCGTAGACCCCAGAAGCGAAACAAACAATATAAGTAGCGGCTCTAAATGCGGCTTTGGCGGCGTACAGGCGAACAGGCTTCGCTTGACTTGGACGATTTGCTTGAAAGCTTGGTTCATTCAGGGTACTTGGGTCATCATCAAACATATAGTAGGGCGGAATGTCGCTTGCTTGTTCTGCTGAACCTGAATTCGCCTGATAAGTTTGTGAAGAATACTGACTGTCTGAATATTTGCGCTGATTATATTCAGTTGAATAAGAAGAGGGTGATTCATCACTTGTATAGCCTTGCGAAGTAAAGCCTTTTGAGGCCTTAAAAGCTTCTTCATACATGGCTTTAACGCGCTTTTCATTGAGGGTATTACGCGCTGCTTTGATGGCTTCTTCTCTGGCTTTTTCCTGTTGAGCACTGTTTCGCTTCATTTGCTCATAGGCTTTTTGCCGTTCTTTTATATAGGCTTCTTGTTCTTTATCTGTGGCTTTTGAGTGGGAATAATAGCGGTTTTTTGCCGTGCTACTTTCTTGGTGGAATTGATAGGGTTTCCACTCTCCTCCTTGCGAACCTTGCTTTATGGCCTGCAAGACATTTTCATAGGCGGCTTGTAAACGCTGGAAATGTTCTGTGGTATCCGTATGTGGGTTTTTATCTGGGTGATAGCGTCGGGCCAGACGACGAAAAGCCGCCTTCGCCTCTTGTTCATTAGCGTGGGTAGGAATTTCCAATAATAGATAATCGTCTATTAAGCTCATGCTATCCTGATAAAAATACTCATATAAAAGAGCATTATGCATGATTTAGCGGCGCTGACAAAGGTAGATGTTTTCCAATTACTCACGCATAAGAACAACTTTTCTTGCAATCCTGTGAGCTTTCTTAAAAGATAGGCGCATTTGCAATGTATCGATTCAATTTAGGAATGTTATGAGTAATCAACTTACCCATTTGGACACTGAAGGTCATGCTCACATGGTAGATGTGTCAGATAAAGACATGACGAAACGTATGGCAAGAGCACAAGCGATTATCGAGATGAAGCCGGATACCTTGGTTAAGATTATCGAAGGGGGTTTACCAAAGGGAGACGTATTGGCAACAGCTCGTATTGCTGGTATTCAAGCGGCTAAGAAAACTTCAGATCTGATACCTTTATGTCATCCATTGATGCTAACCAAAGTGACAATCGATATAACGGTTTTGAATAAAACACAAATTCAAGTGTTGTGTTCTTGTTCCTTGAAAGGAAAAACAGGGGTGGAGATGGAAGCGCTAACCGGAGCTAGTGTGGCTGCGCTGACCCTTTATGATATGTGTAAGGCGGTCGATAAGGGGATGGTGATTAAAAATGTCTCGCTGCTGGAAAAGCAAGGTGGCAAAAGTGGCGATTGGTTAGCGACAGAACACAAAACTGATTGATAGGAGGGGGATATATGAATGAATTAAATGTGGTTTTCTTTGCGTCTCTTAAAGAGGCTCTTGGCATTGAACGTTATGTATTGGAAGGAGATTTGCCAATGACCATCAAAGAACTCAAAGCGCAATTAGCTAATCTGCTGAGAAATGGCGATGCACTATTGGATAAGGGCATTCAGTCATCCATTGATTTCGAATTTGCCCGTGATGGCGACATGGTGAAGCAAGGGACTAAAGAGGTGGCTTTTTTTCCACCTGTTACAGGTGGCTAAGATGATTAAAGTTCAACAGGAAGATTTCGATGTTCAGGCACTCTATGATGATTTAGTGGTGAATAGTGAAACCGGTGCTGTTGCGATGTTTGTTGGTCTAGTGCGCCACTTCTCATCCTTACCATCCCAAGACTGTACCTTTGAGTTAGAGCATTATCCAGGCATGACTGAGCATAATTTACAGACAATTGTCGAGGATGCTTGTTCGCGTTGGTCATTAAATGCAGTGACCGTAGTGCATCGTGTCGGCAAGTTAGCGGTACAAGATAAAATTGTCTTTGTTGGGGTGAGTGCGTCCCATCGAGCAGAAGCCTTTCAGGCCTGTGACTTTATAATGGATTATCTCAAAAGTCGGGCCGCATTTTGGAAAAAAGAAACCCAAGGGGATAAAAGTAAATGGGTGGATGCCAAGGAGCAAGACGAAGAAAGCCTAACCCGTTGGGAGTAAGGCTTTCTTGAGGGCAGGGTAGGTGTTTAGTGTGGGCGTAATGTTTTTTTGCGGCCACTGGCGTGGCGCTCACGGTATTCGGTGTCTATATAGCGATCGGTTGTTGCCATGCTGGCATGTCCTGCGTCCTCACGAACGTGCTCTTTCGGGCGAGTTTTCACATCTTCCGAGATGCCAGTGTGACGGAGCCAGTGAACGGTTGCAACGCGTAAATCTTCCGCATCGGCCTTCATGCCATCATCGCACATGCGCTGATAAGTCGTATCAAAACAAAACTGTACGATATTACGAATCTGTCTTGAGCTGGTCATGGGTCCTTGACCACGATTTTTCGGAATTAATGGGGTGTTTTCCGCAACGGTTGGTAATGGGGGGAGATCTCGGAATTGGCGATATCTCGCAAGGGCGCGCAGCATATCGTCAGAGACTGCAATGAGTCGCTCTTTATTGCCTTTTGACAATACTTTAAACCACCAATGACCGTCTGCGTCTTTGGTGAAATCTCCCATCACGGGGGCGGATCGCTCATCGGCGACCAACTCTGAAATACGTAAGTACATCCCCAGTAGTGCGTTCATGATGAAAAGTGTGCGCTCATGGGTTGCAGGATCTTCTTCCGCCAACATTTCAGCGGTTTCAATCACATAATCCCATTGTAAATTAGAAATGCGTCTTACTTGTCGTCTTGTGACTTCTTTTTTGACGAACTTACTCTTTTGACGAATCAAAGCCACGGGGTTCTGGTGTACCGCTTCTTCTTGCATCAAAAAGCCATAATAAGATGACAGGATGGAAAAAGTTGCCCGAATGGCGGCTTGTGATAGGGAATACTTTTTTGCCACAGGAACGTCGCCATTACTGAATTCTAATTTACTGATATGACTGACAAAAGGTCGCCATTCTTTATTAGGAACACGGCGCCCCATATGTTGTTTAAAGCGAGCAACATTTTTAATGCCTATCCAGCTTTCTGGTGGTGTGATGCAAAAATGGATAAAGGCTTCGATCTGATCACGCCGTAATTGAGTTGTTGGTGTGGATTGCGTATGCCAAGACCACAGGAGTAAACGCTCAACTTCTCGACGATAGGAATTATACGTGGCTTGAGAGCCGTTATAGCTGTAGATAAAACAAAGGGCGAGTTGTAGGTCGCGTTTGTAATCTGGATCGTTTAAAAATGGCACATTCTCCTTTAGCTCAGTGGCGATGTGCTCAAACTGAGTGAAAGGGTTGGGTAGATGTTCTAGATTGTCAATTAGAGCAAACGGAGTCATGATAGTATGCATATAAGGGTTTGTTTCATCATACCAAAAAAACGCGCTGAAAAAACGGTTGTTTTGTGCTTGTATGAGCCTTAGATAGCTGGAACCTGTTGTTTTAATTTATAAAATATTCAAACCGTCCTGTTTTTTTATCATGGTTTCTATGGGGGCGGGTATCTATAGATTAGATGCTTTTGTGTATTATTTTCCTTTCAATATTCTTCCTTTATCTTTTGATGGCTGAAAATATATTTGTATCTTTCTTGAGGGCTGTAAAAATAAAATACGGTCTTAGGGGCTGTTGATCTTTCACATTGGCAGCCAAATGATCGAGCAAGCTAACGCTAACATGCTTTCAAAATGAATTTTCAACTTATCATAACGCGTGGCTATCGCTCTAAAATGTTTGAGCCGAGCAAACGCATTTTCAACTAAATGCCGATATTTGTATAAACACCAATCTATATCGGCGTTTCCTTTTTTCGAATTTTGCTTTCTAGGAATGACTGGAGTCGAGCCGCATTGACGAACTTTCTCGCGAATCGCTTCACTGTCATAACCTTTGTCCGCAATGATGAAATCTCCTTGTGGCAAGACCTCAATAAGGTCATTGGCCACTTTACTATCATGAACTTCTCCGCCTGTGATTATGAACTCTATTGGTAAACCATAACTGTCTACAGCAAGGTGGATTTTGCTTGTATTACCGCCACGACTCAGCCCAATCGCTTGATTTTCCTCAGAGGATGCGCCCGAGCTGTGTTGATGCGCTTTTATATAGCTGCCATCAAGAAACTCCCATTCCGTATCCTTATTGGCCGATAAGGATTTGAATAGCCTGAGTAAAATTCCTTTTCTGGACCACAGTAAAAAACGACGGTAAACCGTATTCCATAAGCCAAAATAGTCTGGTAAATCTCGCCAAGGGCAGCCGACACGCAACCGATAAAGAATGCCTTCCATCGTGTATCGATGCTCTCGCTTGTTATAGACTCTATCTTCAAGCAGAATAGCTTTTAGCTTCGACCACATCTCATCAGTGAGCATTAATCGGGGCATGGTAATCTCGTTGTATTTGTTTTTGGCGAAGTAAATTATACGAGATTACCTTCTTCGCTCACAATTCAGACAAAGATCAACAGCCCCTAGTGTTTTTTGTCTGTTTTTTTAGTGATTGTGCATGTTTGTCTCACATATAGGATAGATATGTACACGTGTGTATTAGGGGTATTTATTCTTCTATTTGTTGCTATTATTTTAATCAAGCAGCTAGATTGTAGTGGAAAGAAAATGAGCTGCTATTCGATTAATAGTAGATGGAAATGGAGTATATAATATGAATACACTTACTAAAACATTATTGGCTGTAGTTTTTTCTTGTTCCGTTGCGACGGCTGCCATGGCAGCGCCTGGTGACGCAACCTATGGTCAAATCACTAAAGCTAGAGCAGAAATTCAGTCTTTGGATCAACAGTTGATGAACAAAGGCGTTAGTGTTAACCAATATAAAGTCAATCAGACGTTATCTCCTGTTACACAAGCGCAATTATTGCAAAATCATGAAATGAACCTACGCTTGAAGCTGAATTCATTAAACTCTCAAAATGCACAATAATATATGATTGATGCTAGAAGATAAAAAGGCCAGTATTGGATTGGCCTTTTTATATTTCTGATGATATTTATTAGAGAATAAGGAGGGGAAGATGTATTTATTTAAAGCTATTTTAATTATGCTACTTTCTATTCCTGTTTTGTCTTTTGCACAGCAATATAATGCTGACCTTGCTAATGGTGAGAATAGCATGATGAGTAAAGTTGAATTGCTGCAAAAGAGTAAGATGAAGCTGACTGATTTGGTGAATCAGTTGGATGCTATGGGTGTTGATGTGCATCAATGTATGGATTACAAACAACCTAAAACATTATTTGAAGAGCAGATGATCGTTCAGACAAAAATCAAACATTTAGAAAATACTTTGTATAAACTGCAGAGAGCACGTTTCAACTATCAGAATCTGTATTCATCCCGATAAATGCTCTTCGAATCTATGGCTGTTGTTTAGACAGTGCCTTTTCTAGTCGTCTCGAATACCTTCTTCCTTTTCCGCTTCTTTTATCATGTCTATTTCATTTTGAGTTCGTCTGATTGACGCTTTATCCTTATCTTTGGCGTCTTGCAAGGCCCTGAAAAGCAGTCTTTGTGCTTCTTTATCCTGTCCTAAATTAAAATCAAGTAACGCCTTGTAGTTAAGCGCCATTGGAATGTTATGCTGATATCTGTAATAAGCAATATCGGCTTCCCATACCTGTTTCTTTTCATAAAGATAGCGAGGTGTCTGGGATCCTGTGTATTTAGTATGTGTAAACGTGGCGTATAATGTTCCAAAAGAAAGATCATTCGGGGCGAGATTAAGGACATTCTGAACAACTTTCAATGCTGCTTTTTTTTGTCCATCTGATTGCAGGCTAAGTGCTTTTAAATAGCTAACAAAACGATTCTGAGTATGAATTTTTGCTAAAAAGGTTAGAGCTTTTTGTGGTGACTGCTCTAAATAGGCGACTAACGCTTGAGCGAAGTTATAGGCATCCTCATTGTCTATGGATTGTAAAAGAACATAGTCTATTCTGTTGCTTAATATGGCACGGTAGGCAAGCATCGTTGCTCTAAAAAAAAGGAAATTCTGACTACTTTCTTTTTGTTTGAGTATGCTCTCTTCTTTCTGGAAAGACATGCTATCCGCGATCCGAGTTTTAGGTAGCGGGTGGGTCGATAAAAATTCTAATTGCGGGCGCCCTAACAGGGCTTTCAACATGGCTTTAAATAAATGGTTCATACCTTGAGGGTTGAGCCCTGCTGCTTTCATATAGCGTCTGCCTTGTCGGTCTGCTTCTTGTTCTTGCTCTCGGCTATAGGTCAGTGTATTTTCTGCTTGGTTTGCCATGCCACCGATCCAGAGGGCGGATGTTGCGTCCGGGCCTGCGCCGGCTGCGGCAGCAGCGATGCTAGCACCAATCATGACCAAGGTTTTGCTTAATTCCTGGCTGGAGAATTGAGTTTGTCGTTCATAGTGATTGAGATCTAGGTGGGCAACTTCATGGGATAGCAGGCCATAAAACATATCTTCATCGGTGATCATTTCCATGATGTCTGAGTAAATAAATAAATGGTTTCCTGGAATGACGAAGGCGTTACTTTGCGTGCTGTTTAATAAAGTAATCTCGACCATTTTATTATCTAGGCCAGTGTGCGGCAAAATGGTTGCCAATGCTTGTCGTACATAATCGTAAGCGGGAGGGAAGGCGATGACCGCTTGGCTGCCATTGATTTGTCGAAACCAGTGCTGCCCAACGACGTAACTCGGATTGGACAATGAACGTTCGTCTTTGCTGCTTGATAGATTGGGTAATTCAGCGCGACTTGGACTTGAAAAAGTGCTAAAAAAAACAATCACTAAGATGGCTAAGTTGGTTATAAAAGGAGAGAATGGTTTCATAATCGGCGAATGTTCTCGTCATGGAGATATGAAGGGTGATTAAAGGTAATTATGAGTGTGATGCCATAGTAGATGCAAGACAAGATGTGTGTCCTATGCCGTTACTGAAAGCTAAAATGGCGTTGAGTAAGTTACAATCAGGTCAATTATTGGCCGTGGAAGCGTGTGATGCTGGGTCATGGAAAGACATTCCTTTTTATGTGGGGCAAGTGGGACATACGTTGCGACATAAAAATGAAAAGGATGGTGTTTATATATTTGTTATTGAGAAAAAATAGAGCGGACCAGATATGTTTAAAATTGTAGATACTCTGATTAAGCGTTACTTCTCCAATGAAGAGGTTGTGGTCTTCCTACTGTTATTGATTGGGACGCTCTGTGTTCTCGCTTTTTGGGGAGGAATTTTAGCGCCGGTTTTAATCGCGATAGTACTGGCATTTTTATTACAAGGAGCCGTTGAGCGGATCAAGCGTCTTGGCGTCAGTCACACCTGGTCAGTGGTAATTGTCTTTTTGTCTTTCTTGGCAAGCTGTGTGGCGTTTATCGGCATTATGGTTCCCATTATTTGGGAACAAGCGGTTCGTTTTGTGAATGACTTACCTCGTATGATTGGGGTGATTCAACAGGCTATCGAAACCTTTGCGCAAGGCCATACCGCACTGGTTAGCCAAAGCGCTATTGATGAGGTGGTTAATTCTTTGGCCACGGAGTTTGCCAGTGTGGGCCAGTGGATTGTGTCATATTCCATTGCCAGCATCCCTTCTTTATTCTCCATTGTGATCTATTTTATTTTAGTGCCACTGGTGATGTTCTTTTTATTAAAAGATCAGAAAGAGATACTAGGTTATATGACCTCTTGGTTGCCAAAAGAGCGTCGTATGTTGCGTAATATCGCCAATGAAATGAATGAACAAATTGCCAATTACATTCGTGGCAAAGTCATCGAAATGATTGTGGTTGCTGTTTTTACCTATATTGTTTTTGCCATTATGGGGTTGAAGTATGCTCAGTTGTTGGCTTTGCTTGTCGGCTTATCCGTACTGATTCCTTACATTGGTGCGGCGGCTGTGACCATTCCTGTTGTTGTCGTGGCTTTTTATCAATACGGTGCGAGCAGTGATTTCTGGTATTTGGTGATTGCTTACTTGGTTGTTCAAGGGTTAGACGGCAATATTCTAGTTCCTTTGCTTTTTTCTGAAGCCGTAAACTTACATCCGCTAGCCATTATCTTGGCGGTATTGTTTTTCGGCGGTATTTGGGGGTTTTGGGGGATTTTCTTTGCGATTCCATTGGCAACTTTAGTCAAAGCGATTATTAATGCTTGGCCAAGACAAAACGAGCTGCCTTCTTTATAAGGCTGGTTTGATTGGACTGTTGTTTAAATCTGTTATGTAATAAAAAACGCCATTCACTATGAACGGCGTTTTTTTTGTTTCTGGTGCGGACTTTTTATTGATTATTCAGTATCCATGACACAACCGATAAATACTGAGAAGGCTGGCAGGACGATTTGTCCGTTTTCAATGTACCCAGCTGGAATGGCCTCAGGTAATACCAGCGGTGTTAATGAAAAATGACAAGAAACAATTTTCGATTGTTCGGCGGTATTGATTGCTATGTACAAAGATTTTCCGTTATAACTTCGCAAAAAAGTCAGGGTAGACACATCATGGTATAAAAACTCAATATCGCCGTGAATCAGCTCAGGATGTCCGCGTCTTAAATGTAAAAAATCTCGATACGCATGCAGAATGGAAGAGCGTGTACCTTCTTGTTCTTCGATGGCGAGGGGCAAATGGCTTTCCGCCACGGGGAGCCAAGGAGACGTGTTACTGGTAAAGCCGCCTAGTGGCGTATTAGTCCACGGCATAGGGGTTCGACAGCCATCACGGCCTTTAAACTCAGGCCAAAAATTGATGCCGTAAGGATCAACCAGTTGTTCATAGGTTAATTCTGCTTCCGGCAGTCCCAGCTCTTCTCCTTGATACAAGCAAATACTACCGCGTAACGAAAGTAGCATGGTCATGTAGGCCTTGCTCTGATTAGGCATATGCTTGTTTTTACCCCAGCGGGTAGCTACTCGTTCCACATCATGATTGCCGATAGACCAACAAGGCCAGCCATCCCCTAATCCTGCTTCAATGGTTTCCATTGTGTGCCGGATATGTCCCATAGAGGAATCATGGGTTAATAAATCAAAGGAATAGCACATGTGCAGTTTATCATTGCCTTGAGTGTAAGCTGCCATGGTCTTAAGTGAAAAGTCGCAGCCTACTTCGCCAACCGTGGTGGTTTGTGGATATTGATCGAGTAGTGCCCGTAGGCGTTGTAAGAAGGCTATATTTTCAGGTCGTGACTTATCATATAGGTGTTGCTGATAGGCATAGGGGTTGTCTAGCCGTACACCGATACTGCCTTCGACAATCTCTTCTTTAGCAGGGTTATCACGTAGTTCGAGATCGTGGTAATAGTAGTTGGCTGTATCAAGGCGAAAGCCATCAACACCGCGTTTTAGCCAGAATTCTACCGTCGCTAAAATGGCATCGACCACGTTTGGGTTGTGAAAATTTAAGTCAGGTTGACTATCTAAAAAGTTGTGCAAGTAATATTGTTTGCGGCGACTATCCCAATGCCACGCGGGGCCACCAAAAACGGAAAGCCAGTTGTTTGGCACGGTGCCGTCTGGTTTGGCATCGGCCCAGACATACCAATCTGCCTTGTCGTTGTCATGGCTTTGCCTTGACTCTTCGAACCAAGGGTGTTGGTCGGAGGTATGATTAAGCACTTGGTCTATCATAACTTTTAAACCGTGTTTGTGCGCTTCTGCCACAAGATCATCAAAGTCTTTGAGTGTGCCGAAGATAGGATCTACATCACAGTAGTCCGATACATCGTAACCGAAGTCTTTCATAGGAGAGGTGAAAAAAGGTGATAGCCAAATAGCATCGACACCTAACGATGCAATGTAGTCTATTTTTTGGGTGATACCTGGAAGGTCTCCGATTCCATCGTTATTTGCATCAAAAAAACTACGCGGATAAATTTGGTAAATTACCGCGCCACGCCACCACTCGATTTTGTTTTCCATACCAACCTCGTTTAATGAGATATCATTCAGGTGCTTGTTTCTTAGGGCTTGCTTTACACTAAAGTTGTTTATTATTTAAGCATAGATCTTGCCAAACTGTTGTACTTGGCGTGCGATTTCCCTCTTTTGAATGTTTTGTGCATCTTAGGCCTCTTGTCGGTGTGGTTTAATTTCCTTGAGCTGTCTTTAGCAAATCGATAAACGCTTGCCCAGCACGACTTAAGGTACGTTGTTTGTGGTGGATAATGCCTAGCCGTCTTTCCACATTCAAGTCTGCATGATGAAGTACTACCAGTTCGTCACTTACGAGTGTGGAGGGGAGCATAGACCATCCCCAGCCGATGTGAACGAGCATGGCGAGTGTTTCAAAATTGTTGGTATTCATGCGCACTTTGGGTTTAAGACCTTGTTTGCCAAAGGCGCGCTCTGCAATGAGTCTGGTAAAGGTATTTTCGTTGGGTAATACGCAGGCATGATGGGCAAGGTCTTCTAGGCTAACATTCTCTATGTTAGCTAATGGATGGTCTTTGCTGACAACACAGGTCAATGGGTCTGACCAAATAGGAATGGCCTCAATTAAGTGATTTTCTTTGTCTGATAGTGTGATGATACCGATTTCCGTCAAGCCTTTTAATACTTGCTGGTAAGCATCTTCGGATTGGGTGAAGTCAATTTCCAGTTGTACGTTAGGAAAATTCTCCTGAAAGCGTTTTAATAAAGGGGGAAGTCTTCTTAATCCAATATGGTAACTGATGGCGATTCTGAGTTCACCGCTGACGTCTTCCATTTGTAGTGTCATGCTTCGCTTTATATCTTGTAAATCCTCTACAATTTTACGTGCTTTAGGCAGAAGCCTGACGCCTGCTTCTGTTAGTTGGACTTGTTTTCCAATACGATCAAACAGCTTGGTTTCGAGGCTACTTTCAAGTGCTGCGATGCGTTTACTCACGGCTGGTTGTGTAATAAATAGAGCTAAACCCGCTTCCGAGAAAGACTTTGTTTCAGCCACTTTTATAAAGGTGAGAAGTTCTGCAATATCTAGCATTCTTAAATATTATCCAAACCATGAAAATTATGAATTTGAGTAATTTGAACAAAAGTTCTAGGATACTTCAACAGGATATTTAGGAGAGAAGTTATGTCAGCCAAAACCCTTTATGACAAGTTGTGGGATAGCCACCTTGTACAGCAACGTGATGATGGTAGTGCGTTGATTTATATTGATTTACAGCTACTTCATGAAGTAACGTCACCGCAAGCGTTTGAAGGTTTGCGATTGGCTGGTCGTAAGCCTTGGCGTGTATCATCTAGTCTAGCAACACCGGATCACAACGTTCCAACCACCAAAAACGAGCGTGTTAACGGTGTTAATGGGATTGAAGATCCCGTTTCTAAAATCCAAGTCACTACATTGGATGACAATTGCCAAGAATTCGGTATCACTGAATTCAACATGAAGGACATTCGTCAAGGTATCGTGCACGTTGTTGGGCCAGAACAAGGCGCGACGTTACCAGGTATGACGGTTGTTTGTGGTGACTCTCATACATCTACTCACGGTGCGTTTGGTGCGTTAGCACACGGTATTGGCACCTCTGAAGTGGAACATGTATTAGCCACGCAATGCTTAGTACAAAAGAAAAGCCGCAATATGCTTGTGCGTGTTGACGGTGAACTCTCGCCTTGGGTGTCTGCGAAAGATGTTGTTCTGGCGATTATTGGTGCCATTGGTACGGCTGGAGGAACAGGATACGCCATCGAATTTGGTGGTACAGGTATCCAGTCTTTATCAATGGAAGGCCGCATGACAGTATGTAATATGGCCATTGAGGCTGGTGCTCGTGTCGGATTGATTGCAGTCGATGACACCACAATAGAATACGTAAAAGGGCGTCCTTATGCACCAAAAGGAGAGCATTGGGACATGGCGGTTGAGGCTTGGAAAGACCTAGTGTCTGACAAAGACGCACAGTTTGACGAAGTCGTCGTTATCAAAGCTGAAGACATCAAGCCGCAAGTCACATGGGGCACGTCGCCAGAAATGGTTATCGCCATTGATGAGCCAATTCCTCGTCCAGAAGATCAAAAAGACCCAGTGAAAAAAGAAGGTTACGCCCGTGCTTGGAAGTACATGGGATTAGAAGGCAAAACCATGTTGTCTGATGTGGTATTAGATCGTGTGTTTATTGGTTCTTGTACGAATTCACGTATTGAAGATTTACGCATCGCAGCTGACGTGGTGAAAGGCCGTAAAGTGGCGCCGACCTTGAAGCAAGCCATTGTGGTACCGGGTTCTGGTTTGGTTAAAGCGCAGGCAGAAAAGGAAGGTTTAGACAAGATATTTGAAGCCGCAGGGTTGGAATGGCGTGAGCCAGGTTGCTCCATGTGTTTGGCTATGAATGCGGACAAATTAGGGGCGGGTGAGCACTGTGCTTCCACTTCTAACCGTAACTTTGAAGGTCGACAAGGCTTTGGTGGTCGTACCCATTTGGTGAGTCCTGCCATGGCGGCTGCCGCGGCCATCGCTGGCCATTTTGTTGATGTTAATGAGTTTGTTAAACACTAGGAGAACAGCATGCGTCCTTTTACGAAACATACAGGGTTAGCCGCTCCTTTGGATTTGGCAAACGTTGATACCGATATGATTATTCCAAAGCAGTTCTTGAAATCCATCAAGCGTACAGGATTTGGTAAAAATTTATTTGATGAGCTGCGTTATGAAGATGAAGGTAAGCCTGATCAGGAGTGTGATGGTCGTCCGATTCGTGAAGAGTTTGTTTTAAACCAACCCCGTTATCAAGGGGCAAGCGTGTTATTGGCTCGACAAAATTTTGGATGCGGCTCCAGTCGTGAACATGCGCCTTGGGCATTGGATGATTACGGTTTTCGAGCCATTATCGCCCCAAGCTTTGCCGATATTTTCTACAATAACTGTTTTAAAAATGGTTTATTGCCCATTGTCTTGGCGTCAGAAGAAGTGGACCAATTGTTCGCTGAAGTGACCGCTAAAAAAGGCGCGGAAGTGATTGTTGACCTTGAAGCTCAAACAGTGACTTCACCTTCTGGTGAGGTATTTGAGTTTTTAGTGGATACCTTCCGTAAGCATTGCTTATTAAATGGTCTGGATGATATTGGTCTGACATTGCAAAACGAAGACAGCATCCGCCGTTTTGAAGAAAAACGCATGGCAAATGCCCCTTGGTTGTTCTTATCGCGTGGCGAGTAGTATCGCGGGCTGATTGTGTTTTGAATCGTGTTTTTAGCCTTCACAAAGCGTTTTGTGAAGGCTGATTTTAAAGAATTGAGGATAAGAAAATGGCTAAGAATGTATTAATTTTGCCCGGTGATGGCATTGGTCCTGAAATCGTTGAACAGGCCGTTCGTGTATTGGATGCGGTCAATGAGGCTTTTCATTTAGATATCACTCACGAAAGTGCGTTAGTGGGTGGGACGGCATATGACGAGACGGGCACACCTCTTCCAGAGTCCACTTTGACCAAAGCAAAAGCGGCGGATGCCATTTTATTGGGAGCAGTCGGTGGGCCTAAATGGGATAAGTTGGACATGGCGGTTCGTCCTGAAAAAGGGTTGCTGGGTTTGCGCTCTAATCTTGAATTGTTTTCGAATCTACGTCCTGCAATTCTTTACCCTCAATTGGCAGGGGCATCTAGTTTGAAGCCTGAAATCGTGGCAGGTTTAGATATCTTAATCGTTCGGGAATTAACGGGTGGTATTTATTTTGGTCAACCACGAGGTATTCGTACGCTAGAAAATGGTGAGCGTCAGGGATTTAATACTTACGTTTACAGTGAGTCTGAAATTCGTCGTATTGGCCGTTCTGCTTTTGAAGCGGCACGTCAGCGTGGCAAACGCGTTTGCTCTATCGATAAATCCAATGTATTGGAAGTGACTGTACTTTGGAAAGAAATCATGGAGGAAGTGGCAAAAGAATACCCAGATGTGGAGCTAACACATATGCTGGTAGACAATGCGGCTATGCAGTTGGTTCGCGCACCTAAGCAGTTTGATGTTATGGTAACAGGGAACATGTTTGGCGATATTTTGTCGGACGCGGCGGCGATGCTAACGGGCTCTATTGGAATGCTACCATCGGCTTCTTTGAATGCAGAGGGGCGAGGTATGTATGAACCTTGTCACGGATCTGCTCCCGATATTGCCGGAAAAGGTATCGCAAACCCGTTGGCGACGATCCTTTCTGTTGCTATGATGTTGCGCTACTCTTTGGATGCAAAAGAGGCAGCGGATGCCATCGAGGCGGCAGTAAGCCGTGTTCTTGATCTAGGATTGAGGACATCAGACATCGCGTCTGAAGGATGTGAAACGGTTAGCACAAAAGCAATGGGTGATGCGGTACTTGACGCATTGGCTGTTGGACTGAAAGCCTAATCAAAAGGATTAGGCATTAACTTGGGATACTGCTCTTGGTATGAGTGGCCCCACCAATAAAAGGGTTTAAAACCATGTCAAAACACACTGTAGGTTTAGTCGGTTGGCGCGGAATGGTTGGTTCCGTGTTGATGCAACGTATGCGTGAAGAGAAAGATTTCGATTTGATCGAGCCTGTTTTCTTTTCCACGTCGCAAACGGGTCAAGCTGGCCCAGATATTGGTAAAGACATTTCATTGCTTCAAGACGCGAACGATATTGAGTCTTTGAAGAAAATGGATGTGATTATTACCTGTCAAGGCGGCGATTACACCAAGGCCATTTACCCTCAGTTGCGTAATGCTGGTTGGCAAGGTTACTGGATTGATGCGGCGTCTTCATTGCGTATGGATAAAGACGCTATCATTGTATTGGATCCAGTCAACCAAAAGGTCATCCAACAAGGTTTGAAAGATGGTGTAAAAACCTTTATTGGCGGTAACTGTACGGTATCATTAATGCTGCTTGCATTGGGTGGTCTGTTTGAAAAAGGCCATATTGAATGGATGACCTCCATGACTTATCAGGCTGCGTCTGGCGGTGGTGCTCGACACATGCGCGAGTTGATCAATCAAATGGGATTATTGCATGGCTCTGTTGCGTCTGAGTTAGCGGATCCGGCGAGCGCAATTCTAGAGATTGATCGTAAAGTTGCAGAGCAAATGCGTTCCAGCTCCATGCCAGTCGATCAATTTGGTGTGCCACTAGCGGGCTCACTGATTCCTTATATTGATTCTCAGCTTGAAAATGGCCAAAGCCGCGAGGAGTGGAAAGCCCAAGCAGAAACCAACAAAATTTTAGGGAATACTGGTGCGCCTATTCCAGTTGATGGTTTGTGTGTTCGTATCGGTGCCATGCGCTGCCATAGCCAAGCCTTTACCATCAAGCTGAACAAAGACATTCCGGTTGCTGATATCGAAGGTATTCTGGCTCAGCATAACGACTGGGTAAACGTAGTGCCAAATGATAAAGAAGCAACAATGAAAGGCTTAACACCAACGGTTGCCACTGGCACACTTAACATACCAGTTGGTCGTATTCGTAAGCTGAATATGGGGCCTGAATACATCAGTGCTTTCTCAGTGGGTGACCAACTACTTTGGGGGGCGGCAGAGCCACTTCGTCGTATGTTGCGCATCTTGCTAGAAGATTAATCGTTCTTGAATAGCTAGTTGATTCTTAAAAACCCGCTTTTTAAAGCGGGTTTTTTGTGTCTGGGCGTCCGTATATTTCATATTCATTGTTGTAAACAGAACTTCGCTGTATGCAAAACGTTCCCTAAAAATCATTTTCTCCAGTGGATAGCATATTGCTGTCACTCCCTGTACATTGGTTGCTCGGCCTGTTCATTTTTAAAGGTCTTTATTGGCTAATGATAACGCCTATTTGTGTTATTTTTTTGTAATATTGGCGTTCAAATAGGAGTGCTAAATGCAAGCTAAGTTTTCCGTTCAAATTGATTCTTTTCGTAAAGTAAGTCAGATTCAAGGTGCTTGGTCTGACCAAGATTATCGCGATCTTTTGAGTATTATGGACTTTGAGGATGATGTAGACAAAATGGACGCGGCGGAGCTCCGTGAGATGTGTCTGATGTCGTTAAACGATCTTGGGCCTGCAGATGCGGCAAAGGCTGTGTTGGTACATTTATTTCCAGAACTAGAAAAAGGCAAAATAGACCAAGTCAGCCACGATATGGTTGATGATCGTTCATGGGAAGAGTACCCAGACTGCATGTTGCACGAGCGTTTCTTTAATGCTTACGGTTTATTGCGTGAAGCCTTTAATGGAACCTTTGCACGTCCGACTGGTGTTGAACTAAAGATGACGGTGACAGCAGAGCATGTTGAGGATATGACGATTTTTGATGAGTCACTGCATTCTTCCATCGTGCGTTTATTAGCCAATGGGCAGGGTGATGATGCTCTGATCAATCGTTTATATGAAGACCAAATCAAAGGGGCACAGTTCCCTGAGGCCTCCGGCCTCGTTTGGCAGTTGAAGCAAGTAATGGATGAAGGTTTAGCTCGTCAATTTAGCTTGGTTAGTTCCTATTTTTGGATGGAAAGCTTTGAGCAAGTGGAAAGTTTTGATGCCGTGTCCCATGCGGATGAAGAGGGGTAGCCTTATTTTTCTATACCTCTTGTGTGGTTAAGGCTACCAGTTGTTTATACGATAAAGAGGTGTAGACCACAAAGGGGTCGAATAATGTTGTTAACGTGTCATTGTGGCAATGTCAGTTTGGAGTTCAGCACTATGCCCGACGAAGTTGGGGTGTGTAATTGCTCTATTTGTCGACGTTATGCTGCTGCTTTCACGTATTCCTGTTCGTAAAATAGATGGCGCATCGGTTGCTATAAAGCAGCGTGGGGTAGGTTGTTAATGGTGCTGTTTCGTATAAAAGTGGGGACTTGCTGGGACCTGTTTTAAGCATTTTCTGTTTGCTCATGCTTTTTTTATGCGGACAAGTAAGGCTATGTTGACACTGGTGTGACCTAACTCATTGTTGTGACAAATTTGTTATCAAACTTGTGAAACAATTTACAAATTTAGGATTGAAATTCATCGCAATAGTCCATAGGTTATTACTATCTACCTAACATAAGGAACCAAGACGACTTTTTTACAAAACAGCTTTCCAATAAAAATGAAGGAAATTCTCTATGTATACATTAAACATTAGCGGTCACCACGTACAATCTGGCGAAGAAGTTCAGCAGTTAGTTAAAGAGAAAATGGATCATTTGGCCCGCATTAATCAACAAATCACTAGTATTAAAGTGATATTAAATACAGAAAAGCATGAGATACATCGTTTGATAGTGGAAGCCAGTGTGCATATTCCTGGTCATGACCTTTTTGCCACGGTGAAAAACGAGCAACAATTAAAACCTGCATTAGACGCATTGGTCGCTAAATTAGAAAAGCAGTTAGTGAAACATAAAACCAAACATGCGGGTCGTCAGCATCATATTAATGCAGAAGACGTGGAGAGTATTGGAGAAAGGGAGCAACAAGCTGAGTTTGACGAATTAGTGGAAAGGGAAGTTATTTAAATATTGGATCATCCTTCACTTTACCTTTTAATGATCTTAAGGTGAGTTTCAACAAACCTAAGCCTCGCTAAGCGGGGCTTTTTGTTATCTATTCTTTGTCTTTTATCCTAAAGCAGTATTATGGCGAGCGTTTGATCTAAAATGGTGCGTTTTAGCGTGCTAACGTTTGGTTTTAGGGCGACTAAGTGCGTTTGCTTTTTAAAAGTAGGGCGCTCTGTTAATGGTTATTGTGATGCTAAGGCCCAGACAGTCGCTGTGTGTTAATGTTGTGATGCTTATTTCAAGGAATCGTTACCTTTTTGAGGGTATTTTTTGGTAATCTTTCAAAGTTGGTCTGATTTTTGTATTAAATATAAGTACTGTTGCACCGTGGACCGATAAGGGTTTGCTAATAAAGCATGCAGATATCATAAAAAGGCAACAACCCCAATGGTTTGAATGAATCGTTGGGGTTTTTTATGTCTAAAATTTCCTTTCTAAGATTGTGTGCGTAAGGCTCTAAACACCTCTTAAATATGTCGGAAGAAATAAAAAGCCGATGTAGATTGCTCTACATCGGCTTTTTAACACTTGTCTAAGCTGGTTTAAGCAGTTGCTGCATCTGTCGCAATAACGCTAGATGCTTTTTTCACGTACTCGCCCATTTTGTCGAAGTTTAGGTACTTGTAGACTTCGGCAGACATGCTGTTAATCTTGTTCGCGTACTCTAAGTACTCTTCAGGCGTTGGTAGTTTGCCTAGTAGAGAGGCAACCGCAGCAAGCTCTGCTGATGCTAGGAATACGTTTGCGCCATTACCAAGGCGGTTAGGGAAGTTGCGTGTTGAGGTAGAAACCACAGTGGACTTCTCGGCAACACGTGCTTGGTTACCCATACAAAGTGAACAACCAGGCATTTCCATGCGAGCACCGGCTTTACCGAAGATGCTGTAGTAGCCTTCAGCGGTCAATTGCTCAGCGTCCATCTTGGTTGGTGGTGCAACCCATAGGCGAGTTGGAACCACTTTACCAGCGGCATCTAGAAGCTTACCAGCGGCACGGAAGTGGCCGATGTTCGTCATACAAGAACCAATGAAGACTTCGTCGATTTTCTCACCTTGAACGTCAGAAAGTAGACGAGCGTCATCAGGATCGTTTGGTGCACAAAGAACGGGTTCTTTGATGGTTTCTAGGTCGATTTCGATAACGGCTGCGTATTCAGCATCCGCATCTGCACGCATTAGACTTGGGTTAGCCAACCATTCTTCCATGGCTTTCGCACGGCGTTCAAGGGTACGAGCATCACCGTAACCTTCAGAAATCATCCAACGTAACATGACGATGTTAGATTTTAGATATTCAGCAACTGATTCTTCAGATAGGTTGATAGTACAACCCGCAGCAGAACGCTCAGCAGAGGCGTCAGACAATTCAAACGCTTGTTCAGCTGTTAGATGCTCAAGACCTTCGATTTCTAGGATACGGCCGGAGAAGATGTTTTTCTTACCTTTCTTCTCAACGGTTAGGTAGCCTTCTTTGATGGCTTGGTAAGGAATTGCATGGACTAGGTCACGTAGTGTGATACCTGGTTGCATTTTGCCTTTAAAGCGAACTAGGACAGACTCAGGCATATCAAGAGGCATGACGCCTGTTGCTGCCGCGAAAGCAACCAAACCAGAACCTGCTGGGAAAGAGATACCTAGCGGGAAGCGGGTATGAGAGTCACCACCAGTACCCACTGTGTCAGGCAGTAACATACGGTTCAACCAAGAGTGGATGATGCCGTCACCTGGGCGCAGTGATACACCACCACGGTTCATGATGAAATCAGGAAGTGTGTGGTGAGTGGTTACGTCGACTGGTTTTGGGTAAGCCGCAGTGTGACAGAAAGACTGCATAACAAGATCAGAAGTAAAGCCTAGGCAAGCCAAGTCTTTTAGTTCGTCGCGTGTCATTGGGCCAGTCGTATCTTGAGAACCGACGGTTGTCATCTTAGGTTCGCAGTAAGAGTTTGGACGAACACCAGGAAGACCACAGGCTTTACCAACCATTTTCTGAGCAAGCGTGAAACCTTTATCAGAATCGGCAACGGCACCTGGAAGTGTGAACAGGTCTGTTGCGCCAAGACCTAGAGATTCACGAGCTTTGGTAGTTAAGCCGCGGCCAATGATCAGAGGAATACGGCCGCCAGCGCGGACTTCGTCTAGCAATACTTGAGTTTTCAACGAGAACGTGCTGATTACTTCGTCAGAGTCGTGTTTCTTCACCACGCCTTCGTATGGGTAGATGTCGATGACATCGCCCATATCCATTTTATCAACGTCCATTTCGATGGGTAGGGCGCCAGCATCTTCCATGGTGTTGAAGAAGATAGGAGCGATTTTACTACCAATACATACGCCACCAGCACGTTTGTTTGGGATGAAAGGAATGTCATCGCCCATGTGCCATAGCACAGAGTTGGTCGCTGACTTACGGCTAGAGCCTGTCCCCACAACATCGCCAACGTAAACTAAAGGATAGCCTTTTTCTTTCAATTCTAGGATTTTGCTGATTGGTCCGATTTCGCCATCCACATCAGGTGTGATGCCATCACGGGCCATTTTTAACATGGCGTTAGCATGCAGTGGGATATCTGGGCGAGACCAAGCATCTGGCGCAGGTGATAGGTCGTCAGTGTTGGTTTCACCTGGTACTTTGAAAACGGTAAGCGTAATCTTTTCTTCCAGCTTTTTCTTGGCAGTGAACCATTCGCCGTCAGCCCAAGATTGGATGATTTGCTTAGCGAATTCGTTGCCTGCTTTTGATTTTTCTTCCACATCGTGGAAAGCATCAAAAATTAACAATGTGTGAGACAAGGCTTTTGCTGCAATAGGGGCAAGCTCTTCGATCTCAAGGCATTCGATAAGTGGTTGAATGTTGTAACCACCTAACATAGTGCCAAGAATCTCAGTAGCCAATTTTTTGTCAATCAGTGGAGAAGTTGCTTCGCCTTTTGTGATGGCAGCTAAGAAGCCTGCTTTAACGTAAGCAGCTTCGTCCACACCAGCTGGCACGCGATTTTTAAGAAGATCAAGAATAAATTCTTCTTCACCTGCTGGTGGATTCTTAAGTAGCTCGATCAAAGCAGAGGTTTGTTCTGCATCGAGAGGTGTCGGTGGAATGCTTTGTTGAGCGCGTTCCTCGACATGTTTACGGTATGCTTCTAACACAATAGTTCCCCTTAGGTTTTTACATCAGTGTATATTTTGTAACCGATGCGTTGAGGCGTAAGTTCAGATAATTCATTACTAAATGATCTGAACACAATAGAAATTTAATCCTTTGGCGTATTTTCATTTTATATAAAAAATAGGCTAAAGGCTTAATAAGTCCCATAATAATTTCGAATAGGTGACATTTAGCGGAATTATTCTGATTTAGGGGTTAGGGCGGAATCTGGAATAACACGCACGACACGGAACCCCCAATTGCTGGCTTTGAGTTTAGGTTGCGCGCGATATCGGGTAGAGCTACGACCCACTCTTGGAATGTCAAACCATGAACCACCGCGCAGTACGCGGCTATCGCATTTGTTTGATAACCAGACTTGGTTGCTGGTTGGCGCGCCGTCATAATTTTTGTGGTAACAGTCTTCTACCCACTCAGCCACATTGCCAAGCATGTCATATAGCCCAAATGGGTTGCTGGCTTGGCTACCGACTGGCGCGGTTGATACCCCGTCCCATTGGCTGCCGCAGCTGTCACACACACTGTAGCCGGCTTTGACTTTGTTGCCATACCAATAGCTGGTATTGGAGTTGGCTCTGGCTGAATACTCCCACTCTATTTCTGTCGGTAATCGGTACTCTTGCCCCGTTTGCTCCGATAGCCATGCCGCATAGGCCTTTGCATCGTACCAGCTGACATTAATCACGGGGCGATTGCCTCGTCCCCAGCCATTATCAGGGGGAAGTGGTCGCCCTGTTGCTTTGGCAAAGCGATCATATTGTTCAAAAGTGACTTCATATTTGCTCATATAAAAGCCCTTCGGAATCTTCACTTCATGAACGGGCCTTTCATTATCGTCGCCTATGTGTTGCTGATCTCCCATTAAAAAGGTCGAAGGGGCAATTTTCTCGACTTTAGGCGCTTTTCCGCCGTCTTTTAATGGTTCCTGTAGAACTTGTGGTAGGGCATTGAATAATTCTTCAGGTGTTTTTTCTTTGGGTGTTTCTGCTTGAGCAATAATGGGTTTCGGTGTGGGCTCTTCAGGCCATAATACCAAGGACGCAAAGGCGACTGAGGTGATCAGGCCCGCTGCGATCAGTATATTTTTACGTGCCAATAAGGGCGAACGTCTGCGATCTTTCGGCGGAGTCTTTTCTTCGGCAACTTCTGGTCGGTATAGGTTTGCCCGCAATAAACGCATGACTTCCACTAAGGACTTTGGGCGATGACGCTCTGAACTGCGAGTCCAGTTTTTGAGCTTTTTCCAAGTGTCATTACTCAGATACGGATGAGAGTTGGGTAGTTGGCTGGGTTGAGTTTTATCTAAAATAGACTCACCTAATAACGCCGCCATGAGTAGGCGCATAAAGCAATAACGATCTGATATAGGGGAGCGATTTTGTGTCTTTTTCAGATACTCAGGTGGAAATAGCCTCGGGTCCATTTCGTTATTGGTGATGCTCTCCATCCAGTGATGGGCGCCGACGCCTGTCATGATACCGATGCCATTCACCACTTGAATGGCACTTAAATCCAAGTGGCCGTGGAAAAAGCTTTTTGCATGAATCTGATCTAGGGCTTTGGCAATGGTGTCAAATAGGCTGACGACCACGTTTAAGGGGGCGCCATCAGGGTATTTGCCTAAAAAACTGTACAAGCTCTCGCCACCACACACGGCGGAACAAGAAAATACCCATAGCTTGGAATAGAAAGGTGGGTAATTTGGGGTAATTGCTGGGTGTTTTAGCTGGGCGTATTTGCGTGCATTTTGGACAAAGTCGTCAACCTTACCGCGATCTTTTTCATAAAATCGAATGACAAAGGATCTTCCACCATGATCCGCAACCCAAGATGCTTTATTCTTACTGGTTGGGTAATTTAAAACATAAGGATCCAGTTCTACACCAACATGCTGGCCGATTTTTAATTTATTTATGTCGTAGAATTCTATCATTAATCGTTTGATGTCCAAATCAAGACAATACTGCCTATGTGTATACGATGAGGGAAGGTGACTAACGCTTTTATTGTCTCATCTTTTATGAGAATTGCTATTAGAGACTGAGAGTTAGAAGACTTATCCATCCTTTCCCTAGTATAATCCCGTTTTTTAAGATGAAAAGGTAGAGTAATGTTATCTGCGTATCCTGAGCTTGTGGCTTTTCTTCCCTGTCGCTCCCCTGATGCCTGGGTGAATTGGGCTCTTGAAAACCAATCGCTGCTGTTAAATGATCATGCACACTGCGAAAAAAAAGCTGCCTCAACGGCAATGAGTTTAATGTATCGCTATGTGGATCGTGATAATTTGCTACATAAAATGTCTCGCTTAGCCCGTGAAGAATTATTGCATTTTGAGCAGGTGCATAAACTGATGCGTAAGCGTGATGTTGCCTATGAGCATTTAACGGCATCTCGCTACGCGGATGGTTTGCGAAAACACATTCGAACTCATGAGCCGGCTCGTCTGGTTGACACTTTAATTATTGGCGCCTTTGTAGAGGCGCGTTCTTGCGAACGTTTTGCTGTGCTGGCTCCCCATTTGGATGCAGAGCTGTCTAAGTTTTATCAATCCTTGCTTAAATCAGAGGCTCGTCACTTTGAAGATTATTTGGCTTTAGCAGAAGAATATGCAGGCGAACCGATTACAGAACGCGTTGAATTTTTCCGTAAATTAGAACATGCTTTAATCATTGAACCTGATGAGGAATTTCGTGTTCATAGTGGCCCGCCGATGGTTGCTGCCGCCTAAAAAGGGCAGTATGGCGGAATAAGATATATGGTAATTGCACTAATACACAAGGTGTAGCGGCTGTTTTTGTTATTACGAAAGGCTACAAAGCATTTCATATTCATACTAGGTATTTGAGTTTAGGGTGCTAGACTTATCGGTGTAACAGCTGATGATTGAAGAGGTGAATGATGGGTATGCAAATGAGTGAGCAATTGCCAGATGTTACCTATTGGTTAGCATTGGAATTATCAAAGAACGATCAAATGATAAACCTTGATAAGGTATATCAAGGGTCTGTGGAATTGGATTATTTGTATCAACTATTAACCAGCAAAGCTCAACAACATTGGTGGCAAACCTATGGCGTTGAACTTAATCCAGTCGTCGTGAATAATGCTTTTTTTCGAGCCGTAGCTTTATTACACGAGCGTCATTTAGAATTTTCACGTTTGCGAAAAGGCGCTGAAACTCAATGGGTAAAGGAGCTGCTTCATCTCAATTAAATCATCTGGTCGCATTGTCCAAACGGAGCATATTGTTCTGATTGGCTTGCTGATAATAAATTTATATGAATTAAAAACGCCCAACTTGAAACAGTTGGGCGTTTTTGTTTTCGGCGCCAATGGCTAATTCGTTATGTTAACTCGCAATTGGCTCCAATGCTGTTGAGTATATTAGCCTAATGGTTGGATGTGAACGTTTTTTAAGGCGCTCAGGCCATTGGCTAAAAAATCCTCTAGATTAGCGTTAGCTTGTACGTAGGCTTGATCGTCTAGGGTGGCTAACCAAACACAATCATCCCAGTCTCCCAATACACAACGGCTATAATCCGTGAGGATGTGGAGTGCTGGGCGATGGGTATGTCCATGGATAAGAAGGTTAGCATGGTGCTCTTTTATAGATTGAGCAACATGAGCTTCCGTGACATCTGTGATACTGAACGATTTGTCTGATGACATGCTTTTGCTGTCATTGCGTAATTGTTCCGCTAGTGCGAGTCGTTGTTCCAGCGACATGGAGAGTACTTGAGTTTGCCACTGTGAGGATCGGACCATAGCGCGAAGCTTTTGATACTCAATATCTTCTTGACAGTATTCATCACCATGAGTGAGAAGAATAGAGTGGTTATCTTGTTTTATTAGCGTTTGCTCACTGAGTAGTGTTGCGCCAACTTCCTGACACCAAGTATTCCCGATCAAAAAGTCACGATTGCCATGAATAAAATATAACTCTATGCCTTTATCTGACAGACTACGAAGAGCCCGTTTGATTGGGGTGTTCCAGTCAGCTTGATAATCGTCGCCGATCCAAGCTTCATAGAGATCACCCAATATATAGAGACTGGCATCGCTGTTTGTGTGTTTGTCGGCGATTTCTTGCAACATACGAACAAACGCGCGGATTAAATCCGGACGTTTGTCGTAAAGGTGCAGATCGGATATAAAGTAACGAGTCATTAGCCCTCGCTTTTAACCAATTCCGCTTTTTCGATGATGACGTCTTCGACAGGCACATCTTGGTGGCCTGCTTTCACAGTGGTTTTGACTTCTTTGATCTTGTTAACGATGTCCATACCCGCAGTGACTTTACCAAATACCGCATAACCCCAACCGTCGGCTGATTTACTGCGGTGATTGAGGAATTTGTTATCGCTTACGTTGATGAAGAATTGTGTTGAAGCGGAATGGGGATCCATCGTGCGGGCCATCGCAAGTGTGCCAGTTAGGTTTTCCAAGCCATTGTCAGCTTCGTTCTCAATCGAGGGTTTCGATTCTTTTTGCGTCATGCCTGGTTCAAACCCTCCCGCTTGTACCATAAAGCCGTTAATGACGCGGTGAAAAATCACGCCATTGTAGTGGCCTGCTACCACATGATCTTCAAAGTTTTTTGCTGTTTTTGGGGCTTTTTCGTAATCCAGCTCAACATGAATGTCGCCGAAGTTAGTATGTAAAATGATCATTTATAATTCCTTATCTTGATAAAGAGAAAATCGTATTCAATGTTTAATCGATATTAAGCATTTTATGTGTTTGTAGGCTGAGACGCCACAGTGGATGTGCTAAACAATAGTGTAATGTGGCTTGTTGGGTGTCAATTAGTGGAATTTGGTCGGTTGTTAAGTGGCTTTGGTCCATAGGTTGTAGATAAAAATGTGTAAAATCCAAGCCTTCAAATAACTCTGGGGTGATGTGTGTTTGTGGGTACACCAGCTTGAGTTCACTGCCTTTGGTTACCACTAGCGGTTTCGTCGTTTTTGGGCTAACGCATATCCAATCAATGCCTTGTGGTAGTGGAAGCGTGCCATTGGTTTCAATGGCTATGGTATAGCCATACTGCTTCATTTCTGCAATGAGTGCTTCATCAAGCTGTAGCGCGGGTTCGCCCCCTGTAAAAACAATGTATTTGTGTGCTTGGCCAGTGGGCCATAGGGCGTCGATGTGTTTGCGTAATTGTTCTGCCGTTTTAAATTTTCCACCGTTTTGGCCATCAGTGCCGATGAAATCGGTGTCGCAGAACTGGCAGTCAGACTGTGCGCGGGTTTTCTCTTGTCCTGACCATAAATTACAGCCAGTAAATCGGCAGAATAGAGCAGGACGGCCAGCGTGTGCTCCTTCGCCTTGCAATGAATAAAAGGCTTCTTTAATTGAGTACATGTGTTACACCAGTTACGTCTCGAAAAACAGTTCGAGGTAAGGGGGCACTTTAGTTGTTATGTTATCGATGTGCTGGGAATTTGTGGAACAAAAGCCAGTCACAACCGACACAAGCAGACTAAAATCAGGGTAAGTGAGTCATTAACGTATGTTGATGAACACTTAGGCTTCATATTCCAGTGGGTCTGTCTTGCCTTGTTCTGCAAACGCTTCTAGTCGTTCGTTACAGGCACCACATTTGCCACAGGATTTTTCTCGGCCATTATAGCAAGTCCATGTTTTAGCGTAATCTAAATTCATCGCTAATCCCGCTTTTAAAATCTCACCTTTAGACGAATGCAAAAAGGGAGTGACAATTTCAACGGGTTGGTAATTGGCAATGCTAGAAACGGCATTCATGGCCGCGACAAATTCAGGACGACAATCAGGGTAAATATGGTGATCGCCCGAGTGAGCGCCATAGTATACTTTACCTGCTTCCAATGAAACCGCATAAGCAATCGCCATAGAAAGTAATACCATATTACGATTAGGGACCACAGTGGATTTCATGTTGTCACTTTCATAATGACCTTCAGGAATGTCTTCATCACTGGTGAGAGAGGAGTTAGCCATTAAACTATTAATTGCCGTGATATCGACGACTTTGTGAGGCACCTGCAATTCGCTGCAAACTTGTGCGGCGACTTGTAGTTCCTTGCTGTGTTTTTGTCCGTAATTAAAAGATAGGGCGTAAACCTCTAGTCCGCTTTGAAGTGCGGTATTGAGAACGGTAAATGAGTCCATTCCCCCGGAATACACCACGACGGCTTTTTCTGACATATCTGTTACCTCTAATTACTTGGGTGATGAGAGTATTGGCTTATTACCTAAGCATGGGTAATAAGGGCGCGGATTATATCAGAAGGCCGATAAATCGAACTAGAAATCATGAAAAATTCAATTGAAAAAAGCAGATGTTGAAAGCTCGAAAGAGTTAAGGTAAATTATTTGCGTAACTGGTTACGTATTTTTTGATATGACGCTAAGTCGATTATGTTATTGGTAAGCTGGAGGGGGCGAAAGTGGAGCAATTTGGTGTATTAACCTTAGGGAGTCGTCTAAAGAGGCTAAGTGATGATCTGTTTAGTGAGGTTCAATCGATTTATTTGCAGTGCGATATTCCTATATCGTCGACGTATTTTCCGATTCTTCGCTTGTTACAGCATGTCGGTGGGTTATCGGTCGTTGAAATTGCCGAAAGGCTAAGGCTTAGTCATCCCGCTGTCAGCAAGCAAGTTACCAAAATGACAAAGGAGTGCTTGCTTGAGAAAACCCTTGATACTCAAGACCAGCGACGCTCTTTATTGAAGCTATCAGAACATGGTATCCAGGCAATGCAGCGGGTGGAACCAATTCTAGAAGAAATGAAAGTGGTCATAGAAAATATGACGAATTTTTCAAGTAGCCACTTTATGGAGGGGTTATCTGAACTGGAGAAACAACTCTTTAGTGGCAGTCTTGCGCATAAAGTCATGGATCGTTTGGGGACAATTACGATTGTGCCGCTTGCAAAAAAACATGAGCGAGCCTTTTATGACCTAAATATGGCATGGTTAAGACGCTATTTTCCTGATCAGATAACAGATAAGGATCATGAATTACTGAGTCATCCACAACGAGAAATTATTGATAAAGGTGGTAGGGTTTGGGTAGCCATAAGAAAGACGCCAACATTTGACTCTGTTGTTGGCGCCATAGCCTTTGTGCCATCCCATGACACTTCATCCAGTAACAAGCGCAGTGGTGAGGTATGTAAGTTAGGCGTAGCGGAACATTGCCAAGGAAAGGGGGTTGCCCAAGGGTTATTGTCTCAGGTGTTTAAGTTTGCTGAACATAATCATCTGTCTAAGTTGACGTTAGAGACTGCATCTTGTTTGACGGCGGCACGACGACTCTACGACAAAAATGGCTTTGTGGAAAAAGCCTTTCCTTACGCTTCTCCATATGAAAGGGCGGATGTCTATATGGAAAAATCATTGGGTGATCATATATGAGTACCTTTAAGGAAATGCGCCGTGGTTTTGTTGCTTCCATTCCAATGATTGTTGGAGGTATACCGTTCGGTTTGTTATTTGGTTCTCTAGCATCTAGTCATGGTTTGAGTCCTTGGTTTGCCATTGCTATGTCGGCTATTGTGTTTGCAGGGTCTGCTCAGTTTGTTGCCCTTGGGTTAATTGCCCTACATGCGCCTATCTGGGTCATTGTTTCAACGACTTTTATCGTTAATCTACGTCACCTCTTGTATGCCGCTGACATGGTGAAATTTGTTCGTCATTTGCCCCTACCCATACGCTTTATTATGGGCTTTGGACTCATTGATGAGACTTATGCGGCGGTTCGACCAATGTATTCTGTGGGGGCTGTCAACGAAGCCACAGGCTATAAAGTATATCTAGGGTCTTTTTTATCGTTTTATGTCATGTGGAATCTGACCACACTGCTGGGGATTTTAACGGGTGAACTGATTCCGGGAATGAGCGACTGGGGATTAGAGTTCGCGATGGTCGCCACTTTTATTGGCATTATTACCCCTTATTTAAAGCACAAGTCGTTTTGGTTGTGTCTTGTCTGTGCGGGGGGATCTTCCATTTTGTTATCTGGGTTACCCAATAATTTAGGTTTGCTGGTGTCTGCATTAATTGGTGTTTTGATGGGCGTTGTCGCAGATGTAATGGTGAAGCCTGCGTCACAAAATGATAAAGGTGTTCAGGAGGTGAAATCATGACATTGCCCGATTATGTTTTGATTATTGCTGGTATGTTTATAGTGACTTTTGGAGTGCGTTTTGTCTTGTTTGCTCGAGCAGATAAGGTTGTTATGCCTGCTTTTGTTGAGAAAGCATTGAAGTTTGTACCTGTGGCTGTGTTGACTGCGATTATCACGCCCATGGTTTTAATGCCAAACAAGCATCTAGATATTTCGCTGGATAATCCTTGGCTGTTAGGAGCCATTGCGGCGTTTACTGTGGGGGTTTGGCGTCAGCATCAGCTGTTGACCATTGTCATTGGAGTGCTGGTATTTTTTGTGGCGAAGTATTGGTAAGAAAGAGGGGGCTCGTCAATAAGTTACCCGAAGAAAAAGAGACAAAAAGATTTTACGCTCAATATCCAAGGGAAACCTAAATAATATATACTTGGCGATCAAAGTAACAATTATTGTTAGACGAATATTAATCGGGACTTACATCAAACATGTCAGAAACGTCAAAACCAGGTAATTTCATTACCCAAATCATTGATAAAGATAACGAATCAGGAAAGCATGGAGGCAAGGTGCTAACGCGCTTCCCACCTGAGCCAAATGGCTATTTACACATTGGTCATGCTAAATCTATCTGTCTAAACTTCGGCGTAGCGCAACGTTACAATGGGCAATGTAATCTACGTTTTGACGATACCAACCCTGAAAAAGAGAGTGTTGAGTACATTGAGTCTATTAAGCACGATGTCGAGTGGTTAGGCTTTGAGTGGAAAGATCAGCCCAAGTTTGCTTCTGACTATTTTGACCAACTGTTTGACTATGCGGTTCAACTTGTACAAGCCGGTAAAGCTTACGCGTGTGAGTTGAATGGCGAGCAAATGCGTGAATACCGTGGCACCTTGAAAGAGCCGGGTAAAAACAGCCCGTACCGTGATCGTACCGTGGAAGAAAATATGGCCATTTTTATGGACATGAAAAACGGCAAATACAAAGATGGTGAAGTGGTGTTGCGGGCCAAAATTGATATGGCCAGCCCAAACATTAATCTTCGTGATCCGATTATTTATCGTGTTCGTCACGTTCATCACCACCAAACTGGTGATAAATGGTGCGTTTACCCAATGTACGATTTTACTCATTGTTTGTCGGATGCCATTGAAGGGGTAACACATTCCATTTGTACGTTGGAATTCCAAGATCATCGTCCATTATATGATTGGGTGTTGGAAACCCTAAAAACCGTTCATCCTCAGCAAATCGAATTTGCTCGGTTGAATTTGAACTACACCGTGACCAGTAAACGTAAACTCAAACAGTTGGTGGATGAGAAGCATGTAGACGGTTGGGATGATCCTCGTATGCCAACCATTTCCGCTCTTCGTCGACGTGGTTATACGGCTCAATCTATTCGCAATTTCTGTGAACGTATTGGTGTGACAAAATCGGACAGCGTGGTCGATGTGGGTATGCTTGAACACGCGATTCGTGAAGATTTGGATGCGAATGCTAACCGTGCCATGGCGGTTTTGAACCCCATTAAAGTAACGTTGACCAACTACCCAGAAGACAAAGAAGAAATCTTCACAGTCAGTAATCATCCGAAAAATGAAGAAGCTGGCACTCGTGAAGTGCCGTTCAGTAAATCGCTCTATATTGATGCGGCAGACTTTGCAGAAGTGCCTCCTCGCAAGTGGAAGCGTTTAACATTGGATGGTGCAGTTCGTCTACGTGGTGGTTATGTGATTACCTGTGATGAGGCGATTAAGAACGAAGCGGGTGAAGTGGTTGAACTGCTATGCCGCTACGATGAGAACACCTTAGGGGTTAACCCAGAAGACTATAAACCAAAAGGGGTGATCCATTGGGTGAGTGCAAAACATGCTGTTGATGCCACCGTGAATTTGTACGACCGTTTGTTTGTTAATGAAGCGCCTGATGCGAATTATGAAGACAAAACCTTTTTAGATTTTATCAACCCTGAGTCATTGACTGTTTTAACCAATGCGAAAGTGGAACCGTCTCTTGTTTCTGCGCAAAAAGGTCAGGGCTTTCAGTTCGAGCGTGAAGGGTATTTTTGTCGCGATTTGAAAGAAGAGGGTATGGTCTTTAACCGTACTGTAACGTTACGTGATTCTTGGGCAAAAATCGAAGCAAAAGGAAAGTAAGAGCATGTTGAAGATTTATAACACCCTAACGGGCAAAAAAGAAATTTTCAAACCCATTGTCGAAGGCAAAGTCGGTATGTATGTCTGTGGCAATACCGTGTATGACTTCTGTCACATTGGGCATGCTCGCGCGATGATTTCCTTCGATATTATCTCACGTTTTATCCGTCACCTTGGTTATGATTTGACCTATATTCGCAATATTACGGATGTCGATGACAAAATTATCAAACGTGCGGAAGAGAATAATGAGTCGACTCAGGCACTGACTGAGCGCATGATCGCGGCCCAGCGTGAAGATGAGCTGGCATTGGGAAATAAAATGCCTGATCGTGAGCCAAAAGCTACAGAATTCATGCAAGAAATCATCGATATGGTAAGCATCTTAGTTGATAAAGGATTTGCTTATCAGGGCGCTTCTGGTGATGTGTACTATCGCGCGGCTAAATTCAAAGATTACGGAAAGCTAAACAATCGTAAGCTTGAAGATATGCTGGCAGGTGCACGTATTGAAGTGGAGGCATCGAAAGAACATCCCGCTGATTTTGTACTGTGGAAGCCCGCAAAAGAAGGTGAGGTCGCTTGGAATTCCCCATGGGGGAAAGGCCGTCCTGGCTGGCATATTGAATGCTCTGCCATGTCGACGAGCTGCCTAGGGAGTCATTTTGATATCCATGGTGGAGGGCCTGATCTTAAGTTTCCTCACCATGAAAACGAAATTGCTCAGTCTGAAGCGGCAACGGGTAAGGATTATGTTAACTACTGGATGCACTGTGGCGCCGTGCGTGTGAACAATGAGAAAATGTCTAAGTCATTAGGTAATTTCTTCACGGTTCGCGATGTGTTAGCGAAATTTAATCCAGAGGTGATTCGATACCTAATGGTGTCGAGCCAGTATCGCAGCCCGATTGATTACTCAGATCAAAGTTTGCAGGAGGCGAAAGTGGCGCTGGAGCGTCTTTACACAGCGCTACGCCAACAAGCGGTTGCTGATTCCTATGAGCCGACCAAATTTACTGAGCGTTTTGAAGACGCGATGAAAGACGACTTCAATACCGCTGTAGCAGTGTCTGTTCTGTTTGAATTGGTTCGCGAATTAAATAAAGCTAAAACGGAGTCGCCGACAATGGCGCCTAAGTTAGCGGCGGAATTGCGAGCATTAGCGGAGTTGCTGGGGCTACTTGGTCAGGATCCTGAGTATTTCTTGCAAAACAGCACTTTGTCAGAAGGATTAGATGAAGCGGCAATTCAGGCGTTGATCGATGAGCGTACACAAGCCCGCAAAGATAAAAACTTTGCTCGCAGTGATGAAATTCGTGATGAGTTAGCACGACAAGGCATTGAGCTGTTGGATAGTCGCGAAGGGACAACGTGGACGCGCCATTAGTGGCTTGAGGTTTTTTCGTAACATCTAGTTAGTAGATAAAAAGTTAGTAGATAAAAAGGCGATGTTTTTTTAATTGGCATCGCCTTTTTTACTGGGAGCGACTTGAATACTGGGAGTTACTCAAGTGATGCTGATTGACAGTGTTATTCGCTGCGGTGAACGCGAACAGCGAGCACATCACATGGTGCGCCATGAAGTACGCCATTGGCGGTCGAGCCTAATAAAAGAGCTAGGCCATGACGGCCGTGACTGCCAACAACGATAATATCGACGCCTTTTTCTTCTGCAATGCGGTGGATTTCACTTTCGATGCCACCTTGAGTGACACAGGTTTCTTTGACAGGTACGTCGATTTGGCCTTCCAAGACGGCCATGCGTTCTTTCGCCGTGTCTTTAAGCTGATTTTGTATGTCAGTGATGTCAATAGGGACATCGCCTCCATAAGCGTAATTGAGAGACTCAATAACGTGTACAATGATGAGTTCGGCTCCCATGGCCTTAGACAGTTCAGCTGCTTTGTTGGCGACTTTAATGCTCTCGTCAGTTAGATCAATGGCAAGTAGTATTTTTTGGTACAACATAGGATACCTCCAGTTTGGATGCTGATTTTAAGTGCTTAAATGCGAATATCAGTTTCTATTTATTTTAGTCTATATGTAACGAGCAAAGTGTATGAAATTAGCGATCATTATTTTTATTACGTTATCCATTATGGGAGCAGCCTCATGGATTCTCCCTACCAAACGAGAACGGCGTTTGGGAGAGCTACGAATGAACGCACGACAATTAAAACTTACTGTTCAGCTTACATCAATCGGGCTACCTGACAAGTGGGATAAGTCAAAAGACGTGCAAAAATTTTATGCTTATTGCTTATTTCGAGACAAACCGCTTGATTTAATTGAAGAAGACCTTTGGTTGATCTCTTATGAGGTATGGAAATACCTTCCTGTCGTGTCAAGCTGGTGGATGAGTAAAGAGCTAAATTTAACCGATCAGGATAAGCAAGATTTGTTAACATTATCCGGTGTTGCCACGGCTATTAAGATCAATAAAGACGGCGTATCAGTGTACTGGGATGAGGAAAAAGGAGATGAGGATACCATCAAACTGATTTCAAGGTTGGCCCATTCTTTAGCAAAGCCGTCCTTGATTTGAAGCTGTGAAGACTGAAAGGTAAACAAACATGTGGTCAAACAAACAGCTGATCACACGTTTAATGTTTGGTTAATTGGCTTTGTCTATTGGTTATCTGCATCCAGTTGCTTGTTGATCATGTTGGCCACATCGTTATTTGCTTCAATATTTTGGATCAGTTTGCTTAGCACTTCTTCTGGGTTTTCAGCATCCTTAATGGCGTCTAGCTTAGGTTGCATGATGCGTTTCATCTTATCCATGACGTAATCCTGGAGTGCTTTCTTTTCTGGCCGCTCAATGGAGTCGGACTTGATATGAGACAAAATAACGCCATAGAGGGTTTGTGCAACACGCAAGTCGCCGCCATTAAAGTTTTTGTTGGCTTGCACCATTTGTCGGTTTAACTGAACCCATAAATTAAGCCAGCGAAGGTAGTCATAGCAGAGCTTGTAATGGGAGTTGCTAATGCGCCCCCGGCGACGAAGATAAAGTAACATTTTAGCTGTTTTCGTCAGGCGCTCTTTGTAATTGGCTTTTTGTTGGAAGCTAAGGGCTTCTGGCTCAGGGTTAAATTCAACGGGTAATGCATTACGATCTTCTTCTGCTTTGGCGATGCGGACTTCTACTTTTTCTGGATCGTCAGAATATTGTAAAAGTTCGCGAAGTGTGTCTAGATAATAATCGTAAAGCACATCGGTCACGATGGTGTCCGTATTAATATCTTTTAGACCTCGCAGATGATATTCGGCGCGATCCGCTCGATTGGTCAGTTGTAATTGCTTAAAACGACGTTCTGTTAACTCTTTTTCTTTCTGTTGGGCACGTGAACCAATGACAACGGAAAGAACGACTATGATCATTAAAAAAGCAATAGTAAGAATTTGAAGTGTTGCCATGATTGTCCTTGAGCAATGAATTCAGTATGTTAAATAAGAAATACTTAGTTCAGCAAGCGATAATATGCGAAACAATACAGCGATCACTTGTCATATAAAAGGTGTTTGCTTAATATCAGCGCCCCGAAGACTAATTTACGCAAAACGAATTTTGCAGACGTACTCAAAAAGAAGGCTTATACAGTTCAATGGGAAAATCACTGGTTATCGTGGAATCGCCAGCTAAGGCGAAAACCATCAACAAATACCTAGGCAATGACTTTGTCGTTAAGTCGAGTGTGGGTCACATTCGCGATTTGCCTTCTGGTAGGACAGCGAAGTCAACGCCTCAAGAGCGTGCTAAGCAAGCGGCTTTGACGCGTAAGATGAGCCCTGAAGAAAAGGTGGAGTATAAGCGTCGTAAGTCACAGCAGCAGCTTATCGCTCGCATGGGCATTGACCCTGAAAATGACTGGGAAGCCCATTATGAAGTGCTGCCAGGCAAAGAGAAGGTAGTTGATGAGCTAAAACGCTTAGCAAAGAATGCCGATCAGATCTATCTGGCAACGGATTTGGATAGGGAAGGGGAGGCCATTGCGTGGCATTTGCGCGAAGCCATAGGTGGTGATGACAACCGCTACAAAAGAGTGGTCTTTAATGAGATCACTAAAAAAGCCATTCAAGCCGCGTTTGAAACGCCCTCTGAGCTTGACATTAACCGTGTTAATGCACAGCAAGCACGTCGTTTCTTAGATCGCGTAGTAGGTTTTATGGTGTCGCCTTTACTTTGGGCGAAAGTAGCTCGAGGCTTATCTGCTGGGCGGGTTCAGTCCGTTGCTGTACGCTTAATTGTTGAGCGAGAAAAAGAAATTCGCGCCTTTGTTCCAGAAGAGTTCTGGGAGCTGCAAGCGTTACTAAAAACGCCAGCGAAAGAGTCGATTAAGTTTGATGCGGTAAAATATCAAGGCAAAGAATATCGTCCGGTTAGCAAGGAAGAGTCTGATGCTCATGTGGCCCGACTGGATGGTGCGAGTTATCAAGTTAGCAATCGCGAAGATAAGCCGACCAGTAGTAAGCCTTCCGCCCCCTTTATCACTTCGACGTTACAACAAGCGGCGAGTACGCGTTTAGGCTTTGGTGTGAAAAAAACCATGATGCTTGCCCAGCGTTTATACGAAGCGGGTTACATCACATATATGCGTACGGATTCGACCAACTTAAGTGTTGAGGCTGTTGAGGCGCTACGAGAGTATATTTTATCGAACTTTGGTGATAAATATTTACCGAAAGAGCCACTACGTTACAGTAGTAAAGAGGGTGCCCAAGAAGCCCATGAAGCCATCCGTCCATCGGATGTGAACGTACGACCTGATGATCTGCAGAGCATGGAAAAAGATTCCCATCGTCTCTATGATCTGATTCGTAGTCAATTTATGGCATGTCAAATGACGCCAGCTTTGTATACCTCAACCTCTGTTACGGTAACGAGCGGCGAATACGAATTTAAAGCCAAAGGACGTATTTTGCGTTTTGATGGTTACACTCGAGCCATGCAGTCGTTCGCGAAAAAGGGCGAAGACAATATCCTACCAGATGTGGCTCAAGGGGAAACCTTGGCACTTGACTCTTTGTTGCCGGAGCAGCATTTTACTAAGCCTATTGCACGCTTTAGCGAAGCCAGTTTGGTAAAAGAGCTGGAAAAACGTGGTATTGGACGCCCTTCTACCTACGCTTCCATTATTTCAACGATTCAAGATCGTGGTTATGTACGGGTTGAAAATCGTCGTTTTTACGCTGAAAAAATGGGGGATATAGTCACCGAACGCTTAGTGGATAGCTTCCATTCTTTGATGAATTTTAGCTTTACTGCTGAAATGGAAGAGCAGCTGGATGATATCGCGGAAGGTAAGAAAGATTGGATTAAAACGTTGAATGCGTTTTATAAAGATTTCAGTGGTATGTTATCCAAAGCGGAATCACCGGATGAAGGGATGATGCCAAACGAGCCGACACCGACTGATATTGAATGTCCGACTTGCTCTCGTCCCATGCAAATCCGTACAGCGAGTACGGGGGTATTCTTGTCTTGTTCAGGTTACTCGTTACCACCTAAAGAACGTTGTAAGGCCACGATTAACCTGGTTCGTGGTGATGAAGCGATTGCCGTTGATGATGAGGAAGGGGAATCTAAAGCCTTAATCGGCAAACGCCGCTGTAAAATTTGTGGTTCGGCCATGGACAGCTATTTGATGGATGAGCATCGCAAACTGCATGTTTGTGGTAATAATCCGGCCTGTTCTGGGTACGAAGTAGAGAAGGGTTCCTTTAAAATCAAAGGTTACGATGGCCCTGTTCTAGAGTGTGATAAGTGTGGCTCCGAAATGCAGCTTAAAACGGGTCGCTTTGGGAAATACTTCGGGTGTACAAACGAAGAATGTAAAAATACTCGTAAGCTATTGAAAAATGGTGAGGCAGCGCCACCAAAAATGGATCCTGTTCCCATGCCAGATTTGGCTTGTGACAAAGTCGATGACCATTATGTATTGCGTGATGGTGCAACCGGTTTATTTCTGGCTGCCAGTCAGTTTCCTCGTAAACGAGAAACGCGTGCGCCGTTAGTGAAAGAACTGCTTCCATTTATGGATCAAATTGATCCTAAATATCATTTTTTCAAAACGGCGCCAGTTAAGGATAATGAGGGGCGTCCTACGGTGATTCGCTACAGTCGCAAAACGAAAGAGCAGTATGTGATGACCGAAGAAGAAGGCAAACCAACGGGCTGGAAAGCGTATTATGTTGGTAGTAAATGGGTTGTTGAAGAGGGTAAGAAAAAGAAATGAGTAACGCGAGTCAAGCAAGCGTTACCAATCAGAAGTTAGACGCAGCACGACGTTTTTTGCAGCAAAGCCAGCAGTGCGAAGAGTCTTGGTTGCTCGCTGGATTAGAAGGGGCGTCTTTGTTTCACCTTCGCAGTGCCTTGAACGGTTTGCTACAAGAGATCAAAACGGCTTATAGTCTGAAATCAGAATTAGATATCTTGAAATTACAACATGCAGCGAAAGAGATAGGGGTTGTGGTACCCACATTGAGCGAGCTAGCAGATCTTGCTTTACAACCCCTTTCTTGGCTGAATCAATTAGAGCAAGCATTCATTGCCCAGTTGGAATGTCACTATACATCGTTTTCTGGTATGAGTTCGGACAATATAATTGGTAAAGGATCGGATGCCGGTGCTTCAGTTGGTCTGTACTTGTCCAAGCTTGTTGAGTTGGTGTTGCGTTTTAGAGAAGAATCATCAGAGTATTAATTATGAAAGAATCTTATCTAGAGATTGTTGAACTCGATAATGGCGACATTGTGTTGAGACCAGCAAGTGAAGACGGAGAGAGTGTTGAGCCGCTGGCCACCTTGGTCATTTCCGATACAACGAAGTCGTACTTAAAAGAGCGGTATTTTGAATTGGCTAAGTGCATGTTTCATGCAGGTATAGACTTTGTTTATTCTGATGAATCCTCTTTTGGAGACGATGCTGAGTACTTAGAAGATTTGGAAATGCGCCCTAAAATCCTGCATTGATCAGGACGATATAAAAAATGCGAAGCCATGGCTTCGCATTTTTCTTGGCCGCCTATTAATGGTTGGTTAGGTCGGCCCGATTTTTATCTGTTAGAATATGTGCCGGGTTAGCTAAGGTATTAGCTTAAACGGTTTGTCTTATGACACCGACAGATAAGCCTTCGATGGCAAACTCTTCGCTTTCCAGATCAACAAGAATATCGTCAAATTCTTCATTCTCGGGTTGTAGACGTACTTGACTGCCTTTTTGATAGAAACGCTTAACCGTGACCTCATCGCCAATGCGGGCAACAACGATCTGACCATTACGAATGGTAGTGGTTTTATGGACAGCCAAGAGATCGCCCTCCATAATGCCAATATTTTTCATGCTGGTGCCGGAGACAGATAAAAAGTAATCCGCTTTAGGGGAAAACATATTAGGCGGCACGCTCACATGTGATGCGATGTTTTCTTGTGCAAGAATTGGAAAGCCCGCGGCCACTTTGCCAATGACGGGTAGGCCAAGCTCTTCGTCGTTGGCAGCCTCGACAGAGTCTTCAATTAATTGAATGCCTCGGGATGCGCCAGAGAGCATTTTGATGGCACCTTTTTTGGCAAGGGCCTTCAGGTGTTCTTCGGCGGCATTGGGCGATTTAAAGCCTAAGCGACCTGCGATTTCTGCACGTGTTGGAGGAAAGCCGGTTTCGCTAATAAATTCGCGAATGGTTTCTAGTACGTCAGATTGTCTTTTGGTTAATTTAATCATAGGGCCATCTGGTTGTTTATACAGTAACTGTTATTATATACAGCATCACCAACGATTCTCAATAATTTAAATGCTTTCAGACGAACTAAAAACACAAATTCATCTTGCTTATCGTGCTTCTTTGGAAGCAAAACAGCATAAACCCCGAGTTGGTCAGCGTCAGATGATCGGCGCAATCGCGCGTACTTTGGGGAATATCAAACAAGACAGCGAAGGTAATCGGCTAGACGAAAAGCACGTGGCGGTCATTGAGGCTGGAACGGGGACTGGAAAGACTCTGTCTTATTGTTTAGCGGCCATTCCAATAGCGAAAGCACGTGGCTTAAAACTCATTATCTCTACGGCAACAGTGGCTCTGCAAGAGCAAATTTTGCATAAAGAACTGCCTAACTTGCTTGCACACACGGAATTAAGCTTCAAATATACATTGGCAAAAGGACGTGGGCGTTATCTCTGTCTAAACAACCTTGAGAGCTTTTTAAGCTCGGAAGATCAAGGTATGGAGGACATGTTTGCAGGACTGTTTGAGCAGCATTTACAAGCTGATGATGTGAATACGGTTTTGTACCAAGAAATGGATGTGGCGTTATCTAAAGGCGAATGGGACGGGGATAAAGATAATTGGGAAGGCGTGATTCGCGATCAAGATTGGCGCCGCTTAACGACAGATCACCAACAATGCACGAACCGAAATTGTGCTAATTATTCTGCCTGTCCATTTTTTAAAGCACGGGCTGAGATTGAGGTTGCCGATGTGATTGTTGCCAACCATGATCTTGTATTAGCCGATTTATCTCTAGGCGGCGGCGCCATTCTTACGCCACCAAAAGAAACCATCTATGTCTTCGATGAAGGCCATCACCTTCCTGATAAAGCCATTGGCCACTTTCGTCATGAAGTGCGTTTACAGCAAAGTATTACTTGGCTTCGCCAGTTGGAGAAAAACCTAGTGAATTTGAAGCAGGAGTTGACCGATGCGGTCAGTTTAACTGGTCAGTTATTGCTGAAAATCCCCCAGCAGATTCAGAGTATTGTGAATTTTATTCAGTATGCTCAGCAAGGTTTGGCGCCTTACATACAAGGTTTAGGGTTGGATCAAGACAATAATCAGCACCGCTTTGAATTTGGTGTGATACCGGATGAGTTGCGACAATTGGCTTACAGTTTGCAGACGTCTTATCAGAAGCTGTTCAATAATATCGAAAGTATACAGGATGAATGTAAGAAAACCAAACAGAACGAAGGAATGGGGATTACCCCAGAAACAGCGGAGACTTGGCAGCCGATTTTGGGCGTGATTTTAGGTCGTTTAGAGCAATGTATTGATTTATGGCGTCTATACTCTACGGTTGATGATCAAAACTTTCCGCCTAATGCCCGTTGGTTAGTGGTGATAGGGCAAGGGATGGAGCAAGATGTTGAGCTTGGTGGTTCACCAATTCTGGCGGCCAATACGCTACGTCAGCAGTTATGGGATAAGTGCTTTGGAGCGCTGGTCACATCGGCCACACTGACCGCGCTGAATCAATTTCATCGTTTTAATATGCGCTCAGGGGTGCCTCGGGAAAGTGAATATTTGCGGGTGTTAAGTCCGTTTGACTTCCAGAATAATGGTCTATTGGTGGTGCCCAATATGGAGCATGAGCCAAATCGTGTGGATCAGCATACTGCGGAGATTGTGACGTATCTGAATGAGCATGTTCATACTGATAAGGGGAGTTTGGTGCTGTTTTCTTCGCGTCGTCAGATGGAGGAGGTAGCTAAATCACTTTCTGCTGGGTTGCAAGAGATTCTTCTTATTCAGGGCGAGCAGTCTAAACGGGTGATTCTAGATTCTCATAGGGCTAGGATTGATGAAGGTAAGGGCAGTTTGCTATTTGGGTTGGCCAGTTTTGCCGAAGGGGTAGACTTGCCTGGTAGTTATTTGACCTCTGTGTACATTGCTAAGATTCCTTTTGCGGTACCGGATGATCCCGTTGAGGCCACATTGGCTGAGTGGATACAAAAACGTGGTGGCAACCCCTTTATGGAAATTACCATCCCAGATGCCTCTTTGCGCTTGGTTCAAGCAACGGGGCGTTTGTTACGAAGTGAAAAAGACTCGGGAGAAATCCATATATTGGATAAGCGTCTCAAGACAAAGCGTTACGGGCAACAGTTAATTGATAGTCTCCCACCGTATCGTATGGTATAGCTTGTCGTCTTTTAATCCTACGACAGGGTATGAAAACGTGCAACTTAGCAAAGCAAGGGGTGATAAAAACCTATCATTTAGGTACACTCCCCGCAAAGTTTCATAAATTCAAAAATATAGAAGAATATAGATTCCAATATGGAAAACCAAACAACAGAATCCGCTCCAGAGAAAAAAACAAGACCTAAGCGTCCGCGCCGCTCTAATAAGCGCCCGAACAAAAATAGCAAATCGAATAATAGTGCGTCTGCACAAACAGCTTCTTCAGTGGCGGAAAAAATGGAAAATAACGGTTCAGTGTGGTCAATAGATCAGTTTCAAGTGCCAAAAGTAGACGGTAAATTACGCTTTCATGATTTAAACCTGCCTGACCGGGTATTAAAATCCATTTCTGAAATGGGGTTTGAGTACTGTAGTGAAATTCAGGCAGAAACCTTGCCAATGACTATTAAGGGATATGACATTATCGGACAGGCGCAAACAGGGACCGGAAAAACGGCTGCCTTTTTGATCGCCATGATCAGTGACTTTTTAGATTATCCGCTAGAGGGCAAACGTGCTAATCACTTTGCCCGTGGCTTGATTATCGCACCAACCCGTGAGCTGGCGTTACAGATTGCCGATGAAGCGGAGAAATTGACGTCAAATTGCCATTTGAATGTGGTCTCTTTGGTGGGTGGTATGAGCTATGAAAAGCAAAAGCAAGCTTTAGAAAACGAGAATGTGGATATTCTTGTGGCGACACCTGGCCGTTTGTTGGATTTTGCTCGCAGCAAAAAAGTTATGTTAAATCAGGTGGAATGCTTAGTGTTGGATGAAGCTGACCGTATGTTGTCAATGGGTTTTATTCCGGATGTCAAAAGCATTATTCGCATGACACCCCATAAAGAGAAGCGCCAAACGATGCTGTTTAGTGCGACTTTTCCAAAAGATATTCAGGTATTAGCACGCCAATGGACGTTCTTTCCGAAAGAAGTCTCTGTTGTACCAAAAGAAGCGACAAACCAGAATATTGATCAAGTGATTTATACGGTGGAGGCCGAGCAGAAATGGCCTGTTCTGCAGCAGTTGATTGAAGGTAATAACAATCAGAGAACGATTATTTTCGCGAATCGTCGTGATGAAACCCGCGACCTTTATGAGAAACTCAGAAAAGCGAATATTAATTGTGCAATTCTGTCGGGTGAAGTGGCGCAAGATAAACGTGTCAAAACATTGAAAAACTTCAAAGAAGGCATTATTCAAGTATTAGTAGCAACGGATGTCGCCGGGCGTGGTATTCACGTGGATAATATTGAACTGGTTGTTAACTATGCTTTACCGGAAGACCCAGAAGACTATGTGCACCGTATTGGTCGTACTGGTCGTGGCGGGGAGACTGGTAAAGCAGTCAGTTTTGCCAGTGAAGATGACGCCTTTTTGATTCCTGAAATTGAAAAGGTCGTGGGTGAAAGTATACGTTGTGAATATATGGTGAATACGGCACTTTAATACTTTTCTTACATTAAAAGCCTTTTACAATATGTGCATAGCGAATGCCATTGTGTAAAAGGCTTATCAAGTGAGTACCTATGAACTTAGAGCACCACTTTGCGGGTTTGGGTGAAGCATTTTTTGCCAAGACGCACATCCAGCCACTTCTTCAGCAGCGCCTGGTTGAATTCAACCAGGAGCTTGCTCACTCTCTGTCTATTGATATTAAATCCTCTGAAACCAAGTCTATTTTGAATGGTGAAACGCAAATAGAACAAGCCTTAAGCATGGTTTATGCAGGGCATCAGTTTGGCGGCTTTTCTCCTCAGTTAGGAGATGGCAGAGGGGTTCTGTTAGGCGAAGTGCGTGATGATCGCGGGCTCTTGCAGGATCTTCATATGAAGGGGGCGGGGCCGACGCCTTATTCTCGTCGTGGCGATGGTCGAGCGGTGCTGCGTTCTTGTATTCGTGAATATCTGGCCAGTGAGGCAATGCATGCATTGTCGATTCCTACTTCCCGCGCTTTGGCCTTGTTTGACAGCGAACAGCCTGTGTATCGTGAAACGCCCGAAAAAGGCGCTATGCTATTGCGTACGGCACAAGGGCATATTCGCTTTGGGCATTTTGAGTTTTTCTTTTATCAACGTAGAGATGATGAACTCAAGGCGTTACTTGACTACTGTCTTGAGCATTATTACGCACAGTGTTTAGCTACAGACGCGCCGCTTGAAAATATGCTAATTGAAGTGGTGAAACGGACCGCCAGAATGATTGCTAAGTGGCAGGCTGTTGGGTTTCAGCACGGCGTCATGAACACCGATAATTTTTCGTTTACCGGTGAAACCATTGATTATGGCCCATATGGTTTTATGGAGGATTATGAGCCGGACTGGATTTGTAATCATTCCGATTACGAAGGACGCTACGCGTTTTCTAGGCAGCCAAGTATCGGTTTGTGGAATTTAAACTGTTTGATGCGTTGTTTTTCTCGGCTGCTTGAGCGTGAGCAACTGATTGCTATTTTGCAGCATTATGAGCCTGAATTGCAGTCGCATTATGAAAATTTGATGAAGGCGAAGATGGGCATAACTAATACGCAGCAGTTGGAGACTCTGTTACCAAGTTTGTTTGCCATATTGGCTGCCGAGAAAATGGACTACAGCATCTTTTTCCGTTTATTGAGTAAATTGACGCCTGATAATTCTCATATCGTGCTGGATGAGGTCATTGATAGAGAACGAATGTCTCAGTGGCTCGCACAGTATCAGCAAGCCCGTGAACAAGAAAATGCAAACTGGCAACAAATCAGTTTGCAAATGCAGCAAGTCAACCCCCAATATATATTGCGAAACTACCTTGCTCACGAAGTCATTGTTGCCGCAGAGCAGGGTGATTATTTGCCTTTTCGTCGTTTGTTATCGGTGCTAAATGCGCCGTTTGACGAGCATGTAGAGAATGAGCAGTTGGCGCAAAGAGCGCCAGACTGGGGTAAGTCATTAGAGGTGAGCTGCTCTTCATAACAAGAACAGAGTGGGCTCGGTAAACAATGATATTAGGTCTTCTTAACGTATAAATATTAGCTTTCTCGCCGAAAAGTAGGTTTATATTCTGTGAGAACACGCGAGTAAAAATTGTAGGAAAAAGGATGATAAAAAAGCAGTCAGTTTGCGTATTAGGTGGCGGCAGTTTTGGTACCGCCTTGGCGAATATTATGGCGAATAATGGCTATCAGGTGAGCCAGTGGATGCGCAATGAGCAGCAGGTAGAAGAAATTAATCTGACAGGTTTAAATAGTCGTTATCTGCCTGGTGCGGAACTGCATCATGAGTTACTGGCGACCAGTAACTTAGAACAAGCGATCAAAGACAGCGATACTGTTTTTGTCTCTATCCCTTCTAAATCATTTGAACAAGTGGTTGAGCGAATCGCGCCTTTGTTAACGGCGGATAAGATGCTTATTAGCACTACAAAAGGTTTTAATCCAAATCGTTTTGAGTTGATGAGTGATATTTTACGTCGCAACCCGGCTACGCAAAAAATTGGTGTGTTAAGTGGTCCTAATCTGGCAAAGGAGATTGCGGCGGGTCAAATCACTGGATCGGTGATTGCCAGCAATGATGAGAAGGTTCGTGCTCGAGTGATTGAGCTGCTTAAGTCGAAGACATTTCGCGTGTATGAAAACGCAGACAGCACTGGGGTCGAGTTGGCTGGGGCGTTAAAAAATATTTATGCCATTGTGTGTGGTTTAGCGAAAGCGCTTAAAGTGGGTGAAAACACCATGGCAATGATCATGACTCGCAGCTTGGCGGAAATGAGCCGTTTTGCTGTGCATTTTGGCGCGAATCCGATGACCTTTTTAGGGTTGGCAGGTATGGGAGACTTGATTGCCACTTGCTCTTCTCCATTGAGTCGTAATTATCGTGTGGGGTTTGCGATCGGATCCGGGCAATCTCTTGAGTCTGCTGTAGAAGAAATTGGCGAAGTGGCCGAAGGGGTGAATACGCTACGTATGGTGGTCGAGGAAGCAAGTAAGCATCAGTTGTATATGCCATTGGCAGTGGGTTTGTCTAGGCTTTTATTTGATGGTGCTAAACTGGATACTTTAATTGGCTCAATGATGACAGGTGAGCAAAAATGGGATGTCGAGTTTGCGACAGATAAGGAGACAAAACATGGCTAAGCCAAGTTATACCGATCAAGGTTTTTGGTTGCGATTAATTTATATGGTGTTGTATTGGTTGATTTTAAATATTGCCTTGACAGTGTTTGGCGCACTGATAGTGGTGGTGAGTCTCATAAGATTGCTCACTTCATCAAAGGCTGAGATGCTATCTGGTTGGCTGACAAGCGTGAGTATGTTTATTCGTCAGGTATGTCGCTTTTTGTCGTTTGAAGACGAGGAAAAACCCTTTCCATTTCAGCCTTGGCCTAAGGTGAATACTGATGAGCAAAACTAAGCGTTTATATGTACTGCGTCATGGTAATGCGCAGGCTTATGGTTTTGATAAAGATGCTTTTCGCGAGTTAACGCCTCTTGGTGTCGAGGAAGTGATTGCAACGGCTGGAGCGTTTCGAGAAAAAGGTGACCGGTTGGATGCTGTCTTTGTTAGTCCGTATGTTCGAGCTCAACAAACGGCACAGCATTTTTTAACGGAGCTAAATCAAATCAACGACGACAATGATTCGCCTTTGGAAGGGCAAACATGCCAGCTGATTACGCCGAGCGGAAAAGCCTTAGATGTGGCGTTATGGCTAAATGAACAGCCCTATGAGTATATTTTATTGGTGACTTATCAGCCATTTGCTTATCAATTGGTTGATTTGTTGTCGGATGCGCCGTTGCCACATGATTTTTCAATGATGACGGCATCATTAGCCGCCCTTGAGGGTGAGCTTTTTGCCACGGCTTGCTGTCAATTCCGGTGGTTTATTCCTCAGTGAGACGTTGGTTGTTAGCTGCGAGAAGAGGCCTCTTAAGTCATTTTGAATGTCGTGTTATGTATGTTGTTTTAAGGAGTAGGTTTCATGGGGAGTGATGTAGTTTTTAATCTGGCTCACACCAAAATCGCAGGGTTGCAAACGTTGTCATCCAACCCTTCTGCGGTCAAAGTTTTATGTTTGCATGGTTGGCTGGATAATGCCGCCAGTTTTAATTGTCTCACTCCTTATTTGTCTGGCTTTACTCATAGCTCTATTGATTTTGCCGGGCATGGTTTATCGGATCATCGTGCGGCAGGATCGTTTTATCATCTTTGGGATTATGCTTTAGACGTCGTTTCCATTCTGAATTTATCGAATCAAAGCACTTGGTTGATTGGTCATAGTATGGGAGGGGCGGTCGCCATGATTGTGGCTGCAATCGCTCCAGAAAAAGTGCGTGGTTTGGTGGTGCTGGATAATATGGGGCCTTTGACAACGAAACCTGCGGAGCGTGTTGCTATGCTGCAACGTGCTATTCAGCGTATGGCAAAACATCGCGAAGGTCGCTTTGCTCGCTACGAAACTCTGGATGATATGGTCAGTGCTCGAATGTATGGCTTTACCAGTTTGTCCCGTGAGGCGGCTAATGAATTGGTTGAGCGTGGGGCGATTCTAACCGATGACAATCTTTGGGGGTGGCGTCATGATCATAAGTTGTCTTTTCCATCCCCTTATAGAATGGATGAAGAGGGTGTAGCGGCGCTTATTGCTGAAATAAAATGCCCTGCTTTGTCCTTAGTAGCCAAAGAGGGAGTGTATGCAAATCAGGAAGGTGAGGCGTTTGTAAGAGCGCGTGCTGCTCAATTTCCTTGGATTAAACTTAAATGGTTAGAAGGGAATCATCATTTTCATCTGGAGCGTGATACGGCGCCAACGGTTGCAGAGGAAGTGAGGAAGTTCATTGATCAAAACTAACACCGCACAATGGTAGTTTAGCTGGCAGGTAAGGCTCATGGTCAATTTTAAGAAAGTTATGATTGCATGTTCAATGTTGGTGAGTAGCATCGCGTTGGCGGATTTAGCGAATATTGAGCCTTACCGAGGGGCTCAGTTAGTAAAAAGTGGTACTGATGACGTGTCTTTAATTGAAGTACCCTTAGGAAAGATTCGTCGATCTGGTCGTGGCTGGGAACCAGAGTCAGTGATTCGGGTGAAAGGTGAAAATAGTTACTCCTTGTATAAAATTAATCGAAATGAACCCTTAAGCAGTGTATTGGCTTATTACAAATCCGTGATGCTCAAGGGAGATAGGCGCCTGTTGTTTGAATGTGATGGTCGTAACTGTGGCAGCAGTAATGCATGGGCTAATAATTTTTTTAAGCAGTATTTGTTGTATGGTGCTGATGATAATCAAATGTTGATGTCATTGCAGGATGGTCTTGGGGATTATCAAGTGCTGTATATTAATCAACGTGGTGCCGGTGACATAATGGTATGGATAAGCGATATTTCTACCAATGCAACCGGTAAGGCGGATTTTGAGGTGGCAGCACAGTTTGATGTCCAGGATATTCCAAGAATTCGTCGTTTTTTGAGCGATTTGTTGCCGAGTCAACATGTTGTGGGGTATGTCTCCAGTAAGGCTGAAGCAGGGTATAGTGCCTTGTCTCGAGGGGATCAGTTTATTAAACAGATACAACTAGGGATCGGCGAGAGATTACAGGCTAAAGTGCGCTTTATTAATGTGGCTGATATGGGACGAACGTCGCTTGGTCAGGATCGTGTTTCCTTTGTTTATATTTTACCCTAAGGCTTGTGAGTATGAAGAAAACAGTATCTTTGGTGCTGGGCAGTGGCGCAGCAAGAGGGTATGCGCATATTGGTGTCATAAATGCGATTGAAGATCATGGTTATGAGATTATCAGTGTTTCTGGCTGCTCTATTGGTTCGATCATTGGTGGGGTGTATGCGGCGGGGCGGTTATCTGATTTTTCGGAATGGGCGACTTCTTTAGATAAAGTGCGAGTGCTTCGCATGTTGGATATGTCATTTCGAAATGGGGCTTATATTAAAGGGGATCGTTTTTTTAAGGTGATTGAAGATATTATCGGTCGTCCTACTATTGAGTCGTTGCCGATTCCTTTTACGTCTGTTGCGGTAGATCTTCTCAATCAAAAAGAGTTTTGGTTCCAAAAAGGGGATCTCGTTGATGCAATGCGTGCTTCTTCTGCAATTCCTTCTATTGTGTCGCCTGTTGAACTGAATGGGCGAGTGTATGTGGATGGTGGGGTGTTAAACCCTTTACCGATCATTCCAACAGTGTTGGCTGGTGCGGATTATTTGGTTGCTGTGGACCTTAATGGCCCTGCGCAAGAATTAACCTCTGAGTCTTTGGTCGAGCAGAGTAATACGCCTGAATGGTGGTCAACCTTTAAAGGATTGTTTGGTCGTCATAAATCCGATGAGGAGGAGCCGAAAGCTCCCTCAGCAAGCTTGGGGCGCAAAAGTAATGCAACCAGCTGGGGGCGAATTCAAACCGTTAATATGATGTTTGAAACCATGCAAGAATCTTTGGCTCAGTACAAGCTGGCAGGGTATTCCCCCAATTTGTTGATTTCCATTCCTAAAGATCTTTCTGGTTTTTATGAGTTCTGGCGCGCCACTGAGCTGATAGAGTTTGGTTACGAGGTAACGGTGAAAGCGTTGAAAGAGCTTACCTCTGAAAACCCCATTCATTTCTCTTTTCCTAAAGGGGTGTGATAAGGGAAGACAACCCTTTTGAGGTGTCTTGTCTCCCGCTTTTCAGTCTCTTGCCTTAAGAGAAAGGCGAAATACCGTGTTGGCGCAACATTTTACAGAGAGTAATTAAAGGTAGGCCGATTAGGCTGGTAGGGTCATCGCCTTCCATTTTTTCAAAGAGGGCGACTCCCAACCCTTCACATTTAAAACTGCCCGCACAATCCAAAGGCTGCTCTATGCTGACATAACGGGCGACTTCTTCTTGGTTAAGTTCTCGAAAATATACATGATATTCGTTGAGTGTATAGGAATACGTCATTGTGTCTGAAGCCAAAACACCTAGCCCGGTTAAAAAAGTGACTTTTCGTCCACTAAAGCGTAATAATTGCGCGATAGCATTTTCCACAGTATGTGGTTTGCCTAGAATATGATTGTCTAATACGGCAACTTGATCGGAGCTGATAATGAGAAGGTCGTGATGGTTTAAGTCTTGGTAAACGGCTTGTGCTTTTTGCGTGGTTAGGCGTTTAACTAATTGCTCTGGTGTTTCCTGTTCTTTTGGGCTTTCGTCAATGTCGGGTGAGTGACACTGAAATGCTAAATTGAGTCGTTCTAATAAGGCTTGACGATAAGGGGATGATGAGCCGAGAATGAGTTTTTTGGTCATAAAAAAATCGCTAGTTGATTAGAGAAGAGCGTTATTTTACGTTTTTTTCAGCTTGAAAGTGAAAAACAGTGAAAAAAAGGCCTTTGAATGCACTTAGACTTTGACAAGACGGACACTTGTCCATATTATTTGCCGCCATGTTGAATGACTCATTACCTAAATATTTTGACCCTCGCAAATACGCTCACCATGAGTCAGCGATTGAAGGGTACTTACCCCTTAACCAGCTTAAGGAGCTTTGTGCTGTCTTGGCGTCGGATGAGGGTGATGCGTTTATTCATCTAGACTTTAGAGTTGATGAAGATAGGCGCTACATTGCTACAGGTTCTCTGAAGACCGTTGTTCAGGTTGTTTGTCAACGTTGTATGGAGATGGTCTCACAGGAACTGACGGTCGATTTGTCGCTTGCTTTCGTTTATGACGAAGAACACGCGAAAAATATACCGAGTGATTATGACCCTGTTGTCATGACCGATGGTGAAATAATCTTGGCAGACATGGTGGAGCAAGAAATTATACTCGCTTTGCCTATTGTCGCCTATCATGAAGAAAGTGGTTGCAACCCAACAGCTTTAAAGTATGCCTCGTCTACCGATGACGCACCGGATGACGAACAAAAACCGAATCCATTTAGTATATTGGCTAATTTTAAGCCAAGTAAAAGTTAGGAGCTCCAAAAATGGCAGTACAAAAAAGTAAAGTGACACGTTCACGTCGCGGCCAGCGCCGTTCTCATGACGCTTTGACAAGTGCAACTCTATCTGTAGAACAGACTACTGGTGAACTTCACCGTCGTCACCACGTCTCTGCAGACGGTTTCTACCGTGGTCGTCAAGTTATCACCCCTAAAGGTGAGTAACTAAGATACCCATGATCAGGGTAGCTTTAGACGCTATGGGCGGGGACTTAGGTCCCCGCATTGCATTTGAAAGCGCACTTGAGGTGCTTTCTCAGTATCCTAATGTAGAAATTACTCTCTACTACTCTTCTCACTTAACGTCAGAATGTATCCCTCTAACTCATCATAGTCGATTAGTGCTTGTGCCTTGCTTGGATGAAATCCGTGCAGAGGATGATATTGTCTTGTCTTTGTTTAAACGTCGGGACAGCACCTTGTATCAAACCATTGCGAGTTTGCAGGGCGGTAAGGCGGATGTGGTGGTGACCTTTGGGAATACCGGAGCGGTGGTTGCTCTGGCAAGACATTTGTTAGGTGTAATTCGTCCTAAGTTGTATCCCGCATTGATTCGCGAGTTGCACGCTGAGCCGCTACGTTGTTTAGTGGACTTGGGGGCAAATGTTCATTGTCCACCGTCAATGCTAGAGGGGTTTGCGCAGCTTGGTGCGGCATATGTTGAAGTATTGAGTAACGAAGTGCCGAAGGTCGGTTTACTGAATGTTGGAGTGGAAAGTACGAAAGGCAGTTCTGTCATTCGTCAAGCAGACACATTGCTTTCTGGCAAAACATGGCCTATCTATTTAGGCTACGCAGAAGGAAGTGAGCTGTTCCATGGTGAGAAAAATGTCATTGTATGTGATGGCATGGTAGGGAACGCTGTGCTAAAAGCGTCAGAGGGATTGTTGTCTTTTCTGATGAAGCAGCTGAAGGAACAAGGTGGCGATCAATCGTTGTTCGAGACGTTTTACCAAACTAAGCGTCGACATGGGGCTTGCCTTGTGGGTGTGAACGGTAATTTGGTAAAGGGTCACGGTGGGTCGGATTTAGCGGCCATGATCGGGGCGATAGAGTACGGAATTGATATTGCGCAAGTGAATTTAGCTAAGGCTATCGCAGCGCGACTTGATAATGAGGAGTCTAAATGAGTAATGAGTTAGCTTTTGTTTTTCCTGGGCAGGGTTCCCAGCAGTTGGGCATGTTGGCGGATTTAGCTGAAAAGTATGACATTATTGGTCAGACCTTCGCGGAAGCGTCAGGAGTGCTTGGTTATGATTTATGGGACCTTGTTCAAAACGATGCAGATAAGCTAAATCAAACCGATAAAACACAACCCGCTTTGTTAACTGCCAGTGTTGCTTTGTGGCGTTTGTGGGAACAACAAGGTGGTCCAAAGCCTGCTTATGTTGCAGGTCATAGTTTGGGTGAATATTCCGCATTAGTATGTTCTGGTGTTATTACCTTTTTGGGGGCGGTTGAACTCGTTAAACTACGTGGAGAATACATGCTAGATGCCGTCCCTGCTGGTGAAGGGGCAATGGCGGCAATCATCGGCTTAGGGGACGATGAGGTCATAGCGGCTTGTCAAGCGGCGACTGGTGTTGTCAGCGCGGTGAATTTTAACTCTCCAGGCCAGGTAGTGATTGCAGGTCATGTGAAGGCGGTTGAAGAAGCAATGGCTCATGCTAAAGAAGCGGGAGCAAAACGTGCACTGCCTCTCCCTGTCAGTGTGCCATCTCATTGTGAGTTGATGGTGCCGGCTGGTGAAAAGTTGGCGGAGAAACTTGCTTCAATCGAATTCCATGAGCCAACTTGTACTTTGGTGCAAAACTTCAGTGCGCAAGCGGTATCTGATGCTAAAGTAATTAAAGCCAATTTGGTGTCTCAATTGAGTGAGCCAGTATTGTGGACTCAATCCATTGAACTACTGGCTGGGTTGGGGGTGAAAACGACCTTGGAGTGCGGCCCTGGCAAGGTTTTATGTGGCTTGAATAAGCGCATTGTTAAAGGCATGGCGGCTTCATCCTTAGGGGATTTAAGTGGCTTTGAGGCTGCAATTTCTGCGTAATTGGGGTTGTGAGAAGATTTTTTAGTACCATATAGCAACTAAGTAAATCGAAAATTGGAGACAATGATGAGTCTGGAAGGCAAGATTGCACTGGTAACAGGAGCAACGCGAGGCATTGGTAAAGCCATTGCTATTGCTCTTGTTCAGCAAGGTGCGACGGTCATCGGAACCGCGACAAGCGAGTCTGGTGCTCAAAGCATTAGCGAATATCTTGGTGAAAATGGCAAAGGCTGGGTGTTAGATGTTGCGTCTAGCGAATCTGTTGATGCGGTAATCAAAGAAATTAACGCAGAATATGGCGCGCCTACAATTTTGGTTAACAATGCGGGGATAACTCGTGATAACCTAATGATGCGCATGAAAGAAGATGAATGGGATCAAGTAATTAATACTAACCTAACATCTGTTTTTCGTGTCACAAAAGCTTGCTTGCGTGGCATGACCAAGGCAAAATTTGGTCGTGTTATTAGCATTAGTTCGGTCGTTGGTTCTATGGGTAACGGCGGACAGTCTAATTACTCTGCAGCTAAGGCAGGACTAGAAGGTTTTAGTCGTTCTTTGGCGGCGGAAATTGGGTCTCGAGGCATCACTGTTAACTGTGTTGCTCCTGGATTCATTGAAACGGATATGACTAAGGTGCTTCCTGAAGAGCATAAAGCGAATTTAGTATCAAAAGTACCAGCTTCGCGTCTTGGTCAACCAGAAGAAATCGCGGCGGCTGTCGCATTTTTAGCGTCTAATGGCGCAGCTTACATTACCGGTGAAACATTACATGTCAATGGTGGCATGTATATGTCGTAATTTGAGTTGAATTTTATATTTAATTCAACGAAAATACGTCTCCGGTTCATGTTGAGAATCACGCCTTTTAGTTTAGGTTGTCGAACATTATAATATTGCTCAAAATGAGCTATTAACGAGTAAAGTAGGAACTTCTAATGAGTAGCATTGAAGAACGCGTTAAAAAAATCGTATGCGAACAGCTTGGTGTTAAAGAGGAAGAGGTTGTCCCTTCAGCATCTTTTGTTGATGATTTGGGTGCCGATTCCCTAGATACTGTTGAATTGGTTATGGCTCTTGAAGAGGAATTTGATACTGAAATTCCTGATGAAGAAGCTGAAAAAATCACTACAGTGCAAGCAGCGAACGACTACATTAACGCTAACTTGTAATTTTCAGTGAATTGAGTTTCCCGAAAAGCCGCTTGTATTCGTTACAGCGGCTTTTCTTATTAATAAGTCCCTGAAGGTTTAGGGCTATTTTCGGAGGAATCCTATGTCGCGTCGTCGAGTCGTCGTCACTGGAATGGGAATGGTGACACCCCTTGGCAACAATGTAAAAGATACGTGGGATAATGTGTTGGAAGGGAAAAGTGGTGTCTCTGATATTGCTTCTTTTGACGCCAGCCAATTTTCTACGCGTTTTGCAGCTCAGGTGAAAGGCTTTGATGTGACTCAATATATGAGCGCTAAAGAAGCCCGTAAAATGGATCTTTTTATTCAATATGGTATTGCCGCTGCGGTACAGGCTATAGAGGATGCTAAGTTGAATGCAGAAACAGCGGATTTGACTCGCGTGGGCTGTGCTATAGGGTCTGGCATTGGTGGTTTGCCGATGATAGAAAAAAACCTTGACCTTTTAAAAGCATCTGGGCCTAAACGTATCTCACCTTTTTTTGTGCCGGGTGCCATCATTAATATGATTTCAGGTCATGTAGCGATACGATTTGGCTTTAAAGGGCCGAATATATCCATTGTGACAGCATGTACAACGGGGACTCACAACATTGGCATGGCCGCTAGGATGATTTCCTATGGGGATGCAGATGTAATGTTGGCTGGAGGGGCTGAAATGGCCATTACACCGTTGGGTATTGGTGGTTTTGGTGCGGCACGAGCCTTATCGACTCGTAACGACGACCCTAAGACGGCAAGTCGTCCGTGGGATAAAGATCGTGATGGTTTTGTGATGGGGGATGGTTCCGGGATTTTGGTGCTTGAAGAATATGAGCATGCTGTTGCTCGTGGTGCGACTATTTATGCCGAGTTGGCGGGCTTTGGCATGAGTGATGATGGTTATCATATTACGGCTCCCCCAGAAACGGGAGAAGGGGCATTTGCTGCCATGAATGCGGCCATCAAAGATGCTGGTATCGCTTCTCACGAAGTGGATTATATCAATGCCCATGGTACTTCAACGATGGCAGGTGATTTGGCGGAAACACAAGCTGTAAAATTATTGATGGGGACTGATGCATCGGATGTGGCAATCAGTTCAACTAAATCGATGATCGGACACTTATTGGGGGCAGCGGGGGCTGTAGAATCGATTTTTTCTATTTTAGCCATCCGTGATCAGGTAGCACCGCCCACAATAAACTTAGAGGATCCAAGTGAAGGGTGTGACTTGAATTATGTGGCTTCGACCCCACAAAAGCGTAAAATTGATGTGGTGTTGAATAATTCATTTGGTTTTGGCGGTACAAATGGGACGCTTGTGTTTAAGCGAGTGTGACTTTAATCAGGGCAGCGCAACTGCCCTGAAGCGTTTGTTAATGTCGTTGTGTTAAGTCACCTCTGAGTACGCTGATTTCTTTTGAAATATTGTAAGTTTTGCCTTGTGAATCTAATTCATAGAGGTGTTCTTCAAGATGTTGATAAAGCGAAATTTCTTCATCCCCTAGGAAATGCAAACATTCGCCTCCAACAAACCAAAGTAGCTCTCTTTTAATGAGAGGGACTAGGTTGGGATAGCAACGAATAAAGCGTGATAGTAGCTCCTGTGCGTCAAATATATAGTCTACGCTGTTCGCTTCTATATTGGGCTCTAATTGGTCCCATTTTTCAAGAAAATCAACTTCTTCTTCGGCCAGATCTTCTCTATTGAATGGGTCGTGTTCAGCGATGCGTTGGCGTAGTTCTGTAAAAGCGTTAAGAATATATTGATTGCGAGATTCCACGTAAAAACCTATTTAAATGTAACGATTAAGTTGGCTATAGCCTAACGAGATATACCATTATGACATATGCAATTGAAATAAGTGATCTTAAAAAGCGTTATGAAGGTGGATTTGAAGCCCTTAAGGGAATAAACCTTAATGTCGAAAAGGGCGATTTTTTTGCGCTGCTTGGTCCTAATGGGGCGGGCAAATCCACAACCATTGGTATTTTGTGCTCTCTGGTAAACAAGACCTCAGGGAAAGTGTCTATCTTTGGGGCCGATATCGATAAAGATTTTGCTAAGGCGAAACAGTACCTTGGTGTCGTGCCTCAAGAATTTAACTTCAATGTATTTGAGACCGTTTTTAATGTTGTTGTGACCCAGGCTGGCTTTTACGGAATCAGTAACCGAGTTGCTGAAGAGCGGGCTGAAAAATATTTAAAGCAATTGGATCTATGGGACAAAAGAAATGACCAGTCGCGCATGCTGTCAGGTGGGATGAAACGACGCTTGATGATTGCTCGTGCGCTGGTTCATGAGCCTGAAGTGCTTATTTTGGATGAGCCAACGGCGGGTGTTGATATTGAGCTACGACGTTCTATGTGGGAGTTTATCAAAAATCTTAATGAGCAGGGCACGACAATCATTCTGACTACCCATTATTTAGAAGAGGCTGAGCAATTGTGTCGTAATATTGCCATTATCAATAGCGGGCAAATTGTTGAGAATACTAGCGTCAAGGCGTTACTAAAAACCCTGAATCAAGAAACGTTTATTTTAGACCTTGATCAATCAGTGAGTGACGACTGGCATGTTGATGGCTATACAACAAAACTGAGCAAGGACTTATCTACTATTGAAGTAGAGGTGATCAAAGGGCAGTCGATTAATCATATTTTTAAAGCACTGGATGAGATTGGCGTTAATGTGATCAGTATGAGAAATAAATCGAATCGTCTCGAAGAGCTCTTCGTCAAATTGATTAAAGGTTAATTGTATGTCTAATTCGGAAATTTTTATCGCCTTTTATACTATTTTGCGTCGTGAAATACGTCGTTTCACTCGTATTTGGCCACAAACTTTATTACCGCCAGCGATTACCATGTCTTTGTATTTCGCTATTTTTGGTAATTTGATCGGTAGTCGAATTGGTCAAATGGGTGGCTTTAGCTATATGCAGTACATTGTGCCTGGTTTGATTATGATGTCTGTGATTACCAACTCTTATTCGAATGTATCGTCCTCATTCTTCTCTGCAAAGTTTCAGCATAGTATTCAGGAACTACTGGTATCACCGACCCCTAATTGGGTTATTTTGGTGGGGTATGTGTTAGGTGGTGTGGCTCGTGGCCTGTTTGTAGGGGGTATTGTGACAATCTTGTCGTTGTTTTTTACTCATCTACATTTACAAAATTTATTTTTAACGATTGCAGTGGTGTGCTTAACGGCTATTATGTTTTCCCTAGGCGGATTTGTGAATGCTATATACGCAAGAAACTTTGATGATGTTTCTATTGTGCCGACGTTTATTTTGACCCCGTTGACCTATTTGGGAGGGGTTTTTTATTCGATCGACTTATTACCTAGCTTCTGGCAGCATGTATCGCTTCTAAATCCTGTTCTTTATATGGTAAATGCTTTCAGATACGGTATTCTTGGCGTTTCTGATATTAATGTATACATGGCGTTAGTGATTGTTGGCATTTTTATCGTAGTATTGTTTACATTTGGTTTGCATTTGCTTAATAAAGGCAAAGGCATTAGAAGTTGAGGAAATAAATATGGGCACTTTACCCTTAGGTCAGCAAACTGAATACGTTTCTGAATACGATCCAGGGTTGCTTTATCCCATTGCTCGAGTTGATAAATGGAAGGAAATGGGCGTCGCCTCTGAGCGCCTTCCTTTCTATGGCGAAGATGTTTGGAACGCTTATGAAGTCTCATGGTTAAACAGTAAAGGCAAGCCGATTGTTGCATTGGCTGAATTTCGTTTGCCTTGCGATTCACCTAATATTATTGAGTCGAAATCGTTTAAATTGTATTTAAATTCTTTGAATCAGATGCGTTATGGTTCACAAGAAGAGGTTCAGTCGGTCTTGGAGAAGGATCTATCCAATGCCGCTGGTGCTGCTGTGACGGTGATTCTACAAGAAGTCGACTCCATGTCGTCTCTTGTCGTGCTCACACCTGACTATTGTATTGATGAGCTGGATGTTGAGATTGATGAATACCATCCCAATGCTAATCTACTGACGCTTGATCGGGACACTGGCATCGTTGAAGAACGTTTAGTCAGTCATTTGCTAAAATCAAATTGTCCTGTGACGAACCAGCCTGATTGGGGATCTGTGTTTATTGATTATAAAGGGCCACAAATTGATCATGAGAGCTTATTAAAATACATTGTGTCTTTTCGTGAGCACACGGATTTTCATGAGCAATGTGTTGAGCGCATCTATATTGACATTATGCGACAGTGTCAGCCTGAAAGTTTGATTGTGTATGCTCGTTATGTTCGCCGTGGAGGATTGGATATTAATCCATACCGCTCTTCTATGCCGTTGGTATTGGGTAATGATCGCCTGACAAGACAGTAGGTTGTTGCTCATATAGCTAGTAGATCAAAAAGCCACCTTGTTCAGGAATGACAAGGTGGCTTTTTGGGTTGTGTACGCACCTGATTATCTTATTTCGAGCGTGGGTTGAAGGGGAGTAAGCGTTCATTCTACGCCGTTATTTCATCCCATCTTTTCGCACTCTAAACTGGACTCCGTTTTCATCTCATCACCGATAACGGAGTCCAACCCATGACCAAGCCTTATATCCGCCGCTCTTCCTCTGAATGGCAACAAATCATTAATGATCAAACCAAGTCTGGCTTATCCGCCCCTCAATACTGCGAACAGCATCAGGTGAGTTACGCCAGTTTTAGTAAATGGCGTCAGCATTTTTCGGGAACTAAAGCATCGCCAGATTCTAGTCACTCAGACTTTATCGATCTCAGTCAGGTGCCCACTCTCTCAGGTACTGGACGTTGGAACATTACCTTGTGTTTAGGCGATGGTGTTGAGCTTCGATTGAGTCGTGACTGATGTTCCTGCCCGATCCCAATGCTAAAATTTGGTTGCATACCCAACCCACTGATATGCGTAAATCCTATCGTGGCTTATTAGTGCATATTCCGCTGATTCCGGACACCGGTACCGTTTTAATCCGGACACCTTTTTCTCTTCATTTTCTCAGTCTCTAGTTTTACTCCATGTGTCCGGATTGCGCCAGTTTTCTCATCGATTCTCCTCCTAGTTCTATGCGGTGACTGTTGTGGATTAAACGGTCCAGTAAAGCGTCCGCAACCGTGGCATTGCCTATCATGTTGTACCACTCTTTCACTGGCAGTTGACTGATCATGATCGTGCTGCTGGTTTGGTAACGATCTTCTAAAAGCTCTAATAAATGGCCTGCATGATCGGCACTGAGTTTTTCCATCCCCCAGTCATCGAGTATCAGCAGCTGCTTTTTGGCGAGGGCGGCAAGTTGTTTTTGATAGGTGCCGTCTAAGCGGCCAAGGCTGAGGTCATCCAGCAGTCGACTCAGGCGCAGATAGCGAACGCTATAAAGTTGCTCGCACGCCTGTGAGGCAAGGGCGCAGGCAACATAGGTTTTGCCCGCGCCCGTTGGGCCTGTGATGAGGATATTTTGATGCTTTTGCAGGTAACCTCCTGTCAACAGTTCTCCTAGTTGGATGCGCTTTAGTCCACGCCCTTCTTTGTAGAGTAGTTGGCTGGCGCTGGCTTCTACGCGCAGTTTTGCTTGTCGTTTGAGCCGTTCGATTTTGCCATGATTTCTGCCTAGCAGCTCACTGTCAAGGAGCAGTGTGAGACGTTGCTCGAAGTCCAGTTCTCCATAGGTGGTTAACTGTTCTCGTTGTTGTTCTAACGCGGTAACGGCATGACTCAGTCGCAGCATTTTGAGTTGTTCAGTCAGGTGATTCATGTTGTTCTCCTAGTGGTAGCAGTGTGGCCCGCGAACATTGCTGTGCGGGGTGTCGGGTGTCGAGTCAGAAGGAAGAGACAGTGTGCCTTCCCGATGATGATCGAGCAGATTTCGGATAAAGCGCAGAGAAGGTTTGTTGACCAGTAAGGCATCCTGACAGGCTTGCTCTAGGCGGACATCCCCATGTTTGCGCGCGAGACTCAGTATGCCAAGACAGCGACGAGTGGCTTGGGCTGGATGGGCTTTGGACAGGATCTGTTGTTTGATGACGTTTTCGGTGGCGACACCAATCTGCTTGCTCCATCCGATTAAGCGTTCTGGTGACCATTTTTGATGTTGATGATGGCTCGGCATATGTTCCATGTGGGTGCTCAGACCATAGTCTTTTCGGCTGATTGGGTGAGACGAGACGGGCTGACCTTGATGGAAGATTTGTATGATCTGCGACGTCGCTTCCAGCGTCACATATTGACCCACAAGCTGATGCGGTACCGAGTAATAATGCTTTGCGTACTCAATGTGGTAATCCGGTCCCACTTTGGCGCGTTTATGTTCTGTGTAGACATACTTCTGCATCGGTAACGGTTTCAACGCGGGTTTATCGAGGGTGTCAAAAAGGGCTTGGCGACTCACGCCAATCTTTTGCATCGGCCGTTGGTTCAGAGCGTTCATCAGCTCTCGAACCGCATTATTCAGCTCTCTTAGGGTATGGAAGGTGCGATGACGAAGGCGCATCATGATCCAGCGTTCGACAATCAGAACCGCATTTTCGGCCTTGGCTTTGTCTTTGGGTTTATAGGGACGAGCCGGCATAATGGCGGTTTGATAGTGATGCGCTAACTGACGATAACTGTCGTTGAGTTTCGGCTCATAACGATCTGTTTTTGTCACGGCAGCTTTTAAGTTGTCTGGCACCAATAAAGCGGGAACGCCACCGAAGTGTTCAAACGCATTGGCGTGACACTGTAGCCAATGCTCCAGCTTTTGACTTTCGCTGGCTTCAACGTAGGTGTAGTTAGACGCTCCCAGTGTGGCGACAAACACTTGTGAGTGGCGAACGTCGCCCGTTTCCGGATTGACGATCGGGATAGTCGGTCCGCAATAATCAATGAATAACTTGTCACCTGCGGTATGGAGTTGACGCATACTGCGTTTTTGTGTGGCGAGCCAACGACGGAAGTACTCGCAGAACTGGCTGTAGCCATAAGTGCGCTCTTGGTGCTCGGCAACATATTCTTCCCACAACAATTGCTTCGTCGCCCCTTTGCGCTTGAGTTCGATAAAAAAGTACGCAAAGTCCGGCATCACTTTCAGGCGATTAGCCGGTTTTTCTTGATACAGCGCTTTAGACAGATCGGTATCGGAAACGTCACTGGCAAGGGGCCAATAATAGTCACTTTGTTTGAAACGAGTCAGGACATCGGACACGGTAGAGCGGCCGACATTCAAACAAGAAGCAATCTGCCGCGTGGATAAATGGCACTCATGTTTGAGACGCAAAATCTCTTTAATATTGGTCATTGAGGTTCTCTTTCTGGTCATGATCACTTCCTGGCAACGTATTAGGTGTAACCAAGTGTAGTGAGCGATTGATTTAAAAGAGAAAACGAAGGGATTCCGGTGAATCCGGACAGGGTTTACGCTAATCCGGACAGGGATTCCGGGGAAAGCCAAAAAGTGTCCGGTTTAGAGCGTAATAGGTGTCCGGATAAAAACGGAATGGGTGTCCGAGTTATATCGGAATGGGTGTCCGGATTGCTCCGGTATATGCAATTAGGGCTGATCAAACAACACCTCAAAGAGAACCCACTCATCGGGTATTTTGTGTTCATTAATCGACGCAAAACGCAGATGAAAATTCTCTATTTTGACACCTCGGGTTACTGCATTTGGTGCAAACGCTTGGCTCAAGGTCAGTTCCATTACCAAGAATCAGCGAACGATAAATACGCCCTCAGTACACTGGAATTACAGCATCTGTTGGCGGGTATAAAAGTCGAAAAATATCGTCAATTTAAACGCTACAAGCGAGCATCATGACAAGTTGGATGGTATAATCCAACCCTATGAATGATGCCTCTTATCGACCTATTTTACCGTTTAAAAACATCGACTTGCTTCACACGAATGAGGTCGATAAGTTACGTGCCGAAGTCGAGGCCATGTCTGTCACTATCCGCCAATATGAAGCGGAAGTTCGCCTGTTAAAGCGTAAGCGTTCATTCTAGGGCTATCATTGATAGCCACTGACTCAGAGTAAGGGCGATTTCAACGGGTTGTCTGCGAACAGTTGCTTCCATCGTATTGGTGTTAAGTCCGCGATGTCTTTGGCTGGATGCTGGCTGACTCGTTGTAGGACATCCGTCAGGTAGACGTTGGGGTCGATGTCGTGCAGCTTGCAGGTGCTGATCAAGCTTTGGATGATGCCGACATGTTCGGCGCCCAGTTCTGTCCAACAGAAGAGCCAATTCTTCTTACCCATTGGGATGGGTCTTATCTCTCGCTCTAGGTGGTTGGTGTCCATGGCAACGTTTGGATTTTCCAAAAAGACCATCAGTTGGCGTTTGCGCTTTAAGGTGTAGTTCAACGCTTTCATCCAGGTATCGTCTGGTAATAGGTCAGCCCGTTGGGTTTGTTCTTCGCAGAAGGCAAAAAATTGATCCACTAAGGGCTTACTGTGTTGCACTCGGTAATCTTGTTTTTTCTCATCTGACCAACCTTTCTGTTTGATATGGCTTTCGTACTGGTACAAGGCGGCAATCAGGTTCAGCGCGTGGGTGACGGCCTCGGTTTCTTCCATTTCGGCTTTCAGTAGCTGACGACGCATGTGCACCCAACACTGAGCATGAGTGACCTCCGGTGAGGTGGCTTCGTAACGACTGTAAGCGGCATAACCATCGGTCAGTAAGGTACCCTGCCAAACATGATCCAGTAAGTCTTGGATGTGTTTCATGCCACGGCTTTGGGAGAAGGTAAACACCACTTCGTCCTGCTCGCCATAGATGGGCCAAAAATACGCTTGCTTCATTTTGCCGGGTTGGTTGCCTACCCCAGGCTGGCGGGTGGCTTTTATCGGTGTCTCATCCATGGCCAGTACCTTGCTGTCCAGCACACTAATCAGTTGCTCTACCACAATGGGTCGTAACAGTTCGATCCCGCGTTTGGTGAGGTTTGTGAGCGTTGCACGACTGAGGGTGATGCCGGAAGCGCTAAGCTGTTGGTGTTGACGATAAAGGGGTAAGTGATACAAGAACTTATTAACCAGTAAGCCAACGATAAAACTCACATCCGCGAGGGAACTGTCAAAAATCAGATCCGGCTGTGGCGCGGTAATGAGCTGTTTACTGGTTTTGTGCTTCACCACCTGACGTTTGGTGATGACGACTTCATAGGCACTGGTTTTTTGTACGATGCGGCTGACGTCTTTGAAGCCGACTTCTTCGTATTCGTGCGCATTGGGGCCTTGTAATTCGTCCGCTAAGATAACCTTTTCACGAACCGGTATAGACTCATCAAAACGCAATCCGGTGATGTTAATTTCATTGCCTTTACGAAACTTGGGCGCTTTGCCACGAACATTGGCAGACTCAGGTTTGTCCTTCTCAACGATAGACTCTTCTTCTACGCGGGTTGGTTCGGCTGACATCGGACCCACGATATCAGCGAGGGCTTGTTGATCTGGTGTGAGTAAGGTACGACGTTCGCTTTTCGGCCCAAATAACTCACGCTTTAGCATGTGCACTTCCGCTTCGTATTGGCGGATTCTTGAAGACATAGCTTCGTTTTCAGCACGCAGTTTTTCGACCTCATTCGTGTGAAGCAAGTCGATGTTTTTGAAGGGTAAAATAGGTCGGTAAGTGGCGTCATTCATGGGGTTGGATTATACCATCCAACTTGTCATGATGCTCGCTTGTAGCGTTTAAATTGACGATATTTTTCGACTTTTATGCCCGCTAAGAGGTGCTGCAATTCAATCACACTTAGGGCGTGTTTAGCGTTTTCTGATGACGCATAATTGAACTGCCCCTGCGACAGTCGTTTACACCAAATGCAATAACCAGAGGTGTCAAAATAGAGGATTTTCATCTGGGTTTTGCGCCGGTTAATGAAGACAAAATACCCGATGAGTGGGTTTTCTTTGAGGTGTTGTTTGATCAGCCCTAATAAGCCACGATAGGATTTACGCATATCTGTGGGTTGGGTATGCAACCAAATTTTAGCATTGGGATCGGGCAGGAACATCAGTCACGACTCAATCGAAGCTCAACACCATCACCTAAACACAAGGTAATGTTCCAACGTCCAGTACCTGAGAGAGTGGGCACCTGACTGAGATCGATAAAGTCTGAGTGACTAGAATCTGGCGAGGCTTTAGTTCCCGAAAAATGCTGACGCCATTTACTAAAACTGGCGTAACTCACCTGATGCTGTTCGCAGTATTGAGGGGCGGATAAGCCAGACTCGGCTTGATCGTCAATGATTTGTTGCCATTCAGAAGAAGAACGACGGGTATAGGGTTTGGTCATGGGTTGGACTCCGTTATCGGTGATGAGATGAAAACGGAGTCCAGTTTAGAGTGCAAAAAGATGGGATGAAATAACGGCGTAGAATGAACGCTTACGAAGGGGATGCGTTTTATGATGGTTGAGTGTGTTAGAGTCCCAATTCTTTCTTAACGACTGGAAGAGCCGGTTGACCACTAAAAGTAGTAACACCTTGAAGCCACTGGGTTAATATTTTAGGGTGCGCTTTTATCCAGTTTTCTGCAGCCACGCGAGATTTTTGATTCTTCTGCTTTGCATCGGCAATGATTTGGTTTTCCATGTTTAAGCTAAATTTGAGATTGCTGAGCAATTTCCCCACATTAGGGCAACTTTTTGAGTAGCCCTTGCGAGTGACTGTATGAATCGTTGCGCTGCCATAATTAGGGCCAAAATATTTATCGCCACCGCTTAAGTATTTCAAGTGGAACCTAATGTTCATTGGGTGCGGTTCCCACGCTAAGAAAACGATAAACTTATCTCTTTTGATGGTTCGAGCCACTTGAGATAGCATGGCTTGCTCACCAGATTCCACGAGTTGCCATTTTCCTAAATCGAAATCATTGGTATTGATCATTTTTTGCAGTTTTTGGTTGGCTGGTGAGCCAGCGCCAATACCATAAATTCTTCGATGGAACTTATCAGCAAATTTATGTAAATCGGAGAAGTCTTTTACCCCAGCTTTATAGACATAGTCAGGCACGGCTAATGTGAACTTTACACCCTCTAAATTGGTTTTCACTACGTCAATGCTGCCTTTGAATTTCTTCATAAAAGCTGATTGAGCAGGCATCCAATTTCCCATAAATACATCAATTTTACCGTTTCTAATACTTTCATAGGTAACTGGTACACTGAGTAGAAAAACATTCGTTTTGTAACCCATTGCTTGCAATAACGTGGTCGTAATACCGTTCGTTGCACCAATGTCTGACCAGCCTGGGTCACTTAATGTGACGTCCTGACATTGCTTTGGCTCTTGAGCGAAGGCCATACTAGAGCTGATAAGCAGTGCTGAGCTAGCTGCGGCGACCAGTAATCGTTTGGTAATTGGTGATGTTATCATTGGGCTGCTCCTGTGTGTTGATATTTGCTTTCGTTATTTATAGTTATTAGAGGGTTATGATACTTTTGGAAATCTCGAACGTTGTTCTAAGACATCCAAGTCAATGTGGTTGCGCATATACATTTCACTGCTATCAAAAATAGGTTGATGATCCCAGGGTGTTTTTTTGCCAGTATTCATCGATTTGACAATAAGTCGACGACGTCGTTGACTGACTAAAACCTCTTGGGTCAACTTATCTGAATCCCAACGACCGATGGCTTCCTGTCTAAAGGTATTGAGCTGGTCACTGAAGCCAGGGTTTGTTGCGAGATTAGTAAGTTCTTGAGGGTCATTTTCTAAGTCAAATAGCTGTTCTGGGTCGGCTTGACAGTAGATGTATTTGTATTGTCCACGGCGGATCATAAAGAGTGGTGCAATGGTGCCTTCGCCAAAGTATTCTCCAATCACCTCATCATGCCCACCTTCAAGTCCTTTTAAGTGAGGCATCAAGCTTTGACCTTGAATGGGCATGGCATAGGTGTGGTCTTGGCAGTTGGTGGCAATATCTAGAAAGGTAGGCAACAGGTCCATGGTCGAGACGGACTCTTTGACCCGCTTAGCGCTGAAATGCTTTGGTGCGTGAACAATCATGGGGACTCGAGCTGAGCCTTCAAAGAAAGACATTTTATACCAAAGATTGCGTTCGCCCAGCATGTCACCATGATCTCCAGAAAAGACAATGATGGTGTTGTCATCTAAGCCAGTGTCTTGGAGTGTTTTGAGCAGTAGGCCAATTTTATCATCTACATAACTAATGGCGCCGTAATATGCCCGTCGGGCATTGCGTATTTGCTGTTCGCTAATGTCTTGATCATGATAGGCATAAACTGCTTGTAGGCGGGCCGAATGCGGATCCTGATCGGCTTTGCTAATGGTGACTTTCGGTAGGTCTATCTCTTCATCTTTGTATCTATCCCAGTATTCTTGCGCAATGGCATAAGGATCATGTGGGTGTGTCATAGAGACAGTGAGACAAAAAGGCCTATCTTGGTTGCTTCTAACGTAGTCAAAAAGATAACGTTGGGCATGAAACGCCACTTCATCATCAAAATCTAACTGATTGCTTCTTATGCAAGGTCCTGCTTGTGTGACAGAGGACATATTGTGGTACCAGGTAGGTCGAGTCTTTAAGTCATCCCAGTTTGGAAACCAGCCATAGTCGGCAGGGTAGATATCAGTTGTCAGTCTTTCTTCAAAGCCATGGAGTTGATCGGGTCCGCAGAAATGCATTTTACCAGATAGAGCTGTTTGGTAATTTTGCGCCCGCAGATAGTGTGCAAAGGTGGGAATGTCGGCAGGAAAGTCGGCGGCGTTATCGTATGCCCCTATCTTGCTTGGTAATTGCCCCGTCATTAACGTGTAACGAGAAGGTGCGCATAAAGGGCTATTACAATAGGCGGAATCAAAGACGACTCCTTCATTGGCGAGCTTGTCTAAGTGGGGGGTTTTGACAATGGGATGGCCATATACCGACAGTGCTGAGGCGGCCATTTGATCTGCCATAATAAAAAGAATATTCGGTTGCTTTGTTGTCATAACTACCTCTAATGGAGTGAGTGCTAAAGTAAGCGTTAATGGTCTCGTGTTGGATAAGATCTTATTAGGTTGCGCTATGAAAAATGCCCTGTAAACTGACTAAAATATTATGCATGGGATAAGTATTACTTATGTTAATGGATTCAGAGTTGCCGCCACTGCAATGGCTTGTCGTTTTTGAGGCATCGGCGAGGTTGCTGAGTTTTACCGCTGCTGCCCACGAGTTGGGCACCACCCAGCCAGCGGTAAGTCAGCAGATACGGGCTTTAGAGAAATCTCTTGGGGTGGCTTTGTTTGAGCGCATCTATCGTGGTGTGGTGTTAACAGATGCTGGTCATATTTTGCTAAAAACGACACAGTCAAGTTTGCGAGATTTGCGAGAAGTCTTGCAAAAAATCAAGCAAAAATCCGCGCCGCGTCGAATTACTGTGGTCACTGATTTTGCTTTTGCTGCTTTTTATCTGATGCCACGGTTGCCAGAATTTCGAGGCTTGCATAAAGAGATTGATATTCGCATACAAACATCCCAGTCAGGGACGGATTTGCCTTCAATGGATTCGGACGTGGCAATTTTATTTGGTGAAGGGGTTTATCAAGGGTACCGGTCGGAAAAGTTGTTGTCCGAAAAAGTCTATCCAGTGTGTAGTCCAAAATTGTTTGAGGAGTTTTCTGGTTTTACGGTTCTTACCGATATGGTAAAGGCGCCTTTGCTGAAATTGAATGCAGATATAAGTCAAAAATGGATGGATTGGGAGCAACTTTTTCATTTGCATGGTGCCCAATGGCAACCATCTGATTCTGTGATGGAGTTTGATAATTATACCCTTTTGGTGCAAGCTGCTATTTCAGGACAGGGGATTGGTCTTGGTTGGTCACCTCTGTTGGATGATTATATAAAAAGTGGCGTATTGGTCGCTTTGCCCCATTTTACCGTAGAGTCTAATAACGGATACCACATTGTGCAGTCTAATCATCATGTGCCATCAGATTCTACTAAGGACTTTCTAGATTGGCTCAAAGCCTAAAGCGACAGTCGCGATGATTCTTAAGGTGCTAGTTTTGTTGAGGCTATGGAACGTCGTAAGACGTCCCATAGGAAATGGCAGGCATAGTGAAAATTAGTCTAAAATTTGAGCAGTGTGGTCTTTTGTCTTCACTTTCTCAATGATTTTGCTAATGACACCTTTTTCATTAACAACAAACGTGGTACGAACCGTCCCCATAAATTCACGTCCCATGAATTTTTTAAGCTGCCATGTGCCATAGAGATCATGTACTACTCGCTCAGTATCGGCAATTAAAGAGAAAGGGAGTTCGTTTTTAGCGATAAAGTTTTGATGGCGTGTTTCACTGTCTGTGCTGACACCCAGAACCACATAGCCTTTTTCCAGCAGCTCTTCGTAATTATCGCGCAAGTTACAAGCCTGAGCAGTACAACCAGGCGTGGAGTCCTTTGGGTAAAAATATAAAATCACCTTTTTGCCTTTAAATTGGCTTAGGGTGATGTTTTCGCCGTGTTGGTCTCTTGCTAAGAAGTCAGGGGCAATATCGCCAACTTTTAGTGACATACTTTCATCTCCGGTTCCGTTATGGTTAAGGTAAAAAATCTCTTAATATTATTAGCTTATCAACAGTCGAGAGAAAAATCCCCCTCAAAAATCGCTTCCTTGTAATTTACTCGTGCTTTACGTCCCTGAATGATTGTTAAACCTTAGTCTGAACGGTACTATATGCACGCTTATAATTAATTGGAGGCTCAAAATGATCACAGGCAGTTTAGTCGCTCTCATTACCCCTATGACATCAGATGGAGCGGTTGACGCAAAAAAGTTAGATGATCTGATTGAGTTTCATATTAAAGAAGGAACTCACGGCATTGTTGCTGTTGGCACGACAGGTGAGTCTTCCACATTGACTCATGAAGAGCATGCCAATGTTATCCGCCAAGTGATTGCAACCGTGAATGGCCGGATTCCGGTGATTGCCGGAACGGGTGCGAACTCCACACACGAAGCCATTGATTTAACACGCCAAGCCAAAGAAGCTGGTGCAGACGCATGTCTATTAGTGACGCCATATTACAATAAACCGACTCAAGAAGGGCTTTTTCAGCATTTCAAGGCCATTGCCGAAGCCGTTGATATTCCGCAGATTCTGTATAATGTACCGGGTCGTACCGCTTGCGATATGCAAAATGAGACGGTAGTACGTTTATCTCGTCTTCCCAATATCGTTGGCATTAAAGATGCAACAGGTAATTTGGAAAGAGGTAAAGCCCTCATTGAAGCTGTGCCGAGCGATTTTTTTGTCTATTCAGGTGATGATCCTACTGCAGTAGGTTTGATGCTATTGGGTGGCAAAGGGAATATTTCTGTGACGGCGAATGTTGCTCCTAAAGCGGTTGCTAAAGCGGCAGAGTTGGCGATAGCAGGAGACGCTCAAGGCGCTCATGAAATTGATCAAACCATTTCACCTTTGCATATGAATCTGTTTGTCGAATCCAATCCAATTCCTGTTAAATGGGCCTGTGCTCAAATGGGATTGTGTGGTACAGGCATTCGTTTGCCTTTGACAGAACTGTCGGCAGCCCATCATGAAGCAGTGAAACAAGCGATGGTTCAAGCAGGAATCCTTTAATGAAAAATACTTCTTTTAAACTGGCCAGTGCTGGTGTACTAGCATTGGCAATGTCTGGCTGTAGCTCCATATTGACCAATCATACGAACGATTATCAATATGCCGTTTCCAACACCACTAAATTGCAAGAGCCACCGGGTTCGCTTCAAGTGCGCGATGACTTGGTGATTCCTAATGCAAGCGAAATCCCTGATATTAAAAAAACAGGGAAATTTGTTACGCCTAGAGCCCCTTTTATCTTCTACCCAATGACTAAAATCCCCGTTTCTAGCGAGCCTGACCGGATGGTCTTTGATGTGCCTGCTGGGTTGGATAAAACCAAAGAGATGATCAAGGGCTTTTTAGGGGCTTTGCATGGTCAGGGGGATGCCATAGCAAGGGATAAAGACAATAAAATAATCAGTGTTCCCTTTGAATTTGAGAAAGAAGGTTTTTGGGCATCAGTTGCTAGTACCTTTACCCGCAATTTTCCTGAAAAAACGGTCTTCGCCTTTACCTTTAAACCTTCTGGTAATGACACGATTGTATCAATGCAGTTTAAGCAGCAAGAGCAAGGTAAGGATGTAACATCTTGGCTAAGCCCAGAGAAAGATCCTAAACGCTATACTGATGCTGTGCGTTTGTGGGGTAATTTGGGCCGCCAAATCAGTGAAGCGTCCGCCTATCTTTCTCAGCGCGGTGAAAACTCGCCATTTCCAATTTGGGTGGATCACAGAGGGATTTTCGCCGTTCACCTTAAAACAACGACAGATGTGGCGGCTCAAATAAAAGCGGCAGGGTTACATTTTGTTGATGGTCAACCAAATATGTTAGCGATTGATAAGCAAGACACTCAGTCTAGTATGCAACTGGATGAACAGACGTTTCCGTATAAAATACAAACCCAGCGGGATGGTAAGTTTTTAGTGATCGATGCGTCTAAAGTGACGGATCCCGAATTGGCGTCGTTCCAATTGGTGCAACGCTTTATAGCGAAATAAGATTAACCCTCACAGCAAAAACCGGAGATTCTCCAATGGAAAAACGACAAGAGCTATATGCAGGTAAAGCCAAATCTGTCTTTGAAACAGATGACCCTGACAAGATGGTTCTGCTGTTTCGTGATGATACGTCAGCATTTGATGGTAAAAGAATTGAACAGCTTGACCGTAAGGGCATGGTGAACAATAAGTTCAATGCTTTCATCATGACAAAGTTGCAAGAAGCTGGCATTCCAACGCATTTTGAAAAATTGTTAAGTGACACAGAAAGCCTTGTTAAGCGCCTTGATATGATGCCAATAGAGTGCGTTGTCCGTAACGTAGCGGCAGGCAGTTTGTGTCGTCGTCTTGGGGTGGAAGAAGGGCTTGTCCTAACGAAACCAACCTTCGAGCTTTTCTTGAAAAATGATGCGCTTGGCGACCCCATGATCAACGAGTCTCATGTTGAGGCTTTTGGTTGGGCAAAGGCCAGTGATTTGGCAAAAGCAAAAGAGCTTACCTTTAAAGTAAATGATGTTTTAAAAGCATTGTTTGCTGATGGTGGCATGATGCTGGTTGACTATAAGTTAGAGTTTGGTCTGTTTAAGGGAGAAGTTGTTTTAGGCGATGAGTTCTCTCCAGACGGCTGCCGTTTATGGGATGCCAAAACTAAAGAAAAATTAGACAAAGATCGTTTCCGTCAAGGGTTAGGTGGTGTCATTGAGGCATACGAAGACGTAGGTCGTCGTATTGGTATTGATTTTGACGCCTAACGCTTGGTGACGTCGTAAATGATGAGGGAGGCTTTTATGCCTCCTTCATTTTTCGTATATAAGGACTCACTTTGATTAACTTTCTTCCCGTTCTTATTGGCTTACGCTATGCGAGAGCAAAGCGTTCCAATCATTTTATTTCCTTTATTAGTTTTTCTTCTGTTGCAGGGCTTGCTCTGGGGGTGACGGTATTAATTACAGTACTGTCCGTTATGAATGGCTTTGATCGTGAACTTCAGCAACGCATATTAGGAATGGTTCCTCAAGCCACCTTGTGGGGAAATCCCACTTTGCCACATTGGCAAGAGGATATGAAAAAAATTGAAGCGATGCCTGGTGTTAAAGCGGTTGCTCCCCATACTGAAGCGCAAGTGATGTTCCAAGCTGGCTCAAGTGTTCATGGGGCGTTGCTTAATGGTATTGATCCAAAAATGGAGCAAAAAGTCTCTATCATTGGTAAGCACATGATACAAGGCTCGTTAGAGGCGCTTAATACAACACCTTACGGCATTGTCTTAGGATCTCAGCTGGCACAAATGTTACAAGTGGGAGTAGGTGACAAGGTTACCGCTATTCTGCCTAGGGCCAATGTATCGATTGCGGGCATTTCTCCAGAATTAAAACGTTTTACCGTGGTGGGGATTTTTCAAATTGGCGCTCAGTTGGATGCCTCTTTAGCGTACATAAATTACAAAGATGCTGCTCGCTTGAAGCGTTACCAACCTAATCAAGTCGAAGGGCTGCGTATTAGTTTTGATAATTTGTTTATGGCGCCAACTAAAATTTGGCAGATTGCTCGCGCTATTCCAGGAGAAAATCGCGTCAGTGATTGGACCAGCACGCAGGGGAATTTATTCCATGCGATTAAAATGGAAAAAACCATGATCGGGCTGTTGTTGCTACTCATCGTTGCGGTAGCAGCGTTCAATATTGTATCTACCTTGGTTATGGTGGTGACCGATAAGCGCAATGACATTGCTATTTTGCGAACTATGGGACTGACATCTCGGCAAGTCATGTGTGTTTTTATTGTTCAGGGTATGTTTATTGGTTTAGTCGGCACCTTAATTGGTCTAGCCTGCGGCATTACATTGGCGCTGAATGTTAGTACCTTAGTGAATTGGTTGCAGGAACTATTGCATGTGCAATTTTTAAGTCCAGAAGTGTATTTCATAGATTACTTACCTTCACAGCTTGAATGGTCTGACGTCAAAGTGATTGTTTCCAGTGCATTTATTATGACAGTGGCAGCGACTATTTATCCCGCATGGCGAGCATCAAAAGTCGAACCAGCCGAGGCGTTACGCTATGAATAAAGACATTGTTTTAGAGTGCCAGAGCTTATCTAAACACTATAAAGACGGTAAGCAGGTCGTTAACGTATTTGAATCCATCGATTTTGCTTTGCACAAAGGGGAGGCCTGCGCCATCGTGGGGGCGTCGGGTTCAGGTAAGACAACCTTGTTAAATCTGCTGGCTGGCTTAGATCTCGCCACCAGTGGTGAAGTGAAGTTGGCAAATGTGTCTTGGGCGAGCCTTAAAGATTCAAAGCGTGCCATGATGAGAAATAAAGACATGGGCTTTGTTTATCAATTTCATCATTTACTGCCTGAGTTCACCGCGCTTGAGAATATTATGATGCCAATGTGGATTGCTGGCGTTGCAAAATCGGTCGCTATTGAGCAAGGTAATCAATTGCTTGCCCAGGTCGGCTTAGCAGAACGTGGCAATCATAAACCCGCGCAGCTTTCTGGTGGCGAACGTCAGCGGGTTGCTATTGCTCGTGCTTTAGCGAACAAGCCAGCCTGTGTGTTGATGGATGAACCAACGGGGAACTTGGACGAAACTACCTCTCAGGAAATTCAAAAGCTGATTAATGAATTGAAAATTAGCCATAATATGGCTTTCCTGGTGGTGACTCACGATGAGAAAATGCTTGGCTGGATGGACAGTGCCTTTCGTTTATCAAAAGGTCAGCTTAAGCCGATTCTTGGAGAAATTAAATCCATTCGTGATGAGTGACGTTGTCATGCTAGAAACTCTGTATTGAAGATGTTAATACGAGTCGTGTATCGAAGGCATTAATAAGCAAAAAGCCGCTTTTAGAATCTCTAAGCGGCTTTTTTATAATTTAGCTTTTTGCAGTGTTCAGCTATTGGGTTACGCTTTGTTGGTCCAAGATTATGAACGACTTGCCTTGCGATTCTTCCAACGTTTGATAACGTGTAAACGCCACACGAACAAAATAGCAAAGTAGGCCGCCACGCCGCAGACCAAGCCAGCGGTGGCTGAACCAACGTACAGCGGTAACCAAATGTGTTCAAGCTTGGCCCAAATCCACTCGACGGAGAGATGGAAGTTTTTTTGGCTATCTGAGCCAAGTATCCATGTTCCTAATTTGTAATTAAAATAAAAGACAAAGGGCATCGTCAGTGGGTTAGTTATCCAAACAAGGGCGATAGACAAAGGAATATTCGCTTTGATTGGAATGGCTACAAGGGCAGACGCAAGCATTTGAAAGGGCATTGGGATAAAAGCCCAAAACAACCCATTTAAAAAGGCTTTTGCAACAGATCGGCGACTAAGATGCCAGAGGTCAGGCTCATAAATCTGACTTCCTAATAAGCCTAGGGCTTTGTTTTGTCTTAGTTTTTCGGGATTTGGGATAAATTTTTTTATATAGCGCTTTGGCATAAGCTGTCAATGTCAAGTTAGCAACGTAAGACATGGAGGTCTGATGTTACTAAGTATTGTGTCAATTTTGATTGGCGCCATTGTGGTGCCGCGTGAATATTCGTGGCTGTATTCTACTCATATCATTATCTTGTGTCTCTATTTAATCCGCTATCATCGCTTTTTATCCCTTATTTTAGTGTTAATTTCCTTTACTTCCATCGTGATCAATGGGTTTTATTCAGCGAATCCGAGCTGGCGCCCCAATACTGGGCTGCTCGTTTATGTCAATCTTAAAGAGAAAGTCCTTTATACCGACCCATTACCGACACAGCCTATTTTTGGTAAAGCAAAGGCTACTCTTGTTCTCACCATGCCAGATGGAGAACGCCAACGTATTACGAATGTGTCAATAAAAGCCATACCATCTTTTCGTGGAGAGACGCCATTTAGTGAACAGGGGGAGGGCAAAAAGGCGGTCCCGATGTTGGTTGGAAAAGTCTCCAGCTTCATGCTGCCGAATAAACAAGGTGGATGGGTAGAGCGGCAACTTTATATTGATCACCAGATTGTTCGCCTCTCGTTGCAAGATGTTCATTGGCTTAGTTATAAAGCAAATCAGGCTAGTCATCACAATAGCAGTATGGTTATTGAGAAAAATTCATTGAGGCAGCAGATTAATGCTTACTTTGATAAGCGTTTTGCTGACTTTGCGAGCTGGCGCTTCACGAAAGCCCTGTTATTAGGAAACAGTGATGACTGGAGTGAACGAGACAAATGGCTTGTTAGAGTGTTGGGGTTGGCTCATTTGTTTGTTGTATCAGGTTTGCATACGGGGTTTGTCTATGGCTTTGGGCGCTTACTAAGTCGTGGGACATGGCGATTGATGCCTGAGTCACTCTTGCTGTCCGGTAAGATGACCGCTTGGCGGTTGGATGCTTTACTGATTATTCCCTTGTTGTTTGCCTATGCGTATTTGACCAATTGGGGGGCGCCAGTGGTGCGAGCAGGGATTATGCTAAGTCTGTATTTGTTAACCAGAGCATCTGTTGTACGTTTGTCCCCGTATAAGACAGTCGGCTTTGCATTGTGGTTGATCTTGCTCATTGATCCAAGAAGTGTGCTTGAGCCAGGGCTATGGTTATCGTTTAGTTTGGTGTGTTTGTTAATTGGTTTTGTACAAGGTGAGAGAAAATGGTCGCGTCTGCTGGTAATGCAAATCATGTTTTCTACTGCATCCTCGGTGTTAATTCTCGGTTGGCAATCTGATGTCTCAGCCGCCACAATTGTCATCAATATTATCATGATTCCATTCGCTGCGTTTGTTTGGTTTCCAGGGGCGATCATCGCCTGTTTGGCGTGTTGTTTGTTTAACAGTCTCTATTGTTATGCATTGCTCGACTCATTATTAGAGCCTGTTATTCATGGTCTTGAGGTCGTGGCGTTTCATTGGCCGCTGCTATCATTTGAGTTGGCTTTCTCCGATCTATTGAAAGTTTTTCTGTTGGGTATACTGGCTTTTTGGGTATGGCAAACGCCACTAAAACGCGGATGGTTTGGTGTGGTGGCTATTTGGGGCGTACTCTTATTGCCGCGTGGTTTCTTTGCTGGAACGCCATTGTTAACGGTATGGCATGTAGGAAGCTATCTGGTAGCTAAGCGCGGAGGGGAACTACTAATGTCTGATCATTGGCATGACAAGGTGTCCAGTCAGTTTATTGATCCCTGGATTAGCGATTCCAAATCTACTCCGAGGATATTATTACCCAATGCGTATAAGAAAACCCTGTCAGCAAACAGTCTAATAAAAAACCACATTGACTGGGTGTTGCTTAAGAAGGTCCCTTCCAAGACGATGTTGGCGCGCTTATCTGCATTACAAGTGAAATGGATTGTTGTGCCAATTGATGAGAGGTTGCAATTTCGTAAAGTGAATCATCATATTTATGTCTGGCATCAGGCTTGTTCTTTTGCCTTTTTTCTCTTTAAATCTGACACTTGCAAGCGTGTTGAAACGTTAGAGTTTGTGTTAAATTAACAAGAAATTTAGAAGGGAGTGCACAGTGTTAACCTTTATTCAAACTGGTGGCTTTTTTATGTGGCCTTTATTGGCTTGTTCTATTTTGGCGCTTGCGATCATTCTTGAGCGTTTTTGGGCGTTGCGTCAGTCACAAGTCACCCCCAAAAACTTACTATTAGAGGTGATGACACGTCTTCGCGAAGACAAAATGAACGTCGAGTTTATTCGTTCTCTGCAGGCTCAGAAAGGGTTGGGCGCGATTTTTGCCGCAGGTTTGCTCAATTCAAAGCATGGGCGTGTCGCCATGAAAGAAAGTATGCAAGAGGCTGCGAGTCATGTCATTCATGAACTTGAACGATTTATGAATCTGTTGGGAACCATTGTCGCCGTCGCGCCGCTTCTCGGTTTGCTTGGTACCGTAGTTGGTATGATTAAAGTTTTCTCTGTTTTGATGGAGCAAGGAGCGGGTAACATGGCTTTGCTTGCAGGTGGTATTTCCGAGGCATTGTTAACCACAGCGGGGGGGCTTGGTGTGGCGATCCCCGCGCTTATTTTCCATCGATATTTCAGTCGCCAAATTGATGTATTGGTTGTTTCAATGGAGCAGAAGTCGACAAAGCTTGTCGATGCTCTTCATGGTGAAAGAGAACCAAAATCAGGAGCTAAACAGTGAAATTTCGTCGTCAAAAATTAGATGACGTGCAAATCAATTTAACGCCTTTGATTGATGTGGTCTTTCTGTTATTGCTGTTTTTTGTCATCAGTACCACCTTTAATCATAGTTCCGAGCTAACCATTGATTTGCCCTCTTCTGAAGCAGGTGCTCCTGCGAATGACACCAGTAAAGATGTTGATATTGTGGTGACCGCAGATGGTCAATATGTGATTAATGGTCAAACACTGATTAATGAGAAAATCAATACGTTAGTGCAAGGCATCAAAGAGGTCGCTCATGGTGATTACTCCCGACCTTTAATAATCACGGCGGACGCTAAAGCCCCTTATGAGATGGTGCTGAAAATTTATGACGCGGCCTCTCAGCTGGGTATTACAAAAATTGCTCATACAACACAAAAAGAGCCAGCTAAGTGAGCCTAGAATCGTTACTGACCCGTTCTTGGTATGGTGGGGCCAAATGGACGCAGCTTTTTTTACCTTTGATACCTCTTGTACGACGTATTGTGGAGAAAAAACGGGCGGTCTTCTTGGCAAATCCTGCTCTGTCGTATACGGCTCCCGTTCCGGTTATTGTTGTGGGGAATATCAGTACGGGTGGAACGGGTAAGTCTCCCATGGTGGTGGCTTTGTGTGAATGGTTAAGGAGTGAGGGCTTTAAGCCCGGTATTGTGTCTCGTGGTCACGGTGCCAAATTGTCGGCGCCAACAATTGTGACAGAGTCAAGCTTTGCACAAGATGTCGGCGATGAGCCTGCTATGTTGGCAGGCCGTACTCAGTGCCCAATGGTGGTTTATCCTAAGCGTGCTGAAGCGGTAAAATGCTTGCTTGAGCGGTTTGACGTGGATGTAGTCATCAGTGACGATGGTATGCAGCATTATGCGCTGAATCGAGATATCGAAATGGCGATGATTGATGCACAACGTGGTGTCGGGAATGGTTATTTATTGCCAGTGGGGCCGTTAAGGGAGCCTGTCGAACGTTTGGCGAGTGTGGACTTCATTGTTAGTATAACGGAGCAATTGACCGCCAAATTAAATAGCTTGCCTTTTCAGGTGATCCCCGCCGCGCTGCAAAGTGACTGCTTATTATCCTTGGATGGCTCTCGCTCACTCTCTTTTGAAGAAGCATTCATTAAGGGGGATAAACCTTGGCATGTGATGGCGGGGATTGGTAATCCAGAGCGGTTTTTATCAACTTTAAAATCTTTGGGTTTGGATAAAGTAGGCAGTGCGCGTTGGTTTACTGATCATTATGGCTATAAAGCAGATGATATACCAAAGCTGGGTCCTGTTATAATGACGGAAAAAGATGCGGTAAAATGTAAAGCATTGTCTCTAGCTAATGATGAAGTATGGTTTTTGCCTGTTAGGTTGGAACTACCTGCTGAGTTGAAGACGCAATTGCTTCAAAAATTAAACAACATTCAAAATGAGAAACGCCATGAATAAAGTACTATTGGATATCTTGGTCTGTCCTGTGACCAAAACACCGCTGATATTGAGCAAAGACGGCTCAGAATTGATTAGTAAAGTGGGGGGGATGGCTTATCCGATTCGTGACGATATCCCTGTACTGCTTGAATCTGAGGCGCGGACATTGACGACTGATGAGCGTTTGGAATCCAGTTCTTCAAAATGAAACGCATCAAAATATTAACGGTTTGTTTGGGAAATATATGTCGCTCACCCGCTGCGCAAGGCATTTTAGAGTCTTGTGCAGCTGAGTATGGTGTTGACCTTGAGGTTGATTCGGCTGGGACGGGGGCATACCATGTTGGTGAGCGACCTGACTCGCGCTCCATTAACGCATTAGCCGATATCGGGATCAATATTGCCACACAAAAGGCCAGAAGGGTGGTGTTAGAGGATTTCGATTATTTTGATTGGATTCTCGCGATGGACAAGGACAACCTTAAGCACTTACGTCAATTGCAACCTGAAAGTAGTCGAGCCAAGCTGGTTATGTTTGGTGAATTTTCTGACGGCGTCTCTTTTGGTGAGGTTGGCGATCCCTATTATGGTAAAGAGGATGGTTTTGTGAAAATGCGAGAGCGTTTGAAACTCATGTCTCAATCTTTTGTTGAGCACCTTGCTGCTCGCTCCTAACTTCAATTAACAAGGCTGTAATGTCATGACTGACGATTCCCTTGAAACCTTTTTGCAACCACAGTTTATTCAGGAAAATGTCTCCTTAGCGTCCTACAATACCTTCCGTTTTGAGCATAAAGCACAATATTTTGCCGAGATTGATAGCCTTGACCGCTTGACTAAGGCATTACGTTGGGCAAAGCGTGCTGAAATTCCCGTGACCGTGATTGGGGGTGGGAGTAACTTACTCATTAGTGATGAAGTGCTTGGGCTTGTCTTGATTAACCGTCTAATGGGGAAAACGGCTGAAACATCAGGCGACAGTGTTTTTTTGCAAGTAGCATCGGGGGAAAACTGGCATCAGCTAGTGGCTTATGCGGTTGAGCATCAGTGGTATGGCATTGAAAATTTAGCACTTATTCCTGGTACCGTGGGTGCTGCGCCTGTACAAAATATTGGTGCCTATGGGGTTGAAGTTAAGGATGTATTAACACGTGTCCAAGTCTTAGATGTTATGTCAGAGACGCTTGAGTGGCTGTCAGCAGAGTCTTGCGGTTTTGCTTATCGAGAGAGTCATTTTAAAGGGCGTTGGCAAGGACGGTACATCATTACCGCTGTTGAGATGCAGTTGCACTGTTTGCCTTCCTATTCTCTTAACTATGGTGGCCTTAAGCAGCAAATCCAAGGTGAGGTGACGCTTGCAAAAGTGTTTGATGCCGTTTGTGAGGTGCGCCAAAGTAAATTGCCGGATCCCGCCAAGCTTGCTAACGCTGGCAGCTTTTTCAAAAACCCTATTGTTGGTGCTGAGCAACATGAAGAGTTAAAAAGGCGCTTTCCAAATTTGGTGTCTTTTCCTTTTGGCGAGGCGTTTAAATTAGCGGCGGGGTGGTTGATTGACCAGGCTGGCTGGAAAGGGGCTATTCACAAGGGGGTGGGTGTCTACGATAAGCAGGCTTTAGTGCTAGTGAATTACTCAGAGCATAAAGCGGATGCATTGTTAGAGCTTGAATCTAAAATCAAGCAATCAGTATTGGATAAGTATGGTGTGTTCTTGGAGCGGGAACCTGTTAAATTACCTGCAGTAGATGCCATGGCAAGTGTCGTTGAAGGTGGTATTCAGTGAAAATTGGCGTATTGGATTCTGGCGCAGGTGGTCTGACCATTCTCAATGTTATTCGAAAAAAAGTGCCTGCTTTGGATTTACTCTATTTTGCGGACTCTGCCTTTGCGCCGTATGGAGAAAAAAGCCCAGAACAGATTCAATCTCGTTTGATTAAGATCGGAGAGTTCTTTGAGCAGCAAGGTGTTTATGCCATCGTTGTAGCCTGTAATACAGCCACTGTTGCCGCTATTGATACGTTGCGTGCTCATACTCAGTTGCCCGTTATTGGTGTCGAGCCTGCCGTGAAGCCCGCTTTTCGAGTCAGCAAAAAGCGTCATGTTGCGGTATTAGCAACGCCATTAACAGCACAAAGTCATCGTTTAAAAGAATTAATCGAATTGTGGCGGTCAGATAGTAAGGTACAAATTATGTCGAGCCCCACACTGGCCTTTGAAATTGATCAGTGGCCCGCTTCCGAAGTTGTGGTTGATAGGTTGATCAAAGAGCTTTGTCAGCATATGTTGGAAGCAGAAATAGATACGTTGGTTTTGGCTTGTACCCATTACCCTTTGGTAAAGCAAATTTTTATTCAGTATCTTGGTGAAAACTGCGAAATCATTGAGCCAAGTGAAGGAGTGACAGCCCAATTATATCGTCGTCTCCAAGAAACTTATCCATTAGAGGTACAAGGATTGGCGGCGTCGGAGCATAGAGGCAGCATTGAGCTGATTAGCACAAAAGACATCGCCAAAGCGCAATCTTTACGCTGCTGGGTGGAAGATCAAACAGCAACGCTAGATGTTCGTAGCACGTCCATTGCACCTACCTTTTCCTCCATGGGGAAGTCTAGTCATTCAACAAGTGTCGTGGAGAGTCAGTCACTTGTTGAATGACTAGAGAAATTTACGCTTTTTCTTAAATTCCTAATTTTGATTTTACTTGGCTTAAAGCAGGTTGACCGTTATAGGTCTTTACCCCATCCAACCATTTGTTCAACACGTCAGGATGGGCTTTTATCCATTCTGTTGCGGCGGTTTTTGCTTTTTTACCCTCATCTTTTTCGGCTAGCATAATTTCATTTTCCATCTTCACACTGAATTTCAAGTTGTGTAGAAGTTTGCCAACATTGCCACACTCCTTAGTGTAACCTTTACGTGTGATGGTCTGGACGGTTGTATTCCCACCATAGTTAGGGCCAAAATACTTGTCGCCGCCACTTAAGTATTTCAGATGAAATCTTATATTCATGGGGTGTGGTTCCCAAGCAATAAAGACAATAAATTTGTGGCGTTTTACGGATCGGGCAACTTGAGAAAGCATACCTTGCTCGCTGGATGCCACTAATTGCCAGTCTCCAAGGTCATAATCTTTATTATGGATCATGTTTTGAAGGGTTTGGTTGACGGCGGAGCCAGCTTCAATACCATAAATGCGGTGATGGAATTTTTTGCTGAATTTATGTAGGTCGTTAAAGTCTTTCACTCCATCATCGTAGACATATTTTGGCACCGCAAGGGTAAACTTGATTCCCGTTAAGTTAGTGCGAATCACATTGATATCGTCTGCGTATTTTTTAATATAATGTGCTTGAACGGGCATCCAGTTACCCTGAAAAACATCGATTTTACCTGTTTTCAAACTCTCAAAAACAATAGGAACGCCCAGCAACATAATATGAGTTTTGTAGCCTAATGCTTTTAGTAGTGTTGTTGTAATGGCATTGGTTGCACCGATATCTGACCAGCCAGGATCAGCAAAGGTCACCGTTTTGCATTGCTCTGGCTCAGCCGCTGATGCGACCAAGCTTGCAGCCAACAATGTTGTGCCTCCCGCGATTTTTAACCAGTGTTTATAGTGCTTTTTCATTGTTCCTCTCCTCGTAATCTTCGACCGGAGTCTCTTGGTTTTATTATTACTTTTTTATATCAGCGCATAATTCCATGTTCTTTTTTGTATTCATCAAGTGTTTGCATAATGCGGATGAGGCATTCATCTCGTTCTTTTATCAGGTCATTTATGCTGGCCCCGTCCGCTTGATTTAGGCAACCTTGAATCATGTCCTCTTTTAGTTTTTGAGTTAATTCAGGGGCTTCGAGGCGGGTCCAGGGTTCTTTGAGAGATTCTTCGAAATGATCCAAAAGGTGAGCCATGCCACCTTGACCTCCACCCAAGTGATACGTCAGGCAGTGTCCCATAATGGCCCAGCGTAGCCCTGGGCCATAGGCGATGGATTTGTCTATATCTTCTACGCTACATTCACCATTTGCCACCATATGCAGGGCTTCACGCCATAATGCCTCTTGTAAGCGATTGCCGATAAAGCCGGGTAATTCTTTGTTCATCTTGGCCACTTTTTTCTCAATGTGCTCGTAGAAATCCGCTGTCCAGTCCACTGTTGCTTGACTGGTTCGCTCGCCGCCACATACTTCACAAAAGGGCACAAGATAAGGTGGGTTGAAGGGGTGCCCTACAACGAATCGTTCTGGAGCTTGGGTTAGCTCCGTGGTCATACTGGACATGCTAAATCCAGAGGTGCTGGAAATGACAATCGTGTCTATGGGTAAGAAGTCATCTAATGCTTTAAAGAGTGCTTTTTTTTGCTCCAGCACTTCTGGTGTGCTTTCTTGAATCACTTGAACTTGTCCTGCCATTTCTTCAAGTGTTTCAACAAAGTGCAAACGGTTTTTACTGGCGTTATTTCGTAAGCCTAGTTTTTCCATGGTTGGCCAGGTGTTTTCAATTGTGGCTAATAATTTTTCTTTCGCATTCGGTCCTGGATCGTAGGCAATAACATCCATTCCCATGCGCAAAAAGTGTAGGGCCCATGCACCACCGATCACACCGGTACCAATCACACCGACAACTGAAACTTTATTTGGGTCTACTCGTGCCATGATGTTCTCCTTATTGAATACCGCGTAAACGTAGTTTTTCACGGGCCTCAGAAGGGGTAAGGACTCGTGTACCAAGAAGCTCTGCTAAGTGCACTGCTTTGTCGACAAGTTGACCGTTAGTGGCGAATTCGCCTTTGCGTAAATAGAGGTTATCTTCCAATCCAACACGAACATGCCCTCCTAATAACATGGCTTGAGCGGCCCAGGGGATTTGTTGGCGACCCAGGGCAAAGGAAGTCCACTGTGTTCCTGAGGGCAACATATCAACCATTGCTTTTAGTAGACTCATTTCCGGTGGTGCTCCCCAAGGAATGCCATGGCAAAGCTGGAAGAGGGCATTGTCTGGTAGTAATCCTTCTTTGGCCATTTGCAAAGCAAACCATAGGTTGCCTGTATCAAAGATTTCCAGTTCGGGGGTGATACCCAGCTCAAGAATGCTTTTCGCACCTTGACGTAGCATATCTGGGGTGGAAACGTAGACTAGATTGTTGTCGCCAAAATTAAGAGAGCCACAATCCAGCGTACACATTTCAGGTTTGAGTGCTTCTATGTGGCGCAAGCGTTCTTTTGCACCAATAAGATCTGTGTCGCTGGCAAACAGGGTTGGAGCATCATCAGGTCCCAGAAACAAATCGCCGCCCATTCCAGCAGTCAGATTTATAATGACATCGCAACTGGATGATCGAAGAATGTCGCAGACTTCAGCATAAAGGTCGACACGACGAGAGCACTGTTTTGTCTCTGGGTCGCGAACATGGATATGAGCAATGGCGGCACCTGCATTCCAGGCTTCTATTGCAGCATTGGCAATTTCATGGGGGGTTACCGGGACATATGGACTGCGGTGGGCAGTATTGCCAGCTCCCGTGACAGCACAAGTAATAATCACCTCGGAATTCATATAAGATCCTCACACAAGCTAACTAGGGCAGTGTTTTTGGCGGAGCTTTCGTGTAGAAATGCAAACCGCTAAAAACACAATACCGAGGCGGGAGGAATTATTTTTAACAAAACCGAAGATAAATAGACGTATTTCGACGGTTGTCAGCGTTCATCACTGGGTTTTTTGAGAAATTCTTTTTGGTAGCAGCGGGAGAAGTGAGAGAGTGATTGAAAGCCGCAGGACTCCGCTATTTTTGTCACACTGTCATTGGTTTGCTGTAACAGACTACGAGCTAAGTTCAAGCGAATGCGTCGATAATAAATAAGCGGCGAGGTGTCTAGGTAATGTTTAAACAGACGTTCAAGTTCGCGTTCGGAGATTTGTACGTAGTTGGCAAGTTCGGCAATGGAAAGAGGCTCTTCAATGTTTCTTTCCATTAATGCAACGGCACCTAGTAAATGTTTATTACGACAATCCAAATGCTTGATAGGACTCAATTTTTGTGGACTGTGGTGCTCTCGAAGTTGCGAATAGATCAATGCATTGCTGACGTTCGACGAGAGTTGGTGTCCATGTTGTATTTTGATAATGTGCAGCATCATATCCAAGCCGGACAATGCGCCTGAACAAGCAAAACGTTTACGATCGATCACATACAGTTCTTGCACGAAATTAACATTTGGAAAGAGAGGTGGCGTTGTTTCCAAAAGCTCCCAATGAAGCGTGCTCTTATAACCATCTAGCGCTCCGGCGGCCGCTATCAAGTGGGCCCCCGTATCTTGTGCGCCAATATAAGCGCCAAATGCCGCTTGCTTACGAATAAAGCCTAATATATGACGCTGCGTATAAAGATTTGGTGACGCGCCACAACAGATAATCAAACACTCACATCTGTCTATATCCTTGATGCTGGCGTGACTGCGAATTTCTATATTGTCACTGGTGGGGACCATTTCTGAAGCTTCCGAAACCAGTGTCCAGGTATAAAGTGGTTCATTGGATAAACGATTAGCATGACGCAGTGGTGCCAGCATGGAGGTTAGGCCAAATAGCGAAAAGTTAGGTAAAATTAAAAAATGAATGTGCTGAGAAAAATTATCTTCTTTGCGATTAAACACGAGCCCACCTTTTATCGAATTTACGCACTATCGTTCCTGCCAAAATGAGCGATGAATCATCGAATATTATCAAATTGCGGTGAGTAATGTTTATTAGAATAATGCTTAACCTTTCAATAAAGTAAGAGGAAAGCGTAATGGCAACAAATGCCCCCATTGTTTTTGAAGGTAAAGTTCTAGCAGAATGGATTGATTATAATAATCATATGAATGACGCCTACTATGTTGTTGCGTTTAGTAAAGGGATAGACGGTTTTATGGATTTGATTGGTCTTAATAGGGATTATCGCTCAGCCCATCAACTCTCCATTTATACGCTGCAAAGTATGACCCATTATCTTAATGAGGTGTCCTTAAATGAAGGTTTTGTGATTAGATCTCATATTGTTGATCATGACGCGAAGAAAATACACTTATTATTAATAATGGAGCATGCCAGTACAGGACAGTTGCTGGCCGCAATGGAAACCATGTTATTGCATATGGATATGGCAAATCACAAACCCGCTCCGTTTACCGCCTTTATTTTGGATAAGATTGCGGCATTATCGATGGTTTTTGATCCTGAGGAACATCAAGGGCTAATTGGAGCAAAAATTGGTATTCGCCGAAAAGTGTCATAATAGGCGGCCATTGATTATTCGCTAAGAGACAATATTTCTCTATTTTGTTGTGAAAAAATAAAGAAAATAAAAACCGTATTGTAATGGCCCTAAGAATATTGCAATCGATGGTTAGGGGTCACAAAAAAGCCCGCTTTAAGCGGGCTTTTTATGTTTTATGGTGAAAACTTATTCTGTTTCAGATGTCTCCGTAACGGTATTTTCTTCTGTTTGAGCAGCTTGTTCTTCAAGTCTAGGATCATTTTTCACCCGACCTGTAGACGATCTTCGACGAGATGACGAGCTACTCTGACGCTTTTCTGCCAGTTCTTGCTTCATTTTTTCCTGTTGCGCAAGAATGGCTTCAGGGAGCTCAATTGGCTCTTTAGGCGCTGTAGTAGGCTTTGCTGTAACCGTTTTGCCACGTCCTCGGCGAGGGGTACGAATGCGTCGAGCAGAACCATTAGTGGAATCTTCTTGCGCGCTTTGCTCTTCTGATTTAGTAGGCGCTTCTGTTGCCGTGTCGGATACAGCTTCTTCTTTGGATTCTTCCACGCTTTCTACTTGCTCTGTTGCTTCAGAGGCCGTGTTTGCGGCTTCAGGCTCAGACGGCTTACTTTCTTCTACTAACACTTCTTCTGTTTCTGCAGAGGTTGTCTGAGAGTCTGTCGTTACGGCATCACTTTCTTCTGCTTCAGACGATTCCGGTTTTGCTTCACTTGATTCTGCTTCTGCTGTTTCAACTGGTTGTTGTGTGACTGCGACTGGCTCATCAGCAACAACTGGTTCTTGAGAAGAAGCGGTCTCTTCGGTGATATCAGCGGATTCAGCTTTCTCAGCCGATTCCGTTGTTTCGGCTGGTTGTGCCTGCTCAGTACTTTCAGTGGATGACACTTCAGTTTGCTCTGCTTGAGATGGTGTGGCACGGACATCGCCTAATTGCGCTTTCGCAGACATTTTTGGCTTGGCAGGGCGTGGCTCAGGAGCGACGTTTGCTTTTTCTTCAGTCTCTGTTGTTACGGCACTGGTCTGTTTGACTTCTGTCTCAGCCTTCTCTTCGCTCACGGTATCCGTTTGCTCAGCAGCAGTTTGCGGAGCTTGTGCACCGGCAATCTCTTCAGTGGCTTCAACAGGTTGAGCTGCTTCAGATGCTGTTTCTACAGATGCCTTCTCTTCAGATGCCGTGTCGTCAGAAATATTGCTTTCAGGTGCATTGTCTTCAGATGCTTTTTTATCGAAAGAGGCTGCTTCTTCTGTCCGAGCTGGCTCTTGAGTCTCAGGCGCTTTTTCCTGTTTGCTTTCTTCCTGAGTGGCTTGCTCTACTTCACTTTCTTCGTTTGTGTTGCTGTCCTCATTTCTGTTAGCAGGCTTACGAGAACGGCGAGAACGACGAGAGCGACGCTGAGGCGTACCATCTTCGTTACTTGCTTCATCATTGCGACGTGTTTCTTCTGCTTGAGCAGCAGCTTCGACTAAAGCAGCATCTTCTTGCTCTTTTAGTTTTTCGGCTTCAATGGCTTCCTCTTTGAGCTTGCCGCTGCGACGGATGTTTTCGTTTTTCTCGCGTTTACGCTCAACAACTTCTGGAACAAACTTCTCTTGACGTGGTGCCTTAGTAGAGACGTCTTTCCTGTCGGATTTCGCCTCTTGAGACTCTTGCTTGTTATTCGCGCGTGTATTGGTGTTGTTGCGATTACCTTTCGCGCTAGCTTCCGCTTGCTCACGACGAGATTGACGAGTCGAACGACTATTTTCTTTACTTGCCTCAGCTGCATTATCACGATCAGCATTTTGGTGCTTACTGCGTTTATTGCGATTATTACGGTTCGCATTTTTGCTGGCTGGGCGTTCATTGTTGCGATCGCGCTCAGTATTTCGTTCACCACTATTGCGCTCAGTTTTTGCTGCAGGCTTGCTGGTTTGCGCTTTGTTTGCAGGCGTTGATTTCGCAGCAGGAGTAGGCTCAGGTTCACCAAATAGCGCGGTTATTATGCGCTTGAGTAAGCCTGGTTTTTGTGTCGTCACGCTCTTCGTACTTTGTTCTGCAGGAGAGGGGGATGCCACAGTATGAGCTGGCGCAGGGGATTTAGGTGCAATGCTGGTGACTGCTGCTTGTGGTCGAGCACTTTCTTTAACCTGACGAGGTTCGTAAGGTGGTTGTTCTGGTGTTTCAACCAAGGTGTAGCTGTTTTCATTTTGCGAGACAACTGAACTGTCATCACGAATACGTTCAACTTCGAAATGTGGTGTCTCCATGTGCGGGTTGGGCACTAAGATAATATGAACGTTATTACGCTTCTCGATTTTCGCAATGTTAGTGCGTTTTTCGTTCAGCAAGAAGGTTGCCACAGAGACCGGTAATACGGCACGGATCTGAGCCGTACGCTCTTTCGAGCACTCTTCTTCGATAAGGCGAAGTACCGACAGGGCCAGAGACTCAACATCACGGATGAAGCCTTGGCCATTACAGCGAGGGCAGACGATGCCACTGGTTTCGCCAAGAGAAGGGCGCAAACGTTGACGTGACATTTCTAATAAGCCAAAGCGTGAAATTCGACCGAGCTGGACACGGGCACGATCCGCTTCCAGTGCATTTTTCATGCGGTTTTCGACTTCTTTTTGGTTACGAACGGGGGTCATATCGATAAAGTCAATGACTACCAAGCCGCCAATGTCTCGAAGACGTAATTGACGGGCGATTTCGTCAGCGGCTTCTAAGTTCGTTTGTAGTGCCGTTTCTTCAATATCACCGCCTTTTGTGGCGCGGGCAGAGTTAATGTCGATAGACACAAGGGCTTCTGTTGGGTCTATAACGATAGAGCCACCCGAAGGTAAACGGACTTCACGTTGGAAAGCTGTTTCAATCTGAGTTTCGATCTGAAAGCGGTTAAATAGTGGGGTAGAATCCGTGTACATTTTGATGCGCGATTTGAAATGCGGCATGACTTGCATGACAAAGTTGATGGCATCTTGGTAAGCGCTTTTTTCATCGATTAATACTTCGCCGATGTCTTCACGAAGGTAATCGCGAATCGCACGAATGACAATGTTACTTTCTTGGTAAATTAAGAATGGAGCAGGTTTTTCCGATGCGGCTTTGGTGATGGAACTCCATAGGGTATCTAGATAATCCAAATCCCATTGCAGTTCTTCTGTAGAGCGACCAACGCCCGCAGTACGGACAATCAAACCACCGTTTTCTGGCGTATTAAGACCAGACATGGCTTCTTTGAGTTGTGAACGGTCATCGCCATCGATACGGCGGGAAATACCGCCAGCGCGAGGATTGTTTGGCATCAATACCAAGTAACGACCAGCCAAACTCACAAATGTGGTGAGCGCAGCACCTTTGTTACCACGTTCTTCTTTATCAACCTGTACGATAACTTCTTGGCCTTCGCTTAACACATCCTTGATGTTGATACGGCCATCGTGGTTCGATTTTTTAGAAAAATAGGTTTTAGAAATTTCTTTTAACGGAAGGAAGCCATGGCGTTCCGCGCCGTAATCTACAAAAGCAGCTTCTAAGCTTGGTTCAATACGAGTGATACGGCCTTTATAAATATTGGCTTTTTTCTGTTCGCGTGAACCAGATTCGATATCAAGATCATAAAGACGCTGTCCATCGACAAGGGCGACTCGCAACTCTTCTTGTTGAGTTGCATTTATTAACATTCTAATCATTATATATGTGAACTCTGTTAGCTGATGCGAACAAATGTTCAGTGAAAGAGAGCCACAGTTAGATGCGCTGACCCAAGTCTTGAGGTGCTATTTCGTTGTATTTAGCAAAGGAGTGCGCGGTGCGTTTATTAAAATAAAACGTTTTTATGCGGTCGCCGCCAAATCAATAACAAAAAGTCTCTATACCAGTCTCGTTTTTTGCGTTTTTACCAAACGACGCGAACGCACGGCCATGCAACTAATGAAAAATTCTTCCACTGAGACAGAATTATCCGAATCATGCGGTTTATTATTTAAGCTTAACTGTTACAGAGGTAAGATAGGGGGCCGAAGTGTCGCTTCGGCTATATATTTCATTTTCAGCGTCTTATCTTCGAGGTGTTTTGTTGCCTCTTACCCTCTGCGAATGTGAATATAGCAGTAAAAACTAAGTGCTTCAATTATAAAGGAAACCAATCTTTGGTTATGTCGGATTCAGAACAAAATTCAGCCCCTCGTCCAGCGGTTCGTTATGTCACCATTGATGACAATAATTCCGGTCAACGAATCGATAACTTCTTGGTTACCTTACTAAAAGGTGTTCCAAAGGGAAAAATTTACAACCTACTTAGAAAGGGTGAAATCCGCGTTAACAAAAAACGTACAAAACCCGATTATCGATTGGTCCATGACGATATCGTTCGTATTGCGCCTATTGTGGTTGCCCCGGAGTCGGAGAAACCCACATTGCCAGATCGTTTAAAAAATGATATCGAGTCGCGCATTGTCTACGAAGATAAAGGGTTGATCGTCGTTAATAAGCCATCAGGTCTGGCGGTGCATGGCGGCAGTGGCCTCAGTTTTGGTTTAGTGGAAGTGATTCGTCAGATGCGGCCACAAGAAAAATTCATTGAGCTTGTTCATCGATTGGATCGAGATACCTCGGGTTTGATCATGATCGCTAAAAAACGCAGTGTTCTGAAAGAATTGCATACAGCGCTGCGGGAAAAAGAAGGTGTACAGAAAACCTATTTAGCACTGGTTTATGGAAGTTGGCCCAAGCGCAAGCTTCAAGTGAATGCGCGGTTGCTGAAAAATGAACTTAAATCTGGTGAGCGGATTGTTAAAGTTCATACTGATGGCAAAGAGAGTTTAACGCGCTTTAAGTTGGTCAGACAATTTGAAGGGTATAGTTTAGTGGAATGTGAGCCCGTTACAGGACGAACACATCAAATTCGTGTGCATACGCTTCACGCAGGTTATCCCATTGTCGGTGATGACAAGTACTCGCCTTCAGAGCGCTTAAAAGAAACTAAAGCGTTGGGCTTTAAGCGCTTGTGTCTACATGCAACACGCTTAGACATTATGTTAAATGGTGAGCGTATGCTGTTTGAGGCGCCTCTAGATAAAGAATGGCAAAGCTTAATGAATGAGAAGCTCGAAGCAAAGTTTGGGTGATGTTTAGCTTGAATTAATAGAAAGGATTGGTAAATATCAGTCCTTTTTTTATTTTTACGCATCATATTGACCGGATGGTCAGTAATTTTAGTTACATAAGTATCTAAAGTGTCAGAATTCATACAGTTGAATTTCTCCATGCTAGAATCGCGCCGACATCCCACCCTTGAGTGGGAGCTTATCGATTTTGGAAGGAGTTGAGATGAAAGTTGGTGGTATAAACATTGTACCCGGGATCATTTCAGTGGTGCTGACATTGCTGATTTGGTTTGTTATCCCAGTGCCAGAGGGTGTATCTGCGAATGCGTGGCATTTGCTTGCTTTGTTTGTCGGAACCATTGCGGCGATTATCGGTAAGGTGATGCCAATCGGTGCGATTGCGATAGTGGCGATTGCTCTGGTTGCTTTGACTGGTGTGACCAATGCAAATCGATCAATTGCGATTAAAGATGCGCTAAGTGGTTTCTCTAACTCTTTGATTTGGTTGATTGGGATTGCTGTTATCATTTCGCGTGGTTTAACCAAAACAGGGTTGGGGCGTCGTATTGGCTACGCCTTCATTTCTGTTTTTGGTAAAAAAACCATTGGTGTCGGTTACGCCTTAGCCTTGTCTGATTTGGTTATTGCCCCAGTAACCCCTAGTAATACAGCCCGCGGTGGGGCCATTATTCACCCCATTATGAAATCCATTGCGGCAGGCTTTAACTCCTCTCCAGAGCAAGGGACCTCTCGTAAAATTGGTCACTATCTATCTTTGGTCAGTTACCACGCGAACACCATCACGTCGGGTATGTTTATCACGGCGACTGCACCCAATCCGCTGATTGTGAAATTGATTGCCGATGTAACCGGGGCGAAGATCAGTATTACATGGGGAACATGGGCATTAGCCGCTTTATTACCTGGTTTAGTGTGTATTCTTCTTTTACCAATGATTATTTATGCGCTGTACCCGCCAGAGTTAAAAGAAACCCCTGACGCCAGCCAGCAAGCAAAAGCGAAATTGGCAGAAATGGGGCCAATAGCTTACGGCGAAAAAGTCATGATTGGTGTATTTGCTATGTTGCTGCTGTTGTGGGCAAACATTCCTGGGATGATTTTTGGTGAAGCCTTTGCTGTGAATACCACAACAGTGGCTTTCATGGGGCTCTCTGTGTTGTTGGTTACCGGTGTCTTGACTTGGGAGGATGTGCTCCAAGAGAAGTCTGCTTGGGATACCATTGTCTGGTTTTCCGCTTTGGTCATGATGGCAACCTATCTAAACAAGCTAGGTTTAGTGCAATGGTTCTCTCATGTCATTGAGGGCAACATTGCAGGTTTTGGTCTAGGTTGGGAAGCGTCTGCTTTGATTCTTGTCTGCGTCTACCTGTATGCCCATTACTTTTTTGCCAGTTCAACGGCCCATGTGACCGCCATGTTTGCCGCTTTTTATTCTGCAGGTTTAGCGCTAGGGGCGCCACCATTATATCTTGGTCTTCTACTTGCGGGGGCTTCTTCTATTATGATGTCACTGACACACTACGCAACGGGAACCTCGCCAATTATTTTTGGTTCTGGTTACGTTAGCATGGGGGACTGGTGGAAAGCGGGCTTTTTGATGAGCGTGATCAACTTAGTGATTTGGGGCGTGGTGGGCGGCCTGTGGTGGAAGGTGCTTGGTTATTGGTAATAATGGATTGAGTGGCGCGAAGAGGTTGTCTAAATACTCTTGCGCCTGATAGAGAAAGAGTGGTGCTAGCTTTTTCTTGTACTGTTTTGCCTTAACTCTTGCTTGGGTGTGGGGGTTAAGGCTTTTTATTTTTCTGTATGTTGTGTTGTCTGATTAAACAGCGGGATGTCCTCGCCGATGATGTATTTTTTGCGCAAGAGTTCTGAGGCTTTGTCCATAAGCATTACTAATAAGACGAGAACCAGTGTAATAAACATCACCACGTCCCAGTTCCAAAGTCGCATATTTTCCGCGTAGACCAATCCTATTCCTCCAGCACCCACGAAACCAAGAACCGCTGCCGAACGGGTATTGGACTCTATTTGGTAAAGTGTTAGGGCTAAAAATTGCGGAAAGGACTGGGTAAAGATACCAAATCGGTGCTTTTGTAGGTGATTTGCTCCCAAGGCGCTTAATCCTCGACTGGGGCGCTTATCAACCGCGTCGTGGCTTTCAGCATACAGTTTGCCCAGTAACCCGGTATCTTGAATAAATATCGCCATGACACCGGCCAGGGGCCCCATACCCACGGCACGAATAAAAATCATCCCCCAGATTGCCATGTCTATCCCCCTCATAATGTCAAAAAGACGTCGTATGACAACGGAAATAGAGGCTAAAACAAACGTGTTCATCACCCTTCGAGAGGCTAAAAAAGAGAGAGGGAGGGCGAGTAATGTTGCTGTGAAAGTGCCAGCGAAAACAATGCCTAATGTCACTGCAATTTGTGTAAAGTAGTAGCCAAATGGCCACTGACTGACATTGCGCCAAATAAACATTCGAGCAAAATATTGCCCCAGTTTATCAAGCCCTTGAAACATCTGTTCTGGTGTTAATCCATTGAAATAAAAAAAGAAGATATAATACAAGAGGATAATAAGGCCCAGACATATGGTGATCACCATATGTCTTCTTCTGCTGGCATAGATTGCAGCATATTGCCGCTCATTATTAGAGCGCTCTGATGTTGATATTGTATTGCTGTGATTTATCATACTGACATCTCTTTTAATAGACGATGACGTAACTTACCGGATATAAAATCCAGTAATGAGACAACGAGAATAATTTGTATGAGCACAATGCTGACCTGATCGTAATGATCGAGTTTAATTGACGTCATTAGCTCTTGACCGATACCCCCGCCGCCAACCAAGCCCAAAATAGTGGATTGACGAAAATTGGTTTCCAGGCGCATAAAGGTATAGGACATAAAGGTGGGTGCTACCTGAGGCCACAGTCCATAACGCATTCGCATTAATCGGCTGGCCCCTAAAGCACGAAGGCCGCGGACGGGTTTGTCAGAGGCAACTTCCACGGTCTCATAAAACAATTTTGTTTGGCATCCAAAGCTGTGTAGAAATAGAGCAAAAAAGCCTGGGATGGGGCCAACGCCAAACGCCATGACAAACATAACGGCCCAAGCAAGTTCCGGCATTGTTCGACAAAACGCAGCAATAGAACGCAAGCCATAACGTAGTGACCAATGTATTTGCGTGTTATTGGAAGCAGGAAAAGAGGCAAAGGTTGCCATTAAACTTGAAAATAAAGTCGCGGCAATAGCAATGGCAATGGTTTGTCCTAATAAAGGGATCTGAATATTTAAGCGATACCCCCAATAGGCGAAAGACCCCTTGGTATGACCATCAGCAAATAAAACCGGAAGATGCAGAGTCGGCAAAATATCCGACAGGTAGTCAAAAAAATGCGGTATGCCTTGCCAAACGACTGATAAACTAAATTCGGATAGATAACCTGAATAAAAATAGACGATTAAAATTCCGATAGACCAAAGTAAACTCTCACGTTTTTGACGTTGTCGAATACGTTGATAATAAGATTCAAATGTTTGGCTTGGCATATCCCGCGTTTCTCTTTTAATGGCTGCGTTTGGTCTTTGCTGTTTCTGCTGGAATTAACGATTACCTTGCATAAGCTCACGTTTTAGATCGATTATGTTTTGGTAATCTTTGACCGAAGCTGGAACCATATGAACCTTACCGCCTGCTGATTTAGCAAAGCAGCTATGGTCATTTTTATCGAGATCATAAAGCGCCTGAGTTAATTCTTTTTTGAACTTAGCAGGTAGGTCATGACGGATAATCACTGGGCCATTTGGAATTAATGGGGATTCCCAGATAATGCGAATTTTTTTCATCAAATCAGGCTGATCTACACGCATTAAACGCGTGAAAGCGCCGGCGGTATAACCTTTATTATAATCGCCGACCATGGATGTCCAAGTCACGGCGCCATCAAACTGTTTATTTAATACGCCCAAAATATCTTGTTCATGACCGCCAGAAAAAGTCGTTGAACTGAAAAAATGGTTGTAGTCGTTGTCTTTGTTGCCACCAAATTTTTGTTTAAAAACATGGTTCGGTATCAAAAATCCCGAGGTTGAATCTGGGTCAGCAAAACCAAAAGAGTGGCCTTTTAAATCCGCCAATTTGTGATAAGGGCTATCCGCGCGAACGATGACCACAGAGTGATAACCTTTAGATTGATCTTTGTCATCTGCAGTAATACCAATAATATCAACCGCTTTAGGATTGTTGATATAAACAGAAGCATAGCCTGACGGAGACATATTGATAACGGCATCGATTTTGCCACCGATGAGTCCTTGAATAATGCCAGAGTAATCAGATGAATTACGTAACTTTGTATCAACATTCAATTTTTTATCTAAGAATGCTTTGACACATTGATTATCGCCGATTTGCTCAGTGGCATTTTGACCACCTAAAATGCCTAAGTTTAATTCACGAACAGCGGCAGAAGCGGTGGCACTGTAGGCTAAAATCGTCGAGCCTAAAAGTAGGCTAATGAGTTTGGTTTTCATTGTCTGAATATCCTCGTTGAGATAAGTATTATGAGTGCCTAAGAGGCCGGGTTTGCATAAATCCGTTGCTGAATGTCCTCGGTCAGTCCATCTGGTGAGCCGTTATAAATAATTTCTCCTGAAGCAATGCCAACAACGCGGGAACAGTATTGTTTCACTTGTTCGATGGAGTGCAGGTTGACCATCACCGCAATATTTTGTGCGCTGATTTCTTGTAGAGCTTCCATGACTCGGTGAGTGTTCTTGGGGTCTAAAGATGCAACTGGTTCATCGGCTAATAAAATACGCGGTGTTTGCATCAATGCTCGGGCAATGGCAACACGCTGACTTTGACCTCCAGATAGGTTTTCCGCCCTCTGTAAGGCATGGTTGATTAGCCCTGTCCATTCCAATAATTCAATGGCACGTTCCACATCTTTCTTGGGAAAAAATTTAAATAAAGAGCGCAGCGTACCCGTATCGCTTAATCTTCCTAATAGCACGTTAGTGATCACATCTAATCTAGGAACCAAACAAAAATCTTGAAAAATCATGCCGCATTGAGAGCGCCAATGGCGCAGTGCTTTGCCTTTTAATAAGTGGGCTTTTTGAGGCGTATCGCTATCGGGAAAGGCGATGATGTCGCCACCGGTGGTGCTGATTGTGCCATTAATCATATGCAAAAGTGTCGATTTTCCCGCGCCAGATCGCCCAATGATGGCCACCAACTCACCTGCGTATAAATCCATACTGAGTTTTTTAATAACGGGATGATGGTTTCCATAACTTTTATCCAAATTGACAATGGAAAGAAGTTTTTCAGGTTGCATATGATTTTGTTCCGATGAGTTTTAATAAAACCAATAGAACATATTTATCTTACATTTTTATTAAATAAAGATTTTATAATGGATGAATAAAAAGTTTTATAAAATAACTGGATGGATTTTATAAATAGCGAACGTAATGAATCATGGCATATTAAAATGCCATTAAAGGGGGGGGAGAATGTAAGATAAAATTTTTAATATCGTTTTATCATATATTTTTAATGTCTTCCTGATGAAAATTCTGTGTTTTGATATATTGTCAGTCCATCGCTGGCTATCTTTATATTGGCTGGTAAACTTTCCTTATGTTCTAACAACCAACAATCGAGTCGATGACTAATGTGGGTCAGTATCATTTGCTTGGGCTCTAGGGTGTTATACATCCAAAGGGCAAGGTTGATGTCGTTATGATTTCTTGGCGCGGTTGGAGTCGGTGGCTCGGAACAATCTACTATCAGACAGTCGAGGATTTTGTTTCTTAAAAAAGCCAAGCTAGCATCTGGTAATCCTACGGTATCCGTCAGATAGGCGAAGGTGAAACCGTCTTTTTCGATCACATAGCCCAAGGTAATTTTAGAGTGAATCAAGGGTAAAGGCGTAATGGAAAAATCCTGAAGTTGAACGGTATTAAATGGAATAAAAGGCGCTTGAAAATCCAGTACGCCAGGATGTTTGTAGAGATCGTCTGCGCCTTTTTCATCATCCGGCCGAAAGACTGGAATTTTCTGCGCTCTTTCTGACCAGCGAAGATGAAATAACCCTTGTACATGATCCATATGAAAATGCGTCAACACAATGCGTGTTATCTCTTCGAAGTCGTAGCGCTCAGCCAAATCACTAAAGCCTGCATCGATTAGTGTGGTGCCAAGTTCCGTACGAATCTCAAGGCTACAAGGGCCACGGCGAAAGGAATGATCTCGTCTGGCGCGCTCGCAGGCTAGGCAGTGACAACCCCACACAGGAACCTGTGCCGCGTTGCCTGAGCCAAGAATACGAATCGTTAATAGAGATTTCGCCGCTTTGGTTTGCTCTAAGATTGGTCTTTTCTCAGGTCGCTTTAGCATATGACTGACTCCTTTACTGATGATCCAATAGACGGTTGATATACGCCATCAGTTGTTTAACGGCATGATCAATTTGCGTGCTATTGTCAATCCTGTAGCAATCAGCGAGTAACTTTTGTTCCCGAGTGAGTTGTTGATTCCTAATAATGCGTGAGTCGATGTCATCAAGCGACTCTCGTCCTCTGTCGATAAGACGTTGACGTAAGATGGCCTCATCGACTGTGATCAATACTGGCACTAACTGCTCACGGTATAACGCTCTTGCGGTGGATAAATAGCCACGGGAACCATTAACAATCACCGTTTGCCCTTGTGCCAGCCAAAGGTCTATTTCACGGCCTATGCCATAGCGTAGGCCATTGGCTTGCCAATCTAAGGCAAAGAGCCCTAATTGTTTGCGCTGACAAAATTCCTTTTCGCTCAACTGAATATGATTTTCGCTGCCAGAGTGCCAATCTCGACAGATATAGCGATGAGCAACCATTAGGTTTGGCCGCGCCTGAGAAACGTCAATATGCTGGCGTAACGTGGAGATAATCGAGTCTTTACCACTGCCTGAAGCACCAATTAAATAAAGGATTTTGCTTGTTTTTTTCATCGCTATGTTTCACTTTACAGACGGTTTATCGTGATAATACTCGTCAACATGGATGAGGTTTGGGGTCAAAAAGCACGTTGACCATTTTTCCAAACCTGCTCAATGTGCACATGGTCTTCCTTCGCGCTACTCCAAATTAGATCCGCTTTACACCCTAAATCAATTAACCCTCTGCCGTGTAAACCAACGGCTTTTGCGGGATTAAGACTGACTAGGTTCATCGCTTTTGGAATGTCGTAATCATTATCTTCTAATCGTGCGATTTTAAAAGCCGACTCCAAAAGACTGGCGGGGTAGTAATCGCTGGAGAGAATATCCAATACCCCAGCGGAAGCGAGTTCATGAGCAGCAATATTGCCTGAATGAGAGCCGCCACGAACAACGTTGGGAGCGCCCATTAAAACACTCATACCTTTTTCATGGGCTGCTTTTGCCGCTTTCTTCGTCGTGGGGAACTCAGCAATCACCATGTTGAAATGATGTGATTCTTCAATATGATCAATCGTGGCATCGTCATGGCTGGCAAGAGGAATATGTCGATTGTGACAAGTGTCGCAGATGACTTCTCTAAACAGTGCGCTATAGCGTTGGCTGTCATCCAGTTGGCGAGTAATGAAGGCCTCCATCTCCGCATTGGATAATTTATATTTGCCTTGATAGTACTCACGATATTTCTCTATATTGGCGAACTGACGTTGCCCTGGAGAATGATCCATCACCGATACTAACTGCACGTTCGTTTGCTCTAATAAGGCGTGAAAGTTTGCTAACGTATCTTTATGGCTGACTTCGCAGCGTAAATGCAAGAAATGATCTGCACGTGTTAAACCACGGTCACGGGATTCATTGAGCGCTTCTACCATACGGCTTAGGTTATTTAATCGTTCACTGCCTTCGATGACATCCCCCACCGAGATGGCATCGAACACGGACGTAATCCCTGCGCTAACCATTTGTGCATCGTGCACCTTAAAGGCTTGGATGGCCGGCCAGTTGACGCCGGGTCGTGGAGTGAAATGCTTTTCCATATTGTCTGTATGCAGCTCTATCATGCCAGCGGTTAGGTAACCATTTTCGCAATCTAGTGCCGTAGGCAGTGAAACATTGCCTTGATCTATTTGTGTGATGACCCCTTCATTGATGACTAGGGTGCCTTTGATGATTTCATTTGGTAAGACGATTCGAGCATTGGTTAAGATCATGGTGAGTGCTCCAGCATCAATTTATGTGCGATGGTGTTTGATCATTTGCATGGGAGGTATCGCTATAGACTGAAAAGACCTGATCAGCAACAGCGTCACGAACGTGCGCATCATGAAAGATACCGACGACAGCGGTATTGTTGGCGAGCGCCTTTTTAATCAATTGCACGACGACATCAGCATTTTTTTGATCCAAAGAAGCGGTTGGTTCATCCAGCAATAAAATCGGGTAATCTTGAATGAATCCTCGGGCAATATTGACCCGCTGCTGCTCACCACCCGAAAAAGTGCTGGGGGCAAGTGACCATAGCCGTTCAGGAATATTGAGTTTTTGTAGTAGGTCGGCGGCTCTGTCTTTGGCTTCCTTGTCGGCAACCCCTCGCTCTTTTAGCGGCTGCATGACCACATCCAACGTGGCGATACGGGGAATCACGCGCAGAAACTGACTGACATATCCCATTGTGTCCCGTCTGACGCTTAGCAGCTGGTGGCTAGAGGCTCGGGCTAAATCCAACATCTCTCCTTGATGACGAACGTAAATGGCACCGGAGCTTGGCAGGTAATTGGCGTATAAAGTACGTAGCAAGGTGCTTTTACCTGAACCACTGTCGCCATGCAGCACGGTGCATTGACCGGCAAAAACCTGTAAATCAACCTTGTCTAAAACAGGCAGTTGTATACCGCCTTGATTATGCAAAGTGAAGGTTTTACTGAGCTGCTCCACATTGATCATCGTTGTCATGTTAAATCTACCTTGTTAAAGAGGATTAAGGGGTCAGCACGGAAGACACTAATAATTGGGTGTAAGCATGTTGCGGATCATCGAGTACCTGATCGGTCAGTCCGGTTTCGACTATCTTGCCGTGGCGCATCACCACTAAACGCTGGGCCAGCAAGCGAGCAACCGCCAGATCATGGGTGACGATAATCACTGATAGATTCATCTCGGTAACCAAGGTGCGTAACAGGTCTAACAAGCGGGCTTGTACCGACACATCGAGACCGCCGGTCGGTTCGTCCATAAAAACGACTCTTGGGTGCGTCACCAGATTGCGGGCAATCTGAAGACGCTGCTGCATACCGCCCGAATAGGTGGCGGGTTTATCGTCGATGCGATCCACGTCCAGTTCAACATCTTGCATCCACTTCATGCCTTTTTCGCGGATTTTCCCGTAATGTCGTTCACCGATGGCCATCAGGCGCTCACCAATGTTGGCTCCAGCAGAGACCCCCATGCGTAAACCATCACGGGCGTGCTGGTGGACCACTCCCCATTCGGTTCTTAATAAGTAACGACGTTCGGTTTCTGATAGTTGGTATAGGTTAAGCCAGTTATTTTCTCGGTTGAGATACAGTACCTCGCCATCATTTGGTGCGAGGCGGGCGGATAGACAAGTTAATAATGTGGACTTTCCAGAGCCTGATTCACCCACGATACCTAATACTTCACCGGGATAGAGATCGAAATTAATGTCTTCACAACCTTTTCCTGGGGCGTACAGCTTGGTCAGATTGTTCACTTTGAGTAACGGTGCATTTGAACGATCTTGTTGGAACAACTGGGTATTAGTCATGAGTTTTTTCTCCAGCTTGGGAGGGAGTCGCCTCGTTTTTGCTTACCTGCTGTCGGCAGTAATCCGTGTCTGAACAGATGTAGCTGCGAGTGCCTTGATCATCGATGATGACCTCGTCTAAGAAGCTGTCTTTTGAGTGACAAATTGCGCAACGCTCTTGCCATGTTTGTATTTCAAACGGATGGTCTTCGAAGTCTAAACTTTTGACCTTAGTGAAAGGTGGAATGGCATAAATACGCTTTTCGCGTCCTGCGCCAAACAGCTGTAAGGCTGGCATTTGATGCATCTTTGGGTTGTCAAATTTTGGAATGGGCGATGGGTCCATAATGTATCTATCATTGACTTGCACCGGGTAGGCGTAAGTAGTCGCAATATGGCCGAAATGGGCGATGTCTTCATAGAGTTTGACGTGCATAACGCCGTAGTCTTGTAGGGCGTGCATTTTTCGCGTTTCCACTTCGCTGGGTTCGATAAAGCGCAGCGGTTCAGGAATAGGCACTTGGTAAACGAGAATCTGGTCGGCTTTTAATGGCGTTTCTGGAATACGGTGGCGGGTTTGAATCAAGCTGGCTTCTACGGTGTTTTCCGTTGTCTTGACTCCCGTTAAGGCTTTAAAAAAGGCACGAATACTGACGGCATTTGTTGTGTCGTCGGCCCCTTGGTCAATGACTTTTAGTACATCAGATTCACCGATGAGCGCAGCGGTTAATTGTATTCCACCCGTTCCCCAACCATAAGGCATGGGCATTTCTCGGCCACCAAAGGGTACCTGATAACCAGGGATTGCTACGGCTTTGAGAAGCGCACGACGTATCATGCGTTTGGTTTGTTCATCAAGATAAGCAAAATTGTAGCCGTCTTTAATGGGCTCAAGAGTGGCTTTGTTTATCGATGTAGTAGAAGAAATGCTCATGCTTGTTCTCCTGAGGCACCTTGTTGTTCGTTATCCATCCTCTCTTTGCGAAGGCGACGTAATAATTCCAACTCAGATTGAAAGTCAACGTAATGGGGAAGTTTTAAGTGAGAAACAAAGCCTGCGGCTTCCACGTTGTCACAATGGGATAAGATAAACTCTTCTTGCTGGGCCGGAGAAACACGCTCTTCTCCGTATTTCTCGGCTTGCAAGGCGCGGTCGATTAAAGCCATGGACAGGGTTTTACGCTCGTTTTGTCCAAAGGCCAGCCCGTAGCCGCGAGTGAACTTAATATCATCGTTTTCTAACTTGCTAAAGCCATTGATCATTTCGCATTCGGTGACTTGCAGAGTACCTATATCGATAGTGAAGCCCAGTTCGTCTGGGGTGATGCTAATGGTGACGTCGCCTGTGCGAATTTCTCCCGCGAAAGGGTGATTTCGCCCGTACCCCCGCTGAGTAGAGTATCCCAGTGCCAGTAAAAAACCTTCATCACCACGGGCGAGGGCTTGTAGTCGAGCACTGCGATGGCAAGGGTAAGCTGGTGGGTCTTGGGTGATGTCAGTGGGTGTGGTTTGTTCATCGATTTCCTCCACCATAAGATTTTCTCGCTCCAGCATTTGCAGTACGCGAGTCATGGCTTCGGCATCATCTTCTTGGCTGGTCGAGGTGATCGTTTCGAGTTCTTCGGGTGTTCGGCCGTCGGCAAGTAAAGTGAAGTCTAATAGTCGGTGTGTATAGTCAAATGTGGAGCCTAGCAGTTGTCCACCGGGAAGGTCCTTAAAGGTGGCTGAAATACGCCGTTCAACTTGCATTTGTGTGGTATCGATTGGATCGCTGCTATAAAAGCGGCTGAGTGTGGTGCGATAGGCACGTAATAAAAAAATGGCTTCAACCAGATCTCCGGCGGATTGCTTGATAGCCAAAGCCGCTAACTGCGGATCATAAATGGAACCTTCAGTCATTACACGGGCAACCGCCAAAGGCAATTGCTCGCTGATTTGTGCCACTGATAATTCAGGAATGTCCAAACTACCACGACGGGTTTTGTCGAGTAATTTGTGTGCGTTGTTTATGGCGGTTTCTCCACCCTTAACGGCAACGTACATTTAAAGTACCTCCACTTGAGTGGTTCGGGGTAGACAAACTAAGTGCGTTTGATCGACGAAGATAAAATCCAAACCAAGTGGAAAAGAGGCATTTCGTTCTCCTGTTTGGTTTGATAAGTAGTCCAATAACGCAAGCGGAAGGTCACTGATAGAAACGAATTTCGCCGTTTCTATGCCAGGCCCAGTGAGGCGTAAATTCACCCCGTTTGAAAGGTCGTCTTTTATGCTGCTGACTTGTACGATCAGGGTACAGCCTGTTTCTGGGTATTCATTTGTTCCTTGCGAAAAGTGTTGAGACAAGTCGGCAAATGATTCCAAATCATCGGGGCAAAGCAAAGCGAATAGGGCTTGTTGGCTTTCGTCAACCATGGACACACCTGTATGAAAATGCAGATTGTGTTTTATATTCGTGGTATGAAAATGGGGTGATAGCCAAAGCGGTGTTTGCTGGTCTAGCATGGCTTGGCATATGGCGAAGGTGCTGGCATTGAGATGATCGATGGGTTCAGGTGAAATCACTGAAACCAGAGAGCCGGGCTCGCTCATGGCTTTGAGTAATTGTCGAAAAACTATTTGACTGTCATGAATGATATGTTGGAAACCTTTCACTAAGGTAGGTGTGGTCATGGTTAGTCTTCTCCTCTCACTAGAGTAAAAAAGTTCACCTTGGTTTGGGCGACTTCGTTCGCTTTCCTTTTTTTCTGCTCGGCTAAGTGGTGTGCCAAAGGCTGGATAATGTTGGTTATCAAGTCTTGTTGGTAGGCTTGGTCTTGTAGCATGGCATCCAGTTGTGCAGCGCGAGTAGCGTGTTCTTTATTGCGTCCTGCTATGTAGCTGTGACCATAATGACCATTGCTGGAACGCACCACACATCGGGTCATGGTCATATCGCCAAGGTTAAATTGAGACCCGGTACCGCCCATGCGACCACGCACTTGGGTTAGTCCTACTTCGGCTGCGCGGATGGTTTCAAAGCGATGTTTATTGATATAAGTATCTGATAAGGCGATTAACGTTTCTGAACGTGATTTTGCCATTACTGACATCCAATGCTGTCGCGCTTGTTGGTTTGACTCGGTAAGGTTTTCACTTGGCATCATTAAGGCTCCACGCTGTATTCAAAAATATCGCTGCGGCTGATGCTAATTGAATACTCCATCAGCTCACCGCTTTCGATTAGATAATATTGAGAATGAATCTCCATGACTGGAACCCCACGACCAATTTGTAGCTGCTGACATTCATCAAAGGTTGGCATTCGGGCTTTAAGTCGTGTGGTGCCTCGGGTGGCATGAAAGTGATAGTGTGCTTTTAAAAAGCCGTGTAAGGATCCCGATTGGTATTGGCTCATAATCTCTTTGTCGACGCCAAACAAGTGATGTTTGATCAGCGTGGTGGCTTGCTTATTAATAGAGCGACAGGTTTTGATTAACAATACCTCTTGTTTTGTGCTCAGTTTAAGGCGCAAGGCAAGCTCTTGGGGAAGCTTGTATTCACAGCATTCGAGCACCTGAGTGTCTAATGTTAAACCTGCTTTTGAGAGATTGTAGGTAAAGCATGACTGGTTATTTAGGGAGTAATCAATAGCAGGTCGGGTCACTTGATTACCAAGCCCTTGAAATCGTTTTACTAAACCATCTTGTACCAGTTCATCAATAGCGCGACGAACGGTATGCCGATTGACATTAAAGCGACTGGCTAACTTTTGCTCGGCTGGTAGTAAATCACCCGATTCGTACTGATGGTGAATTTCATTTTTTAGTTGTTGGGCAATATCTAAATAAATGGCCATGATGTTCTCATTCATATTTCTTGGTTTGTCTAGACAAATTTATAAGACAAAAAAAGAAACAAATTATGGGTTTGTTGAAATCATGTTAGGGGAGGTTTGTGACGGTTTGGTTATCTAGACAAGTCAAAAAAATGAAGAATACATGACAGTGATTTTTTGCCGAGCAATGAAATAAAGTCAGACTATCCTCTTACTTTTCCTATTTTACTCATGATCAAAGCTTATCTGATATAAGTCATCACCAGACTTTGGCTGTCCCGTTATTATGCCCTTTTAAAGTCTTTTTCGTGTTGTTGTAAAAGGAATATGTATGAAGGTGGGTGGTGTAAAAATTGTCCCAGGAATGATTTCGATCGTTGTGACGTTGGGGATTTGGTTTGTCGTGCCAGTGCCTGAAGGGGTTTCTGCCAACGCTTGGCATTTACTGGCTTTGTTTGTGGGGACCGTCGTTGCGATTATTGGCAAAGTGATGCCCATTGGCGCCATTGCAATTCTGGCGATCACTTTGGTTGCCTTTACTGGAGTGACTAATAATTCCCCCTCAGGTGCGATCAAAGATGCGTTAAGTGGCTTTTCGAACTCGCTTATATGGTTGATCGGTATTGCTATTATGATTTCACGTGGGCTTGCTAAAACGGGGTTAGGGAATCGCATTGGCTATTATTTTATTTCTCTATTTGGCAAGAAAACCATTGGTATTGGCTATGCTTTGGCGATTTCGGAATTAGTGATTGCCCCCGTTACGCCGAGTAATACTGCCCGTGGTGGCGGTATTATTCATCCCATTATGAAATCCATCGCAACCAGTTTTGGTTCTTCACCAGAAGAGGGCTCGTCTCGAAAAATTGGTCATTACTTAGCCTTGGTGAATTACCATATTAATCCGATTACCTCGGCCATGTTTATTACAGCGACCGCTCCCAATCCCTTGATTGTGAAGCTCATATCCGATGCAACTGGAGCGAACATTAGCATCACTTGGGGCACTTGGGCATTGGCGGCTCTTTTGCCTGGCTTAGTGTGTATTGCGCTTGTGCCCTTAGTGGTTTACGCCATTTATCCGCCAGAGGTGAAAAGCACACCGGATGCGAGGGCCTTTGCCAAATCCAAACTCAGTGAAATGGGGGTAATGAGCTACGGTGAAAAAGTCATGGTGGCGGTGTTTGCTCTCCTACTGATCCTTTGGGCCGGTGTACCTGCGATGCTGTTTGGCTCGGCATTTGCCGTTAATACAACCGCAGTCGCTTTTTTAGGATTGTCGGTGCTCTTAGTCACAGGTGTATTAAGTTGGGAGGATGTTCTTAAGGAAAAATCCGCTTGGGATACCGTTGTTTGGTTCTCTGCCTTGGTGATGATGGCCACCTTTTTAAACAAGCTTGGCTTGGTGCATTGGTTTTCCACCGTGGTAGAAAGCAATATTGAGCATTTAGGCTTTGGTTGGGAAATTTCGGTGTTGATCTTGGTGGCAACTTATTTCTATGTGCACTACTTTTTCGCTAGTACGACGGCCCATATCACCGCCATGTTTGCGGCTTTTTACGCTGCGGGTTTGTTATTGGGCGCACCTCCTTTGTACCTTGGTCTATTGCTTGCTGGTGCTTCTTCTTTGATGATGTCACTGACTCACTACGCCACAGGCACATCGCCAATTATCTTCGGCTCTGGTTATGTGTCCATGGAAGATTGGTGGATTATGGGATTCATCATGAGCCTAGTGAACCTCTCGGTTTGGGGCATTGTTGGTGGTCTATGGTGGAAAGTACTGGGTTATTGGTAGAGACCTTTTATGACGGTCGTGCTTGCGGCTTCGTGCAAAGGTCTCTGGTAGGTCATCATTTTGCTTGTAAAGGTTCACGTTTGACTGTATTTCCTTTCTCTACTGGGTAACATGAAGCATTAGCTTTTGGCTTGACGTAGCTGAGGAGAAAGGAACGTGACAAAAAAACAATTTTGGGTGGATCCGTATCAGACTGAACTGACGACGACTATTAGCAAACTGGATGGAAACCAAGTTGAACTTGCCGAAACGATTTTCTATGCGGAGTCGGGTGGCCAAGAAAGTGATGGGGGCACGATTGGCGGTTACCAGGTAGTCAGCGCTGAGAAAAGGGATCAATCGATTCTTTATACGCTAGAGTCGACTGCAGGTTTTCAGATTGGGCAAACCGTTGATGTCAAAATAGATTGGCCAAGGCGATACAACTTGATGCGTCTGCATTTCGCTGCGGAAGTGGTTCTTGAATTGTTTTATAAAGCAATTCCCAATCTTGAAAAAATGGGTGCGCACATTTCAGAATCGAAAAGCCGTATTGATTTTGAGTTGCCAGAAAGCATCTCGCCCATGTTACCCGAGATACAAGCTCAAGCTCAGTCGTTGTTTGATGCTGATTTGCCCATCGAGAAAGACTTTTCGGATGTACAAAAGGGGCGGCGTTATTGGAAGGTCGAACATTTTGCTCAAGTGCCTTGCGGTGGCACCCATATTAACCGCACCTCAGAAGTGGGACGCATCAAACTAAAACGCAAAAATATAGGCAAAGGGAAAGAGCGAGTCGAAATTTATCTGGTATGACCCTATTTGCCGACCCCGTGTTTTGTATTATGTCCTCGATCTTGTTTTAGGTCGTTCTATGGTTCTCTTTTCCTCATAGTGATTGTGTTTGCAATCACTATGAGGAGTGAAGTAATGAAATTAGTGTTGGTTTTGATGTTACTGGCAGTGAGTATGACCAGTAAAGTCATAGCACAAGATGCGGTGGGTTTTGAGCAAATTATTTTGTATCCGGACAGTGATAGACCCTTAAAAACCAGTATTTGGTATCCGTCACAGACGCGTTTTCCAGTAGAGAGAGTCGCTGAAAATGCAGCGTTTATTGGAACGGATGTGGTCCGAATTGGGACGCCGATGACAGGAAATTTTCCGCTGGTGGTCATTTCTCACGGTTATAGCGGGAACTGGCGTAATCAAAATTGGTTAGCAACTAAGTTGGTTCAAGAGGGTTATATAGTCGCTGCCGTTGATCACCCTGGCACCACGACGTTCGACCGCTCACCACAAGCGGCTGCGCAATGGTGGCAACGCCCCCAAGATATATCACGTTTATTGGATTGGTTGTTACGCTCATCCATGTGGCGTCGTAACATTAATCGGCATGATATTACCGCTATAGGACATTCTTTGGGAGGCTGGACTGTGATGCTTTTAGCGGGCGCGCAATTTGATCGAGGCCAGTTGAAGCAGGAATGCATTGCCAAGCCAAATCCTCGAATATGTGGTTTGATGCCTGAATTGGGCTTGGATAAGCCGCAAATCGGTGAGCCAACAGGCAGCCTAAAAGACAAGCGGATCAAGCGAGTCGTTTCGTTGGATTTGGGCCTAGCACGAAGCTTGTCACGTCACAGTTTACAAACTTTGACCACACCCACTCTGATACTCGCCGCAGGTGTTGATATTGGCGATTTACCGCAAGCGGAAGAATCGGGTTTTCTCGCAAAGTATATTCCTAAAAACAGGCGTCATTACATTGTCTATCCTGATGCTGCGCATTTTAGCTTCATTCAGCTTTGTAAACCGGGGGCGATAACGATGATCGACAAAGAAAACCCAGGTGATGGGATTGTTTGTCGAGATGGTAAGGGACGTTCACGAAAGGCGCTGCATCAAGCTATGTATGAGGACATTTTGTCTTTTCTACGTCAGTCCTAATTTATTGACTGTTCGAGCGTCGAAAGGCGCTCGGCGTCTGCGCAGTGACACGGGCAAACTCTCTATTGAAATTGGATTTGGTTTGGAAGCCGGAGTCTAAGTAAATTTGGGTGATAGGCTTATCTGTTGTAATGAGCAGCTGTTTGGCGCGTTCGATACGGTATTCGTTAACCACTTGAGACACATTTCGCCCATAAATTTGATTTATTGCGCTGGAAATCTGGCGTGCGGGAATGCAGGCCTTTCTGGCAAGTCTGTCTAAAGAGAGGTCTGGGTCTAAAAAAACTTCTGTTTTAGTGAGTAAGGTGTCTATTTTATCTATTATGGTTTTCGCTTCGTTGTCGGTTTGCTGATGCGTCCTATTCTTTTGCTCTTCTAACGTGATTTCTTCTTCATTTTCATTGGCTGTTTCCGTCATGCTTGGTGCGATACTTAGGCTAATCCTGATCACTGCGATAGCGAGCATTGGCAATAATATGGCGTGACCTATGGCTAAGATATGAATGGCGTGAACGCCTGCGAAAAGCGAGAAATCAATGGCCAACGCGCCATCAATACAAGCCGACATTAACAACATGGCCCCCGCCACTCGTTCTGCTTTTAGTGCTTGATCAATATCGGATAAACGTACCTGCTCAGGAATGTTGGTTACTCTATATGAGGCTCGAATCAGTGCGACACCGTAACTTACATAGAGTAATGTCAAAAGAGGGTCTAAAGGCGGTCGCCAAAAGGGATAGGTAAGAGAGCCTAAAAAGACAAAAATAGGCGGCAATAGATGCCAAAATCGAAATCGATGACGTTGATAAGCGTTCGCAAAACAGTACCAAGCGGTAACAGGGATGCATGACGCCAAGATGGGTTGGAAAAAACGAAACAGTGGGTAATCAAATGTCCAACGTAGACCAACGACTATTGTCGTTAGGGTGCATAAAGTAATAAAGACAAATGCTGAAGGGGTGGTTTCTTCGCGTCGAATAAACAGCAGAATAGCCAAAATACCTAGCAACAGGGCGACCACAAAAGGTAAGGGAATAGCAATCATCTAAACTCCGTTTCTTATTTCTTTGGTTGCTATTATGACCTAGAAAGTCATCAAGGACGTCCTAGAACCTGATTTAGGACGCTATTGTCACCTCAAAACTCTAGATTTTCATCTTCGATAGGTTTTGTTGGAGAAAAATATGAACGGGTATTTTGATGGGTGGCAGCGTTTTTGGCAATTTTCAGGAAGAGCATCGCGAGAAGCCTTTTTGACCTTCTTTTTGGGGAATATGTTGATCTCTGCGCTGTTTGTTGTTTTGGAAGCCTTCTACCTGACGGCATGGAAAGTTGAAGTCATTTACAGCTTGCTGATTTTGCTTCCCATGTTGTCTTTAACGGTGCGAAGACTGCACGACACGAATCGCTCTGCGTGGTGGTTATTGGTTATCTTAGTCCCTGTGGTTGGCATGGTGCTTTGGCTTATTTTAATGGTTTTGCCGAGTGAACCACAAAGCAATGACAATGCTTATTCACAACATGACACAACACTTTGAGCAGGGAGCACTATATGAAAAATATTAATCATTTATCTAGAGTGTTGTGCATGTGTGTAGCGTTCTTTTCTGTCTCCGCCAGTGCTCATGATGTCAGCAACTCAGGCACTAGACGACAAAAAGAGGCATTACAATCAAACGATATAAAAGCCGTTGTGTACATCAAATCCCCTAAAGAAGGCACATTATTACAACTGAGAGGGATTGCGGGAAAAGGTCAGCTTGTTTTCAGGCAGTCCATCATCGGTCATAAAGACAAAACTGTCTGTTTTTCGACACCAGTCCGATTTGCCGCAGGAGATTTTGGCGGATTTGACATTGGTATTCGTGCAGGCGACCCTATACGTCTGGTAATTTACTCGAATAAGGTATTGAAAAAGCTTATCGCAGGGGAGGAAGTTGTCAGCGAAAATTATGTCATCACCGATCAACGTAATACCCAACTTGGTGATATCAAAATTGCATCCGGTTTAACACTCAGTTATGGCTTTGTACTTAATCCTGGGGAATGGTCCTGGTCGTCCTTTTTCGGGCTTGATAAAAATAAAATAGATTGTAAATGGTTGCGTGCTTCTTAATGTTTCAATGGTGTTAGCAAAATGAACTAACTGAAACATAGCTATGTCAGCAGAGCCAATGGTGGCATCAATGACTTTGCTGAAATAACAGAAATACTTAACCATTATATGATTAATGTTGGTACATTTGATAAATATGGAATGAAAAGTAGGGGAATATATTAGTGCAACTTGGCTGCAAAAAAGTTGTAGTAATATGGTTTTTTGAATACATGTTCGCAATTTTTAACGATAGAGTAAAAGAAAAGGGCAGCCAAATGGTTGCCCTTTTGTTTATCCGATCAGATAAATCGTTGTAAAGTCGCTTATTAATTAAGAGACTTTAGGAATCCCTGTGATGTAACCCACAGCCGCACCATAACGATCTTTGTAATTAGCTCGGACGTATGGATCTAATACATCTTTTACTTTGTCATGCAATGGGCTTTCCCAGTCACCAGGGTGTTGCATGTTGCTCATGATGTAGGTCCAGCCGTTAATTTCGTCAACCGCATGCAGGCCAGTTGATTCTGCGCCTGCTGGGCAAGACATAATGCGTGATAGGTCGCCGCTGTCTACATTATAGGCCCATAGGAAGTTGTTGACATGATTGCCACTGTCTTCTCCAATGAACAAAGTGCGAAGCTTTTCAGAGTACTTGATATTATCTGGGTTAGCGATACGGTCAGCATGGGCTGTATTGCCGATTGCATCGGCAGTTTTTAGGTCTTCCCCTGTTAGGTTGAATGGAGCGTGCATGTGAACCGATACCCATTCGCTGTCAATGCTGTTGCCATCACTGTCTGTTTGACCGCCTGTTAGCTTGTGCTCATATACGGCACCAGCTTTTGGTCCTTGAACATGAATGTCATTGCTGCCATCCGTCATGGTTTTATAGATGTATGACATTGCTGAGTAGGCTTTTTTGTCTTTGATATTGACTGTTGTGCCTTCCATTTTGGTAAAGCCTAAAGAGCCACCAACAAGCGCTGCATAACGGTGTGTTTCCAAGAAGGCCGCTTCTTTTTCCATACCTGGTTTCAGTTTTACCCAGTTTGGTTTGCCGCCGTAGCCAATCTTAGTGAAGCTTGGGTCTTTTGGGTCTTTATGATGGATTTCCATGATATCAGAAGATTTAATGCCTGCATCAACTAGGCGTTTGATTTCATCGCTATTGGCTTCACCCAGTTTGATCCAAGAAATATCGCCCGCACCTGGGCCTTCGTTAGAAGTTTGATGCCATTTTCCTACATATAGCTTACCAGAAGATAAATCACGTGGTTTGTCAGCAATAAACATGAACAGACCACCATTTGTCGCATCGTCACCCATGATGACAGTGCGTTCATCTGGCATGACTTGAACAAGCTCATGAGAAATACGGCCCATGCAGTAATGCTTGGTGATAGACCCTGTACCGTCTTTGTTGACGGTGACTTCTGGCAGGTGACCATAATTATAAGGTGTGGCTTTATTTTCATCGCCGAACAAGTTCTTACTGTAAGCTTTGAAGCGCTTATCATCCATTTTTGATGCGTCTGGCTCATATTCTTCGCTGGAAAGGTGAGTGCCCCATGGTGACAAGCTCGCCCCGCAGGTGATCCATAAACCACCAACACTGGAGGTATCAACATTGTGATATTTCACGAGTTTCAATTCACCCGTTTCTTGGTTTTGATCCAGTGTTAATACGGCAATAGGGGAGGGTAGACGACCGTACATATCGTTACCGCCGCCGTCACGCGAAGTATATTCAAATTGAACCACCGCAAATACTGGTTTGCCGTAAACACCAGGTACGTTTGCACCTTCTACCGTTAATAGACTTGAACCATCTGGACAGTCTGAGAAAAATTGGCGATTACCCGCTGTTGGATCGTTAATTGGACGATTGTTAATATCATAATAACCGCCTGCAACGACTGTTCCGCCTTGACCATCAGGAACTTTATCGCCAGAAATGAAAAAAGGATGGTAGTCAAGTTTAACCAGGCGACTAGAACCATCTTCAAACTTAAGCTGCATTGCCGAATTGATATAGGTTGTCGCCATGGCTGCTGGGTTACTTAACGATGGCGCCGCCATTGGAACAAAACTGACAGAGGCTAATGGGGAGTCTGTGATGTTGTCGGCAAACGCTTTGGAGGTGAATATCCCACCAGCAAGAGGGAGTAAAGGGGCGCCTGCCATAAAACCGAGCATACGACGACGAGTATTATCAACGGACTGGGTCATTTCTTCGTTCCTCATTGAGTCAGGGTGATACCTGATTGATATGTAATAGAAATATCGATCACTGCCCGATCGAATTTATCGTCAAAGAGTAAACCATAGTAAGCATGACAATTTCATGACAATTAATTTACTTTAATGGGGTATTTTTTGTTGTTTGTGCATATTTGTTGTTTTTTCTTGCGTATTGTCTTGTCATAAAAATGCAAGGTTTAGGTTTAAATGTGCAATGGGACTGATTGGATTGTGCTGTTCACGCTTGCCCCATAGAATGAAATCTCACTTTTCATAGAATCGAATCGCGTTTTTATAGAGGAGATTGTATGTTGCTATTTTTCAATAGGAGTAGGTGAACATGAAAAAAGTTCTCTTTAAGAGATTGCAGTCGCTCACTGCAATTCTTGTTTTGAACACAATGCCTGTAAGCTACACACAGGCAAGTACGGTTTTTTCGACTCAGCCCGCCTCATCAGGCATTGTTGTAAATGAAAGGAGAGAATCCCGAGGTACTTCTTCTCCCCACGTTACTTTACAGTCCTTGTATTTTCAAAACTCTTTAGATCGCATAAAACGTGATGCGGAGTCTAATAATGCTTCTTACCACGTGGCACTTGCCATGGTAGAAGAGGCTTATCAGGATCATTTTGATGAGGTGTTAGATACCTATGAAGCGGCCTTGAAAAATGCGGCAATCAATCAGGATCCCAAGCTTGTTGTTGAAGCAAAAACGTCAGCAAAAACCGAACTGGCCCAACTGAAATCGATTCGCAGTAAAAAACTGGATGAATTTGCTCGTCAGTTTGGTGCGGTATAAGGTTTTTTAATGGTTTTCTAGACTTGCGTTTGAATCTGTTCTCTTTTTTGAGGGTTAGTTGTAATTTTTTTAGCGATTAATTCCATGCTGTTATATTCTTTACAGAGCGTTTATCTATCAGCTAACTGAATGAAAAGAGAAGGAAAGATATGGGTTGGTATCTGGTTGCCTTTAAGAAATATGCCGTGTTTTCAGGTCGTTCGTCTCGCAAAGAGTTTTGGTATTTTGTTATGGGTAATATGATTGTCAATCTATTGCTCAGTCTCTTGTTTTTTGTGCAATCCTTCTTATCAAAATCATTGATCACCTTAGATCAATTAATGATCGTTGTTTTGGTGTTTAACTTTTTGATTCTATCCCCAACCATTGGGGTGAGTATCCGCCGTCTACACGATATAAACCGCTCTGGTTGGTTTATCTTTCTTAATGTAATCCCTGTATTTGGTACCCTCTTACTGATCTTTCTCTTATCTTTAGAAGGCTCGATTGGTGATAATCGATTTGGTGAAGATCCAAGCTGGATAACATCAAGGAGCGCTCCAATTACCATTTGATAATTTAAATATATAATTTATCAAAAATATCATAATACAAAAAGGCGACAGCAGCTCAGCTCTCCTCCTCGGTCGCCTTGTTTTCATTTCTCTGTTAAATAGGTGTTGTTAACGAGATTATAAAAAAAACTCTGGGTACGTTTTTTTAATTTCCTCGACTTTGGATAGTGTGCCACTTAAGTGTTCACGCATCGAGTCGACTGCTTGGATGGGATCGCCGGAAGTAATGCTTTGGATTATTTTTCTATGAGATAAGATAACACCGCGTACTTTTCCCTCTGAAGGGAGATGTAAACGGCGAATGCGGTCCATATGTCCAGATCGAGAGCAAATAAGCTCATATAACTGGCTTTGGCCGACAGCGTCAAACATCGAGGAATGAAATAATCTATCTAATTTGCTAAATAGGTTTATGTCCTCTGCGTTGCCTCCAATTAAGCTTTCTTGCATATCCACTAACATGGTTAAATGAGACAGTAGTCTACTGTCTTGATGTAATGCTAAACATCTAACCACTTCGAACTCCAACGCTTCTCGCAAAAAATGATTCTGTTCTAATTGCTGTATATCAATGTAGCTTACTTCCGTGCCGGATTGTGGACGAACCTTAATCAAACCAACTTGCTCTAGACGAAGTAGGGCCTCCCTAACGGGGGTTTGGCTGACGTTATACTCTTTACAAAGGTCAACCCTAGTTAAGGGAGCGCCTGGAGGAAGTTCTAAATTAGTGATTCTTCTGTGTAAGTCAGCGTAGATTCGGTCTACTGCCGATTTGGGTGTTTCATCTAGATGATCAAGATACTTTTTGATCAGCTCTATGCTGTGTCTTTCTATCATATTGGCATGTTTATCTAGTGTGATTATTGGGGCACTCTGCCGATTTGTTTGTTTGCTTTTTGCCGATAATGCCATAAGTACGCATAAAACGATTGCACTTTATAACTAATATATTAGTATATTAAATGCTGTATTAGCTAATATATTAGTTGGTAAGTTATGCATCCTTAACAATAAATCTAAAAATAGTGGGAGCGGATAAATGAGATTGCAGGCCTTTCCCATAGCGACTCTCGTCGTCTTTATCTCTTTTACTGGATTGGTGTCGCTTCATGATTAGAGTCATCGCGGCGGCGGATGTTATGTTCAATCTGTCGATTAGTGCTTTATTTGCTAATAAGACATCATTTATCTCGGAGAAAGGTTATGTCACTTATTAAATCAGTGGAAGTCACCCCAATTGCTTTTCGTGATCCACCGTTACTCAATGTCTATGGTATTCACGAGGCGTGGGCGTTGCGGACTATCATTGAGGTACATACGGAGGAGGGGGTGTATGGTTTGGGGGAAAGCTATGGTGATCAGCAAACCATCAGTCAGTTGAAACAAGTCGCTCCCCATTTAATAGGCATGGATGTGTTTCATCTAAACGCCATTCGTCAGAAAATCGAACAAGTTGTTACCTTACCTGACCCAAAATCAGGTCTTGAAATTGCGCCAGGAACATTAGGAGCCACCACAGTACCCCGTATTTTTTCTGCTTATGAAGTCGCTTGTCTGGATGTCATGGGGAAACTCACTGGACGTCCTGTATGTGATTTGCTTGGCGGAAAAGTGCGAGACGAAGTGGATTACAGCGCTTATTTATTCTACAAATACGAACGTCATGGCTTTACTAACGATTCTTGGGCCGATAAATGGGGTGAAGCGCTGACGCCTGAAGGGATTGTTGCTCAAGCGAAAAAAATGATAGGAGAATATGGCTTTCAATCCATCAAGCTGAAAGCAGGCGTTTTCGAACCATTAGAGGAAATAAAAGCACTAAAAGCATTACGTGAGGCGTTTCCTGAATTGCCATTACGCATTGACCCCAATGGTGGTTGGTCTGTTGAGATGACGAAGAAGCTATTGCCCGAATTTAGCGAAGGGTTGCTGCAATACCTAGAAGACCCTGCGCCAGGGAAAGTCGCCATGGGAGAGGTGAGTGCGGTTACTGATATCCCGTTGGCGACCAACATGTGTGTCATTGGGTATTTTGATGTGCCAGAAGCTATTGAACGCGACGCGGTGCAAGTGATTCTTTCCGATCACCATTATTGGGGGGGATTAAGAGCGACGCAAGAATTGGCAAGACTCTGTAAAACCTGGAACATTGGCTTGTCGATGCATTCTAATTCCCATCTTGGTATTAGTTTGATGGCCATGACCCACGCTGCTGCGACGATTGAGAACTTAACATATGCGTGTGATACCCATTATCCTTGGCAGGAAGAGGAAGTAATTAAAGGAGGAAAAATCAAATTTAACAATGGCGCTGTTGTTGTGCCGGATAAGCCAGGTTTGGGTGTTGAGTTGGATCGTGAGGCACTGGCTGCTTTAGCGGAAAACTATAAAAACTGTGGGATTCGAGAGCGTAACGACGTGACTGAAATGCAAAAATACCAGCCAGATTGGCAGGGCACAGTACCGCGTTTTTAGTAGGTGGCGGTATATTGATGGGGTTGGCGTAGAAGATTAATGTTTTTTCAGGTGACGTTGATTCATGGTGATGCTGAACTGGTGTCGTTGGTAGGTGGTTGTTCTTATATGCTAAGTGTTATAAAAAATGCCCTATCTTGCTTATTGTTTACTGAAAAATGACTCTTATTGGGGGCATAATGCTTTGGTTTTCATAAAGCTAATGTCTGATTATTAAGGGATTATTGGTTATATGTTAGACAAAACATAAGGGTAATAGTCCAGATTAGGAGTCTAACTGCTTTATTGCCCAGTCCTACTCGAATGATAGTAAATCGTTTATTTTACTGCTTCATATAGAGTTGTACTTCTCTCAACTTTCATTTTTAACGAGTATACAGTATGAAAAAAATCTTTTTAGGTATGATGGCGACCGCTGCCCTTTCTATGTCCGGTGCTGTTTTTGCGCATGCTCATTTGAAATCGGCTTTCCCGGCTATAAATGGTGTTGCGACTAACTCTCCTGCCAACCTTGTCTTGAAATTTAGTGAGGGTCTTAATATTCATTTTACAGGGGTGAAATTACTGAATGGAAAGCATCAGCCAGTTAAAACAGGGGCAGCATTATTATCTGATAGCGATGATAAAGCGATGGTTGTACCTTTACCTGATGCCTTGGCTAAAGGCAAATACACAGTAGAGTGGCATGCTTTGTCGAAAGACGGGCATAAAACAAAAGGTCATTATACTTTTGTCATTAAGAAATAAAGCTGCGTGGATTTAACGGTTCATTTGGCATTAGTCACCAGCCGCTTCATTTTAGAAGCGGTTGGTTCTTTGGTGTGGGGGATGTTACTTTATCCTGCTATTTGTCTGCGGGCAGAACTTACCCAAGTGTTACCGTCTCCCATTCTTAAGCTTATAACCCCCTGTGTTTGGGTGTTAGTTGGTTGTGTTCTCGTTACTCTTCCTATCAATATTGCGATGATCGGTGATGGCTGGTCAGATGTATTTTCTGACTCTTTATGGTGGCCTGTTATAACTGAAACCTCAGCAGGTCTTGCTTGGCAAATAAGTATCATGGGGTGCTGTGTACTCCTGCTTGCGAACGTTTTTGCCGTCAAGCTAAGACTGGAATATAAAGTACTTCTGTTATTGCTTGGTGTAGGGCTTATTTTAGTGAGCTTTTCTTTTACGGGTCATGCTCAAATGAATGAAGGATGGCGAGGGTTAGTTCATCAACTCTCAGATATTCTTCATGTCCTTGCAGGGGCTTCTTGGGTAGGGGGATTATTCGCTCTTTATTTTGTTCTTAAGGCCCTTGATGACACAGAAAATCCTTTGCCTTTAATCAACGCGGTCCAGGGCTTTTCTCGCCTTGGTATGGTATCCGTTAGTATTATCGTTTGTTCTGGCGCGCTTAACACTTTATTGATTCTCGGGTATTTACCATTTGGTTTGCAAAACACCTATCAGATAATGCTGACAGGGAAAATACTCTTGGTAGTACTAATGATAGGGTTGGCGATTCGTAATAAGGTGGTATTAACACCAAGGCTTAGTCAATCCGATCTACGACAAGAAAGCATAGCGTCACTTAAAAAAGCGACCATGCTTGAATGGTTTTTGGGGATTTTGGTAATTTTAGCCGTCGCTATATTTGGTGTCTTAGATCCCCATGCGGGGGATTTTTAATTAAGTTGCGACTTAGTTTGAAGCGAATCAAATAAAGGCAAGCCATATTCTGGCTTGCCTTTTTGGTATGTTGCATTTAATGCTTAGTTTAGCTTTCGTAGCTGTCGATCGGTGGGCATTCACAGAGCAAGTTGCGGTCACCATAAACGTTGTCGATACGACCAACACTCGGCCAGTATTTACGCCCTTTGATCCAAGGTAATGGGTATGCTGCTTCTTTTCGCGAATAAGCATGGTTCCATTCCATGTCTAACAGACTGTCTGCTGTGTGCGGAGCATTAACGAGAGGGTTGTCTTTTAAGGACCATTCACCCGACTGTACTTTACTGATCTCGTTGCGGATTTGAATCATAGCATCGCAGAAACGATCAAGCTCTTCTTTGCACTCGGATTCTGTCGGTTCGATCATCAATGTGCCAGCAACAGGGAAAGACATCGTTGGTGCATGGAAACCAAAGTCCATTAATCGTTTAGCAATGTCTTCTTCGCTAATGCCAGATTCTGCCTTGATTGGACGAATGTCGATAATGCATTCATGGGCAACTGTGCCATTTTTGCCCGTGTAAAGCACGGGGTAATGATCGGCTAAACGCTTGGCAATGTAGTTGGCGTTCAAAATGGCGTTAAAGGTTGCATCCCGCAGGCCTTTGTCGCCCATCATTTTGATGTACATCCAAGTAATAACAAGAATGCTTGCGCTACCGTACGGGGCTGCGGAGACAGCGCCATGCTGCTCTGTCATGCCCATGACTGGTTCAACGCTATGACCTGGAAGGAAAGGGGCGAGGTGTGATTTAACACCGATTGGTCCCATACCAGGGCCACCACCACCATGTGGAATGCAGAAGGTTTTATGTAGGTTCAAGTGGGAAACATCACCACCAAATGCACCAGGAGGGGCGATACCAACAAGTGCGTTTAAATTGGCGCCATCGATGTACACTTGTCCACCGAATTTATGGACAATCTCGCATACTTCGCGAATATGTTCTTCGAATACACCATGAGTAGATGGGTACGTCGCCATGATGCAGCTTAGTTCGGCGGTGTGCTTTTCTGCCTTCTCAGCAAGGTCGACCAAGTCAATGTTGCCATTTTCATCACATTTCACAATCACGACTTTCATGCCAGCCAAGGCTGCAGAGGCTGGGTTTGTGCCGTGGGCAGAGCTTGGAATCAAACACACATTTCGAGTGTGGTCGCCACGTGACTTGTGGTACTTGTCGATAGCGAGTAGGCCTGCGTATTCCCCTTGAGCGCCTGAATTTGGCTGAAGAGAAATCGTATCGTAACCTGTGGCTTTTGCGAGCATGTCGATCAACTCAGACAACAGGACGTGATAGCCTGCTGCTTGGTTTTTCGGTGCGAATGGATGGATGCTGCCGAACTCCGCCCAAGTGACGGGAATCATTTCAGACGCCGCGTTTAGCTTCATGGTGCAAGAACCAAGTGGAATCATGCTTTGGTTCAAGGCAATATCTTTGACTTCGAGTTGGTGTAGGTAGCGCATCAACTCGGTTTCGCTATGATGAGAGTTGAATACGGGGTGCGTTAAGATGGCATCTTGGCGCAGTAAGCTTTCATCAAAGCCAATGCCAGCGGCACTTGAGTCGATATCATTTTGGTTTAATGTTATGCCAAAACACGCCGCTAGATCGATCACATCTTCTGTTGTCGTCGTTTCGCTGAAAGAAATCGACAAGGCACGATCAGACACTTGAAAAAGGTTGATCAGTTTCGCTTGAGTTGCCTCAATAATGCTCTGTGTTTTGTCTTGGGTATCGACAACAAGGGTGTCAAAGTAGTTGGCGTTGGTCGTAAAACCTTTCTTTTGCAATGCTGTTGCAAAGCAGTGGGTTAGGGCAGCAACGCGAGAAGCGATTTTCTTTAAGCCAGCAGGACCATGATAAACGGCGTAAAAGCCTGCCATCATGGCGAGTAGTGCTTGAGCCGTACAAATGTTGGAGGTGGCTTTTTCGCGACGAATGTGTTGTTCGCGAGTCTGCATCGCCATGCGAAGGGCAGGTTTGCCGTAGCTATCTTTAGAAACGCCAATAACACGACCTGGCATAGAGCGTTTGAACGCATCTTTGGTTGCTAAAAATGCCGCATGAGGACCGCCGAATCCCATTGGTACGCCAAAACGCTGTGCACTGCCGAAAACAATATCCGCTCCCATATCCCCTGGGGATTTAATTAGCACAAGGGCTAATAAATCGACGGCAACACTGGTCAATGCATTTTGCTCATGTGCTTGAGTGATAAGATCGGTTAGATCGATAACCTCGCCATTGATGCCTGGGTATTGGAAAATGGCACCAAATACATCGTAATTGCCTAGGTTGTCGTTATTATCAACAACTACTTCAATGTCCAGTAGTGCGGCACGTGTTTTAATAACATCAATGGTTTGTGGTAGTAACTGGTCTGAAACAAATAAGATGTTACTTTTTTTGCGGTTAGAGCGCTTCATTAGCGTCATGGCTTCGGCAGCGGAGGTGGCTTCGTCTAACAGTGAAGCGTTAGAGATTTCCATGCCGGTTAAGTCAATAATCACTTGTTGAAAGTTTAAGAGGGCTTCCAAGCGACCTTGCGAAATTTCAGGTTGGTAAGGGGTGTAAGCAGTGTACCAGCCCGGGTTTTCTAATAGGTTCCGTACAATAGGCGAGGGGACATGTGTATCGTGATAGCCCATGCCAATAAAGGAGCGTGCCACCGTGTTTTTGCTGGCAATGGCTTTGAGCTGTTTTAGTGCGTCGCTTTCACTGGCAGGCTGGGTAGACAGGTCAAGGTTTGCCTGACGAATTGCTTCGGGTATGGTTTTTTCAATCAACGCATTTAATGAGTCGACACCAATTGTCTGCAACATCAGACCTTGTTCAGATATGTCAGAGCCAATGTGGCGTGCGATGAATTCGTCATTGTTTTGCAAATCACGGATGCACGAGGTCATGGTAATAATCACCTATTAAAATAAAGCAGGAGAGATGGGCTCTCTTAGTGTTAGCTGCAACATGTTTTAGCGGCAAGGTGCGTGCTAGCATAAGAGAGCGGATAACAGAATTATTCGATACTTGACGCGTAGCCGTCTGCATCCAATAACTTACTCAGGTCAGCGCCTTCAGAAAGCTTGATTTTAGCAATCCAAGCGTCTTGGTATGGCGATTCGTTGATTAACTCAGGTGAGTCGTCTAACGCTTCGTTGATTTCGATTATTACACCCGAGACAGGTGCATAAATGTCAGAAGCGGCTTTGACAGATTCAACCAATGAAAATTGTTCGGTTGCAACGGTTTCGGTGCCAACTTCAGGTAATTCAACATAAACCACGTCACCTAAAAGGTCTTGCGCATGGTCTGTAATGCCCACGGTCACAGTGCCGTCGCCATTATCCAATACCCACTCGTGAGAATCAGCGTATTTTAGGTTGTCTGGAATAGTGCTCATATCTTTGCCCCATTAAAAAATAACCCGAGATGTTTAGGCTCGGGTTGTTTGTGATTAGCGATATAGAGGGAAGCGCTTGCAAAGCTCTTTTACTTCTGCAAGTACACGGGCTTCCACTTCTGGATTGCCTTCTGGTTTTTCTACCAAGCCGTCTAGCACGTCACTGATCAAATGGCCCACTTTGCGGAATTCTTCTTCACCAAATCCGCGAGAGGTCGCCGCAGGTGTGCCAAGACGAATACCAGAGGTAATCATTGGTTTTTCAGTGTCGAATGGAATGCCATTCTTATTACAAGTGATGCCAGCTCGTTCGAGGGCTTTATCAACAACGTTACCTTTTAGGCCTTTTGGACGAAGGTCTACAAGCATCAAGTGATTATCTGTACCACCTGTAACGATATCACAGCCACGCTCCATCATGACTTCTGCTAATACTTTCGCATTGGCAACGACTTGATCAATGTAGGTTTTGAATTCAGGTTTTAACGCTTCACCAAATGCAACCGCTTTGCCAGCAATTACATGCATTAATGGACCGCCTTGGTAACCTGGGAAAACCGCAGAATTGATTTTTTTGCCAAGATCAAGGTCATTAGACAAGATCATGCCGCCACGAGGGCCACGTAGTGTTTTATGTGTTGTGGTGGTGACGACGTGGGCATATGGCAGTGGTGAAGGGTGAGCGCCTGTTGCAACAAGACCAGCAATGTGAGCCATATCGACAAAAAGATAAGCGCCAACTTTATCGGCAATTTCACGGAAGCGTTTGAAATCGATCACACGTGGGATGGCAGAACCGCCAGCGATGATCATTTTGGGTTTGCATTCCAATGCTTGTGCTTCAATAGCATCGTAATCCATCAACAGGGTTTCAGGGTTCACTTGGTATTGAACAGCGTTGAACCATTTGCCCGATTGAGCTGGTGGCGCGCCATGAGTCAAGTGACCACCAGCGTCTAGAGACATCCCTAAGATCGTATCACCTGGTTGCAGCAGTGCAAGCATGACGGCGCCGTTAGCTTGAGCGCCTGAATGTGGTTGAACGTTGGCAAATTCGCAGTTAAAAAGTTGCTTCGCACGGTCAATAGCAAGTTGTTCAGTGACGTCAACCGCTTCACAACCACCGTAGTAGCGACGATGAGGGTAGCCTTCTGCGTATTTGTTTGTTAGAACGGAGCCTTGAGCTTCTAAAACGGCTTTAGAGGTGATGTTTTCAGAAGCAATCAATTCGATGCCAGTTTCTTGACGATTTTGTTCTTCAACAATGGTCGCGAAAAGTTCTGGGTCTCGTTCAGCCAGTGATTGACTGAAAAAGGCTTCGGTGTTGGCCATGGTATAATTCCTCTTAAATAAACATTTCTGTCCAATACGATAAATCGTTATCCAATGATAACATTTGAGCCGTCCAAGATGATGAAAAAAGATCATCTTTATAAGAGCGCCGATCAATGACCGTTATGCGTCAACTTGCCATCATCATAACGAAAAAGTTTCCGATTGGAAACAAGAAATAAACAAGCAAGTACGACATTTTAAAGTAACAAAAAATACTGACCATTTGGTTAATTCTATAGACCGCTTCTGAGGCTTAATCTTCTTCAGTCTAGATTAAATTGTACGGATCACTTGTAAAATGGGTGTTTTTTTAGATAATCTGTTTCCAATCGGAAACAAAATTCTCTAAATCATCGAAAGGTCTGTTTTATGAAACGTACCCCTCTATATCAGCAGCACATTGCTGCAGGCGCCAGAATGGTTGAATTTGCTGGTTATGAAATGCCTGTCCAATATCCCCTTGGCGTTAAAAAAGAACATTTATGGGTTCGTGAAAATGCGGGGTTATTTGATGTTTCGCACATGGGACAAGTGATGCTGCGTGGTGCCAATGTTAAACAGGCCTTTGAGAAAATTGTCCCTGTCGATGTCTTAGGTTTGCCAGAAGGTATGCAGCGCTACGGTCTGTTTACCACAGAAAATGGTGCTATTTCAGATGACCTCATGTTTGCGAATTGGGGTGAGGCGCTTTTTGTTGTTGTTAATGCTGCTTGCAAAGACAACGATATTGCTCATATGAAAGCGTCGCTGGTTGGTTGTGAGGTTGAGGTGATTGATGATCGTGCCTTATTAGCCATCCAAGGACCCAAAGCGCGTGAGGCATTTGCTCGCTTGGTACCAGATGCGGCTAAGATGACATTTATGCAGAGTACGCAGTTTGAATGGCAAGGCATTGAATTGTGGGTAAGTTGCTCAGGTTATACGGGGGAAGACGGATACGAAATATCTATCCCCAATGAGCATGCTCAGATTTTAACGGATGCTTTGCTTGATATGCCTGAAGTGGAGTGGATTGGCTTGGGGGCTCGTGACTCTCTGCGCTTGGAGGCTGGGCTATGTTTGTATGGTCATGATATCGATACCAGCACAACGCCAGTGGAAGCGTCACTGAACTGGGCCATTCAACCCGTTCGTCGTCTTGGGGGCGAACGTGAAGGAGGCTTTATCGGGGCGAATGTGATTTTGCCTGAATTTGCTAACAAACCAAACCGCAAGCGTGTTGGCTTTTTAGTGGATGGTAAGGCGCCTGTTCGTGAAGGTGTTGAGATCATTAATGAAGCTGGAGACGTGAAAGGGACGGTGACCAGCGGAGGATTTTCTCCTAGTCTGTCGCAGCCTATTGTCATGGCGTATGTTGAAACACAAAGCTTAACGGATGAGACGCCGTTATTTGCCAATGTTCGCGGGAAAAGCATTCCATTGATTCAAACCAAAATGCCGTTTGTGCCTGCCCATTACTTTAGAGGTTGAAAGTTTTAGAGGTTGAAAGTTTTAGAGGTTGAAGGTTCTAGAGGTTAAGAGTTTCAGAGGTTAAGAGGATAAGGACTTCAGAAGTTAAAAGCATCGGAGAGTTAAGCCCTCTATTCAAAGACTACACAATGCGCCTCATTGGGTTGTATCCGCTGGGGCGTTTTTTTTATGGCTATTCAGCATTTTTCTACGGACAAGCCTCAAATGCTGAATAGCCCACACATTGTAAATGTGTAATAATTTCGCTTTTGATATTTTAGTCTCCGGAGTGGTGCTTTTGCTAACAGCTAAACAACTGATTGAGGCGTTTAATGCCTGTTTTCAATCGGATTTTAACACTGTGCTTGTGAGTGGCGCTGATGAGCCTTTATATCTTCCTCCCACCAAGACGCATCCAGCCTTATTGTATTTTCGCTTAGATTATCCATCCAGTGCGCTTCATGAAATCAGTCATTGGTGTATCGCTGGTGATGAGCGGCGCAAACTGGAAGATTATGGATATTGGTATGAGCCTGATACGCGCACTGAAGAGCAGCAACGGCTTTTTGAAACGGTCGAAGTTAAGCCGCAAGCGGTTGAGTGTTTCTTCCATTGGGCTGCGGGTATGAGGTTTCGTGTGAGCGTTGATAATTTGGCATTACCAGAGTATGACGCTAGTGTTTTTGAACGTGCTGTTTATGAACAAGTAAAACGTTATCTAATGTCGGGCTTGCCTCAGCGAGCTCTCACTTTTTCTCAGTATCTGTTGTCAATGCGTTGCTCAGATACGGACTTTGATAGGTACATGAACCAGCAATATGAAAATAATTGCCGATGAAAATATGCCCAACGTGACCAAGTTGTTTTCAGCTTTTGGTGAGGTTGAATTGGTCAATGGTCGTACATTAACTAAAGAACAAGTTAAAGGTGCTGATGTTCTATTGGTGCGCTCTGTAACGAAGGTATCGCCCGAACTGTTAAAAGGTTCCCGTGTACGTTTTGTAGGAAGTGCTACTATTGGTGTAGATCACATTGATACTGAGTATTTAGCAGAACAAGGCATTGCCTTTAGTAGTGCCCCAGGTTGCAATGCCGATGCGGTGGCGGACTATGTTTTTAGTGGATTAGGTTTTTTGGCATTAACAAAAAATCTCATGTGGTTGAATAAAAAAATAGGCGTGATTGGTTACGGTAATGTTGGTAAGACGGTATTTGATCGTTTTGCTGCATTGGGTTGCGATGTGTGCGTTTATGATCCAATCAAACAGGCAGAGTATGCTAGCAAGAATATAGGCTCAGTGCCGTTTGTTTCCTTGGCTTCAGTCATGGCTTGTGATGTGATTTCCTTGCATGCCCCACTGACGAGAGACGGTGATTATCCGACCATTGGTATGGTTGGTAAGGAGCAACTGCGACAAGTAAAAGCGGGTACTGCGATTATATCGGCTGGTCGTGGTGGTGTAATCGATGAATCGGCCTTGCGAGAGTTATATAAAGAACGGCGTGGCGATTTGCATTTAATTTGGGATGTTTGGCAAGGGGAACCTGACCTTGATGTTGAGACCTTGGCTATTGTGGATATTGCGACGCCACATATTGCAGGGTATAGCAAACAAGGTCGTGAAAAGGGCACTTGGATGGTCTATCAAACATTTTGTCGACATTTCAATATCGACAATCAAGTGTCATTAAGAGATGCCATTAGTCCAGGGCGGCTGCGTGCTGTGTCACTACATGACGATTTAAGCGGCGAAGAATTGTTGGCCCGCGCTGCGCATGCGATTTATGACGTGGCAAGGGACGATTCCCGTTTGCGATTTAACTATCGCCGCTATGCTAATAAGACAACCTTTGATTGGTTGCGTAAGCATTATGTTGAGCGGGATGAGTTCGCCACTTGCATAGTAGAGCCGTCAAGTGAACAGGCTCTTACAAAATTGAAAGCAATGGGGTTTTAAGGTGTTTTTATCTCAAGACCTGTTGAGGAGCGTTGTCCCAGTGGGGAGCAGGTCTTGATATCGATTACAAAAATGAGAAGAGAGCATTTCATGTCTGGAGTAAGACAAGTAGATTTTGATGAATTGGATGTACCGATAGGGACAAGCGTACAGTTGGAGTTTATTTCTCCACCAGGTCGATATATGGTGAGTGTCTTGGGTGCTATTCCTGGCCGCTCACTTATTCTGTCTTGCCCTAAAGTGAATGGTAAAAATATTCTGGTACGTGAAAGTCAACTCGTAAACATTCGTGTCATGCTGGACACCGAGGTGTGTGCGTTTAGTAGTAAAGTGGCAAAAAGTTATTTGGAGCCAGGGCCTCATATTCATATCGCCTACCCTGAGTATGTGGAAGCATCAATGGTTCGGACTGCCGCTCGAGTAGAGACGAGATTAATCTGTCGCTTAGAGCCAGTTGATGGTTCGGACTCGATTCCAGCGTTTACAACTGGCGTATTGGTGGATCTTAGTCTTGGTGGGGCCAAGTTGGTGTCCAAGGAAGATTTTGGTCTAGTGAGTCAGAAGCTTAAAGTGTCTTTAGGTGTGAATGTGGCCGGTTATCATGTGGCGTTAAAGCTTGATGGTGAAATTCGCTCTCAAGAAATACAGATGCTTGAGCAGCTTCAGGCCAGTCTGGTTGATAATGAGTTCTTAGAAAAAATGAATGCAGAGTACTTTTATGTTTATGGTGTTCGTTTTGAGAATATAAGCCGGGAGGCCGCGATCACCCTAAAAGCTTTTATTTTGGAAACGCAAAAAAGTCGGCTCAATTAACGACACATCAATCAACGAACGATGTTGTTGGATAAATGAGTTGCTGGTCTCAGAAGAGGCCAGCAACCCGATACACTGTCCTGTCTAAGACGTTTTATAAATAGTAAGATGCCAAAGGCGGGAAGCCGTTGAACTCTACTGCGCTATAAGTTGTGGTGTAGGCACCAGTTGATAGCCAGTACATACGATCACCAATCGCTAAGTTCAGTGGCAAACCATATTTATAGTGTTCATATAGAATGTCTGCACTGTCGCAAGTTGGTCCGGCAATAATCACCTCTTCTAATTCCCCTTGTTTCTCAACATGAATAGGGTATTTAATCGCTTCGTCTAAGGTTTCGATTAAACCAGAGAATTTACCCACATCAGTGAATACCCAACGATTAAGAGCCGTATGGGATTTACGGGAGATCAACACTACCTCACTGACTAATACTCCAGCATTAGATATCAAAGAGCGTCCAGGCTCTAGAATGATTCTTGGCAAATCGGTGCCAAAGTCTTCTTCCAAGAAGCGTGAAATTTCTTCCGCATAGGTTGCAAGGTCATTGGTGCGGGCGATGTAATTTGCGGGGAAGCCGCCGCCCATGTTGATCATTTCTAATTGGATGCCATCTTCTTCTTTCAAGCGTTCAAAAATGACTTTTACGCTGGCAATGGCTGCATCCCAAGCCCCGATGTCGCGTTGCTGAGAGCCAACATGGAACGAAATTCCGTAAGGAATCAAGCCAAGCTCTTTTGCAAGAATCAGTAGATCCATTGCCATGTCCGGACGGCAGCCGAATTTTCGAGATAAAGGCCAATCAGCTGTGACAGTGCCCTCGGTCAAAATGCGCACATAAACACGAGAGCCTGGCGCGGCTTTAGCGATATTGCGTAAGTCTGCTTCGGAATCGGTAGCGAACATGCGTACGCCTTTCTCGTAGAAGTAACGAACGTCTTTAGCTTTTTTAATGGTGTTACCATAGCTCACGCGATCTGGCGAAATCCCACCAATAGAAAACAGCTTATCTAACTCATAACGAGAGGCGACATCAAAGTTGGATCCACGGTCACGTAATAGGGTTAGAATTTCGGGGGCCGGATTCGCTTTAATCGCGTAAAACACATCCGCAATAGGGAAGCCTTTCGTCAGCTCGGTATAAGCCTCATCGATCATTTGTGTATCAATCACTACAAAGGGCGTTTCTTTGGTATCAGCAAATGCTTTGAAGCGCGCGAAACGTTCTGGGGTATAAAAAGAATAGACGTCAGTAGTCATGGGCTAAAGCTCCTTATCTGGCAAAACATAAACCGTATAAAAGTAAGAACGTCTTTACCTCCCTCCATCCTACTTTAAGCTGTTACTTATCCGGCTCTAAGGCCTTAAGCGACTAGCGCAGCAGTTGAAGCGGTGCGGATTATGTTCAGCAATGACGCGGGCGAAATTTAAAACCCAAGGGGTCTCGCGTCAAGTGTTTTTTTTGTCTCAAGAAAGGAAAGTGTAGTTAGGGATGGAGCAGGAAGAAAGCATGAATTTTTTGTGACTAAAAAATCCATGCTTTGATGGGTTAGGCTTTTGCTAATCGTTTGTTTTGTATATAAAAAATACCACTTCCTATAATAACTGCCCCAATAAAGTAAAAGCCTTCTTGAGGGTTGTTAACTAAAGCGGTTAGGCCTGGTCCTGGACAGTAACCACTCAACCCCCAGCCAATGCCAAATAGAGCGCTGCCGATAACCAGCTTAGCATCAATGTGAGTATGGGTTGGGACAGACCAATTTTTAGCTAGCCAAGGGGCTTGACGGCCATTTTTGATGGCATAGCTTATAACCCCTACTACAATAGCGGAGCCCATTACAAAAATTAAAGACGGGTTCCAGTTGCCGAAAATGTCTAAAAAGCCAAGAACGACTGCAGGGTTAGTCATTTGCGATAACGCGAGGCCGACACCAAATAAAATGCCGCAAAATAGCGTAATTAATATCATCATAATCAGGACCTTATTTCGTGATCATCACGGTTAAAATAGCTGTCACCATAAATATGGCGGTTGCGGTCAAAGAGCGAATCGAACCACGGGAAATGCCACATACGCCATGCCCACTGGTGCAACCACTACCAAGGCGAGTTCCATAGCCAACGAGAAGGCCAGAAGCAATCAATAAAAGCGGGCTTCTGGGATCGGGAAAGGGTACCGTCTGGTGAGTTAAAACACCGTAACTTGCGCCACCAACAACGGTGCCGACAAGAAATATAAGAGGTAACCATTTTGTATTCATGCCAGGTGGGCCAAACAATGCTTGGGACAACAGGCCACTGATGCCCATAATTTTACCTGTTGCTAACAAGTAAATGCTTGCTGAAAGACCAATGCAAAGCCCGCCAAGGATGGGATAAAGTATGTCAGTCATGGTGGTAATCTCGTTGAGGTTGTCTGAGAAGATAGTTAATAATATATCATAATAGAATAAGCTTATTCTGTTAAGTTTCGTATGAAATTAAAGGATTAATCTAGGATGCTATTTGTTTTTTTAATGAATATTCTCTTCTTCCATCGTCTTTGAACATTAGTTAGTTACTATGGGCATAATAAATGAACCTATTCATGGTGTGGGATGTCTGATTTAAGTAATGATGCGTTGCTGTGGTTAGGCGCTCCAAAGGAAACTGCGCAATGTATTTTTCTCATGCCAAATAAGCCTGTGTTGCCGCCGGATTATGATGAGGCCTTTTTGTCTTATCCGAATGTTCCCTTGCTGATTGAATTAAATGGGAATCATTGGCGTAAAATATTCACTATTATAGCGAAGTTGTTAGTGCCTTTGCAGGAAGATTGGCGATATTATCGAGATGAGTGTTTATTTTCTCGTTGTGCGATCATTTGGGATAAGCACCAGCTTGAGGAGTATTACGCGGCGAGTGATGAGGTCAGTCAAGAATGTGTTGTGTTTATCGTTGGTAATACCTTTCGTCAAGACATAGCGATTGATGAAAGGGCGACGGTGGTGGGAGACAAACAGCAGGCTGCTTTTTATGACCATCAAGTTTGGTGTCCATACCTTGATTACCGTCAGTTCCCCAACCGTTTGATTAGTGAGTTGCGTCATCAAGTTCTAGATAATTTACTGGAGAATTCATGTTACAAGCATTAAAAAGCCTTTTTCAGGTATCTACTGAGCCCCATGAGCGTATCTCTTATCAAAGAGCAGTGGCAGCGCTCATGATGGAGGTTATTATGGCGGATGATGACGTCAATGAAAAAGAAGTCACTCAAATGAAAGACTTCCTAAAAGGCGTGACGGATTTAGGAGATGATGTGGACATGCTTTTTGAAGAAGCAAAGGCGGGTATTAAGGAGGCGAACGATCTTTATCAGTTTACTAAAGTGATAAATGATAATGCCTCTTTAGAGCAAAAAATGGAATTGTTGATTGGCTTATGGCGAGTTGCCTATGCTGATGGTGATGTTGACGCCTACGAAGATCATCGTATTCGCTCTATTAGTGATCTGCTGTTCATGCCTCATTCAGAATTTATTCAAGCTAAGTTGATTGCGCAAAAAGAAATGCAAAAGTGATTGATTCTATGTATTAATAAAAACTATTAAGTTAAAGCTTTTTTAAGCCTAGATGGGTTTGAAAAATAATGACTATTTAGTGTATTTATTGATTGGTAGCTCTAACTGATTCATCAATAAGAAAAAAACGCGGCACTTGGCCGCGTTTTTAGACTGCATTACAATTTGGTAAAAGTGAATTACGCTGCGAAGTTTGCGGCAGCGAAATCCCAGTTAGCCAATGCCCAGAAACCTTTTAGGTAATCAGGACGTACGTTACGGTAGTCGATGTAGTAAGCATGTTCCCACAAGTCAACAGTCAGTACAGGCGTCAAACCATCAGTAAGTGGATTGCCAGCATTACTAGTATTAACGATGTCTAGAGAACCGTCAGCGGTTTTAACCAGCCAAGTCCAGCTAGAACCAAAGTTGTTAACCGCTTTGTCGTTGAATGCTTCTTGGAACTTCGCGAAAGAGCCCCATTTTGCATTGATCGCTTCAGCTAGCGCGCCAGTAGGCTCACCACCACCATTAGGGTTTAGGCTGTTCCAGAAGAACGTATGGTTCCAGATTTGCGCCGCGTTGTTAAATACGCCACCCGCTGGAGCAGAAGTGATGATTTCTTCTAGAGATTTATTTTCATATTCTGTGCCAGGAATCAAACCATTTAGCTTCACTACGTATGTGTTGTGGTGCTTGCCGTAGTGGTACTCAAGGGTCTCAACTGACATATGAGGCTCAAGTGCGTCTTTAGCATAAGGAAGAGCGGGTAATTCAAAAGCCATTTCTTTTCTCCTTGCTTTGTATTAACGAAAAATGCTTGTTATCAAGCAGTTAATGGTGCTTATATAGTAGCACCGAACTTTGAAATATAATAATCATTAAGTTTTTGTGGTTATTAGTTTCATAATTTTTGTTAATAGCGAAGATACCATAACGCCATGCCAAGAAAAGATGACATCGAAATACCAAGTTTGACTTTAGACCAGGACGAAGTCAGCGATAGACGCCCACAACAGCGGTCGCAGCAGGATCCTAAGCGCCGCTTAAATCCACCCCCAACAAGACCATCCACAAACCAATCTGTGGTGTACAAAAAGCCAAGTCTTGCTGGTATTTACCTATTACTTTTCCTCATTCTAGCCGCCGCTGCCGGAGCAGGCTACTGGTTATGGCAGCAGAATTTACAATTGCGCAATGAATTGTCTGGTGCGAAAAATAAGATTGAAAACTTGGACAATCAGTTGCTTGCTGCGGATGTGTCAGCCGATAAGAAAGGCCAAAGCTTAGAAGATCGCATTAAGGATAACGAGAGCGAGGTACGTAAACTTTGGGCAGTTGCCTATGACCGCAACCGAAAAAACATTTCAGATAATGGTGATGCGATTGATGCGCTCAATAAAAAACTTGCCTTGTTGAAGGATAATGTCTCAAGCCAAGGGCAGCGTGTTGCTATGCAAGGCAATTCTTTTAACGAGCTGGAAAACAACTACAATAAGGTGGTCAAGTCCGTGGCCGATTTGACGGATAAGGTCAAACCTATCGTATCGGATACAAGTGATCTAAAAAGTAGTTTGACTAAGATTAACGATAAACTGGCGAAGCTTGAACAGAATATTGCTGCCCAAAGTGACAGTAACGATGCGCAAGCATTGAGCATTGATCAAGTGTCTCAGGATTTGTCTACCTTGCAGAAAAAGGTTGCGAAACTTAATGGTGGATCTGATCTTACGGCGATGAAGCAAGAGCTTAGCAAACATCAGGATGCCCTCAATTCAAACGATGCTTTCCGAGCCCAAGTTAATTCTGAGATCTTGCGGATTCGTAAACAGATCAATCAAATCATGTTGCAACAGCAGTTGAGCTCAGGGTCAAATTGAGTATCTTTAACCTCGCTTGATCTACATCATTGAAAGGCCGACTTTGTCGGTCTTTTTTTGTTCTGCAAATAGCCACCGTCCTACAAATGATTAGAATGCGCCCATTCTTATTATTCTGATTTATTGATCCCATGACTGAATTACTTTCTCCCGCCGGTACTCTCAAAAACATGCGTTACGCCTTTGCCTATGGTGCCGATGCGGTCTACGCAGGGCAGCCACGCTATAGCTTGCGTGTGCGTAATAATGACTTCGATATGAAAAACCTTGCAGTGGGGATTGAAGAAGCCCACCAGCAAGGCAAAAAATTGTATGTGGCGAGTAACATTGCTCCTCATAATGCCAAGATCAAAACTTACCTGCGAGACATTGAGCCCGTTATCGATATGCAGCCAGATGCCTTAATTATGTCTGATCCTGGCATGATGATGTTGGTTAAAGAAAAATGGCCAGATATGGACATTCACCTTTCGGTTCAGGCAAATGCGGTGAACTGGGCGACGGTAAAGTTCTGGCATAACTACGGTTTAACCCGTGTCATTTTATCCCGAGAGCTTTCTTTAGAAGAGATCGGTGAGATTCGCACCATGGTGCCAGACATGGAAATTGAAACCTTTGTCCATGGCTCTTTGTGTATTGCTTATTCAGGGCGCTGTTTATTATCTGGCTATTTTAATCGTCGAGATCCAAACCAAGGTACATGTACCAACTCATGCCGTTGGCAATACGATGTGAAAGCGGCGAAAGAAGAGATAACGGGCGATATTGTCCCTGCCGATGGCAGCCATTTAACCTCACCACAGTTGTTTGATCCCAAAGCGCTTGATCCAGAGGAGCAAACCACTTTGGGGATAGGGAAGCCATTTGACGAGGTAGTATTGCTTCGTGAACAAGGTCGAGAAGGGGAGTTCATGCCAGCGTTCGAAGATGAGCATGGGACTTATATTATGAACAGTCGTGATCTAAGAGCCATTCAGCATGTCGAAAAATTGATTGAAATGGGCGTGCACTCATTGAAAATCGAAGGGCGTACTAAATCGCATTTTTATGCGGCTCGTACGGCCCAATTATATCGTCAAGCCATTGATGATGCGACATACGGGCGTGCTTTTGATATGGGCTTAATGAATAAGCTAGACGGCCTTGCCCACCGGGGCTATACCGAAGGCTTTTATCGCCGTCATGTACATGACCAGTATCAGAACTATCAACATGGCAATTCTATCTCTACCCAGCAGCAGTTTGTCGGCGAAATGTTGGATTGGCAAAATGGCTGGTTGACGGTAGAGGTAAAAAATCGTTTTAAAGTAGGCGACACATTAGAATTAATGACGCCCGCTGGTAGCCAGTTCGTTCAATTGCAAGCCATGGAAACCCTCCGTGGAGAGTCAATTGTCGTCGCGCCTGGGTCAGGCCATAAGGTGCGTATTCCTATGGATAGCTGCCCTGAAGGTTTGACGTTCGGTATGATTATGCGCAATCTTCCAAATGCTTAATCTGGTTGAACGTTCTAACGCCTGAGGTTTCTTTAGTCATCTCATCTCTTTCTATAAAGGCTCACCTTATGAGCCTTTTTTAATATCTATATATCATCATGATCTAGTTAACGTGGTTTTTATAACCTCTATGCATGATATAGTGGAAAAAATGCTAGAGTCCTACAATCTGAGATGGGAAATTATGACTGAAGCAAGATTGACACACCTTAAACAGCTCGAAGCTGAGAGTATTCATATTATTCGTGAAGTGGCTGCCGAGTTTGATAATCCGGTAATGCTTTACTCCATTGGTAAGGATTCAGCGGTGATGCTGCATCTTGCAATGAAGGCTTTCTACCCAGGTAAACCACCCTTTCCATTGATGCATGTGGATACTGGGTGGAAGTTTAAAGAAATGATTAAATTTCGTGATGAGCTGGTTGCTAATCTAGGTCTGGAACTGATCGTTCACCAAAACAAAGAAGGTCTTGAGCAAGGGATCAACCCGTTTACTCACGGCAGTGCCAAACATACCGATGTCATGAAAACCCAAGCACTTAAACAGGCGTTAGGCAAGTATGGTTTTGATGCCGCTTTTGGTGGTGCACGCCGCGATGAAGAGAAGTCCCGTGCCAAAGAGCGAGTGTATTCTTTCCGCGATAAGCAGCATCGTTGGGATCCGAAAAACCAACGCCCAGAATTGTGGAATATCTACAATGGTAAAGTGAATAAGGGCGAAAGTATTCGAGTCTTTCCTTTGTCCAACTGGACGGAGTTGGACATCTGGCAATACATCTATTTAGAAAGTATTCCTATTGTTCCTTTGTATTACTCTGCACAACGCCCTGTGGTTGAGCGTGATGGTACTCTGATCATGGTGGACGATGACCGCATGCCACTTAAAGAGGGCGAAGTGCCTGATATGAAATCGGTACGTTTCCGTACTCTTGGCTGTTATCCACTGACTGGCGCGGTGGAGTCTGAAGCGGCGTCCTTGCCTGATATTATTCAGGAAATGCTGTTAACCAAGAGTTCAGAACGACAAGGCCGAGTCATCGACCACGATTCTTCAGGGTCGATGGAAGAGAAGAAGAAACAAGGTTATTTCTAAGTTTGGAGTAAAGAAAGAATGTCTCACCAGTCCGAATTGATCAGCCAAGACATCCTTGGTTATTTGAAACAACACGAAGAAAAAGACCTGCTTCGCCTGCTAACCTGCGGTAACGTAGATGATGGCAAAAGTACCCTGATTGGTCGCTTGCTGCATGATTCTAAATTGATTTATGAAGATCATTTGGATGCTGTTAAACGTGACAGCAAAAAGTCTGGCACCCAGGGCGAAGAAGTGGATTTGGCTTTGCTTGTAGACGGTCTGCAAGCAGAGCGCGAGCAAGGTATTACCATTGATGTGGCTTATCGCTACTTCTCCACAGAGAAGCGTAAGTTCATTATCGCTGATACCCCAGGGCATGAGCAATATACGCGCAACATGGCCACTGGTGCCTCGACCTGCGATTTGGCGATTATTTTGATCGACGCTCGCTATGGTGTGCAGACGCAAACACGCCGCCATACTTATATTGCCGCACTGTTAGGCATTAAACATGTAGTCGTGGCGATTAACAAAATGGATTTGGTCGATTTCTCAGAGGCCAAATACACAGAGATTCAAGCGGCTTACTTGGATTTTACAGAGCAGCTTGGTAATCGTTGCCCAGAAGATATTAAGTTTGTGCCCATCTCCGCTTTGCGTGGCGATAATGTGGTGAATGCCTCCGAGAGTACGCCTTGGTATGCTGGGCAGCCACTGATGGCCATACTGGAAAATGTACAGATTAACCGTGATGTGAAACGTGATGCTTTCCGTTTCCCTGTACAATATGTGAACCGTCCTAACCTAGATTTTCGTGGTTTCTCCGGCACTATCGCGGCGGGTGCAGTGAAGCCTGGCGATGAAGTGGTGGCTTTGCCTTCCGGTAAAAAATCCAAAGTCGCTGAGATTGTGACTTACGACGGTAATTTGGAGGTTGCTAAAGCCGGTCAAGCGGTCACTATTACTTTGGAAGACGAGATTGATATCAGTCGTGGTGATATGTTGTCCCATGTTGGTCAGGAGCCTTTAATTGGTTCGACACTTCGAGCCTCTGTGGTTTGGATGTCAGATCATCCACTGGTTTCAGGCAAATTGTATGACTTCAAATTGGGCACACAAACGGTGCCTGGTAAAGTCCATCATTTTAACCATCGTGTGGATGTTAATACCCTAGAAGAAAGTGATATTGACGTATTGGGTTTGAATGAAATTGGTGATGCGGTGATTCAATTTGATGCGCCAGTTGCTTTTGATCAATACACAGACAGCCGCTTTACTGGGGCTTTGGTGGTGATCGACCGTTTGACTAACGTCACGGTGGGCGCGGGTATGGTGGAAGAGGTGGTTGCTGAATTAGATGAAGAGTCAGAAGTAAGCGCGGAAGACCGTGCCGCTCGTCTTGGTCAAAAGCCTGCCATCATCGCTTTGTCTGCCGAAGTACTAGCTAACAGTGTGTCATTGGAGCGCCAATTATTACGCAAAGGGGTGGTTGCTTTAGTGAAAGCCGATGCCTCTGAACAAGAAGCTCAATTGGTTCGCCAAACGGGTGTGGTTTTCCTTGTTGGTAATGCGGATATTGCAGAATCTGAGATCAAAGAAACCCGTGTTGATGATGTGGTAGACTTGATCATCGAAAGCACTCGTTTGTAAGCGCTTGGTTCTCAATAACTTGAAGCTTAGTTCTTAAGGGTAACAAAAATGCCAGCTTATCAGATTGAGCTGGCATTTTTTTGATTAGATGATTGTCGATGTCTAGGCCATTAAAGAGGGCGCCCTTTATAGCGCTGTTTCAGCATCGTCTCGTTTTGCAATTTTGTGCTGATCTTCATTGCTTCCTAGTTTCCAATAACTTGAAATATAGAGATTTTCTTTGCTAACGGCTTTGTCATTTTTAAAGAAGGCACGCAGCGCTTTCATGCTGCTAAACTCACAAGCCGTCCATACTGAGGGGGTGCCCTCTAACCAAGGTAATGCTTTTACTGAGTCAAGTAGAGTGGTTGAGTGTTGGCCTGGGTGAGGGTTTATGATCCACTTTAACTCAATCCCCGCAGGGTGACTAAGTGCTTGAATGTCTTCTTCACTAACTATTTCGATTACCGCATAGCCCTTTGCGTCATCCGGCAATTTAGCAAGATTGACACTAATGGCAGGCAGGGCGGTCATATCTCCGACCAACAATTGCCAATCGGTTGTATGAGTGATCATCTTTTTAGGGCCAGGGCCGCCGACCATAATGACTTCATTGGTTTGTACGTTTTTCGCCCAAGTCGACGCTGGACCACCATCTTCATGTAGTACAAAGTCGATGTCTATTTCTGTTGGGCGCTGCTGTCGAATCGTATAGGTTCGGACAAGTGGTTTCGTTTCTCCTTGAGGAAATATCAGTTTAACGTGGCTACTTTCTTGGTCTACGGGAATGGTACTAATGTTCTCTCCGCTTAGTGTAATGCGCAACATATTAGGTGTGATCAGTGTTTTTCGGGTCACTCTGAGTTCTCTTGGTTGTGGTCTGCTCATTGCTGACTCCTTAGTCATTGGTTTGTTCGAGATTGTGCCGCATTGTGTCGGCGATCTGGATGAATTGGTCGACTTGTTGATCGGTTAGTCCTATGGCCATTTCTTGTGAAATGGTCTTTTCAAAGGTCTGAATGTCATCCAGTAGTGTTTTTCCTGAATGAGTCAGGATGAGTAGGCTGCTGCGATGATTCGTTGGGTGACGCTCCTTGGTGAGATAGCCGCGCTCAACAAGATCGTTAATTACTCTCGTCACTTGAGATTTATCCAAGCACAATTGAGTCGCAACAGCCTTAGCAATGCATCCTTCTTTTTTTAGGCTTTTGAGTAGGCGGATGTGACCAACTGGCAATTTAATGCCTGATTGAATTGCCGTCTCCCTAAGAGTGCTTTTATAGCTGTGAATTAATTTGTGTAGCGATTCGCCTATGGAATCTTGCATGGTAATCTGTGCTCTTGTCTTTATTTGAGAATGATTATCAAAATACTGCTATGAGTTGATTAAGTCAACTAAGAATCGTTAATAAAATGCGTTTCTCTGAGGACAGGCGTTACTTCCTTATTTTTTGGCTTTTTGGGACTCTGTATCAGGTTTGTTTTTAAAGGGTATAAGTGACGAAGTTTCCATGATGTCTTTTTTTCTAATGATGAATGACTACAATGCCCGCAGGCAATTCGAGGTATATCGATGGTATGAAGAAACAGACAGTATATGAAACGATCACAAGCGCGTTAAGAAAGCGTTTTGATACGGCGCTGTGGGCAGCCAAGCAAGCCCATGATGCCGCGACAAATGAAGAAAGTGTGGCAGAAAATAAATACGATACCTTTGGTCTAGAGGCCTCCTATCTTGCCCATGGGCAATCTCAGCGCGTGATCGACTGTGAGAATGACTGGCGCACTTTTGAGAAGAAGGGGTGTGTGCTGTTTGAAGACAGTAGTACCGTCGCCCTATGGGCGTTAGTCGAACTGAGTGCGCTCGAAAAAAATACGTTCCATACTAAATGGTTTTTTATCTCTCCTTGTGCTGGCGGACTCACTGTAGAGCAAAGTCAACAAAGTGTTTTTTTGGTAACGCCTTCTAGCCCTGTCGGAAAGGTGTTAATAGGAAAAGAAGAGGGTGACGAGGTGTGTTTGCGTCAGAATGGCCTAGAAGTTGTGTATGAAATAACCAGAGTGTGTTGATGACGCTTATCCGGGTACTTTGTCGCTGACAAATTTGGTTCTGGCTCTAGAGAGTCCGGCGCGGTTCGCATATAATGCTTCGCCTTAAAAGATTCTTTTTTTTGTTCGGTAGACGCAAAATGGTAGTCGACGATGACATAAACACTGGTCGTGCCATCGAAATATCACTTACCCGCTAAACAAAAAAGACATTGTAAGAACACATCACTCTCTCACTGAGACAGTAATAGGAAAAAAATTATGCGCAGCCATTATTGCGGCGAGTTAAATGCTTCTAACATTTCACAAGAAATCACTTTATGTGGTTGGGTTCATCGTCGCCGTGACCACGGTGGTGTTATTTTCTTGGACGTGCGAGACCGTGAAGGCATTACGCAAGTTGTTTTTGACCCAGATCGTGCCGACAGCTTTGCCATTGCCGATAGCGTTCGTAACGAATTTGTTGTGAAGCTAAAAGGTTTGGTTCGCGCTCGCCCTGAAGGGACAGTTAACCCGAATATGAATACGGGTGAGATTGAGGTTTTGGGCACAGAGCTTGAAATTCTTAATGCCTCAAAAACGCCACCATTTCAGCTTGATGAACACCAATCTGTTGGTGAAGATGTGCGTTTGAAAAATCGTTTCATCGATTTACGTCGTCCAGAAATTCAGCAAAAAATGCGTTTCCGTTCAAAAGTAACGTCTGTGTTACGTCGTTATTTGGATGACAATGGCTTCTTGGATATCGAAACTCCTATTTTAACGCGCGCCACACCAGAAGGGGCTCGTGATTATTTGGTACCAAGTAGAACACAACAAGGTAGCTTCTTTGCACTTCCTCAGTCTCCACAGCTATTCAAGCAATTGTTGATGGTGTCTGGTTTTGATCGTTACTACCAAATCGCCAAGTGCTTCCGTGACGAAGACCTTCGTGCTGACCGTCAGCCAGAATTCACTCAGGTAGACATCGAAACGTCTTTCATGAGCGAAGAACAAATCATGGCGATGACAGAAGACATGATCGTGAAATTGTTTAAAGAGTTGTTGGATGTGGATTTAGGGACTTTCCCACGCATGCCATACTCTGAAGCGATGGAAACATACGGCAGTGATAAACCTGATCTACGTATTCCGTTAACGATTGTCTCCGTATCGGATTTGATGGCCGATGTGGACTTTAAGGTCTTCTCTGGCCCAGCCAAAGATCCTAAAGGCCGTGTTGCAGCTCTGAAAGTACCTGGTGGTAATGCACTGACCCGTAAGCAAATCGATGACTACACTAAGTTTGTCGGTATTTATGGTGCGAAAGGGTTGGCCTACATTAAGGTAAACGACAAGTCTGACCTAGAAGAAGGTTTACAATCACCGATCGTTAAGTTCCTGCCAACCGAAGTGCGCGCGGCTTTACTTGAGCGTCTTGAAGCACAAGATGGGGACTTGATTTTCTTTGGTGCGGATTCCGAGAACGTCGTGAATGAAGCTTTGGGCGCATTGCGTTGCAAGCTGGGCGATGATATGGATCTTTATACTTGCAAATGGGCGCCTTTGTGGGTTGTAGATTTCCCCATGTTTGAAGAAACGTCTGATGGCGGCATTACAGCCATTCACCATCCATTTACCGCTCCTTCTTGTTCTCCTGAAGAGCTTAAAGCAAGTCCGTTAACAGCGTTGTCGCAAGCGTACGACATGGTCTTGAACGGTACTGAGCTGGGTGGCGGGTCGATTCGTATCCACCAATCTTCTATGCAAGAAACCGTATTTGAATTACTAAAAATCAGCAAAGAAGAGCAAGATGAAAAATTTGGCTTCTTGTTGGATGCATTGAAATTTGGTGCGCCACCACACGGTGGTTTAGCGTTTGGTCTAGACCGTCTGGTAATGTTGATGACTGGCTCCAGCTCTATTCGTGATGTTATTGCGTTCCCGAAAACGCAAAGCGCCACTTGCCTATTAACTCAAGCGCCTGGTGAAGTAAGCGAGAAGCAACTCAAAGAGCTCAATATTCGCGTCAGAAAGCCTGTTGTTGAAGGTTAGTTCTTTTTATTGAGCATAAAAGTTTTAGACTAAATATGTTTGATTTTTATAAAAACCTCTGGTGATCTTGGTTGCCAGAGGTTTTTTTATTCTTGTATGTTTAGATATCAAATATTCGTGTAACCTTGGCTAGTGCTAAGAGATTGAAAAATATCCGTAAAACTAACAGTGTAAAGACGTTTTTTTGAATTTATCGATTGCATACTTTGTAAAGGGCTGTTGGAATATACAGTAATGATAAACTGATATGGGTCTGGTTTTGAAAGACACAAGAATATTAGCGATTGACCCTGGTTCACGTATTACCGGCTTTGGCATCATTGACGTTATCAACGGGAAGTCCATTTACGTGACGAGCGGTTGCATTCGTTTACCAGATAATGAGTTATCCGTTAGATTAAAAAATATCTTCAATAGCGTGTGCTCCTTGCTGGAAGAGTACCAGCCAAAGGAGTTTGCGATTGAAGAAGTGTTCTTGGCAAAAAACGCCAACTCGGCATTAAAGCTAGGACAAGCAAGAGGGGCAGCCATTGTAGCGGCTTCTTTGCAGGAATTATTTGTTCATGAATATGCCGCACGGCGAGTGAAACAGTCGGTGGTGGGAAACGGGAACGCTGAAAAAAGCCAAGTGCAGGCGATGGTACAGTTGCTGTTGTCACTGCCTTCTCCGCCACAAGCCGATGCGGCTGATGCCTTGGCCATTGCTTTGTGTCATGCCAATACTCGTACATCGGGGGGCATAGAGTTCGGCGTAGGTAAGCGCGCTGGGCGCACATCGAAAAGATGGTCTGAATTGGATATAAGGAAATCTGTGTGATCGGACGTATTGTTGGGACATTGGTGGAGAAAACACCACCAGAGCTATTGGTTGATGTGAATGGTGTGGGGTATGAAATAAGTGCCTCCATGACAACTATTTATGACTTGCCTCCGATTGGCGAAAAGGTTGTCTTGTTTACGCATTTTCAAGTAAAAGAAGACTCACAGACCTTGTACGGATTTATTGATAAAGCAGAACGGGCACTGTTTCGTGTATTAATCAAAGTAAATGGCATTGGGCCCAAAATGGCCCTGGCTGTACTCTCTAGCATGTCATCCGAAGAATTGATTGCAAATGTACAAGAATCGGATGTGACAGCGCTGACTCGCATTCCAGGAGTGGGTAAAAAAACGGCTGAGCGTTTGATTATTGAATTAAGAGATAAATTAGGCCAAGCCGCGAAGGCAGACTTGTTTTCAGCGCCTGCTGTCCTTAAACAAGTACAAGCGGATCCAAGACAAGAGGCAGAAGCGGCGTTGATTGCGCTTGGTTATAAACCGCAAGAGGCAGCGAAGGCAATTGCCAACATCCCAGTGGATGGTGCCAGCAGCGAAGACGTTATCAAAGCGGCTCTTAAAGCCATGTTAAGGTAATATAAATGATAGAAACTGATCGTATTATTTCAGCTGAACTGAAAGGCAACGATCGACAGATTGATCGAGCCATTCGCCCGCAATCCTTGTCAGATTACATCGGACAGCCTGTGGTGCGTGAGCAAATGGAGATTTTTATTCAAGCTGCCCGCCAACGCCAAGAGCCCCTTGATCACTCGCTGATTTTTGGGCCGCCAGGTCTTGGCAAAACGACTTTGGCAAATATCATTGCCAATGAAATGGGCGCGGAAATTCGCACTACCTCAGGCCCAGTATTAGAGCGGGCTGGAGATTTAGCTGCGTTACTGACGAATTTGAACGAAGGAGATGTGCTGTTTATTGATGAGATTCATCGACTCAGCCCTGCCATCGAAGAAGTCTTGTATCCAGCGATGGAAGACTACCAGTTAGACATTATGATTGGTGAAGGACCGGCCGCTCGATCAATAAAAATCGAACTTCCGCCGTTTACGCTTGTCGGAGCTACTACACGGGCTGGGTTATTAACATCACCGTTACGAGATCGTTTTGGGATTGTGCAGCGTCTTGAGTTTTATGATGTTGAATCATTGACCACGATCGTAGCCCGCTCTGCCAATAAAATGAACATGAATTTGGATCAGGCGGGAAGCTTCGAGGTGGCGAGACGTTCTCGTGGCACACCGCGTATTGCCAATCGTTTGCTGCGTCGAGTTCGCGATGTGGCACAGGTCAGTGGGGCGAGTGTCGTTACGCAAGAGATAGCTCAGCGGGCGTTGGATATGTTAAGCGTTGATAGTCAGGGCTTTGACCACTTGGATAGACGTATGTTATTGACTATGATAGAAAAGTTTGACGGACGTCCAGTAGGCTTGGACAGTGTGTCAGCTGCGTTAGGTGAGGATAAAGATACAATTGAAGATGTCATTGAACCTTTTTTAATACAACAAGGTTTTGTAATACGAACGCCACGTGGGCGCCAAGTAACGAAGCGCGCTTACGAACATTTTAATTATCAATTACCGTCGGATTTTAAATAGAGGTTAAGAATGTCAATTTTGGGGTTAATCGCCAGTGCCAGTTTAGTCGTGCAAATTGTTATGTTGCTCTTGCTGGTTGCATCTGTCTTATCTTGGGTGGTTATTTTTCAACGCGCCTTTGTACTAAAGCAAGCCAAAAAAGTTCGTAATGCATTTGAAGACCAATTTTGGTCTGGTATTGATTTAAGTAAGCTGTATAAAAAGCTCAATCAAGAGGGCAGACGTGTCGAAGGGGTTGAAAATATCTTTATTGCAGGTATTAAAGAGTTTACTCGGCTGCGTCAAAGTCAACACGTTGACCCCGATGCGGTGATGGAAGGTGTGCAGCGCTCAATGCGTGTGGCATTGTACCGTGAAGAAGAGAAATTGGACAAACACTTAGGGTTTTTGGCAACGGTTGGCTCAACCAGCCCTTATGTTGGTTTGTTTGGTACCGTTTGGGGGATTATGCATTCATTTATCGGACTGGCAGATGTTCAGCAGGCGACCCTTGCTACGGTCGCACCGGGTATTGCTGAAGCATTGATTGCGACGGCGATCGGTCTATTTGCAGCGATTCCAGCGGTCATTGCCTATAACCGCTTTTCAGCTGCTTCTGAGTCTCTAGCCGCAGGGTACGATAATTTTTCTGATGAATTTAGCAGTATCTTGCATCGCAAACTTCATGTCAGAGAGGGAGGCGTAGCATAGTGGCTCGCTCCAATAGAAGACAAAAGCGCCGTCGCCCAATGGCGGAAATAAACGTTGTACCCTATATCGATGTTATGTTGGTGCTGCTGGTCATTTTTATGATTACGGCCCCGATGATTACTCAAGGTGTCGATGTTGAATTGCCCAAAGCAAGTGCCGCAGCCATTCAAGAGGATTCAAAAGATGTTTTAATTGCCTCTGTGGACAGCAAAGGACAGTTCTATTTGGATGTAGGTGGCAAGCAGCAATCTATCACATTGGATGCGCTTAAAGCACGTGTGCGAAAAGTGCTAAGTCAAAATCCAGGTACTCCAGTGATGGTTCGAGGGGATAAAAATGTTTCCTATGGTGCGATTATTGGTTTGATGGTTGCCTTACAGGGAGCAGGTGTGCCGAATGTTGGTCTTGTAACGGATCCGGATAATACTTGATGAGTTTTTTTAAGAAAGACGGGTACGGTGTACCAATCGTATTAGCGGTTGGCTTGCATCTGGCTATTCTTTTAATAGGCGTGCTGACGATTAATTTTAATGATGACTCGTTACCCACGCCAAAGCGTCCGCCGATTGTGCATGCCACTGTGGTTGATATTTCCAAAACCATTATCGGTAAGCGCGAAGCGGAAAAGAAAAAAGAAGCCGAGCAGCAAGCTGAGCTAGCCAAACAGAAAGAGTTGGCCGCTAAGAAAAAAGCCCAAGAGCTGGCTGAGCGTAAAGCCTTTGAAGCCCAGAAAAAACAATTAGCTCAGGCCAAACAAGCACAAGAAATGGCGGTCCGTAAGGCAGAAGCGGCAGCAAAAGCCAAAGAAGAGGCCGCCGCCGCTCAGAAGAAAAAAGAGCAAGAAATTGCCAGGCAGAAACAGTTAGCGGATCAAAGAGCCAAGGAAAAAGCTGCGGAAGAGAAAAAGCGTCTCGAAGAAGCTAAGAAAAAAGCCCAAGCTGAAGAAGAGGCAAAACGGCAGCAAGAGATTGAGCGTCAAAAACAGGAGATTGCTCGAAAAGCAGAGCAAGAGCGTTTAGCTCAAGAGGCAGCAAGACAGGCAGAAGCTAAGGCCGAGGCGGAAAAGAAAGCGGCTCAAGAGGCACAGTTGGTTCAGTCCATTAGTGGCTTAATTAATAATCGTATTGCGCAAGCTTGGATTAGACCGCCCAACGCGCGTAATAATATGAAGACAAAACTTCAAATTTCTTTCTTACCGACGGGTGAGGTGCAAAATGTACAAGTCGTTGAAAGTAGTGGGGATGCCTTGTTTGATCAGCGCGCAGTGAATGCAGCTAGAAACATGGGTGTTATTCGAGAGTTATCGAAAGTGGATCCATATGTTTTTGAGAGAAACTTTCGTAACGTTGTGATCATTTTTAATCCACAGGACTTAAGAAACTAATGATGTTAAGAAAATGGTGTTTAGTATTATTGACGTGCTTGCTCTTTACGAGTGCTGCTAGGGCACAGCTTGTCATTGAAGTGACAAGTGGTGCGGATAAACTCTTACCAATTGCCATTGTCCCGTTTGGTTATAATGGTACGGATCCATTGCCACAAGATGTGGCGCAAATCGTTCAGGATGATTTGGTGAGAAGTGGCTTATTTAAGGCGATTCCTCGCTCCAGTATGTTGAGTCAGCCCAGCAAATTGTCGGATGTTTATTATCGTGATTGGCGTTTACTAAAAGCGGATTATGTATTAATAGGTTCCATTAAAAACATTAGTGGAGATCGTTATCGTGTTGGCTTTCAGTTGCTCAACGTGCTGACTCAAAAGCCTGCGGATGACTACACTACTATTGATGTGACAAAAAATCATCTGCGTGATGCAGCTCACTATATTAGTGATGCGGTCTTTAAAAAGTTAACGGGTATTCGTGGGGATTTTAGTACTCGTATTCTTTATGTGACTGAACAGAATGCGGAAAGCAAACATCCCCTCTATAAATTGCAAGTAGCGGATGCCGACGGATATCGCCCTCAAGTGATTGTTGAGTCCGATGAGCCGATTCTCTCGCCCGCTTGGAGTCGCAATGGACGAGATATTGCTTATGTTATGTTCAAGAACATGCGTCCAAGAATTTTTATTCAAGAGTTAGCGACGGGAAAAAGAAATCAGATAATGAGCTTTAAAGGATTGAATGGCTCTCCTGCTTTTTCTCCCGACGGTAAAAAGCTGGCTTTAGTGCTATCGAAAGACGGTAATGCAGAAATCTATACATTAGATTTAGCGACGCAAAAATTAGAGCGTATGACCCATAATTACGCCATTGATACCGAGCCTGCATGGGGGCCTAAGGGCAATAGCATTTATTTTACGTCGGATCGAGGTGGCAATCCGCAGATTTATCGCCTAGATATTAAAACTAAAAAAGTCGAACGTATTACTTTTGAAGGAGACAGTAATTACCGAGCGCGTTTGACGCCCGATGGTCGTTTCCTCGTCTGTATTGAGAAGGTCGGAGGGGATTTTCATATCGCGGTGCAAGATCTTAAGACGGGACGCGTTAAAATTTTGACACATACTGACTTAGATGAATCGCCAACTATATCACCTAATGGTACTATGGTAATGTATGCAACTACCGAAAATGGTAAGGAAATACTGGCAGTCGTATCTGTTGATGGGCTTGTTAAATATAAATTGCCCTCAACTGATGGTGAAGTGCGTGAACCAGCATGGTCTCCGTACTTCAATTAAAATAACTGGAAGGAGTGAATAATGAGTGTAAACAAACTTGGAAAGTTTGCAGTAGTTGGTTTGTCTGCAGCATGGCTTGCTGGTTGTAGTACGACTGGTGCAAATACAGATGCGTCTACAGCAACCACTGCAACAAACGAAGGTACTGCGACCACTGAACAAGCCGCTCCCGCGGATACTGATAAAAGTGCAACTTACGCTGCAAACCAGGATAATTCAGTAACAAGTGTTGTCGATAATCAACAAGACAAAGCGAAAACTAGTAAATCCATGCTGGATGGTGTGGCAACTGTTTTTTACTTTAGCTTCGACAAATCCATTGTGCGTCCTGATGCGCAAAAAGCACTTCAAATACATGCTAAGTATTTGATTGCTAATCCTGAGGAACATGTCATCTTAGAAGGTAATACCGATGAGCGTGGTACTCGCGAATACAACATGGCGCTAGGTGAGCGTCGTGCTAAAGCAGTAGCTCGTTACTTAGAGATCCAAGGCGTACCTGCTTCTCAAATTGAAACAGTCAGCTTTGGTGAAGAAGTGCCAGTTGCTTTCGGTCATGACGAAAAATCTTGGCAGTTAAACCGTCGAGTTGATCTTCGTTACGAAAAATGATCGTGAATAGTTTAACTTTTCGCTCCTTTGCGGTGGTGCTGCTATTAGCAGCACCACTTGCAATGGCTGATGGGCAGAATCAAACGAATTTGTCTGTAAATGCTGCGACGCAGTTATTAACTCAGCTTGACCAGCTTCAGAGTCAAGTGAGAGATCTGACTGGTCAACTAGAGGATCAACAGCATCAAATTGATCAAATGAAGTCTCAGCAACGTGATCGCTATGTGGATCTTGATCAACGTGTTTCTATGCTTATGGCAAAATTAGCACAGCAACAGACTGTACCAGCCGCTACGGCTGCGACACCAGGTTCTGTGCCGGCAGCGACACCATCTGCTACGCCAGCGGCTGCTCCTAGTAACACGCAATCAGCGTCAGATACCGATAACGAACCGACAAATATCGCCGATATGAGTTCGCAAACTAATGGTGCGTCCGCATCAGATGTGAAGCTTGCTCCGATTGCCCTTAAGCCAGTTACCCCTGAAGCTAAGCAAGCCTATAACAATGCTTATCAGTTGATTAGAGAACGACAGTTTGAAACAGCAGAAGTGTCTTTCACGGAGTTTGTAAAAGACTTTCCTGATAACCAACTGACAGGAAATGGATATTATTGGCTTGGTGAATTAAAACTTGTTTTGGGTAAACCAAAAGAAGCAATTGACCAGTTCAATATCGTCATTAACAAATTCCCTGGTCATAATAAAGTGCCGGATGCTCTCTATAAGTTAGGTATTGTTAATGATCAATTAGGGAATACTGACAAATCAAAATCCTATTTGCAGGAAGTGATTCGACGTTTTCCTGATAGTAAAGCGGCAAAGCTAGCGACAAGCTATCTGACGAAGCTTAACTAAAATAGCTTGCAATCCTCAACGGGCTCTGTATTATACGCAACCCGTTGGGTCGTTAGCTCAGTTGGTAGAGCAGTTGACTTTTAATCAATTGGTCACTGGTTCGAATCCAGTACGACCCACCAACTTTCTTTTTATATACCTCATGTGATTTTTGGGTCGTTAGCTCAGTTGGTAGAGCAGTTGACTTTTAATCAATTGGTCACTGGTTCGAATCCAGTACGACCCACCAGAATCACACGCTCTTACGTACCTACCTGAAGAGGTGTTGTATGACTGAACTTCTTGATAAAGTTGCTTTGCGTGCCACCGTCCAACAGCACCTCTCTGCTGCTGAAAATACGCTTAAAATGTCATCTGTAGACAATGAGCAGATCCGTGCAGAAATTAAATCCCTGTTAAAAGCAAAAAACGCTGTCTTGGTTGCTCACTATTACACAGACGATGCGATACAGGAATTAGCAGAAGAAACCGGTGGTGTCATCGCCGACTCTCTTGAGATGGCGCGCTTTGGAGCAAATCACCCTGCGGATACCTTGGTTGTTGCAGGTGTCAAATTTATGGGCGAAACATCAAAAATTCTCAGCCCAGAAAAAACCGTCTTGATGCCAACATTGGAAGCCACTTGCTCTTTGGATATTGGTTGTCCTATCGAGGAATTTTCCGCTTTTTGTGATCAACACCCGGATCGTACCGTTGTGGTGTATGCCAACACATCAGCGGCGGTCAAAGCGCGTGCGGATTGGGTTGTGACATCAAGTATTGCATTGGACGTCATTGAGCACCTAACAGAGCAGGGCGAAAAAATCATTTGGGCACCAGACCAGCATCTTGGTGGTTACATTCAGCGTGAAACTGGTGCCGACATGATCTTATGGGACGGTGCTTGTATTGTTCATGAAGAATTTAAAGCCAAAGGTATTCTTGACCTTAAGGCGGTTTATCCCGATGCTGCAGTGCTCGTCCACCCAGAATCTCCCGAGTCTGTCGTTGAAATTGCCGATGTGGTTGGCTCAACGTCACAATTACTCAACGCTTCTAAATCCATGAGTAATGACACCTTCATTGTGGCAACGGACCGTGGCATTTTTTATAAAATGAAACAAGCGTCTCCCGAGAAACGTTTTGTTGAAGCGCCTACTGGCGGCTCTGGGGCGACTTGTCGCAGCTGTGCGCATTGCCCTTGGATGGCTCTAAACTCTCTTGAGATGTTGCGAAATGCCCTGAGAGACGGAACCGGGGAGATACATGTGGATGAAGAAACGCGTGTTAAAGCCTTGATTCCGTTGCAAAGAATGCTCGATTTTCAAGTGAAATAGTAGCAACCGTTATTGAATGACTCTACTATCCAGAAAGCCAAGTCTTGTACTTGGCTTTTTCGTTTGTATGGCTTTTCATCGATGGTTTCGTTAAATAGCGCTAGACCTAAAAAGCATTTATATGATATTCATTATCATTAAGATATTTGTGATTAAGAACATTGATTGTATTTTCGGTTGGAATACCACTGCTTATGACTAACAATATTATTACTTTTATGCGAAATCGTGTGTCTCAGCCTAGCTTGGAAGCTCCCGCACCGAGCAAAACCGAGTGGGAGACAATAATAGATGCTGCCTGTCGCGCTCCTGACCACGGCGCAATTAAACCATGGCGCTTTCGTATTTACGAAGGAGCAGGGCTGGACAAACTAGGACAGGTCTACTGGCAACACGCCAAAAGTGAAGTGCATGACTTAACCGAAGACAAAGAAGCGGCTTTTGTGAAAAAGGCCCATCGCGCCCCTGCGATTCTTTTGGTTTATGCTCATATCGAACAACATCCAAAAGTGCCAGCAATAGAGCAGATTATGGCGACATCAGCGGCAGCTCAACAAGCCATACTTGGCCTAAATGCCTTAGGTTATGGCGCTATGTGGCGAAGCGGCCCTGCCTGCTTCACGCAAAAAACCAAAGACCTGCTCAACCTACAAGAGACCGATCAAATTGTGGGCCTAATCTACGTTGGAACACCCAATTCAACACCGAAGATTCCAGAAGAAACAGACTTTGCCTCACGTCTAGAATGGGTGACGGAATAAATTATCCATGCAACGGGACTTTTTATAAAAAAGAGTTGCAATTCAATAACTTCACCATTAAGATACGCGCACAAATTACGCAGAGCGTGATTTGACAAGTTTTGGTGAGCTGTCCGAGTGGCCGAAGGAGCACGCCTGGAAAGCGTGTATGTCGAAAGGCATCAAGAGTTCGAATCTCTTGCTCACCGCCATTATCAAGAAACCCCGATTAGATTAGCGTCTAGTCGGGGTTTTTTATTATCAGCTTGCTGCTTAAAGCCAAAATAAGCAGATTAGTTTTCATCGCCTGCCCCATTTGAAAACATTTGGAGAACCTCCAGCAATAGGACCGCCTACGTGAGGCACAAGGCCTGGCTCGACTTTAGGGCGTACGTGCATGTCCCCTAACCGCGCAGCGGGCTTACCCATAAAACGTTCCTTGTCTACTAATATTAATCGAACGCACTATATACAATGTGTTGTGAATTTATGCATTTATAGACCAGTAATCTAGTGAAAATACACATACTATAAGGCTGTGGTACAAAAACTGTGTACGTTTAGCTCGCTAACTTAGGTGAGAAATGATCGAAAAAGAAGGGCAAAACTGATGTTGCTAGGTCTAAAGGTATGGATTGCCCAAATTAGTTATATCTATTAATGTGCTGTTAGAAAAGTTGTAGTAGTCTTTACAGTCAGTAACCAGTTGTTTTTGTTAGGGATGTATTTGTGGTGGAAAAAGTATTTTTCATGGATTGGCGAAACAGATTTAAGGACTACTGCTTCAACTGTCACAAAAAGGCGCTTTTACGGACGCATCAGCTGGTCGACAAGGGGATTTCCAACAAGCTAATGGCGGAACGCTTTTTTTAGATGAGTTTGGTGAGTAAGATGTCGCCCTAACAAATAAAAAAATTTCTACAAACGCAAAAAATATTATCCTTTTATAACAGTGGCCGGGTAATATTCGAGAATTACGTTCAACTTTATTACGGAATTCTCTATGGAGTAGCGAAGACGCAATATCGGCTGATGACATCAAACAAGCCTTGTTTGATAGACCTCATAATAATACCAGTTTGTTAGATAGGGATGTTTCACAAGGTATTGATATTCAAAATATTATTTCTGATTTGGTAAGGCATTATATTCCGAAAGCATTAGCGCATGCCAATGCTAGCAAATCCAAAGCGGCTGAGTTATTAGGACTTAAAAACTACCAAACACTAACCAACTGGATGGATAAATACGACGTGAAATAGACGTTGGCACAGCTTTCGCTATAACACGAGTATAAAAACGATATTATTCATGAAATCACAAAATTTTGAGTTTCTTCGTCCTGAAAACGAGGCATTAGCAAACCTTGCGGGTTTGGCTGAAGCCGTGTTGTTTATTGATCCGGGCAGCGCACTGACACGTCTTCGCGCTTTTGCGGAGGAGCTGACCAAGGCCATTTATAAAGAAGAGCGCCTGCCTCGTTTACCCGAATCAACCTTGAACACCATGGTACGTGACACTGTGTTCCAAAACTGTGTGACAAAACCTCTTGTTCATCAGTTGAATTATCTACGTACCCAAGGCAATGAAACGGCACATGGTGGGGAAGGGGATTTACGAACCGCTCTAATGGCATTGGGGATAGCCCATCAGCTCGCCTGCTACCTTGCCATCAAATACTACATGAAGAAAAAGGTAACCATCCCAGCGTTTGTTGATATAAAAGACAATCGTGCTGATGCCATTGCCCTGTCTGGATCCATCAATAAATACAAAGAAGAACTGGATAAGCAGAAAAAGCTAAATGACGAGCTGCTTGAACAGATTGAAAAAGAGCGTACAAAAAACCTTAAGTATCTAGATGCGCCTGCTTATCCAGATCAGCTTAAACGCAAGCAAGAAAGCCAAGCCCTTGCGGATAGCTTGCAATGGAACGAAGCGAAAACCCGTGAGCTTTTAATTGATTCCATGCTGGTGCAAGCTGGCTGGAATGTGTCAGATTCAGAACAAGTCGGCATTGAGGTCCAGGTAGTTTTTCCGAACAACCCTTCCGGTAAAGGCTATGTAGATTATGTGTTGTGGGGCAGCGATGGGAAACCTCTCGCTGTCGTCGAAGCGAAACGTTCTAGCAATAGCTCGGATCAAGCAGGGAGAGAACAAGCTCGACTGTATGCTGACTCGCTTGAAAAGCAATTTGGCCAGCGCCCAGTGATGTTCTACACCAATGGTTATGAAACCTTTATTTGGGATGACGCACAATACAATGCTCCGCGCCTAGTTTACGGCTTTTACAGTAAAGACAGTCTGGATTATCTCATTTACCAACGCCAGTACCGTGATAATCAACTTGAACAAAACAACCCAAACTTAAACATTGCCGATCGTCTGTATCAAATCAATGCCATCAAATCGGTTGCCCGTACTTTCCAAGAACAGCGTCGTAAAGCCTTGATTATCCAGGCAACGGGCACAGGCAAAACACGTGTTTCCATTGCGCTTGCAGATCTCATGCTAAACGCTGGTTGGGCAAAGCGCGTGTTGTTTCTTTGCGACCGCAAAGAGCTGCGTACCCAAGCGAGTGAAGCCTTTAAAACCAATTTACCCAGTGAGCCTCGCTGTGAAATTGGTGAAACCAATAAGATTGACGAAAATGCACGTATTTACGTGTCCACTTATCCCGGCATGATGAACCGCTTTGCTCAGCTGGATGTAGGCTTCTTTGATCTGATCATTGCCGATGAAAGTCATCGTAGTATTTATAATCGTTACCGCGATATATTTGATTATTTTGATGCATTACAGGTGGGCTTGACCGCCACTCCAGTCAAATTTATCAGCCGTAATACCTTTGATATGTTTGGCTGTGAAACCACAGACCCGACGTATCAATTTGGCTTAAAAGAAGCCATCGAGCATGAGCCACCTTATTTAGTGGATTTTAAAGTCAAAGACGTCACCACAGAATTCCTCCGTGATGGTATTCATTACAACGACCTAACCGATGATCAAAAACGCCAGTTAGAAGACGATCTTGGCTTTGAAGAAGCGCAAAATGCTAGCTATCAAGGCAAAGACATCGGGCGTAAAATTTTTAGTGAAAAAACCGACCAAGAGATTCTTGAAAACTTGATGAATTATGGCATTAAGGATGAAACCAACTCGCTAGTAGGTAAAACTATTGTCTTTGCGAATAACCAAAAACATGCAGAGCATTTAGAAAAACTCTTCTGCAAGCTCTACCCACAATATGGCAACAAAGTTTGTAAAGTCATTCATAACAAAGTGTCCCATGTGGAGAGCTTGATCAAAGAATTTAAAAAAGGCGATAACGAATTCCGTATCGCGATCTCGGTAGATATGTTGGACACAGGCATTGACGTGCCAGAAGTGGTGAACCTCGTCTTTGCGAAAACCGTTAAATCGTCGGTCAAATTCTGGCAGATGATTGGCCGTGGAACGCGCTTATGCAAAAACCTGTTTGGTAAAGGCAAAGATAAAACAGAGTTTTTGATTTTTGATCACTACGGTAATTTTGAATTCTTCGAACAAGAGTATAAAGAACCTCAAAATGTGGGCGGCAAGCCGTTACTGCAAACCTGCTTCGAGGCTCGTGTAAATCTAGCGATTCAGGCCCTTAAACATAACCACCGAGAAGGCTTTGATACCGCCATTGAGTTAATTAAAGCGGATATTGCTGATTTACCAAGAGACAGTGTGGCCGTTCGTAAAGTGTTGCGACAAGTCGATACACTTCTGCAAACCGATAGCTTACAAACGTTGAATGCAACAACACAGCATTTGTTATCTGAAACGGTGGCGCCACTAATGGCGGTTCGTCCACTGAAAGATAAGCATGCAACACAATTGGATCGTTTAATGGCTGTTGTGGAAACCAGCTTTATTGAACAGTCAGCAAGCTTTGAAGATGGACGAGACACCTTAATCGAGCAAATATCTACCTTAGCGGTTAACATTCAAGCGGTTCGCCAAAAGCAAGCCATCATCGACGAAGTAAACAGTGCTGAGTTCTGGCAAGCCCCTAGTATAACTAAGCTAGAAAACGCTCGAACTCAACTACGCAGTATTATGAAGTTCCGTCAGAGTGATACCAGTGGCGGTTATGATCCACTGAAAACTCGTACTCAAGATGGCAAAGTTGTCACAGAAGTACGTGAGCATAAACTGTATAACAGAGACGAAGTGAGCGTTTATCGCCGACGAGCCAAAGAGCTGCTAGACAACTTAGTTGCGACGAACCCGATACTGCAAAAAATCAAAGCCCATGAGGCGGTCTCGGAAGACGACCTAAAAAATCTAACATCAACCATCTTAACCACGCACCCCACAGTGAGCTTGGATGCCCTGAATGAGTTTTATGGCCGGACTGCCGATCAACTCCATATCACCTTGCAAGAATTGGTGGGGCTAGAGCCAGAGAAAGTCAGTAAGCACTTCACCGACTTTGTGCATCGTCACCCGAATTTGACTTCCCAACAAGTGAGATTCATGGACCTACTCAAAACTTATATCACCAACTATGGTTTTATCGACATTGCCAAACTATATGAAGCGCCTTTTACAAGTGTCAGCCCAAATGGTGTTGATGGTGTATTTAAAGAAGCAGATGTTAAAGACCTAGTTTCTGTACTTAAACCCTTTATCAAACAGGATGTTCAATATGGGGCCAATAACTAACCAAAACGACGCACTGTTTGCGCAAATTAAAAGTGTGCTCGATCAAGTACGCCAGCAGGTTAAAAAAACCATTAACCATCAAATGGTGATGGCGTATTGGGAAATAGGGCGTTTGATCGTCGAGCAAGAGCAACAAGGACAAGTGCGTGCTGAATACGGTAAGCAACAGTTGCAACAGCTTTCCAAACGACTAACGCATGAGTTTGGCAAAGGTTTTGACACGACCAATTTGCGCAATATGCGCCGCATGTATCTTGCCTTTCCAATTCGAGAGACACTGTCTCTCGAATTGAGTTGGTCACATTACAATGTACTGGCACGTGTTGAAAATAGCGCTGCCCGCACATGGTATGCCCAAGAGGCCGCCTCACAAAGTTGGAGTGTTCGAGCACTAGAACGTCAAATTGGTGTGTTATATTACGAGCGCTTGTTAGCGAGTAAAGATAAACAAGTACTCACGCAAGAAGCGGCTAATAAAACAGCGCCGCTAGGAGACTCGCCGCAAGATTATCTGCGTGATCCGTATATTCTCGATTTTTTGAACCTTCAGGACAAAACGTATCAGGAAAGCGACTTAGAAGAGGGCATCATTAACAACTTGCAAAAATTCCTATTGGAGTTAGGCAAAGGCTTTGCGTTTGTCGAGCGTCAGCAGCGCATTCGTACCGAAGATGGTGATTACTACATCGACTTAGTATTTTATAACTTTCATTTAAAATGCTTTCTGTTGATCGACTTAAAAATGAACAAACTGACTCACCAAGACGTGGGGCAAATGGATATGTACGTTCGCATGTACGAAGAGCAAAAGCGTGCCCACGATGATAACCCAACCATTGGTTTGATTTTGTGTAGTGAGCGCAATAACACCGTTGCCAAATATTCTGTACTCAACGAGAGCAAACAACTGTTTGCCTCAAAATACACCACCACTTTACCGACTGAAGAAGAGCTCCAACGAGAGTTAGAGCGCGAGCGCGAACACATACTCCGCATTCAAGAGCAGCGCGCGGCGTATCAATCGACTTCAGTTTAAAGCACGATATACAAGAGAGACCTTATGCTAACCGGACCAATCCGTAACGACATCGACAAACTATGGGAAAAATTCTGGACAGGGGGGATTACTAACCCTTTGACCGTGATTGAACAGATCAGTTACTTGATGTTTGCCCGTATGCTCGACATGCAGGAAGAAGCGGAAGAACGCAAAGCCAACCGCACAGGCAAAGCCTTTGTGCGTCTTTTTCCGGACACCAAGGAAGGTCAATTACTGCGTTGGAAAAACTTCAAAAACTTATCTGGGAAGGATCTGCATAAACACCTGAAAAACGAAGTCTATCCTTACTTTTCCAAACTGGGCCAAGTGGCCGACATAGACCAAGCAGGTGAAGATACGCCAGTCAAAGCCATGGGTCACATTAGTGACTACATGGAAGACGCCGATCTCGAAATTAAAAACGAATCTGTGCTGGTCGCTGCGTTAGAAATGGTGGATTCCTTACCGCTGAACCAAAGCGACGTGAAAGGCGACATCTACGAATACTTACTCAGCAAGCTGACTACCGCCGGCATCAACGGCCAGTTCCGCACACCACGTCATATTATCGACGCCATGATTGAAATTATCGATCCGCAACCATGGGACACCATTTGCGATCCGTCATGTGGTACAGCGGGCTTTTTAGCGCGCACCATGGAATACCTGAATCGTAAACACACCAGTCCAGAAAATATTTGGACAGACGAAGAAGGTAACCAACATTACCCTGGCGACCTACTGGAAAACTACCGCGAACACATCAGTGACGACATGTTCTGGGGCTTCGACTTCGATACTACCATGTTGCGTGTGTCCAGCATGAACATGATGCTACACGGGGTAAACGGCTCTAATGTGCTATACCAAGACACTTTGAACAAATCCATCCGTGAGAACTTCCCGCAGCAGGAAGAAAACTTCTTTGACGTAATCCTAGCGAACCCGCCTTTTAAAGGCAGCTTAGATGAAACCAACACCAACCCAGAACTGCTCAGTATGGTGAAAACCAAAAAGACCGAGCTGTTGTTCGTCGCACACATTTTACGCTCTTTGAAATTGGGTGGACGTGCTGCCGTCATCGTGCCAGATGGCGTGTTATTTGGTTCCTCCAAAGCACACCAACAACTTCGTCAAGAGTTAATTGAGAATAACCAGCTAGAAGGCATTATCAGCCTGCCCAGCGGCGTATTTAAACCCTACGCTGGTGTGAGTACCGCGATTCTACTTTTTACCAAAGGCGGCACCACCGAGCGGGTTTGGTTCTACGATCTACAGGCTGATGGTTACTCATTGGACGACAAGCGTACGCCACTAAAAGGCGAAGGCACTAACGACCTACCTGACGCCATCGCCAAATGGAAAGCCTACCGCCAGCTCGTTGAAAGCAACTTTGATTTTTCGCAGTTTGGTGATGACGCGCAGGGATGCGCTAATCCAGAAAATGCAGGAGCATATTTTCAGGACAAAACGCAGAAAGCCTTTGTGGTCGATGCCGCCGACATCGCCAGCAATAAATACGACCTCTCCATCAACCGCTACAAAGAAGTGGTGTACGAAGAAGAGCAATACGAAGACCCGAAAGTCATCCTCGGCAAACTCATGGCGCTGGAAAACGACATTATGGCAGACCTAAAAGAACTGGAGGGAATGCTATGACATGGCCGATGGTGAAATTGGGGGAAATAGCGCCAGCAAAGCCGTTAAAACTTGTAGGCTTGGATGAGAACGAGCAAGTACTACAAGTTACATTAGATAACATAGAGTCTAACTCAGGAAGGCTTATTAAAAAGAACTATTCGAAGATTTCTGAAGCTGGAAGCTCAACGCATTGGTTTGATAGCAGATACGTTCTTTACTCAAAATTACGACCTTACTTGAACAAAGTTCTATTGCCTGAAGAACAAGGCTTGGGGACTACTGAATTGGTTCCAATGTTACCAGACCCAAATAGGCTTTGTCGTAAGTATTTAGCGCATTATTTGAAATCACAAAAATTTGTTGATTGGGTATCGGTGCAAACTGCTGGTGCGAAAATGCCACGAGTTTCCATGAAGGTGTTTTGGGACCATGAAATCCCACTCCCTCCATTGGAAGAACAAAAGCGTATTGCCGCCATCCTCGACAAAGCCGACGCTATCCGCCGCAAACGCCAACAAGCCATAGAACTCGCCGACGACTTTCTGCGTTCTGTGTTCTTGGATATGTTTGGTGATCCAGTGACCAACCCCAAGGGGTGGGAGGTTAAAACACTTGATGAAGTTTGTTCAAAGATAACCGATGGTGAACATGGCACCGTAAAACGTCTAAAGTCAGGTCGGCAATATTTAATGGCAAGGAATATAGATCGATCTGGAAATTTAGATTTATCAGAGGTTTCTTATATTAGTGAGGAAGACCACCAACGTATATATAAACGTTGTGCTGCTCAAGAAGGTGATGTTTTATTAGTTTGCGTTGGTGCAACTATAGGTAAAGCGCTTATTGTTCCAAAAATGACTGAATTTAGTTTAGCTCGAAGCGTTGCTTTACTTAAGCCAAATGAATTGATTTTTTCAGAATATTTGCTGGCATTGATAAGCACAAATGCGATTCAAAAGCGGTTCGTATCATCAGGGAATTCATCTGCTCAAGCTGGCCTTTATTTAGGGAAAATAAAAGAGATAGTAGTACAAGTCCCGCCCTTGGAAATGCAAATTAAGTTTAAAAGTGTTGTTAAGCAGGTCAGAGAGCACCTGACTTTCAAATATAAAGAAAGTATTTACAACGATCAGCTATTTGAATCACTAAGCCAAAAAGCTTTCTCTGGCGAGCTTTAATGAGATCATTACGTGTTAAACGGATAGACAATACTTAACAGGGAGAAATAGCCAATGTGGCTGGAAATATCAAGAGATTCTTATCGGTTAGTTGAATTTAACCAAGTCTCTATTCGAGGGCTCAATGCACTTGGTAAAAACAGTTTCGTCCTGCACTTACAAGGATTAAGAACCACCGAAAAAGCGCGTGTATTAAATATTCGACTCTCTATCTTCAGTAAAGAGGATCGTAGTGATATTGCCAGTAATCTTTCGTCCAATGAGCAACTCATCGAGCTTAATGGCTATTCTGGTAATCAGTCTTTGTCTTTTAATCTATCGCTTAGTAACGAACAGCTATTAGCTGTTGAGGATTATCGACAGTTTGGGGATTTAGGTTTGCACTTTCGTTTAGAGGCTTTGGTTCTTTGTGACGATGATGACATTAAATCAAGTTACAGTGACTGTGATTATCACATTCCCCAACAGGAATGGGTAATCGCTTTAAATCAATCTGGCTATCACGATACCTATCTTTATGAAATTCCTCTCCCGGTCACACCTCTCGACATAAAAAGTATGTTATCGAAAGCGCAGTCTTGTATCGATATCGGAGACTATCAAAATGCGGTAATGGAATGCCGGAGAATCATCGAACAGGTGGAAGAACTACGTGCAGATCGCGGTCAATCGTTAGCTGCAAGTAATAAGCTTAAGGATAATAGTTTAAGAAAAAGTATGACCGCAAACGAACGTATCTTGGCATTACGGGAAGGAGTAAAAAACATCTGTCAGCTTGGCGCACATGGCAATGAAGACTTCTCTAGAACTCAAGCACGTTTAGTACTTGGAATGACATTGGCGCTCTTGTCAGAACCGACCGTTGGCGGTGTGCCAATTAAAGCTGATGAACCGAATATCATAGAATAAAGGGGATATCGATGGCTGTACAACATGGTATTTGGAAAATAGGTGATCGGCCCGAAGCGATACAATTAGTAAGGCTTGAAACTGAGGTTTTACTGGAAGAACAGATCACTAAAGATATGTCGATATTAAATGCCAACTGGCTGTTAATTGGTCGGCAGGTCTATACTGATTTTGGTAAATACATCGACCTATTAGCAATAGATTCGATGGGTTCTGTCATTATTATTGAATTAAAGAAACATAAAACGCCACGGGATGTGGTGGCACAAGTCATTGATTATGCTTCGTGGATAGAAACATTACCTGTAGAAAAAATTGCTCAAATCTATGGGAAATTTGCAGCAGATAACGTCCTACCTCTATCTACCTTCGATCAAGCTTTTGAAGCTAAATTCGGCATATTGCCCGTAGAAGAAGAGATAAATAGCTCCCACCAAATGGTTATTGTAGCGGGTGAACTGGATGCCAGTACGGAACGCATCATCAACTACCTGAACGACAAAGCGAGTGTCGCCGTTAATGCGGTGTTCTTCTCCGTCTTTCAGGATGGGGTGAATCAATACCTGAGTCGCTCATGGATGATAGATCCCCATGAAACTGAAGATCATGCTGTAAACGCCAATCAAAAAAATGACTGGAATGGCGAGTTTTATGCCAGTTTTGGCGTTTATCCAGATCGTCGTCATTGGGAGGACGCTTATAAATACGGCTTTCTATCGGCTGGGGATGGACGTTGGTATAGTCAAAAATTGTTTCAGCTTGGTTTAGGGGATCGTGTTTGGGTGAATATTCCAGGTATGGGCTATGTTGGCGTGGCTGAAGTGACCGGTAGAGCAACGATAGCTGATGAGTTTATTACTGATGACATGCAATTATCTGGTCATTATCCGTTGGCAGAGCAGGTGGGAGAAGATGATGCAGAATATTTTGTTCCAGTGAAGTGGTTATATAAAGTATCACTGTCTGATGCATTTGGTGAAGTCGGTTTATTTGGGAACCAGAATATAGTTGCTCGACCTAGAACAGCAAAGTGGGAACACACAATAAAACGTTTAAAAGGCGTTTGGGGAATACTCGAATAGAGGTATGTTTTTTCACGTGAATTTATTGGGTTAAGGAGAATCTAGTGGCATTTGATTTAAGCAATACATTGGTTGTGGGAATTTCTGCAACGGCGCTTTTTGATATGAGCGAGTCGGATCGAATTTTTACTGAGGCTCGTAATGCAGATCCCGCTACAGCGGTAGAGGTTTATCAAAAGTACATGTTGGAGCGTGAAGATGAAACTCTAGCTCCGGGTACTGGCTATCACTTAGTAAAAGCATTATTGGCATTAAATGAACATAAGCAAAAAGGAGATACATCGCCTTTAGTTGAAGTGGTTGTTATGTCCCGTAATAGCCCTGATACTGGCTTGCGAGTACTGCAGACTATTAGACATGACAAGTTAAACATTACTCGATCAGCCTTTACTGCTGGAGAATCTGTACCAGATTACTTGGATGCGTTCGACGTAGATTTATTCCTAACCACCAATGTAGAAGATGCCCAAAAAGTTATCGACTCACGCCAATGTGCTGCCGCTATTTTAAGGGAACCACCTATAGACGCGCCAAAAATTCCAGAAGGACAGGTTCGCATTGCCTTTGATGGCGATGCTGTGCTTTTTTCAGACGAAAGTGAATTAGTTTATAAAACCCAAGGGATGGAGGCTTTTCATGCACAGGAAGATGCAAAGCAAGATATTCCAATGGAAGAAGGGCCTTACGCTAGTCTTCTGAAAAAACTATCAAAATTGCAAGACCGTTTACCTATTCGTGTTGAATCTTCTCCCGTTAGAATCGCCATTGTGACAGCTAGAAACAGTCCTTCAGAAATGCGCGTTATTAAAACCCTTCGCGCGTGGGGCGTTTACGTTGATGAGGCATTTTTTCTAGGTGGCGTTGGAAAAGGTAAGGTGTTGAAAGCCTTTAATCCGCATATCTTTTTTGACGATCAAGATATTCATTTGGATGCCGCTTCTCAGTTGGTGCCCTCTGCAAAAGTCCCGTATTTAAGTTCCTCAAAATTGAGTGAAAAGGGCAGTGCAAAGAAGGGGAAGAAAAAGAATAAAGCATAATTGTGCTATGACAAATTGCCTTGTGTCAGGCCTAAAAAAGCTCGATTAGATAGCAGTCTAATCGAGCTTTTTATGTCTAATAATGCCTAGCCGTCGATGGTTTTTTGGTGCTATAAGAATCGCCGTGATTAGCGCACTAATTGTTCGCTTTGAACTTCATGGAAATAGAGTTGACGCAGTGGCGGATGTTTTTTGCGGTGAGTCCTTCCCCTTCAAATACGTGTCCGAGGTGACCTCCACAGTTAGCGCAGACGATTTCGGTGCGGCGTCCGTCTCTATCGGGGATGCGCTCTACAGCACCTTCTATCTCATCATCAAAACTTGGCCAGCCACAGTGGGAAATAAATTTATGCTCTGATGTGTAAAGTGGCGCTTCGCACTGGCGGCAAACGTATAAGCCTGCTGCCATGGTGTCCGTGTATTCGCCAGTAAAAGGGCGTTCTGTGCCTTTATCTAAAATGACGCTGGCTTCTTCTGGCATTAGTTCGTTGTAAGGGTTGCTCATGTAACACTCTCTTCTTGTTTTCGTTTCTTTAACTCTCTAATGACGTAGGGATCGAGTAGATGATTAATAAACGTTGTTGCCAGAATTATGGCACGTCTTCACTCAAAAAATTATGACAATACTATGGACGAATAGTTCCTTTTAAACGTGGTAACGTTCTGTCGGTTCGATGGAGGATCAGCTCGTCATGGTAAGTTGTCTCGTCAGAGCGATTTGTGACGAGGGGGTTGTCATTGGTTTGTTATATAGACATGTTTTACTGATTGCTTTGTTATTCACCGAGCATCGCCTGTTCTTTTGCTGAGTGTTACTGAATAGTCTTATTGCTTCCTAAAAATCACGACTCTCTTTCATCAATAGATGACATCATGTTGATAAAGCGGTTTGTTGATCGGGGCTTGTAAGACCGTTTATGCCTTGGGAATCAAAAGTTATAACTGTTAAGGTTCCTGTAAGCTTTGACCTTTATCATGAAGGGTAAATGTGAACTGGCGTTGTTTAGCGAGCCCTATTTTCGGCCCGAAAAGGAGGGTAAGCCATGGTGAATATGACGCCTATTATAGGCAATGAGAGAGGAAAGCAGATGAACAAATTAAGTGTCATTATCATTACTTACAACGAACAAAAACGAATTGGACGGCTTTTAGAGGATCTGAATAATCAGGTATTCAAAGACGTTGAAGTAATTATTGTCGATTCGAACAGTGAGGATGACACGTTATTGGTCGCTGCCCAGTATGAAACTTGCTTTAATGAATTCAGAGTCCACAAAATGGAGAAAAGAGGGGTAAGCCTTGGCCGTAATGTGGGGGCGAATTTGGCGAAATATGAGCGTATTTTATTTTTAGATGCCGATGTCCGCTTGCATGAGCGTTTTTTATCTAAAGCGGTTAATAAGTTAAATAAATCAAAACTGGAAATTGCAGGGGTATATATGGGGGCAAGCAGATTAGGGCTGCCCACAAAGCTGAGTTATGGCATGTTTAATGTCGGTATTTATCTCACTCAGTTCTTTTTTCCTACCGCCATTGGGGCTTGTATCTTTTCTACGAAACGTCTTCATCGTGAGTTAGGTGGTTTTAATGAGAGAATTCATTTGTGTGAAGACTGTGATTATGTGAACCGAGCCAGTAAGACTTGGCGCTTTCGAATGCTAGCGATGACCTTTCAGTTTGACCCACGCCGCTTAAAGCAAGACGGTACTTTCAAAACGGGGTATTTGTATATTAAGGCGAATGTCAGACGCTTTTTTATTGGCGAAATGTACAATAACGAAATTGAGTACGAGTTTGGTCACTACCATGAGAACAACTAAGTCGTGATTAAGGAGTTAAGTCTCGCACTTGGCACCTTTGCTGATTCGTTTATTGGCATCAATATTTTTGTACCGGGAGAGCCTTTTTACCTTGCGGCTGGTTACCAGCTTTACCATCAGAATGTGTTTGCTGTGTTCATGGCATTACTCGGCGGCTGGCTGGGTGATCAGTTAAGTTATTGGGTTGGCTTTCGATACGGACAAAGAGCACAACGGTTTTTGTGTCGTTTACGGCCTAAACTCAGGCGTAAGGTTGCTTTGTGTCGAGTGGTGATGGATAAAAAGGGGAATTGGGCCATTCTTTTTGCGCGTGTGCTAGGCCCCGTTGCTTGGTTTATGCCTTTTCTAGCGGGAAATATGCGCGTCAGTTGGTGGCGCTTTACTGTGTTGTCTACGACAGGTCTATTGCTTGGAGGAGGGCAGTTTATCATTTTGGGTTATATCCTGTCTGCTCAGCTGATTCATTCTTCTTGGTTTTCTGCCTTGGATGTGTTCCATCATTAAGCAATTTCTTTGCGTCCGTTCCGGTTCTCGGTTGACTGTTTCTGTTTGCGTTTCTTGCGTGCTCATGTCTTAACTTACTGGCTTTATCGGATTATACTGATACTGTGTTTATATACAGTATTGTTGTTTGCTTGTTAAAAAGTGTGGGATGTAATGAATGGTAGTGTGAATTTTGTCGCCATTCGTCGGCAATTCAATTTTCGTGGAATAGAAATGGGGCGTTGGGTCACGCCAGCGGAACGTGATAGAGCGGCAGTGAATTTTTATCAAGCTTTGTGTGATTTGATGTCAGCTTTGCAAGGGCCTGAACCACTTATTTCATTGCGTGGTACCTTGGGTTTGCAATACGGAAAAGGCGGTCGGCCAGGCGTTGCCGCGCATTATGTGCCTACAACAAGGCAGTTGTCTTTGGCGAAAAATGCGGGGGCCGGCAGTTTGGCCCATGAATGGTTTCATGCTACACCAAAGTTGAGTAGTTGACATCTCAATACTGAAGTTGTGATAATGCTGACACACATTTGAATGTAGAGTGTTAGTATGGAAGAGCAGGTGGTTTCAGGTGCAACATTTGAAGTAATTGAAAAGTTTTACCCCGTGACTTTAGAATTCAGTCTATCTGAGATTGAATCAGGAGAACGAAGATGTGAACCTCTTTACGAGTTACAAGAAGGCTTTGATGGTTTCATACCAGATTTCCCCGTTATTCTGCAAGGTGATGGACACCCTTGGGCTTTAGCTAATCAATACCTCATATCAGTAGCGCAAAAGTTAACATCGAAATACAACCCCAAAACAGTGCGGCAGATTGCTATTGGTCTAGTTCAATATAGGCGTTTTCTAGAAAAGAATAATCTCGACCCATTAAACTTCAATGTACCTGAACGCCGTCGCCCTTTAGCTCGCTTTGTTCGACATCTACAGGATATGGTTGATAACGGAAAAATCGCTGGCTCTACAGCGAACAATAGAAAAAGTGCCGTCCAAAATTTTTATAGAGGTATCGTTTCAAATGGTATTTTGGATAAAGCATTAATTGAAAAAGGGATAATTTTAGAAGAACGCGAAAGATATCATTTTACGATTAGCTCTTTGGGAAAAATTAGTCGGTTCAGATTTAATGAAACCAATCATAAGATAAGATATTTCCGTGGAAATACTGATAAGCCCGGTGTAATCATGGGCGGGGGGAAACGTATACCGCTGCTACCGATTCATCAGGTACAACTTTTTGAAGAACTTAAAATTCACAATCATGCTTATTTCCTGATTTTCTTATTCTCTCTATATACCGGTGCTCGTTTACAAACTGTTCTTACGTTACGTATTAAATATTTTAAAAATTACCTCTGTAACAACGATGGCTATGCTTTAATAAATTATGGAAATGGAAGCGAAATCGATGGTAAAAATGATAAACGGGGTACTCTATGGGTTCCTGTTTGGCTAGTTGAAACTTTACTTGTTTATATTAAAAGCCCTGTAGCTAGCTCACTTAGAAAAAAGAGTTATTATGCTGATTGTGATGAAAATTATGTCTTTTTGACAAAATCAGGCGAACCTTATTATACAAGCAAAAAGGAGATGACAGACAGAATAAACCAGGATGTTGACAGTCGTGTCGTTTCCCAAAGAAACAGCACTTCTATTAATAAAGAAGGAGAAGCGATAGGTGTATTTATACGAAACACTTTACGTCCGAAATTAGAAGAAAAATACGGTTATTTTCCTCACTTTTCCTTTCATGATATTCGAGCTACTTTTGGAATTAATTTAATCGAAAAAATTTATACAGCGATAGATAAATCTAACTTAATACGTCGAGAAAAAGGTCAATCATTACTTTTGTATGAAGATGCTCTTAGAGAAGTTATGAAGCGAATGAATCATAATGATGACGAGACAACAAGAAAATATGTTGCGTTCCGAGATCGTGCCGAATGGCGAAAACAAATGATTGATTCATATGAGGAATCTTTACTTGGTGGAATTGAATTGGATAAATCAAAAGATATCGTGCTCAATAATTGTTTAGCCCACATTGTTTATTTGGCAGATAAATCTAGTGGAAGAAATTGTGAATAACTCAAAATCCTATGTTGTGCGTGATGTAGTTTATATTGATTATCGAGATTTAGACACGGATATTTTTCGAGTCGATCAAGTTATTTTTAACGGCAGATACGGAGGAAATTTTGATTTTGGTCGCCTTGCATACCGTGAAAGAATATTTAGTAAAGGAAGGTATAAAAATGGGGTTTTTCCTGTCGTTTTATCATCAAAAGATAGTAACAGGCTAGATTTTCTTGGTCGTGTTTTTGATAAGGGAAGGATGATATCATCTGGCAATCAGAATGTTTATTTTAATAATATTTCTTTATTTTTTTCGTATGTAGATAGAGAAAATATTCCAGTGAACTTCGAGTCTTTTGACTCTGTAGTTGAAGCATACAAAAATTTTGTTGTAATTCTTAAGCACCGGACTCAAATCAATACAAATGTTAAAAATAATAATTTAAAGCCCTTAGTGCCTCGTTATGCCCAAAATGTTAAAAAATTACTTGAGGAAGCTATTGCAGCAGGATTTGATGTCCCCGTTAAAGCAGTTTCTTCTTTGTGTCAGATAACTATCAAAGAAACATCTGCATCAAGGGCTGGAAGACGAAGAGAGCGTGCTATAACAAAAGATAGCTTGAAACGCCATGCAAGGGCATGCGAGAACTTTATAAATATTGTTCATGATTTTCTTTATAAAAAGCTGGAGTTACCGCTAGAGTTTGGTGTATATGGATGTAAATCTTATTTGCATGGAATTGAGAGTAGCCCTTTGTATAGTAGAGATTTCAAGAATTATCTTGTTACACAGAACCATATTTTGGAAAAATCAGATATTGATACGTATGGAAATATTTTTGTTTCAAGTAGCTCTAAAACTTCACCATTACCAGAGCGTGCGTACAAACAGTATCTTCATGACGTTAATAAGTCGATAAATAATGATACCTTCAAAATATTATTAGCTAATCAAGTTATGGCTATTGCGGCACATTTATTTGGTATCTTAACAAGAACTAATCAGTCGGTTGTTTTGGATTGTAAGATACATACTTTGAGATTTGATTCAACTACTAAGGGTTATAGAACTAGTGGCCTTAAATCACGAGCTGGAAATAGACCTGTTTTCCCTGAGTTTGGTGCACGCTTTGTTCCTACAATGAAAAAAATTTTAAATATTCGAGAATGGATATTAGATGGAGCTGAATCTGAATGGATGTGGTGTATCCGCCCTACTAAAATAAATCAAAAGACTCCTTTTATTGTTAAAAGATCCATATATTTAAAGAAGCTTCAAAAAAACAAAAAATCAATTTTAGACGATCCTAAATACCATAATGAAAATGGAGTTAGGGGACAAATTGCTCATCTATATCCAGATATTAAATGGGTAAACAGCAGAAATGCTCGAAATACCTCATCAGTAATTATAAACGATCTAGCTAATGGGGACACAGAAAAAAGTTCGACCATGATGAGCAATTCTGAGGCCGTTTACATCAAGCATTATAATGATAAGGCATTGGATGATGTTGCTACTGAAATAGGAGGGTTTCTCACTAATCTACATAATGCTGCAGTAATGAGAACACGAGATAAAGACTCAATTTCAGTTTCTATTGTTGGGGAAGGAGAAGGGGAAGCAATTCCATCTGGCTCTTGTGTAGAGCTATTAAAGCCTGAGCGTATTGATGATTTCACAGTTGAAGCTCCTGAACCTGACTGTCAAAAATTTGAAAACTGCCTCTTCTGTAAACATTTTGCGATACATACTGATGAAACCGATATTCGAAAATTACTTAGCCTTCAATATTTAATAAAATCTATTCGCGGTGTTGGAGCTGACATTCAAGGCTATAGTGATCGTTGGGGCATAATTATTCACCGTATTGACGAAATCCTAAATATCATCTGCGATAGAAGTGAATTATTAAATAGGTTAGTTTGTAAGATTCGAATTGAAGTCAATGAAGAAGAATTACTCGATGATTTTTGGTCGGTGCATCTCAACACGTTAGTTGATGTAGGAGTGGTTTTATGAGTATTTATTCTATTGCAGTTGATACTATGGGCGTTAAAAGTGATGCATTACCAGATTTACACAATAAAAACTCAGATGTTCCTCTAGATGATTTTGTTATATCTCGTAATCCTTCAGGTGAAATAAGGTCGAAATTTTCATCAGATAACTGGGACCTAAGAAGTTACTCGACAAGTAAAAGAAATGCTAATTGGCATTTCCTCTCATGGGCTAAGCCGACTCTAAATCCAGCTCTCTTTGAGAAAATTACCTATGAAATCAAAATTGTTCAATATTGCCGTGGTTGGGTTTTCCCAGTAGTCAGACAGCCTAGCTCTTTAACTCTGACAGTAGTCAATAAGCTAGCTCTAGCAGCATATAATCATGGTATTTCATTATTCGATTATATATGTGGCATACAATATAAAAAAGAGCATATAGAACGCTATAAGTCTATTAACCACAATCAACAAATGACTTATAGCAGTATATTGACTGAACTGGCTTCGTTATATGATCAATATCCATTAACTACTTATGACTTAAATTGTACCTACCTATATCAACTCAACGCTGAAATTATTATCCACTTTAGTTACAGAGGTAGTAATCGTGGTCTAGAAAAAAGACGACGACAACATTTGCCCATCCCTACTCGTATTTATTCAGGATTGATCAGTTATCTTGAAAATGATATAGAGGAGGTTTTTGAATTATCTGACGCATTTGTAGATATATTTAGAGAACGAAACAGTATTGGAGGTTGGAAAAAAGATTACTTCGGCGCAACAAAAGGAAAAATGAGTTCAGGTATCAAGTCGGTAGTCTTATGGGCGCCATTAATGGATCGTTATGGATTATTAGGTTTTATTGAAAAATATAATATTCATGGATGGCAACAACTTAAAAACCATTTATGCGAAGTGGCTCGACGAATTAGAATTTGGCTTATGACTTTTTCAGGAATGCGAATTGGTGAGGTGATAAAGCTTCCTTCTAATTCTTATCAACAAATAAACGTAGAAGGAGGTCAAGCTACAATTCTTAGAGGATATACCCATAAAACAATCGGTGGTGGATCAATCGTAGCAACTAATTGGGTTACAACTAGCATAGTGGAAAAAGCCTTTTCTGTTGCTCAACGGCTTTCAAGAATACCTTGTATTGAGCTTGGGTTTGATGAGTCATTAGTTGGTACAGACTACTTCCCATTATTTCCTATGTGGAATACTCCTACTGCTAGGACGGATGCAAGTGTTGGAACTTATCCGTCAGCACCGCTACTTTCTAAGAAAGATGATCAATACATTTTTCTCAGAGAAATGTCTTTTTCAATAGTACAGCAATCAGATATTGATGAACTTTTGGCAATTAACCATGATGTTGATCTTGAGCATCATGGTGTTGAACTTGGTAAGCCATGGCCGTTTAAAAATCATCAACTACGTAGAAGTTTAGCATTGTATTCTGCTCGAAGCGGTATGGTTTCACTTGGAAGTTTAAAGTATCAATTCCAACACCTTACAAAAGAAATGACACTTTACTATCAGTATGGTTCTCTTTTTGCGAAAGATATATTGGGTGGTAGTGAGGACTCATCTAGCATACTTAGTTTGATAAAAGATTTAGATGAAGAAAGACGTTTTGCCCAGTACCTATTATGGGAAGATCGGGTTATGGACTCAAATGACATGCTTTGGGGAGGTGAAGGGAGCAGGATTCAGGTTGCTAAAGATAAAGGCGCTCCTTTAATTATCACCACAGACAGAGATGTTACTTTAAAGAAATTTCAAAAAGGACAAATTGTAGCCAAAGAAGGTCCAATCGGTATCTGTACTAACCCAGATCCTTGCGGAAACATGGGCTTATCAATTGTGGGAGCATGCCCAACTTGTACATTTTCAGTCAATGATTCACATAGCCTTCAGAAATTAACTACTATGGTAAACCGCTTTGCAAGAGCTAAAAACGTTTATCCAGAGGGATCTCTAACCTATAAACAAATGGAACTTGAAGAGCAACAGCTTTTAAAAGTGATTGAAAAGCATCAAAAGCCAGTACAGGAGCCAATTTCATGATCACTAATGCTGAACAACAATATTTCGAAGCGTTGAACAGACTTAAGAAAAAAGGCGCAAGAATCTCTTTAGATGCAGTTGCAAAAGAAGCTGGAAATAAACCTTCTGCAATCCGAAAGGATCGAATGCCATCCCTCGTAAATGCCATTAACAAGGTTTTGGAAGAGCAGAGTGGTGCCACTTCAAAAAGTGCTTTAAGCCAAGAAAAGCAGCGTAAAGAAGGCTATAGAGAAAAATACAATCATTATAAATCTGAATATCATAAAACATTGGTTAAAGTTGTATCACTTGAATCCCAAGTTTGGGAATTGAAGTTGGAATTAGCGAAAGCTAGAGGTAGTAAAGTATTGGATATTGGTCAATTTCAGGAGTTGATGGATTAATTACCAGTTATCATATTTTTACGTTAATCTAAGATTAAATTCGCTTTTTTATTTCTAAGCAAGGATAGCGTTATGAATGTTAGTGGTTTTAGTGTAAATGATATCTTGTGGGATAGTCTAAGGGATTGTCAGAAAATAAGTATCCAAAAGGCATTGAGATATGTGAGAACGCCACTTGCCGAAGAGCGGAAATCTTGTTTGATTAGTTTACCAACGGGGGCAGGAAAGTCTGGTGTTATTAGTGTTGTTAGTCATAAGGCCAGACAAAATAAAATATTGGTTCTTTGTCATCGAAGGGCTGTTTGTGACCAGCTTTATACTGAAATTAATGGTAAGTTTTTTCGAGAGCGTGCTGTAGGAGAAAATGTTCATTTAAAAGCAGTATTTAATAATATAGATGATATTACAATTAATGGTATTTATGTTTCAACATTTCAGAAATTACAAAGTCTTTTACCTGAAAAGTTAGAAGAGTTGAAGCAGAGTATTGATCTAATCATGATTGATGAAGGTCATGCAGAGCCGTCACCAGTATGGAGCTCATTAGTTAGAGGTCTTGATGCCCACAAAATAGTTATTACTGCAACGCCTTATCGTAATGACCTTTTTCAGTTTGATATTACAGCTGATGCTAGTTACATATATACTTTTGAAAAAGCCCTCGAAGACGGAGTTCTATGCATATTCCGCTGATTCCGGACACCGGTACCGTTTTAATCCGGACACCTTTTTCTCTTCATTTTCTCAGTCTCTAGTTTTACTCCATGTGTCCGGATTGCGCCAGTTTTCTCATCGATTCTCCTCCTAGTTCTATGCGGTGACTGTTGTGGATTAAACGGTCCAGTAAAGCGTCCGCAACCGTGGCATTGCCTATCATGTTGTACCACTCTTTCACTGGCAGTTGACTGATCATGATCGTGCTGCTGGTTTGGTAACGATCTTCTAAAAGCTCTAATAAATGGCCTGCATGATCGGCACTGAGTTTTTCCATCCCCCAGTCATCGAGTATCAGCAGCTGCTTTTTGGCGAGGGCGGCAAGTTGTTTTTGATAGGTGCCGTCTAAGCGGCCAAGGCTGAGGTCATCCAGCAGTCGACTCAGGCGCAGATAGCGAACGCTATAAAGTTGCTCGCACGCCTGTGAGGCAAGGGCGCAGGCAACATAGGTTTTGCCCGCGCCCGTTGGGCCTGTGATGAGGATATTTTGATGCTTTTGCAGGTAACCTCCTGTCAACAGTTCTCCTAGTTGGATGCGCTTTAGTCCACGCCCTTCTTTGTAGAGTAGTTGGCTGGCGCTGGCTTCTACGCGCAGTTTTGCTTGTCGTTTGAGCCGTTCGATTTTGCCATGATTTCTGCCTAGCAGCTCACTGTCAAGGAGCAGTGTGAGACGTTGCTCGAAGTCCAGTTCTCCATAGGTGGTTAACTGTTCTCGTTGTTGTTCTAACGCGGTAACGGCATGACTCAGTCGCAGCATTTTGAGTTGTTCAGTCAGGTGATTCATGTTGTTCTCCTAGTGGTAGCAGTGTGGCCCGCGAACATTGCTGTGCGGGGTGTCGGGTGTCGAGTCAGAAGGAAGAGACAGTGTGCCTTCCCGATGATGATCGAGCAGATTTCGGATAAAGCGCAGAGAAGGTTTGTTGACCAGTAAGGCATCCTGACAGGCTTGCTCTAGGCGGACATCCCCATGTTTGCGCGCGAGACTCAGTATGCCAAGACAGCGACGAGTGGCTTGGGCTGGATGGGCTTTGGACAGGATCTGTTGTTTGATGACGTTTTCGGTGGCGACACCAATCTGCTTGCTCCATCCGATTAAGCGTTCTGGTGACCATTTTTGATGTTGATGATGGCTCGGCATATGTTCCATGTGGGTGCTCAGACCATAGTCTTTTCGGCTGATTGGGTGAGACGAGACGGGCTGACCTTGATGGAAGATTTGTATGATCTGCGACGTCGCTTCCAGCGTCACATATTGACCCACAAGCTGATGCGGTACCGAGTAATAATGCTTTGCGTACTCAATGTGGTAATCCGGTCCCACTTTGGCGCGTTTATGTTCTGTGTAGACATACTTCTGCATCGGTAACGGTTTCAACGCGGGTTTATCGAGGGTGTCAAAAAGGGCTTGGCGACTCACGCCAATCTTTTGCATCGGCCGTTGGTTCAGAGCGTTCATCAGCTCTCGAACCGCATTATTCAGCTCTCTTAGGGTATGGAAGGTGCGATGACGAAGGCGCATCATGATCCAGCGTTCGACAATCAGAACCGCATTTTCGGCCTTGGCTTTGTCTTTGGGTTTATAGGGACGAGCCGGCATAATGGCGGTTTGATAGTGATGCGCTAACTGACGATAACTGTCGTTGAGTTTCGGCTCATAACGATCTGTTTTTGTCACGGCAGCTTTTAAGTTGTCTGGCACCAATAAAGCGGGAACGCCACCGAAGTGTTCAAACGCATTGGCGTGACACTGTAGCCAATGCTCCAGCTTTTGACTTTCGCTGGCTTCAACGTAGGTGTAGTTAGACGCTCCCAGTGTGGCGACAAACACTTGTGAGTGGCGAACGTCGCCCGTTTCCGGATTGACGATCGGGATAGTCGGTCCGCAATAATCAATGAATAACTTGTCACCTGCGGTATGGAGTTGACGCATACTGCGTTTTTGTGTGGCGAGCCAACGACGGAAGTACTCGCAGAACTGGCTGTAGCCATAAGTGCGCTCTTGGTGCTCGGCAACATATTCTTCCCACAACAATTGCTTCGTCGCCCCTTTGCGCTTGAGTTCGATAAAAAAGTACGCAAAGTCCGGCATCACTTTCAGGCGATTAGCCGGTTTTTCTTGATACAGCGCTTTAGACAGATCGGTATCGGAAACGTCACTGGCAAGGGGCCAATAATAGTCACTTTGTTTGAAACGAGTCAGGACATCGGACACGGTAGAGCGGCCGACATTCAAACAAGAAGCAATCTGCCGCGTGGATAAATGGCACTCATGTTTGAGACGCAAAATCTCTTTAATATTGGTCATTGAGGTTCTCTTTCTGGTCATGATCACTTCCTGGCAACGTATTAGGTGTAACCAAGTGTAGTGAGCGATTGATTTAAAAGAGAAAACGAAGGGATTCCGGTGAATCCGGACAGGGTTTACGCTAATCCGGACAGGGATTCCGGGGAAAGCCAAAAAGTGTCCGGTTTAGAGCGTAATAGGTGTCCGGATAAAAACGGAATGGGTGTCCGAGTTATATCGGAATGGGTGTCCGGATTGCTCCGGTATATGCAGTTCTAAAAGAGCCTGAATTTATATCGATTAGAGTTCAACAATTAAACTCATATATTCGTAGGTTTTTAAGTGAACATCCTGAAACGAAATGCATTGTGAAGTGTAATAGATTTAATGATGTAGAATTGTATTATGAAAAATTGAATAATGATTTCAATTTAATTGCTATTCATGAACAGTATACAAATGACCAACGACAGAATGTTAAATCCAGTGTTCCTGCAGATCTAAAAAATTCTAATTATGAAGTAATTATTCATCAGCGTAAGCTTGATGAAGGTGTTGATATTCCTCAAGCTAAACTGTTGATTCTGACTTATTCGGTTAATAGCGGTAGAGAGTTAGTGCAAACCGTTGGTCGTATTGTACGTATTTTTGAAGATGTTGAGCCAAAAATAGTAGAAATAGAGCAGAATTCAAATGAAAATATGTGGCAGAATTATAGACGTTTTGACTCTTCACTAAATAGTGATTCAGCAGTTCAAAAATTTTTATTTTCATTAGACTCAAATAAGTTAATTGAAAAATATTTAGAAGCATTTCCAGACTCTAGTTATTATGGAAATAGATTTTTAAGTAAATTCGATCTCAATGCATTTAATCCAGAGAGCTCATTAAATATCCCAACGGCATCAATTTGTTTTTTTAAATCCATGGATGATTTCAGTATAGAACTAATGTCAGATGTGATCTACTGGCGAAGCAGTAACAGTGGCGAGCTGGCTAAACTGTTTGATACTCCATTCGGTATACGTATTATTCTATCTATTGCATTCAATCGTTCTAGGTTTTTGAAAGACCAGTTCTTCTTTGAGCCTTCATTGGAAATTACCCTTATAAAAGAGTTATCAAATGGTATTGTTGCCGTTTACGACAGCCGTGGAAGGTCTTTTAGGAAAGACAAAGCCTTAAAGCTTGGTTCTGCTATTCCTCAGGATAAGCTGTTTCAGGTTATGTCTCTTGGTGTGTCAGCGATAACTAAAGAGGCTAGCAGTAAGTCTGTTAGCACTGCGAGAAAACGACCCGAGAGTATAGCTATTAAAGGGCCGAACTTGGATCAATTAGCTGATCAACAAGCCAATTTATCGTACAGACTTGCAACGGCTAGACTGGATACGTTCGACAATTTAAATGATGTGTCTGGCAGCTATTATGTGGGTGTAGATTCTGGACGGATTTCAGACCAGAAAGAGCATTCATTCAGTCTGGCTGAGATGAATGATTGGTTGGAAATGATTGATAAGGCGTTATCTGGTGATACAAGAACCTATAAATCCCTTATTGATACTTTTGCGAAACCCATTGAAGTTGATACATCGCTAAATATCGAATGTATTATTTTTGATTTTAGTAATTTTCCATATTTAATTCCTATGTCTATAAATGGGGTTTTGTATCAACTCGATAATGATTTTATCTATAAGAATTATAATGATGGATTTTTACTCGTAGAAGATGTTGAAGAAAGTAGAATTCGAATAGAACTTAGTATTAACGAACCTTACTTAAGCTTTATCGTTAACGAACCTATTTTTTATTCTTCAGAGGCTGGTTCAGAGCCAAGCGAGCATATAAAAGATCTATTAACTGACTATTTACATAAGGTGCTATTGGAAAAAGGAGTAGGGTATGCTGAGGAAAAGTTTTACCAAATGAAATTACCTGTTGAAACTGCTTTTGACTTCGTGAATTCAAATTTGGCGAATGTGGTAATTGGTTTGCCAGAACTACTAGAAGCTAACTTAGATGAAAAAGGGATATTGGATGGGGTATACCAAGTTCCAAACCAAGAGTTTAGTCCTAATTCAGTTTTTTTTCTATTAGATAAACTTAAAGCAAACGGATTGAATAACCCAACACGCGAAGATCTAGGGGTGTTTAATCCTTATATACCTAATGCCGATATTGTCCTTAATACCGATATGGGAACTGAACCTGCTGACTTTATTCTTTCTTCAATAAACAAGCTTGTATATGTTCATATCAAGTGTGGTGGCACGATGGCACCACAATCATCGGCTGGAGCTCTTGCTCAAGTTGGCTCACAAGCAATTAAAAACATCGAAATGCTAATTAGTGGTAATGAGGCTTTGACACCTGGTAATTTAGGTTGGTTAAGTAACCCATGGCCAAAAATTGGCTCAGATCAACTTATGAATGAAAGAATCAGATTGTTTAATAGGCAGCGGTTTGAGGCGGAAAATCAACAAGATAGAGTGGATAAATTAAAAGACGTTTGGCGAGTGATAGCTCAAAGGAGGCAATCTAGTTCTGTTAGAAAAGAAATTTGGATTGTTGCTGCTAACAGTTTCTCGGTTGATCATTTTGCTCGTAATTTAGCGTTAGGTTCAAACGCTAATAGTGAAACGCTTCAGGCATTTCAGTTGATCACTAGCTGGGTGTCCACTGCCCATTCAAATGATGTCGATTTGAAAATATTTGTCTCAAAGACTGAAGGGAGTACAAATTAATCATCTCACCCAAAGCCTTCATTATCTACAATAATGGGAATTGCTAACTTGATTTGACAGTTTCATTTTTTACAGCGATAAAATAGTTGTTCTATATGAGTCTTTGCAAAAAGCCATTGTAACTGAATATGATGCTTCTGATGCTATTTCATGAAGTCTATCAAATGTATGTGTATGGCTTGATGACGTTGTTTTCATAGAAATAAAGTCGTTTTTTTCTGGTTTTTGAGTGGATTTGATGGAGTCAGCCGTTTTTATTATAGTCTGCTCTTCGAGGACTTTTATTCTCATCGAACCTTCTGGTAGGTCATGGTTAATTCGTTCTGAATATTCAATTAGCTTTGGTTCTGCAAACGCTATCATGGAACAGGGCTCTTCTGTCTTTTGGTTTATTCGTAGAATCCGTCCAAGTACTTGGCGAAAGTATAGTTCTGTTCTAACATTACTAAGATAAGCACAGACCTGTAAACGTGGGATATCCGTACCTTCACTTACCATACCGATAGATACAATCCAGTCAACTTCTGAACCTTGAAAGTCTCTGATGTTATCGTGAGCATCAATTTGATCATAACTAACTACGATAGAGCTCTCATTAAAATTAGTGATAATGAGCTGAGATATCCGCCGTGCTTGTTCAATTGATGATGCAACAACTAATCCAGCGGCACGAGGGTGTTTTTCTCTAATTCTAATCAGTTCCTCATGGGCATAAGTCATGAGCTGACTTAGTGAGTCTTGATAAGTGAGTAGCTCGCTATATTTAAGCTTTTCAGCCTCAATTGCCTGGCGAATACTGCTAAATTTATGACTTTGAGAATTCTCCTGAACATCAATCGCGCTATTATCGAGCAATATTATACTAGGTCTCCTACAAACCTTATCCCGAACTGCATCGCCTAACCCATACACAAAGTCTGTATCAAGCTCTTGGGGCTCTCCAGAATAGCTCTGAAGCGCTATTTTTGTACTGTCTGATCGCCAAGGGGTACCGCTCAAAGTTAGTGTTAATGGACTGCCTTCTGATATTAAAGAAACTAATTGCTGCCCCCATTGATTAGACGTGCTACTTACCCCAGAAGCACAGTGATGAATTTCATCAGAGATTATTAGAACACGATAGTTCTTAATGACATGTGCAAGTTCTTGGTAGGTGTATTGGATTCCTTGATAGGTAATAACCAAGCCTTTTGCGCCTATTCGGCCATCAAAGCGATCATTTAATATATATCTGAACGTTTCTTGAATGCTGTTCTGTACACTTTGCGTATTTCGGTGATTGCGAACGCTCATTTCGGTTTATTCCGAACACCTGAACCTACTTTTTTTCTCTTTCCTTATTTTTACTCTAACTGTTCGGATTACGCCAGTTTTCTCATTGACTCACCTCCTAATTCTATTCGATGACTATTGTGTACCAATCGATCCATTAGGGCGTCTGCTACAGTGGCGTTGTCGATCATGCTGTACCACTCTTTTACAGGAAGTTGACTGATGACGATGGTGCTGCTGTTTTGGTAACGATCCTCAAGCACTTCCAGCAGATGACCTGAGTGCTCTTGAGTCAGTTTTTCCATCCCCCAGTCGTCGAGGATCAGTAAGGTTTTTTTAGCCAGAGACTGAAGCTGTTTTTGATAGCTGCCATCGAGACGACCTGCACTTAGGTCATCAAGCAAGCGAGTTAATCGATAGTACCTAACGGTGTGTTGTTGATCGCAGGCACTGGTTGCCAGTGCACAGCCTAGATAGGTTTTGCCTGCGCCCGTTGGGCCTGTTATCAAGATGTTCTGATGTTTGTGTAGGTAGCTGCCAGTGAGTAATTCGCTCATTTGTTTTCGGTTAAGGTTTCGCCTTTCTTTATAGATAAGTTGACTCGGTTGTGCGTCCATTCTTAGCTTGGCTTGTCGTTTTAAGCGTTGGATTTTGGTCTGGTTACGATTCAATATCTCACTTTCTAGAAGCAGACTTAACCGTTCCTCGAAGTTCAGTTCTGCGTAGGTGGTCAGTTGCTCTTGTTGCTGCTCTAGTGCTTTCGCTGCATGGCTCAAGCGGAGGGTTTTTAGTTTCTCGTCGAGTGCGTTCATTTATCTTCTCCTAGTGATAACAGTTCGGGCCACGGACATTGCTATGAACAAGGTTAGGTGTGCTCGTTTTGCCTTTATCCAGTTGTCCTTCGCGGTTGTTTTTAAGCAAGTTACTGATGAAGGTGTAGTTAGGTTTTGTTAGCATCAAGGCATCGTTACAGGCTTGCTCTAAACGCGACTCTCCATGCACTTTACTCAGATTGAGCAACCCCAGACTGGAACGATAGGATTGCTCTGGATGAGGCTTGGAGTGGAGCATTTTGTTAATGACTTCTCGGGTCGCTGGTCCTATGTTCGCTCCCCAGTTGAGCAAGCGCCCAGGTGACCACTTTTGATATTGATGATGACTTGGCATGTGCTCGGGTTGTGTGCTGTTTCCGCGCTCCCTTTGACTGCGTGGGTGCTGAGCCACCAAGTTACCTTGGTGGTAGATCTGCACTAGACGATTAGAGGCTTCCAGTTCAACATGATGGCCGACCAGTTGATGGGGAACGGAGTAATAATGGCGGCGATATTCGATGTGATAGTCCGGCCCAACTTTGGCGCGTTTGGTTTCGGTATACAGATAACGCTGTTTGGGCAATGGTTTTAACGCTGGCTTATCGAGTTTGTTGAACAATGCTTGGCGACTCGCACCGTACTGTTTCATCTCTCGCTGATTTAGCTCATTCATAAGTTCGCGGATGGCTAGGTTCAGTTCTTTGAAGGTATGGAAGGTTTGGTGACGCAATCGCATCATGATCCAACGTTCCACTAGGAGCACGGCATTTTCAGCCTTGGCTTTGTCTTTTGGTTTGTAAGGGCGAGCTGGCATCACCGCGGTTTGATAATGATTCGCCAGTTTTTGATAGCTGTCATTAAGCCTTGGCTCATAGCGGTTCGCTTTGGTGACCGCGCTGCGCAGATTATCGGGGACTAAAAGTTGGGGAACACCGCCGAAGTGTTCGAACGCATTGGCATGGGCTTCTAGCCAATAGGATTTACCTTGGCTTGGGAAGGCTTCAACATAAGTGTAATTGGACGCACCTAAGGTCGCCACGAACACTTCCGCTTCTCGCACTTCGCCTGTGTCAGGGTTGACCACCTGAAGCCTAGGTCCACAATAGTCAATAAACAGCTTATCCCCCGCCACATGAAGCTGACGCATGCTGCGCTTTTGGGTTTTGAACCAGCGAATGAAGTACTCGCAGAACTGAGTGTAAGCGTAAGCTTGCTCTTGATATTGTTCATGATATTCCTGCCAGAGCAGCATCTTCGTCATGCCTTTACGCCTGAGTTCGACAGCGTACTGAACGAAGTCCGGCATGACTTTATGACGACTGGCTTTCTTTGAGTGATAAAGCGCTTGATTGAGATCGGTATCGCTACAGTCTTCTGGGAGGGGCCAACCTATCTGACTTTGCTTAAAGCGCGCGATAAGTTCTGAGACAGTTGCAAGGCTGACATTGAGGCAACTAGCGATATGACGATAGGACAGACCGCAGTCGTATTTGAGTCGTAATATCTCTTTGATTTTTTTCATTGGAGTTCTCTTTTTAGCCATGGTCGCTTCCTTACCTTCTGATTTGAGAGATAAAGAATAGCGAGTGATTGATTTAAAAGAGAAAAAATTAGGATTTCGGACATTCCGAACGGGCTTTTCGCTATTCCGAACGCTGATTTCGGAGTTCGCCTAAAAGTGTTCGGATAATCGCGGAATGTGCGTTCGGATTAAACCGAAATAGGTGTTCGGTTCATTCCGAAATGGCTGTTCGGAATGCTCCGAAATATGCACACTTACAGAGGGGGCAAAGCAAAGAACGAAATCAATGTGGTCAGTATCTAATAAGCTTTTTGCCAACGATGCAGAAAATCTTGTTTTACCGGCTCCTGGTGCAGCAACACACATGAAGTTTTGTTGGCCGTTTTGATAGACTTCTAACGCTTTGGATAAACAGTTCTTTTGCCAAGTTCTTAGAGAGAGATTTTGCATTTTCTTCATGAGAGTGCATGTAATATGGTTTGAGTGCTGGTTAGTAAGCCATTTAGTGTTATCGCTCGCTTTTTTGCTTCACTTTTCTTAGATGTCAACAAATCAAGTTGAGTGGGCAATATAGACTTCATCTCTTCATAGCCTTGGGCTTCTGCAATGCATAATTCAAGTTCATACTCAAGTTCAGCTTTACGTTTATAGAGTAAATCTTTCTCGCTCTTAACAACGGCAATTGGTATGTTTTTATGCTTATCGGCTTCCTCTTTGTTTTTCGCACGGGCGTAATAAGTGCTCTTACCACTCTTTGAAGCAACGACTAATACACCTGATTTAACTAAACGATGAATTTTAAGATAAATAGCATGTCGTGCTTTTTTCATTTCAATAGGGTTGTTTTCGCCGTATTTTTCAACATAGTGTTTGAGTACGTCATTTATAGTGGCTTTTTTTTGTACAGTTGCTTGGAAGAACTCCTCGACAACGTGAGCTATGGGCTTAGATCTCAAAATAAGTATCTCGATTTGTTAAAAATACGGATTATAGTCCGTGGAGATATAGTCCGCAATTAGCGATTGTATTTCATTTTTGAGATATAAAAATGAGAAACATAGCAAAAGAGGTTGGAGAGCTGATTCGGAGTCAGCGCAAAGCGCGAGGTATCTCTCAAGAAGCTTTAGCGGCAAAATCTAAGATAGACCGCAGTTATATGGGACGAATAGAGCGAGGTGAAGTGAACGTTACATTAAAAGCTCTGTGGGATATCGCTGCGTCGATGGATATCTCGACGAAACTACTGATCCCCGATTGAGAATTCAGCTGCTGCCTATGATGTTCTGTATTAGTCTAGACTTAATCTGATCTTTTAGTTTCGATGAATAGGTTTGGACTTCATCGGACAGACAACTATGAGCGAAGAACTAACGGTTGGAAAAACTCGTTTTTGGACATAAACGTTTTAGAAATGGCAGCTTACCGATGTGAACGCTGCCATTTTAGTATGAGTCTTTATTACTGAGTATGAGATTTCATTGCTCTCCCATATATGGGGCAGTTTAGATATCGAAAATTGTTGTACGCTAAGGTTGTTTTTTTTGTGCAAAACAAGCGCTATTTGAGCGGACTCAATTAAGGTTGAATATGGGAAGGGGATGATTAGATAAATGGTTGAAAATTTGTGTTCAGAATTAAGACAGTAGGTAAACATTAACTGTTGCCTACCGTCTCATTAGATTATGCTCAAAAGGACTTTCTCGCTTGCATCTGGGAAATAAATAATGCCATTTTTAGATTGGTTTCCTGCGAATCCTGGAGCTGCGCTTGATAATTGTTAATAATCGGTTGCAGAGTATTAAACGCTGCTAGATAACCCATGTTAAATACACCACAATTTCCTCCTGCCATCCAGCTTCTTACATTACGTGCGGCACCGCCGTAACACATATTCCCGGTAATCGGGTGTTGGATCGGAGTCGTCCAACCTGCTTGGTAATCCTGTTCATGCAACATATTTATCTCCTATCTAAAAATAGTTTATTTTTCATAGCTTTCACGAAGCGTTTCCAGCTTCGTATTGGTGTTTCTATGGCTGTAATACGCCAAACATATCCAAAGTTGGTATAGCTAAGGTGGGTTAACATACCAACGTAGAGTTTGTCTCGAGGGATATGTTGACCAACATTATGACGTTGAGAATAAAACTTGATCCTCATGCATTACTCCTTAGCCTCTAACCGTTGAACTTCGCTTCGAGTTAAAGCTGTTAAGCTACCGTTTACACCAAGCACTTTCAGCATCACATACCCAGCTCCCATTTTTTGAGCATCTTCATTAGAAAGATCTGGTATGTTTTCTTGTAGGTCTAGTGCTCTCATTGTTGCAAGTCGTTGCATACCCATGGGCCCGCTAGCTAAAATTTTCATTTCGGCATCATGTAGTTTCAGCGCTTCTCCTGTGGCAGTTTTGCTTGCAGAACAAAGGGAAGGGAAATGTAGGTCATTATTCATGTTAGTTGCTCCTGAATGATTGTTTTGATTATGTCAGGGCCAGATTACAACCACTTTACTGTAAATTCAACGTTACTTAATTTAACATTAAAATGAATTCAAATTAGTCATTTAATGATTTTTTGAATTCTACCACTGATATTTTTGAGTTTAATTTGTTTTTTATTTTATATTTAAAAGTTAAATTTAACTTTGGTGATTGTTTTTTTATTTGTAATTGTCACAATGAATGCAATTTAACTTAAAGGCGGCCGCTATTATGGTTGCGGATGGAAAAGATGAATTTTGAGAAAAGTGGAATTATTTTTGAAAACCCTTATCAAGATGCAAGTAACAACGTGTGTCTTGAACTTCTTCAATTACTGCTTGTTGTCGAAAAAATTAAGGCATCAAAAGTAGGAATGAATGCGTTAGAGAGCCTTGTGAGTTTGCATGGCTTTCTTAGAGACCAAGAAAGCATTCAAGGGTATTTCTCTCGGAATGAGTACTATTCGAATGAGCAAATGTCGAGAACGCAAGAGGCTGACGCAATTTTCTCGACGGTTTGTCGGGTTTTAGATACAAAGCAGCAGCCTAGCTTCAAAGACTTTTCTATAGCAGCTAATTCGTATTTAAAGCAATTTAGCGGCATGTCAAACCACTTTCAAGATGAGCAAACTAGAGAACGTCAAGAGGAATTTTGGTTAACCATCGCGCCAGAATTGATTAACGAACATGGTTATGACTTTAGAAGCCTACAAAATGATGCTCTGGGTTATTCTCATTTGAGTATTGTCTACGCTTACAAAGAGGCTGCACAGATTTTGAATGTGATTGAGCAGCTTCAAAATATCGATGATAGCAAGATTGTAGAAAAAGTGATTAAAAAATATGAAAATGAGAATCAACTCGATCGCTCAGGTGTTTTTAAAAAATCAGAAAGTTCTCTTCATTTTAAGCACCAGATAAACCAAAAAATTTGCCTCGCTTTTGGCAAGCATTTTTTTCAGTTGATAAAGTTCGTCAAGAGACTTTTTGCCATCGATAGCACCCCGTACGAAAGCTATGCCCCTAAAGTAACAATAGAAAAAGAAGAATATAAGCACACTTTTTATAAACCTGAGGTTTGTGATGTGGTGACCATAAAACTACCCCGAGAGGCTTTTAATCACGCTAAAGACTCAGGAACTGCCATGTTACTTAACAGAGTCATTTTGACGCGTATTTGGGATACCGTGGATGAGCAATCTAGTTTTCAGAGTCATGTCGATGAAACATATCATCTTGAAAATTTGTCTGAATACTCTTATTGGGCTAGTAACCAAAATGCAACGCTATTAAACATCGAGTTGAGCAAAGGGAGAAAGCTATCAATTTCGGCGATGATGCGAGGATTGAAATTCTCTTATTGGTTTTATTCAGAAAAAGCAAAACAGCAAAAAAGATTGAATATAGGCGAAGCGGTTAAGTTATACGTCATTGAAGAAAACGCTAAACGCAATAAAGAAGAGGCTAAACTCAATGCAACAACAGTAAAGTTTTCATTTGAAGCTATCAAGCGAGTTGCCAAAACAGAGCTCGCCCCCTTGATTTGTAAACAGTTGTTCTGGCGTCTTAACAATGATCTCCCGAGTGTTAGGTATAGTTTTTGTCCTTTAAACGATTCTTTTTATGAAAAAGTTAAGCACACGGTATCCGAAATAAAAAAAGTCTTAGATCTCCCTGTAGATATAGAAAATTACAGCTCTCTTCTTGAGAAGATCGATAAGATAGAGGCATCTTTAAGGAATATTAATGGTTCAGACTATAGAGACTCTGAACCGGAGTTTTCGTTGCAACCGAAATATCGTCAAGACGATAAGATACCTAGACGTCGCTTAAAAGAGTCGATCGAACATAGAGACGTGCTCTTTATCTTAAAACCAATTGTAACGGTATAGTATGAAAGGCAATATGAAATCAAGTTAAAGAGCCTGTCTACTTATTTGGTGGCTATTCAGATATCCCCCAGAAGTTCATTACTTTTTGTATGTCAAAGTTACATAAACATCTTTGTTCGAATTTCGAGGTATAACTCATTTTGGAGCAGAAATGCTTCAGCCCGAACAGGCTGAAATGAAGATGGACATTTTCGAGTTGAAGCCATAATTCTAACTCGTCTGTTTCGGATAAAAATATCTATGGGTTAATCCCGCAAATCACCGGCGAAAAAAGCAGAGCGAAGCGGCTCTTTTTTTCCATCCGAGTGCATTTGCCTTGTTAGACCCTACCATTCACGTGGCGCCACTCCAGCCACTTTCACACGCCGCGCCTTCGAAAGTATTCACTTAGTCGCTGGTATCGAGCATCTTGCCCAAGCTGTGGATCAGTCTGCACGATGTCGTCCAAGCATTGCCTAAACTCCCGGGGCACCCACTGTTGGTCGCCAATCACTGAATTCAACAGCAACAGTGCCTCCGTTGGGAATCTTTTACACAGGCCAGATTCGGCAAGTAGATGAACGGCGTAGTGAGGGTGCTCAATGGGTTGCAGCCAGTCCTGCACCGCAGCCAAGGCCGCCGGAAACTCGCCTCGGGCAGCAATGACCAACCGAGTCAAGGACTCGGCGATTCGCGGGGTGGCCAAGTCGCGGGACTTTGGCCAGACTTGTTGCCAGAACGGCTGGACACGGTTTTTCCAGTAGTCCTCACGCTGATCCGCTGCACCTTCAAGCGCCTGTGAGAGCGCCTGTGCGGATTTCTCCAGGCCTTCTTGTGGAAGCTCACCAATCGCGGACCGGAACTCATCTGCGGCGTATTCTTCGGTCGGGCCTAATGCTGCAAAGGTCAGGAACGCCGAGAATTGCTGCCGATGCTCGCCAAGAGCGGCGTAGCGGTTTGCTGTCTCCAGGAACTCTGGCTTGAAAGCAATCAGCAAGGGCTGATACAAACGAGGAGACCATAGGAAACCTTCCCACACTGCTTTTGCTTCGGCCGGATTACTCCAACTGAAAAGCGGCAACAAGTATTGCTCGGTCCACGGACGGTCTACGCGGAAAAATGCAATTAGCCGCGAACCCAGCAGTACCCTGCCGTGGCGGAATCGGTCCTCTTGCACGTCGCACAGTGTGGTGAAAATGGGCTTGAGGTCGGCTGGAATCAGATCGTTGTCATTCGGGTTCTTCTTGAACCAAAGATTGATCAGGGCTTGAGTGACATGCCCAATGGGGTGGTTGATTGCAGAACCAACGTGGTCGTAGGTTTTGATACTATTACGGATGATGCGGGAACCTGAGTCAGCTTCCAACGGCAGCGAAAGCACGCGACGGCACAACTCCAGCAGAATGTCCTCGTGGCGGTTGATCGATTTGGATGCAGCTTCCATCCACCGTGTTTCAACGTGAGCAATCTCCTGAAGTACGGCATCGGGCATGGTCTGAACCAGCGGTGCTGCATATCGCCAGGAGCGCAACACGATTCCTTCTTCGGCCCATGCCTGCAGAGCCTCGCGCCATCGGCCAGCGGGCCATACGCCATCCTGTGCCAAATCATATAATGCGGTCAGACTATGAAAGAAACGCGTGCGGCAAACGTCACGCCACGTATCTTCGTAGAAAGGTCGCGCTCCCGGCGGCGGCTTTGTGAGCCATTTCACCAGCTCCTGACGCTTGCGGGGAGCAATGTCGACGTTTCGACTGTCCTCGTAATCCGGATCGCCAGTGCCACTCATCCAGTGCGAGAACTCGTCACGCTCGTTGGTCGCCAGCTGCCATTGCGGATAGGCATTGGAAATTTCCGCCAAGCGTACCGCTGCATCTGCTCCCAGAGCGAGGCCCGATGTGTTCAGTTTGGCCAGATGCAGCCAGACAGAGCGAGCCACCAAGTCTTGCCATTGATCTGGCTCCAGATCATCCCGATACATATCGCGTGGTGGACCCGTCAAGATGGCTGCCTCCAAACGCTCTTGAGCGTCCTCTTCCAACTGCCGCGCCTGTAGAATGAACAGTCTGAACACCTCCCGCCCCGTATCTGTGGACCACAGCCACCACGCCCCATCGGTCAGCAGCCAATCCACCCATTGCTCGGACGGGATGCAACCATCCTGACTGGCGGTAAACAGGGCAAGGCGTTTGAAGGTGGGGTATGGCAATTCAAACCAGCTCTGTGCGATTCGTGTCGCGCGCATGCTGTCGTTCGCGCGAACCGCTAACCATGCATCGCGCAGCAATTCAATCAGGCTCGCCCAGTCTCGGAAGCCCCGGTTCTGCCAATGTGGCGTAATGGACGGGAGATCCCAATGCGACCGGTCGCTGTGGTCGTCGGCCTCACCCAACTCGTGTAACAGATCCAGTGCATCACGCAATAGCTGCTGAAAATCCTCCAGCAGGAGCGGCAGGGCCGATGTCCAGTTCTCGTCGGCTAAGTCGTGCAAAGTAGATTGCACGTGATCAGCGGCCAGCACGAGTTCCCAATCCACCAATTGGTTGATCCGCGCAGGCTCGTCGGTGCTGCTTGAGTCGTCGTCACCCAAGCGAAACGGCTTCTTCAAGACGACCTTGGGTGCAAGCAACTCCCGCAACTCCAGACGCAGTGTGGTGGTCAGCCCATCTCGCTTCAGTCTACCATTCCAGCGATACAGATCGGTGTCGTACCATGGGGATTTCACTCGGCCGCTAAGCAATAGCCGCCATAAGGTGCGCATAAGGGGGCCAGGAATGGCTTTGGGTGAGTGAAAACGGATTTCAGCCAGCTCAGAGGTCTTGCCATCACGCTCCAATGAAGCAAAACGGTCCAACTCATTTTCGATAAGCCATTGCCAACGGTCATGCAGCTTCCCACCATTTTGCGCAATCCAGATTACCAGTCTCGGGTCATCTAGGTGGCGTACAAACAATCGTGCCAATTGAAACATTACGTTATCCAATTTGCTTTCGTTCAGGCTACCGGAGACAAGCTGCATAGGTTGTGTATGGTCATATGGAGCAGGCCTACGAATCAGACTGAAGCGCAGTTTTATGTCCACTTCGTCTCGCGGCTGAACGCCAAAGCGGGTTAGGTCGCTGTGGTCGTAACGATTGTCAGCAAAAGGTTCCAGCAACCAATCCAGTGAGGGGACGGGATTGAAGTCTGCGAAGCGTTTTGCTGGCAAGCCCGATTTATCTGATAAGGCCCACAGCAACCGTCCGACAAAATCGTCCTGCCTTGTGCTGTCCTGTGGCCGGGCAAGAGCGTGTTTGACAACAATGGCCTCTTTGCCCTGTATACCATCACGGTATGTATCTGCCCATGCGAATAATGTCTGGTGTAGCGCTGAGTGGTCATGGCTATTAGCAGGAACGTTGTAGAGGATAGGTGTGACTCCTTTAGCTTCCCACTCTATGGTCTTGCGGTGCTCTTGCCCATGCTCGCAATCACCCAGTGCCCATGCCTGCGGCGTGACTTCGCCAAGCATGCGGTCTGCTGCCAACGCATCCATCATGTAACGGAGCACTGGATCGTTGATGCTGTAGCCTACGAAACAGACCACGTAATTGCGGAACAACTCGCTCACAAAGCGTGCAGCCCAGCGCTCTACGAGGTAGGCCAAGCCGAAATCACCGCTGGTGACAACCAGACGGTTCAGGGTCGTGTCGTCCACCTTTTCGGGTAACAGGCCGTGCAGATAAACCAGCCCGTCCCAACGGCTGTTTTTGGGGATGGGCAGCATCGGGGCGGCGTACTCTTGGAACGCTTGACCCGTGCGTTTGGCCGCCACATGAAAGATGCGATCGAAGTTGGTGGTGACCAGCCGCAGCGCGCCCTCGCGGCTACGCGCCAGATGCAACAGCGCCGCTTGTGTATCGGTAGCACCCTTACGGCGGAGTTTCGGCTTCAAGGCATTTGCCAGAGCGCGACGTACAGCCAGACGCTGGCCCGGCAGGCGCCGTTCGAGCAGATCAAGTGTGGCATCGAACTGCCCAAGCTCGAAGGCCTCTCGTTCAATGTCCGAAAGTGCCGTCCCGCTCAGCCGGTAGATTTGGTCTACAAGTCCCTTGAAACCCGGTAAGCCTGCAGGGTAGGAAATTCCTGCACCACAGAAGAACACCACGCGGCCTTCCTCGTGGGCCTGCAAAAGCGCATCCGGAATGTCAGGGCCGTTCGTGATGAATTGCATTCCTATATTTCCTATCCAATACGTATGTTTATTCGAGAAAATGAGGGCTCAATGGGGCTCACATTTTATTAGTGCGCATGCGTGTTTACCTTATTAGACCCATGAAAACACACACAGTTAATTTTCTGTATTCAAAGAATTTATCAGCTTTCTATCAAATACACTATCAGGAAAAACGCGCATGCACGTTTTCTAAAGCTATTACTAAAAGTCAGCTACTATAGTCACCTGATTTTATAGAGTTTTATTTGCTACTGATAGAGTTAGTGGTATGGACCCACTTTTGTAGACATCTCATAGCTATATAATAATAGGTAAAAATGAGGTGAATTATGAGTGGAAAACGTTATACCGATGAGTTCAAAATTGAAGCCGTTAAACAAGTCACTGAGCGCGGCTACAAGATTGCAGAAGTGGCTGAGCGACTTGGCGTTAGCTACAAAAGTATGCATGATTGGATTGTCCGATACAGCAAGCCTGAAGCGAGCAGAAAAATGGAAGATTCAGCTCAGTCAGAGATCCAGCGGCTCAAAGCTGAACTTAAACGGGTGACCGAAGAGAGGGACATTCTAAAGGAGGCCGCCGTGTACTTTGCCGGGGAGTCAAAGAAAAGTACACGTTCATAAAATCACGGCTCCACGACTATTCTATTGCTGTCTTGTGTCGAATAATGCAAGTCCATAGGAGCGGTTTTTACGCTTGGCTGGACTGTCCAAAAAGTCGACGAGAGCAAGAAGATGATGAACTTGCTATCAACATTAAAATGCATTGGCTTGAGAGTGGTTGTGTTTACGGCTACCGCAATATCACCAAAGACCTAAAAGGAGAAGGTAAGTCTTGTGGGAAGAATCGTGTGCTAAGGGTGATGCGCCGCGAGGGTTTAAAAGCACTAATAGGCTACAAACGTCACCCTGTTTTTTATCGTGGGTCTGAACGTAATACAGCCCCGAATACGTTAAATAGAGAGTTTATTGTCCCAGAACCAGATCAAGTATGGGTAACCGATTTTACGTACATCCGGACAAAAGAAGGCTGGCTTTACGTGACCGTCGTTGTTGATCTATTTTCTAGATTGATCGTAGGATGGTCAATGAGATCAAGGGCAACAGCAGAGTCCGTTCTTGATGCTTTACTCATGGCTGTTTGGCGACGACGCCCCACACAAAGAGTACTGGTACACTCAGATCAAGGCACTCAATATACCTCGAAAGATTGGCAAACCTTCTTAAAAGATAATAATCTGGAAGCCAGTATGAGTCGTCGTGGTAACTGCCATGATAATGCCGTTGCGGAAAGCTTTTTTTCATTGTTAAAAAAAGAAAGAGTGCGCAATCGAACCTACAAAACAAGAAGTGATGCTCGTTCAGAGATTTTTGATTATATCGAATGCTTTTATAATCCAAAGCGACGCCATGGATCAAATAATGGATTATCGCCACTGCAATATGAGAAGCGATATTTTACGGAGCTAGAAACTGTCTAGGAAACTGGGTCCATACCACAGTCCAGTTTGGTAGAAGTCTCTAAAAGTAAAATTATAAGGAAAGTCTAGTGTCAAATGTAGATTTGGTAAGAGCTAGTAGAGACGGAGATCAATTTCATTATGTATGGGCTGCTCGCAGATGTTTGCTACTGCTCTCTCCAACAACAAAGTTAAAGGCTGTTACTATCGAAGGGCCTTCATTGGCAGAAAGTGAAGACCGAGTTGAGGAAGGAGAGGAGCTTGTTGATGTTGGTGAATACTACGGCAGTGAGGATATAAAACAAGCCACTAAAATTCGCTATGTCCAGATAAAACATTCCACTTTAAATGAATCTGATCCATGGTCCCCAAGTGGTTTAAAAAAAACCATATCAGGCTTTGCTAACCGCTTTAAACAACTTATTCAAGACTATCCTGCCGTTAACTTTCATGAAAAATTGGAGTTTGTTTTTTTAACTAACCGACCAATCCACGCAGAATTTGCTCAAGCCATAACGGATGCCGCTTTAGGTAAGCCAATTACAGATAAAGTTAACTATAGCAAGCTTGAAAGTGAAGAATACATAGGTCTTAGTGGTCAGGAATTATCAGAATTTTGTCAGTTACTGACTTTAGAGGGTGAGCAAGACGGCTTGTTTGATCAAACGCTTAGTTTAGCTCAAGATTTAAAAAATTATCTGCCCGATGCTGATGCAGACGTACCAACTGTACTAAAAGAGCTTGTCACTGGAAAGGCCACGTCGAAGGGGGCTGATAATCCTTCGATCACTAAAATAGACGTTCTTAGAGCGCTAAAAACTACTGAAGATCGCTTATTCCCAGCGCCTTGCTTAATAAAGCAAATAGATAACTTGATTGCTCGTAACCAAGAACAAGATTTATTTGAGCAGATAAAAAGCGCAGAAGCCATTCCTATCATTATTCATGCTGATGGTGGAGTAGGGAAGTCTGCGTTTGCTACAAGAATTCTCTCCCAACTAGCAGGCGGAGAGAATACTGGAATTCTGTTCGACTGCTTTGGTGACGGACAATATCGTAGTGCAAGTGGTTATCGTCATCGTCATCAGGATGCTTTGATACAGATTGCTAATGAATTAGCTGCAAAAGGTCTTTGTCATCCTTTAATTCCAACACCTCATGCGGATTCTTCTGCTTATATACGGGCGTTTCTTTATCGTGTTCAGCAAAGTATCATAAGTTTACGAAGCCATAGCGCTAAAGCATTACTCTATTTAGTGATTGACGCAGCAGATAACGCACAAATGGCAGCGATGGAGGTAGATGGTAATCATTCTTTTGTTCGAGATTTAATTCGTGAGAAAATGCCAAATGGCGTCCGCCTAATATTTTTATGTCGTAGCCATCGACGCGAGCATTTGTCTCCTCCGCCTCAAATCCTATCTCTGCCTTTACTGCCCTTTGAGAAAGAAGAAACAGATCGTTATTTAAAACAAACCTTTCCTGATGCCCGTATACAGGATGTCAGCGAATTTCATCGACTAAGCTCCCAGAATCCTAGAGTGCAGGCGTTAGCCCTTGCACAGCAGTTAAGTTTGCCAGATATGCTACGTTGGCTTGGCCCAACTCCCACGACTGTAGAAGCTACGATAGCTAATTTACTTAAGTCTTCTGTCAAGAAGTTGCGTGATGACGCTGTGGGAAATATAGATAAGGAACAAATTGACAGCGTTTGTGCTGGGTTAGCTGCTTTACGTCCCCTTATTCCTATATCAGTACTGTCGTCTATTTCTGATGTTGATGAAGCTACGATTAGAAGCTTTGTTTATGATCTCAAACGTCCTTTATCGCTTGCTGGTGATGACCGAATACGCTTTTTAGATGAGCCGACCGAAACGTGGTTTAGAGAACACTTTAAACCCACCAAAGAAAAGTTAGCGCTGTTTATTGAAAAGCTGATTGCTATTGCGCCCAGCAGTGCTTATATCGCAGCAACCTTACCGCAATTAATGTTAGAAGCAGGATTGCTAGCGGAATTGATAGATCTAGCTCTATCGTCTCAAGCTCTCCCTGATGCTAATCCTATTGAGAAGCGGGATATTGAATTGCAGCGATTAGATTTTGCCTTTAAAGCCTGCCTGCGGGAAAAACGCTATACCGATGCCGCGAAGCTGGCACTTAAAGCAGGAGGTGAAAACGCAGGAGATAAAAGACAAAGAGCGGTACTACAGCAAAACACAGATCTTGTTTCTTGCCTGTTGAGTGGCGAAAAGCTGGAGGAATTGGTAGCCCAACGAGCTTTTAGTACTTCATGGATGGGAGGGCATTATGCATATGAAGCATCAATGTTATCGGGTAAAAGTGACCTTTTAGGCGAGGCTCGTTCTAAATTACGTATGGCGTACGAGTGGATTAGAAATTTGAGTAAGTTGCCAGAAGATAAAAGAGACAAGGAGAGGGTTAGTAGAAAGGATATTGCTAATGTTATCTGGGCTGTTCTTAATATTGATGACGTTAACTCATGCGCTGTTGAGTTGAGGCGCTGGAGTCCTAAATCAATATCCTATGAGGTGGGGCGTATACTGTCTCATAGACTAATTGATCAAGGGCGTTATAAAGAGCTAGAGGCTTTATCTATCGCTGCGGAAAATAATGCCTACCTTGTATTGGCAATCAATCAAGAACTCAGAGAAATTCATAAGGTTCCCCCTCAAAAGGCCATAGAACGCTGCTATAAAATAATCAGTCGTATTCATCTTAATTTAGATAATCAGCCCAATGCTACAGAAACGCAAGATCTACATGCCATTACTGCGTTAGTGGAATCAGCCTACATCCATTCAACTACCAAAAACCAAAATCTAGCAGATTTACTCACTAGTTACTTGCCAAAAAAACCACCATCAAGCCTTTCTGCAAGATATGACACAAGAGGGAGTATATCCGTGTTGCTTTGGGCTTATGTGCTTAGAGGTTGTTTACTGAATCGCCCTATTGAATTGATTGATTTGGCTACAGATGAAATACGAGCAGAGTTTCAAGCCAAGCAAGGAGAGGCTTCTAGGCGGCAGGATACGGATCGCTTTAAAAAGAATATTGGAACACTGCTACCTTGGTATCAGCTATGGGGAAAAGTGTTTGTTGGTAGCATTAGCGAACAAGAATACGCTCAGGAGCTTGCCATTACCAAAGATCTATCTCATAAAGTCGAAGAGCATAGTTATGGTCCAGAGAAAGTACTAATCAGCAATGAAATTGTCCTTATTTGGTTTACTAGCTTGCAGGCTCTTCCCAGGGTCAGTGAATCTAATTGGCAGACTTTTTACGGCTATGTCACGGAAGATATTGAAAACTTACTTACTCCTACTTCGATACATCTAGCTCGGACATCCTCTCAACGAGAAGAACTGAAAGAATATGGCTTGGATTTCGCTAGCGCTTCCTTTGAGCGTATCAATTCTATAAGAGACGATGCCGAGACTCAGATTAACGAATATATTGAACTATCCCGGGCGGTATTAGCAGTAAGTCGACCAGAAGCAGAAGCATATTTTAACCAGGCCATTCATGTTGCTAGCAGAGTTGGGGATGAAAATCTTGATCGTTGGAATGCTTTGCTAGCATTAGCTAACAATCCTCAAAAAAGTCATCTCCCCCAGCCAGAAATAGCATACAAGCTATCAAGATGTGCGGAGCTTACCTACGAATATGCCGGAGATAGGCATTTTGAATGGGAAGAAACTATCAAAGCGATTACAACTTTATGTAGTTCTTCTGTTTTAGCGATAACTAGTCGCTGGCGAGATAGAGGCTTTGGTGAGCATCAAAGAATCCTGCCAATATTGATTCAGTATTTGATTGAAAAGCAAGCCTTAACATCTAAATCTGCACTGGCTTTGCTGTGTATTCGGGCTGATTGGAATATTCCCCAATTACTGTCTTATTACCTAGCTGATGAAGCCGATCAACAAGAAAAGCAAAGAGTTACAGAATATGTTTTCCGCTATTTCTCATTAGAAAAACAAAGTTGGGCTAATTGGCAGGCATTCCAAGCGTTATTGCAGAAACATCAGATTTTCATCGACGTTTTTTCTAGATACATGGTAAATAATCGCCCGGTGGAGTTTAAACAAAAACAGGTAGAAGAAGGGCATTGGGGAAACCTGCCCCCATCAGTTGAGAAGGAAAAGGACTGGAATAGTATATTTTCCGAAGGAAATTTATACCTATCTGATGGATTGAGGAAGGCTTACAAGGAATTCCGAGATGGCGAACCACCTTATTTCAGTGAACATTTTTTTGAAGAGGCTTGTCGTCGGGTAGGAGTGGGTAAGGAAGCAGACTTTATTCATGCCATAGGCGATGCCAATTGCTTTAGTTTTTACGAGATAAGAGACTTCTTGGAACATTTTCCCGAAAAATGGAAAAAGCGTATAGCAGTCAGACCGACTTTAGCCAATATGATCAAAACACTTTGTCGCCGATTTTCTTCCCAATTTAGCCTAAATAAGTATTACCAATCCCTTCCTATGCAACAGGTATTTGAACTCGCTGCTTTAACCAAAGAAGACTTAATTGATCAAGTCTTACTGGGTATTGCAGAAGCAACGGAAGCTCCAGAGGAAAATCATTATTTCAAATGGGCTGGCTTTCTTGTGATTAAATTAGATGGAGATCAGTCTATAGATGCCTTGAATTTTGGGTTGGATTTACTTGAAGATGTTTTAGAAGAAAAAGACGGCGATGGTTCTTGGTCTACTGATCTAATGCCACCTAGCGATGTAGATACAGCATTAGCTGGTTACCTATGGGGTTGTTTGGCGGCTCCTCAAGCAAGCCTTCGTTGGGAAGCTGCTCATACTATACGAGCATTAGCCTACTTCAAAGATAACGCGGTCTTACATCAAATCGTAACGATGGATTGTCATAGCAGAAATAATGTTTCGACCATATATGCTGATGCTAGTTTACCGTTTTACTATTTTCATGCTCGCCTTTGGTTGCTTATTGCGTTAGCTCGCTCTGCTCAAGAGTCCCCTAAGCAAGTGGCTTGCTACCAGGATTATCTGTTGCGAAATGCTTTTTCTGATGAGCCTCATGTATTAATACAAGTATTCGCTAAACAAGCACTATTAAAGTTAGTGAAACAAGAATGTCTTGTGCTACCAGAAGAAACATGCCAGCGTTTATTACAGGTAAATATTTCCCCTTTTCCTATCATGGAATCAGTAAAAAGAATTCCTTCCTCCAAATCTCCTAAGCATGTTGTTAATGAGGGCACGGCAGAAAAACGGTTCTATTTCGGCATTGATATGGGGCCATATTGGTTTAAGCCGTTAGCAAGATGCTTTGGCATAACCCAGCAAAATATAGAGGCGGAAGCTGTCAAACTTATAGTGGATGAGTGGGGTATTCAAGGTAGAGCACGTGGTAATGATGATGCCCGATATCTTAAAGAGGTTTTTAAATGGCAAAATACACGTCATTCACATGGCTCGTCACCTCAAACTGATGATTTGCATTTCTACCTGTCATATCATTCTATGATGGTGGTTGCAGGGAGATTATTGCCTCATACCCCTGTATATAAAGACATTTATTGTGAAAGGGAAAATGACCAATTTTCTATTTGGCTGAAAGAACACGGGCTTTCTCGTAATGATGACCGTTGGCTCGCAGATCGTCGTGATCCTGCCCCGATAGAAAAAGCAGGTTGGCAAAAAGAAACGAATTTTAAAGAATGGCGTTGGAGTCTAAATAAGACTGATTTTGAAAAGGCTTTGATTGTCGAAAAAAATCGTCTAAATCTATGGGGGCAATGGACTCAAGTCAACAAGGAGTGGACTCAAGATATTAGAGGAAGAGAAGAGTCTATTAATATATGTAGCGCTTTAGTATCGTCTGTTAATTCGTTTGCATTGTTAAGTGCCCTCCAAAGTACTATTAATTCACACGATTATCGTATTCCTTCAGTGGAAGATGATGATGAATTTCAGCTGGATATTGATGGTTTCAAATTACAGGGTTGGATATCACATAGCGATCGCAGTAATGGGCTAGATGAAAAAGACCCTTGGAGAGGTGATATTCAATATCCTGCACCTATCCTTGCTTCCTATATTTCTGAATTGATGCCGCTTACCTCGGATGTTGAGAAGCGAAAGTGGCTTACCGAAGCACAAGAAGAAGTGGCTTGGTCATACTTATGGGGGCAAATGAGCGAAAATGATCAAAATACAGCTCAAGATAATGGCTCACTTCTACAAGTATCATTTCCATTTTTAATTCAGCTATTGAAGCGACTCAATATGGATTTAATCGTAGAAATAGAAATCGAACGTATCGTTCGAAAAGACAATTGGGAAAGGAGCGATAACGATGACTTCAAATACACATTGCCCAACACAAAAATCTTTCTTATCAGAACCGACGGTCGAATCGTTACGTAATGAGGCAGTATTAGAACTAGGCAAAAAACTAACCAAAGAACTCGATCTGGATCAATCCGTCGACACGTTGGGGCGCTGGATGGCGCATTACATTGCAGAGCTAATACAAGAAGCAGAGAAAGCTGTAGCAGAAGAGCGTTCTGACAAAATGCGTATTTGTAGCGATGCTATATTGGCTCTTTGGAACCATCGCGCAGATCTGTCAGAGTATTCAACCCCCTTAAGTCAATTTCAACCAGTGTTGGAATTTTTGCGCGCTCTACACCCTAAAAGTGACGCGCCATGTTATTTTAGCCCATCGGAGCAAATCGTTGAAGAGAGCGGATTGGATGAGTCACAAAAGCAATGGCTTCAATTAGCTAAGGCTGTGGATACTATCGCGAAAGTCCTGATTCGCCATTCGCTTATGTATGCTTCGACAACGCCTACTATTGAATCAGAAGATTACATTAATCTATTAGATAAAGCAGGTGTAGAAGATGATGATGTTGAGGTGTTATTGGCAAATATAATGTCAGGAGAATTTTCTACCTATTTTGGTGCGTTATCGAATGATGGAAAATATAAAGAGTTACAAACACGAACTAACCAGTTAGATGCATTGATAGAACAAGCGCAAAAGTTCTCTGACGACTGGAAGAAAATTCTTAAATTAAGCGAGGTCGGTGATGGTTAAATAAAAATTTCATTCTGTACTTACAAGAGCTTACTAAATGGTATACTCATAAATTTGAAAATGAATTGAATATATAATTTGGTTGTCTAATAAAAATTAAAGGTGAAAATAATGTTATTGCTCTAAAAAGAAAGAAGAACAGTACAGGAATAACTATAAAGCGGTGAGCAGTTTTACTTGACCACTACACTAGATACTATTTAGTAAGGCCTTTTTTTGAAATAAAGACCTATAGATAAGCTATATTGTTTAGCATTTATTTCAAAATATCTTCTAATAACGATCATGTCATCTATCTCATTATATTTAAGCAAGTGTTCTTTAGCCTACTGTCCTTTAAATAGTGCATGATTAATCGGTCTTTTGATAAAGTTATAGGCGTAGCAAGGAGGGGAGCTTATAGATAGCGATTTGTGTATTTCACACAACAAAGATACTCGCCTCAATGGGTCTTGATTAAGCTTAAAGCTACAACAATTATTAAAAACACTGACACTTACTAGTCTGATTTGTCAGTGTTTTTAATTATTGACACTGACAATATGAAATGGTCGAAATTGGCGTAAAGTAAGGTCTTTAGCGATGTCAGTGTTTTAGAACTTTGGTGTGGCCTAGGTTCGATCATTATATCGGTGAGAAGATGTTTGCCACGGCCGGCAATATGGCGTTTGCCTCCAGTCATTGGCTGGAAAATCATATTATGCGCCCGCATCGTTTAAATGCATTACTGGCGGACTGTTTTAAGGTGATCATGCTCAGTGAATCTGGCAGCGAGCCTAGCGAGTTGTTTCGTTGCTCACAATTGATGGATGAAAAGCTGAAGGTGTTCTATTACGCCAAACCTGAAGAAATGTGTGCGAGAGCCTTTGAAGCTTTTATTGAGGATGTTCAGCCGAAAAGTGCTTTTTTGGTGAAAGGTAGCCGCTATTCTGATGAGGCCAAATTGGGATTGTATCCCAGAGCAGAACAGCGACAACGCATTAATAGTGCTTTTCAAACCTACTTTTTTACATTAGGTAGGGCGTTACACCATGAGCTAGAGACTACTTAATGTTGAATCATGAGCAGCAATCTAAAGAAGTTTGTCTAAATCAGTGAAGACTACGGGGCGTCCTTCTGGTGTGATAGAGGCTGTGGTCATTTGCGATTCCAGCATGAGAGTGTCGTCTTCGCGGTAAATGTTTTGTCGAAACAAAATCTTAAAACGAGAGAGTCTTTCCGTTTTCGTCTTAACATAAAAGTGATCACCACTTTTTAGCGAGCGTTTGTAGTGTGTTTCGGCTTTTATGAGCACAAGGTGAATACCTTGAGCAGTGATTTCGGCAAAGTCCAACCCTCGACTTTTGATAAATTGATGACGGGCGTGTTCTAGGTAGTTTTGATAAACCGCATTGTTAACAATGCCTTGCATATCACATTCATAGTCTCTGACGTCAAAAAAGAGTTTGTGATCCTGTGAATGAGTTATTTCCATTAGAGCTATCCTATTATTTCAGGGTTGTAAGGGTAATTATGATCCGCATGATAACAGAGTCTGTATGGACGATATTGTAATAAATATGGCTTAAAGGAAGCAGAAGCAATTTTTACCTTGTTGTTTGGCCCGTTTTAGTTGTGTGGTTGCTCGAGCAAAGAGTTTTTCGATACTTTCTTTTCCGACTAACGTCGCAATCCCGATGGAAACGGTCACCTGCGGTATGGTCTCTTTACTTTGTTTGTGTCGGATTTTTTGTTGTGAAATCTCATAGCGTAAATGCTCAGCATAGTCGTGAGCATCCCCTGATGTTGATTCGTACAACATAATGCCAAAGGTTCCGCCTTCTAGACGAGCAATGTGCGAGTTCTCTAATTGCATGGTTTCCAACAGTGCGCCCACATAACGAATAAGCGACGTGCCCGCACGCTGACCATAGTCTTTATTAATGCGACCTAGGTAATCAATATCCAAGATCAGCAGACTTATGTCGTCTTCCGCTTCTGGTTGATGCTCGTAAAGGTGCCGTTCAAATGCGGTTTTGTTTTCCAGTTTTGTTAGTGGGTCAATGTCTAGGCTTTTCTTTAACGTTTCTAATTCAAGTTTGAGTTGCTGAATGTCTTTTTGGGCATCCAATAGATCTGATTGAAATTTTTGCGAGACTTCTAGCGCTTTTCGAGAACCTCGATCCAGATAACTAATCACTTTATGAAGTTGTTGTTGGCTATCTGAGTGTTGAAGGGCTGTTCTACTTTTGCTGATGACGGCATTTAAGTCCGACAAGCTGTCTCCCATTTCAATAGATGACATTTCAAGCTGATTGGCGACTTGCTCTATGTTCTTTTGATTCTTGTTGTTCTGATGGAACTCATTAGGCAGTATAAATTCATGAAAAAAGTCACGAGAGAGAAAGTTTGGGATGTTGCCGAGTTTTCTAAGGGTTTCATCAACTAACTGATTCAGGGCTTTGTTGCGATTAGATACATACTCATACCAAATCCCATAGTTATACGGAGTTGGTGAAATATCCAATTGAAGCATCAGTGGGACAGCTTTTTGCATCCACTTTAGTGCTTGTTTTGGTGTTTCATCCCACATTTATACCTCAAATACAGAAATAGCCGCCACGACGTCTTTCTTAGGGCGTTTACTGAATATTTCACTCATCGGCAAATTCAGCGATGAGTGACATGTCATTGTTACATAAAATCAAACAGTTATATTGCTTTTTTTGTTATCGAAAGCCATAAAAAAAACTTTAATGTAAAGTTTTGTATTAATTGTGTGGTTGAATGATACAAATCGAGTTGGCATTAATAATGCGAGTCCAGAGGGGCTAGTGACCACCAGCCAGTTTGCTCTTGATGCCTTCTTTTTCGAGTAATTGTTTAACCTTTTCCCTATTGTCACCTTGAATCTCAATATTTCCCTCTTTTACTGACCCACCCGTGCCACATTGTGCTTTGAGTTTTTTGGCGAGGGCTTTTAATTCGTCGGCGGTCATGGCTAAACCCGAAATAACGGTGACACCTTTGCCTTTTCTGGCTTTTGTTTCCAGCATGATACGTACATTGCCATCCCCAAGAATACCGTCATTTTTACAGATGCAGTTATCAGTAGGGTGTTCGCAAAGAGGGCAGAGTCTTCCTTGGTCTGTCGAGTAAACGAGGTTGCGTGATTTCATTGTAATTCAATCTCTTATCGTAAAATGGTGGTCAATTTAGCAGTATAACATTGTAAAAATAATGACGATTCACAAAAAATGAGGCAGGACTCACTTTTATCTTCTACTATAATTTTATAGGTTGAATAGAGTGGTCAAACATGAATAGATTATTGAAAATACAGCGAGCCTCCGAGACCGATCTAGAGGCCATTTTATTGTTCGAGTTCAATAACAAAGCTTGGTTCTCTGAGTTTTTGCCATCTCAAGTGTTAATGCGTCAAAACGAGCGTTATTTTAAGCGACAATTATCGGGGGGGCAAAATCTTGTTCAGTTTCTTGTGTATTTGCACAGTGGGGCATTAGTCGGTCGATTTAGCTTCCAGTTTCTCGATCCGCAACATACGGTGGCCGAAGTGTCTTATCGAGTGGCTAAGCAGTGCTCAAATCGTGGAATTGCTCAGTTTGCTCTGCGCCGCTTGCTGCCGATTTTGTCTTGCTATGGTATCAATGAATTATACGCTCAGGTAAGTTCTGAGAATGAGGCGTCCATTCGTGTTCTGAAGTCTTGCGGTTTTGAGTACTCTGTCACCAAAGAAGCGTCGGTCAAGATGCCTTCTGGTATTCAGGATACCTTTGTCTATAAATGGCGTGTAGATTCGCAAGAGCCCCTACAATAGGCGTTGTCGCCTAGTGGGGCTACCGCCATTTACCTTTTTCTGCATTATGTTCCCTTTTCTTTATCGTCATAAGCATCGGTTGTCTTTTGTTAAAGGATTTTATGTGCTTTTAAACGAGCTAAGGTCGTTTGTAATTTATCATCAAAGGGCGCGCTAATTGTCATGTTTTGATGACTGACAGGGTGGGTAAAAGATAGGCTGGAGGCATGGAGCATTAAACGAAACGTTTCTGGCCATAATGTGCCCATCACTTTATTGATATGACGACATCCATAGCGACTATCTCCCACTAATGGATGTAATGTGTGTTTAAAATGTCGGCGAATTTGGTGTTTTCGGCCTTGTTTGGGCATCACTTTTAGCCAACTTAAGCGCATACTATCGTAACGGCTGACGGGGTACGGCAGTTGGTATCGTTCGAGTAATTCAAATTCGGTTTGAGCCTCTTTTTCCGATCCTGGCACTTTAAAACGTGGCATGCCTTTAGGCTCACTGATTTTAACTAAAGGGTAATCAATGATGCCTTGGTCGAGACAAAAACCACGTACTAAACAATGATAGGTTTTTTGGTTTTGATTATGAGAAAATTGCTCACCCAAAGCGCTGGCGATGCGTGGCGAAAAAGCCATGATAAGCACCCCCGAGGTGGCGCGATCTAACCGATGCACTGGAAATACCCATTTTCCCGTCTGATCACGCAGACGCTGGACGACGGCATCTTCCTCGTCTTTTGCCAGTTCAGTGCGATGAACCAATAGCCCAGCGGGTTTATTGACGATCACAAGATCATCGTCTTGAAATAAAATGTCTAGTGTCATGAGGTTGGATTCATAAATTGCGCGATTTTTTCCATGGCAATATTGGCCAATTTTTGCATTGCTTCATTGCTTCCCCAAGCAATATGCGGTGTGAGTAGGAAATTCGGTAGCTTGGTCAAGGCCTGTAACGGATGGTGGTGAGGCATGGGCTCTTGTGTGGCAACATCAAAGCCCGCCCCCATGATGCGCTTTTCTGTCAGTGCTTTGATTAATGCTTGTTCATTAACAATGCCGCCACGGCCCATATTTAATAAGATGGCGTCGGGCTTCATTTGTTCAAATTCAGCGGTACTGATCAAGTCTTTTGTGGTCTCTGTGAGTGGACAGTGCAGAGACAGCACATCGGCTTGCTGAATTGCCTCGTTAAAGGGGACATAACCCTCACGAACAACCTTAGCGTTTTTGTGCTCAGCAAACATGACCTGCATACCGAATACTTTGGCTATCTCTGCGACTTTATTGCCGATGATGCCTTTACCAACAATGGTTAACTTTGTGTTGGCTAGGTCTTTAATGGGGTAGTCTAAAAAACAGAAAAAGTGAGAGTCGGCCCATTTGCCAGCACGCACATCGTCTATGTAGGCAACTAGGTTGCGACGTAAGGCAAGTAATAAAGCAAAAGTGTGTTCGGGCACGCTGATGCTCGAGTAGCCATCGACATTTTGCAGAGCGATGCCATGTTCTTTGCAGGCTTGTGCATCCACATTATTGATTCCTGTCGCGGTGACTTGAACCAGTTTTAAATCATGGGCCTGTTCGATAACGTCTTTTGTCAATACCACTTTGTTTGTCAGTACAATACCTGCCCCTTGAATACGTTCAGCGACCGCGTCAAGGGAGGTGTTGGGGTATTCGATGACTTCTGAAATGCCCTCAGGGTAGTTAAATTCTATATTGCTGGGAAAGGAGTCTCGATCTAAAAAAACGGCTTTCATAGTGCCTCTCAGTTTTTCTTTAATAAGGGAAGAAGATAAGGAAGGATGGTTTGCAATACGATCGGTTGGCCTTTCGCATTCGGGTGCAGTCCATCGCTTTGCATTAGATTTTTGTTTAATGCGACGCCTTTTAACATGAAAGGAACATAGGACACATTATATTGCTCTGCAAGGGTTTTGTAGAGGCCAAAAAACATATCGGTATAGCGTTTTCCGTAGTTTTGTGGAATACGGTTTCCAATTAACAGCACGATCGCTTTGTTTTGTTGAGCTTGCTCAATCATAGAGCCGAGATTTTTTGTGGTCTGATCCAGTGGGTAGCCACGTAAAGCATCATTAGCACCGAGTTCTAAAATGACCCAGCGGGGGTGATATTGTTTGAGTAATGCGGGAAAGCGGGCCATCCCGCCTTGTGTGGTTTCGCCGCCCACACTGGCGTTAATAATGCTAATCTGTGGGTGTGACTGAGAAAGTTTTGTTTTTAGTAAACTAACCCAGCCATCTTGTTGTCTTAAATTATGGGCGGCACTTAAGCTGTCTCCCATGACAAGTAGGTTATGGGTTGGGGCGGCCTGAGCATACGAACAAAATAGCATGAGGGCGGCACAAACGACCCTTATTCGTTGAGTGATACGCATATAAAACCTTATTAAGTGAGACACATTATTTATGGAAAGCCAAACCGCTATTGAAGTTGCCATTGAAGTTAAAAACCTGACACATACCGTCTCTTCAAAAACAGGTGATTTGACCATACTGAAAGGAATTGACTTAGAAATCAAGGAGGGGGAATCTGTTGCGATTGTTGGCGCTTCTGGATCAGGTAAATCCACCCTGTTAGGTTTACTGGCGGGTTTGGATATCAACACGGAAGGCGACATAGCTTTATATGGGCATTCTCTAACAACATTGAATGAAGAAAAGCGAGCGCTGCTTCGTGGTCAGTATGTTGGCTTCATTTTTCAATCTTTTCATCTGTTACCCAGTTTGGATGCGCTGGAAAACGTCATGTTACCGGCTGAACTTAAGGGTGACAAAATGGCACGTCAAAAAGCGCTACAACTGCTAGAAAAAGTGGGGCTATCTCATCGTTTAACCCATTACCCAAGGCAGCTTTCAGGGGGAGAGCAACAGCGGGTGGCCATCGCTCGTGCTTTTGCGTCTGAACCGAAGGTTCTGTTTGCTGATGAGCCAACAGGCAATTTGGATGAAGAGAACGGGCAGGTGATTATTAAGTTATTGTTTGAGTTAAACCAATCAGAAGGCACCACCTTGGTGATGGTGACTCATGATAACCACTTAGCAACACAATGTGATCGTCAGTTAGTGATGTCTTCCGGCCGATTGCAGGAATCTACTCAAAACAACTGCAAGGATCCACTACGATGAGTTTTGCTTGGCGTTTTATGCGTAAGGAAATGCGCAGTTCTGATGTGATGACTTTACTCGTGGCGCTGGTGATTTCCATTGGTACAGTGACCGCTATTAGTTTGTTTATTGATCGTTTACGCTTATCTTTTGAGCAGGAGTCAGCTTCTTTGTTGGCCGCTGACCGCGTGGTACGTTCTGATCAGGTAATCCCGCCGTCTTGGCAGCAAAAAGCCGAGTCTTTAAAATTGTCGGTAGCTGAGCGGGCGTCGTTCAGCACCATGATCTTCGCGAAAAACAAATTGCAGCTTTCTCAAGTGAGTGCAGTGACCAATGGTTACCCACTAAAGGGGCATTTCTTAGTTGACTCGACTTTGTTTGGGCAAGGTGTCAAATCTAATGAGTCGCCCAAACCGGGCTTCATTTGGATCTCGTCTCGCTTAGCCAGTTTATTAGGGGTGACAATCGGTCAAACGGTAGAAGTGGGTGACAAAACCTTAACGGTGTCGAAGTATTTAGTTCTCGACCCTGGGGCCAGCTCGTCAGCGTTTTCGATTTCCCCCAGGGCGATTATGAATAAAGCCGATTTAGCGGCGACTAACGTGATTATTCCTGGTAGTCGTGTGCGCTACTCTTTGCTGGTGGCAGGGGAGGCAAATGCGCTTAGTGCGTTGCAAACATGGCTCGCTCCTAAACTGACGGAGGGCCAACGTTGGATTACCCCGAAACAACGGGGGGAACGGATTGGTGAGACGATTAATCGCGCGGAGTCGTTCTTATTGTTGGCCGGGACATTGGCGGTGGTGTTGTCAGGTGTCGCCATGGCCCTTGCTTCGTCTCGTTATGTGAAACGTCATTTGATGCAGGTTGCAGTCTTAAAAACCTTAGGGGCCACGCCTAAGGCGTTATCTCGTTTGTTCCTGTTACAGCTGCTGTTTTTGTTTGTTATCGGTGCCTTGCTGGGGTTGGCGTTTGGCTGGATTGTCCAGAATATGATAGCCGCATTACTATCAAGCCTAGTGACAACGGCATTGCCAGAACCTGAATTTTGGAAGATGTGGTTAGGTGTGGCGACGGGGTTGATCTCCTTGGTGACTTTTTGCTTGCCCTTGATGCGTCGTTTGATTCGTATTTCGCCGTTATCTGTTCTACAGCCATCAGCACGGGTGGAACAGCGCTCTGTCATCTTGTATTTGATCGGCTTTGCGGGCATGTACGGCTTGATGTGTTTATACACTCAGGGTGTTATGTTGCCGACTGTCATGATGGTTGCAATGGCTGGCATTGGCTTGGTTGTGTCCCTATTAGGTTGGGTAATGTTTAGGTTTGGGCGGTCGGTGACGTCTGGGGCGACCAGCGGATGGCAAATTGGCTTGGCGGCTTTGTATCGCCGCTTGGTGCCCAATCTTTTTCAACTTTTGGTGTTTACGCTGATTATTATGCTTGGTTTGGTGTTAGTGGGTATCAAAACTAGCTTGATTGCCGACTGGCAGAAGCAATTGCCAGCCGATGCGCCTAATCATTATTTGTTTAATGTTCAAGCCAATCAAATTGCGCCCATTAGTCAGGTGGCTCGCACCTTAAAGATCACATCGTCGTCTTGGTATCCTATGGTGCGAGGCCGAATCACGGAAGTTAACGGCGAGCAAGTGAGTAAGTTGTACCCTGATGACAAGCCTGAGCCAGAGTTATTTGAAAGGGCCATGAACTTAACCTGGGCAGATCAAGTGGGCGAGGGCAATAAGGTTGTTGCTGGGGATTTTTCCGCCAACGGCCTGTCGGTAGAAGAAAAGGTCGCCAAAGAAGCGGGTCTCAAACTCGGTGATAAGCTGACGATCAATATCGGCGGGGTATTCCATACGTTACCTATTACTTCATTACGCTTTGTTGATTGGAGTTCCATGCGGCCTAACTTTTATGTGATTGTACCGAAATCCGTCTTAGATGATTCACCTGCCAATTATGTGAGTAGTTATTTTGTTAAGCCCAGTCAGGCACAAGCCTTTTATCAGGCTATGTCGCAATTTCCAACGGTGTCCATATTGAATGTCGGGGACATACTTAGACAGATTCAATCCATCATTGCCCAGTTGTCACAAGCTGTTCAATTGGTACTGGTATGTATTTTAGCGGCTGGGGGCTTGGTGTTACTGGCCAGTGTTCGCTCAACGTTAGAAGAGCGCATGGAAGAAGGGGCTTTGTTACGAGTACTCGGGGCGCGTGGGGCTTTGGTTCGACAGGCGTTGATTATTGAATTTTCTTGTTTAGGGTTGTTTGCCGGTTGCATTGCTGCGATGGGGGCTGAGGCGTCTTTGTACGGTGTTCAGGTATACGTTTTTAACGCTGAGCCAAGCTGGCATCCTATGTTATGGTTGTTGGGCCCAAGTGCTGGTGTTCTATTGATTACAACCGTTGGTGTCTTTGCCAGTCGAACTGTGTTAAAAGTGCCGCCGATGCATTTGTTGCGTGGTATTTAACACTTAATTTGGTTATATAGATGTTTGTAGAAAAAAATGGCTATGTTGTCAGTCGCCATACGAAAGAGGTGAATGGTCAGCTCGAGATGAGTTTATTTGTCAAAACCTCGGAAGGGACGGTTCAGGTCTTGCCGGATCGTCAATTCACCACGTTTTTTAGTGACGCCCCTGCGTATGTGTTTCCAGAACACCTTTCAGGCGTTAGGGTGACGGAATCGGATTTTCGGTCTTTTCACGGCCAGCCAGTCAGGTTGATCCAAAGTAAAAGTTTGACCTTGCATCAGCAAATGGTAGCGCTGGCTAAAAAAGATGGCTATCAAGTCTACGAAGAAGATATCAAAGCCCATAATCGCTATCTTATGGAACGTAAAGTCCGTGGCAGTGTGAGATTTATTGGTATTCCTGATGCCAGTGGACAGTGTTTTACCAAAGCAAAAGTGATTCCGGGAACTTGGCAACCGAATTGGGTGGTGTGGTCGTTAGATATTGAAACCTCAGTGACCCATAATTGTCTCTTATCGATTGGCATAACGGCCAAGGATCAACGAGTCGCCTTTGTGGTGACGGATCAAAAGATCAACGTCCCTCATATACGCACCTATGGGAGTGAAAAGTCGCTGCTGCTCGATTTTATGCGCTATGTACGTCAACATGCGCCGGATATTTTGATCGGTTGGAATTTAATCGGCTTTGATTTGAACTTTATTGATAAGCGCTGTGAAACGCTGGGGATTCGTCCAGCTTTTGGAGTGAATGGCGAGAAATGGCGCATTCATTCTTCGGATAACCAAGGTAAGTATTTTGCAACCATCCCAGGGCGAGTTGCACTGGATGGCATCACGTTACTGAAAGTGGGCGGCTATCATTTTGAATCCTATAGCCTGAATAATGTCAGTAAGGAAATTCTACAGGATGAGAAGTTGCTCCATGGTGGAGACCGCTGGCAAGAAATAGAGCGCTTGCATCGCGAGGATTTGCTCGCCTTTGTTGATTACAATCTGCAAGATTGTGATTTGGTATTGCGTATTTTCGATCAGTTAAAACTGATTGAACTACAGCAGACTCGAGTGGATTTAACGGGCATTCCACTTGAACAAACGGGCGGTTCGGTTGCAGCGTTCGAAAATCTTTACTTGCCTCGCTTGCATAAAGCGGGTTGGGTCGCACCAGCATGGCGAGAAGATGTGTTTGTTCCAAGCCCAGGTGGCTTTGTGATGTCGTCAATTCCTGGGTTGTATAAAAATGTCTTGGTGTTTGATTTCAAAAGCCTCTATCCCAGTATTATTCGTACGTTTTATATCGACCCATTGGCGAGGATCATCGCTGGCAACATGCCCCTAGCGGAGAAGCAAGCGAGTTCGGATTTGGTGCCTGGTTACCTCGGTGCAAGTTTTTACAAAAAAGAAGCGATTTTGCCTGAACTGGTCGCTGAGCTTGCTCAGGCACGGGAGCGAGCAAAGCGAGAAGGGAATACGATCTTAAGCTATGCGATCAAAATTATTATGAATTCGTTTTATGGTGTGCTGGGATCAAATGTCTGTCGCTTTTATCATGCAGAATTGGCGAGTTCGATTACCATGCGTGGGCATGAGTTATTGGGAAGAACGCAGCAATGGATGGAAGAGAAAGGGGCAAAGGTGATTTATGGTGATACCGACTCTTTGTTTATCACTCTCAATAATGACAAAGAAGATCCTCGTCTATTAGGGCAACAACTTTGTGACGACATTAATGGTCTATTGTCTGAATGGTGCCAAGACTATGCCCATATAGATTCTTATCTTGAGCTCGAATTTGAGCGCGTTTACGAGCGTTTCTTTATGCCGACTATTCGAGGGCAAGAGGAGGGGAGTAAGAAGCGCTACGCGGGGCTGACTGGCGGTGAGTTGGTTTTTAAAGGGCTAGAGGCAGCGCGAACGGATTGGACTAAATTGGCGAGAGAGTTTCAAAAAACGCTTTTTGAGAAAATGTTTAATGATGAAAACCCTATTACATTCATTAAAGAGACGGTTGCCAGACTAAGGGCTGGAGAGCTTGATCATTTATTAGTATACAGTAAACAGCTTAGTCGTCCCTTGGCCTCCTACACGAAAAACAAGCCACCACATGTTCGCGCGGCGGCGATAATTGATCAACGCCGTGCAGAGTTGGGCCAGCCTCTTGAATTTGATAAGGGACGCAAACGAGTCAATTATCTTTATCAGGTGACAGGTGTGGTGCCTTATGAAAGTGAAGCCGACCTTGTAAACTTAGATTATGAGCACTATATCAATAAACAAATTGAGCCGATTGCAGACAGTATTTTGCCTTTTTACAAAACTAATATGGAAAGCCTTTTGAGTAAACAGATATCATTGCTATAGGTTTTTTTTAAAGTGGTTTGGAGGGTGATTTTCTTAAAAAGAGGTTCACAATCTTTTACGAAATAGACCTTTGAATCGTTTAATTTTTTACAGAATTTTTGCCTTTTTCAGTATATATTCATCCTTCAAGTGAATTTATTTATCTATGGATGGAAGATGAAATGACATTGAGATTTAATATGAAGTCGCCAAGTAAACGCAGTCAAACTCTGGACAAACTTCGTTCAGCTATCCAAGAGATGATTCTCGATCGAGAGTGGAATCAAGTTTCTGTTCAGGATATTGCACAACATGCTAATGTCAGTATCGGTACCTTTTACAATTATTTTGATAGTAAAGATACGGCTCTGATGGACGTGAGGAAAGTGCTCAGTGATGTGCTTTTCCGTGATTTGGATTTGTTGTTAACCACGCATCAGGAAATTGATAAGCGCCTTACTTTACTCGTAAAGTATTTTATTAGCCTGACAATAAACAAGCCTAAGTGGGCCTCTTATCTCTATGGTGGGAATAGTTTCTGCGAAAGGCTGGAAGGGGGTATTCGTAAAGCTCTAAAAGCTATTTTGATCGAAGGAGTGTCTAAGCGTGTCTTTAGAGTAAACGATATTGACATCACCACAGAGTTTATTGAAAGCGGCTTATTCTTCATTATTCGTAATCGCTATCTCACTAAGCAGTCATTGGACGAAGACTTCATGAATGAGGTAGCGAATATTTGTCTCAATAGTGTAGGTATTCAGATTGAGAATATTAGTGAACTGAGTTTAATGAGTTGTCCCGTGACTCCCCTAACACCTTTGCCCATTTCCACGCTGGCAATAGCCTATGACGATATGGAATTTGTCTGATAAGTGATGAGCAAGAAACACCAGCAAGGTTTAGAAGAACAGCCTGCTGGTGTTTTTTTGTGTCTGTTGAACCAGATCATCAACATGAATGCCTTTTAGTCGTGCAACTTCAGCGGCGACCCAAGGTAAATATTTAGGGTGATTTCTTTTTGGCCGAGGGCGAATGTTTCTGGGTAAGAGATAAGGGGCGTCGGTTTCCAACAGCAATTTGTCGTTGGGTATATATGGAATGGCCTCTTGCAGGTCTTGTCCGCGGCGTTCGTCGCACACCCAGCCTGTGATGCCAATGTATAACCCTAAGTCTAAATAGGCGTGCAAAGTGTCTTTTGAACCTGTGAAGCAATGCACAACCCCTTTCACTTCGCCATGATAGTGGCGTTTTAATATGGTTAACATATCTTGGTGAGCATCGCGTTCATGCAAGTACAAAGGTAGGCTGTGTTCTTTTGCTATGTCTATTTGTTGTTCAAAGGCATAGATTTGCTCTTCTCGCGTTGAATAATTACGATTAAAATCCAGTCCTGTTTCACCGACCGCCACGGGGCGTTTTTGCTCAATTAATTTATTGAGTTTTTCCGCGCTTGCAGTGGTCCAGCTTTTTGCCTGGTGGGGGTGACAGCCTAAGGTAAACCACATTTGTGGGTGTTTTTCACACAGGATTTGTATTTTTTTACTTTCTGACAAGTCTGAGGCAATGCAAATAATGCCTTCCACGCCGGCTTGGTGACATTGTAGGAGTGTTTCTTCTAAATCCTTTAAATAATCGTTGTGGTTTATATTTACACCAATATCAATCATGTCTCATTCTCATTTCGAATAAATTTCTTTTGCATCACGTAAGCTTTCAATATAAAGCTCTCGAAGTGTTTGTTTTGACACACCACTTTTTGCAAGGGTGTCAAATAAAATATTATCCCAGCGCCCTGATTCGTAGTGCATCACAAGGCTTAGGGTGTAGCCAAGGTTGCCCTTTTTGTCGATTAGCGCGTTAGCTATGTCTGGTGCTAAGGGTAAATCTTTTACTAATTGTTCCAGTGGCTCATCAAAAAAACTGGGCAGGTAAGAGAATAATCCAGTTAGAAAAGCGCCATTTTCTCTAGGGTAAAGTTTTCTTGCTAAGGATTCGCAGAAACAAGCGCGATGAACGGCCATGGAAAATAAGCAATCAGGTTTACCATCAATGCTGCTGAACATGGCTAAACTAACCCATTTAATCAGGTCCCGAAAACCGATTATTTCAATTGCCCGCTGTACATTTTGCACATTAAATTGGCGATAGTAGGTGACGGTTTTAGTGAGTTTGATGACTCGGAACGTCAATGTTAGATCGGTTTCTATGCATTCTGCCATTTGTTTGAGCGAACCATCTTGGCTTTTTAAAATGGTTAATAATTTTGATAATATCAAACGGTAGGTGGGGATTTTTCGCCCTTTCACCGGGACACTTTCAGAGAGAAAATCACCACTAAACCATTGGGCCGTGGTTTTTTCTTTCACCAGGGTTAGTTCTTGTTGAGAATTGATACGACTAAACCAAAGGTTTTTTTGACTTAGTGCTGGGTGGTTACAAAGATTGATGCTTTCGGTTGCACTGCTGTCTGCCAAATTAAGCTCAACATAAATGAACGGGTCAATGGATATTCGATTTAACATGGCTAGCGACGGGTTACGAATACCAAGTTGATAACCTTGCAGACGTAATTCAGTAAACAGGTCATCCCATTGCGTGTTGTTGGCTTGTCTGCGAGCGATATTTTGGGCATCAAAAAAGAGAACAAAGTTGAATGATGCAGGTGGCGATGGAATATTTTCTACTTCACTACACAATGTCTTAATAAAAATGGGGTAGGGTTTTATGGTGTCGACTAGGTCGAGATATGAAAAAAGCGTTGCCAAAAAAGAATGGCTAGCTTCTTTTTTCATGCCATCAAGGTGAAGCAAATGATTTGCCTTGACGGCAGTGTTATGTCCGACAATTGTTTGGCGAGTGAAAAGAAAATCCTTACTGATCATTAAATACTCTCTGGATACCTATTTGATGCAAAAAATTACTGTAAGCTCAAGCGTAATACAATATCATGGTTATAATGAAGTTATATTGAACATGGAAAACAGTCCGGAGTAATGTATGGCAAGCATGTTAGACGCCGTAGACCAGCGTACGCAGTTAGTTGGCGAAAATAGATTAGAACTACTGATGTTCCGCCTTGGTGGAATGCAGATGTTCGCGATTAACGTTTTCAAAGTTCAAGAGGTAGTGCAACTACCGAAATTGAACTTGATGCCACATCGTCATCCTTCTGTTGCTGGCGTGACGCATTTTCGGGGCCGAACTGTTCCAGTGATTGATCTATCGGAGTCCATTGGTATGAGACCCATTGATCGGGGCCAGCCCTGTAATCTGATTGTTACAGAATACAATAATACAGTACAGGGATTTATGGTTGGTGAGGTTGATCGAATCATTAATATGAACTGGAACGAAATCCTACCACCTCCAGATGGTACGGGTCGTCAGCATTATTTAACTGCTATCACACGGGTTAATGATCGTCTTGTTGAAATCATTGATGTTGAGAAAGTGTTGGCGGTTATTTCTCCTTATGATACCAGCATTAGTCCAGATATCATTGATGATGATTTAATGGAAGTGGCGAAAGGGTTAGAGGTGCTGGTGGTTGATGATTCTTCCGTTGGTTTGGCGCAATGCCGTTCAACGCTGGATTATATGGGAATTACGGTTCATGAAGCGACTGATGGTAAGCGTGCCCTCGAAAAATTGAAAAACTGGGCGGCGACGGAAGAGAGTGTGCCTGAAAAGCTGTTAATGGTGATTACCGATGCTGAGATGCCGGAAATGGATGGCTACCGTTTAACCCGTGAAATTCGTGAAGACCCTCGCTTAAAAGATTTATACATTGTTTTGCATACATCCCTAAGTGGCAGTTTTAATAAGGCGATGGTGCAAAAAGTCGGTTGTGATGACTTTTTATCCAAATTCCAGCCAGATAAATTAGCGACTTTAATTCAAGAGCGAATTCGTACTGTGATGAAGAGTGACTGATTATGTCATGGTAAAAAGAGGTTTTAAAAAAAACAGGCTAATGGGCCTGTTTTTTATTATGCATCGTGCTGTAAATAAGGTGTCTGATCTGTGGATATTCAGTTTGTTGTTTTTTTGCTCATATGTGGCGCTTTCTCTGGGGTCTTGTTTGCCACGGTAAAAATGGGAAGTGCATTGTTTATCGTGCCCACCGTTTTGCTTTTTATGCCTGTTTTTCAACTTCCTCCACCAGCGCTTATTGTTCCAGTGATTGCAACCGCTATAACGTCCATGGCGCCGATGCTATTAGTTGATTGGCTGCATGATATGAAAACACAACAAATAGACTCCCAGTCTTTGATTGCCTTTGCACCTGGCGCCGCCATGGGAGGAGTAATTGGTGCTCAAATTGTATCCTTGATGACCCTCGTTACCTTTGAATTATTACTTGGTTTATTGGTCGTAATGGCGATGATTAACGTGTTTCTACTCTATCGTCCTTTTGATGAGCTATCTAAGTGGCGTTGCTTTTCCCAACTGTCACAAAGTGCTTTCCGCTTGCCGATTACTTTATTGATAGGGTGCGTCAGTGTGATGTCGGCCAGTTCTGGAAAGCTGTTTTATTCTGTGATGTTGCAGATGCATATCATAAAAAAAGAGCAGGTGAGTGGTGTTTCGACTGGTCTTGCCTTGTTTGTGGTTGTTGCGGCAATGGTTGGCTTTTCTTTTCCTGCCAAGGCCTTTGCCCTTAGTGGTACACACTATTTTATTGGTGCGGTTCATTTACCCACTTGTTTGCTGCTCGCGATCAGTCAATTGGCGGCTTACCTTTTGTGCCGTAATAAAGGCAATACGCTAGATAAAGGCGTCGTTCATGTGTCGGCAGTGCTCTTCTTGGTCATTGCGGCGTTAAGAATATGGATGAATTGAGCCTTATTTTACAGCACATGGTGCTGCCGAGGCTAAGGAGCTGACAAAGCGACATTGATATGCCTTGTTTTTTTCTCGCTCTAGCCTTATCTAAGGCAATATACTATTAGGAATGAATGGTTTGGGGTTTTATTCAATCAGACGCGTTTTTTCTGAAAATTTGCCTAATGCGGTAAGGGATTATTCTGCCGAATTTCTACATATAAATAAGGAATGACATGACAAATACGCCAAAATACGGTGTTCTGATGATTAACTTGGGAACGCCTGATGCACCGAGAGCGCCAGAAGTTCGTCGTTTTCTTAAAGAATTTCTTTCCGATTCACGTGTGGTGGACTTAAATCCATTACTTTGGAAGCCTATTTTGAATCTGGTTATTTTAAATATACGTCCTGCAAAAGTGGCTAGAGTGTACCAACAGGTTTGGATGGATGAAGGATCGCCGCTGATGGTGCTGGGAAATCGCTTAAAAGAGCGAGTGAAGGCCGCACTGCAGCGTGAGACAGGTCAAGCGATACCAGTTGAAATGGCGATGACCTATGGAAATCCAAGTATGGAAATGGCCGCAGATCAACTGCGCAAAGCTGGCGTGGATAAGATTGTTGTGGTTCCTATGTATCCACAGTTCTCAGGTACGACTACAGCAGCCGGTTACGATAGGTTAATGGCCTCCCTTAAAAAGTGCCCCCATTGGCCAGCGTTACAACTATTGCAAGATTATGCTGACCACCCTTTATACATTAAAGCGCTGGCTAACTCGGTGCGAAACCAGTGGGACAAACAAGGCGAGCGTCGCCATTTGATTTTGTCTTATCATGGTATTCCCAAGCGCTATGTCACAAACGGCGACCCTTATGCTCGTCGCTGCCATGATACCACTCGTTTGGTGGCAGAAGAGCTTGATTTAAAAGAGGGGGATTGGACACATGTATATCAGTCTCGTTTTGGTCGTGAAGAATGGTTAAAGCCTTATGCAAGTGACACCCTTAAGGCGTTGCCAGGTAAAGGCATTAAAAAGGTGAATGTTATTAGTCCCGCTTTTGCCATTGATTGTATTGAGACGTTGGAAGAAATTACGTTGGAGCTGGGTGACGAGTTTAAACAGCACGGCGGTGAAGCGTTTGATTATATACCTGCTTTGAACGATAGCGATGATCATGTCGCTTTATACTTGGATATGATCCAGAAAAACACATCTCAGTGGTTGGCTTAAATGGTCGATAGCAATACAAATTTTCGCGCAGCGAGATCGTCTATCAAAGTCATTGCTTTTGATGCAGACGATACGCTATGGCGTAATGAAGATATTTTTAATCATGCACAAGATGCCTTTATTGAGATATTGTCCAGTTATCATGATGAACCGTATATTCGTTCCCATCTTGGGGCAGTACAGGTGCGCAACCTCAAGTATTTTGGTTATGGCATTAAAGGCTTTACGTTATCGATGATCGAGTCGGCTATTGAACTGACGGAAGGACGCATAACAGGCTCAAAAATACATCAAATTATTGAGCTTGCGCGCACCATGCTTTCTGCTCCGATTGAGCTTATTGATCATGTCGAGACCGTTTTGAGCAAATTGTATGGGAATTACCAGTTAATGGTGATTACTAAAGGCGATTTATTGGATCAAGAAGGAAAGGTCTCTCGTTCTGGATTAGTAAAGTATTTTGATCACATTGAAGTGGTGAGTGATAAAACACCAATGGCTTACCAGCGGATTCTGGAGGAGCATAAGATTGATAAGCAAAACTTTCTTATGGTGGGTAATTCACTGAAGTCCGATGTGCTTCCTGTATTGGATATTGGAGCACGAGCTATTCATGTTCCCTATCATTGTACGTGGGCTCATGAGCAAGTCTTAGAAAAAGACTTAGTTAAATATCCTGATTTAGTCACACTTGAGGCTATTGATTCTCTTCTTTCTTGGTTAGGTCATTCTGACAATCTATTATGAGGTGTTCTATGCGAGTTTTGGCGATTCTTTTTTCTTTGTTATTGTTTGCTGTTCCATTTGCTCATGCGGCGGATCAAGATGCGCCGGAGACCTTAAAAGAAAAGGCCGATAAGGCTTGGCACATCACCTCAGAAAAAGCCTCTAAATATGGAAAAATAGCCGCTGAAAAGGGGGAAGAAGCTTGGCAGGTGGCAAAAGAAAAAGGTGGCGTTATTGCGGATAAAGCCTCTAAGAATGCCTCTAAATATGGAGAGGTAGCGGCGGAAAAAAGCAAGGACGTTGGTTCCTCTGTCTGGAAAAAAATGAAAGAGCTGGGTGGTAAAGCCGCTGATGCAGCCCGTGATGGTGCTAAGAAAATTCGCACCGAAGCGGGCGAATAGCCCTGTCTTGGATGGTTGAAGCGGGACATCATGGCAGGATACGACGATAAAAACGACTTACCTTCGAGTCATTGGGAGCAAGAATTCCTTTCCCAAGATGACGTGCGGATCGTCGCGCCGAAAGTCCATTATCGCTGTCCTAAATGCGGTAATTTTCTGCTCCGTAAGGAAGGGAAAAACGGGGTGTTTTGGGGGTGTGAGTCCTATCCTACTTGTGATTACACGGCCAATGATGAAGCAGGTAAGCCTGTTAGAGCAAAACGTTACTTATGTCCCGCTTGTCATTCGCCATTGAGGCGTAAAACCTTTAAGGATAATGTGTTTTGGGGGTGCAGTAATTACCCTGATTGTAAAATTACGGTTGAAGATGACGATGGCGTGCCAGCTAGCACCAAAAAATATCCTTGTCGAGAATGTGGCCATTACTTGGTTAGGAAAAAAAGCAAAAATGGCTATTTTTGGGGCTGTATTCAATACCCCAAATGCACCCACACCTTGAATGATGATAATGGCATGCCAGTACTTAGGAAAAAGAGATAAAGAAAAAGCGCTAACGCTGATTTTGAACCGCTATCAAGGCGCCATCAATTGCAGGATAGGTAAATTCAAACCCCTCATTTGTTAGTCGAGTTGGGAGGATTTTAGGGCCTTTTGTTAATAGGCTTGCCATGTTGCCCAGAGCCAGTTCCAAGATAAAGGCTGGCAGAGGAAAGACAGCAGGGCGATTAAGTGACGCTGCAAAAGATTTTGCAAAGTTTTTCTGTTGAATGATGTCTGGGGCAACAAGGTTATATGCTCCCTGCATCTTCTCATCTGATAGGGCTTGATTAATAGCCTTGATGACATCGTCAATGTGTACCCAAGAAAACCATTGGTTACCATTGCCAATTTTCCCGCCCAAGCCAAATAAATAAGCAGGGCGCATTTTGTCTAAGGCGCCACCGTTAGGGCCTAATACGACACCGAGTCGGAAAATGACTAGGCGTGCACCGTGCGTTGCAAAGTCTATTGCCGCTTTCTCCCAAGCTTGGCAAATTTCATGGGCAAAGCCATCTTGTGCTAGAGGGCTTTCTTCATGGTAGGTTTGGTTCGAGTCGCTTCCGTACAAACCGACGGCTGACATGGATATAACGATTTTGGGGCAGTATTTAAGCGCTTGTTGAATTTTTTTGGTTAGAGTGACACGGCTATCAAATAGACTTTTTTTGCGCTTTTCTGTCCACGGTTTATCGGCAATGCCTTCTCCTGCTAAATTAATAAAGGCGTCCATTGGTTCATCCAGTTCTTTTAGTGTATGGACGGTAAACTGCTGAATACTTTTATCCAGACGACTGTTTGTTTGACGCACCAATGCATATACTTGATGCCCTGCTTTTTGCAGAGTAGGAATAAGTGAGCGTCCGATAAAACCGGTTGCTCCAGATACAAGTATCTTCATTTTTATGGCCCTAGTTATTTTCAAATACAATAATGATTACGCAAAAAAAAGGAAATGGGATCAATGCTTTCCATAGAAAAGCAAAAATCTCCAAAAGTGGTTTAACTATTGTACAGTTAAGTAAGCTTTTTCTATAAACGCCTTCTTTTTCTACCTTATGATGGCTAAAATGGGGGGATTAAGAAACATTAGGTATCACAATGCTACGCAAAGAATACGATCACATCATACTTCTTGCACATGGAAGCCCAGACCCTATGTGGAAGAAGCCTTTCGAGTCGTTATATGATCGAGCGATTTCTCGTTTCGGTGCAGAGCGATCAAGTTTGGCTTATATGGAGTTGACAGAGCCCAGTTTGGAAGACGTTGTGCAACATTTAGATAAGCGTGTTAAGAAAGTGGCTGTTTTGCCATTGTTTTTCGCGGTAGGGCGCCATTTACGTTATGATGTGCCGGCTCAAATAGAAAGTCTAAAACGTGATGATTTAGAGATAGAGTTACTGTCTCCTATTGGTGAAGATGACATCGTCAAACAGGCCATGGATCAGGTTATTGCTCATCATTTGGGACAAAACAATTAATGCTGACTTTACTCTCTAGCTTTGGAGCATAATGGATGCTTTTTAGACACCTTCCTGATGAAATTTTCCAAGCACTATCTGGTTCAAACCGTGGTTTAATTGAAGCGGTATTGTATGATTTAGCGGAGGTTTTTTACGACCACGCTGAAGATCCTATTAAAGAAAAATCGACTATTATTGAATCGATTGAAGATACTCTGCATAACTTAGACAGTTACGCTTGGCACGATGAGCAAAAGGAATCCTTCGAATCCCCTAAAACCATTCATGATTACGCCCTAAGAATTTATCATCGGCTAGTCAATACCGGATGGCTTGTTGAAGAGCAAGAACTGTACCGTGTCAGTGTATTGATGACGCCGCAAATCTCTATGTTGTTGCGTGCTTTGGTGGAAATTAGCCGTCATGGTAAACGCAACTATGGGGCCACGGTGCTGAGCATTCTAAGTAACTTGGAATCCGTTGCGAAACATCCCAAAGAGCGTGGGGTGACTTTGAGTCAATCCGCTGAAGCATCGCGGGATTTCTCGGCCCATCTTAATCAGATTTTGCTGGGGATCCGTAGCTTACAAAGAGAGTTGTTTTCAAGCCGTGATCCAAAAGCCATCGTGGCTGGTTTTTTTGATTTATTTGTAGAAGGCATCTTAATCGCAGACTATAAAACCATCAAAACCAGCAATAACCCTTTTCGCTTTAGACGGCAAATTCTAGAGTACGCTCAGGAATTTTTGTCCAACCCCGCATTAATGGGCGATGTGGCCCAATGTTATGTGGATCAACAGTTAATTACCATGGCCGAAGCGCAAGCTCTGGTAGAAAAAGACTGTCGAGACATTATTCAAACCTTCAGTACCATTGAGCAACGTTTGGATCGCATTGATGAATACCGTTATCGATTAGAAAAACGCGCCGCTGATACGGCTCGCTATATGGACAGTTCTCGCCCAGGCATGGCAAATAAAATATCTGGGATTATATCTGATGTGGCCAAATTCGAGCGCTTGCCGACCTTAAAAAATGTCATTGGTACTCGCGTTGTGGGGATGGAATCTGCGGCACAGCCGATGAAACGCAGAGAGCCGCCACCACCAAGAGTGATGACCCCAGCGGAAGTTTCTATTGATGCCATTAAACTGAGAGATCAGCAACGCCGCTTCCACGAAGCCCGCCAAGTAACGGTGACCAAGCTGCAAAGTTATCTGGAACGGCAAATGAACACCCAAGAGAACAAGCACATCTTGGACTTCACCATTGAGTCGGTCGAAGACTTAGTGTGCTTTGATCATTTACGCTATGTCGGCTCTTTGGGGGTAACCGCAAAGAAAATAGAAAAAGCGTTTGAAGTACAATTTACAGAGCGTTATTTAGATGTGCATGACTTTGTAGAATGTCGTGAATTTAATGTAGTGCGTAGGAGCCAAGCGTAATGCTTAGAGAATTAAAGAAAGTGGTTGAGGAGTCTGGAAAAGACGCTCAAGAGTTTCAACAAACCGCCAACTTCGTACTCGCGAATCAGTTCGTGAGCGCCTTTAAGCATGGGCAAAGAAAGCACTATTTATTGGTTGAGTCATATCATGATTATTTTTCCAATGTGTTTGATGCGCTGGGTATGAAGTTATATGTGAATGAGAATGAGCGTTTGGCAGGCGTTTTACCCGTTCAGCGCGAAGCGTTTGTTCGTTTAAAAACCGATGAAACCCTTTTTCTATTGGTACTGCGCCAAATATACGAAGAAAAAGTGGAAAACTTCGAAGTCGATAATGGGTTTGTCGCCACGAATACACATACGATATTGGATCGCTATGTGCAATTGGTGAAGCGAGAAATTCCAACGGAAACGCGCTTTAAAGACATTCTCAGTTTATTTAGCCGTCATGGTGTCATTATTCGTGGTAAAACTTACGATGAAGACAGCAAAAATATGATCATTAATATAACGCCCGTCGTGCGATTAATTGTGACGGAGGCTTACTTGCGTCAACTGGAGTCGTTCAATGGTGTAGATCCTGACGATGACGATATTGAGTTAGATCCAGATGATGCTCAACAGTCCAGTTCCTCAGATGTGAGTGTCGACGGATCTAATGACGCCGAGTCTAATAATGGTAAAAATACAACAGAATCGATGACAAAAGAAGACTAGGACAGGAACCAAGACATGAAAAAGTTAAATCGAATTGTATTGGTAAACTGGTACCTGTTGGGTGCAGAAGAAATCAATATCCGAGGTAATACCGCGATTATCGGACCAACGGGTTCTGGGAAATCGTCGATTCTAGATGCCATTCAGACTGTCTTAACTGGTGCGAGTAAGCGCCATCTTAACTATAACGCCAGTGCAAACGATGGTAAGGCGAGTGGTCGTAGTATTCGCTCTTATATTTTGGGGATGATTGACTCAGGCCAAGCCAACTCGAAAAGCTTCGGTGCGCAACCAAGGCAAGATGCTATCAGTTATCTGGCGTTAGTGTTTGAAGACTCTATCACAGGTAAGGAATCGACGGTTGGTATTGCATTAAGTGCGTCGTTGGCGTCACCTGAGGAGGATACCTTGGGTCGTTATGTGTTGCCAAATCTGGGGGTTCATAAAGAAGACTTTATTGATGCGATGGAAGGCAAAAGCTATAAGGCAAAACCTTGGATTGAAGTGCGGGAAAATATGAAAAAAGCCTGCCTAGATCCTTACATTAAGTCAGGCAGTGCTTCTGCTACACAATATATCAATCGCTATTTAGAAGAGCTTAGCCCAAGTTCTGATCAGTTGATTACCCTTGATAGTTTCTTGAAAAACTTTAAAAACGCCTTAAAGTTTGTGCCCATCGCTTCGCCTACGCGTTTTGTTCAAGATTTCGTTTTAGCAGAAGCGCCACTTCAGGTGGGGGCGTATCAAAAATCACTCCATGAATATCGTCAATTGGAAAGCAAAACCCAAGAAGTCTCCAAGCGTATTGACGATCTCAAATTGATCCAGCAAGAGTGTGAGAAAAAACACCAGCAGGAGCAAACGGCGGTTAATTATCATTGGATCGCTACGGAAGCGCGTTTTGATGAGTTAAGTACCAAACAAGATGACATACAAGACCAGTACGAACTCCATAAAGAGCGTGAAGAAGAAATTGATGAGGAGTTGACGACTCAAGGACATTTGCTTAAGCAATTGCAGGGGCAATTGTTACGCTTAGAACAGCAGTATGAGCATTCTGATGTTGGACTTAAGCTTCAGCAGTTAGAGCAGAATAAAAAGTTCTTAGTATTGCAAGCTCAGCAAGATCAAAAGGCCATTGTTCAGGCTCGCCAAATCATGGTGTTGATGTCATCTTTATCGGCGTTTGAGGATCTGTTATCCGAACAGACAAATGCGCTGGTAAAAGAAACAGGCAGTTATATTGGCTTGATTAGTGAAGATGGCCGTATTGAAGGGAGTTTAAAACCGTTAACTCAACTATTGAGTGCGCTCAATGAAAGTTTAGATACTGAAAAGTCCCTGGTCTTCAGGCAGCGTTCAGAATTAAATCGTACCATTTTGAACTTGAAGGATGAGTGTAAGCAACTTGAGTCGGATGTGTCTTCCTTGAAAGGTGGGGTGAGCCCATTATCGCAAAATACCAAGCGTTTGATTGCGCTATTAAAAGACGCTCAGATCACGGCAACCCCTCTTAGTCATTTGGCAGAGGTGACGGATCGTAAATGGCAAGATTCGATTGAAGGGTATTTAGGGGCTCAGCGTGAAGCCTTGATTGTTGAGCCTGAGGATGCGGAAGAAGCGATTCGAATTTTCCGAGCCCATCGTCGTCAGTTAATGGGCTGTCGTGTTGTTGATACAACTCAGACTCGGTTATGGCTAAGCCGTGGTGATCGTAATTCAGCGCTCAAATTTATTCGTTGCAACAATGACCATGCCCAGGCGTATTTGAATCGCCGTTTAGGGGGCATCAAACCGGTAGAAACAGAGCGAGAATTATTGCGTGAAGAAAGCGCAATGACCGCTGATGGTATGTTGAAGCTGTCTGGTAGCATTTCCACTATCCGCTCTGTACCACACATGATGGTGGGGATTAATACTGACGGTATGAGGCAGTCCCGTGAAGAGCAATTGGCCAAATTAAGTGGTGAGTTGATGGATCACCTTAAGGCTGATCAACGCTTAGAGCAGGCAGATAATCTGTTAGGGCGCATTATGGCTAGCAATCAGTTTGATGTTGAAACATTAAATAATGCGACCCACGCAGTCACTCGACTGACACAAGAGCTTGAAAGTGTCGAAGTGGAAATTGCCCAACTTCAGCAGCATGATGATAAAGACCTTCAAGAGAAGATTGAAGCGCTGAAAGTGCGCATTGAAACCGTAGAGCTAGATCAGAAAAAATTAGACCGCGAACGCCAACAAATTTCCGAGCAATACGGCGCATTGAATACACAAAAAAACCAGTTGAGCTCTGCCTTATCGGCTCTTGATGAAGAGCGTAACCGACTCACTGCCAGCCCGCTTTATAATGCGGAATTTGCCAGTGAGCGTTATGCGCTGTTAGAAAACAGTATGGTTAATGGGGCGGCCATTTATAAGGAAGCTATCAGTCGTGCAGAAAAAGCAGAAGATAAGTCCCGAGGCTTTGATCAAAAAGTACGCAAAGATGTGGCTGACCACTATGCTAAATATCACAATGCGAATATGGATAATGATATCCAATTGGATTATTTGGAATCCAAATTTGAAGAGTTTCAGCATTATGTGAATTATCAAATTGACGTGTTAAGTGAAACGGAGTTGGCAAAATATGCCAAACGTGCCGAGCTTGCCAGACGAGAAGCAGAGGAAACTTTCCGTTCTGATTATGTGTCAAAACTTAAAGATTCTTTGGATCAGGTCGCTCATATTATTAGAGAACTCAATCACAGTTTAAAACGTCGCCCCTTTAATAATGAAACTTACCAGTTCCGTTATTACCCAAATGGTGATATGAAAGATATTCTTGATTTGGTTGATCGCTTCAGCGCACAAGATCAAGCGAATGTCGGTGGTTTGTTTGATCCTGAAATGACGGGAGATCCAGAGCATTTGCGTGCCATCACGGCAATCCAAGAGTTGATTACAGACGAAGAGAAGCAGCAGGATCTGGCGGATTATCGTAAATTTTATAACTTCGAAGTCGATATTCTCGATGCGGATGGTAACAAGAAGACAACGTTGAGCCAGCGTATTCAGACGGGGTCGGGTGGTGAACACCAAATTCCATTTTATTTGGCAATTGCGGCGGCCTTGTCTACGACTTATCGGTTGCACGAGACAATGGATGGTGACATTGTCGGCGGCTTCTCCTTGGCGATGTTCGATGAGGCGTTTAACAAAATCGATATGATTAAAACGTCTACTTGTATGGGCTTTATGAAAGACATAGGTTTGCAAGTTATCGCGGCGGCGCCTGATGATAAACGGGCTGTTATGGCGGCTAATATGGATACGGTAATCAGTGTGTGGCGCGAGGGTGGGGCTGTGTCTATTGACGTGGCTTATCCAAAAGAAAAAGGACAAACGTTGCTAAATGGCGACATGGAAGCCGTTTTAAATCCAGCGTAAAGGCAAATGTTATTAACGGATTAATGACATGAATACTATATGACTGCGAAATATGCGGTTAATATAGTATTAGAACGACTAGATTAAATGATAGACCGAGATAATAATGAAAATAGAAAGTGATATTAAACAGCACTTAGAGGAGGAGCTTTCTCCTCAGTATCTCGTTTTAGAAAACGAGAGCTATATGCACAATGTGCCGGAAGGTAGCGAGTCACATTTTAAATTGGTTTTAGTCAGCGATCAGTTTTCTGGCAAGCGTTTAGTGCAGCGCCACCAGTTAGTGTATCGTGTATTATCTAAACAAATGGATCTTATTCATGCATTAGCAATGCATCTGTTTACGCCTGAGGAATGGCTGGAACGTCAAGGTGATGTGTCTGCTTCACCTAATTGCCACGGAGGAGGACGCGGGTAATAACTCGCGTTATGATGGTTCATATGAGTATTACAGTAAATTATCATCAAGCTGATAATTGTGTTGATATTATCGTTGTTGGAAGTTTCGATTTTTCTCTATTCAATGAATTTAAAGACGCTTATGCTGGTTTTATTGGCCAGACAATGTCTTTTCGTGTTGATATGAGTCAGGTTGAGTATTTGGATAGTGCTGCGCTGGGGATGCTGCTTAGCATGAAAAACAGTTTAGGGGATGAGTGCGATATAGAATTAAAAGGTGCTAATGACTTCATCAAAAATATTTTGATGATTTCTCGCTTTGATAAACGTTTTACTATTCGATAAAGGCAGTTTAATGAAGCTTTTGTGTGTCGACAGCGAGCCTATTTACCGTGAAATCGTTAGCGTGTGTGCTAAGGATCATGGGTTAGATGTAAAGACGGCCACGACATTTCAAGAAGCGATTGATCTTTTCGAAGATTGGGAGCCTGATTTAGTTACCCTAGATGTCCTTGTCAAAGGAGGGAACGGCTTAGTTCTCATCCGGGAGCTCAAATTAAAGGCTAATGATCGTTTTGTTCCAATGATTTTTTTATCGTCACAATCCTCTGATTCAACGATGGAGAGGTGCTTCAACGCTGGCGCTGATGACTTTTTACCGAAGCCATTTCAAGAGGCTCTATTTAATACGCGTATAGAGAGTCACAAGCGCCAGGTGATGCTTGTGCAAGAGATGTCGCAAAAAAATCGAGAGTTGGTGTATTACAAAGCCATGATAGAGCGTGAGCATAAAATGGCTCATCAAGTGCTTGATCATGTCCTAATACGCTGTGAAAATACCTCCCATAATGTGGCTGTCACCCGATTATCTGCCGCCAGTTTCAATGGCGATTTAGCGCTTGTTAATTCTCGTTCTGATGGGGCTCGCCTTATATTTGTAGGGGACTTTACGGGCCATGGCCTTTCCGCTTCCATTGGTGCCTTACCGGTTGCGCAAGCATTTTTTGATGCGGTAGACGATCATATAGAAATTTCTAAACTTGCAAGCCATATTAATCGTATGTTGATCAGTATCCTGCCCGATTATATGTTTTGCGCGGCCTATATCGTATTAATTAAACCCGGTGGCCACTTGTTCTTTTGGGGGGGCGGTATGCCCAAAGCCTATATCCGCCGTCAAGATGGCAAACTTGACTATTTACAATCTATGCACATGCCATTAGGGATTTTAGGGCCATCTGAGTTTGATAATACGTTAGGTGAATTCAGTATCGGTGCAGAGGATACTTTAGTTATTGCGACCGATGGTGTTTCTGAGTTAAAAAATGAAGCTGGAGAAATGTTAGGAGCTGAGTCCTTGGAAACGCTTGTATCAGCGTGTTACGCCAATGCCGATTTAAATCAAGCGCAAGAGGATCTAAAGGACAAACTATCTCAATACCAAGGCCATTCAGAACAGATAGATGATATAACCTTTGTTGCTGTAAGAAAAAAAATGACCGAAAAATAAGCGATAATTACAGAAAGACATCATCGCTTTTACTAGGCTAGAACGTTTCGTGACTAATGTTTTTTACTGTGTGTTTTCTTTTTGTTGTTTTTGGTTTTTTTGCCTGTTTGTTTGTTGTTCGCGTGTTTGGATGCTGAGGGAGTTGGGCGCTTTTCTGGTTCAGTACGCAGTACGAGAAAGAGATCTGTTACAACTTCAGGAATTTGTTCAATACAGGAGCGAGTGAGTTTTTCGCTCTGTCTGATCTGTATCACTTCTTCATCGTCAAATAAGTCAGAGGCCACCATAATAGGGAGCAAAAGTTCAGCCACGACTTCTTCTTTTTCGGTTTCAAACCAGAAGGTTTCTGTCATGAACACGCCTTCCATAAAACCGGTGGCCCATTCTTGAAGCTCGCTGAGTTCTTCTGGGCTTGGTCCCATCTCTAACTCGCATGGAATGAGAAATTCGTCTTCTGACTCAAGCTCTTTTTGAATGTCGACAAACAAACGAGACATCAGTTGAGTGATTTGCTTTTCTTCTTTTGGGCTTTCAAAGTTTGGGGTTTCCTCAAAAATAACAGGAAGCCATTGCTCTTCGGTAAACTGAGCGGGGCAAATAGCCAGTGCGGTTAAAAAGCCATGGGCCATAACGAAATTCTGACATTCTTCATGAACTCGATCGGATTCTAAAAAGGTTTCTATTGTATCTAACTCAAGATCATCAAGAGGTTGGTGTGCCATATGAGGTTTCCTAAAACTTTAAAAGTGATTTCAGCGGATTAAGTGGCGAATTCTAGCGAAAAAGCGTCTAAAAATCGATGCACAATGACCTTACTTAAGAGATAATTCTCTTATGATAACCAAACACACTATATTGTCCCGTTTCGGCTACCAAGCCTACCGCCCCTTACAAGAGGAAGCCATTGACGCCCTCTGTTCGGGGAGTGATGTTTTGTTGATGGCGCCTACTGGCGGTGGTAAGTCCTTAGTCTATCAATCTGCTGGGTTAATACGTGAGGGTATTGGCATTATCATCAGCCCACTACTAGCATTAATGGCGCAACAGGTGGATGTGCTCAGAAAAGCGGGGGTCAATGCTTATTTTTTCAATTCTGCTTTGAATATCGAAGAACAAGAAGATTTGGTGTGGGCTCTGCGGCATGATCAGGTTGATTTGCTTTTTATGTCGCCTGAGAAAATAGTGCAACCAACGGTAATTGGCTTTTTAAAAGATATTCAAATTTCCCTTTTTGCTATTGACGAAGCCCATTGTATCGCTCAATGGGGTGAGGCTTTTCGGCCGGAATATAGCCAATTGGGGGCTCTACGCGCCACTTTCCCCAAGGTTCCTATCATTGCGTTAACCGGTACGGTTGATCTAAGAACGATTCAGACCATTGAAAATTCCCTGCAAATCAGCGGGTGTTTACGTTTAAAAAACAGTTTTGATCGGACGAATATTGAGATTCAAATTGCTCAAAAGCGTAAAGCTAAGCAGCAAATATTGTATTTTTTGCACCATGAAATGGCGGGTGAAAAGGGTATTATTTATTGCCGTTCACGAAAAAAAACCCAAGAGCTAGCGAGCTGGCTCGAACGCCTTGGGCTAACTAGCTTGCCTTACCACGCAGCCATGCATGAGCTAGATAAGCAAAAGCATCATCAACGTTTTCTGAATGAGCCTGGTGTCATTATGGTAGCAACAACAGCTTATGGTATGGGCATTGATGTGCCTGATATTCGGTTTGTTATTCATTTTGATTTACCGAGCAGTCCGGAAGCCTACTTTCAAGAAGTTGGTCGCGCTGGTAGAGATGGTAAGCCTGCAAAATCCTTATTATTGTATGGGCTTCAAGATATGCTGCAGGCGCAACAATTTAGTGATGGTGAAAGTCATGATCGATTGTGTGCGCTTTTTAAAGTACTTGAAAGTCGAGGGTGTCGCCGCAAACATCTTCTCGCGCATTTTGGAGAAGAAATTGAGCCTTGCGGACACTGTGATCGATGTTTGTCACCGTCTTCTGAGCAAAATGCGACCATAGCGGCACAGAAAATGCTTTCTCTTATTTATTATACAAAAGGGGTGCAGCCTTTTTCTGTCTTGATTGATGTCCTGCTTGGAAAACGCAACAAAGGTGTTATAAGCGTTCAAGGTGAAACTCTGTCTTTATTTGGAAAAGGCAGGGAATTTACCGATATTCAGTGGAAGGCGGTGATTCGGCACTTAATTGGATTTAGTTATATAAAAATAGACCATTCCACTACTTTTTGTGTGCACTTGAATCAAAAGGCCAAGCGAGTTTTGAAGGGAGAAGAGCAGATACTTTTGCCCCATGAGCGTTATTATCCAATATTAGATGAGAATGCGCTTCATAAAGAGCTGATAGATTGGCATAAACTAAAAACTTGGAAAAGTAGAGTGCAGAATAATCCTTTGTCAGATCGTCAGTTGCGACTAGTGCAAAAGCATAAGCCAAGCAATATTGCATCATTGAGTCGTTTAACAGGGCTATCCGTTGAAGCAATTTCTTCTTATGCAGAGCAATTGTTGACCATCTTGAATGACGTAAGAACCAACGAGGAATAGGGCCGCCTATGTATGCCAAAAGCCAACTTTCTTTCGATATGGAGAATGAATCCTATGAGACTGATGCGCCAAAACAGATCCTAGCGACTATACAGCGTAAAGTAGTAGACTGCATAAACAGAGCGAATCAATTCTTCGGCACTGAGTTTGAGTTACCAAATGCGAATCTACGTCAAAAGGGACGAGCTGCAGGTACTGCTCATTTGCACAAAAATGAAGTGCGTTTTAATTCGTATATGTACCAGCAAAATCCTCAGGACTTTTTGGAGACGGTTGTGCCCCATGAGGTTGCTCATATTATTGTGTTTCAGATATACGGAAATGATGTGCGACCACATGGCAAAGAGTGGCAGGCGGTAATGCACAAAGTGTATGGACTTCCACCACAACGTACCCATAGCTTTGATGTTCCACCACCAAAACAAAGTTATTACTACCAATGCCATTGTCAAACGCACACGTTCACCAAACAGCGTCATACTAGAGCGCAAAAAGGCACAGAGTATATTTGCAAGCTGTGTGGGACTAAGCTGCATTTTGTGGATGATTTGTCAAAGCGTCACTAATGTGCAAGCTTTTTATCAAGTTGCTGCTTTTTTAATGCGACAAAATAATGATTATAGTAAGATAGCGGCATTTAGTTTATAGCGTGTACATAATGGATTTATCTAACAACCCGAAAGAAAAACTTGAGTTTAATAAGCTGCAAAAGCGTTTAAGACGCTTAACAGGTCAGGCCATTGTCGACTTCAACATGATTGAAGACGGTGATAAAGTGATGGTGTGTCTATCTGGTGGTAAAGACTCTTTTACTATGCTGGATATCTTACGAAATTTACAAGCCAGCGCCCCTATTCATTTCAGCATCATCGCTGTGAATTTAGATCAAAAGCAGCCAGGTTTTCCCGAGCATGTGTTGCCAGCCTATCTTGACGAAATTGGAGTCGATTACCATATTTTAGAGAGAGACACTTATAGCATCGTCAAAGAAATCGTTCCAGAAGGTAAGACTACTTGTGGATTATGCTCTCGCTTACGTCGTGGCTCACTTTACGGATTTGCAGAAGAGATTGGCGCGACTAAAATTGCTTTAGGTCATCATCGAGATGACATACTTGAGACGCTCTTTTTAAATATGTTTTTCGGTGGTAAGTTAAAGTCTATGCCGCCTAAGCTGTTAAGTGATGATGGAAAGCATATGGTTATTCGACCATTGGCTTATTGCAAGGAAAAAGACATTCAAGCATTTGCCGATATGAAGGCTTATCCCATTATTCCTTGTAATTTATGTGGTTCACAAGAGAATCTACAAAGGCAAGTCGTAAAAGATATGCTTCAGCAGTGGGAAAAAGATTATCCAGGCAGAACCGATTCTATGTTTACTGCCATGCAGAATGTGGTGCCTTCCCATCTTGCTGATAATGAGCTGTTTGATTTTAAAGGCTTAAAACAATCAGAAGATGCATTTAATAAATTGAATATTATTTCACTATAGGAAAGTTCTAATGAAACTAAGCAACAAAGCGCTATTGTTGACCGCAGGGCTACTAAGCTCTTCCATGGTATTGGCTTCTAACGTAAGTGTGAACTTAAGAAACGATTTGTTGAAAGCGGATGCCAGTATTGATGCAGGCCCTTTTTCAATTGATGCGGGGGGGACGCATGATGCGGATAAAGATACCTCTTCTGCTTATGCAGGCTTGAGTATTCAAGATACAGATGCAACGGGGCCGTTGCAGGTTGGACTAGGGGCGCGTCTATATGCTCTCGATTCTAATTTAAAAGATGAAAATAATGATCTTGCATTAGCGGTAGCGTTAGGTGGTTGGTATCGTTATACCTTCCCAATGGCGAATCGTTTAAGCATATACGCTTCCGGTTATTATTCTCCTGAGGTTCTAACGATTTCTCGACTGGATCATATGTATACCTATAACGCGCGCCTTGAGTATATGACAACACACAATACTCGTGCTTTTATTAGTTACGGAGCGACTGAAGCCATTTACAAAAACGGTCAGCGCCAAAAAAGTAATGATGGCATTTCTGTTGGTGCCAATGTGGTCTTTTAAAAATGCATAAAAAAAGGTGGCATTCGCCACCTCAGACTGCTGATAAAGTCCTCGCCATTCGGCGGGGATTTTTTATAATAACGGCATGCTTAAAGAACGCCCTCAAACCCAGTCTACTTTAGAGTTTGTTTCCATCGACGAGCTCGTCCCCAGTGATCACTTGCTTCGCAAGATTGATCGAATTATTGATTTTTCCTTTCTACATGATCTTGTGAAGGATTTTTATTGCGCGGATAACGGTCGTCCCGCTCTCGATCCTACTCTCATGTTTAAGTTGCTATTTATTGGCTACCTTTTTGGTATTCGTAGTGAACGTCAGTTGATTAGAGAGGTTCAAGTTAATGTCGCTTATCGTTGGTTCTTAGGTTTAGGCCTGACTGACAAAATTCCCGATGCTTCCACTTTGAGTGCAAACCGCACACGTCGTTTTAAGGAATCCGATATCTATCAAAAGATCTTTGATGAGATCGTACTCCAGGCTATAAAACACAAGTTAGTTGGCGGAAACACCTTTTATACGGACTCCACACACCTTAAAGCCAATGCGAACAAAAAGCATTTTGAAAAAGTAGTGGTTGAACAGTCCCGACAGGCGTATATGGATGAGCTCGATAAGGCCGTTGAGGAGGATCGACTCGTTCATGGAAAAAAGCCTTTACCACCTGAAAAAAACAAGGTGGAGAGTCGTGAAATCAAGCAGAGTACGACGGATCCAGAGAGTGGCTATATGGTACGAGATACTAAGCCCAAAGGGTTCTTCTACTTAGATCACCGAACGGTTGATGCACGTTGCAACATTATTACTGACGTACACGTCACCGCAGGCAATGTCCACGATGCTGTCCCTTATTTAGAGCGATTGGACCGAATCAAAGAACGCTTTAAGCTTTTCATCACATCGGTCGGAGTCGATGCGGGGTACTTTACCTCGGCAGTTTGTCATGGGTTAGAAGAACGACATATCTATGCCGTGATGGGCTATCGTCGTCCTAATCACAAGAAAGGCTTCTTCTATAAACGCGAATACAAGTACGACAGGGAACAAGATGTCTACTTCTGTCCGCAAGGTGAAAAACTCATTTACAAAACCACTTCTCGAGAAGGTTACCGTCACTACGACTCAGATAGCCTGATCTGCGCGAACTGCCCAGAAAAGCACCGCTGCACCACAAACAAAAAATCGGTCAAAACCATTACGCGTCATGTTTGGGAAGATAGCAAAGAACGCATCAATGCCCATCGGCTAACCCCATTAGGCAAAGTCATTTATGCCAGACGAAAGGAAACCGTGGAACGAAGTTTTGCCGACGCAAAAGAGCTGCATGGCTATCGATATGCACGATTTCGAGGAACAGATAAAGTAGCTTCTCAATGTCTATTAACGGCAGCCGCCCAAAATATGAAAAAGATAGCCTTAATGCTTAGCTAGAGGCTTTTATTTGTTCAAAAAAATGACGAAATCGATAGTCAGAGCCTTAATAAAAGGCCTCAAAGAGCTCTAAGTAACTAATGAGATATCTTGAGTCACTTAGGAAGGAATGTGAGCAAAAGACTCAGAAAAATAAAACCCCAGCAAAAAACTGGGGTTTATCAGTAACCTGAGGTGGCATTCGCCACCTTTTTTATTGATGCTTTAGACTGCCTCTAGTGAATAAAGGCAAATAGATGATTAATCACCTTCATACGCACACAGATTAAAAACGGGGATGTTTCTATCCTGTAATTTTTGGCTTCCACCTAGATCGGGCAGGTCAATAATAGCGGCCACTTCTTTAACCTCTGCACCTTGGCTCGTTAATAGCTCAATAGCTGCTAATAGGGTGCCACCTGTAGCAATAAGATCATCAAACAATAAAACATTATCGCCAGTTTTTACTGAGTTTTCCTGAATTTCCAACTCAGCGGAACCGTATTCTAAGTCGTACGCTTGTGAAATGGTTTTGCCAGGCAGTTTCCCTTTTTTACGGATCAAAATCAGCGGTTTTTGTAGTTCATATGCCAGTACGGCCGCGATCAAAAAGCCACGAGCATCAATACAAGCGATATGAGTAATATCGCTGGTAATATAGCGATGCACATAAGCATCAACGACCATACGCATGCCTTTTGGGTCGCTAAAAATAGGGGTGATATCTCGAAAGTTGATGCCTGGCTTTGGCCAGTCTTCAACAGAACGAATTAATGACTTAACGTAGAAATCATCATACAGCATAATCAAAGTGCGCCTAGTTTGTAGTTCAAAACTGAGCTATTTTACCACAGTCAGGCGCAACTCCCACGAGTTTTTGCATTTCTGGCAAGTCAATAATGGAAATTTCTTTACCATCTACTTGGATTAATTCGTTTTTTTGAAAGCGTGTGATCACACGACTAACTGTTTCTACTGCTAAGCCTAAATAGTTACCCACTTCACCACGGGACATGGAAAGTCGGAAGGACGTCGCTGAATAACCACGCTTTTTAAAGCGGTTCGATAGGTTAAGAAGGAATGAGGCTACTTTTTCGTCAGCATTCTTTTTGCCCAGAAGTACCATCATTTGCTGATCATCGCCAATTTTACGGCTCATTACTTTGAACATCTGGTGTTTGAGTGACGGGATTTGTGCGGAAAGATTCTCCAAATGACTGAATGGGATTTCGCATACGGTGGTTGTTTCTAGTGCTTTAGCAGAAATAGGGTAGGTATTATCATCGATACCGCTTAGACCAACCAGTTCGCTAGGGCAATAGAAGCCTGTGATTTGTTCTTCGCCTGAAGAGGTAATATTAAAAGTCTTTAGTGTGCCGGTTCTCACGGCAAAGACAGAACTAAAAGGTTGGCCTTGATGGAATAACACCTCCCCCTTCTTTAGAGGGCGTTTTCGCTCAATGATTTGATCTAATCGATTAATATCTTCGTCTGCCAGAGCGATAGGTAGGCATAGCGCACTTAAGCTACAATTTTGACACTGAGAAGATAACTTACTGCTAAAACGTGATTGTGTGTGTGTTGCGGGCATTTCACTCTCCCTAGATTATATTACTTTTGAATACTTGACTACGCTGTTCAAATGTTTGTCAAAAACCATGCATACGCAGCGAATAAGTAATCGTCCCCGATCTGTTACTTTTATAATAGTATCTTCTTGCTGGCTCAGAATTTCAATGATGCCATCCAATTCTAGCTGCTTTAATTTAGCAAGCTCTACTGCGAAGTACTCTTTAAAGCGTATAGTAAACTCTTGTTCTATGGCTTGAAAGCTTAATCTAAATTGACTGATAAGCGTCATAATGACTCGATGTCTAATTCTGTCATCATTATCGCTGATATAGCCTTTCATAATAGGGAGTTGACCGTTTTCAATGCTATTTTGGTAAAGAGACAAGTCAGTATGGTTTTGGATATACACGCCGCTTAAGTTGCTGATCGCGGATACGCCAAAGGCAATCAAATCTGTATCTGCATGGGTGGTGTACCCCTGAAAATTACGTTGCAATTTGCCTTCGTTTTGAGCAATCGTCAACGTATCATCAGGCTTAGCAAAATGGTCCATGCCAATATAGACGTAGCCATTTTCTATTAATGTATCAATGGTCATTTTGAGTATATGCAGCTTCATTTCTGCAGAAGGTAGGTTCTCCTCTGGAATCCGTTTTTGCGCTGGGAACCGCTCAGGTAAGTGAGCGTAGTTAAAGACGGAAATACGTTCTGGTTGTAATCTCAAAACGATATTCAGCGTCTCTTTAAAACCGTCTAGAGTTTGAAACGGTAAGCCATAAATTAAATCGAAGTTAATAGAACGTATACCGAGTTCGCGGCAGTCATTGACGAGCTTTTCAACTATTTCAACAGGTTGTATGCGGTGAATGGCTTTTTGGACCGATATATCGAAATCCTGAACGCCTATGCTGACGCGATTTATGCCCATGGTTGTCAGAAGTGTCAGTTTTGACTTGCTAATCTCTCGAGGGTCAATCTCAACGCTATAGTCCTGACTGCCATTGGTAATCAAAGAAAAATGTCTATTGATTACATCAAATAACTGCTGCCATTGTGACTCAGACAAAAAGGTTGGTGTGCCACCTCCGAAGTGCAGTTGTGTCACCGGACGATCAGCGTCAATCATTAAGCTGCGTAGGCGTATTTCCTCTCCTAATAACTCCACATACTCCTCGCCCTTGTCGTATTGTTTTGTCACAATTTTGTTGCAGGCGCAGTAGTAACAAAGATGAGCGCAAAATGGGATGTGGAAGTAGAGGCTGATTGGGGCGTCTGAAGGCCTTAACATTCTATCGATGAGAGCAATTTTGCTGATGGAGGCATCGAACAACGGAGCTGTCGGATAGGAAGTATACCGAGGGCCTGATAAGTTGTATTTTTGAATGAGTAATGGATCCCAGATCATGATGTTTTCCTATTAAATTTTCTAATGGCAGTTTACTCTTATGGGGATTCTGTTCGTATGACTTGGATCAAGGTTTTAAGGTCAAAATAAAAATCTTGCTAAGTTCAAGAGAGAAACTTTTTATTCAAGTTAAAAAACTCGTTTTTAGTGTTGAGATGAAGCCATGCAAATATTGCCTATCTATCTTGCTCATGGAGCGGGCGTCGGTCACAAAAATAGTGACTTTCTACAACGCATTAGCCAGCAGTTAGGAGAAAAAGGTTGCCCTGTCATACCCGTGACTTTTGCCTATATGCAGGAACAAGAGGCCACTGGAAAAAAGCGTCCGCCGCCACGTTTCGATACATTAATACCAGAATTTGCTGACTACCTAAGTGCCTCGGACCCTCTCATTGTTGCGGGTAAATCGATGGGAGGGCGAGTTGCAACGCAGCTGACAAGTGATAATAGAGTGAAGGGGGTTATTTGCTTTGGTTTTCCTTTTCATCCTCCCGGTAAACCGGAGAAGCATCGTTTGGCGTTTTTGGAAGCTGTTGATGTCCCTTGCTTGATTATTCAAGGGACGAGGGATGTGTTCGGTAAGTCTTCTTGGGTCCTGGAGCAAAAACTCAACAAGAATATTGACATCATGTGGGTTGAAGGAGCCGATCATGATTTTAAGACGCTAAAAAAGCAGGCCATAACACAAGACGAGGTGGTTTCAAAGGTGGCTAGCATGGTTAATAGTTGGTTGTCAGAAAAGTTTGTCTAGCCAACCTGGAGGTTTATAATAGGGGGAATCAGTCGGAGGATCAGATTATGGAACACCATTCATTGTTAGACGCTAGCGGATTAATGTGCCCAGAGCCAGTCATGATGCTACATGTGGAGATGAAAAAAATAGAGCCCCTTGAGGTGCTAAAAGTGGTTGCAACAGATCCATCTACGACCAGGGATATACCTAAATTTTGTCGGTTTTTAGGGCATACTTTGGTTAAGCAAGAGCAAGAAGGGGACGTTTACTATTATTGGATTCAAAGACGAGAAGGATAAAAATGAGAGGGTTCAAAGTCATTCTTTGAACCCTCTCATTTTTATAGGCAAAACACGCTTGATGAGTAATCTTTTTCTAGGCTACTCTAAGTTTTTTACTATTATATTTTTCACCTAATAAAGCAATTTTGTATATGTTTTTAAAGCTAGAGAAGGCTACATCAATGTCTAAGCGTAGCTGGCGAGCGATATCACTTGCAGAAACGAGGCCTCGAATGGTTTTTGTTTCTTCATCAATAACGAGTAAATGTTGGCCTTCCGTTTCGCGTTGACTGTACAGTAAAGATTCAATATCAGAATTTTTTAGAGAGGCATAAGACAAGGCTAGTACTTTATCTTTTGGTTTCATTAAATCTGCAACAAGCAATTCTGAACGAGCATAACCATTTGCCACGTGCTTAATAAAAGCATCTTCTGACAGGTCTTCTAGACTGATTACGCCGACAAAGTTATTTTTCTCATCAACGACCACCTTCATGCGAACATGTTCTTTTCTCATCAGTCTGACCAACTCGTCAGCGCGAGTGTTGGATTCGATTACACGAGGAGCCGATGTTTTAAAATCTGTGAACACGCATAATGCGGGTGAGTATAGTGTTGTATTTTCAATAGTGACTGGCCAGGTTAAGGCATTGACTTCTTTTGTTGAAACGTAAGTTAGTGTTTTCATGATGTATTCTCCAAAGTTAAAAAGTTAGAAAGAGCGAAGCTATATCAAGAAAACTGGCGGTGCTCTAGGGTAAGTTTTAGTCGCTAGAAAATAGCCAACTGGTTCAAGATAATCACTTGAAGCAGTATGATTTTTAGCCAAAGCCAAGAACTGAACAGAGGTGCTATCTTGTTCCCCTTTTATTGCTTTGTCTTGATCTAGAGCAGCCTCTTCGCAGTAAATTTTCTCTATATTAGGCTGAAGCCAACGTTGCTTATGAATCTCTTTTGCTGTAGCGCAATCTGATAGCGTCAGCAAAGACGAAACGATCAGAAAAAAGGTGATAAACAGTCGCGAGTTCATAAATGCCTTAATCTATGATTTATATTAATAAATATATGCCTCTCTCAGAAAAAAACCCAGTTTTTTTTCAATATGCCTCATATTTTTCAATTTTAAGTTCTTTGTAAATAGACTGTGATGAAAGCGCCTGATTGTAGACTAAATACATTATCATTATGTAAAAACGATAAGTGATCATGTAGGGAGGCGTCAAGCAATCGACTCGCATAATATACCTAGTCGTTTATAAGACACATTGTTTATATTGCTCATTATTTTTATTATTCAAATCTGTTTTTTTGTTATAAGAAAAACGCGACCGAAATTGTTCGGCCGCCTTTTGATTTTCGTATCGTTCGAAGCTCTCAGGTTGGCTTATCCACAAAGAAAAGTCGATAAGCCTTGCTTTGTTCTCACTTGGCGGCAGGCAGCATTATGATGGCTTCCCCAGATACAACAACTTTGCCATCACACTCACAGGTTGTTTTTAGTGTTACACGGCGGCGACGTTCATTAATTTCTGCCACCGTAATAGTTGTTGTGACTTCTTGTCCAATATAAACAGGTGCTCTGAACTTAAGGTTTTGCTCCAAATAGATGCATCCAGGTCCTGGTAGCTTTGTGCCAATCGCCGCAGAAATAAATCCAGCAGAAAGCATGCCGTGGGCAATCGGTTTGCCAAAACTTGTAGTGGCTGCGAAATCAGCATCTAAATGAACAGGATTGGTATCGCCTGTTATGTGGGAAAAACTTTGTACGTCTTCTTGAGTCACGGTTTTGGTGTAAGTGGCTGTTTGATCAATTGATAGCGCTTCTAAAGTATAGCCTGTTGTCATTGTGAATCCTTATGTTTGATTTTCCCGCTATGGTACACTTTCGGCGATTTATTCTTAAGGGGTATCTATGGTTAAGTTAGTGATTTTTGATTGGGATGGAACCTTATTTGATTCCATTGATAAGATCTGTGGTTGTATGTTGCAAGCCGCAGAGCACGCCATGGCACCTAAAAGAGAGTTTCATGACATACAAAATATCATCGGTTTATCTTTAGATGAGGGGATTAAGGTTGTTTGGCCTGAACTCCCAGTTGACACATTAGACAAGATAAAAATGCATTATAAACGTTTATATGTGCAAGCAGACCAAAGTCCCCCTTTAGCTTATGACGGGATGTTCGAGCTCCTCGAGCAGTTGAAGGGGCAGGGTGTTTTGTTGGCAGTGGCAACGGGAAAAACTCGTCGTGGGCTAGATCGTATTATGTCACTCACGGAAACGGGTCATTATTTTGCAACGACGCGCTGTGCAGATGAGGCTTTATCGAAACCTCATCCGATGATGCTGAAGCAAATCCTAGCAGAGCTTAATGTATTGCCAGAAGACGCGGTAATGGTTGGCGACACCGAATATGACCTTAATATGGCCAAGGCCGCCGGAGTAACCAGTATTGGCGTGTCTTATGGTGCCCATGACAAAAAGCGTTTAGCATCTTGTCAGCCACAAACGATTGTCGACAATTTATATCAATTAGCTTCCATTTTAGGGAAATAAAGCATGAGCTGGACCGAAGAAGAAGATAAAAAGAACCAACAAAATTTAACGAATCAACAAGGCGAATTGTTTGAAGAAGACAATGCTGGGCAAAATCGCAATAGCGATAAAGAAAGCGATAACAGCAAATCATCTGAGACGAAGCTGGATGATAATCAACAGCTCTGGCGCTTATTAGAGAAAACACTAAGTGATAATGTGATTGAAAAAAGACGTGCTCGTCGTTGGAAAATTTTTTTCCGTTTTACCAGTTTAATTATTTTATTGTGCATAATGGGTTTATGGTTTGGTCGCTCCGCCTTAGATACCAATGTGACTGGGCAAAATACGGTGGCCATCATTCCAATGGATGGGGTTATTGGTAGTGGTGCAGACATCGATGGAAATGAATACGTGGATATTTTAGATGATGTCTATAAAAATCCCAATCTAAAAGGCGTGGTCATCGACATGAACAGTCCTGGTGGCAGCCCTGTCCAGGCTGGTATTATTTACGATGCTATTCGTCAAAAAGAAAAATTGTATCCATCTATTCCTATTATTGTGGTGGTAGAGGATATGGCTGCATCTGGGGGCTACTATATCGCCTCAGCAGCTAATAAAATTTATGCCAATAGAGCAAGTTTGGTGGGTTCCATCGGCGTGATCTCTTCTGGCTTTGATTTAAGTGGCTTAATCAAAAAATTTGGAGTTGAACGTAGAACTTTTACAGCGGGTCGCAATAAGGACTTCCTAGATCCTTTTGTCCCTATGACCAAAGAAGGTAAGGAAAAATGGCAGGCGATCTTGGATGAAACCCATCAGCAATTTATTGATGCTGTAAAAGCGGGACGGGGTGATCGATTAAAAATCACAAACGATGTCTTTTCGGGAATGGTGTTTACCGGCCAGCAAGCGCAAAAAATAGGCTTGATTGACGGCCTAGCGAGTCTTAATGATGTATTAAACTCACAATTCCCTAACGACAAACAAGTGATCTATGGGCCTAAGCAAGATCCGTTAGATGAGTTTGCCAAAAAATTTGGCGTTGAGTTTGCTGCAAAGTTACTTAGTAACGCTAAGCTAAACTAAAGACCACTTGTCGACACCTACCTTTTAAAAGCCCCTTCTTGGGGTTTTTTATTGCCCTTGCTTTGTAGTGTGTAATAAAGGAGAGAAGTAAATGCTATTCTTTATTCGTAAAAAAGATAATATAATGACGGAATTGATCATTTGTTGTAAAACGTCCATATAATTTATTTCATCAGAAGAGATAGGAGGTGGGGATGGCTCGTAAGGCAAATATTGCTCGGGAAGAGATTCATCAAGCTTGCTGGGAACTGCTCGAAAAAAACCAATTTCCCAATATACCTCGCATCGCAGATTACTTCCTTGATAAAGATGGTCGTAAATGCTCGAACACAACCTTAATGAATGCGATTTCTGAGTGGGAGGAGCTGTATAAAGAGCACCAACAGCATCAGCTTAAAGAGTTAGGCTCTAGTCTAGCGCCTTCTTTTAACCGATTTTCTCGCGATGTTACGCAGATATTAGGCCGACTGCTTGATGAAAAAATGCTCGATGCTGAAGCTCAATATGCCTTAAAGCTCTCGGCTACAGAAGGACAATATTCCTCGTTAAGTTTGGCGTTGTGTGAGTTGCAAGACGCCTACGACGCAGTTTTAGAAGAGCGAGAGTCATTGAAGGTTATGAATACGCAGTTAAATGAACATCTTAAGCTTACTCAACAGCGCTATGATGATGTTTATTCTCATCATCAAGTGATTAACAATCAGCTAACGCGAGAACGCTCAGAAAAAGAAGCATTGCGTCTAAACCTTGATCAGCATGAGGTTGATTTAGCGAAGCAGGATCATTTGATTTCAAGCCTTAAAGAAGAGAATTCAACGCTTAAACAGCAAGTCAAATCCTTACAAGAAGAGCAAAGAGCGGTGGATAAACAGCATCGACAAGCAGTAGACCAAACACTCCAAGAGATTGCTCGAACCATGAAGCAGATCCAAGGCAAAGATAGAGACAATAAGTAATAAAGGCTATAATGCGGCTTTTTATTTACCCATTAAAAGTGGTCATCAGATGATAGTGAAGAAGATAGTATGAGCAATAGACAGTCCGCCATTCGCGATCTAAGTAGTATTAAAGATTTTATTCGCTGGACTTATAGCCGATTTGAACATAGTGATCTTTTTTATGGTCATGGTACGGATAATGCTTGGGATGAAGCGCTCCATTTGGTTATGGGGGTGTTAAAGCTTCCTCTCGATTTTCATCGCGATATGTTGGATTGCGCTCTGACTTATGATGAAAAAAAACGCATTCTTAAATTAGTTGAAAGGCGTATTAAGCAACGTGAGCCTTTGCCATATTTATTAGGTACGGCTTGGTTTATGGGATTACCTTTCAAAGTTAGTAAAGATACATTGATTCCTCGTTCCCCCATTGTCTCATTGCTTGAGAAGGAATTTTCACCTTGGCTTACGCAATACCCTCTGAATATTTTAGATATGTGCACCGGGTCTGGGTGCTTGGGGATTGCTGCGGCTTTAGTATTTGAGGATGCACAAGTCGATATCAGTGATATTAGTGAAAAGGCTTTGGCGGTTGCTCAAGAAAATATTGAGTTTCATCAGGTAGAAGACAGAGTAACTGCGATCCACTCGGATATGTTTAAAAGCCTTCATGGCAAAAAATATGACCTGATTATTTGTAACCCTCCTTATGTGGATGCCGAGGATTTTAATTGTGCACCGGCAGAGTTTCATAACGAGCCCGAGCTTGCCCTTACGTCTGGTGATGACGGATTAACATTTACCCATGCGTTTTTGTCGCAAGCCGCGCATTATTTACATGATAACGGTATATTGGTATACGAAGTGGGTAATACTGAAGTCGCTTTGCAGGCTGCTTACCCTGACGTTCCCTTTTTGTGGGTGGAATTAGAGCGGGGCGGCAATGGGGTCTTTGTATTAACCAAAGAACAACTTAACACATTACTACGCGAGCAAAAGTAACATTATGTCTGGCAATACATTTGGAACCCTTTTTAAAGTCACCACCTTTGGTGAGAGTCATGGCCTAGCACTAGGTGCTATCGTTGATGGTTGCCCACCAGGCATTGAAATCTGCGAAGCTGATTTACAGCAAGATTTAGATCGTCGTAAACCGGGAACCTCCAAGCACACAACCCAGCGTCGAGAAGCTGATGAAGTGAAGATTCTATCAGGTGTCTTTGAAGGCAAGACAACTGGTACACCGATTGGTCTATTAATTGAGAATACAGATCAGCGTTCTCGTGATTACGGTAATATCCAAGATACATTCCGTCCAGCGCATGCCGATTATACCTACGATCAGAAATATGGCTTTCGTGATTATCGAGGTGGTGGTCGGTCTTCTGCGCGTGAAACGGCCATGCGAGTAGCGGCAGGCGCCATTGCGAAAAAATACCTGAAACAACAGTTTGGCATTGAAATTCAAGGTTTTCTCTCTCAACTTGGCCCAATCAAGCTAGAGGTAAAAGATTTAACTCAGGTCTATGACAATAGCTTTTTTAGCCCAGATCCTGATGCGGTCTCAGCTCTTGAAGACTATATGACAGCTTTACGTCGCGAGGGCGACTCTGTTGGGGCAAAAATTACCGTCATCGCCAAGAACCTTATGCCAGGTCTAGGGGCGCCGGTCTTTGATCGTTTAGATGCTGATATTGCGAAAGCCATGATGAGCATTAACGCAGTGAAAGGGGTGGAAATAGGCGATGGTTTTAGTGTTATTGAACAAAAAGGGAGTGAGCATCGTGATGAAATGACACCAGAAGGATTTTTGTCAAATCACGCTGGCGGCATATTAGGCGGCATTTCTTCTGGACAGGATATTATTGTTCACATGGCATTAAAGCCTACTTCCAGTATTACGATCCCCGGAAAAAGCATTAATCGCGTAGGGGAAGCCATTGACGTGATTACTAAAGGCCGGCACGACCCTTGTGTTGGCATTCGCGCCACTCCCATTGCGGAAGCCATGCTGGCACTGACGATAATGGATCACTTATTAAGGCATCGTGCACAAAATATGGATGTTGAATGTCCGACTCCGATTATTAAAGCCCAAGTTTAGTATCCGATAAGTTGCTTACTGTAAAATAAAAACCGTGATTGTTTCAAAGAGGGACATCACGGTTTTTTTATATATCGCTCTTTTGTTTGTTGCTTACGACGCCTTAATTAGAGTAATAAATTAAATAAATTTGGTACCTTTATTATGAATAATACCGTTATTCGCATCATCGTTGCCTCCAAAAACCCTGTCAAAATAAGTGCGGCTTATCAAGCTTTTAACAAAGCGTTTCCAGATCACACTATTCACTGTGAAGAAATGTCAGCACCATCAGGTGTAGCAGATCAACCCATGACAGAGGCCGAAACGCGTTTAGGTTCAGAAAATCGTGCACAATTTTGCTATCAACGGAAAAGTCACCAACAAGACGCCAATGTCATGGACGAAAATACTGTGGATTATTTTGTGGCAATGGAGGGCGGTGTTGATCAATTCGAGGAGGGCGCAGCCACCTTCGCTTACGTGACCATCTTAGCTAAAACGGGAAAAATGGTGACTAATCGCTCTGCTAGTTTGCCGCTACCACATTCAATTTACACTCGATTGGTGTCTGGTGAAGAGCTTGGTGATGTGATGGACGACCTATTTGGCACCGTTAACATCAAGCAAAAAGGTGGTGCAATCGGCTTATTTACCAACGAAGCGGAAAGCCGCGAAAGTATTTATACTCAGGCTTTGATTCTTTGCCTTGCACCTTTTATCCACCCAGAACACTTCTAGGGATGTTAACCGATTTAATCAAAGGAGATTGAACTCATGTATCAATGGATCATTTTTGATGCCGATGACACCTTGTTTCATTTTGATAATTTTACTGGCCTAGTGCATATGATGGCAAAATATGGGGTGGAATTTAGCGAACTGGATTTTAAAGACTATCAAAGCATCAATAAGCCACTTTGGGTGGAATACCAAAACCAGAGCATCACAGCCGAGCAATTGCAAACGAGACGCTTTCAAACATGGGCTGATAAATTGTCTGTGTCAGCACAACAGTTAAACCATGATTTTTTAGAGTCCATGGCTGAGATTTGCCAAGCACTACCAGGTGCCAAAGAGCTAGTTGACTATCTGCAAAGCCAGAAGGTGAATATGGCTATTATCACCAATGGCTTTACCCAGCTCCAGCAAACCCGTTTAGAAAGAACTGGCTTTCATCAGTATTTTTCTCCCGTTGTTATTTCCGAACAGATTGGTATCGCCAAACCAAACCGTTTGATTTTTGACCACACGTTAACCCTTATGGATAATCCTGATCGCTCCAAAGTGTTAATGGTTGGCGATACTTTAGCATCAGACATACAGGGAGGCATCAACGCCGAACTGGATACCTGCTGGATCAACCATCATAATGAAACACATCCAGAACATATCAAACCAACTTACCAGGCTAGTTCTTTAGTTGAACTCAAGAACATATTAGAGAGTGTGCTCTAGAAGATGGCTTATATATAAGGATGTAATGCACTAACAATGGAAATTCCGACAGAAGAAGAACTCTTATTATTAGATGAAAAACTAGCGAATATAGATCTTGATGTAGCTGTAAGCATGGGCTATGTCAGAAAGGCACAAGGATGGAGCTTTTCCACCCTAAGCGGACGTTTCGCTGGTGTTAATACACAGTTATTACAACGTTATATGCAGCAAGGATATGCTTGTGTAAGACCTATTCACTTCATCGCAGCTTACTCGTGGGTCACTATGGTACCGATGACTAGCTTTTATAAAGGTCTAAAGATTCGAGAGTCCTATAGAGGTATGGATGAGACGGGGGTTGAAGCCCTTATTTGCATAGCCAATATGCCCCATGATTTATTTAGCTTAGCGCTTCAATGTATACACTGCTTTCTAGACGAGTTTGGAAAAAAGCAAGTGGATACTCTCAAGAAGCGTTTAGAGTATGAATATGGTGTTTTTAATGAGGCTTTGTATCAATTTTGTTCTGCTCCTCCCATCATAGATATCGATAAATTTGCAGCAAGCTATTACCGCTCAATAGCACTAACGGTAACAGAGTTTCGCAAGAGGCATCAGTTATCTCCCATGACTATGGCTAGGGTTCTAGGGTTGTCCGAGTATAAATATAGAATTCTAGAGGATCCTGATAACCCTCAACCTTTCTCTATGGCAATTGGCTTGAGAGTAAAATTGGGGTTTAAGCTGAATGGTCATGTTCAATTTACTCATTGCATGAAAGATTATCCGGAGTTTCACGAATATAGAAAGCTACAACACATAAGAGATTCTCTGCTGATAGAGTCACTAAGGTACATTTTTGAACAACAGAAACCTTATGTTATCGGGGTTATAAAAGGGTTATCAGCAGTACATTCTCAAAGAAAAAAATAAGGGTAATAAAAATAATTTTTTACCCTTATTTTTATTTGCAACAAAATCTGATTAGATCAACAATTACCTTACACTAAATTGTCAAAGATAGCTTTAGTTGAAACAAAGCTTTGTGCAAGCGTAATCATGGCCTGAGCTGTTTTTTCAGGATGCTGAAGATGTACCAAGTGGTCTGCATTTTTTATCACTAAAAAGTATGCATTATTTAAACTTTTGAAAAAGTTGTATGCAGCCTCTTTTGTTACATATGGGTCATATTCGCCAACGCAAACTAAGCAGGGTGGTATCACTGCTAAATGGGATGGTTTATGCACCATTAGTCTAATTGAATTTTCAATGAAAGAGTTAATACGGTCACTATCATATTTTTGAAGAGCTGATATAGCAGAGCGTTTTATGGCTTTGTTCCGTGGAATGCTTGGTATATCTGAGGTAAGGGAGTTTACAAAAGTATGTGCGAAACCTTTTTTATCTTTTACGGCATCTGCAATCATGTTCAGTGTTGCAGTTCGTCCGCTCTCAGGTATGCCTGGTACGCCTCCTACGATTGATAAACTTTGTACGTTATCCCAAATGTGGCATAACTCTACGGATAGTGCGGTCGCATATGAAAATGCAAATATATGTGATTTTTTTATATTTAAATATTTGATGATATCAAGAAGACTTTTTGCTTGCTCATGGATGCTGATACTAGAATGAATAGGTGGTGTTTTTCCTGTCCCAGGAGCTTCAATAACAATTGTATTGACTGTTTTAGAAAAATACTGTGCAAAGGTTTGTACGGATTCGATTTCTTGAAGTGCACCCAGTAGTAATATCCCGTATTCATCTGTGGTTGTATTTTCATGGATAGTGTATCGGTAATGGTTGTTATTTATGTTTAAGCTGATAATTTTCATTTTATGATCCTATTTCTAATTTGAATAGAATAAAAATATTAATAAATACAACATTTTATATCTCTACATTTATCCAATAAAAAATCAACATGGTTGTTATTTATGTTTAAGCTGATAATTTTCATTTTATGATCCTATTTCTGATTTGAATAGAATAAAAATATTAATAAATACAACATTTTATATCTCTACATTTATCCAATAAAAAATCAACAAGGAAGTCATATGGAACATTTAACCGAGTTACTAAAGGATTTAGAGTTACTCACTTTTCGTGATATTTCAACCATTCCTGAAGAGCAGCAGCATGATGTAGCTGAGCAGATTGAGCGTCTTCAAGACTCATTACAATCAATCATTAGTCACTATGTTGAGACAAGCACAACAATAAGCCAAAGTGACCAAGTTTAATCATTATTATAACTAAGTGCGTTTACCAATTTAGGTTGGCTATCTATAAGTATCAAATCGGATTTAAACATCAATTTAGGGCGCATATCTCATCTCACTATTTCCGATAATAACATTTATCGGAAATATCAAAATAATAAAAATAAGCCTTTTTGGGCTTGGTTTTAATTTATCTTTATTAAATTCAATGACTTATTCCGTGTTGTTGATTTTTTAAGGCGCGCTCTAATTTCATTAGTGTTATAAATAAATATCGCTGTCACTTTGCCGATCAATGTAGTTGCCCTGTCCATAATCACAGCCAAGTGATTTTAGACAGTCGTAATCTGTGTTTGTTTCGATGCCTGTTGCGACGACTTGAATGTCTAGTGCATGAGCCATGGCGCATAAAGCCTTGATGCTTTGTTTAGTAACGTCGCTATCATAAGCATTTTGTACCAATGACTCAGCTAAAGTGATGCGTGATATTTGGCATTCAAGTAATGGCTGTATAGATAAGTTTTGTCCTGTGACATGGCTCATTACCAATGATGACCCATAACTGTCGAGTAACTTGAACGATTGCCTAGCTGGACTATTTGATAAACTTGAACTAACGGTTTCAGCTGGCACCTCAAATAATAATTGCTGCATTGCTATTGGGTGCTTTTCAACGAGAGGCAGTAATATGGATGCTAGCAGATCCGGTTGGGATAGGCTTACCTGCGAAATGGGCATGCTTATTCGCCTGGGCTTGCTCTCCCGCAAAGATGAGAATGATTCTATTTCTTTTTCTATCGCATTAATCGCTTTACGAATCAGCTTAACTTCCAAGCAAATAATATTACCGGTCGATTCTGCAATACTTAATAACTCTTGAGCAGAAATTCGCCCAAGTTGAGGATGCTGCCAGCTATAAACCCCCTGCTCTTTTGTTTTAATGCCTGTTTTTAAGTCTTCTAATAAGGTTATTTCTAAAGAAAATTCGTCCCTTTCCAGTGCTAATTTTAGTTCTTGGCATAAAAAATCATGACGTTTGTTGTCCACGGCGATTTCTAGACTATAGAAGCGATATCTGTTTTTACCTGCTTTTTTCGCTTTATACATCGCATGATCTGCTTTTTGCTGTATGTCTTGTAAGTTGACGCGCTTTGCCGAAGTAAAAACAATGCCAATACTGGTGGTGACATGAGAAATTCGATGGTTAATGACAAAGGGCTTTTCAAAACTTTGGATAATTTTTTCTGCGATTTTTTCGGCAACAGGCTGATCTTTAATAGGAGCCGATATCACGACAAACTCATCGCCCCCTAAACGACAGATTAAATCTCGCTGACGAAGCGTATTTTTTAAACGTTCAGATACTTGGGCAAGCAGTAAGTCCCCATAACCATGGCCATAACTGTCATTGACTTGTTTAAAGCCATCCAAATCCAGCAAAAAGAAGGCAAATTTTTCGTTATTTTGGCGACATTCAATCGCAATACGCTCGAACTCACTGGTCAGATGTTGACGATTTGATAGACCTGTCAATTTATCAAAGTTAGCCTGTTGCCAATATTTGTCTTGATTCAATTTGTATTCAGTAACGTCGTGAGAAATGCCAATGACTCCAATAACTTCATCCTTTGAATTTTTTAACGGAAGTTTAGTTGATAGGTTCCATGTATCGTGACCATCATGCCACATTTCGTGATGAAGTTTGTTATAGACGCCCTTTTGCGTTCTGATAATGTTTATTTCTTCTTGTCTTGTGATACTCGCGTGCTCACTGGAGTAAAAGTCTGCGTCTGATTTGCCTATTACTTTGCTGGCATCTTTAACGCCATAACGCTTGGCTAAGCTTGGGTTGATTAGAATGAATTTGGATTCAAGGTCCTTAAGGTAAACCTGGTCGGGGATGGAGTTGATCAGTGATAAAAGCAGGTTATGTTCTTCTCTAACCTCGTTCAGTAAGGCATATTCTTTAGAAACATCTTCCCATAACTCAACCAATACATGGTCACCATCGCCAAGCTCCATGGAAAATTCATTAAGGCGTAAAATGGACTGATCATGGAGGCGTAAATAGTCTTTCTGAAATGACGATTGTGTTTTTGATATGGGTTGATCAGTTATAATCGGCTGCAGAGTTTTATGGTATAGGTTTTCTATCTGGGGACGGTTTAATGTGTAAGAGCTGCCTGCGACAATTGACGGTGCTAGCCATTCTTGAAAAAAAAGAGAGTTATAAAAAAATACACGCCCATCTAGACCATAAATTACCATTGCTCTAGGTAACTGTTCTGCTAATGATTGGTAATCTCTTTCTATTAACACAATGCCTTTCCAACCATATAATAAGGATAACTGTATAAATTTAGTCTTCAATGCCTATGGACACAATCCTTAAATACTAAAAAGCCGCCAAAAAGCAAGATTTTGGCGGCTTTTTTATCACTTTTCTCTACTAATTGGTTGGTGAGAGCTTACGATTAATGAATACCAATAACAATCCACTGCAAGATAATATACCCGCCGCGGCAGGAATCCATTCATAACCAAGACCAACGGTAATAACCAGTCCGCCCAAAGCTGCCCCTAAAGCATTACCTAAATTGAAGGCACCAATATTAATGGAAGATGCTAAGCCTGGCGCGTCCTCTGCGACCTTCATAACCTTCATTTGTAATGGCGGCCCAATACCAAAAATAGCGACACCCCATAAAAAAACCATAATTGCAGCAGAAAAAGTAGATTGGACGACAAAGCTAAAAGCCACCAAGAAAATAATCTGAGCCGTTAATACACAAAATAAAGCAAAGTCCGTCGACTTATCGGCTAATTTACCACTGATAAAATTCCCTAAGGTAAAACCAATTCCTGCCAGCATCAGAATAGAAGCAATGGCATTATCAGATGCGTTTGAGAGGGTTCGCAAGATAGGTGAAATGTATGTATATAGTGTGAACATGGACCCTGCACATAATACGGTACAAGCAAAGGCTCGCAGTACGGCGGGTTGCACAATGGCCGTTAATTCTTTTTTTACATTCGGCCTTTCTAACGCTGGCATTTCTGGTAAGAAGCGCAGCATCCCAGAAATGGCTAGAATACCCAGTAAAGCGGTAACCGCAAAAGCGGCTCGCCAATCAAGTGTTTGGCCTAGCCAAGTGGTGAAAGGAACACCAATAATATTTGCGATGGTTAAGCCTAGAAACATAGAAGCGACAGCCGAGCCTTTTTTATTCATGGGCGCTAGGTCCATTGCTACCATGGCGCCAATACCAAAAAAGGCGCCGTGGGAAAGACTTGTCACAATTCGAGAGATCAATAATACATCGTAATTCGGTGCTAAAGCAGAAAATGCGTTGCCGATAATAAATAATCCCATTAGGGCGATTAGGGATTTTTTACGGCCAAATCGACTTAAATATAAAGTCACGATTGGTGCACCAAACATGACGCCGACCGCATAAGCACTAATCAATAGTCCGGCGCTAGGAATAGAGACATTCACACCATCAGCGATGACGGGTAGAAGCCCCATGGGCATAAACTCAGTTGTACCGATGCCAAAAGCACCTAACGCTAAGGCAAATATGCCCCATTGATAAGCTCGCATAGAAGCTCCCTATCTGCATACAATTAAATAAAAAAGGAAACCAAACCGAAGTTTGATTTCCTTTACGATAAGATCAAATACCGTTCTTTAGACTTAAGCCATCACACTATTTGGGTGGTGTACCACAACAATGAGGAACATGACGAATATTATCCCTTACATTCTGTTCGACTTGGCGTAAGGTATTCAATCTCCAACGGTTTATCCAGCCATTATTAAGCATAATTTGTGAGGCTCGCATGGCTTCTAAAAGCGTGTTTAGATCCACCCATTTTACATCATAATGGATCTGAATTTTTTGTTTTTTCACTAAAATACGTAAAAACTGAATACCGTCCGCCTCTTGCCATGTTTGAAAGAATGACTTTGCTTGTTCCATTTGCATGGAGTGAGTGCAAATGGTGGCTTTAACAATGCTCGCCTGATCAAACGTTTTCATGTTCCACTCACCTGCTTCATTTTTTCTTTTTGTTCGGTGTTATCCAGAACCACCATATAATAAATACAATCAACATCATCCCGATGGCATTTACCAAATAAGTCATGAATTTTCTCCTTTTGAGTGGTCAGCTATTTTTAACTGTCGAAGTCGATTCGCATTTAACACAACGGTGATGGACGATAACGACATGGCTGCCCCAGCAACCAATGGATTCAGTAACCAGCCTGTCAATGGAAACAACACCCCAGCCGCTAAAGGAATGCCTAAGCTGTTGTAAGCAAAAGCCCCCCATAGGTTTTGCTTAATATTGGTTAACGTCGCTTTACTGACTTGGATAACGTCGGCCACATTGATTAAATCACTGCGAATAAGAGTGATGTCCGCACTTTGCATAGCGACATCCGTTCCCGCTCCCATTGCAAAACCCACATTAGCTTGCGTCAATGCCGGGGCGTCATTGATACCATCGCCAATCATGCCAACAATGTCCCCTTGATTTTGTAAAAGGCGAACCCTGTCTAATTTATCTTCTGGCATCAATTCACTATGATACTCATCAATTCCCAACTCGGTGGCAACAAATTCAGCGCTGTTTTGGTTATCCCCCGTTAGCATGACAACTTTCAGCCCCATATCATGCAGCATATTAATGGCTTTTTTCGATGAGGATTTGATGGGGTCTTGCAGATAAAAAATAGCCAATAATTGATTGTCACGAGATAAATATACTTTTGTTGCAGCATTGTATTGATGAGTGCGCTCATTATTTGTTGTCTGTTCAATCACTACACCTTGCTTCTCCATTAGACGCTGATTACCAAGGTAGTAGCGCTCATGATTGACTATGCCTTGCAGCCCCAATCCACTGAGTGACTGAAAGTCTGATGTTTCTAGTGAAGTCGCTTCTGTGATTGAGTCAGCATACTCCAGCAAGGCATTCGCCAAGGGGTGATTTGCCCCCTTCTCCAGTGAGGCAATCAATTGAGCCGCTTCTGTTTCAGTTGTGCTGTTAAAATATTCAGCCTTAACGACCGCAGGCTTGCCTTCAGTAATGGTGCCCGTTTTATCTAGCACGATAGTGGTTAATTGGCTGGCTGTTTGCAGAGCATCACCATTACGGATGAGCCCACCAAACTGTGCCGCTTTACCAACGCCAATCATGGTAGAGATGGGTGTCGCTAGTCCCAAGGCGCAAGGACAGGCAATGATAAGTACGCTAATGGCCGCAATAAGCATATGAATAATGACAGGGTCGGGTCCGAAATTAAACCAAACTAATGCCGCGAATACCGAGATAATCATCACACTAGGAACGAAAATAGCGGACACTTTATCGGCCAGTTGGCTAATGGGAGGCTTAGAGTTTTGGGCTTGACTCACCATATCGATAATTTTTGCCAACATGGTTTGCGCGCCCACTTCGGTTGCTTGGTAGCTAAAAGTCCCATTGCCATTCAGTGTACCCGCTGAGATTGTATCCCCTGTTTGTTTTTCGATGGGTATTGGCTCACCTGTGAGCATGGATTCATCGACACTGGATGAGCCACTGGTTACAACTCCATCAACTGGCATAGTGTCACCAGAACGAACCCGAATGATGTCCCCCACCACTATGTCACTAACGGGAAGGCTTTGTTCTTCTTTGTTGCGAATCACATTAGCCATTTTAGGACGAAGATCCAGTAGATGACGAAGAGCCGCACTGGTCTTACCTCGCGCTTTTACTTCAAAGGCTTGCCCTAAGTTAATTAACCCTAAAATCATAACACTTGACTCAAAATACAAGTGTCGTGAAGTGACAGGGAAAATATCAGGTACGATAACCACTAAGAAGGAGTATAGCCAGGAACTGACGGTTCCTAATGTGATTAAGGTATCCATATTGGATTGACGATGTAAAAAGGCTTTAAACGCACTACGGTAATAATGACGCCCAGCAATAATCATAACTAGCAATGTGAGCGCGCTCACCAAAAACCAACTTAACTGTTGCGATGTGGTTGTTACTGTCATATTGCCGCCAAGCCAGCCATAAAGCATCAATGGGATACCAAGCGCTAAACTAATAATGGAAGCATTACGTTTGCTCTTATATTCTTGCTGCTCTTGTTTCTCTCTTTCCTCAGCGGCTTGATCTGGATCGTTAATAACACTTGCGCCATATCCCACAGCGGAAATGGCTTCAATGATGGTGTCTGCAGATATGGACGCAGACACCTGTGCTGTACGACTGGCAAAATTCACTTCTGCTTTGGTAACACCGTCTAGATTATTCAATGTTTTTTGGATGGTATTCACGCAGGCAGCACAAGTAATCCCCGTTAGGGAAAATTGTTTTTGATGTGCTGAGCCATCGAGGGGGTGTGTACTCCCTTTGCTGTCAGCACCTTCATGTCCATTAGGTTCGTTTGCCAAGTCTTTTTGTTTTTGTCGGTTTGCTCCTTGGAGATCACTATTTTGCTTAGTCTCGCGGCCGTGAGAGCTTTGCTGCTCTTCGGCTTGATAGTCTCCAAGATAGGTGAAGCCGACTTCTTCAATCCATTGCTGAATGTCTTTTTTGCTTTTTGTCGTGGTCACCATTAGGTGATTTTGGGCGGGATTGCCTTCTACTTCGGCATCGCCTTCTTCTTGCTCAATGCGTTTTCTAATTTTACTGACGCAGCCCTGGCAGGACATTCCTTCTACGGATAAATTATAATGAGCACGCTCATTTTTTTTATATTGACCTAATGGTTGATAGCCTGCCTCTTGAACACATGCTTCCACTTGTTTTTGAGTTAAAACAGTTTGCACATCGAGACGATCCTCTACTGGCGTTCCGACCACTTCCGCGTTTTCATCTTCCAATTGAATTTGCTTTCTCACCTTGCTGACGCAGCCTTGGCAAGACATTCCTTCAACGGATAAATCATAGTGAGCAAGCTCACTGTTTTTATATTGACCTAATGGTTGATAGCCTGCCTCTTGAACGCATGCTTCCACTTGTTTTTGAGTTAAAACAGTTTGGACATCGAGACGATCCTCTACTGGCGTTCCGGTCACTTCGGCATTTTCATCTTCCAGTTGAATTTGCTTTCTCACTTTACTGACGCAGCCCTGGCAGGACATTCCGATTACGTTTAATGCCATGTTATTAATAGATGTATTTGAGTTCATCCTATGGCTCCTTTGTGTCTGTTGTTGTGGTGCCATCCTCTTCATGGTTCCAATCCTCAATGAGGCAGCAAATAGAGTGTCCATCAGGGGTGCCGTTGGGCATTTGATCCCATACCGCTAATGCGGCTTCCATGGTGTTTAAATGCGCTTGTAGCTCTGCTATTTTTGCTTTTGTTTCGGGCACTTTTTGCAATAAGAGCTCTCGCACCATAGGGCATGGTGAATCCCCACTGTCGGCATGCTGAAAAATATCGTCTATTTGTTTAAGGCTGAATCCTAGCGTTCTTGCCTGTTGTATAAACTGGATACGCTGTAAAGCAGTCTCATCATAGAGTTGGTAACCATTCTTAGGGTCTCGCTTGGCCACGATTAGACCTTCACGGGTATAGTGTCGTACTGTTTCGCTCGTTACATTGGCTTTTTTCGCCAGTTCACTCACTCGCATTTTTACCTCACTTGAAACAGGTAGCGGAGTTATTTGCTTCTTAATATGGCTTATACTATAAAACCTATGGGTAACACATAGGTCAAATGCTATTTCGTCAAAAACACCATTTGCTTATGAATTGCACATTGGTGAAAGGTTCACAGATAACCGGCTAGCAAGGGGTAAGGGGGGGCTAAAAAAGAAAAAACCGATGTGATGGCATCGGTTTTTTTGAGGCTCACAGCAGAGAGGCTTTTTCTTTTCGAATGGAGCGCGTCAGTTTAATGAAGCTTAAGTTTGGGTTTTACCACTTTGCCTATTTTCTGAGCCGCCATAATAATGGTTGCTTTAAACCAGCCGTGAATAGCAATCAAATGTAAACGATATAAAGACACGTAGACAAAACGGGCAATACGACCTTCAACAAACATGGACCCCCCCATCAAGTTCCCCATCAAGCTGCCAACGGTGCTATAACGGCTTAGGTTGACTAGAGAGCCATAGTCTTTATAAACATACTCTTTTAGCGGCTGGTCTTTGAATGAGGCTTTGATGTTGGCAAAGACAATCGAGGCCATTTGGTGGGCTGACTGAGCCCGTGGAGGCACAAAGGAGCCATTTGCTTGCTTGCACGCACAGCAATCGCCAATCACGTAGACGTTTTCAAAGTTCGCGGTTTGCAAATTGCCTTTTACTAATATTTGGTTATTGCGTGTAGTTTCAAAGCCTTCGATGTCTTTGACAAACTCGGGAGCTTTTACGCCAGCCGCCCAAATCATTAGGTCTGCCTCAATGAGTGTGCCATCAGCTGTTTCAAAACCATGTTTTTCAGCACGAACAACCCTTGTCCCTTGACTAATGGTGACGCCCAGACGAGTTAAGGCTGAATGGGCTTTCACGGTAATACGATCGGGTAACGCAGGGAGAATACGTTCCCCTGCTTCTATTAATTGGACATTAAGACGTTTCCCCGACATATCACGCATACCATAGGCTTTAAGAAGGTCTGCGACATGGAAGAGTTCAGCAGACAATTCAACACCTGTTGCGCCCCCACCTACAATGGCCAACTTCAGTTTGTCCTCTTTATCACCTTGGTTTAGGCGCAAAAAGTGTGTAAGAAGGGCTTGTTGGAATCGCTCCGCTTGCTTGTGCGAGTCAAGGAAGTAACAATGCTCTTTTACCCCTGGTGTGCCAAAGTCATTACTGATACTACCAACAGCCATCACTAAAATGTCATAGCCAATAGTACGTTCAGGCAAAATCACATGTCCTTTATCATCACTGATGGCGTCAAGCGTTATACTTTGTTCTTTAGGGTCGACATGAGAAACCGTTCCCAACTTGAATTGATAATGATGTTTGGCGGCATGAGCTCGATAATTAACACCGTCGCTATTAATATCAATGGACCCCGTTGCGACTTCATGCAGCAGAGGCTTCCAGATATGGATTTGGCTGCGGTCAATTAGTGTAATATTGAAGTCTTTCTTTTTGCCGTATGCATGGCCAAGCTGAGTAACAAGCTCTAGGCCACCGGCGCCACCGCCGACAACAACAATTTCTTTCATTTCGATCCCCCTATAAATGAATAATCAGGAAAACATTCATAAAATGCTTTCCTGATGACTCAACACAATACTCAGCAAGCGACCTATATTAGCTCGACTATTCTATTGTGCTTTTCCGATAACATAGAATCTGAGCAGTGCTTTTATTCGGTCTTGATTCTTTGAGTTAATAATTTGTCCAGTGTATTGGCAAATGCCATACGATCTTGCTGACTAAATGTTGAAGGACCATCGGATTGAATACCAGAAGAACGCATTTGTTCCATAAAATCACGCATCGCTAGGCGCTGTTTAATGTTCTCTTTACTGTATAACTCACCACGAGGATTAATGGCCAACGCCCCTTTAGCAATAACTTCCGAAGCAAGTGGAATATCAGCGGTCACAACAAGGTCCAGGTTTTCAACTTGTTCAACAATATAATTATCAGCCACATCAAAACCTGAACTGACTACCCTTCGTTCAATCCATTTTGATGGTGGAATGGAGATGGCTTGATTAGCCACTAAAATACAGGGAATATTGACTCTTTCTGCGGCTCTAAAAAGAATGGTTTTAATGACATTGGGGCAGGCGTCTGCGTCGACCCATATTCGCATAATAGAAAGTTCCTCTGAATGAGCTTCTATTATTAATCAGGTTAATGATGAAATCCAGCAACGATTATGAACATACAGATCACAAATAGTGATCTGTATGCAGTTTCATCATTTTGTGATGTTTTTTTAATAAATGCATCACATATTTGGATAATTTGGTCCACCAGAACCTTCTGGTGTGACCCAACGAATATTCTGTGATGGATCTTTAATATCACAGGTTTTGCAATGTATGCAGTTCTGAGCATTAATCTGAAAAATCGATTCCTCACCTTGTTGAACCACTTCGTAAACCCCAGCAGGACAATATCGCTGAGCGGGCTCACTGTATTTCGGTAGGTTCTCTTTAATCGGCACATCGGCATCTTTCAGTTGCAAATGACAAAGCTGATTTTCTTCATGATTTGTGTTGGAGAGAAACACGGAAGACAATTTATCGAAGCTTAATTTGCCATCGGGCTTAGGGTACGAAATGGGCTGGTGTTTGCTGGCTAATTCCGTACAAGCGTAATCCGGTGTCATATCCTTGAAGGTAAAGGGTAAGCTTCCGGAAAAAATACTTTGATCCAACCAGTTGTAGGCACCACCTAAGAAGGTCCCAAATTTATGCATAGCAGGAACGAAGTTGCGCGCTTGCTCTAGTTCTTTACCCAGCCACGACGCTTTAACTTCATCATTATATTGGCTTAACTCTTTTTCTGGCTGTTCTGATTGCAGTGCTTTGAACAATAGCTCAGCGGCAATCATGCCGCTTTTCATGGCGGTATGAGTTCCCTTTATTTTCGCTGGATTCAATGTCCCAGCATCGCAACCGATTAATAAGCCTCCAGGGAAGCTCATGCTTGGTAAAGAGGCCCATCCTCCCTTCACAATGGCTCTAGCACCATAAGCAACACGTTTGGCTCCCTTTAGATGCTTAGCAATCAGTGGATGATGCTTATATCTTTGAAACTCTTCGTATGGACTTAAAAAAGGGTTCTTATAATTCAAATCGACAATTAAACCAACGGACACTTGATTATTCTCAAGATGGTATAAGAAACCGCCACCGCCCGCTTCTTTACCTAATGGCCAGCCCGCTGTATGTACGACTAACCCTGGGGAGCTTTGCTCTGCTGGCACATCCCAAAGCTCTTTTATACCCAAGGCATAGTGCTGAGGCGCTTTCCCCTTATCAAGCTGATAGCGTTCAATTAATTCTTTACCAAGATGGCCACGGCAGCCTTCCGAGAAAATCGTATATTTGGCTTTTAAAATCATGCCAGGCATGTAGCCAGATTTTTGGGAACCATCGGCAGCAACGCCCATATCACCTGTAATGACGCCTTCGACGTTGCCTTCTTCATCATAAGATAGCGCCGCAGCAGAAAACCCTGGGAAGATTTCGACGCCAAGAGATTCTGCTTGTTCCGCTAACCAACGGCAAAGATTGCCTAAGCTAATAACATAATTGCCTTGGTTGTGAAGAGTTTTAGGTATCATCCAAGAGCTGAATTTTCTACTGTCAGTTTCTGAACCGAGCCAATACAATTCATCCTGATTAACTTCGCTTAATAAAGGCGCTCCCATTTCTTTCCAATTAGGAAAAAGCTCCGTGAGTGCTTTGGGATCCACTACCGCACCAGATAGAATATGAGCGCCAATTTCAGATCCTTTTTCCACAAGACAAACGCTTATCTCTTGGTTTTTTTCCTGAGCTTGTTGCATTAATCGACAGGCGGTCGTTAAACCTGCTGGACCACCTCCAACGATTACTACATCAAATTCCATCATTTCTCTGTCTGTCATACAGCCTCCTAAAACAGGCAGTCATGCTTTAATAATGTCGCTAGAATAGCAAAACTTACCTTCCGCGACGATGCAAACTTATTGATTCACTGCCTGTTTTTTTCATTATCGAATAAAACTGTCTTCATTTAAGATTTGTACAGACTTTTGTCCATGCTCAATGGTTTTTGCGTAATAACCCGCTCTGGGCAAAATATGATCACAATAAAAGTCAGCAGATTGTTGCCAAGAATTCACTTGTTGATCGCCGAGTGATTCGTCAGTTGTGCTCACTTGCTGGGCTCGAACCTGTAACCATCCACCTATTACATACCCCATCATCATCATGTAAGAATAAGCTAACCCAGTTCCTAGCACAGGGTTATCTTTCATGGCGGATAAGCATTTCTCTGTGGCTTGTTTAGCCACCTCAACTGAGCCTTTTACCTTTGCTGCATTATCATGTTTTTCTGAGTCTAGGTATCCATCTAGTTCGTTTTCCATTTCAGAAAACAATGCCGCCATGGCATGACCATTATCCCCTAATAATTTACGGCCAATTAAGTCGATGGCTTGAATGCCGTTGGTTCCTTCATAAATAGGAAGTATACGAGCATCACGAGCATGCTGAGCAACGCCAGTCTCTTCAATGAAGCCCATACCTCCATGAATTTGAATGGCCAGAGACGTCACTTCTTGAGCTTGTTCAGTAATCCATCCTTTAACAATGGGGGTTAGTAATGCCGTTCGAGCAATGGCAGCTTGTTGCTCTTCACCCTTGCTAATGTTTGACAAATCATTTTCTACCGCAGCAACATAGATCAATGAACGCATGGCATCGATTTGGGATCTCATGGTCATCAACATGCGAAGCACATCTGGATGCTCAATAATGGCTGCTCTGCCTGATCGGTCAGCCTTCATGCCTTGTTTGCGCTCTTTTGCATATTGCAATGCTTGTTGGTATGCACGTTCAGAGATAGCTAACCCTTGTAAGCCTACATCTTGTCGTGCGTTATTCATCATGGTGAACATGGCTTTTAAACCGTCATTTGGCTTACCGACTAAATAACCAATAGCGCCAGTTTTATCGCCGTAGCTCATCACACATGTTGGGGAGGCATGAATACCTAATTTATGTTCAACAGAAACAACGCTAATATCATTGCGTTCTGCAGGGTTTCCCTCTGCATCAAGTAAAAACTTGGGCACAATGAACAAGGAAATGCCTTTCACTCCGGCAGGGGCATCAGGTAGACGAGCAAGAACCAAATGAATGATGTTTTCAGACATTTGATGATCGCCCCAAGTGATAAATATTTTTTGCCCTTTAATGAGATATGTCTCTGCAGCTAAGTCGGCACTATTGGGGAAAGCTTTACAAGAAATGGCAGCGAGATCAGAACCTGCAGAAGGCTCTGTCAAATTCATCGTACCTGCCCACTGCCCAGTGACCATTTTGGGAATATAAGTATCTTTCAGTTCATCACTGGCGTGAGATTGGATGGCTTCAATGGCCCCATGTGCTAACAAAGGACAAAGTGAAAAGGCAAGATTAGCGGCTTGGATACCCTCATTTACCGCTGTGGCAATGGTTGAGGGTAAACCTTGCCCACCATATTTCACATCACTCGATAATGCTCCCCAGCCGCCATCACAGTAGGCTTGGTACATTTCTTTGTAGCCTTTTGGTTCGAACACTTCACCGTTTTCTACTCGTGAGCCTTCTTGATCTCCGCTCCAATTCAAGGGGGCTATTACTTGCTCGGATAGTTTACCCACTTCACTAAGAATGGCTTCGATAAGTTCTTGATCAAGTGGCTCAGCTAAATGAGGGGTTAAACGCTCAAGGCGAGCGACATTGTGCAAACTGAATAAAATATCTTTATAGGGGTATTTGTAATCGCTCATTTTTATTCTCCGTTTTTATGTGAGCACGAATTTCACACTATAGCATCGTCAAAGATACTCTATATCTCAATAACATTTCAGCGCTATATCTCTGACAAATACGTTCATTACTGACTTAATCTCTTTAAATATCAGCAATGCAGACTCTTAGCCATTTTTGTAAATTCCTCACTTTTTCGGTATTCCCCAGGTGTCATCCCTGTCCATTTTTTAAAAGAACGGAAAAACGCGCTTGGCTCATCGAAACCCATTAATGCTGCGACATCATTGATACTTAGCTGAGTCGCATTCATATAGGTAATGGCCGCTTCTTTACGACACTCATCTTTAATATGCTGGTACGAGGTCTGTTCTTCATTAAGTCGGCGGCGTAAGGTTGAGACGCTCATGTTTAGACCGCGAGCCACCTCTTCTGCACTGGGCATCTCCCGTGAAAAATCTTTGCCGAGTATCGCCGTCACTTGTGATTTTAGACTATTATCGTTGTCTACCATGACAAGCAACTGATAAGGTGCGGTTTTTAAAAAGCCTCGTAGGCTATCTTCCGTTTGAACAATTGGCATATCCAAATAACTAGAGGGAAAAACCAGAGCATTAGCATGCTGATTGAACTTTATTTCTGACTGGAATAGGGTCTTGTAATACTCCAAATCATTAGGGCGCTCACAGGTAAAATAGGCGGCTTTTAAGTTCAGGCGTCGACCAATTAACCAACAGAAAAAGTGATGCCACATCGACAGAGTGATACGAAGCTGTTCTTGGGACTCCCCTAATACTAAACTTGTGATATCGGTTTCCGTTGACTCAATTGGAGCAAAAGTAACCATGGCAAAACGCCCTTTTTTGATCAAAATCGGTTTGATTGTTGGACCACGACAAATGTCGTAAAAGTCACTACAACGGTACATTGCGTGGGCCAGCGAGCGAGCATGAATGATGCTCAAACACATCATGCGAAATGCTCCATTGGGCATCTTGCCGCCACTTAGCATACCAAAAGATTCATCTTGAACCAGCCACATGATTTTTTGATACAGCATGCCATATTGGTAGGCGGGGAAGTAATTGTTTTGCTCAATATCAGCTCGAGAAAGGCCTAGAGATTCAAGCAGTTCATCGCAATTTATTCCTTGATTATCGACGGCTTTTAGAAGGTAGCGTACGCTTGACATCGGAACCGATGCTTTCAAATTCATAGACTAATTCCATCAAGTTTTATACTTTCATTGTAAGGCTTATTTTACCTATAAAAAAAGGCTGCAATAGCAGCCTTTTTAACTTTACTTCTTTAAAACTTAATTTTCTTCCGTGAAAGCAGATAACAGTTCATCCACTGTTAACTCTTCAGTATCACTGTTAATACCAGATGCATTCACGGTTTTAACTGGTTCATCTTGTTTTGCCTCTTGAGGCTTCACGAACACAAAACGGCGTGGACGTGTTGCAGGCTGCGGCGCTTCTTGTTCAGGAAGTAGCCCCAGTCTTTCAAGTTTTCTGTGCGCTTGCTCTTTGCGCTCCTTGGATTTCTTAACAACAAAACGGCGAGTTGATGAGGCTTTGCGAGCTTTGTTCTGCTCTTTCATCATCTCCTTTGAGCCAGTTTTTCCAAGTTTGCCACGCATGCTGCGCGATTTTTTCGTACGAGCCATAAATAACCTCTCTTTCTCGCGCGCATTGTAGCAGTCAAATCCTTAAAGGTCATCATTCTAAGCGATGATTAACAGCTCGTTTTGAAAGAACTGTGCCCGATTTTGCGTTCTTGGCCTACTTTCCCCATTAGGGTTTTTACTTGAGCCATGTCGTTTGCTTTCAGTGCCGTTTCCAACGACTCAAAAACGCCAATCGTATCGTCAATAACTCCTTGGAACGCCTTTTCTTTTTTGGCTAATTCGGCACCCTGTAAGTTCTCTTCTATAAACAGATAAGGTGTTTCTTCACGAGATTTTTTAAATAGCGTAATTATCTTATTAACCCCTTCTGCCGCTGCTTGATTGTCACCAGATTTGATATCAGAACCAACCGTACGCAATTCGTCTCTAATATGATGCATATACCCTTGCAATGGACTTCCATCACAGCCAGCTTGAGCTAAAGAGCTACCCGTAAAAGCTAAAACGGCTAAAGAAGTAAGAAGAAAACGTTTAGACATGTCAGTAATCCTTTTAAATTGATTAAAGATAGAGCAATCATTAATGACTCTATTACTATAAATAGCATAAATGCAGTAAAACAGACCAATAAATAATGAATTAGTTCATATATTTGATCGATATATGTAAGAATATAATCATTTATTTCATGTAATAATTTAATCATATGGTAGAAAATGATTCTCATTCGTATTTTTATGCTTACCCTTTTTGTCTCAAGTATTAGTCAGATTGCGATCGCGAAACCCAAATGCTCTGATATAAATGCGATTCAAGCATCTAATAAGTTGGCAGAAAAGTTGACTGGTGGAAAAGTATTTAAGGAAGGCGAAGTTTTGAAGGTGAACTTGCCAAGCTACACCAAAGAAGTGGCTAGTTATATTTATGTGAAACCCGATGGCCTCTACTATTCCATATTCACACTGGTCAATACAAAGTGCGTGGCTAGATTCATCAAACGTACTAATGGCAAGTACTGAGCTAAAGACAAAAAGCCCCTGTGAGATAGAAAACTCGCTGGGGCTTTTTATGTGCAAACGGAGAAACAAAAAGTTAAGGAAATGAGGCTAGCTCTTTTTAGGCTCTTTTTTACTCTTCTCATTTTTTGAGGATGTCGAGTCCGTTTTCGACGAGTCATTTTGAGTGTCGTCTTCGTCCTCTTCGTCTTCTTCCCCTAATTTAGAGATGGCTTCCAAACGCTCAATGACTTTGGCTGAAATGCTGCCTTCAGGATAATTACCCTCTTCATCTGCTACACCCGGCTCAATACCTGTCAGTAAATGTAGTGCTTCATCGGCGGTAGAAATCGCATATACATGGAATTTCCCTTCTTTTACCGCATCAATAATGTCATCACTTAACATTAGGTTATTGGCATTGGACTTCGGAATAATAACGCCTTGAGTCCCTGTTAAGCCACGGGCGTTACAAACGTTAAAGAAGCCTTCAATTTTTTCGTTGACGCCGCCAATTGCTTGTATTTCGCCGTATTGGTTTAGGGATCCGGTGATTGCAAGGTCTTGACGTAGAGGCACTTGAATCAAGGCTGATAATAAACAGCACAGTTCGGCGGTCGACGCACTGTCTCCGTCCACATAACCATAGCTTTGTTCCATGGCAATTGATGCGGATATTTCAAGCGGATAACGTTGAGCGTATTTATTGCCTAGATACCCAGAGAGAATCAATACACCTTTGGAGTGGATATTTTGCCCCAAATTGGATTCACGTTCGATATCAACGATGCCTTTACCACCCGGATGGACTGTCGTCGAAATACGAGCTGGCGCCCCAAAGTGGCTGTCGCCAATTTGCATGACGGTTAAGCCGTTTATTTTACCCACGGCGGTACCTTCACTTTCAAGCAATACAGTGCCTTCAATGATTTCTTCAATGATTTTTTCACTGACGCGACCAGTACGGTGTTTTTTAGCCTTTAATGCTCTGGCAATATGATCGGCGGTAATTAATTCATCCCGGGCCATTTCACGAACGAAGTCCGCCTCGCCTAGTAATTCAAAAACATCGCCAATTTTTGCTGCCATCTCGCGCTGGTGTTCCGCTAATCGGCTACTGTATTCGATTAGGGCTGCTACACCATCACGGGTTACATTGGCGTATTCTTCTTTGTCAATTCGATCTTTCATGAGTCGCGCAAAGGAAAGCTCTGCTTCTTTAGTGCGCTTGAGGGTGTCATCAAAGTCGACCAACACACGAAACATTTCTTGAAAATCTGGGTCAGCGTCTTGCAATAAGTAGTAAATATCCCGAGAGCCAATTAGGATGACTTTAACTTGTAATGGCAAATCCTGCGGTGACAATGTTGTTGTATTCATCAATCCCATATCAGCGTAGGGATGTTCGATTTTAAGCGTTTTGCTCTTCAGGGCCCGCTTTAAGGCTTCCCACAGATAATGATCTGTAAGCAGCTTTTCGGCATCTAGAATTAAATAGCCACCGTTTGCTGCATGCAAACTCCCTGAGCGAATCAATCGGTAACTTGTGATCAACATCCCTTGATCACTGCTGTATTCTACTTGTCCAAACAAATTGCGGTAAGTCGGATGAGGTTCATATATAACCGGCATACCACCATTGGGACTGTGTGTTACAGCGACATTAGGCAAATACATTTCTTCATACATTTGACGACGGCCGATCTCATCACGGTTGTCCGATGCCTTGTCATCCGCCAGTTGGTCAATAATGGTTTTGTCTAAATCACTGCGCATGGCCTGCAAATATTCCTGTACAGGCGCATCGTCTTGATACTTTTCGAAGAGCCCCGCCATCAGAGGATCCAGTGCTTCTTTTACAGTATTAAGATTGAGTTGGCGTAGCTGTTCATAAGAGGCTCGTTTCCACAATGGTAAGCTCAATAATTCTTCATTTAGCAGCCCTTCTAAATGAGAAACCGCATTTTGGAAATCATCTCGCTCTTCATCACTTAGCCCTGCAAAGTCGTTTTCTTCAATGGCTTTGCCTTCTTTCATGGGAGCAAAACTGACTGAAGATGCGTCACGAAACATGGCTACACCAATTTTGACCGCCACTCTTTCAACTTTATTGATCGCCGCTTCGTATTGCTCGTTAAAGGCACGGTCAATTGCGCCTTTTTGTTGCTGATAAGAGGGATTTTCAAACGCTGCAGGAAACGTGGCCATAAGACCATCAATTAATGAGCGAATTTCTTTTTCAAATTCAGCAGCATGGCCAGGTGCGAATTCAAGGGCTTTGGGGCGATGGCTCTCTGTAAAATTATTGATGTACACCCATTCGTTTGGTGGTGTACGGCGTTTAGCTTCGCTTTTTAAATAGCTGGTTACATAGGAAGAGCGCCCTGTTCCGGAATCTCCCATGGCAAAAATATTATATCCAGGGCGCTGCATTGCAACACCAAATTGAATCGCTTCAACCGCACGCTCCTGCCCTAAGATGCCACTTAATGGCTCGAGATCGTTTAAGGTTTTAAATGGCAGGTGATCCGCTGGTACTTTAGCTGATAGTGCATGGTACGGAAGAGAGGTAACCATATTTGACATTAATGGGCTTCCTTGTAGCAAATAGGCCAACACTTGGTTGACCTGAGAAAGAATCATTTTATCTTTCTAATAATGAATTTTTAAAATATATGTGATGATTTGAGACTACCATTCTTATCTGCTTTACACCTAATTTTTCAGTAGAAAAATAGAAGAAAAGTAAACGAAAATAGGTACTTAAAATAAAGCTGATTAGATCAAATCAAATCTCTATCTATTGGCAAATAGAATGGTCTGCTCTGGGTCGACTTTTGAAAAGACCCGATGAAAATTCGCTGCCGTTGCCTCAAGTAGCGCTTCGTAGCGAATCCCTTTTAAATCTGCAACGTATTGAGCCACATTTGCAACGTATTGTGGTTCATTCTTCTTTCCACGATGCGGGACCGGGGCAAGGTAAGGCGAATCCGTTTCAACAATTAACGAGTCAAGAGGAAGCTTCTTAACGGTTTCTTTAAGCTCCAGAGCTGTTTTGAACGTCACGATACCGGAAATAGAAATCAGGTAGTTTTCATCCACGGCAGCCTTGGCCATAGCATAATCTTCTGTAAAACAATGCAATACACCTGCACTGTTTGGGTTGCTATGTTCACGAATTAGCTGCATTGTGTCGGCTTTTGCGTCACGGGTATGAATAATCACGGGTAAGCCGAGTTTGCCAGCGGCTTTTAAATGATGAACAAAGCTTGTCCTTTGTTTTTCATGAAGTGCGCTGTCTTTTTCGTAAAAGTAATCCAACCCTGTTTCGCCAATGGCAATGATTTTATCATGTTGAGCAAGATCAATCAGACGGTCTTCGCTGGTCAACAGTCCTTCTTTGTGCAAAGGGTGCACGCCACAGCTGGCATAGACTCCTTGTCGATCCGTAAAGCCAATAATGTCATCCATGTCATCTAAATTAACAGAGATGCTAAGTAGCTGCTTAACGCCAGCCTTTGCTGCCGCATCAATCGCGCCGTTTACATCACCGTTGTATGGTGTTAAGTCTAGTTTGTCTAAATGGCAATGTGTGTCAATTAGCATAAAGTGGTTACCATTGGTTCAATTCGTGTGTGAGTTGCATAACCGGATTAAGGTTGGTTTTTGACAGGTCGGATTTTAACCTTTGTAAAGCCTGATAGCGTGTCATCAAAGCTTGAATCCCCATTCTCTGCATGATTTGTGGGTACACTTCAGATAATACGGGATGGATTGTGGCACCAGCAGAATGACAGAGGCATTGATGCAGTATGGCAGCTAATCCATTGCAATAATCAACAATATTAGTATTACTAACCCCTGTCAGTAGCGCCTCGACGGTGGTTGTGCCCTGCATCAGCTCTTTTACCTTTTCTGGCAAGCTGGTGTAGATTCCCGTCTTCTGTTGTTTTTCCAAGCTAAGTAAACGAAAAGGTTGTGTTGTTAGCCAAAATAAAGTGTTAAGGGCCTCACCATCTGGTTGGCTCTGTAACCAACTTTCGACCTCCATTTGGGAAGGAGTTGGTACATTAACCAGTAAACAACGGCTACGAATGGTTGGCATCAAGCTAGTAGATTGAGAACTGGTCAATAAAAAGTAAGTTTGATCGGCAGGTTCTTCTAAAGCTTTTAATACCGCGTTGGAAGCGTTGATATTCATGGCCTGAGCGTGAGTGATCAGTACCACTTTATGGTTACCAACCTGAGGTTTTTGATTAATTTTATTGATGAGCTGACGGATCTGATCCACTTTAATGGTCGCTTCTTCACCATCCAAAAGATAGTAGTCAGGATGCGACTCCCCTGCCATGAGTTCACAGGAATGGCACTGACCACAAGCGACGCCTTGATCGACTTTTTCGCACATTAGGTCTTTGACGAGTTCTTTAGCCAAATGCTCCTGACCAACTCCATCGGCTCCGGTAATAAGCAAGGCATGTGAAAGCTTTTTGGTCTGCTTTAGGCGTTGTACTTGCTTGTGGCAAGCTTGTAACCACGGCGCGAGTTCGGTCATTTCTTGCTCTTGCTCCAGGATGACTGCAGCGCTACTAACTCTTGTTGAATTTGCTGCTTGACGCTCTCCAAAGGTTGGCTCGCATCAATCAACTTCATTCGCTGTGGACTCTGATGGGCTCGCTCTAAAAAGCCTTGGCGTACTTTCTCGTGAAAGAGATGAGACTCTTTATCCAGTCTATCGGAGTGTTTTCTTTGCTGTACACGCTGTTGACCAATTTCTACTGGCACATCAAGTACTAGGGTTGCATCTGTTTGGCAGTTCCCAACTACCCATTGGGTAAGGTGATCTAGTACAACGATATTGCCTCCTCTAGCGATGCCTTGATACACATAGGTGGAATCGATAAAACGATCACTGATGACCCATTTTCCCTGCTTTAAAGCGGGTTCGATTTTCTGGGAAATATGTTGAGATCGAGCGGCAAACATCATTAAAAGTTCCGCCATGTCGTCGACGGTTTCTTCTCTTGGACTCAATACGAGATTACGAATATCTTCCGCCAATGGTGTCCCACCTGGCTCACGAGTCATGACATAATCAATGTGCTGTGATTCTAGCCAGTTTTGAATATACTTCATCGCGGTGGATTTGCCGCTTCCCTCACCACCCTCTAACGAGATAAATTTGCCTCTCACTGTACTGTTTCTCCTTCTTTTTTTGATGATGAAGCGGATTGAGGCTCCGGACTTGAACGATAATCTGCACGTCGTTGTTTTTGATATTCGTCAACCGCTTTATTGTGCTCAGCCAATGTCTTTGAAAAGACATGTGAACCATCGCCTTTGGCAACAAAGTATAAGTCGTCTGTTTTCGTCGGATGCAAGGCCGCGACAATGGCTCGTAAGCCCACATTGGTTATTGGGGTGGGCGGAAAGCCTTTATGTAAATAGGTATTATAAAGTGACTTTGAGCGCAAATCTTTGTAAGTAATCGTGCCATTATAGTCTTTGCCAAGGCCATAAATAACCGTTGGATCCGTTTGTAGACGCATATGCTTGTGCAGGCGGTTAATAAATACCCCAGCGATTAATCCTCGCTCCTCTGGTACACCAGTCTCTTTTTCGATCATAGATGCCATGATTAACGCTTGATAGGGGGTTTTATAAGGTAACCCCTGGTCTCTTGTTGCCCATTCAGCCTCTAAACGTGATTCGAGAAGATGGTGAGCACGCTCTAAAATACGCTGATCGGTTGTGTCGTTATGATACTGGTAGGTGTTAGCGAAAAACAGGCCTTCTGGGTTGCTTCTTTTTATGCCCAGTTTTTGGGCTATTTCGGCATTTGATAAGCCTTCAAGAGTCATTTGTATGTTCCCCTTGGCTTCCATGGCTTTTAGATACTCTTGCAGAGTATTTCCTTCAACCAGTGTGATGGTATAGACAATGGATTTTCCTGAATCAAATAACGCCATCATACTTAATAACGTCATGCCGTTGGTGATTTCATATTGCCCTACTTTGGGGATCCACTCAGGATGAAGTTTCGCAACCACTCGGGTTAAAAAAGGATATTTTATCCAGCCGCGCTGGGCGAGTTTTTCCCCTAAGCCAAACGAAGTGTCTCCTTTTCTGACCTCAAAGACCTGCGGCTGCGCAAGAGTAATTGGTTGAGTGATTTCGTGATAAAGAAATCCTGCCCCGATGGCACAAAAGGTAATGATTATAATAAAGGCTTTGAATAGCCATCTAAGCGACGTCATGAACATCCCTAGTCTGCATTAGTTGTTGAAGTCTTAAGGTATTTTCCCCGATAGGAAAAGAGCGACCTTGAAGAGAAATAACAGGAACAATTCCCATCAAACTGTTGGTAATAAAAATTTCATCGGCTTGTTTCAAAGCCATGAGTGATAACGGACAAATATTGACTGGATAAAGGGTTTGAGACGTAATGATGTGCTTTCGATAAGTGCCTTGCACACCAGCTTTGCTCAAAGATGGTGTCACTAATACACCATTGTGAAAACAAAAAATATTGCTTTGAATGCATTCAATCACATTACCTGAGTAGTCGAGCATAATGTCTTCAAAATGCTTGGCTATGAGGTGCTGTTTGGCTAATACATTTTCTAAGCGATTAAGGTGTTTTAATCCACTTAAATAACGATTGCAGCTTACCTCTATCGGAGAAAGGCCTAGGTGAACGCCATGACGTTGTTCATAGGTATAATCTGGTGCGCTACCTACGCCCACTAGAATCGTATGTTTAGGGGGAGTTGGCGGTAAATAGCCTCGCCCACCTTCACCTCTAGTCACCATGATTTTCACCACAGAGAAATCATCCGTCTCCGCTAATATATCATCGAAAAGAAACTGTTTTAAACGCTGAATCTCTTCTTCCGAAAGTGGCATCCCTAGCTGTTTCAGCCCTCTAGTGAGGCGAGCCAAATGATCATGTAACTGATAAAAGCCGTAAGGCGATGCTTTAATGGTTTCAAATACACCATCTCCGTATGCTAACCCACGGTCTGAGGCAGATACCATGTCATCCTGATAGTAATTAACAAACCACTTCATGAAAAAACGACTCAGAATAAAAAGGGTGATTATAATAGCCTAAAAACGTACATCATCCCAGATTCCACGCCTCTCTTTACTTACGTCTTTTTATACGTAAAGAGTCATAAATAAAAACTAGAGATATTGATAAAACGGGTTTATTTACGGGAAAATATGACAGCGGAGGAAAAAATGGCACGGCTAGGTGATTAACTTACCTGCCAGCTTGCTGTGTACTTTTTATGTTTGATAGGTAATGGCGTCCCGTAGGGGGTTCGAACCCCTGTTACCGCCGTGAAAGGGCGGTGTCCTAGGCCTCTAGACGAACGGGACATAATCCAGTTTTGAGAAAACTGTTTAATAATAAAATGGCTAACCACCCTACTCTAGGATGATATTTTAGCTTTACAAATAAAAAGGCAATGCTTTCTTATCAAAGAAGATAATAATGGCGTCCCGTAGGGGGTTCGAACCCCTGTTACCGCCGTGAAAGGGCGGTGTCCTAGGCCTCTAGACGAACGGGACACAATCAGTTTTGAGAAAACTGTAAACCTATATCTTCACATCTAAGTGAAGATGGAGCGGGAAACGAGGCTCGAACTCGCGACCCCAACCTTGGCAAGGTTGTGCTCTACCACTGAGCTATTCCCGCACTATGATTGCCCTACTTGCTATTCGCATAACACAGTGAACAAACTCTAAATTCTTCTATCAAATACTTAGCAAAAGTTGATAGATAATGGCGTCCCGTAGGGGGTTCGAACCCCTGTTACCGCCGTGAAAGGGCGGTGTCCTAGGCCTCTAGACGAACGGGACACAATCAGTTTTGAGAAAACTGTAAACCTATATCTTCACATCTAAGTGAAGATGGAGCGGGAAACGAGGCTCGAACTCGCGACCCCAACCTTGGCAAGGTTGTGCTCTACCACTGAGCTATTCCCGCATTATGATTGCCCTACTTGCTATTCGCATAACACAGTGAACAAACTCTAAATTCTTCTATCAAATACTTAGCAAAAGTTGATAGATAATGGCGTCCCGTAGGGGGTTCGAACCCCTGTTACCGCCGTGAAAGGGCGGTGTCCTAGGCCTCTAGACGAACGGGACACAAAATCAGTTTTGAGAAAACTGTAAACTTTAGATCTTCACATCTAAGTGAAGATGGAGCGGGAAACGAGGCTCGAACTCGCGACCCCAACCTTGGCAAGGTTGTGCTCTACCACTGAGCTATTCCCGCCCTATAAAACCACCCTACTTTATTCGGGCAATATACTAAATAATGGCGTCCCGTAGGGGGTTCGAACCCCTGTTACCGCCGTGAAAGGGCGGTGTCCTAGGCCTCTAGACGAACGGGACACAATCAGTTTTGAGAAAACTGTAAACCTATATCTTCACATCTAAGTGAAGATGGAGCGGGAAACGAGGCTCGAACTCGCGACCCCAACCTTGGCAAGGTTGTGCTCTACCACTGAGCTATTCCCGCCCTATAAAACCACCCTACTTTATTCGGGCAATATACTAAATAATGGCGTCCCGTAGGGGGTTCGAACCCCTGTTACCGCCGTGAAAGGGCGGTGTCCTAGGCCTCTAGACGAACGGGACACAATCAGTTTTGAGAAAACTGTAAACCTATATCTTCACATCTAAGTGAAGATGGAGCGGGAAACGAGGCTCGAACTCGCGACCCCAACCTTGGCAAGGTTGTGCTCTACCACTGAGCTATTCCCGCATTATGATTGCCCTACTTGCTATTCGCATAACACAGTGAACAAACTCTAAATTCTTCTATCAAATACTTAGCAAAAGTTGATAGATAATGGCGTCCCGTAGGGGGTTCGAACCCCTGTTACCGCCGTGAAAGGGCGGTGTCCTAGGCCTCTAGACGAACGGGACACAAAATCAGTTTTGAGAAAACTGTAAACTTTAGATCTTCACATCTAAGTGAAAATGGAGCGGGAAACGAGGCTCGAACTCGCGACCCCAACCTTGGCAAGGTTGTGCTCTACCACTGAGCTATTCCCGCAAAATACTTTTCATACAGCACCAAAGAGAAGTAAACTACCATCAGTATAATTAGATGGCGTCCCGTAGGGGGTTCGAACCCCTGTTACCGCCGTGAAAGGGCGGTGTCCTAGGCCTCTAGACGAACGGGACATTGATTCACGTCTTGCTGTGTGAGCGGGTGCGTATATTACTGTTACTATTTGGAAAATCAACATTTTTTTTAATAATCTGCTAAGTTAGTAGATTAAACACTTGTTTTACAACAATTTTGTATAAAAATGGAGCAACTATGCTTAATAAACGTCTTATTTTGACTTTTACATTGTCAGCCGCTTTACTCGCTGGCTGTTCAACGACGCACTACATACAAATAGATCCCACTGCAGCTATCCAAAGCGAAAAACTCACTAATAATCGAGTGATTCAAGTCAGTACAACGACAAATATAGGCAACCAAATAGGATCAATCAAAACTGGCTTAAATGAACATGCGGATATATTTACTACTAACGATGTAAAACAAAGTGTTAACCAAAGTATTGTGAATGGTCTTCGCAAGTTAGGCTTTACTTTAGACCAGGGTGTTTTGCCACCGGCGAAAGTCGACGTTGTGATTACAAAAATGAGTTACACCACTAAAGTGGATAATTTAAAAACGATTGCGACGTTAAACTTTGCATTGAATGTGACGGTAACAGCTGGAGATGAAACGTATAAAGCGACATTCGCATCACAAAAAACCGAAGAATACGGAACTCTGCCCTATCAATCTGCTGTGCAAAAAGATATGAATGGGCTAGCGAGTAAAACTGTTACTCGACTACTAGAAGATCAAAGTATCATCAAGCTCCTTCAACAGTAACACCACCCAAGTATTTAAAAAGTTGGGGAGCGCTGTGTGGCCTCCCCTCTTCATTATCCCCTCAGGTTAACTTTATGGAACCTTTAGCTCTCATCTTGAATGCCTCATGCTAAAAGGTCGTGCTACTATTTGACGACAGAATTTACTACGGACTTAAGGTTGCCAGCTTAACGAGGAATTAACGTGCACATTCGAAAGTCAAACAAATTATCAAATATCTGCTATGAAATTCGTGGTCCTGTTTTAAAAGAGGCCATGCGCATGGAAGAAGAAGGACAGCGTATTTTGAAGCTTAACATAGGCAACCCTGCCCCATTTGGCTTCGAAGCACCAGATGAAATTCTCGTCGATGTCATTCGAAATCTTCCAACCGCTCAAGGTTATTGTGAGTCCAAGGGGTTATACTCTGCACGCAAAGCGGTCATGCAAAAATACCAGGCACTCGGGGTCAAATCCTCAGATGTTAATTATATTTGGATGGGCAACGGTGTTAGTGAACTGATAGTGATGGCGATGCAAGCCTTGCTGAACGATGGCGACGAAATTTTGATCCCGGCACCAGATTATCCATTGTGGACGGCGGCAGCAACGTTATCTGGCGGGTACGTCAGACACTACCATTGTGACGAAGGTGCAGGTTGGCAACCGGATTTACAAGATATTCGCTCCAAGATATCCAATAAAACCAAAGCCATTGTGATTATTAATCCAAATAATCCAACAGGTGCTGTTTATGAGAAAGGTATTCTGGAAGGTATCATCGACATTGCTGCTGAGCATGATCTGCTCATTTTCTCTGATGAAATCTACGATAAGATCTTGTATGACGGTGCTACCCATATTCCAACCAGTACCTTAACTGAAGGGAGAGCACCTTGCATAACTTTTGGTGGTCTATCAAAAGTGTATCGAACAGCCGGTTTTCGCTCGGGCTGGATGATCGTCACTGGCGACAGGTCGGGTATTAAAGATTACATCGAAGGGTTGGATATTTTGAGCTCAATGCGCTTATGCGCCAACGTGCCTGCACAGCACGCGGTGCAGACTGCTCTTGGAGGTTACCAAAGCATTAATGAGTTAATCGAGCCAGGTGGTCGCTTATACGAGCAGCGTCGTGTCGCTTGGGAGGCTTTAGATGCCATTCCTGGCGTACACTGCCATAAACCACAAGGGGCGCTCTATTTATTCCCGAGACTCGACCCTAAAATGTATCAAATAAAAGATGATATGGATTTCATTTTGCGTTTTTTACAGGAAGAGAAGGTACTGATTGTACAAGGGACTGGATTCAACTGGCCAACACCGGATCATGTGCGTTTTGTCTTCCTGCCACATATAGAACAACTCACCCCTGCCATGGAGCGATTTGCCGCCTTTTTAGATCGATTAAGAAAGCGTTAACTCTCTGCTTGAATTTCCACCAAACGGCCCTATCATGCTCCTTAACAATCTTTTAAGGAGCATGGTTATGCGTATCATTCTGTTCTTACTCACGAACTTGGCCGTCATGTTGGTGGCTGGTGTGATTCTCAGCTTGCTGGGCGTTAATAACTATATGACCAGTAACGGGTTGAACTTCACTTCGTTACTGATTTTCTGTGGTGTTTTTGGTTTTACGGGGAGTATCATTTCGCTACTGATGTCCAAGTTCATGGCCAAGCGTGGCACTGGCGCGGTGGTGATTGCACAACCAAGCAACCATAAAGAAGCTTGGTTGTTGGATACGGTTGCTCAATTATCAAAAGAAGCGGGCATCAAAATGCCAGAAGTGGCTATTTTTCCGTCCCACGATGCAAACGCATTCGCTACTGGCTGGAACAAAAACGATGCTTTGGTTGCTGTTTCAAGCGGTATGCTTGAACGTTTTCCACCAGATGAAATCAAAGCAGTGTTAGGCCACGAGATCGGTCACGTTGCGAACGGCGACATGGTAACCCTGACTCTGGTTCAAGGTGTGGTTAACACCTTCGTCATGTTCTTTGCTCGTATCGCCGCTTATGCTGTAGATCAGTTTTTGCGCAAAAATGACGACGAAGGCTCCGTTGGTTGGGGGTACTACATCGCTACATTTGTTTTCGAAATTTTATTCGGCATTCTCGCCTCAATGATTGTGATGTGGTTCTCTCGTTACCGTGAATTCAGAGCCGATGAGGCGGGTGCTCGTCTAGGCGGTAAAGGCGCTATGATTGCTGCTCTGGCACGTTTGCAAAGTGAGCACGAAGAGAGTCACATGCCTGATGGTATGGTTGCTTTCGGAATTAATCGCGGCAAAATGCCAACATTGGGGGAGTTGTTCTCAAGCCACCCACCTATCAATGATCGAATTAAAGCACTGCAAGCTTTATAGTCAGATACACAGTTTGATACAACAAAAAACGCCCGATCCGTTGGGCGTTTTTTTTGTTTTCACTTCACGATAGACAAGTGAACAAACGCCCTTAAAGGGCTTGTGTGACGTTACCTTATCGGCATAATAAGAAATTACCCGTTGTAAAAGGAAGAACCTATTGTGCCCTATTCTCTGTCTTCGATTTCTATCTACCCAATCAAATCCATCCACGGCGTGGAATTAGCACAAAGCCAAGTAGAGTGGTTTGGGTTAACTGGGGATCGTCGCTATATGCTCATCAATTCAAATGGCGAATTTATCACTGGCCGAGAGTTTCCTCAGTTGGTCTTGATCAAAGCTGAGCGGCTTACTAATAAAACATGGGAACTGTCTCATCCTGATACTGCTATTAAGCTGGTATTAGACCCTGCGACCCTTAGCTCTACCTATCAAGATGTTGTGATTTGGGAAAAATCACTAAAAGCACAACATTGTTCGGAGCTGGCCAATGCTTGGTTTAGCCAAGTATTAAACAGTGATGTTCGCTTGGTTTATTTTGGTGAGCAATCTGAACGGTTCACGAAAAGAAGGCCTGAAAGTCCCGTGGGCTTTGCCGACGGTTACCCATTCCACTTAACTTCCCAAGCTTCTCTAGAGGAGTTAAATCGTACATGCCAAGAAAACATACAGATGACGCAATTTCGTCCCAATCTTGTTGTGACGGGCTCTCAGCCCTTTGAGGAAGAGACATGGAAACGTCTGCGGATAGGTGACGTCGAATTTGAGAATGTAAAACCCTGCGCTCGCTGTATTTTTACCACTGTACACCCAGAGACGGCACTACGCAGTAAAAAAGGCGAACCAATGAAAACATTAGGCAAGTTTCGCTTGCAGCCTGAGGAAAAAGCCATCAATTTTGGCATCAATCTCATTGCCCTCAATACAGGGGAGATTAACGTGGGCGACAAAATGGAGGTTTTAGAGTATCAAGAAGCCTTTACTTATCAAGACAAACGCTAACGTCATTTTAGCAGAGATAAAAAAGGGAGCCTCTCGATACAGGCTCCCTTTTTATTGTGAATCACTAACGTGTTCACTCAATACAAGATATTAAACGTCCTGTTTGGCTAAATATTCGTCGTAAGTACCGTGGAAATCAACAATGCCATCACTGGTCACTTCAACAATGCGAGTCGCCAAAGAGGAGACAAATTCGCGGTCGTGACTGACAAAAATCAATGTTCCTGGGTAGTTTTCCAGCGCTAGGTTTAAAGACTCAATCGACTCCATATCCATATGGTTGGTCGGCTCATCCATTACTAGCACATTTGGTTTTTGCAACATCAGTTTGCCAAACAGCATTCGACCTTGCTCTCCACCAGAAAGTACTTTTACCGACTTTTTGATGTCATTTTGTGAGAACAACAGGCGACCCAGCGTGCCACGAATCACTTGCTCGTCATCACCCTCTTTAGCCCACTGCCCCATCCATTCAATCAAATCGACGTCTTTGGTGAATTCATGGGCATGATCCTGAGCGTAATAGCCTATATTAGCATTCTCAGACCATTTCACTTCCCCTTTAGTCAGTTCCGTGTCACCAACCAAACATTTAAGTAGCGTCGTTTTACCAATTCCGTTCGGGCCGATAACGGCGATACGCTCACCGACTTCCACCATCATATTCAGGCCGCTGAATAGCTGCTCATCGTAAGACTTGGCCACATTCTCCACCTGAACGGCCATACGATGTAATTTTTTCTCTTGTTCAAAACGAATAAAAGGACTTTGACGACTTGATGGTTTGACTTCTTCAAGTTGGATTTTGTCTATCTGTTTCGCGCGCGAGGTGGCTTGTTTCGATTTCGAAGCGTTAGCAGAGAAACGACTCACGAACGATTTCAGCTCGTTGATTTGTGCCTTTTTCTTCGCATTATCCGATAATAGACGCTCGCGAGCTTGTGTTGCGGCGGTCATGTATTCATCATAGTTTCCTGAAAACAAACGCAATTCGCCGTAATCCAAATCCGCCATATTGGTACAAACCGAGTTAAGGAAGTGGCGGTCATGGGAAATGATGATCATGGTGCAGTTGCGCTCAACCAATACGCCTTCCAACCATCGAATGGTATTGATATCCAAGTTATTGGTAGGCTCATCAAGCAACAGAATATCTGGATCAGAGAACAATGCTTGAGCAAGCAATACACGTAGCTTTAACCCTGGTGCGACTTCACTCATTAAGCCATAATGCTGCTCGGTTGGAATCCCTACCCCTAATAACAATTCTCCGGCACGCGCATCGGCAGTGTAGCCGTCCATTTCAGCGAATTCCGCTTCCAAATCCCCCGCACGAAGCCCATCCTCTTCGGTCATTTCGGGATTGGCGTAAATCGCATCTTTTTCAGATTTAACGGCCCACAGCTCTGTGTGCCCCATAATCACAGTATCGATAACAGAATATTCTTCGTAAGCGAATTGATCCTGTTTTAATTTACCAAGGCGCTCATTTGGGTCTTTAGACACGTTACCAGAACTTGGCTCTAAGTCGCCGCCAAGGATTTTCATAAAGGTGGATTTACCGCACCCATTTGCACCGATTAGACCGTAGCGCTTGCCTTCAGCAAACTTAACAGACACATTCTCGAATAAAGGCTTGGCACCAAATTGCATGGTGATATTGGCAGTTGTTAACAAGGTATTTTTCCGCTTTTAAAAGTAAATTGAGCGCACCTAAGTTGGCGGCTTGCATTAATGGTCAGCATTATCGCACAGATCTACCTTGCTCTTTAAGGTACTAGATAAAATTACTGATAAAAAATCAAAAACGCTTAAAAACTAACAAAAAATACGCGAGATCAATGGAACAATTGCTTACAATCTTACTCCAATTATTACGACTCAACACAGAAACAGGCTGTCATTAAATGATAGAAGACGCTAAAACTTATAGAAACAGGGATACAAAGCTAACAAACAAAGGATTACTATCGACAGAGAAGAGACATTGATTGACGGGAGACCATAATGAAAACCGTCCTTAAGCAAGACACAAACTATAATCTAGAGCCATCTAAGCTCAAAGAAGGCTCGGTTTTTGGTGCCCTATCGGAACGCTCTATTACGTATTTACTTAACAATGGCGTGCTTATAGAACTGGACGCTGGTGAGCAGCTGTTTGACTATGGAGATAAAGGTGACCGTTTTTACATTGTCTTGGAAGGTCGTTTAGATTTCTACAAAACCCACAATAACCAAACCTCTCATACCAGAACCATCAACTTTGGTGAAGCCGTCGGTTTCGTCTCAATGATTGCTTTGCACGATAAAGTAGGTAAAGCCATTGCCAAAGAAAACAGCATTGTATTAGAGATTACCAGCCAATTGTTTAGTGACTTTCATGATGATCACGCGTTTGACTTTGGTATTTTATTAATGAATTTATCTCGGGATATGGCAAGGTCACTACGGGTGCTCGGTAATGCATTGGTAGAAAATCACATAAGCATCAATACCTAAATGAGGCCTGTTTTATCTTGGGCTTGTCTACCAAAACATTACCGGCGTAATTTACGCCGCGCTTAATATTTCTCTGCTGCTATAACTGAGATCTCAACTAATAACTCTGGACGAGCTAAACGAGCCTCAACACAGGCACGTGCTGGCGTGTGCCCTTGTACAACCCAAGCATCCCAAACATCGTTCATTGCGGCAAAATCTTTCATGTCGCGAAGATAAATAGTGGCCGATAAAAGATGTTCTTTACTAGAGCCCGCTTGTTCTAATAAGGCTTCCACTTTATCTAACATGGTTTGAGTTTGCTCAGTAATATCTGCATTTGCATCCGCCGCCACCTGTCCACAAAGGTAAATGGTACCATTGTGCTTCACAATACGACTCATGCGTGGCGTGATTTCTTGGCGCTCAATTTTCATAATCCACCTCAATATAAATAAAGCAGAATATTAACAACATTTGAAAAGAATATTCACCCGTAAATCTGCAAAAAATTGGCGTTTTTGACTGCAAAGAATTAAAATTCCAATCCTTTCTGAGCTTTTATGCCACGTTTAAAAGCATGTTTCACTTCCTTAATCTCACTGACGGTATCCGCTAACTCGATTAAAGCGTCACTCGCTCCTCTTCCTGTCACCACAAGGTGCTGACGCTCTGGTCGATTCATTAGCGCTTCCAGAACGTGATCTTCAAAAAGATATTCATAATGAAGTAGATATGTCAGTTCATCGAGCACTACTAAATCGAGGCTTGCATCCGCCAGCATATCCGCTGCTTTTTGCCAGGCCTCTTCTGAAGAAGCGATGTCCGCCTCACGATTTTGCGTTTCCCATGTAAAGCCAGAGGACATAATTTCCCATCTAATGCCGTCTTGTTTTTTAAAAAAATCAATTTCTCCTGTGTTCCACTCACCTTTTAGAAATTGCACTACCCCTACTTTCATACCATGACCCAACGCACGAGCGACCATTCCTAATGCTGAACTGGATTTCCCTTTCCCATTACCAGTTAAGAGTACAAAGGTTCCCTTATCTTCTTGGGCCTTGGCGATACGTTTGTCTACATGCTTTTTGATGTTTTGCATGCGTTTTTGATGTTTTTCTGGGTCTTGAATTGCTTTTGACACAATAGACTTCCTAGTTGATGTAAATTAACAATGAGAGAGTTAAGAGAGTGCCTTATCAATAGGACAGATATTGATAAGGCAAATAATGAGAGTTAACAACCCGTCATACTACACTCTATCATCCTCTGGATCATAGCCGAGATTTGGCGCTAACCAGCGTTCAGTATCTTCTTTACTCATACCCTTACGTTTGGCGTAGTCATCCACTTGATCAGGACCTATTTTGCCAATGCCAAAATACGTTGAGGCTGGATGGGCGAAGTACCACCCACTGACCGCTGCTGTTGGCAACATAGCAAAGCTTTCTGTAATTTCCATATCAATATTATCTTTGACATTCAATAGTGACCACAGTTTGGCTTTCTCTGTATGATCAGGGCAAGCAGGATACCCTGGCGCAGGGCGGATCCCTTGATACTTTTCTTTAATTAATTGCGCACTAGTCAAACTTTCATCTGGTGCATAGCCCCAGATCTCCTTACGCACTTTTTCATGTAAGAACTCTGCTGTGGCCTCGGCTAAACGGTCCGCAACAGCTTTGATCATAATAGAATTATAATCATCGTGATCAGCCTCGTATTTCGCGACGATGGGCTCAATACCAAAACCCGCAGCGCACGCAAAAGCACCGATATAATCAGAAATCTTCGACGCTTTAGGGGCAACAAAGTCGGCCAAGCTATGGTTATATTTTCCCGGTGCCGTCAGTTCATTTTGTATACGCAAGAAAGATAAACGTTCTATAACTTCACTGCGAGACTCGTCTGCATAAATCTCGATGTCGTCATCGTCTACCTGGTTGGCTGGAAATAAACCCACTATGGCACGCGCCTGTAAACTGGCATTCGCGATCACGTTATCCAACATGGCAAGCGCATCGTTATAAACACGCGTCGCTTCTGCACCAACCACTTCGTCCGTTAAAATGCGTGGATAAGCGCCAGCCAATTCCCACGTTTGGAAAAAGGGTGTCCAATCGATGTAATGTCGCACTTCAGCCAAATCGATATCATTTTCAGTCAGCACTGTAAGGCCGATTTTATTGGGCGTCACTATGCCACTGGAAAAATCGACGGGGGTTTTATTTAGACGCGCTTTGTCCAGTGAGACTCGACGACCTGCTTTGGCTCGGTCTTTATAGCGCAGGCGCGTTTTTTCATAATCGACTTTGATCTCATCGATAAAGGCTTGTCGGCGGTTTTTATCCTTGCTCAGTAAAGCGCTGGCAACCCCCACGCTGCGTGAGGCATTGGTAACATGAACCACTTGATTTTGTTTATAGTTTTGCTCAATTTTAACCGCAGTATGGGCTTTGGAAGTGGTTGCTCCGCCAATCATTACTGGCAGGTTGAAGCCTTGTCGCTCCATTTCTTTTGCCACATGCACCATTTCATCCAATGAAGGGGTAATCAAGCCGGATAAGCCAATCATATCGGCTCCTTCCTCTTTGGCGGTACGCAATATTTTTTCGGCAGGAACCATGACCCCAAGGTCAATGACTTCAAAATTATTGCATTGCAAAACAACGCCAACAATATTTTTACCAATGTCATGAACATCGCCTTTTACGGTGGCCATGACAATTTTGCCATTACTGGACGATGCGGTGTCCATGTTCAGGCGTTTCTCTTCTTCAATAAAAGGCATTAAGTAAGCAACGGCTTTTTTCATGACTCGAGCCGATTTGACCACCTGAGGTAAGAACATTTTACCTGAACCGAATAAATCCCCCACAATGCCCATTCCATCCATAAGAGGTCCTTCAATGACCTCCAAAGGACGGGCATACGCTTGACGTGCTTCTTCGGTGTCATCATCAATGAATTCAGTAATCCCTTTGACCAAGGCATGGCTTAAACGTTCTGTTACGGGTAAGTTGCGCCACTCTTGTGTTTCTTTTTCTGCGACCTCGCCAGTACCTGCAAACTCACCAGCAATGGCTAGCAAGTTATCGGTCGCATCCGGCGTACGATTCAAGACGGCATCTTCTACTGCATCACGCAATTTAATTGGAATGTCTTCATACAAAGCTAATTGACCAGCGTTGACGATTCCCATAGTCATACCCTGCTTAATCGCATGATATAAAAACACAGCATGGATGGCTTCGCGAACAGGATTGTTGCCTCGGAATGAAAACGACACGTTAGACACCCCACCAGACACCTTGGCATAGGGCAGCTCACGGGTAATGTCTCCCGTTGCTTCAATAAAATCTAACGCGTAACGGTTGTGCTCTTCAATACCGGTCGCTATGGCAAAAATATTGGGGTCAAAAATAATGTCTTCTGGCGGAAAGCCGACTTCATCAACTAGGATTTTGTAAGAGCGTCGACAAATCTCGATTTTTCGCTCTCGAGTATCCGCCTGGCCGAGTTCGTCGAATGCCATCACGATAACCGCTGCACCGTATTTCATGAGCTTTTTCGCTTGCTCTCGAAAGTTGTCTTCCCCTTCTTTCATACTAATGGAGTTAACAACCCCTTTACCTTGAATCCATTTCAAACCTGCTTCGAGAATGTCCCACTTAGATGAGTCCAGCATGATAGGCACACGCGAGATGTCAGGCTCAGATGCGATCAACTTAAGGAAGCGCTCCATGGCAGCCTTGGAGTCCAGCATGCCTTCATCCATGTTGATATCGATAATCTGCGCGCCGTTTTCTACTTGTTGACGAGCAACATCCAGTGCTGTATCGAAGTCCCCTTCTTTAATCAAGCGCTTAAACATCGCTGAGCCCGTAACATTGGTCCGCTCGCCAACGTTCACAAATAAAGTGTTTCCATCAATATTGAACGGTTCAAGCCCAGATAAACGACAGGCTTTTTCGATAGTGGGAATCTCACGGGGCGCAGATTGGGCGAAGGCTTTAGCAAAGGTTTCAATGTGATTTGGTGTCGTCCCACAGCAGCCACCAATGATATTAATAAAACCGGAATCGACCCACCCTTGAATCTCTTCAAGCATTTCTTCCGGCGTTTCATCGTATTCGCCAAACGCGTTAGGCAGGCCAGCATTAGGATGTGCCGATACATGTGTATCAGCAATGCGCGATAACTCTTCCACATATTGGCGCAAATCTTTTGGCCCCAACGCACAATTTAACCCCACAGAAAGTGGTTTAGCATGCGCAATAGAGTTCCAAAAAGCTTCAGTGGTTTGACCAGATAAGGTTCGGCCAGACGCATCCGTAATGGTACCTGAGATCATAATTGGGTAACGAACGCCTGTTTTTTCGAAATAATCTAATACAGCATAAATGGCGGCTTTGGCATTTAAGGTGTCGAAAATCGTCTCAATTAGAATGAGGTCCACACCGCCTTTAATAAGGCCATCAACAGCGACCGTATAAGCCTCGACTAGCTCATCAAAGTGTATGTTACGGAATCCTGGGTCGTTAACATCTGGCGAAATCGTACAAGTTCGGCTGGTCGGCCCTACGGCACCAGCGACAAAGCGAGGCTTCTCAGGGTTTTGCTGAGTGAATTCATCAGCGGCTTCGCGCGCTAATCGAGCTGATTCGTAGTTCAGCTCATAACTAAGCGCCTCCATATGGTAATCCAACATGGAAATGGAGTTAGCATTGAAGGTGTTTGTTTCAATGATGTCAGCCCCCGCCGCTAAATAGGCTGAGTAGATATCTTTGATGATTTTTGGTTGTGTTAATGACAGTAAATCATTATTCCCTTTTAGCTCGCTCTCCCAGTCTTCAAAACGTTCACCACGGTAGTCTTGCTCTTCAAGCTTGTACGACTGAATCATGGTTCCCATTGCGCCATCAAGAATCAGTACGTTTTGCGCTAAACGCGCTTCAATAATGGAATACGATTTGGACTTTACCACTGTCACTACCTCAATATGAATATGCGAGCTTACTATACCTAAAACTTAGCCGCTAAGTGTTGAATATTAATAATGTAGAATTGAATGATCTGACTCATCAAAGACACAATGCAAGAAGAGTAAAGTGAACTAATTCCATTGAAAACCCACAGACAAAAAAGCCCTGCTTCTTCTTGGAAAGCAAGGGCTTAGAATGGCTGGCCGCGACACCTATGTCATCTGTTTCTTATCACTAGTTCGTGGTATGGTAGGCCGCTTTATTAACTAGAGAGCGCGTTTGAAAAAATAGCAAATTATGCCTCTTTCTTTCTCCTACTCATATAGCCTGCCCCAAAGCCACCAGCTAACCCAAGTAATATTGCACCAGCCCAGAAGCCATATTTATCCAGTAAGTTATCGTTCTTCAGCGCCATTGTTTCACTACCATCGTACACTTGTCTTAAGATAACTTGATTGTGGTAGTTCATTTCTTGCGACACAAATAAGTTCAATTTAGCATTGGGGCGTTCGTTTAGGCCGTTTAATCGCCAACGCCATTGCAATTGACCATTTTGGAGCGATGCTTCAACTTTAGGGCTGCTGATCATTTGGATGGCACTATCCGTTACCAACTGAGCAACGTAACTTTGCCCTGCTACAGGATTAGCGACGCGGGCGGTGACAACAATCTCGAAGTTATTATGTAAAGAGGCTTCTTTAGGAAGCTGCCAAGTCACACTTTCTAGACTAACGGCTAGCTGATTTTTAAGAGAGGCTACTTCCGCTTGAAACGGAATCAAGTCATTCACTTGAGCCGCCAATTTAGTCCGCTCTGCAGCATCTTTGGCTGATTGTTCTTTTAAAGAGGCCAACTCTTTCTCTAAATTGGCTTTATCTTGTTCTAGGCCAGTCAATTGATCCGATAACGATTCGGCTTGAGCCTGGCTTGCTAATAACGCTTTATTGCTGTCTTTAAGCGCCTTGTTCGCATCAACATTCATTCGTTCGAGTTGAGCTAATTGCGACTCTAAAGCCTCTATGTGACGGGCATCAACCGTGTGTTGTGCAAGTTGCTTTTTAAGTGTCTGTACATTCTTTTTATAATCGTCAATCAAACTTGCCTGTGCGTTTAACTTTGCTTCAAGAGTCGCTATCTGGCCCCGAATCTGACTGCTTTCTTGGTTGGTTGCCGTGTCGTCAGAAGACGTTGATTGATTTCTATATTGATCAGTTAATTTAGCCTGTAGGTGCTTTATCATGCCTTCTTGTACGTGAATTTTATCCCATAAAGACTCTTGTTGTGCTCTGGCATCGGATATTTGACCTCCCAGCTTTAAATTCTCTGCTTTTAGTGAGTCTAATGCTTTCTGGTCGGATAAATTATCAAGGGTCAATTTGTTATAGCGCTGTTGTAAGGTTTTTTGCTTGCTTTCTAGTGAACGGTATTTTTTTTGCAAGGCGGAATAAGCAGAGTTTAGCGTTTGATAGCTTTTGTTTAGTTTTACAAAATCCAACGTAGCATTTGTGTTGTCTTGATTTTGTGACGCTTTGTTTACAGAAAGGCGGCTTGTAAGTTGTTTTTTAAGAGAGGCATTTTCTGTTTTCAGCTGGGCAATTTTTTTATTAAGTTGGTCATTATCAACCCTAAGCTTAGCGTATCGAGATTCTAAATCACTGCGTAGTCGCTTTTCCTTTTCTAGAGCAACCAAGGAGTCAGAATTTGATGATGATTTTCCAAGAGCATCTATTAAGGCGTCTTTTTCATCCAGCTGATGTTGTAATTCAGTCAATTTGCTTTGGTTCTTCGCTAATGTCTGCTGCAGCGCTTCAATACGCTGGTTTTTGGCTTGCAATGTTTCTTGAAGGGAGGCCTTCTGATTTGTGTTTGTCGGATTTTGCTGTGCTGATGCAACGGCTCCAATTGTGCTGGATTGACCTTGCGATGACGTATTACTCGTCGTGCTACAAGCCGTGGTCATGAGTCCTAATGCAATAGGTATAAACAAAGTGGTGCGACTTATCATTATATGCCCCTAAACAAACCCAAGCTCATCAATTAGTTAATCTGTTATGCCAGAATCCAGAGTGAAATGCAAAAAAAACGTAAATTTTTCACTCTTTTCAATAGCTTCTTTGATTGTAGATGCTGAAATAAAAAATACCCAAGACAAAACGTCTTGGGTATTTTTTTAACTATTGCATTTTATAAAAATAGCTTATGCCAAAGATTTTGAAACCACTTCATAAACGTCTTTAGAAAGATCTTCTGCAAGAATACGTTCTAACTGTTGTTTCATCTGATCACTTAACTCTGGCTTGAGTTTTTTCCAGCGTGTTAGTGGTGTACATAACCGAGAAGCCAATTGAGGATTCCGCTTATTCAAAACAATAATTTGATCGGCTAGGAATCGGTAACCAGAGCCATCTTTATGATGGAATCCTGAGATATTTTGACCAAACCCACCCAATACAGAGCGAACTTTATTAGGATTCTTCAAATCAAATGATGGATGTTCCATTAAAGTCTTCACAACACCTAATGCATCATGGCTTTCTTGTGAGGCGCTTAACATCAACCATTTATTGACGACGAGAGGTTCGTTTTTCCATTGTTCGTAGAAAGCCGATAACATTTCTGCTGCACTCGAATGGCCCGTATTCACCGCAATAGATAAGGCGGCAAACTGATCTGTCATGTTATTTGCGTGCTTAAATTGTTCAGTTACCGCCGTTTGTGCTTGCAGATCAGTTGATTCAGCCCAGTATGACAGCGCTGTATTTTTCAATGAGCGGTGAGCAATGTCTTGCGCGCTGGCTTGATATTCACCATTGACGAGATGTTTCTTATAGACTTCAGCAAGTTGAGCGGACAGAGCATTGGCAATGGTCACTTTCAAGAAATGACGAGCCGTTTTAATTGCCTGAGGGTCAATGACTTCGGCCAGTTCAGACAGATAGGCTTGGCTTGGCAATTCAAGAATCAAAGCTACCATCGCAGGGTCAAGTGTTTCGTCTTCTAGTAGTGCTTTAAAGCCCGCCACTAAATTCGAGTCGATAGAGAAAGCCTCACCATGTTCAGCTTGCTTAATCAGTTGGCTCAACTCATTTACCGCCAATTGTTGTGCCGCACTCCAACGGTTAAAGCCATCACTGTCACAGGATAACAATAGAAGCAGCTGTTCAGTGGTGTAATCGTAGCGCAACTTTACTGGTGCTGAGAATGAACGTAACAGCGATGGCACAGGTTTACAGTGCACATCAGTAAATTCAAATGTTTGCTCGTTGTCTTTCAGATGAAGCACGACATCATTTGAGAGCTCATCTTGAAAACCAACCGTTAATGCTTCGCCCTGTTGGCTTAGTAAGCCAACACGAATTGGAATATGCAGAGGAAGTTTTGTTGGCTGGGCCGGTGTTGGCGGCGTTTGCTGCTTAATGGTCAAACGGTAGGTGTTGGCTTGATCATCGTATTCATCTGTTACGGTTACAACGGGCGTGCCAGCTTGCGAGTACCAACGTTTAAACAAGGTTAAATCCACACCAGAAGCATCTTGCATGGCGGCAACGAAATCATCACATGTTACTGCTTGACCATCGTGGCGCTCAAAGTATAAATCAGAACCTTTACGGAATGCTTCTGCCCCTAACAAGGTGCGGATCATGCGAACGATTTCAGCGCCCTTTTCATACACTGTTAAGGTATAGAAGTTTGAGATTTCAATATAAGAAGCAGGCCGAACAGGATGTGCCATTGGCCCTGCGTCTTCTGCAAACTGTGCCGTTTTCAGAAAAGACACATCTTCCACACGCTTTACTGTTTCAGAATGCATGTCCGCAGAAAAAGTTTGATCACGGAAAACGGTAAAGCCTTCTTTTAGGCTCAATTGGAACCAGTCGCGGCAGGTAACTCGATTACCAGACCAGTTATGGAAATATTCATGAGCGACAATGGCTTCCACACGAAGGAAGGTATCATCCGTAGTCGTTTCTGGGCTTGCCAGTAAACAAGATGAATTGAAAATATTCAGTCCTTTATTTTCCATTGCCCCCATATTGAAATCATCTACGGCGACAATCATGAAAATATCCAGATCGTACTCACGGCCATAGGTTTCTTCGTCCCAACGCATAGCGCGCTTAAGGGCTTCCATCGCATAATCCACTTTGTCTATATTATGAGACTCAGTGAAAATCTGCAGTTTCACATCACGCTTACTCATGGTTGTGAACACATCATTCTTAACGGCAAGATCACCCGCTACCAAAGCAAAAAGGTAGGCAGGTTTGGGGAATGGGTCGTGCCATACAACAACCGTTTTCCCTTCGTCCGTTTTGCTACGCTGAATTTCATTACCGTTAGATAACATCACTGGGTAACGTGACTCATCGGCAATGATAGTGGTTGTAAAAACCGACATAACGTCGGGGCGATCTAGATAATAAGTGATATGACGGAAGCCTTCGGCTTCGCATTGGGTGCAAAACATGGAGGAAGAGCGGTACAAGCCTTCCAAACGCGTGTTGTTTTGCGGCTCAATCAATGTTTCGCAGGTAAGAACAAACGTATCAGCTGTTGCTGTAATAATCAGTTTGTCATCCACCAAACGGTATTCTTCACTAGGGAGTGCATAGCCATCCATTGCAACACCAATTAACTTGACATCTTCCCCCCCATCTAAAACCAGTGGTTGGGTTGATTTGCCACAGGCGGGGTTACGGCGCATATGCAAATGCGATGTGACTACCGTGCTAGTCTCATCAAGATCAAAGGTCAATTCGGTTTTATCGATAAGAAAAGGAGGAACCTTATAGTCTTTCAATAATATTGCTGAGGGTTGACTCTCTTTCATGTACTCTCTCCTAAAATGAGAATGATGCTTGGTAACCAGTGTATTTGCGAATATTAATGACGCCTGTATCGAGCATCCAATATTGACCTTTAATGCCCATTAACACCCCTTCTATGTCAGGGGTTTTATCGCCATTAAGACTGGTTACCTTCGTTGGGTAGTCTAAAACGGGGTAAGTAAATTGATGCGTTTCGTTTTCATCAGACAAATCGGTAATTGATTGCAAACCGAATTCATTCTGTAATGCATCCAACCCTTCGTATAACAACCCGATTAAACGTTCTTGCTCATATTCTAAATCCAGCTCGGCGGCGTTTCCCTTTAACATATTACGCCAATTGGTTTTATCCGCCACTTGGCTTTTGAATAAGGTTTCCACTAATCCCGACATACGACGATTGTTGACACGAAACAAGGCTCTTGCTTGGGTCGCCCCTTGGTCAATCCAGCGGGTGGGTAATTGATCACCACGGGTAATGCCTACTTTTAAGCCTGATGAGTTGGCAAGATATACATAATGATCTTGCATACAGTATTTTTCCCCCCACTCGGGTTCTCGACAAGTTCCTAGATGGAAATGACATTTCTCGGGACTCATAATGCAGGCATCACAAGCGGCCAATTTTTTAAAGCAAGGAAAGCAAAAGCCTTGGTTGAAGGACTTTTTGGTTTGTCGGCCACAATGCACACAATGAATGTCGCCGGAAAGATTCAATGAGATTTTTTGCCCTAATAGGTCATTTAAAGCAACACTTTCATTCCCTAGAGTCAAAGAATACTGAACTTGGCCAGAGGGAGCCGACACCGACATTTTTTTCAAATTGCCCAATAACATTAAACCTTACCCTTAGGGTCGTTGTTCACCCATTTAACGGTTTCATGCTCATTAGTGCTGGTTTTGCTGTCACAACCTGTATGTACGTTGCGATCAATGTACCCTACTCGGCTTTCTTCTGGCTTATTGCTATAGTCGTAGGTAATGACGGCCTGCAAGCAAAGCTCTTTTTGCTCTTCTGTTAAGCGCACACCATTTGGCCACTTACCCAATTCGACAGCTTGCTTCAAGCGAGCATAGACCTCTGGGGACATGTTATCGATCATTTCTTTAAAGTTCATCACACACTCTCATTGCCGCTATGACGCACGGCCTTTATAAATAACGGGCCAAGCCAATCCGCTTGTCGGATAGGCTTGGCATTTTAAATCTGGCGACTAGGTTTACAATTGTCGTAATGGCCGATGTTTGGTTGCCACCCAGTAAACAAGGCTTAATGCTAATCCAGCAAATAAACCAATCGTATGGGCTGTATTGGCAATGCTTCCTAATCCCAGAGACTCAGGAATTTGCGTATAACCGATTCCCAGCCATACCATAAAAAAGATCATCAAGGGTTTACTGACAATAACTGGCCAGTCTTTGCGTAGTATCGGCAACAGCCAAGCAAAGCCGATTAACCCGTAAACGACTCCTGATAACCCACCAAATAGAGGATTAGAATCAATTTCAAACTGCAATATATCGCTGAATATCGCGATAACAATAACGCCTACTATCCAAGCAAGTGAACCAATCATTCGTTCTAAACGACGCCCCACATCCCAAACCCATAAAGCGTTAAAAACGATGTGCATGACACTAAAATGAATCAATGCCGGAGTCAGTAAACGCCAGTATTCCCCTTGAGCCAGCACATCTGATAATGAATAGAAACGAATCTGACCGCCAATAACGGTAAAGGGCGAAATGGTAAAATAACGTACCATTGAAAGATCCGACCCTAGCTGAGTCACAAATGCAACAATGACCGCCGCTAACAACACACCGGCTGTGGCTGGTGCGGCTTTTATTTGTTCAACAATACTGGATGAAGACTGAGGAATGGGTTGACTAGGATCGATTTCGACTTTATTGAGCATCTGGGGATCATCAAGCCAAATCTTCACTAACTGTGCTGCAGGTTCTTGATGGGATGGATGATTCACCCAAAGTTCACGATGCCCATCATTCACAATGATCCTATGAGACATTTTTAAACGCCACAACGTTTGGCTTAATAAAGATGGGTCTTCATTCGCTGAAAATTGATAAACTAGATACATGGTCTGAGTGACACCTCTTATCCTATTGTTAGATACAACGTTAGACAATCGCTAGGATTTATAACTGGACTGCCAACCTAACTTGTCACGACATACATCGTAAAAATCATGGGTTTTAGGGTGTATTAAGCGAATGCCACCTGCTTTTTTCGTGATATGAATTTCATCCCCAGGTGCCGTTGTTATATTCAATTGGCCATCACAGCTAACACTTGGGTAGGTGAGATTTGTCTCACAGACCACGATGCGAATGCGCGCATTCGCATCAATAACAATCGGGCGATTACTCAATGTATGTGGGTGCATAGGCACTAATACTAGGGCATCTAATTTAGGTAGCATAATAGGGCCACCTGCTGACAGAGCATAAGCAGTAGAACCTGTTGGAGTGGCAACAATCAGACCATCTGACTTTTGGTTCATGACGAACTGGTCATCAATGAATAAATCAAAGCGGATCATCCGCGCCGATTTGCCTGGATGAAGTACCAAATCGTTTAACGCAATACCTTCACCACTCGGTCTATTTTGACGCTTTATCTTCGCTTCGATCATAAAGCGTTTTTCTTCGTAGTATTCACCACGAAAAATAGGCTCCAACTCTTCTTTCAATGCATAAGGCGAAATATCCGTTAAAAACCCTAGCGTGCCACGGTTAATACCAATAACAGGAATGTCATAATTACAAATGGCTCTAGCCGCACCGAGAAAACTTCCATCTCCTCCTACGACCATGACCAAGTCACATTCATTCCCCAACTCCTTTAACGGAGAAGAAGCCACCTTAAGGCCAGGCATCATGGCCGCTAATCCTGTTTCAAGTACAGGTTGTGAGCCCTTCTCGGCAAGGTACTCCATCAAACTTTTAACTGTCTCTAGGATTTGTGACTTATCTAATCGAGCAATTATGCCAACACGTCTAAAAAGACTCATTTAGTATTCTCTTTCTCATCTACTGGTGTCATTCGTCTGATCTAGCAGGGGATTGTTATGCTCTTTTTATTGCCTGCGTGCCGCGCCACTTTAACATGAAGCAGGCTATGACCGCTATCTGGTGATCTATCTTGTTTTAGGCATAACCACGCCAACCTTGCAACCCGCCAGTATGAATTAGCAATGTTCGTCGATAGGGCCAGTCTCCTTTATGCCATTGCTTCATAACATAAAAAAGGGTCTTGCAAGTATATATAGGATCTAACGGCAGGTCAGGATTCACTGCGTTGCATTCGTCAATAAATTCCAGCAGAGACCCACTGTGTTTGGCAAACCCACCTTCATGAGCCTCGGAGTGAAAAAATAAGCGTTTGTCCAAGGCCAGTTCAGTCTGTGTGCTATTCATTGTCTTTAATGACAAGGCTAGCGCTAAGATATCAGCTCGTTGATGCTCAGCTCCTTTTAAGGCACTGATAACGTGTAGATCAACCGGTTGTGGATGTGATAATAGCCCTGCTGCGGTCGTGCCCGTTCCGGCAGATACCACCCAAGCATCATATTGATTATCTAAGGCTTCAATATGTTTTGCCCAATCAAGACAGCCTTTGGCACCTAGCTCACCGCCACCACCTTCTGGAATCCAATAAACATCGCCGTATAATGCATTAATTTGCTTTACCACATCCGCATTCAAGCCACGCTTATACTCTCGCCTTAACGCAGGCCACAGTTCAACACCATTCCAAACCACATCACGTAATGTTGGTGTTAACCGTGGATGGAGCTCTCCTCGTATCACGGCAAGTGCTTTAAATTCTAGGTGAGTATTAAGCGTCTGGGCGAATGCATGAAGATGATTTGAGTATGGGCCCCCTAATGAAGCTATGTACTTCGCTTGGCGTGCTTTAGCTTCTAACAGATGATATTTCAGTTTATGCCACTTATTACCCGGCGCATAAGGGTGTTCAAGATCACCACGATAGACAAAGAACTGGCCTTGCCTATGCAGATTTTCATAACGCTTAGGAATGATAAAGGGTTGAATAATGGACAAAAAAAAGCCTCGATGGTTAGTCGAGGCGAATTCTAGCACATATTGAAGGGAGCAAAATAAGGGAATATTCCACTGCATTCTCGTTGTTTGACCTCAGCCCTTAAAATAAGTTCAACAGTAAGGCAAAGATAATAGAGAACAAATGTCCCTATGCATGGCATTTCTTTGTTAAAATTTTGGCAGTCATCATTAACGGAGTAAAAGATACATGATTCCATCTCTTTCTGAAGTCTCGCCCGTTCAGGCTAAATACCTCTCGTTTATTGAGCGCCTGAAGGCTTCAGGATTTTCAGGGGATACCAATCCTGATTATGCTAACCGGATTGTCTTGTCAACGGACAACTCCATTTACCAAATCTTGCCTCAAGGGGTTATTTACCCCAAATCCGCTGAAGATCTGCAATGTCTAGTTAAGCTGAGTAATGAGGACGCTTTTCACGATATTGTGCTCAGTCCTCGTGGTGGTGGCACTGGTACGAATGGTCAATCTCTCACGGATGGTTTGATTGTTGACTTGTCTAAATACATGAATCGTATTATTGAGATCAATGTAGAAGAAGGTTGGGCGCGTGTCGAAGCGGGAGTGGTAAAAGATCAGCTCAACAAAGCTATTAAGCCTCATGGGTTATTTTTTGCGCCTGAATTATCGACCAGTAACCGGGCCACGATCGGTGGTATGATCAATACTGACGCGAGTGGACAAGGCTCAGTAATGTATGGCAAAACGCGAGATCATGTACTGTCACTCAAAACGGTTTTTTTAGATGGTACATTACATGAGTCGGCTCCCATCAATGATGATACATTAGAGAAAATTAAGTCTGGAAGCGATTACGTTGCCCATGCCCATCGGGTAATTGATTCGATCCAAAAAACGAAGCAGCAAGAGATTGGTGACACTTTCCCTGAATTAAATCGTTGTTTAACGGGTTACGACTTGGCCCACATCCGCACGGACGATGGAAAGTTTAATTTAAACTCAATTCTATGTGGTTCCGAAGGCACGTTAGGGTTTATTGTCGAAGCGAAAGTTAACTTGCTGCCGATCCCAACCTATGCGGCCTTAGTCAACATCCGCTACGATAGCTTCGAGGGCTCCCTTCGCCACGCTCGGGATTTATTAGCGGCCAAACCGGCTTCTATTGAAACAGTCGACTCAAAAGTGCTGGGCTTAGCGAAAGGCGACATTATTTGGGGTTCTGTCTCTGAGTTCTTTCCCGAAAATGAAGATGAAAACATTCAAGGAATCAATCTTGTTGAATACACGGGAAATGATGAGCAGGAAGTCACTAAGCGCATCAAGGTGCTGACAGACAAGCTAGATGACGCGAATAAAGAAGGATCTGGAAGTAGCGCTCTAGGCTACACCGTTGCTATGGGGCATGAAAATGTCAATAAGCTTTGGGCAATGCGTAAAAAATCCGTTGGGCTGTTAGGCAATGCCAAAGGAGAAAAGCGTCCTATTCCATTTGTTGAAGACACCGCCGTGCCTCCGGAAAATCTCGCGGACTTTATCATGGAATTTCGTGCTGTCTTAGACAGTTACAAGGTTCAATATGGCATGTTTGGTCATGTTGATGCAGGTGTTTTACACGTTCGCCCTGCGTTGGACTTAAAAGATGAATCCCAAGAACCGATGATTCGCGAGATCACCGATAAAGTGGTCGCTTTAACACAAAAGTATCATGGTTTGCTCTGGGGGGAACATGGTAAAGGGGTTCGCTCTGAATATTCGCCCTCCTTCTTTGGTGAACTTTACCCCAGCATTCAACAAGTCAAAGGAGCCTTTGACCCCAGAAACCAGCTCAACCCAGGTAAAATAGCCACGCCATTTGAACTGGGTGCTGATCTTCTTAGAATTGATAACGTGCCGTTACGCGGTCAATTTGATCGACAAATTCCCTTGCACAATCGAGATCAGTTTAAAGAAGGTATGTACTGTAATGGCAATGGCGCCTGTTACAACTTTGACCCCAGTGATGCCATGTGCCCTTCTTGGAAAGGTACACGCGATCGTCGTCATTCGCCAAAGGGGCGAGCTTCACTGATGCGTGAATGGCTGCGCAGTATGAGTGAACATGGCGTGGATACGCTAAAAGCGAGTCAAGACATAAAAAACAGCCACTTTATATGGCGGTTTATTCCTCGCTTAAAAAATACGCTGGCCAAGCGTCGTGGACAATATGACTTTTCTAACGAAGTGCATGAGTCGATGATGGGCTGCTTGGCATGTAAATCTTGCGTTGGGCAATGTCCTATTAAGGTTGATGTGCCAGAGTTTCGCGCCAAATTCTTAGAGCTCTATTACAGCCGCTACCTACGTCCTGCAAAGGATTATCTCATTGGCTCTCTCGAGTTTATGATGCCAACGCTCTCCCTGTTTCCGCAGCCATATAATTGGCTGGTTAAGAACCGTTGGATCAATCAACTGAGCAGTAAATACTTTGGCTTAACTGATAGTCCGGCGTTGAGCACGCTCAACCTAAAAAAAGAAATGTCGCGTCGAGGCATACGCTTGGCTACGCCTATGGCCATCGAATCACTCAGCCCTAAAGATAGAAAGCGTGCCGTTATCATTGTCCAGGATGCCTTCACCAGCTATTTTGAGACGGAACTGGTACTGGATACTATGGAAATGCTGACCCGCCTTGGTTTCCAAGCCTATCTTGCCCCTTACCTACCAAATGGTAAACCCCTGCATGTTCATGGTTTCATGAAAGCGTTTGAGAAGGCCGCCCGTAAAAATCTCGACATGTTGCAAAGCTTGTCGTTTTACGGCTTGCCTTTTGTTGGTATTGATCCTTCAATAACCCTTACTTATCGATCAGAATACAGCAAAACCTTTGGCGATAGCCGTCCAATCCCTACGGTTCAACTCATGCAGGAATGGTTGGCAGAGCAAGCCGAACATTTACAAAATCAGCCTCTTTGTGGAGATGGCAGCACTTACCATTTGATGACTCATTGCACGGAAAAAACCAATGCAGCGGGATCGATCAAGAATTGGCAAGAGGTATACAAACTGCTTGGCTTGACGCTAAAGGTTGAAAATGTAGGTTGCTGTGGTATGGCTGGAACCTACGGCCATGAAGCCAATAATGTAGACACTTCTAAAGTCATTTATGAACTGTCCTGGAAAGAAAAAATACATGACCCAACCCTTGCTGGTAAACTTGTTGCTACAGGGTATTCTTGCCGTAGTCAGGCAAAGCGTTTGGATGATGCAGCACTCCCCCATCCTGTCCAGATACTGCTGAAACATATTAAACAATCGGCGGTGACTTCGTAAGGCAGAGCGTCTCATAAGGATGTCTCTAACTTGTTCTTGCTAATCGAGCCAGTTGATATCTGGCTCGATTTATTTAAAGGAAAACCATGAATTATCTTAATTTGCTTCATGACAGTGCGGACGAGTTCGGTCCCATTCGTGTTTATGACGATGGGAAGTTTCGTATTTTATCTTTTGCTGATGGGGACGAGCAAAGTCGTATCAAATTAGCGACGCCCCATATATTGCAACATGAGTACACGCAGGCCATGACGCTAACCTTATTGTTTTGTCAACAGCCCAAACGAGTAGGCATATTAGGTTTGGGGGGCGGAACCTTGTTAAGTGCGCTTTACCACGCTATACCCAGCATACAAATTACCGCAGTAGAATTAAGAGAAGAAGTGATTGAATCGGCCAAAATGTACTTCAAGGTACCACAAGGCAAACGCATTCAAATCGAACACGCTGATGCCCAAGAGTACATTAAAAAAGGTTTTAATCGAAAGGTCGACATTCTAATGACAGACCTTTATAACACAGATGGCATGGAGCACGGTGTTCTAGAAAAAAGCTTTATTGAAAACTGTGCCAGACAGATCAAAGAAGACGGTTGGTTGGCTCTTAACTGTTGGTTAAGCCATAAAGATGACCCCCATTTAGTGTCGACATTAAAAGCCTCATTCTCGGATATTCGCGCATTAGACACAGGTAGTGGTAACTGGGTCGTGTTAGCAGGCAAAATTAAGAATGAGATGAACAGCAAAGAGCTAAAGGCCATCGCTCAGAAAGTAAGCCAACAGCTTGGTTTCCCACTCAATAAGTGGTTATCTCGGCTTTACACTATTGAATAACAATAACTTTTCGCTTTCTTATGCATGACACCCTAAATAATACAAAAAGGACGCATGCGAGCGTCCTTTTTGTATCTCATGTAGAGAGAACATTGTTTATGTAAACTAAGCTGGCAGAACACTGTCAACTAAGGCTTTCGCTTCTGTTTCCAGTTTCGCTAAATGCTCTTCTGAGATAAAGCTTTCCAAATAAATTTTATAAACATTTTCTGTTCCTGATGGGCGAGCAGCAAACCAGCCATTTTGTGTCGACACCTTCAAACCACCAATGGCGGCGTTATTCCCTGGTGCATGAGTCAATACACTCACAATATCTTCACCTGCCAGCGTTGTTTGCGTAACGTCTTTTTTATCTAGGGCACCAAGAATGTTTTTTTGCTCAGGAGTGGCGACCACATCAATGCGTTTATAATAGGGTTTACCATACTTAGCCACTTGCTCTTCGTATAAGGTTTGTGGATCTTTGCCTGTCACCGCTAAAATCTCAGCAGCCAGCAAGGCCATAATAAATCCATCCTTATCTGTCGTCCAAACTGATCCATCGTGACGCAGGAAAGAAGCGCCAGCACTCTCTTCTCCTCCAAACGCCATCGAGCCATCAAAGAGCCCCTCAACATACCACTTGAAGCCGACAGGAACTTCGCATAACTGGCGGCCTAACCCTTCGACCACTCTGTCTATCATGCCACTGGATACGAGGGTTTTACCAAACTTAATGTCTTTCGACCAAGCCGGACGGTGGGATGACAAATACTCAATTGCTACCGCTAAATAGGCATTGGGGTTCATCAAACCAAAACCTGAACAGACAATGCCATGGCGGTCATAATCAGGATCATTGCCCACGGCAATATCAAAATTATCTTTCAATTTCAACAAGTTCTGCATGGAATACGGGGATGAACAATCCATGCGAATTCGACCATCTTTATCAAGTGGCATAAAACGAAATGTTGGGTCCACTTCATTGTTTACGACAGTGATGTCTAATCCATACTTCTGCGCTATAGGGCCCCAGAAATGAATGCCTGAACCACCCATTGGATCAACACCAATTTTAACGCCAGCCTTAGCAATCGCAGGCATATTAATTACGTTTTCAAGGTCATCAACATAATGTTGAATGTAATCAAACTCTTCGACCAGCCCTGAGGCCACTATTTCTTCATTCGAAAAAGATTTCACATCGAGCAGTTCACTTGCCAACAAAGCATTGGCTCGCTTAGCAATCCAATCGGTAATATCTTTGTCAGCCGGGCCCCCTTTTATAGAATTATATTTAAAACCACCGTCTTCTGGTGGGTTGTGTGATGGCGTAATGACAATACCATCACTTCTATCGGCTTGGGGGGCCTTGGCATTATGCGTTAATATGGCATGAGAAATAACCGGTGTGGGTGTAAAGCCACCGCCTGTTTGCACTCGTACCCGAATACCGTTTGCCGTTAAAACACTTAGTGCCGTTTGAAAAGCTGACTCAGATAACGCATGAGTGTCTTTCCCTAAATACAAAGGTCCTTGAATAGCCTGACTTTGACGATAATCAGCGATGGCTTGGCTAATGGCTAAAATATGATTCTCATTAAAGCTAGACTGGAAAGCACTGCCACGATGTCCAGACGTACCAAAACTCACCTGTTGAGATGAAATCGAAGCGTTTGGTTTTTCCATAAAATATGCCGTCATTAGTTCTGGAATATTCACTAATGAGCCCTGTTCGGCCAACAGCCCAGCACGTGGATGAATTGCCATGTCTCAAATGCCTCTTAAGAAAATGATACGAATTAGTGTGTCTTATTATTATGACGGTTTCAACGGCCATGCCAAGTGTTTTCCATGATGACTCAATCACTTACTGGGATGATTGCATTACAAAATAACCCAAAAATACGATGGAAAACCTTCTTTCCCGACTTTCCTGCGAGCACGACTTAAGCCATACTCAGAATAAAAAGGATGGTTTTGATCTATGATGAATCAAAATGCGCTTATTCTTTCAGGGGGAGGAGCTCGTGCGGCTTACCAAGTTGGCGTGCTTTCCGCTATAGGTAGAATGGTGGTAAAAGGCAGCCCGCTTCCTTTTCCAATTCTCTGTGGCACTTCCGCCGGAGCCCTTAACGCTACTATGTTGGCCACCAATGCAGGGAACTTTACCAAAGCCGTTTCTAAATTAGCTTTTGTCTGGCGTCATTTAACCCCGGAAAGAATCTATAATATGGGGCGTTGGCCGATTGCGACCTCGATTACCAAAACACTCATTTCATTATTTCATACACAAAACCACGCAACACCAATAGCCTTGATGGACAACGCTCCGCTAAGAGAGCTTCTCGATAATTTTCTTGATTTTTCAAACATTGACACAGCTATTGCAAACAGGAATTTAATTGCATTGGCCGTCACCGCCATGAGCTACAGTACAGGGGAATCGACTACTTTTATGCAGGGCTCTGATATGATAGGGCCTTGGCATGACAACAGGCGACGTGGCATTCTCGAGAGCATTACCACTGAACATTTGTTAGCGTCCAGTGCAATTCCTGGCATCTTTCCCGCCCAGAAGGTTCAGAATCACTTTTATGGAGATGGTGCCATCAGACAAAAATCGGCGATTTACCCTGCCATTAAAATGGGAGCGAAAAAACTCTTTATTATAGGGGTCAGCGGCAACCGTCGAGCCAACCTTCAATCCGACCTCCCCGACGAATACTCAGCGCCAAGTGTCGCGCAAATATTAGGCCAGCTACTAAACAGTGCGTTTATTGACAACCTTGAGGATGACATTCATCAACTGGAGATTATGAATCAGTTAATTCAAGATATTCCGAAAGACAAGCGTGGGCCTTACGAACTCCCTTCAGAAACGTTGATAATTTCACCATCAGAAGAAGTAAACGCCATAGCGGAACATTACATCGACACCCTTCCCAAAAACATTCGAGTACTTATTAAAGCAACGGGGGGATCTATTTCCCAAACGGCCAGTTCTGCAGCCAGCTATTTACTCTTCACGCCAGAGTATTGTAAGGCCATGATGGAGCTTGGTTATAAAGATGCCATGCTCGAAAAAGAGAACATTCTTAAATTTTTTGAAAACGACGAACAGAATACAACTTCTAGTAATAAAGCAATGGTTTATTAAGTCGGCTAAGAAGTTTGAATGGACATATCGACAAAGTAAAAACAAAAAAAACCGCTCAGTGAGCGGTTTTTAGTGTCGAATTTAGCGAAACGACATCACAAGGTTAAGCGACGTAAATCGCTAAGCAATGAGTTAAGATAGGTCATAAAGCGACCTGCATCGCCACCATTCACGGCTCTATGATCATAAGACAAACACAGAGGCAGCATAGTGCGAGGCTCAAACTCTTTACCATTCCAGCGTGGTTCAATATCGGCTTTAGAAACTCCAAGAATACCCACTTCAGGCGCATTCACGATAGGCGTAAAACCTGTACCGCCAATAGCCCCAAGACTAGAGATAGTGAAGCAGCCACCCTGCATATCAGCGGTTTTCAGTTGCTTATCCAGAGCTTTCTTAATCAGCTCATTGGCTTCTTTAGCAATTTGAACCACCGATTTTTTATCCGCATCACGTAATACAGGTACCACCAATCCAGCGGGTGAATCCACTGCAATACCAATATGCACATAATGTTTTTGAACATAGCTTTCGCCGTCGGACATCAAAGAGACATTAAAAGCGGGGTTGGCAACCATCGCTTGTGCCACCGCTTTAATAAGGAATGGAAGAGGTGTTAATTTCACACCTTGTTTTTCCATTTCGCCTTTTAACCCCTTACGGAAAGCTTCAAGATCAGTAATGTCAGCTTTGTCGAACTGCGTTACATGGGGGACAACCAATGAGTTGCGAACCATGTTTTGCGCTGTCAACTTCTGGATTTTGCTCATTTTAACGACTTCAACGTCGCCAAATTTGCTAAAGTCCATATCTGGTACTGTCGGTAGACCTGAACCAGTTGTTACCGCGCCAGCGACAGGAGCAGACGCAGCTTTTTGAACAGCCGCTTTGACATAAGTATGCAAGTCTTCTTTCGTGATACGGCCACGAGGACCTGTCGCACGAACAAGCGCTAAATCTACGCCCAATTCACGAGCTAACATACGTACAGCAGGGCCTGCATGAACGTTTTTAGCTGGCGAACTTAGTACCGCAGATTGATCCGCTGCTGCCGCTTTTTGAGGTGCAGCTTTCGGCGCAGTTTCTTTTTCTGACACCGTGTTTTGCTTAGGTGATTCTGCTTGGGGGGTTGGTGCAGCAGCACCCTCCACTTCTATCTCAAGAACAGCGTCGCCTTCGGAAACCTTATCACCCTCTTTCACAGAGACGGATTTTACCGTGCCTGATTTTGGTGATGGAATTTCCATGGAGGCTTTGTCTGTCTCTAGAACGATGATGGAATCCCCTTCAGAGATCTTATCGCCAATAGCAACACATACTTCAATGATATCAACGCCTTCTGCGCCACCAATATCAGGAACGGCAACTTTTTCAACACCGCCAGAAGTAGCTTGCGCTTGAGGAGTAGCATTAGACGACTCTTCACCAGAGGCTTTGTCAGAAGATGGCGCTGACTCAGATTCAGCTTGGGAAGGCGCTGACGAGGTTGTCGCCGTGCTTTCAGTCATCAAGACAAGAATCTCATCTCCCTCAGAAACGGTACCGCCTTCTTTAATCAAAAGCTTCTTCACTTTACCGCTTGCTGGTGCTGGTATATCCATAGAGGCTTTATCGGTTTCAAGCACGATGATGGAATCACCTTCTTGCACTTCATCGCCTTCTGCAACACACACTTCAATCACGTCTACACCCGTCGCACCACCAATGTCTGGTACAGACACAGTTTGCTCGGAAGGTGCTGGCATGGTCGTTTTTTGAGCAGGCTTTTCTTCTGCCGTTGGAGTTTCTTCTTTTTTAGGTGTTTCTTTCTTTGGCTCTTCAGAAGCGGCTTCAGCTGCTTCAACTTCAAGCACAAGAATGTCATCACCTTCGGAAACAGTATCGCCTTCTTGTACTTTAATAGAGGTAATTTTACCTGCTATAGGAGAAGGCACGTCCATAGACGCTTTATCTGTTTCTAATACGATAATAGATTGGTCGATCTCAATAATGTCGCCAACTTTTACGCTGACCTCAATTACATCGACGTCAGTCGCACCACCAATATCCGGTACTCGAATGATTTCAGTACTCACGGAAATCTCCTTTGTCATATAGACGCATCAAACTGATAAATTTATCTGACTCGATCACTATCGAGTCAGATACCTAGCTTGTTATATAATTAGCAAGTAACAGGGTTTGGTTTTTCTGGATCCAAACCAAACGTCTTAATGGCTTCGCTAACTACAGATGCATCGATTTCACCGTCTTTTGCCAACGCACTCAGCGCAGAAACGACAACCCAATAACGGTTAATTTCAAAGAAATGACGCAATTTCGCACGCGTATCGCTTCGGCCAAAACCGTCTGTACCGAGTACATTATAAGTACCCTTCACAAATGGGCGAATTTGGTCAGCAAACAATTTAACGTAGTCTGTTGATGCAACAACAGGCCCTTTATCTGCTAAACATGTTTCAACGTAAGACTGGCGTTGCTCACTTTCAGGGTGAAGCATGTTCCAACGGCTTACATCAAGACCCTCACGGCGAAGTTCATTGAATGAAGTCACACTCCAAACATCCGAATTTACACCGTAATTTTCAAGAAGAATTTCTGCTGCCGCTTCCACTTCACGAAGAATCACGCCAGAACCAAGTAGTTGCACTTGTTTCTTATTGCCTTTCTTCTGATGAGTATGAAGCTTATACATACCTTTAATGATGCCTTCTTCAACACCGTCAGGCATGTCTTCATGAGCATAGTTTTCGTTCATTACTGTTAAGTAATAGAAAACACTTTCTTTCTCTTTATACATACGACGTAAGCCATCTTGAACGATAACCGCGACTTCGTATGAGTAAGTTGGATCGTAAGACACACAGTTTGGAATCAAGCCAGCTTGGATATGAGAATGACCATCCTCGTGCTGTAAGCCTTCACCGTTTAGCGTTGTTCGACCTGCTGTTGCACCAATCAAGAATCCACGAGCTTGTGAATCCCCTGCCGCCCAAGCTAAGTCACCAATACGCTGGAAACCAAACATTGAGTAGTAGACATACACAGGAATCATTGGCAGATTACTGTTGCTATAAGAGGTTGCTAGTGCAAGCCACGCTGAGAATGCGCCAGGCTCATTGATCCCTTCTTGAAGGATCTGACCTTTCGCATCTTCTTTGTAATACATGATCTGCGTATGGTCATGTGGTGTATAACGCTGACCTTCAGATGAGTAAATACCCAGCTGACGGAACATACCTTCCATACCAAACGTACGTGCTTCGTCTGCAACGATGGGCACTACCCGTTCACCGATATTCTTGTCTTTAACCATGACGTTAAGAGTGCGAACAAAGGCCATGGTTGTCGAAATTTCACGGCCTTTTGTACCAGCAATTTGAGATTTGAAGGCTTCCAATGATGGAACTTCAAGTGCTTCACACTCACGACGACGAACAGGGAAATCTCCATGCAGCTCTTTACGGCGGGCACGTAAGTATTTCATTTCTGGACTGTCTTCCGCTGGGCGGTAGTAAGGTAAATCCTTCAGTTCTTCGTCACTGATTGGAATGCCAAACTTGTCACGGAATTGTGCCAAAGACTCTTCATCTAGCTTCTTAGTTTGGTGGGCTGTATTCTGCGCTTCAGCCGCTTTAAACATACCGTAGCCCTTGACTGTTTGAGCCAAGACAACAGTAGGCTGACCTTTATGAGAGGTTGCTTCCGCATAAGCTGCATACACTTTATACGGGTCATGACCACCACGGTTAAGATTCATGATGTCATCGTCAGACATGTCCTTAACCATTTCGAGCAATTCTGGGTATTTACCGAAGAAGTGTTCGCGAGTGTAAGCGCCGCCATTGGCTTTGTAGTTTTGAAGTTCGCCATCGCAAACCTCATCCATACGTTTAACCAATAAGCCCTTGTCGTCTTTTTCGAATAATGGATCCCAATGACGGCCCCATAAACATTTGATGACATTCCAGCCAGCACCACGGAAGACACCTTCCAATTCTTGTACAATTTTACCGTTACCACGAACTGGGCCATCAAGACGTTGAAGGTTACAGTTGATAACGAAAATCAAGTTGTCTAGCTTTTCACGTCCAGCAAGTGCAATTGCCCCTAGGGATTCTGGCTCGTCACACTCACCATCCCCTAAAAACGCCCATACTTTACGGTCACCTTGATCAATCAAGCCACGGCTATGCTGGTACTTCATAACGTGTGCTTGATAAATCGCTTGTATTGGTCCAAGTCCCATGGACACAGTTGGGAACTGCCAGTAATCCGGCATCAACCATGGGTGAGGATAAGAGGAAAGACCCTTACCGTCCACTTCGCGGCGGAAATTATCCAATTGCTCATCCGTTAAACGCCCTTCTATATAAGAGCGAGCGTAGATACCTGGTGAAATATGGCCTTGGAAGAAAACCATATCCGCTTCCTGCTTGCCATCAGCCCCACGGAAAAAGTGGTTAAAGCCAATGTCATAAAGCGTTGCGGCAGAAGAGAAACTGGTGATATGACCACCAAGAGTTGAATCCTGACGATTCGCTTTCATTACCATTGCCAATGCATTCCAACGAATTATGGAACGAATACGACGTTCCATAAATAAATCTCCCGGCAATGTCTTCTCATTTTGAGGAGCAATTGTGTTTCGGTAAGACGTTGTAATGGAGGCTGGCATTGGTGTGCCTGCTTTCGCAGCCTCTTTTGTTAAACGATCCAAGATGTATTGTGCGCGCTCTGGCCCTTCTTCTCGAAGGACAGACTCGATTGCATCAACCCATTCTTTAGTTTCGATCGGATCGATATCTTCGAGGATATGCTGCTCCGTCATAGTGTTAATAACCCCCGCTATTAGGACAGATCTTCAACCTACCAAGGATTTTATTGGTTAACCTTGGAGGCTACTTAAACGAACCCGCGAAATTTATAGCAATAATGCGACAAAAACCAGTCAACATAAGAAAAACGATGTCTTACTTTTGCAATGAAGGCATCGTTTTTCCATTTATCTAAGTAGGTATTTGTTATTTTTGGAGACACTACCTATGCTTTCGATCACCAAAAATATCACTGAGTTCGTTTCCAAATAGACTTGTTTTTTCAAGTCTGCTGTTCGCTTTTTGTGGACATTACGTCTCGTTGTTCAAGACACCATAAAAAGCATAAAAATTCTTGCTAGCAAGCCATGTAATGAGTGACATTTTTCTCTCAAACACGGCCGCTGATCCGAGAAACCGTCTTAGCGATAAAACGATTTCGAGGCTCTGATTTTCTATAAACACTGCAAAATCAACCGTTAGGTTAACACTGAATGCCAAAATAGCCTAGAGTGTAGCGAGCATATCGGCATCGGATACCCCATAAAAATGCATAATTCAACAAACCTAAATCAATACTTACGTGTAAAAAAACAAGCTCAGACCTTTAAAATCAACATATTTATCGTTAACATTCACGCAAGACATCATAGCCATAAATTTTATGAATCTCGGGGCTAATTGCTTATTTTTTATACTTAAATCCCCCTTTCAATGGAGATTTAAACAGTGTAGAGATGGAGGTATGGTCATCTTCATGAACTAAACTGCGTGTTAAACAGACTGTTGCAAGCTTTAAACAATTGCTTATAAGGCGTTTTAATAAGCCTTAGTTTTAATAAGCCTTAGAAGGCCCCTTAGATGGGAGACAATGCTATATACTCCTTACTTATAAATTATTCAACAATAAATACCAACTATAACGGCACATAAGACCTGTATAATTACCATCATGACGTGCCTTTATGATGGCGCTACAATGACAAGTTTTCATCAAAGTTTTTATTTAAGGAAACAATATGACACCCTTTACAGCGGATTTGAAAGAGCACATTCAATCCAGCGTTGCTTTCTCTCTAAAAGAAGATATAGGGTCAGGTGACATCACCGCCCAGCTCATTCCTGATGATCAGGAAATTACTGCTTCCGTTATTTCAAGAGACCCCGCTGTTTTGTGTGGACAAGCTTGGGTTGAAGAAGTATTTCGTCAGCTAGGAAAACATGTATCATTAACCTGGCACAATAATGAAGGGGATTTTTTAGAACCTAATCAGCCCTTTCTGACATTAAAGGGACATGCTAGAAGCATCCTAACAGGTGAACGTGTTGCCTTGAATTATCTGCAAACCTTATCCTACACAGCCACAATTTCTCGACAATATTCACAAGATGTTTCTGCAACCAACTTAACCATTTTAGACACACGTAAAACCTTACCTGGTCTTCGTTTAGCGCAAAAACATGCCGTAAGAGTTGGTGGTAGTAGCAATCATCGTATCGGTTTATACGACGCTTTTTTAATCAAAGAAAATCACATCATGGCTGCTGGTTCGATTGCAAACGCCGTTGCAATGGCAAAAAAAATTGCTCCTGGTAAAACCATTGAAGTTGAAACAGAAAATTTAGATGAAGTCGCAATGGCAGTAGAGTCAGGTGCAGACATAATCATGCTAGATAACTTCTCTTATGAAGATATGGCAACTGCTGTCGAGCAGCACAAAGGCAAAGTCAAATTTGAAGCATCCGGCAATATGGATCAAGAGAAATTGATTATGGTCGCCAAAACGGGAGTTGACTATGTCTCCATTGGTGCCATCACCAAGCATGTACAAGCAATCGACCTTTCTTTACGAGTACACCAGGAGTAACAATGGCAGACAGCATCTTAGTAATTAATTGTGGCAGCTCTTCACTCAAGTTTGCCATTTTGTCAAATGCTGGACAAACATTAATAGTAGAAGGCATTGCCGAACGGTTAGGATCAGATAATAGTTCTATTAGCTTTAAATTTGAGGGGGAAAAAACGGTCATAGCGCTACAAGACAGCAGCCATAAACAAGCCGTCACCCAGATCAAACATTGGCTAGAAGAACACCCACACATCCAAAAAAACTTAGTGGGCATTGGGCATCGTGTGGTACATGGTGGTGAAACCTTTACCCACTCTGTTCTGATTGACCAAAACGTTATTCAGGGTATTGCTGATTGCTCGCAATTTGCACCGCTTCACACCGCCGCACATGTCATTGGTATTGAAGTTGCTATGCAAATTTTTCCTGGACTACCTCAAGTCGCGGTATTTGACACAGCATTCCATCAAACGCTTGAACCGGTGCAATACCTTTACCCTATTCCAATGGCAATGTATCGAGATCACCATTTCCGAAAATACGGTTTTCATGGAACAAGTTATCGATATATCAGTCAGCGTCTCGCAGAGCTGGATCCCAAAAGTCATCAGCAAGGTGTTCTTGCTGCCCATTTGGGTAATGGCGCCAGTACCTGCGCAATCAATAAAGGAAAGTCATCGGATACCAGCATGGGGATTACCCCTCTAGAAGGTCTCATGATGGGAACACGCTGTGGAAGCTTAGACCCAAGTTTAATTTCGTTTATTAGCAAGGCAGAGCACATATCATCCGATGAGGCGCTTGATATTTTAAATAAGAAAAGTGGCTTGTTAGGCATTTCGGAACTTTCTAATGATTGCCGAACTCTGGAAGAAGCCATGGTTTCTGGTGACAATCGAGCAAAGCTTGCCTTGGATATGTTTGCAGCACGTACCGCAAAGTATTTAGCAAGCGTTGCAACGACGTTAGAAAGTATTGATCACCTAGTTTTTACAGGAGGTATCGGTGAAAACTCATCCTATTTACGGCACGTTATTTGTCAGAACCTAAAAGCATTCAATATTTCCATTAACGAAGATAAAAACAATAATGCGCCTCGCGGTATGGCCAGTGAAATACATACAAGACATAGCAATACAAAGGTGTGGATCATCCCGACTAACGAAGAATTAGTGATCGCGCTTGATACCTTTAGTCTAATTAACAACTAACAATTAGTGCGTCTTACGCAGATACAGGAAGTGAAATTATGTCAACCAATGTCTTGATGACAGTACCAACGGGGCCGGGTGTTGGTTTAACATCCGTCTCTGTTGGACTCGTCAGAGCCTTAGAACAACAAGGCTTGAAAGCCAGTTTTTTTAAACCGATTGCCCAGCCTCATCCGGGTGACAGTGGGCCCGATAAATCCACTGCCATGGTCGCTCAAGGCTCCACTCTTAGTCCAGCCGAGCCTATCCCTCTTCATGAAGCTGAACGCTATTTGTACAATGATAATATCGAAGAGTTAATGGAAGAAGTGGTTGGCCGCTTCCAAGCCAGTGTAGAACCCGACTCCACGGTCATAGTAGAAGGTCTTGCTCAAATTCCTGGCCACCCTTATGCCACTCGCTTAAACAAAGCTATTGCACGGACCTTGGATGCTGGACTTGTTCTAGTAACAGCGCCAAATAATATGCGCGTTAATGAATTGGAGCACCATGTGGAAATCGCCGCTGGTTCTTACGGTGGTATTAAAGCGCCCGATGTGATTGGTTGTATTCTTAATAAGACGATTCCAGGCTCTTTGGGAGTAAAATCCTACGGTGACTTGTTTGCTCAACGGGCTATTTTTAAGCGCAACTTTAGTTTACTTGGTCAAATCCCTGTTTCAGATGAACTAACCTACCCTCGAGTAAAAGACGTTGCAGACTTTTTACAAGCCAAAATAGTCAATGCTGGAGATTTAGAAACGCGACGTGTTCAATCCTATACCTTATGTGCTCGTGGTGTTGAGAACATGTTAGAAGCGTTAAAGCCTGGCGTGTTGGTTTTCACCCCAGGTGATCGTACGGATATCATCATGGCAACAGCGATTGCCGCACTGAACGATACAAAAATTGCTGCCCTCGTGCTAACAGGTGGTTATCAGCCAAGTGAAGCCTTAATGACATTATGTGGTAAAGCCATGGCGAAAGGTTTGCCTGTTTTGTCCGTTGACTCCAACAGTTGGGAAACAGCCATCACTATGCAATCGTTCAATCAAGAGATACCGCTTGATGACAAGGAGCGTATTCTTACTGTAAAAGAGCACATTGCACGCTGCATTGACCATGATTGGATTAATTCGTTTGCCATGAATCAAGACGAACGCAAACTGTCCCCTCCAGCGTTCCGTTACCGTTTAATTGAACAAGCGCGCTCACTGAATAAACGTATCATCCTGCCTGAAGGCGAAGAAATTCGCACCATTCAAGCCGCTTCTATTTGTGCGGAACGGGGAATTGCCCGCTGTACTCTGCTTGGCAACGAAGCTGAAATTATACGCATTGCACAGAATAACGGTGTAGAACTTAGCCACGGCGTTGAAATTCTCGATCCGGCAAGTATCCGTGAACGCTATGTTGCTCCGATGGTTGAGCTTAGAAAACACCGGGGCTTAACAGATATTGTTGCCCGTGAGCAGTTAGAAGACAACGTTGTACTCGGCACTATGATGCTGCAAGCTAACGATGTAGATGGGTTGGTTTCTGGAGCGGTTCACACCACCGCCAATACAATTCGCCCTGCTCTCCAGCTGGTGAAAACCTCCCCCAATGCATCACTCGTTTCTTCTGTCTTTTTTATGTGTCTACCAGATCAAGTATTGGTCTATGGCGATTGCGCGATCAACCCTGATCCAACCGCAGAGCAATTAGCTGAAATTGCCATTCAAAGTGCTGACTCTGCCACAGCTTTTGGTATTGCTCCGAAAGTCGCGATGATCAGCTACAGTACAGGCGGATCAGGTAGTGGTAACGATGTAGACAAAGTACGTGAAGCTACAGCCATTGCCCAGAAGCGCCGCCCTGATCTATTGATTGACGGCCCTCTGCAATATGATGCAGCGATTATGGAAAAAGTCGCCAAACAAAAAGCGCCAGATAGCAAAGTCGCTGGCAAGGCAACCGTATTCATCTTCCCTGACCTAAATACGGGTAATACCACATACAAAGCCGTTCAACGAAGCGCTGACGTTGTTAGTATTGGTCCAATGCTTCAAGGTATTCGTAAGCCAGTTAACGACTTGTCTCGTGGCGCTTTGGTTGATGATATTGTTTATACAATTGCGATTACCGCGATTCAAGCTGGACAAGCTTCGGCCTTAGCCGCTAAAGCGGACAAACCGTAAGCTATACATAGTATCGGCAAACAATAAAAAGCAAGGCCATGATGCCTTGCTTTTTATTGGACATTTTTTGATCTATCTCGTATTCTAAAGACGTAATAAACTGGTACTTTTATAGGTCAACTCTCATGTCTGGCAGCCTTCCTCATGCCATTTCAAGTCATACCATGATGAACAATCCGTCATCAGGCTATTCTGCGTTTGACCAACGCCACGATGATACCAACGATCAAACTTCCCTCAATGCAGTAAATGCTAAAGCTTCCAGTGATTTTGTGATTCGCTTGTCCGAACAGGGCCAGGCTTTGTCTCAAAACAACAAAGAGCCTGCTCGTGTTAACGAAAAAACAAATGATGATAAAGAACAGCAAAAGCAACAAAAAGAAGGCTCTACCAAAAATGGGTTAAATCAGAGCAATGATTTAACCCCAGAGGAAGAAAAACAATTAGAGAGTCTCAAACGTCGAGACCAAGAAGTAAGAATTCACGAGCAAGCTCATGCTTCTGTTGGCGGAGCCAAAACGGGCTCCCCTTCCTATACTTACACCCAAGGCCCTGATGGTCAGCGCTACATTACAGATGGCGAAGTCTCCATCATTGTTAGTCCAACTTCACAAGATCCTGAAAAAACCATTGCTGATATGGAGCAGGTGTATCGTGCAGCTTTGGCTCCTGCCGAACCTTCAGGTGCCGATAGAAAAGCCGCAGCCGAAGCACAGGCTATCATCCAGCAAGCAAGACAAAAGCTGGCTAAGCAACAGCAAGAAAAACTTGCGACTCAAAATAGCCGTCTAACGGATTCAAATGTCAACGACACTCGCAACCAGTCAGACACCTCAGAGGTCTCAGCCCCCAACGTCACTTCACCTCAAACTGATATCACCTCCGGCATGCAAAATAGCAGATTCAACGTATATAAAGACGACACCAGCCGAAGGGGTGATTTTTTAAATCAGATCGTTTAAGGTATTTGGCCATCAAAAAAAGGTTAGCAGGATGCTAACTTCTGATTTACCAAAGACTTCAAGGAGCGAAGCATGGCCACGTCCCCAACTAAACAACAGGGTTTTACCCTACTAGAGCTAATGGTGGTTATTGCCATCATTTCGATTTTAGCGGCATTCAGCGCCCCCACTTTTGTTCGTCAAATCACCAAGGCAAAATTGGTTGAAGCCCAAAACCTAGCCACACAAAATCAGTCTTTAGTGGAAGAATACATTCTTCTAAACGGTAAATTTCCAGCAGAACAAGCCTTTAAAAAACTTGTCCAGCCCCTACCTGATGATTCAATTGCCAAAAGCATTGCAGTGACAGATCCAAGCGAAGCAACGGGAAATATCGTCATCACACTCAATGAAAATACGGGGATAAAGGCGGGGCAAACTATTACTTATACCCGTGATGAAAATCGTCAATGGCATTGTGAATCCGATTTAAATGCATCGGTACTACCCCCTAAGTGTACCAGCATTGCAACAACTTCGGAGGGCAATTAAATGACCCTTGAAGAGATTCTTCTTAATGCCATTCAATCTAATGCGACAGACATACATATTGAACAAACCAAAGAACATATTCAGGTTTCTCTGCGCCACCTAGGACAAGTATCGCCGCTGACCAAGCTAGATGCGTCCAACACACTTATCAACCGAGTAAAAATGCGTTCTAACTTAGACTTATCTGAAACACGACGCACGCAAGAAGGCCAATTTACCTTCTCTCATCAGCAGCTCGATACCTTCGTTCGAGTGAGCATCATTGCTACCGTAAAAGGCGAAAAAGTGGCACTGAGGCTGTTACCTGAAAAACGTCGCTTTGATCTTGGTAAAATTGGCATGCAGCCCTCATTACTTAAGAGCTTAAAGCACTCTCTCGATATGGGAAATGGCTTAATTTTAGCCTGTGGCGCAACTGGTGCAGGGAAAAGCACAACACTTTATTCTTGCCTAAACTACCTTAGTAAAAGGGGAAATAAAACGCTCTTTACTATAGAAGACCCCGTAGAGCACGAGATCCCGAATGTCTACCAATGCGAACCGAACCCAAACATTGGTCAATATCCAACGACTTTACTCAAATCGTTGTTACGACAAGATCCAGATGTCATTATGGTCGGCGAAATAAGAGATGCCGAAACGGCAAACCTTGCTTTAACAGCCGCTTTAACAGGTCACTTGGTCTTAGCAACATTGCATACCAACTCGGCGTTAGATGCGGTTTATAGATGTCATAACTGGAATGTAGATTTTTTCTCATTTGTTAGTTCTGTTCGTTTGATCATCCATCAAAACATGAGTTATCAAAAAGACAGTCAACACGCATTATTCACCGCCATTGCTCCAACATGGCGAGACACCTTGCCCCCAGATTATCAAACTTTAGTGTCCTCACCTAAATTCTGGTGTGTCTACAATAAATCCAATATACATAGTGATGGCGATGCCTTGGTATAAAATTCAGTATCAAAAAGAAGAAAAACAGTACCATTTTTTTGACTCAGAAAAAGACTTACAACTTTTTCTTATTAACCGTGGTACTTTGCGAGTTAAGTGGAGCGTTTGGCAGCCCCAAAAATTTAACTACAAGCGCTTATTAGCGTTCTATCAGGAGCTGCAAAGTGCACTGCAGTCAGGGTTTCAACTTAATCAAGCAATAGACAATCTATCGCAGATAACCAGTGACTCTCACCTATCCGAAAACTGTCAAGCCATTCTAGAGGAAATGAAAAAGGGCACCGACTTTAATCGAATCATTTCGAGTCTTAGTACTGCTCACGCCCAAGCTTATTGCAAACTGATCCGTCCTGACGGCTCTAGAGATGACTTGGAACAAGGGTTATCCGTGTCGATTTTGCAACTAGAAACGCTGTTAAACTGGTCAAATCGGCTACTGAAAAGCATTGCCTATCCTTTTTGTATTATTCAAATTTCTCTCATCATGAAAATACTCCACACGCTCTTCTTGAGCAAAGCGACAGATCATCATCTACTTGATATTACGTTGGCGGGCAGTATATATGCTCTCACCAGTCTGATACAGGCTGGTGTTGCCATTAGCCTAGGCAATGGCAATGCTTGCAACCTATTTGAAAGACTGAATCCACATTTTCGTCTTGCGAAATTATTTGCCCTTTTAGAGACCACGCGTAAAACAGGTTATCCTCTACAGCAAGCACTTTATTCAATGCCCCGTTACTTTGAACACAACGGTATAAAGCGTGATATTTTAATGGTCTATTACAAGTTAAAACTTGGACAAGACTACCAACAAAGCTTCCCAATGGGTTGGTTTCCCAATGAAGCAAATGTTGCATTGCAATCTACTTCACAAGGGGGCAGCATAGAGCGAGCGTTAAAGCTGGCAACACTCCAACACACCAAAAAATGGTCGAAAGCCGTATCTTTATATGAAAAAGTCATTCCTGCTTTATGTCTGATCATTGCAGGTGGCTTTGTTACCTCTTCTTTGTTATCACTTTATAGACCGTTATTAGAGATTCCCTAAATGCCTTTCACCCCAAGCCAAGTTGTTTCATTTGTTCTTATTATTCTTTGTATTGGCAGCTTTGCAGCTTTATTTACCATTCGCTGGCCACGCCTAAGTGAGTATTTGTGGCAAAAAGAAGCGCATGATACGTTAGGCATTCCTTTTGAATCCACAATGCCAAAAGGCATATCGGATGGACGTTCTCGGTGTGAGAGCTGCTATTCCCCTCTTCCTTGGAAAGACTTAATCCCCATTCTGAGCTATTGCTTGTTACAAGGACGCTGTCGTCATTGCCACATGAAGATTTCGCCACTCTATGTTTTGATAGAAAGTGCTTGTTTGTGCATTTGTTTGCCACTTTTATTAACATGCCATGATCTAATGACATTGGCACTTAATAGTCTCTTGATATGTTCCCTATTTACGGCAGCCATTATCGACTATCAGCATCAACTCATTCCTGATGAATGCTGCTTAATTGCTCTCTCTGCTGCCTTATTCCTAGGCATTCACTCTGATGCATTGGAAAATACAGTTCTTGGTATGATTGTGGGGTATAGTGCTCTTTACCTACTACGTTGGGGGTACTTAAAGCTTAGAAATATTGAAGCCATTGGGCTGGGAGATGTGAAACTTCTGGCGACGCTTGGAGCTTGGCTAGGAGTATTACATTTAACTACGCTGTTACTCTATGCTAGTTTAATGGGGATATTGTATATTTCACTATACCGCGAAAAAAACAAAGAACCGATTCCCTTTGGACCGTTTTTGTTTCTTTCAGGGATCATCCACTACTATTATTTGAATTTATGACTGTAGAAAAAAAAACACCTATTGTTGGCCTTGCTGGTGGCATAGGGTCTGGTAAATCCACTATTGCGGTTTTTTTTAACCGACTTGGAATACAAAGTGTTGATGCCGATGACGTTGCCCGTGATGTTGTCACTGTGGGATCCTATTGTCTCAATGAAATCCAGAAGCATTTTGGCAAAAAAATATTACAACAAGATGGCAGTTTGGATCGCAAAGCCCTTCGCGACATTATTTTCAAACAGCCTAAAGAGAAGCTTTGGCTTGAATCTTTAACCCACCCAATTATTCGCGATAGCCTTACAACGAAATTGGCTCATGCAACTTCGGCCTATGTATTATTGGTTCATCCACTTTTATTTGAGACGAAACAAAATACTATCTGCCAGTTGACGATTGCTGTAGACACTTCCGCGCAAACACAAAAGGAAAGAGTGTTAGCAAGGGATAGCGTATCCTCAGGACAGATAGATAGCATCCTAGCAAGCCAGTTGACTAACGAAGAGCGTTTAAAAAAAGCGGATCTCATCATTAATAATGATAGCAATGACATCAATGATTTGAGTAAAAAAGTCGAACAATTACATAATCGAATTTTAGAGCTATTATAAGAGAACGAGTATTAAAAATGACTATGATCGCATGCCCTACTTGCCGAAAAAAAATGGAATGGAGCACAGATAATGTTGATCGCCCATTTTGCAGTGCGAAGTGTAAATTAATTGATCTAGGAGAATGGGCCAGTGAGTCTTATGCTATCCCACAACAGACATCAGATGAAGAGGAGATATTTTCTGATACGCTAGAAGTAGACCCAAATAAATCATTTCTTTAACTCTTTAGACAAAACGGATCCTAGTATGGATAGTAGCGATTTTGCAAGTAAAAAAGCTTTGCTTATAGAAGATATGGCAGAAGCGCGCATCATGCAAAAGAAAATGCTAAGCGATTTTGGCTTTCGTCACATTGAAATAGCGATGAAAGCAGAAACCGCTATGGAGCTACTAAAAACACAATCTTTTGATGTTATTTTATCGGATTACAATCTTGGTAACGGTAAAGATGGTCAGCAGCTGTTAGAAGAAGTCCGACATTCCAACCTCATTCCTAATACCGCAACCTATCTTATGGTAACGGCGGAAACCTCTATCGAAATGGTAATGGGAGCCATTGAATTTCAACCTGATGGCTACATCACCAAGCCATTTTCGCAAGCGGTTTTGCAACGCCGCTTAAGCAAACTGTTAGAAATGAAAAACCGCCTCTATAAAGTCAATAGAGCCTTGGATCAGAAAGACTACGATAAAGCGATGGAAGAGGCTAAACAGGTTATGGAACAACACCCTTCTTTAGAGGGAAAATGTCAGCGAGTTATCGGTGATTGCCTGATAGAAAAAGAGCAGTACGAGCAAGCTCTAGCCTTGTTTAGTAACATCTTGAAGGACAGAAAAATGCCATGGGCTCTCTTTGGCGAAGCCAAGGCTTGCTTCTATATGGGGATGCTCGATAAATCCGAAAACAAATTTCGACAATTGATGCTTGATAATCGTTTTTTTGTTAGTGCTTATGATTGGTTAGCGAAAATAAAAACCGCACAAAAAAAATATCATGAGGCTCAATCCATTCTAATAGAGGCCCTGCAACGATCGCCAAAAAATTTATTGAGACAAATCCACCTTGGCGAGCTAAGCTTTACCATCGGTGATTATTTAACGGCTGAATCGGCTTTTCGACGCGCTGTGTTTCTAGCCAGGCACTCTTGCTACAATACATCGGATGTTTATCTTCGCCACATTGAATCTATCGTCAAGCTAGCAGAATCCACACCGTTACAAAGCAGACAAAAAGAGCAATTTAATATTACACTTAAGAAAATACACCGTTATTTTTTTGAAGAGTCAGATACCAGGGCAAAAACCTATTCTTATCAGCTAGAATTAGCGCTACTAGAGAAAGACTTTATAACAGCAAAGGGCTTTTTGAAACTTTGGCAACAGGAAGCAGAGTCTGGTGAGGCAACAGCACCAACCGATCAACAACTTACTCATTATCACGCCGCTTTTGGGGAAAAAAATGAAGAAAATGGACATTAGCACTATCTTAGCAAGCGCCATTCACGAGAGTAAAAATCAGGTTGGCACGCTTCTGTATCAGCTTCAAGGGCTCAAAGAGTCCATTCCTGAAAGTGATAGCAAAAATAAAAAAATTACGATAATCGAGGAATCTTTAAAAAAACTCAACGATGAGTGGGTGGAATACCTTTACTTATATAAACTGGCCTCGGATGGATATCAGCTTCATGTAGATACCTTTTCTATTGATGAATTTTTAGACGATCAAGTCTTTGCGTTACTCAGCTCTGCAAATGCGAAGAATCTCAAGCTAACATACGCATGCCCCGAAAACCTAATGGGTGTATTCGATGAAAGGTTGATGACTGCCGTCGTGGGAACCGCCGTCTATAATGCTCTGCGGTTTGCTCGCAGTACAATAGAAATCAATGCTAGCATAGAAGATGGCTACCTTATTATTGGCATTGATGACGACGGACATGGGTTTGATAACAGTGAAGAGGAAGATTTAGTCGAATCCAACACGGGACTTGGCCTCTATTTTGCGCAGCTCTCAGCCAATGCCCACATCAGTAAAGGTAAATCTGGCTTCTTGAAAAAAGAACGCTCACCAACCCTAAAAGGCGCCCGTTTGGCCATTTATCTACCTCAATAAACTGGGCCTCTAGCCACATAAGTAAAAACTTAGTGGCACGTGTGCTTAAGTCGTTAAAGGTCAAAGTAGGAAGGACTACCCATTAAAAAGCCACCTCAGGGAATAAAAATCTGGAAACGGCTTCCACCTAACTGACCATCATTATCCAACTTCACCCAGCCTTTTACTTTTTTGCTATGGTGCATATGCGCGATACTATGACAAAAATACCAAGCCAACATTTGATTCGTTAAATTGGCCAATTCTTTTTCGTTTATCACATTCGAAAAATCTTCTAAAACAAAATCAGGATACCCTTGACCATTATCTTCCACCGTAATAATGGCACCATTTTCAACAGGAGAAACCTTGATATAAATACGATTATTGGTATATCGAGCCGCGTTAACCAGGGCAATATCTAACACCTGAGAAAGCATTGCTGGATCACTATAAACGTATATTTGTTCATCGATGTCAAAGTCAACTTGTACGTTAAATCGTGATAAGAGTGCGGCATGAGAAATCATTCTTTCTTCAATCAACTCAAGTATATACACTTCCTTCAGCTGCAAACTCAATTTGTCATTTTCAAGCAAGTAAAGACTATAAAGCTGCTCGGTGCTATTTTGTAACCGAGTGACTTCGTAGTGCAATGTCTTTGCCTCTACCTCATCTAATGAAATCCCTTTATCGGCCGTTGGCATTTTTTCAAGCGTATGCTGTAGCAAATTTAGAGAGTTTTTCATATCTTGGATAGACGCATCCATCACATGATAAAACTCGTTTTTTCTTTCTACGTCGTTCATGCCCATAATCACTCACTTTTTGAAATTAGCTTTTTCAACTTAATATAACGAGAATACTGCTTATGAGTCGATGTGATATGACCCGCTCTCGTTAAGGCTTGTTTACATTCTGCTAATAAAAATCCATCCGTCGTTTTTTTTCCCATCTTTTTTAGAGCAGCTTGGATATAATTCATATTAAGCCCTGGATGATGGGGGGAAATTTTTATTGCCTCTTCAAATAGTTCAATGGCTTGATCAAAATCATTTTGCGCATAAGCGGCCAAGCCGCTGCCATTAATCGCTTTCGCCTTACCTCTTGCCCCTATTGGAATGGGCTCATCTAAGAAATCTGACATGGCTTTAGATTGATCGCTTGTTAGCGTATTATTGGCCGCTAATTCTTTCCATTCTTGTTTAGCTTCTTCTTCTCTTCCTGCTAAATAAAGCGATTTACCTAATTGAATGCGAACATCGATTGTATTTGCCTCGGGTGATTGTTCGATTAGTTTTTTTGCAGAAGCCAATGTGTCATCACGTAGTTTTGTTTGCCCTTGTCGAGCATAGATACGACTTTCAGACAGTGCCTTTTTGATACGAATTTCATGATCATTCGTATATTTTTTAGAAACCTTAGTGAGGGCCGCCAAGGCTTCTGCTGCCATTCTTTTTTTATCCGATCCGGTTAACTCTGTTGCCGCTTCTGATAAAATTTCAGCCAATTGAAAATACTGTTCAGGGGATTCATTAATAGTGTTTGTGACAAGCTTAAGCGTTTGTTGACTCGCTTTGACGGCACTTTGTGAGTCACCATTCTCCAAACTGATATCAACCATTTTTTGCTGACGTTCATGACGAAGCGGAGAGATTTTTAAGGCAGACTCTAACACCTCTTGTGCCTGAGTATGCATCCCTTTTTTTTCAAAGCTTAGTGCGAGTAGGTCATAAGCTTGAATGCACTGTGGAAACTTTTGAACCAAGGTCTGGGCTGATTTAATCGCTTTACTCCAATCTTCCTTGGCAACATGCATACGAACCAACCCCAGCAAAGCCCAGTCTATATCCCGCACAGCTAATGTTTCTTCACATAACTCTGTCAGCTTTTCCCATGACTTTAATTCTAAAAAGGCATCAATGAGGGTACGTTTGCACCAAGGAGAATAACGACCTTCGTGTTGAATATGCGCACTACAAAGCGTCACAACTGTTTCATACTGCTTATTCGAAATCGCCTTTTTTATGTCTTCTAACTCAACATTTTGGGCAAATAGGCGCTCTATTCGCTTACTTAGCACCCCCTCTGTAAAAGGCTTTCCAAGGTAATCATCTGGTGAAGACTCCAAAATGCCAAACACAATATCACGACTTGTTTCAGCAGAAATGATGACAAAAAAAGCGGATGGTTTGATCAAATCTAATTGTCGCAGCTCATCTAGAACTTGCAGACCGTTTTTACCTGTGCCCAAGCGAAAGTCACATAAAATCAGATCGTATTTTTTGGCTCGGCACGCATCAATCACACCTTTACCCGTTGCGGTTTGATCGATCTGACCGATACCGATCGTCGTTAACATTTGCTTAACCGATTTTCGAGAGTTTTCAAACTCATCAGCAACCAACGCTGAATAATTCGCGTAAGATGTAAAAGCTTGGGCGCTTGTCTTTTTAATAGCGTCTTTATTCACTTCATACCTATCAATCTATTGACTTTAAGAACCTTGTCAATTCCTCACCGGCTTCTTCAATGTGCTGTTTTAACAAAGAGAGCGCGGCAGACTTCTTTTTTAACCGAATCAATTCCAGTAGCTCATAATGATCTTGTTGGCTTTGACTTTTATACCCCATCGGCCCATATTGAAAGCCAATATAACGTGTCACTTGTTGATTAATGCTGGACACTGTCTTATGTATGCTTTGCTTATCGGCAGGCAGATATAAAATTTCATGAAAAAGCCAATTTAAATTTCCCTTCTCAATTAAGGTTAGCTCATCTTGTTCAAGGGCCGCTAAAATCTTATGTGCTTTTGTTACATCTTTTTGCCTAATAAAATCAAACGCAAATGACAAAAGAAGAACCTCTAATTGTGATCGCATTAAATACAGTTCTTCTGCTTCTTTCCAATGTAAATTAGGCACCATCAGGCCGGCTTTACCATGCGGAACAAGCCAGCCCTCTGCTTTTAATGCGAGTAACGAGTCTCGTATTGGTATTCTACTCACACCATAGCGTTTTGATAACTCAACCTGCCTCAGAGGCACTCCCTTAGGCAGTACATTGTTAAGAATATCGTCTTTTATTTTCTCTGAAAGCACAATCACACTCGCCTTGACTTATCATTTTTTGAAAACCTTAAATGCCAACAGAAAGACGGCTCCTAGAACAATCCCCCAAAAGGCTGAAGCGATCCCAAAGAAAGAGACACCAGATGCCGTGACCAAAAAGGTAACTAACGCTGGTTCTCTACATGTATCATCAGACATAGCACTCTTTAGATTCATCGCAATCGTTCCGAGTAATGCAATACCGGCTAATGCGGCAACCATTGTTTGAGGGAAAGCAGCAAAAAGAGCAACCACTGAGGTTCCAGCTAATCCAGCCGCTATATAAAAAACTCCAGCGGATAAACCAGCAATATAACGACGCTTAGGGTCTTTATGGCACTCATCCCCCGAACAAATGGCAGCAGTAATGGCTGCTAAGTTAAAGGCAAATCCTCCTAATGGAGCTAAGAGAATCGAAGTGAATCCTGTCCAACTAATCAGGGGAGAAACAGGTGTATCATAACGGTTGATTCTCATGACGGTCACACCAGGAATGTTTTGTGATGTCATAGTGACAATAAATAGTGGCACACCAACGCCGATTAAAGCACTAAGATTCCATTGCGGCCAAACCCAAACGAACTGCCCTATACCAAGAGGAACATTTGCCAATAAAGTGCCATGGGTTCTCACTAAAGCATAGACGGTACCGACGATTAACACCGCTAGCACAACATATCTAGGCAAAATCAATTTAACAAGCAAATAAGTGGCTATCATGATGGCAACCAAATAAGGATCGCTTTTAAGAGAGGTAAAGATGCCTAAACCAAACTCAAACAGCACACCAGCAAGCATCGCCGAAGCAATGGGGACAGGCACTAGCCGCATAAACTTTTCAAATACCCCGGAAACGCCTGTCAATAGAGTCAGTACGCCTGCAAAAACAAAAACACCAATAACATCCGCATAGCTGATACTTCCTAAACTGGTTGCTAATAAAGCCGCTCCAGGAGTTGACCAAGCAGTAATAACAGGCGCTTTATACCATAAAGAAAGCATAAAACAGGTAAAACCCATACCTAAACCTAGCGCCATAATCCAAGACACGATGACATGAGAGTCTGCACCTGCTGCTTTTGCTGCCTGAAAAACAATTGCAACAGAACTAGCAAAACCGATCAGAACCGCGACAAGTCCCGCTGTCACTGCACTAAAGCTAAAGTCTTTGAGTATAGACTGCATACCGATATCCCCAAACCGCATGATAGAAAAAGACAACCATATCTGAAAGAAGATAATTTTTGTATACATTTTTTATTTCAACCATAAAAAAAATCAAATTCAAATCGCCCATGTATCATTGGGTGACCCAAATTTGATTGATTTATTCGTCTGATAAGACTTGAATCAAGCTGATAAAAATATAATAAGTCTCAAATAGTTATTAAAAATTATTGACCTAAATAGGCATTCAAGAAGGCTTTTGTTCTCTCATGTTTAGGAGCGGTAAAAATTTCCTCAGGCTTGCCCTCTTCCACTATGGTGCCTTTATCAAAAAAACACACCCGATCACTAATCTCACGGGCAAAGTACATTTCATGCGTCACCAGTAGCATTGTAAAGCTGTCTTCTTTAACTAGATTACGAATCACATCAAGCACTTCATCTACCAACTCGGGATCAAGAGCAGAAGTGATTTCATCTAGCAACAAAATGGAAGGTTTCATTGCTAAGGCCCTAGCAATGCCAACCCGTTGTTTTTGTCCCCCAGATAAATCGTTGGGGTAGCTATCGGCTTTATCAGCTAATCCAACGAGATTAAGCAGCTTTTCTGCAGACTCTTCAGCTTCCTCACGTGACATTCCCTTAACACGCATAGGAGCCTCTGTAATATTTCTCTTCACACTCATATGGGGAAACAAATTAAAATGCTGAAACACCATTCCTAAGTGATTGCGCATTTTATGTAGATGTTTGCTGTTTGCTGGAACATACTGACCTTGCCAGTACATATGCCATAAAGACTCCCCTGCAACATTAATGTAACCACCATCAATTCCCTCAAGCGTCATTAAAATTCTCAGAAGTGTACTTTTGCCTGAACCGCTGGGTCCAATAATAGAGACAATTTCATTCTCTTCTACTGTAAAGTTAAAATCACTAAAAATGGTTGTGTCGCCAAAGCGTTTTTTTACGTTTTTAAATTCAATAATAGGCGTACTCATTTTAGGGTAAATCCTTCTTTTGGAAAGCGTTTTTCTATTTGATGAATACCGTAAGCCGCGACGATACTAAACACTAGGTATAAAATTCCAACTAAGGTGAATGGTTCCAAATAGCGGAAATTTTCAGAGCCAATAATTTTCGCGACCTGCAACATTTCTAATAATGTAATAGCCGATAACTGAGGCGTTTCTTTAAACATTGCAATAATGTAATTGCCTGTTGCGGGGATCATTGGACGAATAGCCTGAGGTAAAACGATATCTTTGTAAGTATCTATTGTTGTTAAATTCAACGCCCGAGCGGCTTCCCACTGACCTTTTTCAATTCCATCAATCCCGCTTCGAAATACTTCTGATAAATAGGTGCCATAGTGTAGGCCAAGGGCAAATACCCCTGTCATTAAAGGAGACATACTGATGCCAAACTCGGGCATCACATAATATAGAAAAAAGATTTGCACCAACAAAGGCGTACTTCGAATAAATTCCACTAACCAATATATACTATTGCGGAGAATTCGACTTGGGCTACGGCGTAACAGAGCAAACACAAGTCCCATGAAAATGGCAAAAATACTACCAAGCAAGGTTGCTAACAACGTCACTTTAGCGGCTGACAAAATCATAGGAAGCACTTCCCACGCAAATGCCCAATCCCAACTAAAACCATTCATCAATTAATACCTCCGCGCCCCAAACCTTTACTTAAGCGTTTTTCTAACAATTTAAATAGAAGTGCTAGTGCTTGAGACATGATGAAATATAAGAATAAAACAACACCGAAAATTTCCCCTACTTGCAACGTTGTGTCCGCGAGGGATTTCGCTTTAAAGGTTAAATCACCAATTGTGATTAAAGAAACCAATGATGTTGCTTTAACAAGTTCGATGGCTAAGTTCCCAAAAGGTGGAATCATATTAACAAAGGCTTGAGGTAAAATTATTCGCCAAACTCTTTGCCTTGCCGTAAAGTTTAATGCGATAGACGCTTCATATTGCCCCTTCGGTACGGATTGCACTGCGCCTCGCACGACTTCCGTTCCATAGGCGCCAATATTCAGCCCTAACGCCACCACCGCTGCTGTCATAGCATCAATCGTAATACCGAAAAATGGCAGTACAAAATAGATCCAATAAAGCTGAATTAACGCTGATGTTCCACGAAAAAACTCAATGTAGAAAATAGCAATCTGCTTAAATGGTGCGGGTGAATAGAGCCGTATCAAACCAAAAATAAAGGCCATTACTGCTGCGAGAGGCAATGCCATTGCCACGATTTTTATTGTGACAACAGCGCCCTGGAGTAAGACGGAGACTATTTCTCCAAATTCCATGAGTCTGATTCCTCTATATTATTGACATAGTTTTGCCGCCGTCATATTGCCAGGTAAGGTGTACTTACCAAAACCATATGGTTCAATCATAGCAAGGTGTGCTTTTGATCCAATAAAGCCCTTTAACTCTTTGTTAAAAGCATTACGTAGCGATTTATCTGATGGACGGAAACCAAAACCACCATAACCTTTAATCGATTTACCTTTGATCTTCAATGGCGTGAAAGGCTGTGCTAACTCAACATGGTTGTCCTTCTTGGCCAACGACGCCATAGTTAGGCTGGTACCTGCAAGCGCATCAATTCGGCCAGATTTAAGAGCAGCAACACCAGATGGGTAATCCGGTAGAACGACAATTTTGCTCAAACCTATGCCGAAGTCGCGAGCATAACCGTATTCGACAGAACCGGACATCACCCCTAACTTAACATCATCCTTTTTGACATCGCCGTATCCATGAAGATTGGCAGGGTTACCATTTTTAACCAGAAAACCTTCACCAATACTGTAGGTTGGGTTAGAAAACAGAATTTGTTTGCAACGTTTTGGTGTGATGTACATGCCTGCGGCAATCACATCAAAACGCCCTGCACGAAGCCCAGGAATGAGAGAACCAAATTCTGTTACCACCACTTTAACGTGCTTAACACCCAACTCATGCAAAACATGCACTGCAATCGTTGGCGCCTCACCTGCGGGCTTCCCTTCCGGTGTTGTGTAACCATAAGGAACCTCGTTTGCCACACCAATGGTTGCCGTTCCGCTTTGTTTGATTTTTGATAAGGTATCCGCAGAGGCTGATACAGCAAAAAAAGCCACCGCAAAAGTCATTAGAGATATAATATATTTTCTCGATATTCTTTTCATCTTACCCTCTTCCGTTTGTGATTTATCGCTGGAATTTCCAGTAAATTACTCTATAACACTAAATAAATTATAGAGAATGATCAAGAATTAATTAGTTCTGTAATGTTTTTAACTGATAGATTTTGACATTATGTCATGTATTTTAACGAGTTAAGATGTGGCTAAGAATGGCTGCCAAGGCGAAAGAAAGGACCAATAACGAGAATGGCTAACAAGAAATAATGTCATGCCCAAAAAACACAACTTTTTATGATATAGCCTTAGATGAACAGCATTGTGGGAAAGCACGACTTATTCGTACCTTCCCTGTTCAAGAAGCGGTATAATACGATACTACAAGATAGAAATACGGTATGACGCTTTTCAATAAGAAGCCCACTGTGTAGATCAAAAACTAACGACGTTAAGCCATCAGTTCAGGTTCCCCCAATGACACCAAATGAATTAGACAACATCATAAAATCGCTTTCTAACCCAGCCAGAAGAGATATCCTAAGCTGGTTAAAAACGCCTCATTTGGAGTTTCAAGGTCAATCCAGTTACCAGTTCGGTGTCTGTGTCGGTAAAATTTTTGAAAAATCTGGCTTGTCACAATCGACCGTGTCATCTCATTTAGCCAATCTTCAACGTGCCGGGCTCGTCTCATCAACCCGTCAAGGTCAATGGGTCTATTACCAGAGAAATGAAGCGGTTATTGAGGAGTTTGCCGAACTTCTGAAAAAAACACTATAAATTATGCATTTATGGCGCTAAATTCACTGAATACACCAAGGAGAAAATCTATATTTTGTCAATGTTGACAACAGCAAAGCGGTAGTTTTCATGTCACATTATGGCCTGTGGCATATCGTTAGATGATCGTAAGAGTAAAACTAAAAAGGCCATCACCTTTTAGATGATGGCCTTTAAAAGCACTATCAATAAAGCGAACAAATAGCTGTTATTTAATTTCTAGTGCTTGTTCTTCAATGCGAGCTTTCCACTCAGCTGGCCCTGTTACATGCACAGATGTGCCTTTAGAATCAACGGCAACAGTAACAGGCATATCGACCACGTCAAACTCGTAAATCGCTTCCATTCCCAATTCTGGGAAAGCAACTACATCCGCTTTTTTAATGGCTTTTGATACCAGATAAGCAGCGCCACCCACGGCCATTAAGTAGACAGCACCAAATTCTTTAATCGCTTCAATGGCAATTGGACCACGCTCTGCTTTACCAATCATACCAAGCAGACCTGTTTTCTCTAGGACAGTACGAGTGAACTTATCCATACGAGTAGAGGTAGTCGGACCAGCGGGACCAACTGCTTCATCACGAACTGGATCAACAGGACCCACGTAGTAAATAAAACGTCCTTTCAAGTCAACAGGCAGCTCTTCCACATTGGCCATCATTTCGACCATTTTCTTATGAGCCGCATCACGACCAGTTAGCATCTTACCGTTTAATAATATGGTTTCGCCCGGTTTCCAGCTTTGAACTTCTTCTGGCGTCACTTCGTTCAAGTTAACGCGACGTACACTTTCTCCGACTTCCCAAGTAATTTCCGGCCAATCATCCAAAGAAGGTGGCACTAAATCAGCAGGACCGGATCCATCCAATACAAAGTGTGCATGGCGAGTCGCCGCACAGTTTGGAATCATTGCCACAGGTAAAGAAGCGGCGTGGGTTGGATAATCCATGATTTTCACATCAAGAACCGTTGTTAAACCACCAAGACCTTGCGCTCCAATACCCAAGTTGTTGACTGCATCAAAGATGGCAAGACGAAGTTCTTCCACACGGTTTTGAGGGCCACGCTCTTTAAGCTCGTGAATATCAACAGGCTCCATCAGAGATTCTTTTGCCATGACCATGGCCTTCTCTGCGGTACCACCAATCCCAATCCCCAACATGCCTGGAGGACACCAGCCAGCCCCCATGGTAGGAACCGTCTTCTTGACCCATTCAACAATATCGTCAGAAGGGTTCAGCATTGCCAGTTTGGATTTGTTTTCTGAACCACCTCCTTTTGCGGCAACATGAACTTCTACCGTGTCACCGGGCACCACTTCCATATGTATTACCGCAGGGGTGTTGTCTTTCGTGTTTTTGCGCGCTCCAGCAGGGTCTGCCAAAATAGAGGCTCGCAGAACATTTTCAGGAAGTGTATACGCACGACGCACCCCTTCATTGATCATGTCGGAGACGCTCTTCGTTCCTTCCCATTGAACGTTCATACCAATTTTTATAAAAACAGTTACGATACCAGTGTCTTGGCAAATCGGACGCTTCCCTTCGGCGCACATACGAGAATTGATAAGAATTTGCGCCATTGCATCTTTCGCCGCAGTACTCTCTTCTCTTTCATAGGCTTCATGAACAGCTTTAACGAAATCTAACGGATGGTAATAGGAAATAAATTGCAGCGCGTCTGCTACGCTATCAATCAAATCACTCTCTTTGATAATGCTCATGCATCTCTCCTGCTGAGGATTACGAATCAATCGAAGGCAAAATGGTAAAAGATGCGCGAGCGCAAAGAAAGACCTAGAGTCTATTTAGACAAGATATACACTGCATTCATAAAATAAATATAGTGATAATACAGGATACCCTCGCGACATTGAGCAAAAAACAACCAGTCATTCTTCTAAACAGAAACGATAACCAACCCCTGCTTCGGTTTTTAAATATTTTGGATTAACAGGGTCATCCCCTAATTTCTGACGAAGATGACTGACAACAATACGCAGGTAATGCGTATCTTCAATATGGCTCGGCCCCCAAATCTCTTTGAGTAGTTGTGTTTGCGTAATAACACAATTAGGCGAACTCGCTAGAATCGCCAATACGCCATACTCTTTAGGGGTGAGAACAATTTGAGCATCATTAAGACGAACCTCGCGCCTTGATAAATCGATGTATAACTTACCATCATCGATAACAGCCAGTTGATCAGGCTTAATATTATCTCTTAAACACACCCGTATTCGAGCAAGCAACTCGATGACGCTAAAGGGTTTCGTGATGTAGTCCTGAGCACCGGAATCCAATGCTGCAACTTTTTCCTTATCATGATTTCGCACTGATAATACAATGGTCGGCACCGAACTCCATGAGCGCATTTCACGTAATACCTGATGCCCATCCATATCTGGCAAACCAAGATCAAGAATGACCACGTTAGGTTGATGACGAACAATGGCCATCAGCCCTGCTTCGCCATTCTCAGCTTCAATCACTTCATAACCTTCGCTCCCAAGAGCAACTCGTAACATGCGACGAATCTGAGACTCATCGTCAATCACTACTATTTTAATGTCCACAAACTACCGCTTTATTTGTTAAGAATTTGGTTCGCCATACTCTAAAGGCAATTCGACTATAAAACGAGTCCCCTTGCCTCCAGCCCCGTTACGGGCACAGACTGTTCCACCATGCGCACCAATCATGCCACGACAAATAGCCAAGCCCATACCTGTACTTTTACTTTTTTTGTCGCCATCTGAAACAATATAAAACATGTTAAAAATGTGCTCCTGCTCATCCTTTGGAATTCCTGGTCCTTTATCTTCTATGGTTATTCGACAGGTTTTAGCGTCCACAATAAGCTTCACAGTAATCGCTTCTTTTTCCGGAGAATAACGAACAGCATTTTCCAAAATATTAAACAAAGCCTGCTCAATCAGTGCTGCATGTACATACAACACTGGAGCGTCGTCCGTTACAGCCCAATTGACTTTTGCATGAGAAAAATAACGTTTTAATCGATTCAAAGCACTGCCAATAATATCATCAACCGAAACCCAATCTCGTTGGATTTTCAAGCCACCATAACCGAGTCGAGTCATATCTAGAAGATTCTGAATGTAACTGTCTAAGCGATGGCTTTCTTGTAAAATCGTATCGACCAATTCTTCCTTGTCACTAACACTCAATTGCTTATCCAACATTTTCAAACTTTCAGCCGCTCCCATCATAGCGGACAAGGGGGATTTAAGGTCATGGGAAACAGACGATAGCAAGGATGAGCGAATTTGTTCCACTTCTGTCTTAACACGAGCTGATTCTAAATCAGACACCAACCGCACTCGGCGCCAAGTACTGGCACCTTGCTGAAGCATAGATTCGACCAAATCCCTTTCAAAAGGAAGAAAATGTTCTTGCTCCGCGGACCAACGAATCAATAACCCACCAATCACTATATTTTCTTGTTTAACTGGCAAAACCGTAATACGGGACGCATTTAATGTTTGTGTGAATCGACCTGCTTGCTCGCCGTGTGTTAAAGACCAAGCTATTGCGGATTCTTCCACTTGAGATAAAGAAAAATTTACCTGTTTAACATGCGATTCATTGTCACTACCTTCGGGGTAGGCAAAAAAACATTTCGCACCAAGCAGAGAGGATGCTTTTTCACACAGTGAATCCCAAAGAGTCACTTCACTTTCAACAACGGACAGTCGTTGAGCCATGTCTTTTAACGCTTCGGTATAACGGTTTGACTCTTTCAGTAAAATAAATTGATTTCGAATGCGTGATGCCGCTGGACCACTCAACAAGCCTAATACCACTAAAAACACTAAGGTAGCAATATCGTCTTGTTGGTTAACCTTAAACGTATAAATCGGCTCTGTTAGAAAGAAATTGAAGCTTAAAAAAGCCCAAATCGCCGTCGCCAATGCAGGTCTGGTGCCATATTTAAGCCCCACCAACACAATCGAAATAACATACAATAAAACCAAGTTACCACTGCTTAAAAATTGCTGAAGAGGCCAAGCAATGAGTGTCGCGAGCGCCACACCTATAACACCATAAATATGCCCACGATAATCCCCAAACAAAGTATCACGACGCTGCCAGTTCGTCTTTTGCGATACGATATCAGGGGATCGGTACACACACACTTCAAGTGGTAAGTTGGATTCTATCAACTGTTGGTAAAGTCGTTTTTTCCAAAACCCCCAGCGATGTTTGGCTCCACTGCCTACCAACACGGTATTCACTCTTTGCTCTTCTAGATAAGGTAGGATGGCAGCATAGCAATTCTCACCTCTTAACGTATCTACTTGCGCTCCCAGATCTTTCGCAAGATTCATCACATTATTTAAGTGCTTCCGTTGTATGGCATTTTGGGTAATGCCTCTATCCACCCATACGACACACCAGGCTATCTGGCGTCTTTCAGCAATTTGTCGTCCAAGACGAACCAAATAACAATGATCGCTGCTGGCGCTGACCAAGACAATTAACTTATCTCTAATAGCGTATTTTTGAGCGCTGCTTCCTTGCATTAAGGCCGTCTCTAAATAGCTATCTACTTGATGCATGGCTCGTTTCATTGCAAGCTCACGTAACGCAGATAAATTGGAGAGAGAAAAAAAAGTATCTAACGCCACTCGCGCGTATTCAGGAAGGTAAACTTTTCCTTGCTTAAGCCGATCAATCAACGCAATGGGGGGCAAATCAATAAAGCGAATGTCATAGGCATCATCGATGACGTTATCCGGTACGCTCTCGTGAACTGTCACCCCTGTAATTTGAGCAACCACATCACGTAAACTCAAAATATGCTGAACATTCACCGTGGTATAGACATTGATTCCAGCCGCTAATAATTCAGCAATATCTTGATACCGCTTAGTATGGCGACTTCCAGGGACATTGGTGTGAGCAAGCTCATCCACTAAAATCAATTCTGGTTTTTGCTCAAGCGCTGCATCCAAGTCAAACTCAGTTAAAACAGTATCATGATAATGGACTTCCTTACGCGGTAAGACATTCAACCCCGCCATTATGTCTTGTGTCTCTTTACGCCCATGAGTTTCCAACAAGCCAACGAGCACCTCGACACCTTGCTGAACGCTTTCCTTTGCCGCGCTAATCATTGCGTAGGTCTTCCCCACACCAGGAGCTGCACCAATAAAAATAGTCAACTTACCCTGCGAAGATTGCTGTAACGCATTTAAAATGGCGTCTGCTTTTTGATCACGATGCTCTTCAATCATTTTCGCGCCCTATGTGGTAAGTGTCTCAACTAATCTTATCTAGTCATTATTTGGACTGAGTGTTATTAGTATCGGAGAGTGTATCTAGCGCTAAATTCAGCATCAAAACATTTACCCTTGCCTGACCAAAAATAGCCCATTGTGGGTGTTCAATGTGTTGATCAACTAATTTTTTTACCGCATTAACAGACAAATGCCGTTGCGCGGCCACCCTATCCACCTGCAACAAAGCTGCCGCTGGAGAAATATCTGGATCCACACCTGAACCGGATGCTGCCAATAAATCCACTGGAATTTGACTCGCAGTAACATGATCCGATGTCTGAATCGCCAAACTACGTTGCTCCACTTCTGCGCGCAATGTAGGGTTACTCGGCGCAAGGTTGCTACCGCCGGTAGACTTTGGGTCATAACCTACTGCACTAGGGCGCCCATGAAAATAATCTGCACTTTGAAATAATTGACCAATCAATTTCGAACCAACAGGTTTGCCATTATGGTCAATCACACTGCCCGTTGACTGAAAAGGAAACAGTGTTTGCGCTACCATAGTGACACTACCTGTATAAATAATACCGCAAAGCACCAGCATCACTAGTGACATTCTGACAGCCAAAGCGATTTGTTTGGATAAACCACCTTGATGCCATTGAATAACACCCTCATGTAAATCGTCTGTTACTTGTGCATTCATGATCGTGGCTCCTAAAAAAATGAACTGATAATAACATCAAGTATCTTTATGCTAATAAAAGGCAACAACACACCACCAAGCCCATAGGCCAGCATATTGTTTCTTAACAACTTCTCAGCCGTAATCGCTCTGACTTTAACCCCTTTCAATGCAAGCGGAATTAAAGCAGGAATAATCAAAGCATTAAAAATCAATGCCGCAATAACGGCCGATTGTGGGCTATGGAGATGCATCACATTGAGTGTTCCAATGGTTGGGATCGCGGTGACAAAAATCGCCGGCAAGATAACAAAATACTTTGCCACATCGTTTGCAAGAGAAAAGGTCGTTAAAGCGCCGCGTGTAATCAATAACTGCTTACCGATTTCAACAACGGACAGTAATTTCGCAGGGTCGGAATCCAAATCCACCATATTGCCAGCTTCTTTCGCCGCTTGTGTGCCTGAGTTCATGGCAAGCCCAATGTCTGCTTGTGCTAAAGCTGGCGCATCGTTTGTTCCATCCCCTACCATGGCAACTAAGCGCCCTTTGGCTTGTTCTTCTCGAATCAAAGCAAGCTTATCTTCTGGTTTGGCTTCGGCGATAAAATCATCCACGCCGGCTTGCGCCGCTATCACCCCAGCCGTCACGGGATTATCGCCAGTTACCATGACAGTGCGAACACCTAAGGCCCTTAGTTGGGCAAAACGCTCTGCAACGCCTGGTTTCACCACATCGGATAAGGCAATAACCCCCAAAACGGCTGTATTTGAAGCAACGACCAGAGGTGTGCCTCCCTGTTTAGCCACTTTGCGGACCAGACCATCCATATCATCAGGCCAGGATAATTGGTGATCTCGCGCCCACGTCTTCATGGAATCACTCGCTCCCTTCATCATCAAAGAACCGTCAACGAGCTGAGCACCAGAAATACGAGTTTTCGGCGAGAAGGGAATAAATTCCGCATCCGCAGGCGCTTCAGGTTTATCAATGCCCTTGTTTTCCGCGAGCAAAACCACAGATTTCCCTTCAGGGGTTGGATCATCAAGGGACGACCACACCGCCGCTTTAATCATCTCGATGCTATCCGCATCTTTGGAGACCAGAAACTCCGTAGCTTGTCGATCACCAAAAGTAATCGTGCCTGTTTTATCCAGTAGTAAGGTGTCAATATCACCAGCGACCTCAACCGCTTTCCCCGACTTTGCCACCACATTGGCTTTTAGCGCACGGTTCATGCCCGCAATACCAATGGCGGGTAACAAACCACCGATGGTCGTCGGAATAAGGCAAACCAGCAAAGCTATCAGCATGGTGTCATCCAAGCGGGCTCCCATAAAGTGCGCCATCGCAGGTAGAGTCATGACAATCAATAAAAACACAGCACTTAGCGAAGAAAGCAAAACAGTCAGCGCTGTTTCATTCGGTGTTTTTTGTCGCTGAGCACCCTCAACTAAACCAATCATACGATCCAAAAAACTGTTACCAGGGTCATTCGCTACTTCCAAAACTACTTCACCACTGAGCAATTTTGTGCCACCGATGACACTAGAGTGATCTGTGCCAGATTCTCTCAATACCGCTGCCGATTCGCCAGTCACCGCAGACTCATTCACTGTTGCCACTCCGACAATAATGTCACCATCAGCCGGAATATATTCTCCGGCCCTGACTTTGACTCGGTCGCCTTTTATCAGATCAGCAGCAGCCACCCAGCTTTCACTTTCACCTTTGATACGACACGCCTTGAGAGATTGTTTTGCAGAACGAAGACTAGAGGCTTGACCTCGGCTTTTTGCCTCAGCTACTGACTCGGCCAAGTTCGAAAACCAAACCGTTAAAAACAAAATGATGGTCGTAATCAGCGCCATAGCATAAGGCTTATCTTGCACGGCTTGATATAGCGTCATGGTTGCACTTAACAAGGTGCCCACCCAAACGATAAACATCACAGGGCTGGACGCCATTTTTAGTAAAGACAGTTTTTTTAATGAGTCCACGCTGGCTTGGCGCAACTCAGACATTGTCATGGTTTGAACTGTTTGATTTTTCATTGATTAATTCCCCACATGAACAGCAGACAATTGCAATGCTTCGCCGATAGGTCCAATGACTGCGGCAGGAAGAAAAGACAACACATTAATAACCAGGATGACGGCAATCAGCGTGACACAGAACGTTGGTGTTTCTAATGTCAAACCACCAGAACTGGCTGGAGTCACACGTTTTTTCGCCATGAGTCCAGCGATCATTAAGGGAATAACAAGAGGCAGGTATCGTCCTAACAGAATCACAAAAGCCGCACTGAGATTCCACCATGGCGTGTCATTTTTCAATCCTGCCATGCCAGAACCATTATTCGCAAACGCTGAGGCATACTCATAAAAAACCTGTGAGATTCCATGAAATCCTGGATTACTGTTCCCCGTAATACTTGGGAAAGACACGGCAATGGCAGTAAATCCCAGAATACACAAGGCAGGCAACACGATTAAGCTAGATAGCAGAGTCACTTCTTTAGTTTCAACTTTGCGTCCGAAAATTTCTGGCGTACGACCTATCATCAAACCAGATAAAAAGACCGGCAACCATACATAGACAATGAAGTTAACAAAGCCACACCCAACACCACCCCATATCGCATTAACCAGCATTCCTGAGCGCGCCATCAAACCACCGAGTGGATTGAAAGAATCCATCGAGGCATTCACTGAACCATTCGAAGTTTGTGTGGTTAATGCTCCCCATAAGGCGGAAAGTTCGGGGCCGAATCTCACCTCCTTGCCTTCCATGTTGGAACCCATTGCACTGGCTCCAACAAATGCGGCATTGGCTTGATTTTCACTGTAAATTGTCGCTGCTGTAAAAGACACACTGAGAATAGCCATAGCAGCAAAGGACATCCACGCAAATTTTTTGCGTCTTATCAGCCCCCCTGCCATAAAAACAACAGCAATAGGAATCAGGACAATGGCAATGGTCTCAATCACATCGCTCAAAGGCGTTGGATTTTCTAACGGGTCGGCACTATTTGATCCATACCAGCCCCCACCATTGGTTCCTAGTTGTTTAATCGCTACCATGGCAGAAACAGGGCCAACAGGAATCGTTTGCGATGACATGGATGACTGTGTATCCAGCGTCTGGACATGCTGCGCACCGGAAAAAGTACTCGGCACACCTTGCCAAGCAAGCAAGAGCGCAACAATAAGAGATAAAGGCAGAAAGACACGCACTACGCCACGAACCACATCAACATAATAATTACCAAGGTCCCGCTCTTCTCCTTCTTTGGCTGTCTTATTATTCTTACCACCTATCATGCCACGTAATACAGCCACGCAAATCGCCAACCCCATCGCCGGCGAAACAAATTGTAGCGTCACAATAAGAAAACCTTGGGAAAGATAAGAAAGCTGAGCTTGACCAGCATAATGCTGCTGATTGGTATTGGTAATAAATGATATAGCGGTATGCAATGCCACATCCCAGGAAAGGGGCCCAATATAATCTGGATTAAACGGCAGTACTTGCTGGAATTTAAGAAGCAAAAACGCCACGACACCTAAAATCAGATTGCTCATCAAAAATGCCATGCCGTAGGTACGCCACGTCATGGACTCATTTGGATTCACTCTCATCAGGCGATATAGAACTGATTCAATAGGAGAGAAAAAACCATCGGTTATGTGTTTTTCCCCAGAAAACACTCCTGTCATATACGATCCTAGTGGAATGGCCAACGCCACGGCAATTAGGCAGATCAGCACAATTTCAAACATAATCTTGCCCCCCTAAAACTTTTCTGGTGCAAACATTGCCACCATCAGATAAATAAAAAGCACAATGGATAGAACCAGCAGTAACCACGCCATCTTCTGTCTCCTCATGGATGTAGTAGATAAGGAGACAATAGAGATGAGCGGCGTAAAATATCTAGATAGATATATTGAGAAGGCGTAAAAAATCCATAAAGACTGACATAGCATCAAGCTTTATTGGCGCTGCATAGAGCGTTTATTGAAGAGGCTTATAGAACAAAATAGAAAACAAAAAAGCGCTTCTTAGGACAAGACCAACAAAAAGCGCTTTCACTGCAGTAAATATCGTAGAGAGCATCACGAACACCTTAATAGGTTTTCTTATTTTTGCTCTTATCAGACGATTTAGCTGGAGCTGGTGCCTGAACTGAATGTTGAACGTATTCTTCTAAAATACCAGCGGTAAAGGCTTCGCGCTCAGAAAGAGACGAAATACTCTCCGCCTCCCAGTTAATCAGACGGATGAATACCGAATACTTTTTGATGTATTCATAACCTATGTCTCGAACACTGATACCGTGGCTACCCATCAAATGTATCACTTGTTCTAGATTTTTTTGGGTTTCAAATTGCCCCCCTTCGTTTGCAGCAATCAACAACCGCTGAATGTGTTGAATGGGGTTTTCAGAAGCTTTAGATTCCTTTTTTACCGCGCTGGCGGTCAAAAATTTATCCAGCATTTCTTCGGTGTATAACTCTCGCTGATGAATGTCTTCGATTTGTGCTGTTTCTCGCTCCAGAAGACGAATAAACAGGCTTTTGTTTTTAATGTCGGAAAACTCTAAATCTTTTAAGGACAAGCCGTTGTCTTGCATAATATCGAGAACAGTCGCGTAGGATTCAGACGACTCAGGACTTGAAGAAACGGCTAACGCAAGATGCCGACGCAGCTCGTGCATTATTTTCGCCGCACGGTAATCTTCCTTACGCTGCAAATGCTGTTTAAAAGCCTCAACATGCTGATTAAGCGACTGCGTCAGCGACTCAAAACCATGCAATGCTTCTTGCTCATCCCGCAGGCTGGACAAGCGAATACGCGCTCGTTCTTGCTCCCATGCTTCATGCGCTTTGGCACGAGCTTGAAACGCTCGCTCCATAGCCTCTTCAAAACTTCGCTCAATGCGTGCGCGCTCAGCTCGTTCCAGTAACTCTTCTTGTTCTTGCTCTAACCGATAGCTCTTTTTGACCTGCAAATTCTCTTCTGCCAATTGCAGCTGCTGTTTAAGAGCGTCCATCTGAGACTGTACCTTGGCTTCATCAAAATCCGCCAAGCGCTCATAAATCTTAGACCAATACTTGTCATCGGAAAAAGGGATGGCTGGATCACTGGTTGAATATTGGGTTCTCAGGGTATCAGCGAATTCCTGTGCGTTAGGACGAAACGCTTGTGCAGCATTAATGACATTGTCAGATGACATGGTTCCAGACGTCACATTGACGCTTGATATAATCGATTCATTCGAATTAGACATAGGTTGTTCAGTATCCAGGTGAAGATTGTCCATCGGTTCCGCTACTTTTTCATTAGAGACTGTACTTTTATCATCAGTTTCATACTGCTGTACTGATTCATTTCGCTCAACTGCTTGGCTTTGTTCTACTGACTGAGCTTGGTTTGATTCTGTACTTGCAACAGGCGCCTCTTCATATGTCTCTTCACTGTTAGTCTCAGTATCAGCATTTGACACTTCGGGTTTAGAATCGTCTTCATCCAGACCCTTTTCCACTCCAGCTTGATTGCCATATGAGTGTTTAACGGCTTCAGAAAAAGGATCCTCAATCGATGAGTGAGCTTGCTCAACCAACCCTTCTTCGATGTCATCTAAAATTGTCCTGACCGATGCATAAGCTTTACTCGGATCCACCGTCTTTTCACTGAAACGACGTTGATAGACAGACTCCTGAAACACAGGTTTAGCTGGCACTTCTTTTGCGTGTCTTGGCGCCGCCCCTCCCCAACTAACACGGTACAACATACTGGTATCACACAATTGCAGAATAGGTAATTCACGCTGCAGTATAGAATATTGTCGAATTAAAGATTCCGCATGACGAAGCGCAACAACGGATTCACTAGAGTTTGTAGAAGTCGCTAAATTAAGCAACTTAACAACCTTACTAATGGCCTTCTTTCTTCTGCGTATATTCATACAAATTGCCTTTCCTATGTCTGCCAGTGTCGTCCGTTCGTTAATAATACAGTTCGGCATCGCCATCGGGTAGTTTCAAATCATCTGACAATAGCGATCTAACCTTTTGCAAAATACTCAACAACTCTTCTTGAGAATACGCAATGGCAGGCAGTTTCCCCCAAACTGGCTCCGGCCAACAGGCATCATTTTCAAATCTCACAATGTGGTGATAGTGAAGCTGTGTCACTTTGTTACCAATCGCTGCAATATTAAGTTTGTCTGCGGAAAAAGCATCGTGCAACGTTTCGCTTAACAGGCAGCTTTCTGCCATTAACATGCTGCGATCCTCTTCAACCAATTGATATATTTCACTAATACCATTGCGTTGCGGCACCAGTATAAACCAAGGATACTGACGATCATTGATAAGTCGCACCTGGCAAAGTGGCAAATAACCGATCAAGATAGAATCGCGTTCTAGAGTGGGATTTAACTCAAACATCTTATACATTCCTATTTACATCAAAGCCTTTCATAAGCACTATAGCACTCCTACATTAAAATCACCCAAAGACTTGGAGTCAGCATGACTGATATGCAATGTGTTTTGGACGTACAAGCCAAATTAGCAGAATGCCCACGTTGGGATGAACACACCCAAACGCTTTATTTTGTTGATATTGATGCTTTCAAATTACACGCATTTAACATTAATGCAAACACCTTAGAAACCCGTCAATTCGATGAAGAGATTGGTTGCTTCTCTCTTACTGAAAATGGGGGCTTCATTGCCGCCTTTCGATCTGGTGTATACCAATTTGATGATTTCAATGGGCCATTGAATACCTATTGGCTGGCGACCTATGATCAGAATACAACACGTTTTAATGATGGTCGATGTGATGCAAAAGGACGCTTTCTTGCCGGCACCATGTATAGCCCAAAAGATGCATTTAAGGGAGCATTGCATCAATTTACCAACGGCAAACAAACTGTTATTGATCAGGCTGCTTGGACATCTAATGGCCTAGCCTTCTCACCTGATAACAAAATCATGTATTATTCCGACACGCCGAATCATATCGTCTATCAATTTGATTATGACCTTGAGACTGGGCAAGCCACCAATAAACGAACCTTTATTGAGTTCCCCCGTGGCAATGGACGCCCTGATGGGGCTGCTGTCGATAGCGAAGGCAATTATTGGTCAGCCCTGTATCAAGGTCAACGAGTGGTAAAAATCAGCCCTGAAGGGAAGATTTTAAAAGAATATCCTGTTCCAGCCATTTATCCGACCATGGTCGCCTTTGGTGGCCCCGATATGAAAACGCTGTTTGTGAGCACCTGCCGAAGCGCACAGACCGACGAAGAGTTACAACAATTTCCACAGGCTGGCGGTATTTTTGCCATTGATGTGGACATTGCAGGCTTAACTGAGCCACGCTTTGCTGGCTAAGACATTAACTTTTATAAGACATAGACTCTATTATCATGCGCGCAAGCAACTATTTATTTTCTACATTACGTGACACTCCAACCGACGCTGTTGTTACCAGCCACCAATTGATGGTTCGTGCTGGCATGATCCGCCAAGTTTCTAAAGGTTTATATACTTGGCTACCAACTGGCGTGAAAGTTTTCCGCAAAGTGGAAAGCATCGTACGCGACGAAATGCAAAAAGCCGGTGCGCTTGAAGTAATTATGCCGGGAGTTCAACCCGCAGAGCTTTGGCAAGAATCTGGCCGTTGGCAAAAATATGGTCCTGAGTTACTTCGTCTTGTAGACCGCCATGGTCGTGATTACTGTTTGGGACCTACTCACGAAGAAGTCATTACGGAACTTGCTCGCAATGAACTCACCAGTTACAAACAATTGCCTGTTAACTTCTTCCAAATTCAAACCAAATTCCGTGATGAAGTCCGCCCTCGTTTTGGTGTTATGCGTTCACGCGAGTTCAGCATGAAAGACGCGTATTCATTCCATATCAGCCCAGAGTCGTTGCAAGAGACATACGATGTCATGCATAAAGCGTACTGCAACGTCTTTGATCGTATTGGTTTGGATTACCGCCCTGTTCGCGCAGACACTGGCAGTATTGGTGGTGCATACTCCCACGAATTCCACGTTTTAGCGGATTCCGGTGAAGACGACATAGCTTTCAGTGATGAGTCCGATTTTGCTGCGAATGTTGAACTTGCAGAAGCGGTAACACTAAAAGAAAAAGCCGATCCAGCCACCCAGGATATGACAGAAGTCTTTACGCCTGACTGCAAAACCATTCAGAAAGTGGCTGAGTTTCTAAAGCTGGATGTCACTCAAACAGTAAAAACCATGCTGGTTAAAGGCATCGACGAAAACGAAGTAAGTACCATCGTGGCCTTGGTTCTTCGTGGTGACCACAATATTAATGAACTGAAAGTTGAGAAACTAAAGGGCATTGTTGCTCCATTCGAATTTGCCAGCGAAGAAGACATTCTCAACAAAATTGGCTGTGCCCCCGGCTCTATCGGCCCACAAGGTTTAAAAGAGAAAGGGATTCGCATTATTGTCGACCGCTCAGCCGCCGTGATGTCCGATTTCTGTGCTGGTGCCAACAAAGACGACTACCACGTCACTGGCTTAAACTGGGAAAGAGATTGCTCTGATTTTGAAGTGGCTGACCTACGCAATGTCGTGGAAGGCGACCCTTCTCCTGATGGCAAAGGAAAAGTCGTTATTAAACGCGGCATTGAAGTGGGTCATATTTTCCAACTGGGTCAACAGTACGCTGAAGCCTTAAAAGCCACCGTGTTAGATGAAAATGGTAAAGCCCAAATCATGCACATGGGTTGTTATGGCATTGGTGTGTCTCGTATCGTGGCGGCAGCCATCGAACAAAACTTTGATGACAAAGGCATCCTTTGGCCAGAAAGCATCGCACCATTCAGTGTTGCCATTGTTGCAATGAACTATGATAAATCCGAAGCCGTACGTGAAGAGTGCGAGCGCTTATACACCGAACTGACGGCAAAAGGGATTGATGTCCTTCTGGATGACCGCAAAGAACGCCCTGGTGTTAAATTTGCCGACTGTGAGTTGCTCGGTATTCCACATCGCCTAGTAGTGGGCGACAAAGGCCTTGCAAATGGCACGCTAGAATACAAACATCGCTCTAAAGGCGATAACCAAGACATCGCGCAAGCTGATGCAGTGGACTTTATTGTTAAGCAACAAGCTTAACCCTTATAAGCCGCCTAGTGACAAGTTAGGCGGCTTATCTCTCCTAATATAGCACGACAAATAAAGGAAGCAGCATGACGACCATTTACCATAACCCTCGTTGTTCCAAATCCCGACAAACACTTGCTTTACTCGAAGAAAATGGCATTCAACCCGAAGTGCGATTATACCTACAAGATGTACCGAGCGTTGCCGAGATCAAAGAATTGATTAAACAGCTTGCTCTTTCCCCTATCGAGTTGATGCGTACAAAAGAAGCCTTGTACAAAGAACTTGGTTTATCCAAAGAATCGACGGACGAAGAGCGTATCCAAGCCATGCACAACAATCCAAGCCTAATCGAACGCCCTATCGTCATCCACAACGGCAAAGCAAAGATTGGACGCCCACCCGAGCAAGTGCTGGAATTATTCTAATGGGCACCCCCTATGTTTTAATTTTGTTTTACAGTAAGCATGGTTCAATTGCCGAAATGGCCAAACACATTGCCAGAGGCGTTAATAGTGTTGGTGGTATTGAAGCCAAAGTCCGTCAGGTTCCCAATGTGTCTGAGACCTGCGAAGCCACCGCACCCGAAATACCAGAAGAAGGCTCTCCCTATATTACATTAGACGAGTTGGCAGAGTGCTCTGGTCTCGCAATTGGCTCGCCTTCTTATTTTGGTGCCATCGCTGCGCCACTTAAACACTTTATCGATCAAACCTCCATGCTTTGGCTGACAGGCCGTTTGATCGATAAACCCGCCTGTGGGTTTACTAGTGCGAGCAGCATGCATGGTGGTCATGAGCAGTGCCTTCATTCCATGATGACCCCCCTTTTGCATCATGGCATGGTTTGGGCCGGTTTGCCTTACAGCAACAAAGCACTCCTTAGTACCACTGCAGGAGGAACGCCTTATGGTGCAAGCCACCTTGCTAGCAAGACGAACGAACATCAGCTGACAAATGATGAAAAGTCTTTATGTGAAGCACAAGGTAAACGCATTGCTGAGCTGGCTATAAAACTGGGCAAATAGTCCCTTTTATTCCTCATCTCAAAATCGCTCAATAAAAAGGCGAAGTGACATTGACTATCACTCCGCCTTTTTCCTTTTACTTGTCCCATCATTGCCTAGATATATTAGATGCTTAAAGCCTTGGCAACTCTATATGTTTAAAAAGTTGCTCAGCATCTTGTCGATTCGCGGCTTCCATTGCCGCAACAACGATATCTTTGGTTAAATGAGGCGCAAATGACTCAATAAATTTATACATATAGCCACGAATAAAGGTATTGCTACGAATGCCAATTTTTGTACAGCTGTCTTCAAAAAGATGTGAAGCGTCAAGGGCTACCAAATCAGAATCCTGCTCAGGATCAAAGGCCATAGACGCGACAATTCCGACTCCCAACCCTAAACGTACATAGGTCTTTATCACGTCCGAATCGGCCGCTGTAAAGACGACATTTGGATCTAAACCTGCCTCTTGGAACGCTTGGTCCAATTGAGAGCGTCCGGTAAAACCAAAAACATAAGTCACAATGGGATGCGCTGCTAATGCCTCTAAAGTCAATTTGCTCGATTGGGCCAGCGGATGCCCTTTGGGTACAACAACGCAACGATTCCACATATAACAAGGCAGCATGACTAGATTGCCGAACAATTCTAGCGCCTCGGTCGCGATAGCAAAATCCACTACACCATCATTTGCCATCTCGGCAATTTGCATGGGTGTCCCTTGATGCATGTGCAGCGTCACATCCGGATAACTGTCAATGTATTCATGAATCACTTTTGGCAAAGCATAGCGCGCTTGAGTATGCGTTGTAGCAATATCCATGGCGCCTTTGCGTTCATCGCTAAACTCATTGGCTACACGTTTAATGTTTTGCGTTTGATTCAAGATCTCACCCGCTAAGGCAATAATCTTTTCGCCCGCTGGGGTAATGTGTGTTAAATGCTTGCCGCTTCTTGCAAAGACCTCAATACCTAACTCATCTTCGAGCAAACGGATCTGCTTACTTACGCCTGGTTGTGAAGTATAAAGGCTTTGCGCGGTGGCCGAGACGTTCAAATCATGACGCGCTACTTCCCATATATATCTTAGCTGCTGTAACTTCATCGGACACCTTATTCTAAAAAGAGTTAAAAACATAATAAAATATTACTTTATAGAATAGTAAAAAACCTCTAGTGTTTCCAGCTCGAATCGCCATAAAGACAGAGTACGATGGATTTTATTTGGTATATTTTAGCAGGCTCCGTTGTGGGGCTTGCCATTGGCATCACGGGAGTGGGCGGTGGATCACTTATGACGCCACTTTTACTACTCTTTGGTTTTCCTCCCCATATTGCCATTGGCACGGATCTTATGTATGCAGGGATTGCCAAAAGCACCGGCGTCTACTTACATGCCAAAAAGGGCAATGTGAATTGGCGTATTGTTGGCGCTATGGCAGCAGGCAGTTTACCAGCCTCACTTGTCACTATATGGTTACTGTCCCAGTTTGACAAGCCAGATAACTATCAACACATCTTAACCACAACCTTAGGGTTAATGCTGTTAATAACAGCTCTTGTCATTATTTTTCGCAGTAAGTTACTAAGCCGCTTTGATTTGCGCTTACCGGAAAGAACCAGCTTGAAACTGATTTTTGTTTGCGGCATTGCACTAGGGGTATTAGTAACGCTGACTTCGGTTGGAGCTGGCGCACTAGGGACAGCGATTATGATGATTCTCTTTCCCGTCATGCGAGCCAAGAACATCGTTGGTACCGATCTCGCTCACGCTGTGCCACTTACATTGATTGGGGGAATTGGGCACCTACTGCTTGGCAATGTGGACTATACCCTACTGGTCGGCCTTTTAATTGGCTCCATCCCAGCCATTTACCTTGGCACCTATGCTTCCAGCTATCTTCCCAACAAAGTATTACAACCCCTTTTAGCCACAGCATTAATGGCATTTGGCCTAAAATACCTCTTCTTTTAAAAAAAGATCCTAAAAATGGGGGGTAATAAGGTTCATAAAAGATGTAAAACACGATAATGTTCCAACACGTAAAAAAATAGTAACTAGGAATCCCTTGTAATGAGTAATCGACATCTTGAGGACTTAAATATTGCCTCATTCTCTCCTTTAGTCACTCCAACAGAACTAAAGGCTGAACTACCTATTAGCGAGTCCGTAAGCAAAGCGATTGCGCGATCTCGTGAAACAATAAAAAACATCATGGATGGTAAAGACCACCGCCTTGCCATTGTTATAGGTCCCTGCTCTATTCATGATCCAGAAGCCGCCCTTGACTATGCAAGACGCTTGAAAGCATTGGCTGAAAAAGTAGATGACTCGATTTATATCATCATGCGCGCCTATTTTGAAAAACCAAGAACCACGGTAGGCTGGAAAGGCCTTATTAACGATCCCAACCTTGATGGTACCTTTGATATTAATAAAGGCTTGCGTATCGGCCGTAAGTTATTAATTGATCTTGCGGAACTTGGTTTGCCATTGGCCACCGAAGCCCTTGACCCCATTTCCCCCCAGTATATCCAAGACTTGATCAGCTGGTCTGCCATCGGGGCTCGTACAACCGAATCACAAACGCATCGAGAAATGGCGTCTGGCCTATCTGGCCCTGTAGGCTTTAAAAATGGTACAGATGGCTCAATGACAGTAGCAATAAATGCGATGCAATCTGTTTCACATCCGCACTCTTTTTTGGGAATTAATGAAGCAGGCCAAGTCACGGTTGTTAACACCAAGGGCAATGACTATGGGCATGTTGTCTTGCGCGGTGGTGGGGGTAAACCCAACTACGAAGCGCAATTTGTCATTGAAGCAGAAGAAGCGCTTGCCAAAGCCAACCTGAAAGCGAACATCATGGTGGACACATCCCATGAAAACTCCAGTAAAAAACCAGAACGCCAGGTCATTGTCGCCGAAGACGTTACTCAACAAATTCTCGATGGCAACCAATCCATTATGGGATTAATGATCGAAAGCAACATTGGATGGGGCAACCAAAAAGTCCCTGCAGATAAAAAAGACCTCACCTATGGTGTATCCATTACGGATGCCTGTATTGACTGGCAAACATCGGAGAAGACAATCACTGATATGGCCAATGCGTTAAAATCTGTTTTGCCCAAACGCAAGCGCTAATAATTCATACATTCTTCTTCAAGAAACGTAGTTAAAATGCAAAAAGGGACGATAGAAATATCGTCCCTTTTTGCATTTGACTGTCCTGCGCACTCATCCACAAACACTGACAGGATGAATTCAGTACAATAACAATGGTTACATAAAGGCATTGTCCGTGACAGTATGGTCAGTTGCATCTTTCACGGCGGTCAAACCAGCCACTTTTTCAATCAAGGTTTTTTCAACACCTTCTTTCAAAGTTAAGTCGACTGCACTACACCCCTGACAACCGCCACCAAAGCGAAGTACAGCAACTTGCCCATCAATCACTTCTACTAAGGTTACTTCCCCGCCATGGGCGGCAAGGCCTGGGTTAATATCTGAGTAAAGAATATAATTAATTTGATCTTCGATTGGACTATCCGCTGAAACTTTCGGCATTTTAGCGTTGGGCGCTTTAATGGTTAGCTGCCCTCCCATCTTTTCCGTCGCATAGTCTATATAAGCTTCATCCAAAAAGTTCACTGAATTTTTCTCAATGTAGACTTTCAGTTTAGGAAGATTCAAAATTTCGTCTGTCTCATTCACTTCATCAGGACGGCAGTAAGCAAGACAAGTCTCCGCATAAGGCGTACCTGGTTGTTGGATAAAAATACGCACAGCAATCCCCTCTACACCCTGTTTTTCCAGCAGTGAAGCAAGGTAGTCTTGAGCGCCATCAGTAATAGTAATATTCATAACAACCCTTCTAAATCAGTCATACATCTAATGAGTACATAGTAACTCAGATTGACAATAAAGCCAAAGACCAACTAAAAAAGTAGGGTATTTTTCCACTATTCATTTTTGCTTGAACCGTTGATTAGAGGAGTTAATTAATTGAATAAGGCTTATTAGAAAAACCGCTAAAGATATAGATAAATATTCATTTTTAGAATAAAGGAAATTTGCTAGAGTTACGCCATTAAAATTTATTAACCACGGCTTATTTCTCTATGTACCAATACGACGCAATTGACCAACAGCTTGTTAATGAGCGTGTAGCACAGTTTCGCGACCAGACACGCCGCTACTTAAATCAAGAACTAAGTGAACAAGAATTCTTACCACTGCGCCTACAAAATGGCCTCTATGTTCAGCGTTATGCGCCAATGTTGCGTATTGCCATTCCTTACGGCATGCTATCCAGTGATCAACTAAGAACTTTGGCAGGCATTACCCGCCGCTATGACAAAGGCTATGGACACTTCAGTACTCGTCAAAACCTACAACTGAATTGGCCAAAGCTTGAAGATGTGCCTGATATTTTGGCTGAGCTTGCTCAAGTACAAATGCACGCCACACAAACCAGTGGTAACTGTATTCGTAATACAACGACAGACCAATACGCTGGCGTTATTGCGGACGAAGTTGTTGACCCACGCCCTTACTGTGAACTGATTCGTCAATGGTCTACCTTCCACCCAGAATTCGCCTTCTTACCGCGTAAGTTTAAAATTGCGGTGAACGCCACAGAATCGTCTGATCGGGCTGCGGTTCAGGTGCATGACATTGGTCTACAAATTAAAAAAAATGACGCTGGCGAAATCGGCTTTAAAGTCATCGTTGGTGGCGGTTTAGGTCGCACTCCGATGGTTGGTTTAACCATCAATGAATTTGTGCCACGGGAAGATTTGCTAACCTATTTAGACGCCATCATTCGCGTCTACAACCAAAAAGGCCGTCGCGACAACAAATACAAAGCGCGTATTAAAATCCTAGTTAAAGCCATGGGAATTGATGAATTCCGCAAACTGGTCGATGCTGAATGGCGACATATACGCGGAAAAGAAAGCACCGTCCCAATGAGTGAGTTCACACGCCTGCAAAGCTTTTTTACCGAGCCGAACTATGAAGCGCTAACAGACAACCCTGAAACACTCACTGCTAAGTTAGCAGACAGTACAGGCTTTGCCCGCTGGTTTGAGCGCAACACCTTTGCCCACAAAAAGCCTGGCTATCGCATTGTCACTTTATCATTGAAAAAACCAGGTCAAGCTCCTGGTGATGCCACAGCAGAGCAAATGGAAAAAGGCGCAGACTTCGCTGATCAGTATAGCTTTGGCGAGTTACGAGTTAGCCATGAGCAAAACCTTGTGCTAGCAGATGTACGCCAAGACCAGTTAGTTGAATTATGGGAAGCCGCTAAAGAGGCTGGGTTCGCAACCCCTACTTTGGGTCTATTAACCGATATGATCTGCTGTCCAGGTGGTGATTTCTGTGCGTTGGCTAACGCAAAATCCATCCCTATCGCACAGCAAATCCAAGAAACCTTCAACGACTTGGATTATTTATACGATTTAGGAGACATCGACCTAAACATTTCCGGCTGTATGAATGCCTGTGGCCACCATCACGTTGGCAACATAGGCATTTTAGGTGTTGATAAAAAAGGCGAAGAGTTTTATCAAATTTCCATGGGGGGCTCCTCTGGCCATGATGCCAGTATTGGCAAAATTCTCGGCCCTTCATTTGCGCAAGAAGAAATCAGCAGCGTGATCCAAAAGCTGATGGATGTCTATGTGAGTCATCGTACAGATGAAGAACGTTTTATCGATACCTTCCGTCGTATTGGAATGGCACCATTTAAAGAGGCTGCATATGCTAAAGTTAATTAAAAATGGCAAGATTATCGACAATGAACAAATCTGGATTCAGGATAATGACACGCCAATAACCAGCAATGCTATCGTGCCTTTAGCAAGATGGCACGCTGAGCAAGAAGCCATTGGTAAGGTCGCTGGTATTTGGATAGACGCAGGAGAAGGCACAGAACAACTTGAAGGTGTAGACCTAACTCAATTCGCTGTCATCGGTATCAATTTCCCTGCCTTTACTGATGGCAGAGGTTTCAGCTACGCACGACTATTACGAGAGCGCTTTAACTATCAAGGCGAGATCCGAGCCTTAGGTTATTTCATTCCAGATCAGCAAGGTTATCTTTTACGTGTTGGTTTTAACGCTTTCCAATTCAATGCTGACGTTGACCTAGAAAAAGCATTACTACTGCACAAAAGCTTTTCTGTTGCCTATCAAGGGGATGCAAATGACCCTAGACCGATGTTTTTGCGTCGTTAAACATTAAATCTTTTGTCAACACTCCAATAAAAGGTCCATTCATGGGCCTTTTTCTATTGCGTATTTAGGTCTCGCTGATTATCGTAGGAAACGAGTCAAAGTGATTGATTGTTAAAGGGTCTTAACGTGTCTAAAAAAAATATAACTTGCCTTCTTGTAGGGTTATTACTATCAGCCGTTGCGCAAGCAACTACTGTCTACGTGTCTGACGTTCAATTTGTCGCGATTCGTCAAGGACAAGACAATAATTCGCCCGCCGTTGAGCGCGGTATAAAAAGCGGTACACCTTTACAAGTCTTGGAGAAAAGTAATGGCTACACCAAAGTAAAAACCCCTAGTGGGAATGTAGGCTGGGTGGCGGACTACTTCTTAAGCGACGATCAAGTCACACGAGAGCAAGTGATTCAGCTTCAAGAGCAGCTCACTAAACTATCGCAAAGCAAAGTCGACTTAAACAAGCAATATGACGAAAGCCAGCAAAATGTTGCTGCCCTTACAACACAAGTATCAAACCTTGAAAAGGACAAAGCCCAACTGACGCAGCAACTTGCCTCAATGAAGGCCCTGACCGACAAAGCAAAGACAATTGTTGAGAAAAACGACAATGTCGCTTATCAAATTGATACACTAAAACAACAGTTGGCTGCTGCTAAAGCCCAAGCCAAGGACAAAGGCGATAGCAATCAACAGAAATGGTTTGCCATTGGAGCAGGAACGCTTATTGGTGGCGTACTCATTGGTATTCTCATTCCGTTGACACGTCGCAAAAAAACCAGCTCGGGAACGTGGGTATAACACAAAGTATTATTATCTAAGGGAACCAAATGGAAGCATCCATCGTACACTCCTTCTTTTTGATTTTTGCAGGAGCGGCTGTTGTTGCTTCCATTGCTTTATATACAAGGCAACCCATGATTATTGCCTATATTGCTTTAGGGGCTTTGTTTGGTCGTTATGGGTTTTCTTTAATCACTGAACCAAAACTCATGGACCAAATGAGTCATATAGGGATTATTTTTCTACTCTTTCTTCTTGGCTTGGATATGCAACCTAGCCACCTTATCAACATGCTTAAAAAAGCCGCCTGGATAGCCCTATTAAGCTCCATTGTCTTTGCAGCCGTTGGCTACATGGTGGCCATTGCTTTTGGCTACACGAAAACAGAAAGCCTGATCATTGGCATTGCGATGATGTTCTCAAGTACCATTGTTTGTATCAAACTGCTGCCAACAACGGTGTTACACCACAAGCATACAGGGGAACTGGTTGTCGGATTATTACTCCTGCAAGATATGATTGCCATTGGCGTTTTACTGGAACTAAACAGTTTTGCCGCTGGTGCGGATAACTCAGCGGTGCAGTTTTTAAGACCTCTCATTGCCCTCCCCTTGCTTGTAGGCGGTGCTTTTCTATTCGTAAAGTATATTTTGATAAAATTAATCACTAAATTTGATCGATTCCACGAATATATCTTTTTAGTGTCCATTGGTTGGTGCCTCTCCATGGCCGTATTGGCTGAATCTTTAGGCTTGTCAGCTGAGATGGGGGCCTTCATCGCTGGCGTTGCCCTTGCAACCAGCCCCATATCCCAATACATTGCAACCCATTTAAAACCACTAAGAGACTTTTTCTTAATCCTATTTTTCTTTACCATAGGCGCCAGTTTTGATTTCAGCTTATTAGGAGTAGTGATTGTGCCAGCCTTAATACTGGCCATTAGCTCAATGCTGATCAAACCTGTTGTTTTTCGATTCTTATTGAAAGGCATCAAAGAAGACGCGAGTACGTCTTGGGAAGTGGGCTTTCGCCTAGGCCAAGTCAGTGAGTTTTCGCTGCTTATCGCCTACCTTGCGGCCAATATTGGTTTAATAGGCACAGCGGCCTCAAACGTGATTCAAGCAACGGCAATACTGAGCTTTGCTCTGTCTACTTATGTCGTGATATTGAATTACCCAAATCCCATCGCAATTTCAGATAAATTGCGTCGAGATTAGGCCAGATTTCCATGTCGATTGAAGATTTTCTACAATGCCAAACGCTTTTATTGAAAGGTTTGAAGCTTAGTCTTTCTTTAGTCACATAAAATATAATAGAATAGCGCGAAATACCTGACTGCTAACAAAAAAGTCTTGTATAATATCGCGCAAATTTCGTCCTCAATTATTTAGAGTAATGTAATGGCTGACTTATCAAAATACAGAAACATCGGTATTTTTGCTCACGTTGACGCGGGCAAAACTACTACTACTGAACGTATTCTTAAACTTACCGGTAAAATTCATAAAATCGGTGAAGTTCACGAGGGTGAATCTACTACTGACTTCATGGAACAAGAAGCTGAGCGCGGTATTACCATCCAATCTGCAGCTGTCACTTGTGAGTGGAAAGGTCACCGCCTAAACGTTATCGACACACCTGGACACGTTGACTTTACCGTTGAAGTATACCGTTCCCTTAAAGTACTCGATGGCGGTATCGGTGTGTTCTGCGGTTCTGGCGGTGTTGAGCCTCAATCAGAAACCAACTGGCGCTATGCGAACGAATCCGAAGTATCTCGTTTGATCTTCGTTAACAAACTAGACCGTCTAGGCGCTAGCTTCTACCGCGTTGTAGAACAAGTGAAAAAAGTACTTGGTGCTACTCCTTTGATCATGGTACTTCCAATCGGAACAGAAGATGAATTTTCTGGCGTTGTAGATCTTCTAACTCGTAAAGCTTACGTTTGGGATGAAACTGGACAACCAGAAAACTACGAAATCAAAGATGTTCCAGAAGACATGCTTGATCAAGTGGAAGAATATCGTGAAAAGTTAATCGAAACAGCGGTTGAGCAAGACGACGATCTAATGATGGCGTATATGGAAGGCGAAGAGCCTTCTGTTGAAGACCTTAAGCGCTGCATCCGTAAGGGTACTCGCGACCTTGCTTTCTTCCCAACTTTCTGTGGTTCTGCCTTCAAAAACAAAGGCATGCAACTTCTTCTTGACGCAGTTGTTGATTACCTACCAAGCCCAACTGAAGTTGATCCTCAGGATCTTACTGATGAAGAAGGTAACCCAACGGGTGCGAAAGCAATCGTTGATGCGCAAGAGCCTCTTAAAGCGCTTGCCTTCAAGATCATGGATGACCGTTTTGGTGCCCTAACGTTCGTACGTATCTACTCTGGTATGATCAATAAAGGCGACACTATTCTTAACAGCTTCACTGGTAAGACTGAGCGTGTTGGCCGTATGGTTGAAATGCAAGCAAACGACCGTAACGAGATATCTTCTGCACAAGCAGGTGACATCATTGCGATTGTTGGTATGAAAAACGTACAAACTGGTCACACGCTATGTGATCCTAAACACCCTTGTACTCTTGAAGCAATGGTATTCCCAGAGCCAGTAATCTCTATCTCTGTTACACCAAAAGATAAAGGTGGTAACGAGAAAATGGGTATCGCAATCGGTAAAATGGTTGCAGAAGACCCAACGTTCCGAGTTGAGACTGACCAAGATTCTGGTGAAACTATCCTTAAAGGAATGGGTGAGCTTCACCTAGATATCAAAGTAGATATCTTGAAACGTACTTACGGCGTGGATCTAATTGTTGGTCAACCTCAAGTTGCTTACCGTGAAACGATCACGAAAGAAGTTGAAGATACTTACACTCACAAGAAACAATCAGGTGGTTCTGGTCAGTTCGGTAAAATCGACTACCGCATCAAACCTGGTGAAGTGGGTTCTGGCTTCAAATTCTCTTCTTCTGTTGTGGGCGGTAACGTACCGAAGGAATTCTTCCCAGCAGTTGAGAAAGGCTTTAAGTCTATGATGGATGAAGGCGTCCTAGCAGGCTTCCCAGTTCTAGACGTTGAAGTTGAATTGTTCGACGGTGGCTACCACGCAGTTGACTCTTCTGCAATTGCCTTCGAAATCGCTGCAAAAGGCGCTTTCCGTCAGTCTATGCCTAAAGCTGGCCCACAACTGATCGAGCCTATCATGAAGGTCGACGTGTTCACTCCAGATGATAACGTTGGTGATGTCATTGGTGACTTGAACCGTCGTCGCGGCATGATCAAAGACCAAGAGAAAGGTTTGACTGGCGTTCGCATCAAAGCAGACGTTCCTCTAGCAGAAATGTTTGGTTACATCAGTACTCTACGTACGATGACATCTGGTCGTGGTCAGTTCTCTATGGAGTTCTCACACTACCTACCATGTCCTAACAACGTAGCTGAAACCGTTATCGCTGCTCAAAAAGAAAAGAAAGCTAAAAAAGACTAATCTTTAGCTTTTTGCTGAATTTAAAAAGCCGATGCACTTGCATCGGCTTTTTTATTGACGGCTATTTTTATATAGCATTGGAATTGCAATTACTAAAACACAAAAAAAAAGCCGATACGCTTCGGCATATCGGCTTTACTGATTCTCATATAAAGTAACTCAATCTCAGTATTTAGGCAGATGCTTAACTACTAGAAAGACTCTTGACTAGAAAGGCACTGGATACTCTTTTAGAACAGCCATAATGTCACTCAAGGCTTCTTCAGACAACACCATATCAAACGCCGCCATATCTTCTTTTAATTGCGCTAAAGACGTAGCACCAATGATAGTGGAAGTAACTCCGTCAACCTGATCACACCAAGCCAAAGCCAACTGAGCTGGGGTCATATTATGTTTTGCCGCCACTTCTAAGTATTGAGTAACCGCTTTTTCAACGAATGGTGTATCACGGAAAAGACCATTGCGTTGAGCATAGGTCCAACGACTTCCTTCAGGGCGAGCACCATTTAAATACTTGCCAGTCAATGCACCAGCCGCCAAAGGAGACCATGGTAAATACGCAACATCTTCATGCACACAATTTTCAACTAAATATGGCCAATCTTTTGTATGCAATAGGCTAAACTCATTCTGAATGGAAGCAACACGTGGCAAACTGTGCTTATCACTTAGTCGGATAAACTCATTAATCCCCCATGTGGTATCGTCAGATAAGCCAAAATGACGGATCTTACCAGCTTTAATGCAAGCCTCAAGACCCTGAAGAATGTCGAGCATTTGTATGGACTGCTCATCGCGATCTACATTGGTAAAAGAAATATCCCCTGGGAAATGTTTGGCAAAATGAGGTGTTGTACGATTTGGCCAATGCAGTTGATATAAATCGATATAATCTGTCTGTAAACGCTTTAGAGATGCGTCAACGGCTTCAATCACGGTTTTGCCAGAGATATTGCTCCCACCACGCACATAAGACATACCAGGCCCCGCTATTTTCGTCGCAAGAATAAAGTCTTGACGACGAGACGGGTGACGAGAAAGCCAATTACCGATGATGGTTTCAGTTTTCCCATAAGACTCTTTCGTTGGTGGCACAGAATACATTTCCGCCGTATCCATGAAGTTCACAGCATTATCTAGAGCGTACTCAATTTGCTCATCGGCATCCGCTTGAGTATTTTGCGTGCCCCATGTCATGGTTCCCAAACACACTCTTGACACTTCAAGCCCTGTACGACCAAGCGGTACATATTTCATTGCTTTCTTCCTTATATTTGGTTATACGCATGCAGAACATGCTGGATAAAAATCTCGTTAGCCAATGTAATAAAATTGATTGCTATGCGCCAGTTTCATAAATGAAAACAATAAGGAGCGCTCTACCTTATTACATAAATAAAACGCTCTCATGCAAAATCATCTATCCGCTAATTTTGCTCCGGCAACGTCACATTCAACTCTAACACCGAACAATCATCTGTGTTTTCGAGCTGAATTTGCACGTCTTCATTACCGATCTCAACATACTTACGAATGACATCAATAATTTCCTGCTGCATCTGAGGGAGATAATCAGGTTGATGACGCTTACTGCGTTCATGAGCCACAATGATCTGCAAACGATCCTTTGCAACCGAGGCGGAACTGGGTGTTTTCTTTGCTTTAAAATAATCAAAAATGCCCACATTAGCCCCCTAACAGCCGTTTAAAGAATCCTTTTTTCTGGACATCCAAGAAGCGCAAAGGACGCTCCTCTCCCATTAACCTATCAACCGCATCCGTATAAGCCAGTCCCGCTTCGGATTCTTGATCCAAAATAACAGGCGTACCTTGGTTAGAGGCCTTCAAAACCGCTTCAGACTCAGGGATAACGCCCAACAAAGGAATGGCAAGAATATCTTCCACATCGGTCACACTCAACATTTCCCCAATAGCAACGCGCTCTGGATGGTAACGAGTAAGCAATAAATGCTCTTCAATTGGCTCTTTGCCCTCTTCCGCGCGGCGAGACTTACTCTGTAAAATCCCCAGAATACGATCCGAGTCCCGTACAGAGGAGACTTCAGGGTTCGTTACAACAATCGCTGCATCAGCAAAATACAGGGCCATTTGCGCTCCTTTTTCGATACCTGCAGGCGAATCACAAATAATGTATTCAAACTCTTCAGACAGCTCATCTAATACAGCTTGAACACCTTCTATCGTCAAAGCATCTTTATCTCTAGTTTGAGAAGCAGGTAAAATAAATAAATCTTTAGTGCGTTTGTCTTTTATCAGCGCCTGAGAGAGGGTTGCTTCTTTATTGATCACATTCACAAAGTCATACACGACTCTGCGTTCGCACCCCATGATCAGATCTAGGTTACGTAAACCCACGTCAAAATCGATAATAACCGTTTTATGTCCTTTTAATGCAATGCCAGTCCCTATTGCTGCGCTGGAGGTGGTTTTACCCACTCCCCCCTTGCCTGAGGTGACCACGATGATCTTTGCCAATGCTGTATCCCCCGATCACTCACTCGTGAGTAGATCTAAATATAAATGAAAAATAGTTACTAAAGTGGTGTTATATCTAAGCTATCGTCGATTAATACAACTTGTGCAGGTTCTTTCCAAATAATTTTTCTCAATGCATCACTTAGCATGAAATTACCCGCAATAGAAACCAACTCTGCTTCTAAACTCTTACAAAAAATCCTAGCTTGAGTATCACCTTTTACCCCAGCCAATGCCCTGCCGCGCAGCGCACCATAAACATGAATATTGCCATCCGCTAATACTTCGGCGCCAGCGCTTACTTGGGTGAGAATAATTAAGTCCCCCTCCGCATACACTTGCTGACCAGAGCGAATTGGCTTGGTTATCACCTTGGTTGCTTGAGGCACGAGGCGTTCCTCAACAACGGTTTTAACGACCACATCAGGGCCCGTTTCTTTGGGCGTCGCTTCTGGTACCAAAATGGGACGCGCCTTACTTGCGGGCAACATAGGTATTTTAGCCTGAGAAAACCAGACTGGCTTATTTTCTTGATCACAACGCCAACCAATGACTCCCAGCCCCAGATCTGCTAACGAAATAATCAATGTATCAAAAGCATCAAGGGGTAAATCTTGCTTCAACTTGGAGAGATCAATAATAATAGGTGCCTGATGAAAAAAGTGTGGCACTTGTTCAATCTTTTCTCTTAATTGAGCCACAATACTTTCTAACGACAAGGTTTGAATTTCAAGTAAAATGGTCGTTACAACACTTCCTTTTAATTGGAAGCCTAAGTCTGTCATGCAAACTGTCCTTTTTTTGTGCCCTATAAACGCTCAACAAGATAAGTTTTGTGCTTAGAGACTAGATGAGTTTTTAAAACCCTTATTCTATCAAGCCTGTCGATTAAAGAAAGACATCAAAGATAAGTCTTTGATGTCCGTTAATCTTTATTACACGCTCTATAATAGTGCCTGATTACTCATGCTTTGTACAATAATGAATAGCCCAACAACCCATTGATTTTACTAAAAATTTAAAGCTTATTTACAAGGTTGTTCTAGTACATCTGGGGAAAACTTTTGCATCATAAAAACCCCTGTATCGATAACACTTATCCAGATAAGCAAAGTGATACAAACGCTAGCTCTGCGTATCCTGTATGGCAAATTCCGGCGCTAATCGACTGACCCCCAAACCACTTTGCTTGGTTAGGCGGATTTGCACAGGAATCCGCTCTTTGAGTGCAGAAATATGGCTAATAATGCCAATGGTTTTACCAGAAGACTGCAAGTTATCCAATGCATCCAAAGCAGACTCCAAGGTTTCATTGTCCAATGTGCCAAACCCTTCATCTAAAAACAATGAATCAATACTGGTTTTATGGGAAACCAAGTCAGACAGGGCTAACGCTAAAGCCAAACTCACCAAAAACGATTCACCACCAGATAGGGTTTTGGTATCTCGCGAGGCATTGGCCTGCCAAGTATCCACCACAGCAAGTGCTAACGCCTCTTCAGCTTTGCGCTCTAGCTGATAACGACGATGCAATATAGTAAGGTGCTGATTCGCCAAGTATACAAGGTGGTCCAGCGTTAAACCTTGGGCAAAGCGTCTAAACTTAGCCCCATCGGCCGAGCCGATTAAATAATTCAGCTTATCAAGATAAAGCATACCATCACGGCGCTCTTGCAACTCTTTCTCCGCCTCTTTGGCATCCTCCCGGCGCTGTAACTCCTCCTTGATCTGTTGCGAAACAACGCCCCATTGACGATATAGACGTTGCCGCTCTTGCTCTAACTCAGACACCTGATCAGCAAGTGTGGTTAAATCCACATCAGCTTTTTTCGCCTCTTCTGGCTGAGTGGCTTGCAGTTCTGTTAACTGTTTTTCAGCTCGATTCACCAACACGTCAGCTTTAGAGAGTGTCTCTTTAAGAGTTTGGTAAGTGGCTTTTAATGACGCTATTTCATCTTGCGTCAAACACGCTTCATGCCAAACCGCTTCAGTTTCAAATTCAGCTTGTCGTAAGGTAGCAGACCAATGCGTTTGAGCCGTATCAACCTCGGCTTTTAATATATCAAACGCTTTTGTCAGCGCTTCGACCCTTGCCCTATTCGACGTCAAGACTTGCTGCGCTGTTTGGCATTTCGCTACCAGTGTTTCATGCTGCTGCTTCGCCTCTTCAAACTGAGCCTGAACACTGGTTTTCCACTCATTCAGCTCTTTGCCATCTAGAATTTCCGCAATGTCTTGTTTTATGGATGTGAGTTGCTGATCCAGCACCATGAACTCCTGCTCAACGCTTGCTAACTGTTGAGCCAATTCAGCTTTGCCGTCATTGAGCGTTTTAATCTCAAAGCTTAGCTGTTCCAGTTGCTGATGCTGTTGGTCGTAATGACTTTTCGCAGAGCGCCAATCCTGCATGGCGTGCTGCAGGGCTTCGATACGCTCAGAAACTGGCATTGCCATGAAGGCTTCTGGCAAGTCAACTGCGCGCATCGATTGCTGCAACGCCATATCTCCTTGCTGAAGCGATTCACTCAGCTTAGCAATGTTGTCATTTAACCCTTTAATAGACTGTGCCAATAATAGCCTTTGTGACTCATGCTTAGAGACTTGTTCACGCTCTGCTTGCAACTGCTGATTCAACGTTTGCCATTGAGATTCCAATTGCGTTTTTTCTTGCAACAAAGGTTGTAGCTCAGCAGCAATTTGCTGTTTCGCTTGCCAATCCGCTTGTAACGACGATACAAAAGCACTCACTGCATCATGACTAAATACATCCAAAGCCGCATTCGACGATAACGTCTGACCAAGGGCAATTAACTCGCTTTCTTGCTGGGCTAATTGCTCTGCCAGTTGCGATTGCTGGGCAGTCAGCATATCCAACTCACGCTTAGCGACCTCGTTATCCGTCTTACATTGCTGGCCTTCCTTGGTAAGCATATCGATCTCTTTACGAAGTGCCTCTAATTCTTCCTGGCTCCCTGAGTCCGTCTGATAATGCGCATTTTCAAGCTGATGATGAACTGAACCGCATAAAGGACAAGGATCGTGCTCACCCAATTCGTCACGCAAACGTGTCAAGGCCGTAATCTGACGTTCGGCTTCAACCAGTTTTTCTAGGCTCTTTTGATGACGCATTTTGTCTTTGTAAAAGACTCGCTGCTGCTCCAATTGCTGATGTTGTTCGATTAGATTGCTATTTAACATTGCAAGCTTGCGCTTGAGCTCTTCTTGGGAATAGCGATTGTTCGCAACGGTTTTATGAAGCTGTAAAAAGTAGATAGAATCTTGCTGGCGTAATTGTGCTTGCTGATATGCCTCTTGCCACTGAGCGAGCTCAGTTTGCTCAGTTAACCCCATTATCTGAGCCTGCAACTGCTCTAATCGCTGAGTGATTTGCGTATACTGAGTTTTCTTCTGCTCAAAACTTTGATTGGCTTCAGCAAAAGCCTGCTGCGCCACTTGATGTTTGTTAGTTTTCTCTGCCAGCTCATTTTGCAATTGCACCAACTGCTCTTGAGTATTAGAAAGCGACTGGAGTTGATGGTGCCAGCCAGTCAATTCTGCCTCAATTTTTTCCCCATTGGGCCACTGGTTCAGCTTAGCTAACGCCTCTTCACTGGCTCTGGTTAACGTTTCGAACGCCGTCTGTTTTTGTTGGCTGAGCGTTTCTTGCTGGCGAAGCTTATCTTTATGCTGTTGTACACGCGTTTGTACCGTTTTGTGCTGCTCTGTAAGGCTTTCTTCTTTGGAAAGCAACGGCTGAATTTGGTTAGCAATAATCTCTTTCAACGATTCCCATTGGACGGATTTTTCTTCAAAAACGACTTTGGATTCGCTCTGCTGCTGTTCAAGCGTTTGAAACTGACTTTCGCTCTGGGTTAGCGCCTCTTTTGCTTCTTGCCACTCAACTTCTTGGCTTGTTAAACGCGAGACTAACGCTTGTTTTTTTTCAAATTCAGCCGTTAAGGCATTGGCCTTTTCTGCTAGTTCGAGCTTGTCTAATTCTGGCTGAAAGGCGTCTAATGCTTGTTTGGCTTCAGCATGCCTGTCTTGATAACTTTTAAGTTCCGATGCCGTTTGTTGGAACTTTTGATACCAATCCAGCAGCATTTTTTTCTGCTTATAGAGCGTTTCAGATTGTTGGTCTCTGGCTTTAAAGCCATGTTCCTGATCTTTTAGCGCTGTAAAGGCTTCATCACTTAATAGCTTTCTTTGCGCATTGGCCGACTCCAGCGCTGCAATGGCTTGTTTTTCCTGTTTATGTTTTTCAAACACCCATTTGGAAATATCGCCGTAAATTTCCGTGCCAGTCAGTTCCTCAAGCAATTCTGCTCTGTCGTTGGCTGTAGCATTTAAGAAAGCAGAAAAACCGCCTTGAGCAAGGAGCATGGACTTGGTAAATCGCCCAAAATCTAACCCTGTCAGCTCAGCCACCTTGGCAATTTTTTCATTGATTTTGCTGGTAATAATGGTGCCATCGCGCTCACTTAATTCACAAACAATAGGTTGTAAATTACCATCGCTTAAACCACGGGAACGACGTTGGCTCCAAAAGGCACGATAGCCTTTGCCCTTGATTTCAAATTCCACTTCTGCCAAGCATTCCGCTGTATGACGCGTCATTAACTCATTTTGTGTAGGCGAGACTTTTAAGCGCGGCGTTTCATGATAAAGCGCTAAGCAAATGGCATCCAGCAAGGTCGATTTACCGGATCCGGTGGGACCGACAATGGCAAACACGCCGGCGTCATCGAACGGCGCTTTGGTAAAATCAATCTCCCATTCGCCTTTTAGAGAGTTTAGGTTTTTAAGACGGAGTTTACAAATCTTCATACATCGCTCTCTTTACTTTCTTCCATCTCAACCAAACAGGATTCAAATAATGAGGTAAGCTGCTTCGTCTCTTCCTCATCTAGTGTCATGGCACTGGTTAGGCTTTGTTGAAACACATCCGCCACCGTCAATTCTGACAAGGTTTGGCGCTGTTCAAATGTCGATGAAGCTGACACATCGCTCCGCTTACGCATCACTCTTAACAGTTCGATTGGCCTCTCTTCGATCGCTTCCATCAAACGCTTTTGTACATCACTTAAGTAATCATCTGCCACCACAGTGACTTCCAGCCAAAGGGTTTTGTCTGCTTGAACCTCGATTTCAGAAACCGACTTCAGCACCTCATCCAAACTGCCTTTTAGACTCAACATAGGCTGAAAATTGGGAATGGTCACCAAACGAACAGGGTCCACTGGCTCAGCAAAAAGATCGTCGACAAAACCGTCTTCAGATAATAACTCGCTGTCGATGATGACAAGCGATTTATCTCGACCTAACTCATCAAAGCTCAAAGGAATAGGTGATCCGCTATATCGATAACGACCACTGCTATTGATGGCTTGAGCACGATGAATGTGTCCCAGCGCCAAATAGTCAAAGGCAGGAAACACAGAGGTGGGTAGCGCTTCTAACGTACCCACATATAAATCACGAACCGACTCACTTACTTGCCCGCCCATGGTTGTTAAATGGCCTGTACCAATAATCGGAACAGGCTGCCCCAAGGCTTGATTCTTTTTCTCCGCAAGAGCAAACACATCTTGGTAAAAGTCTGCAATCTGCTGCATCAAACTTTGCTTTTTCTCTTGTTCAGATTGCCCTTGAATACTGGTCATAACATCTCTTGGGCGTAAATACGGCACGGCACATATCCAAGTAGCGATTTCACCCTGTTCATCGAATAAAGGTACAACATGGGAATCAAGAGCATCTGGCGAGGCACTTGCCAAGACGTGAGTGCCAAGATAGGACAGCAAGCTTTTCGATTCATTAAGCATGCTCACTGAATCATGATTCCCCCCCACAATCACCAACTGGCAATTCAATGCTTTTAAATCAAGTACTAGCTGATGGTACATTTCTCGCGCATAGCTCGGTGGTGCACCGGTATCAAATACATCCCCCGCGATAATCATTGCGCCTATGGACTCTTGCTTTATCAAGGCAAGTAGCCACTTAATAAAAGCCTCATGTTCATCTCGACGAGACTTACCCATAAAATGCTGGCCTAAGTGCCAGTCGGACGTGTGTAGTATTTTCATTTAAAAATGGTCCATGATCTTATTCAGTGTGGCAAACGCACGATATGGATTTGATTAGGCCGGATATAAAAGGCACTCAGCAACCGATTCCATTCTTCTTGGGTCAAACCAGCGGCTTGTATAATGATCTCGATACTTGAGGTATTAATGGCATTGAACGCTATAGCCAACTCTTCTTGAAAAAGCGGACTGTTTTCTGACAGAGAATTGTTGGCTGTGAACACAGATCGCCCTAAAAAATTCGCTCCCACTGAGCCCAAAGCCGTTTCCCAATAGGGTGAAAAGCGCTCCGTGGCAGAGTCACAAATCAACCAAACAGATCGGTCAACCAAATCAAGCTCGGTTAATAAACGCCCTTTTCGCTCACCGAGCCGCGTTCTAACAACAAAAGAGTTGGTTTCAGAATTCGTAATAAGTGCCCATTGTGAGGCGTTCACATCGCGCTTTGAGAGTAATAACACCAGTGGTTCGCCAGCAGAGTTTAACGCCATGCATTCTATGGTAGTTTTATTCGCATCTGAAAGTTGCAACTCAACAAAATCCCCAAATGTATCATCGCTGGGCCCAAGCAGTACCAACTCCACCGATGTCTCGTCAAGGAAACGACGCTCTAATACTCGAAATGAATCCTCTTTACTAGGTAAGCGTTTTCTTAATATCAGCGGCTCTGAAACGCTAGACTGACAGGATAAAATCGTCCTATTCGACGTTTCATCATAAAGTGCGCAAGCCCCGCAAACACCCGCCCTACAGCTAAAATTCATATCAACATGATGAGATAAACAGGAGGTTAATAGGTTATCACCCACCTCAGCTTGAAAAGATTGATCATCCACCTGAATGGTGACCGAAGAAGCATCCATAGACATTACCCAACAATGGTTTCAATCTATTATGCCACAGCCAGACAAGCCTGTGATGTCCATAGAGCGAGAAAGGAAAACACCCAATCAAAAAAATGGCCACCTTAAAAGATGACCATTTCTCTAAAAATTCGATAAATCTAGCGATACTAGGTTACCTGTAATGCTCAAACGCCCAACTTACGACAATACGTGTTTAACTTAATCAACCCAGACTCAAGCTCAAATTTTTGAACATTGGGGCTTTTAAACTTGAATGCATTGGATATATGCGCCTTAATCATCGCCGCCATACCTTCAAAACCTTCTGGCACCGATGCCATCATACCGTCCATCATAGAAACAAGAGACTCTTGCTTTTCTTCGATTAGCGACGGATCTTCGTGCACGTCCCGAAGCAACTGAACAAACGTTGAGAAATTGACCTCTTCCATAACTTGCTATCCTTAAGCCTACATAAAACCACATACCCTATGAGTTTTCAGACTTATCAGCAAGCTTAATCTATTTAAGAAATTACTTGTAGAAGTTTTGAGGGATACCTTTAAAACTCAAGAGTCTAAAAATCAAAGCTCAACCACTTCGGTTCCATCAAAAAAACCATCAGGAGCATCTTCTAACTTAACAATTGGCATACTAGAAACATACTTAAAAGAGTTCGTCTTATATGAGATCAACATATTATCATGAGAATTTTCTAATAATATTGCTATTTCATTGCAATCAATAAATTTTTCCATACCTTCTTTCGTTTTTCTAGTAAATACTTTTATCGATTTAATACTCTCACCGATCATACCCATCCATTTATTTTTTTCAGAATACACTGGATGATCATATCCTAATTCTTCACTACCTCTAGCTAAATATATATTTTCTTTAACACCATTATACATATCAAACCAAGTAACAATAGATTCTTTTACATCATCGATAACAAAGCCAATAATATTTTTATTTTCAAGATGGAGGAAAACTTTTCTCCCTGTATAAGAGAACAAATCCTCATTTCTCACATCCTGTCTCTTTTGATATCTAAACATCCCAAATTCATTATATGGCTTAGTAATATTAACAATTCGATTATTTTTTAAATTTTCAACTATCAACTCATTTAAAGTTATTCCAGTCAAAAAGCTTTCCATAATTACCACCTAACTATCAATAATACCTTTAATGTTTTGAAATTCATCAGCTATGATATCCAAACTATCATTAACATCAGGATTTATATTTCCATCAGAACTTTTTAAATTTATTGAAACATTCTGTGGATCTGAAATTTTTGGAAGACCATCTTTACCATACATAAATTGAAGATATTTAATTGATATTCCTTTTTCCTCAAAGGCATCATAGATCTTTTCTAATTCATCTAAGGTGTTTTGGGAGACAATATTTTTCACTTCCTCAGTCTTGATATTTCTTCCTATATCACGTCCATTAAATAACATCCTTTCTTGTATGCCACCTTGAATAATTTCTCCTTCAGGGGTCGAGACTTAACCAAATTCAGTAATCGGGACAACGGGCAAGCCTAGCTCTTTAACTTTGTCTAAGTCACTTGCCTCTTTCTTAATATCTGCAAAGGTCGCAGGATTCATGCTAGTAGAATCACGTTTTGGGATTAAGAAGACCTGTTTGTCATCTATTGCTAATGCTTCTTTATAACCACCTGCTCCCAATTTATTATCTAAAACACTGGATGGAAGCTGTCTAAACTGAATGGGCTCAACCTCAGTTGCGGCTGCAGTACCAAGTAGTTTCTCTTCAAGCTCACTGCTAACCCCTGTATTATTGCTTAAAGAGGCACTATTACTCTCTTTACATAACCCCATCGGATCGACCCAATTCACTGGATTGGGGGCGTACTGGTAGTGGTTGATGCGTAAGCGTTCATTCTACGCCGTTATTTCATCCCATCTTTTTGCACTCTAAACTGGACTCCGTTTTCATCTCATCACCGATAACGGAGTCCAACCCATGACCAAACCCTATACCCGTCGTTCTTCTTCTGAATGGCAACAAATCATTGACGATCAAGCCGAGTCTGGCTTATCCGCCCCTCAATACTGCGAACAGCATCAGGTGAGTTACGCCAGTTTTAGTAAATGGCGTCAGCATTTTTCGGGAACTAAAGCCTCGCCAGATTCTAGTCACTCAGACTTTATCGATCTCAGTCAGGTGCCCACTCTCTCAGGTACTGGACGTTGGAACATTACCTTGTGTTTAGGTGATGGTGTTGAGCTTCGATTGAGTCGTGACTGATGTTCCTGCCCGATCCCAATGCTAAAATTTGGTTGCATACCCAACCCACAGATATGCGTAAATCCTATCGTGGCTTATTAGGGCTGATCAAACAACACCTCAAAGAAAACCCACTCATCGGGTATTTTGTCTTCATTAACCGGCGCAAAACCCAGATGAAAATCCTCTATTTTGACACCTCTGGTTATTGCATTTGGTGTAAACGACTGTCGCAGGGGCAGTTCAATTATGCGTCATCAGAAAACGCTAAACACGCCCTAAGTGTGATTGAATTGCAGCACCTCTTAGCGGGCATAAAAGTCGAAAAATATCGTCAATTTAAACGCTACAAGCGAGCATCATGACAAGTTGGATGGTATAATCCAACCCCATGAATGACGCCACTTACCGACCTATTTTACCCTTCAAAAACATCGACTTGCTTCACACGAATGAGGTCGAAAAACTGCGTGCTGAAAACGAAGCTATGTCTTCAAGAATCCGCCAATACGAAGCGGAAGTGCACATGCTAAAGCGTGAGTTATTTGGGCCGAAAAGCGAACGTCGTACCTTACTCACACCAGATCAACAAGCCCTCGCTGATATCGTGGGTCCGATGTCAGCCGAACCAACCCGCGTAGAAGAAGAGTCTATCGTTGAGAAGGACAAACCTGAGTCTGCCAATGTTCGTGGCAAAGCGCCCAAGTTTCGTAAAGGCAATGAAATTAACATCACCGGATTGCGTTTTGATGAGTCTATACCGGTTCGTGAAAAGGTTATCTTAGCGGACGAATTACAAGGCCCCAATGCGCACGAATACGAAGAAGTCGGCTTCAAAGACGTCAGCCGCATCGTACAAAAAACCAGTGCCTATGAAGTCGTCATCACCAAACGTCAGGTGGTGAAGCACAAAACCAGTAAACAGCTCATTACCGCGCCACAGCCGGATCTGATTTTTGACAGTTCCCTCGCGGATGTGAGTTTTATCGTTGGCTTACTGGTTAATAAGTTCTTGTATCACTTACCCCTTTATCGTCAACACCAACAGCTTAGCGCTTCCGGCATCACCCTCAGTCGTGCAACGCTCACAAACCTCACCAAACGCGGGATCGAACTGTTACGACCCATTGTGGTAGAGCAACTGATTAGTGTGCTGGACAGCAAGGTACTGGCCATGGATGAGACACCGATAAAAGCCACCCGCCAGCCTGGGGTAGGCAACCAACCCGGCAAAATGAAGCAAGCGTATTTTTGGCCCATCTATGGCGAGCAGGACGAAGTGGTGTTTACCTTCTCCCAAAGCCGTGGCATGAAACACATCCAAGACTTACTGGATCATGTTTGGCAGGGTACCTTACTGACCGATGGTTATGCCGCTTACAGTCGTTACGAAGCCACCTCACCGGAGGTCACTCATGCTCAGTGTTGGGTGCACATGCGTCGTCAGCTACTGAAAGCCGAAATGGAAGAAACCGAGGCCGTCACCCACGCGCTGAACCTGATTGCCGCCTTGTACCAGTACGAAAGCCATATCAAACAGAAAGGTTGGTCAGATGAGAAAAAACAAGATTACCGAGTGCAACACAGTAAGCCCTTAGTGGATCAATTTTTTGCCTTCTGCGAAGAACAAACCCAACGGGCTGACCTATTACCAGACGATACCTGGATGAAAGCGTTGAACTACACCTTAAAGCGCAAACGCCAACTGATGGTCTTTTTGGAAAATCCAAACGTTGCCATGGACACCAACCACCTAGAGCGAGAGATAAGACCCATCCCAATGGGTAAGAAGAATTGGCTCTTCTGTTGGACAGAACTGGGCGCCGAACATGTCGGCATCATCCAAAGCTTGATCAGCACCTGCAAGCTGCACGACATCGACCCGAACGTCTACCTAACGGATGTCTTGCAACGAGTCACAAAAGACGTGGCCGACTTAACTCCAAGGCGCTGGAAGCACCTGTTCGCAGACAAGCCGTTGAAATCGCCATTGCTCTGAGTCAGTGGCTGTCAATGACTCCCTAGAATGAACGCTTACGTTGGGCGCCTTGTGTTTGTTGGCTGCTGTGCAGTCGGTTGCCCCGATCAAAGGTTTGTTTTAAGGTGACCTCAGGGTTATGCGCACGAACAAGGTTGCCATTCACGTCGTATTGATAGCGGTTGGTATTGTTGACGATCTGTTGATGAGATTCGCCACAATGCTTTGTCTATGCTTAAGCGCTCTATTAGATGCACTGTATAGATGCACTGTGGTCGTGATCCCAAGCACCACCTTAGCCACAAAAGCGTTAGCTAACCAAGCGAGTTCATGAGGAGGACGACCTGTCCGATACGAAAAGGTTGAACCAATTCTTCGATACGAGACCATGCCAAGATATGAATCAGTTTTTCAAGTTTTGGGTTCAATAAGCCTATTTCTTGGTGTAAGACAGGAATCAATTGGCCTTAAATGATTTGCCCGCGTTGCATTATTTATTGGGGCGTCGTAGCATTCATAAAGTGGGTAAGGTGATGTTGTGTGAGAACTCTATCATCGCCAGAAACATTAGACCACGTCTCTTCTTTTTTTTTCGTTTTCTATGAATAATTTTTACTTATATCGACAGTTTTGCAATTACCTCCATTAGCTCGACTTTATCGTCTACCCCTAATATTCCGCTACTTTTAAACAATATTCACCTGCTTCGTTTTCATCAGCATATAAATTATCATCATATTTGAAAGTTGATGGTTCTGTATCTACCAATCTATGCTCACGCCAGTAAACATGGTTGGCATCTTTTGAAAAACGATCTGAAATGATTGTAAAGCTCTCTGGATCTGCTCCATTCATAGCCGTGCCGTGGTAAAAGACTTGATTAGATATACGGACAAATGCACTCTCACTTCGATCGAGCACAATAACATCTTCAGGCTTAACATTTTCTAGCTTTTTGTTTCTCCCATAAACTTCGTTGTTATAAACATAAAAATCATTAGTGATTTTTTCAATATCATCGCTTGGGACCAGTATTACCGTTGTAGCATCTAGATGAAGTGAATCCCATTTCCACATCTTTTCTAGTTCATCAGCGTCAGAACGACTTACTTCAGATGGTTTTTTATTTTCAACGACATTCCCTCTGTAGTAGAGGTTTCTTTGATCCTTTGAAATAGTATCATTTAATACTTTAAAGGTGTTTGGATCACTTTTAAGAATAGGTGTATTAAAGTAGTAAGCTTGATTTTTATCTTTTCTGTAGTATGGGGATATAATAGTAAAACCATCAGGGACCATCTCTTCAACAATCTCACCATAGGAATAAATATGGAATGTGTCTGTTGAATATTCATCACTGATAATTTTAAAACTGTTGGCTTCGTTACTAATGACTTGACCTTGATAAATCACCTGCTCCTTATGTCTAATATAGTGCTCGTTGGCATTTGAAATTGCTGCAGGGGTCGATTTAAGGGGAATTTTTATATCAATATAATAATATAAATAATCTTTATCCATGGAGTATAAACCATGAAGGTAAACGAAAGTGGTTGGTTCAGCCCCTTCAATAACATCACCATAACAGAACACTTTATCGTTACTAATGAGGTAACCAGAGTTAGCACTGTTTGCGTTAAGTTCTGATTTAACAAATTTTACTGAGCTAGGACTGGCTCCTACAACCGACTTACCATTGAAATAGACATTATTGATGTCTTTAGCATAGGACTGATCTATCACTTCAAAGGTATCTGAATCCGCTCCTTCGATTTCTTTCCCTCCGATTTGAAAGAAATTGCCATTCCTGACAAAAACAACTTTACCATCCTGCCTGTAATATTGATTACTCACTCTACGATTATAAGCGGTAGCATTATACATACTTGGACTACTAACGTAAAATGAAAAAGCAGCGGCAACTATTACACAAATAATAAAGATGAATAATAATACAATACCAATCCACATTAAAATCCCCATTCAACTACTCCCTAATTTAGGAATTATATTCTCGTATAAAACAACACACTTATAAAAAGAATAGCATTGCCATGGCTTTAGTGCTTTTTTACTGTTTAAAATTATATGCAAATAACCTTGTACAATTCCTGATACTAGGGAATATGCAAAAAATCTATCTCATAAGATAATCGCTTTTTAAGGCTTTGAGCCTCAAGCAGGCCACCCATTAAATTGTATTAATACGGAGAAATGGCATTTTTCAAGGTAGTTGTCGCCTAAAATAAAAAAATCACTTATAAAGATGACAACTCTAATATAAAAACAATGCAAGCTGAACAGTTTGAGTAAAAATCAACCCCCCAACTTACGACAATACGTGTTTAACTTAATCAACCCAGACTCAAGCTCAAATTTTTGAACATTGGGGCTTTTAAACTTGAATGCATTGGATATATGCGTCTTAATCATCGCCGCCATGCCCTCAAAACCTTCTGGCACCGATGCCATCATACCGTCCATCATAGAAACAAGAGACTCTTGCTTTTCTTCCATTAGCGACGGATCTTCGTACACATCCCGAAGCAACTGAACAAAAACAGAAAAATTGACCTCTTCCATAACTTGCTATCCTTAAACCTACCTAAAACCACATACCCTATGAGTTTTCAGACTTATCAGCAAGCTTAATCTATTTAAGAAATTACTTGTAGAAGTTTTGAGGGATACCTTTAAAACTCAAGAGTCTAAAAATTAAAGCTCAATCACTTCAGTGCCATCAAAAAATCTATCAGGAACATCTTCCAACTTCACAATTGGCATAGAAGAAGGATATTTAAAGGCATTACTACCATACGAAATTAGCATATTATCTTTAGAATTCTCTAATAAAATTGCTATTTCGTTACTATCAATAAAGTTTTTCACACCCTCTTCTGTTTTTCTAGTAAATACTTTTATCGATTTAATGCTCTCATTAATCATACCTTGCCAGTGACTTTTGTTTGCATATATCGGATGATCATAGCCTAACTCATCTCCATTTCTAGCTAAATATACATTCCCCTTGACCCCATTATATACATCAAACCATGTAACAATAGACTCTTTTACATCATTAGCAGCAAAACCAATCACATTTCCGTTTTCAAGATGAAAAAAAATCACCTTTCCAGAATAAGAGAACAAGTCTAAATTTTTTACACCTCTTCTTTTTTGATATCTGAACATCCCAAATTCATTGTATGGTTTAGTAATATTAATAATTCGATTTTTTTTCAAATTATCAACTATCAAATCGTTTAAAGTTATTCCTGTCAGGAAACTATCCATCTTCACACCTAACTGTTAATAATATCTCTAATTTTTTTATATTCGTCAGCTATTTCATCTAAACTTTCGTCAGCTTCTTTATCAATCAAATTTACTCTGACACTTTGAGGGTCTGCAATTTTTGGAAGACCATCTTTACCATACATAAATTGAAGGTCTTTAATTGCTATTCCTTTTTCCTCAAAGGTATCATAGATCTTTTCTAATTCATCTAAGGTGTTTTGGGAGACAATATTTTTCACTTCCTCAGTCTTGATATTTCTTCCTATATCACGTCCATTAAATAACATCCTTTCTTGTATGCCACCTTGAATAATTTCTCCTTCAGGGGTCGCGACTTCACCAAATTCAGTAATCGGGACAACGGGCAAGCCTAGCTCTTTAACTTTGTCTAAGTCACTTGCCTCTTTTTTAATGTCTGCAAAGGTAGCAGGATTCATGCTAGTAGAATCACGTTTTGGGATTAAGAAGACCTGTTTATCATCAATTGCTAATGCTTCTTTATAACCACCTGCTCCCAATTTATTATCTAAAACACTGGATGGAAGCTGTCTAAACTGAATGGGATCAACCTCAGTTGCGGTTGCAGTACCGAGTAGCTTCTCTTCAAGCTCACTGCTAACCCCTGTATTATTGCTTAAAGAGGCAGTATTACTCTCTTTACATAACCCCATCGGATCGACCCAATTCACTGGATTGGGAGCGTATTGGTAGTGGTTGATGCCACCCACTATACCAATTGGGTCTTGGTGGATAAAGCGTTGTTGTTTTGGGCAGTAGTAGCGGTAACGGTTGTAGTGGAAGCCGCTTTCTTGATCGAAGTACTGTCCTTGGAAACGTATCGGCTGATAGAAGTCTTTGCTTTTGCCTTCTCGTTCAGCATGTTGCTCGCTATCTTCGTAACCATAGGCGTTGGCGGTGTTTTCCCACACCACTTCTGCTACTTGGTTGGTGACAAAGCGCGGTGTATTAAGTTGGTCAAGGTGGTAGTAATACACCTCATCTTGTTTGATCAAGGCAACCGGATGGAATTCATTGGGGCGGTTGATGTACCAGGTGTACTGGCCGTTTAGGTATTCCCCTAGCAGTTGGTTACCATCCCAGATAAAGTCAATTTTGCCTTGCTCAGTATGTTTGGCAATACGACGGCCCAGTGGGTCGTAGTCGTATTGGGTGAGGACTCCGTCTTTTGCAAAGCTGGTGAGTTGGTTAAAGGCGTTAAACGAACGCTGCGTTTTAACACCCACACCCAGTTCGCTGATTTGGTTACCGCAATCATCATAGTCGAAGTCGATGTCGGCAAATTTGAGTAACCGATCCCCTTCGGTGACCGCTTGGATAGATGGATCAATCTCTGCAAATGCGACAACGCTTTCTTCGCTCTCTGCTATGCTTAGGTCGCCTTTGCTCTCTTCTTTCTCATTAGGATGACTTTTTGCTTTATCGTTCTCAATCACGGTGCGTTGGGCAATGGGGTTGCCCACACTGTCCCACTCAAATTCGGTGTGTTTGCGCTGTGAACTGTGTGATTGACGGCCTTGCGAATAAGAAGCCACGCTTTCTTTAATCAGTTGCCCAAGAGCATTGTATTCAAAGGCTTCTTGCTTCGCTTGTGCGAAGCCACCCTCTTCTTGCTGCGATGTTTGCGTTTGGCTTTGTCGGCCGATCAGTTGATCGATACCATCGTATTGGTAAGCACACTGATCGTAAAGTCGTTGCTCTGGATGCGTGAGCGTTTGCTGTGTTAAACGATGGAACACATCAAAAGTTTGCTCTAACGCAATGTGGTTACCAAAGGTTTGTTGGATAAGACGGTTTTGTTTGTCGTATTGGAAGACGGCTAACGTTTGCGAAGTATCTCCTTCGCTTAATTCAATGGCCGTCAGTTGGCTATGTTGGTTGTAACGATAGTGAAGCGTTTTACCATCGGGTAATGCTAAACGTTTTCGACGGCCAAATTCATCGTATTGATAATGGAGCGTATGTTGTTGGGCGCCTTGTGTTTGTTGACTGCTGAGCAGTCTATTACCACGGTCGAAGGTCTGTTTTAAGGTGACCTCGGGATTATGCGCACGAACAAGGTTTCCATTCACGTCGTATTGATAGCGGTTGGTATTGTTGACGATCTGTTGATGAGATTCGCTACGACCTTGTTGGACACTGGCTTGTTGTGCGATGACACGGCCCATGACATCTCGCTGGATGTGGACAACACGCTTGTCGCTTTCTTTGAGCGAGATTAACCGATTGTTGCCGTCGTATTGGTAGTGCTGCTGTTTGCCATCGAAACCGGTGATCTGGATGGGGTTTTCGTTGGCATCGTAGGCAATTCTGTAGTGAGCGTCGTCGTCCCGACGAATGCCCGTTAGGTTACGCTCTTGGTCGTAGGTCAGGTGTAAGGCGCTGCCATCAGGCTGGATGATGGTGCTCGGTTGGCTCAAACCTTCAAAGGTTTGTCGGGTGATCTCGCCTTTGTTGTTTTTACTGGCGATAAGACGACCAGCCTCATCGTATTCAAAGTAGGTGTGTTGTTTGTCGTCAGGCGCGTTTTCATCAAAGGCGACGGTTTCAATCAGTTGCCCTCGTTCATTACGTTTGTACTGAACCAGTAATCCACTGTCCGATAAGGTGGCGTTAATACGCCCTAAGCTGTCGTAACTGTAGCGGGTTAAACGGTCGTTTTCTTGTTTTGCTAGCAGTTCGCCCTGTTCGTTCCAACGGTATTTGGTGACTTGACCGTCAAAGCTGATGTGCTGAGCCAAGTGGCCTTGGGGGTCGTAGCTATATAACGCAACACGTCCATCGGGATGGGTTTCACTGAGCAGTAAACCAGACACATTGTACTGGCGAGCAATGGTGGTTTTATCTGGTAGGACAGTGAGAATGCGCTGACCCAGCTGATTGTAAGCAAAGGTGGTTTTATTGCCATCGGGGGTGGTGACAGATTCCAGCTGACCATATGGTGTATAGGTCAGGTCAGTTGTGTTGCCCTGAGGATCGATTTCGCGGATTTTTTGTCCATTTTGGTTATATACATAACGACGTATATTGCCATTGGGGTCCGTGTGTTCGGTGAGTTTGCCTTGCTCGTTGTGAACAAAGTGCTCCCGATTGCCGCGTGAGTCAATACTGGTGGTTGTGCCTTTTTCAGGACCGTATTCGAATTGGTAGCAGTAGGTGTCATTATCGCCCCATTGTTTGATGCATTTTGCATCATGGGCATAGCTATCCCATTCGAAATAATGGCTAAAGCCACTGGCGCGAGTTCGTTTGGTAATGAGGTTGGCGGCGTTATAGGCGTACTGTTCTTTTTCCCCCGCTTGATTCACTGCCGCAATGAGATTGCCCGTTTCATCATAGTCATAGTGGGCTAATGGTGTTTTAGAAGTGACAAACTGCTCTTTCTCATTGACATGATACGCTTTGACATCGACCAGCCATCCTCTCGCATTATAATTGAGTAAACAGCCACGGGCTTTGTTGACTTCAATGCGAGCTAAACGCTCCTTGGCATCGTAATAAAAACGTGTGCTTTGGCCTGTTTCGTTGATGATTTTTTCAAGCAACCAGGCGGATTCGCCTGCTTTAAAGGTCAAGTGTTCATCATTAGGGGTTACTAAGACTTGCTTACCATTGGTTTGGTAATGCAAGGCTAACTTGCTACTTAGCTGATAACTGGATTGACCAGGCTTGACCTTTTCGAAACGATGGGAAGCACCGTGTTCATCATGGTATTCGAGCCAATAGGTGCCCTTTTGCTTTGGACCCACTTTCGGAGGGGGGAGATAGTGCTCCGTCAAGCGCACCATAAAATCATGTCGCCAGCCATTGCCCAAGGCCGTTTGCTGGTTTGAGTGAGAAGAACGATACAAACGACGCCATACTAAGGGGCGGCTAGCAGTCAAAGTAAAGTCAATGAGAGGGAGAATTTCTTCTCCTGTCAGCATTGAGAACAGGGTCTGAGCGGCATTCTTGGTCGGTAATCGGCGTTTCACTAGGATCATTGTTCGCAATGGCACCAGTGCTGTTGACACTGGCTTCCGTGGCTTTTTTACCGACGACTTTTTCCGATCCCTTTTTCTTTTTACTCTGAGTACTACTATCGCCACTAGCGGATAAGGTGTGTTGCACATTTTGATGATAGCAGGCAATCAAGCCCTTCATGAAAGCCGACTTCAACGCTCTTGCTGTTGCCGCTCCTGTCGCGTCACTTGGACAATCTATACCCACGGCTTGCAAGAGCTGAATGACATTAAGGCGCTCGGAAGGGTCGGAAACCAATGTTGGCCCAATTTCTGCTATTTGATTGTTAGCTGCATCAGGGGTGTCCGTGGCCACCTGATGGTATCCAGAAGGTACACGACCATCTTCACCGATCAGGCAAATGGGGTAGCGACTTCCCTTTAGTACAACTGAATAACGATCCATTAACTGTGTGCTTCCTCATTTGTCCATACATATGATCCAACAGCTTGATGAACAGATTGCTCTTGAGAAATCATTAATGCATGCTGTGAATCACGGTAACAAGGGTTATTTATGAGTGAATAAAGGTTAATAACCCCACTCATTGCTCCAATTTTTCCCAACAAGTAGGCAGGAAAAACATAATCAATATTCTCACTTAAATGTGGAGAGAGCAGCTGCAAGCTATGCAACCAAGTATCTCCATCCTGAGTAACCCCATTTCCTGGTGAAAAAATTATATCAATTGGTACAATTAAGCCTTCTGACATGTCCTGAAATAATGCCTTAAACGCATCGTGCTGTACAAAATCAACGGTGGTTTCGTAATGAAAAAAGCGTTGTGACCAGCCCTCTTTTACCCTTTCAAATTTAGCAATCAAACCACCTACACCGTAATAACAATACTTCGCGCTTGAATTTGGTAAGTAGACACCATCAATTGCAATAATATTTGCCGCATCGATACTTTGATCAATCATCATTTGTATCGCCGCATCCATACCGCTAGAACCAAGACAAAATACCAGTTCAGGCGTTGTTGAGAAAAGTTGGTTGAAACTTTCAACCACAATCTCCTTTTGCTGATACTGAAACGCCCAAGCAGGCAACAACCAAATGGTAGGCAAACTGGCATTTTGCAATAACGGATATAAAGTTTTTGCCTTTATGATACAGTCGTAAGTAAAGGCCTGCCATGTTGCCTCTCCAGGCAAAGCGTCGCACTCTAAAAGATTCCCTGTCAGAACATCATCGACAGATAAAGCATGAGGCAACGAAATATCCGCAATTGATACTGAAAAAGCCGTCATATTTATGCCGCTCCAAGCGCTTCCTCAGCAGGCTGCAGGGATTGATATGCCGTCAACAAATCGATCAATAAGAGATTTGAAACACTAACAGCACACCTACTTCCTTCATTAAATGTAGAAGACAAAGGATAGCCACTTATCATTCTCTGACTAGCAAATTCATCTTCATACTTAGGCCAGCTCAATGCAAACTCCTGCTGAAAACGTTTGATAGCACTTTGCTCTCCTTGCCAAGCAGCCAACTGAGTATCAAACTCAACCAAGCTATCAAGAGAACTGCCTAATAAATCACGCAACGCTTGGAGTAGTTTGGATGATGCGTCAGAGTGAGCAAGAACAGAGTTAATGAGAGGTGCATGTTTCACCATACCACCTCGCCCTAGTAAACACAGAGCCTCATCCGCTGATAAAACATTGCTCGCAACATTGCCAATAACATTTAGTTGACCTGGACTTAACACAAGCAAGAACAATGACATGACCTTCGTATTCAGTAAGCCCTCTTCCACTAGATCTGTAAACATACGCAAAACGGCATCACTAGAGAGCGGCTCTGATGTATTTAACCAAGGAAAGCAGTCATAAAGCTCATGTATTGCTTCTTCATTATTTGTCATGCCCATCAGCTTACTAAGCAACAATTCTTTATCTGACACAGCGTCACTTAATAGATGATATGAATCCGTGATATCAACAATGCCCTTGAATAAGCCCTGCAGTTTTTCAGAAAAATACAGGGCATTGATGTATTCTGCTTTTTGTTCATCGCCCATTTCGTCTATAAAAAAAGCAACAGCATCTGTCAGAATGCTCTCATCCAATTCAGACGACAACAACTCAGATACCTCAGCAAAATCCAAAGCATTCGCGCTATCTGCCCCGTTATGTCGATTAAACAACCAATATTCTTTTGTGAGTTGTTTTTTACACTGAGCATAATAGCCATATGAAGAAAAAGGGCTTATTCTTGCCCCATTCAATGCTTGTAATTGATGATAAAAGCGATCAACAAAAATAGATAACAAATCAGCCACCTATCAAAACAGTAGGGTTTCCTACTACTATTTTTCCACCATGGGAAGTCGCATCCCCAAGCCTAGCTGCTGGCTTACCATTAATGGTCACAGAACCTGAACCGGCATTAATGCTATCCGGTGGTCCGACACAGACTGCCATGTCCCCTTTCCTTGCTGCTGGCATGCCGCCGATGAGCACGTTAGGAGATCCTACAGCGACCGGACCACCAACATGCGGAACCGTCCCCGTTGTTTTAGGGCATACATGCATACTACCAATTGTTGCTGCAGGTTTTCCCATATTGACGCTCCTTATCCTGTGATAACTTTTATCTATTGTTCATAGAGAGGAATAACCAAGAGCTTTCCTGAAGCAACGAAATAAGCAAGCTCATCGATTAGCCCTTCCAACGTTAAATCTGAAACAGAGGCATTAGAAGCCGTCACATGCAGATATAGAGTTGAAATAATATTGGTACGATTCAATCTCGGGTGTAAGGTAGAAAAAAATTGCACAGCGAAATACCCATTGCTCACTTTTAAGTGAGTCAAAGCCGGACTTAGAAGAGGATCATCAGGTCGATTGATCGGCAAACAAACCAAATGAGGAAGACCATATCGACAATAAACGATAAAACCAGCATTGAGATCAGACTTCATCGCCAATTGAGTAGAGCTGTCTATAATTTCCATATTACATACTTCAATTTAGTTAAGTTTAATCGTTCCAGCCGATAGACTAATAGCGCTTCCGTTAACTTTTACATTGCTTCCCTTAATATTTATATTGCTGCCTTCGATGGTAATATCACCACTACTAGACATTTTTATTTGAGCAGAGCCTGTTTTAATAACAATCTCTTTTCCTGCTTCAATATTTAAAACCTTACCAACCTTTAAGGTGTCATTCTCCCCAATATCGGAAGAACGATTCATTTTAACCTTAAGGGTTTCGTTATTCCCTATCTCGGTCTTAACATCATTATCAACTTTATCATTACGATTATTTTTCACATAAAGTTGCTGGTCTTTCTCAGCCTGCAAATAGACAAGCTCGCTGCCTTTTTTATCTTCAAAACGCAACTCATTAAAATTATCTGCACCACCCTCTTTCGTTGAACGAGTTTTAATGCCGCTCTGCGTTTTTTGTGCAGGTAGATCATATGGTGGCATAAGATCGGCGTTATAAACAGCACCGCTAATAATAGGCTGATCTGGGTCGCCATTTATGAAATCGACCAATACCTCTTGGCCAACACGAGGAAAAAAGAAAGCACCCCATTTTTTTCCGGCCCAGTTCTGCGCAACACGAATCCAGCAAGAACTCTGCGAATCTTTTTTCCCTTCTCTATCCCAATCAAACTGAACTTTGACACGGCCATATTTATCAACCATGATTTCATCCGCACTATCCCCTGTGACAATGGCGGTTTGAATGCCTTGAATGGTTGGTTTTCTTTTTACAGCCTGAGGGCGATATGGTACGTCTTTAGGGACACACTCAAAATGATTGCTGTACACTTCATTAATAGACGAAGTGGATGCGCCAGACTGGTTTGGTACAGAAACGGTAGTAAGCATTGAGGTAATGACAAAACTCTTACCTTCTAAGCGGGGGTCTTCATGCTTTTTAAAACTAAATAATTTACCGACACTAAAGCTACGGCAATCACTTTTACCGCTACACAGTTTCATATCACGCTGCAGTGACTCTAGCTGAATCGATGCTAAATTTGCGGCACGAGCATTGCTTTCGTCTTCCCCTGTGTACTCAAAGACTTCAGCAGAAGATTGCGTGGGTAATGTTGATTTCTTTTGCTCACCATCTGGATAACGGGCAGGCTGCTTAAAATCATAACCAATGCGTTTGAAAGATCCTGGGGCGAGGCTTAATCCGCCCTGCCAACTTGATACGTGAGGATCACTCAAGTGCCCTGTTGAATAAGCAACTTTAGATTCATCACACTCTTTATAGGCGGTTACATCATCGGATAAGATAAGAGTATGATTACTTTTAGTATGTTCGAAAAAGTAGAAAATACCTTCTTCTTGTAATAAACGCTGAATAAAGTCAAAGTCCGTTTCTTGGTACTGAACACAATATTCATACTTAGGGTAGGTTTTAGTTGTCTGATCTTTAAAAGTGACATTATGCTGACCAAACAAATCTGAAAAAATCTCTTTGATCGTCTTCTTCTGGTAAATGCGGCTATTCTTACGATTGCGCATTGAAGAGGCATAAGGAACAATGATGACCTGATAGTCAATAAAGTTCTTCTGCTCATTTGTATCGGCGACTCTAGACCCTTTTGAAATCAGATCGCTTACAATTCCGTGGAAATAACGCTCACCATCATTTTTTGAATTTTTAACCAATATACTAACGGGTTTACCCAATAGGTCTTCGTGAGCGATTTGACGACCTAAAGCATAAACAGAAGCTGAAATGACAAATAAATCCGACATTGCTTCTTGAGCAACAATTCTAGATAAATACAACGCATCTTTACCTAGAGGGGTGTTGATCTGTATGACGTTATTTTTTTGCGTTTCGTTTTGCATTCCTTGCCTTACCCATCAAAAAAAACAAAAAAGCTCTGAGCTAATACCCAGAGCCCCTTTAGAAGACAACAAATTACATTTGTTGGCCTTTGCTACCGCTGTAACCATAAACAAGAGGTGCAGAAATAGCATTCTTGTCATCTGTTGGGGTAACAGTCATCATCATTTCAGTATAACTGATAGTGATGGTTTCATAAGGACGATCATTTTGAACAGATACTGAGTAGCTAGAAATCATAGCGTCAGTCAATTCGATTTTCATGATCTCTTCCACTTTATCACCTTGCTTAGTGATGTGGAAAACAGCAGGCTGACCTTTACCGATAGTCGCTTCTTTAAACAGATCTGGAGAAGCTTTATCTTGAAGTTTAGTGATTGTCACATCACCAAGACGAGTTGCACTTGACTCACGATCCATTGATGTACCAGTATGGGAAGTGATCTCACGGCTTACGTTCCAATCCATAGAAAGCACTGTAATCATATCCTTGAAAGATTCAGCCGTCGCTTCGCCTTTGATTGAACCGTATTTTAGATAAGTATTAGCTTGCATTTGATAACGCTCCTTTATTTAATTTTCGCATCCTAAAACTGGATACTCATAACTTTGGTTTCCCAAATTCCCTTGAAATCATTATCTTTTATATTGCAATGAAAGGAGTACTCTTAATCCCCTTCCCTGGTTAAGACAATGTCTCAAAATGTCCTTCTTATGAATTAAGACATGGGAATTATAAGGTCGAGCTTAGGAAGAAACAACCCTATATTCCTGTCTTTTTTATATCCACATTATTTGCAAAATTCAACTATTCGCTTACAAAAACTGAAAAGTCATTGTCAACCAGTGACAAGCAGACTTTATCAATTTTTTTGTTTTCAACCATGCTACTTAATAATACTTCAGACAACAAAGGTAGTACTTTGTTTTGTAATATTGCATGAATATTACGGGCACCTGAACCAGTATTTTGGCAATTATCAACAATATGACCCAATATTTCATCATCATAATCAAAGGCACAATCATAGTTTGATTGAATTCTGTTTTTAATTTTTACCAACTGGAAATTAGCAATTTCTGAAATAATATCATTACTTAACGGTATATATGGAATAACATTGATTCTACCTAGAAAAGCGGGTTTAAAAACAGCTAATAAATCGTCTTGCAAAGCATTTTGTAGACCTTTAATACTAGGCAAAGCTTCCTCATCTTCAAAAAGCCCCATGGTAGTATCTGTCCCCACATTAGACGTCATAATAATAATTGTGTTTTTAAAGTCTATATCGCGACCTTCACCATCTTTTATCATCCCCTTGTCGAAGACTTGATAAAAAATATCATGAACACCTGGGTGAGCTTTTTCCATCTCATCCAATAGAATGACGCTGTATGGTTTTCTTCTAACAGCCTCTGTTAAAATACCACCTTCACCATACCCGACATAACCCGGAGGAGAACCCAATAACAAAGACACTTTATGCTCTTCTTTAAACTCCGACATATTGATAATGGTAATATTGTCTTCGCTACCATACACTTCTTGGGCAAGAGTAAGCGCCGTTTCTGTCTTACCAACACCACTTGGCCCAGTCAGCATAAAGATGCCATTTGGTCTATTTTCATCGGCCAATTGAGCTCTTGAAGTTTGCACAACCTTAGCGATAAGATCGAGAGCATGATCTTGACCAACCACGCGCTGCTTCATCGTTTCTGCCAAGTTCAGAACACCAAGAATTTCATCCTGCTGCATTTTACCCACGGGAATACCCGTCCAGTCTGAAATTACTTGCGCGATCACTTCTTCATCGACCTGCCAATGAACCATATTACTGGCAAAGGCAGAGAGCTCCAGCTTGCCATTTTTGAGTGATTCTAAAACGTCTGCATCAGGGGTATCATCATGACTTATCTTATGAAAGGCATCTGATAATTTGGAAACAACCGCCTTCTCTTTTTCTAGCTGCTCTTGTAAAGGCAACAGTGACGTTTGCAAATTTGCTGACTCTTCATTCAATGCTGCAATTTTAGTGCTATGATCTAGACCAGACTTTTCTTCTCTCAACAACATGTCAATTTGCGAATCAATATCCGCGATTTTATTTTCAAGCTGCTCAATGACATTAGGAACAGAGGCCTGACTCATTGCGACTCGCGCACAGGCCGTATCAAGCAAACCTACCGCTTTATCGGGTAATTGTCTGCCAGTGATATACCGATGAGATAAGTTGACCGCACTCTCAAGTGCCTGCTCCGAAATAAAGACTCCATGATGTTTTTCCATCACAGGAACCAAACCTCGGAGCATCGAAATCGCTTTTGCTGGCTCGGGCTCTTCAACCTTAACCACTTGAAAACGACGAGAAAGAGCGGCATCTTTTTCAAAGTATTTTTTATACTCAGCCCATGTGGTTGCCGCAATGGTTCTTAGCTCTCCTCTGGCTAACGCAGGTTTAAGCAAGTTTGCCGCATCATTTTGCCCTGCCTGACCACCACTCCCTATCATGGTATGGGCTTCATCAATAAAAATGACAATGGGGTTAACTGAGTTTTTAACCTCTGTTATTAAGGTTTTTAGACGATTTTCAAACTCACCTTTCATGCCCGCTCCTGCCTGTAGCAAAGCAAGATCCAGACTGTGGATTCGAACATTTTTCAACACATCAGGAACAGATTGCTGCGCGATTCTGAGCGCCAGGCCTTCAACTACCGCCGTTTTTCCTACACCTGCCTCACCGGTTAATATCGGGTTATTTTGCCTACGCCGAGTTAAAATATCGATCATCTGCCTGATTTCAAAATCTCGACCTAAAATAGGGTCGATCTTTCCATTTTCAGCCTGCGCAGTTAAATCAATCGTAAACTGATCCAAACTGGGCGTCTTACTCATGGATCCCGTTGGTTTTTCTGCCGTGTCTGAAACGAAATTCGACTCTTGAGATTGAGAAACAATTTCCGGCCAAGCGTGCAACAATTGACCTGGATCGATTTTATTAAAATGCTTACTGCATCGAGTAAGTATGCTCGACAAAGTATCATCTTTTATTAACGTGTAAATAACATAAGCACTTCTGATTTGCGTATCGGTAAATTCAATACTTGTACTCAACCACGATTGTCGCAATAAAGTAGTCACATGGAGTGATAAACTAGGTGAAGAATCGCTCCCTGTCTTAAATGACTCTAAAGAGCGATTTAGATCATTTTTGACCGCATCAGCATCCACATCAAATGCACTTAAGATCAATCTAACATCGTCAAGCTGATGCTCTAGCATAGCAAACAACCAATGCTCTAACTCCACAACAAAATGGCTACGGCTATTACAAATAGCAACCGCCTTCTCCAAGCTCTGTTTGCATTCCGGGCTAAGTTTTTCAACCAGTTTATTCAATGTCATAGAAGACATATATTCTTCCTTATTAAAGTGAATTATCCTTTACGAGAAAGACGCAAGTGTTTTTTAGCATTCAATCGACTAAAAGCTAAAATACTATTTCCCCCTAGGGCCACATCTTTCTTATTCAATCTAGCAATATCAGAGTTATCAAAATCAGACTCAACAAGAATCCGGAACTGAACACTATTTCCGACATAATCTCTAATGATTTTGCAGGCAAATTTATACGATTCTCCATTGGGAAATAAATTTTTAAGCTGGTGTGAATTGTGTGGAAAAATATGAATATTGATAAGTGTTGAAATATCCCACATACGACTACCGATGAAAGCGTTCACACCAAGCCTAGCATACTGTCCCTCGAATAAAGTTTGGCTCGCCAACCTTGTCTGTTCAGAGGGTTTTAAATGCTGCCACTTCCCAACTAACTGTTCAATTCTAACCTCACACCCCAAGTAAGAGGTTAAAATATTTTTTAGATCAGAGACATTTTTTATTTTTCTAAAAAACAATCCGGAAAAAAATAAATTATGGTTAGAGTTACCACCACTCAATAATGATAGAATCTTAGTGTGAGCATCTTGATGACTAACATTATTGGATAAATTGAGCGAGTGTTTATACTTTTTCCAAGAACGATAATACAGAGATATTAAACGGTGATTGAACATGTCATAAAAATCACGCATCGCGGTATCTTTGTACTTCATCCTTAATAGAACCAGTTCACTATAAAATTGTGGCATTACACCAGAGGAACCAGTTAATCCCATAAAAGAAATATCAACGTTCACTCTTTCAAACCCATTGGGATCACCCACTGGTTCGATTCGACTAATAGATGTTCCAGGAAAACCAAATTTCTGAGTGGAAGAAAACCGCACAAGCTCGTTTTTGGGGTCACAATCATAACCCACTTTTCGATAAGCCATTTGTCCTTTATCTAACTGTTTTTCTATCAGATAAATCGCTTTATAAAAATCCAGCTGTGATGCATTCGCCGACAATTGCTTCATCATAATAACACCTGCCCACCCACTCGAGCTGGCCACTGATGATAGACTTGTTCTTGCTCCTTCAGTTTCAAGCACACTCTGGTAAAACTGTTAATAGCCGCAAATTGCGCGAAAAAATGTTCAAGAACAGAAGCAAAAAAGAATACACCACTGCCCGAAAAATCATCATTGGCAAAAGTGATTTCAATATCACTGCCACTTGCGAAACACACCCGTCCGCGCTGAACCACACGAGCAGTTGATGGCTCTATAACCACTTTATAAATATTATTAATTAATGCCTTACTCTGTGGTGATACCTTAAAGTCATATAATCTCAATACTTCTTTTAATCGCTCACTAGCATCTGGTCCTGTAAAGTAGTCAAGATTTAAATGATTAATGAGCTGCCACCGTGTGGCGTCACCAAGTACCGGCCTAACGGCGTGAGTCGGTGGAACCAAGCAGCGTATTTTTTTAATAATATCGCCTTTTTCTGGCATCATTAGACCAAGCTCATCATCTCCAAAGGGTAAGCTGGCAGGCAGATTTCGGTTGCTACATTTCGCTCGAACCGTGATAACCGTCTTATCTATGTCTTCATCCAAATGCGCATTACCAAAAGAAGCATCGACAAGAGAGAGGTACGTTTCAGTTCCTGCTTCCACGTATCCGCCAGCCCACATGGCCGTTTCTCTCCGAATGTGCCAAAATAAATCTTTGCTGCCTTGATACTTAGGGTGGGTTTGTCCATAGAAAGGGGCAGCAACTTGCTTATTACCCTTTGAATCAAAAACAACCACCTCCTCAATGCTGATGACTTCTGATATTTCGGCATCCATATATCGAGGAGACAGCTTGTATTCGTATTCACTAAGTTGTGGTCTGATAGGCTCAATTTCTTGTTCAAAGAGATTGATAATCGGAGTACAGCCCAGCAAAAAGCTCTCGCTATCAATTTGCTTCTCTAACTCCGAGGAATCGGTATCAATATAGAAAAATATACTGGTAGTGCCGGATTTCTTAGGCAACATGGCTCTAATGTCTTTCAACTCAAAGAACCGAAATTTTTCAGGAAATACAAAATTCTCAACCAGCATTCTAAAACCTGAGGAAGCATGGTGAGAATATGGAACAACCGTTTCAGTATCTTTAAACCCAACCGAATGAAGCTGCTCCTTGGATAGGTATCGGACCCCCTCTTGACCGTTGTCGAAGGCAATACCAATACAATTTTTAAACAATAACTCGTATATCTTTAAGGTATGATGCCATTGACCATTAAGATAAAATCTTAAATTATTTAAGTCTGTTTCATACAATGAAACACCTTCATATTCACAAACCACATCCAACTTGAAAATTGACTTAACCGGTTTTTCCCATTTTGATTTAGGCGCAACAAATGGCGCGTTTTCAAACTTTGCAGCTTGGATCTCGACTGGCCACAAGTTTGTTTCAAAACACGTTTTAAACTTGCACTGCTTCATCCCCTCGACATTCGATTCAACTTCTGCACCAATAGGTATCACTACCCCAGTTGTCGAAAGGTTCTCGGCTTCAAGTTTAATAATAGACATAGAAGGTAGCGTTGCTTGGTAATCCGGAAACATTTGACCAAGCAAGGCGTCTGTTAATTCTGGAAAACTATCTTCAAGTTTTTGCCTAATATTAGCCGTCAAAAAAGCAAATGACTCGACGAGACGAGAAACATGAGGATCCTCAATCGTATCGCCATTAAGTTTTAACCTACCGGCTACTTTAGGGTATTTTTCTGAGAACTCCCTACCCATTTTTCGAATAAAAGACAACTCTCGATTATAATATTTTAATAGTTCATCATTCATAAAGAAGCCTCAATTATTTTCATCCCTAAATTTATAGGCTCAACTTCTGAGTTAAAACTGATAAATTCAGGCTCCGGATCCGCGTAAAGCAAGGCATTTATTCGCAAGTTTAATATTCTATTAAGGGGCAGATCCTCATCAGTAAAAACTTCGACCTCAATAAATCTTGGCTCAAACTTTTCAATTGTCTTTTTGACGATATCACATAATAAATCACGACCATCACTGGAGCTAACGGACATACTCGAAAAATCGGGTAATCCATAAGAAAGAATCGATGTTGATAGCTCTTCGTATTGTTCCGGCCAAGTATGCCACTGAATTCTAGCATTAAGTAACGCTTCAATATCTCGACGAATATTTCTTCGTAAATCCGAGACACTTATCCCCTCGGTTCTAGAGGGCGAGTCTTGAACATCTGGATCATCATCAATCAGGCGATCCAGAATAGAGGCTTGAAGCTGCTGCTTACTTTCTATCATGATTAATCTATAGCAACCTCTTTGACCTTAGAAATACTCAAATCAGAAATTAGCGTTGCTTCGTCATTGATAAAAAGCATCTTCATACCTCGCCCTAAAGTCACGTTATCAGAAAGGTCATTCCATTCTGTTATTTGACCTAGCTTTTCAATATCACTGGTTGATTGGGCGTATACCAAAGGCAAGTGAGCAGTTCCCGTTGGTCCATCTTTTATGGTCATTTCAACTCTAAGCCAGATGTTTTCCAATACAGAATCAACTGGTTCAACCTTAAGGGTTTCAATCTCGCTAAAACGCGCTAAATAAAATTCGCCATTTGTTCCCAATACTTCTAAATAAGGATTGAGCATGTCATCCAAATCTCGAATCAAACTCTGAGGCTCATCGTCATTGAGAGACTCAAGACGTAATGATTCAAGTTTTGCGCTCATTGCATCCAACGATTGTGAGTCACCTTCTAACTTTGCAAGATGCATATCAAGAAATAACGTATCTAATTCGTCAGCCTGATGAAACAATTTTGGAATACTTTTCCCATCATAGAAATCCATTCTGGATTGCTCAGCACGTATGAGATGCCTTAGATTAACCGCCCCCACAGCAAACTCAGGTTTTTTCTTTACCATAAAGTCAAACTGCTTATCTGCACGATCTAGTTCACCATCAATACATAGCAACTCAACATAAGCGCTTCTAATATCAAAATTTAAAGGCTCATCTTTTAGTAACTCAGTACAATAATCAATCGCTTCAGATAACTTACCATTCTTAATGAACTCGAATATTTTTTTCATGTCTTATTCCTTAATTTGATGGTGTGGGCTTAGCTCTGTAATCAGCCGAATACTAGACACCATTTGATCCAATTGAAAATGAGGCTGAAGCTGAAGAAGAGAGAAAAAATGCCCCGGCCTTGACTTATTTTCACTCACTTTGACTTTGGCATTACTAAGCGGATATTTACTCCTCACGTGCTCAGATGCAGAGTCCGAAGCAGTGGTATAATTATTTATCCAAGCCTGTAAATCTCTCTCACAAGCCTGTGCCGTGGTATAGCTACCAATACGGTCACGAGCCAGAACTTTTAAGTAATGGGCAAACCTAGACACACATAGAATATACTGAAGCATAGATGACAGGCGTGCATTAACATTGGCAACATTACTATCGTAGTTTTTTGCTAATTGAGCAGACGCATTACTATAAAAAACAAGATGCTCTGTATTAGTAACAGAAGATACAGGGATAAAACCCAATTCAGATAATTCTTTTTCAAGCTTTGTTGTGACAATTAGATCGACAGGCGGCTTTCCTTCTTTTTGATAAGAATCGTTCTTAAAGTAATCTTTAGCAATACCAGTCACCATTCCCTTTGAGATTTTACCAGGATCCATTCCTCGTATATGACCAAACCAACCACTAGAACAATAAGCTCGAATCAGCGTTGAAACAAAAGGAAAAGCGGCGTTCCCCCATAGCATATCTTTATCTGAATCACGAATATTCTCGACAAAATAAAAGCTCTCGGAACGCTTTCCATTATTTAAATAAGGAGATCTAACTAACACTCTCGGCAAAGTCAAACCAACAAAGCGAGATTCTTCCATGCTACGAAAACTTCGCCAGTTAATATACTCAGGCTGTTCAAACTGTGAAAATAAGTCATACGCATGACCTAGTTCAGAAAAAGCATCCACGCCAAATAGACTTGAATCACCTGCACACACAAAAGGTGAAAAAGCGGCCGCAGCAGTTTTAGAAATTTCTTTTAATGTGGCAATATCATTATATAAAGAGCCATTTGATTGGGTGTTCGTTATTTCATAATTACCAATAACAACACCAAAAGGTTCACCACCTGGATGATCAAATTCACTTTGATAGACTAATTTAAAAAATGCGCTCTGATCGAAATCAATTGCCTTACTAACGTCTCGAGACAATGTCATCCAATTACAATTTAAAAGTTTGATTTTAACTTTTCTTTCATTATCCATTTGTTCGGCTTGAGATAAAAGCCAAAACAGGCTACGCCACCCAGATTCTAATTTTTTAAATTTTTCTTCATGAATAATGATATTGATCTGTTGACAAAGCTTTGCATCAATATCAGTAATCACTTGTTGTATATAGGAACTGATGGATTCCTTATCCCAAAGTAAAGGTGAGTCTGAAGAGCTTTCAAGCCAAAGCAAAAGCGCTTTATTGAGATCTTTTTCATTAAGAAACCGATCCAACAGGGAGTCGCTGTCACTTATTCTATACTCAGTTTGTCTTCCAAAAGCTGAGTTTTGACTTATAAACGAAAACTCTTCAACACTCATTTACTACATCATCCTTAATTTTAACGCTTAAATCGCTGCTTTTAATTAACCCACTTCAGGTATTTTAGCGACCAAACGTAACGAGGACGTTAACTCTTCCATTTGCAACCAAGGCTTAAGCCAGGCAACAGCGTTATAAGCCCCTGGCTGACCAGGAATCTCTTTAACCCTAACTTTAGCGTCAGCTAATGGATAACGAGCACGAATGTCCTGACCACCACCTTCTGTTGCATTCACATACGACAAAATCCAGCGATTAAGCCAAGCTTCAACATCTTCCGCTTCCATAAAGCTACCGATTTTGTCTCGCGCCATCACTTTTAAGTAATGCGCAAACCGAGATGTCGCCATCAAATAGGGCAACCTAGCTGAAATAGCTGCATTAGCCGTTGCATCTGGAGTATCGTATACTTTTGGTTTCTGACAGCTCTGACCACCAAAGAAAACCGCATAATCAGTATTCTTATAGTGACACAAAGGCAAAAAGCCCAATTTACTTAATTCCGCCTCACGACGATCAGTAATGCCAATTTCAGTTGGGCATTTCAAATCAGGATCGCCATCGTCACTGGTAAATATATGAGTAGGCAAGCCTTCTACCTTACCCCCTCCTTCTGCACCACGAATAGCGGTACAGAAACCATACTGAGAGTATGCCTTGGTCATATTGGTTGCCATCGCGTAGGCAGCATTACTCCAGCAATAATCACCATTAGCAGTACTCACAGAACGGCCAGCTTTAGGCTCTACCTCAAACTCTTCAAAGTTAAATTCTTCAACAGGTTTCGAAGCTGCCCCATATGGTAGACGAGATAAGAATCTAGGCATGGTCAAAGTAACGAAGCGTGAATCATCGCTTTCTCTAAATGAACGCCATTTAGTGTACTCTAATGACTCAAATACTTTTTCCAGATCTCGTGGCTTAGTCAACTCTTCCCAGCTGTCAAACCCAAACAAAGAAGGAGAAGAAGCTGAAACAAACGGACAAAAACCAGCCGCAGCTACGTTGGACATCAGGCTAAGCGTTTCAATATCTTCAGGGTGATTGGTGAATTCATAATCCCCAACTATCGTGCCGTAAGGCTCACCACCGGGTGTACCAAACTCTGATTCATAAATTTTCTTGAATGTTTGGCTTTGGTCGAATTCAACCGCTTTGCTCAGGTCTTTATGAAGCTCTTTTTTCTTCATATTCAACACTCGAATTTTCAGTGTTGAATTGGTCTCAGAGTTCATTACCAAATGATGAAGACCTCTCCAAGTCCCCTCCAGTTTCTGGAACTGATCGGTATGCATAATAGCGCTAAGTTGTTTTGATATTTTACTATCAATCAAGTCAATCGCTTCATTAAATGTCACCGTCATATTCTTATTCCACTGAACCGTGCCTTTTAAGGCTTCCTGCGTCAGTGTTTTTAACAATTCTTCTGCTCGGCTGGATTCGGTCTGTTTGGTCGCACCAATGGCCTGCTCTAAAAGAGAGACACTTTGCTCAACAACCGTGTCCGTGCTGCTTAAAGCTTCTTCCGTGCTCATTTGTCTTCCTCCTCAATGCTCAATTCCTTCGCCATTGCTTCAAGGCTCGCTGTATTACTTAACACCTCTTCCAAAACATTTTCCAACTCTTCAGATCGGTCTATTTTGGTCATGAGATCACGCAATTTATTACGTGTTTCCATCAATTTACGTAGAGGCTCAACTTGATTCACAACAGCCGCTGGCTCAAAGTCACTCATTGTTTTAAAGTTTAATTCAACCGAAAACTGACTATCATGATCCGTTAGCACATTATCAACTTTCATTGAAAGGCTTGGACTCATACGCTTCAAAACATCATCGAAACTGTCACGATCAATCTGGATGAATCGTCTGTCCTTCAATGGCTTCAATGCATCTGTATTATCACCAGAGAAATCCCCCATTACACCTACCACAAAAGGGAGCTCTTTTTTTACAACAGCCCCTTCCGTTTCTACGTCATAAGTAATATGAACGCGAGGCTTTCGAACCCGCTTTAGTTTGTCATGAATGCTCATTAGAACTCCTTTTACTATGTTTCAGTTTCGCTGACTCGAATACCAGACAGCTTAAAATAGCCTGTTCTAGCATCATTGTCTGTAATTAATTCATCCAACAATTCAGGAAGAGATAGTTTGCTCCAACGTATCACTTGCTCAATAGTATAAGACATTGGTGAGTGCGGCTCGGTCTCTCTAAAATAAGCCGCAATTTCTGACAGTTTTTTAATGGCACTGGCCCTTGAGTCAATTTTTCCATTATCCAAGCGTTGCTCAGATACGTTAGCTTGTCCCTCTTCTTTTAACTCTTCTGATAACACTTCTGGTTCAGAAACAGCCGATTCAGCGGCTTCTTCTAATTTTTCTTTACCAATATGTTCAATGGCCGTCATGCTCAAATCGAGCGCACGTTTAATATTAGAAGTCGGCTGAGGACTGCCTGTTACCTTATCCATGACATCACTAAGAATGGAAAAATGTTCTATTGATTTTTCAATATCTTTTTTTAGATTAATAAAAAAGTCAACGCTTGTTTCGCGAGCACTTTTTTCAACCTCTTCATAATCAACTGCGCCTTGAGCTATTTTCTTTTCACGCTTATCATCAGGCATTCTAGAAATATCATAGGCTTGCTGATATTCCCAATAAGTAAAGGGCCCATAGTTAATCCCATCTGTAATAGGGATATTCTTTATCGGCATAACAAGTGCACCCTCTTGGGCAATACCATTTAGACCAACTAGGGCAGATAGTTTTTCGGATAATTCTTCACCCTCTTCAAGGGTAGGAAAAAGATCTAAAAAGTGTTGTTCAATCAGCGTATGGGCAATTTCAAAACCTAGCGCAAGACCCTTGAAACCTTCTAGGCGACATAACGATTCAATAAGCCAAGCAATATATTCAATATCCTTGCTCTCAGTTTTTATTGCTTCCTTACATTGCTCAAAAAGAGGCAACCATTCCCTTGTTAACAAAGAAAATCCGTCTTCATCAACCAAAGCATTCCGCTCTGCTGCTCTTAGTTGATTACGTAAATCTTTTAGGGTGTAGTAGGTAGAATTCGGAGAAATATCGGCACGTGGATCAGAGCCTGCAAACTGATCCTCTGAAATCGGAGAAATACATTCTTCTAGTGTTAACATTCCGTCGTCCTGCTCTAGTAGCATAAAATTATCGATTGGAATTTTACTAGCCCCTTACCTTCTTTACAAGGCAAGGGAAAGTAAAGCTTTTGCGAAATGCAAGCGATTTAAAAAAAGTCAAGTTTAACAAAGAATTAATCGTCAACAAAAAAACGAAATAGCACTATTTTCTCAATTTTCATGGACCACTTTACAAAAAACGAAATAAAAAACAGCGGCGTGTGCCTGCTAATTTTTAAGTACCTACCTGAGAATGCCCACAAACATTAAGACATACGGTTTGATGAGCGACCAAATAAAGGCACTGTCTTTTCATCAGGTGAGTCAAATTCATCATCTATAACAGGCTTATCAACTCCGTTATAAACAATAACAATACAAGTAACGTTATCTTTAGCTCCTCTCACTAATGATGAGTGCATAAGAGCAAGCCCAGTATCAATAACGCTCTGTGAATCTAGCATAGAACAAATTTCTTGATCTGATAATTCTCCAGTGAGGCCATCAGAACACAACAGAAACATATCTTCGCTACACACTTCACGTTTTATCACATCAATATTAATATCATCTGCGACACCAACCGCTCGAGTAATAACATTTGACAGAGGATGTGAACTCATTTCGCTTTTGCTAATCACACCTTGAGCAACCAATTCATTCACTTGACTGTGATCACTCGATATTTGAGTAAAATCACCATTTCGAAGTAAATATGCACGACTGTCGCCAGCCCAGACAACAAAGAACTCATCATCTTTAATAAACAACACAACAACTGTACTGCCAGCTATTTTTCCGCCTAAGTGAAAATGGCTATATTGCTTTAAATCATGGTTTGCTTTCTTGACTGCCGCAATAATATGGTCAACGGTTAACTCTTCATAAGTGTAATGCAACACTTTTGATCGTATTGCATCCACAACTAACTGACTGGCATAATCACCCGCTTCATGCCCTCCCATACCATCAGCGACCACCCATAAATTATGACTAGAAATTTCCGCAAATGAGTCTTCATTAAGCTGTCTTACCACCCCTCTATGAGAGATCGCGTAACTGGTGTTAGTTCTTATCATTATCCCTAACCTGCACGTGATTCCATTGCCATTGCTGCCACCTACCATCAAACATAGCTGCAGCCTGATTAACAGAAGGTAACCCTGAAGTAATAATAACGGAAGGACTCAAGAGACATGAGCCATGAGTCCACCAAATACTATAACTGCCATATTTCTTATATAAGAGAGCATGCAACACATCTTTCATTACCCCCCCACCAAGCTCCGTCCCTGCAAACTCAAACACTTGCGCGGTTTTATTTTCATCTGGTGAAGAAAAATACTTGTAACGCTTTGTAGGATCGGCGGATGGTTTAACGACTTGCTCAACCTCTTTTCTCCAACTAAACAGATCAACCGAGTCTTCTAGGACCGCCAAAACCGCATCTTCATATTCAAGCGACAATGCATTGGATTCCATAACTTCAACGGGCAAATTATCTGTATCCGCCACAAGCGTAAAAGGGTATGGTCTTCCTACCACATCCATGCTTGGCATCACCGTTCCCATTTTTGCACTGTCTCCTGCTATGCCCGGTGACATGCCAAAATGCCATACTGGGCCCGTTAAGAATTTATCCTTCCAAGAGTCTCCCATTCTTTCCTTACTCACAGAAAGAACTGCCTGCAACCAGCGGTCCCACACCTCCTGAAAGCCAGTATCAACATTATCTTGAAGAAAGTCCCCTACACTAGGCAACTTTCCAAGATAACCAAAACTTACAACTTGCTCGGACATGTAAAACTCTCTAATGAATCATTCCAAAAAGGATTTCTTACGGAATTCGGTAATAACTTGATCACAGCATGATTACCTTCAACATCAAAATGCATGTTTAAATCCTTGGCAGTTTTCGAACGTTTACTTTGTAGGGCATCCAGCATCCTGAAAAATGACCACTCGCCATCGTAGCTTTGACTGATTAAACGGCCACCTCCGATCAAACTAAACTCAACCTTTGTTCCGGCAAGGGGTTGAGGACCGGGCCAAGACATACTGATAACTCGCTGTGGTCCATGACGATAGACTAGAGATTGCCCATTAATATCTAATTTAATACTTGAAACACTGCGATCAAGCACTTCTGGTTTCAAGCCAAAGCCAACACCCAAAGCACCACTGCTGTTATCAAAAAACACCTTACGTATTCTATAAGCTTCATGAAACATCGTCAGAGAAGAAAGACTCATACCAATATCCCTCTTAAATGACCATCTATCACTCCCCATATTCACACTAGGTGCAACGTAGGCTGTGAAAAACTTATCCAGCGTACCTCCTGGACCAAAGAAATGGGTAAAGTCCTTTAAACTGATTTCTTGCTTGCTGTTTTTAGAGATAGGGTATCGACCCGCGATGGCTGCTCTGTACTCAGGCAGCACATCATTACGCCACATTTTGTTAATCACTCGATCTGCATTGATTTTAACAATATCTGACGTGTCACCGGCAACACCTTTAAGCCAATCAGAGAAAGGAGCAACAATATCACTAGACGATAATTGACTAATAAAATCAGGCTCACCCTTACCACTTAACTGCTCTTTAATGGAAGCGGTCATATCATCACTTTGGCTAATTTTGTTAAGATAAACATTAAGTGCCTTGAGGTCTGACTGAACCTTATCAAGCTTTGCTGGATCCAGACTCAAAATCCCTTGAAATGCCTCCTCCACTTCATGACCAGGAAGTAGCTGTTTCGCCGGTACTGATTCAGGTAGGAACTTGTTGATTCGTTCTGCTTTTTCAGCAATGGCAGCATTTGCTCCCCCCGCTAAATCAGCCGCTTTTTTTAGCGCCCCATTCGCTTGGCTTTCAGGAGCATTTGTCAAAGCAACATTTCTTTGAACCACTGAAATAATGTTTTTAATCGGTGCTTCTGGTCCAGATAAAGCATCAGTTACCTTAATACCTTCAGAAACTGAATTAAAATCTTTAACTTTCAAATTATCCAAAAAGGTTTTCCAATAATAGATGTAGTCTTGAAAATAGCGTCTTTCAAGCTCCTTCTCTACCTGTTGCTTTGATACATCATATGTACCAGCAGCCTCTTTGCCATATACCCAATTACTGGAAGTTAAAGTGCCTAGCATCTTGCTTTTTTCAACATTGAAAATGCCGTAAAAGCCATTATAGGTATATAAACCTGGAATGGTATTAGACGCTTCAGAAGGATCCTTCAACTCAAACGACTCAGCTGTTTTCGCACTAATAATGTCTGTCAACCTAAACGGAGGAATACTACTATTCATATAATCCGCTCTTAAGCGTTGATAAGCTCTTTCTGCTACAGGAAGCTTGGTTAGAGCCAGCCGAGCATCGTGCACTGCATCACTGTCCATTTGGGTTTGGCCTAGCTTAATAGACAACAAGGCTGCTAAATGATGATGTAAGTCCGCTCTAATTTGAATATTTTTATCTCCTGGTAACTTACGATCAAAGTAAGCATCAAACCAGGCCTCAACATCACTCGCATCAAAGTGTTCGGGCATATAAAGCATTAAATAGGTTCTAAGCGTTTCATAAAGATAACTTAAATGCTCCGAATTATTTTTCATCTCAGACAAAAGCACTTTAACCATATAAGGCTCAAGGTAGGCTTTAAGCGAGCGCTCGTAGGCACTCATCGACGTCTGTTTTAGATTGGACATTTTGTCTAAACCAACACCGACTAGAGAACCTTGATCTTTTGCATCAGGATTAATCGCTGGTAGATCACGCAAAGCATTGAGGCGATCATTCAATACAACTAAATTATTAGTATCAAAGACCCCTGAGTCCACTTTCTTATACTGTGTCACCAACTGATCAGTTTGTTCTATTAATTTGGAATTCGATAAATAGCTTCCATACGCGAGAAAGCCAAAACCCAACAATCCAAAGCAGCCAATAGAAACGGCCGAGATTCTAAGCCATTTATTTTGTTTGTCGTGATATTTATTAGTACTAGCCAAGTTTTGCTCAGGAAAAACAACACTCTCTAACACTTTTTTAATAAAGAAGCTTCTAGATTTATTAATATGACTGCTATTGGCTACTTTTTTATCACTCAAAAAGCTAGAAGGCGCCCCTTCTTGAGTCGCACTTGTTAAATAAACACCACGGAATACAGGGGGCTGCTCATAAGTATTGGGGGTAAAAATTTCTTTCAAAAAAGAATATGAAACTTCTTGCAAAAATCTAAGTTGATGGGGAAATTCAAAGACTTTAGCTCTTACTGATTCATCTCGCTCATTAATCAGCCTGCGATTTAGCATACCCGTCAAGTTAGCAATCAGACCATGGAATTCTTTATTAAACTGCTCAATTTGGGTGCCATTTTTTGAATCCATGGGAAAGGTGATACCCCAAATTTGATCACTCTCTTCTTCTGTTAACTCATTAAAAAAATCACGGAAGCCATCAATAAGATCCGCTTTTGAGAGGATAACATAAACAGGAAAAGTCATACCTAGTTGGTTTTGCAGCTCCTGTAAGCGCTGCTTTATTGCTCTCGCATGTAGGTTTCGCTCCGTTTTCGTCTGCCCCATCAGCTCGGAAATACCCATGCTAATGACAACACCGTTAATCGGTCTTAATGGACGATATTTTCTAAGAAGTCCAAGGAAGCCTTGCCAAGCTTTCGAATCGTGCTTAGCGTGACTATCTTGGGTGGTATAACGGCCTGCCGTATCAATCAAAACCGCTTTATTTGTGAACCACCAATCACAATTACGTGTCCCACCAACACCTTTAATTAAATCAACACCTAACTTATCTTTTAATGGATAATCTAACCCAGAGTTATTGATAATAGTGGTTTTACCTGCCCCTGGTGGACCAATCATAATGTACCAAGGCAACTGATATATATTTCTACCTTTAAACAGTTTAACGTCTTTTAGAAGCGCGATGGCATCCGACATACGATTTTTTAGCGTATTGATTTCTTCGTTTATGTCGTCATTGTCAACACTGTCATCTATCAGCTCTTCTGCCATGTTTGTATTACGCTTACTTTGCTTGGATAGCTGGTAGATCTTAGTCACAGCGACAGCAAGAATAATGCATAGTATTAGAATGACACGCGCTAATATACTTTTAAGTGGAACAAAACCAGCAATAGCGATAAGAGGACCACCAAACCAAATCAAAAGAAACAAACATAAAAACCCAATAACAAGCATCGCTGTTCTCGAGGTTAATATGTAAGAGAGTTTCTTACATCTTTTTATAAAACTCATTTCAACTCCATTTAGAAAAGTAAGTCAATTTCTACTCTGCGATTCATTGCTCGGGATTTACTGTCAGTATTCGGAACAATAGGATCAGCGGCGCCCCTTCCTTCAGGCCATAGGCGACCACTTAAATTTGTATTTTTCGCCATCGCATTGGCCACCTCGTTAGCCCTAGCAAGAGACAATAACCAATTCGAAGGGTATTCAGCTGTCTTTATTGGCGTATCATCAGTGTAACCAGTAATAAGAATACGTCCTTGGGTACCTTCTAAGCTTAAGGCTAGTTTTTGCAAAATAGGCACTACAGATGGCAGCAAGGTCGCTTCACCAGGCTTAAACAAATCTCTGTTGTTGATCGTTAAACGAATTCGATCACTCTTTTTCTGAATGCTAATAATGCCCTTTTGGATTTCCGTTTGCAGTAACTGCTCAAGCACCAAAAGCTGCTTATCTTTTTTATCGACTGTTTTCTGTAGATCAATGGGGTGTATTGAAGCCAAAGAGGTATCCACTTTCGAGAGCTGATCATTAAGCTGCATATTCAGAAAAAGATACAAGGCTAAACCAAGCGCCCCAAGAATAGAAAAAACCACCCAAAGTGGCGTTTTTTGTCTCAATTCTCCCCCATTAGCCACTTTCCGCTCCCAATCAGGTGACAGAACGTTCTTTATGGGGCCATCTAATTGATTTAGGATGTTATAAGCTCGATTCCGATAATCTTCCACACCACCATTTTGATTGTTACTCACTCTAAATTTACCTTTAAAGCCAAGATTCAAACAGTGGTACTGGAGCTCTAGGAAATCTCGATTATGTTCAGGATAATGAAGAGAATCATCGATTAAGGTATAAAAATACTCGCCACCAAATGTCTCTTTATGAAAAATGGATAGCAAACTCTCTTTTGCCCACTCCATCGAGCTCCAACGAGAATTAAGCACACTCTCATCAAGCAATGCACAGAGGCAATAGCGTGCATTAAAAATCGTCTTATCTGGTATACCTGCCTCACGAGCCTCAAATTCGAAAGACTTAATAGCATCTATGCATCGGTGCTTAAAACCCGATAAATCAGGCAAGCTTTCAGCCTGATTAACAAAGATTGCCAGTGACAAACAATCTGATGCAGCCTCTAAAAGACCATTTTTGAAAATCGAAACTTTCGGTCCGTTTTGTTTTTGCAAAGGAATTGCATTTGATGATATTTGTGTTTTATCAGAGCTATCATCTGCAGAGCCACTGTTTTCAGCATCTCGACCAAGGCGACCAGGTCTAGGCTTTATTTTAGTCTCATCCACTGAAACACACTCCTACTAATAATTAAGTTCTTACTGCCCAAAGCGTAATTTGTAAATCAGGATAATTACCTGAAATATGCAAAGCGATACCACCACTGCTAGACAAGCTGTTCCATTGATCACCCTGCTTATTCAACTCAAAATAATGATAGCCAGCATGATAAGGTACTTGTCGTGGCGCGGTCGGTAATGTACTAATCGATATGCCTGGCAACTGATTATTAACAAGGTTTCTGATCGTCTCCACACTACCTATTTTGATTTGAGAAGGTAGAGAACGTCTTAGTTCTTCGTGAGGGACACTGGCTTTTACCGCGAGAATAAACTGACCACTTTTTAGAACTTCTTTGTCTTTTAGTGCGCCAAAAGAGATACCATATTTACTCTTCTCTAACTTAATTTCTGTTGCAGTTTGCTCTATCACTTGACTTAAAGATTGATATAAGAAATTAGTTACTTCCGAAAAAATCAGCATCAGATTGAGGTGATCATATTTAGGTAATTTAGGTACTAACTTATTCGCAGAGCTGAATGTTGCTAACTCACCTGACAGCTCAATTAATCTGGAGTACAGGTTATAAGGGTGAACATTTTCCACTGCTAACAAACTATTAAAAACAGCATCATATTTATTCAAGGTTTGCAGCATGATAAAATCTGAGACAGAGGTACTACCAGCATAGCCTTGAGACAACCGACCAGCAATATTCTCAGCCCGCTGCTTAATCAAAGCTGAAATCTCTCTTACAATACTAAAAACTGGCTTACAGTGGCCAATATTTAAATGTGGCGGAATGTACTTACTGTCTAAACGAATTGCCCCCTCATTACTAACCTCTACAATACGAGCAACAGGCAACACAACATAACCAGACACATCGTCAGAACTCAACATTAAGCGACAATTCAGCTTAGAGATTTGGATAATCTCATCTGAATCACGACCTAAACAATCATCAGAGACCGTTAGGTCTTCCAATTTAAAGCGCGTCACCTGAGTATCATCAACAGAAGACACATTAACACTATTATTTTTATAAGAGGGAATCGCTAGATAAACAAGTTGATCAACTACGTCTTTGCCAACAATTAATGGATCTGGAATAAGGGCATTGTCTAAGAAGCTCACTGGAGTTAGATCTGGCATAATGCCCTTAAAGCCATCTAAACAAAACTGCCCTGTATTGAGCAAGCTTGCATCAATGCTTTGATCTACCATCCCCCACGAATAATTAATATTCATAGCAAGCAGATCTTTCATCGTGTTGGCTAAATGTTTATCAGACTGTTGAAAGTGTTGCGGCCTCAAAAACATGCCTTCAGTCCAGGCAACGGGAGAAAAATTATTCATATAAATCCTTTTATTCCTCTTTCAAATAGGTTGCGATAGACTCAACATTGACCCGTACATCATCATAGCCAGTTGGATCCGCTTTAACGACAGCTCGCCATTTTGCTTTATCTATGTCTCTATACGCGACGATGATACCTATAAAGCGTGTGTTTTGATTTAATTTCATTTTGTAATCAAGTTTCTGACCTGGCTGTAACTCGATTTCATCTTTCTTAAGCAAGTCTGGACCAAGCGCCTTTTCAGCATTGCCGTAAAGACTAAAGAAATCCTGTGTATCAAAAACCGCTCTAGAACTCAGTTCGAATACTCTAATCACCACAGGTGAAGGCCTACCATTTATGTCAGGGTTAACATCTTTCGCAACATTAATCTCTAAATCAGTTGACGGTGGCACAATGTAATTAACAGTCGAACAGCCCGTTAAGAACAAAAACAGAACCGCTAAAAACATGTTTGACAACTTGATCATTTTCACTGGAGGAAATCCTTTTTTAATTTTGTTTATTAACGTAATTATCGTATGCATTTAAAAATTCATCTGAAAGCGCCAAGACGCCTTTTTTATTTACTTCTTTAGAATATTCTTCAAACAACTCCTGATACAGCTTCCAACTTGTCGCCCCAGAGCTTTTCGGCATAAACTTTAGCAAGGAGTTATTTTCATCTGCTTTTTTGCTGATAACATCAGGAGATAAAAGCTTCAATAAAGCTTCTAGAGAACCCGATGCGGCAGCCAATATGGCTCCTTCATGTGTATGTAAATCTTCGAAACTTTCCTTTATCGATGCGGTTGACCCAAGAAAACTTCCACTTTTTCGCGTATAGAGATTCTGGATTGCATCGTCAATGGTGGCAGAAAACTTCAACGGATTATTTTGCTCTACCTGAAACATCGTCCGGTTTATCTTCATCTGATTCTTCATATTAGCGCGCTGTCTTAACGAATTTATTACTCCCATCAACAGTGCATTCAAACCAACACCCATTTCGAACCACTGCTTTTCCGTTTCGAGTTCAGCTCGAACCGCAGAAGAAATACCTAATCCTTCTAGAAAAGCCTGCATAAGCGCTTGCTGGTTATTATGTTGAGGCATTTCACGCCTAGTGGGAGCTGATTGCCGCCCTTGCTCAAGCTCTTTAAGCTTCACCTCTGAAGGTTGCGTCTCTACCTGCTGAGTTACCGGAGGTGTAACGCTTTCCTTAGGAGGAGTAAACGACGGTTGTGGTTGTGGTTGTGGTTGTGGTTGTGGTTGTGGTTGTGGTTGTGGTTGTGGTTGTGGTTGTGGTTGTGGTTGTGGTGCCATTTGATGATCATTAGCAAACGGATCCAAGCCATCATTACCAGAAAAAGAAAATACATCCCAATCCTCGGGGATAAAATCGACATGAGAGGATGCATTATCGACAGAGCTTGCCTTATCGGCCGGGGCCATCTTTGGTGGAATCATCGATTCATCAAGAGCGTTATCATTAGCATAAGCGGGGGTCGATTCAAAAGAAGGCACCGCGTCGAAAGAGGAAACAGGATTTACACTAGACTCAGGCTGCACTTGGCTTGATGCAGATAAATTAGACTGATCTGCCTCAGGCAAATCTTGTTGAACACCTTGCAACGAGGTTTCAATCTGAAAGTCACCGACATTAAATGTATCGCCATCCACTAGCTTATGTTTATTTCCCTTTCCTAAGGGCGACACACTGTGATTAATGAATAGTCCGTTGGTCGAATAATCGTAGACATAGAATAGCCCCCCTTCATTAACAACCTCTCCATGTTTGTTAGAAATCACTTTTTCTGGGTCGGGCAGATGCCAATCGCATTCGCGAGAGCGCCCAAAGGTTAACGAATCTTTAGTAGACTTTGTCGCCTCAATTTCTGGGGAAAGACGATGATAACTAGTAATTTTTAATAAAACTTCCATTCTAATAGTTTCCTTGTATCTACATCCTGAAAATCATAAATGACTTTGCGGTTTACCTCAACAAGAAAGAAAACCGTCAGACGATCAGACCATGAGGTAACCTTTGCCTCTAATCACCAGCCATCAAGGTCTCAAAGCAAATTCCCATGCAATGATGCCTCAGTATTTTTTTACCCATTTGTTCAGTTTTTACCCACTCTCCTCTCCGCTTCACATGCAATCTGCTCAGCATACATTGGTCACCATCAGAAAAAAGTCTTCAAATCCCGCTAAGAATAACGCTGAACAGCACTAAAAAAAATCTCTTTTATCTGTAAAAAATGCATAATAAATGGCTCCAATTGCAACAAACGTAAAGATTTTCACTATTTGTGCTGACAATCGAGTGCATTGCTAAAACTCTTTTTTTTTGTAAAAATGCCTTCCCTATGTAATGGATCCAAAGGCAGCCTTTGTCCTGGAGCAATACGAATCTATAGATAATGTGTTTGTTGTAACAAAAGGACGTCAGGATGAGCATTAATGATGATAAAACGCAGATAGTATCGGTTATCTCATCAAAAAAAAACATTAGTCATTTCAACCATCAAGACTTTATTGGCAAACTCCTGTCTAACCGATATCTAATCGTCGAGCTTATTGGACAAGGCGGCATGAGCTATATCTATCGCGCCAGAGATACGTTTTTAGAGCGTAATTCGTCTTCCGATTACCCGATTGTTATCAAAATTCTAAGGGCAGAATTTTCTCAATCACCAGAAGCAATAAGATTACTAAAAGAGGAAGCCGCTCAGACACAGCCTCTTTCTCATCCCAATATCATTAAGGTGTTTACCACTGGCACAGAAAACAATATTCATTATATTGTAATGGAGTGGGTGAATGGAGAAACATTAGAGCAGCTTATCAAGCGTAATAAACCAACAGGGATTAAATTTAAAACAGCCTATCCCATTATAAAGCAACTTATCAGTGCCTTAGATTACGCCCATAAGCACGGTGTGATACATAACGACCTCAAGCCATCGAACATTATCATTACTGGCTCTGGGGAATTAAAAATATTGGATTTTGGCATCGCCAAGCAACTTACTAATAATGATGCTTATGCTTTTATAAAGAAGAACGATCATGAAGTCATTGGTGGCTACACCCCTTCTTACGCCAGCCCTGAACAACTTGACGGCTATTCTGCCGATGTAAAAGACGATTTTTTCTCGCTAGGCTGCATTATTTATGAAGTTCTAAGCAGTCGACACCCTTATGATAGAAAAGCATCAAACACACTAGAGGACAACACTAGACCTAAGAAACCTAAAAATAGCCCACTTTTTTATTGGCCAGTCTTAAAATCAGCCATTTCATTGAAAGCTGATAAGCGTCTAAATATGCTTGAACACTTAAGTCGTCTGCCTTTTCAAGGTTTAAAAGCAATAATGGCTACTGTTCTTATTGTACCGATTATTTTTCTTTCGGGTTATTATGTTTATCAAAACATTCATGCAGCGAATTCACAGCTCATCGCAGAAAAAAACAATGCTGTTGCTATGAACCATCAAATAAATGAATGGATGTCATGGGATGCACAAAGAACACTAAACTATTTCAACCAAATCCCGCCTCAATTTAACACAATAAAACAAGGGCTTTTAAAAATACATCAACAAGAGATTATACAAATATTCGATGATAGAATTGCAAATGTTAAAAATATTGAAGGGAAAATAAAGAACTATCCTGCTATCTCTGATATTTATCAGCAAGCCTTAACCTATTACCCTGATTCAAGAGTGTTGCATACTCAATACAATAACATGCAAGTTGAGCGTCAATCCATTAGTATGGATATCATGACACGCATAAACAATATGCTCAATCAAAAACGTTACTTTGAAAAAGATCAAAACAATATTTTAGATTTACTTCATAAACTAAGTATTATTGATGGTAAAAATACGTTTAGTCCGACACAACAACAAACTAAAACATTCAAAGCTGCCCTCAAGAAGGCTCAAGCGTCTAACAATAAAGCTCAGACAAAAATACTTATGAACATTGATAAAGCACTGTTTGACACTACCTCATAGGGCAAGTCAGGCTAAGCGTATAGATTAGCCTGACTTCTGACTTATTCAGATTTATTTAACAGACTCCAATAGGGCTACTAACAGTCGCCAAAAATCGCTTACTGAAGCAATTTCCATACGCTCTGCTGGTGAGTGAGCGCCACGAATATTAGGCCCGAAAGAGACCATTTCCATGCCTGAATATTTCGCCCCAATAACGCCACACTCCAGTCCAGCATGAATGACTTTCACATTAGCCTCTTTCCCTGTGACCTCTTTATGCACTTCGAGAAAGTGTTTTAGCAAGCCGGATTGAGGATCAGGATGCCAGCCAGGATAACCATTGTCTAACGCTACATCAGCGCCAATTAGACTAAATACCGACTTTACGGTTTGAGCATGATGTTCAACAGCAGAATCCAGAAGAGAACGAACAAGTAGGCAAGCATCGAAACACTTGTTCCCATCAGCATCATTCTTAAGATTAATGACCCCAAAGTTACAAGATGTTTCCGTCACACCCGGCAGGTCTGAACTCATACGATAAACGCCATTGGGAGCACAGTTTAGCGCATTAATGAGTGCAACCTGATCATCGAATAACAACTCATTCTCTACCTTCGCCGAACTAACAAAGACCTCTAATTTTGGCTCAGTTGTGGCAAATTCGATTTTCATCTCATTTGATATTTTGCTAATAAGACACTGAATAGCGACCTGTTCACTTGGTTGGTAATTGATAGTAAAAGAGGCATCGCGAGAAATAGCATTGCGCAATGTTCCTCCTGTAAAGTGAGTCAATCCAAAGTGATTAACCTCTTTAAGGGCATTTAATAATCGCGCAGCCAGTACATTGGCATTCGCTCGCCCTTTATGGATATCCAAACCTGAATGCCCACCTCGTAGGCCAGTGATGGATATCGTCATGGCTTTTGCATCCACATGGGCCGTTTGTGTCATATATCGTTTAGAAACATTGATATCCACACCGCCAGCGCAGCCTATATAAACATCCCCACTGTCTTCTGAATCTAAATTTAGAAGAATCTTACCATTTAAAATACTCTCTTCTAATTCCAATGCACCACGTAGGCTGGTTTCCTCTTCTATTGTAAATAGCGCTTCAAGAGGACCATGTTTAATATCAGACGATTCCAATACAGCCAGCGCGGCAGCAACACCAATACCATTATCGGCACCAAGGGTCGTACCAGTAGCATGTAACCAGCCATCCATCACACGAGCAACAATAGGATCTTTTGTAAAATCGTGTTCGACATCGGCACTTTTTTGCGCCACCATATCAAGATGCCCTTGAAGAACCACGGTCTCAGCGCTTTCCATTCCTTCGGTCGCAGCCTTACGAATAAGCAAGTTCCCTGCCGTATCAACATAAGTAATTAGACCAATGCCATGTGCCCACTCAATAAGATGCTCGCGGATAGCGGCTTCATGGTAAGAAGGTCTTGGAATGTTACATAGAGTCTGAAAATGCCTCCAAATCGCTTTTGGTTCGAGTGTGGTTAGAATCTCGTTCATGATCTCTCTTATCTTGTTAAGTCGTTAGCTTTATAGGGGGTTAAGGAAATGAGATGAGTGCCTCCAGACATAGCTGTTTATGCCCAAAACTCATCCTTGAGCACAGCAATATAAAGGGAACATCGGGAGTGAAACGGCACATTTCCTCAGTTACAATATTAAAAGCTCAACAATCAAGCAATCGAAATAAAGATAACCGTTATAGAGAAAATGCATGCACTATCCTGCCTCCACTGAGCTGAGCGAACTAGAGAGGCAGAATGTCCTGCGACTTAAGCGTCTTTCGATAAATAAACTTGCGCTTCATGCTGTCCCATATACTTCGCAAGTGTTGATAAAGGAACGCTTTTAATATCGACAACGATTAGCCCATCCAAGCAATCATGAAAGGCTGGATCGACGTTAAAACATACAAGTTTACCATTCATTTTAAGGTACTGACGTAATAGAACAGGTACACCTTTTCCTTGATCAAGTCGAGAGACCACTTTTGATAAAAGCGACACACTGGTCAAAGAAGACAACAAATTTGGCTGCCAAAATGCATTGCCACTTTTTCTCATAGGTGAAAGCGGTGATACCAAATTGGCTTTTTCTTGATCGTAATAATGAATAGACAGGGTTTCGGCAAGAAGCTGCCGAGAAATCAGACTATAATCATTACTGATACTCACCGGACCGAATAAATGAGTATAACTAGGGTTGAGAGACACAAAACGAGCAATCCCCTTCCATAACAGCAATAGAGAATTAAGGCTTTTTTGATAAGGGAGTGCGACCACAGAGCGCCCTATTTCTAAACTCTTATCAAGAGACTCAATAAAGGCTTGGTCATAATTAAACAGACTTCGTGAATAAAGACCATCTAATCCTTTTGTTTCAATCAATTTATCGACTTGACCCAAACGATAGGCCCCAACAATTTGTTTGTCGTGTTTATGCCATACGAACAACTGATGGTAGTAAGCATCATAATCATCAATATCACAAGACTGCCCACTGCCTTCACCCACCGCTCGAAAACATACCTCTCGGATTCGTCCAATCTCTTGCATTAAGTTCGGAATATTTTGAGTGTATGAGCAATACACCTCATAGTCACCTTGACTCAACAGCAAATCGGTATCAGGTAGCTGTGCGATTTCCTTTTCTAGTACCCCAGTATCTAATGCATCAATGATCGGAAGATCGTGAGCCTGCGTAGATGTTTTTGGTGCCTCTTTATGCTGAGACCCCATCAAATAGGTATTCAGCCGAAAATAGTTCACCATGTCTTTGTCATTTGCAAACTCATTGACTTCGGAAAATGCAATAGGACTACCAATGGAAATTGAAATACGGCTTAATTTTTTATTAAGCAGTTCACGCCCCAGCAAAGCCGTTCTTAACAATGGGTGAATACGTCCCGCTCCATAAAACAAAGCACTGTTTTTACCATTAATAAAAATCGGAACCGTGGTCGCTTTACTGTACTTGACAAACTTAGCAACCGAATTACGCCATTCGATGTCCAATAATTGCTTGGACCCTTTCGCATAAGAAGAAACTTCTCCTGCAGGAAAAATAATCAGCAGTCCTCCTTCGGCAAGATGCTTATTGGCATCAACAATAGCACGGCTGTTGGTTTTTTTCGCCTTAGCCCCTCCAAACACATTCACACCAATGAACAACTCTCGAATTTCAGGGAGTCGTTTGAGCATTTCATTTGCTAACACCTTGACATCAGGACGAATCGAACCAATCAACTCAGCCAAAATCACCCCTTCAATAGCACCAAGAGGGTGATTTGCCACAATTACAACTGGCCCTTCTTTTGGAATATTATCAATAGAGCCTAACGACACCTCATACTCAATATTGAGTGCCGACAAGGTATAACGCATAAACTCAAAACATGATAACCCTTGAGGCCGTTGCTGATAAAGACGATCTAACTTGGCTAATCCCGTAGCCCATTCAACTATGGATTCACCCACACCAAATGGTGTGATGTGAGGCAAACGAAAAGGACTGCAACTCATTTTTTTCCCTTATTCTGCATGAGCAATACTAAAAAAAACAATTTGGTCAGGTTACATCTAGCATAATAAAGACACAACCAAACAAAACGCCGCATTGCCCACTCATTATATTCTACAAATGTTTTGAGCAATTAAAAAAGTGCACACGCGGCACACTTTTTTCATATTCAGCAGTATTGAGTGAGAAAATGATCACTTGCGAGGCTTTAACGCTCCTTCTGAGAAAGTCACAAACTCTTCCGCACTTGTTGGGTGCACACCAACCGTCGCATCAAAATCTGCTTTAGTCGCGCCAGCTTTCAACGCCACCCCCAAGCCTTGAATGATTTCGCCTGAGTAATCCCCTACCATATGTACACCAATGACCTTATCGTCCGAATTACTGACCAGCAACTTCATCAAAGCCCGTTCAGTACTGCCGCTAAGCGTATGCTTCATCGGACGAAAGTCCGTTTGATAGACTCGAAAATCCAAGCCTCGGGATTCAGCATCTTGCTCCGTTAAACCAACCGTACCAATGGATGGCTGACTAAAAACAGCAGTAGGAATATTATCATAGTCAAAATCGATCTCTTTACCATCAAACCAGTAATCAATCAGTGCCATCGCTTCTTTGATCGCGACAGGTGTCAACTGAATATTATCGGTGACATCACCAAGAGCGAAAATATTTGGTACACTGGTAGTGAAGTTATGGTCAACCTTGATTGCTCCATTATTTGATGTTTCTAAGGCAACGTTCTCTAGCGCTAAACCACCCACATTTGGTACACGTCCAGTGGCGTATAATACCAACCCAAACTCTTCATGGCTGCCATCTTTAAAATGCACAACTCGGTGACTCGACTCATTCGCAGGATCCACTAATTCAATGCGCTCAACATCAGTATTTAAGCGCACATCAATACCTGATTTTCTATATTCTTCACAAGCAAAATCACGTACATCTTGATCAAACCCTCGAAGCAACTGTTCGCCACGATAAATTAACGTGGTGTCAACATTCAAGCCATTAAGAATGCCTGCAAATTCCACGGCAATGTAGCCGCCGCCAACAACCAGTGCTTTTTCAGGAAGTTCGTCTAGATAGAACATTTCATTAGAGCTCACCACCCACTGTTTTCCATCAAATTCAGGAATAAAGGGCTTTGCACCAACTGCTATAAGAATTTTCTCAGCCGTATAATGAACCCCATTCACAGACACTGTATGATCATCAACAAAAGAGGCAAAACCATTTATTATCTCAACACCTGCTTTATCAAGCATCATTTGATATATGCCGTTTAAACGCGCAATTTCATTGGTTTTGTTGTCTCTTAAAGTTGACCAGTCAAAGCGAACACCATCATACTTCCAACCATAACCAGCGGCCTGCTCCACACCATGACCAAATTCCGAGCCATAGACGAACAGTTTTTTAGGAACACAACCAATATTGACACAAGTACCACCTAGCGAACTCCCTTCCGCCACCGCCACTTTATAACCTTTTGATGCAGCGACACGGGATGCACGAACCCCACCAGAACCAGCCCCAATAACAAATAAATCATACTGATAAGACATTCAGAGTCTCCAAATCATTCACGATGTAACATAACAACAGTTTAACAGTCCTACTCTCTAAGAAGAAGCTAAGAAAAAGACACGTAGTCACCCCTTCCTTACTTCGGGCAAAATGACAAAAAAAGCTAAAGAGCCATATTTTGATGTGATCTCTAAATGCACTGAACAATGGCTATATTAAATATATGCATAACTATTTTTTGTATAATCTATGACACCACAAACCGTTCAGTATAAAAAACCGATAGAAATAGGCTTTATAACAATTTTAAACTACTATTAAGAGTTTACCTTGTCGAACGCGAGTGTCATAACCATCTCACCTTGAATGGAAAACTGACAATTTAGTATTTTATTGACCCCAGACTTTTCACTTAAAAAAGGCGACAAAGCAAAATATAAAATTTGCCCCTCACGATCAACTTTTACCAAGTTAGCTTCTTCAAAACCAAAGTATTCGCCAACAAAAGAATACAAGGCTTTAAATACACTCTCTTTTGCTGAAAAAATAACAGTCAAAGCGACCTCATTACTAAACCCTACTTCTCTCATTCGTTGCATTTCATGAAAAGTAGCAATAGAGTTCTCAATCTCACGAAACGTTTCGGTTGTTAATATCTTTTCAACATCAACCCCCAGATAAAACTGAGCACTTGGCAATTGAGCGATAACACAGACCACAAAATTTTGGCTATGTGTAATGGATCCCAGTACACCATTGGGCCAAATAGGACAACGGTTATGCCCTACTCCGACATTGACATCCTCTAAAGGTTTACTAACTCTTTTGCGTATCATCTTTTTAGCCAAATGACGACCCACTAAAAACTCCGCACGACGTGACACGACAGCGCTTTCTAACGATACAGGAAAATGAATGCCTAGCTTAAAGAAGAGAGAGTCACGGTAGAGCGAAGGGTTAAACTGGCAAGACGAGAGACCAATATGGCCTAAATCAAAATATTGCTCCTTGTAAATAAAGTCATCACCACAAGTATTTGACCGATCAGAGCAAATCGGTAGAAAACAATTTTCTGGCAATCTAAAATCCACTGGCTAATTCCTTGTATCAACCGTTACCACCGCAGACAGTCCACTATCTAGATGAACTGGTTTATTAAACACAATTCTAATAGGAACACGCTGCACTACTTTAGTAAAGTTGCCTGTGGCATTAGTAGCTTGCACAGCGCAAAAAAAGTCGATGTGGTCGCAGGACAATGTTCTCGAATGCTTAAGTTGCTCTCGCTGTAGACCAGCGAACTTTGGGCCAATAGACACTAAAAACGATCATAACCACTGTTAATGGCCAAGAAAAAAGGAAGACAAAGTCATTTGATAAACTTGATTGGGTTTTATAAATAAACACAATAACAGCCGCTTTTAAGGCGTAAATAAGTATCCAGACCAAAGAAATCTCTTGCCACACTCGGCTATATTTTGATGTTCCATAATAAGATAACTGAGTTAAATTAGGCATAGCATTTTCCGCCTGAGTTCGAATAACAGGACGACCTATCAATGAATAAAAACCAAATACTAAAACGACAGAGATAGCACTTCCAACTGATAGAAAAACGCCCTCTTGATTAATTCCAAAGAAAGAATAACCATTAAGATAAAGATAATGAATCATGCCGGAGACAAGAATAATTAAAATAATAGACAATGATCTAGGCCGTTTGCTAAAAAGCTCTAACAAACCTGAGTAACATGCAGTCAAAATAACGGCTATTCCTGCACCAAATTCCCAAAATACAACATTATAAATAAGAATCGGAATAATAATAGTCAGTCTTGCTTCTGATGACATTAAGTAAGCTATAATGTCAGACTGCTTTTTATCAGTCATTATTCATTTTCCTTTTTTAAATAGACCTGCGAAGAACCGTCTTGACGGATAAATTGCCAATAAACCTTAGGCTATTGAATCGATCGATAGAGCAAGGTCGAATCCAGCGAAGGGGAAGTTGAACTCACATAAAAAATCTTGTGCAATGAAAAATGGTTCGTCAACCGACCACGCATCTGGGTAGCCGTGACATCTGCTTATACTTGCTCAACCATCATCGCACTTAAAGCACTTCTTCCTTGCCTATCAATAACAATATTACTCATCTATCTGTTAAATACCTGACCAAAATTGCTCAGTCACGATTCTACTGAAAGCAGAACCGACTTCAGCTTTTCGGCTAATGAGCATATATAGGGTGGATTCATGATCGACAGCTGATCTCTTCACGCGGAAACCGTCGTTATTTCTTGCTCACTACAGGCTTGCCATCCGCCAGAAAGCATCCTTTATGCTTGTCCGATAAAGACGTTCTTATAAACGCCTAGCATTGCCATCAAAATAATTTAACAAACCAACCTATTCCACAGGCAAACTTCTTTATGACCATTCAACAACTCGGTATCATTAAATAAATTCGCCAAACAAGGAATCACCGTGAAATTTGTCTCATTTAATATCAATGGCTTACGAGCACGACCTCATCAGATACAAGCGCTGGTGGAAAAACACGCGCCAGATGTCATTGGCTTACAAGAAATCAAAGTAGACGATGCCGCCTTCCCCCATGATATCCCTAAGTCCGTTGGCTACCATGCTTATTACTATGGGCAAAAGTCTCACTACGGCGTGGCCATTTTCAGTAAACAACCCGCCTTAAATGTGGAATATGGGTTTCCAGGGGACGATGCAGACGCACAGCGTCGCATGATTATCGCCACTTTCGAAACCTCTGAAGGGCCAGTTAAAGTCCTCAATGGCTACTTCCCTCAAGGCGAAAACCGTGACCACGAAACCAAGTTTCCTGCCAAACGTAAGTTTTACGCGGATCTAATGGCTTATCTGGCCGCCCACTCCCCTGACGAAAAAATCATAGTGATGGGTGACATTAATATTTCCCCTACGGATTTAGACATTGGCATCGGCGATGCTAACGCCAAGCGTTGGTTAAAAACCGGAAAATGCAGCTTCTTACCAGAAGAAAGAGAATGGTTTAAAACATTAACCGACTGGGGCTTTGATGATACTTATCGCCAACTCAACCCAAATACAAACGATCGCTTTAGTTGGTTTGATTACCGCTCCAAAGGGTTTGATGATGAACCTAAGCGTGGTCTGCGTATTGATGTGATTTTATCATCAAAAGGACTCACGCCCTATTTAGCGGATTCCGACGTGGATTATGAGCTACGCGCCTTAGAAAAACCATCTGATCATGCTCCGATTTGGAGCACTTTTAACGTCAACTCATAGAAAAAAAATAGGGCGACTACTGGTCAAAAAACACACAAATCCAGTAAGGGCCGCCCTGTCTGGCAAGGATGCTTATTACCTCATTCTACCCCCAGATTTATCCACAGTCTTTGTGGATGCTTTTCATAAATTCGCAACACTCCAATAAATTAGCCTTCTACCCCCCAAAAAAAGCTTTGATTTTTTGGCAAAGCCAGAGAGGTTGTTCTAGAGTCACCATATGGCCACAGTGGCTTGCTATATACACCTCAACCCTTTTATTCTCCTGTGTTGATGTTTTGCATTCTTCTAAAGCGCGTCGGTTTTGTGGAGAAATCAACGAATCTTCTTCCCCTAAACAAAAGCATAAAGGCATACCCAAGGTCAGTAAGTTGAACAGAATATCAGGTCGCTCCAAGCTACTAGACAATTGTTGTATAAGCACCTTCTCTCCTAACGATGCATCCATCTCTTTGATCAACTCGATAAGGTACTCATGGTGCCTATTACGCTGTGCCAACATAGACATGGCTTTCTTAGGGGGAATCCCTTTATAACCATTCTTGGCCACCCAATTCAGCGCAAGCTTGCGTTGGGCCATTTCACTTTCTTGTAACCCCTGAGCCGTATTGGAAACAACCATCAACTTAGCCACTCGCTCAGGGTATTTAAGCGTAAACGCACTGGCAATATAGCCTCCCATGGAGAAGCCTAAGAGAAAAATCGGTGAGCTTGGCAAACTTGCCGCCAAGGAATCAACAATCGCCTCAATACTCTCTTCTTGCGGCAACGAGACATGCTTAAGGGTGATACCAACCAGTACCTTGTCAATAAATTGCCAGAGGCGTTCATCACACATCGTGCCAGGCAAACAATAGATCACTTTTTCTGAGGTATTAGTTAACGCCATTATTAAAAGTCTCTTATGGATGACAACATCATCTCTATGGAATTCATACCATTAAAAACTCATATTATTAAAAGTAGGAGGAAATACTCATAATACCTTACTTAGAGGGCAACGATGAGATTTCTTTGATAGATGACGACTTGGTAACAGGCTGCTCTTTGGCAGGATAGCGAACCCGCATAAAACTGGCAAAGCGAGGAATGCCGCGCTTGGTAAAACCATGGTATTGATAAGTAATCACATCGCCAATATGAGGTGGATTGGCACGATCTTCATCCGTAAACCCCGTCCCTATTTTAAATTGAGTACCAGAAGGCATTTCAACGATTAACGCTCCCAGCATGCCCTTGTACTTGCCTTGCCCTGGTGTCTTACCGATGACGGTTGCTTCATCGTCCATATAAGGCTTGAGCTTCAACAGGTTACCAGTGCGACCACTTTGAAACATCGCCGCTTTACGGTGTAACACTAACCCTTCAGCCCCTTTTTTCACATACTCGTCCAGTACATGACTTAATGTTTGGTTGTCTGGTACGGTAAATTGTTTGATGGCTTTAACAAAAGGAGCATGAATCGTCTCCACAATATGCGCGTAACGCTGACTGCGCTCAGCAAAATTGTGCTTATAATCTGGTGCATCAAACACCATGTAATAAATCTTACGCCACTGAGAATCGATGGGCTCATCTTTAGTGACAGCGGAGGCAACGAACTGAAAATCATGATGTTTGGACCACAGCTCTCCATCAAGCCAAACCCCTTTGGGCAATGCCTGAATAAACCAAGCAGGCGCATGAATCGGCTTTCCTTGACGACTCAATAACTCAGTGCCCGTCCAAATCCCACGAATTCCATCATACTTCTCACTCACCAGATAATCCGTAACAGGGTAAGCTCCCTTTTCATCACCGTAACGCTTTGCTAACTGCACATCCATTTGTGCGTTTGAGAAGGATGAAAACAACACTCCTACACTGACGACTACCCCTAGCAACACCTTGCTCAACATCGTTCACTCCTTTGAACTATTTAATATGACATGAAAAACATCACGCTAAACAAAATTATCTTACTTTGCAAACCAGCCTTATTCTTTGACCCAGACCCTGGCGTCACAACAAGGCAACAAAAAGCCCCTGCTCATCACGGAGCAAGGGCTTTAATTGGTGTATCGATTTTAATTTAGCTAATGCTCATAGGCTGCCAAAAATAAAACCTAAACCGAAGAATCTAAAGCGTAAATTCAATAGACTATTTACTTAATTGAACGATCAGTTTGTTCATGCGGCTAACAAACGTTGCAGGATCATCCAGCTGACCACCTTCAGACAAAGTGGCTTGCTCGAACAGCAACCACGCCATATCCGCAAAGCGATCTTCGTCTGTCTCGGCATCCATTTTCGCCACAATTGGGTGATCAGGGTTCACCTCAAGGCTAGGTTTGGACTCAGGCAATTTTTGACCTGCTTGCTCAAGCAAACGACGCATTTGCAGACCCATATCATACTCACCAACGACCAAGCAGGCCGGTGAATTAGTCAGACGGTCAGTGCTATTTACGGCAGTGACTTTTGACTCAAGAACCGCTTTCATGCGATCCAAAAGCGGCTTAATTTGCTCTGCTTTTTCTTCTTTCTCTTTCTTCTCTTCTTCGTTTTCAGAATCGGCTAAATCCAATTTACCTTTGGTAACATCTTGGAAATGCTTACCTTCAAACTCTTGCAGAGAAGACATCATCCATTCGTCGATACGGTCACTCAACAACAAGACCTCAAAGCCCTTCTTACGAAGAATCTCTAAGTGTGGGCTGTTTTTCGCTGTATTGTGGTTCTCGGCATAAATGTAGTAGATTTTATCTTGCCCCTCAGCCATGCGAGCAATGTAGTCGGCAAGAGAGACTGTCTGTTCTGGTGCATCGGTATGAGTCGTACTAAAGCGTAGTAGAGCAGCAATCTTATCTTTATTGCCCATATCATCTGCTGGGCCTTCTTTGATCACGTTACCAAACTCATCCCAGAATTTCTGGTAGGTTTCTGGCTCATTTTTCGCCATTTTACCCAGCATATCCAATACACGTTTTGTTAGAGCAGAACGCATGGAATCGACGGCATGGTCATTTTGCAAAATTTCACGAGATACGTTCAAAGACAAATCGTTTGAATCCACTACCCCTTTTACAAAACGCATGTAAGGAGGTAAGAACGCCTCTGCTTCATCCATAATAAAGACACGCTGAACATACAATTTCAGACCGCGCTGCATGTCGCGATTCCAGAGGTCGTAAGGCGCTTTAGAAGGAATGTACAACAGACTGGTGTATTCAAGCTTACCTTCTACCTTGTTATGCGACCATTTAAGAGGCTCTTGGTAGTCATGAGAAATATGCTTGTAAAACTCTTTGTATTCTTCGTCGGAAACATCGTTGCGCGAACGAGTCCAAAGGGCTTTCGCTGAGTTAACAGCTTCGAATTCCGGTGCTTTGTTTTCGTCAACTGGCTTAGGATTACCCTCTTCATCCATTTCTGGATAAACCACTTTTTCCATTTCAACAGGAATAGAAATATGGTCAGAGTATTTTGTTACTAAAGAGCGTAGGCGGTAGTTATCGGCAAACTCTTTCTCGTCGGCTTTAAGGTGCAAGGTGATGCGAGTACCGCGAGTCTCTTTTTCAATGTTTTCAACAGTAAACTCGCCAGTACCGTCTGATACCCAACGTACCGCTTCGTCTTTAGCTGCGCCAGCACGACGAGTTTCAACCGTTACCTTATCCGCAACGATAAAGGCAGAGTAGAAGCCCACACCGAATTGACCGATCAACTGACTGTCTTTCTTCTGATCACCGCTTAATTGCTCAAGAAACGCTGACGTGCCAGATTTGGCAATGGTACCCAAGTTGGCAATCGCCTCTTCGCGGGACATACCCACACCATTATCATCGATAATGACCGTATTGGCCTCTTTATCAAACTCAACACGAACGCGTAAATTGGGGTCTTCTGCAAGAAGGTCTGCATTAGCGACAGACTCAAAACGAAGCTTATCAACGGCGTCAGACGCGTTGGAAATCAGCTCACGTAGGAAAATCTCTTTGTTAGAATACAAAGAGTGGATCATCAAATGAAGTAACTGCTTTACTTCCGTTTGAAACCCTAACGTTTCTTTTTGAGTATCAGTTGCCATCTTTAAACTTGCTCCTATTTTAATGAACCTCTGGCAAGCCGCCAAAGGGGGATTTCGTTTCACTGGTGAAACATAAATAAAGCCTCTTGAAGTGATTTCAAGAGGCTTATCTTAAAAAAGCAGGAGAAAGTCTTTAAAAAGAGAGATTTAGAGCGAAAACAAGAGAAGCATCAGCAGGCGACTCTCAATGCTTACGTACTAACGTTAGGCCATCACCGATGGGAATCAACGACAAATCCACCGTATGATCGGCATGAATCGTCTTATTCAACGCCCGTACAATGTTGGTATCTTTATCAATAAAAGCGTCATCCGCCACATTGCCCCACCAAAGGGTGTTATCAATCAGCAAACACCCACCAGGGCGTAATAATTGCTTCGCCCGCTCATAGTAAGTAAGCAAGTTTTTCTTGTCCGCATCAATAAAGATAAAATCAAAACTGCCACTGTCTGTCTCAAGAAGCGACGTCATAACGGGTAAGGCTTTATCGCAGTAGGTCGTCACCCGATCCATCACCCCCGCCTCTTCAAGGTAGCGTGTCGCAATGTCTAACCACATCTGCTTTTTCTCAATAGCAATTAACGACGCGTCTTTAGACATCGCCATGGCCATAGACAAGGTGCTATAGCCAGTAAACACACCAATTTCGAGAATTTTCTTAGGAGACTGCAATTTAACCAACAATGCCAGCAACTGCCCGACTTCCGGAGACAACTGCATACGTGCCATATGATATTGCGCGGTTTCTCGGCGCAATGCCTTCAATAAATCATTCTCGCGAACCGAGACATCCACCAAATACTGATAAAGCCGATCGTCCATCTTGACCGTGCGATTTGTAGGACGGTCATCTTCTGGTAACGGTTTTGGGAAATTAGGAAGCATGAGATTTAATAACCAACCCTCGACTCAGCGTTTTAAACGTTTTTGAACGAAATTCACGGCGATACAACACCCCTACCACCAAAATACTGGCAACCATGCAAAAATACGGACCAATAAACCACGCACTAAAGGCCATCGCAAAATAATAAGCTCGCAAACCATAATTAAATTGATTGGCTGCCAGACTACAGACTTTCGCCATGTGCATCGCATACAACTCGCGCTCGCTTTCCTCTATCCCCCGCTCTGTGGCCAGAGGAGCACTCCCCACCAGTACGGAGCAAAAATTATACTGACGAACCGACCAAGTGAAGGTAAAAAAGGCGTAGGCAAAAATCAGCACGAGAATAATAATTTTTATCTCCCATTCCTGCCGACTACTAGGTGCCATCAAATAAATATCAGACAGCACTTCTAACGCTTCTTTAGAATACTTAAAACCAGCAAAGAGCCCCGCAATAATAATCAATGAACTCGAGGCAAAAAATAAACTACTGCGTTCAAGATTCGCGATCACAGAAGAATCAGCGATGCGATTATCCCGTCGCAACAAACGCGACATCCACGCCAGGCGAAATTGATGTAACACGCTCACTAAGCAGGACTTACGCTTCGAATTATACAAAGCATAAAATGCATAGCCCCACCAACAGGTGATAAAAACAAAAAAAGTCGCTAAATCTAGCGGATCCATCAGGGTCGAAACCGAACTGCTTTCCATCGAGTCACTCAGCTAAAACAAACAGATTTGAAGAGGCGGTATTAAAGCATTTTTCCTTACTAATGTCCTCGTTTGAGACTAGGAAAAAACCTTTCATCACCGCTAAAAATAGCCCCCAAAAGCCAATAAAAAAGCTTGCATCATAAACAAATATCGGTATGATTCTCGCCGTTATCACGACATGCGGATGTGGTGGAATTGGTAGACACGCTGGATTTAGGTTCCAGTGCTTCACGGCGTGAGAGTTCGAGTCTCTCCATCCGCACCATCTTTATACAACATGTGATAAATCAAATTCTAAGTACTGCGGATGTGGTGGAATTGGTAGACACGCTAGCTTCAGGTGCTAGTGGCCTTACGGTCGTGGGGGTTCAAGTCCCCCCATCCGCACCAAAAAACAAGTGTTATATCCCTCGAAAATTTTCAGGAATGCTTCTCATTTTCAGACAATAGATGCTCACGTCTTATCGCTTCCCCTGTGATGATGCATCGTGTGAGGCGAGGATGATGTTGCCAAGGCCTCTTATGGTGGATTTGTTTCACCACGCTCATTTCCCTATATTGCTTCTCGGCAACACCTATTACTATTTATCTTGCGTGGGCTCGCATTTCGATCGGTCTAAGGATCAAATAAGACACGCTAGCAAATACCAGCCCCATTTCGAAGCCTATGTCCATGCCGTAAGGAGGATTAAATAAACCTGCAATTGGTCCAACGAACAATAATTGTGCCGCCCCTAAGTATACGCCAAATAAGCCAATAGCCATGGATATAACAGCCGCCCAACCCACTGGCAGGTGGCGCGCCTCGTTCCAATCATCGAGGTTGTATTTACCACGGCGCATGACAAAATGCTCTAGAATCAGTATAACGGTCCAAGGACTCAGCCAGTAGGCCACCATCAGCAGAAAGTTTTCCAATGTAGAATTAAAATGCGCTGCCGCAACGATAGCTATGAGGATATAAATCACCGCACCGATAAAAGTCCACACCGCTCGGTTGACCTTATGAAATGCTTTTCCAAGCACCTGAATAGACAAGCCCAGGCTGTAGTCGTTAGGGATATTATTAGCAATAACCGACAAGGCCAAAAAAAGCATCAGTACATTTCCAAACCCACCCAGTGGATGCAGCGCTACCGCTAACAAAGCACCACCGCCCTCGCTGGCCGCTTTGCTGAACGCCCCTACTGTCGTCAAACCTAGACCCAGCGACTCCAGCAAGATACAGGGAATGGTCACACCAAAAAAGGTCAGCCAGAAGATTTTAGCGGCCGGTGTATGCTCAGGCTGATTCACACTGTAATCGGCCGCATAGGAGCTCCAACCCGTAGCGAAACCATAGATGGCACCACCGAAGGAAACCAGTGATGCAATGTGTGCCATGTTCCAAGCTGGTGTCGGCACAACGCTCATTTGACCATGGGTGCTCACCGCAACAATACAGAAGATAATCGCCATAGGAACCCAAGCATAACGCTCGTAACGATGCACATAACGGTAGCCGTACACACTTACGGCCGTCGTCAGCGCGGCAATCGCCAAAATCGATGCCCATACAGGTACCACACCACTACTCAAGTCAGTAATAATCTGCGAACCAACGATGACGTTTACCGCCGACCAGCCAATACAGGCAGCGACATTAAACAGCGCCATGATCTTGGCCCCATTCCAGCCAAAAGAAAACCGTGCGATGGTCATCTGACGCAGACCAAGGCGCGGCCCTAGAGTGGAGAAATACGCCACAGGCAGCACACCGAGTATATTGAACAGTACGATAATGGACAGGCTGTCCCAGAAACCAAGCTGAAAAATAGGAATAGCCAGAGCGCCAAGCGCTACGGTGGAGATAACCAGGTTGGCTGACAGCCACATGGTAAAATTATCAATAACACTAACGTGAGTACGTTCGTGGGGCATAACACGTTCAATACCACGAGCCTCAATTCCGCTATCCTGCAGAGGAGCCGTGGCAATAGATTGATCAGTGATGGACATAGGATATGTCTCCGTTTGTTGGAGTTGTTGTTACGGCACCTTGCCGCCCCCTTGAGGGTTCATCCTGAGATAATGTGCGTGCTTGAGTGGGTACTCCCGCTCCCATAATGCATTGATCGGCGAATCTTTCGTCCGAAGGGTTCCATATCGCAAAAACAGCAATTTTCATACCACCCACAGTATTCTAAGAGACGGCACCTAAAGCAAGAACACAAACAAGATAATGCACAAAAAAACAACATCCTAATACTGCGCGCACCAAGTTGGCGCCAAACCAGATCATCCTATAATGAGTGGGATCAATGAGTTAGAGAGGCAATAAGACAAATCAGTGTCAAACTCTTTTCTTAGATAAGATAGGCCAGCTTGATCGTGCTCACGTAAGCGAGGTGTTTTATCTCCCTACCAAACTTTTGGTAACGCTTCCCATTGGGTTGTATAAGCGGGCGATAGATGCTCACGTTTCATGGCCCACTGTGGTGATACGCCTTGTGAGGCGAAAAAGATGTTGCCCTGACCGCTACGGTTGATTTGGTCCACTACGCTCATTAAGGCTTGTGAGTTGGCTTTCATACCGTCCGCTCGAAAAAAATCGTACTGATAAGCGCTATGTTCATAGAAATCCGCCAGCATCACGCCGCCTTTCATATAACGAAATCCGTCACGCCATAGACGACAAAACAACACCTCGGTGACATCCAGTAAGTCCCGTGTATCGTCTGTGGGATTGGGTAACTCAACAGACAAAGCGTTCCGATAGTGCTTCTCATCATGAGCATGCGGACTGGTACGAATAAACACATTCACGACACGACAAAGGCGCTTTTCCTTGCGTAGCTTCTCTGCAGCACGAGTCGTATATTTGGCGATGGCTTCCCGCAGCTCCTGTTTTTCCGTAATACGATGGCCGAATGATCGGCTGCAAATAATTTGCTGTTTTGTTGGGCGCACCAATTCAAGATTTAGACAAGACACCCCGTTCAACTCTTGCACAGTCCGCTCCAATACCACGGAAAACTCGCTTCGAATGGCCCTAGGGTTCGCATTCGCCAAGTCCAATGCCGTGCGAATTCCCCTAGCACGCAACCGCTCGGTGATTCGCCGACCTACGCCCCACACGTCACTCACATCAACCAACGACAATAAACGCTTTTGTCGGTCAGGATTCATCAAATCCACTACGGATCCCGTTGCTGGGTATCGCTTCGCCGCCTCATTCGCCAGCTTAGCCAGTGTCTTGGTTGGCGCAATCCCCACACCTACTGTGATCCCTGTCCATTTATCTACTTTGGCTTTTAGCCGTTTACCAAACGTCAGTAAATCCATGGCATATTCCACGCCCGTTAGATCGAGGAACGCTTCATCGATAGAATAGACCTCAAGCCGTGGCGCTTCCTCCTCTAAGATTGCCATCACTCGATTTGACAAATCCGCATACAGAGCATAATTCGACGAAAAACACACAATGCTATGCTGCCTTATCGCCGCCTGAGCCTGAAACAATGGCATTCCCATTTTCACACCCAGAGCTTTAGCTTCTTTGGAACGCGCCACAATACAGCCATCGTTATTCGATAGCACAACAACGGGCATGTGCTTTAAATCTGGCCGGAATAATTTCTCACAACTGGCGTAAAAATTATTGCAATCGACCAATGCGAAAGCTGTATTATTAGCCCCGTTCATACTTACGAACCACTCCCGTTACCACTCCAAATATTTCCAGTTCTGACTCTTCGGTAATATGAATGGCCTTATAAGCTTTGTTTTTCGGACGCAACAACACATTGGGATTTAGCTCCAACGTTTTCACTGTCATCTCGCCATGAAGGCAAGCAATCACGATGTCCCCATGACGTGCCGTTAACGAACGGTCGACCACTAACACATCCCCTGAATGAATGCCCGCCTCAATCATCGAATCCCCCTGAGCACGCACAAAAAACGTCGCCATGGGCCGAGGAATGCATAATTCATTAAGATCAAGTGTCTTCTCAATAAAATCCTGAGCGGGCGACGGAAAACCCGCCGACACAGACTCAACATAAAGAGGAACCTGAATACGATGATCCGCGATAAAGGAAGCAGAGTTTGAAGATCCAAGATAAGTCACACGCATAGTTAACACCCAATACTGTATATGTATACAGTATAATTTCAAACAATGCTCATGACCAAGTGATTTTTTGTAAGAGATGGGATTTAAAGATAGCGAATGCCGCTTACCGCGCCACTAGTTAAAATCCATCTCCGCTGCCGTTGGGTTAAAAATAGCGTTCTCCACAATGATTTTTTCCAAACGTCGTGTGGCTTCGTTTGCTTTTGGCGACACAAATAACGACACTTCCATATCCGGCAAAGCAGGCAAATCACGATAAATCACTAAGTCATCGTCTAACGTTTGATAAGGCACAATGGCAACCCCCACCCCGGCTCGAACGGCCGCCAATATACCCGACCGACTCTGACTAGTAAAAGCGACCCGATAGGGAATGCCCTCAGCGTCTAGTGCTTGGCATGCATACTGACGATGTTGGCAGCCTTCCGCAAACACCACTAAAGGCAAAACAGCTTGCATATGGACAAAATGCCCTTTAGCGCCAACCCACACTAATTCATCACGGCGTAAGCGAACACCCCCTGCTGTATCCGCCAACATCTCAACCAAGGCAATGTCCAACTTGCCTTTATTCAGCAATTCCACCAAATAATCGGGGCGATAATCACAGAAAGCCTCTAGCTGAGCTTCGGGATAGCTCAATATAAAGTCTTGCAAAATCGGCGCAAGGGTTCGACTGGTGTATTGGTCATGGGTACCAAGACGCACTACCCCATCAATGTCCATATTTTGAAAGGAGCCGACTATTTGATCGTGCAGATTAAGCAGCTGTTGAGCATGGTTTTTTAATTGAATGCCTACCGCAGTCAAACGCACGCCATGTTGCCCCCGCACCATCAACGGATTGGCAATCAAATCTTCGAGACGATTGAGCTGCATGCTCACCGTCGAGGGCGCTTTATGCAGCTGTCTGGAGGCTTCCGTCAAGTTCAAAGTCTCCGCCACCACCATAAAGGTACGTAGTAAATTAATCGGTAAATCGCGCATATTTCAGCTTTCAATAAAATTGAACGTAGAATTGAATATTCATCGATTTACCGAATAAATGCAAGGCCCTACTATACGCGAATTCGCTGAGTGTTTTTTACACACTCATATCATTAGGCACTAGAGCAAGGAGAATTGTGATGCGGCTCGCAATAACATTCGGTTTCAATCAGGTGATCAGCCACGGCTTTGGCGTGTTTCTATTTGCGGCCTTGGTACCTATGATGCAGCATACAATTAATATCAACAGTTGGTACCTTGCACTGGCAGGCGCATTAACACAGATTTCCTATCTTGCTGGCGCCATGCTCTTAGGTGTCGTTGGTCATCGCCTAGATTCAGGTCGTACTTTGCTTGTCACAGGCTCACTGACCTCTTCTTTACTGTTCATCATGGGGTGGCTCAATGATCCTATCATCATGATGTGTTTATTGACCATTATGGCCTCCAGTGCTGCCATGAGCTGGGGTTCTATTGTGGAATTGGTGACACGACATGGGCGTGCTGATCGCACCGCAACAAACCTTTCTATTGCTTCCAGCGGTACTGCGTGGGGTTACAGTGTCAACGGGCTGATTATCTTGTTAATCGTACCATTACTGGGCTGGCGCAGCAGTTGGATGGTGGCATCGGTTTTAGGTCTGGTTGTTGTCTTCACTACCTTCTCTCTGCTGAAAAGCATGCGTAATCAAGCACAGAGCCAAGACATTGATGTCAACTTTGCCGTTGCCATGGGTACCAAACAGCTGTTTAAAACTGTTTTCCGTGAACGGACCGCATTTTTATCATGTTTGATTCTATTGTTGGTCGGTGCTTCTACCATAACGTTCACCACTTGGTTAAACACCTACTTAGCAGAATTGTCCTTACCACCCGCATTAGGGGGTTATACATGGAGCATGATTGGTTTGACTGGCATGATCGCAGGCTTCTTTGTGGGCAAATTGGCAGACAAAAAAGGCCACGGCGTAACACTGTTGAGCATCTTTGGCATCTTTGCCTTGGGCTTGGTGGCGTTTTCTTTTCATCCAGCTCACTTCGTCCTGCTCGCAGGATTTGGCTATGGCATGATGTACTTCCCTATTTGGGGCATTGTCGCAGGCTGGGTGAGCAAACAATACTCATCTAAAGCCACCATGCAAATAAACGGCATTGGCATGGTGGCGTTTGGCCTAGGAGGCTCATTAGGGAACCTGCTGGCTGGTATGATTCACGAGGCAACAGGCAGCTTGCAAAACATTTACTGGTTGATCTGCGCTCTTGGTATTGTGCTGTTTATATTGGCGACCTATATTTTCTTGCAGGAGCGCCAATCAAAAACGCAAATGGTGGGCGATATCTCACCAGCGGCCTAGCCTTAGGTAATTCAACAATCTAGCCCAAGCCATAAAAGTGGCAGAAGGCGTCTCGCTAAAGTATGCGGCTTTGCCTCCATACTTTAGCGTTTTTTACATCGGGCCTTGCAAAGCAAATTGCTTGGGCCAATCTCGGTGATTAAACACTTGTCCTTGATTGCGAATGCGGGCGATTTCAGCCAAATCCAGGGTAGCAAATACCCAACCAGCATCATCATTATGCCCTTGCACCAAAATCCCATTATCTGGAAAGCCATAATCGACTGGAGTATAGACGCTCGCTCGTCCCATATTCACATCCACCGCTTCTGACCAAGACGCATTGCCAATGGTAGGCGACTGTACCACATAACATTGATTCTCCAAGGCGCGAGCTTGGCAACCAATGCGCACCCGATGAAAACCCGCTTGCGTATCCGTACAGCTTGGCACCAACAATAAGTCAGCTCCCGCCGCCACTTGCTGACTGGCAATCATGGGAAATTCTGAGTCATAGCAAATATGAATACCTAAGCGCCCTAAGTCCGTATCAATCACCTTAATCTGATTACCACTACTAATATGCCATTGCTCGTTTTCAAAGCGTGTCATCATCAGCTTGTCTTGGAAATCGATTACCCCCTCAGGGCCAAACAAATTGGCGCGATTAACAAAACAGTTACCGCCTTGCAGAGTTGGAAAGGAACTGGCGAGAATCATCACATTATGACATTTGGCCAGTGCCGCATGCAGATCGTGCCACTTAGGTAACAGCGTTTGCATCGCATGAATCTGGCGCTGCAAATCACTGTAAACCTCCTCGCCAAATAAAGACGCCAGCTCCATACTGCCATATTCGGGAAAAACCAATAACTCTGCTCCCTGTTGCGCCGCCTCCGCGACCCAATTGGTGAGCTTATCAGCAAAGTCTTCCCATGCAGAAAAAAAACCTATGTCGTATTGTGCCGTTGCCAGTTTAAATGTACTCATCGCTTAAAAGTACTCATAAAGAGATTTCATCCAAAACATCATAGGCTTACGGGTTTCCACCTCATCACCGATATCCTTCCAGCTGAAAGAGGTGATCAGTTCCGGACGCTTTTCATAGCCACGATGCTGCCAAAAGGTATCCAGAGGTTGATAATCCGCAGGACGAGCGGGGTGACCCTCAGGACGCTGCACGCCACAAAAACACGAGTATTTGATCCCCGCCAAGGCTTTCCCATGGGCTTCCCTATATTCAAAGAACGCCACCCCCGCCCCTTGTCCTCGATATTCAGGCAACAAGACAGATTCACCACAATAGAAAATCTCGTCAATATTAAAACCAGCGTCGACAAAAGGCTGTTTTACTTCTGCTGTCTCATGTCTAAGCGGCACACCTGTTGACGCCCCCACTACTTTATCGCTATCAAAGGCCAGCACAATGACACTGTTTGGCGCTTCAATATAGGTCTTTAGGTAACGCGCTTCATAAGCCAAATCCCCATCATAAAGGTAAGGAAAGTCACGAAATACACGCATGCGCAGCTCAGCAAGTTGAGGAATATATTGGGTCAATTGCGAGCCAGAGAGAGATTGAAAAGTCAGCATAATGTCATTCCGCTTTAAGCAGATACTTGGGCAATCCAGTCTTCAAGATTATAGTAGTTGGTCACGCGGGCCACTTTTCCATCACGAATATCAAAGAAAGCCCCTGCTGGCAACTTATAGGTCTGGCCGTTTGCGTCTGGCAACCCGTCATCGGTCGCCAAGTACTCACCTAGCACAGTAAACTCCACCGCCGCACGGTCACCCGCTGGATTCGACATCACCACGATATCGACAATGGTTTCTTTATAGTTGCGATTCATACGCGCCATAAAGGCCGCAAAGGCGTCTTTACCCACTTCACGATCACCTTGGTTAATGTCATGGATCACATCGTCCGTTAGTAAAGACAAAAAGGTATCCATATCTTGGGCGTTAAATGCGTCGTAATATTGTTGCAGTAATTCAACCGTGGCTTGACTCATGGGCAAGGCTCCAAACAAAAAATCAAAGCCCGAATGGTAATAATTTAGCGTTGCACGAGAAAGGCTTTTTTAACACGAGTGGCCTAATCAGACAAAAAACTGTCGAGGCTTGAACAACCTATAAAAAATCGAACCCTTTTCTGAGTTCGATTTTTATAAAGCCAATATAAAGATTTAATCTTTCAACTTCCAAGCCACTGCTTTACCAGCAAAGAAAGGAACAATGGGCTCGCCGTTTGGTAGAGTAATGCTATTTGGCACTTCCCATGATTCACGGATCAAGGTAACTGTTTGCGTGTTGCGCGGAAGTCCATAAAAATCCGCACCATGTAAACTGGCAAAACCTTCTAGCTTATCTAACGCGTCCAGCTCATCAAATACTTGCGCATACAGCTCAAGGGCCGACCAAGCACTGTAGCAGCCCGCACAACCACAGTCGGATTCTTTGCGATGTTTAGCATGGGGCGCCGAATCGGTACCTAAAAAGAATTTCGGCGAGCCGGATTGGACAGCTGCACGTAAGGCTTCTTGGTGAGTACTGCGTTTGAGTACTGGCAAGCAATAGTTATGGGGGCGAATACCACCATCCAACATATCATTTCGGTTTAGTAGCAGGTGTTGTGGTGTAATGGTGGCGGCCACGCCTTCGCGGGCATTAAGCACAAAGTCAGCGGCATCTTTTGTGGTGATGTGCTCAAATACCACTTTTAAATGTGGCACCCGCTCAACAATATTCACCATATGCTGATCGATAAAGGCTTTTTCACGATCAAAAATATCAATGTGTTTTTGTGTCACTTCACCATGAATCAACAACAACATGTCATTGTCTGCTAGCGCCTCAAACACAGGGTAAAGCGACTCAAGGGAATTCACGCCAGAATCAGAATTGGTTGTCGCCCCTGCCGGATACATTTTCGCCGCAAGAACCCCCGCTTTTTTCGCCTCTTGAATATCTTGAACGCTGGTTTTATCAGTCAAATAAATCGTCATCAGAGGCGTAAAGGAACTCCCCTCAGGTCGAGCGGCCATAATGCGCTCTTTATAATTCAATGCTAGTTCGGCATTGATGACTGGCGGAACAAGGTTGGGCATAACGACGGCTCTTGCAAAACAGCGTGCCGTGGCGGGCACCGTTTCGAGCAACATATCCCCGTCGCGAAAATGTAAGTGCCAATCATCCGGTTTAATAATAGTAATTTCGTTCATTACAGGCCTTATGTGGTAAAGAAAGGAAAGCCTTTGCATGTTAACAGGCGTTTGGATTTTAGCAGAATAAAAACAAAGTCGCAGCGCCCATCGATCGACTAGGACTACCCCTCCTCATCACGGGCACAAAAAAACCGAACAAATTGCTCTGCTCGGCCTTTGAATATCTTCTTACAACTTATCGTTTATCGCAAACGATAAGTTGATCAAAATGATTAGCTGTCTTTACGTGGCGCTCTTGGGCGACGATCACCGCGACTGTTATCACGATCACGACTACTAGAAGCACGACGACGTTCGCCAGATGCGTTAGAAGGACGACGATCGCCAGAAGGACGCTTGCGAGCAGAAGGCGCCGCAGCACGCTTGTTCAACGCATCCGCATCTTCTAGTTTGGCAATATCAGAGCGTTGACCACAGATACGTGTCTTACCCAACTTACCTAATGTTTCGCCCGTTAAGTTAGAAGGCAAGTCCACCGTTGCGAAATCTTCATAAATTTCGATATGACCAATGTAACGACTTTCAATGTCAGCTTCGTTAGCAATAGCACCAACAATATTGCCAGGCTTAACGCCATCGCTATAACCCACTTGAACCACGTAGCGTGTCATCGCCGTATCTGGATCGTCTTTCAACGGCATCGCTTCCGCCGTCACTGGACGCTGTTTACGAGGAGCACGTTCTGGACGATCACTACGCGGACCACGATCTGCTCGATCTGGACGGTCGCCACGATCCGAACGCTCACGACGCTCTTGACGCACTTCCATTTCAGACAACAATAAAGAGGTTTTGCCTTGAGCCATATGAGCCAACGCCGCTGCCATTTTTAATGGATCAACTTCGTTCTCTTTTTGGTACTCTTGAACAAGCTCTAAGAAGAAATCGAGATCTTCGTTGTCCATGGTTTCGGTGATGCGCTGTTTAAAGCGACTAACACGCTGCTGATTGATGTCAGAAGCGGTAGGCAACTGCATTTTTTCAATAGGCTGGCGAGTTGCACGCTCAATTGCTTGCAACATACGACGCTCACGGTTGGCAACGAACAAAATTGCGGTACCCGAACGACCAGCACGGCCAGTACGACCGATACGATGAACGTAAGACTCTGTATCGTATGGAATGTCGTAGTTTACTACGTGACTAACACGCTCTACGTCCAATCCACGCGCCACTACGTCAGTAGCAACAAGAATATCGATCTGACCATTTTTGATACGGTCAACCGTACGCTCACGCAAATTCTGGCTGATATCGCCGTTAAGGGCTTCACAGGCATGGCCGCGAGCCGTTAGCTTTTCAGCTAACTCAACCGTTGCCGCTTTGGTACGAACAAAGATGATCATGCCATCGTGTTCGTTCATTTCAAGAATACGGGTCAAAGCGTCCAGTTTATGCAGGCCGCTTACTTGCCAGTATTTTTGCGTAATCGTCATCGCGGTCGATGTTTTCGTTACGATTTTCACTTCTTTTGGATTATTCAAATGGCGGTTGGCCACTTGGCGAATCACAGAAGGCATGGTCGCAGAAAACAGTGCGATTTGGCGCGTAGGTGGCGTTTGCTCTAGGATCCATTCGACATCGTCGATGAAGCCCATACGTAACATTTCGTCTGCTTCATCCAAAACCAACGCTTTAAGCGTATCCAGTTTTAGGGTTTTACGACGAATATGGTCCATAACACGACCAGGCGTACCCACAACCACTTGTACACCACGTCTTAGTTGGCGAAGTTGAGTGTCGTATGACATGCCGCCGTAAATGGGTAAAACATGAAAATCTGGAATATTACGGGCGTAACTTTGAAATGCTTCAGAAACCTGAATAGCAAGTTCACGAGTTGGAGCCAATACAAGTAGTTGTGTCGTTTTATCTGTAACATCAATGCGAGACAGCAGCGGAAGCGCAAACGCCGCCGTCTTACCAGTACCCGTCTGCGCTTGCCCAAGAAGATCGCGACCTTCTAATAGATATGGAATACTTTGCGCTTGGATAGCTGAGGGTTGCTCATAACCGAGATCGGCAACCGCTTTAAGAACAGGGGCTATTAGACCCAACGAATCAAATGTAGGCTGAATATCAGCGTCAGACATGTAAATGTGTACCTTTTTTTGGTGGGAGTAAGGCGTGCAATCATTTTACATGCCTTAACAAAATTCTCTGGAATTTTCTGAGGAAAACCTAGCTGGCTATTATAGCTAAATAATTAAAACTTAGCTAGGGGGCTTTTATCAAACCACATAACTTAATGCTGTTTATTTGTTTCTACACTAAAAAACGCGCCAAAAAAACTATTTAAAGGAAACCTTTGCACGATGTCACGAGCGACGCCAAAACGCGGCAAAAACAGACGAGAAAGCGGAGTTTATAGTTATAAATGAGCATTTTGAGTCTGTTTTTTAACAAAGTATTGGCAAGCGCAGTAGTCGTGCAAAAGTCTCTAAAGGGGCGTTTGACGATAAAACAAACATAATAAACGATAGACATTCGGCATGGTATGAATCATCGCCTCCGGTGCCTCAAAGAAAGTTTCACTGCAAACAGCAAAAAATTCCGCTGGACTGGTCAATGCGTACACATCAATGGGCAAAGCCATATGGTGTTCTACATTTCGTTCTAAACGCCCCCAGGCTGACATGAACACATCATGCCACTCTCCCGCGTCCATTCCAGGATGCATCGGCGGCGCTCCATTGGCCCCATCACGCAGCATGTCTAACTTGTGCGCAAACTCATGAATCACCACGTTGCTCGCTTTACCATGACGCGCTTGAGGGCCAGATTCTAAAATCGATTGCCACGACAAGATAACTGGCCCACGCAACCAAGCTTCGCCGCTTAACCCTGGGCCTCTTTCATGCACCACGCCATCTGCTGTTCGATAGGTTCGTGGCGGAAGAAAATCTCCTTCATAAACCACAATGCTGTGCACATGATCGTACCAGTTCAATCCCAAATGTAAGATGGGTACACAAGCCATGGTGGCCAGTTTCATATATATGGATTCAGTAAGCTCAAAGTCGCCACCCGCCGAAAAGCTTTTACGAACCAAAAAACGAAAGGTCAATGCTCTAAGCTCATCTCGCTCCGCCCCGTGAAAGCGTGCTGCCACGGGCCAATCGGCAATGGAAGCCTCCCACATTTCTGAGGTAAAGCCAGCCTCTTTAATTCGTCTACTTTCTAACCACTCACGAACATGCTCGAACATAGTGTTACTCACTTATAGGTATTATCGTCAGCCAATACGCCAACGCCCTTTCATCGAAAACGTCCTATCTGCGACAGCATTCGTTGCAAACAACACCCTAGCACAGGCTAAAAATAACAGTATTCATCAAAAAACACAGGCACCCAATGAGCAACCTGTGTTTTAACATGACTTTTCTATTCAATAACAAACGATGTTAGGCATTTACTGAAAGAATTAAATAGGATTTAAGCGAAGATCACCCCTTTTTTCAATAAAAAGCACCCATAACCCCGCGCCTCACCCGTCACAACAATCGCAAAAGCTTGTTTAGCAGCCTCATAAAAAGCAAAACGCTCTAATGATCCCATCTCAGCACTCTTGCTATCCGCCGCTTTTAAAACCGCGTCAAATTCTTGCTGAACCTCCGGCATATAGGCTTGATCTTCCCCTACTACCTGCATTCTTTGCACAGGGTGATCCACAAACGTATCCAAAGGCAATACGGATAGAATGGCGCTCGCGGCTTCAGTGACGGACACGCCGTCCAAGCGAATAACGGGCTTACCATTGGCGACAGATACTGCGGGAAAATTACGATCCACCAATACGATGTCGTCTCCGTGTCCCATGCTACGTAACACATTTAATAACTCGCCGTTAAGTAGTGGGTGGATATTTTTTAGCATTTTAAGCTCCTAAATTGCCGCCTACGACGCGACAAAAATTGTACGATAATAATAGTTATTGTTGCTGCACAATGGCTGCTTTACTTTACAAGTGACTGCCTCTGTTTGTTCGATATAGGATAGAAAGCAAAGAAACAAGTCTTGCGCTTATATTACATCATTATGAAAATAATGAACGAGTAAGCGCAACACGGAACAGGCAAGCGATAAACACGTCACGCTATAAGAAAAAACCTAAGAGGCCCAAACTTGATCAGCTACCCGATTGAGTAAACGAATTTTGTTCCATTGATCATCAATAGCCAGCTTATTACCCTCAGCGGTCGAGGCAAAACCACACTGGGGACTAATACATAAATTCTCTAAAGGAACATAGTCCGATGCTTCTTTAATACGTGCTTTAATCAACTCGGGATCTTCAAGCTCAGGAAATTTAGAGGTCACTAAGCCCAGCACAATACGCGCCTCTTTTCCTTCGCAATAACGCAATGGAGCAAAGTCCCCTGCTCGGTCATTATCGTACTCAAGGAAAAAACCATCGTAGTGGGTTGCAAACAAGGCCTTAGCGACTGGTTCATAACCACCGGAAAACAACCAAGAAGACGCATGATTACCACGACAAATATGGGTTGTGATCACCAGATCATCCGGTTTGCCAGCTAAGGATTGATTGATAATTTGCGTACAAATATCACTGATTTTATCGGGATCAATGCCGCGTGCTACCAAGCCATCACGCTTATCTGCATCCACAAGAAACGCCCAGTTTGTATCGTCAAACTGCAAATAGCGACAGCCGTGAGCATAATAGGCCTGAATCGCATCACGATAGGTTTGCGCTAAGTCGTGATAAAATCCATTCACATCAGAATAAATCTCATCCAAACGAGATGAACCATCATTGGCTAAGATTTCTTGACGTAAAATCATCGTGGGACTTGGAATCGTCGCCTTGGCAATACTCCCATCACCCGTTTCAGCAGCCTTTTTAAGAAAGTCAAAATGCGCTAAGAAGGGATGGTTAGGATTAAATGAGACTTTGCCAGAAACACGAATATTATAAGAAGGCGCATCCTTTCCTTTAAACTGTTGATTGTAGCCTGCCTCGGGTACATAGCCTTCCACACCATTAAGGTTTTCTAGGAAATCAATATGCCACCAACTACGACGAAATTCGCCATCAGTAATCACCTTTAACCCTGCCACTTTTTGCTGCTCAACTAGCTCTAAAATGGCGCGATCTTCCACTGCAGTTAGCGCAGCTCGATCAATAACACCTTCTTTGAAATCACGGCGAGCTTGGTGAAGATACTCAGGACGCAGATAGCTACCAACAACATCGGAGCGCGAAGGAAAACGAACATCCATGGAAAACACCTCTTTCAAATCATTTAAGTGACCATCATCGTAAAGACTCCACCCTCACACGTGAACCAAATTCTCTTCATAGAAAACCTGCATAAAATTCACTTTATTAAAATGCTCATTGAATTCGCTCAAAAATTTTAGTGTAACGACCTGTAATAGGAGGGGGTAATAGAAACTGCTATAACACCTTTTCGGAATTATCGAACCCAAGATAGGCCCGCTTCTAACGCTCTATTTAAGGAAATAAGTACAATGAAACATAATCATACAACACATATTTCATGTTCATGCTGCAATCCACTTTGGAAGTCCTTCCTACCAAAAGACTTTTCTCACGACTTAAACACCAAAGACACATTTCAGCTATCTGTTTCACCCCAAGAACACAACATTGCCCAAATCATTCGAGTTGAGCGTTACTCAGAACTAGCAGAGAAAGCATCGGGCACCATCATCACCATGAAGGATGGACAAAATGAAAAAGTAGAAGCCATTGGTATGGTTGGCGAAAAAGTCCTTGCGACAGGAAACTACGAAGACGTCCAAAACGCCATTGAAGCATCACAAGCAAGCGAAACAATAGAACGAGTACTAACGGGGTCAGAAACCCTAATACCAGGCATGATAGATCCCCATATACATATTGTATCGACAGCCGTCATGAACATATGTACCGATGTAGGGCCTTTTGATGGCCAATATTTACGTAAGGACTACAATCGAACCTTTGTCATTCAAACATTGGCTGAATTAGCAGATTCAATTGAAGCGACAATGAAAGATGAAGATGCTGAACAGCATTGGGTGCTTGGCCGTAATGTCGACCCTTCTCTATTTAGCGGAAAAGATCGTGAATTTAACGCCGACACCCTTGATGAAATATCCACCAAACTACCTGTGTACATAATGAATTCATCAGGCCATCTAGCCTACATCAATTCGGTCGCCATCAAATTGCTACGAGAAGCCAAAGTTCCGTTACCAGAAAATGATAATGGCATTTTAGCGGAACTCGACGAAATGCTCCCTGTTGTTCAATACATTTTGAGTCAGCAGGATGCTAAGGTATTAGGCGCAAAGATAGACCTATATGTAGACAGTTTACTTGCAGAAACAAGCAAGCGTGGTCTGACCACAGTATTGGACGCGGCGGTGGACCCATGGGATCAAACAAGTAAATTTAATCAACCAGAATACCTGAAACAAAAAGCCCATAGTGCAAACTGCCCCGTTAGAATAGCGGGGGCTTTGGTCGTACTTTCGCCTAATGACTTTGAAACGAAAATTGACCCTAGTTATCTCCCCATGCAAGGGGATGATAAATTCTTCTTACCCTTTATTAAAGTCATCTCTGATGGTTCAAACCAAGGTCTGACGGGCTATCAATACAAAACTTATTGCTGTGATGAAGATTATCAAGCATACAATGATGAAAACCGTTATCAAAATACCAACCATGGCATCTTCAACTTTAGCTATCCTGATGAGTTTCAAGTGACATTTAATAAATCGGTTACTAGAGGCTGGCCCATCATGGTCCATGCTAATGGCGACCAAGCCATCAAACGCACTATTGATACATTTAGAAATACCGGAATAGATGCAAGCTCCATAGAAGTAAGGCGAGACCGTATTGAGCATGCCTCACTGATTACCAACCAGAGCTTCGAAAGCATGCGTGATCTAGGTATTTCCCCCAGCTTTCTTATTGGTCATGTTGGTTATTGGGGATGGGCTTTCCAGCAAACCATCCTTGGTGAGGAAAGAGCAAGCTTACTGGATCGCTGCAACTCCGCCTTACAATATGGCATCAAATTCACTCTTCACAGTGACAATGGCGTATCGCCTCTTGGGCCGCTGCGTATGATGGAACAATCCATTTCTCGTTTTATGGAAGGCGCACCTAGCAGTGCAAGCAATAAGGTTCTCACAAAAGACGAATGCATCACACCATTTGAAGCACTGCGAGCGGTCACAATTGATGCCGCCTGGCAATGTCACGCTGATAATATGGTTGGTTCATTAGAAGCGGGTAAATACGCCGATTTTGTCATTCTTCAGCAGTCGCCATTAACTTATTTATCAACCCATCCAGAAAACAAAGCCGCTAATATGCGCGATATTCCAGTATTAGAAACATGGAAAGGCGCCCAATGCGTCTACCACTGGAAAGACTAATCGAAGTCCTCTACGCTTCAGTCTCTAAGTACTAAAAACGCTGTTCGACTCCCTCGAATAGCGTTTGTTAATCAGTCCATGCTGCTATGAAGATAGCACCGTACCATGGGGAACGATTTCCCCTTCAAAAACACAGTCACCTCATAATCTTTAAGGTGTTAGACCCCTTAAACAGCTAACCAACAGTGTTAAGACACTCCTCGCCATACCTACTACCAAATCAGCCACTCTCTTCTTCAGACTCTTTTTTAATGAAAGACAGATTTTTTCCAAAAAAATTCATTTCAGTGTAAGAAATCCAAACCTCGTCTCGACTAAGAAATAGAACATCAATAATCACCTTCGTTTTATTAGAAAAAGAAGGTGAAAAACATTCAGAGTTCGAGGTGTGTTTGATAAACCATTTTTTACAAGAGATTAGTGCTGGTCACCACGCGTACTGGTTTTTGATAGTAGGCATTATTTTGTTGTCTTACTTACTAGAAGACCTTGCCATTGTTACCGCAGCCTCTTTAGCCGCCCAAGATCAGCTGCCTATATCATTAGCCATGGTAGCAATCGCATTTGGCATTATTACCGGGGATTTTGGACTGTACTATCTAGGTCTACTCACACGAAAAGTTCGCTGGCTACGTTATAAAACGCTAACGAATAAATATTTTAAAGTAGTACAAAATAGACTGAGTAAAAATGCATTTTTAAATATCTTCGTAATCCGATTTACGCCAGGGTTACGGGCAATTGGTTTCACCTTAAGCGGTTTCTTTCTTATTCCCTTGCCTATTTTTTTGAGCGCCGTGACCTTTGCTACCACACTTTGGACAGGCGTTGTATTTGGTGTTGTTTATTACTTAGGAACCCGAGCTTGGCTACAAGCAACACAATATCAATGGTTATTAATCCCCGTTGGTGTTGTGGCTTTATTAATGATTAATCGCATTATTCGTCGTTCTATTTCAAGAGAGTCATTATGAGTCCAACTATGAATATTCAATCTATTCAAGAGAATAGAATTAATGCAGGAATGCCAAGCCTAGAGATGGATTCTCATCGCGTGGTATCGCCTTTTGAATTCTATCCAACTTGGTTTTTTTATACGCCTGTTGTTTTACAAAGTTTGTGGTTAGGACTGCGCTATGGAGATTTACGCTTACCCTTGATTGCTAACCCTAGCATCAAACTGAGCGGCATGGTTGGCGAATCTAAACATGATATTTTGCAATTAGCAGGACCGGTTGCCAAACAGTGGATTTCTCCCTACGTCACCATAACTAAAACAGAGGAATCGGTTGATAAGCAGATGCAGCAGGCATTGCAAGTATTAAGCTCGCAAAACCTAACTTTCCCTCTGGTCGCAAAACCGGATGTAGGATGCCGCGGGGTAGGAGTTAAATTAGTCAATAATAATCAGCAATTAACAGAATACATTGAGTCTTTTCCAAACAAGGCCCGCTTTTTATTACAACAAAAAGCCCCTTACCAAGCGGAAGCTGGCGTTTTTTATGTTCGCTACCCTGGTGAAAAGACAGGAAAGATCATTTCCATGACATTGAAATACTCTCCAAGTGTTATAGGTGATGATATTCATACGCTTAAAGAGCTCATTGAACGCTGCCCTCGTGCCGGACAATTAAGCCATCTTTATTTACCTCGCCACCAAGAAAAATTGGATTGGGTATTACCTGCCGGAGAAGAGTACCAATTGGCATTTGCTGGGAGTCATAGTCGCGGTTCCATTTTTAGAAATGGTAATCCATTTATTACCGATGCATTAAGCAAAAAGTTAGATGAGATATTAAAAGACGTCAACGAGTATTACTACGGACGCCTTGATATCAAATTTCAAAATATAAACCTATTTATGCAAGGTAAAAGCTTTACCATTCTCGAAATAAATGGCGCCAGCAGCGAGGCAACACATATTTGGGATAGAAATACCAATCTAAAAGAGATCTTCTCAACACTTTTAGCTCAATATCGCATTTTATTTGAAATTGGTGCCAAGCAAAAAGCCAGAGGGTTTCGTCCTGATTCGATTATGTCGTTACTGACAGCATGGAAGAAAGAACGTGACTTAACCAAACATTACCCTACGACAGATTAACCTTGTGCCTTGTGAGGGCTTTATGCAAACGAACTTAATAACTTTATCACCTGTTCAAAACAGAACGCGCACTTCTATTATTGATGGTTGTATCGAAACCTTACAACAAGGGCAACAATTTCTATCATCGATCAGCAATAAAGAATACCAATTAGCGGCGCCGCCTTATGTAACCAGTTCGATAGGTAAACATTTTCGTCATTTGTTGGATCTGTTTTATGCCATTTATAGCAAAAAAGACGTTATTGATTACAACCTACGCCGTCGTGACAGTGTGGTAGAGACATCACGAATTGTGGCATTAGAAGAAATCAAGGCATTGATAGCATGGTTAGACAATCTAGATGAACGTCAATTAGGCCGTAAAGTGTTGGTCTCCACTGAAGTCTGCTTGAACAGCACGCAAGTGTGTGTTGTGTCTTCTACCTTTGAGCGCGAACTGAGTTTTGTTGCACTTCATGCAACCCATCACTACGCGATGGCTAACGTCATTGTACGTTCATTGAAGATCAACATAAGGGCGAACGACACATTTGGCTACGCCCCAACAACCGTATCCTATTTAAGAGGACAATAAATCATGTGCTCTGTGACCTGGCAATTAGAGGAAGAAGGCTATCAAGTCTTTTTTAATCGGGATGAACAAAAGCATCGAGCTTTAGGCCTACCACCTAGACAAATAAGACTAGATGATGTCAGCGTGCTGATGCCCATTGATCCCGTCGGTCAGGGTAGCTGGATAAGTGTGAATGAATTCGGCTTAACCTTATGCTTGCTCAACAACTATCAAGGGTTATGCCCCAAAGGCACCTTGATTAGTCGCGGACAGCTACTAAAGAGCCTCTCCTCGAAAACGAGCACAGTGGACATTGAAAAGGCTTTTAACGTTATTGATCCAATGGCGTATGCCCCCTTCTTATTGGTTGCGTTTGATCCTGCCTTAACCAAACACAAAATGGACGTCATGGTGTTCGAATGGAATGGACAAGACACTGAGATCTACCCAAGGTCTGGGCCATTATTTTCTTCCAGTGTGGATTTAGAGCGCGTGGTGGCACACAGGAAGAAAACCTATGAGGATTTTGTTGCAACGGGAAGACAGGATTTCAGTCAACTGCATGCCAGTCATCATGATGAGCACTTACATACGTCATTTTGTATGCATAGAAACGATGCACACACCGTGAGTTTTACACAGGTAGTTGTAACGCCAAATAGCCAAAAAATGAGTTATGTGGCGGGTCCACCTTGCACACACTTAAATGAAAAAAATCTTATAAAACATAGCGTTTACTTGCCATCGAAAAACGCAATGGCGTCCTAATAATTTTATTAATAAAGGGGTTCAATATGAAAAAGTATGTATTGGTTTTAATGATGTTGCTGAGCGGCTTTGTCTACGCTAAAGACCCTATTTATACCAGTTTCTTTAGTAACAAAGCGTTAGATGGCTACGATACCGTTGCCTATTTTACTGACCATAAAGCAGTCGAAGGCAGCAAACAATACACCACCAAATACAAAGGTGCGGATTGGTATTTCTCATCGGCTAAGCATTTAGCGATGTTTAAGAAGACCCCTGAGAAATACGCGCCACAATATGGCGGTTACTGCGCATGGGCGATTGCCGCTAAAAATGATTTTGCCTCCGCCGACCCTCACCAATGGGCCATTGTGGATGGCAAGCTGTACTTAAACTATGACTCAGACATTAAAGCAAAGTGGGATAAAGACCCAAAAGGCTTTATTAAAATGGGCGACCGCAACTGGCCTAACTTAATCAATAAATAAGGCGCATACAATGAAAACAAAATTAGTGAAATATATCCCTACTGTATTGATTGCATTTATCTTTGTGCAATCGCTGTTTTTTAAATTTTCTGGCTCTTATGAGACCCAGTATATTTTTTCCACCTTGGGAGCATGGTCTGGTTTCATTTGGTTTGGCCATTATGGTGCCTACCTTATAGGGACATTTGAATTGATTGCTAGCATCCTGCTGTTTACCCGATGGCATGGCTTAGGCGCCTTGCTAAGCATGGGAATTATGACGGGGGCGATTTTCTTCCATCTGTTCACACCACTTGGAACAAAAATGCCAGAGTATGATGCCATGGGGAACGTTGTTGGCAATGATGGTGGAGAACTCTTTATCCTAGCGTGTCTTGTCTGGCTTTCGAGTGGTTTCTTAGCCATTCGGGACACACTTTCTGTGGATGGAATCCTAAACAAAATGCATCACAAAAATAAGCATGTCTTATGACAAGAAGACTTTAGTTTGAAAGGTGTGTCAGCTAGATTCCTAGCTGACACAAATCGATAACAATCAGCTCATGTCTGGCTCAAATAAACCACGTTTCATATAAAACTTGACCCAAACCGCAGCAATAAGGCTAATTACCAGCAATATCCCACCAGTAATGCTATAAACCAGTTTCGTCATTTCCGGGGAAGGCGAATTGTTTAAAGCAATATAAACCATAGCCACAATCCCAAGAATCTGAGGAATTGGAAAGAATGGTGTTTTATAAGGACGATGATGGTCAGGAAGACGACGACGCAACACCATGACATCAATGTGCGCAACAATGTAGGCCAATAACCAACTTGTTGTCGCAGCAATAACAAGGGTGATTAGTGAATTAATGGAAAAAGACAAAAATGGAATAGCAATTAATACTGCCATTAGCACAATGCCTACCCATGGTGCACCAAAACGGTTAGACGCTTTCAATTGTGGGAAAGCCTGTTTTTGATGGGCCATACCATGCAACATTCTAGGAATAGAAGCCAGAACGGTATTCATCGTACTGCAAGTTGCCGTTAGGGCCATAACAGTCGCAATGATCATGCCGCCTTTACCAAACACAGCGTCAACATAGTTCAGGTATGGAATAGGTGCTGTCGTTAACGTTTCCACATTGACATAAAAACTTGCGCCATACACAAAGAGTAGAAAAATAGTAAAGATGAAAAATAATGACCCATGCATCGCTCTTGGAATATTTTTTGATGGATTCTCGACTTCATTGATCATGGGACAGATAAATTCAACCCCAACCATTAGCCACATAGCTAGTGCGACAAAACCAATAAAACTGCCGTTTATAACCCCAGCAAAACTCCAATCAACATGAGTGCCTGATAGTATCGGATGTGGTTGGCTAATGCCCGTCGCCGCAGACAAACCGACCGCAATCAATGCAAAAACCAAAACAAAAGCCAGTAAGTTTTGTACCTTCGCAAAGATGTCAGCACCCACTAGATTCGTCACACATAGAACCACCAAAATAATCATAGGTACGACTTTAGGTGGAAATACTCCGGGGAAAACCTGATCTAACACACCATCGACCAGAAACATTTCAACTGGAACAGCCAAAAAAGCCACAACGACGTAACCTGCAAATACAGACACAATAGCAGGGAAATGACCAATCGCCTTTTGCGTGTAAGTTGCCAATGTTCCTTCCTGTGGAAACATAAGCGACAGCTCAGAGAAACTCATGGCATTAAACTGCGCAATAATCAATGCGGTGACCATCGCCGCAATAAATGCCATACCACCTAAACCAATTCCTTGTGTTGAAGAAATCATTGCTCCTTGAACAATCACAAGCCCAATACAAATTGCCATCATCGTTGGCAAATTCATCTTTTTAATGGGCTTTATGTTGCTTGTTGCGTTCACTTTCGTGTGTGCTGTATCGCTCATCTTATTATTCCTATCTTTTTTATTAGAAACGACCAAATCGGTAAGGACTTAGATCGACAATGGGTAATTAGAGATCAGATGCTCTCCAGCAATAACTACATTCGGGCTATTTAACAAAGACAAAACCAGACTGAATAATCTCACTGAATAGTAGAATGTCTTTCTTAGAGTGGATTCCGAAAGTCTAGAACCAGTACACTTGTCTATTTTTTGGGGTCATTCTATATAGGAAGCAAAATATGAAAATGTCCCTTTAGTGACATTTTTCTTTTGAGATAAGATGCTCTTAGAAAAATAAAAAAGCGCCTTAGAGGCTAAGGCGCTTATAAACAAACATAATAATGGGAGACGGACGTTAGTTTGTCTCGATCACCCTAAAGACGACTATTGCCGTACACAAACGAGCCATTTTCAACAGAGGCTTGCGGGCCAGGAACCGCCTCTCCCGTTTGTGGTGAGATAGGAAAAATAGCATTGATCTGCCCCGTACCAGAGCTACCAAAGTATGGGGTCACCACTTCTACTTTTTGATCATAATCCGACCAACCTAATGCGCCCAATAACATGGCGGTATCATGCATAAACCCTTCACCGTGTCCTTTTGCGGCGTATTCAGGCAGCATCTCACAGAATGTTTTCCACTCTGCGTTTTCCCACATTTCAACGACGCGATGATCCAAAGTTTCTAAGAATGGACTCCACACTTTGGTGGAAAAATCTGGAGCTTGCCCATTTTGCGCAAAACGGTGAGAAAGCGAACCACTGGCAAGTATGGCCACGGTTCCGTCATAGTGCTTTTCGATCGCTTCACGAATCGCCCACCCCAAACGAGCCGAGTCATTGAGATAATGCACCGTTAATAACGCCGATACAGAGACGGCTTTAAAGTGACGATCTTCATTCATGTATCGCATTGGCACTAACGTTCCGTACTCAGGTGCCAAGGTGGTTGCATCATGGGCTAAGGTTTCCACACCTTGCTCATTACATACCTGAGCAATGATACGACCTAATTCCGGATTACCATCCAACGCATACGGCATATTATTGATAAAGTGAGGCAATTCATTACTTGTGTATACGCCTTCCCAGTGTGGAGCACAGTTAATGTGATAATTGGCATTAACCAACCAGTGCGTATCAAACACGACAATGGTATCAACACCCAGTTCTCGACAACGCTTTGAGATCTCGTAATGCCCGTCAATAGCGGCCTGACGAAATCCTTTTTTAGGACCATCAAGCTCTGAAAGATACATAGAGGGAACATGCGTTATTTTTGCAGCAAGGGCTAATTTACCCATACATTTTCTCCGCTTTTTATCATAATTATCGATACAAAATTTCAGGTAGTACAAGCGCGATGGAACTGACAAACACGATCAACCCCAAGCGAACCATGTCTGCACACCAAAAGGGCGTTATACCTTTAAAAATTGTCCCTGCTTTTACATTGTCTAGCACGGCACTGAGAACAAATACATTCATGCCCACAGGGGGTGTGATCAAACTAATTTCCGTTACCACCACCACAACAATGCCAAACCAAACTAAGTCAAAACCTAAGCTTTGTACTAGGGGGTAAAAAATAGGCACTGTTAATAAAATCATTGAAAGGCTTTCGAAGACCATGCCTAAAACGAGATAAATACCGACTATAATCAGAATTACGCCCATTGGCGGTAAATGAAGACTTTTCACAAACGCTAAAAGCTCATCCGGTAACCCAGCCATGGTAATGAAGTCGGAAAAGATCAACGCGCCAATTAGCACGGTGAATAGCATAGCGGTTGTTCTTCCCGTATCAATTAACGCATGGAAAAGGGCTGACCAGCTAAGGGAACGACGCATAACAGCAATCAAGAATGCCCCGCCCGCACCAATCCCGGCAGCTTCGGTCGGTGTAAACACCCCAAGATAGATGCCTCCCATCACGATACAGAACAACAAAAGGACGCCCCAGACATTTCGCATGGCGGCAATGCGCTCAGAGAAATTGGCTTTTTCTGCACTAGGGCCATATTCAGGGTGCCTCCAGACAACATAACGAACCGCGGCAAGATAGAGCAAAATGCCTAACAAACCAGGAAGAAAACCCGCCGCAAACAGCTCACGGATACTGGTTTCCGTTAATAAGCCGTAGATCAATAAAATCACGCTTGGTGGAATCAAGATACCTAACGTAGACCCCGCCGCGATTGAAGCGCTCGCCAAACCGTCTTGGTAGCCGTATTTTCTCATTGAGGGCATCGCTACTTTTGCCATGGTGGCCGAGGTTGCTAAACTGGAACCACAGATAGCGGAAAAACCGCCACAAGCAACAATCGTTGCCATCGACAGACCGCCCTTTCGATGTCCTAGAAAAGCATTCGAAGCGCGATAAAGTTCACCAGATAAATTTGCCTTGGTAACGAAATTCCCCATCAGGATAAATAAGGGAATCACAGACAAACTGTACTCTTGGGAAGTGTCGATAATTCGGTTGGCGGCCAATGCAATCGGACCTGTCCAACGAAAATCAAATACATTATCCCACCCCAGTCCTTGTAGGTGAGCAAACCCTGTGATTCCCACTAATCCCATCGCAAAAGCAATTGGTACCCTAAAGACGAGAATTAATAGAAGAAGAATGGAAAAACCGACTAAAGAATCCAGCATTACGCAGCCTCCTTCTTACGGCAAAATAAGCTTGTGATTGCTTTATAGATCAATATTGCTGCGGTTAAATACATCATGATGGCAATAAATTGCACGAAGTAAGAGACAGGAATAAGAAGAAATTCTGTTACCACGCCGCGACGCAACGAACGTAATGCTTGGAACCAAATACGATCCGCCACAAAAATACAACCAACACCAATACATAGATTCACGATGAAAGAGCAAGCATTGGCAAACCACTCGGGCAAAACGCGATCTAGAATATCTACCACCACATGCGCCCCCGTCAAAGTGACGACGGGGATTTGACAGAAAACAATGATACCCAAGGCCAACTCCGTTAACTCTGTTGTGCCATTAATAGAGTTATTGAATACATAGCGCCCTGTCACATCGCTGCATGTCAACACCATAAGCGCAAATAAGATCACGGCAGACACGGCTTCAAGGAGAAAGGCCAGCCATTTGGCCAACCCTAAACCTCCATGATGCAGATTCACTGCTGTAGTGAGCCATTCATAAGGAGATCGAGACATCGATTACTCCTTATGTTTTGCAGCATATTGCATGGCGGTTTCACGCAAATAAGATAAAGCAGCATCGCCATTAAAGCCCTTCTTATCCACGCCTTTAACCCACTCAGCCGCAACATTATCGATGCGCTGATTCACTTCTTTAGCCAGCGTTGAGTTCGGCTTCACAACATGAATATTCACCCCCGCCTCACGTGCGCTTTGTAAACCCGCAACATCGCCTGCATCCCATGCTTTACCGGCTAAAACAGACAAGACTTCACCTGAAGCTTTGTTAATCGCCTCTTGATCTTGTTGACTCAAATCATCAAAAACATCAGGATTCATGAACATAGAAAAACTGCCCATGTACAAACCATTAGGGAACAGAGTGAGGTCCTTCGTCACCTCTGCCAATCGTAAAGTTTTCATTTCACCGACCGGTAAAAACGCACCATCAATCACGCCCTGCTGCATCATTTCATAGACTTTAGGGGCTGGCGCGCCTACCGGCGTGATATGAAATCGCTCAGCGAGCTGACTTTGTACACCACCACCGATACGGATTTTCTTGTTTTCTAAATCTTTAATATCGTTGATCGGAAAATTTGAGTAAATCTGTCCTGGTCCATGAGTGAAAAGCGCCAATAATTTAAGCCCATCAAATTCATGGGATTTAGCAAAGTATTTTTGATAGGTTTTCCAAAGGGCATAAGAAGCCGCTTCTGCATTCGTTCCAAGCCCTGGTTGTTCAACCACTTGAGGCAATTCAAATCGTCCTGGCACATAGCCATGATAGCTATAACTGGCGTCTACAATGCCATCCTCAACTAGGTTCCACATTGTTTTTGGATGCCCCATACCATAAACAATTTCAACCTTAAGCCGCCCATTCGTCGCTTTGCTAATTGCTTTGCCCCATTCTGGGATAACAACAGCATTCATTGGGTTTGTTGGAGGAAGCCAGCTCGCAACCCGAATGGTCTGAGCAAAAAGATTTGTCGCAAAAAGAAGGGTAACGCAAGTCGTTAATAGGTGTTTCAATTTCATCACAATCTTCCTTTTTTATATTTATGAGTGTCTCGAGTGTGTTTTTGATGACATTACTTAAAAAGCGGATGTATATTGTTTTTATTGAATTTAAGCACGGGGTCCAATTCCGTTAATTCAAACGATATTTGGCAATAGCTGGTATCAGTAATAGGTGCCATAAAGTCGCACAAAATCTTAAAAACATTTTCTGCCACCTCTTGCTTGAGCTCCTGACTTCGACCGTGACCTATTTTGAGATTTAGATTTAACAGGGAGAATTCCTCTCGACCATCTGCTACTCGGAAATGGTCAAGTCGAATCGCACGACTTCTCACCCCGCCAATAGGAAATTGCCCCGTTGATATCACATAATCGTGAAACGCTTTGAACATGGGTTGAAAGTCAATTTTCTCTTCAAGATTGGCTGAGTATTCAATAATAAAATGCGGCATAACGTTTCTCTCTAAACGAAAAAAAAGCAGAGAGAACCTCGCCTCTCTGCATGGTAATCATTTCCTAGACACCCCATTTTGGAATGTGGTGATTGCCCATACTGATACAGACGTTTTTAGGTTCACAGAAGACTTCGAAACTATAATCTCCCCCTTCTCGCCCTGTGCCAGATGCTTTCATACCACCAAATGGGGTTCGAAGATCTCGCACGTTTTGGCTGTTGACAAACATCATGCCCGCTTCGATTTGACGCGCAATGCGATGTACTTTGCTGACATCTTGAGTCCATAAGTAAGAAGCCAGTCCGTAATCATTGTCATTGGCCATCTTCACAACGTCTGCTTCATCTTTGAATGGGATGATCACAGCAACGGGGCCAAAGATTTCTTCGCGAGCAATTCGCATGGTATTGGTAACATCACGGAAGGCGGTTGGACGTACAAAGTGGCCGCCTTTAAGATGCTCTGGAAGCTCATCAAGGGGTTTATCAGGTCCCCCTGCAATGAGCTTGGCGCCCTCTTCAATGCCCAACTTGATATAGCCAGTGACTTTTTCCCAGTGCGCTTTAGAGATCAATGAGCCCACTTGAGTTTGCATATCATTTGGATCACCGACTTTGATTTTGGCGGCACGAGCGGCAAAATCATCACAGAATTTGTCGTAAATAGTTTCTTGAACAAATAGACGGGAACCGGCTGTACAGCGTTCACCGTTGATGGAGAAAATGCCGAATACAGCAGCATCGAGGGCACGCTCATAGTCGCAATCATCAAAAATCATCACGGGAGATTTACCACCCAATTCCATGGAGAATTTCTTCAGGCCAGCATTCGCAATGATGTGTTTACCCGTTGCCGTGCCGCCGGTAAACGAAATGGCATTGACGCTTGGGTCCGTAATCAAGGCGTTTCCGGTTGTCCCACCAAAACCATGAACCACATTAAATACGCCCGCAGGAACACCCGCTTCAAGGGCAATCTTACCTAAAAAATCCGTTGTCAAAGGGGATAATTCGGACTGCTTTATGACCGCCGTATTCCCCAATGCAAGACAAGGTGCTGTTTTCCAGGTTCCGGTCATAAAAGGAACGTTCCATGGCGAAATCAAAGCACACACACCAGTTGGCTGGTACAAACTGTAGTTCAGCATTTGGTCATCCATTGGATAGGTATGACCGTTCATTTGACGAGACTTCTCGGCAAAGAAATAGAAATTGTTAGACGCTCGAGGCACAAGTGCGTTGCGAGTTTGATAGAGAGGCAAACCTGTATCAGCGGTTTCTAAAGCAGACAATTCATCGACATTCTGAGCAATCAAATCCCCCATTTTTTCAATGATTTTAGAACGCTTAGCAACGGGCATGTTGGCCCAAGCTGGAAACGCGGCTTTTGCAGCGGCAACCGCTTCTGCGACTTGTGTATCGGACGCATGGGCTACTTCGGCAAGCACTTCTCCCGTCGCAGGGTTAAAGGTTTGAAACGTCTCCTTGCTTTCAACCCATTTCCCGTTTATCAAATTCTTAATCATTTTTATTCTTCTCCAAGTAAGAAATCGAGTATTTTTTGACTCAACTTAATTAACATGTTAAATAAATTAAACGTAATGACCTTGGAGTGTCAAGTAACTGCGTCAAGGAAAGCCAAATAAAGTGCAATAATTTTCAAAATGGCTTTCAGTGAACCAGAGATGAAATTTTGACCTTTGAATAAGACGGATTTATCAAAAGAGGTCCCCTAACAAGAACTTATAATAAGGGCATGAAAAAATGGTAACTTTAAGCTTATACCAATCATTACCGAGCCTGATAGAAAGCATTGGTCAAGAACACTTCTATGACCAAGTTGCCCATTCTATCCAAACCCTTGATGTCATTGATGAGATTAAAATTGTCAGTTACTCGAAAGCGGACAAGCCCGTTCTTCTTGGCGAGTGTCCCATGTCCAAACTGGACAAGATCTATTGCGAATCGGCGTATCTGTTGGACCCCGTTTACGACTTGGTTTGCCAAAAAAAACACAAAGAGATGGTCACTCTCGACAGCCTAGTAACACAGGAGTTTTATCAATCAGCCTACTATGACAGTTTTTACCAACAACTCGGCTGGCAGAATGAGACGAATATCGTGATTGGCACTCAAGATGGTAGAAGCATATGCATTGCGTATTCCACAAATGATAACCACCGAGCACAAAAAATGGCTTATGACGAGCTAACCCTCACCCTAAACCCAATAAAAACGGCGATTCAAACGCACGAGCGTATTCGCTCAAGCAAGGTCACGGACAAAAAATTAACACTGTCTAAGCCTCAACCTGACTCAAATTTATCCAATTTAACCAAGAGAGAAAAAGAAATCGTTGGGTTTATCTTAGATGGTTTATCTTCCAGCAAGATTGCCAGTAAATGTTTTGTCTCTGAAGGAACCGTCAAGAATCATAGGAAAAATATATACCGCAAGCTCGGTATCAAATCCCAAGCAGAACTCTTCCATCATTTTATCGCTTAAAGTGACCCTCGATGAAGTCAATCCAAAAAATGATCAATAATCGGATTTTGTTCGAAGCAAAGCGCTTGTTCACATACACAAATAAAAACCTGAAAGAAACTTTTTATACTCTGGGTAACGCTAGTGACTGAATTTGATTCAGAGATTGCTGTAAGTCAACGTTAGTTTCATTTTATAAGAAAGCAGATTGAAGACGCGTTAAAAACATCATTTATTTAACATGTTAATAAAAATAATATTGTTAGGAGATTTTATGGGAAAGTTAAGCATCGCAGCCAAAGTAACTCACGTTCCAACCATGTTGCTCTCTGAGCAGCCTGGGCGATTAGAGGGATGCCGACAAGAAGCCATCAATGGCCACAAAGAGATAGCACGTAGAGCGAAGGAAGCCGGTGTCGATACTATTGTTGTCCTTGACACTCATTGGCTCGTCAATGCAGGACATCATATTAATGCAAATCGCCATTATGAGGGTGTCTACACCAGCCATGAATTCCCTCATTTCATTCAAGATCTTGCCTATTCCTATGATGGCAACCCAGAATTGGGCGATCTGATTGCCAATACCGCAACAGAGAAAGGCGTCCATATGATCTCACATCAAGTAGAAACCTTGGATCTCGAATACGGCACCTTGGTTCCTATGCGCTACATGAACGAGGACAAACATTTCAAAGTTCTTTCGATCGCGGCGTGGTGCACAGTACATTCCTTAGAAGAATCGCGCCTCATTGGAGAAGCCATTCGTGAGGCAATCGAAAACAGTGACAATAACGTCATGCTGATTGCTTCTGGCTCTTTATCCCATCAAATATGGGAAAACCATCTTTATGAGCAAAACAATGGCACGTTTACCATTTCGCGGGAATTCCATCGCCAAGTGGATTTGCGAGTATTGGATCTTTGGCAATCCGGCGAAACACAAACCTTTCTAGATATGCTGCCCGAATACGCTAAATTTTGCAGCGGCGAAGGCGGCATGCATGATACGGCAATGCTCTTTGGCGCCTTAGGCTGGAAAGATTATCAAGGTAAAGCTGAAATTATCACTAACTACTTTCCAAGTTCTGGTACCGGACAAGTAAATGTCCTTTTCCCAATCGAGTGAGACTATGCAACATAAAACAATCATCAAACACACATTAAGCACAACAGCAGCACTACAACTTTGTAGTGTTGCCGTCCAGCATGCAGAAACACTGGGCATTGATATCTGCATAACGGTTGTCTGCCCTTCTGGTAATGTGTTAGCAAGCGCTGCCATGAACCATGCGCCAAGTATTTCCTACGACGTTTCCCGCAAAAAAGCCATAACCGCAGCCTCCTTTAAGATCCCAACAAAGGACTGGCAAACCCGCCTAGCCGATAAAAACAACACGCTTTTCGCACTGCAAAGTGAACCGAATTTCACGTTTTTAGGTGGCGGGTTGCCGATTACGATCGAGGGCAATCTAGTCGGAGCCATTGGCATTTCAGGCGGCAGCGAATTGCAAGATATTGATTGTGCGACCAGCGCCATAAACAGCCTTTTCTAAGCGTCTTTATTGGCAGAGATATCGGCATCGAATAGTGCTGATCTTTAGGAGACGCCGCTATTCTAGGCATAATACAAATAAAAGCGCCTGATGATCACATCAGGCGCTTTCAGTCGATTACTCAGAATTCGGATACGTTGTGTTATTTAGAACGGTTTACCACTTTACGTAGCGTATTCTCGAGTAAACCTTCCATACCAAACTCTACGCCAATACCGGATCCTTTGTTTCCACCAAATGGCACATGAGGCAACACTTCTGCATGATTATTTACCCACACAGTCCCCGAATCCAGCTGATTCACAACCCATTCCAGCTCAGGAGATGCTTCTCCCCATACCGATCCACCTAAAGCAAACTCTTTATGAATAGCGTGTTTCATCACTTCTTCAAGATCATCATAAGGAATAACCGGAAGAACGGGGCCAAACTGCTCATCGCATACCACATCAATATCATGGCGCGATGTTTTGATAATCGTCGGTGCGATGAAATAGCCGTTCAAACCTGGTGGAAGCTCTGTCGCAATTACTTCTGCACCAGAAGCTTGTGCGCTTGCAATCATGGCTTTCACTTTCTCGTACTGTGTTTGATTCTGAACTGGGCCGAACGTCACGCCTTCTTTCATGCCCTCACCCACGACTTGGCTAGCAGCAATCTTAGTTAGCGCATCACACAATGCATCGTATTTAGAGCGATGAACATACAGACGTTTCAAACAAGCACAAGTCTGACCCATATTGATAAAAGAAGACATAAAGATCTTCTCGGCCAATTTATCGATATCGGCGTTTTCCAACACAATACCAGCGTCATTACCACCAAGCTCTAAAGTTACCTTTTTAAGGTCGTTCGCTACCAAAGAGGCAATACGCTTACCGACTGGAGTCGAGCCAGTAAATACGATTTTTTTCACATCTGGGTGAGTAACTAAAGGTTCACCCATGCCACCTTCTCCCACAAACGCTTGCACCAAGTTTGGTACAGTATGTTCATTGATGATTTCTGCTAAGCGAATGGTGTTGATAGGCGTTAATGACGAAGGCTTAATGACAACGCTATTCCCTGCTTTGATGGCAGGAATAACATGCCAAATGGCAATCATTAAAGGCCAGTTCCATGGTGTGATAGAAGCCACAACACCAATCGGTGTACGATGCACCTCTACACGTCTAACTTCACTGTCTTCAATGACTTCTGGGGCTAAATTCAGGTCAGCATTGTAACGAGTCCAAGCCACCGCACCACCTACTTCAAATTGCGCTAATGAAAGCGGCTTACCTTGTTCTGAGGTAATGATTTCAGCAAGTTCTGCACTGTTTTCTTCAAGCGCCGCCGCGACTTTATGTAGCGCAGCAGAGCGCTCCTCATGAGTTTTTTGGCTCCAAACTGAAAATGCAGTCTTTGACTTTTCAATGATGCCATCTAGCTCTTCGACGCTGGAAGCTTCAACACTTTTATAGATTTGTTTTGTGGCTGGGTTAATAACATCAAGGCTCATGAAAACTCCGCTTATTTTTATATTAAGGTTAAAAAAACTAAATGAATACAAGCCCACAAACCATGTCCCCAAAGGGATATTTTATGTCTATTTAAGGCAATAGGATTTCATGAACTAAGTAAATTCACTATCGTCCTCTCTTATTTTAAAAAGTAACGTTTGGTATTTTTCAGGAATCAAAAACAAGACATTCTAGAAAAGTCCTAAGTTTTGCTCAAAAATAACATTCATAAAAATGTGCCTTCGCCTAATACTGACTCCTATCAGAACAAAAACAAGACAAGGCCAAACTTATGAAACGTGCGAACCCTTTATTAAAAGACCTTCAAGCAGTTCTTCCAGAAATTGCCAAAAATGCGATTAAAACAGAAGAGCTAAGAAAAGTGCCCGCTGAAAATATCGAACTTTTGAAAAAGATTGGTTTACATAAAGCTTTTCTACCTAAAGCTTATGGCGGTTACGAAATTTCCTTACCTGAATTTGGCGATTGCATTGCCGCTCTTGCTGGCGCCTGTTGCAGCACCGCTTGGGCATTCAGCTTACTTTGCACCCACAACCATCAACTAGCCATGTTTCCAAAACAACTTCAAGACGAAGTCTGGAAAAACACACCTGATGCCGTTGCCTGCAGCAGTATCGCGCCATTTGGTCACTATGAAGAAGCCGATGGTGGCATCATTTTTAATGGTGACATGAAGTGGAGTAGCGGTTGTGACCACGCACAATGGGCCATTGTGGGCTTTTTAAGAGATAATGCTGAAGGCACAAAAGACTATTGTTTTGCGGTTATTCCAGAATCAGATTACGCCATTGATGACGATTGGCACTCCATGGCAATGAAAGGGTCTGGTACGAAAACACTACAGATCAAAGACGCCTTTGTACCCGAACACCGTATTCAAAAAGCCAAAGACATGATGGAAGGTAAATCCGCTGGATATGGCTTATATCCTGACAGTAACATCTTCTACGCACCATACCGCCCTTACTTCGCCTCAGGTTTTGCTGCAATGGCGCTTGGCACAGCAGAAAGAATGTTAGAAGTTTATAAAGAAGTGACGGCTAACCGAGTACGCGCTTATACCGGCGCTAAAGTGAATGCCGCGATCCCAGCCATCCTTCGCACAGGAGAATCAACTCATCAAATTCTAGCGGCTCGCGCCTTCTTAGAAAAAACTTGGGAAGAACATGCCGAGCATGCCGAAGCACATAGCTATCCAGACCGTCAAACATTAGCGCACTGGAGAACAAACCAGGCCTATGCGGTTAAAATGTGTATCGAAGCCGTTGATCGCATGTTTAGTGCAATCGGTGCCAACAACTGGTTACTAGACAAAGAAGCACAGCGAATATTCCGTGATTGTCATATGTGTGGCGCTCATGCTTATACCGATTACGATGTTTGTGCGCAAATTATTGGTCGTGAGGTTATGGGGTTAGAGCCAGATCCAACTCTACTTTAATAACTATCTACTTTAGTAATTAGGCACACAATATCGAGATACAAGTGTTTAGCCATGATGACTCATGGCTAAACAGAATAGGTATAAATAAGAATAAGAGAGAATTCTATGAACTTCGACCCTAAAGAATTCCGTCGCTGCCTTGGTAATTTTGCCACAGGTGTTACGGTCATTACCGCAAAATCTCCTGACGGTACGAAAGTTGGTGTAACCGCTAACAGCTTTAACTCCGTGTCTCTTGATCCACCATTGGTATTGTGGAGTATCGTTAAAACATCAAGCAGCTATGCCGTATTTGAAAAATCCGATCATTTTACTGTCAATATTTTAGCCGCAGATCAAATTGATTTATCCAACAATTTTGCGAAACCAAGCGATGATAAATTTGCCAATGTTGAGACGCATCCTGGTGTTGGTGGTGCCCCACTACTCACTAATACGGCGGCCAATTTTCAATGTGAAAAATACCAAGTCGTCGATGGCGGTGATCACTGGATTATGATTGGTAAAGTCGTTGCGTTTGAAAACCATGGTCGTGCGCCATTACTTTATGTTCAGGGTAGCTATGCTGGCGCAATTCCTTTTACCGGCGCCAAAACACCTGCTCTGAATGTGGCATCGGATAAAACATTGGCTCGTTTGCACGACAGTGCTATCTATCTTATGCATAAAGTGCTGCAGAAGGTTCAAGAGAACTATCTACCAAAGCAGTCTGCAACAGGCCTCAGTACCAGCGAAGCTCGATTGCTCCTTGTCTTAAGTGATACCACAGGCGTCACCTTAGATGACTTAAGCAACCTGGTGACTATTCCATCCGTGGATGTGACTGATGGTGTTGAAAGCCTAAAAGGTTTTGGCTTGATTAACCGTGATTTATCACTGACTGAAAAAGGTCAGGAAATGTCTGAGCGATTATGGGCCATCTCCAATCAGCAACAAGCAGACATCTTTGCAAACTTTAAAGAAGATGAATTAGCCGGTTTTAAACAGCAACTACAACATTTGCTAAAACAATTGGCTTAATTAACTTCGATTCGTAGTTTTTAAGGTCAAAGATAAAAAATCCCCTCGTGGGATTTTTTTATGCATGTATAATAACTTTTATTTAACACGTTAAGTTATTAGTTGTCTCAATGATTCCCATCCCCTATTTCATTTTGTTGGCGATGTGCAGCCCTATTGCACTTAATGCCATTTTACCTGCTTTACCAGACATTGCTCAGCAACTGGGCATTGACTCATCAACGGTACAATTGAATTACTCCCTCTATCTCGCCGCTCTTGCCCTAGGTCAGCTGTCAGTAGGGGCTGTGATTGCCAGGCTCGGAAACCGATCTACCATACTTTTAGGCATATCTTTCTTTGTTGTCGGTGGGTTAATCGCATTGGTAACCGAGCATTTATTTTTTATGCTATTAGGTCGGATTCTGCAAGGCATTGGCGGCGCGTTTACCCTCTCGATGTCAAGAGCATTACTGGTTGCCAGTTCAGGAGGAAAACTCGCTTCGCAGAAAATGGGCTATGTGGTCATGGCCATCGCGTTATCACAAGGCATTGGCCCATTAATTGGTAGCTCATTAAATACCCATATAGGCTGGCAAGCTATTTTTGCCTTTTCAGCCATTCAAGGGGCTATTTTACTCTTGCTTAGCCTCAAACTGATCAAGCCAGAACCCCAAAGGCCTCCAAAGCTACCATTGAAAATGATGCTCAGTCATTATATGAGCCTCATTCGTCAACCCGCTTTTAACCGTTACGCCATGGCGAACACACTTATCGCACTTTGTTTTTATCTGTTCATCAGTGCCTCACCCTATCTAACCAAAGACTTAAGCAAAAACAGCTTAGCGTATGGCTATTGGTTTATGCTGGTATCTGGAGCCTTTATGCTAGGCGGATACCTAAGTACATTATTAAATAGACGACTTTCATTGGATAAATCAATTCTCGTTGGAAATAGCTTCTGCATTCTCGGAGCCGTCGCCTTATTAGTACTGCAAATAAGCTTACCAATGAGTTTTGCAACACTCTTTTTGCCCATGTCTATCATTACGCTGGGGCGAGGCATAAGCCAACCCAGTTACCAAAGTGCCGCAATAGGAACGGCCAATAAATTATCAGGCATGGCGGCAGGATTACTTGGGTTTCTGCAATTAAGTTTCGGGGCGATCTTTGCTCAAATTGTTCCTTTAATGATTGACCTGCACCCCCATACGATTGCCTTTGCCATCTTAGCTTGTACACTTTTAGCAACCGCTACCCACAGAAACCTCCAAACAATGAAGTAACAACGTCTTTGTGCACTAACATTTATTTATAAGGCGCATTGTATATTATCAAAATCATATTTTAGGAATTATCGAGATTACATGAAAAGATTAGAAGACTCCCTGACACTGCAATTATTAAGAGCACGTGAATCATCCATGACCTTTTTTAGACCAGTATTGCAAAAGGCAGGTTTTACAGAACAGCAATGGCGAGTCTTACGCGTTTTAAATGATCATGAAGAGTTAGAAGTCAAACAACTGGCACAACTATGCTGTATTCTTAGCCCAAGTTTGACACGCATTATTACTCGCTTTGAAGAGGATGGCTTCTTGATACGCAAAAAATCGCCGACTGATCAGCGAATTTCCCTGCTGTCACTAACACCTATGGCCAATAAGGTCGTCAAAGAGTTCCGTCCAGAAGTAGATGCAGCATATCAGCGTGTCATCGAAAAGCTAGGTGAAGACAAACTAAAAGAACTTAGCCGACTGTTGAGCGATATTATTGCTTTGGAAAGCTGAGCAGCCTTGATAATAGGCAGTTCTCAGACAAGATTCTGCCTTTTTTGTTGTCTGGTTAAATGAGGAGACTCATTAAAATACTGCTTATAGGCTCGACTAAAATGTGAAGAGTGATTAAATCCCCACTTATAAGCGATATCGGTGATACTCAAATTATCCAAATTCAATATATCTTCACGGCTTTTATGCAACCTTGATTGCCAGACATACCGACTCATCGTCATACCATGAGCCGCGAACGCTCGAGCTATTTGACGACAAGACACAGATAATTGTTTGCTTATCATCTCAGAGTTCAAATCCGGTGAGGTTAAATGTTGTTCGATTAATGCTTTGCATTTGAAAAACAATAAATGTCGATTTTTCTGATTGAACTTCGCGCCATGTAATCCAGACAGTACTTGAATATGGTGCATCACCTCTTCTGCTTTTAATTGAAAAGCATGATGACTAACGGGGTTACTCTCTAATAATTTAAAAATGGCACTTGTTGACGAAGTACCACATTGCAAAGTGCGATCTACTTTTATAAGGCCATCGACAACCCCTAACTCCCGCTCCGCAATAGATCGAGGCACATCCAAAACATACATTCCCATATTCTCGGGAAATCCATGTCCATAAGGTTTTGCGGTGTCATAAATAACCATATCTCCTGGCATATGACTCGCGCAATTTATACCTTGATATGAATAACCATTCCCCTTTGTCATTAGACATACGAAAAAACCATCGCGACTATCCTCATCAATATCAATACGGCTGCGTTGCACAGAGTGCCTATTCGCCTCAATATAATTCACATTAATGATATCCCCGTGAGAATGTCGTAATTCCGCCTCCAATGGTGAATCTGAAGACACAGGGCAATCAATATGAATCACGTACTGGTTAACGGCTTTTTCCCAATAATGGTGTCGAGACATAAGATCTATATCTCGAGTAGATACTCGAACTTGTCCTGAAAATGACATAAATCCCTCAATGTAGTTTTTGTTTTTAAGGATGCATATCTAAAATGATGTCACTTGGATCATAACCCTAGCCAAATATTTAGTAAACATGTTAACTAAATTGACAGCTACGTGTCTTGGCAAAATGTCCTGCTGAGTCAAATCCCCCGTCCGATAAGATCAATTTTCCCTCTCAATAAAGCTCTATGCTCATCCATATCAACACTCAAACACAATAATAAGAGCAAGAGGTTTACTCATGAAGTCCATTGATTTCGTCGTCGTTGGCGGTGGCTCATCCGGTTGCACAGTGACACATAGACTTGTAAAAGCAGGCTTTAAGGTAGTCTTACTAGAAGACGGCCCAAAAGACGACTCTATGTTCGTGACAATGCCAGCCACATTCATTCGTGTTATTGGATCAAAGCGATCCGTGATTTATGAAAGCGAACCTCAGCCCGACGCAGGTGGTCGCAAAACCTACGTTCCACAAGGTCGCACTCTCGGTGGAGGTAGCTCAATCAATGCTATGATTTACATCCGTGGCCAGAAAGAAGATTACGAGGGATGGGAGCGCAACGGCTGCGATGGCTGGGGTTGGGAAAATGTCCTAGCAAGCTTTAAACGCTCAGAAAACCATATGCGCCTAAGCGAGCCATTTCACGGCACGAATGGCCCTTTGCGTGTAAGCGACACGCGTTTTAGACACCCTCTCAGCCAAGCTTTTTTAAAAGCCGCACAACAAACGGGCATCCCTTATAACGATGATTTTAACGGTGAAAAACAAGATGGCATTGGCTTCTATCACACCACGACTTTTGATGGTCGTCGTGGTAGTACCGCTGCAACCTACCTCAACGAGGTAGAGAACTCGCCAAACCTAGAAATCCGCACAGGATGTTACGTTAACAAGATCATCTTTGATGCTAATAACAACGCGACAGGTATTGAGTTGCGTAATGAATCCGGCAAAATAGAAGTACTCTCGGTGAAGAAAGAAGTCATCCTAGCCGCTGGCGCATTATCCACCCCCAAAATATTAATGCTGTCGGGGGTTGGTCCAAAAGAGCAATTATCTAAACACGGCATATCAACACTTTACGATTCTCCAGAAGTGGGCGAAAACTATCAGGATCACCTAGAAGTCAGTATCTATGGTCGAGCAAAACAGCCTATTAGCTTACTTGGCAGTGATAAAGGCCTCAAAGCACTGTCTTATGGTTTCCAGTGGACTTGTTTTAAAACAGGCTTATTGACTTCTAACGTTGTTGAGTCAGGTGGCTTTGTGGATACCAGCAACTGTGGTCGTCCTGATATTCAATTCCATGTACTGCCAACCTTGGTGGGTGACGTAGACCGCGAGCCCATTGAAGGTCATGGCATTTCCATCAACCCTTGTTTCTTACGTCCTAAATCCCGAGGTTTCGCCCGACTACGCAGTGCAAACCCAACAGATTCAATGATTTTCGAAAGCGGTGCGTTATCACATCGTGACGACGTTGATACGCTTATCCGTGGTGTTAAATTGGCCCGTAAGATTATACGTGCACCGGCCATGGCGGAACTGATCAGCGAAGAACTGCGCCCCTCCGCCAAAGAAGATATTTCAGATGCTGAAATCGAAGCCCACATTCGCAGCCATGCTAAAACCGTCTACCACCCTGTTGGCACTTGCCGCATGGGCTCTGATGAACAAGCTGTTGTCGACACTAAGCTCCGTGTTAATGGAGTCAAAGGGGTACGTATCTGCGATGCCTCTATTATGCCAACCATTATCTCGGGGAATACCAATGCTCCGACGATTATGATCGCAGAGCGTTGCGCTGAATTTATCCTCAACGAGGAATAACGAACAAGAGCCCTCATCATCAAAAACAGGCTGTTTTCTCAGCCTGTTTTTAACAAAGTATTGGCAAGCGCAGTAGTCGTGCAAAAGTCTCAGCTTATAAGTTCTTTGCTAACAAACGATAACTGTCTAAACGATCTGCTTGGCTATGTGTCACAGTAACGAGGGAAATCTCATCGGTTTTAAATGTCTCGGCAAGGGATTCCATTTCATTCCAACATTGTTCTGGTGTGCCAATCGTATAACTGGCTTCAATACGGTCAAACAAAGCTTGATGAGAGGCTGGCATCCCACGATATCTATCACGAACTTGGGCTGGCGTTAAAAAGTCCTCCCGCTCACCTATATGCGTGGCAAATTTACGATATACAGCGGTTCCTGCTCGGAGTTTCGCTTCCTCTTCTGTTTCCGCACAAATACAAGCAATCGCCAACATTCTTTGCAATGGACGCTCATGCCCAGCCTGTTGCCACGCTTTCTGATGCGCGTCAAAAATACGCGGATGACAATTTTCAGAATCAATAAATCGAGCCAAAGCCAAATGATAGCCCAGCTTTCCAGCCAACTCAGCACTGCCGCCACTTGACCCAAGCATCCATAAATCTGGTACATCGCGCACTTCAGGCATCACATGTATCGAGCTAAAAGGGTGAGCCTCTTTAAAAGAGCCATGAATAAAACTTTCTAGCAATGCCGCTTGTTCGGCATAAAACTGACCATTCAACGCTTTATTCGGAAAGGCTAAAGCAGAGGATGTCATAGCCGAACCACCGGGAGCACGACCAACACCAAGGTCAATACGCCCTGGAAAAAGTGATGCCAACATAGAAAAGCATTCCGCCACTTTTAATGGACTATAGTTAGATAGCATCACACCACCACTACCGACTTTGATACGCTTTGTTATACTGGCCAAATGAGCAACTAAGATTTCAGGGCAAGGGTTAGCAAAATGTACACTATCATGATGTTCTGCTACCCAATAACGATGGTAATTCCATTCATCACAATGTTTTGCTAACTCAACCGTTAACAAAGGAGCGTCTTTTTTATGATGCGAACCATGCACTGGGGTTTGATCAACAACCGATAATCTTATATTCATAGGGTATTCTCTTTATCAAAGTAAATTAGTTAACATGTTAACCTATTTACTTTGATTGATGAAGATTTGATAATAGCAATGTGATTAGTACAAGAATAACTTACTTAGAGATCGTTTCATCATGTCGCAAGCGAAGCCAAGACGAGACAAACCTATTGGTTTGCACAGCGACCGTGCAAAGATCTCACTTTATTTAATTACCAAATATATAGGTGATACTCATGTTAAAGGATATGTCCCTTCTTAAGTCTCGTTGTTTAGTCAATGGCGAGTGGGTTGAAGCAAAAGCAAAAACCACCCACCCTGTTACCAACCCAGCGACAGGTGAAACCATTGTCGAGATTCCTCACCTTTCTCCTGAAGAAATCCCTGCGGTGATCGAAGCCTCTAAAATCGCCCAAAAGAAATGGGCCGCTTTACCAGCTAAAGAACGTTCGGCGGTTTTGCGCCGTTGGTTTACGTTAATCATTGAAAACACCGACGACTTAGCGTTGCTGATGACATCTGAACAAGGCAAGCCTCTAGCGGAAGCCAAAGGTGAAATTGCCTATGCGGCCTCCTTCATTGAATGGTTCGCAGAAGAAGCCAAACGCCTCTATGGCGACACCATTCCGGCACCACGAGCGGATCAACGAATTACGATTATTCGTCAGCCGATTGGTGTCACGGCGGCCATTACGCCTTGGAACTTTCCAGCGGCCATGATCACACGTAAAGCCGCTCCAGCTTTGGCTGCAGGTTGTTCGATGATTGTTCGCCCTGCTGATTTAACCCCACTTACTGCGTTAGCGCTAGCGGAATTGGCGCAACGTGCTGGTATCCCAGCGGGTGTATTCCAAGTTGTCACAGGCTCTGCAAGCAAAATTGGTAAAGTATTAACCGACAGCCATGTTGTTAGCAAACTGTCTTTTACTGGCTCTACCGAAGTTGGTCGTTTATTAATGGCGCAATGTGCAGACACCATAAAAAAAGTGTCTCTTGAATTAGGCGGCAACGCCCCCTTCATCGTTTTTGACGATGCCGACTTGGATAAAGCCGTTGAAGGCGCAATGGCCTCTAAATATCGTAATGCGGGTCAAACTTGTGTGTGTGCAAACCGTATTCTGGTTCAACGAAGTGTGTATGATGCCTTTGCAGCCAAACTGACTAAAAAGGTAAAAGCCCTAAAAGTGGGTAATGGCACCGAAGCAGGGACAGAGATTGGCCCGATGATTGAAGAAAAAGCCATTTTAAAAGTCGAAGAGCACATCAAAGACGCCGTTAGCAAAGGGGCAACCTTGGTCCATGGTGGGAAGCGTCTAGGTGGCTTATTTATTGAGCCTGCCATTCTGACAGGTGTAACACCTGACATGAATGTCGCTCAAGAAGAAACCTTTGGCCCTCTTGCCCCGCTTTTCCCATTTGATACAGAAGAAGAAGCCATTGCAATGGCCAATGACACTATCTTTGGCTTAGCAGCCTATTTCTACACACGAGACCATGCTCGTATGATTCGCGTATCCGAAGGGCTTGAGTATGGCATGGTTGGTCATAACACCGGCCTGATCTCCAATGAAGTCGCCCCTTTCGGTGGTGTGAAGCAATCAGGCTTAGGTCGAGAAGGTTCAAAATATGGTATCGAAGACTATTTAGAGATGAAATACATCTGCAGTTCGATTGCATAACAGTATTCCCGACTCTGTGAATCTTTGTCACTCCTCGGGCACTTTTAAGGAAGCACGCCCGAGGAGTTTATTAGGTAACCACGCACGAATCGTTATACTTTATTGAGAGTGCAATACAAACTTTAGAATAGCAAAACACTCCGATAGATCTTAAAATTTTACCAGCTGTTTTTAGCAAAAATAGATTAGCCGTTTTGCAACGATTATTCCTTAAAAGAATATATAATGTGATCCATTTTATGACGCAGAATAAACTCATTTAATTCGGTGATTGAAAGTTTTTCTTTTAGCAAAATGGGGGGATAATGCGCTTTCACGTTAAGCTCTTTCAGCCCCATTCCTGTCATAGACCGAATGCTTGATATAGCACTCATTTTATTAAGGCCAAACGAGGTATACCATAAATCAAACCCCTCTCCTTTCGGCATCCCCTCAGAAAGAGCAATATCAATGTACATCAACGGACTATATTCTACTGGCTGCAGCACGACTTGTTCAAAACCTTCCGGTACAGCACGTTTCAACTTATCATCATTCATATCAATCTCAACTTCGAGTAATCACACTATATTAGGAAAAACATGACGAACAAAGATAGAGTACCCTTGCCCAAGGTTCAACGTAATTAGAAACCAATGTATGCACATCCTTCCACCAAGCTACCTCATTCGTTCCGGCATTTTCTAATGCCAGTTGTATTACTACTTGCTAATAAAAATCCAGAAAAACTACTCGCCAAAAAGGCATTAACTCAGCTTTTACGATCATTAAAAAAGAATCGAGAAGAATTCAGATTCTTCTTTAACATCTACGATCTACGGACCATATTTATATACCGTATATTATGATCTCGTCAGTACAGATATAACGACACATTTCACAGCATTTCTTGTTTGATTACACTTATATCAAGCGTTTATTTTCTTTCGGGCATAAGTGACGAATGGTGTGTGGTTATCAACCATTTAGAACCATTCCAGCGATAAGTGAAGGTATAACGTGCTTTGACACTGTCGCCAGTCTTCGCAAAATTAAAAGTGTAAAGACCGGAGTCAACTGCCGTGTTGCAACCAATTTCAATAAAACGAAAATCAATTTTTCCAGAAGGATGATCTTCTAGAAAATGATGAAAGTAATCTTCCTTCTCAAAAGGCGTGAGACGTGGTTTATTGGAAAGCGTAGGTAAGAGAAGTGACCGTTTTGCGTAATTGGCTACAACTTTATCCACATCATCAGTTTGCAGCGAGCGATTCCAACGGTCAAACAACGCGGCAATTTCAGCTTTAGATACTTTCTTACAGACTTGTGTATACGTGCCTTGTGCACTTGCTGCTTTCTGATCTACCGCTTTTGATGCACACCCGGTAAGGGCCGTTGCTACAAAAAATATCAATAGCACTTTCGTTTTCATATAACACTCCAATAAATAAAGACAGTTACGTTACAGAATCAGGTTAACCATAACACCTAAAACCAGTGTCATACTTGTTATCTGAAATTAAGAAATACTCTACAGTATCGAACCTTAGCAGCCAGATTAATACTTTGATCAAGGCACGTAAATTACACCTTGTTACACGAAAAAAACAACAGTAGGGAGAAATAGATATACACTAAAGAGATATTATTATTTTGAGTCCAGTCGCCTGATAATAGACTAAGAAGAAATCATATCAATTCATATCTTTTTGTGGTTTTTGGGCACATGTTTTCTGAGTACGAATTTAGATTGGGGCTGAAAATTTAGCAGGAAATACTTACCATAGAAACTAAGATTCAATTAATTCCGATAAACAGTATACAAATGTCAGTTCATTCGCTGGTAAGAATGCCTAGTCTAAAATAGAGGAGGTAGGCTTTATTGTCTGAATATGGGCTTATATAACGTAGAGAGGACAGATATTTATGTATTCATGGAGAATATCAAAATTATAGTGTTGATTGAAGCATAAGGTGACAAATCGAGTAACGAAAAATCAATAAGTTACACAAATTTTTGCACCATAAAGTGACAAATAAATAAACCATAAGGTGACAAATTTTCGTGATTTCAAATTCTCTTAGATTTTTCATGTAGTAATTTTATTACATGTAGATACTACATTATATCATTCAGCTTCAACTAAAATTTTATTGTCGGAAACTGCAATTTTTAATCCTGAAGTTTAAATGGGTCTTTGGTATCTATCTTGTGATAGCCACGATGGCATTTTCTTGATCCACAATGGTTACCGTTTTGTTCTCACGACTGAAGCGTGTTCCACTTTCATTAACAATGTGAAAGCTAAGTATCTTACCTGTTAGCCCTGCTAGTTTATCCAGATCGTTCCTGTTAGAAAGCTTCACTTGAAACATGGTGTAAAAGCCTTTAGTACTTTCGTACCCTTCTATTTGGAATACATTCATACCAACCTCAGAATCAATTTGAATGTAACTCTCAAACTTAATCGCTATTTCTTTTCCGATCGACTCTGCTGTTTGTACTTTTCTGCAATGACTATCAGGCTTATCTCTATCAGCGACTACAAACTCATCTGAATTAAGAATAACCAAATCATAGAAAATATTTGCGAACACTAAGCTGCGGCTTTCAAAAGATCTTAGGTCGTATTCAACCTTTATATCTTTACTCAGAATTACTGCTGTAGTTGGCGACAAGGCCATAAAAAACACAACAGCCTTTTCAAATGGCTTTATATTTTCATTGAAAAGCTTCTTGGGAATCCACTTGGCCAATTCATCAAGCCTTACTTCATGTCGTACAACCGGATTGTCGGATGTAATGAAAGGTATCTTGGTGTAGTTTTCGATAAAAATAACCTTAGTGTCATCTTGCATCAATTCTTTTGACCACATTAAAGATAGCTTTTCTAAGTCCTTAAACTGGGCTTTGTAGTTTTCACAAGATCCGCTACCATTAAAAGAGTCAAGCGTTTCGGCAATGCCAGTGTAAAACTCCTTTAGATTGCTTTGGCTTCTTTTCGTCCTGAAGTATTGAGCTGAAATGAAATGCAATAAATTAGATTTGTCAGCATGAAGCAATAGTTCGCCATGAAGAGCCTTAGTTGCTGAAATGTTGTATCTACCTTCAAGGTCACGTAGTACATTGACCTCAATATGCAGCTCGTTCTGGAGCTTTTGAGAGTTGTAAAAGTAGGACGACTTAAAGGTTCCATGATCAACTGATCGCATGACCCATCGATCTGGAGAGTTTGCTTTTCTGACATACACTCCAAGTTCTGCCTTTGGTTCGCTTCTTAAGTGCGCGGGCAGCTCTTCCGCAATAAACTTTTCTAAGTATGTTCTGGGTACAATGTGTTGATTTTTGTGCTCTGCCATTTGAACTCCTTTTGCTAGTAATTTAATAGTAAAGCACTTTTATCAAAAGAGTGATCAACCGGCACCTCAGACGAATCAAATCAGCTATCGATGTGAATAAGCTTTCTTTTAGCATCATTTGCTGACTGAATCTAACAGCCTTGACTAGACCGTTTTTTACTTATAGCTCTCTAGTTTTTCGTAAACCAGTGGTGCCATATTAGCAGCATGTCTGTGCTTGCGTGTTCCGCTGTGAAACAACTGCGCTCAATTAGACAAACACCTTGGATCAAATACGACACAAAAGATAAGCACCATTTAAAGTACCAAAGTACTTTTTAAAATGGCTATTTCTTATATTTGGTCATAAGTTTAGACGGGATAAAGTACAGGTTGCCTTTGGCTCTAGTACATGCCACATAAAGTTTTTTATGTGTAAGCGGTGCCAGGTTAGACAAATCACCAGATTCGTACCCCTTTTCAGTAGGAGCGTTAATGACCACACAAACGTCCTGAAAGTCATCTAATCCCTTAGTATTACCCCAGTTATCAGTCCAGCCAATATATTTATAACTTTCTTTATCAAATAGCTTAATGATTGAATTATCAGTAACCAGCTCATGCACCCTGCACGCGTCGGTAACAAGCTCTATATTCACTTCGTCAACTCTATGAGACTCCATTGGAATTGCCAGAATGTCATTTACGAACTTACAAATTGTGGGGCTACACCTATGGCTAGCTGAAAGCGATACTAAGTCAACTTCAAACCCCATCTTTTTAAACTCGCTAAGATACTTAGCGTAGTTCTGATGAAGGTTTTTCCTTATAATTCCATCCCTGCTGGTGTCAAAGGTATGCTGATAGAAATCACCAACCAAAAGTACCTCGATATTTAACGGTGCCAGCTCACAAAGTAAGTTGAAGTCATTTGCCGCGAAGTCTTGAACCTCATCAATACACAAGAAGTCATAGTATTTCTCAATCCGTTTTATAACGTCTTTTACCATATCTTCACTAACGATTAATTTAGCAATTCGGCTGTGGTAAAGGCGCCTCCTCGGAGTCATGTAGTGACTAGGATTGTCTTTTTTTGCAAACCTAGGCGGATTATCAAAACTAGTTCCTTTGATTCTCCACTTGTGACCAACTATTGGACGTACGCAAAACCTCATCAGAAATGAGAAGTACGTATAAACACGAATTCCACTGGGAATGAATCCGAATTTATCTATGATTCGCCGCTTTATATTAGATGTATTATTTATAGTATAGGTAACGATCAGGGTCCGACTGTCCAGCTCAAGCTTATCTATGATTGTTTTCGTCTTCCCTGATCCAGCTACAGCAAGAACTACTCGTTTAGCCATTCAATCGCCTCTTGGATATACGCTGGTACAACTAACGTAGCATCATCTTCCAATAGCAGCTTAAGAGCTGATTCCGTCTTGTTTTTTAGCATGTAATCTTGAGGCTGAAGTTGTATTCGCCCTCTGCTGAAAACATCATCGCATAGATCTTTGTTGTCTCTATACATACACACTTCAAATGTATAGCGATCTATATCTGAGTCCGCATAAACTTTGACATTATCAGAAACGTAATCGGTGTAATTGTCTAAGCAGTTCTTAGTGTAATCACCATCATTGTCACGAATAACTGCCGTTCGGATGTTCAGAATTTTGGATACTTCCATGTAGCGTTTAAAGCTTGTTCCGCCGATAGAGACAATGTGAGCGCCATCATCAGTTGGAAGTCGCCCAGTCACATTCTGATACAAGCGCTCCATAAGGATATATTCTGCATCACCTTCAACTAAGATCACCTTGTCTGACAGCACAAGCTCTAAAATGTTGTGGTTCGGGGCCTTTTCAAAAAACTTTGCCGTCTCTGAAGTCAGGTCTTTTAACATGGCCGGAACATTAGCATTACTATTAAGTAGAATGGATTTCCTTAGGTCTAACCTTGAGCAAATTAAACTGCTGTGAGTGGCAATGATCACTTGGTTTCTATGAGCGTTCTCCACTTGGCTGATCAGTTTATACATGCTCGTATGGCTGAGATGGTTCTCAGGCTCTTCTAGAAGTAGGACATCTATTTTTTTGTCTTCGTCTCGCTCTCTAAGTGCAAAAGCGGTCTTAATGAAACACTGCTTACCTTTTCCTCGTTGCTCAATCGGTATGCCCTCTTCCGTAAGCGTTAGATCGGTTTCCAAGTTAAATTTCGAACCTGATTTTATGGAGAAGTCATAGTCAGAAACCTGATCATTGACTACCTTTAGCGCAACATCTCTGAAATCGTTCTTCTGCTTCCTATATTCGTTCTTTAACCGGTAACGCTCTGGCTGTTCAGCAGTCGCTTCATACATAGCCTTAACGTATTGGTTGGTGGCGTATTCGCTGTTTATTTGCGTGCTGTCAAGAGCTATGTAACGCACAAATTTTCTATAGCCAGAATACGCATCTCCACTAAAAGTGGTGAATTTTGCCACATAGAATTCGAATGGAAAGTTTTCTCCAGGTGCTGCAAGAACGCCTGATATTTCCTTGGTCAGATCTTCATTTGGTTCAATGGATAATTGAAGACCATTAAAGTCTTTACCTTCTGTATTGTTTCGCCCATCCAGGTCTTCGTTATCGACATCACCAAGATAGAGTTCTACTAGAAGAGTTGGTAGGTCTTTAACCGATTTATTCCCCGCCAAGAACTCGGTCACAACCTCAGCATTAAGCAAGACCTCAACACCCAAAGCTTCGATGCTAGACCTACTCCCACCTAATACCAATTCAATTGCAGTTAGGATTGTGCTTTTCCCAGCTTCATTGTCACCAACTAGGATATTTCGTTGTGGATCGAAGTTGATCTCAAGGTCTCTGAAGCGTTTAAAGTTCATAAGCTTCGCTTTAACAATATGTGCCACTGCATAACCTCCCTTGCATTAGAAAAAATATAAAATGATTAAGAATGTTGGTTGTAAAGCACTCTAACCATTGCCTCCTCATGGCCTTTGATATTTTCAAGACCATTTCCATCAGGCCCCCATTCATCATAAGTCATCATTATCGCTTGCTTTAGGCTCTCTGCACGATTTTGTTCCTGGTAGAATTTTTTCTTATCCGCAGGAGAATAGTTGCTAAGTTTTGAATTATTACTCGGCGATATAAGACAGAGATTACCGAAGCGGTCTACGTCCTTCATTTTCACCTTCCCGTAAGGGTCAGTTTGCGGGAAATAATGCTCCACAGAGGTTCTATACGAAAATTGAAACTCATCGAAGTGTTTCCCTAAGTGTTCAGCCCCGATGCCATCAAATTTCTCTCTGGTTGAAAGGCGTTTCCAAAGCAGATAATCGAGTCGATTAAAGATAAAGTTTTGCACCGCTGTGCCTTGATGCAAAGCATCCTCGCTAGGGTTGGCTTCATCAAAATATTGGTCGCTTAATTGCTCGAGCTTTTCGAGATAAGCTTGAGCGTCGATATGAAGTAACCCACCTTGCTCAGACAGCTCATTTAAAGTGCTCAACGCACTGTTTAACCAACGTTTATAAACCTGTGCCGGGTTCGAGACATGAAACATAGATAAGAGCATAACCAGAGTCTGATTAAGCCCAAGATCATCCTCTGTGCCAAACGAGTTCACGTAACTAAAGCTATCGTGGTACTTATTAAGAGTCAGTAGACTCCATTTTTCTTCAGCATCTCGTTTGATGATAAAGCGGTCAAACAGCACACGATATTTCAAAAGATTAAACGCAAATTCATCAGGCTTTGCTTTAAGCTGATTATCCGAATCATAAAAAGCATCCAATAGCTTTTTATCATCCAGAGTCACACTGTCATCTTGTGTGAGTTTTAACACGTGAAGTAAGAAGTTTGAAAAGTCGATGACTGAGCCAAAACGCTCATTTTGTTCTCGTCCCGAGTCATCGTCTAAATCTAAATGTCTTTTTCGGCCTGCGATAATTTGGCTGAGTGTCAGTGAAGCATCGCTTGGTTCATCTTGTGGCGATGTTTCGAGGGTAGACTTGATAGCATTAAAATCGCTTGGTAGAGTGCGCCAGTTTTTGTCGAACAATGCTTCACGAAGGTTAGCACTAAAGCCCAATTGCACATAGCGATGCATATTGGCACAGGCATCCCATATCATTGAGAAACTGTCACGACTGATTTGGTCGCTACCAAACTCAGACATAAATCGAGCCTTGAGTACTTCATGCTTTTCGAGTTGTTCACCCCTGTTGTTCATGATTTCAAAATAATGGTTGAGATCGGTATCGTGGGGGACGGTGACACGTAAAATGGTTACCTTGTCCAACAAATATGAACAGAACAAATCGATATTAAGAGGCTGCCCGTCGATCCGTTTTGTTTGGAAATATTTATCAATCACCTTGTAGGCCGACAGAATCGAAGGTTCTTCCAGCGTTCCTTTGTGACCTAGATAGAGATCATCTAGAGCTCTATCTGATTTCGGGCGACTATCAAAACCTAAGTTTAAACCAATCTGATCAAGACCATATTGTTCACTGAGCCCCACATTTTTCAAATACGCTAGCAGAATGGATAAAGTCGTGTGGCGTTGTTGCCCATCAATGGTTTCAAAGGTCTGGATATTGCTGGGTGCTGAGTTTGAACGGACGTACACAACTAGGCTCCCTAGAAAATATTGTTCCGTTTCCATATCACCTTTAGCTGCATCGCAAATATCTTGGATCAATTGTTCTATCTCAGGCGCACCCCAAGCATAATTACGCTGATAAATGGGAATGATATAGCATGATGATGGATCAAAAAGTTGTCTAATAGTTAACGGTGTTACGTCTTGATTACTTGTCATTTAAGCCTCCACTGATCATTGCTTGAATAGAGTCTTGAATCACTTTTGCCTTCGCGTAGCGCACCGTTTCAGAGTGGGGTGGCTGGAAGCTTAAAACTTGTTGTGGGTGAATGGCTTTGGCTATCACTCGAAACACGCTTTTGTAATCTCTTGCATGGTTGTCGATGGAGCTCATACCGATACTTTGCAGCTGCACGCGAAGGTAGTAGCTCCAACGGAAACAAATCTTCGCCGCGTTAAGCAGCCCATGTTCACCAAACTTATCGTAGTAATGCATCACCGCACATTTAAATAGGTTATTGACGTATTGATCGCCGCTTCTTTTGTTATGGCCAGGGTATCGCAAGTACTTTTCTGTGAAGTTTTCAAGAAGCCCTTTGTCTTTGTCGAACAGGACTTTATGAATGCCGAGGTAATGCTGAATGTATTCAAAAAAGCGTTTGCCATTAATCATCACTTGATCTACTTGGAATGGGTACGCTTTATAATGTTTATCCCACTTTCGCATTGGGTCGCCGTTATATTGCTGGATCGCATAATCTAGTGCCAGCATGGTTTCAGCATAAGCATAATGCGTGTTTTCAAGGTTAATACCCTTGAAGACATCAATGTTATGACGGCTAAATTGAATACCGTAACCACCATCGATCCAACGACGCATACGGAATAAAAAATCGCCCATAATCTGATGTAAATTAGTGCCGCTGTTTTCTGGGTTAACCCCTTCCTCCCACAGTCGAACATGATGAAGTCGCTCACTTTGTTCTGTGAACTCCATCATTTCACGAAGGTGGTAGGCTTTGAGCAAATCATAAGGCTCAAGCGCTTTACCCCGGGCGTTTTGCGAGTCAAAAAACTGGAACGCCTCGCTTAAATTGTCCAGCGTGACGACCACTAGCTCACATTTTTCTAGCACAAACGTGAGTAGCTCTTCTTTCTCCAGATTATTTAAACCCGCGAAGCGCTGAAAAATAAGCTGTGCATTATGTTGTAAATTGTCAATGGACGCTTTTGAGGAAAATGAGTGTTCCAAGAGCGTTGGCGAAAATTGTTTATGCTCATTATTTAAAGCAGAGCAAATGAGCGTCAAAGTTAATAAGCGCTGTTGGCCATCTACGATATCAAAGCTATGCTGATGTGAGTCGTTGCTGTTAAATAGCACGACTGTACCGAGTCGGTAGCGTGATTTTTCTCGATGTTGGAAAATGTCATCAACCAGTTGATTGACTTGCTTTAGTTTCCATTTATAAGGGCGCTGGTAATTAGGAATTACTAACGGCTTTTCGAGAAGATAAGCAACTTTTTCTATACATGGGGGAAATTGAATAGCCATCGTCACCCTCTCACTAAAGCTTTTAACTTTACACAATTCAAAGTTTTTGAAAGAAGTTTACTCTGCCTAAAAGACATCAATCCTTTACTCATTAAGTATCCTTATAAAGTGCGACACTGCTAATCAGGTGTAGAAGAAGCTAACTGCTGAAGTTGGTATGATTCTTCAGAACTTGTGAAGTGCCCCAGACTTAGTACACCCGTTACGATTGAAGGTGCATCTTAAAAAGGTGCATTGTCTAGCGCTCTACTCATCAGTCCCCTTTTCCATTAATGCTATGTAATGATAAGGCGAATTATCTGTATCGATATTAACACCAATAACTAAGCAAAATTTTGTATGTTCAGGCTCGAGTGAATTTAAATATGCATTCTTAATGTACTCATACCGCCTATCCCAGTTTGGATCCTTCCACAGCACAATAGCCAACGCATATTCCGAACTCATAGGTGGCCTGTAGATCAACGAGTTTGTATGCCCTTCAGTTTTCCACTCTCGATGTACAATTTTCGAAAGCACCCTAACTTGCTTGGATATATGAAGCTGGTCATCTGGCGGGAAGTGATTCAGGACTGTACCTATCTCAGTCCAGCGTGGCGATGCGCGCCTCTCAAGTTCGTTGAATATATCTTTGAACCAAGAGGAGATAGCAGGCTGCGGTTTTACTACATCGATACCAGCATCTTTGGACATATAGTATAGATCTAGAGGTTCAGACATGTCTGTAATCACAACCCTCAAAGATGAATCTTCTATTAATGCTCCTGGATTGAAAAGAGTCTTAAGATAGAATCCCATATAATCCAACTCATCCCCCGCGAACTGATCCAATCTCTGAAGTTCAGACCGCCTTGAAAGGTAATGGATAATCTGTACAGGATGTTCTAAAAAGTCAAATAAAGTTTCGAAATCAGCTAGGTTCATCGAGGGGCATGCCACAAAGTCATTTGGTATCCATCCAGTATCTTTGAACATTTGTAAATTCGACTGTAACGTGGCAAAATCCTCTAAAGACACAGACACTCTAAGGACTTTATTAATATCATTTAAGTCTACTGGCAATTTATCCATGAAGTCGCTAGCGTCTCCTTTATTTTTTCTCAAATCCTCAAGTTTTTTCTCTAGACGATGTGATTGCAAACCAGGCTCAACCAAAATTTCTTTCAAATGTCTCTTTATACGGCTAGGTGCTCCTCTTAATGCTTGCTTCGATATTCTATGTGATTTAGCTTCAATTATAATTGCGTGGGAGTCAATAAAAGCAATTAAATCAGTTTCATATAACTTCTCTCCTTGTTGCCACTTAAGCCCAGAAACAACCTGAGATTTTGGAAATCTACGCTTCACTATTTCTTCAATTTTTTTCTCTAAATAGACAGCTCTTGTTTGGTGCAATCCATCTTTGTCAAACTGCTCAATCAAATCATCTAAAGTAGCCATCGAAAAGCTAAAAAATAGTTGAGGAAGTATGCAATAATATCCACTAACAGTACTCATTATTGGTTTACCCCAAACGGGGTTATCTAAAAATAAATAATTATTTTCTACTTCACTTAACTCACCATTCTTAAATGAATATTGATTAACGATAGCGTTAACTACTTTCGAATCTATCCCAACTATCTCAGCAACCTCTTCGAAATTAATAAGAAAAATATCCGACATCCTCAGATCATAATGGGCCATGCACATTGCAAAAACCTGTTCATTTGACATTCCTGATATATCTATTTTTCTTAGAAACTCATCGGCTTTCTCTTGGCCTTGCCCTAGCATTTCATGATATTTAAAAACTAGGTTACGCTTATTTTTTGTTTGCTTCAATGCAGATAAGGTGTCAAATCGAGCGGACATTTTTTGCTCTGTTATTTGAATAAGAGCATCGAAGACATCAATAACATTAGTGGGACTAAAACCCATCTCTTTAGATATCATAGTATCGAAATTTGAATAAATCTCTTTGCAAATGGTTTTAATTTGAGAATGGAATCCCCAATTTCGGACCATTTGAGTATGCCCTCTTAATTTTTCTTGGATCATATAAATTGCTATTTCTGCATCTGATCTTTCAGATTGACTTTCTGCTATTCTGCTAAGAGCAAAATCTGAACTTAGATCTTTCAGTAAATCAATTACTTCTTGCACGGCTTGTGGAGTTACTGGATGCCAACCAAGATCATTACTAGGGATTTTTAATATAATAGCCTGCAATAACTCAACGTGAGCCTGTTGCAGCCCACCTATTGAATCACGAGAGGATATACCGTTATCACTTACACCAACAACAAGTCCATAGCCAGCAACAATAGAAACCAACGTTGTTGTGTCAAATTCTCTGCACATTCCCTCTAGTGACTTAAAAGCTTGAGTTACTTTGTCTCTGCTTTCTTGTCCAATTGTAATTATCAGCTCTTTACGTTGGTCAGCTGTAATGCCTTCAAAGGGATCTCTCATAATATGAAAGCCATTGACTGATTGGCTTTGATTTTTTTTGGTTTTTTCTATTTTTTTATTTTGTCTTTCTATAATCTTTTTTTTCTTTTGATCTCTGCGCTGTTTACTACTTTTGCTCACAATTTATACCTTATTTTTTAGAAAACAACGAACTGGACTTCCCAGAGTTTACTAGACGCTATCTATTATGGAGAATAGCCAAAGACGTCCCATCAAAAAAAAGTGATGAGTTACTCTTCTAATATGCCAATTATATGCAATTATATTTATTCATATAATTGCCCCCCCGTTAGAGGAGTTGAAGAAATCACGCCTCTTTGCTTTTTAAGAACCACTTATAGCATTGATTTTTTTGGTAATTTTCTCATAGCAAACTGCATTAGAGCACTCTCCCTTCTACGCTTTGACCATAAAACTATTTAAGCTCGAACAACTGGTCTTAGCAAGTTAGAAAACTCTGATAAAGTCCACTTTCGACTTCAGCCAGCATCGCAGACAGCTCTCAGCTATACTACATACAAGCAACCGGCGTTATTTTAAGGTGATAGACAATGGCTTCAATCAAGTTTTCAAGCATTTTTGAAGTGGTGGCAGCCAGCAACGAGGAAGCACTGAGTCTAAAGGCTCAAGCAGAAATAATTGGTGTAATCCGTGATATGGCGGCTAAAAATGGTTGGTCACATATCGAGGTCTGTGCCGAGGGAAACAGAATTATGATTAAACAGGCGAAAAGCCAAGTAAATGAAAATCGACTAAGTGAAGCAGAACTACTTGAAGGGCTAGATTCTTACACTGCTCACGCAGATGAACTGTTTCTAAATGTTGATAACGAGCTCGCTGAAGCTTTAATAGACCAGCTCAATGAATTAGAACTACCTTTTATTGTTCGATCTCGTAAAGGCGCCTAAGAAACACACAGAAAATGGAGTAAACCGTTCCTGGCAAAAGCGGCCCCCGACTTTATGACAGACCGAAAAGATATCGTTGAGGACGTTGGGCGGTTTGATCCAGATTGATTGAGCGGTTGTCTAGTCAATAGCTAGAACTAAATATCAACCCAGCTTCAATTAATCCTAGCAACCATAGGAAAATATAATGTTAGTTACAAATGAAATAACGCAAATGGCCAAAGCTATACTAACCCAGTTACCAATTCTGAATGGTATAGCGAACTCTGATGAGCACCAACAAGCCCTTATACTCTTAGAAGACTTATTAGAGAACTATGACGAAAATCTGATCATTATTGAAGCCTTAAGCAATGTCATTGCACGGTATGAGGATGATGCAGCAGAGTTTGATGATTTCAATAAACGACAGACAGCTATCAATCTAACGACGGCAACACTAACAGTCTTGATAGATCTGGGTCTAAACAATACAAATCAGGTCTGAGTTCGTTACAAGCAAAAAAATCCAACGTGTAATTATGTGAAGTTTATCTGATCGCTACACAACTGATTTAAACAACAACCCCGTGGCTAATCTGCCCTAAAAGATCTCTTACTCTATTTATTCCTTCTTTAGTAACCATAATCGACTCTGTTGACTTACCACCTAATGCCAGTGCAGGTGTTTTAATCCATGATTTCCATTTGTCTTCGTCACCAAATAGCTCTAGACCCAATTGATGACCCCTTTCATTCAGCGTTCTCATTTCAGATGCTTCAACTGCTTCTAAAATAGCGGCATAGGTGTCAGCGGGAACACATTAAAATACGGGGTTACCGTCCTTCATTACAGCAACTGGGCCGCCTTTTGATTCATTCATAACAAGATCAAGACTGCTCTCAATATCATGAATATCAATCCATTTTTCGGCATAATTTTTTCGTTTAGTGCTCATATCTCTCCCCTAACATTACTGATAAGTACAATGATGATCAACAATTTAAAGTCAAATGAGGCTAAGGTGATTTTTATAACAACACTCTACTTTGAAAATAATTTCTTACCTTGAGGAAATCGTCAAGTGAAGGGTTCTCTAACATAAACTCTCTAGCTGATTTGCCATTAAATGTCGGATGATTTATTGGCTTTTTGAAAAAATCATACTTAAATCCAGTTGGTGAACTTAGGTGAATCATCTTGTATATACTTACCAGCATCGCCAGTGTATCAATAGTTTCTTGGTCTACTTGAAGACTGTCATTAATCCGTGCGGTCTCTTTCCATTGATTCCAAGTTGAAACCGTAATACCACCTAGAAGAACACACATCTGTTCATCACATAAGTCCCAACGCTCCTGTGGACATTGTTCATCTAACCATAATACAACCGTTGCAATTATCTTGTCTGCTGGCACATTACTGGCATTTTCTTTAGTAGTTTTATCACTCATGAAACACCTCTCAATCAATCATTATAGTTTGAATTTTTTAACTAAAAGTCCATTTTTAATTTCTACACTCTGAATCAAAAAACTTTTGGCAGTTCATCCCACCTGCTCGTGTAGGCTGGCGATAGGTGTTCTCGTTTCATTGACCATTGAGGTGACACGCCTTGCGAGGCGAAGAAGACGTTGCCGAGGCCGCTGTGGTTGATTTTGTCTACGACGCTCATTAAGGCTTTTGAGTTGATTTTTGTATTATCGGCTCGGAATAAATCTTGTTGAAAAGCGCCATGTTCGTAGAAGTCTGCCAGCATCACACCGCCTTTCATATAACGAAATCCAGCACGCCAGATGCGACGGAACAACACCTCGGTGACTTCCAATAAATCTCGCGTGTCGTCAGTGGGGTTAGGCAATTCAACAGACAAAGAATTCGCATAATGCGGCTCGTCTTTAGCGTGTGGGCTGGTGCGAATGAACACATTCACCACACGGCAAAGGCGTTTTTCCCCGCGTAGTTTCTCGGCCGCACGGGTCGTGTATTTGGCGATGGCTTCCCGCAATTCCTGCTTTTCCGTAATACGATGACCAAACGACCGACGGCAAATGATCTGCTGTTTCGTGGGTCGCACACACTCAAGATCAAGGCAAGACACCCCGTTCAACTCCTGCACGGTCCGTTCCAACACCACGGAAAATTCACTTCGAATGGCTTTAGGGTTCGCATTAGCTAAATCCAACGCCGTATTAATCCCCCTCGCCTTTAACTTCGCAGAGATACGACGGCCAACGCCCCACACATCACTGACATCGGCCAATGCCAGCAAACGCTTTTGTCTGTCTGGGTCCATCAAATCTACCACCGACCCCGTCGCTGGATACTTCTTCGCCGCATGATTGGCCAACTTCGCCAGCGTCTTCGTTGGTGCGATGCCCACACCTACCGTAATGCCCGTCCATTGATCGACCTTTGCCTTGACCCGCTTGCCAAACGCCAACAAATCCACCACATGATCAACGCCCGTTAAATCCATAAAGGCCTCATCGATGGAATACACTTCCAGCCGAGGCGCCTCCTCTTCTAAGATCGTCATCACCCGATTCGACAGATCCGCGTACAGCGCATAATTCGACGAAAAGCACACAATGCCATGCTGCCTTATCGCATCCTGAACCTGAAACAATGGCACGCCCATTTTCAGCCCTAGCGCCTTTGCCTCCTTCGAGCGCGCCACCACACAGCCATCGTTATTCGACAACACCACCACAGGCGTGTGTTTTAAATCCGGCCGGAACAACTTCTCGCAACTGGCGTAAAAGTTATTGCAATCGACCAAAGCAAAGACCGTCTTCATCAGCCGCGCTCATACTTGCGAACCACGCCCGTCACCACACCGAAGATTTCCAGCTCAGACTCTTCCGTAATCTGGATCGCCTTATAGGCTTTATTCTTCGGACGAAGCAACACATTGGGCTGCAACTCCAACGTTTTTACCGTCATTTCCCCATGAATGCAGGCGATCACAATATCCCCATGACGCGCCGTTAATGAACGATCGACCACCAACACATCACCAGAATGAATGCCCACATCGATCATCGAATCACCTTGAGCACGCACATAAAACGTCGCATTAGGATGAGCGACACAGAACTCATTTAAGTCCAAGGATTTTTCAACAAAGTCCTGAGCAGGCGAAGGAAACCCCGCCGACACAGAATCCACATACAAAGGGATTCGCACACTGTTGGCCGCGATAAACGCCGCCGACTCAGACACACCAAGATAAGTCACACGCATGATCAACACCAAAATACTGTATGGATATACAGTATAGTTTTAAGCAGCGAGAATGACCAAGTGAATTTTTGTAACGGGGAGAGCTTCCGATTTTTCGACAAAAAATGGGGCGGGGTTCAGGAATGATGAACTCAAGGGTAAAGTAGCGAGATCAACCACTTATCCACGAAAAACGCTATGCTCAATAAAACCAAGAACACAATAAAGAAAGCAGCCAAAGGCCATATAAAAAAGGATTATTAGCCTTTTAACTGGAAAAAGAATATGTGACAAAAAAAGGCCAGTGATGACGAGTCAACTGGCCTTATCATTTTAGTAAATTCACTTAACTGCTCTATTTTCCTGAAGATTTACTTGGTTTTAAGTCTGGGGTATTACCAGGAGTTTTTTTATTATCCCGGCGACGCTGATCTGTTTTTCCTGTTGATTTAGCTTTGGGTTTCGGACCTGGTTTAAGAGCCATGATGATTTTCCTTTTAAGATAATTGAGTGTTTGTAAGTAATTAGTACAAATTCATTTGCACTAATTACAAACTATACATGATCATTATGATGATGTAAATAGATCATTATGGTGATATATTTGTACCAATAAAACCATGAGAGGTATGAATTATGAATCGATTAGATCAGTTACCCAAAAATGTATATGATCGATTGGAGTATTTGGAGTTTATGTTGAGATTTCGAGGCTGGATCTCTAGGTCTGACCTAACTGACCGCTTTGGACTAGGTGAGTAAGCGTTCATTCTACGCCGTTATTTCATCCCATCTTTTTGCACTCTAAACTGGACTCCGTTTTCATCTCATCACCGATAACGGAGTCCAACCCATGACCAAACCCTATACCCGTCGTTCTTCTTCTGAATGGCAACAAATCATTGACGATCAAGCCGAGTCTGGCTTATCCGCCCCTCAATACTGCGAACAGCATCAGGTGAGTTACGCCAGTTTTAGTAAATGGCGTCAGCATTTTTCGGGAACTAAAGCCTCGCCAGATTCTAGTCACTCAGACTTTATCGATCTCAGTCAGGTGCCCACTCTCTCAGGTACTGGACGTTGGAACATTACCTTGTGTTTAGGTGATGGTGTTGAGCTTCGATTGAGTCGTGACTGATGTTCCTGCCCGATCCCAATGCTAAAATTTGGTTGCATACCCAACCCACAGATATGCGTAAATCCTATCGTGGCTTATTAGGGCTGATCAAACAACACCTCAAAGAAAACCCACTCATCGGGTATTTTGTCTTCATTAACCGGCGCAAAACCCAGATGAAAATCCTCTATTTTGACACCTCTGGTTATTGCATTTGGTGTAAACGACTGTCGCAGGGGCAGTTCAATTATGCGTCATCAGAAAACGCTAAACACGCCCTAAGTGTGATTGAATTGCAGCACCTCTTAGCGGGCATAAAAGTCGAAAAATATCGTCAATTTAAACGCTACAAGCGAGCATCATGACAAGTTGGATGGTATAATCCAACCCCATGAATGACGCCACTTACCGACCTATTTTACCCTTCAAAAACATCGACTTGCTTCACACGAATGAGGTCGAAAAACTGCGTGCTGAAAACGAAGCTATGTCTTCAAGAATCCGCCAATACGAAGCGGAAGTGCACATGCTAAAGCGTGAGTTATTTGGGCCGAAAAGCGAACGTCGTACCTTACTCACACCAGATCAACAAGCCCTCGCTGATATCGTGGGTCCGATGTCAGCCGAACCAACCCGCGTAGAAGAAGAGTCTATCGTTGAGAAGGACAAACCTGAGTCTGCCAATGTTCGTGGCAAAGCGCCCAAGTTTCGTAAAGGCAATGAAATTAACATCACCGGATTGCGTTTTGATGAGTCTATACCGGTTCGTGAAAAGGTTATCTTAGCGGACGAATTACAAGGCCCCAATGCGCACGAATACGAAGAAGTCGGCTTCAAAGACGTCAGCCGCATCGTACAAAAAACCAGTGCCTATGAAGTCGTCATCACCAAACGTCAGGTGGTGAAGCACAAAACCAGTAAACAGCTCATTACCGCGCCACAGCCGGATCTGATTTTTGACAGTTCCCTCGCGGATGTGAGTTTTATCGTTGGCTTACTGGTTAATAAGTTCTTGTATCACTTACCCCTTTATCGTCAACACCAACAGCTTAGCGCTTCCGGCATCACCCTCAGTCGTGCAACGCTCACAAACCTCACCAAACGCGGGATCGAACTGTTACGACCCATTGTGGTAGAGCAACTGATTAGTGTGCTGGACAGCAAGGTACTGGCCATGGATGAGACACCGATAAAAGCCACCCGCCAGCCTGGGGTAGGCAACCAACCCGGCAAAATGAAGCAAGCGTATTTTTGGCCCATCTATGGCGAGCAGGACGAAGTGGTGTTTACCTTCTCCCAAAGCCGTGGCATGAAACACATCCAAGACTTACTGGATCATGTTTGGCAGGGTACCTTACTGACCGATGGTTATGCCGCTTACAGTCGTTACGAAGCCACCTCACCGGAGGTCACTCATGCTCAGTGTTGGGTGCACATGCGTCGTCAGCTACTGAAAGCCGAAATGGAAGAAACCGAGGCCGTCACCCACGCGCTGAACCTGATTGCCGCCTTGTACCAGTACGAAAGCCATATCAAACAGAAAGGTTGGTCAGATGAGAAAAAACAAGATTACCGAGTGCAACACAGTAAGCCCTTAGTGGATCAATTTTTTGCCTTCTGCGAAGAACAAACCCAACGGGCTGACCTATTACCAGACGATACCTGGATGAAAGCGTTGAACTACACCTTAAAGCGCAAACGCCAACTGATGGTCTTTTTGGAAAATCCAAACGTTGCCATGGACACCAACCACCTAGAGCGAGAGATAAGACCCATCCCAATGGGTAAGAAGAATTGGCTCTTCTGTTGGACAGAACTGGGCGCCGAACATGTCGGCATCATCCAAAGCTTGATCAGCACCTGCAAGCTGCACGACATCGACCCCAACGTCTACCTGACGGATGTCCTACAACGAGTCAGCCAGCATCCAGCCAAAGACATCGCGGACTTAACACCAATACGATGGAAGCAACTGTTCGCAGACAACCCGTTGAAATCGCCCTTACTCTGAGTCAGTGGCTATCAATGATAGCCCTAGAATGAACGCTTACGCTTTAACAGGCGAACTTCCGCTTCATATTGGCGGATAGTGACAGACATGGCCTCGACTTCGGCACGTAACTTATCGACCTCATTCGTGTGAAGCAAGTCGATGTTTTTAAACGGTAAAATAGGTCGATAAGAGGCATCATTCATAGGGTTGGATTATACCATCCAACTTGTCATGATGCTCGCTTGTAGCGTTTAAATTGACGATATTTTTCGACTTTTATACCCGCCAACAGATGCTGTAATTCCAGTGTACTGAGGGCGTATTTATCGTTCGCTGATTCTTGGTAATGGAACTGACCTTGAGCCAAGCGTTTGCACCAAATGCAGTAACCCGAGGTGTCAAAATAGAGAATTTTCATCTGCGTTTTGCGTCGATTAATGAACACAAAATACCCGATGAGTGGGTTCTCTTTGAGGTGTTGTTTGATCAGCCCTAATAAGCCACGATAGGATTTACGCATATCAGTGGGTTGGGTATGCAACCAAATTTTAGCATTGGGATCGGGCAGGAACATCAGTCACGACTCAATCGAAGCTCAACACCATCGCCTAAACACAAGGTAATGTTCCAACGTCCAGTACCTGAGAGAGTGGGCACCTGACTGAGATCGATAAAGTCTGAGTGACTAGAATCTGGCGATGCTTTAGTTCCCGAAAAATGCTGACGCCATTTACTAAAACTGGCGTAACTCACCTGATGCTGTTCGCAGTATTGAGGGGCGGATAAGCCAGACTTGGTTTGATCATTAATGATTTGTTGCCATTCAGAGGAAGAGCGGCGGATATAAGGCTTGGTCATGGGTTGGACTCCGTTATCGGTGATGAGATGAAAACGGAGTCCAGTTTAGAGTGCGAAAAGATGGGATGAAATAACGGCGTAGAATGAACGCTTACCTAGGTGAAGCTGCCGCTACGCGCGATATTCGTTTATATAAAGAGTTATCACCAGATAATTTAAAACTAAACCAAAGCTCGAAAAAGTATGAAATATTGGATGATGGCTTCCACCCTATATTCGCCCTTCCAGTCCAATCTGCGCTTTCAAAATTACGCAAACGCAATATTTGTGATGCGCTTGGCATAAGTGGTTCTAACGGCTCTTTCAGCCCTGTAAGATTAGTTCTTCCTGATGTGGATCTATTGGCGACGATTACTCGAGCCATTTCTGTGGGTGCCCAACTTAGGACTGTTTATCGCTCTGTAAAGAATGGGCGGTCAGTAAAAAATTTGGTTCCTCACGCATTATTTGATAACGGTATTCATTGGTACATGAGGGCTTTTGATCTCGATAAAAATAGTTTTAGATCCTATGCTTTAACACGAATCTGCAACGCTCATATTGATCGGCAAGTTAACGAGCACCCCGATTTAAAGCTAAAGGATTTTCAATGGAGTCGGATGGTTTCGGTAGAGTTGACACCACATCCTGATAGAAAGAATGTTCCTCACCCTGAAACTATAGAATATGATTTCGATATGAAGGATGGCGCACTCAAACTCATGGTAAGAGCTGCGGTAGTGGGCTATTGGCTACATTACTGGAATGTAGACTGCACGGAAGATCATAGCTTAAAGGGGTATAATTACCAGCTATGGTTGCGTAATCATCAGACTTTGTATGATGTTGAGAGTCGCGGCATTGCACCTGGTCTATCAACTTACGATCAAGATTAGCATTTTTTAAATAAACGTCAGTGCATGCTACATATTAGGGAGGGGCAACTTAATTTTAAGCAATATTGGGATTAATATCTCACATTATATGAATACCCTATCGATGCTTCATTCTATTAAAACCCATTATCAAATAATGATGTATAATTTCACTTACTGCTATTCCTTATCATTTAACAATGTTTCTTACATAAATTATAAACAATAGAAATTGCCCATCCGTGGGCACTATCTACCTTTTCGGTAGGTTTATGTTCATCGTTGCGGAATCTTACTTCCAGTCCTAATCTCAGCTGCCTATGCGGCAGGACACAAATGTACCTACTGAATCATTCTGTGCAACGATTTACCAGCTGCCTATGCGGCAGGACACATAACGAGCAACTAGCTTTGCTACCGTATACATTTACCAGCTGCCTATGCGGCAGGACACTACAGCTATTTCAAAGAATAACTTTAACTTACAATAATGTAGAACAATTTTATAAAAAATACCAAAATTCTCGGGTTGTTTCTAGACGTTTGATTTTTATGTACTTTATTTCTACCAAATTAAATTGGTAACAGTGCTTGATGCTGCGAGTTAGTTGAAAGTCCATATGAACACACTCCAAAACAGGTATCATTAGCCTGCGTCAGAGCTACATCATACCGTTGAACTTTTAGCATATAAGTCCTACCAGATTGTGAACTATCCATTGGTATTGAATGGTAAAAATCAATTTCCTTGGGTTGAGCATCAACAGGATTAAACTCTTCGCCTCTCTCTAACGCTCTTATCTTTGCTCTACGAAGCCTTCTAGCCTTGGCTGCTGGCGTAAGCTTGTCTATTGACTGATTTCGCACGTATTTAACCCATGAGTTTGACTGTTCAAGAACAATAGGATCGCTTATTTCAAAAAGCCTATTCTCTGTCATCATTTGATAATACGGCTGCTGAATCAGCGTATTAAGTTGATCAACTAAAGGCGAGACAAACATCAGCTGGTTACCAACACTAATTTGAGACCATTTAGGGAAAGATACGGCAATATTTGAGATGCTATGCCTGCTCATAAAACCATGCAACACCTTAATACAGCGCCCAGCCAATAAAGCATGATCACAGTTCTTTGGTAGATACGTAACCACAACACCATACAACATCAACTTTTGGCTCCTTGAAACATTCCCCCTTTCACGAGTACTGACGCAATGAAGTGGATATCAGGATTTATACTCGCGGTAGAACTTGAAGCAGACAATTCTTTTAAATAGGACGGTAGTTTTTGTAGCAATTGGTAAAAATCGCGCTTTGTCTGAGGGTGACGTCTAGCAATTAAATTTGCCTGATCAGCAGCATATTCACTTACTCTTAAGGGGAAATCGCAATGTTCATCCCACCAGTCATCGATAATTTGTATTCCCGCTCCTACCTTATCGGCATTAAAACAAGCAGTCATAACGCCGTCTATGTCCGTTGTTAAAAGCATTTTACTCGCGACACTTTTATCGCCGTTATCTAGGAAACACTGGCTTGGAAATACCTCAGCACAGAAAGGCATCTTAACCTCAGCCCAAACATCACAATGCCAAACGTAACGAGTATTGGTCAGTGCTAAAGCTAACTCAGAAGCAAGCTTGTCTAGTTCGTTATGTTGATTATCTGGCCATTCAGAGTTCCAATACAAGCGGTGAGCATTAACAAAACTAAAATCACTTCCTTCACTTGTTTTTACAAATACGTTAAAAGCATTACCTTCCTTGTTACGCCACAGCCAGGTTCCAATAGCAATATTTTTCGCGTAACGCCTAGCTAATTCGATATAGCCTCCTTTGTCAGCATAGGCACTAACAAAATCAGAAATATTGCTCTTAACTGACTGATCTGAACAACGGTCTGGCACTAATGAGTTTGCACAAACTCGAATAGAGAAACGGCAAACGAGACATTCTGCTACTGGCGGCAAATAGCAGGTATCGACAGTATGCGGGTTACCCATAGAAAGGTTATGTAATGTGGCAGATTCCTTAATACCTTTGGATGTATGAGCTTCGCTGAAACCACTTTTACTACCTCGAATTTTAATACGCTCAATTGGAAGAGGTAAAAGCTGCCCATCTCGGCGATAGTAAAAAATCGCCTTACTAGGGTTAATTGATCGCTTGTAGCTAAGTTGATTGGGAAGTTGCATTTGATTCTCCACAAACTGGGCCTACTTGTAATGTAGTACAGCTTTGAGAGATAGGCAGATATTGCCAAAAAATTTGCTTTTCAATATTACTTGCTGCTCTTATCACGTCTATGCTGCGCTCACGATTACACAGGCTTATAAGCGGCTCACAGAATGCATGAATACCAGAATCTACCTTACGAGATCTTATAGGCTCTAAAAGCCTATAACCCACTAGGCAAAGCGCCAATTTAGCTCTCTCCTTTAACAGCTCCAAATTCTGGGATAGGTCAAAACCAATGCCTCTAACCGGTGCCAGCCAATTTCCATCAAAGAGATGTAGCGCTATGTAATGCTTCAAACTGTTTGAACCATGAACCAACTCGGCCCATTCAGTTTGTTCATATAAAAATGGCGGATGAAGAGAGCCTCCCCACAATCGCTCAGGTAAAACTTGCTTAAACAGTTCTACGTCAAGCTTATCTGTAAAGCCAGAGTGTTTATGAAGCTTAACCACTATAGAAAACTTACCATCAAAACTGCACTCTGGAAGAATGCCGCTGCGCCTAATACCCATGTCCTTTTCTGGAATACTATAGGCAGGCAACTTATTTTTGTTAATTACTTGATATTGGTTACAGTGCAGTGCAAAGCTTTCAACACTCACTTCTGGGTAACATTCTGTTAATTGTCTCTCGAAACGATGCAAGAAGCCATATAACCCAATCATGGATGGCATCCCTGCCACGTATGGATTATTTAAACCGTTAGCCTCAGTGAGTCGGAGATTTTTTAAAACGAGATACAATTCTTCTTCATTGTCAGATGTAACCTTAGCGCTTATAGAAAACGCCCTTTCAAGAATACTTACTAAACGCTTCTGAGTTACCCCTAACAATCGCTGATGGTAGCTATAGCCTCGAGTATATTTATTGTACTCAAGTACACCATGAAATTTCCGATTCAAATAGCGTGAGAAGTCCTGTAAGTCTGTATCTTTTGACCGAAGAAAATAATGTTCTTCATCGCTTAGCTTGTTTGTTTCAGCAACATCTTTACCAATGAGCTTTAGGCGTATAAAGGGTGCGATCCATTGACTTAAAACATCATCTAATTGCTTCAATACCAAAAGACGAGTGCGTCTTTTAAGCCTTAGCGAAGAATAGGTATTAACATCTATGATCTCACGATAAAGACTGACAGCTTGCTTGCAAGTAACTGGATAGACATTAAAAACGCCTTGCTGCTCAGCATAGGACAATGTAGTCAAAGACCTACGCAACAAAGGGGACTGTTTTATAAAGCGCATATGGCCGCCCATACAACCACACAGAACACCTAGCGCACTGGGGTGAGGAAAACTCAATGTCTGAATAGGAACACCTGAAATACTCTGAATGAGCAACTGATCAACATGAGACGCCACAGGGGTAACAGTTAAGTAATGATTATCTTTATATGGAAACAACAATTCATGGGTATGCTGATCAATCTCTTCAGGAAAATGGCTACCTGAGAATAGCTCTTGGAGCTCTTGCTTTATTGAATACAAAGATGACTTGTTTATCCCTAGCTTGTACGCAGCTTTACGCCAAGTCACGTCATCATCAAGCCATACTGAGACTAAAGAATGCTTACGGCTTCGCCATAGAAAAGTACTGGTGAGCATTCGACCAATTCGATAGTCACTGCTATTCCCCGCCCAACCAAACTCGGGTAACTCTCCGTTTTGAGGAATAACTCGTATTTGGTGTTTTAGGCTAACACGCGAATCTGGCCATTTAAGGTTGTGCGTATGTAGTTGCGAGGCGACTTTGCGAAACTTAGTCCAAAAAAGAGCGCTATTTAAAGTCGTTTTAGCATTTTGAATATTATCCAACCGACATTCGGCTTTACTGGTTAAGTTGACCAAGATAGCTAGACACAGCAGTTCTTGATCAGTCACATCAACCAAGACCGAATTCAACTCAAATAGCTTTTTAGCGATATCGTTAAAGTCTTTAAGGCTAAGTGAGTTTTCTGATGAAAGCAGTGCTTGAAGTGAATCCATAAAAACCACTACCACGCTGATTGGCTAAACTGACATTTAGAATAGGACAATGCTAAAGAAGCAACATCTCTTAGCCGAAATACTGGGTTGTGAGACTCCAGTTTACCTTCATTTCGTAGCCGCCTCCCGACAACTAAAATCCCTGACTCATAAAGTCGATATATATCATCAAGTTCTGAACCGATTATAACGGCAGCCTCTCTAGCGGACACAAGGGTATCGCCAATATTGGCAATCGTTGAACGTGCTTCGTTGATCGCTAAAGTGATAACAACACCGGCAATAAACTCTTTGATTTTTAATGGTAAGCAGCTAATTGCAGAGATATCATCTAGAAAATCATTGGATATTTGAGCAAACGACAATCTATTTGGCTTCTCCGTTGCCAGCAGTAAATTTTGCTCGATTAAACCATTTAGGTACTCATCAATATGACGACGTGGATCAACAATGAAGTCTTCATAAGCTAACAAAGGAAAAAACTTATCTGAAAATACGAGCACTGCTAATTTTTCGGAAAGAGAGCAAGAACCAATTACTTCATATACTGAATCGTCACGCCAGCTATCAAAGCCAACCTCTCTATGTGAGTTTTCTAACAAATTCTGACCACAGATGCATCGTCCAGAGTCTTCAGAGTTCATGTAGTTCAAAGGGATATGACATGAAGGGCAATTTCTTAGCAATTTAATGCCATGCTTCTCGCAGCACTCAACCTTGTTGATGTGCCAATCAAAACGAACATAATTCGATTCTATCAAGCATTCTGGACAAATAGGGATAATCGTCGAACAAAGAAACCCTCTGGGGATAATGATCTGTTTATAACGAACCTCGGCATACTGCCCAAGGTCTACAGCGTTGGTATGCTTGAAGCAGATATCCAGTAATGAAAAGCGTGACAGGCCGACCAATTGCTCAAGCAGTTGCATCGCCTGCACACGCTGGGCGCTGCTTTGCTTTGCGTGATAAATGTTTACAACATCAAGAGAAAGTGGAAATGCCCCAGCAATAGTGGGATGGTGCTCTTCCAACCAAGACTTCACCTCAATCGAAAGGTCACTGTAATTCTCAAAGTGATTTGTTCGTAAGCGTTCATTCTAGGGAGTCATTGACAGCCACTGACTCAGAGTAAGGGCGATTTCAACGGGTTGTCTGCGAACAGTTGCTTCCATCGTATTGGTGTTAAGTCCGCGATGTCTTTGGCTGGATGCTGGCTGACTCGTTGCAAGACATCCGTTAGGTAGACGTTCGGGTCGATGTCGTGCAGCTTGCAGGTGCTGATCAAGCTTTGGATGATGCCGACATGTTCGGCGCCCAGTTCTGTCCAACAGAAGAGCCAATTCTTCTTACCCATTGGGATGGGTCTTATCTCTCGCTCTAGGTGGTTGGTGTCCATGGCAACGTTTGGATTTTCCAAAAAGACCATCAGTTGGCGTTTGCGCTTTAAGGTGTAGTTCAACGCTTTCATCCAGGTATCGTCTGGTAATAGGTCAGCCCGTTGGGTTTGTTCTTCGCAGAAGGCAAAAAATTGATCCACTAAGGGCTTACTGTGTTGCACTCGGTAATCTTGTTTTTTCTCATCTGACCAACCTTTCTGTTTGATATGGCTTTCGTACTGGTACAAGGCGGCAATCAGGTTCAGCGCGTGGGTGACGGCCTCGGTTTCTTCCATTTCGGCTTTCAGTAGCTGACGACGCATGTGCACCCAACACTGAGCATGAGTGACCTCCGGTGAGGTGGCTTCGTAACGACTGTAAGCGGCATAACCATCGGTCAGTAAGGTACCCTGCCAAACATGATCCAGTAAGTCTTGGATGTGTTTCATGCCACGGCTTTGGGAGAAGGTAAACACCACTTCGTCCTGCTCGCCATAGATGGGCCAAAAATACGCTTGCTTCATTTTGCCGGGTTGGTTGCCTACCCCAGGCTGGCGGGTGGCTTTTATCGGTGTCTCATCCATGGCCAGTACCTTGCTGTCCAGCACACTAATCAGTTGCTCTACCACAATGGGTCGTAACAGTTCGATCCCGCGTTTGGTGAGGTTTGTGAGCGTTGCACGACTGAGGGTGATGCCGGAAGCGCTAAGCTGTTGGTGTTGACGATAAAGGGGTAAGTGATACAAGAACTTATTAACCAGTAAGCCAACGATAAAACTCACATCCGCGAGGGAACTGTCAAAAATCAGATCCGGCTGTGGCGCGGTAATGAGCTGTTTACTGGTTTTGTGCTTCACCACCTGACGTTTGGTGATGACGACTTCATAGGCACTGGTTTTTTGTACGATGCGGCTGACGTCTTTGAAGCCGACTTCTTCGTATTCGTGCGCATTGGGGCCTTGTAATTCGTCCGCTAAGATAACCTTTTCACGAACCGGTATAGACTCATCAAAACGCAATCCGGTGATGTTAATTTCATTGCCTTTACGAAACTTGGGCGCTTTGCCACGAACATTGGCAGACTCAGGTTTGTCCTTCTCAACGATAGACTCTTCTTCTACGCGGGTTGGTTCGGCTGACATCGGACCCACGATATCAGCGAGGGCTTGTTGATCTGGTGTGAGTAAGGTACGACGTTCGCTTTTCGGCCCAAATAACTCACGCTTTAGCATGTGCACTTCCGCTTCGTATTGGCGGATTCTTGAAGACATAGCTTCGTTTTCAGCACGCAGTTTTTCGACCTCATTCGTGTGAAGCAAGTCGATGTTTTTGAAGGGTAAAATAGGTCGGTAAGTGGCGTCATTCATGGGGTTGGATTATACCATCCAACTTGTCATGATGCTCGCTTGTAGCGTTTAAATTGACGATATTTTTCGACTTTTATGCCCGCTAAGAGGTGCTGCAATTCAATCACACTTAGGGCGTGTTTAGCGTTTTCTGATGACGCATAATTGAACTGCCCCTGCGACAGTCGTTTACACCAAATGCAATAACCAGAGGTGTCAAAATAGAGGATTTTCATCTGGGTTTTGCGCCGGTTAATGAAGACAAAATACCCGATGAGTGGGTTTTCTTTGAGGTGTTGTTTGATCAGCCCTAATAAGCCACGATAGGATTTACGCATATCTGTGGGTTGGGTATGCAACCAAATTTTAGCATTGGGATCGGGCAGGAACATCAGTCACGACTCAATCGAAGCTCAACACCATCACCTAAACACAAGGTAATGTTCCAACGTCCAGTACCTGAGAGAGTGGGCACCTGACTGAGATCGATAAAGTCTGAGTGACTAGAATCTGGCGAGGCTTTAGTTCCCGAAAAATGCTGACGCCATTTACTAAAACTGGCGTAACTCACCTGATGCTGTTCGCAGTATTGAGGGGCGGATAAGCCAGACTCGGCTTGATCGTCAATGATTTGTTGCCATTCAGAAGAAGAACGACGGGTATAGGGTTTGGTCATGGGTTGGACTCCGTTATCGGTGATGAGATGAAAACGGAGTCCAGTGCATATACCGGAGCAATCCGGACACCCATTCCGATATAACTCGGACACCCATTCCGTTTTTATCCGGACACCTATTACGCTCTAAACCGGACACTTTTTGGCTTTCCCCGGAATCCCTGTCCGGATTAGCGTAAACCCTGTCCGGATTCACCGGAATCCCTTCGTTTTCTCTTTTAAATCAATCGCTCACTACACTTGGTTACACCTAATACGTTGCCAGGAAGTGATCATGACCAGAAAGAGAACCTCAATGACCAATATTAAAGAGATTTTGCGTCTCAAACATGAGTGCCATTTATCCACGCGGCAGATTGCTTCTTGTTTGAATGTCGGCCGCTCTACCGTGTCCGATGTCCTGACTCGTTTCAAACAAAGTGACTATTATTGGCCCCTTGCCAGTGACGTTTCCGATACCGATCTGTCTAAAGCGCTGTATCAAGAAAAACCGGCTAATCGCCTGAAAGTGATGCCGGACTTTGCGTACTTTTTTATCGAACTCAAGCGCAAAGGGGCGACGAAGCAATTGTTGTGGGAAGAATATGTTGCCGAGCACCAAGAGCGCACTTATGGCTACAGCCAGTTCTGCGAGTACTTCCGTCGTTGGCTCGCCACACAAAAACGCAGTATGCGTCAACTCCATACCGCAGGTGACAAGTTATTCATTGATTATTGCGGACCGACTATCCCGATCGTCAATCCGGAAACGGGCGACGTTCGCCACTCACAAGTGTTTGTCGCCACACTGGGAGCGTCTAACTACACCTACGTTGAAGCCAGCGAAAGTCAAAAGCTGGAGCATTGGCTACAGTGTCACGCCAATGCGTTTGAACACTTCGGTGGCGTTCCCGCTTTATTGGTGCCAGACAACTTAAAAGCTGCCGTGACAAAAACAGATCGTTATGAGCCGAAACTCAACGACAGTTATCGTCAGTTAGCGCATCACTATCAAACCGCCATTATGCCGGCTCGTCCCTATAAACCCAAAGACAAAGCCAAGGCCGAAAATGCGGTTCTGATTGTCGAACGCTGGATCATGATGCGCCTTCGTCATCGCACCTTCCATACCCTAAGAGAGCTGAATAATGCGGTTCGAGAGCTGATGAACGCTCTGAACCAACGGCCGATGCAAAAGATTGGCGTGAGTCGCCAAGCCCTTTTTGACACCCTCGATAAACCCGCGTTGAAACCGTTACCGATGCAGAAGTATGTCTACACAGAACATAAACGCGCCAAAGTGGGACCGGATTACCACATTGAGTACGCAAAGCATTATTACTCGGTACCGCATCAGCTTGTGGGTCAATATGTGACGCTGGAAGCGACGTCGCAGATCATACAAATCTTCCATCAAGGTCAGCCCGTCTCGTCTCACCCAATCAGCCGAAAAGACTATGGTCTGAGCACCCACATGGAACATATGCCGAGCCATCATCAACATCAAAAATGGTCACCAGAACGCTTAATCGGATGGAGCAAGCAGATTGGTGTCGCCACCGAAAACGTCATCAAACAACAGATCCTGTCCAAAGCCCATCCAGCCCAAGCCACTCGTCGCTGTCTTGGCATACTGAGTCTCGCGCGCAAACATGGGGATGTCCGCCTAGAGCAAGCCTGTCAGGATGCCTTACTGGTCAACAAACCTTCTCTGCGCTTTATCCGAAATCTGCTCGATCATCATCGGGAAGGCACACTGTCTCTTCCTTCTGACTCGACACCCGACACCCCGCACAGCAATGTTCGCGGGCCACACTGCTACCACTAGGAGAACAACATGAATCACCTGACTGAACAACTCAAAATGCTGCGACTGAGTCATGCCGTTACCGCGTTAGAACAACAACGAGAACAGTTAACCACCTATGGAGAACTGGACTTCGAGCAACGTCTCACACTGCTCCTTGACAGTGAGCTGCTAGGCAGAAATCATGGCAAAATCGAACGGCTCAAACGACAAGCAAAACTGCGCGTAGAAGCCAGCGCCAGCCAACTACTCTACAAAGAAGGGCGTGGACTAAAGCGCATCCAACTAGGAGAACTGTTGACAGGAGGTTACCTGCAAAAGCATCAAAATATCCTCATCACAGGCCCAACGGGCGCGGGCAAAACCTATGTTGCCTGCGCCCTTGCCTCACAGGCGTGCGAGCAACTTTATAGCGTTCGCTATCTGCGCCTGAGTCGACTGCTGGATGACCTCAGCCTTGGCCGCTTAGACGGCACCTATCAAAAACAACTTGCCGCCCTCGCCAAAAAGCAGCTGCTGATACTCGATGACTGGGGGATGGAAAAACTCAGTGCCGATCATGCAGGCCATTTATTAGAGCTTTTAGAAGATCGTTACCAAACCAGCAGCACGATCATGATCAGTCAACTGCCAGTGAAAGAGTGGTACAACATGATAGGCAATGCCACGGTTGCGGACGCTTTACTGGACCGTTTAATCCACAACAGTCACCGCATAGAACTAGGAGGAGAATCGATGAGAAAACTGGCGCAATCCGGACACATGGAGTAAAACTAGAGACTGAGAAAATGAAGAGAAAAAGGTGTCCGGATTAAAACGGTACCGGTGTCCGGAATCAGCGGAATATGCATCCAGTTTAGAGTGCAAAAAGATGGGATGAAATAACGGCGTAGAATGAACGCTTACATTTGTTCGGCATAGTCGGAGCAAAGCACTTTCGAGAGTCTCATCTTCATATAGATCGATTGGGTTAGGTAAGAAGCTCATTGGCACACCTATTTTCTAAGATATACTTAGAAAATAGTATGTTTTGTGAATTTTGCAAGATGGTACATAGATTTACATATACTTCATTCTTCGATTGTCGAATGCAGGCATCGTACCTTCAAGCACATTTACTACTTTGTTATTAATTATGTTGCACTCAATAGCACCAGGTGTATATGTGATGTTGTGCCCGTTTGTTCGATCAAATTCACAGTGAATTATCTGCTCTGCATCACATACAACGGCAAGATTTGGGTTGTGTGTAACCATAATAATCTGTCGCTTTTGTTTTGCTTCAGTTAACACTGGCACAAGTAAACTAACAATTGTTTCATTGTCTAAGTTTTCTTCAGGTTGATCTAAAATAATGGGGGTATTACCCTTATCCACAAGTAAGTAGAAGATTAAAAGTAGCGCACCTCTTTGACCTGGTGAAAGCTGTCCAATGTGCGCACCTTGGAACATTAATGTATATCTCGGTTCAAGGTAACTTAGGCCAAATATGAGATCATAAACTTCATTTGATGTACGATCTATACGCAACAATGTAGCTATGCCTGCTGGGGCTTTAGAAGCATTTTCCAACTTTTGGTGTAACTCTTGAATAAAGGCGATAAGCGAATCTTCGTTATCAAGATCATTTCTATCCATAAGCTCTTTGATTACTGAAAGGCTCTCGGACTCGCCTCTAAACTCTCCAGATGCTTGCTTTACAATGGAAAATAGTTTGTTAGCAATTTGCTCCGTTGTAGTATTCAGTTCAGCCTTAAACTGCAATTTATATTCGTCCCGGATCAAAGTGTTGCTTTGGATGAGAGATTGAACTGGCTCAAAAAGAGATTCTCTATTAGCTTTTTGTTCATCAAGAGCCCTGAATATTTGACGGGCTAGAACTAACCGCTGCTCAAGTAGATCTTGTCTTCGATTTGGAAGTTGATCTAGTTGAGACTTTCTATGCTTTACACCCTCAAGAGTATCTGGCTCATCTTTGGATCCCAATAATGCGACTCTCTTTTCTTCCCAAACTTTAAGCTGCTCTTTGTATTGCTGAAATGCTTGCTGAGGTGCATTTAGTTGCGCACTTAATGGAGTTTTCTTATCAGTAAGGGATTGCTTATCAGTATCAAAAGATAATTGAGATTCCTTTAATTCGTTATCTCGATTAGTACAGTCCGCTTCTAAATCTGAAATTATTTTTTCATCAATTTTTAACTTAACTAAATTTTCGATATCCAAACCCAGAAGTTGGACATCAGAGCTAAATTCAGAAGTAAATTGACCTACAGCGCGTTTGACAATTTCAAAGCCTGCCCTGATGTTCTTACATGCTTTTTTCTTTGCAGCTAGCTTAGTAAGCTCTTCACGATTTTGTTCATGTTGTAGTTTTATTTTTTCAAGTTCATGACTAATCGTTAGAAGTTGCTCAGCAACATTTTGCTGTTCAGCTGTTAGCTCACTCGTTGGCTCTAGAACTTCTTCGGGCTTAAGTTTTATTAGCTCATCCATTAGTCTCTGTTTTTGAGATAATAACTCTTCGAGTATTTTCCGCGCTTCCACGGTCATCTGACTCTCGATGAATGCTATTTGTTCATTTACCTTGTGCAATTCGCTGCGGTAGCTTTCGACTTTACTTCGAAGTGAACTTTCTTGCTGTTCAATAAGTCCTTCAAAGTCATAAGAACCCAAACGAATAGAGTCATCAGCATGTGAGAAAATCACAGATCTCAATTCTTTCTCGAATGCATCGGACTGGCCAGATACATGTGCATTACATAGCTCTTCAAAATGTCCTTGGGGGATATATTTTACTAGTTCAACATTTTCAGATGCTGGGTTTTCATTTAGATTTTTATCCAGCTCTTTACCATCACCCCATGTTACTTTTGCATTGAAGTAACTTGCTGGCTCACCTGTTTTCCCCCTGAATCGCTTCTCTTTTAAGAAAGAAAAATGGTGGCTTTGTTTGGAATTGCCAAGTAGTGCCGCAATATCTGCTAATGCGCTTTTACCACTCCCCTTATTACCAATGATTGCTATTAGATCATGGTTTAGATGCACTTCAGTTTGATCAAGCCAGGTATCTGAAAGTGGTGCACCGCTAGATTTACTGACTTCTAACTTTTCGATGAAACGACTTCTATTTTCACTTACAAGTTGTAGCTTTGGAGGAGTAGCTCCAATAAATGATCGTTTTGCTGGTTCCTTTATCGCTTGCTTTAACCCTTCAAATGTTGGGTTCGCTTTTATCCATGTCGCTTTTCCTGACGGGTAGTCGCCATATCCTCGGCGATCATTATTTCCAGGTTCACCAGTAAACCTGTGAGCATCACTGCCTGAAACGGCAAGCCTTGGTACATTACCTAATGCGCGTTGGAAATCACTAATCCAATTTCTATTTGTATCTGTCTCTACCGCAGCAAAAGCAGCCCAAAGGTCGGGGGTTCTAGTTTCAAATATCGGTGATGTGTCAAATAAACCTAGAACGTAGGCATAATGTTCTTGCCACTTAACGTCAGCCAAACCATCGTTTGTGTTGAATGGCATAAAACCAAGAGCCATCTGGTTAGGAACATTTAGTATTGCCTGCTTATAACTTTCACAAGAAATTTCCGCAATTGTTGAGCCAGCTTTTAAAGCAGTATCATCAATACTATCAACATTTTCTTTGCTAAAACCTTTTTGCCTAAGTAAATCTTCACCGACATGGCGCGCTAAGCATTTTAAAGAGTAATCGGATAGAGGGCGGTTGATAAGAGCAACATTAAGTGCAGTTCGAAAATCATGCAGAACTTGATCATCTATTTCATTAGAGAACAAAACATGAGCATTTAGTCGTCCATCCATTGGAGCGACTAATCGTAATTCAATTCCTGGAAAAACCGTCTTTTCAAGTTTTGGAGCCTCAGGTTGTGCCAAGCGCTTTTTTAACGCGAACCAGCCATCAAACGTCCAATAATCCATTATTGCGAAGACAGCAGGCTCAGCTGCGTTCAAGGCATGGATCATTTCATCGATAAGCCGAGTATTGTCAGGCGAGTTTGGATCTGAATTAAACTTTTGGCCATCCCAATGAAAGGATGCAGGTGTGTGAATATGTAGGTCCCATTTACGCCATTCAGAACCACGAGGATAGTCGCTTTTCTTCATTACAGAATCCTTGTATAAAATAATCCTCTGAGTCCAAAAAACTTCTAAAGTTAACTGGCTATTTTCGAATATCAGAGCATAAATTGTTTATTATCAAATTAAAATTAGACGTTAAAATGAAGGAGAAAACTAGACTAAAACTCATTAGCTATTAGTGAAAGAAGTTGATCCATCTCACTTTCACTGAGCTTTGATGATGCAATTATTAACTCAGACAATTTATCATCATCACAGTACAAATAAGCTACTGGAACCCCCAACGCATCTGCCATTTTCTTCGCCATAGCAAAATCTGGGGCATGCTTGCCTGTCTCGTATTGGCTAATACGAGCAGTGCCATGAGATCGATCATCAAACCCTAGTTTATTACTGAGTTTTTCCTGTGTGAGCTTGGCCAACTTGCGAGCACTCTTTAGTCTTTGAGGTAATGGGCTTTGCATAATCCTAGCTACTTAAAAACGTAATCTAAGATTTTCTTAGCATAGAGACCAAAAGTATATTAAGGAATCCTTAGAAAATGAAGTGCTGGAGTTAATTAAGACCATTTATTGAACAGCGTGACTATCTCTTCGATAGAATCTGAGTCAATGTCATAACTTCGGAAAGCCTTCTAGGCTCTATTGAAGCGCGATGAGAGCTATCTCCACGAATGTACTGAGAATGCATTTCTACTTCACGGATTTTGATTTTTTCTTTTGGCAGATCAAAAGGATTTTCATTGCCAGGATAGAGGTTTTTAAATGCATCACTTAGAGATTGCTTAGTAAGAGGCTTACTACTGATAAAACATAGTTTAATTGCCTCCGTCAGCAGTGCTTTGAGCTGACGAATCTCACCACATGAAGCAGCAAAAAGAGAAAGGCTAATTTCAAACTCCGTTAAGCTATTTTCAACTTCGATTGGAATTGATTGCTCTAATAGCTTTAGAAGCTCATTGTATTCTTTTGGCCGCTTTGACAAACTCAAATAGTTCAACGTGTGCCTTCTGGTTGCAAGTCGAGAGGCCCACTGAGAGTCATTAAGTATTTCATCAATCCAAGGCATACCTGCAAGAACTATCGGCACACCAGCCTCTTCACTTATAAGCTTTAAACGATTCCCTATGGCCTGACGATCACGAGCGCCTTTAAACTCAATCAGCTCTTGGAACTCATTAATTATAATCAACTTTGTATTCTTAACTCTTAAAGCATCAAGCAGCCTGTTTGTAAGATGAGCATCACTTTGGGTTGTTTTATGTCTGTGGGAGCTTGAACCAAATACACCTAGGTCACATAAAAGCTGCCTCGTTGTATCTTCGACAGTCAGTTTACTTGGTACACGCGATAGTAAAATGGGAAGGCTTTCTGATTGATTTTGATTTTTTGTTTCGCTGAAGTAACGAATGATGGCTGATTTACCCGTTCCAGTATCACCGCATAGAAGCATTGAAAGCTGATCCCCACCAATTTCGGCACTTTGATAAAGCGACTCTAAATCAGCTAACACTTCACGAACGGGGGCATAAAGACAAAAAGAGTCTTTAAACTCTCGAATCTTGGACATATTTGCATCGGTAAGGCTCAAGGGAGTCAATCCTTATTAAACGACTGCCATAAGGCCTCTAACTCAGAAACATCGTCACTAGAGTCTGGATCTTTAGCCTCATGAGTAGGTGATACTATATCGACATTACCTGCATTCCTGACTGTCTCGCTACTGTATCCTTTATGCTGGGCTACTTTTTTACTGGTTGATGTTTTAGTTGATGACTTAACCTTATCATCATGCCCAGCAATAATATTTCGTATTTCCTCTCTACAAACGGCCAAATCCTTATCTGATTTTCCATATAGACGGTTTTTTGCTCTCGTTAACGACTTGTTTATCAAGTGCTGATCTAAACTCAAATTGTAAGTGTATACATTATCTACACAAGGTACGGTTAAATATTGATTTAACTCGGATAGATAAACATAGATTTTGCTCACATCATCTATATCAACTTTAATTATGACTTTTTTCCGCTGGTCAGATTCAGGTGGCCAGTAACTCTTGCGGTAATCGGATAAAGCTTTTGAATCATAACGCAAAAGTTCATGGGTAATTCCGGAAGATTGTAAAGTTTTAGATTTTTTCAGTCCGGCAATTTTTGGCAGGTCTGCAATATCTTGCTCATTTAATTCTGCAGGAGGCAACTTATCAAAACCTTTTTGCCAAAGAAGCGATGGCACCCTCAACCCTCGACTATCTGAAGAGCAATTGTAGACTTCAGCCATCCACTTCTCAAAACCGTGAACAAAATTACTAAATTTAATTGTTGCCTCTTTAACAGAATCATATTCATCACGCACTTCCAAACTACGAAAGGTTTTTCCCTCTTGCTCATCCAGTAGCAGATCGTTAATCGACCTAAAGTTACGTTCAATAAATGGTTTAAGCCATGGTTTACGTACAGGATTATATTGAATGTTTATACCCAGTTCGAAACACATTTGCTCAAGTGATTTAGACCAAAATTCCGCGCCATTATCGACAACCAGGACTTCAATTTTTCCATAACAAGGCCATTCAATACCCCATAATTCTTGAGACTGATTTTTAGGTAATAAAGTATGGCATATGGCCTTTGCCACAGAAGCAAAACTTGGCGCTTTGAATGTTAAATGATAGCCAACTATGCAACCACTGAAGATATCTTTAAGGAGTGTTAGAAACGGCTTACCAATAGGCTTGCCTGTAATATCGTCAAGCAAAATCAAATCCAATGGCGTATGGTCTATTTCTACTCGTTGCATGACTCTTTCAGGTTTAATTGTGCCTCCCTTATAGCCAAAAATCATATCCGCTTTGTACTTTCCATAGCGTTTTAACATAATTTCATAGGAATTGTATTTATCTATCCTGTCGTAAAACGCCCTTTGCGACATCGGACGAATGCTTTCACCACCATTTTGATCAGCAAGGAGACACTGGTCTTTGTAAAATCGATAGGCACTGGCTACACTAGGACGCTTTGCATCTAAAAAAAGATCAATTGCTGCTTTTATAAAGCGTTCATGACCTAAGTGTAGTTTCTTATTTCGATTTCCCTTGCAATTGTGTCTATCGGTTAGAGCAACCAAAGCATCGCACTGCTCTAACAATTTATTATGCCACCTTACCGCAGTACGCCAGCTTGGCATTGTTATGAGCCTATTTTGTGAAAAATACTCCTCAAATAAAGGCTCAATATTTTTCTGAGTCCACCCCCCAGTCAGTCGACTACGGAGAAATAGTACTAATTCATATCTTGCGGTGGCTTTTTGGCTAATATCTTCAGGGAATGAACCTAGGTCAGAGCCAAACGAGAAACGATCACTGGTATGAGGTTGCTGATCTGAGGAGTCTTCATAGATAATTTGATCTTCAAACTCATCATCAAACATATCTTAAGCCTCATTTAACAAAGAGTGCTCACATAGAAGCTCGACCTCTAGGTCTACTTTTATCATGCCTATTCCGATAAGCGTTGCGCAAGCTGCGAAACAGTCTCCAACAAGAACGTCAAGCTTATTAGCCAGCTGTCTAATAGAAAGGCTTTTCGCGTTTTTTATGTGATGTAATACAAGTTTGTGAAGCTCAGACAAAACAGAGCTTGAGTATCGATGAAGCACTTTAAGATTAGCTAGCAGGTTTTCGTTACGTATTTGTTTTTCAGACACCAGAATTAATTTGTATCCCAGAGCATTGTAAGCAGCCCTTTTACAATCAAACTCTTCGCGAAACTTCTGAGTAGAGTGAATCTTTTCAGGTTTTATCTCAATGTATTCAACCTCACCTGTATCCTTCACGATCTTGAAGTCCGGTGTATAACGGCGAACTTTATTGTCTGCTTGATACTCTATGCCAGTCGGCTGGGATTCAAATGAAGCAATGGAGGGAGAAAATTCAAGATGAAAACAAGCGTCAAACTCTAAACCGCTCTCACACATAATAGTTGAACGATTTTTTCTACTGACGAATTTGTAGATGTTTTTATTTGGGCTTGGCTTGCGGAGGTTGCGATTGTACATAACCATACCTGTAAGTTGTAACTAAATAACAACTTAAAAATAGACTATGACATCATATAGTTCAAATTTGACAGCTTATGCTTCCAATTTGTCAGCTTATGCTTCAATTAATAATATAGAAAATTAGGTGGCATCTCCACCAGCCGCACCTCGGCACACAAGTCCACCGCTGTGGCTGCTTCCTTCCGGACCTGACCAGATTAACGGTTTATTGTTGCGAGGGGACCAGCAGAGACACCATAAAGGAGGCCTGTTGACCTTGGGGCGAGATTATACGCATCTAATCTGAGATATCAACACGCTTTTTTAACTTTTTCAAACGCTTAGGCTTTCCTTTCATCAAATAGATGTTTTGGTCCACTCACCCTTCTCTGCTCCCTACTAACTTCACTCAGCACCCTGCTAACGAAGAAAAGTCACTTAAAGGGTAAAATGCACTTTCTATCCATGCTCTTAGAGGACTTGTCTATAGTCGCAAACTCACTGTTTACGGTATTATTTGCGTATTTGCTGTAATATATGCGCCATTATGAATAAAGGAGTGGCTACTTGAAGCTATTTGTTAACAACCTGACTCAGGTCGATCTATCCTATTTTGATGCCCAACGTGGCCTTTTAGGTGAAAGCTGGCAAACAGACGTCGTGCTAACAGGTAAATTAAACGACGAGAGCATGATTTGCGATTTCAGCATCGTTAAAAAGCAAATTAAAAAATGGTTGGACGAGCATATCGACCATATGCTGGCGATTCCTGTGAATCATCCCAACGCTCATATTACGGATATGACTCAAGGCCGTGTGTCCTTTCAATTTGATCACGACGATGGAAGCCGTTTTCGCTGCGATGCTCCTGCACAAGCCATTTGCGCCCTCCCCATGGAGAGTATCACGCCACAAACCGCCGCCAGTTGGGTAGAATCACAGATTCTGGATTTGTTACCTGCTGAATTAGAAGCGGTCAGTATTCGCTTTACACCAGAGAATATCGAGGGTGCACAGTATCAATACAGCCATGGTTTGAAAAAACACGCAGGCAATTGTCAGCGCATCGCCCACGGTCATCGTTCCACCATTAAGATCTATAGCGATGGTCAGCAAGATAGTGAGTTGGAAAAACAATGGGCAGCGCGTTGGCATGATATTTATCTCGGTACCGAAGACGATTTACTGGGTATCATTGAAGAGCATGGTCATCACTATCACCATTTCGGTTATGTCAGTCAGCAAGGCTTTTTCGAGCTGACCATTAACAGTCAGCAAGTTTATATGCTGACTTGCGACACCACCGTTGAATCCTTGTCTGCCCATATCGCAGAGACACTAGCGGAAGAAAATCCCGGCAAACACATCGAAGTGCATGCCTTTGAAGGGATTGGCAAAGGGGCGATTTCTGAAAAAATATTCCTTAAGGACGTCGGCGCATGAGCTTAAAAGACTACGAACACCTAAAAAAAGGTGAAACCTTCTCCCTAGACACTCTCTTTGCGAATTTAAAGACGGACAAAGACGGTCTCGTCGCGGCCATTGCCCAGCAACATGATACTGGCGAAGTCTTGATGCTCGCTTATATGAATGAAAAGTCCATTCGTGAAACCCTAGCAACGGGTCAAGTGTGCTATTGGTCACGCTCTCGTCAAACCTACTGGCGCAAAGGTGAAAGCTCTGGTCATCGCCAATCTTTAGTGTCTATGTCTTTTGATTGTGACGGCGATGCCATTTTATTGCAGGTTGATCAAACGGGACCGGCTTGCCATACCAACAGGCGGGATTGCTTCTTCTTTAAAGTAGACGGTGATCATATCGTTGTTGACTCGGCACCAATTGACAAATAAGACAAGCCAGAAAACTCAAGCTTGCTCCTAATAACTTCTTGTTCTTAGGGCAAGTTTGGCGCTCTTCTTTTGCCTGTTTGCTGTGCTTGTCGTGTTATTCTGCTTCTCCATTTTTGACTTCATCACTCTATTTTTATCCCTTCGATTAAGACAAAAGCGTCTTTAAGCCATTTTTTAATAGACAATATTATTTGTAAAGTATTAGACTGATTGTGTCTTAAAGGTGTAAGTTCATGTAAATATGTGAATTTTACACGGAAGTAAGAATGATGCCTCATGACAATAACATAACAATAACAAGCCCCCTCTCTTAATGAATATATAAATGACCTTCCCATAACTAACCAAGATTCCGAAAGGTGTTATTGTGAAAAATATTTCAGTTCGCACCAAGATATTATCAATTATTGCGCTCTTTACCCTAGTCATCATTGGAACCAATCTCAACTCTGCCATTTCTAGCCGTCAGGTATCGTCTGATTTGCAAACCTTATCAAGTCAAAGCTTAGATCTGCTCCGTAATCTCGAAAAAAGTAGGCAGTTATTGCTTCAACAATCCGTGGAGTTTGAACGCGGGTACTTCCAAGTATTAATAGCGAAATCCATGGGTAACTATGGCAAGGATAGAATCCAAAAGTCTGAGAGCAAATTTAAAAGTTATACAAGCCAACTTTTTGATAGCATCCAGAAAGTAAAAGACACCTTGGCAAACATGCCAAAAAATCAGCTAAAGACGGATCTAGTAACGCAAATCAACGATCTAGAACAGCTCCAAAACAACTTTTTAAAGGCTTCCCTAGAAACCTATTCATGGTGGATCAAACTCAACACAATGAAAGCGAACAATCCTAGAAAAGTAGCCGCCGCGACCTTGCAAAAGATCAATGCAACGATGGAGGTTATTCTCCCAGCGATTGATCAATACGAAGAAAGCCTCGCCACTGATAAAAAGAAAGAACTTAATCAAAACATTTATACTGGCTCAGGCATTGCCGGAGCATTGATTATCATAGGTATTATTATCAGCTGGTTTATTATTAATGGCATCTGTACACCGCTAAAGCAGGCAGTCAAACGGGCGGAAGAAATTGCCTCAGGCGAATTAATCAACACCAGCAATAAGCAAAGCAAGCCTCGAAAAGATGAAATAGGGGCGCTTGAAAATGCCATGAACAAGCTGGTGGAGCAATTAAGCGGCATTCTCCACGAGGTCGCCGAATCCAGTAACAAACTAACTAGCGCGGCCCACCACCTTAATAGCATTACCGACGACTCCTCCAAAATGGTAGAACAGCAACATCGGGAGACTTCCCAAATATCGCATGCGGTACAAGAAATTCAATCTACCGCCACCCATGTGTCTGAATCTACATTTGATGCCCGTGAAGCTGCACTAGTTGCCGAAGAAGCAGCCACGAGTGGTACTAAAATTGTCAATGACACCATAGGTAGTATTACTCAACTGGCGCAAGAACTTGAAAGCTCAGTCAACAGTATTAACGAACTACACGAAAACACTCATGAAATCAGTAATATTCTAAATGTGATTCTGGACATTGCGGAACGAACGAATTTACTGGCCCTCAATGCGGCCATTGAAGCGGCAAGAGCTGGCGAGCAAGGTCGAGGGTTTGCAGTGGTGGCCGATGAGGTACGCCAGCTTTCCCATAATACTCACGGCGCTACTCAACAAATTGAGCAAATGATCAACCGACTACAAAGCGGCGCTGCCAGTGCCGTTGAATCCATGAACATCAGCCACGGACGCTCGCTTCAAGCTGTCGAACATGTCAAAAACGAAGAAGCTTCTCTTGCAAATATTCATCAGTCAGTATCCAAGATCCGCGACATGAACGATCGCATTTCCACCACAGCGGAGGAACAAGCACAGGTCACCAAAGAAGTAAGTCAGAACGTGATGAACATTACCGACATCGCCACGAAAACAACCGATTCCATTCACTCCATCAGTGAATCAGCAGAACAATTAGCCGACCTAGCCAGTCAACTTTCCACAAAAATTCGCTATTTTAATGTATAAAATCCTATACAATAATCTAATCACTATATAAGGAAGGTATTTCACCTTCCTATTTTATTTTGGAGATAAGCATAAATGTGTCGCTGGATGGCATATCAAGGTGACCCAGTCTACCTTGAGTCCCTACTATTTGAACCGGACCACTCTCTTATTCATCAAAGCTTAAGTGCCCGAAAATCCGAAGTCACTGTCAACGCAGACGGCTTTGGCCTAGGCTGGTATGACGAACGAGAAGAGCCAGGTCTCTACCATGAGATTTTACCTGCCTGGAGTGATTGCAATCTAAAAAGTCTTGCACGTCATATCAAAAGCGGGTTGTTTTTTGCCCATGTCCGCGCATCAACAGGTACAGCTACCAACCGTTCAAACTGCCACCCTTTTGGCTATAAAAACTGGCTGTTTATGCATAATGGCCAAATTGGCGACTACGAAGCATTACGCTGGCATTTAGATCGCTTAATACCCGAGTATTTGTATAACGAACGAAGAGGCGCAACCGATTCAGAGGTCATTTTTCTTTTGATGGTTGCCAATGGCCTTGAGACGGATCCAGAAAACGCGATCTCTAAGACCATTGAGCAAATTCTGGTATTGATGGGCAGTAAAAACATTACCGAACCGTTTCGTTTTACTGCCGTATTGTCTAACGGAAAAGAGCTGTTTGCTGTGCGTTTTTCCAGTGATGAACATTCTCCCAGCCTATATTGCAAAGCCTTCGATAAACACATTGTAATTGGCTCTGAACCTTTGGAACTATCTGGAGAGGGCTGGACATTAATACCAGAGGGACACATGGCTAGGGTCGCCAGTCAACAGTACATTACCCAACCACTGCCCTATTTTCTGACCGAGTTGGCCTCTCGCCCCCAACAATAACCCAAGCGGTTTTGATAAAGAGATTACATGCAACGCATAACCATAATATCATATTGTGGTTATGCTAACCTGAGAATGATCCTCCGCCTCTATTGCACCGCCTAAACGAGCTAATTCCTTGCTTTATGTAATAAAATGACCGCAAACAACTTTATTGGAATGATTATTCAGTCTAAAATTATCATTCAAGGCTATATAACAGAGACCAGACTATGTCGAAAGTGGATGATAAACGATTATTGGTAAAAATTGCGACGCTGTATTATCAAGATGGCCTAAAGCAGGCGCAAATCGCCGACAAACTGCGTTTATCACAATCTCAGGTCTCTCGCTCCATTACCCGATGTTTGAAGGAAGGCATCGTTAAAATCAATGTTGTGCAGCCCCCCAATGTTTTTATTGCATTAGAACATACCATCCAACAGACATTTAGTGTCCCCAATGTTATTGTCGTTGATGTTGAGGATAACCCAACTGACCATACCATTAAGCGCGCTATCGGCTCTGCAGCTGCCTACTATTTAGAAAACTCCTTGAAAAAAAGTGATCTCATTGGTATTTCATCTTGGAGCGATACCATTCGATCAATGGTTGACTCTTTAACACCGGGTAAAATTCAAGCTAAAGGCGTGATCCAATTATTAGGTGGTGTCGGCCACAATGGCAATATTCAAGCAACGATTTTAACGCAAACCATGGCAGACATTTTATCTTGTCCGGCCCATATGTTACCAGCCCAGAGTATCGAGCAATCAGTGGATGAGAAAGAGAAGCTTCTCAACACCAGCGGAGTCTCCGAAGTGGTGGCCATGTTTGATGACGTTAACATCGCAATCGTTGGTATTGGCTTGCTCGAACCGTCCAACCTACTTCGTAATTCTGGTAATTACTACGATAAAACAACATTAAAAATGCTAGCAGATAGAGGAGCAGTCGGTGATATTAGCTTGCATTATTACAATGCTAGCGGTGTGGATGTACTAGAACCGTCTGAAAATCCTGTCATTGGCATGACATTAAATCAATTACAGCATTGTGAACACGTCGTTGGTGTGGCTGGAGGCATTGATAAAGTTGAGGCCATCAAGGGGGCCCTTAGAGGTGGTTATATTGATGTTCTGATTACGGATCGAGTCACGGCGGAAGCCATTATTCGTCGCTAGCACTTAGTGAAGAACCCATCTAATAGGCGATACAACACTAAGCGCTTTCCATTCACTTCACAGTGTTTAGGCGACACTTTTCGACCGCTAACTTCCAGCCACCATAACGGGTTTGCCAAAAATCGTACTGATCTTTATTTGGCTCAAACAGTGTTACGGACATTTCTAATAACGCACATAACCCATGCTTGTCCCACCAACCGATGGCTAAACCCGCTAAATAGGCGGCTCCTATAGCAGACACTTCAGCCGTATCACCGCGTCTGATTTGCACGCCAAGCAAATCTGCTTGGGCCTGCATTAGCCAATCATTACTCGTCGGCCCACCATCAACACATAAGCATTCTATGGCTTCACCAAGCTCTTGCCTAATTACATGAAACACATCGGCTACTTGAAAGATCACCGACTCAAAAGCAGATTGAGCGATATCAGCACGATGTGTGGAGCTTTTTAAGCCACTAAAAATCCCAGTCGCCTCCAGATCCCAATGGGGAGCTCCGAGTCCTGATAACGCAGGGACAAAAAACACCGTATGGTTTTTATGGGCCTGAGACGCCAATGTACACATCTCCTCCATCGACTGAACGCCTAAAATATTGCGCGTCCATTCGATGGCAGATCCGGTGTGCGTAATATTGCCCTCTAAGCCATAAAAAGTCTCAGAGTCATTCCAAGCAATCGTCGTACTGACCTCGTTACGTATCGTAGGCAAGCTTGGCATCGCCGCCATAATAGAACTACCTGTACCATACGTTGCTTTGACTACCCCTTTTTCATAACCACCATGCCCATATAGGGCAGCATGGGAATCGCCAATCTGCGCCGCAATAGGAATACCAGCAGGCAGCAAACCAAATGGTTTGGTTCTGGCAACCACTTTTGCAGAAGGTTCCACTCTGGGCAGCACCTTTTCTGGAATACCTAACTGATCTAAAATCACCCTATCCCATACACACTCACGAATATTAAACAACTGTGTACGTGATGCATTAGAGACATCGGTTACAAACATCTGATTGCTCATATTCCAGATCATCCAGGTATTAATCGTCCCAACACAGATCTCTCCTTTTCCCGCACGGGCATGCCCATCAGGAATATCATGCAAAGACATGGCAATTTTGGTGGCGGGAAACATAGGATCAAGCGTTAAGCCTGTGCTGTGTTGCACATACTCGCTGAATTGAGTGTCTTTTCTAAGGCTATTACAGTATGACTCTGAACGACGACACTGCCAACTCATCACATTCGTCAGTGGCTTACCAGACTGTCGATCCCACACCAAGACAGACTCCCGTTGGTTACTAATCGCGACCGCCTCAATCTCCACAGGCTCATTAGTAGAGTTTAATACTAAATCAATGGACGCTTTTACCTTCTCTATTAACTCATAAGGATCTTGTTCAACCACCCCCTCAGATGGGTAATGGATGGATAAAGGTACTGAGCTTTTCGCTATCACTTTGCCAGCCCTATTGAGAAGGAGGGATTTAACATTTGTCGTCCCCTCGTCAATTGTCAAAATAGCACTAGGCATGGTTGACCTCGTTCTGTCCTAAGTTAAGACAAACCTCAACAAGGCTAGCACTATCGATAGACAGCTGTTCACGTGTGAACTGTCGACTACCTGCCGCCGCATAGTATCCATCTTGAACCCCAAGTCGTAGTAAACTGGCCGGAATAGCCTTCTCCGCCATCACTTCAGACACAATACTGCCCAACCCTCCGTTTATATTATGTTCTTCTACGGTCACCACATGAGGTGCCCCCTGTAACATTGCCGTAAGCGCTTGTCGATTAAGAGGTCGTATGGAAGAGACATTAACCACGGAGACGGCAATGCCTTTTTCCGCCAGTCGATTAGCAGCCTCAACCGCTTCATGTACCACAGACCCTAAAGCACAAATAACCACGTCCTTACCTTGATGTAATAAAGTTGGCTCACCAGGCACAAATTGATGATGTGCATCATGCAGTACGGGTAAGGGTTTACCATCCATACGAATGTAAACGGGTCCTTGATAACGAATGGCGTAATCGATGATTTGTTTGCATTCTATAGGGCAACTGGGAGCAAATATTTGGATATTACCAAAGCCTCGCATGATGCTAATGTCGTCAATAGCATGGTGCGTGCTCGCTAATGGGCCGTAACTTGCTCCTGAATTTAGTCCAAACAATTTCACATTCGTATTGTTATAACAAATGTCCACTTTTACCTGTTCATTCGCACGTGAAATAAGAAATGGTGCTGCGTTACAGGTGGCAGCCACTTTACCAGCCAAGGCTAAGCCCGCCGCAGTACTGACCATAACTTGCTCAGCAATCCCAACGTTTACCAAGCGCTCAGGAAAAGCGTCAACAAAAGGTTGGATTTTAGAGGTGGATGTGGAGTCCGCCACGACCGGAATAAGATCAACGCCCTGGTTAACGGCCTCAATAAAGCACTGCACCATAATATTGGCAAAATGTTCAGCATTAGACATCACTTAACTCCTCTAGTGCTCGGGTAACTTCATCGCCTTTGGGTACTCGATGGTGCCACTCAGAACGTCCAGCAATAAATGAGACGCCTGCGCCTTTCGTTGTATTCGCAATAATGACATTTGGCCGACCATCATAAGTGAGGTTTTCTAGGGTGTTAACAACCGAATCAATGTTATTCCCATCACATTGAGACACCTTAAAACCAAACGCTTGCCATTTTTCATCTAAAGGATCCGTTTTCATAATGACATCTGTTTCACCCGCTAACTGCAGTTTATTTTTATCATTAATAACAATCAGGTTATCCAACTTGTAATGAGTTGCGACGAGAGCTGCTTCCCAATTACTGCCTTCTGCTAGCTCGCCATCCCCTGTTACGACGTATACTTTTCGACTACTGCCATCACGCTTCGCAGCTAGAGCAACACCGACAGCAACTGGCAAGCCATGCCCCAAAGCCCCTGTATTTAATTCAACACCAGGGGTCTTTTGTCTAACCGGATGTCCTGGTAAATGGGAGTCATTGTGTTGATAATCAGACAACCATTCTTCAGGAAAGTAGCCTGCCTCTGCCAATACACAATAGTAGCCGCCAGCCGCATGCCCCTTTGACTGGATATACACATCTCGTGTTGGATCATCCAGTCTATCGGGCGCGCAGTTGAGTATTCTAAAATAAAGAGAGGTCACAATTTCGACTTGAGACAAATCCGCCCCAGTATGCCCACCTGCAGGACTGCTAGCATTCATTTTGATAATTCTGCGTCGAATGGATCGTGCCCGACTTTCAAGCGCTTTGGTTTCTAATCCGAAGGGATTCATAGATCCTCCTTTGAATTTTTTTTCTTTTATGAATATTTATGCTAAAGGGTAAAAAAAATTACGCCACTACCAGCAAACAAAGCCCCCATCGACAAGTAAATCCACGCCGGTACAAAAAGACGACGCATCGGAGGCTAAGAAAATAGCAGGCCCCGCCATTTCCTCGACTTTAGCCATGCGTCCCATTGGGGTCTGCTCTTCAAACTGCTGAGTTTGATGGACCATCTCTGGACGTGTATTCATAGGTGTCGCGGTATAGCCAGGGCTAATCGAATTGACTCGAATATTTTTAGTAACCCATTCCATGGCCAAACTCTTCGATAAATGAATAACGCCCGCTTTAGAGGTATTATAATGAGCTTGCTCAAGACCCCGATTCACGATAATGCCAGACATAGACGCAATGTTGACAATAGAACCACCGCCATTTTTTTCCATTAAAGACGCTTCCGCTTTACAAGAATTCCAAACACCTGTCAGGTTAATATCGATAACGCGCTGCCATTGGTCTCTCTGCATGTCAGAAGCCGGATTGGCATTCGCGATCCCCGCTGCATTCACGGCTATATCAAGACGCTTAAAGATTTTTTCTGTGAAGCTAATCGCGTCTTTTAGAACTTGTTCGCGACACACATCGCCAACAAATAAAGCGGCTTGCCCTCCCATTTGAATGATATCCTCAACCGTTTTATTTAAACCATCTTCATGTAAATCAAAACACACCACCTTGGCACCCGCACTGGCTAGTCCCTTAGCAATACATTGACCAATACCGCTCCCCGCACCCGTTACGAAAGCAACACGACCGGTTAAACAGAATAAATTTTGAGCAAAATCTTTTGTTATCATTTTATTGCAAGCTCCATTACTGATAATTGATTAGCCTCTTCGCAAGAAAGGGTTCCTTGCTGCTCACCGTGGGCTAACACCATGACACGGTTGGACAAACCTAACACTTCGTCTAAGTCTGAACTCACCACGATAACGGCCATCCCTTCTTTTGCTAACCCTGAGATGACCTCATATATAGAGGCTCTAGCACCAACATCGATACCACGAGTCGGTTCATCTAAAATAAACAATTTAGGTTTTCGAGCGATCCATTTGGCAATAAGCACTTTTTGTTGATTACCTCCAGACAGGCTCGCTGTGGCATTTTCGACTTGCCCCTTTGTGCCCATCACATCAATGGCAGACTTAGAGAAACGCTCAATCGCAGAGGGAAATGCCCAACCGCCACTATTAAGCATGTCAAAATTGCCATACATGACGTTATCACCAATTTTATGTTCGACCACCAATCCCTGTTGTTTGCGATCTTCCGGCACAAGCACAATACCTTTGTCCATGGCAGCACGCGGATTGGGCAGGTCTATTTTTTCCCCTTCCAGAAAAATATCTCCGGAGTCAATCTTATCGGCACCAAAAATAGCACGAACCAACTCCGTTCTCCCTGCACCGACGATGCCCGAAATCCCAAGTATTTCACAGGCACACACCTGAAAAGAAATGTTTTTAAATTTATCCGAGCATAATTTTTCTACCCGTAATATTTCTTTTTTTGTGGGCGTTGATAAAGGTGGGAACATACGATCTACATTGCGCCCTACCATTTCCGTCACAATCTCTTTGACTGGTATATTGCCCGTTTTATGCACCGCAACTAAATTGCCATCGCGAACCACTGCAATACGGTCGGCGATGCGTTTAATTTCCTCCATGCGGTGCGAAATATAGATAAATCCCACCCCCTCTTTTTTTAATCGCTCAACTTGTTCAAACAGCCGATCTACCTCTTTGCCACCTAAAGCTGCCGTGGGTTCATCTAGAATCAAAAGCTCCGCTTTGTGGGCCAAGGCTTTAGCTATTTCTACCTGCTGCTGAGCCGCGACTCGAAGATCCCGTACTTTAGTGTCTGGTGAGACATCCAACCCCAGTCTGTCCAGTTGCACCCTTGTCTCAAGGAACATTTTTTCACGGTCTATACAACCGCCCTTCATCGGTTGCCGACCAATAAAGATATTTTCAGCAATGCTGAGATCGGGAAGCAAACGAATCTCTTGGTGAATCAAGCGAATACCGTAACTTAAACCTTCTCTGGGCGTTTTAGGAGCATATGCAGAGCCTTTCCATGTCATTGAGCCTTCTGTTGGCACAATGACACCGCAAATAATGTTGGAAAGGGTCGATTTACCCGCACCATTTTCCCCTAATAATGCGACCACTTCACCGGGATAAATATCTAACGTAATATCATTTAACACACGCGTATTGCCGAATTTTTTTCCAATTCCTTTAATCGAAAGGCTCGGTTGTGAGCCTTTCTCAGCAATAGAAATTGGCCCAGTATCTGTCTGTAAAACGGACATATACATCACCTCTTTTTCCATCTGCTACGGATGATTCGCAATAAATTTTTTCACGTTCGCCTTGGTGGTTAATGTGCCTTTTAGCAGCTGTTCTTTAGGAACGGGCTCTCCTTTAATCAGCTTAACCGCTGAGGTCACTGCCAAACGCCCCATGCGCTGAGTTTGTTGTGTCATTGTGGCAGCAAGCACACCGTTTTCTACGGCTTGAAGACCAGCATAATCGCCATCAAACCCGACAATAATCAGCTTCTCACCAGCTACTTTGGCTGCCTGAGCTGCCCCTAAAGCGAGCGCATCAGCCTGCCCGAAAATGACATTAATAGTTGGGTTGCGCTGTAACATATCTTGGCCGATCTTAAACCCTTCATCCTGAGCCCATTGATTACTGGCCTGTCTTTCCACCACTTTCATCTTCGGATACTGATTGATTGCCTCCATAAACCCTTTAGAGCGCTCAATTTGCGGAGTCGTCCCTATTTGTCCCTGAATAATACCGATATTGGCTTTATCATGGGTCAGTTTTGCCACATAGTTCCCCAGCGCACGCGCTGCGGCGACGGAGTCGGTCGCAATAAAGGTGTCTCCAGGTGCACCCGCTGGATTACGGTCTACGGTGACAACGGGGATACCTGCTGCTTTAGCAGCTTTAACAGGAACAGAAGCGGCGGTAGCACCTGCAGGAATATAGATAATGGCGTTGACCTGTCGTGTAATCAAATCTTGGATTTGGTTTACTTGGGTAGCACTGTCCCCTCGCGCATCGACAGTGATGATTTTGCAACCCACTACCTTGCCCTCATCCTGCGCTGATAGTTTTATTTGGTTGAAAAAGTCTGCCTGTAGGTTGGCGACAGCTAAACCAATCGTACACTTATTCGATGCATAAGCATTACCTGTGAAGGCGGCGAAGGTAAGCAAGCTCACACCAGCAATTTTTGATAATTTAGAATACATATTTTATCTCCAGTATTATTATTTTTTTATATCGGAAAGCAGAAAAGTATTGCTAACGAGACTTTCTGCGCATCGTATCAAAGGACACCGCCACCGCGATTACCACTCCAATGATGACCATTTGGAAAAATGGGGACACACCTAACAGGTTTAACCCATTCCTCAAAATACCAATAATCAAGACACCAACAATGGTTCCAGCAATGCTGCCTACGCCACCATTTAAACTGGCACCACCGATGACAACAGCCGCAATGGTATCCAGCTCTAAGCCCACCCCAGCGCTTGGTTGAGATGAGTCCAACCGTGCCATTAGCGTCATCGCAGCAATCCCAGCCAATAGGCCTGAAACGCCATAGACAATTAAGGTTATTTTGTTTACTGCAATACCTGATAAACGAGCGACCTCTGTGCTACCACCAATCGCATAAAGATTACGTCCATTGGCGCGAAAGCGAAGGTACAGCCCCGCTAACACGGCAAGCACCACAAACAACAACATGGTAATAGAGACAAAACCGAACAGACGCACCGTTGCGAAGTTGGTAAACCAGTCAGGATAGCCAACCACTTGTCTGCCATCAGTCAGTAAATTGGCGATTCCCCGCGCAACGGACATCATGGCAAGTGTTGCGATAAAAGCGGGTAATTTGGCCCAAATAATGAGCAAACCGGAGCACAGACCACACAACGCGCCAGTCATAATGCCCAGAAAAATAGACACTTCTAAAGGCAGCCCAACAATGCGCTCTAGCCAACCGGCCATCATCATGGCTAACGCTAAAGACGACCCGACGGATAGATCGATACCCCCAATGATGATGACTGCCGTCATGCCGATAGAAACAATGCCTAGGACTGTGATTTGATCGAGAATATTGAGCCAATTTCGAAGCGTGAAAAAATATTCAGAAGAAAGAGAGAACCCCACACACAGTAAAATTAACCCTATTAATGGTCCTTGAACTGATTTTAGCGTCTCAAGAACCAAGTGGCTTTGATAGGACGTTTTATCAGGTTTCGAACCGGAGCCGGTCATAACAGTCTTCATTGCTCACTCCTAATTTTTATTTTTTATAGCATTATGAATATTTATTCATTTTTGTATTTTTATTCTATTTAGCTTGTTATGAAAGTTAATGTTTGTCAATAAGTTCATTTGAAAAATTCAAACAAATTTTCAATTTTTTATTTTTCTATTAAAAATCAATAAGTTAAAAAATAATAAAAGATACAATATATAAAATTTGACTTTTATAGGTTTTTTATTCTATTTTGAATTTTTATTCATATTCGTATAAAGAGGCGCTCAATGGACAATAACAATAAAAAAATGGTCATTTGTGGTGGTAACAAAGGCATTGGTCTTGGCATTACCAAACGGTTTTTAGCGGACGGTTATGATGTTGTCGTTGGCACTATTGATGATGACTACACAGACACACTGAGCATGCTTAATAACCTTTACAACCATCAGATCATTCAGTTTCTTCATTGTGATGTTAGCGAAGTCAAGTCAATTAGCCATTTTTACCAACAGGCTCACCACATACTGGGCCGATTTGATGTTGCCATTAATAATGCTGGTGTAATTCGTATATCTAAGTTAGAAGACCTAACTGAACAAGACTGGGACATCACGTTAGATGTGAACACTAAGGGAATGATGTTTTCATGCAAAGAAGTGATCCAGTATATGAGGGAGGATAAGAAAGGTGGACGGATTATAAACACCGCATCGGGTCAGGCTCGCGATGGCTTCATTTACACACCTCACTATGCCGCTAGCAAATTCGGTGTAATGGGTATGACACAAAGTCTAGCAAAAGAAGTCGCGCAAGATGGCATTACCGTTAATGCTATCTGTCCGGGCATCATTCACACAGATATGTGGGACTATAACGACAGAGTATGGGGTAAACTAATGGGGAATTACCAACCTGGTGAACTCATGGCGACTTGGATAGAAAACATTCCCATGAAACGAGCTGGCAAGGTAGAAGAAGTCGCCGGTTTAGTGGCCTTTCTAGCAGGACCTGATGCCGCTTATATAACCGGTCAAGCCATCAATATTGATGGCGGACTCATTATGTCTTAACCCCGTCACTTAGCCCTCTATTTTAGGGGGCTTTTTGCTTAAGGTTTTCGGTTTTTTTTCCCAACGCAGTTTGATGTCCACTTGTTGGCGATCATCTCCATCTGACGCACTGACTTTTAAGTACAGTAGCCCTTGAGGGCCTAGAGATAAGGTACCTTTATCGTCCGAGAATTCTAATTTACCTTTTCCCAACCCCTTGGAGATGGCTTTTAGTACATCCTGAATATCCTCAGGATCAAGCAAAGCTTCGTGTTTAAATTCGGTTTTTGACTTCATGGTTTATCCATAAATGGCACTTAATTCAGTGGGTTTGAGAACTTTCGCGGTAGGGTAATCACAACTTATGCCTATTAATCCCTGCTTTTTATTGATCAAGGTCGCGCCTATCCCGAAGCCTAAGAGTCCTTCTCGCTGGCGAGAGTGTTCATCAAGGGTAATATCGGCTTCAATATGAATCAGGCCTTTTTTGATGGCAATTCGTTGGCCTTCCTGGCGATTGACATGCCCTTGTACCACAAAGTGAATCCCCGCTTTGTGAATAGCATTCACGCCTCGGTCGGTCAAAGGCAGATCCGCGTCACGATATTTGGTTCTGAACGTATTAGCAATGGAGCTATAGTAAAAACCAAAAAGATCCATATGTTTTAAATTGCGATGGAACGCCTTATTAGCATAGGAAGTGCCATTTTTTAGCAGCAACTCGCCCATGGCATCATCTAATCCTGCGTGTAGAAACAAGAAGGAACCACGCTTTTCCACCAAGCGCATTTTACGGAAAAACCAGTTAAACTCGCCTTTTTTATGCAAAAAAAGCTTTTGACACTGTAGTGCAGCAGCATAAACATGTCTTAACGATAACCCCACCGTATGACAGTGTTGTTCAAAGCTGTTGGCCTTGTTGTGCATCTTATGCACTTCTCGCTCAACCCCTTCCGCCGTTAAAATCCCTGCGGCATGGTAAGGAAACTCTTTAAACCACTTATCATCGGGGAACAGGATTTTACGACAGGTATCCTCATCAGGAATTTTCTTATCCCACTTGGTGCCTTCTAAATACTCTTCGAACACTTCTTTAAATAAGGGAACGACCTTTTTACCCATACGAACAAAAAAATGTTGATTACCAATATTATGCTTTGAGCTTTTTAGCGCCAATAACCCCATCAACAAGCGCAAATCATGGTTCCCTGCCAATAAGGTGACACGCGCACCCAATTTGTATAAATGCTTAACACTGCGCAAAAGAGATAAGTTGCTTGGCCCTTTATCCAGACAATCGCCACCGATAATGATCTCCGTTTTGCGCCCTGCTTTTGTGAGTTTTAAATGCCGTAGACCTGCTTTTTTTTGCTGCACCACACCAGAGGCGATCAAAGAAGCTTCAAAGGCTGTCGCATCCGCATGGGGATCCGAAATAAACACCACAGGACGCTTTGGCCATTTCAATTTACGTTTACGAAATCTATCTGGCATTTTGCTCGGCTTTCTAGCAATCGAATTACAAGAACTTTTATCTTGCGGCCAAGTAGACCATTCTGTAGGCAATCTGGAAATGATGTCACGGTGCTCGTGACGCTCTGAAATGATGGGCAATAAAGATTTTTTCGATTTTTTCGTTGTGGTGTTCTCTTCTACAGTTTGCATGTTAGGTTCTCAGTTCGGGGCTATCAATCAGGTACATCTTGAATCTGGCGCTGTTTCCACTCTCCATAAAGTCGGTTTGGCGCTTGATTATCGGCGAATTCCATGACAATCGGATGGCCGTAATGCATGCTAAATCGTTTAATATCGCAAAAATTTATGACATTAAGATGACAAGCGCCATGGCGAAACGCTGCACCATGACCAATAAACAATTTAATGCCAGCTTCGGCTTTTGCATACCAAGAGCAAATGTGATCCGCCACTCGTTTACCCGCTTGGTTTAATGACTCGGCACCGTCAAAGGGTAAACAATATTCACTGTTAGACTTCCAGTTTTCCGGGGGCAAGTCAAACCTTGGATCCAGTGCCAAAATCCGCTCAATCTCTTTGATCGTCAAATTAGCAACGGCGCCAACACTACGCTCGCACAAGCTAAATGTACTGTGAATACGAGGTTCGCCCAGAAAAAAGGGCCGCAGTTCTTCTATATAAAGCCCTCCTGTCTGGAAGGCTCTTAACAAGGTTGAAGTGTCGACTACAGGATTCAGTCTTTGATTCGTCTGGGTTAACCATTGAGCAAAGGCCCGTGCTTGACGACGTACCTCTTCTTCCCCTTCCGCTGTCAGTGGAAAGGGCTGTAAGGCACTGGGCACATCGGTCAGTTGCTGGTAAGCACCGTGACGAATCAATGCAAATCTTGCTGTCATACTGAATCCATGGAGTCCATAAGAGCAAAGGCTTTATCAAAATCTATTGCCCCTGTTAAACGAAATACTTGTACGCTTTTCAGCGTATCACAGTATGTCTTCACGGAATCACAGGCATATAAATCCGCAAATGCCCCTGATTCGTCCTGATAAAAGGGGCCAGGACGTTTACGCAATCCTTCAATGCTATCCGGCGATCTGTTTAAATCCACACGCTCTAACTGCGTTGGCTGGGTTGACTCTAAAGACCAATCCAACATCACCAAGTTGCTTAACTTGCCAGTTAGCTCAACACGGTTCGGACCGTATTTATCTTCAATTTGCACATCATATTTTTCTTCCAACTGCCATAAATCCTGCTTCGTCATGGTCAACAGTTCTTCCTGTCTGTTAGTTGGTAAGATGGGCTTAAGGCGTTCTGAATTCAGTAACGTACCAGGATTCACCCGTGGTAACTTGGCAACTCCTACTGCTTCGACCCCTTCATCCGATGAGCGCATCAAAATACGGTCATTGGTCAAAAACTGACGATTGGCTTTTTCTAAACAACGTAACATCAGGGTAGATTTTCCGCCCCCTGAACCCGCTGCAATGGCCGTGATGTTGCCGTTCACGCTAAACCCCGCCGCATGTCCCAATAAAAAGCCATTGCGAAGGTGAAGGTTTAAAAATTGATTGTTAATAAAGTTAATAACCTGCGCTAAATTTGCCTGACAAGGCCCAACCACCACCGGGTTTTCAAGTCGCTGTAGCATAAGCATGCCGGTCTTAAACTTTTTAATCCAACGCCCTCCAAACGCACCTTGTTCAGAGAGGTGGTCTAAATAGCCTTCTTTGCGGCCGCGTTTTCCCACTTCTCTTGGCACATCTTGCCAATCCACAGCGGTGGCCACTGCCTCGTGGTCGACCACATACACATCTATGGCGTGGGCGCCCAGTTTTCCTGCACGATAACTTTTATAATACTCGTTGAGTTCCGTTAAAACAGCACGGTTATTACCATGAACTCTTACTGTTAACACGCCAAATATCAGAGTAAGCTGATGCTGACAATTGTCCATCATTGTCTTTAATGTAAGATTATCCAGAGGTCCTTGAGTCATTCTTAACTCCCCTTTTGACTGTCTATAGAGCTTAGCACATAGTTGGCATAGGCCTCAGCAGCATCTAAGTGACAGCCATCTAATGCGCCTTTAAAGCCACCAAAAGCCGAGACCTCGAACACCACAGGCCCCTCGTCTGTCAATGCAATATCTACAGTGGTAAAACTCAAATCAAAGCAGGCTTGGGAGCGACGACCCAATTCAATCAACTCGGCATCTGGTTCGAACGGTTCATAACGTCCACCACTGTTGATAGTGGTATTCCAAGCATCAGCATTCCCCACCCGAGCATAGGTACAAAAATACTCGCCACCAATAAACACCATACCCAGATCACGCCCATGCAGATTAAGCGCCTGTTGGATATACAGCAAGGGTTGTGTCTGTTGATACTCTGTTAGCTGAGCACGCACGGTATCATCACTGTCTTCTTCTCGCAGATAGACCATACCTCTTGCTTTCGTCGAGTATAAGGGCTTCAAAATAGCGGAACCAAATTCACGCACTATCTCAAAGGCCGCCTCAACGGACTCGGTAATGCGTGTCTTCGGCATCGGAATGCCCCCTTGCTCCAATGCCAACGTACCGCTTAATCGATTGATTAACTTGCCCATGCTCTGGGTTGGGCTGAACACTGGTACACCAAGCGATTCAAGATGAGAACAAAATATGAATTCTGTCTTCCGTGGTTGGGGAATAAACTTGGCTGATTTTTTTGATAATCACACCATCCAGTTCCGTCAAATCCAGTCCTTTGCAAAAAACTTTATTCGTATCCAAGTGCAAGGCAATATCTCTTACATCCATAACAGCTCGAAAGCCAGTTTTTGCCTCAAGACGATCTGCTAATACCTCAGTAGACCATTTTCCTGGAATACCAATCACACCAACCTTTAAGTTGCTCAGTTGCTCTGACTTATTCAACATACAATTCCTTAATGGGAAGTTTGAAATTCAGTTCTTGTTCCGTTGTGATTTGCGCCAAATGCTCAAGTAAATAGCGAGCCCGTAAATGCATGCGCGAGGCAAGTTTCTTATCAAAAATAAAACGCGTTGAAGTGGCAAATGAACGAGCTAAGCCCGCCGCTAACCTCAACTCAAAATAGTCATCGTTTTGGCGCTTGGCAAAGCGACGGCCAAAATGGTAAATCTGCATAGCACTTTGCATCATAAGTTCACGGGTGGAGCCACTCAGCACCTGCAAGCGATAGATGGACACCATTAAAACAGACAAATCTTGCACATAATCAAAATACGCCGATCGATGAAGATCAATAAAATAAATGCGCTTTTCAACGGAATCGTAAATCACATTATCAACATTGAAATCCCCATGAATCAGCACCGAAAAGTTCACTCGCCAATGGACCTCCTTCTCTTCCACCTCTCGCATTAATGCGGTAAAGCTGGGACGAACTTGCCCGCAGATACGATGTTCTGGGGTAAAAAAATCTGGATGAACCCGAATACTGTCATCAATTCGTTTGGCCAATTGTTGCATAAAGCGAGCTTGGCAATGTTCTGGTGTATAGGTCGCTTTCCAGATTCGATTGAGGGTTTTAAACAACACAGAAAGCGCGGTGTTCACCGTCTCTTTACGTTCTTCAAAGGCTTTATCGCTGTCTTTGTAGTGATCAATAAGCAAGGCTTCTAAGGTTTTACCAGGCAAATGTTCGATTAGCAGAGATGAAGAACGACCATTAGAAGTGGTATGTGCCAATACATCGGGAGCAAGCTGAGGATCCACATTGCGCCAGTGCTTCATGCCTTCGACTTCTTCGGCGAGTTTATTGTGATCCCCCTCTTTGTAAACCGCCAGAATGTCTTTACCCGATTCATCTTTATGGGAAATCGCGGCAATAGCACTACCGGATCGAGTTAACGCTAAACGGCGCACTTTTAAGTCATTCAGACTGTAGTTAAGAGAAGAAACAGAATCACGAAGATGGTCGTAGTTCTGTAAACTGACCACTTGACCCAAATCTGCTTTGATCAAGGATTCACCCACAACGGCTAATTGTTGAATGGCACACTTAAGGGCGTAATTACTCAAAATAGCGGATTTTAATTGTGTGTCGGTCAAGCGATCTTTAGCCGCTAACGTGACATCTTGAATCTCATCGTACATCGCCAATAATCCCTGAGTGCTGCGTCCTAGTTTGATACCAATACGACGCTGGGATTTATCCAAACCGACTTTTACTAGATTAAGAGAGCGATCCATTCGTCGCAGTAATTTACTGCAAGTAAGGGCAGCTGGATGTTCATAATGATCTTCTAATGTCCCTTCCTGAACACAATCCAGATAATGCTGGGCAACCCCCTCAAGAGCAGCGGCAAGGGAACGAACAGCCTCAACTCGAATCGCATAGGCTGTTCCAGGCTTACGCCGTTTGGTCAATTCAGAACATTTTATTTCGATTTTCTCGCGCAGGGTTTGCATATAACCACGACGTGCGTAAATACGGGGAAGCACATCCAGAGACTGGGTTTTAAAAAACTGATCGACGAGGAAATAATGTTTTTCGACTTCATTTAGCAAAAAATAGAGATTCTCTTGGATCACCAAGGGATGAGATGGCATAGCGTCCTACCGTTACAATGTGAAATTAATTATAGCACTAAACTCAAGCCTACAAAGTTACCTTTATATGACAACCTCCTGTTCTCCATAAAGTTATTGATTAGGTTGCCCGCTTCCCCCTCGCTATTCATGCTTTTACGCCATACAGTCTACAACACAGCATATGACAGAACGACGTTGTCAAAATCAGTTTTTTTCTCGATAGGCATAGGTGGCATCAAATCGCGATTGTATCCAATCACCGCTTAAAATTGGCGCATACTTAGCGGGTTTATCAGCAGAAAAGCAGCTAGGCACACACGCCACATTGGTTTCATAATCCGGCTCTACAAAGAAGGGAAACGAATAGCGATCCACACCAGACAAAGGCGATACCACGCGATGGGAGGTGGAAACATACTCATCATTCGTCCAGCGCTGCATCAAGTCCCCAATGTTCACGACCAAGGCGTTTTCGACTGGTGTCGCATCCACCCATTCGCCACGACGATTTTTCACCTGCAATCCACCAATCATGTCTTGTAATAACAAGGTGATACAACCGTAATCCGTATGGGCACCGGCGCCGTTATGATGATCGTCCGCAGGACGGGGTGGGTAATGAATCATGCGTAAAACCGTCACATGATCGGTAAAACACTGGGTAAAAAAGTCGGCTTTAAGTTTCAGTGCTTGCGCCATGGCCGTCAGTACCTTTTGAGCCACTTCAAAGGCCGCCACGTAATACTCTTGCAAAACCTCAACCACCAGCGGATCGCTCGGATTCTGATTTGGTCCATACATGGTTGGGTATTTGCCCACTAGCGGATGATCTTTTGGTAAATCCAACGCCATATCAAAAGTCTCTTTCCAATCCGCATGGGACACTTCGTCTAACTGTTCTTCACCAATGCCGCCATAGCCCCGATGATTGGGACTATTTTTGATATCAATCGCTCGTTTTACCTCGTCAGGCTGTGCAAAAAAACGTTGAGCAGCGCCCATTAATTTTTTCATTAGGGCAGGAGAAAGGCTGGAGTTAACCAAATAAAAAAAGCCAATGTCACGACAGGCGGAGTCCAACGCCTGTATTTCGGCCTGACTCACAGTTTGGTTTGAACTCGTTAATTTTTCAAAATCAATCAATGGGATAGACATGGTTTCTCCAACAATCTAATAACGACAATATATATGTTTGTGATACGAAAGATCTATGAGCGAGAGGACAACTTCACCAGCTGAGTTTGTCGAGGGTTGAATCGTTTCAAGCCTTGCTCACCAAAATCCACAAAAATCATTCGCTTACCGTCTTGCTCCTGGCGCACCACGACGCCCTGACCAAATCGATCATGTCGAACTTTATCCCCGGCTTTTAAGCTTTGGGTCTGGTCACTTAGCTGGTGGCGAAAAATCAATCTCGGTGCCGAATCAACACGACTCAAATAACGCTGAAACACCGTGCCTTTTGCTGTATCAATGGGCTCATCATTGCTATCTTCGTGCCAACGCTGACAAATGTGACTAACAGCGTAAGGCTGAGCTTCAAATACAAAACGCGACAGTGCCATGTTTTTCAACGCTGCCCGAGGGATATCTCCCCGCTTCATCCGCTTATTTTCATCTGCTGTAGGCGTTTCTAAAATCACCAATTGCTGCTTAGCCCGAGTAATCGCCACATAAAATAATCGACGTTCAGACTGCATTTGACTGGCGGCCTGTTGGTCAATACGGCTTAAGTCCTCATCGTAATAGGGAAAACGCCCTTCTTGCAGGCCAGACAATAACACTAAGTCGAACTCCAACCCCTTGGATTTATGAATGGTCATTAGATGAACACCGTTCGTATCATCGGTGTGTCGTTCATTCAACGCTGCCAACTGAGTTAAAATATTCTGTGCCTGCCCACCAACACCGCGCACATAGGCGATAAAAGCATCGCAAGTGGCAATCTTCTCTTGGGTCTGAATATCTTTATTACTGGTGCTTTCAAAGTATCGATAGATCCCCAATTTTTCTAACGTGTAGGCTAACCCTTGTGCAGGGTCAGAGCGATACATTGTCAAACTACGCAACCAATCGGCTCGTTCGTAGAGCTTTTTGGCCCGCCAGCCATCGGCCTGATCCGCCATGGTATCGATCATCTGTGGCAGCAAGTGTGGCGATTGTTTTGCCTGTTGAATCAAGGTTTTTCGCTGTGCCATAGAACCGCCTAAGCTGGGTACACTCAGTAGAAATTCCACATCATCGCGACGAAAAAACAACTCGGAATTCTCTAAGCCACCAGCAATTACACCAAGATACGCCACCAGCATTCGAATCTGGCGGTTTTCCATTAAAGGGGAATCACCATGTAATTGGTAAGGGACAGCCTTGTGCATCAAAGCCAACTGGATAGGCACCATGTCACTGTACAAACGCACCAAAACAGCACTTTCACTCAATGCTCGCCCCTCTTCGACCCAAGTTTTGAGTTCCCTCAATAGCGCTTTGCCTGTTTTTGGTGCGCGGGCAAACGATACCCGCGTACGATCCCCTTCGCCGATGACCAAGGCATCCGGATCGTTTTCACTGATCACGCTCGATGCCATCAATCCCACGGAATGCCCAAAACGAAAGCTGGTACTGAGTGGGTAAGTTTGCACAGACTGAAAGTCCCTATCAAACTGGGTCGCCATAATATCAGGGCTTGCACCACGCCATTCGTAGATACACTGCTGAACGTCTCCGACAATCATCCATTGACAAGGCGCGGGATAAAGCATTTTTAGCAACTCGTACTGACAAGGGTTAATATCTTGAAACTCATCAATCAGCAAATAACGAAAAGCGGGCACAAAACCTTGTATTTGGTGACGCTGTTCTTCACCCAATGTGAATAAAAGCTCGTAGGGATCAGACAATAAATCGGAGAAGAAACGTATATTATGACGTTTGCGAAGGGTTTCTAATTCATTATAGAGCGCCGGAAAAAACTGACGTTCTTTCGACCAACCGAGACGATTAAATACCTCTTGGGCGGGCTCAGCAGAGGCTTTCACTTGGTCGATAAACAGCAACACATCTTCAAGCCAATCTTTTTCATCTTGAAGCGTCACCTTCTCGCCTTTGCGAACTAAGAGACTCATGGCCTCTCGTAACATTTTTACCAAACTAAAATCATCGGTGACTAACTTTGCATTGGGTAACCAAGCTTGCTGCTCCATCCGACGACACAGTTTTAATCCAAAACCATGAAACGTCATCACGCTGGGTGAACGCATAAAACCATTTAATGACAAGTGCTGACTTAAGCGCTCGGAAAATTCTTCTTGGGCACTTTTGTTAAACATGAACACGCCAATCTGTGAGGCATCCACCCCTTGCATCAACAAATACTCAATGCGCGAAATCAGTGTGGTGGTTTTACCCGCCCCCGCCACGGCAATGACCTTAGCTGGCGTGGTTAAATCGTGTTGCACAACACACTGTTGTTCTTGGGTGAGCTGTCGTGTCTGGCTGGCTTGTTCTGTCACTCAATACTCTCAATACTAAAATACAATCGTTGTCATCTCTTTGGCCGCTTAAGCCAATCCGCTACTTCGACATCAGTCCTCAAACAAACGACCAATTTCACGATAAGCAAGATGCTCTCGCCCCGCTATTTTCGCCACGGATTCCCCACACATGACTAATCGGCGCTGGTAACGGGCAAACAATACACCATTCGTACGTGCCACTAATGGGTAGCGCGAGGTTGTCACATCATCTTCCATTAAATTGACCACTTCACCAATAACTTCTCCAGCTTCCACCTCGTCGCCAATTTGTTTGTTATAGCAGACAATACCCGCACAAGGTGCTTTCACCAGATCCATAGCATCTAACGGATAGTAAACAACCGCTGAATCGTCTCTCTTTGAGCTATCACCTTGAGTAACCTCACCTTGAGTGACATCTTCGTGAACGACACCACGCAGCACCAGATACTCAAGCAGCGCTTTGGCATCGTGTTCGGCCACCTCATCGGAAATATCATTCTCCCCCCGCAGTTCAATGGTCATCGAACGGCACCCCCACGGGATAAGATGGGCATAGTGCCCTTTCAGCTCACGCCAAACACTTACATTGGTCTCGTCAAATGAGGCCGCGCCCGTTTCTAACTCTGACAAACCAACTTTTGCCCCAAGTAATCCTAACAATGGCTTAAAATAGTCTTCAAATTCCTGTGGCAAATAACCATGGAGCATCGCCTCACCGGAACAATGCAAATCCAGCACTTCATCGGCGTCCATAGAGAGTGCTAAGAGCGTCTTCTTCATGCCTTGCAGCTCAGTCATATCCGGCAATTGCTTCAACTCTTCTCGAATGGCTTCACGCACCAGTACTTTATTTTCTTCAACATCTCCTGTAATGGAGGATTGAATACGCTTGGCGACCTGTTGACCGATTTGCGGCCAGTTACGATTAAAGTTGCCGCCCCCATCGGAAAAAGCAAACCGACCGGGGACATAACCATGGAAGTTTTGTGCTAAACCAATTGGGTTCGCCACGGGGACAATCACAATTTCTCCTTGAATCAACCCTGCTTCATCGGCTTTTTTTAAATACTTAAGTAACGTATTCAGCAGCAAAAAACCGGGCCATTCGTCCGCATGCAACCCAGCTTGTAAATAGACTTTTGGTCGAGAACCTTGCTCACCAAAATGATGGGCTTTAATAATACGCTGGGTGCCCAGCGAAGCACTGGGTAATACGTGAGAGAAAATCTGATATGACATAAAACCTCATCCTTTAAACACGTCGACCATGGAAAATCGTCATTATTTTACGCTAAATGATTGAACTTATGGATATAAATTGCATCCAACCACTAAACTTACTACTTTATATTTACCTTAATCATCGCAATAAACCAGATACATTAGCTGAGCTTGATTAATCAGCCCCTATAACGCAGGAACCTTTCTACCATGACGTTTATGAAGACTATAAAGATGGCCAGCTTTTTGTCTGCCAGCCTAATGGCCTTATCACTTTCAAGCAACCTGATGGCACAAAGCTGGTCAGACACCTTAAAAGAAGCCAAAGGTGAAACGGTCTATTTCAATGCCTGGGGCGGGGCGGATAATATTAACGATTATATTCAATGGGCAGCCAATCAAGTCAAAAAGAAATACGACATCACCTTAAAACAGGTCAAACTGAGTGATACCGCAGACGCCGTCAATCGTATTTTGGCCGAAAAAGCAGCGGGGAAAAACACACACGGCTCTGTGGATCTAATCTGGATCAATGGCGAAAACTTTCGAGCAATGAAAGACCATCACCTGTTATACGGTCCTTTTAGTCATAATTTGCCCAATTATAAAAAATACGTCGATCCAAACACGCGGGAAAGTTTAACAAAGGATTTCGGCACCCCCGTCGATGGTATGGAATCCCCTTGGGGCATGGCGCAAGTCGTTTTTATGTATGACACCGCCACCCTAAAAAATCCACCTAAATCCATGAAAGCTTTGCTTGCTTACGCCCAAGCCCATCCAGGCCGAGTAACTTATCCTGCGCCACCACAATTCTTAGGGGTTACCTTTTTAAAACAAGCCCTATACGAATTAACAAATGATCGTGCCGCACTGCTTAAACCCGTCAATCAAGCGACCTTTCAAAAGGTGACTGCACCTCTTTGGGCGTACCTTGATAAACTCAATAAGGTTGCTTGGCGCGATGGAAAGACCTTCCCAAAAGATTCTCAGGCAATGATGCGTTTATTAAACGATCAAGAAATCGATATTGCGTTTAGTTTCGATGTCTCCGCCGCATCCGTACAAATCGCCAAGGGGAATTTGCCAGACAGCGTTCGCTCTTACGTATTCACCAATGGCACCATTGGCAACACACACTTCTTAGCCATTCCTTACAACAGTAGCGCCAAAGCCGCTGCACAGGTGGTGGCCAACTTTATGCTTTCGCCAGAAGCGCAAATAGAGAAACAAAAACCAACTGTATGGGGGGATTTAAGTGTCTTGTCTTATGCCAAGCTCCCGCCAGCCGATCAAGCGAAATTTGATGCCATTCCAAAAGGCATCGCCACTCTCAGTATCAAGCAACTAGGCAAAACACTCCCAGAACCTAATAGCACTTGGGTGAATGCCTTAGAAAAAGAATGGCGCAAACGTTATGCCCAATAAAACGAGACAAGCCATTGATAGAAGTAAAAACATGAGCAAACCTTTTCCATGCCGTTGAAACACCCAAAGCAGGTTGCAAGTTTGCTGGTTTTTCTACTAGCCATGCCCATTGCCGTGGGGCTAGTCGGCACCGTGTTACCTGCTTTTCAGTATTTTCCGCCCTTAGGTAGCCATCAATTTTCACTCGCCCCTTGGCTCACCCTCTTTCATTCTGAAGAGTTCTACTCAAGCCTTAAACTCACCCTGATTTCTGGCATTGGCGCTCCATTATTAGCAGTTTGGCTGGCTTTATCCTTGCTTGCTTGGGGGTATGAAAAGCCGCTTTTCCGTCGTATTGAAGCCATGCTTGCGCCCATTTTGGCCATACCCCATGCCGCCATCGCCATTGGCTTGTTGTTTTTACTTAGCCCATCGGGTTGGTTACTTCGCCTCTTTAGCCCTTGGTTAACAGGCTTTGAGCGCCCGCCTAATTGGATCACCACCCAAGACCCCTATGCTCTTTCACTGATCTTCGCTCTCGTTATCAAAGAGATGCCTTATTTGTTGTTTGTGATGTTGGCCAGTTTGCAAACCATGCAAGCCAGACAGAGTTTACAAGTGTGTCGGACGCTCGGTTATAGCCGGTTAACCACATGGCGTAAGGTCCTGATTCCGCAGCTCTACCCCATTGTGAGACTGCCTATCTTTATCGTCATTGCCTTTAGTCTCACGGTGGTCGATTTGGCTATGATTATCGGACCCAATACCCCCTCCACACTGTCCGTCACACTGCTACGTTGGTTTAACGCTCCTGACCTTTCTATGCGCTATATCGCCAGTGCGGGTGCGGTGGTATTAATGATCGTCATTGCCATCGTCTTGGCGGCTTGGGAGTTTGGTCACCGTGTCTTACAACAACTGACGACGCCAGAACGCAGTAACGGCAAACGCCAAGGGGCAACAGATTATCTCGTTCAACTCGGGGCAATGCTCGGCGTCTTATCATTAATCACGGCCTTTTTAGCCCTTTTGGTATTGCCAATGTGGTCGCTAACACGCCGTTGGCGCTTTCCTGATGCCCTGCCCAGTCAATGGACATGGGACAACATCCACAGTGCCATCCCTTTATTAATTCAATTATCCAGCAATACATTACTCATTGCCTTAGCTGCGACGGGTATCGCCTGTTTAATGAGCTTGCTCATGCTGGAAAGCAAACGCGCTTCTTACACTAAAGAGACGCCGCCAAAACACCATCCCTTTGATTGGCTGATCTACGTACCGATTCTTTTACCTCAAGTTGGCTTTCTGTTTGGGGTCTCCGTCCTCATGCTACAAACCAATCTCAATGGCTCCTTTCTGGCCATTATCGCCATGCATTTGTTGTATGTATTGCCTTATGTCTATTTGACCTTAAAAGGCCCCTATTTGGCTTATCAAGAAGAGTATCTGTATCAGGCAAACCGCTTACGCTACCAACCTTGGCGCAACTATCTGTTCATTAAACTTGCTATGCTAAAACCCGCCCTCTTTACCGCCTTTGCCATTGGCTTTTCCGTTAGTGTCGCGCAATATTTACCTACCCTGATCGCAGGCGAAGGTCGCCATAGCACACTGACCACGGAAGCCGTGGCAAGAGCCGCTTCAGGCGACCGAAAACAAGTCGGTAGTATGGCCTTATTACAAGCCTTCTTCCCTGTTTTTGTTTTTTGGCTGTCACAACAGCTTCCGCGCCATTGGACACAATGGCGATTGGCGTTAAAAACGTCATTTAGTATGAGGAAAAAATCCTCTATCGATAAAAAGTAACTGTGTATAGAGACCTTTGAACGATGTCACGAGCGACGCCAAGACGCGGCAAAAACAGACGAGAAAGCGGAGTTTATACCTATAAATGAGCATTTTGAGCCTGTTTTTAACAAACTATTGGCAAGCGCAGTAGTCGAGCAAAAGTCTCATACAGATAAAAAAAGCCAGCAGAAGGACGATAATGTGCTCAGTGTAAACGCGTTTTCCTTGTCATTAGACGGTAAACGACTGATTGACAATTTAAGCTTCAAGATTGAAAGCGGACAAGTTCTCTCCATTATGGGGCCAAGCGGCATTGGCAAATCCAGCTTACTCAACTTTTTGAGTGGCTCACTCACGCCTCATCTTAGCGCCTCAGGTGAGATCTACCTCAAGGATCAAGCCTTGCACTTATTACCCACTCAAGAGCGCCAAGTTGGCTTGCTACAGCAAATGCCTTTGCTCTTTCCACATATGAGCATCATAGAAAATTTACTTTTCGCCACTCCCTCTCGAGTCAAAAAAAGTGAGCGTCAAGTACTTGCTATCAAGGCCCTCGCTCGACTCGATATCGAAAACAAAGCCAACGCCCTACCCAAAGAACTCTCCGGCGGCCAACAAGCTCGTGTCGCCCTGCTGCGTACTCTACTGGCTGAACCGAAATACCTGCTCCTAGACGAACCCTTTAGCAAACTCGACCCAGCCCTAAGACGCGACGTAAGAGCCTTTGTGCTGGACGAAATACGCCAAGCCAACATACCCGCACTGCTTGTCACCCATGACCCTGAGGACGCGAAAGCCATGGAAGGAGAATGTTTGGAATTGAAGAACGTAACAAGTGTTAGCGCGGTGGAATCATAAAAATATTAGACTAATGCAATGTGAAGCTGATATACATTTATGGAAACTAAATGTCAAAAGAGCCATAAAGCAAAGTGAACGGAAGAAGCCCATATGATAAGACGAGCTGAAAAAAGCGATTGCTTAAACTTAGCAGCACTTTCACTACAAGTCTGGCTGAATACTTACGCCACCGAAGGGATTCGAAAAAAGATATCCGAATATGCTTTATCAACATTTACTGAAAGTCATTTTCTTAAGCTACTTGATCAGGCATCGTGCAATATTCTTGTGTATGAAGAGGAAGATCACCTTGTGGGTTTTGTCCTTGTTGACGTTGAGTCTAGGTTCAATGAAAGCTCAAGCGCAGGGTATGAAGTGGTCACACTGTATGTCTCCACACATTTCCAAGGACAAGGCATCGGTAAAAAGCTGTTAAAGAAAATAGAATCTTTGTATGGCTCCCCTTTTTGGCTATCGACTTGGATAAACAATCACGGAGCCATCGCATTTTATAAAAAGCTGGGATTTCAAATCATTGGAGAACTCAATTTTAATCTTGAAGGCGAACTCCATAGTAATCATGTACTGTCCTACACAGGAACATAAGTAACGTTAGAATAATCGTCTTTCGTAGCAATTATATTGTTACCTATAAAGAGCCAAGGTTACCCTCAACCTGAAAATCAATATTCAAGGAGCAAAATCTAATGTCTAATTTGCAAGATGAAAAAGCCATCGCGGAAGGCTTCTTAAAAGAAATGCTGAAAGCAGACGAGACTGGTGACTATGAGCTGTTCATAAAACATTATGAAGAAAAAGATCTGGTCGATTTTTCTCGAGCGCGTTTTGAAGATGATATAAAACACATGAACGCGAGAAATGGTAAGAACCTAAGTTACGAGTATTTTGGTTCGTTACAAGGCTACCGTGATGACGATCACGACGGATGCTACCGTTTTGTATGGAAAGGCATTTACGAAAAACGCGAAGGACTTATTGTCATTGGCATTCACCGGAAAAATGATACTTGGTTTGTGAACACATCAACTCTTACGTGTTAAACATAATTTGAATAGCTGCCTTTGGTACAAATACACGACGACACCAAGTAGAACCGCATATTGACTTTTCTGCCGCGACATAACAATGTTCTTATATGGATCTAGATTCAATACCATCACATTCAAAGGGAGAACGTTGTGTCGACATTGAATAGAACAAGCTCACTCATTCTGGGAGTCTGTATTATTATTGGCCTGTCTTCTCTGGGCTATCTGCTTGGTCATGCCGCCATCCAATACAAGGAATTAGAGCGAACGGTGACAGTAAAAGGACTATCCGAACGGGAATACAAAGCCGACATTGTTATTTGGCCCATTCAGTTTAATATCGCCGGCAACGACCTTGAAAAAGTATACGACGAGATTGATAACAACACCGCAAAAATCAAAGCCTTTCTGGAAAAATCAGGCATTGGAGCGAATGAAATCTCTTTCTCTTCTCCCTCAATCATTGATAAATCTGCCCAACAATACGGCAATGATAGCCAAGCTAAATTCAGATATACCGCCACCCAAACCGTCACTGTCTATTCCAAAAATATAGACCTTGTGCGCCGTGTTATGGAGAATATGTCAGACTTAGGGAAACAAGGCATCGTCTTTACTGGCAACAATTATCAGGCGCAAACAGAATACCTTTTCACTCGCCTAAACGAAGTAAAACCCAAAATGATTGAAGAGGCGACCCAAAACGCGCGTGAAGTCGCCGAGAAATTTGCTTCCGACTCAAAAAGCACATTGGGTAAAATTAAAACCGCTTCGCAAGGTCAATTTAGCATTAGCGAAAGAGACAAGAACAACCCTCAAATCAAAAAAGTTAGAGTTGTTTCAACCGTGACTTACTATCTCTCAGACTAGCGTTATCCCATATAACGAGAAAGCTCGCTCTCTGGAATTGAGGACGGTAAAGTGACAATTAATCGCAATATTAAACAGCCAAATTACGCTATTCATGATGACATGTATGTTCAGGCGAAAAACGCAGGTTGGGCGGGCTGGGGTGGCAACGAGCGACTGGCTAATTCAGAACAGGTAACACGATTTTTTGCTATCGATGCCCCAATGCCAAAAGGCAAATTATTAGAACTAGGCTGTGGCGAAGGCCATTTATGTCGTGCGTTTGCCCAACACGGCTACGACGTAACTGGAGTAGACATATCCCCTACTGCCATTGAGTGGGCAAAAGAAAAAGCCCTGTCCAGTGGCATTAATAGTAGGTTTTTCGTGGCTGATCTCACCGATGAATCTGTCCATTTACCAGAACGCTATCAGGTAATAATCGATGGCAACGGCTTGCACTGCATTATTGGTGACGATAGACGAACCTTTCTAAAAAAAGTACATGACTATTTGGTAGACCCGCGCGAGGGCTCTTTAGCAGACCCGCATGAAGGCGCTTTACAAGAAGCGAGCGTCTTTTTTGTCAGTAGCCTATGTTCAAAAGGCGATAGCTATCAGCTTTTTAAAGATGGTATCGTTTATCGTCATATTAGCTCCGCTGAAGATCTCGTTGCTGAGCTAGAACAATCAGGCTTTAGTATAGAACGAGAAACAAACGATCACATAACGATTCATGCCGTTAAAAGCGGCTAGGGACAATTTATGGAATCCTTGCCCTATCTAAAAGAAATTGAGCTGAAAAGGAAAACCATCGATTCATTCGATGTCTACCCCTTCTCAATCCCGGCGGTCAAAGAGCTGGATTTTTTAGAATTTGACAAAGAAGTCACCATATTTGTTGGTGAAAATGGCAGTGGTAAATCAACTCTGCTCGAAGCCATTGCGGTGGGTCTAGGATTCAACGCCGAAGGCGGCTCGAAAAACTTTCATTTTGGGACTCGTAGTACCCACTCTGAACTACATCGTTACTTGCGATTTTCAAAGTCTTTTAAGCGCTATAAAGATGGTTTTTTTCTTCGGGCAGAAAGCTTCTATAACGTCGCTACCAATATTGACGAGTTAGACGAGGCTGCTTTTCCCTATATTAATCCACCTGCAATTAAAGACAGTTATGGTGGGAAATCGCTACACCATCAATCCCACGGAGAATCCTTTCTATCACTTATGATAAAGCGCTTCTCTGGCGATGGACTTTATCTGCTTGACGAACCGGAAGCGGCTCTTTCACCGACTCGACAACTAGCTATTTTAAGCAGAATGCATCAACTCGTGACACAGCGGTCGCAGTTCATTATGGCAACCCATTCCCCCATTCTAATGGCTTACCCCGGCGCCAAAATTTATCAAATCGACAAGTCGGGACTGTATCCAATAAAATACCAAGATACCGAACATTATGAGGTCACTAAAGCATTTTTAAACAACCCTGAGCCAATGCTAAAGGAGCTCTTTTCTGAGGAATAGCTCCATTAAATTGAATGTTGAACGACTGGTGCGTGAGTAGACCCACAGTGTTTTTACAATACGCATTATCACAATAATACTGTCATCTTCTCCACTTGCATGAGGAAATAAATATGCTCTCTTTACTTAGTATCGGTCTCGCTTTCTTTGTGATTGCGGTATCACCTGGACCTGCCACGGTTTCTAATGCCACCGTGGCCATGCGTTTAGGAAGAAAAACCAGCTTAATCTATGGAGCGGGACTATCCACGGGGTTGGTATTTTGGGGCGTTATTGCCGCAAGCGGCCTAGGTGTGGTTCTGCAAAGTTCTGTTTATTTACTTATGGCGCTTAAAGTGTTCGCAGGTCTCTATCTCATCTGGCTAGCTTTTTTATCCGCTAAATCCGCGATACATCCCGATAACAACATGGGCCAAGTTGAAATAGGCACAAGATCCCTTATGAGCTGGTTTATTAAAGGCGTCTTCCTCAATGTATCGAACCCTAAAACAGTAATCGCTTGGATGGCCGCGCTGTCCGTAGGCCTAGGAGCTAACGATAGCACGGCGTTTCTTGTACTAGGCGTTTTTGTGTGCGTACTCGTTGGCTTTTTCACGAATGCCCTCTACTCCATTGTGTTTTCTTTGAACGGTGTCATGAATGGCTATAAGAAAGCGAGTCGCTGGATTGATGCCTCTGTTTCTGGGCTTTTTGCATTAGCGGGTATTGGCCTGATTCGCTCTGCCTTTATAAAACAAGTTTGACTCGTCGTGACACTGGCATTAGCATACTTTTTCTTTTTATATTAAGTGCCCTACACCATGAATAAACTCAGTTTTGATCAACTTTCCGCGCTTAGCGATGACGCTCGACTATCACCCCGTCTGCGAATGAATCACAATATTCATAGTGATTTATCAGACCCCGTTCAACGCTTAGCCATCGCGATGGAGCCAGACACCTACATTCGCCCTCATCGTCATATGGAAACATGGGAGCTACTCACAGCATTGCGTGGTCGATTCATCGTCCTGACTTTTGACGATGAGGGCGTAGTGATCAACCGTGCCGTCTTAGGAGAAGAAGACTCCGTTATTGAAACGCCTGTAGCAGGCTGGCACGCCGTACTCTCACTGGACACCGATGCGGTCATCTTTGAAGTAAAACAAGGCCCTTATAAAGCCTTCAAAGAAGAGGATTTTGCGCCATGGTCACCAGCGGCTGACGATGATAATCATAAAGTGTTAATGCATTGGTACCGCGAGGCCCAAGTAGGACAATGCTGGTCTGGCAGCTAGACTCAAGCTATAAATCGAGACTTATTCATTGCGCAGTTGGAATTGATATGACAGCAGGTAAAATCACCGTTGCTATTGTTTTTGGTGGGCGTTCGGCGGAACATGAAGTTTCCTTACAGTCGGCTCAGAATGTGATTCGTTCTCTTGATCCTGAGCGCTTCACGCCGGTTCTCATTGGCATAGACCGTGATGGACGCTGGTTCCTAAACGAAGAGTCCATAAAGTTATTTCATGCGGATAACCCAAAAGACATTGCTCTTAATGTGTCCTCCCCCCAAGTGGGCCTGATACCAAATGGCCCAGAAAGACAACTGGTGCGTATGGACAATAAAGAGGCTCTTGGGCAAATCGATGTGTTATTTCCCGTCCTGCATGGACCTTATGGCGAAGATGGTGCGGTTCAAGGGCTGGCTAAAATGGCGAATTTGCCTTGTGTCGGTGCCGATGTTACCGCCAGTGCGGTCGGTATGGATAAAGACATCATGAAACGCCTACTACGGGATGCTGGCATCCATAACGCGGCGTTTACAACACTCTATCATTGGCAAAAGGAATGGCCGATCGATGAGATTGAAGCCCAATATGGCTACCCGGTGTTTGTTAAACCGTCAAACATGGGGTCTTCCATTGGTGTCAGCCGAGCAAGCGATAAAGAAACCCTGATCCAAGCCATAACTCATGCTTTCCAATTCGATCAAAAAGTACTGGTCGAACAAGCCGTAGACGGACGTGAACTGGAAGTCGCCATTCTTGGCAACGATCAGGTAATGGCCTCCAGCGTCGGCGAGATCCTTACCCGTGACAAATTTTATAGCTATGAAAGCAAATATCTGGATGCCGATGCCACCGAACTGAACATTCCCGCCGACATTAGCGCAAGCCAAACGGATAGAATTCAAGCCACGGCCATTCAGGTCTATCAGCTACTGGGCTGTTCTGGACTCGCACGGGTAGACATGTTTTTAACACCAGATGATGAGATTTTCATTAATGAGATCAATACATTACCTGGTTTTACCAACATTAGCATGTACCCAAAACTGTGGGAACATTCTGGTCTATCACAGCAGTCACTCGTTACCCAGCTGATAGAGCTTGCCATCGAGCGGTTTCAGCAAAAACACAACCTTAAAGTCACCCGATAATAAGACGCACTGATCATTCAGCGCTCAGATGAATTAGAACCTGCCAATGCTTCTCAGCCGGATATAATCCGGCTGATTCAACAGTGTATAAACACCAATCGCCAAGCCGTCCGATTTATTCAACGCTTTAACGGTGCTTCAGTCGGTGTTTTTGAGCAAGTGTTTTTGTTTCTTCTGTCACCTCTTTACTGCCCGATAAAGGGTAAATATGCCCCTCTTCGCGATAAAATCCCAAGTCCTTTAAGAAATGATTATCTAGGTGACGAAAGGCTCGTTTTGTCCAACGCGTTTCTAGATATTCTTTCGCTAAGTTAAAAAGGGCGATAATACTCATTAGAAATCTCCATAACTGCTTATTGGTATTGAATGCCTCATGTATTGAAGCAAGCATAAAACCTCAGGTTAACTTGAGGTCAATAGCAAATACTGGTTTTCTTTCGTTTTAATCAGCACAGTAAAAATGACGCTATTGCTACAGCCAGAATAAGTGGTGACTACTTAAAGAAGTGACGAATAAAGACAGGCTTTCCTTTAGATCACAGTCGAAGCACTGGCAAGAAAATAACGCTTGCGATATTGACTGGGCGTGCAGGCAAACAAGCTCTTAAAGGCAAAAATATAGGCTGAATCAGACTGGTAACCCAAATCCAAGGCCACTTCATGAACAGCTCGCTTTTTTTCAAGTCGCTCTAGCGATAGCACCAATCTAATATTTTGCCGCCATAATGAAAAAGATTGATTGAATTCCCTTGCGCAAAGTCGCGAGAGTGTTCGCTGGGAGGCTCCCACTCTCTGGGCCCATTCTGCTAGGGTGAACGACAGGTCTGGCTGTTGATTTAACTCATTAAAAATAGACAGTAGCCTTCTATCCCTAGGAATCAGCAAAGGAATTTCATAGCGTTCAGCAAGGGCTATTTGATCCCACAATACACGCAGTAAATTGGTCGTCATTTGCTGCAAATGGTCGTCCACCCCCTGTTTCACTAATAATACGATGAGTTCTTTTAAAAACGGTGTGACTAAACAGGATTTCGGTTCATTTCCGTAATGCACATGACACTTCGGGTTGAGATAAACCGCTAAAAACTGTGTTCTTGTGACAGAAATGGACTTATGAATGGTGTGTGCTGGCACAAAGAGTATCCCATTATGCGGAACAATCACGCTTTTATTATTAATAGTTGACTGCAATAGCCCTGAAATAGGAAAGATGATTTGATGCCAAGGATGCTCATGGGGTTGCTCGACAAAATGCGGTGGCATATCCATGGACAACGAAATGACTTGGTGATCGGCAAATTTTTGAATCAATTCGTTCGATTTCATACTTGGCAACTTATCTAGGTTTTATGTCTTATAGTGTAAATTAAGCCACCCTCTTTTCCTATAGCATGATCTCTCCTTAGCAATCTTATCAGTTGCCTTTCTCAATAAACCTAAAGGGAGAAGCCCCATGAGCATGCAAGTCTGGTTAGTGTATTTAATGACAGTCCTCGCTTTTATGTGCATACCGGGACCAAGCCATATTCTTATGCTTTCGAACAGTTTAACTAACGGCTTTCAGAGATCAACGGCGACAGCCGTGGGAGATCTGTCAGCCAATTTCTTGCAAATGCTTGCCGCAGCGGTTGGATTAGCAAGCCTTCTTCAGTCATCACAAAATTACTTTGTCGCGATCAAATGGGCGGGGGTCGCCTATCTCACCTATGCGGGTATTCGACTATTTTTTGCCAAACATTCTCCGATTAAATCGGCCTCTCAGCGCTCAGCCCCTTCTTTATATTGGCAGGGATTTATCACCTCAGCAGCCAACCCAAAGGCGATCATCTTTTTCGCTGCCTTATTTCCTCAGTTTTTATCTCAATCCCAACCTTTGGCGGCGCAGTTTTTCGTTCTAAGCATCACTTATCTTGCGATTGATGGATTGTTCTTATGTAGTTATGGCAGGTTTGCTGATTTTCTAGCCTCCAAGTACCGATCTCATCTAGGTCACTATTTCAATCAAATGTCAGGAAGTTTATTTGTCTTAGCCGCCTTTCTGCTCGCCATCAAAAACGTTGCAAGCAAATGATCCGCTCACAGAAAAAGACAAGTGAATGATAAACCGCACAAGAGACAGATGGGAGAAAGCAAATGCAACTTATGTCACTGAACGTATCGCAACCGAAAATGGTTGAACATAATGGGACAAGCGTGCTGACAGGAATCTTTAAACAGCCCTGTATGGGTAAACAGCTCGTCAGAAAAAATAACATAGAAGGAGATGGACAAGGGGACATGGTAAGACATGGCGGCGTTCACAAAGCGGTCTATGCTTTTTCCTATCATCACTACGATTACTGGCGTCATACTCTCAATAACCAGAAATTAACGCCCGGTGCCTTTGGCGAAAATCTCACGATATCGTGTCTAGATGAGTCCGATATCTTTATTGGCGACCGTTTCCGTTTAGGTGAGTGTCTCTTGGAAGTCAGTCAGCCAAGAATGCCATGTTTTAAACTTGGCATTGCGTTAAATAACGTCCATGCCATAAAACTCTTTATCGACCATTACTGTACTGGTGTGTATTTTAGAGTGATAGAAGAAGGCTTTATTGAACAAGGTGACGAGCTGATAAAAGTCGGCCAATTAGCCGAATCAGTGAGTGTCAAAACCCTCTTTCAATCCTTCATGGATAAACAATATAAGAATGCCCATCACGTTTTTTCACAGGCTCTTCTTATTAAAGAGTTAGGACCTCAATGGCAAAAGGCTCTAGCCAGCCGAGTTTAAGACCGACTGGCCGATTAAGACACTATAGTGTGTTTATGTTTTCTATTAGTGCCCTATAGTGTTTTAACACCGTCTCCCTTTGATACTCATTCACCTGTGGTACCGTGACTTTCTCATTAACAAGTTGCACAATGCGATCCACTGCTGCACTGGCCTCCTTTGCGATATCATTTAAATGACTATCATAGAGGTAAGCTGGTCCAAAGAGCTCAGGGTACACTTGTCGAGCTGGCAAAACGGGCACACACCCAAGAGCAACGGCTTCAAGAACGGCTAGCCCTTGAAATTCATGCAAGGCTGTTGAGAGCACGATATCCGACGTAGCCAGAAAACCAAGATACTCACCTCGACTGGGCGCGAAACCAAATTGTCGGATACAGGAAGCAAAGCGATGTTGAATAGCCTCAAACGCTTTAGGTATGGTACGAAATTGTTCGCCTAAAATAGCAATTTCAAAATCCACACCTCGGGATTGTAACGACTGCAAAATGGCCAGCAATCGCTCAGGCCCTTTATCAAACTCCCAACGGGCATTCCATACTAATCTAAGCGGAGAATTATTTTGACAGAGAGTTGTTCGGCTCTGTTCTCCCCTCTTTTCCCAATCAATATCAATTGGCACAGGTACAACACGGGCGTTGCCTTCTATGTTACTCAACCAGTCTGGCGAGACATAATCCGGCAGTTTTTTGAGCAAACGACGAGCGCCCTCGAAAAATGACGCTTTATTGAACTGACTGTTAAACACACACTGATCCGCCGCTAAAGCGCTGTATAAAGTGACCATTTGCATTTCAACCAGACCTTGTTGTTTGTCGCTGGCGGGATAGGCAAATTGGTTTTCGTGAAAATACAATAACCAAGGAATAGACTGTAAGTTTGGGCAGAAGGCTTTTAGCCCAACGCAATCCGTCATGGACGTTGCGATCACCAAGTCGTACGCTTGTTCAATCGAGAGTTTGAATACTTTATCAAACGCAAAACTCATGGCGTTACCACGAATACGCCAAGCAAAATGCCTTGGCGGAAGCGCTAGGTAGGTCCAATCATACTCGCCCAACCCATTCATCAGGCTATTTGCCCAGGCTTTGTGACTGCTCGCCTCATAGGCACTAAGTAGTAATATTCGCACGCCTTGCTTCCGTTTCTTAGGTTAACTGACTGAGTATTTCTGGCCCATCCTCGCTCGCTCGAATATCATAGTGCCATCTTGGGCTATTCAAACACGACTTTTCGTAAGGAATTTCATGATCATTCAAAAACACGATGTTGATCTTAACACGCCGACAGGAACCATGCGCAGCACTGTCTATCGACCTCAAGGGGATGGAAGATTCCCTTGTATTATCTTTTACTCTGAAATTTTCCAGCAAACAGCCCCCATTGCTCGTTCTGCCGCGATGATGGCAGGCCATGGTTTCGTGGTTATCGTGCCGGAAGTCTTTCATGAACTAAACCCAATTGGCACCGTATTGGGTTACGATGATCAAGGCAAAGATAAAGGTAATGCTGATAAGTTTACCAAGCCTCTAGAATCTCACGATAGCGACACCGTTGCTATCTTAGACTTTTTTGCTAAAGCAGAGTATTGCACCGGACAGTTTGGCAGCATGGGCGTGTGCTTAGGTGGCCACCTTGCCTACCGCGCCGCGCTTAATCCGCGAATACAAGCGACCTTCTGCCTGTATGCAACAGACATCCACTCGAATACCATCCCTTGTGGTGAAGGTAATGACTCTTTCACTCGCACAGGCGAGATTCAAGGGGAAATTGTCATGGTGTGGGGCAAGCAAGACCCTCACGTGCCCACCGAAGGTCGGCAGAAAATTTATCAACAATTGATCGATACCAATCGCTTATTTAGCTGGCATGAATTTAATGCTCAGCACGCCTTTATGCGCGACGAAGGGGATCGCTATGATCCCGCTCTGGCTCTGGAATGCTATACAAAAGCGATAGCCTTATTTCAAAGAGCCCTGCACAAAGCCTAATCAAGACGCGAGGTCGGCTTATTGCCCGCCTCGCCATACTGGGCGCAGGGTGCATTCACCTACATCACTAGAAACCCACATATCACCATCTTGCACCGTCACGTTTAATTGCATAGAGCGGGTACATAAGGCTGCCAGCTTTTGCACTTGCGACTCGGCAAATTGCAATACTCGTAGATTATCAAACCGACTGTTTTTACCTTTATTCTGTTCCCACCAAATATCAGACTTATCGTTATAGTTCACGACCACCACTTGCTGAGCACGACCACAGGCCTTGCGCAGGCGTTTCTCATCTGGCTGGCCTAATTCTATCCACATTAAAATGTCGTCTGAAAAATTCTTCTGCCACAGATCCGGTTCATCTTCCGTGCTAATTCCCTTCGTAAAACTTAACTGCTCCGCTCCTTCCTTTTCATCAGCCAATAATGCAAAGGTGACCAAACGTACCATCATGCGCTCTTCTGTTTCGGAAGGATGCAGCGCTAAGGTTAAGTCATAACTTTGGTAATGTTGACGGTCCATATCGGACACTTGGAGAGAGGCTTTATACACCGTTGCTTTGATTGCCATGCTTGTTCACTTACTGCTAAAAGTGGAAATAGACAAGAACAGAACACCTGAGAGGATCAACACTGCTCTGCCAATATAAAGATGCGCGTATTGTACAGCAAATGATGCTATTCCGGTAAATTACTCACAAACAACACCATGAAAATGAGGCGCAATATTTCTGACCAAATGGTCAATAAATATATGAATAAGTCGTCTAAACCCAAGGCTTCTGGAGTATTGCCCATTAAGACATAACGCACCTTAAATTTTTTTCAGTTATTTATTTATTTTTATTTGACATAAAGCAAAGATTAAGGCGTAATAGGTTTTATTCTATTTAGCCCTAAAATAAATATGGATTTTCAGGCTAAATAGAATATCAAACATTACATAGAATTTAACGCAATAAACGGAGGAAGTTATTATGATCATTACTAACCATAATCATTTTACTTCCTCAACAGTCAATCGAGAAACCCGATACTGTTAACGTTTTTCGCATAACTTGTTGAATTAATACGTAGAAATGGAGGACGCAATGATGATGAACGCCAAACGTAATAACGTTTCGTCTTCAGTTGCACCTCGTTTGCTTCGTAATAATGAGCAAGCTTTGCACCCTACGCGTTCAATGTCTATGTAATATCACATTGACCGCGGAATTTACGCGGTCTATATCTCTAGGCAAATATTAAACCTCGTAAATTCCGCCAAAATATTATTTTTTGGAGAATTAGAATGAGTATCATCGACCTATTTAACCTAGCAAAAGACTACTTAGAAGCTCGTAGAACCAAACAAGCGTTTCGCCATCTCGATGACCACTTTCTAAAAGATATTGGTTTTCACCGTGAAAATGGCCAAATTCGTCCATTGTCTGGCTCAAAAGACGTCAATCAAGAAACAAACGAGCTTATTCAAGAGCCGCCGGGGAAACACTCGAGTCATAGTTGATTAGATCGTCCTGCTACCGTAACAACAAGGCGGCGGCAGGACGGTAAACAACGACAGGGAAACAATAGAAAACCGCATAATAAAAGGCAAAGATAAGCCTTAATTAGTTAGTGCTTTTTATTGGTTCTCAACGGCCCCTATGGGCTAAAAAAATCCCGATCAGTTACCTTCTGTCTTTCATATTAAAAAGCAAAAGGTAACAGGTCGGGATTTTTTATTGAATGCCTGACGATCTAAGGCATTCAATATGAAGAAACGTGACTATAATAAATTAATTTTTATTTGCTCAGGTACAAAGCCAATTTTCAAGGCCACACTAACCGCTTGGTCGTATTCTAGAATATTCAAACAACCTCCCTGATCATTTTCGATAATATATTCCTGCTGCTCACCATGGCTTGATATTACGACCAAGTTTAAATAAGCGATATCATTCGTCGACCGCCTAAATTCGCATCGATCCAACTGACCATTTTTTAGTAACTCAACCGCCCTCTCTAATCGGCACATTGACTTACTGACAATCTCTTCCATGACTAACCTCAAACATAAACTACCATCCAGCAAAGACCTATCCGAAAACCATCTTTTTAGAAACAGATGTATCAGAATATTCTCTAGGAAAGAGAGCTAAGTCCTATCATTATAATTCTGCTTTTTCTTCTACTGTCGACTGATGAATCACATTAACAACCACTCCTAAAACATCCAACCCAGATACTTTCATGGATGCCGCCGCTGGGTAAGCCTTATTTTTGGGGCGCAACAATACATCGGGTTGTAACATGAGGGTATGTACCGTTATTTCACCATTCACACGCGCCAGAACAATATCCCCACTGCGAGCGGTTAAAGATCGATCCACTACTAAAATATCGCCCGATTGAATGCCAAATTCTTTCATTGCACTGCCTTGAGCACGCACAAAGAAGATGGTCATTGAATGTGGACTCGTTGTTTGCATAACGGATTCATCAACGAAGGAGAACTGAGAATGAACCAACGCTTGTGCCCTGCTCATAGCAAGGACGGAAGCTGATTCAGAAGAGCCAAGATAAGATACACGCATAACAGCATCACTCATACTTTATATTTTTCCAGAATAAGGTTTGTCATAGAGAATAGCCAAGCGAATTTTTTTCATCACAAAGACCCTCTTTCACACAAAGATCCTATTTGCAAAAATACCATTCTGTGTTCTCAGCCTAAACATCGTCGAAAAGGTGATAAACACGCCATTAAGTCGTTAAAAAGGCTCCCCCCTTCTTTACTCATCATTTTTAAGAGAACCTTTTTTCTTAGGATAAAAAATTGCTTCGCCGCTTAATTGCACAGGTGGAAAACCGTCGCAGCCATAAAATCCATCACAACCATAGAATCCACAGCAACCGTAAAATCTATGCCTATAATTCATTCCTCCCATCCAAGGCATACCTCTAAAAAAATAGGTACCAGTATGGCTTCGCATATAGGATGCTAAAAACATCTCAGTATTGCCAATAATGACACCATTTGCCCCCAGTGCGGCGGCTCTTCTTTTCAACCCATGGATGGCACTCGCTACAATGGTCTGTCGATCAAAGGTATCAAAGGCAGGTGAGCTAATCATGCCAATGACTTCATAAGAAAAATCCGGCGCCTGTTTAAAGACCTTCACCTGGCTTACATCAATCGGATCACGGGCATTAGGGTATACATCTTGAACAGCGCAAGCAGATAAACAACACGTTAGCAACACACAGAAGATTGATCGACCAAGCATTAACACATACTCCCAACCTGTTATTAGTAGCCACTAGAATGATCATAAAAAACACTAATAGCAATCACTAAGACTAGCTCCCCCTTCGTCATGATATACCAGTCAGCTTGTATACGACTAAAGTCGAACTGACGAATGATCTGAAACCAGACACTATAGATCAGACGCCAACATCAGGCATCGGAAATACGTTAGATTCCGAAAGCTGATTGTGGTGCTAAAACGTTTTTGGGTAAAAATACAATCACTAAAATAAATATAATAAGAAGGTATCTATGGAAAACGTCACGTCTTCAATCAAAAATGTCGATTTGTCAGCCAATCCAGCCCCATTGGGATTGCTTGCTTTTGGTATGACAACCATCTTGTTGAACTTACATAACTCTGGTTTGTTTCCCTTAGGCTCAATGATACTGGCCATGGGGATTTTCTATGGCGGCTTGGCTCAAGTGATTGCTGGCATTATGGAATGGAAAAAAGGCAATACCTTTGGTACCACTGCTTTTATCTCTTACGGTTTTTTCTGGCTAACCTTAGTTGCCTTAATCACTTTACCCAAAATGGGGCTGTCTGATGGGCCCAAAGGCTTATCAATGGTCGCCTATCTTATTCTGTGGGGCGTGTTTACAGGCGGTCTATTTATTGGCACCCTGCGATTAAGCAAATCTCTGCAAGTCGTCTTCGCTACCTTAACCGTTCTGTTTTTCCTACTCGCACTGGGTGATTACACAGGAAGTGCGACTATTGCGCATTTAGCAGGCTATGAAGGACTTATCTGTGGAGCGTCTGCAGTGTATGCAGGGATGTCCCAAATTTGGGATGAGATCTACCAAAAGTAGTCGGTCAACACACTTTCTGACATTACGCCTTCTCTAATGCTCACATTCCCATGTGAGCATTGCTTTCTAAAGATCATCATACAAAGTCAAGATTTATCCCGACAACAAACCACATCGCGCTAAAGCACAACCTACCAAACCTTAGAACTTTTATAGACTGGACTTTAGTCAAGGGTCATTGTCGAGATGAATCTCGACCTAAGTCGTAGAGGATTCTGGAATAAGCTATGTTACATTGGCAAATTATCATAATAAGTCTTAGCACAGGTAATGTAATCGATGACGCTTTTTTGGGCCCTATTAGCCATACTTTATATTCTGGGTTTATATTGGATCGCTCTATGGGGAGATAAGGAAAGCCCAACCGCGAAGAAGCTGACTCGACACCCCGTTGTTTACAGCCTGTCACTGGCGATTTACTGTACGGCTTGGACCTTTTACGGCGCGGTTGGCGAAGCCTCTCGGTCTGGTTGGAATTACTTACCCGTTCTACTTGGTCCTATTTTGCTGTACTTGTTTGCCTTTCCGTTTATCCGCAAGATGATTGCCGTCAGTCACAAGCAGAATATCACCTCCATTGTCGATTTTATCTCTTCTCGCTATGGTAAACGGCCATTAACGGCACCTCTGGTGATTTTAATTGCCATGGTGGCCATCATTCCTTACATCGCTTTGCAACTCAAAGCACTGGGCTCTAACTTCGCTTTATTTGTCAATCAGGATGAGCCTTCAGCGAACCTTGTGGTATTGATCGCAACCATCTTGATTGGCGGATTTGCGATGTTATTTGGCACCCGGAAAGTGGAAGTGACCGAGTATCGCTCTGGTATGATGCTGGCCATAGGGGCGGAGTCTCTGTTTAAACTGATTGCGATTGTTGGTGTGGGGGTCGTGGCCGTCGTCGCAATGAGAAAAAACCTGCCAGAGTTAAACCCTATCACCCTCGACCTAAGTGCATGGCACTCGAATCAGCTTATTTCTTTTTCTTTTGTGATGCAGACCCTTATGTCTGCTGCAGCGGTGATTTGCTTACCAAGACAATTCCATGTCACGGTAGTCGACCATCAGAATAAGCGCCAATCCAATATGGCACGTCTGCTTTTTCCTTTGTATTTATTAATGTTTGCGCTGATTATTCCCCCTATTGCGATTGCTGGACAAAGTTTATTCTCAAGTGACATCAATGCCGACACCTATGTGATTCAATTCGCTCTGGCATCGGATAATTTACCCCTGAAAATGCTGATTTTTCTGGGTGGCATGTCTGCTACCACTGCGATGGTCATTATTTCAACCTTTGCCTTAAGCATCATGATCAGTAACGATGTGGTGCTGCCTTTAATGCTGGCACGCAGCAACGCCCAACAAGCCTTACCCTTTTATAGGCGTCGCATTTTAATCATTCGACGCCTCGCCATGATGGGGATTTTAACCCTGTCCTTTCTGTATTATCAGAAAATGGCAAACAGCGAATCTCTGGCGGGAATTGGCTTAATTGCTTTTTCTTTAGTACTGCAATTACTCCCTTCGGTCATCGGAGGACTCTATTGGAAGCGGGGTCATGCATACGGAGTCTACACAGGTTTAACGCTGGGCTTTTTATGCTGGAGCTTATTACTCATGATGCCTCTCACAGGCAACATGAACTGGACATTACATGACGAAAAATCTTGGTCCATGTTGCTCAGCCATGGGGCTTTTATTAGTTTAATCGTCAATATCATAGGGTATATCGTCGGCTCTCTCTTATCGACAGAGCGTTTAATTGATCGGATACAAGCCACCGCTTTTGTCAGCCCCACTGCGGAGATTGAGCATCGTTTTTTCAAACCTAAAAGCAAAGCCCTAAACAGTGACCTTTTTGTCCTGTTGGAAACCTTCTTAGGTGCCCAAAAATGCCAACAAGTCTTAAATACTTTTGAAACTGAGCACGCTCACCACCTTTCTGCCAATATGCCCCCTGATAGCCATTTTATCGATTATTGCGAGCGTATTTTAGGCGGCGTTCTAGGTGGTTCATCGGCAAGGACCATCATTAATTCGGTCTTAGTGGATAAGCGTATCAAGGTAGAAGAAATGGTAACCTACCTAGATGAAACCACTCAGGCGATCCAGTTTAATCAAAATTTATTGTTTATTTCGATGGACAATTTAGACCACGGCATCAGTGTGATCGACAAAGAATTACGCATGGTGGCTTGGAACAAAACCTACTTAACACTTTACCCTTATCCAGAAGGTCTGTTGAAAATTGGCTTACCCGTTGAAAACTTGATTCGCCATAATGCTGAGCGCGGAGAATGTGGCGTAGGCGAAGTGGAAGATCTGGTCAACAAACGTTTAGGCTATTTACGCAAAGGCTGCGCCCATCGTTTTTTACGACGCCGAGCCAATGGACAAGTGATTGAAATGGTCGGAAACCCGCTGCCTGGCGGTGGCTTTGTCACCAGTTTTACCGATGTCACGGAGCACATTGAAAGTCAGCAAGCCCTTAAAGAAGCCAATATCGATCTAGAAAAACGTGTTAAAGCTCGTACAGTAGAAGTACAGGGCATCAACCAAGCCTTAATGGAAGAGATAGAACGTCGTAATATCGCGGAAAAAGCCTTGATAAAAGCCAAAGCGGAAGCCGAGCATGCTAACGCCTCGAAAACCGAATTCTTAGCCCTTGCCAGTCACGATATTCTCCAACCGTTAAACGCAGCAAAACTCTATATGGGGGTGTTGCAATCCAGCGAATTGGCTGCCAATACTGCAAACGTTGTTGATAAATTATCCGACTCCCTCGAATCGACTGAATCCCTTATTTCTACCCTATTGGAAATCGCACGCTTAGATCAAGGGGCTATTAAACCCAATTTAGTCGATTGTGATTTAGAAGAACTCTTATCACCTATTATTGCGGAGTTTGGTGTCATTGCTGACAATAAATCCCTCACCTTATCCACTCGTATTTTACCCTTACATGTCCATAGCGATCCGATTTACCTACGCCGTATCATTCAGAACTTTGTCTCCAATGCCGTAAAATACACCGCCAAAGGACGAATTCTTTTATGCACACGTAAGCGAAAAGATTATGTATTACTGCAAGTATGGGACACAGGTATTGGTATTCCAGAGTCGGAACAGAAAAAAGTGTTTGACGATTTTTATCGTTGGGAAAACACCAAAGAACAAGGGATGGGGTTAGGGTTGGGCCTAGTTCGACGCCTGCAAAGTAAATTAGGTCTAGAAACTCAGTTACGCTCTACTCCAACAAAAGGCAGCTGTTTTTCGATTCGCATTCCTCTTGCCATCCATAAACAGAAAAGCGCCCTTAACCCGCCCTTAACATCGACAGACAAGCCTCTTCATCTCGCCCACTGTTACGTCTGGTGCATCGACGACGATCCAAATAACCTCACAGCGATGACCTCTTTATTAAGTCACTGGCAATGTGACTGCCAAACCTTTAAAAGTGCGGCGGATGCCAGACAAGCAGAAGGAGAAGCAGAACTATTGTTAGTCGATTATCAACTGGAACAGGGGCAAGACGGCTTATCGCTTATTCGTGAGCTACGCCACAAGGCCAATAGGGATATCCCTGCGGTACTCATCACAGCACAGCGAGAACCAGAGCTTGTGGATCACTGTAAAGAGAATAACGTGATCTATATGGCTAAGCCGGCTAAACCAGCAAAATTACGCGCCCTGATTCAACACATCCATAAACAAAGAGAGAGCCAAGCAAACACCTTTGTTTAAGTCCTTGAAGCTATTGATAACCCTATATAATACAAAACAGTGAGCAAGCTCAATGAATAAGCCCTTATCAGCCTACATAACACATCAAATCTAGGTTACGCATCACATCTGCAGCTTTAGCTCACTGGCCACCAGCACCGCTTGTGTACGATTATTAATCTCAAGCTTGCGAAAAATAGCCGTAATGTGGGCTTTTACCGTCGCTTCGGATATGGATAATTCATGGGCAATTTGCTTATTGAGCAGCCCTTCATGAAGATAACAAAGCACCTTATATTGCTGGGGAGTAAGCTCTGCCACTCGATGTTGCATGCTCAAATCCGGGGTGGGTTGGTCTTGTAATGCAGATTGTAGATAATCAGGCAGCCAAATATCGCCCGCTAAAATGGCGTGAATCGCACGGCTATAAACCACAGGTTCACTGGTTTTGGGAATAAACCCCAACGCACCAGCTTCGATAACTTGCGCGACCATTGCGCTATCGTCGCTACCAGAAATCACCGCCACAGGCACATCAGGAAAATCGGTACGAATACGTATCAAGCCAAACAGCTCGCCGCTGCCAGGCATCTTTAAATCCAACAAAAGCAGATCGACCTCCTCCATCTCGCTTAAACAGCGCAATGTCGAATCCAAGTCGTCTGCTTCTTCTATGGTAATACCGTTTATTTCTGCACGAAGCGCACCACTTAGTGCGCTTCGGAACAGAGGATGATCATCTGCGATAATAAGTGAAATCACTCACAATCCTTGTAAAAGGTTATTAGGATTTCATATTTAAACGGTTATCGATTAAATCATCAACTACACTTGGGTCCGCCAAGGTACTTGTGTCTCCTAATTGATCCTGTTCATTGGCCGCAATCTTACGCAAAATACGGCGCATAATTTTGCCTGAACGAGTTTTTGGTAACCCTTTGTTCGCCCACTGAATCAAATCAGGCGTGGCAATAGGACCAATCTCACTACGCACAAACTGCTTGAGCTCTTTCATCAAATCATCACTTGGCTGAACACCGTCTACCAAGGTCACGTACACATAAATACCCTGCCCTTTGATGTCGTGTGGATAACCAACCAATGCGGCTTCTGCAACCGATGGATGAGCAACCAGCGCACTTTCTATCTCAGCGGTACCAAGACGATGGCCAGAGACATTCAATACATCGTCCATGCGACCAGTAATCCAATAGTGACCATCTTCATCCCGGGAAGCACCATCACCAGTGAAATACATGCCTTCAAAAGTGCTGAAATAGGTCTGTTCAAAACGCTCATGATCACCATACACAGTACGCGCTTGACCAGGCCAAGAATCGACAATAACTAAGCCGCCTTCAGCAGGTCCATTGCCTTGCTGTAATTCACCTTGAGCATCGACAAGAGCAGGCTGAACGCCAAACAAAGGCCCAGTACATGACCCAGGCTTCGCATTGGTCTGTACAACACGGGGGGTCATCATCATGCCACCAGTCTCCGTTTGCCACCAAGTATCTACAATCGGACAATTGCTCTTACCAAACTGAGTGAAATACCAAGACCAAGCTTCAGGGTTAATTGGCTCACCCACACTGCCCAATACACGTAACGAATCACGTCGGCTGCTGCTGATTGGCTCATCCCCTTTTGCCATCAAGGCACGAATGGCCGTTGGCGCCGTGTAAAGAAGCGACACCTGGTATTTATCCACGACACGACCAATGCGACCAGAATCAGGGTAAGTGGGCACCCCTTCAAACAAGACGCTGGTTGCTCCGTTAACAAGTGGGCCGTAAACCATATAACTGTGTCCGGTAATCCAACCAACATCCGCAGCACACCAATAGACATCATCTGGTTTTAGGTCAAAGGCGACCTCATGGGTTAAAGAGGCGTACACCAAATAGCCGCCCGTGGTGTGTACGACGCCCTTTGGTTTACCCGTTGAACCGGATGTATACAGAATAAACAAAGGATCTTCCGCATTCATAGGTTCAGCCGGACATAAGGTCGACTCTTTTGCTACTTCTGCGGCCCAATCCAAATCGCGCCCTTCCACCCAAGGCACGTCTTTTTGGGTATAACGATAAACCAGAACACACTCAACCGAAGGGCATTTATTGTTCTCAAGAGCGGCATCGACATTATGCTTAAGAGGTATAGTATTGCCTGCACGGCGGCCTTCATCTGACGTCATTACCAATTTAACGCTACTGTCATTCAAGCGATCCGCAATGGCGTTGGCTGAAAAGCCACCAAAAATAACGGAGTGAATCGCCCCAATACGGGCACAAGCCAACATACTATAAACGGCCTGTGGAATCATCGGCATATAAATGGCCACTCGATCACCTTTTTTAATGCCTTGACGTTTCAACACATTAGCAAGTCGACCCACTTCATCATGTAATGTTTGATAGGTAATGGCGCTCTTATCGGCATTTTCGCCATCCCCTTCTAGATAGTAGGCGATTTTATTAGCATGTTTTTCCAAATGACGATCAATACAGTTGTAAGCCGCGTTTAACTCGCCGTCTTCAAACCATTTGATGCTCACGTTGCCACGTGCGAAGGAGGTATTTTTTACTTTGGTGTAGGGAGTAAACCAATCTAGACGTTGGCCTTCTTTTGCCCAGAACGCATCTGGGTTCTGTACTGACTCTTGATAGCGAGTGTTAAACTCCGACTCACTGATGTTTGCGTTCTTTACGACTGAATGCGATGGTGACAATGACTCCATGATCCGCTCCATTATTAAAGTTGTTTTGAGGATGCTAAGAGCAACTATAGTCAATAAAAAGAGAAGGTCTATTAAACTTTAGTCTTAGAGCCTTAGCTGTTTACATAATTGAGTGTCCCATACATCCTCTACTTTGATGCGATCTAAGTCAATATTTCACCAGCACACAAAAAAAGCGTCTCATTTGAAACGCTTTTTGTACACAAAGCTATTTAATCGACCCTATCGCTACGATGACGTTCCAACGTTCGCTTGGCGGGCTTGATGAAGTTTTTTATAGCTTTCAATCAAGCGTAAATGAGGCTCGATACCTTCAAGCTGCATGCTGGTTTTTGTGAGGCCATAAAAACGCACCTCCCCCGTCACGGAACCTACGACGTTTTCCATCACCTCTTTGCCAAACATGCGATTAAAACTATGCATAAAGTCTTCCAACGCTAACTCATCGTCTAACGTCACTTCTAACACGCAATTCATGGCTTGATAGAAGAGGCCGCGTTTTACGGTGTTGTCATTAAATTGTAGATACTCACCAACTAGCTCTAACGCCTCTTCGTGTTCACCCAGGGCCAAATAAATCAGTATCTTCAGTTCAATGATGGTTAACTGGCCCCACACCGTATTGTCATCAAACACAATACCAATCAGCGTAGCAATGTCGGTGTAGTTATCGAGCTGACTGTCTTCTAAACGCGTCACTAAGTCGGCAAGCTGTTTGTCACTTAACGAATGCAGATTGAGAATATCTTCACGATAATCCAAAGCCTTATTGGTATTATCCCAGACTAAATCTTCCACTGGATACACTTCAGAATAATCTGGAACCAAAATACGGCAAGCGGACGAACCTAAGTCACTGAGTTCTGCGACATACACCTCTTTGCCTAAGCCTTCCAAAATACCAAACAGTGCACTGGCCTCTTCCTCACTGGTGCCAGAGAAATCCCACTCACAGAACTCGTAATCCTGCTTATCACTGAAGAAACGCCAAGAGATCACACCAGTAGAATCGATAAAGTGTTCAACAAAGTTTTCTGGTTCACTCACCGCCATGCTGTTGAATGTGGGTTTAGGTACATCGTTCAAGCCTTCAAAACTACGACCTTGCATTAATTCCGTTAGGCTACGCTCCAAAGCCACTTCAAAACTTGGGTGAGCCCCAAACGAGGCAAAGACACCACCCGTTTTAGGATTCATCAGCGTCACATTCATTACCGGGAATTGCCCCCCCAGGGAAGCGTCTTTCACTAGGATGGGAAAGCCTTGCTCCTCCAGAGCCTGAATTCCTGCCAGGATACTTGGGTATTTCGCCAAGACTTCCATAGGCACATCAGGCAAGACAATTTCGTCTTCGATAATTTGGCGTTTAACGGCACGCTCTAAAATCTCCGACAAACATTGTACTTGTGCTTCTTGTTGGTTATTACCTGCGCTCATGCCATTGCTTAAAAACAAGTTTTCGATCAGGTTTGACGGGAAATACACCGTTTCGCCATCAGACTGGCGTGTATAGGGAATGGCACAAATACCACGCTCTTTATTACCTGAATTAGTATCGATTAAATGGGAACCACGCAGTTCGTCATCTGGGTTATAAATGTCCAGACAGTAATCATCTAAGATGCCTTCTGGCAGAGAGTCATCATCGGTTAGTGCAAACCATTTTTCATTGGGGTAATGGACAAATTCGCTGTTGGCGATTTCCAGCCCAAAGAATTGATCATTGTAGAAAAAGTTATTGTTCAAACGCTCGATAAATTCACCAAGAGCCGAGCATAATGCACTCTCTTTCGATGCCCCTTTACCATTGGTAAAACACATTGGCGATGCGGCATCACGAATATGCAGCGACCACACATTGGGCACGATATTACGCCATGATGAGATTTCAATCTTCATACCAAGGTCTGCCAGCAGCGCCGTCATATTGGCAATAGTTTGCTCTAGCGGTAAGTCTTTCCCAGGAATAAAGGTGTTGGACGAGCCATCAGGCTGCCCCATTAACATCGCGTTGGCATCGGCATCCAGATTGGCAACGGTTTCAATCTTAAATTCTGGCCCTGTTTGCACCACCTTCTTAACGGTACAACGCTCAATAGAACGTAAAATCCCTTGGCGATCTTTATCGGATATATCGTCTGGTAACTCAACCTGAATCTGGAAAACCTGATTGTAACGGTCTTCTGGATCGACAATATTATTCTGTGACAAGCGGATATTATCCGTCGAAATATCACGCGCTTTGCAATACACCTTAACGAAATACGCCGCGCACAGAGCCGATGACGCTAAAAAGTAATCAAATGGGCTTGGCGCAGAACCATCCCCTTTGTAGCGAATTGGCTGATCGGTGATCACGGTAAAATCATCAAACTTGGCTTCAAGTCTCAAATTGTCGAGAAAATTAACTTTGATTTCCATTAAACAGGGTTTCCACTTTTTGTATACGAGTTGCTCACCCAACACCGTTTATCGGCTAGGGTGAGTCATTAGCGGGAATTATCCGTGATAGATGGGGGCCGAGTAAAATCAAATCGGCTTTTTAAGGAAATTAGATGATCTGACAGCCATTTTTCAATAATGATGTCTTGTAGGATGTCGTTGACACCACTGACGAGAAGGCATTTGTGTTTGATGGGGTGTTTTTCGTAACCAAAGAAATAAAAGCTAGACCCAAAAAAGACCCACCATAACAGGTGGACTCCGGCCACAAAAAAACACGCGGTGCGTGTTTTAAGCCGCTTTGGTTAAAACGGGGTGAGATTCCTTGCACTGGATTTTGCCAGTGCAAGGAGAATGTTAGATCAACATGCGGGTGGGGTCAATGAAGAAAACAAGCCGTGAGTTTTATTATTAACCCGGCGGTTAAAATTATCTGGTATAATCACTGAATGAACGAAAAAATAGACACAAGAAAACTTACCACTCCAGAACTCGCTAGGCTACGAAAGCAAGTTGTCAGACTGCGCGAAAAAGACTTCTCTTTTAAAGACATATCTGAGGTGACAGGTGTCCATGTAGACACAGTTGGCCGTTGGTATAGAGACTACTTAAAACGTGGAAAGGCAAGCTTTGAGTATAAAAAACGTGGTCGAGAAAAAGGCTCATTTGGCAGTCTAACCAAAGCACAAGAAGCTCGAATTCAGCAAGAAATCACCGATAAAATGCCTGATCAATGCAGGCTGAATTTTGCCTTGTGGACACGTCGTGCGATCCAACAGCTCATCAAGCAATTGTGGGGAAAAGATATGCCCATTAGAACCATTGGAGACTATCTAAAACGCTGGGGATTTACCCCACAAAAGCCACTGAAAAAAGCCTATGAGCAAAACTCTCGAAAAGTGTCCAAATGGCTTGAGGAAGAGTACCCCTCGATCAAGGAAAGGGTCAAGAAGGAAGGGGCAGAGATACATTGGGGTGATGAAACAGGCCTTCGTAATGATAGTCAGCATGGACGAAGTTTTGCTCCTAAAGGCAAGACACCAGTCCAAGTGATTCCAGCAAAGCATTGCCGAATCAATATGATTTCTACTATCACAAACCAGGGAACAGTACGCTTTATGACCTACGCTGACAACATGACAGCAAAAGTACTCATTCGCTTTATGAAGCGATTGATCTCCACCTCTAAGAAAAAGGTATTTCTGATACTCGATAATCTTCGAGTACATCATGCAAAATTAGTAAAAGAGTGGTTAGCCAAGCCAAAAATCAAAGAGCAAATAGAAGTCTTTTATTTACCTGCCTACTCACCTGAACTCAATCCAGATGAGTATCTAAACTGTGATTTAAAGGCAGGTGTGCATACAGGTGATGCGCCAAAGAATGAAAAGGTTTTAAAGGATAGAGTGGTCTCTCATATGAGAGGGTTACAGAAGAACCCGAATCGAATCAAAAAGTACTTTAAGCACAATTCAATCCGTTATGCGGCATAGAAGATATAAATTTCCGCCGGGTTAATAACGCCAAAAGCAACGGTACGAAGCATCCGGCTGGCTTTTTGTTATGTTTATTTAAACTCTCGATTCTTTTGAAAATATAGTTCGTTGTTCCAGTTTGTAATTTCAATATTATCCTTACCATTAACTTCAATTCTTGCCAATTTATCTTTCAAGAGCAAGGCTTCTTTGCCTGACATAGAAAAATTATTCAGTAGCCCCGTCGTCTTTTTCTTCAAGTCAAAAATACTGGATATTTGATTATCACTTTCTAAGTTCCAAGATCCACTTGCCATCTTTAAGGAATATATCTTCCATTTTTCTTTTTCCGCCTTATTCGAAATTATAGCGTCAATATCAGTGGATACTTCAGCTTGACGTTGTACCAGAGGATTTCTAACTCCTAAATACACCTCTTTAATATCAACTTTATAACTATAGATTTTCAAACCAGGTACTTGCTCTAATACCATCGATGGGGCAACGATCTTACTAATAGTATTCCAGCACCTCATAGGATCTGAATAATAATCATCTATTGTTTCAAACATAGATAGGAAGGATTTAACCACTCTTACTTCTTCTTCATAGACCCAACTCGCATGTTTGGTTAGAAATATTTTCCTAGCTAAATTTTCAAACTCAGATCTATTCAAATCATCCGGCTCTAGCCCTTGGGATGCAAGATACACTTTATGAAGTAGATCCCTTGATCGAGGGGTCAGATTGTGAATAGTCTTGGTGTTTGTATATACGACATCTCCACGTTCCACAGGTATAAGATTGTAATCATCGCTTGTTAGAAAAGGAGTATCTACATCATAGCCAATTACAAACCCAGTATGATTTTCTCCATAATGGGCCCACATTAAAGGATTACATGGGCTTCTTGTTAATGATAAAATCGCTACCGATTTTTTTAATTCGTTTATTTTATTTTCCAAATCATTTAGTTTAACGCCCGGGCCCTGCGCATTGTCTAAGAATGAAAGTTCAAAAGGATCATTAAAAGATACGAGGTCTCGAAATCCAAGTTGAGAACTCTTCAATGCTGATAGCCCAGCAGAAAATCCGTAGTATTTGTAAAGTATCAATTATCCATCCTCGGAAACATAACAATTAAGGGGTATACAGCTGCACTTATAACCCACTGTTGAACGGCTGTATTTTATATAGGGAATTTGCTTTTTTATGGTGTGACCTCCCTGTTATATTCTGTCGCTGAAAACCAAGCTTAATATGAGCATCTTTTGCCAGATGAGCTAGGTTCGCTGCTATTTTGATCCTAAATACCTACTTTATTAGCGCAATTCGACTTTTAAGTTAAGACTAATCCCTCAGACTGTAAACCATTTGGGGGAAAATGAAAAACTAATCTATTTTTCATTTGCCCCCAAACTCCTTAAAAGGCCTTGCCTCTGTACCACATTGAGGACAAACGGCAACATTTGATTTCCATTTACAGCTACAGTTGTTACATAGATAAATACTGTTTTTAAAAACATACGCTGTTGAGTATGAAGACCTGCTCGTTCCCCAGTCTTTAGGTGGTCCAGCCTTTCGTATAGCAAGTTTTTTTTGTTTTTTTGCATTCTCACTCTGAATAAATGCTTTCTGCTCTACTTCTTTAAATCTAGGATGGTAAACCCACGACTTCCCTTTCTCTTCATTTTTTAAGAAATGTTTCAAAGCTTCTAAATACTGTCCATTTTTTGTTTTCTGAAACGCTTCTCGTAATGCCTTAGCATCAAACTCAATTACCCCTGCTTTTGTCTCTTTAGGATCAGATAGCTCAGTAGGCACAGGTCTATCTTTGTAACTGACAAAAATAACGAAAGGATAACCGCCTACACTAACCAGAACATCAACTACAACTCCAGAGAATTTTTCACCAACCCTTATATTTTGAAGGTTAATATCTTGCGTTATAACGACATGCATAATATCTGGCAGTATGTTTTTCTTGTTTTCATCGTAAATTTGATAAGGAACTGTAAGTAAAGGGATTTTTAAATCCAATCCTGCTTGTGAAATTTGACGTATCATCATTCTTACTGATACGTAAAAAGAGAAATCGCAAGGAACCTTAGTTGAATTATGAGATTTCTTAACTTTGTGCGCAAAATGCCATTCATTTTTTTTACCCTGCCTAGCTGTCAATAAGGTTTTACATGAAGGACAGATACAACCGCATTTATCGCCATTCGGAACATTTCCAACATCAACAAATTCGCCACTTTCAATGTCTTGACCAAATGGTAATAAGTTACCCAGCTTCATAACATTACCTATCAACTAATCCTATTTCTAAAAATAATGCCAGCATGGCTGCATATTCCGCTGATTCCGGACACCGGTACCGTTTTAATCCGGACACCTTTTTCTCTTCATTTTCTCAGTCTCTAGTTTTACTCCATGTGTCCGGATTGCGCCAGTTTTCTCATCGATTCTCCTCCTAGTTCTATGCGGTGACTGTTGTGGATTAAACGGTCCAGTAAAGCGTCCGCAACCGTGGCATTGCCTATCATGTTGTACCACTCTTTCACTGGCAGTTGACTGATCATGATCGTGCTGCTGGTTTGGTAACGATCTTCTAAAAGCTCTAATAAATGGCCTGCATGATCGGCACTGAGTTTTTCCATCCCCCAGTCATCGAGTATCAGCAGCTGCTTTTTGGCGAGGGCGGCAAGTTGTTTTTGATAGGTGCCGTCTAAGCGGCCAAGGCTGAGGTCATCCAGCAGTCGACTCAGGCGCAGATAGCGAACGCTATAAAGTTGCTCGCACGCCTGTGAGGCAAGGGCGCAGGCAACATAGGTTTTGCCCGCGCCCGTTGGGCCTGTGATGAGGATATTTTGATGCTTTTGCAGGTAACCTCCTGTCAACAGTTCTCCTAGTTGGATGCGCTTTAGTCCACGCCCTTCTTTGTAGAGTAGTTGGCTGGCGCTGGCTTCTACGCGCAGTTTTGCTTGTCGTTTGAGCCGTTCGATTTTGCCATGATTTCTGCCTAGCAGCTCACTGTCAAGGAGCAGTGTGAGACGTTGCTCGAAGTCCAGTTCTCCATAGGTGGTTAACTGTTCTCGTTGTTGTTCTAACGCGGTAACGGCATGACTCAGTCGCAGCATTTTGAGTTGTTCAGTCAGGTGATTCATGTTGTTCTCCTAGTGGTAGCAGTGTGGCCCGCGAACATTGCTGTGCGGGGTGTCGGGTGTCGAGTCAGAAGGAAGAGACAGTGTGCCTTCCCGATGATGATCGAGCAGATTTCGGATAAAGCGCAGAGAAGGTTTGTTGACCAGTAAGGCATCCTGACAGGCTTGCTCTAGGCGGACATCCCCATGTTTGCGCGCGAGACTCAGTATGCCAAGACAGCGACGAGTGGCTTGGGCTGGATGGGCTTTGGACAGGATCTGTTGTTTGATGACGTTTTCGGTGGCGACACCAATCTGCTTGCTCCATCCGATTAAGCGTTCTGGTGACCATTTTTGATGTTGATGATGGCTCGGCATATGTTCCATGTGGGTGCTCAGACCATAGTCTTTTCGGCTGATTGGGTGAGACGAGACGGGCTGACCTTGATGGAAGATTTGTATGATCTGCGACGTCGCTTCCAGCGTCACATATTGACCCACAAGCTGATGCGGTACCGAGTAATAATGCTTTGCGTACTCAATGTGGTAATCCGGTCCCACTTTGGCGCGTTTATGTTCTGTGTAGACATACTTCTGCATCGGTAACGGTTTCAACGCGGGTTTATCGAGGGTGTCAAAAAGGGCTTGGCGACTCACGCCAATCTTTTGCATCGGCCGTTGGTTCAGAGCGTTCATCAGCTCTCGAACCGCATTATTCAGCTCTCTTAGGGTATGGAAGGTGCGATGACGAAGGCGCATCATGATCCAGCGTTCGACAATCAGAACCGCATTTTCGGCCTTGGCTTTGTCTTTGGGTTTATAGGGACGAGCCGGCATAATGGCGGTTTGATAGTGATGCGCTAACTGACGATAACTGTCGTTGAGTTTCGGCTCATAACGATCTGTTTTTGTCACGGCAGCTTTTAAGTTGTCTGGCACCAATAAAGCGGGAACGCCACCGAAGTGTTCAAACGCATTGGCGTGACACTGTAGCCAATGCTCCAGCTTTTGACTTTCGCTGGCTTCAACGTAGGTGTAGTTAGACGCTCCCAGTGTGGCGACAAACACTTGTGAGTGGCGAACGTCGCCCGTTTCCGGATTGACGATCGGGATAGTCGGTCCGCAATAATCAATGAATAACTTGTCACCTGCGGTATGGAGTTGACGCATACTGCGTTTTTGTGTGGCGAGCCAACGACGGAAGTACTCGCAGAACTGGCTGTAGCCATAAGTGCGCTCTTGGTGCTCGGCAACATATTCTTCCCACAACAATTGCTTCGTCGCCCCTTTGCGCTTGAGTTCGATAAAAAAGTACGCAAAGTCCGGCATCACTTTCAGGCGATTAGCCGGTTTTTCTTGATACAGCGCTTTAGACAGATCGGTATCGGAAACGTCACTGGCAAGGGGCCAATAATAGTCACTTTGTTTGAAACGAGTCAGGACATCGGACACGGTAGAGCGGCCGACATTCAAACAAGAAGCAATCTGCCGCGTGGATAAATGGCACTCATGTTTGAGACGCAAAATCTCTTTAATATTGGTCATTGAGGTTCTCTTTCTGGTCATGATCACTTCCTGGCAACGTATTAGGTGTAACCAAGTGTAGTGAGCGATTGATTTAAAAGAGAAAACGAAGGGATTCCGGTGAATCCGGACAGGGTTTACGCTAATCCGGACAGGGATTCCGGGGAAAGCCAAAAAGTGTCCGGTTTAGAGCGTAATAGGTGTCCGGATAAAAACGGAATGGGTGTCCGAGTTATATCGGAATGGGTGTCCGGATTGCTCCGGTATATGCAGCATGGCACCCTGCTAAGCAAATGATTTATCTCCAACCACTCAAACCACTTCACTCGCGACAACCGTACACCGATACCCAGCTTTGCTGTCGCCGCGTGCGGTGACTTTGTCGATGGACCAGTTGCCTTTCATTTCGGGTGGGAAGGTGTCGTTTAAGGTGAGGATGCCTTCTACGACGAGTAGGCCTGAGTTTTGGCTCATGGGCTTTTGGCCGTAACACGCCACCGCGACCCAACCGCCATCGCTAGTGCGCTGCAAACCCTCGTATGGCGTGCCTTCACTCAGCGAAAACAAAAAACCACCGAGCGACATCATCTGACACATGATTACTCCTTTAGATAAAAATGAAAGGACAGAAACAAAAAAGCCCATCGCAAGGATGGGCTTGCAGACTGCTGATAAAGTCCTCGCCATTCGGCGGGGATTTTTTATAATAACGGCATGCTTAAAGAACGCCCTCAAACCCAGTCTACTTTAGAGTTTGTTTCCATCGACGAGCTCGTCCCCAGTGATCACTTGCTTCGCAAGATTGATCGAATTATTGATTTTTCCTTTCTACATGATCTTGTGAAGGATTTTTATTGCGCGGATAACGGTCGTCCCGCTCTCGATCCTACTCTCATGTTTAAGTTGCTATTTATTGGCTACCTTTTTGGTATTCGTAGTGAACGTCAGTTGATTAGAGAGGTTCAAGTTAATGTCGCTTATCGTTGGTTCTTAGGTTTAGGCCTGACTGACAAAATTCCCGATGCTTCCACTTTGAGTGCAAACCGCACACGTCGTTTTAAGGAATCCGATATCTATCAAAAGATCTTTGATGAGATCGTACTCCAGGCTATAAAACACAAGTTAGTTGGCGGAAACACCTTTTATACGGACTCCACACACCTTAAAGCCAATGCGAACAAAAAGCATTTTGAAAAAGTAGTGGTTGAACAGTCCCGACAGGCGTATATGGATGAGCTCGATAAGGCCGTTGAGGAGGATCGACTCGTTCATGGAAAAAAGCCTTTACCACCTGAAAAAAACAAGGTGGAGAGTCGTGAAATCAAGCAGAGTACGACGGATCCAGAGAGTGGCTATATGGTACGAGATACTAAGCCCAAAGGGTTCTTCTACTTAGATCACCGAACGGTTGATGCACGTTGCAACATTATTACTGACGTACACGTCACCGCAGGCAATGTCCACGATGCTGTCCCTTATTTAGAGCGATTGGACCGAATCAAAGAACGCTTTAAGCTTTTCATCACATCGGTCGGAGTCGATGCGGGGTACTTTACCTCGGCAGTTTGTCATGGGTTAGAAGAACGACATATCTATGCCGTGATGGGCTATCGTCGTCCTAATCACAAGAAAGGCTTCTTCTATAAACGCGAATACAAGTACGACAGGGAACAAGATGTCTACTTCTGTCCGCAAGGTGAAAAACTCATTTACAAAACCACTTCTCGAGAAGGTTACCGTCACTACGACTCAGATAGCCTGATCTGCGCGAACTGCCCAGAAAAGCACCGCTGCACCACAAACAAAAAATCGGTCAAAACCATTACGCGTCATGTTTGGGAAGATAGCAAAGAACGCATCAATGCCCATCGGCTAACCCCATTAGGCAAAGTCATTTATGCCAGACGAAAGGAAACCGTGGAACGAAGTTTTGCCGACGCAAAAGAGCTGCATGGCTATCGATATGCACGATTTCGAGGAACAGATAAAGTAGCTTCTCAATGTCTATTAACGGCAGCCGCCCAAAATATGAAAAAGATAGCCTTAATGCTTAGCTAGAGGCTTTTATTTGTTCAAAAAAATGACGAAATCGATAGTCAGAGCCTTAATAAAAGGCCTCAAAGAGCTCTAAGTAACTAATGAGATATCTTGAGTCACTTAGGAAGGAATGTGAGCAAAAGACTCAGAAAAATAAAACCCCAGCAAAAAACTGGGGTTTATCAGTAACCTGAAAGCCCATCGCAAGGATGGGCTTGGGGTGTTTAGTTTGGGGGGTTAAGAGTTGTTTTATCTGACCCAAAGCTCACAAACTTAGGGAGGTTTCTAGTGGCCTGGTACGTCGGACAACATATAAGTTGCCTTCAAAGCCTTCGTTTTTTTGTCCTTCAATTCAATCTTAGAATTGGAGTAATAGCCGATCTCTATATCCTCGGTAGATTGCACAGAGTTCGAGACACCGCCTTTCGACATGACACCACCAATGCCTAAACTCCAAAAATGGTGACCTTTATATGTAGGGTTGTAGTTTATAGCGGTACTTCCAATTAGGTAAGCGTTATATCGGACGCGTACCTTCATCACTCCTCGGCTAGCAGAGAGTTCTGCTAAAATGGACTCTCCAGGGTCAAGTTCTACGCTCACGCCAGCAGTCGAACCTACTGTAATTGATTTAGACTCTTGACCTCCAATCCCCCACGATTGACTGTAGGATAGAGAAGTCTCTCCCGACACACCAGTACCAAGAAAACTCACTCCATACGTGAGCTTTTGACCTATTGAGAGCGTTCCTCCAGTACTCCAGTTGGATGACGTCGTGTTGTTTACCGATTCGGAGATAGCAACATTGAAGGTACCCTTTTTGCTGCTATCATTCACGAACTCTTGAGTCTTGACAATTACTGGCTCAGACGTGATGCCTAGAATCTCTGCACTCTGAACAACCAGTACCATTTGAACCTGCTGCCAACTGTATTTTTTGTAGAGATCACCCCACGGCGTCGGACTGTGAAGAAATGCGTCGTTCGGGCTCTTGCCAAAGTATGCTTTGACTGCGTCTTTTAGTTGTTGATCACCAAGATGAAAAGTCGTCGTCTCCTCATCTGTAATTACGTGCTGTACGGTTCCGGTTGCGTTTACGCTTGATGCAGATTCATCTTGACCTGCAACAATGCTTATATTTATACCCATATCATTATCTCCTTATTTGACAACTACAATTAAGGCTATAATTTTATTAACAATGGTCTTTTAACGCTTTCTTATACTGTTAAAGTGCCAACTCTTAAATAAAACTAACTTCAGCCTTCGACAACCAAATTAGTCTTTAAATTTAAACATAGCTATTACACCTTGTTACACGAATTAAGGAGCCTACCTAAGCAGGCTTTGCTTTTCCTGATTTGAAGTGTCATTCATACGTCTAGAAAGGTGCGGTTGGCGTATTCCTTGATGTGGTCGACGTTGTCGTTTACCCAGCCTGGCTTGTCTTAAGCTAGAAAGCTGAATTAAAAGGCTAGCTGCGAGGTTTGGGGTTGCTTATTTTTCTAGGAAAGTGCGGATGGCTTGTACCATGTCGTTTTGGTCGCTGGCGGGGAGGACGACGGGGTTGCTTTCCAGTTTCATGGAGGTGACGATGTTGTTGATCAATTACTTTCCTTGAAGGGAATCCCTCTCGACTTTCAGCGCGGTTGTATCGGTTGAGGTCGAAAAATTTAGCATGAATAAGGATTAAGAGCAGTTTGTCTAATCCTTTAACACCAAACATCTATAGCTAAACAAGAAACTCGACTGAGTCTTTTGATTTCCAATCCGACTTTCTCATTATAGTAATAACAATATTCTCACGATGCTCACCATAATGATTACTAATTACATTTACCGCACAAGGCATATTTATATGAGAAACGGTACACCTAATATTAAAAGTATCATTGTGTTTTAAATTCAAAATTGCATCTTTATGTAACGCTGTCAAACGATTGAATATACTATTCAGTTCAGCAATCATGATTAGAGGAGTATTTCGAGGGTCATTTACTCTATCTTTCACAACATGTTTAGACATTTTAAAAGTAAGCGTTCATTCTACGCCGTTATTTCATCCCATCTTTTTGCACTCTAAACTGGACTCCGTTTTCATCTCATCACCGATAACGGAGTCCAACCCATGACCAAACCCTATACCCGTCGTTCTTCTTCTGAATGGCAACAAATCATTGACGATCAAGCCGAGTCTGGCTTATCCGCCCCTCAATACTGCGAACAGCATCAGGTGAGTTACGCCAGTTTTAGTAAATGGCGTCAGCATTTTTCGGGAACTAAAGCCTCGCCAGATTCTAGTCACTCAGACTTTATCGATCTCAGTCAGGTGCCCACTCTCTCAGGTACTGGACGTTGGAACATTACCTTGTGTTTAGGTGATGGTGTTGAGCTTCGATTGAGTCGTGACTGATGTTCCTGCCCGATCCCAATGCTAAAATTTGGTTGCATACCCAACCCACAGATATGCGTAAATCCTATCGTGGCTTATTAGGGCTGATCAAACAACACCTCAAAGAAAACCCACTCATCGGGTATTTTGTCTTCATTAACCGGCGCAAAACCCAGATGAAAATCCTCTATTTTGACACCTCTGGTTATTGCATTTGGTGTAAACGACTGTCGCAGGGGCAGTTCAATTATGCGTCATCAGAAAACGCTAAACACGCCCTAAGTGTGATTGAATTGCAGCACCTCTTAGCGGGCATAAAAGTCGAAAAATATCGTCAATTTAAACGCTACAAGCGAGCATCATGACAAGTTGGATGGTATAATCCAACCCCATGAATGACGCCACTTACCGACCTATTTTACCCTTCAAAAACATCGACTTGCTTCACACGAATGAGGTCGAAAAACTGCGTGCTGAAAACGAAGCTATGTCTTCAAGAATCCGCCAATACGAAGCGGAAGTGCACATGCTAAAGCGTGAGTTATTTGGGCCGAAAAGCGAACGTCGTACCTTACTCACACCAGATCAACAAGCCCTCGCTGATATCGTGGGTCCGATGTCAGCCGAACCAACCCGCGTAGAAGAAGAGTCTATCGTTGAGAAGGACAAACCTGAGTCTGCCAATGTTCGTGGCAAAGCGCCCAAGTTTCGTAAAGGCAATGAAATTAACATCACCGGATTGCGTTTTGATGAGTCTATACCGGTTCGTGAAAAGGTTATCTTAGCGGACGAATTACAAGGCCCCAATGCGCACGAATACGAAGAAGTCGGCTTCAAAGACGTCAGCCGCATCGTACAAAAAACCAGTGCCTATGAAGTCGTCATCACCAAACGTCAGGTGGTGAAGCACAAAACCAGTAAACAGCTCATTACCGCGCCACAGCCGGATCTGATTTTTGACAGTTCCCTCGCGGATGTGAGTTTTATCGTTGGCTTACTGGTTAATAAGTTCTTGTATCACTTACCCCTTTATCGTCAACACCAACAGCTTAGCGCTTCCGGCATCACCCTCAGTCGTGCAACGCTCACAAACCTCACCAAACGCGGGATCGAACTGTTACGACCCATTGTGGTAGAGCAACTGATTAGTGTGCTGGACAGCAAGGTACTGGCCATGGATGAGACACCGATAAAAGCCACCCGCCAGCCTGGGGTAGGCAACCAACCCGGCAAAATGAAGCAAGCGTATTTTTGGCCCATCTATGGCGAGCAGGACGAAGTGGTGTTTACCTTCTCCCAAAGCCGTGGCATGAAACACATCCAAGACTTACTGGATCATGTTTGGCAGGGTACCTTACTGACCGATGGTTATGCCGCTTACAGTCGTTACGAAGCCACCTCACCGGAGGTCACTCATGCTCAGTGTTGGGTGCACATGCGTCGTCAGCTACTGAAAGCCGAAATGGAAGAAACCGAGGCCGTCACCCACGCGCTGAACCTGATTGCCGCCTTGTACCAGTACGAAAGCCATATCAAACAGAAAGGTTGGTCAGATGAGAAAAAACAAGATTACCGAGTGCAACACAGTAAGCCCTTAGTGGATCAATTTTTTGCCTTCTGCGAAGAACAAACCCAACGGGCTGACCTATTACCAGACGATACCTGGATGAAAGCGTTGAACTACACCTTAAAGCGCAAACGCCAACTGATGGTCTTTTTGGAAAATCCAAACGTTGCCATGGACACCAACCACCTAGAGCGAGAGATAAGACCCATCCCAATGGGTAAGAAGAATTGGCTCTTCTGTTGGACAGAACTGGGCGCCGAACATGTCGGCATCATCCAAAGCTTGATCAGCACCTGCAAGCTGCACGACATCGACCCGAACGTCTACCTAACGGATGTCTTGCAACGAGTCACAAAAGACGTGGCCGACTTAACTCCAAGGCGCTGGAAGCACCTGTTCGCAGACAAGCCGTTGAAATCGCCATTGCTCTGAGTCAGTGGCTGTCAATGACTCCCTAGAATGAACGCTTACTTTTAAAAGACATATTGTGATGACGAAGGATTTCATTAACTGAGTTTTCAAGTGCTAATATTTCTGCTGGGGTAATCATTATGCACCTCCAATGTGCTTATTATACAACTCCATTATCTTTGAATTGAGTTCTTCGTCACTGGAAGCGACAAAACTACCAACTGATGCAGAATCTTCAGCTGTGCCAACGAGAACCTCAAACGTTTCATTATCAAAACTCTCAACAAAAATATGTTTCTCTTTCTCCGCGTCAAAAAACGAGGCAAAATTATCTTCTCGTGACATATCAAATATCATATATCCTCCCTTATGATATTGCTAAAAACCAAATTTGCTAATATCTATTACTGTCTTACCTCCCATGTTGATGGCATGCTGACGGACGCCATCAACAGAAATAGTAAAATGTTTTCACTATCCTATTAACCCGGCGGTAAAAATTATCTGGTATAATCACTGAATGAACGAAAAAATAGACACAAGAAAACTTACCACTCCAGAACTCGCTAGGCTACGAAAGCAAGTTGTCAGACTGCGCGAAAAAGACTTCTCTTTTAAAGACATATCTGAGGTGACAGGTGTCCATGTAGACACAGTTGGCCGTTGGTATAGAGACTACTTAAAACGTGGAAAGGCAAGCTTTGAGTATAAAAAGCGTGGTCGAGAAAAAGGCTCATTTGGCAGTCTAACCAAAGCACAAGAAACTCGAATTCAGCAAGAAATCACCGATAAAATGCCTGATCAATGCAGGCTGAATTTTGCCTTGTGGACACGTCGTGCGATCCAACAGCTCATCAAGCAATTGTGGGGGAAAGATATGCCCATTAGAACCATTGGAGACTATCTAAAGCGCTGGGGATTTACCCCGCAAAAGCCACTGAAAAAAGCCTATGAGCAAAACCCTCGAAAAGTGTCCAAATGGCTTGGGGAAGAGTACCCCTCGATCAAGGAAAGGGCCAAGAATGAAGGGGCAGAGATACATTGGGGTGATGAAACGGGCCTTCGTAATGATAGTCAGCATGGCCGAAGTTTTGCTCCTAAAGGCAAGACACCAGTCCAAGTGATTCCAGCAAAGTATTGCCGAATCAATATGATTTCTACTATCACAAACCAAGGAACAGTACGCTTTATGACCTACGCTGACAACATGACAGCCAAAGTACTCATTCGCTTTATGAAGCGATTGATCTCAACCTCTAAGAAAAAGGTATTTCTGATACTCGATAACCTTCGAGTACATCATGCAAAATTAGTAAAAGAGTGGTTAGCCAAGCCAAAAACCAAAGAGCAAATAGAAGTCTTTTATTTACCTGCCTACTCACCTGAACTCAATCCAGATGAGTATCTAAACTGTGATTTAAAGGCAGGTGTGCATACAGGTGATGCGCCAAAGAATGAAAAGGTTTTAAAGGATAGAGTGGTCTCTCATATGAGAGGGTTGCAGAAGAATCCGAATCGAATCAAAAAGTACTTTAAACACAATTCAATCCGTTATGCAGCATAGAAGACATAAAACTCCGCCGGGTTAATAACCAGAACAAAAATGTAAAAAAGGATCAAAGCCCACTTTCGCGGACTTTTTTTTGTGACTTGAAGTTAGTCGTCTAGGGTGCGGTTGGCGTATTCCTTGATGTGGTCAATGTTCTTGAGCCTAGAGCATTTATCACCTGATTCCATAGCCCAAGGCTAAAAATATGCGGGTATTGACCCATCAAGATCCACTGAGCCATTTGAAATAACCATGCAGTTAGAGCCCTCAATGCTCACAAAGCCAAGCTTACTATAAAACTGATGGCCAATGTCGCTATGTAAATATATGGTTTTACAGTGGTGGGTCGCGAACAATTCCATTTTTACTAAAGATACCAAGTGAGACGCGTACCCTAGTCCTCTTAGATCTTGTGGTGTCGCGACTGATCCCACACCAAAACAAGCCTCTTTGAGTCCAAACCTACTGCTATAAACAATGAGAGACGAGACGATTTGATCGTTTTCAATTAGTACATACCAAGTGCCTGCTTGATACTTGTCGCTATTGCGACAGTCTGTTAGATAGTCTTCAAAGGACAGGCCATCATGCCACACGTCAAAGCCCATAGCGTAAATAATGTCTAGCTCATTTGCCTTTGCTTCTCTTAAGTACACTCTTGCAAACCTCCACCCTTAGTAAAACTAGATAGATACTACCTTTATTTCACTCCAAACACCTTTAAACACTAAAGTTTCATCTTTCTTTTGTCGTTTTCTATCACTAGACATACCACGAGCCTGTAATTTTATGACATAATTGAGATATCACTTTTAAAATATATTGTTTGGCGATAAAACAACGCTTGCTACAAAAAAATTTTTTAGCAATTCTGTAGCTTTATAGCACCTAAAACGCCAATTTTTAACCTAAAATGACCATATTAATGCCACAAGAAAAAGCAACAAAATCAGAGTCAAACCCAGTAAAATCAAAGGATACAGTGGATAGACGCTTTAGTGTTGCACCCATGATGGACTGGACCACAAGCGATTATCGAGTGTTCGCTAGGACGCTTAGTAAAAATACGCTACTTTATACTGAGATGGTTACCACAGGGGCGTTATTGCAGGGCAATAATCCTGAAAGATTCTTACATTATGATGAATGTGAGCATCCTATCGCCTTACAACTCGGCGGTGCTGATGCGGTAGCGCTGGGCAAATGCGCGAAGTTAGCGGAAGACTACGGCTACGATGAAGTCAATTTAAACGTCGGTTGTCCGAGTGATCGAGTGCAAAACAGTTTAATTGGCGCTTGTTTAATGGCTTATCCAGACAAGGTAAAAGACGTCATGCGTGCTATGCAGGATGCGTCTAGCCTACCGATCACGGTGAAGCATCGTATCGGGCTCGATGATCAAGAAGAATACAGCGTGGTGCGAGATTTTGTGGGTGATGTGGCGACAACGGGCGTTAAGACCTTTATTGTCCACGCTCGTAATGCCATTTTGGCGGGCTTAAGCCCAAAAGAGAATCGCGAGATTCCTCCTTTAAAGTACGATTATGTGTACCAGTTGAAGAAAGATTTCCCAGACCTTGAAATCATTATAAACGGTGGCATTAAAACACTAGAGGAATGCGAACAGCACTTACAATTTGTCGATGGTGTCATGGTGGGTCGCGAGGCGTATCAAAACCCTTGGTTACTGAGCCAAGTAGACAGCCGCCTATTCGGCCAAAATGACCGTTTCGATAACCGCTTTGATGCATTGATGGCCTTTGTGCCTTATGCGAAACAGCAACTCGCCAAAGGCGAGCGTTTGATGCATCTCACTCGCCATATTTTAGGCCTTTTCCAAGGCGAGCCCGGCGGTAAACAATTTCGACGCTACCTTTCTGAGAAAGGTCATAAAGCGGACGCAAATATAGACGTATTATTAGAGGCCATTGACTTGGTCAAACAACACCAACGTAAAGGATAAGAGCAATGAGCAATAAGTTATCTCAATTAAAAGAGTTCACGACCATTGTAGCGGATACGGGTGATATCACGGCAATCAAAGAGTATTTGCCAGAAGATGCCACTACGAACCCTTCTTTGATGCTAAAAGCGTCTCAAATTCCTGAATACGCACCTTTTCTAGATCAAGCCGTTGCATGGGCTAAAGAGCAAAGTAACGACAAAGAGCAACAATTGATCGATGCCAGCGACAAGCTAGCGGTTATCGTCGGTACGGAAATTCTAAAATACGTACCTGGCCGCATTTCGACAGAAGTCGATGCACGTTTATCTTACGATACCAACGCCACTATCGAAAAAGCCCATCGCTTGATCAAACTCTACGAAGAAGCCGGCGTGTCGCGTGACCGTATTTTGATCAAAACCGCGTCGACTTGGGAAGGTATCAAAGCCGCTGAGCAACTGGAAAAAGACGGCATCAACTGTAACCTGACCCTACTGTTCTCTTTCGCCCAAGCGCAAGCTTGTGCCGAAGCGGGTGTATTCCTGATCTCTCCATTCGTGGGCCGTATCCTTGACTGGTACAAAAAGTCTACTGGCGAAGAATACACCGCTGAAACGGACCCAGGCGTTGTGTCTGTTACTGAAATTTATAACTACTACAAAGACCACGGCTACAACACCGTTGTGATGGGCGCGAGCTTCCGCAACATTGGTGAGATCGAACAGCTAGCGGGCTGTGACCGATTGACCATTAGCCCTGCTCTACTTGAAGAACTGAAAAAAGACGAAGGGAAGCTAGAGCGTAAATTAATCCCAGCTAAAGAGATTAAACCAGCGCCTGAAGCAATTACTGAACAGGCATTCCGTTGGGCAATGAACGAAGACGCTATGGCAACTGAAAAACTTGCGGAAGGTATCCGCAACTTTGCGGCCGACCAACGTAAGCTAGAAAAAACGCTGGCAGCTATGCTGTAAGCTATCGGCTTAACGATAACACTATCTAAAACGCGGCTTCGGTCGCGTTTTTTATGTGTCCCATTTATTAATCTCTATAATAATGAGTGACCCTACTCAGGGAGTAATTAACCAGCTATGACAGAATTTGAAAAGATGAAAAGCGGGGAACCATTTAATGGCCTAGATAAAGACCTTAGATTGCGTCGAGAAGCCGCTCGCCTTGCTTGCGCCAAATACAACGCTCACCCAAGCAAAGGCAATTTACGTCATATCACCCGCCTCTTTGCTAAGTTTGGCAGTGTCGTCATTGAGCCTGGCTTTCAATGTGATTATGGGACGCAAATTCACATCGGTGAGCGTTGCTATATTAATTTCAATTGTGTGTTTTTAGACAGCGCGGCCATTTATATCGGCAATGATGTACTGATTGGCCCAGGCTGCCACCTTTATGCGGTGGATCATCCACGAGATCCTCAAGCAAGAGCCGACGGAAAGTGCTTTGCCAAACCGATTACCATTGGCAATAACGTCTGGATTGGTGGGGGAGCAAAAATACTTCCAGGGGTAAGCATCGGCGATAACGCCATTATCGCAGCAAATACCGTGGTAAGACGTGATGTTTTACCAAACGAACGCTATATAGAGTGACGTCTTCTCTATGAAAAATTTCACTACTAGGCAAGTAATTGGCAATGATTGAGGAACGCCAGCAGTGCAAACAGCATAATGCCATTTTTTATATATACTCAAAGAACATATTTGAGAGACTAACTTGTTATGAAAACTTGGCTGTTATGCATTTCACTTTTGTTGAGCTTGCAAGTAGATGCGCAAATGGTCACCACCAGTGGCCCACTCAAAGTAAAACAGGTCACACAGTTTAACGGTATTCCTTGGGGAATCACCCTGCTTAGCAATAAAAAAGCCATTGTCACCATCAAAAAAGGGGAAGCTTACAGAGTTGACCTAAAAAATGGCGCCAAACTGGCACTCAGTGGGTTGCCAAAGGTGGATAACCGAGGCCAAGGTGGTTTATTCGATGTGGCGAAAGCTCCTAACTTTGAACAAAGCAAGTTACTCTATTTCACTTATGCCAAACCCACACCAAAAGGCGCAACAACGACTTTGGCTCGTGCTAAATTAGTTGGGAATAAGCTAACAAACTGGCAAGATATTTTTATCTCCGATGCGGCCACTAAAACCAACCGACACTTTGGTGGACGGATTGCCTTTGATGATGCGGGACATGTCTTTTTCACCATTGGTGATCGCGGTATAAGAAAGAACGCACAGGATCTAACCAACGATGCCGGTAGCATTTTACGTTTAACGTTGGATGGCAAAGTTCCAGCAGACAATCCATTTATAAACAACAGCCGAGTGAGAAATGAGATTTGGAGCTATGGGCATCGTAATCCCCAGGGTATTTTTTACGATACAAAAGATCATAAACTGTGGTCAAACGAACATGGACCTAGAGGGGGCGATGAAGTCAACTTAATTCGTCGCGGAGCGAATTATGGTTGGCCAATTGTGTCCCATGGCAAAGAGTACATCAATAACAATCCCGTAGGTGAGGCCAAGGAAAAAGACGGCATTGTCAAACCACTCAAAGTCTATATTCCCTCTGTCGCCCCTAGCTCACTTATTCGCTATCGGGGAAATTTATTCGCCGACTGGGATGGCAGTTTCTTATCAACAGCCTTAGTACTGAAACACCTTAACCGCATTGAGATGAAAGACAATAATGAAACAAAAGAAACGCGCTACCTTGAGTCATTACATGAACGCTTACGCTCCATGGCGGAAAGCAAAGATGGCGCCCTCTATATTGGAACGGATTCAGGCAAGTTATTAGAAGTCACGCCTCTACAATGATTCAGACTAATAAGCGTTTAGCGTCGTGTTTTACTTAAATGCTTTGATAGAGCAAGAGCGCTGATATACCCCATAAAATATATCAGTAGCGTTGTTAACCCCTCACGCCGATGGCTATAGATTAACAACGCTACTGAGCTTCAAGTACCCACTCAACAACCTCATTTCTGAGTATTTTTTGAACTATCCGTATTTTGCGGTATTAACTTTTTAACGCTATCAGCCTTTGTTGGTGAAGTGCTTTGTTTATCAGCCTTAACCTTAGGTTCTGTTGATTGAGTTGGTGTAGTTGCAGCGGGTTTTGCAGGGACTGGGTCCCCCCAACTATCTGTCGCTTGAGGCTTAGCCGGAATAGGATCGCCCCAGCTATCTGTTGCTTGTGGCTCAGAAGAACTCGAATCGCCCCAGCTATCGGTCGTGGAATCATCCCCCCAACTGTCGCTTGCATCAGGTTGTGAGTTGTTCGGTGGATTACCGTCATGTACGTTATAATCATGGGTTTGGAAGTACACATCGCGAACGAAGGTATAGGGATCGCCCACAATCAAGTTTTCAGCCCCTAACAAACTGGCTCGTTTATTGATTGCCTGTAAGCCTAATAGACCCCAACGTTGGTCACGGTTCAGCCCCACTTCATCTTGTGGACGGTAATTACTGTAGTCAACAACCATGCCGCTCGCATCTCGAACGGTGGATGGTCCAAAGAAGGGTAAAACGAGATAAGGGCCACTGGGAACGCCCCAGTATCCTAAGGTTTGACCGAAGTCTTCATCGTATTGACGAAGCCCTAATGCACTGGCTACATCGAACAGACCGAAAATACCAATGGTGCTGTTAATCACGAAACGCCAGGTCGACGCCACAAAGCCATTTTTCTTGCCTTGTAGCGCATTATTGGTAATGTTCGACACCTCACCAAGGTTAGAAAAAAAGTTACTCACCCCTCGCCTAACAATCACGGGGGTATAGTCCACATAGCCTTTGGCAATAGGTTTAAAGAAATGGGTATCTAGGGTGGTATTAAAGTTAAATACCTTACGGTTCCAACTTTCCCATGGATCCTGTTTGCTTTCATCTGCTGCCGCAAAAGTGGCTTGGGAGAAAACCAAAAGGCAAGCGATCAATACGCCGCCCACTCGTTGCAAAAGTGAATTTGTCATTAACCTTTCCTAAACCAGTTTTTTAACTTCTTGCCATTGTTTACTAAGCCGTTTATCCGAAATGGGTTCCAGCGTCCCTACCGATTGAGCAAAAAGCGAAATACGGTATTCTTCTAACATCCAGCGATATTTAACCAGCTCAGGGTCATATAACGCTTTTTCATCATGGGCTTTCTTTTGTTTAATATAGGTTTGCCATAGCCCCTCTAATTGGGACACATAACTGCTCTCTTTATTCAAATGATTCTGGAAGCGCTCTAAACGCACTTCGATTCCTTTAAAATAGCGAGGCAGTTGGCCCAACCAAAACAAGGGTGTATTCCCGATAAAACCGGGATAGACTAAGTTTTCGAGCTGCAGTTTAATGTCACCATAGACCCTTGTCCACGGTAATGGAATATTGCCTTTCATTTTCTTGGCAACTCCTTGGTAAGAAGACAACACTCTATACAGTTGATTCGCCATTTCATTGCCGACGCTGACCAATTGCTGTTTGTTATCGGCAATGCATGTTTCAAAGTCAGCCTTACGGCGCGGCAGTGTTCGACCATCTAAAAACACTTTATCCAGAATAGCGTTGAGTAAATCGTCTAATAGCACCTCTTTTTTACCAATGGGCGCAAAAATCAACATGGACTCTTTTAGCTTAGGCAAATTCTTTTGCAAATAGCGCACGTCTTTGTACAAAGTGAGCTTGAGTAACGTAATCACCCCTTTGCGATGGGTTTCGATCGCCGTTTGCTGATCGTCAAACATTTTCAACGCCACACTTTCCCCTTGAGGCACCAAGGCAGGAAAGGCGGTAACTTTAATCCCCGCCTGCTGGATCTCTTGTCGTTCAGGGATATCTTGATCAGGCCAATGGGTTAAATTCTCTTGCTCGTGCTGTTTGGTACCGAACTTAGCAAAACTTTCTTCTACCAAATCACCAAATTGCGTTTGCAGCTGCGCAAGGTCTTTGCCTATACCAAGCACTTTCCCCCGCTCATCGACCACTTCCAAGTTCAAGGTTAAGTGTGTGTCCAGCTTATCCGAATTCCACTCATTAAGGGGAATATCAATCAAGGTTTCACGTTTTATCTGCAAACTAAGCTGTTCTAGCAAATCTCCCTTATCTTTAGACAAATTGGGATAAATTCGTTCGACAAATTGTGGAATGGGGACAAATCGTCGACGCAAGGCTTTTGGTAGCGCTCTCAAAAGGGCTTCGCAGCGCTCTTTGATAAAACCAGGCACCGCCCAACCTAGATCCTCTAAACTTAACTGACGCAACAAACCAACGGGCACTTTTAGTGTGGCGCCATCGGTTTTTTGGCCCGGTTCAAAGCGGTAATCAATCGGAAGCGCAACGCCATTAAGACCATAGGAATCCGGGAACGCTATATCATCAACGTTTACATCCAGATTAATTAGGTCCTCACGGGTCATCACCAAGGCCTCAGGTGAGGTTTTTGCAAAGTACTCCAAGCCTTTTTGATTATAAATATCTTTGGGGATACGTTGATCATAAAACTGGAAAACGGCTTCATCGTCCACCAGAATATCGCGAGTTCTCAGTTTGGCCTCTTGTGTTTCTAACTGCTCAATCAACGCCTTATTTTTTCGATAAAAGGCCTGTTTGGAGCGCATCTCGCCTTCTACCAAACCTTGTCTGATCAAAATTTCACGGGCCTCTGGCTGATTAACATGACCGTAATCAATACGGCGCTTGGCAACGATAATCAGCCCATATAACGACACCTGCTCATTGGCCATCACTCGGCCTTGATTACGCTCAAAATGGGGATCAAAATATTGGCGCTTCACAAAAGGCTCGGCGTATTCTTCGATCCAAGCGGGATCAATACGCGCCGATACGCGAGCATATAACTTACTGGTTTCGACCAACTCCGCTGCCATGACCCATTGCGGTGGTTTTTTGAACAACATGGAGCCTGGAAAAATCGATACTTTCCGAGAACGACAGCCAAGCATCTCTTTACTGTCATCCATTTTATTTGCCACCTGAGTAAACAAACCCGCTAATAAAGAACGATGGATGGCTTCGTAATTTCGATTCTCATGGCTGATTTCTTTAAAGCCCAATTGCTTGCAGGCGATAATGATCTGACGGTGAATATCGCGCCATTCACGCATCCGTAAAAAGTTCAAAAATTGCTTACGGCAATACTGACGTAATTGATTTTGTGAGAGGGCTTGGCGCTGCTCCTCATAGCGCTCCCAAAGATTTAAGAACACGATAAAATCCGAGTCTTCATCTTTGTCTTGGGCGTGAGCTTGATCCGATTGCGTTTTTTTATCTTGCGGACGTTCTCGCGGGTCTGGAATCGATAAAGCACTGACGATCACCGAGACTTCTTTCAGCACCGAATGCTGCTGAGCGGCAATCAAAATTCGCCCTAGTTTGGGGTCAATCGGCAGCTTAGCAAGCTGACGGCCAATGGACGTCATTTTATCGCCTTTGATCGCTCCCAGCTCGGTCAACGCACGATAACCATCATTAATCATGCGTTTTTCTGGCATTTCAACAAAAGGAAATTTATCGACAGCACCAAGGCGTAAATTCGCCATTTGCAAAATGACCGAGGCCAAGTTGGTACGGAAAATTTCCGGGTCGGTAAATTCAGCACGAGCGGTAAAGTCAGCTTCGTCGTATAACCGAATACAAATACCATCCGCAACACGACCGCAACGCCCTGCTCGCTGATTTGCACTGGCCTGACTGATTTTCTCAATGGGTAATTGCTGCACTTTCGAGCGCACACTGTAGCGACTAATACGCGCTAAACCTGGATCGATTACATAACGAATGCCAGGCACAGTTAAGGAGGTTTCCGCCACGTTGGTGGATAACACCACACGACGCCCAGAATGGGACTTAAATATGCGCTGTTGTTCACTCACACTCAAACGCGCATACAAAGGTAAAACTTCGGTATTGCGTAGCTCAGCGCGGCGCAAAATCTCTGCGGTTTCCCGAATTTCGCGTTCACCCGGTAAAAACACCAAGATATCGCCAGCCCCTCGATAACCGGATTGACGCTCCTCTTGAATTAAACTCTCCACCGCATCAAGAATGCCCTGTTCCATACTTTGGTCTTCGTCTAACTCTTCTGAGTCGGATTTGCTCAACAAAGGCTGATAACGGATTTCTACCGGATAAGTCCGGCCTGATACTTCAATAATTGGCGCGTTATTAAAATGCTTGGAGAAACGTTCCACATCAATCGTAGCAGAGGTCACAATGACCTTAAGGTCAGGACGCTGAGCCAGCACGCGTTTAAGATAGCCCAACAAAAAGTCAATGTTTAAGCTTCGCTCATGGGCTTCGTCTATGATGATGGTATCGTAACGGTAAAGCAGGCGATCTTGTTGGATTTCTGCCAACAAAATACCGTCTGTCATTAATTTAATCAGGGTTTCATCATTGCTCTCATCATTGAAGCGTACCTGAAAACCAACTTGCTCACCCAAGGTGACCTGCATTTCATCACTGATACGCTGCGCCACACTACGTGCTGCAATACGTCTTGGTTGCGTGTGTCCAATCAACCCCGCAATACCGCGTCCGGCCTGTAAGCACATTTTCGGAAGTTGCGTCGTTTTACCGGAACCCGTTTCCCCTGCGATGATGACCACTTGGTTATTCTGGATCGCCTCAATAATCTCTTTAGAACGCGCCGCCACGGGCAACGATTCGTCATAGGTGACCTTCGGCAAACGTGCCATGCGAGCTTGATATAGGGTTTCTGATTGCTCGATCATGGTATTCAATTCAGCTTGCATCCGGTCAAAAGGCAAACCATCCTTTTGGCGTTTTAGAAGCTGAGCGTGTTTTTGATCAATAAGATGACGATCACGCGTCATTACGTCATTTGTCGACATGATAAGTAAACTAGTATCCTTTTGCTGGGCGCAGATGATAACTTGCAAAGCAACAAAGCTTGCAAAAACAGTGAATAAGGCGCGCCGTTTCTATCTATATAGTTGTAAATTCTAACATCAATCGCTAAGTAAGGGTTATAGTGAACAGACTTAAGCGCACATCTACTACGGTGTCACATCCATAACCAGATCAACGAATAAGGAAGCATCATGTCTCAACAAGTATACGACGATAATTCATTGACTATTGGTAACACCCCACTCGTTCGTCTCAACCATATTGGTAAGGGTAATATTTGGGCGAAGCTAGAATCTCGCAACCCTGCTTTCTCGGTAAAATGCCGTATTGGGGCGAACATGGTGTGGGATGCTGAAAAAAAAGGCATTTTAACCAAAGGCAAATCCATCGTTGAAGCGTCCAGTGGTAACACTGGGATCGCACTGTGCTTTGTTGCAGCCTCGCGCGGTTACCCTATTACCATCACCATGCCATCCAGCATGAGCGTTGAACGTCGTCAAGTGATGAAAGCATTAGGGGCAACTATCGTTCTGACTGAGCCTGCCAAAGGTATGAAAGGCGCCATCGAAAAAGCCGAAGAAATTGCTCAAGACGACAACTTCGTCCTACTGAAACAATTTGAAAACCCTGCTAACCCCGAAATCCACGAGAAAACCACTGGTCCAGAAATCTGGGAAGACACCAATGGCGAAATCGATGTTTTTGTTGCCGGTGTGGGCACAGGCGGTACCATTACAGGCGTCACACGCTATATTAAGAAAGTCCAAGGTAAGCCCATTACCAGTGTGGCGGTTGAACCAGCCAGCTCCCCTGTTATCAGCCAAACCCTTCATGGTGTCACGCCGACACCAGCGCCTCATAAAATCCAAGGTATCGGTGCGGGCTTTATCCCACAAAACTTGGATCTTTCCTTGGTGGATCGTGTTGAACAAGTCGAAAACGACGACGCCATTCAAATGGCACGTCGACTGATGCGAGAAGAAGGTATCTTGTGTGGTATTTCATGCGGTGCCGCCGTGGTTGCCGCAGAGCGCCTGAGCAAACTGGACGAATTTGCTGACAAAAAGATCGTCGTGATACTGCCTGATTCCGGTGAACGTTACCTTTCTACTGCCCTTTTCGAAGGCGAATTCACTGACAATGAATTGGTTCAATAGTCATTAACCAGAACCCCACCCTGCTGCCACCTTCCCAAGGGTGAAGGGCAAACAGTTCCCTCCCCTTATGTCTTCCAAGGGGAGGGTTAGGGAGGGGTTACTGTCTTCCATTAATGTGGCTTTTTAAGGCCGTAACGAACCATATCCTTACCGTTTTCAAATACCTCATTGGTTACCCAACGACCCAACACCAGCTGCTGATTATCATCCAGCACAGCCACAAATGGACGACCGTTGGCGTTATTCGTCGCCAAAGCAACCCCCGCCGCATTATCAAGCGCCAAACTGCCCGATTCAACCAAACGTAAAAACGCCTCAAGCTCCTCTAGGGTTTCAATTATTTCATTATCATTAATCATTATCACTTCTCTATTACATCAATAATGGTGCTAGAATAACAGCTATGGCCACCTTGATTAAGTGCGGCTTTTTCCATAAACATCTGTTTGTAAGATTGAGTTTGTAAAGCCTCGTCACTTAAGCCAAATTGCTGCGCCAGTGCTTCGATCTGGGCTTTATAATCAGGCAACAGTGACTCATCGTCGGTCATAATGGCAAATTCCGCAAAATCCCCGATACCCGCTAATGAATCCACCGTAATATGAAACGCTCCGACAAAATAAATACTGCGAGTTTTCTGAGCTTTTAACACAACCTCAAAGCCCATGGTTTCCAACATGCTGATGGAATTTGAGGCATTTGTAATATTGGTGGCTTCACACCGATCCGGCTCTGGCCCTTTAACAATCCATAACTTAATGCCGGACGGCTCCATGGTACGGATGCAGATACTTTTATTATCCGCTTCTAAGGACTTATCAGGACGATCAAAATACCAGTCACTTTCAACATTGTCTTGCAGCATAACGTCATGAGGAATGCCACTCAATGTCTTTAGAAATTCAGCTTTTGAGTGTAAGCAGAACTTTAGCTCCACTTCATACTTACCTTGGAAATGCTTGTTTGTCATATAGCGTTTTCGCCCTACAATCAGAATTTTCAGAAGTGTTTTGTTTTACCGCAATAAATGGCTAGCTATGGTTGATATCCTTTAACGGCGAAACCATCATCCACTACACAGATTAATTTAAAGAGGAAGGATTTTTGATGCGCTTGTTAAGTGCGGATTAATCCCGGAAGTTCTTTCATTGAATGGAAACTAACAACTGACGAAAACTCACACGGCTCATTAAATCTATTATAAAATAGCGTTCTCATTCCTGCTCTATAGCCCGCCTCGACACCCACTAGACCATCATCGATGACAACGCAGTTTTCAGCGGAAAACCCCATGTCTTTTGCTGCATGCAGATATATTCCTGGGTCAGGCTTCCATATCCCAACATCATACGAACTATAAATATTTTCGCCGAAGTAACGGGTGAGCCCACAGACCCTTAACGCCTGTTGTATTTTATCAACTGGACCACTCGACACCACGGCCATAGGTTGGTTTAAATTTTTAAGAGTTTCTTCAATATGTTCAATTGGCTTTAGTTCTGTCTCAAAAAGATCTGCAACAATGGATCGGTAGCTACCAACAAAGTCATCGGCCAAATCCACTTCAAACTCATTAGATAGCACATCGAGAATTTTTGCTAATTTCCAGCCTCTAAACCTTACCACAAGCTCGTCTGCATCTAACGCAATTCCATACTCTTTAAATTTGACTACCAAACCAATATTACAAAGTCGCTCGCTATCCACCAGCGTTCCGTCGTTATCAAATAAAAGGCATTGATTCATAGTGAACTCTGGCACTTAATCCCCCAAAGCAGTGTCACGCATCTAAAGCGTACCTTTGTAAAAATGAGACACAAACCGTTCCCTTCCCTGATACTTTTCAAGGGTTAAAGAGGGCTTACGATCTTCAATTATAGTTACTAGAGTAACACCCGCCGTATTCTCAAGGGGCTGGAAGCCCGACAAAAGATCTTTTGGTTACTTTTGTATCATTTGACAAAAGTTACCCGCTCAGCATAGCGGAACTCGCAAACACCAAGCGAATCAGAAAAATCCACTCAAACCTGCGACACCAAATAACCCCATCCCTTCCCCTAAGAAAAGACAAGAAACCTAGATTATGCAGTATCTGACAGGTCGTTAGGTTTGATTTGACTAACCACTTCCCCACCTTTAAACACGCATAACTCCCCTTCTAGCATTTGTTGCCAAGTTTCATCATGGGTTAATGGCTGGGTGGCGATCACGGTAACAACGTCTTTGTCCGTGGTAACCTCTTTAAAATCAACAATCACATCTTCATCGGATAAGGTCGCTTTTCTAAAGGGAGCTCGTCGAGTGATCCAGTGCAGTTTCGTGGTACAAAAGCAATATAAACGCACGCCATCAGACAGCATCATATTAAAGACACCTTTGTCTTTAAGCTGTGAGGCAAGTTCAAAGATGGCGACACTTAATACATCCAGTTCTGGCTCGGTATCGCCAAATTGCTGGGAGAGCTGTTCTACAATCCAACAAAAGGCGCGCTCTGAGTCGGTATTGCCAAGGGGTTGATGAATGCCAACGGGCAACCCTTGGAAACCTTCTAACTGTCCATTGTGAGCATAGGACCAGGTTTTGTCCCATAAAATACGACAAAAAGGATGGGTGTTGGGTAAGCACACCATGCCCACGTTCGCTTGACGAATGTGGCTGATCACGATGTCACATTTAAGCGACGTTTTACTCATCACTTCTGCCATATCCGAATCGGCACTAGGGCGCGGATCATGAATGGCCCAGACTTGTCCGTCCCGATACATTGCCATGCCCCAGCCATCCTTGTGAGGCCCCGTTCGGCCCCCCCGTGCACGTAAGCCGGAAAAACTAAAACAAATGTCCGTTGGGACATTGGCACTCATACCTAATAACTCACACATCGTCTAGATCATCATCCTGGAAGTCGTCGTAGCGATTACGGCGACGGCTACGTCGAATTACGAAAACTATCACCGCTAATAATAAGACAACCCCAGCAGCAATGCCCAAGTAGAGTAGCAAACTGTCGGCACCAAAGGTTTCTGCGTCTTGTGCGCTGTCATCCTCTTGGTTATTTCCGCCTGTATCATTGGCCGCTTGTTGATTACCCGTTGTTGGAGTATTGCCCACTAACTCAACATTTGGCTCAACCAAAACAGGTGCCACATTTTGTTCAGACTCAACTGAAACGGTCGAGGTGGGTGGTGTAGACGAAGCAACACTGCCCTTTTCCACATAAACTGGGTCTGACCCATTGCGGTGGATGGTCCAAGTGGGCGTCCAGTACTCAATACGCGTACCGGACTGGGTAAACCCTATTAATCTTGCCCGAGCCTTGATATTGGAATTACTAGCAACAGGAATCACTTTATTCCAATCACCATCTTTCAATTTAGCCATTTGATCAAATTGTTTGGTACCATCCGCGAAGGTTAATTCCAAACGCACATTGGAACGTTTAATATCCAGTTTGCCATTAGAAGGGGTAGCAGAGACCGTCACTAAGTTATCGCTGCTACTTTTAATCGTAAAGTTAACGGGTGGGCGGATCGCAAAATATTGACTCATTTTACGATCCAGATTTTTCCCAATAAAGTCCGTTGTTAAAACATACTCACCCGGTTGTGATAGTCCCTCTATGCGATTTTTAAAACGGCCTTTTAAGGCATCCAAATCTGTCTTAAAAATAACTTCCTTGCTGCTACCTACCAGACGGGTCAATATCTGTTCAACATCACCACGGGGAATTTGTGCGCCTTTTAAAGCCTGATCATCTCGAAACAAAGACGCCGTTGAATGAATAGGCTCGTTAACAAAAGTCACAGGGGCGATTTTAGTCACTCTTAAATTCAAATCAGAAATCGCGCGCACTTTCACTCGGGACAAATTCACATCATCTACGTGCCATTCGCCAACTGCCGGATTGGTAATAGTAATCACCGTAAAATGAGGACCCTCGCTCACTGAAACATCGGAACGGTTTGATAACACTAAATTTTTGCCATTGGGCTGTACAATCGTCGGCAATCCTCCCGCTTCGTGTAGTGACTCGATGGAAATTTGACTAACGGATGGATCCACTTTGAAATGGTCATCGATAAGCGGTAGCTCTTGATAAGGCATGCTCTGCGAGAAAATACGATCAAACGCATCCAGCATATTTTCTGGTACAGCGGCTTCTGTATGGGTCGCATTGGTTCTAAAAGACAGGTGATCCAATAAAGCTCTATCGGAATACCCTGTTAGTGAGATGGTATGAAGATGAATGCCTCGCTCTTCCAACTGTTTGGTTATGTCCGTCCAAATACGCTGACGGGAGGCTTGGTTCACACTTTCATCCAAGCTTAAATCGACATTGCCATCGGTGATTAAAATCCAATCTTGTCGGAACCCAGGCTTGAGCGAACCTGCAGCGGGCGTCTTCAGTAAAAGATCTAGAATGGACTCCACATCTGTCTTTAAGTCTTGCGTCACATAGCTTTTAAGATAATTCGCCAATTTTACTCGGCTGGCTTCCGTAACATCCGTTTCAGGAAATAAAACCCTTGGCTGTTCACCAAAAAGCCAAACGCCAATCGTCGCTTTTCCTTCTGGTGCAAGCTGGGATAAAAGCTGAATCGCTTCTGGGGTAATTCTGTCGGGATCGCTGGTTTGCATGCTGCCAGAAGCATCAACCAGAATACGAAATTGCGTATCTGCTCGACTAAGAGAAGACCACGTCGAGACAACAACAAGAGTCAATACTGCATAGACTTTAAACCATTTCACGTCTGGTAACTCCTTAGCATAAACACAATAAACGTATCATTTCGCTGAGTCTCTGATCTCAAAAACAGAACTGATGAAACCGTACTAAGCAAGTGTGACCAGGTCACGTTTAGCCAAGTCAGTGTACGAATCGAACAGTACTAAGACACGGCGTGCCAGCATACAGAAAGTCGCCATCATCAAGCGACATCATAAGGTTTCGGCATACCATGAACCCATTTAATTGCATGGGTTTCCCACTCTTCTTCCTCCACCTTACTCTCACTGATCGCATAATCACGAACCGTCAGTCCCTGGCGCAACATCTCACGTTGACTTCCTACGACCAAGGGATGCCAATTTGGCAAATCCCCTGTTTCTTTTAACACTCGATAGCTACAAGTATCTGGCAGCCAATCGAACTCGTCAATTTGTTCCGGCGTCAACGTGATACAAGAGGCTACTTTCTCTTGTCGAGTGGCATAGACTTTACATTGGCACCGACCAATATCAAGCTGTTCACAAGCCAAATCGGTATACACGACTTCACCGGTATCTTCATCTTCTAACTTTTGAAGACAGCATTTACCACACCCATCACATAGGGATTCCCATTCGTCTTTGGACATATCAAACAACGAAGTGGTTCGCCAAAATGGTTCATAACGCTTGGCAATCATGGTTAATAAACCGCCTCAGTCGGCGTTTTGTACAAATCCAACAGATAGTCTTCTTTCGCTGGTGGAAGTTGTAAATAGAAACCCTTTTCCTCAATATCTTTAATGACACTTTCAGCATTGGCCCGTGCCAATTTACTTTCCTTGGTCAGCAACATCGTCATGGCACTAATACCGGTGCCAAAACGCTTCATCAAATCTTCTGGAATCTCTTTTAAACCAACGCGTTTTTCCACATACAAGTACATGCCATCCTTTTTAGAGGAGCGAAATACTTCAACGATTAAGTGCTGTTTCATAGTGTTCTCAAGGTTACGGTTTTTCGGATTTAAAACGTTCTAGAATCGGATTAATAATCGCCTCACGACGCCATCCGTTCATCGCAGGATTGTGCCAATCGATTGGTGTTCCATCAAACAAGTGGCGCACAATAGGATCCAACAGTTTTCGTTTCATCATCGCTTCTGGCGCAATCTGTAACTCAGTGGCGCGCTCTCGCACAAAAGCCTTAATCTCCTTGGTCAACTCCCCTGCTTGAGAAGGCAGCGGCATCTCTAAGGGAAATTGAAGCTCATCACGGGAAAGACTCTTAACTATGGCGACTTTTTTGAGTATCTCATCACCATAAAGTCGGTGTTGTCGTCCAGTCAGCTCTTCCGTGTTAGCAATCGCCTTATGGTGATCGGGTAAATTTTTCCCCAAGGCCCACAAGGTTCTGTCTTTCAAGATCTGCCCTTTGGGAACATCTTCCTTGCGCGCCTGTTCGTCCCGCCATATGTACAATAAGCGCAGTAACGTTAATCCCTCAGGTGAAAGGCGCCAAGCGGCTTTCACACCGTCCCAGTTTTGCTCAGGATCGGCGTTCATTTGGTATTGCCATTTCAGGGATTCACAATCCTCAAGCACCCAATCTAGCATGTTTTTTTCTTGTAAACGTGCCACTTGTAGTGGGTATACCTCGGCCAAATACACGACATCTAACGCTGCATAGCGTTTTTGCGCATCCGTCAATGGGCGCTGAGTCCAGTCAGAACGGGTCTCATCTTTTGCCACTTCAATTTGCAAGTATTCTTGGATCAACCTCACATAGCTAAGAGACCATTGCCCTCCTGCGTAGGCTTCACCAATTTGAGTATCGTAAAAAGGTGCTGGCAATACCCCTAACAAACGATCAAACACATCTAAATCTTCAGAACAGGCGTGGAACACCTTCATAACAGACGGATTGACCATCAATTCTCGCAAAGGTTCCCACGCATCAATCGTGAGCGGGTCGATCAACACCGCCTTGTCACCTTCGCTGATTTGAATTAGCCCTGTAATGGGAAAATAGGTCGTACGACGGATAAATTCCGTATCCACAGCAATAACGGGCAGCTCAGCCCAATATTGACACCATGTAGCCAGCGACTCGTTATCGTCCACCCAGACAATATTTAAAGTGTGTTCTTGGTTATCCATGCTAGAGTTTTTTCCTACCCTCTAGCGCCAAAGCCAGAGTGTTGCCATCCACGTATTCCAGTTCACCGCCCATAGGCACGCCATGAGCGATACGACTAACGTTGATGTTTTTGGATTTAAGTTTTTCAGCGATGTAATGGCAGGTTGCTTCGCCTTCGACCGTTGAATTGGTTGCGATAATCGCTTCTTCCACTTGGTTATATTCGACCATTTTTTCCAAATGATCGAGACCCAGCTCTTCCGGCCCAATACCATCAATGGGAGACAGATGCCCAAGTAAGACAAAATAGCGACCATCAAACGTACCCGCTGACTCAATCGCAATCACATCGGCTGGTGTTTCCACTATACACAGTCTCTTGGGATCGCGCTCTTCATCACGACAAATACTGCACTCGGATTCTTCTGTTAAGGTGCGGCAGCTAGAACAGCGGCCGACCTTGTCCAAAGCATTACGTAGTGCATTAGCTAGCCTATCCGCCCCTTGATGCTCTCGTTCTAAAAGATATAACGCCATCTTTTGAGCCGATTTGGGGCCAACACCGGGTAAGCACCGTAATGATTCAATCAGCTCTTTAATTAAGGGACTAAACAAACGCTTCTCCTAGAAGGGCATTTTGAAACCAGGTGGCAGAGACATGCCCGCAGTCGCCGCTTCCATTTTTTCTTTTTGACCCACTTCGATTTTACGAACGGCATCGTTCATCGCGGCGGCCACCAAATCTTCTAGCATTTCTTTGTCGTCTTCAAACAAAGAATCGTCGATGGAAACACGTTTGACATCATGACGGCCAGTCATAACCACTTTCACAAGGCCTGCGCCTGCTTGACCTTCAACCTCCATATTAGCCACTTCTTCTTGGGCTTTTTGCATGTTTTCCTGCATTTTCTGCGCTTGGCGCATCATGTTACCCATTCCACCTTTAAACATAGTCGTCTCCAATTAAGCTTTGACTTTAACAGTATCATAAATCAGTTGTGCGCCCATCGTCTGCGATAGAGCTTGCACAACTGGGTGCGAATTAAGATGATCAATCGCCACTTGCAACGCTTCTGCGCGCTTGCTGGCAGCAAACTCCTCAGCAGTGACTCCCCTAGTATCTTCGACCGTATCAATGATCAAAGGGACATGCAGAGAGAAAAAGTCGCTTAAGGCGCCTTGTATTTGCTCATAGCGTGTTTGGTTCAACATATGACCATATTCTAATGGCACTTCCAAACGAACTCCTTGCTCGCTGGCGTCAACCAAACTCGAATTCATTAGTATATTTTGTACCAGCCCCGTTAATGGCAACCTTGGGGCCACCAGCCACCAAAGCTCCATAGAGAGATCCTGATAGTGAGCAATCTCGGGCAGCGGTATCCCTAATGCTGGCTGAGACACCGTATCTTGTTTTCTATGGGCGGGCACATTGGACTCAGCTTCTTCTGCCTCAGCTTCTTCCACTTCAGTAGAAGGCTCATCACTATCGGAATGGCCTAGGGCTTCGACTAAATCCGCCGCCGGATTAAAAGGATCAGACACATCGGCAATGGCTCTTTCTTCCGCCTCTTCTTCATCCTCTTCGTCGTCCTCATCCTCTTCTATAGCGGCAGCTTTTACTTTTTCAACGACCGCTTCAATATGCTTGCTCGATGGTGGTATGGCATCCTGCGTCTGACTTTCGTCTGTATCACTTCCCAGCTCTGGTTCCATGACGGGCTCAGAGGAGGAATCCGTTTTTATTTGAGCGTGCTCACTGGTCGTATTATCGACATCAGATACCGACGAAACCTCATCATCTTGCGGGACCAGCGGCCCCAGTTCAGGAGAGTCTTCCCAAGGGGGACGCTCAGATTCAGGCAATGACTCGCTGATAGGATTGGACAACTCAACATCATCTCTAGCCGATTCAAACCTGTCTTCGGTCAATTCAGGGCTATTTCCAGACAACTCTGCTCTGTCTTCAGATTGCACAGTACGCTGTTCAGACAAGTCAGCCTCTGGAGACACTGACGAATGCGCTTGAGTCGGCGCATCTGCAACGGCCGTCGGCTGAGCAACCTCTGTCTGGTACGATTGAGGGGGGGCAGCATGACTCACCCTCATAGGCGGTGCTGGGCGAAAAGCGATCAAGCGGAGCATCAACATCTCAAAGCCAGAGCGCGCGGTGTGTGCCAAGTGCAAATCACGGCGACCAATCAATAAACTTTGGTACATCATCTGAATTTCTTCAGGGCTGACCGTAGCAGCAATCTGCTGAATACGAGCAAGATCGCCCAACTGATCCAACAAGGCACCTGGCACTTGCTGCTCAATCGCCACGCGGTGCAAGACATCCAGCAAACTGCCACAAATGGCGGAAAAATCCGGCTGATAGTCTGCAAGTAATTCCACTCTTTGTAACACGTCAGCGGCATTCTTAGCGGCCACACTTTCCAGCAGTTCCATCACTTGAGATTGATTCACCAACCCTAACATGGCTGTCACACCGGATTCTGTGATAGTGCCATTGCCAAAGGCTATAGCTTGATCTGTCAAACTTAACGCATCGCGCATACTACCGTTCGCAGCTTGACCGATTTGCCATAACGCGGGCATATCAAAGGAAACTTGTTCGGAATTCAGTACCGTTTGTAGATAGTCCACCACTCGCTGTGGCGACATATTTTTCAGATTAAACTGCAAACAGCGCGACAAAATCGTCACAGGAAGCTTTTGTGGATCCGTCGTCGCTAATAAGAATTTAACATGTGGCGGAGGTTCTTCCAGGGTTTTTAACAAGGCGTTAAAAGAATGGGTCGAGAGCATGTGCACTTCGTCGATCAAATAGACTTTGAAGCGGCCGCGAGTGGGCGCGTATTGCACGTTTTCAAGAAGTTCGCGGGTATCTTCGACCTTGGTTCGAGACGCCGCATCGACCTCAATCAAATCGACGAAACGCCCTTCGGCAATTTCGACACAGCTGTCGCACGTGCCGCAAGGCTCAGGAGAAATACCATGGGTTTCGCAGTTTAAGCATTTAGCGAAAATACGGGCGATGGTGGTTTTCCCCACACCGCGTGTGCCACTAAATAAATAAGCGTGATGAAGACGCTGCTGGCGTAAAGCATTGACCAACGCTTGAAGGACATGGTCTTGCCCAGCCATTTCAAGAAACGTCTGCGGACGCCATTTACGTGCTAAAACTTGATAACTCATGATAGATACTGGCTAATAAAAAGCGATTTTTTATTGTACGGTAGTCCGAGCAATTTCGAAACCATTCAAACTCAAGTTGTGCAGCGTTAAAACGGGGATAATATTAAAAATATCATTTTACAGATCAGTAAGTTAGCATTTAATCAATTGACTCACCCAGATGCGCTGAGTGAGCCATAGACAATTAATTTACCTTTGGCTCATGAATTTTACGCTGGCGCTCACGCTCTAGCTCTTTTTCACGACGGTGCTTTTCCACGGCGTCCATGACTTCTGCTCCAATATGGGCTTCGCCACGCTCTCTGGCCAGCTGCACTTGGCGCTCACGCTCAATAAAACGCTGACGCTGTTCATCTGTGTATTTATCAAAACAGTGTGGGCAGCTCACTCCTTGCTGGTAACGCTCGTCTTGCTTTTCTTCTTCAGTGATCGGCATACGACAGGCATGACACTGGTCATATTGCCCTTTTTCCAAGCTATGATTCACTGAGACGCGATTATCAAACACAAAACAATCGCCTTCCCATAGGGACTCTTCTTGCGGCACCTCTTCTAAATACTTAAGAATGCCTCCTTCAAGATGGTAAACCTCTTCAAAACCTTTTTCTTTTAAGAAAGCGGTAGATTTCTCGCAACGAATTCCCCCCGTGCAAAACATGGCCACTTTTTTGTGTTTAGCTGGGTCTAAATTTTCTTCCACATAACTTGGGAATTGACGGAAAGTGTCCGTTTTCGGGTTCACTGCGTTTTTGAAGGTACCGATTTGGTATTCATAATCGTTACGGGTATCGATTAACACCACATCCGGATCAGAGATAAGATTGTTCCATTCCGTTGGTTTGACGTATGTTCCCACCACACGTTTAGGATCGATGCCTTCAATCCCCATGGTGACGATTTCTTTTTTCAACTTCACCTTAGTGCGATAGAAAGGCATGCTGTCGTCGAAAGATTCTTTATAGCCAATGTTTTCTAAGCCAGGTTGTTGATCCAACCACGCTAACATCGCATCGATTCCTTCACGAGAACCCGCCACCGTACCATTAATGCCTTCGCTAGCCAGCAATAAGGTGCCGCGAATCCCATTGTCTTCTAACACCGTCTGTAGCGGTTCACGCAAAGATTCAAAATGGGGCAGCTCAACAAATTTGTAGAGCGCACAAACAACAACTTTAGACACTTTCTTTCTCCTATGCGGTCTGGAACGTAAAACCAGAGCAATTAAACAAGCGGCGCATTATAGAGATTTTTTCAGGATATTTCGAGTCTGATTTACGGCTTCGTACACGGGGTGACCTAGGCGACACAAAAGAGAAAATGGTTATTGATCCGGGTCGAGAGTCTTCGCAGTGGTATTATTAACACGAAACCACCCAGCAATACTGTGACGCGTGCGCTGCGCCACTTTCACCTCGTGGTAAAAATTTTCGCTTAAAAACACCGCCAGTCGCCCCTTTTTCGGGAAAAAACGCCCAATTTCTACATCGGGATTATGCTCATCATACACCACAAGCTCACCGCCATCCCCTTCTTGCCAATCGTCATTAAGGTACAAAACCGTAGATAATACGCGGTTGCTTTTGCCTTTAAAGGCATCAAGATGTTTTTCGTAAAACGCACCTTTTTCATAACGAGCAAAGTGCGCTTCGTAATCAAACAAACCTAAGAAAAACTGGCGATTCAGCACAACGCGCAGCGCTTCCATTTCATCCAGAAAGGTTTTACGAGTAGCATTGATTGGGTCAATCCATTGAATATAATCACGGCGGGCATCCAAGGCAACTTGGTGATCCTGTTTACGGCCAATACCCGCCTGCAACATGGTCACATTACAAATGCTTTCTGCCTCTTCCATCAGTTTTTCCGTAAACGCCTGCGAAAAAAAATCGTCCTGAATACTCCAACCTTTTGTCTGCAGATCGTTCAACAACAGAGCGAACGGCTCAATGCGACTAAACGCAGGTAATAAAGTTTCAGGCAAGTCATCTGGCAGCAGCTCAGTAGCATCAAACGGGGAAAGCGTCGTATTACAGGTCATATCAATTTCATTCACATCAACAACGGCATCATTGCCAAAGTATTAATGATACTGTAGCACGCCTCAGAACACACGAATTTCGTTACTGATAAGTGACTCGCGTCATGCTTTCCAACAACGCTGAGACATGCTATTTTCGCAGACATGAAACAGCCTTATGTTCTTCGCGATTATCAGCAACAAGCAGTCAACGCGACCTTATCCCATTTTCGAAAAAGTGCCGATCCAGCCGTTATCGTCTTACCGACGGGGGCAGGCAAAAGCCTGGTGATCGCCGAACTCAGCCGCCTAGCACGCGGCCGTGTGATTTGTTTAGCCCACGTCAAAGAATTAGTCGAGCAAAATCACGCCAAGTTTATTGCGACGGGTTTGCAAGCGGGCATTTTTTCTGCGGGACTAAACCAAAAGAACACTACGGAAAAAACCACCTTCGCCAGCATTCAGTCTATTTCGGCTCATCTGGATGCTTTTCAGCAACCCGCCAGTCTTGTTATTATTGACGAATGCCACCGTGTTGAAATGGAAGAAGGCAGCCAATACCAAAAAACCCTCGCTCATTTTTTGGCATTAAACCCCAACACCAGAATACTGGGGTTAACCGCCACGCCCTATCGATTGGGTTCTGGTTGGATTTATCAAAGTCATTATCACGGCTTTGTCCGCGATGCCAACAATACATTTTTTAAACGCTGCATCTATGAACTCCCCCTCCAACACATGGTCAACCAGGGTTATTTAACCAAACCCATTCACTACGATGCCGCCATTGCCCATTACGACTTTAGCTTGCTCACCGAAAGCTTGGATGGCGAACAAGACACCGATACCATTGCGCTAAATGAACTCATCCACAAGCACCCGCGAGTCACACAGGCTATTACGGAACAGATCGTGCAGCTAAGTCAGGATCGCCAAGGCGTGATGATCTTTGCCTCCACCATCGAACACGCCATTGAGATTCTAGGGTATTTAAACCATTTAGAAGACAACCAGGCAGACCCGACAAAAGAATCGCCTGTCGCCCTTATCACAGGCAAAACCCCCAACAAAGAACGGGATCGATTAATCAACGAATTCAAAGCCAGAAAAATTAAATATTTGGTGAACGTATCGGTCCTGACCACAGGGTTCGATGCTCCCCATGTGGATGTCATCGCCATTTTACGTCCGACCCAATCCATTAGTTTATTTCAACAAATCGTCGGCCGAGGACTGCGCTTAAGTCCCGGCAAAAAAGACTGTTTGATTTTGGATTACACCAACAATGGCTACAACATTTTTCAACCAGAAGTGGGCGAAAAGAAACCCACCAAAGACTCAGAAGCCGTACTAGTGCATTGCCCAGAATGCGACTTTGCCAACATATTTTGGGGAAGAAAAGACAGCGAGGGTAATATCATTGAACACTTTGGACGTCGCTGTCATGGCTTGATGGACACGCCACACGGTGAAGAAGCGTGCACCTATCGATTTACTTTCAAACGCTGCCCGCACTGTAATGAAGAAAACGATATTGCAGCACGTCATTGCACTCATTGCCATGAACGATTGATCGATCCAGACGACCAACTGCGTAACGCACTTAACTTAAAAAACAACAAAGTCTTGCGCTGCTCCGGCATCACACTCACCTTATTAAAGGCTGAGCACGCCATCAAAGTGACCTACCACGACGAAGACGGTAGCACGCTCAGTGAGTCTTTCTTTTTTAACCAAAAAAAATCCAAACAACGCTTTAACGAGCATTTTGGTAGGCGCATTGCCAACGGCACTCAGCCATTGACGTTTGACACACCAGAAGACGCCATCAAATTTGAGTCCTACTTTCCTGCGCCAGATTTTGTCATCGCCAAGAAGCAGAAAAATTACTGGCAAGTCAGTGAACGATTATTTGATTACCAAGGGCTTTATCGAAAAGCAAACGAATCCCACTAACCGGCCTTTTTTTGCGCATTTTTAAACGACACATCAAAGGGCAAGTTTAAATTATTCAAACGCTCAAGCGCTTTCGTCCCTAATACGCCAGAAGGCAAACCGTCAAACAGCACCATACAAAAATTCGCCGCCATGTTTTCAGCAAAAATGACGGCGGTCTTTTCATCCACTCCTACGCGTTTAAAACGCTTAGTGACCCCCTCCGTCATCACGGACAGCTGTTTACTGTGAAAGCCACCATGAGCTAAGCTGTCAAACAAAGCCAAACGGGCAAACTCAGCGTACCGATCATAAAAAGCGAAGAGAACCTGAGCCATTTGCAGCAAATAATCGGTTGGGGATTGAGAATGTGTTTGTGCGTCCGCCGCCTCACGAAGGGCAACATCCATTTCATCGAAGAAAATATCTTTAACGAGAGAAAGTTTATCAGGGAAATGAACAAATAAGGTGCCAACTGACACACCCGCCTGAGCGCTTAAATAACGCGTACTCGTATTCTCTATGCCATTGTCTAAAAACGCTTGTTTGGCGATACGTTTAATTTTGGCGCGAGTATTGGCCTTTTGAGTTTGACGCAAGCTCACAAAACATCCCTCTTGGTAACGGTACGCCTTGGAGTTTATCCTGTCCCAATTATGAACACGAGTCTATTTTTCACCCAAAAGGCGACAAAAACAATTTATCGCCTAGCCTTCGTATTAATTGAGAAAACGCAAACGCTGCATTTGATCTAAATTAAGGCTTTCTGACAACGCCGACATGAACTTAACAATGCGCCTTGCGTTGACACCATAATCCCCTTTACCAACACGCGAACAAGAGCGCATATCCACACGAGTCTTGCCATCCTTTGTCGTCATCAGACGTATCACCACATCGTCGCGAAAACCAAAGACAGGGGTTCTTGCCGTCGCTTCGATCAAGCCGACTTCTGGATAGGAGGCGACCAACAGCCAATCATTATCCAACACCAGCTTCAAGGCTTTTTGAAACACAACCTCTTTGCTCTTGCTGGTCACAAGAGGCTTTACATTGGGATAAAACTTTTTCTGAATTCTCGCCCATTCTTTATGATATGTCAGGCTATTTTCACCAGAGTGTCGCAAAAAATTGATGTTTATATAGGCGGGAGGGGTAACGGTATCCGTTGTGATATCGTTAATATCTGGCAATCCGGAGCGTTGCACATAAAAGATAATCCACATGGCGCTGTATAACACGGTTAACACCAACACCAAATAAAAGAAGCGATTCGTCGCTGCATTGCATTCTTTACGGCAGACAATCAAAGAAATCACTGCCAAAAGAGACAATACAAGAGAAGAAATGACACTCTTTTTTAATAACGAAAAACCTGTAACAGGGTCAAAAAGCCCGACTCTAACACCAGCGATGGATATAAAAGCTAAACAACCTACCAACATCAGGAGTACATATAACACGGGCGAGATGTAGCGACTCATAAAATACTCAGATAACAGATATATGACTCACACCTTAGCCTGCTAACGCCGCCTCGAACAGAACAACGCCTAACCTTTAGACCTTATTCCTCAATATTTGCTTATTTTTCGTCAATATATACGCAAATTGCTGCAAAAAAATCATCCTAGTTATTGATTTTCAATGACTCTGCCAAAAAAAACGCTAAAATACTGCCCTCGAAAAAAAACACCTCAACGCAGCCCAAAGACACATTATGCCCTTAAAACACCCACCTCACTGCGTTGACAAACTGCGCCAACAATGTCAAGAAAGTGCGATGCGCCCTTTTATCGCCCGTGGCGCCAATGCCATTCGCTGTCCCTCTTGTTTGATGGCGGAATTTGCCTGTTTTTGTCAACATAGAAAAACCAGCGACGCCCCCTTCCAGTTTATTTTACTCTTCCACCGTGATGAGATACATAAACCAACCAACAGTGGCAGACTGATTGCCGATTTGTACCCGAACGACACGCAGGCTTTTCTTTGGCACAGAACGCAGCCCCCTGCCGCCCTTCTAAAGCAGCTTAAAGCCATCCAGGGACATTGCTCCATCTTGTTTCCCAACACCCCGACCGCACAGTCACAAAATCGACCACCACAACCCTTGCCGCTGCCTACACCAGAAGAGGGCAGCAAACATACCTTTATTGTGCTAGACGGAACTTGGAAACAGGCCAGCAAAATGTTTCATCAAAGTGAATGGTTAAAAGCTATTCCCCATCTCGAAATCAACAGTGAAGCGCAACGGTCTTTTTTAGTCAGACACTCCAGCCATCGCATGCAATTTGCCACCGCTGAAGTGGTTGCATTATTGATGGACAGCCTAGGGTACCAACAAGAAGCCGCAAAACTGCTAACTTATAACAATGTATTCAATACACATTGTCTTAACAGTCGAAAACGAAGCAATGAAAAGACAGACGACTTAACGGCGTAATAACAAGGTCGCCATGCCATCAGAATGAAATTGTACCGCTTGATTCTTTTTGCGCCCCACGAGAATCGGGCCATTATCCAGAAATAGAAAAGCCTTCCAAGTGCGTTTAAATACCGCCCAAGGCATTTCAAATACCAGCTCGTTATGACAGCAGAAAAAGACTTTTGTCTCCTCTCCCCAAGCAGCAAAATGAGCCAGAATCTCCTCAGGCAACGCCTCCTCGGTGGCGTCCCAACGTTTTTCCCATGCCACTTTCATCACTTGTCGCTCAACGGCATTCGGCCAATCTTGCTCCGTAAAATGATCAGGGTGGATTTGGCCATCACTAATATAGTCGCGCCACACCGATGCCGCGCTTTGCTCATCCAGCAAGCGAATCTCTGCAAGATCCTGCACCGCGACCTTCGGATCTTCGCGCCTAAAAATCCAACTCTTTGAAAAACTGTCTAACGATGTGTATGCCATTATTTCCTTCGTAAACCGTGAATGATGAAAAAAACTAACCAAATAGATGAAAAAGGATCGTTTGTTTGTAAGCCAATCCCCCTCTATTATTATAATTGTTGTAATAAAACAACATTTTGAGCCAAGAGCGCTAGCAAGTGCTCATTAAAAACACTTAATAAAGGAGTACCATTATGGATTCTCAAGACCAATACGAAGCACTATTAAAAGCATGGGGGTTTGAAGACCGCAGTGTAGAACGCCAAGTGCGTCGAGAAAAAATTGCTCGTGTAGCCAAAATTGTCTTATCTTTCTGTAAGGATATGATTCTTCACGCTCGCAAACCACGTTCACACGCAACAAGCCACTAATGCTGAACAGCACATTGAAACAAATAATAATACTTAGACCCAATTATCGGGTAACAGTATAACCTATTTGATACATTTTAAGGGGAGAAAAACAATAAAACCCCCTCCCTTCCTCTTCGTTACCCTCACACCCTCACCACACCTTTTATCTTAACCTTACACCTTCTTTCATACTTTGAAATTCGCTATCATCCAAGCTCACACATAACCTAAATTGTTTTTTTATGACTGATCAATACAAAGCCATTCTTTTTGACTGCGACGGTGTCATTGTTGACACAGAAAACATCTCTAACCGAATATTAAAAAGACAATTTGCTCGATATGGCCTCATCGTTGACGATGCCATGCTGCACGAGCGCTTCTCAGGCTATAGCAGCAAAAAGAACATTGAGACAGCAGAACAAATGCTTGGAAAGGCTTTACCAGAGTCATTTGAAAGAGAGTTCAGAGAAGAGTTTCAAGACACCATTAACCATCATTTAGAACCTATTCATGGCGTTTGCCAGTTATTAAGCAAAATAACAGTACCAATCGCCATGGCAACAAATGCCCGACGGGATGAAATGGAGTTCAAACTCCAAAAAATTGGCCTAGCAGAACGCTTTGCAACTCGTTTTAGCTTTGATGATGTGGCCAATGGCAAACCTTTTCCCGACCTCTACCTAAAAGCCGCCGCGGCATTGGGGGTTGCCCCGGAAGATTGCATTGTCATTGAAGACTCCATTGCCGGGATTACCGCAGGGCGAGCCGCCGGTATGCGTGTTTTTGCCTTTAGCGAAACACTATCCGCTGACAAACAAACCGCCGCTGGCGCAACGGTTTGTTTTGACACCATGGAAGAACTCGAAAAGCTGCTCGGTTTACACTAGTTTGGCGGCGCTTCTTGCTCGCCAAACCAGTAAAAAGACCTATTAGCTCATGGATTTTAATTGCTTGAGCAGACTCTTTGGCAACTCTTTAATAGTAAGAGTGCCAGTGTCTGCATCAAAGTGAATGGACTCGCCAAGCAGATCACTGTCAAAACTCATGGTTAATGCTCGTGAGCTCCCTGAAAGACGCGTTAATTTTTTCAACCCAGCCTTCTCGACGAAAATTTCTTTTTCCATTTTAAAACTGTCTGAATCGGCGATTTCCAGAAACTTATTGGCCTGCTCCACCGAAAAGCGTGTTTCCACTTCACGAGCAATGTCCTTAATCTCCAACGGCTCCCGTTCTTCCGCTTTGCTTTGACAATGCTCCGATACAACACGTTTAAAATCATTTGCCTGTTTCGATGGTAAGCCTTCAGATTGGCAAAATGCAGAAGTCAAATCCACCAACTTACGGGTTTCTTTGGCTGCCGCCTTTGGCTCATCACAACCAATAAATTGCGTAAAGTACTCACTTTCAAATTTAGGCGCGCGACCAAAACGAAAGGCTATGTAGCGTCCCTCATCCTCCGCCTGCCAAGCACTAAGATTAATGCGCAACGCCATATGAAGCTTTTCTATTTCAATTTGCTCAACTTGCGACAAACTCAAATCCGCCCCAAGACCAATGCCTTGCTTGCGTTTTAACAATACAATGTATAAAAAATGCGCGTCATGCAGCTCATAATGGTTAAACCACAACAACCCGCCTTCCGCTTCTTCAACATTTTCTAAGTACTTTAAATACTCAGCAGCACACTCTTTAGAAAATCCAGCAAAATCCAAAAACGCACCATCTTTAAAATGCTTCGTCAACAGTGCAGGCAATTGTGATCCCTCCTCACTGCCATGTGGATTCGAAAAGCGCCCCGTATTCATACCTGAGCGGTTAAACAAATTAATGACCTGCTCAGAAAGTGCTTGGGCCTGCATATCGACCGGATTTTCATTAGGACGCGCAATCAATATTGCTTTACGTTCACCTTCATGCTTTTGAATTTCATGCACAATTAAGTTGGTAATAGACACCAGCAACCTCTTACGTTTAGTATGAATAGATTATGACCACGCCCTTAGAAAAGGCAATTCAACACCGATAGCACGACTTATGATCAAACCTAAAAGCACAAAGAAAGACACACGCAAAGAGATTGATTCTCTCGTCGAGGAATTCATCAAAGCTAAAGGACAGATCCAGCAAGTTGAGATGGGAGAATCTGGTCTTGTTGACGGCAAGTATAACACGAGCCACATAGGCTTTACCGAGCCCAAAAAAGAGCGTACACCACTAAATCACATTGTGGCCGCTCTAGATAAGCGAAAACACCCAAAAAACAAATCATCCAGTATTAAGAAACGCCCTAAAAAGAAAATCATCTACGACGATTTTGGCGAACCGATACGCTGGGTATGGGAAGAATAGTGCAAATATTTCCCTTGAGGTGTTTTTCATGGCTCAATACCTTTATTATATCGATATATCTCAATATATGGGCATCTTAAAAGCGATCAATAAGGAGTACTCATGTCAGCACGATACCTACATGCCATGATCAGAACCGACAAACCGGAAGAAAGCCATACCTTCTACACCCAAGGCCTAGGGCTTATCCAGACGCGCCGCATGGACAGTGAAAAAGGACAATTTTCGCTTATCTACTACGCGACAGAAAAGGGTGCACCAGAAGTGGAACTTACTCACAACTGGGATGATCGAACTTACAGCGGCGGTGATCAATTTGGCCACCTTGCTTTTGAAGTAGACAACATCTACGACGTCTGTGCCAACTTACAATCCATGGGCGTTACCATCTTGCGTCCCCCACGGGATGGCCACATGGCGTTTATCAAAGACCCAAACAACATCTCCATCGAACTATTGCAAAAAGATGGCAGCCTGGAACCCGCTGAGCCTTGGTTATCCATGGAAAACACTGGCTCTTGGTAACATTCCTATTTGAATAAACAGCCTGATTACAAAACATTTATTTTGTTTACACTTGATTACAAAAAATGTTTTGTAACAGGCTCCTACTACATTTGCACTACAGTCCAGCCCACCTAAATCTCCTAACCTGTATACAGTCAGAAGTTGAGCAGTGCTTTTTTCTTCTCGTAAAAGCTAAGAAAACACACTCAAAATATATGAGCCTAGTCAGTTAGGAGACTCTAATGAACCGCTATCGTTTTATGACGCTTTGTGCCATGACCAGCTTATTTGCTCTTGTACAGAATGTCTTTGCTGAGACAAATGCTCAACCGTTCCCCAAAGACAGTGTCTACAACAACAATGCCAGACTCTACAGCAGCGCGATTCAAACAAGACTCAATGACCAAGATGGAGACGGCGTCATCGATGGACGTGACCTATGCCCGAATACGCCGCCCAATGCTGTCGTTAACAATGATGGCTGCTCTATTCAATCCTCTAAACTATTCAGTCTAGACATGAAAGTCCTATTTGACTCAGGCAAAGCCGTTGTCAGACCGCAATTTTATCCGCAAGTCAAAAAACTGGCCGATTTCTTAAAAAAATACCCGAAAAGCACGGTAAATATTGAAGGCTACACGGATAATATTGGCAATCAAGCCTACAACTTAAACCTATCCCAACAACGAGCTTCTGCCATCGCCGATGTATTGATTCATATTTTTGGCATTTCGCCAACGCGAGTAGAAGCCATTGGGCATGGTCAGAACAACCCTATTGCTTCCAATGACACCGCCGCAGGAAGGGAGCGTAATCGCCGCGTGGTTGCTGAAGTCTTTGCGAAACAAAAAGCCAACAACCTCCGCTGGACCATTTACAGCGTCGATCAAAACCAAAATACTGCCTTTAACACAAGAAATTAGGCCTCGTCTTTTAGATGTTTTGCGCCTACTAAAGGTAAGGTCTCGACCAAAGCACCAAAAAAAACAGGCGTTATAAAGGCCGTTAAGCCTTTATAACGCAGTATTATCCCTCTCTACACAACCTACCTATAACCCAAAGACATATCTTAAATTCTACTTAACCGAAAAAAACCACCTAAACTCTTGTTTTTCTTAACCGATTGTTCGAAAAATAACCGACAGAATGAGTGACTCAACTAAAAACCAAGTCTATACTACTTCTTTGCAGTTTCTTTAGTTTTGCAGGTTGTCATGGACAGAGTACGTTGTAATCAAAAGACCATATCTCATAATAACAATATAAACAAAATTTATATCACATTATTATCCATCTTAACCATCACCATGACGCTATCATCACCAAGTGCAGGTGCCATGACCGTCCATGCGATTTACGAAGCTCCATCGACAGACACCACCCCTATTTTAGAACTGGGGTTTCCAGAACATACAACGCTTGTATCCATGGCGGATATTGAAAGCTTGCCGCTATACAAAACGGACAACATAAACCACTTTGATGGCCCCTCTGGTCAGTTCTATGGTGTCTGGCTGAATGACCTGTTAGCAAAATACCATCTTGAGAATGCACCACGGCTGCGTTTTACCGCATTAGACGGGTACGAAGTTTTTATCGATCAAGCAAACCGCCAAAAGCGACAATATTTTTTAGCCACTCGATTAAACAACCTTCCCATTACAGCGGATAATCTGGGCCCATTGATGCTTCTTATCCCCTATGACCTCAACCTCCCAGTTAACCAAGCTGAATCCAAAAGCCGCTGGATTTGGGCCCTTCATACCATAATCGCCCAATGAAAATCGCCACTTCCGCAAAAAAAATGCGCGTCATTGTCTGGCTGGTTTTTATCTTCTTCTTAATGTTATGTTTTGGATCCTTGTCATACTTCCAAAAACAGTCGCGCCAATTACTGGGCTCTAACTTCACAGCGCTGGTTATCGACGTGATGCAAGCTGAAGAAGATTCTCACTTATTAAAACGCGCCCTAATGCAATTAAAAAGCAACAGTCCCTATTTTGATAGCAATGAGCTGAAAGCGATTCGTTTAAGGTTGCAATATCGCTTTCCTATCATTGATAAAAAAATGCGCAACAGTTCATTTGAGCCAGAAACCTACATGCCTTATATAGAAAAACTACAAACATTAAAGGGGTTGCTCCCAGAATTAACCAAACGTATTGATAGCTACCAGAAAGACCCAAGCACCAAACCCTCTCTTGTCGCTTTATTAACGACATTTGATGTCAATATGAGCTTCGCTTATAACGAATTACACACAATTATCCAGGTCAACTCAGACATCGAACGCCGCTTAAAAAACAAATTAACCTTGCTTATTTGGGGACTAGTCTTTGCGTTCCTTTGCACGCTGTTCGCCCTATGCATTGCCATTACGCATTTGTATTCCAAAAGAGAAGAACTCACCATACAAAGCAATGAGGATCACCTTACCCAATTACCCAACCGACGTTTTATTGCAGAAAAAGCCCAGGAGATCCTAACAGGCAACCCAGATTTTATTGGCTTGGCTATTTTAGACCTGGACCACTTCAAAAAAGTAAACGATTTATTTGGCCATCCAGCAGGAGATGAAGCGCTCAAGGCCATCGCCAACATTATCAAGCAATACACTACACCGCCTCATGTTGCAGCACGTCTTGGTGGCGAAGAATTCTGTATATTGTTTACCAATATTTCAGAAAGAAAAGCCAACGCTATTTGTGAAGATATCCGACAGACCGTCGAAGAAACCAACATTCCCATCAACAATACCAGCACCCATATCACCATTAGTGTTGGTCTGTATTGCCAAGCTACACCTTGTGACGATCAAGTCTTTCGCCACATCTACCAGCTGGCTGACAGCGCACTCTATCTAGCGAAGAAACAAGGCAGAAACCAAGTCGTTTTGTTTCAAAAAGAAGTAATGGATCACGCTTAGCACCATCACCTATCGGAAAGAGTAAGCAACCAATCGATTGAGATAGAAAAGTGAATCGTTACGATTCACTTCTAACCATGGAAAAACAGCATAAAGTTAAGCATAATACTGCCCATAAGGTCAGGGTTCTTGTTGTATGGAAGCAAAACAACGAACGTAGAGAGACCTTTGCGCGATGCCACGAGCGACGCCAAGACGCGGCAAAAACAGACGAGAAAGCGGAGTTTATCGCTATAAATGGGCATTTTGAGTCTGTTTTTAACAAAGTATTGGCAAGCGCAGTCGTCGTGCAAAAGTCTCGTAGATTTTTTAAATGGCACTCCCCCTAATGCCAGTAACATGCCAAGCAAACACTAAGACAGGATTATCCTATATTCCGTATTAGCGAATGAGCTTGGGTTTCATAAATTATCAGTGGAAAGACTATGCTTCCGATACTTCATTTTATCTTTGCGTTGCTGGTTATCTTTGCCTTAGCCGCATTAGTCAGTTACGACCGCAAAAAGATCCGTTTTCAATACATCGCCCTCATGATTATTATTGAGCTTGCCATTACTTGGTTTCTGCTCAACTCATCATACGGCTTAGCCTCTATTCAAAGCGTTGCCACAGCGTTTGAGAAATTGATGAAATTTGCCGGAGAAGGCACCGACTTTGTCTTTGGCAATATGAACAAACAAGGTTTGGCATTTGTCTTTATCAATGTGCTTTGCCCTATCATCTTTATCTCGGCACTCATTGGTATTTTGCAACACTTTAAAATCTTGCCCTGGATTATTCGCATCATCGGTACGATTTTGTCTAAAGTGAATGGCATGGGCAAACTGGAATCCTTTAACGCCGTTAGCTCATTATTGCTTGGTCAATCAGAAAACTTTATTGCCTATAAAAGCATTTTGAGCAAACAGTCACCTCGTCGCATGTACACAATGGCTGCAACCGCCATGTCGACTGTGTCCATGTCCATCGTAGGGGCCTATATGACCATGCTAGAGCCCAAATACGTGGTACTGGCACTCATTCTTAACCTCTTTAGTACCTTCATCATTCTTTCTATTATCAACCCATACCGCCCACACGAAGAGCCAGAACCAGAACTAAACGACATGCATGAATCGCAAACTTTCTTTGAAATGCTTGGCGATTACATTCTAGCGGGCTTCCGTGTGGCCATGATTGTCGCGGCCATGTTAATTGGTTTTATCGCCTTAATCGCCCTACTAAACGCAATATTTAGCAGCCTGTTCGGCTTAAGCTTTCAAGACATCATGGGCTACCTGTTCTACCCACTTGCTTGGGTCATCGGCATTCCCGCACACGATGCGTTGCAAGTTGGCAGCATCATGGCAACCAAACTGGTGTCCAACGAATTTGTCGCCATGTTAGAAGTTCAGAAAATTGCCACACAACTTGAACCCCGTAGCCTTGGCATTCTATCTGTCTTCCTAGTCTCCTTTGCCAACTTTGCCTCCATCGGCATTGTGGCTGGCGCGATCAAAGGTGTCAGTGAAGAACAAGGTAATGTGGTGTCTCGCTTTGGCTTCCGTCTTGTTTACGGTGCAACGCTGGTGAGCTTGTTGTCTGCTGCTGTGGTGGGCGCGATTTTATAACTGCCCATAATAAAGACACAAAAAACCATTAAAAAAAGAGGTCAAGCGACCTCTTTTTTTTGATAAATACATTATGGTATTTACAGATAAACAGAGCGTTTACCATTACAGACCCAACTAGAAGACAGATGACACTGACCCGACTCTAGAAGAAACGCACTAGAACGAGAATACGATTAGAAAGACACGCACTCAGGTGAATCCACACGCATCACAGACTCTTGCTGAAATTGCTTTCTGTACAAATTACGCAGCGCTTCAATCTTCTCATTGCTGGCTTTGTCATTGGTAGGGTAAATCAGCATCAGCGCACGACTGTCTTCTTTCGCCACCTTACCGTCATTTCCCAACCACTGGCCTTTCGCCGCAAACACCGTTAAACCATCACGAAAACGCGGAGTGACTTCTTTATCAACAAACCCTTGCCACTGAGCCTCAGTAACCACCCCGCCCGCAGGACGACTCATGCCAAAATACAAGGTTGTCTGCTGCATTTGATCGCCCACTGTACAGGCCATAGCAGGAGCCGCCGACACCTCTTTAGAACCCATCTGCGCACAGCCAGACATCCCCAAAACCGCTACCGAGAAAACACCAACCACCATACTACGGCGAAAATAAGACTTCTTCATACTGTTTACCTTTTAGCCAAATACAAAGCGCCCGAAAACGCCAACAACGAAAATAAGAGACCTTACCGTTCCGTCGAAAAGCCCACCCATTAAGAAATGAATTTGAGGAGCATTTTACTGTAAACCGTATAAAATTTGCTAGCAATAAGGAAAACAGAGAAAGCCAATAGCAAGCTCCCCCACCCAAGCACCACATCTTATCCAAAAATAAAAATGAAGCCTAAGAGCACTTTACGGTAGAATAAACAAAAGTTTGCCAGCATTAAGGAAGAGCATGACCTTAGAAAAGTCGTCATTACACTACGCCTCATTAGCCTGATAGATTTCAAGACCAAGACGTGATAGAAACCAATAAAATGTCGTTGAAAAGGATTTCAATATGTCAATTAAAGACCAAAAATTGCTGTACCATTTAACAAGCCTAGAAAATCTTGCATCCATTCTTACCCATGGATTATTACCCCGTAGCCAACTAAACAATTTTACCGATGTCGCAGACAGTGACATCGTTACAAAACGCCAAGCTCAAAAACTACAAGACTATGTACCTTTTCATTTTTTCAGCAAAAACCCTTTTGACTTAGCGGCTCAGCACACTTACAAGGACAAAACTTTTGTATTGATCGCGGTAAGACGAGATCATGCCAGTTCCAATAACTGGCAAATCATTCCATGTCACCCACTTGCAAACGAAGAGACAACACGACTCAATTACAGCCAAGGAATGGATTCCATCAACTGGGGTCTAATGGACCAAAGAAACTACAGTGATCATCATTGTAAAAGCGTCTGTATGGCAGAATGCCTTTCTCCAGAAGCGGTTCCAGCCAATCAATTTTTTAAAATTTTCACCCAAAACCAAACAGTAGCTCAGCAAGTTCAAGAAATAATGAAATCTGTTAACATCACGGTCAGCACACAGATAAACGAGAATATGTTTGTAAAACATCATGACTAACCATTATCCAAACCTAAACCCTGAAAAAGCACTCATATGGAGAATCGTCCATAGAGACAACCTTGCTTGGATTTTGGATAATGGCCTTCATTGCGCTAGCTCACAAAAGCTCGCGGAGCATTATGAACCAATAGGCAATACAGACTTAATTCATAAGCGCACTCAGCGCAACATACCTATCGAACCCTATGGCACGCTAAGTGATTACATTCCCTTCTACTTTACCCCCTTCTCACCTATGATGTACAACATACACACAGGGCGCGGTGGCGTAAAAAAAAGAGCCAATGAGGAAATTGTCATCTTAGTGTCTTCGATACCAAAACTAATAGACTCAAAGGTGCCGTTTATTTTCACTGATCGTCATGCTTATACGGCGTTTGCAGAGTTTTTCAACACTTCAGACGAGCTAATCAAGCTAGACTGGCCTATTATTCAACAACGAAATTTTCAGCGTAACCAAGACGATCCTGCTCAAATAGAACGCTACCAAGCAGAAGCCTTGGTTTACCAACACTGCCCGATCACCAGTTTACTCGGCATTGTTTGCTATACTGACGAAATGAAACAGCAGCTTGAACAAATAGTAAGAGAAAAATCTTTAGCTATTGATGTTCGAAAAATGACACAGTGGTACTTTCAATGATTCATTACACACAAGGCAACTTACTGGAAGCGGATGTCGAGGCCCTTGTTAATACAGTCAATACCGTCGGTGTAATGGGAAAAGGCATCGCGCTTATGTTTAAAGAGCGCTTTCCCCAAAATACACAAGATTATTCAAAGGCTTGTAAGGCGAAGCAGGTAGAAACAGGCCGTATGTTCGTCACTCAAACGGATGAACTCGTGGGCCCCAAGTGGATCGTTAATTTCCCGACGAAGCGCCATTGGCGTCATCCATCTAAACTAGAATGGATTACAGAAGGCTTAATCGATTTAAAACAATTCATCCTTGATAAACGCCTAAATTCCATTGCCATTCCTGCTTTGGGTGCGGGTAATGGCAAGCTTGACTGGGAAAGCGTAAAACCTGAAATTGAGCGCATTCTCGGTGACCTAGAATCTGTCGATATTTTGGTTTTCGAACCAACACAACACTATCAAAATGTTGCCAAACAAAAAGGCCACACAAAACTCACCCCAGCCAGAGCCATGATTGCAGAATTAATTCGTCAATACTGGGTGATGGGGATGGAATGCACTTTGCTGGAAGTCCAGAAGCTGGCTTGGTTCTTAGAACGCTCGATTGAAAAACGCAACGGATCGAATAAAGCAGATAACCCTCTAGACCTCAGATTCGAAGCGAACTTATATGGCCCTTACGCAGATAGGCTCAGACACTTAATCGATCATCTGGATGGCACTTACCTACATTGCAACAAGCGCATTAATGACGCAGAACCACTCGACGTCATTTGGTTTGAGGACTCAAAACAGAGTCAGCTGAACGAGTACTTAAACAGTGCGGAAATGAAACCCTATCAGCCATCACTACAGGACACAATACAACTGATAGATGGTTTTGAGACACCTTATGGCATGGAGTTACTATCGACAATTGATTGGCTTATTAGCAAAGAAAACATTGAGCCGGATCTACAAAAAATCATTCAAGGTATTCAGCACTGGCCTGCTGGCGAGACAAGCGCAAAACGCAAAGCCAATTTGTTTGATGAACGTTCGATTAACATTGCCTTAACTCGTTTAAAAAGTGCCTATCAGGCACCTCACCAAAGCACGTAGATAATCATTAAAACGCCGTGATTTTCCCGTCATAACTCACGGCGTTAGGTTTTACCCTAAACTTCTTTTATCTCAACCTCTTCGACCGACGCTAAGTCTCTTCCAGTGCTGTCTTTCCATTCCTTTAAACCATTGGCACTGCGCCCCATAATCACCGCAGCGGCACTGGATGGACTGCTAAATAAATAATCCTGCTGGAAAACCAAGCACTCACCTTTAGTGACAATAACACCACCTTCGATCAATTCATCGCGAATCAATTGCGCCCATTTAGGGAAAGACGGCACGGTATCTTTCGTCACTACAGAGCCTGTAAACACCACAAAACCATCTGCTACTCGTTTGCCTCGGCCATTGGCGCCACGGGCACCTTTGAGATACAAACCATCGTCGGCTTGAAGAATATCATCCATGTGCCGAACCAGCGGCTCAAACACACGAAAACCCATGGTATTCACAAGAATCTGAACGTACTCGATAAACTCTTCCATTTCCGCTTGGTCGGACTCAGAAATAGCACTACGTGTAGGCGTGTTATCGTTTATCAAATCATAGCGCCCTGCTTGGTTGGCGATTTCAAACAATCTGGACTCAAGGTATTTGATATGAGCTTTATTCAGATTGTCGTCTTTACTAATAAAGACCACCGCCTCATTCCAGAAATCTTTTTTAGACACATGCTGAGCAAGGCGTTTAAACGCGTTTTCCGCTTCACCAATATAGACCTTGGGTTTTGAGGTAGAAGATTCCGTTTTGCCAAACAACAGATACACACAGGTGCTTTGTAAATCCGCTCGGTCGGCGCAATCTTTCACCTTACCTCGTGGAATACGATAAGCCTTACCATTCCAATTGGATAGCTCGCACACCATGCGCCCTTCTGGATCGGCATCCATTAAGAACAGCTTGATCGTTTTAGCGTATTGCTTGTTGTACATCTCACATTCCCTGATATAAACGTATTAGGTCTCTACTTAATAATATCGCCAAAGGTTATAAAACTTGCTCGACTAGGGCATCCGCAAGGTTCAGTTGCGTGGTCTGCGCTTCGCTAAGTCGGGCTTTCAGCTGGTCGCAGATAGTCATTAATTCATCGACTTTGGCGACGATTCGGTGTTGTTCTTCGAGTGGAGCCAAAGGTATGGGAGCTATTTTTAGTTTATCTTGCGATATATTCATTTGGCTCTCAGCCATACCAGACTTTACAGTCTCTAAAAATTCAGCAGTAGCTCCAGCATTTAAGCATAGTGAAATAAAGCGCTCAGACATTTCAACTTCGACCAAATGAAACCTAATAATTTTATCGGAGATCATTAAATGAGGTCTTGTTGATTGCACTAAACATGACACTCCTACTCGATTTTTAGGTCCTGCACGAGTTATTAAAATATCGCCAACCTTAACTTCATACTGAGGCTTTGGATCTTTTGCCGTATCCAGTACTTTATTTTCATATTCCCGATATTCCATATTTTGGACAGCGGTAGTTTTCAGAACTCCCCAAGTTTCATTATTTGGGGAAGGCTCAGGTGGACAAGCTGGACTCCACCCTGCATCCATTAAAGTTATCAATGAAGACAGACTTACCCACTCCCACCCCTTGGGCAGTTCAAACGGTTTTTCTTCTTCGGTAATAGGTGGTAGTGGTTTCTGTTTTTTGATTTTCTTTTGCTTAGTCAGTTCGTCTTTCTCGGCGGCGATGCGTTTTAGAAGCTCGGACGCAGGTTCGTCGTTGGGGTCTTGAGGCACAAGTTTCCCCATCACCGCGAGTTGCAGGATGGTTTGTTTTAACTGGTCGATGCTGTGCTCTGTGGTGAACAAGGTGTCGAAATGGCCGCTGATTCGCGTCCAGTTTTCCGCGAGCTCTTCAGCATTCTGGCTATTCACTAAAGTGTCTAGCAAGACGGTCACTAAGGTTTGGTGCGCATCAAGGCTGGATTCGGTTTGCGCTTCTAGCTGATCGCAAAGTGCCATAAGTTCATCGACTTTAGCGACAATGCGGTGCTGTTCAGACTCAGGAGGCAATAGCACCAGTATTGAATTCATCTTTGCTTGATTCATTTTAGGCTGAGCCATGCCAGTAATGTAAGGCAACAAAGAGATAGAGTTGATATACAAACATAGGTACTGAAGGAAAGATTCACTGATACCATCAACTACATGAGCATGGTTATTCACCCAATATTTTCCACGAGCAATAAATGCAATCGGAGTACTTCGACTCACAAGATTTGCACCATCTTCGCCTATCAGTAAAAGTGGCTTATCAAAAAGGTAATCATCAACTGTATCAATGACACCTGAAGCCCCATAGTAATCATAATTTCCTTTCTTGCTCTTTCTTTCATTCACTGACAACGGAATACGTCTAGCGTCTAAATTAAACGTAATATCCCCAAAATCGACAGCCTTCCAATTTAAAGGCAGGTCATTTGCAGAAATAGTTGCATCATGTGCGACTGCTTTCTTTACCGGTTTCAATTGCCCACTAGAAAGTAACTTTTCTTTTTCAGCGGCAATACGCTCTAGCAAAACTGAGGCGGGCTCATCATTGAGATCTTGAGCAACAAGCTTGCCACGCACAGCCAGTTCTAGAATCAGTTCGCGCAGTTTTTTGATGCCGTACAGTTCTATTTTTTTACTTGAGCCTCGGCCAGAGCTGGATTTGCGTTTGATGGCGCTGCTCCAGATATCGATATGCTCGGTAATCAGATTGTCTATTGGGCTATGGGGTTGCTCAGACATTACTTCTCTCCGCCCACAGTAGCGCTAGACGAATTTAACGCTGCACCCAGTATGTCTTTTAGCTGGTTGCGCAAAGCGGCGATGTCGTCTTGTTGTGCTTGATAGGTTGCCAGCAACTCTTCTGGATCGTGGCTTTCTACCGCTTCTTGGTAGGGGTTTTTAATGTTTAAGTCAAAGTTCCGTGCAATGATGTCATCAATGGAAACTTTCCAAGCTTGGTTGGTTTCCACGCGGCTGGCAAAGCCGTCCGCTTCGTCGCCCCACCAGTCGATTTCCGCCTGAAACTCTTCAAACTTCATTGGCTTGGTTTTGTTGTAGTTTTTTACACCTTCTGGATACGGATGCTCGTAGAACCACACGTCTTTTGTCGGCTGGCCTTTGGTGAAAAACAGGATATTGGTTTTAATGCCGGTGTAAGGGTTAAACACGCCGTTCGGTAAACGCACAATGGTGTGCAGGTTGCATTTTTCCGTGAGCATTTTTTTGATCTTGGTTTTCACACCTTCACCAAACAAGGTGCCATCAGGCAATACCACCCCAGCTCGGCCTTGGTTGTTCAGTACTTCTATGATCAATTGCAAGAATAAGTCGGCCGTTTCGCGGGTTTGCATGTCCGCTGGAAAGTTCTTTTCAATCCCGTCTTCTTCGGTGCCGCCAAACGGCGGGTTGGTAGCGATCACATCAATATTACTGTCCCAGTTCGCCAACGGCTGATTCAGGGTATTGCCATGGCGAATTTGCACGGGCACTTCAATACCATGCAACATCATATTGGTGATGCACAATAAATGCGGCAGTTGCTTTTTTTCCACGCCGTGGATCTGTTGTTGCAGAGTCTGATGATCTTCTGTGGTCTGCACATAACGGTCTTTTACGTGATCAAAACTACAAGCAAGAAAGCCACCCGTGCCTGCAGCAGGGTCCATGATACTTTCCCCTAGTTTGGGGTCGAGACGGTTAACGATAAACTGAGTCACGGCACGAGGGGTATAAAACTCCCCTGCGTTGCCCGCACTTTGCAAATCGCGCAGAATTTGCTCGTAAATATCACCAAACAGGTGACGCTCTTGAGAATCGGTAAAATCGATTTCGTTGAGTTTATTGATCACCTGACGCAGCAAGGTGCCGTTTTTCATGTAATTGTAAGCATCACTAAAGGCTTCTTTCACCACAAAACCACGAGGATTACGGTCTCGGGTGGCATCAAGGTTTTTCATGTCAGGGAACAGATCATCATTGATGAAATCTAGCAGATCGTCGCCAGTAATGCCTTCGGGATTAGTTGCCCAGTTGTGCCATAGGTAATTTTCTGGAATGGGCGCTTGGTAGGCGTCGTCTTGTTCGAATCTTAACTCTTCTTCTTGGGCATCAAAAATCTTTAGAAATAGTAACCATGACATTTGCCCAAGGCGTTGGGCGTCGCCGTCTACACCGGCGTCTTTGCGCATAATGTCTTGGATGGATTTAATAACCGTACTGATGGACATATTTCTCTCTATTATTCCTAATTCGTGCTTTGCTTGTTCAGCTCTTTCATGTTGAAACTCTGAAACTCAGACCACGCATTTAATCTACAGACTTCTCAAGGAGTCTAGTGAACGCAAGCATTAAGCCCATGGATGGGCATGACGCCCGTCGCGGACAGGGATGTCCGTTCAGGCTGTGCTGCGTTCACTAGACGATGTATGTCTGAAGTGCTTAAGTTAATGCAGGCTCATATATATGCCTAGGCAATCTGGTTCTGATACAACTCGTCTTCTAAGGCTTTCACCGCGTCATAGTAGGTTTCTTTTTTGCCATTGAAGCCTTTTTTAATGATTTCCTGCATCCGTCCTAATTGGTCGAACGGAGCCACTTTAAGCACTTGTATGTTTTCGATTTCCGCTACACCTGCATCGGCGTATTTATCGAGCAAACGACTAAGCACTTCTTGCGCTATGCCGTCGTAACGAGTGAAGTAGTTGCGTTTTTTCACTTGGTTGGCGCGCTCTTTGCGGGTCAGCGGCGGCTGATCATATACGATATGGCAAATCATATCGAATGGATCTAATTCTTTTCCTACTTCCTGTTCGAGCAACTCCCAAATAACCCCCTGCTCTTCCAGTTCGTCAATAATGGCTTGTTTGCGTTCTGCCGCTTGCCATGTTTTGACAAATTCATCGAGCGAGGCAAAACGCTTCGCTAAGGTTTTGCGGGTGTAGTCTTTAAAGGATTCGGTCACTAGTTTGCCGTCGGTATCATAGTATTGCACTCGCTCTGCAAGGGCTTTCACTTGCACACCATTCACGTGAAATTTACGAGGTTTGTCGTCATCGCTCCAGTCTGAATCCCCTAGTTGGTAATCTTCTCGATGCTCATAATCGTAATCCGCTTGCACTTCACGAATGCTGTCTGGATCAATGCTGTCATCTTGGCTTAGGTCGATGTCTTCCCCTTCGTGGATCATTTCATCAAGAAGAGTGTCGTCAGCAAAAGTCGCTGGTGTGCTGACTTTAATTTGCTCAGGCTCGCCATCAAAGCGCGGATCAGCAAACAGCTCGGTGGCTTTTTTAAAGTCCAATATGGTGAACCAAAGCTTACCGAACTTCTCATCAATGCGCGTACCACGACCAATAATCTGCTTGAACTTGGTCATAGACTGTATACCTTGGTCAAGCACAATCAACTTACAGGTTTTAGCATCGACACCTGTGGTCATTAGTTCCGAGGTGGTGGCAATCACCGGATAAGGCTCTTTTCGATTAGTAAAATAACTCAGCTGATCTTTGCCCTCTTTTTCATCCCCGGTAATGCGCATCACATATTTGTCGCTTTTCGCCATCTGTTCAGGATTGAGGTTAGCCAAAGCTCGACGCATCCGTTCGGCATGATCGATGTTGTTACAAAACACGATGGTCTTCGCCATGGGGTCGGTGCGCTTTAAATAGTTGGTCACGGTTTGCGCCACCAACTGGGTGCGCTCGTCGATTATTAGATTGCGGTCAAAGTCTTTCTGGTTGTAGATGCGGTCTTCCACCAAATTGCCATGCTTATCTAACTGACCCTTCTCTGGTCGCCAGCCTTGTACATCCACATCGATGTCCACACGCATCACTTTATAGGGTGCAAGGAAGCCATCTTCGATACCTTGTTTAAGGGAATAGGTATAAATCGGCTCGCCAAAGTATTCGATATTCGATACGTCTTCGGTTTCTTTCGGGGTGGCCGTTAAACCTATTTGTGTGGCACTGCTAAAATGGTCGAGAATATCACGCCAGTTACTATCTTCTGCGGCGCTGCCTCGGTGGCACTCATCAATCACAATCAAATCAAAAAAATCAGGAGAAACTTTTTTATAGACTTTTTGTATCTCTTCCGTGCCTGTCATACCCTGATACAAACCAAGGTGAATTTCGTAAGCAGGGTCAATTTTATGGCCTTTAATTTTGGTCATGGCCGTATCAAACGGCTGAAAGTCGTTGATAAAAGTTTGGTCGATTAAAGCATTACGGTCAGCCAAAAATAAAATGCGCTTTTTCTGCTTGGCTTTCCATAAACGCCAAATAATTTGGAAGGCGGTGTAGGTTTTCCCTGTGCCTGTCGCCATGACCAATAACAGGCGATTTTGACCTTTGGCAACCGCCTCTATGGATCGGTTAATGGCTTGCATCTGGTAATAACGGGGCGCTTTGCCCTCGCGATCGCTATGGTAGCTTTGCGTCACTAAGGGTAGCTGGTCGTTACGATAGCCTTTCCATTCACAAAATTTTGCCCAAAGCTGTTCGCAACTTGGAAAATCGTCCAGCGCTATCTCGCTTTCAACTTGGTTAGGATTGGTTTTGTCATGGAATAAAAAGCCATCGCCGTTACTGGCAAAAGCAAAAGGCACACCCAGACGCTCAGCATAAGCCAAGGATTGTTGAATGCCATGACCTACAGAATATTGATTGGACTTGGCCTCTATCACCGCCAGCGGCATGCCGTCTTTATAAAAGAGCGCAATGTCGGCTCTTCTCGACTTTTGTCGTGCTGCCATCTGGCCTCGCACCACCACTTTACCGTCGGTAATCGGAAATTCTTGCCGTATCTGCGTACGATCATCCCAACCAGCGCCTTTGACAACGGGTAGAATAAATTTCGTGATGATGTCGGTTTCTGATAATTTTGCTTTGTTAGTGCCTGAGGCCATACCTTTTATCCGCAGCAACTCCATTTAACGTCCTAATATAACGAAAGTTTTATGTAAAGCCGAGCCTATTTAGGAAGTTAGCTGAGAATGGGACTTTCAATGTCAAATCAAAGCTAATATTGATGGTTAAAAACGAGTGATGAATGAATTCTTGACAGTTTACAGTGGAACGCTAACTGCCTATGAAACGACCACCAATTTACTCTGTGTTGTTTTCTATATTCTCTGAGTGTTAGAATTCAGCCAAAATTATTTAGATGACTAAATAACTGCTAGTAAGGGAGGACAGCATGTCAGATACACACAAGAAAGATCATGCCGCATTGCATATTGTCGAAAAGACGATGACGACAGATCAACTGATAAAAAACCTGTATAAATCACCAAACACATTGACCATCGAACACTTTAAGATGGTTAACTCTCACTTGAAAAACAATATTGCAGATATTGGGCAAGTGGTATTAGTCTCCCCTCCTGGCGCTCAATCCTGCACTCGTGAAGAAGCCGCCTTCCAAGATACAGCACGAGAAGTGGATAAAACCCTAGCCAAACTTGATAAGCAAGAGCGTCGAGTGTTAGCCGAGAAATACGATTTTTTATCTACTATTGCTAGCACATCGGGGACGTTACTCGGTGTCGCACAAAATATAAGAGACCAACATCTAAAACAAGTCGCGACCATTCTAAAAGAAATAGAACAAGCTTATATCACAGGTTACTCCGAAACTAATCCTCTAAAAAGCAAAGCTTTTTTCGAAAGGAGAAAGGTGCTATTTAAGCGCCTTGATGCTGCGTTAAACCGATTTGCTCAACCTTCCATTGGCGGCAACCTTATCCCTGGTAATATAAAAAGTAACTTAGGGCTGAGTACGAAGAGCATAATGCATGCATGGAACAACAAACCGAATAATCCAACAAGCATCCCTAACTTTTCAAAAAATTATGAAACCGTTGCAAAGTCAGCTCGAAACCTAAAAAGATTAGGTTACGTGGGCATAGGCCTTACGGGTATAGATGCTTACGCCAGTGTGCAAAAAGCCTGTACTGTTGGTGATGAAGAAGCCTGCAAAAAAGCGGGGTATACACAATATGGTAAAGCTGCTGGCAGTATCGTTGGAGGAGCATCTTTAGGATCAATTACAATTTGGGCAACCTGTACCGCTATTTTTGAATTACCTTCTGTTGGCACAAGCGTTTTTTTATGTGCAATTGTTGTTGGTGGAGCAGCTGGATATGCTGGAGGAAAAATAGGTGGCAAGATAGGTGAAAGTGCTGGTAATCGTATATATACCACTAGGATAGGCGTTAAATAATATGGTTTTAAATGACAAAGCACTGGATATTTTACTTATTTATTTTTCAGCTCCAGGTGCCGTAGGCATTATCATTTGGTTTGTAATGGTTCTCTATTTAAAACATAAATGGATCCCAAAATTAGAAGACATTCTGGATAGTGGGGTTCATTTTTACAGCTTAAATGTGTTTTTAGCTGGACAAGGTGTTTTGCAATACGCCACCGTGTTTAGCAGTCGCTTTTATGCCAAACGTTTCGGTATGCTAGAAAAGCGAGACCGTGTACCTAGGCACATCCAACGATGGTTTATTGTCGCTATGTGGCTGTTATTGATAAGTACAACACTCTTTATAGGGTCTGGTATTGTGATATACATTTACACCTAACTTTAAATCGACCTCAATATCTGCATTTAATACAATGATGTTAAGCGATAATAAATTAGATATTTTAATTTTTGGTTTTGGAGCCCTAGGAATTCTGGGCACTTTCCTTTGGTTTGGAATCATTATTTATTTAAAACAAAAATGGCTCTCTGAACTAGAAGATATCCTTGATGATGGAGTGCGCTTTTACAGTTTAAATATCTTTCTAGCCGGACAAGGTATTCTCCAATATGCCACGGTGTTTAGTAGTCGCTTTCACGCCAAACGCTTCGGCATGTTGGAAAAAAGGGAAAAGGTACCTAAACATATCCAACGATGGTTTATTTTCGCTATGTGGTGGTTCGTTGTATGTTGCCTTCTCTTTTTTGGATCGGCTGCGGTTTTACATTTTTACTCTTAAACTCGCTGGCTAGCTCGTCGTCTCTGAATAATGGAAACTAATTAGACCAGTTTTTATTTTTCACTGTTTTCCCAATACCAGGATTCAGACTATTCGTAGGATCATTTTTTCTATAAAATGCTTTAAGCGCATCTTTCGCTTCATATAGCTGTCCCACATTGTGTTCAGCAGGATATTCCGCTCCTTTTTGGTCAAAGAAAGCCAGTAGTTTGTTTTTTATAATAGCCTCGTCTACACCCGCTTTTAATATGTAATCTTGATGCATTACGTGGCACATAAAATGGCCGTTATAAAGCTTGACCACAAACAACTCATCAAGCTCGGTCGGCAATTTTTCAAACCATTCAGTTTCATTACGCTTTAACGCAATATCAAGGGCCATAATGGCACCTGATTCTGGATTTAATGCGTGAAATCTTTTTGCAGCGCCGCCAGCAACAAATCTATTTAGAAAGGCTTTTCTCCCCTCCTCCTGAGTACATTCAAAAAATCCACCTTGGTTTGTTTTAAAATACTCTTCCAAATACTCATACGCTTCTTCTACACCACTATCTGACATATGTAACATTAAATGGTGTTCGTATTGATGACGATATTCACGTATTTTTTGGGGAAGATGATCAGGAAACAGACTTGAACCCCATTGCAAAACTCTATCTGAGATATGCTTAGGAAGAAAAGAAAATTTACCTAAAAACGCATCGACAGACCCTTTTAATTTAAAGAGTTTGGGCATTAAATTACTGCCCAGTTTTTCTATAATCAAGAAAGAGTCTTTTCCGTACTTATCACATACATCGAAATAATCTCGATGAATATATTCACCTGAAATAGGCAGCGCTTTAAAGCCACTTAAGATGTTTCGACGCATTCTTGTCAATACGTCTGTATCATTGGTTCCAATATAGAAGACTTTGTCTTGTTGCGGTTTAGGAAATGTATCTAAACGAACAGCAAAAACGATCAACTTTCCTGCACAGCCAGACGCTTCATATAGTAAACGAGCATCATTATTAAATCGAGCCGGTGTATCAGCCTCTACATCGCGAACTTTTTCCTGATACCCGCTATCACTGGCAGACTTTTCAGGGTAATGAATATCACTTTGTTTGTAAGACTGATGTTCCAAAGATTTAAGAATATCCTCAGGTTCCGTACCCAAGTTGATACCTAGATTATTTATAAGTACCAGTTTTTGATTTTCATCAATTTGTGCGTAAAGTGCCATTTCAGTGTAGGCAGGCCCACGCTGCACCAGCGCACCACCAGAGTTGTTACAAACACCCCCAATAATTGAAGCACCAATACAAGAAGAACCAATTACTGAGTGCGGCTCTCTTCCGAAACCGTTTAATACTTCTTCTAGTTCAAACAAACAACTTCCGGGAAAGGCCAAGACTTGCTTGCCTTGATCTAAAACATGGATACCCCTTAACTTTACCGTGCTAATGACAACTAACGTTCTATCGTATCGACCATAGGGTGTTGATCCTCCCGTCAACCCTGTGTTAGCAGCTTGGAGTATCATGATGACATCAGCTTCCACGCAAATTTTAGCCACTCGCCAAAGCTCAGTTAACGTTGTGGGAATAATGACAGCCATGGCACTGCCTCCCCCATATCGAAAACCTTCATAGTAAGTCGACGTTTTGCGCTTATCTGTTATGACGTTTTTACTTGTTACTATGCTTTTTATTGTGTCTAGAAAGTGTTTCGAATCTAGCGTTTTTTCTAACATCATCGTGTCATCTCTTTAAGTAAAAAAAGCCGACAACAAACAAACTACTGCCGGCCAACTCAGCTAACTCTAATTACTTTCTGATTCTTTAACGGCTTGCAAGAAGTCCTTTAACACTTTTGGGCCAATTATATTAGCTTGAGCATCAATCACTTGTCTTGCTACCTGCTTCATTCGAGCCAGCTGTTCAGGAGCAATGGTGTTCACTTTCATTTTCGTTTTTAAGAACGCAAGCGATTTTTGTGCTTGGGCGCGGCTATCTTTTCTTTCGTAATCACGAGACTTAATCGCGGCTTTACGAATAATATTCTTCTCATCATTGCTTAATTTATCCCAAAAACGCTTACTAATTAGCATTACCCAAGGGCTGTACACGTGATGCGTTATACTGAGATACTTTTGAACCTCATAAAACTTACTCGATTGAATGGTGCTGAAAGGGTTTTCTTGGCCATCAACTGCACCTGTCTGTAATGCGGTAAATAGTTCAGAGAAAGCCATGGGGACGGCGTTTGCCCCCATTTTATTAAAGAGCTCCAGAAACATAGGGTTCTCCATCACTCGAATCTTGATGCCTTTTAAGTCTTCCATTTTATAAATGGGGCGCTTCGAGTTTGTGAGATCTCTAAACCCATTTTCCCAATACACAAGACCGATTAATCCATGTGATTTCAAGCCATCTAAAAGACCTTGGCCAAATGGCCCATCTAGTACTTTGTCTGCTTGTGGCCCGCTATTAAACATGAATGGCAAATCCCAGACAGCAAATTTTTTGTCGATTCCAATGAGCGATGAAGTCGCCGTCATCATCATTTCTTGTGCGCCACCGATCAAAGCATTTTGCATTTGATTCTCATTTCCTAGCACTGAGTTTGCGAATGGCATAACCTTCATTTTGCCATGAGAGAGGCGGCTGACCTCCTCTTTAAACACTTCGACGGCTCGGCCTTGTTTACTATCTTTATTTAAACCATATCCAAATCTAATTATTCGATTATGAACATCTTGAGCAAATGACGAAACCGAACCAAACATTAATGCACCAACCGTCGATAAGATTAATATTGATTTAGTCAACTTTGCTCTATTTAAAACCGATTTGATATTTTTATTTTTATACATCTTAGGTTTCCTTTCTTGGTTTAATTTTAGAGAAAACTAGCAGGGATACTAATAATCTCCGGGAACAACACAAACACAACAATTAAAGATAAATAAATAAGTAAAAACGGAGAAATGCCTTTTGTTATTTTCTCAAGTGGTTCATTTGCTACACTTGAAACAACACTCAACACAGTCCCTACGGGGGGAGTTATCAGACCAACACACCCAACCATAATAAACATGACACCAAAATAAATAGGATCAATACCAGCTTGAATCACTAATGGCATCGTTACTGGAGCAAGAATTAAAATAGTTGGTGTTAAATCCATAACCATACCGATCATTAACATGACAATGACTATCGTAGCCATGAGTAATTTGGGATGGCCCATAAGCGGTGTTAAGAGTTGAATTAATTGCGAAGGCAAATCAGCCAAGGTGACCATATAGGATGACACAATAGCTGCAGCACATAAGAACATGACAATGCTGGTGGTATAAGAAGCTTGGATAAAGAGTGGGGTTAAGTCCTTAAAGCTTATCTCTCTATAGATTACTAGACTAACAAATAAAGCATAAGCTGCCGCAACAACTGCGGCTTCGGTTGGGGTAAATACGCCAAATCTTAATCCACCAATGATAATGACAGGCATTAGCAGAGCATAAAAACCGTCTTTGGCTACATTTAGCCGAGTTTTAATATCTTGACGAGGCTGAGGGGAAACATCTATAGATCTCATGCTCCATTTCCAAGCCAGAACTAAACCCAACCCCATTATTATCCCTGGCACAATTCCTGCCATAAAGAGCTTGCTAATAGACTGGTTCGCCGTCACTCCAAAGATGATAAATGACATACTTGGAGGAATAATAGGAGCAATAATCCCACCTGCAGCAATTAACCCCGTCGACCTGCCAATAGGGTAGCCATTATTTCTCATCATGGGTAACAGCAGAGTTGCAAGGGCTGCCGTATCCGCTATGGCAGACCCAGACAAACTGGCTAAAATAACAGCGGCAATGATTGCAACGTATCCAAGCCCTCCTCTTCGATGACCAACGCAACTTATTGCCAAATTAATTATCCTTTTGGATATGCCACCAGCATTCATCACTTCACCAGCTAGAATAAAGAAAGGCACCGCCATCAAAGGAAAACTATCAGCTCCATTTATCAGATTTTGGGCAATTAATTGAGCATTAAAGAAATCAAGATACCACATTAAAACAACGCCCGTTAACATCAATGAAAAGGCAACGGGTACACCTAAAATCATAAAGCCTGAAAGACTCAATAAAAAGATTCCTAATGTCATAGCTTACGACCTTTATGTTTTTTATCGCTATCATCAACGGGGTTAGCAGTAAGCCTCTTCTTTATCAGCATAGCTTCTTTAATCAAGTCTCGAAGTATATAAAACCCCATGCAGACAGAAGCAAAAAGACCTGATGCATATAGATATGCTAATGGATACTTAATTATCGTCGAGGTAATGCCCCAGCCAATTTCGTATTGATCCCAACTCCCCATTAAAAAAAGATAAAGACCATATAGCATGATAATACGTGCAACAATAAAACATATACTTTTAATGGATTTAGGGAGTTTGTTCTGTACAATATCGAAGCTTATGTGAGCATTTTTCCCAACGGCAAGAGTAGCCCCAAAAAAGATTAACCATACAAATAGAAATCTGGATAATTCTTCTGATGCTGGAAAACTTGACCCAAAAAAATATCGTAATATAACATTAATAAAAACGGCAAAAAACATGATAGCCAAGGTCAATGCCATAAGATACTCAATACATTTTTCAAATATTTTTTCCATTACATCCACCTTATTATTTTAATTTTATGAACACTTATTATTTAGTGAGAATGCCTTGGAAGATTATCCTTGGAAATGACGTTTAAATATAAGGTTGCAGGCTCTAAACACCCCCCTGTCGAAAGTTGTCCCACTAAACTTCTGTAGATTTCTTGCCAAGGTGTTTGAGATTTGGGAATAGACGGTATCCATTCAGATCGACGTTTCTTCATTTCCTCATCAGAAATGAGAAGGTTGATTGAGCGTTGGGTCAGATCGACTTTTAAAATATCATTTGTCTGGAGAAGGGCTATACCACCTCCCACTGCAGACTCTGGAGACATATTCAAGATGGACGGGCTGGCAGAGGTACCACTTTGCCGACCATCACCAAGGCACGGCAGTGATGAAATGCCTTTTTTCATTAATTCAGCAGGTGGATCCATATTAACAACTTCAGCACTACCAGGGTAACCCACAGTGCCTGCACCTCGGATAACCAGAATACAGTGTTCGTCTATATTCAGCTCTGGATCATTTATACGAGCATGGTAATCTTCAGGCCCTTCAAAAACGATGGCTCTTGCTTCAAAGGCATTTTCGGCTCCAGGTTCTGATAAGTAGGTTTTTTTAAAGGCTTCTCCCACAACCGACATTTTGATGATTGCACTGTCAAAGAAGTTGCCACTTAGCACGATAAAACCCGCTTTATGTTTTAATGGCTTATCACATGAATAAATAACGTCCGTGTTATTGGTCGCACTATTTATCGCTATTTCGCCAATTTTCTTACCACTTACCGTTAAACATTGCTCATTAAGATAATTCGCTTTCTGTAATTCATGGAGTACTGCGGGAACTCCTCCAGCACGATGGAATCCCTCACCCAGATACTTCCCTGCCGGCATGCAATTTACAATTAATGGAATATGCTCACCAAACGCTTGCCAATCATTGAGCGATAAATCGATTCCCATATGTCTAGCAATGGCAATTAAATGTGGAGGGCAGTTAGAGGAAGCCCCTAGTGCAGACGAAACGGCTATTGCATTATGGAATGAGTCTTTTGTCATAATGGCAGAAGGCCTTATATCTTCAAGTACCATCTCACAGATACGATGCCCTGTTGCATAAGCCATTTGACCACGTTCACGGTATGGCGCTGGAATACTGGAACAACTAGGCAAAGACATACCCAATGCCTCTGCAATGGCATTCATAGAAAGAGCCGTTCCCATGGTGTTGCAATGACCCACTGATGGAGAGGCCGCTGTGGTCAACTCCATGAACCCTTCATAATCAATTTTACCTTTTGCCAGCAGCTTTCGAGAACTCCAGATAACCGTCCCTGAGCCGATAAGTTCACCATCGTGGAAGCCATCTAGCATTGGCCCACCAGACAATACAATCGATGGCAAATCTGTTGTTGCTGCGGCCATCAAACATGCGGGGGTGGTTTTGTCACACCCCGTTGTGAGAACCACACCGTCTAATGGATAGCCATGAAGTATTTCAATCAGTCCCAAGTAAGCTAAGTTTCGATCTAATGCTGCCGTCGGCCTACGCGTTTGTTCTGCCATTGGGTGCACTGGAAATTCCATAGGAATACCACCAGCGTCCCTAATACCGTCTTTGACCCTTTGAGCAAGCTGTAAATGGTGACGATTACATGGTGTAAGATCACTGCCAGTTTGAGCAATACCAATAATAGGCTTCCCCGACTGTAACTCCTCCCGAGTCAACCCCTGATTCATATAGCGCTCTACATACAATGCTGTCATATCTGCATGTTCAGGATCATCAAACCACTGCTGACTTCTTAATTTAATGTTATTTGTATCTGGCATAATCGCACCTTATTATTTTTATAAATGGTTAGCTCTAGCTCACAAATTAGATTTCAGAAGTCCTCTATCGCTTAGATTTTTCAGAAGTGAATTGATACCGAAAGACCATGGCTCCACACAATTACTATGTGAAGTAATATTATTCAGTGAACCTAATTTGGGATTACTAATAGAGACAAGATCATTGATTTTATGAGTAAAACCGCTACCGGATAGGCCTCGATCTTGCGTCGGTGAAAACAACGTCCCTAGAAATAAATAAAAACCATCAGGATATTGGTGATTTTTGTTTATGGTTTGATTGACCAGCTCTTGAGGACTACGACTAATTTGCGTCATTGATGAAATACCTGTCATTACAAAACCGTCTTCACCTTTCACTTCGAGAGAGATCTCGGCTTTGGCAACATCTAAAAGAGTAAAGCGGTCATCAAATAAACGAACAAATGGGCCAATTGCACACGAAGCATTATTATCTTTAGCCTTACTCAGTAACAGTGCACTTCTACCTTCAACGTCTCTTAAGTTCACATCATTCCCTAACGTCGCTCCCTGAATAACCCCTTTACTGTTTACAGCTAGCACAACTTCGGGCTCCGGATTATTCCATTCCGACATAGGATGAACGCCGATAAAGCTACCACTTCCTACCGCTGAAAGAACAGGTGCTTTGGTGAATATTTCAGCATCTGGCCCAATTCCAACTTCCAAATATTGAGACCACATCCCCTTTTTAATCAGCAGCTGCTTAAGTTCCAAGGCTTTTTTTGAGCCGGGTTCGATAGCTTTTAAATTTTCGCCAACCACCTCTGCCACAAGGGATCTGATTGACTCGGCTTTAGAGAAGTCTCCACCAGCCTGTTCTTCTATTACCCTTTCAATCATACTAGAAGCAAAGGTGACACCTGCTGCTTTAATAACTTGTAAATCCAATGGGGGAAGTAGGTAAGGCATTGATTTGTTTGGTGTGGTATTTGTGTTTTCAAGAAGTTGACTTAACTGACACAACACCTCTCCGGCAACATGACAGAGCATGCCTACAGGATTATCCAGCTCTAAAAGCTCACTTAGAGTGGGGTACCACTTTGATATATCAATAACGTCATCACCTTTAATAAGAATTGGTGATGGACCAGATGGTTTCCCAGGCACCCAAGCTCTACCAATTAAACACGCACACTGATAATCATTTGGCAGGGTATTTTGGATAGTTAATGTCAAAGGCATATCGTTGACTTCCTTTTATTATTTTGAATTACGTTAAAGCGAGGTAGCGATAAAATCCAATGACAAATAGTAGACATCTGATAACCTATAGTTATCAAAATAAGGAAACAATATGGCTAGCATCTCTTTTTCCAGCTTTTGCAATTGGATGAAATTCAAACACCTAGTACTCATTGATTCGCTAGGAAAAACACAAAATATGCATTTAACCGCTCAATATATGAATTTAAGCCAACCTGCGGTGAGTAAAATGCTAAAGGAAATTGAAGGACTTTTAGGTTTTGACATTTTTGAACGACACCCTAGAAGTATGCCAGCCACAGATCTTGGAAAGTACGTTATTCATTTTGCCAATAAAATACTGAATGAGTCTGAAAGCTTCGTCGACCAAGTGACAAACCTAAGAGATGGAGGCTACGGATATTTGAAGGTAGGTGGAATATTTGCAGCTACTTCTGCTGCGCTTCCAAATGCGATCCTCGAAATAAAACAACGCTACCCACTTTTGAATATTGAAGTAGTCGAACAGACCAGTGGTAACTTAATCAAAATGTTAGAAGATAGAACACTAGACTTAGCCGTCGGAAGATTCTCGAATCAAAGCCAATTACCCAGTTTTGATTACACACCACTTGCCCCTGAAAACTTTTGTTTGGTCGTTAATTCAAAACACCCACTAAGTAAGAAAAAAGAAACATCACTAGAAGACTTATTTGAATGGCCGTGGTTAATGTATCCCGAGGGAACACCTATCAGAACACGCATGGAAGAGTCATTTAACAAAGCAGGGGTATCATTACCCAAAAATACTGTTGTAACTATTTCAGTACAAACGTTTCTAGAATTGCTACAACGTGGCCCTATGATCGGAATGCTGCCGACTGTTATGGTTCGTTCCCATTTAGAGAATGGGACACTCTCAATTTTAAAAACGCCACTGGAACTTATCCCCCAATATTACGGTATTTTAACGAGAAAGAATGAAGGGCTGGTGGGTCCTACTTTAGAGTTCAAAAACATTCTTCAAAAAAATGCGATACAAGTTCCCCCTCACTTCCAATGACCAATAGTTATCAATTGATGATATTTAACAATTGGAAAGTAATCAAAATGAGTCATAAATTACCTAACACATTATCAGCCTTAGGATAATAAAAATGAATGGTAAAAAAGTTCTCATTACTGGTGCTGGCCAAGGTATTGGGTTGGCCAGTGTCAAAGCTTTTCTAGAAGCAGGTGCAGACGTCATCGCGACTGACATCAATACAAAGAATCTCGAGAACATCCCAGGTGCTCAGACCTACCTACTCGATGTCACCTCCGAGTCAGACATTGTGGCTCTGAAAAAAAGCATCGGGCACGTTGATGTGATTTTTAACTGCGCAGGTTATGTCCATGCTGGAAATATTGAAGAGTGTGATCTGAATGCATGGAACAAGTCCTTCGATCTTAACGTGACCTCTATGTATAAAATTATCAAGGTATTTATACCAAGCATGCTAGCAAATGAAAACGGATCCATTATTAATATGGCTTCCGTTGCTTCAAGCATTAAAGGTGTGCCTAATCGCCTTGCCTATGCTGCTAGCAAAGCGGCCGTCATTGGTCTCACTAAGGCCATAGCTGCGGACTATATAAAAAATGGCATTCGATGTAATGCTATTTGCCCTGGAACAGTAGACTCACCATCTTTAAGAGGTCGCATCGCCGAACAAGCCATTCAACAAGGAACAAACGAAGAGATTGTTTATAAGCAATTCGTTGATCGCCAACCTATGGGGCGAATCGGCACGGCAGAAGAAATCGCAAAATTAGCCGTTTACCTTGGCTCAAATGATGCTTCCTTCACCACTGGAACCGTCCAAATAATTGACGGCGGTATGAGTATTTAACTCTCCCCTATTTTAAAAACACTTAGGAGCCTATTTTGAAATTATTACGTTATGGAAAAGTAAGTCAGGAAAAACCAGGTATCCTTGATCATCACGGCAATATTCGTGATCTATCCAATGTGATTACTGATATTGATGGTAATAATCTTTCTGATGAAGCCATTAAAAAAATAAGCGAACTAAAACTGATGGATCTTCCTCTCGTTGATTCAAATGAACGAATTGGCCCTTGTGTCGGCAATGTGGGTAAGTTCATTTGTATTGGTCTTAACTATGCTGACCACGCAGCTGAAGCAGGTATGCCAATCCCTCAAGAACCCATTATTTTCAGTAAATGGACAAGTGCCATCATTGGACCAAATGATGATGTTGACATCCCAAGAGGCTCCACAAAAACGGATTGGGAAGTAGAGTTAGGCGTTGTTATTGGCAAATCTGGTCGATATATTGCTGAAGAAGACGCCATTAGTCACGTTGCAGGATACTGTGTCATCAATGATGTTTCAGAAAGAGAATGGCAACTAGAGCGAGGTGGCTGCTGGGATAAAGGCAAAGGCTTTGATACCTTCGGCCCCATTGGCCCCTGGTTAGTCACCCGAGATGAAATAACGGACCCACATAATCTCAATCTCTGGCTAGAAGTCGATGGTGTTCAATATCAGAATGGCAATACCAGAACGCTAATTTTTAATATTCCTCAAATCATTTCATATCTAAGCCAATGCATGAGCCTGCAACCTGGCGACATTATTTCTACCGGAACCCCTCCAGGTGTCGGTATGGGTATTAAGCCAAATCCGGTTTTTTTAAAACCTGGGCAAACTATTAGGCTTGGTATAGAAAAACTTGGTGAACAGAGACAACATACCAAGTCTGCTGAATAGTTTTTGAGGCGACATTTCACTCCCATGGGGATGTGCTTCACGGCGATGAGTGTTAGGAATTTGCCTCCTACGCAAAGGGTGCTCTACGCCGTGAGGTGCTGTCTCAATCACCCAAAATCAAACTAGTCATAGAAAAATCCAACGGTGAATGATGAGTTTCTGCTTTCTTCCCTAGGCCAGCATGGGTATGCTGGTAAGCAAAAATAAATTGGGATCCGCTGTACCACTTTAAGGATTGATAATGACCGCTTTGTTGAGCTTCTTCACTACCCGTATTCACTCCAATGCCTATATCTTACTGATTTTATGCACTCTGTTTTGGGGTGGGAATACCATTGCAGGCCGTCTGGCGATTGCTCAGGTCTCACCACTGTCCGTGGTGTCTCTACGCTGGCTGATTGTCAGTGCCGTGATGTGGTTATTTTATGGCCGTCAAGTACGTCAGGAATGGCACATAATACGTCCCCATTTGTTAAAAATGGTACTGATGGCGACTTTGGGCTTCACCTGTTTTAACTCCCTGTTTTACATTGCCGCTTACCAGACCACCGCCATTAATATTGGGATCATTCAAGGCAGTGTGCCAGTATTGGTTCTACTCGGAGCCATGTTGCTGTTTCGGGAAAAAGTCCATCTTTTGCAGGCAATTGGCATTATTCTCACCTTACTGGGAGTAACTCTAGTGGCCACCCAAGGTCACTTAACCAAGCTGTTGGAACTGTCTATTAATCCGGGGGACGGCTATATATTGATAGCCTGCCTCTGTTATGCCATCTACACTCTGGCCCTACGTAGTAAACCAAACGTCTCCGCCATGGTGTTCTTTACGGTTCTGTCTTGTATCGGTGCAATCACGGCGCTGCCCGCGCTGGTCTATGAAATAGCCACTGGAGCGGCTTACTGGCCCACTCCGAAAGGCTGGCTGATTGTGTTGTATATTTCGTTCTTTCCCTCTCTGATTTCTCAGGTATTTTTTATGCGTGGAGTGGAGTTGATCGGCCCTGCCAGAGCGGGAGTGTTTATTAATTTTGTGCCGATTTTCGCCCCCATTTTAGCGGTACTACTGCTACACGAGACATTCCATTTTTACCATGCTATCGCCTTGGCCATGGTATTGGCAGGGATTTGGCTGTTGGAAGGCAAAAAAAGAGCGGTCAAATAAACTTACCGAGACCTTAAATTTACCTTGCCAGCATCACCCAGATGCCTGCCAACACAAAGCTTATCAGGGTAACTGGCACACCAATGCGGGCAAATTCGCCAAAGCTAATATGAATATCATGGGCTTTGGCTTGCTCGATCACAATAATATTGGCCACACTGCCGACGATCAGCAAGTTACCCGCCAGAGTACTGAAAATAGCCAGACTGTAAAGCAGATGATCCGGCCAATGCCCCATGGGCAATAGCAACATGACCCAGGGTACGTTACCGATGGTATTACTTCCCACTAGGGACAGGCCCGCCAGCACGGCGGTATGATCAATATTCATCGCACTGAGCAGATGCTGAAAGTCGCCAGCTAGCGCCGGCGCATTGGCTAAGGCGCCGGTAACAATAAACAAACAGGTAAAGAGCGCCAGTAGCTGCCAGTCCACCTGTTGCAGCAGGCGCTCGGTACCAAGCTTTCGGTTAAGCAGTAGCAACGCCACAATCAGCAATGACCAGCTCCCCCTATCTTCCACAAAAATAAAAATCGCAATAAGCGCTATGGTTGCCAACACGGCTTTCAGCAACAGGCGTGGCTTAAGCTGACATGGCTGAGACGGTTTGTGTTCTCTTGGTGCAATCGCGTGGTTGGTATCCATGAATCGGGAGCGGCTGATCACCAGATACACCACCCCCATGGCTAACAAAGCCGGTACAATACAGCGCCCTACGAAGGTCAGAAAATGCAGATCCCCAACATGGGCGATCAGCAGATTCTGCGGATTACCAATCATGGTGGCCACCGAGCCGGCGTTGGCAGCACAGGCTAGAGCGATTAAATAGGGTTTGGGATCCAGCCCTCTTTCCAGTAGGCCTCGGATCAGCACTGGCGTGGTGGCCCACACCACTACATCATTCGTCATTAAGGCGGACAACACACCAGCGATGACAATGACCACACCTAATAGATAACGGGATGATAAAGGCATATGTGTGATACGGTCGGCTACCCAGTCAAAGAAACCACTGGCGGCGTACTGACCGGACAGCACCATCAGGGTAAGTAACACAGCTAGAGTGGAAAAGTCGATTGATTCAAGGGCCTGGGAGCCGGACAAGGCCTGTGTCACCATCAACACCACGGCGCCGATCATAGCAACCCCAGTACGGTTAATGGCAAAACCTGGCCAGCGGCCCAGGGCCATACCAAGATAAACGGCAACAAAGACAGCGATAATCAGGCCATTCATTGGCGGTTCCTTAAACAAAAAGTGTTAGTAAATTAACCTGTGGTGTATTTGCATGACAAAACGCAAGATAAAAGGAATATAAACGCCCTCATTTCTTCAACCCCTCCCTAACCCTCCCCTTAAATAAGGGGAGGGAACTGGAAATGTATCAATAAAAGGCTCCTCCCCCACGACTCCCCCTTACTAAGGGGGAGGGGGTTATAAGGGGTCAATGCATTTGCTTTATAGTTTACGAAAACTATCTAAATGCACCATGGGGTTAGCAAATTCATAAATTCTGGGAGAGCATATCACTGATTCACTTAGCAACGTATGAGTCTCGAATAATTTCCTGAGCGCAAACATAAAGAAATGTCACCTGGCCCCGCTCAACTCATGAAGCCTTCATTAAATATTTACAAAATATTCGTGAAACATTCGTTAAATATTCGTTAAATATTCGTAAAGAGCATTCTTGTTATGATTCTTTTACAAAATTGGAGTATTTTATAGCCCTCTCCAAGAAGTAGTCCGAACATGAAGGATATTGATCAATGGCCAACCCTATCCCCTTACGAGATAGAAAACACACTCTCGAACTGGATCGTTGGCTCAAAAATCAAGCTAAAGCTGTTAAAAACCCGCTCAATATCGCAATCTCGCTTGGTAGTGTTAATGGCTTTTTCTTAATCGCTCAATGCTGGCTGTTGGCCCATGTGCTGAACGCCACCGCCATCGAACACCAACCTATTATAGCGGTTTGGCCCTATTTGGCTGGGATTGTCGGGGTATTTCTTGTTCGCGCTATTCTCAATTACGGCAACCAACGGTTCACTTTTGAAGCGGCTGCTCGACTGCGTACGGATCTAAGAGCAAAACTATTCAATCATATTCATCATTTAGGGCCAGCATGGAGCCGAGAACAGCGCTCTGGTGCGCGTGCAACCGAGTTGGTGGATGGTGTCGAGGAGCTAGAAAAGTACTTCAGCCTATATTTGCCACAAAAGCAGCTGGCGATCATTATTCCTGTAGCTATTTTAGTGTTTGTCTTTCCATTTGACTGGGTATCTGGGCTTATTTTGGCCATCACCGCCCCCTTGTTACCCATCTTTATGATCATCATAGGAAGTCAGACAGAAAAGCTGAATCGTCAGCAATGGCGCAGCCTGACACGTATGGGTGCCCACTTTTTTGATATGATTGAGGGTCTGACAACGCTCAAGTTATTCAATGCAGCCCAAAAAGAAGCTCGTTTTATTGGCCAAATAGCCGAAGATTATCGTCTACAGACCATGAAGGTGTTACGCATTGCGTTTCTTTCTTCCATGGTGTTGGAGTTCTTTGCCGCCATTAGTATTGCCATGGTCGCCGTGTATGTTGGTTTCCGGTTGATGTACGGTGATATTCATTATCTTAATGGTATTTTTGTCCTATTACTTGCCCCCGAGTTTTATCTGCCTTTACGTAGTATGGGCTCTCAGTTTCATGCTCGAATGGATGCCTTAGGTGCCGTTGAACCCATTATCGAACTCCTGAATACTCAACCCCCTACTGAACATAGTGGTAATCTTGAGTTGTGCCTGAAACAGGCACCGAATATTACCCTTTCCAACCTTGTGTTTGCTTATCCAAAGCGTGATCCTGTGCTTTGCGGTGTTAGCCTTAGTCTGCCAGCTGGTAGTCGTACAGCAATTATTGGTGTGAGCGGCGCGGGGAAATCCACGTTAGGACAATTGTTGCTGGGCTTTTTGAATCCGACGCAAGGTGACATCATGATTGATGAAACGCCCTTAGCACACATTGCCCCAAGCAGTTGGTATCAGCATGTATCATGGCTACCACAAAACCCCACCTTATTTCATGGCACTATTGAAGAAAATATTGCCCTATCGCCTCGTTTAGAAGGTCACGAGGCCGCTCTACAGCAAGCAGCAGAGGATGCACACGCATTGGATTTTATTAATCGCCTTCCGCAAGGGTTTCAGACCGTCGTAGGAGACCGTGGACAAGGGTTGTCTGGTGGTGAAATCCAACGAATCGCCTTGGCTCGTGCGTTTTACAAAGATGCCCCCGTCGTACTGCTTGATGAGCCTTCAGCCAGTTTGGACCCTCATAGTGAAACCCTGATTACCGCCGCCATCGCGAGGCTAGCGGTTGGCCGTACCCTACTCACCATTGCTCATCGGCTAACGACTATTGAGCAGAGTGATCAAATTGTGGTGTTGGACAGTGGAAAAATCATCGAACAAGGATCGCACGATGAATTAATGGCGTTAAATGGAGCTTACACAGAGCGCTATAACCAGTATCGCAAGGCCGGATTATGAAGCGTAAACGCAATAATAGAGAGCTCCGCTGGCTTATTAACATCAGCCGTCCCTACCTTGGTTGGATGATGGCTGGGGTTTTGCTCGCCACCACGGTAATTCTTGCCAATGTCGCCTTGCTTTCGGTATCTGGCTGGTTTATTACCGCCATGGCAATTAGTGGCCTGACGGGAGCCGCTATCAATTATTTTACTCCCGCCGCCGCCATTCGCGGGTTAGCAATTTTACGAACTGCGGGGAGATATCTTGAGCGATTAATTACCCATGAAGCGACGTTTCGCTTGCTTGCAGGGTTGCGCCAATGGTTTTTTGAAAAACTGGAACCTTTAGCGCCGGCACGACTTCAGTATTATCAAGGGGGCGATTTATTAAGCCGCATACGGGCTGACATTGATAGTTTAGAAAATGCCTACTTGCGGTTATTCACTCCCTCTTTAGCCGCACTGCTTGCTAGCTTTTTAATGATCATGTTCCTTTTATTTTGGAGCCCGGCTATCGCTTTAACCAACCTTGTGGGGTTATTGATTGTTGGCGTAGTGTTGCCCTGGGCTGCCCTGCATTGGGGAGCAAACAGTGGTAAGAGAATTGTTGAAGCAAGAGCCGTATTACGACAACGCGTCAGTGAAACCGTACGAGGCTTGGCTGAAATAACCCTTTATGGCGACAGCCAACAGCGTATCGACAGTATTCAACAAGAGAACAAGGAGCTAGTTGCGCCTCAAAGGCAACAAAACCGCATTAATGCCAGCAGCACCTCTTTGAATGGGCTGTTCAGTCAATTAACTTGGCTAGCGATGATCGTCATTGCTATTCCCTTGGTACAAAGTGGGCAGCTTGATGGTCCAGAACTGGTCATGCTGGCTTTTTTTGGCATGGCCAGCTTTGAAGCGGTTACGACCTTGCCTGCCGCTTTCCTTGCCTTGGGCGAAACTCGAAGTGCCGCTCGGCGCATTTTGGACCTAGTCGATGCAGAGCCTGCGGTTAGCGACCCTATTCACCCTTGTGCAGCCCCTGAACAATTTGACATACAATTTGATGCTGTCTGTTTTCGCTATCCGCAAAACACGCAACCTGCACTTCGCGAAGTCAGCTTCCGTTTAAAGCAAGGAGAAAAGCTGGCAATTCAAGGGGCAAGTGGTTCAGGTAAAACCAGCTTAACACAACTATTACTGAAATTTTGGGCAGCCGATAGCGGACAGATATCCATCGGTGCAACGAACCTAGAAGAATTAAGTGGCGACACGGTCCGCAAACTCTGCTCCGTCGTGTCTCAGCAAGTTCATTTGTTTAACACCACTCTGGCAGCAAACTTATGCCTTGCTAAACCCAATGCCACCCATGAGGAATTGGTTGAGGCTTGTCGTGCCGCAGCGATCCTTGACGATATTTTGGCTTTGCCTGATGGGTTTGATACCGAAGTAGGCGAAGCTGCCACGCGCTTATCAGGTGGACAAATCAGGCGCATCGGCATTGCTAGAGCGCTCCTTAAGGACGCTCCTATTGTCATTTTGGATGAACCCACAGAAGGTCTCGATGCCGCAACAGAACAGCAAGTAACCCAAGCGTTGGCGAGATTATTGCAGGGTCGTACAGCTATCATCATTACGCACCGTCCGCAGTTACTGACACTCGCGGATCATCGCTTGATGATGGATAACGGCCACATCGTTTTGTAATTTTAATTTTGTACATTGCGATAAGCGTGTTTAGGAAGACAAGTGACTTTTTAAACACTGAATAGAAAACTTTATGAATATAATATGAATTATAGTCATAAGGTTATAGCCATATCGTATAATAAGTCTATAGAGATTAACGTTTGCTCTGGTTTCAATATGACCAATGCACCCCTTTTCACGCTGCCTCAGGACAGTTTTTTAGCTTCCAACTTCTGGAGAAAAAAATGATAGATCCATCACTCATGACTGACCTTGCAAGACTTGATTTTGCTTGGATCACGTCGATGCATATCCTTTACCCGCCGTTGACAATCGGTTTGGCCACCTTTCTATTTTTTAGCGAATGGCGATGGCTTAAAACGAACGATGACGAATGGTATCGACTCACACGTTTTTTTGAAAAACTCTTCATCATTAACTTTGGGGCAGGCGTCGCCACAGGGATTACCATGGAAATGTCTTTTGGCATTCTCTTTGCGCCCTTTTCTCAGGCGGCTGGGCCGTTTTTTGGCAATATTCTTGGTTACGAAACCATTACCGCCTTTATGTATGAGGCTGGCTTCATTGGCCTGATGATTTTTGGTTGGGGCAAAATCAGTAAGAAGATGCACCTTTTCGCGACATTTAATGTGGCGTTTTCTTCTATGCTGTCTGCCATGTGGATTTTGGTGGCCAATTCTTGGATGCAAACACCAACTGGTGTTCACTTAGAAAAAGGCTTATTTCTAGTAGATAGCTGGACACATGCCATTTTCAACCCTAATTTCTTGACTGCATTCCCTCACATGCTGATTGCCTGTTTTGAAATTGGGCTGTTCTTTGTGGCGTCTATTTCGGCTTGGATGATTTATAAAAATCGCCACGCCAAAATGTTTATGCGCACTTTGACCGCCTCTATTATGGCATTAGTGATTGTCGCGCCATTACAGGTCTACATGGGAGATACACTAGGACGAACCGTCGCTAAATATGACCCCGCAGCCTTAGCCGCAATGGAAGGACATTGGCATACTTATAATGCGGATGGCACCCCAAATACAAGCTGGAATGTCATTGCTTGGCCTAATGAAGAGAAAGGAACAAACGATTTTCAAATTGCCATTCCTCATGTTCTTAGCCTACTCGAAGACCATAAATGGGTGAGTACAGTGCCAGGCCTTGATCAATTTAAGAAAGCAGATCGCCCTCCTGTCGTAGTTCCATTTTACTCCTTCCGTATTATGGCTGCGGCTGGAGCGGCACTTATGTTAGTGGCTTTTTGGGCTCTCTACTTACGCCTTCGAGGACAATTTACTGTCGAAAAGCTACAGAGTCGCCCTTGGTTTTTACGCATTGTTATCTTAAGTTCTATTCTACCTTATCTTGCCGTTTGGACCGGATGGTGGACCCGTGAAGTTGCACGCCAACCTTGGCTTATTAATGGATTAATGCGCACTTCTGAAGGGGTAAGTCAAATGAGCATTGGCGCAGAAATCGTCTGGTTTATTGGTTTCATGCTCTTCGATATTCTTGTCTGGTTCGGGGCTTGGTACTTCTTCTCCAAAGTTATCCGTAAAGGGCCTGACATGAATGCTGAGGTTATCCATGGTATCACACCAGAACCCATGCATTTGGGTGATATGCCCCACGAAGAAGTGGCTGAAGGAAAACCTTTGTTTGAGCGTCCTACCCTCTAATAGACATAGAAGAGAATTAATATGCAACATGTTATGGACTTTACAAACGGCGACCATTGGATAACCCTTGTTTGGTGGGCTCTAATTGGTATATTTGTCGTGATTTACATTATTCTTGATGGTTCCGACTTGGGAGCTGGCATCTATTCTTTATTCCATTCGGACAGTAAAGAAAAAGGGGCCATTATGGCCTCGATGGCAGGGACTTGGGATGCCAATGAGACCTGGCTCGTTATTGTAGGGGGCGCGCTTTTTGGCACCTTCCCTATGGTTTATGGTTCGGTATTCCACTATTTAATGATTCCTTTGATGTTTGTACTCTGGGGAATCATCCTCCGAGCGGTATCTTTAGAGTTTCATCACTACTCAAAAACCAGTAGAAAGTATTGGGATTGGGGTTTTGGGATTGGCAGTCTGATGGTGGCATTTTTTGCGGGCGTTTCGTTAGGAGCATTCCTGCAAGGCTTCCCAATGACGAAAGGCGAAGTACCCACATTTGGTGGTAGCTACTTGGAGTTCTTATCCCCCTTTAGTCTTTGGACTGGGGTAACCGCGACGATTGCCGCATCACTGGCAGGCGGCGTTTACATTCGTGCTCGCTTTGACCGAAACAGTGACACTTACCATAAGGCCCTAAAATGGACTAATTTGATGTTCTATTTAGCCTTAGTTGCCATTCTTAGCACCGTCATCTGGACATTCGTTCAGTTTCCATGGGCGAAAAGTAAATGGGCTGGACCTTACTGGTGGTTCTTTGTCCTCTCTGGTGCTGTGGTCCTTTTTGCCACTTGGTCGATGCGTCGTGCATCACATCAAAAACGAGATGTGGCGGCTATGATTTGGCTCGCAATCATTGTCTTCATTAACTTTGCTATCATGATGATCACGATCTTCCCTTGGTTTGTACCAAATACCATAACGATTTTCGATGCGGCTAATCCATCCAACTCAACGGGTGCGTTTACCTATTCGATGCTGTTCTTTATTCCCGTTATGCTTTCGTATAATTTCTATCAAGCTTGGGTTTTCCGTGCTCGTCTTGGCAAATTGGCAGGCTATGGTGACCACGACTAATGTAACGGTAGGGAGGCTATTCTAATGGCCTCCCTAAGATCATCATCTCCTAGCATACAAGCGTTATGGCGATTACGCGCCATGGCGCTGTTCTTAATCGGACCCGCCGCAGGGATTGTTCTAGTGCAATGCATCTTCGGGCTACCCACGGTTCTATGGTGGTCCGCTGGTGGCATGAGCCTATTCATGTTCACTATTTTCTTTACCCTGTTTTTGAAAGAACGCACGCTGCTTGTCAATCAGACAAAAGCTTCCTCCCCCAATAAACAGTGACCAAAGCTAGTTTGGTCACTATTTATTGACCAAACTAGCTTTGGTCAATAATTTATGTTTTGATAGTCTATATGAAAAGCCGTTAAGACTTTGCCATGTTAGAGCTTGTCATAGGAGGAGAGTTCGATGACATCGCTAAACAGTGTTGGAACCGTCAATAATACAGCTTATGGTATGTGTACAGGTGGGGTGATCACGGGAGACATTGTCAATTCCAGTGCCCTATCAGATGCGGAGCATCAAGCGTGTTTGCAGCAAATTGAGCAGACGATTGCTGTTTTTCAGGAAACCTTTCACGCCCAAGGCGACGTGTTTCGCGGCGATGAGTTCCAAGTATTTGTCCCCAACCCAAAAGATGCCTTACGCTGTGCAGTGCTATTAAGGCTCACTCTGATGAAATCCGTTAAAGATGCAGACGCCCGTGTCTCTGTAGGCATTGGTGGCTATAAACAGATCGAAAGCGAACTTAGAAAAACCGCCAAGGGCGAAGCCTTTCAACTGTCTGGCAGAGCGTTAAAAGACATGAAAGAAGAGCGGCTCAAAATCTCTTTGCCGACAGCCCATAATATGAGCCCCAGCGATGAATTATTAGTGCGCTACTTAGACTCTATTCTCACTGGACTGAGTGAAAAACAGGCTGAAGTCTTGTTCCCTCGCCTCCTCTACCCCGACTTAACTCAAGATGCGTTGTCAGACAAAACAGGCATTCATCGCCGTTCCCTCGCCTCACGGTTACAACGGGCGAATGCCACCTTGATACTAGACACCTTGGCAGTATTAGAAACCAGGATCATGTCAGTCAGAAATAAGTGACACATACTTTTTAAATTTTGCGGCTAAAATTTAAGTAAGATTGAGTGCAAACTGCAGTGGAGCGTCAATTCCCTTGTTAAGAGCTTCTGGTGAATGGCGTATAGTATAGTCAGGCGCAATTCCTACTCGAATAAAATCATTTGGTTGGCAAATGAAGTCATGTTTCGCTGAAATTTGGCACCAATAATCTCCTCCTAGATCCAGATTGATTGGCAAACCCGAGCTACCAGCAGATGTTTCACCAATTATTACGCAATTATCCATTTGCTTAGCATATATAAGAAAGTCTTCTGCTGCTGAGATTGTTTCACTATCAATCAATATACAAATATTTTTAACCGATATCGGTTGATTTGGAAAAACAACCTCAGATTCCCCCTCATACCAATCTGAATTATTTGAAATATTCTGTTTAGGATCAATATTATTAAAATATGCCGTATAAAATGCGTTAAATGCCAAAGCTCGCCAACGGGCACCATGTAAGTTTTTACTCGTAAGCGAGGATAAAAGCTTCATACAGAAAAGTCCATTCCCTCCACTGTTACCTCTTAAATCAATGATAAGCTTTGACATCACAGAAAGACTTCTAAGTTTATCTGAAATGTCATTAATTTCAGTTTCGTTAGTAAAAGATGAAAGATGTATGTAAGTCGTATCTCTATTAAATTTATTTATTTTAGACGTAAAGGATGGAATACTACCGTTTAAAGAAAACTCATTTAAACCATATAACTCATTAAGCTGTACATCCTTACGGTTTCCATTTGGCTCAGTGATTGTAATGACTGGATTGTTGCAGTGTCTGTCACTAAAAATGAACTTAAGAGCACTTGATATCCCATGCTCTCGACGTGAATATGAAACTCTTTTCATATTTTCATCCACGACACTCAGCAAGTCTTTATTGTTTATCTTCAATACTTCTGAGCCAATTGATACTTTTCCTTTTAAACGGTCTGACACACTTAAAACAATAAATTTTGAATCATGAAATTTTACATTAATACCGTAGTTCTTTGTCTCATTTCGATTCTTTTTAAATACATCGGTATGGGCATCGTTCAAACAATGGAGTAATTCTCTAAAAATACTGTCAGTGTTGTTAGGCTTGAAGTTAGCTACAGCATCAAAAAACATTCTATCAAATCGAGATTTATGCTCATCACTTATAAAATTACAGAAAAACCTATGAGTATTTTTCCAAAAAACAAGGATACTCTCTAAATCTTTCATAAAACCCCTTCCCCTTATCAAGACCCAGCTCTCACCGTTTAAAACATACAAGACCTATAATTTTTAGGCTCTATGAGCGCCCCTTTCCATATTGTCTAATATTGCGTCAAGTTTGTTTATTAATCTAGTCATTCCACTTCATCTTTAAATTCTCTTGTATTGAAAAAACAGCGTGTTCTGATATGTTTTAACCAAATAGGTTACTTAAAAACTTATTAATCCGACACTTAGGTTGTATTCTAACTGGGCTAAGTGAAAAATAGACTCTCATCGTCACTCGTTCGCGACACGGTTGCAACGGGCGAATGCCACCTTGATACTAGACACCTTGGCGGTATTAGAAACTGGCTTATAAAGGAGATTGGGATGCTTCAGGTCGATGGCTTGTCTGTGTTGCTTATGTTGTTGCTCGGTCATGTGCTTGGCGATTTCTTTTTACAACCCGATTCTTGGGTGAAAGATAAAAACGTGCGTCAAGGCCGCTCGCGTTTTTTGTACTGTCATGCCCTTGTTCATGGGGTCATTGTGTTGCTAATCTTGGCATGCGCGACCACTACCAGCCTCTCGGCTTCATTCCTTATTGGTGTCATCGTTGTCCTCGCCCATGGAGTGATTGATTACGCCAAAATCAAAATAGGCCGAGGTTTTCGCTGGTTCCTGCTTGACCAGTTTCTCCATATCGTCACCCTTGTGTTCGTATGGCTCTATCTATACGCGAACGCGTTTTCGCAACTCTCCCTGCTCGCGGATAAAGTCGATTACAACCACTTTTTCCTTATCACCTTAGCTTATGTGATGATGCTCAAACCTGCCTCTATTGTGGTCGGTGAAATACTGTCTAAATGGTCGGCTGATTTAAACACCACTGGCGCCATCACCCATGACAAAAAAGCAGAATCCTTAACCAACGCAGGCCAATATTTAGGTTACATTGAGCGCGTGTTAGTCCTGACCTTTGTGTTAAACGGTCAATACACGGCGGTTGGATTTGTGCTCGCGGCTAAGTCCATTTTTCGTATGGGAGACCTACGAGAAGCCCACGATAGGAAGTTTACCGAATACGTTATGCTAGGCTCACTATTTTCCATGAGCATCGCTTTATTTACTGGCTTTGTGATAGCCAAGCTATTGCCCTGAACGGTCAAGCCCGACCATTGCTCCACCCTACTCAATACTGAAAATCAATAATCACTAGAGAAAATTTCGTAATTGAAGCCGTCGCTCAAAAAAACAATGATGAAGATGAGATAAGAACAAAAAATTCATCAGGAGTTCAACATGAGCGAGATCTTCCAAAACATCCCTTTTATACAATACGAGGGGACCGAGTCACATAATCCTTTTGCTTTTAAACATTATGATGCCAAAAGAGTCATCATGGGCAAAAGCATGGCGGAACACCTAAGAATGGCAGCCTGTTACTGGCATAACTTCTGTTGGTCTGGGAGCGATGTGTTTGGTGCGAATACCTTTGACCGCCCTTGGAACAAGCCGTCTAATCCAATGGAGGCTGCCAAGCTAAAAGCGGATGCAGCCTTTGAGTTTTTTAGCAAACTGGGCATTGGCTACTACAGCTTCCACGATGTGGACGTTAGCCCAGAAGGATCATCCCTAAAAGAATACATTCGCAATTTTTCCGAGATGGTAGAAGTACTTCAAGCCAAACAAGAAACAACGGGCTTAAAGCTGTTGTGGGGCACTGCTAATGCCTTTTCTCATCCACGCTATATGTCTGGCGCGGCCTCTAACCCAAACCCAGACATTTTTACCTATGCCGCAACGCAAGTCTTTCATGCGATGAATGCGACTCATGCCCTTAAGGGTGAAAACTACGTGTTATGGGGTGGCCGCGAAGGCTACGAAACCCTGCTCAATACCGACCTAAAACGAGAGCGGGCTCAGTTGGGACGCTTTATGCAGATGGTGGTCGAACATAAACACAAAATAGGCTTTGCTGGCACCTTATTGATCGAACCCAAACCCGCTGAGCCAACCAAACACCAATACGATTACGATACCGCCACAGTTTATGGCTTCCTAAAAGAGTTTGGGCTTGAGAAAGAAATCAAAGTCAATATCGAGGCCAACCATGCCACCCTAGCGGGCCACAGCTTCCACCATGAAATCGCCACCGCTTGTTCTTTAGGGATTTTAGGCTCGGTGGATGCCAACCAAGGGGATGCACAACTAGGCTGGGATACCGATCAATTCCCGACCAGCGTGGAAGAATACACCCTAGTCACTTATGAGATTCTCAAAGCGGGAGGATTTAAAACCGGTGGCTATATGTTCGACACCAAACTACGTCGCCAATCCACTGACCTTGAAGACATGTTCCACGCACACATTGGTGCCATGGACACCCTCGCCTTGTCTCTGCAACGTGCGGTGAAGATGATCGAAGGAGAAACCCTGTCTAAGCTTGTCGAGAAACGCTACGCCAAGTGGAACGACACACTCGGCAGCGACATTCTCAGTGGCAAGCTCTCGCTACAAGACCTTGCCAACTATGCCGTTGAACATGACCTCGACCCTAAACCTGTCTCGGGCCGTCAGGAGATGTTAGAGAACATGGTCAATGGTTATATTTATCCTTGATTAGAAAGCGTCCAGCACGATTTGAGTGTTAAACGTCGTGCTGGATCTCTTTTAAATAATAAAAAAAGAAGACGACAACTATGACTCTTTCCGTAGCACAACCAAAAGATACGATTCTTCCTACCTACTCTCATAAATTGTCTGTGATTGAGAAGGTGGGCTATAGCCTTGGAGATTTAGCGGCTAACTTGATTTTTCAGACATTATTAACCTTCTTGGCTTTTTTCTATACCGACGTTTATGGCATTTCGGCAGGAAAAGCCACGGCCATTATTGCCTTTGGCTGTATGTTTGGCGCCTTTTTTACGCCCGTCATGGGAATCATTGCAGACCGTACACAAACTCGTTGGGGGAAATTTCGGCCTTGGATTTTGTGGACATCCATTCCCTTTGGCGCGGTGGCGTTGTTAGCCTTCAGCACCCCCAATTTCGGAGACAATGGTAAAGTGATTTACGCGTTTGTCACCTATATTGCTCTCTTAATGATCTACGCCGCCAACAATTTACCTTACTCCGCATTGAGTGGCGTATTGACCAGCAGTATGACGGAGCGCAATAGCTTATCGTCTTACCGTTTTGTCGCCGTTATGGTGGCGCAATTTGTTATTCAGGTACTGCTGTTACCGTTAGTACTCATTCTAGGCGATGGTGACAAAGCCACAGGCTTTCACAATACCATGTTATTGTTTTCCATCGTCGGCACCATTTTCTTTTTGATTACCTTTGCGACCACCAAAGAACGCATTCTTCCCGTTAGTACGAAAAGAAATGCCATTTTGGTCGATGTTACCGATCTCTTTAAGAATATGCCTTGGGTGATTATGTTATTGGTCACCATATTGATTTTTATCACGCTTGCCTTAAAAGGTGGCATGTATATTTATTACTTTGAGAACTATCTTAACGAAGCTCAATTGGCTTTATTTTTACAGAACATTGGATTTAATGACCTTATTACCAATCTAAATCATGTACTGAATACTCTCGGGTTATCGTCATTTAAGTGGCCTAAAGATGCTCCAACCTCAGCTTTCAGTGTGTTTAATGGGGTTGGCATTATCATGATGATCGTTGGTATTGGCTTTTCTAAAAAACTGGCGGACACCTTTGGTAAGCGTAATGTCTTTGGTAGCGCCCTGTTTCTTTCCACCTTATTTGTTTTAGTGTTCAAATTTCTCTCTGCAAATAGCATTGGCTTGGTGTTTCTTTCTCAAATACTCCATGGCTTTTTCTATGGCATTACCATCCCACTGCTTTGGGCGATGATTGCCGATGTTGCTGATTATTCTGAATGGAAAAACAACCGACGAGCAACCGCCATTATTTTTTCTGCCATGATTCTTGGCCTAAAAGTCGGCTTAACCATTGGCGGTTCTTTAGTGGCTGGGCTTTTAGCCCATTACGGCTACGATGCATCTCTTCATGTGCAAAATGCAGACACCATAGAAGGCATTAAAACTGCTGTCAGTCTGTTTGCCTCACTGCCCTTCTTTCTTGCGGTTGGCTGCTTAGCTTTCTACGGCATAAATAAACAGGTAGAAAATCAAATCGAAGAAGATTTGAATGCCCGCCGTCGATCCGCTCAATAACGACTGTTTTGCTTTACCAACAAGGATGAATCATGTCTGAAGAACAACTTGCTCCAGAAATCGTTGAAGACTTAAAACAACGGGCGCTATCGCAGCCCCTCGTTGAGCACATCTACACGGCGGACCCATCCGCTCATGTGTTTGACGGAAAAATCTATATCTACCCTTCCCATGATATTGAAGCGGGCATTCCATTTAATGACAATGGCGATCATTTTGGTATGACGGACTATCATGTTATTTCATTAGATTCGCCACAAAGCCCAGCCGTAGACAATGGTGTTGCTTTGGATATAAAAGACGTACCATGGGCCAGCAGACAAATGTGGGCCCCCGATGCAGCCCACAAAGATGGCCAGTATTACCTCTATTTTCCTGCCAAGCGTGATAACGGCCTTTTTCAAATTGGTGTGGCCATCAGTCATTCACCAAAAGGCCCATTCAAAGCCGAACCAGAAGCGATTCCAGGCAGTTATTCGATTGATCCGGCGGTATTTGAGGACGATGACGGCCAATACTATATGTACTATGGCGGGATTTGGGGAGGACAATTACAGCACTACAGAAACAACCAATATAGTGTGGAGTATGACGAGCCGACGGGTAATAGTCCGGCTCTGTGCCCAATTGTAGCCCGCCTAGACAGCGATATGACTTCCTTTTTGGAGACACCACGTCATCTACAAATACTGGATGAAGACAGTGAGCCATTACTCGCGCAGGATCATGATCGTCGTTTCTTTGAAGCCTCTTGGATGCACAAACATAACGGCAAATATTATTTCTCTTATTCCACGGGGAATACCCATTACATCTGCTATTCCATTGGAGACAACCCGTATGGTCCCTTTACCTACGCAGGTAGAATTTTAAATCCCGTGATTGGCTGGACGACTCACCATTCCATCTGTGAGTACCACGGGCAATGGTACCTTTTTTACCATGACTCCGTGCTGTCTAAAGGCATTACCCACTTGCGCTCCATTAAAATGACCCCTTTAACTCACAATGACGATGGTAGCATTCAGACCATCACGCCTTACCGCTCAGAATAAGCTTTGACTCCGCTTTCTTTATAGCCAAAGGGCTATAGAGAAAGCGGATCGAATGCCACTTAACGTCGCCTTTACTCCTTGGCAAGCCGCGACGACACGCGATATTCCCCTGGTGTCATGCCAAGGTTTTTCCTTGTGACTGTGTACATGTATTGCACGGAAGGATAACCACAGGTGCGGGCGATTTCATCAAAGGGCAAATCGGTGGAAGTGATCAGTTCACAGGCGCGGTAAAACTTGGTCATGTGCAGCTGTTCATGCATAGAACAACCTATTTCCTCGGTAAAGCGGGTTTCTAGGTTGGTACGGGAAATCCCCACAAAGTCGACGACTTGTGCAACTTTCACCCCTCGACAAGCATTATGACGAATAAAGTGCATCGCTTGCATGACATAAGGGTCTTTTAACGCGCGAAAATCTGACGACTGACGGTCTTCTATGCCCACAGGACTGACCACCACGAGCGCCTTTTCAGCGGCGTATCCTTGCAAGTTTCGATGCAGTATTTTGGCGGCCTCGTAGCCCATTTTCTTACAGCCCTGCTGCACCGATGACAAAGCCGTACGGTTTAAATATCTGGCCATGTTTTCGTTGTCTATGCCGACCACCGCCACTTCTTCAGGTACAAGAATATTCAGGTGATCACAAGCTTGTAATAGATGACGGGCACGGGAATCCGTAACAGCAATGATGCCAATGGGTTTTGGTAAGCTCATCAACCAGCCTTCTAAATCCTGCTGGGCGCTTTGCCAACACTCCGCCGAGGTACAAAGCCCCTGATACACATAAGGCTCAAAGCCATCCGCACTGACTTGCTCAACAAAGGCGTATTCCCGCTCATTGGACCAACGGGTAAACGGGGTACTCGGCACCCCGTAAAAAGCAAACTGAGGCAAACCTTTGCGCTTTAAGTGGTCATAAGCCAGCTTGACCAAGGCTCCATTATCGGTCGCCACATAGGGAAAACGTGGATAGTCTTCTTTGTGGTGGTAGGAGCCACCCACGGCGACCGTCGGAATTGTTGTGTCCTTAAGGAGTTCTTCCACTTCTGGATTATCAAAATCAGCAATAATTCCGTCTCCTTGCCAGTTTTTGAGCCCATCTAAGCGATAACGAAAATCGTCTTCAAAGTACACGTCCCAATCACATTGAGCCGCTTGCAAATATTCGCCAATCCCTTCGATTACTTGTCGGTCGTATACCTTATTGGCATTGAACACCAAGTTAAGTCGATAACGTTTTTCAAACATATTCCATCTCTTATTGTTATTCACATCGATGATAGATAGTTGAGTTTCTAAACTAAAGCAAACTTATAAGAGTCCTTTTACTCCTTGATATAAGGACTGAAAACGAGCCCGTTTTTCCTCGTATTGATCCAGCATATGAACACGAGGTTCATAACGTTTTATCAATTCCGGCTGAAAGCAAACCTCATGAACAGACGCCAAGCCTCGCACGCCAAGGGCCGCTAAACGGGCCGCCCCTAAAGACGGGCCAACGTCGCCCCCTTGTCGGTAATCCATGGGCACAGCCAATATATCCGCCAGCAGTTGCAACCAATAGGCACTTTTTGCCCCACCACCAATCACATCAATACTGTCCCCAATACTTTGTACCGAGTGCACGGCATCCAGACCATCCAGCAAGGCAAAAGTCACGCCTTCTAATACGGCATTGACCAGATCCAGCGCCTCAGTTTCGTGAGTCATCCCCCAAAACACGCCTTTAGCATTAGGGTCATTATGGGGCGTTCGCTCGCCACTCAAATAAGGCAAAAACGTTACTGGGCGAAAAGCCCCTTGATGCGCTTCTAGGGCTTGAAATGAAGCAGACACGTTCGTAAAACCTGTGAGTTTTGCGACCCAGTCCATACAACTGGCGGCACTTAAAATCACCGACATAGTATGCCATGTATTGGGGAACGCATGCCCAAAGCTGTGAAGCGCCATCGCAGGGTTCGCCGTAAAACCATCACTCACAGAGAAGATCACCCCGGAGGTACCCAGAGACAACATGGTTTGTCCCTCTGACACCACGCCCATGCCCACCGCGCCAGCGGCATTGTCACCTCCTCCAGCGACCACGGGCACCACGGGCAAAGACCAACGCTGGGCCAAGGTTTTATCTAACTCTCCGGTGATTTCTGGCCCTTCAAATACCTTTGGCATCTGCTCTACTGTAAGACCCGTTGCTGCCAGCATGCGCTCACTCCAGGCTCGCTGCTCCATGTCTAGCCAGAGGGTGCCTGAGGCATCCGACACATCTGTGGCAAATTCCCCTGTCATGCGCAGGCGCAAATAATCTTTGGGTAATAATACCTTCGCGGTTTGTTGGTAAATCTCCGGCTCATGCTGTTTAACCCAAAGCAATTTCGGTGCAGTAAAGCCCGGCATGACTAGATTGCCAGTAATCCCCTGAACATCGGGACAGTATTGCTGTAATCGTTGGCAGGCGTCAAAGGAACGGCCATCGTTCCATAAGATGGCGGGCCTTAGCACCCTATTGTCTTTATCTAGCAAAGTGGCTCCATGCATTTGTCCCGACAAACCAATGGATTTAACCTCCTGCAAGTTATGTTCAGCCGCCAGGGCCAGCATGGCGTCATCAGTAGCCTGCCACCAAGCCTCTGGGTTTTGCTCAGACCATAAGGCGTGGGGTCTTAAGACACTTAATGGGGCGGAGTAACTGGCGGCGACACGCCCTGCTTCTGTCAATAAAATCACTTTAACGGCGGAGGTACCAAGGTCGATTCCTAAATACATAATTGTGCTCTCTTCTCAAATAGTTAAACGTGGCTTAGCGGGCTTTTTTGGTTTTTACATCCAGCCAAACGGCCAATAATAAAATCGCCCCTTTCACGATCAATTGCCAAAAAGTTGGCACATCTAACATACTCATGCCGTTATCCAAGCTCGACATAATAAGCGCCCCCATAATGGCACCGAAGACGGTACCAACTCCGCCCGCTAAACTGGTTCCGCCAATCACACACGCGGCAATGGCATCCAGCTCTGCCATGTTTCCTGCCGCTGGCGAGCCTGCTCCTAATCGAGAGGTTAAAATTAAGGCGGCCACCGCCACCATGATGCCATTTAGCCCAAACACCAACATTTTAGTGCGCTCAACATTCACCCCGGACATGCGTGTCGCTTCGATATTACCGCCAATGGCATAGACTCGACGACCGAAAGCGGTACGTTTGGCAACATAGGTCAGGATTATGATCAAACCACCCATAAGCAAAATAGGCGTTGGAATGCCCCGGTAATGGTCCAAAATAAAGACTAAAGCCAGTAGTGCTACCACCATGGCAATGGCTTTGCTGTATTCAAACTGGGCGGATTGATTGCGCACACCGTGCTGTTGTTTAGCCTTACGGCGCGAATATACCCTTGCTAATAGCCCCAAACATAATAGACTGACCACGCTGATGCCCCAGCTAAATGGGATATAACTTTGACCAATCACAGACATGGCGCTGGATGTCGGTGCCACCGTCACGCCATCGGTAAAACCAACTAGGACACCACGAAAAGCCAACATGCCTGCCAAGGTCACAATAAACGATGGCACCCGCTGATAGGCAACCCACCAGCCGTTAAATAGCCCCAGAAGCAAACCGATTCCCAAGGTCAACAAAATGGTGAGCGCAATGGGAAAGTGAAACCAAACATCGAAAATCGCGGCAATACCGCCCAACAAGCCCATCATGGAACCGACGGACAAATCGATTTCCGCACTGACAATGACAAACACCATGCCAATCGCGAGCACGCCGACAATGGCCGTTTGACGCAGTAAATTGGAAATATTACGAGGAGAAATAAAAGACCCATCGGTCATGATGGTAAAAAACACGACAATAAACAAAATCGCCGCCACCATGGCGAACAGCTGTAGCTGGTTGGTTTTTATTTTTATAAACATCCTAGGCACCTTCTTTGATAGCACAATTCATAATGATTTCTTGAGTTAACCCTTGGTGATCAAATTCCCCTTTTAATTTCCCTTCGTGCATGACCAACACGCGATCACTAATACCGATCACTTCCGGTAACTCAGACGACACCATGATGATGGACACGCCCTCTTTCACCAGTGAATACATCAGCTTGTAGATTTCGTATTTCGCCCCCACGTCGATGCCGCGTGTCGGCTCGTCTAAAATCAAAATCTTAGGATGGGTTAACAGGCATTTGGCAATGATGGCTTTTTGTTGATTGCCACCGCTGAGATGTTTGATGGCCAGTTCAGGAGAGGCCATTTTGACCTTTAAGCGAGCAATGTACTCTTCTATGTCTTGATATTCTTTGTCTTCATCCACGCCCCCAAACACAGAGCTGAAATGATTCGCCTTGTAGTTATCCAATACTGACAAGGTCATATTGCGTCCAACACTCATAATAGGAACGATGCCGTGGCGCTTGCGATCTTCTGGCACCATGGCAATGCCCGCGGCTAACGCACTACGCTGGGAACGAATCTGTTTTGTCTGCCCCTCTAGCTCAATGCTTGCTCGATACTGACCGTTATAGCAGCCATATAAGCACTGCATTAACTCGGTTCGACCGGAACCAATTAAACCCGCAATGCCCAGAATTTCCCCACGATGCAGTTCAAAACTGACCTCATCAACTTGAGGTCGCGAGGCACCAGCTTGTATCGCGGTGGCATTATTAACTCGTAATACCACCTCTCCTATTTCATGATCCTCACGGGGAAAAAGCTCCTCTAGCTGACGTCCCACCATCATCGCGATGATGTCGTGTTGCGTTAACTCAGAAGCCGCCTTGGTGGCAATGTGGTCGCCATCTCGAATCACCGCCACCCAATCCGACAACGCCAACACCTCATCCAATTTATGGGAAATGTAAATGCAGGCAATCCCTTGGGCTTTCAGCTCACCAACAATATTGAGCAAAATGCGAATATCAGCACTGGTCAAAGAGGACGTCGGTTCATCTAAAATCAACAGTTTGACGTTTTTATTCAGTGCCTTGGCAATTTCGACTAACTGCTGTTGGCCCACACCTAGTTCACGCACCAAGGTATCGGGTTGTATATCTAGCTTCACGCGCGCTAATAGTTCACTGGCGCGATGATGCATGGCCTCGTCGTTCAAACGTGCAAACGAGCCAATTTCATTACCTAAAAAAATATTCTCCATCACGGAAAGCTCTTGGACCAGCGCTAGTTCCTGGTGAATGATCACAATGCCTAGAGCTTCAGTATCTCGAATACCGTTTGCCTGAATAAGTTTACCTTGAAAATAGATCTCGCCTTCATAGGAACCATAGGGCCAGACACCACTTAACACTTTCATTAAGGTCGACTTGCCCGAACCATTTTCACCGCAAACCGACAATACCTCGCCTTCTCCAAGGGTTATGCTGACACCGTTTAACGCCCGCACACCGGAAAAACTCTTCACTATATCGCGCATATCCAATAGGGGTTGTTTCATATCGACACTCTCTTGAAAGCAAAGGCGCCCAGATGAGCGCCTTATCATCAATAAATTAAGGGTTGTAAACGTCTTTATGAGAATGGAAACCGTCAGCAATAACGGTACTGTCGATGTTGCTCTTATCCACTGCGATAGGGGTGAGTAAGACGGAGGGCACGTTCATTTTGCCGTTATTCACTGTACCAGTGGTTTTGATTTTTTCACCTTTTGCCAGTTTCACCGCCAGCTCGGCACTGATGGTCGCTTCTTTTTTAATGGGCTTATAAACCGTCATGGTTTGCGTACCAGCGACAATACGACGCACTGCAGCTAAATCGGCATCTTGACCGGAAATCGCCACTTTGCCCGCCAAGCCTTGTGCATCAAGTGCTTGAACCGCTCCGCCCGCCGTTGAGTCATTGGAAGCAACCACCGCATCAATCTTGTTATTATTGGCGGTTAACGCATTTTCCATGATGTTCATTGCCGCTTGCGCTGACCATCCGGTGGCCCATTGATCTCCAACAATCTTGATATTGCCATCATCGATAGACGGTTGAAGCACCTTCATTTGTCCTTCACGGAACATTTTGGCGTTATTATCCGTTGGGGAGCCGCCCAGTAAGAAATAGTTGCCTTTAGGGACACGATTCAACAAGGCTTGCGCTTGCATTTCCCCCACACGAACGTTATCGAAGGACACATACAGGTCAACGTGAGCAAACTTAATCAGTCGGTCATAGGCGAGTACTTTGATGCCTGCCGCTTTGGCTTCAGAAAGAACACTGCCTAGCACTTCGCCATTTTGCGGTACGATCACTAGGACGTCTACGCCCCGTGAAATCATGTTTTCGATTTGCGAGATCTGGGTAGTGGCACTGCCATTGGCAGATTGGGTATATACCTTAGCTCCTAAGGATTCCGCTTCTGTGGTAAAAAAATCACGGTCTTTTTGCCAACGCTCAAGACGCAAGTCAGACATTAGCAAACCGATCTTTTCACCTGCCGCCATCACTGGCACAGAAGCAACGAGGCAACTGGCAATCAAACTCATAGAAAGGATCTTTTTCATCGTCTTCATTCCTTTTATTTTTATTCATTGAAGGATCTCCATAAGAGAGTAAGCAGACTGTAAATTGATGCTTTCACGAGAAGTATTATCTTTTTTTGTTTTGGTTTAGCGTTTTTACAAAAAAGCCCTTTGAGAGGATTTTCAAAGGGCTTAAAGATGATGTGTGTCAATAACAACGCAGACATTAAAAGAGGATAGATCTAACTTGGCAATAAAGCTCTTACCGCCAAGAACAACACAGAAGGCCCTAAAAGGCAGCCCAAAGCAGTATAGAAAGCCGCCGTTAAACAGCCATAAGGCACCAGCTTCGCATCTGTTGCCGCCAATCCGGCTGCCACACCGCTCGACGTGCCCATTAGGCCACCAAAGATCACTGCTGTTCTTGGGTTATTAAGTTGAATAAGGGGAGCAACAAACGGCGTCACCACCATCACTAAAATAGATTTAACCAAACCAGCGGCAATGGAAAGCGCCATCACCTCGGAGCTAGCGCCAATAGCCGCCCCTGTCACCGGGCCCACAATATAAGTAATCGCCCCCGCGCCAATGGTTGTGATGCTAACGGCATCTGTATAACCAAACGCCATGGCAATGGCTGCCCCAGCGATAAAGGAAGAAAAGATGCCAAAGAAAAGTGCCAGCACCCCACTTTTCCCTGCGCGTTTGATTTCTTCTATTTTGACGCCAAAACCGGTCGCGACAATAGCAAAGTCACGCAGCATCGAGCCACCCAGCAAACCAATCCCCGACAACAGGGGAACATCCACCACCCCTTTGTGCCCACCCGTAAAGGCACCACTGAAGTACGCCATGGTTAAACCTAAGAGAATCGCGATGGCGGAGCCATGAACCCGTCCACGGGTGAACTTTGCGGACAGCCAGTAAGAAAACCACATGGTCAAACCGATTACGGCAAAACCGACGATTAAGCTGTATTTTGTGCTAACTAACAATAAAGACTCAAACATAGTGTCACCTTAGACGCGGTCAGTAGAGGGAGACGAAATGGACGTTGACACTTGCGTCTTCTCTTTACCCATACGATCGAGCACTGGCACCAAGGCAAAACCAAGAACAACTGCGGTCACACCTGCACTAATCGCCATGGCACCGCCACTAAAGGCTCCAAATACATTTTGCTTTGCCGCCATCGCCACCACGACAGGAATATACACCGCACTCCAAAACTCAACACCCTGTTCCGTTTTTGGATCGATCACCCCTTTTTTATTGAGATAACTGCCAGACAGAATCAATAAAATCATCGCGATGCCGACACCCCCAACATTAGCAGGAAGGCCCAATAAGTGCCCTAACACCTGCCCGATACTGATACCGACTAACGTACAGATTGCTAATAATGCCACTCCATAAATAATCATACTGCTCTCCAATTTTGTAATTTTTGTTTTACTGGATAAAAAGGTTTTCTTCTTCGTTACCTTATCTTGAGTCCATTACCGTTTATCTTTGCTTTCTCCCTCCATTTACTGTCTTCCTCCAAAATATAAAGTATTCAACTTGGTATTTTCGACGCTATAACACACACCCTGACGAAGTGTGTTACGAAACAAACTGGTTAATGTGCTCCCTGGCGGCATTTCAATGGCTTTGGTCACGCCACGCTCGACGAGCATTTCGCAGCTATCATGCCAGTGCAGTTGTTGCGCCATATTAAGTGCTAGATCTTCCTTTATCGCTCTCGCTTGTCTGATCACTCTGGCTTTGGCGGCGCTGACGTAACGTACAACAGGCTCGTTTAGCTCGATGTGCTGAAATGTTTCCAACAGCTGCTGAGATGGCTCACTGAGTAAAGGGCAATGAGACGGGACGGCCACATCAAGCAGCGAGCTGGTACCCGAACCTTTTTTACGAATCCTCTCTGCCGCTTGTTTGAGTGATGCTTGATCACCTGCTAACACAAATTGCTTCGGAGCATTTAAGTTCGCTAGATAAATACGCTTGCCCTGATCTTGGAGTGCTTCCACCACCGCTTGCACTTGTTCAAGCATCGTGCCTGTGATGGCGAGCATGCCATAGCCAGACGGATAAGCGTTTTTCATGAATTCTCCACGCGTTTTCACCAGAGATAAGGCATCCGTAAAACGCAAACAGCCAGCCACAACTGCAGCAGGATAGGCACCAATAGACAACCCCAAAACATAGGCGGGTGTGATGTCATTCGCTTGCAGGTAACGCCCCCAAGCAACCCCACAGATAAGCAAACTAAGCTGTACATTCACCGTGTCTTTTAATGCCTCAGCAGAATCTAGAGCGCCTAACGAAATGCCTAACCCCTCTTCCGCTTGCTCAATCACCTCTCTCACTTGTGGATGCTTGGGTAAATGTTGCAGCATCAATGGCCGTTGCGCCCCCTGCCCGGGAAAAGTAAATACCGTGGTCATAAGCTCACCTCTTCTCGCCAAGGATCCCTCACCAAAAAGGGGCCAGTTTCCGATTTCAGCAATACCGTTTGACTCTGCCCCGCCCACTCCAATAACGCGATGGCCCCCGTGGGGGTTTCGATTTGAATATCCAAGCGACAGGGTAATTCAACGAAGTTTTGCCATATGTCCCGAGCGCAAGACTTGGTTAATGGCTCAGGGGATTGGATCACTAAATCAAGATCACTGTCCGCGTGTATTTGCCGCTCCCCTGTCGCTAACTCATAGCCAAGGCTGCCCGTTATTCCCCATGATAAATCGTATCCATTCAGCACTGGGGCGACGCTTGCCAACGCCTGCAACACGGGCATGTTGAACCGATCCGGATGCTCCATCCAAGCTTGCCGTTTGGCTATGTCATAAGGGGTGACGCTTGATTGCACAGCAGCCACAAACGCATAAGCAGCGCAACGCTGGCGTTTATTGGCACCACGCACACCAACGGCAATTAACTTGGGTGTTGCCATTTTTTCGCGGCGCACGACGACAGGGCCATCTCCCTCGGTTACCCAATAAGGCAAGCCCTGTGTTTCGTCTTTGGCAATCAACGAAGAACGATCAAGCCAAAGTAAATCGTGCGCCTGCCAAGTCATCATTTTGATGCCGCGCCTTTCCATTGGGCACGGAGCCGTTCACGTACCAAACGGGATGCCCCTCGATTTTCCCCTTGCAATCGCTTGGTGATTTGGGTGTCACCACCAAGGTTTTTCACCGCTTGAACCAATTGTCTTTGTACTAACTCAATGTCTTCAGGTGAGGGAGCAATGGCACTGCTAACATCGATAAAGTGGTCGATAAGCCCCAAGGTGGCAAAGCTTTTAAGATCGTAAGCCATAGGTGGTACGGTTTTGGCCAGCTCGTCCAGCGCGTCTTCCGAGCGCATAGTGATGCGTGCGGCGGCCGCTTTGCCCATGGCATGCACCATGACGCCTGAGTCATTCAACGCCAAAATACTATTGGCTTGATAACCGTGTGCTAAAAATGCCCCCGACATGGCTTTCCCCACTAATAGAGAAATAACCGGATGGCCTGCTTGCCTCGCTTGGACGTAAGCGGATACCGCACCAGCCAAGGCTTGATGAATGCCCAACGCTTCTTCTCTACGCCCATAAGCTTGGCTAGGCACATCAACGATAGCGATAATGGACGATTTATGTACTGGCTCAACCGTCGCTTCTTGCGACACAATATGGCTAACCGCCTCTGCCAAAGCCCAGCCTTCTAACAGCCCCACTTCCCCATGACGTGCTCGCGGATAGCGATTATGGGCATCGGGCTGAATCAACAATAGAGAACAGGTTCGTCCGGATAGCTCACCCTCACCAATCAAAAGAGAAGGTACCGCACCTTCTTTGACGGTCATTTGTGCTGCGAGCAAATCAAACCAAATACGGCCACGATGGGATGCCAACATATTCATAGGGACGCCTCCTTAGACAAGATCTCACGGGCCATTTCCGCTGTTATTTGTGAGCGAGTGTCCACCTTGTTCAGTCGATCTAAAGAGGATTGAATCGCTTCGCTACGAAATGCCTTCGGCACACCTTTACTCAGGTATTCTTGGACTTTTTGGCGCACTTCCATGACATCCGAGTCAATAAAACCGTTAATCAAGCCCGTTGCATCGCGTTGTTCGCCCCCTGTTAATCCCCAAATAAAGGGGCGATCCTGAGAGTCGTACTCGCTGACGCCTGCTTCTTGCTCAATCACCTGAGGCCCATTCAAACCAAGGCGACCTTCGCGGGTCATTAATAGATAGCTACATAAGCCTGCCGTAATAGACATGCCGCCAAAGCAACCCACAGGACCTGTAATCAAAGCGACAACTGGCTGAAACTGACGCAAGGCAACAATCGCCGATTGAATTTCAGCAATCGCCGCCAAGCCTAAGTTGGCCTCTTGAAGCCGCACGCCACCGGTTTCTAATATCAGTACCGCTGCAATGGATTCCCCTGCTTGATTCGCCTCGACCGCTAACTCAAGTGTGCCGGCTATTTTTGCCCCGGCCACTTCCCCCAAGCTACCGCCTTGAAAACTGCCATCGACGGCGATGGCCACCACCGATTTTCCATCAATCGAACCGCGAGCCGTCACTACACCATCATCAAACTGCGGCACTATGCCTTGCATTTCTAACCAAGGAGAGGTGACACGATCGAACGGCGTCACCATTTCCCGCATGGAACCCGCATCCAGTATGTGTTCAACGCGTTTTCTCGCACTTTGCTCAACAAAACTGATGGCCAATCTTGGATCATTTCCATTACTCATAAGACAACTCCTTGGCTAAGGCTTGCTCTAAAGCTTGCTCTAGACGCAAACGAATCACCCCCGGTGTGGCAGAAAAATCATGGATATCCATGCGCATCGCAGGTAATGGATGTGCCACTTCAAGACGCTCAATGATGCTTAACCAACGTTGCTCTCCCTGCTCAGCGGATGAATGAATGTAAATGTCTGCTTGGGGCTGATCGCTATTGTCGATCATGACTTCTAGATCTCCTGATCCCACATAGCCAACTAGGGCTCGATCAATTGGCACGTTACGGGCCGGACGAGTAAAATGAAAAGTATTCATAGAAGCTCCTAAATTAGCGGTTCGCTTGATGTTTGAGCAGGCTGTCGATCAAACAGACCATCGATAAAAAGTGTGGCAGCCAGTAAATCGGCGGCACCACCAGGCGAGGCATTAAATGACAAGAGTGTGTGCTCTAATTCGCTTAGTAACTGACGACCCAACGAGGTGCCTACGCCGCCTGCATTCAGCACGGCTCTGGCGCCTTGCTGCATCGCCTCTAATCCTTCCAGCCCTGAACGAGATGCCACACAGGTGTCTGACAGTCGCGTCATAATGGCTAATAGCCCATTGAGTTGTGCATGGGATTCGCTATCGCCTCGGGCTCGACTCTGTAACAACATGGGTAAACCAAGTTCTTTCACATGGGGAAACCCTAATTGGGCCTCTTCTTTGGCGCCGGATACACCATATTGGTGACGTACCTGTAAACCATTACTTAAATAGACTGTATTAAGGCCTGAGTCTGGTAGCATCGCTAAGTGCGCGGCATGATCAAACAGCTCATCAAGGGTGTTGGCTTGCGTTGCCGCTGAGACCAATAACCCCAGCGCCCAAATAGCGCCTTTATGGGTATTAACGCCGTTTGTTTCTTGCAACATGGCCTTTTCAGCATCCCGCCCAATGGCACCAATATGCTGACGCAATTCAGGATCTATGGGGTATGCGAGCGCCTTATCCGCCATCTCACAAAAGTAAGGTTGAAGACAACGGGCCGATGTTAATAACAGGGCCATGTCCATATCCAAATGAGCACCAGAACCGCGACGATCCACCAACGCAGGTTTAGGCGTTAGCGTGGCTTCTTGCACTAATGCGTTGTAAGCAAGGTGAGCAAGATTCGCCGCATCAAGACGCCTTAACGAGATCCCAGTTACGGCGTCAATGCCTTGCTGTGTGTCTTTTTTTAAATAGCTTCCCATTACCAGCTCCGGAATTTTGCAGGTGGCTTATAAAGCCCGTTTGACCAAGTTTCCAAATCCGCGATACTGGAAGCCGCCAGTAAATCTCGACTGGCATCACTGCGCCTGATCCCTAAATCTTGCGGGTAAGCAACCAAACCATCGCGACGTAATTGCGCGGTTACTTCCGGGTCTTGGCTGAGTCCAAGTGGTGTTACCCCCGCCACAGCGGCAATCATGGCTCTTCGTTGTTCCAAGGATTGGGCTTTGTATACATAAGCAATCCCTTCCTCGGTCAGTACATGGGTCACATCACTGGCATAGATCATCACCGGCGCCAAGGGCATGCGGTAATCTCGGGCCATTGCCAAAGCATCCAGTTCTTCAACAAAAGTCGATTTACTACTGTCTTGGTAAGTTTCCACCATCTGCACCACCAGCTTGCGGCCTTTTGTTAGCAAGGAGTCGTCTGCTTTCATATCCAGCCATGCGGGGGAGGAATGACGACGACCGCCAGGGTCATGGCCCATATTCGGTGCCCCACCAAAGCCAGCTAAACGCCCGCGCGTTACGGTAGACGAATTGCCATCCCCATCGATTTGCAAGGTGGATCCTATAAACATATCCACCGCGTACTGCCCTGCTAGCTGACAAAAAGCGCGGTTGGAGCGCATAGAACCGTCTTTTCCGGTAAAGAAAATATCTGGCCGCTGGGCAATGTAATCTTCCATGCCAAGTTCCGTACCAAAGCAATGCACACTCTCGACCCAGCCAGTTTCAATGGCGGGTATCAAAGTCGGATGAGGGTTCAACGTCCAGTGGCGACAGATTTTGCCTTTTAGCCCTAAAGACTCGCCATAGGTTGGCAGTAACAATTCAATTGCCGCAGTATTAAAACCAATGCCATGATTAAGGGATTGCACTTGATGTTTTTCGTAAATGCCACGGATCGCCATCATGCCCATCAACACTTGCAATGGCGTAATTAAGCGTGGATCCCGTGTAAAAAGAGGTTCAATAAAGAAAGGTTGATCGGCCTGTACAATGTAGTCTACCCAAGAGGCCGGAATGTCCACTCGGGGTAAATCAGAGGCATCGTCAACGATCTCGTTGACTTGAAAAATCACGATACCATCACGAAAGGCCGTTGCTTCCACCAAGGCGGGCGTATCTTCTGTACTGGCCCCTGTGTAGATATTACCTAGTTTGTCCGCCTTAAAACCCGCCAACAGCGCCACATTGGGATTCAGGTCAACGTACAAACGCGCATACAGCTCAATATAGGTGTGTATTGCTCCCACCTCTAAAAGGTCATCTTCCATCAATTGACCGATGCGTAGGCTTTGTGGGCCAGAAAAAGAAAAGTCTAATTTACGCGCGATACCCGCCTCAAAAAGGTCCAAATGTTCGGGACGGCTGACGCTGGGCATAATCATATGCAGATTATGGATTTTTTCGGGAGAGACGCTCGCTAAAGAGCGAGAAAGAAAATCGGCCTGTTTTTGGTTATTCCCCTCCAGCACCACCTTATCGCTCGGTTTTATCAGTCGTTCCATGGCGGCGACTATGTTTGATGTAGGAATGATAGAACCGTCGACTAGACCACTCAGCTCTAACATACGACTTTCTTTGTTCTGACGGCGACTGAACCAATTGCGTTCAGAATCAGTGTTCATTTGCATCGCATTTCATCCTGTTTTTTCTTTTACAGTATGAAGGAAACACGATGCCATCAATCAAGTTGCTTGAAGCTTCATTACTCTCATGCTAATAATCGTTTAAAAAGCCCACTTAGAGCCGACTCTCCCCCCTAGGACACTCTTTACCGGATTTAGGATGCCTTATGTTTGATGAAATGATCACATTGAAAAAGCTGGAAATTTTTCTCACTTTTATGAAAGTAGGCACCTTGTCTGAGGCCGCCAACCAATTGCAGCTGAGTTCTGTCAGTGTACACAGAGCCATTCACTCCTTAGAAGAAGGCTTAAAATGCCCTTTGTTTCGCCAAGAAGGACGCCTGCTCACGCCGCTGCCCAGCGCTAGAGTGCTGGAAGAGAGAGTCACTCAAGTGCTCAATGATTTACAAGATGGCATTACCAGCACCCGGGAAGTAGCGGGCATCTATTCCAATCAATTTAAGTTAGGTGCCTTATACTCGCTGGCCATTAATACCTTGCCGCAACTGATTGCAGGGCTAAAACGACGCAAAAGTGATTTAAATATAGAACTATCACTCGGCTCAAATTCCTCTTTGATAAGTAAACTGAGGAGCTTCGAGCTCGATGTCATCATTATATCGTCGGAAAAAACACTGGAGGATGACGAATTTACCTCTCTGCCCTTGTTTGAAGATGAGCTGATGCTGGCGGTCAGTCGCGATTCGTCTCTTGCCAAGCAGCATAGCATCAAGTTAGAAACGTTTCAGAACGAAAATTTTGTCACCCTTTCAAGTGGCTTTGCTACGGCAGAGGACACCAAAAAAGTGTTCCAGCGTGCCAGTATACAACCCAATGTCGTGATGGAAGTAGGCGATATATTCTCGCTAATGAGCATGGTCAGTGGCAACGTTGGTTACGCCATTTTACCGCGCCGCGTAGAACATGTTTTTGATAATAAAATCAAACTTTTGTCGATAGAAAATATGCCAGACATGAAGCAACACGTGGTCATGGTGTGCCTTGCCAGTCGAGAACGAGATCCACGTATTCTCAATTGCATCGTCGAATGTCGTCATTATGCGAGAAACCATAAACGTTAAGACACACAAAGTCAGGAGGCAAGCAACGCCCCTCGCCAACGTACTGGCTTCCACTTGGCTTATAAGAGGAATGACCACGTTGAATAAAGCCGTCTGTTTTTGCCACGTCTTAGCGTCGCTCGTGACATCATGCAAAGGTCTCAGTTAGAACATTATTTACAAACTCTGCCTTTTTCTATTTGTTACAATGGTGGAAATATCACTAAGAAAGAGGGTTTTATGGCTAGTGTTGGATTTTTAGGTATGGGCATTATGGGTAAAGCGATGGCGTTAAATTTACTCAACGCCGGATTTGATGTGACGGTTTGGAATCGCAACCCAGAAAAATGTACTGAATTAGTCGTTAAAGGTGCCCATCAAGGTATCTCACCGAAAGACGTTGCAGCGAACTGTGACATTACCTTTGCCATGGTCTCAGATCCAGACGCCGCTTTGGCACTTTGCCAAGGGCCAGATGGAGTTGCTGCTGGCATTGGCTCAGGTCGTGGCTATGTTGATATGTCGACCGTAGATGACGGCACATCAAAAACAATCGCTCATTTAATTACTCAAGCAGGCGGCCGCTTTTTAGAAGCCCCGGTGTCTGGTACCAAAAAACCTGCCGAAGACGGTACGTTAATCATCTTAGCGGCGGGTGATCAATCCCTGTATGACGATGCCAAACCCGCTTTTGACGTGATGGGTAAAATGTCCCCCTATCTTGGCGAAGTCGGCCAAGGGGCCAATATGAAACTTGTAGTGAACATGATGATGGGTGGCATGTTGAGCATCTTCAGCGAAGGTCTGTCTTTAGGCCAAAAAGCAGGATTAGACGGACAGCAGATTTTAGACATCCTTGATGCTGGCGCCATGGCGAACCCCATGTTTAAAGGCAAAGGGGCCATGCTGTTGAATGAAGATTACACTACCAGCTTTCCGCTTAAACATATGCAAAAAGACATGCGACTTGCGGTTGCGTTAGGGGATCAGCTTGATCAGCCTCTGCCAACGGCCGCTATTGCCAACGAAGCCTTCAAACAAGCCATGAAAGCAGGTTTTGCGGATGAAGACATCGCAGCGGTTTATAAGGTGGTAAAATAGACACGGCTTGAAAACAACTTAAACGTAAGAGGAAAGCTTCAAACGCTCTCCTCTTACTCTCTTTATCTAGGCATTTGCCGTCACGTTCACCCTTGGCAAATCTGACCCATCATAATAATTAACGTAAAAGGTTAACCCCTCACCTGTGTAGGTAATTGACTCCCCTGCGGTGACTCTTTTATCAACAACCGATTTCTTGTTTTGAAAAATAGCAAAGTTAGCCGTCCCTTCTGCTGAAGGATCTAACGTTAATGTCAACGTTGTAGCATCAAAAAACGATGCGGTAAATAGTGAGTGTTGAGTACTCGTATCTAAGGCCAAACGTGCATATAACTGTCGGAAGGATGACATATGATATTCCTTTGTTGTGTATTTGAGTGAAACGTAAGCCAATTATCTGACCCAAGTGGAAAGATAAAAAAAACATCACCATCACTCAATTACACGGGATTACATGAGATCATCCTTTCCTAGCCAACGATGCTAAAATTCTCCACCAATCAGCCCGCTTTTCTAACCAAGGTTAAAATGTCATAGCTGGCAACCAGCTCATCGCGCTGGTTGGTGACTTGAACGTCCCACACCACGACACCTTGTGGCTCACCTTTAGGACTTAGTTTGCCTTGATCGATTTTGCGTTTACAGGTTAAACGCGCACGAATGGTGTCGCCCATTGGAACAGGTGTGATAAAGCGCAACGTATCCAAGCCATAATTCGCCAATACAGGGCCTTCGCCCGGAGAGACAAATAAACCCGCAGCAGCGGATAGCACAAAATAGCCATGAGCAATACGCTGTTCAAACTGAGAATCTCGTGCGGCAATATCGTCGAAGTGCATATAGAAATGATCGCCAGACAAGCAACCGAAGTTCACGATGTCGGCTTCTGTGACCGTACGTCGATGAGTCAGTAGAGACTCGCCAATGCGAAGGTCTTCAAAATAACGACGGAAAGGATGCACATCGGTCTCATAGGTCTCGCCACCACGAACGTACTCACCCGTTACGGCGGATAGCATGGTAGGTGAACCCTGAATAGCAGCACGTTGCATATAATGTTTTACACCACGAATTCCCCCCAGTTCTTCGCCGCCACCAGCACGTCCAGGGCCACCATGTTTTAACATGGGCAATGGCGAACCGTGTCCGGTGGATTCTTTTGAGGAGGCCTCATTCAAGATATGCACTCGACCATGATACGCAGCCAAAGCAGGCACCACTTTTCTGGCAACATCTGGGTCTTGTGTGACTAAGGTTGTGACCAAAGAGCCTTTACCACGGGCAGAAAGCGCGATAGCGTGATCAAGATCTTTATACGGCATTAACGTACTAATCGGGCCGAAGGCCTCTATGTCGTGCGCTCCGCCTTCGGCATCTGGGTCATTACTCAGTAGCAAGGTAGGTTGTACAAACGCCCCCTTTTCAGAGCCGTTGCCAAGACATTCAAAAGAGGCATTATGACCATAAACAACCTGACTGCTTTCTAACAACAAGTTGAGTTGAGATAACACATCCTCTTTTTGCTCAAAAGACGCCAATGCGCCCATGCGTACCGAGTCTAGATGGGGATCACCAATCGATACTTTGGCAAGACGGGCGGTTAGACGTTCAGATACCGCCTGAACTTGATTCTCAGGGATCAAGACACGACGAATCGCCGTACATTTTTGCCCCGCTTTAACGGTCATTTCCCGCGCCACTTCTTTAACAAAAAGATCAAACTCAGGACTGTCGACTGATACATCCGGCGCTAATATGGCGCAGTTCAGTGAATCCGCTTCAGCGTTAAAAGGAATGCCGTTATTAATTAAGTTCGGTGTGGCTTTCAACTTGGCGGCAGTGCTTGCAGATCCGGTGAAGGTCACCACATCTTGCCCCTCCAAACGATCCAACAAATCGCCTGTACGACCTATTACCAGCTGTAGACTGCCCTCCGGCAATACACCAGACTCTTGCATCAGGCGCACACACGCTTCGGTCAAATAGGAAGTGGATGTGGCAGGCTTAACAATACAGGGCATCCCCGCGAGTAAATTGGCAGCAAACTTCTCTAACATGCCCCAAACAGGGAAGTTAAAGGCGTTAATATGTACGGCCACACCGTGACGTGGCACCAAAATATGGGAGCCATAGAACTGTCCTTCGCGACCTAACGGAAAGGCATCGTCTTCATGAATCAAGTTGCCTGATGGCAATTCTCGTCGCCCTAAACTCGCGTAGGCAAATAACGTCCCCGCACCGCCTTCAATGTCTACCCAGCTATCATTGCGAGTGGCACCGGTTAATAAGGAAATCGCGTATAATGACTCTTTGTGTTCGAGTAAATATTTACCTAAGTCTCGTAAACAAGACGCCCGACTCTGAAAGTCCATCGCCATCAAAGCGGCGCGACCTTTGCTGCGAGCAAATTCCAGTGAACGGCCAAAATCAATGGTTTCAGCGTGTGTATGATAAATCGTTTCACCGTTAACAGGGCTAACTAATGCTTGTCCAGCTTGGTTACCTAACCACTCGCCTGCAATAAAACTTTGTAAGATAGGACTTTGGCTCATAGTGTTCTCTCTCCATCGGTGGCGTATTACCACCGTCATCTTTGTTATTATGATGTACTGATCGTATTGTTCGGTTGTTAACTGTCTTTATGCTTTCTATGCAATAAGACGAACGATCAAGCTGAATTAGATTTGGTCAAAATCCAACACAACCTTTTTGGACACAGGGTAAGACTGACAAGAAAGCACGTAACCGGCTTCCACTTCGTAGTCTTCAAGACCAATGCTGATGTCCATGTCCACTTCGCCTTCAACCACCTTGCATTTACAGGTAGAACATACGCCTGCTCGACATGAAAACGGCAGGTCTGCACCGTGCTCGTTGCCCGCATTCAGCAAGTTCTCGGTATTTTGTTTCAACTCAAAAGTCATCCCATGACCATCACGAATAACGGTGATTTCTGACATATCTGCATGGGCAGCAGCCTGGGCACGTTTTTCTCGTTTGCGCTCATTGCCAGCGGCGGCAAACAGTTCAAAGTGAATGTTTTCGTCTGGCATACCTAACGTTTTCAAGACATCTTGAACGGTTTCTGTCATAGATTGAGGGCCACAAATAAACGCCCCTGTTAGCGCTTTCACATCCAGCCAACGATCAAATAGAACACGACATTTATCCGCATCAATATGGCCGTTATACAGATCGATATCCTGCTGTTCGCGGCTCAATACGAAGATCAAATTCAAGCGATCCATATAAGCGTTTTTGAGATCGGCAAGTTGGTCTCGAAACATGGTAGAAGACGTGGAGCGGTTACCATATAACAGGGTGACTTTACTGTGCGGCTCAGTGGCCAAGGTGGTTTTCGCAATAGACAGAATCGGAGTAATACCGCTGCCTGCGGCAACCAATAAATAGTCACCATGACGAGCAGGATCAAGCTCTGAATAAAAATGCCCTAACGGAGGCATGACCTCAATAACATCACCTACTTTAATCGAGTCATTCGCAAACGTAGAAAACAGTCCATCAGGTACGCGTTTAATGGCCACCCGCATTTCATTATCGTGAACACCACTGCAAATGGAGTAAGAGCGACGCACTTCTTGACCATCAAGATGAGTGCGTAATGTTAAATACTGACCTTGTTTAAATTGGTAGGCCTTTGCTAAATCCGCAGGGATGTCAAAAGCTAGGGAAATAGAGTCCCGCGTTTCACGGCGTAAATCTGAAACAGTAAGTGGGTGAAATTGATTCATCTGTGTCTCCACGGCCAAATTATTGTTATCTATGGCTCAAATGCATTTAAAATAGTCAAACGGTTCTAAACAGGACTTACAGCGATATAACGCTTTACAGGCTGTCGAGCCGAATTCACTGATTTGCTCCGTGTCTTTGCTGCCACAATGTGGGCATTCAACTTGTGTTATTCCCGACAACAAAGAGCGCTTATTTGAGCTCCCAACTGGGGGAGCGATGCCGTATACTTTAAGGCGATTTCGACCTTGCTCGGTAATCCAATCCGTTGTCCAAGCAGGGTCTAAGCGCTGGGATACTTTCGGATGAGCAAAACCCGCTTCTTGCAGCGCATCCCGTATCGATGTTTCGATATATTCCGTCGCGGGACAGCCTGAATAAGTTGGTGTCACAACCACCTTAAGGTGCCCATCAACCCAACTGACGTCCCGCACGATACCAAGGTCCATGACACTCACCACCGGCACTTCTGGATCCATTACCTCTTCCAGCACCTTGTAGGCTTGCTGGATATCGGCCTCGCCTCCAGAACGACCCTGTTGGTCGGTGGTAATTAACTCACCAGCTCGCATCGGGATATGCTCGTTGTAAGAATTGCATTTCTGCTAATAAGATGCCCAAATGCTCAGTATGCATGCCAGTTCGCGCACTCAAATAGAAAGTGCTTGGTGCATCAGGAACCGTTAACGTCGCTTTAGCGAAGACCTCATTGACTGTCGCTAACCATTGCTCAGGCAGCTCGGCAAGGGATGGGATATCACCCGACTCAGCTAAAGCCACCTCGGCAGCGTTTTTCTCAACCAACTCAAAAGTAAAGCGCCAAACCGTATCGATCGCTTTTTCCATACGTTGATGGCTTTCGTCAGTACCGTCTCCTAAACGCTCAACCCATTGAGAAGAACGACGCAAATGGTAGATCACTTCTTTTAATGACTTTGTGGCAATCGCTGAAATGCGCTCGTCTTTTGCGTCTTTCAGTATTGTCAGTAGGTGAAATTGCCAAGCATCATAAAAAAACTGCTTTGTCATGGTGACGGCAAAATCACCATTAGGCTGTTCAACTAATAACAAGTTGCGGAACGCACGCTCATCACGACGAAACGCTAATACATCGGCATCGGTGCCATCGTTGATGCGCTCAGCCGCATATTCATACCAATTGCGCGCTTGGCCTACCAAATCGAGCCCAACGTTCATCATCCCCATTTCTTCTTCAAGAGCTGGGGCGCGGCCTGTCCATTCACACAAGCGCTGGGCTTGGATCAAGGCGCTGTCGCCGAGGCGCAGCAAAAACTCGGTTAATTCATCGTACTGTGTCATAACCACCTCACATATGTCCGACTTCATCGGGCAATTCATAAAAACTGGCATGACGGTAGACTTTGTCTTCTGCTGGATCAAACAAAGGCTCTTTCTCATCGCTCGCCGTTGCCGTAATGGCGGCGGATGGCACAACCCAAATACTCACACCTTCATTGCGACGTGTGTACAAATCTCGTGCATTTTCAATGGCCATTTCAGCATCAGTGGCATGCACACTGCCCACATGCTTGTGATTAAGACCGTGCTTACTGCGGATAAAGACTTCAAAAAGTGTCCATTCAGACATGGTAAATACCTCAAATTCGTTAGGCTGCAGCCTGTTGTTTTTGTTTTTTGTTGGCATGAGCGACCGCCGCTTCACGTACCCACGCTCCGTCTTGGATGGCATTTCGACGTGTTTCCAAGCGTTCGCGATTACAAGGCCCATTACCTTTCAGTACTTCGTAGAACTCTTCCCATTGGATTTCTCCAAAGTCGTAATGACCTCGCTCTTCATTCCACTTCAAGTCTGGATCTGGCGCTGTACAACCCAATATTTCTAACTGAGGAACCGTCTGATCGATAAAGCGTTGACGCAGTTCATCATTGGTGTGACGCTTGATTTTCCATGCCATGGATTGGGCTGAGTTTGGCGACTCCGCATCACTTGGACCAAACATCATTAGCGATGGCCACCACAAGCGATTGATTGCGTCCTGCACCATGTCTTTTTGCGCTTGCGTGCCGTGGCGCATCATATGCAAAAGAATTTCGTAACCTTGGCGCTGGTGGAAACTTTCTTCCTTACAAATACGAATCATGGCACGTGAATAAGGACCATAGGACGTACGCTGCAACACCACCTGATTGACGATAGCAGCACCATCGACTAGCCAACCCACAGCTCCCATATCCGCCCAATTTAAGGTGGGATAGTTAAAAATACTGGAGTATTTAGCACGACCGGAATGAAGCTTTTCGATCTCTTCATCACGATCTGCGCCCAAGGTTTCCATTGCGCTATACAGATACAAACCGTGCCCGGCTTCATCCTGAATTTTCGCCATCAGTTGCAATTTACGTTTCAAGGTTGGGGCACGTGTGACCCAGTTACCTTCTGGCAACATTCCCACAATTTCTGAGTGAGCATGTTGCGAAATTTGACGAATCAAGGTCTTACGATAGTTATCTGGCATCCAGTTTTTCGCCTCGATTTTAATCTCGGCATCAATTTTTTCCTGAAAGGCCCTTTCTTCTGGCCCCATTTCAGCCAAGGATTTTACCGCCTTTACTCCTGTTTCAACTTGTTGTGCATACATACAAACCTCCGCAAAGTCGTAGCAATGAACTCTATTGCTTTCTTATAAGAATACATTAACGACACAATAAAACAATATTTTTTTAAATTAATGTATCATAATAATCGATAATAAAGCCTCTTCCTTCCTCAAAAGAGGCAACACTCTATTATCACACAAGAAACAAGATCGTTAAGCGGACGCTCGCTCATCATAAACATGTTTGGCCTTACCCTCTGAACGAGCAATACTGCCTATTTCTCTGAGCTTAACATTGATACTGATGCCCACAGACGACTTCACATGGTGGCGCAACTGATTGATTGCTTCGTTGATTTTTTGCTCATCAAAATCCGCACATTCAGGACGCAGTTCAACATGCACCTCCATACCATCCATATTCCCTTTGCGATACAAATGTATTTCATAGCTCTCTGAAAAATGATTTACTTTAATCACTTCTTCTTCGATTTGCGTTGGAAAAACGTTCACCCCACGAATAATCATCATGTCATCGCTTCTGCCAGTAATTTTGTCAATGCGGCGCATGCGACGAGCGGTGCCCGGTAATAAGCGAGTTAAATCCCGTGTACGGTAACGAATCATTGGCAGAGCTTCTTTACTGAGGCTGGTAAACACCAATTCACCCATCTCACCATCTGGCAATACTTCACCCGTATTTGGATCGACAATTTCAGGATAGAAATGATCCTCCCATACCGTTGGTCCATCCTGACTTTCTGCGCATTCCATCGCCACCCCTGGTCCCATAATTTCCGACAAGCCATAAATATCCATGGCACGGATACCGGCTCGCTCTTCAACTGAACGGCGTAACTCATGCGTCCACGGCTCAGCACCAAAAATGCCTAGACGCAACTTAAGGTCGAGGGGATCAATACCTTGTTTTTCCATTTCATCCAGCAAATTCAACATATAAGATGGTGTCACCATAATAATGTCAGGCTGAAAATCTTGAATCAGACGCACTTGCTTTTCGGTTTGCCCACCAGACATAGGGATTACCGTGCAACCAAGACGCTCGGCACCATAATGTGCCCCTAAGCCTCCAGTAAACAGACCGTAACCATAAGCATTGTGCAAAATATCCCCTTTGCGTCCGCCCGCAGCACGAATCGAGCGAGCCACAATATTGGCCCAATTATCGATATCATTTTGGGTGTATCCAACGACCGTTGGTTTACCCGTTGTACCACTTGAGGCGTGAAGACGAACCAGTTGATTCACCGGTGTGGCAAACATCCCGAACGGATAGTTATCACGTAGATCTGATTTGGTAGTGAAAGGAAGTTTGGCTAGATCGTCCAAGGTTTTAATATCGTCTGGGTGCAACCCCAACTGATCAAAACGCTGTTTATACATAGGAACATTGTTATAGGCATGATTCACCGACCACTGCAAACGCTCTAATTGATGAGCTCGCAACTCATCAATACTAGCAACTTCCATTGGGTCAAGTTGATCTGGATTAAACCGGCTACGAATATCCATTGTTACACTCTCTCTATTTATTATTTTTAGAATTCAGTCTTCACGGTTGTTCACTCTTGGTAATACAACCTCATGATTTTGACGTCTAGATTCATTAATTTTTTACGACTACGGCGTGGCCCACAACGCCACGACGTCACGAACAGAGCCTTAATTTAAGCGCTCAATCACCATTGCTATCCCCTGTCCTACACCAATACACATAGTGCACAAGGCATAACGCTTCTGTTTAACTTCCAACTCATTCAACGCCGTTGTAATCAGTCGCGCACCGCTCATTCCCAGTGGATGACCTAATGCAATGGCACCGCCGTTTGGATTAACTCGAGCATCGTCATCGGCTAAACCCAGTTCACGCAATACCGCCAAGCTTTGCGATGCAAAGGCTTCGTTTAATTCAATAACATCCATATCTGCTAAGGTAAGACCGACTTGTTCGAGCACCTTTTTAGACGCCGGAGCGGGACCGATTCCCATAATGCGCGGTTCAACCCCCGCCGCCGCCATACCTAATACTCGTCCACGGGCTTTTAAGCCGTAGGCCTTAGCGGCCGCTTCACTTGCCAACAACAAAGCACAAGCCCCATCATTCACACCCGACGCATTTCCTGCGGTAACGGATCCGTTGCCATCTTTTCGAAAAGGCGTACCAAGCTTCGACAATACTTCTAAGCTGGTGTCTGCGCGAGGATGCTCATCCTGACTTACTACGATTGGGTCGCCTTTACGTTGTGGAATAACAACGGGGACAATCTCTTGCGATAAACGCCCATTCTCTTGAGCAATTGCGGTTTTTTGCTGACTACGCACCGCAAACAAATCTTGATCAGCCCGGGAAATACGAAAATCTTCCGCCACGTTTTCAGCGGTTTCAGGCATAGAGTGGACGCCATATTGCTCCTTCATCAGCTTGTTCACAAAGCGCCAGCCAATGGTCGTGTCATACATTTCTGCTTGACGAGAAAAAGCTTGATCCGCTTTTCCTACAACAAACGGAGCACGCGACATGGACTCCACCCCCCCGGCAATCATCAATCCCGCTTCGCCAGCACGAATGGCTCTGGCCGCCGCGCCAACCGCATCCATACCAGAACCACACAAACGGTTTATCGTCGAGCCTGGCACATTATGTGGCAGCCCCGCCAACAAGGAAGACATGCGCGCCACATTGCGATTGTCTTCACCAGCTTGATTCGCACAGCCATACAAGACATCATCAACTTTTGACCAATCCACTGTCGGGTTTCGTTCCATGAGTGTTCTAATAGGAATGGCTCCCAAATCGTCTGCCCTGACTTTAGAAAGCGCACCACCGTAACGTCCGATTGGCGTACGAATAGCATCAATAATAAGCGCATCAGTCATTTACGTTCTCCTGTGAAAGTATTTCACCTTTAAGGCGGTAAGATTTACCGTGAAATAGAGCGATCAATTGATCTTGTTGGTTATGAATCTCGACATCGTAATTTCCGGTACGGCCACCACGACTTTTCTCATGACATCTTGCTGTCAGCACATCCCCTTGAAAAGCGGGAGCGACGTAATCAATGGAACAACCAAGGGCGACGGTCGGTTGGTTATAGGTATTACAAGCAAACGCAAAGGCCGAATCCGCCAAGGTAAACATATAGCCACCATGACAGGTTTTATGCCCTTGCAGCATAAAGTCTTGCACGGTCATTTTGACCAAAGACTCACCAGGGGCAGAATCCAGCAACTCAATGTTCAGATGTTGTGTTGCCACATCACGGCGATAAAGTTCCTGAGCGCACTCTTTTGCTAGCCCAAGTGCATCGGTTTGAGTATCGTTATTTGTTTTCATAAAACCTTCTCCCTTGATCTGACAATCGTTTCAACAGTAGAGAGGTACGGTAACGATCTTCCCCGTAAGAAGATTGCAAGGCATTAAGCACCTGCTGGACACGGTCAATACCAATCCGATCAGCCCATACCAGCGGCCCTACCGGATAATTCACACCGTAACACATCGCGTTATCGACCCCATCCACACTGGACACACCATTTAATACAGCATCCGCTGCTTCATTCGCCAACATGACAACGGTGCGCATCACCACCAAAGCAGGAGAATCCGTTATCTCGGAAACCTTAATCCCTGCGGCAAAGAACGTATCCACCACCTGTTGAAAAACATCATCTGGCGTATTGTGAGCGCGAGATAAAGCAAGATGTGCTGTCTTTTGATAATCCAAAGCCAGATCCACCAGCACCAAATTCTCTAGTGACTCGCTATTAGCTCGCTCGCTTGCCATGCGTCCATCGGTCAATACCACTGTCGCATCGCCGATTTTTAAAGCATTAAGCGCTGATGAAGGGTCTTGTTCGATGGTAATGCCTGCACCACTGAGACGCATAACTAATGCAGACAGAGCATCAAGGTTCCCCATTGCCACGCATGAAGGCGCAGGATGATGGGAAGGAGGAACACAATGCGGCTCAGGTTTTACCGCACCTTCTTTATAAGAGTAAAAGCCTTCGCCACTTTTACGACCAAGATAACCGGCATCGACCAGATCTTTTTGAATCAAGGAAGGTTGAAAACGAAAGTCACCATAATAAGCATCAAAAACCGAACAGGTCACAGCATAGTTAACATCTTGACCAATTAAATCCGTCAGTTCAAAGGCCCCCATTCGAAAGCCTCCTGCCTCGCGCATTAAGGCATCTAACGTCGCACAATCGGCTACCTGTTCTTGCTTTAGTCGCAGACTTTCTGCATAAAATGGACGTGCCACTCGATTAACAATGAACCCCGGTGTCGATGCCGCATACACAGGGACTTTCCCCCAAGCAGCCGCTGTATCAAATACCGTTGTCGCGATCTCTTTCGAGGTAACCAAACCTGAGACCACTTCCACCAGCTTCATAATCGGGGCGGGGTTAAAGAAGTGCATACCCACCATACGCTCTGGATGTTTCATACCTGCTGCTAAACGGGTAATGGAAATAGACGAGGTGTTTGTCGCTAAAATACATTGTGCAGAACAAATAGACTCTAGTTCCGCAAAGACCGCTTGCTTCACGTCCCTATTTTCAACAATCGCCTCAATCACTAGGCCGGCATGTTCAAAATCCGCTAATTCATTTGCCACCTGTAGGTTGGCGACTGTTTGCTGAACTTGCTCTAGGGTGAATTTTTTACGCTCGACTAAGCGCTTCAGTTGCTTTTCAATGGAAGCGATGGCTTCTTTTGCAGCATCAGCACGATTATCATAAAGCTTCACAATATGGCCTGATTGAGCCGCTACTTGGGCAATCCCAGCGCCCATGGCACCAGCCCCAATCACACCAATCATCATTGATTTGTCTAAAGCTGCCATCATTACTCTCCTTTAAACTCAGGAGTACGTTTCGCCATAAAAGCAGCCACCCCTTCACGATAATCTTGGGTTTGTCCCGCTAAGCGCTGCAAATCACGCTCTAAAAGCAATTGCTCTTCTAGGCCATGGTCAAATGTCTGATTTAACGCCCGCTTAATATAAGCCAACCCTTTTGTAGGTTGCGTCGCCAAATGTTGAGCCAGGGTTAAGGCTTCTTGTCGAAGTAATTCATCATCCACAACGCGGTTGACTAATCCCATTTCCAACGCGGCGTCGGCGCTGACAGGTTCACCCAATAACGCCATTTCTTTTGCCTTTGCCATCCCCACTAAGCGAGGTAAAAACCAAGTGCCTCCCGAGTCTGGAATCAGCCCAATTTTGCAAAACGCTTGGATAAACTTGGCTGAACGCGCCGCAATAATCAGATCACAGGCTAGAGGAAGATTAGCACCGGCCCCCGCCGCGACACCGTTCACAGCGCAGATAACAGGCATAGGCAAGGCTTGAATGGCTTTAATCAGAGGGTTGTAAAATTTCTCGATTGAGAGACCTAAGTCGGGTGCATCAGCAGTGGGATCCACATTGCGATCAGACAAATCCTGTCCGGCACAAAACCCACGACCTTCCCCAGTCAAAACCAAGGCACGAACTTGTTTATCACTCTTAATTTGTTTAAACGCCTCACGCACCTCTAAGTGCATGGCCTCATTAAAACTATTAAGTGATTTAGGACGATTCAGGCTAAGCAATGCCACACCCGAGTCCACTGAATATAAGATATGTTGGAAGCTCATTAAGATAACGCTCCTATTATTATAGTTGGACACTTTGAACACGGCGTGGTGCAAAGGCCTCTTCTAAATTATTGACCCGTAAATTTGGCAGGACGTTTTTCTAAGAAAGCAGCAATGCCCTCTTCACGGTCTTTGGTACCAGCCAATACCGTAAAAGCATGCCTTTCGAAACGTAGACCCGTACTGAGGTCTGTCTCCATGCCTTTTAGTATGGACTCTTTCGCAAGACGTAATGCCAATGGACTTTTTTTAGCAATCTGGGAGGCGACTTCCATCGCTCGGGTAAGGGTTAATTCTGGTTGGGTAATTTCACTAATAAGACCCGCCTCTTTTGCTTGAAGCGCGTTAATCGGCTGGCCTGTCAGCACCATTTGCATGGCAAGGGATTTACCGACAGCACGTACAAGGCGCTGGGTACCACCAGCTCCGGGCATGATGCCTAGATTAATCTCTGGCTGACCAAATTTGGCATCGGTTCCGGCGATAAGAATATCGGCGTGCATTGCGAGTTCGCAGCCCCCCCCTAAACAGTAACCATTAATGGCTGCAATAAGGGGCTTAGGAAAACGACTGATACTTTGCCAGCTTTGTTGACGAGGGTCCTTTAGAATCCCCACCATATCTCGCTCGGCCATTTCTTTTACATCTGCCCCTGCCGCAAACACACGGGCAGAACCAGTTAGTACGACAACTTTCACTGACTCATTCGCTTCAGCTTCATCTAATGCCAGCGCCAACTCACCCAGCATGGCGGTTGTCAATGCATTTAGCGCTTCAGGACGATGTAACTGAATTTGCTGTACACCATTGGCCGGTGAATGAACATCTAGCATGCTATATAGACTATTGGACATTTGACCTAACTCACTATTTGTTTAACGCACGGTTTATTTTTTTATTTGTCAGCCTTAAAGACGCGATACATTGATCTAAGTCATGATCAGCCATTATAAGATGAACCAAAAAGAGACACGGTTCAATGTTTTTTTTAATTTTTTTTGTATCACTTAAAAGACATTCGAAAAAATTCCAATAAAGCATTAAAAAACAATAATTTAAAGATTAAAAAAAGATGAAATTGATTTTTATTAACTGATCCATCAGTAAAAAAACCAAAATTTAGATTAGATTAAGACACAATATTTGTATAAAATTCCAAATAGTTGAAGTATTAAACAGATAGCCAATACCAAATACAAAAAGAGAGAAAAACGATGGCCTGTTACAAAATTGATGGCGTTACGCCCGTGGTTCACCCAACCGCTTATGTTCATCCTACTGCTGTTTTAATTGGTGATGTTATTATTAAACAAGGCTGTTATGTTGGCCCAGGCGCCTGCCTAAGAGGAGACTTTGGCCGTATTACCATGGAGGAAGAATCTAACTTACAAGATAACTGTGTTGTTCATGGGTTTGCTGGCAGTCATACCATCATCGGCAAACATGGGCATATTGGCCATGGCGCTATATTGCATGGTTGTGTTATCGGTGAAGACAGCTTAATCGGTATGAACGCCGTAGTGATGGACGAAGCGAACATTGGACCAGAATCTATTGTCGCCGCAGCGGCCTTTGTTAAAAGTCGTTTTTCTTGTGACGCTCGCTCACTGCTAATGGGCAGTCCAGCAAGACTCGTCCGACAAGTCAGCGATGAAGAGTTAAAATGGAAACAAACCGGAACGCAAGAGTACATCGACCTGACCACTCGCTGTTTGGAATCTATGGTTGAGTGTCATCCCTTAACCGAACCTGAAGCCGATAGACCCAGCTTGAAAACGGGCCATCATAAGCCAAAAAAATAATTAGCTTTACTCTTAAGGCACCATTTCAGAGAATGGTGCCTTCAATCAAACGATACTCATAGCCTGTCTCAATGAATGAACTAAAAACACTTAACACTCTACTGAAGCGTTTTCAAAACCAAAAACCTATTAGAGCCTCCTCTTTAATTATTTCTCTGTATGGTGATACCATCGAGCCCCACGGCAGTACCGTTTGGTTAGGTAGCCTAATCAATGCCCTGGAACCGATAGGCATTAGCGAACGCTTAATGAGAACCTCAATTTTTCGACTGACGCAGGACGGTTGGCTAGAGAGTGAAAAAGTCGGCCGTAAAAGCTATTACCGCTTAACGACGCAAGGACACAGAAAATTCGAGCAAGCTTTTCAGCGCATTTATAGCCCGAACATACAAACTTGGAACGGTTCATGGCTACTCATTATTGGCAGCCATCTCAATCCTGATGAAAAAAAGCAACTAGTGGATGAGCTTCAATGGCAAGGCTTTGCCACGTTTTCCACTCAACTGATTGCCAGCCCATGTTGCGATAAACAAACCCTCAAAGCGATTTTGCTCTCCCTTAATCTAGAAGAGAAAGTCATTGTCTTTGAGGCCTCATCAAATACTCAGTTTAGCAATAAACCGATACAAGAATTGGTTAGAGACTGCTGGAATCTGGACGCTCTCAGCCAACATTACCAAGAGTTTATCGAATTATTTTTACCAGTTTGGCAAGAGCTTTCCGAGCTGGATACACTTGACCCGCAGTCTTGTTTTTTAACGCGAACCCTATTGATTCATGACTACCGTAAACTCTTGCTAAGAGACCCGCATTTACCAAGAGAACTTCTCCCAATAGACTGGGAAGGCAGAGCCGCACGTCAGCTGTGCCGAAACATTTATCGCAAACTCACGCCAGCAACGGAAAAATGGATTGAGCACAATCTAGAGTCCGTTCACGGGCCATTGCCAGAAGCCAACGCTTTATTCTATGAGCGTTTTGGTGGGCTTAATAGCTAACACGCCCTGATCATACAGGGCATCAGATAATAACGCCCTGTATGATATTCATTGCCTTGCTACTTTCCCCACTGTTCAATCGTTTCAACAAAATGACTCAGGAATGCGTTCGCCTGATAGGCATCTAATGCCCTATGATCAATGCTAAGGGAAACGTAACATTTGGGACGAATGACCATGGTGTCCTGCCCATCGATCTCTTCAACAACCACCCTTTTTTCCAGCTTACCAATGCCCAAAATCGCCACCTGGGGCTGGTTAATAATGATGGGGGTCGCCAACAGGCTACCACTGACCCCGTGATTGGATATGGTAAAGGTTCCTCCTTTCATGTCCGCTGGGGTCAACTTACCCTGTCTGGCTCGCTCCGTTTGCTGTTGCAGCAAGGTAGCCACTTCAAACAGTTTCTTCATCTGTACCTGCTTAATAACAGGCACAACAAGCCCATCGTCTCCCAACGCGGTCCCCACTCCGATGTTAATGTCTTCCAATACTTCTAAGCTTTCCTCATGAAATCGTGAGTTGATGACTGGGACTTTTTGGATGGCCTGGGCCGCTGCCACCACAAAATACGCGGTAAAGGTCAACTTCACACCCGCTTCATCAAAGCCCATTTTGCACAGTTTTCTGTGCTCGATCACGGCCCCCATATCCATTTCAAACACACTGGTGACATGGGGCGAAGTACGCAGCAGGCTGTCCACCATATGATTGGCAATGGCTTTACGCATGGGCGTATGGGGAATCATTTGGCTCTTTGCTTCGCTATTGTTACCTGACGAGATGGGTGAATCTGAATCATCGGACCCCATAGCAGGTTTTTCGTTGATAAAAGCCAGAATGTCATTTCGAGTCACCCGCCCCCCCATTCCTGTACCAGCAATTTGCTCTATATTGAGATTATGCTTTCTCAGTAACTTTCTAACCGCTGGACCAATAAGATGACGCCGATTTTCTTTTCCTCTTACACGCCATCCTAATTTAGGCGCTGCGGCATCCTGTGAGTGATCTCTGTTCGAACGCTCAGACTCAGCAGAATATTGCTCGCTGGTTTCCAACTCGCTACCTATGGATTCGCTGCTTTTCTGTTTTTGATCTTGCGTCAGACCACTTTCTAAATAGCCAAATATGGTTTTTTCACCCACCTCTTCACCAGGAGAGACAAGCATTTTGTCTATCACCCCATCCTGCTCAGCACACACCTCCATTGCCACTTTGTCGGTTTCAAGCTCAAGGATGGGCGCTCCTTTTGTCACATGTTCCCCTTCTTTCACTAACCATGTAGACAAGGTGGCGATCGTGCCTTCCAGCGTGTTATTCGGCAATGTAATCTCGATTGATTGATTCATAACATCCCCTCACACTTCAATTTGGCTTTTCATTGCGTGAGCAATGGTGTCTTCATTGGGAAGCGCTCGATCTAACAAGCCACTATTATGAGGGCTGGGGATATCGGGCATGGTCAAGCGTTTAATGGGTGCATCCAAAGAAAAAAACAGCTCATCCGCAATCGTGGCGGCGATTTCAGCCCCAAAACCAGCGGTTTTATTATCTTCATGAACAATTAGACAACGCCCCGTTTTTTCCACAGATTGAAACACTGCCTCCTTATCCCAAGGCTGAATGGTTCTAAGATCAATCACCTCAATTGCCATATCCAAACGCTTTGCCGCCTTTTCACAGCGCTCTACCATCGCCCCCCAACAGACAACCGTTAGAGCAGTTCCGACTAGAATTGTCCTCGCTTTGCCAAACGGAATCACATAGTCATCTCCAGGATATGGTCTACGGGACCAGCTATTATCCAGCAAAGATCGATGCTCAAAGAAAATGGTTGGATTGTTGTCTCTTAGGGCATAGCGCAACAAACCCACCGCGTCTTCGGCATTAGAAGGCATGGCAAGTTGCCAACCCACTTTATGCGCCCATTCCACTTCGTCACTCATGGAGTGCCATGGGTCACCTCGACGTGCAAACCCTCCAGGGATTCGAACAACCATGGGCGCAGCAAACTGGTTATGGGTACGCCAGCGCATAATTCCCGTATCGGACAGTTGCTCTGCGGCCGGTTCCGCGTATTTACGGAACTGTATTTCCGGCACTGGCATCAACCCATTCAGCGCCATCCCCACAGAACGCCCAATAATCCCTTCTTCAGATAAGCTAGTGTCAAACACTCTGGCGTCGCCAAACTTTTCATTCAGTCCTAGGGTTGCACCGTGCACCCCTCCTTTTGGCCCAACATCCTCACCAAAGACAATCACTTTAGGGTTAGTAGATAGCTCATAATCCAGTGTTTTTCGAATGGCTGTGATCATATTAAGACGGGAACCCTCTGGTTTTGGTTCTTCACTATGATCAGGAAAGCGATGACCATCCGCTGCCAACCCACCTCTCAGTTGCACCTGATCTTTTTCCGCGTAAACAAAGCGTGTCAACTGCTCTGGATCCGGCTGCATACGCTGTTTCGCCCGCTCAACAGACTCGCGAATCTCTCGATTAGACTGTGCTTCCAGCTCTTCCCATTCCTCCAAACTCATCAGGTCGTTTTTTAGTAGATAGCGTTTGAGTTTAGGGAGCGGATCTCGTGCTTGCTCTTCAGCAATAAAATCGGCGGTTTTATAGGTTTGTGTGTCCTGGAAAGTATGCCCGCATAGACGAGGCACTTTCAGCCTTAATAAACAGGTACCTTTACCGGAACGGACATAATCCACGGCTTCTTTTATCAGCAATGGCGTCCGTTGCGGGTCTGTGCCATCACCATCGATAATTTTCAGGTTTTTATAGGAACGTAGATTAGCAACTTGATCGCCACCTGGGGTTTGCACCCCTTGAGGGACAGAGATACCGTAACCATTGTCTTCAATATAAAACAAATGCGGCAAATGATTGGTGGTTGCAATATTCAATGCCGACCAAAAACCGCTGGTTGACATGGAGGCATCCCCCCCCATGGAAACGCCAATAGCCCCCGTATAACTAAAATCTTTTAATTGATTTTTACGATAAAGAATGGACTGTGCCCAACCAGAGATCGGCGTGTATTGCGCCCCGACGCCACCACACATAGGAAACAGCATGGCGCCATTTCTATTGGCATTGGGAAAATTACATACCACGCCAATGTCTCTTCCATCACTGTAACCTCCGGCTTTGGCCATTGGGGAAGCAACAACATCATCTAAATGAATGCCAAGGCTCATTACAAAAGGTCTAGACCGATAATAGCCGGTTGCCCCATCGTGCGGATGGGTTAGCAGAGAGCCTAACAAAATCTGGGCAAAATCGTGACCACGGGCAGAAAACTGATTAAACACCAGCTTTTCAGGCACCAATTCTTTCTCTTCAATCTCATCAAGGGCCCGCGATTGCAACATCAATCGGCTGATATGCCTCCAATCGACAGCAGGCTCACTTTTAGGGGGACGCTTTGTGCGGGTAGCTTCTCTCAATACTTGATTCATAGTCGTACACCATTTTGTTGGCAGCTTTTCAGCTTTATTGTTATTGGTATGATGTAGTTAATGTTATCGATACTTTAGCGAAATTATCTTTCTTAATTGCTGAGTTTTTGCCAAACTAAGCAATATCGTTTCTCCAAATAACAATAAATGGAAACATTCTTATGCTTGATAAGTTTGATATCAGTATATTAGCCGCTTTACAAAAAGACGGACGCTTAAGTAACAAGGAGCTAGCCGAGAAGATTGGTCTCTCGACCGCGCCATGCTGGCGACGCTTAAAACGTTTGGAAGATGAAGGCTATATAACCAACTATACCGCTGAGTTAAACGCCAAAAAAGTGAACTTGCATGTGATCGCTTTTGCTCAGGTGTCAATGGACAACCATCACCCAGAAACCTTGGCCCCCTTTTTGACAATTGTGCGGGAATGCCCAGAAATACAAGAATGCCATTCCGTCAGTGGTGATTGCGATTTCCTGTTAAAAATCATCACCAAAAACTTAGACAGTTATGACGAGCTGTTAAGTAAAAAGCTGCTCCAAGCCAAAGGGGTGCGCTCCGTCAACACCATGTTTTCAATGAAACAGCCCAAAATCACCAGAGAGTTTCCTTTAAGCTTATTTCCCATCAGTGAACCGACTTGACGACCCACCACTGCCATTTTGATTGCTAAAAGCGCTTGGCGATAGCACCTTGGATGTTGTACTGTTGACAGCAATGGAGCCCTATATTGTTGGATTTCTCATCATTGAGCTTTCGTCGAGCCATGAGCAGGTTCAATAATGACCCGGTAAGGTCTATCAAATAACAATAATGAAGAAGACCTTTGTGTGAAATCGCGGACAAAGCCGCCGTGCAAAGGTCTCATAAAGAAATTCCAATGAGGTCTAGATGAAACCACTTCTTCAATCTCATCATAATCACTTGCCCGTTGAGGTGTTTGCTTCTGAGCTCCATCAAGTCTGCGGATTATTTAACATAGAGCCTCAATCCAGCTCGAGTGTTATTAATGGTGGCATAACAACAAGGCACTTTGGCGCATTTGAAGCCGCGATTGTTGATGTTGACTCTGTGCATATAGAACGGGATAAAGCATCCATACGCCAAGACCCTGGGGAATACTTTTTCCTATTAATACAAGATTCAGGATACAGCCAAGTTCAGCAAGGGAATAATTCTGTGGGGTTACGTCCTGGCGATATGTTTCTTGTCGATTCCGTCAAACCGTCTCTTTTTCGATACGATTATGGCCAATCCCGTCAAATATCGTTTCATATCCCCCGTGAAGAAGCCATACATCGCTTTGGTAATGTCGATTGTGGCGTAAACATCTCGCGGGATGATCCTCTTTGGCTTGCCATATACTCTGTTCTCAAGAAAATGGTTGACTATGAATGTATGGATCAACAGCATTTGGGCGAAGCGTTTATTAGCTTAATCAGCGCCTACCTTCATACTAATCATCGGGTTGATCATGCAGAGCCAAGTGAACAGTTACTGTCAAAAGCCTTAGCGCTCATTAACCGCCATTACTTAAATTCAAACTTTTCTCCACGGGAAATCGCGTCTCATCTGAATATTTCCGAACGAACATTACAACGACATTTTCAAGTGTTAGGTGAAACCCCCAAACATAGAATTATCAGTTCACGACTGGAATATGCCTACAAGCAGCTTTGTTTACGAAAAGACGGTTTACTGAATGAAAGCATTACGGATATAGCATTACGTTCTGGATTCAATGATTTATCCTACTTTTATCGCGAGTTTCGCAAAAAATACAACATGCCACCTAGCTTGATGGAACAATGACGTAATCGTCCAATACGGTTGGCGGATAAATCCAAGCCCCCTATCAAGAAGAGTTTTTATGATCTTAGTTAGTCGCAATTTTTAATGCACCGAGTCACTAGAGAGAATAAAAACAATGAATAGTTCCGCTTATAATGTAACCAAAAATACGCCTTTTGAAGTGTTTAATCCTTCTACAGGTGAGCTTATCGGTCATGCACCGAACATGGCCAATGATGAACTAAACGCCGCCGTAGAATCAGCCAAGTCCGCTTTTCTTTCATGGTCGTCATTATCAGATGAGGAGCTTCAAAAAAACTGTCTTGCTGTCACGCAAGCGATACAAGATCACTCCGAAGAGCTGGCTAAACTGGTCACACTGGAGCAAGGAAAACCTTTGAATGGTCTAGGCTCTCGTTGGGAGATAGGAGGTGCCGTCGCTTGGGCAGACTATACATCGAACCTTTCTCTTCCTGCTAAAACCTTACAAGACAACCAAGACGGCAAAGTTGAGCTATACAGAAAACCTCTGGGTGTTGTTGGCTCGATTACCCCTTGGAATTTTCCGGTGATGATCGCCATTTGGCACATAATGCCCGCCTTAAGAACCGGTAACACGGTGGTTATTAAGCCTTCCCCAAGTACACCACTATCCACCATTCGTCTCATAGAAATCATGCAAGAAGCCTTACCTACAGGTGTTGTGAATGTTGTCACAGGTGACGACAAAACATTTAACCTAGGTGCTGCCATGTCTGCCCATCCAGATATTAGAAAAATTGTTTTTACTGGTTCTTGTGCAACAGGTCAGAAAGTCATGCAGTCTGCAGCAACCACCATGAAGAGACTGACCCTAGAATTAGGGGGCAATGACGCCGGCATCGTCTTACCAGATGTTGACCCTAGCGCCATTGCAGAAGGGTTATTTTGGGGTGCTTTTATTAATAATGGTCAAACTTGTGCGGCAATGAAACGATTGTATGTTCATGAGTCTGTTTATGATGCGGTATGCGAGTCACTTGTTGCATTTGCTAAAAATATACCCGTCGGTGACGGCATGGATGAAGCCAGCATATTAGGGCCAATCCAAAACAAAGCGCAATTTGATAAAGTGTCTCAATTAGTTTCTGAAGCCAAAGAACGTGGGAAAGTGTTATTAGGGGGCGATCCAGGTGAAGGCCTTTTCTTTCCACCCACTATCATTGCCGACTTACAAAATGGCGACTCTCTAGTGGATGAAGAACAGTTTGGGCCTGCCTTACCCATTATAAAATACTCAAATATTGATGATGCCATTCGTTCTGCTAATGATAGCCCTAATGGCCTTGGCGGTTCCGTCTGGTCATCTGATATTGATATGGCAAAGAAAGTCGCTGCTCGAATGGAGTGTGGCTCTGTTTGGATTAATAAACACGGCGCTATTCAACCCAATGCACCTTTTGGTGGCGTGAAATCCTCTGGCTTCGGCGTCGAGTTCTCAGAAGAAGGCTTAATGGAATACACCGATATCCAAGTTATCTTTAGCTGATTTCGGTTGCCTTGCCATCCATAGGGTATGACTGAACGATCAGCCCTATGGATCATACTTTTTAAAGTTATGTGCTAAGACCTTTGCATACACACCAGACTGCAGTACTCTATAAAAGGTCTTTTTTAAAATAATAATAATCGAGAGTTAAACATGAAAGATAATTAATAATAAAATATCTCATTCAGCTTGAGTATTATTAAGAATTGGTATCCGCTTTTTAAATCGGAAAACCACAATAAAAGAATAATAACAAATTGGTTATCCAATATGATTGAAAATTATAGCATTGCTAAAATCAAGTCTAAACAGCCTTGGTTTGTCCTTTGTGCAGCCGAAGAGTATTCGGTCAAAGTATCTAACATCCCCTTTGTATCGCATTTTTATAGCTTTGAGTCCGCATCATCAGAAGTCACTAATGCCATTCCAGATGGTTGTATTGATATTTTATTTGATTGTGACAGTTCTAAGCCAAAAGCAACCGTTTGTGGAACAACACTCGGTGCAGAAGCGGTGGAGTTTACCTATAAACATCGTTATTTTGGTGTTCGATTTTCTGCAACCTCGACACCTAATTTCCTGAACCTTTCGGCGTCTGAATTAATCAACCAAAGGCCAGAATTTAAAGATATTGCCCTTAAAATAAATGACTTATTTGAACAAGTTGCAAGCCAAGAGTCTTTTACTAATCAAGTTCTATTATTTTCTAAATTTTTAATAAAACATGGCATTAGAAATCATTCAAGCCTTTCAAAACAAGTCGTTCAATACATTTTCGTTAACAAAGGGAATGTTCAAATAAAAGAATTAGAAGACATAACAGGGTATACTTGCCGAACAATACAAAGACAATTTTTATTAGACACAGGCATGACGCCTAAAACATTCTGTCGCATTGTTCGAGTTCAATCCGCTTTATATGAAATAAATTTAAATACCCATACAAAACCTTCTGAGCTAGCCTATCGATTAGGGTTTTCGGACCAAGCACATTTTACGCGTGAATTTAAAGCACTGACGAATACAACACCAAACCATTACGTTAACCGAATAGAAGAAAGCATGTATTTAGATAAAGTTAAATTTTATTAATGATTACATTTCTTATAACTACCTTGTTCAAATTGAAAAATTACAGCACTTATTATGGGTGCTGTAATTCCCAGAGAACTTATTCCACTATTTCTATGAAACAGCCCAAGATCACCATTATTTTTCATGGGTAAACAGACGTAAAAACTCTATTTTATTTTCCAACGCCCTAAAAACAATCAAATTAAGTTGTTTTAAATAGTCTTTGAATAGCCAAGTTAGAATAAAAGCAATGCATGATACCACTATGGAACCAACAATATCGAAGGGATAATGAACACCACAAAACACCCGAGCTAAACCACCTATTACGCCGAGCACCAAAAGAATTTGACCAATATGTCGAGTCTCAGTGTAGCTAAAAAGTCCTAATGCGACTGAAACCATCAAGGTTGTATGATCTGATGGCATTGACGTATCAGGTAAATGAGGAATTAGCTCTGTACCAAGATGATTCATAAACGGTCTTGGATGAAAATAAAACAAAGCAATTAAAAAATTAATAGAAAGCCCTATCAACATAGTATAGCCAGACAGAAAGGCAGCATGACGCCTCTTCTTTTGAAGAGAAGGCGAAACTTTATTAAAAAAACCTAACCACAGTAATACTAAGGCGAAGAGAATAGGAAGATACTTTGCCAAGATTTCCATTAATTGATCCAAAATAGCGTTCGAACCTGCAAAATGGTTAATCATTAAAAATAGAGATTGGTTTAAATGTTCCACTTTATCGCCTCAGAATAGAATACAGTAAAAGCATGTTGACTATGATCGGTGTGAGAAGTTATCAAGGCTTTCCTTAAGGGGAACTTAAGTCTTAAAAAATATGAAAATAAAGATTTTTCATCCTACGTAAATTTCTCAGATGGATTTTTATTAATTTTTCGCTATTTCACCATGATAATGATAGGACAGCCTATTTTGAAAAGTTTTGGGGGATCTCATTTTGCGTTTACTCATAGTAGAAGATGATGAATTTATTGGTGATGGTCTGCTCAGAGGGTTACGTCAAGAAAACTTAGCGGCGGATTGGGTACAAAGCTCTAAATTTGCGATATCCGCTTTAAAAACAACAAACTACAGCATATTGTTACTCGATCTTGGGTTACCCGATAAAGACGGTTTATCATTGCTAAAAGAGTTACGACGGGCGAACAACTCAATTCCCGTTATCATTATTACGGCTAGAGACGATGTTTCCTCCCGCGTAGGCGGACTCAATGAAGGCGCTGATGACTACTTAGTAAAGCCCTTTGCGCTAGAAGAACTCATCGCACGCGTTCATGCTGTCATGCGCCGTAAAGTCGGACGCAGCCAACCCATTTTAGCCGTTGGCGAATTAAAGCTTGACTCTGCTCACCATCTTGTCTGGTTTCGAGATGAGCCCTTATCCTTATCCGCTAAAGAATTTGCGCTCTTGCATGAGCTTATGCAAGAGCCAGGTAAAGTCATTTCAAAAGAAACCCTCGAAGAAAGTCTTTATGGCTGGGATCAAGAAATAGGTAGCAATGCGATTGAAGTGCATATTCACCATCTCCGTAAAAAAATTGATACTAAAATTGTTAAAACAATACGAGGGGTTGGCTATCGAATTGGAGATGTTCATTGAGATCACTTCGCACCAATCTGCTCATTTGGTTATTACCTACAACTTTCCTCGTCGGTGTTTTGGCAAGTATTGGCACGTACTGGGGGGATTATCTGACCCTAGAAAATACACTAGATGATCAACTTAAGTACATCGCCCATCATATAAATCTAAGCAATTCAACTCACTCCATCAATCTAAAGCAGACATTATCTTCAAAAGCTCACGATCATGAGGATCAAGACGACGAGGTCATTTTAGAAGTTTGGGAAAATAACAAACGGCAATTTGCTTCACATCCATCAATCGACTTTGCTCCCCCTACCCGAACAGGCATTATGAACGAAACTGTCAATGGTAAAGTCTGGCATACTTTTGTCATGAAAAGTGACGACAAATGGATTCTTATTGCCCAAGCTCAAAATCTTCGTTTTGAAACCTTAGCCAGTTTGTCGATTAATCTTTTTTGGCCTGTACTCGCCATGCTTCCGTTACTGGCGATTTTTTTGTGGTTCGGTATTGGTTACGGGTTAAAACCTTTGCGACATATTAGTGAAGAATTAAAAAGCCGCAACGCTAAAAGCCTTGATCCAATCATTCCTGCACGACCCGTGAAAGAAATACAACCGTTCATACAAGCCTTGAACGATTTATTAGAGCGCTTACAGCAAACGTTCATCCAACAAGAGAGATTCATTGCCGATGCGGCTCATGAGTTACGCACTCCCATTATGGGGCTCAGTGTAGAAATGCAAGTCATGGCACGTGAAACCGACCCCATCAAACAACAAAAATCGCTTATTCAATTACAGAAAAGTATCTCTCGACTTTCTCACCTTTCTGAGCAGCTACTTACACTAGCCAAGATTGATCCAGAAAAGTCAGATCAATCCCCCGAAGAGGTTGAACTGACAAACTTATGTAAGCTGATTATTACTGACTCAGTCAATGCAGCAGAGCGCAAAAACATTGACTTGGGCATGGGGAAACAAACAGCAGCCGTCATTATGGGGTTCCCTGACGATTTACGCATTTTGATTAGCAACCTCATCGACAATGCTATTCGCTATATACCGGAGAATGGCACCATCGATGTGTCAGTTTACAAAGAAAAAGGGGAGGTCATTTTAGAGGTATCTGATAATGGTCCTGGCATTCCAGAAGCGGAACGCCTCAAAGTAACCGAGCGTTTTTACCGAGGGAAACACCCTAAAATTCATGGCAGTGGATTGGGAATGAACATAGTAAAAAACATTTCTGACAATCATCATGCGGTACTGACGCTGACTGACTCAGAACAAGAAACGGGATTGTGTGTCAGAGTGACTTTTAAAGGTCTATAGATCGTTAAGGTTTATTTAAGCCTTATTGTCCTATTGTATAAATATAACTCTTTAAAATCCTCCAAGGAGTGAACATTCCGATTTATATAGTTCTAAGAGACCTTTGCACGATGTCATTAGCGACGCCAAGACACGGCAAAAACAGACGAGACAGCAGAGTTTATCGCTATAAATGAGCATTTTGAGTCTGTTTTTAACAAAGTATTGGCAAGCGCAGTAGTCGTACAAAAGTCTCTCTAAATATTAGCAAAAATTAGGGGATATCTAATGAATGTTATTCAAAGAATTCACCAGCTTGATGTTTTCGTTTTTTCTTGGTTTATGGCTAGAAAAAATGGCAAGAGACTGGCAAGAATTGGGCGATTTATTTCATTTAGCGCAGATGGTCCGCTCTACGTTGTGACGGATATCGTATTGTGGCATTTCCATTACAGATTATTAGCAAGCATCATTGCATTTGGATTTGCGCTTGAGCGGTGCTTATATTTTGCAATCAAACTAGGTTTTAAACGAAATCGACCTGCCGACACACTGAAAAACTTCCACAGCTACATCACGCCATCGGATAAGTTTTCATTTCCTTCTGGACACACTTCCGGAGCGTTCTTTGTAGCCTACTGCTTGGCACAAGCTTTTCCATCGTATTATCTGCTCTTTTATATATGGGCTACTCATGTGGGATTGTCTCGGCTGCTACTTGGGGTTCACTTCCCTACCGATACATTAATGGGAGCCTTGCTTGGTGTCGGTTGTGCTGCGTTGATGGTAGCGTTACTTCATGGCATCCTGCCATATTGACTACGGTGATAAATCCCCATATCACTATTTTAGCCGCGAAAAACGTTAAACTTTCATGATCACATTAGCGCCTCCTTATTAAAGGTGACCTAATTAAATCAGGTCGAAGACCCATTGTGAGCTCAGATTTACGCTATTACGGCTAAGGAAAGTACAAACAAATCCTCTTGTCTAAGCATGTGGATAAAAGCTTGCTATTCGCGGCAGGCAAGAATGTGAATGGTGGGCCTATTGACGAAGAAGCTTAACAAAGAATATGAGTTTTTAGACCATGACCTATGAGACTTAGACGACTTATTCTCACCTTCCCTTGCTAATTCGGATGCCGCAAAGCAATCTAGGTAGATTAGTCCAAAATGAAAACAAGCTTTCTATACTGTTTACGCGTGGTAATCTGTATAAAAATGGCAGTGACCTGTAAATAAAAAAACACCTCACTGCCATAGAGAACATTAAATCAAATAGGTTGGCTAAGGGCCTTAAGCGATTGCCCCATAATTCTTGAATGTTCCTCCTTATCTCCGCCATTAATTTCGATGTGACAGAGTCGAGCAGAGTTCTCGACCACCATGCGACAGCGTTCCCAACGACGTTGATGAAATTTTTCAAGTGCTTTTTCTAGAGAATCATTAACGGCAAGTTCATCGGCTAACACAATGCCACTTTCTATGCCGATACCAGCGCCAGAAGCTAAATGTGGTGTAGTGGCGGCAACCGTATCACCAATCATGATAAGACGGCCTTTATTCCAAGGCTGTTTCACCAGAAGGTTCGCTAATGGGCGGTAATCGATATTGGCTTCTTCCTTGAATATATGCGGAATTAAGGCCTCAACCGTTGGATTTGGGAATTGCTTCATCAAGGAAGCAAGCACCTCGGGCCAAGTCTCTCTGTCAATATGCTCCTTAGTTGGGCGATCTTCCGTAATGAACATATACATATGCGTCTCTGATACTGGATTAACGCCCAATTTCAGATGATGTCCCATCCACATGGTGACTTGGTTGATATTCTCTGGGCGGGGCATAATGGCACGCCACACTCCTTGACCAATGTATTCAGGCTCTGGTACTTCTGGGAAATACTCTTTACGAACACTTGAATGCACGCCATCCGCCGCAACAACAAGATCGTATGCGCGAGTGCTACCATCGGTAAAAGCCACTTCGATGCAGCTATCCGTTTGCTTGATATCCGAATAGGTGCAACCTAAACGCACATCAACACCCGATTCCAAAACGGCTTTCGACATAATGCGAGCCAGTGTTGGACGGAAAATACCGCCACTGCCACCGACCTGAGAGCCTACTGGACTTGGTGTTGGTAATTCCATCAACAAAGGACCGTGAGCCAAATGAATCGCCACACCATCGGTGACGCAACCTTGTTTCACCACTTCATCATAAAGGCCCAGATCATCCAGCGCTCTCATGGAAGCGCCATTAATACTGATACCTGCTCCTAACTCACACCACTCTGGATCAATTTCCACCAGATCCACCGCAATCCCATGACGCCGTAATTTTATTGCCACAGACATGCCTGAGAACCCACCACCAATTACGAGAACTTTATCTACCACTGCCATCATTGACTCCTTACTTATTGTTTTTATTGAATTTTATTTATTTTTATTAGAGTGTATTAGCCAAACATTGCCCATTTGGTCTATTTCAGTTATGACTTTTTCAAGCCGTTTGCCTTTGCATGGTCCTTGTATACAGAGGCCACTTACTGGTTCAAATAAAGCCCCGTGCGCATGACACGCAATGTACTGTTTAGAAGCATCCATATAGGCGTCTTTACGCCATGCCATGGGAGCGCCATCTATATGCGGACAGGCATTTTTCCAGCCATAAACTTGCCCAGCATGCTTAACGATAAAGATCTGATCATTACCATCGTCATTTAGGAAAAAGCCTTTTGATTGCCCTTCTTCAATATCGCTCAGCTGGCAAAGCCATTTTGCTTGGTTATCCATTTATACTGTCTACCTCTTTTGCACTTGATTACTGTTAGAGAATTTGGGCTTCAGCAAAAAATGCGCGAGGGCCGGTAGCAGAATTAATGCCCCTATCATGTTCCAAATAAACATAAAGGCCAGTAGCAACCCCATGTCCGCTTGGAATTTGATCGGGCTAGCAATCCAAGTCGCGACACCAACAGAAAGCGTAATCCCCGTCAGCATGACGACCTTCCCAGTGAAGTTGAGCGCACGCAAATAGGACTCAGATAGGCTCACACCTTAACGCAGACCGAAAAGGGTGATGGAAAGAATATAAAGGGCGTAATCGATGCCAATCCCAACGCCCAAAGCAATAACCGGCAGGGTTGCCACTTTGACACCTATGCCAAGCGTCACCATCAAGGCCTCTACCATAATGGAGGTCAACATCAGAGGCAAAATCGCCACAATCACGGCTTTCACCGAACGGAAAGTAATGAAAGACAACAAGGCCACGGCCGCGTAAACCAACATTTGCATTTGATACCAAGCAGCTTTTACGGAGATATTCGTTGCGGCTTGAATCCCAGCACTGCCTGCCGCAAGAAGGAATTTTACCTGGTCTGTATCATTGGCTTTGGCAAACGCTTGCACATGATCCACCACACGGCTCAAGGTATCTGCTTTGTGATCTTTGAGATAAACATACAGAGTCAACAAATTACAGCTGCTATTATATAGACCCCGAGGTGCACCTGCGGTGATATAGTTCAGCATGCTTTGGTTGGGTAAAAACTCGTACCATTTCGGGTTGCCTTCATTCAGTCCTGACAGCACACGACGAGATAGCAAGGCCAAAGAGTTAGTCGATTCCACGCCTTTTAACTGACGTAATTGCCACCCCAACACATCGACTTTTTTTAGCGTGTCATATTGCGAACACTGGCCATCGGGTGTTTTCACCATCACAGCTAACACATCACTCGATGCGCCGTAGTGTTGGTTCATAAAGGCAATATCTTGGTTATAGCGACTGTCTTTGCGAAGTTCTGGGGCGCCAGGATCGAGATCACCAATCTTAAGATGTTGGCCAACACTAAAAGACCCTACCGCTAGAACAATGCCAGCCATAATGGCGACCGTCGCCCATTTTCGTTGTGTAAACTTATCCAGAAAACGCCATAGCAAAGGCGTCTTATCCAATGCTTTAGTATCAATATCATTGACCACACTGCGTTTCGCTGCTTTATCGCTCACACCAACGTAAGACAGCATAATAGGAAGCAGAATCAGGTTAGTAAAAATCAGTACTGCAACACCAATAGATGCGGCAATCGCTAGTTCTTGAATGACCTTGATATCAATCACCAGTAGAACCGCAAAGCCAACGGCATCGGCCAACAGCGCGGTTAAGCCTGCCAAAAATAGACGGCGGAAAGTAAAACGGGCCGCGACTAATTTATCAAAGCCACGTCCCACATCCTGCATAATGCCATTCATCTTCTGTGCGCCATGGCTCATGCCGATCGCAAATACTAAAAATGGCACCAAAATAGAGTACGGATCTAGCACATAGCCAAGCGTTGGCAAAATCCCCAACTGCCAAACCACCGCGAGTAAAGAGGCACACACCACCAAAACAGTCGATCTCACGCAACGTGTGTACCAATAGACCATGATAGTGGCAATCAATACCGCCAAAGCAAAGAACCAAAGCACCGCGTGTACACCCGCGATTAGGTCGCCCATGGCTTTAGCAAAACCCGTAATATGAATGTCTAGGCCTTTCTTCTCATATTTGGTACGAAGAGCTTCAAGTTGCTGAGAGTATTTCGCATAGTTCAGTGGTTTACCCGTCGCATCTTGGTTTAACAAAGGCATGTAAATGATCGTTGAACGACCATCTGACGCAATCAAACGACCAATTTCACCAGAACGATCCACATTGGCTTTTAGCTTGGCAAGGCTGGCTTTCGAACCATCGTAATCTTCTGGAATAACAGGGCCGCCATCGAGCCCTTCTTCCGTAACACCAATCCAACGTGTCGAAGGTGTCCAGAGAGATTTCATTTGCACGCGATCCACACCCGGTAGCAGGAAGACTTCATCACTGAATTGACGTAGCAAATCCAAATAATGCGCATCGTAGATAGAGCCTTTTGGATTCACCACGGCAATGCGCAAGGCATTCCCTAAACCTGTTAACTCATTTTTGTATTTCAAATAGTTCTGAATGTAAGCCTGATGCGTCGGCAGCGTTTTTTCAAAACTGGCATTGATGGTCAATTTCGTTGCTTGCCAGCCAAGGAAAATGGTTAAGATCGCGCAAATCGCAATCACCACAAGACGATGATTAAACAGCGCTCTTTCTATAAAGGAGCCGGATCTAGGGTCGAATTGCTCTGCTGGTGACGCAGAGACCGAAGACTTGTATTTCATTCCACACTCCCTAAAGGAATACTGACGGGACCGTGAATGCTTAATGCAAGCACTCCACCTTGAGTTTTCTCTAAAATATCAGTGAGCGGTGGGAAGGATTGGCTGGTTGCAGGTACTAACTTATTGTTTGCAAGCGACAGCACCATACCAGCTTGATTGGCCATAAGCACTTCGCCTTTGGGCGTTTCTAGGGACGCAGTAATGGAGGCTTGAATGGGATTATCGATTTTGTCCCAATGTTTACCGTTGTCATTGGAAACAAAAGCATTACCACGCAACCCAGCTAGAATGATGCGGCTATCTCCTTGTAACTGGGCAGTAAAGAAACTGCCTTCATAGGGAGAATTCACTGCTTCAAAGGTTTTGCCGTTATCGTTCGATAGCGCGATAAAGCCCTGTTCACCGGCAATTAAAATGCGATTAGCATGTTTACGAATGCTGTAAAGGTGCAAGCCCATCGGGTTATCAATACGTCTCATCCAAGATTGCCAACTGGCGCCGCCATCACTGCTTTCAAAAGTAAAACCATAAGCGCCAACCACAATCAGATGCTCAGGGCTCAATACCAACAGGTCTAAAAAAGGTTTATCTGGGCCATCCGAAACCAGTAGTTTGGCTTGATGAAGCGCATTGTCATCCCCCCTTTTTTCCGCTTGCGTATAAAGTTGATTGGCAAGTTGACGACCATTAAGTAATTCTTTCCAATGCTCGCCTGCATCGTCAGTTCGCATAACAATGCCACCATGACCAATGGCATAACCCACCTGAGCGTTGGCAAACTGCACCCCCGTCAAGGTCACACTGACAGGCGATGGTGCCTGACGCCACGTGTGACCTTGATCGTCAGACAATAGAATCAATCCTCTTTCGCCCACCGCAACGATTCTGTTACCAGCATAATTGGCAGACAATAACATCGACTGAGCACCTAAGTGAGATTGAATTGCGGGGCGGTTAATGGCATCTGGCACATCTGCAAAAGCACTCGTTACAGGGTAAAAAAACCATAAGATCAATAACCATTTCACAACCTGATTTTGTCCCATGAAATGCATTTGCTTCCAAAAAGGTATCATCAAATAAACCATGGAAAACCTCATAACACAGTCTCAGATATAAGTATTGCACAGGGCCGATTATGGAGTGGTACGAAGGTACCGTGGGCCATACCCAAGGCTTTACTTACACAGATCCTCGCCAACAAATGCAATAGGACAACAAGATGATGCTTCATCACACACCTCCTAAGTGGGTGTATGCGCTTTGCTTACCGACGACGAACCAAAGCCGTGTGCTTACCAATATTTTCAACATGACTGCAATCCACATTCGTTATTTTTATTTCGTGGTAGCAACATTTACGTCGCTTAAGTAATGAATGGGAACAACGTAGCGTTCGACTACGTTTCCATCACCACACTATTCTCTCTTTTGTTTCAGGGGGTTATGTTCGCCCCCTTAATTCACTACTCACTCTTCATAATCCCCTTTTGGCGTGCTGTCTTGCCCCGGAGCCCACTTATTACGGTAACGCAATAAGAAGGCCTGAGAGTTGTCCGCACTAATTGGCGCAGTCCGTGCCTGCCAAGTTTTATCATGCAAGTCCATGTCTGCATCCATCTCAATATGACAAGCAAATGGACTGTTGAAGTACCAAAACCAGTTTGAACCAAAGATATGACGGCCTGGCCCCCAAAAGGCTTGATACCCTTTCTCAATAAAGCGAGAGCCGTTTTGCATGACTTCTGTTGGCCCCGCAAAATGGAAAGTGAAATGCTCTACGCCTTTCATAAATTCTGGGGCGCCAATAAAGAAATGTGTGTGGTGATCCAACGTCCCAGCAGGTTGTAAGAAAGGCCCCATGCCTTCAAAGCGATCTGTACATCGAAAGCCTAAACGTTCCACATAAAATGCTTCCGCTTTCGCTGGGTCTGATACAAAGTATACGATATGGGACAAAGTGCGCGGGTGAATCTGTTCTGCGTTCACATTAACGGCATTCTGGTTTACGGGACGTTGCAAAGGCGACCCAGGTGCATTGGATATTTCTCCCGTCAAACTCATGGCTTTTCGTTTGGTTACTTGAAAGCCAATAACAAAACCCATGTCGTCTATGGACTCGATGGAACCATCAGCCAAGCTTGTTACGTCTCGGTCTTTACTCAATTCTGTACGAATCACCTCTAAATCCTGCTCATCGGCCACTCCCATGACGGTTTTGCGCATCATACAGCCGTTACCTACACTTGGCGGTAAACTCTGATCGGATGCCTCCGCGAGTACAACACAGGTACCATCTAACGCCTCAAAACGGCCGCCTTTAGCAGTCACATCAACAGGGATAAGTCCGTAATCTGTTAAAAAGGTTGCGCACGAAGCAATATCTTCCACTGCAAAAACAATGCTCTCTAAACCTACTATATTCATCTCTTTCTCCAAACAAGGTGTTAGGCGGTATGCCCATATAAAAATTCTGCGATCCTATCGCCAATGTATGCGCCAGCATTGACTGAATGATCAAAACTAGCGTGTTTAACGTCGCCTTCACGAGTCTTCAACTTTCGGTCAGGTGATCTGTGACCTTGCAAACACTCCCTCACTTAGCGAATACCTTGTCTAGCAAGACCCTGCCCTGTGAAGGTACTGGTCGGCATGCGCTGAACTGGTTTGTTCTGGAATTTCTTATCGTTCATCATGTTGGCCACATAGGCTTCTCCAGAAAGCAGATTGTAAAAGCCAAATGTCTGTGGGATGGTTCCCGGGAACTCTGGCATGATGTAATTGAACTGCCATAAAGTTTTCCACAGCTGGCCTTTAGAATCCCAACGGTCGCCCAATAACGCTTCCCAAGTGTCTTCATCTAGATAATATTTGCTGCGCGCCGCTTGGTGACGTTTGCCCGGTGCAAGCGTTGCCTCGACAATCCAAACACGATGAAGCTCCCAACGCACTGCATCTGGATTAAGGTGATGCTTGCCAATGGCTTCTTTATCGCTGTATTGCAGAAAGCGGTTTTCGTTATAAGGAATCAACATTTCCTTCTTGCCGAGTAGCTTCCAGTTGAAAACATCGGTACGACCAGAGAATACGCTTAGTTCATCGAATGACATCAAGCCAGCTGTGGCGGGTGTTGGCGTGTCACAGCATGCATTAGGTAAACGACGAACACGACGCTGCCCTGCAAGATAGACATAAGATTTGGTCTTATCCGCATCTAGGTTTGTACGCCCTGCAACTCTTTCACCGGCACGAATTGGTGGCCCGTAGTTTTCGAGATTCACCTCCCAGAAATAACCATCAAAATCCTTGCTGTTACCTTCCTGGAAGTAGTACGGCATCTGGTTTTTCAGTAAACCGTCTGTGGTTAACACTCGTTCGCCACTGGAGGTAATCTGATATTGATTAATGTCTGCTTCCCAGCTCACACCACGCCAAGAGAGCCGATGGTTGTTGATGGCTTGCAAACCATTTTTAGGAATTGGGAAAGGAATACCGCCATAAGCGCCAACGATATTTTGCCCAACCATCTTGGCTTTAAGAGCATTTTGCTTCGTAAAGTTGTATACCCATTCAGGTGCTGTCGCCGTTCTGTGCGTTGGATACACATCAAGACGATAGGTTTTTGGATACTTTTTCAGCATGGCTTTCACACCATCTGTTAAATACTTAGAGTACTTATCCATATTTTGATAAGTCACGGAGTACAAAGGCTTTTCGTTAGCATACGGATCAAGACGCTTGCCCCCAAGCACTTCGCCAGGGATTGGCTTATTGAAACCGCCTGTCCAAGCAGGAATAGTTCCCGCCGCATTGCCAGCTTTTTCTGCGCCAAAAGGCGTTAAGTCTTTGCCAAGACGGGCAGCCTGTTCTGGGCTCACTTCGGCATAACTTGGCAAGGCAAAGCTAGTTAATAAGGTACTGGCGAGAAACAGATGAAGAGTGCTTAATTTATTTTTATACATTGTCATTCCCCAAGAGATTAAAAAGTGGTCTGAATAGAGGCGGAGATGAAATCACGATCTTTCAACGCCTGTTTAAATGTCTCGTTGGAGTGACTGTCCAGATATGTGCCCTCTTGACCCAAATAGTGCGTATAGTTCACTGAGGCATTCCAACGATCAAGATAGATTGCTTTTAGACCTAGATTGATGTCACCACCGCCATCCACGCCAAACGCAGTACCAACTGCTGATGATTTACCCCATGTATGGCCATAACCAATAGATGGCGACATATCAACGCCATCAAACACTTGGCGATAGGTTGGCGAGTACACGACACGCGCACCGATGGCAGAGCGGTCTGCATTTGGATTCAGCATGTTCTTGTTTTGGGTGGTTTTAACACGAGTGTTCCAAGCAACTTCACCGATAAAACTGGCTTCGTCGGAGATAAAACTTGGCCCTACGCTGGCAAGCCAAGAAAATTGTGCATGCGCCGTATCGCCGATGGCATAACCCGGTGTACTGCTGTTATTGTATTGAGGTGAGGTACTAGAGATTGTTTGTCCTTGGCTAGATAGCGGTGCATTCTTACGGTAAGAAATTTCACCAGCAAGACTCCAGATACCTATACTTTTCGCCATACTGGCACCATAGGCTTGAATGCCTTCGGCGTAAGCCCATTTATAATGGCTAGGCTGATAATTGGCGTTTAAAATAGTGTAAATATTACTGGGGGTAGTGGCATTATAACGGATTGCATACAAGCCAAAGTCCGCATCAATATCGTAATTACTCCAGCTTAGTTTCAGACCGTATTGGCCAGTCCCTGGGGCTTCGTCATCTCTTGTTTTGGTAAAGCTTGCTGTTTTCCCAGCAATGAGTTTCTCACCACCTAATGTATCACTAGTTGATAAGTAAGAGCCCGCAGGAAGAAAACGTGATTTTTCCCATTCATAGCCCACATAAGCACCAATAGAAGCGGTTTCAGAAATCGGCACATCAATCGACACTTTGCCTGTTGGACGTACGGTCTCTTTAAATTGAGAGTTAGGAACCGAAGATAGTTTCACAATATCAATAGGCGCCTGACCGCCTGCGATACCGTTTACACCGTAAAACAGGCTCTCCCCCCACAATTGCGTGAAACGACCCGCACGGATCGTTCCTTGCATTCCATCTTTAACAGGGAAGCGGCTGTAGACAAAAGCATCTAAAATTTCAGCATCCCCCCCATGACTCTTTTCGTTTTATCCGAAAATTCACTGGCTGGCGTGTGATTAGCACTGAAGTCCGTATTGGCATTATCTGTATGGTGATGATAGACATCGTCGTACCAAGCAGCAGCACTGATTCGCGCGCCATAATCTTTATAGGACAAGTCAAGTTCAGACAATAAATCCAAGCGATTAGAAACTAATCCTCTATGAAAGTTATTGTCACCGTCATTAAGATTGATTGCGGTTTGACCTTGGGTTAAGCCAGGTGAGGAACTTTTTAAGCGGTAAGCAGTACTGTATTTCACCGTATTATCCAAACTAAGCCTTAAATCTGGATTACTAGTCGTAATCTCAAATCCATAGGCAGTAGATGTCGTAGAGATAATGGCAAGAGCGATTGCCTTCGCTCTAAATGGAGTCGTATTTAGTGTGTTCACTTGTTCTTCCTTTTTGCTAGGGTTTTATTTTTATTTTCAAGAACAAGCCAAAATGTAAGCGACTCCAACCTTTTAGAAAAATCCTTTAAATCATATCGACCATTCGATAGTATCGAATGGTCGATAAAAACCCTATCAACTACCTTCTCTTGCGTTTTTAAAACTAAGAGTGGAATTACTTATCGTCTTTTATGTATTTTTAGCGACTAAAACGTTACTAATATTGAAGAACTCCTGAATTTAAGCCCATCCGCATTCCTTTCTAAGGGCTCTCCTAAGCGATGTTTTGTATGAAGAGAATGTTTTGCGAGGTTTAGCAGGACAACCTTGGGGACACTCCAACTACTACAATCTTTCAGAAAAAACCTTTAATCTAAGTTAATCATTCGATACTATCGAATGATTAAAATAAGAATAACCAGTGACAAAAGGTCTTAAGATGCGCTTTAAAAAACTCGATCTAAACCTCTTGGTGGCGTTAGATACACTATTAACCGAACAGAGTATTACCAAAGGAGCAGAAAAGCTCAGCATGAGCCCTTCGGCTCTGAGCAATTCCTTATCTCGGCTAAGAGACTATTTTGAAGATGATTTGCTAACGCAAATAGGTCGCAGAATGATCATTACTCCCTTAGGAGAAAGCCTAAAAATCAGCGTTCGTAACGCCTTAAATAACATCGAAAGCACGATCCTTGTACAACCCAGTTTTGATCCTCAAACAACAGATAGAATTTTCAGTATCTTTTGTTCAGACTATACCCAAACAGTACTTATTCCACATACCTTAGAAATAGTAGGCAAACAAAAAAGTACCGCTCGTTTTCAACTCCTAGCTCAAGAAGCAAATAACCCGCATGAGCAACTAGAACAAGGCAAAGCCGATTTACTGATCATTCCATCCGATTTTATGTCTACTGAACAGCCCAGTGATGTACTTTATGAAGAAGAGTTTGTTTGTGTTGTCTGGAAACACAGTAAGATTGCTCAGGGAGAATTAACCACAGAAAGATACGCAGCAGCAGGCCACGTACTAATGCGACCAGAGGCAACGAAAAAAGACTTTTTTGGCACCTCATTTGCGCAAAAATACGGAATTAAACGACACGTCATTGCAACCACATTTAGCTTTGCTTCACTTCCCGCATTAGTAATAGGCTCAGAAAATATCGCCACAATTCACGCGAGATTAGCCACCAAAATGGCCAAAGTCTGGCCCCTTAAAATATTGCCTTTGCCTTTTGATATTCCAGTAATGAAGCAATGTGTTCAATGGCATCAATATAGAAATAATGATGAAGGTCTTATTTGGTTACGAAACATATTAAAGGAAGCTGCTATTAATATGGATTCAGAACAAATAAAATAATATGATTAGAACAATTCCTTAATCAATATTTTAGAAACTAGAGAACAAAACAGATAAATTGTTCTCTAGCATTAAAAACTCAGCCAAACAAGAGCATTCCGTCTATGATGTTTTCTTTATAACCTTTTGATTGATGATTCCGAACAAGTGAGGAATGTCTGCTGATATTGCCTCCATCCTTACCTGGTCACCAAATGACATATAAGCCGTTTTGGCGGCTCCTGTATCCAGTGTTTCCATGCCACGTCGCTCAGCAATACAGCTTGACCCAACTTCTCGATAGTTTTTATTGGATACCGTTCCAGACCCGATAATGGTACCTGCACAAAGATCCCTAGTCGCAGCGGCATGGGCAATTAAATCATGGAAACCGACGCCCATTTCACCACCAGATGCCCCACCAAAGCGTTTACCATTCCAATCAACCACTAAATCAAGGTGTACTCGTCCATCATGCCAAGCCACTCCTAACTCATCCGGCGTTAGCGCCACTGGGGCGACAGAACAAGCCGGTTTTGCCTGCACCCATCCGAAACCCGTTTTCATTTCGGGAATGGCAATCGTGCGCAGGGACCAATCATTAAGCAAGATAAGTAATTTAATATGCTTAAGCGCCTGCATTGCGCTAACGCCCATAGGAACATCATCTACAATAACCGCAAACTCGCCTTCGAAATCAATACCATCCTCCTCTCTCATAAATGGAACATCCGCTGTTGCGCTTAAAAATTGATGCGACATTCCCTGATACATAAGCGGTTTGCTTAGTTGTTTAGGTTCAAAACCAAATGCTTGATCCATTAAATCACCATGGCTTTTGAAGGCCGAACCGTCTAACCATTGCCACGCTCTAGGTAAAGGCGCTAAGTAGCTTAATGAGGCTGTACTCATGCCTTTCCCATCTTTAAGTTCTTGATAAACAGCCTGTAATACAGGCTCATTCACAGACCAATTATCCAGTGCCATTTGCAATGCTGATATTTTTTCTGGTGCAGGCAGGTAAGATTGGCCATCGCAAGAAACAATCACCAATGCACCATCACGTGTACCGTTATCTATCGTTGCTAGCTTCATACGTTTATTCCTAAAAATACTGTCACTTCGAGCAGCCCAATCAGTTATCAATAATAGCAACAGCGCGAGTCCAACCCGCTGAGCCACCGCGCACTTTATGAGGAAAACAAACAACGGTATAACCAAAGACTGGAAGGGCTTCGAGATTATGAAGCTTTTCCAAATGACAGTAGCCTATGTCCCTACCGGCTTTGTGCCCTTCCCAAATCAGCGAATTATCACCCGTTTCAGCGACGCGTTTGGCGGTATGGCTAAATGGTGCATCCCAAGACCAAGCATCAGTGCCCGTCACGCGCACACTACGTTCAAGTAAATACATCGTTGCTTCATAGCCCATACCACAACCAATATTGACAAAATCAGGATCGCCAACCGCACTACCCGCAGCGGTATTCACCAAAACAATGTCCATGGGTTGCAGCTCATAGCCAATACGTTTCAGTTCCGCCTCGACGTCCGCTGCGGTCACGACATAGCCGTTTTCGAAGTGACGAAAATCCAACTTCACCCCAGGACGAAAGCACCAGTCTAATGGCACCTCGTCAATGGTAATTGCTCTTTCACCATTGTTCATAGTGGGATGAAAGTGCCAAGGAGCATCCAAATGTGTACCATTATGCGTGGTGAGCTTCACGGTCTCAGCCGCCGCAAATCCATGACCACCGGGAAACTCATTCGCCGCAACACCAGGGAAAAAGTGGTTCGCCTCTGGAACCGTTTCCTCGTGCGTCTGATATGTAATCTCTGGACGCATAAACGGCGGATCAGTGATCACATCGTTCTCAAGATAAATCGATAAATCAATAAATTGACGAGCCATCTCTTTCTTACCCCCGTTTGCCACCCAACGTTTTAGTGAACCAATCAGCAATATAATCGCAACCAAAACTCATATTATCTGCACCAACATGCTCGACCCCGCCTTCACGTTCCGTAAAGATTTTAAATTCACGATTTGGTGAGTTGATTAGCTGGTCATAGCTTTGGTAAGCGTAATCCAAATTAATTTGACGATCTTTTTCTCCATGAGTAACAAGGAACGGCACCTTAATTTTGTCCATCACACCATTAAGATTCATCCCTTCTGTTTTAACAAAGAAATCATCCATATCTTTTGCGCCAAACACCCACATGACATGCGCCCAATAATGTGGAACAGGGTTTTCACCCTCACGCTTTAAGCGTTTCTGCTGCACTTCTGCCCAGTTATGATTTGCTCCCCATACAGCACCAGCTGCGAACCTTGGTTCATAGGCGACAGCTCTAGGCGCATAATGACCACCTAAAGAAATCCCCGTCATACCAATACGAGATGCGTCTACATCGTCTTGTTGCTCTAACCAATCAACCGCTTTGGACGCCCAAACTTCACTGTTATAAACCGCAGGCAAACCGTAAGTGCGCAATGTTTCACCGGTACCAGGTTGATCAACGCAAAGCGTCGATATTCCTCGTTTGGCCAGAGACTGTGGTAGATTTGACCAATAGAGCATCTCTTTACAACTGTCCAAACCGTTACAATAAACGACTGTTGGGTGAGGGCCCTCTCCTTCCGCTCGAACATACAACGCAGGCATAATACCGCCGTTATCAAGTGGCACTTCTACATACTCACAATTATCTTTGCTGAGCCTAATGCTTTTACGGAATGTCTCTTGCGCTTTATCCCAAGTCTCTTTTCGATTCGGATGTCCTTGACCTTGCATTCGCTCAGCCACCATTAAATACAGCGCCGCTCTCTTTAGCTTGGTACCAGCCGAAAAATAATTCCCTGCATCTTCATCTTCATCAGCAAGTCCAATCAGTTTATCCGCCATATTGACCCACTGAATCAGAAATTCTGCTGTCCCCGCATCTTCGCCATTTTCTGCGGCTTCGCGTAAAGGCTTACACATATCAATAACTTCACCAATTTTGGCTCCGCTTCCTAATGCAATAGAAACGGATAAATTCCAAACATAGTTTGGGAAATATTCAAATAACGCCATAAGCTATTCCTCTCATTTTAATAGTTTTTTTAAATAATATCCCATTCAGGAAAAACCAACATGATGACTTATTCTTTAGGCTGCAAGTTTGGTTAATCAAAAAAATCCAGAAACATTAAAAAATAAAAATCAAAATCAAAATCAAATTTTTTATACGATGATGAAAGCTTTTATTAAAGCTAGAATATCAACTAATTTTTTATTTAATCATCATATCCCTATCAAATACGTGGGCTAAACTTACACCTGAAGATATTTAATAAGTAGTGACCATCAACATAAATAACTAAGGTTAATAAACTACGCTTATGAATAATGAATTTTTTATTCTCCTATTAAAGTCACCCTAATATAAACCACTGTGATATCTCACAAAAATCCTTTAAACAGAATCGTTCATTCGATCTCATAGAAAGATGGACATAATAACGATTCGAATGATGACAACCATACTGTCTGTAAGAGATGAAAGGCTCATGTTGTAGAAGAGTTTTTCAGGAACTTGTTGATGACCGAAAAAAAACGCTGTTTTTAGCCCCCTTGCGTTACGGGCATTCAGCGCCTGAGGCTTTATTATGAGGGTTACAAATCAAAGAGGCACGGCTTATCCAGCTGTTTATACGAAAGGATTTTTCTCTAAAAACAACCGGATTTGTTTCATTGTAGATCACATCGTTGGCAACTTTCGGGGACAGAAGTAAAGCGTTTTAGGCTCACTAGAGCCTAATGGCTTAAATTAAAAATCCCTTGTTGGAATCAACAAGGGATTTTCATTAAAAGCTAATTAGTCGACCAGAAGCAGTACTAATTAAAGTTAAGCTACTGTTGCTCGTGCACGAGCATGTTTGTCTTCTAATTCTGGCTTATCAGTTTTACAAATTTCAATATTGAACTCAACGTCCAAATATTCGCTATCAAAGCCATGGGCTTTGTCATTCAATGGTGTTGCCTCAACAACCAATTCATCTCGGGTCGCAAAAGCGAAGTCATCGTATGTATATGCATCACCAGCCAAGTTAATCTGTGTGGTTAGATGCTTGAAGCCTGGTTTAGATACAAAGTAATGAATATGAGCGGGGCGGTTACCATGACGACCAAGGCTCTGAAGTACTTTAATGGTATTACCTTCTGGTGGAACGCCGTAGCCGTTTGGCACAATACTACGAGCGCTGTAGCAACCTTGAGCATCCGTTATCACTTTACGACGTAGATTGAATTTGCTTTGTGTAGGGTCAAAATGAGAGTAACCACCTTTAGAGTCAGCGTGCCAAAGGTCGACAACAGCTCCCGCTACAGGGTTACCCTCTTCATCCAACACTTTACCGTGAAGCCACATGCCTTGGCCCGGTGTTTTGCCATCATCCATACGTGCCTCACCTTCTGAGACTGGTGCATCCTGAACATATAGAGGGCCTTCAATAGTACGTGGTGTGCCACCCGCTAGGCCTGCAGCTTCATCTTTAGCATCTTCACGGATATCTAAGAAATGATCAAACCCTAAACCTGGCGCAAGCAAAACGGCTTCTTTAGTCGTACCAAGGTCATTTACATAATTCACGCACATCCAAAACTCATCTGGCGTAATATCTAGGTCTTCAATCATTTTGTAAAGATCAGAAACTAGGCGATAAATGATTTCTTTCATGCGAGGATTGCCTTGGTCTTTATCCAAGCCAGCCACTTTTTTCAATAACGTTTGTACTGCTTCTGTTTGAATTGTTTTAACAGTCATTTCAATCTCTCCGCTTCTATGTGCCATCACAGCACTTTTATTAAATGTTATTTTTGTTCTAAATAATTAGCGCTATTTTATGGAAGATGGATGTTGACATAAGGCTGTCACTTCCATCGTCATAAAAGGATACAAAGGTAAGCCAGTGAGGACTTCATGCAAATGAGCATTGTCTTTGACATCAAATATACTCACATTTGAATACTGTCCAACGACACGCCATAAATGCAGCCAAATACCCGCTTTTTGTAATTCTTGTGAGTAATTCTTCTCCTTCAATTTGATCGCATCTGCCTCTGCAACCGGAAGGTCTTTAGGAATATTTACTGTCATTTCAACTTTAAAAAGCATGTTTATTTCCTCATGATTGTTTGCGTTGGTGCTGTATTATTTACGTCGATAAAGCGCCAGCTTTTCTTCGTCAATTTCAATACCCAAACCAGGTGAATCCAGGACATCCACACCATTGTTATGGTAACGAAGCGGCTGTTTAATGATGTCATCTTGCAAAAGAAGAGGACCAAACATTTCGCTGCCCCAATGCAATTTCGGTAAAGTAGACCAAGCATGAATTGAAACCGCTGTACCAATAGAACCTTCTAGTAAAGTACCACCATATAATCCCATACCTGATGCAGATGAAACGGTAGCCGCATAAAGTGCTTCAATAGGTCCACCTGCTTTGGCAATTTTCAAAGCGATACCACCATTAAAACCACGTTGAGCAAGCTGGAAAACATCTGAAGCATCAGCAACACCTTCATCGGCTAGAATAGGAATCGTGAATTTTTGCGATAATCGAACCAAGGCATCCCATTCTTTTGCTGGAGTTGGCTGTTCAACTAAATCCACACCGGCTTCTTGAAGCGCCGCCATACCTTTTGTTGCCGTTGATTCATCCCACGCTTGATTCACGTCGACTCGCACACTTGCGCTATTACCCAAGGCCGCTTTAATAGCAGCCACATGAGCCACGTCATCATTCACATGTCGAGAGCCGATTTTAAGCTTGAAGTCGCAATGTCGACCGCTAGCGATAAGCGCTTTCGCTTCAGCGATGTCTTTATCCGTATCACCCGATGCCAACACCCATAGACAGGGAATATTTTGGTGAATAGCGCCACCTAATAAAGTGGAAACAGGAACGTCTAAATGTTTGCCTTGCAAATCCAACAGCGCGGTTTGCAAAGCCGATTTGGCAATCATATTACCCCGTACAGACAGGCTTAAACGTTGGATAAGTAGCTTTATGCTATGAAGTGGCTGATCGATAAGTAGAGGCGCAAGGTAGGTATCGATGTTCATTTTAATGCTTTCTGGGCTTTCAGGACCATAGGCCAAACCGCCAATAGTCGTACCCTCGCCTAAGCCTTCACGACCTTGATCATCTTTGATACGAACAATCACCATGGTTTGCACGGCCATAGACGTCATAGATAATTTATGAGGGCGAATCGTGGGAATATCCACAAGCATTGTTTCAATATGAGTAATTTTCGATGTCATGCTAAGGTGCATCCGTTTATTGTTTTTACCTACACTAGACTCACCCGAAACAGAGAACAAATATCAATTTAGTTCCTAGCGATACCTATAAGGTATGGATTACCCATCGCTCAACTAAGCCTTTACTTCTAGAAGAACGACGGGTAACTGGTTGGCGTTAACGGCTCTCTTGCTCAGCCTCTACCATTTTTTTTAATAAGCGTCGCACTTTGACAGGCGCGGCATCGCTGGTCAGCAACACTGGGTTGAGACTAAATAGATCTGACGTACCCATCTCTTTATGGACAGCATCCAATACGGGGCCATCTTCCGCGACAAATGCTTCGTGCATGGCTTTGATCTTCATCTCGTTGTATTCAGCGTCTTCCTCAAGATGATTACGACGCGTTGCAAAGAAGTAATGGGTATAATTTTGAGAGCCTGGCGTACTGGTGTGGAGATCGTACTGACCGACAGTATGTTCTAGGTCTAAAGCCCCTTTATTTTGGTTTGCCCCCACAGTTAATTGGATATTGGCAGGTGGCGTCCATGTGATATCGAAGAAATGATCGGCTTCATCATCAGGCTTTGATAGGTGCTGATTAAAAATCAGCATAGCGGGCTTTTGCACCCATTCCCATCGCGCTGAAAGACTCCGCTCACCTTCTCGAATCAGAGGCACCTTTGGCGATAATTGACCTCGAGTGGTAATGATTTCGCCGTGTAAATGATCAATGTGACTCAGATCCATAACGTTGTCGGTAATCAGCTCGTAGTGACATTCACGTGGCATGTAAGTGTAACCAACCGAGTTAGGATGCCCTTCGACCAATGTACTAAAATCAGGAAGCAAAGCTGGATCGGCAGCGTCTTCGCCCATCCAAATCCAGATGAAGCCATACTTTTCAATAATTGGATAAGAGCGCACTTGAGCAGCCGTCGGTATACGATTATTCCCATGGGGGTTATGGTTACATTTACCCTCACAATTAAATTTCAGGCCGTGGTAGGCGCAGACGATGTCATCCCCTTCTCGTCGCCCCATACTCAGCGGTACAAAACGATGAGGGCAGCGGTCTTGCATCGCAACGGCGGTACCATCTTCGGTTCGGTAAATGAGAACCGATGTATCCAGCAATGTACGACTGAACAGTTCTTCTTTGCCTACTTCTGTAGACAAAGCGGCGACGTACCATACATTCATTAGATAAGGATTTTTATTATCTGAAGTCATAATTTCTCTCTCTTTTATTATTGTTTTACAAACGTACTTCATTTGAAAAATGGCTGACTGACGAGCCACCATAAACGACTAAGATGCCTTAGCCATTGGACCATTAAGTCCAAATTTGTATCGTCGTAGCGCTAGTTATTCACTAAATATCTAACACCAAGATTTGGCTGTGTGAGCGTGAGCAGCAGGGAGTAAACTGATTATTCCTTTTCTTCTCTGCCTCAGACTGAAACATGTCTCGATGATCAGGAATCCCCTCAACAACAGGGATCATGCAGGAGCCACAAATGCCCTGTTCGCAGGACATGGCGACATCAATACCGTGGTTAAGTAATGTCTGAGCGACTGTTTGATCAGCTCCAATCTCGATCACTTTGCCACTTTTTTGAAGACGAATTTCAAACACGCTGTCTTGGCCGCTAGTATTGCTTTGCTCCATATTAAAGCGCTCAAAGTGAATACGCTCACTCGACCATTGGTTGTTGATCGCGACATCATTAATCCAATTGATAAAACCCGACGGGCCACAGCAATACAGGTGCGTGGTCGGCGCAGCATTCGCAATGAGCTCTTCTGCATCGATTTTTTGATCATCTTCGTTAAAATAGAAAGTCACCCTATCCACCCAAGGCTTCTGCGATAGAACCTGTAAAAATGCCATTTTCGCTCTTGAGCGACAGGAATAGTGAAGCTCGAAACTTCTTCTAGATTGATACAGTAATTCGGCCATCGCAAAAATGGGCGTAATACCAATCCCCCCAGCAAATAACATGGCGTGCTCGGAATTAACTAACGGGAAATAGTTGTAAGGAGTTGAGACAGATATCTCATCACCTTGTTTCAGCGATTTATGAACATAGGCAGAGCCGCCACGGCTATTGGGATCAAGTAAAATACCTAATTTATACAACCCCACTTCGTCAGGGGAATTGGTAAGCGAATATTTCCGAGTGATACCATTGGGAAGTTTAACATCGATGTGAGCCCCAGCTTCGGCCGGAGGTAATGTCTCATCGTGAATAGCTTTCAACTCAAGACCAATAACATCTTCTGCTAGAAGATACTTATTGTGTACAGCAACCTGTAACCAAGAATCAGCCATACGTATACTCCTCTCTTATTTTTATAGTTTTGGGCGTCATGCAATGCATTAAGACACTGGCATTTATGTAGAGAACTAGAGCGAAAGATATGCCAGTTTCTTAAACCCTATCTAACTATATGTTTTATATGGAATTTATTTTTATCAGCTGATACAGTAAAAATTATGAGAAATATTTTTCTACGCAAATGATGAAATTTTTATCTGTCTATAACGTGTTTTTTCTGCTATTGCTGAAAAAATAAGTGTGGAGATAACAATGAATAAAAATAATAAAACCTTGCACAACATAAATGAGATGATCGATGACGACGTACTGGCACAGTACTTAAGATTCACGCCTGATAGCGGCCATATCCACCTATTCGATCAGCGGATGCTCCTCATGCACTGCTTTTCAATGACGTCATTAAGACAAGAATTAATTGAACGGCTAGGCCTAGATAAGACCCGAGAGATATTCACCCGCATCGGTTATCAGCAAGGTGTCGTGGATGGTCGTTGCTTGCGACAACATGAAGGGGGAAACCTCAAGCACAGTATGGCGCTTGGACCTAGGTTGCGTGAGATAGAAGGCTTCATGCACAATCAAGCTGTCAACCGAATGGCCTACAACACAGACACGGGGGAATTTCATGGGGATTACTATTGGCAATCCTCATGGGAAGGGGAGGCGCACCATAACCACTTTGGGGTCGGAGGGAAACCAGCTTGCTGGATGATGACAGGGTACGCCAATGGCTTTACGACAACCATGATGGGGCGCCCAATCATCTGGCGTGAAGTTGAGTGTGTCGCCATGGGGCACTCACGCTGTCGAGTCATTGGTCAGCCACTGGAAGAGTGCGAGGATATCGAGCACGATCTTTCCTTTATGAAACTGGAAAGTTTTGTGTCGGCTCCGGGCAGCCCTCCCCATACTAACAACTCCTTGCAAACAGGACGAACAGAGACAGCTGAACCCTTACCCGAACTCATCGGTGTGTCGGCTCCATTCAATGCCGCCATTCATTTGCTCAAGCGCGTCGGCTCAACCGATGCAACAGTGTTACTAAACGGTGAGAGTGGCGTTGGTAAAGAGCGCTTTGCTAAGACATTGCATGTCATTGGCCAACGATCTAACAAACCCTTTATCTCCATAAACTGTGCCGCAATTCCCCACGACCTTGTTGAAGCAGAGCTGTTTGGCGTGGAAAAAGGGGCGTACACTGGCGCAACCACTTCTCGGCGCGGACGTTTTGAGAGAGCCGATGGCGGCACTTTATTCTTAGACGAAATTGCCAGTTTACCTCTGCCTGCGCAAGGCAAGCTATTGCGGGTATTGCAAGAAGGCGAAGTGGAACGTTTAGGGGGAAGCGAGATCATTACCATAGATGTTCGCATTGTCGCTGCCGCAAACAGAGACCTTCGCAACGAAGTACGTGAAGGGAGGTTCCGCGAAGATTTATTTTTTCGGCTCAACGTCTTCCCCATCAATATCCCCTCCTTGCGAGAACGACGCGAAGACATTCCTTTGCTAATGAATGTGTTTGTGGAGCGTTATGCAAGACGCTTTAAGAAAAAAATTAATGGTATCACTCAAGCGGCCCATGCTGCGCTCTGGGCTTACGGTTGGCCTGGAAATGTTCGAGAATTAGAAAACATCGTTGAACGTGGTGTGATCATGGCCGACGACGGTGATAATTTAGACGTTTACCACTTGTTTTCTGGCGGTGAGCAAATAGATGACGTTCTGTTTAGGCTTGGCGAAGACGGCCACCTGCATAAAAACTCCCCGGTCCCAGATTCTGATAGCTTCGCTACGGAGCAACTGATTGAGAATCTAGTTGAAACAACGGGTTCACTTGAAGCTGTTGAAAAAATGGTGCTGACCTATGCTTTAGAGCGCTGTCAGGGCAACATTTCGGCCGCAGCACGCAAATTAAAAATGCGACGCGGGCAATTTGAATATCGCCTAAAAAACATACAAAAAGAGCAGTCTCAAAAACATTTCAGTACACCAAACTCTAACCACTGACAAAAGGTAAAAATACAATGGAGCTAAGACATCTGCGTTATTTCTGTGCGGTGGCAGAAGAGAAAAACCTTACTCGCGCGGCAGAAAAACTCTTTATTGCTCAACCGCCATTAACAAGGCAGATAAAGCAATTGGAAGACGATGTAGGGGCACAACTTTTTACTCGTCACTCCAGAGGGTTAACACTGACCCCCGCAGGAGAGTACTTCTGGGAACAAGCAAAGCAGCTGCTAGCAAAGGCTGATATGGTCATTGAAAATACTTGTCGAATAGCAGAAGAACAAAAGGCCGTTTTCAGCATTGGCTTTGTTCCATCGGTGTTTTATGGTCAATTACCCTCCCTCGTTAGGGACTTGCGTCAACAGACCAACGCGAATATTTTGATGCATGATTTAAAAACTGGTGAACAAATCGAGGCCTTAAAGACAGGTAAAATTGATATTGGTTTTGGTCGTTTAACCATTCCAGACGAGCAAGTAGAGCAAACTATCTTATTCCAAGAACCCTTATTGGTGGCATTGCATGTTGGTCACCCTCTGCTAAAAAAAGGTGAACCGACGCTGGAAGAGCTGGCGAAGATGCCGATGATTTTGTATCCAGCAAACAGAGCCACTACGCCTACCTTCGCGGATATTTGTACTTCATTGTTTACCAGCCGCGGGCTAACCACAAAAGTGACTCAACAAGTCAATGACCTCCAAACGGCACTAGGTTTAGTGGCTTCCGAAATGGGCTTTACTCTGGTGTCTGAACAAGTAAGACATTTTGGACGAGATGATGTGGTGTTCATTCCTTTGCAAGATAAGTCCATCACCTGTCCAGTTATATTTAGCCGTCGAAAAGAACCCATGGATTCCATTACAACATTGGCCGTTAAAATTCTCAAAAACTTGGTTGAGAATCGTCAGAGCGGCTTATAACCATTGATTATGGCAAGGTTATTTTGTATGCAGGCGAATCTGTTCTGCTGCCTCCTGCAACACAGGTAAGTATTCTTCTATCAAGGTTTGATGGCTTACCCGCGATGCATTGGTACTCAGATTGATCGCCCCCAGCAACGCGCCATCGAAAGTGAACGCAGGCATTGCCAAGGAGCGTAAGCCAAGATCCAATTCTTGATCCACTACACAATAGTTTTGCTCGCCGACCTGAACAAGCATTTGCTCAAAAGCAGACTTATCGACAATGCTATGTGGGGTATAAGCGTGAAGAGATACATTGTTGAGCCAGTCTTTTTGCTCTTCAAGTGGTAACGTTGCAACCAACATACGCCCCATAGAGGTATAAGCCGCAGGCAACCGTGTCCCAGCACTTAATGTTATCGACATCAAACGGTGGGCTGCTGGCGAACGCACGACATACATGATGTCTTGTTGATCTAACACAGCTAAAGACGAAGATTCACCCAGCCGCGCGGTAATGTCATGTAGATAATGCTCAACCACATTGAGATGATCGTTACTGACGTTATAAGCATAACTGAGTGCTAACACTTTGGGCGTTAACGTGAACTTCCGTCCTTCTCGCTTAATGTACCCAAGAGCATGCAGAGTCAGTAAAAAACGTCGGGCTTTGGCTCTATCCATGCCAGTTTGCTCAGCCACTTCGGACAGCGTCATCTCTTTATGCTGCGGATCAAACGCCATAATGACATCCAGCCCTGATGCCAATGCCCCGACATAGTCACGGTGATCCGGTGACAGTTTTTCCTCACTCATACCCTGTTTACTCATAGCCATTAATAATCCCGCCATTATTTATGATTCGTTACGGGCTCGCTAGAGGGAAGAGACTTTTCATCGCATCTTTTATCTAAATCAAGAGAAAAAAGACAAATACAAAATTTTAACTTGACCACTAATCTTGGATTGATTTATCTTGTTCGCATTGCAAACTTAAATTCGTATAACGAACAGGATACATTATGACTAAGTTTATGACACTGAAAGACGCTGTCGCGACCTATGTAAAAGATGGTGACACCATCTCGCTTGAAGGGTTTACTCACCTCATCCCTTTCGCGGCAGGGCATGAAATCATCCGTCAGAAAAGACGCAACCTGTCTCTAATTCGTATGACTCCCGATCTAATTTATGACCAATTAGTGGGTGCAGGTTGCGTTCGGAAATTGACCTTCTCTTGGGGTGGAAACCCTGGTGTTGGCTCCCTTCACCGCGTTCGTGATGCGATAGAACATGATTATCCTTGCAAGCTAGAAACGGTTGAGCATAGCCATGCTGCTATGGCAAATGCCTATGAAGCCGGTGCTGCTGGCCTACCGCTGGCGGTTTTTCGTGGTTATGTAGGCAGTGAGTTACCCCTCGTCAATAAAGAGATAGCCACCATAACCTGCCCTTTTACAGGCGAGCAGTTGGCTGCCATTCCTGCCATTAGACCCGATGTGGGCATTATTCATGCTCAAAGAGCAGACCGCGCTGGCAATGTGCTTATAGAAGGGATTATTGGTGTGCAGAAAGAAGTTGTGCTGTCTGCCAAACGAAGCATTGTCACAGTAGAAGAAATTGTCGATGACTTAGATGTCACACCAAATGCCTGCGTTTTACCAGCCTGGACAATTGACGCGATTGCCGTCGCACCGGAAGGCGCAAAACCCTCTTATACGCTCGGCTATTACGACAGAGACAACAATTATTACAAACAATGGGATCACATCAGTCGCGATAGAGACAGCTTCAACCAATGGTTGGAATCCCATGTGTTTGGCCAAGGAGACGTTTAATATGACAACGCATCAAGATACCACTCAATACACTTCTTCTGAAATGATGACCATCACAGCGGCACGTGCCCTAACCAATAACACCACCTGCTTTGTGGGGATTGGTTTACCTAGCGAAGCCGCTAACGTAGCGCGTTTGACTCATGCGCCTGATGTGACCTTGATCTACGAATCAGGCACCTTACAAACCAAACCGGATGTGTTGCCTTTGTCCATTGGCGATGGAGAACTGTGCGAATCCGCTCTCACCACCGTCTCTGTACCAGAAATGTTCCGTTATTGGCTACAAGGTGGACACATCGATGTTGGCTTTTTAGGTACCGCGCAAATCGACCGTTTTGCTAATTTGAATACCACGGTCATTGCAGACAATCATCCTGAAAGCGGTAAAAACGGCGCACACAGTTATGCCAATCCAAAAGTTCGTTTGCCGGGTGGTGGTGGCGCCCCTGAAATATCCACCAACGCCAAAGAAGTCTTTATTACCGTTAAACACTCAAAACGTACCTTTGTAAAAGACGTAGACTTCATCACCACGATAGGTTTTGGTCGTGATGGTAAAGGCCGCGATAACTTACCGACTATTGGTCGTGGACCAAGTGTGGTGATTACGGATTTATGTATTTTAAAACCCGACCCAACAACCAAGGAGCTGATTGTCACCAGCTTACACCCTGGTACAACAAAACAAGACGTTATTGAAGCGACAGGATGGGAAATTAAATTTGCCGACGCCCTTGAGACCACACCAGCACCAAACGAAAAAGAGCTGCAAGTATTACGCGAATTAAAAGCCCGAACAGAAAAAGCACACAGTGCACAGGAGGCAAAATGAGTTCTGTTTACATCTGTCATCCTAAACGCTCAGCTATTGGCCGTTACGCCGGATCTCTTGCGGCTGTTCGTCCAGACGACATGCTAGCGCAAGTCATTCAAGCAGTACTCAAAGATGCCCCAGACCTTGATCCAGCTGCCATCGATGACGCTATTTTTGGCTGCGCCAATCAATCAGGTGAAGACAATCGTAACGTGGCACGCATGGCAACCCTCTTATCTGGTATGCCCTACAGCGTATCTGCGACGACGATAAACCGCTTATGTGGATCAGGGATGGACGCTGTTGGCGCCGCATTCCGAGCCATACAAGCGGGTGAAGCAGAATTGATGTTAGCTGGTGGTGTTGAATCCATGTCTCGTGCGCCGTTTGTTATGGGTAAACCCAGTGCCGCCTTCGATAGACAACAAAAATTAGAAGACACCACCATGGGATGGCGTTTTATTAATCCCGTCTTAAAGTCCATGTATGGCACGGAATCCATGCCAGAAACGGCAGAGAATATTGCTGAACGCTACAAGATAGCTCGCGAACAGCAAGATGCATTCGCTTTGCGCTCTCAACAAAAAGCCAAAGCAGCACAGGAAGAAGGCCGCTTTGCTGAAGAGATCACCCCTATTACGATCCAGCCAAAACGTGGCAATCCAATAGTCGTCGATCAAGACGAACATTTACGTCCTAATACCACACTAGAAGATTTAGCAAAACTGAGAGCACCGTTTCGGGAAAATGGCTCAGTGACGGCAGGCAATGCATCCGGTATAAACGACGGTGCCGCTGCTATGTTGATTGCGAGTAAAGCGGCGGTCGAAAGCCATAAACTAGAGCCTCTCGCTAAAATCATCGGTATGGCAACGGCTGGCGTTGAACCAAGTGTAATGGGCATGGGACCAGTTCCCGCCGTACAAAAATTACTAAAACGTACCGGCCTTTCTCTCGACGATATGGATGTGATCGAATTAAATGAAGCTTTTGCCGTACAGGGGTTAGCTTGCATACAAGAACTGGGACTTTCACCAGAAGACGAACGCATTAACCCAAATGGTGGCGCGATTGCCCTCGGGCATCCATTAGGCATGTCAGGTGCTCGTCTATTACAATCTGCCGCTATGCAGTTAAAACGTACTGGTGGACGCTATGCAATGTGTACCATGTGTATTGGCGTCGGACAAGGCATTGCTATGCTGATCGAACGGAGCGATATTTAATGAAGAAGCTATTTTTTACACTTGAAGGCGATTTTAATAAGCCCACTATCGTGCTTGGTCACCCTTTGGGCATGAACAGCCGAGTTTGGGATGGTGTTGTCCCAGAGTTATTGAAACAATTTCGAGTCGTTCGCTGGGATCTTCCGGGTCATGGGCTAAGTGCCCCCCTTGACCCCAGCGCTTCCCCATTAACAGCAAATGCCTTGATCAATCCACTGATTGAAAAATGTGATGAGCTTGGTATTAAACAATTTCACTATGTGGGAACCTCCATCGGCGGCATGATTGGCCAACAACTCGTGGCCCAATACCCTGAGCGTTTATTAAGTGCCACCTTAACCAACACGGGGGCAAAAATTGGCAGCAAAGAGGCGTGGCTAACTCGCCAAAAAGATGTCATGGCTCAGAGGCTGGAGAGTATGGCGGCAACCTTAGTGTTACGCTGGTTTAGTGAAAACAGCGTGCAGACCGACCCAACGTTAGCAAGTTACTGGCAGGAACAACTCGCCAAGGTAGATGATTTTAGCTATGGCGAACTTTGTGCATGGCTTGGCAATATGGATCTCACCGATGAACTAGGGCCAACATCACTTCCGATACAGTTAATCTGTGGTGAAAAAGACGTCGCCACCACACCGGAGCTGATGGAAACACTTGCTTCGTTACTTCAGGTTAAAAAGCTAGAAATAATAGAGAAGATTGGCCATGTACCATCGGTAGAATCTCCTGTTCAATTTTTAGCTCTGCTTAAAAGCTTTATTCATAAATGATATTTTTGTCGAATCAAGGGCATTCATCCTCATGCCCTTGATTCGATCACTACATGTTACTCACCGTGGCGAATAACACACCATTCACCACCGGATATTTTGAACATCAATAAAAAACCCACTTCATCTTAAGAACCACCAGCTTATTACTATCAGTACACTGTTTTGTCACAGACTACGGTGAAATTCGATACAATCCACAAAAGTCCCTTTGATCACCGCATAATCTTCATGGGTCTTTATTGGTAAAAAGCCGTTGTGCTGTAGGACTTTCTGCGAAGCGATATTATCAGCAGAGACATAGGCTATTAAGGTTTTTAGATTCAAGTAGACGATTTGTACGATCAACTCTTCTACAGCTTGTTTTGCAAGCCCTCGATTAATAAAGGCCTCCCCTATGCGATAGCCTAAATAAGCAGATCGATCCAACATGTCAATGTCCCTAAGGTTAAGCCGCCCTACGATCTCACCGCAATCATCCACTATCAGCATAGGGAGCATCTCTTGGCTTTGATACAAGGAGAGGTATTCAGCAATATGCTCCCTCACACCATCGACGCTATAAAACGCTGCGGATCTCGGATCTATATAGGATTCAAACCATCGCTTATTGTCTATTTCAAAGGACAACAAGCGATGTACATCGGCTTCAGATAACAAACGTAGTACCATAGACTCTTACCTAAATTTAACCTTTAGAACATGCCTCTAAAAATACGTCGTTTTTATCGATCCCTCTTCGCAGTGTATTACCTAGGTATTCATAAGGAACAGTAAAACATTTAGGCGCGGATGTAAGACCAACCTTTTAACTGCTGTTGTGCTAGGTACTGAACGGCAGCATCCACTTCCTTAACCTGAGGTTGGGCAGTCAGTCCCTGAGCTCGCAAGCTATTACGACAAAGCACCAATCGACTTAGAATATCTTCGTCATTCAAGGTGACAGCCAATGACATAGCAGGGCCATTTACGACGATTTCAACTTGAGCTTCCGGTTCTAATTTAAGCAAATTACGAGCGTTGTTCTGCGCTCGCTTCAAAGCATCCACAGTTGGTGCGTGGATCAATAACTGAGTGACTGCCATCACGGTATCCTTCTAAAATGAAAGTGTCTTTCTAAAATTAAAGTGTATTCGCGATATCTTGAGCCAATTTTTGTAGCGCATCGGAACCTCGGCGACGAGGACGAGGCAGTTCAATACGTTGATCTAATACAATTTTTGCAGGCGAGCCAGATAACACGACCACTCGATCTGCTAAATATACAGCTTCTTCAATGTCATGGGTGATAAACATCACCGCTTTACGTGTTTTTTCCCAAATTGCCAACAACTGATCTTGCAAATGTTGACGGGTGATAGCATCTACCGCACTGAACGGCTCATCCATTAATAACAAATGAGGTTTGACTGCTAATGCTCTGGCAATCCCACCACGCTGAACTTGCCCACCTGATAATTGATGCGGCCAACGATCCGCCAGCTCTTCCAGTCGAGCCAGTTTTAGCACATCATCCACTCGGGCACGCTTTTCTTCTGTCGTCAGATTAAGTCCTTTTAGGCCATAAGCAACATTACTGCGTAATCGACGCCAAGGCATCAAGCGACCATCTTGAAACACAATACCGCGAGAACGTCGGGTATCATTCTCCTCAACATTGAGTGAGATAGTGCCGTGGCTCGCCTTAGCAAGGCCCGCTACACAACGAAGCAGAGTCGATTTACCAACGCCAGAGCCCCCCACTACCGCAATGAATTCATCTTTTTCGACCCGCAGATCCAAATCAGTAAATACAGGGTTGGGATTGTTACCATAGTGATAACTCAGACGATCAATATTTAGGATGGGCGCCATTTCAACACTCGCTTTTCAATCAAACCAAACAATGTATCGCTCAGGGTGTAAACCAGAGAAATAACCAGCATGTAAACCACAACAACATTGTAAGCCCCGACACCAGCAGCCGAATTCATTTCCTGCCCCATACCGGGAACCCCCAGCAATTCAGCAGCGATTAACGTCATCCAGGCTTGTCCAATACCGGTTCGAATACCAGAGAAAATACCGGTTGCGGCACCAGGCAAGGTTACTTGAAGCGCTTGCCGTAAATGACCATTTTGACCAAACGCATTGGCCAATTCATAAAAACGAGGGTCCACATTACGTACCGCTGAATACGTTGCAAAGTAGTTCACCCAGAACACGCCAATGGCAATAACAAACGCCGCCCCTGCATGGCTAACTTTGAACCAGGCAATAGCAAAGACAACCCAAGCCAATGGAGGAATCGGCCGTAGAATACGTGCCAGCCAAGCATGCAACGCGTCTAGCAACAATGAGGATGCTGTTAAGGTGCCCACCATGAAGCCAAGAAACGTGCCAATTGCCAACCCCCAACTGTAGTGAATCAAGCTAGAAAGTACCGCCGGCAGCAAACGCCCAGAGGTCCACTCATCGGCCAACGCTTGTGGTAAACTAAACGGATCTGGTATCGTCCCTGGTGCCGCCCAACCTGCTGATTGAGCGTATTTCCATAACATGACAAATGCCGCGACTCCGATAAATCCCAGCAAGGCACGCCCCCATCGAGAGCGTGTTAAAGAGTCAGTCTTTAATACCATGAGGAAACCATTACTCCTTAGTTAACTCGTTATAGAAGCTAACATCAAACAAGGCTTTAAGATTCAAATTCGCCTTAAGCGTGCCTTGACTGGCTTGAAAATCACGCATGGTACGAGTGCCATCGATGATGGTATTTGGATCGGCTTGGAAATGATCCGCAGAGTTCTTTAAGGCAGTTAACACAATGTTTTCCGGTAGACGGCCACCACCGACATATTTGCCAACGGCTTTTTCAGCCTTCTCTGGATGATTGCGTAATTCGTTGGTTGCCGCTATGTGTGCTTTCACCAAAGCTTTCACCACTTCAGGGTGCTGCTTAATCAAAGATTCACGCACAACCAATACAGCTCCAGGTTGGTGAGGAAACATAGCAGAGCCAGACGCCACAACTTTCGCATCCGGCCTACGATCAAGTACGATGCTGACCACAGGCTCCAAAATCGCCGCTCCGTCTACCGCATCTGTCATCAGTGACTGTTGAACCTGAGCAGTACCTTGGTAAATAATATCAATGTTGGCGTTAATCTCATCACGACTCATACCCAACTGTTTTTGCAACCAGTACTGCAGCACGGTTTCTGGAACAGACCCTCGAGGGAAGGTAGAAATAACCGCTTTACGACCAGTCGCTGCCTTGAAACGAGCAAATGCTGTTTTGGCATCGCCGTTTTTAAAATAAGGCGCCAACTTGCCCAAGGCGACCATACTGATCTGTTCAACAATATCAGAAGCAACTACTTTGATATCCGCCCCTTTGGCGCGTGCGACCATCGCTGGCCCAATACCAAGATACGCAACGTCCAACTGTCCAGCCAAAAGTGCTTGTACAATCGCGGGGCCATTTTGAAATTGATACAACTTAGGGTCACTAACACCAGCCTTCTTTAAGGCATCACTTTCCAAAACGACAAACGCTTGGGAGACCGGAATAATCGGCATATAGCCAATTTCGAGGGACTTGACAGCGGCGGACACCAAACTACTCCAGCCACACAACACCAAAGCAATCAGAGTCACTAATCGACACATGGACGCTCTCCAGATAATTAAGATTTGGCTGTGGATTATATATAAACTAAAAGAATATTAAAAATGAAATAAAGATCATTTTGAACTAAAGAGCATTAAAAGCAGCTAAGACAGACCAAAATGCAAACAATATATATAAATATCAATTAGATAGAATTTTTTAGTCATCTGCTCACACTCAGCAAGAAATGACTACAGTCGGTATCCCTGAGGGTTTTGTCACAATAAAAATTAAACATACTGACCAGCACAAAATCCGCTGGCCCACGCCCACTGGAAATTATAGCCACCCAGCCAGCCTGTAACGTCGAGCACTTCCCCTATAAAATACAGCCCTTTTTGTTTTTGTGACTCAAAGGTTTTGGATGAAACCTCATTAGTGTTCACACCGCCCAGAGTCACTTCGGCAGTGCGGTAGCCTTCTGTACCATTGGGTGCAATATCAAAGTTTGCCAGATACTGGAACAAACTGTCGATTTGATCATTGGAAGTTTGTGCACTGCGTTCATTCAACCAAGGGAACTCAGTTTTAATCAACTCCACCAACCGTTTTGGCAACAAGTTCGATAAAACGCCTTCGTAGCTTTTCTTTGGCGTGTTTTGGCGGACAGCGAGTAAATCGTCTAACGATAAGCTTGGCGCGATATTAATGCTTAGCGCCTCGCCGGGTTGCCAGAAGTTGGTAATTTGCAGAATCGATGGGCCACTCACACCGCGATGTGTGAATAACATAGGCTCTTGGAAAGTAATGCCATTGGCGGTGGCTGCAATATCACAGGCGATGCCAGACAGTTCGGCAAATTGGGTTTTGCGCTCTGGCTGCACGGTTATTGGCACTAAACTGGCTCTAGTAGGCAGAATATCATGACCGACTTGTTTGGCAATCTCATAGCCAAATCCGGTTGCCCCCATAGTGGGAATGGACAGGCCACCCGTCGCGATAACCAAAGAATCACATGTGATATCACCTTGATTGGTTTTAAGTACCGTATATCCGTCTTGGAAATCGATATGATGGATTTTAGTATTGAGCTTAAGCTCTGCGCCAGACCACTCTAGTTCGGTCAGTAAGATCGCTAGCAAGTCTTTTGCAGAATGTTCACAAAATAACTGCCCTGGAGTCTTTTCCACATAATCCAGACCATGACGGTCAACCAGATCGACAAAATCTTGTGACGAAAAACGACGTAACGCCGAAATACAAAAATGTGGGTTGTCAGATAAGAAATGCTTGGGGGCGGCATCCATATTGGTAAAGTTACAACGACCACCGCCTGACATAAGGATTTTTTTTCCTGCTTTATTAGCGTGATCTAGGAGCAAAACACGTTTACCACGATACGCTGCCGTCGCGGCACACATTAACCCTGACGCCCCTGCTCCAATGATCACTACATCTCGTTTATCCACACTCAGCCTCACTCGTTTTTATTGGCCTGCATTATAAAGATTGGCCTTAATATTGCCATTAAATCTGCATTTCGTGGAAAAATTGCTCTTTTCCTGACCACGGAATCAAAAACGAATCAGCCTATTTTTATTGTCCACAGAATCCGTGAAGAAGGCTGTGGGAATCATCAATAATTATTTGTTATTCAATAACTTATTCAAAATCAAACATTATTTTAAGAAATTTTATTTCTTTTGATTTATCAAGGGTGTTGCATTAATTCGGATAGTTTTTGAACGAAATATCACTTAATAGTATACATCTTTACTGTTTTTATATACAGTACTGTACAAACAAACAGTAATTTGACTTATTGAGGTTGTGGATATGATTGGCATCGCAAAACCAAGACGCTACTTTAATCAACTCATCATTGGCACTTTAGCCCTACTAGCACTCTATGCACCGACAAAGGATCTAGTCTCTTATATTAATGGACTGTTTCAACACCAAAATATCGAGATAGTCGAAGCCTCATTTGGTGCGAACATGCCCTGGCAAACCCAAGGGATGAGCTATGTCAAAGTCGCCCAGGAAATCAGACCTAGCTTTTCCAAATCTCAGATTATTTATACTCGATTGCGTTTAGATAACCCGACCTCGCAACCACAAACCTATCGCAAGATTTGGCTCAACTTTAATCATAGCAATGGCTCTCGGGAATACACGACGGATTACACCTTATATAATGCAGAAACCCGTCAACGACTCATCGGCCAAAGTGTACAAGTGGGACCACACTCCAGTGTTGATGTCATCGCAGCATATCGCTTTATTCCAAGTTATCGTCAGCAAGTTCCTTCTTCCATGAGTGTCTCTTGGGAAGGAAAAGACCTTATACGCGAAAATGCCTGCTCTTATGATTTAAAAAACTTAATGACGAACAATTTTCATACTCAGTGTAGTCAGTAGAGGCTTTTCTGACTGTTTAGACATTTAACAAGAGAGGACTTTCCAAGCTCTCTCTTATGATCCTTCCCTAGTCATATAGATTCTGAGGCATACTGACGATAGCCATTACTAAAAACAAACTATTGGCAAAGCACTAATTGCTTGGTTTTCAATGTCAATCACACAAAGTTCTTCCCCTAAAGCCCTCATCATAGGAAAATACCATTCGTTACAGGCATAGTTTCTAAAAAATATAGTTATAAACAAAAAACATGATAGTCATTAGACTCTTTTTTCGGTAGCCTCTAATCTTATTTAGTAAATCCTTCCATCTGTGTATGAAGTTAATCGATGTTAATTGACTTTTTGAAAGCTTTTTTTTTAATTGAACCCGAAAAACAGCACCAGCATAGCAAGATAACGTTTCAGCAGAGTGCCCTTAAAATTCTGATCGTTGTGACACTACTAGTGTTCTTGTTTGTTGAAATAAACAGTCTGCTTATTCCGGAGTTTGAAGGAAAAGCGTTTTTTCTTACCATCAATAGCAGCTATTTAGCCATCTTAATTGGGCTTTTAGTATATTGTCGTCGCTATACTTTCACTGTTTCAGTACTTTTTTTAATCATTATGATGACCACTGGCATCTTGCTTATCACGACGACCACTAACAATAATGCCATTAAGTTCGGACTGCTTTCACTGTACTCCTTGCCCATAATAACCCGTTTATTCTTTAATTTTCGTACGACATTAGCTATCAGCATTGCCAATATTGCTTCTTTTTACCTTGTTGTACACACGTCACGCTCTTTAGAACAAACGAGCGATGCCATGCTACCCGAATTTACTTCGTTTTATTTTCAACTGCTTACCTTTGTAACACTAAATTTTGGCTTACCCTTTGCTGTGTCGCGAATGGTGTATGCGCTTGAAAGTAATACCACGCATTTAGAATCCTTGTATCGCAAACTCAATCGTAACAACACACTATATGAAGAGATTTTCGAGCATACCGGAACACCAACCATGCTCTGCAATAAGGCTGGAAAAATTCTAAAGGTGAACGAACTGGCAAGACAGTTACTCTCCCACTCAGAAAGTCAACGAAATAAAATAGAAAACAGCCTAGTACAGCACTGGCTGACACCCACCGAAGACCGTTCTGAACGTTACTTTTGGCAATCGAACACTAGGGAATGCTCACTGAAAGCCAATTCTAATACGCTAATTGAAATGCATAGAGTCAGCCTGACGAATCATGGTCACTATATCCTGCATTTACAAGATATTTCGCAGATCAAAGCCTTAAAACAGCAACTGGAAAGCTCTCAACAAACCAACTCCCGATTAACAAATTTTGATACCCTCACGTTGCTACCAAATGTGAAGTTCTTTTGTCAGCAGGTAAATAACAAGCTAGCATTCGAAAGGACTCATTATTCTGGCGCCATGATCATTATTCGCATTAGCCAGTTTAAATTGCTTAATAAGCAATACGGCAAAGACAACGCCAATCGCCTCATCTTAAGTTTCGCCAAAATTCTCAAAAACAAGCTCTCAGATCAAACCTTTATCTGCCGTCTTCGAGGCGTGAAGTTCGCCTGCTTTGTCCCTCTTGGACAAACCTATTTAATCAAACGCAATCTGTCCGCCCTGATTCAATCCACCCTACCCGATCAAATAAAAATGGATGGCAACCTATTAAATATGGATTATCAAGTGGGTGTTTCTTATTATCAAACCGATGGAAACAGCGCGGAAGAATTGCTTGATCGCTGCGAAATGGCTTTGGAATACTCATCCAACGCTGATCGAATTTCTTATTACAACAACCAGCTTGAAGACAAATTAGTAGAAGAACATCAGCTTGGGCTTGAATTAAGTAACGCCATAAAATGCAACAACATTGTTTTATGGTTACAACCTCAAATTGGACGGGATGGCTACATCTGTTCCTTTGAAGCATTGGCTCGCTGGCAAAAAGCAGACGGTAGTTTTGTCTCCCCTATGACGTTTATCTATTTAGCGGAAAAGCTAGGACTTCTACCCACTCTTGCAGAAAACTTACTTCGCTCTCTCATCCCAATTTTATCCGAGTGGCATAAAGAAAAAATCTACACGCCCATCGCTTTCAATTTAGCAGGCCAAGAGTTGATGAACGATGTATTTTTTGCCCATTTAATGTCTTTATCTGCGGACCATCCTTGGCTTGGTAAAATGCTTGAATTGGAAATTACTGAAACCAGCGCTGTAATGACTCATCCGATTGTCCACAAACGTCTCAAAGCCCTATCGCAGTACGGTTTTATTATTGCCATTGATGATTTTGGTACGGGGCTCGCTTCATTAGGGCAATTAATCGACATTCCCGCCAAAATCTTGAAAATAGACCGACGCTTTGTATCGCCCTTACCTGACGACCAACGACACCTAGATATTGTTAAGTCAACCATTCAACTTGCTCAATCGCTTAATATGAAAGTCATCGCAGAGGGCATAGAGAGCAAAGAACAAGCTGATACACTTATCGATTTGGGCTGTCATATCATGCAAGGCTACTATTTTGGCAAGCCTGCTCCCATGACAGAATGGACAGAAAACAACCACGCCAAAGCAAAACATTTAAGACTGGTTCGCTAATAACAACATAAGGGGTTATCCTCCAAAGATTTTATCTGGTATAACCGCCTTAATTTTCCATGATACAGGAAAAAGAAACAAAAAAGCCTGAGCATTATTAATACTCAGGCTTTGATCATCTTATTTCTCAACCTATCATCATTAAGGGTAAAACTCATAAAAAGCTGAAAATAGAAAGCTTTGAACGGTTATCTAACACCTAGAACGCTTTCGTATAAGCCAAGGAAACCACATTTGCTGAAGAGTCATAATCGGCTTTATAGGTCCCTCTTGAAGCATCTTCTGGCAAACTACCATCACGATTCACACTCACATTCTCTATAGCGACATGGGTATAAGCAAAGGAAGCGGAGCTGGAATCATCAATGTGATACGTCGCGCCCACGGAGTACCACTTACGATCACCATCTGGTGTTCTTGCTGAACGGTATTTATCTGTCACTGGAGTATTGTCCATGGCAATACCAGTCCGCAATGTCAAAGCATCTGAATAATCGTAGGTTAAGCCTGCAGAATACATCCATTCATCATCGAATCCAAAGGTAAGAACAGAGTTCGGCTGATTGCTACCAAACTTAATATTAAGACCATCCTTCATTGAACTCCAACCTGTATGTATTGCACTTAAACCAAGGCGCAGTTTATTCGTTAAGGTTTGATCCAAACTGATGGTCAACACATCAGGGAATTTAAGATTATCTTCAGCACTTGTATTAACTAATTGGTAGCCTTTCTGGGAAAGGGCTTGGTTTACTCCAGCAACATTGTCGTACTTCACATCCCCTTTGAAATCGAATTTTACCTTGCTTCGATAACCAACACCGATACGAGTTCCTTTAATAGGCTCCATTAATACCCCCAAACTGAACCCATATCCGGTTGCTGCAGCCTTAATCTTACCTAACCCTTCACCACCAGCCTGAGCGATGGTGGAACCAACTGCAGAAGCTAAAACAACATGGGCACGATGGACTTGTACGCTGGCACCAGCAGAAAACCAATCATTTACTCTATGAGCGACGGAAAAAGCTAAGGCTATGTCTTTTAAAGACGTTTCAGTCGCATGGAAACGACCTGGCCAAGTATTACCATAATCCCCAGACAACCCAAAAGGCGCATTCAAAGAAATCCCACCTACTGTGTCATCAGACAAAGGCATCGCATAATAGAAAGCGGGAATAAAGGCATTGTCTACGGAATCTGAATTGGTTGTTGATCCGCTTATGGGAGATCCCCCAAAAGCTTTTGCATTCGTTGCAGAAATATTCGTCACGTCCATTTTTGGCATAACATACGCGCCCGATACATAAAAGGTATTTTTCTTAGCATTCAGAAAAAGGGCGGGGTTCCAGTAACTAAAAGAAATGTCTTCACCAGAAGCTGCAGCACCAGCTAAAGCGTTTCCTGATGCCGTCGTACTATGATCATTTAAAGCAAAGCCCGCTGAGTAAGCGCTAGAAGCCGACGCTACCGCCAAAGCGACCACACTTGCTTTAAATAAAACGCAAGAACGAGTTGATAAGGTTGTCATATTAAGCTCCATTTTTTATTTTTATTGGTGAATCTTTAGGGAAATTTGACAAATCCCCCTATACAGCTTGAGTATAGTACTCCTCAACATGATATTACCAGTAGGCATCACAACTTTATTTGAATATTTACAAAAAACATTTCATGAAAATACGCTCACTGCACAAGACGCAGCAAGTTTGCTTCAGATGACAATCGATATGCCATTGAGATCAAAAAATTAAAAACTATTAAGGCAGTTTTTTTTTATAAAATTTAACAATAGAGAGAGTCAATGGTGATAAACTGAATTATTGAGAACAGTGAAAAAATAGAAAGACTGAATAATGATATAGCTAGAGAAAGGAGATATTTTCTTATCTAAGAGGCTATTAACAGATATTGATTTTAATCTAGATGAAAATGGCGGAACGGACGGGACTCGAACCCGCGACCCCCTGCGTGACAGGCAGGTATTCTAACCAACTGAACTACCGCTCCATTTATTCTCTTTAGATAATAACTATCCGAAGGGAGATTATAGGTATTTAACCACTTTCCTATAAGTGGTGGGTGTGGAGAGGTTCGAACTCCCGACATTCGCCTTGTAAGGGCGACGCTCTCCCAACTGAGCTACACACCCAATCAACATTTTACATCTGTTCGATGTGGAGTTCGTGAACTCCCGCTGATATGCGCCTTGTTAAGATCAATTTCCCAACTGAGCTACACACCCAATAACATTTTACATCTGTTCGATGTGGAGTTCTTAACTCCCACTGATATGCGCCTTGTAAGGAAATATTTTCCCAACTGAGTAACACACCCGACACGTAGTTTTACATCTTGTCGAAAGATGGCGGAATGGACGGGACTCGAACCCGCGACCCCCTGCGTGACAGGCAGGTATTCTAACCAACTGAACTACCACTCCGTTGTCATAAGCTGTTTAACCACTGTCTTATAAGTGGTGGGTGTGGAGAGGTTCGAACTCCCGACATTCGCCTTGTAAGGGCTAAAAATCAAAAGAACGTTACTTGCCTCAACTCACTTTGAAGAGCATTCTAACCAAAAACAACTAAATTTCAATAAGTTATCGATAATTTCATTATCAACTCGACTATCTTGCTATTAAAATACCAATTTAATAGAAAATGGTCATAACTCTAGTAAATATAATCGATTTTGATATTGGGCTTCGCTCAACAACGGGCGCAGATATTACATCATTAATTTCATATGTCTAGGTTTCTTGGCAAACTTTTTCTTCTTTGATGGAAGTCCCCTACTTTGCTATCGATACCTACCCAAAGCATTACAAGCTTAGGGTGGGATAAATGAAGGAAAATCTAATGCTAGTACTGATACTATTTAGATCCAAACACTAATGTTCAGTTTATGCATTCCTCCATCCAGAGGTACTCGCACTATCTTGTTGATAATTTGAATATCCATGCCATCCACCACAGCCCGCATTCCACTTAGCACTAAAGAGTCTTTTAAAGGACCACTAACACTCGAAGAATCAGCACAATCAACCGATTGCACGACGACAATAAAGTATTCGGTCTCGTCGACTTTTACAGAGACTTCAAAACCCGGCCAATCTGACGGGATACAAGGCTTCATAGTCAGTTCTTTACCTTTTCTGTGCAAACCAAGAATACCTTCCATGCCCGCTCGGTACATCCAACCCGCCGAGCCTGTGTACCAAGTCCAACCACCACGTCTTATATGAGGCGCTACGGAATACACGTCTGCAGCAACCACATAAGGTTCAACTTTATAACAATCAGTCTCTTCAGCATTTAGAGCGTGATTGATCGGATTGAGTAAATTAAACAAGTCACTGGCTTTGTTGCCATCACCCAACTTGGCATAAGCCAAAATCGCCCACATGGCAGCATGGCTGTATTGACCACCATTTTCCCGTAACCCCGGCGGATAGCCTTTAATATAACCCGGATCGTGGCTGGTTTTATTAAATGGCGGTGTAAACAATAATGCCAGTTTTGACTCAGGTTGAATCAGGTATTGCTCGACCGATTCCATGGCTTTCGCGGCGCGCTCTGGGTCACCCGCTTCGGATAAAACTGCCCAAGATTGCACAATAGAATCAATTCGGCATTCGTCATTGTCTTTTGATCCTAACCAGCTGCCGTCATCGAAACTTGCTCGACGATACCATTCGCCGTCCCACGCTTTCTCTTCAATCGCTTCTCGGACTTTACTGACATGCGCCACCCACCGCTGTACTCGTTCGCCTTCATTACGAGCTTGCGCCATGGGCGAGAACAAATGAATGGTACGAATCAACAACCAGCCTAACCAAACACTTTCCCCTTGACCGCCTTCACCGACGCGATTCATGCCATCGTTCCAGTCGCCCGAGCCCATTAATGGCAGGCCATTTTCGCCAGTCAGTTCAAGACATTGATCCAACCCGCGAGCACAATGCTCAAATAAGGTCGCAGACTCGTCCGATTCCATAGGATGAAAATACGCGTCATGCTGTTCCGCCGCCAATAACGGCCCTTCGATAAAGGCGATTTTTTCGTCCAAAATAGACACATCACCGGAGGTTTCAATGTAAGTCGCCGTGGCATACGCTAGCCAGACTCTATCATCAGAAATATGCGTACGCACGCCCTGCCCGGTATGAGGCAACCACCAATGCTGTACATCGCCCTCGACAAACTGGCGACTCGCCGCACGCAAAATATGCGCTCTGGTCATATCCGGTCGGCGGAATGTCATCGACATACCGTCTTGTAATTGATCTCGAAAGCCATACGCACCGCTGGCTTGATAAAACGCTGAACGCGCCCACATACGACACGCCACCGTCTGATATAGCAGCCAACCATTGAGCATAATATCCATCGCTCGATCTGGCGTTTTCACCTGAACCGCGCCTAGCAAGGTATCCCAATGCTCGGTTACTTCAGCTAGTACTTGATCCAAATCCGCATGGCGATATTGCTCGATCAAATCACGAGCTTTGGCAACAGAAGCACATTGCCCCAGCAAGATCACCACTTCCACTGATTCATCCGGTTCCAGCTCAATAATAGATTGTTGCGCAGTACAAGGATCCTGTCCCGCGCCAATACTGCCAGACAAAGACGAATCCCTGAGTAAGGCCGCTGGTGCATTCATACAACCATTGCGTCCCAGAAACTCGGTACGATCTGTCGTCCAGGTCGATTGCATCCCGCCCATATCGGCAAAAGCAACACGCCCCGGAAACGACACATTCCAGCGATTACAAACGAATAAGGCGTTTGAGCCAGCCGAATCCAAATCCGTGGTAATAAATGGCGCAGACGTTCCACGAGCTGTGCCTAACACCCATTCGGCGTAAGACGTAACGGAGAATCGACGACGTCGCCTCGTTTGGTTATGCAAGGTTAAACGTGAAATTTTGATCGGATCTGTCAAAGGCACGTATTGCAATAATGTCAGTGCCAAGCCATCCGCTTGATGTTCAAAGCCGCTATAACCACGACCATGATGAGCAACAAATGCACTTTGATTGGCTTTGTTGTTCGCTTGATTAATAGAACGAAGCGGCTGAGCCGTGGCGCCAAACAATTCCAAAGTGTCTTCATCGCGCACGTAAATCGCTTCTCCAGACGGATTAGAAACCGGATCATTACACCAAGGCGTTAACTGGTTCTCGCGGCTGTTTTCCGCCCACGTATAACCACTGCCTTCGGCCGACACATGAAAACCAAAGCTCGCATTGGCAATGACATTGATCCAAGGCGCAGGCGTCGAGGCGCCGTTTTCAAGAATCACCGTATATTCCCGACCATCTAAACCAAAACCGCCCAAGCCATTGAAGAACTCTAGCTCTTGTTTCAGAGCTGCTAACTTATCGCTGGCTGTTGAATTCTTTGCCTTGAATGGAATGATATTGTCACCTATCGATTTATTCTTAGAGCGAATCTTCGGCGGCCAAGTCAACGCTGGCGGCAAGCGATGAATATGTTTACCAATGGATCCTCGACGAGCAATAAGCACCACCCGAGCAACCGATTTGAGCAAATCACGAACCTGCACATCCACCAAGTCCGCACGCAAAACATGCACAGCGCCTTGCACATGATCATCGTTAGATTTATCGATCAATCGAGGCCGCGACTGGCTACTTCGTACTGCAGTTTCAATGGCAATTTGCAAGTCTTGTAAATAAGAACACGCGTGCTCGTTGATGATCACCAGATCCACCGCCAACCGTTTCATACGCCAGTATTCATGGGCGCGCAATAATTGCTTCACTTGATCAATGTCTTCGACGTCATCAATGCGCAACAGCACAATGGGCAAATCACCACTAATCGAATGCGGCCAAAGCACAGACTGACACGCCATGCCGCGATGAATGGCGTCGGCCGAGACGCGAAAACGCGGATCGGCGTATATAATCGGCGCAGCAAGTCGTTGGAAATCGTGCGCCTCGGTTGGGATAATATCCAAATGACGCAATTGCACTTGCGCCTGTGTCCATGCCAAGGTTTTCGCCCTGTCATAAGCGCTACGGTCGTGATGTCGATCAATAATATCCATTAATTCTTCACGAGAAGACGCCACAACTGTCCAAAACGCCACTTTCGCCACACTGCCTGCTGGCACATGAACGGCATAGCGCAACGAGAAAATAGGATCTAACACAGTCCCGATTGAATTGTTCAGGTCGACACTTTCAACGGACGAATCGTCACGATCAAACGCGGCGGCTGTGGCAATAGAATTGCCTCGCCCAATAAACAAGGCGCGGTTAGTTTCATATTGAGGATCGGCCGTCACTTCCCCTTCCACAATGGCAAAGTGCGCTGCCCAAATTGAAGGTTCCTGCGCGGCACGTTTACGGCGAGTCGCGATTAGCGCATTGTATTCAGGGGCATATTCCGTTTGTACAAACATCTTGGCAAAGGCCGGATGAGCATTGTCTGTAGCTGGCGTCGTTAATACCAATTCTAAGTAGGAAGTCAGTTCAATGTCATAAGCCGCTCGACCATTATTACTCAAGGAAATACGACGTACTTCGCCATCGTCTTCACCGGAAACCAAAACGTCCATGGTCGTGGTTAGATCACCATCATGGCGCACGAACTCAGCATGATCTTCTTCAAACACTCCCGCAGGATAATGACCTTCATCTTGCAAAGGTTGAGCGGAACTCGACCAAAGCTGACCTGTATTTTTATCACGCAAGAACATGAAACTACCGTAATGATCGCATGTGGTGTCTTCCTGCCAGCGGGTCACCGCTATATCGCGCCAACGACTGTAGCCCGCGCCAGTGGAGGTTAACATCACCACATAGCGTCCGTTCGATAACAAATGCGTAATGGGCGAGCCTGCGGCTGTTGGGCTTAGTCGTCGAACGATCGGCGCAATCACCGTCAGAGAAGACGCGTAGGTTTTCACTTCTTCTGCCCGTGGATGACTAATACAAACATCTCTTGGCATACGTTCTTGCAATAAGAGTTCACACGCCTGAATCATAGGTTCTTGATGAAAACGTTGTCTAAACACGCCTTCCAGCAAGGTATTGGCAATAGCCACAATGGTCATGCCCTGATGATGCGCCATGAAACTGCGCACAATGGCAACATGGCTTTCAACAGGTAAACGAGTCGGCGTAAAGTCCAGCGCCTCATAAAATCCATAACGTCCACAAGCGCCCATGCTGTTTAGGCGCCCATAATTATCAACCGCCGCCTGAGGATCAATCATGGAGGCAAGACCTGTAGCATAAGGCGCGATGACTCTATTTTCTGCCAAACCGCGTTTTAGACCGAGTCCCGGTACACCAAAGTTAGAATATTGATAAGTAAACTCAATATCACGCGCATTATAAGAAGATTCCGACACGCCCCAAGGAATGCCAAGCTGTTTGCCGTATTCCTGCTGACGCCCAACAATCAGGCGATTGGTCTGTTCAAGTAAACTGCCCGTTGGCGCTCGCATGATCAGCGATGGCATCAAATATTCGAACATAGAACCTGACCAAGAAATTAACGCCGAGCCGTTCCCCATGGGCGTTGCAGCTCGACCAAGACGGAACCAGTGTTTCGTCGCCACATCGCCTTTGGCGATAGCAAACAGGCTCGCTAATCGCGCTTCCGAAGCCAATAGATCGTAACAACTTGGATCGAGACTATTTTCGGCAAGTGAATAACCAATCGACAAAAGTTTGCGCTCAGGATCAATGAGAAACGCAAAATCCATATCTAACGCCATATTATGCGCGGTGCTCGCCAGTGTTGTTAATCGAGCCAGCAAAGCATCTGGCGCATCACGCTGTTCAAGCGTATCGCGCTGCTGTTCAACCATCACCTTCTTGGCGGCTTCAATCCAATAAATGAAATCAGCATGACGCCCTTGTGCAACTTCTTCACCCGAACCTAATGGTCGCTCACGAGCCAATTTCGCGGCTTTATCGGTCAATCGAATTAAAATCGGCGTTAACGCCTCAATAGTCTGTCGGCTGTTTAATCGACTCTCGATATCATCCAAGGTTGCCAACAATGGATGTTCGTTGTCTGTTACAGTAACACTCAAATCTGGACTAACAGAATGAATTGCTTGTTTTGAGTCAGCCACTAAGGATTGTCTAGCCAACGCAATGTTGTCTATAAAACCCGAGCGCACCGTGGAGTTTAGCTTAGCGGTTAAAGTGCCTTGAAATAGCTCTTGAGATAGCCCTACGACAGACTCCTCCTGCCATTGTTCGCAACTGTTTGCCAGCGCAATCAAATGCCCCGCAAGATTGCCGCTGTCCACCGAAGAAATGTATTCCGGCAACAAGGTATGCAAGCTTTGCGTACCGTACCAGTTGAAGAAATGCCCGTTGTGTTTTGGTAGTTTTTCCAACGTCACAAAGGTCGTTTCGAGTCGCTCAATCGTTTCGATTAGCCCAGCCCAACCAAAATCTCGCGCCGCCACTGAAGACAACAAATACAAACCAATATTGGTTGGCGAAGTTCGATGGGCCACCACAGGCTCTGGGTCTTCTTGGAAATTATCTGGCGGTAAAAAATTGTCTTCCTCTGTGACAAAGGTTTCAAAATAACGCCACGTTTTGCGCGCAGTAAGACGTAAGGTGACCGCACCGACATCGAGTTCATCAGGTCGCAACACTTCGGGGGATCGACTAACAAACACGGCGACCAAAGGCGCAAGACACCAAAGCAAAGCAAACGGCAACACCAGCAGCCATACCGCCGGATTCACCACAATGACAAACAAGCAAACCGCTAAAGCAAGCAAGGTTCCACTGGCCATATTTTGATAAAAACCCATAACCTTGAGTCGTGGGCTCGCATTACTCTGCGCCGCGGTTGCCCATTCCAAACAACGTCGATGGGTCACACTCAAACGCAACAAGGTACGTGTGATCGCATCCAATGAGCGCCAGCTTTGATCAGGCAGAAAGGCGATAGATAAAAAAGTCTGACTCAAAGCAAGGCGTAAATCCCCTAACCACAAGCGAAAATGATTGCTAGTGTCGACGCCTGAACGATGAGGAATCATCGAAAAAACGCAGGGCAACAAGGGTGGAATGGCCATGAAGGCCAATAATACAGCGCTAAAAAATAACGCCGACGACGGAAACAACAACCAACTTAACGCCAAGGCTAACAGGGTTGTTGGTGCCACCAGCGAACGCCTTAAATTATCGAGTAGCTTCCAACGCCCCAAACTAGAAACGCCCTGCTCTGTTGGTTTGCTCATAATCCACGGCAACAGCTGCCAATCGCCTCGCATCCAACGATGCTGACGTTTCGCAGCGGCATCGTATCGAGCAGGAAATTCTTCCACCACTTCCACATCTGATACCAAACCGGCGCGCGCAAAAATGCCTTCGAATAAATCGTGGCTCAGCATGGTGTTATTCGGCACGCGATCCGCTAGCGCGGCTTCGAACATATCGACATCGTAAATGCCTTTGCCAGTGAAAGAACCTTCGCCGAAAAGATCTTGATAGACATCGGAAATCGCCGCGGCATAAGGATCCATTCCGCCGGGAGCAGAAAATATGCGCTGGAACAAAGAACCTTCCGCGCCCACCGACAAAGAAGGTGTGACGCGAGGTTGAAGAATCCCGTAACCCGCGACAACTCGCTGTTTGACTTTATCCAAACGTGGACGATTCAACGGATGCGCCATTTTACCGATTAATCGCAACGCGGCTTCTCGTGGCAAACGCGTGTCGGCATCAAGGGTAATCACATAGCGAACATTACTCGGCACACTAGGTGCTTTGCCCTGAATAGCCATAAACGTGGTGTCCGTTGCGCCGCGTAATAATAGATTAAGTTCATGCAACTTACCGCGCTTACGCTCCCAACCCATCCACACATTTTCGCTCGGGTTAAACAATCGACGACGATGCAACAAGATAAAACGCGGACCGGATGGACCTTCTTCGTAACGTTGGTTTAATCGCTCTATTTCCAACGCCGCCCGTTCTAACAATAAGGCGTCGCTTTCTAATTCTTCCAAATCAGCATCTTTGCCGTCAGTTAATAAGGCAAAGCTTACATCGCCGTCGATACCGCTCAGATAATGCACTTCCAAGCGTTCAATTTGCTCTAATAAATCCGCTTCAGAGGTGAGCAAAGTCGGCACGGCGATTAAGGTTCGTAACGAGGCCGGCACGCCCGCTTTTAGTTCAAGTCCCGGCAACATCAACGCGCCAAAGCGCCAGGTCACTAAACGATTAACGATGGCAAACGCCACTTCTGTGGCGGGAATAAAAGCCACTACTGCCCATAGCAACCAAGATTGTGCAGGAAACGCTAGGAATCCCGCGAAAAAAATACTCATGGCAAGAAAAGCCAAGGCAAGAATGGCAATCGTACCGCTGTAACCCGCGACGCCTAAGCGCATATGAAAACGCCGGACTCTTAATCCCATGGTGGGTTTATAGGCGATGGATTTTTCGAAAGCCAATCGGCCCTGTTCAATCAAATAATAACCTGGGTCACCAAGACGACTTTTTTCTACCTTGGCTTCTTCCGAAAGCGCTTGTGCCGACTCATCATTCTTTGATTCCGCACTCTTTAATTCCGTATTCTTAGATTCAAAAGGCTTTACGCTGTCTTTCGCCATTTCTACGGCACGCTGAGCAATCTCTATCTCTGAATAATCACAGCCTCGCGCCAACTCCTCCACAGCACTGCGGTACAAGTTACGTGTCGGGAAATCCATTTGGGCAAACAGGCCATAACGGTAAAATTCTTGATCGACCAGACTGACTTTCTCAAACAATTCCGACCAATCAATGTCGGAAATCAACCGCATGCTAGTGATCACATTTCGGATAGTGACGTTCGATGCGCCTTGGCGTTGCTGGGCATGTTGCACCACTTCTTCAACCGAAAGACCTTGCAGTTGCAAGCGCTGCTCTAGCCAATCCAATGCTGGTGTAGTTTTCGGATCTTGGTCTCGTAATCGCTTCGCCAATTGCGCTGCAAACACTTCCGATAACGGTTCCGGTGAGCGGGAGGCGATGTCTTCTTGTAACGCTGAATGAGCACTACCTGCCACCAAAAGCCGCTCGGTAAAATGATCGGCGTCGTGGCGAGCTTCCCGTCCGACGGCAATTTGATCGGCCAAACGGCGCAGGTTTTCAATTAATACAATGCGCAGCGTAATCGCCACTGCCCACAATTCGCCAATGGTGAGCGGTTGGACTGTTTGATAAGCATGAATAAAACGCACCAGAACATCAGGATCTATATGGCTATCGGTGTGCGCTACAAACGCCCAGGTTAAGCCAAATACCCGCGGATAACCGGCAAAAGGACCATCAGCTAGCTTAGGTAATTGTCGATAATAACTGTCTGGCAAATCATCTCGGATCTCGCGAATCTGTTTTTCCACCAAATGATAATTATCGAGCAGCCATTCCGCGGCAGGAACGACACTTCCGCCTCGTTCTAACTCAGCAGCACTTTCACGATAGGATGCCAAAAGCGCCGTGGCATTTTCATCCATACGTGTTTGCAAAGGCAACACGGAAGGCTCGGAACCGAATACCTGCTGAGCCAAAGCCAAACTTTCTGCATGCTCTTCAAGCCGTTCTAAGCCAAACAATTCCTCTCGAACAGGAATCTTGCTGTCCCAAAGCGAGTGAGAAAATCGTCGTCCAAGTAGAGAAGAAAAAGTGTTTAACATAATCGCCTTAAAATCATCTGGTGAATGGCGCAATCAAGCGTCTTTTCATCTTAATGAAACAAGCGGTCTAGCGTCTGTACGCCAGCGAACTGACACCATAAGGCAGGAAGGTTAGTTTTATAGGAAGACAAATCCGTTAGACAAGACAAAAGGACAATCAATTATGTTACGCAGCATGCACGATTTAGAGAGATACACCATTGCCGCCACTGATGGCAATATAGGCGAAGTGACGGATTTCTTGTTTGATGACGAAGAATGGGTTGTGCGTTATTTCGTCGTTGAAACTGGCAGCTGGCTATCAAGCCGTAAAGTCTTGATCTCTCCTATTGGCATAGAAAAAGCCAACTGTCGAGAAAAAGTCTTTCCCGTCGCCGTCACCAAAGAACAAGTGAAAAACAGCCCAAAAATTGACACAAACCAACCTGTTTCCCGCCAACACGAGATCGATCATTTAGGCTACTACGGCTATCCCTATTATTGGGGTGGCACTGGCTTCTGGGGCGGCGGCATGTATCCGTATTCATTGTATCCAGGTTTTGGTCATTACCCAGATACCAAAGAAGAATCAGACAGCGCTACGCTTGCTCATGAAAAGGCCAAACGCGAATTACATCAAAACGATGATCCAAATCTACGCAGCTGCAAAGCCATCATCGGCTACAAGATCCACGCCATCGATGGTGAAATGGGGCATGTTTCTGGGCTATTAATTGAAGACAATACCATGGCGGTTCGCTACTTCATGGTCGACACTACCAATTGGTTTGGTGGTCACAAAGTGCTTATCTCGCCAGAGTGGATAGAAGACATGGATTGGACTGATAGTTCAGTCTCCATCAACTTAACTCGTCATCAGATAAAAGAAGCGCCCAAGTACCACACCACCAAAGATCTAAACCGAGAGCACGAGCTAGCAGTTTACGATCATTATGGGTTAACTGGCTATTGGGCAAGAGGTGAAAAAGCCAATCTAGTAAAGCAAGATTAACGCTTGCCCCCCCCTTATCTAAGCACTAAAAAAATGGACTGCACCTCGCAGTCCATTTTTTAAACCGCAACATCAAAAGCATTCCCAACCAGTGCCGTCGTCGCCATGGCTAACGCACCCCAAAAGCCAACTCGCACTATGCCAGTAAGCATTTTTGCACCACTCAAATACGATGAAATCGCCCCTAAAATAGCGAGAAACACCAGAGACAACACAGCGATAACAACGGACAAATTGGCATCATCATGATAAAAATACGCCGTCATCAAAGGCAATGCCGCCCCCAAGGTAAAACTCAATGCTGAAGAAAAAGCCGCCGTTATAGGTTGCGCAGCTGATAGGTCAGAAATCCCGATTTCATCTCGAGAATGCGCCGCAAGTGCATCGTGCGCCATCAGCTGTCGTGCCACTGTGATGGACAGTTCTGGTTCCACACCTCGCTGCTGATAGATGTCCGCCAACTCGATCACCTCTTCTTCGTAATTCTGTTCAAGGGATTTTTTTTCATCCTGCAAATCAGACTTTTCCGTATCGGCCTGAGAACTCACCGATACATATTCCCCCGCCGCCATAGAAATAGCGCCAGCGACTAAACCTGCTGTTCCCGCAACCATGATCGCCGTGTGTCCAGAATTGGCCGACGCCACACCAATAATCAAACTTGCCGTGGAAACAATACCGTCATTCGCCCCTAAAACAGCAGCTCTTAACCAACCTACTCGATGTTGGCGGTGATGTTCCTGATGAGACCCTGTGGCTTGATTAGATCCAGTAACTTGATTAGACATAGAAACGTTATTCCTCTGACTATGTGTCTGCTATTTATCCCAATGGTAGGCTATTCGACTTAATAAGAAATTTAAGTGAAAACATCCACAAATCATGAAAAATTCAGCGTTTATTCAATTCTGGCTCACACTCAAAGTCGCCCCCATGAAAGAACGCCTTCAGCCGATTTCTTGGTGAAAAATGCGGTTACCCATTTCAGCTTTGTTTGTAGTGATCTTCGCGCCAATATAGAGCGTAAGCGTTCATTCTAGGACTTAGAGCTTCGTAGAGACATCTTATTACGAATCGATGAACACGCTGAAGTGTTCATCGAATTAAGTGAGATCTGATTTCCAACCATCTCCAATAGTTTTTAATTAAAAAACCATCAAGGCAACTGATTTCTAAGAACAACGATGTGCTTTTGTAAGCCGTCAATTTCATCCAATAACTCTAAGCTGAACGCGGCCCCAGACAAGTTTAGTTTCAGTCCATCCATTAGTCGTTGAGCCCGCTGCAAGCGCATTAAAGCTTGGCTATTAAAGTACCAATTATCTAATGAAGACTTTTCAACAGGATCAGCGATACCATACTCCACCATTTCAATAATCATCTCAGTATGGACATTACAGCGTTCACAAACCTCTTCTAAGGTAAATAATATATGCTCATGTCGAGAGTCAATTATCACTATCTCTGATTTAGACATTACCTACCTCTCGAAGGCTTGGCGTGGATTAAAGTGAGATTCACACTCAGCTAGTTGTCGGTAAAGCGCTTTAGCTTCACTGCTGTGTTCTTTTGGTAAACTGATCTGCAGGGTCACAATTTGATCACCAGATATTTCCCCACCTTTACTAATCAAACCTTTGCCTTTGATACGCAGCTTATTACCACTATTCGCTGCTTGAGGAATTTTTAATTTTACTTTGCCTCTGATGGTTGGTACTTCGACCGTTGAACCTAATGCTGTCTCCCAACACGTAACGGGCAACGTCAGTAAAATATTCATCCCGTCGACCGTAAAGTATGAATGTGGGGCAAACTCAATTTCTAGTAGCAAATCACCTGCTTTACCGCCACCAATACCTAGTTCTCCCTGACCAGTCAAACAAATATGCTGACCTTCTGTTACTCCTGCTGGAATTTTTACGTTTAATGTTTTGTCTCTTTGTTTTATCGATCCATTTTGGTCTGGTTCGGAAACTCGCAAAGCTATTTGTCGTTGACAACCAACAAACGCCTCCTCAAGAAACAAAGCGATTTTATAATGTAAATCTCGTCCACGGCGATTCGTCGACCTTTGAAACCCCTCTGCTTGACGATAGCTGCCGCCATTAGCACCAAAAATCGAATCAAAGAAATCACTAAAATCCTCATCAGTCCTCTGACTGTGTGCTCGATTGCCTGCATGAGAAGATTGCCAATCTGGTGGTGGCTGATAGCTGCCGCCAGATCTATGCGTCCCTTGTGCTCGCAATAAATCGTATTCGCCGCGTTTTTCTGGATCTTTTAAAACGGCATAAGCTTCGCCTACGTCTTTAAATTGTGCTTCAGCATTTTCTTCTTTACTAACATCTGGATGATATTTTCTAGCAAGTTTTCGATAGCTTGCCTTGATCACGGAAGCATTTGCTTTTTCATCGATGCCCAAAATTTTGTAATAGTCTTTAAACTCCATGCTGCCTCATTTCCATCGCCCCAACCAGCTTGCTTACTCGTGTCCCTGCGGTGCCTTTGACGATTAACTCAAGTTCTTCTAATGACCCAATGGCAGCGACTTTGCCTGTCTTCTCGGCAAACTGCTTGGCGGCATTTACTTTCGGCCCCATGGAGCCAGTGGCGAAGTCGTAGTTGGCGAGATCAGCAGGATTAATGCTTTTAATACCGCGCTGTTGTGGCATTGCCCAGTCCAGATACACCATCTGAACATCGGTCGCCATGATGTATAAATCGGCCCCCAGTTCCCGCGCGAGCAGTTCGCTGGATAAGTCTTTGTCTATCACGGCTTCGACGCCTTTTAGATGATGATCCGCGTCATACATGGTAGGAATGCCTCCACCGCCACTGGCGATAACGATGGTATTTTTTTCTAATAACCAACGAATCGGACGAATTTCAAAAATACGTTTTGGCAAGGGCGAAGCCACGACTCGACGCCATTTTTTGCCGTCTGGTTTTATCGTCCAGTTGTTGTCTTGGGCGAGTTTATTGGCTTCCGCTTCTTCGTAAACGGGGCCAATAAACTTGGTGGGATTGTTAAACGCGGGGTCTTTGGGATCGACTTCTATCATGGTTAATAGTGTTGCCAATGGCCGTTCAGCGGGAACAAAATTGCCCATTTCTTGTTCTATCATGTAACCAATCATGCCCTCGGTTTCGGCACCGAGAACATCCAGCGGATACAGCTCATCCGGCTTATAGGCGTTGCCTTGCAATGCCAACAAGCCAACTTGCGGGCCATTGCCGTGAGTAATAATTAGCTCATTATTGATGGCGATTTTTGCCAGAGCTTGCGCCGCAATTTTAATGTTCTCGCGCTGGGCTTTTGCCGTTAACGGCTGACCACGTTTCAACAAGGCGTTACCACCCAAAGCCACGACTATTCTCATATTCCAGTCCTTTTAATTAGGCGTGAATGTTAATGACCCAAAGTAGCGACAAGCATCGCCTTAATAGTATGAAGACGATTCTCCGCTTGCTCGAACTGAATGCTGGCTTCCGATTCAAACACTTCGTTGGATACTTCCATTTCTTCGATGCCGAATTTCTGGAAGACTTCTTCACCCACGTCGGTGTCACGATTATGAAAAGCTGGCAAGCAATGCATAAACTTGGTGTTGCTGTTGCCCGTCGCCTTCATCAAATCGCTATTTACGCGGTAAGGCGTGAGTAATTTGATGCGCTCTTCCCAAACAGAATCCGGCTCGCCCATGGAAACCCACACATCAGTATGAATAAAATCACAGTCTTTCACGGCGGCGTTTACATCCTCGGTAATAGTCAGCGTCGCGCCATAACGTTTTTCTAAATCTCGTGCAGGTTTTAAGAATTCGTCGCTTGGCCATAAAGATTTAGGCGCAGCAATGCGCACATCCATGCCCATTAAACAGCCTGCAACCATCAATGAATGTCCCATATTGGAATGGGCATCACCGACAAAAGCATAGCTGATTTTATTCAACGGTTTGCCGCTGTGCTCACGCATAGTGAGCAAATCCGCCAACATTTGTGTTGGATGAAATTCGTCGGTCAACCCGTTATAAACTGGCACGCCAGCGTATTTCGCTAACTCTTCCACGACTTCCTGACCAAAGCCACGATATTCAATCGCATCAAACATACGACCCAACACCCGAGCTGTGTCTTTCATGGATTCTTTCTTACCGATTTGCGAACCAGAAGGGCCTAAGTAAGTGATCTGTGCACCTTGGTCAAACGACGCCACTTCAAATGCACACAGAGTACGAGTTGAGGACTTCTCAAAAATCAGACAGATGTTCTTGCCCTTCAAGCCCTGCTGTTCCATGCCTGAGTACTTTGCACGCTTTAAATCGCGGGACAAATCCAACAAAAAACTCACGTCTCGCTGGCTAAAATCTAACAATTTTAAAAAATTCTTATTCCGTAAATTAAACAAAATATTTACACCTTATTGATCAAAAAAAAACCCTCAACTACTGGGGACTAAAAAACTGACGCGCCATGACGTAGCGAGCGCAGTAGTCGTTTTTTAGTAAGAAACAGGGTCACGCCAAACAGGACACGTCATACAATGGCCGCCACCACGACCTCGGCCTAGCTCCGCCCCACTCACGGTAATCACTTCCACGCCTGCTTTGCGAAGCAAGGTATTGGTGTAGGTATTTCTGTCATAAGCGACGACAACGCCAGGCTCTAGCGCGATAACGTTGTTGCCATCGTCCCATTGCTCGCGTTCTTTCTGATAATGATCGCCACCGGTTTGCACGACGTTGAGTTTTTTGATGCCTAAGCAGTCCGCAGCGAGTTCAAACAGATGTTTCTTCTCTTTACGGAAATCAATTTGCCCAGCGTGATCACTAGGTCGCAAGGTATAACATTGGATCTCGTCACAAACGTCCGTGAAGGCGGTGACAACATCGCGATCACAATGACTAAACACGGTATCCAAATGCATTGCCGAACGAGAACGCGGCATTTGGCAAGCCATCACGCGGGTTGCTGCGCCCTGCTCAAACAATCGTTTAGCAATTTGCCCAACCGCTTGTGGTGAAGTCCGTTCACCCATGCCGATTAACACAGAGCCATTACCCCACGCCATGACATCGCCGCCTTCAGCGGTGGCTGGACCATGATCCAGATCTGGATCGCCCCACCAAATTTTGAACTCGCCATTATTAAAGGCTGTAGCAAATTCAGGATGAAAACGATACACCGCCGTGACCAACAAGGTTTCTGGTCGACGTGCTGGCCAAAACATCGGATTCACTGTGACACCGTTGTAAATCCAACTGCTGTTATCACGCGGAAACTGAGTATTAGGTAATGGCGGAATAACAAAACCATCGCCACCAAGATAATTACCAAACATGCCATGAGGTTTAAAAGGCAACTCGTGGACAGAAATACCACCAATCAGATAAATAGCCAGTTGCTCAGCAGGCATATCATCAAGCCAGCTACGCAGCTCATTTAGCATGCCAACGCCCACTTGATTTTCGTTAATGCGGCGATCAAGAACCCAATTTCGAGCGCCTTTATCGCGCACGGTTTCTTCTAATAACTGCCCAAATTCCAGCACATTAATGCCACGGCTTTCCATTTTCATGCAAAAGTCCATGTGATCAGTACGTGCTTGTTGAACCCATAACACATCGTCGTACAGCAGTTCCGCGGCATTCCTGGGAGTGAGACGAGAATGAGCAAGGCCCGGACGGCAAACGATGACTTTACGTAGTTTGCCGACTTCGGAGTGAACGCCAAATTCGATCATAGCTTTTCCTTAAAATGAGAAAATCCTGTTAATAAGAGATATCGAGAGCTGAGTTACTTATTTGATTAACGACTTAGCCGATTAAGGCGATAACGCTGAGAGAGCTCATAATGATGAGACAAAGAATCAACAGCAGCGGCCAAATAAAGCGCAGCCATCTTTCGTAAGGCACTTTGGCGATAGCAAGCCCCCCCATTACCACGGCAAAAGTAGGATTAAATAAATTCACTAAGCCATTGGCCGACTGGTACGCCGTCACGACCAATTCACGACTCACACCAGAGAAATCGGCCAGTGGCGCCATAATCGGCATGGTTAATACCGCCAAACCTGACGAGGAAGGAACAAAGAATGATATCAACACTTCAATGCCAAACATCACATTGATAAACAGCACATTCGACAAACCGCTTAAGCTTTGCTCGCCCAAATGCAAGATGGTATCTGTCATGTGACCTGCGTCCATGATGACTACAATGCCACGAGCAATACCAATGATGATGGCGACTCCTAATAGATCTCGCGCGCCATTAATAAAGACTTCGGTGAAGGTTTTTTCGCCCATCCAAGTAACAAAACCGATCAGCACAGACGAAGCAATAAAGAGCGCGCCCATTTTTGCCATCCACCAACCTTGGCTCGACACACCCCAAATCATCACCGCAAAGGTTAAAGCGAAAATCACCAAGACAAACTTCTGATTTAGCGTCAGCATGGCATCACCGTCGGCATTGGATTTTTTACCAAATTGCGCTTCGATGTCCGCTTTATGATCGGAAACGATAGACTGCTCTGGGTTTTGTTTGATTTTTGCCGCGTAGCGCATCACATACACCACACAGGCCAACCAACCAGTTAGCAAGATAAAGAAACGTAAAAACATGCCTTGCGTGAATGGAATGTCGGCAGCATTGGCGGCAATGACGGTCGCAAACGGATTAATAGTGGAACCAAGCGTTCCGATGCCTGCGCCCAACAGAATAATGCCCACCACCACGACAGAGTCGTAACCCGCGGCGATCATCACTGGAATCAACAAGGCATAAAACGCCAGCGATTCTTCCGCCATACCATAAGTGCTACCACCAATCGCAAACAGCGCCATCAAAATCGGAATCATCCATTTTTCATGACCTTTAAGCTTCACCATTGCGCGGGAAATACCCGTATCAATCGCGCCTGTTTTGGTGACAACACCTAAGAACCCACCAATGATTAACACGAACAAAGCCACATCAATGGCCGCGGCTTCGTAACTGTCTGGATTATAAAAACCGGCAATCGGCGCAAGGAAAATATCCACCACACCTTGCGGGTTAGAATCCACTTGCTGATACGTACCGGGAACCGGTACTTCCTTACCCAGCGTCACGTTTTCGACGCGGTCATACTGCCCTGCTGGCACCACCCAAGTGCCTGCTGCCACCAAGGCAATCAGCAGAAACAGAATGGTATAAGCGGTTGGGAATTTAAATGTCATTGTTAACGTCCTATGAAAATATGGGCAATTTCAAAAATCAAAAAAGAAAAACAATGAAAGCCATATTTTCATTTAATATTAAAAAAGCACCCTGGCAATATCATTTACTAACAAGGTGCTTTTAAAATCATTGAAAATCAAATCATTCTCTCTTAATAAGCTTTAAATTAATTTTTAAAAAGCATCACCCTTTACTTTCTCTTATTGTTCCAATTGAAAACTCGAAAGAATTAATTGCTAAGTCATTCAGTATCGCTTTTGGTCTAGACATTTCGGTATTCGAGATAACAATATCCACTCGACGATTATGCTGACGCCCAAGTTTAGACTCGTTGGTATCTAATGGATTCCTTTCCCCATTCGCTACCACTGTTAAACGACCAGAATTAATACCTTTATCCACCAAATAATCTCTAACCGCCAAAGCTCGATGTTGGGACAACCTTAGATTAAGTGCCTCGCTACCAACGCTGTCGGTATTGCCCTCTATCACAATACTGCGATCTTCATACTTATTAAGGAAGACAACCAACTTATCAAGATCAATCAACACTCTCGGCTGCAGCTTTGCTTTGCCTGTCGCGAAAGACAAATCCCCTAGCGTCATGATCATGCCGCGATTGGTCGCTTTAGCATTAAGTATGCCTAGTTGTCGCTGAAATTCTTGACTGCGATTACGCTCTGTATCGGCTTCCATCCTTAGTTTTTTGGTATCGGCCTTAGACTGCATTGCGTCATTACGCGCCACGCCCAATTCCCGATTCCTTGCCGCTAATTTGGCCTCGTTACGCTGTTGACTAAGCTGCTTACGATCTAAAACCAACATTCGGCTTTTTGCTCGGTTTTCAGCGATCTCTACTTTGGCGTCAGCCATAAACATTAAATGGCGACCTAACATTTTGTCCGTTCTTGGTTCTTCAGCCGCCTTAACCGCCTGCTCGGCATCATTAAACTCTAGCGGCGCAGACTGAATTAACTGAGAATTCATCTGCAAGTGCGTCAACTTAGCTCGTACATTATTCATCCCTTCGGGCTTCGCTGCTGGGCCTGCACAGCCCGCAACTACAAGCAAAGAAGCCATACCAGCCACTTGATAAAACCGAATATTTAATACACTCATGAACCCACTCCTACATTGCGATCCATTTCTTTTTTCAAGGCATCAATACCTTCTTCAATCGCCGTATTGACTTGCTGCTCTTTAATTAACGTCGCCTTAGCGGATGCTAATTCAGCAGCGACTTGTGACTCTTTAGCCAGATAAGTAGCAAGAGGCATTTCCTCCATTTCCATCGCTACCCGAGCCTGCTGAAGCTTGTTACGCGCTTCAACTAATTCTGGTGAGGGATAACCATTCACACCATTTCGGTCAGCATCTTCAATAGCTGTTTCAGCGGCTTGTAAAGCGCCGTACATCTTGGGTTGTTGGTTATGCGAGCAAGCAGCCAGCAAAACGACCATAGCTACCAAAGATGAGCCTTTCAGCACATGACGGCGCAGTGAAAAAAACGATTCCTGCATAATTTGACTCATACCTTGTGTCCTCTTAAATCCCTTAAACATGCTCTGATGAGTCATGAGGGTGTTGAAATAAAAACAATAAAAATATTTTTCTTAATCCACAGCTTTTAATTATTAAAAATCTCTTTTTTAAATTAAATACAACTCAATCAATTTACAGGGTGTATTTAGACCTTGTATGTACGCCAACACACAAATAAATAAATCAGTAACAAAAAACTTTTAAATAAAATATAAAAACATTAAGTAATAGACTCTGTTCGCAAACGCACTGACAACGTAAATTAATAGGCATAGGCTCTGGTAAAATCTAAATCAACAAAACGGATTTCATTATGACTAAACAAATGCAAGCAGCCGTGGTCGAACAATTCGGCCAAGGTCTCGTTCTTAAAGAAATGGATATTCCGACTCCTGGTCCAGGGCAAATCTTGGTGAAAACCGAGGCCTGTGGTGTTTGTCACACAGATTTGCATGCTGAAGCAGGCGACTGGCCAGTGAAACCCTCACTTCCGTTCATTCCCGGTCATGAAGGCATTGGTATTGTGGTGGCATTAGGTGAAGGTGTGACTGCCGTAAAAGAAGGCGATCGCGTCGGTGTACCTTGGCTCTATTCGGCCTGTGGCCACTGTGAGCACTGCCTTGCTGCTTGGGAAACTGTGTGTGGCGAAGCCGAGTTTGGCGGTTACACCAAAAATGGTGGTTTCGCTGAATACATACTCGCTAACCCAAATTACGTGGCTCACATTCCTGCTGGCTTATCTGCCACAGAAGCCGCGCCGTTAATCTGCGCGGGCATTACCACTTACAAAGGCCTTAAAGAAACCAAAGCAAAACCGGGTGACTGGCTGGTTATTTCTGGTATTGGTGGCCTTGGTCATTTGGCTGTTCAATACGCTAAAGCCATGGGCTTGCACGTTTGTGCAGTTGATATTGATGATAAAAAGCTCGAACACGCCACCCAACTTGGCGCGGATTCCGTGGTCAATGCCAAACAAGAAGGTGCAATTGAGGCCGTAGTCAAAGCAACAGGTGGCGGTGCTCATGGCGTATTAATCACTGCACCTTCGCTAATTGCGTTCAATCAAGGGGTTGCCATGACACGCAAACGTGGCATTTGTGTATTGGTTGGTTTGCCACCAGGTGAATTCCCAGTGCCGTTATTCGACGTAGTTGCTAACTGCGTCACCATTCGCGGCTCGTTCGTGGGCACACGCCAAGATATGGCCGAAGCATTAGCCTTTGCCGCCGAAGGCAAAGTAAAAGCTGACATTGAGCTACAGCCATTGTCTGCCATTAACGATGTATTTAAACGTCTGGAAAATGGTGATGTTCCGTCACGAGTGGTTATTGATTTCGCAACGATTTAATAAACATTTGAGCTCATCTTTCTAAATAGATAGGAGACTGACCATGCAATTCAATGATTATTACAAAACCTTAGAAGTAGAACTCACCGCATCGGCGAAAGAAATCAGGGAGTCTTACCGCAAGCTTGCCCACAAATATCATCCAGATATTTCTGAGCAGTCAAATTGCGAGCCCTTATTCAAAGAAATTACTGAAGCCTATGCCGCATTAAAATCATCAGGCAGACAATCAGGTCATGGCAGCCTTTATACACAGGCCAATTGCATCGAGCTTTAAAAACAAAGCTTGCTAAGTTCGCTGACGAACAGACCTGGGCTTTGCCTTCACTTAGTCTAGAAAACAATAGAGTTGCGTTTAACATCCACCACAAAAAAGGAATGCATAATGAAAACGTCTAAGATAGATGGTCATACTCCAGATCATAGTCAAAGCCATAACAGCACAATGGATAAAGTCTCTACTGAATTCAGTCACTTTCTGTCCGACATAGAAGACTTGGTGAAAGCCAGCACATCTGTTACTGGCGAAGAATTGGAGCAAGTACGAGCAAAAATTAATGACTCAATCTCTGCGGCAAAAGCCTCTATAAATCACACTAGTGCAACGGTTTCTGGTGCAGCAAAAAAATCTGCTGTAGTGGCCAATACCTACGCCCATGAAAAGCCTTGGCAAGTGATTGCAGCCAGTGCCTTAGTCGGTATTGTATTCGGAGCCTTGTTAGCGCGACGCTCTTAAACAGCTTGTCTAACACAAATAGTAGTGTTTCTCGAATAAGAGCCAGCCACATGCCATATTACGCCATATCTATGAGGTCGGAGAATGCACTGCAAAGCGCATTCAATCCGTTAAATAATTGAAGAGCCTGCAACGATTACATTCAGCCAAAGAGCGTCTTATTGGCCAAACCAGACTGTACTGGCGGTTGATGAAAGTAGAATGGGTGGAAGAAAAAAGACGACTCAAACAAATGCTCACAGCAGCCTGTATTGGCTTTGCCTGTTTTATTTGTTTCTGTCTCTTCTTTGGTGTGCTTGTCATCGCCTTATGCTGGAACACAAACTATTTAATTAGCGCGATTGCGTCGGTATGCATTCTTTACGGTGTTATTTCGTATTTTGCCTGTCGGCGCTTCTTCGCCCTATTGACTCATCCAGATGGATTTTTTGCCGCAACACGCGCAGAAGTTGCCGAAGACATCGAGATAATTAAGCAAAATATTCTATGAATTATAAAGCGCTATCCAAACAAGATTTAGTCAAACAGCGGGAGTCTTTACGCCTTGAATTAGAGGAAAACCGTCGCACTATAAAACGCATTGCCATTGATTCCGACAATACATTTCCTCGTAGCATTCTGATGCGCCTACTGACCAAAAACAATGTCGTCGACCTCGCATCAAAAGTGTCCTACATGGCGATCAGTATCAGCTTAGTAGGAACACTTTCGAGAGGAATTCAATTCATCAACACAACACGAAAGGCGTTTCATAAATCGGTATAAAAAAGCACATTATCATAGCTATTTTTTGGGCAAGGAAGACTTTTTTGCCAAAGAATACGCTTTCGGTAAAGAATAGGTTTTCGGCACAACATATGGCAACAAACGATCGGTCTCTGTCTTCACCACGGCATAACATTCGCAGCTCAACTCTTCGAGTTTCGATCTGTCTAGCACGGTGATATGACCTCGGTGATAATCGATCACCCCAAGCTTTTGTAATTTGCCTGCTGCTTCGGTGACGCCTTCTCGGCGTACGCCCAACATATTAGCAATCAATTCTTGGGTCATGGTGAGATGGTTATCGGGCAAACGATCAAGTGACAATAACAACCAGCGACACAATTGTTGGTCAATAGAATGGTGACGATTACACACAGCGGTTTGCGCCATTTGGGTGATCAAGGATTGCGTATAACGCAGCATCAACTCCAGCAGCTTACCGTGTCGATTAAATTCTTCCGTTAGCATGCTGCCTTTTAAGCGATAAGCATATCCAGCGCTTTGCACCACCGCTCGGCTCGACGTACTTTCGCCGCCCATAAATAATGCAACGCCAATTAAACCTTCATTGCCAACTACGGAAATTTCGGCAGACGCGCCACTTTCCATGACGTAAAGCAAAGACACGATGGCATCAACAGGAAAGTGTACATAAGCTAATTTATCGCCCGCCTCGTACATCACCTGCCCTAGTTCCAGTTTTTCCAATTCAAGAAAAGGAAAGATACGAACTTGAACTTCCTCAGGAAGCGCAGCTAGAAGATGATTTTGTAATGGCGAAAAAGTCGTATCGATTGCATCATGCATTGGATAATTCTTAGGTATTTTTCAAGTGAGAAATCAGGTCGCAACAAAGCGATAGAATGACACTTCTATCAATTAATTACTCAAAGTTCTGTGCGCTAGCGAACACACTACTCTTTATTTTATGATTTACTCACTGAAATCATGATCTAAATTCTAATTTAAAGCATTAAATCCAGATAACACATCGGATAACTCTTCATCGATGTCACTTTGACGCAGACGGTGAAAGGTTTGATTGAGGTTTTCTTGTATTTCATCGATGTTTTTTTCTGCTCGCTGCATGGCGGCAAGTCGGCTGGCGTTCTCACTGGCAAGCGATTCCGCACAGGCTCGAAAAAGACTAACAAACAGATATTCACGTACAAAAGCACGACGTGTTTGATCTTGATCTGGCATCACTTCCACAAGGTTATTACTTGGCCAATCAATCGCTACAAGCTCTTGTTGCCAAGCCGTGTCCAAAGGCAAAAGTTGCTGACTCACGGGGCGAGAAATCGAATTGGCTTCGGGCTTATGATGAAACAAAAATACTTGGTCAATCAGTCCTTGATCTCGTTTTGCTTCCAGCTCGATTAAAATCTCGCCTACCAATCCAGTAATAGTGTTGATGGAATGAGGTAACTCAAAGCTTGCTTCGGTGTTTAAATCTGTCTCTATCAAGCGAGACTCAACCCGCTCGCCTACGGCCCAAAGCATCTTATTACCTGATAATTTTGCCAAAGAATCGACCACAAACTCGACCATGACTTCATTGAACTGTCCGACTAGACCTTGATCCGAGCCAAATACAATCACGACGATGGCGGGTGCGTCTTTCTGAGATCGATTAACGATTACCGCAGGCTGTTCTAATTGGGTACTTTGCGACAAACACGCCGACAATCCCAATTGCACATTTTGATAATAATCATCGAGCGAATGCACGGCTTTTTCGTATTGACCAATGCTCGACGACGCGATGGTTTTCATACTGCGCACTACAGATTTTAAGTCTTGGGCGCTGGTAATTTTGTGACGCAAACTGGCGATACTGTCTGTCATCTTGGCTCACCTAAATCTGTGTCGGTGTTAAAGATTTCAAGTGCTTGGCGTGCAAGTTCTAAAATCACGGCTTTATCTTCTTTGCTTAATTTGTCGGTGCTTTCTAAACGCTCAACCATATCATCGGTGATTTTCGCAGCGGCATCCCGAACGATTTGCTCCGCGGCGGGCATATTGTCTAACTCAATGTCATCAAACAAATCTGCGGTCAAGGCGACTAACACGGCGATTTGTTCTGCCATGGACACAGGCGCAAATTCAGGCTGTTTCAAGCAGGCTCGAATGCGTCGACCATGTTCAATGATTTTCAGCGTATCGTCGTCTAATCTCGCGCCAAAACGCGCGAAGGTTTCCAGTTCCTCGAATTGCGCATAAGCCAATTTAAGGTCCACCGTGACGCCGCGATATGCGGCTCTTTGTGCTTTACCGCCCACACGAGACACTGATTTCCCCACATCAACCGCGGGTAAAATACCCAGCTCAAACAACGCCGGCGAAAGGTAAATTTGCCCATCAGTAATAGAGATAAGATTGGTCGGAATGTACGCCGAAATATCCTGTGCTTCGGTTTCGATAATCGGCAGCGCCGTCAATGAACCGCCGCCTAGTTCCTCGCTCAGATGGGTCGCTCTTTCTAACAAGCGCGAATGAATATAAAAAATATCGCCGGGAAAGGCTTCTCGCCCTGGTGGACGACGCAACAACAAAGACAATTCACGATAAGCGCGAGCATGATGCGTCAAATCATCGTAGACAATCAGTACATCACGACCTTGCTCCATAAAATATTCGGCAATGCTGGTCGCCGCGTACGGTGCAACATAGGCCAAGCCCGGTGGCTCGTTGCCTTCTGTCACTACCACGACTGTGTATTCCATCGCGCCTTGTTCCCGCAAAGCGGCAATAACTTTGGCAACACCAGACGCGCGTTGGCCAATAGCACAATAGACACACAAAACGTTTTTGCCACGCTGATTGAGAATCGTGTCCATGGCAATCGCCGTCTTGCCGGTTTGTCGGTCACCAAGAATCAATTCTCGCTGGCCACGCCCTACTGGTATCAAGGCATCAATCACTTTAATGCCCGTTTGCAACGGCACACTCACGCCAGCTCGATCCATAATGGCTGGCGAAGGTCGTTCGATGGGAAAACGCTCGGTAGTTCCCAAATTGCCCTTGCCATCCAAAGGTTTACCGATTGGATTAATAATACGGCCAATCAAGCTATCGCCAACCGGCACATCGACCACGTGACCAAGCCGTTCGACTTCATCACCGGCTTGCAAATGCCAGTATTCGCCAAGCAACACCACGCCAATTTCGTCTTCATCGACATTAAACGCGATGCCATAAATGTCACCGGGAAAAAGCAATAACTCGTCGTAGCCAACATTAGGCAAACCAGATACCTTGGCAATCCCCGTGGCGACACTGGTAATTTTGCCGATTTCCCGTGGTGACATAGCGGGTGCGAACGATTCCCGAGCCTGTTTTAAATCAGCAAATAACCCGTCAAACATCGACATCATGAAGCCTGCTCTTGGCTTTTCTCAAGCTTAGGGCTTTCGTCTTGAACAGCATTATGAGAAAGCATCACGTCATTGACTCGCTTGGTCAGCGTGGTCAGGTAATCAGCGATGCTCCAGCCAATTTTATGGCCGTGGGAATTGATCTCAATCCCGCTGATCAAGTGAGCATCCGTGGCAAATTCAATCACCACACCATCGCCCAATAAGCCATGTAACGCCTTGGTAATCTGGGTGATTTGTTTTTTAGGCAGATCAAACGCCGTGTGCACGATTAATGCTTCAGTCGAATCTTGAAAAGCCGCTTGCAAAGTGGCCTTTTCAGCGTCCGCTAATGCGTCTAAACGCTTCACAAAAACGTCTGCCATACTGGCTTCCAAACTGGTGCCAGCCAGATCACTAAGCGCTTTGCGGACGATGGCAAACACTTCTTCTCGTGCTCGCTGGCTTAGGGAATCCTTCAAGCTCAGTTGTTCGTTTTTAAGCGCCAGCTTAAGCTTGCTGCGCAGCGCGTCGGACTCTTGTCGCACCTCTTCAAGCAATCGCGTCCGCTCAACTTTCGCTTCTTCACCGACTTTGTTCATCTGCGCCGTGCGCTGTTGATCGAATTCCGTGTTCTTTTGCTGGAACGCTTCCCGCTGCAGCTCGGCTTCAGCTCTTTTATTGTCGGCGTCGGCCAGCTCATCGGCAATGCGTTTTTCACGAGCGTCAATCGTGTTCAAAATAGGACGATACAAGAAATGCCTAAGCAACCAAACGAGGACCAAAAAATTGATCAGTTGCGCAATGACGGTAAACCAATCGATCAGCATGATTTATTGACCTGCCGCTTGAGCAATGCCGTAATTCCAAAAAGGATTGGCGAATAGCAAAATCATCGATACGACAAAACAATAAATCGCCGTGGATTCGATCATCGCCAACCCCACAAACAAGGTTCGCGTAATCGTCGCCGAGGCATCCGGTTGCTGAGCCAGAGAGGTTAACGCCGTCGCCACCGCTTTACCTTCCCCTAATGATGGCCCGATTACACCGATGGCAATTGTTAGCCCTGCGGTAATAATCGAAACCATTGCAATCATTGTCATGCTGTCCATAGTTACTCCGTAAATGTTCATCGTTTTGATTCGTTTGTTTTTTGAGTTTCTGGTTGTTGAGCTGCTTTTTTCCGCGCTTGTGTTTTGGAGGAGCGAGTCGCCGCTGCGATGTACACGGTAGCAAGAATGAAAAAGATATAAGCCTGCACAATGCCGGTTAACAAGCCCAGCAAGGTCATCACAATCGGAAATAAGAACGGCGTAATAGTCAGCAATATTGCGATGATCATCGCACCGCTCATCATATTGCCGAACAATCGTACCGCCAACGCCAAGGTTCGCGACACTTCGCTGATAATATTAAACGGCAGCATAATGATGGTTGGCTTGGTATAGGAAGACAGATAGGAACCGAAACCTTGCTCTTGAATACCAAACAAAGGCACAGCAACTAACACACACAATGCCAGCGCCGCCGTGGTGGAAAGCGAACCCGTCGGTGGTTCGAAACCCGGAATAATGGTGCAAAGTGCAGACACAGCGATAAACAAAAATAAAGTTCCCAGAAAACCGATGTATTTTTGCGGCTGGCTTAAACCTACTTCTTCGATTTGTTTGTTAATGGTGATCACCACCACTTCTAGCGCATTTTGCCAGCGCGAGCGTTGAAAATTGTTGGACAGATTTCGAGTGATCAGAATCGACCCAACCACCAGCACCGACATCACCAGCCAAGTAAAAACTATGGTGGCATTAAGCGTTAGAAAACCCATTTGCCAATACACAATGAGATCTGGAGTCAGGTTCATAAACGCTCTTCTGTATGAGAATTTTTTTCTTTAAGCGTGTGAATCGGATTGATAATGACGGGGTTGTCTTTCAAACGAATCAGCCGCGTCGCGAACAAACGCAAGACCATAAAGCCAAGTAAACCTAACAATAATTTTTGCCAGTCATTACCCAGAAACACATAAAAACTCACCATTACCACGCTAATGCGAAACAACATACTGAATAGAAACAACGGCGCAACCACGCTACTAGAGCCCAATCGGCGCACTGTCCACCATAGCCCAGCAAAATAAAAAATCCCTAATAGCACGCCAACCAAGATGGCATAGGCAACACCACCCCAAAAGTTGTCACCAAAATCAATTAACATCATCATTGTCCTCCGGTTGGTGAATGTCTTTGTCTTCTTTTTGCACCCAGTGCCAGGCATTGAAGCAGCCTAAACACAGGCCAACGACCAGCAACGCCAGCGTCCACGAACGGTCACTGGGATACGCACCATCCAACCAAATGCCCAGTGCCGCGCCAAGCACAGTCGGAATCGCAATCGACCAGCCGACCAACCCCATCATGCCCAAGCCAGACCAGACAGTTTTGGTCACGTGTCGCTGTGCTTTTAGCTTACGCGCAGCGACTGAGCCAACTTGCTTGCTGTAGTTGTTTTTCGGTTTGTGATCTAGAGAGCGATTTAGATTGTGATCTAGATTACGGTTTGGTTTAGTCGCGTTTTTGTCTTCATCATCGTCTTTCATGGCAAACTCGCATCCTGCTTAAAGGCCACTAAACGCTGAACAAAACCGCTTTCCATCTTGGTCAATGCCGAACGCATTTTTTGTTCTTGCTCATCAAGCTGAATAAACTCGTCTTCTAGGGCGTGACGTAAATCTTCTAGTCCCATGCCATTCATAGCGTTACGCACAGAAATCCGCACATCGGCTCCAGTTTTCACCAATACGCCTTCATCTACGGCAATATAAGCTTCTTCTTCGACTTCAATCACTAAAATGCCCGCCGACAAAGACGCCACACAATCCAATCGATTCGGTAAAATGCCAAACGCCCCTTGTGGTGTGGTTGCGACGATTCTCAGCACTTTTTGTTCTTCGCTAAAGACTTTATGTGGCAGCAAAACTTTAAGCGTCATGTAGGCTTGTGGCATCTGCGTCCTCCTCGGCTTTTGGTTTATCTTCTGGGGCTTGTTTGCTTTTTTCATGGGCTTCATCAATCGCACCAATCATGTAAAGCGCGCTTTCTGGATAGTCTGCAAATTCATCCTGTAAAATGCGCTCGCAGCCATCTAAGGCATCATCAAGACTGACCAATTTGCCAGACATGCCAGTGAATTGTTCGGTGGTAAAAAAGGGCTGAGTAAGAAACCGTTCTAAGCGACGCGCACGTCCGACAACCTTGCGATCTTCGGGTGAGAGCTGCTCCATACCGAGCATGGCAATAATGTCTTTTAACTCGCTGTATTGCGCCAAAGTGCGACGAATTTCTTGCGCGAGATCGTAATGGCGTTTGCCAATAATACTCGGCGTCGCCATTTTGGAACTGGACTGCAAAGGATCAATAGCGGGATAAAGCCCTTCGCTGGCGCGTTTACGGGATAACACTATGGAAGCAGAAAGGTGAGAAAAGGTATGCACAGCAGCAGGATCGGTAAAATCGTCGGCAGGCACATACACCGCCTGAATCGAGGTAATCGCACCACTACCGGTATTGGCAATGCGCTCTTCAAGTTGTGACAACTCGGTGCCCATGGTCGGCTGATAACCCAAACGCGCTGGCATTTGTCCCATTAAGCCAGACACTTCCATGCCCGCCTGAATAAAGCGAAAGATATTGTCCACCAGCAACAAGACATCACGATGTTCGTCATCACGGAAATATTCCGCCATGGTCAAGGCAGCATGACCGACGCGAAAACGCGCACCCGGTGGCTCGTTCATTTGCCCAAACATCATCACCATGTTGTCCAGCACGCCCGCTTCTTTCATTTCGCGATAAAGCTCTTCGCCTTCTCGGCAGCGTTCTCCGATACCGCAAAAGATACTCACGCCAGCATGTTGGCCGACCATGTTATGAATCATCTCGGTCAATAAGACGGTTTTACCCACGCCCGCGCCGCCGAACAAACCCGCTTTGCCACCGCGTTCTAATGGCATTAAGACATCGATCACCTTGATGCCCGTTTCGAATACTTCGGTCTTGGTGGAACGTCTTGCTAATGGTGGCGGTTCGTTATGAACCGAACGCCATGCAACGTCGATCGGCGCATCTTTTTTGTCAATGGCATTGCCGAACCCATCAAACATGCGCGACAAAATCCCCTTGCCTACGGGTGTTTGTAGTGGCTCGCCAGTGTCCTCAACTTGCATACCTCGGGCGAGACCTTGCGTCGGTGTTAACGCAATACCGCGTACCCGCTGATCATCCAATTGGGAAAACACTTCGATAGCAATGCTGTTGTCTTTGCCAGTGCGTAATAAAGTACGAATCGAAGGCAACTGATTGTCTGACGATATATTGTCAAAGCGGATGTCCACGACACTGCCGCGAATCGAAATCACAGTGCCGAGATTTTGAGATGTAGTGGATGGCATAGGCTTCGAAAAATCCTTGGTCTAAAAATGGAGACAGAGAAATGCCAACACAGTGTAATAAAAAAGCCCTTGTTCGCTCTGTGCACTAGCGAACATATACGCCTTTTAGCCCACCTTATTTAGCACATCACTGATAGCAAGCTGGTCGAGCATTAACTGTTTCACTTTGGCTGACTCCTAAAAAATCACGTCCTAAAAAATCGCTTAACATAGATCTCTTTGAAAATCGCTAGAAAGGCGCTTCATCACTTTTTGACCCACGGCTCTTTTGCTCGATGACAGCCAACAAATCGTTCCAAGACTGAGTAAAAGCGTCTGCGCTCTCTTGTTGGAGCTGGTCGGCCAGTGCATCGATGTCAAAACCTTCCATAGCAAATGCCAACAGTTTGCTTGCAGCATCAACACCATCAATCGACATCACGCTAGACAAAGCTCCGTCTTTCGAGAAGCTTAGTAATGTCTTTTCTGGAATCGTATTAATGGTGTGTGGCGCAGCAAGCGCTGAGACATAATAAGAGTCAGAAATAGTCGGATCTTTGCTTCCGGTGCTGGCCCAAAGCAAGCGTTGTGGCTGAGCTCCGGCCGTTTTTAACGATTGCCAACGTGGCGTAGTCAGTAACTCACAATAAGCCTTGTAAGCCTGCTGGGCGATGGCAATACCAAGACAATTACGCAGACTGGAGGAAACATTGTCATTAACAGCAACATCCCAACGACTGATAAACAATGAAGCGACTGACCCTACTTTCGGATCAAGTCCCACATCGATTCGACGCTCAATGCCACGCATATAAGCCTCAGCCGCCGCAAGATAGTGTTTAGTCGAAAACAGCAAGGTTACATTGACGGGCACACCCGCGAAAATCGCTTCTTCGATGGCCGCTAGACCGGCGGGGGGACCAGGAATTTTGATAAATATATTTGGGCGCTGAGCGCGTATATGCAGGTCCAAAACGGCCGCAACCGTATCTTCGGTATTGCTTACAAGCAGCGGCGAAACTTCTAAGGAAACCCAACCATCTAGACCATCGGTATCCTCAAACACCGGACGCAATATATCCGCCGCACGGGTTAAATCTTCTAGCGCTAATTCGAAAAACAGCGCTTCACCCGATAATCCTTTGGTGGCTTTTTCGGCGATGGCTTGATTGTAGTTATCACTGTCTTTGATCGCTTTATCAAAAATAGTCGGATTCTAGGTCAGCCCTGTCACATTCAGATGATCAATATAGTGCTGCAAAGTGCCGCTGTTTAACAGCGCACAAGTGATATTATCGAGCCAGATACTTTGACCCATTTTCTGCAATTGCCTAGTAGGGGTCGTGTCTTTCATTAAGTTCATAGCGCCTCCGATGACGCAGAACACGTTTTGACTGCACCAAGATCGATACAAAAATTGTGATGGATCAGCTCGCCAATGTGATCAATGGTGACATCGGCAGTTGGATAAGAATCTGTCTTTTCTGGATCGTAGGCGTAATGTCCTTGTCTTAGAAAAACCCTGGTAAGACGAGGCCCCCAAACGTGTTTCATGGCGGTCAAAATGCACAACTTATCATCCACCATGACATAATGCTTAGCGGGATAGTGTTGCTCAATCGTGTCAGCATGGTTTCTTTATGAATATAAATCAGGACCTGACCATCCACCGCATCCCATAATCCTGAACGCTTTATTTTGCGCGGCTGTAAGACGGCTTCGCCATCGGTCAAGATGACCGTCCTACCGAGCGTTTTCAGATGCTTAATGAGTGGTAATGCATCAGGGTAGAGCCGATCTTTAAAGGGATAATCAAGGAAAAATTTGGCCATCAAGAGCCCACGATGATCATCAAGATGTTCAAGTCGATACTGCTGCAGCGCACCTAGATAATCGGCATAACCCAGTTGTGTACGCAACGTGTCAAATATAAGCCAGTATCGAGCGCTGTTCTCTGAGCCGATTTCGTGAATTAAAAAAGCCCTCAATTCGCCCAAAATGGTGTCGTTATCAAGCAAGGTGTTATCAACATCCAGCAGAAATACAACCTCATCAACCATTCTGATGTCGACCATTAGTCAGCGGCAGAATATTCGCCACGACGTGCGGCTTTGTCGTTGGCGGCTCTTTGCAGTAAAACGTTTTGTGCCGCTTCAATATTCGCATCTTGGCCAAGCCAAACCTCTAAAGCAGGCAACTCAATCGCACGGGAAAATGAAAAAGTCAGCACCCAGGGCAAGCGAGACTTGTATCGGCTATTCATGGCATTTAAGCGCGCCGCAGCCAGTTCTGGCGTTTGTCCACCGGACAAAAAAGCAACACCTGGCACCGCCTCAGGGACAGTGCGCAAAAGACAATTCACCGTCATATCAGCTACTGTCTCAACGCTTTCCTGTACAGGGCAACGTAATCCAGGCAGTACCATATTGGGTTTTAATAGCAAACCTTCCAATAGTACACCTTGCTCATTCAAGTGTTGAAATACGGCTCTTAAGACATCTTCTGTCGCATGCGCACATTGTTGTAAGGTATGACTGCCATTAATCATGACTTCTGGCTCGATGATCGGAACCATTCCTGCTTCTTGGCACAAGGCCGCATAGCGTGCGAGGGCATGGGCGTTGGCTTCAATACAGGCTTTCGATGGGGTGACCCGATCAATCATTCTGGTTTTAATAAGATCTACGTCAATGCTGAATACTGCCCGCCATTTTGCGAAACGCGCGCCCAATAATGCATAAGCCTTTAGCCGTTCTCGTAAACCATCCAAGCCTTCAGTGACTTTTTCTCCAGGTTGACCCGCCATATCGACAGTGCCAGCATCGACCTTGATGCCAGGAATAATACCCGCATCAAGTAGAACATTTATAAAAGACATGCCATCCTGAGTATGCTGGTGCATGGTTTCGTCGAATAAAATCGCCCCGCTGATACTGTCGCCTAATCTGGGGGTCGTTACGATCAGCTCTCGGTAGGCGCGTCGCATGGCTAAGCTTTGCGTAATGCCCAATTTGGCAAAGCGCTGATTGCATGTCGCTACGCTTTCGTCCATCGCTAATAGGCCTTTATCATCGGCCAATAAGCGCTTCGCTACCTCTATTAATGTCGAGTTATTCACTCTTGTTACTCCACTTCCAATCACGAATTTCCGGCATGTCTATACCGAATTCATTGATGTAGTGTCGATGTGCTATCAATTTTTCACTCAACATCTTTTTCAATTCTTCCCCTTTCTGACCAGTCTGGGGAAGTCGATCAATCACATCCATTACCAAGTGAAAACGATCCATATCATTCAGTACTGTCATATCAAAAGCCGTCGTAATGGTGCCCTCTTCTTTGTAACCTCGTACATGAATATTGTGGTGATTCGTGCGCCGGTAGGTTAATTTGTGGATTAACGAGGGATAAGCATGAAATGCAAAAATAACCGGCTTGTTTTCGGTAAACAGAAAATCAAACTCGGCATCATTCAGACCATGTGGATGCTCGGTTTGCGGCTGCAGCTTCATTAAGTCCACTACGTTCACCACACGAATCTTCAGCATGGGTAAATGCGCTCGCAAAATAGACACCGCGGCTAAGGTTTCCAGCGTTGGTACATCGCCACAACAGGCCATTACCACATCAGGCTCAGCATAACCATTTGCTCCAGTATCATTACTCGCCCAATCCCAAATACCAATACCCGCCGCACAATGCTTAACAGCTGCGTCCATATCCAACCATTGCGGCGCTGGATGCTTTCCGGCAACAACCACATTGACGTAATGCTTGCTGCGCAAACAGTGATCCATCACCGAAAGCAAACAATTAGCATCGGGCGGTAAATAAACTCGAACAATGTCGGCTTTTTTATTCACCACATGATCGATAAACCCCGGATCCTGGTGTGTAAAGCCATTGTGATCCTGACGCCAAACATGAGACGCCAATAGATAATTCAACGAGGCGATCTTAGGTCGCCAAGACAAACCAGCGGTGACTTTTAGCCATTTGGCATGCTGGTTAAACATGGAATCAATAATATGAATAAAGGCTTCGTAGCAATTAAATAAACCGTGTCGGCCTGTCAGCAAATAGCCTTCTAACCAGCCCTGACATTGATGTTCGCTGAGCATCTCAATTATTCGACCATTGGGTGCTAGATATTCGTCATTGGTTTCTGTGGTCGCATCCCATTGTCGATTGGTGGTTTCGAATACCGCTTCAAGCCCATTAGAAATGGTTTCATCTGGACCAAACACTCGAAAATTGTCTTGATTAAGCATGACCACATCGCGCACAAACGGCCCGAGTACATGAGTGTCACCAACGCCACGCACGCCATGTTTTGGCATTTCGCATGCGTAGTCACGAAAATCTGGCATTTGTAAGGGTTTCAGTAGCAAACCACCGTTGGCATGAGGATTCGCGCCCATGCGGCGCTCACCTTGTGGCGCCAGATCAGCCAGCTCCGGTAACAAACGACCAAGGCTATCGAATAATTCTTGAGGGTGATAACTACGCAACCACTCTTCTATTAATGGCAAATGCTCTGGTTTCGATTCTGGATTAGAGATTGGCACTTGATGGGCATGAAAAGTGCCTTCAATCTGCACGCCATCAACTATTTTAGGACCAGTCCAACCTTTCGGAGATTTGAGAATAATCATCGGCCAACGTGGGCGTTCAAAGATACCACTGTCTTGGGCATTTAATTTAATCGCTTTGATTTCCCGTACCGCAAAGTCGAGCGCTGTCACCATGGCTTTATGCATGTAGTCAGGATCACAGCCTTCGACATAAATAGGATGCCAACCGTATCCTAGAAATAGCTGCTCTAACTCCCTATCACTGATGCGAGCGAGAATGGTTGGATTTGCAATTTTGTAGCCATTCAAATGCAAAATAGGCAAAACTACGCCATCGGTAATAGGATTAAGAAACTTATTCGAATGCCAAGCCGTTGCCAGTGGCCCCGTTTCGGCCTCTCCATCGCCGACCACACAAGCCGCAATTAAATCGGGATTGTCAAATACTGCGCCAAAAGCATGACTCAAGGAATAGCCGAGTTCACCGCCTTCATGAATAGAACCAGGGCATTCAGGGGAGGCATGGCTAGGGATGCCACCGGGAAAAGAAAACTGTTTAAAAAGCTTTTGTAAGCCGACCGTGTCTTGACTGATATCAGGGTAAATCTCGCTGTAGCTGCCTTCTAAATATGTATTTGCTACGACGGCAGGCCCTCCATGGCCTGGGCCTGATAGGTAAATTATGCTCAAATCGTACTGTTTAATAATGCGATTCAAATGCACGTAAATAAAGTTCTGTCCGGGGGTCGTGCCCCAGTGACCAAGCAATATGCGCTTTATATCAGCAAGCGCTAAAGGCCGTGCCAATAGCGGGTTATCATGAAGGTAAATTTGCCCAACCGACAAGTAATTACTCGCTCGCCAGTATCTGTCTATTAAGCTCAGTTGATCCGGTGCTAGCGTTGCGGTTTGCATCGTCGTTTTTGGCACAGTGAGATGCTCCCTATTATTTGCTGGCGATCTCTTTCTTGATGCGAGAAAACTCTGCTTGCTCAATATCACCGCGAGCATAACGCTCGTTCAATATATCCAGCGCCGTTTTACTGGCTTGCCCAAAGTAACGACGATTCGAGCGATAGCTGTAACCCCAATGCCCAAAACTAGAAATCAGCAAAAACCAAAAGCCCAGCCACAATAGCCAACTCCAACCATTCCAATATTCTTGATACATACAAAGCTCCACACGACGCGCCGGAAATCGAATGACTTCCAAATCAACCCATAGAGCAACTTTATAACGGCGCACAGAATGATTCTGTGCGGTAACGAACAATTGATTTATAAGATTCGCGAAACAGTTCGAGACGCTCGCTTAGGATATGGCAGTTTTGAGAAAATGTAACGCGCCGCGATTTTTTGGCATCGGTTGGCACGATATTTATCTCATTATATTTAACCTAGAATATGGAGCTGCCTTACGAGAATTACTGCCTGTATGGGAAGCTCGTACTCTGTAGTACCATTTGAGACGCTTTACATCACAGCGCATGGCTTGTAGAAATGTCCAGTCGCATTCGAAGCGGCGGGTGTCGTCACCGCCGTTTTCGTAGCCGTCGTCGTGTTTGTTGCAGGAAGCTTCAAATAATTTGATCCATGTAGGGAGCCAGGCTAGTTCACATCCGTTAGACATCGCTAACCTCTAACGTAATGGCGTTGATTTGGGCGGCAGTTTTGACATATTCAGAGGCTAGCTGGGCCAATGCCGTTTGATAGCTGTGCATGAGTGTGGCTTTTTGGATAAAGAAATATTGATAGGTTTACTCTAGCTCTTCGGCAATGGCGCGACACGTTGTGTTATCGGCAAGTGTCCAATCGATCGAGCCATCGTGGTTTAGTATTTGGCTAAACTGCTGGCGCTCTGCTTCTGATGCTTGAGCGTATTGCTTTAGCAGTGCAGTGTATTCTTTGATGTCTGATTGATTGTTATCTTTCTGACACTGAACAGAGATACCATTAATCGGGTTTAGCTCTAACTCTACACGTTGGGCTTTAAGCTCATTAATTCGAGCTTCTTTCAGTTCTGCAGTTATCTCGCGGGTATTGTCCAGGTAGGACGCAACTTTTCACTCCCCCAAAACGCAAAAAAGCCAGAGTCTATGCTCTAGCCTTCTATTTATCTGGTGTTCAGCGATTCTTTCCCGCTATATCCCATTTAAAACCACCTAGTCCCGCTTTAGTAGGTCTATGACATATCTTTCAGCACATCACAGCGAAGCCCTTGATTTGGCTGTCATTGGTAAAGTTGTTTGGGTCGGTAAGGACGTCTGAGAGATTGCGTTAGGATCAGGCGATTAAACCAAAGATTATTTAAAATTTTTGAGGCGAAATTTAAATTAATGTGATGAGTATTTTAGATAAGAATAATCATGGTGGGTGTGGAGAGGTTCGAACTCCCGACATTCGCCTTGTAAGGGCGACGCTCTCCCAACTGAGCTACACACCCAATCAACATTTTACATCTGTTCGATGCGGAGTTCGTGAACTCCCTCTGATATGCACCTTGTAAGGAAATATTTTTCAACTGAGCCACACAAAAATCATAATGATGGCATTACTTGCAACTTACTTCTCATCAAAAGTAAGTGGCGGAATGGACGGGACTCGAACCCGCGACCCCCTGCGTGACAGGCAGGTATTCTAACCAACTGAACTACCACTCCGTTGTCATAAGCTGTTTAGCCACTATCTTATAAGTGGTGGGTGTGGAGAGGTTCGAACTCCCGACATTCGCCTTGTAAGGGCGACGCTCTCCCAACTGAGCTACACACCCAATAACATTTTACATCTGTTCGATGCGAAGTTCGTGAACTCCCGCTGATATGCGCCTTATAAGGAAATATTTTCCCAACTGAGCTACACACCCAATCAACATTTTACATCTGTGCGATGTGGAGTTCGTGAACTCCCGCTGATATGCACCTTGTTAAGATCAATTTCCTAACTGAGCTACACACCCGACTCGTAGTTTTACATCTTGTCGAAAGATGGCGGAATGGACGGGACTCGAACCCGCGACCCCCTGCGTGACAGGCAGGTATTCTAACCAACTGAACTACCACTCCGTTATTATAAGCTGTTTAACCACTACCTTATAAGTGGTGGGTGTGGAGAGGTTCGAACTCCCGACATTCGCCTTGTAAGGGCGACGCTCTCCCAACTGAGCTACACACCCAATCAACATTTTACATCTGTTCGATGCGGAGTTTGTTAACTCCTTCCGTTCTTAGCTTTGCCAGACTTAATTAGCTAAGTAATGGCGGAATGGACGGGACTCGAACCCGCGACCCCCTGCGTGACAGGCAGGTATTCTAACCAACTGAACTACCACTCCGTTATCATAAGCTGTTTAGCCACTGCCTTATAAGTGGTGGGTGTGGAGAGGTTCGAACTCCCGACATTCGCCTTGTAAGGGCGACGCTCTCCCAACTGAGCTACACACCCGACTCGTAGTTTTACATCTTGTCGAAAGATGGCGGAATGGACGGGACTCGAACCCGCGACCCCCTGCGTGACAGGCAGGTATTCTAACCAACTGAACTACCACTCCGTTGTCATAAGCTGTTTAACCACTACCTTATAAGTGGTGGGTGTGGAGAGGTTCGAACTCCCGACATTCGCCTTGTAAGGGCGACGCTCTCCCAACTGAGCTACACACCCAATCAACATTTTACATCTGTTAGATGTGGAGCTCTTAACTCCCACCGATATGCGCTTTGTTAAGACCAATCTCCTAACTGAGCTACATAACCATTTTTAACATTTCCATCCGTATTATTAATGGATGGTGCCGCCACCAAGAGTCGAACTCGGGACCCTCTGATTACAAGTCAGATGCTCTACCAACTGAGCTATAGCGGCTTAATGCCAAAATAATTTTTTAATTTACTAGCCAAAGCAAGTAAATGGTGCCGCCACCAAGAGTCGAACTCGGGACCCTCTGATTACAAGTCAGATGCTCTACCAACTGAGCTATAGCGGCATAATAAATACGCGCAGTTTACTTTTAAACACTTCTAAAAATGAGAAGTGGTGCCGCCACCAAGAGTCGAACTCGGGACCCTCTGATTACAAGTCAGATGCTCTACCAACTGAGCTATAGCGGCCTTAATAAAAGCAAATTGTATTTCACTCTCATAGAGAGTTTTGACCAAAACTGGTGCCGCCACCAAGAGTCGAACTCGGGACCCTCTGATTACAAGTCAGATGCTCTACCAACTGAGCTATAGCGGCAAACTCAAATTTTGGTCGGGACGGCAGGATTTGAACCTGCGACCACTAGCACCCCATGCTAGTGCGCTACCAGGCTGCGCTACGCCCCGAAACTGACAATTTAAAAATTAAACTCTGTCCGTGTCAGCGGGTGCGTATATTACTATAACGAATTGAAAAGGGAAGAGTTTTATTCAGTTTTTTTTTAAAATTAATCACGACCAGCTCTTTTACAACAAAATTGCTTAGCTATTGATCTAGATATACTTATAGCCGAACGCTCAACCACACTCCAGCCAACGATCACCCCCCAACAGAAACAGTTCTTTAAAATCTCACTTTCTCACCTAGAAGAGGCTGAGCATAAAAAAAGCCATCCCTAGAAGGAATGGCTTTCTATCAAAACAAATTAGGCATGTATCGACAGTATAGTCGCCCTACCCATCAACCAAACAGTGTCACCTATCAATAACAGGTGGCGAGCTACGAGATAATAGGGGCTATTAATACATCACCTAAGCAGAATTACTCTTGCATGTAATCTTCTACTTTTGACTTAAGTTTTTGTCCTGGACGAAAAGTCACAACAGTACGTGCAGTAATTGGTATTTCCTCACCCGTCTTTGGGTTACGGCCGGGACGCTGACTTTTCTCGCGCACCTCGAAGTTACCAAACCCAGACAGCTTCACCTGTTGTCTTTCAACAAGCGACTCACGAATGACATCAAAAAACCCTTCTACAAGGTCTTTTGCATCTTTCTTAGACAAACCGATAGAGTCTACCAAGTTCTCAGCAAGATCCGCTTTAGTCAACGACCCCATAACACTACCCCCTTACAACAGCACTAAGCTCTTCTGATAATGCAGCAACAACCTTTTCGACAGAATTGTTCACTTCTTCATCACTAAGAGTGTGTGAAGGATGCTGCCACGTCAAGCCCAAAGCGACACTTTTTTTCGTTTCATCAATGCCTTGGCCCTGATAAACATCAAAAACTAAGACATTTTTGAAGCCATCTCCAGCCGATGAGCAAATCACTCTCTCTAAGTCACTAACAGGTACTGTGCGATCAACCAATAAAGCCAGATCACGACGCACTTCCGGGAATTTAGAAACCGCTTCATATTCAGGCAAACGTGCATTAATTACTGCCTCTAAAGCGATATCAAACACATAGATAGGTTGATTAGCTCCAAGTGATTTCGAGAGCTGCGGATGAAGCTCACCCATCAAGCCAACAAAACAGCCATCAACAAAAATATCCGCCGAACGACCGGGGTGCAAAAATTCACACGCAGAACGTTCATAGGTAGGTTTCACACCACCATTCAAAGCAAAGATCATTTCCACATGGGCTTTAAGGTCATAAAAATCTACCTTCTCACCATTATGATACCAAGCCTCGCCATCACGAGAACCAGCCAACAACCCTGCAATCTGTAACTGTTGATCCAGTTCTTCAAGCGCATCGACCGATCCAATAAAGCGACGTCCAGTTTCAAACAAGCGAACACGAGATTGCTGACGGTTTTGGTTATACAGATACGCCTTAACCAACCCAGGCACCAAACTTGGACGCATAACCCCCATATCGGCAGAAATTGGATTAGCCAATGGCACAGGCTCAATATTTGGCAAAAATTGCTTACTTAACACAGGATCAATAAAACTATACGTAACAGCTTCTTGATAACCCTGTGCAACCAAAACAGAACGTAAAACTTGAATCTTCGTTTTTGACTCAGATAAAGGCGTGAAATTCACCGCCGCCTGAGGCATGGAAGAAGGAAGATTATCATATCCGTAGATACGGGCAATTTCCTCAATCAAATCAGCCTCAATGGAAATATCAAAACGATGGGACGGCACTTTAGTCGTCCACGCATCATCCGTAACATCTACCATTTCCAAACCAAGACGAGTCAAAATATCCGTCACCTGCGCTTTGTCGATAGACATCGCCAAATATTGATCTAGCTTCTTACGACGCAAAATCACCGTCGCAGCTTCTGGCAAAGACGCTTCATTAACAGCATGAACAATCGGCCCTACTTGACCGCCTGCAATTTGCAACACTAGCGCCGTCGCACGTTCAATCGCCTTCTCTTGCAATGTTGCATCAACACCACGCTCAAAACGATGAGAAGACTCTGTATGTAAGCCATAAGAACGCGCCTTACCCGCCAAAGCAAGTGGCGCAAAGAATGCACTTTCCAAGAAGATATCTTTTGTCTCTGAGTTGACGCCAGAGCCTTCGCCTCCCATCACACCAGCAATGGCCAACGGCGCCTTCTCATCAGCAATCACCATGGTGTCGTCACGCAACGCCACTTCCTGACCATCAAGCAAGACGATTTTTTCGTCTTTATTTGCCATACGCACCACAATCGAACTAGACAAATTGGCCAGATCAAAAGCATGCATTGGTTGCCCCAATTCCAACATGACATAATTCGTAATGTCGACAATCGGGTCAATCGAACGAATACCACTGCGACGCAACTTTTCTACCATCCATAGAGGTGTAGTCGCTGAAACGTCAACACTGCGAATAACCCGCCCCAGATAACGAGGACAAGCGTCCGTGACGTCGATACGAACGGGAAACACATCATCAATGGCGACTACTGCTGGAGCAATCTCAACGGGCGATAAATCTATTTTATTCAAGACGCCAACTTCACGAGCCAAACCAGCAATACTTAAGCAATCACTGCGGTTAGGCGTTAAATCGACGTCAATGATCTGATCATCCAACCCCAAGAAGGAACGGAAATCCTCCCCTGCCACGGCAACAGCTGGCAGCTCCATAATGCCATCATGGTCATCACTCAACCCTAGCTCAGAGGCAGAACACAACATGCCGAACGATTCAACTTGGCGCAGTTTGGCTTTCTTGATTTTAAAATCGGCACCAAGCACAGCGCCAATTTTAGCGAATGGAATTTTAATGCCAGAACGTGCATTGGGCGCACCACACACCACCTGAAATTGCTCTACTCCATCAGACACCTGACAAACCTGCAGTTTATCAGCGTTCGGATGAGGTTCGGCACTAATAATTTCCCCCACCACCACACCAGAAAATGCAGCAGAGGCAGACAATACTTCATCCACTTCAAGGCCAGCCAAAGTAATCTGAGCCACCAAATCATCGCTACTGATATTTGGATTGACCCACTCTCTTAGCCAATTCTCACTAAATTTCATATAAACATCCTAGGTCGACTGGTTACTTGAACTGTTTAAGAAAGCGTAAATCGTTCTCAAAAAACATACGAAGATCATCTACTTTGTAGCGCAACATCGCAAAGCGCTCAACGCCCATTCCAAAGGCAAACCCTGTGTATTTTTCAGAATCGATGCCCGACATTTCAAGCACTTTTGGATGCACCATGCCGCAACCTAATACTTCCAACCAAGACTCTTCACCTTTGCTATTCGTGCGCATAATATCCACTTCGATAGAGGGCTCAGTGAATGGGAAGTAACTAGGACGAAAACGTACTTTAAGATCATCTTCGAAAAAGACATTCAAAAACTGTTGCAATATGCCTTTTAAATCTGCGAACGAAATATTTTCATCGATCAACAAGCCTTCCACCTGATGAAACATAGGCGTATGCGTTTGATCCGAATCACAACGATAAACACGGCCAGGACAAATAATACGGATTGGCGGCTGGGTGTTTTCCATGGTACGCACTTGAACAGGTGATGTATGTGTTCTAAGCACCGTAGTAGGATTAAAGTAGAAGGTATCCTGCATTGCTCGAGCAGGATGGTGCGCCGGAATGTTCAAGGCTTCAAAGTTGTGGTAATCGTCTTCGATTTCTGGGCCGGCAGCCACATCGAAACCAATACCACGAAAAAAGGTTTCAATTCGCTCCATAGTACGCGTCACTGGGTGCAATCCCCCCACTTCTTGACCCTTACCAGATAACGAAATATCAATTGTTTCAGTCGCAAGCTTAGCATCAAGTGCTGCTTTGGCTAACGAACTCTTACGCTCAGTAATTTTTTCCTGAACTTGGCTTTTTGCCTCATTGACCATTTGGCCAAATTTCGGTCTATCCTCTGCAGAAACATGACCAAGCTGTTTCAACAAAGCCGTAAGAGCGCCCTTCTTACCCAAATAATGCACACGTACATCATCTAGCGCGGACTCACTCTCAGATGCAGCCACTGCGCTTAGCGCATCAGCAAGAATCTGCTTTAGGTTCTCCATTTATACACTCCAAAAAATAAAATAGGGGAAGAACCATTGGCTCTTCCCCTATCAAAGACTGCATTGAGTAACTCGCTCTATTAAGACAGAATCTTTCAAGATTGAATCACCCTAGGGCTACGTCAGAATTAAGCCAAGCTTGCTTTCGCTTTAGTAACGATAGCAGCAAAAACTTCTTTCTCGTACACAGCAAGATCAGCCAATACTTTACGATCAATTTCAATGGCCGCTTTTTTCAAGCCGGCAATGAAACGGCTGTAAGACAAACCGTTGATACGTGCAGCAGCGTTAATACGAGCAATCCACAAAGCGCGGAATTGACGTTTACGTTGACGACGGTCACGGTACTGATACTGACCTGCTTTGATGACAGCTTGTTTCGCTACACGAAATACACGGCTACGTGCACCGTAGTAACCTTTAGCTTGCTTTAAAATCTTCTTGTGACGGCGACGAGCCTGAACACCACGTTTTACGCGAGGCATAATATAAACCCTTTACTAGTGAAATAAATGAACTAAAAAATAAATCTAAACTTAGATGTAAGGCAACATGCGTACAATTAACGCTTTGTCGCTCTGCGCGATCTGGTTCATAGAACGAAGATGACGCTTACGCTTAGTCGATTTCTTAGTCAAAATGTGACTAGTATGAGACTGTTTATGTTTAAAACCATTCGCGGTACGTTTGAAGCGCTTAGACGCGCCACTGTGTGACTTAATTTTGGACATGATAAAACCACTCTCGCATTCGTTAATGTTAATGTAATTTCTTAATAATATGGTCTTTTAAAAAGCCTGAGCTTTCCTTAAAACATTATTTAAAATCACTTCTTCTTTTTGGGGCCTAGCACCATCGTCAATTGACGACCTTCCATTTTCGCGGCTTGTTCAACTACACCATATTCCTCTAAGTCTTGAGCGACTCGATTCATAAGCTGCATGCCAAGCTCTTGATGGGCCATTTCACGGCCGCGATATCGTAGTGATACCTTGGCCTTATCCCCGCCTTCAAGGAAACGTATCAGGTTGCGGAGTTTTACCTGATAATCCCCTTCCTCCGTCCCTGGACGGAATTTCATTTCTTTAACTTGGATCTGCTTAGCATTTTTCTTTTGGGCAGCTTTCGCTTTTTTTGCCTCAAAAATATGCTTGCCGTAGTCCATGATTTTGCAAACAATTGGATCTGAATCAGCAATTTGCACTAGATCTAGAGAAGCGTCCTGCGCTGCTTTTAGTGCCTCGTCTAGCGAGACAACGCCAACTTGTTCACCATCAGCGGCGATTAAACGCACTTCGTTAGCTCGGATGTTTTCGTTGATTAAAGGACGCTGCTTACTGGCACTACGTCCACGATTCATATTACCTTTTATAGCTATATCTCCATTTATTGTTTACGGCTACGGCGAGCAACTTCGTTTTCAAGCAATGCTTCAAAATCGGAAACACTCATCACCCCAAGATCTTCGCCGGTACGAGTACGAACAGCAACCTGCTGCTGTTCTACTTCTTTATCTCCAACAACGATCATATAGGGTACGCGTTGAATTGTGTGCTCGCGGATTTTAAACCCGATCTTCTCGTTTCTCAAGTCTAGTTTTGATCTAAAGCCGTTTGAATTTAATCTTTTTTCCAAATCAGAGCAGTAATCTGCCTGACGATCTGTAATGTTCATGATAACAACTTGTTCAGGCGCTAGCCAGAGCGGAAACGCACCTTCGCTCTCTTCAATCAAAATACCGATAAAACGCTCCAGCGAACCAACGATGGCCCGATGCAACATGACGGGTGTTTGACGAGAGCCATCTTCAGCCACATATTGCGCCCCAAGACGAGTCGGCATAGAGAAATCTACCTGAATTGTGCCACATTGCCAAATACGGCCAATGGCATCCTTCAATGAAAATTCTATTTTAGGACCATAAAACGCCCCTTCACCTGGCAATTCCTCCCAATCTAAATGAGCAGAATTCAGTGCATCGGCCAGCGCTTTTTCCGCTTTATCCCAAACCTCATCCGATCCAACACGCTGTTCAGGACGAGTCGATAGGCGGTAGATAATATTATCAAAGCCAAAATCGGCATACACTTCATGCAACAAGTCGATAAACTCAGACACCTCTTGCTGGATCTGACCTTCTGTCACAAAGATATGACCATCATCTTGCACAAAGTTACGCACACGCATAATGCCATGCAACGCACCAGACGGCTCATTGCGGTGACAAGAACCAAACTCTGCCATACGAAATGGCAAGTCTCGGTAGCTCTTAAGGCCTTGATTGTACACTTGAATATGACAAGGACAATTCATTGGTTTAACGGCATAATCACGATTTTCTGAATGGGTAGTAAACATATTTTCATGATACTTACCCCAGTGACCAGACTTTTCCCATAAAACGCGATCCACGATTTGTGGGGTTTTCACCTCTTGATAGCCATTCTCACGCTGTTTATTACGCATGTATTGCTCAACAGCCTGATACAAACTCCAGCCTTTAGGGTGCCAGAACACCATACCCGGTGCTTCTTCTTGCACATGAAACAAATCCAGCTTCTTACCTAACTTACGGTGGTCACGCTTTTCAGCTTCTTCAATACGCGTCAGATACGCTTTCAATTCTTTCTTGTCGTTCCAAGCCGTACCATAAATACGCTGTAACATTTCATTATCGGAGTCGCCGCGCCAATATGCGCCAGCCAACTTCATCAATTTGAAATGACGCAACACACGAGTATTTGGCACATGTGGGCCACGACACATATCCACATATTCTTCGTGATGATACAAGCCGACACGCTCAACAGAATCATCCATGTCATCAATCAAAGCGACTTTATAGGTTTCACCTCGATCCACAAACAGCTGACGAGCCTCTGCTATAGGGGTCATGTGTTTCACGACATCGTAATCGGTTTTTACCAGTTCACCCACACGTTTTTCAATCGCCGCCAGATCTTCTGGAGTAAAGGGACGCTCATAAGCAATGTCGTAATAGAAGCCATCACTAATGACAGGCCCAATGGCCATTTGTGCCGTTGGATACAATTGCTTAACTGCGTGCCCAACAAGGTGAGCGAAAGAGTGACGAATAATTTCTACACCTTCAGGGTCTTTACCCGTAATGATGTTCAATTCCGCGTCATCAGAGATCAGTTCACAAGCATCGACTAGCGCGCCGTTAATACGCCCTGCCACGGTTGCCTTGGCAAGACCTGGACCGATATCTTCAGCCACTTGCATGACAGTAACTGGGCTAGAAAAAGTACGTTGGCTGCCATCTGGCAGAGTAATTACAGGCATTTTATTCCCCTATTGGAGTCAGTGGTGCTCCATACCAAAGAGCACATGTCAATTTCAGGCCGATAAACTACCATTTTTCGCCCCATCTTGCGAATCCTTATTTGGCAGAAAAAAAGACAAACAGACCAATGAAAAAGGAATCATAAAAAATCAAGGTATTTTTCTTCCCTTTTACCATAGACATTCTTGGGAGGCAGAGTAAAATTAGCATCCGTTTCGCAACACACTTAATATCTGAAAGGCCTTATGGATCTTAATACTCTTGACAACTACTGCATTGAGACAACTCAATCAGAACCGGACCTATTAATTGAGTTGGTTGAGAAAACCTACTCAGATATGGGCTATCCAAACAAGTTGTCAGGTAAAATCGTTGGTCGTACTTTGAAACTTCTTAGCACGATCAAACAACCTAAGCGCGCATTAGAAATCGGTATGTTTACTGGTTACTCTGCTTTATCCATTGCCGAAGGTATGCCCGAAGATGGCAAACTAATCTGTTGTGAAACCAACCCAAGAGCAATCGAATTTGCTCAGTCCTTTTTTAATCGTAGCCCAAATGGACACAAGATCACGCCGATTTTTGGTCCCGCACTGGATACGATTCAAGACCTTGAGGGTCCCTTCGACTTCGTATTTATAGACGCCGACAAACGCAACTACTTGAACTATTATGAAGCAGTACTTCCTTTAGTTGCTCCTGGCGGGCTTATCATCATTGACAACTCTATTTGGCAAGGACGTGTCCTTGATCCAGTAGAAGCGAGTGATATTGCAGTCAATGATCTTAACCGTCTGATTGCGCACGATAATCGAGTCGAAAATGTCCATCTCAACGTCCGCGACGGTTTGAACCTCGTCGTAAAACGTTAATTCCTATTTTTTAGAAGCTTGGCTCGCTTGAGAACTTCCAAGGCGAGTCGAGTTTATGTGCTATTTAAAAGACATTAAGTTAAGAGGCAGCGATTTTGGTCGTTTTTAAAATCACAAATACTATTACCGGTAAACATTATATAGGCACCTCGTTCAATAGTGGCTTTCAACGCTTTGAGCAGTATGTTGAGGCCGCCAATGAAGGGTTAGACTTCCCTCTATATGATGACATTCGAGAGCACGATCTAAGTGCCTTCTCTGTTGAAGAATTGTTTGAAACCGATGACAAAGAAGAGCTTTACGAACTTGAGAAAGACTATGTCTCAATTTACAACGGTGAAAGCCTTCGCGGTTACAAAATAGGTCAAACAACCACCAAAGCAGCCACACTAAGCTTTGGCAAAAAAGCCTTGTTTGACTCTAATGGTGTGTCCACTGCAGAACAACCTAAAAAAACCAGAAAGGCCGCAACAAAAAAGTCAGTTGAGCTCCCCATCAAAAAAGAGGTAGAGCCAAAACCGACGACTCGTTCCTTTTTTGGCGAGCTCATTGGTGAAGATCGCTTGGACTCTCCTGCATCGGCCGCAAAAGCAGCAGATCCGAAAAAACCGTCTGAGGTGTCTAAAGTGGAGCGCTCTAAAAGCAAAGCCAGCATTCAACGCATGCTGCGCGAAGCGGAAAAGGCAGCCAAAAAAGAACGTGAAGACAAATTAAAAGCTCAACAACAAGCTGAAGCGGAAGAAATGGCACTGATTATGGCAAAAATTGATATTACATCAAAATCCGCCATGTCAGCCTTTCGCCGCCGTAAAGGGTAATATGGACAACAGAGCCCGTTAGCTCGACGTCTGAAACACCAATAAAAAATCCCAATCAAGATTGCTTGATTGGGATTTTTTTTAACAAAAGAGATAAAAACCCTTGTCGAGAATCAAACGCCTTAACAATTACGCTCGCGCTTTTTTCAAGGTTTCAGATATCATAAAGGCCAACTCAAGAGACTGATCCGCATTCAAGCGTGGATCACAATGAGTATGGTAGCGATCACCAAGATCGGATTCCGACACTTGGAACGCACCGCCCACACACTCTGTCACATTTTGCCCCGTCATTTCAAAATGCACACCACCAGCATAACTGCCTTCTGCTTTGTGCACTTGGAAGAATTGCTGAACCTCTCGCAACACATGATCCACATGACGAGTTTTGTAACCAGAGCTGGCTTTAACGGTATTGCCATGCATTGGATCACTACTCCAAACAACCTGCTTACCCTCACGCTGAATCGCTTGAATTAATTTAGGCATACCCGCTTCGACCTTATCGGCCCCCATACGGACAATAATATTCAAGCGTCCCGCTTCGTTTTTAGGATTCAGAGTATCGCACAAACGCAATAGATCTTCAGGATCCATTGTCGGACCAGCTTTCACACCAATAGGGTTTTGTACACCTCGCAAAAACTCCACATGAGCACCGTCCAGTTGGCGAGTACGATCTCCAATCCACAACATATGCGCAGAACAATCGTACCAGTCACCAGACAAGCTATCTTGACGTGTCAAAGCTTGCTCATAAGGTAGCAACAAAGCTTCATGGGAGGTATAAAACTCGGTTTCATGCAATTGACTCACATTACCGATGCCACACGCTTCCATAAACTGCAGCGCGTCGTCGATTTTATCGGCAATACCTTGGTATTTTTCACCGGCAGGACTGGCTTGCAAAAAGTCATTATTCCATTTGTGCACCTGATGCAGATCAGCATAGCCTCCCTGAGCAAAGGCACGCAACAGGTTCATTGTCGAGGCACTTTGATTATACACTTTGATCAAGCGCTCTGGGTCTGGTATGCGTGCAGATGAATCAAACTCGATACCATTAATAATATCACCGCGATAACTGGGCAGTTCAACGCCATCAACCGTTTCCGTCGCAGCAGATCGAGGCTTCGCAAACTGACCCGCCATGCGACCCACTTTTACCACAGGACATTTACCTGCATAGGTCAATACCACGGCCATTTGCAGCATGACTTTGAAAGTATCTCGAATGTTATTAGCATGAAACTCAGCAAAACTTTCCGCGCAATCTCCCCCTTGCAACAAAAAGGACTCGCCTTTAGCGACTTTGGATAACGCTTTTTTTAACTGGCGGGCTTCACCAGCAAACACTAAAGGCGGCATTTTCCCCAGTGTATTTTCAACTTGTGCCAAATGCTCCGCATTTGGGTAAACAGGCTGCTGCAAGGCTGTCTTCGTCCTCCAACTATCTAAACTCCAGTTACTCATATTGTTTTGACCTTATAATATTTAAATTCACTCTTTTTCTATGACTGGTTATACAAGCAATAAAAACCAACATTCTTTTAAAGCCGACTATCTTTCCTTTAGCGAGCGACCACCCAAAGGATTAGTGCATCTTTACTAGAGGTAGAGACAACCACATGCCCCATAGTGGCATCATAATACACACTGTCCCCTTCTTTTAATTCAATTGGCTCATAGAACTCAGAGAAAAAATTAATTTTCCCTTCCAGCACCAATAGGAACTCCTCCCCATCATGGCGAACCCATTCCTTAAACTCGCCGAAGGAACGTGCCCGTACCGTCGTTTTAAACGGCACCATTTTTTTACGACTAATGGAATAATTCAATAACTCATGCTCATAGGTCGCCGTTGGATGAGGTTCACCCCGACCTTTACGAGTAATGTCTCGGCGGCCAGCAATAGAGTGTTCGCTTGCTTCAACAAACAATTGAGGCAAATCCATTCCCAACCCTTGAATTAACTTTTGCACGATTGTGAAACTTGGTGATACCTGATCATTCTCAATTTTCGACAATGTTGATCGGGCAATCCCTGTACGTTTACTGACTTCCTCAAGCGTCCACCCTTTTGTCAATCGAATCTCTTTTACTCGTTTACCTAATTCTAAAGGTTCAACGAATCGATCGGGGTCTGACGCAGTAGCCGTTTCTAAAGATGGTCGACTTACCATAATTCACCTATCACACTGATGTACCGAAAGTTTACTAAAAGACTCCACGTTAACCTATCCAATATTTGCACATATCATGCTTATGCATTAAAAAAACCTGCTACCGCAGGTTTCAGGTTACTGATAAACCCCAGTTTTTTGCTGGGGTTTTATTTTTCTGAGTCTTTTGCTCACATTCCTTCCTAAGTGACTCAAGATATCTCATTAGTTACTTAGAGCTCTTTGAGGCCTTTTATTAAGGCTCTGACTATCGATTTCGTCATTTTTTTGAACAAATAAAAGCCTCTAGCTAAGCATTAAGGCTATCTTTTTCATATTTTGGGCGGCTGCCGTTAATAGACATTGAGAAGCTACTTTATCTGTTCCTCGAAATCGTGCATATCGATAGCCATGCAGCTCTTTTGCGTCGGCAAAACTTCGTTCCACGGTTTCCTTTCGTCTGGCATAAATGACTTTGCCTAATGGGGTTAGCCGATGGGCATTGATGCGTTCTTTGCTATCTTCCCAAACATGACGCGTAATGGTTTTGACCGATTTTTTGTTTGTGGTGCAGCGGTGCTTTTCTGGGCAGTTCGCGCAGATCAGGCTATCTGAGTCGTAGTGACGGTAACCTTCTCGAGAAGTGGTTTTGTAAATGAGTTTTTCACCTTGCGGACAGAAGTAGACATCTTGTTCCCTGTCGTACTTGTATTCGCGTTTATAGAAGAAGCCTTTCTTGTGATTAGGACGACGATAGCCCATCACGGCATAGATATGTCGTTCTTCTAACCCATGACAAACTGCCGAGGTAAAGTACCCCGCATCGACTCCGACCGATGTGATGAAAAGCTTAAAGCGTTCTTTGATTCGGTCCAATCGCTCTAAATAAGGGACAGCATCGTGGACATTGCCTGCGGTGACGTGTACGTCAGTAATAATGTTGCAACGTGCATCAACCGTTCGGTGATCTAAGTAGAAGAACCCTTTGGGCTTAGTATCTCGTACCATATAGCCACTCTCTGGATCCGTCGTACTCTGCTTGATTTCACGACTCTCCACCTTGTTTTTTTCAGGTGGTAAAGGCTTTTTTCCATGAACGAGTCGATCCTCCTCAACGGCCTTATCGAGCTCATCCATATACGCCTGTCGGGACTGTTCAACCACTACTTTTTCAAAATGCTTTTTGTTCGCATTGGCTTTAAGGTGTGTGGAGTCCGTATAAAAGGTGTTTCCGCCAACTAACTTGTGTTTTATAGCCTGGAGTACGATCTCATCAAAGATCTTTTGATAGATATCGGATTCCTTAAAACGACGTGTGCGGTTTGCACTCAAAGTGGAAGCATCGGGAATTTTGTCAGTCAGGCCTAAACCTAAGAACCAACGATAAGCGACATTAACTTGAACCTCTCTAATCAACTGACGTTCACTACGAATACCAAAAAGGTAGCCAATAAATAGCAACTTAAACATGAGAGTAGGATCGAGAGCGGGACGACCGTTATCCGCGCAATAAAAATCCTTCACAAGATCATGTAGAAAGGAAAAATCAATAATTCGATCAATCTTGCGAAGCAAGTGATCACTGGGGACGAGCTCGTCGATGGAAACAAACTCTAAAGTAGACTGGGTTTGAGGGCGTTCTTTAAGCATGCCGTTATTATAAAAAATCCCCGCCGAATGGCGAGGACTTTATCAGCAGTCTGAAACCTGCTACCGCAGGTTTTTTGTTGATATCAAAACACCATTCAATGGACTCACTTATTGTGAGCGACTAGCGGCTGCATTGCGGCTTCGCAACGAGCAAGATCAAACCCTTTAGCCGACACATAGTCAACCAAAGTCTGATACTCCTTACCCTGAGCATTATTTACTAACACCCATGCAACAGAAGAGCGAGTGCCAGTACGACAAAACGCAAAAGTTTTTTTACTCTCTTCAAGAGAGGCCATCTGTTGAGACACCTGCTCCTGCCCTAGCGCACTCAAATTAACTGGATTATAAATATATTCTAACCCTTGCGCCCGTGCCTCAGCCTCAAGATCGGCAGAAGTAGGCTGTTCCTCGGCTTCGCCATCAGGTCGATTGTTAATCACTCGCTCAAAACCCATGGATTTTAATTTTGCAAAATCCTCAACCAAAACCTGAGGGCCAACAAAATACATATCATCTAGTGCAATCGGATTATTCATAACTCTCTCCTCCAAACATCTTTCAATTAGGATCGGTACAACACTTTAATCAAATGGTAACCGAATTGCGTCTTAATCGGGCCTTGAATTTTCAACAACGGGCCAGAAAATACCGCCTTATCAAACGCAGGCACCATATCCCCCTTGTGAAACTCCCCCAAATCCCCCCCTTTTTTCCCTGACGGGCAAGTGGAGTATTGCTTGGCCAACTTATGGAAATCCTCTCCCTTATCCAGTCTCACTTTAATCGATTCCGCTTCTGCTTTCGTTTTTACTAAAATATGACAGGCGCTGGCTATTGCCATAATAATACTCTCCACCAAATAACCATGACTAAATAGCTCATTTTAACCTAACTGATGTGCTAGGATTGTATAAGATGACTAAAAAAATAGGGTAACTCAACGATGATAGGCTTCACCGCAATAAAAGATCTTTCGCTACTCCTTGTCGAACCGTCCGATACGCAAAAAAAAATTATCGGCAAAGCCCTGAAAGATGCTGGTGTAAAGCAAATCGATTACACCAACAATATTAAAGAAACACTGGAAAATCTCGCCAATTTTCCACCGGATTTAATCATTTCTTCCATGTATTTGCCCGATGGCACAGCCAATGACCTAATCGACACCATTCGCAATAACCCCGAGACAGAAAATCAGTGCTTCATGCTGATCTCAAGTGAAAAAAACCGCGATCATCTAGAACACCTTCGACAATCCGGCGTACTCGCCATCCTTCCCAAACCCTTTTCAAAACGAGATTTACAACGGGCTATTTATTCAGCCGTTGATTTGATTGCCGAAGAAGAAATCGATTTAGAATTGTTCGACCCCAGAACTCTGCGAGTCCTCGTAGTAGATGACAGCAAGATGGCTCGCAAGCATGTTAGTCGCACACTGAATACGATGGGAATAGAACAAATTCAATTGGCTGAAAACGGCCGACAAGCCATTGAGAAACTCAACACAGAAGAGTTTGACTTGATTGTTACGGATTACAATATGCCAGAAATGGACGGCAAAGAACTAACCGACGCAGTCCGCCAAAACCCAGCCATTGCACACATCCCCATTCTTATGGTCAGCTCCAACTCTGAGGACAGCCAACTTTCAAACATTGCTCAAGAAGGCGTCGATGCCATTTGCGGCAAGCCTTTCGAACCAGGCACAGTAAGACAGCTACTCGCCCAAATACTAAACTAGCCTCTTTTCTGCATTCGTTTATCGGTCTGCATTTGCTTACAAGGGTTTCGAAACACTTGTAAGCATTAAACCTCACATCTATCACATACGCAGAAGATTAAAAACGCAACTAATCAAACTCTATTCTATCGCGTCCATTACTCTTAGCCTGATAAAGTTTTTTATCGGCAACTCTCACGGCGTCATCAAGACTGTCTTGACTTTTGCGACACACACCAATACTGCACGTCACTTTTATCTTAGCCCCAGTAAACTCCTTTTCACGCAAAGATACCTGAAAGCCAATGAGCTTTTGCTCAAAAATATCATCCTCTTCATTTGATACAATACAGAACTCTTCTCCACCAAATCTACAAATCAATGATTCCGGAAAAGCGAGGCCGATTTCTTTACCAACCAGCTCCAACAATGTATCACCCACCATATGACCATAGGTATCGTTAACGCATTTGAAATGATCCAAATCCAGCATTGCAAACCCAGCCCCGTTGCCTTGGGAAATTGCCTGCTTATAGAAAGACTCTCCCTCATCAAAAAGATAACGACGATTTTTCAACTTAGTCAGCACATCAATATTAGCCAAATCCCGAATGGTTTCGAGCATTTCTTGAGATTCCAAGTTATGAGTAATACGACAATGAAACTCTTCGTGATAAAACGGCTTTTTCAAAAAGTCGTTGGCCCCAGCTTTGATAAACTTTGCAGACAACGCACTATCATTACCCGTTGACAACCCAATCACCACTAAATTTTTAAAGCGGTTATTATGACGCAGCATACGCACCAGATCATGACCATTAATAATGGGCATATCATGATCGGTAATAAAAAGACGAATTTCAGGATCTTCTTCCAATTTTGACAATGCTTGCTGACCATCTTCAGCCTCAACCACATTAAAACGGTATTGCTCTAGTAGGCTTTTCACAAATAGACGGCTGGTTGACGAATCATCCGCGACCAACGCTTTAATATGTTGATTTTTTCTTAGGCGCTCGATCACTTTTATAACATGATCAAAAGAGTAACGACTGTCTTTCGTTATATAATCCAACACGCCTTTATTAAGCAATTCTAAACGAAGGTCATCATTGAAATTCCCTGTCAACACAATACAAGAAACACCTGTCCCCAATACTAAATCCACTATTTCACCGTTAGGAGCATCAGGCAGATTCAAATCCACTATGGCGGTAAAAAACTCTCCTCCCTTTTGAGATGCTAAGGTTGTTTCGGCTTCCTGATAGCAGGAACAGACAGTTGGCACATAAATAGTTAACTGACTCAACAAATGCTTTAACACGTTTTGCACAACTGGACTGTCTTCAACAACTAATATTTTATATACCATGAAAAAAACGACACCTTATCAAATCACACGCTTATTTAGATTATCCTCTATGACCAACGGCCTCGATACACTAAAATACCCATGAAATATGAAAATCTAAATAACCTTGGTCAAATGCATATTGAATGCGTCCCATCTTATTTATTAAAGAAGGTAATTTGCTTTTATGCAATGTCGTCCTCATTGTGGTGCTTGTTGTATAGCACCTTCTATATCGTCCCCTATTCCTGGAATGCCAAATGGGAAAGCCGCAGGAGAAAGATGTATACACTTACTTGAAGATTTCCGCTGTGGCATCTTTAATAGCCCTAATCGGCCAACTGTTTGCCAAGCATTCGCCGCTGAAGAAATGATTTGTGGTCACTCAAGAGAAGAAGCCTTACTCATCATATCAGACTTAGAAAACGCTACGTTATCAACGGACTAAATCAACATCAGGAGCAACCAATGACCAATGCGTTAACGAGACTTGTGACCCTAGTCTTTTTTACATTCCTTTTGAGCGCCTGCGCAAGCCAGCAAACAGAACAAGGATTGGTAGCCAAGCCTCCCAGTGAATCGCAAATAGAAAGCAGCGTAAAAGACCAAGTCGCCTTAATGCTACATGCTTTTACCCCAGTGGCTGGACAAGCTATCCCGAACAATACGGTTCTAGATGTTTATAAACATCGTGACTACCGCCCTATGTGGATCAAAGACAAACGGATCAACTTATCCATCTATAAATTGGTCGATATCCTTGAGAAAGCCAATACCCATGGTCTCAATCCGATCCACTATCATGTGGGTATCATTAAACATTACCTGTCTCTAAAAAAACCATCGCCTCAACAACTGGCAGAAATGGATGTCATCACCACCATCGCATTGGCAAGTTACGCCCACGATTTAAGTAATGGACGCTATGAGCCACAGCTTATTGACCCCAACTGGCAACTGGATGCACCCAGCAATGACTGGAAAAAGCTGCTACAAATGGCATCCGTCAACAACATGGTCAATTCATTACATTTGCTAGCACCAAGAAGCCCACAATATCAAATTTTACAGAAATGGCTGGTCTACTATCAGGAGTTATCTAAAAAAGAGAAAGACATTCTTGTCGCACCCGGCAAACCTCTCGCTATTGGTGATCAAGGCCCACGGGTTGCACAGTTACGTGCTCGCCTTGTACAACTGGGCGACATTCGCTTTTCCACTCGAAAAGTAGATGAGGATCGCTTTGACAAGCAACTCAAGCAAGCATTAGAACGTTTTCAGAATCGCCACCACCTTATTGCTGATGGAGCAGCTGGCCCAAACACCATTAAAACCCTCAATGTCCCACTTAAACGTCGTGCAGAACAAATCGCCTACAATTTGGAAAGATGGCGCTGGCTACCAAGTCAACTGGAAGCCAATCGTATATGGGTCGATTTAACCAATTATTCTGTCGATATGTATTTAAATGGTAATCACACCACCATGAAAGCCATCATTGGCACACCGGATAGAAAGACGCCTGTCTTTAAAGCTATCATGACTTACATGGTGGTAAACCCAACCTGGCGAGTACCGGATCGTATCGCTCGCGAAAACCTGCTACCTAAGCTGCAAGCCGACCCAAACTACTTAAGCAAACACGGCTATAAAGTATTTGCCAATTGGGGAATTGGGGCCAAAGAACTGGATCCAACGCAAATCAACTGGAAAGCCATTTCTCAAGAGAACCTAGCGTTTCGCTTTGAACAAACACCAGATAAAAACAACGCGCTTGGCTCTTATAAATTTATGTTTCCAAATAGAAACGAAATCTATCTGCACGACACTCCCGCCAAACGCTTATTTAGGGCGAGAAACCGTGCTTTTAGCTCAGGCTGCATCCGCCTTGAACGACCCGCTCTTTTCGCAAAAAGCCTGATGACCGATGGTAAAGACCTCAGAGAATTGGCTGACGCAATAAAAAGCAAACAAACCAAAGTGCTCACTCTGCCTCATTATATTCCAGTGTATTTGGTTTACTTTACGGTGGTAGCCAATGCTAACGGTATGCCAGAGTTTCGTAATGACATCTACGGTCGTGACAAGCTGATGGAAGAAGCCATGGGCTATAAAGCCTTCAGCCCAAGCGACTCTATCTAGCACCATAGTTAATGAAAAGCCCCACTATGATCCATAGTGGGGCTTTTCATATTTATGCGGCGCCTTAGATCACATCATCAAACAAGATTCAGGCACCATTAATCGGCTTAGTTCACGACAATTAGTTCGCAATAATGCACAAGGTAACTTCTTCTCTATCGTGATAAAGGTGTTTTATTTGGTATTGAAAACCCACACCCGCTTTATGGAGCCTTTCTTCAATAAGCTCGATGCACAACATCACTTCTTGATAACGTTTTTTCATAGGCAGCTTCAAATTAAAGATCGCGCGACGCGTCCAACGCTTAGCAAACCAATCCGCCATCAATTCAGCTACTTTAATTGGACGCTCTACCATGTCACATACTAGCCAATCAACTGTATAAGGCGGCTCATACTTAAACCCGTCCGCTTTTTCATGCTGAACCAAGCCACTCGACATCAGTGCTTTTTGCATTGGTCCATTATCGACCGCAAACACATGAATGCCTCTTTTCACAAACTGATAAGTCCAACCACCAGGCGCAGCACCTAAATCAACAGCCGTCATACCCTCCGTTAAATCTTTTGCCAGTTTTTTCTCTGGAACAAACTGCAAAAAAGCTTCCTCTAACTTAAGCGTAGAACGACTCGGCCCAGCAGCAGGAAAACGTAGGCGACGAATACCCATGGGAAACTCACTACGACAAGCCGCATAGGACACGCCTAAATAGGCAGACTCACCATCCAGCAAAAACACATGATGACGAACACCAATGGCTTTATTTCGTAGTACGCCAGACTTTTTCCAGCCTTGCTTTAACGGCTTGTCTAATTTTTTAATCAAACCAGACAAAGCTTTGGCATCATTCGTATCGGCTGTCTCTATCCACACATCTTCCGCAAGAGGCAACTGACGCGCAGCACTTAACAAAGACTCTACCCGTGAACCGGACTCAAAATGGATCACCTCATTAACAGCAATAATTTGACGAGCAAAAATCAAACGATTAAAAGTCCATTGTTCAATCAAGGTTTCCGCAGGCTCTGAATGATCAAAGTGATACACTACAAAGCCTGAGTCCGGCACCACTTTCGCGTAACCATAAAATCCTTTTTCCGATGACATTTGTGCCAGCTCAGCTGCACAATCTTTCTCAAAACCAGGTCGGCAATATGCCAAAATATTCTTCATTCATCATCCCGCCCTAAGTCGCTCTCATAACAAGCGAGACGCTTAGGTTTTATTTGCCAGAAGGCCATTTTAAAAATTTTTCAGCAAAGTGCGCACGAACAAAATCACAAAATTTTGCATTAAAGTGTTCGCCGCTTGATGGCATGACACAATAGCTTTTCAACTCCCCTGCCCATTCAAATGACACAGAGTAAGCATGTAAGTAACCACGATCTGCTGGTGTTCCACTGTACCGATCATCACCAAAAATGGGAGAACCAAGGCTTTTTAAGGCCACACGAATTTGGTGCGTTTTGCCCGTTAATGGCCGCACAATGAAAGCCCGAAAACCATCAAAAGAAGTCGAAAAGAATTGCGTCACGGCCAAGTTGTCATTTTCTGTGGTTAAACGCCATTGCCCACGGCGACTGGGCACCATGCCTCCTTTTATAGACCCTTGCTTTTTTTTAGGCTTACGGTCCGACAGCGCAATATAGCGTTTTTCTATTTGATGTCGCTCAAATAACTCCCCAAACCTTGCGGCCGCTTCTTTATTCAACGCCACCAGCAAAATTCCCGAAGTCATTTTATCAAGGCGATGAACAGGATAAAACGTCATACTGGGGTAATCTTGCTTTAATGTTTTCATCACCCCACTCTCATCAGATTCAGCGTGGAAACTCATACCAACAGGTTTATTTAGCACCCAAAAATCATCACAACGAAAAATAACGTTAAGCAAAGCAACCTCATACATAAGGATAAAAAAGGCATATAAACAACAGTGTCCCCTCAGGCTATCAGAGAAAGGTCACAACACATAAAAAACATCAAGGTAAACTAATACACTTTATTACGACCCGCTTTCTTCGCCTTGTATAACGCTTTATCAGCCAGCGCCAACACATCCTCAAAAATAACGGTTTCCTGAGACCTAGACGCGACACCAATACTGACCGTAACAGGAATACGAATACCGTGACTCGACACAATATTCAAAGACTCAATCGACGCCCTTAAGAACTCCATTTTCGATATAGCCTCTGAAGTATCCGTATCAGGCATAATAATAACAAACTCTTCACCGCCATAGCGGCCTATTTTATCTTGTTTCCGCAAGCAAAGGGACATCGCACTCGCCCCTTTCTGCAAAACAAGATCACCGGCTTCATGCCCATAAGAGTCATTAATCCTCTTAAAATGATCAAAATCGATAATAGCAAATGAACACACGCCTGAAGATTCCAGCGCTTCGTTAAAAATAGCCAGAGCCTCATTTAATACCTTACGACGATTCGGCAACCCCGTTAATACGTCTCTCTCAGCCAGCTCTCTTAATCTCATATTGACACGAAACAAGCGTCCAACCAGCGCCTGAACAGCCAGTCCAAATGAAAACAAAGAATAAATAAAGACTAAAATAATCGAAACCGTCTGCTCGGATTGATCTAGCAAGAGACCACTACGTGGGGCATATAACTGACATAAGATAAACGCTAAAAATGAACTAACAATAGTGATGACTTGCCAAAATCGCTCACTTTTTTGAAAACTTAAAAAAGAATAGGATGAAAACATGACCAACAGCCACTGTAGGCCACTTCCAGAACCCAATACAAAAAAACAAGAAAAGACGATTTGGGCAATGGCCAAAAAAGGAGCAACAACCCGCATCCAGCTAAGCCATTTGCTTCGATTAATAGAGAAAAGCCAAACAGAAAAGGCAAAACAAAAAAAATAGAGCAAGCTTGCGAATAGATCAGGCCGCCCTAGTGAAAAAACTACCATTAAAAAACAGTCCACTAACGCTATTAATAGCAGGACTAAATTAACAATGTATTTATCACCAAAATCGACATCCGTCTCCAATTCCCCTTGATTTAGTAGCTTTTCAAGCAAATTATATGAGCACAATACCGCTATATTCCTAAAACAAGAGAAAGACTATTCAGCCCTTGACTCAGGGAGAATAATCAATTGGAAACTTTGTGTAAAATAGAAGCATTATTGTACCATTTTATAGCGCACAGTGTATAGAAAATTACATAAGGTAAGACACTAAATCCCCAAGATAGGCACACTTACCTTGGGGGAGGATGCTATTTCTCGGCTAAACGAAAGCGAGCAATTTGGTGAACCTGTCGCATGGCCATTTTGAACTCTTCCTGTGAAGAATGATGAATCCTCTGCTCAAAAGCCGACAAAATGGCCTCTTTGGTCGCGCCTTTTACCGCCATAATAAAAGGAAAACCGAAGCGCGATTTGTAACGATCATTGTAATCGGTAAAACGCATAAGCTCTTCGGGCGTACATTGATCTAAACCAGCGCCAGCTTGCTCACTACTAGAGTCTTGAGTCACTTCCCCAGCCAAAGCCGCCTTACCCGCCAAATCTGGATGAGCTCGCAATAAAGCCAGTTTTGTATCATTCGTATTTTGTTCGACCACATCAAACAACAAACGCGCTAAATGCTCTTTCTGATCATAGTCAGTCAGGCTGTTTTTGTAGCTCATTGCCTGCCATGCCTGTTCAGCAACCCAAGCAGAGTGCTCATAGACTGAACCAAACACCGCAATAAACATCTCTTTCGTCATGGTACTTGGTTTAGCGTCAAACACTCCCTCCAATGTCTGAAATTCCATCGGAACGGACAGCTGGTCTGTCATGCTTTTCTCCATATAATTCATTGTTTGTATAATTAAGCTTTTGCTTGATAAGGAAAATGTTCATGCCAGTGTTTGGCAATATCGACGCGTCGTGCACACCAAACATCATCAAACTGACTCACATAACTGAGGAAGCGTCTTAGCCCTGCGATGCGAGCAGGACGACCGATCAGACGACAATGCAGTCCTATAGACAACATTTTTGGTTGCGTTTTTCCTTCTTCATACAAGGTATCAAACGCGTCTTTTAAGTATTGAAAAAAATGCTCGCCTGTATTGAAACCCTGCATCGCCGCAAAACGCATATCATTGGTATCAAGGGTATAAGGTACCATTAATTGAGGTTTCCCCCCTTCCAAACGCCAGAACGGTAAATCATCACTGTAGTCGTCTGCGTTGTATAGAAATCCCCCTTCCTCCGCGACCAAACGACGAGTATTGGGCCCTGTTCGCCCTGTGTACCAGCCTAAAGGACGTTGGCCTGTCAGCTTGGTAATAACATCAATGGCTTTTTTCATATCAGCACGCTCGGTTTCTTCATCCACGTACTGATAGTCAATCCATCGATAACCATGACTACAAACTTCGTGCCCTTCCTCAACAAAAACCTTAGCAATCTCTGGATGACGCTCAAGGGCCATACCAACGGCAAAGATGGTCAACGGAATTCCCATCTCTTTAAACAACGACAGAACACGCCATACCCCAGCACGACTACCATATTCATAAAGGGACTCCATACTCATGTGACGAACACCTTCTCTGGCATCCGTCCCAATCATCTCGGATAAAAACGCCTCCGAGGCCTTATCGCCATGCAGAATGCAATTTTCACCCCCTTCTTCATAATTCAAGACAAACTGCAACGCCACCTTGGCATTCTTAGGCCAATGCGGATGGACTGGTTTTCCTGCATAGCCAACTAAATCACGATCATAAGACATCACATCACCCCATTAAAAAGACAATTCCATGGCAACTTCACCATACACAGTAGATTGCCACAAAATAACATAAAAAAATTGGCACAAATATTGATTAAAAGAAACAAACATTTCACATAAACAAAATGAGCTAAGTGAACCAATCAGTCAACTATTTTATAAGCCCTATAAGAGGGCAAACAAAAAAACCAAAGCACAAAAAAAGTGCGACTTTTTTGGTTAAACGCGCTAATAAGAGACATAAATTGGCGTGGCTTGTGCAGCATGCAGTTTATATACCGAGTCACTCTATTGTTAATAATACGGCCGGACCTTTTTAAGATGGGAAATTTTTGTGAATAACACCAAAACCGCACAGCATATTTCACCTAGACTGGAACTGATCAATATCAGCAAGCAGTATCCTGGCTGTCTTGCCAATGACAATATTAGCCTGAGCCTCATGCCTGGAGAAATTCATGCTTTGCTGGGAGAAAATGGTGCTGGAAAAAGCACTCTCGTCAAAACCATTTATGGTGTCGTCGCGCCAGACACAGGCCAACTTATCTGGGATGGCAAAGAAATAGAAATCAAATCACCCTCCACGGCGAGAGAGCTTGGGATAGGCATGGTCTTTCAGCATTTTTCTCTGTTCGAAACGCTAACGGTCAGCCAAAATATCGAACTCTGTTTGAGCAAACCTCAACTGGCCTCTATTGGCAATCTTGCTGAGAAAATCCGTCAATTATCCCAAGAGTATGGTTTGAATATCGATCCCCATCGTTACGTACACTCACTCTCAATTGGAGAACGACAACGGGTAGAAATAATGCGTTGTTTAGTCCAATCAGTAAAACTCTTGATTTTGGACGAACCGACCTCAGTGTTGACCCCTCAAGAAGTGTCTGGTCTTTTTAGCGTACTGCGAACACTCGCCGCAGAGGGGTGCAGTATTCTATTCATTAGCCACAAACTGCACGAAGTCACCGAAATTTGTGAAAAAGCCACCATTTTACGAGGTGGCAAAGTCATCAATACTTGCTCTCCTGCAGAAGAAACGTCCCATTCCATTGCTAAAATGATGGTGGGCGACTTAGCAGAACAAGAGGCTGGTTACTCCAAAAAAGAGGGAACGGAGGTACGCTTTCAGATTCATGATCTCTCCCTTAGCACACAACATCCCTTTGGCACCTCACTAAAACACATCAACCTTGAGCTAAAAGCAGGTGAAATTCTCGGTATTGCAGGTGTCGCCGGCAATGGACAAGACGAATTGATGGCCATTATCAGCGGCGAAGACAGCCGTCCCGTCAACGCTCATCTAACCATGAAGAGCCAACCAATTGGCAATTTAAAAACCGCTACACGACGACAGCTTGGCATGGCTTATGTCCCCGAAGAGCGCTTAGGCCGAGGCGCGGTTCCCGATATGAGCTTAACGGAAAATACCCTCCTCACCCACAGTCAAGGCTTTATCAAATACGGCCTAGTCCAATGGAAGCAACTAAAAGACTATGCCAAACAACTGATCAGTGATTACAGCGTCAAATGCCACGGCGAATTTTCTGAGGCAAAAAGCTTAAGTGGCGGAAACTTGCAAAAGTTCATTATGGGACGCGAAATCGGTCAACGACCTGATGTATTGATTTGCGCCCATCCGACATGGGGAGTAGATGTCGGTGCAGCATTAGCAATTCACCAAGCTTTATTAGAACTACGCGACCAAGGGGCTGCCATTTTATTGATATCAGAAGACATTGATGAACTATTCTTACTAGCAGACCGAATGGCAGCCGTATGCGATGGTTATTTGTCTCCTATTGTCCGTACCCAAGACACCAACATAGACCAAATTGGCCAATGGATGGCAGGAACCTTTATTAACAATCAACAGCATGATGCTGACATGTTACAGGAGACCACAGCATGATGCGTATTCAAGCGCGAACGCAACCTAGCCAATTAATGACATTCGTCTCGCCCCTGCTGGCGATTGCTCTCACCCTTATTTTTGGCTGCATTCTTTTTTCAGCGCTCGACAAAAACCCGATTGAGGCGTTGCATGTATTACTCATCGCCCCCTTGTCTGATGGCTATAATGTGGGAGAAATGCTGGTAAAAATGTGCCCCCTGCTACTTTGTGCCGTGGGCTTATCACTTTGTTATCGGGCCAATATGTGGAATATTGGTGCGGAAGGCCAATTACTTGCTGGAGCATTAGGGGGGTCGGCGGTCGCACTAGCCTTTGGCGATTCCACCAGCGCCTTAGCCTTGCCTTTAACGCTTTTGGCTGGCGTTGCCTCGGGTATTGCTTGGTCTGCCGTTCCCACCTATTTAAAACTACGCTTCAACTCGAACCTTATTCTCACCACCATTATGTTTAACTACATTGCCTTTTATCTACTGGTGTGGGCAGTCAATGGGCCACTACGAGACCCTGATGGCTACGGTTTTCCTGAATCCGCTATGTTTTCGGATCAAACCATGCTGCCGATTCTCGTTGCGGGAACTCGAATTCATTTAGGCATTTTGTTGTCTCTACTGTCTGCTGTTGTGGCTTGGTTTATCTTGTCTAAAACCCACTTAGGCTTTCAAGTGCGCGTCTTTGGCTCTGACGAACCAGCGGCGACCTACGCAGGCTTTAGCAGCAAAAAGCTCAGTTGGTTTGTTATGCTCCTTGCTGGTGCACTAGCAGGCCTAGCAGGTGTATGTGAAGTGACTGGCCCCATAGGCCAATTGGTGCCTAACGTTTCCCCTGGATACGGTTACTCCGCCATCATCGTCGCCTATCTGGGTCGCTTACACCCTCTGGGTGCGATTATTGCGGCCATCTTTTTGGCCGTACTCTATATGGGGGGCGATCTGGCACAGATTCAAATGAATATTCCCACTGCGGTGGTCGGTATGTTTCAAGGCGTTTTGCTTTTCTTCTTATTGGCGTGCGATTTCTTTATTCGCAACCGCCTTGTTTTCACTCATCAAGCCACGGCTTAGGAGCCTATTTTGGACGCAGATTTCATAGCACAAATCTTATTCTCCGCAATAAAAACAGGTACTCCCTTATTATTTATTGCTCTTGGCGAAGTCATATGTGAAAAGTCTGGGGTACTGAACTTAGGCCAGGAAGGGATGATGCTCATGGGAGCCGTCGTTGGCTTTTTGGCAGCCTACTCAACTGGCAACATGGCATTTGGCGTGCTTGCGGCAATGGCTATGGGGTGTGTCATGAGCCTTATCTTTGGTGTTTTAGTGTTACATCTTGGCGCCAACCAAGTGGCCACGGGGCTCGCACTAACCATCTTTGGTACGGGATTAAGTGCCTTTGTTGGATCGGACTTTGTCGGCAAAACCATTCAAGGCTTTAACCCCATCCCCATCCCGTACCTATCCTCCATTCCGTACCTTGGCAAAATTCTCTTCGAGCACGATCTGTTGGTCTACCTTTCTTTCATCATGACCGTGCTCATTATGTATGTTGCTAACAAAACTCGCTTGGGACTAACACTCAAAGCCGTCGGTGAAAACCCCAATGCCGCCAATGCCATTGGCATCAAGGTACTTCGGGTCCGCTATTTGGCCATTATGTTTGGTGGTGCCATGACGGGGATCGCTGGGGCTTATATGTCCTTAGTCTATACCCCTATGTGGGCGGAAAACATGACAGCCGGCCGTGGCTGGATTGCCCTTGCGCTGGTGGTCTTTGCTTCTTGGCGGGTTGGACGCATTATGCTGGGGGCCTATTTGTTTGGCTTGGCCAGCATTATGCATTTGGTTCTCCAAGGATTCGGCTGGACCATTTCGACCAACTTATTAGCCATGTTGCCTTATGTGGCGACAGTATTCGTTATGGTCATCATCAGTGCGGATAAATTTAAAGAAAAACTGTTGGCGCCACGATCACTCGGAAAGCCGTTTGATCCAAGACATATGGCCTAACCATGCGTCAATTTGAGCTATCAAAGGCCACATACCAATAACAATAGTATAAAGCGTTCCATTAACAACGACAAAATCGCCGAAGGGCACAGGAGTTTCATCATGAAGTTAAAGAGTTTATTACTTGGCGTAGGTCTCATGCTTGGCGTGACCATGGCCCAAGCGGAAGAACCTTTTAAAGTTGGCTTTGTATACGTTGGCCCAGTGGGAGATCTGGGCTGGAGTTACGAGCACGACCAAGGCCGCAAAGAAATGGAGAAATATTTCAAAGGGAAAGTAAAAACGACGTATGTTGAAAACGTGGCAGAAGGCGCCGACGCAGAACGTGTCATTACCCAACTGGTCAAAGCGGGCAACAAAGTCATCTTTACGACATCATTTGGCTTCATGAATGCAACCGTTAAAGCGGCTAAACGCTTTCCTAATGTAGTGTTCGAACATGCCACAGGGTATAAACGGGCAAAAAATTTAGGCACTTATGTTCTCCGTACCTACGAAGGCCGTTATATTTCTGGTGTTGCCGCTGGATTGCTTACTAAAACCAATACCATTGGTTACATCGGAGCCTTCCCTATTCCGGAAGTTATCCGTGATATCGATGCGACCTACATGGGAGCAAAAAGTGTTAACCCTAATATCAAGCTAAAAATTGTTTGGGCAAACACTTGGTATGACCCAGGTAAAGAAACCGACGCCGCCAATGCTCTAATGGATCAGGGAGCGGACGTACTGATTCAACATACCGACAGCCCTGCGCCACTGATTGCCGCACAAAAACGTGGTGCTCGCGCCATTGGTCAAGCATCGGATCAGAGTAAATTTGCTCCTCAAGCACATATTTTCTCAGTACGTGATCACTGGGCACCCTACTATATAAAAACCGTACAACAAGTGATGGACGGTACTTGGAAGTCGCAGGATTTCTGGGGTGGGTTCCACGACAACATGTTGCAACTGGCTTCCATCAATCCCAACCTGCCAAAAGACGTACGCGCTAAAATTGATGAAACATTGGCTGCCATCAAATCTGGCAAACTCAAACCGTTCACTGGACCTATTAAAGACAATACCGGGAAAATCGTTGTGCCTGCTGGCCATTCGTTGACAGACCAAGAACTAGCAAGAGTAAATTGGTATGTTCAAGGCATTACCGATAAAATCCCCCAATAACAGTCGTTTAATGTAAATGGGTTATCGATTCTCTATAGGCGGAGAATCGATAACTTTTCATCTATCATTTTAAAAACCGGATCGAAAACAGCGAAAGCGCTATTGATAAAAAAGCGAAAGCACTTTATAAAACACCCTACCCCCTTGGCAGAACACCTGTAATGTAACACCTTAAACAGTGTCGCTTTAAGTAGTGGATCAATCGGCATAAGAAAAAGCGACCACAGGAGAGAAAACCATATGGGATACCTAACGACGCACATTCTGGACACAACACACGGCACCCCAGCGGCGGGCGTTGCCATCACGCTCTATGAGCTGATCGATGGTGATAAAGTCAAAATTAACACCAGCATTACAAACAGTGATGGTCGCTGTGACCAGCCTATCCTGCCCGAGAAGGACTTTCATCAAGGCGTGTATGAACTAGAGTTTGCCATCGGTGATTATTATCGCCGCTTAGACAAACAGCTTGCGGAGCCACTGTTTTTGGATGAGGTGGTAATTCGCTTTGGTATCAATGATGCAACCAGCCACTACCATGTTCCTGTTTTAGTTTCTCCCTATGGCTACAGTACATATCGAGGTAGCTAAGTCATGGATACGAAATGGGTTCAAGAAGCCGCTAAATTGGAAAAATCAGGTATCGATTTTGTGATGGTATCTGTGTTTGCCATAAAAGGTTCTACACCAAGGGAAATCGGCGCTCGCATGCTTGTTACACAGCATGCCATTTATGGTACCGTCGGCGGCGGTCATTTAGAGTGGAAAGCCATTGCGAAAGCAAGGGAAAAACTCAGCGAAAAAGACAGTCAAACGAGCACCGAAGATTATCCCCTTGGGGCGACATTAGGACAATGTTGTGGTGGCTTTGTAACATTACTGTTTGAAAGTGTCCTGCAATCTCCGTTAACCATTGCGATTTTTGGTGCGGGACATGTGGGGCGAGCTATTGTGCATTGTTTAGAAAATATTCCTTGCCATTTAATCTGGGTAGATAGTCGTCAAGATGAGTTCCCGACACAGGTATCGGACAAGGTGACCACTAAAATAAGCGATTACCCCGTTGATGAAGTTGCCGACATGCCTGCCAATACTTTTTATTTGGTACTCACGCACAACCATCAACTGGATTTAGAGCTGACCGAAGCCGTAATAAAACGTAACGATGCGGCCTTTATCGGGGTTATTGGATCGCAAACCAAAAGTGCTCGGTTCCGCCATAAGTTAGCCAATAAAGGCTTCACTCAAGCTCAAATAGACCAAATGCATTGCCCAATGGGTGAACACAACTTGCGCTCAAAGCAGCCTGGGGAAATCGCCATATCCGTCCTTTCCCAGCTGTTAAAAATACGCGCATCACAACACACAAAAGCATCCGCAGCGATGCCCGTTAAATGAAAAAGAGGTATCCCATGAGTGTGGAAACACTGATGACACTGGCCGAAAAAATGCCAAAAACCGAACTACACCTTCACATTGAGGGAACCTTTGAACCCGAACAGATGTTTGCACTGGCTGAACGCAACCAGATCCCGCTAAAATACTCGAATGTTGAAGACCTGAAAGCCGCCTATCAATTCACCAATCTTCAGGACTTCTTGGACCTGTACTATCAAGGCATGTCCGTCCTGTTAAAAGAAGCGGACTTTTATGATTTGACGATGGCCTACCTGACCAAAGTACATCAAGAAAATGTCGTGCATGTGGAGATATTTTTTGACCCTCAAGGGCATCTGTCCCGTGGGGTGGACTTCGAGCCACAAATCAGCGGCATTTATAAAGCGTTAAAAGAAGCAGAAGAACAGTGGGGAATGACGTCTAAACTCATTATGTCTTTTCTGCGCCACTTAAGCGAAGACAGTGCATTTGAAACTCTAGAGCTTGCCAAACCCTATCTTGATTGGATTGATGGCGTAGGATTAGACAGCTCGGAAATAGGCCATCCCCCAGAAAAATTTGCTCGCGTTTTCAAAGCCTGCCAAGAGTTGGGACTGAAAGTGACCGCCCATGCTGGTGAAGAAGGCCCTGCAGACTACGTATGGCAAGCCATTGACCTTATACAAGTGGATCGTATTGACCATGGCAACAGAGCACTTGAGGATGAACAGCTCGTTAAGCAAATCAAAGCGCGCAACTTAACCCTCACCGTTTGTCCCTTGTCTAACCTAAAACTGTGTGTGGTCGATGATTTAACAAATCACCCCATTAAGCACATGCTAAAGCTCGGCCTCAACGCTACCGTCAATTCAGACGACCCTGCCTACTTTGGAGGTTATATGGTGGACAACTATCATGCTTTGATAAAAGAGTCCGATCTGAGCAAAGCAGAACTGCACCAATTGGCGAAAAACAGCATTGTCGGGAGCTGGATGTCAGCGGATGCAAAGCAACAGCATCTGGCGACACTTGATCAACTGTTTAGCACGTATTAAAAGTCACCTAGGGAAAAGCAAAACATACTGGGCATCGCCTTCTGTTTTGCTTTTTTATCGCCTGCTGTATGATTTTCTCTAAAGTATTCCCCCACTAGGCCGCCCCATTAAGATTTCTTATGGTAAAATGCCTTCTTTTTTCATTAGAGCAAATCCCATGACTGAGACTTCTTCTCTTAACGAGACATTTTTCCGCTTACCGAGTCGCCAACGTTACGACGAAGTCATCGCACTCATTAAGAAAAAGAACAGCATTTGGACCCTATCCGATGCACAAGGCTGCTTAATCCTCCCTCTTGGCCAAGATAAAATATTGCCCATTTGGCCAACGCCAGAATTAGCACTTTCATGGGGACAAAAAGACTATCCCGATTTTACCCCTTTAGAGATTTCTAGTATGGATTGGACTGACAAATGGTTACCAGGCATGGAAAAAGATGGTTTTGATGTAGGCGTCGCACCTAACCTTGCTGGGGAATGTATTGTTTCAAGCGCGCAAGAACACGCTGGTGATATTCAAGGCTAACGGCCTTGATATTCGTTTCTCCATAAGGGTTATGTGATGACATGGTCAATGATTCAACCAAATAAGCAAGCAAGACGTTTTCCCGTCTTGCTTAGCCTGTTTGCGGTCATTGCCATTTATGTCGTTCCTCTCATATCACAATTAAACATGCAAGCTCATGGAATGAGCCACATGGATATGAATCCGACGATGCATAAGCATCACACCCTCCCCCATTCACCGACAAAACAGCTAATAACGCTACCAGCAGCATCAATGGTTCACATGGGTGAAAATGGTATTGGGGAAAAAATGACGGACTCGGGTTCCATGGACTTCCATGACCCTGATCATTCCGCTAAGTCGATGGACGATAGTGATACCTTAGGGCTTAGGGCAGCTTGTGGCTTTTGTACACTCCTCTTCCACCTTGCCTGCTTAGCGGTACTTACCTTTATCCTGCCAATCTTAGTGGCGATTTCCTATCCCGCTATATCTTACACCATTAGCACTCACCTCTTACCCTCACGCTATTCAAGATTACAGCCAAGAGCCCCACCAAACACTTCCCACGCTACGTTTATATCATCATACAGCGATCTATTGGCATGACATCCTGATGACGGCACATGACAACCTGTCACGTCCTATCATCAAGTGAAGCCGTTACCTAATAGAAAACTGAGACCTTTGAACGATCGTGAATAGGCTAAGTAGAGGCTTTTCTAACAGTCTTTGCGCCTCTCTTTTACATCGTATCGGCCAAGCACGTCATCGCACAAAGGGCACCTATCGCTTACTTTTTGTTAGATAAGTTTCGCTCTTTTTAGACGTGGCTTATCCCGTTAGACAGATGAGATTTATGTCCAATTTACCAAACACGAAGAAGCCAGACGCTTCGAAAAATGCCATGTTATTATTGATCACCCGTTTACACTTTTATATTGGCATGTTTGTCGCCCCGTTTATTTTCATCGCGGCGCTGACAGGCACCGCTTATGTATTAACTCCGCAACTTGAGGCTTACGTCTATAAACACGAACTCAAGACTGATAGCACAGGGCCAAATAAACCTTTAACAGAGCAAATAGCCGCTGCTCGCCAATCCTTGTCGAAAGATCTCACCCTATTTGCTGTGCGACCCGCACCGCTACCAGGGGACACCACACGCGTCATGTTTCTCGATCCAAGCACCCTATCAGGTGTTCGCGCTGTCTTTATTGACCCTCATAACTTAGCGGTTCGCGGCAGTTTAGGGGTCTATGGTACCAGCGGTGTCCTGCCCCTTCGTACCACTATAGACTACCTACATCGAACCCTGTTACTCGGTGATTTGGGACGAAACTACAGTGAACTGGCCGCTTCTTGGTTGTGGATTGCCGCGCTAGGTGGCGTATATCTTTGGTATAAGGGAGGTAAAAAAAACCAAGCCGAGCTTGCCACTCGCACACCCTATTTGAGAAAACGTAGAAGTCACTATCAACTTGGTTTAGTGATTTTTCTTGGACTGGTGTTCTTTTCAATTACTGGTCTGACTTGGTCTAAATGGGCCGGTGGTAACATCAGCACAGTCCGCCAATACATTGGTTGGGTCACACCCTCCGTCTCTCTAGATATTAAAAAGACAGCGCACAGCACAGGCATGGGTGAGCATGCAAATCACCTTGGTCATTCAAACAGCACTAATATGGCCATGGCTCAAGCGGCGCCATCAGCAACAGAAACCGACCAGCTTTTCGACAAAGTATTAAATACCGCACGAGCAGCGGGGATCCATTCCACTAAGGTTGAGATCAAACCACCAAGAAAAGCCAATACGGCTTGGTTTGTTCGTGAAATAAATCGGGAATGGCCCACTCAAGTCGACTCTGTCGCCATCGATGGCAGCACCTTAGCGGTATTAGATCATGCGCAATTTGCTCACTTCCCATTGATTGCCAAATTAATCCGTTGGGGAATTGATGCTCACATGGGCTTATTATTTGGTTTAGCCAATCAACTCATATTAGCCGCTTTTGGTTTGTCTTTGTGTGTCATGATTGTTTGGGGATACACCATGTGGTGGCGTCGACGTCCAACCGCTGGGGCCACCTCCAAACCACTGCTAGATGCTTGGAGCAAACTATCACCTACCTGGAAAGCCATTAGCCTTGTAGTAAGCCTCTTTGTTGCGATCAGTCTCCCCGTAATGGGCATCAGCTTAGTCGTGTTTTTACTTATCGACGCGATTCGTTGGCAAAAACGGCTTCGTAGTAAGACCGCAATTCTCCAATAAAGAATCAAACACCCTATTCTGGCAAGAATAGGGTGTTTTTATGGGTAGCCTGTTTTACCGCTTTATGCAGCATATCTTCCTATTAGGCTGCCACATTAGCGCTATTTTTTTGAAATATTTATGAAACATATTTTCATATTTTATACTATACTCAAGCGTTTTCACCCTTCAGTTTGGTTTCTAATATGGCAAATGCGTTAAGTCGATACCGCTCTCCGCTCAAACCCTTTCTTACTTTTTTACTCATTACATTATGCACCTTAACCCTAAGCCGGCTCGCTCTGATCATCTGGCAACATGAGCGCGTCGATTCGTTTAAAGACTGGCTCACCATACTAGGGTTTGGTTTGCGTATTGACTTAGCCTCTTTGGCCTATCTAGCCGCCTTACCCGCACTCTTTGCTGTACTAGTCTCCGACATTCCTTATATTAATCGTGTCTGGGATATTGTATGCCGCATTTGGCTCTCGGCAGCCTTTGTTTTTTGTGTCTTTATGGAAGCGTCAACACCCGCCTTCATCAACGAGTACAATTTACGCCCAAACCGACTGTTCGTTGAATATTTAATCTACCCCAAAGAAGTGTTTTCCATGCTTATGGCGGGGCATAAACTCACCCTTGCCTTATCGTTACTGGTCACGATTGCCGCTTTTGTGGGCATTTATTATTTAATGCGCAAACAGCACATCACCAACAAGCCACAACCAAAATGGTTTGAACGACCGGTTCTCGCCGTGCTCATTTTACTTCTTGGCGTATTAGCCGCGCGCTCTAGCTTGCAACATCGAGCCATTAATCCAAGCTATACAGCCTTTACCAATGATCCTTTGGTCAATAGCCTAACCCTCAATTCAGCTTACTCCATGCTCTATGCGGTCAGTCAGATGCAAGATGAGGTCAGCTCGTTTCAACTTTATCCACAAATGAGCAAAGCAGACATTCTCTCCAACATACATAAATCCATGGGACTAAAAGAAGCGGACTTTGTGTCGAAAGACTTCCCCACTTTGCACAAGCAAACCGCGACCCATCAATACAAACACCCCAAAAACCTCGTGATTATTTTGCAAGAAAGCCAAGGGGCACAATTTATTGGCAGCCTAGGAGGCCTACCGCTATCTCCTGAATACGACAAATTAGCCAAAGAGGGCTGGGCTTTTAACCAACTTTACGCAACAGGCACACGCTCTGTGCGAGGAATCGAGGCCGTCGTGACCGGGTTCGTCCCAACACCAGCACGTAGTACGGTTAAACTACCCAACTCTCAAACGGGCTTTTTCACTCTTGCGAAATTACTGGGGCAGAAGGGATACGACACCAGCTTTATCTACGGTGGTGGTGCGCATTTTGATAACATGAAAGCCTTTTTCTTAGGCAATGGTTTCGACAGCATTATTGAAGAAAAGGACTTTGTAAATCCTGAGTTTGTTGCCTCTTGGGGCGTCAGCGACGAAGACCTGTTCAAGAAAGCCAATGAGACATTTATTGAAAAAGCTCAGCATAACAGACCCTTCTTTAGCCTTGTGTTTAGTTCCTCCAATCACGACCCTTTTGATTTTCCTGATGGCAAAATTGAAGATTACAACACACCGAAAAACTCTCGTGAGAATGCGGTAAAATACGCGGATTATGCAGTAGGCAAATTTTTTGATATGGCGAAAAAGTCTAACTATTGGAAAAATACGGTATTTCTTATTGTCGCCGATCACGATGCTCGCTCCAGCCGACCAGAACTGGTTCCCATTACCAACTTCCATATTCCTGGATTAATCTTAGGCGCAGATGTTCAACCGCAGGAAGATCATCGTCTTATCAGTCAAATAGACCTAGCACCAACCCTGCTGTCTTTAATCGGTATCAACTCGTCGCACCCAATGATAGGACAAGACCTAACCAAACGAGATGCCAGCTATGTGGGCCGGGCCATTATGCAATTCAATCAAAACCAAGCCTTTATGCGTGGTAATCAAGTGGTCATATTACAGCCCAAATTGCCGCCAAAGACCTTTATTTATCGAAACCATCGTTTAGAAGCCTCTAAAGATGTCAGCCCAGAGCTCATCAGCGAAGCCATTGCCCATCCATTACTCGGCACTTGGCTCTATGAAGACAAAAAATACAACATACCAAGAGAAAACGAGGAATAAACAAACAGAAGCCGAGCGATGCTCGGCTTCACATTTAATCCGTTAGCGAGTTCAAGGCTCTTAATGCAGAACAGAACCTTGCATTTCTGCATAGTGACGATCACAAAACCTGCCATCAAATTTTAGAACGGTGATAGCTAAGGACCTGCCCCTTAAAAGGTTTCAGTAAATAACTCGTTTCTAACGGTTTACTTTGACTATGTTGATACCCTAATGACACCATTTTCTTACTAAACACAGCATGATGGCCTCGACCAGGATCAACCAAAATCACTTCACAATCTGGCGCCGCATGACAGTCAATAAAATCCGCTAGCATGTCCACATGGGAGCGCTCATACAACAAATCACTACCAATAATGCAATCATACTGACCTAATGAAGTCTCGCCATCTTGCCAACCAGTTCGTACAAATGGAATGGGGCGATCCCCATTAAGTAATACATTTGCACTCAAAAAACGCCCGGCTTCTGGATGATAGTCCGTCGCGGTAATATTGGCATGACGATGATTCAATACCAAACTGGCCAAACCAATACCGCAGCCCACTTCTAAAATACGTAACCCATCGATGTTATGGGTATACATCAGATGCGCTAACACCTCACCTGAAGGCCAAATAATACCGAATAGCGGCCAAGTAGCAGAGGAAATACCTAGATTTAGAGCTTCATTCTCATCATCGGAAAATTGTTGATTATCGCGAAGAGTACGTACGTGAATATCGGAAAGATCAAACTCTAATGTTTGATAACGCACACGAAAAGTTGACATAGTTAGCCTAATTAACGCTCAATACTACTGAGCTAAGAGCGTCATACTAACCGTATCGCTGCTATTTACCTACTCAATAACACAAATTAAATGTTGCGTTATGTGCATAAAGCCTGTTCTACCTACACTAGACATACGGTAGTTAAAGCCTTTCTAACCCTCTGCTAAGACATACTTAACCATTCGTTAAGAAACAAACCTCCCACATAAATAAACAATCTAAACGCCAACAATAAGGAAAAAATGTGAATAAGTTGTCAGGATACTAACACCTGAACTGAACATACATATAATAAAACAATATTGATATTCATTATCATTAGTATTTATAAAAACACATTACATTTCGATATTTTTTAGCTTTTATCACTCACAGGCAAGGTGTCACCTATGTTTTTTGTTCCCTTTCTAATCATGCTCCGAGAAGGACTTGAAGCGGCGTTAATCGTCAGCCTTATCGCAGGTTACCTTAAACGCACTCAACGCGGACATTGGATGCCAGCCGTTTGGGGTGGTGTTTTCAGTGCCGCACTACTCTGCTTGGCTATTGGTTATGGCATCAATGAAACCACTGGTGAGTTTCCTCAAAAACAGCAGGAATTATTCGAAGCCATCGTTGCCGCCATCGCAGTGGGTATGTTGACCTACATGGTGTTTTGGATGCGTAAAGCAGCGGCCTCAGTCAAAACAGATCTACACAGTTCCATCGATAAGGCACTGGGCAAACACCAAGGTTCTCGTCAAGGTTGGGCCTTGGTTGGCATGGTGTTTCTAGCAGTCGCCCGTGAAGGATTAGAATCCGTCTTCTTTCTTCTCTCTGCCTTCCAACAAGGCGCTGGTACTTCTGCACCACTAGGGGCGGTGACAGGCTTAGCTTTGGCCGTCTTATTGGGCTTTGCCATTTATTTAGGTGGTCTCAAATTACCACTGAGCGCCTTCTTCCGTTGGACCAGCTTATTTATTTTATTTGTGGCAGCGGGCCTTGCTGCAGGCGCCATTCGATCGCTGCACGAAGCGGGTGTTTGGAACTACTTCCAAGGCATCGCCTTTAATGCCAGTGACCTTCTGTCGACGCATAGTGTGTTTGGCACCTTATTAGAAGGTTTATTGGGTTACCAAGAAACCCCCACGGTCAGCGAAGTCGCCATCTACTTTATTTATCTTCTTCCCGCGCTGTATTGGTTCTTCAAGAAGGATGATCTCACTTCCAGCCCCACGAGCCGTACGGCGAATAGTGGGACGTCTTAGATCAACTGGAATAACAAGTAAAACAATCTATTACAAACGCTCTACTCTTAAACAACAACGATACGGAGTCACTAATGAAAACTACTCTCTCAACGCTTGCCCTTGCGGTGTCCATCGCCGCTTGTTCAACCATGGCTCAAGCCAAAACACAGGCTTCTGATTTGGTTGCTCCCATTACCGACTACAAGTTCTATGTTATTGAACAAGTCGATGGTTTGGTGAAAGATACAAAAGCCTTTACAGATGCGGTTATCGCAGGGGACGTGCAAAAAGCCAAACAACTCTACTCTCCTGCTCGCGTGCATTATGAGCGAATTGAACCGGTTGCCGAATTGTTCTCCGACCTTGATGGCAGTATGGATGCCCGAGAAGATGATTATGCCAAAGGCGCAGAAGACCCCAATTTCACAGGCTTCCATCGTATCGAAAAAGCACTGTGGGCAGACAACACCACCAAAGGTATGAAGCCTTATGCAGAGAAACTTTATCAAGACACACTTGAACTGCATAAACGACTCACCAACTTGGCTTTCCCCCCTAGCGCAGTAGTGGGCGGTGCCGCTGGCTTAATTGAAGAAGTGGCTTCCAGTAAAATTAGTGGTGAAGAAGACCGTTACGCCCGTACCGACCTTGACGACTTTCAAGCAAATGTCGATGGGGCGCAAAAAATCGTTTCCTTGCTGAAACCCCTTCTCATTGAGAAGAATCCAACCTTAGTCAGAAAAATCGACAACAACTTCAAGCGCGTTGATAGTATTTTAGCGAAATACCGTACTCCAACAGGCTTTGAATCCTACGATAAATTGACCGATAAAGATCGTCTAGCATTAAAAGGTCCAATTACGGTATTGGCAGAAGACTTGTCTCTGCTTCGTGGCGAACTCAACCTTAATTAATCCATCATACGATCACATCAAACACCACGGTTTGATTGGTTTCAAACCGGGTGTTGCTTATGGAGAGAAACATGTCGGCCTCATCTAGTTTATTCAAAAATGTCTGGCGAAAACCTGCTCTGTTGGCAGTGACGACAGGGAGTTTGCTGGCATCTTGTAGTGCATTCGCCAGCGATGTCCCGCAATACAATGTCGTCGTCGACGATAAAAAGTGTCAGCCTATGGCCCTTACCGTTCCAGCAGGCAAAGTACAATTTATTATTCGTAACCAAAGCATGCGAGCACTGGAATGGGAAATTCTTGATGGTGTTATGGTCGTTGCCGAACGGGAAAACATCATCCCAGGCTTTCAGCAAAAAATGACCGTTACCCTAGAGCCTGGCACCTATGAGATGACCTGTGGCTTATTAACCAATCCTCACGGAAAACTTATAGTACAAAGCGACGGTCAGAACAAACCTTATAAAATCACCAGTAACGATTTTATTGGGCCGATTGCCGAATACAAATTCTATGTAATGAATGAAACCCGTCAATTGACTAAGGCGACTCAAGCCTTTACTGATGCCATTCGTGCCAACGAGATGGACAAAGCCAAGGCACTTTACAGCCAAGCGCGTGTGCATTATGAGCGGATTGAACCCATTGCTGAATTGTTTTCTGATCTAGATAACCGTATTGATGCCCGTGAAGATGCCTTTGCCATGGGGGCAAAAGACCCACACTTCACAGGATTCCATCGTCTTGAATACGCCCTCTGGCAAGCCAACAACTTGGCAGATAGCAAAGCATTAGCCGATCAGCTTGATAAGGATGTGACCGAACTACAGGGCCGCATACGTAATCTACCCTTCCCACCCTCTACTGTCGTCGGCGGCGCAGCAGGCCTCATTGAAGAAGTGGCGGCCAGCAAACTCAGTGGTGAAGAAGATCGTTACGCTCACACCGATCTGGACGATTTCAACGCTAATGTGGAGGGGGCTCAAAAAATCGTCTTCTTATTCAAGCCGATGATGGACAAGATTAATCCCCCATTACAACACCGCATTGAAAACAACTTCAAACAGGTCAATGAGATTTTGGCACGTTACAAAACCGACACTGGCTTCGAGCCTTATAACCAGCTATCTGAGCAGGACAGAAAGCGTTTAAAAGGGCCGATTACCGAACTGGCGGAAGACTTAGCAAAACTGCGCGGCAACCTTGGTCTGAACTAAGCAAGCGTGCATAACACATGAGACAAGCACACAAAAAAACACTGGGCGAAGATATTCGGCCAGTTCATCAACAAACCGTTACGCGATCCGCTGGAGCAGAGCGAAAGCGTAGCAAGTAACCATATTTGAAGGGAATAACATGAATTGCCCGTTTCATTCTCTATTACAATCCAGACAGACAAAAAAAACTAATCAAACAGAAAAAACCGAACAAAATCATGACTCAATCATCCAAGAGCGTCGTAATTTGCTTAAAGGTCTTGGTGCCGTTGGTGGTGCTATTGCTCTCGGTAGCACTGTCTCCACCCAAGCCCTAGCCGAGTCAGACGGTATGATGGAAGGGAAAATGAAAGTGGACGAAGGCTCGTTCGACGCTGAATTTTATACCAGCCGTCAAATGAAACAGCCTTTTTACGGCGCATACCAAAGTGGAATTTTAAATCCTCCTCCTGCGTCGGCTTGCGTCGTTGCCTTTGACGTGATCGCTTATAACAACGACGATTTAAAAGGCCTCTTTAAAACCCTCACCGAACGGGCAGCATTTCTAACCCAAGGCGGCAAACCACCTAGTACAGGGGATAAGTTCCCCCCGTTAGACTCTGGTATTGTAGGCACTTATATCAACCCAGATAACCTAACCCTCACCGTTGCACTGGGCGCTAGTTTGTTTGACGAGCGTTTTGGTTTAACAGATAAAAAACCCAAGCATCTCGTCACCATGACGCGTTTTCCAAACGATGCCTTACAAGCTGAAAACTGCCATGGAGACTTATTAATCCAGTTCTGCGCGAATTCCCCCGAAACCGTGATTCACGCGATGCGCGACATCATTAAACACACGCCAGCCACATTGAGCGTGCGCTGGCGCCGAGACGGTTTTATCTCCAACCACGTGGCGGCAACCGCAGGCAAAGAAACCCCAATCAATCTACTTGGTTTTAAAGACGGAACGGTCAATCCCAATACAAAAGATCCAAAAGTGGCTAACGAAGTCATTCTCGTTACACCAGAAAACCAAGAACCCAAATGGGCTACTGGTGGCAGCTATTTGGCCGTACGAACCATTCGCTTTTTCGTCGAACAGTGGGACAGAACACCACTGCAAGAACAAGAAACCATTTTTGGTCGAGAACGTGATACAGGCGCACCGTTGGGTATGAAACACGAGCATGATATTCCTGATTACGCTCAAGACCCTGAAGGAAAAATCATCCCGCTGGATGCCCATATGCGCTTAGCGAACCCCAGAACGCCAGGCTTTAACCAACACCAACTGTTACGACGCGCTTATAACTACTCAGATGGTGTGACCAATGCTGGCCAACTGGAAATGGGGCTGCTCTTCCTAGCCTATCAAGCAGACTTAAAGGCGGGCTTTATCACCGTTCAAGAGCGCTTAAATGGCGAGCCACTAGAAGAGTACATCAAGCCATTTGGTGGTGGTTATTTCTTTGCCTTACCAGGCGTGAAAAAACCAGGAGATTATTTTGCCCAAGAGCTGCTAGAAAGTTAGTCTCTTGTTTCTAGTGGAAAGGGAGATAAAGTGGCCTCTTCTCCCTTTCTGCCCGAGCATTATTACTATGTGGCTTCCGTCGCATACTGGTTAATCGCGGTTTGAATCAAATCAATGACAGACTGGGCGGCAAATTTACGTGGTACCGTGATCGCGTAGAAGTTCTCAAACGCCTGTGGAATGCTTTCATAATCCTGCAGCAACTTAGCTTGAATCTCGTCTTTAACGACTACAGGTGGTAAAACGGATAAATAGCCACTGTCACGGGCTAACAATCGCAACATGGCCATATCGTCCACTTCCGCCTTAATCTCTGGCTGATATTGATGGGCGGCACAAAAAGATTCAAACGAGGAACGAATATCGGTATTTTTCCCCGGTACCACCCATTTTTTATCCCGATAGCCCTCTGGAAAGGCCGTGCTTGGCTTGTCACCATAAGGCCCGATAATGGCCACCGCTTGGCGGGCAACCAATTGGTTTTGCCAAGTGGTCTCTTGGCTTTCGCTTAAAATCGCTCGATTGGTTAAGGCTAAATCCAACTCATGATTCACCAAACCATTAAGTAAATCTGTCATCCCACGAGAAGACAAAGAAAAACTCACATGCTCACTTTCTAGTAACGGCTCAATAAAGCTCTCAATAAAGTTTCTTGATAGATTACTCTGTATGCCCAAAGTAATGTGCTGCACTTGTGTGGCCCTGCCCTTTTGTAAAAAGTTTTCAAGCTCCTCACCGGTATTAAAAATGTCTTGCGCATAAGCCAACACGCGTCGCCCCACATCCGTCAAAATCAATTTTCGACCCTGGCGCACAAATAAAGTCACATTCAAGCTATGCTCTAACTGCTTAATTTGTGCCGACAGAGCCGACTGGGAAATATGCAGAACGTCAGCCGCCTCCGTTAAGCTTGGGCTTTTCGCAACCTGCCAAAAATAATACAAATGATGGTAATTCAATCGCGCCATAGGTCAGTCCGCCCGTTCAGATAATTCAGACTCATTCTATTTAAACACATACAAAAAACAGAACGATTGGTTTTAATATATGTATTTTTATTAACAAAATAAAGACTTCATAATACCTACATCCGATGTAAGTTCTTGTTTAGAGGTAATACATGTCTCTCATTGCTTTGAGTTTTTTGCCTATCTGCATCCCATTCGCCTACCTTCTTGGCGGCTGGTATGTTGGACGCGCTACGACTACTGGAGTGCCAACCAAAGCCACTTGGTTGAGCCGTGGTCTATTGGTCGTTTTTTTTATGACCTTTCCTGTTAGCTATTTCTTCGCCGATGCGTGGCAATCTTCTGACTTAATCCGTCACACCTCATTAAGTCAGGTCATGTTAGGATTAGTGACCATTATGGGCTGGGTACTGATAACCTTCTCCCGTAACTACATGGCTGGTCAGTCCAATAGCAATCGATACTACCGCTGGATGATGTTTACTTTGGCATCTGTTGCTATCACAGTGACAAGTAACCACTTAATCATTTTCTGGCTGGGGTGGCTGGGCATTAGCTTGTCTCTACATAATTTGCTGACCTTCTATCCAGATCGGCCTCGTGCCATCCTAGCGGCCCATAAAAAATTCATCTTAGCGCGTATTGCAGAGTTGTCCTTGTTGGTGGCCTTTGTATTGCTTGGCCTACAACATGGCACCCTCTATATCAGTAATATTTTGAGCAGCTTAACCATCGATTCCTACGCGGGATACCACCTCACGACACCAGATCAAATCGCGGCGATACTCATTGCTTTTGCCGCCTTAATCAAATGCGCTCAGCTTCCTTTTCATGGTTGGCTCATACAAGTGGTCGAATCACCAACTCCAGTCAGTGCTTTGCTTCACGCCGGCGTCATTAACCTAGGGGGTTACATGGTGCTGTTATTTACGCCACTGGTCGCGCAAAGTACCACGGCTCTTTGGTTACTACTGTTAGTAGCAGGGTTTTCGACCTTAGCCAGTGCCTTGGTCATGACCACTCGTATCAGTGTCAAAGTTCGTCTTGCTTGGTCCACCAGCGCACAAATGGGACTAATGTTGCTCGAATTCGCTTTAGGGATGTATGAGCTGGTGTTATTGCACTTATTGGCTCACTCTTTCTATAAAGCCTATTCATTCTTAAATTCCGGTAATGCGGTTAACGATCACCTTCGTCTACTGCTGTCAAAGCCTTTTGTTAAAGGTATGCCCAAAAAAGAAGTACCAAGCGGACAAGAGTGGTTTTCGACCATCGCCATCACCACCGCCTGTGTCGTCGTCGTAAAAGCCTTATTTGATTTTGAAGGCGCCTTTAGTACTTGGTGGTTATTTTCTCTGGCACTGACCGTCTTGATTATCCAGTGGCGAACATCCGAACATGCTCCCTCAAGCGTCTACACCATGATAGTGGGCCTCTCACTGTGTGTGGTTTACGCCACATTGAAGAAACTCATCGACCTGACGATTCCTATTTCAAACATTGGTCATATTAACGCCTTTTCTTTGGCCGACGTCTGGGCAATGCTGCTCTTTACCAGCCTCTTTGTACTGAATGCACTACTGTATTACCAAGTACACTGGCCGGCAGTGCGCAGGCTATCTATTGCCTTGTTCGCTGGCCTGTATCTAGACGAATGGCTCACTCGTGTTGCCCTTAAAATCTGGCCTGTCACCTTACCTGCCAGAGCAAAGGAACAACATATTTCTCCTGTTACCATTAATTCACCCGCTAAACCATAGGAAAATTGCATTATGGTTATGACTCACACACAAGATCTGTCACCATCTGAGCCAATACTCAGTTCATGCCAGCAGGCGATCTTGACGCATGCGGCAAGTAACATCGCCCCCAGTTGGCCACTAGACAAACTCATTGCGGTTAACCCTCTGTGGTCAATGGTGAACCAACCCTATGATCAGGTCGCCACTGAGCTATCGGCCCTAGCAAATATTAGGGTTCATCTGCCTCTGGAGACTTACATAGCCTGGTATGAAGAAGGTCGAATTCAGCTCGATAAGTTGGAAAAAGCCGCCAAACAGTATGGCCTTACGTTATGCTCTACAGAACTGCTAAACCACTTAAGCAAACCGCGCTTTCAACCGACGTCATGGCAGTCCATTGCTGACCTAGCGGACCAACAGCGCCCAGCGACCAAAATGTCCTGGCATGATGAAATCACCCATCAAGTGAGTCAGTTCTGTGCGGCCCATTATCAAAAACAAAGTCCGACCTTAAGACAGAAAGACAGCCACCATGAGATTGGGCTATATCCTCATTGGTTAGAAATCACCACCGAAGACCGAGGCCTAAGCATTATCATGGGAGAAGCCAATCTCAGTCGTTTTTTCCACGAATTGCCTAAAGACCAAAACGAACTGTTTGCGTTGGCCATACGAGAGCTTGGCATAAATGACGAAGCCTTAGCCGTCTACGCGTATGCCTTGCTGCTCGATATTAACGGTTGGAGTAGCTATCTTGCTTATTTAAACTGGCCCAGCAATACAGAAGGTGATCAACAAGAACAGCATGTTATGGCTTTGCTTGCCATCAAAATGGCGTGGGAACTTGTTATTTGGCGTTACTTAAATCACGCCAAACCAGCCTCATTGAGTAGAATAACCAAGAAATGGACATTGCAAAAAAAGAACATTGAATCTTTGTACAATGCCCATCGCGATGCTCTAGTAATACCTAAGATTTGGACATTAGCGTTGGAATACAGCGAACAAGCCGATTTTCACCGCACATTACAAGAACCAGCACCATCACAGGAGGCATTCGACAGTCCACAACTGCAGGCAATTTTTTGCATCGATGTTCGCTCCGAAGTGTATCGTCGTGCCTTAGAAAAACAATCCAATCACATTCAAACATTGGGGTTTGCAGGCTTTTTTGGATTGCCCATTGAATACCAAGCAAAAGATACGCAGTTCACCAGACCACAGTTACCAGGCTTGCTTAGCCCTGCGATTACCGTGAGCGAAACCAAGTCGAATACCAAGCACGTCCATCACCAACAAAATGAAGCCCGTTGGCATCGTTGGGGACACGCAGCACCTGCTGCCTTCTCCATGGTTGAATCTATGGGATGGTGGTATGTCTTTAAAATGTTTAAACAGACCCTCTTTCCAAAACGCCAAGTTCATCCGGTTAACCGTCTCGCTCCTAACACCCAATGGCAACTCACTCAACAGGGCATGATATTAACGGACCAAGACAAGGCGAACCTAGCCAAAGGCATATTGGATACCATGGGGCTGAAACACTATGCCCCTATCGTCATGCTAGTCGGCCATGGTAGCCACACCAGCAACAACCTCCATGCTGCTGGACTAGAATGTGGAGCCTGTGGCGGACAAAGTGGCGAAGTGAACGTCAAAGTTTTAGCCACGTTATTAAACGACACAAAAGTACGGACGCTTTTGAAGCAAATGGGTGCCAATATTCCCGACACCACACAATTTATCGCTGCACTACATAACACCACCACAGACCAATTGACTTGTTTTGAATCCGTCGATAGAAAAATTTCAGACTGGTTAGAACAAGCCACTTATCTCGCACAAAAAGAGCGTGCCAAAAAGCTCGATGCGTCACTTGTCGACTTATCCAACTTAGAGCGCTTTCATGCCTTTATTCAACGGGCGAATGACTGGTCACAAGTCAGTCCGGAATGGGGGTTGGCAAACAACCACTCCTTTATCATTGCACCGCGCCATAAAACCCGCCATATGGACTTAAAAGGAAGAAGCTTTCTACACGATTACGATGCGAACCATGACCCAGATTTCAGCATTCTAGAACGTTTGCTAACGGCCCCTATGCTGGTAGCCCACTGGATCAATATGCAATACAACCTTTCCGTCACAGACAACTATAAGTTCGGTAGTGGTAACAAAGTGCTGCACAACGCTGTAGGCGGTAATATCGGTGTATTTGAAGGCAATGGTGGGGATCTGCGAATTGGTTTACCGATGCAATCCATCAGCGATGGCACTAACTGGATGCATACCCCTGTTCGACTCACTGTCTACATCAACGCCCCTAAGCATGCCATTGAACAAATTACCGCTAAGCACGATATCGTCAGACAACTGATCGACAACGATTGGCTTTATTTATTCCAGTGGGATAACGGTAACAACATTGAACGCTTTTATAAAAAGGAATGGTTAAACACATCAACAGATAGGTAAGCTTATTGTTAAAAGGAATGGTTAAACACATCAACAGATAGGTAAGCTTATTGTTAAAAGGTTACAAGATCTTTGCACTGCAACCTCGTGTAGAGATCTCTATAATCAGTTTACAACAATGAACAAATACGTTGAGATAGCATGATTAAGTAAAACACTTTCTCCCAGTTAGTTTGGGCACTCAAGCCCAAACTGACCCTTACTCAAATTCTCTATTTGAAACTTATCAGCTCCTACAATGCACCGCTATGTGACATTTTTTATAACAAACAAGCAAGCTGACAATAAAACTTCATCACTTCCTTTTTTTATGCAACAAAAAAGCAAAATACTGAACATAAAAATCAACAAAACAATGTAGCATTTTGTAACAGAAACAAGGATGCTTTTATATAAAAAAAATGTAACACACAACAAATACAACTATAAGATCTGGAGTGCTCCATGAAAAAAAGATACCTAAGCCTATCTTTAACCACCGCCCTTGCAACTACTGCTTTTCTTGGCCTAGCCTCTACACAGGCATCCGCATCCGATTTAACCGTGCGATTTGCATGGTATATGCCACCGCATACTGCTACAGCGAATCAAGCAGAGACCATTGCAAAAAACATCAAAGAAATGAGCCATGGTAGCATTAAAGTGCTTACCTACCCTTCTGGTTCTCTCCTCAATGCCTCTAATATTGCCAATGGTTTGGCCAACAACACGGCTAATATGGGCGTTAATGCTATGCACTGGTGGTCTAAATATGCGCCAGCGCTACAGTGGGATACCATTCCTTTTCTTGCACCAAATGCGCCAACATTACTAAAAGCGTTACATGGTAAGCTGGGTAAAGATGTCGACGCTATTATGGAAAAACACGGTGTTCATGTTGTTGCTTGGGGCTTCTATGGTTATGCCACTTCTTATATCAATAACAAAAAACCCATCGTTACTCCAAGTGACTTAAAAGGGTTAAGAATGCGCTCTGAGGGCAGCCTTTCTGCTATGTTCCTTAAGAGCCAAGGCGCCACTCCAGTTGCCATGGACTCCAGTGAAGTCTATACATCTATGCAACGAGGCGCTTTAGATGGCGCAACATCGGGTCTATCGACCATCACGTCACGTAAATGGTTTGAAGTAGGTAAATACGTTACCGCAATCCACTATGTACCTTTGGTTTACCCTGTTCAAGTCAACCTACAATGGTGGAAAGGACTAACCCAACAACAGCGTGACCTGATCACCAAAGCGGCCAAGGCATCCGAAAAAGCAGCCGTACAAGACATTGAAAATGAATTTACTAATGATATCAAGTTCCTGAAATCTAAAGGCAACCAAGTCACGCAATTAACTGGGAAGCAGTTAACGCCTTGGAAAGAAACCGCTGGTGTCATGGAGCGTAAACTGTATCTTAAAGAAACAGGGGCAACTGGTCAGAAAATTTTGGATGACCTAAAACCCTACAGCAACTAACACGCCTCCTTTTTCTAGGTAAATTCAATGACACATCCAACTGAGACATCCCCATTTGGCCGTTTGGTCAAATGGGTAAGGGATTTCACGGGAGGGCTGGCTAAATTAGTCAGCATCATCGCGGCACTATCCCTCATCTTATTATCCATGTCCATCATTGCTGGTATTGTCCTGCGCATGATGAACATAGACAATTCTTGGACTTACGACCTCGATTTATTTTGTCTAATTTGGTTAGCCTTTACGGGCACAGTTGCGACGGCAATGGGCCGCCATCATGTGACAGCAGGCATTGCCATAGAAAATCTAATCGGGCGGGGAAAGCTACTGATCATTCTGCGCTTTTTAATTCTGTTTAGTTTTTTGTGTTTTATGTCGTACGCAGGCTTTTTGCAGGCATTAGACAGCTTCACCATGCAAGAAATCACCTTAGACGTGGTTCAGTGGCCAGTGTGGGTTGCGAAGGCTGCTGTTCCCATTGGGATTGGTGTCTGGGCGGTGGCTGAATTACATAAGTTCATACTGGATATCAGCCAAACCGATTAGAAACATTGCTACGACACATGTTTCATAAATTCGCGACTTCGTGAAAAAAGTCTCGATTAATTAATATTTATTGGAACTCATCAATGACCTTTACGATCACTATCTGTGCCTTGGCTGTACTCATGATTCTGGGTTTGCCAATCTCCGTATCACTACTCATTAGTGGTATGCTCGGTTACATGATAACCATTGGTGTTGGGCCTGGCATTAACGCGCTCACACAAACAGCCTATAGCGACCTCAACTCTTTTGTTATTATTGCCATTCCGCTCTATATCTACATGGGTCAGCTCATGCTCAAGGGGGGAGCTGGAAAAGACTTATTTAGCTTTGCTCATCGCATAACAAGAAAACTTCCTGGTGGTCTCGCCATCGCTGCTACCTTAGCCAGTACTATCTTTGCTGCGATTTCAGGCTCCTCCACGGCCACTGCTGCGACTATTGGTTCGATTAGTATTCCTGAAATGCGTGAACGTGGTTACCCAAAACGACTCAGTGCCGGCTGTGTTGCCGTATCGGGTACATTAGGGATTTTGATACCGCCAAGCATTTCGTTCATTCTCTATTCATTAGTTACCAATAGCTCTGTTAACCAGTTGTTTTTAGCAGGCATTATTCCCGGCTTAATGTTGGCTGGATTGTTTTCGCTCTATTCCATCTATGCCATGCGTAAGCATCCCATTAACCCTACAAATAGCGAGCAATCGGCAGAGGCGAATGCCCCTATCACCTTTGATATGATTGCCAGCTTGTTATTGATTCCAGTGGTGCTGGGCGGGATCTATACGGGATTATTCACCCCAACAGAAGCCGCTGGTGTCGGGGTGATCTATGCCCTATTACTGACCATATTTGTTAAGCGCAGTTTATCACTTAAACTCTTCTGGCAAGCCACCATGGCCAGTGTCGAAACCAGCGCCATGATACTGATGTTAATCGCAGGGGCATCCGTATTTGGTAATACGCTATCACTTCTGCAAGTGCCTCAAGACGTAGCGCAATGGATAGATTCACTGAATTTATCCGCCATTCAGTTTTTAATCTTAATCAACATCCTTTACTTAATACTGGGTATGTTTATGGATGCGGCCGCGGCGATTCTTGTCACTGTTCCCATTCTGTTACCAGCACTACAAGCATTGGATATCAACCTTGTCTGGTTTGGCGTGATTCTGGTTATCAATATGGAAATCGGGGCCGTGACGCCACCTGTTGGCATGAATCTATTTGTGGTTAAAGCCATCTGCGAAGATTACACCATTAAGGACGTACTGGTTGGCGCCTTTCCATACGCCATGATGGGGCTGCTAGGACTAGTATTGATTATGGTCTTCCCGGACATTGCAATGTTCTTACCCAACCTATCTCCAAATTAACACCCAAGAGCGACCTATAGAAGAAATATAGGTCGCTCTTACTTAATTAATAAAAAAAAGCGAACCAAATGTTCTGATTCGCTTAAAGTAGGGGTCTCTAATCTATTGCCATTATCAGCTAGGCTAGTTCTAACCTATGCATGACGATAATAGCCGTACTCATTTTCATATTCTTCGTATACATCACGAGGCATTTTCTTTGGCGCTCTCATCTTATGAAAGGCCGCTTTCATGCGCGTTGCTTTGGCTTGCAAACGCTCAATACGTCTTGATACCGTTCGGCTTGTACGGCTGGCAGCATTGTCGATAGCATAATACATATCGGCTTGCCGCTCGTTTATCACCACTTCTTTCTGGCCATTGATTTTAACCAAGACTTGGCAGTGTTTGTCTTCACCACCCTTAGGACCGTTAACATCCGTCAGCATAACGGTCACTCGTTGAATATTGTCATAACGGGAATTCAATGCAAAATTCAGACGACGTTTTACATAAGCTTTCAAGCTTTTAGTAAGAGATAAACGACGTGCTTGCACTTTGATTTTCATCTTCTTCTCCTTTACCCAAGAATGGATAAGTTATGTTTGAAACTTTAAGTTAGCTGCAAAATCTCCTAAGATATAATCGATTTATTCAGAAAAATAATCAGTTTTTCTCGAACTATTGGTGAAATATGATCAATTTCAAGCATTTGCATTACTTTTGGGTGGTGGCTAAGCAAGGTGGTATTGCCAAAGCCAGTGAGAAATTACATATCACACCACAAACCATCAGTGGACAAATCCAGTTACTGGAAGAACAGTTTGGCAAAGCCCTTTTCGTCAAGGTAGGACGTAATCTTAAGCTGACGGATACTGGCCGTATGGTACTCAGTTACGCCGACGAAATTTTCTCTCTGGGCAGCGAACTAGAACAATCCGTGCGCACCGCGTCGACCGATAGGACCCAATTGCTGCGAGTCGGTATTGCCGATTCCATCCCAAAGTCCATAGCCTATCGCCTCCTCGCTCCAGCCATGACACTAGAAGACCCGGTTCGATTGGTTTGCAAAGAAAACAGTTTAGAAGATTTACTTGGCGCACTGGCGCTGCACAAACTGGACTTGATCATCGCCGATGGGCAAATTCCCACGCAACTGGGCGTGAGGGGCTTTAACCACTTTTTAGGGGAATGTGGCACCTCTTTTATGGCCTCTCCCACGCTAGTGGATACGTTTAAAACCACCTTCCCTGAATGCCTCGCAGGCGCGCCTTTTCTCATACCAAGCGACCAATCCTTGATCCAGATACAACTTTTACAATGGTTAGAAAAGCATAACATTCACCCAAAAATCACTGGCGAATTTGATGATCGCGCACTAATGAAAACTTTCGGACAAGCTGGCGTGGGCGTATTTATCGTGCCATCAGCCATTGCAGAGGAAGTCGCCGAGCAATTCAAAGTCAAGATCATTGGCAACACTGAAGAAATTCGCGAACAATTCTATGCCATCTCGACAGATCAACGTCTCTCCAATCCTGCGATTATCGCGATTAATGACGCCGCAAAGGATTGGTTAGAATAATATTGGCTGGTCATTATGACCATTCATGGTGTAATTTGATAAATCTTCGATAGATATTCTGTTATGTATCGATCATTATCACCATTATCTTCTTGTCAATCGGATTGACAAGATAACAGCAATCGGATGAAAAGAGAGCACGATGCTTGACGACTGTTTAAACTATCTCTGCCACAAAATGAATGAATCAATCAGAACATCCTTTGATCTAACAGAGGATATTGTTGTGGTCTCACCTCCTACGGATACGGACACCCATGGTACGACCAGTATTGAAAATAAAATATTAGTCTTTATCAGCAATTTAGAGAAGGATACTTTTTCTAAACCAGGCCCTCAGATGACAGCCTTTCAAGCTGGTCAACGCTCAACAATAAGCAACAAGCCGTTGTACCTATCTATCTCTGTCGTCATTGCGGCTCATTTTTCAGGAATGAATTACACAGATGGCCTAAAAATACTGTCTCATCTATTCGCTTTCTGCCATCGAAATCCGGTTTTTAATCGTCAAAATGCACCTGATCTACCAGAAACGCTAGAGCAGTTGGTATTGGAAATGGAAACGATCCCTAGTGGTGAGCTAAGCCACATGTGGAGCATGTTGGGTTCGCGCTATCTCCCGTCTTGCGTGTATAAAGTTCGTGCAGTCATACCTAACAGTGAAACCATCCTAACGCAAGTTGGCCAATTAAGTCTGACTGATACAAACTTATTCAAAAAGGACACATGATGGCTTCTTATCAACCGTATCTATCAATAACCATCACACATAGCTTTTTTACATCAAATTTAGCGCAGCAAATTCATTTGGTACCGACATCAGCGACTCAAAAGTGGCTTGAAAAAAACCAGATGTTCATCAAAAATACCGCTGGAGGAATAGGTATTTTTTTTGATCAAGATGCGCTAAAAGCAACGCCATCTATTCAAGACTCACAGCATTTACAATTCAAACTTTTTAGTGGTGATGCTTATTTCCGAAATTATACCAATATTCCTTTACCACATTCTCTTTGCACCGCAGAGTTTGATATTTTGGTTAATCATTCTGAAAACTTAGAATTCTCCCCAAAGCAATGGCTATCACCTGAACAACTACTTGATTATCCAAAAAATATCATCTCGCCTTATGATATAAGTCAAAACCTAGTCGGACTCATAAATCTTGAAATTTCTGCAGACCAATACTACGAAGCAAACAAACATATCACCCTATCTTATGAACACTGCGAGACCTATTGGAAATACTATTTCCTCTCAATAAAATATTCAGACCAACTTCTGATTGATGATCCTAAAAAAACCTATTCATTTGAATTTCAAGAGCTTGAGCAAATGAACGGTCGTAATAATGTCATAACATTCCGCTCCAACACCCCAATTCCAATGCAGCAACGCCGCAACACTCCCTTTCAATTAAGGGATCAATATCAGCTCATTCTTCGAGCGCTCCCAATTGCGCACCCAAAAAATATCGAAATAATTACCCAAGAAAACACTTACCATCGTCTATGTCATATTTATGTCGCGTAGATCAAACAACAACTTAAAACAATGTCGCACCCCGCAAAAAAGTGCAAACAAAAAGGAAGTAATATGTTCAAGCAGATTCAAGACGATATTCTCTTGATTTAAAACCTCTTTCGATCTTCTATTAGACAAGCTTAAGCATAATATGATGCTTAAGAGTAATCGTTGAAGCGCTCAAATCTCGTTTTATTACTTTACTTAAAGACTAAAGTTACCTGATTGGTTTATGCATTGGATTCATGTTGGCATTGGAGTACATTGCTGTTAACAAATTGAATTAGCCCTTCTTCTGCTTTACTTAGGGAAAAGTAATGAGACATCTCATACTATAAGGATAAGGATTTTATTATGGGTGTCATGAAAACACCGGGTGTGTACATAGTCGAAAACAATGCTTTTCCAAACTCAGTTGTCGAAGTGGCGACCGCAGTACCTGCCTTCATAGGCTATACGGAACAAGCAAGCAATGGCGGAAAATCCCTTCGAAATCAACCATGGCGCATTACTTCTATGTCGGAGTTTCGCCAATATTTTGGTGGCCCCTCTCTGCATACCTTTGAAATAAGTGAGGTCGGCGATGACAAAGAGGCCAGAGAAGTATTCCAACAAGGCGATGTCGCCTATCAAATCAAGCAAGACAATCCCCGCCATTTTTTATATTACAACATGTTGTTCTTTTTCCAGAACGGCGGAGGCCCCTGCTATATTGTATCCGTTGGCAGTTACAAAGATGATATATCAGGAAAAGCGCTGAAAGATGGCATTACACCGTTAATAAAAGAACAAGAACCAACCATGGTAGTTATTCCAGAAGCTGTGCAACTGGCAGAAGATGACTGCATAAACGTCCAACAAGCCGTACTTAGCCATTGCGGTGGGAAAATGAAAAACCGCGTTGCTATTTTGGATGTTTGGGAGGGGTTTAAAGACCGCCAACACCCAGATGGAGACTGTATCGAAAGCTTTCGTTCTAAATTAGGCACGAATTATCTCGACTATTCAGCCGCCTATTATCCTTGGCTCAACACCTCTATTGTACAAGATGATGAGCTCAGCTTTAATAACATTAGCAACCTGGACAAACTTACAGAACTGCTCACCGATGAAGTGAATCTTAGTTTTAAAGATTTAGAAGGTTTAACGGACGAAGAGCTCAATATGGGAGGAAACAAACTCAGAGCAACCAGAAAACAGCAAATGCTAGATGAGATTGCAAAACTCGCTAGTGCTCCTTCTGGTTCAGAGCAAATACAACTCAACAAAATCTTGTCTACCATCTGCCCACTTTACCAAACCATTTTGGCGGATATAAAGTTCCAGCAAAATATTCTACCGCCCTCAGCAGCCATGGCTGGAGTCTATACCATGGTTGATAATGCCCGTGGCGTATGGAAAGCCCCTGCGAATGTCAGTCTAAATGCCGTTGTCTCTCCAACCGTGAACATTAGTGATGATGAGCAAGAGGATTTGAACGTTACCACGCAAGGTAAATCTATCAATGCGATTCGTCCATTTATCGGTGAAGGTACACTGGTATGGGGAGCCCGGACATTGGATGGCAACAGTCTGGATTGGCGCTATGTAAACGTGCGTCGAACCATGATTATGCTGGAAGAATCGATCCGCCTAGCGTCGAAAGCCTATGTATTTGAGCCGAACGTTGCCAACACATGGGTTTCCATGGAAAGCATGATTAGCAGCTTTTTATATGGAATTTGGAAGCGCGGTGGTTTAGCTGGAGCTGCGCCAGCAGACGCCTACAGTGTTAGTGTTGGATTGGGAAAAACCATGACGCCAGATGACATTTTAGAAGGAATTCTTCGCATTACCGTACTGGTTGCGATTAGCCGTCCGGCTGAATTTATTGAAATCACCTTCCAGCAACAAATGCAGAAATCGTAAACCACTAACACGAACGCCTAGATCACTAGGATGGTAAATACATTTAAATAGGAGAATCCCATGGCAGATGATGGATCAGCACAGTCAGAAACCGTATGGCCAATGCCAAAATTCCATTTTGAAGTGAAATGGGAAGGTGGTGCTGGAGCCAAAATGGTTGCTGCATTTCAGGAAATATCTGGGCTCGATACGGAAGCTCAACCCATTGAATACCGTGCGGGTAATAGCAAAGTATTCTCAACCATAAAAATGCCTGGCATTGTGAAAACCAGCAACGTGACGTTGAAAAAAGGCATATTTAAAAGTGACAATAAATTCTATGATTGGTATTCAAAAATCAAAATGAACACCATTGCAAGAACCCCTGTCACGATCAACTTACTAGATGAATCTGGTAGCCCAGTAATGACCTGGAAGTTGACAAATGCATGGCCAACGAAAGTCAGCGGCACGGATCTAAAATCAGATGGAAATGAAGTCGCCGTTGAGACAATTGAATTGGCTCATGAAGGATTAGCGATCTCAGTCTAATTTACTTCGTAAAACCAGCCATCACACTTATGATGTGATGGCTGGGTCTCAAATTCATCATAAATAATAGAGAAAAGGTATAAATGTCTGAACAATGGCCCCTCCCTGCATTTCATTTTAGTGTTGTGATTGACAACAACACGAAAGATGCTGCTTTTCAAGACGTTTCTGGCATTGAATCTCAGGTGGAAACGGAAGAGTACAGAGAAGGAGGAAATAATTTAGTCTATTACCTTCCTAAAACTATCAAACATAGCAATCTATCCCTTAAAAGAGGGATAGCAGATTCTCGATCTACATTAGTTAAATGGTGCCAAAATACTATGGAATCGCAATTGGCCAAGCCTATTCAGCCCAAAACCATTTCTGTGCGACTTCTGGATGAGAAAGGATCGCCGTGTCGCGTCTGGGTATTTTATAATGCCTACCCGACAAAATGGCGAGTGGATGGTTTTCAGAGCACTAAAAACGAAGTTGCCATTGAAGAGATTGAGGTTTGTTATAGTCAAATGGAAAGAACCCTGTAACGATTCCCTATAAAAGTAAAATAGTAACTATGCCTATTGAAGTAAAACAAATGACAATTCAGTCGAATATCAATACAAACTCGATTGAAAATTCACAAAAAGAAGAACAAAACAATCCAAATATTAGAAGCCAACAAAAACAATCTCCTCATGATGGGGAGCAGTATCAAGCCATGAAATTGGTATATTCTAGGTTAGGACAGAACAGGCGGGAGCGCTAAAAGATGGTGGACAAACTTAAAATTGAGTCTATATCACCTTCTGGAAAGGTATCAACAACCTTTAATACAACACTCAACCCTAACTCTATCAAACATGATTTAGGGATCGGATACACAAACGACCCATTGCTACATCCTCAAGCACAAGGAGATATAGCCCCAAAGGTAGACTTTCAAGGATACCAAAGTGAGAAGCTTGATTTTGAGATTATGATTGATGCGACAGGCGTCATTGAGCAAAAGAAAGCGAAATCCGTACAAGATCAATTGGCGTTACTTAAAAAAGCGACATATGCCTATAATGGCAAACAGCATGAGCCCAACCCCGTCATAATCACTTGGGGGAAGACACTAAGTTTTAGAGGTCGGTTAACCTCAATGGGGATATCCTATGTGCTCTTTGATACCAATGGTGTCCCACTGCGAGCAACAGTAAGTTTAAAGTTTACAAAGTTTCTGACGGAAAAAGAAAAGCAAGCCATAGCAAAAAAGTCGTCACCAGATCTCACACATATTGTTGAATTTAAAATGGGCGATACTCTCTCTCAGCTTTGTCAGGAAATTTATAACGACAGTTCGTACTATATGGATGTTGCTCGAGCGAACCAACTCGTTAGCGTAAGACAAATAGCACCAGGCACCAGACTTTACTTTCCACCTCTGGTCTAATTAAGGAATTTTTATGGCTAACTCCCCTGCGACTAATCTCTCTGGTGTGACCACATTTACCATCAAAGCAAATGGCACCACGATTAACAGCGAATTTGGTGTTATTGCAATCCATGTATTTTATCAAGTCAATCACATAGCCTCTGCGGAATTAGTATTAAGTGACGGTAATATTTCAACACAAGCCTTTAATGCCAGTGAAAGTGATACCTTTAAACCGGGTACCAAAATCAGTATTAGTGCAGGCTATTCAAGTGAAGAAGCCGTCATCTTTGAAGGTATCATTATCTCCCATGCCATCCGCATTACTAACAGCAACCAATCCACCCTTAATATCACTTGTAAAGACCAAGCGATTACCATGACAATGGCTCGCAACAGTCAAAGTTTTTTAAAACAATCAGATAGCGACATAATTAGCACTCTGATTGGCAACTATTCTGGTCTTACTGCTGAAAAAATAGACAGTATTTCAGAGAAACACGCTGAATTGGTCCAGTTTAATTGCTCTGACTGGGATTTTTTGCTAACGCGAGCAGAAGCCAATGGTCTGGTGGTCAGTAACCAATCCAATAGCCTCTCGGTAACGGCTCCCGCCATTGATAAAGCACCTGAACTGGTCGTTACCTATGGAACGGACTTGATTGATTTTTCCGCCGAAATTGATGCCCGCCATCAACTCAATAAAGTAACTGGCATTGGCTGGGATCCTAGCCAGCAAAAAATACTCAAAGGGCAAGCCGCCGCAACGTCGATTTCCGATCAAGGCAATTTCAGTGACAGTGATCTCGCAAAAGTATTAGATATAAATGACTACCGTTTGCAAACCTCCGGCAGTCTTACGCAAGAGATGTTGGAAAGCTGGGCCAAAGGTCAACGGGTAAAATCCATGCTAGCCAAAGTTCGAGGTTCACTTACCTTTCAAGGTAATGCCAAAGCAAAAATCAATACCCTCATACAACTGGCGGGGGTGGGTGACCGATTCAATGGATCCCACTATATCGGCGGAGTGCATCATCAAATAGAAAACGGACAATGGCTCACCACAGTCGATTTAGGGCTCTCCCCTATGTGGTCCACTGAACACCGTGACCTTGGTGCACCACCAGCCGCAGGTTGGTTACCTCCTGTGGATGGATTGCAAATTGGACTTGTCAGCAAACTGGACGAAGACCCGGAATCCCAGTTCCGTATTCAAATAGAAATTCCTGCTCTGGGAGATGAAAACAATTTGGTTTGGGCAAGACTGGCCAGTTACTACGCCACCAAAAAAAGCGGTAATTTTTTCATCCCTGAAATAGGTGATGAAGTCATCATTGGTTACGTCAATAATGACCCTAGCCAACCCATTGTGCTAGGCAGTCTATACAGCAGTCAGCATACTACACCTTATGATTTAACCGCAGAGAACAACACCAAAGCAATTGTGACCAAAAACCAACTGAAAGTGGAATTTAATGACAAAGATAAAGTGATTACCATCGTCACCCCTGGCAACAACAGCATTACCATCAGTGATAAAGGCAAATCCATTACCCTTTCAGACCAAAATAAAAACACCATTACCATGGATGATAGTGGTATCACCCTTGATAGCCCGAAAGACATCACCCTATCAGCGAAAGGAAAAATTAACTTAAAATCAACCAGCAACACGAGTATTGCTGCACAGGCAGATGTCAAAGTACAAGGACTTAACGTTAACTTAGAGGCGCAAACAGGGTTCACCGCCAAAGGTTCCGCCACGGCAGAATTGTCCGCCTCAGGCATGACAACCATCAAAGGTGGTTTAGTTAAAATTAATTAAAGGAGAAGATTATATGACATTTGCAGCAAGACTGACGGACATGCATGTCTGCCCTATGGTCACACCAGGATTACCTCCCATTCCTCACGTGGGTGGGCCAGTGATTGGGCCAGGCGTCCCTACGGTTCTGATTGGTAATCTTCCTGCGGCGGTTGTTGGCGACATGTGTACTTGCGTCGGGCCACCATCCACCATTGTGAAAGGATCAACGACGGTTCTCATTGGTGGAAAACCTGCGGCGAGAATGGGAGACAGTACCGATCACGGAGGCTCCATAGTATTGGGTGACCCCACTGTCATGATTGGCGGATAATACTACAACCGCTTGTAACCTAATAACGTGCTCTTAAGAAAAGGAATGTTAGTGGAAAAGGAATTTAAATGAGCAAACGAAATGCTTTTCTTGGTTCAGGGTGGGCTTTCCCGCCCACATTTGCGCCATCAAACCAACGTGCCACCTTAAGTCAGGACGAAGAAGATATTCAACAAAGCTTATCAATACTTCTGTCTACCTCTCCTGGTGAGCGAATCATGCGCCCTGACTATGGCTGTCGACTCAGTCGTTTTGTGTTTGCCGAACTCAACCAAACAACCCTCACCGAAATCGAATATGAAATTCGACAAGCCATTTTATTATTTGAGTCGCGCATAGATTTACAAGAAATCCATATCCAACCTAACGCAGAGAAAGGCCAATTAATGATTAGGGTTGAATACCTGATTGTAACAACCAATACGCGCAGCAACATGGTCTATCCATTTTATTTACAGGAAGGAACCTTAATCAACCCAAGCCTACTTCCAGCTCGTGATGGACAGGATGCATAGCCCATGACAACGCGGCAGCAACGCAACAACAAGGCACTTTCGCCGCATTTTTTTCAGCTTCAGGAACAAAGCTTTGAACAGCTATTAGTTTGGGCCAAACGATTTGCCCGACTGGTGCCTTATCGCGATCAAAACGATCAAGCAGCGGGGCATTGGGGAGGCATGTTCGAGCAAAGTGAACTGGTTGTTAGTGCGGCCGTACTCAGCATCAATCTGGACCAATACAAACGGCAATTTAAGCAGGCTAAGCAATTAGGTGAGGCGTCAACACAGCAATATCTGCTCCACTTATACCACCAACTCAATCAATGGTATGTGCACCTACCAAGTTCTCCAGATATTGCTTATCAACTAAAGTTCACCTTATTAAATCTTTTTCAGACGCATCTGGCTGCCCCTCTGAAACAACTCTTAGAAAATATCTCCCCTGGAGATCGCCCAGATATTAGCCAGTTCGATCCACTTTGGGGGCTGGATAAGCTCGCCTTAGATCAGCGTTTATTGCCAAAGCCTTTGGACCATTCACAATTCTGTTTTTCAAAAATTCACCTTGTCATCACTCGACTACAAAACACATGCCAGAGCATACTCACCGCCTCTCTAAAACAAGGCGAACACGCTCCACAGTTAGCGCTTTACATTAGCTTCTTAAAACTGTTTGAACGCGCACAACAAAAAATCAATACCTTTACCCAACGGCATTTACTCTTTTACTACCAAGATGTTCTACAACAAGATTATAAAAAAGTACCTGACGACCAAGTGTATCTAAAACTGTCACAATCACCGACCAGTTCGACCCCAGCCGAGATCATCAAAGGGAGGATTTTTAGTCCTGGCAATAACGCACAGTTTCAACGAGTCGACTACCAAGCAACGTATCCGATGGTAGTGACCGATGCAGAAGTGACGCACGCGTTTAATTTGACCTTACACAGGGACCCACAAGCCTCACCGGAAAGAGAAATGGGATTCGTGTGCGGCATTGATACGCAAAAAATCATAATGACAGCGGATGCAAAAGGGCCCGATTTTCCTAAAACCCAGCGTTTTCGAATGTTCGGCACACCCGTTGAAAAAAATGCTTCCCTAGAAAACTCGCCAACACAAACCATGGGGCTGGTTATTTCAGACCCTATTTTATCCATGGCAGAGGGACAACGAGAACTCACCCTACGCTTTAATCTACAAGAAGTTCGCCAAGGGATGATAGAACAACAGCTTTATCTATTCAGCGAGTTCAAAGACCACCAAGATCAAGAGTCAGATATTCGAACACTATTAACCCCATTCTTTGAACACTTACTTATTATACACAGCCATCTTCTTGACCATGTCGATAACAAGATTTCAGCCAGCCAACTGGTCGAAAAGCTGCAGCCCGAGCAAATACAAGAATTGACGTCACATTCTCCAGCACAGCAATTTCATGATATCTATCGCTTATTTTTCCTCACCTTACTAAAACAGACAGAACAGCTACAACAAACAGAACCGCTGCAACAAGCTGCGCGACAAAAAGAAAGCAAACAGCAAGACATCTTTTTTGGTATTTTTGGTCAATTAATTTGTCGGCACATTCTGAGTCCGAATGACTGGCTGACAGAAAACGACATAGACAGTATTTGTCAAAATGCCAAAATGCTCGCAGACAAACAAATTATCGACTCTGTCGCCCTAGAAACCATACAGAACCTATTGTCTCACTCTAAAACCACCGCCTTTTATCAACTATTTAATGGCGTCTTCCAAGTAGACATTACCACCTCCGAAGGCTGGAAAAGCATCCACAATAGTCAAATACACCCAATTAATGAAACAGCGGATGACAACACAACATCCCAAGGAATGGGCTTCATATTATCACTAAAAATGGACCCAGGGTTTTCAGCGACGGTACCAGCTACGCCAGAACAACACGGACAACACGGACAACAATGGTCTTTACCTCATCCGGCATTACGGCTCACCCTCAAAAAGCAAACCAATTGTTACCCATACTCCATTTTTCGAGGGTTTGAATGGTCCAATATGTCCATTCATTGTCAAGTCACTGGCATGACACGCTTCCAGCTATACAATAATGATGGACAAACAGACCCCAGCCAGCCGTTCTTGCCGTTTGGTGCTCAACCAAGTGACGAGTCCTATCTAGTCATTGCCAATGAGGAGCTGGCTCGTAAAAACATAAAATCGCTCACTTTCCAAATGGATTGGGCCGATTTACCCAGAGGCAGTGATGGGTTTAGACAGCATTACGAAGGATACCCCCATCTTGTTAAAAACCACAGTTTTCAAGTCAGCACCGATGTTTTAAATAACGGCCAATGGACAACCCTCGGCCCTTTGAGTCAACCTTTGTTTCAGCCCGCCGTTGGGCTGTTAGAAAAGAGCAGCTCTCTTCGGATCAATGCAATGCAGCAAGCCTTCACCCCAGTAACACAAGGCTGGCCAACGACCCCCTTTAGTCCTCAATCTGGCATTCGCAATGGATTATTCAAGATCAAACTGAATGGGCCACAAAACGCCTTTGGTCATCGTGATTATGGGCCACTCTTTAGCCAAGTACTCACTGCCAATGCGAAAACAAAAAAGCCTAAACCGCTGCCCAATTTACCCTATACCCCCATATTAAATCGCTTTTCGGTGGATTATGAGGCCGATAGTCATATAGACCTGACCCGCTTAGATTCAGACCATCAAGGGAAAATCATTCATTTACACCCATTTGGTGAATCACAAATCTATCCCCCTATTGAGGAAACCCGTCGTCGTCTCCCTAGACTCATGCCAGATTATCAACTCGATAGTCAGCTGTTTATTGGTTTATCTGCTTCTCAGTTATCGGGGTATCTCAATGTGTTTTTTCTTTTTGATGGTTCTTCAAAGCTATTAACGCCCTATCCATCAACCAGTTACCATTGGCATTACCTGGTGAATAACGAATGGATTGCCATTTCTTCACAGAACATCATTCACGATACCACCCAAGGGTTCCTTACCACTGGCATCGTCACACTGGATATACCAGAAGACATCAATACCACACACCAGATAATGCCCAACGGCGTCTACTGGCTTAGAGTCAGTACCAATCATGGCGTAAACCGATATCCTAATTGTTTGCATGTCGCCACTCATGTACTGCAAGTGAGTGGACGATGCGACCCGACGCTTAGTACCTCATTCAGTGAATGGAAAGAATACCCAAGACAGCCAAATCTCAGCAAGATCGTGCAATTGACGCCAATGAAACAAGCGCGAGAACAAGAAACGCAGGAACAATGGATCACTCGGGTTAGCGAAACCTTACGTCACAAAGGACAAGCCATTACACCCTGGGACTATGAGCGCTTAGTGTTGGAAAAATTCACAGATATTGGCGCTGCCTATTGCTTTTCGAGTCGTCAATTTGATCATCAAGAAGCGGCTCCTGGAAAAGTATTACTGATCGTGACACCCAGAAAAACCGACTGTCAGCACTCGCCTTGTCAGCCTAAAATGGTGGACGCTACAGCACTGCTGAGCATTCGCAACATGCTGCAATCCGTTGGCCGTCAAGGATTACAGGTCGAAGTGCGTAACCCCGGCTATGAGAAAATCCAAGTCCGCTGTCGTGTGTCATTTCATGCAGGTGTTCACCATGGCCTCGCTTTACGCCAATTAAATTACGCCCTCCATTGCGCCCTGTGCCCATGGCAAGAAAACAGCATGAATCAGGGGCTTGGATGGCAATTGTCTTTAAGCAAACTGGCCTCGTTTATCAACCAGCAACCCAATGTGGCCAACGTGAGTGGCATCTCGGTACTGAAAATCAGCCAACAACAAACCCGATATGCACTACAGGACAGCGCCAGTACACAGCAGCCAATTAAAGCCCAATACCCTTGGTATCTTTTGATACCAACGGAGCATCATTACATCCAAATCGAAAACGACAACATAACCATGCTCCCTGAACCAACAGGCATTGGAGAGCTCGTCATTGGCGAAGAATTTATCATCAACCCAGATAATGCAGCCATCACCAATACAAACGCCCCTGCATTAGACGATGGAACAACTTAATCATGGCAAAACGTAATCGAAGTACACTGAAAAATTATTTCCGCCAAGGCAACATGCCATCTGCCGAGCATTTTGCGGATTTGATTGACTCCTGCGTCAACCAAGTGGAAGAAGGCTTCGTAAAACCGCCTGTAACGGGCCTACAACTAACGGCGTTGGATCAGCAGCATCTTTTAAGCTTTTATCAACAAAGTGATCCTAACCTGCCACTTTGGCAAATGCGCTTTGCAAAACAACAAACAGATCTTCAATTCAGAGCCTGCCCGCCTATTACACAAGAGGGTCAAGAGTCAACACACACGCCAAACCTAACACTTACTACTGATGGAAAAGCAGGTATTCAGACAGACAACCCCAAGCATACCTTGGATGTTCATGGCGTCATCGGCTCAGAGGGGCGCAGTGGTAGTCAATTACTGGAAGCGCCCATTCCTGCAGATGGCCAGTGGCATGACCTGACACCGGAGTTAGAAGGGTGCAATATGTTTGAAGTGGTTGCGGGAATAGGCATTCGACACAGTGGTCGATACGCTTTATTGCATGCCATTGCTACGAACACTTGTGCGCCTAACACTTGGTGGTGGCAATGGCGTAAAAAAAATCCGATCAAAACTCAACACGCTTTTTTTCATTCGGCAGCCGATAAGCTGAAACTACGTTGGAAACAAACCACCCGCCACGGATCGAATCGCCCCTACGTGCTGCAAATTCGGACGAATACAAACTATGGAGAACACCTGTTTATTCGTTATCACATAACACAGCTTTGGCATGACCCCTTTATGGCACTATGTGAAAGCCGCCCAGCGGATGAACAGGCGTCATCATGACTCTTTCGATTTCCAAACAGGATCATCAAGCAAATCCAGATAGTTTTGAGCAACTGTTTCAGTTGGGGTTAACCTATATTCAGCAGCTTAGTGGCAAGGTCTGGACAGACTACAATACCCATGATCCGGGTGTCACGATTTTAGAACAACTGTGTTATGCGCTCACTGACCTCATTTATCGCAGTGATTTTGATGTCAGTGACTACCTCACCGAGTCAAACGGCCAAATTGATTACCCTAGATACGGTCTGGCTCCAGCGGAGGACATTCTTCAGGCCCCACCACAACAACCTAGCGACTATCAGTCATGGTTACTATCGGTCATCCCTGACCTGGACCAAGTATGGGTAGCATTAAAGCAACAAACACCATGTGGGCTTTACCAAATAGATGGCCTACTGCCTGTGGTATCTCAACAGGGACAAGGTGACGCTTCACGTCACATTCAGCAAACCCTTCATACCATCAAGCAGGCCTATCACACGGTTCGTGGGCTGGGAGAAGACCTAGATCAGGTCAGGATAATCGATGAGACAAGCCTATCGCTCCACGCCATTATTGATATCAGTGGTGATGTAGACGATACCAATAAACTGGCGGCAAGTATTTATGATCAAAGCAATCAATGGATTCGACAAAAAAATGTCAAACCGTCATTAGCGGAACTAAAAGAGCATCTGTTGGCCAATAATGCCATACAAAACATTCACGACTTATACTTCCAAAGTACAGATCCCTCGGATCTCAATGAACGAATCGAAACATGGCCCGAATACGCAAAGCTGATGCTCCCTGATCAAGAGTCAGACATTAAGCTAGCTTTGTTCCAAAACAATCACGCGGTGACATTAGATGTCAGCGAAATTGGTCTTAATTTTCATCTATACCAACAACAAAGACGCATTCAACTGACCGCTAGCACTTCTGCAGAACCTTCTCTACCTGCTGGAAGATTCTACGATTTTGCTCAATATGAGTCAGTGCAAACATTATTCCCCCGCAACTACCACTTAGCACCCGGGCAATCAAGCCACTATAACCCGCAACAACAAGCGGAACGTCATCAATTACGTAGCTATTTACTATTGTTTGATCAACTGATGGCGAATTTTTGTCGGGATTTAAACGGAATCCGTGAACTGTTCTCTCTCTCATTGGATTCCCCATACAGCTACCAAATACAAGCTCTCAGTCATGAGCAGTTTTACGATATTGACCAACATTACCCAGCGCAAGCAGCTCAACAACTAAGGGAATTGCAAGACCAATTTGACGATTTCCCAGAACGCAAGGGACGCCTTTTTGATTACATACTGGCGCTTTACGGCGAACAATACCCAAACGATTTCCATCGGCAGTTTAACCCGTACCTGTCATTTAAAGAGCTAAATTGGCAACTGGTAAAAAGCAAGCAAGCCTTTATTAATGAGATTGTCCCCGTTACTAATGAACGTGGCCTTGGCCCAAATTTGTTCCAAGTGAATCACCAAAGCGGGTATGAAAAAAGACTTTCCTTGTTACTCGGTGTACAAAAAACGGATAAAAACCACTATAGCCGCACCCTCACCCGACATTTACTCAATGTGGTCAGTGATGCGCACTTTGCCCACAGTCCGACAGGCCAAAAAACCCTATTTAAGATTCGCAAACCAATACGCTTGTTGCTTGAATCCGTTAGTGAACGTCCGGAAAACATGACCCTAAATGATCAACAGATTCGTCATCTACGCTCTACTATCATCGCGTTTAGAGGCCAGACCATCCCCGAGTCTTTATTCTTATTAGGTATCGACCATCATTGTTTTAAAGTGCTACACCACACTCGCAAAGAGGAATATCAGCTGTTTTTCAACTTTTCGGGTAAGCAATCCGCAAACGATGACACCCTTTGGCTCTACATTGGACGCCATACCAATAAAGACAAACTGCTCAACTTTTGCCATCAGCTACAACAGTGGCTTACTCAGCTAAACCATGAGAGCGAAAGCCTTCATCTGGTGGAGCATATTGCCCTTCGCCCTCAAGGAGCATCGGTCGACCTTGCTCCCTATGCGCATCAAATCAGCGTCGTTTTGCCTGGGTTTACTGCCCGCCATCATAATGAACACTTTCGTCAACAAGCCGAGGCACTCATTCGCAACAACAGTCCTGCTCATTTGCTTGCGCATATTCATTGGCTTTCTTTTCATGACTTCTGTGAATTTGAAACCTTGTATTTTGCGTGGCGCGAGCAAAAAGCCAAAGTGCTTAACCTAAGTCATTCTATGTCGGGTTATGAGCGTCAAAATGAGCAACAAGACTGTGATCAATTAGCGGACAAACTTCATACGTTTTTACAGCAGCCCAGCAATCAGGATGACGAGTTGATACTATGACAAAAGGCCATAACATCCAAAACGCTGAATTAAAACTCAACTTTGACTCACCTCTTGAAGCCGAAAGTTTTGAGCAAAATGCCCATCACTGGGTGATAAATGAACTACTGCCACATATCGAACAGATCTTTAATCGTTATTGTCCCGCCAATGAGGTCATCACCATTGAGCATCTTTCTCTAGATCTTGGCAACCTCAACACCAACAGTCTATTGAGCGATCTACTGAGCGCTATTGACGCACAACTGTGCGAACAATTAGCTCAATACGCCCGTTCTGAGTCTAAAAATACTCAAGCACTGTCGCAGGCCTCCTCATCCAAAAGCCCTCCAGAGGATGTTAACTCTAACGTAACTCGCTATAGCAACGAGGACTATTCTTGGCATCAAGCACTGCAATTTCTGCAAACGGGGCGGCTGCACTGGACGTTTGATAACCGGCAAACCATCGAGCAAACAGGCATCATAGAAGCATTATTGGATCATCCCCATCAGTTGAATAACGCGCTCACTCAATCCACGAACCATGAACGTTTGTTAATACGTTTGATTGGCCAACTGTCTGCTGAACAACTGACCAAACTACTGGATAACCTGTCCCCCATATTTTGTCAAAACGCCGTCATACAATTGTTAAAGAGCCCCAAACGGCATCACCCAAGCTTAAAAAGCTGCCTTGCTCACTACTGGAAATCGCGTATTCAAGAGGCCTTGAGCCATCACCAACTCACAGAGTTAGTTGCGTTATGGCCAGTATTAATACAGGACTATCGCCAACCACTGCTTGCCGCCCTACATACTCAGGCACAGAATGGACAATTGCCCTCGACCCTAATGACTTCACTTAATGAAGCGCAACGTTTCGCTTTACTTAAGTGCATCGAACCCACTGAATACCCATTTCTTTATGCTTTATTAAACACGCCACAACTTTGGCAGGCACCGGCCTCTTCCACCACGACAGACTCTTCAACCGCTGCAGTAAAGGTGGCAAACGATTCTCTCTCTGCTGAACCGTTGCCCGTCGTACCAGAAACAACCATCAACCAGCAGCTTTGGTTATTTACCCTGCATTACTTGCTAATTGAACGGGGCAGCCGATTTAATAAACAGCAATATATGATGGCGCTTATTACACAAATGGCAGCGGCACACAATCAAACACAAGCGCAATTGATTAACACACTGCAAACCTCATTGGCGTCTTTTAGTCTTGATAGCACACTGAAACAACAAATGACGTCACTATTAGCCGCTATAACCCCAACATTCACCAGCACAATGTCCGCACGAAACACACCGTTTAATATGGATCTTACCAAAGCAGAAGATAGCCACCGTCTTATACACGCCCTACTCTATGGTAAGATAAACAAAGAAATCGTGCCTTACATAGATCAGCTAATGCGTCAGCCTAAATCCTTTAAGGCGATCTTGACTTTTCTTGCCTCTACGCCCGAGCTGAAAGATAAACTTTGGCAACGGTTACCACAGGCAACCATAGTGAACATTGTCAAGCAATTGGGACAACCGCCTATTAGTGACTTAAACGACACCCAACAGATCAAACAAGCTTGGCAGCGGCTCTTGACCCCAACTCTTAGCCAAGCAGCCGCCAAAACAGAAAACAAAACCGCGCCAGCACTGAACAACGCATTTAATGATTTACTGATTACCTTGCAACAAGGCAATGAAGCCAGCCTTAAGCGTGATTGGCCCAAGGACAATGCGGCCTTCAGGTCACTATTATTATGGATTGGGCAATTAGCTGCAGTACGTCAACATTGGGTGGAGCACTATTCTGACCCGACACTGCTTGATCTGACCCACGTCATTGAACCCAAGGCCCGCGACGCCGTTCGCGCGGTGATGCAAGAAAAAACACTCTTTTTAGCAGACCTTGAATCCTCCCAACCAACGAGAAACATAAATGATGCCACGCTTCGCATCAGCCTCTGGCAATTCACCTTCAGTTTCTTATTAGTGGAATCCGCCAGTGAGTTTAATCGGCATCGCTATTTACTCTCCCTAACGCGTCAGATGGCGGCAAGACGAAATTTAGGACAAGAGCAATTAATTCAGGCCATGCTCTTGGCGTTAAGCCCCTACCCACAACACGCACTGCTCAACACATTAAGCGCACTGTTAGAGGATTTTCACAACGAGTCAGCAACGGTTCCCCCCCACTCATTGGTGTATGATCCGGTGCTTTTTCATTCAGAGCAACATGGGCTATTCACCTCCATACTGACAGACAACCATAGCGAGATCGCCTTCGCACTGATGGCCATCTTACAACAGCCAAACTCGACTTTGTGGCAACAACAAGCCCCACAATGGCTGCGCTCACACCGCCCGCTAGCACAATCACTCATCGTCGAACTGGGTAAAACGGACATCATTCGTCAACGCTGGGCAACGGGCTTTAACGACGCCATTCTCCTCACCTTAGTGGAATTGATTGATACATCCGCTGCCGCAACGATAGAGAAGGTGATAACCAGCCATCAAGTCATTAGTAGAGTATTAAGCACACCATCAACGCCGTCTGGCACACAACCCATACAAGTCACATCCATTCCACCAACGCCCCTACGAAACAGTCTGTGGGAATTGAGTCTGACTTATTTACTAGTCGAACGTGGCAGCCAGTTTAACCGCCGCAGTTATCTTGCCTCAGTCACCAGCAAACTCGCCGCTCGGTATAACCTAGATCATCACCAATTGGTTCATGCACTATTAGAAATCAGCGATGGCCAACACACTTGGCGCAATGATTTACAGCAATTATTCCCTCAGGGTCACCAAACTACGCAGTTAACAGAACCGGAGTTACTCAACCAAATACAGCAAGACAACGAGACCTTGGTATTAACCAAAGAACAACACCAACAATTACGGACATTCCTAAGTGCCCCCTCACTGCCGTCTCGTTGGGCTATTCAGCAATGGTCAAGGGAGGCACAGAAAGGGCTAATTAACACCCTAGTGCCCCATTTATGGCCCTCACTGGAACCTTTGCTCGCTGGACTCAGCCATCTATTCAATAAGCTAAGGATAAACGCCCACTGGTTTTATCGCATGCTACTGAGCCAACCACCACCAAGAACCATGGGCGACTGGCTGAATCGCTTATATGAGGAAATCAAAAGACAGCAGCCAAGCAAAACATCTGCACAAGTGTTTAGCGAACTACGCGACATTATCAAAGTCGCCCCCACGCAAATAACACAGACACAAGAACAAGCTTGGCTGACCGCATTAACGGCCCCAGCTGAACAAATTGACCTAGTAGTAGAATGGCTCAAAGGCAATGCTACACGACCAGAATCAACAACACTCTCGTATTTAATCCAACAACATTCTTCTCGCCTATGGTCACAACTGACCCACCAACTGCAATCACCTCAATTACTGTTACATTGGATAAATAATCTTGACGATGCCAGCCATTTCCAGCTTATCGCCACTCGTTACTCGTACATACTGAGTGACTTAATAGCGATTCATCAAGCCTTAAAAGACTGGCTAAAAGATGAGAGAGAACACAAACAACTGTTTTGGCAGGTACTCTACCACCGCCTACTGCTGCAAGGCAGACAAGGAATAAGCAGCGTATTATTACGGCAAATACTCAATGACCTAACGCAAAAGCCCGCGATCAGAGCCAAACTGAATCTAGACTCAGGTATTCCACTGGTTAGTCAACTGTCACAAGTGCTAGCAAAAGCAAACGCACTGGCAGCAAAAGACGCTCTAGTACGCGCCATTCCATTGCCAGAGCACGATACGCCATCGATAAAACCGAGTGTGCCAAAGCCACTTAATATTGAACGAAAAGACATTCGTCGATTGTATGAAGCCATTGAGCAGACATCGCCACAAAGCTCGAAAACGCACACCAGCGACTCAATCCCTTGGCAAGACCCCAATGCTGAGGCAACAGAAACATCCGACCCGGTTGCCGTTCATAATGCCGGCTTAGTACTGGCGTCAACCTATATCCCTATGCTGTTCCAACGGCTCAAGCTCACAGATGGTCAGCAATTTGTTAGCCTTGATGCACGTCATCAAGCCTTGTTTTGTTTACAATACATGGCAGATGGCAGTCAAGAAGCGCCCGAGTATCAACTGATGCTCAATAAAGTCTTATGTGGCATAGCCATTCAGGACCCTATACCCAATACCACCCCATTACCGGACGGCGCCACCGCCCTGATAGAAGGCCTGCTCAATGCCCTTATTAGCCACTGGAAAGCCTTGGGCTCAACCACCATTCAAGGCCTACAATCCACCTTCATACAGCGCAGTGGACAACTCATTGCGCAAGACAAACAATGGCAGTTAGAAGTTTTCCCTGGCACCTTCGACATGCTGCTGGACCAATTGCCCTGGAGCTTTCAAACCATTAAATACCCATGGATGGACAAACCTTTGTTTGTCACTTGGCGTTAAAGGACCTTCACCATGATCAAACCATGTATCGGCTTCCCCATAAAAACGATCAGAGAACGCTCAGCCTACCGTCAGGCCCTTCTACTTCTAGGGCTCTTATGGTGGACATGTACAGGACAAGTGTTTGCCACCGAGGAAAGCGAAACAACAACGTCTCAAGACAGTTTGATTTACTATCAACTGAGTGCAAGCGATTTTGACAAGATGCAACAGGATCGCTCACTTCGGGACAAATTACAGGCGCTCAGCCTGAAGCAGTTTGCACAGCGTAGCCAGCTTATAAACTCACTTAGTGAGGTGTTGTCAGAACCGCCTCTTTCTCCTGATGCCTCAATCGATCTGGGGCAACTGATTCAATCTAAAGCGATCCCGATCAAATCAGACAAAACACCCACCAGCGAAACACAGAGCGCTACGCCAACAGATGCTTCACAGATAGTCTGGGTGATTAATACAAAGGCTCTAGAGGCAGTCTTAAATAATCGTCGCGTCTCCAATTTCTCGCAGGAAACCTTACAACTGTTCAAACCATTACAAGATGAGGTGTTCTACAGTCTCTATATGCTCTATTCGGCGATAAAACTTGCAGGAATTCCAACCAACCTTTCTGCTGTAAAAAGCATTGTGCTCATTGCCAGAAAATCCGGTACACCACCTGAGCAAAATAATCCCGTCATTTGGAACGCTCCCGCCCACTGCGGCTGTGAGGACAGTTTATCGTCCATTTTCAGTGTCGGCACCTTCTATGGTTTATACCCCTATTGGGATCATCCGAAAACGGGTCAAACCATCGACTTCAGCCAACTCGATCGTATAGGTTTTGTGGGGGCCGTCATCACCCCCAACCCAAAAAATGGCAGCAAGCTCATCCTGCCCCCTAACTGGCAACCGCAACCCAAAAACAGCCAATTCGTCCAAATGGCCCATCGTTACCGTAGCAATGTAGACCTAGTGGTAACAGCGGCCCGAAACCCGACTGAGAAACGCCTTTCCGAGCAATATAATGAGCAATTAATTCAGCAAATCGTCGCCTCCATTTCCCAGCCTCTCGATCAATACTTTATTAATAGAATGGAGCCTATTGTATCCTTTGGTCTCACCCCCATCCCCACACTAGGAGACGGCATTACACTAGACATCAATTTATCCAGACTTAACACACCGCAAAGCCAGCAGCAGTTTTTAGCGTTTGTGCGTAACTTAAAAAAAGCCTTGCTCCTCAAAGCCAATAGTAAGCGGGCTAATGCCAAAGTGATTACGGCACGACCCAATGATCGATATTATCTTAATATCATTATTCCCGTTGAAGACGTTATTCATTCCACCAACAATGGCTTTTACCAGTTCGATAACCTCAAAACATTAGCTCAACTCACCAACTTAATCATTATGCGCCCAAGTATGCCGGATAAAAGTGATGCATCTGACGATGAACTAACGCAAATTCAGGAGCTACGATACTGGCTTACCCGTCAAAAAGATCAACTCGGCGCTGAGCAAGTCTTTAAGCGCATCACTCCCATGCTCGTAACAGAAGACAACCGCAACCAGCAACAGGAATTAACTCAACTCGTCCGATTATCCCGTTGGTCTTTCTTAGGTGCTGCCTACTGGCCGCTGCCACTGAATACCATGAGTCAAAACCTGATCAGCGACACCTTATTCCCAACGACTTCGTCTTACTCACCATCACTAGATATGGCGGTATCAACCATTAATAACGTGTTTAACTGGGTCTGCCCAAACCGCTGGGAGCTAAGGCTGATATTATTTGTTACCTTCGCCGTCATCATCAGCCTACTCATCACCAGCATTTGGTACTATCCATTGCGACCCTATCTCAGCAAACAGCCCTTTGTTGCACTCAGCGCTGCCGCTATGATTGGATTAATGCTGGTGTTTATTGCCGACCCGTATTTTAAAGACTACCAAGGCCCAATACTGCTGCTCTTTATGATAGTGATTGGCTTGATACTATTCGCCGTTCGCTGGGCGAATAAAGAAGGGGATAAACCGTGATGGCGGACCACACTATGTTCATTTAACATGTCGATCCTAGTACTAACTCATGGCAGGGTTTGTCATAATCTTAGTGTGATAGCGAGGTCTTTTGCCACTTGAGTGAGTTGCTGTCGTGCCTTGTTGTAGAGTTTGGCGTCGGTTGGGAAGGTGATGTTTTTTTCTTGTACCGTGGTATCAACAATCACACGCTTTAGACTCGCAGACTTGATCACTTTTAGCTTTAGCCCTGCTTGTATTGTCTGAGTAAGCAGCCATTCACAGCCTTCTTCTCCTAACCGTTTTCGCCATTTAACAAGACTGGTTGGATGGCACGGGAAGTCATGTTGAAAAAAGGTTTCGCCGCAAAAGTATTGGTAGTAAGGCGATTCAAGCCATTGCTCTAATACCATTTCATCAGACAAATTATACAAATGCTGTAAATACAATAGCCCTACCATCAAGCGAGTGGGCAGAGCTGCGGCACCAACCGTCGCGGAATGCGTCCCCAATTCGGTATCTAACCGATCCCAATCCAGCACTTTAGCCAACCGAACGAGTGCATGGTTGGCGTTAATAATATCGATTAGCTGAGGACGGAATAAATCCTTCTGCGGATCTTGCTTTGTTTGACGAGGCTTCATAAAAACTCACTGATTCTGCAACTTTTTGGGGCTAAAGCGCCATTATTGGCGAGATTTTAGTCCTTAGCATTATACAAAATACATTGCATTTCATAGGTTGAGAATTATTCAGGAACGACTAAGCTACCAACGCAGTGTTAGGGTGCGTTTTTACGCCACATGTTTTTTCATTATACTATAGGGACTTCATACATTGTACTTTTTGTTGTATTGTTTTTACTTTCCCCTGGCTTTATCAATGACTCTTTCTTTGACTCTACCACTGACTCCAGTTTCAAGCTTTGTAGATTCTCCTCGGCTATTTTTTTGTAGGGCTCTGTTTTTGATTCACCCTTTTCATTCTTATATCCTATTATTGGGGCTTCATCATCCTTGTTCTTAGTCGTTAGTATCTTATTGCGAACAGAGGCAAAGTCAGGTATTTTATAGTAAAATCCTAATAGGTGGTTGCCGTTTTCATGTGATTGATTTGTCATTTGTTTTTTGTTGAATTCATAATCCTGAGTGTATTTATCCTGAGCTTTGCGATTTTTGTATTCCTCTATGTTGAGTGGTTCAATAAGTAGCTGTCTTTGGGGGTTTTTTCTTTCTGTATTGGGATAGCCTATTTCCATCGCTCCCTTCGCTTTTTCAGAAACAGCGACTAGTCCGACTTTTACATCATTGTCGGCGCCGTCCAGCACTTTGTTAATGAGTTCACTCATCTGAGAACCAGAGAATGCCCCATCATCGATGAACACTATAGTCCCTGCACCTTCTAGACCCTTTTCTAGTTCTATACGAGTTTTCATACTCTTTTCTTGCGTTGGTACCTGTATCAATCTAGTCGGTGCATTTCCTCCCAGATGCCGAACTCGTTTTAACACCCTCGCTGTAACCCAAAAGTTACTTTTCCCCGCTTCCGATATCACGCATGTGTAGTTATCGAGTCTACACAATTCATCTGCCATTTCCCAGAGTTTCGTATTGAACTCTTTTTTAGTAACTATTTTAAATTTCTTAATGTAATCATCACTTTTTTCTGATTGATAATTTTTATTCTTTTTTACGTCCGCCGCTTTATCGAGTTCTATACATTCCCCTATTGCGAAATTAATGTATTTATTCCATTTTCCCCATCCTCCTTTATCTTCTTCTATATCTTTTTCTTCCAATTTGTAGCTTCCAGAAACGTTCCTTTCATCTTCTTCTATATCTTTTTCTTCCAATTTGTAGCTTCTAGAAACGTTCCTTTCATCTTCTTCTATATCTTTTTCTTCCAATTTGTAGCTTACAGAAACGTTCCTTTCATCTTCTTCTATATCTTTTTCTTCCAATTTGTAGCTTACAGAAACCTTCTCAACTGAATTTGGTGAAAATTTCTTCATCAGCCACGTAAATATGTTTTTCTTTCTTTTTATTTTGTTATTATCATCCCTATCGTTTCCTTTTTTAGGTCCTGCTAATTGTCTCACAAATGTATTGTTCTGAGCATCGTGACCCGTGTGCGACGATAGTTTAGGGGTACTGGTTTTGGCTGCTTTACCCTGTTGTTGCACCACATGGTTTTGTTCAAAGTTTTGTGTTATTTTACTTTTTAATTCCCTTTGAATAATGGTTATAGACCGATTACCTATTAGGGCTCTGCGTTGATTTTCATTACTTTTTCTTTGATTGTCCAAGATAGTCAACGCCGGACTTCTATTATCTTTTTCCTTCATTTGCAATGCCTTATTGCCTAAGGCAGTCGCTTCATTCTCTAAAGATTGGCTATCGTTCACTGCCATGCCGCCCACGGAGGTGGTTGGTTGAACCCGCCCTTGGGCTTGTTGCACCACGTGGCCTAGTTCATGGGGAAGGTGTTTTTCTTGGCCAGAGGCAAGGTGAATGTCGCTGCCTTGGGCATAAGCGTGGGCTTGTACGGCGGCGGGTTTGGGGGAGTTGTAATGGACCTTGACGTGATCAAGGCTCATGCCACTGAGGCTTTCCATGCCACTTTTAAGGTTATCTGGCAAGCCTGTACGATTAGGCTGGCGCTGAACAGGGGCATGGTCACGATTATCTTCCAGTGTTTTACCGGTATGACTTGCGTGACGCTGAACAGGCGCCTGATTCTGCCGAGTCGATTTGTCTTTAAGTTCTGAATACATGCGCCCAATTCCCTATCAGCTTTGAATGTATTTTTTATTACTTTATACGTAATTTATTTTTTTGCCATTAATTTTTATATAATCACTTTATTTCCTTTCTGAAACTCTTGCCGAATACTCTGTATTAAGTCGGCTTTATAGACGGTACGTTCATGACGACGCACTGCATTGAGGGCACATTGGCGCAAGATGTTAATCACATGTCCACCAGCCACTTCGTAATCCTTGGCGATTTGTGGTAAATCCACGTCGTCTGCAAGGTCACAAACACCGCGAAAGGCGTTTTGCCAAAGCTGTAAGCGTTCTTCGACACCTGGCATGGTAAATTGCACCATGCTCTGGAAGCGACGGGTAAAGGCTTCGTCCATATTACTTTTCAAGTTGGTGGCGATGATAACGGTGCCGGGGAAGTCTTCAATTTTTTGCAGTAAGTATCCGGTTAGTTGGTTGGCATGGCGATCATTGGAAGAGCTGCCTTCGCTGCGCTTGCCAAACAGGGCGTCCCCTTCGTCAAAAAACAGAATCCAGTCTTTATAACTTGCTGCATCGAAAACTCGGGAGAGGTTTTTCTCGGTTTCCCCTATGTATTTGGATACCACCATGGACAAATCCACTCGATACACCTCTCTGCCTGTGGACTTGCCCAATAAGGCCGCCGTAAGGGTTTTCCCTGTCCCTGGAGGACCAAAAAACACCGCCCGATAACCCGCTTTGATTTTTGTATCAAGCTGCCAATCTTGCATTAAGGTTTTGCCATGGGATAACCAAGCCCGTATATCATCGAGTTTACTCATCACACTGTAGTCGAGGACTAGATCATCCCAAGTCATCGGAGTGTCTAATGGGTGGGCAGGAAAGCTCGTACTGAGTTCAGGACGTAAATGTTCCCCTGTGACCAAATAATTCAGCCAATGGTCGCTCATTTGGTACACACCCGCCCAAGCGGGTAGACCGGAATCCACCGACATCAACTCAGTCACCTGTTCCGCCATTAAGCGATGATTGTGTGACAAAATAGCCATACAATGCTCGCGCCATTCAGGGTTGTTGGCACTAATCAGAAAATTCAGGGTTTGACCAGTGGGCAAAAAGCCACTGAACGCTTTATCCGACACGCCACCAAATTCGGTAAACGGTCGGTCAATCAGACCATTTAAGCCAAAGAAAAAGTCCAGAGCATCTGGCTTGATGGAAGGCGCCATAGCAAGCGCCAATGCCAAGCGCTCAAATACATTAAGCTCCCAATCAATCAGTAAATCCGCATAGAGACTAGAGCCAGGTGCTATCGGCGGCTGGGGGATCTCCAACCAATGATTCTCATGCCCTTCTTGCTTGAGGTAGCTGCAAATCACCTGATTGATCACCAAGCTCAACCATTCCATTTCCTGATAAAGCGCAAGCAAATTCTCTTGCTGATAAGTAAATTGTCGGCCCATTAGAGGCGTTTGTGATGACTCTGCCATGTACCTTCCTTGATATTGAGGCCTGTTAAGGAACCATGATATGTATACTTCTTGAGCAAAAGAATAGCTCTTATTTCCTATTCAAAACAAGCAATAAACGATAAGTCATTAAGATTTAGAGGTTCTCCCTCACTCCTGCTTTAGCTCGCTCGACCAATCCAGACGGTTTAATCTGCCAAATCAGTTTGAAGCCTTTTGTGCCTAAATACAGAAACAAAATGGGAATGAATACGGTGTTGAAAGCAAACAAGGCTAATAAGGTGAGAAAGTCGTTCACTAGGCCGTTGAGTGTTTCTACATAGTGGCTGATTTTGTCTTTAAAATGGCTCAAACCAACAACATTTTGTTTTAGATTGCTCAACAAGCCATCATTTGAGTTATCTGAACTCAGCTTTTGGATGGACTCTTGTATGGCACGAATCTGACTTTGTGTCGTTTTCATGCTCTGCTCTGTTTGCAAACGCTCATTGTTAAGGGCGCTTTGTTTGTCTTCTAGGTCAGACAATGCCTTATCGTTATTAAACAAAATATCTAACGTAGATAACGCTTTTTTGCGCTCGGTAATTTGTTGATTTAACGCCTCATTTTGCAGAATCAATTGTCTTAAATGGACACTCTCATCAGCCAGCACTTGCTGCTGTGCGTTGCGTTTTTCTTCGAGTGTTTGTTTGTCTTTATCAAGGGACTGTTTTAAATCCGCAGCGACACCCAGCCCTGTTGTGACCTCGTCCATATCGGCGGAATGTACTTGGATTTTGTCCATGGTTTGAGTCTTCTCATGACTCAAAAAAGACACGTCTACCAGCGCGGACAATAACACCACCAACACCAATAGAAATTTGGCCCCCAACGCGCTCACAAATATTTTATAAGCGAATTCCGTAAAGCGACTTTTGATCCAGTATAAATAGCCAAACAGTAAGGCCGATAGGGTTAAAAACCCTTTGAAATAGACAGTGGAAATAATTTTAAGCAGAATGCTTTGAAAAATCAGTGACGTGACCGCGATTTTCATCACACCGGAAAAATCTTCGATCATGTCGTTAAAGGGATCTAATAACTCGCCAATGGTCACCGAGCTGACAAACACACTGATCTGCACACTTTGCAGCACAGACACCGTGGCATTGAATAATTTAGCGAGACCAAAAGCACTCAACGCCTGTACCAGTGACGACGAAATGTATTCCGACGCTTTGCTGTCCAACAAGCCCCACCAAGAAAAGACAATCGCCACAATAATCGCGATGTAGTAACCGTTTATAGTGCGTTTTGGCTTGATCACTCATTTCCCCTCGCTATGATATAGGCCAGATTACCGCATCTGATGGGAATAAACGAGTAGTAAGGACAGGCTGAACTAATCCAGTAACAACCCCATACTGACTCGGGGCTCCACAGAAAAACCAAGGGCTTCATAAAACTGCACAACTTGTTTGTTGTCCTCTCGCACCTGTAAATTGACCTTAATGCAACCTATTTCTCGCAAGGCTTCTAGTGCATGAGCCACCAAAGCTCTACCAATGCCTTCGCCTTGATGGTCAGGCCTTACAGACACAGCATATAGCCATCCACGGTGGCCGTCATATCCTGCCATGCAGGCTCCTACCAATTCCCCATCCTCCTTGGCAACAAAAATCAAGTCATCCACCTCGCGCTTCGCCGCCAACATTAAAGCGGGTTCATTATGAGCACCGTTATTGGGAAACACCTGCTGCCATAACTCAATCAAGTCCTGCTGATCATTGGGGTGATAGGTTTCAATCGCCATATTTTGCTTCCTTACATTGCATTTAATACTGGGTTAAAACAACAATACGGCCTGATAGACCGTATTGTTCGTTGTAAATGTGCTAATCGTTTATCCTACTAGACAGTCATCCTAAAACAGAAGAAAGCCGGCTGAAATAATCACCCCAGAACCTAGTAGTGCCATAATGCAATAGCCCATCACGTCTTTTGCCCCAAGCCCTGCAATGGCCAAGGCAGGCAAGGCCCAAAAAGGTTGGATCATATTCGTCCAAGCATCGCCCCAGGCAATGGCCATGGCCGTTTTTGCCGCATCCACACCCAGCGCCGCGCCCGCTGGCATCATGATAGGTGCTTGTACCGCCCACTGACCACCGCCAGAGGGCACAAAGAAATTCACCACACCAGCACTTAAAAAGGTAAACAATGGAAACGTCGTCTCATTAGAAATGGACACAAACAGCTGCGAAATAACCCCAGCGAACGACTGACCGGTTGGACCGACCGCCGTCATCATTCCCATGATCCCCGCGTAGAAAGGGAACTGCAGCAGAATGCCCGCACAATTCCGCGCCCCTTGGGAGACCGAATTCAACAAGCTCTTAGGGGTACCATGGAGCAAAATCGCCGTGAACAAAAAGGTAAAGTTCACGATATTCAAATTCAAAGCAAACCCTTTGGTCACAAAATAATAAATAATGTAAGCAAAGCCCATGATGCCCAATAACCAAGACAGTAAACGGCTATTCTCTAAACGCTCAGCTGGCGTCATATTCGCGCGGGCCGGCTTAGCTTCTTCTGGCTCATCTAGTAAAGTCGTATCAATCGTAATGGTATCTTGAGGAGCTGGATGCATAAGGCGATTCAGCAACGGAATGGTGACAAACATCACAGCAAGAATGGTGAGGTTCATTGCTGAGAAAATGGTCTCTGAGGTTGGAATCGGTGCCGTTACCGCCCCATTGGTCACCACTGCAATATTCTTACCCCCCGCGATGGCAAGCGGAATCGACCCAGATAACCCACCGTGCCAGAATAAAAAGCCACTGTAAGCCGAGGCGATTAACAAACGATAATCCACGCCCTTCACTCGTGTGGCAATTTCGCGGGCAAAAATAGCGCCAACAACGAGCCCAAATCCCCAGTTAATCCAACAAGCCAACGCACTAATAGCAGTCACCAATACAATCGCTTGACCTGGTGTTTTGGCAATACTAGCCAAACTCGCCAGTCGTCGCTTGAAAGCCGGCGCACTCGCCATAGCATGACCCGTAACAACGACCATCGCCATTTGCATGGAAAAGGAAAGCAACTTCCAAAATCCCCCCGCCCACGCGTTTACTACATGCATTGGCGATTGTCCCGTGCTGGGCATTACCATCACAAAAACCGCTAAGGTCAATACAATGGCGAAAATAAACGGGTCTGGCAGATAACGTTGCAGTAATACTACAAAGAATTGGCTAATTTTTTGTAAGAGCGTTTTCTCTTGTGCGAGAGTGTTCATAAGTCTTCCTGTTTTTGTATTTGTTATAGGAGATACGAAACGATCGCCTATAGACGACCGTTTTATTGATACCAATGGATAAGGCTTTTAATATTGTGACTGACTAGAGGGTGACAGACTAACGAGACACCAACATGGCGACACCCATACCACCACCAATGCATAAAGTTGCCAAGCCTTTATGGGCATCTTGCTTGTGCATTTCATTCAACAAAGTCACCAAAATGCGACAGCCCGATGCGCCAATAGGATGCCCCAGTGCCACCGCTCCTCCATTAACATTGACTTTACTGGTGTCCACGCCCAGTTCTTTATTGACACACAATGCTTGCACGGCAAAAGCCTCATTTGCTTCGATAAGGTCCAAATCAGCCACCGACCAATTCGCCTTCCCTAAGACTTTTTTCGTCGCCGAGATCGGGCCTGTCCCCATAATGCTGGGATCAACCCCCGCACTGCTGCAAGCTTCAATGGTGGCTAATACCGTTAAGCCTAAACGCTTCGCTTCGTCGTCGGTCGTCACCACAACCATGGCAGCGCCGTCATTCAATGATGAGGCATTACCCGCCGTAACGGTGCCTTCTTTATTAAAAGCGGGACGCAACTTAGCTAATGAGGCTTCACTGGTATCCGCACGGATTTGTTCGTCTTCTGAAACAATAATCGGCTCCCCTTTTCGTTGCGGAATGGAGATCGGAAAAATTTCATCAACAAAGCGCCCTGCTTCTCTGGCTTTAGCGGCTTTTTGCTGAGATTGAACAGCAAACGCATCCTGTTCATGGCGACTAATATCCCAACGGGAAGCAATATTCTCAGCGGTTTGCCCCATATGATAGTCATTGAACGCATCCCACAGACCATCTTTTACCATGGAGTCCACCAACTCCCAGTTGCCCAACTTCTTACCACTGCGGCTGTTCGGCAACACATGGGCCGCTTGGCTCATACTTTCCTGCCCGCCTGCCACCACCATCTTGGCATCTCCGTTCAATACGGATTGTGCCGCTAGTTGCACCGCTTTTAAGCCAGAGCCACAGACTTTATTGATTGTCATGGCTGACACCGTATGGGCTAGGCCCGCATGAATCGCCGTTTGACGAGCTGGGTTTTGCCCACAACCCGCCGTTAATACTTGACCTAAAATGACTTCGTCTATCTGCTCTTTTAACTCAGGCTGTTTGGCTAACAAGCCTGATAACAATTGCGTTCCCAATTGAACCGCACTCAATGAAGATAACGCTCCATTAAATGACCCTATGGGCGTTCTACCCGCAGCAACAATAACAGCTTTCATATCGGCTCCTTTGACGGTCTCTTATTTTATGTATTTTCGTTTGTCGAAACAGCGTTTTACGACGCCTGCGCGAACTGCATCTCTGGTACATCATCCGGCACGATTAATTTACCCTGTGTTTTCGCCTGAATCTCTTCCACGGTCACACCAGGGGCACGCTCTTTAAGAATAAAAGCACCATTCTCTATTTCTAACCAGGCCAAATCCGTCAGCACTTTTTTGATACAGCCTTTGCCCGTCAAAGGCAAGCGACAAGACTCCAGCAATTTGGAATCGCCATCTTTAGAAGCGTGGGTCATGGTGACAATGATATTGTCCGCCCCAGCGACCAAATCCATCGCTCCGCCCATGCCTTTCACCAATTTGTTTGGAATCATCCAAGAAGCAATACTGCCCTGAACATCCACCTCAAACGCCCCCAATACGGTTAAATCCACATGCCCGCCACGGATCATCGCGAAGGATTCAGCCGAAGAAAAAATCGATGCCCCCTTTATCGCCGTAACCGTCTGTTTGCCCGCATTGATCATATCCGCATCAATGGTCTCTTCAGTAGGAAACTCTCCCATGCCCAATAAACCATTTTCGGATTGCAGCATCACCGCCATGTCTTGTGGGATATAATTTGCCACCAAGGTTGGAATACCAATCCCCAAATTGACATAAAAGCCATCTTTTAACTCTTGAGCGACTCGCTGCGCCATTTGTTCTCTTGTTAAAGCCATCTGACACCTCGTTATTCTTTTAGTGTGCGTTTTTCGATGCGTTTCTCAAAGGTACCGAGAACTACCCGATCCACGTAAATACCTGGCGTATGAATTTGCGAAGGCTCTAACTCACCAACGTCAACAATTTCTTCCACTTCCACCACTGTGATTTTCCCTGCTGTGGCGGCAAGGGGATTGAAGTTTTGCGCCGTATGACGATAAATAACATTGCCATAACGATCCGCTTTCCAGCCTTTAACAATAGCAAACTCGCCGGTAATGGCTTCTTCTAATAGATATTCACGCCCTGCAAAGACACGAACCTCCTTGCCTTCTGCAACGGGTGTGCCCACCCCTGTTGCGGTGTAGAAGGCCGGAATACCCGCGCCGCCCGCCCGCATTTTTTCAGCGAGGGTTCCTTGGGGCGTGAGTTCTACCTCTAGCTCACCATCAAGAAGCTGCTTTTCAAATAGTGTATTCTCGCCAACGTAGGAAGAGATCATTTTTTTGACTTGTTTCTTTTCTAACAAAAGACCAAGGCCAAACCCATCGACCCCACAATTATTGGAAACAATCGTGAGCCCCGTGGTGCCTCTGCGTTGAATTTCGGCAATCAGATTTTCTGGAATACCGCATAGACCAAAGCCGCCAGCAAGGATAGTCATATCATCTTCTAACCCCTGCATGGCTTCTTCATAACTGGAAACCACCTTATCAAACCCCGCCATTATTATTCTCCTTATGAATCGGTGTTTAAAACAGATAAGTTCAGTTTGACGGATCGTGACAAATAAATTAATTTTAATTTTTATATTTATTAATAAGTTTTACAAAATAAGGGCAGCAATGAATATAAAGCAACTACGGGCCTTTTTGTGTGTCGCGCAAAGCATGAGCTTTGCCAACGCTGCCAACCAGCTACACTTATCGCAACCGGCATTGAGCTTATCAATCAAAAGCTTAGAAGCAAGCCTCGGCGGAAAGCTACTGACTCGCTCTACCAGAACGGTATCATTAACGCCCGAAGGCGAAGCCCTGTTGCCCATAGCCAAACGCTTATTAACACAATGGGAAAACGCCGAAGATGAAATGAAACAACGCTTTGCCTTGCAACTAGGTAAAATCAGCATTGCGGCCATGCCATCCTTCGCTGCCTCCTTACTGCCCCAAGCCATTCGTCAATATCACCAACGCTTTCCCAACGTCCAAGTGACCATTGATGATGTACTATCCGATGCGGTGGTCGACATGGTCGCCAACAATCAAGTGGAGCTCGGCATTTCCTTTGAACCAGACACCCTAAATGACCTCGCCTTCCACCCTCTGTACGAAGATTGCTTTATTGCCATATTGCCAAAAGACCACCCACTCACAGCGCAAAACAGCATCACTTGGCAAGCACTCCTCGCCTACGACTTTATTACCCTACAACGTCCTTCCAGCGTACGCGCCTTAATAGAAAGCGCCCTGGCTAATGCTGGCATTCAACTCCATGTCGCCTTCGATGCCCACCAGCTCGCCACCGTGGGACGCATGGTCAGCGAAGGCATGGGCGTCGCCGTCGTGCCCGCCCTTTGTCGTAAACAAGCCAACGAACAAGGCGCCATCTGTCGCCCTATCACCACCCCCGATATCCGCTGGCAAGTTGGCGTCGTCTGCAAACCCAGATCCCACCTCTCCGTTGCTGCCGCCGCTATGCTGGATGTACTGATCGACTCTTATCGATCACTGGACATGGCCACCCTATAAACAAACACCTAATGATTCCAAGTAGCGTATCTCATCATTTCCAATTTCCTTAACTCACTACCCCACTATATCCACACTCATCCGTCATTCCCGCGAAGGCGCACTACTGTCCGAAATAGAATTGAAGAAAACGCTGAAAGGATTGCAGCTCTTAGTCTTAACGGGTAGAACCCTCTGACACGACTCAGAAAACCAAAGGCTGCAATATGAAAAGCAGGACGACGTCTTGTTGATGCGGTTGTCTCACCTCACGGTGATGCCATTGGCAGTCATTTCGTAGTACTCAGTTTCGTAACTGTCATTGGCTGCGGTATTGGTGTCGTCATGGGTTATCGCTTTAAAAATCATCCTGATTTACTTCAACTTGCTAACCAAGCCTTATATTGTGCAACGTTCGGAGGATAGAAAAATAAAAGCCGAGACGTTGTGAATGCAAGCCTCGGCTTTTTTGCATGTTATTTATCTATATCCTGATTAGATTGGCGTAACCTCGATGGCGGATACGAATGCATCACCTTGAATAGGCACAAATTGAAGGTTTAACCGACCATCTACCACTTTCACTTCTGCAGTATGATACTCAGCGGTTGGGGTAGCGCTAGACGTTGTCTTTAACGCGTTCACTTCAACAATTTTGTGGCCATTTGCTTCGACAACAAAACGCGACGACACGGCCTCTGTGGGGGCAACGGTCAATAAGACAACTTTGTAGCGGCCATTTCTTAATGGCAGTTCATAATAAAACTTCCCTCGACGATACGTCGCAGCCAAATCACGATCTGCTGTCTGAGCAATATTTGGTTTCACTGGTGGTTGCCCCCAACCACCTAACTTATCAAACGATGCAGCTTTACCACCATGAAAAAAGTTATCTGAACCAAAAGTATGCTGCTTGGATGATGCAGCAATTAATGCCCCAGCATCAATAAAGTAACGGTTGCTCTGGCTTTCATTTAAATGCCAATTCACCTTATCCTGAACAGATGATTGTTTACCTACACCCTTAGCTATTAAAGTGTTTTCACCTACTGCAAGACTCACATTTGGCCACACGCAAATCTTTAACGAGCAATCGTCTTTGACTCCCAAAGACTTACCATTCAACCACAGCTCAGTGCGATCAAGATTAGAGTAAACTTTAACGTCGGTAACCTGATAGTGACGCTGTGAATAACGGCTTGAGGTGATATGCACCATCGGCTTGGTCGTCCAATTCGCTTGATAAAAGTAATACGCGTCTTTTTTTATCGCTCTATCGTAGGTAATCAGCCCTTTGGTGTTGATATCATGCGAGTCGCCTTCCGCTCGCACCGTGGTCGCAAAATCAAATGCATTCCAGACCCAGCTTGCAAACAGATAAGGTTTACTCTTAATTGCACGCCAATTCTCTTCATGCACATAAGACATGTATTCTTCAGGTTGGTTGTGGCCTCTAGAGTCGACCGGACCGCCTAATTCGTTGTCTGTGTGTAAGGAAACGGCACCACCTGCGCCATACTCACTCACCGATATGGGTAAATTGGGATATTTCGCATGCATAGCATCTAGATGCGGCCCAAGATCATCAGCGTCTCCATAATACCAGCCATAATAGCGATTAAGCCCAACGGTATCAGCCACTGGCGATGTTTTTGGAATATCGACGTTTTTGAATGCTTCTGTGGCTTCACAGCAATTAGCAAGAGTGGAAGCTCTGCTAGGATCCAACTGTTTTACTAGGCCTACCAAAGACTTCAAAATAGGAATAGGATCAGGAGCGTTGCCACGGGTAGCCCCTAGAAACGCAGGAACGACCGCGCCAAAATCCACCTCATTCGCTACTCCCCACAAGGCGACAGATGGATGGTTGAAATTTTGTTTGATCATCTCTTTTAGCTGCAATTTTGCATTGGCCAATAATCTATCATTCACTACTTTATGGCCTTTACCATACGTCCAACTTGTTACTAAAGGAATTTCATCCCAGAGGATCAAGCCATATTTATCCGCTAAGTCATGTACAGGCTGGCCGTGAGGGTAATGAGCAAGGCGAATTGTATTAACTCCCATTTCCATCATCAAATCCACATCCTGTTTGACATCTTTTGGACTCACGGCCCAACCAAGCCCCTCTCTATCTTGGTGATATGCAACCCCATGTAAACGCAGTGGCTTACCATTGAGAATAAAGCCTTTATCCGGCGATATCACAATATTACGTAGGCCGTATGGCTGGTCCATCGAATCGAGGACCACATCATTTGATCCAACAATTTCTGTTCGCAGAGTATATAAGTAAGGGTTTTCCTGTCCTTGCCATAAAGTAGGGTTAGACACGACAAGGTTTTGTTGCAGCGTCGCTAATGCATGAGGCTCCAATGTCAGAGCCTGTTCAGCTTTTGCTACTATTTTGCCTTTGGCATCGACAAGCTGAGCGAAAACACGAATATTCTTAGATATTGTTGCATCATTTTTTACTCGGCTACTTACTGTCACCTGAGCTTTTTTTGGATTATTTAAATGGGTGGTGGCATACACACCAGGTCCACCATAATCCATCATGTCGAAATGTACTTGATCGGTTAAAACAAGTCGTACTGGACGGTAAAGTCCACCATCAACAAAAAAATCACCTGCAATGGGCAGAGTATCAGCAGTCGAAGAATTTGCGGTGGGTTTTGTATTATCGGTTTTTACGACAAGCACATTGTTTTGATTCCAATGCAGTGCTTGGGTCGCATCGAAACGAAAACGAGTAAAGCCTCCTCGATGCTCGCCAAGGTAAACACCATTTAGCCACACGTCGGCGACTCGACTTGCTGCATCAAACTCTAACCATGCTTGTTGTTTTTTATGCGTAGGGGGAACTTTAAAATTTAACCGATACCAGCCAATGCCATATTGTTTGTTGATATTTTTTACGGTATTGATGTGAGGAGTCGTATCATTTAGATAATACCCTACATTGTTCCATGTGTGTGGAACACTGACGGTTTGCCATGAGCTATCATCAAAATCTTTTTGTAAAAATGCATCTGTGTTGCCTCCTTTAGAAAAAAGAAATTTCCAGCCCGTATCCAATATTAATTTTTCACGAGGAGATGCAGCCGAAGCGTTTATCGACAGTATTGAAACGGTTAACACTACAACAGCTAAGACGATCCGATTCGTTATTTTTATAATTTTCATATCATTATCTCAGTCAACAATTAGGGTTAAATCCTTTATAAACCTGACAAAGCTTAACTACCTCTAATAGGATTTTAGAAATCATCATTTCCCTCTAAATAAAACGCTAGGAAGAAATTGATAGCTACTATCATAATTTTATTTTATAGGGTAGGACTTTTGACGAAGGTAGTTTGATATTTGATTCTGTTGAATACAAATAAAAGAAGATGGAAAATTTAGTAAGCATTGGTATTTTTTCATTATTTTTCTCTCAACATTAATGGAGCAACATTGAGGAATATGTCATAGAATCACCTATTCGTTCCATACTCCCCATCCATCTTTCCATGCTAATGTATTTTTAATAGAGATACATATCGAATAAATTAATACCACGTATTACTGATACCGAATCATGAGTATCGCCATCCCCTCTAAGTCAGAAATCTATTATCGCTAAGCCATGTATTTGTTTAATTTGCTCCCCTCTTCCTGTGACAAACTCAGCATCACTTATCAACCATAGTCAATCACTTAAAAGCCGCTTAACTGCTTCTTTGAACACTTCTCGTAACCAGATCATGCCAAGGTCAGCATTTTGGTATTTGTGCCATTGCATGTGCTCTTGAAGACGGGGCAACTCCACAGGCGGTGCCATGGAGGTTAATGCTAGACCTTGTGAGATGGCTTTTTTAACCAGTGTATTTTGTAAAGTGGCAATACGATCTGTGCCAATCAATAAACTGGGTAAACATGAAAAACTAAAGGCTCGGATTTGTATATTGCGGTGGATACCTGCTTTTTCGAAGGAGTACGTCTCAAAAGAAGGATTCGAGTTGGGTGGCTGCATACAAATATGTCCAGCAGAAAGAAACTTTTCGATTGTCATGTCACCGAGTGCAAGGTGACTTTGGCTCCATACGACACATCGAAACTCATCCTCATGAAGGGGCTCACTTGGGTGATCGTCCGAACAGAAGATACTCGGTATGATAAGTAAATCGGCCTCACTTCGATCTAGCTCTTTTTTAGGATCGCCCACCTGTGGGAGGAAGTTCAGCTTCACACTGCTTTTTTGCTCACTCGCTACTTCTAGCACGTAAGGCACTAATGTGTAGAGCGTGTAGTCGGACACACAAATTTTAAATTCACGCACAGAAGTAGTCGGATCGAAGCCTGGCACGAGCATCAGCGATGCTTCAATAAGGACCAATATATCCCGCACAGGTTGTTCTAGCTGTTGCGCGTGATGAGTTAACACCATTTTGCGACCTACCTGTGTCAGTAAATCATCTTGAAAATAATCTCGTAGTCGTGACAAGGAGTTACTCATCGCAGACTGTCTAAGGTGTAGCTCTTCTGCCGCTAAACTAACACTTTGTCGACGAATCAAGACATCAAGCGCTACAAGTAAATTCAAATCTAACTTTCTAAAATGCATTGTTATTCTTCTTTTTATTTGTTTTTTGATTTGTTATATACCGAGAGACCTTCATCAGAAACAGATTACACCCTTCAAATCGATTCTATCAATACATAATAGAAACACAATCCATTTAAACAATGCTTTTTTTTGATCTAGGATGATTTTTATCATAGCAAACGAACCGTAATCGTGAACAAGTCATACGATGATCACTTTTCTTTTTGTTAACCGTTACCTTGTTCAGCGTTACTTTGCTCACAATAAAAATAATGAGGAGTTATCTATGTTTCGTCTCTTTTCTACCCATTATGTTTGGGATTTATTGATTAATCTTGCCCTAGAGAAGGGAGCGAAAATGAGCGAATTTCAAGAAATTTGTGCTCATCTTCAAGCGTTTTCTGATAAGCCAGATGTTGCTGACCCAACACCTAGAAAGCTTACCCGTTAATAGTTTTTGGTATTTTTCTTCCCCTACAAGATTAAACACGTATCAGCAGGCTTTATTCGAGCCGCTGCCATCTTGGACGATAACTAAAATACGCTATAAGGAGAGAGCGATTCCATAACAACACCCCATTGATAGCGTTGCCTTTAACAATATTAAAAAGCCGAAAAGACTTTATGCTTAAAAAAAGCATTCAATAAACTCAAAATAAAAACAAAAAGAGAGATTGAAGATGAAAAAAACATTAATAGTGTTGGCTATTCTGTCGCCTGCTGTTCATGCCGATGGCGATATTGAGCATTTTTTAAGGAAAAGCACACATACTTTTGAACTAAAAAATGCCTACAACCTTATTAAAAGTGGTCGCTATGATAAAACAGGGAACTCGAATTTATTAAACTGGGTTCAAACGTAAGCGTTCATTCTACGCCGTTATTTCATCCCATCTTTTCGCACTCTAAACTGGACTCCGTTTTCATCTCATCACCGATAACGGAGTCCAACCCATGACCAAGCCTTATATCCGCCGCTCTTCCTCTGAATGGCAACAAATCATTAATGATCAAACCAAGTCTGGCTTATCCGCCCCTCAATACTGCGAACAGCATCAGGTGAGTTACGCCAGTTTTAGTAAATGGCGTCAGCATTTTTCGGGAACTAAAGCATCGCCAGATTCTAGTCACTCAGACTTTATCGATCTCAGTCAGGTGCCCACTCTCTCAGGTACTGGACGTTGGAACATTACCTTGTGTTTAGGCGATGGTGTTGAGCTTCGATTGAGTCGTGACTGATGTTCCTGCCCGATCCCAATGCTAAAATTTGGTTGCATACCCAACCCACTGATATGCGTAAATCCTATCGTGGCTTATTAGGGCTGATCAAACAACACCTCAAAGAGAACCCACTCATCGGGTATTTTGTGTTCATTAATCGACGCAAAACGCAGATGAAAATTCTCTATTTTGACACCTCGGGTTACTGCATTTGGTGCAAACGCTTGGCTCAAGGTCAGTTCCATTACCAAGAATCAGCGAACGATAAATACGCCCTCAGTACACTGGAATTACAGCATCTGTTGGCGGGTATAAAAGTCGAAAAATATCGTCAATTTAAACGCTACAAGCGAGCATCATGACAAGTTGGATGGTATAATCCAACCCTATGAATGATGCCTCTTATCGACCTATTTTACCGTTTAAAAACATCGACTTGCTTCACACGAATGAGGTCGATAAGTTACGTGCCGAAGTCGAGGCCATGTCTGTCACTATCCGCCAATATGAAGCGGAAGTTCGCCTGTTAAAGCGTAAGCGTTCATTCTAGGGCTATCATTGATAGCCACTGACTCAGAGTAAGGGCGATTTCAACGGGTTGTCTGCGAACAGTTGCTTCCATCGTATTGGTGTTAAGTCCGCGATGTCTTTGGCTGGATGCTGGCTGACTCGTTGTAGGACATCCGTCAGGTAGACGTTGGGGTCGATGTCGTGCAGCTTGCAGGTGCTGATCAAGCTTTGGATGATGCCGACATGTTCGGCGCCCAGTTCTGTCCAACAGAAGAGCCAATTCTTCTTACCCATTGGGATGGGTCTTATCTCTCGCTCTAGGTGGTTGGTGTCCATGGCAACGTTTGGATTTTCCAAAAAGACCATCAGTTGGCGTTTGCGCTTTAAGGTGTAGTTCAACGCTTTCATCCAGGTATCGTCTGGTAATAGGTCAGCCCGTTGGGTTTGTTCTTCGCAGAAGGCAAAAAATTGATCCACTAAGGGCTTACTGTGTTGCACTCGGTAATCTTGTTTTTTCTCATCTGACCAACCTTTCTGTTTGATATGGCTTTCGTACTGGTACAAGGCGGCAATCAGGTTCAGCGCGTGGGTGACGGCCTCGGTTTCTTCCATTTCGGCTTTCAGTAGCTGACGACGCATGTGCACCCAACACTGAGCATGAGTGACCTCCGGTGAGGTGGCTTCGTAACGACTGTAAGCGGCATAACCATCGGTCAGTAAGGTACCCTGCCAAACATGATCCAGTAAGTCTTGGATGTGTTTCATGCCACGGCTTTGGGAGAAGGTAAACACCACTTCGTCCTGCTCGCCATAGATGGGCCAAAAATACGCTTGCTTCATTTTGCCGGGTTGGTTGCCTACCCCAGGCTGGCGGGTGGCTTTTATCGGTGTCTCATCCATGGCCAGTACCTTGCTGTCCAGCACACTAATCAGTTGCTCTACCACAATGGGTCGTAACAGTTCGATCCCGCGTTTGGTGAGGTTTGTGAGCGTTGCACGACTGAGGGTGATGCCGGAAGCGCTAAGCTGTTGGTGTTGACGATAAAGGGGTAAGTGATACAAGAACTTATTAACCAGTAAGCCAACGATAAAACTCACATCCGCGAGGGAACTGTCAAAAATCAGATCCGGCTGTGGCGCGGTAATGAGCTGTTTACTGGTTTTGTGCTTCACCACCTGACGTTTGGTGATGACGACTTCATAGGCACTGGTTTTTTGTACGATGCGGCTGACGTCTTTGAAGCCGACTTCTTCGTATTCGTGCGCATTGGGGCCTTGTAATTCGTCCGCTAAGATAACCTTTTCACGAACCGGTATAGACTCATCAAAACGCAATCCGGTGATGTTAATTTCATTGCCTTTACGAAACTTGGGCGCTTTGCCACGAACATTGGCAGACTCAGGTTTGTCCTTCTCAACGATAGACTCTTCTTCTACGCGGGTTGGTTCGGCTGACATCGGACCCACGATATCAGCGAGGGCTTGTTGATCTGGTGTGAGTAAGGTACGACGTTCGCTTTTCGGCCCAAATAACTCACGCTTTAGCATGTGCACTTCCGCTTCGTATTGGCGGATTCTTGAAGACATAGCTTCGTTTTCAGCACGCAGTTTTTCGACCTCATTCGTGTGAAGCAAGTCGATGTTTTTGAAGGGTAAAATAGGTCGGTAAGTGGCGTCATTCATGGGGTTGGATTATACCATCCAACTTGTCATGATGCTCGCTTGTAGCGTTTAAATTGACGATATTTTTCGACTTTTATGCCCGCTAAGAGGTGCTGCAATTCAATCACACTTAGGGCGTGTTTAGCGTTTTCTGATGACGCATAATTGAACTGCCCCTGCGACAGTCGTTTACACCAAATGCAATAACCAGAGGTGTCAAAATAGAGGATTTTCATCTGGGTTTTGCGCCGGTTAATGAAGACAAAATACCCGATGAGTGGGTTTTCTTTGAGGTGTTGTTTGATCAGCCCTAATAAGCCACGATAGGATTTACGCATATCTGTGGGTTGGGTATGCAACCAAATTTTAGCATTGGGATCGGGCAGGAACATCAGTCACGACTCAATCGAAGCTCAACACCATCACCTAAACACAAGGTAATGTTCCAACGTCCAGTACCTGAGAGAGTGGGCACCTGACTGAGATCGATAAAGTCTGAGTGACTAGAATCTGGCGAGGCTTTAGTTCCCGAAAAATGCTGACGCCATTTACTAAAACTGGCGTAACTCACCTGATGCTGTTCGCAGTATTGAGGGGCGGATAAGCCAGACTCGGCTTGATCGTCAATGATTTGTTGCCATTCAGAAGAAGAACGACGGGTATAGGGTTTGGTCATGGGTTGGACTCCGTTATCGGTGATGAGATGAAAACGGAGTCCAGTTTAGAGTGCAAAAAGATGGGATGAAATAACGGCGTAGAATGAACGCTTACGTTCAAACTGCCTCTTATGATTTTAAATCTCCTTATATAAACGATACCTTTGGCTTTGATTTCGGATTGTATGCCATTGAACCGATAGCATATGGCGATAAATTTTATGTTAGAAAAGCGCTAAAAAAGGAAGTTGATAAAAACGGTAATATCACTGCTAAAGGTTTTTCCAAAGTGTCTAACGCTAGTCTAAAACAACAATTTAACATCTCAGATTTTGATGTTCGCTTATATGAAGGTCTGCGTGTTTTAAAGTTCTTTGGTGGCGTGTCACGAGATGGGGTCGTGACCTCAAGCTCCTACTACGGGATCACATCAGAGGCGATATCAAAACATTGGAATATCAAATCAGGCTATTTAACACAATACTCAGATGCCAACTCATCAAGCCGAGAAAGTTTATTAACCAAAGACAATAAAGACATCGACTATATTTATACGGTGGATGCAAGATATCAATACCAAGAACAATCTTTTAGAGCCTATATTGGCGAGGGCCAAGGGTATTTACGAACCTATTTTCTAGGTTATAACACTATGGTGAAGTCCACCAAATTAGAAGGAAAAGTATTCTATGTGAATGCTTTATCGAAATATAAAAATATGTCACCTCGTAATCGTACGTTTGATAACAGTACCTATCTTGCTGAAATAAAATCGACTTTCTTTTTTCCCTCCCATTTTATTTCGGTCGGTTATACCTATGTATCGGCGAATAAAAAAGGCACCTTAGGTCGGTTTGACAATAATTTATCAGGAAATACAAAAGGGAACAATGACACAATAGCAAGCGGTCTCACGAAGGACTTCTATAATAACAACGAGAGCATGGTGTATCTAAGCTATGCTCATAAAGTAAGTGATGAGGTTAAAGTCAGTATCCGTGGTCGCTATGGTTTTGGGTTTGACTATAAAGGACAAAGCTTAGATGAATACGAGATTGGTGCCATTATTTTCTATAAACCTACTCAAGTAAAAGGCTTAAAATTGAGCCTTGCCGGTGGCCCAAACAGATCTTTTAGACGAGGTTTTGACAACACCCCTATTCTTAATAGCAAAAATAAAGTTGAGAGCTTTAGCGGAACATCCCTGCTTGCTAAGGTGACTTATACATTTTAATAATAGGTCAACAATTAAAAAACACTCATCATTAAATAGCGTCGCGTTGTTTAAATTATCTTGATAAATATAAATCTTATTTAAATCATTTACCTTAAAACAATGTTCAAAGAGAAAGCTAATGAAAAACTAATCAGATATTTTTGCCAAAAAGATGTTGAACTTATCTATGGCAAGCGCTATTGCGTTATTAGTCGGCTGCGCATCACCCGCTCAATACCTCAAATAGATCTACCTATCATGATCCAAAAATGGTGATGCAGCATTGGCGACGACCTGTTGAACAAAGGACCCTCAACCTTATTAGCCTCTAATGATGCTGTAAGAAAAAGTCGGGCTAATGCTTCTGTCACAGAAAGAGAACACTTAGCAATAACGCCAAATCGTACATTGATGATCAGCATATGCGGCTGTTTCATGTCCACAATATGATTACTCCCCCCCTAAGCTGTGGTCAGAGCGAGGCTTTTCTCTATTTCTTATAACTTAAACTTATATTCTATATAGAAATATAAAAATAATTTTTTATTTCTTTTAATTCTTAAAACACACTCTAGAATGCCTTTTATCTGATTCTTTTCTTTGCCATCAAACTAGGAGCCTATATGGGTTGGGACGGTTGGTTTTCGTTAACTCTTACCATTGTTGTTTTAGCTACATTAATCGTTTCACGCATTGGCCCTCACATTGTGATGATGGGAGCGCTGACCTTGCTCAGTTTATTTGGCATTTTATCCCCTAAGGAGGCCCTTGCAGGGTTTAGTAATACAGGGTTGATTACGGTCGCGGCGATGTTTGTGGTGGCAGCGGGCATTCATTCCTCAGGCGGTGTCGATTTGTTAGTCAACAAGCTCTTAGGCTCACCAAAGTCCGAACGTTCGGCCTTGCTTCGCATATTTTTCCCTGTTGCTTTTCTGAGTGCTTTTTTAAATAACACCCCAGTGGTCGCCACCATGATCCCAGCGATTCATTCGTGGTGCAAAAAGATCAATATACCAGCCTCTAAATTAATGATCCCATTGAGTTATACGGCCATTTTGGGGGGTACAGTGACGTTAATCGGCACCAGTACGAATTTGATTGTTAATGGGCAATATAAAGCCTTAACGGGCCACGCAGGTTTTAGCTTGTTCGATATCACTGTCCTAGGTTTGCCAGTGGCCATTCTTGGCGGGCTATTTATGCTTATCTTCTTTCCTAAGCTGTTACCCAATAAGAAAGACAATCAAGCGTTTGCAAATGTTAGAGAATTTACTCTAGAAGTGATGGTGACAGAACATGGTCCCTTAGTGGGTCGATCCGTTGAAAACGCTGGCCTGCGTGATATCAAGCGCATTTATTTGGTTGAGATTGAACGCAACGGTGCCAGCATTTCTGCCGTGTCGTCAGATGAGATCTTATTTGCTAACGACCGCCTTGTATTTGCTGGCGATACGGAGGCGATTTCAGATTTGCTAAAAATTCACGGGTTAAGTGCCCCACAACACGATGATCATCTGGACACTCTCAAAGAGCCGAAAGCAGGACGACGCCTTGTTGAAGCGGTTGTTTCACCTCACTGTGATGTCATTGGCAGCAATATTCGTAGTGCCCAGTTTCGTAACCGCTACGGGGCTGCGGTATTGGCGGTTGCCAGAGCGGGGGAACGGGTAAAAGGCAATTTAGGGAACATTACCCTGCGCGCAGGCGATACGCTTTTATTAGAAGCTCGTCCCGCCTTTGTCACTCGTCAACAATATAACAAAGACTTTTTGCTGATGAATGAGCTTGATCACGATACCCCACGCCATGAAAAGGCCTATTTAGCGTGGGCGATTCTCACGTCGGTTGTGGTAGCAGCAGGTTTTGGTGTGATATCTATGCTCAATGCAGCTCTGTTAGGGGCTGGGTTGATGCTGTTAACGGGCTGTTTGAGTGTCTCTCAAGCGGAAAAAAGCATTGATTTAACCGTGATCATCACCATTGCTGCCTCGTTTGCCCTTGGCGCTGCCTTACAAAAAACAGGAGTTGCCGAGTATATTGCGACCAACATAGTGGCGTTAAGCGCTGGCAACGCCGTGCTTTTGTTGATCCTCACGTACATCACTATCTCCATATTAACCGAAGTGATCACCAATAATGCCGCCGCTCTCTTGATGCTACCGATCGTATTAGAAATCACCAATAAGGCGGGATTAAACCAAGAACCCTTTATCTTCGCCATTATGATGGCCGCGTCGGCCAGCTTCGCTACGCCACTTGGTTATCAAACTAATCTAATGGTGTACGGCCCAGGGAACTATCGCTTTGGGGACTTCCTAAAAGTTAGCCTTCCCATGAACATTTTTGTCGGCATCGTTACCCTTACGTTATTAATTAACTTTTGGCCCTTACACCAATAGTTCTCTTCAATTATCCTTAGTTACTACAATTGCGGATAAAATAAGAAAGGATAAAAAGCGACTTCTAAGAAGTCGCTTTTGGCGTGTTTTTGGGTCGTGAAAAGGTCTATCCTAATGGTGATTGGTGACATTATGACCAGTCATTCCATACATAAAATAAAAAAGGATGTCGTATATGAACAATCATGCAAATCGCGGTGTCGTCTATCAAGGTAATGGTACAGTCAAAGTCAATCCGATTCCCTTCCCTGAATTGTCTTTAGGAAAACGTCAGTGCCATCACGGTGTTATCCTGAAAGTCGTCACCACTAACATATGCGGTAGCGATCAGCACATGGTTCGTGGTCGAACCACCGCCCCAACAGGATTAGTACTCGGGCATGAAATCACAGGTGAAGTCATCGAGTGTGGACGAGATGTTGAGTTCATCAAAGTGGGTGATTTGGTGTCTGTGCCATTTAACATTGCCTGCGGCCGTTGCCGTAATTGTAAGGAAGGCAAAACAGGTATCTGTTTGAATGTTAACCCTGCTCGACCAGGAGCGGCCTATGGTTATGTCGATATGGGCGGCTGGGTTGGTGGACAAGCTGACTACGTCATGGTGCCTTACGCTGATTTTAACCTACTTAAATTCCCTGATGCGGACCAAGCCCGCGAAAAAATCCAAAGCCTCACACTGTTGTCTGATATCTTCCCAACGGGTTACCACGGCTGTGTAACGGCTGGCGTTGGTCCAGGTTCTACCGTCTACATTGCAGGGGCAGGTCCGGTTGGTTTAGCGGCGGCGGCCTCGGCTCATTTACTAGGAGCAGCCTGTGTCATCGTTGGTGACATGATCGAAGATCGTCTGAATCAAGCCCGTTCATTTGGCTGTGAAACTATTGATCTAAAAGAAGATGGCGATATTCAAGATAAGATTGAAGCCATTCTTGGTGATCGCGAAGTGGATGCGTTCGTGGACTGTGTCGGTTTTGAAGCTCATGCTTGTGGCTGCAACCACCATCAAGAAGCCCCTGCTGTGGTATTGAACTCTGCGATGCAAATGACCCGCGCTGGCGGTCAGATTGGTATTCCAGGGCTATATGTAACAGAAGACCCAGGCGCCCAAGATGATGCAGCAAAACATGGTAGCTTAAGCATGCGTTTTGGACTTGGATGGGCAAAATCTCATTCTCTACATACAGGCCAATGCCCTGTGATGAAGTACCATAGAGCACTGATGCAAGCCATCTTGTTTGATAAAATTGACATTGCTAAAGCCGTGAACGTGCAAATGATATCCCTAGACGAAGCACCACAAGGCTATGCTGATTTTGATGGCGGCGCAGCGAAAAAATTCGTTATCGACCCTCATAAAATGGTGAGCTAATCAGTTAATTATGTGTCGTCCTAAAATAAGTTGACGGTTGTTAGGCCAGCTCCCGTAGCTGGCCTTTCTCTTTCCGCACTTGATTTGGTGTCTTCATTTTAATACTTAAATGATTATACATATTGACTGATTCATTAATCCAAACAGCAAGATCGTCGAAGGTCTGGCAATCATATATCAGAAACTCCAGTTTCAAAATGCCGTTCACTCTCTCTGCTAGAGCGTTTTGGTAGCCATCATACCCATCCGTCATTGATGGTCGCATTAAGTGAACTTGAGCCTGTTTATGTCAACGTATTTCAGGACTGCCTCCAAAAAAAAGCAGCTCCGTATAGTGCTTTTCTAAGCTGTGTATTTGGCGGTGAATACTTATTTCTGTCTCGTTTTTTAATTCAAAAGCAGTTAGCTACGAAGCCAAGATTCAACATTCTCGGTTGAGGGAATGCTTCCCTGATGGATCACTTTCTCATTCATAACAACCGCTGGCGTTCTCATCACGCCGTACGCCATGATTTGTTCTGGGCTTTGTATTTTCTCAACAACGATTTCAATGCCTGCTTTTTCAGCGGTTTGCTTGAGTTTCTTTTCGGTGTTTTGGCATTTTGTGCAGCCTGAACCAAGTACTTTGAAGGTTTTCATGATTTTTCCTCTGATGATTTTATAAAAAAGCCACAAGGCCATTAAATACCCAACCTAGTAGTGTGAATGACACCAATAAGATGGCAAATAAAACGGCTAATAATCGCCAATGCATGACTTGCTTGAGCAAAATAAATTCCGGAAAACTGGCGGCGACAGTGCTCATGCAAAACGCCAGTGCGGTGCCGATTGGCAAGCCATTTACGATTAAACTTTCCATAATGGGAATCACGCCAACGGCATTGGAATACAAAGGGATGCCCAATAATACGGCCACAGGAACCGACCACCATTGGCGACCGCCTAAATTCGCTTCGATCCAGCCATTAGGAACAAAACCATGTAGCGCTGCGCCTAATCCCACGCCCACAATGACCCAGAGCCAAACGCGAGAAAAAATATCCGTGGTTTCTGTTTTGGCAAACTGATGACGCTCAGGCCAAGTCAATTTAGTGGGCTGGTTCGCTTCTGTTGCTTTATTGGCTGTCGTATTTGTATTCGTCGCGGATTCTATTCGCCCCCGTTGTAAGGCTTCTAAAGCGAAAGATTGCAGCCAACGTTCGGCTTTGATGGCATCCAAAAACACACCGCCTAAAATACCGACGACCATGCCTGCCACCACATATAAGAGAGTGAACTTCCAACCCAGTAAACTCAACAGCAGCAATACAGCCACTTCGTTGATCAAGGGAGAAGTAATCAGAAATGACATGGTAATGCCGATGGGAATACCAGCAGAGGTGAAGCCTAAAAAAACAGGAATACTAGAGCAGGAACAAAAAGGTGTGATAGCACCAAAAGCCGATCCTAATAGGTAACCAACAGCACGATGCTTACCACTTAAATAATCTCGTACTCGCTCCACGTTTAATGAAGCGCGAAGCAAGGAGATCAAATAAATCATCACCACCAGTAAGACGGCGATTTTACTCACATCTTCGACGAAAAAGTGCACGGCGTCGCCGAGTTTGCTGGCTGGCGATAAGCCTAACAGCTGGAAGGCAAACCAATCCGCAAATGCTGTAAATATCTGAAACATAGTTTGCCCCCGCTGGTAAGCATGGCATGGTGGTTTTAAGGACTCATCTTAGGTTCTTTTTTAGGTAATGCTTCCTAACCACTGTTTCCTAGTGACTTCGTTCTAACTCTCTATTCTTAGCTAGAGGGAAGCTGGCTTTTAAGAATGGCGATGTGTTTTTGCAGATCGTCAATTTCATCCAGCAATTCAAGGGTCAGAGCCACACCCGATAAATTCAATTCCAAGCCTTCCATCAAGCGTTGTGCTCGTTGCAATCTTACTAAGGCATGAGAATTAAAATACCAATCCGATGGTGACGGCTGCTCAATCGGTTCGACAATGCCGTATTCGACCATCTCGACGATGAGATCCACATGAGCTCCGCATCGCTCACAGAATTCCTCTAAGGTAAATATTCGATATTCACTTGGCGATTCGATAACCACTATTTCTGATTTGGTCATGATCTACCTCTCGAAAACGTGTCGTGGGTTAAAGTTGGCTTCACACTCAGACAATTGTCGATAAAGTGCTTCAGCTTCGGCGCTGTGTGTCTTAGGCAAATGCACTTGTAGTGTGACAATTTGGTCGCCAGGGGTCTTACCGCCTTTGCCGAGCAGACCTTTGCCTTTGATGCGCAGCTTATTACCACTGCTGGCCCCTTTGGGAACCTTCACCTTCACTTTGCCACTGATGGTCGGTACTTCAATGGTTGCCCCTAAAGCGGCTTCCCAACAGGTAACGGGTAAGGTGAGTAAAATATTGACACCATCGACGGCAAAATAAGGGTGGGGAGCGAATTCGATTTCCAGTAATAAATCACCCGCTTTGCCATTGCCATTGCCAACGCCTGCCTCGCCTTGTCCAGCCAAGCGGATATGCTGACCTTGCGTGACACCAGCAGGAATTTTGACATTTAGGGTCTTTTCTCTTTGTCTTGAAAAACCATTTTGATCAGGCTCAAACACCAAAAACGAAATTTGTCGTTGGCAGCCTGCATAGGCTTCTTCTAGAAATAAAGCAATTTTGTGGTGCATATCGCGACCACGTTGATTCGCTTGGCGTTGGAAACCATCTGCTTGATGAAATCTGCCTCCATTTGCTCCAAAAATAGAATAGAAGAAATCACTAAAGTCGCCACTCGAACTGTGGCTGTATTGTCTGTGGTCTGCCTGAGACGACTGCCAATCTGGCGGTGGCTGGAATCCACCATCGGCTCGCCGGGTTCCTTGCTGACGTAATAAATCGTATTCAGCGCGTTTTTCAGTGTCTTTTAATACGGCGTAGGCTTCGCCTACTTCTTTGAATTGCTGCTCAGCATTGGCTTCTTTGCTGACATCAGGATGATATTTTCTGGCCAGCTTTCGATAGCTCGCTTTTATTTCGGAGGCATCGGCTTGTTCACTGACGCCGAGAATCTTGTAGTAGTCTTTAAACTCCATGGTGTTCTGCTTCCATCGTAACGTCACTCCTCTTACTAAAGATATTCGCTCGTAACGCTGCTATCGCGAATCACTAAACATCCATCATAGGCTTTTTCTAATGAATTAGAGTTTAAATTTCAAACAAGCCTGATTTAGATCTATAAAACTCCATGCTTAATAAAAGCTAACTAAACCTGCCGTGTTTTTTTGTTATCAATACTTGTATGGCAACTTGCTGACAGCAGCAAGATATCGCATTATGATCGTATCGAATGCGATACGCTCGCCCTCTCTTTTTACCGTTCTTACATAACACGATGCCGAGCTTAAGGATACGCTGCATATTATGCCTGCTTTAAACAAATTCACCGGATGGCTGGTGTTAGGGACACTCGTTTTTTATCTTTTATCGGTCGCAGACTGGGTAAGTACCGCGTTGCCAACCTTATGTGCTTGGGGCGCTAATGCGGCAATGTGGAAAACTCTGCCCAAAGGCGCGAAACGTCAGGTGCTTATTTTAATGGGCATCGGCGTGCTTGCTCTGATCTTTGCGGCAACACAAGGCATTTGGATGACATGGCGAGAAGTACTGGCCATCAATTTACCCATGCTTGCCATGTTCGTTGCGGTGTCTTTTTTGGATTTAACCAGCTCAAGAGATACCACTCGCCCCTTACCAAAAGGGCTAAAAGCCATTGTGAATACGGCTTTTGGGGTGCAATTATTGGGGGCGGTGATTAATATGTCGGTCATTATGGTCTTTGCTGATCGTATGAAAGGCATTGGGCGCTTAAGCTCAACACAACAATTTGTCATCACTCGCAGCTTTTCCGCCGCCGCTTGGTGGTCACCATTTTTTGTCGCAACCGGGGTTGCCCTGACCTATGCCCCTGGGATGAAATGGCAACACACGGTAATCCCCGGCATATTCATGGGGTTAATGTCTGTGGCTTTTTCTACGATTCAAGCCTATCGACGCACCAAGGGCGATTTTGAAGGCTATCCCATCCGGCGCGAAAGTCTGTTTGTACCCTTGCTTTTGTCCATTGCAGTCATCATCTGCCATTTTACCTGGCAAAACGTCAGTATCTTGGTGCTTATTTGTCTGATCGCGCCAATAGCAACCATGTTACTCATGAAAGCTCGACCTAGAAAACAAGCGCTGCTGAGCTTTGTGGATGATAAGTTACCCCGTATTGGCAGCCAATTTGCGCTGTTTCTTGCGGCAGGCCTGTTTTCAAATGGCATCAAAGCCATTATTTTGTGTTACCCACAGGTCTTTGATGTCGCTTCCTCTCATTTCAGTGTATTTATCTTCGCCATAACCTTAGCCGGAATGATATTGGTCAGTTATGTCGGCGTTCACCCTGTCATCAGCGTTGCAGTTGTCAGCCCAATTTTGTTGCCTTTGCATCCTGAGCCGACCCAATTGGGCTTTCTCTTTTTTAGTGCTTGGGCCATCTCCACGGGGAGTAGCGCGTTAACAGGCCTCGGCTTATTGATGACAGGCCGTTATCAGGTACCCGCTAGCGTTATCGTCAAAAATAGCTGGCGATATGCCCTATGCATGTGGTTTCTTGCCTCGTTCGTGAACGCGGTCTTTTTATAATGGCGGTTTTTCAGGCAAGTATTGAGGACAAATCTTTTATTAAGTGATAATACGTAGAACCCTTCTCAAAGAAGGAGGGAGCATTGGCAAAAAAATCCACGTATAATCTGGGATAATTGCAGCAACAAACACAGGAACAAGGTTGTGAAAAAAGTATTTATCGATGGCGAAACAGGTACCACAGGCCTTCAAGTTAGAGATCGTTTAATCAAGCATCCGAACATTGAAATCATCAGTATTGATCCTGAGAAAAAGCGTGATGTCGAAGAAAAGCGTCGTTTGATGAAAGAAGCCGATGTCACCGTTTTGTGTTTACCTGACGATGCCGCAAAAGACAGTGTTGCGCTGGCGAAAGAAGAAGGCTGCCGCATTCTCGATGCCAGTTCAGTACATCGAGTGGCTGAGGGTTGGGTGTATGGCTTACCTGAATTGGATGCTACCCAACGCGAAAAAATTCAACAGGCGCAGTTTGTTTCTAACCCAGGCTGTTACCCTACCGGCGCGATTTTACTGCTTAAGCCCTTAGTAGAGGCAGGGTTGTTACCCGCTTCGGGGGATTATAGTGTCAACGCAGTGTCTGGCTACAGTGGTGGCGGTAATGCCTTGATTGATCGCTATGAAAGTACTCATAACGCTCCGGCATTCGCGGCTTACGGCTTGAACTTTAGCCATAAACACCTTCCTGAAATGCAAATGTGGTCCGGCTTAGACAAAGCCCCTCTTTTTGTTCCCAGCGTTGGGCATTTTCGCCAAGGGATGCTGACCTTTTTGCCGATTCAGTTAAAAGATGGGGTCACCATGGCGCAGTTGCACACCAAGCTGGCGGAGGTATACGCTAAGGATACGTTCGTGACAGTAAACGATCTTAATGTGGTGAAAGACAACTCAGCGCCTTTCCTAACGCCCCATGGTTTGGAAAATACCAATCAAATCGAGCTGTCTGTTTTAAGCGCACCAGACAACCAATCTGGTGTTCTCGTTGCGAAGTTAGACAACTTGGGTAAAGGAGCATCTGGTGCGGCGGTGCAAAACCTCAACATCATGTTAGGCTTTGCGGAAGACATAGCAGTTAATCTATAAGCTCTCTAGCCGTGACAGTGCCTTACAAAAGTCACCCAAACAAGCCCCTCTTTGCTAAGCCGCGAAGAGGGGCATTTTTTACTCCTTATTTTTTAGCGTTAATGTCACCCCTGTTGGTAAAAAACGTACGCCTCTGCGGTTTTGCCATTCTCCCCAAATACCATTAGGCGCATAAAGCGCAAAGAGAATCGCAATCACCCCCAATCCTGCTAAATACCAAGCGCCATAGTCCCCGAAAAACTCCTGCAATAGAAAGAAAACGATGGCACCTAATATGGGCCCTTCAAAGGTTTTGAGCCCACCAACTAATACCATAAACAACATAAAGACGGTCCATTGCACGCCAAAATAGGTTCTTGGTTGAAAGGTGACCGAACTGGCCAGCCACAATGACCCCGCCAGCGCACAACCAAAAGCGGCCACCACAAAGATGATCTGTTTCACCCGCATAACCCGAATACCAATCGACTTGGCAGCCTCTTCATCATCTCGAATCGCCTGGGCCGCTGCGCCAATACGGCTGTTCACCAACCAGAGAACAAGCCCTAACATGCCTGCCACCACCAGCAAACCAAACCAAAAGTTAATATTACGCCGCAGCTCCGGAGCATACTGGTTCATGGCTAATAGCGACGTACCAGTTTCCCCTTGAACAATGGGGTCAAACATCACTAAGATGCGAATGACTTCCGCTGTCACCCACATGGCAATGGCAAACTCCCCTTCTTTTAAGCGTAATGCGAATACCGAAATCACCAGAGCGACCACGGCACAAATCAACGCGCCCACTATAAACGCAGGATAAGGAGACATACCAATGTCAACCAGACGCAGCGCAAAATAGCCTCCTAACCCCAAGAATGCCTGTTGCCCAACGGATACCAAGCCCGCATAACCAGCTAGCAAATTCCACATAACAGCCAGCAGAATATAAACAAACAAGGTTGTTAGTTTATCAACCACTAAGCCACTGCCCCAAAAAGGCACCGTCGCAAGTACGAGGAAGAGTAAGCCCCCAACCATTAAAGCGGGTCGACCTACTTGATACCAATGCTCGGTACTAAAACCTTCTGTATTCACTTGTGAAGAGATTTTCATTCCAGATCACCCATTTTTTATTTTTGTTTTTGTCACTTTTGACGGCAATGAGCCCGTTATAGAAAAATAAGACTGCTTGAGAAACATCCGCCAACCGCCCCGTTGATGGGCAATAGCGCTGTAAAACCGAGCCGTTAAAACGGCAAGAAACACAAGGTGTCCGGTTAATTGAAACCATTGTGCAGAGATTAACGTGGCGCCCAGGCTTTGAGAGATGCCTAAGACAATGCCGCCAATCAAGGTCCCCCATAGGGAACCAATGCCACCGATAACAACGGCTTCAAATGCAAAGATTAATTGCACGGGGCCATCATAAGGTGTGATCTGCGCACGCATGGCTAAAAAAGCCCCAGCAAGGCCCGTCACCATCACTGCAATCGCGGATACAGAGCAGTGCACGGCGTTGGCATTAATGCCATTGAGTTCAGCCGCTTCGGGGTCGATCGCTGTGGCTCGGATGGCTCGCCCAAGGCGGGTAAAACTCAGCATCAGCTGCAATCCGACTAATACTAGGATCGCACAAGCAAAGGTTATCACCGGTAACTTACCTACGCTGATCTGATCGGTAAGCTGCCAACTATCCCAGGATAAATCGCCAATGTAATTGGCAAGGGAACGAGTATCTGATCCGAAGACGCCGTATAATCCATTTTGTAATACCGCTCCCAAACCAAAAGTCACCAGCAAGGGCAACAAAAAACCCGCCGCCTGAGTTCGAGTAAACAAATATTTCTGCAATAACCAGCCCAGTATGCCCATGATAGGCAATGACAATAAAACGGACAGCCAAGGGGATAAGCCCAACACTTTCACGCCAAACAACACGAGATACGCGCCGAGGATGGCTAAATCGCCATGAGCTAAGTTAATAAATTTGGCCACACCAAACAGCAGGGATAGACCCGCCGCGAGCATGGCGTAGTAACCGCCTAGTAGAAGGCCTTGAATAATAGCATCAAGCATTCTCAGTCTCCTCTGCTTCCAACCCAAAATACGCTTGCGTAATGGCTTTGTGTGTCAATTCATGCGAACAACCAGACAAGGCAACACGGCCTTCCAATAAACACAGCAAGTGATCAGAAAATTGAATGGCACGTTTTAAATCTTGCTCAACAATAATCATGCTGGTTACTTTGCTTTTTTTGAGCTGTTCAAGAGACTGGTATAAACCCTCTACGGCAATAGGAGACAAGCCCAACGAGACTTCATCCAATAGCAATACCGATGGGTTACACATCAAGGCACGGGCAATCGCCACAGCCTGACGCTGCCCACCTGATAAGCCACCTGCCACTTGATTCAAAATAGGCTCAAGCACTGGTAACGCGGCCACGACTTTGTCCAGTACCCAATCTCCTGAACGGCCGTGCTCAGCGGCGATTTGTAAATTTTCGCGCACCGTCATATCGACAAATAAACGTCGGCCTTCAGGCACCATCGCCAACCCGCTGCGCACTCGTTGATGGGCTGGCCAAGCGGTAATGTCTTCGCCATTTAGGGTAATACGCCCTGAGTCCACAGGATGCACACCACTTAAACTACGAAATAGTGTGGTTTTACCCGCCCCATTTGCGCCCACAATGGCCAGTATTTCCCCCTTCTCTAGAGAAAATGAGACACCACGAACAGCCATCAATAAACCATGCTTGGCAACTAATTGGTCGACCATAAAAGCACTCATAGGGCCACCTCCAGCTCAGAACCAAGATAGGCTTTCATAACCTCATCATCGCTCATCACATCCTTAGGATGTCCCTGAGCAATGACACGGCCTTCACTCATACACACTAAGCGATCGATTACTTTGAGCAAGGCATGGAGAATATGCTCGATCCAAACAATGGTCAGCCCATCGTCTTTTAATTGACTAATCAGTGTGACCAATTGATGCAGTTCGCCTTCGGTCAACCCTCCACCAATCTCATCTAATAACAGTACTTTAGGCGCCGTTGCCAATGCGCGGGCAAGTTCTAAGCGCTTACGATCCAACAAACCCAGCGCCGCTGCAGGACGGTTCGCCAACGGTGACATCCCCGTCTGAATCAAAGCCCGTACAGCGAATGCTTCCGCCTCATACCCAGTCAGCCCCGCGCCATTGGTCGCCGCTGTGAGCAGGTTTTCAAATACCGTCATCCCTAAAAAGGGTCTAGGAACCTGATGGGTTCTAGCGATGCCAGCATGACAGCGTTGGGCCGCATTTGTCGCCGTTATATCAATATCTTGATAGGTAATGACTCCGGCTGACGGTGCTGTCGAGCCGGCTAATACACCAAATAAAGTCGTTTTTCCAGCCCCATTGGGACCCACAATGCCAACGGCTTCCCCCTTATTCGCAGAAAAATCCACCCCATGAAGAACCTGAAAAGCACCATAGTGTTTATCAATCCCGATTCCGGCAATGACCGACGTCGAACCAAGCGTCATCCTTTAACCCCCTATTCTATAAGGCGTCATTGTGCTCGTCACTTTGACCAGAGGATGGTCCGCATTGGACACAATATTGAGCGCAAACTCCCATGGCCCTTGTTGTGCTTTCACCCACTGCACGCCCACTAACCCCGTGGTCGCACAGTTGGGAACAGGGCCTTTGGTAAAGTCGATAATGCCGACGGCGGTTTCAGTGCGTAATTTCGTGATGGCCATCACCAGTGCAACTTTGTCTTTAGGAGCATTGGATTGAATCAGGGCTTCAATGGCAGCATCAAACAAAGAGGCTGTGGCCCCCACTTGCTGATTCCATTGTTTTCCTGTGCTTTTCTCAAAGCCACTCGCGATTTGTTGACTTGACAGCCCTGTTGATCCTGAAGCAAATGGAAAGTCTTTATGCCAATAGGCCCCAGCATCTAAGCCGTAACCCAAGCGCCCTAATGAATTCAGTTCGGCAGGAAACAAACCTGCTTTTGCTAATTGCGCAATTTTCACCCTCTGTGCATAGCCTTTTTGCGCCGCTTGTCGCCAAAATACAGGGAAATCTGGTGGAAATGGGAAGGTATTAAAAATCTCGCAATGTTCTTTTTTAAATAAGTTAATTTGTTGAGAAAAATCACTGGCTCCATCTTCATATGGACCCGCATCAATCACGGTATAACCAGCTTTTTCTAAATCGGGGATAAGCAAATGCCGAATAGAATTACCATCGGCGTCATTTGGTAATAACATACCAACACGGTTATTGGTTTTTACCTTACTCCATTGATCAATATACAGTTTGGAAAAATCCGCTACCCCAAAACAAAAATGGTAGGTCCATTTAAAAGGCGAAGGCTGTCCAGGTTTGGCCCCACGGCCGTAATAAAAACTTTCCCATGGCGCCGTGGTCGATAAGCATGGTACCCCTGCGGCCTCACAGGCATCGGCAACGGGGTTCACCGTTTCCGGTGTGGATGAGGTCAGCATTAAATCAATGTTTTTGCCATTAATCAGATCAGAGGCAACCTGACTCGCGCGTATTGTGCTTGATTGCGTGTCGCCAAGAAAGAACTCCAACGCATACTGCACACCATTAATATTCAAGCCATTGGCCAGTTGCTTATGAACCTGCTTCAGAAGAAAATCGTCCCCTTGGGAAAAGGAACTGAGCGGACCCGATCTCGGCATCACATACCCGATACGGATCACATTATCTGGATTAGCGAATAGAGACGATGACCCTAACAATCCAAGAGAAACAATACCTCCACTGGCACCCTTTATGAATTGACGGCGAGAAACAGACGAACGAATCAATGTGTTCTTAGACATTATTTAACTTCCTTTATTTTTATTATTTTGCTGAATCAATCACGAGCAAAAGGATTGCAACGAACATGCCGTCAATCGAAAAATCTAAGAAAGTTATTTTAATATATTGATTTATAATGACTTTAGTTAAGTATCACCCGCCCCACTATCATTTTTTGAGCGGGCGTGACTTATTCATTTCGTCAATAAAAACCAAAAGTCGATCAAACAATATGATGATTTCATAAACAATATGAGACCTTTGTACGATGTCACGAGCGACGCCAAAACGCGGCAAAAACAGACGAGGAAAGCGGAGTTTATAGCGATAGATGAGCATTTGAGCCTGTCTTTAACAAAGTATTGGCAAGCGCAGTAGTCGTGCAAAAGTCTCAATATGGCACGGAAGAGGCTGCCTTCAGAAGGGGGTTACGCGCAAGGTTCTGCCGCTTGGATCCTGGCGTGTTGTCGCAACCATAATAAATGCTGCTGATAAAATGGCAGCTCCGCCATCCCATGTTGGCGTGCTTTTTTATAAATGCTGGCCACGAAGATATCGGCAATGGAAAAATGCTTTCCTATGGCAAATGGTGAGTCTGCACACAACTGCCCCATTAACTGATTTAGACAAGTGGCGATCCAATGCCCTCTAAGCTCACGTTTAGACTGCTCCGTCAGCTCTGGCCGAAACGCCTTGAGTACCGTTCTATTTTGAGGGGAATGAATACTAGCATTAACGTATTCACACACACTTCGAACCGCCGCTCTTTCTAGAGCAGAGCCCCCTATCAGCTTATCCTGAGGGAAGGTTTCTTCTATGTATTCAATAATGGCCATGGATTCCACAAGCGTATGACCCGACACCGCTAAACAAGGCACATAACCAAAAGGATTAATTTCACGGTAGGTAGTATGCAACGCCTCGTTGGTCACTTCGATTCGCGTATAAGGAATACGCTTATAATCCAGAACCCACTCCACTCGTTCGGAACTGTTGGAACCTTGTGCACTGTACAAAATGAGCTCTTGCAACATAAACACCTCTTGTTTCTATCTGACCCGTTACTAATCTTATAAGGCAATTTTGTCATAAACCACTGTATTACTGACTTTGCCATTTGGTAGGATGCGCCATAGATGGCGCCACTAATTTGAGGCGTTTACTTTCTACTATTGAATCCCTCTCACTTCGCTCATTATCATTAGGTTGCCATAACCATATTAATCACTCCATAGATAAACAGTAGCAAGCCTAAACTCGCTAGTGTAATTGGCTCCACTCACTGCGCAAGATAGCCAACACAACCGCATCCCACCATTGACCTTTGAAAAATCGATGTTCGCGAAAAGTGGCCTCCTGCCTCATTCCTAACGATTGACACAAGCGCACTGCGGCGACATTTTCTCGAATCGTTTCAGCATAAAGCCGATGAACACCAAGTTCCGCAAAGCCAAAACTCACTAATGCTTTTGCAGCTTCCCGAGTTAGTCCTTTTCCTTGGTATAGCCTAGAGACTCCACACCCTATCGAAGCTTGGTGGTCTGATTCTAAACGTAGGCAAACCGTACCAATAAATTTTCCGCTACTTTTATGCTCAATCGCTAGTTGAAAAGCTTTTCGGGGCACCTCATGCGACTGATCAATAAATAACTTAGTTAATTGTCTGTATTTGTCAGGATCGCAATCATCCTCATTATAAAATCGCTGATATTTATCATCCTGAGATATCGCAACAAAAGAGGCCTCGTCATCAAACTGCATATCACGAAGTAGCAATCTTGGCGTATCAAGCTTAAACATTTTATACCTATGCCTTTGTTGAACAATAAAGTTTAGATTACCAACATAACATTCATAATCGTTATCCAACCCATCAATATAAAAACCAACCCTTAATATAAACAGCTTAACCCCAAAATCTACAACACTTTTCCATTGATTCCAGACAATGGTGTATTTTGGGGGAATGCAAAAGACCACTTCCAATTATTTAAACTCAAGCATGAAGGAGCCAACGACCTTCGAACGGCTGTGCCGAATGGGTAAAAGGCTGAGCCCGACGAGCTACCAGACTGCTCCATCCCGCGTCAGATTTGTGATCTTGTCACAAGCAAATTTGCATTTCATTGAAGTGGTTGCGGGAGCCGCTGTTTATAACATAAGAAAGGGAACCAACGACCTTCGAACGGCTGTGCCGAATGGGTAAAAGGCTGAGCCCGACGAGCTACCAGACTGCTCCATCCCGCGTCAGATTTGTGATCTTGTCACAAGCAAATTTGCATTTCATTGAAGTGGTTGCGGGAGCCGCTGTTTATAACATAAGAAAGGGAACCAACGACCTTCGAACGGCTGTGCCGAATGGGTAAAAGGCTGAGCCCGACGAGCTACCAGACTGCTCCATCCCGCGTCAGATTTGTGACCTTGTCACAAGCAAATTTGCATTTCATTGAAGTGGTTGCGGGAGCCGGATTCGAACCAACGACCTTCGGGTTATGAGCCCGACGAGCTACCAGACTGCTCCATCCCGCGTCAGATTTGTGATCTTGTCACAAGCAAATTTGCATTTCATTGAAGTGGTTGCGGGAGCCGGATTCGAACCAACGACCTTCGGGTTATGAGCCCGACGAGCTACCAGACTGCTCCATCCCGCGTCAGATTTGTGATCTTGTCACAAGCAAATTTGCATTTCATTGAAGTGGTTGCGGGAGCCGGATTCGAACCAACGACCTTCGGGTTATGAGCCCGACGAGCTACCAGACTGCTCCATCCCGCGTCAGATTTGTGATCTTGTCACAAGCAAATTTGCATTTCATTGAAGTGGTTGCGGGAGCCGGATTCGAACCAACGACCTTCGGGTTATGAGCCCGACGAGCTACCAGACTGCTCCATCCCGCGACTAATTTTTTACGATGTGTTTCTGAAAGGATTGTGGGAGCCCTTTTCTAGTAAAAAGAGTACCAACGATCTTACAGTAGATTGGTTGCGGGAGCCGGATTCGAACCAACGACCTTCGGGTTATGAGCCCGACGAGCTACCAGACTGCTCCATCCCGCGACTAATTCTTTTTTCACAAAGTGAAACGTTAAGATAGGCGTTAACTTAAAAGCAACAATTTATTTTGCTTTCCCCGTCTCAACGAGGTGCGTATTATAGGTAAGTTATAAAAATAGTCAACAGGGAATTATTCATTTTGCCTTTTTTATTTTAAAAAAGAAAAACTTAGCGCGAAATAATGCAAATAAAACGCAACAACAATGTTCAATCATTTATGCATTGTATTTTATGATTACAACACTATTAACATCCTCAACAACCATTCATTATGCTTGAGCAGAGCATGCGCTATTGGAGAAGAATCGTGTCAAATAGTATTGAAAAAATTCTTAAAAAGTCTTCCTTACCCGCGAACAAAGAAGCTGCCCTATCGGGCAGGCCGGAACCGCTTTCTATCTCTGGCATTCATGCCGTCAATTCAGAATCCATGACACGTCAACCAAGTGCCGATGAGAGTGAAGTTGTACTAGGAATGGGATGTTTTTGGGGAGCGGAACGTCAGCTCTGGAATACGCCTGGTGTTGTAGCCACATCAGTTGGCTATGCAGGCGGCTTCACGCCTAACCCAACCTATGAGGAAGTCTGTTCAGGCCAAACGGGTCATGCTGAAGTGGTAAAAGTCTTATTTAATAAAAAAGAAACGTCATTAGAAGCCATTTTGAAAGTCTTTTGGGAAAACCATGACCCAACACAGGGAATGCGTCAAGGCAACGATATTGGTAGTCAATACCGCTCTGCTATTTATGTCATGAGTGATGACGATATTGCCATCGCAGAAGCTAGCAAAGCGGCCTATCAAAAACAGCTCTTAGAAGCAGGCTACGCGATGATCACCACCGAGATAGAACGTTTAGAAACTTACTATTTCGCAGAAGAATACCATCAACAGTACTTACACAAAAACCCAAATGGCTATTGTGGACTCGCGGGCACTGGCGTCAGTTGCCCCATTGGCTTAGGCGTATAAACACGGAGTCTATCCACAAAACAGTCCGTTTTATTCATTACATTGAAGACGTAAAAAAGCCCGAGTTACAAAGTAATTCGGGCTTTTTTCATCCATCTATCGGTAAAGAAAAGACTTAACCGTCTAGGTTGATATTGTACTCGTGATCGTTGTAAACCACTTTGACCGAATCAGTACTGTTTACATGACCATCACCGTTGGAGTCAAATGATGTATGATCCGCAATACCAGAATTGCCACTGCCAAAAGTTGCCACATCGTGACCATCAACTTTAACGTGTTTGTCGGTGACCGACACATGGGCTGATAGGAAGCTTTCAATCGCATCAGTGGATGCATCCTTACCAGGATCACCTGTCGCACCAGACAATAAATCCGTTATGTCTAACGCATCATCTTTGGCATTAAAGTCAGTAATGGTATTGGTAGCGCCTTTATCTAAAACAAATAAATCGTCACCGGTACTGATACCAGTACCGTCTCCGCCAGTGAGGACGTTGTGACCAGATCCACCGTCCAAGACATCATTACCATCGCCACCAAATAGCGTATCATCGCCACTACCACCTAATAAGTAGTCATTACCGTCTCCACCGTATAGTTTATCATCACCATCATCACCGGTAAGCAAATCGTTTCCGCCCAAACCATAGATAGTATCGTCTCCGCCGTTACCATGAATCGTATCGTTACCACTCTGCGAGTAATTAGGATCGTCACCCCAAAAGGTACGACTCCAACCTGAGTCGTACTTATTAGTATTTAAAGGATTACCATCATAACCAGCTGCATTTTCTATAGCCGATGCACCAGACTCAAAAGTGGTGCCACTCGATTCAGTAACCGTACTTCCTGTACCATGAACGGTAATATTGATGCTATTGGTGACCGAATCACCGTCCTTATCAACCACGGTATACTCGTAATTCACGTCTTGAGAATGACCTTTACTTAATGATCCTATGAGGCTATCACTGGCCGTATAGGTGTAGTGGCCATCAGCGCTTACACTAAATACGCCCTGATCATTAGTAATGGTACTGACGCCATCAACAGTAGAAAGTTCATCTCCAGGCTGACTCACGCTTGCGACAACATGGTCTACAGGATCGTCAGCAGTCGCTTCCGTATGTAATGTACCTGTTATCGAATTCAGTGAATCTGAGTTAACAGGCTCTACATGAGCCACAATAGAGTACGTATCCGTTTGATTTTCAGGAGTCGTTACAGTCGTCACAACTTGGTTATTACTGTCTAAGAAACCATCCAAAGACACTTTGTAACTAACACCATTCACCTCAACCGGTACACTGGATGCTGTCAAAGTCAGCGAATCACCTGTCTGAGAGCCTGAGTTCAATGTGTCATCCGCTGCAATCAAAGACGATAAATCCACGTTTACCACCGTTCCATTAATCGTCAAAGCGGTGGTAATGGTTAAGTTCGTTGAGACTAAACTGTCTTTGTATATGCTTGTCTCCTCATTAACGTGAGTCAGTTTAGCAACAACGAATTCATCTCCGGTGTTAATATTATTCGATGAAGCAACATTCTCAACACTCAATGCACTTCTACCATAGGTGCTATCAGCTCCCCAAGTTAATTGACTATCGGTTGCACTGGAACTATCTCTCGTCAAATCGTTAAATTTGTCATCAGTAAACTGAACAGATGACTCTACCGATATAACACTCGCTAAATTTAGCTCTGCGTGCTGAGCTGACATATGAGCGGACTCACTGTCACCGCCAACACTTTCTGATGAGGTTGCTGTCGCCGTAATAGCATATGTATCTGAGCCATTCGGTACGGTAATGGTTAACCCTAGATCTTTTAGATCCTTACCCTTAGGATTATCAATATACCAGTTACCATTTTCTAGTTTACTAACACCATCTCCATGTATGACCGCTCCTGTTGGCACTCCAGAAAGTGTAATGCCACTTAATGTCTCGCTACCATCGGTATCAGTCAGTTCAGCAGATAGATTAAGATCATGGGTTTCACTGCCTTCAGATTGTGTCGTCGTCAGTAGATTTTTGTAGGATGTTCCGTCACCAAAGACAACACCAACAATATTATTCACAACAACAGTCGATCCATTTGCGTCAGTGACCTTCAAGTGGATCAATCCATTGTTATTGATATAATTACTGCATGTATAATCGCTTTGTGATCCTGTCAGATATAGATAATCATGCCCCCCACCAGTAATCGAATTTAGTCCTTTATTCCCAATACCTGAAAATAGACCATTGACCACGATAACATCGGCATGACCTTGGGAGGAGTTATTATCATTAATATTACCTGAAGAATTGTAGGTACTGTCGCTCGCATTAATGACAACACCGCCACCACTAAGAGAAACATTTCCTCCTTGAATCGTAAAGACAGATGTTTCGCCATTTTTAACAACGACCTCAGAAGCATCACTATCCACCAGATCGCCAATCGAAATGGCCAAATCAGGCGCATCAGCAACTGGCTTAATATCCACTGCTAGCGTGGCTTCGTCTCCTTCTAGCCCGTGACTATCAACCGGTTTAAAGCCAATATGAGCGTAATCAGCTTGCTGATCACCTACTCCTTTACCGCCATAACCATTAAAACCAGACTCATTTTCACTGGGAACAAAACGAACATGCTCCCCATCGAATTGTGCCTTAGTCAATTCACTTCCAACGACCACTGCGTGCCAGCTTCCATTATCACCTTGGACTTGCAGTTCACCGCCACCTGAAAGCTGAGTCACTTTGATACTTAACGACGAGTCGCTATTCGAATCACTAATATTAAGCTCACTCCAGCTAAGCGATAAAGCCGTATCCTCAACACCCTCTACACTACCACCAGAGGCTGTTGGTATATTATCGACCGTGACATTGATCTCTTTTGTCGCACTCGCTTTACTGTCATCACTTGCTTCAGTCGATGTCGCTGTAAACGCTAAAGAGAAGCTACCTGAATAATCATTCGGAGCCTTGATCGACATATTATTAAAATCAGTCGTCGTACCAAGATCAATCACTTGATTTGTCGATTCGAAGGTATAGGTAACAGGGTGACCTTGCGAATCAGTAATGGTTAACGTCGTACCAACAGGTGCACCCGTCACGGTGGTACCCAAGGTTTCAGAACCATCTTTATCAGGGGTGGTGACCGTAAAACCAGTAAGAGGAATATTGGACGTACTTGCCCCTTCATCGCGTACCTCAGGCACGTAATAATCTAAGTGACCATCATCATCACTTACTGCGATGCCAGCGTCTTCAATCGCTTTTACATCGGTAAATAATTCAAAGTGCTCAGTATCTAATGTGACGGGGTCACCATTATTTATACTGACGGATACATTGTAATCACCTGGCCCATTTTGATTATGGTGAGCAAACACAATCGGATAATACCCTGACTCTTCCACCTTAAGCGGGTCACCAAGAATCTCCCCTTTTTTATCCCCCCATTCCGCATGGGCATCGACTTCTGCACCAACTTTAATATAGAGACTATCGTCTCCAGTACCAGTAAATTGGTATGTACTTCCTTTCTCAAGGTAGATAAATCCATTAATGACCGTTAGCGTACCAACGTCCTTAGATGGCGCAGCAAATATGCCATCTACGGTTGAACTTACAGCCGCCTTATCGTCACTATGACTAGCAACAATTTCAGCTAATCTAGCAGGATCAACACCCTTTCCACCTTCTGCATTAAGACCTGCTCCTGAATCCACACCATTCCAAACATGATAGTTCAGGCCATTAGAGTGAACACTAGTGGTATCAAACTCTGGCGTATCGGCTACTGCTTTTATTTCAATGGATAACGTATTACTGGCCCCAGTCGACGTTGTATAAGTCACTTGTGGAACATCACCAGACCAATTTGCCGTCGGTACAAATTTATAGGAACCATCTGCATTTAAGGTTAGGGTGCCGACATCCTTCCCTTCATCAACCCCGCTCGTTCCTTTGATAACAACCGTACTACCCACCGAATGTGATGTACTATCGCCCTCAACTGTAAAGGTAGAAACCTTCAGCCCACCATCTAAGTCTGAATCGTTAGACAACACACCTTTATCAGCATTGACAGATAAGATATGGTCTTCTGTTCCATCCCCTGTGTCTGAATGAGTATGAGTAATGTCTACTGTCGCACTATCCTCACCTGGTTCAGATACATTACCAGCACTATCCGTTTGCGTTGCTTTAACATCAATGCTTGCGCCTTCATCTACAGTTTCTGTCCAAGTAATCTTGTTATCACTATAACTATAGGTACGAGGGTCATCCGCATCAGAGCTAACAACTTTATAGCTACCATCCTCATTTGCAATTAAAGACAGAGCGACGGCCGTCACAACACCATTATTGGTAATATTCAATGATACCGAGCCATTTGGCGCTTCTAACTCTTTCCCATTTACGGTAACACTTACCTGAACACCAGGCCCATATAAGGCTAACTCAGCTTTAGAAATGACACCGTTGTGATTGCGGTCATCCATAATCATCACTAAGGGAGCCGCTGTGGCTGTGGTATCAACGATAGCACTGCTTTGGCCTTGTTCTGACACAACACCTAAGCTATTGGTTTGTATCGCAGCGACACTAATATCAGCCCCGTCAGCCACTGTCTCTGTAAAACGAATCGTACCAGTCGATGAATCATAGCTATATTCTTTGCCATCTGAGTCAAGCAATTTGCCGTCTTTCAAACTCAAAATAACAGTCGATTCAGTCTCGCCATTGTCGATGGTCAACGTCACGTTACCACCCGCTTCAAGCTGACTATTATCAACAGCAACTTGTATTTGAACACCGTCCCCACCAGTTGCCAACTCAGCTTTATTTATAAAGCCGTCGTGATTAGCATCATCAACAATCGTGACAACAGGAGCCTCTGTCGCACCTTCAATAGTACTACTGCCGTAAGCCGTGTCGGTGTTGCCAGCAGCATCCGTAGCTTTTGCAGTAATACCGAGTGAGAAGTTTGTGTTTCCGTCTGGTACTGTCATCGTGAGATCTTTATCGATAGAATCAAGAGCCTCACTATTATGAGGTACATTGATTGACCATGTACCATCACTATTTTTAGTACCTTCACTAAGGGTTGCGTTATCTGGTACTCCTGTAATAGTAACAGTCAACGTCGCTGCGTTATCCGCAACACTGGTTACTGCGGCACTAATATCAACCTTATATTCATAAGTGGTTTCCGTGTTTGTCAGGGCAACTCCATCCCCTTTACCAAAACCAAAACCTTCGATGTTATAAAAGAACAGCTTCTCTCCAGTATCTTTGTCTACCAAGATACCATTCATATTGCCTAGGCCATTCACATCACAGCTAAAAGTAATAGACTCAAATTTATAATGATCGGCAGTCTTACCTAAATATAAAACATCCGTACCGGAGCCACCGTTTACGGTAGACCACCCTAAGTCATTAATAGCAATAATATCGTTGCCAGCTCCGGTAGCTATAGTCGATGCCCCCATATCACCATCAACAACAACGATGTCGTTGCCGTCTCCGGTATAAATACTAGAAGCCTGCATTGGGCCATCTACGACAACGACATCATCTCCACCGCCTGTATAAATACTAGACGCTTGCATCTGACCAGATAAAGTTACTGAATCATTGCCATTACCCGTATTAATAGTGGATGCATGCATTTGACCAGAGAGATTCACAGAATCCTTGCCATCTCCAGTAATAAAAGTGGAAGCTCCCATATCTCCAGTCGCTTCAATAATATCATCACCATTACCTGCATTAATGGTCGAGCCAGAAAGCTTGCCGTCCACTTTTATTTGATCATTTCCATCACCTAATAAAATGGTAGAACCACCAAGGTTGCCATTAGCAACAACTATATCATCACCATCTTCGGTAACAATGGTTGAGCCTTTTAAGTCACCTTCAAACTCGAGGAAATTATCGTTGTCATTTGCTTTTATTGTATCTAGCTGAACCGTATCCTTCGCAAATACTTCATCATCAGATGTCATTTGGTAGTAGGAGAGACCTGTAAGCTTCTCAGTATGCACAGGTACACCTGTTGTATCAGGCTCAGTCACCGTTGCAGCAGGCACAACCAAAGGCGCTGATGGATTAAAGACAATACTATTGATATCTTTTGTATCCGGTTTATAGAGACCAAAGTCTCCACCACCTAATGCCGACGCTTCTAAATTAAATTGCAGAAACTTGGTATTCCCAAATACATCTTTTTCTAGCTGAACTTCCGTTTCAGATTGAATGTTCTTCTGACCATTAAGGAACGAAGACAAACTACCCAAAAGCTGAGCAGATTGAGACGCAACAGTCGTTGTATTGGTATGTAAAAATTCAACAGAAATACCCGCGTCAACCGTTACCTTAGTATCTAAGGTGACATCAAGCGTCTCAGATGTCGCGGTATTTCCAGCATTATCCGTCACTTTGACTGTTAGGTTATTTTGACCTTCTGATAAATCACCAGACTCTGCAGTAAAGGTCCACTTACCTTCGGCATTTTTTGTGGCTTCACCTAACGACGTACTACCATCAAACACTTCAACTTTGTCTACATCTGGGTCAATATTACCCAACGTAAACGTCGGTGTTGTGTCATTCGTTAAGTTGTCTGTATCTGATACGCCCGAATCACTTGCGTCGTTAAGATCAATGGTTGGTGTGCTGATTTGAGTATCGATAACAGCACTATCTGTCGCATCTGCAGACTTATTGCCAAAGATATCAGTCAACGTCGCAGTAACCGTAATCGTTTTGCCTTCCCCGGGACTCGCGAACGAGCTGGTCACGAAGCCTGCGCTAATTGCTGCCGCGTCTAATTTGATATCATGCGTCGTTGTACCATCAGAAACAACAATTGTCTGACCTTCAAGAACACCCTTAGGCAAACCTACTTTCACATCAATGTCACCTGACAACTCACTCTTATCAATAAAGCCATCTTTATTAATATCTTCAGTAATTGTTATCGTTGGCGTTGGAAGATCATTATCAATAATGGTTGTCGTTGCAGTATCTGAGTTAGAAGAAACACCCGATATTCCTTCCACTTTTACGCCGAACGTCTCATAGCCTTCAACAATAGAATCATCAATCGTCGGAACATTGAGTATCACTTTCGTCACACCAGCTGGGACATCAATAATACCGTCCGAGCTAATAGCTAAAGCATGCACAACATCGTTTTCATCTGTATAACTGGCTGTCATCACTCCAATATCAGCAGGACTAGCCGTATCAAATACCGTTGAGACCTTAATTTTCACATCGTCAGAAGAAGGTTGACTCAAAGAGACAGTGAAAATCGCATTATCCCCCTCAATCGCAAAACCATCATCGTCAATGGAGGCGTAAACGGTTGAATGATCTTGATAACGCCCATCCAAAGTGTCCGATTTTGCTTCAAAACTATTACCCGCTGCATCTGTTCCGGTAACAATGGCCTGCACATTATTACTACCCACCAAGTCTTTACCATCAACAGTAATACTGTAGATCAGCTCTCCAGTACTTGATTTTATAACGGTCCCAGTTCCGATCTCAGTAATAGCGTTTGCTTTAAGCGTTACTTGATCTCCCACTGCCGCATCGCCACCGACTGTGCCAGTAATGGTAATAGGCCCTCCGGCTTCAGCGGCTGTAAGCACATTGTCGCCCGCAATCGTATCAATCGTAATCGTTGCACTTGCACTCGTGTCTAAGGTGACATCAAGCGCATCGGAAGTCGCGCTATTGCCTGCCTTATCCGTCACTTTGACAGATAAGTCATTGCTGCCCTCGGACAACTGACCCGCGCTCGCCGTATAGGTCCAGACCCCACCAACCAAGCTGGCATTGCCTAATAAGGTGGTGCCATTAAAGACTTGCACCGATTTAGCATCACTGTCGATATTGCCCAACGTAAACGTCGGGGTGGTGTCATTAGTCAGGTTGTCGCTGTTACTGTCGCCACTGTCGCTGCCCGCGTTCAGGTCGATCGTTGGTTTGCTGATCGTGGTGTCCACAACCGCGCTGGCTTCGCCTTCTTTCGACACGTTGCCATCAACGTCCGTTTGCGTCGCTTTCACATCGATCGTTTTTCCTTCCGCTGGCGTCGCTTCGGTCCACGTGATCGTGCCTGTCGTCGCGTTGTAGCTGTACGTCACCTCGCCTTCTTTATAGGTGTACTCGTTATCATTGGCGCTGTCCTCTGTCATAGCTGACTGAGTCAACGTCACTTCGTGCTCAGTGCCGCCATTGTCGATGGTCAACGTCACCGAACCGCCCGCTTTCAGCGTCACCGCATCCACGTCCACTTTCAACTGAACGCCATCTTTCGCTTCTGTCGCGTTGATCTCCGCTCCGTCTAGGATCGTTACCTTCGGTGCAAACGTCGCGCTCTCTTGATCGCCGTCTCCGAACACCGTGTCCACAACCGCGCTGGCTTCGCCTTCTTTCGACACGTTGCCATCAACGTCCGTTTGCGTCGCTTTCACATCGATCGTTTTTCCTTCCGCTGGCGTCGCTTCGGTCCACGTGATCGTGCCTGTCGTCGCGTTGTAGCTGTACGTCACCTCGCCTTCTTTATAGGTGTACTCGTTATCATTGGCGCTGTCCTCTGTCATAGCTGACTGAGTCAACGTCACTTCGTGCTCAGTGCCGCCATTGTCGATGGTCAACGTCACCGAACCGCCCGCTTTCAGCGTCACCGCATCCACGTCCACTTTCAACTGAACGCCATCTTTCGCTTCTGTCGCGTTGATCTCCGCTCCGTCTAGGATCGTTACCTTCGGTGCAAACGTCGCGCTCTCTTGATCGCCGTCTCCGAACACCGTGTCCACAACCGCGCTGGCTTCGCCTTCTTTCGACACGTTGCCATCAACGTCCGTTTGCGTCGCTTTCACATCGATCGTTTTTCCTTCCGCTGGCGTCGCTTCGGTCCACGTGATCGTGCCTGTCGTCGCGTTGTAGCTGTACGTCACCTCGCCTTCTTTATAGGTGTACTCGTTATCATTGGCGCTGTCCTCTGTCATAGCTGACTGAGTCAACGTCACTTCGTGCTCAGTGCCGCCATTGTCGATGGTCAACGTCACCGAACCGCCCGCTTTCAGCGTCACCGCATCCACGTCCACTTTCAACTGAACGCCATCTTTCGCTTCTGTCGCGTTGATCTCCGCTCCGTCTAGGATCGTTACCTTCGGTGCAAACGTCGCGCTCTCTTGATCGCCGTCTCCGAACACCGTGTCCACAACCGCGCTGGCTTCGCCTTCTTTCGACACGTTGCCATCAACGTCCGTTTGCGTCGCTTTCACATCGATCGTTTTTCCTTCCGCTGGCGTCGCTTCGGTCCACGTGATCGTGCCTGTCGTCGCGTTGTAGCTGTACGTCACCTCGCCTTCTTTATAGGTGTACTCGTTATCATTGGCGCTGTCCTCTGTCATAGCTGACTGAGTCAACGTCACTTCGTGCTCAGTGCCGCCATTGTCGATGGTCAACGTCACCGAACCGCCCGCTTTCAGCGTCACCGCATCCACGTCCACTTTCAACTGAACGCCATCTTTCGCTTCTGTCGCGTTGATCTCCGCTCCGTCTAGGATCGTTACCTTCGGTGCAAACGTCGCGCTCTCTTGATCGCCGTCTCCGAACACCGTGTCCACAACCGCGCTGGCTTCGCCTTCTTTCGACACGTTGCCATCAACGTCCGTTTGCGTCGCTTTCACATCGATCGTTTTTCCTTCCGCTGGCGTCGCTTCGGTCCACGTGATCGTGCCTGTCGTCGCGTTGTAGCTGTACGTCACCTCGCCTTCTTTATAGGTGTACTCGTTATCATTGGCGCTGTCCTCTGTCATAGCTGACTGAGTCAACGTCACTTCGTGCTCAGTGCCGCCATTGTCGATGGTCAACGTCACCGAACCGCCCGCTTTCAGCGTCACCGCATCCACGTCCACTTTCAACTGAACGCCATCTTTCGCTTCTGTCGCGTTGATCTCCGCTCCGTCTAGGATCGTTACCTTCGGTGCAAACGTCGCGCTCTCTTGATCGCCGTCTCCGAACACCGTGTCCACAACCGCGCTGGCTTCGCCTTCTTTCGACACGTTGCCATCAACGTCCGTTTGCGTCGCTTTCACATCGATCGTTTTTCCTTCCGCTGGCGTCGCTTCGGTCCACGTGATCGTGCCTGTCGTCGCGTTGTAGCTGTACGTCACCTCGCCTTCTTTATAGGTGTACTCGTTATCATTGGCGCTGTCCTCTGTCATAGCTGACTGAGTCAACGTCACTTCGTGCTCAGTGCCGCCATTGTCGATGGTCAACGTCACCGAACCGCCCGCTTTCAGCGTCACCGCATCCACGTCCACTTTCAACTGAACGCCATCTTTCGCTTCTGTCGCGTTGATCTCCGCTCCGTCTAGGATCGTTACCTTCGGTGCAAACGTCGCGCTCTCTTGATCGCCGTCTCCGAACACCGTGTCCACAACCGCGCTGGCTTCGCCTTCTTTCGACACGTTGCCATCAACGTCCGTTTGCGTCGCTTTCACATCGATCGTTTTTCCTTCCGCTGGCGTCGCTTCGGTCCACGTGATCGTGCCTGTCGTCGCGTTGTAGCTGTACGTCACCTCGCCTTCTTTATAGGTGTACTCGTTATCATTGGCGCTGTCCTCTGTCATAGCTGACTGAGTCAACGTCACTTCGTGCTCAGTGCCGCCATTGTCGATGGTCAACGTCACCGAACCGCCCGCTTTCAGCGTCACCGCATCCACGTCCACTTTCAACTGAACGCCATCTTTCGCTTCTGTCGCGTTGATCTCCGCTCCGTCTAGGATCGTTACCTTCGGTGCAAACGTCGCGCTCTCTTGATCGCCGTCTCCGAACACCGTGTCCACAACCGCGCTGGCTTCGCCTTCTTTCGACACGTTGCCATCAACGTCCGTTTGCGTCGCTTTCACATCGATCGTTTTTCCTTCCGCTGGCGTCGCTTCGGTCCACGTGATCGTGCCTGTCGTCGCGTTGTAGCTGTACGTCACCTCGCCTTCTTTATAGGTGTACTCGTTATCATTGGCGCTGTCCTCTGTCATAGCTGACTGAGTCAACGTCACTTCGTGCTCAGTGCCGCCATTGTCGATGGTCAACGTCACCGAACCGCCCGCTTTCAGCGTCACCGCATCCACGTCCACTTTCAACTGAACGCCATCTTTCGCTTCTGTCGCGTTGATCTCCGCTCCGTCTAGGATCGTTACCTTCGGTGCAAACGTCGCGCTCTCTTGATCGCCGTCTCCGAACACCGTGTCCACAACCGCGCTGGCTTCGCCTTCTTTCGACACGTTGCCATCAACGTCCGTTTGCGTCGCTTTCACATCGATCGTTTTTCCTTCCGCTGGCGTCGCTTCGGTCCACGTGATCGTGCCTGTCGTCGCGTTGTAGCTGTACGTCACCTCGCCTTCTTTATAGGTGTACTCGTTATCATTGGCGCTGTCCTCTGTCATAGCTGACTGAGTCAACGTCACTTCGTGCTCAGTGCCGCCATTGTCGATGGTCAACGTCACCGAACCGCCCGCTTTCAGCGTCACCGCATCCACGTCCACTTTCAACTGAACGCCATCTTTCGCTTCTGTCGCGTTGATCTCCGCTCCGTCTAGGATCGTTACCTTCGGTGCAAACGTCGCGCTCTCTTGATCGCCGTCTCCGAACACCGTGTCCACAACCGCGCTGGCTTCGCCTTCTTTCGACACGTTGCCATCAACGTCCGTTTGCGTCGCTTTCACATCGATCGTTTTTCCTTCCGCTGGCGTCGCTTCGGTCCACGTGATCGTGCCTGTCGTCGCGTTGTAGCTGTACGTCACCTCGCCTTCTTTATAGGTGTACTCGTTATCATTGGCGCTGTCCTCTGTCATAGCTGACTGAGTCAACGTCACTTCGTGCTCAGTGCCGCCATTGTCGATGGTCAACGTCACCGAACCGCCCGCTTTCAGCGTCACCGCATCCACGTCCACTTTCAACTGAACGCCATCTTTCGCTTCTGTCGCGTTGATCTCCGCTCCGTCTAGGATCGTTACCTTCGGTGCAAACGTCGCGCTCTCTTGATCGCCGTCTCCGAACACCGTGTCCACAACCGCGCTGGCTTCGCCTTCTTTCGACACGTTGCCATCAACGTCCGTTTGCGTCGCTTTCACATCGATCGTTTTTCCTTCCGCTGGCGTCGCTTCGGTCCACGTGATCGTGCCTGTCGTCGCGTTGTAGCTGTACGTCACCTCGCCTTCTTTATAGGTGTACTCGTTATCATTGGCGCTGTCCTCTGTCATAGCTGACTGAGTCAACGTCACTTCGTGCTCAGTGCCGCCATTGTCGATGGTCAACGTCACCGAACCGCCCGCTTTCAGCGTCACCGCATCCACGTCCACTTTCAACTGAACGCCATCTTTCGCTTCTGTCGCGTTGATCTCCGCTCCGTCTAGGATCGTTACCTTCGGTGCAAACGTCGCGCTCTCTTGATCGCCGTCTCCGAACACCGTGTCCACAACCGCGCTGGCTTCGCCTTCTTTCGACACGTTGCCATCAACGTCCGTTTGCGTCGCTTTCACATCGATCGTTTTTCCTTCCGCTGGCGTCGCTTCGGTCCACGTGATCGTGCCTGTCGTCGCGTTGTAGCTGTACGTCACCTCGCCTTCTTTATAGGTGTACTCGTTATCATTGGCGCTGTCCTCTGTCATAGCTGACTGAGTCAACGTCACTTCGTGCTCAGTGCCGCCATTGTCGATGGTCAACGTCACCGAACCGCCCGCTTTCAGCGTCACCGCATCCACGTCCACTTTCAACTGAACGCCATCTTTCGCTTCTGTCGCGTTGATCTCCGCTCCGTCTAGGATCGTTACCTTCGGTGCAAACGTCGCGCTCTCTTGATCGCCGTCTCCGAACACCGTGTCCACAACCGCGCTGGCTTCGCCTTCTTTCGACACGTTGCCATCAACGTCCGTTTGCGTCGCTTTCACATCGATCGTTTTTCCTTCCGCTGGCGTCGCTTCGGTCCACGTGATCGTGCCTGTCGTCGCGTTGTAGCTGTACGTCACCTCGCCTTCTTTATAGGTGTACTCGTTATCATTGGCGCTGTCCTCTGTCATAGCTGACTGAGTCAACGTCACTTCGTGCTCAGTGCCGCCATTGTCGATGGTCAACGTCACCGAACCGCCCGCTTTCAGCGTCACCGCATCCACGTCCACTTTCAACTGAACGCCATCTTTCGCTTCTGTCGCGTTGATCTCCGCTCCGTCTAGGATCGTTACCTTCGGTGCAAACGTCGCGCTCTCTTGATCGCCGTCTCCGAACACCGTGTCCACAACCGCGCTGGCTTCGCCTTCTTTCGACACGTTGCCATCAACGTCCGTTTGCGTCGCTTTCACATCGATCGTTTTTCCTTCCGCTGGCGTCGCTTCGGTCCACGTGATCGTGCCTGTCGTCGCGTTGTAGCTGTACGTCACCTCGCCTTCTTTATAGGTGTACTCGTTATCATTGGCGCTGTCCTCTGTCATAGCTGACTGAGTCAACGTCACTTCGTGCTCAGTGCCGCCATTGTCGATGGTCAACGTCACCGAACCGCCCGCTTTCAGCGTCACCGCATCCACGTCCACTTTCAACTGAACGCCATCTTTCGCTTCTGTCGCGTTGATCTCCGCTCCGTCTAGGATCGTTACCTTCGGTGCAAACGTCGCGCTCTCTTGATCGCCGTCTCCGAACACCGTGTCCACAACCGCGCTGGCTTCGCCTTCTTTCGACACGTTGCCATCAACGTCCGTTTGCGTCGCTTTCACATCGATCGTTTTTCCTTCCGCTGGCGTCGCTTCGGTCCACGTGATCGTGCCTGTCGTCGCGTTGTAGCTGTACGTCACCTCGCCTTCTTTATAGGTGTACTCGTTATCATTGGCGCTGTCCTCTGTCATAGCTGACTGAGTCAACGTCACTTCGTGCTCAGTGCCGCCATTGTCGATGGTCAACGTCACCGAACCGCCCGCTTTCAGCGTCACCGCATCCACGTCCACTTTCAACTGAACGCCATCTTTCGCTTCTGTCGCGTTGATCTCCGCTCCGTCTAGGATCGTTACCTTCGGTGCAAACGTCGCGCTCTCTTGATCGCCGTCTCCGAACACCGTGTCCACAACCGCGCTGGCTTCGCCTTCTTTCGACACGTTGCCATCAACGTCCGTTTGCGTCGCTTTCACATCGATCGTTTTTCCTTCCGCTGGCGTCGCTTCGGTCCACGTGATCGTGCCTGTCGTCGCGTTGTAGCTGTACGTCACCTCGCCTTCTTTATAGGTGTACTCGTTATCATTGGCGCTGTCCTCTGTCATAGCTGACTGAGTCAACGTCACTTCGTGCTCAGTGCCGCCATTGTCGATGGTCAACGTCACCGAACCGCCCGCTTTCAGCGTCACCGCATCCACGTCCACTTTCAACTGAACGCCATCTTTCGCTTCTGTCGCGTTGATCTCCGCTCCGTCTAGGATCGTTACCTTCGGTGCAAACGTCGCGCTCTCTTGATCGCCGTCTCCGAACACCGTGTCCACAACCGCGCTGGCTTCGCCTTCTTTCGACACGTTGCCATCAACGTCCGTTTGCGTCGCTTTCACATCGATCGTTTTTCCTTCCGCTGGCGTCGCTTCGGTCCACGTGATCGTGCCTGTCGTCGCGTTGTAGCTGTACGTCACCTCGCCTTCTTTATAGGTGTACTCGTTATCATTGGCGCTGTCCTCTGTCATAGCTGACTGAGTCAACGTCACTTCGTGCTCAGTGCCGCCATTGTCGATGGTCAACGTCACCGAACCGCCCGCTTTCAGCGTCACCGCATCCACGTCCACTTTCAACTGAACGCCATCTTTCGCTTCTGTCGCGTTGATCTCCGCTCCGTCTAGGATCGTTACCTTCGGTGCAAACGTCGCGCTCTCTTGATCGCCGTCTCCGAACACCGTGTCCACAACCGCGCTGGCTTCGCCTTCTTTCGACACGTTGCCATCAACGTCCGTTTGCGTCGCTTTCACATCGATCGTTTTTCCTTCCGCTGGCGTCGCTTCGGTCCACGTGATCGTGCCTGTCGTCGCGTTGTAGCTGTACGTCACCTCGCCTTCTTTATAGGTGTACTCGTTATCATTGGCGCTGTCCTCTGTCATAGCTGACTGAGTCAACGTCACTTCGTGCTCAGTGCCGCCATTGTCGATGGTCAACGTCACCGAACCGCCCGCTTTCAGCGTCACCGCATCCACGTCCACTTTCAACTGAACGCCATCTTTCGCTTCTGTCGCGTTGATCTCCGCTCCGTCTAGGATCGTTACCTTCGGTGCAAACGTCGCGCTCTCTTGATCGCCGTCTCCGAACACCGTGTCCACAACCGCGCTGGCTTCGCCTTCTTTCGACACGTTGCCATCAACGTCCGTTTGCGTCGCTTTCACATCGATCGTTTTTCCTTCCGCTGGCGTCGCTTCGGTCCACGTGATCGTGCCTGTCGTCGCGTTGTAGCTGTACGTCACCTCGCCTTCTTTATAGGTGTACTCGTTATCATTGGCGCTGTCCTCTGTCATAGCTGACTGAGTCAACGTCACTTCGTGCTCAGTGCCGCCATTGTCGATGGTCAACGTCACCGAACCGCCCGCTTTCAGCGTCACCGCATCCACGTCCACTTTCAACTGAACGCCATCTTTCGCTTCTGTCGCGTTGATCTCCGCTCCGTCTAGGATCGTTACCTTCGGTGCAAACGTCGCGCTCTCTTGATCGCCGTCTCCGAACACCGTGTCCACAACCGCGCTGGCTTCGCCTTCTTTCGACACGTTGCCATCAACGTCCGTTTGCGTCGCTTTCACATCGATCGTTTTTCCTTCCGCTGGCGTCGCTTCGGTCCACGTGATCGTGCCTGTCGTCGCGTTGTAGCTGTACGTCACCTCGCCTTCTTTATAGGTGTACTCGTTATCATTGGCGCTGTCCTCTGTCATAGCTGACTGAGTCAACGTCACTTCGTGCTCAGTGCCGCCATTGTCGATGGTCAACGTCACCGAACCGCCCGCTTTCAGCGTCACCGCATCCACGTCCACTTTCAACTGAACGCCATCTTTCGCTTCTGTCGCGTTGATCTCCGCTCCGTCTAGGATCGTTACCTTCGGTGCAAACGTCGCGCTCTCTTGATCGCCGTCTCCGAACACCGTGTCCACAACCGCGCTGGCTTCGCCTTCTTTCGACACGTTGCCATCAACGTCCGTTTGCGTCGCTTTCACATCGATCGTTTTTCCTTCCGCTGGCGTCGCTTCGGTCCACGTGATCGTGCCTGTCGTCGCGTTGTAGCTGTACGTCACCTCGCCTTCTTTATAGGTGTACTCGTTATCATTGGCGCTGTCCTCTGTCATAGCTGACTGAGTCAACGTCACTTCGTGCTCAGTGCCGCCATTGTCGATGGTCAACGTCACCGAACCGCCCGCTTTCAGCGTCACCGCATCCACGTCCACTTTCAACTGAACGCCATCTTTCGCTTCTGTCGCGTTGATCTCCGCTCCGTCTAGGATCGTTACCTTCGGTGCAAACGTCGCGCTCTCTTGATCGCCGTCTCCGAACACCGTGTCCACAACCGCGCTGGCTTCGCCTTCTTTCGACACGTTGCCATCAACGTCCGTTTGCGTCGCTTTCACATCGATCGTTTTTCCTTCCGCTGGCGTCGCTTCGGTCCACGTGATCGTGCCTGTCGTCGCGTTGTAGCTGTACGTCACCTCGCCTTCTTTATAGGTGTACTCGTTATCATTGGCGCTGTCCTCTGTCATAGCTGACTGAGTCAACGTCACTTCGTGCTCAGTGCCGCCATTGTCGATGGTCAACGTCACCGAACCGCCCGCTTTCAGCGTCACCGCATCCACGTCCACTTTCAACTGAACGCCATCTTTCGCTTCTGTCGCGTTGATCTCCGCTCCGTCTAGGATCGTTACCTTCGGTGCAAACGTCGCGCTCTCTTGATCGCCGTCTCCGAACACCGTGTCCACAACCGCGCTGGCTTCGCCTTCTTTCGACACGTTGCCATCAACGTCCGTTTGCGTCGCTTTCACATCGATCGTTTTTCCTTCCGCTGGCGTCGCTTCGGTCCACGTGATCGTGCCTGTCGTCGCGTTGTAGCTGTACGTCACCTCGCCTTCTTTATAGGTGTACTCGTTATCATTGGCGCTGTCCTCTGTCATAGCTGACTGAGTCAACGTCACTTCGTGCTCAGTGCCGCCATTGTCGATGGTCAACGTCACCGAACCGCCCGCTTTCAGCGTCACCGCATCCACGTCCACTTTCAACTGAACGCCATCTTTCGCTTCTGTCGCGTTGATCTCCGCTCCGTCTAGGATCGTTACCTTCGGTGCAAACGTCGCGCTCTCTTGATCGCCGTCTCCGAACACCGTGTCCACAACCGCGCTGGCTTCGCCTTCTTTCGACACGTTGCCATCAACGTCCGTTTGCGTCGCTTTCACATCGATCGTTTTTCCTTCCGCTGGCGTCGCTTCGGTCCACGTGATCGTGCCTGTCGTCGCGTTGTAGCTGTACGTCACCTCGCCTTCTTTATAGGTGTACTCGTTATCATTGGCGCTGTCCTCTGTCATAGCTGACTGAGTCAACGTCACTTCGTGCTCAGTGCCGCCATTGTCGATGGTCAACGTCACCGAACCGCCCGCTTTCAGCGTCACCGCATCCACGTCCACTTTCAACTGAACGCCATCTTTCGCTTCTGTCGCGTTGATCTCCGCTCCGTCTAGGATCGTTACCTTCGGTGCAAACGTCGCGCTCTCTTGATCGCCGTCTCCGAACACCGTGTCCACAACCGCGCTGGCTTCGCCTTCTTTCGACACGTTGCCATCAACGTCCGTTTGCGTCGCTTTCACATCGATCGTTTTTCCTTCCGCTGGCGTCGCTTCGGTCCACGTGATCGTGCCTGTCGTCGCGTTGTAGCTGTACGTCACCTCGCCTTCTTTATAGGTGTACTCGTTATCATTGGCGCTGTCCTCTGTCATAGCTGACTGAGTCAACGTCACTTCGTGCTCAGTGCCGCCATTGTCGATGGTCAACGTCACCGAACCGCCCGCTTTCAGCGTCACCGCATCCACGTCCACTTTCAACTGAACGCCATCTTTCGCTTCTGTCGCGTTGATCTCCGCTCCGTCTAGGATCGTTACCTTCGGTGCAAACGTCGCGCTCTCTTGATCGCCGTCTCCGAACACCGTGTCCACAACCGCGCTGGCTTCGCCTTCTTTCGACACGTTGCCATCAACGTCCGTTTGCGTCGCTTTCACATCGATCGTTTTTCCTTCCGCTGGCGTCGCTTCGGTCCACGTGATCGTGCCTGTCGTCGCGTTGTAGCTGTACGTCACCTCGCCTTCTTTATAGGTGTACTCGTTATCATTGGCGCTGTCCTCTGTCATAGCTGACTGAGTCAACGTCACTTCGTGCTCAGTGCCGCCATTGTCGATGGTCAACGTCACCGAACCGCCCGCTTTCAGCGTCACCGCATCCACGTCCACTTTCAACTGAACGCCATCTTTCGCTTCTGTCGCGTTGATCTCCGCTCCGTCTAGGATCGTTACCTTCGGTGCAAACGTCGCGCTCTCTTGATCGCCGTCTCCGAACACCGTGTCCACAACCGCGCTGGCTTCGCCTTCTTTCGACACGTTGCCATCAACGTCCGTTTGCGTCGCTTTCACATCGATCGTTTTTCCTTCCGCTGGCGTCGCTTCGGTCCACGTGATCGTGCCTGTCGTCGCGTTGTAGCTGTACGTCACCTCGCCTTCTTTATAGGTGTACTCGTTATCATTGGCGCTGTCCTCTGTCATAGCTGACTGAGTCAACGTCACTTCGTGCTCAGTGCCGCCATTGTCGATGGTCAACGTCACCGAACCGCCCGCTTTCAGCGTCACCGCATCCACGTCCACTTTCAACTGAACGCCATCTTTCGCTTCTGTCGCGTTGATCTCCGCTCCGTCTAGGATCGTTACCTTCGGTGCAAACGTCGCGCTCTCTTGATCGCCGTCTCCGAACACCGTGTCCACAACCGCGCTGGCTTCGCCTTCTTTCGACACGTTGCCATCAACGTCCGTTTGCGTCGCTTTCACATCGATCGTTTTTCCTTCCGCTGGCGTCGCTTCGGTCCACGTGATCGTGCCTGTCGTCGCGTTGTAGCTGTACGTCACCTCGCCTTCTTTATAGGTGTACTCGTTATCATTGGCGCTGTCCTCTGTCATAGCTGACTGAGTCAACGTCACTTCGTGCTCAGTGCCGCCATTGTCGATGGTCAACGTCACCGAACCGCCCGCTTTCAGCGTCACCGCATCCACGTCCACTTTCAACTGAACGCCATCTTTCGCTTCTGTCGCGTTGATCTCCGCTCCGTCTAGGATCGTTACCTTCGGTGCAAACGTCGCGCTCTCTTGATCGCCGTCTCCGAACACCGTGTCCACAACCGCGCTGGCTTCGCCTTCTTTCGACACGTTGCCATCAACGTCCGTTTGCGTCGCTTTCACATCGATCGTTTTTCCTTCCGCTGGCGTCGCTTCGGTCCACGTGATCGTGCCTGTCGTCGCGTTGTAGCTGTACGTCACCTCGCCTTCTTTATAGGTGTACTCGTTATCATTGGCGCTGTCCTCTGTCATAGCTGACTGAGTCAACGTCACTTCGTGCTCAGTGCCGCCATTGTCGATGGTCAACGTCACCGAACCGCCCGCTTTCAGCGTCACCGCATCCACGTCCACTTTCAACTGAACGCCATCTTTCGCTTCTGTCGCGTTGATCTCCGCTCCGTCTAGGATCGTTACCTTCGGTGCAAACGTCGCGCTCTCTTGATCGCCGTCTCCGAACACCGTGTCCACAACCGCGCTGGCTTCGCCTTCTTTCGACACGTTGCCATCAACGTCCGTTTGCGTCGCTTTCACATCGATCGTTTTTCCTTCCGCTGGCGTCGCTTCGGTCCACGTGATCGTGCCTGTCGTCGCGTTGTAGCTGTACGTCACCTCGCCTTCTTTATAGGTGTACTCGTTATCATTGGCGCTGTCCTCTGTCATAGCTGACTGAGTCAACGTCACTTCGTGCTCAGTGCCGCCATTGTCGATGGTCAACGTCACCGAACCGCCCGCTTTCAGCGTCACCGCATCCACGTCCACTTTCAACTGAACGCCATCTTTCGCTTCTGTCGCGTTGATCTCCGCTCCGTCTAGGATCGTTACCTTCGGTGCAAACGTCGCGCTCTCTTGATCGCCGTCTCCGAACACCGTGTCCACAACCGCGCTGGCTTCGCCTTCTTTCGACACGTTGCCATCAACGTCCGTTTGCGTCGCTTTCACATCGATCGTTTTTCCTTCCGCTGGCGTCGCTTCGGTCCACGTGATCGTGCCTGTCGTCGCGTTGTAGCTGTACGTCACCTCGCCTTCTTTATAGGTGTACTCGTTATCATTGGCGCTGTCCTCTGTCATAGCTGACTGAGTCAACGTCACTTCGTGCTCAGTGCCGCCATTGTCGATGGTCAACGTCACCGAACCGCCCGCTTTCAGCGTCACCGCATCCACGTCCACTTTCAACTGAACGCCATCTTTCGCTTCTGTCGCGTTGATCTCCGCTCCGTCTAGGATCGTTACCTTCGGTGCAAACGTCGCGCTCTCTTGATCGCCGTCTCCGAACACCGTGTCCACAACCGCGCTGGCTTCGCCTTCTTTCGACACGTTGCCATCAACGTCCGTTTGCGTCGCTTTCACATCGATCGTTTTTCCTTCCGCTGGCGTCGCTTCGGTCCACGTGATCGTGCCTGTCGTCGCGTTGTAGCTGTACGTCACCTCGCCTTCTTTATAGGTGTACTCGTTATCATTGGCGCTGTCCTCTGTCATAGCTGACTGAGTCAACGTCACTTCGTGCTCAGTGCCGCCATTGTCGATGGTCAACGTCACCGAACCGCCCGCTTTCAGCGTCACCGCATCCACGTCCACTTTCAACTGAACGCCATCTTTCGCTTCTGTCGCGTTGATCTCCGCTCCGTCTAGGATCGTTACCTTCGGTGCAAACGTCGCGCTCTCTTGATCGCCGTCTCCGAACACCGTGTCCACAACCGCGCTGGCTTCGCCTTCTTTCGACACGTTGCCATCAACGTCCGTTTGCGTCGCTTTCACATCGATCGTTTTTCCTTCCGCTGGCGTCGCTTCGGTCCACGTGATCGTGCCTGTCGTCGCGTTGTAGCTGTACGTCACCTCGCCTTCTTTATAGGTGTACTCGTTATCATTGGCGCTGTCCTCTGTCATAGCTGACTGAGTCAACGTCACTTCGTGCTCAGTGCCGCCATTGTCGATGGTCAACGTCACCGAACCGCCCGCTTTCAGCGTCACCGCATCCACGTCCACTTTCAACTGAACGCCATCTTTCGCTTCTGTCGCGTTGATCTCCGCTCCGTCTAGGATCGTTACCTTCGGTGCAAACGTCGCGCTCTCTTGATCGCCGTCTCCGAACACCGTGTCCACAACCGCGCTGGCTTCGCCTTCTTTCGACACGTTGCCATCAACGTCCGTTTGCGTCGCTTTCACATCGATCGTTTTTCCTTCCGCTGGCGTCGCTTCGGTCCACGTGATCGTGCCTGTCGTCGCGTTGTAGCTGTACGTCACCTCGCCTTCTTTATAGGTGTACTCGTTATCATTGGCGCTGTCCTCTGTCATAGCTGACTGAGTCAACGTCACTTCGTGCTCAGTGCCGCCATTGTCGATGGTCAACGTCACCGAACCGCCCGCTTTCAGCGTCACCGCATCCACGTCCACTTTCAACTGAACGCCATCTTTCGCTTCTGTCGCGTTGATCTCCGCTCCGTCTAGGATCGTTACCTTCGGTGCAAACGTCGCGCTCTCTTGATCGCCGTCTCCGAACACCGTGTCCACAACCGCGCTGGCTTCGCCTTCTTTCGACACGTTGCCATCAACGTCCGTTTGCGTCGCTTTCACATCGATCGTTTTTCCTTCCGCTGGCGTCGCTTCGGTCCACGTGATCGTGCCTGTCGTCGCGTTGTAGCTGTACGTCACCTCGCCTTCTTTATAGGTGTACTCGTTATCATTGGCGCTGTCCTCTGTCATAGCTGACTGAGTCAACGTCACTTCGTGCTCAGTGCCGCCATTGTCGATGGTCAACGTCACCGAACCGCCCGCTTTCAGCGTCACCGCATCCACGTCCACTTTCAACTGAACGCCATCTTTCGCTTCTGTCGCGTTGATCTCCGCTCCGTCTAGGATCGTTACCTTCGGTGCAAACGTCGCGCTCTCTTGATCGCCGTCTCCGAACACCGTGTCCACAACCGCGCTGGCTTCGCCTTCTTTCGACACGTTGCCATCAACGTCCGTTTGCGTCGCTTTCACATCGATCGTTTTTCCTTCCGCTGGCGTCGCTTCGGTCCACGTGATCGTGCCTGTCGTCGCGTTGTAGCTGTACGTCACCTCGCCTTCTTTATAGGTGTACTCGTTATCATTGGCGCTGTCCTCTGTCATAGCTGACTGAGTCAACGTCACTTCGTGCTCAGTGCCGCCATTGTCGATGGTCAACGTCACCGAACCGCCCGCTTTCAGCGTCACCGCATCCACGTCCACTTTCAACTGAACGCCATCTTTCGCTTCTGTCGCGTTGATCTCCGCTCCGTCTAGGATCGTTACCTTCGGTGCAAACGTCGCGCTCTCTTGATCGCCGTCTCCGAACACCGTGTCCACAACCGCGCTGGCTTCGCCTTCTTTCGACACGTTGCCATCAACGTCCGTTTGCGTCGCTTTCACATCGATCGTTTTTCCTTCCGCTGGCGTCGCTTCGGTCCACGTGATCGTGCCTGTCGTCGCGTTGTAGCTGTACGTCACCTCGCCTTCTTTATAGGTGTACTCGTTATCATTGGCGCTGTCCTCTGTCATAGCTGACTGAGTCAACGTCACTTCGTGCTCAGTGCCGCCATTGTCGATGGTCAACGTCACCGAACCGCCCGCTTTCAGCGTCACCGCATCCACGTCCACTTTCAACTGAACGCCATCTTTCGCTTCTGTCGCGTTGATCTCCGCTCCGTCTAGGATCGTTACCTTCGGTGCAAACGTCGCGCTCTCTTGATCGCCGTCTCCGAACACCGTGTCCACAACCGCGCTGGCTTCGCCTTCTTTCGACACGTTGCCATCAACGTCCGTTTGCGTCGCTTTCACATCGATCGTTTTTCCTTCCGCTGGCGTCGCTTCGGTCCACGTGATCGTGCCTGTCGTCGCGTTGTAGCTGTACGTCACCTCGCCTTCTTTATAGGTGTACTCGTTATCATTGGCGCTGTCCTCTGTCATAGCTGACTGAGTCAACGTCACTTCGTGCTCAGTGCCGCCATTGTCGATGGTCAACGTCACCGAACCGCCCGCTTTCAGCGTCACCGCATCCACGTCCACTTTCAACTGAACGCCATCTTTCGCTTCTGTCGCGTTGATCTCCGCTCCGTCTAGGATCGTTACCTTCGGTGCAAACGTCGCGCTCTCTTGATCGCCGTCTCCGAACACCGTGTCCACAACCGCGCTGGCTTCGCCTTCTTTCGACACGTTGCCATCAACGTCCGTTTGCGTCGCTTTCACATCGATCGTTTTTCCTTCCGCTGGCGTCGCTTCGGTCCACGTGATCGTGCCTGTCGTCGCGTTGTAGCTGTACGTCACCTCGCCTTCTTTATAGGTGTACTCGTTATCATTGGCGCTGTCCTCTGTCATAGCTGACTGAGTCAACGTCACTTCGTGCTCAGTGCCGCCATTGTCGATGGTCAACGTCACCGAACCGCCCGCTTTCAGCGTCACCGCATCCACGTCCACTTTCAACTGAACGCCATCTTTCGCTTCTGTCGCGTTGATCTCCGCTCCGTCTAGGATCGTTACCTTCGGTGCAAACGTCGCGCTCTCTTGATCGCCGTCTCCGAACACCGTGTCCACAACCGCGCTGGCTTCGCCTTCTTTCGACACGTTGCCATCAACGTCCGTTTGCGTCGCTTTCACATCGATCGTTTTTCCTTCCGCTGGCGTCGCTTCGGTCCACGTGATCGTGCCTGTCGTCGCGTTGTAGCTGTACGTCACCTCGCCTTCTTTATAGGTGTACTCGTTATCATTGGCGCTGTCCTCTGTCATAGCTGACTGAGTCAACGTCACTTCGTGCTCAGTGCCGCCATTGTCGATGGTCAACGTCACCGAACCGCCCGCTTTCAGCGTCACCGCATCCACGTCCACTTTCAACTGAACGCCATCTTTCGCTTCTGTCGCGTTGATCTCCGCTCCGTCTAGGATCGTTACCTTCGGTGCAAACGTCGCGCTCTCTTGATCGCCGTCTCCGAACACCGTGTCCACAACCGCGCTGGCTTCGCCTTCTTTCGACACGTTGCCATCAACGTCCGTTTGCGTCGCTTTCACATCGATCGTTTTTCCTTCCGCTGGCGTCGCTTCGGTCCACGTGATCGTGCCTGTCGTCGCGTTGTAGCTGTACGTCACCTCGCCTTCTTTATAGGTGTACTCGTTATCATTGGCGCTGTCCTCTGTCATAGCTGACTGAGTCAACGTCACTTCGTGCTCAGTGCCGCCATTGTCGATGGTCAACGTCACCGAACCGCCCGCTTTCAGCGTCACCGCATCCACGTCCACTTTCAACTGAACGCCATCTTTCGCTTCTGTCGCGTTGATCTCCGCTCCGTCTAGGATCGTTACCTTCGGTGCAAACGTCGCGCTCTCTTGATCGCCGTCTCCGAACACCGTGTCCACAACCGCGCTGGCTTCGCCTTCTTTCGACACGTTGCCATCAACGTCCGTTTGCGTCGCTTTCACATCGATCGTTTTTCCTTCCGCTGGCGTCGCTTCGGTCCACGTGATCGTGCCTGTCGTCGCGTTGTAGCTGTACGTCACCTCGCCTTCTTTATAGGTGTACTCGTTATCATTGGCGCTGTCCTCTGTCATAGCTGACTGAGTCAACGTCACTTCGTGCTCAGTGCCGCCATTGTCGATGGTCAACGTCACCGAACCGCCCGCTTTCAGCGTCACCGCATCCACGTCCACTTTCAACTGAACGCCATCTTTCGCTTCTGTCGCGTTGATCTCCGCTCCGTCTAGGATCGTTACCTTCGGTGCAAACGTCGCGCTCTCTTGATCGCCGTCTCCGAACACCGTGTCCACAACCGCGCTGGCTTCGCCTTCTTTCGACACGTTGCCATCAACGTCCGTTTGCGTCGCTTTCACATCGATCGTTTTTCCTTCCGCTGGCGTCGCTTCGGTCCACGTGATCGTGCCTGTCGTCGCGTTGTAGCTGTACGTCACCTCGCCTTCTTTATAGGTGTACTCGTTATCATTGGCGCTGTCCTCTGTCATAGCTGACTGAGTCAACGTCACTTCGTGCTCAGTGCCGCCATTGTCGATGGTCAACGTCACCGAACCGCCCGCTTTCAGCGTCACCGCATCCACGTCCACTTTCAACTGAACGCCATCTTTCGCTTCTGTCGCGTTGATCTCCGCTCCGTCTAGGATCGTTACCTTCGGTGCAAACGTCGCGCTCTCTTGATCGCCGTCTCCGAACACCGTGTCCACAACCGCGCTGGCTTCGCCTTCTTTCGACACGTTGCCATCAACGTCCGTTTGCGTCGCTTTCACATCGATCGTTTTTCCTTCCGCTGGCGTCGCTTCGGTCCACGTGATCGTGCCTGTCGTCGCGTTGTAGCTGTACGTCACCTCGCCTTCTTTATAGGTGTACTCGTTATCATTGGCGCTGTCCTCTGTCATAGCTGACTGAGTCAACGTCACTTCGTGCTCAGTGCCGCCATTGTCGATGGTCAACGTCACCGAACCGCCCGCTTTCAGCGTCACCGCATCCACGTCCACTTTCAACTGAACGCCATCTTTCGCTTCTGTCGCGTTGATCTCCGCTCCGTCTAGGATCGTTACCTTCGGTGCAAACGTCGCGCTCTCTTGATCGCCGTCTCCGAACACCGTGTCCACAACCGCGCTGGCTTCGCCTTCTTTCGACACGTTGCCATCAACGTCCGTTTGCGTCGCTTTCACATCGATCGTTTTTCCTTCCGCTGGCGTCGCTTCGGTCCACGTGATCGTGCCTGTCGTCGCGTTGTAGCTGTACGTCACCTCGCCTTCTTTATAGGTGTACTCGTTATCATTGGCGCTGTCCTCTGTCATAGCTGACTGAGTCAACGTCACTTCGTGCTCAGTGCCGCCATTGTCGATGGTCAACGTCACCGAACCGCCCGCTTTCAGCGTCACCGCATCCACGTCCACTTTCAACTGAACGCCATCTTTCGCTTCTGTCGCGTTGATCTCCGCTCCGTCTAGGATCGTTACCTTCGGTGCAAACGTCGCGCTCTCTTGATCGCCGTCTCCGAACACCGTGTCCACAACCGCGCTGGCTTCGCCTTCTTTCGACACGTTGCCATCAACGTCCGTTTGCGTCGCTTTCACATCGATCGTTTTTCCTTCCGCTGGCGTCGCTTCGGTCCACGTGATCGTGCCTGTCGTCGCGTTGTAGCTGTACGTCACCTCGCCTTCTTTATAGGTGTACTCGTTATCATTGGCGCTGTCCTCTGTCATAGCTGACTGAGTCAACGTCACTTCGTGCTCAGTGCCGCCATTGTCGATGGTCAACGTCACCGAACCGCCCGCTTTCAGCGTCACCGCATCCACGTCCACTTTCAACTGAACGCCATCTTTCGCTTCTGTCGCGTTGATCTCCGCTCCGTCTAGGATCGTTACCTTCGGTGCAAACGTCGCGCTCTCTTGATCGCCGTCTCCGAACACCGTGTCCACAACCGCGCTGGCTTCGCCTTCTTTCGACACGTTGCCATCAACGTCCGTTTGCGTCGCTTTCACATCGATCGTTTTTCCTTCCGCTGGCGTCGCTTCGGTCCACGTGATCGTGCCTGTCGTCGCGTTGTAGCTGTACGTCACCTCGCCTTCTTTATAGGTGTACTCGTTATCATTGGCGCTGTCCTCTGTCATAGCTGACTGAGTCAACGTCACTTCGTGCTCAGTGCCGCCATTGTCGATGGTCAACGTCACCGAACCGCCCGCTTTCAGCGTCACCGCATCCACGTCCACTTTCAACTGAACGCCATCTTTCGCTTCTGTCGCGTTGATCTCCGCTCCGTCTAGGATCGTTACCTTCGGTGCAAACGTCGCGCTCTCTTGATCGCCGTCTCCGAACACCGTGTCCACAACCGCGCTGGCTTCGCCTTCTTTCGACACGTTGCCATCAACGTCCGTTTGCGTCGCTTTCACATCGATCGTTTTTCCTTCCGCTGGCGTCGCTTCGGTCCACGTGATCGTGCCTGTCGTCGCGTTGTAGCTGTACGTCACCTCGCCTTCTTTATAGGTGTACTCGTTATCATTGGCGCTGTCCTCTGTCATAGCTGACTGAGTCAACGTCACTTCGTGCTCAGTGCCGCCATTGTCGATGGTCAACGTCACCGAACCGCCCGCTTTCAGCGTCACCGCATCCACGTCCACTTTCAACTGAACGCCATCTTTCGCTTCTGTCGCGTTGATCTCCGCTCCGTCTAGGATCGTTACCTTCGGTGCAAACGTCGCGCTCTCTTGATCGCCGTCTCCGAACACCGTGTCCACAACCGCGCTGGCTTCGCCTTCTTTCGACACGTTGCCATCAACGTCCGTTTGCGTCGCTTTCACATCGATCGTTTTTCCTTCCGCTGGCGTCGCTTCGGTCCACGTGATCGTGCCTGTCGTCGCGTTGTAGCTGTACGTCACCTCGCCTTCTTTATAGGTGTACTCGTTATCATTGGCGCTGTCCTCTGTCATAGCTGACTGAGTCAACGTCACTTCGTGCTCAGTGCCGCCATTGTCGATGGTCAACGTCACCGAACCGCCCGCTTTCAGCGTCACCGCATCCACGTCCACTTTCAACTGAACGCCATCTTTCGCTTCTGTCGCGTTGATCTCCGCTCCGTCTAGGATCGTTACCTTCGGTGCAAACGTCGCGCTCTCTTGATCGCCGTCTCCGAACACCGTGTCCACAACCGCGCTGGCTTCGCCTTCTTTCGACACGTTGCCATCAACGTCCGTTTGCGTCGCTTTCACATCGATCGTTTTTCCTTCCGCTGGCGTCGCTTCGGTCCACGTGATCGTGCCTGTCGTCGCGTTGTAGCTGTACGTCACCTCGCCTTCTTTATAGGTGTACTCGTTATCATTGGCGCTGTCCTCTGTCATAGCTGACTGAGTCAACGTCACTTCGTGCTCAGTGCCGCCATTGTCGATGGTCAACGTCACCGAACCGCCCGCTTTCAGCGTCACCGCATCCACGTCCACTTTCAACTGAACGCCATCTTTCGCTTCTGTCGCGTTGATCTCCGCTCCGTCTAGGATCGTTACCTTCGGTGCAAACGTCGCGCTCTCTTGATCGCCGTCTCCGAACACCGTGTCCACAACCGCGCTGGCTTCGCCTTCTTTCGACACGTTGCCATCAACGTCCGTTTGCGTCGCTTTCACATCGATCGTTTTTCCTTCCGCTGGCGTCGCTTCGGTCCACGTGATCGTGCCTGTCGTCGCGTTGTAGCTGTACGTCACCTCGCCTTCTTTATAGGTGTACTCGTTATCATTGGCGCTGTCCTCTGTCATAGCTGACTGAGTCAACGTCACTTCGTGCTCAGTGCCGCCATTGTCGATGGTCAACGTCACCGAACCGCCCGCTTTCAGCGTCACCGCATCCACGTCCACTTTCAACTGAACGCCATCTTTCGCTTCTGTCGCGTTGATCTCCGCTCCGTCTAGGATCGTTACCTTCGGTGCAAACGTCGCGCTCTCTTGATCGCCGTCTCCGAACACCGTGTCCACAACCGCGCTGGCTTCGCCTTCTTTCGACACGTTGCCATCAACGTCCGTTTGCGTCGCTTTCACATCGATCGTTTTTCCTTCCGCTGGCGTCGCTTCGGTCCACGTGATCGTGCCTGTCGTCGCGTTGTAGCTGTACGTCACCTCGCCTTCTTTATAGGTGTACTCGTTATCATTGGCGCTGTCCTCTGTCATAGCTGACTGAGTCAACGTCACTTCGTGCTCAGTGCCGCCATTGTCGATGGTCAACGTCACCGAACCGCCCGCTTTCAGCGTCACCGCATCCACGTCCACTTTCAACTGAACGCCATCTTTCGCTTCTGTCGCGTTGATCTCCGCTCCGTCTAGGATCGTTACCTTCGGTGCAAACGTCGCGCTCTCTTGATCGCCGTCTCCGAACACCGTGTCCACAACCGCGCTGGCTTCGCCTTCTTTCGACACGTTGCCATCAACGTCCGTTTGCGTCGCTTTCACATCGATCGTTTTTCCTTCCGCTGGCGTCGCTTCGGTCCACGTGATCGTGCCTGTCGTCGCGTTGTAGCTGTACGTCACCTCGCCTTCTTTATAGGTGTACTCGTTATCATTGGCGCTGTCCTCTGTCATAGCTGACTGAGTCAACGTCACTTCGTGCTCAGTGCCGCCATTGTCGATGGTCAACGTCACCGAACCGCCCGCTTTCAGCGTCACCGCATCCACGTCCACTTTCAACTGAACGCCATCTTTCGCTTCTGTCGCGTTGATCTCCGCTCCGTCTAGGATCGTTACCTTCGGTGCAAACGTCGCGCTCTCTTGATCGCCGTCTCCGAACACCGTGTCCACAACCGCGCTGGCTTCGCCTTCTTTCGACACGTTGCCATCAACGTCCGTTTGCGTCGCTTTCACATCGATCGTTTTTCCTTCCGCTGGCGTCGCTTCGGTCCACGTGATCGTGCCTGTCGTCGCGTTGTAGCTGTACGTCACCTCGCCTTCTTTATAGGTGTACTCGTTATCATTGGCGCTGTCCTCTGTCATAGCTGACTGAGTCAACGTCACTTCGTGCTCAGTGCCGCCATTGTCGATGGTCAACGTCACCGAACCGCCCGCTTTCAGCGTCACCGCATCCACGTCCACTTTCAACTGAACGCCATCTTTCGCTTCTGTCGCGTTGATCTCCGCTCCGTCTAGGATCGTTACCTTCGGTGCAAACGTCGCGCTCTCTTGATCGCCGTCTCCGAACACCGTGTCCACAACCGCGCTGGCTTCGCCTTCTTTCGACACGTTGCCATCAACGTCCGTTTGCGTCGCTTTCACATCGATCGTTTTTCCTTCCGCTGGCGTCGCTTCGGTCCACGTGATCGTGCCTGTCGTCGCGTTGTAGCTGTACGTCACCTCGCCTTCTTTATAGGTGTACTCGTTATCATTGGCGCTGTCCTCTGTCATAGCTGACTGAGTCAACGTCACTTCGTGCTCAGTGCCGCCATTGTCGATGGTCAACGTCACCGAACCGCCCGCTTTCAGCGTCACCGCATCCACGTCCACTTTCAACTGAACGCCATCTTTCGCTTCTGTCGCGTTGATCTCCGCTCCGTCTAGGATCGTTACCGTTGGGGCTAAAACATCATTATCAATAATGGTTGCAACACCAGATTGACCTCCTACGTTTAACGTAAAGGTCTCTTTCGTTTCATGGGTCGTGTCATCAATAGTTTGCACTGTTGCGGTAAACGCCGTCACGCCCGCCGGAACAGAGATACTCTTACCATCAGCACTCAAGCTGACACCATTGCTGAATGTTACGCTGTTGCTGTAGTCAGTTCCTTTTGTGGCACTATCACCACTGCTACCTAAGCTAAATGAGTATGTTTGAGGAGTACTGCTAGCATTGCTCAAACTTACGGTGAATGTTGCTGTTTCGCCTTCTTCAACAGCACTACCACTAGCATTAACAGCAGAGCTGACGCCAGTAACCTTAGGTTCGCCGTCATTATCTATAATAGTGGTGGTGGCATTGTCATCAGCCGTAACACCTGTCACACCGTCAACGTGTACGCTGAATTTTTCATTTCCTTCTGAAGTTGAGTCATCAATGGTCGGAACGCTTAAGGCAACACTTGTCACACCTGCGGGAATGGTTAGCGTACCATCAGGGTTGATTACCAACGACTGAGTTTTGCCATTAGAATCAACATAGCTAGCTGTCATTGTGCCAATATCATTGGCGCTGGCAGTAATAAAGTTCGTCGTCAACTTAACGGTGACATCGGTTGGAGAAGCTTGATTTAAAGAAAGGCTAAAAATAGCGTTCTCACCCTCAGGCGTGAAGCCATTATCATCAAGACTGGCAATAACAAGGCTTTTGTCTTGATAGACGCCATCGCTTGGGGATGACGTCGCGTTAAAAACATTCCCAGCAGCATCCGTACCAGAAACACTGGCTTCTACACGGCTATTACCCACTAAGTCTTTGCCCGCAACATTGATGCTATAAGTCAAACTGCCATCAGCCGCCTCGAATACGAGACCTGAATATTGTGAACTATTACCGTTAATAGACAAGGTAACGGTATCACCTACCGCCGCATCGCCAGAAACAGTACCACTAATTACAACGGTACCTGCCGCTTCCACAGCATCCAACACATCATCGCCAGCAATAGGATTAACCGTTATCCCCGCACTCGCTACAGTATCCAACGTCACGGTGAGTGGATCAGATGTGGCCGTATTTCCTCCAGCATCGGTTACTTTTACAGTAAGAGAGTTGGCCCCTTCTGTTAACTGGCCGTTGCTCGCGGTAAATGTCCAGTTTCCATTAGCATCTTGAGTGGCATTACCAAGTTTGGTTGTCCCTTTAAACACTTCAACGGTTGTAGCATCACTATCAACATTCGTTAAGTTAAAGGTGGAGGTGGTATCGTTCGTTAAATCATCTGTAGATGAGTCGCCCGTATCACTGGATGGCGCCAGTTCAATAACAGGTTTAGAAACGTCGTTATCAATGATGGTTCCAGTTCCACTAACGCCACCAATGGTCAACGTGAAGGTCTCATTCGGCTCATTAGTCTTATCATCAACCGTGGGAACATTAGCGGTAAAATTCGTTACGCCTGCGGGCACGGTAATCGTGCCATTATTATTGTTCACTACACCATTGGTAAATGTAATGCCAGAAGCAGATAAATCACTCGAACTCGTTGTTATATTAGATAAAGTTAGCGTATATGTCTGCGCTGTAGCTGTGGTGCCAGAAAGGGTCACCCCAAAGGAAACATTTTGCCCTTCTGTCGCACTTGCATCTGAAACCCGCGTCACATTAACCACTGGGGAAGTATCATCTCCTGTGGTTGTACCAGTCACGCTAATAACTGAGGTGGCACGCTCTCTTGACGGTGTAGAGGTTGTGTCATTACCGCCTGTGCTCGAAATAAAGCTGTTATTTGTATCGTAGCCGTAGGTTGGCGTGGCTGTATCATTAACACGTTCTACTGAGACAATATCAGCACTTTGTTCACTAACAATAACTTCGTTACCCGCCGCTGGAGCGTCTTGAATTAAGGTCGGGTCCTTCCCTGCTAAAATGGCTTGTTGGAGTGAGTTTGCGTCTGTTGATGAGTCTTGAGCTAACGTAGAGGCATCACCCGGCGTGTAAACCTCATCGTTCATTTCAACAACGGACTGCCCGCCTATAACTACTTGAGTACCATCAACAAAACTAATGGTGGCGCTGTCACCTGCTCCGGTTACAACCGTCTCACCGTAATAAATAGGATCACCGACGTGCACTACACGCTCTTTTCCATCTAATGATCGAACAATGACGGTTCCACTTACTTGAGAGAAAAAGCCAATTGGGCTACCCAGTGTTGCAAAAGAAGTCTGATTGTCGCTCATTATGTGGTTTCCTAAATAAGACGATTAAATTTCTAATTAATGCCAGAATAGGACACCTAAAAAAATGCCGCTATTGTACCTTGGTACAATAGCGGCATTTTTTTTTACACAATTTTTACTCTACATCATAAACACAAGCAATTTAACGCTTTAGCCCACGATAAAAAGGCAGTAATAGGTTGCTCACATCAATTAATGAGCAGTCATCAATATCAATACACCAAATAGGATTCGATACCAGCCAAATGCGACAAACGTAAATCGCTGCAAAAAGCTCATAAACAGCCTCATCACAACATAGGCACTGATGAAAGCCACCACGAACCCAACGAGGAGTGGTATCCATTGCTCGTTAGCAAAGTCTTTATAGCTGGACAAAAGATCATAACCGGAAGCAGCAATCATCACAGGCAAGGCCAATAAGAAAGAGAATTCCGCACTCGCCTTACGACTCAAACCAACAAACAAAGCACCCACGATTGTTGCACCAGCACGACTTGTTCCTGGGATCAATGCAAATACTTGAGCAATGCCAATCCATAAAGCTTGTTTAAAGCTAAGATCATCAAGCTCTACCACCTTAGGGGTTTTATCTTTTATCACTCTTTCGGTAATCAAGAAGATGACACCACCAACAATAAACATAGTCGCCACAATGGTAACCGAAAACATGTCTTTGATTTGATGTCTAAATAAGAAGCCGATGATGGCAACAGGCAAAAAGGCGACAAACAACTGAATCCATAAGCGAGTGTGCTTAAAAGTAAAGCGCTCTTTATAGTTAGCCACAACGGCCAAAATAGCAGCCAATTGAATGATAACTTCAAACGCTTTCGTCCCACTTGTTTGTTGCATACCCAACCATTGACTAACAACGATCATATGCCCCGTTGAAGAGATGGGCAGAAACTCTGTCACCCCCTCAACTAATCCTAAAATGATACTTTGAATGAGATCCACAATGCGATTCCAACTAGGTGATTAATATGAATAAAAAAAGCATAGGAACTATAAAGAAATATCTCTAAAATAAAAATGAAAAAAACGAGATAACAACGTAATTTCGCCCTTACTATTTCAATGACCTTTTTAGAGCGAGAGTCTCCTAGGCAAATTACAGTAAAGTAAAATCCCTCTCGTCATTAATTGCTATCAATTCGTCAAAACTCTATAATTCGCGCATGTTTAATTTTCACTGTATAAGTGTGATGTGACGCATTACCAGACCACAACACATAAGTACCTCCCCATCGCATGTCACCAAACGGTCATCATGCAGACGTCATAGTCTTATGACGATAAATTTCCGTTCATGCTGAGAAAATAGAAACCTATCCCTTTATGTGTGGTAACGCATGATTTTAGTTAAGAATAGCGATTTAGAAGGTAATAAATGATCGAATCAATAAAACGAGACTGGTTCTCAAACATCAAAAATGACACTCTCTCCGGGACTGTTGTCGCCCTCGCCCTCATTCCCGAGGCCATCGCTTTTTCCATCATTGCCGGTGTTGACCCAAAAGTTGGTCTTTACGCCTCATTCTGTATCGCTGTTGTCATCTCTTTCTTTGGCGGACGGTCAGCCATGATTTCAGCGGCAACAGGCGCCATGGCACTGGTAATGGTTAGCCTTGTCAAAGAACACGGTCTTCAATATATGCTTGCGGCCACCATACTCACGGGTGTTTTTCAAATTATCGCAGGGTATTTAAAACTGGGCAATCTCATGCGCTTTGTCTCCAAATCCGTTGTGACGGGTTTTGTAAACTCGCTGGCTATTTTGATTTTTATGGCGCAACTTCCCGAATTGACTAATGTAACATGGGTGGTGTATGCCATGACTGCTGCAGGATTAGGGATTATCTATCTATTCCCCTACGTCCCCGTCATAGGAAAATCGTTACCATCACCATTGGTCTGTATTGTCGTTCTGACTATCTTTTCTATCTATAACGGGCTAGACATTCACACGGTCAGCGATATGGGAGCACTACCCGACTCATTACCAACTTTTTTGATACCAGACATTCCATTTAACTTAGATACACTGTTAATCATCCTACCCTATTCTCTTAGCTTAGCAGTTGTTGGTCTACTCGAATCCATGATGACCGCAACCATCGTCGACGAACTCACTGATACTGGTAGCAATAAAAACCGTGAATGCAAGGGACAAGGTGTTGCTAATATCGTCACTGGTTTTATCGGAGGTATGGCAGGATGCGGCATGATTGGCCAAACGGTTATTAACGTAAAATCTGGAGGGCGTGGCCGTTTATCCACCTTTATTGCAGGTCTGTTCTTATTGATCATGGTCGTGTTTCTTGGCAAATGGATCGGGCAAATTCCAATGGCAGCATTGGTTGCTGTCATGATCATGGTATCCATCGGGACCTTTTCTTGGGACTCCATCATCAACTTAAAAAAACACCCTATGTCGACCAACATAGTAATGATTGTCACCGTCTGTGTTGTTGTCGCTACCCATAACCTATCGATTGGTGTGCTCGTCGGTGTTTTATTGGCTTCTCTTTTCTTTGCCAACAAAATTGGGCGTTTTATGGTTGTCAAAAGCGACATCAATGAACAAGCGTCTCATCGAACTTATAAAGTCGTTGGGCAAGTATTTTTTGCTTCCTCAGATCAATTTAATTCGTCTTTTGACTTTAAAGAAGCTCTTGATAGCGTCACTATTGATCTATCTGATGCACACTTTTGGGATATCACGTCCGTCGCCGCTTTGGATAAGGTGGTCATCAAATTCCGTCGTGAAGGTGCCGAAGTCAATGTTATTGGCTTGAATGAAGCCAGCGCCACGGTGGTGGACAAATTTGGGGTGCACAACAAACCAGAAGAAGCAGACAAACTGTTGAACGGCCACTAAGACGCTTACAAGGAGAACAAAAATGACAAATGTAATTGCCTGTATTGATGGTTCTTTTCTGTCGGAATACGTAACAGACGCGGCAGTATGGGCGGCCAATAATATTGAGTCACCGTTAACATTCTTACATTCGCTAGAAAAAAGCATGACGTCTAACAGCGACTTATCAGGTTCTATTGGTTTGGGCAGCCGAGAGCATCTCCTTGCTGAGCTGACAGAACTGGATGAGAAACGCGCTAAGCTCGCTTTAGAACATGGCAAAGACATGCTCCATAAAGCAAAAGCCCATGCCGAAGAGCAAGGGGCACAAAATGTCAGCATTATGCAACGCCACGGCGATTTGGTGGACACGCTAATCAGTCTAGAATCTTCTACAAAGTTAGTCATCCTTGGACGTAATGGTAGCGAACACGCCATGTCAGCCAACACAATTGGCTCTCATATTGAACGAGCGGCACGGGCGTTACATCACCCTATCCTGATCACTGTTGGGGAGTTCAAAACTCCGAGCAATTTTATGATTGCCTACGATGGTCGTGAAGCGGCGGACAATGCCATTGCTCGTATTGCGCAAAGCTCTTTATTGAAAGGGCTGACCTGTCACATGGTCATGGCAGGAGAAGACACCCCAGCCAGAAAAGAAAAGTTCGCCAGAGCTCAGGCTATTCTGGAAGCTGAAAACTTCAAGGTAAATGCATCTTTGATCGCAGGTGATATTTATCCGGTTTTGACTCAATATCGAAATGAAAACAACATTGAACTAATGGTGATGGGAGCCTATGCGCACTCGAAGGTGCGTCAATTTTTTGTTGGCAGCAACACCAGTAAAATGATCATCGAAAGCGATATTCCATTGCTCATCTTGCGCTAGTATAGACAAGTAGCCATCCTCCCATATAACAATGGGCTGCATGTTATCGTCACGCCGCCCATTGTTAATGTTTACGCCCACTCCCTTTTGACATGATATAAATTGTCATCAAAACGTCACGCTTCCCATTGATAAAATCTGCTATATTCGATTTTTCATATATATGAAATTTCATATATAAACTAAAAACCGCGCCAAATACTATGTTTGAAAAGATGCACCTTGATCCAACGATTTTTTTTAAGGCCATTGCCGACGAAACCCGTTTGCGTTGTTTATTACTCATTGCTCATTATGAAGAACTCTGCGTGTGTGAGCTTATGGCCGCACTGGGAGAAACACAGCCCAAAGTGTCGCGCCATCTTGCGCAACTGCGAAAAGCTGGCCTACTAACAGACAGAAAACAGAGTCAATGGGTATTTTATTCCCTTAACTCACTCCCTCAATGGGCACATGACGTCATTACCATCACCCTTGAACACCAACAACACTGGTTAAAGGGTAATTTTCTTCAACTTGAACAGATGGGTAGCCGACCAGAGCGACTCGTTACCTGTTGCTAACCACGCCATAATATTAGGAGATAACCATGACCATAAAAGTAGGCATAAACGGTTTTGGCCGTATGGGACGACTTTCTTTTCGTGCCGCATTTGACTGGGACGACATTGAGTTTGTACAAATCAATGACCTCCAAGGCAATGCGGCTACTTTAGCGCATCTCGTCAACTTTGACTCCGTTCATGGGCGTTGGCACCATGAAGCTGGCAGCGATGGTAACAATCTCATCATTAATGACAAGATTATTCCTTGCACACAACACAGCACCATTGGGGCCACAGACTGGTCACAATGCGATGTTGTTATTGAAGCCACAGGCGCTATGAAGACAAAGTCAGCCCTACAAGCCTACTTAGACCAAGGTGTAAAACGTGTGGTCGTGACGGCCCCAGTCAAAGAAGAAGGCGTGCTGAATATCGTTATGGGCGTGAATGATGGCGATTACGACCCTCGTTTACATCCAATCGTGACAGCCGCTTCATGCACTACCAACTCACTTGCGCCTATTGTCAAAGTGTTACAGGAAGCCATTGGCATCAAACACGGCTCCATGACCACCATTCACAACATAACCAACACCCAAACCATCATTGATGCACCACACAAAGACCTACGCAGAGCACGCGCTTGTGGTAGCAGCTTGATTCCAACCACAACGGGATCTGCAACGGCTATTACCCATATTTTCCCAGAGCTAAAAGGTAAATTAAACGGTCATGCTGTGCGTGTACCGCTGACCAATGCCTCGTTAACCGACTGTGTGTTCGAAATGGAGCGCCCCACCAGCGCAGAAGAAATCAACCAACTATTAAAGATGGCTAGCAAACAAGGGCCTCTTAAAAATATTCTGGGTTATGAAGAGCGCCCCCTAGTTTCCATCGATTACCAAACCGACCCTCGCTCAAGCATTGTCGATGCACTAAGCACACTCGTCATCAATCACACTCAAGTGAAGCTCTATGTTTGGTATGACAATGAATGGGGCTACGCTAACCGTGCTGCCGAGTTGATGAGAAAAGTTGGCCAATTAGACCAAACACTTTAAGTCTAGGCTCACTGAGCAAATGACCTATCGTTTCGAATAGTCAGAGAAGAAAGTAAAACAATCATGCTATCACAATTACCAAAAAGCGTTCGTCAGTACCTGATCGTCACGGGAAATTACTGGAGTTTCACCCTAACCGACGGCGCATTGCGCATGCTGGTTGTCCTCTACTTTTATCAACTGGGATACGGCGCTCTGGACATTGCCCTGCTCTTCCTCTTTTACGAGTTCTTTGGGGTGCTAACCAATCTATTTGGTGGCTGGCTTGGAGCAAAATGGGGACTCAACCGCACCATGAACATTGGCCTTTTCATGCAGGTTGTCGCCCTTAGCATGCTCTTATTGCCAGCAAGCTATTTATCCATTCCTTGGGTCATGGCAGCACAAGCGTTATCCGGCATTGCAAAAGATCTCAACAAAATGAGTGCGAAAAGTGCCATAAAAACACTTGTTCCTAAAAATGCCAGTAGCACTTTATACAAATGGGTTGCGCTATTAACAGGTTCAAAAAATGCACTTAAGGGGGTGGGGTTTTTTCTAGGGGGGTTCTTACTCAGTGTCATTGGTTTTCATCATGCTATTTTAAGCATGGTTATTGGTCTTGGCATCGTGTGGCTTGCCAGTTTGTACCTACTCAAAGAGGATTTAGGCAAGGCGAAAAACAAGCCCAAGTTCTCGCAAATGTTCTCCAAAAGCAGAGAAGTCAATATCTTATCGGCCGCACGACTGTTTTTGTTCGGCGCTAGAGATGTCTGGTTCGTCGTTGCCATCCCCGTCTATTTAACCAGTCAGTTCCATTGGGATCACTGGCGTGTCGGCAGCTTTCTTGCTCTATGGGTAATCGGCTATGGCCTCGTACAAAGCCTTGCCCCTCATCTCACAGGCAAAAAGCAGAACCACACGCCAAGTGGCAGTCAAGCCAGATTTTGGGCGATATTATTAACCCTAGCGCCTGCCGCAATTGCCATTGGCATGCAAAACTTTGATCAGACACTAGAAATCTTATTAGGTGGGCTCATCTTATTTGGTGTTATATTCGCGATTAATTCGTCATTACACAGCTACTTAATCGTTCACTACGCCAGTGAAGATGGCATATCATTAGATGTGGGCTTCTATTACATGGCCAATGCGATGGGAAGACTCATCGGCACCGTTTTGTCTGGTTGGGTGTACCAAAATGATGGCATTATTCCCTGTCTTTGGGTGTCTTTTGGTTTTCTTGCCCTTACCAGCCTTATCTCGTTCTGGTTACCTAAAGACAGCCACACGATCCATAGATAGCAACTCATCAACACCAAGTCGAGTATTTACCCTGAATCTACTTGGTGTTTCACCCAAATCAAAGCATTTAGTTCGAGTCTACGGCTTTAATATGAAGCGCACCGACTTCCGCTTCCGTCACTTCAACCCGAGTTCCCGCTTCAATTGTCTCGTTGCTGATCAAGGACCAAGTCACTCCAGAATAATGATGAGTCGCTAATTGCGTTGGAGACACAGTGTCTTGCAACACAAATTGATAACCAACAAAGTCATTCTTGGCTTTTTTTGAACTCACATTTGACTGCATTCGTTTGAGCGGTCGCCATAAAATGATCGCCGCAATCACAGTAAACACACCTGTACTCAAAAATGCACTTAACACATCCTGAGGGAGTATCCCAACGAACAATAAAGCCCCTGTCACCATTGCAGACAGACCGACAAAAAACAGCACAAAAGTAGAAAACCCTAGTACAGCAACCTCAATGACCAGGAGAATAAGGCCCGCAACAAAAAAGCTTTGCGCCAAATTGTTGATAAACCAATCCATGACCTAACTCCCTTTCGTCATTTTTTGAATAATTGTCATGGCTTGTGCAACAACAGCAGAAGCCTCCGTCGCCCCATCAGGCAACAAGACAACAGACGATTCTTTAGCGATTGCCCGTTTCGCTTCAATGGCCTTACTCGCTAAATCCAGTTGAATAGCTTTTTGCCCCTCTTCTGTAGCGGCCGCTTCACCCACTTGACGCAACGCCTCAGCTTGAGCTGAGGCCACAGCAACGATGGCCTTTGCTTCACCCTCGGCACGCAACACCTGTTCTTCCTTATCCGCTTCTGCCGCTAATACCACAGAGGCTTTTTCACCTTCAGCACGATTAATCGCCGCTTGGCGATCCCCTTCTGACTCTAAAATTTGCGCACGCTTCACACGCTCTGCTTTCATTTGCGCTTCCATCGCTTCCATAACAGACTGCGGCGGTACAATGTCTTTGATCTCATAACGGAGTACTTGAATTCCCCATGGACCGGACGCGTCGTTAATCGATGCCACAATATTGGTATTTAAAACATCACGTTCTTCAAAGGTTTTATCCAATTCCATTTTACCTAACTCGGAACGCATTGTTGTTTGCGCTAGCTGAGTCACAGCAAAAACGTAATCCTCAACTCCGTAAGTGGCTTTATAAGGGTCTAACACGCGAAAATACAACACCCCATCAACACTGAGGGAAATATTGTCTTTTGTAATGGCGCTTTGTTCAGGCACATCCACCGCCTGTTCTTTCAAAGAGCGAACAGCTGAAATACGATCAACAAACGGCAAAATAAAGTTCAAGCCAGCCTCTTTGGTGGATTGATACTTACCAAAACGCTCAATCACATAAGCCTGATTTTGAGGGACGAATTTGATCGAATTTTTTAATAAGACGACCGCTAATACAAATATTAAAACCTGTACGTTCAGCACATAATGAAGTAGATCTTCCATCGTTATCCTTCCTTAAACACGTCATTTGAGCCTTATTATTGACCCACCATGGGCAATGCACAAAAATACAAGCAAAATGCCTCATTCATCGTTACCATAGTAGGCCTGTTTTATGCGCAAAGTCATTAATAAAAGCATATTTAACAGTAAAACGATGACTTCCATATGAATACGCGGTGTTCAAACAACAAAAGAGCCTCTTTATGACCTCTAAGAGTTCTATCCGATATCTACATATTGAAAATTTTCAGGGATTAGTCATTAGCGAAGCTTCCCTTAGCTTGTTAGATTTCCAACCCCACTTCCATCTTGATTTTCATATCGGGTTAATCACAAATGGCGTGTTTCGCCAAACGCATAAAGGTCAGTCGATGGATTTTTCACAACAGCACATTTGCTTTATGCCGCCGGGAGAAGTTCACGATGGACGCGGTGTTGGCAATGAGCCACATCAGCTCACTACCTTTCGAGTTCCGCCCACTTTATTGCAAACGGCCTTGTTAGACAGGCACCCAGATTCATTAACACCGAATATTGAGAGTTTTGCTCCTGCCGTGATTCACCATGGGACGCTTGCTCAGTCCTTTAGTAAGCTTAGTCACGCACTAAAGCCCGATAGTCAAGCAAGCCAACTATACAAAGATAGCTTGTGGACCAACGTATTAGCAGAACTCTTCACATTGCTCGATAAAACACCCAAACAGGAGTCGCACTGGGGATTAAGTGATCAGCAACTAGGTCAATTAAGGGACTACTGCGACAGTCATCTCGAACAAAAAATCACTTTGGATGAACTAGCCCATTTAACGGGTCTCACTCGTTTCCAATTTATAAGGCACTTTCAGAAACGAACAGGTCTGGCACCACATGCTTGGTTACTAAGACTAAGACTGGAATGTGCTTGCACTCAGTTAAAAGACACGAAAAACAGCCTGACCGACATTGCTGCTAATGTCGGCTTTTATGATCAAAGTCACTTTAACCGTGCCTTTAAAAAGGCTTATCAGATTGCGCCGTCACACTATCGCTACGGCGCATAAATAATGGTTATACAGTACGCTCAGCAAAGGACTTGGCAGCATGAATAAACGCGTCAACACCTTCTTTTGGGGTTCTAAAAGACGTCACTAAGCGCACCACACCTTCTTCCCAACGCCCACCATAAAAAGCAAAACCCTCAGAATGCAGGTGATCAATCATGGGCAAAGGTAAGGTGCAAAACAACATATTTGCCTGAGCGGGCGTATTAATTTTTACACCTGGTATGGATTTTAGTCCTTCTTGTAAATGCGCCATCATTGCATTTGCGTGGGAAGCATTGGTTAACCATAAATCATTTGTCAGATAGGCAATCATCTGAGCCGATAATAAACGCATTTTCGAATGCAAATGTCCGCCGCGTTTACGACGAAAAGCTAATTCCTTCACAACCTTATCGAAAGACAATCTTTTTTCTTCAAGGGATTGCTTAAACACCACAATAGCTTCCGACGCCATGGTGCCATTTTTAGTCGCGCCAAACGAGACAATATCCACACCCGCTTTCCATGTCATTTGCGCGGGTGTACACCCCAATGACACCAGTGCATTAGCAAACCGTGCACCATCCATGTGAACAGGTAACCCTGCCTCTTTTGCTACACTAGTTACAGCGCGAATCTCTTCTAATGAATAAACGCTCCCCACCTCAGTCACTTGAGAAATACTCACTGCGGCAGGCTGGCAAGAATGCACATCGCCGATCTTCTGACTCACCGCCTTTTTTAACCACTCTGGATCAATTTTAGCGTTTTCACCCTCAATGCCAACAAAGCGTGCACCACCAGCATAAAACTCCGGAGCGGTACTCTCATCTTGCAATAGATGGCTTTCTTTATGACACAAGACACTCCCCCAAGGAGGCGTCAACGCACTGATACTCAAGACATTTGCCGCCGTACCAGTAGACACTAAAAAAACCTCAACCTCGCACTCAAACAATTCAGACAACCTACGAGTCACTAACGCAGTGCTTTCATCGTTCCCATAGGGCATAGCATCACCTTGTGAGGTTTCTATCATGGCTTGAAAAACCGACTCAGAGGCACCGGCAATATTATCACTGGTAAACGCGACCTTCATTGAACTACTCCTTGATTGATTCTTTGAAAGCATTATCATGCCAGCTAGTAGCTAGAATGACTTGGATTTTTGTGCAGGCATTTCATTTCGCATCGATTAAAGGCTAATACCAATTACCCCCCTAAACCACTTTTCTCCCAATACATTAGGATAAAAGAGATAGAAGGTAGTTTATCTGAGCTTTCCTAACAAATAAAAAAGCGAGTATGGGTTAACACACTCGCTTTGAGATTTCTTGGTAAATCGGGATAAGTGCTAAACTTATTCCTCGTCTTCAGCCCATTTTAGTGAGCGAGAGACCGCTTTTTGCCAGCCTTTGTAGCGTTTAGCACGCTCTTCATCCGCCATGGCTGGCTCAAAGGTATGGTCAATTTCATAGTTTTCTTGAATTTCGTCAATAGAGTCCCAGAACCCCACCGCCAGACCCGCCAATAGCGCTGCGCCAAGTGCGGTGGTTTCCGTCAATTTGGGACGTTCTACCTTGGTACCAACAATGTCCGCCTGGAATTGCATTAAGAAATCGTTTGCAACCGCGCCACCATCAACTTTCAATGTGGCCAGCTCCATACCAGAATCCTGTTTCATAGCATCCACTAAATCACGGCTTTGAAACGCCACTGATTCAAGAGCAGCACGAACAATATGGTTGCGATTCACACCACGTGTTAGACCAACCATAATGCCACGGGCATGAGGATCCCAATACGGCGCTCCCATGCCCACAAAAGCAGGTACCAGATATACGCCATTGCTGTCTTCCACTTTCGAAGCAAAGTAATCAGTATCTTGTGCATCGCGAATAATGCCCAGCTCATCACGCAACCATTGAATCGTCGCTCCCCCCATAAACACCGAGCCTTCTAGCGCGTAATTCACTTCGCCTTTGGCACCAACGGCCAAAGTGGTAATCAAACCATGTCGGGATAGTACGGGCTTGGTTCCTGTGTTCATCAGCAAGAAACAACCAGTGCCATAAGTATTTTTCGCCATACCTTCTTTGACACAAAGCTGACCAAACAAGGCGGATTGCTGATCCCCTGCAATCCCTGCGATTGGCACACGGGTACCATCTTTACCACCAATATTCGTATCACCGTAGATTTCGCTGGAGCCTTTCACTTCTGGCAGCATGGACTCAGGAATGCCTAACTCTTCTAGCATTCGTTTATCCCACTCCAACGTTTTAATATTAAATAGCATGGTGCGAGAGGCATTGGTATAGTCTGTAACATGCACTTTCCCACGCGTCATGTTCCAGATCAGCCAAGAGTCTACGGTACCAAACAGCAACTCTCCGTTCTCAGCTTTTTCGCGAGCGCCTTCTACATTGTCGAGAATCCATTTGACTTTCGTACCAGAAAAATAAGCGTCTATGACCAACCCGGTGTTTTCACGGACATAATCTTCTAAGCCGCGAGCCTTAAGCTCATCACAAATATCAGCAGTACGGCGACATTGCCACACAATCGCATTATAAACAGGACGTCCAGTATTTTTATCCCATACTACGGTCGTTTCACGCTGATTAGTAATACCAATCGCAGAAAGTTGATCAGGTTGAATGCCACTTTTCGCTAACACCTCCGCCAACACAGAACTTTGGCTAGACCAAATTTCCATTGGATCGTGCTCAACCCAACCAGATTGGGGGAAATACTGGCTAAATTCCCGCTGAGACACCGCCACAATATGGGAATGTCGATCAAAAATAATAGCACGGGAAGAGGTGGTTCCCTGATCTAGTGCGACAATGTAATGTTTATTTTTAGCTTGCTCTGACATTGCTGTTCTCCTTATTGTTATGATTTATTTTTTTACTGCTGACGCCATCGAAACAGACTGCTCCAATTCAATTTTCTCTTCTATATTGGCTGGTAAAGAAGGACTCACGAACCGTGTATAAATAAACGCCCCCAATTGCGCACCTAAAATAGGACCAACAATCGGTACCCATGCATAAAGCATATGACGACCACCTGTCATCACAACATGCCCCCACCCCAGAAAATCAATCAAAAGGCGCGGAGCGAAATCACGAGCGGGGTTCATCGCAAAGCCTGTTAACGGCCCAACAGATGCACCAATAATCGCGACGACCAACCCAATGAAAAGCCCTGCAAGAGGCCCCTTAGCACCACCATTTTTATCATCGGTAAGTGCCAAAACGCAGTACATTAATAATGCCGTGATGCTCAGCTCAACTAGCATGGCATGAAAATAACTGATATTAGCATTGGCGAATGTGGTAAAGATGCCTGCGGTTTGCAAGCCTGAGGCGGTACCTCGTACAACATGGTGCGCTAACTCCCATTCAGAAATCACCGGACCATAAAGGAAATATGTTAAACTTACTCCAAGCGCGGAACCAACAAACTGAGCAATGATAAAGAAAGGCACTTTGCGCCATTCAAACCCCATAAAGGTTGCAAGTGCTAAGGTGACAGCAGGGTTAATGTGTGCCCCCGAGACGCCAGCAACAGCATAGATGGCAATAGCAACCGCAAGCCCCCAAATAATACTAATCTCCCATTGACCATATTGGGCTCCCGTCGTGACCAACGCAGCCACACACGCCGTACCGATAAACATAAATAAACCAGTACCTATCACCTCCGCAATGCACTCCCCCATCAAGGTAGGCTTAGCTAGCTCTTTCATCTTAGTTATCCCCTGTATTTTATTATTATTTGACTATTATGAGTCATATACTGTTTATGCTTGTTTCGCTATTTGATTATTTATTTTCGTTATACAACGAATTTTCGATTTTCTACAATGTATTTTCGAAATACAACAAAAACATTTTCGTTATCTCACTAATCTATCCATGAGTCAAGCATTGCAAATAGCTTTTTTGCATTCACTCTATAACTTAATACTATCAAATATGGAAAATCATAAGACTTTAGACATGAGTTTTAGTTAGGCGCCATGGCACCATAAAAGGCGTAGACAGGGAGTGCACGCAAAGCCTATCCCACATTGGGTGAGATAGTCATAGCGAAGAACAAGAGGAATACTTTTTAGAAAACAAATAGTTAATGTAACTGAGGGCCTTTATTGTATTGATCAATCCATTGCGTCATTTTGTCAGCAGACATAGGTCTAGCAATATAATATCCTTGTCCTAGATGACAACCTATCTCGATCAGCGATTGCATATGATCGAATGATTCAACACCTTCCGCTATCAAGTCGTATTTAAACGCCTGACTAAGCTCAGCAACACAAGCAACAATCGCTCTATCGTCCTGATTGGACAGTATGTTCTGAATAAAGCTTTTATCGATTTTTAAGGTGTCCAGAGGCAACTTTTTCAAATAATTAAGAGAGGAATACCCTGTACCAAAGTCGTCTAGTGCGACTCGAACCCCCAATTCACAGCAGGCTTTCACTACCTCAACGGCACTGTGTATATCCGCCATTGAAACAGTTTCTAAAATCTCAATTTCTAATAACTTTGGGCTAATGTTGGGCATGTTATTCAACAACCGCTCAAGTTGCTGAACAAACCCTTTGCTAAGCAAATGGGCTGGGGCAATATTGACACTGACAACAAGGTCATCTCTGTCCCAAATGGCAAGTTGTCGCAACGCTTCTTCCAATACCCACTCCCCTATGACAATCCCTGTAGTTGGATGTTCCAAAGCTTCAGTAAAGTCCCCAGGGTATAAAAACCCTTTGCTTGGATGATTCCAACGAATAAGAGCTTCCACCCCTTTTAAACGGTGATTTACCATATCGATTTGCGGTTGGTAATGGAGTTCAAATTCATGCCGAACAACGCCACGCTCGGCGGCTTGCAAAATGGCTCTTCGTTCATGTAAGCGGCGCTCTTCCTCCGGATCAAAAAAAACAATGTTATTTCTGCCTAGATTTTTCGCTTGATACATGGTTTGATCTGCTCGCCGAACCACCGTATCGGCGTCTAAACTGTCATTGGAGACTAAGGTAACACCAATGCTTGCAGACACTTGAACAACGCTTTCAAATTCTTCAATCTCAATAGGCTTGTTAACGACTTCAAGTAACTGGTTAAGAAATTCAATACACTGCTCTTCATTCACAACACCGCGCAATAACAGTACAAACTCATCACCACCAATACGAGACAGAGTGTCGTTTTTTCGCATGATTTGCTTAAGCCGATCCGCAATTGTAATAAGAACGAAGTCGCCAATATCATGACCATAATTATCGTTCACGGGTTTAAAATTATCTAAGTCGAGGAATGCAACGGCGGTGGGATCTTCATCAACAATCGCCGCTTGTAAGTGTTTCAGCAGAAGTGGTCGGCTAGCTAATCCCGTTAAGTTATCATAATGCGCCATATCGTGAAGTTTCTTTTCCAACTCTGCACGATGCACCGCACTGATGACAGCACGTATCAATTGGGGACTTTGTAATTGATTTTTCAATAGATAATCACTCGCCCCCAAACGCATGGCTTCTGCTGCAACCTCTTCATCACCAAGCCCAGTTACCATAATAACCGCACATCGATTTTCCAATGTAGTACGAATGCTGTTGAGTAAAGTGAGCCCTGAATTTATCCCTAAGCGGTAGTCAACAATGACACAGTCAAACTCACCCCCTTGCAGAAAATTCATGGAATCTTCCAAAGAAGACGCCTCAGATACAAACGTTTCTATGTCAGATTTAGCCAACATCCTACATAAACGCTCTCGATCCACATCGTCATCATCAACGATCAGTAACCTTAGCACATTAGCATCAACATCAAGGGTCTTTGAAACATCCATGCCTGCATCCTCAACCATTTAATTCCACCGCATTTTTATAAGCATTTAATAAGGTAGCTAATTTCGCAAATTGCGGTCCAACTTCAGACTTAACCATATAACCTGCAACATTGTTCGCATAAGCCCGAGAACGGTCAGTGTCATCATTTGATGTCGTCAGAATAAAAATGACCGTGTCTTGCAAGTTTTTACTATCACGAATGTACTCTAAAAACTCAAAGCCATTCATAACGGGCATATTTAAATCCAACAACACCAAAAAGGGTGACTTTATAACCTTATCTGGGTGTGTTTTTTCAAGTATTTCTATGGCCGTTTTACCCTCTTCCGCATGAATAATATCGATGTCCGGTGCGACTTTTCTCAGACTACGGATGATCGACTCTGCTGACACATCATCATCTTCGACAATAAGAACACTTAATTCTTTACTCATGGGTATCTTTCCTTAAAAATCGCGGCCACCAAACATGGAAGGTAACACCGCGTTGATGTTCGTTTTTCTCCACACTAATACGCCCCCCATGCGTTTCGACCAAACGTCGACTAACAGAAAGGCCGATGCCCGTTCCACTTCGTTCACTGGATGTCACCGTTTGAAATAAACGGAAAATACGTTGGTACGCGGCTTCTGGAACACCAGGCCCATCGTCACAAACGCTAAAATGACAAAAACTATTTTCGACCATGCAACGCACGACAATCGTGCCCGATTCCTGATCATGATGCTTAATGGCATTACTGATTAGATTACGCATCACCGTTTCCAGCGGAGTCCATACCGACGTAAAGCGCTCAAACTGGACATCTCGTATTATCTTAATCCCTTCGGGCACCTCTAATAATTCGACGATATTATCAAGCAGTGTATTAATGTCGATTTCCTGAACGTTAGACTCGACATTGCCTGCTCGTGCATAAGTCAATAAATTGTCGATGAGTTGTTCCATCCGCTTAATGCGAACATCAATTCGATTGAGATTATGGGTGACATCTGGAAGTGCATCAGGACCAAGGTCTTCTTTAATCCACTCAAGCAAATCCGCAATCCCCCGCAACGGCGAACGCAAATCATGGGACGCAACATAAGTAAACTCTTCTAAATTGGTATTGGTTTCCCGCAGCTTTTGCTCCATACGTTTACGCTGTGTGATATCCAATAAAGAGACTAGCACCATGTCATTATTATCTTCGTCTTCAAAGGGACTGAGCCCTATTTCCACAGGAAACTCACGACCATCTTTATGCAAAGCGGTCAAATCTCGTCCTACCCCCATCATTCGAGGCATGGGGTTTTGATGAAAGGAACGACGCAAATGATCATGGTTTTTTCGATAGCGACTTGGCAGCAACATGGCTAAAGGTTGATCCAACAACTCATCCGAGGTATAGCCAAAACATTGACACAACATACTATTCGTTAAACGAATCACGCCATCAGAATCCACAACCAGCACACCATGAGGCGCATCTTCAATGGATCGCTGAAACATATTTCTCGCACGATCTCGCATGGAAAGATCGATCAAAGTCGCTAAAACAAAAGTTTGGCCTTTCTGTTCTATCGGGTTTAACCCAATTTCTATTGGAATGTGTTTGCCGTCTTTACAGCGCGCAAACAGAGCCTGCCCTTTGCCCATTTTGCGTTTGTGAGGATGCTTGAAAAAGCCTTGCATGAGTTTTTTATGGTTGGTTTGAAACTGACTAGGTAGCAACGAGTCAACATCCATACCAACAAGCTCATCTGTTGAATAGCCTAATATGTCTGATAAAGTCTCATTCGCTAAGAGAATAACAGAATCTGTATTCACCACCATGCCGCCCATCGGCAAATAGGTTAGCAGTTGAGAAAAAAAAGATTCGTCATCTAAGTCATTATTCTTTAATATTTTTTTTTCCTCTTTGACGTCACTTTTTGTCATTATCTATTCCATATAATAATTTGTTATAGATTAATGCAGGGATGATAAATCAGCAATTAGTAAGTTTACAAAATATTCCTAGACAAATTGTTATTCTTCTCCTGCTCCCCAAACAACAAGCTTCTATCGTGACTGGTTTCTTTTCGTCAACACAACCGTCGCTTGCAACCGGCTTCTGCCAAAACGAGACATCTTTTCGAACTCATCCCGAGCAATGGGCACATATTGACAATCCAATGGGCTTGGCGGATCGTCTGGTAATTTTTTATCATCATCTAAGTCTGGATCATGAACGAGAATACTGTGCTCATCATAACCAGACATCACCACCCAATGGGGCGATTTTTTGCCATCCATGCGAAAAGTACTAATCAGGATGATTGCAAGCGCCCCAGAATCAAACGCTTCAATCAACTGAGCTAAGGGCATCACAGCATAATGTATTGGTACACTCGCCTCATCGCATTGCTTTACAAAACCTTGATGTACTCGCGTGATGACATTTTTCTTAAGCTCATCCCGTACACTGTCAACAAATAGCGGCCCGTCGTCACTCAACCAAATATTGGCAGTCAAGCCTCGTTTCTCGGCAGCTAGTGCCAATCCCATAGGATGACACCCGCCATGGCCCGATGTCATAAATATCGTTGTCGCTTCTCGCCAGATTTCCAACTCATCATCTGGCGTTGCTTGATAACTTGGATGCAAAGCAGACAACACCATCTGCAATGAGGCTGGACCACAAGTAAAGGGCGTTCCTTGCGCTAGCCAGGGAATCGCTCGTGTCGTTTGCTCATCTCCCGCATGGCGTAAACGCTTTTGCATACGAATCGCATCTGTCTGATCTTCGTAATATGCATCATAATGACCAAATTCTCGGTACCCCATTTTTTGGTATAAACCAATCGCATTATGATTCACATCGCTCACTTCTAAGCGTAGCAGCAATTTTCCCTTTTTGACGGCCTTCTTCTCGCAAGCTTGAATCAATAGCTTACCCACCCCTAGACCACGCGCCTCTGGTGATACAGCCAAAGAGTACAAACGCGCCAAATGCGTACCTTGTCGAAGATGTAATAAGGCATACCCCAGTAGCGTCTGATCGGACACGGCAACTAATAGAGCAGACCCTGCACCCGTTATGGCGCGACGAAAGCTACGCCGGCTTAAACGGTCCCCAGAGAAAGAACGCTCCTCAAGTACCAAAAGCGATTTCAGATCATCCAATGTTGCTAAACGAACATCGCTAGAGGTGATTGCAGTAGAGAGGTGAGTCAATGTTGTTGTGGTTGTCGTCATGTGTCGCCTTAGAAAAGACAGAAGGTCGTAGGCTCGTTTTTCTAGTGTTTTCGCCACAAACCAAGGCAACGAGAACCACCAAACTCACGAGAGAGATTTCGCGAATTCTAGGGCGAAACCTATTTAAAAGATAGCTTAAAAATGTACGAAAAAAACATTTTATTCTTCATTTTAGTCTATTGTTAAAACATAAAATTAAGCGCACTATCCGCACAAATTCAGAATGTTTTTTAACCTCTTTTAAAACAATGACCCACCAGTAACGTTACATAAGTTACTGTTGCAACCATAAGGAAAAACAGAACACATGTCACAGACGTACATTGTTGTTGATCATGCCAGAGATTGGTCCGCGTTTTTACCCAGTGATCGAGTGATCACTTTCACTCAATACCTAAACTTGGCCACCAACAAGAACCAAGGTCGCACGCGCATTATCAACCTATGTAAAAGTAGCAAATACCTATCGGATGGCTATTATTGCTCTTTACTAGCAGAAAGCCGCGGCCATCACGTAATGCCATCTGTCCGTGTGCTCAATGACCTTAGTAAAAAAGACCTTTATGAGTTAGAGATTTCCCAATGGTTACCTCTGTTAGCGAAGAAACTCGCCAAGCCAGAAGCTCCAATGGACATGAAATTCCACTGCGTATTTGGTCGCACGATTCATCCAGAAATGAAGGAATTTGCACGTAAACTGTTCGAAAGTTTCCCAAGCCCTGTACTCGAAGTTACCTTAAAGTTTCGCAAAGAGTGGCAAGTCACCGCACTGCAAACCACCTCGCAAAGCAAGCTAAACGATGAGGAAGAAACCCTATTCGCCGAGTCTCTAGAAGCTTTCAGCAATAAAGTATGGAGCAAAGGTCGAATTCAACGCGCCGCTAAATTCGACATGGCGATTTTGCTGAACCCAGAAGAAAAGCTTCCGCCGAGCGACGGCCAAGCGATTAAAAAATTCATTCAAGCGGGTAAGCAACTTGGCATCCACGTGGATACCATTGGCCCAAAAGACATTATGCGCCTGCCTGAATACGATGGTTTATTTATTCGCGAAACCACCAACATAGACCACCACACCTACCGCTTTGCGAAAAAAGCCGAGGGGTTGGGTTTGGTTGTTATGGACGATCCACAATCCATCATGCGTTGCACCAACAAAGTCTACTTGGCTGACTTATTCAACACCCACAAAGTACCTTGCCCGAAAACACGCATTGTCCATAAGGGAGAGAGCAACGTAGAAGACGCATTAGAAGCGGCCATCAGCTACCCAATGGTGGTGAAAATTCCCGATGGCGCCTTTTCTAAAGGCGTGATCAAAGCCGAGAACCGCGAAGCCTTAACTGAGAGTTTGAATACGCTGTTTAAGAAATCCTCTTTGCTCCTAGTGCAAGAATACCTTTACACAGAATTTGACTGGCGCATTGGTATCCTAAACAACAAACCACTTTTTGCTTGCCGCTACTACATGGTAAAAAACCATTGGCAGATTTACCAACATAGCGATAGCAAAAGCCAAAGTGGCGGCTTTGACACCTTACCTACATTTGAAGTGCCGCGCCGAGTTCTACAAGCGGCCATCGCAGCCACCAAACCCATTGGTGATGGCCTATACGGCGTCGATGTGAAAGAAATTAATGGTCGCGGTTATGTCATCGAAGTCAACGATAACCCCAGTATTGACCGTGGCGTAGAAGATAAATACATCGGCGACGAACTTTACATGCAAATCATGTCTGAGTTTTTGCGTCGCATGCAGATGAAACGGGGGGATTCCCCAACCTAAGGGCATGTAGGCTGGACTTTAGTCCAACAAACCACAAGAGATCAAAGCGACTGATCAACCAAGCCCCATCCTCTTTTGTCTTCAAGAGGATGGGGTTGTTTCTTAGATCTTTATGTATATTGGACGCTTCTCAATGACTTTGACTTGCCAGTTTATTCCGCCCTACTGGGCGTGTTACTTTTGCCAAGCGATGCAAAAGTAACCAAAAAATCATGTTTAACGAGAAGCGTGTGAACAACTTTTATACGACCCACTTTATCTAAACGCTATATTACGTAAGGCATGGATTCGTCTTTCGATGGTGTATAGAATATTTTTTACTGGCCCTGAAACGCCATAAAGTCGCGCAATCGAGATTGCGTCGAACTGACTTTTTCAGGGGTTCAAGTTCAAATGGTGAGGAAAACCAATAAGCGAAGTCCCTTTAGCTAACAGACTGACCATTCAGCCAATCGTCAACAACAGAAGGAACCAATGAGCTGGCGTTGCCTCTAAACAGTTTAAAGCCCGCTGGTCTTTTATCAATTTGCTTGGTCACAATGATTTTCTCAGCGTTGTATCGTGCTTTTTTCAGGATATCCGCAGCAGGGAAGACGGACAGTGAGGTTCCCACTACAAGCACTTTACCCGCAGCGACAAGTTGCTTTCTCGCTGTTTCATAATGGTGAATTTGTTCGCCAAACCAAACAATATCGGGCCTCAGTTGGCTCCCCTCTTCACAAAGTTCTCCCATTTGTATGGGCTTGCCTTGGTCGTAAAGATAGAGCAAAGCATCATTGACACTGCTTCGAGCGTTTTTAAGTAATCCATGAACATGGATTACCTTACTAGAGCCTGCGCGTTCATGGAGATCATCAACATTTTGAGTGATGACAACGACCTCATATTTTTCTTCGAGCTTTGCCACAGCATAATGAGCAGGATTAGGCGAGGCCTCAAAGGCTTCTTTTCTTCTCTTATTATAGAAGTCTAAAACAAATTGCGGATTCGCCTCCCACGCCTCGGGCGTTGCCACATCGGCAACGTCTACATTATTCCAAAGCCCGTTTGAATCACGAAAGGTCTGTAAACCACTTTCCGCACTTATCCCTGCACCAGTAAAGACAACAATTTTATTAGGATTGATCTCAGGCTTCACAGTCACCTCACCACTTAACGCCACGCAAATAAAAGACAATATGGTATTAAGCACTCTCTGCAAACAAAACACTTGATACACTCAGAATACTACAACACGACGAGTAAAAGCGATCAAGCCACGATTTAAGCTTATTCGATATCCATATCTAATAAAGCAGAACTGAGGCTTTTGCCATGCATGTCCAGAGCAAGCGAACGGGTAACACCTCCACCAAGGGCCTGATACATCACAAAATTAAGAGCCCCAATAGAGGGTATTTCATACCGTACAACGTCCCCTTCTACGATCCCCGAAAACCAATCTTTGACTCTTTCTGCGGTAATCGACTGCTTAATTCGATAATAATCTTTCATATCATAGGCAATCACCGAGATATTCGAAATGTTGCCTTTATCGCCCGTGCGAGAATGCGCAATGTCTCGTAATTTCATAGTTAATTCTCCAAAACTGTTACGACGACAGGTACTTGATCGCGCGGGATCAATGTCGAATCCATTGCTAACACCTCTTTCGCATTTTTCATGACACCACCGCCACCCACAGGACCATTGGTATAGAGAGTCTCTACTTCGTCGCCAATCGTTAAAGCCTCTTCGCGGGTTGCACACCGTACAGCCACACGGGCGCGTACTTCATAAGGATTGCTGTCCCCCGAATGTTTATCGCCATGTAAAGCATTCACACCGATTAAATCATAACGAGCCTCAAGGGGTTCGAAGCCACATAAGGCAAAACGCTCTTTCACAATGTCCAAAGCAAGCTGCCCACGAATAACCGAATTGACCCCAGCATAAGAAATTTCACCTTCGCCAATAAAGCCATCTTTGTAACCTACAGACACTTTTAGAGAATCGGTTCGAGCCGTTCCCGTTGCTCCGTTTACTGCCACTCTATCGATGTCTACTTGCTGAAAGGTCACTTGACTAAAATCTGCCACAACATCTGGCGTTATATATTGATCAGGACGGTGAATTTCATAAAGCAATTGTTCTTTACAAGTCGCTTCACAGACCATTCCACCAGAGCCTTCCACCTTAGTAATGATGGCATTTCCCTCTTCGTCTACTTCGGCAATTGGAAATCCTAAACGCGCCAAATCCGCGACATCTTTCACACCAGGATCTGCAAAATAGCCACCGGTAATTTGCCCTGCACATTCAAGTAAATGACCAATACAAGTACCACGCCCAATTTTCGGCCAATCATCAAGGGACCAACCAAACTCATGAATCATGGGCGCAAGAAATAAAGAAGGATCCGCGACTCGTCCCGCTATCACCATATTGGCGCCACTTTCTAACGCTTCCACCAACCCTTCGGCACCAATGTAAGCATTGGCAGAGACAATATCTTTATCAAATTGCGAAATGGATAGACGAGCTTCATCGAGCGTTAAATCAAGCGCTTGTAATTTGCTCAGCACGTCGTCCCCCGTAACGACGGCGACGGTAAACGAATGCAAACCAAGCTCTTTTGCAATTCGCTGAACAGCCCGCCCTGCCGAAAGCGGATTAGCGGCCCCCATGTTCGTAAGAATGCGAATATTGTTTTGATAGCAGCTCATCAAGACAGCCCGCATCCGCTTTTCCAATAGCTCGTTATAGCCTTCTTCAGGATTTTGTCTTTTTTGTTTTTGCCCAATCGCAATGGTGCGCTCAGCAAGACATTCAAATACTAAATAATCCAACTCTCCTTTTTGAGCCAGCTCGACCGCAGGCTCAATTCGGTCGCCTGCATAACCTGCACCGGAACCTATTCTAATTTTCTTCATGACACACTTCTTCTATATCCAATAATGATGAGAAAGCTTTTTAGCGAACACTTGACCATGCTGATTGAAAATTAAAGGGTTAATGCCCCTGTGATCACAGCGACAACTGTCATAACCAAGGTGACTAAAAAGGCTAACGGAATCGTTTTCTTTTGATGATCAGCAAGATCAACACCCGCCAAACCAATTAACAAAAAGGTGGATGCAGTTAAAGGACTCACCGGAAAACCGGTTGTCATTTGTCCCAATAAAGCCCCACGGGCAACTTCAATCGCACTTCCGCCCAAAGCCTCAGAAGCATGTGCCAATACAGGTAATACACCAAAGTAATAGGAATCCGGATCAAATAACAAACTAGCGGGCATGGACGTAATGGCGGTTAAGACAGGAAGATGTGCGCCTAAACTTTCGGGGATAAAAGAGACGAGCGAAGTGGCTAATGCCTTAATCATGCCTGACCCTTTCAAGATACCAGTAAATACGCCAGCCGAAAAAATAATCGATACCATCAAGATCGCCGCGTGCCCGTGGGCGGTAATACGTGCTTGCTGCAATTTAACATTAGGATAATTCACCAAAAGCGCGATAGGTAACGCAATGATAAACACAATAGGCAGCGGCAAACTCTTTGTCACAAGCACCACCAAAGCCGCTACCGTCAAAAGTAGATTAAATAGAAATAATTTAGGGCGCTTTAGTCTGGCCTTTTCCTCATATTCTTGATCATCAATCCCCTCATATTGGGTATTATCCACAAAGTCACCTCCTGCCATCGTCTCTGCTGCAGACAAACGAGCTTTTTCTTTTTTCCCCAACCAAAAAGCCAGCACAATCACTGTTAATATCCCCGCGCCAAGCGCCGGAATAAGAGGGTTAAATAATGTTGAAATATCGACACTTAGCGAAGTCGCTGCTCGCAATGTTGGGCCACCCCACGGCATAATATTCATGGTGCCCGCCCCTAAGGCTGCGATACAAGCAAGAATTTTTCGATCCATACCAAGACGATCATAAATGGGAATCATCGCAGGAATACATATCAGAAAAGTTGATGCGCCCGAGCCATCCAAATGGGCTAACATTGCAATCAATGCGGTACCTACCGCAACTTTTGTTGGATCTTGCCCGCCAAACTTAATAATGCCTTTGATCATAGGGTCAAACATGCCAGCATCATTCATCACAGAAAAGTATAAAATGGCAAAGGTAAGCATAATTCCCGTAGGCGCAACACTCTTGAGGCCAGCATAAATGTAGCCACCAAGTTCCGACCCCAGGCCTGCCAGCAAACCAAATACGATAGGCACCAATACCAATGCCACCACAACTGACATGCGTTTTGTCATGATTAGTGCTAACAACACCAGAATCGTGCATCCACCCCAAAAAGCTAACATTTTGCCACTCCTTATTATTGTATTTGAGCAATATGGAACCTTTAACCTAAAGGCACGCATAAATAGCCTTTATTTTTTAACACTAACAACACTTAAATGACCAATAGAAAAAACAAGTAAGTCTAGTGGTTAAACAAATAAAAAACACAACAAACAAATAGGAGCACTTAAATATAGATTAGTTATTTGACTCAATTTTTTAATATGACTAGTATCCTTTTAATCCCTGAAAAATAAAAATTTCCACCTTGTTACTGACAGATAAGAAGAATAATGAATCTATCCATCAAACAATTAAGAGCATTTTTGGTGCTAAGTGAAAACAATACGTTCACTCAAGCGGCTCAGCGTTTTAACCTTTCTCAGCCTGCATTCAGTGCTCTCATTGCTAACTTAGAAGAGGAAATTGGTTATCGCTTGTTCGATAGAGACACACGCAAAGTTGAGCTAAACGCCAATGGCATTCATTTTATTGAGATTGCCCGACGACTCATTGTAAATTATGACGAAGCCATCAATGAAATTACCGCCCACGCAGCAGGAACAGATGGCTCTCTGACGTTAAGTGTCTTGCCGTCATTAGCCGTAGAATGGTTACCCGAAATATTAGCAACCTATAGCAAGCTCCATCCACAAACTCAGATAAAGCTAAATGATACACAGTGGAATCAATGCCTTAACTCTCTGGTAAATGGACAGGCAGACCTAGCCTTAACAGCGGATCAACCCACAACGAATATTTTCGACTCCACCTATTTATTTTCAGATAAGTTTTACCTACTTTGTCATGCCGACCACCCACTGGCGAAGCGTCATAAAGTATCATTAGAAGAGGTATATCAGCATCCCTTTATCGGCTTTAGCCCTCGTACCAGCATTCGACAATACACGGACAAGCTGTTTGAAAAGAAAGGGATACAGCTAAACTATCGTCTAGAAGTGCAACAGCTAACGACCATGATGGGACTTATTTCCGCTAATTACGGAATCAGCATCACAACGGGATTAACCTTATTTCAATTCAAACATAAAAACATTGTCATCATTCCCTTTGAAGACATCAATATTGAAAGAGACATTTACCTAATTCAGCTTAAAAACCACACCCAGCCAAACCATATCAAAATATTTTCAGACTTTATCATTAATCAATCGAAAACATTCAATAAAACAACTTCTTTTCCTTAAATGTAAAAAAGGCGAATAAATTCAATCTATTCGCCTTTTTTACACTAACAACTGGATATATTAACCACTAAGGTACTATTGGTATTTTTATAACACTTAATAAAAGCAAAAATAACACAATGAGCCTACAACCAGTCTATTCACAATTTTAATCCGCCAAGAATTCATCCACAGCAGCTAAAGCTTGTGTACCATAAATAACAGACGGCCCACCGCCCATCATAACGGCCACATCAATGGTTTCGACCAACTCTTCCCTTGTGGCGCCAGCATGAATTGAAGCTTTAGCATGGGAGGCAATACAGCCATCGCAACGCGCAGCAATGCCGATACCTAACGCCATTAGCTCTTTTACTTTGTTAGATAAGGCTCCTTCGCTCATAGAAGCCTTATACATGGTCATGAAGCCATCCAAAATAGCAGGAGATGACTTGCGATACTCCCTCGCAAAGGCATTTTGCTCTTTATTAATCTCTTTATAACTTTTCATCCACTCACCTCATATTAGATTGTTTACGACTAATTCCATTAAAGAATAAGCTTATAATAAACTTAGAGGATAAAAGCGTTTTGATATAGAGCAATACTTGGTGACTCAATCTAGTTGTTTCTGAGCAACCACTCTTTTTTTAAGATAGCGTATTGAAGTGTATTCTCGTACTTAGGCGTTCCATCTGGGTGGTTGATAAATGAGACAAATTCCACAAAGCATCCCTCCTTACGCATGCCAAGCCTTTCGCTTAATGCTTGTGATTTAATATTATCATCTTCCACAAAGGCATAGAGTCGTCTGGCATTTTTATCCATAAACAAATAATCAAACAGTGCATGCGCACTTTCGCTAGCGTAGCCCTTTCCCTCAAACCGCCCATTAAAATTCCACCCAACATTGTAGGTATCTGCCTCTTGTCCGTTTTGGATGTAGCGCTCTTCTGGGTGAAAAAAAAGCTCACCGATTAGCTCACCAGTGTCTCTTAAAGTGACAGCAGCACACCATTCATCTTGACAACGCTCTTTCACTTTTTGCTTTGCTTCTTCAAGTGTGGTGATTTTATCATCCAGAAAACAATTCACACGAGGCATTGACAAGTATTCGAATAAACCATCGACATCGGTTTCGAAAAAAGATCGGATTATTAATCGGTTTGTCACTAGGTCTTTCATGAAACCCCCTAAATAGAATGAGGGTCTAACTGTGAATAACATCCTAGAATAAAGCAACACCATTGGCGATAAAATGACAGAAAGGGAGAAAGGTTGGCAGTAACAACAGCCATTCAAGGCAAACGCTGTTACTGCTTCATTAACGATAGATTAGGTTAACGAGACTGACCCATAGCTTGGCTCTGAATGCGCTTTCGATAAGGCCGATGCTGCATGTGGCATAAGCAAGTGAGCAACAGGCTCGGGGAAAGCCGTGTCCTCTAGCAGAGGTGTAATAACCGCTTGCGACCATGCCATTTTTCTATCATCGCGTGGGGAGACCCCTAAATGCTTACGATAACAACGACTAAAATGTGGTGTAGAAATAAACCCGCAAGCTGTCGAAATTTCGACAATGGACATACTGGACTGTTTCAATAATTGACGCGCCCTATCCAACCGTAATCGTAGATAATAACGCGATGGCGAACAATCCAAATACTTATGGAACATACGCTCTATCTGACGACGAGACACTCCCACAAAGACCGCCATCTCATCGAGTTCAATCGGCTCTTCCAAGTTATTTTCCATTAATTGAATAACATCCAATAACTTAGGCGTACAACTTACGCCATTATTGACCTGACGCAATGGCATTCGCTGTATATCGGACTCACCACGAATACGTTCACAGATAAACATATCGGACACCGCATTCGACAATTTAGCACCATGTTGACGAGCAATCATGGTCAAAAACATATCCATTGGAGCACTGCCACCCGATGAGGTTAAGCGGTTACGATCAATAGAAAACAACTGATTGTTACTCTTTACCTTAGGATAATTCTCTTGCAACGCTGTTAGACATTCCCAATGAATGCTGCATTGATAGTCGTTCATTAATCCAGCATGAGCCAGCACATAAGCGCCAGTGCAAATGCCGCCAAGAGTGACATTTTGTCGGGCCTTTTGTTGTAACCAAGAAACCTGCTTAGAGGTATAAGAGCGCGTAATATCCAATCCACCTGCAACAAAAATAAAATCGAAGTGGGGAGCCTCTTGCATTGAAAAATCCGCACTTAAGCTCAAGCCATCACTCGCGGTCACCGACTGTCCGGTTTCCGAAATAAGTTGCCAACTATACAATTCCTCGGCAGATAACTGATTAGCCATACGAAGAGGCTCAATCGAAGAAGCTAACGCGATCATGGTGAAATGATCTAAGAGAAGGAACCCAACCTTAGTCACTTTTTTATTCGGCTTATGGGCGGCTTCTGCAGTTCCTATTAACATAACTTATTCCCTCCTAAACGATGCTCCTCATAACAAAGCAAAATATAGACCAATTAGTGGAAACTTGTCAGTCGTTAAGAAATAACCCACTCACCTAACCATAACAATATCGTTTAAAAACGTCCGTGTTAAAACGCACCGATTAAGAACACTCTTGCCCATTAATTGACCATGAACGACTTGACACAAAAGTAAGATTAAAAATCAATCACAACATCGGATTTCGCAACAGTACAACAGGACAAGACATAACCCGCTTCCACATCCTCATCAGTAATACCGCCGTTATGTTCCATTTGCGTTTCCCCATTGGCGACCAGTACCTTACAGGTACCACAAATCCCCATGCCGCAGGCTTTAGGAATCATCAAATCCAGTCTCGCAGCTGCGTTATGCAGGGTTTCCCCTTGAGGCACCTGAATACTCTTACCTTGCTTAGCAAACGAAATGGTCATCAAATCCGTTTCTACAATGGACTCAGCCTCCGCTTGAGCAACCTCAGCTAATTCAATAGCATCTTCAACAACTTCCACAGGTGTCGCCCCAAACGACTCCTCATGGTAGTGAGACATATCAAACCCTTTCTCCTTTAGAAGGGTTTTTACTGCTCGCATATAAGGCGCAGGTCCACAGCAAAAAATTTCTCGTTCCATGAAATCAGGTGCAATCATATTCAGCTTATGGATATCTAAAAAGCCCCGATAACCATGCCAAGCCAAACCGTTTTCCATGCGCTCCACAATCATATGTAGACTAAAATTATCAATTCGCGACGCCATGTGATCGAGCTCACGAGCAAAAATAACGTCTCTAGGTGAACGAGCACTGTGAATAAAAGTAACATCTACCTCTGCATTGGTATCAAAGAACCAACGTGCCATCGACATGACCGGGGTAATACCAACGCCACCAGAAAGCAGTAGAACTTTTTCAGCAGGAAAATCAATGCAGTTAAATTGACCAGCAGGCCCATGCACAGCCAGTTCTGTCCCTACGGTCATATTCTCATACAACCAATTAGACACCTCTCCACCTGGCACCCGCTTTACCGTGATCGAAAAGCTGTAAGGCACAGAAGGCGAACTGGAGATAGTATAAGAACGCATCACCTGTTTACCGTTGATTTCCAATTCTAAAGTGACAAATTGGCCCGGTTTGAAAAAGAACATCACTGGTTGTTGCGCCATAAAGCAATAGGTACAAACATCCCAAGTTTCGTGAATCATCTTCACACAACGGACATTATGTCGACCATTAACCCATGTTTGGGTATGGACGGGAGCAAAATAATCGGTGTTGATGGCCGTAGTATTTGAATCACTCATAAAGGCTTCCTAACTAAAAGATGATGACATGTCGGCCATTCTCGTTTGAGTTGCTCAATGCAAATTAACCATTAGCGACATGAAGTTGCTCAATGCAGTCACTGCCCTAGACAAAGATGGTTACCCTCATTTCTTAGCGTCGATTTAAATACTTTGTCATGTCGTGAATAGGCATATTTATGCCCCCTATTTAAGCGAAGATAGCCTTTCACAGTTCTCTTCCATCTATCTTTTTGTTATGAAGGATCCAGAAAGATGAAGCAAATAGATTTAATAAATATACGGCATAATACGCTTGACGAGGCTCGCGCCTCAGTAGCGAACGCACTTGAACAACGCCAACAGAACTATTCTCTTAGTGCTGAACTTTATAATGATCCGCATACATTTCGTATCGACATGGAAGAGATCTTTAACAAAGAGTGGCTATTTGTTGGTATGACCAGCGAGATCCCCAAAAAGGGCGATTACTTCACCGTCGAAATCGGTCAAAACCCCGTTTTCCTCGTACGTGATGGCGACGGTAATGTAAATGCCTTTCACAATACCTGTCGCCACCGTGGCTCTGTCATTTGTACTGAACATCGAGGCAAAGTAGCAAACCTAGTGTGTCCTTATCACCAGTGGACCTATGATTTAAAAGGCAACCTCTTGTTCGCTGGGACGGAAATGAGCAAAGACTTCGATATGAAAAAACATGGACTCAAACCGGCCCATTGCAAAACGGCTGGCGGGTTTATCTTTGTTTGTTTAGGAAAGGACGCCCCTGATGATGGTTTCGACGACTTTTTAGCCACATTAGATGAATACATGGCGCCTTATGATGTAGAAAATACCAAGCTTGCCGTCGAATCCAACATGTATGAACAAGCGAATTGGAAGCTCGTCATCGAAAACAACCGAGAATGTTACCATTGCGCCAATAACCATCCAGAATTGCTTAACACCTTACTGGAATGGGATGACACCAACGACCCTCGGGCTCCTCAGGACTTCCTCGACCACTATCAATCTCAAGCCGACAAATGGGACGCCGAAGGCATTCCTCACAAACACCAAAGTTTTGGTAGCCGACAGCGCAACCGCATCGTGCGCATGCCCCTTAAGAAAAACACCAAAGTGATGACCATAGACGGCGAAGCAGGCTGTCAGAAGATGCTGGGGCGCATTAAAAACCCAGAGCTTGGTTCCATGCGTATATTGCACCTACCTAACTCTTGGAATCATATGCAATCCGACCACTTTATCGTCTTTCGAGTGTTGCCAATTTCCCCACAAGAAACGATGGTGTCCACAAAATGGTTCGTCCATAAAGACGCTATCGAAGGAGTGGATTACGACCCTGAACGACTACGCCAAGTCTGGGACGCTACTAATGACCAAGATAGAATACTGGGTGAGCGCAATCAGCAAGGTATCAACTCCATTGGCTACGAACCTGGCCCCTATTCCGAAACCTATGAATTTGGAGTGATTAACTTCTTGGATTGGTATTCAGACACCATTCTCAAAAACTTGAAGCGTTAAATATGTAACCTATGTGTGGAGTCATTGCACTCCACACATACAACCTCTTCTTAAACCCCTACAGCTTTTCTCCACATGCTTACCTTTCACCTGCAAGATAAGAAGCGCAACACCAAGAAGAGAGCCTTTGTCAGTAACGGCTTTTAGTGATAACCAGAGACCTTTGCACGATGTCACGAGCGACGCCAAAACGCGGCAAAAACAGACGAGAAAGCGGAGTTTATAGCTATAAATGAGCATTTTGAGCCTGTTTTTAACAAAGTATTGGCAAGCGCAGTAGTCGTGCAAAAGTCTCAACCAATAGAAATAAATCAACATACAGTCCATAAAAAAACGCTTTAACTCAAATCGAGTTAAAGCGTTTTTTTATGGACTTTATTAGATTACAGATACGCCTGCATGATGTTTTTGACTTCAGGGAGGATGGTGGCGTTACTTTCTATAAGCTCTTTGCAAACTAGTTTGACGAAATACATTTGCTCTGGGCACTCATTTAACCAAGACACAAGACAAGTATCGACTTCTTTTAAGTCTTTAGCAGTATCCACTGGTGCACCAATACCGATGAGTTTCTCTTTAAAATCCACTTCATCGACTAAATCTACGATCATCATTTCGTTTACTCCCTTCCCCAACGAATAGCATATATCTAACGAATAACATTTTCTTCAATTAATAGGTCAAAAATAGCCTTAGCTTTCTCAGCAGCGCTTTCATTTTTCATGACTTTACCAGAGCCGCCTTGTGGTTTCGCCGTGGCGGCTTTAAACCGATCTGCCGCCGTCTTAGCCTTCACGGTTTTCAAACGCTTAGGACGAGGTTTCGCGGGAGCCTCTTGCCAATTTACACGAATTTGGTCCACTTCACCATGCGTGTTTACACTTTCCATACGAGCACGCTGACCTGGCCCAAATGCACTTTGGCGAGCTGGCGCAGCCGCATTATCAACACTGGCAATGAAGGGCAACTTAACCGTTACGGAACGGCGTTGACCACGAGGCAATGCTAGCAACACTTCAGCAACACCGTCTTTAATGGAAACAATATCCGCCACGCGAGCCACGACTGGCCAGCCGAGCTTTTCCGCCAACAGGTAAGGCACCATGCCAGAAGACTCACCACTTTCTGAGCGAACACCTGTGAGCACAATGTCAATCTTCTCTTGTTGCAAATAATCACTTAGCGCAGGAACGGCATCCGCCGTCTCATCTTGCTTCAAGACAGTCATAGCAGGTAATCCCATACCGGCATATTGACGAAGCACTGGCTCCTCTGGATTACCAACATGCAATACAGAAAGCTTTTCACCCGCGAGTTTCAAGCCAAGCTCAACACCACGACCATCTTGCTCAGCACGACGAGCGCGCCCCGATTGAGGATGACGACCAATTGATACCAAAGAAACAACGTTAGGCTGCATCGCTTTGCTCCTCTTGTGAACCCTTCTTACGAGCTTGCGCCAACAACATTAACTCAGCCAAAATTTCTTCGCTGTCACCAATGACACTCAAGGCGGCACGCTTCACCATGTCACACCCCGCGTCCGTGTTGATGGCAACCACTTTGTCACATTGACCAATACCCTGCATATGCTGGATCGCACCAGAGATACCTACAGCAAGATACACACGCGCCGTCACCCAAGTGCCCGTCGCACCAACCTGGCGGAAACGGGGCATAAAACCATCATCCACCGCAACCCGGCTGGCCCCTTCAGTAGCACCAAGAACCGTTGCTGCTTTGTGGAATTGATCCCAATTATGAATGCCGTTACCCGCCGAAAGAATAAACTCGGCTTCGGCAAGCGGAATGGCGCTAGGATCAACGTCCATCAAACCTTTGTCTTGTAACGCAGGCTCACTCATCGAGATACCATCCACCTCAATGGCAAGTGCTTCATGACGCGTTTCGTCAATGGCTTCACCACATTCTTCCAATAGCATAAGAATGCGTGGTGTTTGTCGGGCGATATCAAGGCTACCACCAGCTCCACGACAGACCGTTTTCTCACTAGACACTTGCCAGGCCTGGGTGGCTGGGCGCTCACCTAGACGAGCCGCCAAGCGCGAGCCTAAATCACTACCGCCATGAATACTGTCTGGGAACAGCCAGTGCTTAGGCGCCAATTGAGATTCAATATGCGTCAGCGCGGTTAATCTTGCCTCGGGCGCAAAGCCTTCGTACTCGCTAGCGGATAAATGAATCAAGCGATCCACACCAGCTAAATCATAATGCGCCTCTTTGCTCTCGCCAAAGCACACCGCCACCACAGCGCCAGTACCTTCAATCGTTGAGGCCATGGTATGTGCTAGACCGAGAATATCCTTATCGTGACCGGATAAACGACCACCGATCATATCCGGCACCACCACAATGTAGAAATCAGGATTGTCCACTTTATGAAGTGGCAGTACCGTCTCTTGGTTCGCCGCAGAACGCTTGTTGCCTACGCCCGCTACAGCGTTGCCTTTTAAGCGATCAATACGTTTGAGGCCATTCGGACCAATGAACCCAACTTGGTGAGGATTCTTGCGAAGAAGGCCGCTTGGTCCTCTCACCTCTCCTTGTACAGCATTAGCCACCGAATCATGGAGTGGATGCAGCCTGTTACGGGCAATCCACTCTCTGCGAGGGTCGCGTCGAATGATGTCGCTCATTAATGCACCTCTTCAATCAATTGTCCGGCGAGAATTTCGGCAATGTCTTTTACTTCTGGGCGTGGTTCAACCACCCCTTCCAGCATAGCAGTACATTGCTGACAACCAACGGCAACCAATTCTGCGCCGGTTGCTGTCACATCTTCCATACGCATATCCGCAATACGACGTTCACCGGGGATATCGGTAATCGGCGCACCGCCACCACCGCCACAACAACGTGAACGGAATCTAGAACGCTCCATTTCAGCAACCTCAATACCAAGGGAACGCAGCAAGTCTCGTGGTGCTTCGTACTCACCATTGTAACGGCCTAAATAACATGGATCGTGGTAGGTCACTTTGCCACCTTTAAACGTATCCAGTTTCAGAGCACCAGCCTGAACCAATTGATTCAAGAACGTCGTATGATGAAGCACTTCAACACCCTTTAATGCCCCCTCGGTATCAAAGTCCGCGTACTCATTACGCAAACAGTGGTAAGCATGGGGATCCGTGGTAACAATTTTCTTGAAAGAATATTGAGATAAGGTAGCAAGGTTGCGTTTTGCTAAACTTTGGAACGTGGCATCATCCCCAAGACGACGCGCCACATCACCACTGTCACGTTCTTCATCCCCTAGGATAGCAACATCAACATTCGCCGCTTTCATCAATTTCACGAATGAACGTAAGATACGCTGGCTACGCATATCAAATGCACCATCCGATACCCAAAACAAAACGTCCGCCTGTTTTTTCTCTTTCATCACGGGCAAGTTTTGATCCGCCGCCCAGTTAGTGCGACTGCCCGGTGCGTAACCATTTGGGTTGTCCGTCGCGATAATGTTTTCGAGAACTTCCGCCCCTTTATTAGGTGTATCGCCCTTTTCCATGGTTAGGAAGCGGCGCATATCGACGATCGCATCGACATGCTCAATCATCATCGGGCATTCTTCAACGCAGGCACGACACGTCGTACAAGACCATAATGTATCCGCTTCGATCAAACCCGCTGTAATAATGTTGTTCGCCCCACCTTTGGCATGACCAACTTCTTTACCTGGGTAAGGACTACCGGCGTACTTCGCATCCGTACCACCAGCAAGACCCACCACCATATCTTGAATCAATTTTTTCGGGTTAAGGGGCTGACCCGCTGCAAAGGCAGGACACATAGCCTCGCATTTACCACACTGCACACAAGCATCAAAGCCAAGCAATTGGTTCCATTTGAAATCACTTGGCTTAGCAACACCGTGTGACTCGCCCCCTAGTTGTGCCGGTTTTAGCCCGGTGGATCGACCACCACCAAAGCGCTCAGGACGACGGTGAAACGCAAGATGCAAGGCTCCAGCAAAGGCGTGCTTCATGGGACCACCCCAGCCCATGCCGAAGAGCAACTCTCCTAAACCAACGATGACGCCTACACTCAGAATCAATGTCAGTAGTACACCGCCAAACCCTTCTGGTAGCACACCTGCCACAGGCAGAGTTAACACAATAAAGGTGAGCGCAAAGGTAATCAGGCTCTTAGGCAAACGCATCCAAGGGCCTTTGGATAAACGCGAAGGCGGATTCAAACGACGCTTGAAAACAAAAAATGCGCCACAAAGCATAAGCACCAAAGCGCCCAACAGTAGCCATGCGACAATTTTTTGCTCTACGTGAAAAACATACACCGCAATGACAAGCACCATAGACAACACAAAGCCGCCCGCTGTCGCAACGTGTGTTCTAGACATGTACTTGTCACGTTCAACAACATGGTGCAAATCGTTAAGGTAACGCCCTGGCATCGCCATCAGGCCAGCAATGAAATTCACTTTTTCAGGCTGCCCTGCGCGCCATAGGCTGATACGGCGCAAGGCACCGATAACGCCAAGTGCCAGAAGCACAACAATCAGAATAGAAGGTAACCAGTCGATAACCATCTTTCACCCTCATCTAGTAAAAGCGGGGGCAGCTTTGCTGCCCCTTGGGTTCAGTTTCAGTTGGTTTAGTTGAGTACGGCTAAACGTTAAAGGTCTTTGCACAAGCGCAGCGCATCATACATGGCGGCGTGTGTGTTGCGTTGAGATACGCAATCCCCCAAACGCCACAAGATCATGCCATCGACTTGTTCAGACAACACGGGCTGAGGCTTAATATCAAACAATGCTTCAACATCAATCTGCCCCTTGTTGTAAGACGCTTCTTTCAGAGCGTAGTACAGCTCTTCATTAGGACGAGTACCGTTCTCAATCACTATTTGATCTACCACGCGCTCTTCTTGCTGACCGGTATATTCGTTCTCAAGTACGGCCACTAAGCTGCTGCCTTCGCGATACACTTTTTCAAGGATCATGTCAGATGTCATGATCACTTCTTTCTCGTATAACGAGCGGTAGTAAGTTGGGAAGGTCGTACCACCGATACCCACACCGGGTTTGATATCATCAGTGACCAGCTCAACCAAAGACCCTTTAGACGCCAAGTAATCCGCCGCCGACATACCCGTGAATTCACAAATAGTGTCGTAAATTAAAACGTTTTTACCGGGTTCGACTTTGCCACTTAGAATGTCCCAAGAAGACACACAAAGACCTTCGGCTGCACCCCACTCTGGGTTTTGCTCAACAAACGGACGACCGCCTGTTGCAAGAATACAGACATCTGGCTTGAACTCTTTAATCAGCTCTTCATCAGCTGAAGTGCCAAGACGCACATCCACACCTAGACGATCCAGCTCCATCACCAACCAACGCGTAATACCTGCAATCTGGTCACGCTGTGGCGCTTTAGAAGCCAAGGTGATTTGACCGCCTAACTCTTCAGCACGCTCAAGTAATGTCACCTTGTGTCCACGTTCTGCCGCAACACGTGCCGCCTCCATACCGCCAGGGCCACCACCGACAACAAGGATATTGCGGATAGGACCGTCAGTCTTCTCGATAATATGAGGCAACCCCATGTACTCACGAGAGGTCGCTGCGTTTTGGATACACAGAACATCAAGACCTTGGTATTGACGATCGATACAGTAGTTTGCCCCCACACATTGACGAATTTGGTCAACCTGATCCATTTTGATCTTCGCGATAAAGTGAGGGTCAGCAATGTGAGCACGTGTCATACCGACAAAATCCACATAACCCGCTTCGATAATACGCTTCGCTTGGTTAGGGTCTTTAATGTTTTGCGCGTGAATAACAGGCACACTCACGACTTCTTTAATGCCCGCTGCCAAATGTAAGAATGGCTCGGGGGGATAGCTCATATTGGGAATAACGTTTGCTAAGGTGTTGTGTGTATCACAACCAGACCCCACCACACCGAAGTAGTCGATAAGACCCGTGTCGTCGTAGTACTTAGCAATTTGCTTCATGTCTTCGTGATTTAGACCATCTGGGTGGAACTCATCCCCCGTGATACGCATACCCACAACAAAATCTGGGCCGACTTCATCACGAACCGCTTTCGCCACTTCAAGACCGAATTTCATACGACCTTCAAATGTGCCGCCCCATTCGTCAGTACGCTTATTCACACGAGGCGACCAGAATTGGTCAACTAAATGTTGGTGAACGGCAGATAATTCAACACCGTCCAAACCACCTTCTTTAGCACGACGTGCCGCTTGCACAAAGTCACCCACAATACGCCAGATTTCTTCCACTTCGATGGTTTTACAGGTTGCACGGTGAACGGGCTCACGAATACCGGATGGCGACATTAAGTTCGGCCAGTTTTCGCCGTCCCAACGGGAACGCCGTCCCATGTGAGTAATCTGAATCATAATCTTGCCGCCGTGCTTGTGCACCGCATCCGCAAGATTTTGGAAATGAGGAATAATACGATCCGTCGATAAGTTGACGGAGCTCCACCAACTTTGAGGGCTATCAATAGACACCACACTGGAACCACCACAAATACACAAGCCACAACCGCCTTTGGCTTTTTCTTCGTAATATTTCACATAACGGTCTGTCGTCATGCCGCCATCAGTCGCATATACCTCCGCGTGAGCCGTACTGACAATACGGTTACGTATGGTCAATTTGTTGATGTTTAATGGCTCAAATAACGCATCATACTGGGACATAACAAGACCCCCGTCCTTATAAAAAATACCAAACTAAAAATCTAAAAAAACACAAGAAAGCGCTCCCTGGTTTTGCGAGCGCATTGGCTGTGAAAATTTACAGAGGAGACACTTCAAAATACCCTACATCGCAGCCTTCTTCTGCGGCGCTTTGTGTTTGGATCGCTTGAGTGCGAATCGTCAACCCCTGACTTTTAGCCACTTGATCTAACGCACCAGCAAACCAGCCAGTAAACATGTAATCCACCTTGCGGTTGACCTTTTTACCGTGGATTTTTTCGTAGTGATAAACAAAAGCGGAATTTTCTAAACGCACTTTTGCAGTGCCTTTTTCAACATCTAACGCCTCTGTGATAAAAAAGCCCCAGCCACGTTGAGATAAGCGTTTCAAATAGTGATGCCACACTTCATCACCCGTAAAACCATGGCACTCGGCTTCTTGTTCACACCAAAAATAGGCGGATTTGTAACCAGCTTTATAGAGGATCTCAGCGTAACGATCAGCACCAATCTCATCCTCTATTCCCATATGGTTATTAACAAAAAAGTGACGTGGCACATACAGCATAGGCAAAGCGTCTGTTGTCCAAACACCGGTTTCATCGTCTACTTGGATGGGCATTTCAGGGGCATGTGAACTCATTTTACTTCCTCATTAAACGGTCTATTTTTTGTAACTTGTCATATCTAACTGAGTTTCGGCGGGTAGCGTGACTATTCGCCCCAGACTTCGCGCAGCAAGTTCACCCAGTTCTCACCCATGATTTTGCAAACTTGGCGCTCACTAAAACCATGTTTTAACAAGGCTTCCGTCAAATTTGGAAACTCACCAACCGTACGAATGCCTTTTGGATTAATGATCTCACCAAAACGTGTCAACCGACGGGCATAGCCCTTGTCATGGGTAAGGTATTCAAAAAAGTCTTCGCCATGGCCTTGAGTAAAATCTGTACCAATGCCAATCGCATCTTCCCCTACGATGTTGTAGATGTATTGAATGGCTTCGACATAATCGTCAACCGTGGCATTCACCCCCGCTTTTAAAAACGGTGTAAACATCGTCACCCCAACAAACCCGCCATTATCGGCAATAAACTTAAGTTCTTCGTCGGAGCGATTGCGTGGGTGTTCTTTCAGACCAGAAGGTAAGCAATGAGAGTAAGCAACCGGCTTTTTAGACTCGATAATGACTTCTTTAGCGGTGTTTGGACCAACATGTGATAAATCACACAGCATGCCGACACGATTCATCTCAGCCACAATTTCGCGACCAAAGCCAGAGAGCCCCCCATCACGCTCGTAGCAGCCAGTACCTACTAGGTTTTGTGTGTTGTAGCACATCTGCACAATGCCCACGCCAAGATCTTTAAAAATCTGCACGTAGCCGATTTGGTCCTCAAAAGCGTTAGCATTTTGAAAACCCATCATCACGCCTGTTTTGCCTTCTTCTTTAGCGCGGTAAATGTCTTTGGTTGTGTAAACCTTGGTCAGCAAATCACTGTTGGTATCAATCAGCTGATTCATCTGGGCAATATTACGTACCGTACCTTCAAAGTTTTCCCAAAAGCACACAGTACAATTAGCGGCCGTCAACTTGCCCTTTGCCATGTCTTCGAACAACTCACGATTCCAATTCGCACAAATCAAACCATCGATCACAATAGCGTTATCATGTAATTCTGCTGCGTTCATTGTTTTTCCTTACCTCTCGGTGTGGGGCTTTTAATCTAGTTATAAGCAATGAACTCAGTGTAATTTCTCGGTTGGTGGGATAGATGGCTGGAAACGACTATAGGTAGACTAAAAGCGACGAATCGCGACAGCCCCCCCTTTCACCCCAATGGGCATCACACATTCCCTCCCTTTATCTTTTTTAAGAGGAAGGTTATGCTTTTTTCTAGGCTACAATCTATGTCTTTTGAAATAAGAGCGTTGCAGCTGAACCCGCAAAATGCGTAAATTTTATGCTATCGCGCTTTTATTTTTACTAAAACATTCTTAGGATAAGCATTCGTTGAAGTAAGATGCTAGGGCATTTCTTGAAATGCATTAAAAATCAGCTACAGACAAGGAGAAAGGAATTAATGTCGAAGACTTATTCATGGCACCAGAAGATTTATTTAGATTAGGCAATGCAACAGGCCCAAGGCTAGATAATATTCGACGGCCAAAGGATGTAGATACAACTGAAATCAACGGTATTCTTGTTGTTATTGCAAATGGTAAAGGTATTTCCCTGTCGACTAAAGACCGTATTGAATCAACACCAATGTCTGGATGGGTTTGGAAAATACCTAAAGGAACATCTGTTCCTGTTGGCCTTAAACTTCTAAATGACCGACCAGGACATTACAGCATAGCCCCAACATCTAATATTCCCTTAGACGAATTCAAAGGACTACTATCAAAATTGGCCCTAAAATGCCAAAAAGTATTTAAAAAGCAGATTGTATTATGACATATATTAAAGAACTTACTATTTCCCTATGCGACTGGGAAACAAGAATTATTCTTGAGTCTATTAACCAAGAAGCCTCGCGCCTAAAGTATATTTGCGAACACTCGAAAGACGAAGATGAAGCAGCAGACGCAGGAAATGATTATTTAGAGGTTATTGGGTTCAAAGAAAGGCTAGAAAAACAAGCAGTAGAGCTGTTTGGCCAACAAATAAAAGATTTTAGCAGAGAAGTTTTATGATTATTCACTCATAGAAACTCCATCTCCATCGACAGACCGCTATAACAAAATACCGTATGTTAGCGTTCTGCCTAAGTAGTACAAAACTAATAGGCTCATGCTACTAAATAAAGGCCGCCAATTACTTGGCGGCCTATCTGGTCGTCCCTGAATAATTTTCAACCTATTGAAATGCAATGTATTTTGTATAATGCTAAGGACTAAAATCTCGCCAATAATGGCGCTTTAGCCCTAAAAAGTTGCAGAATCAGTGAGTTTTTATGAAGCCTCGTCAAACAAAGCAAGATCCGCAGAAGGATTTATTCCGGCCTCAGCTAATCGATATTATTAACCCCAACCATGCACTCGTTCGGTTGGCTAAAGTGCTGGATTGGGATCGGTTGGATACCGAATTGGGGACGCATTTCGCGACGGTTGGCGCAGCGGCTCTGCCGACTCGCTTGATGGTAGGGCTACTGTATTTACAGCATTTGTATAATTTGTCTGATGAAATGGTCTTAGAGCAATGGCTTGAATCGCCTTACTACCAATACTTTTGCGGCGAAACCTTTTTTCAACATGACTTCCCGTGCCATCCAACCAGTCTTGTTAAATGGCGAAAACGGTTAGGAGAAGAAGGATGTGAATGGCTGCTTACTCAGACAATACAAGCGGGGCTAAAGCTAAAAGTGATCAAGTCTGCGAGTCTAAAGCGTGTGATTGTTGATACCACGGTACAAGAAAAAAACATCACCTTCCCAACCGATGCCAAACTCTACAACAAGGCACGACAGCAACTCACTCAAGTGGCAAAAGACCTCGCTATCACACTAAGACAAACCTATGACAAAGCCTGCCATGAGTTAATGCCAAAGATTGGACGCTATGGGCATGCCAAACAATACAAACGAATGAGAAAGGCGATTAAGCAAGTCAAAGGCTTCTTAGGGCGGGTATTGCGGGACATTGATCGGCAAGTAAAGCGACAAGGATTAACACTTACCCAAAAGCAAGAAGACATTCTCAACCAAGCTTATCGATTACTAAAACAAACGCGTCAGAGTAAAAACAAACTCTACAGCCTGCATGAACCCAATGTGGACTGTATCTCCAAAGGCAAAGCGCATAAACGCTATGAGTTTGGTGTGAAAGCCAGCATAGCTGTGACGGCTAAAGAATCCTTTATTGTGGGCGCAAGAAGCTATCCTAGTAATCCGTATGATGGGCATACCTTGAAAGACCAACTTCAACAAGTGGAAACCCTGACAGGAAAAAAACCGGAAACCTGTTTTGTTGACCGAGGATATAAAGGATCGGGCGTGGAAGACATTAAAGTCTTGGTTACAGGTCAAAAACGCGGTGTACCCAAGAAAGAGAAACGCTGGATGGGAAGACGAAACAGTGTAGAACCTATCATCGGTCATTTAAAATCCGATGGTAAACTCAGACGGTGCTTCTTAAAAGGCATACTAGGCGATGCGATGAACGTGATCTTAAGTGCCTGTGGCCAGAACCTACGTAAGCTACTGAAGTGGCTTTATTGCTCCCCATATTTTGGGGCATTTTTAAGGCGATTATGGTTGAAAATAATTTTTCCAACGGAAAATTCTAAAAATAGCATGGCGCTTCTTGCTTGAAGCGCCATTATTCAGGGGCGACTAAGTAAAAGATCTTTTTCAACGAGAAACGTGTGTCCGAGGTTTTATACAACTCGCTTTAGAGGTGTGAAAAGATATTCTTAACCGACTCTGAAACGCCACAAGATCACACAACTTTGCTTCATCAACATATTTCTTTGAGAAGATCAGGATGCAGTTGATTATAGGTTGGGGTAAAAGAAAAAGTAGCATTTAAAGGAATTAAAAAAAATTTTCACACCCCAATTATACTATTTATACACCAACGAACTCTTTATAGGTAAAATCAACCAGAGGTGTAAATTTAATACCGGTTAAACTGTGGGTATTGTAGGCATTAACAAATGCATCATTACAATAAAACTCCGCACCTCCTAGCTTACTCTTAAAAATAGCTTTTTTATCTACATCATCACTTTTAAAAACAATGCTTTTATAGCCAACAGGAAGCCCATCAAAATAATCCCTTTCACTTAAAATCAAATCTTCTTCACCAAACACAAGAGGATTGAAAAGGTATTTTAAGTCTCCTTCAACATTAATTTTCAAAAACTCACCATACAAAGAAAGTAATTTGAATAATGTATCATGTGCTTTTTCGCTAAAAACAATCAGACCAGCAAGAATATTAATATCAAAGTTGGCCTCCTTAGCATCTAGCAAATAGTTAAAGTGCATCGCCTCAGGCCAAACCTCAGATAAAGTATTATTTTCATGATGTATATTCATCAAATAATGTAATGGATTGATACCACTTCTCATTTTGGGTTTGATTTTTTCCGCGACTTTAAAATAGTCAAAGTCAATTATATCACATACATTTTCATAGTTTCTTGGAACGTAAATCAAAAATCACCATCCTAAGCCTTATTTTTAGGCATCATTACATTCTGTGGCATTGTTCCCATTTTAATCTTTAATTTAACTTGTCTCAACAAATTCACATATTGGGTTTTATTAACTTGAACTCTTAATGTATCCGATATCCACAACTCATAGTTATGTCTATGTAGACGTCGATGGGAAATAGTATCAGCCGTTGCCCAATCAAAATCTTTACCCTTCTCAGTACCATATAACCACACCCCATTCATAGGATCATTGATCCCTATTCCATGAGCATGTAATTGTAAGCGAGCTCTAAGCAGAGGCATTGCTACGAAACGACCTTTTCCTGGAATTATATGATGAGCTTCATGCTTAACTGTCGGCTTAGGCTCTCCAATCGCAGTCAAAAATCTAGCAAGTTTAGTAGTTGGATGGTGATTTTCTTTAAATAAAGTTTCTTCATCCGATAATTCGTTAGCAGCTCTGTACGCGTCTAAAGATTCTTGTATCACAGTAATAGACTCCAACCTCTTACGCTCTTTTTCAAGATGATTATAGTCTTGATTTAATCTATTAATGACTTCTGCATCTTTCGAACCTTTCAGTTTTGCTTTTTTGTCATAAAAAGCTTTGGCTTTTAGCTCATAATTGTAAATAGCCATTTCTAGAGGAGTAGGATTAGATGGGCGATCAGGTTGAGGATAGATAGTGAATGGTTGCAAAGTAATCTCCTCAAGATAGCAGTTTACCAGCTAGTCCTTCCGTTCAAACTCAGTGGCTTAGAACCGCCAGTCTACTCCACCCTGATGAATTAAGTCCCTTCCACAAGAGGCCAGAATGGGACGATTCTTTTGGTTACAATCAATGATTTTGAAACGCCATAGCATCTCGCCAAACAGCGGCGTTGCCACATTTAGGCCGCCTTCTCTATAATGTTTGCTATTCCAACAATCCATGCAGTTTTACAAGGCGGTATTAGATGCAGGTTATGTCGTTTTTTTCTAAGGTGATACTGGTGGTGATGTTGGTCGCCATCTCAGGTTGCAGTTCATCTCCAACAGGGCGTAAGCAGTTTGCGGTGTTACCTGATAGCGAGATGAATAAAATGGGAGTAGCATCTTTTTCATCTATGAAACAAGAAACACCAGCTTCTTCTAATGCAAAACTCAACCAAGAAGTGCAGTGCGTTGCAGACACCATCATTGCAGTTTTACCCGCCCCGTACCGCAATCAAAAATGGGAAGTGGTATTATTTAACGATAAGCAGGTTAATGCATTTGCCTTACCGGGTTATAAAATTGGGGTATACACAGGGCTACTGAAAGTTGCGAAAAACCCATCCCAATTAGCTGCAGTCATTGGTCATGAGATCGGCCATGTGATAGCAAGACACAGTAATGAACGAGTATCAACACAACTCGTCACGAGCCAATTATTATCCTTAGGCTATCAAGTCAGTGGTGAAGAATCCGCCGAGAAAACAGCACTTTTCCAAGCCTTAGGTATTGGGGCGCAAATCGGTATCATTTTGCCGTTTAGCCGAACACAAGAATCAGAAGCGGATTTACTCGGCTTACAATACATGGCAAAAGCGGGGTTTGATCCGAGAGAAAGCGTTAAATTATGGCAAAACATGAGTAAAGGCAGTACCAGTCAAACACCTGAATTATTATCGACCCACCCTGCCAATGCTTCTCGTATTCAACACTTACGAAACAATATGCCTAACAACCTCGCCATTTATGAAGCCTTGGTCGCGAAACATAAACAGGCGCAATGCAGCGCATAGAAAAGGCCGCCAATTGCTTGGCGGCCTATCTGGTTTCGCTGGTCATAATACGCCCCTTTTATCTACCTTGTTTGGCTTTCAAAAACGACACCAGTTCGTTTTCCTTGATGACCTCTATCTGCTTACCCCGCCGGATAGAGAGGCTCGCTGTTTTGGCTTCTTGCGCGCCAATGATAATGATATTGGGGATTTTCAGCTCAAAGCCGCGTTTAATTTTACGACCAACAGAATGCTCACCAAACTCACATAAAACGTTGATATCTTGTTGCTCTAGGTTGACGCGTATTTGATTAGCGTAGTCTAAGACGGAATCATCCACTGTCACTAATGCAACGGGTTGTGGATGCACCCATTCAGGCAATACACCTTGCGACACTTCTAGCAGTATGCCGATCCATCGTTCTATCGAGCCATATACTGCTTGGTGCAAAATAATGGGGCGTTCCACTTCGCCTTGGTCATTATTGAATTCTAGGGCAAAGCGCTCTGGCAAATTGAAGTCCAATTGGACCGTTCCACATTGCCAAATTCTTCCCATGGCGTCTTGTAATGCTAGCTCTATTTTCGGCCCATAAAACGCCCCCTCACCGACTTGGATTTCATAGGGTACCTTTTCTGCCTGACAAGCCGACTTAAGTATCTCCTCCGCGCGGCGCCAAGTCGCCTCATCACCTAGAGCCTGCTCTGGTTGAGTGGAGATCTTCACCTCTAAGGCTTGATAACCGTAGTCGTTATAAATTTGTTTAGCGCGCTTAAGAAATAAGCATATTTCTTGTTTAGCCTGAGACCAAGCACAAAAAACATGGGCATCGTCTTGAGTAAACTGTCGTAAACGTAGGCTACCATTTAACGACCCAGACGATTCATTACGATGCACTAAACCAAATTCAAACAGCCTAAGTGGTAAATCTCGGTAGCTGTGTACACCTCGTTTATACATCAGTATATGAGCAGGACAAGACATCGGTTTCAACGCATATTCTTGATCACCGTTTTGCTCGCCACCAAAGAACATATCGTCTGCATACATAGCCATATGACCTGAAACCTGCCACAGGGACTTTTTCATAAGCTGAGGCGTACGCACTTCTTTAAAACCATATTGGCGATAACAGCGTCGCATAGTAAGCGTTCATTCTACGCCGTTATTTCATCCCATCTTTTTGCACTCTAAACTGGACTCCGTTTTCATCTCATCACCGATAACGGAGTCCAACCCATGACCAAACCCTATACCCGTCGTTCTTCTTCTGAATGGCAACAAATCATTGACGATCAAGCCGAGTCTGGCTTATCCGCCCCTCAATACTGCGAACAGCATCAGGTGAGTTACGCCAGTTTTAGTAAATGGCGTCAGCATTTTTCGGGAACTAAAGCCTCGCCAGATTCTAGTCACTCAGACTTTATCGATCTCAGTCAGGTGCCCACTCTCTCAGGTACTGGACGTTGGAACATTACCTTGTGTTTAGGTGATGGTGTTGAGCTTCGATTGAGTCGTGACTGATGTTCCTGCCCGATCCCAATGCTAAAATTTGGTTGCATACCCAACCCACAGATATGCGTAAATCCTATCGTGGCTTATTAGGGCTGATCAAACAACACCTCAAAGAAAACCCACTCATCGGGTATTTTGTCTTCATTAACCGGCGCAAAACCCAGATGAAAATCCTCTATTTTGACACCTCTGGTTATTGCATTTGGTGTAAACGACTGTCGCAGGGGCAGTTCAATTATGCGTCATCAGAAAACGCTAAACACGCCCTAAGTGTGATTGAATTGCAGCACCTCTTAGCGGGCATAAAAGTCGAAAAATATCGTCAATTTAAACGCTACAAGCGAGCATCATGACAAGTTGGATGGTATAATCCAACCCCATGAATGACGCCACTTACCGACCTATTTTACCCTTCAAAAACATCGACTTGCTTCACACGAATGAGGTCGAAAAACTGCGTGCTGAAAACGAAGCTATGTCTTCAAGAATCCGCCAATACGAAGCGGAAGTGCACATGCTAAAGCGTGAGTTATTTGGGCCGAAAAGCGAACGTCGTACCTTACTCACACCAGATCAACAAGCCCTCGCTGATATCGTGGGTCCGATGTCAGCCGAACCAACCCGCGTAGAAGAAGAGTCTATCGTTGAGAAGGACAAACCTGAGTCTGCCAATGTTCGTGGCAAAGCGCCCAAGTTTCGTAAAGGCAATGAAATTAACATCACCGGATTGCGTTTTGATGAGTCTATACCGGTTCGTGAAAAGGTTATCTTAGCGGACGAATTACAAGGCCCCAATGCGCACGAATACGAAGAAGTCGGCTTCAAAGACGTCAGCCGCATCGTACAAAAAACCAGTGCCTATGAAGTCGTCATCACCAAACGTCAGGTGGTGAAGCACAAAACCAGTAAACAGCTCATTACCGCGCCACAGCCGGATCTGATTTTTGACAGTTCCCTCGCGGATGTGAGTTTTATCGTTGGCTTACTGGTTAATAAGTTCTTGTATCACTTACCCCTTTATCGTCAACACCAACAGCTTAGCGCTTCCGGCATCACCCTCAGTCGTGCAACGCTCACAAACCTCACCAAACGCGGGATCGAACTGTTACGACCCATTGTGGTAGAGCAACTGATTAGTGTGCTGGACAGCAAGGTACTGGCCATGGATGAGACACCGATAAAAGCCACCCGCCAGCCTGGGGTAGGCAACCAACCCGGCAAAATGAAGCAAGCGTATTTTTGGCCCATCTATGGCGAGCAGGACGAAGTGGTGTTTACCTTCTCCCAAAGCCGTGGCATGAAACACATCCAAGACTTACTGGATCATGTTTGGCAGGGTACCTTACTGACCGATGGTTATGCCGCTTACAGTCGTTACGAAGCCACCTCACCGGAGGTCACTCATGCTCAGTGTTGGGTGCACATGCGTCGTCAGCTACTGAAAGCCGAAATGGAAGAAACCGAGGCCGTCACCCACGCGCTGAACCTGATTGCCGCCTTGTACCAGTACGAAAGCCATATCAAACAGAAAGGTTGGTCAGATGAGAAAAAACAAGATTACCGAGTGCAACACAGTAAGCCCTTAGTGGATCAATTTTTTGCCTTCTGCGAAGAACAAACCCAACGGGCTGACCTATTACCAGACGATACCTGGATGAAAGCGTTGAACTACACCTTAAAGCGCAAACGCCAACTGATGGTCTTTTTGGAAAATCCAAACGTTGCCATGGACACCAACCACCTAGAGCGAGAGATAAGACCCATCCCAATGGGTAAGAAGAATTGGCTCTTCTGTTGGACAGAACTGGGCGCCGAACATGTCGGCATCATCCAAAGCTTGATCAGCACCTGCAAGCTGCACGACATCGACCCCAACGTCTACCTGACGGATGTCCTACAACGAGTCAGCCAGCATCCAGCCAAAGACATCGCGGACTTAACACCAATACGATGGAAGCAACTGTTCGCAGACAACCCGTTGAAATCGCCCTTACTCTGAGTCAGTGGCTATCAATGATAGCCCTAGAATGAACGCTTACGCTTTAACAGGCGAACTTCCGCTTCATATTGGCGGATAGTGACAGACATGGCCTCGACTTCGGCACGTAACTTATCGACCTCATTCGTGTGAAGCAAGTCGATGTTTTTAAACGGTAAAATAGGTCGATAAGAGGCATCATTCATAGGGTTGGATTATACCATCCAACTTGTCATGATGCTCGCTTGTAGCGTTTAAATTGACGATATTTTTCGACTTTTATACCCGCCAACAGATGCTGTAATTCCAGTGTACTGAGGGCGTATTTATCGTTCGCTGATTCTTGGTAATGGAACTGACCTTGAGCCAAGCGTTTGCACCAAATGCAGTAACCCGAGGTGTCAAAATAGAGAATTTTCATCTGCGTTTTGCGTCGATTAATGAACACAAAATACCCGATGAGTGGGTTCTCTTTGAGGTGTTGTTTGATCAGCCCTAATAAGCCACGATAGGATTTACGCATATCAGTGGGTTGGGTATGCAACCAAATTTTAGCATTGGGATCGGGCAGGAACATCAGTCACGACTCAATCGAAGCTCAACACCATCGCCTAAACACAAGGTAATGTTCCAACGTCCAGTACCTGAGAGAGTGGGCACCTGACTGAGATCGATAAAGTCTGAGTGACTAGAATCTGGCGATGCTTTAGTTCCCGAAAAATGCTGACGCCATTTACTAAAACTGGCGTAACTCACCTGATGCTGTTCGCAGTATTGAGGGGCGGATAAGCCAGACTTGGTTTGATCATTAATGATTTGTTGCCATTCAGAGGAAGAGCGGCGGATATAAGGCTTGGTCATGGGTTGGACTCCGTTATCGGTGATGAGATGAAAACGGAGTCCAGTTTAGAGTGCGAAAAGATGGGATGAAATAACGGCGTAGAATGAACGCTTACGTCGCATATGTTCTTGTATCTTTTGGAACAAATGCCAGCCATTCGGGTGCCAAAAAAGCATTCCGGGGGCTTGCTGTTCTGAGTGAAATAGATCGAGCTGTTCTGCTAGTTCGCGATGAGTTTTCATTTCTTTCTCCTAATGAAAGACATTGAGTGAAAAACTCTGAGCGAATAACAAGAAATAGACATTAAAAAAGCCCTCTGGCAATTCGCTCAGAGGGCTTTTTTAATCAAACAGCAACTACCCTCCAAACAACCTTGTGGTCGTGGTGGTAGCGGTGTTGCCTTTGAAAAAACAAAATAATCGGTTCATAACCAATATTTTTATCACTTAAACGTCATGATGACAACAACTAAAAATAAATGGTACCGATCCGTCTAGAAGCTCAGCCCGAGTTCCTTTAACGCTAACTCACATTGCTCTGCATTTTTAAATTGTATGGCTGACATACCAACCGCTTCAGCCCCTTCTACGTTATAGGACATATCATCGATAAAAACGGTTTCAGAGGCTGTTAAGTCATATTGACACAACAATAACTGGTAAATTTCTGCTTGAGGCTTCATAACACCAATATTAGCTGATACAACGACACCATCAAATTCTGACCAAAAATCATAAGTCGACTGTAGATACTCCACCGTCTTAACCACATTATCGGTGAGTGCGTAAACACCATAGCCTGCCGCTTTCACACGTTTCAGCAAATCGACGGATCCAAACAACAAAATCTGGGAGTGTTTGACATAATAAAACAGTCGCTCACACTCTAACTCAGACAACCCCATGGACGCCTGATATTGATGCTTGTTCTGCTTCAGTCACTAGTCCTTTATTCAGGTCCGCCCAGATACGACTATGGAAAAGGTCTTTTGCATACTGCTCCAGATCTTCCATGTCACCGAAAGTCAACCTTACTACCTCGATAGGAGACCAACGAACCATCACATTGCCTATATCAAACACGACGTTCTTAACGTTGCCTAGTTGCATCTATTCACCTTCGTCATATTGGCACAGCCGTATAGCAGCCCATCATAGAAAAACCAATCTTACTGAGGATTTTATCGAGACGTTATGTCAAAAAAATGACTTTTTATTTTCTTTAAACCATCGACTATTCACCGTGAGTACTAATGTCACTTTAGAATAAAATTTTGTACCAGCATGACGAATGGAATACTCTTTAATCTAAATCGCATTCTCTTGATATTCATATAAATCGTTCATTTTTTATAATTATTAATTTTTGCGCATATCAGTCTATTTTATAACGCTGAATTTAAGGTTAGCTCTTGTATATCGATTATACCCACTTCCCTGTTAAGTAAACGTTTATATTTAATTAATTCGTCTTTAGGGATAACGGGGACTTCGATGCCTTGATAGCATAATGGTATTGATTTAGAAAAATCTATTTCCAACCTGTGCCACGAGCCATCGACGGCAGATTGAATTTGAGTCTCCTGAGATAAGCCAATTTCTATTTTTTGTGAATGATAGATTAGCTGAAAATACTCTAAATCCCAGCCATATTCAGTGTAGCGCATTAAAGGCTTTGCAAGATATGAAGAAACCCTAGTTAACAGTTTGTTGGCGTCTGAATTACGGATATACAAGTCAATATCGGCAACCTCTCGACTGCCGCCGTGAATGGTTGCCGCCAAACCTCCAACAATCTGGTAGTCGATACCTTCTGACTACAATATTCCCTTAAGCCAACTCAAAACGTTTTTCACTCTATCACTTATCTAGAGACCTTATTCATCTGATGGTAAAAACGTCTGATATACAAACTGGCTAAAGCCCTCAGTTAGCTTTTTTGTATGCCAACCATTGAAAAGTGATGACTTGCAATATTGAAACCTTCACGTAAATAAAACTTATGTGCGGGAAAACGCTGAACACCAGAATCTAAGTGAATTTGTCCACAACCATTTTCCAAAGCATAGGATTTGAACCAATCCATTAAAAACTTACCCACACCACGGGAACGAAACTCAGTGTTGGTAACCAAATCTTCGATGTAAATATGTTTACCCCACGCGAGTTTTTCACCAACGCTGAACCCAGCGACAGCCAACACACCCTCTGATGATTTAACATAGACGACTTGATAGCCATTCGATTGCTGTTTGTCGATTTGAGCAGACAAAGAATCGACATTATAAGTCGTACGAAGTTGTAACAACACTTCCAGTACGGATGCATAATCAGAGTTTTTCTCTAAAAGTTGGACTTCCACTTTTTCTCCCTTTAACAGCTAGATGGAATAAATGAGTATGTTAACGGCTCAATAACACAGGCTCGTATGATTCAACATATCATACTTTTCTTGAATGCAAGAAAGTGGATTTGGGCGTTTTGAACACTAATAAGATGCCCATCACAGTCGTTACAGACTACTCAGCGATAAATTGCCATGGGGCAAACGTGTTTATTCATAAGGCCAAAGCTTGTTATACAGGTAGTCTGAGACCTTTGCACGATGTCACGAGCGACGCCAAGACGCGGCAAAAACAGACGAGAAAGCGGAGTTTATAGCGATAAATGAGCATTTTGAGTCTGTTTTTAACAAAGTATTGGCAAGCACAGTAGTCGTGCAAAAGTCTCAGTCTATATCTTACCAATGACCTTAACGAGTATCAGTTGAACAAATCACCGCTTCATACATCAAGTAACAAGAGAGTATTAGAAGCGCCAATAGGTTCGAGATAATACGATAAGAACGGGGAAAATCTCCAAACGACCAAAGATCATCGCAACACACATCAACCATTTTGCTGGATCTGTCAAACCACCAAAACCAGATGCCGTCTCACCATAGCCAAACCCCATATTATTGATACAGGCAGCGACTGTGCCAAATGCAGTGGGTAAGTCGTACCCCATTGCGACTAATCCCCATATAAAGGCGCAAGAAAAGAAAATAAAGAGAAAGAACAACCCCCATACCGACTGAATTACCCTATCGGAGACAGAGTCACCCCCAACCTTGATTTGATAAACAGCATTTGGATGGATCAACTGATCGATTTCTCTTGAACCTTGGCGGTACAGGAGGAGAAAACGCATTGCCTTGATACCACCACAAGTAGAGCCAACACAACCGCCAAAAAAACTCGCCCCCATAAGTAGCAACACAACTTGAGCAGGCCAATGGGGGAAATTCGCCGCCCCTAGTCCATTATCCGTCATAATGGACACAGCTTGGAAAAACCCATGAACAAGCGAGTCTTTAGCATCAAACGTGCCTGTTCGGTACAACTCAAGACACACAATACTGACTATAATAAATAAGACTAAAATAAAAAAACGGACTTCCGAATTTTTAAAAATAGGCTTAAAGCTGCGATTCAAAATAACGATATAATAAAGAGAAAAGTTAAGTGCCGCTAAAATGGAAAACACGCCGCCCACTATCTCAATCGGTGCGCTATGATAATATCCTAAACTGTCGTCATGGGTAGAGAATCCCCCCAGAGACACTGTCGATAAACTATGACACAAGGCATCAAACCAGTTCATCCCTGCAGCGTAATAGGACAATCCACACAATACAGCCATTGCTGTATAAATCACCCATAAGTTACGAGCGGTATCAGCCAGCCTAGGTGTCAATTTCTCCTCTTTCATAGGGCCAGGCATTTCAGACTGATAAAGCTTTGCTCCCCCTATCCCCAGAAACGGCATGACGGCAACCGCTAAAACGATGATCCCTAGTCCACCAAGAAAGTTGAGTTGAGCACGATAATACAAAATGGACTTAGGCAAAGTATCAATGTGACTAAGAACAGACGCCCCTGTCGTTGTAATGCCTGAGATCCCTTCAAAAAGAGCATCCGTCATTGACAGACCAAGACGACGATCAAGGTACAAGGGCAAGGTACTAATGATAGAAAAGCTAACCCAGAAAATAACAGCAACCATAAAGCCATCTCGGGTTCTTAGGTTCTTATCACCACCATCCGTTGCTTTCCAGCCTATCAAACCAATCGAAAAAGCAATAGCAAACGTAATCAAAAAAGCATGTAGCTCATTTTCTCCGTAGATAAAGCTGATAAGAATGGGAACCAGCATAGAGAGACTATAAAGAAGCACCAAAAAACTGCACAAATGCAATATTGTGCTAAACCTAGAACTATTTCCCATCTACAAACCTGCTCCTGTGAGCCTTTACATTAGTGCGAGCTATAATAAATTTTTAAGGCATAAAATATCTAGAAAAAGAACGAGAATAGCCGTAAAAAAACCGTAAAAAATACCGATAAAGACCTGAGTAAAACGTTAACTCGACTAAAAACACCAAATCCCCCCGCCCTAGCCCCTTGAAGAAAGGGACAGCGACAGCCATCAGTCACCAAGGTCAACGCCTTTTTCGATTCAAACACATCATAAGGTCAGCTGGCCTAAAAGATGTTCGTCCCCTGAGTGCTCCGCTGATCACAATGGCTCCCTGACTATTGCATATTCCGCTGATTCCGGACACCGGTACCGTTTTAATCCGGACACCTTTTTCTCTTCATTTTCTCAGTCTCTAGTTTTACTCCATGTGTCCGGATTGCGCCAGTTTTCTCATCGATTCTCCTCCTAGTTCTATGCGGTGACTGTTGTGGATTAAACGGTCCAGTAAAGCGTCCGCAACCGTGGCATTGCCTATCATGTTGTACCACTCTTTCACTGGCAGTTGACTGATCATGATCGTGCTGCTGGTTTGGTAACGATCTTCTAAAAGCTCTAATAAATGGCCTGCATGATCGGCACTGAGTTTTTCCATCCCCCAGTCATCGAGTATCAGCAGCTGCTTTTTGGCGAGGGCGGCAAGTTGTTTTTGATAGGTGCCGTCTAAGCGGCCAAGGCTGAGGTCATCCAGCAGTCGACTCAGGCGCAGATAGCGAACGCTATAAAGTTGCTCGCACGCCTGTGAGGCAAGGGCGCAGGCAACATAGGTTTTGCCCGCGCCCGTTGGGCCTGTGATGAGGATATTTTGATGCTTTTGCAGGTAACCTCCTGTCAACAGTTCTCCTAGTTGGATGCGCTTTAGTCCACGCCCTTCTTTGTAGAGTAGTTGGCTGGCGCTGGCTTCTACGCGCAGTTTTGCTTGTCGTTTGAGCCGTTCGATTTTGCCATGATTTCTGCCTAGCAGCTCACTGTCAAGGAGCAGTGTGAGACGTTGCTCGAAGTCCAGTTCTCCATAGGTGGTTAACTGTTCTCGTTGTTGTTCTAACGCGGTAACGGCATGACTCAGTCGCAGCATTTTGAGTTGTTCAGTCAGGTGATTCATGTTGTTCTCCTAGTGGTAGCAGTGTGGCCCGCGAACATTGCTGTGCGGGGTGTCGGGTGTCGAGTCAGAAGGAAGAGACAGTGTGCCTTCCCGATGATGATCGAGCAGATTTCGGATAAAGCGCAGAGAAGGTTTGTTGACCAGTAAGGCATCCTGACAGGCTTGCTCTAGGCGGACATCCCCATGTTTGCGCGCGAGACTCAGTATGCCAAGACAGCGACGAGTGGCTTGGGCTGGATGGGCTTTGGACAGGATCTGTTGTTTGATGACGTTTTCGGTGGCGACACCAATCTGCTTGCTCCATCCGATTAAGCGTTCTGGTGACCATTTTTGATGTTGATGATGGCTCGGCATATGTTCCATGTGGGTGCTCAGACCATAGTCTTTTCGGCTGATTGGGTGAGACGAGACGGGCTGACCTTGATGGAAGATTTGTATGATCTGCGACGTCGCTTCCAGCGTCACATATTGACCCACAAGCTGATGCGGTACCGAGTAATAATGCTTTGCGTACTCAATGTGGTAATCCGGTCCCACTTTGGCGCGTTTATGTTCTGTGTAGACATACTTCTGCATCGGTAACGGTTTCAACGCGGGTTTATCGAGGGTGTCAAAAAGGGCTTGGCGACTCACGCCAATCTTTTGCATCGGCCGTTGGTTCAGAGCGTTCATCAGCTCTCGAACCGCATTATTCAGCTCTCTTAGGGTATGGAAGGTGCGATGACGAAGGCGCATCATGATCCAGCGTTCGACAATCAGAACCGCATTTTCGGCCTTGGCTTTGTCTTTGGGTTTATAGGGACGAGCCGGCATAATGGCGGTTTGATAGTGATGCGCTAACTGACGATAACTGTCGTTGAGTTTCGGCTCATAACGATCTGTTTTTGTCACGGCAGCTTTTAAGTTGTCTGGCACCAATAAAGCGGGAACGCCACCGAAGTGTTCAAACGCATTGGCGTGACACTGTAGCCAATGCTCCAGCTTTTGACTTTCGCTGGCTTCAACGTAGGTGTAGTTAGACGCTCCCAGTGTGGCGACAAACACTTGTGAGTGGCGAACGTCGCCCGTTTCCGGATTGACGATCGGGATAGTCGGTCCGCAATAATCAATGAATAACTTGTCACCTGCGGTATGGAGTTGACGCATACTGCGTTTTTGTGTGGCGAGCCAACGACGGAAGTACTCGCAGAACTGGCTGTAGCCATAAGTGCGCTCTTGGTGCTCGGCAACATATTCTTCCCACAACAATTGCTTCGTCGCCCCTTTGCGCTTGAGTTCGATAAAAAAGTACGCAAAGTCCGGCATCACTTTCAGGCGATTAGCCGGTTTTTCTTGATACAGCGCTTTAGACAGATCGGTATCGGAAACGTCACTGGCAAGGGGCCAATAATAGTCACTTTGTTTGAAACGAGTCAGGACATCGGACACGGTAGAGCGGCCGACATTCAAACAAGAAGCAATCTGCCGCGTGGATAAATGGCACTCATGTTTGAGACGCAAAATCTCTTTAATATTGGTCATTGAGGTTCTCTTTCTGGTCATGATCACTTCCTGGCAACGTATTAGGTGTAACCAAGTGTAGTGAGCGATTGATTTAAAAGAGAAAACGAAGGGATTCCGGTGAATCCGGACAGGGTTTACGCTAATCCGGACAGGGATTCCGGGGAAAGCCAAAAAGTGTCCGGTTTAGAGCGTAATAGGTGTCCGGATAAAAACGGAATGGGTGTCCGAGTTATATCGGAATGGGTGTCCGGATTGCTCCGGTATATGCAACTATTTCAGATTTTCCACCATTTGTATTAAAATACTATGAAAAATCAACATATTAAGTGATATTTCGTTCACAGTAATGAGCATTTTATTTGCCAAAGTAAAAATAGCCTGTATCTTTACACTGCTTTTTAGATCTCTCAGCAAGTGCTGGTAGCGATTAGGGTAGGTTTTAATGAATATAGTGTTTCTTGGAACGTCATCCGGTGTTCCTACTAAAACTAGGAATGTGACGGGCATCGCCGTTCGTGAAGGCAAAGGAAGTGGTTGGTATCTTATCGATTGCGGGGAAGGAACATAGCATCAAATTCTGCATACCAATTTGTCGGCCAACTCCTTGCAAGCCATCTTTATCACCCATATTCATGGTGATCACTGCTATGGTCTACCGGGCATTCTCGCAAGCGCGGGAATGAGTGGCCGAAAAGAGCCTTTGAAGATTATTGCACCAAGTGGCGTGAAAGAATGGGTCGAGGCCACGCAACGGCATACCCAGTTATATTTGCCGTTTGCATTAGAGTTCATAGGCTCAGATGATTTACCGTCTGTCGATTTCAGAAACGTACGAGTGGAGACAGAAGCGCTTTCCCATAGAGTACCATCTTATGCCTATAGCTTTACTGAGAAAGATATCAACCCTAGTTTGGACGTTGAGAAGTTGGCGTTACATGGCATCCCTAGAGGCCCACTTTGGGGACAATTAAAAAAGGGGCAGGATATTGAGCATAATGGCAAATTGCTCAGCAGTAACGACTACCTGCTATACGATAAGCACCCACGCAAAATGATTATTGCAGGAGATAATGACCAGCCTGAACGGCTATCGCAATTTAGTCACGGGGCAAACGTGCTTGTTCATGAAGCCACTTATACAAAGGAAATCGCCGAAAAAGCGGGAAATAGCTATGGTCATAGTTATGCTGAGCAGGTAGCGGAATTTGCTCAGCGTACCAATATTCCTAATTTAGTGCTGACACACTTTAGCCCGCGCTACCAATCCAACCCCAACGCCTCCCCCTCCATAGAGGATATTTACCAAGAAGCCAAAGCTTGTTACTCAGGTAAGCTATATCTTGCCAATGACCTTGACGAGTACCAGCTGAACAAATCAGGTGAGTTAAAAAAGGTTTAGGGAAAGCCATGTAACCAATCTATATACGCTTACCCTACCCCCAAGCTGAGATAATTTGAGGCAAAGTAAAATTCATTCAGCCTACTGGTTTGTTATATCCGTCGCCCCGTCGAAATAAAATGCACCCAGTCCATTCGATTTCTTTTTTTCGATTCATTCACGGCTTTCTGATAATCGTAAGGAACTCTAATGTTTTGAACAGACCATTTAGAAGCAATATTTTCGACAATAGAGTACGAGGCATAATGAGAGAAATTTTCCATAGAATGCACGACAGGCTCTTGATCAGTATACGCTTGCAGTCCAACACTGCCAGGATTAACAATCGTTTGGCCACTGCTAAGGTTTACCGCTCTGGGAAGGTGAGTGTGGCCGCAACATACAAGATTAGACGCTTGCCCATCAAGCAAACGTAGTATCTCTTCATCTGAACGAAGCAGAGCATACCCTTTGCTTACATCTTCCAGCAAATAAACTAAATCGCTTTTAGGCGTTCCATGACAAAAATAGATGTCTTCATTCACCTGCATATCAAAAGGCAAAGACTTCATCCAATTTAGAGGCTCTGGCCCCAAGTCTTGCAAAATAAACTGCATTGTTGGGTTTTCTGCAATTTCATCCTGAGTGGATTCATAGATTTGGCGGTCTTGATTGCCGGAAATGGTAAGAAAATCATGCTCCATTAAAAGTTCATAAGTAAATTTTGGCGCAATGGGACCATAAAAAATATCGCCGAGATTGGCTTTGAGGTCTACGGAGCGCTTCTTTACATCTTTGATGACGGCATCCAAGGCAAATACGTTGCTATGAATGTCTGATAAAACGGCAATTCTCATTTACACCTCTGAGAGTACACACCCAAATAAGGGGCAAGTTAATTAGTAGGCTATATTACCTACCCGAAAAACAATCATACTGGTCTTTTTCCTCGACGGAAAAAACTGCTCAATGGTCTTAAGATACAGTTCGGGTTCATTGCCGTGCCATTTTAGACCTTGACACATCATGTAGACCACTTCGCCGCTTTTTCTACATTGATATGCAACACCACATGAAGGTGATTACTCATTACCGCATAGGCACAAACATCGATAGCAAAGACACTGGCTAAGAATAACAAACGCTCTTCAACCCAGCCACGTCGGTGGCTCAAAGCTTGCATCAGACCGGATCTTCTCCACACAAAAACGCCCTACGAACACAACGAGAGACACAGTGATAGTAAGACGTATCTTGTAAACTAACTTACTGGCTCTAGGCATGATAAAGCCTCTCTTACATAAGAAATGCACTGGTTAAATACACAACACTGAGAAAAATCGTCAAACTTGAAAACCGCCAAGTATCTCTCGGTAAACGATGGATAGCGGAAATTTATGAAGGGGAGCTCTACGAATCTCTGGCGTAAGCGTTCATTCTAGGGAGTCATTGACAGCCACTGACTCAGAGTAAGGGCGATTTCAACGGGTTGTCTGCGAACAGTTGCTTCCATCGTATTGGTGTTAAGTCCGCGATGTCTTTGGCTGGATGCTGGCTGACTCGTTGTAGGACATCCGTCAGGTAGACGTTGGGGTCGATGTCGTGCAGCTTGCAGGTGCTGATCAAGCTTTGGATGATGCCGACATGTTCGGCGCCCAGTTCTGTCCAACAGAGTCGAGTCAGCAAGGGGGAGTTTCGCCCCCAAGCTGCTCACAGAACCGTACGTGACAGTCTCCCGTCATACGGCTCTTGGTCGCACATTTGATGCACGAAGTAATTCCCAATGAGCAAAAAGCGTTGGCATGCTTTTACGTACTTGATCAAGCTTGCGCTCCGCTTCTCGCGTACCGATTTTCAGCTTGCACCTTGCCCATTTAATCAATCTTGATTGAAAAACAGACCAGAGACGATAGCTAAAATGTCGATACCAGAACTTGCCATAGTAGTATATCCAACCTCTTAGCGAGGCATTGTACCTCTGTGCAAGTTCTTTCAATGTGGCTCCAGATGATCGATGTATTCGCCACGACGTAATCGTTTTAGTGATTCGTTTCATGGCGCTCATTGAGGCACCCGCAGCACATTTTCTGAACAAACAACCGTCTTTTCGCCTAAGCGTTCTAACCTTAAAGTCATAGCCTAGGAACGTGAAGACTTTCTTTACATTATGGCGTGGAAACGTATCTATGTAGACCACATTCGATTTGCTCTCATTGATACTCAATCCCACTTCTTCCATTCGTCGTTGGATCGCTTCCTTTAACTTCACCGCCTCTGACATTCGACTGCAATGACATACTATGTCGTCTGCATACCGTTCAAACGGTACATAACACCAATGTTTGTCCATCCATTGATCAAAGGCATAGTGAAGAAATAGGTTCGCCAAAATGGGCGAGATAACGCCGCCTTGTGGCGTACCACGCGCACTCTGGGTTAGGGTATTAGCTTTGCTTGAGTCCGTCACGGGGGCTTCCATCCACCTACGACAGTACAATATTACCCAACGTGGCATATCGTGGTGTTCTAACGCTTTCACCACCAGATCATGGCTAACGTGGTCAAAGAAGGCCTTAATATCTACCTCTAATACCCAGCTTTTAAAGCGACAGTTACGCTCACATTGCGTTAACGCCATATGTGCTGATCGATTGGGACGATAACCAAATGAGCTATGATGAAATAGCTTATCTAGTCGCGTTTCCAAATAAATCTTGACTGCCCCTTGTGCGATACGATCACTGATTGTTGGAATACCCAGTATTCTGTCTGAACCATCCGCTTTAGGAATTCGCTTTTCACGAACCGGTGGCGGTAGGTAACTACCAGAACACAAACGATTCCATATCTTATAAAGATTACGGTCTCTGTTGCGATCAAATTGCGTCATTGTTTGGCCATCACAACCCGGCGTACCTTTATTGCGCTTGACCGATTTATACGATTGCCACACGAGAGACTTGGGAATCTCAAATGCTTTGCCTTGCATTAAAACGTCATCCTCTTAAAAAAAAAGTTGTGTTCTAACCAATTCGGCGACCCAGACCCCTTCGCTCCAGCGCCATTACAGCGCATTCGACACTACTACGAGTCTGTCCGTCCCTACTCTATGATACGTGCTAGCAGTAGGTTCTCACGTTCCCTAAGCTGGCCTGTCTGGAAGTCTCGCTGCCTTAACACCGGATGCCATGTAGTCAGTAATCAGGTATCCACTACACTTATCAGGGGGTGGCTGTACAACCCCTTTTTGACATCACCTAAGATTTCGATGCTTCTTCTAACAGTTCACTTTCGTTCGACTCTTCCAGGCTCACATGACGGTAGTATTTCCGCCTTTTCCTGAGTCGCTCACTACCGAAGACCTTAATCAACAGCAGCATCAGGTAGTTTGATCAGTGCGCCTGAACATCCTGATCGGAGGACCTTCCTCCATCCAACTTAGAGCATGGATTCATTATGCTGCAATCTGTTCTACTTCATAATGTCTCCTTCGTGACACACAGAGCCAATTCTTCTTACCCATTGGGATGGGTCTTATCTCTCGCTCTAGGTGGTTGGTGTCCATGGCAACGTTTGGATTTTCCAAAAAGACCATCAGTTGGCGTTTGCGCTTTAAGGTGTAGTTCAACGCTTTCATCCAGGTATCGTCTGGTAATAGGTCAGCCCGTTGGGTTTGTTCTTCGCAGAAGGCAAAAAATTGATCCACTAAGGGCTTACTGTGTTGCACTCGGTAATCTTGTTTTTTCTCATCTGACCAACCTTTCTGTTTGATATGGCTTTCGTACTGGTACAAGGCGGCAATCAGGTTCAGCGCGTGGGTGACGGCCTCGGTTTCTTCCATTTCGGCTTTCAGTAGCTGACGACGCATGTGCACCCAACACTGAGCATGAGTGACCTCCGGTGAGGTGGCTTCGTAACGACTGTAAGCGGCATAACCATCGGTCAGTAAGGTACCCTGCCAAACATGATCCAGTAAGTCTTGGATGTGTTTCATGCCACGGCTTTGGGAGAAGGTAAACACCACTTCGTCCTGCTCGCCATAGATGGGCCAAAAATACGCTTGCTTCATTTTGCCGGGTTGGTTGCCTACCCCAGGCTGGCGGGTGGCTTTTATCGGTGTCTCATCCATGGCCAGTACCTTGCTGTCCAGCACACTAATCAGTTGCTCTACCACAATGGGTCGTAACAGTTCGATCCCGCGTTTGGTGAGGTTTGTGAGCGTTGCACGACTGAGGGTGATGCCGGAAGCGCTAAGCTGTTGGTGTTGACGATAAAGGGGTAAGTGATACAAGAACTTATTAACCAGTAAGCCAACGATAAAACTCACATCCGCGAGGGAACTGTCAAAAATCAGATCCGGCTGTGGCGCGGTAATGAGCTGTTTACTGGTTTTGTGCTTCACCACCTGACGTTTGGTGATGACGACTTCATAGGCACTGGTTTTTTGTACGATGCGGCTGACGTCTTTGAAGCCGACTTCTTCGTATTCGTGCGCATTGGGGCCTTGTAATTCGTCCGCTAAGATAACCTTTTCACGAACCGGTATAGACTCATCAAAACGCAATCCGGTGATGTTAATTTCATTGCCTTTACGAAACTTGGGCGCTTTGCCACGAACATTGGCAGACTCAGGTTTGTCCTTCTCAACGATAGACTCTTCTTCTACGCGGGTTGGTTCGGCTGACATCGGACCCACGATATCAGCGAGGGCTTGTTGATCTGGTGTGAGTAAGGTACGACGTTCGCTTTTCGGCCCAAATAACTCACGCTTTAGCATGTGCACTTCCGCTTCGTATTGGCGGATTCTTGAAGACATAGCTTCGTTTTCAGCACGCAGTTTTTCGACCTCATTCGTGTGAAGCAAGTCGATGTTTTTGAAGGGTAAAATAGGTCGGTAAGTGGCGTCATTCATGGGGTTGGATTATACCATCCAACTTGTCATGATGCTCGCTTGTAGCGTTTAAATTGACGATATTTTTCGACTTTTATGCCCGCTAAGAGGTGCTGCAATTCAATCACACTTAGGGCGTGTTTAGCGTTTTCTGATGACGCATAATTGAACTGCCCCTGCGACAGTCGTTTACACCAAATGCAATAACCAGAGGTGTCAAAATAGAGGATTTTCATCTGGGTTTTGCGCCGGTTAATGAAGACAAAATACCCGATGAGTGGGTTTTCTTTGAGGTGTTGTTTGATCAGCCCTAATAAGCCACGATAGGATTTACGCATATCTGTGGGTTGGGTATGCAACCAAATTTTAGCATTGGGATCGGGCAGGAACATCAGTCACGATTCAATCGAAGCTCAACACCATCACCTAAACACAAGGTAATGTTCCAACGTCCAGTACCTGAGAGAGTGGGCACCTGACTGAGATCGATAAAGTCTGAGTGACTAGAATCTGGCGAGGCTTTAGTTCCCGAAAAATGCTGACGCCATTTACTAAAACTGGCGTAACTCACCTGATGCTGTTCGCAGTATTGAGGGGCGGATAAGCCAGACTCGGCTTGATCGTCAATGATTTGTTGCCATTCAGAAGAAGAACGACGGGTATAGGGTTTGGTCATGGGTTGGACTCCGTTATCGGTTATGAGATGAAAACGGAGTCCAGTTTAGAGTGCGAAAAGATGGGATGAAATAACGGCGTAGAATGAACGCTTACTCTCTGGCGGCAGTTCAACTCGCCAAGCTTTTGGTGACTCGCCAATTAAATAGGCCAAGGCCTCAAACTCCTTTATGAAGGCACCACTCAATCCCGGAACTTTTGATTCGTAAAAAACCACTGAATTCTAGGAATTCGGCTTCCGCTGCTGGGTGAAACGAATAGTTCATTTGATCAGTGCTCTAGCCTTTCTCATAACACCTTCACCGGGAACGGCCTGAACTGAGCCATCATCAAGCTCTTCGCCTCTTCGTCGGGCCTCAAGCAACCAATCTGACTTAAGCTCCTCTTCTGACGAAGACTCCAGACTCATTAACAGTCGCTGAATCAATAGAACTCGCTCCTTTTTAGGGAGGTGTAGCGCCTCGTCTTCAATTTTCTGGAGATTCATGAAAAAAACCTCTCGTTCTTCTATGACTCAATTTTGACACAGATGAGTACCTAGTAACCAATAAAGCCAGAGTCGTTGATTTTAAGAGTTTCGTATGAACAGAAATCAACGACACCAGCTGACTTATAGGTGGCACAGGCTGACTTATGGGCGACCCTATTGAGTTCAGTTTGATATTCGGATGGATTATTCCAAACCGGACGCATTTCGTAGATATAAACAGACTGGTTTTCTAAACGCCAACCCAGATCTAATTGATTCCTAATTTGAATAGGAGGTCTTTTCTTTTCTAAAAAGGCGTCACCTGCCTTTTTCATTTTGTGAATTTCGAACTCGCTTAACGCCATAAAACTTGATTCTTCTCCTGTGATATAGCGCAAAGAACAGTTGAAAAATATATGGCTTTACATTTTGGCAAACAAAATTCGTGACTTATATTTTTTCAATTGATTCGTATTTTTATACATCATTTACTCTAACTTCAATAACTTGCGTTTTTGCTTTTAAGTACTCATATGCCGCTTTAGCTTTCTTTATGAAAGCGATATCTCTAGATAAAACATAATCTAAAAAACTTCCTATTGATGCATGCCCCGCATCACTCGTAGCAGCAATAAATCTTTTGTGCTTTTTCATTTTTGAGTCTGGATAATACCCAATGACATTAAGTACGTTATATATTGACATTACTTTTTCAAAGAAGAACATCTCACGCTTGTAGATAGGATTAATACTAATTCCATAGAACTGTTCAATGGTAAAATTTGACTCAGAATATCCGCTACAGTCTTTATGTGTCGCCCATATTTTTTCAAGTACATTCGGCGGCTCTATGTTATTCAGTTGTAAAGGACCAATACCTGTACTTTCCCTGTACTCATTAATACCAGAATAGTTGCTCTCATCAGATATGTGTTTATGCAATTCTTGAGAAGATTGCTTAATCGCCTCATCATATGATTTCTTCAGTTCCACCGTATAAGCTGCCACATATTCACTAATTTCTGGAATATCTTTCTGAATTTCTTCATTATTTATCAATCCCTTAATATGAGTCATTAAGTTGTCAAACGCATCAATCTGCTCATTATTAATATCATCAAACGAATCCTCACTCCTACCGCCATAAAATTTCAGCATAGATTGAGATGTCGACTTTTCTAGATATTCATAAATCGGTTCAATATTTTGACAGTAATCTTTAAATGCATTGGCAGAACTTATAACTCGAATAAGAGCATCACCTGTCATTTCAAACTTGGGAGTAAGAACAAGCCTTATATGCATAGCCTCTAGATCATCTAGAACCTGCAAGTACAACGAACCATTTACACCTGTTCTTTTAATTTCTTTCAAGGTTTCGTCTGAGTACACGACCTGAAACTCTTGCTTAAGATCTTCTTTGAAGGTTAGTGATGGGTTTTTAACTAATAAATCCAAAATATTGTGATCGAGGTAAGCTGTCGGTTTCCCTTGATAGATAGGATTCAAATTATCCACAAAGCCTCCTCGTGATGTAGCAACGCCGCCATAAGTTGCAGCTTTGGAGTTGTTTGGTTTGTGGTAGCTTAGCGTTAAACCACAAAACGAACAACGGAAAAGACGTCAATCTTGATGGCTTTATTATACACTTTGACTGCTGATAATAGTCAAAGCTCTCTTATTAATTTCAGCAAGGAGTAAAATTCCTTTAACCAGATTCGCTGATGCTGCATTAACCTGATTTAAAAACATATTCGCTACTGGCTCAAAGGCCATTAAAGTTTTCAAATCAGCTTCTTTCTCTCGCTTCGAGTGACCTTTACTACCGTACAGTAATAGTTCGATTATTTCTCTATTAGTATAGTTTTTCCCGAAGAAATCTATTCCATTAGGGGAATCTAGATAATTGTTGATTTGGGTTCGAACAGCTTCGAATTCCGTACGATGGGAAGAAAAATCATTACTATCAGCATATATTTTGGAAATATTACGGATCGATATTCTGTCATTGTTCTGTAGGAACATACGCAACGTTAAAAATGCCGCGTCGACAGACTCCCCCTCTGCGCCAACTAAAACAACCTCATAAGCCCCTTCCGCGCTGCACTCAAAGAGAACGCCTGAGTCCTCTTGTAGCATCGCTTTGGCAAAGCTCGAATTCCCCAATAATTCAGCCTTTTCATTGAACAATAGAACATCATTAACAGAATTATCAGTCATTGTAATTATGATCCTACATTGGTGCGTAGTAAGTGAGTATAACGTTTAATAGTGCGCATGAGCGTTTATCCAATAAATCGACGTCCGTATTATTCTAGTACTAGCCATTTAGATGAATTTAGCTAACACCATGATTTATATAAAGTTATATATCATAATAAGCGTTCAGGCTTCGACCAAAACAAGCACACTTGTTTTGCCTAATAACCGAGCATCAGGAGGGGGAGAAATATGTGGCTTTCGTCTTCCTAGACGCAATCCTTACACTCTAATCTATTTTCAAATAAGAGACCAGCGGGGTCAAAGCCCTTTTCGTGAAAGCACATCAGAATAGTTAGTTTGGATGACGGTAATCAAGCCGTAGAAGCGGCTTCGACGCAACGAAGTTGCGCGACCTTATGGTGTTTCAGAGTCAGTTAAAAATGCCCTGTCCCTATCCTCAAAACTACTCTATGCCTTGATGAGGCTCTGCATTGACAACATGATGTCTCCATGAGGAAACGAGGCGCTGCCCTTAAAAGCGAATTTTTGGTTACTTTTTGGGCGCTTGCAAAAAGTTACCCGCTCAGCAGAGCGGAACTGAACTCGCCAAAACCAAGCTAATCAGAGGAATACCATCAAATCGGCAACACCAAATAATCCCATCCTAGCCCCTTAAAAAAGGGGAAGGAACAAATCCATTACAAGTATCGCCCTTCCAAGTGCTTTCTAAAATACGCCGTCGGTCTTGCACTAAAAATAACCTATACCGTTAACGTAATCGCGCTAGGTGTTTGTAATGTATTTGTGCCCTATTACTGTCTATTAAAATCTGGAAAATCCATTTTTATCAACTTTGACTGACTAAAAATTGATCGTCTAAGTGCTATTCTTTAGCTAAAACAGATTTAACCCAATCTGCAAACACTAGAAATGACGGTTTTAAATGCTTATTTTGAGGATAAACGAGAGATAAAGACATAACCGGAGATTGATACTGATCAAGGACTCTTATCAATGTACCGTTGTCGATGTAGGGTTGTGCCAAATAGCTTGCGATACGAATTAAACCTAAGCCCTGCAAGCCGCAGTTGATATAGGTATCAGTATCATTGACCGTCAGCGCTTCCCGCATTTGAATTTTAACGTTCTCTTCATTATCAAGAAAATGCCAATTAATCGCACGGCCCGTGTTTTGGCTTAGATAGCCTATTGAGTAATGGTTAGTTAAATCGTCTAAATCCTTTGGTTTTCCAAAACGTTTTATATAGGCGGGCGCTGCAACAACCACCCAGGATGAAACGGTGAGTGGTCGCGCAACAAGTGATGTTGAGTCTTCAATTTCACCAGATCGAATGACACAATCATAGCCATCATGAAATAAGTCGACATTTTGGTCGCTGGTGCAAAGTAACAGTTCAATATCTGGATATTGATGAATGAACTGGCTAATCACGGGGAGTATAGAATGGTGAGCTAATGACGTGGGGATGCTTACTTTGAGCCTGCCTTTCGGCTTTCCTGCTTTATTTGGGAAGTTTGATTCGATCGCTGCAATTTCTGCTAGTATATGTCGGCATTGCACCGCATAGTTCTCCCCATCGGGTGTCACACTTAACTTACGTGTGGTGCGTTGCAACAGCCTTACACCTAAATAGTCTTCCATCTCTTTTATTATCCTTGAAACAGTCGACTTAGGCATACTAAGAGCCTCAGCCGCCTTCCCAAAATGACTAGCTTCGACTACTTGGACAAATACTTTCATGCCCTCTAAGCGATCCATAAACCCTCTATTATTCCAAATTCAAGAACAGTTTAACCAAAATTTAGCTATTATCACTTATAATAATCTAAATTACACTCTCAATCTGAGATAATAAGCAGAGAGTAAAGATTTTATGAATCACAATATAAATGTAAAAGACATACTTGTTATAGGTGCGGGTCAACTAGGTCTAGCCGTTCTTAATGCCTTACAACCACGAGTATCTGCACTAGGTGGAGACGTAACGGTTTTAGTTTCACCAGATTCACTTGAGCATGGTACGACCCCAACCGATGAGTCATTAAAAAGGTTCTCTGATCAGGGTGTGAAGTTTAAGAGTTTTGATTTAGCGAATATTAATCATCAAGCGTTAGTTGCCTTTTTTGCCGATTTTAACACAATTATCAATTGTACTGGCTTTGTTGCCGGCCTTGGTACTCAAAAGAAAATTACACAGGCGGTTCTTGAGGCTAATGTTGCACGCTATTTTCCGTGGCAATTTGGTGTAGATTATGACGTAGTAGGTATAGGAAGTGGTCAACCAGTTTTCGATGAACAATATGAAGTAAGAGCGATGCTGCGACAACAAAAGAACACTGAGTGGGTAATTGTCTCAACTGGCATGTTTACCAGTTTTCTGTTTGAACCCGCTTTGGATGTGGTGAACCTCGAACAAGGCTATATCAATGCGCTGGGCAGTTGGGAGAATAAGGTAACGGTCACCGCCCCCGAAGACATTGGTCAGTTAACCACAGAAATATTGTTAGAGTCGCCACGAATCATTAATGAAGTGGTATTTGTTGCCGGAGATACCCTGAGTTATGGCGAATTAGCAGAGATCGTTGATAACACCACTAATAAGCGTATTAAGCGACATGTGTTCAATTTAGACTGGTTGCAAAGTGAGCTTGCTAAAAACCCTGACGATCAAATGCTACGGTACCGCACCGCTTTTGCACTCGGTGATGGTATGTGGTGGAACATCGATAAAACTTACAATTTTAAAAAAGGCATTGAAACTAAAAATACTAAAAATTGGTTAATAGAAAAATTGGCATAATTATCTATTAGCCATTAGTCGCCGTGATCAGTGAATAATGATCACGGCTTTATAGTATGGTCAGCAGCTTTGGCCTGATTCATTGATGATATAATTGGAAACACATGTTAGCAACTAGAGAGGAAGGTTCACCTCTTGAGGGCCGCTTCGTTACAAATAACGCCCTTCTAGATGTTTTCTAAAATGCGCTGCATTTAATACTTCCCCTGTGGCGCGTTTAACTAGTTCATCCGTGGTATGAAGCGAAGCTTGTGACCAAATATTGTCGCTTAACCATTGGAAAATTGGGCTTAAGTCACCATTTTGGATAACGGCGTCAAAGTCGACGTTTTGTATCATGGTGGCTTTGTATTGCGCAGCATACATAGCGCCTAGCGTATAAGACGGGAAGTAACCAAATGCGCCATCTGTCCAGTGGATGTCTTGCATGCAGCCGTTTTTGTAGTTGTCTTTGGTGGAGATGCCAAGGGACGCTTTCATCTTCTCATCCCACAGTGCTGGCACATCTGTGTGTTCTATCACGCCATTGATCAAGTCGCGTTCGATTTCGTAACGCATGATCACATGTGCTGGGTAGGTGAGTTCGTCCGCATCAATGCGAATAAAGCCTTTTTCTACTTGGGTGTAGATTTTATAAAGATTTTCTTCGTCGAATACAGGATCTTGCTGTGCATTAAACGCCTGTTTAGACAAACACGATAAGTGGTGAATAAAGGGTTTGCTGCGACCAATCTGCATTTCGAAGAAAAGCGACTGAGATTCATGAACGCCCATGGAACGGGCTTCGCCCACTGGCAATCCAGCAAAGGCTTTTGGCAAGCCTTGTTCGTAGCGGGCGTGGCCTGTTTCGTGAACGATGCCCATCAAGGCTTGCACGAAGTCTTTTTCATCATAACGGGTGGTAATGCGCACGTCCGTTGGCACGCCACCGCAAAATGGGTGAACGCTTTGGTCGAGTCGGCCACGGTTAAAGTCGAATTTCAGCAGCTTCATCACTTCTAAGCCAAGGGCTTTTTGTGTCTCAGTGGAAAAGGTGCCAGATGGCAAAAGGATGGATTCTGACTTCTGCTTTTCTAACACGGTTTCGATTAAGTCTGGCAACCAGGTTTTCACGTCAGTAAATAAAGTATTCAGCGACGCCGTTGTGGTGCCTGGCTCGTATTTGTCGAGCATGGCATCGTATGGTGTAAGACCGAGCGCTGCGCCACGAATCTTGGCTTCTTCACGGGATAGAGCGACAACTTCTTTCCAGTTTTTCTCAAAACCTTGCCAATCATTTTCTTGACGCTGCGTACGCCACGCATGTTCGCATGTAGAACCCGCGATGGACTGTGCTTGTACTAACTCCTCAGGAACGATGGTCGCTTGCTGCCATTGGCGTTTCATCTCGCGTAGGCTGGCTTGTTGCTCAACGCTTAACGATTCTTGCTCCGCGTTGCCAAACCAATCTTCTAACTGTGGCTGAGTGGATAAACGATGAATATGAACGGATAACTCTGCCATGGCGTTTGAGCGTGCTTCGCTGCCGCCCGAGGGCATGTTCGCGGCGGCATCCCAGCCAAGCATGGCTTGAGCATGATTAAAGTGACTGAGTGTTTGGTAATGTGACGTTAACTTATCGTAATTTGACATGGTTTCGATCTCTCATTGCTCAAGCGTCGTTACTGCTTTGAATACGTTCTGGTCCGTTTCTAAACTAATTTCTAACTTACTAATTAAATTCCATAACTCATTGGCAACAGGCCCTAGGACCTGCCCTTTTACTTTCATCACATAACTTCTTACTTCAATCTGTGTTTTTGTATCGGCAAGTTCGATAGGAACCAATTTGCCATTTTTAATATCATCTTTCACCATAAAGTATGGCAAGCGTCCCCAGCCGATACCACTTAAACACAAGGTACGTTTACTATAGAAATCATTCACGTACCATTTCCTTTGGCCTTTTTGAACATCTAATTCGACATTTTTAGTCAAACTCCCCGAGTCCTGCACAACAATCTGATATTCATCCCTTAACTGAGAAGAGTCCGTTAATTGTGGATGCCTTGCTAACATTTTAGGGGCAGCAACATTAATAATACTTTGAGTGCATATATGTTTCGTCACCAATTTAAAACCAGCCAAAAAACCGGCTTCTGATGCAGAGATAGCGAGTTCAGCTCTCTCATTCACAACGGCATCAATCCCGCCCGTTATGAATTCTTGCTTTAAAATAATCTGCGTTAGAGGAAACGCCTTTTGAATGCTGTCAAAGATGGGCACCAGCCTTTCTAAATCAAACATGGCGTCCACGGCGATCACGACCTTCGCTTCGTAGCCTGTTTTGAAGTGATTCGCCATTTGACTAAGCTGATTACCCTGATCGAGCACCATCAGTGCTTTTTGATAAATCAACTCCCCCTGTTGAGTAAGTTTTAACTTATACCCAGATCGATCTAATAATGAAATACCAAGAGCAGACTCTAATTGCTGTAAGCCTTTACTGATGGCTGGCTGCGTTTTAAAAAGTCGATTGCTAGCGCCTTGTATTGATCCCTCTTGGATCACTGCTTTTAGCATTTTTAACTGCTCTAATGTCATGAATGACTCTCCATTATTTTTTATGGCAAGCGCTACGATTAACCCGATAGTTTCAAATGAAACATAACAATAAGTTATGATCTTATTGAAATACAGTCAATTTTAATTAAATAGGCTTTCTTTATACTAGCGAAAATTAACTAACTAAGAGCAAAAGGTGACTTATGACTAACTTTAAAAAATACGGATTATGGGCCGTTATGATACTAACCGCATTAGGTTTTTTGGCCGCTGGTACAGGCAAATTAATGGGTGTACCTATGATGCACAAATCCTTTGAGCTACTCGGATTACCGGATGCGGTTTGTTACTTTGTCGGTGCCTGTGAAATCGCTGGCGCAATCGGCATATTCATTAAACGTCTTAGCTCATTGGCCGCTGCAGGCTTAGCGATCATTATGGTGGGTGCGATGTACTTCCATCTTAATTTCGAGCCACAGGGCTTCCCATTTGCTGCGGCGCTGTTCATCTTTTCCGTCATCATTTTCTTTGCTCACAAGAAAGACAGCATCTTGTTTGCTAACAAGCAAACCGCTCAATTGTCTTAGTACCAGAGACCTTACCGCGATAAGAGATTGCCTTATGGGCAGTCTCTTATGTGCTAACAATCATTAAATAGCCCGATCTAATGTAGATGCTCTTATGACGGATATGAATAAGTACACTAAATTGATGCCTGTTTTATACCTACCTCATGGCGGTGGTCCTATGCCCCTTTTAGGCGAACCAGGACATAGGGATTTAATCGGTTTTTTAAAAAATATCTCTACCGAACTTCCAACACCCAAAGCCATTTTAATGATTAGTGGCCACTGGGAAAGTCACGTCGCGGCGATATCTTCTTCATCAAACCCTCAAATGCTCTACGATTACATGGGCTTTCCAAAAGAGTGCTATCAATACCAGTATCCTGCTGCAGGAAACCCGCCTCTGGCTCAACAGATTGCAAGGTTACTCAACGACCACAAAATTGATTGTATTTTAGATGAAAACCGTGGCTATGATCATGGCACTTTCGTGCCACTAATGCTGATGTATCCAAAGGCCAATATTCCCGTTGTGCAATTGTCGCTATTGCGCTCTCTGGATCCTGAGAAACATATTGCATTAGGGCAAGCCATTGCATCATTACGCGAACAAGGCATTCTAATTATTGGTTCAGGTATGTCCTTTCACGAACGAGATGGAAGCTATGAACACAGCGCACAATTTGATGATTGGTTAACCGTAACATTGGTTCATACCCATTCTCAAAAAGCGATGCAACGTTTAGTGAATTGGGCGTCTGCCCCAGCGGCACGAGATTGTCATCGAAGAGAAGATCATTTACTACCAATGCATGTTTGTTTTGGGGCCGCGATGGACACAACCAAGCATGCTGAAAAAATTTATGCAGGACTGTTATTTGGCAAGCGGATTGCGGGATTCTTGTGGCGTTAGTTGTTTTGTAGAAATGACTTTTACAGCATTCTCTCTCATCCAACGCATAACATAGACTTTTGAGACCTTATAACTAGAGGATACCATTATGAACGATCAAGCTTCTCGGCCAAACAAGGTATGCAAGCACGAACCCGGGGTTATTGTGCCAGTCATTAATCGTAATAAGTGCGAAGGCAAAGCAGACTGTGAAGTGGTTTGTCCTAAAGACGTTTTCATTATGGATATATTGCCTAAGTCTGAGCGCTCAACACTTTCTTTTGTAGGGAAACTAAAAGGGGCGGTCCATGGCTGGAAGCAAGCTTTTATGCCAAACATAGATGCCTGTGAGGGATGTGGATTATGTGTTTCCGCCTGCCCTGAAAACGCTATTACACTTAAGAAACGGTAACCTTATAAAGCTTGGTTAAACAATCCTCCACAAAAAAGTCGTTCAGTTGAACGACTTTTTTGTGGAGATGATATCTCTTTTGTTATTTACAACCACAGCCAGTGTGTTCGTCGCTCAGTGCTTGCCAGTTTTTCAATTTACTGGTGCCGCCGATGCCTGAGTTGAAGCTGTTGGTTGGGTCGGTTTTTTGGTAAAACTCACGCAACGCGGGTTTCGCAACGTATTCGTGGCCGACGTTGTGCTCGGCTGGGTATTCCGCGCCACGAGCATCGTAACTGGATAGAATTTGCTTCTTCACCGCTTTCGCATCAACGCCTTTTTTCATAATGTAGTTTTGGTGCATGACGTGGCAAAAGAAGTGACCGTAGTACATTTTTACGGCGACTTTGTCTTCGATGTCTTGTGGTAGCTCTTCGAACCAATCGCGTTCATTACGCGGGAATGCCACGTCTATGGTCATGATGGAACCAAGATCCTTGCCATTCATCACATGATAACGACTCAATGCGCCTCCCGTCACAAAGCGATGAAGGATGGCTTGATCGGCTTCTCGCTTGGTACACGCAAAGTAACCGCCTTCGTTATCATTAAAGAAGTTGTCTAAATAGGCTTGCGCTTCATCGACACCGTCGTTACTGGTTTCGACAATCCAGTGATGTTCGTATTTTTCACGAAAATCTTCCATGCGCTTTGGCAGATGATTGGGAAAAAGCTGACTCATATACTGCATCATGATGTCGGAAAATTTGGTCGGCATGAACTTAAATTTGCCAGCCCATCTATCAACAGTACGCTTTAAAGCAAACATTTTTGGAATGTATTTGGTGCCAAGTTTGTCGATCACCAAGTAGCTGTCTTTGCCGTATTTTTTACTGATGTCGTAGCTGCTGTTATGCATGTATTCGCCAGACACAGGTAGATTTTTAAAGGTCGACAGCATGTCGCGGCGCATTTGTTCCATCACCGCAGGATCATTGGTGCCAATGTAGAAGACTTGGTACTTTTCTGGAATAGGAAAGGTATCGATGCGCACGGCAAAGACAGCCAGTTTGCCTGCACAACCGGAAGCCTCGTACAAACGTCGTGGATCATTGTTAAAACGTGATGGCGTCTCGGCATCGACGTCCCGAATACGCTCATGATATTCGTTATCAGAACCGCGTTTGTCTGGGAATTGAATGTCTTTTTCTTGATAAGTTTTGTTTTGCAAATTTGTGAGAATGTCTTCTGGATCGCTTCCCAACTCAATGCCTAAGTTGTTCACCAATTGCAGTTCGCCATCGCCGTTCACTTGAGCAAACAACGACATTTCGGTATAAGCGGGACCACGCTGAACCAGTGCGCCACCTGAGTTATTACACACCCCGCCAACAATAGACGCGCCAATGCAAGAAGAACCAATTACTGAGTGAGGTTCCCGGCCGTATGGTTTAAGCGTGTCTTCCAAGCCAAATAATGTACTACCGGCTAACCCTATGATTTGTTTACCTTGATCGATAAGCTGAATGTCATCGATGCGCATGGTGCTGATAATAACAATAGGACGATCATAATCCGTGCCGTTAGGAGTTGAACCGCCCGTTAGCCCTGTATTGGCCGCTTGCATAATGACGATTACGTCAGCCTTCACACAGGCTTGCAAACACCGCCAAATTTCAACCAAACTACCGGGACGAACAACGGCATAAGCCTTGCCGCCACCAAGGCGAAAGCCTTGACTATAGGGTTTTGTCTTGTCTTCATCGGTTAAAGTGTATTGATTTCCTACGATGGCCTTTAACTCAGCGGCCAGATCTGAACTGCGGGGTGCTGTCATAAGAATAAGTTCGCAACCTATTGAGAGAAAGAAACAAGTATACTCGACTTAACGACGAGTAAAAAACACCCAACAGATAAAAAGCCTTGAAGGTAAAATAAAGAAAGCCAGAAAATCACCAAAAAGTGCGTTTTTTAGGATAAATGGCTGTTCCCTGGTTTTACTATGTTCTCTACTTTCCCTAGCCCTATTCTATGTTGCTCATTGCCGCAATACCCTTTTAAGATAATACGGTCACCATCCTCTACAAAGGTGCGCTGTTCACCATTGCTCAATGTTATGGGCTCTTTTCCCCCTGCGGTTAGTTCTAAAAGCGAGCCGGATTCTTCACGAGCTGGGCCCGATTGTGTACCGCTACCTAGCAGATCTCCCGGCTTTAAATCACAACCATTAATAGTATGGTGAGCAACCATTTGAGCAATGGTCCAATAGGACTCTTTAAAATTACTGGTTGAAAGACGCTCTGCAGGCTGGTTATTCAAACGCATTTTTTCCGTTTCGATCCAGACCTCTAGTTTAATATCAATCGCACCCTGGGTACGGTTGGTTGCCGAATCAAGGTAATCAAGCGGTTGAGGATCGTTCGCCTCTCGCGTCCAATGGCAACGATAAGGAGCCAGTGCCGCCATGGGCACAATCCAAGGGCTTAGGCTAGAAAAAAAGCTTTTCGATAAAAAAGGCCCTAACGGTTGGTATTCCCAAGCTTGAATATCTCGCGCTGACCAATCATTAAACATGGACACGCCAAACACATGCTGCTCCGCCTCATCAATAGCGATGGGCTCACCTAGCGAATTGCCTGTACCAATAAAAAAGCCCAGTTCTAACTCATAATCAAGACGCTGACAGAGGCCCAGTGCAGGACGGTCAGATTCTGGTACCTTTAACTGCCCTGCTGGCCGCTTAAAGGCCTCCCCTGAGATACGAATGGAAGACGCACGCCCATGATAGGCAACTGGCACCCATTTATAGTTTGGCAACAACGGATTATCGGGGCGAAACAAGGCTCCTACTCGCGAAGCATGGTGTACAGAGGTATAAAAATCCGAGTAATCACCAATTTGACAGGGAAGATGAAACACCACATCGGCCTGAGGTATGAAGCAGGGCTCTACCACTTCTTTGTATTCAATGTAACTGAATAACGCGGTTAATCGCTGCCGCAGTGCGCCCCATTGATCACTCCCTAATCCCATTAATGGATTGAGTGTACTTTGCCTAACCGACTCTCGTAACGGTGGGCTTAGGTCATCAAATAATCCCGCTTCTTCAAGCATGCGAAGGTTCACTACTTGATCACCCAGCCCCACACCGATTGAATGGCCTTGTTCCTTAGCGGAAAAGACGGCATAAGGCAGATTCGCTAATGGAAACTCACAACCTGGCGCGTTGGCACTAGCCAACCAACTTTTCAGTTTTTTCATACTCTCTCAATACCTCCTTTTAACCGCTCCAAAGCTTGGCCTTTATTATTATGCTTGGTTCCCAACAACCCCACGGGCCACTTGATCCCGTTCAATTGACTCAAACAAGGCCTTAAAGTTACCTTCGCCAAAGCCATCGTCCCCTTTGCGTTGGATAAACTCAAAAAAGACAGGACCGAGCTGATTCGTTGAGAATATTTGCAGCAATAAACGTGGAGCGGTTTCTGTTGTACCATCGAGTAAAATACCACGACTTTTTAGCTCATTTACCGCTTCACCATGACCGGGTAAGCGCTCTTCAAGCATCTCGTAATAGGTATCTGGCGGGGCGGTCATCAGCTCAATACCACTGGCACGCAGTGAGTCGACACTGGCGAATAAGTCTTCTGTTCGCAGGGCGATATGTTGAATTCCTTCCCCATTGAATGACATAAGAAACTCTTCAATTTGTCCCGTACCATTGGACGCCTCTTCATTCAACGGAATACGAATTTTGCCATCCGGCGCCGTCATGGCCCGTGAGGTTAGACCGGTATATTCGCCTTTGATATCAAAGTATCGAATCTCCCGAAAGTTAAACAAGGACTCATAAAAATGACTCCAATGTGCCATACGGCCTTTATAGACATTATGAGTTAGGTGATCGATCTCATAAAAACCGTGACCTTTAGGGTAACGATCCACCCCTGGAAGGAACTCGAAATCAATATCATAGATTGATGTTCCCTCTTCGTAGCGGTCAATCAGATAGATAGGGGCGCCACCAATACCTTTAATAGCAGGCAACCTAAGTTCCATGGGGCCAGTCGGAATATCCATTGGCTTAGCCCCTTTCGAGAGCACATAACGATAGGCTTCATGGGAGTTTCTTACCCGAAACGCCATACCTGATGCCGCATTACCATGCTCTTGACCAAAATAGTAAGCTTCACTGCCTTTTTCTTTATTTAAGATAAAGTTGATGCCACCTTGACGGTAAAGCGCCACGTCTTTCGAACGGTGTGTTGCGACCAATTCAAACCCTAAGAGACAAAACACCTCTGCGATTTTGTCTGGATTAGGGCCAGAAAACTCAACAAACTCAAAACCATTCAAACCAACTGGGTTATCAAACAGATCTGTCATTTTTGCATTCCTATTTAAGTATTTGAATTATGGTGCTTCATGCAGTGCAAATAGTGTGTTCAGATCTTTACAGGGGGCGGCATCGCCATGCCACGAACACTTCGTGACCAGTGTAGCGCGATAGATAGTGATAGGCGACCACCAGCAGGGTTAATCATGATGGCTATCCAATAGACTAGCAGGCTGAATAGATTCCCAGCATTCCACATAGTCTTTTTGTCGTTCTGGGGTATTGGCAGCAAATGTTGTGATACGTTGTGGGGCACTCGTTTCAAACATAAAGGCAAGCGTACCCTCTAATTTGTTTGGTGCCAATGACGATGTGGACGCCTTAGTATAAGCCTCATGATCAGGCCCATGGGGGGCCCCCGCATTATGCAGACTGGCGCCACCTGGGAGAAAGCCATTCGGCTTCGCATCATATACCCCATAAATTAGCCCCATAAACTCGGACATAACATTACGATGATACCAAGGCGGCCTAAAGGTATTGTCCGCCACTAACCAGCGGTTACCAAATACCACTACATCAATATTCGCCACGCCTGCTCGTAAGCCAGGTGAACTCAATACGGTAAAGATAGAAGGATCAGGATGATCATAGCTGATGGAGCCTAGCGTGTTAAAGCGCCTCAAATCATAGCGATAAGGCGCGTGATTTCCATGCCAACCTAAAACATCGAATGGGGAATGATCAAGGGTAAACTCACGAAAGTCTCCTTCTCGTTTTTCCATCACCCATGTCTTTATAGGTTGTTCAATATAGTTCGCCACGGGGTATTCAAAGTCTCGTTCATTCGCTAGACCATTGGCCCCGATAGCACCACGATTAGGTAATTCAAAAGGGGTTCCATAATTTTCTAACAAATACAGTTGGGTCGTCTGTTCACAAATAAACTCGACAAAAGCAGAACACGGAACAACTGCGAGATGACCAACCTCAACTTCTAATATGCCAAATTCGGTACGCAAGGTTATCGCTGCACTGATCGGCATCACAAGCATTTCGGCATCATGGTTTTGAAAGACAGGTTGCTGTTCTGGATTCAGAGTAGCAATGCTCGCGGACATGCCCGTTTGAGATCTAGCCCCTCCCGCAACGGTCAAGGTACGTACCGATTGTACCCAATGCCCTGCAGCGTCGGCTAATGGGCACCATCTAAGGGGATCAAACGCAATGTGTGTATTACTTTCATCGGCTTGGGATACCCAGTTTGTTACCTCCACCCGCTTTCCATCAGAACGATGGGCAACGCTTGGTCGGATGCGATACAGCCAACTGCGTAAATTATGCCCTTGGCCTGCCGTAAAAGACGAACCACTAATCTGCTCCGCATACAAACCAAATGGACAACGCTGAGGACTGTTCTGCCCAACTGGCAGCACACCAGATAGTGCCTCAGTTGAATGATGATTTCTAAAGCCGCTGAGATAGAACATAACTGAGCTCAACATAGCGAATGAAAAACCATAAAATCATTTCAAATGAAATGAGTCAAGCAGTTTTTCATTACTCTTCTTAAGGAGAAGTTCATAGAAACCCTATACAATGCACAACAATATTTTATCGTTAGACTCTCTGTTTGCGTGTTAGAAGGTAGGACATGTTTGATCTAAATAGCTTTATTCCATATCGCCTTAATCAGGCGGCCCAACAGACCTCTGAAGCCTTGGCGCGCAAATACAGAAAACAACTTGGCTTAAGCATTCCTGAATGGCGTGTTCTGACGCATCTAGGCCGCCATGATAAGCTTTCTGTCAGAGATTTAGAAAAGTCCATTGGTTTAGCCAGAGTCGCCGCCTCACGTGCCGGAAGCAATCTTTGTAACAAGGGGTGGGTCAAAAAAATCGTCAACGAACAAGATCGCCGTTTGGTAGAATTTTCCCTCACCGACGTGGGCCGAGAAAATTACGAGCGCGTGACTCTTCTTGCAGAGTCGACTGAAGCGCTACTGCTAAAATCACTCGCTGAGCCTGATCGGAAAAAATTACTGGAGTTACTGGATAAAATTGAAGAAAGCGCCAGACAAATAATTTGATAGAGTGTTTTGGAATCAGATTAAGTCGAAGTTAAAACATCATTTTCATTGCTAACAAAAATGACTGAGCCTTATTTGCTCAAAGGAAAATTGCTCAGTTAAGCCGCTAATTGTTAACTGAATAAATGAGAAAATCCGATATCAGCAAAGATATCGGATTTTCTATGAGGATTCAGTTCAGCCTTCTAGACCTTAATAACATGCTTAATGTCGCAGTTCTCAGACCTTGTACTCATACATTTAAAGGCCGTATCAAAGCCAATAGGCAAGCGCCTAAGCAACAACATTGATACGCTGCCCAATAGATTGCCCACTCAAGTTACGAGTAGGCGAGCTTGCTTGAACCTTACTAACATTGTGATCATCACTGTCACCATCACGCTCTGGGGCTGAGGTTGACTCGTTAACTTCTTGCGCAGAATAATGGGCTTTCGGGGTACTCACTGTACTCATAGATGATGAGCTCATGTTTGAACTAACATTCATTGTTTCTCCTCCAGTCTATTAAGCTATAAAATTAATAGCTGAATAGACGTTAACATTCCTTTCTGAAGCGAATCTTAACAATAAAAAAGAATGTTAGTTCAACCCTAAACGTTTACCCACCAAACACAACCGTCCGCTTACCATTCAAAAACACACGTTTTTCGATGTGACATTTCACCGCATTAAACAAAGTAACACGTTCGATATCTTGACCTTTTGCCACCAGATCTTCCACGTAGTGAGCGTGATTCACGACTTGGATACCTTGGGTGATGATCGGTCCTTCATCTAAATCGTTGTTCACGTAATGAGCTGTAGCCCCTACCATCTTCACCCCTTTTTCCCACGCTTGGTGATAGGGGCGAGCCCCCTTAAAACCAGGTAATAGAGAATGGTGAATATTAATCGCCCGGCCATCCAAGTATTCACACATGTCAGGAGACAATACTTGCATATAGCGGGCAAGAACCACCAGCTCAGTATCGTATTGCTCGATCAAACTCTTTACTTTTGCTTCTTGTTCTAGCTTGGTTTCCGCTGTGATGGGCAAATGGTAATACGGGATGCGATGCCATTTAGCGAGTTCTTCTAAATCCGGGTGATTTGAGATAATCACCGTCACATCAATGTTCAATTGCCCAGTTCGAAAACGGTAGAGCAAATCGTTCAAACAATGGTCATATTTTGAAACCATAATCGCCACTCGAGGACGATGGTTTGGCTCAGTCAGCGCCCATTCCATGTTGAACTCTTGCGCACGAGCCGAAAACTCCTGCTCGAACACACTGGCACTAAACCCTTCTTTTTTAGGCAAAAACTCAACACGAATAAAAAATCGCCCTGATTCTCTATCATCAAAGGAGTGAATTTCATCTACATAATGACCAGATTCCGCCATATAGCGGGTAACCACGTCAACCGTACCAATAATACTTGGGCAGCTCGCGGTAAAAATCCAAGGGGCGATTTTTGTTGTCATAAGAGTCTCTCAGATAAAAAGTGTTAAATACGACCAAAGTTTGACATCAGGCCTCGATCACAAGGCCATATTCCATGCTGGCATCTTGAAGCCACAACCAGATATAGTCCGCGAAGCTACGTCTTATAATGAGTTCAAATGCATTGTCGCCGGTGCGGCGCAACATCATTGCGCCACTTTTGGCAAACACACTGGACACCACCTTGCCAATCGGGAAAACACTCGGGTGAACATCAATTGGCGTTGATTTTTTCAGTACATCAACCACATTGTCGCCAGAGAGTTGCAAGATAGTGTAACCACTACTCACATTCACTAAGGAATAATGCCCTGAGACAGAGGTTTGAAAATCGCTTTCCAATTGAAACGCCACCGTTGCAGGTACGACGATAAACCATTCATCAGGCGATACCCAACGTACACTGATATCGCCTTTTTCACCCGCTTTCTCCACACTGGTCAGTGGTGTCGTTGGTAAAGCTACACCCAGTACGCTTTCGATTTCTGCCAATTGAGCCTCATCAGGCTTGGCCCGTAGGATCAATAAACCTTGCAGCAACTTTTCTTTAAGATGCACTCCGCCTTGGCCTTGCCCACGACTTGCCAGCGTCTCTAAATCCGCATGGTGTAATGGACTTTCTCCAACGATATCGGCTGGGATTTGATTCATCACCATTTTGCCTTTCGTCGCCTCTACTTTTTCATTAAGCATTGCATCAGACATTTTGGCGTTCCCCCTTTGGATCTAAAAATACTGGGCTGCATATTTCCGCTTCGACAACACGACCATCAACCAAGGGGTAATAGACTTTTTGCCCCATTTTATCGTGGCCGCCTTTCACAAATCCCATAGCGACAGAGCGACCTAGATTGGCACTCCAATAACTGGATGACACATGTCCTACCATCGGCATAGGAATAGACGCTTTCGGGTCGAATACCCCCTGTGCACCTTCTGGTAGCACCACATTTGGATCTGTGGTCTTTAAACCCACTAATTGCTTGCGATCTTTTCTGACACAGTCTTCACGCTGCATGCCACGTTTGCCGATAAAGCTAAACGGTTTTTGCATGGACACCGCCCAAGGCATACCCAAATCAAACGGGTGCACTGAGCCATCGGTATCTTGACCAGCAATAATAAAGCCTTTCTCCGCACGCAAGATGTGCATGGTTTCCGTACCGTAAGGCGTTAAGTTGAACTGTTTTCCTTGTTCAAACAAAGCTTTCCAAACGTGCATACCGTAATTAGCTTGTACGTTGATCTCGAAGGACAGCTCCCCGGTGAAGGAGATACGGAACACTCGAGCTGGTACACCAGCAACGGTCATGGCTTTCCAATCCATAAAGGACATGCTTTCTTTGGACACATCCCCATCCGTCAGGGTTTCTAATAAGCGACGGCTGTTCGGTCCAGAAATGGTCATGGTCGCCCAATGATCCGTTACACTGGTAAAATATACTTCCAGTTCTGGCCATTCTGTTTGATGGTAAAGCTCTAGCCACGACAACACATGGGCCGCCCCACCGGTTGTGGTTGTCATTAAGAAATGATTTTCCGCTAAGCAAGAGGTCACCCCGTCATCAAAGACCATACCATCTTCGCCACACATCAAACCGTAACGACATTTGCCCACCGCCAATTTCGCCCAAGCATTGGTATACACACGGCCTAAGAACTCACGAGCGTCTTTACCTTGAATGTCAATTTTCCCCAGCGTAGACGCATCCAAGATACCCACCGACTCACGAGTTGCTAAGCACTCTCGATTCAGCGCTTCTTGCATGGTTTCCCCCGCTTTTGGGTAATACCAAGGGCGTTTCCACTGACCAACGTCTTCAAACTTCGCACCATGCTCCATATGCCATTGATGCATGGCGGTATAACGTTTTGGATCAAACAACTCACCACAATCACGTCCAGCAATGGCACCAAAGGTCACCGGGGTGTAATTCGGACGGAAGATTGTTGTCCCCGTTTCGGGAATGGATTGCTTCAAATATTTCGCCGCAATCGCCATGCCGTTGATATTGCCCAGCTTACCTTGATCGGTACCAAACCCCATCGCGGTGTAGCGCTTAACGTGCTCGATGGATTCAAACCCTTCTCGACAAGCCAACTCAATACCCGCAGCGGTCACATCATTTTGCAAATCGACAAATTGCTTAGGCGCTTTGTGAGTCGGTTTTGGATGCGGAATATGAAACAAGGCCATAGGCTCAGCCTCATTCAAGGTTTCCGTTTCGGGAACACTCACATCGGCTGTTTTCATCGTCAATTTTTCTAACGCCGATTGCGCGGCATTCATACCTTGCTCAAGTGCCGCAGCCGTTGAGTAAGCGCCATTAATCGCGCCCGCTGTTAATTGCTGTTGCTGACTTGGTCCAGGCAAAAAGCCAACCACCTCATCATTCCACACGGGTCTTGAGCCAGTATGGCAAGATAAATGAATAACAGGGCTCCAGCCGCCAGAGCTGGCAACGGTATCGGCTTTTACTTCAATCACCGCCCCCTCTACTTGGTCGCCCGCCTCATTAAGCTTGGCAATAGAGACGCCAGTGACACGTTTGCTGCCTTGTACATCCACCACACCAGAGCCGAGCATCACTGTCATACCACGCTCACGAGCGGCTTCGACCAAAGTGCCTTTGGGGTTCTTACGGGTATCAACAATCGCTACCACATTGTGACCTGCGTCATGCCAATCTAACGCCGCACGATAGGCATTATCATTGGTGGTCATCAGAACCAAGTCCTTACCTGGTACCACACCGTAACGCTGAATATAGGTGGATACGGCATTGGCAACCATGCAGCCTGGTACATCATTATTGCCATAGACTAAAGGACGCTCATGTGCCCCCGTCGCTAAGACAACCCACTTGGCGCGTACACGATGCAAACGCTGACAAATTTGTCCATTGGGCGCTTTGTCAAAAGACTGATCTGTTAGGTGTTGATGAATGGTCAAAAAGTTGTGATCGTGATAACCATTCACCGTCGCATGGGTTAGCAGTTGCACATTATCAAAGCGGGCTAACTCTTTGACGACGTCGTCGACCCATTCTGTTGCGGGCTTATTGCCAATGCTTTCTTTACTGCTTAATAAGCTGCCGCCAAATTCGTTTTGCTCATCCGCTAAAATCACTCGTGCGCCGCCACGAGCCGCCGTCAACGCCGCCATCAGCCCGGCAGGGCCACCACCCACCACCAACACATCGCAATGTTGGTTCATGTTGTCGTATCGGTCAGGGTCGTTTTCTTTTGGCGAACGACCTAGACCTGCGGCCTTACGAATATAAGATTCGTAAGTTTCCCACATGGATTTTGGGTACATAAAGGTTTTGTAGTAAAACCCTGGTGGCATCATCTTTCCACCAAGTTTGCCCACCCAACTCATTAAATCATTCTCAACGTTGGGCCAACCATTGGTCACTTTACACACTAAACCATCATACAAGGCTTGTTGAGTCGCACGCACGTTAGGAATTTGTGTGGCTTCAGTGGCGCCCAATTGCATAATCGCGTTGGGCTCCTCTGCCCCTGCGGCCACAATGCCACGTGGTCGGCTGTATTTAAAACTACGTCCGATAATGTCCACGCCATTGGCCAGCAAAGCGGAGGCCAAAGTATCGCCTTCGTAGCCTTTGTACTGTTTGTCGTTAAAAGTAAAGGTGATCGGTTTAGATCGATCAATACGACCGCCAGTGGAAAGTCGACGCGTCTCTTTATGTGTCTGTTGAGCCATGAATAAATCCTCTACTCAGCAACAACACTTGGTTGTTCACCAAGCTTGTAGACTTCTTTGATTTCGTAGGTTTGCGTATTACGCGTCATATTAAAGAACTTACGACAGCCTGCCGCATGCACCCATAATTCATGGTGCAGCCCTCGTGGGTTACGACGAAAATACAAAAACTCTCCCCATTCTTTGTCTGAGCACGCATCCGGGTCTTTAGGCCGTTCTATATGGGCTTGACCTACAGGGTGAAATTCTTCTTCATCGCGACTTTCGCCACAATGAGGACAATAAATATGCAACATGGAACTTTCTCCTTTCCAGCCAACCTTTCTTTGCCAGAATGTCCTACTAGAATAAAAACGTAAAATCTAGCGCTAGTGAGCCACACCAGCTGCGCCGTGTTCGTCAACCAAGGACCCATCGTGAAAACGAAACATAGAAAACGGCTTCGCTAATGGGTGCATTTCTCCCTTCGCCAACGACGCAGCAAACACATTGCCTGACCCTGGCGTGGCTTTAAAACCACCCGTTCCCCAGCCACAGTTAAAAAACAGATTTTTGACGGGCGTTTCACTGATAATAGGACAAGCATCCGGCGTCGTATCAACGATACCGCCCCACTGACGGTTCATGCGCACTCGGCTGAATATTGGGAACATTTCGACAATCGCTTGGATCGTATGCTCAATGGTGCTGTAAGATCCTCGCTGGCCGTAACCGTTATAACCATCGATCCCCGCGCCAATTACCAAATCCCCTTTATCGGATTGTGATGCGTAACCATGTACTTGGTTAGACATGACCACGGTATCAAGAATTGGTTTGATCGGCTCAGACACTAAGGCTTGTAATGGATGCGACTCCAACGGCAATTCAAAGCCTGCCATCTTCGCTAGCACACTGGAATTCCCTGCGACCACACACCCCACACGATCGGCCTTAATATCGCCATAACGTTTGGTTCTCACCCCGACGACTGTATCGTCTTCAATGATCAGATCTTCCACTTCGGTTTGTTGGATCAAATCCACACCGTGAGCATCGGCTCCACGGGCAAAGCCCCATGCCACCGCATCGTGACGTGCAATCCCAGCTCGCGGTTGCCAAGATGCGCCAAGCACTGGATAGCGAGCGTTCTCAGAGCAATCTAGTGCAGGGACAATTTCTTTGACCTGTTTAGCATCCAACACCTCTCCATCGATACCGTTTAAACGGTTGGCATTGACACGTCGTTCAATATCACGCATATCCTGCAAAGTATGACCCAGATTCAAACAACCACGTTGAGAAAACATGACGTTGTAGTTCAAATCCTGAGACAAGCCTTCCCAGAGTTTCATGGCGTGCTCGTATAAATGTGCTGCCTCATCCCACAAGTAGTTGGAACGCACAATGGTGGTATTACGAGCCGTATTACCGCCCCCCAAGAACCCCTTCTCGATCACCGCGACGTTGGTCACACCAAACTGTTTAGCAAGGTAATAGGCCGTCGCCAAACCATGACCGCCACCGCCAACGATGATCACATCGTATTTCTTTTTCGGGGTTGGGTTACGCCAAACTCGTTGCCAATTTTCATGATGACTGAAACTATGCTTCAGCAACGCAAAGCCTGAATAATGCTGCATTTGGTCAGTTCCCTATATAGACAAAAACCTACTGATGACAGCCACGATGATACGGGCTGTGATTTACAGAATTATGCTTGGAAACGTCCACACCATGACGATTTACGACAGAGGGGATGGCGGCTTTGGGTAAGCCCATCGCTCTAAGGGCTGAGCTGTTTTTGATCTACCTCAAAACGCCCCACCTTTTATATAAAAAATCAAATCACACCGAAAAATCTGCACACATTTATTTGCAAACAAATGCTTGCAATCTTATAGTCCTGCAAAGCGTCGCTCAATCAGGCTACAGCCATGCCGCCTATCAAACCTGAATTAACAAATGAAAAACGCACTTTCTCTCGGATTGTACCGGATACCATCGCGCTTAAAGCTCTGGCCCATCCTGTGCGGCTGAGTATTTTAGGGATACTACGCATTAATGGTCCGACGACCGCTTCTTTGCTGGCAGAACGCCTAGGGCAGAACAGTTGATTAAAAAGCTCGATGGCCTCCTGCTGGAGGCGCTAGAAAATGCGCCAAAGCCTTATGAAAATGCGGCAAAAAATTGGCTGCCATTTTCCATGATGGTGCATACCTTCCCCTATCCCGGCCATCTTCCTTATCGCAACGAGGACGAGGCGTTATGAGGAAACAAATCAGTTTCTATGCTCTGCTAATAGCCGAGGCTTTTTCAATTTCCGGTACCATGCTCTCGTCGATGGCTATTCCTTGGTTGGTGTTAACCATCACAGGCAGCCCGGTGCTAACGGGGCTAGTCGCCATGACGGAAATGATTCCTTATGTCATTGCCAAAGTGCTGGGGGGGCCTTTGATTGACCGGATCGGGGCAAAAAAAATTGCCGTTTTCTGCGACACCTTCTCTGTCATGATCATAGCATTGATCCCCCTGCTCCATTGGATGGATAAGCTCAGCATGCCAATACTGTTTCCTGTGGTGTTTCTGATGGGATTGCTTCGCGGACCAGCCGATGCGGCCAAAAGCTCGCTAGTTCCAGATATTGCCGAACTGACAAAAATGCCTCTCGAACGACTTACTGGTATGGCTGGAGCCATTCAGCGACTCGCATCAACCATTGGTACCGCTGGAGCAGGAGCGTTAATTGCCTTAATGGGACCAAGTCAGGCTCTTGCTATTAATGCCATTGCCTTCATCTTTAGCACCCTAATTATCGCCATTGGCATTCCTTTGATTTCTCCCGCCAAACACATCCAGACAGAGGGAAAAATTACTTCTTATGTTAAAGAGTTATTGGAAGGCTGGCATTTCTTGCGTAAAGATGTGGTTCTGGTCAGCATTGTCCTCATGGTGGCTGCTACCAACTTGCTGGACCAAGCCTTTTTCGTGGTGATGATGCCAGTGTGGGCTAAAACAAACGCCTACGGCACTGAAATGTTAGGAATAGTACTGGCTGCTTTTTCCGGTTCATCAGTACTGGGCTCCATTATCGCTAGCTTTATCGGGAGTCGTATGCCTAGGTTACCCGTGTACGTTATCGCTTTTTTACTCACGGGATTTCCTCGTTTTTTGGTATTTGCTCTTAGTGCCCCGCTGCCAACGGTTTTTATAACGTTATCAATCGCTGGATTGGCTGCGGGCTTTATCAACCCGATATTATTTACCGTGCTATTCGAGAGAACCCCGAAAGCTATGACAGGTCGGGTGATGTCTATTTTTCAGGCCGCCTGTTTTGCCCTGTTACCATTTGGTGGATTACTTGGCGGCACATTAGTCAGCTTCAGTGGGCTTTCCAACACTTTTATGGCTATCGGAGTAATCTATCTGATACTGACGCTATCACCCTTAACAATAAAAGGGTTTCGTGATTTTGGTAAACGAAAAATCAACGATTTTGAGGTGTCTTAGCCTTTGCGTTTTACCGTAGTTAAATTCATTTTAGATCTCAACAATAACCAACATACTTAGTTTAGATAAGAGAATCAGCCAATATAAGCCACGGACACTGAAAGATATGTTGCTAGCAAACTTTTGACCAGCTCTCAAACTCCCTTATTATCTAAGTGATGGCGCTTCACTTTTAAAACCGCCTTATTCAGAGGCGACTATGTAATCAGCTTTTGCATTGCTATATTGGTCGTTTTATATCCGTTTGACTTGTATAAGTTATATGCCGCTGTGTTATTTTCAAACACATGCAACCCGATCTTTTTAATAATTTACTAGCGTACCCTTTTACGCCTAAATTCTGCATATACAAAAATTAGACAAGGAGAAACCATTTTTATACCTATACGGAATCAAAACTATAAAGCTCTTTGTGCATCATCGATTATTTCATTAATAATCTCTGACACGCTTTGCCTTTTCTTAATACACTCTACTGTCTGCCCTGCCCAATGAGGCATGGCCTCAATATGCCCAGAAATGCCTTTGTGGAGTTCTACTGCAGCATATTTTGGAATGTTTCTTATGTCACCCGTAATAGGATCACAGGATGTACCCACATAGTCACCTTCAAACGCCATAGCGGATTCAAGAGAAGAACGAAGCACTCGGTGTGGTGCGTCTGGCCAACCGATAGAAAATTTGTCGGTGTACACTGTATCGGTAGCATTAGCCTGAATTAATGCTTCGACATAATCAGGATGGGCCTCGGTTTCATAAGCGGCTAAGAAGCGCGTACCGCATCGAACACCAGCCGCGCCAGCTGACAACACGGCAGCAAGAGATTCTCCCGAACCAACGCCACCACCAGCAAGAACAGGGATATTTACAGCACCGATCACTTGATCGAGCAAGGCGAATATATCAATCGTGCCACGGACGTGCCCACCCGCCTCAATGGACTGTACCGTGATAAAATCACAGCCCGCCTCTTCGGCCAATAGTGCTTCTTCTAATGAGCCCACTTGCCAACTGGTGATGGCTCCTGCTTTTTTGGCGACATCAACTAGCTTTTTATCTGGCTTACCCCAGAAAAAATCCACCACATCCAACAATCCAGCAGCAACTTCCACCGTTTCGATATCAATCGGCTGATACAAGAGAAAATTCGCCCCAACCTTTTTGGATGTCAGAGCATAGGTTTCTTGAACGATCTTTTCTATCACTTCCCCACTGTAGCCCGTTAACGACAGCATGCCTAAACCACCCCCATTGGCAACCGCTGAGGCTAAACTTGGTGTAGAAGTACCTTTCCCCATTGGGGATTGTTGAATGGGGACATCACAACCCACCAAATGAGTAAATTCTGTTTTTATCATACTGAGCTCCTTTTGGCTGGATAGTGAAGAGACTAAACGTTATACAAAACGCTTTGTTAGATTCGCCACTCTATGAGCAAGAAATTCTGCCGATAATAAATCTTGGGGGTGGACGGTGCCATTTGTGGATTGAGCAACGACGCCTAGTTGGCAACCAAGTCGGTTCACATCCATTGTTTCGCCATAAGAAGCATCTAAACCGACCCAAAGCATACCGTGCTGGCTAGAAAGCGTAGAAAAATATTGCAAAGTATTCGTTTGATCGCCATTTAGACCAGTTCCAGAGGTAATGCCTGCGGCCAGTTTTCCGGATAAGCTCTGATTCGTCCAAAAAACACTCGTTGCATCAGCAAAGGCTTTGAATTGAGCGGATGCATTTCCCATATAGGTTGGAGAACCAAAGATAACGGCGCGGCATAAAGACAGCTCATCTAGAACAGACGCCTTAATAAATCGGCCTTCGATAATGTCAGTCCCCTGAATGCAGTATGAGAATGTACTCAACCCTGCCAATTCAATTGCTCTTTGCGCCGCTGACATTAGCGTTGCCGTTATGTCCGTTTTAGAAAAATAGATTAACGCAACATCCGCCACATTGAATTCCCCCCTAGAAATACTACTTAATCAAATCATTCATCCTGTCGACTACGATATAACGCCGCATGTTCAAGACAATACTCACCAGATAACTCTGCCATGATCTGAGCTCCTTGCAGCATTGCTGGTAGTTTGCCATAGGCCCAGACGCTTATCTCCTCACCTGACTCTTGGCAAATCACAGGAATACAGACTTTCCGATACCCATCTGGAAAGGTAATTCTTTCCAACGTATCCATTTCAGTTAAGACCTCTTCCGCCACCTCAAAAACTTGCCCTTTGATGGGGGAGCCTTCGCCAGGCTGTAAAACAAGCCAAGGTGAAAAGCGTTCACCGACTAAATAGAGCGGGTACCGTTCTTTGGTTGCAAAGTCGCCTCGGTAACGAATGCCTTTATTTGTTTTAAAGTTCGGAAACCCTTCTTTTAAGGTTCCAAATACAAAGACCTTGTACACAAAACATATTCCTTATTCACGGGGTCGTCATTATCATACCCTGTCGGTTAGTTTTTCCACCCACTTTGCTCGCCAATCTGGTGCGCGGTAGTTTTCCGGCCAAAATTCGGTTTGTTTGGCAATGAGCCCAGTTTCTATGTCGACGGTATGGAAGGTAATTGCTCTATCAGTTCGAGTACCGTCTGAGACAGTCACATCGGTAACAACGTGGCGCTCTTCAACGACGATACTGTTTAGTTGAAAAGTCCATATCCCGTTAGCAGGATAGTGGCTATTGATATTGGCAAAGTTTTCTCGCCCTAAAATGACCTCATTGCTCTGCGGCCATTCACAACGAAAATTGTCCGCTAAATATTGGCTAGCGGCAAAGAAATCGTTGCTTCTCATGGCCTGCCAATACGCTAGAACAATTTGTTTCGCTTCCATAGCAACCTTTACCTCAAGCTTTTTTTTCATTTACGCCCCCTGTCGTTAAGGCGCTTTATTTGCTGTCATGACTCGGTTCAATAGGGATCAATTTGGTGCGGACAACACCAAATACAGCAAGACAAGCCCCCAGCAATGCAATCACTGACAAAATTAATCGGTAATGCACATCATCAATAAAAAAATTCAAGAGACTTGGGATGAGTATTAATGCATAGCCCGCAAATTTGAATTTCATTGTTGCGGGGTCAATTGTCAACCATTGATCGCAATGTGGACATTGCACTTCAATTCTTTTTCCACCTTTTTGAATATTTTTAAAGGCTTTGTTTTTGCTAGCAGTATTGCAAGATGGGCATTTCATTTGGGCTTCCTTAGTGTCTTAGTAATGGACAAAACAAATCGCCCCATTCGTTTATCGACCATAAATAATATTACGATTGACTCTATATACTTCCTCAAAATTGACTAAAAATGCATATAAAACCCATTACTAAACTTACAAAACCGCTTTTTACTTTCATAAAAAGCCCCAGATCTTCCGCCGAGCCAGAAGATTGGTAGACTTCGCTGCACAATAAAACAAACAGAAAAATAAAGAGAGTCCTCCATGATCTTAACCGATGCTACGACGGCACAATCAAGTATTCGTGCGCAAAAAATCGTGTTTGCCCTAGTCGGCGCCGTTATCCTTATCACCACTTACTTAGGTAAAATGCCTTCCGGTATCATTGGTGCGATGGGCATTATGGCTGTAGTCGGCTTTATTCTAAACTATATTGGGGACCGGACCCCCATTATCAACCAATATTTCGGTGGCGGAGCTATCGTTGTTATTTTTGGTTCTTCTTACCTTTTCCACAACAGTGGCCTATTCCCACAAAACTCTATCGATACCATGACGACTTTTATGAAGAGCGGTGGTTTCTTAGGATTTTACGTGGCAAGTTTGGTCACTGGCTCCATTTTCGGCATGAAAACAGAGACCTTGAAAAAAGCTGCTCTGCGTTACATTCCGGTTATTTTGGCCTCAGCAGCGGTCGCTTGTTTACTAGCAGGCACATTATCTATGCTGGTTGGTAAAGGTTTCTACCATGGATTCATGTACATTGGTCTGCCTATTATGGGCGGCGGTATGGGCGCGGGTGCCGTACCACTGGTTCAGATTCTTCACTCAACAACGGGGGTCGACTCTACAACACTGATGTCCACTATGGTGCCTGCTCTACTGATCGGTAATGCTATTGCCATTATTATGGGTGGTTTGCTAAATAAACTGGGGGCTATCATCCCTAGCTGGACTGGTAATGGCGAGTTAATTCGTGGCGAAATCAATCTAGAACCTGAAGCATCAGAAAAAGAAGCGCCTATTACCATCCAAACGCTAGCAACAGGCGCTCTATTAGCGATTAGTATGTTTTTCTTAGGCTCTTTACTGCACAGTTTCATTGATATGCCTTTGTATGCATTGATGATCATTTCTGTTGCCATTATTAAAGTATTGAACCTAATGCCTGTCGAACTGGAACAAGCGGCACAATCTTGGTTTAAATTTGTTGTTGGCAATTTAACCCCTGCACTCCTAGTGGGTATCGGTGTGGTTTATACCAACATTAACCTGATCCTTGATGCCTTAACGCCTATGTACTTCATTCTTGTATTAGCTACTGTGGTTGGTGCGATGATTGGTGCTGGTCTAATGGGTCGTTTGATGGGCTTTTACCCTATCGAGTCTGCCATTACTGGTGGTCTTTGTATGGCAAACATGGGTGGAACAGGCGATGTTGCGGTATTGGCTGCGTGTAAACGTATGAACCTAATGCCTTTCGCTCAGATCTCATCACGAATTGGTGGTGCATTTATGCTGATTTTGGCTTCGATCGTGATCCAGATGTTCTCTTAAGTCTTATTAAATAAGCCATCTCTAGAGAGAAGCCCATAACGGCTTCTCTCTTTTACTTCACTTCTCCCTTCCCTCCTTACTCATTATTTGTACATGTTGTATACTAGCGTTTCTTCTTTTATTTACCCTGATTCGCGAATGACCTTAAAGTCCTATCTTGCCCTGATCACATTATCGACCATTACCATTATTGTGGTTGCTGTGGGTGTGGTATTTGGTTACTCCTTAAAACAAACCTACCTAGAAGGCATCAGTCAGCGAGGCATAGAACTGGCCCGAGTCGTGGCCCACGATGAAAAGGTCATTAAAGCCGTTCAGCAAAGCAATTCAGGTATACCGACCTCACTTGAACACTACATTGAGACCTTGCGTTCCAGTACAGACGCCTCGTTTATTGTTGTGGTGAATAAACACGCCATTCGTTTGAGCCACCCTATTGCCACACGTGTTGGTAAAAAATTCGTAGGTAATGATGTTTACGAAGCACTGGATAAAGGGCGTGATTATACGGATGTCTCCCGAGGCTCTTTAGGCATGGCCATTCGAAATTTCACCCCTATTCGCGTGGATGGCAAGATCATTGGGGCTGTGAGCATTGGTTATTTGTCGAAGCCAACAGGGGATCTAATCTATCGACACTTGCAAGAAGCGGCCCTTCTCGTTGGTTTTGTCTATTTACTAGGCATCGTTATTGCCGGTTTTTTTATCCTCAAACTAAAACGGACTTTTTTAAGCCTTGAGCCAGAGGAAATTGTCCAGAAGTTTAAAGAACAAGAGTTACTGCTCGATAGTATTCGCGATGGAATTATCGCCATCGACACTCACCAAAAGATCACCACAATCAATAATACCGCCGTTGAATGGCTCGACAGAAATATCCCCAGTCGCTATCAGGTCATCGGGGATCAACTTAGCAATCACTCTCAGGCCTTGTCACATTTTGCACTGGAAGCCAATGGCCAGTTATCAAAACGTGACTTCCATATTGGCAAAGTGGCGTTTTACGCTAACCTTTATCCTATGCATCACAAAAAAGGCCAATATGGCTACGTGATTGTGTTTTTCCCTAACTATGAAGAAAAATCCCTTGAGCAAGAGCTGATTACCACAAAAAACTACGCAGATTTATTGCGTGCTAAAACCCATGAGTATTCTAATCGGTTAAATGTTTTGTCAGGCATGTTGCAAAGCGAGCGCTATCACGATGCCGTCGAATATTTGCAACAAGAAAGCGACGGGTATCAGAAGATTCTCAGACAAGTGATTCACTCCATTGAAAACAGCGCCGTAGCTGGATTAATCCTTGCCAAGCAGAACAAAGCGCTTGATTCTAAAGTAGAGTTTCATATCGATGCTGACAGTTACTTAGGAGGCTACCCTGCCCAGGTCTCGGAGAATTTAGTAACATTACTTGGTAATTTAATTGATAATGCTCTACTGGCTGCCTGGTCCAATCGCGATCAGACCCCTCCAGAAATTAGTCTCTATATCAGTGACCGCAGTGCACATATTATGATTGAATTAGAAGACAGCGGTGCGGGCATTCCAGACGATTTAGAAAATCGGATTTTGGATTTTGGCATCAGCAGTAAACACAGCTCAGAACAGCATGGTATCGGCTTATACCTAGTGAAAAAAATTGTCGATCAATATCAAGGCAGCTTGGATTGGGAACGTAGTGAAGCCCATACGACCGTCTTTAGCGTGTATTTAGATAAACAGGCACTAACGAGATGAATATGATTCCTGTCATGGTCGTCGAAGACGATATTCGAGCCAGCTATGTGCTCGAAAATACCATAAACCAACATAACGAGTTTCAAGTCGTTGCGGTATGCGAAAGTGTAGCGGAAGCCCTTTTAAAAGCAGACGCCTTTTCCCCAGAATTGATTATGGTGGACATTACGCTACCCGATGGGGATGGCATTGACTTAATTCGTCAATTAAAAAGCCATAACTTTGACGGCACCTTCATCATGACAACTGCAGAGCGTGAAACCTCGACCATAGAGAAAGCCATCCAATTAGGCGTCATGGATTATCTGGTAAAGCCACTGCGCATGTCTCGTGTATTACAAGCCTTAACAGACTACCTTGATTTAAGAAAGCAATTAGCCAGATCCGGAAAAATTGATCAGGAAGGTATCGACGCCCTATTTCGTAAGCCCGTATCACTAGCGAACCGACGAAAAACACCAAAAGGTATTGATGAAAAAACACTCGAAGTATTAAACGAGCATTTAGAGACATTGGGAGAAAACGACTTTACCGCAGAAGAAGTAGGCAATGCGATCAATTTGAGCCGTATTACCACACGACGCTACCTTGAATATTTAGAAGAATGCGGACAAGTGACTATGACACTCGACTATAAAACGGGTGGTCGCCCTAAACAGCGCTATACAAAAACCTCTACATCTTGATAAACCCCATCAAATTAATGGGTACCGGGTCGTTAGCGTAACGAGGCATCTAGTTCATCGATTGCTGCGACCCATTGCTCGAAAAGCATAGAATACTTCGTTCAGACCGTAACATTTCATCTTGGAGAACAGCGCAATGGGACGAATGAAGCGTTGGTTTACTCACCTACTTGGCGTCAAAAGGCCGATTACTAATATTATTTTAGTTGGCATCGACTATCCAAGCTACGCCCTAGCGCAGGCCTTGCAAAATACCCATACTCACTTAAAAATCGTTGCCTTAATTGATGAGGAGCCATGGGTTAATAAAACTCAAATGCATGGTATTACCATTTATTACCCAAGCGATTTATGCGCTCTGATTAAAAAACATAGCGTAAAATGGGTTATTCAAATTGACGGTCAGAAGCCCAAACTCGCACCTGAAGTCATTCACGAAATTCAAACGAGTAAAGCGACTCTATTACACTTTCCTTCTGATATACCCCTCGAAGAGCAAATCGATCAACTAAAAACTATCCCTAATTAAATACAATAAGACAATCGTATTTAATATCGAATCAAACTCAGGTGGTGAAGACACCTAATGGCTCATCACCCTATTTGGAAAATTAACAGTAGCACACTGTCTTCCTCCAAATAGGATGATGAGTCGAATACGAAGTAATTAAGTGAAATAGCCTATTGATAGGCGACGGAAGTAGCGGAGTGAGATGCCATAGCAACCGCTTGGCTAGGCGAATTAATCGCATTCAGTAAAGCCTGTTTAGAGGACATTGCCACAACACTTAACGGATCTTTAGAGGCCGCTTTAGGAAGGTCAATATCACCTCGTTGCGCTAGAATAGTTTGCAAGGCACCTACATTCACTTTGTCTTGCCCTTCTTTTATTTTGTTGAGTTCATCAGGTGTTAGCGAAGCAACTTTACCCCCCGGTAAGTAGATAGCCCCCGTCGCAAAGTCAACACCAAAAGCAACCACACCAGGTACAAAGAAAAACAGTAACCCAAGCGCATCCAATACTGCCACGCCCACATCAATCCTTCCAGACTCTTGACCGCGACGATCAGGGTATAAAATCGTTCCACATGCCGTTAGCTGAGTCACCAGTAGTGCCGCCACGACACCACGCGTCATCGTTCGAGTAATCGTTTTATTATTTGAGCTTACCATTACTTATCCTCGTATTACTGTTAGTAGAAATACTCTATCCCTGAATGCATGAACAGGCAAACCATGCCGTTTTAGTTTCACAAAGCTTTCGATCTAGAATAGCTTCATGACAAACATAGTGAAAGACGAAAAATAAAAAGCCCTTTCTTTAGCCAACAAAGAACTAAATACCCCCAACCAATAAAAAGATCAATAAAAAAATCTAATGGATAAATCTCTTTTTTCCGCTATGATGCAATTCAAAGCTATAAAAACTGACAAAAAAATAACAATAAATTTACAAAAAATACAACAACAAGGGATATGAAAATGAAACAAGCAAATTCTGCTCAGCATTTATTCTCTTTTTTAATGAAAGATAAAATTGTTGCCTCCCCCGGTTTTAATCGTTGGCTTGTCCCTCCCGCCTCTATTGCCATTCATTTATGCATTGGTTCTGTTTACGCTTGGAGCATTTTCAACCCAGCGCTAACCAAAGAGTTTGGCGTTGTGACCAGTGCTGCAGAAGACTGGAGTTTAAGCAGTGTCGTTTGGATTTTTTCAGTAGCTATTGTGTTTTTAGGGCTTGCTGCCGCCATCGCAGGAAAGTGGCTTGAAGAGGTTGGGCCTCGTTGTGTTGGCGTCACTGCTGCCTTTCTTTGGGGCGGTGGCTTTATTATTGGCAGTATCGGCATTTCCACCCATCAATTATGGCTTCTCTATTTGGGGTATGGCGTATTAGGCGGCTGCGGCTTAGGACTTGGCTACGTATCTCCTGTATCAACGCTGTTACGCTGGTTCCCTGATAAAAGAGGTATGGCAACTGGTATGGCAATCATGGGATTTGGTGGCGGTGCTATCATTGGCGCGCCACTAATCACTTATTTATTGGCAAAGTTTGCCACTGCACCGACCTATCTTGGTACTGAATCGGCCATTCATTTAATCACAGAAGGCGGTAAGCGTTTTGCTGAATTGGCAAGTGGTAAGGTAGAAGTAGTGGTCGCAACGGCTGCGGAAGCCGCTAAACTTCCTATGCCTGGCGATGCTGGTGTGTATGTGGTTGGCACAGGAAATACTGGCGCCTCTAGTGTGTTTCTTACCCTTGGCATTATTTATTTTATTATAATGATACTGGCTTCTTTCGCGTATCGTATTCCTGCGAAAAACTGGAAACCGGAAGGATGGGTTCCACCCGTTAAAGACAATGCCATTAGCAACATGATCACGACCAATAGCGTCCATATTGATCAGTCGTTAAAAACACCTCAATTCTGGCTTTTATGGATTGTATTATGTTTTAACGTTACCGCAGGAATTGGTGTCATTGGTATCGCTAAAACCATGATGACAGAAATTTTTGGGACAACCTTACCCACGATTGCTACAGCCAGCTTTGCTGGCACTTATGTTCTAATGATTTCAGTGTTTAATATGTGCGGCCGCTTTTTCTGGGCATCGACCTCCGACTTTATTGGCCGCAAAAACACATTTCATTGCTTTTTTGTCATCGGTACACTTTTGTACCTTTCCATTCCTTATGCCGCCTCTGCCGTCAGCGCCGATCCATCCATCACTTGGCTCATTTTATTTTATGCGGCGACCATGATTATTTTTACAATGTATGGTGGTGGCTTTGCGACTATCCCTGCGTATTTGGCCGATATTTTTGGCACTCTTCACGTTGGCGGTATACATGGGCGTTTATTAACCGCTTGGTCAACTGCGGGCGTTCTTGGGCCGTTTGTTATTACGTATTTAAGAAACTTATCCGTCGAAAATGCCATCAAAAATTTAGCCAGCAAGATCGACCCCGCCGCGTTTCAAGCTAAGTTTAACGCGCCTATCAGTCAATTAAATGAGTTAGTGGCGGCCAAAACGGTCACGGTTGCCAAGTTAATGGAAATAGCCCCGATTGGTACGATTGACCCAACCTCTAGCCTGTACAACACAACCATGTATGTCATGGCTGGCTTATTAGTGATTGCATTTTTTGCCAACCTAATGGTAAGGCCGGTCCAAGCGAAACATCACGTAGGTCATACTCACCCAGACCTAAAAGCATAACGCAAACCCGGCACTGCCTAGCGCATTCCAGTCAGTGCCGTTATTTACACAGCAAAATATAAGTTGAGACTTTTGCACGACTACTGCGCTTGCCAATACTTTGTTAAAAACAGGCTCAAAATGCTCATTTATAGCTATAAACTCCGCTTTCTCGTCTGTTTTTGCCGCGTTTTGGCGTCGCTCGTGACATCGTGCAAAGGTCTCAAGTTAAAACACTCTACACAATCAGCGGATAAAGCCGCTATAGACCCTCTGAGTTTGGCCGATGTATTGGCTAAGCATATAGAGCCATAGGAAAAAAGAAAGTGAGCAAACCGACTCTGTTTTGAGGTTATTCATAGCCGTGCTTAGCGTGTAAAATAGGTTTGCTCAAAGTGCTCAGGATCGGATTTAAAGCAATCAATACAAGTCTGGCAGACACAGCGTCGGTCAATATGATGTGTTGCTAAAAGAGCCAGCAAGGAATCGGGAACAATATAATGAAAACACCAACAATTACCCTGCGCGTTACATGCATTCGCCCTAGCACATATTGGGCATATTGCCTCACTCTTTTCTTGAACCATCACATCACCGTTAGAGAAAAATAAGCAAAAAAAATCCCTGCCTAGGCAGGGATTTTACTATAAAGATTTATAGTGAAATTATCGACTTACCAGCCAGTAATTTCTTTAAGTGCAGCACCGATGTCTGCTAGAGAACGAACAGTCTTAACGCCTGCATCTTGTAGAGCTGCGAATTTCTCATCAGCTGTACCTTTACCGCCAGAAATGATCGCACCAGCGTGACCCATACGCTTACCAGCAGGTGCTGTTACACCAGCAATGTAAGACACAACAGGTTTTGTTACGTTTGCTTTGATGTAAGCTGCCGCTTCTTCTTCTGCTGTACCACCGATCTCACCGATCATAACGATCGCTTCAGTTTGAGGATCGTTTTGGAACATTTCTAGAATGTCGATGAAGTTAGAACCAGGGATTGGATCGCCACCGATACCAACACAAGTAGATTGACCGAAGCCAGCATCTGTTGTTTGCTTAACCGCTTCATAAGTCAATGTACCAGAGCGAGACACGATACCAACTTTACCTGGCAAGTGGATGTGACCAGGCATGATACCGATCTTACATTCACCTGGTGTGATAACACCTGGGCAGTTAGGGCCGATTAGGCGAACACCAAGCTCGTCACACTTCACTTTGCAGTCAAGCATATCAAGCGTTGGTACACCTTCAGTGATACAAACGATCAACTTGATACCAGCATTTGCTGCTTCAAGGATAGAATCTTTACAGAAAGGCGCTGGAACATAGATAACAGATGCTTCTGCGCCTGTTTCTTCTACCGCTTCTTTTACTGTGTTGAATACAGGTAGACCTAGGTGAGTTTGACCACCTTTACCTGGAGTAACACCACCAACCATTTTCGTTCCGTAAGCAATCGCTTGCTCAGAGTGGAATGTACCTTGGCCGCCAGTGAAACCCTGACAGATTACTTTAGTATCTTTGTTAATTAGAACAGACATTATTATTTGCCCTCCGCAGCTTTAACAACTTGTTCAGCTGCGTCTTTAAGACTTTTCGCAGCAATGATGTCTAGACCAGAGTTCGCTAGAACTTCACGGCCTTTTTCTGCGTTAGTACCTTCAAGACGTACAACAACAGGCACGTTAACACCTACTTGTTCTACTGCACCGATGATACCTTCAGCAATCATGTCACAACGTACGATACCACCGAAGATGTTAACCAATACCGCTTTAACATTGCTGTCAGAAAGGATGATTTTGAATGCTTCAGCAACACGCTCTTTCGTTGCACCGCCACCTACGTCTAGGAAGTTAGCAGGTTTACCGCCGTGTAAGTTAACAATGTCCATAGTCCCCATTGCTAGACCAGCACCGTTTACCATGCAACCTACGTTTCCGTCTAATGCAACGTAGTTAAGTTCCCACTGTGCCGCATGCGCTTCACGCTCATCTTCTTGAGATGGATCGTGGAACTCTTGCATTTTTTTCTGACGGTATACAGCGTTGCTGTCGATGTTGATTTTACCATCTAGACAGTGAAGGTTACCTTCGTCAGTAATAACAAGAGGGTTGATTTCTAGCAGTGCGAAATCATAGTCATGGAACATTTGTGACAAACCAAGGAAGATCTTAGTGAACTGCTTGATTTGAGCGGCATTTAGACCCATTTTGAACGCGATTTCGCGTGCTTGGTAAGGCTGTGCACCCACTAGAGGATCGATGATCGCTTTGTGGATTAGCTCTGGGGTTTCTTCCGCCACTTTCTCGATTTCAACGCCACCTTCGGTAGACGCCATGAAAACCACTCTACGAGTTGAACGGTCAACAACAGCCCCTAGGTACAATTCGTTTGCGATGTCAGTGCAAGATTCAACTAGGATCTTAGCAACAGGCTGACCTTTTTCGTCAGTTTGGTAAGTAACAAGATTTTTACCTAACCAGTTTGCTGCAAATGCTTTTACTTCATCATAAGAATCAACAAGTTTTACGCCACCAGCTTTACCACGGCCACCTGCGTGAACTTGAGCTTTTACAACCCACTTGTCACCACCAATTTTTTTCGCTGCTTCCACGGCCTCTTCAGGCGTGTCTACTGCGTACCCTGTAGATACTGGCAGGCCATATTCAGCAAAAAGCTGTTTAGCCTGATATTCATGTAGGTTCATTTGATTCTTCCGCTCATATAAATGATTGAGATAAGCTCCGCCCGTTAGGACAGAAATTGCCGGCTCAAGGCCGGCAAATCGAATTACGTATTAACGCTTTTTACGGTTAGCAATGTGAATTGCATGACCGTCAACGGCTAATGCAGCTTCATGTACTGCTTCACTCACTGTTGGGTGAGCAAAGACAGTCAATGCGATGTCTTCTGCAGTAGAGCCGAATTCCATTGCGATTACTGCCTGTGCAATCAAATCAGCAGCGTGACCACCGATGATGTGGCAACCCAAGATACGATCTGTTTCTTCATCGGCGATGATTTTTACAAAACCGTCAGTATCGTTTGCTGCCATCGCACGACCAGATGCCGCAAATGGGAATTTACCTACTTTGTATTTAACGCCTTCCGCTTTAAGCTCTTGCTCGTTTTTACCGACCCAAGCAAGTTCTGGATGAGTATAAATAACGGATGGGATGCAGTCGTAGTTCATTTGTGCCTTATGGCCAGCAATAATATCCGCCACCATGACGCCCTCTTCAGACGCTTTGTGAGCCAACATTGGACCACGTACGATGTCACCAATAGCAAAAACGCCAGGAACAGACGTACGGCACTGCTCATCTACAAATACAAAGCCACGCTCGTCCAAATCAACACCAGCATCGCCCGCTAAACAGCCATCTGTGAAAGGCTTACGGCCAACCGCAACGATCAACTTGTCAAACGTCTCTTTTTGTTCTTCACCTTTTGCATCAAGGTAAGTCACTTCTACTTCTTCACCATTCACTTGACTACCCGTTACACGAGCACCAGTGCGGATGTCTAGATCTTGTTTCTTGAAGATTTTAGCCGCTTCTTTAGAAAGATCTTGGTCACATAGGCTTAGGAATGAATCTTGTGCTTCAAGCACCACCACTTCAGAACCCAAGCGAGCCCAAACAGAACCCAACTCAAGACCAATTACACCAGCACCGATTACGCCAAGACGTTTAGGCACAGAACGGAACTCCAACGCACCTTCGTTATCAACGATGATGTCGCCAGTACGTGGTGCTGGTGGAATGTTTACTGGCACAGAACCCGTCGCCAAGATTACGTTTTCCGCTTCCAACGTTTGCACAGAACCATCGTGCGCGGTGAATTCCACTTTCTTGTTAGCCAGCAACTTACCAAAACCTTCGAAGCTAGTCACACCGTTCGCTTTGAAAAGACCCGTGATACCACTGGTCAATTGGTTAACGATTTTGTCTTTGCGATCGACCATGGCATTGACATCCATAGCCATCTCGCCAACAGTAATACCGTGAACGCCGTAAGATTCTTTCGCTTCATGGTATTTGTGAGAGGAGTCTAGAAGCGCTTTCGATGGGATACAACCCACGTTCAAACAAGTACCACCTAGGCGAGGCTTATTTTCTTTGTCCAACCACTTTTCGATACAAGCAGTCTTAAGACCCAATTGAGCTGCACGAATGGCAGCGACATAACCACCTGGGCCACCACCGATTACAATAACATCAAATTTAGTAGACATATGCGTTTCCATTTATCTTGTCGAACTGTTGTGGTCTTTTTAAGACCACAACAAAGTCAATTCATAACATCAGTTTTGCTACGAATACTTAGATTTCTAGTAGAAGACGTGCTGGGTCTTCTAGAAGTTCTTTGATTGTCACCAAGAACTGTACAGCTTCTTTACCATCAATCATACGGTGGTCATAAGAAAGCGCTAGGTACATCATTGGCTTAATGACAACCTGACCATTTACCGCCATTGGGCGCTCTTGAATTTTATGCATACCCAAGATAGCCGTTTGTGGTGGGTTGATGATTGGTGTTGACATCAAGGAACCGAACGTACCACCGTTAGTGATAGTAAAGGTACCGCCTTGCATGTCGTCCATACCCAATTTACCATCACGACCACGAACAGCGAAGTCCATGATGCTAGATTCGATATCAGCAAGACCCATCGCTTCCGTGTTACGAAGCACTGGAACCATCAAACCACGGTCAGTCGATACCGCCACGCCGATGTCTTGGTAACCATGGTAGACCATGTCATTTCCGTCGATAGAGGCGTTCACAGCAGGGAAGCGTTTAAGCGCTTCTGTCGCCGCTTTAACAAAGAAGGACATGAAACCAAGCTTAGTGCCGTTGTGAGTCTTCATGAACAAATCTTTGTACTTCTTACGGATCTCCATAACAGGACCCATGTCCACTTCGTTATACGTTGTCAACATCGCCGCTGTTTGTTGAGCTTCAACAAGGCGCTTGGCGATTGTGGCACGTAAACGTGTCATTGGGACGCGTTTTTCAATACGGCCATCCGCACCCAACGCAGGCATAGCCGCTGGTGCTGCTTTCGCCGCTGGTGCAGCCGCTGGCGCTGAAGCAGGTTTTGCTTTCACCGCTGCATCAACATCTTCTTTTGTGATGCGACCACCTTTACCAGTACCTTTCACCTGAGACGCAGTTAAACCCGCTTCTGCTAATGCTTTACGGGCAGCAGGGCCTGCTACACCGTCTTCATCACTGTCTGCTTCTGCTGCCGCAGGCGCTGCCGCTTCTTGAGCAGAAGAAGCTGAAGCTGAAGCACCAACTTGGAACTTAGCAAGCACTTCTGCACTTTGTACGGTCTCACCTTCTGCTTTAAGTATTTCACCAATAACGCCGTCAGCAGGAGCAACTACTTCAAGAACCACTTTGTCTGTTTCAATGTCGACAATAAGTTCATCACGAGAACATGCCTCACCTACTTTTTTATGCCAAGTCGCAACGGTGCCTTCAGCAACAGACTCTGGAAAAGTTGGCGCTTTAACATCCACACTTTCTGATGCATTGTTAGAACTAGAAGCGGCAGCAGGTGCTGCTTCTTTTTTCTCAGCAGGCGCTGCAGAAGCCGCAGCACCAGATTCAAAGGTAGCAAGGACTTCGGTACTTAGAACCGTGTCGCCTTCATTTTTATGGACTTCTTTTAGTACACCATCAGCTGGCGCAACGACTTCTAGTACTACTTTGTCCGTTTCGATGTCGACAATGTGCTCATCACGGGCACAGGCTTCGCCTGGCTTTTTGTACCAAGTAGCGACTGTACCGTCTGCTACGGACTCTGGGAAAACAGGTGCTTTAATTTCAATACTCATCTTATACCCTTATCTCTCTGACAGGCTATGGTGCTAACCAACTAAGGCATCGTTGACTAGCGCTTCTTGTTCTTCAACATGGACAGACATATAACCAGCGGCAGGCGCTGCGGACGACATGCGACCAGCAAAACGAATTGACAGTTTTGGATACAGCTTTTCCAATACTCGATTCATACGGTGACGGTTAGAATGCCAAGCCCCTTGATTTTTAGGCTCTTCTTGACACCAAACCAAACTCTCAACATTTTTGTATTGCCCCAACACCGACTCAAGATCATCGTATGGGAACGGATACAATTGCTCTAGACGAATCACGGCAACATCATCTTTTTCAAGCTCATCACGACGATTAATCAAGTCGTAGTAAACTTTACCACTACACAACACGATACGTTTTACCTTATCTGCTTCAATGGTTTGTGATGTTTCTGGCAATACCGTTTTGAAGCTACCCTCAGCCAACTCTTCTAATGTTGAGATTGCCTGCTTGTGACGTAGCAAACTCTTAGGAGACATAATGACAAGCGGACGACGCATAGGACGAATAGCTTGACGGCGAAGGATATGGAAAATCTGTGATGGCGTTGTTGGAACACATACTTGGATGTTGTACTCCGCACACAATTGCATGAAGCGTTCAAGACGTGCTGAGGAGTGCTCAGGACCCTGACCTTCGTAACCATGTGGCAACAACATGGTCAAACCGCACAAACGGCCCCATTTGTGCTCACCACTGGTAATGAACTGGTCAATTACCACTTGGGCACCGTTTGCGAAATCACCAAATTGCGCTTCCCAAATAACCAAGCCTTTTGGCGAGGTTGTTGAGTAGCCATATTCGAACGCTAACACAGCTTCTTCAGACAAGAAAGAATCGTAAAGATCCAAAGTCGGCTGATCATCAGAAAGATGTTTTAGCGGAATGTATGTGCTGCCATCTTTTTGGCTATGAATCACCGCATGGCGATGAGAGAACGTACCACGTCCAGAGTCTTGACCTGTTATGCGAATAGGATAGCCCTGCTCTAACAAAGTGCCAAATGCTAATGTCTCAGCATACCCCCAGTTAAGAGGCAACGCCCCCGCTGTCATTTTATCGCGGTCTTGATAAATCTTTTGAACTTGACGCTGAACCACCACCCCATCAGGAATAGCCGTTAATTTTTTCGCCACTTCTTGCAATTTAGCAAGCGGATAAGTTGTGTCACCCGCATCCGTCCATTCGACGCCAATGTAAGGTTTCCAGTCAACAAACAAATCGGATTTAGGCTCAAGTACTAGACTCTTAGCAACATGGCGGCCATCGTCTAAATCTTGGCGGTTTTCGCCAACCATTGCTTCGGCTTGCGCTTCAGTCAGTACATTCTCAGCAACCAAGCGCTCTGCATATAATGTACGAGTTGTTTTTAATTTGTTGATAACACTGTACATCAATGGTTGAGTACCAGAAGGCTCATCCGTTTCATTGTGCCCACGACGACGGTAACATACCATGTCGATCACAACATCACGGCCAAACTCATAACGGTAATCTAATGCCAATTGAGTAACAAACAACACAGCCTCAGGATCATCTCCATTCACATGGAAAATAGGCGCCTGAATCATTTTAGCTACATCGGTTGCATATTCAGTAGAACGGGAGTCATCTTGACGGTTAGTGGTAAAACCAACTTGGTTGTTAATAACAACGTGAACCGTACCACCCGTGCGATAACCGCGTGTTTGAGACATCTGGAATGTCTCCATCACCACGCCTTGTCCCGCAAATGCCGCATCACCATGAATCGAAATAGGCACAACGGTTTTACCGATTGTATCTTTACGGCGATCCTGACGGGCACGAACAGAACCTTCCACTACGGGAGAAACAATTTCTAAGTGTGATGGGTTAAACGACAACGCAATGTGCACCTCACCACCTGAGGTCATCACATTAGAAGAAAAACCTTGGTGGTATTTAACATCACCAGAGGTATTAACGAGTTTTTTACCTTCGAATTCGTCAAACAGATCTTTAGGGCTTTTCCCTAATGTATTCACCAAGACGTTTAGACGACCACGGTGGGCCATACCAATCACAACTTCTTTTGCTCCTAATGAGCCAGAGCGCTGGATCAGCTCGTTTACCATTGGAATTAAGCTTTCACCGCCCTCTAAACCAAAACGCTTCGCCCCTGGGTAACGACTCGCTAAGTATTTTTCAAGACCTTCTGCGGCGGTTAGTCGCTCTAACAAATTCTGGCGAGTTTCTGGGGAAAATTCTGGACGGGATCGAACGGATTCCACACGCTGTTGTAGCCAAGCTTTTTCTTGAGTATCAACAATGTGCATGAACTCGTAACCGATGGTACTGCAATAGGTTTTTTCAAGCTCGGCGATGATCTCGCTTAACTTCATAGATTCCTTGTTAAAAAACAAAGAGCCCGTTTTAAATTGAGTATCAAAGTCAGCACCAGTCAGCTGATGGTAACTAATATCAAGGTCTGCGACTTTTTCACGCTTTTGAAGCCCAAGTGGGTCTAACGATGCGTGCTGATGACCTCGAACACGGTAAGCATTAATCAATTGCAAAACATTGATTTGCTTTTGTTCATGTTCCGAACTTGCAGCAACACCCGTTGATACAGGCATTGTGCGAAATTTATTTTTGCCAATTTCTAAAAATTGTTGTTGAATTACTGAGTGCGGTAGATCTGTTGATTGAGCCTCACTCACGCGAGGTAGTTGATCAAAACATTTCCGCCATTCTTCCGACACAGAGTTCGGATCGACTAGGTAGCTTTCAAACAACCCCTCAACATATTCCAAGTTTCCACCTGAAAATTGAGAAGTGCTCCATAGCAACTCCATTAAACTTTCGTGCATTCTCGATCACCCTTATGTTCGAGCCAGCTACCGGGGTCCCGGTATGAATTTATCATGCAATCGATAACTCCAACAGGCCCGTTAAGGCCATAAAGCCTCGATTTATTGTTAACTTGCCACCACAATTGCTTCGTGCACTTATGCGTTAAACTCATGTAGAGAGAACCTCTCCTCATCCAATCAATTAAGCGCAACCTAATCAGCACCATGTTAAAAGCACTGTTATGTTAGCACGCAACAAATTCTAAAGCGTTTTGATTGCATTCTCTATATTGAAACATGCAAAAAAGGCGGCATTGAACAACACCACTCATGCCGCCTAGACTTTAGCTTGCCCTTAACCTTTTAGAATTAGCTAAAAGCAAGCTAAGATCGATCAGGTTGCTCTTTGCAGAAGCATGGTGCGAATGTTACCGATTGCTTTCGTAGGATTCAAACCTTTCGGACAAACACTCACACAATTCATGATGCCATGGCAACGAAATACGCTAAATGGATCATCTAAATCACTTAGACGCTCTTGGGTCGCTGTATCACGACTGTCTGCTAAGAAACGGTATGCTTGCAATAAACCAGAAGGCCCAATAAATTTATCTGGGTTCCACCAGAAAGATGGACAGGCTGTTGAACAACATGCACACAGAATACATTCGTACAAACCATCTAGCTTTTCACGCTCTTCAGGACTCTGTAGACGTTCAATAGCAGGTACTGGCGTATCATTAAGAAGATAAGGGCGAATTTTCTCATACTGCTTATAAAACTGCCCCATATCTACAACAAGGTCACGAATCACTGGCAAACCTGGTAGTGGTCGCAACACTAACTTGCCATTTTTCACGGCTTGTGAAACGGGTGTAATACATGCTAGGCCATTTTTACCTGACATATTCATGCCATCTGAACCACATACACCTTCACGGCAAGAGCGACGGTAAGAGATGCTTGGGTCTTGCGCTTTTAATAAGTTCAATACGTCCAGCACCATCAAATCTTTACCCGCAGGCAAATCAATTTGGTAATCCTTCATATATGGAGCGTCGTCCACTTCAGGATTGTAACGATAAATACTAACTAACATTCTGAGTTACTCCTTAGTATTTGCGAATCTTAGGCGGGAAAGGTTCCATTGTTTTTGGCGCAAAGTTCACATCACGCTTGGTAACGGTTTTGCTTCCAGGATGGAACAATGAGTGCTTGAGCCAATTCTCGTCATCGCGTTCAGTAAAGTCATTACGAGCATGGGCACCACGACTCTCTTTACGGAACTCCGCTGGGATTGCCGTTGCTTCAGCAATTTCCAACAGGTTCTCAAGTTCCAGCGCCTCAATACGTGCGGTATTGAATGCCTGACTTTTATCTTCAAGATTTAGATTTTCAACGCGCTTACGAATTGCTTCAAGCTCTTTCAAGCCTTTTTGCATGGATTCGCCATCACGGAATACACCAAAGTATAATTGCATCACTTTTTGCAGCTCAGCACGAACAGCAGCAACACTTTCGCCACCTTTTGTATTGTTCAACCGCTCTAGACGAACCATCGCTCTTTCGATGTCTGTTTCATCCGCATTGAGCGACTCAAACCCGTCATCCAAAGATTTTTTAACATGCAAACCAACAGCACGACCAAACACAACAAGGTCAAGTAGAGAGTTACCACCCAAGCGGTTAGCACCGTGTACTGACACACAAGCCGCTTCACCACATGCATACAAACCATGAATGATAACGTCTTCACCCGCTTCATTTTGTTTCAATGCCTGACCGCTAACATTCGTTGGAATCCCACCCATCATATAGTGACAAGTTGGGATAACAGGGATCGGCTCTTTCACTGGGTCAACGTGGGCAAAGGTACGAGAAAGTTCAAGAATACCTGGTAGACGCTTATTAAGTGTCTCTTCACCCAAGTGATCCAATTTTAGAAGAACGTGATCTTTATCTGGACCGCAACCACGACCACCAAGAATTTCAAGAATCATTGCACGCGCCACAACGTCACGACCAGCAAGGTCTTTCGCGTTAGGCGCATAACGCTCCATGAAACGCTCGCCATCTTTATTAATTAGGTAACCACCTTCACCACGACAACCCTCAGTTACAAGTGTACCTGCACCATAAATACCAGTTGGGTGGAATTGCCACATTTCCATATCTTGAGCAGGGAAACCAGCACGTAGTGCCATCGCAACCCCATCACCCGTATTAATGTGAGCATTTGTAGTCGATTGGAAAATACGGCCAGCACCACCAGTAGCGATTACCGTTGCTTTCGCTTTCAGATAGACGGTCTCGCCAGTTTCGATACAAATCGCAACAACACCGACCACCGCATCTTCTTTATTTTTCACCAAGTCAATTGCATACCATTCGTTAAAGAAGGTGGTACCACCTTTAAGATTACCCTGATATAAAGTATGCAATAGCGCATGACCTGTACGGTCCGCTGCAGCACAAGTACGAGCAGCTTGAGTGGTATCATTTGGACCTTTAGATTGACCACCGAAAGGACGCTGATAAATACGGCCATTCTCTTTACGAGAAAATGGTAGCCCCATGTGCTCAAGCTCAAAAACGGCTTGCGGGCCAACAGAGCACATGTACTCGACTGCCTCTTGATCTCCAATGTAATCTGACCCTTTTACGGTGTCATACATGTGCCAACGCCAATCGTCATTTGGATCCTCACTGGCGATCGCACAGGTAATACCACCTTGAGCAGATACCGTATGAGAACGAGTTGGGAATACTTTTGTTATACAGGCAGTGTTCAAACCAGATTCAGTTAACTGAAGTGCGGCACGCATACCAGCGCCACCACCGCCAATAACGATGGCATCAAAAGAAATCGTACGAATATTAGCCATTACTTATAGCCCCCAAAGAACCTGAATGCCCCACACGATGTAAACAAACATCAATAAACCGCATAGAGCTTGAAAGAAGAAACGAATACCAGTTGGCTTAATATAATCTGTAGAAATTGACCACAGACCAATCCAAGAATGCACACCAATAGACAACAATGTCATCAAACTGAAAACGCGCATCCAAGTTGAACTGTAAAGCGCACTCCACTGTTCAAACGTAAGATGAGGATGTAATAAAAGATAACCGATAATAAAAATGGTATAGAGAGCTAATACCACAGCGGAAATACGCTGCATCATCCAGTCATACAGACCAGAGCGACCAAAGCTTGTAATTTGAGTTACCATATCCACACCCCAGCTAACACAATAAGAACCACTGCAATGACAATGTTTGCAACAGCTGCATTACGTCCACTTTCTAATTCTTCAAAGTGTCCCAAATCCATAAACAGGTGTTTAATACCTGCGACGAAGTGATACATCAACGCTGATACAACACCCCAGATAACGAACTTAGCAAGGAAGTTTGTCTGAAGCATATTCACAACCTGATCAAATCCTTGTTGAGACTCTAAGGAAACATCAAACGCATATAACAAGAAAATCAAACCTATAAAGAGGATAATTCCCGTCACACGATGAATAATAGATACGATTGCTGTTACCGGCATTGATATTGTTGAAATATCAAGGTTGACTGGTCTTTTTTTATTCACGACTATTTACACCATCTTATTAAGTGAATGGTCCATCACGACCCAATTTCTATCTGTGAACCAAACGTAATGCTTACATTACGTTGTCACACCATAGGCCTAATCGAAAATTGCATCGATTTGCAAACGACATTTTCTGTTCAAGCAACTACTCTTGAATGGCATACGCCGACAAATCAATGAAATCATCGGGAACGCAATTATAGACTAGCGAAAAATGGGAAGACAAATAGACTAGAGCAAGGGTTTTCAATGGTCACCATTCACAAGCTGAATGTACCCATAAGCAATAACAATAATGGTGCTTAATTACAGCCAAAAGACTGGCTTTTAGACTGAAATATTGTTTATTTTTCATAGACTTAAACAAAAATAAGGATAAAAAAACTTTATGAGAATGGCTTTTATTGTCAGATAATTACAAACAAAATTACAATATTGTAAACTCTTTGCAAGTGTAGAAGATTGACTTTTATAGTGCTGAGACAGTATTTTTTCCCCACCTTCTGGGTCAGGAGGGTCTTTTTTGACTTCTTAGCCCCGGACCAGAATTCGAAGGAGAGCATAAATGGCCGATAAAAAAGCACGACTTACCGTAGACGGGATCGATAAAACCATCGAACTTCCTGTTATTTCAGGCACCCTTGGCACAGATGTTATTGACGTACGTGGCTTAGGTGCAAACGGTGTTTTCACTTACGACCCTGGTTTTATGTCCACAGGCTCATGCGAGTCTGCAATCACATACATTGATGGTGAAGCTGGCATATTGCTACACCGAGGTTACCCCATTGCTCAGCTTGCTGAGCACTCAGACTACTTAGAAACCTGCTATCTTTTGCTTTACGGAGAACTTCCAACGGCAGAAGAGAAAAAAGAATTTGTCGATACGGTTAGCGCTCATACAATGGTTAACCAGTCTATGCATAAATTCATCGAAGGATTTAGAAACGATGCCCACCCGATGGCCATTATGTGTGGATTAGTTGGCGCCCTGTCCGCTTTTTACCAAGACCACATGGACATCACTAATCCACGACATCGTGAGATCGCCGCATTCCGCCTCATTTCTAAGATGCCAACGCTGGCGGCAACTTGTTACAAGTACTCGAAAGATCAGCCCGTTATGTACCCTCGTAACGATCTGTCCTATGCAGAGAACTTTCTTTATATGATGTTTGCAACACCTTGCGAAGAATATAAAGTCAACCCTGTTTTTGCGAAAGCAATGGACACCATTTTTGTTCTGCATGCCGATCATGAACAGAACGCTTCAACCTCAACCGTCCGCCTTGCTGGCTCTTCAGGAGCGAACCCATTTGCCTGTATTGCTGCTGGCATTGCAACACTTTGGGGGCCAGCTCATGGTGGCGCAAACGAAGCCGTTCTTACTATGTTGGAAGAAATTGGCGACGAAGACCAAATAGATAAATACATAGCCAAGGCCAAAGACAAAGACGACCCATTCCGTTTAATGGGCTTTGGACACCGTGTCTATAAAAACTTCGATCCGCGCGCTAAAGTAATGCGTGAAACTTGTGATCAGGTACTAACAGAACTCGGCCAATCTGATGATCCGTTGCTAAAAATTGCAAAACGCCTAGAGCAAATTGCCCTTGAAGACCCTTATTTCATAGAGCGTAAATTGTATCCAAACGTTGACTTCTACTCTGGCATCATCATGAAAGCGATTGGTATCCCAACGAGTATGTTTACGGTTATTTTTGCGATGTCTCGCACCATTGGCTGGATTTCTCACTGGAATGAAATGATCAGTGGCCCATATAAAATTGGTCGCCCACGTCAATTATATGTTGGCAAAACACAACGCGACTATCCAACCAAATAATCTTTAGCTGTTCGCTAATAAATACAACTAAAAACGCGCCTTTCGGCGCGTTTTCTTTACTAAACTTTTATCACGAAATATCGATCATTTAAATTCTGCTATTCGTCTTCTTCAACGATTTCAGTGATGATCTTGGAGGCGCATTTCACACACTCTCCTTCAATCCAAACGTCATTCCCCTTAGTGTATTCCACGGGATTTTTCATTCCTAAGTCCATCTCCATGCACTCATTACACCAAGTTTGAGATAAAAAATCCGCTTGCTCGACCTCATCTCTGGCATAAAAGTCACGCTTGACTATTTTATCTTGCTGGTCAGACACTATTGAGCTCCACTGTATTTGAAATATTCAATATTGTTACTCACATTCGGAGCACTCGAATCGGTAGAGGATACAGGATCTGGTGCTTGTGAAGTAGCGCTAGACTGCTGAGTCGTCTCGACAGTATTTGCTGAAGGTATTTCAGCCCCACCACCATTCTCCTGTGTCGCTGAAGCCTGTGTTACTGGAGGAACCGTCACGGACGGCGGCACATCGGCCTGCAGCAAACTACTTAACTGAATACTGTCCATCAATTTTTGCTTATCGCCATTGATAGCAACAGAGAATACGACAGAGTTACTGGTCGCTTTCACCACATATACATCTCTCACCACCCCCACACTCTCTAAATATTGCTGAATTTTCTGCATGGCAGCGTAATTCGTAACACCCGAAACAGACAAATCAAGGCGACTTTCCGAGGCGCTGTTTCGAACGGCTGCGTAACGCTCAGACAATGCCTTTGCCATATCGGCACTGGCTTGATCCGCCAGATCCTGTAAGTTCGTGCCGGTAAGTGAAAATTGCTGAGTGTCATTGCCGATTATCATCAACAAACTTCCTGTCAAGGAACCCGAATATTGTGACACACGCAATGCAGCAATAGCATCGGTCTGATAGCGTTGACTGGCAGTTTTGATGGTATCTTCAAAAAAACCCCACACATCCGATGGCGAGATAGCCGCAGCATCCACAGAATCCATCAAAGGTGCATAAATGGGCACGCCGTAGTTTGTCGATGATACTGCCAAGTCATTCAACAACTCCGAAGGGGAGTTTGCACCAGATAAAGTACGCACCCCATTATTATCATCCACCGCCCAAACCAACACCGACGGACGGTTATTTCCCCAAACCGGCAAGTTGTGCTGAGTCAAAAATTGATCTATTGACTCATGGTAGAAAAAGACATTGACCTGCTTACCTGCCACTAAATCACCATTTAGTGGCAGCAAGTCCTTTAGTGACGTTACAGAGTGTTGCGCCACCCATGTTGGGGCCGCTTTTTGCGCCTCTTGCAATAAGTCACCTGTGATTGCCGCTTTATCACCCGACACTCTAACCAATACTTGCTCAACCGCTTGAGAGAATGCATCGCTCAACATTTGATCTTCAGACTCGGTGGCCGGTAATTTAATGCTGGCACGATATAAATCTTTAACCGGAACAGCCGACGCCATCGACACATAAAAAATACTGATAAAAAATAAAAAAATACGGATTTTCATAGCCCCTTCCTTCGTTTATTTGCTTATTCTACTGCCTTAATGCCAAAGAACCATAGCCCTAATACGCCACTATGCTAAAATGCCTCTTTTCCCCGAACATGATAAGGCATAGGCAATGACCAAATCGGATAAAACATCGATTAGTTATAAAGACGCTGGCGTTGATATCAACGCTGGAAATCAACTTGTTGAGCGCATAAAGGGCGTTAGCAAAAAAACTCGCCGTCCGGAAGTGATGGGGGGGTTAGGTGGATTCGGCGCATTAACTCGCCTTCCAACCAAATACAAAAACCCTATTCTTGTTTCGGGCACTGACGGCGTCGGTACTAAGCTTCGTCTAGCAATGGATCTCAACCAGCACGACACAATTGGCATCGATTTAGTCGCCATGTGTGTCAACGACCTTGTCGTCGCAGGCGCAGAACCCCTTTTCTTCTTAGACTACTACGCGACAGGTAAACTAGATGTTGACGTGGCAGCAAGTGTCGTCACCGGCATCGGTGAAGGCTGTATACAAGCAGGCTGCGCACTCGTTGGCGGCGAAACAGCAGAGATGCCAGGCATGTACCACGATGGCGATTATGACTTGGCAGGCTTTTGTGTCGGCGTTGTCGAAGAAGAAAAGATCATTGATGGCAGCAAAGTGACCGTAGGCGATAAACTGATTGCTCTAGGCTCCTCCGGTCCTCATTCTAATGGCTACTCTTTGATACGAAAAATTCTCGACGTCAGCAAAGCCGACCTCAATCAAGAAATCGACGGTGTTGCACTGAAAGAGGCACTAATGCAGCCCACTCGCATTTACGTTAAATCCATTCTTAAACTAATGGAAAGCGTCGATGTTAATGCCCTTGCACACATTACCGGTGGCGGTTTGCTCGAAAATATTCCACGCGTTCTTCCTGACAATACTGCAGCACGCATTGACGCTTCTAGCTGGAAACGCCCCGCTGTGTTTAATTGGTTACAAGAACAAGGAAATGTTGAACAAGAAGAAATGTACCGTGTTCTTAACTGTGGCGTTGGTATGGTACTGTCTATTGATGCTGATAAAGCGGATGAAGCCTTAGCCATTCTAAAAGCAGAAGGCGAAAACGCTTGGATCATCGGTGACATTTGTGAACGCAAGGATGGAAAAGACGTGCTTATCTCTGATCTAGAGGCACAGGCATGAGTTTCCCCATCGTTGTCTTAATTTCTGGCAGCGGTAGCAACTTGCAAGCTTTGATTGATCAAAGCTTGCAAGGGACTCTAAACGTAACTATCAGCGCCGTGATCAGCAATAAAACCGACGCTTATGGGCTCGAAAGAGCTAAAAAAGCGGGCATCCCAACGCATGTGCTGGATCATAAAAGCTATAATAGCCGCGAAGAGTTTGATACAGCATTACAATTCGTGATTGATCAATACCACCCCAAACTCGTGGTATTGGCTGGCTTTATGCGAATTTTAACAGAAGACTTTACTCGGCATTACGAAGGAAGAATGCTTAATATTCATCCTTCTTTATTGCCTAAGTTTAAAGGATTAAATACGCATCAACGAGCGATTGATGCCAAAGAGACAGAACATGGCGTGTCGGTACACTTTGTTAGCGCAGAGCTAGATGCAGGAGCAGTCGTTGTACAAGCGCGGACCCCAATAGAGCTGTCGGATACCGCTGATACACTGGCTGAAAGAGTTCATAAGCTTGAGCATATTATATACCCTTTAGCAGTGAAGTGGTTTAGCGAAGAACGCCTGACACACCAGGACAAATATGCTTTTTTGGATGGTCAAAAACTGCCTTTGAGCGGCATTGATTACCAGGAAAAACCATAATGATGTGAGGACAGACGAGTATGATATATCTAAAGAAGTCACTTTTTACTTTGGCAACCTTAATGATTATATCGTTACTCCCTGTCCAAGCAGCCAGCTCTTCCTCCGACTCTTTTTTAACGCCTTACTCCGCTGTCTATAGCACCATATGGTCAAAAGGCATTAAGCTAAAAATAGAAGGAAAACAAACACTTAAAAAAGCCCCTAACAATCAGTGGGACTTTATTTTCACTGCAGACAGCCTCATTGCTTCCCTAGATGAAAGAGTGCATTTTGAGGTAAAAAACCACCAAATACGCCCTCTTCATTATCAGTATCAAAGTAGCCTACTTGGTAAAAAGCGTAATGCTGTGCTGGACTTTGATTGGCACTCAATGAAAGTGCGCAACAATGTTAAAAATATACCATGGTACATGTCCATCGAGCCTGATACTGTCGACAAATTGAGCGTCCAGTTGCAAGTTAGAGAAGATGTAAAACTGGGAAAAAAACGATTTAGCTATAAAATCGCTGATGGAGGACACATTAAGACTTGGACCTTTAAACGAGACAAGGAGGAAACCATCAATACCAAACTCGGACGCATTAAGGCCATTAAAGTCACCCGAACGGATAACCTCGATAGTGGAAAAAAATCCTCATTTTGGTTCGCCCCTAAGTATGATTACCTTTTAGTAAAGCTTGTTCATAAAGAAGATGGTCAATCGTACGACCTAGATATTGAATCTTTCAAAAAAGGCTAATTTTAGTTTATTTGCCACCCTGCTCTAATTGCTCAGAATAGTTAACATTGATCAACTCCGACGCCTCTTCACACCAATTTAGAGGTTGGCAACCATGAAATTCATAAAATGCCATGACACTTTTTTTCACATCTTGAGCAAGAAAAGCCGATAAAGCATTCCGAGCAGTCAATACGGGAAGAGCCGCATGCAATGGATGTCGTTCTGTTGCTGTCGCAACATAATGGATTTGATTCGGCTGGCGTTTAATAGCCTCGAGCAAAGCGTGGAAAATCGTTGAAGTAACACAGGGGCTGTCGCAAGGCGAAAGCAGTAGGAATTGACTCGTTGCGTTATGTAAACCCGCCATAACACCAGATAAAGGACCTAAATCTTGATAATTCGCTAAATCTTTTATGACTTCAAAACCGAGCGCCTCGTAGTCTTCTTGATATCGATTTGCGTTAACCGCAACGGCTGGTGTGATTTCTCTTAACGCCATCGCGACAGAAACCACCATGGGAACACCTCGAAAGCACTGTAACCCCTTCTCTTTACCCGACATTCGCTGAGCTTTGCCACCAGAGACAATCAGCGCGGAAACCTCTTCAGTATTATAATGATAAAAAGACACAGTCATAAAAGTCACATCTGATGACACAATGGAGTGGTTTGAGAAAGGAACGTACACCACATCTCTAATGAACAAGTTTAGGAGCGTTTTGCACCAATAGCGCCAAGGACAGGCGATCTTTCGTGTGAGTTTTTTTAAAAATTGTCGTTAAATGCGCTTTAACGGTTCTTTCGGTAATGTCCATTTCATTTGCTATTTGCTTATTAGACAGGCCATTTGAGACAAGTGTCGCCACATTACGCTCTCTATCCGATAACTCCACAAGCACATCCTTCTCGTCCTCACGGCTTTGCAATGAATCTTCCTTATCATCACTCGCTCCTTTTAACGAAGCCGACTGAGTAATGAGACTATTGATAAACGTCTTCCCTCCCCAAATCTCTCCAGAGTCAACTACAGACAAGACTAATTTCAACTGCTCTCTACCGATATAGGGTGAACATTGCCCTAATACCCCAACAGAAAAAAGTCGTAGCGCGGCGGCCTGGCTCGCTTGATTAGGAAAGACGATTATAATTTGCTTAGGATACTTGCGCTGTAAAGAAACAACACTCTCCACATTGGCTGAAAAGTCGTTATGAGCCAAATAAATAAAACAATACTTATACGTTTCTTCTGAGGCCAAAGCGTTATCGATTTCACTAAAGCCATGCTCACGACACAACGTGACACTAGAATCAACGATTGTATTCCAATGATTCCAAACAGCCTCATCAGTACTCAAACACAATATTTTCAAAGTATTCCTCGTTCTTTATGCAATACTGACAACAAATCTTACGGAATCTAACCCATTAAAATCGTTAACTTTTGTTACACAACGGCCATTTTTAAAAGAAATTTGTAATTAACGTTCATGCAGCGCATTCTCTTTTGCTTTTAAAATAGGTTTAAACAAGTATTGCAAAAGTGTTTTTTTGCCTGTAATGATATCGACCGTTGCTTGCATACCAGGAATTATTGGTAGTGGGTCTTTTTTGGTACCAAGGTAATTATGGTTCGTCCGCACTCTAACTAAATAATAGCTTCGTCCTTCTCTATCGGATTTATCCACAATAGTATCGGCACTAATAGTTTCTACATGGGCTTTTAATCCCCCATAAATAGAAAAATCATAGGCGGTCAATTTCACCATCGCCGGCAGACCTGGCTTAATAAACCCAATATCTTTGGGTTTTATCTTAGCCTCAATCAATAGGGTATCATCAATGGGTACGATATCGATTAGATCCATCCCTGGCTTGACAACGCCACCAATAGTATTGATTTGAATCTGTTTGACAATACCATTCACAGGAGAACGTACTTGCGTCCTAGACACTCTATCCTGCAATGAGAAATTCGCTTGTTTCAATTGATCTAACTTACTTTGCACCTTATTAAGTTGCTCTTGTGCATCAGACATAAACTTAGCATCGCTTTCCACAAGTTTATTTTGTGCTTCCTTAAGCGCTGAGTGAGCCCGAGGTATAGCAAGCTCCGTGGCATCGAGATCCCCTTGTATCTTATTCACATCCCGTTCTAATTGTAAAAGCTCCACTCGAGAGACGGCACCTTGCTTATAAGCAGGCCTTGTCAGAGTAAGCTCTTCAGAAGATAGCTTGTAGCTTTTCTTAAGGTTTTCTAACTTAGACTGCTGCTCAATGATCTCTTGTTGTTTTTGATCGACCTGTTGTTGGAAGACTTGTTTGTTTGCTTGCAATGACTCTATTTGAGTATTATACAAATCCATTTCACGAGCGACTAAATCTGGATACTTTTCAGCAAAAGACTGACTAAAAACAGGTTTCTTACCATCTACTTCAGCTTGTAAACGAACAGAACTGGCATATAAGTTCGTTGATTCTGCTTCCTGTTCACGAAGGGAAGACAAGGCAGCAGAGTTGTCAATGGTCATTAGTATTTGACCTTTTTTCACAGTAGCCCCTACTTGGGTGTTAATCGACTTTAATATACCGCCCTCTAAGTTTTGAATTTGCTGAACCTGCTGTGAGGGAATCACCGTGCCAACCCCAACCGTTCTCTCCGTTAACGTAGTATGGTCCGCCCAAAACGCCGCAATGACGAGAAAAGTGAAGATCACCCACAAAATGATACGACCACCCCGTGGGCTTTTAAGCATCAAGGCGGAGTTACGATCACTTAAAAACTCAAGGTCTCTTTGCGCTATGTTTTTTTTGCTGTCTTTCATATAGTTAGCTAACCTTCAGCCTGCCTTGTCTTAACGCTTCATGCACTTGTGCTTTAGGTCCATCTGCTATCAGACGACCATTATCCATAACAATAATTCGATCTACCATATCGAGCATAGAGGCTTTATGGGTAATGAGTATTAACGTCTTATCTTTCATGGTATCCACTAATCGACGTTTCATACGAGCCTCCGTCGTGTTATCCATTGAGGCCGTCGGCTCGTCCAAAATAAGAATAGGTGGATCAAAGAGTAACGCTCTGGCAATAGCAATACTTTGTCGTTGCCCACCGGATAATTGCATACCACGCTCTCCAACAATACTGTCCAAACCGTTCGGCTTGCGGTTAGCGAACTCAGAGACGCCTGCCAATTCAGCCGCACGAACAACGGCTTCATCTTCCATATAAGGCACCCCCATCAGAATATTGTCTTTGATAGAGCCATAAAACAGGGTGACATCTTGGGAAACGCTTCCCACGTTGCGACGCAGGTCTGTAGGATTAATTTGTCTAACATCCACTCCGTCAACACGCACAGCACCATCAATAGGGGTATACAACCCTGTCATCAATTTACCTAAGGTCGACTTGCCCGAGCCAATTCGACCAATAATGGCCACTTTTTCACCCGCATTAATGGTGAAATTTATATGACTAAGCGCGGCCTGTTCTTGCTCTGGATAAGCAAAGCTCACTTCATCAAACTGAAAGTTTCCTTCAAAACGAGGTCGATGCACAAATTTGATATCATCAGGATTTTCAACAGGTGACCCCATAATCCCATTAAGGGCGGTAAAGGCCGATTTGGCTTGGTTATACCGAGTGGCCAACCCTGCAATCTGACCCACAGGACCAAGTGCACGCCCAGTCAGCATAACCGATGCGACAAGTGCCCCCATTGACATATGTCCTTCTGAGATTTGATACACCCCCACAATCACAATCACCACTGTGGTTAACTGTTGCACCACCATCGCAAAGGACGAACAAGACTGCGATAACTGACGAGTTTTCACCCCCCAATCGGCAATGTTACCCACTGCACTTTCCCATTGTTTCTGTAAGACACCTTCTGCATTATTTAACTTGACACTTTCGGCGTTATATAAGCTTTCAATGAGTATGGCGTTTTTCTGGGAAGAGGTCTTTTGACTTTCTTCTATTGAGCGTCGTAGAGGAACCTGAACAATAAAGCTGTAACCCAGGATCAAAAAAATACTCACAATGGGAATATAACCAACAGGCCCACCTATCAACCAAATCACCGCGATAATGATGAACATAAAAGGAAGATCAACCAGTGTGGTAATAGAAGCTGAGGTAATGAAGTCTCGAATACTCTCAAATTCCTGAAGGTTCTTTGCAAATGCCCCGACCGATTTCGGTCTAGATGACATTGTAATGTTGTTGACCTTAGAGAAAATCTTTGCAGAGATAAGAATGTCTGACTTCTTACCTGCGATATCTATAAAATAGGCACGCAAAGTTCTAAGTAGGAAGTCAAAAATATAGATGGTTACCACACCAACGGCCAATACCCATAAGGTATCAAACGAATTATTTGGTACCACTCGATCATACACATTCATCGTAAACAGAGGACTGGCCACAGCAAAAATATTGATGAGTAGTGAAGCAATGAAGACATCTCGATAAATCCGCCAAGATTGCGTAATCGTCCCCCAAAACCAATGTTTATGAGACGCTTTTTCCTCTTCGTGCTGAGAGCGACGATCGAACTTGTATTGGGGACGCACGAAGAAACAATAACCTGAATAGGTTTCATGAAGGTTATCTAGATCAACCTCTACTTCTCCCTCACCCGACTCTGGACGGAGTACCGTTGCCGTATGGCCATTCGTATCGACACGCAGCAGAATACACGCTTGTTTATCATGTAAGAGCAAAACGGATGGCAATACCATATCGGGAATTTTACCAAGCGGACGTTTCACTAAACGCGAGCTAATATTGATACGCTTAGCCGCACGCTTAAACATTTCTGGCGTCATTTCGTTATTTGTAATAGGCAAGCCCGCTGCAATAGAATCCGCAGAATAAGGGTTGTGAAAATATTTACTCAGTAAAACCAAGCAATCTAACAGCGGATTGGGGTACTCTAATGAGGCCCCATCAATGCTCCATTGGGGCTTAGGATTGACAGGTTCTTCCTCAGAACCTTCTGATGAGAGCTCTTCATTTTCCAACTTATTGTCTTCCACCTCTTCATGTTCCAAATCAGCATCAGATGACTCATCCTTCTTTTTTATCGTTTGATCTGAATGGGGCGTCGTCTCAAGTGAAGCAAAATCGTTCTGTTTTGGACTGGTGGAGTCAGACATACTGCACATACCCTTTAAAATATTGTAAAAAACATAGGTTTATTTTGCTAAGCTTATACATAATGGCTATAGAATAGAGCTTATTACAAGCGAAGGGAAGAACGCTTCTTTATAGAGACAAACATATAAGTTAATACATTACAGGAGCTTAGATGCTTTACGCAAAATTAAACAAAGAAGGGCACATCATCGATGTTGCGACGTCGCAATCCGATGAGTTCACACAACTTGTCGCCCCTAATGATCCCGTTGTTGCCGCGCTTCTTGAAGAAAAGCTTAAGTCATCTGAAGCCAGCACCGAAGACATACTAAAAAATTCGGACAATGAAATGATGAGGATTCTAGAAGACCTTATCGACCTACTAAGTGCCAAACGATTGATCCAATTTACCGAGCTTCCTTTAGCGGCCCAGAAAAAATTACTCAGTCGTAAGTGGATCCGTGGTGTGCACAGTAACAACTACGATGAGCACCTTATTCTAGAGGACAGCCACAAAATGAACGGGCATGAAGACTCTCTTATTTAATCTTCATGCCTATTGAGGGCCCTCAGCGTTATGTCACTATACCGCCAGATAGATATTACATATCTGACGGTAGGCCAATTGCGAACCCTTGTCCACCCGCCACATCAAAACGCTGCAAAGTAGACAGTTGATTCACACTCTCGATCCCTGTTGCGATGACTTGAATATTTAAACTGTTGAACATTTTACATAGCGTCTGCATAAAAAAGGACTCTGACTCCCTACCCGCTACCAATTTTGTATAAGAGGGATCCACTTTAACATAGTCTGGCATCAAAACTTGTAAGTAGTGGAAGGCCGAAAACTGTTTACCCACATTATCAATGCCAAAGGTCACCCCATGGTGCTTTAACATTTGAGATAGGTCAAACGCATAATCTTCCGAAGCGAGCACACTTTGTTCCGATATTTCAAACGTCAAAAAGTGGCGTAACTGTTCATCCAGCCCTCTCAATACACTATCTAACCAATCAACAAACGATGGCTTAATGAATGCTGATGCTGAGATATTGACAGCCAAAGGTGATGTTAAACTATCATGGCGCACTTTTATGTACGTGATAACCCGTTCAATAATCACTTGGTCTACTTGATCACCTAAATCAAACTGTTCAGCCAAGCCGATAAAGTAGCCAGCATGATATTGCTTACCTTCATACTCAAGGCTGGAAAAGACCTCTTCATGCAGGGTTCCTAACTCACTCTCAAATAACGCGACTCTTTGTTTACGTAAAGTAAAGGCTCGATGTTCAATGGCATACTCCAACATCTCCCTCCATTCGATACGACCAATCGCCATTTCCTGACCTGTTTTGACATCAAATACTCGGCTGGTATTCATGCCTGCCATCTTAGCCTCTCGCAACGCCGCATCGGCTTGTGCCATGGCGCTAGATACATCAATGTCTCCGGTAATAATAACTGCACCAATGTTCGCAACAGCATCGGAATAACTGATCTTCGAAGTCACTAACTCCAGTAAACTGTCCATCATATCATTCACGAGATATTTCAACCGATCTTGATCAACATTAGGAATCAAAACCACAAAGTCCGCACCAGATAAACGGGCAACCGTCGCTGCCGATGGCAGACTCATTACCTTGCCAGTCAATATTTGAGCAGCCGATCGAATAAATAAATCCGCAGCCTCATACCCTCGCTCGTTATTTAGCTTGGCAAGGTCCGTCAAGCTAATCAAAGCAATCCCATCCATGGTTCGATCATTGCTTGCGAAATACGCTTTCGCTTGCCTATCAAAAAAATGTCGATTGCCAAGCCCGCTAACAGGGTCTTGAAACGCTTTAGATTGCAGCCATTGCACCGCGTTTGCCTCAGCCTCAAATTCCTTTTCTAATTTCTCAGCCATTCTATTCATAGACAAAACAACAGATTTAAGCTCGCGCGTTTTGGGAATCTTAGTCATTTTTAAGAAACGACGCTGCTGGATAGCTTCCGCTTGCTTCTCAACCTCAGACAGAGGTTTAAAGAGCCAACGCAATCCCAACCAACCCAATGCAACCATCACAACACCAATCGCAATAAAGGATAACAGCAAGTCACGTGTGGCTAGCCAAAGTTGATAATAGCCATACCCAGCACTGCCTGTAATATAAACTTGTCCCAACTCGTTCCAACCATTTGATACAACCGCATTTGCAACGGGGACATTAAAATCAATCATGTTAATAAACCACTGCGGGACACCCACAATTTTGGTTTCATTTTTACGGATAAGGTCGGTGTTGTCGGCATAAAAATGCACGCGCACTTCTGAAAAATAACCACTGTCAAACACCGCATTTACTGTACTAACAATGGATGCTTTATCTTTGTCGGCCATGTAGCCGGACAGTGACATGCTTAACGATGTCGCACTGTCCTGAGCCGTTGATGCTAACTGATTGACTAGATAGCCTTTTGTCGTATTGAAGTTAATTCCCATCACGGCAATCAGGACCAACGACAAGATGACAACAATCATCATCAGCAACTGGCGGAATAATGTCATCTGATTCTCCTAGTTATTATACTTAGCAAAACGGTTGTTAAGATCTTTCCAAAGACTCAATCGAGAAGAGCCGCCCACTAGAATCCCTCGCCCTTTTTCCTTAGATAACCATAAATTTCGTGCATTAAATGAATAAATTGGCTTTAGATCAGGCCGTCTTGTCGCTGGCTTTAATTCTTTATCTAAATTATCCAAAATTACAGGAATAGAAGTCGGTGTATGGTAATAAGCCAATACCATGTGGTGCTGATCTAACGTCAATGATTTAACGTACACAAGACGCAGTTTATCATCGGGGACACCAAGTTCCCTAAGGGTAAAGTATTTGGCAATGGTAAAGTCTTCACAATCGCCCCCATCGGTTGCTAGAAACTCGATCGGTGTTGCCCAATAATCCTCTTTTCCCCAATGCTGAAGATCACTCACAAACGGTAACTGATTAAAGAAGTTATTCACCACTTCTAATTTTCTAACAATGGGGAGTTGTTTAGAGCTGTCGACTAAATGGCGCCAAGCCAGTATACGTTTCTCCGCTCTTGGGCCATACTCTTTGCCAATTTTTGCTGCCAGAGCCAAATATTTATTCGATATATCCGCTTGCAAATCAATTTGCGGCAAGATGCAAAGAAGCAGCAACACAACAATGAGCCGCCACTTTTTTCCATTGAAAAGCGAAAGAGAGAGCATCAGTCCAATTGACCTATTAGACCCATGACAACTTATTTAGAAAACTTAGCATTAAAATCAGCTAGCTGTTCCGGTGTTGCCGCTGGCTGGTATTTTTCTTTCCAGTCATTATAAGGCTCCCCATAAACATATTCACGAGCAGTATTATAGTCGATGTCTACACCTCTTTTTTCAGCTTCAGCAAGATACCATTTACTTAAACAATTACGACAAAAACCAGCTAAGTTCATCAAATCAATATTTTGTACGGATTTGTTGTCATCTAAATGCTTTAAAAAGCGACGCAATACAGCGGCTTCAATTTCTGTTTGCTTATCCATTGTCTTCTCCTAAAACTCTTTTTAACCCGCAATCTCTTTACCGAATAGCAATAATAGCGGGAATAGGTCTAATAGTGGCTGTATTTATTACCCTAAACGTCACGATTTCGATGCTGATGCCCTTCTGGTTGCTGACGCCATTGAAAGGCTTGAGCTGAGACCATAAAATCACGCAAAGGTTGCATATTTTTCTCAGTCAACTGTTCAATAGCATAAGCACACGCCTCTAACGTCGATAAAGCCTCCTCTTTCGGCGACTTACGGATGGCATAATCGTTGTGAGGAGGGGAAACGAAATGCCACGATATCATCGCTTGCAACTTAGGAGTTGACAAAAAAAGACGCTTTGCTTTTCGCCATGTTGCATCAATCAAAATGATACCTTCAATCTCCGCTTTTTCCTCTTCTGTCACCTGCTCTAAAGGGCTTGAACCTTCATTGGGAAAGACTAGCCGCCATTGATCAAGCGGCAATACATCCAGTGCAGCGTACAACTCCTCACAGCTCTGTGCTGAAATGCAGCGCAGTGAGGGTAACACCAACCGTAATAAAGTTAGCGTATTCTTAGCATGTTTCGCTTCCCTTGGGTCCTGAATGACCACCACAGGCAATGGGTTGTTGATAGAGGGGATCCATTGACAGACACACTGAGTGACAAGAAAAGAACAGCCATCACAAACCAAACGATGTGAACGGGACATTTGCTAGACTAATTTTGCCAAATACGCCTTCACAACTTGATCCCAACCTAAATCAAGCGCTTCTACCGTCAAGGCATGTCCGATAGATACTTCGGTAATCCGACCCGATTGGCACAAAGCTTCAACGTTCGTTAAATCCAAGTCATGACCTGCGTTTACACCTAAACCTGCGTCTAGAGCGGCTTGGGCGGCCTCTTGATAGCGCGCAGCAATGGCATCAAAATCGTCTTTGCCGTAATGGCTCGCATACTCTTCTGTGTACAATTCCACACGATCAGCCCCCACCTCCTTCGCCAAAATCATATTATCAGCATCTGGGTCCATAAATAACACCACACGAATACCTTTTTCCTTGAGCTTAGCAATAACTGGACGCAATGCATCCTGATCACGGGCCACATTCCATCCATGATCGGAGGTTAATTGATTCGGGTCATCCGGCACTAAAGTACATTGATGAGGAACCACTTCCAGCACGACACTAAGAAACTGCTCATCTGGAAAGCCTTCAATATTCAGTTCTGCGTCAGGATAGCGCTTAAGTAACTCTTTCAGATCATAAGCATCTTGATAAGTGGCATGCCTTTGGTCGGGTCTTGGATGAATAGTAATACCAAACGCTCCTAAATCTAATGTTCGCTTTGCCATATCCACCATATTCGGATAATTTCTGCCACGAGAATTCCGCAGTAAGCCTATTTTATTCAGGTTAACGCTCAAATGTGTCATATAACTTCTCTCGCTATCATTGTCTTCGCACCGCTACCATAGCAATCGCATGAATATACCTACCATTATAGAGAAAGGCGCCGAGCGCTTCACTAAACTCTTACACTTTGTTATCACAACGCACGTCTTTCCAAGCATTATGGTAAACTCTCCCTAGAGCAGATTCGTTTTGGACCGTCGCTGAAAAAGAGGAATAACTGATGAAGTATGAAGCCTTCCAAAGCATTTATGATCGAGCGGCCCAGCGCCACGGAGGTACACAGGCAGTAGAACAAACCTTAAATAGACCGTTCTCCGCTGAGGCACTCAAGCAAATAACGGATGATCGATGGTTAGCGGCTTTTTCCCAAAAAATATTTCAATCTGGCATTAACTGGCAGGTCGTACGAAATAAATGGGATGGCTTTGAGGACGTCTTTTTTGGTTTTGATATCGAAAAGATGCTTTTGATCCACGATGAAATGTGGGAGGAAAAAGCTAAAGACACGCGTATCATTCGTAATTTAGGCAAAGTGATGACCATTCGTGAAAATGCATTAATGATCCACGAGTGTCAAACAAAGCATGGTACTTTTGCCGCATTTATTGCGAACTGGCCCACAGAGAACATCGTTGGCCTATGGACATACCTAAAACAACATGGGAAACGGTTAGGTGGCAACACTGGCCCCTATACATTACGAACGATGGGCAAAGACACTTTTTTATTGACCAAAGATGTCGAAGGCTATTTACGTCAGCACAAAATTATAACCACAGGAAGAAACACTCAGTCCGCCCTATTAGCGGCACAAACTGCGTTTAACCACTGGCACAACGAAAGTGGCCGTTCTTTAAGCGAAATTAGCCAATGCATCGCAATGGGTGTCAATTAATTACCCTCCCCTGCCCACAAAGGAGCGGGCTAATAAGTCACCCTCCAGCATAAGAGTTAGCATAAACACGCTACAACAAATACATTAGGAGAAAACATGGCCGATTTACGCATCGACATTATTTCAGATTTATCTTGTCCATGGTGCTATTTGGGATACAGCCGCCTAAAACAAGCCTTAGATCAGTTAGGCGATAATTACCTTATAGATCTGCGTTGGCAACCATTTGAATTACATCCCGATCTACCGATAACAGGCGCGGACAGAGAAACCTATCTAGGCGCAAAATTTGGCAGCCAAGAACGCCTCAATGAAGCAACCCACGCCCTTCAACAAGTTGGGCTTGAGAATGGTATTACCTATAATTTTTCGGACAAGGATCGCGTCCCCAATACCAAACTTGCCCATCAGTTTGTTGCGGCGGCAAGCCAAGTCAAACTGGATACACCGCTAAGTTTAGCGTTATTTGATGCCTATTTCACACAAGGTAAAGACATTGGACAAAAAAACGTTCTAGAAGACGTAGCACGAAGCATTGGCATGAAAGACAAGGACATTCAGCTTGCCTATGAAGAGAAAACTCGAAAACTCGTTGATAAAAAAATTAAACAGCTTACCCAAGTCGATGTCACCTCCGTTCCGACCTACGTAATTAATGACAAATATATGTTACATGGCGCCCATCAACCTGAATCTTTCCTAAAAGTACTGAGTGATATTGCCGAGGACACTGTAAGAAGCTAGCCCTGCTAACGAGATGTGTACAGATTGAGCGTCATTAATCTGTACACTCTCTGTACAGAGAGTAAATCTATTAGATTTCACTGATAAATAAATTTTTATTTTTTGATAACCATTACCATTTGCATTAGAATCAATATATTGAATACAATTGAGAGTGATTTTCATTTATGTACGTATGTCTCTGCAACGGTGTCACGGATAAAAAAGTGAAGGAAGTGATTCGGGAAGGTGCGACCACAATGCGTGAGCTATATAAGCAGACTAATCTGGGGAATCAATGTGGCAAATGCTGCCAATGCGCTAAAAAAATACTTAATGATGAATTGATTAATATTGCAGAAACACAGATTCAAATTCAAGTTGCCTAAAGGCTCTCACACAATAGCAAGAGCCTCCAGACAATCAACACAGCACTACATTTGAGACTGAAGATAGTTTTCAATGCCAGATGTTTTGATCAAAAGCTGTTGTGTTTCCAACCAGTCAATTTGCTCTTCCTGCTCTTCCTGAATTTTCTCTAGCGTATCACGGCTCATAAAATCCAGTTTGTCTTCACACCGCTTTATGACATCTTTTAATATCGTCAACGTGTCTAATTCCAGCTCTAGATTCGCCGCAATCATCTCTTCGCTGTTTTCACCAATACGCAAACGGCCGAGATCCTGTAAGTTAGGCAGTCCCTCCAAAAATAAGATTCGCTCAATCAAACGATCTGCATTTTTCATTTTTTGGATCGACGCCTTATAATCTGCTTTATCCAGTTTACTAAAGCCAAAATCTTTAAACATACGAGCATGAAGAAAGTATTGGTTAATACCCACCAACTCGTTCGCTAGTACCTTATTTAAACCCGCGATAACAGCCGAATCACCCTTCATCAAAAGCTCCTTCAATTAGCTCATTTGAGATTGAATGTAATTTTGCATACCAATCTTGTCCATTAGGCCAAGCTGCTGTTCTAACCAATAGACGTGGTCCTCTTCAGTATCAAACAAAAGCTTCTCTAGGATTTCTCGAGTCTGATAATCGCCTTCAGATTCACAAATCGCAATGGTTTTACGAACTCCCTGAACTACTTCTAACTCAAGAACCAAGTCATTCGACATCATCGAGCGAACATCTGTTCCCACCAGCAAATCACGACGTTTGGTCATGCAAGGAACGCCTTCAAGAAAGAGAATACGCTTGATAAGCCAATCACAGTGCTGCTTCTCTTCGTCCATTTCATGGTTTAAGCGTTCATACAACTTTGCCAGTCCCCAATCATCATACATACGAGAATGAATGAAGTACTGGTCAATCGCAGCCAATTCATTGGCCAACAACGCGTTTAAACTATCAATAACTTTTTGACTACCCTTCATAACTCTTTCCTCCTAGGCGCCTCGATAAGGCATAAGAATACTCATATCTACTAAAACTAGTACTTTATCCATCCCATTATCTATTAATAAAACAAAGAGAAAAAGAAAAACCTAATAAAAAATATTAATCACCCAAAAGGTCTCCCTCTATTTTTGCGGACTTCCCTTCGCCTTTTTTCACCTCTAACCGATCAATGCGCTGGAATCCACGAGGCAACTTCAGGCCGCGACGACCACGCTCACCACTATAATCCATTAAATCTTTCTCAACAAATGACATAAAGCGCTTACCCGCATAGGCCATTAAAAGATCGTCAGGTAATATACTCGCCATAGCAATCAGTAACTCTTCTCGCTCAGCGGCACGGGCACTTGGAATGCTCAGCATTTTATTACCTTTCCCCTTGGCCATTTTGGGCAAAGAAGCCACATCAAATACCAACATGCGCCCTTCATTAGACACCACCACAACCTTGCCAAACTCAGGATCATCCACCAATACGGGGGCCATCACTTGCGCCCCTTTTGGCAAACTCAAGGTAGCCTTACCCGCTTTGTTTTTAGCGTAAAGGTCTTTTAACTGAGCAACAAAACCATAACCTGCATCACTGGCAATCAAATAATGAGCATCTTCATTATTCAAGACCGCTGAAACAATAGTAACACCACTTTCTAATGAAATACGCCCCGTAATTGGCTCACCTTGTCCTCTGGCAGAAGGCAAAGAATGTGCCTTAATAGAGTAGGTTCGACCATTTGACGCTAATAACACCAGCGTTTGATTAGAGCGCCCTTTTGCACTCACCAAAAAGCCATCTCCCGATTTATAACTTAGTCCTTCTACATCGAGATCATGTCCCTTACCGGCGCGAATCCAACCCTGTTTCGAGATCACCACAGTAATTGGATCGTTTGATAACAATGCCTCTTCACTAAATGCTTGTGCTTCTTTACGTTCAACAATGGGAGTACGACGCTCATCACCAAAGTCGTCTATTGCCTCACGAATCTCTGTAGAAATCAGTTTTTTAAGTTTAGTATCGGAAGCTAACAAAGCTTCAAGGTGTTTACGCTCTTTCTCAAGCTCATTTTGTTCTGCGGTAATACGCATCTCTTCCAGTTTGGCAAGATGGCGCAATTTCAGCTCAAGAATAGCCTCGGCCTGAATATCACTTAACGAAAAGCGAGACATCAACTCCACTTTTGGCTTCTCTTCATTACGAATGATCTCAATCACTTCATCAATATTTAAAAAGGCAACCAGCAAACCTTCTAAAATATGCAGTCGATTGATTACCTTATCTAAACGGAATTGCAAACGACGTCTCACCACATCGATACGGAAACGTAACCACTCTGCTAAAAAACTTGGTAACGTCTTTACCTGTGGCAAACCATCTAAGCCGATTACATTCATATTCACACGATAGGACTTTTCAAGATCCGTCGTGGCAAATAAATGTGTCATCAACGATTCAATATCGACTCGATTCGACTTAGGCACAATCACTAAACGGGTCGCATTTTCATGGTCCGATTCATCACGTAAATCCACGACCATAGAGAGTTTTTTAGCAGGATTTTTATCTTGCATTTGGGCCGCTATCTGCTCAAGAACCTTGCTTCCTGATACTTGATGCGGCAGCTCACTGACTACCACTTCCCCTTCGATAACCTCATAACGAGCACGGGCTTTTATCTGCCCTTTACCCGTTTCATAGAGCTTACGGATATCCGCCCGAGGCGTAACGATCTCGCCACCTGTTGGAAAATCAGGGCCTTGAACAAATTCCAGTAAATCGTCTAAATCTGCTTTTGGGTTATTCAGAAGATGAATACAAGCTTCACCGATTTCACGTAAATTATGAGGAGGAATATCGGTTGCCATGCCTACGGCAATCCCCGTTGTGCCATTTAACAGCAAATTTGGCAGGCGTGCAGGCAACACAGAAGGCTCCTGTAACGTGCCATCAAAATTTGGCACCCAATCCACAGTACCTTGAGACACCTCTTTGAGCAGCACATCTGCATATTTAGATAAACGGGACTCAGTATAACGCATGGCTGCGAAGGATTTAGGGTCATCTGGTGCTCCCCAGTTGCCCTGTCCATCAACTAATGGATAACGATATGAGAATGGCTGAGCCATCAATACCATGGCTTCGTAACAAGCACTGTCACCATGAGGGTGAAACTTACCTAACACATCCCCCACAGTACGAGCGGACTTTTTATACTTAGCCGTTGCCTTCAGGCCCAGTTCGCTCATCGCATAAATAATACGGCGCTGAACCGGTTTTAAACCATCGCCAATATGAGGCAATGCTCGATCTAAAATAACGTACATCGAATAATTCAAGTACGCCTTTTCTGTATAGTCTTTCAATGAAAGCGTTTCATTGGACTCAAAATTTGACAACTCACTCAAGGAGGTTTTCCTTCTACCGCGATTTTAGTGTGGGTTTATGAGCACACTACCCATAAATAAATTAACTGTGCGTACTATAAAGAAACACCCTTACCAACTGCAACCTTCACACCAATATTATAATGGAAAGACGAAGCTTCTCATGCTTCAATAAGGACGTAATAATAATCAGGAAAGAATGGCGATGATTAAGGTAGTCAAACAATGCTAGCGCAAACACACTACCATCTTGGAAAGGAAGCCCATGCAATACTGTTACATCACTGCGATAATCTTCGTGTTCGCCTAGAGACACTCACCCAAGCAACCAATCCAATACGATTCTACCATGGTTTTCAACACACTTTTCTGTTCGTTTTAAAAGGCGAAGTCTTTCTCAAATGCCAACAAGAAGACAGGCTCCTGAAAATGCATCAAGGTGTTTTGCTCCCCAGACGCCACACCACGATTGCCACCATACTGACCCCTCAGGTAGAGATTTGTGTTATTACTTTCTTTCGTGAGCCCAATAGCGACTGCGAGAGTGACTTTAAAAAAGTCTCTTCCGGTACCGTTGAAGCGTCAGCGGAACGCTTGGGAGTGACATCCTGGCCGCTATGGCAAGGGAAAAATGGGGCTATCAGTATTAATTTGTATCCAGCACACTATAAAGAATCAACTTACTATCACAAAAACACTGGGCAGTTTTTATTGCCTCTTCACAACGATTCATTAAAGGTAAGCACCCATATGAAAACCGCTGAGCCACTCTCTGATCATGGATTATTCATAGCAAAACAAACACCCAAAGCACTCTATAACACAACGGACAAAAGCACGAGCGTACTTTGCATCTACACTCCCTACCCAGAAAAAGGGAGAGTGATATTACTGGCTAAACCATTCAATGATTGAATACCAAAGAGGTCAAAACATGATCCTCCCACTGTCCATTAATCTTTAAATAATCACGCGCTATCCCTTCCTTCACAAATCCTAAACGAGCAAGAACTGCCGCGCTTTTTTCATTTCGAGGCATATAATTCGCTTGTATTCGATGAATACCAGATTGATTACGCATATACTCATTACCAGCGGTGAGTGCCTCGTGCATCAAGCCTTTGCCTTGTTCGCCTTCTCGTAAGCTATAGCCTAAATGACAGGCCTCAAAAACACCACGAACAATATTAGAATAATTAACATATCCCACCATCCTCTGCTGATCCTTTGTCAAAAAGCACAAGGTCACAGCTTTATCTTCCAAAAAGTCACGACGCATTTCCTCCACTCTGAGTCGGCATACCTCTAAAGAATAATAGGACTCGCTTCTAGCCGGCTCCCAAGGCGCAAAAAAATCTTTTTCTTGATTTACATAGTGTTGCAACAAGCACACTTGAGAGCGATCAAGCACTCTCAAAATACCACGTTCCGTTTCAATATAAGGAAAACGTGATGAGTAATCAGGAGCCTGGGACTGAATAAACAAACGATCATCTAACACCTCAATCAAACGCAATGCATGACTTTGAAACCAAAACTGCTCCCCAAGATATAACACGCGATTCAAAACTTTGTTGTCTTTCCACGCCTCAGCATACTTTCTCTCTGACCAGTAGGTGATAAAAATAGAACTCTCTCCGTCATATTTTTCCTCTCCCAAAAAACCCGACTCTTCTTTTGCCTGTTCGGATACTTTAGACATCATGACATGGTAAGACATATCATCTAAAAGTAAGGTTGAGGTCAACACGACAGCGTAATATGGAGGCTTGAAAGAAGGTAGAAAAGTCATAAGAATCCTGTATTAAAAACAGAGCGCCAATAAAAAATGCTCACCCCATCTTACCAATTTGGCGATAACAGGAGTGAGCATGAGTATGTACGCATTTCTGGCGTTGCACGTTAGCGTTCAAAGATCGTTAGACTAAATAGGTTGAGCCTTGCAATACCTTTTTATAGATATTAATCAAATTTTGCTGATCCTCATCAGACAGAGAACTAGCGGCCACTTTATCAGCGTATCTTGACGTTAATGCTTTTTCATCGTAACTGACGTATTTCAGCACATCCTGAACACTATCACCCATTAAGACATGATCAATCCTGAAGCCATCATCGGTCAAGTATACATCTACCGACGGTGTATCTCCGAATAAATTATGCAAGTCTCCTAAGGTTTCTTGGTACGCGCCTACCAAGAAGAATCCCATTAAGTAATCACCGTCTTTTGGCGGCGGCGGTAAAGGTAAAGAAGACTCAATGCCTTGTCCATCCACATACTGATACAGACACCCATCAGAGTCACAGGTGACATCTTGAATTTTCCCTCGGAAAGACGGCGCTTGGTCCAACCCTTGTAGCGGCAATACAGGGAATAACTGATCGATGCCCCAAGCATCCGGCATGGATTGAAATACGGACAAATTAACAAACAGTTTTTCTGCAAGACGCTCATTTAGTTCGTCCATCACAGGACGATGACTGCGATTACGATTATCTAGCTTCGGTAATAAATTCCGACAGGCTGCAAGAAACAGATTTTCCGCTTGGGCCCGCTGCTCTAGGTTTAGCTGGCCATGATTATAGAGCGTCAGACTATCGTTAAAGTCGTCCAACAAATCATGATAAATTTCCACTAAAGAACGGGTGTCGACTTCGTCTCCCCCCTTTAAACTCTGATAGCAGCTCCACAATCGTTGTATTTCCAATACAGCATCTTCATTGGGTGCTTCAATGGGTAAAAGCTCTGCACCGTAAGAAAACACATCGGCAATCATCATGGCATGATGGGCGGTTACTGCACGACCAGATTCAGAAATCAAATTTGGGTGAGGCAAATCATATTGTTCACACACATTGTGAAACGCAAACACGACATTGTTAGCATACTCACTGATACTGTAGTTCGCTGAATAAGCATTCTGGCTACGAGTTCCTTCGTAATCCACACCCAAACCACCGCCAACATCCACCCACTTCACAGGCACTCCCATCTGGTGAAGTTCAGAATAGTAGCGAGCACACTCTTTTAGACTGTTTTGAATATCACGAATACGGGTAATTTGAGAGCCTAGATGAAAATGAATTAACTCCAGGCAATCCAGCAAGCCTAAATCTCGTAAACGATCAACAGCACGTAGCAACTGCGAAGTGGTCAAACCGAATTTGGATTTTTCCCCTCCACTGTTACCCCAGTGAGTAGTACAAGTAGAGGCTAAACGGATACGAATACCAATGCGAGGCTTCACCCCAATTTTATGGGCTTCTTCCAAAATCCAATCCAATTCATGTAATTTTTCAACCACGATAAAGACTTGATGGCCCATTTTTTCAGCCATCAGAGCAAGATGAATGAACTCGCGGTCTTTATAACCATTACACACAATGATGCCATTAGGATTTTGATGCATTGCTAACACTGCCATCAATTCCGGCTTACTTCCTGCTTCTAACCCCACCGTGGAAGAATTATCAGGCTGACACCCCGCAATCTCCTCCACCACACGGCGCTGTTGGTTAACTTTAATCGGGTAAACAATGGCGTAATTCGCCTGATAGTCATAATACTCAATTGCCTGACAAAACGAATCAGTAATTTTTTCAATTCGAGAATGCAAAATATTAGGGAAACGAACCAAACAAGGATAAGGAATGCCTTGGCTTTTAAGTTGTTTCGCCAATTCGGTCAGATCTATACTTTTTTCTCGATCAGGTAATGCAATTGTACGACCCTCTTCATTAATTGAGAAAAAGCCCGCACTCCAGTGATTAACGTTATAAAGCTCAAGCGAATCTTTGACTGACCAAGGCGTCATTTTGCCTCCTACTAAATAAACCGTGTAACGGTACCAAGTTTTTAATCTAACTTAGCACAGTATTGTTAATAACTCGTAAAACCAGCAAGCAAAGACATGCTAGTTTGTACAAATAATAAAAAAGCGGGGTTAGGAACCCAATCCTAACACCGCTTCGTTGACCCGTTAAAATGACCTAGGACACGTGCTCGCCATGGGCTTGCTTATCCGCATGGTAAGATGAACGTACAAGGGGGCCACAAGCTGCGTGTTTAAAGCCCAGCTCTTTTGCCACTTCTTCATAACGTGCAAACTCTTCAGGAGGTACAAAACGAGCCATTGGGAAGTGATGCTTAGACGGCTGTAGATATTGACCGATGGTCAACATATCAACATTATGGGCACGCAAATCTTTGAGCACATCAACAATTTCTTCGAACGTCTCTCCCATTCCCACCATCAAACCAGACTTGGTAGGTACATCAGGGCAACGCTCCTTGAATTTTTTCAATAAATCCAGAGACCACTGATAATCTGAACCTGGACGAACTTGACGGTAAAGACGAGGAATCGATTCCAAATTGTGATTAAACACATCTGGCGGTGCCACTTCGAGAATATCTAATGCCGCCTCCATACGTCCTCGGAAATCTGGCACGAGGGTTTCGATCTCGATAGTAGGGCTTAACGCGCGGGTTTCACGAATACAGTCAACGAAGTGCTGAGCCCCACCATCGCGCAGATCATCACGATCCACTGATGTAATGACCACATACTTCAATTTCATATCACGAATAGCAATCGCTAGTTCTTTCGGCTCATCTGGGCTCAATGGATTAGGACGTCCATGTGCCACATCACAGAAAGGACAACGTCGGGTACAAATCTCCCCCATAATCATGAAAGTAGCTGTACCATTGCTAAAACATTCACCCAAATTAGGGCAATTAGCCTCTTCACAAACAGACGCTAACTTATGTTCACGCAGTGTTGACTTAATGCGAGCGATCTCAGGCGAAGCAGGCATACGTACACGCAACCAGTCTGGCTTACGTGGAATCTCTTCAGTTGGGATAACTTTTACAGGAATACGCGCCATTTTATCAGCGCCACGAAGTTTCTCGCCCTGGACGACGCGTTTGCGTTCTGCAGTCATTCTATTTCCACCCTTTTTGGATCGTCGGATTGGCATATCCGAGCTGCCCAGCCAGCGCATTAGCTAACTGAGTTTTAACTTGTGAAAAATCAATATCATTAGTGAGACGGGCCATATCAACCATCTGAAGTCCTTGATAGCCACAAGGATTAATACGGTTGAATGGTGTCAGATCCATATCAACATTGAGCGCCAAACCATGAAAAGAACAACCTCTCCGTATCCGTAAGCCGAGTGAAGCGATTTTTTTCTCATCAACATAAACACCAGGCGCATCCGGCTTGGGGTAAGCCTGTATATTATGATAGCTCAATACATTAACAATGGCATTTTCAAGCGCACTCACCAAATCTCTAACCCCTATACCTAGGCGTTTGAGATCTATCATAACATAAACGACTAGCTGACCGGGCCCATGATAAGTGACTTGCCCTCCTCTATCTACTTGAATGACAGGAATGTCGCCAGGTGCCAACAAATGTTCTTGTTTACCGGCTTGTCCCTGAGTGAAAAGAGAAGGATGCTCTAACAACCAGAGCTCATCTTGATCTTCTTTGGTACGGACTTGGGTAAAGTGTTTCATTTTTTCCCAAGTTTCTTCGTAAGCGACGGTTCCTAGATCACGAGCAATTAAGTCTTGATCCATTACATAACCATCTTAACAAATTCAATATCCATTAAATCAGCGTGAAGAGCAGATAGCTGCTCTTCACCTGTTGCTAGAATACGAAAGCTATAACTAACGAAACGCCCCTTGCTTGAACGATTTATCCCAGTTGCCTTAGGATCCAACTCTGGTGCATGCACCTTCAATCGCTCAACAATTTCAGCGTGTCCACCCTCAACGTCAATGGATACCACCTTGATTACATAATTTTCACAAGGAAATTCAATTTTTGGTGCATCCACCCCGTTGGCGGCTTGATCGCCATTTTTCGTAATTAAAGCCATTAATATTCCACTTGGCCGTTAGGGCCTAAAACAAATTCATAAAAAACAGTTTGATTTTATCAAACATACGTTTGAAGAAACCACCTTGTTTAACCGGCTCAAGAGCAACAACATTACGCTCAAGAATCGTATTACCGTCAGTACCAACGATAATTTTACCCAAGACATCACCCACCTTAATAGGGGCTTCAATCACAGGTTTCAACTGCAGTTTAGCAGGAATTGATTCAGCGTCTTGGCGTGGTAATGTCACAAGCACATCATCCGTAAAACCAACTTTCACGCTATTCTTAGCGCCGCCCCAAACGGTAGCATTAGCAATAACCTGACCTTTACTATACAGCTTACGGGTTTGATAATAACGGAAACCGTAATCCAATAGTTTTTGTGACTGAGTCGCACGTGCCTCATCTGTTTTCGTGCCCATAACGACAGAAATCAAACGCGTACCATTACGAAGAGCAGAAGCCGCTAAACAATAACCAGCCGCTTCAGTATGACCCGTTTTCAAGCCATCTACTGAAGGATCACGCCATAATAGGCGGTTACGATTTGGCTGACGGATGCCATTATAAGTGAAATATTTCTCTTTATAGAAATGATAATTCTGTGGGTAATCATTAATGATTGCTCTGGCCACAATCGCAATGTCATGGGCACTAGAGTAATGATCAGGGATAGGATAGCCTGTTGCATCAGAGAAGTGCGAGTCCTTCATACCAAGCAATTTAGCATGCTGATTCATCAAATCCACAAAAGCAGACTCGCTACCAGCAACATGTTCTGCGATGGCAACCGTGGCGTCGTTACCTGACTGCACAATCATTCCTTGAATCAAGGTTCTTAGTGGTACGACACTGCCTTCACGAAGAAAGGTTCGAGACCCCCCCATACGCCAAGCTTTCTCACTGATTCTCACTTTATCATCAAGTGAAATATCACCTCGGGCCAATTCGTACTCAGTGACATACGCCGTCATTAGCTTTGTCAAACTGGCTGGAGGCAATTTCTCGTCAGCATTGTGCTGAACAATGATATCGCCCGTTTTAGCATCCATTAATATATAACTTTTAGCTGCTATTTCAGGTGGCGCTGGGATAAAAGTAGGTTCTGCGCGAAGTGCAGTGGCCGTTAAACCTAGAAATACGGATAAGAATATTAGGAATCGCTTCATACTGTACAACATCGTCTCATTGGAAAAGTTTACAAATGATACTAGAGGCAATTTGGAATCTCTAGTACGCCAACACCGTCTTTACGGAATCAGAGCAACACGTATGGGTTTTGTAAAGCCTGCATCCAGTAATTTTTTCTGCCACAACGCCAACGCTTCATCGTTCGAATAAGGTCCTAAAAACACCTTATACAACCCATCACTTTGTTTGATTATTGCTACTTTAATCTGTGTATCAAATACCTGAACCAACCTATTTTTTAAGCGCTCAGCCGCTTCTTTTGTTGAGAAAGCACCGGCTTGTAAGTGGGTGAAAGTTAAGCTTTTCTCAGCGGATCTCTGATCCTCTTTAGCGGGCTCTGAAGCCAATACTATAGGGGGATTTACTTCTTTTTTAGAAGACCCCGCCGTATCCAAACCTGGGTTATAAGTGCCGCCTTTAGGGACCGTAATAGCCTGAATACGCACATGAGCAAGCCCCTTTTTTTGAAACCCTAACCTTACCGCTGCGGCGTAAGATAAATCGATCAATCGATTACCATGAAACGGTCCTCTGTCGTTCACTCGAACAATCACAGTGCGACCATTTCCTAAGTTTGTTACCTTCAAATAAGTTGGTATTGGTAGGGTTTTATGAGCGGCAGAGAAGGCATACATATCATATTTTTCCCCATTTGAAGTGGTATGACCGTGAAACTTCAGACCATACCAAGACGCTATTCCCTCAGCGACATAACCTTTTGCCGACTTCATCACCCAATACTTTTTCCCCCAAACTTCGTAAGGGCTTTTATTACCACCAACACTTCTTGGCTCCCATTTGGGCACCAAATCAGGTAGGTGATCCACTTTTACATCATGATCGGGTGCTTTATCTTGCAAAAGGCTATAGCGCCCTCCTCCAGATGCTCGGTCATAATCAAGTGGCTTTGAAGCGTTACTCACGCAGCCACTCAAAGACAACAGGGACATTATGGAGAGCACTAAGAGGCTAGTGAGCTTCATTACTATCGATACTCTTTGCAAGCTCAAGCACAGCCATCGCGTAGCGTCTGCTTGGGTTGTAATCCATTATTGTGTAGAAGTTCTCATAGGCCAACCAGTAGGTGGTTTCATTTTTTGCTGTATGCAATCCGATCAGCCCCATTTTTTCAGGTAGAAATGGCTGGCTAGGCAAGACGCCCAACTTAGACCATTCTTCTGCTGTCTTCACTGGCTTACGTTGAAAATTCACCCAATCAGAGATTTTCTTAGCATCTTTTACCTGTGCTAAAACCAAACAAGGCTTACCGTATTCCCAGCCATGATGCTTCATATAATTTGCGACACTACCAATGGCATCCGCATCGGAGTTCCAAAGATCCACATGACCATCACCATCAAAGTCTACGGCTAATTTTTGGTAATTGGTCGGCATAAACTGCACCATGCCCATAGCGCCAGAGTAAGAACCGTCTGTTCCCCCAATTTTCCAACCTTCCTTGCGAGCAAGTAGCAAATAAGCCCGTAATTCCTTTTGAAAGTAGTCTTGGCGACGGGGATAATTAAACGCCAACGTCGCGAGGGAAGTAAAAACATCCTTTCCCCCAGTAATGCGGCCGTAATAGGTTTCAACACCTATTAACGCAACAATTACATGCCAATCGACGCCATATTCTTGCTGCGCTTTTTCCAGCCAATAGTGATTTTTCTTGGCAAATGCCCGCCCTTCCTCTATGCGTTTTTTAGTCAGGAAATTTTTCCGATAATCATAAAAAGGTGTGATCACTTCAGGCTGATTATTGGATTTAGTGATAACCGTTTCACGAGGCTTAATCCGCGAAAAAGCCAACTCTAACGTTGCTTTGTTATAGTGATCTTCCCGCACCATCTGCTGAATAAATGCCTGTACTTCTGGGTCTGCGGCGTAGGAGTCTTTATAAGAGTCTGGGGCATCTTTCAACAGCGTGTTACTGACCCCCAGTCGATTACCTTCCTGCAGTGTTTCTTTGCTTTGGCTCATGGTACTGCACCCAGACAGACCAAGCACTAGTAACATCCCTAATGCTAGTTTTATCATCATCTCGCTCTTTTATGTGTTTGCACTGACATCAGAATTCCAAAGGTTGCCATGATCGTAATAATAGACGTCCCTCCGTAACTCACGAGTGGCAAGGGTACCCCAACCACAGGCAAAATGCCTGAGACCATGCCAATATTTACAAAAACATAAACAAAAAACGTCAAAGTTAGACTGCCTGCTAACAAACGCGCGTAATTATCTTCTGCATTCGCAGCAATATATAAGCCACGGGAAATAACTAATAGGTAGCCAAATAACAGCAAACAACAACCAATCAAGCCAAATTCCTCTGCTAATACCGCGATAATAAAATCCGTATGGCTTTCGGGTAAAAAATTGAGTTGCGCTTGGGTGCCTTCCATCCATCCTTTGCCATATAGCCCTCCCGAACCGATGGCCGTTTTGGATTGAATTATATTCCAACCTGCACCTAGGGGATCACTTTCAGGATCCAGCAGCGTTAACACTCGTTGTCGTTGATAATCATGCATGAAATGCCATAGCACATAACCCGCAATGGGAGCTAAAACAGCCGCTCCCAGAATGTAACGCCACCCCAGTCCGGCTAAAAACAAAACAAAAATCCCCGACACAGCCACCAGCAATGCCGTCCCTAAATCAGGCTGTTTGGCAATCATCAAAACGGGGACTATGATCAAACCAAGCACCACTAAGACTTCATTATACCTAGGCGGTAATTGTCGATCAGAGAAGTACCAAGCTATCGTCATGGGCATAACAATTTTCATCAATTCCGAAGGCTGAAAACGCAGCCCACCAGGTAAGCCTAACCAACGCTGAGCCCCCTTAGCACCAATACCAAACAGTAATACCGCAATTAATAACACCACTATAAAAGCAAATAGCGCAGGCGAGGCACGACGCATGTATTTTGGAGGAAGCTGAGCAAGCCCTAAACACACCCCCATACCAATGATAAAACGCACACCTTGCCGCTCTACCATGCCGATATTTTCACCTGATGCTGAATAAAGTACAATCAAGCCACCCGCCATCAATAACAGCAAGGCGCCGAGTAACAAGATATCCAGATGGATTAATTTCCACAGGCGAGCATTAGTAAACGCCACCACCCTTTCAAAAAAACTATCTCTCACTTGCTATTACCTTTTAAATAGTCATAACGCTTGGGATATTTTCCATCAATGTAAGCATCAAATAATTTTTTGGTTAATTCGGCAGGCTTTGCTGCACTACCACCGTTTTCAAAAATCGCAAATATCGCAATTTTGGGTTTATCAATAGGCGCAAAAGCAATAAACAAAGCATGGTCATGCAATCGCTTAGCCAGTTTATTGGCTTCATATTCTTGGCCATCTTGCAAGCTGAATACCTGCCCAGTCCCCGTTTTACCGGCAATGGTATAATCAGTCCCATCTATACGACGCCCTGTACCTTTGGGGTCGGTAATCACCTTATGCATAGCGGTGATAATTTTGTCCCAATTGCTTTGATCCTTCAAAATCAGGTTATGCACTCCACCTTTACCGTCAAAGGTCGCTGGCTTATCTCCAATATCCTTCACCATACGTGGGTAATAATAATGTCCACGTGCCGCAATAATGGATACGGCCGTTGCCATTTGCATAGGCGTAGCCACCATATAGCCTTGCCCAATACCCACGTTCACCGAATCGCCTGTATACCAAGGCTGATTGTATTTGGCTCTTTTCCACGCTTTAGAAGGCAATATGCCATCGCTTGCACCATATAGATCCAGCAAATAGCTTTTGCCAAAACCAAAACGAGATAAAAAGTCATGAATAGGTGTGATCCCCATCTTATCCGCTAGTTGATAGAAATAGGTATCCACCGACTCGATAATGGCACGCTGAAGGTTAATCCAGCCATGTCCACCACGTTTCCAGTCACGGTACTTACGCCCACCAGGGTTAATTTGATAATACCCTTTAGCAAAATAGCGTTCAGTCCATGAAGAATAGCCGTATTGAAGGCCTGCTAGGGCCATATAGGGTTTAATCGTCGAAGCGGGCGGGTACCCTCCACGCAATGCTCGATTAAACAATGGTAGTTCTTTCGAATTACGCAAAGCGGCATAGTCTTTACTTGAAATGCCTCGGACGAATAAATTCGGATTAAATCCAGGCTTAGAGACGAGGGCTAAAATTCCCCCTGTGTTAGGATCAATAGCGACCACAGAACCTTTATAATTTCCTAGCAAATCATAAGCGTATTGCTGTAGCCGAGCATCCAAATACAAATGGATGCTTTTGCCGGGTACTGGCGGTGTCCTGCCAAGCTCCTCCATAATACGTCCACGGGCGTTGACTTCGACCTTACTAATACCAGGCTTACCAAATAGAACATGCTCATAATACCCTTCCACCCCAGTTTTACCGATGAAAAGAGCCCCTTGATAGGCTTGTTTATCCACTCGATCTAGATCTTTTTCAGTGATGCGACCAACATAACCAATGGCATGAGCGAACGCTTTTCCATAGGGATAGTATCGCGTCAACTGAGCCTCGACTTGCACACCATCTAATTTATATAAATCCACAGCAACACGTGCCCACTGGGCATCCGTTAACTGCGACTTTAGAGTGATTGGTTGGTAGGGACGGCGATACTCTTTGAGTTTTTGTTCAAAGTCATGCCATTCGTCAGGAGTGATATCAATAACGCCTGCAAGCTGTTTTTTTAACCAAGCAACACTTTTAATGCGTTCGGGGACAACCGTTAAACTGTGTATCGGCCGATTGTCGGCTAAGACAACACCATTACGGTCATAAATCAAACCACGAGTGGGCGGAATAGAAAGCAGTAATACTCGGTTATCATCAGCTTTAGTCTCATAAACCTTATGTTGCAGTATTTGTAAATAAAACAAACGCCCCAGCAAAACGCTGACGAGAAGTAGAACAAAAACAGCCGAGGCGATGATGCGATTTCGAGTGACCTGTCTCTCTTGACGATAATTACGAAAGTTTTGATGTCGATGACTCACCTAACGCCCCTTTAGCGGTGGTATGGATGATTGTTCATCAAAGTCCAAGCACGATAGATCTGCTCGGCTAAAAGAATCCTTACCATTGGATGAGGCAATGTTAAACGAGACAGCGACCATACCTGATCGGCCCGTCCCGTACACCTTGGATCTAGGCCATCAGGGCCACCGACGAGCAAACTTACATTATAGCCGTCCATGCGCCATTGTTCTGTTTGTTCAGCAAGTTGCTCCGTAGACCATTCTTTTCCCAACACTTCCAACGCGATAACCTTATCACCTGATGGAATCGCCTCGAGCATCGCGTCGCCTTCCTTACGAATCGCCTTGGAGATATCTGTGTTTTTGCCGCGAGGCGACATAGGAATTTCCAATAACTCTAGAGCAAAATCCTTAGGTAGACGTTTAGCATATTCGTCGTACCCTGTTGTCACCCATTGGGGCATTTTATTACCTACAGCAATCAGTCGAACGCGCATTACAGGTGCCTTACATTACTTCTGGTTTGATATCCCATAATTTTTCAAGATCATAGAAAGCTCGAGCCTCTTCCGTCATCACGTGCACAACAACATCATGCAGATCAACCAAAACCCAGTCACTTCCCATACCTCGACCTTCTGAGCCAAGAGGCTGAAGGCCCTGTGCCTTAAGGTGCTCAAATACATTTTGTCCAAGTGCATTCACATGACGTTTGGAAGTACCAGTACAAATGACCATGTAATCCATCATGTCAGTATGATTCGCTACGTTCAACACAGTAATCTTGTCCCCTTTTACATCCTCTAGTGCTTCGACCGCAAAAGCTAAGATTTGATCCGCTGTGAAGTTAGGTTGACTCATATTTTTACATTTTCCTATAGATATAAATTATTTTGCTTAATGTAGTTCTGTACAGGTTCGGGTAATAAATAGGCAATGGACTCTTGCTTTTTGCAAAGCGCCCTTATCATGCTAGAAGAGATCTCTAGAGACGGCAACATTTCGAACCAGACAAAACCTGAGGGCGCGCATTGTAACTCATGAGCTGAGGTGGCACGACAATTTTCGCAGAATGTCTGCAACTCTGAAATAAAATCAGGTTCCCACCCTGGGCGGGACACCACAAGAAGGTGCGCACACTCAATTAGCGCCTGCCAATTATGCCAAGTTGGCAATGACAAAAAACTGTCCATGCCCAATACCATAATAAGCGGTTCGTCCGGCCCAACCTCTTGACGAATTTCTTTTAAGGTATCAATCGAATAACTCGGGCCTTTACGCAAAATCTCGCGTGAATCCACTAATAGCCGCTCATCACAAGAAATCGCTTTTTCAACCATATCAAGACGCTGCTGTGCGGTTACACTGGGTTGACCTTTATGCACAGGCTGATAGCAAGGAATCAGTCGTAAGGCTCTAAAAGCAAAGCGGTCCACAATTTCCACGGCTGCACGCAAATGACCATTATGGATGGGATCAAAAGTCCCCCCCATAATCGCCGTACCAGAAGGATGCTTTCTTTCTTTTAAGGATGAACGCGTCACTGAATTAATTATCACGGGTATGACCATCGCCCAATACAATGTATTTTTGGCTGGTTAGTCCCATCAAGCCCACAGGCCCACGTACGTGTATTTTATCGGTTGAGATACCAATTTCGGCACCAAGCCCATATTCAAACCCATCAGCAAATTGGGTTGATGCATTGACCATTACTGATGAAGAATCCACTCCTGCCATGAAAGCGCGAGTTTTGGTATAACTGTTGGAAACGATTGCATCCGTATGATGGGATCCATATTTATTGATGTGCAAAATAGCCTCATCAATGTCATCCACTAACTTAACGGATAACTTAGGCGCTAAATACTCCGTATACCAGTCCTCTTCTGTGGCTGGTATTACAGAAGGCGAAATGGCTTGAGAGCCATCACACCCGAATAATTCAACCCCTTTTTCTTGATAAGCAGCGACGAGACGAGGCAAAATTTCTTTCGCCACACCCTTATGGATGAGCAAAGACTCCATCGCACCACAGACACCGTAACGACGAGTTTTAGCATTCATGCAGATAGTAAACGCCTTATCAAGATCCGCTTCATCATCAATATAAACATGACAATTACCATCAAGGTGTTTGATTACAGGGACCCGGGCATCCTGACTAATGCGCTTGATTAAGTTCTTGCCGCCACGAGGTACAATCACATCCACATATTCAGCCATCGTAATGAGCTTACCAACGGCATCACGGTCTACCGTATTTAACACCTGCACGGCTTCTTCTGGTAAACCCGATTTTTTTAGCCCCATACTCACTGCCCGCGCAATCGCTTGATTAGAATGGAAGGCTTCCGAACCACCCCGTAAAATAGTTGCATTACCAGACTTCAAACATAAACTTGCCGCATCAATCGTCACATTAGGTCGAGACTCATAAATGATACCAATCACCCCTAAAGGCACGCGCATTTTGCCAACCTGAATACCAGATGGCCGATACACCATGTCTGTGATTTCACCAACGGGATCAGGTAACGCCGCGACCTGCTTAAGCCCTTCAATCATCCCATCGATACGAGCATCGTTTAGTAACAGACGATCCAATAATGCGGCATCAAGCCCTTTTTCCTGGCCATTAGCCATGTCTTTAGCATTTTCTTCTATCAATCGAGGTCGTGCATCTTCCAGTGCTTCTGCCATGGCGCGCAAAGCGTCGTTTTTTTGCGTAGTGGAAGCTTTAGCAAGTAGACGAGAGGCGGCTCTCGCTTGCTGACCAATTTGATTCATATAAGATTCTAAAGACATTATTTGAACTCTAATCCAGTAAACATAAAATGAAAATCGCAAAAGTATCACGTCGGCTTAACCTTGACAGTATACTATCACAATATTTTTATTGATTTTGCTCAGAATTAAGGGAAAAAGGAAACCAAAGTGTCTTCATTTCGTAATTTCACCTTTTCTACCATTGGTATTACTCATTCTTGTTATAAAGAGAAATTTGGTATTCCCCGCCAGCCAGGGCTCGTCTCCGAAGCCACTGCCCGCATTGAACTGATAGCCCCTTATAATCGACTCGATACACTAGATGGGTTAGAGCAATTTTCCCATATATGGGTTCAATTTATTTTTCATGCCTGCTTAAATGAAAAATGGAAGGCCAAGGTTCGCCCTCCTCGACTTGGAGGCAAAGAAAAACTGGGCGTGTTTGCCACCCGATCAACCCATAGACCAAACCCTATAGGTCTATCGGTGATTAAGCTGGGCAAAATTTACCAAGAGGAGAAAAAAGTCTTTATTGATTTACACGGCGCTGATCTATTAGACGGCACACCCATTATCGATATAAAACCCTACCTTCCCTATGCCGATAGCTTAGCTAATGCGCAAGGCGGGTTTGCCCCATCCCCTTCTCCTGTGATGGACGTTCGCTTTTCACCATTAGCAAATCAACAATGCCAAGACTATAAAGCATTGCATAATCGAGACATTGCCTCTTTAATTAAACAAATTGTCCAACAAGACCCTCGCCCTTCCTATCTGGTGGGGCAAGTAGATCGAGAACACGGTACAACTGTTTGGGATATCAACGTGAAATGGTGCGCTCGTGATGATCATATGGAAATCCTCTATCTAGAGAATGTGGAAACAAATTGAGAGAACACCTATACGAGAAAATGGCCACACGAATACTTCACAATAAGTAACCGATGGGCATGCAATTGATTGAAAGACGAGCGGAGAGCGCTATGAATAAGAAAGATTTCTTAAAGACTTACAAAGCAATCAACAAGATGAACCTCTCTGATGCTCAATCGGATTCCTCTCCTCAAGAACCAAAGCTGTATCGCTCAGAACAGGATGAAAAACTGATCAAAGAAATGCATTTTGCCAAATTTCAGAAAAACTTACACAGAACCCAACACAGCGAAGAGTTTAAAAAACTCGTTGAAAAGGAAGAGTGGGACGAACAAGATATGCAAAAACTACTTGCCAGCTTAAGGTAGCCAGCCAAGAAACAGACTATACCCATAGTTATCCACATGTTTTGTGTATAGTTTTCCTGTCAATGTGTTAACGCAAAATTGACCAAAAATTTTGATAAAAAAAACGGGCCGAAGCCCGTTTTTTATTCACTAAGATTTTACTTATTTAAGATCTTAGTTTTGGTTTTCTAGTTGCGCTTTGATCAAATCACCGATAGTGGTTGGACCATTTGCTTCAACTTGTTGTTTCTCTGAGTGAGACTTAAGTGCTGCTTTTTCTTCAGTTGCATCTTTCTGCTTGATAGAAATCGCAATAGTACGAGCCTTACGATCAACATTGATGATCGCCGCCTCAACTTTATCGCCTTCTTTCAATGCTGTTGTTGCATCTTCAATACGCTCACGGCTGATTTCAGATACTTTCAACGTCGCCTCAACACCTTCAGCTAGAGTGACAACCGCACCTTTAGCATCAACAGATGCAACATTACCATTGACGATAGCACCTTTATCGTTTTCAGCAACGAAAGCAACAAATGGGTCTTCTTCTAGCTGTTTAACGCCAAGAGAAATACGCTCGCGTTCAGCATCGATAGACAATACAACAGTTTCAAGCACATCACCTTTCTTGTATTGACGAACCGCTTCTTCACCAGCTTCATCCCAAGATAGGTCAGATAGGTGAACAAGACCATCGATACCGCCATCAAGACCGATGAACACACCAAAGTCAGTGATAGACTTGATTGCGCCAGAAATCTTGTCGCCTTTGTTGAAAGACGTAGCAAACTCTTCCCATGGGTTCATAGTGCATTGCTTGATACCCAAAGAGATACGACGGCGTTCTTCGTCGATATCAAGGATCATTACTTCTACTTCATCACCAATCTGAACCACTTTAGATGGGTGAATGTTTTTGTTCGTCCAATCCATTTCAGATACGTGAACAAGACCTTCTACACCTTCTTCAAGCTCAGCGAAGCAGCCGTAATCAGTCAAGTTAGTTACTTTAGCGGTAACTTTAGTACCTTCTGGGTAACGTGCTTTGATAGCAACCCATGGATCTTCACCCAATTGTTTAAGACCTAAAGACACACGGTTACGCTCGCGGTCAAATTTAAGGACTTTAACATCGATTTCATCACCAACAGCAATGATTTCGCTTGGGTGCTTAATGCGTTTCCAAGCCATATCAGTGATGTGTAGAAGACCATCAACACCACCAAGATCAACGAACGCACCGTAATCTGTAAGGTTCTTAACGATACCTTTAACTTCTTGACCTTCTTCAAGAGAAGCAAGAAGTGTTTCACGCTCAGCGCTGTTAGTCGCTTCCATAACGGCACGACGAGAAACAACAACGTTGTTACGTTTTTGATCAAGCTTGATAAGTTTGAACTCTAGATCCACACCTTCCAAGTGAGATGTATCGCGGATTGGGCGAACATCTACCAATGAACCTGGTAGGAAAGCACGGATGTTAGCGATATCAACAGTGAAGCCACCTTTAACTTTACCATTGATAACACCATTGACGATGGCACCTTCTTCGTAAGCTTTTTCAAGAACCGCCCACGTTTCAGCACGTTTCGCTTTTTCACGAGACAATTTAGTCTCACCGAAACCATCTTCAACAGCATCTAGCGCAACTTTAACTTCGTCACCGATGTTAAGGTTGAACTCACCACTTTCCGTTAGGAACTGAGAACGAGGAATTACGCCTTCAGATTTAAGACCTGCATGAACAGTTACCCATTCGCTGTCGATATCAACAACAATACCAGTAACAATTGAGCCAGGCGCCATTTCGACGCTTTTTAGGCTTTCTTCAAACAGTTCTGCGAAGCTTTGAGTCATTGTATTTCCTATATAGTTGGCCAAGAAATCTTAGCCTTATCCGTACCACCAGCAAATACGGGTCAATTTTTATGAATGTTGCGACAGAAGTATGCTGGTCTCCTATCGACTTGTATAAAATCCAATCTATTCTAGCACATTCTTGTAAAAAACAGTACACGCACAAAAGAACAGGTTATGCGAGACCCGCCTTCACTGCTTCAGCAAAAACCATCTCGACAACCTGTTCTATTGTTAATTCTGTGCTATCAATCACTAAAGCGCCAGCAGCTGGCACCAGAGGCGCAATGGCCCTATTGGCATCGCGCTCATCTCTTTCTTTAATCGATTGAACTAATTCGCTAAGATTAACAGTTTCGCCTTTTTGCTGCAATTGCTGTAAACGTCTTTGTGCACGCTCTTCAGCGGACGCTGTTAAAAAAATCTTAATGGGTGCATTGGGGAAAACAACCGTCCCCATATCACGCCCATCCGCCACCAGACCAGGGGCTTGCGCAAACGCTCGTTGTCGCAACAGCAAACCTTCTCTAACTTCCGGAATAGCAGCCAATTTCGAAGCATCATTTCCCACATCTTCCGTTCGAATTGCTTGTGTGACGACCTCACCTTCCAACACAATCTCAACCTTTCCCTCATCATCACCTTGCTGGAACTGAATATCGAGATGTTCGGCCAACACTTTTAGCGTATCAACCTCATCTACAGACATTCCATGATGGGAAACAGCCAACGCCAACAATCGATACAAGGCACCGCTATCAAGCAAATGCCATCCCAGCTTCTCTGCGACTAACTGGCTAACAGTTCCCTTGCCAGCACCACTTGGACCATCAATCGCGATGACTGGGGCTTGGTTAATCATAAATCTTCCTCTTTCAATGCTATTGAGCAACAGTGCAGTGAAAACCTACTCGCGCTGCTACCTCTTGTAATTCTGTAAACTCGTTTAATATTTTTTGGCAATCATCTACTTTTGTTGATCCAGAGCCTCGCACAGCAATGGCTAACATCGCTAGCGCAAGATGGTAATCACCGGCACAATCCATTTCGCCGCCAGTAGGAAGACCACCAACAATTTTCAAATGTCCTGAATGGTATTCACATTCAATACCCACTTGCACAAGTGCATCCACTAAACACTGCACTCTATCCTCATGATAATAAGGCAATAAATTGATACCACTTAGAGAACTAGTGCCATTAGAGCAGGCAGCGACAACACACAACAAAGGCAACATATCGCGCACCTCATACACCTGCTCTGCATTAAGCATCAAAGGAGACAATTGAGCAAAGGAGACCATCAATTCTCCAATATCAAAGCCTCCCTCTTTACTTCTCTGCACAGAAAAGTTTGCCCCTGCTACCGCCAGTATCGGCCAATAAGCCTTTGCCAATCGCTCGCAAAATACATTTTTTAATGTCAGCTTTGACCCTGGAGACAAACTCGCCAACAACATCCACCAAGCGGCTTTCATTGCATCACCAGGCAAAACAATCTCACCGGCCTTTGGCGTTAAGCCAGAGCGAGCAACCCCGCCCTCCTGACTCTGCAACTGAATGGAAAAACTCGCAAACACATCTCGATTGACATCTAACGTCGAACAACCTTGCAACCTAGCCTCTTCAGGTAAAAAGAGCAACGCCAGCAATGCCGTCGTATCCAATAATTCTTCCCCATATGGGGTAATCAAGATTCTGCCATCCAATGCACTAGGCTCAAGCACGACAGGCAAACAATAAGCCGCACTTGGCGTTAGACGACTTCCCATAGAACGCACTAAACCAAACAAGTTCCCCATAGGTCGATTGAGTAATACACCTTCAGCAATCACCTTAGAAGAAAAGCTCTGAGCCGCTAAAACTGGCAACAAAAGATGCAAACTCATGATCGACTCATGGACATTAATCGGAGCAATGGGTGCCTTTAAGCCCTTGAGACCAACACCATGAACCCGCAATTGACTCGCAGACACTTGCTCAATCACGACCCCCATGTCTCGAAAAGCTTGTAAGGTAATTAATACATCACCGCTCAAATCAACATTCTGTAATACACTGATCCCTTCTGACAGGCAGGCTAGGGTAATCGCCTTATGTGACAAAAATTTGTCACCCAGCAAAGAAATTTCTCCCTTTATCGAAGAAACAGGAGACACATTGAGCGAAATAGGCTTTATTTCTTGAGAGCGTCCAGAAGTTCGGTGCTCCAACAAACGCAAAAAGTGATCCCTGGCAGACTTAGCCCGTGTAAATACACCAAACATGCCAGCCCCATCACCTTGCTCTATGGCTTCTCTCATCACGGCTAGACGCTCAGTAAAATGATCTAACGTCGCTAACGTCGCTTTTTTATTCGAAAGAAAGACGTCGCGCCACATGACAGGATCACTCGAGGCGATACGCGTAAAGTCACGAAAACCACCCGCCGCGAATTTAAACACATCTTGGCTACGATCACTGTTCGCCAATGCATCAACCAAAGTATAAGCCAAAAGGTGAGGCAAGTGACTAGAGGACGCAAGCACATAGTCGTGATGTTCCACATCCATGCTCACAACCTCCGCACCAACAGCCATCCACAACTGATGCAAACGATCCACCAACACAGGATCACTGGCTGGCAGCGGAGTCACAATCGCCATATGCTTTTCAAACAAGTGCGAATTGGCCGCCAACACACCACTTTTTTCCGCACCAGCAATCGGATGTCCAGGAATAAAGTTTGCTGGCATATTGCCAAATACTCGCTTAGCGGCCTCCACAACACTACCCTTTGTCGACCCAACATCGGTCAATAAAGTGGTTGGTTTTAAATAAGGCTTTATCTCAGACAAGACTGACTCCATCGCCCTCACAGGCGTAGCCAGTATGATAACATCCATTTTTACAATGAACTCGGCAGTAAGTTTTGCCGGATGATCAATAACCCCTGCTGAAACGCCAAGCACCAGCTCAGACTCACGTCTATCGGCCCCATACAAAGTCGCCAAACCTCGTTCTTTCAGTGCTTTAGCGAAAGAACCGCCAATCATGCCGAGACCAACGACCAACACATTCCCAAACAAGGGCACTTCTTTTGTATCCATATCCAACACGCTTATAAGACCCTTATACCTAACGGTATTCGCCACATTATCAAGCTCACAGCACGGCGACTGGATAAGACCCCAGCACCCTGACTTCCGAGGCCCTAGCCTTTAACTCTTCAATCACAGACTGACAAGCTTTATCTTGATGATGACCAACAAAGTCGATATAAAAAACATAATCCCAGCGACTCACAAGAGATGGCCTCGTCTCCAGCCGTGTCATGTCCACACCATTGCGATCAAAAGCGGCTAACAAATGATACAAAGCCCCCGGTTCATTTTTGGCACTGATGAGCAAAGATGTTTTATCACAGCCACTTGGCGCCACATCCTGTTTACCTACCACCAAAAAGCGCGTGGTGTTATCAGGTCGATCCTCTATATTGGCAGAGACTTTTACCAACCCATAAAGCTCACAGGCAATTTCACCAGCGATGGCCGCAATTGCTTTACCGGACATACCAGCCTCTGAGGCAAGACGCGCCGCCTCCGCATTAGACGAGACCGCAATACGCTCAGCATGTGGCCAGTATCGATCCAACCAAGCACGACATTGCGCCAATGATTGTTGATGAGAGTAAATGTGCGTCACATCTGCAGGATCAATATTCGGGCTCACCAACAAATGATGATGGATACGTTCCTCAACTTCCCCACAAATTTTTAAGTGGGTATCGCGAAAACTGTCTAATGTATGATTCACGACACCTTCTGTGGAGTTCTCAACAGGCACCACACCATAATGCGCCGCCCCAGACTCTACCTCGCGAAACACCTCATCGATGGCCGCCATAGGAGAACTGATAATGGACGCCCCAAAATGCTTTAAGGCAGCCTGTTGAGTAAATGTTCCTTCAGGTCCGAGAAACGCAATACGCATTGGCCTCTCAAGCGCCAAACAAGAGGACATGATTTGACGAAAGATTTTCGCCATTTCTTCGTTCCCAAGCGGCCCTTCATTGCGCTCCATTACTCGACGCAACACTTGCGCCTCGCGCTCTGGGCGATAAAACACCACGCCCTCTTCGCCTTGCTCAAGCAGTTTCACTTCTGCTACTTTCTGAGCACAGCGTGCGCGCTCATTAATCAGCGCCTGAATTTGTGAATCTATCGAGTCGATACGATCTCGCAACAAAGGCAAGGTATCAGGGATGGTTTGAATAGAATCAGACATTATTATTTACCGTAACGCCCTTCAAAATCGCGCATAAAACCAATCAGAGCTTGCACGCCTTCTATTGGCATAGCATTGTAGATACTGGCACGCATCCCCCCAACAGAGCGATGACCTGCTAGTGTTCGCAAACCTACCGCCTCAGATTCCTCAAGGAATTTCGCTTCCAAAGAAGCATCGGCCAATGTGAATGTCACGTTCATACGAGAACGATAGCGAGGGTCAATGGGGTTGGAGTAGAAATCACTGTTATCAATGGCGGCATACAAGGCATTGGCTTTGGCAATATTTTTCTGCTCAATCGCCGCCACACCACCTTGAGCCTCTAACCACTCAAACACTAAATCGGCTAAGTAAATAGCAAACGTTGGCGGAGTATTAATCATGGAATCATTGGCAGCAAGCGTGTCAAAATTCCAAACAGTCGGTAACGTGTCAGAGCTACGCGCAAGCAAGTCTTTACGAACGATACAAATCACGACACCCGCTGGACCTACGTTTTTCTGAGCACCCGCGTAAATTAAACCGTATTTGCTCACATCAATCTGGCGTGACAAAATCGTTGACGATAAATCCGCTACAATCGGCAGAGAAGTTTCCGGTAAATCGGCAAATTCTAAACCACCGATAGTTTCGTTAGGGCAAAGGTGCAAATAAGCCGCTTTCTCATCCAGATTCAGCGTCGAGAAGTCCGGCACGGTACAATATTTCTGCTCTTTAGAAGATCCTGCTAAAATGACGTTGGTATATTTCTTTGCTTCCTTGATGGCCTTTGACGACCAAGTTCCTGTGTCGAGATAGCAGGCAGAATCATAACCATGAGTAAGGTTGGCTGGGATCTGAGCGAATAGCGTCGATGCGCCACCCTGTGCAAACAAAACCTCATAGTCATCGCTAATGCTCATCAGGCGCGCTAAACGCGCTTTGGCCGATGCCAAAATTGACATAAACTCGGCGCTACGATGACTCATTTCCATCACCGACACACCAGCACCATGCCAATCTAATAGCTCAGACTGTGCTTTTTCAAGAACCGCTTCAGGAAGCGCTGCTGGACCAGAACAAAAATTGTATACTCGGCTCATCCCGCCTATTACCTCTAAAAAAAATCAGGACTGATAACAGAAAAAAGACGCACCTAGGTGCGCCGTTGTTTTTTTACTCTGCGTCTTCGTTAGCGTCAGGGTCTAGGCCAGCTTTTGGCTCTTCACCATCCACAACACTCTCAGGCGCATCACCACCTTTTTGCAGGTCATCTGCAACAACATCGTCGCTAGGCAGTTCACTCTCATCGTCCTCAACCACACGAACCACACCCACTAGATGCTCATCGTTGGTTAAACGGATCAAAGTCACACCTTGCGTATTACGACCCTGGCAAGACACCTCAGAAACCCGGGTACGAACCAAAGTTCCTTGATCGGTAATCAAAATGATCTCATCTGTCTCATCGACCTGAGTGGCCCCAACAACCGGACCATTTCGCTCGGACACTTGAATACCAATAACCCCTTGACCACCACGTCCATAGACTGGGAAATCATCGATCATAGTACGTTTACCATAACCGTTCTCACAAGCCATCAACACGGCCGTACCCTGCTGCGGAACAATCAAAGAAACGACTTTGGCCTCTTCTGATAAACGGATACCACGGACACCTGCTGCAGTACGCCCCATGGCACGAACATCCCCTTCATTGAAGCGAATCGTCTTACCAGAGCTGGACACCAACATAATGTCATCATTACCTGTGGTTTGCGCCACACCAACCAAAGCATCCGTTTCATCCAAACTCAAAGCAATCAGACCCGTTGAACGTGGACGGGCAAAATGCTCCATCGCGGTCTTCTTAACGGTACCATTTGCTGTTGCCATAAAGATGTAGCTGCTCGCCTCTTGGTTCGCATCCTCATCATCCACTTCAGAATCACTTTTCTCCGGTGCTGTTAACGGCAACAAGGCCGAAATGTGCTCACCTTCTGCCAATGGCAACAGGTTAACAATAGGACGCCCCTTCGAGTTGCGGCTGGCAACCGGAATTTCAAATACTCGCAACCAATACACTTTACCGAAGTTAGTAAAGAGCATCACGGTGTCATGACTGCTGGTGACCAACAGATGACTAATATGATCTTCGTCCTTCATCGCGGATGCGGACTTACCTCGACCACCACGACGCTGAGCTTTATATTCCTCTAACGGCTGAGATTTTGCGTAACCCGTATCCGAAATGGTGACTACCATAGGCGCTTCGTCAATTAAATCGGCAATCGTCAAGTCTTGACGAGAGGTCAAAATCTCGGTACGGCGAACATCACCAAAACTGTCTCTAACCTCTTCCAACTCTTCGCGAATGACTTCCATCAGACGTTCAGGATTAGACAGGATATAAAGCAGTTCAGCAATTACGTCGATCAAAGAGCGGTACTCTCCCATCAACTTTTCGTGCTCAAGCCCTGTCAAACGATGCAAGCGTAGATCCAGAATGGCTTGTGCCTGTTCAGGGGAAAGGTGATAAATACCATCCACAAAACCATAGCACTCATCTAAATCATCTGGACGACAGGCATCCGATCCAGCACGTTCTAACATCGCCACTACATCGCCAGGCTGCCACGCTTCTGTCACCAGTTTTTCTTTCGCTTCGGCAGAAGTGGGCGACGTACGAATCAGCTCAATAACACGATCAATGTTCGCTAAAGCGACCGCAAGACCTTCAAGAATATGGCCACGTTCACGGGCTTTGCGAAGTTCATAAATTGTACGACGGGTCACCACTTCACGACGGTGTTTAACAAAGCACTCAAGGATTTGCTTTAGATTCAATAACTGTGGACGCCCATCAACCAAGGCCACCATATTAATACCAAACACCGACTGAAGCTGGGTTTGAGTAAAGATGTTATTGACCACTACATCGGGGTTTTCACCACGACGCAGTTCTACAACGATGCGCATCCCTTCTTTATCGGACTCATCACGCAGTTCGCTGATACCTTCCAGCTTCTTCTCTTTTACAAGCTCTGCAATTTTTTCAATCACTTTCGCTTTGTTTAGCTGGTAAGGAATTTCCGTGAACACAATCGACTGGCGATTGCCTTTTTCCATATCTTCGATATGGTGACGAGCACGCATATAAATGCGTCCGCGGCCCGTTTTATAAGCTTCAACAATTCCTGCTCGACCATTAATAAAGGCCGCCGTTGGAAAATCTGGCCCAGGAATATGCTCCATTAACTCTTCAATGGTGACATCAGCGTTATTAATTAACGCCAAACAGCCATCAATGACTTCTCCTAGATTGTGCGGAGGAATATTCGTCGCCATCCCGACCGCAATACCCGCAGAACCATTGACTAACAAGCCAGGTACACGAGATGGCAAAACGGATGGCATAAATTCAGTGCCATCATAGTTAGGCACAAAATCAACCGTTTCTTTCTCTAAGTCCATCAATAAATGATGAGAGATTTTTTCCATGCGGATTTCTGTGTAACGCATGGCAGCCGCACTATCACCATCCACCGAGCCGAAGTTACCTTGACCGTCAATCAAGGTGTAACGCATTGAGAAAGGCTGCGCCATACGAACAATGGTGTCGTATACCGCCACATCACCGTGCGGATGGTATTTACCGATGACATCACCGACAATACGCGCCGATTTTTTGTAAGCTTTATTCCAATCGTTCTTTAGCTCATTCATGGCAAACAAAACACGACGGTGAACAGGCTTAAGCCCATCACGCACATCTGGTAACGCTCGCCCAACAATTACGCTCATCGCATAATCAAGGTAGGAACCCTTTAGTTCATTTTCGATACTGACGGGAATAATTTCTTTGGCTAATTCACCCATAGATACAACCGATCCTTATGCCTCGGAGTCTGATAGACGCCCTGATATCTTTTTATAAGCGCAGCATTGTACCATAAGGAATTAAATAAGACCTCTGCGGCGTCATGTTTTGTTCATGATTTATCGTCTGAAAAACCCACTTTTTGCTCCTTACTTTTTATTGATCTCCGTCACATATCGCACACACCCCACAGCAAATCGCCCTTACCTATCTACAGTTCCACTTTTTAATGTTGGTCAGCCTACAGGTTGTCGTTATAATGAAAGCACACTGAAATCTTTTACATTTAGCGCATACTAAGAACACACTAAACTCTATCGCTTTACATCCGCGTAGAGATGACGAAAAGACACCCACTAAAACTCTATTTTGGAACCCAACATGACAGACAACACAGAACACAAAACCAATGTCGATCTAACTGAAGTGGCGAAGTTCGAAGCACTTGCCAGCAGGTGGTGGGATACCGAGAATGAATTTAAACCCCTGCACGACATCAATCCACTGCGAGTGGACTATATCAATGAACACGCAAAATCACTTAAGGGTAAAAAAGTCATTGATGTCGGCTGCGGCGGTGGCATTTTATCCGAAGCCATGTGCAAGCTAGGTGCCCAAGTGAAAGGCATTGACATGGGAGAAGCCCCTCTTGCGGTAGCAGAACTGCACAAGAAAGAGTCAAAACTACATATTGATTACGAGCGCATCACCGCCGAAGACATAGCGGAGCGCGAAGCAGGCCAATACGATGTTGTCACCTGCTTAGAAATGCTGGAACATGTTCCTGACCCCTCTTCTGTCATAAAAGCCTGCATGAAACTAGCTAAACCTGGTGGGGATGTATTCTTTTCCACCATAAACCGTAATCCTAAAGCTTATCTGTTTGCCATTATTGGTGCCGAATACATTCTAAACATGCTCCCTAAAGGGACACATGACTACGCAAAATTTATCCAACCCTCTGAACTTAGCAACTACGCCCGACATGCAGGTTTAGAGGTGCAACACATAATAGGCATGACTTACAACCCAATTACCAAGCACTATAAGCTGACCACAAAAGATGTATCCGTCAATTATATGATGCATACTCAAAAGCCGAACGCATAAAACCATTACGTTAAGAAAGAGAGAATTGCTATGTTCGATTACAAAGCCCCAGAGCAATTATTAAAAGATAAAGTGATTTTGGTCACTGGCGCAGGCGATGGCATTGGCAAGGCAGCAGCAATCACCTACGCTCAATACGGTGCCACCGTTATTCTACTTGGAAGAACCGCCAAAAAACTGGATGCGGTCTACGACATCATCAAAGAAAAAGGCTACCCGGAAGCCGCCATTGTGCCTCTTAATCTAGATGGTGCAGGGGAACATGACTACACAGAACTTGCCAACACCATTAAAAATGAGTTTGGACATCTAGATGGTATACTCCATAACGCCAGCCTGCTAGGCGAGCGCACTCCTCTTTCTGCTTACAACACCAATACTTTTGAACAAGTCATGAAGGTCAATGTCCATAGTCAACTCCTTCTTAACCAAGCACTTTTACCTCTACTGGAAAAAGCACCGAATGCTTCCATTGTGTTTACCACGTCAAGTGTCGGCAGAAAGGCAAGAGCATACTGGGGCGCTTATGCAATCTCTAAGTTTGCCACGGAAGCCATGATGCAACTACTTGCTGACGAATTAGGCAACATCTCCAACATTCGCTCGAACGCTATTAACCCTGGTGCGACCAGAACCCAGATGCGTGCAGCCGCTTACCCTGCCGAAAACCCTGAAACACTACCCACCCCAGAAGAGATTATGCCTGTTTATTTATATTTGATGGGCAATGACAGCCTTGAAATCAATGGACAGTCCCTAGACGCACAGACGCAAAAAGCCTAAAAGGCAAAAAAAAGAGACGGTCAGCGTCCTCCGCTACCGTCTCTTTTTTAGTAAATACGCCCCTTCCCCCCTCAACACAATACAATGACAACTAGCCACCACCAATCAACTGATTCAATTTCTCTTCTTGTGTTTTTTTCAAGGGGGTTGTCGCCCCATTATCTGTAGACGCTGGCTGCTTTTCAGCCTTATCTGCAGAGGCGCTGCCGCCCATTGACTTACCACCATCATCCGGCGAAATAGCCGAAAACTCTCCCGCATCGGGTTTAATACCTTGAGACTTTTCAGCGGCCTTTACAGACTGCTTTTCATCCGCATTCAATTTATTCAATTGATCACCAAAAATGCCCACCTCTGGCATCATTCGTAGCCGTTTTTCCTGAATCGCCTCAGGGATATGCCCTGTAAACAATACAGTGAAAGGCGCCTCCTCGGTGCGACGATTTATTTCGTTATATATCTCATTATCTTTTGCCGCGATGGCGTTTTCTTCTATATAAGCACGAGAAGAGCCATCTGGAGACACCACCACCGTCGGTTCCTTGACGGTAGGTTTGGATTTTTCGACAGGAATAACATCTACTTCATTAGGCGAATCGAGCACAACTTGGTGCTGGGCATGAATAATCTTATCACCGTAAATGATATTAACAGGCTCCTCGACTACCCTTTGCGCACAAACCGTTAGCGGTAAGAACAAGACAGCCCAAACAATGCTTTTCATGACAACCCCAAATTACGCACCCAGACACCTCAAAAGACAACGTCATATAGACTATAAAATATATCCTCCTATTAAAAAAGGAGACCAAGCTAAGCTCAACCTCCTTTTCGTAACACGACGGTACTAATATGTAAATTACAGTGTAATTACATCAAATTCGACAACAGGGTCAGCATCCGCTTCATAATCCACACCATCAACCCCGAAGCCAAACAATTTCAAAAATTCATCTTTATAAAGCTGGTAATCCGTTTCTGCGAACAAGTTCCCATCATTGACTTGCGGCCAAAGATCACGACAAGCCTGTTGAACATCTTCACGCAATTCCCAATCATCCAGACGCAGACGATTATTGTCATCCACAAGCTCTGCGGGATTGTGATGGTTATACAAACGCTCAGCAAACATACGGTAAATTTGATCCATACAACCTTCGTGGAGACCCTTTTCACGCATGACCTTGAAAACCATGGCAAGATACAAAGGCATCACAGGAATCGCAGAAGAGGCTTGAGTCACAACAGACTTAAGCACGGCGACATTTGCACCACCCTTAAATTCAGCAAGCTGATCGTTAATTGCATGCGCCGCACGATCTAAGTCTTCTTTCGCTTTACCTAAAGCACCGTGCCAGTAAATCGGCCAAGTGATATCAGAGCCGATATATGAGTAGGCAACGGTACGAACACCTTCAGCTAAAACACCTGCCTCTTTAAGAGCAGACATCCAAAGCTCCCAATCCTGACCACCCATAACCGTTGTTGTCGCCGCTATCTCTTCTTCCGTAGCAGGCTCAATTTCCGCTTCAATAATCACATCTTTGTTGGTATCAATCGCCGTTGAACGATAAGGCTGACCAATAGGTTTAAGAACAGAACGAACCACCTCTCCGGTATCTGGTAATTTACGAACAGGTGACGCTAAGGAATACACCACCATATCCACTTCACCAAGATCTTGCTTGATCAACTCAATGACTTTATCACGCGCTTCATTAGAAAAAGCATCGCCATTAATGCTTTTAGCGTACAAACCTTCTTCTTTTGCTGCTTTATCAAAGGCGGCAGCATTATACCAACCAGCGGTACCTGTTTTCTTTTCTGTTCCAGGCTTTTCAAAAAACACACCAATCGTCGCAGCACCAGAACCAAATGCAGCAGCAATACGAGAAGACAAGCCGTAACCGCTAGACGCCCCAATCACAAGTACTTTTTTTGGCCCATTCTGAATTTGACCTTTACTTTTTGTGAAGGCGATCTGATCCCTTACGTTTTGCTCACAGCCCACAGGGTGAGTTGTCGTACATATAAATCCGCGAATTTTTGGTTTGATGATCATATATAATCTCTCAATGACATGTTTTCCTTACGCCTTGTGATCCGTTAATCCTAAGAATCAAGTACACAAGACAAATTTGCCCACCATGATACAATAGCTCAATGAATATGTCCTGACCTTGAATCAAAATTCAACGATTCAAACTCAGTCTTAACCCTTTTAAAAAACAAAGAGATCAAGGTGCACCTACTTATCATCGGCTATGTTTGGCCTGAACCCAACTCCTCTGCTGCGGGTAGCCGCATGATGCAGCTCCTCAACGCCTTTCGCAAACAAGACTGGCAAGTCACCTTCGCTAGTCCCGCGCAACCAACTGAGCATATGGCCGATTTAGAGGCTATTGGCATTCAGACGACGCAGATCCTTCTTAACGACGAGTCTTTTAACCAGTTTATCCTCAGTGCCAACCCAGACATGGTGATGTATGATCGCTTTATGATGGAAGAACAATTTGGCTGGCGTGTTGAAACATACTGCCCAAATGCCTTGCGTATACTCAACACAGAAGATCTCCATTCTCTTCGCCATGCCAGACACCAGGCAGTCAAACAAAATCGACCATTCCAGTTAGAAGACATGTATAACGACCTTGGCGTTCGAGAAATCGCCGCCATTCATCGCTGCGACCTAACCTTGATGATTTCAGAAATGGAAACCAAACTGTTAATCGATGAATTCCAGGTACCAGAAACACACCTTTTTCACCTACCCTTTATGCTCCCACCGCCACAAGAAGCCGCCTCGCTCCCCAGTTTTGAAGCTCGCCAACACTTTATCAGTATCGGCAACTTCCGCCATGCACCGAACTGGGATGCGGTACTACAGCTGAAAACGGAAATCTGGCCCAGTCTTCGCAAACGACTCCCCAAAGCCGAACTGCATATTTATGGTGCCTACCCACCCCCTAAAGCCACCCAACTACACAATGCAAAAGAAGGTTTTCTTGTAAAAGGCTGGGCAGAAGATGCTCAGGCTGTCATGCAACAAGCAAGACTCTGTTTAGCGCCATTACGCTTCGGCGCAGGCATCAAAGGAAAGTTGGTTGAAGCCATGCAGATGGGCACGCCAAGCATTACCACACACATTGGTGCAGAAGCCATGCATGGGGCACTACCATGGAATGGCGTCATCACTGATGAGATTGACAAATTTATTGAAGCAGCGGTTTTCCTATACGAAGACAAAACCAATTGGGAATTAATGCAAAAAAACGGCGCGACGATTTTAAACGCACGTTATTTGGAAACGGAATGGACTCCGAAGCTTATCACCAAGCTCCAACAGCAATATCAACAAAAGGAAGACTTAAGGAAAAAGCATTTTTTCGGCAAAATGCTCAGACATCACTCAATGAAAAGCACTCAATATATGTCTCAATGGATTGAACTGAAAAACCAACGCGATGCAAGCAAGGGCTAGCAAGAAAGCATCAGCGCCAAAAGCAAATTAGCCAGACACTAATTTGCTCTTAGCTTCTCGTTCTCGCACTTTTTTCATAACGGCCAACTGAGACGCTTTATTCATGCTACCCCATAGACTAATCTCTCGACCACTACGGTAACAGCCAACACAAATATCCTCTTCGTTTAACAGGCAAATATTAACGCAAGGGGATTTAACCTGGGGCTTTAACTTACCCATGATAGTGACTAATCCTCATCATTTTCAGATGCACTCTGGCTCTCTTTTAATTTTTTCTGTTCCGCATTCCAAGCTCTAAGCTCTTCATAGTAAGTATCCCAGACACAAGGGGAACATTCACTTTCACAACATTCCCAGTCTTCCGGTGGTGTTGGACGCTCAGACATAAACAACCTTCTACTTGCTTTTCAGACCATCAAAAAAAGAAAAACTCTGACGAAAAGACCATCTCGCCAGAGCTTTCACGACCTTTCTCTATCAACTACAATTCAGCGTTATGGTAAACGCGCTGAACATCATCCAAATCGTTTAGCAGATCTAGGAAGCGCTCAAATTGCTCAACGTCCTCACCTTCAATCGGTGTTGTGTTTTGAGGAACAAACTGAATTTCATCCACATCAAATTCAATATCACCAAACGCCTCTGTCAGTGCTGTTTTTGCTTTATTGTAGTCCGTGTTAGGAGCAAATACGGTCACTTTACCATCTTCTAGCTCAATATCAGTGACATCGACGTCCGCCATCATCAATGCTTCCAGCACCGCTTCTTCATCATCACCAGAAAAAACAAAAATGGCACTGTGATCAAACATATGACTCACACTACCTTGACTGCCAATTTTACACTTCACCTTGTTAAAACAGGTTCTCACATCACCAAAGGTACGGTTAGGGTTATCAGACAAGCAGTCAACAATCACCATGGTGTTGCCAGGGCCAAAACCTTCGTAACGGGCCGTATCAAAATCTTCCCCACCGCCGCCTTTCGCTTTATCAATCGCTTTATCGATAACGTGCGTTGGCACCTGATCTTTTTTAGCGCGTTCAATCAGGGAGCGTAGTGCTAAATTGCCATTTGGATCAATACCGCCGGATTTTGCACAAACATAAATCTCACGGCCATATTTGCTGTAAACCTTGGCTTTTTGATCAGACGTTTTTGCCATGGACTCTTTGCGGTTCTGGAAGGCTCTGCCCATTACATATTCCTATTCTATTCGTTCTTAAAAGTCAGATTCTAACGTGTCCCCCAAAAAGAAGGAACTCTTTACCCATTATAAAGACTATAAAAAACCTGTCAGCCTAACCTGTTACAACAAAGCAATGGTCGGACACTATTCTATTTTGTTAGTAGCCGTTTTATCACACCAGCAAGTACCGCCACCGCTTTATTGATGTCATCCGGCGATACACGAGCAAAGCTTAATCGTAAAAACGAATCCTTTAATGGGCTTTCACTAGGGAAAAACGGCACACCTGGCAGCACCAGAACCTTTTCTTGCAAAGCCTCCGCCAATACTAGCGTCGATGACACACCATCAGGTAAACGCACCCAAAAAAACATACCACCGGCAGGAACAGTAAATGTCACCAAATCGCCCAACTCCGATGACAACGCTTGTGCCATTACGTCTCTCTTACGCTTATATACCTCCTTCAACGTCGCCAAATGAGCAGGAAACCCACCAGAAGACAAAAAATAAGACACCATCGCTTGCCCTAGGCGGTTTGTATGAAGATCAATCGCCTGTTTTACCTTAACCAAATACGGAGAAAAAGCGGGACACGATACAGAATACCCAGTACGCACACCTGGCCATAACACCTTAGAAAAGCTGCCTAAATACAACCAAGGCGCCGTTTTCAACAACGAACAAATTGGTGTTAAGTCAACCTGTTCGTAGCACAAATCGCGGTAAGGATCATCTTCTATTAACAATATCCCCTTTTCATCCAACAAGGCTGCTATGTCTCGTCTACGTTGCAAACTATAGCAATGACCAGCGGGGTTTTGAAAATTAGGGATTAAATACAGAGCTTTGGGATGACAAGCATCAATCGCTTGACGCAATGCCTCTAATGACATCCCTTGTGCATCGGAAGCAACATCTTGAATCGTCGCCCCCTGTAAACTAAAGACCTGACAAGCGGCTAAATACGTCGGCTGCTCAGTCAAAATCGTCGAATCACCATCCAATATTAAGCGGCTAATAATATCCAACCCTTGTTGCGATCCTGTGGTAATCAACACATCATTCGTCACAGCCGATAAACCTCGATCCGCAACAATGGAGACGACTTGCTCACGAAGGCTTAACTCACCTTCACTCGGCCCATATTGACGGCTATCCGCTAACACATCCAGATTTGGGTAAGCAGGCATGTATTTTTCATCAGGCAATCCCCCAGCTAGCGACAGAATGTCTGGTTGTTGGCTATAGTGCAGCAACTCGCGCACCAAAGACTTTTCTATTTTTTGAGTATGAGGCGTAAGCAAGTGGGAGATTGTCATCGAAATATCCTGCAAATAAAAAGAAGTGCTAAAATAATCCTCCACAACTTCAGAGGAAAAAAGACACAGATTTTAGCTAAATCAGGAATACAGATTCATGATTTAACGCAGCTAAGAACAAAGATTTATTATTATTCCTCATTTATTACACGGCTCAAAAGTAGCTATAATTTCCATACGGGCCTTATAATCGACCATAACTTTTTCTTTTTTATAAAAGCAGACATGCAAAGACGTTCTCAATACGAAGACGATTAAAGCTGTTCTTTTGCCTTAGCCAAAGGATTCAACGTACTTTATTATGACCTTCACCAGAAAAATCAAAATCCGGCACAAACTCTTTGTCGTTTTCGTCCTTAGTAATATTTTGGTCATTGTCTCCATGTGGCAGGTCTTCCAGTGGAGCTTTGACAAGGGCTTTGTATCCTACGCGACCGCACGTGATCGCGATTTTCTAGAGCAAATGGCCAACCGCACAGCCAACCTCTATGCTTACTACAATGATTGGTATTTTCTCGTCCAAGAAAGCCGAATGGAAAAGAAATGGAATCAAACTCGATTAGAAAATTTGCGGGATTTGATTCCACCTCCAAGCACGCCTAACCTAGACCTCATTTATCCATCTCAATACTATCGCCAACGTTTTTTACTATTTGATAAGAACCAAAAAAATCTGATTGGTCATGTTCCATTTGATAAAGCGGAAACCCATGCCGTCATCGTCAATAAACAAATCGTGGGGTATGTTGGCCTGAGATCCATGCGCGCCGTTGTGCAGGATCAAACCCTGCGCTTTGTTCAGCAACAAGGGGAAGCCTTTTTGTTGATTTCTGCGTTTATTCTTGCCATCGCAGCCTTATTGACTTGGCCTCTTGCCCAATGGTTAAGCCGCCCCATCTGCACCATAAGAGAAGCCACCAGAAAATTAGCGACGGGGAAATTTGACACTCGGATTAAGATACAAGGCACCGATGAACTAGCGGATTTAGGTACTGACTTCAACCATCTAGCAACGACACTGGAGAACACACGCGAGTCTCGCAAGCGTTGGGTTGCGGATACCGCCCACGAACTGCGCACGCCCGTTGCCATTTTGCGTGGTGAAATTGAAGCCATGCAAGATGGCATCATTAAAGTCTCACCGGAAAGCTTAGAATCGCTGCAACAAGAAATTGTCCATATTGCCCGACTAATCGATGATTTAAACCAGTTATCCATGCACGACATGGGCAACTTAAACTATGAAATGGAAGAAGTCGATTTGGCAGACGCGCTTGAGCAAACCACTCAATCCATGTCTTTGATTTATAAAGAAGCGGGATTAGACTTAGAGCTTGAAGTTACCACAAAGCACCCGATATTAATTAATGGTGATGAAAACCGCCTTCATCAACTCTTTGCTAATTTGATGAATAACTCATTAAAATACACAAATACGCCAGGAAGACTTAAGATCACCTTGCGAGAAGAGAAAAATTTAGCCATTGTTCTATTTGAAGATACACCACCGGGTGTGAACGAAGAAGAAAAACAACGAATTTTTGAGCAGTTTTATCGCGTTGAAAATTCACGTAATCGAGCAACTGGCGGCAGAGGCTTAGGTCTGGCCATCTGCACCAATATTGTCAATGCCCATCAGGGTACGATAAAAGCCTATCATTCCCCTGATGGCGGCTTAGGCATAAGAATAGAGTTTCCTTTACATTAATAATATGGAATAACAAATACTATGAGCAAAATACTGATTGTTGAAGACGAACCAAAATTAGCAGAATTAGTTGCGGCCTACTTAGATCAAGCTGGCTATGAGAATCACCATATTGACCGTGGTGACCAAGCCGTTGATTACGTAAAAAATAACCAAGTAGATCTGATCCTTCTTGACTTGATGCTACCTGGCTTAGACGGTATTGAAATCTGCAAGCAAGTTCGTCAGTTTAGCGGCGTTCCTATTATTATGGTCACAGCGAAAGCCGAAGAAATTGACCGCTTGATCGGCCTTGAAATGGGTGCGGATGATTATGTTTGCAAACCATTCAGCCCTCGCGAAATTGTGGCGCGCGTTAAAGCCAATCTACGACGCGTTGAATTAGATCAAACCGAATCCCCTCGTACTGATGGTTTTGATTTAGACGTTGATCGTCTTCGCGCCACTTACAAAGGTGAGTTGATCGACCTAACAACGGTAGAGTTCCAATTACTACAGCTTTTAATTAAAGAGCCAGGACGCGTATTTGGTCGTGATTTGATTATGAAAAGCATTTATGCAGACAGCCGCGTTGTTAGTGACCGTACAATCGATAGTCACATCAAAAAATTACGTAAAAAAATCTCTGCAGTCGCCCCAGAACTTAACGTCATTCACTCTGTTTATGGCGCTGGTTATCGCTTCGAAAACAACGACTGATTTGCTCTCACTAAGACGAACTTTCTAACAAGAAAGTTCGTCTTCTATACCTAAGGAACCACGTTGAATAATTTTTGGGAGATATTAGGCTTTTCCCTATCTATCACGATACCCATTTTTTTAATTTTGGTATTAGGCGTTGCTCTTTATCGAATACGCTTAATTAATGATAACTTTATCAGCGTCGCCTCAAAACTCATCTTTAATATTACCCTCCCTGCCCTCCTGTTTATCAGCATATCCAGAACAAACATTAATAAAGACACCGATTTTTCTTTAGCTATTTATGCGGTTGGCTCAGTGATTGTTGTCTATGTCTTACTGGAAATCCTTGCTTCTCGAATCATTGCCACAAAAGCCGATAGAGGGGTGGTTATCCAAGGCGCTTTCCGATCTAATATGGGGATCATTGGCTTGGCTTACTGCGTCAATGCTTATGGAGAGAGTGTTTTTTCAATTGCTTCCATTTACCTTGGCAGCGTAACGATTTTATTTAATATTCTATCGGTTATCTGCTTAAATCGCTCTATGGACGCTCAAAAGAGCATCACATATACCCTAAAAAGTATTGCAAAAAACCCGCTTATCATCGCGATAGTAGCCGCCTTACTCTCGTCTTACTTCGGGGTGCATATACCGTCTACCCTGCATAAAGCCGGCAGCTATTTTGCACAAATGACCCTTCCATTGGCCTTAATATGTGCGGGGGCCTCATTAAACTTCGGCGCATTAAAAAAAGACATGTCAACCGCTCTCCTTTCCGCCATAGGAAAACTGGTCGTAGTCCCTTTGTTAATTACATTAGGCGGCTATTTTTTTGGCTATCGCGGCATGCAACTTGGCGTTCTTTTTCTAATGTCCTCCGCTCCTTCCGCATCGGCTGGCTATATCATGGTCAGGGCAATGGGTGGTAATTCCGCGTTAGCTGCCAACGTGATTGTCTTGACAACCATTGCCTCGGTGTTCAGCACGAGTATTGGTGTCGCAATACTAAGCAGCCAGCATTTAATGTAGTTGTTATGGCACAATGCAAACGTTATAAAAAAGGGCCCCATATCAACAATGAAACCCTTTTAAATATTACTAATACAACAAATAGACTAGCGAGTAATAGGTTGAATTTTTAGCTCCACTCGACGATTTTCTTGGCGGTTGGCCGCAGTAGTGTTAGGCACTTTGGGTTGATACTCTCCCATACCAATGACGGTTAAACGCTGAGCATTTACACCATCCATAATCAGCAAGTTTTTCACAGACTGCGCCCGTCGCTTGGACAACTCTAGGTTATACTGTTCAGACCCTGTATTATCGGTATAACCTTCTATTAACAACACGGTTTTGGGGTAATGGTTCAGAATTTTCGCAACACCGTTTAATACTGGATTAATACTAGGATTAACAGCGGCACTATTCGTCGCAAATGTAATGTCCCCTGGCATAATCAAACGCAGATTATTCCCCTCACGAACCACTTGGACACCCGTTCCCGCCAACTCGTTTTTAAACTCTTGCTCTTGATTATCCATATAGCGACCAATCGCCCCCCCAGCCAACGCCCCAACTGCGGCGCCCCAGACGAGACGACTATTGTCATTGTCACCTGTCGCTTTCCCCAAAAGCGCCCCTATGGCGGCCCCAATTCCAGCACCTTTCTGAGTATTATTGGGATTTGTCGCACAACCACTTAATGCAATAGACATCGCCACTGTACCGATAACTAAAGTCTTTCTCATGTTTTCCTCGCCAGTTTATTTTATACCAATGTCAAAGTGCCGGACGGCAGAACAAGAACCCGACAACCAGGCTTCCACCATGCTTACAAACATCATACCACAAGGAAATCACCACTAAATCGTCAACAAGTCGAAAAAGCAATCCGACGAACAATCAAAATAATTTTTTAATGATAACTACTTGCATTAAGGGAAAAATAATACTTTAATGATAATCATTATCAATAATGAAAGAAGGGCAAGCAATGCAAATTGATCTTCATCATGCCTACAACCACCAAGGCGACATACAAGAACGTTACGCTTCCGTGATCTCAGGCTACAAACGCCATATTGCCCTAATGCCTAATCTGGAGTTAATTGAACAGCACATTACTTGTCAGCAAGATTGTATTCTGTCCGAACAAGCAGAACGTGGGCTCTATTTCACCATTATCAGCGATGATCCGATTAAAACCACCAACGACATTCATTCTATTAGCGTAAGCTATTTACCTAAAAACTGGTCGGGCGATTTTTACCTAACACAGGGCGATAAGAAATCACTTATTCAGATACATATTCTGCCCGAACAATTAGCCCATGCTTTAGGAGAAACGGAAGATCAAACCCTTCTATACTTTAGTCGTCTTTTCCATACCCTAGAAGCGCAAGAAAACACCTTAAACCTACCAGTTACCGACACGATCAAGACTTTATGGCAAACTATTTTAGCTCACACAGGACAGAATCTTAGCCTCACAGGACATGTCTACGCTTGTATTTTTACCTTTATAGAACAATTAAAAATACTTAAGCACATTGCGCAATGCAATGACTGCCAAAGCAAAATTTTCCATGCACAAAATTTGCTGGAAGTCCCCAAAAATTTAAGCCTGAAACCTCAACTTCTAGCTCACCAGGTCGGTCTTAATGAGGAGGCACTTACACTTGGTTTTCACTACCTTGTCGGCCAATCTATCTCAAGTTATAGCGAACAACGTCGCATACAATACGCAGCCGAACAATTACGCAAAAATCCTAATGCTAAAACCAGTATTGTTGCCGGTAGTGGCTTTTCCGAGAGTCAATTCGAAGCAATGTTTATTCAACACTTTGGCATCAGCAGCCAGCATTACGGGCAAATCCATTAAGCAATAGGAAAATAAACACCAATGAACACAGCATCCATTGCATTGATCTATGGCACTGATACTAACAACACAGAAGAAGTGGGTATTAAAATCGCAAAACAGTGGGAAGACTTAGACGAAGACGTTGCCATCCACAACATTAAGGACATTGACTTAAGTACTTTTGAGCGCTATTCAATGCTCATTTTAGGCATCCCTACTTGGGACTTCGGAGGCATTCAATCCGACTGGGAAGAGCTAGGCGACACACTGAGCACCTTATCACTTACTAATACAACCATCGCGCTATATGGATTAGGTGATCAATTTGGCTATGCTGACTATTTTTTGGATGCGATGGGATGGTTATATAAAAAGTTACAAACCACTGGTGCGACGTTTATTGGTCAGTGGCCAACAGAAGGTTATGAATTTGAAGCATCTCAAGCCTGCACAGAAGATAAAAAACATTTCGTCGGTTTAGCCATTGATGAAGACCAACAATATGAACTCACTGATCAACGCATTGAACAGTGGGTTATCCAACTTTACGCTGAAAGAGCGATATTAATGGAATAAATATCACTGACTGGTCCACGGGTTATCGGCAACTCAACAACATTTGGACGACTGCTCATTCGCTGCCCCGAGTGACCAAATGATGCCAATAACAAGTGGGATATTTATCGCCAAGCTCTTCGGTGTGAAGCCCGTGACCGCCCCTCTGTTTCTCTCCTGCTTGGGGGGCGGTTACGAATTTCTTTTTGTCGATAACTTCGATAAGATGAAATCCTTCTACAATTGATAGAGTCCCCATGAATCTCAACTTGCCCGATATTGCCTTTCTCTTACTTGTGATAACCCTCGTTTGGGGATGGTGGCGCAACGGCGCAGTGCACGAGCGAGCTATTCAGCTAGCTAAGCAGCATTGTGCAAAACACAACCTACAGTTACTGGATGATAGCGTCTCAAGAAACCGCTGGAAAGTCACATGGCAACATGGTCAACCCAATATTCAGCGATCTTATCAATTTGAATTTAGCTCTACTGGACGCTCAAGATATCCTGGAAGCATTACCTTTGTAGGAAACACACTAACTGACATTTGGTTAAGTCCCCACGATATTTAGACCAGCCAATCGACTCTTTTCCTTCAAATTTCCCATCATAAAGAAGATTTATCGTGACAAATTTGCCCAATAAAGACTATATTTTATGATGGTTTTAACAAATACTTACGAATAATTTGCTTTTCGAGACAAACTAATCATAGAATGAAGAACAGAGCTGTTCTCGATAAGGATTAATAACTTACGATGGAAATAAATTGACACCTCATGTCAGACATAAAAAATATTTCTCCAAATAATAAAATGTATGCAGGTATCTCATATGTTGGCAAACCTCAGCTTCCGCTCCAAACTCATCTGCTTGTTATCCGCCACAATCATTGGCTTTGTTGCTGTTACAACCGTCGCATTATATGGCATTAATACACAAAATAATGCCTCTCAACGTTTCGAAGTCCTTACTAGTATTGACAAAAACTTAGACTCTCTTGTTATTACGCTACTGCAGCAATATGAACAGATAGATAATCTCAACGATAAGTCATACAAAGGCTTCTTAGAAGGCGTAGAAAAAGAATATAAATCGGCCTCCTCTGAACTCTCATTTGATATAAGCCACGTTTCTTCCCCTACTGCTAAATCTTTATTAGGTAAAGTAAAAAGTACTTTTACCGATTACAACACCGCGTTAGTTGCATTGATTGCACAGAGGAAGCTGGTCGGTTTTAATGGTAATTCTGGGCTCAAAGGTGATATCTCAAACAACGGTCAGAAACTAACGGATGAAGTTTCGTTTCTTAGCCTCATTAAACAAGAGTTTTTGCCCGTGAGAGAAGCGGAAAAAAACTTTATTTTTGAACCCACAGCCGCCAACAAAGCCGACTTCCTCAGTAAATTTGCTAAATTCGAAACCCGCGTTAATAATTTTGGCCTAAAAGAGCGGTTTAATGATCAAATCCAAGCTTACATCAACTCCGTTAACACCTTTGATCAGGCAAATAATAAACTCATCAAACTCCAAGCTGATTATGAGAAAAACAGCACATTGCTTAATGACTCAAGACTGAATGCGGCAAAATTCCTTCAAAATGCGGTTTCTGACGCCCGTGATAAAGCCGACGCCAGTTCACAACAAGCTGTCGTCCTGTTGATCGTTGTCAGTATTGGGGTGGCCGTTTCATCAGGGCTACTGCTACTTGGCATTGGTCGCAGCGTGAATAAGACCCTGAACCAAATCATTCGAGATCTAGCCAAGGTCAAAAGCGGGGATCTTACCGCTCAATTACCCATCAATACAAAACGCAATGACGAGTTTGATTCACTTTGCGGCTCAGTGAATGAAATGACAGAGGGTCTTGGCTCCGTCATTGGAGAGGTGGTTGACACTTCCGCAGAAGTAGCCAGCATGGTAACCGAACTCAATAACTCCATTAAAAACATTGCAGACAGTAACCGTTCTGTCAGCGAACAAACCAACTCCCTTGCTGCAGCAACGGAAGAAATCTCCACCACAATCCACAGCATTTCAAATACGACTGAGGAACTCAGCGCCCAATCTAAAAATACTTACGACTCCGCTAAGATAGGGGCCAATACAATCAAGTCAACTATATCGAATTTGGCCAATACTATTTCGATTGTTAACGAAACGAGTACACAGCTGAACGCGTTAGGAAAATTGTCTAAAGACATCGACAATGTCATTGGCATGATCAATGATCTGGCGAACCAAACCAACCTACTCGCACTGAACGCCGCCATTGAAGCCGCACGGGCAGGCGAAGCGGGTCGAGGCTTCTCGGTGGTAGCAGATGAAGTGCGCTCCTTGGCAGAAAAAACAGTTGAAGCAACATCCAGTATTACGGATATTGTAAACACCATCCAAAGCTCCACACAATCGGCCATTGCCACCATGGAAAGTGGACAAGAAAGCCTACATGCCATTGAAGAATTGAGCGGAAAAGCCGAAGAGGCGATTCAAGAGATTGAAAGAAATGCTCAAACCAGCTCCCATTCTTCTGTTGATATGGCGCAATCCATTCAGGAAGTCGCAAAAACAGCCGTGCATATGAGCGAGGAAATGGATCGTATTGCTCAGCAGTTACAACGCGACAACAGCTACATAGTCAATATTGAAGGCAACACACGGGAAATTCATGGCCATGTCGCTAACTTAGACAACAAAACTCGCGTTTTCACGACGAAGAAAAGCGGTTGAATATGCCCCAATTGTAGAGCCGTCAAACGCCTAAAACAGTACATACCTAAAAACAGTGCACACATAAAAGCCGATCATCAGATCGGCTTTTTGCTATCTAACCTCTATATTTCTAACATCAAGGATTAAATCACAAGGCTGCGTATTCTTTTTCCCAGCGTTTTGCTTCTTTTTTAGAGGGGCCACCCAGTACATTGACCGCCGTACGCATACGAGCACGAGAAATATCTGAGCCAAGAATATCCATAGAATCAAACACAGAAACTGAAGCCGTCGTACCTGAAATAGCCACAAATATAGGCGCAAAAAACTCCTTCGGCTTAATATCCATGGCTTGAGCAAGTGCTTTCAGTTCATTAAAAATGGCATCTTTATTCCAAGTCTTTAACGCTTCTAGCTTCCACAAGGCAAACTGCATGGCTTTACGTAGCGTCTCTTCTTCCATTTTTACGGAGGCAAAGTCTTCTTTCGTAATGGGCAACATACCTTTCAAAAAGAAGCCAGCCACATCCGCTACATCAGAAAAGGTTTCCACACGAGGGATTATCAAGGGTAAGATCTTCATTAAATACTCAGGATTTAATGCCCATTCAACGTACTTTTGAGCAAAAGCTTCTGGCGTAAGATCCTCACGAATCCATACGCCATTTAGCCAACTCAATTTTTCAACATCAAAAACGGGGCCACCCAAAGAAACACGCTGAATATCGAAGTGTTCAATCATATCATCCAGAGAGAACTTTTCGCGCTCATCCGGCATAGACCACCCCATACGACCAAGATAGTTAATGACCGCTTCTGCCATATATCCCATGCGTTGATAATACAAAATACTGGTTGGGTTTTTGCGCTTAGATAATTTCGATTTATCAGGATTACGCAACAATGGCATGTGGCAAAGTGTCGGCATTTCCCAGCCAAAGTATTGATATAATAGGATGTGTTTAGGCGCAGAGTTAATCCATTCTTCCCCACGAATAACATGGGTGATCTTCATCAAGTGATCATCCACTACATTTGCTAAGTGGTAAGTCGGCATACCATCTGCTTTTAAAAGCACCTGCATATCGACTTGTGCCCAATCGATTTCAATCGAACCACGCAACATGTCTTGCACAACACAGGTTCCCTCTTCTGGGATCTTCATGCGTACAACATAAGGCACACCAGCCTCTAATTTTGCTTGAACCTCTTCTTCACTCAGCAATAGCGCACGGCCATCGTATTTTTGCATCAAACCTTGTTCTTTTTGTTCAGCGCGCATTTGCTCCAGCTCTTCTGCCGTTTCAAACGCATAAAAAGCATGACCCTTTTTCACTAACTCGTGGGCATATTGACCATAGATATCGCCACGTTCACTCTGACGATAAGGGCCATATGGGCCACCGATATCAGGTCCTTCCGACCAATCAAGACCTAACCAACGTAACGCATCTAAGATCATTTTCTCAGATTCCGGTGTACTACGTGCTTGATCCGTATCCTCAATACGTAAAATAAACTTACCACCCATTTTTTTGGCAAAGGCCATATTAAACAAAGCGATATAAGCCGTACCTACGTGGGGGTCGCCAGTTGGTGAGGGGGCAATGCGTGTTCTTACCTCAGACATAATGATCTCTTTTATCCGGTTCGTGAAAAATGCGACCATTATAATCCCCTTAAGTCTAAGGAGTAAGGGTGATTTAATATCTTTTATGATCAGAAGTTTGATGACGGTAAAACATCCCTCCTATCTGCATAATCTGCTGCAAATATAAAGGGAGAGCGACCAGATTAGAGCAAGAGAGGTGCCATCACGGAAAATAGGTTAACTGAGAAAGCCTTACGCCGACATTAACATCCACTCTTAAGGTGACGAGCTGACGCGATAACATGCATTGTTCATACCCTCCAGACAAGAGGCTTTGAATACGCGCTGAATAATCCTCTAAGTGGTTGTATATTTCTTCAATGGTCCCATGCTTTTCCATAACCGCAAGAGCCGTTTTCGGGCCAATTCCTTTCACACCCGGCACTCGATTAGTCGTGTCTCCAACCAACGCCCAATAATTCGTTAACATACATGCTTCAACACCATATTTTCCAGGCACCCAAACTTTGTCATAACCCAGCTTGGCAAAGTAATCGTATTGCAAAATAGACTCGTTATCCAATAACTGCGTAAAACCTTTATCCGTCGAAACAATATAAGATTTCACCCCTTGCTTAGCAGACTTAAACGCCAGCGTCGCAATGACATCGTCTGCTTCCCAACCCACCAAGCGAAGACAATGGATGCCATTATAACGAAACACCTTAGCAAACCCATTGAGGGAATCCAACAAAGCATCATCCATTGGCACACGCCCCAACTTATACTCTGGATAAAGCGTATGCCGCCAAGTTTTTCCACTGGAATCAAACACAACCACCATATGAGAGGGAGAAAACTGCTGAATTAACTTCACTAAAGCATCAATACTAATACTTTGTGTTCTTTCTATACGCCTAACCACATCTTGCTCAGACTCAAGTGCAGCGTATAGGCGTCGAATCAAGTTTAAACCATCGACAATCAATAATCGCTTTTCCACGCCAAACCCTTTATCTTATCCACACAGCCATTACTATTTACGAGGGCAAGGTTATCACGCTCCGCATTTGAGCACGACCTCTTTTCTAATAAGCCCATGAACCATAATAGAAGCAAGCAAGAAGGAACTTATGAAGAAGCAAGTCATTGTTTTAGCTATCACTTCACTACTGACGCTGGGAACAACAAACGCAATTTCGGAACCTCTAAGAACGGTCATTGGCCTTAACAACAGTCAAGTGACAGAAAATACACGAACCTCATCGGGCCTATCCCTTAGCCCTATTCCGGGCACATTACTCCCTTTGAACGAAAACTTTCAGCCTCTTATTCAGCCCATTCAATCAGACCTGCCTAATTGGTCAAAAGCGCTTGGTCAACATGTAAGGGTAGATAGCAAACAACGCGCTCTCTCCTACACTGGTAAGCTCACTCGGATGAATGCCAGCAACCTAACATTTACGCTGGACATAGAGGGCCACAAAGCCCAACTGCCTATTAACGATTTTTACCTCATTCCTCTACAAAATGCTCATAACTCAGCCGCAAAGGAAGACAGTTACCGAGGCAAAATAAGCTATCAGTCTAATGAACTGAGCTGGTCACCAAAGCGAGTGTTGATCATCAATAAAGATCACATTTCCATTATTAATATGGCAAACATTGAAAACCGCTCGGCTAATAAAATCACACTTAAAAACAGCCTACTGCATTATGCCCAGTCAAAAGCACCTTTATTTAAAGCAGAGCGTAGTACCTCCTTAATGATGAACGCCAGTGCTGATAAACACGTAAATTATTCAGACAGTGAAGTGACTTATCCGATTAAGGAACTTACATTACCTGCTAACACGCATTTACTGACACAAATTAGCAAAGAAACGGTCAACATTGATAAAAGCGTCAGCGAAGCAACCGTTTATACCGCCGTAATAGCAGACACAGTAGAACTGCAATTTCATAACAACTTGACGTTTAAGCTCAAGCATGCAAGTTTACCCGGAACCTACCAAACCTATTGGCAACGAAACGGTCTTTTGATCCCTAGCGATGCAGTCTTCATTCCGTTAGCGCGGGCCAAGCAAACGCTTCATATCACCACCAATAGCAACCTCGACATGACAGGCCAGTTGACACTGATTCACGCTTCATCAAAAAAACTGCCAGCTACGCAAGAGTGGAAACTCACCCTTAAAAACCACTCCAATGAGCCCAAGTTATTTCAACTAATGCAACACACACAAGGTGTTATTAGCAGTGTGGACGAAACAAAACCATCAGTAGGAGAGATAAAAAAACACAGCGCAAACAGTATTCAATTGACCGGAACCTTAGCTGCAAATGAATCCAAAACGATTCTTTATACTGTTAAGATAAACGAATGAAAATCTAAAGCGAAACGAACAAAACCTTAATACACCTAAAAAAGTCCACACAATATCGCATATTGACCGATTAATTGTGGTATCACTCCATGATATGGTGATGGGTAATAATAGATATACTATTTCACCCCCTGCCATCTTATGATTGCTTAGGGTAATATAACTGTATTTCATACTACGAGCCTACTAAAATCTATGAAAAAGCATATTCTTACATCACTGATTACCGTTGCCACTTTGAGCAGCACCGCTTCTCATGCAGAAGGTCTGTATGACGTCTATAAACTTGCTCTTAGTCACGACCCAGGTCTTCGCGCTGCCGAAGCGACCTACCGAGCTGATAAAGAACAAATTGCAGTCACTAGGGGGAACCTCTATCCGAGTATCAAAGCGACTGGCAGTCTTGGATATGCTAAAACCAACCCGCCCTCTGGCAGTACCGTAGACACTCGCTCAAACAGCGTTGGATTAGATTTAAACTATCCAATCTACTCGCCTGCCCTTAACTATGGTGTTAAAGACACTGAACTTGGTTACCAAAGCGCAGGGGTGAGTTATGACAACACCAAGGAGAACTTGGTACTGACAACGATGACGGAGTTTTTTAATTTATTGATTGCTCAAGCCACTCTTGAGACCACTGAAGCGCAAGTAAAAAGCACCAAAAGTCAGCTTGATCAAACTCAGAAGCAATATGATGTGGGCTTGAAATCCATTACCGATTTACAAGACGCCAAAGCAAGCTACGATGCGGTAAAAGTACAGGAACTCACCGCCAGATCCGATGTAGCTTATGCACAAAAGGCCTTGTTACAACGTACGGGCAAAGTCATTACCGACATTCCTGAACTGTCTAAAGACTATCCAATCAAGATGGATCCAAACGTCACGGTTGACGAACTGATCCAAAAAGCGATCAAAAATAACAAGGAACTACACATTTTAGATATTGCGGTTGAGAAAGCGCAAAACAATATTGACCTGAAAAAAGCCAGTGGCCGTACGCCAGTGGTTAGTCTTGTAGGTTCTATTTCGCGTAGCGATGCCAATAACGACCCTGAAAGCGTTCAATCACCGAATGGTGCCACTAATACGTCTTCTGTTGGCTTGCAAGTTAGCATCCCTCTTTACTCAGGTGGCGCCATCAACGCCTCTGTACGCCAAGCGTCAGAGCAAGCTAATGCGGCAATTGAGAATCGAGCTAGCCAATTACAAAGTATTGAACTGAATATCCGCAATACCTTCTTAAAACTGCAAACGTCAGTGGCTCAAGTTAAAGCACAAAAAGAGCTTATTAAGTCTCGTCGCAGTGCACTACAAGCCAGCAGAGCGGGCTATGAAGTAGGGACTCGTAACCTTGTTGAGCTACTACAAGCACAATCTAACTTATACACAGCGATCAGTGATTACCAAAAATACCGTTACAACTTCGTGATCCAAAAATTGACGCTAGATGAAGCCGTGGGTGATCTGAACGAAAACAAAATCGTTTCGCTTGATAAATGGTTAGTGGAAGACCCCTCTACTCTAAAATAGCCATCAGCAAGCAATAATATATAAAGCCTCGCTTTACTAAGTAAACCAAAAAACGCCGCAAAATCATTTCTGCGGCGTTTTTTTATACACTATGACTCAGTGGATCAAATCGCTTATTTGGCCATTAATTCTTTACGTCCCGTAAAGCGAGCCAATACTTTATATAAGCCATAGGCATCATGGCTGCCTGCCAACTCACGAATCGAATGCATACCGAACGTTGGTAACCCGATATCTAAGGTTGGTACACCGATTTCTCCCGACGTAATAGGTCCAATGGTACTACCGCAGGCCATGTCACTACGAACAACAAAGCTTTGTACTTCAACCCCCTCTTCTGCGGCAATATCTCGATAAATACTAGCGGTCTCACTGTTCGTCGCATAACGCTGATTGGTATTGACCTTGATCACAGCACCGTGATTAATGCTTGGGGCATGGTTGCCATCGTGCTTGCTAGCATAATTAGGGTGCAATGCATGAGCATTGTCTGCCGAAATCATCATAGAGCGCTGAATAGACTGCACAAAATGCTCAGGGTCTGGCGACAAACGGCGCAACACATCTTCTAAGAAGGGGCCATTTGCCCCACAAGCCGACATGCTTCCCACTTCCTCATGATCAGTACAAACCAACAAGCTAGGGCAAACCTCTTGAGAATCCAACAAAGCTTTCATACCGACAAAACAGCTCAATAAATTGTCCAAGCGTGCGGAACAGATGAACTCTTTATGCAATCCTACCAAAGCAGGCGGCTGTGTATCGTATAAACTCAATTCAAAGTCTAAAATCGACGCGACATCAGACTTAGGGTACTGATGTTCAATCTGCTGGGCCAACAAAATGTGAAAATCCAACTCTTGATCAACACCACATAAAATCGGCAAAAGCTCTTCTTGAGGATTCACCTTAAACCCTTCATTAGCTTGGCGATTAAGATGAATGGCCAAATTCGGCACTACAGCAATTGGTTCTTTAAAATCAATAAGACGACTTACAATATCGCCCTTGTTGGTTTTAAAAGTAACGCGGCCAGCAAGCGATAAATCTCTATCCAACCAAGTATGCTGCAAGGCGCCACCGTATACTTCCACACCTAACTGATGATAACCATGGCGCTTAACATGGGCATTGGGTTTCAACTTCAAACATGGACTGTCTGTATGAGCCCCTATCATACGCCAACCAGTTCGGTTAACATCTTGATGAGGTACAGTAAACGCAATCAAAGAAGACTCGTTACGAGTAACAAAGTATTTTCCACCCACATCGATAGACCAGTCATCTTGCTCAAACAGTTCAATAAAACCGTTCTCAAGTAACCCTTGTCTCATACTATCGGTGGCATGAAAAGGAGTAGGAGAGGACTGAAGGAAAGATAACAGTGACTGATTAAAACTAGAATGTTGCATAATTTCTCTAAAGGACAATACCTTAAAAAAAGTGACTTTATTAGCGGATAGGCTAGCCTTACTGCTCCGTGTCTAATATGATTTTAATCAATGACGTAAAACAGACTAAGAGAACCCACTCCGGATGAATTATAAACGCCTTTTGTCTTGCCTATTAACTGCTTTTCTCTTTGTGTCAGTGCAAGCTTCTGCTTATACAGAACTGAAGCCTCTACCAGTATACAATGAAGTAGCAAAGCAACTGTTTAACAAACTTGAAACCGAACACTATAGCAAACCGATAATCGACAATCGAATCTCGGAAATGGCATTCAAGTATTATATTGATGATTTAGATCCAACAAAAAGCTTTTTCCTAGAAAGCGACGTCAAGGCGCTATCTCGCTATAAGGACAGCTTTGATGACGCCCTACGCGAAGGCAATACTCAAGTCGCTTACACAATTTACAACCTATATCAAAAACGTGTTGAGGACCGCCTGAACTATCTGGAAAAACACATCCCAGACATGGTCAAACACTTCAACTATACCAAAAACGATACGCTCTCGAACGACCCAGATACACGCAAATGGGCCAAAACCGAAAAAGCATTAGACGCCTACTGGTATAAACGTATCAAAAACAGTGCTCTAACATTAAAAATGAATGGTGACAATAACGACAAAATCATCAAGACCTTAACGCGCCGTTATAAAAACCAGATTCATCACCTTGAGCAGACTGACTCAACAGACGTCTTTCAAATTTTCGCTAACGCGATTACCGCCACTCTCGACCCACACACAAGCTACTTTGCACCACGCGCTTCTGAGACATTCAACATCAATATGAGCCTGTCCTTAGATGGTATTGGTGCGGTTCTTCAAGGCGATGATGACTACACCAAGATTGTTCGTCTGATTCCTGGTGGCCCAGCGGCTAAACAAACCAAACTGGCGCCGAACGATAAGATCATTGCCGTTGGCCAAGAAGGTAAACCCATGGTTGACGTGGTTGGTATGCGCCTTGACGATGTGGTAGACATGATCCGAGGCCCTAAAGGCACTAAAGTAAGATTGGAAATCATTCCAAGCAAAGGCAGCCAAACCAGCAAAATCGTCACCATTGTCCGTGAGAAAGTCAAACTGGAAGATCAGTCTGCCAAAAAAGACATCATTGATGTCAAACGTGATGGTAAAACCTATAAAATAGGCATTATCCACCTCCCTACCTTCTATTCAGATTTTGCTGCCATCCAAGCGGGCGACAAAAACTATAAGAGCTCAACTCGCGATACGAAGAAGCTTATTGAGGAATTGAAGAAAGAAGGTATTGTCGGATTGATTTTGGATCTACGTAACAATGGCGGTGGTTCTCTGCAAGAAGCCGTTGGTATTGCAGGGCTATTCATTCCAGACGGTCCGATCGTTCAGATTCGTGACAAAAACGGTCACATCACCGCGCTGGGGGATAACGACGGTAAAATTGCTTACGGTGGCCCAATGGCCGTTTTAACAAACCGCATGAGTGCATCGGCGTCTGAAATTGTAGCAGGCGCACTAAAAGATTATGGCCGCGCCCTCATCATTGGTAGTCGTACTTTTGGTAAAGGCACCGTTCAAGTCCTACAAGACATGGACAAAGGCCAACTAAAAGTAACACAGGCTAAATTCTACCGTGTGTCTGGCGAGAGTACGCAACACCGTGGAGTGATTCCTGACATCGCCTTCCCTTCGTTGATTGACACCAAAAAAATTGGTGAAAGCGCGCTGAAAAACCCACTACCTTGGGATAAAATTCACGCCACTCGCTACCCAACTTACTGGGATATGGCGGCCTACGACCCGCTTCTAGAAAAACGTCATGAAGAGCGAATCAAGCATGATCCAGACTTTATTGCTCTTGAGGATCAGATCAAAGCGTATAAAGAACAGGAAAAACGCTACAAAGTGATTTCCTTGAACGAGAAAACGCGTGAGGCTGAAGAAGCGGCCATCAAAAAACAGGATCTAGACATCGAAAACACACGTCGTAAAGCCTTAGGCCTAAAACCAGTGAAATCCCTTGATGATATCGATCCTAAAAAAGATAAAAGTGACCCTTATGCACAAGAAGCGTCTAATATCTTGCTAGACTTTATCGCCATCAATCAACAAGCGGCCAAAGAAGCCCAAGAAAAGCAAGCCGAAGCAAAACAAGCGAGCAGCAACTAACATTACTCGCGAAGTTAACGCTTAAACTTAGCAACAAAGGGCTCGACAAAGGCAGTCTGGTTATCCAGACTGCCTTTTTATTATTGATATGTTGGTTTTCTTTATGAGCCTCCCACTAGATTGTCTTGGCGACGACTTTTGCCTTAAATGACAAATTAAAAGATAATAGCGACCCAATGTTTAACGTCCGGTGTTTTCGTCTTTGCATCAACCGCGAAACAACCACACACTGTAACGACCCAAGAATGAAGTAGAACCATGGCAAAAGCGTCATCTGATCGTAATACCATTGACTTGTTTGGATCTTCGCGAGGACGCCCAAGAAAGCAACCTCTAAACCGAAAAGATCAATTAAAACTAAATAAGCGCGTTCAAAGAGAAAAAGAGAAAGCACTGGGGTTCAAACGTTTGGAGTTGGTCATTGATCAAGACACCATCGACAAGCTGGATCAATTGTGTGAATTAAATGATGTAAAGCGCGCAGAATGGCTTACGATGCAGATTGCTTTGTCTTTTTCTAAAGCCAAACTCAGTAAAGCTAAAAGGAACAGCGAAACAAAAAGTAAAACCAATAAAACAGGGACACGCAACGAACAAGTCATACAGCAAACCGCTGAATAACTTTTACGTTACTTTTTTGTGCATAGCAGCGGATTCCGCCTCACTGTTTGCTATACTCCATCGCCCACTAAACACAACGAAAACAACTGACGATCCATGGCCAAGCTGTATTTTTACTATTCTGCAATGAACGCAGGAAAATCAACCATTCTCTTGCAATCTGCGCACAATTACCAAGAGCGGGGAATGCAAGTCATGTTATTAACCGCCGCTATCGATGACCGCTATGAACAAGGTCAAATTGCGTCACGTATCGGCATTCAAGCCGACGCAGCTGTGTTCAATCAAGAGTCTGATTTATGGTCTCAGATTCAGCTCACTCATCAGGAACGCCCATTGAGTTGCGTATTGATCGACGAGGCTCAGTTCCTCAGTAAGCAACAAGTACAGGCTCTTAGCGATGTGGTCGATGAGCTCAATATTCCTGTGCTCGCATTTGGTATTCGTACCGATTTCAAAGGTGAGCTGTTTGAAGGTAGCCAAGCCCTCCTCGCTTGGTCAGATAAATTGATTGAATTAAAAACCGTTTGCCATTGCGGCAGTAAAGCCACCATGGTGATTCGTCTTGATGCACAAGGCATCCCAGTAAAAGAAGGTGCCCAAGTAGAAATTGGCGGTAATGATCGCTATCTTTCTGTGTGCCGTAAACATTTCAAAGAAGCCGTGAGAGACTAATTTATGTGGTTCAAAAACGCCCAAATATTTCAGCTAAAAGACACAGAATCACTGAATACTAATGAACTCATCGACAAAATTCCTGAATTTCCGTTAAAAGAATGTGGATCACAAGAAGAGTTCTCCTTTGGTTGGCTACCACTGATTCGAAACAGTGAACAATGGAGCTTAGCCAGTGACCGTTGCTTATTATTCCGTGCAGGCAAAGAAGAAAAGGTCCTACCCTCTGCCGTGGTTCGTGAAGAATTAGAAGCCAAAGTTGCAGAAATTGAATTAATTGAAGGTCGCAAAGTCGGTCGTAAAGAAAAGTCCGATATGAAAGACGAGTTGGTTTTTACCCTTCGTCCCAAGGCCTTTTCTAAACGTACAGACATTTGGGCTTACATTGATTTACAAGCTAAAATTTTAGTTCTCAACTGCACCAATGCCAGCATGACAGAACAACTGTTTAAACACTTGCAAACGACCTTGGGCAGTTTTCCAATGACACCATTGCAAGCGCAAGTATCACCTGCCTCTTTAATGACAGAGTGGCTGACAAAAAATGCCGTCCCAGCCAGCCTAGAAACAGGCGATGAATGCGAGATTCAAGACAGCTCAGAAGACAAAGCCACTATTCGCTTTAAAGCACTAGAACCCTTATCTGAAGATGTCACTCGCCATCTTGAAAGCGGTATGGCCGTTAAAAGCCTCGCCCTTCGCTGGTCTGATAAATTAAGCTTCGTGCTTCACGAAGACTTAACACTGCGTAAGATAAAATTTGACGATGCCTTAAAAGAGGCTGCTTTTAACGACTCCCAAGGTGGTGGACTATCAGATATGGATGCGAATTTTTCCCTTATGTCATTGACCATGAGAGAGTTTTTTGATTCATTCTGCTTATGGTTTGAAATTCCGCGAGACTAGACGATTACTGACCTGCCCAACCTTTTCCACAGATTTCGTGGATAAGGTTGGGGAGAACATTCGCCAAGCTAGACACCATGGCTATTTGCAAAAAAAGTGCACTAAATCGCCGTGGTGTTCACTGGGGTAAAGGTATTCACTCAGTCTATTTATCAAACGATTTATATGGACAATCTATGTCAGAATTACAGCAAGAACAGCGCATTGCTAAACGGGTCACACTCATCGGTGCCATCTGGGATTGTCTGCTTGGTATCGCCAAAATCATCGCAGGATACTTTTCACAGTCGCAAGCCTTAATCGCCGATGGCATTCATTCTTTATCCGACTTAGTCACAGACGTGTTTGTGTACTTTGCTTCATCAAACGCACGCCAAGGTCCGGACGAAAATCATCCATATGGTCATTTACGCTTTGAAACCGTTACCACCGTCTTTCTTGGTATCGTCCTAATCATTGTCGCGTTTGGTATAGGCTATGAATCCATCACTTCACACACTCAGGCCGAATTTACTTGGTACGGGTTAGCCGCACTGCTTGCCACAATCATTATTAAAGAGATTATCTTTCACTACACCAAAAATGCCGGTGAAAAGATTCAAAGCAAATTACTGATTGCCAATGCATGGCACAGCCGCAGTGACGCCCTATCATCTGTAGCGGTGTTAATCGGTTTAATCGGTGTGTCTTTTGGCTATGCTTGGGCTGACATGGTCGCTTCCATCGTTGTGGCGTTGTTAATCGGTAAAATGGCCGTAGAGATGATTTGGGAAAACCTCGCAGAATTAGTGGACACGGCCCCCGACCCTAAACTCATCGCACAAATAAAAGACACAGCAAACAGCTTAAAGAATGTCATGGCACCACACGACGTGCGAGCGCGCTCCATGGCTGGTAAAATTTACTTAGACATGCACATTCATGTACCAAGCTACGCCAGTGTCAGCGAAGGTCATTACCTTGGGGATTTGGTTGCTTACACCATCAAAAAGGCTCATCCTCAAGTGGCAGATGTCATGGTGCATATCGATACGGACGATAAAGTTCAAACAGACAGTTTTCAAAATACCGACAATAAAAAACCACCCCATTTAAATTTGCCGGCTCGTCATCAAATCATGGCAGACTTAGGTTTTTTACTGCGCCAACATACAGACTATTTAGATATTGAGCATACTAAGCTGCATTATCTAGCCGACGGTCTAGACATTGAACTAATTGGCTTACTCGATAAGGTTCCAGAAGGGCGTCAACTTCATCACCTTACCCAGGCTATTTATCTAGACATGAAATCGGCACCTTATGGCAACAAAGTGACGGTATTATGGCAATCACCTGAAGTGGACAAATAAAAATAGGCAAGGTTTAGAACGAAAACCAGCAAATAGACAACCTTGCTCGTGACGGCACGAGCAAGTTCTACTCAAAGTTACTTATCCCTTTCCAGTTCAGCGGTCACGGCATGATGGCTCAGTGGTTGCTCTGTGGCATCATCCTCTATCGACGATAACCCCTCTTCTTCATAAAATCCCTCGTCATCGGACTCTTCTATAGGCGAAGCGTCTTCTTTATTAAGATGTCCTTCTGGCAAGGATTTGGTTGTTTTCGCCCCCATCTGTTTTAACTTTTCAGCGCGAGCTAATAAGTTACCACGCCCCAGTGTGAGTTTCTTCAACGCCGAATCATGGCTGCGATTTAGTGCATCAATTTTACCGCCGATATCGTCCATATCCTGAACAAAACCGACAAACTTGTCATACATTGCCCCCGCTTGCCGAGCAATTTCAATAGCATTCTGACTTTGTTTTTCGTTGCGCCAAATATTTTGAATGGTACGAAGTGTGGCTAATAAGTTGGATGGTCCGACGATAATAATATTATGCTCAAACGCCTCACTGAATAGGCCGTTATCGCCTTGTAACGCTAAACCAAAAGCCGCTTCAATCGGGATAAACAAAAGCACGAAATCCAACGAGGTGATACCTGGCAACTCATGATACGCCTTGGCACTTAGCTCTTTCATATGACGACGCACGGCCTCTAAATGCTGTTTCAGCGCCCGGTTGCGTTCCTCCTCGGTTTCCGCCTCCATATAGGACAAATAACTGACTAAGACCATCTTCGAGTCCACGACAATTTGCTTACCTTCAGGCAAATAAATCACCACATCCGGTTGCAAACGTCGCCCTACCTCCGACTGAAGGGAGACTTGAACCTCGTACTCTCGGCCTTTCTCAAGACCAGACTTCTCTAAGATGCGCTCAAGAATCACCTCTCCCCAGCCACCTTGCAACTTATTCTGCCCTTTCAAGGCGGACGTCAAACTGACCGCATCATCACTAATTTTCTGATTCAGTTGTTGCAAGCTTTTTATTTCTTTCACCAATGAAAAGCGCTCCCGCGCCTCTTCTTGATAACTCTTATCCACACTCTCTTGAAACTTTTGAATCTGCGAGCCCAAAGGCTGCAATAACGACCCTAGTTGACGCTCATTTTCCTTCGCTAAATATTGTCCCTGCTGCGTCATGATCTCTTGCGCTAACTGCTTAAACTCCGTCTCATTCTGACGCTTTTGCTCACGATAGAAAGACTCTTTTTCCTGCCATACCGCCTGCGCAGCGGCAAACTGCTGCTCTAAAGTCAGAGATTCTTTTTCTAAATAATGAATATGATCTTTGGATTGTTCCAAAAGTCGCACTAATTCATCATTTTGTTGCTGCATTTTTGCTTGAGTGAGGTGCCACTGACGACGCATAGCCTGTACAATGTAGCCTGCAACACAAGAAACTAATAAGGTGCCGACGCAAAAGCCCGATAACACCAAAACGGATTGCCAAAGCCAATCTGACATAGAAAATAAAACCCACTATTTTTATAGAGAAAACAAGAATTAAGCCAGTTTACATGGATTACTACTTAAGCCCAACACACATACAACGCTTTGATCTTGAAATTAAAAATAGCCTGTTTATCACCACGGTCAGCCGAACCAAAGGTCGTGAAGCGGCAAAAACCTTTCTTGATGCAATACGCCAGCGCTACCCAGATGCCAACCATCATTGTTGGGCGTTTGTGGCAGGTGCCCCAAACAACGTACACCTTTGGGATCAAAGTGACGATGGCGAACCTAAGGGCACAGCGGGTAAACCCATGTTAAACGTCTTACAACACTCAAATTTTGGTGAAACCACCGTTGTCGTCACTCGCTATTTTGGTGGCATTAAATTGGGTGCTGGTGGCCTTGTGCGAGCATATAGCCAAGCCGTACAAGAGGCGCTCAGCCAAACAGAACACGAAAACATTTATCCACGTTCACCTGTGCAATTAGTTATCTCCTACCCTTTACTGGGCAAGGTTGAATACTGGTTAGAACAAAGTGATATCGAGATAAACAACAAAACGTTTAGTGACAATATTGTCATGGACCTCGCCGTTATTGAACGAACTTGGCCTGAACAAAAGCAAACGCTGACAAATTTATGCCAAGGCAGCCTAACATTAATCGAATCGGACAAAGAGTAACTATGTACAAAACGGGACAAAGATGGAGTAGCCGCAACGAACCTGATCTAGGCGTCGGCATGATCACAGAAAAACAAAGTAAATCCTTTGTATTGCACTTTCCCGATGCGGAAACAGATCGCCAATACTCAAATGACCAAACCAGTCTTGTGCGCCGCACTTTAACCCCTGGAGATCAACTTTCTTTTCAGGATGAAACCTTCACGATATTGGAAGTAGAAGAGATCGATGGACTGGTGGAGTATCGTATCAGCGACGACGATGACTGGTTAGAAGAGTCTGTCATCCAATTTCCACGTAACGACAAAAATGAGCTGGATTACATCTTGTCTCTTTCACCAGCACGCCGTATGTGGTTCGACCTACGCCGCCATACACTGGAGCACCAAGCCGACAATGCTGCCTCTCCTGTAAGAGGTTTGATGGGGTTGAAAGCCGAGTTGCTACCACACCAGATTTACCTAGCACACGATATTGCCAATCGCCCAAAAGCACGCGCTTTGTTGTGTGATGAAGTAGGTATGGGGAAAACCTTAGAGGCCGGGTTAATTTTACATCAGCGCTTATTAAATGGCCTTTGCAAACGCGCCTTAATTTTGACCCCCACCAACTTACAACACCAATGGTTGGTCGAAATGCTGCGCCGCTTTCATCAACCTTTTAGTTTGATCAGTGAAGCCGTCTACGAAGACTTCATGGAAGGCGATGACAATCCATTTGAGCAGCAACCCTTTGTTATCGCTCCAATTGATTGGGCCAGCCTGCACCCGCATGCTACACAACACATGCTGGAAGCAGAATGGGATATGGTGATTGTCGACGAAGCTCACCACTTGGCTTGGCACCCAGAAACACCCAGTATTAGCTACCAAGTGGTTGCCCGTCTCGCGGCAAAAACAGAATCCCTACTGCTGCTAAGTGCTACGCCAGAACAAACTGGTGAGCGTGAACACTTTTCTCGTTTGCAGTTATTGGACGCAGATCGTTACCATAATTTTGAACAGTACCAAGCTCAGCAAAAAGAGTTTAAACAAGCGGCCGAGCTGGCTGAAATGTTGTTACCTCTAACGGAAGAAGAAAACAGCGATCTATCGATAGACTGGGATAACGCCTTCGCCCCCTATTTAGATCAGGTTAAATCGAAAGAGTGGTTTGCCAATCTAGACAAAAGTGGTGAAGTACGCATGAGTGGAGCACAAGAAGCCATTAGCTGGCTGATTGACCGTCATGGCACGGGCCGCGAAATGTTTCGCAACACACGGGCTGCTGTGGGCGGCTTTCCAAACCGTTACCTACACGCTTATCCGCTCGAAAACAACGAGCACTTTGCTTCTGCCAACCACCATGTTCAACCCGAGACCGATGTGCAAGACGGACTCTGGGAACTCGACCCACGCTGGGTTTGGCTAAAAGAATTCCTAGAATGTCAGGCCGATAAAATTCTGGTGATTTGTCATACGGCTGATATGGCCCAATGGCTAAATGATCAGCTCACCTTTGCTGGCTTCCAAAGTGCCGATTTCCACGAACAGATGCCACTGATCCACCGTGATCGCGCAGCGGCGTATTTTGCGGACGAAGAAGGCGCACAAATTCTTGTCTGTTCAGAAATTGGGTCTGAAGGCCGTAACTTCCAGTTTAGCCATCACATCGTCATGTACGATTTGCCAGAACACCCCGACTTGTTAGAACAGCGAATTGGTCGTTTGGACCGTCTTGGACAACTTCATGACGTGCAAATCCACGTCCCTTACCTGTCCAATAGCGTTCAGGAACGCTTATTCCATTGGTTCCATAACGCTCTCAATGCTTTTTGTCGCACAACAAGTGCTGGCGATAAAGTAGAAGAAGCCTTCCGTGAAACGCTGCACGCTTACCTACGAGGAGAAGACGACGATCTCAGCTTACTGGACGAGGCCAAGGTCTACCATGAAGCGCTATTACAGCAAATGGAAGAAGGCCGTAATCGCCTATTAGAAATGAGCTCGTGTCGCCCAGAACAAGCTCGTGCTTTGATCCAACAGATCAACGAGCAAGCAATTCACGGCCTTCATCACTATATTGAAGATGTCACCCATGCCTTTAATATTCATGCGGAATGCATCAACAGTGACCCAGATAAAAGCGCTTGGTTTATTCGCCCCTCCACCGACATGATGCTAGAAGCCCTACCAGGCATCGAAGAGGAAGGCAAAATGCTCATGTTAAACCGTCGTCAAGCAAGCCAGCGTGAAGATGTCGCCTTTGCCACCTGGGAGCATCCTCTAATCACCATGCTAATGGATGAAGTACAAGGCTTTGATTCTGGCAAACTGACGTCTGCCATCTTACCTATCGCCGCCCTACCAGAAGGCACGGTGTTGGTAGAAAGTATGTTCGTCATTGAAGCAACAGCTCATCCACGCCTGAAACTCGCGCAATCGCTCCCCATGACACCTATGTGGCAATTGTCCGATTCTAATGGAAAATTCCTGCATCAACAGTTTACTGCTGATAAATGGGCAGAAAAACTCAAAGGCGTCCCCAATCGTGTCGCCGAACAATGGGTAGCAGCGCTTCGTTCCAACCTGATTGAAGTGCTACAGGCTCATCAGCTCAATGCACAAGATCAGTCTCGCCCTATTGTTCAAGCAGCGAAAACCTCTTACCAACACCGCTGCCAAAATGAAATCGAGCGCTTGAGCGAGCTAAAAGCCTTTAATGATGCAATCACAGAAGACGACATCCAGCGTCTTGAAACGAATATGCAAGAAGGTTTGACTCGTATCGACGAGCATCAAATCCGCTTGGATGCCATTCGTATCATCTTGACCACCAAACCGGAATAATCGTCTGTGTTAGAGATACTCTACGAAGACGATTGGTTCGCCGTCATCAATAAACCTGCTAACTGCTTATCTGTGCCCGGTCGGGGCCCAGATAAGCTAGACTCTATATTACATAGAGCCGAGTTGCAGTTTGGCGAAGCCTTCGCCATTCACCGCTTGGACGAAGCCACTTCTGGCTTAATTCTGGTCGCTAAAACTCACGAATGCCAAAAGCGAATGTACGCCCACTTTCGCGAACGGGACGTTAAAAAGGAATACCGCGCTATGCTGCGCGGTCATCTTCTTGGTGAATGCGGCGAAGTGCGCAAACCACTACGCTGCGATTGGCCCAACCGCCCCAGACAAATTGTCTGTACCGACGAATGGAGCAAAGACTCCATTACCTATTGGGAAAAAATCGCTTATGAAGACAACACGACTCGCGTGCGACTCGTGCCTTTTACCGGCCGTTCTCATCAATTGCGCGTCCATATGCAAAGCCTAGGGCACTCGATCATCGGCGACGAATTCTACGGCCCAGAGTATGCAAATGACCCTCGCTTGTTATTGCATGCTTATCGCTTAGAATTTCGACATCCGTTTACCAAGGCTTGGGTAGCCTTTGTAGCACCCTGTCCTTTTTAAATTTGATGACTAACCTCTTATCAATGGTTTTGAGCTACTAGTTTATTCCGCTCTGCTGAGCGGGTAACTTTTATCCAGAGCCATAAAAGTAACCAAAAGGTCTCTTATCGGGCTTTCGCCCAAACGTCTCCTTCATTTTGTTTAATACTGGTTTAGCAAGACGATTTTTATCGTAAGGCATAGGGCATAGATTGGCTTTTTGGATATGTGAGAAGGTATTTTTTACCGACTCTGAAACTCCATAAAGTCGCGTAACTTCGTTTCGTCGAACTAACTGCCTTGGGTATGCAGATTTTCTGTAGGTCAGACTTTAGTCTGACAGTAGATTCAGGAGGCGAACATCTTTTCTGACTAATAGCTTTCAACTCTTCTGATGAGTTTGATAAAAAAGGGCTTTGACTCCGCCAGTTATACGAGCAAAGACGTTTCTTATTGACTCTGAAATGCCGTATAGTCACGCCATCGGGGTTGCGTTGAATTTGGGATTTCAAAGCTAGAAAGAGAAGTATTAATTCCTAGGATGAATTAAGGTCTATTTGAGGTGATTTTGCGGTAGTTGTGACTGGCCTAAAACAGCAACGACTAAAATGAAACTACTCTCCTTGATGAAATAAGCATTGTGTTTACCAATAGGGAAATAAAAGCCATTGAGGTATATCTCATCACAGCTTCTGCCTAATCCCGGGTTATCCGCTAACATCTGAAAACCAGATAATAGGGTTTCTCTATATTTTTCCCACTGCGATTCGGAAAAATTATCGATAGTATAGTGTTTAATTTTACGTAGGTGTTGTTGAGCCAAGTTACTCAGTTTGTATTCTTTGCTCTGCATATCAATAATTATAGCGTACTTAAAAAGCTTTGACCGTCAACGACATTGCCTTTAGCCAAGTCTTCTTTGGCAGATTCAAAGCAATGTTTTAGGTATTCCGCCTTCATCGCTTCAAGCTCTTCATAGTCTCTGATAGACATTACAACTACAGCATCTTTGTTGTTCTTGCTAATCTTCACGGGCCCTCGTTGAGCACTCATAAGTAACTCCCCAAAATTTCGTTTAGCATCATTTGCTGTTAATGTGTTCATGTTCAATTCTCATATTTGGAAGTACAATAGAATTATAGTCTTTCGAGCGAATAGATCAATATGATTAAATCATGCGATTTAATCAAAAACTTGGCAAATCATTTATAACGCTTTATAGCGGAATTAGACACCCGAGTCAGCTGAAGCTGTATGTTCTCAGGATTAAGTAAAACTAAAGAGAAAGCTATGTTTTCACTAGAAGTAGAAAAAGGATTAGAGTTGGCGCTTGTTCACCCCAAGTTCGCTAAAGCGTATCTACAGATAGTCACGCAGCAACGTGACTATCTTGGGCAGTGGTTGGCATGGCCACCTCATGCGCACAGTGAGGATTTTTTCCTCACCTTTATTAAGCAAGCTCTTCACGATTACGCAGATGGTAAGTCGTTAAGTTGTGCTATGTTGTTTGAAGGCGAAGTGGTCGGCAATATTAGTTTCAATACAATTGACCATAGTCTCAAACGAGTGGAGATCGGCTATTGGCTCAGTAAGGATTATCAGAAAAAAGGCATTGTCACGAAGTCGGTTGCTAAGCTGATTGAGTTGGCTTTTACCGATCTTGATATGGAGAAAGTGCAGATTTCCGCAGCAGAGAAAAATCAGTCAAGCCGATCTGTTTGTGAGCGTTTAGGTTTTACACTTGAAGGCATTATCACTCGAAAAGAGAATCTCAATGGTAAAGTGGTAGATCATGCAGTCTATGGCTTAAGCCGAGCCAGCTGGCTGATGGATCATGACAACTAGAGTTATCCATTTGGCTGATGGTGACGACAAGTTCGCCCCAACAGCCAATGATAATTGCCTTAAGTTTTCACCGTTTTAATTCGCTTTAGCAGGTTGTTTTACTGCATTTTCAGACACTTCCACCATTGGGAGCGTTTTATTTTCGTCCCCTGTCAACCATAAAATAGCACTGCGTTTTTTATCGCTACGCGGATGCCCTATTAATAAAAGACGGTAAGGGGTGTCTGAAGGCAGTCCCATATAACGGATAGGGTCTTGAGTGGAGCCCGTTCGATCAAGGATCAAGTAATCATATTCGCTGTCTTTCCCCTCGAGAATCCGTTGTGCTCGGGCTTTATCTACCATAGGCACGGACCAATCGTCATATAAATAAAAGATAGACGACATGGTCTCTGAAAAGCCAATGCCAGCAGTACGCTCCCTTTTATCCTGCGGGATTTGCTTCACAAAAGTATTAAGGTCATGCCTCATGTCTTTAGCGATGTCTACGGCGATAAACACATAATGAAAAATGGCAATAAAAAATAAAGATGAAATTAATGATAACTTAGTCCAGCCTGGCCACTGAGTGACTTCGACTTTTATCATTAAAATAATAGCAAATAGCACCCACAGCGCCGTCACCTGCCAACTGGAAAGCCACAACATAAGAGCTTGCGGCACTTTATTGCTTGGTAAGAACTGAGCCCATAAAGGCGTCATAGCAAATACAGCTATAATGACAATCATCATTACCAAAAAGGCACGTCGATACCAGTCGGACCATCTACCTTTTAGTGTCATTAACGCAGAAGCTATCATTAAGGCAAACAAAGGCATTAAAGGCGCAAGGTACATTGGTCTCTTGGTTGCCGAATAGGACAAAATAAAAACGGCAAAGCAAAACCAAAAGAGAAAAAAGCCATCAAGCCAATTCACTTGGTGCCGAGTCACGGCTCTTTTCACCGAAGAGGCTAAACCAATAATAAAGAAGACAGACCAAGGTAATGTATATTCTATAATACTGCTAACGTAATAAAACGGTTTGCCCTGATGGTTATGACCTAAGGTTTTCGTCGAGGAGCCGGTTAAGCGCCCTATCTGATTATCCCAAAACCAGGCATGCCAAAGTGCTGGAGACGCTTGTTTATAAAAAGGATACACCCAAGCAGCGATCACTAAACACATTATGATGAATCCCATCATATGGAAGAACAACACACGTCCCCATGTTACACTTTGATGGGCACCTCGCTGCCTTAGATAGACGTAACGAATAAAAAGTACCAGCCAAGCAGGCCCAACACATAGGATAATGGCAATAGGACCTTTGCTTAAAAACGCCAATCCCGTTAATGCCCCTGCCAGTAACACATAACGCAATTGAAAACGCAGGTAAGCTTCTGCAAAAGCCCAAATGGCAACAATAGAGGTAAACATCATCATGGCATCAACCCGCAGCCAATGAAAGTTCAGCAAAAAGCCTTCACTGGACGCCAACACACCAAGGGTTAGCCAAGCATACTCCTTCCCTTTAAGCAGCCATGCTAAACGAAACGTGACCATTAAAGATGCTAAACACAGTAGTCCTAATCCTAATCGAGCCGCCATCAAGGCATCCAACCCTGTCAGATGCATCAGTGACACACAATAGATAAAATACAACGGCGGCTTTTCCACAAAGGGAATACCCGCAAAATGCGGTATGATCAGATTATCAGAAAGGTACATATCCTTAATAACAGCAACCACTCTGGGCTGATCTGGCGTCCAGACGGTATGGTTGAACAATCCGCTAAATACAACAAAAATGATGCTAAGCAGCAAAAAGACCTTCCAAGAATCTTTGCTATTCCATTCCATTAAGGTGTTACGACGCACACTTATCTCCGGTAAATCGATGTATATAACCAAACAACAGGTTAAAAAATCATGAAAATATAAAACTAAATTAAAAATACTTTTAAATTATTCCAACTCATCTAAACAAAGACTTCTTCTATTTTAGGAATACTGATCCTTTAGTGTTTGACAATATAAAAGTCATCATCCTTAAATAGCGATAAGTCTCTAATGGATCATTTATCCTTTTGCTCCATTAGCAAATCAACGATCCATTGCGGATCATCTAGAGGTAGGTCGTGGCCTGCTTGAGGATGTTCTATCAGTGGCACTTTCCAACGTTCTGCAATTCGGCGTGAGGCACAGCTTTTTACCAAATGATCATAGGAACTGGCAAGTAATAAAAGTTTTTTGTGGTGCGTCAGATGGGGTATCTCAAAATTTGCTGCCGCCCAAAGCTGACGAATAAGGTTGAAACATCCTGGGGAGGACGCTTTTGCCCACTCATACCATTGTCGCTCCAAGGCTTGTGGGCTTGATTGCATATTGGTTGTTAATAAACGAACCTGGTGCTCTTGTTGTTTTTTAGAAATCAGTCCGAATAACAGTAAACGCAGCATGGCACTTAAGCGCATTCGTTGCCAAGGCAAACTACACCCTTTCATGCTGGTGTTGATTACACAAGCAAATGAGATGTCTTCTGGGAAACGATTCAACCAGTCAAGAGCAACCATGCCCCCCATGGATAAACCAATTAACGCTATTGGGCCTATGGCAGCCTGTTCTTTTACCCATAGTCTATAATAGTTAGTCGCCTTGGCAATGCTGGTAGGACTTTTTAAGTGCGCTAATGATCCATTTCCCGGTAAGTCTGGTGTCAGAACGCGATGCTCAGGGAATGCTTGTTGCAATAGCTTGGGAAACGCCCCCCAGTGACGTTGATCTCGCCCTAAGCCTCGCAACAAAAGCCAGTTCATGCTATTGCTCTGTAACCTCTGCTCAGTCATTTTGATACCAATGCTTTAAGGCTATCTTATGCATTCGTTGGCGGTGCGACTCTTTAGGCAACCATTGCGCCATATTGGCACTGGCACGCCAAAGAATCTCAATAAGAAACAGGTTTTCTCGTAACACCCGTTTTACTCGATGGGGCTTAATCGGGTGAAACATCCCTAAAAAGGAGCGTAATTGCAATGGGTTTTTCTTGACCCAACGCCAAGATCCCAGCTCCAGAGTCAGTGGCAGCAATGTCTGCTGACGTGAATTTGCCTTAAGATACAAATAATCCCATAGGTCACCATGACAAAGATAATGGTGGGACTGAGGCTCAAGCAAATAACGATGATTCGGATGGCTATGCTTTAACAATTTTTTCAGCGCATAGTAATCTGCGATATGAGGCACTGGCTGTCGAGTACCAGCCATAGGAAACCAAAGCCGATCTTGAACTCCAAAGCCCGAATGTACATCCAAAGCCATCACAATTGGACTTTGCTCACAAAGACGCTCCACTAAATCACATAAGGCTTGGGCTTCCATTTCTAACGGCTTCCCTAAACCACCACGAAACCAAGGTAAATGACGAGTCAATCGCTGGCCACCAAAAGGCCAAGTTATAGGGTCTAATGCATCCAATGGCGCATTTCTCATCAAATCCACACCATTGCCATTACCACGATGCTGACGAGCCATTCCCACTGGATTTAATATTGGCAAACAAACAAAACGCACATTTTCCAATGCCATCTGCAACTGTTGATCCCAAATCAATCGATGCAATAAAGAATTGAGATAGGCGAGTACCACTTGCGAGCCAATACGTTCAACACCATGCACCCCGCCCACCAGCAGGAAAGTAGGCACATTGGGACGATCACTGCCAAGAAATACAGCATCCACGGGATACTGCTCGGGGCCATCAGAAAGTTGAGCCAGTGTTTCACGATGTACGCTGGGAATATCCAAGCGCAACAAACGTTGTAGTTCTGCCAATTCAGATAACGTGCTTTGCATAACTGCCCACTTCCTGCTTACCTTTGTAGACAGTAAAAGAGAATCATGGCAGTTATATGACAATAGAAAATAATACTTTTTCGGAAGGAGCACCTTGCAGCTAAATTAAATTCATATACCCTACGAAAAAGATCGCCCATTAGGAATTAAGCCAACAGTCATGGATTTAGTATTCGACATTTTTGCATTCTTGATAGTAATCGCATCGATAGCAGGGATACTCCAGCATTTACATATCCCTATTACCTATACAGACATTTTAATAATACTCGTATCTATACTAGGTATCCTCGTTTTATATAAACTTAAGAAATGGAAGATTGCCGATAATATTGGCGCGTACTTTTCTCTACTTCAACTCATTGGCGCCACAATAATCAATATCCTCTGCTTAGTATTTGGGGCAGCCTGTGCTTATTTTGGTTTTAAGCATCCGTTGCTGCTACTAAAAGGGGAGAGCCAAGTGTGGGCTCGCGGATGGGGACCCATGCACGGCTATTCTGCGGCTATTTTTGGTGTCGTTGTTGTTTTGTTAATAGTAGCATTTATATATTTCTCTATAGCCAACCACAATAGAACCAAAAAACGTTAAGCGGTTACTCTATAAACATCTCTCCCAAACCCAATGAGCTGCCTGATGCACTAGACTATGTCGCCATGCCACCTTCTCTTCTTGTCGGTCGTAACCGCCGCCAATAACACAAGCGACGGGCAAGTTTTGTTTAATACACGTTTGGATAACGTATTTATCCCGCTCTAGAATACCCTCGTCCGTCATATTGATATGCCCTAACCGATCATCTTTATGCACGTCGACACCCGCATCGTAGAAGATAAAATCGGGCTGATGCTCGGCAAGCACCTTTGGTAAGGTTTCCCTTAAAATGGACAAATACAAATCATCGTCAGCCCCTTTAGGAATGACTATATTAACGCCGCCCGTTTGCTTGGTGGTTGGGTAGTTTTCTTCGCAGTGCCAAGAAACCGGTACAATATCAGTACGATCTTTAAAGAAGGCGATGGAGCCATCCCCTTGATGAACATCGCAATCTAAAATCAATACTTTCTTCGCTTTGCCCGAATTCACTAACGCTAACGCGGCGACCGCTAAATCATTAAAAATACAAAAACCAGCACCATGGGACGGGTGAGCATGATGGGTGCCGCCAGCAAGATGGCAAGCCAAGCCATGCTGCAACGCAAGTTCACTGGTTAGAATGGTGCCCGATACAGCGCGCAAGGTTCGCTCGACCAGCCATTCAGACCAAGGTAAACCGATGTCTTTTTCTTCTTGCTTGGTGAGTTCGCCACGAATAAAGCGCTGCACATACCCTTTGTCGTGGGCCTGCATTAAGGTCGTTAAGGATAATGGTGAGGGTTGATGTTCATTCTCTTCCGTAAGAATACCTTGCGTTCTTAACGTTTGTGCCAAGAGCCGAAATTTATGCATAGGAAAGCGGTGCCCTGCTGGAAAGGGGATGCTGTAATGGGGGTGAAAAACAAGTGGAAGTTGGGCAGCCATAGTCTTAATAATCCATAATAGATAAGACTATGGTAGCAATTTTTCATGGGATTAAAAAAAGCGTCGTAACAATTATTTTTTCCGCGCCACCAGAACCTTGCGAATGGCAGCATTAAAAGAGTCAACAATATGAGGAGGAAAACCTTTGCCACTTTCAAAATTCACTTTTTGGATGGCACGCATGGAACTCTTTCTGTATTCTTCGCCCGATTTACCCCAAACGATATCAATAAACATGACGGCCACAGCTAAAATAAATGCTCCTTGTGGAATCATCGAGCCGACAAGTTGCTCAGGAAACCCTGAGCCGTCAAAGCGTTCTTTGTGGGCCATCACCATGGAAACCGCCTCGTCCCAACCTTCGTGTTTACTCAATAATTGAGCTCCCACCATAGGATGATTCCATTCAGCTTGTTTGCGCGCCTCTTCATCATCTTTGCAATTTAAGATCACCGCCATCCCCATATTATGCATATAAGCTGCCGCGCTTAATTGGGCGGGATCTTCCTGTTGTTTGCATTCAATATTAATCAACTGGCAAAGCTTTAATATACGCTCACTACGTTCAGGGGAATAACCTAACAAACGATTTAACTTAGAACTGAATGCCTTAAACTGCTCTATATCAAACTCTTGCTCCTTGGTATATTCCACCTTGACTAAAAGATCGGCTGTTCGAGCCGGAGTCTCAGCTGCCTCAAACTCTTTCTTCTCCGTTGAAATATCATCCAATAAGGTCTTTGCCAAGGCAGGACGCTGTTCATCGTCTTCACAGGCATAAAGCGTATCCAAACCATTTTGCAATACATTTAACGTGGCCGTTTCTGCGCCATGGAATTTATAGAGCTGCATCAGCAAATTGCCGATTTGCTCAACCACAACATTAATTAATTCACCAAGATGATAGTGGTACTGAATATAACCGCCTCGCATACCGTCAACGATTTCTTCAAGGCGATGCAATGCCCCCACAAGTGGATCTAAAAAGCACACTGAGCAATTGCCCTTCATGCTATGTAAAGAACGAAACAAATTGTCTAACTTATCAAAGGAAAAGCCATCATCTTCAATGCTATTGATGATCTCTTCGATTTCTTGCTGTGCTTCCTGATAGCACTCGAGAAGGTCATCCTTGAGCTCTTTTTCCAGCGCGGAAAAATCTTTACAGGCGAATTGACTCATATATCCTCATCCATATGAAGAGCATCACAACCCAAGGCGTCGAGAGATAAGCAACTCATTGAGGGCATTGGGTAAATTTTCTTTAATTGTAGATACAATTTTATAAATCATATACTAAGAGTATGTATCATTATGCAAACGGAGAATAATATGTCTAATTACTGGCTCATGAAGTCTGAACCCGATGCTTTTTCCATTGATGATTTAACACAACAAGGCCCCTCTCCCTGGGATGGCGTTCGAAATTATCAAGCACGTAACTTCATGCAAAACATGCAAATGGGTGACCTCATCTTTTTTTACCACTCAAGCTGTAAACCAGCCGGCATTGCTGGCGTGGCGAAAGTGGTACGCGAAGCCTACCCGGATCACACAAGTTGGGATCCAACCAGCCATTATTATGATCCTAAATCCTCCCCAGATCATCCTCGCTGGTTCATGGTGGATATTGAACTTGTCGAAAAATGGCCAAGTGTTTTACCCCTTAGTACTTTAAAACAAGATCCAGCGCTTAGTGACATGTTACTTACCAAAAAGGGCAACCGCTTGTCTGTCATGCCAATTAAACCAAACGAATGGCAGCACATTAACACACATTTAAACCCAAATAATAAACCAAGATGATCGTAGGAAATAAGGACTATTTTCAGTTTAATGGGTTCGAATGTTCAACACCCCTGTGATTCGGAGGCAAAGCCAAATATAATAGCGCCAAAGTCGATAGACGAATAATTTTTTAGGTTTATAAGTGACATGGCAAAAAAACTCTTTATCCAAACTCACGGCTGCCAAATGAACGAATACGATTCCTCTCGTATGGCAGATTTACTCGGCGAAAGCCATGAGATGGAACTCACAGACAATGCGGAAGAAGCTGACGTGCTCCTTTTGAACACCTGTTCTATCCGCGAGAAGGCGCAAGACAAGGTGTATCACCAACTTGGCCGCTGGAAGAAGCTCAAGCAGAAAAATCCCAACTTGGTCATTGGTGTGGGCGGATGCGTTGCGAGCCAGGAAGGCGATGCTATTCGTAAGCGAGCCAAACATGTTGATATGATTTTCGGGCCCCAGACACTGCATAAATTACCAGAAATGGTGAATTCTGCGGGTAAACACATCCCGATTACGGATGTAACCTTTCCCGAAATTGAAAAATTCGATCACTTGCCTGCACCGCGTGTAGAAGGGGCAGAAGCCTTTGTGTCCGTTATGGAAGGTTGCAGTAAATACTGTACTTTCTGCGTGGTGCCTTATACCCGTGGGGAAGAAGTCAGCCGTCCATTCGACAGTATTTTGAAAGAAGTGGTACAGCTTGCAGAGCAAGGTGTACGTGAAATCCATCTATTAGGGCAAAACGTCAACGCTTATCGTGGCGAAACCGCAGAAGGTGATGAAGCAGATCTTGCCGATATTATTCACGCGGTAGCACGCATCGATGGCATTGAACGCATTCGTTTTACCACTTCTCATCCGGTAGAATTTACCGATAGTTTAATCGAAGCCTTCCGAACCGAACCCAAGTTGGTAAGCCATCTTCATTTACCGGTACAAAGCGGGGCCGACAATATTCTCAGCGCTATGAAACGCGGTCATGATCGCCAATATTATATTGATAAGATCAATCGCATTAAGGACGCACGTCCTGGTATCAGCTTGTCTTCAGACTTTATCATTGGCTTCCCTGGCGAAACCGACGAGGATTTTGTCGATACCATGAATTTAATTCAGGAAATCGGCTTTGATCATTCTTTCAGTTTTGTTTATAGCCAGCGCCCAGGTACACCAGCGGCAAGCCTAGAAGACGATACCCCAGAAACATTGAAAAAAGAGCGTTTAGCCATATTACAACGTCGTATCAGTCAACAAGCGTTTGACATCAGTTTAGCGATGGTTGGTGAGGTTCAGCGCATTTTGATCAGTGGTTATTCACCCCGTGATCCTGGACAGCTTCAAGGCCGAACTGAAAACAATCGCATTGTTAACTTCCGTGCTTCCGATCCTCAATTGATCGGTAAATTTGCAGACGTGGTGATCACAGATGCTTATTCAAACTCCCTACTAGGTGAGTTGATCAGCTCTGAACTTGACACCGATTTTGTCCTTCACTAAGTAAGGTAACTCTTGGAAACGACACAGACAACTCAACAAATGCGCCTTGCACCAGCCGAAGCTAATGCTTTGGCTGTTCTATGTGGGCAACTAGACGAAAACATCAAACTGATTGAAAAGCGCCTTGATGTCACCATTCGCTACCGTGGTGATCTGTTTGATATTTCGGGCGAAAGCTCTGACAATGTTGCCGCCACAAAAATCCTACTGGAAAACTTGTACCGTGAAGCCCGGGCACAAGGGGTTCTTTCTGCCGAAACCATTCATTTGTATTTACAAGAGTCGGCCATTGAGTCTTTGAGCAAACACGCAAAAGATAACGGTGATCAGTTGGTCATCAAAACACGCAAAGCTTTTATCAAGCCAAAAGGTAAAAACCAACAAGGCTATGTAAAAGAGGTGCGTAAAAACGATATCAACTTTGGTATTGGCCCTGCCGGAACGGGAAAAACCTATTTAGCGGTTGCTTGCGCTGTCGAAGCGCTAGAAGCGGATCGTGTCGAGCGCATTATGTTGGTTCGACCAGCGGTTGAAGCGGGTGAAAAGTTAGGCTTTTTACCTGGCGACTTATCACAAAAGATCGATCCTTATCTTCGCCCTTTATACGATGCGCTTTATGAAATGCTGGGCTTTGAATTAGTCGATAAACTGATAGAGAAAAACGTTATCGAGATCGCCCCGCTGGCCTTTATGCGCGGTCGTACTCTAAATAATGCTTTTATCATTTTGGATGAAAGCCAAAACACCACTCGCGAACAGATGAAAATGTTCCTGACGCGCATTGGCTTTGGCTCCACTGCCGTCATCACGGGGGATACATCCCAGGTAGACTTACCTCGTGGTACATCGTCTGGTTTGGCTCATGCTATGCATGTGCTTCGTGGCGTCAATGGCATTAGTTTAACGCACTTTGCAGCGTCCGATGTGGTTCGTCATCCACTGGTTCAACGAATTGTTGAAGCCTATGAGCGTTTTGATACAGAAGAGGAAGAGGCAAAAAAAGCACGAACTGAAGCCCGCTTACAGGCACAAGCTGAGCAAGCAGCGTCTGCCAGTACCTCCACACCTAAGAACGAGGCTAGCTCCTCCCACTCAGCCACTAACGAGAGTAACAAAAGCTAATGGCTCATTTGGAATTAGATTTACAAATTGCCTGCGAAGCAACAGAGAAATTACCCAGCAGCGATGATTTTAAGCAATGGGTAACCACCGCCTTACCTTTATCTGGCGATGAATACGAAGTCACCATCCGCCTAGTTGATGAAGAAGAAAGCCAAGCACTTAATAGTGAATACCGAGGAAAAGACAAACCGACCAACGTCTTGTCTTTTCCTTTTGATGCGCCTATGGAACTTGATATCCCCTTATTAGGCGATTTAGTCATCTGCGCACAGGTTGTTGAGCGTGAAGCCATTGAACAAGAAAAACCCTTATTGCATCATTGGGCCCATATGACCATACACGGCATATTGCATTTACGTGGCTATGATCATATAAATGACGATGAAGCAGAAGAAATGGAAGCCTTAGAAACTCAGTTATTGGCTTCTCTTAATATTCCAGATCCCTATTTGATAAAAGAGTGAGTTCATAACCCCATGAGCGAAGACCGATCGAGTAACACCAACGATCAACAAAAATCTTGGTTTGAGCGTTTAACACAAGCATTTAACGACGAGCCCCGCAGTAGAGAAGACATCATCAAACTGCTAGAGGCGGCGGTTAAATCAGACATTATTGATCGTGATGCCTTTACGATTGTTGAAGGTGCACTGGAAGTGTCTGAGGTACAGGCTAGAGATATTATGATCCCCCCCTCTCAAATGGTGGTGATCAAATCAGAAGATGATCCAAAAACCTCAATTCGCAAAGTCATTGACTCCTCGCATTCACGCTTCCCTGTGGTTGGTGAAGAGCCAGATGAAATATTAGGTGTGCTGCTAGCAAAAGACCTGTTACCACTCCTTTTTAAAGACGAAGACATTGTTATGGACGATATTTTGTCCTGCCTTCGTCCCGCTAACTTTATTCCAGAAAGTAAGCGTCTCAATGTGCTACTCAATGACTTCCGAACTAAACGCTACCACATGGCATTGGTTTTGGATGAATACGGTAGTGTATCGGGCTTGGTTACCATCGAAGATGTTCTTGAGCAAATCGTTGGTGAAATTGAAGATGAAACCGACCGAGAAGAAAATGAAGACATTCAAACAACAGGTGAAGACAATGTCTTCTTAGTGCCTGCGTTATGTCCGGTTGAAGATTTTAATGAATACTTTAAAGCCAGCTTTAGCGAAGAAGAATTCGACACCATTGGCGGCATTTTGGTACAACAATTTGGTCATGTGCCTGTGCGCGGTGAAGAAATCATCTTTGGAGGTATGAACTTTTACGTCTTAAAATCCGATGGACGACGCGTTAAAACCATTAAAGTTTCACGATTGAATACAGAAGCGATAGAGTAGTATGCCTCACTCCCACCCCAAATCGGCCACAAGCAAGCAGGCGGGGTGGAAACGCCCTTTTTTTATCAAATTACCTTCTCCCATCGCATTGTGCTTAGGCTTCTTAGCTGGCGCACTGGGTGTTACAAGCTTTTCACCGTTTAATTTTTGGCCCAGCTATTTTATCACCATTGTGGTTTTCTGTTGGCTAGTCCTAACCAGTGATAGTGCCAAAAGCGCCGCGTGGCGAGGAACGGCTGTCGGTTTAGGCTTTTTTGGCTGCGGTGTCTCTTGGGTATTTGTTAGCATCGATACCTATGGACAAGTAGGCAATATTATTTCCGCACTTATCACCTTTGGTTTTGTGCTTATCCTTACTCTGTTTTGGACTCTATCCTCTTGGGTGACTTGGCGATTGGTTAAAATATTTACCCGTATCCCGCCCGGACTTATTTTTGCCATCAGCTTATTAGCGTTCGAGTATGCACGAAGCACATTTTTTACGGGCTTTCCCTGGTTACTGCCAGGTTACTCGATCCAGACATCTTGGCTCTACGAATTACTCCCCATTGGTGGCATTTGGCTAACCAGCGCCATTGTCGTATTAACGTCCAGTATTATTACCAGCTGCATCCTAAGCCGTCACAACCATGCCATTATGATCGCCATTGCACTCTTGGCATGGCTTGGTGCCGCTTATCTACAGTATTTCCCTGAACAATGGGTGAAGCAAACAGGACAATTCAAAGCCACACTGGTACAAGGCAATGTCAAACAGAGTGAGAAATGGCAAGCAACAACTGCCCGCTCATCCTTAGATTATTATGAGTCGGCAACCGTGCAACATTTAGACAGCGCTTTAGTGGTTTGGCCAGAAACCGCGATCACTTACCTCTACCAACAGATCCGACCACACTTAAAGCAATTAAATGAATTACTGATCGAAACACATACTACCTTAGTCACAGGCGTGCCGGCTTTCAATAAAGAAAAGAACACCTATTATAACGCCATGTGGGCAATGGGGGACGGAAAAGGTCTTTACTACAAACGCCATCTCGTTCCCTTTGGCGAATACATTCCGTTCTCATCCATTATCGGTCCGGTGCTTGATATTTTTGGCATGCCTATGTCAACTTTTTCGCCAGGCGGAGCCCATCAAGGCCTGATACAAGTGGGTAAATGGAAAGCAGCCCCCTTTATTTGTTATGAGATCGTCTATACAGATCAAGTACGTGATCTAGCCGCCAAAAGTGACTTTTTGATTAACATCAGTAATGATGGCTGGTTTGGCGCGTCTATCGGCCCATGGCAACATTTGCAGATAGCCCAGTTTAGAGCAAAAGAAACAGGACGCTATTTAGTTCGTGCGACGAACACAGGGCTCACCGTGGTGGTAAATGAAAACGGAAAAATCACCGACGAAGCGCCGCAATTTAAGCGTACCACCATGACGACAACAGTAAAAACTTTTAGCGGATCAACACCCTATGTCAAATGGGGGGAATGGCCCGTTGTACTATTAATGATCCTCTGCTTGGTATTATCCTACGCTATAAATCGAAGCTCTAAGCCGTCGGATAAGCAATAAATAGCCATACGAAAAGAGCCACGTTATTTAACATCGCGTGGCTTTTTCATTATGCCTGCCCCCTGCTCTAGTCGTCTTTTTCTTGGTGAGTCGACATCAAACCGTAATGGCACACTTCACAGGGTTCCAGAGTGCCGTCTTCTGCTTTAATGTTATCGTGCCCACATGCCATACAGTGATAAACACCCGCTTTAGCTTCTTGGCCAGCCACATGACACTTTTCTAAAGGGACGGGATTATTATTGGCATGGTTAATCAGCCATAATAATGCAGCATCTTCTTTTGCATCTAACTCTTTGGTCAGTTCTTCCCCTTCTTCTAGAACCAAATGCCAATTGGCGTCAATCCAAGCTTCGGTGTATCCCATTTTATCGTGCCAGTAGGCTTTCATTAAAGATACGTCGTCTAGAAACCAATCCTTCGCCCCTTTCAAAATTTGGCGCGCCTCTTCGACAAGATCGGTGTTGTTTTGCTCATTTATCGGATCTTTTTTCATTGATTTCATAACTCCTCTTCTATGTGCCTTCTCATTAGAGCCTCATCTCTATAAAATAGCGAATATTCTTAGTTTCTGTTGGGCTCTACACAAGTTTCCTGTCGATTCAGCTATGTTTCCTCACTTGTGATGCTTTTGTGTAGTTCAATCCAACCTAACGCCTATTATGGGATCATTAAACATCATGCAAGAACAATACAATCCTCAGCAGATTGAACAAGCAGCTCAGTTATTTTGGGATGAAAACAAAGTATTTAAAGCCGTAGCAGACGCCAGCAAAGAAAAATTCTACTGCCTCTCTATGTTCCCTTACCCAAGTGGCCGTTTACACATGGGGCATGTGCGTAACTATACCATTGGTGATGTGATTTCTCGTTACCAGCGTATGCAAGGCAAAAACGTGATGCAACCCATGGGTTGGGATGCCTTTGGCTTACCAGCAGAGAATGCCGCCATCAAAAATAAAACGGCCCCCGCAAAATGGACCCAAGAAAACATTGCCTACATGAAAGGCCAACTAAAAGAATTGGGCTTTGCTTATGACTGGGATCGTGAAATAGCCACTTGCACACCCGAATACTACAAATGGGAACAGTGGTTCTTTACTCAATTAGTCGAAAAAGGCTTAGCCTACAAAAAAACCTCTGCGGTTAACTGGTGCCCTAATGACCAAACCGTGTTAGCGAACGAACAAGTAGAAGACGGCGGCTGCTGGCGCTGTGGCACGACCGTGGAGAAAAAAGAAATCCCTCAATGGTTCATCCGTATCACCGCTTACGCGGAAGAATTGCTTAACGACCTTGATAAACTTGATGGCTGGCCCGAAAAAGTGAAAGCCATGCAACGTAACTGGATTGGCCGCTCTGAAGGTTTAGAGTTCAACTTCTCGGTTGCAGGCAAAGACGAGCCTCTATCGGTCTATACCACGCGTCCAGACACGATTATGGGAGTCACTTATGTGGCGGTTGCCACACAACACCCTCTGTCTTTAGAGGCCGCTCAAAACAATGCCAAGCTTGCTGAGTTTATCGAAGAAAGCAAGAAGATGTCGACCACAGAGGCCGATATGGCCACGGTTGAGAAAAAAGGCATTGATACGGGCTTCAAAGCCATTCACCCCATTACAGGGGATGCTGTGCCTATTTACGCTGCCAACTTTGTGTTGATGGATTATGGCTCGGGCGCGGTTATGTCTGTTCCTGCTCACGATCAACGCGATTTTGAGTTCGCTAAAAAATACTCACTTCCCATCAAACAAGTGGTGAAACCTGCAGGTGATGAAAGCATCGACTTGGAAAAAGAGGCCTTTACCGAAAAGGGCATACTCTGCAACTCTGGTGCCTTTGATGGCTTATCCTTTAAAGAGGCCTTCGACACGATTTCTGCGTGGATGGTCGAACGCGGAGTCGGCGAAATAAAAGTCAATTACCGCCTGAGAGATTGGGGCGTCAGCCGTCAACGCTATTGGGGGGCTCCAATCCCAACGATCAATTTAAAAGATGGTTCTGTCGTACCCGTTCCAAAAGATCAACTGCCCGTTGAATTACCAACGGACGTTATTATGGATGGCGTCAACTCCCCCATCAAAAACAACCCTAGCTTCTCTGCGATTACTTATAATGGAGAAGCAGCGGAGCGTGAAACCGATACCTTCGATACTTTTATGGAATCTTCTTGGTACTTTGCCCGTTACTGCTGCCCAGATGCCACCGATGCCATGTTGACCGAAGAAGCAAACTACTGGCTGCCCGTTGACCAGTACGTGGGCGGAGTGGAGCACGCTATTCTTCATCTTTTGTACTCACGCTTTTTCCACAAACTATTGCGGGATGCAGGTCTTGTGAACTCCGACGAGCCATTCAAACGCCTATTAACGCAAGGAATGGTAAACAAAGACGGCACGAAAATGTCCAAATCCAAGGGCAACACAGTTGACCCTCAGGAAATGATTGAACGCTATGGCGCGGATACAGTTCGCTTATTCGTCATGTTTACTGCACCACCAGAGCAATCCCTTGAGTGGAATGATGCTGGTGTCGATGGCGCTTCTCGCTTTCTTCGTCGCCTTTGGTCTTTAGCATATCGTCATACAGAAGCGGGCACGCCTAGCAAGTTGCTGATAGATGAATTAAACGGTGAGCAAAAATCATTACGTCGTAAAACTCATGAAACCATTCAAAAAGTGACCGATGACATTGAGCGTCGCCAAACCTTCAATACCGCTATTGCGGCGGTAATGGAGTTGTGTAATGAAATCAGCAAATTTGAAGATCAATCTCCTCTTGGTTTGGCCGTTGAACATGAAGCATTAGAAGCGGCGATACTTCTTCTGTCGCCTATCGTGCCGCATATTGCCCATCAATTGTGGATTGAGCTTGGCCATACAGATAATGTTGTTAATACCCCTTGGCCCGTCCTTGATGAAGCGGCACTCGTGAAAGACGAATTAACCATCGTGGTTCAAGTGTTAGGCAAAAAACGTGCAGAAGTCATTGTTTCAGCCAATGCCGACAACAAGACTATCGAAGACGCGGCACTTGCTCATCCGAACGTGACGAAATTCCTTGAAGGAAAAACCGTCCGTAAAGTGATCGTCGTGCCAGGTCGTTTGGTCAATATCGTCGCGAACTAACGTGCCAAATTAGGGATGGTTTAGCGGCCTCCCTAATTTCCTTTTATCGCTTTAGAGATCATGGATATGATAATACCATTGAATAAAACAACCCGCTTTTTGTTACTCATTGTCTTGTCGTTTAGTGTCGTCGCTTGTGGTTTCCATTTGCGCGGACAAGTCGCCATTCCTGAAAGCTTAAAACGACTGGTATTAACTTCTGACTCTGGTTCTCCAGACTTTGATACCGCATTACGCATTGCGTTAACACGCGCGGGCGTCAAAGTTGTGGACGCAAAAAATGCGGGTGATGATGTACTTGAGTTAAAAGTGAACCATCTTAAAAAATCCGATACAGTACTTGCACGTAATAGTTCAAACGACGTGACTCAAATACAACGTGAACTAAGTGGTGTTTACTTTATTCGCCAAAAAGATGGTAAATCCATCTATGGTCCTCGCAACTTTAGTACGACCCAAATTCTGTCGAACCAAAATGCGGAAGAAAGCACAAAATCGGCGTATAACCAAACAGAAATGCAAACGATGGCAAATGATCTTGCCAATCAGCTGGTTTCTGACCTTGCTTATGCACCCGTTAAATAGCGGCCTTATAGCGCATTGATAATAAGATTGCTATGAAAGTTAGAGCAGATCAACTGCCACAACAGCTCAACAAAAACCTCGCCCCCATTTATATTATCTCTGGGGACGAGGTGTTATTGTGCCAAGAAGCCGCTGACAGTGTGCGCAAAGCGGTACTCAACAATGGCATTAACGAACGTTTACGCTATGTAGCAGATGCTCAATTTGATTGGCAAGATGTGATTAATGAAAACCAAAGTCTGTCGCTTTTCTCTAATCAGCGATTGTTTGATATTCAAATCGACAAAATGGGGGAAAAGCATACTAAGGCACTGGCACAATTATCCCAGTCATTAAGTGATGATAATGTTATCTTACTGACCTTACCTAAAATAGATGCTCGCTCACAAAAAGCGAAATGGTTTTCTCAGCTTGAGAGCAAAGGTGTCTTTGTTCAAATCTGGCCAATCGATGCTAATCGCTTACCGGCTTGGGTTCAACAACGGGCCCAAGCTCTTGACCTCTCACTAAGTCGAGATGCGGCCAGCATGATTTGTGAACGCGGCGAAGGTAACTTACTCGCTCTTTCACAAGAACTGGAAAAGCTGGCACTGCTACATGGCGCAGGCAGTAAAATTGATGCAGAAAAAGTCGCTGAATCGGTAGCAGACAGCAGTCGCTATTCCATTTACGATTTAAGTGATCGATTACTGATGGGCAAAACCAAAGAAGCCATGCATTGCTTAAACCAGTTAGTAGGAGAAGGGGTAGAATCCAGCATTATTCTCTGGCTGTTCAATCGTGAAATACAAACACTTAGTTCGCTTTTTAAAGCCATGCAATCGTCCGGTCTAAGACAAGCCTGTCAGTCCCAAAAAATTTGGGACAAGCGAATCCCCTTTTATGAAAGCGCTCTAAGCCGTCATAACCACATCACTCTTCCCTACTTGCAAAACTATCTGGCGTTGATGGACAAACGTATCAAAGGGTTAGAAGGACCCGACATAGACACTGGGTTTCGCAATCTCGTGATGATGTTTTGTGGCTTCAAACCCGTGGCCACAGAACTGGATCTGCCAGTCCACTAAAATAATGCCATAGCAAAAAGTCAGACCCACCCCACTCTCTTCTTATGCCTGCCCTCGCTGCTGACGACTGACACTAATGAAGATAGCCAATACAGCTGCGACAGCAGCAACCCAGAGACTTACCTGGATACCTTGGTCTTCTAATAAAGTATTACTTCCTGATTGTCCATAAAAGGATAAAACCACGCCAACCAGAGCGGCTCCCAAACACTGCCCAAACGTTCGCACAATCGCCAACACACCGGAGGCATAGCCACTTTTCTCTCGGGAAACGTTCGACAGCATTTCGCGATTATTAGGACTCTGAAAACAACCAAAACCAATACCACACAACAAACTGCGCAGACAAATATCCCATACAGAAGGCTGATCAGGCAGTAATGCGAGCAGTATGACTCCCAAAGCAAATAAACAGGAGCCTATAACAGAGATGACGGCAGCGGAATAACGATCTGACAGTTTGCCAGCATTTGATGCGGCTAAAATAATGCCTATAGGCCAAGGTGTAAAAAGCAGTGCCGAGTCAAACACACTGTATCCATAAACGGTTTGGAATAAAAATGGCAATGCAATAAACACGATCCCTTGACTAATAAAAGACGCTAAAGACGTTAAGGCCGCAAGCGAAAATCTCATAGACAAAAAGATTTCCAGAGGAAGCAACGGCTTGGGAGCAACACGCTGACGTTTAATAAATAGCCACCCAGCCACAATCGCTGCCACACCATAGGTTGTCGCGATAATCAGCGTTTCAGAATAAATAGCACCGTGACTGAGTTGAGAGAAGGTATTCGCCGTCATAATCAACGACCCTAACATCACAGCGGATAACAACCCACCAAGCACATCAAACGGTTCACGACGGATACTGTCAATACGGGGAACCGCCCGCAACGTAAACAGAACCGCCATGATACCCAATGGAATGTTGATGGCAAATAACCATTGCCATCCCAAAGTCGACAACAAGGTTCCACCAAAAATGGGGGCCACCGCCGTAATAGAGCCTATCAACAAAGCATTCAAGCCTAATATTCGCCCCAATAATCGATTAGGAAAAACGGAACGTAAAATCGCTGGTGAAATGCTCAACGTAGCGGCACCACCAATGCCTTGCAATAAACGCATTAAAATAAGCATTTCGAGCGACGATGACAAAGCACAACCTAAAGACGCCAAGGTAAAAACCACCAAGCCAATGGTGAACTGCAGACGAAAACCAATGCGTGTCGCCAGTGCTGAAAATATCGCCAACGTCATGGCAGCCGTTAACAAATAACCATTAGAAACCCATACTGCGTGACTCGCTGACACTCCCAGTGTTTGAGCGATTTTCGGCAACGCAATGTTCACCATGGAGCCATCAAAGACGGCCATGGTCGTTGCTGTCATCGTGGCCACCATTGCTAAACGACGTTCGGATCCTACCAATCCATCGTCACCTGGCTCATCGGAAAATAATATCATGTAATAAAGATACCTCTTATGTAATAAAGACTCTTTGACATAGAGAACTCGCAAAGTATAGGCTTGCTGTTAACATGGCGGAAGACGCATCAATGATACTTATAAACTGCACCTGACGCCTCATCTATTACCAATCAAATTATCAACTAGGTAATTACACTGTATGGCTGAACCAGACCTAAATCTATTAGTTGCACTTGATGCCCTACTGACGGAAGAGAGTGTTGCAGGTGCCGCAAGACGGCTTAAACTAAGCCCTTCAGCAATGAGCCGAACCCTGAACAGGCTTCGAGTTGCCACGAAAGACCCATTACTAGTAAGAGCCGGACGTCATATGGTATTAACCCCTTATGCGCAAGAGATACGAAATCGTACTCGCGATGCGGTCTTCGAAGCTCGTAATATACTCAATCCCCTTTCGTCCCCTCTCAATTTATCGACATTAAAGCGAACCTTTACCATTCGAGCGAATGATGGCTTTATTGAAGCGTTTGCCGCATCACTTATCTCGACAGTCGCCGTATCCGCACCACTCGTTCGCTTACGCTTTGCCTCCAAATCAGAGAAAAACGTCAAATATCTTAGAGAGGGGCAAGCGGATCTTGAAATAGGAGCACTAGACAACACAATGGGGCCAGAAATACGCTTACAAGCCCTGTTTAGAGACAGATTTAGTGGTGTGGTCAGAAAAAACCACCCACTCCACAAAACAGACAGCATAACACCTGAACAATATGTATCTTACAGCCATGTCATTGCTTCACGTCGTGGGCTAACAAAAGGCCCCGTGGACAACGCACTGACGGCATTAGGACTAGAACGACATATAGCAGCTATTGTTCCAAGCTTTCCCGCTGTCCTTACGGTCATACAGACTTCTGACCTAGTTGGACTAGTGCCCGACTCATTTTTAAACAATCACAAAAAGCTGAATGACCATGAAATAAGCCCTTTTCATACCTTTGAACTCCCTGTAAAAACGGACACCATCACCATATCGCAAATGTGGCACCCTCGGCTAGATAAAGATCTCGCTCATCGTTGGTTACGCACATTAGTACTGGATGTTTGTCAGCAGAAAATGCCAAATTAACCTTTCAAAATATCACGTCTGATAAAATGCCTATTGCCATCGCGTTCCTCTTTCATGCTTAGAAAGAAACCCATCAATGTTTTAACCTGAATCATGTTATTCGCATAAAGTGCCGTCAATATCACTCTACTAAACTACACTTTAATGATGAAAGAGATAAGTTAGGCTCATCCACAAGACAGACAACAATAGAGGTCACTTTATCTATGGCTTGGTTTAAAAAAAAACTCTCCACCGCTAATACGTTGCAAGAAAAGGAATCTGGCGTAAAAATTCTACAGTTACAGGCATCAAACCTATCCATTGAATCCTTGTCAGCTTTATCTTTTAGAAAGGAAAATACTCAACTTATTTTGGCCTTTGTATCGTCAAATTTGGACTTTGAAAAAATCGTCCAGTCCATTCAAACTTATACGCCTTTTTGTAGCAAGGTCGTCGCCGTCATGACCTCTGGCGAACTAAACAGTCAGAACAAGCATTTTTATCAAACTACTGAAGGTGCTTGGGATAGCATTGTTTTACAGAGTTTCAGTGAAAGCATTCTGGCATCAACCGAAATCAAAACTATTCCGTTGCATTGTGAAGACTTGAAACAAGGAAAAATCACACACTCTAAGCAAGAAAGGATCGACATGATCCAAAAAGAAATTAACCAAGTTTCTTTGAAAATACCGGTCAATTATCAAGATACCGTTGCCATTACCTTTTTTGATGGCTTATCCGCAAGCGAAAACTTCTTTATGCAAGCGCTCTACAACAGTGAACGTTTCCCTTGTCACTTTATTGGTGGGTCAGCGGGCGGTAAGTTAGACTTTAAACAGGCGTCGGTTTACGACGGCGCCAAAGTCGCTCACAACGCCAGCGTAGTCATTTTTGCTAAACTGGCCAAAAACATCCGCTATGGCATCCTGAAAACTCATAACTTTCATAAAACAAACAAAGCTTTTTATATCGCAGAGTCTGACCCACAACAACGTACCGTCACCAGTGTTATATCAAAAGAAGCGGGTAAAATCGTGAATGTGATCGATCACCTTTGTGAACATTTCAATTGTGCTCCAAAAGAGTTAGAGCAAAAACTGGTTAGCCACTCTTTTGCAGTCGAAATTGGCAACGAGCTATTCATCCGATCCATTGCCAGTATTGATACAGACAACAAGATTCTGCATTTTTTCTGTGATTTAGATTTCGGTGATGAACTCATTTTGGTAGAAGCAAAAAACTTTGCCAATAGCACAAAACAAGCCTTAGATGCGTTCCTACAGGGTAAACCAGCCCCCATTGCCATGCTTGCGAATGACTGTATTCTGCGCCGTTTGAACAACGCCAATCAGTTAAAAGAGCTAACGGCCTTTCAAACAATTAAGGCGGCTGGCTTTTCAACCTTTGGTGAGCTGTTAGGCGTACATATGAACCAAACCCTAACAGCTTTATTCTTTTTCCATGTTCCTGAAGGCGGTGCTTTCTCAGATCCGTTGGTAGATAACTTCCCAATATACTACAGCAACTATAAGCAGTTTTTTGTCTTATCTCGACTCAATAGCTTAATGCAAATTAATCGGTTACAAACCCATCTTATTGAGTGCTTGTCGGAATATCGCCCCTTACTAGATAATATTCTTTCAAGCTTTCACACCATTACAGATTATGCACAGCACACCGAAGTAATCATCAATGATGTTAGCGGCGCTTTCCAAAACCTGAAAGAAGACGTCGATACCCAAGAAGAAAAGTTAAGCGTATTAACACAGGATGTGCAACGATTAAAAGAAAGCTCAGACCAAGTGCTAGCCATCCTCAAAGTCATCTCGGGTATTGCAGAGCAAACTAACTTACTTGCGCTTAACGCTGCGATTGAAGCAGCACGAGCTGGCGAAGCTGGCCGGGGCTTTGCCGTAGTCGCAGACGAAGTGCGACAATTATCACAGAATACTCAAAAAAGCTTAGATCAAACAGGTGATACCATTGCCTCGGTAACAGAATCAACCACAACCATAGGCCAAACGGTAGAAGTTATGGAAGAGTTTATGGCTCGTATGAGCCAGAGTGCACAAACCCTAACGGAACAAATCGTCACACTAGGAAATGCGTCTAGCAATACTAGTAAAGACGTAACACAGAGCATTCAAGCCATTACCGAGATGACAAATCGAGTCTCTGAGATAGATAAAGAAGTCAGCGTGATTGAACGCCTTAAATTAGCCAATAATTTATAGTTCATCATCTAGCCCAGCCGCCTGACATCCATAGAAAAAAACACGACCTTTTGTTGATAAGCCTTTTTTTCTCTTGTCAGGCTGGTACTATCTCGGCGAACCTCTCTACCTTCCATTTTGCGCTAGGTTATATCTTGATGAATAACACCACCAGTATTGAAGAATTAAGCGTTTGGACAACACCTATATTTAGTGCCCAACTGCCTGACCATGAATATCTAAAGGACGCGCTTCTTGATATCGTCTATCAACAAAAAGCCGCCCAGTCCACAGCTATCGAAAGCCTGATCGCACCATCAGCAAAACATGCTATGCACGAAAGTACGTTAGACTTCTTAGACCTACAAGAAGCCACCATCATGGAGGTCAAACGCACCTTAGAAGAGCTAATATTAGAAGTGGCCAGTAGCTTAAACCAAGCTTATTGGCCCGAACACACTCAAGCAGAAGCCCATATTATTGAGTCTTGGTATCATGTAACACAAACGGGTGGTTATCATGACACACACTCCCATCCAAACTGCTCTTGGTGCGGAATTTATTATTTAGAGCCGGGGGATGCGGCCACAAAAGGCAAGGGAGGAGTCAACCGTTTTTATGATCCAAGAGTCAATGCCGAACACTATTCTGACCCAGGTACGGCCTACTTATCGAATCAAGGGGTATGGGATTTCTTACCAACAGAAGGCCAAGTAGTGGTTTTTCCGTCTTATTTAAAACACTCGGCCCTACCCTATTTTGGAGAGAAAGACCGAGTAGTCATCGCATTTAACAGTGCTATTGATCTGTATTAATTGCAATGGTTCTAGGTAGTCGCCTTCACCCTTGTGCTTCTATAATCACTCATCAGGAGCACAAGTGTAGGTTTGTACCAGACCATTTTTCCCCCAAGACTCCAAGCGCACATCAAACCCCCATAAACGCCTAAAGTGCTTAATCACCTCAACAGTATCATCATTGAGAGGTCGGTCACCATCCATGACATGACGCAACACTAAACTACGATCACCGTTAATGTTCACCTTCTGCACCTGAATATTGGGTTCACGATAACTAAGATTGTATTGCTGCGACAAGCGCTCCCTGAGTTTTTGAAAGCCTTCATCATTGTGGATCTCTTTAATTTCAACAAAAGGATCTAGCACATCGTTTTCCATGCCGAAAAACCGGAAATCACGCATCAACTTAGGCGATAAATATTGCAGAATAAAGCTTTCATCTTTGAAATTACGCATAGCGAAATCCAGCACTTCCAACCAAGGCTTACCAACAATATCCGGAAACCATTCTCTGTCTTCTTGGGTTGGGTTCTCACACATGCGTTTGATGTCAGAATACATAGCAAAACCCAAAGCATAGGGATTAATCCCCGAATAATAAGGCGAGTCAAAGCTTGGCTGATACACCACATTCGTGTGGGATTGCAAAAATTCTAAAATAAACCCATCGTTCACTTTGCCCTTATCGTACAAGGTGTTCATTAAAGTGTAGTGCCAAAATGATGCCCACCCTTCGTTCATCACTTGAGTTTGACGTTGTGGGTAAAAGTACTGTGCCATTTTACGCACAATACGAATCAGCTCTCGCTGCCAAGGACGCAATAATGGCGCATGTTTCTCTAAAAAATAGAGTAAATTCTCCTGCGGCTCCGAGGGAAAAACACGCTCTTTCTTGGCCGCTTCTTCATCCTTTTCGGTAACTGGAATGGTCCGCCATAAGTCATTTACCTGTTGCTGAAGAATTTGCTCGCGCTCATCTTGGCGAAATTGTTCTTCTTGAGCAGAAAGTGGCACAGGACGCTTATAACGATCCACCCCAAAGTTCATCAAAGCGTGACAGGAATCCAGTGTTAATTCGACTTCTTCCACGCCATATTTCTCTTCACACTCTTGTACGTATTTCTTCGCGAAGACCAAATAGTCAATAATCGCCGTCGCATCCGTCCACGTTTTGAATAAGTAATTGCCTTTAAAGAACGAGTTATGACCATAACAAGCATGGGCAATAACCAATGCCTGCATCATCATATTGTTCTCTTCCATCAAATAAGCAATACATGGTGAAGAGTTGATCACAATCTCATAAGCCAAGCCCATGCGGCCACGCTTGTAGTTTTGCTCTACTTCTAGAAATTGCTTTCCGTAGGACCAGTGATGATAACCTAACGGCATGCCAACAGAGGCATAGGCATCCATCATCTGTTCAGAGCTGATGATCTCAATTTGATTCGGGTAAGTATCTAGTCCATATTCTCTGGCAATTTTACCAATCTCTTCATCGTATTTTTGAATCAACTCGAACGACCATTCAGGCCCTTCGGACAAAAACTGACGCTTTTTTTTACTGGCCACTTGACTCATTTTGCCTCCTTTGGAACAAGTCCCGGAAAACAGGGTAAATATCGCCAACATCCGTGATATGCCGCATCGAAAAATACCTTGGATGGGCTGCTTGAACCTGCTCGTAGGAATACCACAAACTTTGGTGATCGCGAGGAGTGATCTCGATGTAGGTAAAGTATTGAACCTTATCGACAATGTCTTCTTCAAGAATCTTCCGACAAATCATTGAGTCATCATCCCAGTTATCGCCATCAGAAGCTTGTGCCGCGTAAATATTCCAAGAATCAGACGGGTAACGTTCCTCAATAATTTTATTCATTAATTTTAAGGCACTGGAAACAATGGTTCCTCCTGTCTCACGCGAATAAAAGAACTCTTCCTCTGACACTTCTTTAGCACTGGTATGGTGACGAATAAAAATGACGTCGATCTTTTCATAATTACGACGTAAAAATAAATACAGCAAAATAAAAAACCGCTTCGCGATATTTTTAGTCTCCTGTGTCATAGAACCCGATACATCCATCACGCAAAACATAACCGCCTGAGAACTGGGTTTGGGCTCTTTCACATGGTGGTTATAACGTAGATCGTATGTATCCAAAAAGGGTGTACTGCTAATCTTTTGCTCTAATAACGCCTTCTGTTCCTCCAATTCAGCAAGACGATGATCATCCCTAAGCACCGAATCTTGAGCTAATAAACGCGCGATTTCCGCTTCAACCTCCTTAAGCTGACGTCGCGGCCCACCACTCATCACCATGCGGCGCGCATAGGCATTACGCATAGAACGCACAATATTTAATTTAGAGGGCGTACCATCGCTTACCACACCAGCATGGCGTAAGCTAAACTCCTTAATTTCTTTCAGCTCTTTTTTGAGTAAATTAGGTAACGCAAGATCTTCAAAAACATAATCGAGAAACTCTTCTTGAGAAATTTGAAACACAAAATCGTCTTCCCCTTCTCCTGAGTCACTCGCATCCCCATTGCCAGAACCACCACCCGAACCACCTTTTGGTTTAGGTATGCGATCGCCGGTTATAAACTCCTTATTACCAGGGTGGACAATGGAACCTGTTCCACCCTGTCCATGGCCGAAACTGGGCTCATGGATATCTTTTTGAGGAATGGTAATTCGTTCACCACGATCTAAGTCTTTGATGCTCCTTTCATTGACCGCTTCTTCAACGGCTTTTCGAATATGTTCACGATAACGACGTAAAAATCGCTGGCGATTCACGCTGCTCTTATGTTTACCGTTTAGGCGGCGGTCAATTATGTATGACATACCCACCTCCTTTTACTGATCAGACAAAACAACCTAGTCTTACTCATAGACGCTTACTCCATACGCTACTGGGACTTACGTACTCGTAAATACCATTCAGACAGCAAGCGAACTTGTTTTTCGGTATAGCCACGCTCCACCATGCGTTTTACAAATTCATTATGCTTCTTCTTATCTTCACTGGACGATTTCGCACTGAAAGAGATAACAGGAAGCAGGTCTTCCGTGTTAGAGAACATTTTTCGCTCAATCACTACTCGAAGTTTTTCATAGCTTAACCAACTAGGATTTTTGCCATTATTATTGGCTTTCGCACGCAGAACGAAATTCACTACCTCATTACGGAAATCTTTAGGGTTACTGATCCCAGCTGGTTTTTCGATTTTTTCCAACTCATCATTGATAGAAGAGCGATCCAAAATATCACCGGTTTCAGGATCACGATATTCCTGATCTTGAATCCAAAAATCCGCATAGGTCACATAACGATCAAAGATATTCTGTCCATATTCAGAGTACGACTCTAAATATGCTGTCTGAATTTCTTTTCCGATAAATTCCACATAGCGAGGCGCTAAATACTCTTTTAAAATTCGTAGGTATCGATCATGACGATCCTGATCAAACTGTTCCTGCTCAATTTGTTGTTCAAGTACATACATAAGATGCACTGGGTTAGCTGCGACTTCTGTTGGATCAAAGTTAAACACGCGCGATAAGATCTTAAAAGCAAAACGCGTTGACAAACCGTCCATGCCCTCATTCACACCTGCGGCATCTTTATACTCTTGAAGCGACTTCGCTTTTGGATCTACATCTTTTAGCGATTCCCCATCATAAATACGCATTTTTGAGAACAAACTGGAGTTTTCTGGCTCTTTCAAGCGAGATAAGACAGAAAACTGGGCGAGCATTTTTAGTGTATCTGGCGCACAAGGCGCGTGATTCAATGAACTGTTCTCTAAAAGCTTCTGATAAATAGAAATTTCTTCTGTCACACGAGTACAATATGGCACTTTAACGGTATAAACACGGTCGATAAAGGCTTCATTGGTTTTGTTGTTTTTGAATGTTTGCCACTCGGACTCGTTTGAGTGGGCAAGAATCAGTCCATCAAATGGAATGCCGCCAAGCCCCTCTGTTCCATTGTAGTTACCTTCCTGAGTTGCGGTTAACAACGGATGTAATACTTTGATTGGGGCTTTGAACATTTCCACAAATTCCATGATGCCTCGGTTACCCCGACACAAACCGCCAGAATAACTGTAGGCATCGGCATCATTCTGTTCAAAGAATTCAAGCTTACGAATATCCACCTTACCAACTAGGGCAGAAATATCCTGGTTATTTTCATCGCCTGGTTCTGTTTTCGAAATCGCCACTTGATTGAGGGCTGACGGATAAACTTTCACCACACGGAATTCTTCAATATTCCCATTGAATTCCTTCAGACGTTTGGTGGCCCAAGGAGACATGGACGTTTTTAAATAACGTTTTGGAATGCCATATTCTTCTTCTAAGATGTCGCCATCTTCGGCAATATCAAACAAGGATAAAGGGGACTCAAATACAGGAGAGCCTTTAATCGCATAAAAAGGTACGGATTGCATCAGCTCTTTGAGTTTTTCCGCCAAGGACGATTTTCCCCCACCAACAGGACCTAGGAGATACAGAACTTGTTTCGACTCCTCCAAACCTTGGGAGGCATGGGTCAAAAAAGCTACAATTCTTTCAATCGCCTCTTCCATGCCATAAAAGTGCTCAAACGATGGATAACGTTTGATTAATTTATTCGAAAAAATACGACTCATCCGTGTGTCTTTAGAAGTATCTATAACCTCTGGATCACCAATGGCCATAAGTAAGCGCTCTGCTGGGGACGCATAAGCAGACTTATCTTGTTTACATAAAGTTAGATACTCATCGAGAGACATTTCTTCGTCTTTTTGAGCGTCATAGCGAGATTGGACATGATCAAAAATACTCATTACAGCATCCTCTCAAAATCAGTGTGGCTAGGCTTGTAGCAAAATGACCCTCAAATTTTTTAGCAAAATCACCAGAAAAATTTATCAGGTTCACTCTTTATATTTAGCATAGTCTGGCTGGTACTCAAGCCTATCAACGTAAAATTAAAAAGCTTAGAGCATATGCAATATGCTCAACAAAACAACAAATTAGAAGAATAAGTGACTGAAAAGTAAGCGCTTTAAGGAGTGCATCCACCCTCCTTATAAACAAGAAAAATTCACATTTAGATACAAAAATACTCTTTTTCTGTTCAAAAAACACTCACTCTTTATAGATATATTATTCTTTAAGAGGAAAAGTAAAGACTGGCCTCCCTTGCCTTGGGTTACCAATAATTACCACAAGATCTTCATAAGGCATTCACAATCTATTGATATATGTAGTAATTTAGGTGGTAAATTACTAACAAGGTACATAACTTAAGTACATTATCGAAGAAAGACACAGACAGCTTACTTGTCTCGACAATAGCGCCTGCATTGTTCTAGTTCTATGAGCCCATGCAGACTACGAGGCGTGGAAAACGTCTTCCACTCTTTCTTAAGCCTTTTCAACGTCATCAACAGGTAATCATATGATTTTTGATTTTCAGCAAACGAATCCATTAGACCGTTACCATCTCATGACACAGACCGTCACTCCCAGACCCATTGCGTGGATTCTGACCAAGAATGACAACACAACTTATAACTTGGCCCCCTTTTCTTTTTTCTCCGTTATTTCTCCTGATCCTGCTTTACTGGTTGTGTCCATCGGCAACAAATCCGATAGTGTACAGAAAGACACCAAGCGCAATCTCATCCGCGAACAGGAATGTGTCTTGCATATTCCAAGTCTGGAACAGATTCATGCAGTCAATGATAGCGCTGCCACTTTGGAATATGGTGTATCTGAACTGGAGAATGCAGCCTTGAGCCTAATGTCTTTCGCACCATCGTTACCACGTTTAAAAGAAGCCAAAGTAGCCATGTATTGTCGTTTATTCGAGTTGCATAACGTTGGAGACTCTCCCTTTAGTGCGTGCTACCTAGAGATACTCAAGTTGCACGTAGATGATGACATCATCAAGCAAGAAGGGGACCGAAACATTATTAATAACGCACAACTCAACCCAATTAGCCGACTGGGTGGAAGTGATTATGCCGTTCTTGGAAAAACACTGACGATCAAACGCCCCAATTAAGGGCATACAAAATCGAGGTAATAAAATGGATGTGATAAAACACGTAAATACCCTTCCATTTATGGAAGACGTGGACGACGAATTGCGTCAGTCATTAGTAGAATTAGTCAGCGTCAGAACACTCGATGCAGGTGAAATACTCGCGAAACAGTTTGAAATTGGTCAATATCTATACTTTTTACTGGACGGTGAAATCGCCATCTCTATTCCCCTACGGGAACAAGGAAAAGCCTATAATGTGGGGCTAATTAATAGTTTATTTGCCCCTATCGGTTGGTCAGCATTTCGTCAGCCTTCTCGTTATGCCACAACCTTTACTGCGACCAAGTCAACGAGCTTGCTTGCTTGGCCAATTGTTGAGTTGCAAAAACACCTAGACGCTAATACAGACTTTGCTAATCATTTTTTGCAGTTTGTTTATGAAGAGTCATTACCCGTTCTGACGACCATTCAAAACCAGACTCGCCCCTTCTTTTCCAACGAGTCTCTGGCATTTGAAACCACTCGGCCACTGTTGAACCCAGATACCCAAGTACAGTCATTAAAAGATTCCATCGAATTACTCAATTATGCTCAGTTCTGTCAAACCTTTACCCAAGCGGAAATACATGCCTTAGCAAAACACGCCTCCATCATTCTTGCCCATCAAGGTGATATTATCAGCCAACAGGATCAAGCCCCCGATGGGCTATATTTTCTGGTGAAAGGCAAAGCAATTATGAGCTACCAGACTGACAGTGGTGAACTCATTACTACACGCTCTCTTTCTCGCGCGGGTACTGTCTTATCTTGGTGCACACCAAATAGCCGATTACGTAATCGAGCCTCTATTATCTCATCACGGGATAGCAGTATTTTGTACATTCCAAAAGAGGCATTAGCAACCTTGTTTGAGGAATCACCAAAATTTGCCATCAAATATCGGTATCGGTTAATTTGGTTGGTTGGTACGCACTTGCTCTCTGCCCGTATGCGCTATTTATCACAAATATCGAATGATGAAGCGTTAGCGGTTAATAATGTCATAGAGCAAAATACAGCCACTCTTCCCGTCAGTTCACCTCTTTACAAAGTGGCCGAATTACTGAAAAGCGTGATCACCACAGACGAAGCGTTTGGTGTGCTGTATAAATGTCTTCACTTTGGCGCGCCCCTAGAACGCACTATTTCAGGCATGTGTTTAGACATACTAAAAGACTTACAACGGGAAAATGCCTTTTATCGTCATTTGCAAACAACCTACGACACCATTAATAGCCTCCCTAAAGAAACACCCGCACTTGATGCGAGACGATTCGGTACTGAGCAATTTAAGCAGGCTTTTAAACAAGTTCCCTACGTTATTAAAGGACTGGAGAACTTACCCAAAAAAGCAGGTAGCCTTTTTATCTACAATCACCTTTTAGGCTCGCAAACCAATCGTCTGCCTAATGGCTTTCGTTTCTCAGTCGATGCGCAATTCATCAGCGCCATGATCATCGATAAAGAGTATGGCATTTCCGGGCAACGAGTTGTTCGCCGCAGCGCTGAAAGTGAATATTGGCGTGATGACTACTACGAACGCTTTGGTAATATTTTTGTGAGTAGTTGGGAAAACCTAGGTAAGAACCCTGCTGAACACGATGCTTTTATCAAAGAGTCTCAAGAGACCCTGCGTCAAAATTTTCCACTGATGATTTCGCCAGAAGGTATGAGTTACTCGACGCAAGACTCGCCAGGTAAATTCCTGCCTTATGCATTCGAACTGGCCCGCTCGATGGAACAAGACGAACCCTGGATCGTTCCCATTGTCGCGGTCAACTTCGACCAAAGGGCGGATCATAATCTCTATACCGTTATCATCAAACCGGCCTTTAAACTGTCTGATCGAGTGGATTCAGACGACCCTAGCGCCTTGCAGACTTTCTTAGTCGACTATCAGGAAGAGTATCGTGGCTATGTGGCCGAAGCGGTTGAGCTGGCTCGTGAGATTCGACAGTACCCTATATTAAGTGGCCGAAATGGCTACCGCTCAAATGTCATGAGTTTAAATCAGCTGGACGTAGAGTTTGAATCCGATGTCCGTGAACTAGAATTCCGTCTCGCCAGCCGCCACAGCAAAGAACGTCCAGTTGCCTTTTATGGCTCTTCCACTATGCGTTTATGGGAAGACATTGATGACAAGTTAGCCCATAAAGATGCAATCAATCTTGGTTTTGGTGGCGCCACCCTCGAAGCTTGTGTGTATTACTTTGAGCGCATTGTACTACCCTATAATCCACGTTCTTTAGTCGTTTATGCTGGTGACAACGACATTGGCAATCATAAGGACAGCAATAAAGTCATTGAACTCTACATCGATCTTTTGCAGAAACTTGATCAGCACCTACCCGGTATTCCTGTGACCTTAATCAGCATAAAATGCAGTCCAGCACGATCAAGCATGCGAAAAACCATCGAAGCAGCTAATCTTCAAATTGAACGTTTAGCCCAAACCCGACCCAATACACAATATATCGATTTATTTTCCGGTCTAATAGATAAAAATGGCGCCATTAAGGACAACCTGTTTGAAGGAGACAAACTGCACTTAAACAAAAAAGGCTACGCTATTTGGTTAAAAAGCTTATTAGAGCTAGAAGAGTTTATCTTTCCTTAATGGCATTCGGATACCAACAATGATAGAGGCAGAATGCATTGTCATCTCTCTATCATTATTGGGTGGCACATTGGTAGACATTTCACACTCTGTGACTCGTCGTATGTATTGTATTTTGAATGGATGTAATGAAACATGACTGATAATAAATTTCGCCTAGTAACAAGAAGTGACTTCGATGGATTGGTCTGTGCTGTTTTACTGAAATATCTTGATATCATCGATGATATTTTGTTTGTGCATCCCAAAGATATGCAAGATGGCAAAATTGATATCGGCCCCAAAGACATCACAACCAACCTCCCATATGTCCCAGGCTGTCACATCGCCTTCGACCATCATTTGAGCGAAACCGTTCGCAATAAGGGCAACATCAAAAGCCATATTATCGACCCTGAGGCACCTTCTGCTGCCCGTGTTGTCTATGATTACTACGGTGGAAGCCGTAAATTTCTCAATATCTCCAATGAAATGATGGAAGCTGTCGATAAAAGTGACTCAGCTCAGTTTTCCAAGGAAGACATCCTCGATCCTAAACGTTGGGTTTTGTTAAACTTCATTATGGATGCCCGAACAGGCTTAGGACGTTTTCGGAACTTTCGCATTTCAAACTATCAACTGATGATGAAATTGATCGACTATTGTCGTAACCACTCGATCGATGAGATTCTTGCATTAGAAGATGTCCAAGAAAGAGTCACGATTTACCACGAACATAACGAACTGGCTAAAAAACAAATTCAGCGGTGCTCAACTGTCTACGAGAACCTTGTAGTGTTGGATCTGATAAATGAAGATTTAATATACGCCACTAATCGCTTTGTTATCTATGCCCTATTCCCTGAATGCAATATTTCAATCCATAAAATGTGGGGACTTAAAAAGCAAAATACGGTCTTTGCGGTCGGTAAATCGATTCTCGATCGATCTTCGCAAACCAATATTGGCGAATTATGTTTACGCTATGGTGGTGGCGGTCACTTAAACGCTGGTACTTGTCAGGTAACAAATGATCAAGCAGAACGAGTACTGGGCGAATTGATTGAATCCATTAATCAAGATGGTTAAGGAAAGAGGTGAATAACTCCTTATCATAAGGGCTCTTTCTAAAATGCTTAGCCTCTTACTCGCCCAAAAGCATGCTAAGGGGCTAGCGTAAAAAGACGCTTAACCCCAAGCCAATTAATAGACACCCCATCATACGGTCTACCCACACTCTATTGCGTTTTAGCCAACGCAATAGAGGGCCTCCTGCCAACAACAAGGCGACTAATAAATACCAAACCGTATCAATGGCGAACACCATCCCCCAAAGTTGCATTTTTAAAACCGCCCCCATATTGCTATTAATATATTGGCTGAACAAAGCGAGAAAAAATAACGCGGCTTTTGGATTCATCAAAGCAATGGCCAATCCATCACGCGCCGATTGCCAGTAGGATACACTTGATACATCATGCTGCTCTTGACTGCCTTGGCCGGCAAAGCGCAAAGCCTTAATGCCGAGCCAAGCAAGATATAAACCACCCAACATCGCCATCACATGAAAAGCAGAGGGGTAATGAATCATTAAAATGGCCAAACCTTGCATGGTGAATAACGCCCATAAACCTATGCCAAAACCATGGGCAAGTGCGGCAACCGCACCATGATAGGAGGATTGGGAAAGTGTCACTCTAAGAATAACCGCCAGACTTGGACCAGGAGAAATCGCTCCCATTACACAAATTGCCGCAAGGGAAAAAAAAGTAGCAGTATCCATATTGTTATTATTTATCCTTTATCAGATAACACAGTATATGAAGGAGAAAGGGGTCAACCCTATGATAGAACGTGAGATTCTTGCAATCGATGTTTCAAAATATGCGTCATGCAAGCGACCGTCAGTGGCCTGGAAAAATAAAACCCTTGTAAATACTGACAACCAAATTCACGCAATAAATCCCATTGTGCCTTGGTTTCAATGCCTTCCGCCACCACTTCCATTGACATGCTATTAGCCAAAGCGATGATGGCTTTGGCCACATCGCGATCATAGAAATCCGTGGTAATGCCATTGATAAAGCTGCGGTCTATTTTTAAGGTATTAGCATTCAATTTCTTTAAATAGCCAAGCGATGTGTAGCCAGAGCCAAAGTCATCTACCGAGGATTTTACCCCCATTTCCAATAAACTGTTTAAAGACAACGTTGCTTGATCTGGGTTCGCCATAATGGCGGTTTCGGTCAGTTCAATTTCAATATAATTCGCAAGGTATGGATACTTTGCTAATATGTCAGCAAACAGCGTAACCAATTCATGACGGCTCGCATGAGTGGCAGAGACATTAATCGAAACGGGTAACAATTCAAAACCTGCTGCTCGCCATTCGGCCTGTTGATGCGCGACTGCACGAATTACCCATCGATCCAACTCGATAATCAAATTGGTTTCTTCGGCAATGGAAATAAATTGATTAGGATAAAGCAGTCCCAATCTCGGATGCTGCCATCGTACCAGGGCCTCTAGTCCACAGTGCTGTCCTGTCTCCGCCTCTACTTTCGGCTGATAATGGAGCTCTAACTCTCCATTTTCAATTCCCTTGCGAAGCTCAGACTCCAAACGCATTCTTTCCGGTGTCACGTCCGTCAGATACTCACTTTGCCAGAAACGGTAGCACCCTTTACCGGCACTCTTCGCCTTATACAAAGAGATATCAGCATAACGCATGGCAGTCACCATATCAGAAGTATGCTTGGGCAACTCGACAACCCCCAAACTGGCACCGACATAGACAGGGTTATCGTCAATCATAAAAACGCTAGACAGAGCACTGACAATTGTTTCGCAACGTTGGGTAATTCCATTATGATTCAAATGACCCGACAGGATTAATACAAACTCATCGCCCCCCTGACGAGCAATCATCAACGCATCAGGAACACTTTCACGAAGCCGCTCACCAACCAAAGTTAATAAAGCATCTCCGGCGTGATGACCTAACGAATCATTCACATATTTGAAGCGATCTAAATCCAAGTAGATCAGCGCTAATGGCTCTTTCGTAAAAGCCATTGAACGCAATTTTTGGCTTAAAAAACGCTCAAACTGTAGTCGGTTAGGTAGCCTAGTTTGGGAATCAAAATACGCAATCTGATGAAGTTTTTCTTGCGTCTTTTTTGATTCTGTAATGTCGTTAACAATCGCGATAAAGTTAACAATTTTGCCATGGCTGTTTTTGTACGCTTCAAGCGACAACCATAATATTTTGTCTGATAGGTCTGAGCTTGAAAAATACACCTCTCCTGACCAACTACCGTGCTCTATAACATAACTCCACATGCCTGAAATAGACATACTGGCCGTCCAAGCACAGCTTAAGCGCGACATAATGCCTGAAGCAAACTCACTACGTTCTAAGTGGAAAATCTCACAGGCAACATCATTAAAATCAACGATATTACGCTGACGATCCAACAGAATATTGCCCTGCAAAGATGACTGAAAGAAGCGTGACGACAATTTTATCCGTTCAGAAGTATGGTAACTATCGGAGACATCCTGCAACACTCCCAATAAACAAGTGCAAGAGTCACTCTGCTTAAACCCCCCACGAATCAAAACATGGCGTTCTTCTTCATCCGTTAAATAAAAGGTTGTCTCGATTTTAAAAGACTGCTTATTGGATGCAGCATCACTAAAAAGCTGCATGATCTTAACTTTATCTTGAGGAGGTACTAAGCTGAAAAACGTATTAGCAGAGATTCGCGTCTTATCACATGATATGTCAAGCAAGGTCAATAATTCTGCAGACAATCGAAACTCTTGACGATCGATATCGTATGTCCACGCGCCCATTTTCGCTAACCGATGGGCTAATCTCAAATCGTGAGCAGAAGCTTCTAGCGCTTTTTTATCAAGCTTACGCTCGGTAATATCCGTCATCGTCCATAAACGGCCAATATGATTACCAAGCTGCTCGCTAATACGGCATTCATATTCTATATAACGGCCATCTTTTAGTTGGATTTCACCAACCGTGTCTTGGTCATGATGAATTATGGCATTAAAGATGTGTTGGAAAGTATCAAGATCATCAAACGCTGGCCGCATGAATTGTTGCAAGCTGGATGGTGTAATTTCATAACCGTAAGAAGCTGGCAAACGCCACATGCTGGCAAATAATTGATTATAGCGAATACAATTTTCATCGTTTTGCACAATAATAAGCATGGCGTCTTTTGCGGCGTGAAAGGTTGCATCAAACAGTTCTTGACTCATATGAAGGTAATCGCGACCTTGATACAACTCGTTGGAAGCAAGCTCTAAAGAACGTTCTAATAACTGTATATGCTGTTGTTGCTGCTGCATTGATTGAGAAATTTCTTCAATGAAAGAAGCTATATCAGAATCTAATTCGCGCCCTTTCAAATGTCGTTCCATCAGTGTTTGAAGCATATCCAGCATAGTTTTCTCACACAATTACCCACCGACCAGACACACTTTTTGAGTATTTGGCTCCATGGAAGTCGGAAGGTTTTTTATTTGGGAATAATAGTAACAAGGCCATACTATTTAATAGCTTGGACGAATATTAACCGATTGCCAATGGAATTACTAACAAGTTTAAGCGCTTTTTGACTATTGACCTTTATAAATAAAACAGTCAGCATAGAACGGCATTAATAGAGATAGATTCATAACATGATATTTTTGTTCTTAACTCCAGCAAAAAAACGCAACGGCGATAAACGTAAGGTGAAACCATCTTGTGTCGCTGGCGTGCGGATTTAAGAAAACTTTTCCCCGGCAGCTTCATCGCTGACGGGCCTATGCACTCCTCAGCGACAAGCCTCCGGTTACTTTAGTCAAAATACAAGTAACAATCATTGAGGTAATAGTATGTTTCACGGTGCCATCACCGCATTAATCACCCCTTTTCGTGACGGACAGCTTGATGAAGTCGCATTGCGAAATATTGTCCGCTGGCAAATAGACCAAGGTATCAATGGATTAGTTCCTGTCGGTACCACAGGAGAATCTCCCACCCTAAGCGAAGCAGAACATAAACGTGTCATAGAGATCACAGCCGAAGAAACCAATAAAGCGGTGCCCATCCTCGCGGGAGCAGGCTCTAATAATCCGGTGGAAGCGGTTATCTATTCAGACTATGCCTACCGAGCAGGCGCCGATGCCACGTTACATGTTGCAGGTTACTACAATCGTCCAAATCAAGCGGGCTTGTATCAACATTACAAACATGTCCATGACAACAGCCAACTCCCGATCATCATCTACAATATTCCACCTAGAAGCATTGTCGGCGTAGAGGTTAATACGCTTGCCCAGTTAGCAGAATTGCCTCGCATTATTGGTGTCAAAGACTCCACTGGCGACCTCACGCGCCCTATTCGTGAGCGCGCGCTCATCCATAAACCTTTTTGCTTCTTAAGTGGCGATGATGTTAACAGCGTCGCCTACAACGTTGGCGGAGGAAATGGCTGTATTTCGGTTTCGTCCAACGTTGCACCAAAACAAATTGTCGAGCTGCAGCAGCTCTGCGCGGAAGGTAAATTCACCGATGCGATGCATCTACAAGACAAGCTGTTTGCCCTTCACAGTGCATTATTTCTGGAACCCAATCCCGCAGGCGCTAAGTACGCTATGTCATTGCTTGGGTTATGTACCGAAGAGTGCCGTCTGCCGATTACCGCATTACAAGACAGCAGTAAATCGGCGATCCGCCAAGCTATGGAATCACTAGGTTTATTATAAGTTTTATTTATCTTTAAACCATCCGCCAAATAACTTGATGGAAAGACAAGCCAATCGTTTTAATAATTGGCTTGTCTTTTCAGATAAAAATAATTATTTGTCATGTTTTATTGCTACAGTAGAGGCTCTGAATCATCCTTTTTTCTTTTGTCTCTGCACTGGCACAAAAGAAAAAGACACAATCACTCAAAACACTTAAACCTCCAGTCATAGGGAGATATCAATGGCTAAAGTACATTTTGTTGGTGGTGAAAAAGGCGGTGTGGGTAAATCCATGACGGCTCGAGTATTAGCACAATTTTATATTGATAATGAGAAACCTTTTCTAGGTTTTGACTGTGATGCCTCTCATGCTACTTTTTCCCGTTTTTACAGTGATTTCGCTTCTCCCATTATTGTGGGTGAAGAGGACAGCCTAGATGGTATGCTCGCCTCTATCGAAGAATACCCAGAGCGTGATTTAATTGTCGACTTGGCGGCCCAAACAGCCGAGCCGCTAGGAAAGTGGATAGAAGAAACCGATGTTTTTGGTCTACTTGATGAAATGGGCTACCAAGTCTGTCTTTGGCATGTCATGGACGATGGCGTCGATACCATTACCTTACTTGATCAGCTCCTAGAGCGCTACCCACAAGAATCGGTAGACTTTGTCATCGTCCAAAACTATGGTCGAGGTAATGACTTCTCTCGTTTCCAAAAGTCTGACACCTATAAAAAGGCGGTAGAACGCGATGCCTTGATCATTGAGCTACCCAAGCTACAAACTAAGTTAACACAGAAGATCGACTTTAATAACAGCAGTTTCTGGGCTGTCGCCAATGACCGTAGCATCATGAATATTGCCGAACGCCAGCGCATGAAAGTCTGGTTGCGTAATACTTATGAACAACTAAATCAGCTCGGTTAAGCTTTTTATCGTTAAAGCAGAGTAAAGCAATATTCATCAAGCCAAGGCTAATTCCTCTTATGAGTCAGGGCTTTGGCTTTTTATGGGATTCATAAAAACGCCTCTCTAACACAGTATCTGTGTCAGAGAGGCGCTTGAACGCTAATAATAGCGAATACTTACACTATCATGTTAAGCCGTTTTTGCTTCGGCCTCTTCATGGTACTCAACCTGATGCTCATCATCTTCATCAGGAATAACGGGGGTTTCATAACTAGAGGCGATACCCCAGAAATAGGTGACCAGAGAAATTATCACGAGAATGATGATATCCACGGGCGAACTAATATAGTCTTTACCACCGAAACTACCGACATAGGATAAGATGAAAAGAGCAACATAATAAGCAAGCAACCAAACGGCACGCTTAACATCACCTTGACCTTGATCGTTCTTGGCAAATAAAGCATACCCCACCCACGCTATCATCAACACAGGCAATAGCAATTCATTGACTCCCCAGCTACTCCAGTAAATCAACAAAGTACTTGCGATGAAGGCCAGCGGACTGATAATTGCAAAGGCAGGTAACACAAACGGACGCTTCAAATTAGGAAGACGCTTACGGAAAACCGCCGCACTGACAGGACCAGGCATATAAGTTAATACGTTAGCCGATGTAACCGCTGCAATCAGACCGCCCCAGACTTGGAATTCAGAAGGTAGCGTCCAAGCAATGGCTAGAATCAAAGACAACCATAATGCGCCACGAGGCACACCAGACTTCTTATCCACCTTACCCAGTGACTTAAACAGACGACCATTTTTTGCCCAAGCAAACAAGATACGACTTGCACCCGCCAAATAAATATTCCCAGTGCCCGCAGGTGAAATAACCGCATCCACAAGAATTAAGTTAATCAACCAAGCAAGTCCTAGTGAGCGAGCCAAATCCGCGTAAGGCGAATTGAAGACATTAGCAAGACCATGCCAACCATGTGCTTTCAATAAATCTGATGGCACGGCTCCCATAAAAGAGAATTGCAACAGAATATAGATAACAAAACTGGCTCCTAACGCCAACATAATGGCAATCGGAATATTTCGCTGTGGGTTCTTCGCCTCACCAGCAAAGTCCACTGCTTGGCGAAAACCAAGGTAGGCGAAAACAATCCCAGCCCCTGTTAACGACGCAAACACACCGTGAATTCCACCTGGGTGGGTTGCAGGAACCTGCAAGTTCGCACTTTTGAAGTAACCAAAAAAGGTGACGATAGCCACTACAGGAACAATGAATTTAATCGCCGTAACAATCGTATTGATACGCCCGAAAACATTCACACTCCAATAGTTTAATGCGAAGAAAAATACCAATAAGAGGATTTGCATAATGAAGCCAAGATCCGTCGGACTGCCGTCAGACTGACCTAACGCAGGCCACCAATACATGGCATATTGACGAACCGCCTCCACTTCAACACCAGCTGTACTGGTATAAGCCAATAACGCACTGATACCAATAACAAAACCAACAAGATTACCATGCGTGAAATTTGGATAACGAACAAATCCACCAGCACGTGGCACACTTGCCCCTAATTCGGCAAACACCAAACCAATAAACAGTACCATAATGGCACCTAACGCCCAGGCGTAGCCAGACCATGCTCCAGCAAAACCGGAGCTTCTTAGTGCGGCATAAAGCCAACCGGAACCGATCATAGAACCGATCCCGAGTAGCGTTAAATCTAACAATCCTAATTTTTTCTTAAGCTTACCATCAGACATAGCTGTTCCCCTACGAAAGCAAAAGGTTGGAAAAGTGAACTATATTATTATTTTTACTTAAAGATGCTTCTTTCTTTAAATAATTAAGTACTGATTTATCACTATTTTCCTAAAATGTGTCAACTATTTGAAAAGGATAGCCTTATTGATTTAAGACAGTGAAACCATACTGAAGGCAAATTAGCAAAAAACCGCCAAGGTAAGCGATGACGAATAGAAAAATTGTTTAATGAAAACATAAGACATTGTTTTTATTGATTTTTTATTTAAAATAAAAATATCTTTATTAAATGGATAGGATTAAACGCACAATAAAATGCCAATTAACGACATTCAACCACCAACCAATCCGAAAAGAAAAAGCAAATACAGTGCAAAAACATAGAACACATTGAAATTTAAATGATTTTTTATGGGAAAGAAAATGATTTGTAAAAATAGTGAAATAAATACAACCGATAGAGAAATAACCAATCCTATACAGTATTGTTAGATATCATCTCTATTAACATTTCTTAACAGTAGCTAAAAATGAAAGCTAACGCTCAAGCAATGAACGCCAGCTTTGTATTGTTATGAAAAAGCGCATTTCATGATTCAGATTATTTAAACGCTGGAATGATATGCTGGCCGTAGTTGGCGATGATTTCTTCCTCATCCCCACTGTCTAAATAGATATTGAACTGAGTCGTACCCGCTTCTTCGAGCGCCTTCACCTTGGTGATGTGCTCCTCTACAGTTCCCAGCACACAAAAGCTTTTCACTATGTCTTCGGTAATAAAGTCTAAGTAGGGATTATCACTTTGACCGTGCTTTGAGTAATCATAACCACGGCGTTTTTCAATGTAGTCCGTCAAGCTTTTGGGCACCAAACCGGAGTCACTACCGTATTTTTCAACGATATCTGCCACATGGTTACCCACCATCGCTGGAAACCATTTGGTATGTTCAATACAGTAATCCATATCGCCAAAATAAGCGGGGGCTGCCGCTTGTATCTTAAAGTTAGACATATCACGCCCAGCTTCTTGACCCGCACTAATGGCTTGATCCTTAAACCAAGTCACCAAACTGGGATCACCAATTTGTAAAATCAAACCATCGCCTACTTGCCCTGCTGTAGCCAATGCCTTTGGTCCATACGCACCGATCCAAACAGGTAACTCATACCCCACTGACCACGGCAATTTAACTGGCTCTGGGCACTCCCCATATTCTACTTCTTCACCGCGCACCATGGCTTTCACTTTCGTGGTAAATTCAGCAAGGCGTGCCAAGGTGGCAGGTTTTTTACCCATCACTCGCATGGAGGAATCCCCACGGCCAAGGCCTATGTCAAAACGACCATTACTTTGCAATGCAAGGCTGGCGTATAAGCTTGCCGATAATGACCAATCACGGATATTAGGATTCGTCACACAAGGGCCAAAACGCATGGTTTTGGTATGCTCCATGCACATGGCCATGGCAACGAATGACTCGCGCCATAAAATGTGTGAGTCATAGAACCAGCAATAATCAAACCCAGCCTCTTCCGCTTGACGTACTAAACGACGTGCTCGATCTGGGCTCACAAAACCTTTAAACGTAATACCAAATTCCATAATATGTTCCTCTTGTGATTATGCTTTTTTAATATTTTTCAAAGTTTGAATCTGTTCTAAACAACTTTCCAAGATGTACTGAGCAAAACCAAGACGAGGCAAAAACAGACGAAAAAGCGGAGTCTATAAGTTATAAATGAGCATTTTGAGTCTGTTTTTAACAAAGTATTGGTGAGTTCAGTAATCGAAACCTAATGATCTGGTGGACAAATGCGAATCCCGGCATGACTAAAAGGCACGTCTTTTGAGATATTCAAACGGATCAAAATGGGCGTCAGCGCCTCAATACAGCGAGCACTTTCGGCTAATCCTGCGTTATAAGCCTTGGTCCCCATCCTTTCGATAAGCGACATCACGCTTTTTTTCGCAGCTAAATCATTACCACATACGAGAATATCGCAGTTGATGGAACGCGATAGATCATTCAACGTGACAGCTGACACATTATGCAACGCACCGACAACGGGAATACTTTCTCCCAGCAATGCCTGTGCAGATTCGGTAACCGAACCCGCTTCAGGCATGACAACGGCTTTAGGGTTACCCTGCGCAAGAGGCACTACAATGTCGATTAATATTTTGCCTTCCAATAAAGGCTTTAATGTCGCCAAGGTGGCATCGTGTCCGCTGTATGGCACGGACAATACCACCATTTGATCGGCAGCCTTGGTGGCTTCTTCCATGGACATGCCCGTAATATCAGCAACACCTTTCCATTCTGGTAAATCCCATTCAGACAAGGTCGTAATCAGCTGTTGGGCGGTTTCTTGTGCTTTGTCCGGATCACGAGACCCAAGCACAACGCTCACACCAGCCATGGCTAAACGCAACGCTAACCCTTTTCCTTGTGGCCCTGTGCCACCAATAATGGCGACTTTACTGATCTCTTCTTTCATCTCTGCGTTATTCATCGCTACTTTACTCATCGAAAAAGGTCCTCATTGTGGGAACGAATAAGATCTCGGCTGCTACTGTCGGTTTTCGGCCAATCAAGACCTCGAAAAACAATCACCGGGGCTTTGGCACTTTTTTCCATTAATAGACCAGACGCGGCCGCCAACTCATCGCCAAACGCTGGCGCGGTGACACTTAAAGGTCGACCAAAAGCGTCCACTTCCCCCGCCATATTCATAACGCCTGGCACATTGGCCAGGCCAATCGCCACATTGGTTTGCCCTAACCGCCAGGGTCGACCAAAGGTATCGCTAATAACTACCCCTAAGTTGCAGTTAAAATGAGACTCCAAAGTAAGACACAGTTGTCGAGCGCTTTTGTCTGGATCGTCCGGCAATAAAATAAGCTGCCCAGGGTGATCCGCATTGGATTCATCTACCGCCGCATTGGCACAGATGTAGCCGTTTTTATGCTCTGCAATCAGTACACCTTCTTGCTGCTCGGGACGCTTCACCGCGCGGACAATGCGTTTTGATTGAGAGAGAATCACTTCGACTTTTCGTGGATCCTTGTTGACTGTTTTGGCTAATGTAATGGCATCATCGCTGGGAGTGATTTGATCTAAAAAGGCACACGCCCCTTCGGTTTTCGATACCACTTTATGGGCAATCACTAAGATGTCGCCTTCAAGCAAGGTTTGTTGATTCAACGCGAGCGTATCGATAATGCTTTGCGCTAAATCATCTCCTTGCTGAAAGTCGGGTAAGCCACGTAAACGAAACATCGACATAGCATCCGAAGAGGCAAACACAGAAGAAGACGTCATAGGAAAAGAAGCAACAGCAAGTGAATCAGACATAAGACCGCTCCTTCGATTGCGGCGCTAATCGCCATGTTTTAAAACGATTTGGTTGTTGCTGTGTCGCCTGTTCTAAATCATCGCTTTGATCGATATCCAAGGACAAATGAGGTAACTGCAAGGAACAGCAACGTAACCCCCGTCGTGCCGCATGTTGGTGATGAGACAAGGCCGAATGAACCCCATAGAGAAATGCAATGGCACTCGGCGGCGTGGTTAATAACGCGTTGGTACCACCATCTTTCGCCTCCGCAATCACCACGTCTGATTCCCTTGCAGCCATTAATAGGGTGTGAATTTCTTGTTTATCCAACCAAGCAATATCACTGGGAATAATCAGCTGATGAGCGTAGCCCAAAGAAGTGACTTTTTGACAAGCACGATCTAGTGCGCTATTAAGCCCTAAGCCACCTTCATCAAATAGACACAAGGCACCATGCCGTTGTGCCAAGGCTAATATCTCCCTTGAATCACTCACCACCAACACATCCAGATTGGCAAATTCATATCGAAAAAACACCAAAGTGCTTTCAAACAAATTCAACGCCAGCTTTTCTCGAGATGCATCTGACAAACAACTCGCTAAACGCTGCTTAGCACGACGGGGCGATTTCATAGGAATCACCACACAGAGCTTTTTCAACAGAGGTTGTTCCATTATGCTGCCCTCAGATTACGTCGAGACTGAGCAAATTCAATCACCTTGGTCATGAGCCCTTGCTTGTCTTGAGTGCTTTTCATTAAAGTGTTCGTCACCAAGACATCCACCCCCTGATCATGCAACCAAGGCACATCGTTTCGGTCGGCATCATCTATTACCAAAGCGTGCAAAAAAGAGGAATAACACTGATAAATGCCTTTTGAATCGATGCTTTTCCCTGCACTTTCCAACATTTTGTCTGCTGGCCCTTTAATTGTTTTTCCGCTAATCAAAGGTGAAACAGCGATCACATAGGCCCCGCTTTTTGCAATGGCTTCTTGAATTCCGGACACCGCAAGAATGGCACCGATGCTGACAATAGGGTTACTCGGTGCAATTACGATTACATCGCTTTTGGTGAGCTGAGATAGGGCTTCCGGCGTTGCTTTGGCTATGTTGGCACCGCTGTATTCAATAGCAGACACTTCTGGCTGGCAGCGCTCACGTACAAAATATTCTTGAAACGACAACCAACCCTGTTTCGTTTGCACTCGTGTCTGCACTACATCGTCGGTAGGTAATAAAATCGGTAACGTAACCCCATGGCGCGTCGCTAAACGCTGAGCAATATAGGTTGGACGGACACCTTGTTTGCGTAATTCCGTCCGGTAAATATGGGTCGCAAGATCCAAATCCCCCAAGGTCATCCAAGTCTCTTTACCAAGGGTATTCAGCTCACTTAAAACTTGGTGTGTTTCATTTTTTCGCCCCCAACCTTGCTGGCGATCAATCTGATCACCAAGGGAATAAATCAAGGTATCAATATCGGGCGAGACCCAAAGTCCGTGAAACTCTTCGTCATCGGCCACATTACCAATGATTTGTGTCACGTTCGCATATTGGCTCGCGGCTAGGCCTTCGGCCGCTTTCGCACCGCCCACACCGCCTGCGAGTAAGGTAATGGTTAATTCTGACATTAGGCGACTCCTTGAATAGCAATGCGTTTTTCCATCGCGGGAGCGGATCCATAATCTTTTACCATGTCATAACTTGTATTGCGTTGAATTGCTTTAAGGCCCGCTGCATGAATATTGGCCACCATGTCTTCAGGCATGACCTCTTGCCCGTGAGTGCCACCCGCCGCCCGAGAAATGCTCTCGTTCATCAAGGTACCACCCAAATCATTCGCGCCAGAACGCAACATGGCCGCCGCCACATCAGGCCCCATTTTTACCCACGATGCTTGAATGTTATCAATGTGGCCTTGCAGCATTAAACGAGCAATAGCGTGCATTTTAAAGTGCTCATCACGGGTTGGCCCTGGACGAACCGTGTCAGGATTGTCTTTGTACAAGCGCGTTTCGTAATGAATAAAGCCCAGTGGCACAAACTCGGTAAAGCCACCCGTTTCTTTTTGAATATCACGCAACCGTTTTAAATGATTAGCCCAATGAACGGGCTGATCCACATGGCCATACATAATGGTCGAGGTGGTTTTTACACCAACGGAATGGGCGGCTTTGATAATGCGAATCCACTCTTCTGTGGTGAGCTTATTTTTAGTGAGTTTTTTGCGTACCTCGGTATCCAAGATTTCAGCGGCCGTACCTGGCATGGTGCCAAGCCCTAATGCCTTTAATTCGGCTAGAAAGACCTCTGGCGCTAATTTCGCTTTTTTGCAGCCATACCAAATTTCAAATGGTGAAAACGCATGGATATGGATATCTGGGACTCGCTTTTTCACAGCGATCACCAAATTTCGATAGTAATCCGCATTAATCTCAGGGTGTAACCCACCTTGAATACAAACTTCTGTGGCCCCTCGATGCCAAGCTTCTTCGGCACGGTCAGCCACTTGCTCCACAGTGAGAAACTCTGCCTCTTTATCACCTTTTTCTTTCGCAAAATTACAAAAGCGACACCCCATATAACAAACATTGGTAAAATTGATATTACGGGTGATCACAAAGCTGCCCGTATTGCCGACGCGCTTTTCGCGCACTTTATCGGCAGTGTCCAGTACCGCCTGGCTTTCGACTCCCTGCGTGTCGAATAACACACATGCTTCTTCGACACTGAGTTCGCCGCCTACCAAGGCTTTATTTAAAATATTACGTACCCTTGAGCCCACTTGATTTAGCTGTGGCGTAAATGAATCTGCAGCAGGTGCCAATAAATAGGATGATAATGAGTTCATGCGACCACCTCTTCTTTAAGAAAATAATTCGAATGAGTCGCTTGTCCCGATAAGTCAGCCACTCGATGGGTTAAGTTTGCGGTGAGATAACGGCTCTCTTGCTCTTGGAAGCGGGCGTAAATCGTCAAGCGCTCCTCTAGGGAATAACCCAGACCTTGACAGGCCTTCGCCACATTATCGATCTGTGGCCAAGCCCGCTCTGGATTAATAAAATCTTTCGTCAGCGGCGAGATTCCGCCCCAATCATTAATACCTGCGTGGATATAACTCCCGTATTCTTCTTGTAAATTCGGCGGAGCTTGTACACTGATTTCGGCGGGTAACAGCAAACGAGCTAGGGCGATGGTTCTCTTCATGTCATCAAGGCTAGGTTCCATACAAGCCGCCATAGCGGTTCCAGGTTTCGCGCGAAAATTTTGAATAATGACTTCTTGAATATGACCATAAGACAAATGACGGTCACGAATGGCAAGTAAACTATCAATACGATCTTGCCAACTTTCACCGATACCGATCAAAATCCCCGTCGTAAAGGCGATATCAAGGCGACCCGCTTGCTCTAAAGTATTAAGCCGACGCTTCGGCGTTTTATCTGGACACGCATGATGCGCTTGACCTTTTTTTAATAGCGTATTAGAGACCGTTTCTAACATCATCCCCATGCTCGCCGCGACGGGTTTAAGATGCTTTAATTCATCGTAAGATAGAGCGCCCGCATTAATATGCGGCAGCAAAGTGGTTTCAAGTAACACATTTTCACACTGGTCATGAAGGTAGTCTAAGGTATGGGTATAGCCAAGATGTCTCAGTAAATCCCGAGCTTTTTGATGGCGTTCTTCAGGACGCTCCCCCAAGCTAAACAAGGCTTCTTTGCAATCCAATACTTGCCCTTCTCGTGCCGTTTTCAACACTTGTTCAGGTGTCATGTAATTCGCATAAGGAGAATCAGGCCCTTGCACAAAGGTGCAATAGCCACAGGCATCACGACACATATTGGTCAGAGGAATAAATACTTTTTTCGAGTACGTTAGTCGCTTTCCCCAATGTTCATCACGTATTTTTGCTGCTTGTTGGCATAATGCGAACAGATCAGGGCCACTGGCAAATTCATAAGATTGAGCTTCTGAAATAGAAATCATATTCACTCCAACCAACAGGATTAAACTAATTTTTTACCATTTGGTATAAAAATTAATAACACGTTTTTTTTAACAGAGTAAATTGTTTTTTTTAGTGCAGAATGTGCACCATTTTAGAGATAGGGAATTTAACTAAAGATAAATAAATGGTTAACCAAAAGGTTAAGATTATGAAAAATTTGATTTTTTGGTTGACCTTATCTAACAAAAAATGAAGTCAACCAAGCAGAACCAATAAAGAAAATATTGTGAAAATAAAATTAATTATTTTTTTTAGCACCAAGAGCGCGCACAACAAACTCAGTGACGGCGTCTTCAGCTCGTTGAAAGTCTGCTTCTTCTAAAGTATTTTTGCCTAGCAACACTTCCATTTGTACCGAAAAATCGGCATAAGTTTGTGTCGCCGCCCAAATGGTGAAGAACAAATGCTCGGGGTCGACACAATCAATTAATCCCTTATTTATCCAAGACTTAACCAAAATAACATCACGATCAAATTGGGGTTTTAAGTGGCTAATAAGATACTCTTTAAGAACAGGGGCTCCGCTGATAATTTCGTGCGCAAACACTTTTGAACCATTGGGATACAATCGTGAAAGCGCCATTTTTTCACTGACATAGCGGCGAATGATGACCTCAGGAGTCTCCCCTTGAACTTCTAAAAAAGACAGCTTCTCAATCCAAATATCCAGCATCTCCTTTAATACTCTTCTATATAGTAAGTCTTTGTTTGGAAAGTAATAAATCAGATTTTGTTTGGAAATTTTTGCAATCTCAGCAATACGTTCCATAGAGGAACCACTAAACCCTTTTGACGCAAAAACAATCTCTGCGGCACGCAGGATACGCGATTCTAATACTTCCCTATTCACTGACTGCTTCGTCCGTTTTTCTTTTTTATCCAGCAAGTTTCACCTCAAACTATAACACACTGTTTTTACTTAATTTTTCGACATTATATTTTAAAAATAGCATAACAACTATAAGACTATGAGAAAACTATTTCTCATAATCGTTAAAAAGTTGGCCTATTTTTTGCTCCACAAAAGACAACATCGATTTATTTGAAAAAAGCAAACCATTCTTATCGCTAGGCATGAGCATCATGTTTGATAAGTTTTCTGCGCGATCATTTTTTACCTTTTGGTAAATTTTATTTTCATACTGGTTTATAGAGTCATAGGAGAACATCATGCAGGATCTTCGTATTAACAAACAACGCCTTTGGGACACACTAATGGAAATGGGAGACATTGGCGGAACAAAGAAAGGCGGTTGCAACCGTTTAGCAGGAACGGATCTAGACAAACAGGCTCGTGATCTTTTTGTCTCTTGGTGCAAAGACGCAGGCTGTGATATTTCCATCGACAAAATTGGCAACATCTTTGCTCGTAGGCCGGGTAAGAACAATGACCTCCCTGCCGTAGGAACAGGCAGCCATCTTGATACACAGCCAACTGGTGGTAAATTTGACGGCGTCTTCGGCGTTTTATCTGGGGTCGAGGTGCTGCGTACTCTCCACGAAAATAACATTGAAACCCCAACGGCAATGGAATTCTCCGTCTGGACTAACGAAGAAGGCTCCCGCTTCCAACCAGCAATGCAAGGCTCGGGAACCTATGTAGGTCGTTTTGATTTAGCAACCGAACTTAACAAAACCGATGTGAATGGCATTCGCCTTGGCGATGAGCTAGAGCGAATTGGTTACTTGGGGGATATGGAACTGGGCAGTCGACATATGGGGGCCTTCTTTGAAGTCCACATAGAACAAGGACCCATTCTCGAAGACGAAGAGAAAATGATTGGTATCGTTCGACTCGGTCAAGGGATTCGCTGGTATAACATTGAAGTCATTGGCCGCCCCTCTCACTCTGGCACCACCCCCATGCACTTGCGCAAAGATGCCATGCTTGCTGCCTCACTGATTGTGGCAGAAATGAAAGCCATTGCCGACCGCCATGAAAATGGTTTGGGGACCGTTGGTTTTATGCAAGTCTGGCCAAACTCTCGCAACACCATTCCTGGCAATGTGAAGTTCAGTGCCGATCTGCGTAATCCCAAACCCGATGTATTACTGGCAATGCACGAAGAACTGCTGGCCTTTTGCAAAAAAATCTCCATCGACCATGGTCTTGAAGTCAATGTGGACCCTTTCTGGTATTTCGCTCCCGTGGAATTTAATGCTTCCGATGATGTAAAAGCCGCCACAGAAAAGCTGGGGTACAGCCATATGGATATCTATGCCGGTGCGGGGCATGATGCCTGCTATATGGCCGACCTTGTGCCCACAGGAATGATTTTTACGCCTTGTCTGAATGGCATTAGTCATAACGAAGCCGAATACAGCTCCCCAGAAGAATGTGCAGCGGGTGCCAACGTACTACTACATACCATGCTAGAAGCCAGCGAACGCATTGCGAAGGAACATTAGTCCACTTAGGAAACGGACAAAATACCCCCAAACCACGCTTAAATAATCACATGACAGAGGTGAATCATGACCAGCAAATCGATAAAAAAGGGCGACTTCTACGAATTAGAAGTTGATAGCGACCTCCAATATAGCACGGCCTATAACGATGACCTTGCACCGACAAAATTGAGTGAACGCACCTGGAGCAAATGGAACATTGCTGCGTTATGGGTTGGGATGGCCATTTGTGTTCCCTCTTATACATTAGGGGGAGTGCTAACGGCTTATTTTGGTTTATCCGTCATGGAAGCCTTATTCACCATTTTGATCGCCAACTTAATCCTACTGATTCCTCTGACACTAAACGCTTACCCTGGTACCAAATTCGGCATTCCGTTCCCGGTGTTACTTCGTTCCTCTTTTGGCATGGTCGGCTCAAATATTCCCTGTTTAATCCGTGGTTTAGTTGCCTGTGGTTGGTTTGGTATTCAAACGATGTTTGGTGGTATGGCCGTCCATCTGTTCCTATCTGCGATTTCCAGCAGCTGGGCCAGCTTAGGAGGCACCGGTGAAGTGCTTGGCTTTTTCATATTCTGGGCATTGAACATGTATGTGGTGATTCGTGGCTCAGAATCCATTAAGTGGATGGAAACACTCGCGGCCCCCCTTTTACTCGCCGTTTCAATAGGCCTGCTTGTTTGGGCAAGTGGCAAAGTCTCTCTTGTTGAAGTGTTATCCACCCCTGCGACACGAGCCGCTGGGGCTAGTTTTTGGGGGTATTTCTTTGGTGGATTAACCGCCATGGTGGGATTCTGGGCAACGCTGTCGCTTAATATTCCCGACTTTAGCCGTTATGCAAAATCTCAAAAAGATCAAGTCATCGGACAAATTATTGGTTTGCCATTGACCATGTTCTTGTTTGCATCACTTGGGGTTATTCTAACCGCCGCGTCACCAACGCTTGTTGGGGCAACCATTTCCGATCCTATTTCGCTTATCGGAAAAATCCACAGCCCTTTCTGGGTGGCCATTGCTATGGTGCTGATCGTCATTGCGACTCTGTCCACTAACACAGCTGCCAATGTCGTGTCTCCCACCAACGATTTTCAAAATATCGCCCCTAAATACATTAATCAAACCCGTGGCGCTTTATTGACAGGTTTTATTGGTATTGCCCTAATGAGCTGGGAGCTATTGAAAAAACTCGGTTGGGTTCAATCCGATGTTAGTGTAGAAGGCATGTATTCGAACTGGCTTCTAGGCTACTCAAGCCTACTTGGCCCAATTGCAGGTATCATGATTGTCGATTATTTCTTAATCAAGCGCCAGCATTTAGACTTAGTTGCTCTGTACACCCCAAACAGCCTTTACCCTAACTTTAATAGTTCAGGCTTGATTGCTTTTGCGCTGCCAGTGCTCATTACGCTGATTGCCGTTAATACCCCAACCATTGGCTGGTTCTACCACTATGGCTGGTTTACCGGAGCGGCCACCGGTGCGATTGTGTATTTCTTCTTAGCCAATGCCAAACAAAGTCCCTCTCGCCAAGCTAAGGCGGTGCAATCTTAATCGCAGTTCAATCAGGGTCTTTTCGTTAACCACAAAGCAAACCATAAGCGCCAACATCCCCCTTGGTGTTTATGGTGACAATATACTTTTCACGGTACAACGTGCAGCGGTCCAACGTGACCTTATACGCAACATTCCGTGAGTGAACTTCTAATAATAGTGAACATCTAACAATAAGGACGTCATTATGAGTCTACTGATCAAAGGGGGGACGATTGTCACCCATGAAGAATCGTTTCAAGCTGACATTTTATGTAAAGACAATAAGATTATTGAAATTGGTGAGATCAACAGTATACCTGACTATACCAAGGTCATCGATGCCACAGGCAAGCTGATCATGCCTGGGGGCATTGACCCTCATACCCACATGCAATTGCCTTTTATGGGTACGGTCGCCAAAGACGACTTTGCCTCCGGTACCGTCGCTGCCCTTGCTGGCGGCACAACGAGTATTATCGATTTTGTCATTCCTAGCCCTCAACAATCGCTCTTAGAGGCTTATCAGCAGTGGCGTCAGTGGTCCCAAAAATCCTATGCGAATTACACCTTTCACGTGGCGATTACCTGGTGGGATGACAGCGTCGGAAAAGAGATGGCAACACTTGTCAACGAACACGGGGTAAACAGTTTCAAACACTTTATGGCTTATAAAAACGCCATCATGGCAACGGATGACATTCTTGTCTCCAGCTTCACGAAATGCCTTGAACTAGGTGCTATCCCCACCGTCCATGCTGAGAATGGTGAATTGGTGTATCACCTACAAAATAAGCTTATGGATCAAGGTTTAACCGGACCAGAAGCCCATCCATTATCACGGCCTTCTTCAGTGGAAGGCGAAGCGGCGAACCGTGCTATTAGTATTGCCAACACACTAGGTGCTCCCCTTTATTTGGTGCATGTGTCTACTGAAGAAGCTGTCGATGCCATTCGCTATGCCAAAGACCATGGTTATACGGTTTTCGGCGAAGTATTAGCTGGGCACTTAACCGTCGACGATAGCGTCTACCAAAACCCAGACTGGGCCACTGCTGCTGCCCACGTCATGAGCCCGCCATTTAGACCAAAACAGCATCAAGATGCCCTTTGGAAAGGGGTTCAGGGTGGAACCTTACAAACCACGGCCACCGATCACTGCGCTTTTTGTGCGGAACAAAAAGCCATGGGGAAAGACAACTTTACACAAATACCCAATGGCACCGCTGGAGTGGAAGAGCGCATGATGGTGTTATGGGAAAAAGGCGTCAATGCAGGCAAAATCACCGCCAATGAATTCGTCGCGCTCACCTCAACCAATACCGCGAAAATCTTTAATATCTACCCAAATAAAGGCTGCGTTCGTGTTGGCTCGGATGCTGATTTGGTGATTTGGAACCCTGCCACCACTCGAATACTGTCAGCGAAAACCCATCAATCCATGATTGAACACAGCATTTTCGAGGGTATGGAAATACACGGCGTACCTGAAACCACCATCTGCAATGGTAAAGTAGCATGGCATCAAGGTGAATTACTGTCTCGTTCAGGCGATGGCAAATACATTAAGCGTCCCGCCTATGCGCCTTATTACGAAGCACTTAAAAAGCGTCAAACATTAAATCAACCCAAAGCGGTTTCACGTTAATATTTTACGATCATAAAAGGCACACTTAGAAAATAAGGGCGCCAAGGCGTCCTTATTTTGGGATGATAAAAACGCATTTTAAACAGAAAATTCTTATTACATTAACGCGGTGCCAAAAACTGAATGGCTCGTTCAACACCTATTCTAGGGCTACTAATCACGGGGATTGAAAGCTCAACGCCATCAACTACTCCCGCCATAGAAGATTGAGCAAGCATAATTAAATCGTAGTCCTGTTCTTTTTCTCTCAAAACTTTGGCGATGTCTTCATAATAGCCTTTTTCATTGCCCGATAAAAAATGCTCCCAAGCATCATCAACATATTGAAGCGTCACTGTGGGTTTCACTCCAAAGTGATTCATGGAAGATTTCAACAGCTCACGAGTCGGCTTTAACGTACTTTGCAACGCAGTCAAGACCAATATATTATTCGCGCGCTCTACCGCAAAATCCGCCATCGCTCGATCAATGCTTTCAATATGACTACCATTCAGCATTCCAATATTTTCAGCCACCTGCCCAATATACGAACAAGTGACCACCACCACTTTTGATTTTTGGCTTAGCGCTTCGATGGCCGCCGTCACATCCCCTTCTAATACTCTGTCTATGCCATTGGCATGGGCTCGGCTCAAAAAGTGGGGCCTCACTTCATGTTTAACGGATAACTCCGGCGCAAGTTCCTTCATAATGGCATCAAAGTTTTTGACACATAAAGCAGAAGTATGCAAAAAAGCAATATCGTATTTTTTTGTAGTCACTCGACTATTAATGGGTGTATTTTCCGGTGTTATATTATCCGGCGCTATATTAAGTGCGAATGTTTCTGTCATCGCAGTCATAATCATCCCTCGAATACATAAAACGACTTATTTATATAAGCCATATATAAATATAATGAACTGATCGTTACTATCTTTAGTGGCTTTTTAAAAAAGCTTCTAAAATAATTTATAGTGGTTTTTGTTTTAATATTCTAGGATGCAATCGCTTCATCCTTATAGTTTTTTCATTCATAAAAAAACTGACATAGAACGTCTAATTGTATATAAAGAGACAATAAATTTTGTCCTTCTATTAAGTATAGTAAAGATATATAGAAAGCGTTATTTATCAGATGGGGCTTTGACGCTTGATTCTTTCAAATACTGACACTTCCCCGCAATAAAAGTCGACTGAACAGCCCTATCGTCCCCCAAAACCATCAAAGCAAAGAGCCTTTCTTCAATGCTCTGACACAAGGCTTGCCGACGCTTCATTAACGGTGTGCAAGCAAGGTTATAAATGACAAAGTCTGCCTCTTTGCCACTCTCGAAGTTGCCAACTCGGCTCTCTAAGCTCAAAACACCCGCATTGCCCAAGGTTGCCATATAAAAAGCACGTAAAGGCGAGAAACGGGTACCATTGATCTGACAAATTTTATAAGCCTCACTCAAAGTCGCTAACATCGAAAAACTGGTGCCCGCCCCAACATCCGTTGCAATTCCCGTTTGAACCATTTTGCTTGTTCTATCTAAATCAAATAAGCCGCTACCGAGAAACAGGTTGGATGTGGGGCAAAATGCAATGCGACTATCGCTTTCTTTAAGGCGCACCAATTCCGCTTCAGACAAGTGAATACCGTGACCAAACAGACTGCGAGGCCCCAATAATCCATGATGATCAAACACATCGACGTAATCACGACGCTCTGGAAACATTTCTTTTACTAGGGTCACTTCCGCGAGGTTTTCGGCTAAATGTGTTTGCATATAAAGATCTGGAAATTCTTCCATTAACGTGCTGATGTGTGCAAATTGCGCCGGTGTTGACGTCACCACAAAGCGCAATGTCGCAGCATACAATTGCCGTCCATTATGATGCCAACGCTCAATCAACTGGCGAGTCTGCTGATAGGAGGCTTCCGTGGTTTCACTTAGAGCATCTGGCGTATTTCGATCCATCATCGACTTACCCATGATCATACGTGTATTACGTTTTTCGCTCGCGCAAAAAAAGGCCTCCGCAGCGGAAGCATGGATGCTGCCAAATACTGCCGCCGTTGTCGTGCCATTTCTGAGTAATTCCTCTAAGAAAAACTCAGCCGTTTCTTGAGCATATTCAGAGTCCGAAAACCTAGCTTCCGTAGGGAAAGTATATTGATCAAGCCACGCCAGAAGTTGCTCTCCATGCGAGGCAATCACATCGACCTGTGGGTAGTGAACATGCGTGTCTATCAGGCCCGGCATAATCAGAGCATCTTGATAATAAAATACCGCAGCCTGCGGGTACTGCTTAAGTAATGCTTCACGATGTCCGACGTCGACAATGCGTCCTGAGCAGGTGTCTACCAACAAAAGGCCATCGGAAAAATACTCGTATTTATCTTGACCAAGAAAATGCAAAACAGAGCTACAATGGGCTTGCAACAACGTCGTTGGCATGGATTAGTTTTCCGTTTTTACGGCACTGTCATGCCAATTACGTAAGGCTAAATTCGATAACCAAACCATCAAAGCAAACAATAAAATCCCCGTTGCCGTAATCAAAAATAAGGCCGCAAACATTTTGGGAATTTGTAAGTTATAACTGGACTGCAAAATCATATACGCCAAACCTGCTTTTGCGCCGCCCGTGCCCGCCACAAACTCAGCGACCACAGCACCGATCAACGCCAACCCAGAACTGATGCGCAAGCCTCCAAAAAAATATGGCAGAGCCCCTGGAATACGCAACCGCACTAGCTCTTGCCATCGGCTAGCACGATACATGCGAAACATATTTAATAAATTAGGATCCACACTGCGCAGGCCCAAGGTGGTGTTAGAAATAACGGGGAATATCGCCATAATGACCGCACAAACAACCAAAGCCCACGTGGTGTCGTTAATCCAAATAATAATTAAAGGTGCGATCGCAACGATGGGGGTGACCTGCATCAAGATAGCGTAGGGAAAGAAACTGACTTCAATCCATTTACTCTGAATAAACAGAAGGGAACAAGCGACCCCCAATACCACGGATATCGCAAAAGCAAAAAACGTCACCGTTAAAGTGACCCAGAGTGCATGAAACAAAACACCCCAGTTATCCACTAGAGCCTCAAAGATAGCCACTGGATCCGGCAATATATAAGGTGCGATCCCTAAAGCGCGAACGATCAACTCCCACAAAAGCAGAAATATCACCCCTACGGCGATGGGTGCCGCAATTTGAACAAACCCTTGGTTTTTAATCAGTGGTGTTTTCATACCTTGCCCTCCTGACCCATGGCACTGGCTTTTTCTAAAGCGAAGGAAACCTGTTTGCAATATTGTGCAAAGCTCTGAGAGACCCGAAAATCAGAGTGACGAGGAAATGGCTCATCAATGATAATGTCTTCGACAATACGTCCAGGACGCGCCGCCATCACTACGACTCGACTGGACAAATACACGGCTTCATAGACACTGTGTGTGACGAAAACAATCGTCCAACCATTCTCCTGCCATAATCTCAGCACATCATCATTCAGCTTATTGCGTGTCATTTCATCCAAAGCACCAAAAGGCTCATCCATCAGCAATAGATTCGGCTGAGTCACCAGTGCCCGCGCAATGGACGCCCGCATCTGCATACCACCTGAAAGCTCTCTAGGGTAAGCATCAGCAAAACGGCTTAAACCAACCATATCAAGGGCTTGCTCGACTCTCTTGTCGACATCTCCCGCGACGTATTTTTCCAAATCCAAGGGCAAGCGCACATTGCCTCGCACTTTCGCCCAGGGCATTAATGTGGCGTTTTGAAAGACAAACGCTAACTTACGCCCTTTTTCTCCGACCACATCGTAATCTTGCTCCCACCACTTAATGGTGCCGCGTGATGCCTCACCAAGACCGGCCATAATCCGCAACAAGGTACTTTTGCCACAACCGGAAGGCCCCAGCAGACTAACAAACTCGCCTTGCTTAATGTCTATGGTGGCGTCTTTTAGAGCGGTGGTACCATTGCCGTAGACCTTATCGACATTACGCGCCTGAATAACCGGACGGCGGGAACGCTCATCCCCTGTTGGGGCCACCTTATTGCTAGCACCGACATCCTCCCTGTTCGAACCCCATTCCGTGGTGTCCATTGTCGTACCAGAAAACTCTCTTATCATTGTCATCATCATGCTCCAATGTACACGGGAGAAGTACCAATCGGTTACATCATTCCCCCGTGATGCGGTGTATTATTTGGACAGTAAAACAGGGGGATTAGGCAGATAATCAAGGGAGTAGACATCTTTAATATTGATGTCTTTAGTCAACAGTTTCTCTTTTTTCATTAAATCGTATAGCTGGGTCCAACGAGCATTAGTCATAACGCCAATGCCGCCTTTTTTGGCATCACCACCATCAAGCAAATGGTACTTTTTCATCATGGCAAAACTAAAGGCGAGCTGAGCATCCGTCATTTGAGGGTTGGCCTTTTTGATCAAGGCATTCCCCGGTGCTGGATCTTTCATATAACTTGCCCATCCTTCCATTGTCGCTTTGACAAATCGTCTTACCACATCAGGATGTTGCTTGAGCATTTTTTGAGTGGTTTCAATGGTTTCAGCATACGGAGGGTAGCCATAATCCGCCATCAAAAAGATGGATGGCTTCACGCCACCTTTCTCTATCGCAAAGGGCTCTGAGGTTATATAACCTTGTTGTGCAACCCCTTTGTTGGCTAAAAAGGGAGCAACACTGAACGTGTATGGCCGCGCCATGCTATCCGTAAACCCGTAATTAGCCTTTAACCAAGGGTAAAAACTGGTATAAGCCGATGTCGCGACATAAACAGGCAACTTTTTGTCGGCAATTTCTTTTAAAGACTTAATATTGGGATGAGCAATAATGGCTTGAGGGTCTTTTTGAAATACGGCTGCCACCGTGACAACAGGTAAGCCTTGAGACACAGCGTTCACACTGGACATGGGATAGCCCATTAACATATCAATACGTCCGGCCACCAAAAGTTGCATACCGTTAACTTGTGGACCACCCATTTTGATGTCGACATCTAGGCCGTATTTTTTATAAATCCCCATCGCTTTGGCTTGATAAAACCCACCATGCTCCGCTTCAGCAAACCAATTTGTCCCAAAGGTTACCTTGTATAACGCTTTCGCCATGGTTGCCGAACTAAAGACAGACATTCCAATGACAGCAATAAAATAAAGCAGTATTTGTTTCAATCTCATAATGGGCACTCCAAATCCGATATAAAAGTAATTGAACGCTTTGAACACGAGTTCTACTGGGTGTCATGACACCAAGCAGAAAGACACATCATTTATTGCGCTAAAGCCGCCGCCAGTTCCACAGAAGCAGGCTCTGCCTCAACTTGCCGCGCCAAACGAGCAACACGAGCTCCCAAGGTTGAGGCGATGGTTAACTCAATCTCATCCACACCCAGCGAACCATCAAAGCCCGTGACTGCAGAGGCACCATAAGGAGAGCCCCCTTTACGAGTTTGAATCAACGCAGGTTCGCTATGGGGCACCCCACAAAGAATCATGCCATGCTGCAAAAATGGCAGCATAAGCGACAGCAAAGTCATTTCATTACCTGAATGCATTCCGCCAGTAGAGGTAAATACGGCGCCAACTTTGCCGATGAGAGCCCCCTCTCTCCATAACGGCGCGATTTCATCGATAAAGGAACGTAGCGGTGTGCTCATAAGGCCATAGCGTGTTGGTGAGCCCCAGATAATGCCATCGGCCCAAACCAAGTCATCTGCACAAGCCTTTGGCAATTCTCGGTATTCCTGTTGTGCGGCAATAAAATCGGCTCGTTTTGTATCCACGCTAAACTCCGGTTCTTGGATCGCCACACGGCGTAAACGCACATGGGCACCTTCTGCTTGAGCCCCGTCAGCAATGGCTTTCGCTAACGCCAGCGTGGAGCCATAACGCGAATCCACAATGACCGTCACCTTAGCTGTTTTCATGACCTTTCTCCCAAAAACACTCAAATCAAATGGCGTACTTGCTTGACGTTTTGCGTTGTTCGCCGTCGCGAGTAAAAATCGCTACTTTTTACCTGTAAAGTTGGCGTTAATGCGCTGCAATAAGTAGTCTCGAGCGGTTATCGGGGCATATTTTCCCTCAGGGCCCTGGATCAGCTGATCTTTATTGGCTTGACAGAAAAACGCCATACTGTATCGAGAATGATTGGCCTCTGTGGCCGTTGGCATACGCACACGGTGTAACGTGGACAGAAGCTTGTCATCACTCCAGCGCATTAGCATGTCGCCAATATTGCAAGTGATGATCCCTTCCTCAGGTTCGACATTGCTCCACTCTTGGCGATTTGTCTCTTTGGCTTCTTTGCCAGGACACACCTGCAAACCGCCCTGCCCTGTTTTTTGAAAGACCATGGTTAAACAATCAAAATCCGTATGCGCGCCTGCTCGCCATAATCCAGATTGTTTTTCAACATTCTCTAAGGGCAAATAGTGCAGTAAGCGTAAGGTGCTTTGGTATTCTTGAGAGGTACGATCATGGGCCTGAGTAAAAAAGTCTTCGACAAAACCAAGCTTGTTGGCAAAGCAAGACAACACCTTCATCCCCAACCGCCACGCTTGATACTCAAAGGAGAGCATAATGCGCTGAAACTCTGGCACGGCTACTTGACTCGGCCATAAGTCAGTCATGTGAGGTAAGGTAATCTGATAGGATTCTTTTTGGTCTGGTGTTCCTGTCGAGGGACGCACTTGCGCTTTAAATTCCCAGCCGACATTCAGGCCGTCTTTTAATGCGTAGTGCGCTTTCTCCTCCTGAGACTGAGCGAAGAAGCGCTCAGAAGCCTCAAAGGCTGCTTGAATGTCCTCACGGGTAAGACCATGATTGACCAACTGAAAAAAGCCAACGTTCGTTGCGGCTTGCCAAAGCTGCTCGGTTATTTCTTCTCGGCGTTCGTCAAACGCCCTTAGATCGATTAATGGAATCTGGCGTTGATGATTTTCGACGCCCAGCCCCCCTATCGTCTTTTCAAAATTTAATTCATTCAAACCATAAGATGTGTTCATAGACTCTCCCAATAACCCATTACGTTATTGGAGCAATGCCCGACGGTATTAACCGTCCGCCGCTTCTACTCCCTTGCTTTTACTCACTGATATAAAGCAAGCTAAGGAGTGCGTGATTGAAAAGACGTCTAAGGTCAATCATCACGCGACCCGCTACCATACGCCTAAGACGAATGCTTGCCCGATCCCGCGAGCAATGACCCAGTTATGATCAACCTGTCAGCTTCTACTCATGGAAATACACCCAATTGATGTACAAATTCATCATCAGCAATGCTTATGCCAACTGAAAAAAAGAGTTAAAGATCAATCATTAAAAAAGATTCAATGCTATTTCGCACCATGCCATGCACTAGGAAGAGCCAATATCATTCTGAAAAAGCACCACAAGCGTACCTCTTAACAAGAATCTGATTTAGTAAGGCCATGATAGAAGCAGGCATTAGACGGCTTCTATTAGAAGGCTTGCCTACTTTGCTAGCATTCATCAAGTTGGAGAGTTTTTTGCTTGCTGCTTATAACCACATGGTTAGCAGGAAAGAGTAGAAGCAGGCAGATACATCATCGGGTCATTGCTCTTGCCACATCAGCAACCGTACAAAGCCATTCACACTACTTTGTGCAACTGACGATCAGGAGCTTGTCTATGTCTTACCTCATTCAAAATACACGCGCCATTTTCGATTCTCCCAACAACACGGATATTCGTATTCATGATGGCATCATTGCCGAGTTAGGCAACAACTTACAACCAGCGCCAGATGAGACGCTAATTAACGCCAAAGGCTGCGTTGCCTATCCTGGCATGGTCAATACCCATCACCATTTGGCGCAATCCGTGTTAAAGGGCATTCCTGAAGGGCTGAATCATTGCCTTGATGACTGGCTTGTCTCCGTCCCCTTTCGCTTTTGGCCAAGTATTTCCCCTGATTTAATGTACCACGCTGCCAAATTAGGCTTATATGAACTGCTTCGTTCTGGTGCAACCACCTGTGCAGATCATCATTATCTTTACCATGCTGGCTCAACAACGGAGATAGAAGACGCGGTATGGCAAGCAGCCGACGACTTAGGTATTCGTCTTGTTCTCTGTCGAGGCAGCACCACAAGTCGAGGTAGCCATCGTGGAATGCAATCTTCACCGATCCAGCCAGAAACGCTCGACCAAGTCATCGCACGCATGGACAAAACACGTGTTCGGTATCATCAAGACAGCCCTATGGCGATGCGCCGCTTGGTAGTGGCACCAACCAGTCTTATCCATTCTTCAGAGCCAACCGCCCTTCGTGCCTTAGCAGCCTACGCCAGACAACACCAACTTAAGCTGCATTCCCATTTATTAGAAGTGGAATACGACGAAATACAAGCACAGCAAAGATACGGTATGAGCGCCATTGATTACGCTGAACACTGTGATTTTCTTGGCAGTGATGTCTGGTTTGCCCACCTTGTCTGGTCTGATGAGTATGCCATTGCCAAACTCGCCCAAACCGGAACCGGTATTGCTCACTGCCCCACCTCCAACTGTCGTTTGGGCAGCGGCATTGCTCCAGCCATTGCCATGCAAAATGCAGGCATCAAGGTCACACTAGGCGTGGATGGGTCTGCTTCGGCAGAATCTGGCTCAATGATTCAAGAGGCTAACCTTGCTTGGTTACTCCACCGCGCGGCGAATAAAAACCCAGAAGTTACCACAGTCGACGAAACCCTCCGCTGGGCCAGCCGTAACGGCGCTAAGTTATTGGGATTAGATGGAGTGGGGGAAATAAAAGTGGGCATGGCCGCCGACATCGTTTTATACGATATCGATCAACCTCGCTTTGCTGGTGTGCATTCTACTCTATTCGCACCACTGCTCTGCGGTGAACCGGTTTCAGTCAAACACAGCTTTATCCAAGGCAAACCAGTCATCAGTAATTGCCAAGTGAAAAACCTCGATGAGAAAGAACTATTGGCCAAGGTAAAAGAAGGCGTGGCGGCATTGTTAAAAAAGGTAAGTTAAAAACAAGACAATTAAAAAGCAGAAAGCCTTAAAGCGCTTTCTGCTTCCTATTTTAGTCAATCAGCTTGTTATTCTCATCAAAAAAAGGAAACGGCCCGGCTGATTTTTCACCCGCTTCAATATAACTAATATGACTCACCACACTATCAGGCTCCAGCTTGAACAACTGGATAGCTGGTGGCTCGAGGGAGAATCTTGATGGCGCATTAGGGTTCAAATCCAGCGTCACCGCATGACTATGAGAGGGTCCAACCCACACAGGCAGACCGTTCCATGTAGCATATATAGCACGATGTAAGTGCCCTGCTATTAACCCCTTTACCTGTTTATGAGGCTCAAGTACTTGCCATAGCTCATCATCATTGAGGAGTTTTTGCACATCCATATGGTCAATCCCCACCTTCATTGGCGGATGATGAAGAAAAATCAAGGTTGACAAGTCACGCTTGTTAGCCAACTGAGTTGCCAACCACTCTAATGAATCGGGGGTTAAATGTCCGTATGGCTTACCCAATACAGAAGAGTCCAGTCCTATCAAATGGTAGCCATCCGCGACATGGGAAAAGTGGCAGTAATCTGCATGATCAAAACTTGAAAAACCCTCAAAGGCAGCACGAAGGTATGCTCTATGGTCGTGATTCCCTGGTATCACTTTAACGGGAGCATGCAGTTTTTGTAGCTCTGGTACCAACACATCGTATTCTTCTGGCGTTCCAAAATCCCCTAAGTCGCCTGTTACCACCACCCAATCTGGCTGGGGAGAGAGACCATTAATGTGCGTCACCGCCTGTTTGAGACACTGCAACGTATCCACTTTTTGATAGGCGATTTTGCCTTGTTTTTTAATATGAAGGTCCGTTAGTTGGGCAATTAACATGTCACTTACTCCGTACCACTAGTGGGTAACAACACAAGACGTGATGGCGGAATCATTAAGCCCACCCGATCCCCTCTTGTATAGCGCTTACGCTCAAAACAATCTGCATGCACTGGCTCTTGCAGCCCTTCGATATCAACTAAAACCCGTGTTCTGTCCCCTAAAAACACACTGTGAGACACAGCCCCTTTAACGGTGGCCTCGTCAAACGCCATTAAACGCACATCTTCAGGACGAGCCATACAGCGAAGACGCTTACCTTCGGAGCAGGATTGATAAAGCGTTGGAGACAGTGGTAAAAACTGCTTCCCAAAAGACAAAGCTTGGCCCTGTAACAAACCATCAAAATGGTTCATTTGACCAATAAAGTTAGCCACAAATTCATTGTTAGGTGACAAATAAATCTCTTCAGCGGTCCCTATTTGGGCAATCTCGCCATGATCCAAAATAGCAATGCGATCTCCCATCGCCATGGCTTCTTCTTGGTCGTGCGTCACGTACACGGCGGTAATGCCCAAACGTTTTAACAAAGCATTAATGTCGGTTCGTAAGCGTTTTTTCAACAAAGCATCCAAAGCGGATAATGGCTCGTCGAGTAAAAGCACTTCTGGCTCGGTAATGATGGCACGAGCCAAAGCCACTCGCTGACGCTGACCTCCAGATAGCTGATCGATCGCGCGTTGGGCATAGGGTTGTAAGTCAAACAGCTCTAGCATTTCGTTTACTTTTTCCCGTTGCGTGGTTTTGCTTTCTCCACGCACCCGTAAGCCGTAAGCAATATTTTCACTTACATCCATATTGGGAAACAGTGCATAGGATTGAAAGACCATACCAACACGACGCTGTTCGATGGCTATCTGAGTGACATCCCGCTCACCAAACAGAATTTGACCACCCTGATCACAAAACTCTAAGCCAGCAATAAGACGCAAAGTGGTGGTTTTGCCACAACCGGATGGCCCTAATAAAACTAAAATTTCACCCTGTTCAATATGAAGGTCTAAAGGCTTCAAGGCCAGTGTGCCATCAGAAAAGGTTTTCTGAACCTGCTTTAATGTAATCGCCACACTCGTTGATGCATTTTTCATTGTGTTACTCATCTTATTCATTCATAAAGGCTGTTTAATGCGAACTACGCGCTACGCTTGGGTCGACGGTTCAGAAATTGCGCGGCAATCAATAAAGGCAAAATCATGCCAAGGAAAATCAAGGTGTAAGCAGAACTGACTTCCAAGCGCATGGACGCATAAGAATCCGCCAAGCCAACGGGCAAGGTTTTCGTCAATGGCGTATGTAACATCCAGGTTAAATTAAACTCCCCTGCTGACAAGGTCAGGGTCATCAAGATGCCGCTCACGATACCCGTTTTGCAATTGGGCACGATGACATGAAAAAAACGCTGCCAAAAGCTCGCCCCTAAACTGGCAGCCCCTTCTTCCAATACGCGGAAATTAATGCTTTGCAAAACCGCTAAGACAGACTTCACCATAAAGGGCAAAGTAAAAATCACATGACCCACTAAAATAAACGACCAGCTCATGCGAAACTCAGTGATACCGCCATATACAGAAATCAGCCCCAGCGCAATTGCCATACCTGGGATGGCAATGGGTAAGGTTAAACACTCATCTAAAAAGGCCGATAATTTGCTTCGACTGCGCGCCAAATAGTAGGCACAAGGCACACCCACACAAAGATTCACCAGAGTCGTTACCAAGGCAATTTTCATGGTTAGCCAAATGGTATTGGAATACATTCCCCATACCTGCTCGACCCAGCGAAAGGTCAAGCCACTTTTAATACCAACAAAATAGTTATTGGTCAGCCCCGCCGTAATGGACATAAAAACGGGCACAATTAAGAAAGCACAAATCAATAGAGTGAAGGCCAATTGCAAATAAAAAAACACGCCCTTTTTCATATTAGCCTCCCATCCCTAACGACGAACCACCTTGACGCCGTGCAATGGTCAAACATACCCAGGTAATAAAACCAAGAATTAAACTCAACGCGGCCGCCATAGCAAAATTCGCATTTAAGGTAAATTCGGTATAGATCGTCATCGGCAAGACATTGAGATTGGTTGCCAAGGTAAAAGCGGTCCCAAACGCCCCCATGGAGGTAGCAAAACAAATAGAACCAGACGAAATTAAACCAGGAGTCAGTGCGGGTATTGTCACATCCCGGAGTAACTGCCAACGATTTGCCCCTAGGGAACGCCCCGCTTCGATCAAATTATTATCTAACTTCTCCGCCGCGCCCATTACCGTCAGCACTACGCGAGGAATAGAGAAATACAAATAACCAATAAAAAGACCTGAAATAGAATAAGCGAGCGTCCACCGTTCGCCTGTTAATGCAAGACCCAACTCAGCAAGCAAACCTTGTCGCCCTGCCAACATAATGACAAAAAAGCCAATGACGACACCAGGGAACACCAAAGGAAAGCTCAACATAGCAACCAATATCGATTTGCCTTTGAAGTCATGGCGAGTCAAAAATAAACCAACAATGGTGGCAATGATCAAACTGGCTAGGGTAACCACAGCAGACAGCCAAAAGGTCGACCATAAACTGCTTAAATACATTGGTTTAGTCAAAATGTACCAATAACTGATGCCATGCTGTTTCGCAAAAGACAGCCATACCAGCTTCGCCATTGGCAGCAAAAAAAACGCTAAGCTGACAATCAGCGCAGGAATCATCAATAAAATATATTGCCTATTTTTCTTCATAAAAACGCTTCGTTGCGAGATAGTTCAAGAAAATGAAATAAAAAGAGCGGGTAATACTAGATTTAACCACAAGAGACAAAACCCACTCTTTTCATGGTGGGCTTAATGCACTGCGTTTAAATACTGCTGAGCAAACCCAGTCTGAGCCGCAGCCATTTTCTCGAAGTTGACAGGTTTCGCACGTTTGTAATCTGACGCGGGTAAGAATTTTTTCTCGATTTCAGGTGTCATAGCTGAGGCAATGACAGGACGGAGATAGGCCTCAGCCCATAGACGCTGCCCTTTATTGGATAAAACAAAGTCTAAAATTTTATGGGCCAATTTAGGGTGTGGCGCATTCTTGACTTCACTCATCACATAAGGGACTTCAATAGTACCTTCCTTTGGAATCACAAATTGCACATTTGCCCCGTCTTTGTATTTCGCGCGGTAGGCATTGAAGTCATAATCCAGAAGAATCGGAATCTCACCAGAAATCACGCGAGCATAAGCTGTTTGTTTAGGAACAATCGGATCGTTCTTAGCCAATTTTTTAAAGTAATCAATGGCGGGGGCAAAATTACTCATATTGCCGCCAAACGCCTGATTGATCGCCACAGCGCTGGCATACCCCACAAACGCACTGGTCGGATCAAGATAACCAACCATACCTTTATATTCTGGCTTCAAAAGGTCTTTCCAAGATTGCGGAACAGGACGGCCATCTAAGGCATCTTTGTTAACAAAAAAGCCAATGGTTCCAGAGTGAATAGCAAACCAACGCCCTTTAGGGTCTTTCAATCCTTTGGGAATTTTATCCCAATTTTTTGGTTTATATGATGCAACAACCCCTTTTTCAGCGGCTTTAATACCAAACGACACACCGTAATAAACCACATCAGCAACTGGGCTGTTTTTTTCAGCCACCAATTGTGATAACGCCTGACCTGAGTTTTTATTATCCATTGGGATAGAAATCCCCAAATCTTTTTTGATCAACTGCAACTGACCACCCCAATTGGCCCATTCAGGGGGACAGTTATAACAAATCGCATCCGCTGCGTAAGACGCTCCTGCGGTCAACCCTAAGGATAGAACCGCCAGTTTAGTAAACTGCTTTAAGATACCCATCAACTTTCTCCTTCTCTTTAAAAGAACGTTTCTTATTGAACGCTTCGCATGTTGGATGACTGATGACGCTCAGCCACGGTTCCCACAAAGTGGGTTTGGTAATCTAACTGCCTTGCTAAAGGAAACGCCGTTTTGTGCTTGGCGTTAAACAGCAAATCCACTGCACACAATCCCATATCGTGGTGTGGCACTTGAATCGTTGCTAATGGAGGGTAAAGAATCTGCCCCAATGCCATGCCGTCAAACCCCACCACTGACACTGCTTCTGGTACAACCACGCCTTTTGACTTGAGATGATTGACGAGCTTTAGTGCCAACAAATCGTTACTGCAAAACCAGGCGGTTGGAGAACTTGGGGAGTCAAAAAAAGACGCTTGAGTTTGATCAAAAGGTGTCAGTGCATATTGATCCACTTCAATCAATTGCACGGAAATCGAGGTTGAGTGTTCTTGCAGAAAATCGGTAAACCCTAAATAACGCTGCTTAGCCCGATCAGAAGACAGAAAACGGCCAGCCACCATGCCAATCTTTGTATGCCCAAGACTTAGCAAGTGTTCAGCAACGTCCCGGCCTGCTTGGTAATTATCCACAAAGACGCAAGGCTCATTTGATGATTGATTATGAACAAGACAAAAAGGGAAGCGAAACTCCCTTAGTAAAGATAAGGCATCATTGTCATCCACCGATGTCGTCGTCAGAATCACGCCAGCGACGCGTTGGCGAATAAGATCGATAATGGCTTGTTTTTCAAGACGACGTTCATATTGCGTATCCACAACGATAACAGAATAGCCAAAATGTCGTGCTCGCTTTTGAATCCCCGCAGCAATTTCAGAAAACACAGGGTTTAGCAAACTAGGAATCATGACACCAATGGTCGGGTTTTGATTCCACTCAACCTGCTTCGATGTACGGCCCGTATCATACCCTGTCAATGCAACGACTTTTTCAATACGAGCGCGAGTTGTCTTACTCATCGGACCCGTATTGTTCAAACATCGCGATACACTTGCAGGAGACACCCCTGCTAACGCCGCCACATCTTTGATATTCATGGTAATGGACCTTCTTTCATCCTCCTAGATGCAGCGCAGTATAAAAACCCTCGATGACAAATTTGTGACAGAAAAACATCATTAATCCGAAGTTAAAAGATTTTGACTGCAAATTATTGAGTTTTTCGCGAACTTTATCGACAGAAACACATTTGTTTCATAGTAAAAACCAACACAAAACAGAACAAAAAATAATCAATCTATTTTTTAATACGCCATCCATTCACAGCAAAAACCGCTTTGTTCTAACATGCACGCAACGCTCAACCTCGCCTTTTCACAACAAACACGATGCAATCCTGACAATAACTTATTGCCTTTCTATGGCTGTTTTCCATTTTTGGTCTATGGTTAATGATAAAGTTGACTGACTGTATAAGGGATTATTAAGTTATGCGAACACAATCAATTCGAATCAAAATGATGCTCCCCATCGTTGTTCTATCTTTGATTCTCGCTGGTTTATTTGCGTTTAACGCAATCATAAGCAGTTATCAAAAAAGCGTATTAAAAAAACAAACCAGTCACTATTTTGAAGCCATGTCGGTGGTATTAAATGCTGATAGAGACATTTACCAAGCGCGCTTAGCGCAAGAACAGCTTTTTTTTAATGAGGGCAATCCCGAAAAAAATCGCAACACCTTTACAGAAAATGCCCAACAAGTATTTGATCGATTTCAAAAGTACCGTGAATACCTCGCTGATGAGCCCAAAGCAGTACTAGCACCCTTTGCGGATTTTGACCGCCTCTATAAAGAGTGGCTAGACGCCAGCCAACGACTGTTGAATACCCATCAATCTGCCACACCCTCCCCGACGATAGAGATAGACAAACAATTTATTAAGCTGCGTAATACGCTCGATAAAGCAGGCGAAAGTCTCCATGACTTCGCGAGTAAAGCAGAAAATGTGCAAAGCCTTAGCGCACTTAGCTTAGAACGTTACTTAGAAGCCATCACAGAAGTATTGAGTGCTGACCGAGATCTTTATCAGGCTCGCTTGGCCCAACAAAAAATCATCAACCGCATTGGCGATTTTCAAGAAAACAAAGTCGAGTTTCAAAACAATGCAAAGCAGGTGATTCAACGCTTTAACACCTATCGCACCTATCTTAAAAACGAGCCAAATCTCACAAAGCCTTTCGGTAATTTTGATGTGCAATTTAGTCAGTGGCTGGCTGACAGTACAGACTTAATCAATACTTACTCGGCAAGCAACAACACAGAGCCAAAGCAATTCAAACAAATGGAAGAAAAATTTTCTGCCATTCGTGATTTGTTAGACAAAGCAGGAGAATCCGTAAGAGAACGCTCTCACGACCTACAAGTCGATGTTGAGCAAAAAATTCAAGAATACCAAAGCATTGCGATGATCATTCTGTTGATTTCCTTCGCACTTGCTCTCGTTGTCGGTTATGTCATTCCATTAAGATTGACAAAAAGCGTTGAAAGCATCACCCAACGGATTAAAGAGATTGCTGAAGGCGATGGCGACCTGACCCAGCGCATTCACTCGTCCTCCAAAGATGAGCTGGGGGATCTTTCTAATGAGTTCGATAGTTTCCTAGAAAAATTGCGCACCATCATTAGTCACATTCAAAAAGAATCCTTTGCCTTGGGGGATACCACCAGCGAGCTGAATACCGTCTCCGATAAAACAGGGAGGATTACCGACGCATTAGTCGCAGCATCAGAGTCCATTGTTAGCGCAGGTCACGAAATGAATATGTCTAACCGATCGATGGAGGAGATTGCAAGTAACACAGCGGCAGAGGCGAAAACCTCAAACCAATTAACGAAAAATGGCCTCAAAGCGGTCAATGATTCTCAAAACGCCATGTCCAATTTAGTAAAAGACATTGCCGAAGACTTATCCCGCTCCAACGAGCTTGAAAAAAGCTCGGAAGCCATTGCCTCGGTTTTGGAAGTCATCCGCAGCATTGCAGAGCAAACCAACTTATTGGCCTTAAATGCTGCTATCGAAGCCGCTCGCGCAGGTGAGCAAGGCCGTGGATTTGCCGTCGTTGCCGACGAGGTTCGAACACTTGCGACACGCACACAAGACAGTACAAACGAAATCGAAACCATGATCGCTCAACTTCGAGAAAACGTACACAAATCCTCTCAATCTATTCAAAACAGTCAGTCTAATGCCAACCATACCGCTGATAATTTCAATGAGGTCACCAAGGTCTTCAATGCCTTGACGGAATCGTTCAACAAGGTTCAGGATATGGCTTCGCAAACGGCTCAAGCCACACAAGAGCAATCCGCCGTCGCCAACGAAATCAACCAAAACTTAGCCTCACTCCAAGAGCAGACCGACAGCATTCAAGAGATCTCTCAGCTCATTAGCAGCCAATCAACACGAATTTCGAGTCTCTACAATGGGTTGAAGGAACAAGTAGGCAGCTTTAAGGTTTAATTCTAAGAAGGAAGTTTGAGAAAAAGAAAACAGAAGAAGAGAAATGAATAAAAAGCGCTCATAAGCGCTTTTTATTCAGATTGTCTAAGAACATTGCCGATGACGTGTCTACAAAGATGACATACCAGCGATATTATTCTTGAACATCCATATACTTGCTTGCCCAGACTCGGTTTTCTTCTAGTGTCGAATAACGAGTAGACAATTCAGAGGCATTCAACTTACCTTCCGCTATACCACGCTGTTCACGCAAACAATCATATGTCGCCTTAATAGCAGCAAAATAAGCAGCGTGCCCATTTACCACAATACGAACACCCAGCTCTGCCAAACGCTCACGATCTTCTAACTCAGGGTTGCCATAGGCAATTAACATTAGTGGAATAGAAACATGCTGACTGATTTTCTCTAAATGATCGAAGTCACGAATCCCCACCATACAAATGCCATCAACCCCCTCGGCTTCATAAGCTTTCACACGCTCAATGGTTTGCTCATCAGTCAATTGACCCGCATTGGTGCGCGCGATAATGCACATTGCAGGATCAATACGGGCATCAAGTGCCGCACGAATCTTACCAACCGCTTCTTCCAAAGGGATTAAATCTGTCGATTTACGGCCATATTTGGCTGGTAGCAAAGTGTCTTCGATTGTCAAAGCAGCAACACCAGCACGCTCAAGTTCTGTAATGGTACGCATCACATTCAAAGCATTACCATAACCATGGTCCGCATCCGCAATAATCGGCAGGCGGGCAACACGGCCAATGCGTGTCGCTTGCTCAGTGAACTCACTTAAAGTAATCAAAGCAAAATCGGGAGCAGCAAGCACTTGAAGAGACGCAACGGAACCGCCCAATATCCCGACTTCAAAACCAAGGTCTGCCGCAATACGCGCTGACATAGGATCAAAGGTCGAAGCAGTGTAGTAACATTTTTTCGTTGCTAATAATGCGCGAAAGTCATTTCGCAAATCATGTTGGGAAGGTGTTGCCATCAATCTACTCCTAAAATCTATCGTCAGTTTACATGGTGCGATGGCAGGGAATTATACCTACCTAACATAGAGGCTTCATCAGAATTTAACTGATTGGTTAGTTTTGAAGCTAAAGAAAGCATAAGGATTATTATGACAAAAGGTCTCTTGTATACCGCCCCATCAAACCAAGTACCCTACCGAAAGAACCGGCTTGGCTCAGGGTTTGTTGTGTGGCAAGGGATTCTAACAAAAACCCCTAGATGAAATTCACAACATTTGTGTATGAATCATTAGCTCTGCTTATATCGACTATTCACAAAACAAGGGCATCGGTCAAAAGCCGAATACGATGTTAATGCTCAACCTTCACATCACCTTAATCAAAGCTGACTCAAACACCAATAAAAACGCCTTTTACTCTTATAAAAGTAAAAGGCGCTTAGGAAGCCGAATTAGGTGTTCATTACCTTACGAAGCAAGTTGCCTTAGAAAAATTACAATGGCTCACCATCAAACTTTTTGATGATGCAGTCTTTGCCTTTTTGTTTCAGCATATTACAGAAACCAACACTGTAGGCACGGTCCAAAAACGGGCCAACTTTTAACTGATACATAGTGCGGCCATTAACGACAGCTTTAGTAATATGAGGGGTAAGGTTTACAAAGACATCTGAGTTATTTTTACTCAACCTCTGCCATCCATTCACTGCTTCTTGACGACTTGTGTAAGCGGCAAGCTGCACACCGTATTGATCATTGCTACTTGATGCCTTAGTCGTTGTCATTGCTGCAGAAGAGTTATTATTGTAATTGGGCGTCACGGCTTTAGGCTCAGAAGACGCCATTGGCGCGGCTTGCACTGAAGACGACTGGGAGGAAGCGGTTTGTGCAGGGGGTTGTGTAGGAGAAGACTGAGCAGGTGCCATTTGCTGAGTTTGAGTATTCGCAACAGGGGTTACCTGTGGCGCGACACTGGGCGCCGCTTGTGTTTCACTCTCAGACAACCCTAAACCATCGTTATTGGATTGAGAGGTTGCATTATTAGATTGTGACGCAGTATTAGCAGCCATCGGTTTATTCGCACTATCAGCCTGTTTAAGTTGTGCAAGCTGATCTTGCACCGCTTTGATCTCGACATCGTGTTCTCTTACCTTTGTCTGCAAGTCCTGATAGGTCATAAAGGTATTCTTACCTTCAAACATTGAACAAGCACTTAACGATAACGCCGCTGCAACAACCAGCAGTTTTTGTGTGACACCCATTAAAATTCCTCCATGTACACCAAATAAGGCAAAACTAACCAAGAAAAAGCATAATCAAACATATCGCTGCTCTCTAACTGTTAAAGAGCCAGCTTTGCCCCCACAGTATGAACCCATATCTTGCCGCCTTCCCAACAAAAACGAAAGGTAAAAAATACCTTATTTGTGTATGAAATACACCTGCAATTAATGAAATCCCATCACCAATCACAGGAAGCCAAGTAAATAACAAACTCCAGTAGCCATATTTATTAAACACACGTTCAGCACGTTGACGTGATGTTGGGCTTACCGGGAACCATTTTTTTGTCTCGAAACGAGATATGAAACGCCCAAGATACCAGTTAGTCAACGCCCCTAAAGTATTACCTGTACTGGCTAAAAACCACAACAATACAATGGACGATATACCGTCTCTAGCATAGTAAAGCAAAAAGGCTTCAGAACCCAAGGGCAAAATAGTAGCGGACAAAAACGATGTACTAAAGACGATGAAATAGCTCAATTTTTATTCCTACTGGTCGTAATAAAGACTACGCCATGCATACATTATTTGTGAATATTATGATATACATCAAAGTGTAAGTTCGAGTTCTTACCATTACCACAGTAGAATGCGCCAGGGATTACATCGGGAGTAATGCATGCTAAAAAAAATTAATAATATAAAAATACGCTACAAACTGTGGGCAATTATTGGTTTGATGTCGTTAGGAACAACGGCATTAATCCTAGTGTCACTAACCACACTGTTTCACAGTGAAGTGAAAGACCGAGAAAACCAAACCCGAGATGTGCTAAGTATTGCTCACTCTATTATTGCCCCTCTTTACGAGAAACAAAAGCAAGGACAACTGACCGTTGACCAAGCCAAACAGCAAGCAATCCAAGCCCTTGCTCTCATTCATTACGGCAGTAATCAAAAAATCTGGTTATTGGATGGCAACCAACAGTTACTAAACGCTCCTAGTCTAAATACAGAAAACCAAACAGCACCTAACTCTCTCCTTACTGGACTCAATAACCATACTGAAAATCAAGCCTGGCGCTTTCAATATCAAGATAAAGAAGGTCAACAGCACAGTATGATTGCCAGTAGCACAACATTTTCTCCTTGGCAATTAACCTTAATAGCCACCTCTTCTATGGACAAAGTCATTGACCTGTTTTTAGACACATTAATTAACTATGCAATTCTCGTTGGGGTGTTAACCATCGTCATTGGTGGTTCAGCTTTGTTTATTATCCATTTAGTCACCACCCGTATCACCACCTTATGCAATACCATGACATCGGTGAAAAAGTCCGGCAATTTAACGCGCCGTGTCGAGTTTGATGGGGAAGATGAAATGGGTGAAATGGCCGATGCATTCAATAGTATGATGAGCGATTTTCAATCGATTGTGCGCAATGTCAGTCACTCTAGTGAAACCTTAGATAGTATTGTTGGTCATACGAACCAGTCTACCGAGAAAACGGTCAGTGGCGTGTCGATGCAGCTAAGGGACACAGAACAAGCCACACAACTTATGCAGGACATGATAGCATCAGTCGATGAAACACAGGCTATTGCCGAGCGCGCAAGCAGCACTGCCACAGAGTTAGGTCAGCATTCACAGCAGGGCTTAAGCGTCATGAACAAAGCCAACCAAGACATTCAGCGCCTTTCCCGAGAAGTGGGCGATGCAACGAAGAAAATCCACCAACTCCGAGAAGATGTAAGCAATATCAATGAGCGACTTGGTATTATTTCCGAAGTCGCCGATCAAACCAATCTGTTAGCCTTAAATGCGGCCATTGAAGCCGCCCGAGCAGGTGAACAAGGCCGAGGCTTTGCCGTGGTTGCGGATGAAGTTCGCCAGCTAGCTCAACGTTCACAAACAGCGGCCACAGATATTGGTGGTTTGATCAACGAACTGACGCAACAAACCCTTACCACGGTGGAAGTCATGGAAAATGCACAAACCACCGCTAACCAAGGCGCAGAGCAAACATCCGAAGCCGGAAAAACCTTTAAAGACATCGCCAGTGGTGTCTTGTCCATCTCCAAGCTTAATACACAAATTACAGAAGCGACCAATCGCCAACATGCGTCTTCGCAAACCGTCAGCGCGGCTTTGGACAATATTGCCAATGTGTGTGGCACTACCACAGTCAACTCCAATGAAATCCATGCATCGGTCGAGCAACTAACCCAGTGCGCCTCTCAATTACGTACTCTGGTGAACCAATTCAGCACCTAAAGAAAGTAGATCGTTTATCCTTCCTTTCAGCACTTACCCTACAGCCCGTTTCCATAAAAAGACGGGCTGTGCATCAATTCCTGTTTGTTTATCTGCTCCCTTCTATCCCCCTTCTCCTATCAACTTATTTTGACTTCTACTCTGCCAATAGAGTCATTAGGCATTCTTTTTGCTGATTATTTTTATATATACTCTAAGCAGTTAGGCACAACTCAAAAAAACGCCTATGATGGTAGATACACTAAATCGAATCGATAAGAAGTTCGCTTTACTGCTTTATCTTAGTAGCAACTCACCATATGCTTACGGTAGTACATTCATATAAGTGAACGAATCCATCATCCAGACAACTGATTTTATGTTTTACGTTCTGAGGGAAGGAATATGGCGTTTGATACCCAAGAAAAGCTAAACTCTCTATACAAACACATTCAGGCTGTGATCCTCTCTCGGCAACACCCTGTTACTGGACTTTTTCCGGCTAGTACTAGCATCAATAATCACGGCAACTACACCGATGCTTGGGTACGAGACAACGTTTATAGTATTCAAGCCGTTTGGGCACTCCATCTCGCCTACAAACGTGCCTCAAACCCAGATAAACGTTCCCACGAATTAGAGTATTCTTGCATTAAAATGATGCGAGGCTTGCTGTACGCCATGATGCGCCAATCCCATAAAGTCGAGGCATTTAAACACAGCCTTGATCCCAAAGACGCACTGCACGCAAAATACGACACAAAAACAGGGCTCGAAGCGGTTGCAGACGATGCTTGGGGACATTTGCAAATTGATGCCACCAGCTTCTACTTATTGACTCTGGCCCAAATGACCAAAGCGGGCAGCAAACTCATCTTTACTCACGACGAAGCCAATTTTATTCAGAACCTCGTCTATTATATTTCTCGTACCTATCGCACTCCTGATTACGGCATTTGGGAGCGAGGCAATAAAGTGAATAATGGCAAAGCCGAAATCAACGCCAGTTCAGTCGGCATGGCCAAAGCCGCGATGGAAGCTTTAGACGGCTTAAACTTGTTTGGTAATGATGGTCCCGAATGGGCTGTCATCCACTCCTTTGCTGACGCCGTGGCCAGAGCAGGCTCCGTATTACAATCTCTCCTGCCGAAAGAGTCTCGCTCAAAAGAGGTAGATAGCGCCCTATTAAGCATCATCAGCTTCCCCGCGTTTGCAGTAAATGACGAAAAGCTGACCCAAAGAACCCGTGATGAAATCCTCAGCAAACTCGGCGGTGAATATGGTTGTAAGCGTTTCTTATTAGATGGACATCAATCGGTTCTGGAAGATCAAAGTCGAATCTATTACGAATACAATGAGCTGATTAACTTTGAGCATATCGAGTCCGAATGGCCACTCTTTTTCACCTATTTATACATCGGTCGACTCTTTGCCCGCGACTGGGAAAGCGCTAACTTCTATCGCCATAAACTTGAAACACTGATGATAGAAAAAGACGGTGAGATGTTACTACCCGAACTGTACTATGTTCCTCAAGAAAGCATCTTGGCTGAAAAAGAAAACCCCGGTTCGCAAAAACGCCTTGCGAATGACAACTTGCCCCTTGTTTGGGCGCAAAGCTTGTATTTGGTGGGTAAAATGCTCGATGATGAACTGATTCGAACCGATGATCTCGACCCTCTGGGATTACATCGCATTCAGCATCGACCGAATGTGGTCACCACCTCCATGGTGATTCTCGCGCAAAACAACGCAGTGAAAGACAAACTGTTAAAAGCTGGCTGTCTCTGTCAAACCGTCGATGAAATTGCCCCGTTCAAAGTCATCAGTGCGGTGCAACTTGTGGAAACCTATCGCCACTTAGGGGCCTCACCCGCACTAGGGCTCAGTGGCCGTCCTAATAGAGCATTGAACAGCTTGGCCACCTCTCAGCCCTTTACTATTAACGATGAAAACTACTTGTGTTTGTCTTGGATTCAGAATGAAGACAAAGACTACCGCAAAGTCGACCCTAGACTGTTTCAAGCCCATATTTGTAATGAATTAACCATTATTGAAGGCCATTGGTATTACCCTGCCAATGCCGTTTTTGCTATTTTGATCGATGAAGCCTTAAGTGAAATGCCTGGCAGTGATGAATTATTTGAGTTTATACGTCAACTGCAAAAACGAGAAAGAGAGGAGTTTCGAGTCATTGCCCAATCCGCTAAAAACGCGTTTAAATCAGGCAATCGCCGTAGCATTACAATTGTCTCACCAGAAACGCAAATGCTGGGGGCAACATTACCATTACACGAAAAACCTTGGCCATTATCGTCGGGCGGAACACCTTACGACACCCAAAAAATTCATGAAATAGACACAGATACATTACTGGCACGTTTAAACCAAAAGCCCAGCCTATCTGAAGCCATTGACTCTTTGATTGAACTGGGTGCAAGACGCGCGCTGATGAACACCATCCCAGGGACAACACCCGCCGTCACCGCCTATAAAGTCTTAGACTCCGTCTACACTCAAGCGCTTCTAACAGAAAACTGGCAAGCATCGAGACAATTGTTTTCTTTAATGCTGAAGCCCACAACAGATCTGGCTACTTATATCGCCGACATTACTGTTCGTCAGCGTCTATTAGTCGTTGGGGATGCTCTGGAAAACGAAACCGACATCACCTTGCCCTTACACCAAGATGAGATTATGGAGCTGCTAAAATCAACCTCTTCATCCTCTCTATCCTTGGTCATTTGCCATGAGCTAATTGCCATTGCGGGTACGCTAATCAAAGTCTACCCTGAATTTTTTTCTGGGGTACGAACTATTCGTATTCATAGTCTTGCCCTACTCTGCGCAAGACACATTAACCCAGATGAAAACGCGCCAGTCTTTGAAACCTTATCGAAACTTTCACCTAGTTTGCTTTACGACACCTTCAAACAAGTGTTACAACAAAAGCATGAAGATTTTAACCATGTAGTAAATCATGTTCGTTATCATCATAAGGTCGACAGCGATAACAGCAAAATGAAAGACATGGATTGGTTTGACTGGCGAGTAGAACAAGGCATCATCACCAAACTACCTGAGAGCATGCTAAAACAGCTATGGGAAAGTCTAAGTCATGTAGATGCTATTGTGTTTGGTGATATGCAAAGTAATACCACATTAAACTGCAAACAAACATTAAGCTCCATGACGCCAGGGGAGGACACCTTTGCTATTTTAATTGAAAGCCTCACTTCAGACATTCATCCCGTTTGGTATAAGAGTCTGATTTTTGAAGGGTTATACGCTTTTATTCAATTTTGTCAGCAGCATAAAAACTGTCACTTTGATCAAGAGATTAATTTGCCTGTGTTGGTTTCCCGCGCAGCAATGGATCATGTTAAGCAACACCAAGTCGATCATCCTGAGAAAGATTTGGCTGAGGCGGCATTAGATGAATTTGCCCAGTTAACACCAAATAAAGTGAACCAATATCTGCGTTGGGCAGTCAGTAAACTACACAGTCGACAACGCCAACAAGTAACGGAAAAGAAACACTAAATTAATATTCTAAATACACTAACCCTTCTTTGGAGAAGTGAATGGATCCGCTTAAAAATGTTCTAATTGACGATATATTGAACGCACGTTGTGCCGACCCATTTGGCTGTTTAGGCTTACAAAAATCAAAGACTTCCAGTGGTTTCACCCTGACTGTATGGCGTCCTACCGCGACGGCTATCACAGTCATATCACTGACAGATGACACCGTTTTAGGCAAGATGAACTGCCTTCATAAAGATGGATTATTTGAGTTATCTTTTCCTAAAGCAAAATCGCCTTTTCATTATCGAATTAACGTCACCTATGGCGATAATACCTATACCATTGTTGATCCTTACCAGTTTTCAGAGGCCACTTTTCATGACCCTGAGCACCATCAAGCCAACCTCTATAAAAGCCAGGGGGCAATTCGTCGCGGGGCATACATTAACGAGCAATTAACCATTAATGGCACTCGGTTTGCGGTATATGCCCCAGCGGCTCGTTCGGTTTCAGTCGTTGGTGACTTTAATGCTTGGGATGGACGTCTTCACCCCATGTCAAGTAATGGCGATGGCATTTGGCGACTGTTCATTCCCGATGTGAATCATGGCGCTCGCTATAAGTTTGAAATTCGTGCGAACAATGGCGACATACTGCCGCACCGTAGCGACCCTTTTGCCCAGCGCATTGAACAATATCCGTCTTTTGCAAGCGTAACTTGCTTTGATGACAAACATCAATGGCAAGATACCCAATGGACTCAGCGCCCACTTGTGGATATTTACGAAACCCCAATGAGTATCTATGAACTTCACCTTGGTTCATGGCGTCGTAAAGACGATAACCAACCCCTCACCTACTTGGAACTAAAAGAAGAACTGGTCCCTTATCTACAAGAAATGGACTATACCCACGTAGAATTACTGCCCATTAGTGAATACCCATTTGATGGTTCTTGGGGCTATCAACCCGTTGGTTTATATGCGGTGACCTCCCGCTACGGCACACCAGAAGAGTTTAAAGTGTTAGTTGATGCACTCCATCAGGCAAACATTGGTGTCATTATGGATTGGGTGCCTGCTCACTTTCCCGCCGATAGCCATGGTTTAGCCAACTTTGATGGTAGCAAACAATACGAATACCCCGACCCGAAAAAGGGCTGGCATCCGGAATGGAACTCACTGATTTACGATTTTGGCAAAGATCATGTCGTTAATTATCTCATCAGCAATGCGGTTTTCTGGCTTGAAGAGTTCCATATAGACGGCTTACGAGTGGATGCTGTTGCCTCGATGCTTTACCTTGATTATTCACGGGAACAGGGTGAATGGGTTCCCAATCAGGACGGAGGTAATCACAATTACGAAGCCATTGCTTTTTTGCGTCGCCTAAACGAAACCGTCTATTTGAATCACCCTCGTTGTTTTACCGTAGCAGAAGAGTCTACCGCCTTCCCTGACGTCTCGAAACCCACCTATATGGATGGTCTGGGTTTTGGCTTTAAATGGAACATGGGCTGGATGAACGACTCACTGGAGTACATCAAAAAAGACCCGATACATCGCAAATATCATCAAGGTGAACTCACCTTTAGCATGGTCTATGCGTTCGACGAACAGTTTGTTTTGCCCATATCACATGATGAAGTTGTCCACGGCAAGGGATCCATGATCGAAAAAATGCCCGGCGACCCATGGCAAAAATTCGCGAACTTACGCGCTTTTTCCGCTTACATGTATTTTCACCCAGGTAAAAAGCTCAACTTTATGGGCAACGAGTTTGCACAAGGCCAAGAATGGAGCCACCAGCGCTCTCTTGATTGGCATTTGCTGGATATTGACTACCACCAAGGTCAACAGTACCTGACGCGAGATTTAAACCATTTGTATAAAAATGAACCAGCCTTACACCTAGACCACTCCGGCCATGGTTTTGAATGGATCAGCTATGATGATAGCGCTAACAGCATCTTGGTCTTTGTCCGCAAAGCCAAAGAGTATACTGCCCACGGCATTGCTATCACTAACTTTACGCCAGTACCTCAAGCAAACTACCGTATCGGCGTGCCAGAGCCCGGCCGTTATCAAGTGATCTTCAATTCCGATGAAGGACGCTACGCAGGAAGTGATTACCTATTAAGCCAAGGCTGTCAAAAAGATCACATTTATCAAACTGAGGCCATAGACAGCCATGGCAAAACCAATAGCATTGAAATAAAAGTCCCCCCTCTCAGTGGTGTCTTTTTAAAGTGGCTAGGCGAATAACAAGGAATCTTTCATGAGCGATACTTACACGATTAATTCTGGTCACCCCTTTCCGCTCGGAGCGCAAATTACCGAAAATGGTGTCAATTTCGCGGTCGCCTCAGAAGAAGCCAGTGCCATTTTCTTGTGCCTCTTTGACGACAAAGGAAACGAACTAGAGCGCTTGCCTTTTATTGCCAAGCGTCGTGGTATATGGCATATGGAAGTGTTTGGCTTAACAGAAGGTCAACACTATGGTTTTCGCGCGCAAGGTCCTTTTGACCCCAGTTCGCAACGACTATTTAATGAAAACAAACTCCTTATCGACCCTTATGCGAAAGCATTAACCGGTAAACTCGAATGGCACGAGGACCAAGCCGCCATCACAGAAGATGGAGGGCAACACCTTGTGGACTCCGCCTATTGCGTGCCAAAATCCATCGTTCGGCGTGTCAGCGCCTCATCGATTCGCCCTAAACGAGTCCATGTACCACATGTCCAACGCACCCTATACGAGCTGCATGTCAAAGGATTCAGCCAGCACTTACCCATTGATGACGCCCTTAAAGGCACCTATCTTGGGGTAATCTCCAAACCGGGCATTAAACACCTAAAGTCTCTTGGCATTACCACCATTCAGTTGATGCCGTGTTTCAGTTTTGCCACAGAACAACATTTACAACGCCTCAAACTCAACAACTACTGGGGCTATAACCCCATTAGCTTTTTTGTACCGGAACCCTCTTACGCTCAAAAAGACGCTATCAGCGAATTTCAAACCATGATAGACGGTCTCCGTGAAGCCGGTTTTGAGGTTATTCTCGACGTGGTATACAACCACACAGCTGAGAGCGAAATGAATCACTCTAGTGTCTGCTTTCGTGGTTTGGATAATGCCCACTATTATCGTCACAAAGAGGGCCAATACCTTAATTATACTGGCTGTGGCAACTGTCTGGACACCTATAACCCAAGCAGTATTCGTCTTATTTGCGATAGCATGCGCTATTGGGTAACGGTCATGGGTGTCGATGGATTCCGCTTTGACTTAGGTGTGGACTTGGGCAGAACCGACCATGATTTTTCGCCTAAAGCGCCGTTGTTACAAGCCATTTTACAGGACCCAGTGTTAAGTGAAGCCTGTTTAGTTATGGAACCTTGGGATATCGGTCCAAACGGTTACCAATTAGGGCAATTTCCCAGAGGCTTCTTAGAATGTAACGACCAGTATCGTGATACGGTACGGCGTTTCTGGCGTGGTGATGAAGGTTTCACTTCGCAATTGGCCACACGCCTGATGGGATCACGCGATATTTTCCATAAGGGGAAAAAAAGCGCTTTGCACTCTGTCAACTACATCACCTACCATGATGGCTACACACTGCATGATTTGGTCTCTTACCATCGCCGTCATAATATGGCAAACATGGAAAACAACCGAGATGGTCACGGTGATAACCTCAGCCAAAACTTTGGTGTCGAAGGTGAAACAGATAACGCCGAAATCTTGCAACGCCGCTTAAATCAACAACTGTGTTTTATTGCTACCTTACTCCTTAGCCAGGGCACTCCTCACATTCTTGGCGGTGATGAACTGTCCCACACACAGCAAGGAAACAACAACGCCTACTGCCAAGACAACGACATCACATGGCTTAAGTGGGAAGAAAGTGAAAGCCGAACTAAATTACAAGAAGCCATTGCGAGTTTGATGGCGATACGAAAAGCCTACCCCATTCTAGCGGAAATCTATTTAGAAGACGATTCACTGTATCAATATCAACCTTCGGACCACATTGAGTGGCTAAATGAACATAACCAACCAATGAGTAACGACGATTGGGCTCAGAAAGAGCGGGATTATTTGTCGGCCATTCTGACTCCGGCGGACTTATCGACACACCTTTGGCTTGTCTTTTACCGAGAAGACCACCCTCTAAGCGTGCCATTGCCAAAAGCCACCACACAATTAGACGTGCTTTATATAACCCCCGGAATAGAGCTGGACAAAAAACAAATCCACTGCCATTACCGAGGCGTCATGATCGCAAAACTCTAACAGAATCAGCCTGAGGCAACTCAGGCTGTCAGCGAGTAAAACCAAGATCTTCGGCTGACCACTTCAGCATGTCTTGCCACACAAGGTTAATATCCCAGCGTTCAAACATAATGGATTTAGACGCTTGTTCAGAGCGTTTTTCAACCTTGGTAAAATAATGATACATGAACGCCGAAACACGGTAATTCATAATGCAATGCACAAATATTTTCTGAGTGTTTAGCGAAGAGAGCAATTGACAGAAGAACGCTACTTGCGTTTTAGACGGCGCATCAAATTTTACCGGAATATGAATATAGTTCATTCCTAATTCACTGACCAATCGATCTTCCTCCAAAACCGCGTCTGGATGATCAGGCATACCAAGGTTAATAACATAGTCATAACCCTGTTCTGCAATTTTCGGAAACTGTTCTGCCTTTGGTTGTCCCCCTGTCGCAATAAGTGGCGTCAATTGAACAAAATTTTTAATCCTCTCCATCAATACTCTCCTTATATCGCGATCACGCTCATCAGTGTTCAAAAATATAACAAAAAGTTCATAAAAGACAAAAACACTCTATAAATCTATGATTTTTAATGCTTTATCTCCCCTAAATTCATATGTATGAAGTGTTAATATCAGCATTTTGCACATAGGCGCAAAAGCGTCACCTCCTTGTAACATAATCCCTCTATGGTGATTGCCGTGAATTAAGCAATAAGGGAAAACACCATGCCGTTGCCAGTTGAAACACATCATCATTTAAAGCCAGACTGGTGGCTAAGAGTTCGCCATGCCATCGCTGTTAGCAGGCATGAGCCCGCCAATGTCATCGCCTTTATATTAACGGTTTGCTTTGCCTATTTGATTCTGGCCCCTGTTATCTCCATATTACTTGATGCCATTTTTGTCCATACTGGCGATGCAGGGCGCACCCATCAAGATGAAGGTGCTTTCACCCTCTACTATCTGACACGCGCTTTTATGTCACGTATGTCAGAGATTATCCTTTGGACACCGCTTTACAACACCCTAACAATCGCCCTTGGTACCGTGGCATGCTCTTTAGCCTTAGGCGTAACACTGGCCTGGCTGATCAATCGGACCAATATGGCAGGCCGTAGGTGGTTTGCCAGTGCTTTGATTGTCCCTTTTATGCTCCCGTCATGGACATTTGCCATGGCATGGACAACCATCTTTAAAAACCGCACTATCGGGGGCCAACCTGGGTGGCTCGAAGCATTAGGTTTTCACACACCTAATTGGCTCGCCTATGGCTTTTTTCCAATTGTTGTTATTTTAATTTTACACTATACACCACTGGTCATTTTAATTGTTGGCAATGCGCTAACTCGTTTAGATGTACAAATGGAAGACTGTGCCCGCATTTTAGGTGCACCTCGTCGCACCATTGCCTTCTCCATCATTTTACCCCTAGTGCGTCCAGCACTTATGTCCGCCGGTTTGCTGATTTTTGCCGACTGCATCGGCGAATTTGCCGTGCCCTACATCCTCGGATTACCTGTCCATTACGACACCCTGTCAACGGGTCTGTATCGTTCCCTTGATTCTCGCCAAAATGGTGTTGCCGCTGTTCTTGCGGCCGTCATTATGATCATTGGTGTTATCACCTTGCTCATTGATATGCGCATGATGCGTGAGGCGCGCCGTTTTGTGACTGTGGGCGGTAAAGGCAATATGGATCGCCAAATTTCCCTTGGCAAATTCCGCGTAATTGCGGCCAGTATTCCTATGGCGTTTATGCTTATCGGTATGGTGATCCCACTGGTCACCTTATTTTTGTCAACCATCATGACCTTGCCTGGCCGCTTCACCCTAAGCAATTTCACCTTCGATTTTTGGATAGGACACAACCTAACAACCGTCGCCCTGCGAAATGGTATTTTGTTCACTCCAGAATTTTGGCAAGCCACATGGAATACCATCTTCATTGTGGGCATCGCCTCTCTATGCTCTGGCATCTTAGGTTTACTGGTGGGTTACGCTGTAACACGCTGTTCATTCCGTAGCGTCAGCGGTTTTTTACGTCACATTACCTTTATGCCCTATTTGGTTCCAGGGATTGCCTTTGCGGCGGCCTTTCTATCATTGTTTGCTGTGGCTCGTGGCCCTATTCCAGCTCTTTACGGCACCCCAATATTACTCATTATCGCGCTTATTGCGGAAAAAATGCCCTTTGCCAGTCGTTCAGGCATCGCGGCGATGACACAACTCGGCAAAGAACCTGAAGAAGCCGCTCGCATCGCTGGTGCGAGCTGGTTCACTCGTATGGGTAAAATCATTGTTCCCATTCAAGCTGGGCCATTGGCAACAGGCATTCTTTTACCTTTCATATCCGGTATTAAAGGTGTCAGTTTATTTATTATTTTAGCGGTTCCTTCAACCGATGTTCTTACCACCTATTCCCTTCGCCTACTCGACTACAACTATGACCAAGCGGCCAATGCCGTCGTCTTCATGATTGCCCTGATTGCTTGGTTTGGCACCCTATTGATCCAACGGATCTCTGGTACCCACTTGGCCCAAGGTCTGGAGAGTTAATATGCCAACTATCGAACTGAAAAATTTAACAAAAACCTATGGAAAGAATGCTGCACCAGCGGTCAACAACATCAATATCACAATCGCCGATGGCGAGTTTATGTGCTTACTTGGCCCTTCTGGTTGTGGCAAAACCACGATTTTACGCATGATCGCAGGCATTGAGCATGCCAGCTCTGGGGAAATCATACTAGGAGGTTCAGTCGTTGACTCCGTCAATAAGTCGCACTTTACACCCCCAGAACAACGTCAGATTGGCTTAGTGTTCCAAAACTATGCACTTTGGCCTCATATGACAGTGGAACGCAATGTGGACTTTGGCTTGCGTATACAAAAGCTACCAGCAGAAGAACGCCGCGCGCGCTGCCAAGATGTTATGGAAAAGCTACGCATCGCGGAATACGCAAACCGTTACCCATCACAACTTTCCGGTGGGCAACAGCAACGTGTTGCCTTAGCTCGCATGCTAGCGGTGAACCCAGGTATCTTGCTATTAGATGAGCCACTTTCCAACTTAGACGCCACACTGCGCCTAGAAATGCGAGCCGAATTACGCCGCATTCACGAAACATTCGGCACCACTATTGTATTCGTCAGCCACGACCAGTGGGAAGCCATGACGCTTGCCAATACCATCGCTGTAATGGACAAAGGCACGCTACAGCAAATCGGCACCCCCGATGAAATCTACGCAACACCGCAAAATCGCTTTGTTGCCGAATTTATCGGGAACCCCAAGATCAATATGATCGAACTTAGCAAAGCAACCGACTCCCTCGACAAAGTGGCGGATCATATCCTCGCACGACTACCTGAATGCGCGCATGCAGACACCTGCTGTATCCGCCCAGAAGAAATTGTCTTAAGTGACAGGCCACATAGTCATACCATTCCGATGACCATAGAAAACATCATGCCAACAGGTGGCAGCTGGGTCATTGAGTTAAGTTATGGTAGCAGCCGTCTGTTCCACTCAACACAACAGCGCCCATCCTGGCGTGTGCAGGAACAAGTTAATGCCTTTTTACCAGCACAAGCTTTGCACTTTTTCGCTCAAAACCACCGTCGACTAACGATCGATACGCTCCAAGATGAACCCCTAAGACGACTAAATCGATCCAATCAACTCAAATCCAAGCGTACCGTTGAGCCCCATCACCCACTTAATCAGCCAGTGAATCACAGGGTATAGACCTTCAACTTTAGACCTAGGAGATGACCATGAAATTATCAACAAAAAACGGACTGACCGCCTTGATCGCCTGCACGCTGTCAGTCTCTTCTGTTTGCGCGTTTGCAGCGGATTCATTTGACTTGCAAGCCTTGGTCAAAGCAGCCAAACAAGAGCCCCCTCTTATCGTATATGCCTCAACAGGGAAGATTGTTAAACAAGCCAAAGCGTTTGACAAAAAGTATGGTCTTCATGCCACTGGGGTCAAAGCGAAGGCGCCACAAATATTGGAAATCGTCTCTCGCGAAGCCAGAGCTCATAACGTCAAAACTGGCGTCATATTATTAGAGGATGCTCCAGCGGGCATCGAACAGCTGCTCTCTAAAGGCTATGTAGAAAGCTGGGTACCACCCGACTTGGCGAAACACATTCCTGCTAACTATCAACACCCTCTGACAGTGGTTCTTGCCCCCAATGTCTGGGCGTACAATACCAAACTGTATAAAACCTGCCCAATCACCAATATATGGCAATTAACCGAACCTAAGTGGCGCGGTAAAGTCGCCATGCAAGACCCATTAGGCAAACCCGCTTATACCGACTGGTTTAACCAAATGGCTACCCATCATGACAAGGCCGTAGCCGCTGCCTATCAGGCAGAATTTGGTAAACCATTAAAAACCGATGAGAGCAGTGCGACGGCCGCCTTTGTTAAAGCACTTGCAGAAAATGGTCCCCTATTAACCAGCTCAGATACTGCTGCCGCTGCGGCCATTGGTGCACCAGATGTCACCAACAGTTTTGTCGGTTTAATCAGTACCGCTAAGTTTCGGAAAAACAAAGATGGAATGAAACTGGGCTTATGTAAAAATATGGTCCCCTTTAGTGGCTGGAGTTACCCAACCCTAGGACTGATTGTCAAAGGGTCTCAAAGTCCAAATGCCGCCAAGCTCTTTATCCATTACGTAATGACAGCGCAAGGCATCGCACCGCAAAGCATCGATGGCAAAATGTCGACCAACCAAACTGTTAGCCTGCCCAAAAACGAACCATCCGGCGTTGGCAAGGTACGTAATCAAATCATGGGATATGAGGCTTCCAGTGCCGATTCAGATTGGCAAAGTCGCCAAGACTGGCAAGATCTTTGGAGCTTGAGCTACCACAAATAATTATTTACTGAGAATGGGACTCCCTCATTCCCTTTTTTCTAGGCATCATTAAGGACATGAACCAAATGATAGACGATATAACAACACGGGAAATAGCGCTAAAAAACATCATCCAAAAAGCGGGTAATTTGGCTCTACAACATTTCAAAAGCCGCCGCCAAGGAGATTTCACCCTAAAAGGCCAACAAGACTTTCTAACGGAAGCAGATGCCTTAGTAGAAGAATACATTCGTGATGCCCTGTTCAACCAATTTCCACACGATGGACTATTTGGAGAAGAAACGGGGGGGTCTGTTGAAACGCCCTCTCTCTGGGTCGTTGACCCCATTGACGGCACCGCCAATTTTGCTCGAGGTATTGAGCATTTTTGTGTGTCTATTGCGTTCGTTCATCGAGGCATCACCCATCTCGGAGCCATCTATAACCCCGCCAGCAATGAACTCTACCGTGTTCGTCGTGGTCGCTATGTCACCAAAAATGATCAACCTATACGTGTCTCAAACATGCAAAGTATGGCAAGTGCCACCATCGAATTAGGCTGGTCCAATCGTCTCTCAACACAAACGTTTCTCGATATAACCAACTCACTGCTTCAAACGGGGGTCAATATTCGTCGGGGCGCCTCTGGCGCCCTCGGCCTTGCTTGGGTTGCCGAAGGTCGCACAGACGGATACGTAGAACAACATATGCAAGCTTGGGACTGCTTGGCCGGACTTCTAATGGTAGAAGAAGCGGGTGGCAGAATTGGTAAATTCCCTAAAAACCATGACGAGATTGTCAATGGTGGCCCCATTATTGCGACAACCAACGCATTGGCCGACGCTATCTCCAAAGCAAGCAGTATTGAATTAAGAGCCTATTAACCCCCAGTTTCCTCCCCTTAATAAAGGGGAGGAAACTGGAAATGCTTCAAGAGACAACACATGACAGCACCAGACAACACGCAAAAAACTAAGAAGAAAGCACCTCATTACCCACGCCCGCCAATAAGCTTAATTGAAAGCAATATCCCGGGCTGGGGTATCGATGTCTATATTGGTGGCTCAACGGGAGTAGCCGACCCCTTATTACTCGAAAAACACAATATTAAAGTCGTGCTTAACTGCGCCGTGAATCTAGACATTAACATGGTGCACTATACAGAAGACAACATTCCAGAGCATTTGCATCAATATGGATCAAGCCAAGTGCGCTACTATAAAGTCGGCTTAATTGATGGACCAGGTAATCCAGACACCTTGATGTTAGCAGCGTATTACTTAATGCGTTCGTCTTTGCAACAAGTCTTACCAGTTAAACCCTCCTACAAGGTCCGAGAAAAAGGCAATATTTTGGTTAACTGCCGTGGCGGCCGGAGTCGCTCCGTAACAGTCGTCGCCTTATTTTTGCATTTAGAAATGCCAGAACGCTACCCGACCTTGGAGGCCGCTATCAACCATATTCGTGAGAAGCGTGAACTTCACCCTGATGAATGGTATGAAACCCCTAAACCGGAACTCATTCGCTTGGCGGAACGGGCCGCAAAAATGGAAAAGCGACTCCGAGAGGTCGATTTTGATGCCAATGACGAATAACCTAAGCAGTATAATCAAACGTAATAACGGTTCACTTGTATGTCGGTAAAGAATATTGCCAATGCGACACAAGTCGCAAAGTTGGCGGGCGTGTCCCGCTCTGCTGTCTCTCGCACGTTCACCCCAGGGGCCAGTGTGTCGGCGGCGACTCGGGAACGAGTGTTGAAAGCGGCAAAAGAGTTGAACTATCATGTCAACCACTTAGCCCGAGGACTATCCAATGAGCGCAGCCGTCCCGTTTGTATTTTAGGAGCAGATTTAAAAGCGCCTTATCAAGCTAGCTTATTGAATGCCATCACAAAACGCCTGCAAGAAGCCGGTCGGGCGGTTATGGTGATTAACAGTTCTGGTGACCAAGATAGCTCCACCGATGCGATTCGGCAAACCCTCAATTACCGAGCCTCCGCAACCATTGTTCTGTCTGGCACCCCACCCGCTTCATTAATTGAAACCTGCCTGCAGGCAGGGCAGCATGTCATATTAGTCAATCGTGAGGGGCAATTCGAAGGCCCCGATCACATTACCGTCAATGTTCAAGCAGCTATCGTTGAAGCATATCAGTTAATGGCTGAGGCAGGTTGTCAACACTTTGCCGTCGTCTCCTCGACGATACAATCTCCAAGTTTGATTAAGCGAGAGAATGTTTTTATCCAGGCGGCAAAAGACTCGGGCCGAGCTTGCGAATTACGACGTGATGGCCCCACCAGCTACGAAACTGGCGCTCTATCAGCGAGGCAATTACTGTCTAGAGATACTCCAATAGACGGTGTATTCTGTGTGACGGATTTAATTGCCTGCGGGGTTATGGACGTTGCTCGCCACGAATTTGGACTGAGAATCCCTGAAGATTTGTGCGTATTAGGCTTCGATAACATCGAGCAAGCTGGCTGGTACGGTTATCAATTAACCACCTTTTCTCAACCACTTAGTGAAATTGCCGACGCCATCAGCGAATTATTAGAAAGTGCGCTCGACAATCATCGAAAAGCAGAAACCCGAACCTTTAACGCTCCGTTAACATGGCGTAATAGTATTCGTCATCGAAAAAGCACTCAGCGCTAGCCAGTACACATAGTTAACCAGTATTAAAAGTGCTTTTACGACGATACCCTACTGAACGAACACTATGTTTAAAAACATTAAAACTGCACCCATAAGTTAATGGATTCAGGTTATCTAATTTTTCCCGCTTTTACAAAAAAAGGTAAGGTGATGCGTTTCTTTTGGGTTGGGTTTTTCCAGACAGTAGATAGAATTTGGTTAGCCTGTACCAAAAAATCATCACCTTTGTCTTGAATACGCAACTGAGAGGCCGTCCAAGTGCGCATAAAATCCATGGTTTGAGGCATGGTCCAATTACACTGCAAATCGAACGAAGGGGTTTCAATGGGCTCATAAGGGAAATGAATATCTTTATACTGCTCCCAAAGCAAACGGCTTTCTTGTGGCCAATAAGAAGAAAGATGAGGCAGCACATGCTGAGCAATCACCGCATCCTCTTGCTCTCCAACTTGGAGCCAGTTATACCCCCAACAAACAAATAACCCACCCGGTTTTATTACTCTCTGCACTTCTTGCCAGAACGCCTCAAGATGAAACCAATGCAGGGCATGACCGACGCAAATCGCGTCAAAATAGTTATCTGGATAGTGCGTTTTTTCAGACGGGAACACCTGATAATTAACCTTTCGATGGGGGGTCGCTTCGGCAATTTGTGACTCACTGATATCCGAGGCCTCCACTCGATCAAAATACGCCGCAAGGTCAATGGCTGCCTGCCCAGTGCCACAGGCAGAATCCCAAACCACATCCGTATTTCTAACCTGCTGGGATAACCAATAGTACAACTCCGCTGGGTACGTCGGTCGAGAGCGAGAATAAATACCAGAAGATCGTCCGTCAAAAGTTCGCATAAAAACACCCTATTAAAGTTATTATTTTACCCCACACCAGACTTACTCTAGAAACAGGGAAGAGATACGCTTCGGTTGTTAATAGCATAATGTTTATTGCCCCAATAATACATTATAGGAACTCAACACCGATTTCGCCTCTTCAACACCTCGAGCTAAATGAGCTTGTATACCTAAGGCTTTTGCTGCATCAACGTTTACCTGATTATCATCCACAAATAATATGCTCTCAGGCAAGACCTGTAATGCATTTAAGATATGCCGATAAAGACTAGGCTCAGGCTTCACTTCCCCAATCAAATGGGACGCAAAGTAACTATGAAAATGCCCCGCTAGCCCCATCTCATTCATCAATCGAGGCCAATGGGCAGCATTCGTATTCGATAAAATCGCCCTGTGATAATGGGGCTTGACCGAATCAACCAAAGCAAGGGCACCATCGAATAATTGCTTAGGCCATGCTTTAAAACGCGCCTTAAAAGTCTCCTTATCCATATCCGTACCGACCTCTTTAGGAAGCCTTTCGGCAAATTCATCGAAAGAAATACGACCAGAATCAAACGCTGCAACCGCAGGAGATCTCAACCACTTTAGCCATACCTCGGTGATATCCCCTTGAGTATTCAGCATGGTATGCATCTGCTCGATACTACCAAGATCCACGAGAACATTCCCTAAATCAAACATCACAACATTTATATCTTGATTTTTAACCAACAAACGTCATACCCTCTTTAAAGAAATCGAAAACAATACGCAAAAACAAATAAAAAATACAATTACTAATCTGGCTATTGCTCACAAAATTAGTAATAGACTAATCGATTCAACGCTTTAATTGGAGAATAATAAGATGAAATTAGCCTTCGCATCAAAAGCCCTATTAACAGCGTCCGCTCTCGCTACGCTTACCTTCGGCGCCATGAACGCCTCTGCGGCCAATAAAGACTACATACTTGCTACAGCCTCTACGGGAGGAACCTATTACCCTGTTGGCGTGGCGATTGCCACGTTGAGTAAAGTAAAACTTGAGCCTAAATATCACTTTTCATTGTCTGCCATCAGTTCCGCAGGTTCTGGTGAAAACATCAAGCTGATGGGCGAGAACCAAGCACAGTTTGGTATTTTGCAAGGTCTATACGGTGCCTGGGCCTGGAATGGTGAAGGTCCATACGAAAAAATTGGCAAACAAAAAGAACTGCGCTCAGTCACAATGCTCTGGCAGAATGTTGAGCACTTTGTCTTGAGAAGCAACCTAACCAAAACGGGCACCGTTAGCGATTTAAAAAGCCTCGAAAATACCGACCATAAATTTTCAATTGGTAGCAAAAACTCTGGTACCGAAGGCTCTGGCCGACAGATTTTAAAAGGACTTGGTATCGATCCTAATAAATTTAGCCTAGCTTATATGGGCTATGGCTCCAGTGCAGATGCCATCCAAAATGGCAACATTGATGGCATGAACACCCCGGCGGGTGTACCAGTGAGCGCAGTAACCCGTCTATTTGCCGCTATGGGTGATAAAGTGACCGTGCTTGATTTCACGGATAAACAGATGAAAGAAGCCAATGGCCGCTATAACTTATGGACACGCTACATCATCCCAGCAAACACCTACCCAAGCCAAAGTAAACCGATTAATACCATTGCTCAACCTAACTTTTTGGCAACACGAGCAGACGTATCGGAAGACGATATCTATCATCTAACCAAATACTTGTATGAAAATTTAGGTTATCTCAGCGCCATTCATAAAGCGACCAAGGTCATGGCGATAGAAAAAGCCATTGCGGGCTTACCAGTTCCATTACACCCTGGAGCTGCTCGCTACTATCGTGAGCAAGGAATTAAGATCCCTGCTGAACTCATTGCTAATTAATAAGCGTCATTACGCTAAAATCAGATCAAAATGACCAACACACACTGCCTAACTTGCGAACCAACCGTTAGACAGTGTGTTTTTTTACCAGAGAGCCCTACTGTCTTTTATAAGCACGAATAAAAGTGCTGAACAAAGACCTGATCCTGTTTGCAACAAAGGTAACTGTTTTATGTCTGTTTCCTCTAACGCTAGCTCACCAACTCCTTCATCACCTGACAATGAGATCAATTTAGACGATTTTGAAACCCAACACCGTTCAGGCCATTGGCTCAACCGTGTTGTCTTTGCGTTAAGTATTTTTCTTGCCGTAGCACATGTTTACATTAACACCATCGGCACCCTACCCGAATTATGGGTATCTTCCTTTCATTTTGCTGGTTTTGGTGCATTATGTGCTTTACTAGTGCCTGCTCGCCCTAAATGGCGAGACAGCAAGCTGGCGCTTTTTTTCGACACCTTGATTGTACTGGCCCTGATTGTCATGGTGCTCTATATCGTGTTTTTTGAAGATGCCCTTTACGCCAGAGGGGTTACCTTCGATACAGGCGACTGGATCGTTTCTAGTGTTTCAATATTACTGGCATTAGAACTCATTCGACGAACCAGTGGTTGGTTTATTCCTTTGTTAATTCTCGTCGCTCTCACCTATGTTGTTTGGTGGGGGAAATGGCTGGCAGGCCCATTTTCATTTCCAGGGCTCAGCGTTGAAACACTATTATATCGCAGCTTCTTTAGTACCGATGGCATGTTCGGCCCGATCTCGCGGATATCATGGAGCTTCGTCTTTATGTTTATTTTGTTCGGGGCCTTTCTTGTCAAATCCGGGGCAGGCGACTTCATCATCGACCTTTCTCGCTCTTTGGCAAGCAAAATGATTGGCGGCCCTGGCTTTGTCGCGGTATTAGGCTCTGGACTAATGGGCTCGGTATCAGGCTCCTCAGTCGCCAATACTGTCTCCACAGGCGTCATTACCATTCCTTTGATGAGAAAAGCGGGCTTCCCTGCACGCTTCGCGGCGGGCATCGAAGCGGCGGCCTCAACGGGTGGACAGCTTATGCCGCCAGTAATGGGGGCTGGTGCGTTTATCATGGCCTCGTATACTCAAGTGCCCTACGTCACCATCATTGGAGTCGCCGCCATTCCTGCCCTACTCTACTTTTTATCCGTGGGATTTTTTGTACGGGTTGAAGCCAAACGCAGTCAGGTAACCAGTACCGCAGTCGTTGGTGTACCGGTATCTCAGGTGCTAAAAGAAGGTTGGCATCATATCGTTCCCCTAGGTGTATTAGTTGCCCTCTTAATCAAAGGCTATACACCGACCTACGCCGCAGGCGTGGGGATTCTCGCGGTCATTGCCGCGTCTTGGTTGTCCAAAACACACCGCATGGGACCAATACGTATTCTTGATGCCATGGCACAAGGTGCCAAAAATATGTCTACAACGGCCGTATTACTAATAGGCATTGGCTTAGTAGTCAATGTCATTAGTACCACAGGTGTGGGCAATACCTTCTCTCTCCTCATCTCAGACTGGTCTGGTGGCAGCTTGTTATTGACCATCATATTAGTTGCCATCGCGTCTTTGGTGCTCGGAATGGGCTTACCCGTCACCGCCTCTTATATTGTATTAGGCACACTGTCTGCGCCCGCTATTTTTAACTTGATCGCCCAAAGTCAGCTATTAGAAATGATGAGCAATGGCACCTTGCCACAAGCCGCCCATGCGGTCTTTATGCTGGTGGATCCGACGTCAATCAGCAAACTGGCTGAGGGCATGCCGATGGATCAAGCCTCTGCGTTATTAGCGCAAGTCCCTGCTGACTTTAAGGGCATGCTGATGGATCAAGCACTCGGCGCCAATACCGTCGCTATGACATTGTTAACGGCGCATATGATCATTTTCTGGTTATCACAAGACAGTAATGTCACCCCACCTGTCTGTTTGACTGCCTTTGCCGCCGCAGCCATTGCCAAAACACCGCCTATGCGGACAGGGTTAACCGCTTGGAAACTGGCTAAAGGTTTGTATATCGTGCCGCTCTTGATGGCCTATACTCCATTAATTGGCGGCGATACAGAAACACTGATCAGGCTAACGATCTTTGCTATCTTCGGCATGTACGCTCTCGTTGCTGCCATGGAAGGCTATTTGGAAGACAAGCTGCCTATCCCCACTAGAGTGTTAGCACTAATTGCCGCCATTTTAATGCTGTGGCCGCATTTTTCGCTTTGGCTACAACTCATTGGTCTGGTTATTTTTCTAGCCCTGTTTGTTATAGGGAATAAGACCTACGCCAAGAACAATGTGCCTGCCTAACCTGATTTAAACGCCTCTCTTTATGCTCAATCCTCTTTTGATGATTTATCAAAGGAGGATTGTCTTTGAGAATAATGACATTACTGTTTGCTAACGTCATCTAGTCTTCATCATAATAGTGTTTACTCCTAATGACCTATTTCCGTGTAGGCATATAGGGCTTAGACGACTTATTTGCATTTTCCCAAGATTTGGTCCTATCTATTCAGTACAAGGAATCGACATGTTTAAAAACAAACAGATTATAAAACGAACATTGGGGCAAATCGCTCTGATCGGGGCAATCGGCTTATCCACCAGCGCTTTCGCAGACAGCATCAGTATGGATGTCTTTGCGATTCCCTCTAAACCCATTACTGAACTGGTCAAGCACACCAGTGACGCCTTGAAAAAAGAAGGCATCACCACCTTTTACGAAAAAGGCATGCCAGTACATGCCACACTCTACCTGACCAATTTTCCAGAAAACGCGAAATCCGCTATCGAAAAAGCCGTTAAGCAGATAGCCACACAGTATCGCCCTTTTCCGATTAAAGCGAATGGACTGACTGTCACGAAAGGCAACTGGGCCTTTATCAATCTAGATGACTCAAGCAAACTTCAACGTCTTGCAGACGAAGTGACCCTCGCTATTGAACCATTGCGAGATAAGCATGCGCCTCTACCAGGTTGGGTAAAAAACTACCCTAACAAGCTTGCCGCCTTCCAACGCTATGGCAGCCCGAACGTTTTCCAAAACTTCCAGCCCCATTTGACTCTGCTAGCAAACGAAAAAAGCCCAAAACTGGCCAGTTTCAATATGAAAATGAAGAAACATCCGCCAGAAGCCCAAGGTGAAATTGTGGGTATTGGTATCGGTATTGCCGATGAGTGGGGTCAACAAAAAGAAATCATCGCCCGCTACTATTTTAAAAAATAGTAATCATGTAAGTTCAAAAAATAAGAGCCAAGAACAGAAATACTATTTAACTCTGTTCTTGGTCTGATGATCGAGCTATTGAAAGCACTCGATCAATTGTACGATGAAGATGGTCAACAGATGGTGGTTCTTGCAAAAAAGTAATACGGTAAATAAGCCCACCGATTATACCATCTAAGATATCGTCGACAGTCGGGATCGAACGATCACCACGTTCTTTAGCTCGTTGTAAAATATGCTGGACCTGCTGCAAAGTGAAACCACAACAACGTGCTGCTTGATCCTTTTGCTGAGATGCCAACACATCCTTAAGAACCTGTCGACCAGGGCCAGACGACATTTCATCTAAAAACTCTTCAAACCAATGATACAAATCTGCCTTAAGGCTTCCTTTGTCAGCCGGTGGGGTTTCTGGCTGCCACGACTGCAACGACACATCCGCTAACAAGGTTGAAAGGTCACCCCAGCGCCGATAAATAGTCGTTGGGGTGACGCCTGCATGACTAGCAATCATTGGCACAGTTATAGCGTCACTCCCTATCTGAGCAATCAGCTCATTGACAGCTTTATGAATAGCTATCTGTACTCTGGCACTTCGGCCTCCAGGCCTTAATCCTTCACGCATATGCGACATAATCTCTTCTCATCCACAAGTTAAACACAATATTTATTTTCACTAAAGCTAATTATTTGCTTTAGTGAAAAACAAATGATATCTTATTAAAAGCTAATTATTTGCTTTAATGACATATCTGATTATTAAAGCTAAAAATCAATGTTAACGTGAAGGCCCTACTATGTCGAATCATGTATCACCCAGTCTACCAAAGGAAAACCGAGCAACACCTATTTTACACGGTACTATCCTAGCGACTTTTATGGGTGCTTCCAGCGTACCTACCCCGCTTTATCACCTTTACCAAGAGACTTGGAAATTTTCTTCTACAACTTTGACCATGATTTTCGCGATATACGCTTTTGGCTTATTAGCCGCTTTGCTTATTGGCGGAAAAATATCTGACCATATAGGCCGACGACCAACCATTTGCACAGCATTAATGGGTGAATTGGCTGCCATTATTATTTTTCACCAAGCAAGTAATACTGACTGGCTAATAGCAGCACGGTTAGTGCAAGGCCTGGCCACTGGGATTGCCACATCCTCTATAGGCGCAGCCTTATTGGATGTTAACAAGCAGCGTGGAGCTTTAATTAATAGCGTCACACCGTTAGGCGGCATGGCTATTGGTACAATTCTTTGCAGCTTGTTGGTTGTGTTTGCACCTTATCCAATGCACTTAATCTATGAATTATTATTCATCATAGTAATGATTGAAGCCCTACTCATTTGGATAACACCAGAAACGGCGGACGTTCATCCCGGTGCGTTAAAAAGCCTAAAGCCCAGTATTTTGGTGCCACCTCAAGCCAGAGCGATGCTTATGGCCATTAGCCCGTTAAATATTTCTACGTGGGGGCTAGGTGGTTTCTATCTTTCTTTAATGCCCTCTATTGTGATTAAAGCAACAGGCTCAAGTTCGGTTTTACTAGGGGGCTTAACCGTCTCCTTGCTAACTGTATCGGGCGCAATATCTATTGCTTATTTCCGCAACCATGCCACCCATCATATTCTTTACCGTGGTGCACTTTTGGTTTGTTCAGGGGTAACACTCATCATCTCAGGTACTAACCTACATATCACTTGGCTTATGCTAGTCGGCTCTACCTTTGCGGGATTGGGATTTGGAAGCTGTTTTCTGGGTATATTGAGAAGTTTGATGCCTCTCGCAGAGCCGCGCCAACGTGCGGGTCTTATGGCTGCTTATTATATAGAAAGTTACCTTGCTTTTAGTTTACCCGCTATTGGTGCAGGCATATTGGCACAACATATTGGTTTAATACCAACCGTGACTATTTATGGATCCGCGATTATTACTCTGATCATTATAGCCATCATCACGCTCCGAATCACGACACGTCGTCATATCACACAAGATCCAGCTTGATTAAGGTATACCTTTACCTATCAATATTTGACTCTAAAAAAGCAAGGCGCTTCTCGTCTAGCAGAAACGCTTTTCCTAACTATCTTTTTACTGCTTAAAGGTATGAAACAGGCAAACCATTATCTGTCAGCATCAAGCAAATCAATAATATTGACCTGAGAAACCTCATGAGAGCTAATTTCGCACAATACAAAACAAGCTTCTTTACTATTAGATGAAACAGCCAGCTGACCAGACGAATCCCAAGCGGCATTGTGACCAAACGCCTGCCAGCCACCCGTTTGAGAAATATGATTTGAGAGCATAACAGGCATCTGATACTGAGCCGCAATGTGAGACAAAATCTTAGCATCCGCCTCATAGCCAGATTCTGAAATCAATGCACTGGCGACATACAGATCCGCCAATTTTTCAGCCGCCCTCGCAGGGTGACGAGCATCCGAAAAATCCGCACAAATCCCTAAGGCCACTCGGTAATTCCCAACTAAGAACACATAATCCTTAGTGCCAATAGAACAATATTGATCTTCTCCATCGTGCAAATACTGCTTAGCGTAATGCTCAATCCGGCCATCAGGAAAACAAATCACAGCACCGATGGTTGGCTTACCCTTTTCCACCGCGCAAGGGCAGCCTGCGATCACAATAATATTGTTCTCAATAGACGCTTTAGATAGCACAGCAAACTCCGGTGCATGAGCATGAAAAGCAAGACCAGCAGCCAACTCTAGCTCGTATCCTGTCAGTGATAACTCAGGAAACACCACCAAATCTGCACCGATCGCCGCAGACCTAGCGATAGCAAAAAGGTGTGTTGTAAGGTTTTCTTCAACCGCTCCTTTAACAACAGGAATTTGCGCCAAACTGACGGTTATAGACTGGGAACTCATCGCTTTCCTCTATTTTACAAGTCGATCAGTTGCCAGCCATTGTGCAACCTGTTTGGCGTAGTAGCTAACAATAAACTCCGCCCCGGCTCGCTTAAAGCCCACTAGAGTTTCAAATACCGTTTGCTGTTCATCCAGCGCACCCGCTAACGCAGCAAACTTAATACCCGCGTATTCGCCACCCACTTGATAAGCGGCCAATGGAAGATGTGTTTCTCGACGTAAATTGGCTAAAACATCCAAATAAGGGGTTCCCGGTTTCACCATCAAAATGTCTGCGCCTTCTTGCTCATCCAGTAAGGCTTCTTGCAACGCCTGACGACCATTAGCGCAATCCAATTGATATGACTTTCTGTCACCATTCAATTCACTTTCGACCGCTTCACGAAACGGTCCGTAAAAAGACGATGCAAATTTCGCGGAATGGGCCAAGATGCCCACTTGCTTAAAGCCAGCGTCATCCAAACCTTGACGAATAGCCAGCACTTGACCGTCCATCATAGCCGAAGGCGCTAACATATCGGCTCCTGCCCGCGCTGCCGTAATGCATTGCTTCACTAAGTTTTTGACGCTTTCATCGTTGTCCACATCACCATGATGCACGACACCACAATGACCGTGATCTGTGTATTCGCAAAAGCAAATATCTGGAATCACAATCATCTCAGGACACGCTTCTTTTATGGTCAAAATCATCCGCGCCAGTAAGCCGCCATCATCCCAAGTATCACTGCCTATCGCATCTTTTTTATGACTAATACCAAACGGCATCACATAGCGGATTCCTAAAGCAAATAAGTCTTTTGTTTCTTGGGCCAAAGCCGTTTCTGGCAAACGCTCTATGCCTGGTAACTTAGTGAGTGGGATGGCTTTATCAATGCTCTCTTCGATAAAAAGAGGATAAATCAGATCATTGAGAGAAAAATCATGCTCTTTAACCAAGTCACGCATGGCTTGTGTCCCCCGAAGGCGACGCAAGCGATGTAAAGGACCGACAGATGTTGAAGATGACATAATCTATTTCCTTCTAATAAAACGTTAAAATACAAAGAGGAATACGCAGAAGATTACACCCAAGCCATTACCCTCAGCTATAAAGAGACGGGGCTTCCTCGGAATAAACACATTTCATTTGCCACCTAGACTGCCACCACCGTCCACAGCAAGAACTTGCCCAGTTATAAAACTTGCCTCTTCTGATAAAAGAAAGCAAACGGCAGAAGCCACTTCTTTAGGTTGACCAAGCCGACGCATTGGAATACTTGAAATCGCTGCCATTTCAGATGAACTACCGACAGAATGTGCTTTACGAAATAACTCAGTCTCAGTCGGACCAGGTGCGACAGCATTCACTGTAATACCATATTCTGCAAACTCTAGTGCCCATGTTTGTGTGCAACCAACCAAGGCACTTTTCGCTGCTGAATACGCAGTTCTATTTCGAGAACCATAGATAGCTCGGCTGCAAACATTCACAATACGACCAAATTTTTCCTGTTTCATTTGCTCTATAAAAAATTGAGTAACCTGAACAGCGCTTCTAACATTCAAATCAAAGACCTTTTCTAACGCTGATAGGTCCACTGACTCCAAAGGTTGTGGCATGGCAATACCCACATTATTCACAATGCCGATAACCTGAAACTCCTGATCTACTGTTTGCAAAACATCTTCTACCTGCGTAACGTCTGTTAAATCACAAGCCAATAGCGTTCCCGGAAAATCGATGTCTTTAGTATGCCGAGCCAAACCAATAACATGATGGCCGTCATCAGCTAATCTCTTAGCTATAGCAAAGCCAATTCCTTTTGATGCTCCCGTTACCAGAAAAGCCAACTGTTTCATTGAAAGTACCTCTCGTTATAAAGCCGTTAGGGCGCATTCCGTTGTGAGGGATCAGTCAAAAAGCTCTTAATCATCTTGTGTGGATCCACTTTTGCTCGATGATCTGTCGTTGCTTGTGCCCACCATACTAGCTGTTGAAACGTACGAGCAAAATAACCAAACCACTCTGACCGATCGGCAACATCTTTGGTCTCACCATCTTCGTCAAAAACCTCCTGTGCTTTTGGTACATGGATCATTGAGGAAACCGGCAAACAGCCCAGTTCAGAAAGAAAGGTTCGCATACCAATGGCCGCACGCATTCCCCCCCACTGACCTGCCGAATAAGTCACAATTGCACTGGGCTTATAAGAGAACAAAGAACTACCAAAATGATTAAGCAAGTTGGCAAGTGCCGGGCTCATTGAATGGTTATATTCAGGGCTCACCATGACATAACCATCCGCCCACTCTATCTTTTGGGCTAATTCTTCTAACGGCATCGGGACTTTGCTCTGCGAATAAGAAAAATGCGGTTTAAAAACAGCCCCTAATGAATAATCCAACGCATCAACTAACGCTATCTCATGCTCAGGAAAATGTGTGTTAAAACAGGCAATACAGGACTTCGCAACACGTTCACCTAAGCGAGCAGGTCGTGGAGGTGTACTGTCTCTTACCGAGCCGAGAAAAATTAAAAACTTCATGTTGACCTCGTTTTGATTAAAGAATATTTTAGAATAAACTAATACCAATTAGCTATATAATTAACTAACTACATGTAAAAGCAGTAATACAGTTAACGATATCACTGTAATTACAGTGTTTATGTTGATTTCAATCATTTAAAACTATTGAAAAAAAAATATTAATACATTTTATATTTTAAGATAATACCTTCTGATAAATGGAGTAGTGTGATGCAAGTTAATCAAGGAAAAAATGATAGTAATATGTTGCTATCTCCCACTTTTTGGCAAATAGCGGGCGTCATGGCGCTTGCTATTCGACTCGTCTCCGGTTGGATATATTGGGGAGGAGCCAGCCGACGATTAATTTACGCTCCAGCAAAATTAGACCCAACATCTCATGCTTATTTAGCCAATAAACTGGTTCATGCCGCTCCTGGTGCAGCCTTTGATCTAACAGGAGTGATGCACTGGTTGCTAGCCCATGGCACTCTACTCCACACCGCAATCATCTTTTTCACCTTGGTCGAACTAGTCGTTGGTGTCGGATTAATTATTGGTTTTGCAACACGGCTATTGTCTTTTATTAGCCTTGGCTTAGCCTGTACTTTAATGATCATTTTCGGCTGGATGGGGACCACATGTCTAGATGAATGGACAATGGCTGCACTGGGATTTTCTACTGCCTCCGTTACCCTCATTACTGGTGGCGGTATATACGCCGTTGACCAGCTATTTCAAAAGCAACTCGAGAATAGACCCTGGGCTCGCTGGTTAACCAGTGGTCCTTTGCCATTGTCTATCGATCAATTGAAAAAGTTCTCAGTTGTAATGGGAAGCTTATCTATTCTGTTTGCTGTCGGCTTCTACGGTTATAACTATGGTGCTATCGTCACTCCATTGAGTAAGCGTATCGACAGTGCTAACCATTCAGTCGCTTTATCTCAAGCGCTCATCACAAACGATAAACTGGATGTAAACACCTATATTGACACAGGTCCAGATACTGAAGGCGCTTATATAACGCAAGTGAATTTAGTACAAAATGGCACGGTACTGACCTCTTATCAAGCAACGCAATTAAAAGAATCCCAACATCGTGACCATTAAAAATCAATTTGCTCCTTGGTCTAGCTGTAAAGCCATGGCTTTCGCAATACGCTGCCAACTAGGTTCAAAAGCCACTTGGTCATTTAACTTACCAAAAGAGACTAAGATCAATACATCACAACCGGTCTCTTTACAATTTGTCAGCGTGGAAGGAAAAGTGTTTAAAACCACTGTTCAGCAATAATCCTAACCTCCCTATAGAAAAAGTGAGAAACTAATCCTTTCTCACTTTTTTAAAATAGCGCTTGTACTGAGCGTTTTCGAGATATCCCAATTTTTCGTATAACGATTGAGCGACACGATTATCAAGCGATGTTTCTAGCTCAACGCCTTTGGAATGTGTCTGCACCGCATAGTCGTCCACCTTAGCCATCAACAAAGTACCTACCCCTAAACCACGGGCATCGCTTGTCACATACAAATCATTCAAGATCCAATATTTTTGCAAAGACACCGAGCTAAATCCTTTATACAAGGTCGCAAAGCCGAATAGCCGACCCTCCTTTATTGCCAATAAAAACGTCCCATCATCATTGACCAAACAATCCGTTATCCACCGCTTGGACTCCTCAAGACTCGCCGTACTATCCAAACTGACAGAAAGTTGTCTGTAGTCGTGAAAGAGTGGTGATAAGAGATCGACATCGGATAACTTAGCTTTTCTTAACTCCATATTTCTTTTACTCACCATTAGGGTTTATTAACGAAGTAAACACATGATCTTCCCAGTTGCCAGCAATTTTCAAGTATTTACGAGCGTAACATTCTCGTTCAAAACCCAGCTTCTCAAGCACTCGACCACTGGCTTTATTGGCAGGCATATAACTCGCCATCACTCGGTTTAAACCCACCGTTTCAAACATATAAGCAATAGACGCCTGCAAAATTTCTGTCATCAGTCCTTTGCCTTGATGTTGCTGCCCAATGGAGTAACCAAGAAAACAGGCCTGAAAAGAACCACGAACCACCAGTGAATCATCGATTTTTTGGCTGAACTATTTGGTGTTTTTTCATACGCCGATATATCGTGGGTCGTGACACCCCTAATTGTTTCGCAACGGCGGATATATTCCAACACTGCTGCCGTAATAAATCCAATAAATAACGCTGCTCTGAATCGTCTATCGGTGATTTTTGCGGATTCACATAAGTCGGTGCAACAGGCTGGATCGGTATGAATGGCTCTGCTACGTCATATTGCTGAACAAAAAACTCTTCAGGTAGATGTTGTATAGAGATTTCATCGGTTTCGCAGATGGCTTCTGCAAAGGTCAGCGTGTTAACGAGTTGGCGAATATTACCCGGCCACTCGTAAGCCAATAATGCACTCATCGCATCTGCTCGCAACCTCACAACTGGATTGATTTTTTTTAATAGCATTTGAATAAGATACGATTTATCGGCACGGGCTTTGAGTGTAGGCAGATTTAATGTCGCGCCATTCAGTCGATAAAAAAGATCCTCTCTGAAATGCCCTTCTTTAATAAGCTGAGTGAGATTGCAATGGGTGGCCGCCAACACGCGAATATCAACATCGATGGCTTGTTGCGCCCCCAATGGCATGACTTGTCTTTCCGCCAGTACACGAAGTAAACGGGTCTGCAAATGCAGAGGCATATCGCCAATTTCATCGAGAAAAAGAGTGCCAGAACTCGCCTGCTGAATTAATCCTTTTGCCCCTTTTGCGCGCCCTCCCGTAAAAGTTCCAGGCACATAACCAAAAAGTTCACTCTCAATTAATGACTCAGGAATCGCGGCACAATTCACGGCAATAAAAGGTGACGTTGCACGATGACTACTATCATGAATCGCTCGCGCTAATACTTCTTTCCCCGTCCCTGTCTCACCTAAAATCAGTACATTAATATCCCGATGACGTAGCCGTTTTGCCAAACTAATTGTTTTACGCATGGCGGGGTCATCCGCACTCAAGTCATCAAGCTGAGGGACAACTTCTTCTTGAGTCGTCAATATTTTTGAAACATGAGATTGATAAGACACATTAATAATAGGTTCAATCAGCATGCCAAACAGCGTTTGTTGTGTGCCTGATAAACGAAAGGCTCGAATACCATCTTTGCTTTCATAATTGATGGCGACAATATCTCGCCACTGGCATTCCAGTAGCGTGGGTAATGAGACTGTCGGCAAATTAATAAGTTGGCATTGTGATAATAAACGACGACCAGCGGTGTTTGCTGCCAGTACCTCACCTTCTTCACTTAAAGCGAATAAGAACTGCCCATTTACTTGAACCAATTCACGAGACTGATCGCACTTAAAAATTAGGCTACGCCGATGACGCCTCAAAAAATACGCATCCTCTATTAGTCGAGCGTAGAGCTGAGTTAAATGCAAAGCAAAATTTTGACTATCCGGTGTCTGTGACGAATCCAGTGCCGAAATATCCAACACTGCTAATAATTGCCCTGATGGGTCTTTAATGGGGGCCGCGGTGCAAGTCAGACCAATATGGGAGCTATCAAAATGATCCACACGATGACAAGTCAGTGCTTGCTGTTCATGAATACAAGTCCCGACAGCACAAGTACCCGCATATTGTTCACTCCAATCGGCACCTAAATACAGACCAGCTCGATGCAAACGCTCATCGTCATTTTTACTTCCTAAAAATTGAACCGTAATACCACGATAATCACTCAGTAATAAGACGTAACCCAAGCCCGCTATTTGCGTATAAAGCTGCTCTACCCCCGCTCTTGCGACGTTCAAAAACTCATCCACTGAATCTTGATGCTCACGAAGAATTTGATGCGTCACAATGCGAGCAGGTCTTGGTTGGCTTGGATCCAAACCATATTCACTAAGACATCGCTGCCAAGAACGTCCGATTAATTCATGGGGGAAGTAATGCTTATCCAGAGCTTGGCGGCCACCGTAGCGGAGTATTGTATCGATATGGCGGCGCTGCTGGCTTGTATTCGTCATACAGACTCCTCTCTTGTCTATTATTGTTATTTTAAGATGCCTTCGAGTTTACTCTGGAAAAAGCAGGCTTTCTATATTCCTTACAACGATTATTTTTTGACCGTCTCATCTAGAAATACTATCTGTAACACTCGCTCTATTCTTGTCACAGTGAACGTTACACCTGTATCAGAAACCATCACAAGTGTAACCATGATTAAGCGCATGAATATCTTAAAAATGATCTCAAATTAGTGACTATCTCTTGAAAAAATCGAGAAAAATCAAATGAGTAAAATTAAAAGAACAATAAAAGCACTCTATTGGCATGCATGCTGCTATTTCCTTACAACCAATAACATTCGGATAAGATCCTCGAATCTGAGCTTGGTATGAGCGCAGTAATAAAAATAATAATCTGCATGGGAGATAGATATGACCAACCAATCCGCATTGAATACAACGCATCAACCCAATATAGCCGTCATGAATTGGCTAGAAAAATTATCGAATACGCTTCGTTCAAATACCCCCACCGATGCTGCTTTACTGTTTGAAGAAAATGGTTACTGGAGAGACTTAGTCGCTTTCACATGGAACATTAAAACCCTTGAAGGTCAATCCGCCATCAGCGACATGATTGCCGAAACCATGAGTCGAGTTCGTCCAACAAACTGGCAATTAGAAGAAGATGCCACTGAAGCGGACGGTGTAATTGATGCTTGGATTACCTTCGAAACATCGGTTGCCAAAGGACGTGCCTACCTACGATTACGCAATGATCTTGCTTGGACTTTCCTGACAACCATGACGGAGCTTAAAGACTACCCAGAAAAACGTAACAAACTGCGTCCCAAAGGGGCTGAACATGGTGCCAATAAAAACCGCCAAACATGGCTTGAAAAACGCCAACATGAAGAAGCAACACTAGGTTACACAGAACAACCCTATTGCCTAATTATCGGTGGAGGACAAGGCGGCATAGGTCTAGCGGCTCGTCTACGCCAACTTGACGTTCCAACAATTGTTATTGATAGACTACCAAAACCTGGAGACACATGGCGCAACCGTTATAAATCACTCTCATTACACGATCCCATATGGTATGACCATATGCCTTATCTTCCTTTCCCTGAAAACTGGCCCGTCTTTACTCCGAAAGACAAAATTGGCGATTGGTTAGAAATGTACACCAAAGTGATGGAGATAAACTATTGGGGTTCTACACACTGTACACATGCAGAATTCGATGAAGAAAAACAAGAATGGCGGGTAAACGTCGATAGGAATGGCGAAAAGCTCACACTTTATCCTAAGCAGCTCATTCTAGCTACTGGCATGTCTGGCATCCCTAACATGCCCAACATTCCTGGAATGGACACCTTTGAAGGGGAACAGCACCACTCAAGCCAACATCCTGGAGGAGAAGCTTATAAAGGTAAAAAATGCGTCGTACTTGGTGGTAACAATTCAGCCCATGATATCTGTTGTGCCCTGTGGGAAAACGATGCGGATGTCACTATGATCCAACGTTCATCCACTCATATCATCAAGTCTGACTCATTAATGGAACTTGTTCTTGGCGGTTTATATTCAGAAGAAGCCGTCGAAAATGGCATGACTACCTATAAGGCGGATTTAACCTTCGCATCCATCCCCTTTAAAGTGATGCCACAATTTCATATTCCAGCTTATCAAGCGGTTGCAGAAAAAGATAAAGACTTCTACCAACGCTTAACGGATGCGGGATTCCTGCTCGATTTTGGCGAAGATGGCTCTGGGCTATTCATGAAATACCTTCGTCGTGGCTCGGGTTATTATATAGATGTGGGCGCTTCAGAACTTGTTGCCAACGGTGATATCAAGCTTAAATCAGGTGTCTCTATTGAGCACATTAAACCCAAGTCAGTAGTACTCACGGATGGTACGGAACTAGAGGCAGATTTAATCGTATACGCTACAGGGTTTGGATCTATGAACGGCTGGGCGGCTAAAATTATCTCTCAAGAAGTCGCCGACAAAGTCGGCAAATGTTGGGGGATGGGATCGAACACAGCAAAAGATCCAGGCCCATGGGAAGGAGAACTTCGCAACATGTGGAAACCGACGCATCAAGAAGCCCTCTGGTTCCATGGTGGTAATTTACATCAATCGAGACACTACTCTCAGTATCTATCATTGCAATTAAAAGCACGCATGGAAGGAATAGACACACCCGTATACGGAATGGAGCCAGTCCATCACCTTAGCTAACGCTTTTGTGCCAGACCGTTCATTGAAAATGGATAAGGCTGCAATCCTATCAGCCTTATCCAATCCATTTAACCATACTTACAATTGCTAAAGGCAATGCTATAGAAGTTCATAAGTTAGACGACAAAAAGTCGCGTAACTTGTTGTTTAATAATATTTTATCTAGCTAACACATACACAAAAGCCAGCGAAAAACAAACCGCTGGCTTTGCATCTAGCTTTAGAAGTGCAATAAAGATTAAGCTTGGGTTGCTCTTAGCATCCACGCCGTTTTTTCGTGCACTCGCATACGATCGGATACCAATGATGCAGAGGATTCATCATCCGCCTCTTGCGCTACTTTTAAGACTTTACGGGCAGTTTTCACCACCTGCTCATGACCCTTAGTTAACAATTTCACCATATCCGCTGAGCTCGGTATGCCATCAACTTCTTTCACAGAGCTTAACTCGGCGAAGGCTTTATAAGTGCCGGGAGCGGGAACATCAAGGGTACGAATACGTTCGGCAATGTCATCCACCGCTAACGCGAGCTCTTGATATTGCTCTTCAAACATTAGATGCAATTCACGGAATTGAGGGCCCGTAACATTCCAGTGAAAATTATGGGTTTGAAGGTACAAAGTATAAGAATCCGCTAATAGGCACTTTAGCCCTTCTGAAATTTCGGATCTATTTTCTTTATTAATACCAATATCGATATCTGTCATGTTGTTACCTCCTGTTTAGAGTCGTGATCAACCAGCTGATCAATCAGTCATAAGCCCTGCAAACATATAATGAATCCATACAAGATTCACTGACCGCTATCAGCTTCATTCCAAGTATTCCCCTATATTGTGACAGAAAAAAAGAGCCGTCCGAAACCATCTAAAACTTATAAAATAAGGAGATAATAAGAGAACATCACAACAAAAAACCAATCAGGTTTCATTCTCTACTGGCTACTGATAAGTACGGCCATTGTGTTTAAGCCAACCATCCACATGACGATGATGAGGGTCGCGATGGGTCCAATGCAGAACGCCACCTTTGCGATTCCATTCATATTCACCATAGAACTCAACTGTATCGCCCTTTTTCAAATCCATAATTTTGGGGGCTAAATCAATGTTATGTGCCACTAAAAGAGTCTGGCCACTGGGAAGTTTCAGAATGAAGCGTTGATGTTTTATCCCTTTGGTGTCGTCTTTCAGTATACGAACCACACGCCCTGTCCCCTCCACTTGTAGGTCGCTTTGATGTAATTCAAAGGCCTGCTGTATACGACTATCATCCGCCAGCGAAAGTGTTGGCAGCCAACTAACAAAACATACCAGTAAAATGAAAATAAACTTCACATGGTCTCCCTGCTCATTTTATAAAAAAACCATATCAAACAGATATTAAAAACCAGATAAAATGCCAATTTTAATTCGCCCTTCTCCCTATCGAATGCTTGTTTAACGCATTCTAGACAAGCCAAACACCACGCAGATGGCGCCACCAACCATACCCACCCACGCCTTCATCGGTGTGTCACCGCTTAACGCACGAGCCACTTGCGAGGTGGCGGCATCATATATGTTGTACCCCCATACGGCTAAAGCGGCACCAGCAACAATCAAAATCAGTCCAATCAGTTTATTATTCATGTATATACTCCAATAAATTTAAAGTGTCAGTGTGAGACCTAGCCATCATGACACAAACAATGTGAAGACTTAAAAACATTCGCTTCGAGCACTTAAATAATCACCCGTTTACCGCTAGAATGAGCAAAATTTACCCTTCCATATTGATTAGACAAAATGCGAGTCACCCCCATGAAAATAGTTATCAACTTAATCCGTAATCTATTGGGCTACATCATTATTGCCCTTGACCTTGTTACCCGCGGCGCAAAGAAAAAACGCGCCCCTGAACAGCAACAAGAAGTGAACAATGAGCTGAAACATTTCGCGCTCTATCAGTTCGCAGCCTGCCCATTTTGCACCAAAACGCGCAGAGCGATATATAAGTTGAATCTCCCTATTGAAAAACGCAATGCCCCAGAAGGATCAAAGCACCGTCAAGAATTACTTGAAGGGGGTGGCCAAGTAAAAGTACCGTGTTTACGCATAGAAAAAGAGGGAACGGTAGAATGGATGTACGAATCCTCTGAGATTATTCGCTATTTAGAAAAGCGCTTTGCCTAACTCTAATCATCAACAAAACCGATGCTTCTAATGTTTAAAGGTGAAGTACCGTCATAGGCTAGTCTCTCGCTAGCCTTATTTTTTACAATCGTCGATAAGCTGTTTTACCTTAGCCAAGCTGGCTTCAGATTGAGGCGTATAAACGATCAAACTTAACTCTGGCCTACTGGAAATGTTAAAGGAGGAATACCCAAGGGAAATTTCCCCTACTTCTGGTTTATTTAGGCACTTCACGCCTTCATTGAAATGACTAATTTGCTGTGATGTCCAAAGTGTTTTAAACACGTCACTGCGTTCCAACAATTCAACCAACAATTGCTCCGTATGCTCCGTATGCTCCGTTTCTCCTAATCGAGCGATATCGGTACGAAAAGCACTGACAATTAAATTAGCGGTATCAACCCAATCACGACTGTGTGCTTTCACTTCATTTTTTAAAAAGAACAATCGCATAATATTTCGGTCTTCTGGGGCCAATAATGGGTAATCCGTTAACACCGCTGTAGCAGCGTCGTTCCAAGCAAGCACATCCCACGATAAGTTACGAATAATCGCTGGGTTAGGGCTTAAAGCATCAAGAATGGATTGTAATTGCGGCGTAATCGCCTCAGATAATTGATACTCAGTCTTAGGTAAGTGCCCTAACGTCGTGAGATACAGATATTCTTTTTCTGCATCGGTCAGCAATAACGCTTTTGCAATACGAGATAGCACTTCTTCTGACGGAGCACCACCGCGACCTTGCTCTAGCCATGTATACCAAGTCACACTAATATGAGCACGCTGAGCAACTTCTTCACGTCGTAATCCTGGTGTACGCCGCCGCGCAGTATCGTAGCCCAACGACATCGGCTCAATGCTTTGGCGTTTTTTCTTTAAAAATACGGCAAGGTGCTGCTCTGGTGTATATTCCATTATTATCCTATTAGTGACTATACCATGATAAGAACACTACTTTAATAAAGCTCTGTGCCTCATACAATGACTTTATTCACCACCACACAGTAGAGGCAGAACATGAAACGTATCTTTATTACTGGCGCGACAGGCTTTCTTGGGCAAGCTATCGTAAAAAATCTCCTAGAAAATAATTACGATATTGTGGGACTAGCACGTAATGAAACCAGTGCTGCTATTTTAGAAAATCTTGGCGCAACCGCACACATAGGGTCATTACAAGATGTCGATTCGATTTTGGCTGGTATAAAAGAGGCCGATGCAGTGATCCATACCGCCTTCAATCATGACTTCACTACCTTCAAACAAAACTGCGAAGACGATCGACACCTTATCCAAACCATGGGAAAAGCGCTTAATCATACATCGCGCCCGCTCATAGTGACATCAGGTGCTTGGACTATGCGGGAACTTAATTCCGAGCAGATCCCCCGCGCCGCGTCAGACGAAGCCGCTTTAGCCTGTTATGAAAAGGGGACAAATTGCATGGTTGTTGGCCTACCACAAGTTCATAATACTCATAAATTTGGCTTAATTAGTCCAATGCTTGAGATTGCGCAAAGTAAGCAAGTCTCCGCCTATATTGAAAATACCAATAACCAATGGGCCGCTGTTCACCTATCAGATGCCGCTGATTTATATCGTCTCGTGTTAGAAAAAGGAGAGAGTGGCCATAAATACCTAGCGGTTGGCGAGGAGAACATCCCATTTAAAACGATTATGCAAACCATTGGTGATCGACTTAATATTCCCACTCGCGCCATAGCCAAAGAGCAAGCCCAAGACTACTTTGGGCATTTCGCGCATTTTGCAGAGCTATCACTGAATGCATCCGGCGAAGAAAGTAAAAAGGCATTAGGCTGGGAACCTAAAGGCGCCTCTCTACTGGACGATATCTCCAATGCGGTTTTGTCTTAAAGCTTGATGGTTATTAAAGGTGTAGAACCCAAAAAATCAGGGTTTTACACCTTTACATATTACTCGTCAGAAGCACTCACGTACTGACGCCAATTATGCTGTTCTTTAAACCCCAGCACATCGCGAATTTTACGATTCGAAAACAAGGCTTCATGCTCTCCCATTTCTCGAGTGAATGGCACGCCAGGAAAAAAGCGTTCGGCTAATTCTTTTGTTGGGATAATCGCCCCATTATGATCATTACCCGCATTAAACACCTGAAAACCTAAGCCGTCTTTTTGCAAACACAAATCCACAATTTGCCCGAGGTCGCGAGCATCTATATAACAAAACGCATTTCGGCGGCGCACTTCAGGGTGTTTAAAATAATGCGGAAACAGTTCCGCGTATTCATGGGGCTCAATCACATTACCAATGCGCAGCGCGTAAATATCAAAACCTGAACGGCGCTGGAAGCTACGAGCCGTTTTCTCATTCACTACCTTAGACAACCCGTAACTGTCCATAGGATCAACATCATAATCCTCCTCTAACGGCAAAGAATGTGGGTCGGTTTGACCATCCGAAAAGCAGAGACCATAGGTTGTCTCTGATGAAGCAATCACCACTTTTTTAATACCCAGCTTCACGGCGGCTTCGATGACGTTATAAGTCCCCATGGTATTGACTCGAAAAGTTTCGTTATCAGGGTGAATTAAAATGCGCGGGACAGCAGCAAAATGCACGACGGCATCAAATTTTGGCACACCGAGACCGGGTTCCAGCTCATCAAATCCCGCATAAGCGCTTAAAGCATTGAACATTTGTCCTGAGTCCGTAATATCGGCAATCAAATTATCCACTCCAGGGTGATCCAAAGGGACTAAATCAACATTCAATACCCTATAGCCTTGCTCAAGAAGGTAAGGAATAACATGCTTTCCTGCTTTTCCCGATCCACCAGTAAATAATATGCGCTTTGTAGTCATAAGCTAACCTCCATGAATTCTAATTATTGTTGAAAGACTCTACTTCATTCTTAGATAAATAACGCCATTGCCCAACATCTAGGTCAAGGCAAACTTCGCCGATTTGTTCACGATGCAAGCCAACCACACGATTCCCTACGGCAGCGAACATACGTTTTACCTGATGAAACTTGCCTTCGGTGATGGTTAACAGTACTTCTTTTGGAGTAATAATGTCTAATTTGGAAGGACGAGTTAACCCCAGCTCACCTTGCAGTTGTAAGCCTTGTTTAAACTGAGTGACAAGGTCGCTACTCCGTTCTGCAGGAATGGCTTGGGACAATTGAACTCGATAGACTTTGCGGCAATCATTGCTCGGTAGAGTAATATGAAAAGACCAACGCCCATCATCCGTGATCAGAACCAGGCCCGTCGTATCCGCATCCAAGCGCCCTGCTATATGAAGTTCTGAGACCTTATCAACCTCTAAATAATTGAACAGAGACGGGTAAACTTCATCGATATTGGAACACACCGTACCCGCTGGTTTATGCATCAAGATATAACGAAAGTCCCGTGCTTTCAGCCTAGCGCCATGCAACAGTACGGTATTGTTTTCATGGACCTGAACCGCTTCATTCATCGTGACTTCGCCGTTAACACTCAACTCACCAGAGTGAATACATTGAATCGCTTCCTGTCGGGTTAGCTCGGTACTTTTACAAACAAATTTATCAAGGCGCATAGCAGGCAACGTTAACGGATGAAAGAGCCAGACATTATCCTTTCTAACTGACTGTTATCAACCTAACCAAAATCTTAATGCGTTAACTTTTTTTAAAAAAACGTATTCGTGTAACTTCATCTTCCTAATCTATTGTAATGACTTGATTGCGTAAAGCCTCAGCATAATGATTTTTCTGCGTTTAACGTGATGTTGGCATTTCTAACGCTGCCATAAGCCGCGCGAGCTCGCGAGCGTCGGACGACCGAAGGGAGCGAACTTAATGGCTTGGTTATGCATGTGATTCAAGCCTAGCATGTAGATCCTTCGCCACCGCAATTACTCTCCGCCATTTTTCATCCCTCAATAGATCGTTCACACAGACAGCACTAGACTTATTTGCTTCTAACAGGACTCCGTACAAATGCGCCAAGCCTTTTAGCTCGTCCTCTGTAAACTGGGATACCCACTCTGAACTTTTTGGGTGAAACAGATCATCGCAAAACCCGCAAAATAGCTCTGCAACTACATTTGCGTGAGGTACCGCTTTCTCGTACGCCAACTGCTCCGACGCTAACGAAAGCAACTTCACTTCATCTATCACTGCTTGACGCATAGCTATCTCATTTTGCATAACTACTAAGCGGTTATACAGTGGCGAAGCCATGGCTATAACCGTCTGTTGAACGGCCGCGTTATCTATAGGGGATTTGCTTTTTCAGAATTGGCGACGTCCCTGTTAATATCGCAGTGCTTTTTCTCCCTTACTAAGGGATATTCCCAAAATTTAGGCGGGGTTTACGTTTATTTTTTATCACAGTATGACTCTTTTTACTCGAATCCTAAGCATTAGGCAATACTCGATCCTCAGGCTCCATGACTTGATCCGCTTTCAAGGCAATGTATTTATGCCTGAGTCTGTTAATTACTATTCAAGCCCAACTGAGGGTAATATTTTATCTCCTCAAGATAAACCACATTAGGTTCACCACACGCTGGGCATCGACACCCCATTGGCGCAGTGTCCATCTCCACTTTTACAGACTTCTTGTTTCGTTCAACGCCCGCCATCACCAATGACAAAGCCGCAGCGAAGCGGAGGTTTTGGCATCCGGTGCATGGCCTAGTTATGTTTCGTTTTCTGGCAATTCGAGCTGTCTCTCACTCCGCCAGACTCGTATGAGCACAAGCTCTTTAGTCTGCCTGAGGTAGACACCCCAAAATGGCGCGTGAACCAATTTGCGAATATGATCTAGGTTGAACTCCGGAACAACTCGACCAGCATCAGGGTGGATTTGAAGCATTCCACAACGCTCCAAGATAGCAGCCACGAAATCATCACCGATATGTGGCACATCCTGCTCTCTGTAATACTCCTGAATTGCCTGTAAGTCCTCAAGAGCGGACTGTGCGATGCGTAATTCCATTTACTTAATGCCCAACGTTTTCTTGGCGTCCTCCAGCGATACCGTATTGCCCTCGCGAACATCCATAAGTCCCTGTGTCACCGCCTTTACAAACCGCAATTCCTCTGCGGTTCTCTCATAATTCTCAAGCCCCAGAACAACAGCTACACCGCGACCACGACTGGTAGGCAGGATTGGGCTATGCATATCCTGAGCTCGACCAACCACCTTTCCGGGATTAATCTTCAGGTCTGAGAGAGGAATGACATCCTCGGAAAATTTCACTTGCATAGTAATCACCTAGCCAACGATTTGGTGCCATCAATAGCACCAAGTTAACGGTGCTATCAAGAAACATAACGCTTCAAGCAGGGGCGCAGCTTGTCTGCGTCCCTTGGCTTGACTTGTTAGGTGCGTTTAATTTTTCTTTCGGATTTGAATTGCTTCTTCAACTGCATTTTCAAGATGCTCTGCAATCCACGCATACCTACCCTTACTATTTGTGCCTTGAGGATTGTAACATTTCACTATACTAGATAGCTTTTTGCCAGAATCACCGTAGTTAATATAATCGAAAGGATTTTTCCCTTTGTTTGCTATATTACCACTCATGTTTTTCAACCCATGAATGTAAATGCCAACAACACCCATCCCTTTGTTCCATGAATCGACGATTTCATGATTGATCCACTTCCTATTTGCTGTATCTTCGCCAACTAATACAACAGTGCAAGTACGTCCCTTCATTTGATCAGCAATCCATTTTTTAATTGCCGTGTCTTTTCCACTTTTTACGGTTTCCCAATCATTATCTGAAGCAGGTTTATTCGACTCCAAAGCACCAATATTCCTTACTTGAGAAACTCTCGTTACATCTGGAACATAGTGAAAACTATAAAATACTTTCCTAGCCATCTTCTTACTCCTTTGACATTAAATCAATTACATTAACTATTTTTGAAATTAATTGCTCAGGCTTCTCAACGTCAACGTCAACGCCTAATTCACTAATTGCTTTTATCAAGTCGGTATTAGATTCGTCATAATATTGCGATACGTTTTCCATTACCTCACTCCAGAGCTCTTTAGCCATATACCCACTACAACCTACTGGAATCAATGCTAATCCTAGTTCACGGGCTATCTCAAATTCTTTCCTAACACCATCGGCCATGACAACATTGGAATCTTCAATCTTATTTCCCATAAAAAATATAGCTATACCCGCAGAACCAATAACTTCATATCGATACTTCTTCCAAGTGTCACTTCTCAGCTGTCTATCTTCAATATATTGTGGGAATGGCCTCATTGTTAAATATTCATTAACGTATCCGTTATGATGCTCATAAACACTTTGAATCGCACCAGTTATAAAAGCGTTACCAATACCTAAACCAATCCCCGAAGATATTCTACAGTTTCGCTCGATTAGGACCTTACCCAAACGACAAAGAAAAGATTCGACATCCTTTTGATTAAATGGAGAGAAATCATGCGCGCTACCAGATAAAAAAATGGTCCTACGTCTGTAAGCTCGCTCTACCCTTCTTAGCATCTCAGTAATTTCTGAATATTTTTCAACAAGTATTGTTTTTATTTGGAATCTGGAAAGATCTTTTATTAGAAGCGCTTGCTTGATTTTGGCATTCTCATAGAGTTGAGCATTTTCAAAGTCGCTTTCATTACATTGTTTAAAAATGCAGTAGTGCTGTCTTTGATGTTCTTCAAAGTATGCTTTTACTCGACTCATTATGTAATCTAGGTTGGGGTCGGTGAAGCTAAAACCAATAAAAAGGAATGTTTTAGAAACCAAATCACCTGATAAAGCCGTTATGTAAGGCTTCATCCGCAAAGGGTATTTTTCATAGTCATCCTTTGTTAAAACTGCAGTATCAGGATGATCTATGTCACCATGCATTTTATATACAATAGAGTCTCTTTTTCTTTTTGTGGTTGCCAAATGATTGTTTGTATATTTTATGTCCACAATCTTCCCGGCATTTTCTAATGCCTTTTCAATCAGTTTGTCGTAGTTAGTTGTCCAATATGTTTTTATTGGTAATCGCGATAGTATTTCATGATTTTCGGTAGGTTGCTTTGCAGTTGCAATTTCATCCATTAACTGCTGACTGATTCTATTTCGCCCATTTTCATTCAAATAGAATTGAGCAACACCAACCAAATCTTGCTCTTCATCAATGTCTAAATTCAATTCATCTGCAAGAGGGCGTAATAGTTCTTTCCAATTCACGTAACCGGCCGAGGATGACAATCCGGCTCCTGCGAATATTGCTACATTATCCTCCTCAAGCTCGCTCAAAAAGCGCTGGACAAACAATTCTTGTTCTCTGGTCATCAAATTATCCTTTTCTCTCGACATTGCAGGGGAACCTAGGCACCTAACGCCCGCGTAATAGGCGCGAGCTTGCGAGCGTCCTAATTGACGCGTTTGTTAGAGCTTTCTTCATCTGGAATCCCATTTTCGGCTCTAATTCGTTTATGCCTAAGCTTTAAAGCTACCTGCATTGCAGTCATAACCAACATCACAGAAGTCATTATAAGAATCATTGGAAAAATAGATTCGGTTACCTTTCCGAATATACTAGATGACTCAAAACTACTGCGAATGAAGGTGAGCATCGTAGCCAAGGCTGCAATAGTCCCTAACGTAAGGGAAAGCAAAGAAGTCATCTTCTCTTTGTACTCGACGCGGGTAACAAAGACTTCGCGATCCTCTGAGAGATTTTCCATCTCTGTGGTTTTTTCTGGTATTAGAGTCTTAAGAGATTCACAGTATTCCTTTTTGGCTGAAGATGAAATAAAGCTTGAATCCATTATTTCCTTAATAAGCTCTTCAACTATTTCCGTGATGCCGTGTAATCGATGAGGTTCAATTTTGTACTTCCGAGCAGTAGCGTTTTTTAATGCTTCTATTACTTCAACCGTTGGTAGGCTGCTTTCCGAGATTTCAGGGCGAATGGCGTACAGAATTTCTCTGTTTGCAGAGGAGATGTTTATTGCCAGTTCTCGAAGATCCTTTTTGGAAAAAAGTGTCCTAGTGAGCCACGCCACAATGAGGCCACTTAAAACACCACCTCCGATGCCTACAACCCATCCATTATTTAGAAGTTCTTCCATACTCTCCTCGTTGAGCTCTAACGTTCCTGCTCACGGGCTCGCCTACGAGCCCCGTGCAACGGTTTGTTAAGTACCAGCATTGAACTCGTAGAAGTTCCTAGACATATCATCAAGATATCGAACTAACTTGAAACCAACTCGTTCTAAAATTTTGTTTGATGCTACGTTTTCAGGGTGTGCAAAAGCAACGATTTTGCTGAGCCCAATTACATTCGAAGCATAGCTTGTAGCAAAATTCGCTAACTCACTGGCATAACCTAATCCACTTTTCTCTGGGGCGATATAGTAAATCAGCTCAGGGCCCCAATGTGGGTCATCTTCATCGATGACAATACCGCCCCACCCAATTACCTGGCCAGTTTTCTTTTCAGTAATCGTCCAACAACTATAACCTAACGTTTTCCATTGCTCTGCAAATCTCTTTATATATAAAGCGCACTTATCATATGAATCAAGGTTCACGCTATACTTCATATGTTCAGAATTGTTCATAATCCCGATTAGATGAGGAAGTGCCTCAACTGAAATTTGCCGATACGATAAAAATTGACTTTCCATAAAAGTACTTAACGCCCGCAGCACGCGCGGCTTTGTAGTGAAGGCGCAGCCGCAACGGAAAAGCCGTCGCCGTGCCTGCGATTGTTAAGGGCTACTTACCGGATTTTTCTGGTATATCCCTTTTTGACTACTCTACCGATATAGCTATTTAAGCCTTGCCCGGCTCTTGCTAGCCTATGCATTTCGTTGATGCTGGCGGCACCGGCACTTTGATTCGTGTATAGATAGACTGAACCATCGCCGAACTGAACGGTGATTTCGCCTGCTCCAATTTCGTATGCAAAGACATTCGAGTTACCACCCAAGTTTTTATAACGTTCCATCATCACTTCCTCTTTAGTTGATACTACTTCGATTTGGAGCTGAGGCCCCTAACCGCCTCATTCAGCTGCGCCGTAGGCGACCGCTAGAATGACTTGTTAGGGCTTGCTTACGGATTTTCTCTATTAACCCAGAGAAGTCGTTAATTGCTGTTTCGGCCATTTCTGCTGATGACTCAGAAGCAGAATGAGCAATTTTGTGCCGTAAGTTATCTCTATGTGCTTTTACTGAAGACCATAGAGCATTATCTAACTCTGGTACTGTGAAACCACAATATTCTTTCATTAACTTTTTGCATCTTTGTTCAAAACGCTGATTATCGAACAATAACTGCTGCATTTCCTCTGAGGTTTTTCCAGATTCAACACCACCATTTTTTATTTGGATCGATATTTCGGCTTCTAGCGCAGAAGATGACTCGATGATGGCAGATCTGTATGCGCCTCTCTCAAACATATTCCATGCTCTTACTGTGAGCATTTTTATTTCATCAACACCTACGGAAGAGGACAGCTTACTTTTGAATCGTTCAATTTTTTCACTGTCATGGGTAAACCAACTTCTTTTAAAAATAGGTGGTATTTTACCAACTAATGTTGAGTTTTCTAATAGATTACCCTCGACATATGTGATTTGCAGAACGCCACCGCATGTTGTTTCACATACATCATGTAAGGATATTTCCTGTGCAAACCTGTCTTCAAATGCAACACAATAATGTTTGATAAAGTGATTACATAATCTTATGAAATCATAACCAAATTCTTTGTTGAATCTGGCTCTTGCATATATTTTCAGGATTTCAGCATCCAATTGAGATTTTTCATTTGAAGAAATTAGCCTTAGTAGATCGTTTGCTACTTGTTCAATATTCTCTTTCTCAGTATCACCTTGCCTTGAAAGTTCGGATTGTATTTTGCCACAAAATTCAGTGCTATTGAGGTCACTTCTATCTTTTGGGAAATCAACAAGATTTAGTGTTAAAACTGACCGTAGCTTTATAACAGATGTATCAGTTTGCCCCTTAGAAAACTTAAATGCTTCCTCTCGTGAGGCTAAAAGCATTACAGAAGGTGTCGTTGCCCCCTCAGTTACAACTGCATACAAATCGTTGTTTAGCTCAAGATGGTATTCATCACCTTCAAATCGAACTAAGTACCTCCCATTTGAGATATTTAGCATAAAGGGTAATTCTAAAATTTGAGAAAATAAGAATTTCATAGATGCCTAAGGTAATGTATAGAGCCCTAACTACTAAGCGATTATACAGTGGCGAAGCCATGGCTATAACCGTCTGTTGAACGGCCGCGTTATCTATAGGGGATTCGCTTTTTCAGAATTGGCGACGTCCCTGTTAATATCGCAGTGCTTTTTCTCCCTTGCTAAGGGAGATTCCCAACATTTAGGTGGGGTTTACGTTTATTTTTTATCACAGTATGACTCTTTTTACTCGAATCCTAAGCATTAGGCAATACTCGATCCTCAGCCTCCATGACCTGATCCGCTTTCAAGGCAATGTATTTATGCCTGAGTCTGTTAACGACTATTCAAGTGATGGACTAAAAGTCATGCTCTTGGGCGAAGCTGGCAGAGTGATCCAATAACATCAGTTATAAGCACTTCTTTTCTATAACCTGACAGACATTAATTTACCGCGCTTACTCTAAGTGTCTGGCCTAACCGATATTATTGAAATTTTCGCTTAGAAAGCCGAACAAAGGCAGTTATTATGTTATCTCTCACAATACTATATTTTGATGTTGGCCAATAAATAAGACGATGAAAGACAATATTACGATATCCATTTCTTCAATTCATGGAACCAAGCATTTCAGCTTCGGGAAAAGAAGCCGTCACACCTTCAAGCTCATGAGCTACTTGATTTTTATTGGCATTCTCTTCACGGCTGGCGTCATCTACTATTTAATTAACGATGCTGAATTTTCTAAACTTAAGCTGCGCGAATTAGAGGATAAGTCCTCCTATCTCAATAAAGAAGTCACCTCGCTAACAACATTAAAAACAAACTTAGAACAGGAATTATCGGAACGAGAAGAAAAAATGCAGTTGGTTACAGACCGGTTAGATGATCTAGAAAAAACGCTGGGCATGGATAGTGACAGCAAAGCTGGACTAGAATCTCGTTTGGATACCGCTGCCATCACCTCATCAATACGAGTGGCGATGCTGACGCAAATACCCAGCGGGCCTCCCGTAAAAAATGCTAGAATTTCTTCAGGCTACGGAAAACGCGTCCATCCGATCACAGGGAAAATAACCTTTCATCGTGGACAAGATTTTGCTGTGAATACAGGCACGCCGATTTATGCCCCTGCGGATGGAACCGTCGAAGTAATACGACCAGGAAATAAAGGGTCTGGTAATTTTCTTCGTTTGCAGCACTCTTACGGTTTTTCAAGCTCTTATTCTCACTTAAGTAAATTCGCGGTGAAAAGAGGGGATTTCGTGAGCAAAGGCGATTTAATTGGTTATTCAGGAAGCAGTGGCCTTTCTTCTGGGCCACACCTTCATTATGAAATACGATTTGTCGGACGATCATTAAATCCCAAACCATTTTTGGCTTGGAACGTCGATAATTTTGATAGCATTTTTAACAGTACAAGAGGTGTGGGATGGGAATCTTTGGTGGGCAAAATAGAGTTAAGAGTCAGTCAGCAGCTACAACTCTCATCGCAGAAGGTTGCACAATCAACGGCAACATTCAAGTAGCCAACCGACTACAGATTGATGGGCATGTTGAAGGCCAAATAGAGGTCATTAATCAAATTAAAATCAGTGCATCTGGCAAGGTATCAGGAGAAATCACCACAGAACGACTGATTATCAATGGTCATTTTGAAGGCACCTGCTACGCGAATTACGTAGAAATTTTAAGCAGTGGTGATGTCGTGGGCACCATTTACAGTGACAACTTAAGCATCGAAGCTGGCGGTAAGTTTGTTGGCAACACAAAACCGGCTAAAAAAGCGGCATCAAAGCAAGAAATTGAGGGGCTAGCTCAAACCAAGTATTCAAAACAAGAAACTAAGGATATAGATAAAAAGGTTTCCCTAATCAGCAATAGCCCTAGCTCTTAATAGCATTACTCAGGATGAGGCTAGTAATCTAGAAATGATAACACCGCTAGGATTCATGGAAGTCAGAATGCATCCAAGAGTTCGGCGTTAGTTGGGTACTTTTCCAATAAGGCCACTAACTTCTGAGCGCCTTCTAATGGCGTAAGATGAGTCAGTGCACGTCGCAAGGTTCGCACCTTTTCAATATCTTTAGCATCAATCAACAGCTCTTCACGACGGGTACTACTTTTAGCAATATCGATTGCAGGAAAAATCCGTTGATTCGCCACTTCACGGGATAATACGATCTCCATATTCCCCGTACCTTTAAACTCTTCGAAAATCACCTGATCCATGCGACTTCCCGTTTCCACCAGCACGGTAGCTAAAATGGTCAACGACCCACCATTTTCAATCTTTCTTGCCGCGCCAAACAGTTTACGCGGTATTTCCAACGCTCGACTATCTAGCCCGCCCGACATGGTTCGGCCATTACCTCGCTGCTCTGCGTTGTGTATGCGAGAGAGCCTTGTCAGCGAGTCGATAACTATCATCACATCCTTGCCTTCACCAGCTTGCTTGCGAGCCGTTTCAAGCAGCTTATCCGCCACTCGAACATGCTGGGTGTAGTTTTCGTCCGAAGACGACGCATGCACTTCTGCCGACACACTGCGTTTAAAATCCGTTACTTCTTCAGGACGCTCATCAATCAGCAAGGCATACAGCTTGATCTCAGGGTAAGCTGCTGCCACCGCCTGACAGATGTGTTTTAACATCGTCGTTTTGCCGGATCCCGGCGGCGCGACAATCAACCCGCGCTGCCCCATACCAATTGGCGTAATCAAATCCATCGCTCGCACAGTGCGCTGCTTAGAACCAGACGCTAAATGAAGACAAGGAGAAGGATGAACAACAACACCATTGAAAAAACGCTTCTCTGGGTCATTAGGAAATTGATCCTCGACCACATCGTCAATCGGACCTGCGTCTGCCTGTCTTTTGCCTTTCAAACTTAATATTTTTCTCGCCATAATATCGATGGATCGCCTTAGGTAATAAAGTGAATGGATCTGTTTATCGTCGTATGACGAGGTGCTTTGAGATAGAACTTACACTTGAAAGCGAATAAAATGCATCGTCAAATCCACATCGATATCTTCGCAGAGGCGATAGTCACTGCCCACAATACGAGACACCGCAGACTTCCAAAAATGAAGCGCGCCAGTATTTTCTTTTAAAACACGGATTTGCCACTTCCCTGGATAGGATTTGAGAATCAGTTCAAGAACTTGCTTACCAACGCCCTGCCCTGTAAATTTGCGTAACACAAAGAACTGCTCAATATCGTAGACAGACCTATTAGCAGGATATTTGCGTACCAGAGCAAAACCCGCTAATTCCCCCTCTACATAGATAAAATATGGAAAATGATCTTCTCTTTGCCAGTAAACATCAAACTGAGACAACCGGAATGAAAACTGCCCCTGATCATTTGGCGCCCATCCCATGAATTCAGACATATCATACACATAGTAATGGAATAAGTTCTCCAGTACACGTCGTGATGTCGACTCAATGTTGATCAATGAGACCTTCATGACTTGTCTAGCGGTTTGGATAGCGATCAAGATACTTTTATTCCCCTGTCCCTAAGTGTCTTTTATTCATATAGCTTGCTAACGCAAGAGAATCACCATGCGTACTTTCACTAAGGGCACGATAGACACCAATTTGATCATCCTGTTTTCGGTGTTGACCTAATTTGTCCTTCGCTTGAATATCATCAATAACGATCCTAAAACCAACAATCGCTTGAGATAACGTTTGCTTAAACGCCAATGGCATGAGTTCATTGTTATTATGAAGTTCTGGCTCATATTTAGAGATTAGTTCATCCATGAATATGCCAGTATCACGATCACTTAATAGTTCCACGCTTCCATAGCAGTGAACTGATGCATAATTCCATGTGGGAACCGCAGGCTGAGTCGCATACCACGTGGGCGAAATATACGAGTGTGGGCCACTGAAAACAGCTAAAACACGCTGCTGCTCTAATGCTTCCCATTGAGCATTCGCTTTTGCAAAATGACCATATAGACATCCCTTTGAATGTTGAGAGGCTTTATAAATAAGAGGAAGATGAGTGGCATCTAATGTGGGAGAAACAAGCAAAGCAAAACCAAACTCACTGATAAAATCAAAAATCGATTTTTCGTCAACCATTTCCATATTTTTCGGAATATACATACGCTCTTTACTCCTAGGACTGAGGCGTTTTCAGTTAGAGATAAAATACCAACGTTGGGAGAAAAGAAAGTATCATAATTGAGCCATTAATTCGCCTTACCACACCTTATCTAAATCCTTTGCATACAACATTATGGCTTGTTGATAGGTTTTGATTGACTCATGATTCGTCGTCGATATCAACAACTCAAGCAATAATGCAGTGGCTTCTTTATGACGACCTAGGTTATACAAACACATAGCATAAAAAGGTTTGACTTCAACCTCATTGGGATACTCAGCAAGCGTTAACTCAAAGTAGTGAAGAGCCTCCTTATAAGAGCCAATACCTCTAAGAGTACTCGCTAACCCAAACAGTGCATCGAAACGCTCTTGCTTTGAGAGCAAGCCAGACAATGCCGATTCATAGTGGACAATGGCCTCATGCTCCCTACCTTCATTGTCATAAGACCAAGCAATCTGTAGATGCGCCTTTGCCTTCCAATCTTCATCGTATAACAAGGTATTAAGCCGCCTTCTGGAGTCGTCATATTGACCAGACTGACGCAGTGCTATCGCTTCTTCTAAAACCGACTCCATCAATTCTTTAACCTCATTCAGCCAAACCTCTTATTCCGTTATTTTATGAAGAGTATCTCGTACGGCATCCACAACCACTTGGACATAATAACCATGTTCTATGCGTTCAATATACCAAAGGTGACGTTAGACACGACTGCTAAAATGAACCGCTGTAGATCAAAAATTCGCGCAGGAGACTAAACAAGATCGGCTTAAGTTTGCCCTATCCGCCGATATTAGGAAAGGTAAGAAACTATGTAGCCATTTACCTTGGCTACATAGTGGCGACTTATGACGAGATTGAAGGTTCTCGTGATATCGAGACGACCCACCACGAGAACGAAATAAAGCAAGGTTATTTTGAGACCTTTGCACGATGTCACGAGCAACGCCAAGCAAAGGTCTTTTCTCCCCCCATCGGCAAGAATAACGTTAAATAACCCCGACATGCCTTAAAGCACGAACGGTCATGGCTTTTCTTAGGCTTAAATGTTTTGCATCCTTAACCGCTAAATTGGTAGCGAAAAACCAAACACCAGAACGGCTCTCAACATAGCCAACATACCAACCGACAGGGTTTTCTACTCGTCGTGCCCAGCCACTAAGACCAAGCTATCTCTTCTAACAGAATGCTTATTATGTTCGCTCGCTAAATACTAGCTTGAGGGCAAGTGCCGCAAAGCTTGTGGCAAAAATGCGTTGAATCATAATACTGGCCTTCTCAGATTTTATGATATAGGCACTAAACAAACCGGATAAAAAGCCATATATAACAAACACAACAAAGGTCATGAGCATAAACACAGCCCCAAGTAAAAGCATACTGTTCAAAGGGTTTTCTACACTACTAGGAATAAACTGCGGAAGAAAAGCTAAAAAGAAAATGGACAGTTTAGGGTTTAAGATATTTAACAGGAAACCTTTGATGACAAGGCTCGAATACTGTTTGTTTGACTGTTGCTTAGAGAGGCTTAAAGGAGAAGAAGAACGCCACATTTGCCATGCTAAATAAAGTAGATAGGCTGCCCCAGCATACTTAACAACTTGAAAAGCAACGACACTCGTGTGAAAAAGAGCCGCAAGTCCGAAACTACTCGCTAACAAAGCCGGAATAATGCCTAAAGTACAGCCAAATGCCGCAAAGAAGCTCGCACGCTTCCCAGAAAATAGACCGGTAGCAACAGTGTATAAAACACCTGTCCCAGGGATCAACACGACAACTAGCGAAGTCAGTAAAAAACCAAAAGATATCATCGAATGTTTCCTTCTTGTAAGGTAGCAAGAACACTACCACCAAACCTAGACAGCATCACTATATGCATATCTTTAGCTTAGCGGACATTTAGGTTAAGCAGTAACCCCTGCTCAATGGCATAACGTGTTAACTCCGCTGAGTTGGTTAAACCCAGTTTTTTACGAATATTCGCCCTATGATTATCCACCGTACGCTTACTTAGTTTTAATCGTGAAGCGATGGCTTCACTGCCGTGTCCTTCGGCGACCAAGGTAAGCACTTCGATTTCACGCGTGCTAAGCGGGCTTTCATCTAGATTATTTTGACCATCCTGCCAGGCCATTTCTTGAGCAATCGCGGGGCTGACAAAACGCTTTCCACTCATAGCCCCCATGATGGCCTTTACCAGATCTTCAGAGGCATCCAGCTTAAGCACATAACCGTCAATCTTAGCGATAGACGAGGCGCGCTTAAAAATACTCAGCTCAGTATGCATGGTTAGCATAACGATGGCACCTTGATAACCACGAGAACGTAGGCGCTCGGCAAGCTCCAAACCATTCCCCTGTGTTAAGGAAATATCCAACACACAAACATCAGGTTTTTTCCCCATGATGATTCGCTCAGCATCAATGACATTGGTAGCCGTATCGACCACACTAATTTGCTGAGACTCTTCCAACAAGGCTTTAACGCCCTGCTGAAACATCACATGATCATCCACCACAACCGCATTAATCATGAATTGGCACCTCTAACAATATAGTGGTTCCATTGGAACCTTGGCTGTCAACACTTAAACTTGCCCCAAGAATCATACTTCGCTCGTTCATCGAGTTCATACCATAACTGTCTTCCGCTGTCTCCTCTTCCATACCTTTACCATCATCCGTTATCTGCACTCGATAGATATTGCCTGTTACGCGAAACGATAAGGTAATTTCTTGTGCACTACTGTGTTTAATCGCATTATTCAAGGCTTCTTGTCCAATACGATACACCTGATAAGCGCCCTCTTGACTCAAAGTAACTTCATCTTTCGAAAATATTTTGAGAGTTATGCCTGCCAAACTGCAGTTATGCTGTGCCAAACTGATAATGGCTTGTGTCGGTGAGCCTGACATAACCTCTATAGGTTTTAGATTACGAATGACGGATTTCAATGTATTCGAGGTATTGGCGACTTCAGACTTAAGCATCTCCCCCAAATTGGACTCCAACTTAGACGCATTGAGGTTGATTAACAGCTTAAGTGTAGACAGCCCTTGGCCAACCCCATCATGAATGTCCCGTGTTAGCCTTTCGCGCTCAATCTCACGGATCGACACCAAACGGTTAGATAAGGTTAATAAGGAACTCGCCATCGCTCTAAAGCGCTGCGCTACATTAAGTAATAATATAATAGCAGCAATAAATAATGTGATATTCAAAGGCTGAGCTGGACTGTAGTTAAAGGCCCAGAAGAACTGGGCTAGCCACCCTAAAGACGTCAATATCAACAAAAGACGGCCAGAAAACGGGGATTTACTTTCTGTTCGCTTGAGAAAAGCGTGTCTAAATAGTGCATGAAGCAAAATGGCCGCACTTAATATCTGGTTACACACCAGTAATCCTTGATAGAAAGTCCCATTGTAGGGTTCTAAAAATAGGCACAATAATACAAATAGATTGATCAAAAACAGCAAGCCGGTTAAACGCGCTACTCGCTGCCTTGGGGATAAGAGAACGACCAAAACAAAAACGGCAAAAGTCGAAAATAGAGCAGGAAACGGCGAATGAGCCGAACCATAACCCAGTGTGTCTGGCAGCAACAAAGAGTCACTTAAAATCCCACCAGCAACACACACAACGTAAGCACCAAACAGGGAGTTATCCCGCTCTTTAAACCCCACCGCCCGCATAAAAATCGAGAATAGACAAAAGGAAAGCAACAGAGCAACCATGCTACCTTGGGCTATTTTGATCAAGGTATCCGAGTCTTTGGCTTTTAACGCAAGGGTTTCATAATTGCCTACTTGAACCTGTTTAGGATTAAGTGTTAGTGGCTCTTTGTTACCGATAAGATGCACCAAAATTTGGTTCTCTCTGCGAAAATCGAGAAAACTAAACCACAGTTTATGGCGTGGCAGAAGATAAATCCGCGTTTGTGAATGTCGATAAAAACGTGCGGCACGGTTTTCCTCTAATTGAGTGAGCTTCACACCATTCACATACACTTGTGCATCGGCAAACAAAGGACCTAATGACAAGGCTAATTGGGCATTTTTATAATGCCATCCGACCAAGAAAGTGGAACGAAACCAGCGTTGAGTCAGTAGAGGAAAATGAAAATATGGCGGTTTATAGTCTGTGATTTTCTGCCACTGAGATAACGACGTTGGACGGCCATAGCTATCCATAGAAGGGTTTCCCTTACCTTGATAAACCTCCCAAGAAGACATAGAAATAACGGTTGGATCAACGATTTTAGGCGCTTCTGCTTTGACACAAGTGGAGAAAAAAGCCGTAAGAGAAAGCAACAAGGCCATAAAATATATCATGACGCTTTAAACAATTCCGATTGCCAAATTTGTAGCATTTGGCCAATGTCTGGAGAGGTTCGATTGACTAGACTATTTTTCAACACATACGCCACATCATCAACTTGCAAGCTGGCCCTTTGTTTCGCGGAATACATTTTTTCTACTTCAATATTAGGCGTTAAATTACAGGTAGCCCCTAAATAGGACAGAATATAGGACGCGTGAATTGAGGTTGTGTATTCCACTAATTTCATTGCCAACGCCTCGTTAGGATTCCCTTTCATCGCGGCGGATCCTTCCGTCCAAATAATGCCTTGCTTCAAACCATTGCGGGGCACGGGTAAGACAGTCTTGATTTGACTAAAACCCGCCCGTCTTAGCGCAGAAGTAAGATAGGTACCTGCTCCTATTATCGTTTTTAACGAACCATCCACGATGCCTTTTTGACCGATACTAATATCAGGCACAAAAATAGGTTGATTCTTGAATAAAGCCCGAAATGCTTGCCGCAAAGTCTCTAACGCATACTTATCTAGCGGTTGGTAAGGGTCAATGCCTAAATAAAGCGCTATCGGTAAAATCGGCCAATCCCCCCAGTCCATGACACCAATTTTGCCGCGGTTTTTTCGGGCAAAACAGGGCGCATAGCTCTGGTAGTCTTCCTCTTTAACATAGGCGGTATTAATCGTTGGGCCAATCCAGCCCCAACGAGTGGGTAACCAATTCCTGGGCGGATTTTGTTTTGGCAAAAACTGCTCGCGAAACTGGGGATAGTATTGCTCATAACGTGATTGCCTCAAGGAATCTGAAATTGTAGCCAGAGATCCTTCACGGTCTAATCGTTCTAACCATGGGCTATCAATAGAGGCCACGTCGTAATCTAAATGGCCCTTACCGCTTAATTTTACATAAGCCGCTGGACTGTCATTGATAACCTCACTCAACACATCACATTTATTCAAATGCTCAAACTCATTAAGCAACGCAGGTAAATCATAGCCATCCCAGCACAAATAGCGCAAAACAAGGGATTGAGCAAAAGCCTGCCGCGAAAAAGCAGCATTCCCCAGAAAAATAGCGCTTAATTGAAGAAAACGACGTCGGTTCATCTAGATGGTCAAAAGTAAAACAGACATCAGTGTCCCTTACCTTTTGACATTGTTCAATAGGTATAAATACCTATCGTGTTTGCACACAAATACCAACCCCATTGCACTTCTCCCTCATTTCTTTCTGTATGAAACTCGCCAAGAATAGAAAAAAGCGTCAACAACTAGGCAAAATAATGATGAAAATAACACTTGCTCAGATTGAAATAGATGACAACGATTTTACAAAAAATGCCGAGAAGATCGTTCACATCATCGAAACCCATACTCACTCAAACATCATCCTCTTCCCTGAATTGGCTGTTACGGGTTTCCCTACAGCAGACAATCTAGAAGATAAATTTACCCAATCCCAAGACGCTTTTGAACGTATTTGCCAAGCAACACTTACCACACAAAGCCACATTCTAATAGGTCAAATAGAGCAAGACGGCACAGCCTTCTACAACAGTGCGTTTTTGATCCACCAAGGGAAACAGCAAGTTTTACATCGCAAAGCGCATCTCTGGCTGGACGATATTGGCTTATTCACACAAGGCAATCGCTCTTCACTGGTACACATTCTAAATGCCAACGTCGGCGCACAAATCTGCTTTGACTTGGAGTTTCCTGAAGGCAGCCGAGCGCTTGCACAACAAGGCGCCGATCTGATCCTAATGCCTAATAGCAATATGCACCCATACGAAAATACCCACTTTATTTTGAGCCAAGCTCGCGCCATCGAAAATCAAGTCTTTGTCGCTACCTGCAACCGTGTAGGTTCTGGTCACGGCGGCCAATTTGCAGGCGAGAGCTTAGTGGTGTCTCCGTTTGGAGAAGTGCTGCTTCAAATGAACGAGGATGAATCGATTCAAACCCTGCAACTGGACATGGAACAAGTCCAGTTATCCCGAAAAGATTATCAATACATAAACCACCAATAGAGTGAAAACATCATGAAAGCGAACACACAACTGAAAAAAACACTTGGGCTCGGCAGCCTAATACTGTTTGGTTTGGCCTATATGGCACCGATGATTGTCTTCGGTACCTATGGCGTTATTTACAAACAATCTGGCGGCCAAGTGGCATCGTCCTATGTTGTTGCCATGATTGCGATGCTGTTTACTGCGATTGGCTACGCGGTGATGGCGAAGAAGATTCCTGAATCCGGTTCATCTTATGGCTATGTAAGCAAAACCTTTGGCGCCAAATTCGGCTTTTTAATTGGCTGGGTGATCTTGCTGGATTACCTTTTCTTGCCTATGGTAATTTGGCTAATCGGCGGTGTATATCTAGAAGCTTACGCGCCCTCCATTCCAGGCTGGTTCTGGTTAGTCGCGTTTATCGTGCTGACGACAGGACTAAACATTGTTGGCTTTGGCGTTGCCAAAAAGGTCAACCTTGTACTGATGATACTGCAATTGGCCGTCATCATCGCTTTCTGTGCTTTGGCTATGATGATGGTGTCCGACCCAAGCCATGCAGCTGTCGCAACAACGACAACCACCCCTACCCACCCTCACGTTAGCCTAGTGTTCGTTGGTGCCGCGATTGCCTGTTATTCTTTCTTGGGATTTGATGCGGTTTCAACGATGGCGGAAGAAACAGAAAACCCAGTGAAAAACGTTCCTAAAGCCATCATTTGGGTAACCGTAATTGGCGGTGTCATCTTCGCTGCGGCGTCTTTCATTATGAGTACGGCTTTTCCAGATATTTCTATTTTCAATTCAGACTCTGCGGCTGCGGATATGGCAAAACAAGTGGGCGGTATTGTCTTCTCATCTATCTTTGTGGCCACCTTGGTAATCGCTCAGTTCACATCAGGTCTAAGTGCTCAAGCTGGTGCATCACGCTTAATCTACGCCATGGGCCGTGATGGCGTGTTACCAAATAGCTGGTTTGGAGGGTTACACGAGCGCTTTAAAACCCCTTATGTGAGCATTCTTTTAGTGGGTGTTGTGGGTTTCTTGGCATTGAAACTCAGTGTTACCACCTCCACATCCTTTATCAACTTTGGTGCTTTCTTGGCCTTTATGTTTGTCAACCTTTGTGCAGTCGTCTCTTACTTCCGCATGCCACAATCTGAGAAATCAGTGGGCACTTTCCTTACTCATGTGGCAGCACCAGTATTAGGTATTCTTTGTATCCTAAAACTGCTTGTTAGCCTTGATGAAGATGCCATTACCTTAGGCCTATGTTGGTTAACCTTGGGAGTATGCATTATGCTGTTTTTACTAAAACGCGGCACCAAACTCGAATTAGAAATAAAATAACGTTATAAGCGTCATACAAAAAGGCCAAGTGTTTGCTAGTTTTTAGCAACACTTGGCCTTTTTAATAAACGGAATTGACCTTAAAAGCTTTTCTATTTACAGCCAAACAAGTCCGCTATATGGCTTTGTTGTCAGAGCTTCTAACCTGCTTTTCAGTGAGCCTGAGTGTAACTCTAATTTGTGACCATCAGGGTCTAAAATATACAACGACTGCCCTTCACTTTTGTTTTCTTTCCAGACGTCGACACCTTGCGAAACGATACGTTTTGTAAAGGCTTGAAATTCGTTCGGAGCGATATCAAAGGCGATATGGGTGTAATCGTTTTTAGGGCAGGGCTCATCACAAGAAAGACAGAACCAAAGTTCACCTACCGACAAGTACGCCCCATTGTCCCACTTAACGTGAGCAGTGAAGCCTAAAGTATCTCGATAAAACCCTAGAGAACGTTCCAAGTCACTCACTGCGATGGTGATATGATTAAGGCCTAGAATCACGGTTTACTCCAACAACATGCGCTTATTAACGTCCGATGGTTCCTGTGAGCGGAATGATATTGCTCGGAAACGTCATTGACTCAACTTCACCGGCAAACTCCTTTGCCACTTTCGAAACGGTTTTGCTCACATAAGCATACTGCTTCGAAAATGGCGGCCAATAATCACCAAGCCCCAGAGCATCGTTAATGACCAAAACTTGTCCATCGGTATCAGGGCCCGCACCGATACCGATGGTAGGAATAGACAATGCCTCGGTGATCTCACCTGCTAGCGCATAAGGGATATGCTCAAGCACTACCATAAACGCCCCAGCATTCTCAATCGCTTGAGCTTCATTGATGATTTTCTTCGCTTCCTCGCTAGACTGGCCAACTTGCTTGAAATTTTTGGCCGTTTGGGGGAGCAATCCAGTATGCCCGACCACCGGAATATTGTGCTTCACTAAGTGCTGGATAACTTGGACATTAGCGCCTTCCAGTTTCACGCTATCTGCCCCCGCTTGGATAAGCCGCTGAGCGTTGGAGAAGGCGGTTTTCGGATCAATATCTGTGCCATAAGGTAGGTCTCCTATTATATGGGTTTGCTTCGCACCGCGACGTACCGCCCCGATGTGATATTCCATATGTTCTATAGTGACCTCACGGGTGCTATCAAAGCCCATTTCAACCATCCCCACGGTGTCACCAACAAGAATCACCGGAATCCCAGCTTCTTCAATACTTCTGGCAACCGGGCAAGTATAAGCAGTTAGCATGGGGATAGGCTTCGTTCCCTTCATTGCTACAAAATCTTGCGGATTCATTTTCATTGTTTTCTTCTCCTATTTTTGTTGCTAAGAAACTAACACCAAGGTTTGTTAAGCGCGTTTTTCCACTTTCCATGGTGGGTTTAAACGGTTCTCCCCCGCCCAATACAACTTAATTTTATTACCAGACGGATCTTTAATGATCGCCTCTTTCCAAAGGTAAGGTTGCTCTGTTGGCGCTTGTTCAAAGACAATCCCTTTTTGCGCTAGGTCCTCACACAGCTCTTCAAGGGCTTCATGCTCAAAATAGATAACCGAATGATTTTCAAATGTATCGCTTTCAAGAGAAAGAGAAAATGTTGAAGCCCCATCTGGGCAAGAAAAACGAGCATATTCAGGGGAATCAACTATTTGCGTAAAGCCCAGTTTTAGATAAAACTGCACGGCGTCTGCCATATTGCTAACCGGTAAAGTGACCTGATTAAGTTCCACTGTTCCTCCAAGTACATCGTCGTAGTGACTCTCCACGAGGCTAGCCTCTAATAACACACAGATCAATATAAAAAAGATGACAGTGAGGTGACGGTCAGATCAGCTCTGAGTGAAACGTCATAAGTTAAAACCGTACGACTGCGAACTATCTATTCGGATCCATCGATGGCAGCATAAACGTCAACAAGTAATATGATTTTTATTGCTCTTTGTCTTGACTCACTTCACTAAACAACCATTCTCGGAAAGCCAGCATTCTTGGTAACGCAGCACATTCCGAGCGATAAACCACGTAATATGCTAAAGGCGAATGGAATTTAATATCTGGAAACAAACGAATCAAATGCCCCGATGCTAGGTCATCTCGAACCATAACACTACGAGCAAGTGCTATTCCTCGCCCGTCTATGGCCGACTGAAGGACGGCTGCGGAATTATTGATTTGAATATTATGCGCTGTCGCATGATCCGTCACTCCCGCTTTTTTTAACCACTCCGACCAAGTCGGGAACCCCGTGTGGGCATCCATAGACAAATCATGAATCAAGGTTTCTCGAAGCAGTTCACTGGGATGATGAAAACGACGCTGTTCATGCAATAGTCTAGGAGAGCAAACAGGATACACCTCTTCGTCCATCAGCTTCTCAGCTTTCAATCCCGGCCAATTACCCAATCCATAGCGAACACCAATATCGACGCGTTGAACCGCAAAGTCGACAGGCTTTAGGTTGGTATCCAAACGAACATCGGTTTCTGAACATATATCCTGAAACCGATCCAGTCGTGGCAATAACCATTTAGCGGCGAATGCCGGACTCACTGTCACGGTCAGAACACCGCTTACGGAGCTTTCCTGCAAGCGCTCTAGCCCAATGGTTAATTTATCAAACCCCGCTCGAATGTCAGGCAATGCTCGCTCTGCGGTTTCTGTAGGAATCAACCGAATTTTCCCACTGTTCATCCGATGAAAAAGAGGTGCATCAAGCCATTCTTCCAATGAGCGAACGAGTTGTCCCACGGCAGCGGGGGTCACATGCAGCTCTTCTGCTGCCGCTGAGAAACTCTGATGCCGGGCACTGGCTTCGAAAGCCCGGAGCGCATTAAGGTGTATAGGCAGCTTCATATCGATAAACTTTTTCTTTAGCGGTAATACAGATTATCTCGTTTGTGAATGGAAGTAAATCCGTGAAAAATATCCATAAAGCCGATGAATAAATGCTCCTTTGCCAACATCGGTGAGTAAACAGTATTTATCTAAAAGAGTCTCTGAAAAGTTTTTCTTTATGATAATACATCAGAAATAACGGTCAGAAGGCCGAATAAAATGTAAACAGCAAAGAGTGAGGACACGACACAACCGTCCTACTCAATCAACACCAACAAGTCCCGCGTTATGCGGCTAAAGAGAGATTAAGCGATGAACAATCAATTTGCAGGTAAAAAACTACTGGTTATCGGTGGAACAAGCGGAATAGGCTTAGAAACGGCGCGAATGGTCCTTGAACAAGGAGGTCAAGCTGTGATCATAGGTCGCCGCGCAGACAAGGCAGAAACAGCACGTACTGAGCTGTCTTCCCTAGGGGCAGTCGAAACGTTGACCGCCGACCTGACCACAGATGAAGGTACGCAAGCGCTACTAAAAGTCATTGATGACAAACATTCAGACGTTGACTTATTGCTCAACGCAGCAGGTGTGTTCTTCCCTAAACCCTTCTTAGAACATAGCGCATCTGATTACGATCAATACATGCAAATTAACCGTGCATTTTTCTTTATTACACAAAAAGTTGCCGCCAACCTGATCGCAGGAAACCGTCCAGGTGTTATCGTCAATGTAGGCTCTATGTGGGCTAAACAAGCGATTGCCGCGACACCGTCGTCAGCTTATTCCATGGCGAAAGCAGGTCTGCATTCTCTGACTCAACACCTAGCAATGGAATTGGCTGCCAACAATATTCGTGTCAACGCGGTATCACCCGCAGTGGTACAAACACCAATTTATGAAGGTTTTATTCCTAAAGAAGAAGTTCACCAAGCGCTTCAAGGCTTCAATGACTTTCATCCAATTGGCCGTGTGGGAACTCCTCAAGATGTCGCAAATGCCATTACTTTCCTATTCTCTGACAAAGCAGACTGGGTCACTGGCGCAGTTTGGGATGTTGACGGCGGTGTAATGGCTGGTCGTAACAAATGAAGTGTGACAGACGCCCTCAAAATCTTTGTGTCTAAATGCACGATAGACATCAATATCACAGAAATGAGCGGATGAGAAAAGCGATCAAACAAGTTAAAGGCTTTATTGTACTCTAAATCTGAGGCATTTTTACGGCGACTATGGCTAAAAAGGATTTAGTCATGAGACAAGAAGAAAAATAACATGGCGTTTCTTGGCTGAAACGCCATGATTCAGGGAAGACAACATACTGACTCCCACAAGGCTGGCCTCTAATAACACAGAATCTCTCTCTATACCTTTTTACTTATTTTTCGTAAGCAATAAAGCAAGCTCTCTTTTTAACTCCCTTAGTGGCATTTCATGCCCACCATTAAATTCAATTAGTTTTGATTTTGCGCCAACGGATTGAAGATGTCGGTGAAAATTTAGCATGTAAGAATAATGCCAATGATCATTTTTTCCTATGATGGAAATTACACGACCACAATTTGATAAATCTTTTTCTGAGTCCCCCCAAGCACCAGCACTTCCAATAGATACCACCCAAAAATCATCAGGAAGAAAGCAATTTTGAATAAGCTTACTGGTAAAAAAGCCACCATTAGAAAAGCCAATTATCCCCTCAAGCTTATCCCCACTTTCAAAGTTGGCACTACTTGTTATCGTCGAAAGCGTCCTTGCCAACTCATCTACATTATCCTGTGGCCAGCAAAGCTGATTATCATTTTGATGACATTTAGTAACCGATCGAGGTAAATAGAATTTAATAGACAAGACATGGCCAATTTCATCTAGCTTTTGACGATTAGCCAGCTCTTGCTCTGACACATTAGGTAGATCCATCCCATGTAGATAGATAACAACAGAATGACTATCCCTATCTCCGAGGAACTTAGCATTACGCAACCGCTGAGAATCAATTGCATCACAATAGAAATATGTGGCAACGCCCCCAATCAAAATACAGATAGCAAGTATTATTCCTTTAATATGGCCCTCCAGAGATCATGGCCGACTCTTCGGTTATACGTTATCGCTTTTGGTACTAAATAATGAAAAAACCGACTTCTTTAACCTCTTTGCCAACTTTTTAACATGGTAGCTTGTTAAAAACGCTCCTAGGACTTTTATACTAGTCAATTCATATTTTGGCTAGCATTACCCTCTTACCTAAACCAAGCATACCGAGACTTACGAATCAACCGTACACATAATGCACCAGTTCAGACACTCACATAGAGCACCTTCTTAGGTAAACAGTCCATGTAATGAGAATCGCATGTCACTCACTAGCTTGCCTTATGTCGTATAAATGAACGCATTGTCAGACCTGGAACCGTCTTAAACTCAGTGGGCCATGGCTGCCCTTCATCAGCTGCGACAAATATGAAGTGATCGCCCTCAATAGCGTATATGGCAGGCAGTCGTTTTCCCGTATCAGGTCCTATGGAATCGATCCATGTAATACGCTTCGGATGTGCTGAAGGATCGATGTCGAAATCCCCTTCAATCAAAACCGTTCCGTCGGGCGTACGGACAGAGAACTGCGTCCCGAAAAAATAGCAAAGCGCTCCAGGAACCGAGTGCTCATCAGGAGGGTTGACTTCGCCATCCGCTTCCAACGCAACCTGTTGCCACGCGCCTTGAAGTATTTCTATTTCATTTGCAATTAAATGCTCTTCTTTGTTCATAGCCGATGTTATGCCCATACGATGAATGCCTCACTTTTGACCGTCATTGTCTCATTGTCAGGATAGCCAAAAGTGTGGTTCAAGACCCTGTTAGATCAGCAAGCGCACTTACTTGGAAAGAACATGACTTGTCGTCACATCAGCAATCAATTTGTCGCCAGCACCTGTGACCGTTGTGCGCACGACACTTACCGTTTTGCCACGTTTAACAAACTCCGATTTTGCCACAAATTCGCCGCTTGTTTGGTTTGAAACGAGGTTGGCATTCAAATTGATCGCCAAAGGAAAGCCCTGCATGCCTTCTTTAGCTTCAATACCCCCCATAACCAACACGGTAGCAGTAACATCAGCAAACCAAAGTATCGCCCCAGCGTGCGCTGTACCGAATGGATTTTTGATACCTGCGGACACAGGCATCTCTGAGATCACAATACTTTCTGAGTGCTCTTTGATGGTAAACTCAATGTTTCCTTTGACTTTCATACATCATCCCCTTTTCCCTTCAGAAGAAACCTCCACGAGTATAGGCTTAAAACCCCATGCCTAAACGAGGTCTTTGCCAACTCTATCACGCTCCCTAAACGCATAAAACTATAATTTATATGACTTTTTTAGTTTTATAATACTGAGACTATCGATAGTTGATCGCCTCTCGTTATAAAATACGGCCAACTTAAATCAACCAAGAGAGTCATTTAATGCGGGTGTTAATTGTCGGGGCTGGGGTGGCAGGCTGTGCATTATATCGACGTTTGAAACCATTAGGTTTCACAATAGATATCATTGAAAAGTCAGCAACACTCAGTAGCGAAGGTGCAGCAATATGTTTGCCCGCTAACGCCATGATGGCACTGGATAAACTAGGCCTGAGTAAACCTGTTCTCAATCTTGCCTATCAAGTTGATCAAATTGAATATGCCTTATCATCAGGCAAAACCTTGGCGCGCGCTTCTTTGCATACCACCCCATTAAATAAAGCCCCTTTTGTTGCGTTGAAGCGCGATGACCTTATGTCTGTGTTGAGAAAGGACATAGCAGAAGATGTACAACTAAACACATGGCTTGAAGACATTAAACAAGATAACAACAAAGTACTTGTGACTTTCCAATCTGGTGAGACAAAAGCCTATGATTTGGTGGTCGCAGCGGATGGCATTAACTCATAAAGTCACCAACTGGAGATTCACGACTAAAAAGCCTGTGGTAGGTATTCAGCCAACTTACTATGTTGGTAATGAATCAGCCTTTATGATTTACCCCATCAGTGAAGATGAAGTCTATTGTTACGGCCAAATTATAGATGAAGACGGCAAGTTTGCCTCGTTAGCAAGCAATAAAGCCATTCAAGAAGTTTTTTCTGACTATGCATCACCCGTTACTGAATGCGTTAATAGCCTGAATGAGGATCAACACATAGTGCTTGGTCAGTTAAAGACCGTGCAACACACAGAACCGCTTTTTAATCGGGTGGTGTTAGTCGGTGATGCCTTACATGGTTGTCCGCCAAGTTTGCAACAAGGGGCAGGCATGTCTTTAGAAGATATTAACTGTTTAGCGGATTTTTTAGAGCAACATGAACTGCATGATGCTTTAAAACAATACCAGCAGAAAAGAGCCGACAGAGTCACTTGGACCGTTAAAGAGTCGAATAAAATTATTAAGTTAGCAGGTCTAGGCCGCTCGCCTATCGGGCGATTTATTCGCAATACCATAATTCGTCTAAAAGGCCCTGCCAATGTTGTAGGATGGCGAAAATTGCTTACGGAGATGGATTAAAAAACACGGCATTAATTTAGCCTGATCTGTTTTCGGCCACAAGTTGTGAAGGAGCATAGCAAACCTGCCGCTATGCTCCTTACCGAACCAGAGAGTTTGCTAAACTAAGATAACACTGCCAACTGCAGCCCAAACAACGATTGTCACTTGCTAAGCCCCCAATAGTGGTAAATGCTTAACTTTGTATAGGTAAGCGATAGCTTGATATAATGTTTTAACTCTTTTTGATGAAGATCGTCTTTTACATTAAAGATAATTACCCGATTCCCCCCATTCTCCTTGAGCCTTATAGGCATGGTAACTCCCCCATATAAGCTAACCTCCAGCTCCATAGATTAGTGTAAAATCAATGCCATTCAGTTTTCGTCACTTTTATTGCTTTGATGATCATTCCACAGTTGCTTATAGAGTGATTTATCTTTCGCCAACAAAGCTTCATGTGTTCCGGCTTCCACCACGACCCCGTCGCCAATACTGACGATCTTGTCCACCCAAGTTATCGAAGTTAGACGGTGAGCAATCATTATTATTGTTTTCCCAGAAAATTCGTTTCTAATTGAAGATATTATTTCCTTATCCGTAATGGCATCTAGTGCTGACGTTGCTTCATCAAAAATAACGATATCCGGCCGAGTTAAGAATACTCTCGCAAGGGATATTCGCTGTCTTTGTCCGCCAGATAACTGCATCCCTCTCTCACCCACCATGGTATCTAATCCGGTTCGCCCTTCTGCATCAATTGCATCGCTAATAAATTCCCAGGCAGATGCTCGTTCGCATGCCTGTCTAATTTCTTCGTCACTTAATTTGTCGTTCGCCACAGCCAGGTTGTCTCTTATTGATCGATGGAGGAGAGACACATCCTGAGACACATACCCGATTCGGCTTCGCAACTCGGGAAGAGACAAAGCTCGGACATCAATGCCTCCCACGCGGACAACGCCCCTATCCGCATCGTAAAGACGTAAAATCAACTTTATAATCGTCGACTTACCTGAGCCTGAAGCGCCAACAATGGCAACCTTCTCACCTGGGGCTATATTTAAATTGATATTTGATAACGCGACTTTATCGTGATTATAAGAAAAGGATACGCCTTCCAATTCAACCCCTAAAGGCCCTGCTCTCATTGGAGTTGGATGGTCTGGAGAGGTCAGGTCAATTTTTTGTCTAGCGGCATCAATAGAGGCCTGAAACATTCCATAGTATTGAAACAAGGTGGTGATTTGGTTCATAAATGAAGAAAAAAACGAATCCAATTTCAGCGCAAACGTCAGGGCAGCAGCACCTTCGCCTATGCTAATCTGAGCATTACCCCAAAGGTATATAGTAAGCCCAAACATACTACCTAGCGCGATAGAGTTTAATGTCGTCAGTGAAGTCTGACCAATCGTATCCAAGCGCAGAAACGACTGAGCAGCATGTAAAAATAATGACACCTTATTTTTTACGTAGTCGTATCTATGAGCGGATGCATCATAGTTTATTAAGGTCTGAATATTGGAGAATTCATCCACTAATGCCCCGTTTAATAAGTTCGACTGTTCCACGGAGTTTCTTGATCGTTTTTTTGTTAAAGGTACAAAAATTACTGCAAGTAAAATAAAAGCAAAGTCCATATAAAAACCAACGTGATAAACCATGTGCTAAGCGTTGCCAGATACACTATAGCTAATATGGAAAATGCTATGTTGACCCACAAAACACCAAATACCTGAATGCTGATTTCCGTTACGGCATTGCCAAGCTGCCATGCCTTAGTTGCCAAAACACCGGATTGTTCCTTAAGGAAAAATGAGAAACTCTGTTGCGATATCCTCCGGTATACCTGCCAGCGAACAAGAGCTGATAATTTACCCCGTACTCCTTGTGAAGAGATTAATATCAGTGCGAATGAAACCAATGGCCTACATGCAATCAGCGCAAACGTTATTAAGGAATAAAATAAGATAGATTGAGAGAAAGATGAATAATTCTTAGTGGCAACGTCTATTAGAATACCAAACCAGTATATGATAGCGACATCAACTAAAGACTTCACCATGCCTGTGGTTGCATATATAAGAAATATGCCCTTTAGCATTGATACGAACTGAATAAGTATCCCTATGCTATTTTTGTTTTCAAAATCAACGGCTTTCGTTGTAAAGGGATCAATCCAGTTTTCTACAAGTTTAAACAAACTCTTCATGTGACCAATACCATTTGTTGTTTTTTATCATCCAGCTAATAGAGTCCTGTATACCACGATTAAAGCAAAAAATTCAGTCCCATTCTTCCAATCAAGAAAGTAAGCAGAATTAAAAAGCCAATGCGGATAAAGCGACTTCCATACCTAATTGCCAGAAATACACCAACAAGAGCCCCAAGAGTATTGCAACCAGCGACGAAGAGGCCCACATCCCATAGGACATTGCCTGACGGGATAAAGAACAAAAGGGCTGCTGTGAACGTTCCCATATTAATTAATTTTGCCGATGCCGAGGCATTTAAGAAATCGAATCCAAACCCTCGAACAAATAGGAAAATGAGAAAGCTACCACTACCTGGTCCGAATAACCCATCGTAAAAGCCAATCAAACTTCCAAAGATTATTCCCTTGGCGATCTCTTTGCTAGTGACTTTTACGTGCTGATGCTCCCTTCCTAGATCCTTTTTTATGAAGGTATATATGGCCATTGTGACAAGAAGAATAAACACCACAACCTGCATCGTTTCTTTGGGAATCAAAGAAACAGACATGGCGCCTAAGTAAGAAAAAAAGAAAGCAGACAAAGCAGTCGGAATCATGATTTTCCATACGATATTGACACCTTTTACATACCGAAATATAGAAGAGAGCGTCCCAGCCCATACGGCAAATTTGTTTGTGCCAAATACCGTCGTTAACCCGTAATCTGGTAACGCATGGAGCAAGGCAGGCATCAAAACTAATCCGCCACCACCGACAGCGGCATCAATTAGCCCACCACAAAAAGAAAAGAACCCTAATGTATAAAGATCCATTACCATATTTTTCTTACCCTAGAGCGCCCTGCCAAAACGGTGACAAGGGGTATATTGAAGGGGGTTGTTATTTCGTTAATGGCCGTTTTACAAGAATAGTCTGTTCAAATCCCAGCATTCCATAGAAGGTCGTTTGTCCAAAAAGCAAACAATTTGCTGATCTCTCTAGCGTCGTTTTATTCATGTCAGTCCCTTTCGTCGGTCTCAATTCGCATGATTTGCCGCGCCTTTATATGACGCCTTGATACATACCCAAATTAATCGGCTAGAAAGATAAATAAAAGTAACTTATATTGATTGGTAAATTCATTTTAAGTGATCAGTCATGGAATTATCTCAACTGCGCATGTTCAAGAAAATTACAGATAATGGCAGCATTGCAAGAGCGGCTGAGCAGCTTCACTGTGTCCCTTCGAACATAACCACTAGAATTAAGAATTTAGAGGAAGAGTTAGGAGAGCCACTGTTTATTAGAAAAGGACGTGGCCTGGTTCTTAGCCCTTCTGGTGAAGTTTTCTTAGCATATACAAATAAAATCCTCTCACTTTGTGAAGAGGCCAAAAGGTCCATTGGCGCTGGATCCTCTCCTATAGGGACACTTAGTATTGGTGCAATAGAGTCCTCAGCAACGAGCAGACTACCGAAGTTATTGTCGTCTTATCATCTATCGTATCCATCGGTGAATATCGAATTTTCTACCGACACATGGAAAAATTTGGAGAACAAAGTCGTAAAGCATGAACTGGACGGTGCCATTATTGCGGTCAAGACAGCTCACCCATCGCTGCATTGTGAAGCCATTTATTGGGAGGATCTGGTTGTGATTGCTTCTTCCGCCTTTAACAATATTGAATCTCCTGAAAGCCTCGTTGGTAAAAACATCTATATGTGGCCTGAAGGTTGTCCCTATCGAAAAGCCTTGGAGAATTGGTTATCAGAAAGTGGTATTTCAGTGCCCATAACAAGCATCGCAAGCTATGGCACCATTCTTGGCTGCGTGAGCTCGGGTGCAGGCGTCTCCTTAGTTCCCAAGGGAGTATTTGAACAGTTCAAGCTTATTGGCGGGATAAAAGGGTATTCTTTTTCGGCATTGAAACCCATCCATAATTATTTTATATGGAACAAGGAAACAGGTCATCATCCCGCCAAAGAGGCTTTTTTAATGCTTATAAAATCTGAAATGTAGATTAATTTATCAGGGAATTAAAGTTAACCGCCTAGCTATATCCGTAGAATATCAGTGATGTAGAAGATTTCAGCTGGAATGACAGGCGAGCGCCTTTTCGCCCAAGAAGTCAACAACTCAGCAGAAGCAGCCAGCAAAGCAACTCTGTAACGCGAAAAGGACGCATCAATGTCCTTGAACTGACCCTTCTCGTCGAACATGGACTCATCAATATGAAGCTGCAGATGGGTAAATCCGTGGAATAGATCGCATAAATCAGTGGTTAAGCAATACAAGCGCATTGCCACATAAGATATGAGCAATGTCACCACCTAATCTAAGTCATTACACAATAAGCATAAAACCCAACCTGAACCAAGAGTGCCAAGTTCTAAATCACACTGAAATGATTAGGTGTTAACCTCGCCCCTCCGTGAAGGCTCCGATTGGTGCAAATATCGCGTAAATGTATCCTTAGGACGCTCTAAATTATTTGCTGCCAGTGTTTTAGATGCCATACCTCGATGATTACTACCATGAGTTAGTAAGTGGATCAGTATTTCCTCAACTGATAGTTGCCCTGTATCGCCATCTACGAACTTAAATGGAATCACTCTTTTTAGTTCTTGCTCAGATACTGATTCTGTATAGTGAACGAGCCAAGAGTCATTTTGATTCATTGTGGCGCGTAGATCCGATAACGTTGGCGTCTCGACTGTATTGTCACCAGTGTATTTTTCAGGCTCCCCCAAAATTCGACTGATAAAAAGACTATCCACGACCGTAGTATGATTTAAGATTCTAATAAAAAACGTAGCATCGCTTTCCGGCAGTTTTGAGAACTGCTTTTCTCCAAGCTCAAGCAACTCATTATTTGCCCACTTTTTATATTGAAACGCTTTAGCTAACTGCATTTTTTCTCCTTTTTATATGAGGCCCATCAATGGTGCCATAATGTCGTTGGAATTTTTTGTGGTATAGCTATCACAAACATGGCGACGGAGCGGATATCGCACATGGGGAAACGGTTATATATTGCTTGGCTTTGCGATGAATGCCTGTTTTTCACCACCATTAAATCCCACCCTTTCATAGAATTCCAATACACTTTCCTCGCTACGACCTGTCATTAACATCGCTTTATAACATCCCTGTGACCAGGCATGGTCCAAAACTGAGGTTAAAAGTGTTTTACCATATCCTCTATTTCTGTACTCTGGGTGCGTCACCACATTCTCTATCAAACAATACGGTCTACCACCCCGAGTCAGATTTGGCACTTGAACTAGCTGACAGGAACTCACAAGCGTACTTTTTAGAAAAAGGCCCCAGTAGGAAATAGCGTCGTTTTTCGCTGACTGTGCCCATATTTCTGAAGCCTTTTCAAATTCGGGGTGTTCGTCATCAAGATGAAGGTGCCTGTAAAGTCGTAACAACCCTTCTAGATCGGCTTTTTGAAGCTTTTTAATTTCCATGTTACCTATTCCTTCACATACCGACTTGTTAAGTAGCAGATAACACAATACAAAGGCTTGTGCATTGTGCCGTAAACACTAAAACTGACTCAGACTGACCATGCCAAGCGTTAAAAATCCCTCTTAATGATTGTTATGTGATAATTTTACGGCCACGTTCTAGCACCCAACAACGCTCATTTTTGGTGTAACCAAGTGGCCCATAATAGTCATTAGCTGCCGGGGCGGCGATGAGAAACAGTTTACAAGTCGGCTCTATGTGACCTTGTGTTTGAACCTGTAGCTGCTTCCCTATACCCAACCTTTGATATTCTTCATCAACCGCTAGATCTGACAGATAGCAGCAATAATGGAAATCTGTAACAGAGCGAGCAACACCAACAAGCTTGCTGCCGTCCCACGCTGTGATAATAAGATTGCTGTTTTCCAGCATACCATTGATACATTTGATGTTTTCAATTGGTCTGCGCTCCCCCAATGTTGAGCGCTTAAGTAAGTCTATAAATTCCTCGGCCGAAATTTGCTTATTCACTTTGTATTCGATATTCAATGTAATCTCCAATCACATAATGCTGAATTAAGCTGCGCATTTTTAGCGTCAGCTTGCTTACTTTGTTCGGCTTTCTTCTAAACGCTTTCAGTCCCGCATCAATCTCTCGAAGGTGTGATCTGCCATACCTGCCGACAGTCCGCCATCGACGTTGATTGATTGACCCGTCAAGTAACTACAGTCAGGCGCAGCAAGAAAATGACATAGTGCCGCCACTTCCTCAGGTTGACCAACCCTACTCATGGGGCTTGTTCGCTCGGTCATTACCACTTCAGGATGGCCAGGATACAGCATCTCGGTCCATATGGAGGCTGGGCAGATCGCATTCACTCGAATCTTTCGCGGAACCAATTCCATAGCAGCCACTCGCGTTAAACTACAAACCGCTGACTTGGTTGCTGAGTATTGACCGTAACCGGGATAACCAACTTTTGATACGTCTGACGATGTATTGATAATCGACCCACCATCATTCATATGTAGCGGCGCAAAGCGCAAGCCGTTGTAGACCGCTTTTACATTGATCTCCAAGATACGTTGAAACTCATCGGCACTTTGCTCGGCAATGGTCGGCCCAGAATTTTCAATTCCGGCATTGTTCATAACAATATCGAGCTTGCCCATGCGTGCCTGCGCTTCCTCGAAACACGCGCGCAACTGATCCTCATCGGTCACGTCTGCTTGCAGAAATATTCCGTTTATTTCATCGGCGAGATGTGTTCCATCACGGCGACCAACGATCGCCACCTTGGCACCTGCAGCGGCAAAACGTCTTGCGCTTGCCAATCCGATACCTGAAGTACCACCTGTAATCAGGGCATTTAATCCTTTAAGAGAAAACATTTATACCTCTAAAACTGTATCGGCGATAGTGCTACTGCCGATGAGACTATATAGCGTTTTCCTAACGCCCTATTTTGATACGGCATCAAAGGGCATCAGGCGTTCAGAAAAACCCCTCTAACGGATCGCCCCCCTCATAGTGTTCAAATTGCATCAAAGCACCTATAAACAAATTATGCAGATCAAGCTGAGAACCGATATCAAGCTTTTTGTAGCTATTACGCAAGTGAACCCGTACGGTTCCCGGAGAGATAAATAGCTTGTCGGCAATGGCTGCTGGAGAATACCCCTGTAATACCATACGGATAACAGCGCACTCCCGTTCTGTCAGTTTTGAAGAGCCAAAATTAGCCAACGCCTGATCTAATTGACGGTTAAGGGGTTTCGACAGTTGTTCCCCCCAATGCTGCTGACACAACATATCAATGAGAGGCGTCAAAATGTCAAGCAGTTGCTGTTCTGAGAGGGTTAAGCGAGACGAACTCCCTCTACCATGGCCAATACTCAGATGCAGAAACTGCCCTCCTGGGAAGATAATCAGATAGCCACACTCATCTTCAAGTCCAATCTTAACCAAATACTGCTTGTAGAACTCACTCTGACGAAACCCATCAGGGACGAGTTCGTCATAAGTGAAAAATTGGCTTTGCGTCAACTCGACACTCGCGCGGTAAAATGGGTCCAGTAAATAGGCCCCCGCAAGATACATATCAATTGACTGATTACCTATCTGCTCGGTTTTCTCCGACACCAAAACTTCAGGCTTATCCTCAAATAAAATCAGTGTTATCTCATCCGCAGGAACAAATAGCTTGATCACTTCAACCAGTAAGTGAGGAAAGTCCTCACTACCGATCTGTGGAACGAGCTGGATCAAACCTTCGGACAAACGGGTAATCATTGCTATGGCTGTTGGGTGTATTGTTCTGCTCATCAGTACCTCATTTGTATGTGCCTGCTTTATCCGTTGCAGGACATACAAATTTCCCCAGCAACGAATAGCCCATTATAACTGCATGATCACCGTTTTTACTTGTAGGAAGTGTTCTAATTGCTCAGGCCCCAAATCACGGCCGATACCCGACTGTTTGTAACCACCAAACGGCAACGAAGAATCCATCGCATCATGGGTGTTCACAAAGACCGTACCGGCTTCCATTTTCTTAATCAGTCGATGTGCTCGGCTCACGTCCTGAGTAAACACAGAGGCAGTAAGACCATAATCCGAATCATTCGCTAGGCGCACCGCCTCTTCTTCCGTCTCAAACGGAATAACAGCCAGTACAGGGCCAAAGATCTCTTCGCGTACGATTTTCATTGAATTATTACAATCGGCAAATACCGTCGCCTGCATGTAATAGCCAGGGCGATCCACTTGTTCGCCACCGCACACCAATCGAGCGCCTTCGGCTTTACCCGATTCAATATAGTTAAGTATCTTATCCAGTTGACGACGACTAATTTGTGGCCCTTGCGTAATGCTCGTATCAAGCGGATCGCCAATCACCATATCATTGGCCGCTTTTGCAACGGCAGCAACGGCTTGGTCATACAAGCCACGCTGAACATATAGACGCGAACCAGCAGAACAGGTCTGACCAGAATTAAAGAAAACGGATTGCAATGTTCCTGTGACGATATCCTCTAGATTGGCATCATCAAAAGCAACCATGGCAGATTTTCCGCCTAACTCTAACGTAGCAGGATTCATGTTTTCCAAAGCGGCTTTCCCCACCAGCTTACCCACAGGTGTTGAGCCAGTGAAGGACACTTTGTTGATTCCTGGATGGCCGGCTAGAGGGCTACCAATCTCAGTCCCCGTGCCAATGACAATATTCACCACACCATCCGGTAATCCAGCTTCCTGCCAGATTCTCATTAAATAGATCATACTCATCGGCGTGATCTCTGCAGGTTTCAGCACAATCGTACAACCCACCACCAGCGGTGCGCACATTTTCCACATCGCCATGTTCAGCGGCCAGTTCCATGGCACAATCGCACCAACAACGCCAATCGGTTCTTTCAAGGTAAAACCAAACGCTTCCCCAGGACAGGAGACGTTACGGGTGCTGCCTTCTATCTTCGTCGTCCATCCGGCCATGTAACGCAAAAAGTCGATCGACCCAGCAATATCCACTTCATGACAACCACTGATCGCCTTACCCGCGTCAATTGCTTCCAGTTCAGCCAAAGTCTGAGCGTGAGCTTCCATTACATCAGCCATGCGGAATAATAGTGCTTGACGCTCATTTGGCTTCATCTCTGCCCATGGACCCGTTCTGAATGCGCGGTTAGCGGCGGCAACGGCTCGGTCCAAATCGGCTACAGTCGCTTTAGGTACTGTCAACAAATGCGCACCATTGGACGGGTCTTCAATATTAAGCGTCGCTCCATCCTCGCTATCGACAAATTGACCGTCGATAAACATCTTCTGATGACCGGCTTCAATAAAAGCGCGGGTCTCTGGTGTGACATTGTATTTTTCCAGCATTGCTTTAATCGTCTCATTCATAGCGGTTTTCATCCTGTTTTTGTGGAAATCAAACGAAGGGGGTCGGTTGAATTAGCGTCAAGGCTTCCGCTTACCGCTCAACACAACCTCCACTACTCTGAATCCCTCCGGGCCAAAGCGGTATACCCTTTGCAGGGTATTTTTCCACCTCTGATCACGGTCAACTACGCCATAGGGGTTATTTTCTTCTTTTCGACCTCACCTCAGAATAGGCTCAATGGTCTGCGATGACCCCATGCAGACAGCGGCTACTTACTTCTTGAAAGGACAACACTATGACGAATCACTTATCTCTAGCGAAGCGAAATCCACCTCAGTTTGAACTCTCTCAGATTAAATCTCTGGTCAAGGAACTGTATGGTCTAGAAGGGAGCTTCACCGCACTGAATAGCGAACGGGATCTCGCTTGGCTGGTTCGTAATGAAGAGGGCCCTCAAGGAGTGATCAAAATTTCCAATGCGCAAGAACCCGAGGGGATTGTTGACCTTCAAATAAAGGCGGTCGAACATATCCTTGAACAAGATCCTACCTTGGTCGTACCTCCTGTCATACCAACCCGTCAGCATAACGCCTACGAGTGGATTACGTCCGAGCTAAGTGGTGAGCGCCATATGATCCGCCTGATTGCCTTTATGGATGGCCGTGTTGTGGAAAATACCCCAGAAGCCTATTGCGATGAGTATTACTTTAATATCGGTGCCACCATGGGACGGATGAACGCCGCGCTACAAAGTTTTTATCACCCCTATGCAGGCAGTAACCAGCACCTTTGGGATCTAGGACATTGTCTGCAATTACGCGATATGCTCCCTGGCCTACCAGAAGGGGAACTGCGCGATCTGCTCACTTCTACCTTCGATAAAGCAGAACATCACACCCTGCCAGCCCTGAAAAAAACACGTTGCCAACTGGTTCATCAGGACGCTAACGACGCCAATGTGATGGTAAGTCATGACGATCCGACTGAAATAGCCGCAATTCTGGACTTCGGAGATGTGGCATTTAACAGCATTTTGGCAGAAATTGTCACCATCTCCGAGACCTACGCCGAAGATGAGGAAGACCCCATCCGCCCCTTATTGCATGTTGCACAAGGGTACGACAGCGCCTATCCCCTCACAGGACAAGAAGTTGATTTACTGTTTGATGTGATGCATCTACGACTAGCGATAGCCTCTCTTATCATCAACTACCGCAAACTCAACGACCCCGAGGCAGGAACACATCTGGAAGATCGCCTCTTTACCAAGATGCTATTCAAGCTAAACGAAATGGGCCAAGAAACCGTTACTCGTCGGTTGCGTGACGCCTTACGCTTCCCTGTCTACAGCCCAATTGACAACAAGGGGCCCCAATTTTCAGATCATCAAGATGAGTTAGTCCAACACAGAGAGCAACATCTGGGTAAAATTTGGCATTTTTATGATCAACCATTACACATCACGCGCGCTCAAGGCGGCTGGATGTACAGTGCAGATGGCACAGCCTATCTTGATGCTTACAATAACGTTCCCCAAATGGGCCACTGTAACCCGCATATTGTCAAAGCAATCGCTCGTCAGGCCGAGGCACTGAACACCAATACACGCTATATGTGTGACATTGTCGCGGACTACGCCGCAAGACTGACCAAAGACCTTCCCGACCATCTGGACACTTGCATTTTTGTCAATTCTGGCAGCGAAGCCAACGACCTAGCGATACAGATAGCCCAGTCTCTAAGTGGTCATCAGGGTGGCTTAGTCCTTAATAACGCCTATCATGGTTGTACTGAACTGACGACAAAATATTCTCCAGAGTCATGGCTGCATCTGCCAGAAGCTCAATACCCAACACAGATCGAGTGTCTAATCGAGCCGGATATGTACAACGGCCCTTACGCAGACCATCCCGATGCGGCAGCCCTTTACGCAGCGGATGCGGACCGTGCCATACAAGCTCTAAATCAGCGCGACTTTCAGCCAGCCGCCCTTATACTCGATACGGCCATGTGCGCCCACGGCGTCATCACTCCGCCCGACAGCTACTTTGACCGAATTGCCGATAAAGCCCATGCGGCGGGCGGTTATGTCATCGCCGATGAAGTGCAAGCAGGCCTCGGACGAATGGGAACTTTTTGGGGCTTCATGGGAGCGGGATTGAACCCAGAAAAAGTCGATTTTATTACCATGGGTAAGCCCGTCGCTAACGGCCATCCTCTGGGTGTGGTGATTCTTTCTAGCCAGATGATGAAGCAGTTCATCGGTGGCACCCACCCTCTTCTGTTCAGTACCTTTGGCGGAAATACCGTTGCCTGTGCGGCAGGAATGGCCGTGCTTGACGTCATCGAACGTGAAAAACTGGTACAGAAATCCAATGACATTGGCGACCAGCTACGCGCAAGACTCCGCCAGTTAGCAGAAAAACACCCTCTTATCGGTGATGTCCGCGGGCGCGGGATGTTAGTAGGCTTGGAGCTAGTGACAAGCAGGGAAAACCGTACTCCAGCGGAAAAAGAAACAGAGCAATTGATTAATGAGATGATCAAACGCCAAGTCATGATCGGAAAATCCCTTCCGGGCACCCTAAAAATTCGGCCATCACTGACCTGGGGGAAAAAGGAAGTGGATTTCTTTATCAACGCAATGGACGACAGCCTGAAGGCGCTTGGCTAAATTAGCGACTCCGCACTTTTAAGGAAGCAAGAAGACACTCTGTCACTAAATAGCCTGGCCGAATCGGCCAGGCTATTATAAACAACAAGACTATTTAAAATGTGTTAGGGTTAAACTTGTCTTTTTCGTTGGCATTTCCAGTTCCCTCCCCTTATTTAATGGAAGGGAACGACACTTTTTTCATCAAAAAGAAGACAGATCAATCATTTTTCAACTTTTTTGCTTTTTGTTAGGTGAATGCGATGCAGCTCTCTTCTCTAGAAGCATAAACGAGAGCCTGACACGCTAAGGTTTTCTGCGACAAAGGGCACACTTAGCAACCCAATTGTCCTAAAAATTAAATGCGAAAGAATTAAGGTTCGTGTTTATCACACAGGTCTAAAAGATTGGGTGAAAGCAAGCAAAAGGAGGCATATCATGCAAATGAGGTCGTCTAAGTAAAAAAGTATTGTTACACTTTTTTCTTTCATCGAACTGCACTATAAGTAGAGGTGTTTTTAAATATATCTGCCGAATAGAAACCTTTGTACGAAATCGCAAGCACGCCAATGGGGGGCTCTTTTTAACCACAAGGTTGGCAAACGCAGTAATCGTGCAATGATCTCTAAAACCAAAGGGGAACAAGATGAACAATAGTTTCGATACCCAACAACAGATAACTGTTAACGGCGAGCAATTTCATATCCATTCCTTAAAAGGGCTTGGCGATAAAGCCAAACGACTGCCATTTTCTTTAAAAATATTGCTCGAAAACCTTCTTCGCAATGAAGATGGCGTTAATATCAAAGAACACGATATCCAGGCTTTACTAGACTGGGACCCTCAAGCCAAACCTACTTCCGAAGTTGCTTTTACCCCCGCCCGAGTTGTCATGCAAGATTTTACAGGTGTCCCAGCCATTGTGGATCTGGCGGCTATGCGTGACGCCATGGAAAAGTTAGGCGGTGATCCCGCTAAAATAAACCCGTTATCGCCTGCGGAGCTGGTGATTGACCACTCAGTGCAAGTCGATGGTTACGGTAATTCTCGTGCATTTGATTTAAACACCAAACTGGAATATGAAAGAAACAAAGAACGCTACGAGTTCTTACGCTGGGGTCAAAGCGCCTTTAATAACCTTAAAGTCGTGCCGCCTGCTACCGGCATTGTTCACCAGGTCAATTTAGAATATCTGGCCCGTGTGGTATTTAACGAAGATCGGGACGGCCAAAAATTTGCTTATCCAGATACCTTAGTAGGCACCGACTCTCATACCACCATGATAAACGGCTTAGGCATTCTGGGCTGGGGAGTGGGTGGCATTGAAGCCGAAGCGGCTATGCTTGGTCAACCCATTAGTTTACTGATCCCTCAGGTTGTTGGCGTTAAATTAAGCGGCCGCCTACCAGAAGGCACCACCGCCACAGACCTCGTTCTAACCATCACTGAAATGCTGCGGAAGCATGGCGTTGTTGGTAAATTTGTCGAATTTTATGGTGACGGTCTCGCTGATTTACCCCTTGCTGATAGAGCAACCATTGCCAATATGGCACCAGAATATGGGGCAACCTGTGGTATTTTCCCGATTGATGACGAAACCATTAATTACCTGCGTTTAACCAACCGCGACGAAACACAACTTAGCCTAATTGAGGACTACGCAAAACACCAAGGACTATGGCGTAATGATGGTGATGAAGCCGACTATACCGATGCCCTTGAACTGGATCTTGCGAGTGTTGTACCCAGTCTGGCAGGCCCTAAACGCCCACAGGACAGAATTGCTCTTGATAAAGCAGGTGAAGCGATTCGCCAACATTTAAAAGGCTTTCAAGACGAGCGTCTGGCGCGTGAAGAAAAAAGCAGTGAAGAACACATTCGTATAGAAGGCGAAGGCCCTGTCACCCATCCTGATGAATCCGTTGATGAAGCCCCCATGAAAGGCGCTGCCATCGTACATTATAACGGCCAAGAATTTGAATTGAGTGATGGCGCTTGTGTTATCGCCGCCATTACTAGCTGTACCAATACTTCCAATCCAAGCGTTATTTTAGCGGCCGGTTTAGTGGCTAAAAAAGCAAAAGAATTGGGTATTAATGTTAAACCTTGGGTTAAAACATCTCTGGCACCTGGTTCTAAAGTGGTCACCGACTACTTAGAAAAAGCAGGGTTAATGGATGACCTAGAATATCTTGGCTTTAACCTTGTCGGCTATGGCTGCACCACTTGTATCGGTAACTCAGGTCCATTAGCCAGTGAAATATCCGATGCTATTCAAAACAATCAACTGATTGTTAGTTCTATTTTATCGGGGAACCGAAATTTTGAAGGGCGAATTCACCAAGATGTGAAAATGAATTTCCTTGCCTCACCACCGCTGGTTGTCGCTTATGCCCTCGCAGGTCGTACCGATATTGATGTTTATAAGGAACCTCTAGCGCAAAACACAAACGGCAAAGAGATTTACCTAAAAGACATTTGGCCAAGTGTTAAAGAAGTCAGTGATCTTGTCAAAGAGATCGTGACCAAAGAAATGTTCGCCAAAAGCTACGCTAACGTATACGAAGGCGATAAACACTGGCAACAAATTAAAATACCCGATGGCAAACTTTACGACTGGAACGACAAATCAACCTACATTAAAAAAGTCACCTTCTTTGATGGTATGAGTATTGATCCTCCAGGTGTTCCAACCATTGAAGGGGCGCGCTGCTTAGCCAAACTTGGAGATTCAGTCACTACCGACCATATTTCTCCAGCAGGTTCAATAAAAGCAGACTCTCCAGCGGGTTTATACCTGCAAGAACATGGTGTCGAAAAAGCGCAGTTTAATTCATACGGCTCGCGCCGAGGCAACCACGAAGTCATGGTCCGCGGTACTTTCGCCAACGTAAGACTGAAAAATCTGCTTGCCCCTGGCACGGAAGGTGGTATTACGCGTACTCAGCCTGACAATAACTTGGCCAGCATTTATGATGCCTCAGTGACCTATCATAAGGAAAATACCCCACTCATTATTTTAGCGGGTAAAGAGTACGGTACAGGTTCATCAAGGGATTGGGCGGCGAAAGGCTCATTGTTACTGGGTGTTAAAGCCGTCATTGCAGAAAGTTATGAGCGAATTCATCGCTCTAATTTAATAGGCATGGGCGTCTTACCGCTTCAATTCAAAGACGGTGAAAGTTACGAATCGCTTGGTCTAACAGGACAAGAACAATTTGATATTACAGGCTTACTCGACAAAGCCGATGACGTCACCGTTGTGGCAACCGATAGCGAGGGTAATAAAATCACCTTCAATGCTGACATACGCATTGATACACCAAAAGAATGGGATTACTACAAACACGGCGGCATATTACAGTACGTACTACGAAGTATGCTCGACTAGTCCCACCCATTCCATAAACATTCAGCCTAGTTCGTACTAGGCTGAATGTTTTTTATTGCACTCTTTTCTCTCTAAAAATCAAACGTCAGCTTGGCTAATTTTTTTCACCATGTTAATACTCACGGTTTCATAACCCATTTCATTGTAAAGCTTTTGTGCAGCAGCATTATTAGAAAAAACATGCAAACCAATATTGACAATATTATGTGTCGCGGCGAAGTCTTCAATTTCCCGCAAAGCAAGCTTGGCATAACCTTTTCGACGATGCTCAGCCTTGACTTCTAAATCGTAAATAAACACCGTACTCGTCGTTGCACTGTTCTCCAGCGACAACCAGACCATACCCACTGTTTCGTTTACTTCTGGCACTTTCATTTCAAAAAAATGATGGTTTTCCGTGTCTATTCCGCACGGTAACAATCGCTCAATATCACGCCTAGCTCGAGATAATGATCCAGACCTTTGCCACCGACCCGCCTCTACATTCTCCTTTGCGTATTGCACTATCAACTCTTCAATATAAGGTGCAAAAAAAGGTTTTGACATGGGTACCAAGAAAGACATACTGACTCCGATTCATACACGGCAGAAAAATTCCTGCGCCATTATCTAAGTATGCCGTAACACTTCATGGCAAAACAACAGAAAACAGACCGTGCATTCGTCATTTATACCCTTTTAAATCACGCGGACAAAAGACCAAAATTCTGCAACGCTTTAATGGCATTGTCTACACCATTTTCGGCCTGTTGCATCGTTGCTACAACACGGGCCCTTGCTCGCATTTCCGTACTGGAGGCAAGGGTAATGGCCTTTGTTAAGTCTGCTGAGGTCAAGGTTTCACGCGGCAAAGCTCTAGGTGCCACACCAAGTCTTTCCAGACGCCGTGCCCAAAATGGCTGATCACCAAAAACAGGCACAACAACCGACGGAATTCCAGCGCGAAGCACAGCATGGGTCGTGCCTGCACCACCATGATGAACGGCCAATGCGATGCGGGGGAAAAGCCAATCATGTGGAATATGGCCAACACTTAACATCTTGTCTCGACTGGCCTCAGACATGTTTTTGACATGCAAACCACCCCAGCCAGTCGCGAGGATGACCCTCTGTCCGGTCTCTTCAATAGAGGCCTGAATCATATCGGTAAAAGCTTGGGCATCATGATGGAACATACTGCCAAAACCGATATAAATGGGCTTCGGCCCCGCCCGAAGAAAGTCAAGCAATTCTGACGGTGGCTTCCAAGTGGCACTCGTTTCAAGCATCCATGGTCCAGTTGTCTGAATCCTTGAAGGCCAGCTTTTGCGCGGCTCAATAAGGCATGGGCTGTAAGCAAACATCTTAGGGCACTGAAATTTCTTCTGATAGTATGGACCAAAACGTGGATAAGCTGCTAACCCCAGCCGTGGCCGCACCACTTTGTTATAAACTGGTTGATAGACATACCACACAATCTGGCGAGTAAGATGACCAAGACCAACATTCATCGCCGGTGGCAAGCTCTTCATCCAGCCAGGCAAAGGCATGATAGGCACATGATGCGATGGCATGGTTGGTACTAATTGCGTTTCAACGACAGGAATTCCGAACACTTCACCAAGCGATTGTGCCAAAAAATACACCATGCCATTGCCAATCAATAAGTCTGCACCTTGTGCCGCTTGCCGCCCCTGTTCAGGCCAGTTCTGACTCATTTCCAAAAGTTGGGATTGAAACGCCTTCGCTATAGCAAATGTTGATAAACCGCGTTTTTGCAGGTCTTTGTCACAGTGCATCCAGCCCATGAAATCGCCAGTTAAGGGCGAAAATTCAAGTCCGTGATCCACAACAAGATTTTGGCAACTCATATCCGTGGCAACTCTAACATGGTGACCTTGGTTTTTAAGACCAACAGCAAGTGCAACTAGTGGGCGTACATCCCCCTCTGTACCGATCGTAAAAATCACAATCTGCATAAATGAGCCTTTTAAAATATCATCCAATAATAAAAATCAAACCATCCATTGATAAGAAATCATAGTTCATACAGTAGAGTTTGCCAGTGAGAAGCAGAGTTAGTGACAAGTTAGAATCAAAGGATAAAGGCCCAATGAAAAAGACTTATTTTAAACTGTGGTGCATTAGGAGAGTTTCTTACTAATAAGGGATTAGTAAATGAAGAGTGGGTTGGGCTGATTTTAGCAAGCTAAGCGCAAAGCTGCATATTGTTTGGTTTAGGACTTATAAGATGTTTGAGTCCCCAGTTACCCAAGGGCAGCTACAAAGCCTTATTAGACTCGCTGACGCGAGTAACCCATTCAATAGCCTTCTTGCGTTCACTTGTATATGACCACCAAGGCTGGGCACCCTCACCTTCCATAAAGCGAATAATTGATATAAAAACATCTATAACACACGGGTCATGCCGTTGCCCAGTTTTGAGACATAGCTCTTCATACATTTCATAAGGATTACGACCAATAAGCTCTTTGGGGGTTATGATTCCAAGTCGCTGCAAGTCTGAAGCGCCAGCCTTACCAATATTGGGTAAGTCAGTCAATTTATAGGTTCTGTTACGATTAACTTTCAATGGATTCATAGCACACAACAACCTCTCAAACACACTTGCGGTGAGAAACAAAGTCCACTAAGTTTGACGAGTTAGCAAGCCCGCTTTTTCTACCTAGAAAAGCACACCTATCATCTAGATGTGCTCTCCAAGTGATGGTTTAGCCCTAAGCAAGTGCTTGTCTAAAATCATCGATCAGATCATTCGTATTTTCCAGCCCAAGGGATAGTCGAATTAGATTGTCATCTATGCCCATACTGGCACGGCGCTCTGGCCCCATTTCCCAGAAGATGGTTCTAGCCACTGGAATCGCTAGGGTGCGGGTATCTGATAGATGACTAGATAAAATCACCATTTGTAGACGATCTAAGAACGCCAAACAGTCAATAGTGTCGTCTAGTTCAAAGCTTAATAAACCGCCATATAAACCACTAAAGACCTCTGCTGCTCGTTCATGTTGTGCATGACTAGCAAGGCCAGGATAGTAGACTCGCTTGATTTGTGGCTGTTGTTCTAACCATGTCGCCAGCGCTAATGCGTTATCGCAGGTCGCTTTGACTCGTAGTGACAAGGTTTCAAGGCCTGTGGCTATACGATGAGCATCTTCTGCTCTTAAAGTCGCCCCCATATCGCGTAAACCTTTTTTACGAATCTGGGTGATGCCCCACTTAGCTGGGTCACCTTTTTGGTACGCCGGGTAGATATTAGGGTATGTACTCCAGTCAAATAATCCAGTATCTGAGACAGAGCCCCCCAGGGCATTACCATGCCCGCCGATGCCCTTACTTAGAGAGTGTATAACTAAGCTTGCACCAATGTTTTTAGATTGCAGCAAAACAGGCGTGGTCATGGTGCTGTCTACCACATAAAGGATAGCGTGCTGCGCGCACAGTTGGCCGATTTCTTCTAAAGCCGCGACTTGTGTGCCTGGGTTAGCAATCGTTTCGACAAAGACCATACGCGTATCAGAGCGAATGGCCGATGCAACCTGCTGTGGGTCTGTGGCGTCAACGAAGCTTATCTCAACTCCCAATTGAGAGAGGGTTCCCATAAAGCTATTCGTGTTTCCAAACAGGAATTGACTACAAATAATATGGTCACCATGACGCAGTAAAGCGATCATCATACCTGAAATCGCAGCCATACCTGTGGTGAAGCAGCAGGTGCTGTGGCTGTCTTCTAGCATATTAATTTGGGCTTCTAGAGCGGCGCCCGTTGGGTTTCCTTGACGCGAGTAAACATAACCGGATTGCTTGCCTTGGAAAGTATCGACTAATGCTTGAGCACTTGGGTACGCGTAAGTAGCGGAAACATGTAACGGTTTGCGCACCGCACCGTGCTCGGTGTTGGAACGGCGGTCGGCATGTAATAACTTAGATTCTGAGAAAGGTTTTGCTGTTGATTTACTCACTTGATTTGCCTTCATTTTGATAAGGTGTAGCGGTGTTGATAAACCATATCATGCTCTTCTATTGGTCCACTAGAGGAGTTTTGCTTTGCATCATCAGCTTAGACAAAAGTTGCACGTATTGACAGCCATGTTAGACGGTTTGTTTACGACAAATTGTTCAGTAGAAACCCTTCAGAGCCAGCAGCAAAAAGGAGGGAACGGCGCCCTCCCAAAAGAACCCTTTTTAAATACTTGGTATGCTTATTTTGCTAAATCTATCCACAGACCTTGCGTAAGCTCACCTAGATACTGTGGATTGAGTTTAAACACAGAATTCGGTGTACCCGCAGCCGCCCAAATTTCTGTATATTGGTGTAGGTCTTTATCTAGGAGAGTTTGAACCTTCTCATTATGTGCCACGGGAGGAACCCCACCTATAGCGTAGCCAACTTTCTCTCGTACAAAGGATGCATCTGCTTTTTCCAATGCAATCCCTGTTGCTTCTTTAACTTTGTCGGTACAAACCATGTTAGAACCGGATGCAACAACCAAGACAGGCTCCCCTGTTTCACCATCTTTAAAAATTAACGATTTAGCAATTTGGGAAACCGTACAGCCAACAGCCTCAGCGGCGTCTTTCGCTGTCCGAGTTGAACTAGGCATTTGCTGAACAACAAAGTCCTGTCCATGCTGAGACAAAAAAGCTTGTACTTTCAATGATGAAGCCTTCAGTTCTGTTGACATAATTCCTCCATATTCTAAGTAAATCAACGATAAACATAACGCCGCAGTCGCATACTTAACGAGTCAGGTTGAGCGACTGTTTAAGTCATTTTGGCTATTATCGTTGAAGTATAGAGCTTATAAGCTAGCTTCTAGTTACTATTCCGTAGGGCAAGAAAAAACTCTTATATGTTTACCTATCTACCAATGAATCATTAATGGCAAAACTGGGCGCAAGTCTTTGGATAATCCCTTACGCCCATTATCCAGAGTAAGTACGACCATGTGCTCACGACCAAGCTCAATGTCAAGCCTATCCGCCGATTGCAATGTAAGAAGCGTATCAGACATTTTCTCTAGTGGGACCGATAGTTGCACGTTGCTAATAGACTTAAAGGTTCCTATTTCTTCAATTCTGTTCACTGGAGCGATAAAAGGCACGTAAATGCATAAAGGCTCTTCTAATATCTCAGAATTCTCTCCCACATGAAATGCATTGGGTGGCTCAAAATAGTCTGGTTGATATTTCCACCCGCTAAACGGCATACCTAATTTGGAGTCATTAGTTCGCGTTAGAACGATTCCAAACGGAGATGCGTTTTCTGTTTGTATCCGTTCAAGGAATCTCAGTTTTTTTGCTGGACCATTATTCGACTCTTCACTATCACGTACGTATAGTATTTCGAGCATTCCATTAGAAAATGCAAACCGACGATTTGACGTACCTTGCCCCTTATGATCCCGACTAAAGCTTTCATCAAGCCCCATAGAAACCAAAAGATCACCCGCTTCTTTTGGTTTATCGGTCAATATAAAAACGTGATCTAACTCTAAATCCACCACTCAACTCCTTTGAAAATATAACGCCTCAACCTCACGCTTGTTGTGTACATGCTTTATGAGCCAACGCCAAGACGCGGCAAAAACAGACGAGAAAGCGGAGTTTATCGCTATAAATGAGCATTTTTCGTCTGTTTTTAACAAAGTATTGGCAAGCACAGTAGTCGTGAAAAAGTCTCACATTGATCCTAAAAGACTTTTTGAGTCACTACCAGTACAAACACGCAAACTTGTGATTGTTTTTCAGACGATCCGTAGTCAATACGCATGTCAGTGCGCCAGCTTTTTGCTGTAACCAATAGTCCACTTGATCAACTGCTATAAAAAAACCACTTCTCCATCCCAGAAAAGTGGTTTTCGTTTATCTCTGTATTGACTGGCTTACTATTTTAGCCAGCAATTTTAATAGGATATTTAGGACCGACGGTTAGAGTCAGTGGACTCGGAACTGATGGTAAATTTCTCCACAATGCCTTTAAGTCCAGACGACATCTCTGTTAATTTCTGAGAAGTGCCAGCCCCCTCTTCGGCTTCAGATGTTGTTTCAACATTTTTAGCCGCGATACGGTTTAAATTGTTACTCGTATCATCAATCGTTCTAGCCTGCTCATCGGACGCAATGGCAATATTCCCCATCAAATTGCAGACCACTTCAATAGAATCAACTATTTCTTTAAGGCTCTCAGACGAGTTTTCAGAGATTTCTGCACCTACTTGTGTTTTTTCAACCACCACTTCAATTAACCTAGCGGTTTCATTTGCCGCTTTTGTACTTTGTGCTGCCAAAGCACGAACTTCATCGGCAACCACAGCAAAACCTCTGCCAGCTTCGCCCGCTCTAGCGGCCTCAATCGCCGCATTCAAGGCTAACAGATTTGTTTGATTTGCAATGTCTTCTATCGCAGAAAGAATAGAAGAAATATTGCTGCTAGCCTCTCTGATATCATTCATTGCTGACACGGTTTTGCCCACAAGATCACTACCAATCGTAGCCGACTGCTGCGCTTTTTTACCCAGCTCATCAGCCTCCTTAGCCGTATTGGCCGTAATCTTGACTTGTTCATTTACCTCAACAATCGCCGCTGAAATCGACTGTATTGATTGTTCAGAACTTGCCGTGTTAGATAATATTATTTCACTAGAAAGCATGACCTTATTGCTTTGCTCAACGATGCTATTGGTATAACCTGAAATATCCGTAACGATACTTTTCAGATCAGCATTTGTTTTAATCAGTGCATTAGTGATGACATCTTGTTGGCCTTTAGACGTTAAATTACTTGTCAAATCACCTTTTGATATTTTTTCTAAACTACTCACAAAAACGGTTTCCAGCTCATCTGCAAAGTTATCTAACGACGATGCCATATCCCCAAGTTCATCTGAACGTTTTATATCTGTTCTCTTACGAACATTACCACTTGCCAATTGATTAACAATATCGGTCATGTTAAGAATAGGGTTGGTAATAGAGCGACTCAATACAATACCTATTACAATAATGACAACGACGGTAATCAATATTGAAAATATGATTACCCACTTTATTTCATTCACCGATCCGAAAGCTTCACCTCGTGACTTTTCTGCGACAATCGCCCACGTCGTCCCCTCAAATTTTAGTGGTGCATAGGCAGACAACACTTCATGTCCTAAATAACTTTCGATCAATTTTGAACCTGTTTCACCCGACAGTGCATCCTTAATTGCTACACTGTTTGCTTTGTTGCTTTCTGGCTTGGAAAATGTATTAGCAACAGAGTAATGTCCGCTATCCAAATAAGAGTCGGAACGCATTAAGCCGTCTTTACCAATGAGATAGGTTTCACCTGTTTTTCCGAGTCCTGAACGCTGAGACATAATGTTATTAATTACTTCCCCGGACAATTCTAAAATGATAACGGCGACGACATCACCACGTAAATTAAACACAGGCGAACCAATAAAGAATCTCGGACTATTCTCTCGATAGCGATAGGGTGTAAAATCTTGAAACGCCACGCCTTTTTTTTCTAAAACCTTTTTCCATAACACTGAGACTGGATTTTTTTCATCGAAGTCCTTTTTAATATTTGAACCAAGTTCCTTACCTTTTTTCACACTATAAATAATATGCCCCTTATCAGCAGACACTAATAAAAGATCGAGATAACCCAGAACATCGACATATTTTAATAGATTGTCGCTTCTTTCTTTCCAAATGGCTTTATAGTCTATATTGTCTACACCAAACTTATCTTTTTCAGAAACAACTTCTTCCAAATCTTGATACACTTGCAGCGCACGGAACAGCTCATGTACATCTCTACTATTTGATAGAATAGAAACATTTTTTTTAGCACTATTAAGGTAACCTTTTATTTGGTTTGCCTTAATATCCCGTGTACTGACCAGTTGCTCCAATGCGTCATTTTCCAATGCGGCACTAGATTTCATTAATGAAATGGCAGCGACAATAGCAACTGGTAATATCCCTATTAAAGAAAAAGCAAGTAACAATTTACTTCTAAGTTTTAATTTTATTTTCATATTACCATCCCGATAAAAAGGAATTTTTTAAATATTTGAGCAAGTGGCTACGTGTATCTTTGCTATTGTCTTAACGACCAGTGATCATCACTCACCTCAATATCCCATAATGGAAGAGAAGCCATTGGTAAGGGGGTGTAAGAAACCTTCTTATTAACCGCAACAACCTTATTAGGAGCTGGTACAACAAGCATATAAGCATTTTTGTAGACATGATCAATTATTTTTGCTACAACTTCATTAAATTGTGGCGTGTTTTCGGCTTCTTTAAACATTTCATCAATATACTCACCCATCAGAGGGTCTGCTGGCATCGTACTCCAAACACTATTTGGTTGATAAACAAAGATTGCCGCCCATGGATGATTGAAGTACCAATCATCATCCCCCCACACAATCAAATCCCACGACTTTGTATTCTTACCCGCATTGGTAGACAAAATTTGTCCAAAAATAGCCGTTTCATCAACAATCTCAAAATCAAGTTTTACACCAACTTTACGTAAATCTCGATCTATTAACCCGGCGGAGTTTTATGTCTTCTATGCTGCATAACGGATTGAATTGTGTTTAAAGTACTTTTTGATTCGATTCGGATTCTTCTGCAACCCTCTCATATGAGAGACCACTCTATCCTTTAAAACCTTTTCATTCTTTGGCGCATCACCTGTATGCACACCTGCCTTTAAATCACAGTTTAGATACTCATCTGGATTGAGTTCAGGTGAGTAGGCAGGTAAATAAAAGACTTCTATTTGCTCTTTGGTTTTTGGCTTGGCTAACCACTCTTTTACTAATTTTGCATGATGTACTCGAAGGTTATCGAGTATCAGAAATACCTTTTTCTTAGAGGTTGAGATCAATCGCTTCATAAAGCGAATGAGTACTTTGGCTGTCATGTTGTCAGCGTAGGTCATAAAGCGTACTGTTCCTTGGTTTGTGATAGTAGAAATCATATTGATTCGGCAATACTTTGCTGGAATCACTTGGACTGGTGTCTTGCCTTTAGGAGCAAAACTTCGGCCATGCTGACTATCATTACGAAGGCCCGTTTCATCACCCCAATGTATCTCTGCCCCTTCATTCTTGGCCCTTTCCTTGATCGAGGGGTACTCTTCCCCAAGCCATTTGGACACTTTTCGAGGGTTTTGCTCATAGGCTTTTTTCAGTGGCTTTTGCGGGGTAAATCCCCAGCGCTTTAGATAGTCTCCAATGGTTCTAATGGGCATATCTTTCCCCCACAATTGCTTGATGAGCTGTTGGATCGCACGACGTGTCCACAAGGCAAAATTCAGCCTGCATTGATCAGGCATTTTATCGGTGATTTCTTGCTGAATTCGAGTTTCTTGTGCTTTGGTTAGACTGCCAAATGAGCCTTTTTCTCGACCACGCTTTTTATACTCAAAGCTTGCCTTTCCACGTTTTAAGTAGTCTCTATACCAACGGCCAACTGTGTCTACATGGACACCTGTCACCTCAGATATGTCTTTAAAAGAGAAGTCTTTTTCGCGCAGTCTGACAACTTGCTTTCGTAGCCTAGCGAGTTCTGGAGTGGTAAGTTTTCTTGTGTCTATTTTTTCGTTCATTCAGTGATTATACCAGATAATTTTTACCGCCGGGTTAATAATGAGCGCCAAAGAAACATAAACTTCTGCTGTGTTAGCACTTTAAGCTCTAGCCCACCTAAAATGCTCTTTAGTTCCTGTCGTATTTCTTTTGGTGACTCAACTTCAGAATAAGCCTTCAGATTTTTTACCGCTTCTTTAACACCAGGAAAATTAGGTGAAGACAGTGTAGGCTTTATTTCACCATAACCGGAAAATGAATAATTTAATAACTTTTGCTGATCTATTGCTCTATTTAGAGCAAGACGAACATTTTTATCTTTTAGTTTTTCGTTACCATTAACCATATTAATATGGATGGCTATATTATCTGTTGATGGCCCAGTAACTAATTTTGCGTAAGGAGAAGAAGTGACTAGCTGAACGTCAGAAAATGCGATAGGCATAATATCAAGATAACCTTCAGACTCAATAACATCAGATAATGCTATCTTGGGGTCTAAATTTGTGTAAATAGTGAATTTTTCTACTTTTACTGAATCTTTATCATAGTAATAAGGGTTAGCAATTAATACCGCTTTATCTGTTTTTCTGTCACCTTCTATATAACCTTCACTAAGAATATAAGGACCTAATCCATAAGGGCCCGCTTCAGCAAGGTTTGGGCAAGTCGCTTTACCATTCCAACCAAATTTTTCAAGATATTTTGTTGTATAAAATTGAATCCAAATCACATCATTCAAGAATGTCCCATACTTTTCTTTTAAATAGAACCTTACTGTATAATCATCAACTTTTTCCGTATGGTCATATACAGTATTAATTTTGCTAAACAAAAAGGGTTTCTTTTTAAAGTATTCCATATTTTCAATGACGGCATCGGCATTAAATGGCGTTCCATCTTGAAACTGAACCCCTTGGCGTAACTTAAATTCATAGACGGTATCGCTAATTTGCGAATGAGATGTGGCCATATAGTATTCCCAACCACGTTCATTATTGGCGGGTCTTAAAAGTGAACCATTCACAGCATGGGAGGTGTAAAGATAGGGAAGGCTTGAGACATATATTTTAACATGAGAACCTTTCACTGGTGCTGCACCAGCTGTCGGTAAAAAAGATAAAACCAAAAACACAAAAAATAATAAGCGTGCGTTTCTTAAAAATGAACTACACATATATTTCTCCAAAATTCAGCAACATAGGGCGAATGATTCATTCGTTTTTTCATTCATCTAGTATTTTTAATAAAGATTGAACCAGACTAAAAAATCCGATTTATTAATCTATTATGATGCTTAGGAAGATGTGTAGTCCTGTTCACTATCTAGCATCATCATATATCTAAGGTCATCACTGACTTGACGTACCTATACGGAGATAACTAGGGTCAATAATTCAGGTATATCACGCTTTTATCTATTTCTATTCGCGTCAAAAAAAGCATAGCAGTTGTTTTTTGGAGTGCAAAAATAATATGTTGATTTTAATGAAAAATTACATATCATTACTCTCTGTTAATGTTTTATTGCTGGCAGCTTGGCGCGGTATATCTACTTTGTCTTCTATTGCCAATCAACACCCTAAATCATTCGAGTTCACTCACCACATTTTTTTAATGTATGTTCATGACGAAACGCTTAAATAGAGCCTATGCTCTAGTGCATCTCCCATGACTATTCTGGATTTTTCTTCGTTAAACTCCGTGGCAAAAATACCGTGCTGACGGTTCTTAATGTGCCACTGCTGGCGCCTGTAATGATGCAGAGACTTATGATTAAGAGAGAACGAGTTCTGTAATACGACTGATCTATGGTGGTTTTACCATTGATTGTTTTGAACCACTCTACCGCCATAACACTGCATATCGTCGACCGCTTTTCGGGGAATTGGGGGGTAATTTTGCTGTCAGAGGGCCTTGTTTTCATTACTACGAGCAAGAGGGTTTGCGTGAACCAGAACACTCCAGTGCTGGGTACTGTGTTTACAGTAGGCACTCAATAGCATTAGCTGCCATATTCGCAATCTGAATGCGACGGGCTGAAGCTAAAGAATAGCCGCAATGCAGTAGCAGGCTTTTTACATGATTTGGTTCCAGAACCGAATGAAAGCTCTCAAGCAAACTGAGATAGAAAACAGGTGTACATGCTGTGTTAAGGGGTGGGCTAGTACACCTGAATCAACACTCATTTTCATAAGCTCTGGTAGTTTATGAACACAGAAAGCTCATATCAAAAACGACTAATTTGTTGATTTTAATCGATCTGTGATGAGGTTTGACAATCTGTGTTTCTACTTTCTCCCCGTCAGCAAAAACACAGAAAAATTACCATATGGTTTGCTGATGACACTGGCATCCTCCACTTTCACATCCCTAAAACCCGCTTTTATCGCTGACTCAGCAATTACATCACGCTCGAAACCAAAGTGGAAAACACCAGTATCTTCACCATGGAAGCTACCATCTTCTTTGTCCAAGTCGGAAATACCAATCACTCCTCCTTCATCAAGCATGGAATAGAACTTTTCGAACATAGCATCGATATGTTGCACATGGTGCATGGTCATCGAAGAGATAATGCCATCGAATGTCTGATCAATGGATGAAGACTCTAAATTCACTTCAAGAATGGCTAAATCACAGTGTAGCCCATCACGTTTCTGCTCAAGCTGTTCAATCATGGCTTTGGAAATATCTACCGCAGTGATTTTTTCAACATACGGCGCAACGCGCTCCAATAACAGCCCCGTACCCGCGCCAAAGTCCAATAAATGCATGCCCTTTTCTAGATCCAACCTTTCCACAATCAGGTTGGCGATATTGTCTACGTTTGAGACCCTTCTGCTCTCCTTTTCATAAGAAGCCGCTTTGTTTTTAAAATAATCTTTTGTCATACCACTTACTACCTATAGGAACATTCACATCCGAGTCTCACCTCAAGCATAGAACTTTCTCTTGATTGGTTTTACTCGATTAATTTGCCTTTAAACAGCAAAAGCCACTTTTTTGGCTAAAGGACTATTCATTCTGGTCTTATATAATGCCTTGCTAAGCGAAAAATCATGGTCGGTTATAATCTCGACGCGATGACCGACTGTAATTTTTCTGCTTAAACAACCAGTTATACGCTTCCTTCTGATTCTACAACTAATACCCTTGCCTCACCACGAGGGTGCGCAACATGCTCAGTACCAATAGATGCATAAAATATATCACCCATCTCTAAAACCGCTGATTTCTCAATTCCATTTTCTTTAAATAGCATTTCAACAACACCATCTAAAACAACAAACACCTCTTCACCATCGTTGATATGCCACTTATAAGGCTGATCAGTCCAATGTAAGCGCGTCGTAATGCCATTCATATTAGCGATATCTTTTGCCCCCCAAGCACGCTCAGGTTTAAACCCTTTACTTCTGATTATTTTCATAACGCCTCCAAATGGTCAATAAGCGTATAACACCCCGTAAAGCGATGAACAACGAGACGACCAATCCATTGTATCCTATACACCTAAACTAATTTGAAAAAAAATCGCCAAGCGTTAAGCATTGAGAATCGGCTTTAAAGGGTGTGTTATATGGCATTTTCCACTGAAGCTAACGACTTGAGAATAATAGCCTCCCCCAAAACCTAACACTGCCAACACGCCCCCATCATGTACTTAGGCCTTACTATAAGTTCACTTTAATAGATTCAAAAACCTTTATATACATGGACTTGTTTTCGTTATAGTCCTTGCGATTAGTAACCACTGCCATACCAACAAAGGCATTTTTCACCTGAACAGCAGCAGTGACATAATAGGTTTTCTCCGACTCACTCGGGTACGCAGTTTCATACTCACGCAAAACACCGTATTTAATTGGATAGACTTCACTTTGAGGGGTGTATAAGCCTTGTAATGACCAGAAGCGATACTCGGCAAACTCTTCCAAATTTCCGTCATTTTTAGTGAACGCATTATTAGTAATAGAAACGCTCCCATCTGGGCTAGAGATCGAAAGGAAGTCAGAGTCCGTTTTTTGCAACCAGCCGACAGGCGCTACCAACCCAAATGCACCATTTGGCGACGGATAATACTGCACATCCACCCCAGTACTTGCCATTGACGACCTGCCAATTAGCCCCAAAATCATGGCTTTGATTTTATCCATTCTGATTGACTCATAAGATCTATTGAAATTCCATTTTTTACAATAATAACAGGAAAGCAACGGAGTGCTGGATGTCCCCCTTTATTGCTTTGTTAGGCAATTTTTTGCGCCACTATGTAGGTGTGTAACTCTGGGTACTGGTCAAACTCTAAGTGCTTGATAGTACAACCATTATCAAGGAAAACCTTTATGAAGCCATTTGTTCCTAGAGATGAGTAATACATCATTGGCCCCATCGTATCGTCAGTGTGATTTCCTGGCTCATTAACTCCACCAAATGAAAATATCATGATGCCGTTGGGATTTAACGCACTTGCCAATTTTGATATCACACTAACTTGCTCATCCAATGGGATATGCCAAATACTATCCCAAGCGGTTATGAAGTCATATTTTTCTGATAATGGAGAGGAACAGATATCTTCTTGGTAGAAATTCCATTCTGGATTACGACTCCGAGCTAGTGCGATCATTTTCTCTGAGATATCTAAGCCTTCTGGCTTAAAGCCCTCTTTGGCTAGCAAATCCATTATTCTCCCAGTTCTTCCGCAACCAACATCAAGAGCCTTGCCTCTCGACTTTATAAAGTTTATGGCTCTTCTGTGTTGATCGATTCCGTTTTTCATATTAAACCGATCATCAGACCAAAGATCCGTAATTGTATCGTAGTTTTTACCTGTTTCTACAGGATTCATAATGTATTGCCTAATCCCTATTTAAGCCAAAATAAACTGCAGTAAAATTTAATATTATAATGTCGCATAGCGAAAGGGTAACATTAAATTAAATCGAAGGTTTACAGTCGACCTCAATGTTTTGTGATACTTCCATAAGATTGCTAGTGAACATCTATTTTCAGCTAATACTTTTTGCAAACTCTAGCAAACTGCTATACATACCTTCTAGATTATTATTAGATACTCTTCGATTTAACCATATGGAATTCCAATTTAATTGTTTTGATGCAAGATAGTCATTTTCGTAATCATCACCAACATACCAACATTCATCTGCTGAAACACCGGCTAATTTATTAGCATATTCAAATATTTTTGGGCTTGGCTTTGCCTCACCGACATTTGCGGGCGTAACAACGAAAGAAAAATAATGATCTATACGTAATTTTTTTAATTTCGACTTTTGTTGATTGAGATCCCCATTTGTAATAATACCCAACTTTTTAGAACGAAGGATATCTAAGGCCTCAATGCAATCAGGAAACAACTGCCATGAGTTTTGATAAAAAGAATAATATTCACTAAATAATAGATCCGCTTCTTTATCACTCTTGATGCCATGAATTACTGCCTTTATTCTTTCGCGCCGCTGTTCTTGAAAAGTTAATTCGCCTAACAAATATCTTTTCATGTGCTCACGAGCTACAGTATCCCAAACTTTGACGAAATCAGACTTCTCTGGAATCAATCGATCAGAGAACATGTCACAAAATTTACTGGCTGCTATATCCTGTGACGTTTTATAGTCAAACAACGTATCATCAATATCAAAAAAGATCATAAAAAATATTCCAGAAGTATAACTCCGACAACTCGCGCATCCTTAAAATGAAGGCAAAGCCGCAATGTAGTAGCCACCGCCGTGATTGGCATGCCTATGTGGAAACCTTAAATTCGGTATAAACGTCCTTAGCTACTGCAATGACTCTACGCCACCTTGGGTCCTTTAAAAGGTCGATCACTGCAACTGCATAACGCTGCCAAGCAACGAAGAGCTCGCGCTGCTACGACTATAACCCACCGTTAAACGGCGGCGTTTTATATAGGGAATGTGTTTTTTCATGGTGTGACCTCCCTGTTATATTCTGTCGCTGAAAACCAAGCTTAATCAGAGCCTCTTTTGCCAGATAACCTAAGTTCGCCACTATTTTGATCCTAACTTCTTATTTTTTAGCGCGATTCAACTCTTAAGGCAAGACTATTCCCTCAGAACACGAACCTTAGAATGTTGTGTTGGCGCTATCCAGCGACGACCATGCAGACGATCAGCAAAGGCTAGGTTTTCGAAAGTGAGGTTGACATATATATTGGAAGCCATATAATGGCTAAAAACTTAAATCACAATATCATCAAAGAGAGGCTTGATATGAGCACACTTTACTCAACAACTGTAAACGCTGTCGGCGGACGTTCTGGCACGGTCAAAAGTGACGATGGATTGTTAGAACTGCCACTTGCCCTACCCCAGAAACTTGGCGGCAAAGGCGATGCCACCAATCCAGAGCAGTTGTTTGCTGCGGGGTACGCCGCCTGCTTCGGTAACGCCGTGATTCACGTCACGCGAAACAAGGATCAGAAGGTTAAAGATGACGACATTACTGTGGTCGCTACTGTCGGTATGTCACCGAACGATGCAGGTGGCTTTGGTCTGACGGTTGCACTTGACGTCACCATCGTCGGAGTCAGTCAGGCCGTGGCAGAAGACGCGGTTGCTGAGGCACACCTAGCTTGTCCATATTCCAATGCGGTCAAGGGCAATATTGATGTCAAAATCACCGTCGAAGCGCAGCCGTAACAACTATGCCTGAGTCAAAAGAAAATTATCTTCTGCTGGAGAATCAGGTCTGCTTTCCGTTATATGCGGCAACAAACCTTTTGCAACGTCTGTACCGTCCCTTGCTCGCACCACTTGGGCTCACTTACTCCAAGTATCTGGTGATGCTCCTGTTGTGGGAGCACGAACGACTGACAGTCGGTGAGATCGGTGCCTGCCTTCATCTAGACAACGGGACGCTAACACCGTTACTGAAACGCATGGAGCGGGACGATTTCATCACCCGTCGACGCGATCCACAGGATGAAAGACGGGTTTTGATTGAGCTGACTGTTCACGGCGGGGAATTACGAGCGCAAGCTCTGGCCGTCCCTGAGAGGCTTGCCCAGGAAATTTCACTTCCGCCCGAAGACCTCGAATCACTACGTCGGTCAGCCATAACTTTGGTAAATCTTCTGGCCAAAGTGGATTGACTCCCGAGGAACATTGATGGTCCAAGAATCACGCAAATCTGTAGCGGCAGTGACCTAGCAGCCTCTAAAAACCCAAAGGAAGTGGGGGTTAAAGGCCGTATTGGACCTCCTAGGATCGGGCGGTTTAGTCGCCCGCAGCGGAGACACACGGCTGTGGGATCGTAATTAAGTTGATGACAAACCTTTTCGGTCACTACTAGGAAACTCACCGTAGGCACGTCTCGGAAACGGATTCTAACGAGGATGTCCCGATAGTTTCCTTATTTTGCTGATTCGGGTGATCGGCGAGTCTAGGGCGTAGCGCCGCAGAGACAGTGAATGTCACTGTGCGCGTAACGTGCAGACATATTGTCGACCCAGCCTCGGCGGTGCACAAAGCTTTCATCAGAGACAGAACCTTTGCCACACAAAAACGTCCTACGGATACACCGATATTGACTTATATACCGTAAGCAGGAAAGATAACGTCAATGCTGAAGAGAAAGAGAGAAGGTTTGTCGGATAAAGTCACGAAGAGCCCTTGAGGTCCGTCAAGCCAGCCAGCTGGGCTGACTAGACCTATAACAAATAACAATAAATTTAGCATTTTTATCCAGTCATTTCCCCTACACTACACTTTTCATGCGTTAAAGCGTCAGGTGCCCAAAATAAACAGAAAAGCGCTTGCCGGCGGCGTTACGTATATAACCTTAACCCGCTTCTGTTTCAGAAACCTTGGTCTAACAGCGACGCACAGTCCTAGTCAGACCTACTTAATCTTTTTGAGGAACCACTATGGCAAAAACAATTGCAGAGTTTCTGGTTGATAGTCTAGCCGACGCTGGCATCACCCGCATCTGGGGGGTCACCGGCGACTCTCTTAATGGTATTAGCGACGCACTGGAAAAGCACGAAAGCATACAATGGATTGGTACTCGTCATGAAGAAGTCGCTGCTTTTGCAGCAGGTGCTGAAGGGCAAATAACCGGTAAACTGACGGTCTGTGCCGGATCCTGTGGGCCGGGCAATATGCATCTGATAAACGGTGTCTATGACTGTCATCGCAGCCATGTACCTACTCTTGTCATCGCGAGCCATATACCTTCTAATCAGATTGGCTCAGGCTATTTTCAAGAAACCAATCCTAAAATGCTGTTCTCAGAATGCAGCGCATACTGTGAAATGATTACCTCACCACAGCAATTACCTTATGTCCTCGATGTCGCCATGCGAACCGCAATCCTGAAACAGGATGTCGCCGTTATCGTGCTGCCCGGAGATGTTGCACTGCTTGAAGCCCCTTCGACAAAAATGAACTGGCAGACACCTGAACGCCCTTCTGTGACACCTTCAACACAAAGTATCGATGAGATGGCGCGGTTACTAAATAATTCTAAAAAAATTACGGTTCTTGCTGGAGCAGGTTGTCAGGGTGCTCATGAGGAACTGCTGGCACTGGCAGATACCCTCAAGTCACCGGTGGTACACGCCATGCGGGGTAAAGAGCACGTTGAATTCGATAATCCCTACGATGTAGGCATGACTGGTTTGATAGGTTTTTCTTCTGGTTACCATGCTATGGAAAATGCTGATACGCTGATCATCTTGGGCAGTGCGTTTCCTTATCGAGAGTTTTATCCTCAAGAAGCAACCATCATTCAGGTAGACAGATCTCCCCTTGCACTGGGTGCGCACGCTAATATCGATCTTGCTTTACAGGGTAATGTGAAGGAGACGCTTCACGCATTGATGCCAAAGCTGAAGCGTCATGATGACACGAGTTTTCTGGAAGCTGCCCGTAAGCATTACCATTCAGCTAGGCAGGCCCTTGATAAGCTGGCATCCCCGTCGGATAACCGGAGTCTTATCCATCCTCAGTATCTGACCAAACTGATCAACGAACACGCCGAAGACAACACCATCTTCACCTGTGATGTCGGCACCCCTACCGTCTGGGCAGCTCGCTATCTGACAATGAATGGCAAGCGTCGCCTACTGGGATCGTTTAACCATGGTTCTATGGCGAATGCACTGGCCCAGGCCATCGGCGCTCAGAGTATCGATCGCCAGCGTCAGGTGGTTGCGTTATGTGGAGATGGCGGTTTTTCAATGCTAATGGGGGATTTACTTAGCCTTAATCAGCATAAACTGCCCCTTAAAATAGTTGTGTTTGATAATCGTTCGCTAGGATTCGTCGCCATGGAGATGAAATCAGCGGGATTCTATTCTCATGACACGGATTTGGATAACCCTGACTTTTCTGCCATTGCCCGGGGAGCTGGTATTGATTCTGCGTACGTGGAAAATGGCAGTGAACTGGAAGCGGCAGTAAAAACCATGTTAGCCAGTGAAGGGCCTTATCTGCTGTCAGTGAAAATAGCTAAACAGGAACTGGCAATGCCACCGAAAATAAAGATGCAACAGGCCAAAGGCTTCAGCCTCTATATGCTCAAAGCCATTCTGAACGGCGATGGTGATGCCCTTGTTGAACTGGGCAAAACCAATCTGCTTCGTTAATTGACCGGACTCACAAAATGTTTATCCGCTTTACATCGGCTTTACCACCGATACAACTGCGAGGCGGGTAAACATTTCTCATCAACGTTACGACTTAGAAAGGAAGTATTTACACCAAACGACACTGTGGAGGCATAGATCTCCTCAGTGAGACAATCATAACCCTAGGTTAGAGCAGGACTAAAAGAGCGATAAACCCTATCCCGCTAGGAGCATAACGAGGGCCAAAAGGTTAAAACGCGTATTCGACATTACTCAGTGTGAAGCTTGTAAGCAGAGCAATGCAAAGGTAATTGCTTGTATAACCGAGCTTGGCATTGTCCATAAAATATTGGCTCATCAAGATAAACAAGACTTACCTATCATCGCCAAATCGAGTCTGAGCAAATGACATTTATTGACGACTACACCATTCAAAGAAACTTTGAATTTGCTAGGCCAGTCAATTGTGTATAAAAAACAGGACGTATGTAGGAATATGGAAAAGAGGAGACATTTTTCATAGGCTGTACCTCACCCCAACGCCAAGGATAGTCAATAATATTAATTTAACTTATACTGGATTACCAAAAATAAGTACCTTTGTAAAGAAGGAAATAAAAATGACTACACCAAGCAAACAAACGCCTCAATCAGGCGACGCCACAAGCTTTCGCTGGATCATTGTGGCGATGCTCGCCGCAATCATCCTCATCAACTACATTGATCGTTCAGCAATCTCTTATGCAATTGGACCCATGTCGAAGGAATTGAGCCTCAGTGATGCGCAGCAGGGGATGATCCTTGGTGCCTTCGGCATCGGCTACGCCGTGACGACGCTTTTGGGTGGCATTCTGGTCGACCGATTTGGCGCACGGATCGTGCTATCGGTGTCAGTTGTCGCCTGGGCTTTGGCCACCGCCTTTATCGGCGTCGCCAGCAGTTTTATTCTGATCCTAGTCGCACGCGCGGCGCTCGGTCTTGCCGAAGGGCCAATGTTCCCAGGCCAGACAGGGGCCATTGCAAACTGGCTATCGGGACGGGAGCGCGGAAGAGCGCTGGGCTATTCGCTGGTGGCCGTGCCAATCTCGCTGGCCATCGGTGCGCCGATCGTCTCCTATATCACCGCACTCACTGGCTGGCGCGAGATGTTTCTCGTGCTGGGTGTTGTCAGCCTCCTATGGATGCCACTGTGGTGGGTCCTGTTTCGTAACCACCCCAAAGACAGTAACAAAGTGAATGAAGCCGAGATGGCAATCATCGCTGATAAGGAAACGCACGATCGCGACCCCGACGCCCCCGTCGTGGAGCATAAGCCCACAAGCTGGTCAAAACTATTGACGAACGGCACGCTTCTGGCAAACTACTGGGCGTTCTTCGTTTTCGGCTACTTCCTGTTCTTTTTCATGTCATGGCTGCCGGGTTATCTTGAAAAGACCTTTAAACTGTCTATCACCAGCGTCGGATGGTTCTCAGCCGCGCCCTGGGTTGCCGCTGCCGTCGCGCTGCTTCTACTTAGTAACCTATCGGATAAGCTTTTGCGGCTTACCGGCAAACTGCGCATTGCCCGTAGCTATTTGATTGCGGCTACGCAAGCGCTGGCGGCGCTGGTGATACTACCCGTTGCCTTCACCGACAACCTGACACTGGCCCTGATCCTTATCACCATTGCCGTCGCCTCGTCCATGAGCGCGAATTCCGCCTTCTACGCCATCAACATTGACGTCGCCCGCGACCGTTCCGCCACTGCACTCGGTATCATGGACTTCGGCTTCGCGATCTCCGGCTTTCTGGCACCGGCGTTGACTGGCTGGATCATTGGCCAAAGCGGCAGCTTCGCCGAAGCGTTCATGCTGATGTCAGCACTCGCGGCATCTTCCGTGGTCGTAACCCTACTCTTCCACCGCCCCGATAAAGCATAGAAGAGTCGATCACATACCCCGTGCCCAGTTTCATTGGGCACGGGACAGAATGTAGTGAGTGAGAAGTGAGATGAGACGCCGAACTATCGCTACGGTTGGCTAACGTTTACGGTTGGGACGAGCCCTAAACCCGTACTTGTTAATGTTCTGCCACTGGCTGAGAAGCAATTCATAATGTAAAAGTTTTCGATCACCAACCATTACCTCTTTTTTGTATTCAAAGCCATTTTTTGTCATAACCTTTCCGGAGGCAGGATTCTCTGGTAAGTGCCTCGCATAAATCAAATCGAGACCATATTCATAAAAACCATACTCAATCATTATGGCGGCAGCTTCTGTACAGTAACCATTTCCCCAGTAAGGAACACCAACCCAATAGCCTAAATTGCCGCACGCACCATCAATTTGAGTGATGCCAATTGTTCCTATGTGCTCTCCAGTCTTAGAAAGCTGAATGGCAAGAGAAATGGCTTCTCTGTTCTTGAACCAACCCTCATGTTTTGAAATCCACTCTTCAGCTATTCCATCTAAATATGGATGCGGAATGTTGGCGGTCATATCAGCAATAATTTTATCGCCAGCTAATCTTTGTACATTTGCCGCATCTAATAATTGATAAGGACGAAGGACAATCCGTTGCGATTCAAGTGTTGGTATCAATTTCTATTTCTCCAAATATTAGTGCCGCGCTAAGCAGTGAGCAACGCGACCAGCCAATCTAAACCATTGTGTCGTAAACACTAAAGCTGATTGAAACCAAAATTGATAAGCATTGTAAATCAGCCTTAAACGCTTTGTTATGAGTATGATTTAAATGGTGCGAGATCCATACCTTCGATGCCACAAACAGCCTTAACTGTTGGATTTGCACAAGGCCGATTCAAGTACGCCGCTAAATGATTGAAAGTAAGTGGCGATTTCTCTATTGGTAATGACCACTCCGCCAGCATAAACAGGAAGTAATTCGTCGATATGCATACATATTGCGGATACTCATAACGCCAGCCACCAACCGCACGAGGTACGAGCATCGGCTGCATGGCCTTGTTTCCATGTTCCTGGTTACATGCGGCTTACCATGACAGCGCAGCTTAACTCAACAGGAACTTGCAAACTTCACTTGAGTGCTCCTGAAGAAATGCTTGCTTGTTTGACAACGGCTCCGTGATTTGTGGTGGAGTCTGATCCATAAATGAGAAATGACCTGCACCTTCAGTTATGCGAACATCCACGGTTTGCCAGTCAAGCATGGCATGAGCCAACCATTCAGTTTGGGCAGGAGGAGTGATGCTATCCTCCGAACCTACCCATGCCAACATTGGAATCCTTAATGCATCAAGCGCGCCAGGAGCCTGGAAGAATCCAGTGGGAGGAGCCAATAGAGCGAGCCGGGTAAATCGGCTATCCGGTGCGATATTGACGCGCCGACCAAGCCCTAACCACATTTGTCCACCCGCCAGAGCGATAAGGGTAGCTGCGCCGATTGAGTGCCCAACACCCACAGCGGTTGTGCCAGATTGAAGAAATTTGTCAAGCGCAAGAGATAAGCGCCTCGCCCGGAGGGTCAAATCTGTTTCCCTAGGCATTGGTGTGGTGAGTCGTTCGAAATGTGGTGCAATGACCGTGAACCCTGATTTAACTAGCGAACCCAAGAGCGATGTGTGGCGTTCCGGTTGACCACCCGACCCAACAGCAAAAAGAACAACCGGGGAAGCGGTTGTTGCTTCGTATACCGAGACTTCAAACGACTCCGCCCCATCTTGCAATACCTGTGTATGTATCAAAAACTCACTCCTTACATTGGTTGAGCTAATACAGATAATGTAAACCTGTTAAGTGGCCGCCAAATACCACAAAACCTAAATAAACCGCCGTAAACATGGTGCAAACTTTGAAGTAAATTCGCCACATGTTGGCAGTCCGTCATGAACAGCTTGTTAGCCCTATGCCCACAGACTGTCTGCCTCAACCGCTTCTATTTTGACTCCGAAACTCGAAATATTGGGCAAGGTAGCATTGTGGTGCTCTCGAATTTGAGCGCCACTGGCATGCTTCTTGTCATGGGTTGTATGAGCATCCGAAACCAAAGTTACAGAATAACCCAAACCTGCTGCTCTACGAATGGTAGTATCAACGCAAAACTCAGAGGCATAGCCACACACAATTAAGCTATCGACGTCTAACTCGTTCAAAACATTTTGAAGATTTGTATTCAAGAACGAGTCTGGAGTCGTTTTACGAACGAAATGATCACAAGCCTGTGTTACTAAGCTCGACTGTAATGCCCAACCTCCGCTCTCATATTCAATGAGAGAGTTCGGTTGTTCATGTTGGATGAAAATGACAGGAACTGACTTAGCTCGCGCCAATTTGGTAACTTCATTAATTTTGTTTAACACCACTTTTGATTCAAATGGTTGAGGCTCTGGGTCGAACAAAATACTTTGCACATCAATAACAAGAACGGCTGATCTCATAAAAGTTTTCTTTTGTTAGGCGGTTGCACGCATTTCATATGTTGTCAGTGTATCCATGTACGGCTTAAAACCAAGCTTCTGATAAAGTTCCTTTGCTGGATTTGAGCGGAATACGCTTAATTTTACAGAAGCACCTTTAGAAAAAGCCCTTTCTAGAATGTCAGTAATAACTCTTTTTCCAATACCTTGACCACGCAAACAAGCATCTATCTGAATTTGAATTAATTCCCAATCATTACCTTCTTCAACAACCTTTATTAATCCACCGATTGCTCCATCAACCAGTATTATCTTTGCGCAGTCGAAACGATATTCGATTCTTCTAACGTGATCGGCATCATCTAGCAACCCCCCTTCAGCTTCCAGATGGGGCGTCATCGACTCTTTTCTCAAAGAAAATAGGTAAGCAAAATCTTCTTTCAAAGCCTGTCTATATGTTATTTTCAATTTTACACTAACCCCTTTGTACACGAGCGAAAAACGAACGCCAGTGAATTGTGAGTCCAAAGCCTGGTAAGTGCTGCGTGCTACAACTTGTTAAATTTTTTCCATGAATTCAAGTCTATTACCAAATGGATCTCGAATATCAAAGCGTTTATAACCTTTGATTTGAGTATTTTCCATAACTTCAACATTATTGCATTGAAGCAATTCACGCATGCTTTGTTCGTCTTCAATTTCAAAAGCCACATGCGCTTTTGACTTATGTCGATTTTCTAAGTCTTCTATGCCTAAATGAAGCTGAGTTGAACCAACTTTTAACCAAAGGCCGCCATTACGCTTTAGCACTTCCGGCTTCTCCAATTCAGTTAGTCCTAGTAATTCACAATAAAAAAGGCGTGCTTGCTCTTCTGCCCCCTTTGGAATACTGATCTGTACGTGGTTTATTCCGAAGATCATTTTACGACTCCCCTAGATTTAACACCTGAATTAATCCGCGCTGCAGAGCGGCGTTGGCTTGAATGAATAGTTAGGACACATTAATGGGAAGCGCTGCATATGGATGGACTAAAATGCGCATAGGCGGCTCGGCCAAAAGATCGATGATCTCGTCGCGAAGTTCGTCAGCGAGCGGGCTATTCTCATAGTTGGCTTTAGCTTCGTCGGATTTAAAGACCTCAACGTTCCAAAGGATGTCTGGATCTCCGTCCTCACGAGCAATAATGAATCGATCGGAAGCCCCAGATTTCGTCATTCCAGCGCTAGCTAATTCGAAAAGCTTGTCGCCTAGGCCCGGTTTTGCTCGCATTTTGATAATGTAAGCGGGTTGATCTTGAAGTGCCATAAAGTCTCCTATAAGTCCTAACGCCCAATTAAGTGGTGAGCAACACTACCAACTAACCTAAACTACTACACCGTAAACACCAAAACTCGACTTGATCTGATAACACCCAGTGTTGCAAATCTCTCTTAAACGCTTTGTTATAACCGTTTTTCCATGCGCAGAAGACCCCACTCTTCACCTTGAAATGACCTAGTACCTACTTCATGCGAGGTGACAGAAAACCCCAATGACTCATAGCAGTTCCTAGCCACTGTATTTTGCTCAAATACTCCAAGTGTCAAGACGCTAGTTGCGTACTTTTCTTTTGCTAACTCAATTAACTGCCCTAGCATTTGCTTAGAAATCCCCTGACCACGAAAGCCATTTGATACGAATACTCGACAGATTCGGAAATGGGACTCGGCTACTTTGAAGAGTTCGACATAGCCTGCGCTTTCCCCTGAAACGACAAAGATAAAAGGAAACACTTCAGGCTGAGAACAATGTTGGCTAATTTGTTCGGAACTCAAGGGAAACTCGAACTTTGGACCACCCCATAGGTAGTTCAATTTCTCCGAGTCAATCCAGCTAATAAGTAACTCGTAGTCTTCCTTTTCAAATGCTCTAAGTTTCATTTCTTCCTCAAAGGTTATAGACATAATGACTCCCCACGAGGCTAGCCTCCAATTCCGTGGGTTAGTGTAAAACCAGAGCCATAATGAATGTGTCAACAACTAAATAATGGAGGCTAGCATGATTGAACATAGCATAGTTTTTATTGGGTTGGACACTCACAAAGAGTTTATTGAGATCGCCTATATCGAAGGTCAACGCAGAGCGACACCTACCATTTCGGACGTATATCAAGCTCTAAGGTGGCTAACGTCTTTGTCAGTTACAAAGTAGCTGACACCATATTTTACGAAGCAAAATTCGTGACAGTTATTTTGTCAATTGAAGCGTTTTTTTCTACTGCCATTTCTGGCACTAATTCTTAACTATCTATTCGCCTCAAGTACCATTCTTGTTTCTCGGTAAAGCTTACCTTTGTGCTCGTACTCAAAGTTATCCTGTCGTTTAAAACCGAATGATTCATACAAGTGAATAGCAACTTTGTTCCCTAATTCTGCACTTGTATACAGTGTAACATTGCCGAATTTTGCATTAAAAAACGTCAAGAAGACTTTAAGTGACTCTTTTCCGTACCCCTTTCCTTGGTATTCACTGCCAATCATAAATCGACTCATTGACCACCCATTAATTTTTTTATCGAAATCAAAAAGAATAAAGCCAATAAATCTCTCGTCATCATAGATTCCTAAGGGATACAAATCTGGTTCATACGCCGCTTCAACTAAAGAAACAATGTTAGGTGCTACGTAATCCTGTTGATCTGAACTAACTTTCAAATCAATACATTCTTGATAATTTGTTCGGTCTATTTCTTTTAATTTAATATTCATTCTTTACTTCCATTTGAATGATTTTTTGGTGATGCTCAATTCAAAGCTGTAGAACGCCCACTTAAGCGGACAAAAATAGTTGGTTAAAATGTGAAGCGAAGCGGAACCTAACCAACTGTTTTTGTTCCGTTTGAAGTGCTTGTTAGGCTCGATGCACACTACAATTGAAGCAACCTGGATTTGCATTATGAATATGAATATATTCAACTTCCTTATTCTGAAATTGCCTATCAATTGTAGATTCTAGCTCTGTTCCTTGTGCCACTTCAGCTCCGATCATTAGATTTTCATAGTTGTAAGCTCTAAGTGAAAGCAATCTATGTCGTAGCATTTTAGGTACTTCATTAATATTTAATTTAACTGTTGAAGCATTTTCTCGGATAAATATCGGTCCAGATGCCTTGTAAGGTGAATTGACATTATGATGACAGAAAGATAATGCTAACACTCTCTCACCAATTTTTGCATCCGAGAGAGAAACACGACAGGGATATCCCGGTTCAGAATCTACAGTCAACCAAGCTGCATCAACACGTTTTAATTCTTCATTATTTTTGAGCATTAGATCATGAAAGCTATCCATAGTTAGTGCTTTTATCAAAAAATCAGTTGCCCCCTGTGTCAGGGTAGTTGTCGCCTCATTTGATATTATAAAACAGACAGGGGACGGTAAGTGAAAACCAGTGGATTACCAAAGACATTCAAGTGCCTTTAAAGAAGCCATCTTACAGAAACTCATTCAAAGCGAGTTGTCGAGACGTGAGTTTGCCGAACAGGAAGGCATTAAGCTCTCTACCCTGTATAGTTGGCAAAAGCAATTCAACACATCAGGATTTAGCGAGTCAAAAGTGAGTTCATCAGATAAGTGGTCAAATGAAGAAAAGTTTGCTGTCGTACTTGAAACCGCCGTCTTGTCTGAAGCGGAGCTTAATGAGTATTGCCGTGTGAAAGGCCTGTACCCTGAGCAAGTAAAACAGTGGAAACAGGCTTGTATTGCTGGGAATACAGTGAAAGAGAAGAAAAAGACCACGGCTGAGCAACAGTCGGATAAAAAACGTATTAAAGAGTTAGAGCGAGAACTGAGAAGAAAAGAGAAAGCGTTAGCAGAAAGTGCAGCGTTACTTGTGCTGGGAAAAAAGTTCGATGCCTATTGGGAGGAAAAAGAGGACAGCTAATCACGCTGGCCGATAGGCAAAAGTATTCGCAGTGGATCCGTCATGCGGTCGAGTCCGGTGCACGGCAAGGGCCTGCCTGCGAGGTGATTGGATTATCGGTCAGGACGTTACAGCGTTGGTGTAGTGAGGGTTCTATTGGGGAGGATAGAAGAGTCACATCGACAAGGCCCGCCCCAGCGAACAAACTGAGCGAGGTAGAACGGCAGATGATGATTGAGGTCTGCAACCGTGACGAGTTTGCTTCGTTACCACCCAGCCAAATCGTGCCTATATTGGCCGATAGAGGTGAGTATATCGCCTCAGAATCCAGCTTTTATCGTCTCTTAAAAGCGGAAAATATGCTCCATCACAGAGGAAAAGCAGCACCAAGGAATGTCCATAAAAAGCCCACGAGCTACACGGCTAAAAAAGCCAATGAGGTGTGGAGTTGGGACATTAGCTATTTGCCAACCACGGTGATTGGTCAGCATTACTACCTGTACATGATAGAAGATATTTACAGTCGAAAAATAGTGGGTTGGGAAGTGCATCATCAAGAAACGGGAGAGCATGCCGCCGATTTACTGGAGCGCAGTGTCTGGGTGGAAAGATGCTTTAAAAAAGACCTCGTCTTACACTCAGATAACGGTGCCCCCATGAAGAGTTTAACGATGAGAGCGAAAATGTATGATCTTGGTGTTGTGACCTCTCGAAGTCGACCAAGGGTGAGTAACGACAACCCGTACTCAGAATCGCTGTTTAGAACGGTGAAATATCACCCTAGATGGCCGTCAGAGGGATTCAGAACCCTAGAAGATGCGCGAGAGTGGGTCAAAGAGTTCGTGTATTGGTATAACCATGAGCATCGCCATAGTCGAATCCAGTTTGTCACGCCCAGCCAAAGACATGCTGGGCTTGATAAAGTGATATTAGCAAAGCGAGCGAACTTGTATCAGCAAAAAAGGAAAGAGCGTCCTGAGCGTTGGTCAAAAGCAGAAAGAAACTGGCAGCCAATAGGTGATGTGGAATTAAATCCAGAGCAACACAAAGACGCTGCTTAATTATTTTAGGCGACAACTACCTTGAAAAACGCCGGTTGTCATTTATTAAACCTCTTTATATAAAGTGTTCTAATTATAAACACCTATTTATTTAATACTCGCCATATTTGGACATGACGCTTGAATTATTTTAGAGCCTAACTACTAAGCGGTTATACAGTGGCGAAGCCATGGCTATAACCTTCTGTTGAACGGTCACGTTATCTATAGGGGATTTGCTTTTTCAGAATTGGCGACGTCCCTGTTAATATCGCAGTGCTTTTTCTCTCTTGCTAAGGGATATTCCCAAAATTTAGGCGTGATTTACGTTTATTTTTTATCACAACTTGACTCTTTTTACTCGAATCCTAAGCATTAGGCAATCCTCAGGCTCCATCAAGTTACAATGGGTGTCCCATTAGGATTCCTGTTTTCATGACTTAGACTTTTCACCAAGATATTGCGAAAACCTCAAGAGGTAACCATCTGGGTCTTGCACTAAAAACTCGCGCTGCCCAGAAAGGCTATGGCCAACGTCATACCATGTATCTTTCTGTTCTTTGAACAATGATATCCCCCTGTGTCAGGATAGTTGTCGCCTCATTTGTTATTATAAATAGACAGGGGACGGTAAGTAAAACCAGTGAATTACCAAAGACATTCAAGTGCCTTTAAAGAAGCCATCTTACAGAAGCTCTACCAAAGCGAGTTGTCGAGACGTGAGTTTGCAGAACAGGAAGGCATTAAGCTCTCTACCCTGTATAGTTGGCAAAAGCAATTCAACACATCAGGATTTAGCGAGTCAAAAGTGAGTTCATCAGATAAGTGGTCAAATGAAGAAAAGTTTGCTGTCGTACTTGAAACCGCCGTCTTGTCTGAAGCGGAGCTTAATGAGTATTGCCGTGTGAAAGGCCTGTACCCTGAGCAAGTAAAACAGTGGAAACAGGCTTGTATTGCTGGGAATACAGTGAAAGAGAAGAAAAAGACCACGGCTGAGCAACAGTCGGATAAAAAACGCATTAAAGAGTTAGAGCGAGAACTGAGAAGAAAAGAGAAAGCGTTAGCAGAAAGTGCAGCGTTACTTGTGCTGGGAAAAAAGTTCGATGCCTATTGGGAGGAAAAAGAGGACAGCTAATCACGCTGGCCGATAGGCAAAAGTATTCGCAGTGGATCCGTCATGCGGTCGAGTCCGGTGCACGGCAAGAGCCTGCCTGCGAGGTGATTGGATTATCGGTCAGGACGTTACAGCGTTGGTGTAGAGAGGGTTCTATTGGGGAGGATAGAAGAGTCACATCGACAAGGCCCGCCCCAGCGAACAAACTGAGCGAGGTAGAACGGCAGACGATGATTGAGGTCTGCAACCGTGACGAGTTTGCTTCGTTACCACCCAGCCAAATCGTGCCTATATTGGCCGATAGAGGTGAGTATATTGCCTCAGAATCCAGCTTTTATCGTCTCTTAAAAGCGGAAAATATGCTCCATCACAGAGGAAAAGCAGCACCAAGGAATGTCCATAAAAAGCCCACGAGCTACACGGCTAAAAAAGCCAATGAGGTGTGGAGTTGGGACATTAGCTATTTGCCAACCACGGTGATTGGTCTGCATTACTACCTGTACATGATAGAAGATATTTACAGTCGAAAAATAGTGGGTTGGGAAGTGCATCACCAAGAAACGGGAGAGCATGCCGCCGATTTATTGGAGCGCAGTGTCTGGGCGGAAAGATGCTTTAAAAAAGACATCGTCTTACACTCAGATAACGGTGCCCCCATGAAGAGTTTAACGATGAGGGCAAAAATGTACGACCTTGGCGTAGTGACCTCACGGAGTCGACCAAGGGTGAGTAATGACAACCCGTATTCAGAATCGCTGTTTAGAACGGTGAAATATCACCCTAGATGGCCGTCAGAGGGATTTAAAACCCTAGAAGATGCGCGAGAGTGGGTCAAAGAGTTCGTGTATTGGTACAACCATGAGCATCGCCATAGTCGGATCCAGTTTGTCACGCCAAATCAAAGACATGCAGGGCTTGATAAAAAGATCTTAGCGAAGCGCTCGAACTTGTATCAGAAGAAGAGGAAGGATCATCCTGAGCGTTGGTCAAAAGCAGAAAGAAACTGGCAGCCAATAGGTGATGTGGAATTAAATCCAGAGCAACACAAAGACGCTGCTTAATTATTTTAGGCGACAACTACCTTGAAAAACGCCGATATCCCAGCTAACTTGAGACGTTCATAAACAGGTTCGATGTTCGATAGTTCAATTTGAAAATTTACACCACGCCCGAACGGCGCTTCTAAGCTTCCTGTAGCCCAACCGTTATCATGAATTTGCTCCAACATGATTTGTACTTGTTCAAATTCGATGTAAGCAAAATCTGGTTTTGTTCTTTGACTTCTAACCTTAAACCCTAAGATTTCACAGTAAAAATTCAGTGATTTTGAGAAGTCTGATACCGATAATTCTGGCACCATTGGATTCCAATATTCTTCCATACAATCCTTAATATGTGTGATGAACTCTACTGCGTTATAACGATTTAAATAAGGGGCTGGCGCGTAGCGACAGTCCCAGCGACCAGAGGGAGCGAACTTAATTTTTTTGTTAGATTTCAATCTCCGGACTTGTTGGTTGGTTTATCTTTACCAAAATAAAAACCAATTATTGTACCTACAATTCCTGAGAAAACAGCAGAAAACTCCTTCATTATCTTTGTACCATCTTGGACTCCGCCAAGAAGTAATAATGCGGAAACTATGAAAACACCAACTACAATTGTAATCGCCAAAACAGCTCTAACAGTTTCAATATTCATGCTTGCTCCTTGATTGCGAACTGAACCTTTCTTATTAAGTCAGCTTCTATATCGGGATCAAAAGAAGAATCATCTTTATTTCTCCACTCAGCTCTACCTTTCTGTTTCTCAAAAACCGTAGTCGTTATCTTTGCCCATAGGGGCTGACCTTCTGCCTGTATAACTCTAATTGATATAGCAATTTTTTCCTCCCACATAGGCCCGAATCCGAAGATTCCCTTAGCTTCAGAGTCGTAAGCATTACTTTCACAAGTCAACAAGTAGACATCATATTCATCAGTTGTAGGTTCCTCTGAGCAAAGATATATAGTAGATAAGCTGCTCCATAAATTATTTTTCAGTAATGGCACATTATTGTGTGGAACTTCAACAAACAACTGAGCATCGCGGATAAGTAATATTGAGCAAGAGCTCAAAACTATTAATAAAAATAGCAATATAAAAAGTTTAGTCTTGCTCAAAGTATCCTCCTTGAAATCTAACGCCGCGCTAATGGGCGCCGATTTTTGGCGTCCCAGCAGGCATCACCTGCGAATTGAGCGCCTTGTTAGCTGCTTGCTCGACGGCAGTGCCGTTTAAGTATTTGGGTAATACGCTTGTTGCACCCATCATATCTGTTATAAAAGTTACTTCAGCGGCCAACAAAACGATTGGTAGGATAAATGGAATGAAGCGATGCAAGTGAGAGCCTACATATAATTTAAATCGATATAATCCCGTATAAAAATAGTCCCTATCCATTTCCAATGTAGCCAAACCATAATCGCTTCTAGTGTGGTTTTCTGTATCTGTCACAATATCTGAGTAGCGATCTTGATATGTGGTTAGATCTTCATCTGAAAACTTTTCATTTACTTCTCTATCTTTATCTATTGCTCGAATTAATTCTTTCAGCTTATCCCCACACTCGGTCAATGTCTCAGCTCTGACTTCGTATCTAGCGGTTCCAATGACGACTGAATATACAAGCACCGCCACTGCCAAAAATATCTGCATCATACTCAGAACATTAGACTCAAAAGCTAACTTAACTCCTGAGGTTTGCATCAGGGGCACAAAAATCAAACCGAGAGATAGAGAGGTTGTAGTAAAAAAGGCAAACTTCCCTTGTCTTTGAAGCCTCACTGCCGCGTTATAGCGACACTTAGCTGTCACTCTCATACTCATTTGTAGCTTTTCGGCAGCATCTTTAACTGGTCGCTCTCTTTCACCCAGAGAGAATAACCAAATCCAAATATTTTTAATTGTTTCCATAATTTCTCACGAACAGCTAACGCCTCAATAACCGGCGCAGCTTGCTGCGTCCTTCTTGCTTGATTTGTTAAGTTTAAACTCCATAGGTTGGTATTTTAAGCCAGATTTTTCATCTGGCTGGCCAATACAAACAAAACCATATTTGAGATAAGCGGGTACCGAATTAGTCGACGCGCTCACTGTGAGAGTACCTGTCCTAGCATATGCAATTACTTCTGAGAACAACTTTCTTCCGATGCCTCTATTTTGTGACTTCGGATCTACAAACAGCATAGCTAAATGACGGCCTTCCTTTAACTCAATGACACCTTTCAGCTCTCCATTGTCCTCAAATACGAGAATGTTATTGTCGCCTTTGAGCCGACTTAAAAAGCTATCAACACTCGCAATGCCCCGGAATGTATCAACTCCTTCGCTTGAAAGGCTTGGTGCGACAGAACACATGAAAGCATCCATGCATATAGAGCTCACTCTTGCTAAATCTTCCTGCTCAATCTTTCTTATGTGCACCTATAACTCCTAAGAAACTTAACGCTTCAAGCAGGGGCGCAGCTTTTCTGCGTCCCTTGCCTTGACTTGTTAGATTGTTCTATAAGATTATTCACATCTTTCATAATGTTATTAAATTCGCTATCGTTTCCATTATTCTTAAAGACAAAGTGAGGGGGAACTAATGATTTTCCAGCTGCATTTCTGTACGTTCCAACTACAGCTATATTTTCAGTTGCAACTATAGACATCGTAAAGTTAAAGCCATACTGATAGATATCTAGCTTGTTTGTGGCAGGTGAATTTTTATGAAATGACAAATAGTCATTTATAGACTCTCTAATTTTACGACCATAGTACCCTTCTTCAGTTTTCTTGTTTCGGCTGTTCAAAACTCCTTCAGATTCAGATTCATCTGACATAAGAATTACAACTGTTTGTTTATCTTCCAGTGAAAATCTCCTTGAGAGATCTTTAGAATTATTAGTAAAAAAGTTTTTCCCATCATTCATAACGATATAGAGCTTATCAGAATTAACTAAGTCAATACCTAAGTTGTTCATACTGTTTTCATAGGTGACCTTATGGAGACCGATATCATCAAATTCTAGTAATTTCGGAAAGCTCTCTTTCAACAGACCTTTTACTTCATAGCTGGTACTTTCGCCAATTTTCTTATTGATAAAGTAACTAACAGTCAAACCAACAAATAAAGCGGTTCCAATTGAAAGCAGCACCTTTTGATATGGTTCTGGGACTTTAAGAAAAATCGGAATAACAACAAAACATAGAAACGCAATAACTCCCCAAAGAGCAAAGTTTTTCTTTGTTAAATCGGTAAAATTTGGAGACTTCATAATTACTTTATACTTCCTGTGTATTTGTCTTTCAATCTAACGCCCCGCTAAACGGCGAGCGTTAGCGAGTCCGGTGGAGGCCACGTTTTTTGTGGGCGGAACGTATTTAAGCGGTTTGTTATGCATTTGTATTCAACCTACTTTATCGTAGGAAATACTTCTGCCAAAAGGTGGATAAATTGAAGTGGAGTCTTTTACAACGTATTTAGCAACCACGTTACCTTCTTCATCAACTTCGTCGTACCAGTATGTATCCGTGTCTTGACCTTTCCGTTGCTCCCACTTTGTATCTGTTTGAACAAGCTCATGATTATCAGGAATACCGATTTTTTCTTTATATTCTTGGCTCATAAATACTTCCTATTTATTAATGTCTTCGACTTTTCGAGTAGTGAATGTGGCCGATGTCATTTCGGTTCGTACAGTTGTACCACAGTACGGACAGATAACAGGCTCAAGCTCTTTACCGCCAGGAACCCCACCACCAATACTACTAACGTAAAACTCCTTCTTACATTCAGGGTTATTGCATTGCTCCATGTCATTCTCCTTGTGATGCATAACAATTAAGGGTTATACGGCAGCGTAGCTGCGGCTATAACCCACTGTTGAACGGCTGCGTTGTCTATATAGGGGATTTGCTTTTTTCATGGTGGGACTTCCCTGTTATATAACTCGCTCAATACCAACGTCTGTCTGGACGATGCCGCTTCAGATCGTCTTTGATCGCTGCTATGTTGATTCTTTATTTGCTCTTTTGTAGCGCGATTTGACCCGCGAGGCAAGCGATTCCCTCAGGCCTTATGACCTGATCCGATTTATACACTGATCTCACCGTATACTAACGCTAACTACCATTGTCCCATGACTGCAGGATGCGAAGCCGTTTTGTCACTTTACTCTCAGATACATCGCCAAGATACATCACTGCATGCTCTCCACAAGCAGGACATGAACAACCTGACTCAGCAGCCTTTTCACTGCCGTCCTTGGCTCGCGATTCGTTCATGTCTAACTGCTTATCTACCCGCTTCTTCACTTTGGCTCTTATTGCATTAGACAAACAGCCATAATGCCGGATGCGCATAACCCCCCTTGGTAATACATGGAGTAAAAAACGTCTTAGCAGTTCTTGTGGCGTGAGTGTTAAAAGAGACTGCTTGCCGGAACGATAATCTCGATATTGAAGACTGATTTTGTCGTTGTTCCACACTTGGAAACGATTGTTAGATAAAGCAATACGATGGCTATAGCGCGCTAAATAAGTCACCAAGGTTGAGCGATATTCAAGCGCCGATTTGCAATAGACAACCCAAGGCTTTTGCATCAAAACATTCAATAGCCGGCTCACTTCCGTTTGCGATAACGCTGGTAGGAGATTTTTCGAGACACCCATATTAAATACCTATCTACATCATACAAAACTATCTTCTTCACAGAAAGAATTTATATGGAATTCATCTTTTATCGTTTCGTTAAGGGATAACTAACTGATAAAAAAGGCTGGTTATTGGATTTTTGGGCGAGTAAATTTACCAATACATGATTAGTATATAAAGAAAGACGATGAATGCTGGAATGAAGCTAAGCGAGTAGTCGGTTATGACTGGATCTTGGCTTTCTATTTAGTTTATTTGAATCACAATAATTCACAATAGATTGTTCGGCACCAACAACAGTACCGGTTCTTGCGCAAAATTCTGTGGCGATACGAAGCCAATTTTCTGAGGATATATTGAGTCGTTGAAGAATCGACAACAGTGAGACATTTATAGCGCCACGTTTATCTTCTCGGATGATTCGCCCAGTCATATCAACCAATTCAAGGTAATCAGATAATTCAAAAGGTAGGCCATCCGGCATGTTTTCTCTGGGGTTACCGACAAAAGGATAAAGCAATTTTGGTTGCTTTTGATGTTTAGCAGCGACCACACGCTTTTTAACGCTAGTAAATTCCGAAGCTTCAGGCGTTTCACTTATTTTTGCCCTTAACGGATTAAGATCAACATAAGCCATACAAGCCGCTAATGCGGCTTCATCAAGTAACGCTTGAGACTTAAATCGTCCTTCCCAAAACCTACCAGTGCAGTTGTCTTCAAAATTTGCCTGTCGAGCAATTGGCTCATTAAGCTCTTTCATGAACAAGCTAATGTCCATAAGGCGGCTTCTATTAAGCTTCAGCAGACACTTCTACCAAAGCCATTGCATAGTCTGGCAATGATTCCCCTCTTACATATTGCTGTGTAAACAAGGTGCCTTTATGTAACTTATGCCACCTTTGCAGAACCTCTAATGTAGACCACTTCGCTGCTTTTTCTGCATTGATATGCAACACCACATGAAGGTGGTTACTCATTACCGCATAGGCACAAACATCGATCGCAAAGACACTGGCTAAGAATAACAAACGCTCTTCAACCCAGCCACGGCGGTGCTCAAAGCTTGCACCAGAAACCGGATCTTCTCCACACAAAAACGCCCTACGAACACAACGAGAAACACAGTGATAGTAAGGCGTATCTTGTAAACTAACTTGCTGGCTTCTGGCTCTTGGCATAACGAAACCTCTCTTCCATAAGAAATATACTGGTTAAATATACAGCATAGGGAAGAATCGTCAAGTTACGATGGGTGTCCCATTATGTATGTATGCTTGTTAGCACTAAAACTTGTTACGAAAATCTTCAGCAATATCCGCTAAACCAAGCATAAACATATTATCTCGGTACTTTGCGTGAGCACCATTTACGAGTGTAATTAAGAGGTAACAGTCTTTGTGGAAGTATCCTTGGCAATAAACCAAATGAGTGTCGCTCGTCCGGTCAAACTGAAGAACTCTTACACCCCATGGTTTCCGCTCATTCAAATGCACATGCATTAAACCGGCAGCTTTTACAGATGCTGGTCTATTGAAACTTACATCCCGGCCAAAGTAGTCTAAATTATCACCATTTTCTTTGTAATCTTTGAACTTTGAAACTATTAGCTGCAGCTCAGAATCGTTTAAGCCTTCACTAATTAATTTACTTGTGAAAACTCTTACTCCCATTCTGTAAACTCCTGTATAGATGGTTTTGAGCTTTTTACTTTTTGTTCTTGTATCGCAGCAACAATGGTTCTCTCAAGTTTATCGATCCCCTTAGCATCCGATACTTTATCAAGTTCTAACTTTTTCTTCTTTAATACAATATTCCGTTTTTTATCCATGGCAATTAGTTCTCCCTGATTTCGTAACGCGCCACTTCTACATCTTCAAATCTAGCTACTTCATTCATTGATTCTTCAAGATAATCTGCTTTAATGATTGTTGAAATCAGGCTATTAAGATCAAAATCACACTCATTTAAAAAGCAAAAGAAAGAAAATAATGGATTAGTTTCACCAACAGAATGAAAAGTATATTGCTCAATAATGCTCGGCAATCTGGATAGAACTTTTTCAACAACTATATATGAGTTATCACCCTCTCCATATACATGAACAACTAAGTCATCTTCTCTATGGACTCTTTCCTCACCAGAAAGAAAACCCATCCAATCTGTTAACGTTTTTAGGGCCATCTATGCCTCCTATACTTGAATGTTAATTTTTAGTGCTAACGCCCAGCTAAACCGCCGGAACGAAGTTGTTTGTTTTGTGCGAGCGTAGCGGAAAAGCACAAAACAAACAACGCAGTGGAGGTCGGCTTGAGCTGTTTGTTAAATACGGAATTACTCATATATTTTTCCGCAATACAAAAACACTGCGAATTGCTTCCATTTATTAGACTGAAGATCTGAATCTTGCCTAATACCAAAATCAGAATCTTCCGCCCAAGCAATAGCTGACTCCAAGAAACCAGCGATATCGTTGTTTGCCCAATCGCCAGCACAACCAACCTCATCGACAGGCTTTTCTTCATGAACCTCACGGTCTTTCATCAGCGCTTTCGCAAAGTCCAAGAAACTTTTTTCATCTTTGACTTCATCTAGGATTTCGTGCAGTTCTTTCATTTCCGCCTTGAGCATTTAACACTTACACCATTGGTGCGGTCTTTTTCGCGTCCATTGCCTGTACTTGTTCTGAGTTTTCTACCCACTTCTGAATAGTCAACTCAACCAAATTTTCTTCTACCCATTTACCATTTTTTAGAAAGCCTTGAGGCAAATATGCCTTGAAACTGAAACCGCATTTCTTTAGAACAGATTCGCTGGCTTTATTCCATAGCGCATAACATGCTTCAATTGATTTTGCATTAAGCCGTTGAAATCCAAAGCTAACTATTAATTGAACTGCCTCTGACATATACCCATTACCTTGGTGTTCTGGGTGCACCCAAAACCCAATATCCCACACACCAAGCGCATCTGTTTTACGAATCATTATTCGTCCTAAAAAATCAGCCTTTTCTATAGTTTCAATTGTAAAGCAGTAGCCTTTCCCCTCCCTCCAAGCTTTTACATTGTTCTTAAACGGCTCGACCAATTGCATTTCGCTTTCAGGCGGGCTCCATAGCATTCCATCCGTAAAACCTTCATATCTAGAAGCAGAAAAAATGTAAGGAATATCACTCTCTTCGATGTATCGGAGGGAGCAGCGCTTCGAATTTAGCCTAATGTCAGTATCTATTTCCATACTCTACTCAGAACTACTAAGCGGTTATACAGTGGCGAAGCCATGGCTATAACCGTCTGTTGAACGGCCGCGTTATTTATAGGGGATTTGATTTTTCAGAATTGGCGACGTCCCTGTTAATATCGCAGTGCTTTTTCTCCCTTACTAAGGGATATTCCCAAAATTTAGGCGGGATTTACGTTTATTTTTTATCACGGTATGACTCTTTTTACTCGAATCCTCAGCATTAGGCAATACTCGATACTTAGACTCTATGACCTGATCCGCTTTCAAGGTAATGTATTTATGCCTGAGTCTGTTAACTACTATTTAAGCCTAACTGAGGGTAACACATGAAGGTGGTTACTCATTACCGCATAGGCACAAATATCGATAGCAAAGACACTGGCTAAGAATAACAAACGTTCTTCAACCCAGCCACGGCGGTGCTCAAAGCTTGCACCAGAAACCGGATCTTCTCCACACAAAAACGCCCTACGAACACAGCGTACTCTCTACAAAGGAAAGTACAATGACAGTAAGGCGTATCTTGTAAACTAACTTGCTGACTTCTGGCTCTTGGCATGGCGAAACCTCTCTTCCATAAGAAATATACTGGTTAAATATACAGCATAGAGAAGAATCGTCAAGTTACGATGGGTGTCTCATAGTAGTTGCGATAAATAGTTTTATAGCTGATTGATACTGGCCCTAAAGCTGTTTTTCAGTCTTTTAGCATCCCGTTTTGGTGCATAACCAAACAACTTAGAATATTCTCGACTGAATTGCGCAGGTTCACAATACCCCACCTCAAATCCAGCTTCTGCAGCATCGTAGCCCTCAACAACCATAAGGCGTCTTGCTGTCATTAAACGCAAATGACTTCTAAAACGCATAGGGCTTGTCCCAGTAACCGTTTTAAAGTGCTTATAAAAACAAGATTGTCCCATTAGTGCGATGTCGGCCAGATCTCTAGTGGTCATTGATTCTGTGAAGTGAATTTCGATCCACTCAATAGCTTTTTTTATGTGGCGTAACTGACTGCCTGATGTAACCATTTGAGCAAGAATAGAATGAGTCTCTGGCTGCTGAAGTAGTCTCCAAATCAATTCTTTTTCAACTAATGGCGATAAAACATCTATACTCTGTCGATCATTCATTGTCTCCGCTAGCCTTACCACCGTATCGACTAGCTGATCATCCATTACCCCTAGTTTTAACCCCGAAGAGATAACGTTGTTTTTCTTTGCTTCAATCGATAATGTCATCAATTCGACTATGATTTCAGGATCCAAATCCAGTCTAAGGCAAACATAAGGATGTTTTTTTGTGGCTTTTATGACGGTTCCAAAAACTGGAAGTCGGACAGAGCCCAACAGGTAGTGGGCGGAATCATAACGATAAGTCTGATCATCAAGCCTTGCTTCTTTCACACCCTGAGCGACTACACATATTGAAGGCTCGTATAGAACTAATTCGGGGGCGGTAGGTACGGAACAGCGCATAATAGACATTCGGGGAATAGACGTCTGAAATACACCATCACTCGGTGCAAATTGCACTAGCAAATCGGTTAAGTCATTAATTGAACGCATTAAAATACCTTCCAGCTCTATTTTCGCTTAATAAACGAGAATATAAAGAAACAGAGGATTGTACAAGAATGCGAGAAAACCAATATATCGCATCAAAGCATTTTTCTGACAATATTTCATTTACACCGTCCCATATCCATGGGGTAATCATTACTGAAATACAGGAATTAGTCGTATGAAAAACACTTGGTTTATCACCGGAGGATCTCGCGGTATAGGTCTCGAAATAGTAAAAGCAGCCCTTGCGCAAGGAGATAATGTAGTCGCAACTGCACGCAATGTAACCACACTTCGAGGACAATTTAATGCACACATAGAGCAGTTGGAGTGCATTGAGCTAGACGTGCAAAATAGTGCGGCGGCACAAAAAGCAGTGGCAAAGTCTGTTGAGAGATTTGGAGGAGTTGATATTCTAGTGAACAACGCTGGTTTCGGGCAGCTAGGTCACTTCGAGACCATTGAGGCTTCGTCCATTGAGCAGCAATTTTCCATCAACGTTTTTGGTTTAATGCATATAACTCGAGCAGTATTACCTGAAATGCGTAGACAGCGACGTGGTTACATACTTAACCTTTCCTCCATTGGTGGCGCTATTGGGTTTGATGGAGCATCCATCTATTGCGCATCCAAGTTTGCTGTCGAGGGATTTTCAGAAAGCCTTTCAAAGGAAGTTGCTCGCTTTGGAATTGATGTCACCATCGTTGAACCCGGTTTTTTCCGTACTGACTTTTTGGATACGTCTTCAGTGCGCTACGGTCAGATACAAGTTCAAGACTATGAGAATGATGTCAGTACCCAAAAATCACAGTACGATGATTATAGCCATATGCAACCAGGAGACCCCAAAAAATTGGCACAACTAATTGTTAATGTGGCAGGTCTTAGTCAGCGCCCCGCCCGCCTTGTTGCTGGTTCGGATGCTCTCTCAATGTCTCGCGATACTCTCAATAATCGCATAGCAGAATTAGAACAGTGGGCTGACTCCTCAATATCAACGGATTTTCAGGAAGGGTAGGTTATAGAACTAACGCCTCATTAAGGGGGGCAAGTAGTAAAAATAGAACAAGACCCAAAAAAAGCCACTTCTCTATCCCTAAAGAAGTGGCTTTCGCAGTCTTTGCTTTTTCGTGTCTTGCTATTCCAATGACGCCAAATACGCTCGCCAGCCTTTAAAATGGGTGATGTCTTGTGCGTCTTCGATGCCGTAACAAGTTACGATGGGTGTCCCATTAAGTTATAATTACTAAAACTGAAGTAGAAGCAAAAGTGCCAAGCGTTGTGAATCCCTCTTAAATTGCTTGTTAGGTGCGATCTTTTTGTTCCTGTACCAAAGCTATTTTCTGTCGTCCTTTTATGCTTGCCCAAGACTCACCCGTTTCAATGCCAGACACCCTTTCTTCATACTTTTTGATAGCACGAGTTAAGACTGCTTTGGGGCATATACCTTGCTCTTTTTGTATGACAGTGAGTACATTCAGGTAGTCCCATAGCACATCACCTAATTCTTCTTCGAGATAACACTGACGATTTTTTGGAATTTCTTCTGATACTTCGTCAATTTCTTTTTTCATTTCCGCTAGGTAAGTTTCAGAGCCACTAGACCAAGAGTTGCTTTGATCAAACTCAGACTTACGCTCTGCGATCCTCAACAGTTCAGTAAATTCTTTCATATTTCCTCTTAGCACCTAACGCCTGAGTTCAGGTGCATTTGAGACGACGCCGTTTTTGCGTTTAGCAAAAATCGGTGACGGGTCAAATGTCACCTGCAACGACTTGTTGGGCGTCTACTGCACCAAGCCTATAAATATTTGTAATGACTGCAACAGCCACTCACATGAATTTTGGTTCACACCTATGAAACCACATTTATTTCATTTTGAATCAACTGCTCAAGAGTCTGCCGACGTCGGACTACTTGAACAGAACCATCCTGTCGGATCATAAGCTCCGCCGACTCGGGGAATGAGTTGTAATTCTTTGCCGCCATTGAAGCGCAATAGGCTCCAGTTCCAGCAATGACGACAAGATCACCGATCTTCATCTCAGGTAGCTCGATTGGCTTCAACCCATCAGGGTCGTTGGGCATCGGCGTTAAGATATCGCTCGATTCGCAGCAATGCCCCACCACCAGATAGTTACGTTTTTCGTTTTTATGCTCCGATGATGAAAGCGTGCTAATTTCGTGAATGCCCCCATACATCCCAGGCCGAATAAAATCGTTCATCCCGGTATCAAGCTTAATAAACTCGAATCCGTCATTGCCGGTATTCACGACATCTGTAACGGCAGAAATAATACCCCCTGCATTTCCCACCAAAAAGGCTCCAGGTTCGATCTCCTGTACTAATTTTCTTCCGGTGGCGTGATAAAAATCCTCAAATGCTGACTTCACGGGAAAACCGATTGCCTGTAGATCAGCGCCTTCTTCGGAACGATTTCTTGCAATCTTGAAGCCACCACCAAGACTCAATATTGAAACATCCGGCAGTGTTCGACACATCTCCAGAGACATCAACGCCACTTTCTTCCAGACGTTCGGATCTGCCCCGGATCCGATATGGGTATGGGCTCTAGTGACGGTAAGCGAATATTTTTTACAAATTTCAAGTGCGCGATCTAAGTGCTCGTGCCAGATACCAAATGACGAGCTAATACCGCCTACATTCGTGCGGTTGGTATGGCCTGAACCAAGCCCAGGATTGATACGGAGCGAAACCTCTCCGCCCTGACTCGCTGCACCAAACTTTTCTAATTGCATCAAAGAGCAAGCGTTCACCAATACACCAGCCCGATGCAGATCACCGATGTTGTTTGGCAGTTCCTGTGCCGTAATCTGTATGTCCGATGGAGCAACACCCGCAAGCAACGCGCGTTCGACTTCGTATCCGCTACTAGCGTCAATACAAACTCCAGCCTTGTACAAAGTACGCACGACGGAAATATTGGAGTTTGCTTTCATCGCGTATCTAACTTTTAGTCCAAACGCATTCGGCATAGCCTGCGCGAGCTGAGCTTGTCGCAACAACATGTCTTCGGAATAGATATAGACCGGCGTGCCATAATCCTTAGCAACCTTTTGCGCGAGATCATCCACCAGCAATTGGTTAAGTAGCTCGTTGTTCATAATGTTCATAACTCGTAGTCAATTGAGGTTACGGCACAACCGCGTCTGAGCTGACGTCCGACGCCCGCAGCACCGGGCAAATTTGAAGCGCAGCGGAAAATTTGTCCGAGTGCCTGCGCTTGTTAGAGGTTTATTACCCAAAAAACTCATGCTCTATTAAGAGTTTATCGTCTTCTAGTTTAAGCAAAAATGCTTTATTTATTAAAAGACCATTATCTGGATCTTTTGATTTTGCCTTGAAAATATACAAATTATTTTCATCGTCTCCGTTTTGGAAAACCTCAATATCACTAAGACATCCCCAAATATGCTCTGGGCTGCTGCTAGATGAACAAGGCTGATAAAATTTTGCAGAGTTAGACCAATACTTATTATGTATTTCGGATTTTTTATTTAAGTAAGGTGTTAACTCAGAGCTGTCATAGTTTTCTTTGCCCATAATCACAGCTTCTTGCTCCTCAACCTCAAGAAGCTCTTGAAAGTAGCTATGAACAACAGAACAGACTGCTTTTTCAATTTCATCGTAAATTTGAGGTAAATTTCCAATTCTATTAATTAAATTAAACGCATCTTCTAAATCCATATGTACCTCTAACGCCTTGTTAAGGGGTGAAGCACGCAGCACCGATGCTACCGCATACCACCTTAATCACTAAAACCAACGCATAGTAAAAATGCCACGCGTGCTGAATCCCTCTTGAACAATTTGTTATACGCGTTCTATCGGTTGTACTTAACCTTGTTCAAAACTTCTTTTAGTTCATGCGTTTTCTCAAGGTTTACACCGTGAATATTGGCTAAAGCACAAACATAATACAAGACGTCATATAACTCTTCTGCGATTGAACCTTTGAGTTCATCTAGCGTTGGTTGCCCACGTTTACCTTTGCGAATAGATTCCGATAATTCACCAACTTCTTCGATTAGTTTTAAAAAATAGTGTTCAGATTGCTCTGGCGCATAATCGAATTCTTTTATATGACTTTGTAATTCAGATAACTTCATAACGTCCTTTTTGTATCATTTTTCATTAAGCGTATAACGTTTGTGGCACGGGCGAGGAACGAGTCCTGTGCCCACATTTGTTCTATTTAGTTCGTAGATGAAAGTAATTTCAACCCCAACCCACCATAAACAACTGAAAAAATCTTTAATATTTTGCTTCTCGATTTTCGATAAAACCTTACAAATGATCTACTTGAAAATATTGACGCATACGCCACGTGAATAATTACTGAAAGAGTGAAAGTGCCAACGATTGCAGCAATTGAAACCCAAGCTGGAGCGTTGTTAAATGTAGATAATGATACTATTGCAACCCAAGCTAGCGCAGCTTTAGGGTTCGTCATCATCAGCGCGTAACCTCCGGTAAAATATCGTTTGGGTATTAACCCATGTGTCTTAGAGGTCCTATCTGAGGCTTCAGTCTTAGCTGACTTATAGGCTTTGATGGCGAGATAAATTAAGTAGCACCCTCCAAACACCTTTATCAAAAATAGTAATTCAGCGTATTTAGCTATAATCTGAGTCAGGCCTAAAACACTTAGAGTCGCCCACGTCAAAGAGCCGAATGCGATACCAAGACCAAACAATAAACCCGCAGCTTTACCTTTTTCTAGCGAGATATTAAGAACACCAAAAACATTTGGGCCTGGTGAAAGTACTGCAAAAATAAACGCAGTATATGTTAGTAACAACGCATTTATATACTCAACCATTTCCAATTCCCTTTAAATAGAACGCCCAATTAAGGGGAGAACAACGCTACCACCACGCCTAAAGCATTGTGCCATAAACACTAAATTTGAAGTAGAAGCAAAAATGCCAAGCGTTGTGAATCCCTCTTAAATTGCTTGTTATGCGAAATTCGATAATGCTGATTTGTACGCTTTTTTGGCCTCGGGACTTAAGTAACTGTCCATGCCTTGAAACAGCTCAAATAGTTCAGCACCATACTTGAGCTTGAATTCTTCACTGCTATATACAAGCTCTAGCTCGTTAGCGACCGTTAACTCACAAAACAATTTCACCATTGCACTGTCAAGCTTGAAGGTTGAACCTGTAAATCTGTCTTTGAACTGGATTTCTGGCGTTTTGCCAAATTGAGGAAATACATAGTCTCGATCGCATGAGCAATACAAGTAAACTAGAGCTTCTTCGTCACAACCAATAATTCGTGCTATTTCTTGGCGCTGACTTAGCGACACCATATTTTCATCGAAACCCGCTGTTCCATAAGCAGCGTGAAAGAGTCCTGCAACTTGAAGTAATTCGCTACTACCCCAGTTCACTAGAACTTCTTGAGTCCCTTTTAAGTGCGCTTCCAATGAACCGTTAAGGTGCTGAAAGTCACCCGCACCAAGTTCTTGAAGCATTCCAAATTTATCCATAAATCTCAATTTCCTTTAGGTCGCATAACGCCTACGTCAGCCGCGTTTTTGGAGTGGAGACTACTGGGATAAAATTGCGCAGCAATTCTCAATCGGCGGAACGAAAAACGTCGGCTGCACGTTTTTGTTATGCCGCGCTTCCTCACTGTTATCTATAACTCCATTCTATTTAAAGCTCTTTATATTTAGCTAGGTCTCGATAGCTCTCAAGTACTTTTACAATACCCTTAGACGGATCATAATTTTCGTCAGTGACCACATCATGAAATATACAATATAAGGAACCATCCTCACCATCATTTATATTTATGAAGTACGGATTGCCGCTACCAATTTCACAACCAGCCACTGGAACGTACCCATCTGACTTCACATACATACCAGGATAGTATTCTGTAGTTTCTTGAATCGAACTTGACTCATCCATGATATATAAATCCAAACCTTCTTCGTCTAAATTCGCTAAATCTGAGTCGGGAGGAATTTTGCAAAAAGCACCTTCCAAACCGTTTTCCTCTACGAATTTTTTCCAATAGTTAGGAATCACTTTTTACTCCCTATGGCATAACATTTTAATAGTGCGCATGCGCTTTTAGACAATTCCAAAAAGTTCTAATGAACGCCGTAAGTAACTGAATCAAAGTTACTTTACGAAATTACTCACAGAAACTGAAACTGGAAAAACGAGCATGCGTGTTTACACATTTATCCACAGCACGTTATTTCTGATGCGTATATTCTTATTCATTGATACTAAAAGACTTTAAGGCATGCTGCCAGTGCAGACACGCAATTTTTTGATTATTTTTCAGACAATCCGTGCCAAAAATTGGCAAGCTGAAAAAATATACTGTATATTTATACAGCTTTAGGTCAATTATCCACAAGGAGTGTGTGATGTCTTCCAGTCCTTTTCTTAACTTTATTCGTAATGAACTCAGGCTGCGCGGCTATAGCTTAAAAACAGAGAAGTCTTACCTGTATTGGATTAAATATTTTATTCGATTCCATAAGCTGCAGCACCCTCAAAATATGGGGGCAGAAGAAGTAAGAGCGTTTTTATCATTTTTGGCAATTGAACAAAATGTTGCAATTAACACACAAAAATCTGCCCTTAATGCCCTCGCATTTTTATATAACAAGCTACTTGATCAACCATTAGGAGACTTAGGATTTCAGCATGCTAAACAAGGTCGGCGCTTACCCATTGTTTTAGCACCTAACGACATTCAGAAAATACTAAGCTGCTTAAATGAACGGGATCACTTAATGTTCTCATTGCTATATGGCTCAGGACTTAGGATCAGTGAGTGCTTACGTATTCGCATTCAAGATATTAATTTGGATCAAGGTAGCTTGGTGGTACGATGCAGCAAAGGCAATAAAGATAGAACCACGATTCTTAGCCGTAAATTAGCTGAATCTTTAAACAAACAAAAATCCTATGCTCAAAAAATCCAACAAGACGACAATACAAAGGGATACGGCCCTTCTTTGCCCTTCGCACTGTCTAGAAAGTATCCGAACGCATTTCGTCAATTAAGTTGGATGTTTTTATTTCCCTCTACATCAATCAGCCCGCACCCTTTGACTGGCGAATTATGCCGGCATCATTTACATGATTCAGTGCCCCGTAAAGCATTAAAAACAGCAGTCCATGAAGCAGGAATTAATGAAACAAGAGTAAATTGTCACACCTTCCGCCATTCTTTTGCGACTCACTTATTGATGGCCGGACGAGATATAAGAACTGTTCAAGAGTTGTTAGGCCATAACGATGTGTCAACCACACAAATTTATACGCATGTAATAGGTCAACATTTTGCTGGAACCAATAGTCCACTAGACCAACTGCTATAAATAACATTTCCATAAAACCACTTCTCTATCGCTAGAAAAGTGGTTTTCGTTGTCTCTGCGTTTACCGTCTTGCTATTTCAATGACGCCAAATACGCTCGCCAGCCTTTAAAATGGGTGATGTCTTGTGCGCCTTCGATGCCGTAAGGTTCACAGATAAACCCTGCCACTTGGCTGCCGTCGGCGAGTGTTATTTTGCCGATACCGAGGGGCGCGGGGATGCCTGCGACAAAACTGCCAAAGTATTGTGTTGGCACAGACCAAACTTCCACTTCGATGGCGTCACCATTGTCTTTATCGAGTATCAACCCAGGGCGAAGCGGAGGCCCGCCCGCTAATGCGTACATGCGATACATGGTGGCGGTGGTGGTTTTGACTTTTAGGGTGGCGCCGCGTTCCGTTAGTTGCCAGTTAAGTGGCTGGCCTGCTAAATGCGCGCCGCAGACCATTACGTCGATGGTTTTCGGGTTGCTCACAGGGGTTGTGTTGTTTGGCGTTGCCACGACCTCTAAAGCCCCTTTGTTTAGGGGAAGCGCTTGCTGAATGCGGTTGGCAATGGACATTAACATACGGTCGCTAAAAGTCGGCCCCACAAGCGTGATACCAAATGGCATGTCGTTGTCTGTCATCACGGTGGGGACGGCGATGGAAGCCAAATCAATCAGGTTCATAAAGTTGGTGTAATAGCCCAACTCGCTATTGTGCTTAATCGGCTCAGCGAGCATTTCAGCTATGGTGAAGTGGCGCCCTGCTGTAGGCGTCAGCAAACAATCCACCTTTGCCATTTGAGCCAAACAAATTTGCTTCAAATCGTTAATGCGATATTGGGCTTTAAACAAGGCCGTTGCCGGCGGTTTGCCACCCGGCGCGATGATTTCCCGCACGACAGGGAAAATCGCCTCTGGATTCTCGTCGATCAGAGGTTGTGTGGCAATGTAGCGCTCGGACACCCAAGGGCCTTCGTATAACAGTTGGGCGATTTCATCAAAGGGAGCGTAGTCGATTTCTTGAAAGGCAAAGCCCTGCTCTTTAAGCAATGCTAACGTCTCGAAATAGGCTTTTTCATAGCTTTCGTCACCAAAGAATTTCAATTGATGAGCGGGAATCACACCGACGGTTAACGGCCCTGTACGTAAACCATAATGGCGAGTTTGATTGTCGAAGGGGTTCTGGCGGCTGTAGCCGTCTTGTACATCGAAGCCTTCTGCGGCCGCGAGCGCGATATTGGCATCGTCGGTGTTGTAAGCAAAAATGGTCATACAATCCAAGCTACGACAAGCAGGCACTAAACCCGTAGCCGATAACAAGCCTATGCTCGGTTTCACGCCAACCAAATTATTAAAGCAAGCCGGAACACGGCCCGAGCCTGCGGTGTCAGTGCCTAAGCTGAAACTGGCTAAACCAAGGGCCACGGCAACCGCTGAACCTGAGCTGGAACCACCACTGATGTAATCGTAATTAAACGAATTATGACAAGCACCGTAAGGCGAGCGGGTACCGTTCAAGCCTGTGGCAAATTGGTCTAAATTGGTTTTGCCAACGGGAATCGCCCCCGCATCGATCAGCTGTTGAACCACTTGAGCCGAGGCGCTCGGTGTGTAAGCAAAGGCATCACAACCTGCCGTGGTCGGAATGCCCGCCAAATCGATGTTGTCTTTAATGGCAAACGGAATTCCCCATAGGGGGTGCGTGTCCATGTCTTTGCTTTTTAAGCCTTCCAACCAAACCGCTTGTTCCGTTTCAGTTAACAGGTGAATCCAAATGTTGTGATCTTTGTAATCGGCTGCGCGCTCTCGGATATCCGCCATTACGCTTTCAGGGCTGGTTGTACCCGCTTGATAAGCGCTGCGCAGGGCAGAAAATCCCATGTCCAATCCACTTTGTGTTTCTAATTGCATGCCCATAGTTTGCTCCTCAATCTTCTACTTTATTCTTCAAGAACGACAATCGCTTGCCCTGCATTAACGCGGCTGCCGTCTTTTAATAACAAATTCGCTACCGCGCCTGCGCTAGGGGCATAGATGGGAATTTCCATTTTCATGGATTCTAAAATCACTAGCAGTTGCCCTGCTTGCACCTGATCCCCTTCTGCCACTTGGGTTTGCCAGACGCTACCAGAGACGGGGCTATCAACGACGGTCGCATCTTCGCTCCAAGTGATGTCGGTGGAAACGGCTTCGGCTTCTTCTGTATCAAAATGGAATTGACCATTGGCATGCCAGCGCGCTAATTCGTCTTCAAAGGCTTTATTACGACCTTGTTTGAAGCTCTCAATGCTGTCTTGGTTGTCATCGATAAAGCTTTGATAGTCAGACAAAGAGAAGGTGCTCTCTTCGATGCGTATTGGGCTCTTATCTCCAGGGAAAGTATCATGGGGGAAGTCTTTACGGATCTGCTCCAGTTCTTCGTGGCTCACTTCGTAAAAACGAATTTGGTCAAAGAAGCGCAATAACCAAGGTTTACTGAACGCGCTGGTCTGACGATAGCGGTTCCACATTTGTAATGTTCGGCCAACAAATTGATAGCCGCCTGGGCCTTCCATGCCATACACACACAAGTATGATCCACCGATTCCCACCGAGTTTTCCGCGGTCCAGGTACGTGCTGGGTTGTATTTGGTGGTCACTAGACGATGACGCGGATCCACTGGCGTGGCCACGGGAGCACCAAGGTACACATCCCCCAACCCCATCACCAAATAGCTTGCACTGAACAGGATGTCTTTCACCTCGTTAATGCTGTCTAGGCCATTGATACGACGGATAAACTCTAGATTACTTGGGCACCAAGGGGCATTAGAACGTACGGATTGGGCGTATTTGTCGATGGCTTCTTGGCAGGCTCTGTCATCCCACGACAAAGGCAAGTAGACAATTCTTGATGGCACGGTGAGTTCATCAAGCTGCGTGCTTAAGGCTTGCTCCGCCGCTTCTAGATGGCTTAATAAAGCCGTGTAGCTCAGTTGTTGACTGTCGTAGTGAATCTGCAAGGAGCGAATCCCCGGTGTCAGTTCGCGCATTCCGGCTAATGGGTTTTGCTCTAGCCATTGCATCAAGGCGTGAGCACGAAAGCGCAAACGAATATCCAGTATTTGCTCGCCATATTCCACCAGCAGGAAGTGATCTCCCGCCGCACGATAGACGATTTCATCACCAAAACGATCCGCCGATAGCGTTTTCAGAATCGGTGTCGGCTCTTCACAAGGGAAATCACAAGGGGGAATATCGCGTTCAAACGCGGTGAGGTTTGCCAAGCCGTTATTTTGGGCCGCTTCTAGGGCCACGGCGTCTTCCAAGGTCACAGGAATAAAACGGATTTTATCCCCTGCGCGAAGTTGGCCCAGCTTCCATAAATCCGCCGTAATCACCGTAGCAGGGCAAACAAAGCCACCAAGGGATGGACCGTCTGGCCCTAAAATCACCGGCATGTCGCCGGTAAAATCCACACTACCAAAAGCGTAAGCGTTGTCATGAATATTGGACGGATGAAGCCCTGCTTCGCCACCGTCGTTACGTGCCCATTTCGGTTTTGGGCCGATTAAGCGCACCCCGGTACGGCTGGAGTTGTAATGGATTTCCCAGTCTGTGCCGAAGAACATCTCGATGTCTTCTGGGGTGAAGAAATCTGGCGAGCCATGTGGTCCGTAGATCACCCGCAATTCATGGTGATTGCCCAGCTGGGGCACCAATTCGCCTGGGGCATGTGTGGGCAAATTGTCCAAAGACGCAGGTAACGTGTGCAAGACATCGCCTGTTTGAATGGCTCGGCCATTGTGACCACCAAAGTGTCCCAGTGTGAAAGTGGATTTCGACCCCAAATAATCGGGACAATCAAAACCACCCGCTACGGCCAAATAGGCCCGTGCGCCCTGCTCTTTAATACGACCCAAAGCTAACGTCTCGCCCGCTTTGATGGTCACTACTTGGTTTTGCTCAATGGCTTGACCATCGATTGTTGCATCAATCATCGCTCCACAAACGACCAGGCATGTTTCAAAGCTGAATTTCAAACTTGGCCCTTGCAGAGTAATTTCCATGGCGGCGGCAGAGTCTGGGTTATTCAGCAAGCGATTGGCGAGACGGGAATGATAGTTATCAAAAGGGCCTGACGGAGGCACGCCCACATTCCAATGATGTTGGCGACCAGGAAAATCTTGCAAGGTGGTTTGTGTACCGCCACTGAGCACATCAATACGTTCTGGCTGGTAGACATACTGGTTGAGATAACGTGTACTCACTTCACCGCGCAGTAAAACAGGGTCGATAACCAAGTTTTTCAGGTAGTCTAAGTTGGTTTCTGTGCCATATAGCATACAATCGTCGAGGGTAGCTTTTAACTGGGCAAAGGCGCTCTCGCGATTCGCCTGATGGATAATCACTTTCGCCAGCATGGGATCAAAATACGGTGACACTTCGATACCGGTTTCGATCCAAGTATCAATGCGAACACCCGAACCAGCAGCAACCTTAGCATTAGCCAAAGGCCACTGAACCTGACTCAACAAACCGGCACAAGGCTGAAAGTCTTTATACGGGTCTTCCGCGTAAAGGCGCACTTGTACCGCATGACCCTTCGGTTTTAACGCTTCACGCTTAGCGTCTAGGGCAAGGTCTTCGCCAGCGGCAAGGCGTATCATCCATTCCACCAAGTCCACACCGTAGACCATTTCGGTGACGCCATGTTCCACCTGCAAACGCGTATTCACTTCCAAAAAGTAAAACTCGTCCGTGTCCATATCGTAGATAAATTCTACCGTACCAGCATTGCGGTACTGAACAGAAGACAATAATAACTCAGCGGTTTGATGAAGCTGTTTGCGCACCTCATCGGTAAGGTTTGGCGCGGGGCATTCTTCGACGACTTTTTGGTTACGACGTTGGCTAGAGCAATCGCGCTCCCCCAGTGCTAATGCGCTCCCTTTACCATCGGCAAAGATCTGTACTTCAATATGACGAGCGCGAGCAATGAACTTCTCTAAAAAAACGCCGTCGTCCGCAAAGTTATTGGCACCTAAACGACGCACGGAATCAAAGCTGTCTTGTAAGCCTTTCTCATCGTGGCATAGATGCATACCAATGCCACCGCCACCCGCCGTGCTTTTTAGCATCACAGGGTAGCCAATGGCACTTGCGGTTTGGCAAGCGCTGTCTAAATCGGTGAGCAATTCGGAGCCTGGCGACAGTGGTACATTGGCTTTTTCTGCCAATTCCCGTGCTCTGTGCTTCAGACCAAACTCAATCATTTGTTCGGCGGTGGGGCCAATAAAGGCAATACCTTCTTCTTCACAGCGACGCACAAAGGCCGCGTTTTCACTCAAAAAACCGTAGCCGGGATGGATCGCCTGGGCACCCGATTGTTTGGCTATATTGAGTATTTTATCCATATCCAAATAGGTGTCGCTGGCACTGCCTTCGCCTAAGGAATAAGCTTCATCGGCGCGTTTAACGTGTAAACTTTTGGCGTCGGATTCGGCGTACACGGCCACGGAGCCAATCTGCATGGTGTTAAGCGTGCGAATAATACGAGTGGCGATGGCGCCTCGATTGGCTATTAAAACCTTATTAAACATGGTTCAACCTTGTCCGGGCCGTCCCGGAGTGAGATAAACCTCAGTGGCCGTCCACTGGGCTAACTAAAACGATCGGCTCTATCGGTCGTGACAGAGTGCTTCATGAACAAAGCCTGGATTAAACAAGCCAGAATGTCTGAGTAAAAACAGGCACAGAAAACGCTCGGTCGAAATACAGTCCCTGTATTTAACAACCTGCCGCCCCCATCCATGGGGCTGCTTATTTCGTAAGCTGTTTTCTCTATCAAGCATCTCAGACTACCAATTTAGCGTTTATCCCAGACCAACATATCCACTGGCGTTGGGTTATAACCGTTACAAGGGTTATTTAATTGTGGGCAATTGGAAATCAGCACGATAATGTCCATTTTGGCCACCATTTCCACGTATTTGCCGGGGGCTGAAATCCCATCTTCAAAGGTCAAACCACCCGCTTGCGTCACAGGCACATTCATAAAAAAGTTGATGTTGTGGCTAATGTCGCGCTTCGATAAGCCAAATTCTGGGTTTTCAGTAATCGCTAACATCCAGCTGTCACGACAAGCGTGCATACAACGTTTTTCTAGGTCATAACGCACGGTATTACTTTCTGTTGCGCAGGCTCCACCTAGCGTGTCGTGGCGACCACAGGTATCCGCGACGATCTCCAACATAACGTTGTTTTGATTGGAGCGAATTTCTGAGCCAGCGGTTAAATACACGTTGCCTTGCTCGCGAATGGTGTCCGTGGCGCTGTAGCGCTCGGCAGGATCATTGGCGTTGTAAAACAAAGTATCCGCCGCTTGGTTACCTTCTAAATCGACGAGACGAAACGTACTGCCCGCCTTTACAACGCCAATAAAATAATCCCCCGCATCAATATGGTAAGTGGTATTGGCATGCTCTGGGTTTAATAGGCTTTCTTTGATCATGATTAGGCCTCCGCGCCAGTGTCTGTGCTCATCTCAGCACCAAGGTAATAAAGTTCGTTATTCGCAAAGCCACGTTGGTTTTCAGGGCGAGACATTTTGCAAAAGTCGTCTTCCGCCACAGGGGCGGCTTTTTCTAACAGGATGGCAATCGGCTTTTTCGGGTAGCTGGCCGCGTTGCTCAATGGATGAGGGCAGGTATGCAGCATCACCAAAGTGTCCATTTCAAAACGCAGAGTGACACTTGAACCAGCAGGACTGTTGCCTTCCACTAACGACATATTGCCGTCAGCATCGGTACCCACTCGACTAAATAAGTTCAAATTTGCGGCGATGTCGGCTTTGGTCAGGCCATATTTGGCCATTTCCACCAGCATGGCATCGTGACCATTTTGCATCCAATCATTACGATCATTTTGGTAGTCGCGCTTGCCCCATTTGGCGGCAATGTGAGAGGCGTGACTGTTACCGCTGACGGTTTCATGCCAGCCCACGGAGTCTTCGATAATGGAAGCAAAGATGCGCCCCATGTCAGAATACAAGCAGTGTCCTTTGGTGAGTTTAAAAGTATGCTGCCCTTTTAAGGTATCTGGCGCGTTGTAACGCTCCAATAAGTTTTCTGGGTTGTAAAACACCATGCCCACATTGGCATCGCCTTCGATGTCTGTGAGGGTCATTTGCATACCACGGCGCACACGCAGTGACCAGTGGCTAGCGGCCGGAATAATGGTTTCGTACTTTTTCATAATAAATGTTCCTCTGCGTTCTATTCCATACTCGAAATGGGCTGTTCCATTTTAGTAAGCGGTCGAAGCTGTTGATCGATTTCGTCATAAAGCGGCTCAGGCATATGACCTACCGGTAGGTCATAGGTGATTGAAGCGCCATAGGCATTGGGGGAATGGGGGTCATGACGCAGTTTGTCGAATACCCATAAGCGTGTGCCGAGGTAGAAGCCTTCTTTTAAATCATGGGTGACCATAAAAATGGTCAGTTTATGTTTGTGCCAAAGGTCCAATACCAAGGCATGCATATCCGCCCGAATACCTGGGTCTAATGCACCAAAAGGCTCATCCAGCAGTAAAATGCGTGGTTTACAGATCACCGCTTGGGCAATGGCAAGCCGCTGCTTCATACCGCCAGATAACTCGTGGGGATAACGATTCAAGGCATGACCCAACCCTACTTGTGCCAGCATCTCAGCGGCTTCCTGCTTGGCGACTTTTTTTTCTTTGCCAAATAAGTAGCCAGTGATAGAGGATTTTTGAAAGCCCTTAGCCGCGATGACATTCTCCAACACGGTCATATGGGGAAACACTGAATATTGCTGAAACACAATGCCGCGATCGGAACCAGGTTCGTTGGGAATCGGTTTGCCATCCAATAGCAATTCCCCTTCGGTGGCCGTTTCAATCCCTAAAATCATTTTCAAAAAGGTACTTTTGCCACAACCAGAAGCCCCTACTAAGGTAATAAACTCCCCTTCTTGCACCGAGACATTGACCCGTTCGAGAATAATGTCTTGCCCGTAGGATTTGCCTATGTTGGTACCTTGAATAATGGGTGTCACAGCGGCCTTCTTCACGTTGGATACGGCAGTCTTTGTCTGAATAGATTGACTCATGCGCCCCCCTCCAGACTCCAAGGAAAGAGTCGTCGATTCAATCGCGCCAATAAGAAGTCAATCAAGAATGCCAGTAGAGTAATCCACGCCACATAAGGCAAAATGATGTCCATGGCAAGATAGCGACGTACTAAGAAAATGCGATAGCCGAGGCCATCAGTGGAAGAGATGGCTTCTGCGGCGATTAAAAACAGCCAGCCCGAGCCCAATGACAAGCGTATCGCATCAATCAGTTTCGGCATGATTTGCGGTAACAACACGCGAATTAAAATTTGGCTGGTGCTTGCTCCAAGTGTTTGTGCTTTCACCAGCTGTTCTGTCGGAATTTCCTGTGTTCGCCGCTGAATATCCCGAGCGATAAACGGGGTAATCCCGATGGCAATCAGGGTGATTTTCGAGGCCTCCCCTAATCCCACAACAATGAATAAAATCGGCAACAACGCCAAAGGCGGCACCAATGAAATCACGGTCAGCAAAGGGGAAAAACTGGCATTCACCACAGGTAAGGCGCCCGTTAATAAACCTATAACCAATCCCAGCAACGCCGCAATCAGCACCCCCGCCCCTAAACGCCCCAGACTGCTCAACGTATCCTGCCAGAACACATAGTCCCCCGTCCGACGACTGGGCTCAAACGCCATACGGTAGATCGCATCGCCCATTTGACTGAACGCAGGCAGCATTTTATCACTGGGGTTGATCGCTAAGCGGGCATCCGAGCTCACCATATAGATCACCAATAACAGAACAAAAGGCAGTAGGCCGATAATAATCGCACTGGTTCTGCTTGGTTTTAAATTAATCATTTTTTTCATGTTGAGTCCCATGACCACTCTCTTCGATCTTCTTCCCTTAGTTTTCTCAATGAAAACCAAGGGAAGCCAGACCTCCAGAGAATGCGTTTGTCAGGTGAGTTACAGTTTTCCGTCGGCAGCCATTTGCATATAGGTAGGGTCAAAGCGCAGTTTGATATTGTTTTTATCGCCAAATACGCCAGCCGGCATTTGAATACCAACCGCCCCTGCACTTGGCGCCCCATCACCTAATAAACCGTGCGCAAACGAGAATTCAGCAACGTGCTTCATGGTGGCGTAGAGTTGTTTACTATCGACCAACTTAAGAGCTGATTGTGGCGTATAGAACATGTGGGTTTTTGCCAATTGCGCATCGTAACCAGCAAGGTTTGTTTCCGCTGCCTCGGCCATGTCTGTACGAACTTCTTTGGCTTTCGCGCTGTTACCTTGCATCAAGCCCATGATTTCATACCAGGCACCAACAAGGGCTTTACCAAAATTAGGGTTCTCTTTAAGGGTTTTGGTATTGACGACCATGGTGTCTAGGATTTCGCCTGGGATTTGAGAAGAGTCAAACACATCATAGGTGTTCGGCATTTGTAGAATCTCACTGACAATGGGGTTCCATGTCACAGCGGCCGTTACGTCACTGGTGCCAAACACCGATGCCATGTCTGCATCAGAGGTGTTCACCACGTTCACGTCTTTTTCGCTCATTCCCACCGAAGCTAAGGCGCGGGCAAGCAAATAGTGAGACACACTAAATTGAACCAAGTTGACGTTTTGGCCTTTAATGTCTTTTAGATGCTTTTTGCCTTTCAAGATAACCGCATCATTACCATTGGAGTAATCACCGACAATCAATGCCGTACTGTCTACGCCACTGGCAGCGGGAATCGTCAAGGCATCCATGTTCGCCATAGTACAGCCATCAAATTGACCTGCGGTATATTGGTTCATGGATTCAACATAGTCATTGATTTGTACGACATCGATATCGATACCGTATTTGTCGCCCCATTTTTTGATAATGCCGGACTCTTGAGCATAAGCCCAAGGCATCCAACCCGCATAAATGGACCAACAGACTTTGAAGTGGTCTTTTGCCAAGACATTGGCAGACAGTAGAATAGAACAAAGCAGAACGGTTAACTTTTTCGCGGAGTATTGCATAGCGGTCACCTTTTCAGTTTTTACATTACACACGGAGTACCCTTGGCAAATATCGCCATGTGGTCTCCCGGGCTTTTGTCCCGCCGTGTAACCTTGAAACTGACAAGGTCGAATGCTCTCGGACCAGTCACTATATTTTTCTATATAGCCGGAACCCTAGCCTTCTATTACATCAAATTGTGAAGCTCGACTTCCCAAGGGTACGAACTTGACTTACATAAAGCAGATAGTGTGCCAATTGCGCAATCCTCTTGTTTTAACAGGATTAATGAAGAATAGCGGCCTCAAACGTCAAAAAATATGCATAGAAAGAATGAAACATCTTGGGTCATAGAGCAAAAAACGCACTGCGATAGAGCAAAAATTAATTAATTCATTTAAAATTAATTATTGACAGTATTAATACTCTTGTACTATTTTTGATCTGCCCAAGAGGTCCCGACGGATGCATGATTCCATTTTGATCAGAAAAGTCACGCGATCTGTAGTGCTTAAAACCGGAGGAAAATAATGATGAAAACGAAAGCCGGAACGATGACAGCCATAGCAGAAACCTTGATGGCCGATAATGTGTTTGCTATTCGCCAACGAATTAAGAGCCATTTAACTCTCAGGACAAATAACCACCCACTTTTTATAATAGTGCGAGAGTTAGTCGCAAAAAGATCAAAAGTTCTCACAGCTCTTCTTTTATTCTTCCTATTGATTGCTGGCATACCGTTAGATTCGAACTTTTTCTCGCCCTACAACTTAACTTTTACCTTACAAAAACTGCAATTAGTCGGCATCACTGCCCTAATTTTTTTACCAAATTGATGCGTTACGCAACAAACCATGTTGAATACAGGGTGAGCATATCACCTGTTTGAAAACCCAAGCCCTTTTGACCAAGGTTAAACTCGTTGATGGATACCTTAAAAGACAATGTAGAGAGCATTCTAAAGCTCATTTATCAAAAACATCAAAACCAACAGCGCATTTTGATAGGCATTGCTGGGCCTCCAGGTTCCGGAAAGTCAACGCTTGCAGAATCCGTTGTCTCAGCATTAAATAACCAATCGATAGACAGAAATACATCCGCTTTATTGCCCATGGATGGCTTTCATTATGACAATGAGATTCTGATTCAGCGTCATTTACTCCCTCGCAAAGGATCTCCTGAAACCTTTGATGTCAATGGCTTAAGCCATTTACTGACGAATGTGAAAAAAGCAGAAGGAGATATTCGCTACCCTATTTTTTTTAGAAAGCTGGATCGCTCTTTTATTGATGCTGGGCTACTTAAGAAAGAGGTTGATATCATCATTGTTGAAGGCAATTACCTGCTACTGGATGCGCCAGAATGGAGAGACATTGCACAGCTATTTGATATGACTGTATTTTTACGGTCTTCCTTAAGTATCTTAGAAGAAAGATTAAAATCAAGATGGCTTGGTCTTGGTTATTCTTTAGGAGATGCGCTAAAGAAAACCCATGATAATGACTTGATCAACGCAAAACTGGTGCTTAACGCCAGTCTCCCAGCAGACCTGACGCTCTATGAATAATCTTTAGTTGACCTGCGGCTTAATCACTTAAGAACTTAGTCATTTAAGAATGTGGTGGGGGACTCTCGTAGCAGAGTATTTTGATTAATCATAAACTCTGTTGAAATTTGATAACCCGCCGCTCCTAAAGCACGAGCAACATGAGCAAAATGCCCGGCATTGATAACCGGTCTCACAATACCTTGTAAATCCAGCTTATCCAATTGTGCTTCTATTTCCCGAATAAGCCTCTCCCGAATCGTCGCAGGAAAAGCGCCATCAATGACAACCGTTTCAAAATCAATCACAGCCAAGGTTGAAACAATAGCGTGGCCTAAGCTACGGCCAGCGCGTTTTAACCAAGCACTCACCGCTTCTTCCCCTTGTGACCAATCAAACGCTTCTAAATAAATATCTTGCGCTATGGGCAATGTTTGCTCTGTCATCATGTGTTCTAACGTCACAAGGGATGCGTGATCAACTAAGCGCTCACCACCACGCTCATCCGGTACACGTAACGGGCCAAATCCGCCGGCTCCGCCTCGTAATCCTGGGAAAACACTTCCATTTAAGACCACGCCACCACCAATAAAAGTGCCAACAAAAAAATACACAAGATCTTGAGCTTTTAAATCTGGACCAAAAAGAAGTTCTGCTCTGGAGGCCGCTGTCCCATCGTTTTCAATAGAAACAGGCCATTCCACAATCTCTTTGATCGACTCTTTTAGATCAAAATCACGCCAAGTTTCCATTTCTTGTAATGGCGCATCAAAGTCCGATGCCCAATTCCATAACTCAAAGGGACAGGCAATATTAAACGCACTAATATCCTCATGCAGTAGCTGCGCCTCTGATAAAAGTGTCGATAAGTTCTCTTCGATAAATCTAAGAGTATTACTCGGCGTAGGATAGCGATGGTAGCTCACTATTCTGGCTTTAATGTCACCAATAAAATTGATAAGAACAAGATCAAAAGAACGCCGCCCCACTTTAAAACCAATATAATGCCGGACGTCTGGATTTAAACGAATCTCTGTCGATGGCTGGCCTCGTTTGCCTCGAATAAGATTACCTTTTAATAAAAACCCTTCTTTTTCCAATGCCCGAAAAATCATCGAAATGGCATTCGCTGACAGCCCTGTCATTCTGGTGGCTTCTGCCTTCGTCAAGGTTTTATGCACTCGCATCAAGTGCAGTATTAAGCGCGAGTTAATCCCTTTTACCGTCGTTAAATTCGACCCTTTTAGTGGTTGTGAGTGCATGAAAATCTCTTAAAAAATAAAGGCATATAACGCGTTACCAGAAAAATCTATCCTAACACAGGAGACTTCCTCTGTAGCAAGCACCATCATACACAAATTTGAGACCATGATCTGCTCAAACGAACCTCAACAACATGCTCCACTCCTCGGCCTATACCTCTAAAAGAAAACGTTAAGAGAGACATGCAAATGCAATAAATGGGACAAAAAAAGCCCCTACTTTTCAGTAAGAGCTTTTTCATTGTCATCATCATTATAAGTTTTGTGTTGCTTTTTAACCGTGCTTCCGTACACCGACATTCGCTTATGTGTCCATTTTCCTATTAGAACTAGAACCAAGTTTCCATTTGTAGGGCGAATAACGTTCTACCACCTGAACCCATAGGTTTAGCGGTATTATCTAAACTGATGGTGTAGTTATCTAACTCTTTACTCCAGTTCACATAACTCACCGCGAAGCGCAATTCTGGGCGAGCAAAAAAGCCACCAGCCGTAGACATTTTCAGCGTTGGAGCAATGGTAGCTTTATAGAAGTTACCATTGGCACTGCTTGTGCCGTTATTGAGATCCATGTATTGGTAAGAACCTTCGTACACCATTTCAAAGTTATCAGTAAAGGCTTCAGACAAACGCACATTTAACGAAGCCCATTTGAATTCATCACCAGTTTTAATACGGTCTTTACTGTATTCTGCCATGAAGGCTGGAGCCACTTTCCAAGTATCGTTTAAGTTAGCCACACCAAACGTGAAGAAACGCACCGCTTTGGCTTTGTCATTCAAATCGCCGTCTGCGCCGATTCGTTTTAGCTCAGCACCCAGACCCTTACCAAGTAAAATACCTGTTTTCGAAAAGCCCTTAGATACACCATAAAAACTTCCGCCATGATAAGCGAACAAGGTATGTATACCACTGTTTGCACGTACCGTTGGCGAACTCACTGTTGAAGCACGTTGGTCGTTACCAGGCGAGGTCATACCACTGACCATGAATTGCCATGGACCAATGTGGTTATTCATGGTGGCAATATAGTTTTTAATATTGTTACTAGAGGCATCGGTGCCAAAATCACGGCCATAAATGGAGAAATTTGACTTCCAGTTATCACCTAACTGCACATCATAAATACCCGCACCCGTACCGGATAAGAAAACGATATCTGAGTCAAAGAAGTGGATATCAAAGTTGTCTCGGTCGAAGCGCTTACCTGCCCATACTGTGGCATTTTTGAATGCGCCCGTAAAAGAGCTGATATCAGATAACTCCGTATAGATTTGACGAACGTTGAGTTGGCTCTCACTTGAAGTCCAATCATTGCTGCTTCGGTTACCATCCGCAATCATGATTTTATAAAGTGATTTAGTGCCGTTGTCGGCAACACTTTTGTGGATTAAATCCGTTTCCACATAGTTGTCGTCTTCTAGCCCTAAACGGCCCACTGGCGCACCAAGGGCACCTGCCGCCGTCATATATGGGCCAGTTCCAATCACCTTGCCATCACCGGTAGCAGCACCATAACCGTGATTGTTCATCAACAACCCAGCACGTGCATAGGCATGGAATTCAAAAGAAGAGGCATCATCTGATGCTTTAGTAGCCGCCACCTTTGCTTGAGACGCTTTGTCTGACGCTTGCTCTGCCGTTTTTTCTGTCTTATTCAGGCGAGCCTGAAGCTCATTAATCTGTGTCTGCAAAGACTGAAGGCTTGTACTCGTACTTGCATTGGTATCAGCCGCCCATGCTGAAGACATTGGAAATTGCGCTGCTAGCATTGCGATTAGTAGAGTCTTTTTTGTTGTTTGCGTATTTCGGTGATTGCGAACGCTCATTTCGGTTTATTCCGAACACCTGAACCTACTTTTTTTCTCTTTCCTTATTTTTACTCTAACTGTTCGGATTACGCCAGTTTTCTCATTGACTCACCTCCTAATTCTATTCGATGACTATTGTGTACCAATCGATCCATTAGGGCGTCTGCTACAGTGGCGTTGTCGATCATGCTGTACCACTCTTTTACAGGAAGTTGACTGATGACGATGGTGCTGCTGTTTTGGTAACGATCCTCAAGCACTTCCAGCAGATGACCTGAGTGCTCTTGAGTCAGTTTTTCCATCCCCCAGTCGTCGAGGATCAGTAAGGTTTTTTTAGCCAGAGACTGAAGCTGTTTTTGATAGCTGCCATCGAGACGACCTGCACTTAGGTCATCAAGCAAGCGAGTTAATCGATAGTACCTAACGGTGTGTTGTTGATCGCAGGCACTGGTTGCCAGTGCACAGCCTAGATAGGTTTTGCCTGCGCCCGTTGGGCCTGTTATCAAGATGTTCTGATGTTTGTGTAGGTAGCTGCCAGTGAGTAATTCGCTCATTTGTTTTCGGTTAAGGTTTCGCCTTTCTTTATAGATAAGTTGACTCGGTTGTGCGTCCATTCTTAGCTTGGCTTGTCGTTTTAAGCGTTGGATTTTGGTCTGGTTACGATTCAATATCTCACTTTCTAGAAGCAGACTTAACCGTTCCTCGAAGTTCAGTTCTGCGTAGGTGGTCAGTTGCTCTTGTTGCTGCTCTAGTGCTTTCGCTGCATGGCTCAAGCGGAGGGTTTTTAGTTTCTCGTCGAGTGCGTTCATTTATCTTCTCCTAGTGATAACAGTTCGGGCCACGGACATTGCTATGAACAAGGTTAGGTGTGCTCGTTTTGCCTTTATCCAGTTGTCCTTCGCGGTTGTTTTTAAGCAAGTTACTGATGAAGGTGTAGTTAGGTTTTGTTAGCATCAAGGCATCGTTACAGGCTTGCTCTAAACGCGACTCTCCATGCACTTTACTCAGATTGAGCAACCCCAGACTGGAACGATAGGATTGCTCTGGATGAGGCTTGGAGTGGAGCATTTTGTTAATGACTTCTCGGGTCGCTGGTCCTATGTTCGCTCCCCAGTTGAGCAAGCGCCCAGGTGACCACTTTTGATATTGATGATGACTTGGCATGTGCTCGGGTTGTGTGCTGTTTCCGCGCTCCCTTTGACTGCGTGGGTGCTGAGCCACCAAGTTACCTTGGTGGTAGATCTGCACTAGACGATTAGAGGCTTCCAGTTCAACATGATGGCCGACCAGTTGATGGGGAACGGAGTAATAATGGCGGCGATATTCGATGTGATAGTCCGGCCCAACTTTGGCGCGTTTGGTTTCGGTATACAGATAACGCTGTTTGGGCAATGGTTTTAACGCTGGCTTATCGAGTTTGTTGAACAATGCTTGGCGACTCGCACCGTACTGTTTCATCTCTCGCTGATTTAGCTCATTCATAAGTTCGCGGATGGCTAGGTTCAGTTCTTTGAAGGTATGGAAGGTTTGGTGACGCAATCGCATCATGATCCAACGTTCCACTAGGAGCACGGCATTTTCAGCCTTGGCTTTGTCTTTTGGTTTGTAAGGGCGAGCTGGCATCACCGCGGTTTGATAATGATTCGCCAGTTTTTGATAGCTGTCATTAAGCCTTGGCTCATAGCGGTTCGCTTTGGTGACCGCGCTGCGCAGATTATCGGGGACTAAAAGTTGGGGAACACCGCCGAAGTGTTCGAACGCATTGGCATGGGCTTCTAGCCAATAGGATTTACCTTGGCTTGGGAAGGCTTCAACATAAGTGTAATTGGACGCACCTAAGGTCGCCACGAACACTTCCGCTTCTCGCACTTCGCCTGTGTCAGGGTTGACCACCTGAAGCCTAGGTCCACAATAGTCAATAAACAGCTTATCCCCCGCCACATGAAGCTGACGCATGCTGCGCTTTTGGGTTTTGAACCAGCGAATGAAGTACTCGCAGAACTGAGTGTAAGCGTAAGCTTGCTCTTGATATTGTTCATGATATTCCTGCCAGAGCAGCATCTTCGTCATGCCTTTACGCCTGAGTTCGACAGCGTACTGAACGAAGTCCGGCATGACTTTATGACGACTGGCTTTCTTTGAGTGATAAAGCGCTTGATTGAGATCGGTATCGCTACAGTCTTCTGGGAGGGGCCAACCTATCTGACTTTGCTTAAAGCGCGCGATAAGTTCTGAGACAGTTGCAAGGCTGACATTGAGGCAACTAGCGATATGACGATAGGACAGACCGCAGTCGTATTTGAGTCGTAATATCTCTTTGATTTTTTTCATTGGAGTTCTCTTTTTAGCCATGGTCGCTTCCTTACCTTCTGATTTGAGAGATAAAGAATAGCGAGTGATTGATTTAAAAGAGAAAAAATTAGGATTTCGGACATTCCGAACGGGCTTTTCGCTATTCCGAACGCTGATTTCGGAGTTCGCCTAAAAGTGTTCGGATAATCGCGGAATGTGCGTTCGGATTAAACCGAAATAGGTGTTCGGTTCATTCCGAAATGGCTGTTCGGAATGCTCCGAAATATGCAGTTGTTATCATTTTTTTCTCCATCACATATCAAAATATGACAATTCATCAGGGTAAACATCATCATAAAAGTGCACAGGAGAAATGCGTTCACTGCTTTGATTGCATATTCCGCTGATTCCGGACACCGGTACCGTTTTAATCCGGACACCTTTTTCTCTTCATTTTCTCAGTCTCTAGTTTTACTCCATGTGTCCGGATTGCGCCAGTTTTCTCATCGATTCTCCTCCTAGTTCTATGCGGTGACTGTTGTGGATTAAACGGTCCAGTAAAGCGTCCGCAACCGTGGCATTGCCTATCATGTTGTACCACTCTTTCACTGGCAGTTGACTGATCATGATCGTGCTGCTGGTTTGGTAACGATCTTCTAAAAGCTCTAATAAATGGCCTGCATGATCGGCACTGAGTTTTTCCATCCCCCAGTCATCGAGTATCAGCAGCTGCTTTTTGGCGAGGGCGGCAAGTTGTTTTTGATAGGTGCCGTCTAAGCGGCCAAGGCTGAGGTCATCCAGCAGTCGACTCAGGCGCAGATAGCGAACGCTATAAAGTTGCTCGCACGCCTGTGAGGCAAGGGCGCAGGCAACATAGGTTTTGCCCGCGCCCGTTGGGCCTGTGATGAGGATATTTTGATGCTTTTGCAGGTAACCTCCTGTCAACAGTTCTCCTAGTTGGATGCGCTTTAGTCCACGCCCTTCTTTGTAGAGTAGTTGGCTGGCGCTGGCTTCTACGCGCAGTTTTGCTTGTCGTTTGAGCCGTTCGATTTTGCCATGATTTCTGCCTAGCAGCTCACTGTCAAGGAGCAGTGTGAGACGTTGCTCGAAGTCCAGTTCTCCATAGGTGGTTAACTGTTCTCGTTGTTGTTCTAACGCGGTAACGGCATGACTCAGTCGCAGCATTTTGAGTTGTTCAGTCAGGTGATTCATGTTGTTCTCCTAGTGGTAGCAGTGTGGCCCGCGAACATTGCTGTGCGGGGTGTCGGGTGTCGAGTCAGAAGGAAGAGACAGTGTGCCTTCCCGATGATGATCGAGCAGATTTCGGATAAAGCGCAGAGAAGGTTTGTTGACCAGTAAGGCATCCTGACAGGCTTGCTCTAGGCGGACATCCCCATGTTTGCGCGCGAGACTCAGTATGCCAAGACAGCGACGAGTGGCTTGGGCTGGATGGGCTTTGGACAGGATCTGTTGTTTGATGACGTTTTCGGTGGCGACACCAATCTGCTTGCTCCATCCGATTAAGCGTTCTGGTGACCATTTTTGATGTTGATGATGGCTCGGCATATGTTCCATGTGGGTGCTCAGACCATAGTCTTTTCGGCTGATTGGGTGAGACGAGACGGGCTGACCTTGATGGAAGATTTGTATGATCTGCGACGTCGCTTCCAGCGTCACATATTGACCCACAAGCTGATGCGGTACCGAGTAATAATGCTTTGCGTACTCAATGTGGTAATCCGGTCCCACTTTGGCGCGTTTATGTTCTGTGTAGACATACTTCTGCATCGGTAACGGTTTCAACGCGGGTTTATCGAGGGTGTCAAAAAGGGCTTGGCGACTCACGCCAATCTTTTGCATCGGCCGTTGGTTCAGAGCGTTCATCAGCTCTCGAACCGCATTATTCAGCTCTCTTAGGGTATGGAAGGTGCGATGACGAAGGCGCATCATGATCCAGCGTTCGACAATCAGAACCGCATTTTCGGCCTTGGCTTTGTCTTTGGGTTTATAGGGACGAGCCGGCATAATGGCGGTTTGATAGTGATGCGCTAACTGACGATAACTGTCGTTGAGTTTCGGCTCATAACGATCTGTTTTTGTCACGGCAGCTTTTAAGTTGTCTGGCACCAATAAAGCGGGAACGCCACCGAAGTGTTCAAACGCATTGGCGTGACACTGTAGCCAATGCTCCAGCTTTTGACTTTCGCTGGCTTCAACGTAGGTGTAGTTAGACGCTCCCAGTGTGGCGACAAACACTTGTGAGTGGCGAACGTCGCCCGTTTCCGGATTGACGATCGGGATAGTCGGTCCGCAATAATCAATGAATAACTTGTCACCTGCGGTATGGAGTTGACGCATACTGCGTTTTTGTGTGGCGAGCCAACGACGGAAGTACTCGCAGAACTGGCTGTAGCCATAAGTGCGCTCTTGGTGCTCGGCAACATATTCTTCCCACAACAATTGCTTCGTCGCCCCTTTGCGCTTGAGTTCGATAAAAAAGTACGCAAAGTCCGGCATCACTTTCAGGCGATTAGCCGGTTTTTCTTGATACAGCGCTTTAGACAGATCGGTATCGGAAACGTCACTGGCAAGGGGCCAATAATAGTCACTTTGTTTGAAACGAGTCAGGACATCGGACACGGTAGAGCGGCCGACATTCAAACAAGAAGCAATCTGCCGCGTGGATAAATGGCACTCATGTTTGAGACGCAAAATCTCTTTAATATTGGTCATTGAGGTTCTCTTTCTGGTCATGATCACTTCCTGGCAACGTATTAGGTGTAACCAAGTGTAGTGAGCGATTGATTTAAAAGAGAAAACGAAGGGATTCCGGTGAATCCGGACAGGGTTTACGCTAATCCGGACAGGGATTCCGGGGAAAGCCAAAAAGTGTCCGGTTTAGAGCGTAATAGGTGTCCGGATAAAAACGGAATGGGTGTCCGAGTTATATCGGAATGGGTGTCCGGATTGCTCCGGTATATGCATTTGATTTGAGCATTAATCACAGTCAACGCAATCCAATAAAAACAACATAACCTTAAGAGTGAGGTGGGTTTTATGTTGTTTTTATTCCCCCAAACATGCATGACGGAGAAGATACTCTAAAGGTTGACACTACGACCATAGTGTTTCCTTATTTATTGCGAATTAAGTTGAAATTAAGCCTACAACCTGAACTTTAAGATACTTTTAAGTACATTTCACATCATTTTAAGATCATATTAAGATGAAATAGACTATTTTCAGACTTCCTTAATTAGCCAAAATTCAAGCAACAGATAAGAGAAGGTCAAAAGAATGGAGGAAAAATATCAAAGAAAAACAGGTCTAGGGAGGCTTCCCTAGACCGGGAGACATGTCATGGGGTATGAATGGCGCTGGCCCATCTTTTGTTATATATGCCCAACAACGCGAGCCATATGGTAGACGTTAACAAAACTACCATTTCTAAACGCATACGCCTTGGACTCACCTTCAATTTCAAAGCCGAACTTTTTGTACAAAGTGATTGCTCGTTCGTTATCCACATAGACGGTTAATTCGATTCGTTTTAAATTGAGCCAGTTGTCCGCTAAATCAATAGCCGTCTTCAGTAAAGCACTGCCCACACCCAAGCCTTGGGCATCGTCTTTTACCTCCATACCGAATGTACCGACGTGACGACGTCTTGGGCTAGTGCCTAACTCAAAGCCCAACTCCCCCACGATATCCTCATCCACTAATGCCACATATCGATAAACATTATCTGGCGTGTTCTGGAAACGTTTTTCCCATGTATCCAAGGAGGGAAGCGGTAGTTGTAATGTACTGGTATAGGCATTTTGACACTCATAAATTCTTTTTACCGCTTTCGCGTCTGACGGCTCTGCTCGCCTTACTTCAATCATCTAGTTCCTCTTTTCCTAAAAATGCATAATGCCTGCTATAAACAGCCGAATGAAACTGCACTAAAGCCCGCTCCCCATAGAATATATGGGGAGCGGAATATTTAGAGCCAATAATGAACGCCTCTTATCTGTACTGTACCAATTATGTTCATGCGCTCGACTGACAAAAACGAGCGTAAATTTATGTGTCTAGCACAGTAATTTGTTAGGACTTACTTAGACTTAACCAGCTTTTATGAAAACAAGACATTTTTCTTTTAACTGGATATTTTTTGCTAAAAAATGAAAATTTAGGGTTTGAATGTACCTTTAAAACCCATTGTTCATCATTATCAAAAAAAGAAAAATTAATATTCCCTGAGTCAGAAAGAGAAATATTTCTGACCATTCCTTCCGCATATGTTGCAGACAGCTCTAGTGAATCCATGAGTTGTAAACTGGCGCTAAAATAGTAAATATATAACGCCTCTTCAAAAGGGTTTCCCTCTGTCACTAGAATGAGAAAATTTTCTCCTATTTGATACTGTGCCTCCAACACCTTTCCTGAAATCTTGGTTTGCTTTTTTAGTTTGTTGTTTTCTAGCACGACTCTTGGTGTTTTATTAGCTTCTTCTATCGTATCTATTACATGAAATTCATTTATTTCCTTTGTAGGCATCAGAAAAACCACCCAAAAGTGAAATCAGCACCAAGCGCACCTAAAGCACCACCCACAAACACCCCAATAGTGACACAAACTGGCGCACCAGGCCCACAAGCTAGTCCAGCAAACGCACCACCAGCAGCGCCTCCAGCAAAGCCTCCACCTATTATCACTCCCTCTCTCGCCGTTGCCGCTACCTTATCTTCTGCAATAGCAATGTTGTAAACAGCAACGCCAATAGTAACAACCAAGAATCCTCGACCCAGCTTACTATATTTAATGGCAGTCGCATTCATAGAAGGTCTTGCTCTACCGGAACTTTCTATAATCTCTAGATATACCTTATTTTGGTTTTCGACAGATAAATTTGAAAAAGACTTCCCAAACATGCTCTTTGCATATTTATCCGTTAATTCTGATAGTGTGAGCCCCGTCTTCTTTAATTTTACTGCTATTGCCTTGCCAACATCACTTGTTCGTATGCGCTGCGCTTCAAGAATTTGATTTCGTATGACTTGAACTTGCTTGGCTGCTTCTTCCGCAGTTATTGCACCAGAGTTCACCTTTGCACGGTATTCTTGAGCCAATTTTTTAGTTTGGTTGATATAACTCATCCTGACCTTGCCATCATTTATAAATCTTTGAGCAAAATTCAGTGCGGTAGACTCCATTAGAGATAAGGAGCCTTCCAATAAACTTCTATCATAGACTTGACTCATTCCATCGATCCTCTTGTAGTCCCAGCTTTCAAATTTAGGAGCAGGTGAATACCTGCCCACTAGAATTATATTGAGAATATTTGCTTGAGACAAACTACATCAAGTCCATCCTATACATCGATGTATTGCTTCGAGAGTTAAAGCGTATCTGATAAGTCTGTTTGCTTGCATGAGCACCACTTTATAGCAACCAAATTGCCGTGCGAAATCTGTCGCATACTGAAGGATAGCTTTGCCTTTTCCTTGACCCCGATGAACCTTGGACACTATCACGCATACGTGCGGCCAGACCAACTAAGGTTAGCGCAAATGTTCACTGTGCAAATACCGACTATATTTTCGCAAGCAAAAGCTCCGACGACACAGCCACCGCTTTGCTTTATAGCATTGTAGACAGTCTGAATATCCTCATCCGTGAATCTTAGAGAAAGAGCTCGATCATTCTCATCAATTAAATATAACTCCCCCTCTATTTCTTCCACCCTCAACCTGTCGACTTTCCATGGTGGGCTCCCTAACGCCGCTTTTCTTCTGTCTGAGGATGATTCATCAGCCAATTATTACCTGAGTTGGCTTCGATCAGTTCTTTAACCGCCACGGTTTTGTAATACCCATGCTGTACGAAAGGATCTTGTTGAATAAGCAGATTCGCCTCTTCTAGGGTATCCGCAATCAGTATTTGAATGGCGGAGTCATCATCCTTAAAAGGGCCACATAAGTGGAGCTTGCCTGATTCATCAAGCCGCTGTAAATGTGCAACATGCTCACCTAATAACGCTTCGCTAAAAAGGTTTTTATTTTTTCCTGAAAGCAACGCGACAAACTTGCTCATTATTTTATTCTCCTATCGTCACATTTAGCGACTTATGCATAATGTAACAATCCACATACCCAAGTTTGCCATGCCGATAGGCCAACGGGATGGTACCGATGATGTTGAAGCCAAGCTTTTTCCATAACGCCACAGCGACGTCGTTGGTAGAAACCACAGAGTTAAACTGCATTGCCTCAAACCCCAATTCCATTGCGATACGTTGGGAATGCTCGCAAAGCTGGCGAGCAATGCCTTTTCCTCGCGCCTTTGAGTCAACCATGTAACCACAGTTACAAATATGATCGCTTGGTCCCATGCCATTAGGCTTGATGTAATAGGAGCCTAAAATTTGCTCACTCTCAACGAACACAAAGGTTTTCAATGGCAGTTCACACCATAGTCTATAGGCCTCTTCTAGGGTCATATTTGGGTCAAAAGCATACGTTTCTTGAGCCTGAATGACCGATTTAAAACATGGCCAGAATGACTCAAAATCCAACCTCGTCATTTCTCTGATCATCCTGTTTTCTCCCAGCAATCTAATCTTGCCACAAACCTCTAAAAGGCTTTGGCTATCATTTATAACGCTTTATTAAGAATGCCTTGCTCGAAGGCTTCTTCCAATTGCTTTCTAATAACGTGCCATAGCTCAGTACTGCCCAGCCCAATCCGAGAGTTAAGGCCCAATATTTTTTCTTGAGATATATCATGAGTTCGCCAACTATGGCCATTTCCATGCAGGTTATGAAGCAATGGTGGGACACGATCTATTGCTTTGGCATAACGAGCATCGGGTGTTTCGCCTGCTTCAAATTCGTTCCAAAGCGCCAAAAACTCAGCACTCATTCCTTCAGGTAACATAGCAAACAACCTAGCCATCCCTGCGGCCTCTGCTGATTTTAGCGCCTCTGTTTCACTCGAATAAATGATCGTGTCTCCCGCATCAATTTCACCAATATCATGAATCAATAGCATCTTAATAACACGATCAATATTAATCGCCTCATTCGCATAGTCTTTAAGCATAAGAGCTGACATACACACATGCCAACTATGCTCAGCCGAGTTTTCAAAACGCTCCAAGCCAACGGGCATCGTCTTTCGCAGTACATTTTTTAGTTTTTCGATTTCAATAATAAAATTAAGAACTTTTTCGATGTCTTCCATTCAACTCTCCAAACGTTTGAGGCTTATCTTTTGTTAGTGGTAAACGACCTTAAAGCGTTCTAAAACCAGCAGCATATCGTCCTTTGGTTCGATACCTAACGCTTCGCACTCTAGCGAGAAAAACGCCCAATGGGCCTCTCGCCACCATGCCAATGTTTTGTCACCTTCCCCTTCCGATGCGGCAAATTCTGGCGTCACTTCGTTGTACTGACACTTAGAAACGGATGTGATTTCTATGATGCACACAGGATCGCCTTGCCAGTTCGTCACAACCTGAAGATGACCCACTACTGGCATTGGTTCTCCCTTGTGGCTATACCAATAATCCATGCTACAGGATGCTTGTTTCTCACCACGCAAGATTAAATTCGCACAGATATTGGCATTGTGCTCATCTGAACAAAAGTAATCAGCGCTAAACGATGTATATTTTGCAGCCACGTCACTGGGTAAAGTACTAAGATATTGCTTTAAAAATGCTTGATGCCTTTCTTCCATCATTATTTCAACTCCATACTCTCTAATTCGGTAATCTCAAAAGGCGCAACTTTAGTACCTTGATGAAATATCATTTTCCAACCATCATCAAACTTTTGCCAGAAACTACTGCGTAATGAATAAGTGCCTTCATCTTCATCACTGCTTTTTATAAATGCACGAAAGACTAGCTGGCAAACATCATCGCTAAATTGATTGAACTCGAAGTCTTGAACAAGAGCACTCCACGTCTGCTCGGTAGGTAAACGTTGCAAAATATGATCTAAACCAAAGTAAGCACCTGATGCGCCAATTTCTTTAAACTCAGGGGCAAGTCGCTTGATAAGCTCTTCTTTCGAGTGCCTAACTTCAAACGTCAGTAATGATTTTTCGAGCTCGATTATTTGCGTTTCCAGTTTCATATACACCTTCCATTCTTGTTATGCATTTTTCAGCGCAGTCAGAACCGCGACCGAAAATTCATCCCACTTAGGGGCAGTAAAAGCGATGTCACGTACGCTTTTGATCGCTGCAATCGCTTGATTAACCTCATAGCCTTTCGATTGCATTAGGTAAGCCGCTAGCGCTAAACCGGTTCGATCTTTACCAGATCGACAATGAACCAGCACAATGCCACGCTTTTTGTTTTGATCTATAAAATAGACAATTCGAGGTAACGCCTCTAAACAAAGCTCGACATCACCTTCTTTAGCAGGTGCATTACTTGAAAGTGGTATATGTCTATAAGACATACCTAATGCTGTTAACCTTGAAACATGCACCATCTCACCATCGTTCACCGAAAGAATGGCAACGATGTTATTTCGCTTAAGCTCTTCTAGGTCCCACATCTGTTTGTCGGGACCACACCTGCCAGCGACAGACTCTTCTATGAAAAATAAATGTTCCATGAATTCTCTTCCTTCGCTCGCCCCATAACAACAACATCAAAGTGCAAACAGCTTGTTAAATAGGGCCGTTAGTTATTTCTCCAAGAATTTATGAAGTGCCTTGTGGTATGCGCAGCCCATCTACAAACTGCTTAGCCTTTTTGGGGCTTCTAATACGAACGAATTTGATATGACCATACTTAGGATCATTGATCATTTCTGCGTAGCGAATACGATTCTTTTTGTACGTTTTCAGTGTCCACAAAATAATAGAATCCTTACTGAAGAACACCTTACTAAACGTTTCGACATTTCCGGTTTTGTCCCACAATTCTTGTTTGGACACCGAGCGAAGAAGCGCCCGCTTTACGGCTTGATAAAGCGTTCGAGTAAACGAATAGTCAACCCATAGGACAGTATCAACATTTGCCCATTTGATCGGAGCGGTTCTATGGTAGTTACCGTCTAACACCCATGTTTCTTGAAGAAGTTGATGTTCAAGCTTGGCAAAGAATTCTTCATCGGTAGATTCCTGCCAGTCTGGCTTCCAGAACATAGCGTCCATTTCAAGATATGGGTAACCTAATTTCGTTGCTAACGTACGACCTACGGTGGATTTGCCACTCCCACTGGTACCCACAATGTTAATTCGCTTCATAACTCCTAACCTTAAAATTTGAATGATTGAATAATACAAAACTTAGCTACGAGTGCATTCGTTAACGTGGAATCAGGCAAAAAACTATACTATTTTTCATTTACTAATATTCATCAACGAGCCAATTGATAACGCATCCACATCAGCTTGTGCATCTGCGTATAACGCAAGCCCATCATCACAACACTTTGCCGCGTAAACTTCAAAAGCTGCTAGATGGCTAAGATTCGCTTTGATAACCTTCATACTTATCCTGTACACCTAATGATAACAACACTTTAGAGACGTCCTGAAAAGCAGTGTCTCTGTCCACAGACGAATCTAAGCATTCCACACGACAATCGGTTATATCTTGCTCGCTTCAATACTGTAGTTTTTTAAGCCTGGGTGATTATACAAATCCACGTTGTCTTCTACTGTCATACCAAGCTTTTTGATGATAGCGATTGATGCCAAGTTTTCAGGCATTGATACACCGTAAACTTTCGTGTGCTCTGTATTGTTGAATACCCAACTAAGCAATTCCTTTGCCGCTTCAGTGATATAACCCTTTCCTTCAAAGCGCTTGGAAATACCATAGCGAATATCAACAAACTCTGGATTGGGAGCGAATTCAGCCCCTACAAAACCCAACTTAACGTTTGGATCTTCTTTTAAACACACAATAAAGGTTCCAAAACCATTGAGAGCCCAATGCTTGATTCGATTAGCGAGGTATTCTTGTTGTTTTTCAATGGGGTAAGGTGCTTCATTGGGAAGAAATTTTGTTTGTTCTGGGCTAGAAAGGATCTCACTGATAATATCAAAGTCCTCTGTATCTGGTTTTCTAAGCAGCAGTCGAGACGTTTCAATCAAAGTATAACTCCTATACAAAATATTTTTGTCTAAGGTGTTACTCTTAAACACTTTATTTACGGCGTGCTTGCCACTCAGAACGCAATACACCATATTTGACCGAATCATAATACTTGCCTTTATAGTAGCGAACCTTACGCAGTCGACCTTCTTGCTGAAAACCGAGTTTCTGAGCCAACGACATCATGCGAGGATTACCAGACCATGTCGTCATCCCCACTCGCTCAATGTCTTTCGTTTGAAATAGATAAGAAATCCATAACGAAATAGCTATCGCGGCAATGCCCTTTCCCCAATAAGTAGAGTCATAAATGACAATACCCGCTTCAAGCCAACGCGTTTCCTCACATTCCCAGTAGCAGTTCACCGTTCCAACAGGAAGATCATTCACGGTGATTAACTGTAGATCTAAGCCGCTCAACAACCGTTGAAAGGAGGTTTTTTCAAACTGCTCTAGGGATGGATGTGTATAGGGGAAATAAGGACCATTAAACTTTGTCCACTTATCATTAGAAGTAATGAGTGAGTGAATATTCTCTAACTCACTCGGCTTCGCAGGTCGAATACTAACTGACATTTTTTCCAATGATCCCTTATTATTTTTAGCAAACTAATACTGGGTTAGATTGTGAATAAGGCTAAACCTAAACCGCTGTTCTATATACCCTAAGACAGATTCAAACCAAAAATCCCAAGCGCTGGATGCAACTATTGAATGCTTTAATTAGCAGTACTTTTTCAAATAGCGCCATTTGGTTCGAACCTTTTCAGACATTGTAAGTTGAAACTCATAACCAAGGCCATTTTCTCTGGTCACAACAAAGCCCAGACGGCGATGAAAATTAACGGATAATTCATTGTTTCTAAGTACGTTGCTCACCAGCACATCCACCTTGTTCGACTTAACAAAGCTTGCTAGCTGCGAAAATAGTGACGTAAAGACAACCTTATTTCTGTGTTCCGGATGCACAACAAACATAGACACAAACCAGGTTGAAGGCTCAAGATTCCTTAACATGAAGTAACCCTGAAGCTGTTGCCCTTTTCGAGTTTCAAATAACAGACCATCTGTTGCTGCTTTGGTAAGGGATTCTAAGTAAGCCGACTTATCTAGCGGCTTACCGGCGTCTTCGGATATCTTGTTTAAGGTAAGCATATCCAACTGGAAATATTCGTTCATATAACTCCATACCATTAACACCACGCTAAACGGCAAACGTTAGCCAGTCGAACAAAGGCAGCATTGTTTCGAATAAACAGTTCGCCACAAGACGCTTGATATTGTTCGGCACTGTAAAATCTCATATTTCCTCTGAAGGCATAACTCTCGAAATAATTGACTCAGCGAAGCGGCATCCAGCTCATCGCCTTATTGAGTAAGAAGTTGGTAATGCCAGAAGCCAAAACCCAAGTCATACTCTGGTGCCGTTATCGATACTCTTAGGAACCCATTCTTCTCGTAGAACCTATGGTTACGTTTCGCATAGTCTGGCGTTTCTAAATCCCAGATCTCTACTTCTGGATATAGGCTTCTTATCTCTCGAAGCATCCAACTTCCAATTCCCTTGTGCATAAAACTCGGAGACACCTGCATGCCATGAATAATCGCATGAGTGCCATCTAAGTCGATTATAATTGAGCCACAAAGCTGCTCTTCTAGGCAGCAAATGTAATAAAGCTTCTCTTCCATCCACTTTTTGTGAACTGCGGTATTATCATGACCTGGCGGCCCACCTGACTTCACCGAAAGTGGCTTGAAGCGCTCGTCGTCGATGAACGCCGCCTTGGCGAGTTCCGTGGCTGCATCAATGTCATCCGATTGGATGCGCTTAAGTATCAACATGTGTATTCAACTCCCAATGCCCAATTCAATAATGAGCAACACATAAACCAAACCACTGCAACCCCTGAATACTAAGCATGGTGAATCAGCTTGGGTTATTTGCGATGTGCATTGCTATCGTTCGAGCACATTCATGCGCAGAATTCGCTGTTGTTGAAACGTTAAGATCATACTTTACACCTTCATGAACTCTTTCTGCTTGTTCTTGAGCTGAGCCTTGAATTCGATCGTTACGGTGCTTCTCACGCTCAACGAGTACATCAAGGCGGCATTCGACACCAACATAGAGAGTGTTTGTCTCTCCCAACACGTCGTTCCATACATTTTGCTCTAACTTACCATTCATAATGTCGTCAACTATCACCTTAAAACCCGAATCAGCTAGGTTCTTTACAGTAGAATGGTAGGCATTGTTTATTCTTCTACCATATCCCCCACTCTGGATTCTTTGCACGTTAGATCCATTAACGCTCTCTGTTCTAAAATAGAAGCCATCTGAAACTTTATCTGCAATAGTAAGTTGATTCGCCTTCTGAGGCATCATAGCGATAAAAGTATCGATTCCAATATGAAGATAGTTTTCAAGCAGCATACCTTGCAGCTCTCTCGCGATGGAACTCTTTCCAGAACTACTCGCACCATTCAGAATAATTACATCCACGTCTCGATTTTCCTCCAAGCACATCACACCCCAAATAATCGGCAATCAAACAGAGCGTAGTTGATTGGTTTGTTATGCATTGACCTGTCGCTCGCCCAAATACTGAGAAAACCTGAGCAAATATCCGCTAGGATCTTGCACAAGAAACTCCTTGAATCCACTAAATGCATTACCCGTTTTATACCAAGATTCTTTTATATCGCGATGCAGTTTAAAATTCGCCTTGCTAAGTTTCTCAACCAAAATGTCAGCATTTGCACACTCGATCTGAAAATTAAGACCTGCTCCAAGTGGATAATTTAACTTACCTATATTCCAACCGTCCGAGTGATATTCCTCGATCATCAAATGAGCGTCATCGAGTTTAAGATAAGCAAAGTTAGGATTCGATCGTCGGTTTTCCACTTCAAAGCCCAAGACCTCGGTATAGAAATAGAACGATGCGTCAAAATCTAAAACGGTTAATTCTGGCACAAGTTTAGGCCATTCCATCAAGAGCTCCTTTGGTACAGTGCAAAGCAAAACGGCAAAAGATAAATTCAGCACCATAAGAGTGAACGATGGCAACTTGTTATGGGGTTGACCGATACTCCCTACTGGATATAGAAATCGGATTTTTATCAGGATCTTTTGCATTAGCAAATTCATAACCATTCGCTTGATGTGTACTACCAAAAACCAACCCACGTTCGGCACTTTTAGCCTTAAACTCTTCGACGTTTCTAACGCTAAAAACGAGTTTTACAGTCGCTTGGCCCAGCTTTACGCTCTTGCCTGCTTGATGAATAAGCATGGTCGTGCCATTGGGCTCTGACGTCAGCTCTATCAAGCCTTCTATGATTTCACCAGATGTTTTGAAACCAAAATGCTCCTTATAAAAAGCTGCCGTTCGGCTCATGTCTTTTGCGTAAATTATAATGGTATTCAGAAATGCGTTCATATAACCCCTGCGTATAAATCCGCGTTAAGGGATGAGCAACATACCACCCCAGCTAACTCATTGTGCCGTAAACACTAAAGTCGATTCAAACTAAAAATACCCAACGTTGAGAATTCGTTCTAAATGACTACCAAGCCTCAATGACAAGGTCGGGCCACCTTTCTTTAAAACTAAGATTCATGGCATCGTAATTTGCCTTACTCATCGCTAATTTATTGGGTCTAATTCTCATATCAGCTTGGTCTTCTAGTCCAAACGGCGCGAACACATCAATGTCGTTCCCGATAAGACGAATACCCACCGCAAAACAAGGAATCCACATGCGGATGCCATCTTCGGCTTCTCTTAGCGGTTCAATGTCATTGCCGAATTTGCTTCCATACCATTTATGAACATTGGCTTGATTCTTGACATCTACAGGTACGGAGAATGACTTCCTCTTTTCAATGTCTTTTTCAATGTCCGACTCGGAAACGCTTTGCGCAGCATCAAAATAAACAACATCAAAATCTTTAACTTTGTAGAGTGGTGGATGACCCAGTTTTCGGTTCCACAAACACTGAGTTACCGACCCTCCAGCTAAGTAATGATTAGGAAGGTTAAGATCTCTTAAAATTCCCAGCAGTTCCATAATGTCAGGAACCTGTTTTAACGTTTCAATCAGGTAAGTTTTATTCATAACCATTAACGCCTTACTAAAGTCTGAAGCACTCAAGCATGCAATTCACACAGAGACCAGCGCATACTAAAAACGACATGCTGAACCACGCTTAAAGCAATTTGTTCTATCCGTGCTTCAGATATCAAAGAAACCGACTTATATACGAAGTCCAGCCTTGAACTGAAAATGCCAAGTGTTATCAATCACTCTTAAATACCTTGTTAGAGCAATGCTAATTGAGTGCCCTTTCCACTATTTCACGACAATGAATCTCTGTTGTTGAAAATAACGGAACCCCTTTGTGTTCCGAATCAGTCAGCAAAGATGGAATTTCAGTACAGCCCAAGATCACGCCTTGCACACCTTTATCAATCAAACCTTCAATGACCGACAAGAAGCCATGCTTTGTTTCAACACTGAACTCATTTAATACCAGCTCTGATAGTATTTTTTGATGAATGTATTCTCTTGAAGCTAGCTCAGGTACAACGGACTCAATACCAGCCACCTGAAGTATTCTTTTATAGAAGTCAGTCTCCATTGTTTTTTGTACACCAATGAGACCAACGCAGTCTAAGCCCATATTTTGGATCACTTTCGCTGTAGCATCTCTGATATCGACGATTTCAATATCATAGGTAGCCTTTATAGCAGGTATAAAACGATGTAATCCATTTGCACACAAAGCGACTAGTTCAGCACCACCCGAGACAAGTACACCAACAGCATCAACTATCATTTGCTCACACAGTTTTTCAGTTGGATCTTTACCTTGGTTTTCAAGAAACAACCCCTCATCTAGGCTTTCAAGAAGGACATGGGCACTACTATAGGCTCCAAGCTTTTGGCGTGTGATAACATTTATGAGTTTGTAATATTCGAGCGTTGATACCCAACCTAACCCTCCAACTAGTCCTACTTTTTTCACCCTAGTTTCCCCTTATACCCTTTCAATCAGGTAAGTTTTATTCATAGCTATTAACACCTTGGTCACTTTGTTAGCTAAGCTTTTCCATCACATAGTTTTTAAGTTTTTGTCCTTGCACTTCCATCTCTTGCTCTTGAACAACCTTAAAACCAAAGTGTTCATAAAATGGACGCGCTGTGATGCTAACCTCAGAATAAAAGCGTTTCACTTTTCGTTGCTCGCCAACACGGAATACATGATTCATCAGTGCCTTACCGACACCTTGCCCCTGATACTGATGATGGCAAAAGAAATGATCAATTAAACCATTAGGTTGTAAATCTGTATATCCCACAATCACATCATTAATTACAGCGACGAAAGGGTTAAGCCCTAGTATGCGCTTTCCCCAACTTGACGTATCAAAGGCGTCTGGCGCCCAGGCTTCAACCTGTACTTTTGAATAATCACGGATATTGATATTACGAACGGTATGAAAATGAATATTCCAAAGCGCTTCGGCACCTTCTTCTTGATAATGTCGAATTGTTATCTCCTTGGTTTAGCAACATTACTTGCATGAAAAACGTCGTCATGATGGTAACGTAATGGAAAAACAACGCGGTGGTAGGCCTTTGTCTTGTTATACGGTTTTAATGTTCACCGTCAAAATAGTCAACCTCATCGCTAAGCCTAGACATATGACTAAAGCTTCGATTTCCTTGCTTGCCCACCATGGTTAAAACCTTATTGGAATCTGGATATTCGCAGACATCAACGGGCTCGCTGGTACTAACGCATAGCACTTTTAACGGCTTGATGCCTGAGTTTATAATTTGATGAGCTACCTCGGCGCCACCGGGAGGACAAGCTATGATATCGTCTTGTTTAATTTGATACGAAGATTCACCAAATCTCAATGTACCTTCACCGCTCAACACAAGAAACATTTCTTCGTTTACGCGATGATTATGAAACGGGCAAGCCTTAAAACCTGGCTGTAAAACGATAACGTTGTAACCAAGCTTTTGAGCCCCGATTTTATGACTGATTGGAAAGCACTCTTCTTTAAATGCGCCATCATCATTTAATTGAAAGTCAGCATCGCTAGAGATATTAAGAAACGGTTTATTGTTATCCATGTTTTCGTCTCGGTTCCTGTTATATAACACCGCATTAAACGGCGTGGAATAGTTAGCTACAAAGTGAGAGAAATAAACGAGCTTGATACAACGATAAACATGCGTTGAAACACCTTGTTAGCTGTCCTTCAACCAATAAACCTTCGTGTCTGTTTGTATCTCACTTATCGTCTTAGGTGTATAGGGAGTATCAAGTGTGGCAATAGCGATTGATACCCAGTCTGGGTAATGCTTACTTCCGCCCCACTCAATATTTGATCCACAAGTCTTACAAAATTTTCGCTTAATATTCTCTGAAGAATTATATTCAGCTAACGACGAGAGCCCAGATAAGTAAACAAGATCATTTTTAGGCAAACTAGCATACGTTGCAAATGCAGCGCCATGTTGCTTTTGACACATATTACAATGACAGTGAGAAACTTTTATAGGCTCACTAAGCAATTGATATTTCACTTCTCCGCAGAGACAACTTCCTAAATACATAATAACCTCACCGTTAACATTTAATTAAGCAGTTCAAAACGTATTAATAGAATTTCAGAATTTTTTATGAACACTAAATTCAACCCAAATGCTAAGTATTGAATCTTGAATTGTTACAAACCAAGCCAAGCCAAGCCAAGCCAAGCCAAGCCAAGCCAAGCCAGCCAAGCACGTTGCGTCCTTTTGAGCGACTTGTATGTGTTTTGAATGCCGAGCCCGCGTACAACAACTTGTTATTTGAAAATTACGAGTCAGCTATTATTTGAATAAATTTTCTGGCTAACTCTGATAATGCCTCTTCAGTGATAATCTCAACGTTATTTTGATCAGCCACATTTCCATGGTTAATTAACACCGTTCTTGGATAGCCGTGTCCGCCAAATTGAGTGGTGATTTGTTCATGTTCGGCACTAATAAAATCTCCTTTTTGCAATTGGACATTAACTTGAAGCACATCTATTCCATGAGATTTCATTTTCTGAGCAAAGCTACCAATATGTGGTTTTTGCCTTTCTGTGCAATCTGGACACCACGCTGTTACAACATTCACAACAAAAGTGTCACCCATAGCCATGCGACGATTAACGTCAACGGGGTCTACTATTTGAAGAAGGCTAGCTGACTGAATTTCGTCATTAGAACTAAGCTCTATTCCCATATTTATTTTGCTCTCTCAATTGTTATGTAATAATTTCACGACCGCGTTCTAGTACCCAACAACGCTCATTTTTGGTGTAACCAAGTTGCCCATAATAGTCATTCGCTGCGGGGGCTGCGATTAGAAACAGTTTACAAGTAGACTCTATTTGACCTTGAGTTTGAACTTGTAACTGCTTCCCTATACCCAATCTTTGATATTCTTCATCAACCGCTAGGTCTGACAGATAGCAGCAATAATGAAAATCTGTAACAGAACGAGAAACACCAACAAGCTTATTACCGTCCCAAGCGGTGATAATAAGATTGCTGTTGTCCAACATACCGTTAATACATTGGATATTTTCAATTGGTCTACGCTCACCTAGTGTTGAGCGCTTAAGTAAGTCTATAAACTCATCAGCCGAAATTTTTTTATTAACTTTGTATTCGATATTCAATCTAATCTCCTTCTCACATAACGTCCTTACTAATGGACAGCCAGCCCATAAGTTGCAAGCTATGAATGTCCCGATTGAGCTGTTTATTATACAAACTGGTTAAAGTTTGTCTGACAGCTTTTTAAGATAGTTTTTCGCTAACTCGTTATTGTCGCGACTTAGCCATTTTATACAGTCAAAAAGCTCCCATATTAAACCTTTTTCACCATTTGTATAAGCAGAAAAACCTTCATGCTTTGGAGCCGGTTGATCAGTTAAGCGACAACCCACAATGTCAGATTTATCAAATAATACTTTAAAAGGTTTTGAAATATTGAAAGGTTCACTTAAATCAACGCAATGAATTTCAGTACTAGTTAAATCATGAAAAATGTATTTTCTAAAATACGCGTTTTTATTATGAAAGCCGTCCAGGCAATAGAAGATTTCCTTATCAACTTCAAAGTCAAAGAAGCATGCGTTAAGAGATTTATGAAAGCCATTTTGTGTAAAAATTATAATATCAGCATCAGAAACCCGATCCCCTTTACCGGCGGCGAGTGAACCTACTAAAACAGCTGCCCTCACGTTATTTTCGTTGGAAAATGACTTGCATATGGACTTTACTAACTCATTTTGAAGCGGTAAATGTTCAAGACATAAATCTTGCTGATTCACGATTTCCTCCTTTTGTATAACAGCTCAGGCTGAGTGAAACGAGGTCCAGTAACCGCTGCTGGCTGGCCTTGTAATGCGATTTCATTCGACCACCCTCAGTTGAATTTGAGCAACAAGATCGTCCAGACTTGTTACTTGGCTAAGTACAACACCTTTTTGCTGATCCAGCGATTGCAAAATTATTGGTCTTGCTAGGGTGGGAAACATCCAAATTAGTTTAATCAGCCTAAGGATGACTCTGATCTCAGGACAATTAGAGGGAAGCTCTGGGCGAGATCTAAACAAGTAAGGCAAGTTACGTTTAAAACAACGGAGCAAACAAACATGCCTTGGCACATCAAGAAAGATGACATAATCTGCATTCTCCCGAACCGTTTTTGACACACCTTCAATAATCCAGTGGCGTTGATTGACTAACTTTTGCTCCCCTAAAGCTCGCTCCTCTTTTGAAGCTGCAACCCATCCTTCTTTCCAAACGACACTATCCAAGCTATCGACGGGTATATTGAGTGCTTGACCTAACTGCTTAGCCAACGTCGTTTTACCAGAACCTGCATTCCCAGTGATGTGTAGTCTCATATTTCCTCAAAAAAGTATAATGGCACATTAAGGCGTGACAGGTGTATGCCACCATTTGAGTAAAGCGAAAACGGCACGCGTCTGGAATGGCCCTTAAACACTATGTTATAGGGATGTTGCAAATAGACTTAGTGCATCACCTTCAAAACGGTAATACTCTTTTTCTTTGATTAAACTTGCCCCTATAGATTGATAGAACTTACCTGCCGATGGGTTTGTACTTTCTGCTGTCCAATCTAAACGCTGACAATGGTTTGAGAGTGCAATAGAAGCTAGGTGCCTCATTAACTCAAGTCCCACCCCTCGACCACGATAAGAAGACGACACAAACAAGTCTTTCATATACATTTGGCCCGATAGTTTAGGGGCTGGATACATAACAGTGTATGATGCAAAACCTATGATTTTATCGTTATCATATGCTGCCACTATTTTTACACCAGAATGCTCTGAAAAAACTTGCTGGGTTAAGTAACTAGCTAACTCATTTTCTGAAGCAGCTTCATCACCAAAATAGTACCGTTCAAGTTCAACAAAAATTGGAAGTAACTCAAGACAATGATCTTTACTAATTAACTCTAATTCCACTGATTACCCTTATATCTACAATGCTCTAATAATGTTCAGCCAACTCGCAGCTCGTTGTATTAAAATGACGAAGCCAGCGCATGAGCAGCAAGCGGTGACTGTCCCGATTGAGCTTTTTATTATGTGAATGTTTTCTCGTATACTTAGATTTCAAGAATAACCGCATACTTCGTAAAACTGACTAGCATTTGAAGTGTCGCACTTATTATCTGAATTTAGATGTTCCGTCCAAGCACGGCCTTCTGACTTAGATTTTAATAACTTTTGTTCCTGCAAAATAATCATGCAGACATTTTTTTTGCTTACCAAAGATAAATACAACATTCATTAAGTTAAGCCAGTCTCCTGCAACAGGTATCATTGGAAGTAAAAAAAACACTAAATATCTATTAAATAATTGTTTTATCGTTACTAAATTTCCATCTAAATTAACTAACCTGATACCTAATATTTTTTTCCCAACTGTTTGCCCGTTATTAACAAGGCCACGGCCATTAATCAGAAAAAATACAACTATACCTACTAATCCAAGGGCTATGCTATATGACAATGATAGTTCCCTTCCTTCATAAATCCTATCAAGTCCACCACTAAAATATATTACAGGAGTAGCAACAACTGTAGATAAAATAGCATCTAAAACGGCAGCACAAAGCCTCTGCCATCTAGTTGCAAGCTTATTAGACTCATCGTTTATCTCCACAGAATCAGATTTCGAAGTCTTTGAAATATCCTTATTCATAAAGAACCTTTTAATGTATTAAAACTCGATTATTTAAAAACTAACACCTTCAATATACTTACGAACAATCATGTTTAGACTTTATATCTAACGCTTAAAACATAGACGTAGAATTTTTCATATCCCACGCCTTGCACTTATTAATATCTAAAGAGCTGGCTTGAGATAATAGTCTAAAGCCGACACAATTAAATCATGATCTTCAACATCCGATAATCCAGAGACAGTTATTATTGCAACAATACCAGCATTTTTGACCTTTATAGGTATCGCCCCACCTTTCGCAACATAGTCTTTTACGTCTAGTCCAAAAGTATCAGATAGGCTCATATTTCCATTTGCTAGATCATCTTTTACGGACAAAGAGCTTTCTTCAAATCTCATGGCAACATTAGCCTTTCTTCTTAACCAATCATGTTTATCTGCAGATAAGCTATCAGCAATGTATTTAAAAACGTTGTGATTTAGTCGATCAATGGAAACAGCGATTGAATGACCATTTAAGCTTGCTTGTTCAATAATTTTAAGCCCCATATCAAGAGCGATACGGTTGCTAAACTCTTCTAACTGAATATCCCGAACCATTCAATTACTCCCTCACATTCACGCTCTGCTAAGCGAAAACGTATTATCTGAATTTAGGTATACCTTAGCTATTTGCAAAACGTTCAAGAGCGTGTCCAGTTAAACGATAACCAACCCATTCATCCTGAGATTTTGCACCAATTGATTGATAGAAATTTATAGCGGGTTCATTCCAATCAAGCACACTCCACTCGAAGCGCCCGCATTGCTTAGAAAGCGCGATGTTTGCTAAATGTTTTAAGAGAGCCTTACCAGCCCCGATACTTCTGTGCTCAGGAGAAACGTATAAATCCTCAAGGTAAAGGCCATTCTTACCAAGCCACGTTGAGTAATTGAAAAAATAAACAGCAAAACCAACAGGTTCGTTATTTACACTGCAAATTATTGCATTAGTCGTTGAGCCCTGACCAAACAATGAGTTTTTTATATCGAACTCAGTAGCAACCACTTCATGCTCTGCTTTTTCATAACGAGCAAGCTCTTTAACAAATCTTAAAATCAAAGCGGAATCTTCAATCACTGCTTCTTTAATATCTATAACTGACACTTAATACTCCAATTTACTGTGGCACATAACGCTCGAAATAACTTCTAACAAATGACTTGCATAAATTCCTATACGTTACGTTTGACATTAGCGGCTCAATGGAAGGATTAGACCGCTGTTCTCAGTGCTCAAAGTTCATGCGAAAAGACCATGAAGCCTGCGTCCTTTGCGATCTTTTCATACAGCGCTCGCCCAGCCACATTTGTTGTCTGTGTTGACCAATAGACGCGACTACTTTGCGCGGCACTCGCTGCGGCATAAACCGATTGGATGAGAAGTCGGCCGACGCCGCGTCCGCGATACTGCTCCAACGTAAAAAGATCTTGTAAATAACACACGTCGTTAAGGCGTGTAGTACTGCGATGGAACAGGTAGTGAGCGATGCCCACAACGCGCCCTTCGTCTTCCGCCACAAAAGCATAAACAGGTTCGCTTGCGTTGAAAAAGCGCTCCCATGTTGCCTCTGTGATCTGTTCTGGAAGAGCCGTCGAACCACTGCGGCCATAGAACGCATTGTAGCCATCCCAGAGTGGCCGCCAGTCAGCGTAGTCTTGGCGAGTGATGGAGCGGATATTGAACAATTGGGTCATGACGTATTGGTGTCCTGCATCCTAATATTTTAATAGTTCGCATGCACGTTTAGACAATATAAAAGCCTTTCAATCTCCTTATAAACATCTGAATAATAAGCGTTTTATAAGAATATTAATGAAAGCTAAAACGGGGAAAACAAGCATGCACGTTACTTCATCTTTTTTAGGAAAGTACACCCCGTTATTTCCTAAAAAAGAGCGAGCTGTAAATTCTTATTCATTGATACTAAAACGCTTTTTCACTTTCTACCAGTGAAAAACAAGCAATTTTCAGATACGATCTGAATTCAAACTCCTAGTTGGATTGCACTACAAAACAATTTAAACATTTGGGGATGTATTGATCATGACGCTTAATTTATCAACCTCGTCAAACCAAATCGCAAGTTGTGGAGCAGTTTGACGCCAGCCTAGCTCTTCAAATCTAAAGTCAAGATAGCCCAGAAAACAAGCGAGGGCTATGCTATCAAGTTGCATTAAATCGATACTTTCAGGAATATTATTTTCGAACCATTTTATTGCTGTAAATATTTTATGCGAGAGCCCATCAACCCACTGTGACCATTGAAGTGCTTGAGGTCGAACTGCTAATTCGTATCTCAACGAAACTGCAGCTTCTGTAGCACCGCTAGCAACACTGTGTCTAGTAAGCATAGCGGTACGCGGTAATAGACCTTTTGCAATTAAACTTCCTTTGCCATATTCGTTCAAGTAATCACAAATCACTAGTGAGTCGTGAATAAACAGTCCAGAATCGAGCTTTAAGGCAGGTATTTTCCCAAGGGGGACTAGATCATAGTAGTCCTGATTTATTTGAGTGGGATGGGCCTTCGGGCTCTTGAAATCAATGAGTTCTGTCAGGCCGAGTTGTTCAATTACAACACTAACTTTACGTACAAACGGTGAAGGGGCTGAACCATATACAATCATTTAAATACCTTTAAAACTTTAGATGTTTGAAGCTGTTAGCTACAAGCTTTTTTATCAAGACAAGTAGCCCCTAAATTCAAATATTAATCCACACCATTTTGATATGAAGCACTACATTGCAGCTAACCCTAGCTTAAACAGACTAAAATTATTGGCTAAAAAATGGAGCGAAGCTAAACTAAATCAACTGCTTTAGTTCCTTTTAAAGCCCTTGTCAGATTTTTCTCATAAACCAGCTCATTGGGAGAAATAAACTAACCAAATGAACGACCAAAGGAGCCCCAAACCAGAAGTATTATAGCTGTGAAAAACCATTTAACTGTAGGCACCAAACAATAGGCAAACACCATAACGGGGATAATATAGTAGCATTATAAAAAAATAATACTATTTTTAGGCCAACTTTGGATAATTCAAACCCTTTTGATTTTTCAGACTGCCTTTCGTTACCAATTGCTACAGCTTGAAGTACAATAATGGGCAATGATAATGCAAAAAAAATCAAAAATAAGATGGTTCCTAAAATTGTGATATATAAATTCATATTAAGAAACCTAAAAAATTAATAGTCCGCAAACGCGTTCAGACAATTTCAAAGCCTTCCAATCTCCGTATAAACACCTGAATGATAAACGTTTTATAAAAATATAAACAAAGCTAAAAATGGAAAAAAGCCACTTCCCTAGACCTAGGAAAATGGCTTTCATAAATAATATTTATCACTTTTTGTTATCTAGGCTGATGATGCTATTACTAACTTTTCAGCTCAACTCAAAAATCCGATTTTAGTACCGCTACGTTAAACCCCTTTAATGTGGCGCTATGTCGATAGTGGAATAAATACTGTACAAAGTTTTGATCCACTACTTTGCCTTTAATTTCACTGGCATGACGTAGATAGAGTTTTCCTTCTTTACGCACCAAAATGGCTTGATGGGAGACATTCATGTTGGTGCCAATCACTTTTTTCAAATTCCAGTTAGGACGAATCATGCTGATGATGCTTCCTGTGGGAATTTTTTTCAGTATGGCAAGGTTAACTTTACTGCCGACTACCTGACCTGAGTTGTTTTTAACCGGGACGAATAAAGCGGTAAGGGGGACGTAGTCTATTTTGGCAATTTGTGGTTTAAACCCATCCCCTGCGTGGTGAAGGGCATGCAGGAATAATCGCTTTTGAGCCTCATTGGCAGACGTTAATTGCAAATTGTCCATGGTCATGTGTCGATACCATGATTTTTTATCAATAACGGCTCTGGCTTCTTTGGTTTGTTTTCCTGCTATTTTTTTGGTGATGTCAGTCAGGATATTACGATTATTGGGAAACCAATCGGCACTTGGAAAATGATTTCTTTTGACAAAAGCTACATCACCATCTTTGTAGCGTATATGGTCTAGGTTGGTTAAAAAGTCACTCGGACTATTGGATAACGCCCCCGCTAAAACCGTTTCCACATAGGTAGTACAGTCAAATTCATCGAAGCGATAAAGCGGATCTTGATCGAATAACCCCTCGCTGCCTTCGCCCAACGCCCCATCAGCATATGGAGCGCCAAGCAAGATGGAGCTTAAACGGGTAATTCTATCGACTAGGGGTAAAGATTCGCTATTATTGACCTGAATAGTGGTAAAGAATGTCGCTTCACGACGCGTAAAGCCATCTTTTGGCTGTGTGGGGGCCGCATTAGCCTGACTGATTCCCAGCAACATGGCTAAGACAAGCCCACCCGTCAACATCATCGTTTTTACGGTCACTCATTACTCCTCAACACGTCAATAAATTAATTTATTAAGATTATCGTAAATAGCCTATTAATGGGGATACCTTTACACTTTACCTCTTTTTCATTATTTGTTTTTGCACACTCGCTTTACCATTTATCTGGTATAAGCCATCTGCATAAAAAAACGACTTAACTACCTCACATTAAGAAGCCATTAAGCCGTTTTTCGTTATTTAACTCTGTGGCATTTAAAAACGCCTTAGAGGTTAAACAAAGCCTTATTCACCTTTAGGGTGCCAAGCATGCAAATGCGCTTTGCGCATTTTGTCTTTCTCAGCTGCAGAAGCGCCCCAGTCATTGTTGTAAACCTTGCCTTCCCAATCACCATAGGTTGGGTTAGGAAGCATAATAAATTTGGTGCCAAATAAATTCTTATCCTTCTTTACCGCCGCATAGGTTTGCTCTAGCGTTTTGGTTTTAAAGTCTTTGGAGAAGTCATTTAGGTTATCCCCCATCAACAAAGCAACATCGTAGTGTTTTTCAACTTCTAGACGACGCGGCTCTTTATTACTGGTGTCAGAGCGAAGCAATACATGCGAGTTGGTTACTTGTGGGAAGCCTAATTCACGCAAATTTTTCATGGTAGCATTACGACTGCTTTCTTTGCGGTTGGTAATGTAAAAGACACCAACCCCTTTTTTCGCCGCGTATTGTAAAAAGGCAACTGAACCAGGAATGGCTTTAGCTTCTGCAGCATTCATCCATTGCCCCCAAGTTTTACTTGAGTAGCTTTGATTTTTACCAATTAACCAAGACTCGTAAGCACTGTTGTCTAAAATGGTTTCATCGGCATCCACGATGACGGCGACTCTTTTCTTACCTTTATGATGGGCAAGGTAGTTATCTAACTGCATTTTTGCGAGGTTAAACGCTTGGTAAGCCAATGCTTTATATTCGCCTGATGCTTGTACCCACAAGTTCGCCATCACCAACTGTTCATTTAAATCTTTGGTGTCATAGCTTGCTTCATTTGGCATGGGGGATTCAGCTATTTGCGCATTTAGCGCTTTAGTATCGCTACTGGTTTCATCTGCCCAACTAGGCAGCACCATACAGCTACCTATGACTAACGCGGTGGAAACAACAAAAGAACGAAGTTTTAAAGTCTGCATTGCTTAACTCCCATGGTTCATCCTACAAAGCCATCGTGAAATGGACTGTTTCATAAAAAATGCTCACACAATGTGAACATATGCGTCACAATATACCCCCAACCTCATTTTAGTTCGAGTGGAAAGTGTTTTAAAAGCGACGTTAATAAACGGTTGGGGGATAATCACAATCCCCTTGCACCGTCACACGATGCAGCCTTCTTGGTTGATCGTCATAATCTGTCACGGCAAAATGCTGAGTGACTCTATTATCCCAAATAGCCACTGAACCCGCTTGCCACTGGAAACGGACATGAAACTCAGGCTGGCGCGCGATGGCAAAAAGCCGCTCTAACAAGGTTTGGCTTTCTGCATGGCTCAAATCAGCAATTGAGCGAGTGAACTGCTCATTAATAAACAGAACCTCTTCTTGGGTTTCTGAATGACAAGTCACCATCGGACGAACAATCGGTGGGTAAGCTTGAGATTTTTGCGCCACTCGGCTGTTACCCGCCTCGTCTATGTCGTCGTAGCGGCTGCCTGCAAAGGCATGTAACCCATGAATGGCCGCCATGGAACGAAGCCTGTTTTGTTCATCTTTTGCTAAGCAGGCAAACACCGCCTCCATATTGCACCAAATGGTATCGCCCCCTTTGGGCGGAACGTGTTGAGCATGCAAGATAGAGCATTTAGGAGGGATTTTCTGCCAAGTCATGTCCGTGTGCCAAAAACTCTCGCCTGGTGGGTTTCCGCGAGAGGTTTCGATAACGACAACTTGATCAAACTCCGCTAAATGAGGGAAAAAAGGATGGGCAGGCTCTAACTCACCAAAGCGTTTACCGAGGGCTAAATGCGCTTCCGGCGACAGTTTTTGATCACGAAAGAATATGACTTTGTAGCGTAAAAAAGCCTGATAAAGCGGGTCAAAAACCGTGTCGTTCAACTCAGCCAAGTTAACGCCCTCAATGAGAGCTCCCAGCGAATCTGCTAACGGCGTGATGGTGAGTTTATTATCAGTCGAATCCGTCATAGTGACCTTTGTCTCAAAACCTAGTTACTTTAATGCAGCGTAGACAGCCGCTTAAAGCGCTCTTCCCATTTGCCATCGTGCAAACGCTGACACGTTTCTTCACTATCAAAAAATACATGGGAGTGAATGTTTTTTATCTTAATATTCACAGCGCTTAACTTTGCTTGAATGTGATCGTAAAAGAAGACATTTTGTTGCGCGTCTAAAGCTTGCTTTAGTTCATCGTCGGTTTCAAATACACAAACGATTTTTAACGATTGGGGGAACACATCGAAGTTAACCAAGTGCGTTAGCCATACAAAACCCTTAATCGTGCCCAATGCTTCATCACAAACGGCGGTTAACGCTTCTCTTAGGGTCTTCTCAATTTTTTTATCCGTTTTTTTCATCTCACCATATACCACAAACTAAGAGTTAAGAGTGTAACCGCTAAAATATGACTGACAAGTCTACTGGTCTCATTCTATCAGTGATAAATGACACAAGTTTTACCAGCTTTTTCTTCCGAAATATCGTATCATCCGCGCTATTTACTTTCGTTCACTCTTTAGACCTTGATACCTCTTATGATACGACTTTCGAATATCCAATTACCGCTGGACCACAACGAAGCGGCACTGGAAAACGCGATTTTATCGACCCTCAATATCGGTGCAGAACAACTCATCCGCTTTAATATTTTCCGTCGTGGTTACGACGCTCGGAAAAAAACACGCATCTTGCTGATTTATACCCTAGATGTGGAAACCAGTTGTAACGAGGCACTATTAAGCAAATTTGCTGACCATCAGCAAGTCAAAGAGACACCTGATTTAGAGTATCACCCCGTCGCACAAGCCCCCGCAACTCTCACCGAACGCCCTATCATTATCGGTTTTGGTCCTTGTGGCTTGTTAGCCGCCCTAGTGTTAGCACAAATGGGCTACAAGCCAATCGTTCTAGAACGAGGCAAAGAAGTACGAGAACGCACGAAAGACACTTTTGGTTTCTGGCGTAAGAAGATTTTGAATACTGAATCCAACGTCCAGTTTGGTGAAGGGGGCGCGGGAACCTTCTCCGACGGCAAACTCTATAGCCAAGTCAAAGACCCGAAACAATACAGCCGTAAAGTCCTTAACGAGTTTGTGGCCGCAGGGGCACCAGACGAAATTCTTTACGTCAGTAAACCACACATTGGCACATTTAAATTGGTCGCTATGGTGGAAAAAATGCGCGCTCAGATTTTGGAGCTAGGCGGTGAAATTCGCTTCAGTTCCCGGGTGGAGGATTTACACATTGAAAACGGTCGAATGACAGGCGTCACTCTAGCAAATGGCGAACAACTGCACTCCAAACATATAGCCATCGCCATTGGTCACAGTGCGCGTGATACCTTTGAAATGCTCCACAATAAGGGCGTTTACATCGAGGCCAAGCCGTTCTCTGTGGGCTTTCGTATTGAGCATGAGCAATCAACCATCGATAAAGCCCGCTTTGGTCCGAATGCAGGTAATGAGATCCTTGGAGCGGCCGATTACAAATTGGTTCATCACTGTAAAAATGGTCGTTCCGTTTACAGTTTCTGCATGTGCCCTGGTGGAACCGTCGTTGCCGCCACATCGGAAGAAAATCGCGTGGTCACTAATGGCATGAGTCAGTATTCTCGTAATGAACGTAACGCCAACAGTGCCATTGTCGTCGGCATTGATCCTTCGGATTACCCTGGTGGACCGCTTGCGGGCATTGAATTCCAGCGCAAATTAGAAAGCCTTGCTTACGAACTTGGCGGCAGTAATTACGACGCACCAGCGCAAACCGTCGGGGCATTTTTAAGAAATGAAACGCCAAAAAAACTCGGCTCAGTCACTCCTTCTTTTAAGCCAGGTATCAAGCTCACGAACCTTGCTGACGCCCTACCTGACTTTTGTATCGAAGCAATTCGTGAGGCAATTCCCGCTTTCAACAAGAAGATTCGTGGTTTTGCCCTAGATGATGCCCTGCTCACAGGGGTAGAAACACGCACCTCTGCGCCGATTAATATCAAACGCGACCCTGATACCTTAGAAAGCATCAATATAAAAGGCCTGTACCCTGCTGGTGAAGGCGCAGGCTACGCTGGCGGCATCATGTCGGCGGCCATTGATGGCATTAAAATCGCCGAGGCCATGGCATTGAGCATCAATAAGACAACAACCGGCTAAAATCATCCATTTTCAGGCTGCTTGGTCACAAGCAGTCTGTCGGTGGTATTTTCTGGGTAAAACAAACCATATGGAGCATTGTGGGCACGGCTACGCTGACTCAATACCAAGATGGTTAACAGCAATGCCAACCCTTCCGTAATGGGAGCCGCATACCAAATTCCCCATTCTGAAAAGAACAATGGCAAAATAAAAATTAACGGCAGAGAAAACGCATAGGTTTTCATAATCCCCAAAATCCCTGCTCTTCTTGCGTCACCAATGGCCTGAAAAAACATGCTGATCATCATCTGTGGCCCCACTAAAAACAGTGCCAACGTCGAAAAAGGTAAAATCCGCACTACGCCATTAATGACCGCCTGATCACTGACAAATAACGCCCCTAAATCACGTCTAAAAACAAACGTAATGACCTGAAAAAACAAGCAATAGACAAAGGCGGCAGCCAGAGCGATTTTGATACTGGTATTGACTCGGGCTAATTGATTGGCCCCGACGTTATTCCCGACGATGGCTTGAAATGCCATACTCAGCCCCAGTAAAGGCAGAAAAATAAATGTCATTAAACGGGTGATAATGCCATAAGCCCCCACGGTCGTTGCGTAATTCGCTGCGTCCCACGTTTGCAAATTGTATAAAATAGCACCCGATGTGAGCGCCAGACCGATATAATTTAAGCTAGAAGGTGCCCCTAACGCCAAAAACGTCAACCAGTGCTGGCGAGATCTAGAAAGCAGAATAACCTGAAGCTTAATCTCATTGCGGTGGTATTTTCGGTACAAAAAAACCATCACTAAAGACACTGCCTGCGCCAAGACCGTTCCCCATGCCGATCCTGCAACTCCCCAATGCATGCCAACAATCAGCCAATAGTTAAATAGACCATTGAACAATACCGAAGCAAGAGATACCACCGACATAAACAACACTTGGCCTTCACACCGTAAGCTATTGCTATTAATGGCTAAAATAAACACCAGCGGTGAGCAGAACACTAAAATGGCAATGTAGCGATAACCCATGTCGGCAATTTGGCTTGAACTATGGCTGACCGCTGCCGTTAATGCGTGCCCTCCTATCAAAAAAAGCCCGATCAACACCCCAGACACCACTAACGACAAACTAATGGCTTGGGAGAAAACTTCCACCACACGAGAATACTCTCCTGCCCCTAATTGCCGCGCCATCAAACTGGCAAAGCCATTCGATACAAGCGTTGATAAGGCAACGATCAATATAAACGCTGGAAACATAGAGGTGACGGCTGTTAATGCGTCTGCCCCAACAAACACCCCCAGAAAATAGGCATCCACTAACGAAAAAGACCCATTCACCAACATGATCAAAATAATAGGGGCTGCCGTTTTTAGAAACACGATAGGCAGAGGGGAATGTAAAAAATAATTCGTTTTATGAGAGTCCGTCATGAGAAATCCTTTCCATTATGTAACTCAGAGAGATGCAGAAACTTCTCCATTAGAAAAGCTTTAATGTCATCAGGCCATGAGTCAATCGCTGTTTCAAAGCTTATTTTACTATTGCGGTATAAGGCACGACTTGCTTCTTCGAAACCCGGTTCGTCCGCTAAACAGGCTAGCATAAATTTATCTAACTGCTGTTGCTTAATGGCCACTCTATCTTCAATGGAAGCCTTTCTTTGTGCCTCATCCACTAACCTTCTTAGCGCCGCTGATGCACCGCCTTTTTGCGCCGATAGCCATTCCCAGTGACGGGGTAACAAGGTCACCTCTTTGGCTTTAACCCCCAACTTGGGACGGCCACGCTTTCCCGTCTGTTCTTTATCTGACAATAGGTTGTTGAGCACCGTCGTTGCATCACCATACCAGCTAAAATCCACTCGTCGGCAACTCTCTTCCTCAAAGACCATGGGCTCGATATTGTCACCCAACTGCTTTACCTGATGAACAACCTCTTCCAGTGATCCTCTAGCAAGGATTTTTTTATCGTAGATGGCTAAATATTGTGCACTCATTATCCGCTCTCACTCGCGTTACTTATATTTTTACCCAGATAAAAATATAATAGCAGGGTAATATTTTTTATCCAGATAAAAATGTAGCGAACTCCGTAAACATCACCGCAAAAGCTTTCAAACGCAAAAAGGGCCATCTAATCAAATAGACGACCCTTTTATGTAACCCTTTATAAACGAGGGTTACAGATGCGTTATAGACATTATTTTCTTAGGGAGTCGGCGCTTCTGCCAACGCAATCCCTCGCTCAGCAAACACTTCTTTGGCTGCAAACAGCCCGTTTAGCGCCGCAGGAAACCCAGCATAGAGGGCCATTTGCATTAAGACTTCAACAATTTCTTTTGGCGAACATCCCACATTCAGGGCGGCATGGAGATGAACTTTCAGTTGCGGGGCGGCATTGCCCAGTGCGGTTAAAGCGGCCACCGTCGCCATTTCACGTGACTTTAAATCCAAGCCAGGGCGGCTATAGATGTCTCCAAAACCAAACTCGATCATTAACGTTGCGAATTCTGGAGCAATAGGCTGTAGTGCATCCACCACTTTTTGACCCTGTTCACCATCTATTTCGGCCAATTTTTTCAATCCTAATTGATAACGATCTTTACTCATTTTCGGCTCCCATTTCATACCCATGTTTCGTGCTCAGTTTCATGATTGGTCCGCGACACCAAACACAATGGTTGCTACTATGACATTTTTCATGATCGAAATATTTACCAATAAAAGAAAAGCAGTTTTTCATAATTGAAAAACACAAGGAGTCTGTAATGCGTGAATTAATGTGGGACGATACCAAAGCCTTTTTGGCATTAGCACGCTTTGGTACCTTAACGGCGGCGGCTAAATCGCTCGATATCGGGATTGCAACGCTATCAAGAAAAATAGAGCGCCTTGAGCACAGCCTAGACACCCCGCTCTTCTTACGTTTTCAAACCGGCTATCAACTGACGGATGAAGGTAAGCATTTACTCAGCAGTGCAGAAGAAATGGAAAATGCTGCGTTTACACTTACTCAAAGAGCGGAAAAAACAGCGCAATTGATAGGCAGAGTCAAAGTGGCCACCGCTGAAAACCTCGCGACCCAACTGGTGTTACCCGCATTAGGCCTCTTTCAGCAGGCTCACCCCCACTTACATATCGACATAGTTACCGACATTCATACTGTCAACTTACATCGTCGTGATGCCGACCTTGCCCTGCGTATGGTACGTCCAACCAATGGCAATGTCAGCTTTCAACGAATTGGAACACTCGGCTATGGTCTCTATGCCAGTCACCAGTATCAGGCAGAATCCAGTGACCATCATGAGAAATTTATTCAATGGGGAGAGCACTATGAACAGTTACCCGCCGCACAATGGATAACCCAACGCTTGGCAGGAAAAGCCCCCGTTCTGACAACAACCTCCGTGGCCACTCAAGTCAGTGCGTGTCTGGCCAATGTGGGCTTATCAGTCTTACCGCACCTTGTTGCACGACCAGCAGGACTGGTTTGTCTCGCCGAGACTCCCGAGGTGAATCAAGAAATCTACTTGGTTATTCAAAGCGATTTAACACAATCCAAGCGCATTCGTGCCGTAGCGGATTTTCTGATTGAATTAGTCAAACAACATCAAGATGACTTAATCTAATGTATTTCTTCTGGAGTTTAATAGCTCCCTACCGCCTGCTAGGAGAAGCATAAATACTCGCCCTAGTTTGCCGATTCCACGCCCTTAATGTTACGACCATGTACTTGAACCTGCAGTTCGTGAGTTAACAGACGAATTTGTCTGAGCTCCCCTAGTAAAGACTGTAATTGGGACAGAACAAAGTAATGACGCTCATCATCCTCTGTGGGACAGTCGTCCAATAATTTTTTCAGACGTTCAAATTCTGCTGAGCTATCGGATACCAAACTTTTTTGCTCAAGACTCTGGGCCACTTCATGCAAGCTTTCCACAATATAGTTGCCAGCCGACACCAGCAATTCATTACTGGGCTGCTCAATCAAAGCACCACGATGGGCCCCAAAAGCCGCAATGTAGTTAAATAAGGTGTGACTTCGGATCACCAGACGTTGCCATAACTCAGCATCACGCCGGAAATGCCCAGGCTCTTGTAGCATACTCACCAGCGTGGAGGTTAACAAAGCGTCTGCATTATAGGCGCGACGGCGGCTACGCCGATAAGCTTGTTCACTCATGTTCTCTTCGCGATAGAAACGCATCAGCTCCTGTAGATATTCCGCACTACGCCGCAGCCCTTCTGCGAAGGTCATCGGTAATTGGCGATAGAACCAATCGGGCAAAATAAAAAATACCGCTAACCAAGAAATCACACTACCAATCAAGGTATCGAACAATCGCGGCCAAATGACTGCATAACCGTCCGCAACCTGATTAAAGCAACAGACTACCATCAGTGTAATGGCGGCAGTTGCCAGCACGTAACGATTATTTCGCGAAAGGAAGAACACCACGCCCGCCACAACGGCAATCATTAACTGAATGACCTCCACTGGGAAGAGCGTTATCAGAGACCACGCTGCCACCAAACCGAGCACAGTGCCAGCCATACGCTCATATAAGCGTTTGCGGGTGGAGCCAAACGTTGGCTGACAGACAAACAAAGTCGTCAGCATGACCCAATAGCCTACATCCAAATGCATGTTTTGAATAATGGCGTACCCACAGGTCAACGCAATCGACATCCTTACCGCATGTCGAAATACCTGAGACTTTGGCGTTAACTGATCAAGAATTTGGCTTAAAATAGACCGAAATGTCACGCGTGGCTGAGGAATTTGTTGTGATGCGTCCGTTAAAGATACGTCCTCTAGCTGTCGGGCTTTATCAAGCTCTTGTTGCAATGCCGTCACGTTATCGGTCAGCTGTCGCAACGAGCGAAAGAGACGCCATTGTGTTGGTAAAGCTTCTCTCTCTAAATAGGCCATAGAGCGTTGAACGCCCGCAATGGCCTCTTCACTATCATGAAGATCAATGGACTGACTGGTGCGGATAGCTTCACCAATTTGTCGGCAGCTGGCCCCTGCAGCCGACAACAGACGCTGTAAGCGAAACAAAATATCGCTGTGGAAAAAGGTTTCGGCTAAATCCGAATAATTGTAGTGAGAGGAACTGGCTCGTTCATGAATGGCCTGAGCAATAAAATACAAACGGATGTAACGGCCTAATCTAGGGCTGGTTGGCTCATTACCAATGCGACTCACTAAAATTTCTCGCACTCGGTTCAAGGCGATCACAACCTGTCCATGCTGCCGAGCCAGATCCAGTCGTAATTCATCCATCGAAGCGCTACTGAGTATCGGAAACAGTCTAGATTTCACTTTGAGATACAGGCCCACTTCAATATAAAGCGTCGCCAAGGCTTGACGTAATGGCACATGGACAAACAATGCTGCCCAAATAACCGATAACACGCCGTACCACAAGGCCCCCAAGGTTAATAACACTGGCTCATGCCAAATAGGGACTTCATGGGTAGCTTGATTTAAACCTATCATGGTGTAAACAGAGAGGATCAATGTCGCTTGAGAGATCACACCATAACGTCGACCTAAGGCGCCTCCCATTGACAAGCAAAACGCGACCACAGAAAGACTAATACCAAATGCCCACGGATGCGGCATCAATAATCGCACGCCAAACGAGACAATAATAAATAACAATAAGGTAATGGATAATGCGCGGATTCGCCCCAGCCAATTGTCTTCCGTTTCCGCTAACGCGCTGGCAATGATTCCAAGAAACAGCGGAATCACTAAAGAGATATAATCCAGCCCCCAGCTTAACGCCATGGCCCCACACAAAGCGATAGACACACGAATACCGTAAGACAGTTGTCCAACGCCCCCGGCCTTAGTTAACGCCTGTAGAGATATCTTAAAGCGACCAATTGCCAAGAAAACTCTCCTAAAACAATGACAAAAAATGCCGTATTGGGATACAAAGTTGAAGTCTAAACGGACACTGATTGGACTACAAGCCAGCAGTGGCAATCCTTTAATGAACAGCAAAAAAATCCGCATTCTTAACCAGAAATAGGAATTTAACGGCTACCGCAAAGAAAACACAAAATTAAACAGCGCTTAGTGCAAAGAGATGTTAGTGTGAAAAACAGACAATCATCGGTGGGACATGATTATGTGGTTACAAGCCTCCAGTACTCTTGAGTTTTATATTGAAACCCCTACCCCCTTTTTGCTTATGCTGCGTCCTCGTAGTGGCATGCAACAATGGATTGCCCGTGAAGAGTATGTTTTGTCACCCAGTGTGCCAGCGGTAGAATTTACCGATTCATTTGGCAATCTATGCCAACGCTTAGTTGCGCCGGCAGGCCACTTCACCATTCGCACGTCCGTGGAAATCGAAACCGCCGATGCTTCCGATTCAGCGCCAGGTGCACCTTTTGTAGACATACAAAAACTACCAAACGACACACTGCCGTTTTTACACCCAAGTCGTTACTGTGATTCCGATCACTTTACCGAGATGGCGTCATCCATCGTAGTAGGGTTAGCACCAGGATACGACCAATGCTGCGCTATTGTGGATTACATTCGCCGTGCCATCGAATACACACCAGGCCAAGGGGAGCAGAATATCAGCGCCTCTCAGGTCAATGAAGCTGGCCGTGGTGTGTGTCGAGATATGGCCCATTTAGGCATTGCTTGCTGTCGTGCGCTCGCCATTCCGGCACGCATGGTCGTGGGCTATCTGGAAGGATTAGAACCCATGGATCTACATGCTTGGTTTGAAGCCTATGTGGGAGATCGTTGGTACACATTTGATCCCACTCAAGCGAACTTGCTTGGTGGCCGTGTGGCGGTTGCCTTTGGACGAGATGCCGCAGATGTTGCCATCTACACGCAATTCGGCCCTCCTGTGGAATTGCTCGATTTAAAGGTTCAAGTCACCAAGACATCAGAGCCAATAAACTAAAACCTGACCGTACAAGTAACGAATCGTTTTAATAGTAACGGAACATTCAACAGTAAAAGAGCCGCTTAAGCGGCCCTTTTGGCTAACAATATTTATTTTTCTGAGCCAGGATGGGGGGTTGGGTAATCCTTATCCACCTCTAATGGCTTAGCGTATTGACTATTCCATAACTGCTGATGCAACTCAGCAATACGATTGGCCATCGCATCGTTTTGCATCACCATTTCTAAATTACGTGAATTATCCATGTAACCACCTTCCCAGTTACTGGTCCCAACCCAAGCGATTTTATGATCAATTTCCATTGTCTTACTATGCAAAACGCGGGCATATGGAATAAAGCCTTCTTTGGCTTGAGGAAAGGTCACAATCTTAACTTGAATGTTTGGTAAAACCTGTAGGCTTTTTAAATAATCAATATCCGGTTTGCCCGTATTCCAACTCGATACCATTAACTCAATTTTCACGCCTCGTTGAGCGGCGGCGCGAATGGCGGTATCAATGATCGGATAATAAGGTCGTGGTCGATGAGTCGAATAAGACAAGGGGGCGTACGTCATCACCATGATTTTGACTTCGTGTTTTGCTTTGGCTAAAAGACGTGGCAGCTCACTCTGGGAATCCCCTACTCCTGGTGGGTTAAAGGCATTTGGGCTAGCAACCAGATAATCAGGTTGCGATTCATCCGCTAGCACAGTCGTGGTATTGAGCACGATAGGAGGTTGGCCTTGCTGAACCAGCGCCTGATTCATCCAGTCCACCTCAAAGATCGCCTGCATTTCACGAGCGATGGTCGTATTGGTTACCAACAAGCCTGTTTCATGAATCTGTTCTAAGGAACGCCAGTCGAAATTTTGACTGCCCATATAAGCACTCTTTCCACCGTCGATCACAAAATACTTCGCATGAATAATACCACCACCAATTTTATTGTAATCAATCAATTTAAACGTCAAATTGGGGATGGCTTTTAATTCCGCTATGGTCTTTTTATCGGAGATTCCTAAACCATGTTGATCCATTAAAAAGCGGATTTTAACGCCACGCTCACCCGCGGCTCTTAGATGCTGGATTACTTTTTGTAAAGGACCATTTTTACTATTAGGCTCACCCGACACATAAAACTGAGCAATATCAATAGCGTTTTTTGCCTGATCAAACTCACTGCACCATACAGTGACAGCATTTCGTAAATCAGGCGTCGACAAACTGGTTCCACTGGGAATGGTATCCACCAGCTCCATACCAGACTGAACAAATTTAGCCTGCACCCCAACACTCCATAACACCATCAAACCTATCAAAAAACGAAACTTCATCGATTGATCTCCTACTGTTCATTTGATGTTTATGGCACAAATAGATGACATTTAAAAGTCTATTTTTTGACCGACGAAACAACCCATTAAAAAACCAGCTCAGAGGCTGGTTTTTCATGTTTAAATAAGCGTTTATCGCTAGCAGGATCAACGGTGAGCAAAAGCCGTTTTGCTGCAATAAAAAGATTTTCCTAGAATGCACCATCTTATATCGATCACATTACTTCGAAAGAAATAACCTCCTTCTCTACCGTCATAATTTTATTCGTACCAAAACAAGTATCGACCTCTAACATGCCATTTAGGCTACCCGTCATAAAAAAGAATTCTCCTTTATAACCTCGTCGGACACATTCAATGAGCCCTTGCTTTAAGAAACGCTGCCTCTCAGCCAATAAGTCTCTATCCGTTGACGAATAATCATAATACATACCAGCAGCGTCATTTTTTAATTTGAAATCCCCTTCAACTGCGTCATCAGACACGATAATTCCATAGTTAAAAAAGAAGTCACAGGCAACATGGCTAAGTGGATTTACCTTTGCTCTCATAATTTCAATGGCGGCCTTTGGCTTGCTAACACACACAACAGCATCAACAAGTTGATCGGTCTCCGGGACGGTGACTTGGTAACACAACTCAACTTCAAAACCCGTTACCTGTTGAGTTGTAAAACACGCCCCCGTATTGCCCATAACTTGAAAATCAAAAATAGGCGAAATAATAAAAGTATTGCTGTCTTCAACAACTTTCCACCCCTTAACGTTGGCACCTTTAGATTGTAAACTGGCAATCATTTGATCTTGAGCAAGACATATCGCTTGGTAATCTTTGCTAATCGAATCAAATTGCCCACCGTTAAAATCCCTTAAGACACCGTAATAGGTTTCTAAATTCATAAAGCTTATCTCAAATTATTGGTCAATTAGCCCCACGTCTCGCCATGTCGGTATTCAGCCGAATACGATAGATCGATGTGGTTGCCGTTATATATAGGGTTACCTTGGCCTGCGATGTGTTATCACGAGCAAAAGTACAGTTTGATACGGTTTCTGGCACCATTATTTTTCCAAGTAAGGTGCCATCATTGTGGTAAATCTGAATGCTGTCAGCAGAAGAAGTATAAATCCAGCCGTTATGATCCACTCTAAAACCATCAGCCAGACCTGGTGTGACCGTTGCAAATAACCGCTCATTCTCTAACATTTGATGATTAACAACATCAAATACCCTAATATGGTGATTCCCTGTTCCATCATTACGTAATGCGGCAGAGGTATCAGCAATATACAGTAGAGCTTCATCTGGTGAAAAAGCCAGTCCATTTGGCTCTTCTATGGTTGAACAGACAACCTGCAAATCCGCCGTTTCAGGATCAAAGCGATAAACATAATTACCATCTTGCTCCGACTCTGCCTTATAGCCTTCCACATTAGATACAATACCGTAAGGCGGATCAGTGAACCAAATCGTTCCATCTGACTTCACCACAAGATCATTAGGTGAATTTAAGCGTTTTCCTAAATATCGGTCGACTAATGTCATCATCTTCTTCGTTTTTATGTCCACCTTAACGATAGAGCGACCACCATGACTACAATGCAATAAGTTGCCTTCTAAATCCAAATAATGCCCATTAGAAAAGTTCGATGGCTCAAGCCAAACCTGAATGCCTTCTTTCTCATTCCAACTTAAAATTCGGTTATTCGGTATATCACTCCACAGCAGGGTTTGAGCCTCTTCTAACCAAACAGGGCCTTCACTCCATGCTGCACCTGTGCACACTTTCTCCAATACAGACTCGCTAAGTAAGATGTTGCTTATACGTTGGTCATATTGCTCAATCATCGACATGTTGAGACTCCTTATAGCCTGTTATACATTTACCAAGAACAGCCTATCTATTAATACAAGCGATCTAGATAGGCTTGGTTATGAAATAAGCCTATTTCCAAATAGCGGTATAAGCCTCACGATAGTGATTATCAGGATCAAATACATTACGTTTCCCGCCATCAAACGAAATATTAGCGGACGTTACTAAGTGAACAGGGGTTGAAAAACCACTAGGAGGTTGATGAGCAAAAGCACGATTTAACTCATCCACTAACTGCCATCCGTCTAAGTTAAGCGGTTCAGGGACAGTACCTGACTGGTACATATGATTGCGAATGCGAGCATAAGCCGATTCACTACCGTCTCCAGCAGAAATATTTTTTGGCAATTCACTATTAGGCAACCCCGAAGACGCGAAGGCAGAGCCTATATAATCAAAGTATAAGTCATTGATTCCCAAAGAGTATGTCCACTTTCCTTGATAGCGTTGTAACAAAGAGGTCGCCAATTGTGGCATACGCGACGATGTATCAGATAAAGGCGTGTCTTCAACGGCGAGAAGAGAACAACCCTTACATTGCTTAATCACTTTTGCCATAGCATCTGACTTCGCAATGGCAACGGAGTATGCTGAATCCGTAAAAATAACCACCCCCGCTTTGCCATTAGAGCCAGCAACAGCGGCATATGCTGCGATCTTCGCCACATCATCAGCATCCGTTGTGACATTAGTAAATATGTGTTCGGATGGAATGGGGCCAGGTTTAGGTGCAGAATGCCAACCGACCATTACAATGCCCTGCTCTGCTGCCGTTTCGATTGCTGCTGCTTGCTCCTTGACATCAAAGCCCCCTAAAATGATGGCATCAGGCTTTAACGCAATAGCTTGGTTAAAAATCGATGTTCGACCAGAAACCGTTCCCTGACCATCCAATACTCTGACTTTCCAACCGATGACTTTTGCCGCCTCTTGGACGCCTTCGCTCACCCCCAACACCCCACCGTTACGCATATCGGACGCTAGATAAACGATCATCTTATTCGGTACAGCTTTGGGTCCTGTCGTTGGACCATCCCAGTGATTATAGGGCTCCGTTGCTGCTTTTACTTTTGCCTTTGCCATATCTACGAAACTGTCTGCATAAGCAGGCACAGTAGCAATAGATAAGCACAACGTCGCGAGGAACAGCTTTGATTTCACTAAAGCAATGTATTTATTCATGGCTTAACTCCGTTTCTTTTGTTGTTATAGTTGAAGTAGACAAGCAACCGAGACTTGCAAAATAGATGAATGCTTATGTATTACCTTTCATTTTCCTTCTGATTTTTCCTCCTCGTCGCTGAGCGTAGCCAGCAATACCAATAGAAATAAGCAAGGTTGCACCGTTGAACAATGGCTCAATATAAAAAGCTCCACCCAGCTGTTGAATCCCAGAAATCCCCACCGCTAATATGGCCACCCCCACAATCGTTCCCCACACATTTACCCGTCCAGGACGTATGGTCGTTGAACCAAGGAAAGCGCCGACTAATGCAGGAAGAAGAAACTCAGCGCCAACATTAGCCTGACCAATACGCAATTTAGCTGCTAAGATGACGCCCGCGAGTGCGGTTAAAAAGCCAGAGGTTATAAAGGCACTGATGACATATTTTCGAGAAGGGATACCATTCAAATCCGCAGCACGAGGATTCGCACCAATCGCATATAAAGTACGTCCGACAGGCATGTACTCAGTCACTAACCAAAGAATGATTGATATCGCAATCACATAAAACGTTGGTGCAGGCAGACCAAGAACAAAAGAATCAGAAATGGCATAGAACTCTTGAGGCAAGGTACCAATCACCTGACGCCCCCCTGTATACCAAAGCGCTACGGCATAAATCACCGTGCCAGTTCCTAACGTGGCAATAAAAGAGTCTATCTTAGCCATTTCAACTAATAGACCATTTAGTAAGCCAAAAACCATCCCACATACAAGCACAATGGCAACTGCCGCTTGCCAAGAGAAACCAAATTGCGTTTGCAAACTAATCGCAAGAATGTGCCAAAGCACAATGCCATAACCTACCGTCAGGTCAATTTTGCCAGTGATCATCGGCACCATCGCAGCCAATGCAAGAATGGCGACAATCGACTTATCACTTAAAATTGACCTTAAATTCAAAACGGTTGGAAAAGTATTAGGCAATAAAACTGAAAACAAAATAATCAAGAGTAATGTCAGAACAGGCAGTCCATAAACGGGTAAATAACGCCCTATTTGTGTGATCATCCCTATATCTTTATTGTGTCTATTATCTGGCTCTAAGGCCGTTGATTTAATTGAAGTACTCATGGAACCCCCTAGAATAATATTATTATTTTTTTACTTACCAACGAGTATATTTCACTCACCTTGAGCAGACGCTGTCTTTAACATATTAGCGAAAGTAATTGCTTCACCAGTTAGCTCCTTTATAATTTTTCCTTTACTAAAAACACAACAGCGATGGCAAATTTTTTCAACCTCCTCAAAATCAGTAGAAACAACAATAATGCTTGTTCCCGCCTGAACGGCCTCCTCTAGTAAAGAATAAATCTCAGATTTTGCTCCCACATCGACCCCAGCTGTTGGTTCCTCTAAAATCAAAACAGGCTTATTTAAATTCAGCCATCGTGCCATAATGACTTTTTGCTGATTACCACCACTTAAGTTTTCAATGGTTTCATCTGGGTTATTAGGACGTACATCAAAACGTTCCGTTAAAAAATAGGCATTAGAAAATTCTTTATCGTGGGAATTTAAAGTAAAGAAAGTATCGTCATTTAATAATGGGTTTAAATATAGGTTTTCTGTCACTGTCATAGACATGGCAAGGTTTTCATTTCTTTCGCCTGCAACAAACCCAATACCCGCTTTAATCGCTAAAGCCGGTTCCTTCACGTTTAATGGCTTACTATTGAGATAAACGGCGCCGGACAAAATGGGATGATCACCAAACAAAGCTCGCCCTGTTTCTTCTTGCCCTGCCCCACGAAGACCAATCAGCCCAAGTATCTCGCCCTTTTTCAAATCAAAAGAAATAGGACCAATCTCACCAAGATCTAAATTAGACACCTTTAATAAAACAGGAGCATCGGCTTTTACCTCAATAGGATGGAAGGTTTTTTGACTGTTCCCGACGATCATTTCAACCAATTCATCGGCTAAAACACCTTGTGTTTCCTTTTCTGCGACTAGATTACCGTCACGCATGACAACAAGACGATCAGATATCTCCAACACTTCATCAAGTCGATGGGAGACATAGATCATTCCTACCCCTTTTTCGCGTAACTGATTAATGACGCTAAATAAAAGCTCGACATCAGCAGCTGGCAAACTGGCAGTAGGCTCATCAAGGACCAATACTTTAGCGTCACAATAAACGGCTCTCGCAATTGCTAAAAGAGACTGTTCGGAACGGGAAAGATTAAAAACACGAGTGTTTGGATGGATATCTGCATTGACCATAGCTAATGCTTGCGCGGCGCGTTCATCGGTAGCTTTCCAATCGATACAACCCATCTTCATGCAATATCCCATTGAAAGAGCCATATTCTCTGATACCGTCATCCAATCCACTAGCCCAAGGTCTTGATGGATAAAAGCGATATCTGTAGATCGAATTTCTTTGGTATTAAGAGGTTGACCACAAAACAAAATATGACCTTCGTCTTGCTTATGAATACCTGCTAACGTTTTAATTAAAGTGGATTTTCCTGCCCCATTCTCACCTAACAAAGCAACAACAGAATGTGAGAAAACATCAAAGGAGACGTCATTTACAGCGGTATTACCAGAAAAACGTTTCGTTATATTTTGAAATTGTAATAACGAATGCTTTATATCCTGATTACTTTGCGTATTCATAATTTGAAAACCTCAATTAGAACACAGCCTTTACTATGCTAGGTGTGTTATTTTTTTATTTTTATGGCTTTTAAACGGTTTAAATCATGGCATTCTTACTATAAATTAACTAAATGAAAGTCCCGACTCACTGGCTATTTTTTCTAACTTAGCTTTTGCCATCTTAATATTTTCAAACCAGCTGTCGTCTTGAGCCCACATTTCAATAACAAATGGAGCGGCATAATCTATTTCAGCAAGGGTTTTAAAAATCGTATAAAAATCCACTTGTCCTTCACCTATCACTAAATCGCGAAACTGCCCCTTACTGTCAGGGGAGACTCTTAATGTGTCTTTTAAGTGAATTTGAACAATATGTTGATGAGATAATTTAAGTTCTGTCGGTACATCATGATTCCATCCCGAAATATTGCCGACATCGGGATAGGCCATGAAATAAGGGGAAGGTATTTTTTGTTTCAGTACTTCAAATTTGCTAAGTGAGTTAAGATAAGGCGTATCCATGATTTCAACACCCAGCAAAACACCAGCACGCTCTGCCATCTTAGTGGCTTTTTGCATGCCCTCAACAAAACGCTCATGGGTTGCCTGAGATTGAGGTTCGTAATACACATCATAACCCGCCATCTGAATACAACGGATCCCCAATTTATAGGCCAGTGCGATGGCTTTCTCCATGATCTCAAAAGCCTTGTCACGTACCGAGTCATCCATTGAACCAAATGGGTATTTACGATGAGCACTTAAACACATAGAGTGCAAAGGCATATCCTGTTCTATGCAGACATCCCGTAGTGCATAAATCTCTTGGTCTGACCAGTCAAGCCGAGCCTGCCGATCGTCCGTTTCATCCACTGATATTTCAACAAAATCAAAACCCAACTCTTTAGCTTTAGAGAGCCTTTCCCGCCAAGACAGGTCAACAGGTAAGGCTTTTTCATAGATACCTAAGCGAAATTTTTTATTAAAATGGATCATCCTATTGCCTCAAAAAAGAGTATCTTCGATTTCAAGCGCGGTAATGGCCAAACGCTTGGCTAGATTTTCAAAACCCAGTCGATTCATTTTTGGTGTTAATGACGAAATACTGATGGCATAAATCGGCATTTTTTCTTTATTAAAAACAGGCTTTGCCACACAAGAGATTCCGGCTTCGTTTTCTTCATCATCAATCGCAAAACCGCGTTCACGAATTTGGTCAAGAGATTGGAAAAATGCTTCTTTTTCCAAGATGGTATTTTCGGTTAACTGCTCCATCGTATTGGCATTTCGCTGCCAATACGCTTCACGAACTTGATCATTCGCAAAGGCTAAAAAACATTTACCAGCTGCCGAACAATAAGCAGGGGAATGTAACCCCACGTAGGTACGGGTTCTAAAAGAGGCATCTTTGGGTTCTAACTTATCTTTAAAGATAATATTGTCTCCATCGAAGGCTAAAAAATTCACTGTTTCATTCACGGAAGCTAGTAAGTTGGTTAAATGAGGCTTTACATAGCCAGTAACATCAGAATTCAAAGCACTTTGCCCAACATGTAACAACTTCATTGTCAGTCGATAATCGCCACCACTTGAAAGCTGTGTCACATAGCCTTCGCTTTCATAAGTTGAGAGCACTCGATGGACGGAAGATTTCGTCATCTTCAGCGTCTCAGATATATGATTCAAAGACGTGCCATTTGGAAACTTTCCTAAAAACTCCAACACATTTAATGCTTTGATTAATGACTTAATTTGCTCACTCATAAAAAAGACCTACCAGAATTTAGATATTTCATTATGAAATGAACCTGCAACAACCAAGCCTTCATCGCTCGCTAATGCTCGACCAGCAATAAAGGCTTTTACTTTAATGTGTTTGAATAAAGATAAGTCTGCGGGCTCAATTCCACCTGTAATGGATAACTCAATACCAATATCTGAGAGCTGCTGCATTTTGTTAAGATCTTGATCTGTCCAGCTAACGCCTGCAAGTTCTGCGTCTCGAGAACGATGATAAATGGCTTGAGTTACCCCCATATCATACCATGCTCTGGCGTCCTCTAAGGTCCAATGACCGTATAGCTCTATTTGAATATCACCCTGATGTTGATCTGCTATTTTTTTCGCAGCCCTGATGGTTTCAATGTGTGCTGCAGCGCTGACGGTTACCCAATTAGCTCCCGCTTCTAATGCCAACTTTGTTAAAATGGCACTGGCATCGGTCACTTTCATGTCACACACAATAATGTGATTCGGGTACTTTTTACGCATTTTTGCCACGCAGCTCATGCCTTCGGCAAACGCTAAGATAGTGCCGACTTCAATCACGTCTAATTGCTCAGCAACACGCGAGACGGACTCAAAAGCGGTGTCTATATCGGTTGAGTCCAATGCCATTTGCAATAATGGTTTAGTCATATTTTTGCTCCTCAAATGCTTTAAAAAAGGCGACAAGCTGCAAATAACGACGATATTTTCGCTGGTATTGTTCGTAGTGAGACGTGTTAGGATGGAAGCGCTTTATATCGACGTGCATTGCCTTAAAACCCGCTTGAATAGACGGGTATTCACCCGCACCGGCCATGGCAACCAAAGCGGCACCAAGAGAGCCTGTTTCCTCTATGCAAGGAATTTCAATCGACATTCCAGTAAGATCCGCAAGCATTTGCATCCATACATTTGATACCGTTGACCCACCTGCAACTCGAAGGGAGGTAGCATCAGGAAAACGCACTCGCATTCGGTCTAAATGCACATTGTGACAAAATAAAATGCCTTCCCAGATTGCTTGAATCAATTGCCCTTTTGAATGGTGCGCCTGCAACCCATAAAAACCTGCTTTTAGACCCAGCCCCATATTCGATCCATACAAAAAGGGAACAAAAAACAAATCACTGCTTGCTGGTTCTAAAGCAGCCACTAATGCTTCATTTTCTTGATGGTTAAACTCACCGTTTTGGCCCAAATAATCGACAAACCATTCATAATTGCCTGCTGATGTGGGACTGGCTTCGTGAATAATATATTGTCCATCAACCACATAATGACCATAGACATAGCGGTAATCTAAAGGCGGAATATTATCTGCAATGCCGGAAGTAACGGACCAGGTTCCCATCACATAATTAAGTGAATTCGCACTATCATCGATGCCTGAACAAACGGCTGTTGACACCACATCAAATAGTCCACCAAATACCTGCGTCCCCGCTTTTAAACCTGTTTCACGAGCTATTTCTGGCGTAACATAACCCGCTAACTGATCAGGTTTTATAATAGGAGGGAGAGCGGAAAACACCTCATCAATTCCAAATAAGGCCAGTAGTTCAGCATCATAATTTCCTGTATTGGCATTGAAGAAATTGCTTTCAGAGATATTGGTTAACTCAGCGTACACCTCACCAGTTAATCGAAAACGAATATAATCGTGAGCCATTAATATGGCACCGATTTGATCGTAATTTTCCGGTTCATAGTCTTTTAGCCAACGAACAATGGAAACTGGATGACCTGTCCATAAGGTTTGTAGAGTAAGCGGATAAATCTTTTCAGGAAGCTTTTCCGCCTGCCATCTTTTCACGATATCAAGAGATCGAGAATCGGAAGACAAGATACCATTTCGTAAATTACGGTGATTCTTATCAAGTAAATACACCCCCTTACCTTGTGCGGAAATGCTAATACCTTTGATGTCATCAACATTAATATCTGTTGCCGTTAATAGTTTTGAAATAGCCGCCTTAGCATCATCCCATAAGGCATCTAAATCTCGCTCAACCCATCCCTGCTTACTATTAATAACTTTCGCAGACACCTTTGCTATAGCAATTTGATGACCAGAACGGTCCAATAAGGCAGCCTTCATAAAGGTTCCACCAGAGTCCAATCCAATAAAATAGTTCATCTCTGACTTCCTACGATTTCTGGCCGTAATAGGCATTTTTGCCATGTTTACGCAGGTAATGCTTATCCAGTAATTCCTCTTGGACTTTCACTCCGATATTTAAGGAGCGAGTTGCGATGGCCATGGCTGACACTTCCTCTAACACAACGGCGTTATGAACCGCATCAAACGCGTCTTTTCCCCACGAAAAAGGCGCATGACCAGAAACAACCGCACCAGGAATGGCGGCGGCATCAAGGTTTCTTTTAGTGAACTCTTCAATAAGAACAAGCCCCGTATTTTTCTCATAATCATGAGCAATTTCAGCCGCTGAGAGCTGACGAGTACAAGGAATATCACCGTAAAAATAATCAGCATGCGTTGTTCCCAATGCGGGTATATCCAGCCCCGCCTGAGCCCAAACTGTCGCATGTCGGGAATGAGTGTGGACAATGCCACCAATACTATGGAACGCTTTATACAACTCAATGTGAGTTTGTGTATCACTGGAAGGATTTAGATGCCCTTCCACTTGCTTACCATCGAGATCAACAATAACAATGTCATCGACAGTCATTTTCGAATACTCTACACCCGATGGCTTAATCGCAATAATGCCTTTATCACGATCTATCTCAGACACGTTACCCCAGGTAAAAGTGACTAAACCATATTCAGGAAGCTTTAAATTGGCCTTTAAAACCCGCTCTTTTAATGCTTGATACATAATGATTCCCTCACGAAAATCGATTCTTGACGCTCAATAAGATACAAGATCAAATACAGGGCTTAATTAAGATGTTTCCCATCAAACCCCGCACTTTTTTATTGTTTTGATGCTGCTAAAATTTCGTTCACCATTTTGTCACCGTATTGCTTAATAAAGGCATTCCAAACGGGCTTGACTGCCTTTCTAAATGCCGCAGTATCGACATCACGATTGACTTTCATACCATTCGCTTCTAACTCGGCAATCATTTTGGCCTCTTTATCAACACTTAACTTACGTTGCATAGCAATCGCATCTTTTGCAGCACTCATAATAATTTTTTGATTTTTAGGGCTTAAGCTATTGAATTTATTTAAGTTCATCGCAAAAACCAATGGTGAATACGCATGCTGAGTAAGACTTAAATACTTTTGAACTTCATAAAGCTTATAAGAAAGGGTTACTGGAATAGGTTGATCTTGAGCATTCACAACATTTGTTTCTAATGCATTATAAAGCTCGGATGCGGGAATTTGAGTTGGGTTAGCCCCTAAAAGAGCAAACATATCATTCAATGCTTTAGAACCATTCACTCGCATTCTCAATCCCTTAAGATCGCTCGGTTCACGAATGGGGCCTCGATTATTGGTAATATTTCGATAACCGTTTTCAGGATAACCAAGCCCTTTAATACCAAACTGCTCCATACTTTTTAAAACAGATTGCCCCACTTTTCCGTCCAGAACTTTATAGGCGGTTTTTCGATTAGGAAACATAAATGGTAGGGTAAAAGCAGAAGACTCTGGTAGTAGTCCAGAATAATTATTCAAACCGACAATGGAAAAGGCAATAACGCCTAATCGAGTTTCCTGAATCAGTTGAGAATCGGTACCAAGTTGACCATGAGGGAATATATTAACTTTAATATCACCATGACTACGACTTTCAACTTCTTTTTTAAAGTAAAGAGACATTGTTTGTTGCAGATCTGACTTAGGCGCTGAATGAGCCAATTTAAACGTTATATCCGCCATCGAATTACTAGAAAAAACAGTTAATGTCATCAATGAAACAACACTCAAATATTTCAAACAAGATTTAATTATTTTCATTATTTTCTCCTTTTGATTTCAACCAACAATTAACTTCATTGGAATAGTTATAATTCCAGGAAATACAATAAATAGTATAAGTAACAATACATAGGCTCCTATAAAGGGAAGTACGCCTTTTAAGGAAGCAGACATTGGCACCCGAGAGACCCCACAAACAACATTTAAAACATTACCAACGGGGGGAGTAATGAGACCTATGGAAGTATTAATAACAAACATTAATCCGAAATACACAGGATCAATACCTGCCAATTTAATAACCGGCATAAGTAATGGCACCAGAATCAAGATACTTGGGCTTAAATCCATCACCATGCCAACTAAAAAAGCCAGCAGCATAATAACGGCCATTAATAAACGTGGACTGCCGACAAGTGGTGTCAGTAATTCGGCAAGCTGTTGAGGCAATTGGGCAACGGTAATTAACCAAGCAGCCACCATCGCGCAACCAACAAGGAACATTACCATGGCTGTTGATCGTGCAGCTCGGCCAAGCACCAGATACAGCTTGCGGAATGTCAATTCACGATAGACAAAAGTAGAAATGAAAATGGCATAAACGGCTGCTACCGCAGCGGCTTCTGTAGGAGTGAATACTCCAAAACGAATACCGCCTAATATAATAATGGGTAAAAAAAGTGCCCAAATCCCTTCTTTAAGGGCAGCTAACTTCTCTTGTTTAGATGCTTTCACCTCCACCTTTAGATTTTCTTTTCTTACTAAGAAAAACCACATTAGAAGTAACGTCCCACCCATAATAAAACCAGGGACAATCCCGCCAATAAATAAGTTTTTAATGGATATGCCACCAGCAACACCAATTAAAATTAAAGGAATTGAAGGAGGAATAACGGGAGCAATAATTCCGCCAGAAGCAAGCAATCCAATAGACGATCCTTCAGGGTATTTTGCGCCTTTCATCATAGGGTAGAGAATGCTCACAAGTGCTGCAGCATCCGCAACGGCGGAGCCAGATAACCCCGCTAATAAAATAGATGTTAGAATAGCAACATAACCTAAACCACCTTTACGATGACCAACAAACGCATTGGCGAGACGCACGATTCTTATAGACAAGCCACCGATTGACATCACCTCACCAGCAACTAAAAAGAAAGGAATCGCCAAGAGAGTAAAACTATCCACACCACTAATAAGAGCATTAGATAAAATATCAGCACTAAAAAGATTCATATGAAGCATAAGTGCCATGGAGGATAATAAGAGTGCAAATGACACAGGGAGCCCTAGTAAAATCGAGCCAATAAGCACCACAAGAAAAATGGTCAGCGTCATTCTTGATCCTCCCTATCCATTAACCAATGAGGGTTGAATATCCGCACCAAAGAAATTAACGCAATTAATAACCCAGAGATCACACCAGCCAAAGCAAATAAGGCGGTAGGAAGACCCGTAAGAGGAGAGATGTTGTCCCAATTTGCCATCGTTTGATTGAAAGCACCAAAGAACAACATGCCTGATGAAATAAATATAACGACCCAAATTAGGCGATTAAGAATCGGCACAGCGCTCGGAAAAAATCGCTCAGAAAATTCTGCAATGGCAAGGTGCTCACCGCGACGTAAAACAACGGCAGCACCGAGTAAAACAATCCAAACCAAACACAGTCTAGAAAGCTCTACCGAGGCTCTAAGTCCTGATGAAAAACCATAACGAAGAACCACATTGGTAAATACTAAAACAATCATAGAAGCGAGAATCACGGTAATAATCACATCTATGCATTGCCACATCCATTTAATTATTTTTATCATGGTGAAAGCCTCTGGAAACTCGTTTTATCAACTCAGCAATGCTTGGATTTGCTCCCAAATTTGCTCATGAATCTCAATACCGCCTGCTTCTCTGTGTTTCTCTATGTACCTTTCAATACTGCTACCAGCAATCTGCACGGTACCGGATTCTGCAGGTTCAGACGCCAAGACATATTCTCTAATCCGTTTCATTTCTGCTGAAAACTGGGAAGCGTCGATGGTTTTACTAAGGTCTATGGCAATAAGAAATTGAGACACGCCAAACTCCCCCCCCATATCTTCAGTAAGCGCAGGGACGGAATGTCCGCCAGTAATAGCGGTTAGCATCATGTCTAAAACAATCGACATGGAAGAGCCTTTCCAGAACCCCATGGGCAAAATGCGTTTGTTTTTCCACAACACATGTGGATCTTTCGTTAACTCACCAGCATTATCGAAACCACCAATCACTGGCAGCTCTTTATCTGCTAAGACATAGTTCTGAAGTTGACCATAGGAATATTGAGACATAGAGCAATCGACAAGAACGGGGGGGTCTCCGGCAATCGCCATAATAAGAGGGTTAGTCCCTAAGCGATGATCTTTCCCCCCCCATGCAGGCATGACAGCCGTGGAGTTGGTGGCGGCAATACCAGCAAACCCTTCACGGGCCATTCGCAGCACATAAGAACCACCACGCATCCAGTGATTTGAATGACGCATTCCTACCATGCCAATACCGTACTGGCGAGCAAGCTCCATAGCACGATCTGCACAAATTAAACCGTTCAAAACCCCCGGACCGTAATGACAATCCCATTGTTCTAAAGCCCCCATACTATTCACACATTCAGGCGTTTCATTGAGTTTAATTTGGCCTTTATCTACCTGAGATATAAAAACAGGGAATCGATTAATACCATGGGAATAAATACCTTCATTTGCCATTTCTACAAAACCTTCAGCAAGACGCACTGCTGACTCAGGTTGCATTCCTCTCGCTAACAAAATGCTCTTGTAAGTATCAGTAAGCTTCTCTATAGAAATTATTGGCATATCAACGTCCTTAACCTTATAAAATTCCGTATTATGGAATTTGTTGTTGTTATAATTCCATATAATGGCACTATATTTTATTGATGTGAAGCCTGTTTGAAAAATAATCAAAAAATAAAACGTCAAAACGCGCGCGCAATCCTGTTCACTAAGCGCTAATCGAAAGATGAAGTCAGAAAAAAACGAGTCACGATAACGGGTTAAAGAAAAGATGAATTGATAGGACGCTCAGGGGGAAAAAATGTTCGATATTGGCAATTTTTTATTCGAAAGGAATGAAGGGCTGTGCTTTTTGTGCATTTTATCTCAAAAAAAACCAGCTCATAGGCTGGTTTTTCGTGTTTAAATAAGCGTTTTTCGCTAGCAGGATCAACGGTGAGCAAAAGCCGTTTTGCTGCAATCTCCGTCGATTTTGTTTTTCTCTTCTTCCAAAATCTCATCGGTAAACTGACTCATAAAACAGCAACAAATCCCTTCGCCAATCATGGTACGTGGCCCCATTGGGTGACCAATGTGCTTATAGACACCATGGCTGTGACCATGTGAGTGATCGTGGGAATGCCCATGAGAGTGATCATGACTATGAGAATGGTCGTGTGCGTGGCTGTGTGAGTGACCGTGACCATGAGAATGGTCGTGATGTTTGAGTAACACTGAGTGCTTTTTCTCCGAGTGATCCAAGGACTGAACTAAGTTAGTAAAGTGCTTAGTATCGAACTCCGATGGACCTTGGGTGTCATCTTGTGGATCAACAAATTCTGCATGGTGATGGTGGATATCTACTTCCCCGGCGGCAAGGCGGCGTTTAAAGGAGCTCATCAGCGTTTCTTCACCCGTTTGTAATTCCCCTTGCATGATCTCTTCCACACGATGTTGGAATGCATCAATGACTTTCGTATGGTCACTTAAATAATGGGCTTGAACGAAGGCGATCTCAGGGTTTGCTTCGGCGACTTTGTTCACATAGCCTTGAATCCGTTTGATCAAGCGGCCAGTAAACAGGAAGTATGGTGCCACGACAATACGCTTAAAACCCAATTTCAGTAGCTTCTCAAGACCCACTCCGACAGAGGGATAAGTTACGCCAGAATAGACGGTATCCGCCCAACCAAACCCCATGTTTTCATTGACAATACGCGTTAATTTAGCTGCTTCAGCATTGGCAGAGGTATCAGACGTACCGCGTCCGACCACCACCAGCATAGTGTCATAAAGATTTTCGGGCGGGTTTTCTGGGTCCAAGCACAGGGATTCATAAATACGTGCTTGAAATGCCTCGATCATGTCGTCCTGCAGCCCTAATTCACGGCCATAGGTTATTTTTAAACCTGGGTGCTTTTCTTCGTAGGTTGTCAGAACGGAAGGAATATCGTTTTTGGCGTGCGTTGCGGCGAACAACATGCCCGGTATGGCATAGATTTCTTCGACACCTTGATTCACCAAACTGTCTAAGCCCATATGAATATTCGGTGCAGAAAATTCCAGAAAGCCATATTCCACCGGAATATCAGGGTATCGCGCTTTAAGTCCCTTTGCTACAAGGCCAAACTCACGTTCAGCGTCTTTATCTCGACTGCCGTGACCACAAATCATAATGCCCTTTTTGGCCTGTTTTTTATTACTCATCATTTCTCTCTACTTTATTCATCTCAGCTAGTGGTAGTCTAAATCCACCCAGCAAGGTTACAAGAGATCTTCTGCCCAAGATCACTGACGTTGTTCTTGTTGCTGATCTAGATCAAGCAACAAGGATTGAATTTTTTCCTGGTATTCCTCAGCGTTCTGCCACATACCACGCTGTATCGCCTCTAACAAACGCTCGCCCATTTCCTCAAGCGCATGGGGGTTATTATCGCGCATAAAGGCTTGATTGTCCGGATCAAGCAATAATCGATCGGTCACCTGCTCATATTGGTAATCCGCTACTAGATCGGTTGTTGCATCGTAGGCGAATAAATAATCCACCGTGGCAGTCATTTCAAAGGCGCCTTTGTAGCCATGGGTTTGCATAGCGTTAATCCATTTTGGGTTCAGCACCCGAGAGCGCACCACTCGATTGAGCTCTTCTTTCAAAGTACGAATTTTGGGTGAACTGGGGTTAGAATGATCACTGTGATACACACTGGGGGCTTCCCCACGAAACGTGGTCACCGCGTTGGTCATCCCCCCTTGAAACTGATAATAATCATCCGAATCGAGAATATCGTGCTCACGATTATCCTGATTTTGCACCACCACATCCAACTGAGACAAACGCTCAACAAACGCTTCTTTCGCTTCTACCCCTTCGCCCTGGACCTTAATACCATGATTATCACTATCTTTATCAGTGCCATCACTATAGGAACCATAAGCATAGCCGCCCCAGTTCACATAGGCTTCCGCAAGATCCGCTTTGGTATCCCAACATCGCTCGTCAATCAAACCTTGCAACCCCGCACCATAAGCCCCAGGTTTGCTACCAAAAACACGGTAAGTGGCCTGACGATTGGCTTGCCCGTCACTCATGCCTTGAGCAAGTAACTTGCTTTTACGTGCTTGCACATTAGCACGAATTACATTCCCCGTTCCGGGCTCTTCAAACTCCGCAATGGCTTGCACCGCCGCATCATACAGCCGCATCACATTAGCAAAGGCATCACGGAAAAAACCGGATACCCTCAAGGTCACATCAACCCTAGGTCGACCGAGTTGCATGCAGGATAGAATCTCAAAATCGGTCACACGGTTCGACCCTGGTGCCCAAATAGGACGAACGCCCATTAGGGCAAAGGCTTGAGCGATATCATCCCCACCGGTTCGCATGGTGGCGGTTCCCCATACGGACAAACCCAAGTCTTTCGGGTAATCACCATGCTCTTGCAAATGTCGCTGGATTAAAGCTTCGGCCGATTGCTGACCGATTGCCCACGCTGCTGGGGAGGGAATCGCCCGATTGTCCACTGAGAAGAAGTTACGCCCCGTTGGCAACGTATCCAGACGACCTCGGGTTGGTGCGCCACTTGGTCCAGGAGGAATAAAACCACCAGCTAAACCAGTCAATAAGGCCTGTATTTCATCATGGGCACTTTGTCGCAACGCCTCCAGCAGACGCTGTTTACTGTGGACCAATAACACCGCTGTTTGCGGTAGTCTTGTGGCCAATTCATCTACCGATTCATCACCGATGACGTAACTCAACACTAACGCTTTAGCCAATAGCTCTAAACGCTCTTTCGTATCGGCATGGGTTCGCCAAGTCGATTGGCTCACTGATTCTAACAGTTCAGGCCGATTACCTAACCATAGTGCGCGCTCACTTTTCATTGGATCAAATCCGTCTTGCTCCAGTGATAAGTCGCTTACCAACCCATGAAGAATTCCTTGACTGGTCATATCGCTGCCCCGCGGTAAACGCAACAAGGCCACTAAGGTATCGGCTAATTTATCGGCTTCTGGTAATTCACCTAAGCGGTGCAAACCATGGCGAATTTGCGCCTCTTTGATGTCACATAAATAGGTGTCTAACCCTTCCAAGACCGAATCATCATTGCTGGCTTCAACCCCAACAAGCTCTTCCAATAAATGGGACTCTTGAACTTTGTTGAGGATCTGTTCGCGTAGCCAGGTTTCTCGGCGTATGTCCATGCCCATGGCTTGGTAATATTCGTCGACGAGATTTTCCAGCTCCGCCATGTCTCCATAGGTTTCAGAGCGGGTCATGGGCGGCATCAGGTGATCAATAATCACCGCTTGTGCGCGTCGTTTGGCTTGCGCGCCCTCTCCTGGATCGTTCACGATAAAAGGATAAAAATGCGGCATAGGGCCAAGGGCGATATCCGGCCAGCAAGACGCCGACAAAGCCGTGCCTTTGCCCGGTAACCATTCAAGGTTGCCGTGTTTACCTACGTGTACAAACGCGTCCACTTGATAAACGTGACGCAGCCAAAAATAGAACGCCAAATAACTATGGGGGGGAATCAAATCGGGATCATGATAATTCGCAGCGATATCCAAGTTAAACCCTCGGGCGGGCTGAATCCCCACAAAGGTTTCCCCTAAGCGAATGCCCGCCAACATAATGCGACGTTGGCCATTTTGTTCGCGGCATTTATGATCGTCTTCTGGTGGCCCCCAGCGATCCCAAACGGCATGCTGGCACTCTAATGGCAGTTGATAGAAATATTGTAAATAGTCTTCTAAGGCGAGGCTTTGCCAGCAGCCTCGTTCGTGCAAGGTATTGGGATTATTGGTCACCGCGCCAAGCAATTCTTCAATCAAGGCATTACCGTGAGCGGGAATATTCTCAATCGGATACCCGGCACTCTCTAGCGCTTTTAATAAATTGACTGCCGAGGCGGGCGTATCCAAGCCCACCCCATTACCAATACGTCCATCTTTGGTGGGGTAATTGGCTAACACAAAGGCAATGCGTTTTTGATGATTGGGTTTGCAGGCCAAATGAGTAAAGCGCTTGGCAAGCTGAGCGACAAAACGCGCACGTTCTTGGTGTAATTCATAACGCACCAAATCCACTTGGGCGATGTCGTTGTAATGACTTAAGGCTTTAAAGCTGACCGTACGCGTAATAATGCGTCCATCCATTTCTGGCAAAACGATTTGCATGGCCACATCTCGACTGCGCAAACCTTGGGTTTGTGCTTGCCAATCCTCTTCGGTGCTGCCTGACAGAATCAATTGCAACACCGGAATGGGAGCAGCAAAGGCCGATTGAAAATCCGTCGGCTCTGAAGCCAGATCGGGACTGCCGACGCGATTGGCCGCAAAGCCTGTGGTGTTTAGAATCACCTTGGCTTGAGTGCGTTCTACTAGCGACTCGATCAAGCCCACTGGCACATCGTCTTTTAAAGAGCTAACCGCTACGGCCAACGGCACCAACCCTTCTTGCTCTAAGACATCAATCAAGCCATCAAACATAGCGGTATTACCACTTTGTAAATGGGATCGATAGAAAGCTACGATAACAACAGGACGTTCCTCTGCCAAACCGTCAGCATAGTGGCGATGCCATTGCAAAAAGCCAGACGCACTGCCCCCATGATAAATCAACGCATTGGGTAAAGGGGCTGGTTCTTGCCATGGATAAGATCGATCAAAATAACGATCCGCGAGGAAATACAATAATTGCTGAGAGTTGCTTTGGCCGCTTTCACGCAGATAGCGCCACACCCGGTGACCGTCTTCTGGTTGCGCGGTGGAAGCCTTCATTAAAGAAGGATCTTGCGCATCATCCCCTGGCACAACAATTAAGGTTCGGCCACTTTTGGCGTGTGACCAGTCCTGTAAACGCTGAAAACCATAGGCCCAGTAATGCTCGCCGCCGAGCAATGACACCACAACGACTTTCGCGTGATCAAGTACCTTGTGTTCGTATAAATCGTACGCAGCAGGTTTCACCAACTGCATCCAATTGGCAAGGCGAACCGAAGGTAAGGGCGCCTCCTGAGCAGACAATTGCTCCAAGGCACTGCCAAGCGCACCGAGCACACTATCTGCAGCGGCCAGGATCACTAAGTCGGCAGGAGTTTGCCCAAGATCGACAATCCCTTCATCGTCAACAAAGCCCCCTGGTTTGGCTGCTAATAAGTGCACTCTTTCTCCAATTGCTTTCTTGTACTCACTCGTTTTCCCGCGAAGGCGGGAATCCTGTAGTGGCATAGTTTTTTCATTACGAGCTTGGCACCGCCCTCTTAACCCCTCCCCCTCCCCTTATCAAGGGGAGGGAATGAGAAGCCTCACTACCTAGCTTCTCCCCCTTAGCAAATAGGGGAATAAGAAGCCTCGCTACCTAGCTGCTCCCCCTTAGCAAATAGGGGAATGAGAAGCCTCGCTACCTAGCTTCTCCCCCTTAGCAAGGGTGGGTATATCTAGCTCCTCCCCCTTTTCAAGGGGGAGGCTGGGAGGGGGTTAAGCGCTCATCGCATCATGCAAAATATTCTCAATGCGCTCTTTTTCAATACCTTTGCCAATAAACACCAACTGCGTTTTACGCACTTCTTCCGGTTGCCATAGACGATCAAAATAACGATCCAAACGAGTACCAACGGCTTGAAACACTTGGCGCATTGGCTTGCCATGAACGGCTGCAAAGCCTTTTACACGGAAGATGTTGTACTCTTCAATAAGTTGCGTCAGCGTGTCTTGCAATAGGTCTGACGACACTTCACCAAGGGACACCACAAATGAATCAAAATGATCGTGGGCATGATCATGATGCTTGCCATGAGCGTGATGATGATCATGATGATTATGCACGTCATCAATGCGACTCTCGGTGGCAGCATCGATACCCAATAACATATCCAATGCCGCTTCGCCGTTTTCGATGTAGACCGTTTTTACCGTTGTTGGTACTTCATGGGCGATAATGGCCTGCACGCGAGCACGCTCTTCATCGTTCAGTAAATCGTTTTTACTGACCACCACCAAGTCAGCAGCACTCAGCTGGTCATCCAATAACTCTTGTAAACTTGGGTCATGGTCTAAGCTGTCGTCTGCTTGGCGCTGTGCTTGTACTTTTTCTTCGTCATGGGCAAAACGCCCTGCCGCAACGGCGGGACCATCGACGACGGTAATAACCGCATCGACCGTACAATGTTCTTTAATACCCGGCCAGTTAAACGCTTGAACCAAAGGTTTGGGTAACGCTAAGCCACTGGTTTCAATCAGGATATGATCAATATCACCACGGCGAGCAACAAGCTGCTCCATAACGGGAAGAAACTCTTCTTCTACCGTACAGCAAATACAGCCATTGGCTAATTCGTAAAAACCATCATCGCTACGCTGGCCACCCTCTTCCACCCCCTCAGGGCAGTCCAGAGGACAAGAGCGAAGCAGATCGGAATCGATGTCCAACTCTCCAAACTCATTGACAATCACCGCAATGCGTTTGCCTGCGGCTTGCTTTAATACATTCGATAATAGTGTTGTTTTACCACTGCCCAAAAAGCCAGTCACAATGGTTGTTGGGATTTTATTGAGCTGCATAAGGAATCCTTGCTGTTATTTTTTAGGGTCACGTTGACGGTGAATTTTTCGAAAAATGTGTGCCTGGCCTTTATCGTAAAGGTAAGAGTCGGCAAAGTCGTCAGTATCTAACACATGGCCCACTAAGATAAGACTGGTTCGAGTAAATTTTTTCTCACGCACTTTCACTACGATATCCGCTAAGGTGCCCACCACATAATCTTGGTCTGGCCAACTGGTGCGATAACACACGGCCACAGGACAATCCGCCCCATAGTGGGGAAGCAGTTCTTCAACGATTTTATGGATACGCGTCACCCCAAGATGAATGGCTAAGGTGGCCCCACTTTGTGCTAAAGCGGGCAATCTTTCACGTTCCGGAAACGGCGTTTTGCCTTCATAGCGCGTCATAATAACGGTTTGAGAAACACCCGATAAGGTTAACTCTTTGCGAAGCAACGCCGCCGAGGCTGCCACGGCGCTGACCCCTGGGATGACATCATAATCAATGCCTAAGGCTTCAAGACGGCGAATTTGCTCACCAATTGCCCCATACAAAGCGGGATCACCAGATTGTAAGCGGGCCACATCTTTGCCTTCTTTGGCGGCTTGTTCGATGACGGCAGTGGTTTCATCCAGATTCATTTGTGCCGTATCATAAATCGCTTCGGCGCTGCCACGTACGCTGTCAATCACTTGTGTGGGAATCAAAGAGCCCGCGTAGAGAATAATCGGACAGCGCTCAATGGTTTTGACGGCTTTTACCGTCATCAAATCTGGGTCGCCTGGGCCTGCGCCAATAAAGTAAACCGTCATGTATTTCCCTTATTATCTTTTCACCAGCTTAAAGCTTCTTAGAATAGCCGCGAGGTGTGTATATCCAATGTTTCTCACCATTGACGATGTGTTTGGAGTCAGAATTTCCGACGCTGACCATGGTAAACATATCCACGTCTTTGGCATCCAGTTCGCCCAAGGTGGTAAAGGTAATCTCTTCTTCAGGGCGTGTTAATTGACGGCCAATCATCACAGGCGTGCTCGCGGGACGGTACTTCAGTAACACATCGCGGGCGTAGTTTAATTGCCAATCGCGTTTTTTTGAAACGGGGTTGTAGAAAGACACAACAAAATCACCCGCACCACAAGCATGCAAGCGCTTATCGATGGTTTCCCAAGGGGTGAGTAAGTCTGATAATGAAATCGTGCAGAAATCGTGCCCCAGCATCGCGCCTACGCGGCTGGCTCCCGCCTGCATAGCGGAAATGCCTGGGATGACTTCAATGTCCACGTCCAGCCATTCAGGATGGTTCTCTTTGCCCTGCAGTTGCCAATCCAGCAATTCAAATACCAAGGTCGCCATGGCATAAATACCAATATCGCCACTGGAAATTAATGCGGTATTTTTACCTTGCGCGGCCAGATCCAGCGCCAAACGCGCCCGTCCAATTTCTTCACCTAACGGCAAATTATGAAACGTTTTACCCGCGCTCAGCTCACCTAATAAATCCAAATAATAACCGTAAGCCACCCAATCACTGCATGCGGATAGCGCTTTTGTAGCATTGGGAGCAACCAAACCAAGGTCACCAGGCCCCATGCCCATTACAAATAATTTGCTCATTACATCTCTTCGTTATCGTCAAGCACACTTCACTACCACACGCACTCTATCAATAAGCGCCCTTAGAGCACGGAGCGCTTGTGTAACTGAGTGAAACCCAAGGGTAAATAGGACATATTGTACACCTGATGGGGATGAGACGGGATGAAAAGACTCCGTTTTATCGTGAGAGATATTCAGGTAAGTAACGCCGACGAGGCGTCTACAACAAAGCACAACTGAATCGGACAAGCATGAGACAGCCAGCCGCTACTTAACAGCAGAAAAAAGGTTAACGTCGAATTAAGATTCGACGCGAATAAGTTGGCATTTCACTTCTTTAAGATCGTCAATTTCGATGGCGGCTTTATTTTTCTCAGACCAAAAAGACACATCTTCTCCCAAATAGTAGGCGCCGGAAGCACTGATCGCTTGAGTTAAGTGATAATGTTTGTTTTTCCAATTCAACAGTGCTTCTTCACCATGAAATTGAATTTCCATAGGCTCCCCTTCACAAAGATAATGGACGACATTCGTCTGGGTATCGATCTGAGACACCTCATTATCCTTCACTTGCTTAGGTGGTGGCGTACTGCACGCCGTTAGCCCCAACATTAAACACACCATCATACTGTTGCGTATCGAAAACACCTTGATTCGCATAGAGACTCCGCTCATATTCTTTGGCTCACGTGTTCATGGCCACTCATAAAATCCTGCAGTTTGGTATATGCCAAACTCCCTGTTTACTGTGTATTAAAGCCCATCTTAAGCTTACTGGACAAGTATCCTGTCAGGTAAGCTGATTGCTAACGTCGATTTTATCGACTGTCACTAACACAGAACAAATTATAGCTGACCAAGAGGTTAACCACTACAACATAGCGTTTATTTACAGTACATATCTGCCTTCTACGGACACAGGAAATGTCAAACAAAGTGGATAGATCAACATTTTTACCATCAATCTCTTTGCAAAAAACCATGAAATCCGTATATTCTCAGGTACCCGGATGTATCCGGTTTCGTTCTCGGGGCGGGGTGCAATTCCCCACCGGCGGTATAGAGACAATCTAAGCCCGCGAGCGCTCAGTATTTGTTATGTTTATCATAGACAATACTGAGGTCAGCAGATCTGGTGAGACTCCAGAGCCGACGGTAATAGTCCGGATGATAGAGAGCGCGTCAGACAAAGTTTATATAGTCAATGTATACTTGGATCTACTCAGTAGAATCCAACCGCAACTATTGTTATTAGAGATAGCTCATTGTATGAGTTATTTGTCTGTCCGTTCGCCCTGATTCACTCGTTTTTAGGAAAGTAAAAAATGAATCAGAGCTCAACGAATGTCGTAGACTTCAATCCAGCAAAGCAACGTATTGCCTTCATCCATGCTTCTTGGCATAGCGACATCGTTTTAAAATGCCTTGAAGGCTTTAAAACAGAAATGGCCGTCCGTGGTTATAACCTAGACAACATTGATATTATCCCTGTGCCAGGTGCCTATGAAATCCCGCTACAAGCCAAATTATTAGCCAAAAGTGGTCAGTATGCCGCAATCGCTGGCAGCGCCTTAGTGGTGGATGGTGGTATTTATCGCCACGATTTTGTCGCTCAAACGGTCTGTAGCGCTTTAATGCAAGTCCAACTTGAAACAGAAGTTCCTGTCTTAACAGCGGTGTTAACACCCCATCATTTCCATGAACATGATGAACACTCTAACTACTACAAACAGCATTTTGTTAAAAAAGGTGTCGAACTGGCTAATGCGTGCGATGAGACCATCAAACTCACCGCCACAGCAAAGCAGTCTCTAAGCGCGTAAAGCAAATAGATAGAAGCAACTAGACAGTCCCTTCACCCATAGCGCATTTGTCTGTACAAATGCGCTATTTTTCACAACAAGAACCGTACCCTCCCTCGAAAACACCTCTTTTATTTATTCAAATTTTATGCTTTCGTGCAATTAGAAAGGATTTTAAATAAATCGTAAAGATGCCATTTTGGCAGTATAAAAGAAGATCCCTGCTTTTAGCTTGCTTTTTTCGCCATTTATTAACATTTTTCAACTTGATAAGATTTACCAATAATCTTAATAGTATTCTTGAGTCTAGGCTTTATTTTTCAAAAGATTATTATCTAAGAGATTGTTTCCGATTTATATAAAACCATATCAGTCAGTATGATAAGGAGATTTAAATGGGTGCCACAACAGAACAGCTCAACGAAGAAAGCACAATGTCACATAGCAGTGAGAGCATCGAACAAACGCTACATTCTTCCACGAAAGCTTCTTTTTCCTCTCCTGTTGAACGATGGATGGCCACCAACCTTGCAAAAGCAGGCATTATCATTAATGGGCCAAACCCTTGGGATCCGCAAGTACATAACACAGCCCTTTGGGACAGAGTCATACGTCAGGGGTCTCTCGGTCTAGGTGAAGCCTATGTAGATGGCTGGTGGGATTGCGAGCAAGTTGATGAGTTTATTTCTCGCATCATCAGCGCCAAATTAAATGAGCAAGTCACAGGACGCTGGGTCGTGTTACGTCACTGGCTTATGGCCACCCTGTTCAATCGACAATCCGAGAAAAGAGCCTATCAAGTTGGCGAGCAGCACTACGATGCTGGCAACGACTTATATCAAGCTATGCTGGATCCAACAATGGCCTATTCATGCGGGTATTGGCATGAAGCGAAGACTCTACATGAAGCACAATTAAATAAGTTGCGCTTAATCTGTGAAAAAGCACAGCTTAAACAAGGCGAATCGGTTCTTGAGATTGGCTGTGGCTGGGGGAGCTTTGCCGAGATAGCAGCCAAAGAATATGGCGTTAGTGTAACTGGTGTGACCATTTCGAAAGAGCAAAAGAAATTAGCGGATGAACGCTGTAAAGGCCTGCCCGTCGATATCGAACTAAAAGATTATCGCAGCATGGAGGGCCAGTATGACAAACTGGTTTCCATTGGTATGTTCGAACACGTGGGCCCAAAAAACTACGATACTTACATGAGCACAGCCCATCGTTTAATGAAAGAAGATGGCACATTTGTACTTCACACCATAGGCAGCGATCAAAGCAAAAATGGCACCGACCCCTGGATCGATAAATACATCTTCCGCAATGGTGTGATTCCATCTTTGAAACAAATCAGCGAATCAGTAGAGCCGTACTTTGTTATTGAAGATGTACACAATTTCGGACCCGATTACGATAAAACCTTAATGGCATGGCATCAGAATTTTGCCGCTGCTTGGCCTGAACTGAAAGACCAGTACAATGAACGCTTCTATCGTATGTGGTCCTACTATTTAAAAATTTGTGCCGGTGCTTTCAGAAGTCGCTCTTTACAGTTGTATCAAGTTGTCCTAAGAAAACGCTTGGATAGATTACCTCGCTATCACAGTGTTCGCTAATAGCATACTTTGTATAAAACAATCCCTGTATAAAACAAATAGAATAAGCCATATGCAGATATCACTCATAGAACAGACAGCCTAACGAATTATTATTCGTTGGATGTCTGAGTCTATCGTTATTAAGTCATCTTAGCTCACACTACCAACGACAACATATCCTCAATAAAGAAATCCAAAGAACGTTGCTCGATACGCTCAATGCCTTTTTGCTGATGCTCAGGCAGGTTGGCGTATTTAGAGGCCGCACCAAAATCACCAAATAAGATATGTCCTTCTGCATTGATCAAGACATTATGTGCATATAAATCCCCGTGGGAGACTTTCTTTTGCTTGAAATGCGACACCAAACTTTGCATCTGCCCAATAATAGAATCGACCGTGGCTTTGGAAAACGCCTGACCTTGGGTAAAAGTGTCTCGAGTACAAGACGCCAAACTCGGAGGTTGCCCTAAGTTAACATAATCGCTCGGAATCAGATCCATAACCAAAGCCGAGCAAGCAGCTTCACGTATTTTTGCCAGTGGCCGGACAAGATTGTCATGGGCACCAACGGACAAACAAGCATCCAGCTCATCTTCCGGGTAACCATCGCTCGTGACCTCTCCTTTAAAAACTTTCACCGCCACCGTGTCAGCAAAGAGAAATGGATTATGACGCCAAGACGCTTGCCATATCATCCCCGAGGCGCCCTGCCCCAATAAATTATGCAGAACAACATCGTCATAGGCGACCGTCTTAAACTCATCATGTGTGTCTCTATCGGCGCAAAATGGATTACCAGAAAAGGCCAACCACGCTAAACGAGGCAGAGTAAGCAATACTTCTGGAAACGCGGTCAGTTGATTCGCAGACAAACGAATCAACTCCAGGTTATGACAATTTTCCAAAGAATCAGGCAGTGATGTTAAACGATTACCCGCCAATGCCAGCTTTTGTAGACGAGACAATTCACCCATGCATTCAGGCAAGGCTTCAATACAATTGTCGGTTAAAATCAACCAACGAGTTATCTTGGGTAACGAACGGGCAGGAACCTCAACGATCTTGTTGTGTTTAAAGCCAATCATCTCCAACTTTTCGCATTGTCCAAGCACATCAGGCAAACGCGTAAACAGATTGTTTGAGCAGAAAAGCACACGCAACTGCGTTAAACGGTGGAGATCCCCAGGCAGTTCGCTAAGCTGATTACCAGAAAGATCCAATATTTCCAGACTGTCAGCTAGGTCATAAATCGCCTCAGGAAAGTCCGTTAAATTAGCACTAAGCTGAAGGCGGGTAACGCCTTTTAGTTCGCCACTATTCAGTTGTTCTAGCGTATGCAAGAGAGAGCTCCATTAAAAATTTTCGCCATTATAGCGACTTCTTGTTAATCGAGCGACGCTTGTCTCCTTTACCATCCCTGTCAGCCGCTAAAACAGCTAAAAGAGACTCAACTTAACAGGACCAACACCAATGCCACGGCCCCTGGCAATCCCTGAACAAAGAGTATTTTTTTACTTGATGTGATCGCACCAAACACACCCGCCACCACCACGCACGATAGGAAGAAAATCTGAATGGCTTGACCCTGTGCAACCGCTTGCTCGAAGGTCGTTAAGATTAGCCCCCAAATAAGGCCCGCCGCTAAAAAGCCATTGTACAAACCTTGATTGGCCGCCATGACTTTTGTTGCTTGCGCAAACTCTTTTTTCAGCCCGAAGACCTTCATCCCTTTTGGTTTGTCCCATAAAGCCATCTCTAACACCAAGATATAAATATGTAACAAAGCAATCAACGCGGTCGCAATGCTGGCAATAACAAGCATAAAAAATCCTTTTCCAAAGGTTAAAAATTTACTGTAGAGCAAACTTGCACATGAATCACGCTTTTACATAAGGTTCAAGCCAAGAAAAAGCGAACCACTTGGGTTCGCTTTTAGGGGTTTCTTTTCTAGTGTTTAGAAAAATGAGCGTTATGCAGCTGATTGAGTCGCTTTTTTCGCGATACGGTAAGCATGCAACAAGGGTTCAGTGTAACCAGATGGCTGCTCTTTGCCTTTGAATATCAGATCACACGCCGCCGTAAAGGCAATGCCACTGTAGCTAGGTGCCATGGACTCATAGAGCGGATCATCCGCATTCTGCTCATCCACAATCTTCGCCATACGCTTTAATGACGACATCACTTGATCACGACTGCACATACCATGCTCTAACCAATTGGCAATGTGTTGCGAGGAAATACGCAAGGTGGCTCGATCTTCCATTAGCGCCACATTATTAATATCCGGCACTTTGGAGCAGCCGACACCTTGATCTATCCAGCGCACCACATAGCCTAAAATGCCTTGAACATTGTTATCCAGTTCCGCCTCAATCTCAGCAGAGGATAAAGCGCCAGGATTCGTCATAATAGGCAGCGTTAAGATATCGTCTAAGCTGGCTCGCTCTCTGCTCATTAACGCTTGTTGTCGAGCGCGCACATCCACCGTGTGGTAGTGGGTGGCGTGCAAAATAGCACCATTAGGAGAAGGCACCCAAGCTGTATTCGCCCCAGACATTGGATGAGCAACTTTCTGCTCTAACATGGCCGCCATTTCATCCGGCATGGCCCACATACCTTTACCAATTTGCGCTTTACCAGACAAACCACATTCAAGGCCAATATCGACATTCCAATCTTCATAGGCTTTAATCCAGGCTTGCTGCTTCATCACCGTTTTAGGAACAAAAGGACCCGCTAGCATAGAAGTATGAATTTCATCCCCCGTGCGATCCAAAAAGCCGGTATTAATAAAGACTACTCGATCTTTCGCAGCACGAATACACTCTTTCAAATTGACGGTCGTCCGTCGCTCCTCATCCATGATACCGATTTTTAAGGTATTACGTTTCAGCTGCAACACGCTTTCAATGCGCGCAAATAATTCAACCGCAAAGGCCACTTCTTCTGGTCCATGCATTTTCGGTTTAACAATATTGATACTACCGGAACGACTGTTTTTGTGAGTGGTATTGCCATTTAAATCATGCATTGCTGCAAAAGCCGTGATAAAGCCATCCATTATGCCTTCTGGAATCTCATTACCTTCTTTATCCAAAATGGCAGAGCTTGTCATTAAGTGACCCACATTACGAATAAACAGCAAACTACGACCAGGTAACGTGATCGTCTCGCCTTCTTGTATGGCTTTGTAGGTGCGATCAGGATGCAAACGACGAACCATCGTCTGACCATTTTTTTCAAAGCGCTCTTCTAAAGAACCATTCATCAACCCAAGCCAATTGCGGTACACCTCTACTTTGTCTTCGGCATCAACCGCGGCAATGGAGTCTTCACAGTCCATAATGGTGGTCACAGCGGCTTCGATTAATAAATCTTTGACGCCCGCTTTATCCGTTTGACCGATCGGCGATGTTCCATCAATTTGGATCTCAATGTGCAACCCATTATTTTTCAATAAAATCGCACTTGGCTGATTTGCCTCACCTTGGTAGCCAACGCATTTTTCGGGTGATACAAGGCTCGCGGTTTCCCCCGAAGCCAACACCGCTTCTAACTGACCACCGACGATTTTATAAGACGTGACGTCCCCATGACGACCAAGCTTAAGAGGAGCAGCTTGATCTAATAATTGACGACCAAAGGCAATGACTTTCTCACCACGGATCGGGTTGTAGGCTTTGGTAATCTCTGCGCCCTCGTCTTCTGAGATGGCATCCGTACCATAGAGAGCATCATATAAACTTCCCCAGCGAGCATTGGCAGCATTTAAAGCAAAACGTGCATTCTTAACAGGAACAACCAATTGTGGACCCGCTTGCTCAGCAATCTCTTGATCTACCCCTTGCGTGGTAATCGTAAAATCTGCTCCTTCTGGTAATAAATAGCCGATCTCTTTTAAAAACTGCCGATACGCCTCGGCATCATGCTCTTCTTCTCGATGGGAAAGATACCAATGATCAAGCTGTGATTGCAGATCATCACGCTTAGCCAACAAGGCTTTATTTTTCGGAGCTAACTCATAAATCGCCTCTTCAAAGCCTTGCCAAAACTGCACTGGGTCAATGCCTGTCTCTGGAGCAATCTCGTCATTGACTAAACGCCACAGATTCTCATCAACCTGCAGGCTACCTTGCTGAACTCGCTGCGTCATAACCCTCTCCTTTATTTATTTTTTAAACCGTTTTGGTTTGATCAAGTTGTATCAGTTTATATCTAACTGAAACATTTGTAACGGACTAATCATTGCCTAGACGCATCATTATCCCACTAAGATAGAATCAAAAAAGCCCGTATTGTGACAAAAAAACTTTGCAACATAACAGCACACTGACTTGCATTTTTTTTACACTTTTATGCAAAGATAGCGAAAATCTTCCTTTAAAAAGTAAATACCACACGACAAATAAAAAATAATCACTTAAAAATCAAAAAGTTAAAAAATCATCATTGCCAATTTAGCCCTTCTTAAAAGCGCCTCAGTAATGTGCAAATAGCAAGATCACGAAAATTTTTTCTCTCAATCGGACACTATATGACAATTCGGTCATGAAACTGTCACAAAAGAAATCCATTATTTATCACCAGGACGGCAACTCAAGAAGACTCGCGTCCTTGGATAAATAAAGCTATTAGGACAAGCCGCCAAATGATGGCTGCAATGTTAGTTCTCGAATGACAATTTGAAACGATTTTAGGAGATAACTCTGATGAAACGCATTATTGCAAGTCTAGCTGTTTGTGCAGCGGCAAGCGCAATCACGGCAACGTCTGCTTTCGCTGCTGACCAAATTACTGGTGCTGGCGCAACCTTCCCATACCCTGTTTACTCAAAATGGGCTCAAGCTTATAACGAAGAAACAGGTGTTCAGCTAAACTATCAAGCAATCGGTTCTGGCGGTGGTATCAAGCAAATCAAAGCAAACACCGTAGACTTTGGTGCATCAGACAAACCTCTTACTCCAAAAGAGCTTGATAAAGCGGGTTTAATGCAGTTCCCAACGGTTATGGGTGGCATCGTGCCAATCCTTAACGTTAAGGGCATCAAACCAGGCGAACTTGTTCTTGATGGCAAAACCATTGCTAACATCTACCTAGGTAAAATCAAGCGTTGGAACAACAAAGAAATCCAAGCGCTTAACCCAGGCGTAAAACTTCCTGATAGCCGCATTTCTGTTGTTCACCGTGCAGATGGTTCTGGTACGACTTTCAACTTCACTTACTACCTAGCTGATGTATCTCCAGCTTGGAAAAAAGACGTAGGTGTTGATGCCTCTGTTCAGTGGCCAGTAGGTACTGGTGGTAAAGGTAACCAAGGTGTTTCTAACTACGTATCTCAGTTGAAAAACTCTATCGGTTACGTTGAGTATGCTTATGCTCTACAAAACAAATTGACTTACGCTCGCATGAAAAACAAAGATGGTAAAATCGTTTCTCCTGCGATGGAAAACTTCCAAGCAGCTGCCGCTGGTGCAGACTGGAAACATGCTAAAGGCTTCTACCTAATTCTAGCAAACCAACCTGGTGCTAAGAGCTGGCCGATGACCGCTGCAACCTTTATCTTACTTCATAAAGATGTTAAAAACCCTGACGCAACGAAAGCCGTGTTAAAATTCTTTGACTGGGCATACAAAAACGGTGACCAAGCGGCCGCTAAACTTGACTATGTTCCATTCCCTGCTAGCGTGAAAACATTGATTCGCGATGCTTGGAAAAAAGATCTAAAAGCTGACGGTCACTCTGTCTACATGGGCTCTTAATACATGAGTAATACCAACATGACGCTCGTAAATAATCGTACGAAAGCGCATGCCGAGACCGCTGGTGAATTCCAGCGGCCTCCACGTTTTCTAAACGGCGAAGCCTTTAACAAAACATTTAAATGGCTTTCTATTGGCGCTGCCTTATTCATTCTAATGATTTTAGGCGGCTTCTTTGTGTCTTTAACCATTGGTGCGTGGCCAGCCTTAAAACAGTTTGGTATTGGTTTTATTTGGACCTCCTCCTGGAACCCTGTTACCGAAAAATTTGGTGCCTTACCCGCCATTGCTGGTACACTCATCACCTCCGCTATTGCCATCATAATAGCTGTACCCTTGGCCTTTGCCATTGCCATTTATATTACTCAATTAGCGCCTAAATGGTTACGTCACCCTTTAGGCATTGCCATTGAATTGTTAGCCGCCATTCCTAGTATTATTTATGGTATGTGGGGACTGTTTTACTTTGCCCCGATGTTTGCAGACTACGTTCAAGGCCCGATCATTAATTTGTTTGAGAATGTGCCGATACTGTCCACCATTTTTCAAGGTCCTGCCATTGGCATCGGCATGGCAACAGCGGGCATTGTACTGGCCATAATGATTCTTCCCTTTATTGCCTCTGTTATGCGCGATGTTATTGATACCGTACCTAAGCGACTAAAAGAAAGTGGCTTTGCCATTGGTGCAACAGATTGGGAAGTGACTAAAGCGATTATTATTCCGCACTGTCGTACTGGTTTGGCAGGGTCTATTTTCCTAGGATTAGGCCGTGCATTAGGTGAAACCATGGCGGTTACCTTTATTATTGGTAACGCGAACCGTATTACGGCTTCCATTTTTGCGCCAGGTAACACCATAGCCTCGACCATTGCCAATGAATTCCAAGAAGCCTATACAGAAATCCATTCATCTTCTTTGATGGCACTTGGTCTATTGTTGTTTATTATCACTTTCATCGTGCTGGCCATTGCTCGTATGATGCTTAATCGAATTTCAACCTAGGAGTTGACCGTGAACGCAGTCGTTAGACGTCGTCATTTTGCCAACCTCGTATCTCGTATGCTAATTCTTGCGGCCACGTTATTCGTGCTCGCGTTTTTAGTTTGGATTTGTGGTGTTCTTCTTTATGAAGGGTTTTCCGCCTTTAAACCCACATTATTCACCGAAATGACGCCTCCTCCAGGAGAATCTGGCGGTTTAGCCAACGCCATTGTTGGTAGTTTAATGTTGGTAGGGGTTGCCATGCTTGTTTCTACGCCTATTGGCTTACTGGCTGGAACCTATTTAAATGAATATGGCAAAGGCACTTGGTTAGCTTCTGTCGTTCGCTTTGTGAATGACGTTTTATTAGCAAAACCCTCCATTCTTGCTGGCCTTTTTGTTTACGAAATCATCGTAGCCCCGATGGGAGGATTCTCTGGTTGGGCCGGTTCTGCTGCGCTTGCCATCATCGCGATTCCTGTTGTGGTACGTACCACAGAAGACATGATGAATTTAGTCCCTAACAGTATGCGAGAAGCCGCTTATGCATTGGGTGCAAGCCGCTCACGAGTTATTCTAAGTGTGAGCTATCGTGCGGCACGAGTGGGTATTACAACTGGGGTGATCTTGGCTGTAGCTCGTATCTCTGGTGAAACAGCACCACTCTTGTTTACGTCGCTAAACAACCAGTTCTGGTCTACGGATATGTCACATTCTATTGCTAACTTACCGGTAATGATCTTCCAGTTTGCAATGAACCCATACCCTGATTGGCAAGCTCTTGCTTGGGCTGGCGCATTGTTGATCACGCTGACGATCCTTGTTCTATCCATTATTTCGCGCGTGTTTTTACGCTCAGCAAACTCACAACATTAATTGTGGAAGTGACCATGACTCCTTCAGAAATGCTAAATATTGAATCATCACAAAGCACTTTGACGACAGACATTGATATTACTGTACGTGATTTAAACTTTTACTACGGTAACTCACACGCGTTAAAAAACATCAACTTAGAATTCGGTAAAAAAGAAACCACCGCTATCATTGGTCCTTCTGGCTGTGGTAAATCGACGCTACTACGTATTCTTAACCGCATTTACACCTTATACCCAGGACAAGAAGCGAAAGGCGAAATCATCATTAACGGTGAAAACATACTTGATCCTAAGGTTAATGTAGCGGCATTAAGAGCGAAAGTTGGCATGGTGTTTCAATCACCTACCCCTTTCCCAATGTCTATCTACGACAACATTGCTTATGGTATTCGTTTGTACGAAAAACCCTCTCGCCGCGAAATGGATGAGCGTATTGAAAAGGCCCTACGCGGTGCCGCACTCTGGGATGAAGTGAAAGATAAGTTACACGCCAGTGGACAAAGTCTCTCTGGTGGTCAGCAGCAGCGTCTTTGCATTGCTCGTACCATTGCACTAAAACCACAAGTACTGCTATTGGATGAACCTACGTCAGCACTTGACCCAGTATCCACCACCAAGATTGAGGATTTGTTAGATGATCTTCGTGATGAATACACCATCGTTATCGTGACGCACAACATGCAACAAGCCGCCCGTGTTTCGCAAAAAACCGTGTTCATGTACATGGGTGAAGTGGTGGAAGTCGCACAAACCGATGAAATGTTCCTACGCCCTAAAGAAGAGCGCACTAAGAACTACATCACTGGTCGCTTTGGTTAACATGACCTAGTCTGCGGCCTGATACACATTAGGCCGCAGATACTGCATTAAACGATCCGGTTCCGCGATCGCTTCAAAACCAAACTGTTTGTATAAGCCATGGGCGTCTTTCGTAGCGAGCATCATCCGTCGTAAGCCTTGTAAGTCCGAATGCGCAAGAATGGCAGACATCATCTTCTTACTAAGGCCAAGCCCTCGATAAGACTCCAACACAAACACATCCGCTAAATAAGCAAACGTTGCTCGGTCAGTAATCATGCGAGCAAAAGCCACCAACTCTCCCTCACCAGTTAATACCCCAAAACAGAGTGAGTTCTCTAACGCTTTTCGTAAGGTCACCTCAGGAATACCTTTCGCCCAATAGCTATTGACGATAAAACCATAAATCACAGAAAAGTCCATGTCGTCCAGATCCGTGGTAATTCGATAGGTCATCACTTTTTCCTTTCTATAAGGTTTTTATCAGGCTGTAATAAGGTCATAAACTCGCCATCAGGTGGCATAGCCTCATAACTAGGAGGACTCATTTCTTCTAACATCCCATCCCAGCTCGCTTTAGACGCCGTATATACATGCATAGCAACCTGAGTATCTGCAGGGTCGTCTAACAATCCGGCAGGAACCCAATAACTCTCGTTATCTCTTGTCATATTGGGTACAGGACTGCCACACTGGGAGCAGAAATGCGATTTAAACCCCGTTTCTATACAGTATTGACGGATCATATCTTGCCCTTGCTGCCAGACAAAATGAGCCATTGGAACAATCATCGCGGCATTAGAAGAAGAGCCAGACACCCGACGACACAGAGAACAATGACATTGATATAGTTTTGGCAGCACACCAGAGATGGCAAACTCAACCGCACCGCATAAACAACGACCTTTCATCCTCTCTCCTTAAACAACGAGTTCTACTAGAAAAATATCAAAGCCATAAAGCAAGCGTTTGCCAACCTTTCGCTATCCCCTCTTGGAGGAAAAAACACAACCCAGCCAACATAATCAGATTGAAAACGACCGTTAGCCAGAACACAACCCGAAAGCGTCTCTTTTGGGTTTTATGACGAAACACCTTTTGTCCAAGTAACGCCCCAGGCCAACCACCAAGAAGAGAGAACCAATGCAACGTCTTTTCTGGTGTTCGTTGCTGCTGCTTTTTCGCGGCGGATTTGTCCCATCCATATAAGCAAAACGTCACCGCACTCATCGCACCATAAACACACAGTAAAACAATAGGATAAGACAACAACATTTCACCAAGCCAATCTTCGAGCCAATAAAATTACCCCGCTAAGGAAACGAGATCAAGAACCATCGTACCTATGATAATATCCTTCTATTGAACGATTGACTAACAAGGGGAATGAAGAAGATGCAAACACATCAGTACCAAATGAAAGGGATGCTCATTACCGACTATCAACTAGCAGTACCGCTCGATTGGCACGCCCCAGACAAGGCCCCGACGATTACCCTGTTTGCCCGTGAAGTGGTCGCTTCTACCCAAGCGCACAACAAAGCCCTTCCTCTGTTATTATTTTTACAAGGCGGACCTGGCGGTAAATCCCCTCGCCCCATGCCCGACTCGCTTCCTTGGCTGATTGAAGCCCTCAAAACCCATAGAGTCATCTTATTAGACCAACGAGGCACAGGTCGAAGCAGCCGTATAGACCGTCATCTCATCAGCCGTATGACAGCGGAAGAAGGCCGCGATTATTTGTTAAAATTTCGTGCCGACAGCATCGTAGCAGACTGCGAACACTTACGAAAAACTGTCTATTCAGGTCGTCGATTCGAAACACTGGGCCAAAGTTACGGCGGCTTTATTACATTGGTTTACTTATCAAAAGCACCAGAAGGCTTAGCGGCTTGCTACATTACCGGAGGGCTTGCAGGGCTAGAAGAAAATGCTCAGCAGGTCTATCAATTGACAACAGAGCGACTCATTGAGAAAAACCAAGCCTACTACACTCGCTATCCAGAAGACGCTAATACCATAGAAAACATCGTTCAAATACTTTGCAAAGACAAGGTACTATTGCCCGATGGCGACCAACTGACTGTGGAGCGTTTTCAAACTCTCGGTATTGGTTTAGGGATGGGCCCAGGCATTGATCAGTTCCATTGGTTGATCGATGAAGCCTTTGCAAGCAGTCACCCAGATACGCTCTCTGACACCTTCTTAGAACAAGTCATGCACCTAACCAGCTACTACGAAAGCCCATTGTTTGCGGTGATCCACGAAAGCATCTATGGCCGCCCAAACGAGGCCACAAACTGGGCAGCACAGCAGATTCGTCAGCAAGATAACACATTTGATACAACACAAACGCCCCTAATGTTCACAGGGGAAATGATGTATCCGTGGATGTTTGATCAAATAACATCCCTACGCCCGTTTAAAGAGGCTGCTCACGCCTTAGCAGCATACAAAAGCTATGCGCCACTTTATGATCTAGACAAACTCGCCAATAACAAAGTGCCCGTTGTAGCCGCCGTCTATTACAACGATATGTACGTACCAAGGGAGCTATCGCTAAAAACCGCTAAACAAGTCGCTAACACCCAAGTCTGGCTCACCAACAGCTATGAACACGACGGTGTTCGCCAATCATCTGAGGTGTTTTGTACCTTACAAAAAATGCTAAAAGACAATGGCGGCCCACTTGTCGATTAAACAGAAGATGACAAAAGCAAAACATCAAACCCACTGAAGGGTCAGCAAGAGACGAAAATCTCAAACTCCGCTATAGAAGACCCTCAGTTATGATTTTAATTAATTGCTACAAAAATAGTATCGTGTTCATAGAAACCATCCACTACGCTGAAAACAACAAAACTATATTTAAGGGATAATCGGATGTTTGGTAGCAAAAAATTATTAGCTCACATTGCCGAATTAGAAAAAGAGTTAGCCTCATTTCAAGAGACTCAGAATGGCCTTCAGCAGGAAATGTTGTTTTTCGCCATGTCTCAAGAGGGAAAAATCCTAGACGTCAATTCGTTATTCACCGCTTCCACCGGCTATGAAAAAAATGAACTCGTCACAAAAAACCTTAAAGACCTGATCCTCAAAAAATCCTTAGAAAAAGAGCATTGTAAAAAAATGCTGTCTGCGATGAGTGAGAAGAAACATTGGCATGGTGCTTTGCAGATTAAAAACAAACACGGTAAAGAAATGTGGTACCGTTCGACCATTCAGCCTAAAAAACTAGCAGATAATTCTGTCATTTTAGAGGTCTATAGTGCTGAATTAACCAAAACCATTTCGCAATCCAAGGAAATGGAAGACATTTTAAGCGCACTGCATCGCTCCAGTGCCGTCATTGAATTCAGTTTAGAAGGCATCATCTTAAACGCTAACGACAATTTTCTGAAAACCATGGGCTACTCAAAAAGCCAAGTGATTGGAAAGCATCACAGAATATTTTGTGAACCAAAAGAAGCCGAATCTCAGGAATATCATGATTTTTGGCAGCAACTTCGCTCTGGTGCTTTTGTTTCTAATCGATTTAAGCGATTAGATAGCAACGGCAATGTTGTTTGGTTAGAAGCCTCTTACAATCCCGTTCATGATGACAGTGGCCAATTGTATAAGGTTATCAAATTAGCCACCGTGATCACGGAACAAATGAAGAGAGAATTTGCCGTCGCAGAAACCTCTGAAATTGCCTATGAAATATCCAAGAAAACAGATGAAAACACACTCAAAGGGATGAACGTTTTAGAATCCACTATCCAGACGATGGATGAACTTTCAGCACAAATGGGGGATGCGAGTAAAGGTATCGCTGAACTCAACACTCAGTCCATCAAAGTATCCAGCCTAGTAGAGAGCATACGAGGCATCGCGGACCAAACAAACCTGCTTGCCCTTAATGCAGCCATCGAAGCAGCGCGAGCAGGCGAACAAGGCCGAGGCTTCGCGGTCGTGGCTGATGAAGTCAGACAGTTAGCTTTTAGAACAAGCTCTGCAACAGAAGAAATCATTCAGGTTGTAGGAGACAATAAGCTCCTGACTGAAAAAGCCGTATCACTAATTGAAGAAAGCATGGGGAAAGCGCATAAAGCGCTCGATTTATCCAACGAAGCAGGCAACGTGATGAGCGAAATACAGACAGGAGCAAGGCAAGTTGTTGATGCTGTCAGTCAATTAAATAAGTTATAGCGTCGACAACAGACACTGCTTTTTGATCAGTGACAACAGCCTTATTAAACTGTACTAGCTCGTCTGTACTAGCTCAGACCTAGTCTGACAACTTAATTAGGCCCATTTGACAGATGAGGGCAATGACTCACCCAAGGCTAACAGATGACGAATAAGCTGGCCTTCATGAGTGGTTTCATGCTCAAGCAGACTTAACAACAACGCCTCGCGCTCACTTGTCCAATCGTCAATGTCTGAAATCGCCTTTTCAAACACGGCGGCAGAAGCCGTTAATTTTTCCACGGCTTCAGACTGGTTCTCTGTTGAGTTCAGTGAACAGGAGAAACCGGCCCACTGCCCCTCAATCAGCGACTGTGAATAGCTTTCTCTCGCCCCTACAATACACCATATATGGTCACCAACGGACTTATTCTTCGCTACATTAAGATAAGCAGTATAACTCTCTGGGGTTAGTGAATTAACAATATCCAATACTGAAGAAAACCTTGCACGAATATTATTTAAAACCATGTCCCTCATTGAACTCGCCTTTTTTTCATAGGCTTCAAAAAGGTCAGTAACAAGCACCCCGTTAATTTTCATGCCTTCCAAGTTCGCATCATTTATTTCAGTATTTGCTAAATTCAAACCACTAAAAGACACACTAGACATATTTATATTATGAAATGAGGCATGACTTAAGTTGATATTCTCATAGCGACTACCGGCTAGATTAACGTCATTAAACACACAAGATTCTAAATCACAGTCAGTAAATTGAGCATTTTTTAAAACGGCCCAATAGGATGAGTCAGTTAAATCAACAGCATTAAACTTAGCACCAGTCATATCTGATTTAGAAAACTCAAATCCTTTGAATTTAGTGTCTTGAAATGGATTATGATTCTCTGACATTAAACTTTCCTTATTTAGGTCGTTTTTAAGAAAAAATAAAACTATTTATCTTTCATGCATGGGTCGTTAAGCAAATTTCCAATCTAACGCTTTCGCTTCATGCTCTTTAACAAAGCTATCTTTGTGGTCGCAATAAATATCTACATCATTTTGACATATTGCCGCACCTTCTCGCTTAATGGAAGCATACTCTGACGCAATATGAGGAAAGGCGATTAAATAATCTCGAAAAGCAAGGTGCCTTTTCGCATCGACCGAACTAGACAAAAAAGCATGTACCTGATGACTTCTCTGTACATCACCTTTTTGGAAGTAGCGCCTACCTGTAATCCCAAATTCGCCTTTTGCAAGATAGCCAATCGCTCCCATTAAATGACTTTCATCATCTAGCACTTCCAAGGTTTTTACTTCCATAAGAATATCAATAATTGGTTTAGCACAAAGCCCTTTTACCGATGTGCTACCAATGTGATGAATGGCCTCAACATTATCACTCGTGAATACAGATTGAATCAGTGCTTTCTCTTGACTGAATTGATCAGGCCATTCATCTCGGTAATCAACAACTTCAATAATTCTGATACTCATTTATCCTCCATGTAATTAGCAGAATGCAGAGATAAAAGTCTGCAACTATGCTGGGTAGGCTTTCACCCACTCACAGAACTTTAGTCATATAATAGCGCCTACTTTCAATCGGAAAGTTGTTTAGCGTCATTTGTACACTATAACCCTGCTTTTCGTAAAATGGTTTCGCTTGGAAACTGAAGGTGTCAAGAAAACTGGATTGGCAACCCTTACTACGAGCAAATTCTTCGGCTTTATTTAATAGCTGACGGCCCAGCCCCTTATTCAAGTGGTGTTCATCGACCCATAGAAACTTAACCATTAGCCAATGTCCCCAAATCTCCCCCACTAAGCCACCTAATTTTTTTCCGTACTCGTCATGCAAATAACAAGCGACATCCGTATGATAAACATCCCCCAGAAATGGGCTATTATGCTTACGTAACCCGGCACGAATTTCGTCAATATCAGATGGATCTGGTTGGGTGGTTACTTCTACATTCATATTATGATCCTATCCTATTAAAAATGACATTGCCCTGATATAGACTCATTCATATCAAACTCCTAAATATTTCTAGTCAGCAGAAGAAAGCCTATCATACCCGCCCCTTCAGACAACTCTTCTTACTCTCTTTTAAAATAAAATTTTACATGTAAAAAGAGGATGATAGGACATCTACAAGCATGCTGTAGACTTCTTTCTTTCGAAGAATAAAAAAGCAAAAAAGCGGATAGACTGATCCGCTTTTTATACTTAGAAACGTTCCTTGATTATCCATCTTAGCCATCATCCAAGACCGACATAGGATATTATGAGTATGATATAAAGTGTTTAAAGCATTCTGCCTAATACATCATTATCTTTGTTTTTATCAAAAAATCGATGTCTTAATGCCCCTAGTACATGAGCAACAATAAGACCTATCAATACAAAGGCTAGCCATTTGTGTAGTGCATTGGCTATTTCATATATATGGTTGTTTTTTGGTATCACCTCAGGTAAATCAAAGAAGAAAAAACTGACCCCATTACTGTATATATAGCTACTAGATTGAATATATCCCAATATAGGAATAACAACCATTAGAATATAGAATAATATGTGAGCTAGTCTTGCTAATTTTCTTTCAGGACCTGATATACCACTGGGCAAGGCGGGTAAAGAGCGTTTTCTTCGATAAATAAGACGCCCTATAACAATAATAAAAAGCAACAACCCGAATGATTTATGCCAAAAATATAATTTATCTTCGAATACCGCATTTGCTTCATCGTAAGGGGTCATATAGATACCAACAGTGAGCAAACCTATTATAATTGCTGCACTGAGCCAATGTATCGCTCTGATGGATTTAGGATATTTCAATTTAACGCTCCTCTGTGTTTTTTTATTTATACCGACAACCTTTTTGCTTTAACAAAGCAAAGCCGTCAGACACTCGTCAGAATTAGCAGACCACCCAATAGATAGATGACACTTTGGGGGATGCTTTCATAGAGTAAGTTCGAGTATACGTCGACGGTTTCACTGAAGTTATCAAGATTTGGCACCTTTTCTATTTGACTTAATCAACCGTGAAAACACACCTTAAGTAGTTGATATACTCCATTATTTTCGAATATTTAGACTCTATGACACAGAGGGAGTTCATTTATTTTTATAAAAACTCATCATTTTTTTATCAAAATATGGCACATTTTTTCAATATATTTGACTTTATCATCAGCCAACATCTAATAGATTGAAATAAACAATAGCTTCAATAGATTTATTAAATGGCGAGGAAAATAATATAAATGAGTGAATAAATACTACGCGTGAGAGAAACGAAATCGTAAAGCACTTTTATCGCTTTCTAATATTCAATCATGCGTGTGGTTTGAATTTTTTTGTCATGCCCTGACAAGAGGGAGCAACAAGTTTGTATCCCAATTTTTCGTAAAAGGCGGGTTCATCCGCAATCATTGAAACATATGACCCTTCTAAAGCAACGGATGATAAATAGTGATCAATATACCCCATCACTTTTCGCCCCAACCCTTTCCCTTGATGCTTTGGGTCAACGGCCACATCCACGATCTCAAAGTTACAGGCACCATCACCAACGACACGCCCCATAGCAATCAAATCCCCACCCTGTCGTATTGAAATTCCATACAGGCTATTTGGTAGGGCAACTGTGGCCGCCTTTAAAGACTTGGCTGATAAGCCCGCTTTTACGCGCAGTTCGCAGAATTCCTGCGGACTCGGGACATTTTCTTCGTATGTTATTGTCATGCTACTTCACCTCACTCTCTAGCAAACGTCACTGATGGCCTCATAGTGTCGTACTGATTATCTAAACTTAGGAGCACCCTAAGCAGAGTTTATAACGCATAAATATACCCTATCCCACTGTATTTAAAGCCAAAGATGGCAATCTCTCTATTCGTGATGTCAACAGGTAGCAGACTCCTATAAAACGGGTTATTAGCCGCCCCAAGCAAAGTCCACACAATCATTTGTGATTTATTTAAAGCAATAGATTGAGCTCTCATGTCTAAAAACAATTTACGACCAATTCCTAAACCCTGAGCGTTAGGATGAACATATAATCGCAGTATCTCGAAATCAGAACGCTCGGAGGGACACTTGCCAGCGGCATAGCCAAGAATTTCATTATCTTCTTCATAAACCACGACGCAAACAACATCACAAGCTATGTCTTCCTTTAATGCCTCAGCAAACCAACCGACAGACAACGAAGAGACCACTTCTGGATGGAGCAGAGGAAACAAACTCCCCTCCCACGCTTCATAGGTTAACACTGATAATACATCTACATCGGAGACATTTGCTGGCCGAATCATATAACCTCATTTTTGGTGCATACTGCTGTACTAATATTGCCAAAGCTATATGCTAAATTTCATATGGTTAAAGCTCATCATAATGGCAGATAAATTAGACTTAGAGTACGGTACTGGCTTTCTTAATTGAAGTCGGCAAGCAACTCGTACCGTAGGCAACCTGGCTCTGCTTCGACTAGAGGTTTAAGTGCCTTGTAAACTTCAATCTGCTCAGCACGCTTACCCGGCATAACTTCTATGAATACTAGTAGATTGATTTCACTCATGAATATTTCTCTTTCCTAGACATAATGACTCCCCACGAGGCTAGCATGATAACCGACGAATTTACTGGCTTCTTCCTATGTATTCACTCATCTCTTTTGAGCAATACAAAAAGTCTATTCATTTAGAAGAAATGGCTGTGTGCTACTTGACGTGGGGAGTCATATCAACGCCGCCAGCAGGGGCCGAAAAACCAGAGCGAAGCGGCGGTTTTTTGGTCCCTCTGGCTGGCTTTGTTAAGTGGTGATTTCGGCATTAGCTTTTGCCTTCATCAGGAAGTATGCAGCATGATTCGCTGCATTTAGTCCGCCATCGTGGACCGTACCTAGGTCGCTTGGGGTAACATCCTGTGTTGGCCATATTTTATTATTTGTAGTTAATTTGTCCAAATTCAGCTTGTTTAACTCAAGAAATAAATAGTCTTCTTTTTCATCTCTTGCAACACCGTCTGCCCAATAAGCCATCGAACTAGCAACAATGTCAGCAACCTGCAATTGAGGATGCGATTCAGAGCTTGAAAACTTCAAACTTTTTCCTCTTAAGGGCAATTTGAACTTCCGTCTGTCATAGCCAAGCTCTATAGAGCTTTGGGTCCAGTCCATAAAATGGGAAAACATCACTTTTTGTTTTTCAATACTATGAGAATCATCATGAATGATATGAAACCCTTTTGGATGAATATCTCCCCAGCTTACACATTGTGAAAATAATGCTGGTATTGATGGGTCAAGTGATGTCTTATCAATTCCGTTCAGTGCATCATGAACATAATTCCGAGTAAGCAGGATCAAATTAAGGTCTTCTTTAAAATCTTCATGAATTGAATGTTCTTTAAGAACCTCTACACTCTCATAAAACGAGCCTATTGATTCTTCGGACTGTTCTTTAATCATATTAACGAACGATTCATGCATGGCCTGAACTCGATCCTGACCACAAAACGTAGGCATACAATAGAACCACATATTTGAAAGCCCTATGTTTGCTCCATTTACATATAAATCATGGCCACTTAGGTGAAGCATGTGCTCAATTAGGAGGTCAACAATCTTTGTAGTCACCATAAAGCTCTTGTGAAAAAGCTCTACTTTCACGTGATCTTTATTGATAAGCCGATGACTCATTAGCCTTACAATTCCATCTTGCCCAGACTTTCGGCGCTTTAAATTTTTGAAATGAGCTTCTAAAGGTGATCTTGATCCTGTCAGTGCAAGTAACTTTTCAGCTTCGCTATTAGAATATTTACAGCCAGAGAGTGTGAAAATCGGTTGATTTTCATCAACTATATTATGGCCAGTGTTTCCAGATTCATCCAAGTAGATAGTTGCTATCTTGGATTTTTCAGAATTAGCTTTAGCCCTAGAAGCCCTCTGCTTATCTCTTTTATTTGCTAACTTCTTTTTTCTATTAGCTTGGCTATTACGACTCATTCAATTTCCCTGTAGGCCACTTAACGCCTCAATAACCGGCGCAGCTTTGCTGCGTCCGGCGCCGTAGGCGCGACGTTGATTGATTTGTTATGCATTTACATTACATCTAATTGGGGGATAAGCACATAAGTAAAACGACGAAAAAGCCACGGATGGACCGACCCGCTGAGCGGATTTAGCACAATATATTGACAAATGCAACAATATTGTGTTAGCATGCCCTCTTGAGTCAGCTTTACTCGATTCTCGAGGTCACACAACAGCAAGAGATTGCATTGCGTGGTCGTTTGGTAACTAGCGAGAGTGAATGCAATCCCCCAATTAACCCCAAGGAGGTGCGCATGAACAAAACAACTGATAAAACCGGAAATTTACTTAAAGACAAATGCTTCAGAACATTGATGTACGTAGTTCTAATCACTTCAACAATGATAGTAAATCTGGATTACATTCAGTCTCGTGACTCGAGTAAAGCTGATTCCTACCCCCTCTCGCATGCCTTTCCCGAATTCAATCAATTAGCTCGTTAACTACCTGCATAACATTTTTAATAATACGCATGCGCATTTATCCAATAAATCGGCGTGCGTGTTTTTCTAGTCTTAGCCATTTAGCTAAATTTAGCTAACATCATGATTTATATAAAATAATAGATCATAATGAGCGTTCAGGCTTCGGCTTAAACAAGCACGCTTGTTTTGTCTAATAACCGTGCATCAGGAGGGGGAGACATATGTGGCTTTCGTCTTCCTAGACGCCATGTTTACACTCTAATCTATTTTCAAATAAGTGCCAATTAGAACATGTTGATATCTGCTTAAAATTGACCAGCGGCAAGCAAACCAGCGACTTCGACGCAACAACGTTGCGCGACCCTATGGTGTTTCAGAGTCAGTTAAAAATGCCCTGTCTCCTATCCTAAAAACCAATCTATGCCATACAGCCTAAAGCGTACCGAGAAAGTAAGTTGTATAAAACGTCGATCACACGCTTGGGCTGAAAGCCCGATAAAAGATCTTTTGGTTACTTTTGTATCATTTGACAAAAGTTACCCGCTCAGCAGAGCGGAACTGAACTCGCCAAAACCAAGCTAATCAGAGGAATACCATCAAATCGGTAACACCAAATAACCCCATCCTAGCCTTACCCCTTAAAAAAGGGGAAGGAACTTGGTGATTAGCTTCCCTCACCTTCTGTACTGACTAGCGGGGTCAAAGCCCTTTTCGTGAAAGCACATCAGAATAATTAGCTTGGATCAGGCCGAAAAGGTGTTCGACCCCATAGATCTCATTGTACCGTAAACACTAAAGCTGAATGGAACCGAAATACCCTTGTTATGTTTGGAGTTAAAGAGATAGGCACAGCTCTATTTCACGCCCTTCCACTAAGTTACCTGTTGATACAAAACCACAATTTTCGTAGAAACCTTGAGGGCTGTCTGATCCTACGACAACACTTGTATATAGAGCCGATATTCCGAATTCATTAACCAACGCTGATTTCAATAAATCGATAGCAAGACGACCATAACCCTTTGACTGTTGAGATTTATCGATCATGAACCGCCAAAGCTCAAATCTATCCGAAACTGTGTCTGTGTTTACTAAAACAAAGCCAATTGGATTATTGTCAGAATAGATACCTTTGAACCAAGGAAAGCTCATAAAGTTTGCTTCAGCCAATGAAATAGCATTGCTATCAACATGATTTAGCTGATTTTGAGCTACCTTTAACTGGCAAATCTCATAGAAGTTCGTTTTGTCTATACTTCTTAATTCGAGGCTCATACTACCAATTTCCTTCAAAAATAACACCGTAACGCCGTGCTAAACAGGCAGAACTGAGAGTGTAGCATAGCGCCCACGATTGCGAAGCAATGCGCTATTTGAAGCGTAGGTGAAGATTCGGCTTGAGAACCTTGTTAAACGTGAAGCCCAAATTTTAAAACAGTCCTCAATTCACCACTAATTTGAGGAGCCTTATAAAATTGATCTATTTCTCCAAAACACTGAAATCCACACACTTCCAGAACTCTCCTAGCACCTTCATTATCTCGATCCGGAAAACACAATATACTTTTGCATTTAAGTTCGTTGAAAATATATGAGACTGCACAACCAACTGCTAACGACGCTATACCCTGAAGTCTACATGTTTTACATATTCCAAAATGAAGTTCAACCGACTCATTAAAGCTTACAAGCGTAATTAACCCCAACGGTTTTCCCGTATTACTTTCCTGGATTATATGCACTGACTTCTCATAGCGCCTAAAACTATCTTCAGTAGACAGTTTTAGCAACATACATCTGGTTTCATCAATAGTTTGATGGACTTCCCTAGCTAGGAATCTCGAAGAATGGGCATCTCCTGTATAGTCTTCAAACAAAACCAACTCGTCACCCGGCTGATAGAATCTCAAAGATATTTTTTTCATCAAAACTACTCACAAAAGAGTCTTACGCTGCTAATAGCGGCCGAGCGAAGCGAGGTCCAGCTCACGCAGTGCGCGATGCTGCTTGGCCTTGTTATATGCTTGCACCGATTACCTCCTGATAAAGAACTGAAGGTATACCGGCCTTATTATATTTGTGTAATGTAAGGCTATTTATATCTGGCTTAAAGCTAACTGGACCATTAGCATAAACACTGCTATTTAGCTTATCGGCAATCATTTCACAGAAATCGGCCCAGTCATTATTGTATACATTACGCTCAACTTCTTTTAGGTAATAGCTCATTCCTTCTGCTAGCCAAAAAAGAGTAAGGGCCGTACCCAAATCACAATACTCATTATTTGCAATCGCATTGGGCAACGCCATTCCATCATCCCAGTTGTATGCGATAGCGTATTGCTGAAGAAAGCACGGATTACTTGATTCCTTTGCAATAGAAATGATCTTTTCAATATCTTCTTCATATTGAATTTGATCTATCTGCTTTTTCTCAATGTCGCTAATCATGATTGCATATAACGCCCGCAGCACGCGCGGCTTTGTAGTGGAGGCAAAGCCGCAACGAAAAAGCCGTCGCCGTGCCTGCGATTGTTAGGCTTTTTTGGCATGAAGCACCTCCATAATGAAGACCACCAAAGTGTGTGCAGCATTTACAACTAGCCGTGCCTCTGCAACCACAATACTTGGTGGGTTAGACCCACGACCATGAGCAGAGCCAATGTGGGACCTAAAGGCTCCAACACCATCAATGATTGAAGAAATACCTTTAAGCACTTTGTGCTGATCAGCCGCCAGAGTGGCATCAGTATTCAGTGCAAGATTAGGCTGAACGATGCTCCACAGTGGCATTACATTAAGTTTATTTGGCATAGCTAGATCATCGAAGCTTTCTATGTAGAACTTTAGCGTGGCTTCGATAATTGAACAGGATGCAGTTATTGATGCGTGAGGATCACTTTGGATATGCTCAATTGCTCTTTCAAATTCCTTTTCAATGGATGAGAAATCACCTGATCTGAGATAGTCTTCCAGAGTTTTAGTAATTGGCGTTGAGCCTGCTTTCGTCACGTACCCATTGGTTCGATAGACCAATTGATTTTTCGCTAATGCGGCATTAATTCTCGCTTGGCCTTCGGTCACTTTGGTTGATAGTTCCCCACCGAAAAGTGAAGAGGGAGGCTCCTGATCCATGTACTCTTGAACCACAGCGCCCAGAACTTCTAGCGCATCAGTTTTAGGATCTTCGTTACAACGCTTTAGCCAGTTACTACACTTCTTTTCGCAATTGCCCTGAGGCACTTCTCCAGGCGCTCCACTTTCCATAAAGAGCGTATCAAGCTTGGAGTGACTGTAATAGTGATCAGCGATTACAGAAGCTACTGCTCCGATAACCGAATTTGGTATTTGATGATTCAAACTCAAGTCTCCGTGAGCCTAACATTTTTAATAATACGCATGCGCGTTTATCCAATAAATCGGCGTTCGCGTTATTCTGGTCTTAGCCATTTAGATAAATCCATCTAACATCATGATTTATATAAAATAATAGATCATAATGAGCGTTCAGGCTTCGGCTTAAACAAGCACGCTTGTTTTGTCTAATAACCGTGCATCAGAAGGGGAGACATATGTGGCTTTCGTCTTCCTAGACGCCATGTTTACACTCTAATCTATTTTCAAATAAGTGCCAATTAGAACATGTTGATATTTGATTCAGCGCAGGGTCAAAGCCCTTTTCGTGAAAGCACATCAGAATAGTTAGCTTGGATCAGGTCGAAAAGATGTTCGACCTCTTAATCCAATGAGGTAACTATTGTTGGACTGAAGTCCAACCTACAAATCGCCTTCGACGCAACGAAGTTGCGCGACCCTATGGTGTTTCAGAGTCCGTGTCTGACAAGCCAGCCATCACCAAATAAACAATCTATGCCTTACTCTATAGAGCGTACTAATAAAGCACGATGTATAAAATGTCGATCACACGCTTGGGCTGAAAGCCCGATAAAAGATCTTTTGGTTACTTTTGTATCATTTGACAAAAGTTACCCGCTCAGCAGAGCGGAATAAACGAGCAGCTCAAAGTCATTGAGTGGAAACAAATACACCGGAAAACCCAAAGAACAACCCCATCCTAGCCTTCCCCTTAAAAAAGGGGAAGGAACTTGATGATTAGCTGCCCTCACCTTCTGTACTGACTAGCGGGTCAAAGCCCTTTTCGCGAAAGCACATCAGAATAGTTAGTTTAGATCAGGTCGAAAAGGTGTTCGACCCCTTAATCCAATGAGGTAACTATTGTTGGACTGAAGTCCAACCTACAAATCGCCTTCGACGCAACGAAGTTGCGCGACCTTATGGCGTTTCAGAGTCAGTTAAAAATGCCCTGTTCCCTATCCTCAAAACCAATCTATGCCTTACTCTATAGAGCGTACTAATAAAGCACGATGTATAAAATGTCGATCACACGCTTGGGCTGAAAGCCCGATAAAAGATCTTTTGGTTACTTTTGTATCATTTGACAAAAGTTACCCGCTCAGCAGAGCGGAATAAATGAGCAGCTCAAAGTCATTGAGTGGAAACAAATACACCGGAAGACCCAAAGAACAACCCCATCCTAGCCTTCCCCTTAAAAAAGGGGAAGGAACTTGGCAGTTGAGCATCGAGGGAATAATTGTTGGACTAAAGTCCAACCTACGGGTCGTTTTTGATGCGATCTGTAGCGGTATAGCTTCCCCTAAAATTAGGGGAAGCCAATCTGGTTAAACGTTAATAATAGTGGCTTTCTCAGAAAGCGGGCTATTAATATGGCTAATAAAAACCAATATCTCAGGACGGTAAATACGCTGTAATGAGGTACAAATACATTGGATACTCTCACTGTCTAAACCGTCAAACGGTTCATCCAGTAACAATACGGGGGCATTACGCAGTAATAAACGCGCCAAGACCAAGCGTTTGCGTTGACCACCGGATAAGTCACGACCTTGTGCGCCTAATAGTGTATCCAAGCCTTTTGGTAGGCTACGGGCCCAATCACCTAACGCAACGGCGTCCAATACTTCCCATAACGACTCTTCAGTGGCATTTTCATCCCCTAATCGCAAGTTAGCCGCTAGTGTTTGTTGAAAGACATAAGGGGTTTGTGGCAAGTAGCTGATTTGTGCTTGGTAGTCTTGGTTGTCGTATAAATCTATCCGTTGATCGTTGACCAAAGCTCCCCCTTCGGCCAAACAGTCCCCTGCTAATGATGCCAATAGGGTGGATTTACCACACCCGCTGTTACCCCGTAACCAGATGGTTTCGTGCGTTGCGACTTTTAACGAAATCGGTTTATTCCCTAAACCAGATGATGCGTGGTATCCGCGCCAGTTGATCAACTCAAGAGATTTTATACGGGCAAGTGGCAGACCTAGCGCGATGTTTTCCTCAGAAGCATCGGTATGCAACTGATTCATACGACGTAAGCCCACTTGCGATTGCCCTTGTGCCACAAAGGATTGTGCCAAGGGCAATACTAATTCGTTGACGGCTAAGACAGACAAAACTAATGCCACCAGCCAAGCCCCATCCACACCGGAGATCAAAGAAAGCCCATTGGTTTGTGGCTGGTAACGCATAACAAGTAAGAAGAAGCTACACAGCAAGGCGATGGTCACACTGTAAGAAGCCAAGCGACCTAGGCTAATCGCTTTTTGGATACGCAGCTCTGCCTGTTTCTGACGAGTATCTAATTCATTAAGGCGCTCGGCATATTGCTGCCAGTGGCCACGAATGGTCAGGGTAATCAACGCCGAGAATAGGCTGACAAAGCGACTACGACGGTGTGTCCCTAAAATTTGCCCAACATGAACAGCACGGCTAGCAAAATGACCACACAAATACGGTACGACCAAAAGATGAATCACCGCCGCGATAATAATAGGCCATAACAAAGTAGTGGATATTAATGACGCCAGTATAAGGACTGATAAATACGCCAATGTGGCATATACCCAAGGCATTAATACCACCAAGGGCCAACGAATAATTTGGTCTAGGTCACTGACCAAACGCTGCAATAAGTCTCCACGACTTTGTTGATGCAAATTCGCTGAGTCTTTTGCGACACGTTGATCCCACACCCACAAGCGCAATGTTTTTAGCAAGCCTAATAAGTGATCGTGAGCAAACACTTGTTCGCCATAACGACCCGCGGTGCGCAAAATGGCCATCAAGCGGACCAGCGCCCCAGGTAGAAAGTAGTTAAACGCTTTGTAGGTTCCTAACACTCCGGCTAAACCCGCTGCGGACAGGAACCAACCGGATATACCTAGCAGTGCAACTCCGGCAAGGCTCGCGACCACGCCCAGAAACAGAGGGAGTGCAAATCCTCGTGGGTTTGCCCATAGAAGACGTTTAAGCGATAGCTTGGATTCGTTGCTCATGCAAGCCTCCGTGTGTCAAAGTCCAATGTCTATCAGCCCAAGCAATAGGATGGGTATCGTGACTGACAACCAATAGTGTTTTGCCTTTTGAAGCCAGGTTTAAAGTATCCAACACTGCCGTAGCCGTCTCTTCGTCCAAACCAGAGCAAGGCTCATCAAGTAACCAAACATCCGCCTTCGATAATAAAGCACGGGCAATAGACAAGCGCTGCATTTGACCACCCGATAAACCTGCACCGAGCTCTGTCAATTTCGTCTCTAGGCTATCAGGCAATGCCTCAATAAAGACATCGCACTGGCTTTTTGTTAGTGCTGCTTGCAGAGCCTCGTCCGTTGGGGGATCAATCCCCAATAATAAATTCTGGCGAATTGAGCCATTCACCCACTCAGGAGTTTGCGGTAACCAAGCCAAGCGAGCACGCCATTGAGCCAGGTCCACACTGGAAAATTCTTTGTCTTCAACAAAACACTCTCCCTGATAGCCTTCTTCAAAGCCCAACAAGAGGTGTAATAGGCTGGATTTTCCTACGCCAGATTCGCCGCTTAACCAGATACGCTCACCAACACGTATTTGGTTGCTGATTGGTGCTAAGCGAGAACGCCCAGCCTCTTGCCAACTTAATTTATAAAAGGTTAACAAGGAGGCTGGATGGGTTTTGACCACAGATAAGTGAGAAGGTTTGCTAACCGTTTGAGTGTCTTCTTTGGCTTGCTCTTCTGAGCGCGACAAGGAGGTATTGAAAATATCTAATAATGCAGTCGCCGCCGCTTCGGCTTTTTGTTTGGCGTGGTAGTCGTTGCCCAGCTGACGCAGCGGCAAATAAAACTCTGGCGCTAACAGCAAGATGAAAAAGGCTTGTGTCAAACTAACGGGTGATACGCCTTTAGACCACGGTAGCTGTTCCAACAAACCAAGGCCCAAATATAAGGCAATCATCGCAATCGCAAGGGAAGCGAAGAGTTCTAATGTTGCGGTTGATAAAAAGGCCAAACGCAATACACCCATAGTGGTTTTTTGATAGGCGCTGGCACTGTCTGACAAGCGTTCTTTCGCTTGCCCTGTTCGTCCAAGGCGCTTAAGTTCAGCCAAGCCTTGGTTTAAATCCATAAATTGATTCGATAACATCGCCAACACGTTAAATTGTCGACGATTCGCTTGGGCAGCCTTGTGGCCCACAAGGATCATAAAGAATATGACCAATGGAGCGGTGACCATAAAAATAGCAAAGGCAATCCAAGACACTGGCAACATTGCCAGCAAAATAACGCAAGGAATCAGCGACACCATAAACAACTGGGGTTTATAGCGGCTGTAATAATCGTCTAATGCGTCTACTTGTTCGTAAACACGCGTAGACAGTGCCGCATCTTCTTCAATTCTCAGGCGCGCAGGCCCAAGTTTGGTCAAATGCGACACCAGTTTTTCCCGTAGAGAATAGCGAATACTACGACTCGCACTGGCACTTAATCGCTCACGGCCAAAGCTGGCTAAGGCACGGATAAGCAAAGCAGACAACGCGATGCATAAAATCGATACTGAGAAAGCCCCATGAATCACCATGTCGGAAAACACATTAGCAAGCGACCAAGCCTGCATAACCATCGCCACAGTGAACACAACCCCTAATAATTGAACGAGACGGTAACGCTTCGATTGTTGCCCAGCCCATTCATTCAAAAACATAAGTTCAGGGGTTTTAACTCGCCCTTGACGAGTTTTTTTTGGAGCTTTCTCTCGTTTAAACATAAGGCTTACTTTTGCTCCTCTTCGCCTTCGTAACCTTTAAACTCTAACCAAACCGCATTAATAATGCCGAATGAACAGGCGAGTAACACACCTAAAACCCAAGCAAAATACCACATAATGTTTCTCCTTTATGAGGTGCAGTAGGCTGCACCTCACGTATGATGAATTAGTCTTAATCTACACTACTAGTAGAGAGAGTGTTTGTTCTTCTCAATGTGTTCTTTGCTTAAGCGGCCAAACATCACTAAATGGCTCCATAAGGTGTAACACAAAATGATAGGTACAAAGATACACGCCACAACAAACATAATTTCCATAGTATATTGGCTAGAAGTGGCGTCCCACACAGTCAAACTCATACTTGGGAAAGTAGAAGAAGGCATTAAGAACGGGAACATAGAACCACCCGCTGTGAAAATAATACCCGCAATCCCTAATGAAGAGCCGAGGAAAGCCAAACCACCTTTTTTCATGCGACTTGCAAACGCAGCCACTAGCAGACCCAATACGCCAATCACGGGAGCCAACATCAATAGAGGCACTTTACTGTAGTTAAGCAACCATGCGCCTGTTTCCACTTTTGCTGTTTTCATTAAAGGAGTCAGAACTTCGTTACCATTAATAGCGCTAGTAAGAACATAACCTTTAATATCATACGCTAGCCAAATACCAGCCAATACAAAGAACACAGCCCCAAGTATTGCAGTAATAGTGGTCGCTTTGCTCACTCGACGCAGCAAATCGCCCTCTGTTTTCATGAGCAACCAAGAACCGCCTTGGGTCATGATCATCATCAAGCTGACCAAACCACATAAGATGGCAAAGGGGTTCAACAAGGCAAAGAAAGAACCTGTGTAATCAACACGTAGGTATTCATCAAACTGGAATGGCACACCTTGAAGCAAGTTACCGAATGCTACACCGAAAATAATCGGTGGCACAGTGGAACCAAAGCCGATACCAAAGTCCCAGTTTCTTCTCCAACGTGGTGTCTCGATTTTAGAGCGATAATCGAAGCCGATTGGACGGAACCAAAGCGCCGCCAATGTCAGAATCATCGCGAAGTAAAACCCTGAGAAGGAGGTGGCGTATACTACAGGCCATGCAGCAAATAACGCACCGCCTGCAGTAATAAACCATACTTGGTTACCATCCCAGTGAGGAGCAATGGAGTTGATCATCACACGACGTTCACTGTCATCGCGGGTAATGATGTTTAAAAGACTCCCTACCCCCATGTCATAGCCGTCGGCGATAGAGAAGCCGATCAGCAATACGCCCATCAATACCCACCAAATGATTTTTAATAGTTCGTAATCCATCTTACAACTCCTTAGCTTGTAACTGATCGGTTTCTTTCTCTAGTGCGTAACGACCGGTATGCAGACTAGAAGGACCTTTTTTGGAGAAACGAATCATCAAGAACATTTCTGCGATCAGGAAAGAGGTGTACAAAGCGATGATTGCCACAATCGAGATCCAAAGATCGGTCTCTGTCAAACCTGACGCAGCCAAATTAACCGGTAAAATTTCACCAATCGCCCAAGGTTGACGGCCATACTCAGCCACAAACCAACCTGTTTCACAGGCAATCCAGGGCAATGGCAAACAACACATTACAATCCGTAAGAACAAACGATTCTGGCCGATACGACGACGCGCGTTTTGGTAGAAAGATGCCGCAAAGACAATCAACATAATGAAGCCACATGCCACCATGATGCGGAAAGAGAAGAAGATAGGCGCAACATTTGGAATACTGTAGTTCACCGCTTCATCAATTTGCTTAGAAGTCACATGGTTCATGTCATTAGTAAAGGCTTTCACTAATAGACCGTAACCTAGATCTCCTTTCACTTTTTCGAAGTTTTCTTTGACAAGTGGATCGGTAGAGCCGCTACGTAATTTCTCTAGCAACTGATTTGCGTAGATACCATTGATAATACGTTGACGGTTATGCGCTTTAAGCTCACTAATCCCCTCCACTTTACCTGTAAGAGAGCGAGTTGCGATAAGGCCAAGAACACCAGGAATTTTGATAGCGTATTCTGTTTCACCTAGCTTCTGATTAGGAAAACCAATCAAGGTAAAATCTGCTGGGGCTTTTTGAGTATCCCATTCGGCTTCAACCGCTGCTAATTTTACTTTTTGAACGTCACCTAATTCATAACCAGACTCGTCACCTAAGACAATGACACTGAGTACAGACGCCAAGCCAAAAGCAGATGCAATGGCAAAAGAACGGCGAGCAAAGGCTAGGTCACGACCTTTAAGCATGTAGTAAGCCGAAATCACCAGTACAAACATGGCACCCGTACAGTAACCAGCAGAGACGGTGTGGACAAATTTCACTTGGGCAACAGGGTTAAACAACAAGGCGCTGAAATCCACCAACTCCATACGCATGGTTTCGTAGTTAAACACAGAGCCGACTGGGTTTTGCATCCAACCATTCGCTATAAGAATCCATAAAGCTGATAAGTTAGAACCTATAGCAACCAACCAGGTAACAGCCAAGTGTTTGCCTTTGCTTAAGCGATCCCAACCAAAGAAGAACAAACCAACCAACGTTGATTCTAGGAAGAAAGCCATCAGACCTTCAATCGCCAAAGGCGCACCGAAAATATCACCCACATAGTGCGAGTAATAAGACCAGTTAGTACCAAACTGGAACTCCATAGTGAGACCGGTTGATACCCCAAGAGCGAAGTTTATGCCAAACAACTTACCCCAAAATTTCACCATGTCCTTGTACACTTGCTTTCCTGTGAGCACGTAAACGGACTCCATAATGGCAAGTAAGAAAGACATCCCCAATGTTAAAGGAACAAACAAAAAGTGGTACAAAGCAGTTAGAGCAAACTGGAACCGCGATAAGTCCACTACAGTTTCATTAATCATAATGACTTCAACCCATTCACTTGATTGAGAAAAAGGCGAATACCGGCACTTTATCCTTAGAACATGCTCTTATTGTGATACGCCCACCGTAGCACCAAACATTTGGTACTTACTATAAGGACGGATTATAGGTTAGCCATAATTGCGAAACATTGCGTTAGATCAATATAAAGAGACCGAAAAGAAATGGAGTGCACAAGAGCGCCGTTTATAGACATAGATCAAAAAAATACGAAGTTTCATTAATTGATTGTTTTGCAAACCCTTTACTGCTGCAAGAAAGGCCAATTTTTCACCTATTCCAACGCAAACCTCCCTATATTGGAACAAACACTTTTTTAAAAGAGAAGCAGAAGACAGAAAAACTGACACAAAATAGACACTGTCAAACACATCGCCAATGACAACTTAGAGACGTCGGTATTTTTTCCTTTGTAAAAGCAAATTTCTCATAAAGTTCTGGTGTACCATGCGCTGACACATGACTAACCGAATCTGTCATTCATGCGCTTTTATGTCGCCCGTTAACAAGTGAATTCATCTTCAAAAGCGCCATTACACATAGAGGACTGTACTATGATCACCATCCATCATTTGGGTGTTTCCCAATCTGACCGCATTGTTTGGCTAATGGAAGAGCTTGGCTTGCCATATAAACTGACATGGTATGACCGGGATCCTAAAACAGGAGGAGCACCTAAAGAGTACCTTGCACTGCATCCCACCGCTACCGCGCCCGTTATCACGGACGGTGACCTCGTGCTGACCGATTCTAACGCCATCGTAGAATATATTTGCCAACGTTACGCACAAGGCAAACTTTGCATTGCACCTGACAATGTGTTGTACCCTGATTACCTTTACTGGATGCAGTATCATAACCACTTGTTGTCCGTGTTTTTTGGCAAAAGCGGCCTTGGTGGGGAAGGTGCGGAATCTGGCTTTGCGAAAATCCTCCAACGTCGTGAAGACAGCTACTACCAGCATTTAAACAATCACTTAGCGACCTCTGAATTTTTGGTAGGCAACGAACTCACCTGCTCAGACATTCTTATCATGTTCGATCTAACCACCTTTCCTCTTTTTGGTGGCAAAACCTTAGAAGGGTTAGACCATGTGCAAGCCTATGTCGAGCGTGTTTCCGCTCGTCCAGCCTACCAAAAAGCCATGGCGTTAGCTGGCCCAAGCGCGAAAAACCCAAACGCTTAACCTAGCATTTTTTGCCTTATCATGGCTTAGAAAGAAAAATAGAACAGACATAAGAAAGCCCATCGTATGACGGGCTTTTTTGGTTCTCACTGTAGCTAAATTTATAGTATGCGCATGTACATACCAGAAGAGGTCGGCATTGTTGCCTTGGTAAAACCAAATTTTTCATAAAATTCTGGTGTGCCATGGTCAGCCATCAGACTCACATAGGCCGTCGTTGGTGCGTTTTTATGTAACCAATTCACCAGCGCCTTCATAATTAAAGAACCAACACCCTGATGCTGATGCTCTGGTAAAACCGCCATGTCAGTGATTTCAAAGAAGCATCCCCCATCACCAATCACTCTTCCAATACCGATTGGCAGGTTATTAGAGTACACAACAACGCCAAAAAGGCTGTTTTTTAAACCTATGGTTGCGGCCTCAACCGATTTTCTGGATAGACCTGCTTGAAGTCGTATGTCGATATAGTCTTTTACACTTGGAATTTCATTACGAACGTCGTAACTCATCAATTTATCCTTTTACCAATTCAATGGGATGTTCTAAACACTTCGCTTTCTACTAACCCATGGATCTCACGACTGTGCGGGATCGCGTAGATGATGGTGATGCAAGCTGAAAGAGTCAATTTGACATCATAAAACCCCATCCTAGCCTTCCCCTTAAATAAGGGGAAGGAACTTGGTTAGTCGCTAGCCCATGGATCTCACGACTGTGCGGCGGGATAACGAATACGGTCACTAAGATGCCTTTGGAAAGGTATAAATATCACGACTCAGCCCATCTGGAAATTGACTTCGCCTTGATTTAACGCCTCCCAAACGCTCGACCAAAGCCCTCGCACTCTCATTTGAATCATGCATATAGGTTTCCACTTCATGCCAAGCAAACTCGTTATAAGCATGGGCAACGGCGGCGATGGATGCTTCTTTGGCATACCCTTTACCTCTTGAGGTTGGCAGTAACCACCAAGTCAGCTCTCTTGGCCAACCTAATCCTTGCCAAAAACCACATACACCAACAATGGTTGCGGACTCTTTTTCTTTGATCGCCCAAACACCAAAGCCATCAATATACCAACCGCCCAAGTCTTCTTTTAAACGCCCCAACGCCTTACCACTGGAGATTGGTCCGCCATAAGCTTTAGAAGCTTCACCATTGGTATAAAACGCATTATATGCTTCAACGCACTCAATGCTGGGAGGCACCAATAATAAACGTTCTGTTTCAATTGTTGGAATCATCATTAACAACTTCTTATATTTTTAAGCTAAGCCCCATCTTCAGTGAGGATGTTCTAAAGCGCAGTTCGCCTCGTCCGCTTCATTTTCTATTTGAATGGTGGCATGTTCGATTGAAAACTCATCGTGCAGATGGTGTTGTATGTGGTGTAAGAATCCCTCTGGGGTCACGTCTTTCACAACTAAATGCACGGTTAAAGCCACTTCCGTGGTGCTTAATGGCCACACGTGTAAATCGTGAATACGAGCGACTTCAGGTAAATTTTCTAGATAACGCCGCAATGCAGGCATGTCGATTTTATCTGGCACCGCATCTAGCGTGTAATTCATGGAGTCTTTTAGCAGCCCCCATGTTCCGATGAATATGATAGCGACAATTAGTAGGCTGATCACAGGGTCGACCCATAACCACCCTTTCCACCAAATAAGTGCCCCCGCAATCACCACGCCTAACGAAACGGCCGCATCAGCCGCCATGTGCAAAAATGCTCCTTTGATATTCAGGTCGTGATGGTGATCTCCCATAAATAGCAGCGCTGTCACGGTGTTGATCACCACACCAATAGCGGCAACAACCATCATGGTCACACTAGCAACCGGCGCCGGATGAGAGAAACGAGCGATGGCTTCCCAAGCAATAATACCCAATGCGGCCAATAGCATCACTGCGCTAATCAAAGACGCCATCACGGTGACTTTTCGAAAACCGTAAGTGCGCTTTTCGGTCGCTGCTTTTTTGCCTAATACGCTCGCTCCCCAAGCCAACAATAGACTCAATACATCGCTTAAGTTATGTCCAGCATCCGCAATCAAGGCTAAAGAATCGGCGGCAAAACCGTAGAGAAATTCAATGGCTGTAAAAAAAACATTGAGCGCAATACCGATAGCAAACGCACGGTTATAATGACTAACATGATGACTATGGTCGTGACTCATATAACCTCTTGTGGCAAATAAATGAGATCTATTGCCTTCTAACTTATAGGAAAGCAAAGCTTGAGAAAACCATTTCGTTCACTCAATCCCAATTAGAACGGCGCAGTCTTTTAACTTGTCCTTTTTGTTTTTTTACATCTAGGCGTTTTTTCTGAGCCGAGCGGCTTGGTTTCGTGGGACGACGCGCTTTTTGTTGTTTAATCGCGTCCAAAATCAGCGCCTTTAAGCGCATTAAAGCATCTTCACGGTTTAGTTCTTGAGTACGATATTGTTGTGCTTTTATGACAATATCCCCCTCTTTCGTTAGTCGAGAGTCACTGATTGATAATAAACGCTCTTTATGAAATTCTGGTAAAGAAGAGCTTGCGACGTTAAATCGCAGGTGAATGGCAGAAGACACTTTATTCACATTTTGACCGCCCGCTCCCTGCGCTCGAATCGCGGTCAATTCGATTTCATGATCAGGAATGGTCACCGCTAGGGAAAGTTTTAACATAAAAATAAATGATCTTGCTTTATTAACTGTGGAACGCCATTGTATCAGTCTTACAGACTGTTTGCTTTGGTGCATCGTTTCTGGGTAAATTATCGGTTACAATCCCACTCTTATTTCGAACCATTAGGAGCTTTTTTGTGACTCAATTTCGTCCTTGTATTGATCTACACCAAGGCAAAGTAAAGCAAATCGTCGGTGGTAGCCTAAATGACAAAGGCGCTAAAGAGAACTTTATCAGCGAATATAATGCGGCGTATTATGCAGCCCTTTATCGCGAACATGGGCTCACTGGAGGTCATGTCATCGCGCTTGGTAAGGGTAACCACGACGAAGCATTGAGCGCACTTCGCACTTATCCTGGTGGCTTACAATTTGGTGGTGGTGTGACAGCTCGCAATGCTGCTGAGTATCTAGAAGCAGGCGCATCCCATGTTATCGTGACCTCTTATCTTTTTAAGGATAAGGAGTTTTCATGGGATCGACTCGATAAAATCAAACGTGAAACCGGTGTGGATCGCTTAGTATTAGACCTAAGCTGTCGTCGCACAGAAGACGGTTGGTATATTGCCACAGACCGCTGGCAAACCATTACTTCCATGCCAGTGACCCACGAAAGCTTGATAGAGCTTGCAGATCATTGCGACGAATTTCTTATTCATGCTGCTGACGTAGAAGGCTTACAGGCGGGAATTGATGAAGAGTTGGTTGCCCTGCTCGGACAAGGCTGCCCAGTGGCCGTCACTTACGCTGGCGGTGCTCGCTCTTTAGAAGACTTAAAACGCGTTAATGAACTGTCAAATGGGATTGTCGATTTAACCATTGGCAGTGCCTTGGATATTTTTGGTGGCCAAGGTGTAACGTTGGACGCTTGCATCCTATGGAACCAAGCACACTCCGCGTGACAGGCGATTTAACAATCGACTTTGATGAAACGGACATAAGACAACATCCAAAAGATGTTGTCTTTATAAGCTAATGGTTCTTTATCAATCGCTGCATTCAATGGCGAACCCACAAGTTGCAAAAAATATGTAGAAAACCAGCAATATGCTTTGCATCGACACTTTGTGCAAGAAATTAGCAAATTAATATGTTACAGTATTTCATTACAATTTCTAGACGGTAAAAGCATTTCTTTTTCAGATACACTCAAGGTCTTTCTATATTCTAGACAAAGGCCATTACATTAAAGCCTTGCACTGGGCTATAAACTAAAAATGTTGTTTTAAGGTTGGCGCTGTCCGAAACCAATCAAATCAACATAGGTGCACAGGATGAAAAGAATTTGATAAAAAAACTGGTGCGTATCCTGATTTTCTACGCATCTCGACATGGGCACTAGCATACCGCATACTAGCAGCCATTATTTTAAACTCTAATCTCAGGATTATACGATGTTACTACTTCGTGCTGGCGTATTAATTTTGCCACTATTACTCAGCGCCTGCTCAACGCCATTTTTAAAAGACATGACACACGCTAAAGGCGAGCAGACGGCTAAAACAGAACAGACAGATAAGACGACAGAGCAATCAACACAAAAAACGACAGAAAAAACAGCAAGCAATAACACAGCGACAAAAGTAAAAACGTTTAAAGAGCAAAAAGAAAAACTGGATGCGTTATTAAACACCGCGAAGAAACAATATGACGAACTCCGTGTTCGAGCAGGTATTGCTCCCGACGAGCCACAAGTTAATATCAGCACCCTGACTTCTGCAGACGCTATTGCCAATGCAGAACAGGATGTTATTGCGTACAACAAGCAAACGGCCGCAAAATTAAGTGCTCTTGATGCCTTGGTTGAACAACGTAAAAACGCGCCTAAAAGAGGCGACTTGCTAAAAATATTCATTCACAAAGCGGATATCTCTTTGCCGAAAGGCAACTTCATGACGCAACCACTCATTGGTCAATGGGTCAGAGGCGAAAGCCGTATGATTCGTTTAAAAGACAGTATTTTATTTGATACAAAACATTCTGAAGACATCAAAATCACCTACTCAGAACGTTACCAGATTTTGGTGAATGGCCAAGTCATCAGTGTGGTGAAACCGTTCTCTGACAAAAGTACAGTCCCTTTCGATGTCAATACTTCAGAAGACGGTGGCAAAATCAAAGGCGAGTTGGATTACAGTGTGGTGACGTCTAGTCAGAATTAATCTCACGGTTCTAACACTTAGGGCAGCCATTCCATAAAAATGTTATCAATAGAGGCGTTTTTATGGTTTGTTTGCTCTAGTTGCGTTTTTTGCCTTAGCAATTGATTTACTTTAGGCACTTTGCGGCTGTCAGGACACTTGAAACATGTCGACGGTTCTAGCCACAAACCAAACCGGCTTGTTGTCGTCGATGGCTCACCTGATCCAGCGTCATTTGAATGCTCGCTAAAAACTCACTAATCCGCAGCGCAAATAAACGATCTTTGAGTTTTGTCACTAAACGTTTGATGCGTTTCAGTGCCTGTCGGTTAATACTCATGATTCGATTCGGAAGATTTTTGTCTGATGCCTTAATAGCATGCAAATAGGCTTTGCCAATATAGCCAGCTTCTGGGTTCATACTACCACTGTCTTTCGGTAACTCCCCTAAACAGACTAACAGTTTTTCCGATAACGCAAGATACTGATTCGCTACCATTTGAAACACATGTTGCTCAACTGTATTGGCGACTCGGCCCTGTACTTTTGCATTTGCATAGCCGCCATCGTAACTGATCGAAAAGATATCCCATACTAGGCAGGCATCACTGATTAACGGACTTCCATCGTCTTTCGCTTCACTCGTTTTCATTGTTACTCCCATCAACAAATGGTTTGTTTTGTGTAAATAACACAAATAACAACTAGGTTTTATGAAAAGTCTCTTACAAAGGCTATGCCAACTTACCAAAGCTGTGATTCTATGGGCTTATATTATCGATAAGCGATATTTTGCTAACGATTTTACTAACAGTAATCGGAAGAAATTACAGGTTCGCATGTCAGCTTTACAAGCTCGCGACCTTACCATTTTCAAGGAGAGGTATATGCCATCACCAAAGCTTTTTATGCACACACGTGATCCATTATTGGCCTCAGCGCTACTGGGGTTGTCTGGTGTTCGACAATTCGAATTGTCCATCAGCAACCAAACGGACTCCTGGTTGGAGCAACTGTCTGAATCTGGATGTCAGATCGCCCTTATAGAGATAGACAGCCTTAAAGATCAAGCTCTAGCTAATCTAGATAACAGCTCATTACTGCAAAGCGTGGAGTTTTTATTCTTTAGTCAGGGTGAGCCTGACCCAATGCTCGATAATTTGATGAGTAAAGGGGCGGGGTTCCATTATCGTGCGCCATTTAACTACGATCTGGTCAACGCGTCCCTCGAAGAAAGTTATAAAGAGCTGTCGGTGAGAACACACCGTCAACAGAGCAGCACCAGTTACTTGGATCAGTTCTGCTTATTACTAGGTTCTTCCAGTGCGATGCATAGTTTGTACCGTACCATTCGCAAAGTCGCTGTCACGAAAGCCAATGCCTTTATCGTGGGTGAAAGTGGTGCAGGTAAAGAACTTGTCGCCAACAGTTTGCATGTATTTAGTGAACGCTCTAATCAACCCTTTGTTGCGGTCAACTGCGGAGCGTTAAGCCCAGAACTGATCGATAGCGAGTTATTTGGTCATGTGAAAGGGGCTTTTACTGGTGCTCATAAAGACCACATTGGCGTGTTTGAACAAGCCAAGGGCGGGACATTATTTTTAGATGAAATCACCGAAATGCCCTACGAGTATCAGGTAAAACTCCTACGTGTATTAGAAAGTGGTGAATATAAACCGGTCGGTAGCCAAACGATTAAAATGGCCGATGTCCGAGTCATTGCCGCCACCAACCGTTCGCCACAAGAGGCTATAGAAGAAGAGGTTTTCCGCGAGGATTTATATTTTCGTCTTGCGCAGTTTCCCATTGATGTGCCCCCTCTTCGGGACCGTGACGATGATGCCTGTGGGTTAGCACAACACTTTCTTACCTATCGTAATAAACAAGAAAACACTCACAAACAACTGTCTGATTCTTGCTTAACGAAAATTCGCCAGTACCCATGGCCTGGTAACGTTCGAGAGCTCAAATATGCGATTGAACGGGCTTACATTATGTCGGACGACGTGATTGAAGCGGATGACTTGGTTCTTCATGGGGGTTATCAGAAAAAATCATCTGAAATAGAGGCTTGTATACCACAAGGCATGAAGCTGGAAGATTTGGAAAAAATAGCCATTACCCAGACCTTAAAACAAAACCTTGGCAATAAAACTGACACTGCGCAGCAACTTGGCATCAGCGTTAAAACGCTTTATAACAAATTAGATAAGTACGAAAACGCCGCTAGTCAGCTTTAACATTAGCCTTAATAAAAAATGGCGAACCTCTAATGGGTTCGCCGTTTTTTATTCACCTTAACGACACATCATTAGCAACCATCTTATGCGTTCTCTGCCGAGGATGCTGTATGCAAATCGCTTGTTTGTTGCATCAAATCTTCTGGCACCACCACACTCAGTGACTGTGGATTGACAACAATCTCAATGCTATCAGCCTCTCGTTCTTCTCCATCAATTACATAACGACCGACACTGCTAATGTCGACTTTAACCTGCTTAGCCGAGCGGTGGAAAACCCCATTATTACCCTCTTGCGCAGCACTGTCTTCATGACGGTCCCCTAAACCAAGAAGCGCCAACTCTGCCAAATTAAGAATCTGAGTACGCTCAGGGTCCAGCCAAGTTAAATCTAGCTCGCCATCCATGATATTGGGCAACCCTTTTCCTTGTGCCAACAAAGTGGTAACCGGAGCGGCATTGGCAATGGTTAAACTTGGCGTGCGAATCACAAAGGGCTCATCATCATTAAGGGTGACAGAAAAGTCATGTATTTCATTTTGACCAATTGCCTCCCACAGGCCTTGCAGATAAGCAAATTGTCCACTGGTATTCTTTTTAGTGCGATCCGCTTTCTCAATCATTTGTTGCTCAAAGCCTACGCCTGCTAACAACAGCATCAACTCGTCATTGCATGTTGCCGTATCGACACGCAGTTCGCAGCCTTCAATTAAGTTCAAACAAACCGTCTCAAGAGGCGCTACTTTTGACAAGGTTCCACACAACACCTGATTAAAGGCGTTCGCGGTCCCTAATGGTATAATGCCCAATTTAATATGGGTGCCAACCAGCGCACTCGCGACTTCAGTCACGGTTCCATCACCACCACAGGCAATAACCAAATCAGGCGAATATTGAATGGCTTCTTTTGCCAAAGCGGTCCCATTCACCTCAGGCGTCGTCGTTTTTACCGTGAGGTCATAATAGGCCGATAAATAGCGGAGAATATCGCTCCTTTTTTCTTCCCACTCACGCCGTCCTGCTACCGGATTGGCGATCAACCAAGCGGTATTATGAACCTTCAGTAGTTTTTGATTATAGGAACGTTTTAATCGCTTAAACTGACGTTTATTGAGACGCGCGGTTTGGCGAATCCCACGAATTTTTCGCATGACATCATCTGGAGACATATCCGCATTTTGACTTAGCAAATACGCCGCCAGCATAAATACAGAACGCCCACGCCCTAGGGCACAATGAATCACTACGGAGCGATCATTTTTACGATGGGTATGGATCCAGTTTAAGGCTCGCTGGATCTGTAAATCAGACGGTACTGAATGATCTAAAATGGGAATATTCAGGTAATCTATGTCGCCTTGATAGGTTACCCAATTAAGTGAACTAAACTCTGCGGTCACATCGAGAACAGCACCAATGTTTTCGTTTTTTATATCATGAACATCAGAAGGAAAAAGGCGTCTTGCTAAGTACAAACCTTCGTCGATTTTCTGCAATGCAGGCACCGGATCGTTATTACGCGCCCAACTGTTATACAGCTGAGTACTCCACAAAAAAGGTAAAAAAATCCAGCGAATATAAATAGGAACCGTACCATCGGAACGCTTTCTAAAGATGGCTGGCTTATTGAGAAGATAGGCAAGACTGACACAAAAAAAAGACAGGGCAAACCAAGCCCAAGCTAATTTAAAATACATGTTATTGGTAAGGATACACAAAAGAGCAAAAACGGCTGTGATAAGCAAATAATAATTTGGCTTAAACAATCACACTCTCCTTCAATCGTTTTATCGTTCTTTTTACTGGCAACATCAGCCATATAATACACAATAACGAATTTACTCCTATGAGCGAACCCCCTAGCCATTAACGAGCTGGGGGGATTGCCCAAAAACACCCCCTAGCAATCAGAGTCTTTTGCATTCATGCCTTCTTTTGCTTTTTCACAGGCATCTTCGACAGCATTCCCTGCATCGGTTGCTTTATCATTAATCGCCTCACCCGCCTCATGCGCTTTGTCGCTTAAGGCGTCACCTGTTTTTTTCAACTGGTCGCTGGCTTTATCAATGGTTTGCTCTACTTTATTGTCTGTCGTCGCAGAATCATTTTTTGACACACTATCGTGATCATCGCTACAGGCTGTTATAGACATTGCCGTTACTGCCACGAGTGCACCTTGAATTAAAATACGCTTAATGCTCATGAGAACTCCTTGTAAATAAAGTTTAGACTAATTTAAAAAAAAAGCTCTTTCATAAGGAAAGAGCTTATGTTCTTGATCTCTCGCCCTCATTAGTTCGTCGTACTAGATGAACCTGTTGAACCGCCAGAAGTCGAGCCATTGGCCGCTGGTGCAGCAGGAATAGAGCTGGTAGACGTAGACGAATCTGTTGACGCACCACCATTGTTTAAAGACTGTTGTTCAGTCGATGGGGCTTGATCCGCCGCTTTGGCGTCGTCACCGTCGCTAGATCCTTGACACGCAGCCAAGGTTGCTGCAGTCATCACAATAAAAGCACCTTGCAATAATGTACGTTTCATATTCATTGTTCTCTCTCCATTTCTCGGTTTAGTTATCTAAAAAGTAACCTTAAAAAAACAAGTACCAACGCATTTGCAAAAGCAAAATTGAAACTGGTGATACCAAACCATTGTTAACACCAGGCACAAATGACATTGCTTGTTTATCGCTTTCGATGAAGAGTATTGCGAAGGCTGTGCCAACTTCAAAAAAATATCACCAACCAATTGATTTCAAAATATTTTTTATTTTAAAAAAGAAATCTAGTGGTCACTTTTCTCACCCAATAAAAGGTACTTTTTACAATAGCGATGAGTAACTGTTTCCGTCGGCGAAATGTAAAGACGCAAATAATGTGACCAAGTGGTCGAATAAGAATCGGCCACTCACGACAATGATCCGCTCAAGGAAGCAACTCTCACAGAAACCATGATAGAGAAAGAATAGAAAGGGGCAAAAGTTAGACTCAAAAGCCCCACCAGAGAGTAGGATCAAGCATCTGGTGGGAGAAGAAATTACTTATTTAGGTGCGCTGGCCTTGTTTTATAAAGTCAGCAATCCATTTCAGAACCGCAGGGGAATCCAGCGTTTCGCTCTCCACACTTTGCAAGCCTTGCTCTGATAATGCATCTGGAATGGGGTTTGCCTTTAGCATATCGATCAAAGCGACCTCATAGGCTTTATTAAATTCAGGGTGCCCTTGCAAGGTAAAAATGTGATTGTCGTAGAGCAACCCAGCATATTCACAAAAATCCGATTTAGCAAACACACGCGCACGCTCAGGCTTGTCCACCACTTGATACTGGTGCATGGCGCAGATCGCAAAAGAGGTCACGTGATCAGGGATATAAGCATCATGACCAACACGTTGATAACGATGAATACCGACGCCCCATCCCCCTTCAAACCGCGCAACTTCCCCCCCCAAAGCATCAGCAATGATTTGATGACCAAAGCAAATGCCAACCAAAGGCTGCTTGTTGGCGTCAATGTCGCGAATCAGATCATTTAATCTCAGCATCCAAGGAAGACGTTCATCAACATTTGATTTAGACCCCGTAATGAGCCAAGCATCACATTGACCTGCTGAGTCTGGGAAAACATCGTCACGTACATCAAATGTCTCAAACTCAAAGGAGGCATCCTGCTCTTTTAGTAACGTCACAAACATCTCGGCATATGAGCCAAACTCTGGTAACAAAGCGTCAGAAGTAATACCTGTCGCAAGAATACCTATTTTCATACAACCCCCTTTTTAAATACCTAATTTATCTCGAAAGGCATAATAAGCCGCTCCGAGGGCAGTATAAGGAACACGCAACATCCGACCACCAGGGAAAGGATACTGTGGTAATCCCGCAAACACATCAAAGCGTTCCGTATCACCTTGCAATGCGTCCGCTAACACTTTCCCCATAAGATGTGTGCTGGTCACGCCGTGTCCACTATAACCTTGCGCATAATAAAGGTTTTTACCAATACGGCCTACCTGTGGTAGGCGTCTCAATGTTAATAAAAAATTCCCCGTCCAAGCATAATCTATTTTCACATCCCGCAGCGCAGGAAAGGTTTTAAGCATTTTCGGCACAATTAAAGATTCTACCTTATCGGGCTCCCGAGCACCGTAGGTGGTACCACCACCGTAAATCAATCGACCATCCCCAGATAACCGATAGTAATCCAGCAAATAATTACAGTCTTCAACACAATGGTCAGTTGGTAGAATGGCCTTTTGCTGCTCAGGGGTAAGCGGTTCAGTCGCAATGACTTGAGTGCCACAAGGCATGGCTTTTTTCTCAACATCAGGCAGGATGCCCGTTAAATAGGCATTGCCCGCCACAACTACTTGCTTGGCGGTAACCGACCCTTTTGCCGTCGTTACCTGACATAGCTCGCCTTCAACTACCTTCGTCACTGCCGACCCTTCGTAAATGACGCCCCCTAAGGATTCAAATGCCTTGGCCTCGCCTAGTACTAGGTTAAGTGGATGCACGTGTCCACCCCAATGGTCTAATAACCCACCGGCATAACGGCCACTGCCGATGTGCTCTTGGATGCTGCTCGATGATAATAAAGTCAGTTGATCGTGACCATGAGCTTCCCAAAGTGCCTTTTTCGCTTTCAGTTCGTTAAACTGCTTGTCATTACAGGCGGCAAAGATGGCCCCTTCTTTTAAATCACAATCAATCTCATAAGTAGCCACTCGCTCACGAATAATGCGCTGACCTTCAAATGCCATCGCCGCCATTTGCTCGCCAACCACCTCGCCATAGTGATGCTTGATAAAATCAATATCTCGACTATAACTGTTTACAAGCTGGCCTCCGTTTCGGCCAGACGCCCCAAAGCCAATTCGGCTTCCTTCAACCACAATGACCTTAAGCCCCTGCTCTGCAAGGTGCAATGCCGTTGAAATACCAGTGAACCCAGCGCCGACAATACACACATCGCAAGATTGCTCACCGATCAGCTCGCTACGCATGGACTTATCATGTGCCGATGCCGCGTAATATGAAGTGGTATGTAACGGATTTTCTTGGTCGGACACGGTCATAGATAGCCTCACACAAAACACATTAAAACAGTCAAAGTAGCGCCATTTGAATGTAGCACAGCGGGAAAGTCTATACCCTAACAGGGGTATGGCTAGACGGCTTAATCCTAGTAAATTCTACTGGCGTCTTGAATTCTCGCTGAATTTGCTACGAATCTAAGTTATCGTTATACATAATCACTAGACAGACGTGTTATAAATCGCTATTTAGCAATACGCTGTATCCATAATTAAGCGATGCGAGCAATCATCCCTAAAACTTGTAAGAGAAGTGTTATGAGAAAAGTAACCGTTGCCGCCACTCAAATGGCGTGCTCTTGGAACATTGAAGAGAATCTAAACAAAGCTGAAGCCTTAGTCAGACAAGCGGCACAACAAGGTGCTCAAATCATTTTGCTGCAAGAGCTTTTCGAAACGCCTTACTTTTGCATCGAAATCAGCGAGTCTTTTCATGCTCTCGCTACAACGCTGGAGGAAAATACGGCATTCAAACGCTTTTCAGCGCTCGCCAAAGAGCTAGAAGTAGTTTTGCCATTTAGCTGGTTCGAAAAAGCGGGCAACGTGCGCTACAACACTGTCGCTATGATTGATGCTGACGGTAGCCTAATGGGCACGTATCGCAAAACACATATCCCTGACAGCGATGGCTACTTAGAAAAATATTACTTTAGCCCTGGTGATACAGGCTTTAAAGTGTGGAACACACGCTATGCCAAAATCGGTGTTGGCATTTGTTGGGATCAATGGTTTCCAGAGACCGCTCGTTGCATGGCGTTACAAGGCGCTGAACTCTTGTTCTTCCCGACAGCAATTGGCAGTGAGCCAAGCCAGCCAGAACTAGACAGCCAGCCCCATTGGCAACAAGTGATGCAAGGGCATGCCGCCGCCAACCAAACACCCGTTATTGCGTCCAACCGAATTGGTACGGAAACCGCGAAATATCGTGACTTGTCATTAACCTTCTTTGGCTCGTCTTTCATCACCGACAGCACGGGAGCAAAAGTAGCCGAAGCGGATCGTACGACGGAAGGGGTATTAATACATGAGTTCGACTTAGATCAGCTAGCCTTCCAACGTCAAGCGTGGGGGCTATATCGAGATCGTCGCCCTTCGCTTTATCATACCATTCAAACATTAGATGGCGTCACACCTGCTAAATCCTAACAAGGCTTTGTAAGACATTTGATCCGATCAAACACCTCTTTTTGAGGTGTTTGATCGGCTGGATGGAATGCTATACTTTCGTAATAAATGACTTAATAACACGATCATTAACATACAATAAAAACAGACCCAAAGACTGAGGCGAACGATGAGTAAGTTGCTGAACTCAACACCAAGACAAGACGGCTTTCGTATGCCGGGCGAGCACGAACCACAGGACCAAGTTTGGCTTGCTTGGCCAATACGGGAAGACAACTGGCGTGAGTCAGGTCAACCCGCTCAAGAAACCTTTACTGCCATCGCTAAAGCCATCGCCCAGGCCACACCCGTTACCGTACTGGCACCAGCGTCACATGTTATTACCGCCCATCAAGCACTAGGAGACGGTGGTATTCGCGTCATTGAAATACCCTATGATGATTGCTGGATGCGCGATACTGGCGCCACATACGTGGTGAATGATCAAGGCGAACGCCGTGGCGTTAGTTGGCATTTCAACGCATGGGGGGGTGATCTGGACGGTTTGTATAAGCCTTGGGATTTGGACGAAGCCATCGCCCCACAAATGGCGGCAATTACAGGTGACGATTACTATCAAGCACCTTTTATTCTCGAAGGCGGTTCCATCCATTGTGATGGTGAAGGCACTGTGTATACCACGGAAGAGTGTCTACTGCACCCCAGTCGCAACCCTAACTTAAGCAAACAAGATATCGAAGCCTATTTAGCCGATTATTTAAATATCGAAAAAGTCATCTGGCTCAAGCAGGGTTTGTTTAACGACGAAACCAATGGACATATTGATAATCTGTTGCATGTGGTACGCCCAGGTGTTGTCACGCTGACGTGGTGCGAAGACGAAAACGACCCTCAATATGCCATTAGCCATGCCGCTTATGAGATATTGAGCCAGAGTAAAGACGCCAAAGGCCGTTCAATAGAAATCATTAAACTGCCGCTGCCTGGCCCGCTCTATATGAGCGAGGTAGAAAGCAAAGGATTAAAGCCCACTTCACACAACGCCATGATGCAAAGCGATGGTATGGCACGCAAAGCTGGAGAGCGTTTGGGGGGATCCTACGCCAACTTTTTAATTACTAACCATGCGATCATCTTTCCTTTATTGGATGAAAATAACGACGCAACAGCCAAACATATTCTAACGAAAGCCTTTCCTGATTATCAGATCATAGGGGTTCCAGCGAGAGAAGTGTTACTTGGAGGGGGTAACATACATTGCATTACACAACAGGTTCCAAGTCGCTTAACGCGCTGATTTAAGGTTATATTTTCGTTTGATCTCGTTAAGAAGTTTGTCAGTTAACCATCAGCAAACTTCTTTTTTTTATTAATAAAATCATCATCATACCTAAGCCATTATTGGCCATTGGAAAAACCCTTCTAAAAAGCTCACCAAATACTACAAAACTTTCCTAGATACCTATTTTCCCTATAACAACCCTGTGCTAATCTCACAAGTGTCATAATGGCATTTATTGCCTGAAATGATGTATTTTGATTAGCCTTTTGCACGAGAGTCACCCAATAAATTGTGTTCTTATGTACTGTGCTCCAAATTAAATTTTTGCGTTAAACGCTTAGGGTAATACCAAATGGATACCACGTTCACCTTATTGACTTTAGGCTGGCAACCTTATTTCCAACAACAGCTGTCATTGGATGACTTAGAGTCGAACCAGATTGCACGTATTTGTTCTTGTCAAACTAACCATTATGAATTGATTAGTGAATCAGGATTGTTCCAGCTTGATCATCATGATGATTTACCTGAAATGGTCATCGGTGATTGGGTTATTACCGACGCAAATGGAAACTTCCTACGTCGCTTGGACCGCAGCTCGTCCTTTGAGGACTGTGTGGCCAATGTCGATACTGTTTTCATTGTGAGTCCGTTAGATCAAGATCTTAACTTGCCTCTTATCAAGCGCTACTTAGAACTCACCCACGAAGCCCAAGCGGATGCGGTGGTGGTTTTGACCAAAGTAGATGCCTGTGACGATGCCAGCGAAAAGCGCGCTCTTATTGAGCAACTTGATCCCTTGCTGATTGTCGAAACGGTGAATGCATTAGATACTGACAGTCTTTCCTGTTTGGCCCCTTCCCTTAAAAAAGGCAAAACCATTGCACTGCTTGGTGGCGAAGGCGCTGGAAAGTCAGCTTTAATCAACACATTAAAATCCGTTAAGAGTGAGACACCAAGTGTCGAGATTGGGTCTTCTAAAGCCCTACAAACTTTACCTCACGGTGCCATTCTTTTGGATACCCAAGGTTTACGTGATCTACAAATCGCGCAATATAACAGCAGTAAAATCGAAAGCTATGCCGATATTCTCGCACTGGCTGAAGAATGCCGCTTTAGCGACTGCCATCACCAAGGTGAGCCAGGCTGCGCTATCGCGAAAGCAATAAAAGAAAATCGACTAGACGAAAGTCGTGTTGCCAACTTTATGCTGATGCTATCCGAAGACAATGATGATGACAGTTTCAGTAAATCGAAACCACAAGGTAAGTTTTACCGTAGTGCACAGTCTGACATCCGTGCTCGAAAACACAGTGCAGCTGAGTAAACGCTAAAGCCACACTGATATCCCTATTATTAAAAATGGCCCTATTGCAGGGCCATTTTTTTTATTGTTTCTGATCCCTTACGCTCTTTTTCCATTCGTTCTCTTTCATCAAACGCCTAAACCTAAAAAAAACGGCACTTAACAGTACCGTTTTTTAAAATATCTCTTTTGAATAACACTCACCCGTGATGCATTTAAACAGTTTACGTAAACTATAAAGCAAGTGCATTGAACCTTTACAACCCCCTCCCAGCCTCCCCCTTAGTAAGGGGGAAGAGCCTTTTACGGCAGCATTTCCAGTTCCCTCCCCTTAGTAAGGGCGAGATGTCTTTTACGGCAGCATTTCCAGTTCCCTCCCCTTAGTAAGGTCGAGATGTCTTTTACGGCAGCATTTCCAGCTCCCTCCCCTTAGTAAGGGGGAGGTGTCTTTTACTGCGGCATTTCCAGTTCCCTCCCCTTATTTAAGGGGAGGGTTAGGGAGGGGTCGAACGTTTATCTTTCGTTTTGTCACGCAAATGCACCACGGGCCACACCCGTAAGCTAATAAGGTTGCTGATTCATCATGGCAATCCAGCGCTTAACATGTTCCTTAAACTCTTTCATTTTCGACTTTGGAATCGACTGCAAAGTCGGAATTTTTGCTGTCATTGGATCAACAGGTTTGCCATTAACGTGCAGTTCATAATGCAAATGGGGGCCCGTTGTTCGTCCGGTATTACCCGACAACGCAATCACTTGACCACGCTTAACATGCTGTCCTTTTTTCACCAATATTTTGCTTAAATGCAAAAAGCGAGTGCTGTAGATACCAATATTATTGATGTCTAAATATTTGCCCGCGTATTTCTGGTAGGCAACTCGTGTCACCACACCATCTCCCGTTGCAAATACCTTTGTTCCAGTAGATGCAGCCAAATCAGTACCGTTATGAGGGGCTAAGCGCCCGGTTATTGGATGACGGCGATGTGGGTTAAATGGTGACGTCACGCGATAGTGAATTTTCGTCGGCCAACGTAAAAGCGCTGGCGTTAAACTATTACCATGCTCATCGTAAAAACGACCATCAGAATACAAGAAAGCACGATAAGTATGACCTTTAACGGTAATTTGCAAGGCTTCCAACTGATCACTGCCCACTGGCTGACCATCAACATCACCTTTTTGCAACACCACATCAAAAGCATCGCCTGCTCGAATGTCCTTTCTAAAGTCAAAACGCCCTTTGAGTAAATCTCGCACAATCACGATATTCGCATCAGAGAGGCCCAATTTCTTGGCAGATAAATAGAAGCTACCATCGATCGTGCCATGTTCTGCTTCTTGAACGTAATTTATCGGCTTGTTGTATTCTTGATAAGTAAAGCCGCCGCCATCATGACGCACATAAGCAATGGTTTTACTCGGGTCTAAGCGACGAGACAAACTCTCTAGCTGACCATCCTTATCCGTTTTAAAGATTAAAGTATCCCCCGGAATTAACGGATCTAATACTAAATACTCTTCATCTGCTTCCAAAATGGCATACATATCTTGACGCGAAAAACCAAGTTTTTGAAAAATACCATCCAGCGTTTCACCCGGCTTAATAACATGCTCAATCGCGTGAGGTACCGCTTTTGGCGTTGCCACTTGTTGCACAGGATCCACACTGTTGTCGTCTGCAGCGGGTTCATTAAATGTCGACGGAGACAACTCTTTACCCGACACATCAATGGGTTTCTCATTGGGTAAGGTATAAGTATTTGGATCAGTGTCTGAGCGAGGCTCAACTAATATTTGATAAACACACATTAGTAAAATAAACACACCTAGGATCACAATAAGCCAAGCTTTTGGTCCCGATGGCATCCAGCCAGAAAGGCGATTTTTAAAAGACATAAAACAAACTCATTAAAACAACAAAAGCGGTTCTATCAAGAACCCTTACAGCTCCCGTATCAAAAGATACGAGTACTAACAATTACTTATAAAAGCAAACCAAGCGAGCAATCATGCAAACATGACGCTCTTTATTAACACGTGCGCCCGCCGATGAAAAAACATTTTTCAGGGACTCAACAACAATTTTCACTTTCTATACCCACACCACTGTCTGTGCCTGCATTCGCAGTTGCCATATCATTTAGTAAGGAAAATACTGGGCTTGGCTATCAAAATAGTGCCGAGAATACGGCATTATTAGCACTAAGGAAATCCCCGAGACAAAAAAACTCCACTGCGATGACTGTATCACGATCAATATCAAAAATAATGCCTTCCGTCTCGTTCAGGCCATCGCTCAAAGCTCAACAAACGCCTGACCAACACTGCCAAGCTCGGTTGCATGCCCTATTATATCGAAAACCAAGCGAGACACTAAAATGATATAAAAGCACTAGGACAAACACCCTGATAGACGCAACAGAATGGAATGATTAAGATGGTGTCTTCACACTAGGGAAGGTACGAACAAAGGACCTACCATAAAACATTTACCTTATTAGGTTTAGGGCATGACACTTTTCTCTTTAACGAGCACACGACACTGTTATTTCGCTAGACGCGATTCGCTACGCTATGAAGAACAAACCCAACTTGTTGAAGAAATCCCGCTAGCAATCAGTATTAATCAGATCACCCATGCGGTGATGATGGTCACCCCTAACCATCTAGACAATTTTGCAATAGGCTTTGCCTTTAGTGAAGGAATCATTAATGGTAAACAGGATGTGAGAGACATTCAGCTCGAGGAAACCACCATAGCACATCTTGGTATCACAGGATTAGCTCTTAACCTGGATATCAGCCCAAGGCAATTTGCCCATTTTAAACAACATAAGCAAGCCCACTTAGGGGCCACAGGCTGTGGACTCTGCGGCAAAGACTCCTTAGAACAAGCTCTGCCGCTACTCGAGCCTTTACCCGCAAGCCAAACCTTACCCACGGACATTCTGAAGACACTAAAAGAGATGCTTTTTGCCCATCAGGATCTAGGCAAAAAAAGTGGTGCCATTCACGCCGCCCTGTTGCTCTCTCCTGAAGGCCATCCCATCATTTGCTTAGAAGATATTGGCCGCCACAATGCCCTAGATAAAATCATTGGCTACGCGCTTACTCACAACATCCCACTTCACAATCACAGTGTATTGATGTCCAGCCGCTGTAGCACAGAATTGATTCAAAAAGCCGTCAGGGCAACACTGTCAAACCTGATTCATCTCGCTTCCCCCAGCACGCTGGCGGTTTCTTTAGCACGACAGTTAGGACTTACCTTGATCCACTTACCCAAAAAAGACGAGCCAAGAATCTTTGCCTCGTCTTTTCATGCAGACCACACAGAGGAACAGGGCCTATCTAAAAACTAGAAAGTGATGGGCCTATTGTGAACAACGACGCGGCATTTCAGTCGCCAAGCTATTGTCTCCAGAGTACGGGGAAGAACAGCACCAGCACAGTGAAGTACTCAAGACGCCCCAGAATCATCGCGGCACTCATCAACCAAGTAGCGACATCACTCAATGGCGCAAAGTTATTACCCAGTTCCGCAAAACCTGGACCCAACACGTTCAAACAGGCTGCTGTCGCACTTAACGCGGCCATAAAACTCAGGCCAGTGAACATCAGAAGAATCGTAAAAATAATGGTGGTCAACGCCGCCAAGCACATAAACGCCATCACCGCATGACGTACCTCTCCGCTGATGGTTCGGCGTTGAAATTTCATGGTAAACACACCATTGGGGTGCACTAAGCGCTTAATTTCTAAGCCTACCGATTTTAGGGCGATGATATTGCGAATCACCTTGTTACCACCTGCCGTTGACCCTGCACAGCCACCAATATACCCCACGAAGATTAACAGTACAGCGGTGACAATAGGCCATTTACTCAAATCCGTTGCGGCAAATCCTGTACTGGTAATAAACGAGATAATATGGAAAAACGAATCCGTCAGAGACTGCCAAAAGCTGTGCTCATTGCCATTGTGATAAAGATAAAGCGACAAAATCACAGAAATCACCAAGATGATGATCAAGAAACTGCGCATCTCTTCATCTTTCCAATAGAGCTTAATGCTATGGGCTAGGTACACACGATAGTGCAAAGCAAAATTTGTCGCGCCAAGGACCATGAAGACATTACAGATCCATAATATCAAATTACTATGAAAGTAACCCATACTGGCGTCGTGGGTTGAGAACCCTCCTGTGGAAACCGTTGAGAAGCTGTGACCAATGGCATCAAACACAGACATGCCAGCTAAGTAGTAACATAGCGCACACAAGGCGGTAATTGTGACATAAACCAACCACAGATAATGGGTGGTATTGGCGACACGCGGTGAGAGTTTATCGTCTTTAATGGGCCCTGGTGTTTCGGCTTTTAACAGTCGCATACCACCGATATTGAGCATCGGCAAAATGGCAACCACAAAAATAACCACGCCTAAGCCACCCATCCACTGTAAAAACTGGCGGTACATCAAAAACGTCTTAGGCATACTATCCAAGCCGGATAAAATAGTTGCCCCTGTTGTAGTCAATCCACTAATAGATTCAAATACCCCATCAGTAAAAGACACATGTGCAATAGTGACAATAGGGATAGCCCCAAGCATCCCCACAGCAACCCAAGTCAGGGTCGCAAACAACATGGCTTCACGATTCGTCACCGATGGTAGAGGGTATTTTTTAAAGCCAATCAGGATAATCAGAGAAACGCCTAATGTGATAGAGGCTGGCAAGGTAAAATTACTCGCCACATGATCCTTAAAAAACATAAAGGACAATTCACCAAAGACTAGCTGAACCAACCCCATCCATAAGCATGGCATGGTGAGTAATCTTAGAACTAATAAAGGGCGAATCATAGGCGCCGACAACTCCTTTCAACCAACACGTAAAACCATACATGAAAACAAGGTGATTACCTTGCTGTAGCGGCGTGTTTCATTGAACACAAGCCTACTCTCCAGATAACAGCGATTCTGTATCCGACATACTTTATTTATTAGCGTCACTGTTGTCTTTTGAACAACCGATCATTCGGAAAGCATTAAGTGTTACATTCGTTGAAAAATGACGCCTGTTCATGCTCCCATAGGAGAGGATTTAGAGTACAAGGTCGACATTTTGCCATAGAGCGAAACTATCCCCTAATGAAATAGTATATTTTTCAACAAAGAAATCTCATCTGCCACCTGTCCTACCAAGGGCGAAGCAATACAAAAAAGCCCAGCATGGCGCCGAGCTTTTTAAACAATCGATATTTGGATGTCGTTCGCTCTGTCCTAAAGGTATGGCACCTTAACAGCAGGACTATGGGTTACACATTCAACAACAGATGCTCTCGCTCCCAAGAGCTAATCACCTTATTAAAGGTTTCAAATTCAGACCGTTTCACTCCAATATAAGCATCAACAAACTTTTGCCCCATGATCTCACAAATTTCTGGGCAATCTTCTAACAGACGCAAAGCTTCTTCTAATGTTCTCGCCAAATCCACCTCACCTGTTTCCTGAGCAGAATTCACACTAGAAGGCTCAGTGGGACGCAACTTCTCTTTTAATCCTAAATAACCACAGGCTAAGCTGGTCGCAATGGCAAGGTACGGGTTGCAATCGGATCCAGGAAAACGGTTCTCAATACGGTAAGCTTCTGGAGCCGACACAGGAATGCGCAAGCCAGCCGTTCTGTCATCTATCCCCCACTTCATATTTACTGGCGCTGCCATATCTGGCGCAAACCGTCGATAAGAATTAACATTTGGAGCGAAGAAACTAATGGCATTCGGGGTGTATTTTTGCAGCCCCCCTAAGTAGCAGTAGAAAGCTTCACTGTATTCACCGTTATCATTAAAGATATTTTTCCCGGTTTTTATATCAATAAGACTTTGATGGATATGCATGGCACTGCCTGGTTCATTTTGCATAGGTTTGGCCATGAAGGTGGCATGTATATCATGCTTAATCGCCGTCTCACGCATGGTGCGTTTAAAGATGAAAACCTGATCAGCCAAATCTAATGGGTCACCGTGCAAAAAGTTGATTTCCATCTGCGCAGCACCCGACTCATGAATCAAGGTATCTACATCCAGATCTTGAGCCTCACAGTAGGCATATAAGGTATCAATCACGGGATTAAATTCATTGACCGCATCAATGCTGTAGGAACGACGAGCCGTTTCGCGACGGCCGGAACGCCCCGCTGCCGGTTTGAGTTCGTAATCAGGGTCATTGTCTTTTTGCACCAGATAAAATTCCATTTCAGGCGCAACAACAGGACGCAATCCTTCTGCTTCGAACAAAGCCAGCACACGCCGTAAAATCGTCCGGCTGGACAGAGGGTGTGGGTTACCTTCGGTATCAAAGCAATCATTGATCAATTGAGCCGTTGGCTCATCCGCCCAAGGCACAATACGCAAGGTATTAGTGTCCGGCACCAGAATCATATCTCGATCACGGGCGTCCACGATATCGTAATGATTGTAAGCCCAATCCCCAGTGACACTTTGAACCAGTACGGTTTCAGGCAACCGGCCTCCTTGTTCAGATAAAAACTTACGAGTCGGATAAAATTTACCTCGCGCATTACCTGTCATATCCGGCAGAGTGGACTCTATTTCTGTAATCGAATGCGTTTTAAGAAAATCCTCTAGGATCCCCATACATCACCTTTTTTGTTTGTGCTAATAAAGTTAACCAGTACCTTGTTTGATATTGTCCCTTTTAAGCAAAAATACCACTAAAAAATGATCAACGCATTGTTCTTTCTACGTTAGGATAGCTTACTATCTTTAAGAGACGCTTATCGAGGAGGCTCTTTTCATGAAAAATCAAGGCTTTGAAGCATCGTACTACGCCAATACGGCCAATCAGAATATACGTTTTCCCAGCTTAGAGGGGGACCAGGAAACGGATGTTTGCATCATTGGTGGTGGGTACACTGGCTTGTCTGCAGCCTTGCATTTATCGGAAAAAGGTTACCGAGTCACCTTACTCGAAGCTCATCGCATTGGCTCTGGAGCATCCGGACGCAATGGTGGTCAATTATGCCAAGGCCATAATATGAGCCATGCTGCATTAAGCCAAAAAGTCGGCAAGCACCACGCAGATTTACTATGGGACATGTCTGTCGAATCCGTCGAGTTAGTGAAGCATTTGATTCATCAACATCAAATTGACTGTGATTTAAAACCAGGGGTGCTGCATGTCGCCGCCAAAGCCTCTCATGTGGAAGACATACAACAGGCCGTCGACTACAAAAGAAACACCCTTGGTTATCAAAAAGTGCATTACCTCACCAAGCATGATGTTTCCGCCGCCCTTGGTACGTCCCATTTTCATGGTGGCGAATTGTATGAAGATGGCGCTCATATCCATCCCTATAACTTTTCCCTTGGGCTTGCTAAAGCCGCCCAAGAAAGCGGCGCGCAATTGTTCGAGATGTCCGAGGTGATTCACTATCAAGGCGGAAACCAGCCCAGCATACAAACCCCAAGAGGCACAGTAAAAGCCAGCTACTTACTGTTTGCTTGTAATGGCTACCTTGGCAAACTTCACCCTCAAGCGGCGAAAAAAATCATGCCGATCAATAACTTTATTCTGGCAACCGAGCCGCTTCCAGAAGCCGTTTATAATAGAATTAACCCTCAGGATTATGCCATTGCCGACTCCAAGTTTGTGGTGAATTATTTTCGACTGTCAGCGGATAAAAGACTGCTGTGGGGAGGCGGAGAGAACTATCGCTCACGCTTTCCGAAGGATATTGCCAGCTTTGTCAAAAAACACATGCTCGAAGTATATCCTGAATTAACCAACACCAAGATTGACTTTAGTTGGGGAGGCACACTGGCCATTACCTTAAATCGAATGCCCTATTTAGCCCACCAAGAGAAAAACGTGTTTATCGCCCAAGGCTATTCTGGTCACGGTGTCGCTCTGGCCACACTCACAGGCAAGTTAATGGCCGAAGCCGTTAGTGGCACTGCCGAGCGGTTTGACGTGTTCTCAAGCGTCCCTTGCGCCAATTTTCCTGGTGGCACCCTGCTACGCTGGCCAGGACAGGTTGCTGGCATGCTTTACTACTCATTAAGAGATCGCTTTTTCTAACTTAGCCGATTTGTTTTGGCCCTTTTTAGGAGACGATGATGAGACTGATTCATCGTCACTTTTTTGTAAGCGCTCTCAAAAAAGAGGGATTTAATAGCCTGCAAATCGAACACACCGTGTTAAAAACAGCACATTCTTTATTTTTTCTCATTTCATTTTTTTATATTTCAGCCTGACTAGAAGACAAAAAAAGTCGATTTAGCCCTGTTTTATAGCAGAAAAATAGAGAATATGGTGCGAATATCAACTATCCTATTTTTAGGATTTTGTATCCCACTTTTTGCCATTGATCTTCACTGACCATCTCCTTACTCTTGCCGCTCTTTCCCCATCTTCCCAATTAGTTAAACCTTTAGTGTTGTGAGTAAATAGAATCAATGACCGATACAGAAAAACACATCATGAACAAGAAAACGACGGTCGTGGTACTGGCTATTACCACCGTCATCGCTTGTATCGCCGCCTATATTTGGTGGTCAAAAATAGGACAGTTTCATGAGTCAACAGAAGACGCTTACGTTGCCGGTAATGTGGTTAATGTCATGTCGCAAGTCTCTGGTACCGTAACAGACATCATGGCGGAAAATACCAGCTTGGTTAAGCAATCTGACCTGCTCGTTAAAATAAACCCCGTTGATGCCCAGTTAGCGCTTCAAGAAGCGCAGGCGAATCTTGCCAGTACCATTCGCGCAGTTCGCAACAGCTTTGCCGCTTTAGAAGAACAAAAAGCCAATGTCGAACTCGCGAAAGTCGCTCTGGATAAGGCAGACAGTGATTACCAACGGCGGGTTAAACTGAGAAAAAACAATCTCATTTCGAGTGAAGATCTAAGCCACTATAAAAGCACCTATATCAGCGCGAAAGCCTCATACGACGTTGCTCAAAAAGCCTACGATGCCATCAAAACCAAAGTGGATCACACAACCGTACTTACTCACCCAGATGTTCTAAAAGCCGAGTCCGCGTTAAAAAGCGCTTGGCTTGCTTTGCACAGAACCACCATTGTCGCACCAGTAAGCGGCTATGTTGCACAACGTAGTGTGCAAGTTGGACAGCATGTCTCTGCAGGCAGTACCTTAATGTCGATCGTGCCGTTAAATCATGTGTGGGTCGTAGCAAATTTTAAAGAAACGCAAATAGGAAATATTCGTGCCGGACAACCTGTTAGTTTAACCTCCGATGTTTACGGTTCATCAGTCATTTACCATGGTACGGTACAAGGGATCATTCCAGGAACAGGCAGCGCCTTTTCATTATTGCCAGCCACTAACGCAACAGGCAACTGGATCAAAGTGGTACAACGTGTTCCGGTACGCATTGCCCTCAAGCCACAAGAACTCATTGATCACCCTCTTAGACCCGGTCTCTCCATGAATGTGACGGTCAACACACAGAATGCAGGTAAAGCGGAATTAACCACCGTAGCAACACCTCCGACACCTTGGCGAACCGATGTATTCGACGATGGGGATAAAGGCGCCAATGCGCTTATTCAAAAGATCATTAAAGAAAACATGTAACCACTATGATCCAACGCATTAGCCAACATAAATACGTTCCTGCGCCGTCGCACAATTTTTTGATGCTGGCGACCATCTTCTTACTGATGCTGCTAAACTTCCTGCAAACAGGGATGATCGCCTTCGCGGCGGCCCCCTTAATGGGGGAGTTAGGCGTCTCACCACAGGAATACAGTTTAACGACGGCGGCATACGCTTGTGTCGCTGTTGTCACCATCTCGAAGCAGCGCTGGTTAATCGAGCGAATGGGCTGGAAATACTATATTCTAGCCTCGCTATTTATCTTTTTTATCGGCTGCTTAATCTGCTTTTATGGCAATAATTTCACGGTCTTTTTGATCGGTCACGTGGTGATGGGGTTTGGCGGCGCGGCTTTTATGGCGGGTGCACGGGTTATTATCACCTTGTTTCCACCAAGTCCACTTCGACTCACGGGCATCAAAACCTATGCTTACGGTCTCACCATCAGCTCTGCTCTGGCACCGTTTTTAGTGGCAAACTTGTTTTTAGATGCCTCTTGGCAATATCTGTTTGCTATCTTAATGGTCTTCACTGTTCTCGCTGCCATCACTGCAGCGTTTTGTTTGCCAGGCATTCCAACCAAGAAAGAGCTACGCTCCCAATCCCACCCCTATCTCGTCATGGCATTAACAGCGGGCTCCTTTTTAATACTTTACGCACTGCGTTATGGCAGCTATGAGTTCTACAGCAATACCGTCTTAGTCAGCATCATTTTATTGCTCGGATTAACCAGTATTTATTACTTTATTCGCAGTACCATTCGTCACCATCACGCCAGACCGCTGTTGTCGATAAAGCAACTTTTCGAAAGCAAAATCTACCGCTCCGGCGTACTGGTGTTTTTTACCTGCTATTTGATCATGGGGTCGAATAACTACCTACTGCCACAGATATTGCAAAAAGGGCTAGGCTTTAGTTGGAGTACAGTGGGGAACTGGTATGCATTAGGTTTAGTGTCTGCCATTCTTGGGGTATGGGTTCACATGAAGGTGTTTCCAAAAAGACCCAATGGGAAAAAGTTTTTCATGTTTGGCTTTTTTTGTTTAGGTTGTTATGGCTATATCATGTCGCACTTGACACCAAGCTCAAACATGCAAACGCAGATTTTGCCCGCCATTGCTTTCTTTGGTTTTTTTACTGTGTTTTTGCAAGGTACCGCAGCGGCAAAATCTTTTAAGGAGCTTGAACACGATGAAACCGCTTTTTCCCATGCTCAGCAGCTAAAAAATATGATTTCTCAGATCGGCATGTCAATGGGCACCGCATTCGCAAGTATTGGCTTACAGTGGCGTACCACGATTCACTACAACGCACTAAACGAGCATGTGGCAGCAAACAATCCCATTTACCAAAGTACCCTGCACCAAGTAGCAAATGCCTATGGACAAGTCAGCCAAGTCGTCGCCAATAAAATGGCCTTTGCCTGGATTGCTCAACATGTGAAGCAAAATGCCGTGCTATTAGCGGGGATCGATTATTACTCTCTGTTATTTATTGTTGCTATTATCGGCTTTATTATCATGGCGTTGCAAAGTCGCCTTAACTAACAAGCAATCACGTCGACTCACAAACACCGCCTTAGCAGACTGGAGAGACTAAGTACCAATGGATTTTAACGATCTCTACTATTTTTATCTGACGGCCGATAATGGCGGCTATACTGCTGCAGAAAGGGCATCTGGAATTACTAAATCCCTACTTAGTCGACGGGTGGCTAAGCTTGAAGAAAAAGTTGGGGTGCAATTAATCCAACGTAACAGCCGGCAATTTTCACTCACCGAAGCCGGCCGGCAGCTTTACGAAGGGGCCATAAATATGGTCGCGGAAGGGCAATCCGCTTATGACTCGGTTGCTTTATTACAGTCGGTGCCCTCAGGATTGGTACGAGTCAGTTGCCCAACCGTTTTGGCTCAACACCATATTTCCTTGTTACTGCCTGACTTCATGCGACAATATCCAAAGGTCACCGTCTCTCTTGATGCGACAGACAGAGATGTACAAGTCATCGAAGAGAGGGTCGATATTGCGTTGCGTTCTAGAAAGTCCTTAGATTGCGAGCCGGGGTTAGTGGCCAAGCCACTGGCAAGCAGCAAAATGATTCTTGTGGCGAGCCCAGACTTTATCAGCACTCACGGTAATCCAACCCACCCAGATCAGCTATCCCATATGCCAACATTGAGCGAACAGCTCAATAAACTAGAAAGTCAGGAACATAAGTGGGAGCTATTTGGCCCAGATGGCGCCCCTTGCATCGTCAAACATCACCCTAGGCTCTTTTGCTTAAACCGTTGGATTCAATTGGAAAGTGCAGTGCAAGGGATTGGCGTTGCCCTTATTCCTGCACCAGTTGCGTCCCCCAGTATTGAAACTGGGCAGTTGATTCAATTACTGCCAGAATGGACTTCCAAAGCTCATACCGTGCATGCCGTTTTCTCTAAACGAAAAGGCATGAACCCCGCAACACGAGTCTTTCTTGATTATCTGATTCTGCATATTCCTGAGGTACTCAAAGACCCCCCTTTCAGGACGGGACAAAGTCGATATCGAGTAGGGTGAGGCGTTGCCGCCTCATCCCTCTCACAGAACCGTACGTACGGGCCTCGTATACGGCTCATGTAAACGTCCATTCAGCATGTTCACTGAACACATACCCCGCCTTCACTTTTTCAAGATTTACCAACTCCAGCTCTTCGAACCAGCTGTTTGGCATCGCTTGACTGGCTAATGGACTCGCTGCATTTCTCCAACTGGTCATCGATATGTACTTAAACGGCGGCTTGTAGCCCAGTTGCTTGAGCCTTCGGTGCAGCCGTTTAGGCTTCTTCCATAATTTTAGTTGTATACTGCGCAGTCGTCTCCTTAGCCATTGGGCAATTTTCTTGAATTCACCACTCGCATTGGCAATCCTGAAGTACTGACTAAACCCTCTTAATAGCGGGTTCAGCTGTTTGATAACCTCATTCAACGGTTTTCCACCATTGCGTTTGGTCAACTGCTTAAGCCTTTGTTTGAACAAGCACAGTTTCTTGGTTTGGATTCGGGTATATCGGTTTCCGATCTCCACGCCTAAAAACTTCACCCCCTCACGACTGTGCGTAAGGTGGGTCTTTTCTTCGTTCACTTTGAGCTTGAGCTGTTTCTCCAAGATTATCGCCGCCTGTACTCGTGCATTCTCTGCACCCGCTCGGCTACGACACAGAATCAGGATGTCATCCGCATAGCGTACGATTCGATGACCTCGTTGACGCATTTGTTGGTCAAATTCGTCCAAGTACACGTTCGCTATCAAGGGGCTGATCACCCCTCCTTGCGGACTACCTTGCTCTGTTTCCTGCCAATCCGTACCAACCATTACGCCACTTTTTAAGAACTGTTCTATCAGCTTCAACACACTGCCGTCTGCGATTCGTTTTCTCAGGCTTTTTAAAATTAAGCCATGATCCAGACGATCAAAGCACTTTGATAGATCCATATCCACCACATGGTTTAAACCGTAACGGCGCATAAACATCGTGGCTTTGTTGATCGCATCGTGACAGCTTCGTTTTGGTCGATAACCAAAACTCGAGGGATGGAACTGTTCTTCAAAGATGGGCGTAAGGACATCGGTTAGGGTTTGTTGAACGACTCGATCCCGAACCGTCGGGATCCCTAGCAATCGCACTCCTCCGTCCGCTTTGGGGATCTCTACCCGTCTGACTGGTTGGGGGTGATATTGCTTGGTTTTCAGTTCAAGAAGAAGTTGATCCAGTTCATCACTCAACTTCGAGGCGAAGTCACTCAGGCTCTGCTTATCTATGCCTGCCGCGCCTTTTGCTTTCCACACCTTTTTGAAGCCTTTGTACAGTCTCTCCTTGCTCAGCAAGTGACCATACACGCTGTAATAAACTCGACGCTTCTTCTCTTGGGTTGTGCGCTGCGTGGGGGCTAAATGTTTCTTGTTCATGTCGGTCTATTTCGTTCTGAGGTTTAGCCTTCTAGCTCAATGGCAATTTACTAAACGGTATCAGATCTACTCCCTCGTACGGTTTCCAACTCCAGTTTTCTGCTTCCACAGATCACCACGCAGGAAGACCCCAATGATTCATCAGTTCGTGTACCACTAAAAAAAAACATCTGCTCATCACAGACTTAACCTTTACTTCCCCCTTCGCAATCAATTAAAGCTTTTGGCTAAAATTAACCCTATCAGACATATTGCTGATAGTCGGCTTGGTTTTATCCTCCACACCATTACTGGCTTTCTCAGGCCTAGCCTTACTCACTACTACGGGTTCATCTGCCACCTCACACCAACACACGCCTTAGCTCACACCTCGAACGCACGCTTCCAGTTCAAGACAGGATTCGATGCCAGGCTTCCCCAGTTACTGCACTGACCCCCTGTTAACAATGCCACCCTCAAACACAGCCTAGGTCTGACTGAGTATCGGACTTTGCGCTATTTTGCACGCTTACCCACCTAAACTGCCGAAGCAGGTTCACTTGCGTTGTGTACTGTTAACTTCCTATCGCTTCCTTCAAACCCTGCCGTTGGCCAGCAACGCCCTTGCGATTCGGATTCTCTTCCCCCCAGTCGGGGTGAGACAGGTTTCTTTCAACCTGATGGGTTTGCCAGCTTCGCTGGGCAAACAAAAAAGCAAACAGGGCCACTGCTTGCTTTTTTGTTTAACGATGAAATGCAATATCAATTCAGCTTCACACACCATTCAGAGGTTGGTTGCCAAAGCGACGTCTAATTAGAAAGGATACGCCGTTGCTTGTTCTTTCACTGTCATCCATTGCCAATGAGTATAGGTATCCCAATCTGATGGACCACCGACCGCATTGCCATTACCTGAATTACCACAACCACCAAATGGGTTGATGCATTCGTCGTTTACTGTCTGGTCATTAATATGCAACAAGCCGACATGCAATTGACTAGCAATTTTTTGCGCTCGACTAACATTGGCACTGATGACCGCACCGGACAATCCGTACTCAGTATTATTAGCCAACTCAATAGCTTCTTCGTCGGTACTGAAGGTGACAATATTCGCCACAGGGCCAAAAATTTCTTCTTCAAAAGAACGCATGCCTGGTTTCACCCCCGACAGGACCGTCGGTGAGTAGAACAATCCCTCATAAGTTCCCCCTACTTCAAGCGTTGCACCAGCTGCAACAGTATCTTTTATAATACTGTCCACTTTCTTCAATTGCGTTTCATTGATTAACGGCCCAAGTGCGACCTGTTTAGTGGTAGGATTCCCTACTGGCAAGTGTTGCGCTTTTTCAACAATCTTCGCCGTCAATGCTTTTGCGACACTCTCTTGAACTAAAATACGACCTGATGCCATACAAATCTGGCCTTGGTGGAAATAGGCTCCCCATGCAATGTTGCTGGCAGCCACATCTAAGTCCGCATCTTCTAGTACAATCAGCGAGCTCTTACCCCCTAACTCTAAAGACACTTTTTTAAGATTTCGGCCACAGGCTTCACCCACCTTGCGACCCGCAGCCGTTGAACCTGTGAAGGCCACCATACCGATTTCTGGCGCATTACAAACGGCTTCGCCCGCTTCTACAGCACCAGGTAGCACCTGATACAAACCTTTTGGTAAGCCCGCAGCTTCAAAGGCCAACGCCAATAAGAAACCACCAGTAACGGGCGTTTGAGGATCAGGTTTCGTGACGATTGCATTGCCCGTTGCTAACGCTGGAGCGATAGAACGAATCGATAAAATAAGCGGAAAATTAAAGGGGGAAATAACCCCAATAACGCCATGGGGTATGCGTTTTGCTATGGAAGTACGACCCGCCGTAGTCGGTAGAGTCAAACCATTTGGTTCGAGCACCATGTGCGCAGCTAAACGCAAAATGGTTGAGGATTCACGAACCTCATGCTGACCTTTTTGAAAAATCCCACCCGTTTCGCGGGCGATATACATGGCAAATTCTTCAGCATGCTCATCAAAATAGTCCGCCGCACGATAAAATATGGCGGATCTCTCTCTTGGCGACATATCCAACCATGTTTTTTGAGCCGCCGCCGCGTCCTTAGCAGCACGATAAATATCGTCAGCAGTGGCTAGCACAATACTGGAAAGAGAATCACCTGTGGCAGGCTCAATGACAGAAACACTGTTACCGGAGGCCTCGACCCAATCACCATTAAAAAAAGCATTATTCCAAGGCTTTGACTGTAAAACATCGGTACTCATAATCTTACCTTCTTTCAATTTATTATTGTTATCTACCCAGTATGCATACAACTGAGCATGGATAGTCGTTTTTCTTTCCCTCGGCGCCGTCCTAGCATTATATAGTTTTATTTATAAACAGTTTTAGAATCAACTTTTTTTATAGCAAAGTACAATATAAATTATCTATTACCATAACGTCCTCATCGACTAATCAACTGATTGCCACCGAGCAGTCACTGTGCCGCCGCCGTCACTTATTTAAGTCACTAGTGTTCAGCTATCTATCAAGAAATCATAAAAAATAAGATCTAATGCTATGACAGAAGAAAGGAAAAAGAAAAAAAATAGGAAATATTGTTGTAAGACAAAACAGTTTATGACATAAGTATAAGGAGGCAAAGGAAGCCCCTTTTGTCCAATCACATTCACCGACAAAAAAAATAAAGGTGTCGATTATGCGAATAAAATCTCTTTTAATGGCCGCAGCTCTGATGCTTACCACTGTCTCTTTCGCGCAAGCGGCTGAGCCTGAATTTACGTTTAAACTGCACCATATGTTGCCCCCCTCCTCAACGGCCCACACTAAAGTATTAGAACCTTGGGCGGAAAAGGTAATGAAAGAGTCTAATGGACGAATCAAAATCGTCATTTACCCTGCGATGCAATTGGGCGGTAAACCCGCTTCTTTATACGATCAGGTACGCAAAGGCCGTGTCGATTTGGCCTGGACGGTCGCAGGTTATACGCCTGGCCGTTTTCCTAAAATGACAGTCTTCGAACTACCTTTTATGGTTGGCTCTGCCAAATCCACCAGCATGGCATTGCAAGAATACTATGAAAAAGAAATGACGGATGAAATGCGCGACGTTCATGTCCTTGCCTTACACACCCATGCCCCAGGATCCTTGCACGTTCGCGATAAAGAAGTCAGAACCCTAGAAGACATGAAAGGCTTAAAAGTTCGTGTGCCGAATCGCATCATGGGGGATGCATTTTCTCTATTAGACGTAAACAGTATTTTTATGCCAGTGACACAAATGGCCAGCGCGCTATCTAAAGGTGTGGTGGATGTTGCCGTGCTGCCTTTTGAAGTAACAGCTCCTCTGAAAATTGATGAGCTAGCAACGCACAACGTTGAAATCTCTGGCAAGCGAGGTTTGTACTCTAACACCTTCGTATTTGCCATGAATAAAAAGGCTTACAACTCCCTTCCAAAAGACCTGCAAAAAGTCATCGATAATAACTCAGGTATTCCTCTAGCAGGTTTTATCGGCGACGAATTTGATAAAAACGAAAAGGTTGGCCGCGATGCGGCTGTCGCCGCAGGCAATGACTTTTATACCTTACCGGATGAAGAGGTCGCCCGTTGGAAAGCGAAAATGCAGCCTGTGACAGATAAGTGGATTGAAACCATGAATAAATCCACAAATGGTCGCGGTCAAGCACTGTACAACGAAGCAGAAAGCCTGTTGTCAAAATATGAAAAGCAAAATGGTGAGTCATGAGTGATACCCCCATTACTTCTGAGTCCGAATACCTAGGGAGCAATCCAGCTCTGACCTGGGTATCACGACAGCTCGCGATTCTTGGTGGACTCATTATGATGGCACTCGCCATCATGGTGGTCGCCAGTATTTTAGGGCGTCTTTTTTTTCAAACGTCTGTCACCGGAGACTATGAGTTAGTAGAAATGGGGTTAGGAATCAGCATTTTCTGCTTTTTGCCCTATTGTCACCTAAAAAAAGGCCATGTGGTAGTAGACATTTTTACCGCATCGGCAAGCCCACGCACCCTTTCGTGGCTTGCTATCTTGAGTGATTGCTTGATGTGCCTTGTTGCTGCTCTATTAACATGGCGGTTAGCCCTAGGCGGTCTGGATGCCTATGACTACTTTGACTACACCATGATATTACAGTTACCAAATTGGGTCGTGTATGCCGTTGGCTGTGGTTCGTTTGCTCTATTAACCCTCAATTGTCTCGACAGCATACTGACCTCTTTAAAAGGATTGAAACATGGGTAATGTGGAACTGGCATTATTAATGATGGCATTCTTGCTTATATTAATGGCCATTCGTATTCCAATTGCGCTCGCAATGCTCATCAGCGGTGGTACAGGCTATATCGCACTGGCTGGAACACCAGCCCTATTAAGCTATTTAAGTACTGCTCCGGTGGCGAAATTCTCAACCTATGATCTGTCTGTGGTGCCTCTGTTTTTATTAATGGGAGAAATCACCACACGTTCAGGTATCACTAGTGAGCTTTTTCGTACCTGTAATAAGTGGGTCGGCCATTTAAAAGGAGGGCTGGCTATGGCGTCCATTGCTGGTTGCGCTGCCTTTGGTGCCATTTGCGGTTCGTCTTTGGCAACCGCCTCCACCATGGGGAAAGTCGCCTTACCGGAAATGAAAAAGCACAAATACGCTAGCGGCTTAGCCGCTGGAACCCTTGCAGCAGGAGGGACGTTAGGCATCTTGATTCCACCCTCCATGGTGTTAATTATTTTTGCGGTCCTGACTGAACAAAATATCTCGAAGCTTTTTATTGCGGCCTTCTTGCCAGGCTTTTTAGCCGCTTTTGGTTACATGTTAGCCATTGCCATTTATGTCCGCATTTTTCCAAAAGCGGGTCCCCGTGGTGAAAAGACAAGCTTAAAAGAAAAAATCACTTCCCTAAAAGATGTCTGGCACATAACAGTTATTTTCCTAATCGTCTTAGGAGGGATTTACCTAGGCTTCTTCACGCCAACCGAAGCGGCGGCAGTGGGAGTGATTTTGACATGTTTATTAGCCTTACTGAATGGCTCATTAAGCTTTAATGTGCTGATCGACTGCATCACCAGAACGGCAGTCTCATCCGCGATGATTTTCTTCATCGTCTTTGGGGCTGATCTGTTCAGTGTCTTCATTGCCCTCACACAGGTTCCTAGCCTTGGGGTCCAATACATAGAGAACGCAGGGTTTAGCCCCTATTTAGTATTAACGTTAATGCTACTGACCTACTTAGTGCTTGGCTGCTTTATGGACAGCTTAGCCATGATATTACTGACAATCCCTATCTATTTCCCAGTTATCATGGCAATGGATTTTGGTTTCCCGCCTGCGGATGTGGGCATTTGGTTTGGCATCCTCGCCTTGATCGTCGTGGAAGTGGGGTTAATAACGCCACCAGTGGGTATGAATGTGTTTATTATCAACTCGTTTGATAGTTCCTTGTCTCTCAAAGAAAGCTTTAGAGGTGTCATCCCCTTTTTACTCTCTGACGTAGCACGGGTGGTGTTGTTAATTGCCTTTCCTTCCATCACCTTGGTGTTGGTTCATGCGTTAACCTAACATCTCTCTAAAAGTGTTTCCGCACAATCTAAATAGCCGTCATCAAATGGATTGATGACGGCTATTTACTGTCGCTCCCTATATTTGATACATCCCCTGCGGATGTGCCAAAACGGAATATTTTACAACAAGCTCACAAGATGATTTCCCATACCAGAAAGCGCTTGTATTGAGCAAGTCGCACCAAGATTAATCGCCTCTCTTGGCATACCAAAAACAACACAAGAGGCCTCATCTTGAGCGACGGTGTATCCCCCTTTGTCTTTAATCTTCTTCAGGCCTTGTGCCCCATCCTTACCCATGCCTGTCAGTAAAACGGCCATGGCGGTTTTACCAATCAGTTCCGCCACGGAGTCAAACATCACATCCACCGATGGTCGGTGTCCACAGACTTTCTCGCCTATAACAAGATCGGTATAAATTAGGTTTCCTTTACGGCGTAAGGTTAAATGGTACCCTCCCGGAGCGATATAAGCAGTACCAGGCTTCACCACTTCTCCCCCTTGGGACTCAACAACTTGAAAACCGGTTTGCCGATTCAATCGCTCGGCATAGGTTTTCGTGAAACCAGGTGGCATGTGTTGCGATATCACTACCCCAAACTGTTCTGCGGGCAGCTGCTGTAATAAATCACGGATGGCTTCCGTGCCTCCCGTAGACGCACCTATCGCCAATATTCTATTAGAAGCATTTTTCTTTAATGGTATTTTAGCTGGAGGCGTGGCTGCCTTAGTCCGAGATCGAACATTCGCTCTAGCAGCTTGACGCACTTTACTAATCATTTCTTTTGCATATTTGTTCAATGTCGAACCGTCATAAATTTTAGGCTTCGCGATGTAATCTACCGCACCGTATTCTAAAGCCGTTAAGGTGGCCGCTGCATGTTGCTCGGTCAAGGTCGATACCATCACGACTGGCGTCGGGTTCGCCTTCATTAAAACCTGAAGAAAACGCAGTCCATTAACCTCCGGCATCTCAATATCCAGCGTAATCACATCCGGAGATAGCTTTTTAACCTGCTCTTTCGCCTCATAGGCATCTTTAGCCGTTCCCACCACTTTAAGATGAGAATCTGACGATAGAATGCTGGTCAATAAACTCCGCATCAACTCTGAGTCGTCAACAATTAATACCCTTACTTGCGACCGCTCACTCATATACAACTCGCTCTTATATGGATAAAAAATGATCGTTATAAAATCAGGTCTTAGCAAACTGATTCCTTAGCAAAACATAGCTAAAGATCTTAGACTAAAAGAAATCAATATCACCGCCTGAACTGTTTTCAACCTCTTCTTTGGCTTTTCCTTGATAGCGTTTCTCTTGAGCAACTACGTCAGATTGGTAAATATCGGCAAGCTGTTTCACAAATGCCTTTCCACTTTGAGGGAAAAAATTGACTTTTCGAGGGGTAATATCCAACACACTTGACGAGCAGACAGGGATATTTTCCTGCTTCAAATACATCATAATAAAGGCCACATTACGCTCCCCAACACTGGAAGCAGACGACAAGCTTTTTATCACGTTCGCACCACCAAATACCTTAGCTTTAATCCGTTCCCGCCTTGCCCCTAGTTTCATCAAATGGTTCACCAACAGCTCCATGGCATACACGCCATAGCGCCCTGATGATGACAACATACTGTTGTCCCCATCCTCACCAGGTAATAAGAAGTGGTTCAGTCCTCCAACTTTCGCCTCTTCATCAAACAAACACGCCGCCACACAAGAACCAAGTAAAGTGGTAATCATAATGTCGTCTTTTGACGCGTAATATTCACCAGGTAAGACCTTAACACCAGCGGCTTTAAACTTATTGTCATAGTACTTATGGGTCGCTAGGTGCTCTAAACTTTTTGAGTAAGAATACATATAAACACCTTACTTTTTCATGTATACGGTTTTACCAATGGGGTGCAAATACTCCGACATCCCTGAAAAATGTTCCGAGTGCCCTGCCACATACAAGCCACCCGGACGAAGTTTTTCGACTAATTTTTTCAAAATTTCTAACTGAGTTTCTCTATCAAAATAAATCATCACATTACGGCAAAAAATCACATCCTGTAGTTCATTGATTGGTAACCTCTCATCCATAAGGTTAATGCGCTTGAATTCGATCATTTTTTTAAGTTCCGGGATAACCTTCGCAAAACCAATGTTTGGCCCAGTCCCTTTACGAAAAAAGCGTTTCTTATCCGCCAGCACGTCCACTTGTTTCAAGGCATAAATGCCTTTCTGAGCTTTCGCCAGTACATTGCTGTCTATATCTGACGCAATGATTTTGCAGGCATTGAACGACTCAAAAGCCTTTACTAACGTCATGGCAATGGAATAGGGTTCCTCCCCCGTACTAGAAGCAGAACACCATACCCGCTGGACTTTTTCTCCACTCTTAACAAACTCCGTTAATATTTCAAAATGGTGTGGCTCACGATAAAAAGAGGTTAAATTCGTCGTCAATAAATTGATAAAGTGCTGTGTTTCCTCATCATTTTCCATCAAAAAAGCCAGATATTCTTTCACTGACTTAAAGCCAAAACTCCTCAATCTCGGTGCTAAACGACTGTAGACTAGTGAGTCTTTACTATCTGCCAGCCTAATACCTGCCGCCTGACGAATAAGTTCACGAACAACATTAAAATCAGCAGGCGTATACTCAAAATCTCTTAGTGGGTCGGTCATAACGGCTAAAATTCTTCCCACTCATCATCATCGTCAACGGGTGAAGTAACGGGTTTTGACGGAGCGGGTTTAACATTGGCCTTCGGTGCTAATTTCGTCTCAGACACCAGTTTGGGAGACACCACAGAGGCTTTTTTCGCAACAGGTGGTTTCTGAATCATTGGTTTCTGGGCTGTCGTTTTCTCCACGGGTTTAGCAACAGTGGAAGGTTCTTTACTCACTGGCTTATTTACTGACGCACCAACCTTATGTGGCAATGTCTCTTTAGAGGCTGCTGGTGAGGGCAGAGGAGAGTTTGTTATAAATGTCGAGCTTTGGGAGTAATCGGACTGGCTCAAAACAAAGTTAGACACCTGATTGGTTAACAAACTCGCCTGATGTTGCATGCTTGCTGCAGCGGCTGCTGACTCTTCTACTAAAGCCGCATTTTGTTGCGTCATCTCATCCATTTGCACAATGGCTTTATTTATTTCATCTACCCCCGATGCTTGCTCAGCGGAAGCACTGGCGATTTCCGTCATGATGCCGTTTACACGCTTAATGGAATCAACAATACGATCCATGGTTTGACCCGATTGCCCCACCAAATGATTACCATTTTCTATTTTACCCACCGAATCCAAAATCAGACCTTTAATGTCTTTAGCCGCATTGGCAGAACGTTGGGCAAGCGTCCTCACTTCTGATGCCACAACCGCAAAACCTCGCCCTTGTTCACCTGCACGAGCCGCCTCAACTGCCGCATTCAAGGCCAGAATATTGGTTTGAAAAGCAATACCATCAATCACACCAATAATGTCTGAAATTTTCTGCGACGATGCGTTAATCGCCGCCATGGTATTGACCACCTCTGAGATCAAATGCCCCCCTTCTAACGCCACTTCAGAAGCTTCAGCCGCTAGAATATTCGCTTGATTGGCATTATCGGCATTCAATCGAACCGTACTGGTAATTTGTGCCATACTGGATGAGGTTTCTTCCAAGCTTGATGCTTGTGTTTCTGTTCTAGCAGATAAATCCATATTACCTTTGGCTATTTCAGTAGACGCTCCCTTAATGGTCTCCGCTGCATGACGAATCTCACCCATCATCTTTGTGAGGTTTTCACTAGTTTGATTACAGTAACGCTTTAAATCGTTAAATTGACCTTCATAATCAGCGGTGATTCTTTCGGTTAGATTACCTTGGGATAACGCCATTAAGACCCGGCTGATGTCCTTTAAGCCATCATCTGAGGTTTTCACAAGATGGTTTAGCGAGTCAGAAATAAACTTCATAAAGCCTATTTTATTACTCATGCTAATGCGTTGAGAAAAATTACCTTTGGATGCTTGCTCGACAATTGCCGCAATTTCATTTTCAGCTTCTATCTCAGACGTTCGATCTAACCACTCTATGACCGAACCAAGACACTCGCCGTTAGCACTGACTATCGGGTTGGCGTTCACCCTAAAAAACAAATTTCCTAAGGTTATTTGTGTGTCCTTGCTAGTGGATAATTCCTCTAGGGCTAAAGAGTCCGTTGCAGTGTCCTGATTAAAAAGACTTAAGTGACTTCCTACCATTCTGCTAGCCTTGAAATTAGGTAACACTTTACGTAGCTCACCTTCGGCATTCGTCAACATCGCCGTCAGAGAATGGTTTGCATAAATTATTTTATGTTCATTATCAACGACCATCACATTGGTAGAGGTGACGTTTAAAGCTTGCTCTATTCTCGTTGTTTCAATCAATCTTGCTTCTATTTCAGTTTGTATCCTATCTCGCTCATCACGGGCTTTCGACAAACCCTGCGCCATTTTCATTAAGCCCCGGTTAATTGGTCCAAATTCATCTTTACGAGCCGTCTTTAGCTGAACGGCAAAGTTGCCATTAGACACCCCATCAACCGCCTTAATAAGCGACTCCAAACTGCTCTTAAGTGAGCGAATCACACCGATTGAGATAATCAGCAGTAGCGCAATCAAAGCACCGATAATACTGAGGTTAGTGAGTATCGTTTGGTTAGCTTGCTTAATACGCTCAAGCATCATAGAGGATAATACTTGATTACTAGATTGCCCAAAGAGGTAAAGCTGGTTAATGATCGCCGAACTTTCCTCAAAAAAAGTGTTCGGGTTATAAGTGGTAATGTCTTTACTAAGTATCTCTTCGTCGACAACCTTTAGTAGTTGACTAATACTCGTATCCAGCCCCTTCATTTTGGCCAACAAAGCGTTGACTTGCAGGTTATCGCCCGATTTCGATGATACCTCTAAATTATGAAATAGTTTTTGCTCTGCTGATTGCAATAAAGAGGAGAGTGAGTTAATGCTGGTAAGCTGGGCAGGATTGACTATTCCTTTAGATAACGCCGCAGCCCCCTGACCCCGCAACTGAGCCATATATTCAATCAAGGCGGGAAGGTTGTCGTTGGTCGCAATAATCAAGTGATAAGAGTTCGCCACAGGGTCATAACTTAACCCTGAGGTCTCCATAATCGCAGGAATAACACCGTACATCAGTACATTGACGACATCTGTTTGTTGAGCAAATGCCTCGCTTGGTAACACCGTTTTCGACTCAACGCGTGCTTTAAGTTCAGAAAACGCTGTTTGTGCACGACTCAGTTGCGTTAGCATTAGCGATTTAGGGTACTGACTATTTAGCAACTCACCAACCTGCTTGAAAGCCGCTAATACCTCACTTCCTTTGGCAGATAATGCCTTATTGTCATCATTACTTTGATTGAGATAAATGGCCGTTAAGCCTCTATATTCCTGAATTTTTTTTATCAAAAAAAGCACACTAGTAGACGGCTCGATACCATTAAGCTCCTGTTTAGAAGTCTCGACTAACCCCGTCTCAACTTCGTAAAAAAACTTCGTGGGAATCACAATGCATAAACATGCCAGAAGTCCTAATACCAGAAACTTGAAAGACAATTTTATATTCGAAAAGACACTCATTGCCCTCTCCCTAAACAGTATCTACCGTGTCAAATAATCCCAGCTCTTCACTGGAAACCAGAGCTTCAATGTCTACCACGATGACCATTAGATCATCTACCGCCGCCAACCCATCCAAATAACGACTGTCGAAAGCAGCCCCAAACTCTGGCGCGGGCTTAATGTCTTCTTCTTCAAAGTTCATCACATCCGATACACCATCAACCACAATACCGAGAATGCGATCCTTGATATTGAGCATAATGACGATAGTCCACTCATTGTAACTGGGCTCTCCCACACCAAATTTGATACGCAAGTCCACAATAGGAACGATGTCCCCTCGTAGATTAATCACCCCTTTTATGTAGTTAGGCGCATTGGCTATTTTGGTCACTGGTTCGTAACCCCGAATCTCTTTCACGGACATAATATCGAGTGCATATGTCTCATCTCCTAATACAAAGGCGAGAAACTCTTTTGTTACAGAATGCACAGCACTGCTATTAGGTAAGGATGACATGATCAATCTCCTCTTCGAGTTCCAATGATTGAGAACTGACTAACGATTCAATATCTAAAATTAATGCCACACTGCCGTCCCCCATGATGGTTGCGCCAGCCACGCCTTTGACACGACGATAGTGTCGCTCAAGGCTTTTGATCACGACTTGCTGCTGCCCCAGCAAGCCATCGACGATCAGCCCATATCGTCTTTTCGCAGTTTCCACCAATACCACAATGGATTCACTGATATTGACAGGATACTGACCGCCATAAAGCGCTTCTTCTAAGTTAATCAATGGCCAATATTCATCCCGTACCCATAGCAATTGTTTGTTTTGCATCACTTTTATTTGACTCTCTAATGGCTGAATACTTTCTACAATGTTCACCAGTGGAATCACAAAAACTTGGCTTGCGTTTTCAACACACATCCCATCCAGTATTGCCAAGGTAAGCGGTAAGCGAATTTCAAAGGTCGTCCCCACACCTTGATTTGACTCGATACTGACCCGCCCACCTAATGCCTCAATATTGCGCCTCACCACATCCATACCCACACCACGGCCGGACACATCCGTCACCTCAGCGGCGGTGGAAAAGCCAGGGGCAAAAATCAACAACCAAATGGCGGCATCGGTTAAGGGATCAGGCAGGGAAATACCTTTCTCTAGCGCTTTATTTAAAATGCGTTCTTTATTAAGACCCGCTCCATCGTCGCTAACGGTAATCACAATTTCACCACCCCTTTGCGAAGCAATCAGCTTCACTACGCCTTTTTCAGGTTTGCCCTTGGCAATACGCTCAGCGGGCGGTTCAATACCATGATCAACGCTGTTACGAATAAGGTGTGTAAGTGGGTCCGAAATTTTCTCGACTAGGTTCTTGTCTATCTCTGTGCTTCCACCTTCGATCACCAGCTCAATGTTCTTGGTTAACTTATTCGATAAATCTCGAACTAAGCGTGGAAAACGATTAAACACAAAGGAAATAGGTAACATCCTCACAGACATCACGGCTTCTTGAATTTCACGAGTATTGCGCTCAAGTTCGGTTAATGCCGTTTGCATTTTTTCGGCAATGCTTTCTTGCGCTTCACTGCCAATCAGATTCAACATGGACTGAGTAATGACTAACTCACCGACAAGGTTGACCAGCTTATCAATTTTAACGGTCTCTACTCGGATACTGGCGGATTCTGATGACTTACTCTCGGCTGCCGCTTTGCCTTTCACAACAGGCGTTTTATCCTCCTTGGCGGACGTTAGCTTAGTCGTCGAGACCGCGCTGGGCATTTGATTACCTTGTGAAGGATGAATCTCTTCCTTGCTTTGCTGATCACTGGGTGATGATGAAGCCATATCGGTCTCAAGTCTTTCTTGAAAAAAGCCATACCCTTGAGACTCTTCCGCTGTTTCTTCCTCTAAAGACGCTGTTTCGAAAAAACCAAATCCTTCGTCTTCAAGAGCGCTGCTGCCATTTATCTCTTCAGTCTCTTGCTCAAAAAAGCCAAAACCTTCATCGTCAAGAGCACTGTCATTTGAACCCGCTACCTCCTGCTCAAAAAAACCAAAACCTTCGTCTTCAAGCTCAGTGTCATTTGCGTCCACTATCTCTTGCTCAAAAAAACCAAAACCTTCATCTTCAGCATCAGAGGCTGTTGATTCACTTGCTTCTTCTTGCACAGGGCTTTTTTGCACAGCCTCTTTCTGAACATCGTGAGCTTCTTGTAGAACACTTTTCAATCGTGTCTTACCTGACTCCACTTCGTCCCAATCAATCTCAATCTCTTCATGATAGTTATTAAGAATGACTTTTAATAAATCAATAGTTTCTAGTAAAACAGTGATCAAATCATTGGTTAAAAACAGTTCTTGGTTACGTGCAGAGTCAAGCAGGTTTTCCATCACATGGGTCAACCCAGTCATGGCCTTAAAACCAAAAATGTCACTCCCCCCCTTAATAGAGTGAGCCGCACGAAACACACTATTGAGTGCCTCAATATCGGGCTCACCTTCTGGATCATAATCCAGCAAAAAGGTCTCCATGGTTTCTAGATGCTCTTGGGCTTCCTCAAAAAACATCTCACGGAATTGGCTCATATCATCCATACACAACTCAACTGTAATCAATAATGAATCGACAGAACGTTTTACTAAATGCGCTCGTAAACTATGCTAGCCAAGCACTTTTTTCACCACATCCAACAGTTTAGAAGGATCAAAGGGCTTCACCATCCAGCCCGTTGCGCCCGCTGCCCTACCCTGACTTTTCAAGGCATCACCGGCTTCTGTCGTCAGAACGATTAAAGGCACTCGTGCATAAGCCGACATAGCTCGTAAGGATTTAATTAATGTAATACCATCCATACGGGGCATATTCTGATCGGTCAGAACAAAGTCAAATCGTTCACTCCGGCATTTTTCAAATGCTTCCTGACCATCTTTTGCCGCCGTAACCGCATAACCAGCGCCCTTTAATGTCGCTTCAATCATTTGGCGAACCGAAGGAGAATCATCAACAATCAACAATTTTTTAGCCATCTCTACACCCTATTTAAGCAATAAGAACTGTCGTTTTATTTTCTGTTTTATCGTAACAATAAGACTCACTGACTTTTCTAATGAGTTTGAGTCCTCTACCGTGCAATTCGGTATCATCACTATCCCCTAATACTGACACGTCATACCCTTTACCGCTGTCTTTAACACCAATCATCATTCTCATGTCTTTCGCAAGCCATTCGACGGTTATCTCGATAAAATCGTTATCTAACACTTTTTTTAAACCTTCAGATCGCTGTTCTAAATATTCAAAAAAGTTCTTTTCCTTTAACTCTGAGGAAAGGCTCAAAACACCATGCTCAATCGCATTACTCACCAGCTCAGTTAGTACTAAAAATACCTTTTGCAAAAAATCAGTAGGAAACGGATATTTTTCAAGCATAGTAATAAAACTAGATACAATTTCTTCATTTGCAAGTGCTTTTCCCATCAGAACAGAACGAAACTCGATATCACCAATGTCCTTCCTACTTTGATCCGTTTTCAGAATATTCGATAGGCTCTTTTTTACCTTAAAAAAATCAACATAAGAGAAAGACATATCATCAACATCATCAATGGATTCACTGAGAGCATGATATTTATTAATAACATCCAAAGGGTGAAAACGGTTAGATTCAAGATCTTGATAAATATCTTGAAATGAGAGTAGCTTTCCTTTAGCTATTTTGTTTTCTATGACGCCATCACTCATCAGCATTGCAAAGCCAACCTCTTCCAAAGAAAAACGATCAAACTTAGTCGTTATCAAATCATTACTAAGTATTCCCAATGCCATATTCTTGGATTTTACTCGGGTGAAAGGCTGATTATTTTTATCCATCAATAACACATCTGGCATCCCGGCGTTCCAGATAGAAATTTCATTTTCCTGATAGAGAACTTCAATCATAATGCAAGAAATAAAACGATTATGCGGTACTGTTTGCGTGTGTTTTTTATTCAGCTCCAATAAAATTGCAGCAGTGGAAAATCCTTTGTTAATCAAAGAAGTAAAGGTCGTCACCATAGGATAAATGGTCAGTGCAGCCGCCATACCATGGCCCGTTGCATCCGCTAACATAATCATCAAATTACCATTCGGTTTCACCACTTGCATTAAGATATCGCCGCAAAACTTACCATGAGAAAGGCTTGCATGCTCAACACCATCCAGTTCTTGTATGTTTTTATTGATGATATGATCGTAAACGTAAAAAGCTAAGGCTTCCTCTTGGTCTTTATCATGCATTATTCTTTCTAATAATACGGTTTTTCTTAGTTCTTCAAGCTCTACGCTGTAACTTTCAATGACACTGATAATTTTTCTAGAAAAAAGATAGACGTTGATCGGCTTATGCAAAAAATCTTTTGCTCCCAACTCATAAAAATCAGAAATGATTTTATTTTCTAAATCCCCTGTTAAAACAACCACGGGAAGCCGACTATTTTTCTCATGAATGTATTTCATAAAAGACTGGCTTGGCCCGTCTTCTAGATTCACGTCCAATATAATGAGGTGAAATTCATTCTCATCGACCATTTTTTTCGCTTCTTTATTTGACGCGACAATGATCACTTCCAACTCATGAGAAGAAAGAATGTTTCTTATAAGCGACTGCGTTGGAAAAGAATCCTCAACTAAAAGGATCTTTTTTTCATTATTCATATTGATACAAGTTATCAAAATTGGCCATTTCTAAGATTTCTTTTGCATTGCCAGATACGTTTCTTACCACCCCTTTTTTATTTTTTTCAGCCAATAGGCGATGCAGTAAAACCATCATCCCCAGTGCAGAGGAGTCAATATATTGGACACAAGAAAAATCAAGAACAATATTATTGTTAGTTAGCAAAGCTTTTTCATACTCTTTGGTAAACCATTTATGGGTACTAAAATCAAACCTTTCTGGTAAAACAATCACAATATCAGTCATAAGAAGTCCTTATTCTAAAATAGCTCGACATCACCACTATCGACCCCTTTTTGTGAGACAGGGTTATGCCTTTTTTCTTTTCTCTGATTTAAAAGAGCCAGTCTTTCTTGAAGAATATTCTCAATTTCTTCTGCTGATCCACCATTAAAGGCTTGTAAGTTATCCTCAATAAATTTTAGCGTTTCCATGATGAATAATATGTTTTGACTATTGATGTCATCAAATTGCAACCCTCTCGTCGCTTGGTGAATAGCTTGCTCTAAAGTACCAGACAGACTTTCTAATTCGCTGGTGACCCGCGCGTCTGAATGTGCCTTTTTGACAATCCTGTCCAACGCAACATTCATCTCCTTTTTCGACTCCATGATGTAAGTCACATCATGAGCAGCGACTTTTTCCATAGAAACCGATAGCTGGTTGACCTGAGTTTGAATATTGTTAATACGAGACTGAATGGCTTCACTGAACCCAGTGGAGCGATTGGAAAGAGAACGCACTTCATCCGCCACCACAGCAAAACCTCGACCAGCCTCCCCCGCTCGGGCCGCTTCGATGGCAGCATTCAATGCTAATAAATTGGTTTGAGCAGCAATATCATCAATATCTTTTAAGGCTTTGGCGATTTCTGGCATTTGTTCGTTAATCACATTGACCTGTTTTAATAACTCCATAGAAGACGCTGACATCTCCACCGTGCTGGAAATAAAACGGTCAATGGTCTTTGATGTTCGGTTGGCAAACGCTTTCATGGCATTACTGTAGGTGTCTCCGCCTTCCATACCATCTTTGACCAACTCCTCAATATAACCAGACTGGGAAGTAACAAGGTTGTCGATATCTCGAAAGGACTCGGTAAGTAACGCTACGGCATCCTCTTGAGTCTTTAAGACATTCGATAAATCGTCATCACACGAATGTAGCAATGGAATCAGCTCATTTTGGAATAAATGCTGTTGCACACTCTCCATGTCGACTACTGGTTTTTTGATGGTTTCACCATCATCAGTATTTGCAGGTTGATCCACAGTAGCCAAATGCTTTCTGGCAACCACAATGACAGCTCCCGCTCCTACAGATAAGCCGATAAAACCCGCTAGGGGAGCAACAAACACAAACAGACTGCAGCAAATAACCAGCAGAAAAAAATACAACCACAATGTTTTTTTCATAACGATCCTAGTTACTAAATATAGGCCCTTGTATGAGCGGTTAAGCCATTGCTTGCTCAGAAAGTAGAAAAAATAAAGAGGGGTACAGTTCACGGCGGACAAAAAGCATGCATCGATGAGGTTTCAATTACGACTTGCTCCTGTAAACACTTTTTATAGGCGCCAAATAAGGCACTTTGTCTTCCCTACGTTACTTTTTATACAATGCAATTAAAGTAAGCGTAGTAGACTCCCCAATAAAATGTACGTTGAGTTTGTAATTTTTTTATACCAAGTGAACACTGGCATAGACCTGATAGCATAAGGCGATAAGAGAGGCTTTTAACGCGGATAACTCGCTGATACAGCATCAATAATTTGTGGGTTTTGCTGTATAGCCTTATAGTTAAGCAAGGTACAAACAACGGATAAACATGATCATGTCAAAGCATGATCCTGACTAGAATACTATTTTACCAGCTCACTTTTTGGATGGTCCATAATGCGCATCGTTTTCCTTATAATTGCTTTTTCACTGTTAACCGCTTGTAGCTTCATCAACACCAAAGCGCTCTCTCTACAAGAAGGGATGGATAAACAACAAGTCACGAATATTATGGGCAAGCCCATCTATCGCTCCTTCAATGGCACCACTGAAGCATGGCAATACGCCGCCTTTAATGGTGTAAAGCAATGTATCTACATTACCGTTTGGTTTAAGCAAGGTCAGATGGTTGCTATGACCAACCGTCAAGAACCTAGCCAAGATCAAAGCTGCTTACAAGGTATTCGAGAAATTGACTGGACACAAATTCCACGAGGCTTATAGTCGGTAATCAACGTCTTAGTGACCCCGCCAAACATAACAACAAAAAACCCACTAGAGGAAAGTATGGGCCAACAAAAACAAACCACCGCTACTCTAGATAGCGACCAAATAGAGCTGAACAATGGCCAATTACGCGTGGTTATTTTGCCTCTGGGCGCCAGCATTCAGTCTATTCATTTAAGCGGCTATGAGCATTCATTGGTGCTTGGTAGTGCGTCTCTTGATCGCTACTTAGACCAAGCGAAATACTTTGGTGCCGTGGTTGGACGTGTCGCCAATCGTACCGCACAAGGTCGCGCTCTGATTGACAACCGACAATATACTCTGCCCCTTAGCCCACCAGAAAAACATCATTTACACGGTGGCCCCTTGGGAACCAGCAGTAAAAATTGGTCCGTCGTCGAACATAATCTCGAGCAGGTTCACTTACAAAGTGTCTTGGCGGATGGAGAAATGGGGTATCCAGGTAAGATGGTTGTGGATGTCTTTTATCGGCTATATGGGACAGCACTAGAACTGGAAATTCTTGCTACAACAGACCAGCTAACGATCTGTAATTTTGCAGGGCACAGCTATTTTAACTTAGACGGGCAAGGTTCTGTACTCGACCACAAGCTCGCGATTCAAGCGGAGCATTATTTACCCGTGACAGAGGAGTTAATTCCCACAGGTGAGGTTCTCGCGGTTCAAGACACACCCTTCGATTTTCGCACACTAAGACGTATTGCCAGGGACGATTATCCTGGTTTAGACACCAATTTTTGTCTGGCCCAAGACAAACAGCCGTTACGGGACGTAGCGACACTTATTGGCCCATTAACAGGCATTCAAATGTCATTAAAGACCAATGAAACAGGCTTACAAATCTATGATGGTAGACACATTCAACTGGCTCAGGAGCACAATATTAATCACGGTGCATTAAGCGCTTATTCAGGATTAGCCATGGAAGCACAAGCCTGGCCAGATGCCATTAATCACGGCCACTTTCCCTCTATTTTGCTCTCCCCAAAAGATCGCTATCAACAGATCACACGTTATTGTTTTTCTTAACAGCGAGTATTATAAAGCGCCATAATAGCATCATTATCTTGATGCTATTATGGCGCAACAAATCAGACCGACTGATAGCACTGCCCTCTTGAGCACTACAACAGTACTTAGATACTAATCACCTCATCGGCGACTGGTTCTTGATACAGAAGAGCGATTTGATCAGGACGATTATCTTGAACCGCACGTTGGTTTAACGATCCTTTATCAGTAATTTCGTGGGCGTCAATACTAGCCGCTTTGGATTGCAAAATAATGCGTTTTACCAAAGTAGAGCTACCAGTACTGAGTTGAGCGAATTCCACCAATTTTTCTCTAAAGGCTTCACGTACGTTGCTATCACGGATGATATCCTCATAAGACACCTCTTCATAGCCAGGCATAATCGCACGACAATGATTCCAATCTGGAAACACCATTGCTGTGACGAAACCTGCGTTTGAACCACATATCACCACGTCTTGAACAAACGGCGCCAATGCACTAATCAGTTTCGCTTTAATAACGCCAGAGCTCACCCAGGTACCGCTGTCCAATTTAAAATCTTCAGAGACACGTCCATCAAAACGGAACCCACGATGAGGGTTTTGCTCATCCACATAAGCAAACGCATCCCCAAGGCAATAAAATCCTTCTTCATCAAACGCTTTTTTATTCAACTCAGGTTGACGCCAATAGCCTGGCATAGTGGTCACCGCTTTGACCCGCGCTTCCAACTTTCCTTCATTAGGAACCAACTTGACGGTCACACCCGGTGCAGGCACACCGATCACACCTGAAGCAGACTCTTCAACAGAAGCAAAGGTGGCAGACGGTGCCGTTTCAGTACAACCAAGCCCCGTTAACATAGGGATTTTCTTGCCAGTATATTGGATGGCTAAGGCATCGAGATCGTCCCAAATATGTTGAGCTAAGCCAGCGGCGGCGAAAAAGGTAAACTGCAATCGAGAGAAGAAGCTTTCCGCTAGTGCACTGTCAGCTTTCAAATGCTTAACCAAAAGCTCAAATCCTTTTGGCACGTTAAAATACACCGTTGGCTTGACGTCCACGATGTTTTTCAGGGTTTTATCAAACAGTTTTTCGGTTGGCTTGCCATCGTCCAAATACAAAGCACCGCCATTGTATAGAGCAATCCCCACGTTATGGTTACCACCAAACGTATGGTTCCAAGGAAGCCAGTCCACCATAACAGGTGGTTTCTCTGCTAAAAATTGCATAACTTGATGAATCATCACCTGGTTAGCACAAATCATTCTCTGGGTATTGGTCACCCCTTTTGGGAGCCCTGTTGTACCAGAGGTAAACAAGATTTTTGCCACCGTATCGCCATTCACTTCAGCATTTTTAGCCTCGATCACAGGATCCAGTGGATGATCCCAAAACGCGTCAAATGAAATGGTTGGGTTGGTGATTTTTTGTGGTTTAACGTCCCCTTTAATCACCGCGACAGGAGTACTGGTATCCGAGCAAACAGCCTGTATGGCTCTTTCATAAGGCGCTAAATCATCTACCACAATCAACCCAGGCGTTAAAACATCAAAAATGTGCTTAAGCTTGTTATAATCTGTTGCGATTAAAGAATAGGCGGGAGAGACAGGGGAATGAGCAATACCCACATACATCCCGGCTAACGCAAGCATTAAATGCTCAACACTATTGCCACAGAGAAAAACAATTGGGCGCTCCAAAGAAACTGGCTGCTTAATCAACCAAGAGGCAATTTGACGAACGCGCTTCAGGGCTTGAGAGTAAGTTACCTCATCCCATTCACCATTATCATTGCGTTGTGCAACGAACACTTGATCTGGCGTTTTATCTGCCCACAAAGCAAGCCGATCGGTCCAACAACGTGCATAGTCATTCAGCGCCTTCTGGCTACTGATAATTTGTACCCCATCTTCCCTATATTCGATATCAATAGGGTGAGCAGTCACTTTGATAGGATGAAATTCACCATTCATTTTAAGCTCCTAAAACCACGCTGGTTATTTTTATGTGGTTAAAGTTTTAGGGAAGTGACCATCATAGCCACAACCAATATTATTGTTATTCTCTCGACGAGACAGAAGCCCATCAGCGCTTGCAATAGCAGGATTAGCTCGCTAAGCGAGTTATTTAGCGGCCATCCGCAATGCGCCATCTAAACGAATCACTTCGCCGTTTAACATGACATTTTCAATGATATGCTGTGCCAAAGCCGCATATTCATCTGGTTCCCCCAAACGAGAAGGGAACGGGATAGCAGCTCCCAATGATTGCTGAACGTCTTCTGGCAGCACATCCATCATCGGAGTTTTAAACAAGCCAGGGGCAATGGTCATAACACGAATACCAAAGCGTGCAAGCTCACGGGCAATTGGCAATGTCATCGCACAAATCCCACCTTTAGACGCAGAATAGGCCGCTTGACCAATTTGCCCATCAAACGCCGCAACAGACGCCGTATTAATGATCACACCGCGTTCTAAATCCGCTGCTTGTTCGTTATGCTGCATTTTGTCAGCCGCCAAACGAACCATATTGAAAGTCCCCAACAGATTGACTTTTAAAGCACGCTCAAAACCAGCTAAGCTATGTGGCCCTTCACGTCCTACCACCCGTTCAGCACCAGGAATACCAGCACAATTGACAATGCCGCGAATTGGGCCAAAAGCGTCGACGGCTTTATCCATACAGTTTTGTGCCGATGCTTCATCAGACACATCTGTCGTCACAGCCTGAACGTGTTCACCAAGATCCGCTGCCACACGCTCTAACCCTTTTTCATTCATATCCGCTAATGTAATCTTTGCCCCCAAACCATGGAGGCGGCGAGCAACCGCTTCACCAATACCAGAAGCCGACCCAGTCACAATAAAATGATTATTTTTGATTTGCATATTAATTGCTCCAATGAAGGTATTAGGAATTCTTTTTACGATTTAGAAAGGCATCAATACGCGCTTTCACTTCAGGACTGGTTTGCGTCACACCACAGAGTAAAGACTCGGTGTACATGCCCTCAGAAGCCGACATACTGTTAATATGACGTAATCCGGTGGTCATCGCCCAGTTAGAATATTTAGAGTTGGTTGCAATCGTCGCTGCGACCTCACGCGCTTTTGCTAACGACGCGCCATTGTCAACCACATAATGAGATAAGCCGATGCGCAACCCTTCTTCTGAATCGACATCTCGTCCTGTCAGCATCATTTCCGTCATTCGGCTGGTACCAATAACATTTGCTACATTGACCGATGCACCACCGCCGACAAAAATGCCATGACGACCTTCCGGTAATCGATAAAAAGTGCCCTTTTCAGCAACACGGATATGGGCACAGATTCCCAGCTCCAAGCCGCCGCCAATGACAGCCCCTTGCATCGCCGCTACAACTGGAACCCCTGAATTTTGGATATGGCCAAAAACGCGATGCCACATATTCGAATGCTTCACCACATCAAATGGCTCACGTGCGGTGTGCTCACTTAGATCTAACCCTGCGCAAAACTCAGGGCCCGCCCCTGATAACAAAATGACACTCACCTCATCACTCAGATTGATAAATACGTTTTCAATCTCAAGACACAACTTATCATTGATCGCATTCTTCTTTTCAGGGCGATTTAACACTAGATGGCCAATACCATCTTCTACGGAAAATTTAATGTACTCGTACGTTGCCATGCGTCTGCCTCTATTCTTATGGTTATGCAGCCAAGGTCTGCCCATGTTGTTTATATCGTGAATAAATCATTAAAGTGATAATAGTTGTACACATAAACAAATGTCAAACTCAACATTCTATAATAATTGAAAATATTTAAATAAAACGGTGTGTTGCGACCTGTAAAAAGCCAGAAAAAAAGCCATCCGAAGATGGCAAGCCTTACAGCAACGGAACATCATCACCATTCGCCCATCCTGCGCAAACGGTGAACAAAACAAAGACCAAGCCTAGCGTTCGGACACTTTAATAATGGCAGCCATACCCGTATCACCCGCCGCACAACCAGTAAACAAGCCATAACCGCCGCCACGAATCGCCAGTTCCTCAATCATCTCAATAATGGCGCGTAACCCTGTTGGCCCCTGAGGGTGCCCCCAGATCAAAGAACAGCCATAGTTATTCATCGTCATGACATCAATATTCAATGCCTTAGCCAGTGCCACATCGTTCACTGCAAAGGGATTGTGTGTCTTGATCGCATCTATTTGTTTAATATCAAGATTGGCCATTTGCAACGCACGTTGTGCCGCCTCAATGGGAGCCGCTGGCATGTAAGCCAAATCATCCCGAGCTTGACCAAACCCCAAGACTTCTACCTTGATCTCTGGCCGAGTCGACAAAGCCTGAGCTTGATCACTATGACAAACAATAATCGCCGCATTACCATCCGCCGGATGAGTTTGGTTACCAAAGGTGATCACTCCCCCTTCCATAATGGGTTTCAGCTTCGCCAACCCTTCAGCCGTCGTAGGAAAAACCCCTTCATCACCTGTCAGAACCGTTTCTTCCTTTTTAAAGTTTGCGGTTGGCACAGACAAAGGCAACGTCATAAAGCGCTTTTGGAATGCTTGGTCGTCTTTTAAAGCTTCTTGATATTGCTCATAACGACGTAAGGTAACGGCATCCAACTCTTCTCTCGAAATATCAAAACGCTTGGCAACATTTTCACCGGTTTGCATCATGGAATGCCCCCCCATTGGGTCATTCATCATGTTGTATGTCACCTGTGCTTCGCTCTCACCATAGCCCCCCATACCTTTTGGATTTGGGTAATAAATCTGTGGACCGTTAGAACAACGATCAGCCGACATCAGCAATGACACCTTCGCCATGCCACACATGACTTCCGATGACGCCGCGAATAAGGCGCGTGCACTGGTTGCGCAGACTTGATTAACCGCATGACCTGGGGTACGAATTGCCCCAAGATCATACAAAGCCCAAGGGGCACCGTTAAAAGATTGATACTGATTAATGGTCATACCCAACACACCAGAATCAAAAATCAGTGGATCAATCTCGCGTTTGGCCAGCTCTTGTTTCGCAACATGAGCGGCAAACTTCATCGAATGCAAATACTGTAGCGAGCCTTGCCACTTGGTAAACGGCGTACTCCAATAAGCACCATAAGGAATTTCAACATTATTAATAGACATAAACTTACCCCTTGTTATCTTGTAGCCGCTACTGCCATAGCTTTCGTTAAACCGCCCCATTGCTCATAAAAGATCTCTTCCGGCATGGTTTTCAGATCCTCAGCAATCACTGGTTTGAAATCCATCATATCAAGCACATCTTTTTGTAAATCCAGCCCCGGCGCGATTTCTGTTAACACCAAGCCTTCTTCCCGTAGCTCCAAGACACAACGCTCAGTAATAAAGAACACAGGCTGCTTATTGGCTTTCGCCACCTCACCACTAAAGGTAATATGATCCACGGAGTCGACAAATTTCTTCGTTTTGCCTTCTTCTACCACACGCACTTTTCCCGCTTCGAAGGCTAATTTCGCACCATTCACCAAGGTACCGCAGAAAACCACTTTTTTCGCACTTTGCGAAATGTTAATAAAACCGCCCGGACCAACTACTTTTGGCCCAAATTTACTAACATTCAAATTACCGTTGCGATCCACTTGGGCTAAGCCAAGAAACGCCATATCCAAACCGCCACCATCATAAAAATCGAACTGCGCTTCATGGTTAATAATGGCTTCTGGGTTCCATGCTGCCCCAAAATCACCACCTGAAGCAGGAATACCCCCATAGGTTCCAAGCTCTGTCGTCAGGGTGAATAAGTGTGCAGCGTTTTCTTCTGCCGCCACCGACGCCACGCCATCAGGCATACCAATACCTAAGTTGACAATCGCCCCTTCGGCTAGCTCCATGGCGGCACGACGGGCAATAATTTTGCGATCAGAAAATTTTAAAGGAGGGATACCATTGGATGGCACACGGGCATTGCCTGCTAAGCCGGGGTTATAATCCGTGGTGATGGTTTGCATATGGTCTTCTGCCGGAGCAACCGTGACATAGTCAACCAACACGCCAGGGACTTTGACTTCTTTAGGTGGAATGCTGCAAGCCTCAGCAAGATACTTCACTTGAGCAATCACGATGCCGCCGCGATTTTTCGCCGCTTGCGCCATAGACAAAATTTCTGCCATCATGGCTTCTTCTTCAACGGATAAATTGCCTTTTTCGTCTGCCGTAGTGGCTCGAATCACCACTACATCAACTGGGAAGCTTTTATACAAAAGCCAATCTTCCCCTTCAATTTCAATACGTTTAACCAGTTCTTCTGTGGTAATGTTCGTTACCTTGCCACCATCGATTAATGGATCTACATACGTCCCCATTCCGACTTTGGTTATCACACCCGGCTTGTTACCGGCAATCTGACGCCATAAAGTGGTCAAAACCCCTTGGGGTAATAAATAGGCTTCGATTTGGTTATCCGCGATCAAATTCGCCATTTTGGGGGCTTGCCCCGTATGACCCGACACCAAGCGCTTAACCAACCCTTCGTGGGCTAAATGGGACATGCCCTTTTCTTTGCCATTACCACAACCGCAGTCATGAACTAAGGTTAGATTCTGTGGGTGGCCCGTTTGCAAAAAGCGCTCTTCAACAGATTTCGCTACCGCCTCAGCAAAATACGACATACCAACGGTAGACCAAACCACACAGTCGCCATCGTTAATCAGGCCCGCCGCTTGATCCAAGGATATTACCTTGCTCATAAATCACCTTCTTTATTTTAGATTTGTTATAGAATGAACCGGATAAAACATTCCATTGTTGTACACCACAACAGTTATTTTTGTAAATGATTATTTTGCTAGCTGCGCCAAAAAGGCTTAAAAAGCAAAGGAAAGCAAACTCTAAGCGTTGGTAGCAGCACAGGTAATGAAAGAAAGGAGCAGCACTATTTGATAGCGCATACAACAATTAAGCATTACAATTATAAAAATTGAATAATAGATATAATAATTGAATAATACTCCCCTAGGTATGGCTTCACAGAAATAGCCATCTAGACGAATACAGAGAACTTAAGAGGTAGCCATGGCTCAAACCGACACAATTAACGACACCGATATCGACTTTGGAATGCTAGAAGAATCCGTCGGTTACCGATTAAGGCGCGCACAGATGAACTTCTTTGCAAAGTTCAGCGAACTCTGCTCCGATTTAGGCATCAGCCCTGGCCTTTTCTCCGTTCTGGTGATTGTCGAAAAAAACCCAGGACTCACGCAAACTGCTGTTGCTCAGGCTCTTGGCAATGATCGATCTGCGATGGTGGCCGCAGTTGATAAACTGGAAAACATGAAACTCATCGAACGTCGTCCGGCGAAAAACGACCGCCGTTCCTATGCCTTATTTATGACCAAATACGGCCAAGAATTTTTTGAAATGTCGTCCAAAAAAGTCCGTGATTACGAAAATACCATGATGGCTAGACTACATGGTGATCATGAAAAAGACCAACTGGTTGATATGCTCAAACGACTCTCCTAACCATGCCATGATAAAAAATAATGCCTTAGCCCCATAAGACACTATTTTTTATCTCCCTCCATGCATCACTTTTGAACAATGCTGGCCAGCGCTATACTCACCAACGCGGCTTGTAGGTTAGAACGAAACCAACACACCATAAATCATCACCTCATATTTATAAAAATATCGAAAGCAGTATCATGGAAAAATTGACTAAAAAATAATCCATCCCCCACTTTGTCAACTTCATCAGGTATACTGCTTTTAACGCACAGCTGAGAATGGTGAGTGGTAGTGTATGAACCTCGATAAGCCCACACAAGCAAGACTCATAAACATCGTCCGCCGGGCAGGCCAAGAGATCGTTATGCCTAGCTTTCGCCAACTGAGTGCCGCCGATGTTGAAACCAAAAGTAGCCTTACCGACCTAGTTACCATTGCCGACAAAGCCAGCGAAGCCTTTATTAGCAATGAAATTGAAGCTGCATTTCCTGATTGGGAAATCGTTGGAGAAGAAGCCGTCGCTGACGACCCATCAAGGATTGATAAAATCGCCACCGCCGACACCTGCGTGATCATCGATCCCATCGACGGCACTTGGAATTACGCTCATGGTTTATCGGATTTTGGCATCATACTTGCCGTGGTCGTAAAAGGCATCACACGCTTTGGCTTACTCTATGACCCCGTCAATGACGACTGGATTTACGCCAATCTAGGAGAAGGCGCGTTTTTCCAACGCACCACCATGGCGGAAAAAGGTAAGAATCAAGTGCCGACTCAAGCGCCTCTTCCCTTGCACATCATAGCTGAACCCGAGCTAGATAAACTCGCGGGCATCATGTCCGTTAACTCTTATAGCGATGACAGAAAACGAGACTTTGCCCTAAAAGCGTCTCGCTTTGTACGCATCAACAACTTACCTTCTTGCCCCGCTTATCGACAAATCGCCCAAGGCCACTTTCATTTCAGCCTAACCTACAAAATGCTGCCTTGGGATCACGCAGCTGGCGTACTGGTTCACACCGAAGTGGGCGGCATCTGCCGAACCCTTGATGGTCAAGAATACAGTCCAACCCTGCTCGATGGTGAAATGCTCGCCGCCCAGTCAGAAACGCAATGGCAGGAATTGGCGGCGTATTTTAGACACTAGCTTCTAAATAGATAGCGATTTAAAAAAACTCTTATTAGACATTTATAGATCCAGTCCAAAGGTTGATACGGTCTGGTCTATTCTCTTCATATAGTCGCGTAGCAAATCGTACACTTTGATAAAATCTGGCCGTTCACGGTTTTCATTTCTCGACCATAAGGCAATATCTCGCCTTGGCCCAAGGGGGCCTTCCACTTTAATCATCTGTGCCTCTGACACGTCCCCCGTCATGAGCGTCATTCGCGCTGGCATACGCACCAACATATCTGATGTATTCAGAAGATGAAGTACTGAGCGAATACTGCCCGTAAAAGCAACGTTGGCCGCCTTCTGCCCAGCCAATTCCGTTGGTCGATCTAAAAACCCCGCACTGGCGCCCGCAATCATCCACTTTTGTTGTGCCAAAACTGCCTGGGAAATAACTTTTTTACTTCCATACAGCTTAGATTTCTTACCCACAAAAACACCAGAGCGATCACGGAAAAGCAGCTGTCGATCAAGCGAGCCTTGCGGCACAGAAAGATGGGCGGGCGCAAACAGAAAGTCGAGTTCACCGTTTTTTAATAAATCGATCTGGGCGGCGGCTGAACTGGTACGAAAGTGAAAAACATAACGTTTTTCGTGCAAGAAGAATTCTGTCATTTGCTGCACGGTGGCGAACTCCCACAAAGGGTCCACACCCACTACAAATTCATTGTGATAACCGTTGTGATATTGACGGATCACCTCTTCCGCTTGTTCTGTTTCCGCCAGAATGCGCTCGCCAATACTGGCAAGTCGAGCCCCAATATCCGTCGGTTCCACACCATAACGGGTTCGAATCAATACTGGCGCCTCGACACGCATTTCCAGCTGCTTAATGCTGCGGGTTAGCGTCGGCTGGGTAATATACAGCTGCTCACAGGCTCGACTTAACGATCCTTGCTTCACCACGATGGCCAATTGCTTCAATAAGTTAGGATTCATATATGCAAATTCTTTTAGTCTAGATCTAAATATCTATTTTTCCTTATATCTGGATTTAGTTAAAGTCCTTATACGCTATAAAAATAACTTTTAAGAAAAAGAATAAGAGGGCTCCTCATGCAATTTTATGAAAACGGTTTTCATCCCGGTAATCCACGGATTAATGATCCCAAGGCGCGCGTTATTGCCCCACCATTAAAGCAACCGCTACCCAAAAAAGTTGATGTAATGATCGTTGGCTGTGGCCCCGCTGGCTTGAACCTTGCCGCACAGCTTTCTAAGTTCTCGACAATTTCTACCTGCATTGTTGAGCAAAAAGACGACCGCCTTTTGGTAGGCCAAGCCGATGGGATTGCGTGCCGTACCATGGAAATATTTGAAGCCTACGATTTTGCCGATCAGATCAAGCAAGAAGCCTACTGGGTAAATGAAATTGCCTTTTGGCGACCCGATGATCAGCAGCCGGAAAATATTGTGCGTACCAGTAAAATTCAAGATGTCGAAGATGACTTGTCTGAAATGCCGCACGTCATTGTCAACCAAGCACGCGTTCACGATTTTTTTCTAGACATTATGCGCCGTGGTGCCAGTAAAATTGAGCCCCATTACTCACGTAAGTTGCTTGATTTAGAAGTCGATTACAACCATCCAGATTACCCCGTGACACTACAATTCGAACGTTTGGACTCGCAACATCTTGGTGTCATTGAAACCGTTCAAGCAAAATATGTCGTGGGCTGCGACGGGGCGCGCAGCACCGTGCGTAAATCCATTGGTCGTGAACTAGTGGGGGATTCCATCAACCAAGCGTGGGGCGTCATGGACGTTCTTGCCACCACGGATTTCCCAGATATTCGACTCAAAACCGCCATCTATTCGAACAATCAAGGCAATATGTTGATCATCCCTCGCGAGGGGGGCTACATGGTTCGTCTATATATTGAATTGGATAAACTAAACGAAAATGAGCGTTTTAATCGTGAAGCCATTACGCCCGACAGTTTAATTGCGGCGGCGAACCGCATCATGGCGCCCTATCATATCGACGTGAAAGAAATCGCTTGGTGGAGTGTGTATGAAATTGGACAACGCCTAACCACCGCCTTTGATGATTCAGAAATCGGCCGCGAGCCTCACGTATTCCTTGCAGGCGATGCCTGCCATACCCACAGCCCAAAAGCAGGGCAAGGCCTGAATACTTCACTCAATGACACGTGGAATCTGGGCTGGAAAATGGCCCATGTACTGACAGGCAAAGCCGACCCCTCTCTGCTTCATACTTACTCGGAAGAAAGACAGAAAGTCGCTCAGATACTCATCGACTTTGACCGAGAACTGTCCACCATGTTTAGCGCCAAACCTAAGTCAGCAGACAATCCAGATGGCGTTGATCCCGCTGAATTTCAACGATATTTTATGAAATCTGGCCACTTCACAGCGGGCGTGGCCATTCATTATCCCGCTTCTCGATTAGTCGGCAAGGATCAGCATCAAGCCTTAGCAACGGGCCAAATACTTGGCAAGCGCTTCCATTCGGCCAAAGTAACCCGTCATGGGGATGCCAAAGTCGTCCATCTCGGTCACTCAGTCAAAGCCGATGGCCGCTGGCATATCTTTGCCTTTGCTGGCAAAGAGGCCTTTATGTCAGAGTCTTGTCGAGTCAAAGCCTTATGTAATTTTTTACAAGAGGACCCACACTCCCCTATCAATACCTACACGCCAAAAGGCTCGGACATCGATTCTATCATCAGTCTCAGCGCCATCTTCCAAGAAGCGCATCGTGATGTGGAGGTGTCGGCACCCCATCCACTATTGCAACCGCTAAAAGGCACGCTTGGTTTGAAAGACTACGAGAAAGTGTACAGCGCCCAAACGAGAGAAGGGTCTTTCTACGATAAGCGCGGTATCGATAAGGAACAGGGCTGCATGGTGATCGTTCGCCCAGATCAATATGTGGCCGATGTTTTGCCTTTGGATGATTACGATCGTCTGGTCGCTTTCTTTAAAGACGTTTTAATCAAACCAGCGGACTAGCAACACTTGTGAGCGTTTGTGGATGGTCTTCTCTTACTCCTTTTTGAGAGCCCTTTCGAGGGCCATCCATCTTTTTAATCTACCCATTGTTTTCATCTAAACTGAGTTGTAATACCGACGAAGCGGCGTGCAACCCCAGCTGTTCTAATTCCCCTTTGACAAACTTATCAGTTGCTAAACTGCCTTCTAACCACAGTCCATCAATAATCGCATTCACTTGAATGGCGAAGCGCTGCACGGCCTTATTGTCCAACACCTTATCTTCTTGCTGAAAAGAGTCGGCGATTAACACCGCCAGAATATCCGTGGTATCCACATAAGCTTCACGGCGAATGGCCGCTATCTCAGGATCGCTGTAGGTTAAAGGCAAGAAATTCGCCCACAACAAAACCGTTCGCGGCGCCACAATCGGCGGGCTCAGGGTTGCCCGAATAAACTCGCGTAAACGGACTTTTGCAGGGACAGACTCATCCTCTACGCCCACACGTGCCGTCACATAAATATGCTCCAACAGCGCCGCATACGCGGCACGAATCAGCTCATCTTTGCCCGAAAAGTAAAAGCGAATTAAACCATTGGTCACTCCCGCATAGTCGGCCACTTTGCGCACCGTCGCGCTTTGCAAACCTTCTTGGGCAATACACTCAAGGGCCGCTTCAATCAAGGCTTGGCGACGCTTATTGCTTTCTCTTCGTTTTGTTTCCATGGTGTTAATTCGCCTTTTACCAATAAATCTATAGAGACAATGTCTCGATGTGACGAGCGAAACTAAGCATGGCTAGGCACGTAAGATAGTATTGGTTAAGCACGTCGGCCCACCTTCACAGGCAATACAAAGGGCATCGCCTTCAAACACATGTACTGTACAGCCCGCCTCTTCCATCATTTTTTTGGTTTTTGGGAAACCATCAATCATGATGCACTCACTCGGCTTCACCGGCAGTACGTTTAGGTTCAATCCACCGCTTGTCAAAAACTCTTCCGCTGGTGCATCCAACAGAGTAAAGCCTTCTTCAAGTAAAAGCTGATAAAAGGCCGTTGGCATTAGAGGAGAATAAATCAGCGCGAGCTTATCATCCAAAGGTGAAATCATCGACATAAGATGCAAACAAGCTTCTGCCCCTTGCCAAACGGGTAAATCAAAACCAATGACAGTGATCTCATAAGGATTCAAGATCGCATTCAGCTGCGCAATGCCTTCGCGGTTAGAACGAAAGCCACACCCCACCACAATGGTTTTGTCGTTTAGCCATATAAAATCGCCCCCTTCAATACGCCCATTGCCAGTAAGCTTACCAATAACAGGCACACCAGCGGCTTCATAAGCCTCGCCATGCATCGCAGGCTCTGGCACCCGCAAAGGTTTGCCCATGTTGAGCAACACCGCACCATGATCCGTTACCAAAGAAGCATCTTGGGTAAACATGGCATCACAAAGGCCATCGCCATTATCTTCAAGCCAAGTGATTTCCGCGCCAGACTCTGACACCAGCTTGGCAAACACATCGTATTGGGCAATGGCTTTGGGGGCATCAAACAGACTGCCGTAATGCCATTCTTTGGCGTCCGCCGCGAGCAAACTCTTACCTGGACGACGCATTAACACACGCTTGATCGGTGCGACCATGGATTGACTGCCAAATGTTTTCATCTCTTTTCCCCTACCCTTCTGTGTTTCGCATTAGCACGAATTCTAAAAATTCAACGGATAGGCGACATTATTATGCACTTGCATAATTTTATGCAAGTGCATAATACTATTTTTGAAAATAGTGATTAGGATGAGGTATTGTCGCCTCATCCCTCTCACAGAACACATACCCCGTTTCAACAACTTTAAGATTTACCAAAACGGTCTCATTAAACCATTTATGATGAGTCAGGTTCATTTTGCATTAAAGGAACATGCCGCCGGAGGCTTCGATACGTTGACCGGTAATCCAACCCGCCTCATCGCTCAATAGCATGGCAACTACTGGCCCAATATCACCAGCTTCTCCCACTCGGCCTAATGCAGTCACTGATGACACCATTTGATTTACTTGGGGATTATCTCTCACATTGCCATCGCTGAAATCTGTCGCTATTGCACCAGGAGCTAAGGTATTCACGCGAATCTGCTTGCTGGCGAACTCTTTTGCCATATAACGCGTCATCACTTCTACAGCGCCTTTGGCCATTGCATAAGCCCCTGCACCCGATAAACTAAAACGCGCTAGGCCAGAAGAAACGTTTAGAATATGACCACCCTCTTTTATGACGGGTAAGAGCTGCTGTGTCAGATAAAACGGGCCTTTTACATGAATGGATAGCATATCTTCTAGTTGCTCTAATGTGGTTTCCTCTAAAGGAACATGCAAGCCGGTTCCCGCATTATTAAAGAGATAATCACAGTCCTCTCGAGCAAATTCTCTCTGTAAAACAGAAGGCACCTGCCCCGCAAAGTCTTTCACGGCCGCCATATCTCGTGTGTCTAATTGCACAGCGAAAGCTTTTTGACCCAGCTTGTTAATCTCATCCACCGTTTCTTGCGCGGCTTCCGCATTGCTATGATAAGTGAACAGGACATCCACCCCTTTTGTTGCTAACGCTAACGCGCTGTTTTTCCCAAGACCTCGGCTTGCCCCCGTAATAATGGCTAATTTACTCATGTCTAATTCCTCTACGCATTAAGTCACTTGAAAATGTTGAGCTTAGGCTCAAACCCTGTGTGTAGCGTAGGCGAGAGATTGTGCTCAATAAACCACCCCAAAGTGATATCATTGTTTGGATATAACGAACAAAAGTAGGCAGTATGGATAAATTTGACGCAATGCAGCGTTTTGTCTTAGTTGCTCAATCAGGAAGCTTTACTAAGGCCGCGGACACGTTGGGGTTACCTAAATCAAGTATTTCCAGTGCGATTCAAAGCCTTGAAAAAGAACTCGGTACGCGACTTTTTCACCGCAGCACACGCAGTGTTACTTTGACACAAGATGGCGAGCGCTATTTACCACAATGCTTGGCCCTTCTGACCGAACTTGATGCCATAAGTAGCCAATTCCAAAGCACTCCAGAAGATATCCGAGGTATTTTACGCGTGGATATGCCAAGCCAATTTGCCTCGATCATTGTCTTGCCTAATTTGTCTGACTTTTTTGAAAAATACCCTAATATTCAACTCAAAATCAGCAGTGCCGATTATCGTGTTGATCTGATTCGAGGAAGCTTTGATTGCGTGGTGCGGATCGGAGAATTGGACGATAGTAACCTAATAGCGAAACCACTCACTCATTACCGCACAGTGAACTGCGTTTCACCCAGTTATGTCGAAAAGCTCGGTATCCCGAAAAGCCTTGGAGATCTAGCATGTCACAAATTGATCGATTACTCCCATAGTCTTGGCCATGCTGAAGCCACATTTGAATACATGGAACAGGGTAAAATCAAACAACTCAGCATGCCTAGCAGTTTGGCGGTAAACGGAACCGATGCTTACCTTTCGGCCTGCTTATCAGGATTAGGTATCGCTCAAATCCCCTTTACAGGTGCAGAGCGTTTTCTTCTAGATGGACAATTGATTCAAGTGTTGCCCGACTACGAGGCAGAGCCTATGCCCGTTTCCCTTTTGTACCCATCACGCCGCCAGATCTCAAAACGGTTGATGGTCTTTATGGAATGGCTGCAAGAGAAAGTCGCGAAATAGCTCATTCAAGCGTTATCTATCATTTTTGCCTTAGGGAACTAGATTTATTATGGATTAACCAATCTCGTATGCTTTCTTGCTCTAAATTAATGGCACGGATCGGATAAGGGATGGCAACTTCTTCACTTATTATTGTCATCTTGATTTGTCAGTTTACCTTGACAATACCCAATGCGGAATCTTTTCTTTTTGATCTACCAAGAGTTATCAGCAAAGTAGCTTTCTAGATAATCAATTAAAGCACGCACAGTAGGCGATAAGTGCTTGCGGGAGGAGTATAGGGCGTAGATGGTTAGGTTTCTGGGAGTCCATTCTGGCAATACGTGGCACAAGCAACTGTTGTGTAGGTAGTGGTTTGCCAAATAAGTGGGTTGCAGAGCAACGCCCATGCCATTTAATACGCCATGCAAGAGTGCTGTTGCTTCGTTAACGCTTAAACGACAATCCACCGATACCGACTCAAATTGCTCGCCTTTCGACAAGTGCCAAATATGGCGTTCAAAGTTTTTGTACCCCAAACATGCGTGTTTCACTAAGTCCTGTGGATGGTGGATTTCACCCAATGTGTGGCGTGTTTTTTCAAGATACGCCGGAGAAGCAACCAACACAGATTCGCACACTCCAATGGGTTTACCGATTAAGGATGAGTCTGGGTTGGAGGCGATGCGGATCGCAAGGTCGATGCTTTTGTCCGTTAAATCCGCTGTGCTGTCTTCTAAATCAATGTCAATACGCACTTGCGGATGCAGATCCATAAAGCCTTGTATTGCGGGCATTAATTGGGAATAACCAAACGACATGCTGCTGGTAATGCGCACCATGCCAGAAAGCTCCTGGCTATTGTTCACTAAGGCGGTAAGTTGATCCGCTTGCTGTAACCATTGTTCGACGTCTTTTAAGCAGGCTTCCCCCGCACTGGTGAGGGATACTTTGCGGGTTGTTCTGTGTAATAGGCGAATCTGTAGCCAATCTTCCATGGCTTCTATGTATCGCGTCACCATAGGGCGGGACATGTTCAAACGGGTTGCGGTACGAGAGAAACTCTGTGATTGGGCCACATCAAGAAATACTTTTGCAGCGGTGACTCTGTCCACTACTCTTCCACCTGCTCGATTTAAGAAACAAAGATGCTCATTTTTGTCTATTTTTCCGAGCAAGACAATTCTTTATTCTAACACCATAACATTCACGTTACTGGACAGCGTCGGTTAAAACCTTTTTCTCACGCGATTTCCACTCAATTTTCGAACTCAATAGGTAAAATACAATGCTCAAAGTTCACTACTTCTTCGACCCAATGTGCGGTTGGTGCTATGCCGCGTCTTCTTTGGTGGAGGTGTTGGCCAATATGCAGGCATTCGAAATCCTCTATCACCCTGGTGGTATGATCCCTAAACGGGCCATTGAACCGTCCTTTAGACAACATATTTTGCAAGCGGATAAACGCATTACCGAGATGACGAAGGTACCTTTTGGCGACAATTATATTGCCCGTGTAAAAGGGCCGGAAGAATACGTTGTGGATTCTTTGCTCCCTACCCAAGCCATGATCGCAGGGGAAAAAATGGGCACCGATCGTCATACAATGCTAGAGGCGTTGCAAAAGGCCCACTACCAAGAAGGCAAGCATTTGCACGAGCCCGAGGTATTAGCAGAGCTAGCGGCATCCCTTGGTTTAGATAAAGCCGAATGGGAGAAGACGATGACGCAGTCTGACAATGCAATGAAGTCGGAAATAACCCAGAGCCGTCAACTTATGTCGCAGATGCAAGTTAGTGGCTTCCCAACCTTTATCCTTGAAAAAGATGTCACCTGGATGCCTTTGTCTCACAGCGCATTCTATGGCAAGCCCACTGAATGGAAGGCGTATCTTAGTAATTTACTCTAAGACTGTAAGCCATTGCTTTCATAGGCTTTCTTTCTTCATGCATCCAGACACAATGAAGCGGCCGTATTGTTTAACATCATTCGGCCCTTCTGCCCTGCATTTCCATTCCTCCACCCAACGCTTGAATAAGCGTCACGTAATTCTGGAGTTGTGCCAAACGTGTTGTCGCTAGAGCCACCTCTGCGGAACGTCGCCGCTTCTTGGCATCCAGCCAAATCCGCAAGGCAACTTGTCCAGCACGGTAGCGCGCTTCGTAGATTCTTTCTATCTCTATTGCTTCATTGAATATGCGCCATTGTGCGGCTTCTTGCTGAGCAAGTTGCGTTCGCGCTGACAGGGCTTTTTCGACGTCGGCGAAGGCGTTGTATAGCGACTTTCTGAATATGACAATGGCTTCTTCATAACGTGTACGGGCGATGGCTTTATTGATACGCATGTCGCGGACATTAAGGAAAGGCAACGTCAGGCCCGCTCCGAGTGTGGCCACTGGATGGGCTAATACGTTTAGTAAAGCGGTACTCGATGTACCAAGGCTGCCAGTTAACGAAAGAGCAGGATAGTAACGTGCTTGAACGGCGTCACTACTGGCCAAAACACGGCGCAAACGTAATTCCGCTGCTCGCAAGTCGGGACGGCGCTGCAGAAGTTCTGCTGGCAATCCTGCCTGCACCGCCGGCAGTGGCCGCATCGGCAGATGCTCAGGAACGGGAGACGGTGGCACAGCACCATCGAACAACACCATGAGCGACTGCTGCAATTCCGCTTTCGCTTGGACAAGCTGACTGAGTGCTAGTTTTTGTTCGGCAACGGCTTGCTCTGCCTCTCTGCGCTCTAACCCCGATACAGCACCCGCTGCGTATTGGCTCAATACTAGGGCATGAATGCGAACGGCATCGGCCACATTCTGCTTAGCCAAGGCGATTTGTTGGTTAGCAAAGGCCAGTTGCCAATACAGTTTGACCGTGGTACCAACCAGCGATAGAGCCACGGCGTTTCGATCTTCAGCGGTTGCCTGCGCCTCGAATGCAGCGGCATCACGCTGAGCTCCCAGCCGATCAAATAAGTCTATTTGCCATGTCACTCCTAGCGTTCCTGTAGTGGTTTTAGTAGAGCGCTGGGTATCACCGGACAGTGGACGGCTTACGCTAGTTGCAACCGTGCCGTTGAAAGCGGGTAATAAGGCATTGCCTGCTAAACGAGACTCAAGGGTCGCACGTTTCACACGGATGGCCGCCGCCGCGAGGTCGGCATTACGAGCGCGAGCCAAATCAACCCAAGCATCTAGATGCGGCTCCTCTAACCGACGCCACCAGGCATCAAGAGGTGTGGCCCCAACGTCACCCGTGGCGTTTTTAAAAGTCTCCGGTAGTGAAACAGCCGGTGCGTGATAGTCAGTACGGGTGAGCGTGGAGCAGCCTGTCAGTATAACAGCGGCCAATACAACACTTTGCTTAAACATAGTCATCAGTCCCTCGCCAATGCTTGGATCGGATCCAGCCGAGAGGCATTGCGGGCAGGAAAAAATCCGAAGGCGATGCCGATCAATGAGGCACAGGCAACCGCTAGCAACATAGAGTCCACGGAGTAGATTAATGGTAGACCGACCCCCGTGAGCTTAATCAGCCCTCCCACTGACAATGCCAATGCGATGCCGATGAACCCACCGACCAAACACACCAATACCGACTCAATCAGAAATTGCTGTAGAATATCAACTTGACGTGCCCCTACAGCCATACGCACACCAATCTCACCAGTACGTTCAGTGACGGATACCAACATGATGTTCATCACCCCAATGCCACCAACAAGCAGTGCAATGGCGGCAATTGCAGAGATTAATAGCGTGAGCGTTGCACTGCTTCTCTCCACCGCCTGACGCACTTGGTCTGAGTTAAAAATGGAAAAATCCTTGCTGCCATGACGACGAACCATAAAGCTTGTCACTGCTTGCTCAGCGGCCTTGCTGGAAACCTTGCCCTTTAGACGCACGGTAATATTATCCAGATAAGACTTCCCTATCAGGCGAGTGGCGACAGCACTGTAAGGGACATAGAGGATGGGACTGGAGCCAGTAAAATTGTTTTGCGATGGTTTTAACACGCCAATGATCTCGACTGGCATGTCTCCAATCAACACGACCCTACCGATTGGGTGAGCAGTGTGTGCAAACAAAGCGGCCTGTGCCCGTTGATCAATAATGGCCACTTGGGCAGATTGCTCGGCCTCACGTTCGTTAAAAAAACGCCCACTGGCAAGCTTCAAGCCACGTACTCGAAAGTAGTCTGCACCGACACCGTTCACCTGAGCTTTTGCGGCAATATTCTGATAAAGGGCTGTCACACTGGTTGAAACATTAGGGGTTACACTGTCGATATAGGGTTGTGTTGCCAGTGCTTCAGCATCTCTTGCGGTCAGAGTTTCGATGGCGGCAGCCTCTAAATCACCAAAATCACTACCAGGATAGATATCCAGCGTATTCGTCCCCAAATCACTAATCTGACTCATAACCTGCTGCTGGGCACCACGACCAATCGCCACCACAACGACCACGGCAGCAATACCGATGATAATGCCCAACATTGTCAAAAAGGTCCGTAAACGGTGTGCATTCATCGAACGCAGCGCCATACGCAATGCTTCCGTAAAGCCTCCCCAAAACGCACTCAACGCATCGGCACGGGGTGGCAGTTGATGATGCAGAGCTGATGGCGGATTGCTTGGTTCACGACGCTGGTCGGTGACAATCACCCCATCGCTGATTTCAATCTGCCGAGGAGCATGTGAGGCGACTTCCATGTCATGGGTGACAAGAATAACCGTATGACCGTCAGCGTTGAGTTCCCGTAGAATATTCATTACTTCCACACCGCTGGCTTTATCCAGCGCACCCGTGGGCTCATCGGCTAGAATCACTGCGCCGCCATTCATCAAAGCACGCGCAATCGACACACGTTGTTGTTGCCCACCCGAGAGTTTACTTGGACGAAAATGCTGTTTATCTCCCAAACCAAGACGGGCCAATAAAGCGCTCGCCCGTTCATGGCGCACAGAGGCATCACAGTTGGCGTAGATGGCTGGCAGTTCAACATTGCTAAAAGCACTGATATCAGTCAGTAGATGGTAACGCTGAAAGATAAAACCAAAGTGTTCCCGTCTCAGTTCGGCTAATTCATCCCGACTCAGTGAACTGGTTTCTCGCTCTGCGATCCGATAAGTACCAGAACTAGGGCGATCCAAACATCCGAGAATATTCATCAAGGTCGACTTACCCGAGCCAGATGCGCCTACAATGGCCACCATCTCGCCTTCGTCGATGCGCAGGTTAATGTCTTTCAAGATCGTGACAACACCTTCCCCAGCAGCAAATTCACGGCGCAAATTACGTATTTCAAGTAATGGTGATCCCACGGTTATATCCCCATCAGATTGGCTGACGAATTGCTCTCTGACCCAGCCTCACCGAGAACGACCTGTTCACCAGGCTTCACACCAGAAATGACCACCGCTTGGTTGGTCGTGGTTATTCCAATTTTCACCTGACGAGAAACCACTTGGTGAGTTTCAGGATTCACCACTCGAACCCGATAGCCATCATCGATACGCTCCCCCAATGCGGCTATGGGAATCAGCACAACGCCCCGCTCCCTTGCTACCAGCACAGATACCTGAGCTGTCATCGATGGCTTCAACACGCCCTTTGGATTCGGTACATCGAACAGCGCGTTGTAGTAGATGGCTTGAGCAGTACTGGTTTCACCTTTGACAATGGATTTTGGGGCCGGCTCAACCTGTTCAATGTGTGCTTGATAGCGATGTTTCTGCCCCAACGTGGTAAACCAAACCGACTGACCGGGATGAATTTTATTAACATCGGCTTCCGCGATTTTGGCTCGAACGGTCATGACATTGAGCTTGGCGATGACCACAATCGTAGGAGCTGACTGGAATGAATTAAGCGTCTGACCCTGTTTGGTCACCACGGCGACCACCACCCCATCCATAGGCGCAGTAATACGTGCATAGGCCAATTTGATGCGCGCCGTCTCTACCTGTATACGAGCTTGATCAATTTGTGCTTGTAGTGAGTGGATTTCCGCACGGACCACATCTCGTGCTGCCCGTGCCGCTTCGACATCGGCCCTTGCCGTGGCATCAACCGCTATCAACGTTTTTTGTCTATTGTAGGTGAGTTGTGCTTGCACCAATGTCGCTTGTCGAGCAGCCTTTTGTGCTTGTAATGACGCGACGGACGCTTCTGCATTTCGCAATGCTAGCTGTTGTGGCTTTGCATCAATTTCGGCAATAAGATCGCCCGCTTTCACCTTCTGCCCCAGTACGACATGTAGACGCTGGACTTGACCTGTCACCTGAGCGCCAACATTGACCAGCTCCTTAGGCTGTAAGCGCCCCAATGCCGTGACCGTCTGATCCAGATTGCCGACCGTCACAGTAGCCGTCAAAAAATTGGCGCTACTGGTTTGCATTAGATTTGACGACATCGCGACGCCACCCGCAATCACCGCCGCGACAGAAAAACCGATAAAAACCCATCGTCGATGAATCGACATATAACACCCTTTCTTACGTTGCTGTAGTTAAGAAAGCTGATTCTCGCATTGCTCGATGGAGTATTGATTGATGTTGTGTGGAGGTTTAATGGAGGAACAACGGTTTGCGTTTTTTACGATATACCCAAAGCGATGCTAGTAGGTATAAGTGGAAAAACTTCCTGTCTGATCTCATAAGTCAGATGTGTTCATAATTAAGCGAGGAAACCACTGTCTAGAGGCTCTAGACAGTGGTTTTTAATTAGAATTGGTAATTCACAGATGTCCGTAGGACTGTTAATGAATCTTCTGGGACGTTTTGATTGTAATCGATATAGGATAGCTGCATCAGCGCAGACAAACCTTTAATGTCTTGAGACTTATAATCGACGCGCAAAGACGCTTCATATCCACCATCTAAGTCCGTACCATGACTGTGTTTTATCCCCTGCGCACTTTGTTGCCAAGAGGTATAACCAATTGTCGTTTTAAAGCCAGGTATGTGAAAGCCATAATTTGCCGCAATCGATGTGGTTTTTAGGCCAGCATAATACTCGCCCTGTAAGCCTGGATTGTAAGCACGAAACATGGGGACATGCCCTAACGTCCCCGGGAAGCTCGCTGCATCTTGCACAGAAGTATACGCCAGCTGAACACCAATACCGTTAAAGGTATTTTTGACAAGGGCACCCCAGTAGCCAGTATTGGCACTGTTTTCAAAATTGGCTGACAGTGTCTTAGCACCGACCACCCAATTGGTATCTAACACTTTATAAGTCAAACCCAAAAAGCTTGTATCGTAATCCTTCGCGGTTACCGCTGTCGGTGGATCGCCTGCATTTTCATCATTATGGTTCGCTAGCCATTGAGCTTCAATGTTTAAGCCTTTGATGCTTTTGTTATCCATATAGAGTGAAACAACGGGGTTGTGATAGCTTTTACTGGTTTGGGTGAGAGAGCCATTGTTATCATCGCCATAGCGCATATTCCATTTCGTTACATACATAACGCGCAGCAAAGTATTCCGAATATCTTTGTTCTCAAGTACTGCTGCGTCAAACGAATCTTTCATTGGATAAACGCCGCTATTCATTAATAAAGGAGAAACAATCCCCTGTCGACCGATGCGTATGTGGGTATTGGTTATCTCTTTACGGAAACGATAATCAAGAAAAGCGCGATACAAATTTGTCGTATTGACCGTCACACGATGATCATTTTCCCCGCCGGCTGTCGTCAACGTGTCATTGTTTTGGAGTTTCCAGTCGTAACCTGTTTCAGATCCTACGCCCACTTTAAATCCGTAATAGGACCCCGTTAGGTAATCTAAGGTTAATGCCGAACCCAAGACTTTCGCGTGGTTAAGCGCGCCAGCGCCTGTCGCGTCGGATTTGGTGGCAAGTTCTAGCGTATTACGAAGTCCACCTGAGAAGGTTCCACCTTTGATCGCATCCTGTAAACTGTCGGCCTGAGCACTGACACTGATTACTCCTATCACAGACATTGTCACGAGAGTTCCATAATGTATTCTTTTCATTGTAAACAACCTTTTTATTATTATTTAAGTGCACTCCCTTTATGGAAGTGCCTTCTACGTGTTGTTGCACATATCCACTACATATCGCCCTACTACAAAAGCCCTAACGCTGAGGCATATCTGCAACGCTATAACCAAGACTCACTGTGGCATCCCCTGGTATTGCGGTTATCGTGGCATTCCAATCAAGCCACTGCTGTCTCATCTTCTCTAATTTTTCAAGATACTTTTTCCCCAAATTCGCTCGCTCACGAGCATCATTGGTTACATTAAACAAGTATTCATGCTCATCTACTTTTAGATATTTCCAATCACCGATGCACAAAGCCCGTTGATTACGATGGTTCTATATATACGCGTTTGCCTTTTGCTTCAGGCCAACTTTTAATACCGGACTTGGCGTTTGTAATGGCATGATAATAACTTCCAGGAATAGCAAATAAGGTACGTACATTCCCTGCAATTGACTTGGTTTTATCGGCAATTTTGGCATATGGGCCTGTGCCCTTTTGAAAGTCTTCATACGCGAGAGGAGGAACAGCGGCAGAATCTGGTTTGCCTAATGCTATTTTAAGAAGAGGCTTGGTGAGCGTTTGATTGAGAGCAAGCTGAATATTTATGCCACTTTTCGCCCCGTATGGGGCCATGGCCTGAGGCAACATACCAAGAACACTGTTTTCACTGACTGATTCCATTCCTATCGTTTGCGCCTGGCTGACGGTCGCAACAAACGCGCTGGTACAAACAAGACCCATGATCCCTATCAGCTTCCTAAAGAACCTTTTGAAAGTAGACATTTTATTACCCTGCTGATTTTATTTTTTTTGTTTAGCGGTAAACAATCTACCTCCATTGCATATATCCGTAAAATAGCAATTTGAATCTTTAATCATACAAAAATGCATACGAAAATTGGCTTGTTTGCTTGAATAGTGCAAACTAGTAGACCTTGTGTACGTAGAAAACGTGCCAGAAAATTCGATTAGAACGACATCTCTTCTTCAATATATAAGTACTAAAAATAACAAGAATAGGAGGTTTTATATGATAAATGCACCAACGCTGAATTACTTCGCCACGTTAGAAATCGAAGTGGCTGAGCCACAAGAAATCGGTAAATCAATACACGGTGAACGTCGCATCATCCCCATTTTAGGTGGCAACATTTCTGGGCAGAACTGGCAAGGTAAAGTGCTATTAGGAGGGGCAGACTACCAACTTATCGCCACTCCAAGACTGGCGCTTCTGGATGCACACTATACCATTGAAACAGACCAAGGAGAGTGTATTTATGTCCATAATAGCGCCATTCGAGTGGCCTCCCCTGAAGTGACACAACAAATCAAAAAAGGCGAACCGGTGGATCCTCAGCAAGTTTATTTCCGCTGTTCTCCTAAATTTGAAACCAGTGCAGAACGTTTTCAATGGATCACTGAACGTCTTTTTATCGGAGTGGGGGTTCGCAAACCCACATTGGTTGAATTAACAATATTTGAAGTAGGCTGATCCGCAGCTGAACAGTCGCCGATAATTTAAAGAGGCATTGTTAATGGAATCCAAACACCTTGTTTACTTATCTATTATTTTAGAAAAAGGCTCTATTACCGCCGCAGCTGAGCATTTAAATATTGCCCAACCGACGCTAACAAGAGCCATGGCCACCCTCGAAATGCAGGTGGGTACACAACTGTTTACTCGCAGCCGTTTTGGTGTCTCAAGCACTCCAGTAGGTGAATCTTTAGCGAGGGAGGGTCGCGCGATTACTCGCAGATTAGACTCGGCAAAAGAGCAGGTATCTCAGTATAAATTAGGTATTAAACACAATTTACGCATTGCTTCTGGCTCACTGTTCGCAATGGAAATATTGCCCATCATCATTGAAAAAATGTTAGAGAAGCACCCAGAAATAGCAATAACGGCAACCTGCTTAAATCCAGCCATTGCTTTAGAGGGATTGATTGACGATCAATTTGACATCATTATCGCTCCCCAATCAACAGACAAAACCGCCCCAACACTTCACAAAGAAATCATCATCAAAGATAAAATCGGTATTTTTTGTGGTAAGAATCATCCACTTGCTTATGAGAAAAATATTAAAATTAATGATTTCATCGAGCAAGACTGGCTCAGCCTAGGCATCGCCTCTTACTTTGAAAAACAAACGACAGAAATGCTGATCTCCTACGGTATTCATGGCATGAAAACCAAAGTGGTCTTTCGAAATGATGCGATAATGCTGATAAAGATGCTTTCTACAGGGCGCTATCTTGCTGCCTTACCCAGCTTCCCAGTCTCAACCATTCAGAAGCATTATCCCATCATTGAAATTAAAATGAATGATGTCACACCAATAAACAGAGACTTGTATCTATGGTGTGCAAAGTCGATAAAAGACTACACCGCTTACTTATCATTTAGAAATATAGTTCGTAGTGTCTTTAACGACCTATCTAAAAGCAACGAAGTGGAAAAAATAGAGGGAAAGTAACATCATTTCCCTCTATTTATAAGAGGATCGAGTTACCTATTTTCCGCCAATTTTGGTAGGCAAAACTTAGGTGACGTTTCCACTAACAAAAATGATCCGAGACAAGCTATCCCCGCGACACCTGCAGCAAAGTAAAAAGGTGCATTTAGTCCATACATATCCGCCAAAACACCGCTAATAGCAGGGCCAGAAAAACCACCAAGCAGTTCCGTTACGGCCATAACGAAGCCAAGCGTTCCGACAACGTACTGACGGGGAACACTTTCTGATGGAACAATCGACATGACAATAGGAATGGATCCCAAACCAAAGTAGAAGAAGAATAGGCTGATCATCATATAAGTTTGATTGCCCGCCAAATACAACACGCTTAAGGGACACAGGATCGCAATCAGTGTAAAAACGCGAAAGACGCGAGCTCGACCAAACATGTCTGACAACATAGGAACAAATAACCCAGAGATGACAGCGGAAGCCCCCAGTACACTCATTACACTACCCATTTGATAACCGCTATAACCTTGAATCTTGGTCAAATACACAGGAATAAACGTCAGTTGAGAAAACATCCATGCCACCATCAGACAAGATAAAATGCCACTTAACACCACGTTTTTATTCTGAAAAACCCTTTTCAAGCTAAATGGCACAGCTTCGTTTTTTTTCTCTTTTATAACAGGGGAATGAGGTTGCAATTTGACATATTTATAAATTAAAAATGCCACAATCAAACCCGGCAAACCAACCACAAGAAAGGCATGGCGCCAACCATAATGCTCCGCGACAAAGATCAATACAATTGGCCCAAGAACTGAACCAAATAAGTTACTTGAGACATTTTGTACAAAGCCCATATTAAAACCACGACGTTTATCTGAAGATTCTTCCAGTAATATTGACTGAGCAATCGGTAATACTGGCCCTTCTGCGATCCCCATTAATATTCGAATAATGACCAGCAGCATAAAACTTGCAGCAATCGAAGATAATAGAGTAAATATTGAAAATAATACGACACACGCGACCAATACTTCAGTCCGACGACCAAATCGAGTACAGAAATGGCTTAAAAAATACGCAGAAATGGCCCAAGACACGGATAATGCAGAGGATAAAAACCCAATTTGAGCATTGGTAATATGAAATTCTTGTGTAATAAACGGCATTAGAAAGTTGATGGATAGACGATCAACAAACACAAAGCCAAACGTCAACCCCATAATAGATAATATTGTATTTTCTCTCGTTAATATTTTCATTGACTGTTCCTATAGGTGCTTATTATTCAATAACATTAATTATTTTTATCGAAAACTTTTCATTGGAAGTTAAGAACTATTTGTCAGTCTCTTCCTCAGAAGAATTAACCTCTTCTGAATACAGTTCATGTAAGATTTTTCAAATTTTTAGATTGAAAATAATACGTTTACGTCGATCATTAAAAACAACTTCATAAGCGTATAATCGAGAACAATGTTCCAAAAATCTTAAAAATTGCTGACATCCATTAACAGCATCAAGATTAAAAAAATCGGGAGAAACAGACTCTTTATATTGTGTATACATAATCAACCTCTCTTATTAATGCTAAGTAAGAGGTTAATCTTTTTTAATTAAAAAGAGTGGTAAAATCAGGAATGAAAGATTGGATTTTTTTGCATTCTAAATTCTTTTGGTGACAACCCTGTGTAACTTTTAAATTTCCTAGAAAAATAAGCATTATCGTAGAAACAGTAATCATTAGCGATGGAATAGATCGTTTTCCTAGATTTTTCTGGCGACACAAGATCTGACATAACATTATCCATACGCATTTGAAAAATCAGCTTAAGGAGAGATAAGTTTTTGATATTTAAAACTTTATTTAGATATCTAGTGGTATAACCCATTCTCTTAGCGATAAAATCTGGTGTGAGAAACTCTTGCTTTATGTTTTTCTCTACCAAAGAAATCATTTCTTTTAAAAGATAAAAAATATGATCCGTACTTGGAATAATATCATTAACATCATTCGCGCTCAGCACTCCCGAAATCAGACTCAAAAAGCTCTCTTCAAAATAATGAGACAGGGCTTTTTCATGTGATATTTTTGCATCCAAGTACGGTTTTACCAAAGGCAAATAAGAAGAATCAATATGCGGGTTTAAAATAGCATTGGATTTAGATAAAAATATTTTTTTTGATACCGCTATTTTATTATATGGAATGAATAATGTTTTTAATTCAACCCCATCAGACGTTTCAATGGAATAGAATTCACTGGAACGACAAAAGAAAGCCGATCCAGTTGAAAATTCAAACTGATCAAACTGACGCTCTAAAAAGCACTGCCCAGACGTAACCGACGTCATCACTATCCCATCTTGCGCGGAATATAAAGGACGATGAGTGACGCGATGTCGTGGGGCTTTAATGTTACAAATAGTCAGTTCTCCTAAGCGTTTCTCTTCCAATCCACCTTCAAACTGACTGTCATTTTCAGTAATGCACTCAAGATTCAAAATAGAGCGAGATACACGTCGCTCAAACTCGCTTAATGTCATAGAACTCATGATTTACTTCTCTTAAAACACTTATTAAATAAAGCAATAAATGTACCAAAAGAAATCATATGGAAATAAAAATAAACCATTGAAATACAATAACTTTTTATTATTATGATTAATATAATATAGTCCCCCATTGGGGTGAGTGATATTAGCGCATTTTTAGTGCAAGAAAGTAACACTATGACCTAAATAGTGCTAAGGAATCCCATTTTCTATAATGCACTCAAATAAAAAACCACCTTACTATTGATCGAATAAGGTGGTTTTTGATTTAACCGTTAACAAGCGCTAGCGCAATCGAAAAATTACGCTTTTTTATTTTTGGCAACTTGTTCTGAAAGTTTAACGAGCTGTGCCAAGGTGCGATTAACAGGAGCATCTAGCCCAACCTTCTCCGCTGCCACGACAATTGCACCATTTATGGCATCGATTTCCGTCGCTCGTGCCGCTTCGATATCTTGCAACATAGAAGGTTTATGGTTGGGATGCTCTCGCATAGCCATTTCCACATTGTTCCAGATATAACTTTCATCCAATGACACACCATTCGCTTGACCTGTTACAACGGTTTCATGTACCACGTTTCGCGCTAATGCTTTAAACGCTGGCGCTGGCGTCAAGCCACCAGGGGAAGAACCTGTTATCGAACAAATAGCATTCAAAGCGGCATTAAAAGCCACTTTTGACCAGATTACCGTCATAATCTCAGGGTCAATACTGGTCGTCAGTGACGCCTCATTAAACATTTCTGATAAATCGGTCAACCAAACAGGGTTGTTAAGAGTTGAATCCATAATATGAGAACTTGATGGCCCGTGTGAAGCCACATGACCAGCCCCTTTTAAATCCGCAGGAACTAACGTGGTACCAACAACAATGCGATCAGGATTGACAAATTGTCCAACTCGCTCAGCATTACCAAGGCCATTTTGTAGAGATAAAACCACCGTATTATCCGTCAGAATATGACGAATAGATTCCATAGCGCTCATGGTATGCATGGTTTTAGTGAAAAGCACCACCAAGTCAGCTGACCGATTGACGTCTTTCGCTAAGGCTGCTTTTGCCGGCATTTCATACAAACCATCGTCGGTTTCAAGAATCACACCTCGTTGATTGATTGTCGCAATTTGCTCTGAATTGACATCCACAAATGTCACTTGATGGCCCGCTTTCATCAGCATTCCACCAAAGTAACACCCCATTGCTCCCGCTCCAACCACCACTATGTGTGGTTGTTGGCCAAATGCCCCATGGTTTCTAACAGACTGAGTCGGCATTCTGCATTACTCCTAAATCAATAAAATGGCCGTCGCATGACGGTCATTTAGATAACCTAATTAAATTGGATAATGTCTTGGTCCCATCTGAACCGTCATCCAGCGTAAATCTGTAAATTCTTCGATACTTGCGGTGCCACCAAAGCGACCATAGCCGCTGTTTTTCACGCCACCGAACGGCATTTGCGGTTCATCATGTACCGTTGGCGCATTAATATGACAGATACCGCTTTGGATTTTTTTCGCCACTTTCATCGCGCGCGCTATATCTTGGCTAAACACCGCGGCAGAAAGGCCATATTCACTGTCGTTTGCCACGCGAATTGCCTCGGCTTCGTCTTTCACTCGCATCATTGCGACAATCGGTCCAAAGGATTCTTCACTATAAATGCGCATTTGCGGGGTAACATGGTCAATAAGAGTCGCTTGCATTACCACTCCCTCTGCTTCGCCACCGCTTAGTGGCTTAGCGCCTTTACTGACGGCATCCGTTAACAGACTATTTAATTTATGCCCAGCCTCTTCAGAGATTAGGGTTCCCAAGGCGTTCTGACTATCCAAAGGATCACCGGCTTTTAAGCTTGCCGCTTTGGCTGCCAGTTTTTGTGCAAACTCATCCGCCACACTGTCCACAACAATCAAGCGCTCAGTTGACATGCAGATTTGTCCTTGATTGAAAAAAGCACCGAATGCGGCGGCTTCCACAGCAGCATCAATATCTGCATCTTCCAAAACAAGGAATGGCGCTTTGCCGCCTAGCTCTAGCAGCACAGGTTTAATATGATGCGAAGCTCGCTCAGCGATAATACGACCGACCGCCGTTGACCCAGTAAAGTTAATACGACGTACTTCAGGCGCATCGATTAACGCTCCGACTACCTCAGCTGCATCCTCTGGCGCATTCGTAATGACATTCACTATGCCATTATCTAAGCCCGCTTCAACCAACACCTGCCCAATCAAATGATGTGTCGCCGGACACTGTTCAGAAGCCTTCAAAATAACGGAGTTACCACAGGCAAGCGGCATCGCGATGGCCCGTGTTGCCAATATAATTGGTGCATTCCATGGCGCGATTCCCACCACAACACCACAAGGCACGCGTACCCCCATAGCAAGATTGTCAGGTACATTAGAAGGAATAACATTTCCGCCTATTTGGCTAGTCAGAGAAGCGGCTTCTCGTAACACTCCTGCCGCCACCATTACATTAAAACCAGCCCAAGTGGGAGTGGATCCGGTTTCTTCTACCATACAAGCAATAAATTCGTCTTGATATGACTCCATCAGATCGGCGGCTTTCAATAACAGAGATCGGCGCGTTCCAACACTGGATTCGGACCACGTTTCAAACGCCTTAGCCGCGGCAGCAACGGCTGCTTTCGCATCTTCTACAGAGGCCGCCGAGGCTTCTGTGACCGCCTGTTTACTTAACGGATTACAGCGCTGAAAAGTGGCACCGTTAGAAGCTTTTACCGCTTCGCCTGCAATCAAAAGTTGACGTGTTTTCATAATACACCTTACTCATTTTGTTAGATTTATTTTTCGCTGTGGTTACAATCATTTAAGTTTGTTACGCGGTGTCAAATACATTCCTTCCAGTAAACAACCTAAAAAACCGTTATCAAGGTTCAATGGTGGTCGTCGGTACTTCAATCAACATAGGCTTTTTAGCTGCCAAAGCATTTTGCAAGGCCGTTCTAAATGCTTCGCGAGTGTTCGTTTCGATGGCTTCGACACCATATCCCTTAGCAATCGCACAAAAATCCAACCCAGGCACATCAAGGCCTGGGGAAGTCTCAGCGTCCAACAAACGAGAGAACCAACGCAACGCACCATAGGTTCCATTCTTCAAAATAATGAACACCACAGGTACGTTATATTGAGCGGCAGTCCATAAAGCGGTAATGCCATAGTTAGCTGAACCATCACCAATCACTGCGATAACTTGACGATCTGTCGCCAGCTGTGCGCCCACCGCAGCTGGCAAACCAAAACCCAAACCTCCTGATGCAGGGAAGAAGTAACTGCCGGGATAACGCATTTCAACACGTTGCCAAAACGCCGTAACGGTAGACGTGGACTCTTTGACATAAATAGCATCTTTTGGCGCGAATTCATTTAGATCATCAAACACTTCTTCTGGCGCTAGTGGTCCTGCTGTTGTCACAGGATAAGGTGTTGGAGAAGGTAAAGCTTGAGGCATCGGCCGCGCTGCAGGCTCGATGTGTGCCAAAATACCTTCTAGCATGGCGGTAATATCCGCAACATAAGCGTTCCCCATTGGAGCTCGTGCCGCTTCTTGTAGATCACAAGTGATATGCACTAGCTCAGCACCCTCTGGTAAATAGCGACCCGGTGCATGTTGGTGATAACGGAAAACCGGCGCCCCAATAACAATAATCAGATCGTGTCCTGCTAGCTTTTGTGAGATACCAGCAATCGCAGCGGGTAACGCTCCTCTAAAGCTAGGGTGGCGATTTGGAAACGGACAACGCGGTGCCGAAGGCGCCACCCAAACGGGTGCCGCAATTCTCTCTGCCAAGGCAACAGCAAGGTCATTGGCTAAGTAAGCATCCACATCTGGGCCTAATACCAGCACAGGGTTACTGGCCTGATGAATACGTTGAGTCAAAGATTCCAATTGTTCAGGGGAAGGAGAACCCGCTGTGGTGACATCGCGTTCGGCTAATAACATGGCATCATCTTCGACCTCTTTGTCCCAATCATCATGGGGAATGGATACATATACAGGCCCCTTTGCTGGCTGATTTGCCATGTGAATGGCCTGGCTAATCGCTCTTGGCACATCACCAGACCAAGATGGCTCATAGCTCCATCTAACTAAGGGTTTTGGTAGTTGCGCCGCATCCACATTAGACAGCATGGCTTCAACACCAATGAGGGAACGAGCTTGCTGACCCGCAGTAATAACGAGCGGAGAATGGGAATACCATGCGTTCGTCAATGCCCCCATGGCATTACCAGAGCCCGATGCCGCATGTAGATTTACCAGAGAAGGTTGACGACTTACTAAAGAGTAACCATCGGCTATCCCAACTACCACGCCTTCATGAAGTGCAAGTATGTATTCAAAGTCTTCTGGGAAATTTTTTAGAAAAGGAAGTTCATTCGAACCTGGGTTACCAAAGACTTTAAACATGCCATGTTTACGCAATAAGGCATAGGTTGTTGAGTGTACTGTTTTCATAGACCTGCTCTCAGAGAAAATTCAAGATTGATTTACCTTAGCTCGCCTGCTTTAATTGAACAAATCGATATTTTTTCTAATAAAAATAGATACCATTTATTATGTCTAACATTGACCTGAACCTTATTCGCACCTTTGTGATTCTGTATGAGACACGGAGCGTCACAAAAACCGCCGATCAGTTATTCGTTACGCAGCCTTCCGTCAGTTACGCGCTGTCCCGATTACGCGATCTATTCAAAGACCGTCTTTTCATTCGTAATAAAAATGGCATGGAACCTACGGCAATCGCTCAACAGCTATACGAAGAGCTGAGCCATTCTTTAAGTATGATAGAAAACACCGTTGCTAATGTGCAGACGTTTGATCCTGCGGTCTCCCATAAACGCTTTCGCGTAGCCATGACAGATTTAGGAGAAATGGCACTATTGCCTGCGATTGTGGCTCGTCTTCAAATCGAAGCGCCCAATATTGAAATGAAAGTCATTCCACTGGAAATAGACAAAGTCGACGAGTGGATGTCTTCAGGAAAAGTTGACGCGGTTATTTGTAGCCGTCCCTTAGAGGGGCCTCACATACAACGGCATGCTCTTTTTGAAGAACACTATGTCTGCGTCCTCCACAACCGTTATGCCCTACCATCGAGTACGCTAACGATGGAATGCTTTATGGCACACAAACATACGCTAGTCACTCATAACCTAGGCCATGGTGCCTCAGAAGAAGTGCTAGCCCAAATGGGGGTAAAACGCAAAATCAGCCTAGAAGTGTCACACTTTTTGATCCTGCCTTCCGTATTAGCAAAAGCCGACTTAATGGCCATACTCCCCTATCGCATTGCACTTTTTTTTGCTGAAAATAATCAATTGACCCTTTACGATTTGCCTTTTGAGGTCCCCACCTTTGAGGTTGCTCTACATTGGCAATCACGTCACAACGAATCCGTTTCCCATCGTTGGTTTCGCGAACTCATTATGAATGCACTTTCAGAGCCATAATATTCTTATTTAAAGCCTTTGCGCTCCTCTGATCGATTACATTTGGTTTCAATGAGCGGCTGAAGCATTCGGAATGCTTCAGTAAAGCGTCCCAAAAACGCACTCAAAACATCGGCACGAGGTGGAAGTTGGTTATGCAGAGCTGATAGGTGTTTGCTTGGTTTGCGGCGCTGGACGGCGACAATCATCCCATCGTCGAAGAATCGACATTCAACACCCTTTCTTACGTTTTAGTAGTTAAGAAGGACTAATTCTCTCATTGCTAGATGACACATCGATTAATGTCGCGTGGAGGCTTAATGGAGGGACGACTGCCTACATTATTTATGATATGCCCAAACGAACACAAGCAGGAATGAAAGTGACGAAAGACGGTATGAATAAGTAGACTAAGTTTCAGAACTTCGGAGGCGACCTCAATCAGGAAACGGATCTAAAGGCATGTAGACCCCTTCCCTAACTTTAAGAGCGTTGTAATATTGATCATTCATTACAGGTCTTTTGAGAAAGACACCTCTCGAACAAACTCTGATGCTGCGTTTTCTACGCGACTTTCATCTTCCAGATCAATGGGTACCACACAACGTTTTCGCTGTTTATCAAACAATACTCGATACACATCAGGACGGGAGTAATGACCCGCACAGTCTAAGAAATGTTTGCATATATCGACGGCATCGAGCTCAACATCGGCGTAAAGAATGCCCTCCTCATTCGGATCAAGCTTTTCACAGAGTGGTTCGCCACCTGGACCATAAATCACCGAGTGGCCACCACCAACCGAGATCAATTCGTGCTTTTCCGGTTTGTCACAGAGTTCATCAACCATGGCTTGTGAAACCAATGCCGATGGGGCGACCACAAAGCAGGCCCCTTCCACCGCATAGGAACGAGTGACGGTATTATTGATTTCCCAAGACATACCACTAGCAAATTCATAGGTTGTAAAACTTGGCCACGACGCCACATGAATTTGCTCGTTTTGTGAGAACATAATAAATTTATTGAGAGGCAATACATGTTCCCAGCAGTTCAAGGCACCTAAGCGGCCAAGTTCTGTATCATGCACGACCATATCACTGCCGTCGCCTTCGCCAAAAATGGTACGTTCGACATGAGTCGGTTTTAGCTTGCGGCGTTTCCCAATGGTGGCGCCGTTACTATCAATCAACCATTGTGAGATATACAAAGAGCCGTTCTCGCGCTCAGAAAAGCCCAAAACAACGTTAATCTTGTATTCACGAGCGGCATCACAGATTAATTTAGCACGAGGATCGTCGTAAGATAGTGAGTTTTTGTAGTAACGGGACACAAAACCCGAGGCAAGTGCTGCGGCAGGCGTATCAAGCCAAATCCACCAAGGGTAGCCTGTTAGCCATAGTTCAGGAAAAGCAACTAACTTGGCACCAGATTCGGACGCTTCTTTAATAAATCGAATGGTTTTTTTAATACCCGCATCGAGATTAAGAAATTCTGGGGCGGCTTGGACAGCAGCCACTTTATATTGTGTAAGCATAATCAACCTCTTATTAAAGCTAAGTTAGAGGTTAATCTTTTTCAATTAAAAAAAGTGGTAAAATCAGGAATGAAAGTTTGGATTTTCTTGCATGCTAAATACTTTTGATTAGGTGTTTATCAAACCACTTCCGCTTACGCACAAACCCCATTTACATGATAAAATCACGAATATAGAAGACAATAAAAAAGGGCCAAATAAGGCCCCTTGATAATAACAAAACTTACGCTAAGCAATCCAAATCTGTTGCACATTAACAAATTCACGAATACCCTGAGGGCCAAGTTCGCGCCCATACCCCGAACGACCAATGCCACCGGAGGGTAAACGAGGATCACTTTTCACAATCCCATTGACGGCTATCTGCCCCGACTGCAAATGATTGACAGCCAGATCAATAGAGGCTTGGCTGCGCGTCCAGATACTCGCTCCCAAGCCATACTCTGTCGCGTTTGCCAGTTCAAGCGCTTGTTCTAACGTTTGTATGGGAGTCACACTTAGCACTGGGCCAAAGGTTTCTTCTTCAAACGCCGCCATACCAGGTTGCATATCGACTAATAAGGTTGGTGGATAAAAAAAGCCTGAACGAGAGGGTAAGTCTCCTCCTACTAAACAGCGAGCCCCCGCTTCAATACTTTTTGAAACTTGCTGATGAAGCTGATCCCGTAAGTCTGCCCTTGCCAAAGGCCCTAAATTATTGCTGTCGTCTCTTGGGTCACCACATTTCAGTTTGCTAAAGCGTTCACGAAGTGCTTCACATACCTCATCATAGATGCTCTGCTCCACAAATAATCGCTTCACCGCAATACACGACTGTCCAGCATTGATCATCCGCGACAGAGTAATCACATCAAGGGCTTTCTCGAGATCCGCATCCGCCATGAGGATACATGGATCCGACCCGCCAAGTTCTAATACCGCGGGTTTTAAACCAGCTGCAACTTGAGAGGCAATGGTTTGTCCCGCCCGGCTTGACCCAGTAAAAGACACGGCTTTGACTTTCGGGTGATCAATCATTTTACTGGCCACATCATTGGCAACGGCTAAGTTCGCCACAACGTTTTCTGGCACACCTGCTCGATAGAAACATTCAACCAATCTACTCGCCGTTGTCGGCACATTTGGATCGGCTTTCATAACACAGGTGTTGCCTGCCATTAAAGCAGGGGCTAAAAAACGCAGAGCCAGCCAAACAGGCGCATTCCAAGGTAAAATACCTAAAACGGTCCCAAGAGGAGGATACTGAACATAACTGTGGCTGGCATCCGATTCTAGTGTCTCAGGTGCCAAAAACGCCGCTCCATTCTCAGCGTAATATTCGGCACACCAAGCACTCTTTTCTACTTCAGCAAGGCCTTCTTTAACGGGTTTACCCATTTCCAATGCCATAAAGTCTGCGAGCACAGCTTTGTCTTCTCGAAGTTCAGCGGCCACGGCGTTGAGCAATGCAGCTCGTTCTGCCATGCTTTTCCCTCGCCATGAAACAAAGCCCTCCGACACCTTGTCTATAACTGCATTGGCTTGTTCTAACGTCAATGCGGGAGAAGGAGGCAAAGCTTGGCCTGTCGTTGGATTAATCACTTCTAACATTACGCACCTCTTATTCGTTGACGGCCTTGTCAGCTGATTTCGCATTCGCTTTGGGCTTTTTCACGTCTTCTTTAGCTGGCGAGCCAGATAACTCTATCGTTTTTGTTTCCGGCTTAGACTCTGCCTTGCCTGGTTTGACGGTAAAATCACGATCCAAACTAAAAAATGAACGACAGCCGTCTTCGGTAATTTCGATTGTATCTGAAATACCGCAGGTCTTATTGCCTTCAATCCCCCACATCCAAGGAATCATGTGAAAGGTCATGCCCGGTTTAAGTACTGCAGAATTTCCCTGTTTCAAGCTAATAATATACCCTTCATCCCAGCTTGGTGGAAACGCAATCCCGATTGAGTAACCGGAACGAGTAATCAAACTCGCTCCAACTTGGTTATCCATAATGATATTACGCACCATATTATCCACATCTGAGACGGTCATCCCAGGCTGAACCAGGCGATGAATTTCATTTAATGCCCGCTTCATGATTTCTTGAGATTGATACATCGCATCCGATAACTCGCCTAAAATCACCGTACGCATCATCGCGGTATGGTAACGGCGGTAGCAACCTCCTACCTCTAAAAAGACGTGTTCATTGGGTTGTACGGTTCGACCTTCAAATGAAGCATGGCCTATCATGGTTCTGGGTCCAGACGTGACATAGGGCATAACCGCAGGTGTCTCACCACCAGCACGAAACATAGCTGCCGCAATTTCAGCGCCAATTTCATTTTCTGTGATTCCAGGACGACATATTTCAATGCCCGCCTTCATACCAGCTTCTGTCGCTATTGCCGCACGACGCATGACCGCAATCTCTTCTTGCGATTTACAAATACGCCCTTCTTCAACAATACCAAAGCAATCCATCAATTTGGCATTTCTCAAGGTGGTATGAATACAATCTTGCTGATAAGCAGGAAAGAAATAACTGTTTCGCTCATAGCCAATACGTTTGTCACCTAAACCAAACTCACGTAGTGCATCCACCAGCATTTGAATAGCATCCCCTGTATCTGGGTAAGGCCTTGTCACTTCCACCCAAGTACGAGCAAATATATTGGACTCTTCTAATGCCCGGGTGATCATAAAGGGCTCTTTTTCAAGAGGAATCACCAATGCTTGGAAAAAGGAATAGCCTGTCGTCTGGTAATCCGTTAAGTAAGTAATGTTTTCCGGATCGGTCACTACCACGGCGTCCAAACGGCGCTCAGCAATACGAGCTCGTAATTCTGCTAGTCGACGCTGATATTCAGCGAAGGTAAACGTCATATCATCGCGTTCAATCATGCGGCTTCCTCCATTACAAAACGTACAGCACTTTTCAGAATCTCGAGACCTTCCATTAAATCTGCTTCAGGAATCGTCAACGGCGGGATAATTTTCAATACTCGCCCACCACTGCCACAAGCGCCAATCATCAGGCCATTTTGAAAGCAGCGCTGTACAACTTTAGCCGCCAGTTCACCCTTGCCCATATCCAACCCTAAAATTAGCCCTTTGCCACGTAACTCATGGGCACTTTTCTCAGCGACCAATGGCTCTAGAGCAGAGCGAACTTGCTCGGCTTTTTGCGCCACTTCCTTCATTAGGTCTGCGTTTTCAAAATAACTAAGTGCCTCCGCGCCCGCAACAAAGGACAAGTTCTGGCCCCGAAATGTACCAGTGTGTTCGCCTGGGGACCAATGCTTGTCTAAATCAGGATGCACCAAGTTCATGGCCATGGGCGTACCAACCCCACCGATACCTTTCGCCAGGGTAATAATGTCTGGCTTGATCCCCATGTCATCAAAACTAAAATACGATCCTGTGCGACCACAGCCAACTTGGATATCATCGACAATTAGTACAGAACCAAACTCTTTCGCTAGCTTTTCAAGCTTTTGCATCCATTCCTTACTGGCAACATTCACCCCGCCTTCAGCTTGAATGGTTTCCACCATAAAAGCTGCTGGAGGCTTAATACCACTGGAAGAATCACGATATTGGCTAGCCAATGAATCTAATGCTTCAAGAGCGGCTTTAGCGTCATGAGATTGATCAAAACGTTCATGACTTACATGCAATAAAGGCACACCAGAAGCCTGACGGAAATATTCATTGGCTGTTGCAGCTAATGCCCCCAATGTCATGCCATGGAAGCCTTGGCTAAAGGCCACAATGTTATGCCGCCCAGTGACATTTCGAGCTAGCTTCATCGCGGCTTCTACAGCATTCGTACCCGTTGGCCCCATAAATTGAATACGGTGTGGCATGTTTCGCGGTTTAAGAATGACATCGGTAAATTTTTGCATAAACTCGGCTTTGGCTTGCGTTTGCATATCAAGACTGTGCAACACGCCGTCTTTTTCCATGTAATCAATCATTGCCTGTTTCATGCGCGGGTTATTATGACCAAAGTTCAATACTCCAGCGCCAGCAAAAAAATCAATGTACTCCTTACCGCTCTCGTCTACCTGACGTGAGTTTTTTGCCGTAACAAAAACCGTTGGGTACGTGCGAGCATAAGCTCGAATGTTGGATTCTCGTTGTTCAAAAATACTCATAACGTCTCCTAATTAACCCTGTATTCAATTACTTTGGTGTTGAGTTGCTTGCGTTACCGCTTTGGTGGTGGTTGATCAGCAAGGCCTGCCAGTTGGCAAAACCAACGACAGACATCGGCAATCAACCGATCATTGAAATCGTAATGTGGACTATGGCATGACACGTTGTGACCTTCGCCGTCGTCACTGCCAATCAAGGCAAATGCCCCAGGTACAGCCTGTAAGTAATAGCTAAAATCCTCTGAGGCCATAATGGGTAAGGATTGACCGTGGTTCAGTGCTTGCTCGCCATAAAGAGACTGCCAAACGTGTCTTGCCTGAGTTGCCTGCCCTTTGTGATTGATAGTGGCTTGATAACGAGTCTCATGCTGCACGACGCATTCCACGCCATAGGCCGCTGCGGTTTGCGTGGCAACCTGAGTTATATGATCAGTAATAAGCTGTCGAGTCGCCTCATCCGGTACACGAATACTGCCACTTAATGTAGCGGTTTCTGGTATCACCGTCGGTGCCGTACCGGCATTCATTTGCGTCACACTAATCACCGCCGTTGCTTGCGGCGCAAGACGTCGACTCACTATTTGTTGTAACGCAAGATTGACGGCACTGGCCGCTAATAGTGGATCAGCACATAGTTCAGGCTGGCTGGCATGACCTCCATGGCCGTTAAACGACATGCTGAAAGTCCCATTACCACACATCACAATATTGTCTGGACAAGCTAGGGTGCCGTAGGGCAAGGCGGGCCAATTGTGCCAACCATAAATCGCACCAACGTTGTCCAATGCTCCCTCTTTGATCATTTCACGAGCACCATGAAAGCCCTCTTCCGCAGGCTGGAAAATGAGCACAACAGGCTGAGGTAACTCATGCTCAAACCGCTTCAACCAACGTGCCGTAGCCAATAGAGTCGCGGTATGGCCGTCATGCCCACAAGCATGCATACAGCCTGTATTTAACGACGCCCATTCTTTTCCAGTTTTCTCATCAATGGGCAAGGCGTCCATATCCCCACGAAGTGCGATTGCCGCCCCTTTAGCTTCTCCATTGAGCCAAGCGAGGGTGCCTGTAGCCGCACAAGCTCGCCAAGGAATATTCAATTCATCCAGTTGAGCACGAACCAATGAAGCCGTATTTTGTTCTTGCCAACTAAGCTCTGGATGAGCATGCAAATGCTTACGCAACCTTTCTGCATAAGCAATATTGTCCTGCCACGCATCCGACATCGATCACTCCGAGAAGAAAATAAAATGTAAAAAGAAATAAACTCTCCATTACAGTAGTAATTAAACAATCCGGCTTTTGCAAGAGGGAAAAATGAATAAAAGTAAAATATAAAATTAAAAAATGGCTAAATAAGAGAAAAAAAACGCTCAAAACAAACACATAGAACACAAACTAAAAATAAAAAATTTTCTTAATTTTCACATTTCAAGATCAAAGAAGTGATGATTTTTTTGCGCCAAAAAAGAGCATAAAAGCACTAAAAACAGGCGTTTAAACAAAAAATGGAAAGTTTTTTTCTATCAACTCTAAACGTTAGTTCTATAATATTATAGAACTAAAAGATAAATCATAAAATCATTAGATATATAACTTCCCCCATTTAATAAGCTCTAAAACAAAAATTAAAAACCAAATATAAAACCACATTTACTTTTCTAAACCTGAAAATATTTAAGCATTTTCTTTTAATAAAAACATTATTATCCAAGTAGGAACGACTGTTAAAAATATATTTTAATATCTGGTCAGCAGTGACTGACTCTATGTATGGATGAGGTGAGTCCTCACTAGAGGAAGTATCAAAACAGAAGAAGTATTAATACGGAAAATTAGTGAGGTTCAGACAAGAACCATTGATAAAGAGGGATAAACAATGCCATGCTCCTGAAGCAAAACAAAAATCTTTTAGCTATTTTTGTTTATAAGCGTGCGACAAACTGTAACATTTCGTCCCTACCATGTGATAATACAACCATTGGCTGAACCGATTCCAAAGTGATAAATTAACATAATAATTACAATTTTATATCTAATGAATACCATTTAATACTGAAAGGCTATTTCCATAAAAAGAGAAACAAAAACATAGACTTATGAAAAAATTACTGTCATTATGCGATATGTTATCATTCTCAATTGGTATTCTTAACCTACTCTTATTGACACATACTAGATAAACAATCTATAAACACTACTACATCATGGAATTGATCAGCTCCTCAAGGTGAGGCTGTCAGACAAAAATTGACGGCTGTTCCAATATTCAAGTAGTAATCCTTCTGAGGGTGATGGTTAAGAGAAATAAATAGCTACAAAGAGGTCAGGGTTATGTCTCATATCGACCAGGTTAAATCGCTGTCAGGCTTGACATCCGATCTTTCCCCTCCAGAAATCGTCCCAGGTCAAACCAATCCAATTAAAACTGGTACACTTTCTTCTTCAGGTCGAGACATTTATTTACGCAATTACCATACGCTAGGACGAGCCGATAACTGCCATACCCACCTATCTGCTAACAGTATTTCTCGGCTTCATGCTATCATTTTTTGGCAAGATGACACTTGGTACATTGAAGACAAAAGTACCAATGGCGTGTGGGTAAATGAACATAAACTGCAAACTGGCCGACCTCACGCTCTCAATAAAAATGACACTATCATCTTTTCCTCTAAAGATGTGGGATCCTTCACCCTCACCAATAACACCTCACCTCACGATCTATTGATCCCAGTCGAATCGAACTTGCGATTAACACCTATTTGCCTAAACAAACCACTGCATGCTCTGTCAGAGACCAGCACCTTGCTGTGGAATGAAGGAAGTTGGATATGGGTAGACAATGAAACCCTATCAAATAAGAAGAGGCTGATGGATGGTGATGTTCTAACAGTAGGTAAACACAAATATCGGATGCAATTTAATCAAATGTCGTCTAATACCAGTCAGTATTTGCCTGTCGCTCAAACACTGGAAGACTTGACCTTTCAACTCAACGTATCAAATGATGAAGAGGATATCCAACTGCACATTATGGATGGAGTGCAGACGGCGGAAATTAAAGGCTATAGAATCCAAAGTCAATTGTATCTATTACTCTATTTGGCTCGCCAAGCCATCTCTGATAAACAGCAGGACTATGCTGAGAATCAACGAGGATGGGTAGCCTTGTCTAAACTGTCCAAAGACCTAGGTATTGAGGTGGAAAATACTCGTATTCGTTTACACCGACTTAGAAGCCGAATTCGTGATGTTGTTAGCTTCACGGATCTTGATGTATGCGAATTAATCCAGTTACAACATGGAGAAGTAAGGCTCAATACGAGTAACGTCATTATATATAAAGGCAAGCAGCATGAATCTCAAAATGAGATTCACCAATTACTATGAAAACAACACCCCACAATGCAATAGCGTCATTTTTTTCCTCGAAAGGCTACCAACTCGAACATAAAATTGGCCAAGGCGGATTTGGTACAGTTTACTTAGCGATCCATCATAATACAGGCCAGCGTGTGGCCATCAAGAGTGTGAATTTAGAAGCGCAAGACGAGAAAAATAGCCAGCAAATCAAACGTTTTGAACGAGAATGCCATTTTGTTGCTAAACTCAACCACCCCAATATCGTTCGATTACTTGATAAAGGCCAAGTCTCATCTAGCAATGTATATAGTATTTTTGAGTATGTCGATGGCACCAATCTGAGTGATTATATACAGCAACATGGTGCTCTAAGCATTGAAGAAGCCTACCCAATCATGCTGCAAGTGTTGGATGCGCTCGTTCATGCCCACCAACAAGGTATTATCCATCGTGATATCAAGCCTTCTAATATTATGCTGCAACAAACGGGGGCGAAAAAAAACGCTAAGTTACTCGATTTTGGTATTAGCACGGTCACTATTAACCAGCGTTCAGAAGACTTTAAAACGATTACCCTAGCCCAAGAGTCTGTAGGAACGCCTAGCTATTGTGCACCGGAGCAACTCCGAGGAGAGCCTGCTTCGTTTCAATCTGATCTCTATATGTGGGGGCTTGTTTTTATTGAAGTGCTGACAGGATCTCCTGCTGTTTCAGGTTCTAGTATTGCGGATTTGTACCATCAGCACCTGAGCGATACGCCCGTCGCTATTCCTAGTTCTCTTTTATCGCACCCGTTAGGACATATTCTGCAGAAAACACTCAGAAAGAATGTGAATGAGCGTATTGAAAGTGCTCAAGGGTTATTTGAAGAACTCGACAAAATTGTCATCAACAATCTTGTTGGACAGTTTCGACCAGTAAAACCCGCTATACAAGAGGACATGGAAACACTCGTTCAACGTGGCGATGACCCTAGTCATATTTTCAAACAGTACCTCCCCTCTACCGAGCGCAAACAAATCACTGTGTTGGCTCTAGGTCTCTCGTTAAACCAAATACATAACATCCCAGAAGAGCAAACGGGGCTGCTAGAAAGTCTTTATCACTCAACTCGCCAACAGTGTATTGATGTGGCCCAGCGCTATGGAGGGTTTCACGTAGGCCATTTAGGGGATCAAACTTTATTTTACTTTGGTTACCCTGTAGCAAGTGATCATGATTCTCGTCTCGCTGCACGCACATCACTTGAAATAATGAGCGCTATTTCTAAACAGCAAGGCTTTATGCTTGAGAAATATCAATGCCAATACATCGTCAAGATAGGTATTCACTCAGGCATTTTGACCCAACATGGTAATCAAATACCAGATGGCTTTGCTAGCCATCAGACCTGCGCCCTAGCAAGACAAGCCTGTAACAATAGCATTCTATGTTCAATGGAAACAAAGGCCATATTAGAAAACTATTATCAATTTTCTGAACATCAGGCGACACAACAAGACCACGCCCAACTTGTCGCCGAGCGATCCATAGAAGCATTTGGTTTTATTCGTGGTGTACGAAACACTTATCCATTGGTTGGGCGTTGCAAAGAGCTAGATACCTTACGCGCCTCTCTAGAAAAATCCTTTAGTACTAATACAATAATCCATATATATGGCGAGGCTGGAATCGGCAAGTCACGGCTTATTCATGAGTTCAGGCGGCTAGAATCCACTAGGACTCATCATATTTTTCAAGCGCTACCCGAACACCAAAACAATGCCCTCTTCCCTATTTTATCCGTCATAAAACATCTACTTACTGCTCTATTTAATCAACAACATAGCCAAGGTAAACAGCTCACTCAATTAATAGAAAACGGCGACTTTTTAGACTCAAAAACAGAAATTACTACCCTCCTAGCAGCATGGCTCAATATTAACGATATTGAACAATGCCAGCTATCCAGTATTGAACCAAAACAGCAAAAATCATTATTGTTTGAAGGGCTGGCCTACATTCTGAACAGCTATCAAAAACAAATGACTCAATACAGTCAATCTGTTGGTCATATTTATATATTTGAAGACATCCACTGGGCTGATGTCACCAGCCAAGAGTTTATCACCTACCTAAGCAAACAAACCGGTGCTCAAAAACAAACGATTATTACCACTTCACGCCAACCTGCACCATCAGCCTTTGACGACGGTAAATATCATTGCATCCATCTTGAGCAACTTAATCAAAACTCTTCACAAGAGTTCATCAATACGTTATTTGATGGGACAGCAGTTGCCGAAGATGTGATGGCAGTCTTAGTTACCCGTACCGATGGCATTCCACTCTTTATTGAAGAGCTGGTATCCATGCTTAAGCGCCGTAAGTTAGTACAGCTAAACCATGGGTTGATAGAATTTGTCGATCACCAAAGAATTGATGAAATACCAAATAGTCTACGAGAATCTATCCAGAATAAAATCGATGGCCTGATTTATTCCAAGGACACCATACAACTTGCTGCCGCGATAGGAAGAGAGTTTAGCTATAACCTACTGGTTACCGCCTCTCACTTTAGTGCACTGCAAGTTCAAAACGATTTATCAGAGCTAATCGATAACCAGCTTATTATTCAGCTGCGTCATGTTGATGGTGACCGTTACCTATTCAAACATGCCCTTGTACGAGATACCGCATACGACAGCATTGAAAAACAAAACCTACCAGACCGACATGTACTTATCGCTGAGTCTATCCTCAATATAACAGACAATATAGATCGCTTTATTGCTTCCGACCTTGCACAACACTATGAAAAAGCCCAGCAATACGACAAAGCCAGCCAATACTATTACCAAGCGGCTAGCGAAGCCGAAACCACCTTTGCCGTTGAAGATGCAATACACCTATATCAAAAGGCTCTTAGTACCTGTCGTGCTAATGGAACTTCTACAAAAGAAGAACAAACAACACATCTCATTCAAATATTAGAAGGATTATCTGATAGCCTTCATCGAGATGGACAACACGAAAAAGCTCGATATAATTTAGAAGACCTAATCCAGTTATTAGAAAAAAATAGCCAATATGAAAAGCTCGCTGATTCTCAAGTTTTTCTAGGTAAAACATATGAAGTAGTTCATCAACATGATCTTGCCCTTAAAAGCTACGATGTCGCTTTTGAATCACTCAAAAATAGCCCGACTGACAAAACGTCAAAAAAATCAGAATGGTGGAGGATTTGGCTAAAAATAAAAAGTGCACAACTATATGTTTATTATTGGCAAGGTAAATCCGATAAAATGAAACCTATATTAGATGAAATGGAGTCTATCATTACATATAGTGAAAACCAAGAACAAATCGCCGAATACTATCATGCTTGCTTTCAATATCAACTAAGAAAAAAACGCTATTTACTCGAAGAAAAAGATTTAATCCCATTAAAAAAATCATTAAAATCGGCAAAAAAATCTAGTGACCTTCATTTAATTACTTATATAATTTTTTCACTTGGGCTAGGGCTTATTTTATGTAATAAAAGCCAACAAGCTATAGATAAATTAAATCTGGCTGTTAAGTCTGCAAAAAAAATAAAAGACAAAGTCATTCAAATAAGATGTTATACCTATCTAACAGTTGCTAGTAGGTTATTAAGAAAAACTGAAAGTACCAGAGAGTATGCCAAATATTCTTTGCAACTTTCTCATGAGTTAAAAATGGATGACTACACAGCAGTTTCACTAGCAAACCTGTCATGGACATATTTCTCCGAAGGCAATAACAAACAGTCACTTATTCACTTAGAACAAAGCCTAGCTCAATGGGAAAAAGTAGCGACACGTTTTGAATATCCTCTTATATGGTTATCTCATTTACACGCTATTGCTTTATATGGAATGAACATCAATTACGGATCAGCCCATATCAATCAAGTGGCTGAGCTAGCAGCCACATTATTAGACCCTCATCAAATGGCGCTTTCACCCTCCATTACTACATTGCTTTCTCAGCTAGCGGATGTTTCAAACACCTATCAATACCCTTATCTTGTAAATAAACTCAAAAAGACAGCAATGAAAGAATGTTTAATTTAAAAACCAAAAGGAGTAGTTATGAAAACAATGAATGACATTTATCTATTAATCTCTGGAAAACAGTATGATTGCTCAAATAAAGAGTATATACTCTATATCCCTAGAAGCTTTTATAGCAACCCTGACAATGTAGAAATTATTGAAGAAATCACATATATCAATGATAACCTTCCACCTCACATTAATAGATTCTTTCTAAGTGAAGATGGAGTCTATCCTATAAATATAGCTGGGCCAGCTATTTCTAAAGTGATCCCTTGGAATTTAAAAGAAGCCAAAAGAAACTCTAAAAACAACCCTTTAATATCAGACTTATCAAAATTTGAGCCAGGCTATTTTGTCGACTTACGACAATTAAAAATGAGCCGACTAAATATGATCAAAATAAAAGATGACATAATTCTCCCATCTTCAGATAAAAATCATATACCTAACAAATTACTGCCTTGTGTAAATAGTGGTTTTTTACAAGTCCCCTCAGATGATCTACCATCTCTAAAAGATACTCCAATAACAAACCTTTATATTGCTTTCTTTGATGATATAAACCAAACCCACAACAATGTAAACTGTTACAACTATAAAGTTTGCTATATCTCTTTAGATACAATAAAAGATAATATAAATAATTATGATGATGACAAAATTTCATTATGGGATATGGATGAAAAAATACCTAATGAAGATGATCAAATAGAGCATCTGCAAACTTATTATGGAGATGCTGGTATCCAAGCTGGTGCACTTAATCCTTTTGACATACAATCTGCTAAAGATTTCAAAGCCTTCTCTTCTAATTTCTATGAGAGCACAGATAATGATACAACTATGGTTGGCGGCCCAGGTGGTGGTGGTGGCTCTACCTGTTACGTTGCCAACTTAAGAACTTTTAAAAAATAATAAATAATAATAACAAAAAGAGAGCGACTATTTAGCTCTCTTTTTTTATTTTAATGCTCCTATCGTTAGTCACTCTATTCTTAAATACGGTTAGATAATTAGGTGATTCTTTGAAAAACAAACTCATAAAAACCTATCGCACTGGCACCCATCGCACAGTATCACCGCAGGATACACTGGATAAGATTATCCCTTTATTACCAGCCATGGGAATTACTCGACTAGCCAATGTCACAGGCTTAGATGATATCGGTATTCCAGTATTCACTGCCTGCCGACCCAACGCCAAGGCTATCTCTGTCTCTCAAGGCAAAGGAATTTCTATTAAAGCAGCTAAAGCTTCTGCGGCAATGGAAGCGATTGAAACCTATCATGCAGAAAATATAGACTTACCTACTCGATTTTGCTCTTACAATGAATTAGTCAAATCACATTCAGTAGTCAATTTGGATCAGCTGCCTAAAATGGATGTGATTGCTTTTGATCCGGACTCTCGTCGTTTGTGGATAGAAGCTCAACTTCTGCAATCTTTCCAAACCACTTATATTCCTTATGATTTAGTTCACTGTGATTTTACCTTGCCACTCCCACCGGGCTGTGGGTGCTTTCAGCTCAGCACCAACGGCTTAGCCTCCGGCAATACTCGTGAAGAAGCTGCCAGCCATGCTTTATGCGAGCTTATCGAGCGGGATGCGTTAACCTTACGCTCATTACTGTCCGAATCACAACATATGCAGCTAAAAGTCGATTTAACTACAATCAAAAATCTCCACATCGGTGAACTGATTAGAAAGATACAAGAAGCGGACGTTATGATCAGTGTTTGGAATATCACATCAGATATTGGTATTCCCACCTTCTCAGCAACTATTATCAACAAAAACGAAAGTCAGCATCGTCAGCTTTACCCCATGAATGGATCTGGCACACATCCAGACAAGCACGTTGCCATCATGCGTGCCATTACTGAAGCGGTACAAACCCGTCTAACATTCATCTCTGGGTCGCGTGACGACGCAAGCCTATCCATGTATAAGGCTAAACAAAATATAGAACATCAGCGTCGTGTTCGAGATCAATTGATGAACACGCCTGCCTATGTCGATTTTAATAATATTAAAAGTTGGAATCACGACACCATAGAGGAAGATCTAATGCTACTAGTTCATAAACTTGAACAGCAAAACCTCCCTCGCCCTATGATGGTAGATTTAACCAAATCTGAATTTGATATTCCGGTAGTACGTGTTATAGCACCAGGCTTAGAAGGTATTCACGATGTACCTGCTTATGTTTATGGGAAACGTGCCCGTGACTTTGCCGAGAAACAAAAAAATATACAGAAGAAGGACCTAGCCCTATGAACATAATCGTATTTGCAGGGCCAACTGTTCGCAAAGAAACTATACTGAAAATCCTCCCTGATGCCGATATTCGCTCTCCTGCTAAGCAAGGAGACCTTTATCTCGCTACCCGCGATAATCCAAAAATCATCTTATTAATTGATGGCTTTTTTGAATCCGTTCCAGCCGTGTGGCACAAAGAGATTTTATACGCTATGTCTATCGGTATTCATGTATATGGAAGTTCTAGTATGGGCGCTCTCAGGGCGTCTGAGCTACATTCATATGGCATGGTTGGGGTTGGAGTAATTTTTGAAAAATTTGCCAATGGAGAGTGGGAAGACGACGACGAAGTCGCACTAACCCATGGCCCAATGGAGTTAGGTTATCCATCTGTTTCCAGAGCTATGGCTGATCTGCGATATGACCTTGCTCGCGCATGCGAAAGAGAGATACTCCCCCCTTCCCAAGCAGAAACTATAGCATCTAAACTGAAATCACTTTGGTATCCAGAACGCTCACATGACGCTTTATGCTCCTATGCTAAAGAGCTTCTAACACAAGATAAAATGGAACAATTGTCCTCCTTTTTAAAAACAGAAAGTCAGTCACTCAAAGAAAAGGATGCCATATTACTCATTAAGCAAATTGCCGATATTGACTTAAATAACTTTCCTACAAAAACAATTAACTATGTCCTACAAGAAAATGATGCATGGCAAACCCTCATTAATGATGTCTCTCGTTCCCGCCTCACTAAAGTACAAGTAGACTTGCCTTCCCAGCTGTCACCAGAACATACAAGATACAATATCTTCCAGAGTAAACTGAGAGCTTTAGCATTAGAGCATGCAGAGGATATAGGTATAGAGTATAAGCCTTGGGTTCGGCTGGCATTTGAAAAAGTCGTTAGCCAATGGGGATGTGTAACAGAAGAAGGGCAAATCCAATTTGAAAAAGTAAGCGATAAAATAGTCTCCTTATCACTAACGACCGAACAATTTGATCGCTGGATTGAACGAGAAGCTCTACTAATGGCTTATGCAGACCAAATAGAAATTAAACCAGAGCACATAGCAGATGAAAGCTTACTTAGACTAGGTGCAGCGACACCCTCATAGCGCACTAGAAACACTTCTTAAAAAAATGACTTCTAAAGCCATCCTGTGCTACCACGGACGCGTTAAACCTACGAGAAACAGGCGCATGCGAGAATATAATGGCAAGGTCTGCTTCACAGCGCCTCCGACGTCTTTAGCTAGTTCCTTCGAGACATCGCCAATCACATGACTTTTCTAATTCAGCCAAGCCCACACAACCATCGGCGATGGCAAGCGCCTGCGGCGAAAAAGAGTCACTTCTGAGTTCCGAGATTGGCCCCTTGACCTAACGCTCTACCTTTGAAAAGATCTATTCAGATCAATCATCACCTTGCTATTGGATTCGCGCAGACGCGTTGAGCCTGCGAAACAGGCGCAAGCGAATACGATAGCAAGGTGTGTCTAATTTTTAGGGAGGTTGACTCCCCCCTTTTACTTTTTTAGATTTTCTTGAGACGAAAAAAAGCCCCGACCATTTCTGATCAGAGCTTTCTCAAATTAAATCTTGATAACGACCTACTCTCACATGACTTTCTAATTCAACCAAGCCCACACTACCTCGGCGATGGCAAGCGCCTGCGGCGAATAAAGTGCCACTTCTGAGTTCCGAGATGGGATCAGGTGGTTCAACCCAGCTGATGGTTTAAAACGTTTCTTGAGACGAAAAAAAGCCCTGACAGCATAGCTATCAGGGCCTTCTTAAATGAAAGCTTGACGACGACCTACTCTCACATGGGATCTCCCACACTACCATCGGCGATGGCGCTTTTCACTTCTGAGTTCGGGATGGGATCAGGTGGTTCAACGCCTCTGTGACCGTCAAGCAAACTGTTGTGCGCAATGCGCAAATTCGTTTACTTGTCTCTTTTAACAATTCATTTTGAAATAGCGACAATCAAGCATTAAACCGGATCGTATTCTGTGTCTTTTGTGTGTCTTACGACCTCCATGGAAGGAGGAAGTGCTGGAATGGTCAGGAACCATCTCCAGTAAAACCACTTTGGTGTTATATGGTCAAGCCTCACGAGCAATTAGTATTGGTTAGCTCAATGCCTCACAGCACTTACACACCCAACCTATCAACGTCCTCGTCTCGAACGGCTCTTTAGGGGACTTATGTCCCAGTGAGATCTTATCTTAAGGGAGGCTTCCCGCTTAGATGCTTTCAGCGGTTATCCCGTCCGAACATAGCTACCCGGCAATGCCACTGGCGTGACAACCGGAACACCAGAGGTTCGTCCACTCCGGTCCTCTCGTACTAGGAGCAGCTCCTCTCAAATCTCAAACGTCCACGGCAGATAGGGACCGAACTGTCTCACGACGTTCTAAACCCAGCTCGCGTACCACTTTAAATGGCGAACAGCCATACCCTTGGGACCGGCTTCAGCCCCAGGATGTGATGAGCCGACATCGAGGTGCCAAACACCGCCGTCGATGTGAACTCTTGGGCGGTATCAGCCTGTTATCCCCGGAGTACCTTTTATCCGTTGAGCGATGGCCCTTCCATACAGAACCACCGGATCACTAAGACCTACTTTCGTACCTGCTCGACGTGTCTGTCTCGCAGTTAAGCGTGCTTTTGCCTTTACACTCTATGCATGATTTCCGACCATGCTGAGCACACCTTCGTGCTCCTCCGTTACTCTTTGGGAGGAGACCGCCCCAGTCAAACTACCCACCACACAGTGTCCTCGATCCGGATTACGGACCTGAGTTAGAACCTCAAACATACCAGGGTGGTATTTCAAGATTGGCTCCAATAGAACTGGCGTCCTATCTTCAAAGCCTCCCACCTATCCTACACAAGTAGGTTCAAAGTTCACTGTGAAGCTATAGTAAAGGTTCACGGGGTCTTTCCGTCTAGCCGCGGATACACAGCATCTTCACTGCGATTTCAATTTCACTGAGTCTCGGGTGGAGACAGTGCCGCCATCATTACGCCATTCGTGCAGGTCGGAACTTACCCGACAAGGAATTTCGCTACCTTAGGACCGTTATAGTTACGGCCGCCGTTTACTTGGGCTTCGATCAAGAGCTTCGCTTACGCTAACCCCATCAATTAACCTTCAAGCACCGGGCAGGCGTCACACCCTATACGTCCACTTTCGTGTTTGCAGAGTGCTGTGTTTTTAATAAACAGTTGCAGCGGCCTGGTATCTTCGACCGACTAGTGCTTACGGAGCAAGTCCTTCACACCGGCCGGCGTACCTTCTCCCGAAGTTACGGTACCATTTTGCCTAGTTCCTTCACCCGAGTTCTCTCAAGCGCCTTGGTATTCTCTACCTGACCACCTGTGTCGGTTTGGGGTACGGTTCATGTATATCTGAAGCTTAGAAGTTTTTCCTGGAAGCATGGCATCAACCACTTCACCCAAAAGAGGGCTCGTCATCAATTCTCGGCATTCTCTCTTAAAGAGTGACCCGGATTTGCCTAAGTCACTTGCCTACTACCTTAAACACAGACAACCATCGCTGTGCTGGCCTAGCCTTCTCCGTCTCTCCATCGCAATATACATAAGTACAGGAATATTAACCTGTTTCCCATCGACTACGCATTTCTGCCTCGCCTTAGGGGCCGACTCACCCTGCCCTGATTAACATGGGACAGGAAACCTTGGTCTT
>NZ_CM149678.1:1357500-1482500 GCF_056173515.1 Marinomonas sp. 63XJN7_9_ISO-PGPR-S23-217 | reverse complement strand
TAGTCCTTCACGGTACGGCCAATCCAATGACACACCACCTTGTTGACCCGGCATTTCTTTAGGATCATAAATGGTTTCAAAGGCAACATACTTTGCCTTTGAAGTGGGTTTAAATCGCTTTAAAACATCCGCTAGAGAGACACCAACCCATGGAATAACCATCGACCAAGCTTCAACACATCGATGTCGATAGATACGCTCTTCTAACGCGGATTCTTTAATAATATCGTCAAGGTTGAATACCCCCGTGTTTTCCGCTTCTCCTTCCACTGTCATGGTCCAGGGACGTGTTGTAAAATGTGAGGAGTATTCTGATGGGTCACTTTTACCATAGCCAAATTCGTAAAAGTTATTGTAAGTCGTTGCTACATCATAGGGTGCAACCTTCTCATTTTTACCAAAGGAGGTTTCAGTAATTTTCCCAAAAGCATCTGCCAACACAGCCGGAGGCTTAAGCGGATTGCCACTTTGCAGTGCTGCAAAAACATTGCTTGCCCCCAGCCCAAGTGCAATACCGCCTGACGCCCGCATAAATTGACGACGATTGAGATAGACTTGCAGATCTGTCACTTCAGATTCTAAACAATCTGACGCTTTTTTATTTTTAATAATCATCTCGATACCCTTTATTCAGTCAACAAATAGACTGCTTATTGTTAGGATAGTTCCTCTACATCAAAAAAAGGCCCTCTCACATTGCCGCAAGAGAGCCTTGACCTTGATTTTTAAGTATCAAGTTAACGAAATTTTGCCGAGACTCTGCCCATCAGCCCCCATAGTCCATAAAGACAGAACAAGCCCATTAAGACAATGGCAGGTTCCAGAGCGGCGATAACGAAAGCCAATACTGCAATAAGCAGCACGACAAAAGGCACTCGCCCCTTCAAATCAAGGTCTTTAAAACTACGATATTTGACGCTACTCACCATAAGCAAACCGACGATAGGCACAAGCAATGCCATTACTTCGGCTAGGCTCGCACCCGTTATTCCCGAATCGTTTGCCGCCCAGATCACACCCGCAACAATGGCAGCAGCTGCAGGACTAGGCAACCCAGTAAAATAGCGTTTGTCTTCCAAACCAATCATCGTATTGAATCGTGCCAAACGCAGCGCTGCCCCAACGGCATATATAAAGGCAGCGATCCAACCGACTTTTCCCAAAGGCGCTAACGCCCAAGTAAAGGCGACCAACGCGGGCGCCAATCCAAAAGACACCATGTCAGCAAGAGAATCATACTGAGCACCGAAGGCACTCTGAGTTCTTGTCATGCGGGCCACTCTGCCATCTAAACCGTCAAATACCATTGAAATAAAGATGGCGACAGCCGCATGGGTAAAATTCCCATTCATTGCCGCGATAATGGAATAGAAACCTGAAAAAAGTGCCGCTGTTGTAAACAGATTAGGTAACAAATACACCCCTTTATGAGGCTGCTTCAACTCAACACTGTCTTCACTATCCAGTTCGTCTGATGAATCATGTAATGAACGCTTTTCTGTTTCGTCTACCGACATTTCAAATACCTTTTCGAGGGATTTCTTCATTAAATTAACTTAGCAAAAGAACGTTTAGCCGCTTCGATTGTATAATCAATATCTTCATTTGTGTGGGCCTGCGAGATAAAACCAGCCTCAAAGGCAGCGGGAGCAAAGTACACCCCTTCTTCCAGCATAAAATGAAAGAACTTTTTAAAACGCTCAATATCACACTGTTGAACTTCTGCAAAACTCGTCACTTTATCAGCCTTGGTAAAGAAAAAGCCGAACATGCCACCTTCGTTCACCACACAAAACGGTACACCTTGCTCATCAGCCACCCGCTTTAAGCCGGTCACTAATCTATGTGCTTTTTCCTCTAACTGTGCATGGAAACCCGGCTCGCTAATTTTGTTCAATACCGTCAACCCTGCCACCATAGCAACAGGGTTACCTGATAAGGTACCCGCCTGATACACAGGCCCTAAAGGCGAAATATGTTCCATAATGGTACGTTTACCACCAAACGCACCAACCGGCATGCCAGCGCCAATAACTTTACCTAAGGTTGTTAAATCAGGGACAACACCAAAGCGCTCCTGGGCGCCGCCCAAGGCCACTCTAAAACCTGTCATCACCTCATCAAAAATCAATACGGCGCCAGACTCATCACAAACTTGACGTAATGTTTCTAAGAACCCCTCAACAGGAGGAACACAGTTCATATTGCCAGCCACTGGCTCAACAATAATACAAGCAATTTGCTCGCCAATATCAGCAAAACATTCTTTAACTTCTTGGCTATCATTGTATTGCAGGGTAACAGTATGCTGAGCAAGATCTGCTGGTACTCCTGGTGAATTCGGCACGCCAAGCGTCAACGCACCAGACCCAGCTTTCACTAACAACGAGTCAGAGTGACCATGATAGCATCCCTCAAACTTCACAATTTTATCTCGCCCGGTGTAGCCACGCGCCAAGCGGATTGCACTCATGGTGGCTTCTGTCCCCGAGTTCACCATACGAACCATATCCATAGAGGGTACAAGCTCACAGACTTTTTCTGCCATAGCGATTTCTACTTCGGTTGGGGCACCGAAACTCAAACCGTCTTCAATTTGTTCGCGAACAGCCGACAAAACATCTGGATGTGAATGCCCCAAAATCATTGGTCCCCAAGAACCAACATAGTCGATATAGCGTTTTTTATCTTCATCATAAAGATAAGCGCCCTGCCCTTTTTGAAAAAACAAAGGGGTTCCACCAACACCGTTAAAAGCTCGTACTGGTGAATTGACGCCACCAGGAATACGGTGTTGGGCGCGTGCGTATAAATCTTCTGATCGACTCATAATTCCTCTAATTTATCAATTTAAATACAGTAATAGGTTAATGCAAAGTCACGCACCAACTTAACTTAAAACGGTTTAACAACCACTAATATAACAATAGCAATTAACAAAATAACAGGCAGCTCGTTAAACCAACGATAAAAGACATGACTTCGAGTATTACGATCTTCTGCAAACTTTTTCAGTAACCGACCACAAGCATGATGATAACCTAACAATATCAACACTAACGCAAGCTTGGCATGAAACCAACCAGCATGCATATAGTAAGAGGGATTGTATGATACCAGCCATACACCAAACACAATGGTCGCAATCGCTGATGGCGTCATAATGCCTCGGTATAACTTACGCTCCATTATTTTGAAGCGAGCAATACTTTCAGCGTCTGTACTGTTTGCGTGATAGACAAATAAACGAGGTAAATAAAACAGTGCTGCAAACCAGCACACTAAAGAAATAATATGAAACGCTTTAACCCACAACATCCTAACGATCCTTAAATAAAAACTGATCCATCGTCCGACGAGAAATGACACTGACTTGGTGAGATTTAGAAAATACCACCAAGACATCAGACGCCTGTGTTTGATGAAACCAATCCGCAACAGAGGCCAACGAGTCGGGATCCTCAATTTCATCGATAGAGGTAGACTCAACCGCTTCAAGAAGGTTCATCAGTATATGATCACCATCTGCAACAAGCCAAGGCTGGGGCCCCTGATTCAAGGCTTCAAGAGCTTCTAACATATGAGCGCGTCTGGCGATACGCCAATTATCATCCACTCTAAAAGCCGCGAAGTCTAGGGTACTTGCCCCTAAATCTTTTACTTCTTCTGGGGAAGCATAAGCAGGTAATACAACCACCTCCTCTGACACAGGCTGAACACTGTGTAACATAAGATGGTGCTTAAACGGATTTAATGTGTGGGACAAGCCTGCAAAATGCAGCCGCGACACAAATACCGACTCTTCTTGAAAGATCAATCTCATGATCAAGCAGGCTAATACAATCACGAATAAAGCAGGCACAATCGCCTCAGAAGAGTGGGTCATTTCCACCACGGTAATCAGTGCTGTTAAAGGGGCTTGGAAACAAGCCGCCATCATGCCAGCCATACCCAACAAAGCAAACAAAGCTAACTCATGATGAATACCCATCCCCTCACCAAAGACGAAGGCCACTTGAACCCCCGCTACGCCCCCAATAATTAACGTCGGTCCAATCATGCCACCAGGAATGCCTAATCCAATGGTAAAAGACGTGAGCAGTGTTTTCGCTACTAAAAAAACCAACAAGGAATACATCAAGGTTTCACCTGACAAGACCTTAACCAGAGGATCATACCCTCCACCCAAAATATCAGGTAAGTAATAAGCAGCCAAAGATGTAACCATCGCCACTAGAGAAAATCGTGTCCAGATAGGTAACCGACTTAAAGGCCATAGTATTTTTTGCACTCGATTAAAAAGCAATGCTAAAACAACGATGGAGAGTACCAACGTTAAACATGCCAGTAAGAGATCTAGATTTAGTAAGGTGGCAGAAAAGTTATTGACTCGAAAAACACTTAGTGCCCCTAAAAAGTATTGACTGACCAACATCCCCGCCACGGAGGAAAGTAAAACAGGCAGCACATATTGCACGCGGTATTCTAAAAAAATAACTTCAAAGGCAAATAAAACACCCCCTAAAGGGGTTTGAAAGGACGCCGCTATTGCACCAGAAACACCACAAGCCAATAAGGTTTCAACACCAAATTGGGGTAATCGATTACGTTGGGCTAGCAAACTACCAAAGGTTGCTCCTATATGAACAGCCGGGCCTTCTTTACCGATGGATAATCCACCCGCTAAAGCAATGGCAACTGAGAAAAATTGCACAACGCCATTCACCACGGGTAATACTCCCTGATGATAATTCAAACGCTCAATGACATACGGAATGCCTAGCTTGTGATATTTAGCAGGCAGCCAAATGAAAAATACGACCAATAAAAAGCAGGAGATAATGGGTAATAAAGCTCGCTGCCAATCAGGCAATGCCGCAAAACCATCTCCGCCACCAAACATAAAATGTTCCGCAGGCCATTGAACAAGCCAATAAAGCAGCACCATCAGTAAGCCACTTAAGATGCCACACACAGCCCCTAGCCAAGACAACAAAAGTAAATCTTCGTTACCCTTAATATTTTTGAACCATTTATCCTTTAGATTTAACGGAGTCAGAGCCTCACCTCACTCAGGAAGATATTATAAATGACAGACTAGCACACTTTATAATGATACAGATCTAATAACGATCTAATCGTCTTGCTAGACACATATGCGTCACTACTTTATGGATATTCGGCCAAGAATCAATATCACTACGAATATCATGAAGACGGCTCATAGTTGCTGCTTCTACTAATAGAATAAGATCTATATCCCCACTAATAGAATGTGCTAGCTTTATTTCAGGCACCCTATCAATATACGGCTGAACAAGCTGGCATGATAGAGGACGAAAGGTCAGTGCCAAATAAGCAGTAACAGTTTGGCTAGAGTCTGCTTTAATATGCGCATGATACCCCGTAATCATGCAATTTTCCTCTAAACGTCTAATTCGATCCGCAACCGCCGAACGAGACAAATTGATTTGTTTACTTAGTTCAGTAACAGAACGTCTTGCATCATCAACTAACAGAGCAATTAACTTTTGATCGTATTTATCTAATTGCATATATTACAACTCTTTATATGTTCAACACTCATATCGGTAATCTTTCCGTAACCCGCAATATGAGCGCCATTCCGTGAAAATGACGGGATATCCCCTCTGTTTGCAAGGTCCACTATCACACTCATTCCCCTATGATGCTCTTATTCATTCATGTTCACCTTGATTATCAGGATAATCCCATGAAATACCAGAAAACCTTAGGGCCGATTCAAGGCATGGCAATGACTGTCACGACGTTTGTCGGAACTGGACTCATGCTATTACCTGCTTTATCAGTTACTCAGTCAGGGGCTTTTTCCTTCTATGCCTGGCTAATAACCGCATTTATTTCTCTTCCCATTGCGTTTGTCTTTGCGTTTCTCGGTAGCCGATTCCCCTCCGCCGGAGGCGCATCGCATTATATTGGTAAACAGTTTGGAGAAACAGCAGAGCGAGCTGTAGGTTGGCTATTTCTCAGCATTTTATTAGTTGGTCCAACCGTAGCAATCAAAATTGCAGCGGCGTATCTTGCCGTAGCACTCAACTTAGACGAACACTACATTTTTGCTCTAAGCATTGTGACCTTACTTATTATGACACTGTATGCCTTGGCAGGAGCTGAGAACTCTTCTAAAGCACAAGTCTACATTGTCGTCATGTTAATTCTCTGCGTTATTAGCCTCGCTTGGAAAGGCAACTTAAGCGCAGCCACGGCCTCTATAGAAACACCCCATGATTGGGTAAGTTGGAAAACAACGCTATTATCCATTGGTAGCATATTCTGGTGTTTTCTTGGTTTAGAAGTCATGGCTCACTTAGGAGCAGAATTTAAAAACCCTGCGCGGGATTTTCCGATCGCTCTATTTGGTGGTATGGCCATTGTAGTGCTTCTATATCTCATCGTCGTATTATTAGTCAGCTATCATCACACCTATGGCGATGACCTTACTAACAGTCAATCGCTCGCCTTATTAGTTGGCCATCTATTTGGTGAAAACAGTAAGCGCTTCTTTGCTGGCGCAGCCTTTATCATCGCCTTTACAAATGTCGGTATGTATCTGATCGGATTTGCTCGAATGGTTCAGACTCTGGCAGCAAAAGGAGCCCTTCCCTCAACCTTTGCCCCCTTATCGAAAAAAGGCTCCCCCACTCGGGCGGTCATCCTTGTTAGCTTGGTAAGCTTACTTTCCTTGCTTACCTTTCATTATACCGATGGCGCTATGAGTATGTTAATAGAGATGACCAATGGTGCGTTTATTTTGATTTATGGCCTGACCTCGATCACGGGATTACATCTATTAAAAGGCAAATACCGACTCTTTGCCGTCTTGGCTTGCGTTTCCTGTCTGTTGATCGCTTCCTTCATGGGGACGAACCTGCTCTTTGCGCTCAGTGCCTTCTTACTCGCCATACTGTTTGAGCACTACAAAGACAGAAAAAGACGCATTCATGCCCCAAAAATTCATGTACAATAATCCCTATTAAGTAGAACATTTACCAGACATGTCTAAGGACATGACCCTATTAGCAGGAGAGTAATATGCCACTATTAGACAGTTTTCGCGTAGACCATACACGTATGCATGCCCCAGCCGTTCGAGTTGCAAAATCCATGTCGACACCAAAAGGCGATGATATCACCGTCTTCGACTTACGTTTTTGTGTACCAAACGAAGAAATCCTTTCTGAAAAGGGCATTCACACACTAGAACATTTGTTTGCTGGCTTCATGCGCGAACACCTAAATAGCGATAGTGTTGAAATCATCGATATTTCACCAATGGGTTGCCGAACTGGCTTCTATATGAGCCTTATTGGTACTCCCTCTGAAGAAGAAGTCGCAGCGTCTTGGAAAGCCGCCATGGGAGACGTATTGAAAGTAAAAAGCAAAGGAGACATTCCAGAGCTTAACGAATACCAATGTGGCACTTATGAAATGCACTCTTTAGAAGAAGCGCAAGACATTGCGAAGATGATTCTAGACCGTGATGTAAAAGTAAATAGCAACGAAGAGTTGTACCTGAGCGAAGAGTTCTTAAAAGAACACAGCTAAGATCTGTTGCCATCTATGCACAAATAAAAGGCGGCTCAATGTCGCCTTTTTTAGGTTGAAAAATCTAGGGGATTTTAAATCAGCATTCGACTGATTTATTTTCTTTCCATTTAAAGAAACATTAACTTCGACTCGAAGAGGCCAGTAACATACTCGCAAGTACGAATAAGCTTCCCATTCCCTTATTCAGCCTAAGCATGCCTTTTTGGCTTTTTATCAAACGCCGAATCTGTTTACCACTCACCGCATAAATATAGGCAGCAATAAACTCACACAGAATAAATGTCATGCCAATTACAAAAAACTGAGGGGCAACTGGACTGTTCAAATCAAGAAGTTGTGGAAAAATCGCAGTAAAAATCAAAATGGCTTTGGGGTTACTGATCGCAATCATAAATTCTTGTCGAATTCTGGGAAAGTGCCCACGAGAAACGACACTGTTTTCTGACTCGTGTTCATCCAGCGTCATCGCAGCACTACGCCATGTTTTAATGCCAATATAGAGTAGATAAGCAACACCAGCCCACTTAACCATGTTAAACCAGAACATGGATGACACAATGACAGCGCCTAACCCCAAGGCGGACACTGTCATCAAAATCATAAAGGCAAGATTACGTCCAGATGCGGCAGCTACTGCTTTTCTCGGCCCTACCTGCATTCCGTTATACATGGCAGTAAAATTATTTGGCCCTGGAGACAAAGCCAACAATAATAAAAAAGGTGCAGTAACCAACCAAAGATGCCAGCTCATCATTTCTTCCCTTCTAGACCCTAGAAAATTGATCAATGATCAATGATCAAACAATAACGAAATCGTTATAGGAGTGCAATTTGCTATTACTCCGTGAAGACATTACGACAAGCTTTATCCAACAACCCCGTATTTTGGACAAAAAAATCGGAGCCAATGCTCCGATAATTTAACTGCCTATAAAAAGGGAATTAAGCACGTGTTGCCATGGCTAGAAATGCGCTCGCCGCAACAAATATCCCCCCCATACCACGGTTGAGGTTTTTCATTCCCTTAGGACTACGGATCAAACGTCGAATTTGTTTGCCACTCATAGCATAGACATAAGCCGCAATAAATTCTGTCATACAAAAAGTCAGTCCCATCCAAAAAAACTGCATGGGAACAGGCCGAGTTAAATCCAGCATTTGAGGGAAAATAGCGGTAAACAACAACACCGCTTTAGGGTTACTAATCGCCACTAAAAACTCTTGGCGTATTCTTGCCCTATGACCTCGTTTCGCCCTCGTACCATTTTCCATTTCATGTTCTTCAAGCACTACTGACGCACTGCGCCACGTTTTTACACCCACGTAAAATAGGTACAGCACCCCAACCCATTTCACAACGCTAAACCAAAATGCAGAAGAGACAATGATGGCACCCAGACCAAGCGCCGAAATCAGCATCAAAATACTGAAGGCAACATTGCGCCCTACCACAGCAATTACCGCTTTCGTGGCACCCACCTGGATACCATTGTGCATAGCGGTAAAATTATTTGGCCCTGGCCCTAAAGAAAGCAACATCAACAATGGTGCCATAGCCAACCACATACTAAACGTCATAGAAATTTATACCCTATAAAAAGACAAACCGCAGTAAGAAGACTGCGGTTAGAATGATTTTTCACTTGAAGTCTAATAGCCGTTAAAACAACACATTAAAAACACCATCAGACCTCTGAATTCGGGCGCAACTTTACCCTGTAATTCCGCCTGTGTCAGCCCACACGGGAGCCTTTTACTACAGAAAAAAGTGCAGTTATTAAGGTTATTGAATATCGCGACAATAACAGCTAATGAGACGATGGAAACAAACCAAAGGAAGACAATGGATTTACTTTAGAATCAAAGGAAAACGCTCGGCAAAACTTTTTATTTTAACTTCTGGTGAGTCCTTCAAGCCTATAAAATAGGCTCTCCTATCCGCTCAAGAGCGACTTAACACTATGAAGGATGATTCACCATTATGCTCATTTCACAGCTATTTTTATGGACAACCGCAGCAATTTGGGGCTTTGCTTTCGTTGCTCAAACAGTGGGGATGGACAGCTTAGGGCCATATAGTTTTAACGCCGCACGTTTTCTATTAGCCACCTTATCTTTACTGCCACTACTGTTTATTTTTAAATCAAAGCAGCAACAGGATAAGAAGCATTTGTGGTTAGGTGGTATTTTAGGAGGAACCTGTCTGTTCTTTGGCTTTACGTTTCAGCAAGTTGGCTTGCAATATACAACGGCAGGTAACGCGGGTTTTATCACCAGTATGTATATTGTCTTTGTGCCTATCGTAGGCATATTACTTAAGCATAAGGTAGAGCCTCATACTTGGTTGGGCATTATTTTAGCACTCATTGGCTTATATTGCTTAACGATTGGCCCGCACCTCAATATCAATAAAGGCGATGCGATTGAACTGATTGGTACTCTGTTTTGGACAGGGCATGTCATCATTATCGGCTATTTTTCTCGCTATGTTTCGGCCGTTCCGTTGTCCATCATTCAGTTTCTCATAGCAACCATCTTGGGCACTGTGACCGCTTTTTTCACAGAATCGCCGACTCTAGCTGACTTTGAAATGGCATGGTGGCCATTGGTATACACCGGTGTTGCTTCATCCGGCATTGCCTTCACCTTACAAACCCTTGGTCAACGTAATGTATCGGCCAGTATCAGCGCCTTAATCTTATCGTCCGAAGCAGTATTTGCCCTCATCGGCGGATGGCTTTTGATGAACGAAGTGTTATCAACACGCGCCTTAATCGGCTGCGGATTCATTTTATTGGGCATGATCATCAGCCAGTGGCCACGCCAAACTAAAGCTGCCGTTGTCCCGGTTTCTTAGGCCCCCCCAATCTCACTCTGTCACTTGATCAATACCAAGTGGCATTTTTCGATCAACGGGCGTCGATAAAATCATCATCGTATTGGTATCACTTAAATCAATTAAGCGCTCTAGCAGTTCATCCAATAAGGACATAGAGCGCACGGCCACCTTTAAAATAAAGGCATAAGGCCCTGTGACATTGTGGCATGAGATCACCTCATCCAGACTTAAAACCAGCGCTTTAAATTCACGCTCTTTGGTTCGGTAAACCTGACATTCAACTAATGCTGTAATGGGAATACCAACTTTTTCCAAGTTGATTTTTGCACCATAGCCCGTAATAACGCCCGATTCTTCCAGTTTGCGCACTCGCTCTGCAACTGCTGGCGCAGAGAGGTGAACCAGTTTTCCTAACTCGGCATAGGTTAGGCGAGCATTTTCTTCCAATGCTTTGAGTAACTTCCAACTCGTTCTATCGATCTCCATCCACCGTATCCCTTTACTATCAATAAATTTCCACCAGCCAATTCCGACATGACATATAAAAAAAACCGCGAACAAGCGCGGTTTTTATGACAGTAATTTTATGCATCGCAGCTATAGAGACAATGTCTTTTCACCACGAGCAACACCGGATACACCAGTACGCACCACTTCCAGTAAATGCGCACCACCCAATGCTTGTAAGAAACCATCTAGCTTGTCGGATTCGCCAACGACTTGAATCGTATAAATAGAGGGCGTCATGTCAACAATATTACCGCGGAAAATATCTACGGTACGTTTCACTTCCGCCCGTTGCGCGCCAGTGGCACGAACTTTTACTAACATCAACTCTCGCTCGATGTGCTGACCTTCCGTTAGATCCACCAGCTTAACCACATCGATCAACTTATTTAGCTGCTTGGTAATTTGCTCAACCACTTGATCTGAACCAAACGTTGTCAGTGTCAAACGAGATAAAGTGCCATCTTCCGTCGCGGCGACGTTCAAAGACTCAATGTTAAAGTTACGCTGAGAAAACAAACCAACCACGCGCGACAAAGCACCGGGCTCATTTTCCATCAATACAGAAATAATATGTCGCATGTTAGGTTCGCTCCGTCTTGCTCAAGAACATATCACGCATAGAGCCACGAGGCACTTGCATTGGATAAACGTGTTCTTCTGGGTCCACATAGCAATTGATGAAAACCAACTGATCGGTCATAGCAAAAGCTTCTTCCATCTTACTATCAAGCTCATCTTTACTACGAATTTCGACGTATTTATGACGATAAGCGTCCATTAATACTTTAAAATCCGGTAACGAATCCAAGTAAGAATTAGAATAGCGCCCTTCATAGTTCATATCTTGCCATTGACGAACCATGCCAAGGTAACCATTGTTTAGACACAGAATTTTCACTGGCAAACCGTACTGCAAGCAGGTAGAAAGCTCTTGAATATTCATTTGAATACTGCCTTCACCAGTGACACATACAACGGTTTCTTGCGGAAAACTCATTTTGATGCCCATCGCCGCAGGCAAACCAAAGCCCATCGTACCCAGACCACCTGAATTCACCCAGCGATTTGGTTTATCAAATTTATAGTACTGAGCGGTAAACATCTGATGCTGACCAACATCTGAGGCAACATAAGCATCGCCTTTTGTTGCGCGCCAGCATGCTTCAATGGCTGCCTGAGGTTTGATTTTTTCACTGCTGGTATCATAGCGACCACCATGAACAGAACGCCATTCAGTAATTTGTTTCCACCAATTAACCAACGCCTCTGTATTCGAAGTTTGCCCCTCTATTAAGGACAACATTTCTTCAAGTACCTGCTGTACAGGGCCAACAATAGGCACATCTGCACGAATAGTTTTTGAGATCGCCGCAGGATCAATATCAATATGAATGATTTTGGCACTAGGGCAAAACTTATCAGGATCATTGGTGACACGGTCATCAAAACGAGCACCCACAGCTAAAATGACATCGCTGTGATGCATGGTCATATTAGCCTCATAGGCACCGTGCATACCTAACATCCCTACAAACTGACGATCTGTTGCTGGATAACACCCCAAGCCCATTAAAGTGTTGGTCACAGGGAAATTCATGGTTTTGGCAAGAGTCGTCAGTAAGTCGGACGCCCCCCCCATGATCACCCCACCACCTGCATAGATAATGGGGCGTTTTGCTGCCAACAACAGATCTACCGCTTTTTTAATTTGGCCACTGTGACCTTTTGTGGGCGGCGTATAGGAACGAATAGAAACAGATTCAGGATATTTGTACTCGTATTTGTCCCCTGGCATGGTCATGTCTTTTGGCACGTCGATGACCACTGGGCCTGGACGACCTGTGCTGGCAATGTGATATGCCTTTTTCATAATCATTGGAATTTCAGCAGGATGCTTCACGGTGAAACTGTGTTTCACAATAGGACGAGACACCCCTATCATATCGGTTTCCTGGAAGGCATCTTCACCGATCAAGTAACTCATTACCTGACCACAAATGACCACCATAGGAATGGAGTCCATATAAGCCGTTGCAATCCCTGTCACTGTATTGGTCGCGCCAGGCCCGGAAGTCACAAGCACCGTGCCAGGCTTACCTGTTGCACGCGCATAACCATCGGCCATGTGCGTTGCGGCCTGTTCATGTCTTACCAGAACGTGCTTTACATCGGATTGACGATGCAAGGCATCGTAAATATGAAGAGCGGCACCGCCCGGATAACCATAGATATACTCAACTCCCTCATCTTTAAGGAAGCGGGCGATCATTTCGCCACCAGATAATAACTCCACTTTGTTACCCTCTATAGTATTCATCTGTCTGCTAATTCTAATCATCATGTTAGTGCAGCTATTGTAACCGCATACGACAAACAGATTAAAGTTGATAAAACGAAGTTTGCTAAACTAATGAGGCAACCAGAACAAAAGTAACACTCAAACGCAATAAATCGCAGTTTTTACACTGTCCGCGTCTTTTCGCGAGGGGAATAAAATACGGTATACTTAACCCTATTCTATTTGTGCTAATCAGAGGTCTATCTGATTGAGATGGGCTGATTGGCCCATAGAAAGAAGTCATCGACAGGGTGTTGTCGAATAAATTGAACCCTGATTTTCGCAACACAACCAGAGACTGTCAACTAGAATATCTCTATACTAAGAAAAAGAGCGCGGATAAGACTTGCCCTAAAAAACACTTCGTGGTGTGATAGCGGCATAATTTGACTAGGAGTTTTGAACATGGCTAACGAACTGAGCCAACAACGAATTATTGATGAATTCTTACGTTGTTTCCGAAAAATGTTAATGGATCCTGAGCTTGCTGGGGAGTTAATTCGTATTGCGAAAGAGAATATTCGCGAACCGAATGCGTACCAACGCATTGCCGAAGAAGTCTCTAATCAAACGACCATAAAAATACAAGAAAATCACACCGAAGCCGACCGCATGTTCATCAAGCTACTGATGGATGTGGTAAAAGGCGATTCACAGCTTTATTGATTGTTTAGTGATTGATTGCTTCTGGTTAGACGGCAAGATGGCCGTCTAACCCCATCGCTGTCTTACCTTACAAATACCGATTGGTTATTCTCTTGTTACCACCTGCACTTTCTCATCCCGACAATCTGACCAACTTAGTAGACCAGATAAAATGCTGGGCCACTGAACTGGGCTTTGCCGATGCTCGTATTGTCGCCCCCGACCTTGAACAATATAAAGAGGATTTTAACAAATGGTTAGACAGCGGCTATCATGCAGGAATGGATTATTTAGCCAACCATGGCGATATGCGCTTTCATCCAGAGCAGCTACATGTGGGGACTCGTCGGGTAATTTCCCTACGTATGCATTATTTGCCGCAGTCAGTCGAAACCGTTGAGCGACTTAAAACAAAAGAAAAGGCCTATATAGCCCGTTATGCCTTAGGGCGAGACTACCACAAACTCATCCGCAAACGTTTAACACAGTTAGCAAAAAAGATTCAAGAAGCAATCGGCGACCATGGCTATCGCGCTTTTGTCGATAGTGCCCCTGTGCTAGAAAGGCAAATTGCTGAACAAGCAGGCATGGGCTGGATTGGCAAAAACACCCTGTTACTCACACCCAAAGCGGGCAGTTGGTTTTTACTGGGGGAAATTTTCACCAACCTCCCCTTACCCGTCGATCAGCCCACCAACACTCGACATTGTGGCAGTTGTTCCGCCTGTTTGACTCAATGCCCAACGGATGCATTTGTTGAGCCTTGGGTACTGGATGCTGGCAAATGTATTTCCTATTTGACCATTGAGCATAAAGGTCCCATTCCTGTTGAACTAAGAAGCAAAATGGGCAATCGAATTTTTGGTTGTGACGACTGCCAACTAGTCTGCCCTTGGACAAAATTTGCCAAACACACCGAAGAAGACGACTTTCAACCCCGACATGATCTGGATTCAGAAGATCTGATCACGTTATTTGCCTGGGACGAAGAGACGTTTTTAAAAAATACTGAAGGGTCACCGATCAGGCGAACTGGCTATGAAAATTGGCGACGAAACATTGCGGTGGCATTAGGTAATGCCCCTACTAACAAAGAGACGATAGACGCTCTCAAGAAAGGGCTATTAAGCAGATCTGAATTGGTCAATGAACACATTCACTGGGCCTTAAAACAGCATTTAAGCCAGTAACGCTAAGACAAAGACTTTGCCTTCTCACCCTTATGCATCTAACCTGGTTAAGAAATGCCCTTTTCGTCAGGCCCGGCGTCTACTATGACTTGGTTTCGCCCCATATTTTTGGCCTGATACATGGCTGCATCCGTACGTTTTAATAAACTCATACCGTTCTCTCCAAGCAATAGCTGGGAGGCCCCGACACTCATGGTGACTTGGATAGCAGGATCATCAAAGGACGCCATTTCCAAGCGCTGTCGCAGGGTTTCTGCAATATGTTGTGCCCGTTGGATAGCAATATGAGGCAACAACACAGCAAACTCTTCCCCACCCCAGCGGGCAACAATGCCATCGTCCATCACAACACTTTCAAGCAGCTTGGCGGTAACATATAAAACATGATCCCCCACCTGGTGGCCAAACTGGTCGTTTATTCGTTTAAAATTATCTAAATCAATTAACAAAAGCGATAAGGGCGTTTTTTTATGCTCCGCCATGGCCACATGTTCTCTGAACAGTAGGTCAAAACGCGTTCGATTATAGACCTGTGTTAAAGAATCAGTATTGGCAAGGGTATAGAGTTTTTTATTTAGCTGCACTAAAGTCATATTTTTTTCTTCAAGACTTTGTGTCTTTTGCGCCACTTTTTCCTCTAACTGACTGTTTAACTCAGATAGCTCTCGACGCGAAGCCGCCAAACCATGGATAATTTTATTCATGCCATTAAGTATCCACTGATACTCTAAAAAATGCAGAAACTTGGTATTTCCATACAGCCTTTTTGGATCGTCTAAATTCATCTGACTAAGTTCTTGCTGTATTCCACTGACCGCCTTTCCTAACCCTCTAACGACAAAACAATGCAGTAAGAGCCAGATAACAGCAATCTGAATAAAAAGTAACCCCATATACCAAAGCAACCGATGAACAAACATTCTCCACACTTTATCGTTAGAAACATACACGCAGAGCCGCACTGGTTGCTCTCGCACAGAAAAAGGATAGATCCATGTATCTAAAGCGGACGTTTCCTTATTAATATGATCAAAGATGGGAGTGGAATGATCTGCTGTTTGAAGAAAAACGCCTTTAACACCTTCGTGGTTTAACTGGCGACTCACCTCAAAAAAAAGTCCACTGCTATCAAGAGACAAATTTCCGACGTCTAGGGGCTGTTGATCTTTGTCTGAATTGTGAGCGAAGAAGGTAATCTCGTATAATTTACTTCGCCAAAAACAAATACAACGAGATTACCATGCCCCGATTAATGCTCACTGATGAGATGTGGTCGAAGCTAAAAGCTATTCTGCTTGAAGATAGAGTCTATAACAAGCGAGAGCATCGATACACGATGGAAGGCATTCTTTATCGGTTGCGTGTCGGCTGCCCTTGGCGAGATTTACCAGACTATTTTGGCTTATGGAATACGGTTTACCGTCGTTTTTTACTGTGGTCCAGAAAAGGAATTTTACTCAGGCTATTCAAATCCTTATCGGCCAATAAGGATACGGAATGGGAGTTTCTTGATGGCAGCTATATAAAAGCGCATCAACACAGCTCGGGCGCATCCTCTGAGGAAAATCAAGCGATTGGGCTGAGTCGTGGCGGTAATACAAGCAAAATCCACCTTGCTGTAGACAGTTATGGTTTACCAATAGAGTTCATAATCACAGGCGGAGAAGTTCATGATAGTAAAGTGGCCAATGACCTTATTGAGGTCTTGCCACAAGGAGATTTCATCATTGCGGACAAAGGTTATGACAGTGAAGCGATTCGCGAGAAAGTTCGTCAATGCGGCTCGACTCCAGTCATTCCTAGAAAGCAAAATTCGAAAAAAGGAAACGCCGATATAGATTGGTGTTTATACAAATATCGGCATTTAGTTGAAAATGCGTTTGCTCGGCTCAAACATTTTAGAGCGATAGCCACGCGTTATGATAAGTTGAAAATTCATTTTGAAAGCATGTTAGCGTTAGCTTGCTCGATCATTTGGCTGCCAATGTGAAAGATCAACAGCCCCTAATGAATTCACAGAAGAATCTTTAATTTCCTGAATCAACAAGGCAACCGTCTGATCAACGTGATGCTTCTGTGTTGCTTGTATTTCAACATGATTGGCAAACAGTAGAGCGCCATAGACAATAACACTGATGCAGACATAGCAACCCAATATATTACCTACAACAAAATGGGTAAAACGGGCACACCTAGTCACAGTGAATCCCCAACAACTTGCACCAGCATTAACATCTAGAAGACTGCCCTCTTAATCTTGACCTATCACCCTCTCCAAGCTGCGAAAAAGCCACTGCATTCATTTTGATAGAAACATTTGCATAAACCCAAGCTTGAGTGAACCTTAGCCTATGCACAATTGCCAAACAAAACCCTCTTATTTTCAGATCGTGCAGCCTATCTTTGACTTGGGCTACACGATATAAAGTTTGATACCGTTACCCCCTATTATTCCCCGTTATACCTTATCAACCCTTCTTGGGCGGTCGAAGCTACTAATTGACCACTGCGATTAAAAATCTGCCCTCGCGCAAACCCTCTAGAATGGCTGGCAGATGGCGAGTCTGCCACATATAAGAGCCAATCATCTAAGCAAAAATCACGGTGAAACCAAATAGCATGATCCAAACTGGCAACGTTTAAATGAGGATTATTAATCGAAATCCCGTGTGGTAAAAGTGCGGTTTGAATAAAGCCATAGTCGGTCGTGTAAGCCAACATAGACTGATGTATTAATGGATCATCAGGGAGTGTTTCAACGCTGCGGATCCACATGTGCCGACGCGGCATATCAGGGCGTGGCCGAAACGGATTCTGATTTTCCACTACTCGATACTCTATTGGTCGATCAGCAGTAAACAAGCCTCTGACCTTTTCAGGAATTTCATTGGCGTGAGCACGATATAAACTCAACTCGGATTGAAAACACTCAGGCCCTGGCACATTAGGCATCGCCACCTGATGATCTAAGCCCTTTTCTTCAATATGAAACGACACCGTCATGACCAAAATGCATTTACCAAACTGATTGGCCATAACACGCCGCAAGCTAAAGCTTCGTCCATCACGAACCACTTCGACATGATACTCTATGGGCTGACTGGAATCTCCAGGACGTAAAAAATAGCAATGTAATGAATGAGGGCGGCGATTTTCAACAGTCTGAGTCGCGGCACTCAACCCCTGACCAACCACTTGACCACCGAACACTTTGGGAAATCCAATATCTTGGCTACGCCCCAAAAAATGATGTTCTGATAAGCGCTCCAACTTTAATAAATCAATCAAATGATGAACGACATTATTCATATCACTTCCTCTTCTACCCTACATAGAATTTTAAGGGTATTTTACGACATTCTATAGTGGTAATTATCGAATGAACTGACAACCCAGTTAAATCTGATACACTCATCAATGATAATTCAATTATAAAGTGCATTGTATGACCTAACAGCATCAATGTTAGAATAATCACGGATTTAATAGAGGTAATTCTGTTGGCTACATCATCGTTAATCGATCCATATGGTCGTCGAATTGACTACTTACGTATTTCTGTGACAGATCGCTGTGACTTCCGCTGCACTTACTGTATGGATGAAGACGTCACCTTCATCCCTAAAAGCCATATCCTCTCCTTAGAAGAAGTGGTTCAAGTCGCTAAAACCTTTATCAAAATGGGCACCAAACGCATTCGCATTACGGGTGGCGAACCACTGGTCCGTAAAAACCTTTTATGGGCTTTAGAACAAATCGCTAAGACCGACGGTCTTGAAGAGCTCACTATTACAACCAATGGCTCGCAATTAGAAAAAATGTCACAAGGTTTATTAGATGCTGGCGTCTCTCGTATCAACATCAGCTTAGACACACTCAATGCCGGACGATTTTTCAAACTCACTCGACGTGATAAATTTCAACAAGTCATTAATGGTATAGACAAAGCGACGTCATTGGCATTCAAAAGACTTAAATTGAACAGCGTTATTCTGAAAAACCACAATGATGATGAGATCCAACCTCTTGCTGCGTTTGCTCTTGAACGGGGAATGGACATCAGCTACATCGAAGAAATGCCCTTGGGTATGATTCACGACCATGACCGTGCTGAAGCTTACCTGTCCAGTGATGATATTATCGACAGGCTGAGCCAGCACTTTGCCTTAACGCAATCCAACTTAACCACAGGCGGTCCGACACGTTACTACAATGTAGCAGGTTACCAAAATAAAATCGGCGTTATTTCGCCTCATAGTCATAACTTTTGCAGTGACTGTAACCGTGTTCGTCTGACCGCAGAAGGCCGCTTATTACTATGTCTTGGCAACGAACACTCAAAAGATTTAAAACCTTTTTTACGCCCCCCATCCGTTACACAGGGCGTGTTAGAGGAAGGTATCATCAGCGCCCTTGCTTTAAAACCTTACCAACACCACTTTAACCTTGAAGATCCGCCACAAATTTTGCGTTTTATGAGCGCAACAGGAGGCTAACGAAGGAACCATTATGAGCAAACTTCCAACCCCTTTTCGTCCTTTAAATATCTGTGTCCTTACCGTGTCAGATACACGAACTTTAGCAGAAGACACCTCTGGTGATGCTTTGATCACTATGCTTGAAGCAGCAGGTCATCACTTTATTGAGCGAGCACTCGTTCGAGACGATATTTATGACATGCGTGCTGTTGTTTCCCAGTGGATTGCCGACAAAAAAGTACAGGTTGTCCTAATCACAGGAGGCACCGGCTTTTACTCTAGAGACAGCACTCCAGAAGCGATGATTCCTTTATTTGATAAGCAAGTTGAAGGCTTTGGAGAGCTATTCCGTCAGATATCCTATGAAGAAATCGGCACCTCCACGATACAGTCAAGAGCCGTTGCTGGACTGGCAAATAATACCTTAGTCTTTTGTCTGCCTGGTTCGACTGGCGCTTGTCGAACCGCTTGGAATGGCATTTTAAAAGAACAATTGGATTCGACACATCGTCCCTGTAATTTTGTTGAGCTTTTATTGGGGAAATTCAAGCCGAGCTTACATGAGGTCTAACAGGTATGTCTGAACTTTTACCCTTTGAAGAGGCCTTACATGCCATCGAGCATGGTGTTAGCCAGCAGGTAGCATGCGAATCCATTTTATTAGCGGCCGCATTAAATCGCATTGCGGCGCAGGATATTTGCGCCCAACAAGCGGTTCCCGCTTTTGATAACAGTGCGATGGATGGCTACGCCTTTCGTATTGAGGATTGGCAAAGCGATAAACGCCTTCCCATTAGTCAACGCATTCCTGCCGGTTACGCCCCAGAAAGATTAGCTCCCAATACCTGCGTGCGGATTTTTACTGGTGCTAATATTCCTGCGGGTGCCAATATTGTTGTCATGCAAGAAGAAGCAGACGTCTCAGAACAGGGTGTTCGCTTTCCTTTTTCCAATAACACCTCTCCTAAACAAGGGGATAACATCCGCCCCAAAGGACAAGACATCCAACTAGGGCAAACCGTTCTAGCCAAAGGGACAAAAATCACGCCCATGCACATTGGCCTTTTGTCTAGCCTTGGTCTCACCGAGCTCAAGGTTTTTACGCCGCTTCGAGTCGGCATATTAACCACAGGAGATGAATTAGTCCCAGCAGGTCATCCCCTCCAAGAAGGGCAAATCTACAACTCTAATGGCCCTATGCTAAGTGCCCTTGTTCAGCAATCTGGTTACGTGGTTGCCGATTGTCTTCATGCCGAAGATACTCCTGAGGCGACCGAAAAAGCCATTATAAAATTACTGCAATGCAGCGATGTGATCTTATCATCCGGTGGTGTCTCCGTTGGAGAAGAAGACCATGTAAAAAGCATTTTGCAAAAGCTAGGCTCAGTGCATCTTTGGAAAATTGCCATTAAACCAGGTAAACCATTGGTTCATGCAACCCTAAGTGGCACCCCATTTTTAGGATTACCCGGCAATCCCAGCTCGACATTAGTGACGTATCATTGGTTTGCACGACGTTTATTGGCGAAAAGTGCAGGACAGGCCCTTGATTGTGATAGAGCTTACCCTGTGATCGCAGGTTTTAGTCGAGAAAAAACCATCAAACGGGATGAGTTTATTCGCGTTGCCATTGGTGACGATGGCCTCGCTTATGCTCACCCACAGCAAAGCTCTGGCGCGTTACTTGCCGCCTGCGAAAGCCAAGGCTATTTACATATCAAGGCGCATTCCAAAGTCGAATATGGCAATCACTACGACTTTTACCCTTTTACTGGCTTCTAAACGCCCCAGCATACGAAATAAGTGTAAAAGTGCGCTAAAAGATAGTGCTTACGATAATTTAAACTAAACTAGAAAGAGTCCATTAGGGCTCTTTTTATTATCACCCTACATTCGTAAGCAATCATGGAGAATGCACTTATGCGCGATATAGAATGGGAACAATCACTTTATCGTCATCAGCACGATATGATTGTTAGACTGGATAAATTTAGAAAGCGAGACAAAAGCCTCACGTTAACAAAAGACGAAAGCATGGCCATAGAACATGCCTTTCAACTGCTTGTTGCCTCCATGTTAGATCTAGCACGCTATGTATTAAAGCACCACTACCAAGTCAGCATTTCTTCTCGTGATGAAGTATTTGCCCAACTGGTCTCACATAATGACGTCACCTTGCAACAGGCGGAACAAATACGTTTTTTAATCGAATTAAGAGATAAAATCCTACACGACTATTTGTCTGAAAATTTTGACATGTTAGAAGACGCCATGAGTTTACGGCGCTATAGTTTGGTTGAAACGCTCACACAAGAATGGCTAGCACAACTGGATAACAACCTAAAAGAAAAGGACTAAGAATAGGAAATAAACGTCAGAAGTTTATATTGCCTCATCAATAAATGCTTTTCTAAACAGACCACGAAACCACTGATGAGCAGGGTCATGCTGAAAACGCTCATGCCATATCATAGAATAATCAAAATCACGACTTTTAAACGGTAGTTGATGCATCGTTAGTCCTGGAATCGTCGCCATAATATCTTGAGCAAACAAACAGGGCACGGTTAACAATAAGTCACTGTCTTTCACCACTCTGGCCGCTGGCACAAAGGTTGGTAGTTGTAACGACACATGACGCTTATGTCCTAACCGCTCCAACTCCCTATCCACTGCAAAATAGGCACGACGTCCTAACACGACTTGCACATGGTTTGCTTGTAAATACCCTTCAAGTGTTAACGCCGTCTTAATATTAGGGTGATTCTCACGGGCCAAACAAACCATGCGGTCACTCTTTAACCGCATGGCACGTACCCCTGTAGGCGGTTCCTTAGAGAGTACCGCCACGGCTAAATCAATATCGACTTGATCCAGCTCTTGAGCAACATCTTCATTCCACGACTTCACATCCAACGTCGCATTGGGAGCGGACTGCTGAAAAACATCCAAAATTTTAGGTAAGACTGTCAAGGAGCCAAAATCGGTTGTCGAAAGAACAAAGCGGCGCTGGCTGGTTTGGGGAATAAAGTTAACTGGCTGCAGCAGTCGCTCTAAACCTGCTAATGTTTCTTTCAGAACGGGTGCCAGCTCTAATGTCTTTGTTGTGGCGGACAGCCCATGGGAAGTCCGAATAAATAACGGATCATCAAACACATCTCGTAATCGCGCTAACGAACGACTGACCGCAGGTTGCGACACATCCAATCTTATCGCCGCCTTAGTTACATTTAATTCTTCAATCAAAACCTGAAAAATATACAAAAGATTTAAATCAACATCTGATAACCTGACTTCCGACAAAAGAATACTCCGCTCACAGATACTCTGCTTATTGTATTGGGCAAAGCCCTATTGTTATTTTTCTAAAATCGCTCTTATATCATCACTAGACAAACCTAGAAGATATAAAATGCCATCTAATCCCAAGGTATTTATCGGACAAGGTGCTTGCTTTCTGACAAGAGGCTTAGCATGTAAAGCAACGCCTAATGCTGCCTTCTTAAGCATTAATAAGTCGTTTGCACCATCGCCACAGGCAATCGTTTGAGACCATCCACATCCCGTCTCTTCTACCAGAGCGTCTAACAAGTCAGCTTTACGCTGCGCATCGACAATAGGCCCCATATGCTTGCCCGTTAACTTGCCATCGACAATCTCTAGAACATTCGCATGAGCCTCATGCATTTGATGCTCGGCTCGCACTCGATCTGCAAAGAACGAAAAACCACCAGATAAAATTGCTGTACGCCACCCAAAGTGGTGCAACACTTTCATCAGAGGACCAATCCCTTCCATATGAACGATGCGTTGATACACGCCATCCATTACATCACAGCTTAATCCTTCTAATAAAGAAAGGCGCTGAACAAAACTCTCAACAAAATCAATCTCACCGCGCATGGCACTTGCCGTAACCGCCGCAACCTGTTCGCCGATGCCCATCTCTATCGCCAACTCATCCATGACTTCTGCTTTGATCAGAGTAGAATCCATATCAAATACAGCGACACCCGCCTGTCTAATATCCAGCGTGGATGATTGGTAAATATGATCAATTTGCGTGTCATCTGACCGCATAAGCAAGGCATTACGAAAGCTTTCTAGACGATCATCCCCTATGGGGTTTGCTAACGTCATTCGCACAACAGATACAGCTTCAGACTCTTGAGTTAGAAAAGTGGCATGACCTTCAACCGCTTGTTCTTTTAGCCATGTAGTAAACTGAGTCAAATAAGTTGCATCAAAGGCACCCATTAACGTGATATTGGCAGACATAACCACTCCTTAAAAAGAATCTGACCACTATAACAAATCAGTTTGCAGAAACTAAGTACTAGACACGATAACAAACGAACATCAATGATTTATTTTTGGCACTGACGGATACATCTATACTGAAAGGAACCTTTTTTTGCATTTTCCTTTACTCAAACAGTAAAGAAAAACAGAGCCTCCAAGTGTATACTTGACTGATTGTTTTATAAGTAAATTTAAAGGGCATCAATGCAGACGCAAATGAAAAGCAACAAAGCCATCGCTTTCCTTCGTAAAAAGCTATCGGCGTCAGCAATTACCATCACAACGTTTATGTCTTTGATGATAATAACGGTGGGGCTTTTTTGGTTTACCATCACCCAAGCCTTAGAAAACTACTTGGATCAACAAATCGATGTATTAGGCAACAGCTTAGCCACTCAAGCCGCTTTTAACGCAACTCAATCGATTTTAACGAATGATTTACTCAGCCTGAATGTCCTGCTCAATCGTCTTGTATTGGACGATAATATTTTAAGTGCTCGTGTTTATAATAAAAAAGATGAGCTATTAGCCGAAGCCAGCAGCGGTAACGCTAAGCAGCCAACGAATGCCGATTTTCGCCCTTCTAAAACACACAGGGTGTATACCTCAAGCATTCGCTTTCAAGATGATGTCGTCGGCCATGTCCTCATCACACTAGACAAAACACCAGCGCAAGAGACTCTTAAACACCTCACCAACTTATTAATCGGCGTCTCGATTTTTATATGCGCCATCGCACTATTGCTTGTGGTTTTAGTCACTCGCTGGCTGTTTTCTCCCATCAATGATGCCACCGACGCCCTATACGCCTTAGCAAAAGGTCATCATGATGCGAAATTACCTAATGCAGCCTTCAAAGAAGCCAGAGCACTGTGTCACGCAATTCATGAAGCGCAAAACCTTGAATGGCCCAAACCTGAACCGATAGATGAACCAATTTCTGACGACATCACAGGGATACCAGCAAAAACACAATTAGAAATCGATTTTGAAACCATTTTAGCAGAGTCAAAACGGCGCAGCTGTGTGCTTTTCATCGATATTCTCAATATTAATGAATGGCACGAAAACATGACACCGCTTCAGGTTGCCAACTTACTTACTCCCATTTACCGTGCGATTTTCCAAACAACCGAACGCTTTCATGGACAAGTCCACCAATATCAAGACGACTCCGTTCTCATCCTGTTTAATGCAGAGGACACAGGCGATCATTTATATATGGAAGCCATTAGTGCCGCTCACGTCATTATCGGTTTAACGGAAGCCCTATTAGAAAACGAATTATACCATGACGCTCCCGCCTTGAACCTCCACCTCGGATTACACAAAGGAACGCCTCATATTACAGAGATGATGAAAAATGACACGTTTGATGCAGATGAAATAGGCGAACTAATGGATGACATCACCAAACTCACTCAATCCACCAGCATTAATAAACTGGTCATCAGTGAACAGGTTTTCACCATGAACGATATACAAAACCGAGTGTTTACCAGTTTGCCAGAGATCATTGACATAGATGAAAATGAAATCTTAATTTATGAAGTAAAAGGTCTGGCTGAGAAATATCAAAAACGTGTCTATCAATATATCAAAGAGATCAACCGGGCTGATGAAAACTTAGCGTTAGATGCAAACAACTAATTCAGGCCTACCCCGTTACAAACGTATAAAAAAAGGTTTTAGCAATACCGATAAGCCACAAAATACGCCTCCCTAGCACTGCTAAAGAGGCGTTTAATACTCTTCTGTCCTGTAGTCCTGAAATAGGTTTACACTAGGACTGTACGTTGCCGCCGACGCAAGCCTGCGGTGGTCGATCCATCAAAACTAAAATCAATATCACCGGACAAACTGGACGTTTGTGCCCACAACTGTTCACATAAAGTTGATAATTTCGTGTCATTTCCTTTCTGAAGCCAGCCCACAACAGCCCGCGCCACATTGGGATAATTTACCTGAACGACCCGACTGCTCTCTAACCAATTCTGAATAATCGATGAACTCAATGTGCTACTGGTGTGTGCAAGTTTTAGATACTCCAAAGCAATAGCATTTGAATGTTGTTCTATTTGACCTTGCAGTGGTTTAGCTAAAATACGACGCCCCAACTGCAATGCCTCTGAGTTCAATTCAAACCCAGCATTGCACAAGACAGATTCACACTCACTTAAATTGTTATGAAACTCAATGCGACTGAAAGGAAAGACTTCTATATTGCCATAGACACCAGGCTCAATGTCTTTACAGTGCATACGAAAATGGTAATTCGGTACCCCTTCCAACCATTCCATGACTTCTTCGCTGTCCTCAAAAGGCAAATAGACTAAGACATGATCATCTTTAGGGTTATTATGTTTGTTATCCATGAGAATCAAAGGCGGCAAAATTGCATGATCAAAATGATGCCAGTGAGCACCAAGCTGAGTGGTCGCAGGAGCAAAATGCATCATAATCCATTGAGCGATACGACTCCCTTTGAATTGCGGAATGTTATGATGAAATGCATATTGGTGACCAAACCCAACACTAGGGGTTCCTTGGCGTTTCGCCGCCCAAGCAACAATGGGCTCAAAATCCGTAATTACCAAATCATAAGAGCGAGTATTAATAGTTCGAATGTCTTTCAGTAACTTCACGACATTGGCTTTTCGACAGGTAGAGACAATGTCCAGTTTGCCATTTCGCGCCACAAAGCTCAAACCCTGAAAGGTTTGATACTCCCCAAAGACGTCCATATCAAAGTAATCTTTTGCGTCTCGTCCTGAAAAAATATAATCCACGTCAATGCCTGCTCGGTGAAACTCAGCTGCCATTGAACGTGCACGAGTAATATGGCCATTGCCAGTCCCTTGAACGCCGTACAAAATTCTCACACCAATACTCCTACCATGATGGCCGCGCAAGCTGTTCCAAGTAATGCTCCCATTACCGTATCCGTTGGAAAGTGAACGCCTAAAAATATCCGAGACAGTCCTACATGACTGGCCCAGACATACAATAAAACACTAAACTCGGGGAAAAATTTGCTTAAACAATAGGCAATAAAAAATGCTCCCGAAGTATGACCTGAAGGAAAAGAAAACTGGTCAGATGGGATAATAAAACTACTAAAATTCTCCAAAGCCTCTGCAGGCCGATTACGCTTAAATCCCCGCTTTAAAAGAAAATACAAACAACGCTCTAATATAAACCCCATCACCAAGATCAAAACCAAGGTATTAAATTCTAACCACCATAGGGATAAAGCTAACAGCGCATACAATGGGCCATCCGCGCTAAAGGAAATAGCACGTCCAATTCGAGTAAATCCAACACGATGTTTACGTGCCATACACCAAGAAAAAGTATGTACATCTACTGCGTGGATATTTTGAAGGATATTCATACGCCACCCCGCTCATTATTTGTCTACCCCTAACATAGAATAGAAAAATGTCAGTTTAGCGGCAGTTATATGACAGCTGTATGAAGTACATACTCACCGTAAAATGATGAGGGTTTCACGGACTAGAAAAAAATGCCTCGCATGATGCGAGGCATTGAAAAAACCATTCACAATAAACAGCCCGTTAACTCATAACCAGCTTGATAACATAATCCCCACTCCCAACGTTTGTGAACTGTGGTTATAATCAAGCAACGAATCACCGTAACCATTAAAGTACTGTATGTAACCTCTCGATTTACCCCAAAGAGGGAAGGTAAAACCTAATTGTACCGACCCCTTATTACCGGATGTGCGAAGATTGTTTCGTAAGGTCATATCAAATGTATAATCGTCAATGGTATGCACCATCGTCAATTCCCCATACCCCAAATATTTTTCAATATCGGGGTTATCATCATCGGCCGCATTTTCAGGAATACGGTACCAAGGCTTGATGGAATAAACGGTATTTTCAGTCTGAAACAAAAAGTTAACGTATATACGGTTCCAAGAACGAGATAAAGCCGTTGATTGCCCATTCGATTGATGAACAATACCGTAGCTTACATAAGTCGGTTTAATACCAAAAAGCCCTTTTTTGGGCTCCGTCATTAGGAACATTTCTGGCTCATAGTTGGTGTCTCTAAAGGGCGCTGAAATGCTACTATTGTAAGCTTGCCAATAAGACAGCTGAGTGTAAGCCACCCATAAACTACTGTTTTTACCAACCACATCGTATAAAACAGGCACTTTAAAGCTAAATTGAAATTTAAATTCAACATCATTTAAATCATCTGAGCTGTTTTTATCCCCTAAAAATGCCCTACTGACAGGGTGAGGGTTATAGTTAAAAGGTAAAAAATAATTGGTTTTATAGGGTGTTAATACAAACGGATTATTGGCCGTTGCTTGCTCTTGTTCCATGCGTTGCTGTATAAGGCCATGGGCCTTTTTAGCACGTTCCGAAATAGGTTCAGGAACTGCTGGTTCTTCCGGCGTCGAATCATCGGAAGTATCAGATTTAGCGTTAACAGACGATTGATCCGTCAGTGCTTTACTCTCTGTTGCCCACAACAAAGAAGGTGAAAATAATATCAGTACTAGCAACCATTTCATGTTTTTGTCCTAGGGTCTCTCAGAGAAAGAGGTCAGTATTACAGTGACAGTACTCATTTTTTTGTATAGGTTTCTTTGTCCATTTCACATATGTCGACAGTGAAGCTCACATTCACCACCTTAAAACCCTGCAAAGCATCAAGAACCAAAGAGGAAAGCATTCTTCTGCTCTCAACCGAACGGCCAGATAGCATCCGAATGGTGACATGTACAAAGGCATCGTCCTTGCCACCCGTCACAAAATTTTTGTACGCAAGCGCCCTTAATTTCAGATCTTCCTCCGCAAAAAGGCCCGAAGTAAGGCAAGCCGACTTTACCACGTCTAGCCAATCAACCGGCGGCACTTCTTGTTCTAAATTTTGACTGTATTCAATAATGCAATGAGGCATACATTAGTCCCTTGTAATGTCCGTAAAAGAGTAGCGTTAGTATACTACGGTCTTATTGCAAGCCATTCAGAAAAGTGAAAACCTTTATTTATTTCATTATTAATAACCTAATGAGGCATTAACACCTTCTGGAATAAAACCATTAGCACGATAATGCCGAATCGCCTTAGCCACTATCTGACTGGCCGAAACAGGATTCGTTGGCGCGGAAATATGCGGCAAAACAGTCACCTTCGGGTGGGACCAAAAACGGTGTGAGGTTGGCAACGGCTCTTGGGCAAAGACATCTAATACGGCATGATCCAAATGTCCATTGTCCAAGTGTTCCAACAAAGCCATCTCATCAACGATAGGACCACGGGCAAAATTAATCAGCATGGCGCCATTGGGTAACAGGGCCAATCTTTCATGATTGAGTAAACCGCGAGTACTATCCGTCAAGGGCAACAAACAAATCAAAATATCGCTGTCCTCTAACAACGCATCTAGACCTTCTTCACCACAATAACACGGCACGCCCTCAAAATTTTTGGCCGTTCTACTCCAACCAGACACATGAAAACCATTATCCACTAAGCGTGTTGCACTGACTTGCCCTAACGCACCCAATCCTAACACCCCGACGCGTCGCTCCTGTGGTGTCACCATTGCCCGTTGATACCATGTTTTTTCACACTGCTGTTGCCTATAAAATGGCATACCACGATGCAGATACATGGTCCACGCTAACACCGCTTCAGACATGGTCTTCGCTAACTCAGGGTCAATCAAACGGACAATGGTAAATGGCATCGTCGTTAATTCATCGACCATACGATCCACACCAGCCCAAACACTATGAACCCACTTTAAATTTGGCAATTGCATGAGTTCTTGCGGGTCTGGGTTGGCTACAATTGCCACGTCACATTGCGACTTTTCCACATCGGACAAAAGACTAAAAGCCACAATGGTTTCTTCAGGAAGTAGAGTCGATAACTGCTTGAGCCAAGCCGCTTGTTCGACTTCGTCTATTCGACCAACAAATGGAATCATCACAGATAGCCTTGTTTACACTTTTTCACTACAGGTTATTTACGATCCCGCCAAGACTCCTTGGCTAACATCAACCGCCTATCCTTCATAAAAGTCCCTTTTAGCGGCTCAGTTGACCTTCCCTGGTACATACACCTATAGGATTTATGAACGGACGGTATTTTCTACTTTTTCCGTTGTTTCTGGGGTTTCAAACCCAACAAGGTTTATAAACTCGGGGCGCACATTGGGCAAAGGGTTTACTTCTGAAAAAAGTAAAGAATGGCTCTGATTTTCGATAATCCGAACATGCTCACGAGTAAGCTCCCTTGGCTCTTTAACGCCACAAGAATGCGCAATCAATCCGATACCATGTAACAGACCATCAGCATAGTTAGCAACCCGCTCTGATTTCTCTTGAGCCTGCAGACCTTTTTGTAAATCAGCATTATGTGTGGTAATCCCGGTTGGGCAAGTATTCTTATTACACTGTAATGCTTGAATACAGCCTAGAGAAAATAAGAAGCCCCGCGCAGAGACAACAAAATCCGCTCCTGCACTTAAAGCCCATGCGGCTTTCCCAGGAACCACTAATTTGCCGGAGGAAATAATTTTGATGTATTTTCGAAGCCCATACGCTGTCACTATGTCCACCACTTTCGGTAAACTTTCACGCAACTGCATCCCCACGTAGTCCATCAATGGCTGAGGCGCAGCCCCCGTTCCACCGTCAGAGCTGTCTATGGTGATAAAGTCAGGGCAGTAAGGTAAGCCTTTTTTATGCACTAAGTCACACAACTTCTCGAAAAAATGAAGATCCCCTACCACCATTTTAAAACCAACGGGCTTACCCGTTAAAGAACGAACGTGATGAATCATTTCTAATAGGTCTTCAATGCTCTTAATATTCTTATGACCATTAGGACTGATGGAATCACGCCCTTTAGGAATCCCTCGAATATAGGCAATCTCTTCGGTCACTTTGGCCCCTGGCAACATTCCTCCTTTACCAGGTTTCGCCCCCTGCGACATCTTTATCTCTATCATGCGTACTTGTTCATGAGCCGCAACCTTCGTCAATTTATCATCGTCTAAATTGCCTTGCTCATCACGAACACCGTATTTTGCCGTCCCTATTTGAAAGACTAAGTCACATCCACCTTCTAAATGATAAGGAGATAATCCACCCTCACCAGTATTCATCCAAATACCAGCTTTGCGAGCCCCCTTCGATAAAGCCTGTACAGCCGGTTTCGACAAGGCGCCGAAGCTCATACCGGAAATATTCACAACAGAACTGGTGCGATAGGGTTTTTTGGCTGTAAATTCACCGATACAAATTTCTTTTGGCAGAGCGGCATCTTCGTCCAATGTCGGAAAAGCGCAGTTGACAAAGAAGATATCACCGGGCGTATCTAAAGAACGAGTCGAGCCAAATGCAATGGTTGTATCGACTTTTTTCGCCGCACGATAGGCCCAAGAGCGTTCCGCACGGTCAAATGGTCGTTCTTCCCGATCCATCGCGAAAAAGTATTGCCGAAAAAATTCACCTAAATGTTCGAGGAGATAACGGAAGCGCCCCACAACAGGGTAATTTCGCCTTATGGTGTGTAAAGTTTGATGAGTGTCCACCCAATACATAACACCAATCGCGATCACAAGAATAAGTAATCCAAAAAGAAACAGGATGGCTCCCCAGTGTATTGTATCAGTAGCAAGTGACGACAACATATTCATCGATAATGACCTCTAATAGAGAAAAATGTCTTTAACCTACGCAAAGACGATAAACAGAACTCAAAGCCCCTATTCACAGCCATCAAATAAGAGCTATCGTTTTTATTATTGAATGAACTCTTTAACAACGCTCACTTCAATGCTAAGAGTAAGGGATTCAGTCTATTAATTCATCTTCAAACCATGCACGCATTCGTTAACAAATTGTGAAGAAGAGACGGGACGGCTAAATAAATATCCCTGATAGAAGTAGCAGCCTATTTCCTGTAGCCGTTCAAACTGCGCCACACTCTCAACCCCTTCCGCTAATACACTCACATTAAAAGCTTTCGATAACGCAATAATAGAGAAAACAATGGCTTCGTTCCCCTTATCACTTAGCAGATCTCTCACAAAAGACTGATCTATTTTTAACCGATTAATTGGCAATATTTTTAAATATTTCAATGATGAATAGCCTGTCCCAAAATCATCAACAGACAAGTGAACCCCCATTTCACGAATCAGGTTCATTTTTTCTAAGGAGGACTCAAGATCGGTCAGTAACATGTTCTCAGTGATCTCTAAGTCCACACAACTGGTCGGTAATTGATACTTGTCTATTTTCTCCTTGAGCATCGCTAAAAAACCATATTGCTGAAATTGCACGGGGCTCACATTGATCGAAATACGCCAGCTAGGGAACCAGACCCCTTCTTCTAACCACTTTGCCACTTGAGAAAAAGCGGTATCCATTACCCATGAACCGATATCAACAATCAATCCCAGTTCCTCAGCCAATGGGATAAAATCATTAGGGGAAATAAAGCCCTGCTCGCCATCGTTCCAGCGAATTAACGCTTCTGCTCCTATTAACTCCCCAAGATTATTCACCTGTGGCTGATAATACAACTCAAATAAACCGAGTTCGATCGCTCTATGTAAAGACTTTTCCTTTTCCAATCGAAGATCTGAAATGGCTTGCATGGTATTTTCATAGATAACATAAGTATTGCGTCCAGACTCCTTCGCTCGATAAAGCGCGGTATCAGCCTGCTTAACGATGGTTTCTACTTGCCAATTTTCACCTGAAAACAATACCACCCCAATACTGGCAGAAATATGCATAGAGTGCTGGTCAATCTCCTGAGACGTTGCACAGAGAACTAATACCTTTTGAGCAAAGGCTTTAATAAACGCCTCGACTTCCGTCTGCTTATCCATCTCCATTACAAAAAAAGCAAACTCGTCCCCTCCCATGCGCGCCAAAACAATCGAGTCTCGCTCCAGTAAAGACAACTCCTCAGCCACACGTATCAAGAGCTTATCACCTACGTTATGACCAAGCGCGTCATTGATGGTACTAAATCGGTCAAGGTCGATCAGTATCAGTGCACCAAATTGGCCTTCTTGGATGTCGTGATTGAGGTAATCATCAATTTTATCCATAAGAAGCTGTCGGTTCGGTAACTTGGTCAGAGGGTCGTAATAGGCTAACTGATGAATATGTTCTTGCGCTTCGATACGTTCTGTCACGTCTCGGACCAGTAAAAGAATTTCTACTTTTCCTTGCAAGTCAAACTGCGCTAAATGGATTTCAACTGGAATGTCCTTATCCGCTCCCTTGAAAAGAGTTTCCAGCGTAAGGGGCATATCGGGGGGCATTGTATCAATATGGCGCTTAATGGTATTGAAGGTCTCATCATCTAACACCTTCTGTGCAGATTGACTCAGCGTTGACTTTGCCTGTTCACCCAACATCATTCGTGCCGCTGCATTCAAATACACTACTTTAAAATCTTGGTCTAGCAATAATATGCCATCCGCTGCATGTTCTATCACCGCGATGGAATGTGTATAACTTCGCTCTAGTTCATCTTTTGTTTTCTTAAGCTTTTGCCACAGTCGTGCAAAGCTGACATATAAACGTCCAAATTCATCAAGGCGATGACGGCGAGATAAAATATCGGGAAACGGCCGATCTAAGTCTTCTTCAATAGAAGCAAATACTTGTGTTAAACGCTCTAAAGGATGAGTAATTAAAAAATAAAAAAATACCGAAATGATAAAAGCAAACAACAAATCTTTGACCAAGTTATACATCAGGATCGAAGCATGTTTAATTAAAAAATTTTCTGCTAGCACCTGCTTTTCGGGCCAGATAATTAACTGGCCCGCTTTAAAATAAGGTTTTCGTAGAATAAGACTGCGGTGATAAGAAGACAGATCGGGGAGCAAGAAATCAGCGGTGGATTGAGAGAGGAAAAAGTGTGTCTGCGTTGACTGACCAGAAACAAACACCTTACCCGACTCATCCTTTACCTCGACACGAGCGACACTAGGATTCAGTAACAAACTGTCTATTTGCTGCTTGATAAATGTTTTGTCTAATCGAAAAGTGGCTTCAGCAATTGGTTTTTCAACAATCGTTAAAATATCACCAAAAAAGCGATTGATATTCTGTTTTTCTGTGGAAATTCCCTCTAATACCTGAACAAAACTACTCAGCAAACTCAATACAACCGCTAAAGTGAGCGTCAACACCGCCTGTTTTATAAACAAAGACCTAGACAGTCGTCCCATTCGCTTCCTTCCGCAAAAGATATGATTAGTGTATTACTCTACCTATATTGCCCATCCTTGAGCAAAACATAAATACATTTTATAGATAATTCAATGGGCAATTGCAGAGACAAGAGGACTTGTTCACATCTTCCCTAGTAATAAGATTAACACACCAAAACACTCTTAGTAGCTAGATTTTACATAATGGAACGCTTTTGTTAGGCTATCTGGTCATTGTATTAAATCCATTAGCCTGATGTAATCTAATCAAGCTGGCACCTGCTAAAACAACTATCCCCAATACAATCAGGGAACCAATGATTACTCCTTGCCACTGGTCTGTTCGCCAAAAAGGATCAAGATAGTATCCCCCCATGCTGCCACCTAAATAGTAGCCAACCAAATATAAAGAAGACGCACTGGCTTTAGCATACTTAGCATTGCGACTCACAAAACTACTCGCCGTAGAATGGCATAAGAAAAAACCAAAACAGTTTATTGCTAAACCACAAAGGATGATTTCCAAACGCGCACTCAACGTGATTACCGAGCCCAGCATAAAAATCAATGTCCCAATCACCATAATATAGGGCTGTGCTAGCCGTTGGGCTAATCGACCAGAAACGGCCGACCCGACGGTACCAGCAAGATAGGTTAAAAATAATAAACCAATGTATTGGGAAGACAGCTGGTACGGCTTGCTTTCTAGACGAAAGGTAATATAGCTGTACTGATTAATGAAAACAAAGAAACTCAAGCCACCAATAACGTAAGCAGTCACCAGACGACGATTGGATAAATGCCCTAGCATATTAGAAACAATTGTTGACCATTTCAAAGGCTTCGATTCGAACTGTTTTGAGGCGGGTAATAACACAATAAATGCTATTAAAAAAACCAAACTGATGCCAGACATGGCCGCAAAGGCAGCGGACCGCCCCATCCATTCGCCAACAAAACCACCAATTAAGCGACCACCAATCCCTCCTAGCGTATTACCGCCAATATATAACCCAACCGCAACCATCAGTGCCTCAGGACGGTATTCATCCCCTAAATAAGCCACCGCTATAGCGGGCAACCCTGCCAAAAAAAAGCCCTGCAAACCTCGCAATAATAAAAGTGTTTCAAAACTATGCACCACAGATAAGGCATAGGTGGTGCAAGTTACCCCCAGCAATGTCATCACCATCAGCCTTTTTCGCCCAAAGGCATCAGAAATAGGACCGTAAAATAGTAAAGATATCCCTAAAGTCAGCGTGGTAATCGTAAAGCTAGCAGAGGCCTGCAACGCACTCACGTGAAACTCATTAGCAATCATGGGTAACAAAGGCTGAGTCACATAGACATTCGCAAACACCATAAATGATCCGATCACCAAAGCAATCGTACCACGCCAAAAAGTACGACTTCCCGTTTCTACCATACTACCCCCTTATCAATACCTTCAACTATTGATCTGCACTATACGCCTTCAGCATTTATCAATAAAATATATGTTTCTTATTCAATACATAAAGGTTGTTGATGGATATTAAACCGCTACGCTATTTTCTCGCCATTGCACAAAATGCCAGCTTCACCAAAGCCGCTGAACAACTCAATGTGGCGCAGCCCGCCGTCAGCATGGCAATGAAAAAGCTAGAACAGGAATTAGGACTAACACTGATTCATCGCAAAGAGCGAACCATTACGCTAACTGATGAAGGGCAACGCTTGGCTTACCATGCCGAAAAAATTCTGCAAGCGACCGATGACGCTCTATTGGAAATGTCCGAACTCAAGGGATTGAGCAAAGGTGAAGTACGTATTGGCATTCCCAGTATGCTTGGCTCTTATTACTTCCCTCCTATATTGATGGCTTTCCGTCATCAACACCCCAATCTCTCACTCACCGTTGTCGAAGGCGGCACATGGCAATTACAAAAAATGCTGGAAAATGGCGAATTGGATTTAAGTGTCATTGTTGCAGAAAACCTACCGGATAACTTCAACACCCATCAGTTACTAAAAGAAGAGATGCTGGTTGCTGTCGCCAAAGACCATCCCTTTAGCCAACGGCAGAGCGTTACCGCCGAGGAGTTTTTCGATCAGGAGTTAGTCATGTTCAAGGAGGGATACTTCCATCGCAGAATCGTCAATCGGCTCGCCCAAGAAACCAACAAGAAGCCCAAAATAGGCTTTGAAACCAACTTAATTCCCTTGATTAAATCCATCACTCGACAAGGCTTTGGTATATCAACACTGCTTAGCATGGTGATTGAACCAAAAGACGATCTGATTACTCGCCCCTTTGATCCACCTATTTGGTTAAACTTGGAAATAGCTTGGCGCAAAGACGGTTATCTATCCCAAGCTAACCGCGCCTTTTTGGATTTTCTCAGCCACCAAGCGGATAACGAACAAAACAGAGACGCCCACACCTCTAGTTTCTATACTCCTAAATAATCACTAAAAACGCCCAGCAAGCTGAGCGTTTTTACAGTGCTACAATACTACCGCTAACACACTATCCTTGGTACAAACGTCGCTCGACCAAAGAAGAGCTTTTTAGACTTCCCATACCTTTAGCGCCCCACAAGATCGCTAAATCCAACAAAGGCTCAACTAAAACCACACTCATATAAGCAAAACCAAAACTAGCAACAGAAGACAGATTAGCAGCAGAAAAGCCTTGCCCATAGAAAGCCCAAAAGGCGACCCAAAGCACAATACCGCCTTGATAAGTAACCGACAACTTCAACGCTTGGGCATAATCTAAATCCACATAAGCGGTTTTTTCTGGAATAACACGACGTGCAATGACCACCATAATAAATAAAGGCGCCAATAAGGTAGTGACATTCATACCATATTGCGGCAAATCAAATGGAGCAAATAAAATACCCTGTATTAACAGCCCCATAAATAAGCCAATCGACGCCGCGGCAGGACCAAAGATTAAAAATAAGGTTGAGCCCAGAATTAAATGTACTTCCGAGACACCGACCGCATGATGAGGCAAAACTTCAAAAAAAACGAAGACCAAAAAACTTGTCATGACACTACGAGCTAATAAATTAATCACACCATGTTCTTTAATCGCATTAATAGAATATTTTGCAGACCAACCTAACACCCCTAACGCTGTCGCATAACTCAATACTATTTTGGCTCCAGTGACAACACCTGGTTCAATATGCATAACCCTTCTCCCTAAAACACCAAACACTCACCCGTGAATGACATTTCACATCCTAATAATAGAAAGAGGTATTTACACCTCTACCACCATAAAGGCCGGTCTCCGGACTCATAAGATCCCCCCTAATCCTTCCCATTTTCACAGTGGATTAGAGCCGATATTCCATCACTTATTTACCGTTGCGGGGGCAGTACAGGGGTTGTTTCTTCCTAAAAACGCACCTATTTCCCGTTTCACCAGTAAGCTGGCACCTTTATGAGAGGAATCGTACGTAAGAAACGAATAGTAGGCAATCAAAAACAAATCGTTAAAAGAAGAGAAATAGTCATACTGTGAAGCCTTTTAACTATCCCTTATTACAATGCGTTATCTCGTCCCTGATAATGATGTCCGCTCATTCATTCGCGCTTCGATTTTTTTCAATAAAGACGTTCGATGGAAAATAGCACCACCCACACAACCAATAGCACTTCCGATACAAATATCAATTAAGCGATACTCAACCAATAAACTCGCCGGAATATGATGGCTCGTTACTTCTGCCATAATCACCGTCAACGGCGTAATAAAAATCACGGCGAATCCGTAATGCTTTACGATTAAAAACTCGGTAATAAATTGAAATATAAAAACACATATCGCCAACACCCAAAAATTCGGCTCAACGATAAAGACGCACCACACAACCCCCATACCAATCGTCGTGCCAGCAATACGATGAATATTACGATGCCAAACCATGCGAAATGTTGCCCCTTGTAATATAGCGGCACAAGAGATAGGCACCCAGTAAGGATTATTTAAAGACAAAGACACTGCAAATGCGTAAGAACCGCCAATCAATAAGGCCATCAAAGCAGCTTCTAAAATAATCGCATTTACCCGCGAATCGGTTTCTACTTGCGTAACCGCTAATCGATTCGCCCCAATGGCCAGACTGTAAAAAAACGCCAACATGCACGACAACATGCCCCCCAATGCCACCATACCAACATGGGTAGGCAAACGGTGTAAATCAAATGGTAGCGTAATCGCCACACAACTAATTAACACAAAAAAGAAACTACCAGGGGGAGGAAGTCGATAATAACGGGTAATCAGTACCGCTAAAAAGACCAAACAAACCAAAGCCATCGAGGCAACATAAGGGTTGAAACTGGTAATGGAACCCAACGTAAAACAGACCATAAAACCAAACGAGCATAATGTAATGGTCAACATACGATGTGCCGTTCTAGTGGGCGGCATATATAAAATTACCATCGCGCCCATACTGGCCAAGATAGCCGTCGCGAAATCATTACTTGCTGCACCAACAAAAGCGGGAATGGCAACGCATAAAGCTGCAACCAAAGGCAAATGCCACGGTCGACTTCCTTCATTCCACACCAACAACGCTTTAAGATGCAAAAAGACACGTTTTTTCAAAAGTGATGGCCTCTATATTCCTATATAAAAATCATCGAACCGTTATAGCCGACTATAACTTGGTTAAGATAATAGTTGTAACCTTTCTTTATACTAACATGGTTTCCTTACCTTGCTTTATCGAGGATCGGAACCATTTATTTAAAGATACGCTGAGCCCACACCGTTAATCCCGCCGCGACACTGCCAAAGTGATCACCATCTAAGACCGGAACATTCCCGATTCTGTCCTGAATAGCACTACGAATAATCGGAGATTTTGCCGACCCACCCGTCATATAAATAACGTCTGGTTTCACTCCAGCTTGTTGGATGGCTTCAGTCATTAAAAGCAACATTTTTTCAAGAGGAGGTTGGATAGACAGCGCAAATTGCTCACGTGTCATCAGCGTGTTTAGACCTGTTTCTATATAATCCAATTCCACTCGGTGTTCTAACGCATCGGATAATACAATTTTGGCTTCCTCAGCGTTTCTCACCAAATGGTAGTTATGTTTTTCTTCTCGTAAATGTATAAACCGCTCAATCAAAGTGGGCTCAGTTGCATCCAGACGCAACTGTTCCATTTGTAACTTGGTTTCTAGACTATTAAATGTGGCCAATGCGGACACATCATTTGTCGTAATGGCATTCCAATACAATTGAGTCGGCATGGGCAACCCGGTTTTCAACGTCGATTCCATCCCAAACAGGGGCATTAACTGCTTTCCTGCAATACGAATATCTAAATCATTCCCCCCGACGCGCTCCCCCGTATGAGCAAGGAAATCGGCAGATCGATCAGATTTGACGGCATAATCAGGGCCCATACGAACCATGGCGCAGTCGGTTGTCCCACCGCCAATATCAACCACCAAAACCGTTTTGTTTTCTGTCATACTCGCTTCAAAGTCTAACCCAGCCGCAATCGGCTCATATAGGAATTCAATCTCTTTAAAGCCAGCACGTTTTCCTGCTACCGTCAGAATATCCAAAGCTTGGCGATTACTTGCTTCAGCATCAATCCCTTGAAAATTTACCGGGCGTCCAATAACAGTATGAGTCAGTTCTTTTCCCAGATTGTGCTCTGAGCGACGCTTAATATTCTGCATCATTGCTGTGACGACGTCCTCAAAAAAGCTAATATGCTGCTCACGAAGCCCTGTTCCGCCCAAAAAAGATTTAGGAGACTTAACGAAATACCCCTCATCTGGCCACTGAAAATATTCAGCAAAGGCTGCACGCCCAAAAAACAAAGTTTGCTCATCGTCGTCTAAATCTTCTTCACGACGGACACGCTGAGCCCGAGTCAAAATATTACGACGTAATGTAACAAAGTCTTGACGTTCCTGTTCAGAGCCAATATGACGCGCTACAAACTCCGTAATCAGATCCCGATCCAATGCATAAAGCGTCGAGGGTAAAAAAGTATTGGTGCCTTCAAGCGGCACTAATTGCACGCTTGCCTCGTGCTCGATACCAATGGCACAATTTGATGTACCGTAATCAAACCCACAAATCATGACTCACCTAGAAATCAACAATAACAAACAAATAAAAGGGAGCGGAAGATAACATATAACGCTAAAAACCGTCAGCTAATAAAGCAAAAACATCGATTTCGAGTAACAAAAGGCAAAAGGTTTAGAAATTTTAGAAATTTTAGAAAATGGTCGATTTTGATTAGAATGCGGGCCTAATGCTATGTTCAAAATACGGCATTAAGGTCTATCATTAACTCTGTATAGGCTTGCAAAGCAACCACATACAGAAAAAAGGCACTCAAATAATAAAAAAAGCATTGTTTAAGGATTAAGAAAGGCTGAGCAGGGACTCTCAGTTCTTAGTGACACTTTTATGGAGACATCATCGAAAGATGGGACTCCTGCGTGTTTCTAGACTAACGCTGTTTCTACAATTGAATAGCGTCGTCTCTCTTAAGATACCCACACACTGGTATGGGTATTCATAAGTGCTTATTGAGTCACTATCAATTAGTTTATTAATGGAGTCATCATGAAGCTTTCTCTTCAGACTAAAATTGCATTGCAGTCAATTATAGTTGCTATCGTCGTCACTCTCGGTGTCGGGATACTCTCCTATTACGAATTTCAGTCAGCGAGTCAGAATAAAGTTCGCAAAGAAGCCGCACTACAAGCCGATGCCATTTCCACTTATATAGACAGCTGGTCTACAGATAGAGCTAACGCTCTAAAAGCCATGCGCAACAAGGTGGAAGCCCTACTAAAAGCCCATCCACAGGCGGAGAACGACAATAAAGCCATTTTAGATATTCTACAGCAAGCTCAAACCAGCTTAAATTTTGGTATGACTTTCTTAGGACTAGAAGACGGGGAAATGTTTCGTCATGACCCATCTTTAAACAGCGCAGGCTACGATCCACGAGTTCGCGACTGGTATAAGGAGGCGAAAAGCAAACAAACAGCCTATGTGACAGCCCCCTATATTTCAGCATCCACCAAAAAACTGTCTATGACATTTGTTGAACCCGTCATTGTTGACGGAGAATTTAAAGGTGCACTTGGTGGCCTTGTATTCCTGAATGATGTCATGGACAGTATACTCGCCCTAGATGTTCAGGGAGACGGTTACAGTACGCTATTTGATGCAAACGGAAAAATCATTGCTGCCCCTGATCAATCCTTGATTTTAAAGAATGCAACCGATATATCACCCGCCTTGGATAGTAACTTCTTTAACAGTATCAACCAAGGCCCTCAGTTTAAAGCATTCTCCCTCAATGGGAAGCCAATGCTTATGTACGCCAGTAAAATCAAAGGAAGCCCTTGGGTGTTGGGCATGATCATGCATGAAAACGTATTGAATGCACCCATTAAAAGCCTCGGCTATAAAACGATCATTATTTCGTTAATTATCATCTTGATCGCCGCCCTCGTCGTGACACAAGTGACTCGTTTATTGTTGAAAGATTTACGCCGAGTATCCGACAGTATGGGGCAAATAGCGAATGGTGATGGGGACTTGACACAGCGCCTAACCGCCAGCTCTAAGGATGAAATTGCCGTATTGGTCGATAACTTTAACCAGTTTGTCGAACTATTGCATAGTACCATCTCGCATTTAAAAAACATTGGTCAACAACTCGCACTACAAGCCAATCAAGCCCATGAGTCCTCTAGCAACAGTGCGCTTAAACTTGAAGAGCAACAGCACAACATTGCAATGGTCGCGACTGCGGTTCATCAAATGGCTCAAGCCACTCAAGAAATTGCCAATAATGCGACCGACACAGCACATAACGCGGATGAAACGGTCAATGCCAGCCGCCTAGGACAAGATCAAGTCATCAAGAGCCAAAACAGCATCCTAGCGCTCGCCACAGAAATCCAAGAAGTGGCCGAGGTCATTAACAATGTCAGTGATAATGCCAATGGCATTAGCTCGATCCTAACGACCATTTCAGGCATTGCAGAGCAGACCAACTTGCTAGCACTAAATGCTGCCATTGAAGCGGCTCGAGCTGGCGAACAAGGTCGGGGGTTTGCCGTCGTCGCCGATGAAGTGCGCGAACTCTCTCAACGCACCTACAGTTCTATTGAAGAAATCCAAAGAATGATCGAATCATTGCAAAGTACCACACAAAATGCGGTTAGCAAAATTCAGAAAAGCCATGGACAAGCCGAAGGCAGCGTCAATGATGTGAATGAGGCCAAGCAAAGCTTAGACAGTATTCAACAATCCATCAATTTGATTAATGATCGTGCAGCCCAAATCGCCACCGCCACGGAAGAACAAACGAGTGTTACGTCTGAAATTAACCAAAACACTAACGATATTCAGCAGGGTTCAGTTGAGCTGGTTGAGTTATCAACACAAAGTGCGAAACGAGCCGAAGAGCTCAAAGCCTTAGCGGACGATCTCACGAAAAACATTAATAGGTTCCGTACCTAAAATCATACCGTTAAGAAACTGACCCTTAAAAACACAAATCCCCATAGGCCAAGTGCCAATGGGGATTTTTTTATTATTCTTATGGCAACCATTAAACCAATGGCGCAACACCAAACAGCAACTTATGGAAATAAAACACCATACCAAACCAAGTAATCATGGTGATGGTAAACGCAGCTAAGTCCATATGAATGCCGATATACTCATGCTTTACACCTTCAGCTCTATCACGACGTCGAAGTACCGCATAAGCCACGATCGACCACACTAAAAAGCTCCCAAAGATGATTATATCTTCTAATTTGCCATTACTGATTAAATGAGCAAACGCCCATAATTTCACTGCTAACAGAAAGGGGCGCCCCGTCATGGCTTTCAATTTTGTGCCAGGTATCAAAGCACATGCAGCGAAATAAAAAGAAACCAACATGAGCAATGAGGAGACTTGGCGAATCCAACTAGGTGGCAGCCAGACCCATGTCGGATCCAAGCGCACTTGTGTAAACCCCATCCAAATGAAAGCAACGGCAATCAAAGCTCCCATACCAAACCGCATTTGCCAGCGCATTTTACCATGGCGCAAGATGCCCTCTTCCCGCCACTTCGGCGCTATAATTTGCACTGAATGCAGTACAAAAAACATGACTAGACCAATCACTAAAATCAACATAAAACGCAATTCCTAACTGATAAACAAAAATCCACACCGTGTTTTATTAAAAAAGGGCGAATGACAAGTTTTTGCCACCTACTGACTCTGACGAGGATGTAGGTAATTAGGGCAATGCAGGAGCAATTGCCAAGACAAAAGAACTTGTTCACCCTTTTTTTAAAGGAAAAACAAACACATTATACAGCGAGCACAAGAGTACCTTGTTTTCACTTATTTAAAAGCCCTTTTCTCAACCCAAACAGTGACTACTAGCAATCGACTTTATGGAAATAAGTGCAGTCACATTGTAGTGTCGCGCTAACAAACCTCAAGCCTAAAGACCAACTCTTCCGCCTACTCAAAGGAAATAACACAGTAAGACGATAAATAGTTACTCTAGAACGTTCTCAATCACTACTACTTTAGGGTACATTAAGTAACAACACCCAGACAGAAAATGTCTGACAGAAGCGTCTGTAAGAAAACATGCTCTTTATTAATAGTGATCCACTAATACGAATAGTGGTCTACTAGAACGGGGCACAATGTATGTGTGGTGGCTTTTTTCTCAATGGTAATCAAAACAGGCAACTTAAATAAGCTTGTAGACAGAGAAGTAACAAGCCTTGAAAACGACATACTCGCTGCTATTTTATATAGCGCCGAGGAACTCATGACAGGCAAAGGCTGGCTGGAAGGCATCAATAAACTACTGGCTGAGCTTGGCAGAGCCACTTCAGTAAGCCGCGTATGGGTTTTTCAAACCTTGGAGCTTCAACACGATTACATCCTCCAAGACTATACCTTTGAATGGCATGCTCACAAAAAATACAAACAAATTGGTTTACCTCATTTCAACCGTTTCAAATCTCCTATTGTTGAACCTGAATACATCGCATTAATTGAAAGCCGAAAACGAGGCGAATATCAAAGCGTCATGACCCGCACTCTCCCCGATGACTGGCTAAAAAGTCATTTAGTCAGTCAGGGTGTCAAGTCTATGCTTACCCTTCCTATCATCATAGAGAATCAGTGGTGGGGCACAATAGGTCTCGATGACTGTGAAAGAGAATATAAGTGGACTGCTAATGACATCACACTACTGAGAACGGCCAGCTATTTTATTTCCAGCGCGATTGTTCGAGATCATTATCGGGCAAAGCAACATCAGCTCGATATACTAAAAGAAAATATTGCCTGCAGCAGTTGGGAGTTAGACTGGCGGCGAGGGCATCTATGGTGTACCTCAGAAGTCCTCATCCCAAACGAAAAACAAGTGACTCGTCAACTCTTTTCCCTACGCCAATGGCTAAGACGCATATACCCACCACACAGAAAACCTTTCCTTAAAACCACGCTCCAGTTTCTTAAATCGGATACATCAACATTACGTTGTGACCTTAAGATCCTACGTTTAGATGGTCAATATTGTTGGGTCGAAGTCTCCAGCAGTATGGCAAAAGGCAATGGTAATATAAACAATGTTATTGCAGGTATCTGTTGGGACATTACTGCTCGAAAACGCGATGAAGAACGACTGCAACATGAAGCCACTACCGACCCTCTAACGGGGCTGGTGAATAGACGTAAGTTCGAGATACTTATGAAAAGCCATTTTATGGCATGCCCTCAACCACCACGTCCTTTCTCCTTCGCGATTCTCGATATTGATTTCTTCAAAAGCATCAATGATCGATATGGACATGCAGTGGGCGATTATGTACTAAAGCAATTTACCCAAACCATTCGCCAAATTATTCGCCCATCAGATCACTTCGCTCGCATTGGCGGGGAAGAATTTGCAATTCTTCTGCCAGACACTCCCCCAAACGACGCAACCACCCTATTAAAAAAGATATGCCGGCATATCTTTACGCGCCCAATAGCTCACCAAAACGATATCATCCATTACTCCGTCTCAATTGGCGTTGCTGTTATTGAATCCCCTAAAGCAACCGCCGATGAAGCATTTAAAGCCGCCGATCGCGCCTTATACCAAGCCAAACAAACAGGACGTAACAGAGTTATAACTGTCTTTTTATAAAAACGTCATATTTATTCTCTATTATCAACAATTTGTGAACAGTCTCTGGCTAGCCATAGACACAGGAGAACCAGAGAATATGTTATCAAGCCCAACTTAACTGAAAAAAAGACGGGGAAATAACTAGGGGCTGTTGATCTTTCACATTGGCAGCCAAATGATCGAGCAAGCTAACGCTAACATGCTTTCAAAATGAATTTTCAACTTATCATAACGCGTGGCTATCGCTCTAAAATGTTTGAGCCGAGCAAACGCATTTTCAACTAAATGCCGATATTTGTATAAACACCAATCTATATCGGCGTTTCCTTTTTTCGAATTTTGCTTTCTAGGAATGACTGGAGTCGAGCCGCATTGACGAACTTTCTCGCGAATCGCTTCACTGTCATAACCTTTGTCCGCAATGATGAAATCTCCTTGTGGCAAGACCTCAATAAGGTCATTGGCCACTTTACTATCATGAACTTCTCCGCCTGTGATTATGAACTCTATTGGTAAACCATAACTGTCTACAGCAAGGTGGATTTTGCTTGTATTACCGCCACGACTCAGCCCAATCGCTTGATTTTCCTCAGAGGATGCGCCCGAGCTGTGTTGATGCGCTTTTATATAGCTGCCATCAAGAAACTCCCATTCCGTATCCTTATTGGCCGATAAGGATTTGAATAGCCTGAGTAAAATTCCTTTTCTGGACCACAGTAAAAAACGACGGTAAACCGTATTCCATAAGCCAAAATAGTCTGGTAAATCTCGCCAAGGGCAGCCGACACGCAACCGATAAAGAATGCCTTCCATCGTGTATCGATGCTCTCGCTTGTTATAGACTCTATCTTCAAGCAGAATAGCTTTTAGCTTCGACCACATCTCATCAGTGAGCATTAATCGGGGCATGGTAATCTCGTTGTATTTGTTTTTGGCGAAGTAAATTATACGAGATTACCTTCTTCGCTCACAATTCAGACAAAGATCAACAGCCCCTAGTAAATAGGCGGAAAAATGTTTCCAGTTGTCTCCCTAGAAAGCCTTATAGTATAGACGTTCAAGAAAATTTTCGGAGTAACAAAAGGTTGCCAGGGTAATAAGTTAATGGCATTGACCAATCAGGTAGAGGACAAAACATGCACTTTAAAATTTAAACTGCCCAACTTGTTCCTGTAATTTTTCACCAAGTTGCGCCAACTCTGAACTTGTTGAAGACATTTGTTGGACCGCCGCAGCTGACTGTTCTGTCACACCATGAACATTGCTAATATTTCGATTAATTTCTTCCGCAACAAGACTTTGTTCTTCTGACGCAGTGGCTATTTGGCTGTTCATATCACTGATCGTTTCTATAGATTCTATGATCGTTGCTAACATGGATCCAGCGTCATTGACTTTGCCGACGACGAGAGAGGTGTGATTCCTACTTTTATCCATGACAGTGACGACAGTCGATACACTACTTTGTAAGCTATCTAACATGGACTCTATTTCAGTGGCCGACGCTTGAGTACGTCCAGCTAATGTGCGCACCTCATCTGCAACCACAGCAAACCCTCGGCCTTGCTCACCTGCTCGGGCGGCCTCAATAGCGGCGTTTAGCGCCAATAAATTGGTTTGTTCGGCAACCCCTTTAATAACTTCTAGTACAGTAACAATATTGTCCGTATCGCCTCTGAGTGTTTGAATGGCGTCTGTTGAGCTCTCTATTTCCTCTGAAAGTGTATGAACAGCATTGACGGTCTCATCTAGAACTTGCCTTCCATTTTTTGCATTATTGTCTGCTTCAGTAGAAGAGGAGGCGGCCTTTTCAGCATTTCTAGCAACATCCGTAATAGTGGCTGTCATTTCTCCGATGGAAGTAGCGACTTGAGTGGTCTCCGAACTAAGTTGCATGACGCCAGTATTTGTTTGTTGAGCCGTGCTCGACATTTCTTCTGCTGCAGTGGCGACTTGATGTGTTGCACTCGATATATTTCCTATTACTTTTTGTAGTTTGATAACAAAAAGATTAAAAGCCATTGCCACCTGGCCTGTTTCATCTTTTGCACTGTCATTCATTCGCACCGTCAAATCTCCATCTCCTTGAGCGATTTCTTGTAAATTAATGTACAAGCGCTGCAATGCTTTAGTGACCGTTAACGTAATATATAGCGCCGCAGCGATGCCCAAGACTAATCCAACTAATGTTATGAGTAACATCATATTGCGAGTTGTTGTGTAATCTTGTTTGCTGACCATGGAATCCTTATCCATATCATCTTCCGATTTTTTGACTATTTTTGCCATGCTTTTTATAGCCAAATCACTCAATTCTCTTCCTTTATTACTAGATAATTCAAGTGCTTTGTTATTACCATTTTGGCGAGTTAATGCTTCAACCTGATCTTTAAAAACTGAATATTTTTGATAAAGTGGTTTGAACTCACTTATCATTTCAGTTGTTTCTGGTGAGGCCATTGATTGCAACTTATTTAAGCTTTCAATTATATATTCAGAATTATTTTTGATTATTTTTGAATATTTTTCCATTTGTTTTTGATCTTTTGACAGTATCATGTTTTTTACATTTAGCTCAATTTCATTTAACTTTGTTAGAATTTTATTTGAGACATAGATTTGTGTGCCAAGATTACTGACTATATTTACTGAAGTCGATTTATCCAGATCATCTTTATTACGATCAATGATGCTAGATATAAATTTTGATGCTTCACTATAAGCGTCAAGCATTTTTCCTTCTGCCAAAATATTTGCTTTATAATTTGAATTAAGTCGAGCGAATTGTATTACTTGCCCATTAACAACCATATAGTTATTCCAGGCTTTCGAAAATTCATCGATTAGTTTTTTATCAGTAGAATCATCCATGAGATTGCGTAACTTACTAACTTTATTATTCATGCTGGATAATACAGTTTTAGCATACGCTAAATATTCATCTTGATCTTTTGAATTATTTGTTAAAATTAGATTCTTTTCTGCTCGAGTGATAGAAAGTACATCTTGATTAATACGTGCTGCCAGTTTTAATTTTTCTGAAGAGACACTCACTATGTAGTTAAGACGGTCATTTGTAGCTTTTAAACTGGAAACTCCTATCCAAGCTAGTATTGACATCATAACAATTAGTAAAATAAAACCTGTAAAAAGCTTTTCTCTAATAGACAGTGATCTGATTTTTATCATTCTATAACCCTTTTCCTCGAGGTGAGAGATTTTTAAACAGCATTTTATGGTACGAAAACTAAATTCACAAAAATTTTGTTGGCGTTATTTGACGCCAATATGTCGTGAGCGAGCTTTTAATCTATAAAAATAAATTATGATAGAGTTTTTTTCAAAAAGTATATGATGATTTCGTAAATATCATATAAGTTAAGATGGAATTTGTGATATTGAGTTAAATGATGTTTTTTTTTGTATAGACTTCTTTGCTTATTTTTATTAACTCGGCGAACAAATAATCCTGATATAATGCAAAAATGAATCAAAAAATAGACACTCGAAAATTATCTTCTGCCGAATTGCTAGTCCTACGCCGTCAAGCCATAAGACTTCGTGAAACGCAATCCTCCTCTTTTCAATATATCGCTGCTATTACAGGGGTTAGCTCAAAGACCGTTAGCGCTTGGTGTCGAGCCTATGAGAAAGAAGGAGAAGCCAGCTTCACCTACAAAAAGCGTGGTCGGATCGAAGGGGATCAACGTAGTTTGACAGAAGCCCAAGAAGATCGCATACAGCGGGAAATTACCGACAAAATGCCAGGCCAATGCAAGCTGGCGTTTGCGCTATGGACTCGTCGAGCCGTTCAGCAATTAATTAAACAATTGGGGGAAAAATATGCCTATTCGCACGGTTGGAGATTACTTACAACGCTGGGGGTTCACGCCACAGAAGCTCTTAAAAAAAGCGTATGAGCAAGACCCCAAGCGAGTTGATGCTTGGTTAAATGAACAATATCCACAGATAAAAGAGCGGGCCAAGCAAGAGAATGCAGAGATCCATTGGGGAGATGAAACGGGATTGCGGAATGATAGCCAACATGGACGTAGTTACGCCCCAAAAGGCCAAACTCCCGTACAAGTCATACCCGCTAAACGTTGCTCTATGAACATGATCTCGTCGATTACCAATCAAGGAAAAGTGCGTTTTATGATTTATAGCAGCACCATGACGGCCAAAGTACTGCTCCGTTTTATAAAGCAGTTGATCAAATCATCGAATAAGAAAGTGTTTTTGATATTAGGGGCTGTTGATCTTTGTCTGAATTGTGAGCGAAGAAGGTAATCTCGTATAATTTACTTCGCCAAAAACAAATACAACGAGATTACCATGCCCCGATTAATGCTCACTGATGAGATGTGGTCGAAGCTAAAAGCTATTCTGCTTGAAGATAGAGTCTATAACAAGCGAGAGCATCGATACACGATGGAAGGCATTCTTTATCGGTTGCGTGTCGGCTGCCCTTGGCGAGATTTACCAGACTATTTTGGCTTATGGAATACGGTTTACCGTCGTTTTTTACTGTGGTCCAGAAAAGGAATTTTACTCAGGCTATTCAAATCCTTATCGGCCAATAAGGATACGCAATGGGAGTTTCTTGATGGCAGCTATATAAAAGCGCATCAACACAGCGCGGGCGCATCCTCTGAGGAAAATCAAGCGATTGGGCTGAGTCGTGGCGGTAATACAAGCAAAATCCACCTTGCTGTAGACAGTTATGGTTTACCAATAGAGTTCATAATCACAGGCGGAGAAGTTCATGATAGTAAAGTGGCCAATGCCCTTATTGAGGTCTTGCCACAAGGAGATTTCATCATTGCGGACAAAGGTTATGACAGTGAAGCGATTCGCGAGAAAGTTCGTCAATGCGGCTCGACTCCAGTCATTCCTAGAAAGCAAAATTCGAAAAAAGGAAACGCCGATATAGATTGGTGTTTATACAAATATCGGCATTTAGTTGAAAATGCGTTTGCTCGGCTCAAACATTTTAGAGCGATAGCCACGCGCTATGATAAGTTGAAAATTCACTTTGAAAGCATGTTAGCGTTAGCTTGCTCGATCATTTGGCTGCCAATGTGAAAGATCAACAGCCCCTAAGATTGCAAAATTGCCCCAAAAAAGACTTCTCGCACGGTGGAAAAACGCCCCTTATTTGCACTAAAATACGCCCTTTTGCGGACAGGCAAGCAGCCATGATCAAGACACCTTATTACCTCATTGATAAAGCCAACCTTCTAAAGAACTTAGAAAAGATTGCTTATGTGCGAAAACAATCTGGTGCCAAGTCATTACTGGCGTTGAAATGCTTTGCCACATGGTCTGTCTTTGACTTAATGCAAGAATACATGGATGGCACGACTTCCTCTTCCTTATACGAGGTCAAACTCGGCAAAGAGAAGTTCCAGGGTGAAACACATGCCTACAGCGTGGCCTACGCCGATGATGAAATAGCCGAAGTGCTCGACAACAGTGACAAGATCATTTTCAACTCCATTGGTCAATTCTCTCGCTTTAAAGATATAAGCAAAGATAAGACCCGTGGGTTGCGAGTGAATCCACAAGTCAGCACATCAGAATTTATCATTGCTGATCCTGCACGCCCTTTTAGTCGTCTTGGTGAATGGGATCCCGAAAAAATCGCCACCATCATCGATGATATCTCAGGTTTTATGTTCCATAACAACTGTGAAAACAGTGATTTTGCGCGTTTCGATGAAATGCTCACACTGATCGAAGCACGTTTTGGCCATTTGATTGCCAAAATGCAATGGATCAGTCTAGGTGGTGGCATTCATTTTACAGGTGAAGACTACCCATTAGATCGATTTTGTCAACGACTCAAAAGCTTTTCCGAGCAATATGGTGTTCAAGTCTATCTTGAACCAGGCGAAGCGGCGATTACTAACAGTACCACTCTCGAAGTGACGGTGTTAGACACATTGTTTAATGGCAAACATCTCGCCGTTGTCGATAGTTCCATCGAAGCCCATATGCTTGATCTGCTCATTTATCGTGAAAATGCGAAAATGTCCCCATGTGAAGGTGACTATGAGTACATGATTTGTGGTAAATCTTGTTTGGCTGGCGATATTTTTGGCGAATTCAAATTTAACAAAGTGCTAGAAGTAGGAGACCGTTTGTCTTTTCAAGATGCCGCAGGTTATACCATGGTGAAAAAGAACTGGTTCAACGGTGTAAAAATGCCGTCTATTGCCGTACGCCAATTGGATGGCAACGTTGAGGTCGTTAAAGAATTTCATTACAACGACTTTATGCAAAATTTATCTTAATGACCGTTTATGAAAACGGCAAAAACACCGCGACACTAAACATTAAAGAGATTGTTACTATGAAAAAAAATGTCTTAATCATCGGCGGCGGAGGCGTGGCTCGTGTAGTAGCCCACAAATGCGCCCAACACAATGACACACTGGGCAATATCGCAATTGCTTCACGTAGCGTTTCGAAATGCGACGATATTGTAGCCAGTGTCCTAGACAAAGGCAGTATGAAAGTTGAGGGTCGTATTCAAGCATTCGCCCTAAACGCTCTGGACGTGCCAGCCACTGTAAAATTAATTCAAGAAACCGAATCACAAATCGTTATTAACGTCGGTTCAGCCTTCATCAACATGTCTGTACTTGAAGCCTGTATGGAAACAGGGGCTGCCTACTTAGACACCGCAATCCATGAAGACCCAACAAAAATTTGTGAAACCCCACCTTGGTATGCCAACTACGAATGGCAACGCCGTGACGCTTGTAAAGCAAAAGGTATTACTGCCATTCTAGGCGTAGGCTTTGATCCAGGCGTAGTAAACGCTTACGCCGCGCTTGCCTATAACGACTACTTTGATACCGTAAGTGATATCGACATCATTGATATCAACGCGGGCAGCCATGGCAAATATTTTGCCACGAACTTCGACCCTGAAATTAACTTCCGAGAATTCACTGGACGCGTCTATTCTTGGCAAAATAATGCATGGCAAGAAAACAAAATGTTCGAAATCAGCCGTACGGATGACCTGCCTGTTGTTGGCAAACAGACGGCTTATATGACAGGCCACGACGAAGTTCATTCACTTTCTCAAAACTTAGATGTACCAAACGTACGTTTTTGGATGGGCTTTGGCGAGCATTACATCAATGTATTTACTGTCTTGAAAAGCCTCGGATTACTATCAGAGCAGCCTGTTAAAACAGCAGAAGGCTTGGAAGTCGTTCCACTGAAAGTGGTGAAAGCGGTTTTACCAGATCCATCCTCCCTTGCTCCTGATTACACTGGCAAAACCTGTATCGGCGATGTTGTCAAAGGCATTAAAGACGGACAAGAAAAAGAAGTCTTTATCTACAACGTAGCGGACCATAAAGACGCCTATAACGAAGTCGGTAGCCAAGGGATTTCTTACACCGCAGGCGTACCACCGGTGGCCGCCGCTATTCTTGTTGCCAATGGCACATGGGATGCAAAAGAAATGCGTAATGTTGAGCAGCTTGATCCTAAACCTTTCCTAACTCTGTTAAATACCATGGGATTACCGACTCGTATTAAAGATGAAAACGGCGACCGCCCTTTTACACCTTAATCCAGTCTATCCCCTGATTAGCAAACAGATGAAATAGAAAAGCTAGAAAGTCTACATCCAAAACGATTTTCTAGACCAACAAGATGGCAATATACACACCATCCTGCTGCTTTGTTAATGGATTTAAAACCACTTTAGTGAAAAGCTAAGGTGGTTTTTTGTGCCTTCCCCCAACAAACACGTACTTCTCTTCTTCTAACGAATTATTCCACCTCACAAAAAAGCATATCGAATTACAAAAATACACAATCCCCCTTAAAAAAACACAAAAAGCGCATAAAAAGTTCATGAAATTTTCACCTAACTAAGTGTATGCTTAATAATAATTTCAAATATTCCTACTTTTTATGGAGATGGTCGGTTTGTTTCACATACCTAAATTTTTTCGGTGTCATTTGCTATCAAACACAGAGTCAAGCAAGACGAGTATGATTCCCCTACGTTTTGTCTTAACGCTAAGTGGTGTATTGTTTATTACCGCTTTAGGACTCTGGCTGATGGGCGGCTACCATTCCAGTTTCCTCGTGCTTAACTCATTAGGCAGCGTTATCCCTGATAATATATGGTCTTCCATCACGCTGTTAGGTGATACTCAAGTAGCTATCGCTCTATTGCTTTTTGTGATTTATATTCACCCCAAATTGCTATCAGCCACCATTATTGCCATCATTCCAACCACCTTGATTACCCATGGTATGAAGGCCTTTTTTTCTATGGAGAGACCTGGCAGCGTATTACCAGAAGGAAGCTTTCATCTAGTTGGTAAACTGCTACATACCAACAGTTTTCCTTCGGGACATTCGGCAACAGCAGGTGTTATTGCCACTTTTTTCCTCGTGATAGCAAAAAACACACAACAGCGTATTGCTATTGTTTGCGTCTTACTGCTCATTATGTTCAGTCGCGTGATGGTAGGAGCTCACTGGCCAATTGATGTTCTAGTCGGAGGCGCTATTGGTTTATTGTGTGGCCTAGCTTGTTATAAGGTTGCAAAGCACTATCATTTTTGCAAATCCGCATTGTCCCAGTGGATTGCCATGGTTATCCCTCTGTATTGTGTTGTCACCTTGCCGTTTCACAATGGTGGCTACCCACAAGGACATTTTGAAGTCACCCTAATTATCGCTATTGCTTTTCTCTTTTATTTGAACCAACTTCGCAATCAATGGCTTATTAGTAAAAAACACTGATTCTTAGTAGAAAATAGAAGTCATGAGTACTATCAAGCACCATCAGTGCTAACAGAGGACTCGGTAGCCTTCATGTATTATGACAGCCCATAAGAGCCAGTATACGAATAAAAAGACCCAGCGAATATTGTAAATTTAAAGCAAATTGAAGTGGTTTTTATGCTTTAATTTACCTAGTGCTTAAAATGATCATGACGATACCGTCATATGATCATTTCGCACCAATCACATCTTATTCAAATAGGCTTTTCTAACGGAGTACACATGAGACACGAGCTGAAAATTGCTGCCCTCGTCACAACACTCACCTTTACTTTAGTGGGTTGCGCCTCTAATCCAGACTCAACCGCCAGCCTAGCAAAGGATGCAGCGAAATCAAAAACAGCCTCAGATATTAACATAGTAAAAAACGCCTTAGATCAAGCTGACATGGCATTAGAATCCGCCAAAAGCGATGAACTCGATTGGTTCGCAACAGAACAAATGAAAGAGGCAAGAAAAGCCCTTGCTGAGGCGAAAGAGTACTATGGTGAATTTGCCTTAGACCCATCCAAAGCAAACAGTAGCAGTGGTTTTTTCAGCTCAAAAACCAACCTGGAAGCGGCTCAGTCAGACATAACCAAATTCAACGCCCACTTAACGAAAGCTCAAAATATCCGCAGCAATGCAATGAGCACTCTCGAAAGTGCATTCGACTACAAAGCACAGCTCACCAAAATTGGGGCAGATAAGTACTACCCCAATACGGTCAAACAACTGAATAATGAATTGAAAAACCTAGTTGACGACATTGCAAACGACAAAATGAATGCCGCCATCAGCGCCCAACCTGATTTGCTTGTAAAACAACGTGCTCTAGAAGTGAAAACGATCACTAAAATCTATTTAGCCGATGCGAACCAACAACTCAATCAGTTAAAAAAAGACCAGATTGGTGATTATGCGCCAAAAACCTTGGCTCAAGCTGCCGCGTCTGTGACGGCTGCAGAAGCCTTTATTAACGCTGAGCCGCGAGCCATTAGCAAAATCAAAGAAAAAGCAGAAGAAGCCATCTTTGCTATCCAACATGCTAAGCAAGTCGCCATTGCAGTCAAACAATTACAAGCCTTACCAAGCAGTGCTTATGAAAATTACATTGTAAATATCGAAGATATTCTCTTAACGATTTCGAGTAAACTGGGGGCAGCAGACAAACGTAATGAACCAATCAGCCAACAAGGCAAAGCCATTGCTGCTTTTATTGATCACAATATGAAAAACGAGCAAGCATTAGAACAACAAAACACGGCACTAAGTGAGCAAGTAACAAAGCAAAAAGATCAACTGGAAGAACTGGCGGCACAAATCATATCGCTAAACACCAAGCTGTTAAACAAAACAAGCTATGCAAACTCATTAGAAAAAAGGCTATCAGAACTGTTGGCGACAATAAATCCAACCAAAACGACACAGTCATCGCCACAAACAGTAACAACATCAGTGAAACAAAGTGACACTCAGAAAATAGAAACCACGTCACCTCAAAGCAACAGCAATTAACCCACTTTCAGTAAAAAGGTCTAGGAACCTTTTTACTGAAAAAAGTTTTTTACGATATGCTGTGTAATGCACATATTTTATTACCAGCGGGGTCACGTAAATACGCAATATAGTACTGCCTATCCTCAAAATCACGTACTCCTGGTGGATCCTCGCAAGGAACACCACCATGAGCCACTCCAACCTCATGCCAAGTATCAACCAACTTGGTAGACTTTGCTAAAAAGCCAATGGTCGTGCCATTACCATGGGTTGCAGGTTGACCGTTTAGCGGTCTTGTTAATGCAAAAACATTATTATCCGCAAAGTAAAAGCATTGTCCTTCGGGGTTAATCGATCCGGGAGGATGCCCTAACACTTGAAAAACAGCATCGTAGAATGTTTTTGACTCTTCAATATCGTTCGCGCCAACCATCACATGACTAAACATTCATTTTTCCTCTTTTAAAAAATTGGAAATACCACGAAAAACACTTATAGAGTGTGATTCAGTTCTTAGTACAAACAAAGTAGCATGCCTAAGCAGATTATGAGAAACGTATTATCGCCAATTTCAGTGAATCAAAAGTGACTTTGCGCAGAAATTGACGTAATCGTTGCTCGTTTGATATAACAAATGTGTAAAAATATGCTATAAACAGAGTCATAGAATTACCGCTCACCCTACCCGTTTATTGGCAATAGGGTTAGAATGCTAACGTCAGAGAGTCGTATGTCAGACATAACTCAGGTTGACTTCGCTGCAACCAGCTCCATAACAGTAGACACACCTAAAAACAGCATTACCGACAAGCGCGTTCTTATTATCGAAGACATTGCGGAAATGCGCTTAATGCTTAAATCCTTAATGACCTCGCTGGGTTATGAAAAAATTGATGTAGAGCCATCAGGACAAGGTGGGCTTAAGCGTATCTTGAACTTTAAATACGATATTGTTTTATCGGATTACAACCTAGGTGGCAACATTGATGGGCAACACATTCTTGAGACCACTCGTAAAAATTACTCCTTGGACCATTCTGCTATTTTTATGATGATTACCGCTGACACCGCTTACGAAAGTGTTGTCAGCGCCGTAGAATATGAACCCGATAGTTATTTGGTTAAGCCTTTCCCGCCTTCGTCATTTCATCGTCGTTTTAACAAAATTATCGGCCAGAAAAAGATCTTTTCCGTGGTCGATCAGGCAAGAAAAAAAGATGACTGCGAGGCCATGGAAAAGCATGCTCGTGACATTCTAAAACAATATCCACAATACGCCAGCATGTGCTTGAAAGTGATAGGTGAATCCCTTTATAAACGCAAGCAATATAAGCAGGCTAAACAGCACTATGCTATGGTGGTCGAAGGTAATAGCACACTGGCATGGGCTTATTATGGGATGGCACAATGTGATGTGGAATTTGACGAATTTCCTTCTGCCATAAATCACCTTGAAAAAACCGTTGCCCTCAGTAAACATTTTCTCTCAGCTTACGACCTACTTGCCGATGTCCATAGCAAAATGGGAAACCTCGAAAAAGCCCAATCCGCGATACTGAGAGCCTTGGAAAATTCACCAAGATCCGTTGAACGATCCCATAGACTAGGACGTATTAGTGTCGAAATACAAGATTGGACCATAGCAGAACAATCGCTTTCCCGAGCCATTCGCCTCGCGAAAGATACAAGTTCAGAAAATGTTGAATTATATTACGACTATTTAAAGACACTTACTTCCATGCTCGAACAAGGCATAGAATGCACAAGATTGCAGGATAAATTTAGACGCGCGTTATCTCGACTAAGAAGTTTAGGTCAATCTAATCCCAATGTCTTATCCAATTCTTTTCGTCTTGAAATCCAACAATTGCTGTATAGAAACCATCTTGGCGAAGCCATTCGCTCCTGGCAGCTATGGAGCAAACTTATTGAAAAGGGAGAAGCATCTGCGCTAACCCTTGCACAAGAGTTAACCTTAAAAAAGCGACTCGGCTTACTCTAATAAAGCGTTTATTTCCCCCTAACAAAAATCGAATACGAGCAAAAAATAGGAGAGAGGTCTGTATTTTCTTCTAGACTATATAGACGTCTAATCTAACCTCATCCATATCAAGGTTGACCATGGAAGTGATTACAAAATCCGGTGCAGCAGCAGAACAACGCGTCCTTATCATCGAAAGCATTGCTGAGATGCGCTTTTTACTGAAGTCATTAATGGTATCGTTAGGCTATGAGAAAATAGATTTTGAAATATCTGATCAATCCGCCATTAAACGCATTCAAGCCATCCAATACGATATTATTCTTTCTGACTTTAATGCTGACAATAAAATCAATGGTCAGCAGATACTTGAAGCCACACGTAAACATTACAGCATTGATCATCCCGTGATTTTTATGATGATTACAGCAGACCGAGCCTATGAAAGCGTAGTCAGTATTTTAGAATACCAGCCCGACTGCTATTTAGTGAAGCCCTTTACCCCGGCGGCATTCCATCGCCGTCTAAAACGCGTCGTTAAACAAAGAATCATCTTTGACCTTGCCCATCAAGCCAGAAAACAGAAGGATTACATTACGCTTGAACGTGTAGCAAAAGCCATTATTAAACACTACCCTCAATATGCCAGCCAATGTCTTCGAGTGATGGGGGAAAGTCTCTATCAGCAAGGAGAATACCAAGCTGCCAGTACTCATTATACTAAGGTTTTGCAACGTAATAACGAGCTGTCATGGGCCCATTTTGGTATGGCACAATGTCATATCAAGCTCAATCAACTCAAGCAAGCGGTTGTAGCACTTGAACAGACGATTGAATTAAACCAATACTTTTTCTCTGCTTATGATCTACTAGGCGACCTATATTTAGAGCTTAATCAACCAAAGGATGCTCAAGAAATCATTATTAAAGCGCTGATCGTCTCTCCTCGCTCCCATGAACGCTCCTTACGGTTAGGAAGAATTAGCATCGATTTAGAGGACTGGCTCACAGCAGAGCAAGCCTTCTCAAAAGCCATCCGCAGCACCAAAAACAATAATAGTGATACGCCAGCGCTTTACTACGATTATTTAAGGACCATTACCGAGCTAATCGAAAACGACATAGAAGCGCCAAGACTGATCGAAAAGTTTAATCGAGCACTGACTCGGTTACGAAAGATTGGACAGAATAACCCTGAGGTTATCACCAATTCTTTCCGTCTAGAAGTTCAGAACCTACTGGCAAGGGGACTACAAAAAGACGCCGTCAAAGCATGGTATACTTGGGGAAGGCGTATCAGCATGGAAGAAGCGGAACCATTAACGCCCCATCAAGAAGTGACCCTAAAGAGAATGTTAGGCTTAAGACTTTAATCAAACACAGGTAAACTTGCCATTGGAGAGCGTCCCCGTTATCGTCCCCTATTGATTTGCTATTTTTTGCTGGTATGACACAGCAGCAAGTCTTTTTTATTTCACCAGAGAGTTAACTATGTCTGCTTCCCACGCTTTTTCCCGCCTTGTTCCCGACGTGATTCTCGATGCCGTAGAATCTACTGGATTATGGAGCGACTCGCGAATTTACCCATTAAACAGCTATGAGAACCGAGTTTATCAAATTGGGATAGAAGGTGGTCCAACAGTGATCGCCAAGTTTTACCGACCAGAACGCTGGAGTGAAGCCCAGATCAAAGAGGAACATCTCACCCTATTAAGATTACAAGAGGAAGGCGTACCCGTTGTCGCTCCCATGGTCTTTAACGGTGAAAGCCTGTTTAGCCATAACGGCATACACTTTTGCCTATCCCCAAAACTCATTGGACAGCACCCCGAAGCAGACAACCTTGATCAGCTGTATCAACTGGGAGAATTAATTGGCCAAGTCCATCAAAAAATGAACGCCCCCTTTACCAAACGCATCAGTGTGTCACCTCTTGAGCAAATGGCTCTGGCGGCTAAGCAAATCCTAGCAGCGGACTATCTACCACAAAAACTCAAACCCATTTATCAGACTCAAATAACCAAGCTGATTGACATGAGCGCCACTCGCATTCAAGCCTATTGGCCCACACAACTGAGAGCCGTTCATGGGGACAGCCATCGAAGCAACTTGATGTTGCATAACGGTCAGTTTCATTTATTGGACTTTGACGATTGTCAAAACGGTGTGGCCGTTCAAGATATCTGGCTCCACCTGACACAAACCGAAAACCCAAGACAGCAATTGAGTGAAATGATTGAAGGATACGAAGCGTATTTGCCTTTTGAAACCCGCGAATTAGACCTGATCGATGTCTTCAAAAGCGCTCGCGTTATCCAGTATGCGGCCTGGTTACAGCAACGTTGGAGCGACCCTGCGTTTGTTAAAGCCTTTCCTTGGTTTGCCAGTGAAGAATATTGGCTCAATCATTTGAACGAATTACATAGCTGTGAACAAGAATGGGGGCAGATTTCTCTATGAAAACAAGTACACCGTTAGCCATTACCCCAACTTTTCAAGCGCGCGATTTACAAGGGGCATTACACGCCATATTTGGTTTCGAGCACTTTCGCGAAGGCCAAGGCCAAACCATTACTCAGTTGTTATCAGGGCATTCTTCCCTTGCCGTTTTCCCAACGGGTTCAGGAAAGTCCCTTTGCTATCAATTTACCGCCACACAGTTACCCAACCTGACCTTAGTCATTTCACCGCTAATCGCACTGATGCATGACCAATTAGCTTTTTTACAAAGTAAAGGCATTCCCGCTGCCTGCTTGGATTCCAGCCAAGCCAAAGAAGACAGTCAGGAGATCATGAGACAAGCCCAAAGTGGTGCCATTAAAATTCTCATGATCTCGGTCGAGCGTTTTAAGAACGAACGTTTTCGTCGCTTTATTAAGCAAGTGCCAATTTCTATGCTAGTGGTGGATGAAGCCCACTGCATTTCTGAGTGGGGACACAATTTTCGCCCTGACTACTTAAAACTCCCGCAATACAAACAAGAGCTAAACATCCCTCTCGTTTTGCTCTTAACCGCCACGGCCACTCGTCGAGTACAAAGAGACATGGCGCAAAAGTTTGATATTTTCCCTGAGCACATTGTGCAAACAGGCTTTTATCGCCACAACTTAGACGTGGATCTTATTCCTGCACAAGGCCATGAAAAACTCGACAAGTTAATCGCAATTTTAGATGGCACCCAAGGAGCCAGCATTGTCTATGTGACTCAGCAAAAAACCGCAGATGATATCGCTCAAGCACTAAGATCAAAAGGCTACTCAGCAACCTCCTACCATGCTGGGCTTGGCAACGACCTTCGTAGCCAAATTCAAGCAGATTTTATGGCAAGTCGCACGCGCATCATCGTCGCCACCATCGCTTTCGGCATGGGCATAGACAAAGCGGACATTCGACTCGTCGTACATTATGATTTACCAAAATCCATTGAGAATTACAGCCAAGAAATCGGCCGAGCGGGACGTGATAACCAAGCCAGCCGTTGTGTACTGTTAGCCAGTCTAGAAGGCCTACACACGTTAGAAAACTTCGTTTATGGCGATACACCGGAACGCCAAGACATTGCCTCCCTGCTCGCTACCATTGAAGAACAAGCTAAGATCAATGATGGCCAACAAACACTTTGGGAAACTCAGCTATACGGCTTATCCAACCAAACCAACATTCGCTCACTGCCGTTAAAAACCCTCTTGGTTCAACTCGAGATCCTCGGGGCTATCACTCCTAAATACAGTTATTACGCAGATGTACGTTTAAAGTGGGAAGGTGATCGCTATGCCTTTGCGGCACAAGTTCCTGATGACATGCGCGCCGCTTACGATGCTATTCTTAAAGGCATTCAATATAAGAAAATCTGGGGCACACCAAATTTCGATTTAATTTATCAACAATCAGGGTTTTCTCGCGGCGATGTCCTGCAACTATTAGAATACGCTGAGTCTCACCATGTGCTCACACTAGAAAGCAAGCAACTAACCGAGGTCTATCAAGTCAATCTAGAGCGGTTTCATCTAGACACCTTACTGAATGTCTTAGATCAATACGTAACGGAAAAACAAACCGCAGAAATCGAACGCATTGCTACCATGATTCGCTTCTTTGAACTCAATCGCTGCTTGAACCACAACCTAGCTCGCTATTTTGGTGATAAAAATGCCCCAGAACATTGTGGACATTGCTCTGTATGCCGTGGAAAAGCGCTTGTCTTCCCAGAACCGATAGAACAAAAAGAATCGCTGGAAAAACAGCGTCAACAAATGGCTCACTATGTCACAGAATTCGCACAACAATTGCGAAACAAAAGCCCAGAGACAACGCTCACACCGGTTCTAATAACACGTTTTTTAACTGGACTAGCACAACCAATTTTTACGAAGATCAAAGCCCGTCAATTAACAGGCTTTGGTGTTTATGAAGAGAAAGCCTATAAAGACGTTATTGCTGCGGTAAAAGCGCTACTAACACAATGACTCCTCAACAGGGTCTTATATGGCATACTAGGTGAACAGACGACTAGGCAATATAAGGCCCAAAAACGGCATCAAATTTTTCTTCTAATGCGGATTCATAGACTTCTTTGGCAGAAGTTTGATTGGCTAGGGAAACTCGTTCCCGCAGCGCTTTATCACTGAGCAAAGCATCCATCAAATTGGCGAGCGTTTGGTTACTTTCACCATCATAGACAAACTCAGCCGATTCATCTTTCATTATTTCACTCGCCCCCACCCATTTCGTCGTGATCACAGGGGCACCACAGGCCATCGCCTCAGCCACAACACGCCCAAACTCTTCAATTCTGGCTGGCAGTACAAATACATCCAACGCATTAAAGTACCCCTCCACTTTATTGATGATTGGCAGCTGGCGCACTCTATCTTTATAAGGAGAACGGTCTAGAATCGCTTGATATTCAGGAGACAACTTATCTTTACCAACAAAGACAAAATGCGTTTTCTCAGCCACCTCTTTTGGCAATAAGCTAATGGCCTCAAAGAATCGATCAACACCGCGTTTTTTAAAATTTCCAGACGTCACTAAGCCCACCAGAAGCTCATCGTCTTTCACTCCTAGGTCGGCGCGAATCGCATTTCGCTCCTCAATGGGTAATAGCTTAAACTGGTTTTCATCAATCGCCGGATAGATCACAGAAATATCGTGCTCTGGTATCGAAAAACGAGACATCAATTCATTTTTGGCCAAGTGTGAGTTGGCAACAATATGTTTAAACTGATGATTTTGGAAAATGGGGGTATGCGTTAAATACATCTCATCGTCTTTCGCCAAGGGCTTGCCATGGATTTTCTCGGATGCTAAATGCACACAATTATGAATAAAGTGCACATCCGGCTGTTGTAAGTCCCCTTGACCTATCAACAAATCGACCTTGAGTTTTTTCGCCAACTTCAACGCTTCATTACTAAACTGCATTCTGCGGTTAAATTTTTTCTGCCAAAAAAATCGCCTAGACTTATGTGAAATTCCACCGCTGTTTTCAATATCCGCGACATTAGCATTTTCAGAAATAGTATGCACTTCACAGCCTTTAGAACGAAAATATTTGATTTCCTCATGCACACTACGACAAGCACCAGAATAGGTCTTCTCAAGGTTTTGTTTCGCAATTAAGATAGTTTTCATAGCCGAAGAAGGATCCTTGACGGTCATTTGAGGGAACAAAATTAAAGCAACAATGATAACAATAAGTGAACAAAAAAGCGGTTCTAAACAAGAAAAAATAACCCAATAGGACGAAATGCGTTATTCAGAGAGATTCTTAGGATAGACACTCACCTCGATAAGATTATTATCAAGGTCATTGAAATAAACAGATTGAATCTCACCCTGAGCGCCCGTTTTGCTGACAGGACCTTCAAGAATCGGCACCTGACAGGCGTTAAGGTGAGCAATGACTTCATCCAGAGACCAATCGGTGATCAAACATAGGTCACCAGAGCCTTCAAGAGCATGATTACGTAGCTCATCACCTACACATTGAAAGTTGATTTTTTGCTGTCCAAAATGCACGGCACGACGACCGTTAGCAAAGGTAACAGGCTTCATTTTCAATACTTTTTCGTAAAAGGCGACGGATTTTTCAATATCAACAACGGTTAACACGATATGGTCAATGTGGCGAATCATGTACCCTTGTCTCCCTTTACAAGTCACGATTTAATCTGTCTTTGCTAATCAAGTAATGCTAGGAGCAAATGGCCTGAAAGACAAGTTAAAAACCTGCTTATTCTCGTAAAGAATGTAAATCAATCTGACCGCTAATCAATTGTAATTTCTGATATTTCTTAAGTTTTTTGACACGATACTCAAGTCTTGCGGCGTCCCTTTTCGAGTCAACCAATTGATGCCAGACAAGTTCCAAAGGTCCTTTTCCTTTAAGGTATTTCGCCCCCGTTGTGCCCTGCTTTGAATGCTCATGAAAGCGCCTTTCCACATCGGTGGTAATACCCGTATAGAGGGTATTTAAACGAGTTTTGATGATGTAGATATACCACTCACTCACGCGCCACACAGCCTTATTAATTGTCCTACCATAGAGGGAAAAATCACCTCACTAAACACTTACCAGATCTGCTAATTGCACAGGGGATCCCATAAACGACTAACGGTAGAATGCTACCAGAAAAAATAGCACTAACCTTTGATTATTAGTAACAACGTCGAAGCAGTCATCACACCCATAACAATATTAAATAGACGTTGACGCTTTACACTCGTTAGCTTTCGTCGGATAGCCTCACCTGCTAACACCCATATTGTGATCGCGGGGAACCCCATGCACGCAAACAGCATAATAATCCAAAAGCCAGACTGAACATACAGATCGCCCGCTAGAGAAAACGAGCTGACACAGCCAATAGACATCATCCAAGCTTTAGGGTTCGCATACTGGAATAAAGCAGCTTGCCACCAGCGCATTGGCACCATTTGCTTATCGATATTTTCTGGTTGTAAATCACTGCATTGACCTGATGGGGCTAAGTTTGGCTTTTGCGTTGACATCTCGTCCGTTGGGGCATTCGCAATTTTCCATGCAAGCCAAAGCAAATACGCCCCACCCACCCATTTTAAGACACTGTAGAGTGGAGGGTAGAGTATAAACAACGAGCCAAGCCCCAATAAAATAGCCAACAATAAAGACGCCATGCCAAGAATAATCCCTAACATATGCGGCAAGGTTCGACGAAAACCAAATTGTGCCCCAGAGGCCAATAACATCATATTGTTTGGTCCCGGCGTGACAGACATAACAAAAGCAAATACCGCGACGCCCAGAAAAAAAGAAAGATTCAGCATTAGACATCCCCATACACTTTTTTATCAAAGGATTTGCTAACACGTTTAAACATCAATATCTCTTTCCCCATTCCCAATAAACTCGCTTTAGCAGCCTGCTTTCTTCTATCCCCTTCACTGATGCCGACATCCTTGAGTTCATCAGCTGTTAAGGACAATAAGGCTTTGCGTGTACGATAGCTTTGCACACACTGTTTTATATGAACCAATAATGCAATCATCAACATAACCCTTCTCCTTCTTAGCCAACTAACCTAAGGCATCAGATTAAAAGGAAAGTAAAAAGCATAACAGTGATAAAAATAGACATTTTTCACCATACAGATTATTAAAAAAACCGCCTGTATGGTGAAGAAAACCCCCATCTGTATGGTTACAGTAGGTATATATTCATTTCTAATAAAATAAGTACTTTAAAGTAAGGGAAAATCGATCATGACACTGTATCAAGATTTAGCGCTAAGACTAGGGGAGCATATTAAACATGGCTTTTACCAAATAGGCGACAGACTGCCTTCGGTCCGTCAATTAGCACAAGAATACAGTGTCAGTATCTCCACCGTACAAGAGGCCTATCGCCAGCTAGAACAAGAAAGATTGGTAGAAGCTCGCCCTAAATCAGGCTACTTTGTTAGTCAGCCTTATCAACACGATAATTTGCCCACTATTTCGCGACCACCTCAACGCCCATTAGAGGTCTCACAATGGGAAGAAGTGCTTAATATGCTGATGATTCGTAGTGAAAAGCTTGGCATACAACTGCAACATGCCATGCCTGATATGCAGGCTCCTACCCTTAAACCCTTGCTTAAAACATTAGCAGATTTATCCAAACAACATCCGCAGTTAGGACTAGGTTATGGTGATGTACGGGGGACGATCGAATTACGCGAACAAATTTGTCGTCTCACCGTTGCCTCAGGATGCCAACTTCATCCCGATGACTTAGTTATTACCTCAGGCTGCCAAGAAGCACTCTCAGTCTGCCTAAGAGCCGTTGCTGAACCTGGCGACATTATTGCCATTGAATCACCTGGCTTTTATGGCGCGATGCAAGCCATTAAGGCCGCTGGACTAAAAGTCATGGAGATACCCACTCATCCAGAAACAGGCATTAGCCTAGAAGCATTAGAATTAGCCTTAGACCAATGGCCAATTAAAGCGATTTTAGCCACGCCTACCTGCAACAATCCTATGGGCTATACCATGCCTGAAGAGCAAAAGAAACGTCTATTTAAACTGGCTCAAAGTTATGATATCACCATTATTGAAGATGACATCTATGGGGATATTTCTTATCAATTCCCTCGTCCAAAGACAATCAAATCGTTTGATACCGATGGGCGTGTATTAATGTGCTCTTCTTTTTCTAAAACCATTGCACCAGGCATGCGTGTTGGATGGATAGCACCTGGCCGCTACCGAGACAAAGTGACCCATATCAAATACGTCAGCAGCTCCATGTGCCCGACCTTGCCGCAATTAGCCATCGCCAAATTTATTCGTCTGGGAGGCTATGACAAACACATTAGACAAATGCGGCAACACTATGAACAACAACGAGATCATATGCTCACTGCCATTAACACCTATCTGCCAAAAGGCACTAGAGTGAGTTTTCCTAGTGGAAGCTTTGTTCTTTGGGTGGAACTCAATCTACCGATAGACTGCTTAGAATTAGTCAAAACCTGTCGCGAGCACGGTATTAGCTTTGCACCCGGACCCATTTTTTCATCCACAGGTAAATATCGTAATTGCTTACGAATCAACTATAGCCAATTACAACCAAACGAACGAGAAGAAGGCATAAAAAACCTTGCGCTTTTAATTGATGAATTCGCCTCAACGAAAAGTCAAAAGGCCAGTTAAAATAGGCTGGATACTATAAAGAAGATAGTTTTCTGTTAAAGTAGTCGTCATAATGGTGATGTGGACATTGCTGCGCCACTCATTACATTTTAAAACTTTCCTCCACGGTTGTACTATTAAAAACAGTTTCCTATCTTTATATTTGTCTATATCAACTATCAAAATGAGATGGACTTATTGGTCATTAATTTTTTACTAGACACCCTCAGTTCAATCTACGTCTGCTAAGGAATCACCAGATGATGAATTTTTTAGAAAACCGATTAATTGGAACCAAATTAGCATTAGGCTTTGGTTCCGTACTGATACTAACGCTTATTGTGGGAATAACAAGTCTGTATGGCGTGAGTTCACTACTCAGCCGAGCAGACAAAGTCCGGTTATCCAACGAGTTAGATCACAATATTGTTGATATGCAGGTTGCTCGCGAGCACTTTGTTACTTCCGGCTCTGAGGCTGACAAAGCCAAGCTAATGGATCTCACTCGACAACTTAGTGACAAATTAGCCAAATCAAACCAGCTCTATAATGGCCCAGATGTATTAGACCTGATCCAGAAAACCAGCCAGAGCATAGCAGAGTATGAAAAGACATTAACGCCACTTGCTGAGGCCCGTAAAAAATGGGATGACGTTGACAAACAGGCAAAGAATCTTCTTAGCAATATTTACAACCAATACGACCTTGTTGCGCAAGCACTTAAGAAGAACAATGATCAGAACAATGCGTCAGAAGTGCTAACCATTGAAACTAGTTTTTATTCCTTAACGTCTTTTATTGATAGCATTATCACAAAAGGACAACCTATTCCTGTGGATGAGGTCACCTCTAGACTAAATACAGTTATCGAAAAAACAAAAGCATTACAGCTACCTGATAATTTACAAAGCCATCAGCAAAAAATATTAACACTGCTTGATCAATATCGTGAAATGGGCAAGCGTAATCCTGAGGTTACATCCAAGCTTTACTCAGTTAAAGACCAATTGTTAGCCCTATCCAAAAGCATGAATAACAATATTGATGCCATCACTCATCTACAAGAGCAAAAGAGCAAAGCGGATGGTTCTGAAATTAACAGTCTAGTGATTGCCGTCACTGTCATTGCCATTCTCATTGGTATCTTTTTTGCCTTATTGATTCGTCACATGATCACCAAACCTATGAGCACAGTGATTCAAGCGGTCGAAAAAATCTCCAGCGGGGATCTCACTCAACAGCTTCACACTGAAAGAAGGGACGAGCTTGGTAAACTGTTAAATCATATCGGTGATATGAGCAAAACCCTAAACAGCTTGATCTCCGAGGTCGTCTCAGGGGTGATGAACTTAAGCTCAACCAGTGAGCAACTGGAAGCCATTTCGAAGCAAGGGCAATCCATGATGCAGTCACAGCGGGATGAAACGGATCAAGTGGCCACAGCCATTAATGAAATGGCCTCTACGGTCACCGAGGTTGCGCGCAATACTGAAACCGCTGCTGAGGCCTCTACAAAAGCGGATGAAATTGTCGGGCAAGGTAATGTCATGGTCAATAGTGCGGTCAAACTCATTGAGTCTTTAGCGGAAGATCTAAATGTAACCAGCCAAGCGATGGAACAATTAAAATCCCGTACCGATAACGTTGGCAATGTATTGGAAGTCATCAAAGCGGTTGCGGAACAAACTAACCTGCTCGCCCTAAACGCGGCCATTGAAGCCGCTCGGGCTGGGGAGGCTGGACGAGGGTTTGCAGTGGTTGCTGACGAGGTGCGTGGACTGGCCAGTCGCACCCAAAGCTCTGCAAAAGAAATCGAAGATTTGATCATTGAACTGCAAAATGGCGCACAAGAATCTCTAACCAGAATGATAAGTAGTCGCGATATGTCAATGGAAAATGCGGAAAAAGCCAAAGGCGTTCTAACCCTATTCAAAGACATAAATGAACAAGTAGGCTATGCCCAGGACATGAACCAACAAATTGCGACGGCTGCTGAAGAACAATCTCATGTCTCCGAAGAAATCAGCCGAAGCGTTGAAAATGTTCGAGAACTGGCTGATCGCACTAACGAAGGAGCACTAGAGTCTGTTCGAGCGGTTACCAATTTAAGGACCATCAGCCATCAATTAAAAACCTTAACAGACCGCTTTAAGATTTGATCTCACTCTGTTTTCAGCGATGACCCCATCGTCATTAAACAAAAAGCCGCTGTTCGATTACTAGACAGCGGCTTTTTACTGTTAAATCGTTTAACAGGCATCATCATTTATTGTCAGTAGCACTCTACTAATAGACCAACGGCCCATGTTCTTTTGCTAAACGGTGACGCATTCTTTCCTCACATTGATGCCGATGCTCTCTCTTCAGTTTCATATATTCTGCCTTTTGCTCCGGTGTTAATATATGAAGTATTTTGTATTGTCTTTCCAACATCGCAACTTTGCGGTCAATTCGTGTGCTCTCCATTGCAGTAGCAAGTTCCCTTGCAGCCACTTTATCAAACTTATCAGCATTCAATAGACTATTGAGCCTCTTTTCATGGTCTATTTCGATTGCTCTCATCTCTTTTATTTCAGCAAGACGAAACGCTCTCAGTTCCTTTTGTTGAACCTCACTAAAATGCAACTCTCTCATCATATGCGGATCTAACCCAACCATCATATCAGGTCGGCACATTGGCGGCTTGGGGCCTCCCAGGTGTCCTGGAGGAGCCTCGGCAAAAGCACTAGCTGCCCCCATCATGAAAGGTAATGTCACCGTCGCTAATATCAGTTTTTTCGTCAGATTTCCCATACCCTATTACTCCTAACTATAAAGTGGTTAATTTGCTGACGCTATCGTCAACCTGTAGAAGTAGCATAGAATCTGACGAGTAAAGTGGCGTATAGCTAAGGTAAAGCTAAGTAAAAACGTCACCGTTTGATACATTTAACAGTAAAATACGAGTAATCCTATTATTCTTGACACATCATTTTTCAAGGAATAACGATGCCACATATTTTGATCATCGATGACGATACAGAGCTAAGTGACCTACTTAAAGAACTGCTAGCCTTTGAGCATTTTACCGTCACCACCGCTTATGATGGAGAAGAAGGGCTAACACTCATGAACGAATCGGTCGATATGATTCTACTGGATGTCATGATGCCCAAACTGAATGGCTTTGATACCCTCAAAAAGTTACGAGAACAATGGGACATCCCCGTTCTTATGTTAACTGCCAAGGGTGATGAAATAGACCGAGTGATAGGATTAGAACTAGGAGCAGACGATTATTTACCCAAACCCTTTAGTGAGCGTGAATTACTCGCTCGCATTCGGGCTATTTTACGGCGTACCAATGGCAAAAGTGACAAGGAAAAGACTGGCAAAGGCCAAGGTAGCCAAGACAAAATAGAATACGATGATCTTGTCATTTACCCAGGCAAACTAGAAGCGTACCACAAACAAGAACTGATCGACCTTACCAGCACGGAATTCGCACTATTGCACTATTTTTTATTGCATCCTGGACAAGTTGTCACAAAAGAATCTCTCAGTCTTGAAGTGCTGGGAAAACGGCTCGCCGTCTTTGATCGTGCCATCGATATGCATGTCTCTAACTTACGCAAAAAACTGCCAGACTCTGTCGACAACAAACCACGCATTAAAACATTACGTGGACGTGGTTATCTGCTGGTGGCTGAATGATTCGCCTACCGAAAATAACCAACCTTTATGGTCGAATTTTTGCCATTTTTTGGTTTACCATGCTATTGGTATTGCTTACGGTACTATCTTTGCCCCATTTAGACCCTAGAAAAATCCATAATATCGACAGGGAACGGCTAAAGCACCTTCAAGCCATCAAACATCGCCTAGAGAAACGCTTTGCCGCACAAACAGATATCAGTCACATTCTACTCAAAATGGAACCCAAACCACCAAAACGACATCCATCTCCTCCCCCACCACCAGCGCAAAAGGACGATCCACAAGGTGTGGAACATGATTCCAAACACATCAAAAAACCGGAGCACATTAGAGAACAGCCCATTTTATTTATAACCAATCTCAACGGATTGATTTTGTCTCCTATCAAGGGACCCGACTTTATTTTTCGCGCTCTACGAAATTTCATTACTTCGATGGACAGTCCAAGTAATCCGCAACAAAAGCTTTATGGTCGATTGATGCTATCTGGGCCATTATCCATCCATCTGGCAGGCAATGACTATCTGTTGTATGTTGGCCAAGAATGGCACCGTCCACCACCATTATTATTACGTTTATTTGATCATCCGTTACAACTTCTTCTGGCTGTCATGCTCGTCAGTACCCCCTTGTTACTATGGTTAGCTTGGGCTCTTAGTCAGCCAGCTCGGCGTCTAGAGAAAGCCGCACAACGCGTTGCTAGAGGTGAATTTGAAGTGGATCCTACCTTAGAAAGAGGCAGCTCGGAATTTCGTCAAGCTGGTGCCAGTTTTAACAAAATGGTTGAAGCAGTGAATGAAATGATCAGTCGGCAACAACGCCTACTTTCTGATATATCCCATGAACTGCGTTCTCCGCTTACCCGACTTCGTATGGCACAAGCTATTGCTATTCGAAAACAAGGAGAGAGCCATGAGTTAACTCGCATCGATACCGAAGCCCAGCGCCTCGAAATCATGATCGCAAAACTATTAGAATTAGCTCAACAACAAGTGAATAGCCACAATCATTGGGAGGAACACGCACTGGATAGTTTGTGGGAAGCGATGCTCGACGATGCGCAATTTGAAGCAGAACAATTGGGAAAACAGCTAACCTTTACTCCCATTCCAAGCTACCGAATTCGTTGTTATCCAGCATTGCTCATTAGTGCTTTAGAAAACCTTGTGCGCAATGCCATTTATTACAGCCACCATGCCATCCACATCTCAATACACGAACAAAATAGCTCAATACAAATTGTAGTAGAAGACGATGGCGAAGGCGTACCGGAAGGAGAGTTGAGTGCAATATTCCGTCCGTTTTATCGTGTGTCTACTGCCAGAGACAGGCATAGTGGTGGTACGGGGTTAGGGTTGGCAATATGTAAAAATGCCATCATCCAACACAATGGCACGATTAGCGCATCGAAAAGCCCTCTGGGAGGCTTACTGGTCAAGATCCATTTACCAAAGTGAAAGTTCAAATCCTAAGTCGATTAATTCGTCGATGAAACGTCATAGCTCATTGACATCTATACGGCCTTATCAAGGTGATGCTTTGCCAATCAAAGCCTCACTAAACACACCACCATCTACTAAAGTAAACACTTCATTCGACTTAATATGGGTTTGAAAGTACACATGATCACCATAATACTGGTAACCATTCTTCAATACCTTTTTGTTCCACCACTTTTTAAGCATTTTACCAACTCGCGGCTTACTTCTTAGATCATGCATCGTATCAAAAGAGACAACTTTTTCCTTTTGCGTTGCGATATCCAACTGATGGCTATAACAAGAAAACGTGCCAAAAACAGACGTTTCATCAAACCAAGGTGGTAAGGCTGTTTTGGCATGCTCAGGACCATAAGGAAAGGTCTTTGTGTGACGCAGGTGGTTCACATACATTAGTACTCGCTCTGGCGTATGTGTACTTTCACGAATCGCCAATGCCAAGGCATGAGCAGACATAATATGCTCTGGATGCGGGTCGATTTCTGGCTCTGTCACCAATACAGTGGTGGGTTTGATTTGTTCTAATAAGCTAGTCAAATCCATGACTAGGGCTTCCCCTGAACTCTTATTCGACAAATCATTCGGTAAGAAAATGCGATTCCATTGACGACTCACTTGCGGCGTTAACTCCGCCAAGACCGGATCCGTTTGAGGCTCTTTCGCGGTATCATAAAGCGCATTTTTGGTTAGCCCAAAGTAGCCAAGGGAAGATAGCTGCTCTAGAGGAACACCTGCAAGCAGCGGTGTCGTCATACTGTTCCAGGCTCTAATGGCCGCTTTGCGAGCAACTGCCGCATGCATGCTATCGTCCAAACTAGGAATATACTGTTTCTCTAGTTTCTGAACATTTTGCCCGGCATTAATGGTTGTTATCCAAGTCGACTCAGCAAAATCATGATAAAAACCGTAAGCCGCCAACTCCGCATCATCGGCATGTGGGGCTAGAATTAAAATTGGTCCATCACTAAAATCCGGTTTTTTAAACGCCAATAATTTTCCATAATTAGGCATATGGCAATGTTTAAATACCAAGGTCGCCACCGATTTGGCATTATTGTTCAACACCCCACTCAAATTGAGATAACGAACCCCCTCCTCACCCGACTCAAAATACTGAGTATTGAAAACCGACACCACTGAATCATCCGACTCAACAATCGCAATAGAGCCTTGCTTTTTCTTATGAGTCGACTGATAAGAAAACGCTAATAGCCAAGTGAAATCCTCAATATTTAACTCACTAAAGCCTCCGCCATCCGCTAAATTAATAGTGACGCAGTGTTGATGTTTCGATTGGGTGTTTTCCAGTATCACCTCACTTTGCCAATCAGGCTGTAAAGCGTATTGATAATCCGTTTTCTTCATAGCTAACTCGTATCGGTGCAATCATCTCATCGCGTTACAGGGTATTCTCTGTCGCGAAGTAGGCTTGGATATATTGTTCAACAATGTGTGCTTCATCAAACTGCTGTAATGCTTTGGCAATGTCTGCTGTCAACTCTGGGGTTCTCTCTTCTTGTAGCGCCAAGACCATTTTCTCTGCCAAAGACTTCGGTGTTTGCTGCGCTAAAAAATCGCTTAACTTACCTTGCATTATATCGCTCACGCCGCCAGGACAATTTGTCGCCACCACGGATGTGCCACAAGCCAACGCTTCAATCAACACCATCCCTAAACCTTCGCTCGTTGAACTTAATACAAAAAGGTCCGCTTGCTGATACCAAGGAAACGGGTTGTTTTGTTGGCCTTTTAAAAAAACATAATCTTCTAAAGCAAACTGTGTAATGGTCTGTTTGATTTTTTCACGTTCACGGCCTTCCCCAACAATTACCAAATCATGCTGTATTCCATAGTGTTGACGAGCGTAATGATACGCCTCAATCAACAACGGAAAGTTCTTACCCGGCACCAAGCGTCCGAGCCCTAAAATATAGGGTTTTTTATGATAATCCACACCATCAACTAGACGTGCCGCTTCCTGACGAATTTTGTCATAATCATTAGGATTGGTAATCGTGTGAATGCTCTGACAAGGAATCTGGAAAGATTCAATTAAGTCCTCAAAAGACTCACGCGCCCCATCCGACACACACACCATACGACGATGAGAAAACAATAAGGTGAAGATACGTTTAGAATACGCACCAAAATGCACTTTGTTTTGTGTGCTTTCACAGACAAACACGAAACGCTTGTCTTGCAAAGGCCAAACATGACTGAATGTTCCATGCCCTCGAAATACAATCAGATCAAAACGGCCAATACGTTTTTCCAGCCGACTTAGTTTATAAGTAAACACCGCCGCCTCTGCATAAGCAAAAAACATAGCAAACGTCTTACGAAATAGCACATTCAATAAGCGACAGATCACTAGCCAAATGAGACCTATACCACTCAATAACACCCATTTTTTTAAATCAAATAAATGCATCGTCGTATTGGGATGACTGGGGGTAACCTCGACTTGACGATTTTTAAGGTAGATTAGATGAGCATCATGGCCTTGTTTTGCAAACGCATCAGTCAAACTGCAAGCCACCCGTTCCATACCGCCCAATTTTAAAGAATTAACAACTACTGCGACTCTCATCCCACATCCTAAAGATCACTATCATACCAATGCATCCGCTTGCAAGTTTCACTATCACTCTATAGAACACTATAAATTGACCAAAAGAGAGCATAGTTTAGCGGTTTGTCTTGTAGAGATCTAACTTAAATGCGACTCACAAAAAAAGCACGATAGGATCATCGTGCTTTTTCAAGGCAATGTTTATGGCTCAGCTTATATGAGCGGCGTCGACAGCATTAGCCATCCATGGTTATTCCGTTACTAAGTTTCTGTCAGTGGAACGTTTACCAGTAACAATAAAGCTAAATATTAGCATAATCGCGGTTACGCCAACGGTTGCAAAGGTTTCTGGTCGGTAGTCTGGAGAAATACACATATAACCCAAAACCACCGCAATCACACCAATAGTTAACCAAGTTAACCCTGGAAACAGCCACATTTTAAAGGCAGGCGATTTTCCTTCTTTTTCTAGCGCACTACGCATTCTCAACTGAGATACAGCAATAACCAAATAGACAATAAGAGCGATAGCCCCCGTGGTTGATAAAAGGAAGCTAAACACTTCACCAGGGAACACATAACTGGCAAAACAGCCAGCAAATCCTGCCAACGTTGAAGCAATTACGGCCACACGAGGCACACCAGTAGAAGAAAGTGTTGTTGCTACCGCTGGCGCATCACCACGACAGGCCAACGAATAAAACATACGAGAAGCGGTATACAACCCTGAGTTCATACAGCTACATACCGCAGTCAATACGACAATATCAACCAATAATTTTGCATGAGGTAAATGAAGTGAACTGAGAACAAACTGGAAAGAGCCCGCTTTTAATGCAGGATCATTCCAAGCCACCAGAGACACAATGACAAAGATAGACAAGAGATAAAACAGCGCAATTCGATACACAACCAGTTTTGTTGCTTGGCGAATCTTGTCTCCTGGGTTTTTGGATTCTGCCGCCGCAATGGTCACAATTTCCGCTCCGAAGAAAGAAAAGATCGTCACTAATACACCAGCAAGCACGGTGCCAAACCCTTTTGGCATAAAGCCTCCATGAGCATACAGATTCGACACACCGCTAACATTCTCAGCTAATGGCCAAACACCGAAAATCGCCATGCCACCAATAATGATAAACGCAATGATCGCGACTACTTTAATCAGCGCGAACCAAAACTCAAACTCACCATAGCTTTTTACATCCCATAAGTTTGAGATTGTCAGAATCACCATGATCCCTACCGCAAATTCCCATGAAGGAATATGTTGGAACCAAGCATGCAGTATATTCGCCCCAGCAATGGCTTCAACAGGGATAACCAATACCCAGAACCACCAATACAACCAACCAATAGTGAAACCAGCCCATGGACCAATGGCACGGGACGCGTATGTCGAGAAAGACCCTGAATCGGGATTAGAGACCGCCATTTCGCCCAACATACGCATGACAAGCAGTACGAGTACCCCTGTCATCGCATAGGAAATCAGAATAGCAGGCCCTGTGGTTGCAATGGCATTGGCGGAACCAACAAATAGCCCCGCTCCAATGATCCCCGCAATTGAAATCATGGAGACTTGTCGATTTGACAACCCTGCCCCCAAATGCTTTGCATGTGTTTTACTCATAGTTACCCCCAGTGATTTATAATCTATTTATTTTATAAAAGTGGATTCATCCACATGTTTCGGTACACCGCCATTGCTATGTTTACAGACTCCTCAGTGGTTTGAAGCATCTATAATACGGAAATGACAAGGTACTGAAGTGATATCCTTGTTTGTAATCATTAGTAAATTTTTGGAGTGAAAGCCCCTCGAAAAATCGAATAGGAAAGATGTTTCACAAAAAGTACAATCTTCAGTAGTACATTTTTTTTTGATCCATCTCAAGTAACAGCAATGTTAACCACACCATTACACCATCCCAAAAACCAGCATCTTGACGATTTCTTTGTAATTGACTGACTTACATTTGACCGGTGCAAAGCATTCAAAGAAACGAGGGGAGTGTATTCTCTTCTAAAAATTTATATGGACTATTGAATCATGTATAAACAATCAAAAAAGTCTTTTTAAAACAATAAAATAACAGAAAATTTATAAAAAAATATAATGATGTTGAAGACCGTAGCAGAAAAAAGTACTTCAAACACGAAAATACTACCCATTTTTATTGCAAAATAGTCTGGTGAAACTTTCAAAAAAATCTTGCTAGGAGTAACGATTATGGTTAACAAAGAGAAAATTAAGAATGGTTCATTTTTATCTTAGTGAATCGTGGATATATTAAGGATAAGAACTAGAATTTCATTAAATCGTCATAACTGAACAAAATCCAAACAAAATGAATATTGTTCATTTTTTAATAAACAGCCTATTATCTAGAAGACTAGGCAATTATCTTGCAACGCGGCAATCCTAAAGCTCTGCTTTTAATAATCAAGCCACTTATAATGATTTAGGAAACGTGCTAACCAACCACTCTGACGAGGCAAATAGAACGATCCATGATTCCCGCCGCCAAACCTAACAACAACGTTGATAAAAACATGTTAGGTGTTTTTCGATATAGTCAGCGTGCCATTGAACTCGTGTGGCAAACCTCACCTGCTCTTACCATCGGGTTAGCTATTGCCACCTTAATCGCTGGTATTCTTCCTGCCGCCATGGCCTATGTGGGACAACTCATCGTTGATGCCGTGATGAGTGCAATGCATACCTATAAAGAAAGCCAGATTATCCATTATCAGGCCGCATTTAATTATGTGGTGTTGGAAGGGGTTCTGGTACTTACTATTGCTGGTGCACAACGCTCAATCACCGCACAACAAGCGATCTTAAGAACCCTGTTAGGACAAAAGGTCAATATGCTTATTTTAGAAAAAGCACAGACCTTAACCTTAGCTCACTTTGAAGACTCAGAGTTCTACGATAAATTAGTGCGAGCACGCCGCGAAGCCTCTAGTAGGCCTCTCGCCTTAGTCAATAAAACTTTTTCGATCATTCAAAACACCATCTCCTTAGCCAGTTTTGCAGTCTTACTTTGGCAATTTTCTCCTTGGGCCTTGCTTATACTGATTCTCGGGGCTTTTCCTTCGTTTATTGCTGAAGCAAAATTTTCAAGCGATGCCTTTATGATGTTTCGCTGGCGTTCACCAGAAGTGCGCCAACAAAACTACTTAGAAACCTTGCTTGCTCGTGAAGACAACATTAAAGAAGTGCGCCTTTACCAACTAGGGGAGCGCTTTCTAAAGCAGTATGGCAGCATTTTTGCTGTCTTATTTAAAGAAACCAGACAACTTATCCTACGTCGAGAAACCTGGGGGTTTGTACTGGGAATTATTAGCACATTGGTTTTTTATGGCGCTTACGCTTGGATTGTTAGCGATACCATCATTGGCGCGATTAGCCTCGGCCAAATGACCATGTATCTTTTACTTTTTAAACAGGGCCAAGGTTCGGTATCGGCCTCGCTTACCGCCATTAGTGGTATGTATGAAGATAACCTTTACCTCTCCAATCTATACGAATATCTGGAACAACCAACCAATCAACGGCATCAAGGGTTACAGGCTGGCCCAACCCCTAACGACGGTATTCGTTTTGAAAATGTATCTTTCCAATACCCAGGTAGCCACCAGTTCGCTTTATTGAACATAAACTTACATATACGCCCAGGTCATAGTCTAGCAATTGTGGGAGAAAATGGCTCAGGCAAAACCACACTCATTAAATTGCTAACTCGCCTTTATGAACCTAGCAAAGGCCGCATTTTACTGGATGGTCTAGACCTAAACCAATGGGATGAAGCGACGCTACTGCAACGCATCGGCGTCATTTTTCAAGACTTTGTTCGCTACCAATTCACCGTTGGCGAAAATATCGGAGCGGGAGACAATGAGCATTTTAATAATGAAACGGGCTGGCAAATGGCAGCAGAACAGGGCAAAGCCACCGACTTTATCAACCAACTAGATAAAGGCTACCAAACCCAATTAGGACGCTGGTTTAAAGACGGACAAGAGCTCTCTGGCGGTCAATGGCAAAAAATCGCTCTAGCACGAGCATTCATGCGCAAAAGTGCGGATATTTTAGTACTTGATGAACCCACCGCTGCCATGGACGCTCAAGCCGAAGCCTCTATTTTTCAGCACTTCCAGGAACACACCAAAAACAAAATGGCCATCCTCATCTCCCATCGTTTTTCAACAGTACGTCTTGCTAACGAAATCATCCTCATAGAGCATGGTGAAATTAAGGAACGAGGTACACATCAAAGCCTACTAGAGCAACAAGGACGATACGCTCACTTATTTACACTACAAGCTCAAGGCTATCAATAGAATCCATACCAACCTAAGAAGACAACCAGCTATTTTCGATGACGTGCCCCAACATACTCAAACGAGCTGTGTTTAACGCCATATACTCCAAAAGTATCTTTACAAGATATATAGCATTTATTTATAAGCTTAGTAGATAATTACATATAGAAGTAAATGCTAGGACATCCTAATATGTTTAACACAAGCTTAGGCTTGTTTCGTACTTCAACCAATATTAAGGAGAATCTAATGTCTTTACGCATTAACGATACTATTCCAAACCTAGAACTTGAAACGGATCAAGGGACTTTTAAGCTTCATGATTGGATAGGTAACAGTTGGGCAATTTTGTTTAGTCACCCTAAAGACTTCACACCAGTTTGTACTACGGAGTTTGGAGCAGTAGCCCAGTTGTCTTCAGAGTGGGAAAAGCGTGGTACAAAAGTGATTGGTTTATCTGTTGATGGCATTGAAGAACACAAAGAATGGAAAGCCGATATCGAGTCTTTCTCTGGTGCAAAAGCAAGTTTCCCTATTATCGCGGATGAATCTTTAGAAGTCTCTAAAGCATTGGATATGTTACCTGCTGACGCTTACCTTCCCGATGGCAGAACCGCAGCGAATTCAGCCAGTGTTCGAGTCGTTTTTATCATTAGCCCAGACAAAAAAATACAACTATCCATGACATATCCGATGTCAGTTGGTCGTAATTTTGCAGAGGTTTTACGAGCCCTTGATGCGTTACAATCGAGCTATGGTGTACCGATTGCAACGCCTGCAAATTGGGTTGCAGGCCAAGATGTTATTGTTGCTTTGTCTTTAAATGATCAACAGGCGAAAGAAAAATTTGGTGAAGTTAATACTATTTTGCCCTACCTTCGTACCGTTAAGATGCCATCATAATTATTTCTTGCACTGGCGATCCACTCTCTAAGTTCATTATGGACCGCCTTTAGAAAGCTATAAATAAAGCCAGACGACAGACGACGTCAGGCTTTATGCATCATTTTGCCAGTTCAATCCCTCTTCTAGGGTCGGTACTTCAAAATACTTGGTCACTTGATGGAATACCGATTCAGTATCAAACGCCGCTCGCGTGGGCTCTTCTTTGCGTCGCTGCGCAATGCGTTTTAAACACTGCTCATCACTGACATCTAAATAAAAGAATTCATGAGGTGCATTGATTTTTGCGACTAAACTTAAAAACCATTTACGCTGTACAACAGTATTAGCAGGAAAATCCATGACGACATTGGTCCCGGTGGAGAGAATATTCTGAACATGTTCTCTTATTAAGGGTTTTAACCGTGCCGAATAAGTTAAATAGTCCTTAAAAGAAAGAATCAAATTCGGATAAAGTGCCGCTAACCACACATCTTCTGACAGCAAAACCGCATTTCTTTTTTCAGCCATTTGCTTAGCTTGTGTTGACTTACCGGCCCCCATTTTCCCACAGAAAAATACTAAACAGCCCTTTTCTTTCATACCGGCTCCATCCTTATCGCACCTCTTAATATCATCTTTAATCACTATTAAGAGACTAGAACCAAGAAAAGCAAGGCGCAAGATATTTTCACTAGGATCGTCGCATTACGCCTCCTAAAGTTTAGCTATAATCATCAAAATCCCCACCAAAGTCATCAAAACCACCGGCATCGCCAAACCCGCCTTGGTCAAATCCCCCTTGGTCAAACCCACCTAGATTTGAATTAAACCCATCGGGATCCATGCCACCTTGGTCAAAACCAGCTTGCCCAAATCCACCTTGCCCCATACCATTGTCAGCGAAGCCCCCTTGATCCATGCCATTATCAGCAAAGCCATCTTGGTCCATGCCATTATTAGCAAAATCTGATTGCCCCATATCTTGTGGAGGTGTTTCATTAATAATATCGACCATCTCTGTTGGCGAATGGTGACTAAACATATCCATCAACATATTCCCTACAACCAAACCGCCAGCCACGCCTGCCGCTGTTTTTAACGCTCCGCCTAAAAAGCTGCTACCGCCGCCACCGCCAAACATACCACCCGCAGCCGTTCCTCTTGCTCCATTCCCTTGGTAGTTAGCTTGTTGCCCATAAGCCGAACCAGCGCCATAACCCGGTCCCGCTTGTTGTGCACTTCCGCCCCAACCAGCCCCAGAGTTGCCTTGTCTGCTTTCCTGTTCATTTCGAGTGTTTTGGCTTCCACCACCAAATAAGCCGGATAAAAATCCACCAGAACTTGGCTTGCTAGCCACTTCTTTTTCCAGCGCTTCGACCTTCGCTTTTAGCTGTTTTAATCCAGCTTCTTGCATAATAATGGTTTGCGCCATGTAGTAAGGCGCGGATGGGTTATTCACTAGATGTTTATTAATATGAGCTTCAGCGTCCTTATCCCGCTCGCCAGTTTGCTTTTCTGCTTGTGAAATACGTTCAAACAAATTGTCGATTAAACGTTTTGCATCATCACTCATGGCATAGGCCTCTTTGTCTAACAATTCAATTGGATCAGTTTATAAATACAACCCTGTTACCCTCATGATAAGGTCAGCAACAGGACTAACAAGCCATTAAAAAGTCAGGAAAAAGGAAAAAGTTAGTGGTTAAAATCGCTCTTTCATGGCTAAGTAGCCTTCTCGAATATGTTCAATGAGCGCTTGTATGCGTTTAGAGGGCGTCCGAGTGAAGGGGTAGACAGCATAAATACCAACAACTTTCCCAACATGACCTGCTAGTATTTCGACGAGTTCGCCCTTTTGTAGTTCGTCATAGACGAGACAAGTGGGAAGATACGCCACCCCATTACCCGCCAGCATAGCTTTTTTTAATGCGGCGGCATTATTAGAGGCAAAATTTCCCGACACTTTATGAGTGTAAAGGCGATTGTCATGAGAAAACTGCCAGTCAAATGTTCCAGTACTTTGATGGGTATAACCCAAGCAGTTATGCCTTGATAACGCCACAGGCGTTTGAGGAACTCCATTGCGGTCAAGATAAGCAGGCGACGCACAAATCACCCAACGGGAATTGAATATATGTCGAGCAATCAGGCTGGAATCTTCCAGATACCCAGTTCGGATAACCAAATCATAATTTTCCGCCACAAGATCCACAAAATGATTGTCCATGGACATATCCACCGTCAATCCAGGGTGGCGATTACAGAAATCGGAAACGACATTAGCCAATAACAGTTCACCAGAGATAGTTGGTACCGACATCCGTATATGCCCCGACATGGATTCACTGTAACCTGTAATCGCATCAAAGGCAGATTGCGCCACTTGATTAAGATTCTTCGCTCTACGGTTCAGTACTTCTCCCGCTTCAGTAAGAGACAATTTTCGAGTGGTACGATACAGCAATTGAACACCTAGCTCTTTTTCTAACTTGCTGATGCGCTTACTCACTACGGATTTGGTAATACCGTTTAACTCAGCAACCTTACTAAAAGAACCGTGTTCAATAACTTGGGTAAACAGGATTAAATCGTCTATTGCGGGCATGCGAAAGATACTCTTTTATAAGCCGTTTCAGAGTGTTTATCATCGAATGATTATTGATCATCCAAAATAATATAGGTCGCAAAAATGGGACCATGAACTCCGACTACTTTAATTAACTCTATATCCGCCGTCGAGCTTGGCCCTGAAATAAAGTTAATGCAGGATGGCATCCGCTTACCAGCTTTGGCTTTCTCGGTCAGTACTGCTGTCGCCTGAGTTAACCTTGGCACAATGGCACTTTTTGGTACGATAAATACCGACGCCTCAGGCAATAAACTAATCACGCGTCCCTGTTCAGCCTGACTATAGAGTACCATAGTGCCTGATTCTGCTAAGGCTTGTTCTGCAAACACAACCCCCACCTTAGCTCGCTCACAAACACGGATATTGGCGTCGTATCCAAGAGATGAATCCCATACATATAGACTTAACCCTGCTTGAGTAAGCTGGTTAATATCGATGCCGGCCTGTAATCGAACGTCAGCAGATAACACAACATCTTTACCATCATCCGACAATGTATTTTGTTGATAAGCGAGGCAAGCCTCAGACAACACCCGACTCAACTGGGCTTTTGTTGTGACAATGGCCTCAGCACCCAGTGCATTTTCGGTGTAATCCACCAAGCGATCTCTCAGTTGATCTGGCGACCACCCAGCCATAACTTCTTGATGACAGCGGTATTTAAGAGCAGGCCGAACCGGTGCCTGCGTGCGTCTAGGCCGATCTAATACCTTAGCAATGTTCTCCAAAAAAGCGGTACGGTTCTGTAATCGCGCTGGGTTAGTCATGATGATCTCCTGCCTCATTTTTCTGCTGATCCCCTTTTGTTTGATGTCGGTTTTTAAACCAACTTCGGAAAGATTCACCATCGGGTTGAGGCAAATCTCGTGAATCCGTCCAATCTTTTAAGGGCCCCACATTAAAAGGCATTTTACCGTCTTTTATCGTCGCGTTAGCCACTTTGGCACCCGCTTTAACGGTTTTACCCCACAATGCTGGGCGAGCATTTACATAGTTAAAGAACCCTGCTGCGGCACGTTCACCCAGCGGAGTTAATTTACTTTCCGCCATAACTCTACGATGCTTGAGCAATAAATCGGATAAAGGAATTTTCACAGGACAGATGTCATTACAGGACTGGCATAAACTACACGCATAAGGCAATTCTTTAAAATCTTCATAACCCCCTAATAGCGGTGACAACACCGCCCCAACCGGACCTGAATAAATGGAACCATAGGATTGACCACCAATGTGGCGATAGGCTGGGCAAGTATTCACACACGCCGCACACCTTATACAACGCAGAATGTCTTTAAACTCAGAACCTAAAATGGCGGAACGTCCATTATCGACTATCACCAAGTGGAATTCCTCTGGTCCATCACATTGATCACTCTCTCTTGGGCCAGTCAGGGCCGTCACGTAACCTGTTAACGGCAATCCCACTGCACTTCGGCATAACAAGCTCACCACAATATCCAATTCTTCAAAAGTGGGTACCAGACGCTCCATGCCCATCACCGCAATATGTGTTTTCGGTAAACTGGTAGCCAATCGTGCATTACCTTCATTCGTCACTAAACTGACCGTGCCCGTTTCTGCCACGGCAAAGTTACAGCCTGTAATACCGATATCAGCTTCTAAAAAATCATGACGAATATGTTGACGTACAAAGCGCGTCATCTCTTCAGGGTCATTTGTCCCTTGATACCCCACTTTCTCTTTGAAAATATCGCGAATCTGAGTACGGTTTTTATGTAATGCAGGCACCACAATATGGGAAGGCGGATCGCAATCATCTACTTGTAGAATATACTCACCAAGATCCGTTTCAATGACTTCGCAGCCAAGGCCTATAATAGCCTTATTTAGATCAATTTCTTCGGTCACCATGGATTTGGATTTAACGATTTTTTTTGCTTTTTTCTCTTTGAGAACGCCTTCAATGTAACCTCTAGCCTCTTCGGCCGTGCTAGCAAAAAACACATTGCCACCGTTTTCCACGACCTTGTCACTCAATTGTTCTAAATAGTAATCAAGATTCTCCAAAACATGCTGACGAATCTCTTTCCCCATTTCTCGCCATTGCTCCCAATTACCTAATGCCTCGGCGGCTTTAGCACGGTTAGTGAACATTCGCTCTTGAGCATTGGCAACAGATTGGCGCATATAATCATCTTGCATCTGAATATCAATGCGCTCTTTAAACGTCGCATGACTGGTTTTCATCGACATGTCTATCCCCTTATCAACTAACGGCTCGCCAACACTTCTGCAATGTGCATAACCTTGATCGCCTTCCCTTCACGATGAAGACGTCCTCCTATGTTCATCAAACAACTGATGTCGGCACCAATCAAATAATCGGGTGTAACCTCACTCATATGGCGCACTTTTTCTTTAACCATCTCTCCAGAAATCTCACCCATTTTGACAGAGAAGGTTCCCCCAAAACCGCAACAGGTTTCTTGATTATCAATGGGTAATAACGTCAGACCTTCTACCTCGGCCAACAAGGACAAAGGTTCATCCCGTACACCTAACTTACGGATTAAACTACAAGAAGGATGGTAAACGGCCGTTCCTACCAGCTTCGCTCCCAGCTGCACTACCCCTAATTCGCGAACCACAAATTGGGTTAATTCAAAAAGACGGTCGGCAACGGCTTGTGCGCGCTTGGCCCATTCTGGCTCGTTTCTTAAATATTCAGGATAGGCCTTGACCATGGCTGCACAAGAACCCGCTGGGGTAACGATGGGATAATCATTGCACTCGAAGGCACGAATAAACGACTTCATTGCTGGTTTACTGCTTTCTACATAACCACTGTTTATGGATGGCTGGCCACAACAGCTTTGGGCCTCAGGAAAAATCACCTCGCAGCCTAACTGTTCTAATAGGGCGACGGTGCGCTTCGCGACATTGGCTTTCACTGTGTCACATAAACAGGTGACAAAAAAATTAACCTTCATACTGGCTCCTAGGGCCTTGTTATTAGAAGGCCCTAACATAAAGTGATGGTATAAGAATTACCTTATAATGGCGCTTTATGGCAAAAAGTATAGAAGCAGATTTGTCTTCAAAAGCGGATAGAAAACAATAAAAGCCAGCAAGAAAACTTATCTCACTATTTTTTTGATAAAATTCAATACGTTAAAATTAAAAGGAAAAACAGGACAATTTTAATTACATCACTTTAAGAAACAATCTATCGTCACATGCGAAATAATGAGAAATGTAGCGGTTATATGGCTTATTTTTCGCCCCCCTTAAGGCGACCTTGTACAGCATCTAAGGCAATGGCCATTTGCTCCAATCCATCGAACAAGCGAGTTGAGGCCCTCATAGCTAAAGCATCCATAATAACAAAGCGATTTTCTTTCACTGCAGCCATATTACGCGTATAAGGATTACTTTTAAGAAACGCAATCTTCGTTTTATAGTCATCCGCAGCCCAACGACGGCGATTCATTTTCGCCAGCACAATAACAGAAGGGTTCGCCCTAGAAATGGCTATCCAATCCATAAGGGGCCATTCCTCATCAGAATGTGCAATGTTCTCTATCCCTAAAGCATTCAAGATGTAGCCAGCCGGGCTATTTCGACCAGCAACATAAGCAGGGCCATCCAGCTTCGGACTAGAATACCAAAACACCGCTGACACATTATTTAACTCATCCTTTTTCGCCCGCGCAATTGCATTCGCTTCTCTTTCTTTTAAAGAAGCAATAAACATGGCTCCTCTTTCCTGCTTATCAAAAATCTTAGAAAGTTCTTTAATCCCCTGATACAGGGAGTCGGTATTGAATATATTGGCCCGAGTTCCATCGTTACCAACAGCATTATCTTTGTTAATACAGTCTGTCGGCAATACATAGGCGGCAATGCCATGAGACGCAAACAGCTCTCGAGTGCCTATTACCCCCTCCTTACCAACATACCACTCAAATTGTGAGCCAATAAAATCTGGCTTTTGCTGCAAAATGGATTCAAGGGTTGGCGTATTATCTGATAAGCGAGGAACGATTTTATCTAGCTGTGCAAATTGCGGAGCAACGTCATTCAACCAGACACCTGTGCCGACCATTTTGTCCCATACACCCAGCTGATAGAGGGTTTCAGTGACATCCTGACCAATTGATACCACCGCCTTGGGGGCTTCTAGATAAGTATGTTTATATCCACAATTATCTATTGTTAATGGATATTGAGTCTGCGCAAAAGACGACGCACTCACTAAACCAACCATTAAGCTCATAACAACACAGAATGAATGACGCAAAAGAGGCCTCCTTCGTTTTAAAACGCTTTAAAACGCTCACTTGAGACCTTTTCATGATGTCATGAGTCCAGACAAAACAAGGCAAAAACAGACGACAAAGTGGAGTTTATGGGTGATATAAGAGCATTTTAAGTCTGTTTTCCACAAAGTATTGACGAAAGCAGTCGTCATGCAAAGATCTCTATTTACAGAAACGCATGCTTCTTCCCCAAAAGTCACCAATGTGAGACCCATTCTAAGTATTGTCTAGATTCTGGTAACCATCATGCTCATTTTTTCTCCCTACTTCATGAAATATAGACCGCTATTTAATAAATATTAGATTTTTTGGCATTATTTTTTCGTCTGTTATCGAACTATGATTCCTAATATGCCCTCTTTTTAGAAACTAGGTTGCATAGGACTTAAAAAAAACACATCATTTGAAAAAATTCCCTAAAAAAAAACACAAAAAGAGAACAAAATGACTTTAGATAACATAGATATGCAACTTCTTGCCTTAATTCAAAGTAATGATAGTATTTCTAATGATGCTCTTGCTAAGCAAGTTGGGCTCTCAAAAACCCCATGCTGGCGCCGCATTCAAAAGCTCGAAAACGCTGGCTATATTAAACGACGAGTGGCGTTATTGGATGCAGACAAACTTGAGCTTGCGGTATCAGTGTTTGTCCAAGTGAAAACGAATCAACACGACGTAAATTGGGCCACGAACTTTTCTCAAATTGTGGCGGAATTTCCAGAAGTGGTGGAGTTTTACCGCATGGCAGGAGAATACGATTATTTATTACGAGTGGTGGTAAAAGACATCCCCGCTTACGACCGATTTTATAAACGCTTAATCAGCGCAACCGCTCTGACTGACGTGACCTCAAATTTTGCGATGGAACAGATTAAGTATACAACGGAACTGCCTTTATCTATCTAAAAGCAGGCCATTATCGCAGCAAAAATAGAGAGATCCGTCACAGGTAAAACATTTATTAATAAAGGCAATCTCGAATGCAATCTACTGTCAAAACCACTCCTCAAAAAATGACAACAAACGCCACTATAAAGACTAAAGAGAAAGAGGCACTACTCGAACGTATTCGACAAGGCATCATTGGCAAAGAGACGTTGATCGACACCCCGTTTGGAACGCGTAGGCTGACTTACGCAGATTACACCGCCTCCGGACGCAGTTTGCAATTTATCGAAGATGCCATCCTGCAGCATGTTATGCCCTACTATGCCAACACCCATACGGAAGCCAATGCCACAGGCCAACAAACGACGAGCTATCGTGAACAAGCTCGTGAACAAATACGACAAGCGGTCAATGCCAGTAGCGATGACCTTGTTTTATTTTGTGGTAGTGGTGCAACCAGTGCAGTGAACACCTTGATCACCCAGTTGGGGCTAAGAGACCTTACCACTCAAGAAAAGCACAATACCATCATTTTTATCGGTCCCTATGAGCACCATTCGAACGAATTACCATGGCGTGAGCTAGGCCTAAAAGTGATTCGCATTCCCCAAGCGGAGGAAGGAGGCGTGTGCATCAAAACACTGGAAAATCAGTTGCAAGAACATCATGGTAAACGCCTTATTGGATCATTCAGCGCCGCTTCCAATGTCACAGGCATATTATGCGACCAAAACGCCATTACCGATTGCCTACATCGTTACAAGGCCTTGTCTTTTTGGGATTTTGCCGCCGCTGCACCTTATATTGATATTGATATGAACCCCCAACAGAATAAGCAACTAGCCAAAGACGCCCTCTTTTTCTCGACACACAAGCTGGTTGGCGGTCCAGGCACACCGGGGATACTCGTGGTCAAGCGCGCCTGCATTAAAAACCAAAAGCCAAGCCATATTGGTGGTGGTACGGTCTCTTTCGTCACCCCAGACTCCCATACTTTTTTACCGATTGGCGAACGCCGTGAAGAAGGTGGCACCCCCGCCATCATAGAATCCATTCGTGCTGGCCTCGTCTTCCAACTCAAACAAGCGGTTGGCGTCGATACGATCCTCAACAAAGAACACGCCTGGGTGCAAAAAATACAGTCTCGTTGGAGTCATTCTTCAGCAGTTGAACGCTTAGGTCATGCCGATGCCCCCAGCCTTTCCATCACAGCGTTCCGTATCCGCACTGACTATGGCTATTTGCATCATGGTTTTGTTACCTCTTTATTGAACGATTTATTTGGCATCCAAGTTCGTGGCGGTTGTTCGTGCGCGGGTCCATATGGGCACCAACTATTAGGAATAAATGAAGCTCAGTCCAAGCGCATTCAAGAAGCCATGGCGAAGGGCGAAAAACTCGTCAAACCAGGCTGGGTACGCTTTAATCTCAATTACTTTTTAGAAGAAAGCGAGGTTGATTTTATTCTTGATGCAATTGATTTTGTCGCGGAACATGGGCTCGCTTTATTACCCTATTACGCCTATCTCCCTGAAAGTGACTTATGGCGTTTTCAAGGCAAAGTGGCAGCCACGACCAACGACCTTAACACTTTATTATCGGCAACGTTATCGACCGCCCCTCAAGAGTCTTCTCTACAAACGTCGACGCTAGATAAGAAGCAAGATTGGATGAACCGATCAAGTTATTTCGCAGCGGCATTAGACATCATTTCAGATTGTCAAAGCGGCCATTATGCTCGTCAGCAACAAGCTTTTAATGAACAATATAAAGACATCAAAACATTCGTTTTGGCTGAAGATTTGCCACTCTCTTAAATATTTCAAGGCTTTACTTAAGTCCATATAATCAATGGTAAAGCCTTCTTTTTCTGACATATAATGGACAATCAATTGCTTCATCGTCTCACACGGACAAGCTTACTTGTATTTTCAATATAACGATGTTTGCTTCTAATCATTATTTTTTTTCGGAGAATTACTAAAAAACATTACATGAAACACGACAATCTACATGACTTTAGCCAGTACATCAGGTTATATAGAGCAATAGAAGTACGTTATTTTTCACAAATAGAAGTACGTCAGGAGACGAAACATGGCAAATGAGGCTAATACAAAGCTCAAGCCGTTGAAACAATTAGGCTTTCGCCTAAATTTAGTTCTTTTAAGTGTTCTTAGCTTCTATGTTCTGACAACAGGTTACAGCCTCTTTACCTTACGAGAACAGTCCCAAGAGTTTGAAGCATTGTCTAACTCCTATTTTGACCGAGCAATGCATGCAGCAGAATTATCTCGAGAAGCAGAAGTCATTGCCTCTGACACTCTAGTCAATATGCTCAACCAAAGCTATGACGACACATACATTCAAACTCCAACCATTGGCCTGCCTGAACAAAACAAAAATATTGTCAATAATGTTTCATTTGAAAGTTCCTTTGAAGATATTCGTCAGCAATTAACCGCTAACACACCACATGAACAAGCCTTAATTGACAAGATAGATAGGTTAAAAAAACCCTACTTCGACACTATTCGTATCTTAAATAACTATCTGATTGAAAAAAGAAATATCACCCAGTTACAACGTAATATTGAGTCTCGTCTGCTAAGCCTACAAAAGAAAATCTACCTCCTCCCACAAACAACAGAACATCAAAAAAACCTTGTTGATGAGCTTATCAAAACCATCAATCTAAGTGTTCTGACATTGCACTCGACAACTTTCAATCAACTGATTACTCAGATGAACAGCATTTCCTCATTAATCTCAAACATGTCATATCAAGATAACTTGACATCATCTGAATGGCAAAACATTAGTCTTATCAGCAAGTTATCTAAGCAGGTATTCAACACAACACTTAAACGACAAATGCAACTCTCAGCCACGTTAATAGCAGTAAACAAAACGCGCATGGAAGCAAAAAAACTCAGCAATGCATGTTACGATCTTTATGTGTTATTAAAACAATCAACGCAAAAAGCCTCTTCGGCACACAAAGCATTTATCAGTAAAGTGATGCTAAAAATCGGCTTATTTAGTGTTATCTTTCTGTTACTAACAGGCATTGCATACTGGTTTATCCATCACTACCTGATTCGTCGTTTGAACCGATTAAATAGCGTGATGCTAGAACATGTCGAAGGCATAAAAACAAACATACCTCAGTCAGGTAATGATGAAATAGCAATGATGGGGAAAGCATTTTCTATTTTTGTCGAGGCGACCAATAAAGCGCAACAAGACTCCCACGAAGCTCAAAAGCGCACCGAAGAGGCCAATCAAAAGCTGACTCAGCTCAATCAGTCACTACAGCAATTAAGCCATACCGACGAACTTACTCAAATGGCAAATCGCCGACATTTCTTCCACGAGCTCACGAACATATGGCAACTCGCCTGTGAGAAACAAATCAGCATAAGCATCATCATGCTTGATTTAGACTGGTTTAAAAACTTCAATGATTACTATGGTCACCAAGCTGGAGATAAATGTTTATTTCAAGTGGCACAATTGATTCTAGCGGAAGTAAAAAGTACACAGGGTATCGCTGCCCGCTACGGAGGTGAAGAGTTCATCATTCTACTGCCCTATTTTGACCTAGACCGAGCAATGGTGTTCGCCAAAAAACTACAAAGCAAACTCTACGAAGAAGAGATCGAACATCATAAGTCGCCTAAAAAATACATTACGCTCAGCCAAGGCATCACCAGCCATATACCAAAGGAGGGGGACAAATTTGACCACCTCATCCATCTCGCAGACCAAGCCTTATATAGGGCAAAAAACAATGGACGAGATCAAATTATCGCTCAAGCGAATGAGGAGTATGCTCCATTAAGAACCTTACCCAGCCCATCCGACTCCCTATAGGGTGCAGATCGGTGACCATTTAATAAGATAAGTCATTACTGACGATAAAAGGCATACCCGTCTTTAAAATCCCTGTGCTTAACACATTCGCTCTTAACCCGCCACGATGCACCCAAGCTTTAACCACTTGTGGTGGCGATAGAGAATCATTGGCAAGCAACTGTCCCAAAAATGCACAAGGTTCACACAACTCCACTCCGTAAAAGCGCACATCGCCAATCATAAACTCTTTTCCAACTAAATGATTTAATCGCACTCCCTCCGTCACAATGTTTCGACGCGTGGCTGACAGTCCAATTTGTTGCTTAAAGTTCGTATTAAAAGCATCAATTTCTTCGCTTTCTACAAAGGTGATATTCTGACCTTCCTCTTGTCGTTTAGCATAGTTTCGATCACCGACAATGCCTTTTCCAGCATCCACTTTAACAGCTTCAATTTCAATCTGGGGCTTTTTCGACTTTTTGGCGACAAATATGTTTTTGATCATCCTCTTTTCCTTTTTTAATCAAACCGGCCTAAAACGATTCTCTTCAAACCACAGTAAGCAATGGATCTTTTCGTCGTGTTTTATTCATAACAATACGGCACCTCAGGCTTCTATGCTAACCATACCGCTCAATCTTACGCCACATCTTTAACACATATTTTTTAATTGTTTTTTACACAAAATAGACAAAACGCTGCTAAATTAAAAATGCGTTGTAAAACAATAATTATAAATAAGGAGATTACCGTGTCTAACCCCAAATCAAATGCTGAAAGATACTGGCAAGCTAACCTAAGACTCATACTAGGTTGCTTAATCGTCTGGGCATTAGCCTCTTATGGCTGCGCTATTTTACTACGCCCACTTCTATCAGGTATACACGTTGGAGGAACCGACCTTGGCTTCTGGTTTGCCCAACAAGGATCCATTCTTGTTTTTATCGCAATCACCTTTTTCTATGCTTGGAGAATGAACAAGTTAGACAAAGCATTTGGCCTAGAGGAGTAATGCTATGAGTCAATTTGTCATTAACTTCCTATTCGTCGGGGCTTCCTTTGCTCTTTATATTGGTATTGCTATTTGGGCAAGGGCAGGCTCAACCAAAGAGTTTTATGTCGCTGGTGGTGGCGTTCACCCAGTCTTAAATGGCATGGCAACCGCTGCAGATTGGATGTCTGCGGCCTCTTTTATCTCCATGGCGGGTTTAATAGCCGCAGGCGGCTATGCCAATTCCTCTTTCTTAATGGGCTGGACAGGAGGCTATGTTTTACTCGCCATGCTGTTAGCTCCCTATTTACGCAAATTTGGTAAATACACGGTACCTGATTTTATTGGTGATCGCTTTTATAGTAGCGGCGCAAGATTAGTGGCCGTTGCTTGCTTAATCATCGCCTCTACTACCTATGTTATTGGCCAGATGACAGGCGCTGGAGTGGCCTTCTCACGTTTCTTAGAAGTCAGTAATGACATCGGCTTACTTATCGCCGCCGTGGTAGTGTTTTTGTATGCAGTACTGGGTGGTATGAAGGGCATAACTTATACACAAGTCGCTCAGTATGTGGTGTTGATTATCGCTTACACGATACCCGCTATTTTCATTTCTCTGCAACTCACCGACACTTTCCTGCCCCCCATAGGCTTATTTTCAGACCACGTGGAATCCGGCATTCCGCTATTAGAAAAGCTTGATCAAGTTGTTCGTGAGTTAGGTTTTAGAGATTATACTGCAGACGTTGATAACAAACTCAATATGGTTCTATTCACTCTGTCTCTGATGATTGGTACCGCAGGTTTACCACACGTTATTATTCGATTTTTCACCGTACCAAAGGTGGCGGATGCACGTTGGTCAGCGGGTTGGGCTCTAGTCTTCATTGCATTATTGTATTTAACCGCTCCTGCCGTTGCTTCCATGGCTCGCTTGAACTTGTTAACCACCATTTACCCAAATGGCCCCACTGAACAACCAATAGAGTACGCTGAGCGGCCTGATTGGATCAAGAATTGGGAAACCACAGGTTTGATCAAGTTCCAAGATAAAAATGGCGACGGTCGCATCGAACTCTACAACGATTCGCCAGCTTTTGCAGCCACGGCAGCAGAACGAGGCTGGAATGGGAACGAATTAAGTGTCAACAACGACATTCTTGTATTGGCAAACCCAGAAATAGCCAACTTACCAGGTTGGGTTGTAGGACTGATCGCAGCAGGAGGATTAGCAGCAGCCCTGTCTACCGCTGCGGGTTTATTGCTCGCCATCTCGTCGGCCGTCAGCCACGATTTAATTAAAGGCACCATTAACCCTAATATTTCTGATAGAGGCGAATTACTCGCGGCTAGGATCTCTATGGGGGTCGCCATTGCCGTAGCAACCTATTTAGGCATGCATCCGCCGGGCTTTGCCGCCCAAGTCGTCGCCTTAGCTTTCGGCATTGCGGCTGCGTCTATTTTCCCTGCTTTAATGATGGGAATTTTCTCCAAACGCATCAACAATAAGGGAGCCATTGCGGGTATGCTGGCAGGTTTAGGCTGCACCCTAGTCTATATCTTCCTATTCTTAGGATGGTTCTTTATTCCAGGCACAGCCTCGTACACTAATACACCGGATAACTGGCTCTTCGGTATCTCTCCATTATCATTTGGAGCCATCGGCGCAGCCATTAACTTTATCGTTGCATTCATGGTCTCTTATATGACAGAAGAACCACCAAAATCCATTCAAGATCTGGTGGAAAGTGTGCGTTACCCACAAGGTGCTGGTCATGCTGTCGGCCATTAAGGCATCAAGCTCTATCCAATATTGAGGTTCAGGTAATATTGAAGTGCAAGGAACAAGAAACCGAACACGACAATCGTGTTCGGTTTCTTTGTTTATAGCAACTTCCTGTATGATGCTCACCAATCTAAAAAGAGTAAGAGAGAAACCATGTTTTGGGAATTCATTTCGACCATCTTTGCAGGACTAGGAGGGGCAGGCATTGCCCTTTTAATACGCCATTTGACAAAGAAAAAAGCCCCCGTCTGGTTTATTCCTGCCTTTGCAGGTTTCACCATGTTAAGCTTTCAAATACTGGGAGAATACGATTGGTATCCACATCAAGCCAGCTTATTACCAAAAGGCGTTGTCGTTGTAAAAACCGTGCAAGAGAAAACCCTGTGGCGCCCTTGGAGTTATATCTACCCTCAAACCGTGCGCTTTATCGCAGCAGATGTGGGTCATTCAGCCATCAATCAGCGCCACCCCAGTTGGGTATTAGTTGATCTCTATTTCTTTGAACGGCACCATAGTGCAAAACGCGTCACGCAAGTGATCGACTGTAAAAACGATGCTCGTTCCAACTTTTTCAAAACTGCGCAAGATTCCACCTTTGCGTGGCATAAACTAAAAAGTGATGACCCTATACTCACCACCGTGTGTGCAGGTATCGATACTGCCCACTAATTCCCACCATACAACGTAATGAATAAAAAACACCAAAATGAAAATTACCCAAGAAGAACGCGATGCCGTCTATAAAACCATTTTCGCCCGTCGGGATGTGCGTAAAGAATTTATAGATAACCCCATCCCTGATGACGTATTAGAGCGTATATTGATCGCAGCGCATCATGCCCCAAGTGTTGGTTTTATGCAGCCTTGGGACTTTATTGTGGTCCAAAACCCACACACCAAACGAAAAATAAAACAAGGTTTTCTCACCGCCCATGCGGAAGCCACAAACTTGTTTGAAGGGGAACGTAAAGAAAAATATCAAAGTTTAAAACTTGAAGGCATCGAAGAGGCACCACTGGGCATCTGTGTAACCTGTGATCGTAGTAGAACAGGTTCCGTCGTATTAGGACGCACAGCGAAACCAGAAATGGATTTATTCAGTGCCGTCTGTGCGGTACAAAACCTATGGTTGGCAGCGCGGAAAACATCGGGGTTGGTTGGGTCAGTATCGTTCACGACCATGTGATTCGAGAGGCCCTTCACATTCCAGAGAACATCGATATCATCGCTTATCTCTATGTTGGTTACGTTGACCATTTTCAGACCACCCCCGATCTAGAACGTTTTGGCTGGTTACCAAGAAGGGAAGCCAAAAGCGCCATCCACTTTGAGTCTTGGTCTCATCCAATAAAAGAGTAAACTAGCGTTTATACTGACATCACACTCATCGGCAAGTAAAAAAACAGCTCTATTTTACAGCTGTTTTTTTACATCAAACGCTTTACCCTCCACTTCGTCATAAAGCTTCTTACTCGTAAATCAAAATAGTTGAGTTTAATTCATCAATAAGGATAGAAAACATCGTTTGTTATTTAGACAGCCGCCCTCTAATATTATCCTTGTAGTCAGAAAGTTGAATCAATTAAAGACTACATGATCTAAATAAGCTACTAGCTACTAAATGGAAAGAGGAATACATTATGAAAGCTCAAAAACCTATTGAAGAATTACTTGCTGGTGTCGATACTAAATATCTCTCTGAAAGTGAAAAAGCGACTTTAATTGCTCGTGTAAAAAGCACTGAGTACGCTTTAGATCTTGTCTTTGCTGCTGCCGCTTCTATGAAAAAAGTCGTCAGTAAATTTAACGTGTACGCATCTAAACTTGCGCACCTTGCTTAACTGTCACGTCAATAAAACATATTTCTAAGAGCAACTGAGCAAGCATTAATAACAGGCCTCTCATCCTAACATGGTCTTTTAAAAATGACTTACTCTTCGGGATCACGCGCTAGAATAACAATAAGCGCCAGCTCTCCCGCTTTATTTTCCCTCCTAATATTTTCATCCCTTTTTCTATTGCCTTCCTTATGATCAGACATAGCGTATTTTATTATCTATATGCTTCTAATCTGACGCTGACTTAATATCTTGCTCTAACGTTTTTTGCATCCCTAACAAAAAAAGAACTTCTACCAACACAAATAATGGCCCCACAATCAATCCTACAATATCGTCAATAAAAGCAGGTTTTCGACCTTCATAGTAGTGGCCCACAAACTGACACATCCAACCGACAACAAATAAACCAATACCACTTACCAGCCAAGAGAATGTACCGAGATTAGCTACTTTATCCCCAATCCATAGGGCCATGAGCAACAATACACACATCAAGACGCCTAACACTCGATCAAGCCGTAAATAGAAAACGCCTGATAACACGGCAAGGAAAACAGCAGGTGATATAAACAGCCCGACTAACTCCCATTGGGGGCGAGACAACAAAATAGCGACGGCCACAACAATCATAGGTATTCCCACAAAATGTGTTGCAACATTTCGTCTATCTCGATGATAAGCAGCATATTGAGAAAGATGTTCGACGAGCGTTTTCATGATGACGTTCTCCTTGTGTTCTTATTGTTATAAGACCTAAGTAAAACGCATTTAAAAAACAAATCAAGCTAAATGACTATCAAATAATCGCGAAACGGCGCTGTAGGTCGTGAAAGCCACCGATATATTCATCGTCTAAAAATATCTGTGGTAAAGTATAAATATCGTGACCAATCAGCCTAGACAACGTCACTCTGGTCAAATTCTCACCCTTTATATCCACATAGTGATAAAGAACATTATTGTCCTCCAAGACTTGCTTCGCCCGGCGACAAAACAAACAGTCATCGTGCCCATACAATAAGTATTTTTTCATAGCCACCTTACCTCATAAAAAATCCACTCTATAAGAGTCACGAGGCTATATATAATCAATTGATTTTATTAAGTATATTGTAAAAAACTATTCGATATTGCGGATCATAACCGTAAACAAGCCAACATAATGCCGCCCTATTTTATTACGAGTGTACTTTGAGATAATATGTGCAACGCTCATTTTTAGCGCTGGCAAAACCTCTTCTTCAAACCAAGGGTTTTGCTTTAGCCAACGGTTATTACGAGGACTTGGGTGAGGTAAAGGCAGCTTGCCTTGAGCTAAATATTCTTTCCAATGTTTTACTTGTTCTGTCACCGATGCTTTCCCTTTCACACCTAGATGATAGGCTTGGGCATAAGAACCCAGCACGATAACTAATTCAATGCTTTTAAGTTCAGCCAGTAATGGTGCCCGCCATAAATCCGCACACTCTTTCCTTGGAGGCAAATCCCCAGATTTCCCCGTCCCAGGAAAGCAAAAACCCATGGGAATCAGTGCTATCTGCTTAGCATCATAAAAAACGTCTTTTGATACTCCCAGCCATTGACGTAGTCGATCACCACTTGGATCATCAAAGGGTCGTCCTGCTTCATGAGCTTTTTGCCCAGGAGCTTGCCCTGCAATCAAAATTTTTGCATCAGGATGGATTTGTAGAATGGGCTTTGGGGGCAAAGGAAGACAAGCTGCGCAATGCTGACAACCAAGAATCGCTGTTTTTAGCTCAATAAAAGAGGAATGGATCATCATCGACTCAAAGCGTTATCCAATACCGAGCAACAGGTTTCGGAAAAACCTTTCCTAGCCTAATATTTTCTAACTCGCCACCATTCGCTTCAATCACTTTTCGGGATGGCCAATTGTCTTCATCTGCTGTAATCAGAGCACGTTTAATCCCTAATGCTTTCGCCTTTGGTAAGGCTAAACACAACATGGTTTTTCCATACCCTTGACCGCGATATGAAGGCGCAATGTCATAACCAATATGACCACCCTCTACCTCTAAGAATTCACTCGCTATATTGTGGCGGATACGAATTGCGCCAATAATGGTGTTATCATTTTTCATAAACCAAAAACAGCTGCATGGCACATAACCATCTTTTAAGTTAATTCCTTTAACATTATCGCAAAGACGCTGAATATAATCAGAAAAACTCACTCGACCTTCAAAATAATACTGACCATTTTCAACATCATATTGTTCATAATCATTACAAAACGCAAAAAAGGCATCCTCCAGCTCTAATGAAGGAACAACTAACCTCATAAATACTCCTTAGTCCTCTTTATGGATAAATTAGTCATTTTGAGGGAAGATCACACATTATGACGCTGCGAGCGACAAAAGCATAGAAACAAAATCCTCTTCTTCCTCTATTATCACATAGCCAAGGCCTTGATAAAATTGAATCGCGTTTGCGTTACATTTAAAAGAGGATAAGGTCACGGCAGTACAACCATTTTCCCTAGCCTTTTTTTGAACAAAAGCCATGATAGAGGTGCCAATATTTCGTTGCCGCCACTCGGGGAATACAATTAGCCAATGAACATGACAGAAAGCATTATGACGCTTGTAACACAGTACACCAACGCGATCTTTTTCTACTTTTACCCAATAGAACCAATCTAGGGAATACTCATTCTCTAAGCGCTGACGCTGAAATGTATCCTCCCAGCCAAATACCGCATCAACATATGGAAAGATACCTTCCTTAATACGAACAAACAAATCCTCAAATTCGCTTTCTACTATGGGCTCTAACACGAGCTTCATACCACTGCCTTACCCTATTCTGCCTTAAGACTGACCTTAGAATGCTTCTTTTTAAATGGCAATAAAAAGATTCTTTTATACAACTGGCAGCAATGAGAAGCTTTCACAGGGAAACAGGTTAGAGCCTATTTTGGCTATCGAATGCTTTTCTAATTAGCTCGACCTAAAAAGGTGTCCATGCTTCTGTTTGTTCGCTTAGCAACAATGTGTGCGCCAAATCCAGCGCCTCGTCCTTGGTGGCAACCATGAACATAGGATAGCCCCAGAATTTCTCATAAATAATAGCGAACGCTTTAGTTGCCAGCCTTTTGGCTGTATTCGGCTCGATGTAGATGGTAGCTTTAACGAAGGATCTCAATTCACTCTTATGACGTTTCATCCAAAGTGATGTTTGCTTCATTTCTTCCGGTGAATGTTCGTGATCACCTTTATCAAGCCCCTCGCTGTTGAGCAAAACAAAGACTTCTTTGCGAGCGAGCAATGTCTCAAACTCGGCAAAAGATGAAGCCTCGGAATCGGTACCCGGCGTATTTAGTTGTATCCAAACTAGAGGGAACTGCGAAGTGTCAATTAACATGTCAATACTCCTTATGAATATAAGAAAAATCGCTAGCGGTCACACCTCGCCAGAAAAATGTTCCTCTTTTTTGGAGGTGCCATGCTCTGATAGAGCAAAACAGCTAGCATGGTTAATCTCACAATACCTTAGGAATAACTGGACGTCATTTCATAATTTGGCCATAATATTTTTCAATTAGGCCAGAGCATTCTACCTTCAATCCGAGGTTCAGCACTTACTATGTCGAACATTGCCATCACAGATCTGAACGTAACCCGAGACGTTGATAACGTCCCTCGGCCCGTTGTCGCTTTAGGTGCTACATCGGTAACTAAGGATTGGGAACATGCGCGCCATCAGCACCATAAGGCACAGCTACTTTACTCCGTTCGAGGTATTCTCAACTGTGAAATCGAAGACGGTGTCTGGATCGTGCCACCGCAATGCGCGATATGGATACCGGGAAATTTACCCCACTCGGCCTGTGGGTCGGGTGAAACAGAGTGTTATTGCCTATTCGTCGAGCCCGATGCCGCACCCGATCTGCCAAAAACCTGTTGTACAATCTCTGTATCTCCGCTGTTACGTGAGCTACTTCTGAAGGTGTCAGGAGTTCCCGAGCTATATGCTCTGGGGGGGCGAGAAGAGCGACTGATTGCCACATTACTGGATGAGTTGGCGGCAGCGCCAGTGGAAGACCTTCATCTGCCAATGCCGCGCGACCCGCGATTGCGCCGCCTAGCAGAAATGCTATTGGCCGATCCTACAGACAAAACGTCAAAGGGCGATTGGGCTATCCGTCTAGGCATGAGCGAGAGAAACATGAGTCGGCTCCTGCTGCACGAAATAGGTATGAGCTTCGGACGCTGGCGTCGACAACTGCATGTGATCCTTGCACTGCAACGCTTGACCAAAGGGGAAAGCGTGCAAACGGTAGCATTAGAGTTGGGGTACGAAAATGCCAGTGGGTTCGTCACCATGTTCCGCAAGGCGGTTGGTAAGCCTCCAGCACGATACCTCTCGGATCGAACGATGGACACAGAGCCTGCCACTATACCCGGCATCATCATCACCGAGCAAATTTCCCTCTGAGTACGGTGCTAGCGTTATTTTGACATAAAAAAACGGCCCTGATACCAGAAGCCGCCTTTTTTGCGTGTTATGTTGATTCAGCTTACGCCTAGTTCTAGTGGTGATGACCACCTTCACCATGAACATGCCCATGTTCTAGTTCTTCAGCTAAGGCCTCACGAACATCGACAATTTCAACATCAAAGTTCAATGTTTTACCCGCTAATGGATGATTGCCATCTAACATTACACCATCTTCTTCCACACCAATGACCGTTACAGGTTGCTGACCACCTGGTGTTTGAGCCATAAACTGCATGCCAACTTGAATGTCATCAACGCCTTGGAAATTCTCGTGCGGTACTTTCTGAATCAATTCTTGATGTACTTCACCGTAGCCATCGGCAGGCGCTACTTCTACATTTAATTTATCACCCGCCACTTTGCCTTGAATCGCTTTATCTAAACCATCAATAATGTTCTGAGCACCGCTCAGGAAGACGAGAGGTTCTTGACCGATAGACGAATCCAGTTGCTGACCTTGGTCATCAGTCAATGTGTAGTGCATGCTTACTACGGCGTTTTCAGAAATTTGCATTGTCTTCTCCTAATTAAAAGTGAATAAGGGAACGAGTGCTTGATACAAGCAAACAGACTTTGCGTAACACCGCCACAACACGAACCCAGACTGTAGTAGTTTGTCCAACTATGATAACGCGACATAGATTGAATAACTACCGTATAAGCAATCAAGTTTGGGACGTTCAATCATTTTTCTAGGGGGACTTAAAAAAACTTTTAATACGAAGCAAAAAATACGCTTAACACTGAAAACATAAGCATTTTTTTATTGTGAACAATATCCTTAACTCGCATCGAACTGAGAAATATCCAACTTATGGGCATGACCTAACCAAATTACACCTTGAGTATGATCAAAATAATCATCACCCGTTACCGGATGAACAAACACATCAAGGGATTGACGATTCAGCATCAACCAGGGAATAAGGTCTGTAAATGTTTTGACAGCAAACGATAATTGACAGCTCCAAAGCGGGTGAGGGCCGACAGGCTGTCTATGAAAACGACCGACCTGTACTTCAAACAAATTGCTCACCTGCTGTGCGACCTGCTTTGCCAATTCAAGGCCGGACTCATCTCGATAATACAGATGAGCATGATAAGCCTTGATATCTGATGCCTCTACAGTCCGTCTATTTTGTTTCATAGAGAGTCTTCTACTTCTATATAATGTCAGGCCTTCTGAAAAATATAAGGCCTTATAAATAGCAAAAGGCCAAAAAACAACCCCCTGTTTAAGGGAATTCTCCATCAGCCTTATACCATTGTTACAACCAAGATAAGCAGTCGATCAGGCCACCTGAGATTGCGGTAAACTCAAGCCAACACCTTGTAAAATAATGCTACTGACGGTGTCACCCACACGCTTTAGATCCACTTCATCCTGAGCCTCTTTATGAGACAGTGCCAGTATTTGAGCCTCAAAATCTGCATAGTGCTGAGTCGTTGCCCAAATCATAAATATCAAACTGGTTGGATCAACAGAGCGCATTTTTCCACTATCAATCCACGCTTGAATAACAGCCGTTCGAGAGTGAAACCAAGGACTTAACTCTTCCTTTAAATAGTCACGAATATGATTCGCACCACTAATGACTTCCATAGCAAAAATACGTGAAGACCGGCCTTGTTCGAAACTTTGCTTTAGCTTTATACGAATAAAACTATCCAGCACTTGCGCTGGATCATCCTCCACCGTAGCGCGATCAAACAGATCATTCCAGCTGCGCACAATTTTATTCAGCACTTGTTTGTACAAGTTTTCCTTCGACTGAAAGTAATAGACAATATTCGGTTTTGGTAATTCGGCACGATCAGCAATATGTTGCAAACTGGCACCATTAAACCCCTTCAAGCCAAATTCCACTTCAGCCGCGTCTAAAATACGAGTAAAAATTTCTTCACGGTTACTTTGACGCTTACTCATTACTTTCATAAATCCTTGTTAACTGCTCTCTACATAAACCCTATGTTACTTAGTTCGTCACCCTATTCAGCCTAAGCATTAAAGTGCAACGAAAATTTCACAATAAAAATAATGAAAATCGTCCATACCTTTTAATAAAGCACACTATCATCAATGACATGGTCGTTTTTGAACTGTTGAATAAAGTTCACTTTCTCTGGGTCTAAACGAACCAAGTAAAAATCTTTCTGGGCAACTAACGTCGTCACTGTCTCGCCAAAGCGCTCAGTTAACAGCTGAATCCCTGTTGCCCACTCTTCACTATCTTGCTCAATAAACTCTGCGGTTACATCATATTGAACACGAGGACGTAGGTAAGGATTATTCGACTCGGACTCTTTTTGAACAATCATCACACAACCAATCGGATTATTATGCAAATGATGAGTGTGAGGAGAAAGCTCACTCACTAATAAATAAAAGCAGTTCTCACCCAAAGCATAGGGAGCGTAAGAAGAGAAAGGACGGTTCTGCAAAGATAGCGTCGCCAACTGTAACGCTGTGGCATTTTCTAAAATGGTTTTAATTTGATTGGATATTTTCGATGTATCGGTAGACATTGTCATGGTGTACTCCTTTTAAAGATGACACCTCATCCTACCACAGCCTTTATTAGCCGCATTAGATAGATATCATCTTTGTTAGTTAATCATCTAAAAAATACGCTTGCCTTTAAAAAAGTATTACCTTGTACTGTGCTTTGCCTTCTGACAAGTACAAACACGCAAAGCACTGAAGTTGTGCCAAACCTAGCAGCCTACTTTGTACTGGTAAACTATTCCAAAAGTGCTTTTAATTCTTGAGCAGTCGATAGTTTGCCTTCATCCTCGATATTTGGGAATACAGCAATCGTAATATTGTCCTGCATTAGGCTGGGTAACCATTGGCCTGTAAAGGTTGAAAGTTCAACCGCAACAGGGTCACAGTCATCCCAGTCTTCTACCGCCCATTGGCTAGCAAACTCTGCGTCAGGCCAAACCATAACACAATCACCATCATCTGTTTCAACCATAACGAATCCTTCTTCGTTACTAAGACTCCAAACGGTTTGTGTTTGTTTCGCTTGCTCGACAAAATACGCTAAACGTTCACTGTCTGGCGCAATCAGCAATTGGACACGTTCGTCCATCGTCAACTCTTTACTCATTTGAATTCTCTCTTACTCAATGATGGAACATGGCACTTATTAATTGATCGCTAATCCTATTTCAACCGCTCTCTATGAAACAAGTAGACAGATACAGGTTTAAAAATACGCCACTTCGTCTTTTGTCAGCTCACGAAACTCACCTGGTTGCAGACCCTCATCCAATACCAAAGGGCCAATTTGATCACGGTGTAAGGTTTCAACTCGGTTTCCCACCGCCGCTAACATACGCTTGACCTGATGGTATTTTCCTTCCTGAATCGTCAAAAAAATCTCTGCCTCAGCAATACGCTGCGCTTTAGCGGGTAAGGTTGGAACCTGTTCACCATTGAGCATCACGCCTTCTTCTAATTGTTTAAGGGCATGATCATCAATCGGCTCAGCCAACGTCATACGATAACGCTTTTGACACACACTTTTTGGAGAGGTTATACGATGTAACCATTGTCCATCGGTCGTTAACAGCAATAACCCTGTTGTATCCTTGTCTAAACGCCCTACGACTTTCAAGGGCTGGCCTAAATGTGTCCCCAATAAATCAATAACAATGGGATGATCAGCATCTTGGGTCGCACAAACATAGCCCAACGGCTTGTTCATTAAATAATAGCCTTCAGAAGGCCAAGCCAGAGGTCGTGCATCCAAACAAACGACATCCTTCTCTTCTACTGGATGGTTGGCTTTTTTAATCACCTCACCATTGACCGTTACACGGCTTTTAGCGATCGCTACTTTAGACGCTTTACGAGCGAGGTTTGTCACATGGGATAAATAAAAATCAAGTCTCAAAAGATCGCCTATGGCTATGGGTGAATATACACTTACGAGAATACTTCGTGTGTGGGTTCAATTTCTTTATAAAAAAAAGTGGCATTGTGTAACGCACCATTGGCACTACGAGTGTAGCCAGGTACTTCTCCAAAGGGAATATAACCAAGTTTGATGTACATGTCATGGGCCACATCATCACTGCGCACTTCCAATATCAGCAATTGACGCTGCATGGCCGCCGCAACGCGCTCCACCCCTTTCATCAGCATGCTTCCCAAGCCATGTTCGCGAGCTTGAGTATGCACCATCAACTTTTCAACATCGCAGCGATGTAAAGCATTGGCTTTAGGCGACATACCAATTTGTACGCTACCGACGATTTTATGATCCTCACGAACCAGTAAAACTTGCTTCAGATTTACTTTTAAATCGTCATTCACGGTTAACCAATAAGACTTGGCCTCCAACTCACTCATAGGAGGTAAAAAACCGATGGGAGCCCCAGAATCAACTGCATCACACAGCAATTCAATTAGGTCATTAAGGTAAGGTTTAAGATCATCAACTTTGAGCAGCTCCAAACCAAGTTTCCTTCTTTTATCACAATGCTTCTATAATACCTGAGCGCGACCACATAGGAAATCGTCGCGCTCGTTTATTAAAAAAAACAAAATGAAATGGCTTTAGCGCGCTCAGTGCAAATAGCCGACTAAGCAGAGACATTCCCCAAATAGCGACCTGGTTTGTGATTCACTGCGATGATCATATTTAAAGCAACGGCACCAATAATCGATATGGCCACCAGAGACATATCAACAATAAACAGTGAAGACGTCAAAATGGTCAAGTCAACCAGCATCTGAAACTTACCAATAGACCAGCCATATTTATCCGCCAAGAAGCGTGACAATATATTAATGCCTCCCAAGCTCGCATCATGACGAAACAGCATCAAAAAACCGACGCCCATCAAAAAGCCACCAACCGCCGCCGCATACACTGGCTGAACACTCGAAAAAGAAACAAGCCGAGGCGTCACTTCAGAAAAAAAAGACAAGCAAAAAACCGACGCAAAGGTCTTTAACGTAAATTCCCAACCGATGTGCCGAATGGCAATCACATAAAAGGGAATATTGATCAAAAAAAACGCCTCACCAAAATTCAACGAAGTAGTGTAATTTAATAGAAAAGCAATACCTGCTGTACTGCCTGTTAGCAAACCCGCCTGAGCAAATAAATTGACACCCAGCGAAATAATTAAGGTGCCAATCAGAACTGCTAGAACGTCTTCTAGGCGGGTATGGCGTTTAGTTGAAGCAGAAGCAACCGTAGAACGAGACATAGTTTTCTCTATTTAAGTCACATAATAAAAGGGGAAAATGAGGAGCGGATTTTAGTGAATACAACCAAAGAGACCAAGAGAGCGGAACAAGACAAAATCGCTTGATTTTTAAAAAGCGTACAGTTTTTTGTACACCCCTCTCAGGCGAGATGCTAACAGAAACCTCGTCATCCATCGGCCTATTTCATAGAATTCGCACATATGCGAAAAACAACTTTGCCCAGTACACGCCGAGGGGAAACCCAACCAATACGCTCTGATTCTAAACTAGTCGGGTGCTCTCCAATCAGCCATAACTGACCGTCTGGCGCAATATGACGTATTTTTTTTATGATAATGCCATACAAAAAGTGATCAACTACGACAACATCTCCTACGCGACACGAGAGAAACAACCGACTTGTTAAAACAAAGTCATTATGGTGCAAGTAAGGCGCCATACTTTGCCCCTCGATTTTCATTAAGCGAAACATGAATAACCTCCTCTCTCACCATGTTTATAGTCCAACTCTATGACAAAAGGTGTTATTTAGCGGCAACAATCCTTGTCACTTCGCCTGACAAAAAGAAGATTGGCTCTGTATACGATAGCGTCTCTGTGCCGCCTGTATGGCCATGTCCGAGACCGTAATACGATGTGCTTTAGCGGTTTTAAAACCAATCACTTTATCTAACAAACAAATCACCCCATGCAACATACTCTATGACTCCTTTTTTGTTGGTGAAACCCATGCTTTTTTCCACGATGTTTGCGGCCTCGAATACACTGTTTATAGACAACACCAGAGACAATAAAAGCCCCGACAAGACACACTAAAAAATCATGCAGCAACGATGCCCATTGCCCTGTTTGTCCATGATCTAATGCAAAAGACAAAGAGCTAAATCCCAGCATAAAGAGAAATAGGATGCCTTTTTCTCTACTCAAATCACTTCGCCTTTTCATATCATTCTCCTAATGGAAGGTGGTTGTTAACGCGGGAGGGGCTGCGTGGGAAAGTGGGCGTAACGAAACAGGATATTTAACCACTACCTCCTTTCCACAACTTTGTGTGAACAGCTCCCATTCAAAACGAATATGGTTCATTGTCTGCAAGATAAGATCACGCTGCTCCAAAGCTAAACCAGGACGTGCAATCACGTCTTGTAAAAAGTCAATGGCCTTCTCAAATTGTCTATTGGCAGCAACCACATCTCCTAAGCCTGTATAAGATTCTGCTATACTCAAGTAACTGACCGCCATTGCCGCCACGGCAGATTCGGGATCCAAACAGAAGTCATCCTCAAAACCTTTTAATATCTGATCAAGCGCTTGTTGATTAAAATCCACCGCTTCTAAAAAAGCATGATTAGAATAGGCTTGATTCGCTTGTCTTGTTAGTTTTTCCCAGTACCGCATCGTCTTCCCCACCTGTCACTTAAGATGAATGTATCAAAACACTTAATGAGAATAATTATCATTTAAAAGTTAAGATAAATCCAGCTCTATTTGATAATAAATCTCATTTATTTTTGCTATCAGGAGCGAAACAAATCATCAAACACACCAATAATCAGATGTGTTTTTTAAGACGCATGTGTGCACGCAGGTGCTTAAAGCATGTAAGACAACGGATATAGATAAGTAAGATACTTTAGATAGGAAGGTAGTCCGTGAATAAGGCTCAGACCTTGTTCACGGACTCAGGCGATAGGGTCATGCACAAAAGTGCTACCACTCAATGCCGGCTTGCGCTTTTACCCCATTGGCAAATGCATGACGCTCATTGGCAATTTTACTGTGCGTGTCCACACTGTCTAACAAGGCTCTTGGTGCCGTACGACCTGTCATCATCACATTTTGATGCTGAGGACGATTTTTCAACACCTCAATGAGGTCAGCATCATCCAAGTAACCATATTTGTACATATAAGTAATTTCATCTAATAGAACAAAATGAATATCCGGATTCGATAACACGCCTTTCGCCAATTGCCACGCTTGCTCTGCCGCTTCTTTTTCCAGTTCAGGGTTGCGAGTTTCCCATGTGAAACCATGGCCCATCACATGAAATTCGACGCTAGGATGAGCCCCGAAAAACAGCTGCTCACCTGTGGCTTTGCGGCCTTTAATAAATTGAATTACGGCACAGCGCTGTCCATGCCCCAAAGCACGAGCCATCGTGCCAAACGCGCTGGAACTTTTGCCTTTACCATTCCCGGTTAACAAGATCGTGACACCACGCTCCTGTGTGGCCGCTGCAATACGCTTATCAACCACCTCTTTCTTTTTTAACAACCGCGCTTCATTTTTGGCCGCTTGCTCGTCGGTATGGGCCGATGGTTTCTCTTGCTCTGACATAATTGGTCTCTTTTTGATTCGCATTATTTCTTTTTATAAAGTAGCCAACTTGGGTAATACAACCCTTTGTGAATAGCAAACAGCCTCAGTATAAAGATCAAAGACGCCGCGTAAATCGAGTTATATTCATGATGAGGAATGTTTTTCTGCAAGATAACAAACAAAAACGAGCCTAAGAAAGCGGGCGTAGCGTAAAACTCACGACCTAATATCAAAGGTGGACGATGACTCAATACATCACGAATAATGCCACCAGCCACCCCAGTAATCACTCCCATGGTAATCGCAATCATCGGAGAAAAACCAAGAGCAAGAACGCGCTGCGTCGCAATCACTGTAAATAAAGCCAAACCAAAAGAGTCTGCATAATGGAAAACCTGTTGGCGATCTTCAATGATACGAACCGCAAAAAAAGCAAAGGCAGAAGACAAAAAGGCCACCCATAAATAGGAGGGATCTTTTACCCAATAAACCTCATCAACCCCTAAGATCACATCCCGAATTGTCCCACCACCAAGGGATGTCACCATGCCAATCAGTGCTACACTGAATAAATCCATATCGCGCTTCCCAGAGGAAATCACGCCCGTGATGGCAAAAGCGGCGATGCCCACCATGCCTAAAATATATAGCAACATTGCTTTTTTAGTCTCTATAAAATATTCACTGGCTGGCAAGCGCAGACCAATGTTCGTTTCAAACAAATGGTGTGACTAATGAGGCACCCAATCACCTGCCCCTAAACGGTTAAGGGTAATAAACTCTCCACGAATGGTTAATTCCGTCACACTGTTAAAGCCCACATCAATACGGTGACACTGAGCTAATGGCCACTGACACAATAAACTGACAAGTACCTTAATGACCCCTGAATGGGTCACCGCAATACAAACGTCCAGCTCTTTATCCTGAACCGATTGCCACCAACCCGCGACTCGCTTCGCTAAGGATTGAAGTGACTCCCCTTGATAGGGGGCGGATTGAACCATGTCTTCCATCCATGAATCGATTGCTTCTTTAGATATCGTGTGCCAAGACTGATTTTCCCATTCACCAAAATCCAGCTCTTTCAAAGCATCCACACAAGAAGATGTGCCTCGGCTTAACAGTTGACTCAACTCCGCCGCTCGACTTAACGGACTGTGATAAAAGGCCACCTTCTTATGCGCTAAACGGTCATCAAGGTAGGACTGCAATATGCGACTCTGCTCTTGCCAACCTTCCAATAGCGGCACATCGGTCGCACCATAACACAGCCCCGTTGGTACATCCGGCTTAGGGTGACGAATCAACAACAGCTTCACACAAACACTCCTAACACACATAGCAGAAGAATAACTTCGCCTATCTGCTCCGTCGCCCCCAATGTATCGCCATTAAAACCGCCAATTTTCTTTTTCAAATAAAAATGCGCGCCGAGGGTAAATAGAGCTAAGATGCAAATCGCTTTCAGCAGGTAAGCAAAATCAAACAACACCAGCAGAATACAAGGTAGAAATACAATCCCCCATTCCTTCCCTTGTAGCGTTGCAATCATCGTCTGCGCCTTACTCTGTCCAGTGGACACATAGTCCAGCGAATTCATGAGCACAATCGGCACCACTCGTGCCATTGTATGTGCAGCAATCCAAATCAATAAGCTAGACCATGCCCCATCATGCAAAGAGGTGATCGTCGATAAAATTTGTGTTAACAACAGCCATTTCAGCATCATAACAAACCAAATGGCGAGAGCTGCATAGCTACCAATACGTGAATCCTTCATGATGGAAAGACGCTGTTCCTGAGTCCAGCCTCCAATCAGACCATCGCAAGCATCCATCAAACCATCTTCATGAAACCCGCCGGTCAACAGCACAGCGCTAAGTAACATGAACAAGGCCTGTAATGAGGCACTTAACCCATCAAACAACAACGGCCAAGCACTTAATACCGCTACCAATACCCCAACCCACGGTAAAAAGCACACCGCTGGAGTGTGCTCTTTATCATCCCAATCCACCTTAAGTGGCAGGCGTGTGTAGGTAACAATGCTGCGTTTAAGCCCTTCTAAATAAGGAGTGAATTGACTCACGCACCGTCTCCTATAGACAATTTCTCTTACTGGTATGGTTACGTTTAAATGTCACACATTGACACGTAAACGCTAGGATTTACTACTGACACCAGCACTTTCAAAGCTTGCCATCTGATTCAAAAAGACAGTGGCGCTTTGAATCAAAGGATAAGCAAGAATGGCACCAGAGCCTTCACCTAAACGTAAATCCAAGGATAAAATGGGTTCAACCTTTAGCTGTTCCAGTAACAATCGATGGGCTTTTTCATTCGATTGATGCGCAAACATCGCGTAGTGACGCACATTAGGTTCAACTTTTTGAGCGAATAAGAACGCCACAGTACAAATAAAACCATCCACCACAAACGCCGTTTGTCTATGGGCAGCTTGTAGCATAGCGCTTGCCATGGCAATGATTTCGAAACCACCAAGCTGCTCAGCTAAGGTTTGTGGACTCCACTCTACCGCAGCCATGCCTGTTTCTTCTTGTGCACGCTTAATAGATGCCTCAATGACTCGCGCCTTATGCGACACGCCCGCCTCATCCAGCCCCGTTCCCCGACCAGAACATTGACTCGCTGACAGGCCAGTCATTGCACTCATCAAACAAGAGGAGACACAGGTATTACCAATACCCATTTCACCGAACATAAGCAGATTACAGCCCGCATCAATTGCTAAATCAGCTTCATCCACTCCTGCGCTGATCGTTCTTACTAGCTCTTGGGAGGTCATCGCAGCTTGTTGGCTAAAGTCTTTCGAGCCAAACGCCACTTTGCGCTGACCAAGCAAAGGGTGATCATCAATGCTTGACTTAACGCCCACATCAACCACTCGCAGAGGCACACCATGCTGTTGACAAAACACACTGACTGCAGCCCCACCCATTAAGAAGTTCATTACCATTTGCGGTGTCACTTCTTGTGGAAACAAACTGATCCCCTGATCAACGACGCCATGGTCAGCTGCGAATACGATCATTTGGGGTCTTGAGACATCCGGTGTCAGGCTATTTTGAATCGTCCCCAATTGAAAAGCGATGCTTTCCAACTCCCCCAACGCCCCAACGGGTTTGGTTTTGGAATCGATTTTATGTTGTAAAGCTGCCTTTAACTCCAACGAAGGCAACGAAATATCAAATTGCTCGAACACCGAACAGTCTCCTTAAGCCAGCGCTTTCAAAGCGCGTTGACGAACCACTTCATATAAACAAACCCCCGTTGCCACAGAGACATTCAAGCTTGACACCACACCGGCCATTGGTAGTTTCACCAGATAATCACACTGTTCACGGGTCAGACGTCGCATGCCTTCTCCTTCTGCCCCCATCACAATGGCCGTCGGAATCGTCAAGTCTTGCTCATAAATTGTTTGCGTCGCTTCACCAGCGGTACCAAATATCCACACCCCTTGGTCTTGTAGCTTTTTCATGGTACGAGCAAGGTTGGTAACCGCAAAAACAGGAATGCTTTCAGCGGCCCCACAGGCAACTTTACTCACGGTAGCATTCATCGGAGCAGAGTTGTCTTTTGGCATAACCACCGCATGAGCCCCGGCGGCGTCGGCGCTACGTAAGCACGCCCCTAAATTATGAGGATCGGTCACACCGTCTAAAATAATAATCAACGGATTTTCATCTAAGCCAGCAACTAAGCTATGCAGATCCGCCTCATTGCCCGCTTTGGTCAGAGTTGTATAGGCCACAACCCCTTGATGAACCACTCGCTCTTTGGTCTTCGTAAACAACTGATCTAACTCACGACGAGCCACCAAGCTGTAACGTACTTTATGTGTTTTACACAATTGGACAAGACGCTGTGTCTTTTTATCATCTCGGCCTTCTTGAAAACGCACTTCTTTGACCCGTTCAGGCTGTTGTAACAAAGCATTTTCAACAGCGTGAATACCATAGATCCATTCTAAATCAGACATTTTTACCTTTTACTCGATCAATCAATTAATCACGCGCACGTGGCTTAGCATTGTTCTTTTTGACTTTTTTTTTGGCTTTCTTCGGTTTTTTCACCGCAGAGGTGGTGGACTTTGCCGCGGCAGCCGACGACGATTTTTTCTGACGAACACGTTTGCCTTTAGATGGCGTGCGGCGCTTTTTCGATTTTGCCTGCACACCGTCTTTCTCCCCTTTACCTTTACTCTCTTTAGAAGAGGCGATCTTCTCGTCCTTGGGAAGATTTTTTGGTTTACCGCGGCCACCTAATTCTATTGGCGGCAACTGGGCAAGCTGCATTTCCAACTCAGTTAAATCATTACGCTCTACTTTTTGACGTTGACGTGGCTTAGTTTCATCTAGGCTTAAATCAATCTTACGTTGCTCAAGGTTGACACTGGATACACGCACTTTTAATGTATCACCAAGACGGAATACCCGACCAGTCCGTTCACCAATGATCGCCTGATGCTCGATATCATGAACAAAGTAGTCCTGACCGAGCCCAGAAATATGCACCAACCCATCAACGAACAAACCTTGTAATTCCACAAACAAACCAAATGAGGTAACGGCCGTCACTACCCCTTCAAATGCATCACCTAAATGCTGCTCAACGTATTGGCATTTTAACCAGGCTTCCACATCGCGAGTGGCTTCGTCTGCGCGACGCTCTGTCATCGAACAGGAGTCACCTAAACCATCCATATCCGCATGGTCATAACCATAGATTTTGCGCTCTTTAATCGTTGGGCTACCTGCCACACGATGTGCTTGACGCACCACAGGGCGACCTTCGCCACGAATCAAGTAACGAATGGCACGATGGGTCAACAAATCAGGATAACGACGAATCGGCGAGGTAAAATGGGTATAAGCAGGGTAATTCAGACCAAAGTGGCCCATGTTATCCGCTTGATATACCGCTTGGGACATAGAACGCAGCATCATGGTTTGAATACTACGAGCATCCGCCCGATCTTTAATCTGTTCTGCTAACTTGGCGTAATCATCCGGAGTTGGCTTCAGACCACCCGTTAATTCCAAGCCAAGCAAACCAAGATAAGTACGCAGGGTTAATAGCCGCTCTTCTTTTGGTCCCTCGTGGACACGAAACAAGGCAGGCAAATCCGCTTTGATCAATAACTCTGCGGCAGCCACATTGGCACACAACATACATTCTTCGATCAATTTATGGGCATCGTTACGCTCTACCGGAACAATGTGCTCAATCTTAGAATCCTCATCGAATACCATACGCGTTTCAATGGTATCGAACTCCATCGCCCCCCGCTCATCACGTGCTTCTTTCAACACATGATACAAGCCGCTTAAATCATCAATATGTGACACGATGGAGGCATAACGCTCACGCAGCTCTATACCTTGTTCACCGGGCTCTGATGAAATCATTTTCGCGACCTTGGTATAGGTCAAACGGGCATGGGAGCGAATCAAACCTTCGTAAAACTTATAGCCACGCATCTTACCGCGAGACGTCAACGAAATTTCCGCCACCATCGCCAAACGATCTACATCTGGATTCAAAGAACACAGACCGTTCGACAAAATCTCCGGCAGCATAGGAATCACACGACCTGGGAAATATACCGAGTTGCCACGCACAATCGCCTCTTCATCCAAGGCTGTGTCTTTTTTCACATAGTGGGACACATCGGCAATCGCCACCAGTAGCTTCCAACCACCAGGCGTCTTTTCACAATAAACGGCATCGTCAAAATCCCGCGCGTCTTCGCCATCAATAGTGACAAATGGAGTATCACGGAGATCCACACGATGCGCTTTGTCTTCTTCGGCTACTTCGCTACTAAAATGCTTAATCTGCTGTTCCACGGCAGCAGGCCACTCGTTAGGGATTTCATAACGATGCATTGCCACTTCAATTTCGACCCCTGGTGCCATAAAGTCACCGAGAATCTTCTTCACTATGCCTTGTGCTGGTTTGCCGCGCTCTGCATAACTGACAATTTCTGCCAACACATATTGTCCGTGAGAGGGAGTTAAACCAGAATCTTTGGTAATGAGAATATCTTGAGAAATGCGCGGGTTTTCTGGAGTGACAAAAGCCGTACGACTTTCCTCGCCATTTTTTTCTAGATAATAGCGTCCAACCAGCTGACTGTGCTTACGTTCTAATATCTCAACCACAACACCATCTAAACGGCCTTTTACACTTCGGCCAGACAGGCGCACTTTCACCTTATCGCCATCCATCACATTTTGCATCTGACGGGCCGATAAGAAGATATCATCGTCACTAGGGCGCAATAAGAAGCCATGTCCCTCTTTATTACCTTGCACATAACCTTCAATCAGGTCGCTTTCTAAAATAGGGGTGTATTCATCTTGCTGATTACTAACTAGTTGACTATCGCGGCACATGGCGATCAAGCGACGGCGAAGGGCTTCTATTTCATCTTCCCCTGTCAGACCAAAGGCTTTGCACAGGTCAAAATGACCAAGGCTTGTGTTCTGGGTCGCCAGAAACTCTAGAATAAACTCTCGGCTCGGTACCGGATTATCGTATTTAGAGGCTTCGCGCTGCTGATGTGGGTCGTTAATTTTTTTATTACTCAATGTATTTTTATCCTTGATTTGTTCAATAAGATGCAGCCTTATGAAAATATGGGTATTGGCATCTTATACTCTGCAGCGCCCTGTTCCTCTATAGTCTTATGCCGTCTAGTGTTTCTTCTAGTTAGCCGCTTAACAAGTCGCTGACCTGTCTAGGGAAGGTACAAACAAGTCCTCCTGTCTCGGTAATTGCTCCTGCATTGCGATGCTTCGAAAGCTACACTCCTCAACATCACGCCTTAATTGACCATCTTTCTGAAAGCCTGAGTCTTAGACAACTTATTCGCACCTTCCCTGATAAGGCATTATTATAGAGTATTCTCCGCCAATACTCTTTAGCTTAACGCACTTGTTCACATAAACTGCACAAGCAGCTCGAAATAGCCAACCTCACGTTATTGCTCTATGTGTAATTTCACAACAAAACGCACTCATTCGCTAATCTTAAGGGTTTTTATACCGATTGATTGTGATAGTTTTAAGGTGACGTCGCACCTTTTTGCGTCAAATCCAGTTAAATAACCCACAAAAAACAAGAACCCATCGAATAAGTTGATAGGTTTTTCAACAAAACTCACTGTCTATGACGCACCAAATGCATTTCGGCCATTACTTTGGCGGAAATTTCTTCCACCGATAACCGCGTAGAATTCAAGAAAGGAATCCGTTCTTGTCGATATAAAGACTCCACTTCTTCTAATTCATAACGACACTGACGTGGCGAAGCATACTTACTAGATGCCATGCGTCCTGTACGAATTTCGTGCAATCTATCGGGATCAATGGTTAAACCAAACAACTTTTTCTTATGAGGACGAAGCACTTTTGGCAAGCCTGGCGCGGAAAAGTCATCTTCTGTAATCGGATAATTCGCCGCCTTAATACTGTACTGCATGGCAAGGTACAAACTGGTGGGGGTTTTCCCGGACCGAGATACACCCAATAAAATGATATCCGCTTGATCGAAATTTTTGATCGATGCGCCATCATCATTCGCTAAGGCGTAGTTAATCGCCTCGATGCGAGCATCATAGACCCCCGCTTTCATACCATGGGCCTTTTGAGCCGTCGGCAGGGCTTTCACTCCCAAGGCTTTTTCAATGGGTAACAGCAAGTCACCAAACACGTTATAACAGTGAGCATCACAAGATTGAATAATCTCACGGATTAAGATGTCAGAAATCGTATAAAACACCAGTGGAGCATTGCCATTCACCACTTCTAAATTGATTTGTCTTTTTAAACCATTGGCTTGGTCATTGGTATTTACAAAAGGCACACTTTGCATTTCGATTGGGATATCAAAAAAGGACAATATCGCAGAACCGAACACTTCAGCCGTAATCGCCGTTCCATCGGAAACAAAATATACTTTCATCATTTTTTTCTCTTTTTTGTTGTTATACAACAACATTGAATTTTTAAATTGAAATAAAACAACATCGAATAATCGATTTTATTCCTCAGCACTCCTCTACATACAATGATCTCATTCGCTGCACTTTGACAAGCGCAGGCTAGAAAAATCTTCCGGCAGTCTTGTCTTGATATCTCAGCGATGTCGAACAGCACGATGATATGAAAGACACAATAAAAAGAGCTTTTACGTTTAACAATTTCTGGAGTGCCTTGTGAGCAAATTTATTAAGTGGTTTAAAGATCTTCGTTTAGAAGATGTCGGTGAAGTCGGCGGTAAAAACGCATCTTTAGGTGAAATGATTTCCAACCTGACGGACCTTGGTATTCAAGTACCAAATGGTTTTGCAACCACTGCCTATGCTTATCAAAGCTTTCTAGAAGAAAGTGGCTTGGATTCAAAAATCCATGAAACCCTAGACAGCTTAGATGTCGATGACGTTCATGCTCTTGCGGAAGCGGGTGTGCAAATTCGAAGCTGGATTGAAAATGCGTCTTTCTCGGCTGAGTTTGATCAAGAAATCAAAGACGCCTTTGCTGTACTTTGCGATGACAACCCTAGCGATACGTCTTTCGCTGTTCGCTCTTCGGCAACCGCTGAAGATCTACCAGATGCGTCTTTCGCAGGACAGCAAGAAACCTACTTAAACGTCAAAGGCTTGGCAGATATTAAAGCCTCCATTAAACGCGTCTTTGCTTCACTATTTAATGATCGCGCGATCTCATACCGTGTGCATCAAGGCTTTGAACACAAAGGGGTGGCACTGTCTGCAGGCATTCAAAAGATGGTTCGCAGTGACATTGGCGCCTCCGGCGTACTGTTCACATTAGACACCGAATCAGGCTTCAACGAAGTGGTCTTCATCACAGCCGCTTACGGTCTCGGTGAAATGGTCGTACAAGGCACCGTCAACCCAGATGAGTATTACGTACATAAAACCACATTGGCCGCTAACCGCCCTGCGGTTGTGCGTAAGTCTCTTGGTTCTAAAGCGCAAAAAATGCAATACGCGGAAGCTGGCAGCGAAGAATTCGTCGAAATTGTTCCTGTCGAGTTGAATGACCAAAACCGCTTCGCACTGAGCAATGAAGAAATCGAAGATTTGGCACGCCAAGCTTGCATCATTGAACAACATTACCAACGCCCGATGGACATAGAATGGGCAAAAGATGGGGTAGATGGAAAACTTTACATTGTTCAAGCCCGCCCAGAAACCGTCCGTAGTCAAAGCAATGCACAAAGCATGGAACGTTATTCTTTGAAAGAAACCTCATCCGTGCTCATCACAGGCCGCGCGATTGGTCATAAGGTTGGCACAGGCGAAGTCAAAGTCTTGTCGTCTATTACCGAGATGGATCGTATTCAACCGGGTGACATTCTCGTGACTGACATCACGGATCCCGATTGGGAGCCCATTATGAAACGTGCCTCGGCCATCGTCACCAATCGTGGTGGACGTACCTGTCATGCTGCGATTATTGCTCGAGAACTGGGCATTCCCGCTGTCGTCGGTTGTGGTGATGCCACAGAGGTTTTAAAAGATGGACAATCCGTCACGGTTTCTTGTGCCCAAGGGGATATGGGCTTTGTCTACCAAGGTCAGCTCAAGTTCGATGTGATCACCTCCGAAGTGGGCAACATGCCTAACCTACCAGTGAAAATCATGATGAACGTGGGCAACCCAAACCGTGCGTTTGATTTTGCCATGTTGCCTAATGCTGGTATCGGATTGGCTCGTCTTGAGTTCATTATTAACCGTATGATTGGCATTCACCCGAAAGCGCTATTGAATTACGATCAAATGGATGCCTCTCTGCAAGAAGAGATCAACCATCGTATCGCGGGCTACTCGGGCCCTGTGGAATTCTATGTCGACAAGCTGGTAGAAGGGATCGCCACGTTGGCTTGTTCTTTCTCTAAAAAGCCCGTCATTGTTCGTTTATCTGACTTTAAGTCAAACGAGTACCACAACCTCGTTGGTGGTCCATTGTTCGAACCAGATGAAGAGAACCCAATGCTAGGCTTCCGTGGAGCGGCTCGCTATATCGACGATTCGTTCCGTGATTGCTTTGCATTGGAATGTGAGGCCATTCGCCAAGTACGTAACGAAATGGGCTTAACAAATGTTCAGATTATGATCCCATTTGTGCGCACACTCGAAGAAGCTCAACAAGTCACCGAACTATTGGCAGAACAAGGCCTAGCACGCGGAGAAAATGGCCTGAAAGTCATCATGATGTGTGAACTTCCATCCAATGCCTTACTTGCTGATAAGTTCTTAGAATACTTTGACGGCTTCTCTATTGGTTCAAACGATCTAACCCAGTTAACCCTTGGATTAGACCGAGACTCCGGTCTCATCGCGGATAAGTTCGATGAACGCAATCCTGCGGTGAAAAAATTATTGAAGATGGCAATTACCGCCTGTCGTAATAAAGGAAAATACGTAGGGATTTGTGGCCAAGGGCCTTCGGATCATGCGGATTTTGCAGACTGGCTGGTCGGTCAAGGTATTGAGAGCATGTCTCTTAACCCGGATACTGTCATCGAAACCTGGCTGCATCTTAATGACGTGTTGGAAAACTCATCATTAAGTCAGAATGCCGTTTAACGACGGCGCGTTACGTTTATTGTAGCGTCACTTTCTAGTTTGATAGCCCTGCTTTGCAGGGCTTTTTTTTGCTAGCTAACAAATGATCTCGCCCAATGGGCCTAAATACAGTTAATCTAAAGGAAAAGCTTGGTCGTTCTCCATCAATTCATCCTGCATACTTTCCACGTATTCAGCGACCTCATCTGGCGAAGAAAAATGAGCAATGTGATACATCGCATCCCCTTCTTGAACCAGTGGAATGTTTTGCTTACCAATGATGATGCCACCCTTTTTACACACCACCTCATCCAGCACTTCCCCATAAGGATCTTTAATTTGAGCCAGCAACTCGTTGTTTTCAACAAGATCACCCAAGGCTTTCAAATGCGTTGTAAAACCACTATCGGTTGCTCTAATCCAACTGCTGCTTCTGGCAATTCTGGGCTCTGGCAATGACTTTTTACGACGAGATTTCGATAGCATACCAAGGTGTCGCATCACACCAATAATCCCTTTTACCCCCGCTCGGATAGATAATTCATCGAAACGTAGGGCCTCACCCGCCTCATACAAGATCACTTTTGCACCGACATCATTTGCACACTCTCGCAAAGAACCGTCCCGAGAATTAGAGTTTAAGATAACAGGGACGCCAAAGGCCTTTGCCATCCCTAAAATGTCTTGATCATCCAAGTTGCCACGTATCTGCGGTAAATTAGAACGATGCAAACTCCCAGTGTGCAAATCAATTCCATAATCCGCTTTTGACACCACTTCCGTTAAAAACCGATCCGCCACTCGTCCAGCCAAAGAGCCACGTTTGGAGCCTGGAAAGCTACGATTCAAATCCCGTCTATCTGGCAAATAGCGGCTTTGGCTGAGTACACCATAGCCATTGACCACCGGTACGGCAATTAAAGTGCCACGAATTTTATCCATATACTTACTATTAATCAGGCGGCTAATGATCTCAATACCGTTCAGTTCATCGCCATGAATCGCAGCACTGACAAAAAGCGTCGGGCCAGGACGCTTACCACGTCGAATATAAATCGGCATGGACATGTTCGTATCGGTATACAGCTTAATAATTGGCAACTCAATTTTAATGGTTTCGCCAAGTGAAATATCAATTCCATCTATCGATAAAATATCATTACTCATCAACCCTTCCCTTTCGTCTTCGTCGTCCCGGTAATCGATGCTTTTTCCAAGTATTGAATAATCATTTTAGCCACATCTTTTTTGGTTGCAGACTCAATACCTTCAAGACCCGGGGATGAGTTAACTTCCATGATCAAAGGGCCATTATTAGAGCGCAATATATCGACGCCGCACATATTCAGCCCCATTACTTTCGCCGCATCAATGGCCGTTTTACGCTCCTCTGGCGACAACTTAACGAGAGTAGCCGTTCCACCACGATGCAAATTAGAGCGAAACTCCCCCTCTGCACCTTGCCGTTTCATCGCAGCCACCACTTTGCCACCAACGACCAAACAACGAATATCCGCACCGCCAGCTTCTTTGATGTATTCCTGCACCAAAATATTAGCCTTTAACCCCATAAAGGCCTCGATAATGGATTCAGCGGTTTTATTAGATTCCGCCAACACCACGCCAATCCCCTGTGTACCCTCTAACAATTTAATCACCACCGGTGCCCCGCCAACATTTTTTAGCAAGTCGCCAATTTTATCTGGATGGTGAGCGAACCCTGTTTTGGGTAAACCAAGACCTTTACGGGACATTAACTGTAAAGAGCGTAACTTATCTCTTGAGCGACTAATCGCCACAGATTCATTAATACTGTAAGTGCCCATCATCTCAAACTGACGGACCACGGCCGTACCATAAAAAGTAACAGAAGCACCGATCCTTGGAATAACAGCATCGTACATAGGCAAAGGCTGACCATCGTAACGAACCGACGGGCTGCTACTGGTAATGTCCATATAACAGTGCATCGTGTCTATCACATCCACCTCATGGCCCAGTTCTCGACCAGCTTCCACTAAACGTCGAGTAGAATAAAGGTTGGGATTGCGCGATAAAATAGCGATTTTCATAGGTATTCCTTGGACAAAAAATAAAGCCGCTTTGATCAAAAACAACAGAAAAAAATATGGTGGTACCACGAGCGCGAGAATAGAGAATAACCTCATACGAGGGAAGCGATATTTGATCTAAAACACAAAATATTCATCGTCATCACAAGTGACAAAAATACATCAGTATTCCCTCTTTCCCGTTTCTAACACTCGCTTTAGCAAAAGAGAAGAAAAACCGTGCATTTACTGATGAACAGACAAAAAAAGGTAGGCCTTCAAGGCCTACCTTTTTTGTCAATAAATCTACGAGCAAGCCGAGTTATGCACTTAGCTTCGCAGCAATTTCCGCTACATGCTTACCTTGGAAGCGTGCCATCGCCACTTCTTTCTGAGATGGCTGGCGACTACCGTCGGCGCCTGCAACCGTACCAGCCCCCAATGGAGAGCCCCCTTTTACTTCACTCACATCCGCCAACTCTGGGCAAGAATAAGGCAAACCAACCACAACAAAACCATGGTGAAATAGCGTTGTATGAAAAGATTGAACCGTTGTCTCATTACCACCACCAGTACCAGTAGACGTGAATACACTGCCAACCTTACCGACTAACTTACCTTTGGCCCATAATCCCCCCGTCATATCCAGAAAATTTCTCATCTGAGCGGCCATATTGCCAAAGCGAGTGGGTGAACCAAAAATAACGGCATCATACTCTTCCAAGTCTTCAGGCTTGGCGATAGGAGCCGCCTGATCAAGCTTTATTCCCGCGTTTTTTGCCACATCCTCTGGCATCAACTCGGGTACTCGCTTAATGTCAACCTGAGCACCTGTGCTTCGCGCTCCTTCAGCTACTTCATTCGCCATCGTTTCTATATGACCATAACTTGAATAGTACAGTACTAATACTTTTGCCATCTCCGTCTCCTTCCTTTGTTATTCAACCATTAATGCTAGTACTTAAATCTGAGAATAAAAGGCATACAGATAAGACTACAAAATTCTTTGAATTTTTTTGGATAATATTGCAACCATACTTATAGGTTATTGGTTCTATTTCATATTTCCAATATATGCTAATTTGCCGACAGACCTTGCCATCGGCTGTAATTTATAACAATAGTGAGAAGTTTTGCGTTTAATTCTCGCAGATGCATTGAGCCTAAAAAACAGTGAGAGAACCTGAAAGAGTACGCTTTCGATGAGTAAACGGCGGATGGGATCCCTTGATCTAACGCTCTATCTTTGAAAAGATCTATACAAATCAATCGTCACCTTGCTATTAGATTTGCGCAGATGCGTTGAGTCTTCGAAACAGGAGCAAGCGAATACGATGGCAAGGTGGCATCTGCTTGTCTGTCATAAAGTGCCCCTCACGTCCATAAGCGATGGTGATTTCCCATAACGAAAAAACCCTACCCTACCCTACTTAGCAGGATAGAGTTTCTCTTAATAAAATATTGATAACGACCTACTCACACATGATAAAAAGATTAACTCAGATCAATCGTCACCTTGCTATTGGATTCGCGCAGACGCGTTGAGCCTGCGAAACAGGCGCAAGCGAATACAATGGCAAGGTGACAATCTAAAATGGCTTGTTTTTTGGTCGAAATAAAATCATTTAATGAGAGAGAGGCATCTATTACAACACCTTGTCAGACACACTTAATTGAGACGGTATGGGATCAGGTGGTTCAACCCAGCTGATGGTCTACAACATTTCTTGAGACGAAAAAAAGCCCTGACAGCATAGCTATCAGGGCTTTCTCAAATTAAATCTTGATAACGACCTACTCTCACATGGGATCTCCCACACTACCATCGGCGATGGCACTTTTCACTTCTGAGTTCGGGATGGGATCAGGTGGTTCAATGCCTCTATGATCATCAAGAAAACTGGCTTGCATTTGTTATGGCGGCTTTGTGTTTTCCTCTCCATAACTCGCAAATTCGTTCACTTGTCTCTTTTAACAATTCATTTTTGAAATAGCGATAACCAAGGTCAAACCAGTGTCTATCGTAACCTGTAAAACCACTTTGGTGTTATATGGTCAAGCCTCACGAGCAATTAGTATTGGTTAGCTCAATGCCTCACAGCACTTACACACCCAACCTATCAACGTCCTCGTCTCGAACGGCTCTTTAGGGGACTTATGTCCCAGTGAGATCTTATCTTAAGGGAGGCTTCCCGCTTAGATGCTTTCAGCGGTTATCCCGTCCGAACATAGCTACCCGGCAATGCCACTGGCGTGACAACCGGAACACCAGAGGTTCGTCCACTCCGGTCCTCTCGTACTAGGAGCAGCTCCTCTCAAATCTCAAACGTCCACGGCAGATAGGGACCGAACTGTCTCACGACGTTCTAAACCCAGCTCGCGTACCACTTTAAATGGCGAACAGCCATACCCTTGGGACCGGCTTCAGCCCCAGGATGTGATGAGCCGACATCGAGGTGCCAAACACCGCCGTCGATGTGAACTCTTGGGCGGTATCAGCCTGTTATCCCCGGAGTACCTTTTATCCGTTGAGCGATGGCCCTTCCATACAGAACCACCGGATCACTAAGACCTACTTTCGTACCTGCTCGACGTGTCTGTCTCGCAGTTAAGCGTGCTTTTGCCTTTACACTCTATGCATGATTTCCGACCATGCTGAGCACACCTTCGTGCTCCTCCGTTACTCTTTGGGAGGAGACCGCCCCAGTCAAACTACCCACCACACAGTGTCCTCGATCCGGATTACGGACCTGAGTTAGAACCTCAAACATACCAGGGTGGTATTTCAAGATTGGCTCCAATAGAACTGGCGTCCTATCTTCAAAGCCTCCCACCTATCCTACACAAGTAGGTTCAAAGTTCACTGTGAAGCTATAGTAAAGGTTCACGGGGTCTTTCCGTCTAGCCGCGGATACACAGCATCTTCACTGCGATTTCAATTTCACTGAGTCTCGGGTGGAGACAGTGCCGCCATCATTACGCCATTCGTGCAGGTCGGAACTTACCCGACAAGGAATTTCGCTACCTTAGGACCGTTATAGTTACGGCCGCCGTTTACTTGGGCTTCGATCAAGAGCTTCGCTTACGCTAACCCCATCAATTAACCTTCAAGCACCGGGCAGGCGTCACACCCTATACGTCCACTTTCGTGTTTGCAGAGTGCTGTGTTTTTAATAAACAGTTGCAGCGGCCTGGTATCTTCGACCGACTAGTGCTTACGGAGCAAGTCCTTCACACCGGCCGGCGTACCTTCTCCCGAAGTTACGGTACCATTTTGCCTAGTTCCTTCACCCGAGTTCTCTCAAGCGCCTTGGTATTCTCTACCTGACCACCTGTGTCGGTTTGGGGTACGGTTCATGTATATCTGAAGCTTAGAAGTTTTTCCTGGAAGCATGGCATCAACCACTTCACCCAAAAGAGGGCTCGTCATCAATTCTCGGCATTCTCTCTTAAAGAGTGACCCGGATTTGCCTAAGTCACTTGCCTACTACCTTAAACACAGACAACCATCGCTGTGCTGGCCTAGCCTTCTCCGTCTCTCCATCGCAATATACATAAGTACAGGAATATTAACCTGTTTCCCATCGACTACGCATTTCTGCCTCGCCTTAGGGGCCGACTCACCCTGCCCTGATTAACATGGGACAGGAAACCTTGGTCTTCCGGCGGGGGAGGTTTTCACTCCCCTTATCGTTACTCATGTCAACATTCGCACTTCTGATACCTCCAGCCTGCCTTACAGCTTGACCTTCAACGGCTTACAGAACGCTCCTCTACCGCTCATCCTAAGATGAACCCGTAGCTTCGGTGTACAGTTTGAGCCCCGTTATATCTTCCGCGCAGGCCGACTCGACTAGTGAGCTATTACGCTTTCTTTAAAGGATGGCTGCTTCTAAGCCAACCTCCTAGCTGTCTAAGCCTTCCCACATCGTTTCCCACTTAACTGTAACTTTGGGACCTTAGCTGACGGTCTGGGTTGTTTCCCTTTTCACGACGGACGTTAGCACCCGCCGTGTGTCTCCCGTGCTCATACTCATTGGTATTCGGAGTTTGCATGGGGTTGGTAAGTCGGGATGACCCCCTAGCCCAAACAGTGCTCTACCCCCAATGGCAATACACGAGGCGCTACCTAAATAGCTTTCGAGGAGAACCAGCTATCTCCGAGCTTGATTAGCCTTTCACTCCTATCCACAAGTCATCCCCAGCCTTTTCAACGGATG
>NZ_CM149678.1:1032500-1352500 GCF_056173515.1 Marinomonas sp. 63XJN7_9_ISO-PGPR-S23-217 | reverse complement strand
TGAACGAGACAACGACACCTTTCATCGACATACAGTAACTAAAACTCCAGATATTATTCACACTTATAAAGAAGCCACTATTAACGACTCTTTATTTGTTGATGGTATGCTGGCAGATATCGACGAGTCCTTACTTATTAATATGGCGAACATTTTTGGTTGGGACATTGACTTTGCATTGGATCTTCGCAAAGGAGACCGCTTTAGTATTCTCTATGAAGACAAGTTATTGGATGGTCAGCGCATTGGTCATGGTAACATTTTGGCCGCACAGTTTATCAACAATGGACGCGTTTATCAGGCCATTCGCTATCAATCTAAAAAGGGAGCCCATTACTATACCCCTGACGGTTTGGCCATGCGAAAAGCCTTTTTAAGGACCCCTGTCGATTTTACTCGAATATCATCTGTTTTTAATCCGAATAGACTCCATCCGATTTTTAAAACCAGTCGTCCTCATCGTGGCGTGGACTATGCTGCTGCGAGCGGTACGCCAGTCAAAGCAGCGGGAGATGGGCGTATTGCGTTTGCAGGAAAACAACGAGGCTATGGAAACGTCGTCATTATTGATCATGGAAAAGGCTACCAAACGCTTTATGCCCATTTGAAGGGCTTCGCAAGAAACATAAAACGCGGAAAATATACTAAGCAAGGTAATATCATTGCTTATGTTGGACAGACAGGCTGGGCAACGGGACCTCACCTTCACTACGAGTTTCGCATCAATGGTGTCCACAAAAATCCAGTAACAGTAAAACTTCCCAATGATGACCCAATGCCAAAATCAGATTTGAAACGCTACCTACCTTATGCTCAGAAGATGGTCGCTACATTAGCAAGTTCTCATTCCCCAGCTTTTTCTGAGCAATTAGCTTTACTAGAGGATTAAAAGAACAGGACAAGCCAAACGAAAAAAGCAGCCATAGATGACTGCTTTTTTATATTCAAAATGTTATCCAATCTATCACTTCAGATTAGATAGCACCGTTGATAAAGTCTGTAAGTTGTGTTTTAGAGACTGCACCCACTTTCGTACCAACCACTTCACCGCCTTTAACAACTAGCAAAGTTGGGATACCACGAACATTGTATTTAGGTGCCGTTTCTGTATTCTCATCGACGTTCAACTTAACAACTTTTAGTTTGCCTTCGTATTCCGCAGCAATGTCTTCAAGGACTGGTGCGATCATTTTGCAAGGTCCACACCAAGGAGCCCAAAAATCAACAACGACAGGCAGGTCAGACTTCAGCACTTCTTCTTCGAACTGAGCGTCTGTAATTTGGATAGTATTGTCACCCATGGTAATTCCTTAAAATCAGTTTTAACTAATGAATGAGCTTAGTATAACACTAAACACCTAGCGTAAACATGAGTTACTTCTAATAAGACAATAGAAAAGCACTATTGCAATAAAGACCTAATCACATCCGGTAACTCAAGCAACGAATGAACTTCTGCATCTGCTCGCACGCCCCAGGACTCATCCCAGTGCCGAGCACCATGGCGATTAAACCAAATCGCTTTTACTCCTGCCGCTGCTGCCCCAGAGACATCATCAACAGGATGATCGCCAATATGAACCATCTGAGTATAGTCAACTTCTGCTTTTTTCAAGGCTGTTTCAAAAAGTATTGGGTCAGGCTTAGCCGCACCTATTTGATCCGCTCGGATCGCAAAATCAAAATACGATGCCAATCCAATATAAGGATGATATACATCCGCATTTCCGTTACTAATAGCAACTAATTGATAATCCTGGCGAAGTACTTCTAAAACATTTTTTACATGTGGGTATAGATCGACTTTTTGTCGCCACTCAGAAAAAACCATCATCGCCGACTCCGCAACGATGGCAGACTCTTCGCTCGACAATCCAAATTGTTTAAGTGCTTGCTTATAGGTTTCATAGCGTAATAATGTGACATTAAGCCCTAGAGAAGGTGTTTGTGCGATGAGAGCATTACGAATGTCCAAACGATTCGAGGCCGTAAAAAGCGACATAAAACCAGGAAATCGCTCATTAAACCAAGACTCCATAGCGTATTCAGCACGCACAATCACAGGATCAACATCCCATAAAGTATTGTCTAAATCAAAGGCCACTAACTTTTTCATTCGATTAACCTCTGAAAAATCCCACTTAACATCTCAGTAAGATATTGCAAAAAGAGTGTCTCTTTTTCCTTAGAAAACGTATAGGGGGACTGAGATCCCAAAACCAATATACCAATGCAGTCCTTTTCATTTTCTTGGGAGCCAAGAATAGGAACCAATGCCGTCGAGAGGATAAGACGATGGGTTTCAGGAAATAAAAACTGTATTGCTGTTTTGTCTAACAACGCACAAGAGCTTCTTTTTAAACTAGGCAAACCATTAAGGTGTTTATTTCTCTCTTCTTCGGAACAATATCGGATCGACGATCCTCGGTTAGTATCGAATAATAACAAAGTATGGTGAGACGCATCGAACTCCTCCCTCACCATATCATCGATCACAATGACCAAGTCATCCAATGAGGAACAGGCTACCCCAGCCAAAATAAGGCGACGGGTTTTTTGCATGATCGCTTCATTTTGCCGAGCCACCTCAACCAAGCGTTCAAACTCTTGGCGATAACTCGCCGTCGTTTTTCTAAGCAGTGAAACTTGGTACTCAAGTAATGAAATAACATTACCACGCACCGGATGAGGAAGCGTTAAACTCTCCAATAGATCAGGATTTTTAACAAAAAAATCCGGCGACTTTGATAGGTACTGAACGACATCCTCTTCTTTCATATTTCCTCTATAGATAAATTTGCCCTTCAAACACTTTCTCAGCAGGGCCTGTCATTAAAATAGGACAGCCCTCGCCTTGCCATTCGATGTGTAAATCACCACCGCGCAAATGCGCCGTGACTCTTGGAGCCAACCAGCCTTGTTTGATTCCAGCCACAACCGCTGCACAAGCCCCCGTTCCACAGGCCTGAGTCTCCCCAGCACCACGTTCATAGACTCGTAAAGCAATCTCTTCAGAGTTAATGACTTGCATAAAGCCAACATTAACCCGATTTTCAAAGCGCTCATGAGACTCTAATATCGGCCCAACTGTCGATACCAACTCATCAGATAAAGCATCCACTCTTAAAACGGCATGCGGATTACCGACGGACACTGGCGTTATTTGATGGAACTCGCCCCTCGCCTCAATCGTATATAAACCTAGTTGTTGTTCAGCAGTGAAAGGCAAATCTTTAGGGTCAAAACTTGGCGCTCCCATATCAACCGTCACCAAGCCTGCCTCCTCTACACGTAGCTGAATATGGCCTCGCTTGGTTTCCACATTGATAATGCGCTTGTTCGTCAGCTCGCGGTCCAAAACAAACTTGGCAAAGCAACGAGCACCGTTACCACAATGCTCAACCTCAGATCCATCCGCATTAAAGATACGATAACGGAAATCCATATCAGGATGAGTAGGTGGCTCAACGATCAATAGCTGATCAAAACCAATCCCTCGGTTACGATCACCTAAACGCTGAATTTGTTGCTTATTAAAAAATACTTTTCTGGAAACTGCATCCACCACAACAAAGTCATTTCCAAGCCCATGCATCTTGGTAAATTTTAACAACACAGCGTACTCCTTAGTCGGGCAATACTTGCTCGCCGGCCAATTGATGCTCTATTGTTTCTCGAACACGAATCAAGTGAGCGTTGTCCCCATCCACCATCACTTCTGCGGCACGGCTGCGGCTGTTGTAATTCGATGACATAGTAAATCCATAGGCACCAGCAGAACGCACAGCCAGTAAATCACCTGCTTGAATGTCCAACTCTCGATCTTTACCTAGAAAGTCTCCGGTTTCACACACAGGACCAACCAAGTCATAAGTACGTACACCCTCTGGAGTCGGTGCCAGAGAAACGGGAACAATATTCATCCACGCACCGTAGAGAGAGGGGCGAATCAAATCATTCATTGCACCATCAATCACTGCAAAGTTCTTATGAGGTGTACACTTAAGAAATTCGACTTTAGTCAATAAAATACCAGCATTAGCCGCAATAGAGCGACCTGGTTCAAAAGCAAGCGTGACAGGTCTATCTTTCACTTTTTCAAGAATCAGCTTCGCGTATTCCGCAGGCTCAGGCGGCACTTCATCGCGATAACGAACACCCAGGCCACCACCTAGATCCAAATGTTTAATAGTGATACCCGCTTCCGCCAACTCGTCCACCAGTCCAATCAGACGATCAAATGTGTCCAAGAAAGGTGTCAGTTCTGTTAACTGTGAACCGATGTGGCAATCCACACCCATTACATTCAAATTGGGTAGCTTATGGGCAATTTTATAAATGCGTACGGCATCTTGAATATCGATACCAAACTTGTTTTCTTTTAGGCCAGTAGAAATATACGGGTGGGTTTTCGCGTCCACATCGGGGTTTACACGCAACGAAACCGGAGCCACTTTGCCCATTTCACCAGCCACATCATTAAGGCGGTAAAGCTCTGCTTCGGACTCCACATTAAAACAGTGGATACCAACCTCTAAAGCCCGCTTCATCTCATGGGCTTGCTTACCTAAACCCGAAAACATGACTTTAGAGGGGTCACCTCCCGCCTTCAAGACTCGCTCTAATTCACCAATCGAGACGATATCAAATCCAGAACCGAGGCGAGCCAACACATTCAAAATAGCAATATTCGAACAGGCTTTTACTGCATAGCAGATCAACGTAGGATGTGAAGCAAAAGCTTCAGCGTAGGCGTTATAGTGCCGCTCAAAGGTTGCACGGGAATACACGTAGCAAGGGGTGCCAAATTGTTCTGCAATTTGCGTTAATGCAACATTCTCTGCTTGCAATAGGCCATTGTTATAATTAAAAAAGTCCAAAGGGGAATCCTCAATTAGTCGAAGACGATTCTTGCTGGGTCGCTGTCCCACTAGTTGGTAGATAAAGGGGGCCTTTATTACCACAAGCACTGAGAAACACAGCTAAGATAAGCACAGAAAACCATTTAAACATCGTCTTTATCTCTTTAGTTTTTGATTTCAACAGTATACTGGTAGCCATCTCGTTTCCCAACCCTAAGCATACATTTAAAACAATATTCTTTACGAAGATGACAAATAACTTATGGACTTGAATCTGCTATATTGACACCCAGCTATAGAGATACAGCAACAAGGACTAGATAGAGAAGCTTATTTCCAGCTTTCAAACAACCATATGCCCATACACAGAAGCAGCAGCATCAAAAAATCTTGGCTGATAGCCTTATTCTGCGCCATCGCCATCCATGGTCTTATTTTGTTTGCAAGCAAAGACCAAAACTGGTTGGACTTATTGAAGCCTTCAGCTTTAACGTCAAAAAAAACGTTAGAGGTGTCTTTGCTCAAGCCAGAAGAGCAAGCACAAACCTCAACCAATAAACAAGAGCAAACGTCAGCTTTAGACATAAAGACATCTGAACAATCTTCTAACGCCACGGATCCAGAACGTCATATCACCCCAAGGACAGATCCAGCAAAAGCAGCAGACTCAACAACAAAACAAGGTGCGGAGTTTTTCCAAAGTACTTCCCCCTCTGATAGCATCCAGAAGAAGAATAAGCAGGATAGCCAGTTTGGTACAGTAAAGCGTAATGGCATTTCCGTACCCGCAGGTAATCGCCATGGCTTAGATACCCACTTATTAACAAGCCAACAAACAGAAAACCTCATCGACAAACCTGAGCTGTTGGACATCTCCAAAATATCATTATCACCCGATGCCGATATACAAGCGACCAGTAAAATCTTTTCAAAAGAACTACGACAAAAAATAGCGGAATCAAAAGCCGCTCAACAAGAATATTTAAAAGGTGTAGATAAAAGCGACAACACAAACTATCCCATAACAGAAGACGCCGACGGCACACGATATGTCAACATTAAAGGGGTATGCTGGCGAATGCCAAAAGAAGACGCTACTGATGGTTCGAAAAAGGGCTGGGCGATTGTCTTTGATGGTTGCGGCATCAAATCAAAACTGTTTCATTTTGAGTTAAACATCTCCCCTAGCATTTTAACAAACGAGCTATTAGGGCCCGATTCACCCTTTAACCTAGAGCAGCAGCCTAAGTAGGTATTTGAGGACAGTCAAATACCTACTTTCGAATGCAAGAGAGACTTAACTAACGAGACTCGCTAGCTATGCGAGAAAGTAAAAATAACGATGCGCTATAGTAGAGTGCCGTTTTATCTAAATGGGCAGGTATAGGCTGGTCATTTACCAAAGCGATAATTGCCTTCACACCTTGAGATGCTGAATACGACGACTTAGCCCCTGACAAAACATTTATCCATGCTGGCTCACTTCCCTTTTGGGTCTGCCAAAACCGCTTTATAGGTTGTAAGGATGACGACTTCGACATCCCAGCCAAATAAAAGTATAGGGGAATTCGCACGGCATCAAAACCAAAACGAGGAGCCTGATTTGGCGATGGTATGACTTTCCCAGTTTTAGTTACTCGAATCCAGTCTGTTGGCAATTTATCTGCACCAAATTGGCTTTTTTGTAGCAGTGCCTGACCACTATCAATCAACTTTTGCCATTCTTCCCCATCCTCACTAGCAAAGTCTCGTAAAGCCGGCATTATCCAGTAAGCTAAATTAATCTCCATATAATCTTTATGTGCAAACCCTTTTAACCCTGGCAAAATCAGGTCATAGCCTCCAAAATCTACCACTAAGTGCTTTAGTATGGCGGCTCTAATCAGTTTGGAGGCATTCCTATAGTTGGTGTCTCTCCATTGCTTTCCTGCCTCAAACAACGCCCAAGCAATCAGTAAATCCCCATCAGAGGCATCATTTTTATCTATAACGTGGGGAATCGTATTAGGGTCATACTTCCAAGAAAATAACGGCAAATCGTAACGTCCAAGATGCCTCTTAGTCCATTCCCAAATTAGCGAGAAAGTCTGCCTATCATTATAATGAAGGGCTAAGATCAACCCATACCCCTGCCCCTCAGAATGGCTAATGTCATTATTTCCAGTATCCACAATTCGCCCTTGAGGCGATAGAAAGTGCTCTTTATAGAGACTCCAGTTACTATCTTGGGCCAATGCAAAATTACTCAATAGAAAACCCAAAAACCCCAAAAATAACGTAAGATACTGTTTCACCCCCTACCTCCCCCTCAAACAGTTTAGTTTGTTGTACCTATTAAGTATTTTGCACCTAATGAAGCCGACACTTGATTATAATCACCAAAATTATCGTATCCAGCACCAAAGTATACGCTTAACATCGGATTCAGATGGTAGGTTGCCTTTCCTGATAGACTAATACCAAAACCCCGCGTTGTTTCAGAATCGTAAAAGGATTTCTTGAGCTTACTCTTATTCTCTGAAACAAGACTGTTTAGCTGTCCTTGAAAAGACGAATTCTCGGGATAAAAAGGCACGGAGTCTTCTGAAAAACTTTGGAAGCCTGGACTAAACTTAAGCGTAAAATCCATATTTTCATGTTTTTCAGATAACGTGATGGGCAAAGTAAGCGCCGCATAGTTTTGTGGACTAAAATAGCCACCATGCCCTAGTGAGTATTTGCTCACATTATGATCAAAACTAATAATAGTGATATCCATGCCAGCCAACAGCTGGCGTGTCTCATTATTTACAATATGAAAATAACCACCTATAGAAGTTTGAAGCTTAAGGTTACTTTGTACACCATTACCTTGATAGCGGTAAGCACCCGCATTGCCGTATAAGCCGATTACGCTGTTATCAAAGTTAAGGCCCAATGTACCTCCTGTTTTAGTTATCCCTCCCCATTGTTCACGTGTTGTAGGATCAGATGTTCCAGCATACGATAGTAGGCTGTCCTTGACCGCTCGACGCTCAAGGTTGACATTAAGAGAGAGATGATCAGCCAAATACGGCTGCCAATTAACACCTCCAACCAAGTGACTTTCTTGAAATCCTAGTGGTGTTGTACCAAGGTCTAGCTTTAATCTTTGCCACTGTTGAGACACATTAAGCCCAACACCTCCATCATTTTGACTTGGTGTGGCCGCCGTGCTCGCAAACACAGCATTCGTTCCAAATAACTCAGGGTTGTTGGAGTCACTACCAGCATTTAATACGGTTGGCGTGACGGTTAACTGGAAACGACCATTTGCATAAGGCGTATTAACGATAACAGGTGCCTCTATGCTATCGAGTCGGCTCAAGCCTGACTCGCCACTCCTAGAGTGAATCTGTGCCCCTATCTTCAAATACGTCGCATTCTTTTTCTGAATCGCTTTTGTCAATTGATAAACTTGATAAGATAACGACGTTTTGTCTGTATCGTTATTCTGCTTATTAAACACCTCTGACTTCTTAGCTCCATTGCCAGGCAACCAAATTGGCCGTGCAATGCTTTCTGATACTTGATTACCAGACACTTCTCCCTGATTCTCATTAAAGTCAGAATCTATAAAAGGGTTTTTAGAAGTAAAAATATCTGTATTCACTCCAGATACGTCCCCTGAGTAATTTGTCTGCAATACTGCTCTTGCTTGAGACAAAGCCTTCAAGGCATCACTATTATTACCCAGTGCCGATTCAACTCGAGCCTTCAACAACAACACCCTAGGATTATTCGCTATTCCTTTAGGCACATCATCCACAGTAGCTTTTGCCAAATCTAACTTTTGCAATGATAACTCTATCGATACGACACCTTCTATGGCACTTAGGTTTTGAGGGTTTGTTTTGAACACATACTGATAAATCTGCAATGCCTTATCGTCTTTATGACCAGTTCGATACAAACGCCCCATCGCTAACAACAAATCAGCATTATTCGGATACAAACGCATTCTATCGGCTAATAGTTCATAAGCCTGTGCTAACTGTCCATCGTTTCTGAGTTTATCAGCTTGTATAATCGTCAAATCATTACGGATATGATGTATCGCTAGATGATCATCACTAGAAAGCACTTGACGACCTGATAATTGCTGGAGTAAGTGGCTTGCATCATCTGGATCACCAGCCTTGGCCATTACCGTTAACAAAGTACGATAATCCTCAACAGGCTGATCTAAAGCTGGTGGATAAGTCTGCAAATAAGACAAAGCCAAATCATGCTGCCCACTTTGATAAATCGCAGAGGCAATACTCCCCTCATCGGACACACTACTTGGAGTCGTCTGATAAAGTGTCGAAATAATCTTGCGAACCCCCATCATATCACCAACATTTTGAAGCTGTTTAATACGCACTAGTGAGAGCTCCAAAGTTGCCATATTCTTTAGTTGGATAATTTTTTTATCTTGCTGAACCTTTGGAATAGGCTTAAGCATTGCAATAACATCTGACCAGTGTTTTTGCTCTTGTGCATACAAAGCAGCCACATAACGATCAGTTGCTGTACCATACTGTTTAACGCCACGAGCGAGCAATGACTCTGCAGCTTGGGGATTATCTACTTTATTAAGAGTGCGGGCTAAATCTAAACGAATCCATGGATCACTTGGTGCCAAATTAGAAGCCTGCCTTAATGTGCTCAAAGCCATTGATGCGGATTGTGATTCAGCCTCTGATTTGAGTACTAAAGCCTGACTTAAAGCCTCTTGTTTAAATTCTTTTTGAACAGAAGGCGGCAATGTCTGTACTAAGGCACTGGCTTCTCCCCATTCATCTTCCTTTTGTAACACATGCATAAGACCAATTCGAGCAGGAAGATTTGTGCTGTCTTTAATAAGTATACTATTATAAATAATCAACGCTTGCGTCAGCTTATTCTCCTTTTGAAGAATATCCGCCTTAGTGATCTGAGCATCTAATTCCTGTTTATCGTTATAATACTTCAAAGTATCGAGCTTAGATAAAGCGCTATCGTATTGTCCATTTTTAGCTAATTGCTTCACGTCATTTAAATGAGCGTAAAAATAGGCACTGTCTCTCGCAGCAGTCCATTGATCAGCCTCATTAGGCGCTAACTTGATTGCTTTATCCAAATATTCATACGCAACCTTAAGATGATTCAGGCTCAGGTTTACTAACCCAATCCCAGCAATTGAAGCGGCATCATGTTTGTCATATCTCAACGCCAGTCTAAACTCCCTTAATGCAACATCATTCTGGCCTTTTTTATACGCTTTATACCCTCTAACCCTAGCCATTGAACCAGCTTGTGTAGCAGTTAATGTTGTCGCTTTTTTAAAGTGATCAGCCACTTCTTGATCGTTAGGATATTTGCTCAAGTAGGCATCGTACAACCTACGATCTGAGGAGTTAGCCCCTAACCAAAGCAATGCTTGACGCCAACTTTTATCCACATCAGGGTGCGACTTATCTTCTTTTTCTAATATTTCAATTCCCCGTCGACGGGTAGATTCTTTGTAAGTTAGCACCTTAGCGTAAGCAATCTTAAAAACACTGTCATCAGGATGCTCTCGATAAAGTTTATATAAAGCATCACGGGCCTGATCGACCCCGCCTTTGGTGCCAGCCAAAGTTAAATAATATTCAACAGCAAACTCTTCAGGAGGCACATGCCCGTTAAATGCTTTTTGATAATAGCTTACAGCTTGCGAGTATTGCCCTTCAGAAGACAATGACCTAGCTTTGGATAGTAGAGAGCTGTGTGATAAAGGATTCTGTAATCGTTCAAGATACAGACTATCTGGGTCGATACTTTTAATTTTATCAATATACTGTTTTTTTGCCTCAGCATCATGATTCTGAGCCGACAATTGAGCTAATTTATACAAAGCTTTAAGATTATTCGGATCAGATAATAGGATTCGTTGTAAAGAGTCTTCCGCTAAATTAGGGCGCTGTTTTGCCATCCAAAAATCGGCTTGCTGAAACAAAGTATTATATTGATTTTGCTCAGTACTATTCTGAGCACTAAATGCTTGAGAAGAAAACACCATTAGCAGTACAGATACTAGTGAACACTTTTTACTATTCATTTTTTTCTTTCCTTACCTCAGAAAGCCTTTTTACTGCCCTGCGTTTTATAATGGGATAAAGCAACAGTGCTCCGAGTAACACACCCGCCAACAAAATACTGACAAGTAAAAAAACATGTTGGCTAAAGTACCAAAGAGTTCTCTTATACCAAGACAACTCACCATAGCCATAAGTTGCACCTACTTGATAAGAGCGAATATTTTCATTGCCAACAACGACTAAATCACCATGTATGTAAGCACTTACACCAGAAGAAAAAAGGCGCCGTTGAGTCGCAATCAGCTTGTCATCGCTGGATGCTATAATTACCACTGTTTTGGATACACTTTGAGGTGAAGGAAAACTTAACAAACCCGAAAATGCATCCTGTCGTAGGAGATCGCTACTAGCCGCTTTCTCGTCTTTCCCTTCATTGTTAAGTAAAAACAGTTTTAATCTTTGCCAAATAGAACGTTTCGTTAAAATCAAATGACGTTGAATCAACTTAAACGGCGATCCCTGCAACATATTCGAATTTTCTAAACGACTAATACGCCCGATCACTAGAACATTTTTCCCTTGTGTTTCGGGATCAAAAGACAACCCTTGTTTTACATGAACGTTAAACACCGGCGACTCAGTAAAAGCTCCCATTTTGGCCATAGTATCTAGAAATGTGGATAACTCAGATTTCGAGGGATGCTTAGGTAGCACAACAACCGTATCGGACAAATCTGCCATCCGCGTGAAAGGAAACCCAGAACTCACGAAATACGACAAATTAGGTAGTGATGTAAAATGCCTCAACTTTGTAAGATCTAAGGTGGAAGATGGCAATATTCGGCTAACTAACCCTATATTATTAAACTCTTGGCAATCAGCAGCCGTTTTTGGCTTTAAATCAAAATAAAACTGCAAGCTGTTTTCACCATACAATAACGAGGCTGGGATAGAGATGGTGGCACTTTGCTTTCTAATATCATACCCAAGTAACGCTTTCAGACTGGCCCACATTCCAGTTTCATTCACTCTTAAAGAGGTCAAATATTTACCATTTAACGTAACGTCTAGCTTAGAGTTATGCTTGCTAAAACCACTCTCAGGAAAAAGGTAGTTAACCTTCATAAACGCAGATTGATTTCGCCATTGATATAAATCAGGCGGAGCGCGAAAGTAGACATCAATCTCTGAGTGATGTATTCCTTTTGATATTAAATCTGCTGGCTTGGATATCTCAGAGAAAAGTGTAGGGTGATCGATTCTGATCCAGCTCTTCGCATCATAGGGTTGGCTCTTGGGAAGACTCAATTTTGGCACAGAAAATGAATTGCCATTCATTTTTTTGCTTTCTGCAAAAAATTGAGCCGCTTCCTTCAACTCCTTATCATTACGCCCCATTACTAGCATAATCTTAAAATGCCTGTCTTTTGGATTATCAATCAAGCGTATTTCAGGCCCTGATAATGGAGGAAGGTGTCTTCCAAAAAACTTATTACCAATAACCAAAGCAATCGCATTAGCCTCAGGAAAACTATCCTCGCTAATAGGAAATATGACTGTTTTTTGCTTAGCTAGCATTCCAAAGTAAGAGGCTATAACTCCAGCACTTTCAAGAAGACTAGACGGACTTTCTCTTGGCAAAATAATGGGAATAGTACTCCCCATCATCTGATAAGGATCGAAAAAAGGTCTAGGCAAACCAGCCAAATCACCTCCAACAACTAAAGGATGACTAATGAAAGAGAAGCTTGATTTATTACTAATAACTACACGTCTGAGTTTTGTTTTATCAGCCCCTGTACATTGACTACTATTTTTATCTAATATTTTAAAAGAGAGATTATTTTTACTTAATATCAAGTCTGGACTAATGGGAATTGACAAGGAAATACCTGAAGAACTAAAAGTATCTAAAGGCACTTCCTTTATAACTTGTCCATTCAATTTAATTTGCAAAAAGCTATCTTCAGGAAACACAATATCTGGATATTTAAAAGACAAATGAAAATCTGCTTTACTAACATACTCATCTTTTCTTAACGTAATATAAGCACCAATTTGACTACCATTATCATAAAGTTCTAAAGGCTTATGAAAACCCGCAGCTTCAAGTGATAATATTTGGTTATAAACAATGTCGCTTGCCCATACCCTACTTGTGATAGAAATTGATAACAAAGAGATCAAAAAAATAAAAAAAATACGCACTTTCCAATACCCAAAAAACTGTCTACACCATTTCTTCCATCCTGAATTTCGATCACTATTTGAAAACAAGCTAACACTTTGACGTACTACAGTTATTAAAGATGTTATTATCTGATCTTTTTTATCTGATCTATTCAACCAAGCATCCGCACGTCCCATTACAACTTCCACAAGATGTCTTCGCTGTTTTATAGGTAAAAACTTAAAACGAAAACGTATATTTTTTTCATTTGAAAAGATATATTCAACAGGAAATAACAAAGCCTTTCCATCAAAAAAAATCTCTATATAATCTATTTCTTTTGCTTCACTGATAGAAAGTTTTAACGAATCTACTCTAATTCCTCCCATTGACAAATCATAAGATTTTGTCACTAATGTTTTTCCATTATTTAAATATAAAATTGTTTTTAAATCTATATTTATACGGACAGATTGACGCTCTTGTTTGGACTCTCTAGCAACGGACAAAGAAGCCAGAATAATCATCGCACTAAAAGATGCCCAAAAAATATTCAGCAATAAAGAAAATGGCTCTATACTATAGTACTTATATAAAATAGTACGGGTTATCCCCCATACAATAGCAACAATCAGAACTAATAAAATAACTAAATGAGGGCGCACCGATTTTGCGTCAAAAAAACCTTCTTTCAACGTCCCCCCTTTTTCTGTCACATTAAAGCTTCCCTTTTTAGGGTTATAAAGTGTCAATAGAGTAGGTTTTACTAAAGCAAAACATAATACAGTTTCATAAACCTCACCCCAGAAAGAAAAACGATGTCTACCTTGCACTAAAGTGTTGGTTTTAATAGAGTGAATAAGGTGAGGTAATGCGTAGGCTAATAATACAAAAGGCGACGCATGAATAACATTGAGACCAAACAGTAAATAGGCAAGCGGGGCAGTTATAAATACAATTCTTGCTAAGGGAAACTGGAAATGGAGCATGGCATTTAAATAACAAAGTCGTTGGTGTAAGGCCAGCCCCTTACCTAACAAAGGGTTGTCAATCCGAAATATTTGACTCATCCCTCGTGCCCACCGAGCACGTTGCCCAATGTGAAGCGCCAATCGTTCAGTTGACAAACCTGCCGCCAAGGGAATACTCAAATAGGCAGTATTCCAGCCATTACGCTGTAACCGTAATGCCGTATGAGCATCCTCTGTCACGGTTTCTACCGCAAAACCATTAATATCTTCCAATGCAGAACGCTTTATAACCGCACAAGACCCACAAAAGAATGCGGCATTCCAGTAATCATTCCCCTCTTGAACTGGACCATAAAACAACTCAACTTCGCTAGGCACATGACTCGCTTTGTCCATGTTGCGCTCAAATGGATCTGGCGAATAAAAATGGTGGGGAGTTTGCATTAACGCCAACTTAGGATCAGCAATAAATGCACCTACCGTCGATTGTAAAAATAACTTAGTAGCCACATGATCACAGTCGAAGATGCAGATCAGCTCCCCTTGTGTCTGTTTTAGAGCATTATTCAGATTACCGGCTTTAGCATGTTCATTATTAGAACGCGTAATATAACCAACACCAGCCGAAGCTGCGTATTTTCCAAACTCAGGTCGTTTTCCGTCATCTAAGAGATATACTTTTACTTTGTCTTTTGGATAACTAATATTAATGGCGGCTAGCACCGTATCTTGGACAATATCTAAGCTTTCATTATAAGTTGGTATATAAATATCAACGGTTGGCCATGTGTTATAATCTTTAGGCAACGGGTATATTTTTCTCTTTAAAGGATATATAGTCTGCACATAACCAAGCAGCATAATAACCCATGCATAAACCTCAGCCAACAAAAGGCCACAACCTAGAACAAATTCTAATGGTGATGACAATGGTAATGTATTAACCATTCGCCAATATAAATAACGAGTAGAAACAATAACGCTCAATAAAATGAGAACGATTCTTACAAATCTGAACTTTATACCACTCATAAACAGCATAAAGACCACACTAATAATCGCAAAAAGAGTTTGATTACGCAGATCCAGGGGGGTGACAACAACAAGCGCTATAAACAAAAATAAAACAACAAGCAGACCAACACGAAATACATCAAATACCCATTGGTTATGATTTTTTTCATTCACGAAGAAGTCCTTCTTTAAAATTCAAAAAACTCGGCTTAAGCTTCGAGATATAGCATCCAGATCACTAATAAATGACGAATAAGGGGAGTAATCGAAGATGGATTTTTTAATAGAAAAGGATTCTGGTACAGCCTCATCTTTATGAATATTTCCCATTAATAATGAGCCAAGCTTTTGCTCATAAAAATCCGTAATATCTCGATTCAAACGATGAGGGCGAGATACTTTATTAATAATGAAAAAGGTTTTTTTTCCTGCCATTACCAAAGGCAAAGTAACAACAGACTCACCATCAGCTGTTAAAACTATCAGTTCAACAGAAGGCACTTTCTCAATACATTCTAAAGCTCTACTGTCTCCAGATGGTAAATCGATTAAGATAATAGATTTCTCAGGGAGCACTAACTGTCCTAATTTTTCATATAAAAAATTAGGCATACTCGTCAATTTATTATCAAATGCTTTTTTCTGATCTCTATTAGACTGTCCATAGGGTAATATAGAAACGCCACTTGATGTTTCCAATAGATAGCTTTGCCAATTTATCTCAGGACTTAATAAAGTAACTAATCCTCTAGCATCATGCATATCAAGACCAAAATGGTGACGTAAACTGTTTTGAGGATCTAGATCAATGGCGATAACTTGATAGCCTAAACGTTGCATAGAAAGGGATAAGTTAGCCGTTATCGTTGTCTTTCCGACGCCTCCCTTAGGTGAAGAGATATAAGCAATATTCATTAACGTTCACCAATATTAATCAAAGCAAAACGGGAGTTAAATAACGGATCCTCTTTCTCTTTTATAACTGTGTTCACTAATTCAAAATGTTCGTCTTGTGTATTTTCTTCTGGAACAAAAAGAGAATATGAAGAAGGTATGTTTTTCTCTAATGAAGTGTTTAATACGCCTTCGCTATCAATATGAAAGTTTATAGCTTCGTTTATTTCATTAATCACGCCCCAGAAAGAGTTCTTAAACTCTTCATCCCTACTGAAAGCCTGAAAATCTATATTTTTACAATTAGCCTTTTCCTTAAAAGCCTCAAAGTCATTAACATTCATTGTGAACTCCAAGAAAAGTTAACCACGCTCTTTTATGTACTCCTACGCGCTAGACCCCTTCTAACAGCCCGACAGACAAAACGGCCACACTAGGGTTCTCTAACGCCTTCTTCTAGAGTCATCTAGAACGGATAGAACGGATGTGCTAAGTAAACCTTTGGCTATACTATGGAATAGATCATGGCAAATCATGCTCGATATTGTTAAAGAATAACGATGCAATCAAAAAAAAATGTAACTTTATGTTAAAAAACTATATCTATATGTAATTGTGAGTGATTTTTTTGTAATCATGAAAAGGGAAGGTGAGCGCAAACAATTCGTATCTAAATCAACTGACTAGTCTAGATCTTACATAGGAGGCAATCAGACGGGTGCAAGCTAGCAAAAAGCCCACTCTGTGAGTAAACACTAGACTAATATCTTCATTGGTTAAGTGTTTACTCGCAGAGCGGGCTTTCATTTAAACAGCCAATTAATTAAAGCAAACAGGGCAGGATCAATCTCGTAAAGCTAGATCCGACTTTGCTCGCTCAACTGCTTTCAGTACTTGAGCAGGTGCCGTTCCGCCAATATGATCGCGAGCCGCTACAGAACCTTCTAACGTTAAGACATCAAAAACATCGCCTTTGATCATGCTTCCAAAGGACTGCAATTCTTCTAGTGTCATTTCTGAAAGATCTTTGCCCTCTTTCACACCATATCCAACAGCTTTGCCCACCACTTCGTGAGCATCACGGAAAGCCACACCTTGACGAACCAAGTAATCCGCTAAATCCGTCGCGGTAGAGAAACCACGGCGTGCTGCTTCGTACATATTTTCCTGACGAGATTCAATCGCAGGAATCATATCCGCGAAGGCACGTAATGAACCTTTTAATGTATCAACAGTGTCAAACAATGGCTCTTTGTCTTCTTGGTTGTCTTTGTTATAGGCCAAACATTGCGATTTCATCAAAGTCAGCAAGCCCATTAAATGCCCATAGACACGACCTGTTTTTCCTCGTACTAATTCTGGTACATCAGGGTTCTTTTTCTGAGGCATAATAGATGAGCCCGTACAAAAACGATCCGGCAAGAAGATAAAGTTAAATTGAGCTGAGGCCCACATCACCATTTCTTCCGCCCAACGAGACAAATGCATCATGATGATAGAAGCCGTCGAGGTAAACTCAATGGCAAAATCACGATCACTAACAGAATCAAGAGAGTTATAAGTCGGGCGCTCAAAACCGAGTAATTCAGCGGTCATATTTCGATCAATCGGATAAGTCGTTCCAGCAAGCGCCGCCGCCCCAAGAGGTAAGATATTAATCCGCTTACGACAATCAACAAGACGTTCGTAGTCACGCTGCGCCATTTCGTACCAGGCCATAAGGTGGTGACCAAAGGTGACTGGCTGAGCCGTTTGCAGGTGAGTAAAACCTGGCATAATGGTATTCGCCTCTTTTTCGGCCAAGCTCAAAATACCTTGTTGCAAACGGGTAACTTCTTCCAATAAAAAATCTACTTCGTCACGCAAGTAGAGGCGAATGTCGGTGGCTACCTGATCATTACGGGAGCGTCCGGTATGCAGTTTTTTTCCAGTAATACCAATTTTTTGTGTCAGCCGTGCCTCGATGTTCATATGTACATCTTCCAGCTCAACTGACCATGCAAACTCACCACGAGCGATCTCTTCCTCGATTTCTGTCAGACCTTGAATAATCTGATCTCGCTCTTCTTCGGTCAAAACCCCCACACTGGCAAGCATTTTGCCATGCGCTATCGATCCTTGAATATCCTGCTTTGCCATACGCTGATCAAATTCAACAGACGCAGTAAAACGCGCCACAAACGCATCCACAGGCTCAGAAAAACGACCACCCCATTGCTGGTTTGTGGTTTTATTAGTATCAGTCATTCAGTTGGTTCCCACACAAATTCAAACAGACGCACAGAGTACCTTAAGCGTCACGACTTATAAAGTATAGAAAGATGACGCTCTCGACGTTAACGAGTATGATTAGCAGCATTGATCTCAAAGCAGATAGCCCATTTCTTCTGCCCACATTTAACTAGGAGATAGCGTGAAAGATAAGATAGTGATTGCCACTCGAGAAAGTCAGTTAGCCCTTTGGCAAGCCAACAAGGTGAAAGCTCAATTGGAGTCGTTATACCCGACGCTACGCGTTGAGTTGCTAGGCATGACAACGAAAGGAGATCAAATCTTAGATTCACCTTTATCGAAAATCGGCGGCAAAGGCCTGTTCGTAAAAGAACTGGAAAACGCTCTAATGGACGGACGAGCTGACATCGCAGTGCACTCAATGAAAGATGTGCCCATGGCTTTCCCAGAAGGGTTAGGCTTAGCGGTAATTTGCGAGCGAGAAGATCCAACCGATGCTTTTGTGTCCAACCATTTTGCTACCATTGATGACCTTCCTGCTGGTAGCGTCATAGGTACATCTAGCTTGCGTCGCTCTTGTCAGCTTCGCATGAACCGTCCTGACCTGGTTATCAAAGACCTACGTGGTAATGTGAACACTCGCTTACGGAAAATGGATGAAGGCGAATATGATGCCATAATATTAGCAACCGCTGGTCTTATTCGCTTAAACATGCAAGATCGTATTCGCTTGCGTATTCCTGTGGAAATCAGCTTGCCTGCAGGTGGTCAAGGTGCGATGGGAATTGAATGTCGTTCCGATGATATTGATACCATTGAACTCTTAACACCCCTACAACACAATGATACGGCCATCCGTGTGACCGCAGAGCGCGCGGTTAATGAACGGCTCAATGGTGGCTGCCAAGCACCGATTGCCTGCTATGCGACCTTATCAGGAGATGACCTTTTTATCCGCGGCCTTGTTGGTAGCCCTGATGGAAAAACCATGATTGAAAGCCAAACCACTGGCCATAAAGACAACGCGAAAGCATTAGGTGTTGCAGTTGCCGAAGACTTGCTAATAAAAGGCGCTGACGCTATTTTGGCCGCTATTTATCAATAACATGACAATATGCAGTTAACGGAAGGTAAACAGGTGAATAAGCTAAGCATTTTAATCACTCGCCCTGAGCCAGAGAACAGCCTAAGCTGTCAACGAGCTAAGCAACATGGTTATTTACCCGTCCCTCTTCCGATGCTCTCTATTTCGCCCCTTACTGAGCCTAATCAAGTCGCCGCCATTCGCTCTCTTGTCTTTAATATAGATGAGTTCCATTATGTCATCTTCGTCAGCAAAAATGCCGTGCGCTTTGGTGTTGAATGGCTAGATGACTGCTGGCCAATGATCCCCGAAGGCATCCATTGGATTGGCATTGGCAAGGGCACAACTAAAGCATTACAGGAGCAAGGAATTCCAGCCATTGCCAATCCAGGTCATACCTCTGAGGCACTGCTAGAATGGCTGAAACCTGTCAAAATGCGCGACCAAAAAGTGCTCATTATTAAAGGGGAAGGCGGGAGAACGGAGCTCGGAGATCAGTTAATAAAACGGGGGGCGAGTATACAATACTTGTCCTTATATCAGAGACAACAACCTTCTTATGTTGCTCAAACGTTTCTTATGCTCCCTGACATTGATCTTATTTGGATCACCAGTGGTGAAAGCTTGGACAATTTAAACAGCTATACTGAACAATTTAAACCTGAGCTAAAAGCACTTCCCATCCTAACTCCGAGTGCTAGAGTAAACGACCTAGCAATAGAAATGGGCTGGAAACAGGCAAAATGCGCTAATGGTGCCGATGACCAAAGCCTCATCTCAGCGACGGAACTTCACATAGGAAATAAGAATGACAGATAACAACAAAACCAACTTGGAAGAAAACGGCCAACCCTCTAAGGTGCTGCCAGAAGATACTCGATCTGGTGCCCAAAAGGCCCGTGACAGAAAACGTGAAGAGCAGAACTCACAAAGAGAAAAGAACACATTTTCAATGAATCAAACACTGCTTAGCGCTAGTATTGTCATCTCTCTTGCCTCGTTATCAGCAAGTGGTTGGCTGTTTTATCAAGCTCAACACCATAATCCCGCTGGAGCCATTGCACAGTTACAGCAGCAACAGGATAAGATAAACGATCAGCTTGTTGCCTATAACCAATCACGCTCTCAAATCAACACGCTTTCCAGTCAAGTTGCTCAAACAGAGCAACAAATTAAACAGCAAACAGAGCAAGTGGTTAGCGAACAAAGCCAGCAAAGCCAACAAATTAAAACCATCCAAAAACAATTAAGCCGAATTCACAACAATACAAAAGAAGACTGGAAATTAGCAGAAGCAGAATACCTTGTTCGCCTTGCCAACCAGCGCATTCTTTTGGAATCCGACGTAAAAGGAGCCATTGGCTTATTGTCCAGCGCTGACTCGATTTTAGCTGAACTGCAAGATCCCATGTTTTTTGCCGCTCGCAAAGCCATCGCAAAAGACATTCAGGCGCTTAAATCAACGCGACACTTTGATTTGCAAGGCCGCTACTTGCAGCTAGATGCGCTGTATGACCAAGTTAGTCAGCTTCCTCAACGGGAACCGTCTAAAGCTTGGCAACAAGATCATCAAGCGAACAATACAGAACCACAATCTCAAAAAATAACAGACAAAGTCACTGGTGTATTAAGCGAACTTTGGCAGTCGTTAAAATCGCTAGTCATTATCAACTACGATCATACCCCCATTAAAACCTTATTACCGCCAACCGAATACCAACAACTGGTAACAGGTTTGCAACTGCAACTTGATGTAGCACAAGTCGCCATGGTGAAAGGCGAATCAAAAATCTACCAAAATGCTCTTTCTCGTGTCGCCAAAGCCGTTACAGAACATTTTGATACGAAATCACAACAGGTTATTGCCTTCTTGGCCAGCATTACGTCATTGCAACAAGTGAACCCAGCACCAGATCTGCCACAACCTAATGACTCCCTTGAAGCAATGAAAACACTTATGAAGAATTGGAATGAGAGGACCCAATCCACAGAACAACCTCAAAAACCACTACAAGATTCAACTCCTGTAGAATCAACCACGCCTGCGGACTCAGCCCCTCCGGCAACAGAAACAAGCAAACAAAATATCGCTCCCCCTGCAACTCAAAGCTCCCCAAAAAATCAAAGTGATCAAGGAGCGAAAGCATGAGAAAACTTTTATTTATCCTTGTTATTATGATGGTCGTTGGCGGGGTGATTGGATTGCTCATGCGCCAAGACAGCGGCTATGTGCTAATTGCTTATAATGGTGTGACCGTCGAAACCAGTTTATGGGTGTTAGTGGCGGCAATCATTATTGCGCTGTTTGTATTGGGTTGGGTAAAAAAGATTTTGTTTATTGCCCTAAGGCCCAGCAGCTCACTGTCTAAAATTACTGACAGCTTAGCCCATAAACGTGCCGCTAAGAACACCATTCGTGGCATGCTGGAACTGGTCGGCGGAAACTGGAAAAAAGCCGAAAAATTACTAACCAGTAGTGCAGGAAATGCCTCCTATCCACTTATCAACTATATTGGCGCTGCTTACGCTGCCAGTGAACAAGAAGAGCATGAACGTTCTAAAGCGCTACTTCGTACCGCTCACCAATCCACACCGGAGGCAGAATTCGCCATCGGCTTTGCACAAAGTCAAATTCAAATTCGACAAAAACATTACGAAGGCGCCCTCGCCTCTCTGTTACGCTTACAAAAAATCAAACCAAAACACAGGCAGATCTTAAAAATGTTGGTATCAGTCTATACCAAATTAAAAGATTGGGATGCCTTACTCAGCCTCACACCGACGCTAAAAAAAGAGGGGATTTTCGATGAAGAAAATATGCTGGACTTAGAGCGTAATGCCTTTTTGGCTCTTTTGGAAAAAATTAAGTTCCGCAATAAGCTTGGTGAGAGTAATAAGTCGCTCGTCTCGGACGTCGAGTCTTTATGGAATAAACTCGACTCACTGTCCCAAGACGATCATATGCGCAAGCTATATGCCCAAACACTCATTGCCTTTAAAGACGAAGAAAAAGCAGAGTCCTTTATCCGTCAAAGCTTAAACAAAAGATGGTCAGAAGAACTCATCTACGAATATGGCAACTTACGCGAGCTCAATAGCAACAAACTGTTAAACAACTGCGAAAATTGGCTTAAGAAAGAGCCACGTAGCTCAAACCTGTATCTTGTTTGTGGGCGATTAAGTCAATCTATTCGTTTATGGGGCAAAGCCAAAGACTACTATGAAAACGCGTTTAACTTAAATGCAAATAGCGAAGCAATGGCTGAGCTGAGTCGCTTACTTCAAGCAATGGGGGATGCGAAAGGCAGTCAGAACATTGTGATGATGAGCATGAATCAGGCTAGTGAGCGCTTAAAACCTCTCCCTTTACCTTAGTTTCAACTATGCCTCAGTAAAAAGCCGAGTTGTGATCCAACTCGGCTTTTTAGTTTTTAACCCTTTCCATATAACAGTACCTCTGTCCTTAGAAGATCATGAATACATTTACTTAAAGCGAGTCACCAACTCATGCAAGTCTGAAGAAATAGTCAGCAACATCTGAATACTTTCCGAAGAACTGTTTGCCTTATCTAAACTTTCGGTTGCCAAATTAGAGATACGGACGATTTGCTGATTGATGTCCTCCGATACATGGGCTTGCTCCTCTACGGCTGCCGCCATCTGGTTCGCCATATCCGCAATTCCAGAGACGCCAGAAACAATAGACACTAATGAAGCTTCCGCCGCTAACATTTGCTGCACCCCTTTTTCCGCCCCAACTTTACCCTGATTGGCTTTTGCAACTGATTGTTTAGCGCTTTGTCTCAACACTTCGATGATGTCATGAATCTCTTGTGTCGAGCCTTGTGTTCGTTGCGCTAACTGACGCACCTCGTCCGCGACCACCGCAAATCCACGACCATGCTCACCGGCGCGAGCCGCTTCAATAGCCGCATTCAGTGCTAATAAATTCGTCTGCTCAGCAATTTGATCAATCATCTGTGCCACTTGAGCGATTTTCTCCGAGCGATCAGATAACTCTTCCACGGTATCACTGATTTCATTAACGGTTTGACTCAATGCTTCAATGGAGTGACGTGTCTCTTCAATTACTTTTCTGCCTTCTTGTGCGGAGTCTGAGGTTTCCTTTGCTCCGTCAGCAGTACTTTGCACATGGGCAGACACCTCACTGATAGTCGTCGTCATTTGGTGCATAGCTGCCGCCACATCTTGCGTTTCGTGCTGTTGACTCGTCATTTTTTGTGCCGATTCATCCGTCAGCCGATACCCGATATTTGCCTGATCAAATACTTTACTGGACTCATCTTCAATACGGGTTAACACCGCATCTAAACGCGATCTAAGACTTTTAATCCCCACATCCAACTTACCAGTAGAAAGTAATGCATCAGAATAGGTAATTGCCGCAAGAGGGTGCATAAACGAAGTTGATAACCTTTGCGTTAGCGTTTTGACAGAGTTGTTCCTCCCTATAAAAAGCAACGCATTCGACAATAAACTTGCCACTAGGAAAACAGCCATCCCCTCCCAAAGCCCAGCAACAAACCCTCCTACGACACCAAGCACTGCACCAATAATCAATATCAGCATAGGAAGCGAGAGTCCAACACGTGGCATCACGCGCTTTCCAGCATTTATTCTTTTGTAGACTTTTTCAGCTCGTGCTACATCCGCTCGATCAGGCAAGGTTCGAACCGATTCATAACCAACCACCTTGCCATGCTCTGTAACGGGTGTGACATAAGCATCAACCCAATAAAAGTCACCATTTTTACAGCGATTTTTTACCATCCCCATCCAAGGTTCGCCGCGCTTTAAATGCTTCCACATCACATCAAATGCTTCAACTGGCATGTCTGGGTGACGAACGATATTATGAGGACTACCAATAAGCTCTTCTTTATCAAATCCACTAATATCTAAAAACGCCTTGTTGCAATTTGTGATACGGCCTTTTAAATCTGTGGTAGATATAAGCTTTACATCTTTGGCAAAGGTTTTCTCGTTTGTTGTAACCGGAAGATTGTTTCTCATCAATATGGACCTTATTTAGCCACTCTTCTCTTTGTAAGTCTTACATTTCGAAGACAAACATCCTTTTTAATAACAATAACTTGAATAACAATGATTTTTATTGTCGCCTATTCACTTAATTTTTTGTATGAATAATAAAACGACTCGAGACAATTTAATTCATCGTAAGATTAGCTTCTATTCTAAAGCTTTCAAGCATCTACAACAAAAAGTAACCAATTCGAGTATTTACAACAAAACTTAACCAATTTTACGAGAAAGGTAACGTGTAACCACTGGCAATAACGATGTTGGTATCTGAAGTGCGCCCGCAAGAGGCAAAAAAGCAGGCCCTAACAGCCCTCCAGCAATAGTATAGGTTAGTAAAACATTTCGATTGCCCGAAGTTATAGCTGCGGTTAATGCGAACTCCTTTCCTGATTTTCTATAAACCCAATAAGAAACAATAAAAAACACACAACATAACAATACTGCAACCATTAAATAAATGAAAGCATCATGTGGATTCCCATCGAACAGTTTTCTAAAACTGCCTACCAACCCAAAAGGAAAAGCCAATACAAACAATATCGTATAAGGAGAAATTCGATTCAAAATAATATTTAGCGTATTTTTCTGTATGGTTTTGTGAATAACAAATGAAAAAAACATTGGCCCAAATATAAATATAATCAACCGTGACATATAAGACGTTAAGTCAAGAGATATATGCCCAGAATGATATATCAGCAGGGTAATAAAAATAGCGGCAGGTAAAAGAAGGGTCGAAGCGATTGTCATCGCCATGGCTTCAATACTATCGAAGCCAAGCGCTCTAACAATCGCAGGTGTTGCGAATAAAGAGCCCGTTGCCGCCACAGACACCATCGCCAGCTGTAAATTTTTATCCAAATGAAAAAGGCCTGCTATACAGCCAACAAACAGCATGTAAACAGCACTGTGTATGAAAGCATACCCCCAGACACGGATTTTTTTTAATCGACGCAGCAACTCATTTTGTCTAATACCCAACAAGGTTAACGTCATTAAACAAAACAAGGTATAAGGAAGAAAAACAAAAAAATGACCAGAGAGGTCAGGCAGCGCAAACCCTAGTACCGCAGAGAGAAACATAAAAACCAAGGAATGGCGAATAAGAAAGGCAAACATAACAACAATGACCTTAGTCAACACAAAGAGAAGATTAGTTTACAGCCAAACTTACTTTTTGTGGGCGTATTTTTTATTATTTTCCGGTAGCTCTGCAATTTCTAGCGGCCATTGCTCTCGCGCACGATCAAATGCGTCTCGCAATTCGATGAGATCTCTATCACTAATAGCATCATAAAAAGAACACTTGGGTGATCTTTTGTGTATGGGGAGGTAGATCAGATTATCAGCCATATCCTATCTCTATTACCATTAACTCTAGATATCTATCGACACTCTATGGATAATCTTTAACAAACGCAACATTTGAACCGATGGAATGTCTATGAAATTTTTAATATCCCCTGCCAAAACCCTCGACACAAGCTCCAAACCAAGTGTTGATGAAGTGTCTCAACCCGACTATCTGGACGACGCCCAACAACTGATCGAAACCATAAAGCCCTACACCCCCGCGCAAGTGGGGTCTTTAATGAAACTGAGCGATAAGTTGGCTACCCTCAATGTCGAGCGTTACCAATCTTGGGAAAAAACACACAGCAAAGACAACAGTCGTCCTGCTATCTATACCTTCATGGGGGATGTTTATACTGGACTGGATGCCTATAGCCTAAACAACAAAGAGATAAAATACGCCCAAGACCACTTACGCATACTCAGTGGATTGTATGGTCTGCTTAAACCACTTGATTTGATGCAAGCGTATCGTCTCGAAATGGGTACTCACCTAGAAAACCCTCGCGGTACAAACTTATACCAATTTTGGGGTGACACCATTGTCAACGCGCTCAATGAGCAACTAAGCGAGGGGGAATTATTAGTAAACCTTGCGTCTAATGAATACTTTAAAGCGGTCAATATTAAAAAACTCAATGCGCCATTGATTTCTCCAAACTTTTTAGATGAGAAGAATGGTAAATTTAAAGTCATTAGTTTTTATGCAAAAAAAGCGCGAGGTCTTATGGCTCGCTACTTAATTCAAAACCAATGTAAAACGCTCGAAGATATTAAAGCCTTCAACGTAAATGGCTATCAATACGATGATGCCCAATCCACCAGCCAGGTTCCGGTTTTTATTCGCCCAGAAAGTGCCCAACCACAAAAGTAAAAACGTAACTTCCATCAGAAACAAGAAAGCCTTTTCATGATCTGTCTGAAAAGGCTTTTGAAGGACAATACTGTCAGCAGCAATAACCAAAAGACGTGGCTGGCAATGATTGCTGAATTTGAAACAGCCTCTGGAGTGCTGCTGTGGTAGGGACAATCGATTCTGGAGCTGCTGGTAGCCAAGTGGCCTGTGAGCAGTTTGTTTCAGCAGCATAATTTATTTGAGCATTTGACGGTTCAGCAGAATTTAGCGCTAGGAATTAATGGTCGATTAAAGCTTGATCGTCATGAGCAAGCGCATATTGATAAGGTTGCAGAGCAATTAGGTATCGCGCAGTGGCTGGCCAGTTATCCTGGTACTCTTTCCGGAGGGCAGAATCAACGGGCAGCGTTAGCTCGGGCATTGCTTCGTCAGCGGCCGATTTTGTTACTCGATGGGCCATTTAGCGCACTGGATCCGGTCTTGCGGGCGGATTGTTTAACGTTGGTTCGCAATCTGGCCAGTGAGCACCTACTGGCGGTGTTATTGGTGACCCACCAATTTAGTGATGCCTGTGCGATCGCCAATGTGTTTGCATTTATAGAACAAGGGCGGGTCATTCAACAATGCCCGCCTCAAGAGTTACAAACCAACCCGGCTAATGCTCAGGTGGCTCAATTTTTAGCAATTGCGGATAAAGGCATTTTTCCCAGCAAAGACTGCAGCTGAGCCTAATTGTTGTTCAATCCGCATAAGCTGATTGTATTTTTCCACACGTTCACCACGACATGGTGCGCCTGTTTTGAGGTGTCCGGCGCGCATGGCAACGGTCATATCAGCGATGAAACTGTCGGTGGTTTCGCCACTGCGATGGGAGATAAATGTGCCCCAGTTGTTTTGATGACACAGGTTGACCGCATCGAAGGTTTCAGACAGTGAACCAATCTGATTTAATTTAATTAGGGCAGAATTGGCCAGCTGTTCATCAATCCCCCGTTGGATATAGGTAATATTGGTTACAAATATGTCATCACCGACGAGTTCAACGCGCCCAGCGAGTTTCTTATACAGAACTTTCCAACCTTCCCAGTCATCTTCGGCTAAACCGTCTTCAAGCAGAACCACTGGAAAATCATCGATCAGCTTCGCATAGTAGTCACTCATCTGCGTGGCGTTCAGTTTGGCATTTTCTGTTTTTAGGGTGTAAATCCCGTTCTCAGCGAACTCACTAGAAGCTGGATCTATGCAAATTGCAACATCTTCTCCGGGTTTAAAGCCAGCGGCTTCAATCGCTTGGACAATGTACTCAAGTGGTTCACGGTTTGATTTAACTTGCGGTGCAAAACCACCTTCATCACCGATCCCTGTTGAGAGTCCTTTTTCTTTAAGTACATTGCGCAAGGCTTGATAGACTTCACTGCCCCAACGAACGGCTTCGCTGATACTACCTGCGCCCCAAGGTGCAATCATAAATTCCTGAAAGTCAGCACCCTGCCAGCGGGCGTGTACGCCACCATTAATAATGTTCATGCAGGGGACCGGTAGCAGGTTGGCACCAGTGCCGCCAAGATATTGGTACAGTGGTAAATCGGATTGCAAAGCCCCCAGTCGGGCACAAGCCAAGGACACACCTAAAATGGCGTTCGCACCAAGTTTAGCTTTGTTTTCAGTCCCATCTAATTCGATCATCTTGGCGTCAATCTGGCGCATTTGGCGGGCATCGCAGCCAATCAACGCCGGAGCAATGGTTTGGTTGATGTGTTCAATTGCTTGTAAAACACCTTTGCCGCCAAAACGACTTTTGTCATTATCTCGAAATTCAATAGCTTCGCGAGAGCCTGTGCTGGCTCCCGATGGCACAGATGCACGAGCACTTCGCCCTGCCGTATCAAACACGTCGACTTCGATGGTAGGATTACCACGAGAGTCAAGTATTTCACGGGCTGTGATCTGCTGAATTTGGTTATTCATAAAGCCTCCATTAAGGATTTTATTTTTTACTGTGAATATGTTGCACCAACACATCGATATCGATGCGATTAATAAACTCAAACGAATAGGATGATAAAACACCAAATAGACGGTTTTTATGACCGACGATTAAAAGGTCGATTGGGCGTTCGCTGATGAGATGATCGATATCTTTAAACCGAGTAATGCTGGCCAGCTCTTCAATTCCAGCCGGAAAATCAATGTTTTTGGCAAGTTCTGAGAACATTTCTTTGGCTTCAATCACATGCTTGGATTGCTTATCAACAATGGTATTATCGTTGAGATACTGCAGTTCTCGGTAGTCAGAGCGAATGTGGCCAATGGTAAGTTTTGTTCCCAGAGCATGAGCCATTTTGCAGCCATGAGTGAGTAAAACTTCTCCATCAATTGCATCGTGAGCAAGAACTAGGGCGTGGCGATAGTAGGTCATAACGACTTCCTTCTATATTAGAACTCTTCTCTCTAACTTTCTCTGCAACCTACCGTCACCCTGTCGTTTCCACCCAAATCTTGATACGTCTTAATACAACCATATCCTTTTGCTTCAAACAGGGCTTGTACCGCTTGAGATTGATCATAACCATGCTCTAATAACAAATAGGCACCGACTTTAAGAAAGCGTGGCGCGGTCTCGATAATATGCTCAATATCCGCAAGACCATGATTCCCTGCAACCAGTGCACTTTTAGGTTCAAAACGCACATCCCCTTGGGATAAATGCGCATCATTAGGATCAATATAGGGAGGATTGGAGACGATCAAATCAAACAACTCATGACTTTCCAGTTCACTGCCTTCCAATACGCTAAACCAACAACTTTGCCGAAAGTCGACAATCAGCTGGTTTTTCTCCGCATTACGCCGAGCAAGCGCTACCGCCTCATCAATTAGATCAACCCCCACCACTTGAGCATTAGGGCATTCCGATGCCAGCGCCAACGCAATGGCGCCTGTCCCAGTGCCTAAATCCAAAATTCGCAGCTTTTCACGGGGATTAATAAGCGACAGAGCCGTTTCTACTAAACATTCTGTATCCGCTCTTGGGATCAAAGTACAGGGGGCGACCTCTAGCGACAATGACCAGAACACCTGTTGCTTAATTAAATAGGCAACCGGCTCACCTTGTTCTCGCCTTTTTAGCAGCGCCTCAAATTCTGCCGACGCTTTTTCATTCAGCCGCTTGTCTGGCCAAGTATAAAAGTAGGCAGTCGTCACACCCAAGACATGGGCTAATAGCAACTGAGCATCCAGTTGCGTGGTATCAGACACAAAACGAAGGCGCTCGTAAGCGCCTTTCAAGAGTTCATCAATTCGCAACCCTGCCATTAATTATCGCCACTTAGAGCGGCCAACTGCTCAGCTTGGAACTCGTTCACCAGCGGGTTAATCAGCACATCTAGATCGCCTGTTACGATCTCATCTAATTTATACAAAGTTAAATTAATGCGGTGATCAGTAACACGACCTTGAGGGTAGTTATAGGTTCGAATACGTTCAGAACGGTCACCACTGCCCACTAAAGATTTACGCGTTTCAGATTGTTCACTTGCCGCTTTCTCTTGTTCAGCTGCTAGCAGGCGAGAAGCCAGCAGTGACATAGCTTTAGCACGGTTTTTATGTTGCGAGCGTTCTTCTTGGCATTCCACCACCACACCGGTGGGGATATGAGTCAAACGAATCGCTGAGTCGGTTTTGTTGACATGCTGACCACCCGCACCAGAAGCACGGAAGGTATCTATACGCAGATCATTTTTATTAATCACAATATCTGCTACCTCATCCATTTCCGGCATAATAGCCACAGTACAGGCAGAAGTATGGATACGCCCTTGAGATTCGGTAGCCGGCACCCGTTGTACTCGGTGTACACCAGACTCAAATTTCAGTTTGGAATACGCCCCCTCACCCACTATTCGAGCAATAATTTCTTTATAACCACCATGCTCACCGTCACTTGCACTAATGACTTCGACTTTCCATCGTTGCGTCTCTGCATAACGAGAGTACATACGGAATAAATCGCCAGAAAAGATAGAGGCTTCGTCCCCCCCCGTCCCTGCCCGTACTTCTAGAAAGACGTTACGCGAATCATTTGGGTCTTTCGGCAATAACAGCTTTTGTAAAGCCAGCTGCAATGTCTCTTTTTGTTGCTCACCAGACTTCATTTCCTCTAAACCCATTTCCTTAATATCAGGGTCTGGGTCCGTCATCATCAGCTCAGCTTCTGCTAAATTTTCTTCCACTTGCTGGTATTCATTGAAACAATTTACCACAGGCTCCAGCTCGGCATATTCTTTTGAGTAGGAGCGGAATAGATCCTGATCCATAATCACCTCGGCGTCGCTTAATAAAGCGGCCAATTCATCATAACGATCAGACAAACTTTCTAACTTAAACTTGATCGAATCTTTCATTTTAAATTGTCTTTATCTTCATTTAGGCCCAATACATTTGCGGCAATGGTTAATGCTTCTTGATTTGATTCGGCTCCGGCATCCCGTAAATAACGCGTCGGGGAATGAATCAATTTATTCATCAGACCATGTGCAAGCTTATTAATCACTTGCTCTGGCGATTGGCCGGACTCCAAACCTTTCAATGCTTTTTCTAATTCTGCGTTTTTTATTTCATCCGCCGAGCGTCGGTACTGTACAATTAAGTCCGACACCTTTCTTGACTCAACAGCACGTCGGAATGTGTCAACGCCTTCCTCAATGATCAATTCAGCAGCTTGCGCGGCATCTTGCCTTGCTCGCACATTTTCTTCAATCACTGAATGCAAATCATCCACTGTATAAAGGTAGGCATCACTCACCTCCTCAACTTCTGGCTCAATGTCTCTAGGCACAGCAATGTCAATTAACAGCATAGGTGCAAAACGACGTTTTGATATAGCCTTTTCAACCAAGCCCTTACCAATAATGGGCAGTTGGCTCGCCGTTGAAGAAATAACGATATCCGCCTCGGATAAATGATCGCCAATATCTCCCAGTAAAATGGCTTCAGCACCTAATTCATCTGCCAAGCACTGAGCCCGGGCCAAAGTGCGGTTCGCAACAATGATACGCTTCACGCCTTGCTCTTTTAGGTGTCGAGCCACCAGCTCAATGGTTTGACCCGCCCCGATTAGCAGCGCTGTATTGTCTCTGACATCAGCAAAAATACGCTGTGCTAAACTGACTGCAGCAAACGCAATAGACACGGGATTTTCGCCGATGGCCGTATCAGTGCGCACCCGTTTAGCAACAGAAAAGGTTCGTTGGAAAAGAGACTGTAGGTCTGGCCCTATGCACTCCCCCTCTTTAGACACGGCATAAGCGGATTTGACCTGCCCCAAAATTTGCGGTTCACCAAGAATCAACGAATCCAACCCTGATGCAACACGCATAATATGACGCACGCTATCATCGTTAAGATGAGCGTAGCAATACGGCTTAAGTTCTTCAAAATCAATTTGATGGTATTCACTTAACCAACGGACAATACTCTCAACATCGGCATCATTTTCGATAGAACAGTACAATTCCGTACGATTACACGTAGAGACGATGACGGCTTCTGACGCTTTTTTCCCGGAAACCAAAGACGACAAAGCGTCAATCATTTTTTCGGGAGCAAAAGCGACACGCTCACGAATCGCAACTGGCGCTGTTTTGTGGTTCACACCCACTGTAATTAGTGACATTCAGAAACTCTTCTCAAAGGTCGAGATATCAAGGTCAGGAAAGGAGGAACAAACACCCCACACGACTCTTTACATAAAGAACACACATTATACGAGGAATTCGCTTATTTTCGCACCCCATAGACTCAATAAATGTAATAGGATTAGTTTATAGTAAGTACTGACATCCCTCACAGCTAAAGATACCATAAGGACATTATGAATTTCGCACCGGGAACGCACATGCCATCATATTTGCACTACGCAACAAAAGTTTCGTCGAAATACACACACATTCGATTGCTACCTTCTTACCTATTAGTCTTTTGTACCTTAACGCTTTTAGGTTGTAGTCAGACACCTGTTTCCCAACAGAAGGTAGCACAAGAGCATCGCAACTCGGTATCGTCATCTGGCACATCCCCAATTACCTCTAAAAGTAATATAACAAATAAAGGCGACACCACCAGTACGACAAAAGAAGCCGGGGACAAGCCCTCCAAAGCAGCCGAAGATACAACAACAGCGCAAATCAGTGACAAATATTTAAAAGCCGTTCTGGAAGCAGAATTCACCTTGCAACGAGAAGGCACGGAGAGAGCCTTCGGGCCTTTTTATAAACTCACTGAGCAAACTAGAAATACAGCATTAGCAGAACATTTGCTGCGCATTGCTACTGCGACTCAAAATAAACAAGACATCGAAAAAAGTGCTGACTTGGTCATGTCTATAGCACCGCAGGATCAGCAAGCCTATGCCCTCAAATTTCAAGTGTTGGCACAATCCCAACGCCCTAGAGACGTTGCAAATTTATTGGAGAGCGCTGTACGACATAACGTTAAGCTTGATTTTTTACCCGTCTACGCGGATGAAAACATTCGTTCTGATGAAATAATGGGCACTTTATCTGACACCTTTCTCTTGCTACCAGCCAAAATCAAACAAAATGAATTTGTCCAAGCCACTAAAGCGCGCCTGCTTTTCAGCCAAGGCCATTATACAGAATCCGCAGCGCTGGCTAAAAAACTTATATCAGCAAGCAACCATCTACACAAAGCGCCTATCTATTTGATTCTTGCTTATAGTCAAGATCAATTAGGTAAGCGAAATGAAGCCATCAAGACCCTAGAACAAGGTTTCACTAAGTACCCGAGCGAACCCCAAATCATTACCCCATTACTGAATTTTTTAGTGCAAACGCACCAATTAAAAAAATCTGAGCATGTTTATCAGAACACTAAGCTTACACCGCTAGAACGAATCCAAACGGGTATTCGCTACAGCAATACATTACTCACCAATCAATATCCAGAACTCGCTCTTAAGACATTAAATCAATTACCTGCTAACCATTATGGTTTACAAGATCAAATCCTCTACCTAAAAGCAACCGCGCTCTACCATACAGGTAACAAACAAGCTGCCATCCAGGCAATGCAAAATGTAAAAGGCGCCCTACTAAACAGCGCCACCAACCAAATGGCACTATGGATGTACGATGAAGGAAGACCAAAAGACATTAACAAAATGGTCCTAGAGCGCACGCCACGTCAATATATTTCTGACGTTGTCACTGCGATCAGTCAACTGCATGAAGAAAAACATCATCCAGATTTATCTTGGCAATTACTCACAGAGGCGCTAAAAAAATACCCTCAATCCAATGCGTTGCGATACCACAAAGCACTTTTAGCTGAAGGCATGGATCACTGGCACGACACCATCAAAGAGTTGAAGTTTTTACTCTCTAAAGAACCACACAACCCTCAGTATTTAAATGCGTTAGGCTATACCTTATTGACTCGAACCCCGAATACGAAACAAGCTATGGATTACATTCAAGAAGCTTATAAGTACGACCCGAAAGACCCAGCAATTGTTGATAGTTTGGGGTGGGGGTATTTCATGCAGGGCAAATTAAAACAAGCCACACACTATCTAAACCAAGCTTGGCAGCTGTATCCGGATTCAGACATTGCCGCCCATTTAGGAGAATCTCTATGGCAACAAAAAAACTACTCTCAAGCCGATAATATATGGCAACAGGCCCTACAAATACGTCAGTCATCACCTTTACTCATGGACACAATCAAACGTCTCAACCCTTCACTTATCGAGAAACACGTCACACCTCAGAAAAAGGAAAGTACACAATGATCTTGCGCTTCTTAGCCGTCACTGTTATCGCCAGCTTATTATCGGCTTGTAGCATGTTTCAAACGGCCCCAAAGCCACCTGCGCCTAAAAGCGTTCAAGCGATTACTCAGTGGGATACAGAAGGAAGAGTCGGTATTCGTACTCCCAATGACGCCGTCTCAGGAAATTTTAATTGGCATGAAAGCCCAACGAAATTTTCCCTCAATATATATGGCCCTTTTGGCCAAGGCGCAACCAAATTGAGTGGTATAAATGGCAAAAAAGTTACTCTAGCCTATGAAGATCAAACCATCATTGGCAAAGATGCTGCATCGTTACTAAAACAAAAACTTGGCTGGGAATTTCCGGTGAATCAAGTCACCTATTGGATGCGTGGCTTACCTTACCCGTATACGCCCCACCACTCAAAACGTAACGCCAAAACTCATCTTCTAGAACAATTACAGCAGGATGGTTGGACAATTACTTACAAGAAATTCTCTGAAGTAGAAGGCTTACAATTGCCACAAACGATGCAGGTATCGCGCCCACCTTACCGCGTTAACTTAATTATCACCGATTGGACGGTTCAGTAATCGTTATGAAGTTGCCCTCTCCAGCAAAACTCAACCTTTTTTTACACATCATTGGTCAACGAAAAAATGGCTATCATGACCTTCAAACTCTATTTCAAATTATTGACTTATGTGATCAGCTGACCTTTGCAATAAACCACGACAATGTTATTCGGCTATCACCTGCTATTGAAGGGGTCGCACTGGAAGATAATCTTATTTATAAAGCAGCATCACTGCTCCAAAAACATCGTCAAGATACGTCCCTTGGGGCTGATATTTTTCTTGAAAAACAACTTCCTATGGGAGGCGGCATTGGTGGTGGAAGTTCTAATGCTGCCACCACACTACTCGCCCTAAATACACTTTGGGAATGTCATTTATCATTACCTGAATTGGCTGAAATTGGATTACAGTTAGGTGCCGATGTACCAGTCTTTGTTATGGGGCATTCTGCTTTTGCTGAAGGTGTTGGCGAGCGCTTACAGAGGGTCGAACTGGAGACGCCGTATTTTTTGTTACTAAAACCCAACTGCCATGTCTCAACTGGTCAAATTTTTACCGATAAATATTTGACAAGAGACACCCCTCCGATCAAAATATCGCACGCCTTGAAGCTGGGTGGGCATAATGACTGTTTAAATGTTGTAAGAAAACACAATCCGCAGGTCGATGAAGCCTATTTATGGTTGAAAAATCATGGTGATGCTAAGTTGACTGGAACGGGGGCTTGTTTGTTTATCGCATTTAACCACAAGCAGGACGCTGAACGAGTAAAAGCGTTGACTCCCGAAAAATGGCAGGCTTGGGTTTGTCAGGGCTGCAACCTTTCCCCAACTCATTACGCATTAAACCAGTGGATTGAGCAAAACAGGGGATAAGCAACACTTTTACACAAACCTCCCCAGCCAATCTATATTCATCGCTACAAAATACAAAGGGTATACACAGTGTCCAAGTTGATGGTTTTTACCGGTAATGCCAACCCTGAACTCGCTCGCAGGGTGGTTCGCCGTCTAGGTCTGCCTATTGGAAATGCCACCGTAGGTAAATTCAGTGACGGTGAAATTACGGTCGAGATCAATGAAAACGTACGAGGTAAAGACGTTTTTATTATCCAGTCCACATGTGCACCAAGTAACGACAACTTGATGGAATTGATTGTCATGGCAGATGCTCTGCGTCGTGCTTCTGCAAGCCGTGTGACCGCTGTTGTTCCTTATTTTGGATACGCTCGCCAAGACCGTCGTGTACGATCTGCCCGTGTCCCGATTACCGCAAAAGTAGTAGCGGATATGATTTCTGCTGTTGGTATTAATCGCGTGTTGACCGTGGATCTTCACGCAGACCAAATCCAGGGATTTTTTGATATCCCTGTTGACAACGTCTATGCCACACCATTACTGCTTGATGATTTGCAACGCCAAGGCCATGAAAACATCGCGGTTGTTTCTCCAGATGTAGGCGGTGTGGTGCGCGCACGCGCCTTTGCAAAGTTACTAGACGATGCAGATTTAGCCATCATCGATAAGCGTCGCCCCCGTGCGAATGAAGCGCAGATCATGCATTTGATCGGTGATGTCGCAGGCAAAACATGCGTCCTGATTGATGACATGTGTGATACTGGTGGCACTTTATGCGCCGCCGCAAAAGCATTAAAAGAACACGGGGCGGCCAAAGTACTGGCCTACTGTACACACCCTGTTCTTTCAGGCAAAGCCATTGAAAACATTAAAAGTTCCGTGCTCGATGAGTTGGTCGTGACTGATACCATCCCATTGACACAAGAGGCGCAGAATTGCCCTCAAATACGCCAATTGTCGATGTCCGACATTTTGGCGGAAGCTGTTCGTCGCGTCTGCAACGAAGAGTCTATCAGTGCTATGTTTGGGGCCTAAACCAAACACTAACGCTCGGAACGGGTCGCAGTTCTGGGCACCATTTATTATTAACTAGGAAATTATCATGACATTATCTCTTAATGCCGTTGCACGTACTAATGAAGGTAAAGGTGCGAGCCGCCGCCTTCGTAACGAAGGCCTAGTGCCTGCTGTTATCTATGGCGCTGGCGTCGAGCCAAAATCTGTTGCAATGAAAGACAACGAAGTATTTAAAGCTGTGGGCACACCAGGCTTTTTGACTAGCGTTGTTGAAATTGTTGTTGAAGGTACGACTGAAAAAGTGATCGTTAAAGCACTTCAACGCCACCCTTCATCAGGTGACGTTATGCACATCGACCTTCTTCGCGTTTCTGAAGACAAAGTCATCACGACTCGTGTTCCTCTTAAATTCATCAACGCTGCCAAAAGCGAAGGTGTTAAGAGCCAAGGTGGTCGCTTGACTGTTGAAGCAAAATTAGCTGAAGTTCGCTGCCTACCAACCAACCTTCCAGCAGAATTGATTGTTGACACTATCGATGGTCAGCTAGGTCAAATTTTCCACCTATCTGATGCAATCCTTCCTGAAGGCGTTGAATTGGTTGCTTTGCTTAAAGGCGAAGACCACAACCAACCAATCGGTCGTATCGACAAATCAAAACGTTAAGATATTGAAGGCGGCATTGTGACAGGTTTCAAATTATTAGTTGGTCTGGGTAACCCAGGTAGCGAATACGAGAATACTCGTCATAATGCAGGCGCTCAATGGATTGAAGCATTGGCTCGTCAGAGCCAATGCTCTTTGCGTACTGAAAAGAAGTTTTTTGGTCAATTTGGCAAAGTTTCTATAGCTGGTGAAGAATGTTATCTACTGATTCCCACCACCTATATGAATTTAAGCGGCAAAGCGGTTCAAGCAGTTTGCCAGTTCTATAAAATTCCTCCAGAAGAAATACTCGTCATTCACGACGAACTCGACATTCCACCCGGTACAGCCAAACTCAAAAAAGGCGGTGGTCATGGTGGTCATAATGGCTTAAAAGACATCATTGCAAGGCTGGCTAACAATCGAGAATTTGGTCGCCTGCGAATTGGTATCGGCCACCCAGGTCACGCCAGTCAAGTTGCGAATTACGTTCTTAAAAAAGCCTCCCCAGATGAATACCGCAAAATAGAGCAAACGATTGATGAATCTTTGCGTTATATTGATGATATTGTCGGTGGCAACCTAAATGCTGTAATGAATCAGCTGCACAGTTTTAAAGCATAATCACTTAATTATTCAGGAATCTCACTATGGGTTTTAATTGCGGCATCGTTGGGTTACCCAACGTTGGTAAATCGACTCTTTTTAACGCGCTAACCAAAGCGGGGATTGGCGCAGAAAACTTTCCATTTTGCACCATCGAGCCAAACGCAGGTGTGGTCGCAATGCCAGACCCACGACTAGATGCTTTAGCAGAAATTGTAAAGCCAGAACGCGTACTGGCCACCACCATGGAATTCGTAGACATCGCGGGTCTAGTGGAAGGCGCCTCTAAAGGTGAAGGCTTGGGCAATAAATTCCTCGCCAACATTCGTGAAACCGATGCCATTGCCCATGTTGTCCGTTGCTTTGAAGACGAGAACGTTATCCACGTTTCTAACCATGTGAATCCAAAGCTAGACATTGAAGTCATCAATCTTGAGTTAATTTTTGCTGACATCGAATCCATCGACAAGCAACTTTTACGTACTGCGAAAAATGCCAAAAGCGGCAACAAAGAAGCGATTGCTCACAAAGCTTTCCTAGAAAGTATTAAAGAGCACTTAGAGAATGGTCAACCTGTACGCTCTATGCAACTGACCGATGATCAAAAGAAAGAGGTAAAATTGCTTCATCTTTTGACAACGAAACCCACTATGTACATTGCCAACGTCGCTGAGGACGGATTTGAGAATAATCCTTATCTAGATCAAGTGCGTGAAATCGCTGAAGCAGAAGGCGCCATGGTCGTCCCTATCTGCAACCAGCTTGAAGCGGAGATCTCCGAACTCGATGCCGAAGAGATGCAAGAATTTCTAGACGAAATGGGAATGGAAGAGCCAGGACTGGATCGAGTGATCCGCGCAGGTTATGAGCTTCTAGGCCTTCAGACCTACTTTACAGCAGGTGTAAAAGAAGTACGAGCTTGGACTATAAAGCAAGGCGCAACCGCTCCACAAGCCGCTGGTGTGATCCACACAGACTTTGAGAAAGGTTTTATCCGTGCTGAAGTGGTTGGCTACAACGATTTCATTCAATATAAGGGTGAAAACGGCGCTAAGGAAGCGGGTAAGTGGCGCCTAGAAGGAAAGGAATACATCGTCAAAGACGGTGATGTCATGCACTTCCGCTTTAATGTTTGATTTTTTTAAAAGTTTTCAACAAAAGACTTGACCCATTAACGGGTTATATGAATAATATCGCGCCACAGAGACAGAGTATCTTTTTAGAAAATTTGTTTCTGTGTCAGTCTGTTGGGGTATAGCCAAGCGGTAAGGCAACGGGTTTTGATCCCGTCATGCGTTGGTTCGAATCCAGCTACCCCAGCCAACAGACGAACGGCTATGTAGCTCAGTTGGTTAGAGCACATCACTCATAATGATGGGGTCACTAGTTCGAATCTAGTCATAGCCACCAACAATTAGGCAATTGGGGTATAGCCAAGCGGTAAGGCAACGGGTTTTGATCCCGTCATGCGTTGGTTCGAATCCAGCTACCCCAGCCACTCTCTTTAAGGCTATGTAGCTCAGTTGGTTAGAGCACATCACTCATAATGATGGGGTCACTAGTTCGAATCTAGTCATAGCCACCAATAAAAATTGATGGGGTATAGCCAAGCGGTAAGGCAACGGGTTTTGATCCCGTCATGCGTTGGTTCGAATCCAGCTACCCCAGCCAATATCAACTCTTGTTAACTCTCCTAAAAATCGCATAATACGTCTGTAATTTTTACCTCATATCTAATTTGCTCCTCATTCGACTGGATTTTGTATTCTAAAGATCTATAATGACGTCAAACTGTCTTTTATGATCTATGGATGCACAATTATGAAAAAAGCGCTTCTTCTATCTACTCTTTTATTTGCTGGCGCCGCCAACGCTGACTTTCTTGGCGTTACTGCCGAAGCTGGTGCATTCTCACCAGATGTTAGCAATGCTAAATACGCCACACACGGTAATGTAAGCAGCCCAATGGATCTTGACGGCAAGACAGGTGCTTATTTTGGTATCGCCTTGGATCATCCCATTCCATTGATCCCAAACATTCGCTTACAACACGTCTCTTTAAAAGCAGATGGCAGTATGGGCTCAGCCCCTGCTAAGCTGGATTTATCCAATACGGACTACACCCTTTATTATCGCTTCTTAGACGGTCTATTCTGGTTAGACTTTGATGCTGGTGTCTCATTACGAAAAATTGATGGTTCTGCCACTATTAGCGGTAGTAAACATGACTTATCCGATACTCAACCATTAGGCTATGTTTCAGCTTTTGTGACACTCCCAGGTACCAGCTTGTCTTTTGGCGGGGAAGTAAAAGCAGGTGGTTATGGCGGCACAAGCATTACCGACACCACATTAAAAGTGAAATATGAAACACCTTTCTTTGTTGGTCTAGAAGGCGGATACCGTGCTATCTCTATGGATTTGAACGACATCGATAATCGTGATGTGAAAGCGGATTTCAAAGGTGCCTTCATTGGTGCCTTTGTTCACTTCTAAAGATCCATCAAAAAGCAAAAAAAGCCCTGTTACCAAAAGATAACAGGGCTTTTTTTATACCCAAGTCTAGCAATTTCTATTGCAAGAGCTGACCTTTTGCAAATACGATCTTCTCATTCTCAACATCAGCAACAATATTATCGCCCGTGACAAAATGTCCAGACAATAACTCATTAGCTAGCGGGTTTTCGATCCACTGTTGAATCGCCCGCTTTAACGGTCTTGCTCCATAAATAGGATCGTAACCCACTTCCGCCAAACGGTCTGAAGCCGCCTCTGAAAGCGTGAGCGTCATGCCCATTTCAGCCAATCGCTCGTTGAGATGCAGCAACTGAATTTTGGCAATACCTTTAATTTGCGATTGCATTAACTGATGGAAAACTACTGTTTCATCGATACGGTTAATAAACTCCGGACGGAAATGCATTCCCACCACTTCCATAACCTTAGATTTAATCTCTTCATACTGATCATCTGAACGATACTCCTGAATGACATCCGACCCTAGATTCGAAGTCATAACAACAACGGTATTTCTAAAATCGACCGTTCTGCCTTGTCCGTCTGTCAAACGACCATCATCCAACACTTGCAATAAGATATTAAAGACATCTGGATGCGCCTTCTCTATTTCATCCAACAACAACACAGAATAAGGACGACGACGAACCGCTTCCGTTAAATAGCCACCTTCTTCATACCCAACATAACCTGGAGGCGCACCAATTAATCGAGCGACGGAGTGCTTCTCCATAAACTCTGACATATCAATGCGCACCATGGCTTGTTCCGTATCAAACAAGAACTTAGCCAATGACTTACAAAGCTCGGTTTTACCGACACCAGTAGGCCCTAGGAAGAGAAAGGAGCCATTGGGGCGGTTAGGGTCTGCCAAACCTGACCGAGAGCGCCTTACCGCATTAGACACAGCATGAACCGCCTCGTCTTGACCGATAACCGATTCATGCAATGCATCTTCCATACGCAGCAACTTATCACGCTCCCCCTCCAGCATTTTATCGACTGGAATACCTGTCCAACGAGAGACCACTGTCGCAATCTCTTCTTCGGTGACTCGATTTCTAAGCAATTTAGTTTCCGACTGTTGCTCTTCTGCCTTACTGGCTTTGTCGATTTCTGCTTCCAGCATAGGAATCACGCCATATTGCAACTCAGACATTTTCGCCAAGTTACCATTGCGACGCGCCTCCTCCATCTCTTGCTTAACAGCTTCCAAGTCTTCTTTGAGTTTCTGCGCTCCTTGAACCGCCGCTTTCTCAGCATTCCAGATTTCTTCTAAGTCTGAATATTGTTTTTGCAGTACATCAATTTCAGACTCAAGCTCTTCTAGACGCTGTTTTGAGGCCTTATCTTTTTCTTTTTTCAAGGCTTCTTGCTCAATCTTCAATTGAATCAAGCGACGCTCTAAGCGATCCATGTTTTCTGGCTTAGAATCCATTTCCATACGAATACGACTTGCCGCTTCATCAATCAAATCAATCGCCTTATCAGGTAACTGACGATCAGTGATGTAACGCTGAGACAACTTAGCCGCCGCAATGATCGCAGCATCAGTAATGTCCACACCGTGGTGCACCTCGTAGCGTTCTTTTAAACCACGCAAGATAGCAATGGAATCCAATACACTTGGCTCTTCCACTAAAACCTTTTGGAAACGACGCTCCAGTGCCGCGTCTTTTTCAATATACTGACGGTATTCATCCAATGTGGTCGCCCCCACACAGTGAAGTTCACCGCGTGCTAGAGCAGGCTTTAACATATTGCCCGCATCCATAGAGCCTTCGGATTTACCCGCACCCACCATGGTATGAATTTCATCAATAAAGAGGATAACTTGGCCCTCTTGTTTCGACAGCTCACTCAATACCGCTTTTAGACGCTCTTCAAACTCACCACGGTATTTGGCACCAGCAATCAAAGCGCCCATATCAAGTGCCAATACACGCTTATTTTTTAAGCCCTCTGGCACCTCAGCATTGATAATTCGCTGGGCCAACCCCTCGACAATAGCGGTCTTACCCACCCCAGGCTCACCAATTAATACAGGGTTATTTTTACGGCGACGCTGTAAAACCTGAATGGTACGACGAATTTCATCGTCCCGCCCAATCACAGGATCCAATTTACCTTCCGCCGCACGGGCCGTTAAATCCACGGTATACTTATCCAGCGCTTGGCGATTCTCCTCTGCATTGGGGTCATTCACAGAATCCCCGCCACGAACATGATCAATTACAGAAGCAATATCCGCTTTGGTTACCCCCGTTGCTTTCAATGCTTTAGCAAGATCGTCTTTACCATCAAACATAGCCATCAAAACTAATTCCGACGATATATACTGGTCTTTGCGCTTTTGCGCTTCTTTATCCGCAAGATTGAGAAGGCGACCCAATTCTGGTGACATTTGCACATTACCATCATGATCATTGACGGTAGGCAGACGAGTCAGTAACTCGTTTAGACTCTCACGAAATTTGGCGACTTGAACACCAGCTTGCTGGAGAATAGGACGAGTACTGCCGCCCTGTTGATCCAACAACGCTATCATCAAGTGAATAGATTCGATATAGGAATGGTCTTGGCCAAGCGCGATGGACTGCGAATCAGAAAGAGCCAGTTGTAGCTTGCTTGTTAAACGGTCAATTCGCATAGGAACGTCCTCATTGTAAATAGAAAAAATACGATAGTTACAACCTTAATAGGTACGCTTATTCGCTTTTCAATGAGGGAGTGTCATTTTTTTGACACCCATCAATAAAATCCACCGCCTTAAGTTTCAAACCAAATAACGGATGCCATGCGTCCCGTTTGACCATCACGCCGATAAGAATAAAAAAGTGACGACTCACTAAAGGTACAATGATCCCCTCCGTAGATTTGCACAACACCTTTAGCCGCAAGACGCTGTTTGGCAATCAGATACAAATCTCCCAGCCATTTGCCGTTTTCTTTGGCCTTAAACGCCAGCTCAGCTTGCGATTGCACAGCGACAAAAGCCTCCCGAACCTCTCCTCCCACTTCAAAAGCATTAGCTCCTATCCCAGGCCCTAACCACACCATGACTTTTTCAGGAGCATCAAAACACGCCAAAGTCTCTTCTAACACGCCAGCGCACAAACTCCGCCAACCTGCATGAGCCACCGCCACTTTCTGCCCCGTCTCATCACAAAAGAAAACGGGCAAACAATCTGCCGTTAATATGGTACATACTTGGTTCTTTTGCTGAGTAAATGCAGCATCCGCACTTTCAATATCACTATCAAACGGTAGATGTGCCACTGTCACGCCATGGACTTGATTTAGCCATTGCACCGAATCGGGCATACTCGTTGCCAGAGCAAATAAGCGACGATTCTCATTGACATGCTCAATATTATCTCCCACATGTGCCCCTAAATTTAGCGCATCAAAAGGTGACTCACTGACACCGCCAATACGTGTCGAAACAAAGGCTTTGATTTGTTTCGGGGCAGGCCATGTCGGCGAAAGAAACAACCCATTTGATACCCGTAACGCACGGTCTACATTACTCACACAATACCTCCAACACATTGACCTTCAGCCGCTTTACTCTTATTAAAGCATCCTTTCAAGACAAGAAAAAAGCAGCCGAAGCTGCTTTGTCCATTTTGCCTTCTTAAAAATAATCCGAGTCTTCACTACCCGACTCGACCATGTCTTTTTTCAGCGCATCCAGCAAGTGCTGCATATCATCGGGAAGATCAACTTCCCAAGCCATCCACTCCCCTGTTACCGGGTGGGACAATTCTAGTCTTTTAGCGTGCAACGCTTGTCGACGGAAACCACGCAAGGCCTCTTGCAACTCAGGCGAGCAAGCTTTAGGCATTTTCAAACGACCACCATATTGTGGATCCCCCACTAATGGATATTGTATGAATGCCATGTGCACACGAATTTGGTGGGTTCTGCCCGTTTCCAACTTCAAACGAATGTGTGTGTGATTTTTAAAACGCTGCACCAGACGATAATGAGTCACCGCGTCTTTACCGTTAACCGGCTCAACCGCTTGCTTTTGTCGATTATGTGGATGGCGCCCAATGGGCTCATCGACAACACCACCGCCAGTCATTTCACCAATGGTAATGGCTTCGTATTCCCGCCCCATACTGCGTTCCTGCAGTTGTGCCACCAGATCTGTTTGCGCTGCCAACGTTTTAGCAACCACCATCAAACCTGTTGTTTCTTTATCCAGACGATGAACAATACCTGCACGAGGAACATGAGCCGTTTCAGGAGCATGATGCAAAATAGCATTCATCAAAGTCCCGTCGCGATTACCAACGGCTGGATGCACAACCAACCCTGCTGGTTTATTAATAACAATAATGTCATCATCTTCATAAACGATATCTAATGGCATCGCTTGTGCTTCATGTTCAGCCTGATCTTCCAGCTCCACATCCAAAACCATTCGCTCACCACCAAACAACTTTTCTTTTGGTTTGGTGACTTTGCCATCCACCAATAGCATCCCATCATTAATCCAGATTTTGATTCTAGATCGAGAATAGTCACTAAACAGCTCCGCTGCTATCTGATCAAATCGATTCCCTCCCAACTCAAACGGGACCTGGGCTTCTCTTACTATGCGCTCTGCCATACAATGTACTTTTATCGGTTGTTTTCAGCCTTATGGTTTAATCATAGTGACTGAAAGTGAAAAAAACGTTAGCATCTTGCCTATTACTGTTTTCGCTATAAAACGCAACAACATGCCGATTGAGGCTAATTTACCACAATATCAAGGTTTTGATTATACATGGGATTTCATCACTCGTTGCTTCGATTCGCAGGAATCGCAAGTTTTTCTTTGCTGATCGCCGCCTGTTCTAGCACTCAGGTTCAAACACCAGACCTTCCAGAGCATGTTTATTATGAAAAAGCTCAAAAAGCACTGGCCGACGATCTACCATCCACAGCCATAAAATACTTACAAGATCTCGATAACCGCTACCCCTTTGGTGAATACAGCACTCGGGCAGAGCTTGATCTTATTTATGCGCAATATAACGCAGGGGATTATGTATCTGCTCATGCCACTGCCGAGCGTTTCATTAAAGATCATCCAGACTATGAAACCCTTGACTATGCCTACTACATGCGTGCTTTATCAACCTTCACAGGCTCTCAAACTCTGTTAGAACGCTATCTAGATAGCGATCCAAGTAAGCGCGATATCAGTGATTTACAAAAAGCTTTTCAAGAGTTTGCCGATTTTCTTGCTCGCTACCCGAAAAGCAAATACGCTCCTGATGCAAAAGCTCGCATGATCTTTTTACGCAACACTATTGCACGCCATGAAATCGATGTTGCTCGCTATTATCTTAAACGCCAAGCCCCTTTATCGGCTCTACGTCGTGGACAAGTGGTTATTGACCATTACCCAAGCTCAATGTCTGTAGAAGATGCACTAGCCATCACAATTCAATCTTACAATGATCTACATCTACCTCTCTTAGCCAACACCAACCTAGAGGTTCTGAAAAAGAGCTACCCTCATTCCTCCTATGTTGACAAAAATGGTCACTTCATTCCAATACCATTACCAAGCGATGCCGACCCAGGATTCTGGTATTGGATCAGTTTTGGCTTAATCAGCAAAAACTAAGATCAACAAGCGATAAAAAAAGAGCCATGCGCTCTTTTTTATCCTACCTTTTTATCCTTAACAAGCTGTCACTCTAGCTCCCTATTTTCTCTGGTGGGAAATAAACGGTCTCTTGACCTTCTTTCCAAGCTGGCCATTTTGTCATGACATTCTGAAATAAGACACCCCCAACAAAGCTGGAAAGCCAAGACCTTACATTAGAGTAACGCGATGACTCAAACCACTGTTGATTCACAGCAGCAAATTGGCGCACAAAAGGAAACAGGCAAATATCGGCCAATGACATATCATCTGCCAATAAATACCGAGATTGAACTAGACGCCTTTCTAAGCGCTGCAAGAATCGCTCACCTTGTTGTCGATAATACATCTCCGTCTGCTCTGGGTATCGATCGGCGTATTTATATCGATCCAACCAATGTTTAAAAAAACGATCATTATAATGAATCCATGCCATAATCTTGTTCTGCCCCACCGTCTGACGGCGCCAAAGTGTCTCCTTTAGCTTATCATTTGAGCAATGCTTTAATGCCCAAAAAATGATATCCAAACTTTCAAGATAACGCTGACCATTGCGATCAATTAATTGCGGTACACTAGAACGACCGCCTAAGCGAAGTAAAGCCTCAGGTTTTGATTTGAGAACAACCTCTCGTAACACCACCTTCACACCGACTAACGCCAACACGTAACGAGCGCGAATAGCATAGGGACAACGTCGAAAGGAATATAAAACAGCAGTCAAGTGCATATTTCGGAGCATTCCGAACAGCCATTTCGGAATGAACCGAACACCTATTTCGGTTTAATCCGAACGCACATTCCGCGATTATCCGAACACTTTTAGGCGAACTCCGAAATCAGCGTTCGGAATAGCGAAAAGCCCGTTCGGAATGTCCGAAATCCTAATTTTTTCTCTTTTAAATCAATCACTCGCTATTCTTTATCTCTCAAATCAGAAGGTAAGGAAGCGACCATGGCTAAAAAGAGAACTCCAATGAAAAAAATCAAAGAGATATTACGACTCAAATACGACTGCGGTCTGTCCTATCGTCATATCGCTAGTTGCCTCAATGTCAGCCTTGCAACTGTCTCAGAACTTATCGCGCGCTTTAAGCAAAGTCAGATAGGTTGGCCCCTCCCAGAAGACTGTAGCGATACCGATCTCAATCAAGCGCTTTATCACTCAAAGAAAGCCAGTCGTCATAAAGTCATGCCGGACTTCGTTCAGTACGCTGTCGAACTCAGGCGTAAAGGCATGACGAAGATGCTGCTCTGGCAGGAATATCATGAACAATATCAAGAGCAAGCTTACGCTTACACTCAGTTCTGCGAGTACTTCATTCGCTGGTTCAAAACCCAAAAGCGCAGCATGCGTCAGCTTCATGTGGCGGGGGATAAGCTGTTTATTGACTATTGTGGACCTAGGCTTCAGGTGGTCAACCCTGACACAGGCGAAGTGCGAGAAGCGGAAGTGTTCGTGGCGACCTTAGGTGCGTCCAATTACACTTATGTTGAAGCCTTCCCAAGCCAAGGTAAATCCTATTGGCTAGAAGCCCATGCCAATGCGTTCGAACACTTCGGCGGTGTTCCCCAACTTTTAGTCCCCGATAATCTGCGCAGCGCGGTCACCAAAGCGAACCGCTATGAGCCAAGGCTTAATGACAGCTATCAAAAACTGGCGAATCATTATCAAACCGCGGTGATGCCAGCTCGCCCTTACAAACCAAAAGACAAAGCCAAGGCTGAAAATGCCGTGCTCCTAGTGGAACGTTGGATCATGATGCGATTGCGTCACCAAACCTTCCATACCTTCAAAGAACTGAACCTAGCCATCCGCGAACTTATGAATGAGCTAAATCAGCGAGAGATGAAACAGTACGGTGCGAGTCGCCAAGCATTGTTCAACAAACTCGATAAGCCAGCGTTAAAACCATTGCCCAAACAGCGTTATCTGTATACCGAAACCAAACGCGCCAAAGTTGGGCCGGACTATCACATCGAATATCGCCGCCATTATTACTCCGTTCCCCATCAACTGGTCGGCCATCATGTTGAACTGGAAGCCTCTAATCGTCTAGTGCAGATCTACCACCAAGGTAACTTGGTGGCTCAGCACCCACGCAGTCAAAGGGAGCGCGGAAACAGCACACAACCCGAGCACATGCCAAGTCATCATCAATATCAAAAGTGGTCACCTGGGCGCTTGCTCAACTGGGGAGCGAACATAGGACCAGCGACCCGAGAAGTCATTAACAAAATGCTCCACTCCAAGCCTCATCCAGAGCAATCCTATCGTTCCAGTCTGGGGTTGCTCAATCTGAGTAAAGTGCATGGAGAGTCGCGTTTAGAGCAAGCCTGTAACGATGCCTTGATGCTAACAAAACCTAACTACACCTTCATCAGTAACTTGCTTAAAAACAACCGCGAAGGACAACTGGATAAAGGCAAAACGAGCACACCTAACCTTGTTCATAGCAATGTCCGTGGCCCGAACTGTTATCACTAGGAGAAGATAAATGAACGCACTCGACGAGAAACTAAAAACCCTCCGCTTGAGCCATGCAGCGAAAGCACTAGAGCAGCAACAAGAGCAACTGACCACCTACGCAGAACTGAACTTCGAGGAACGGTTAAGTCTGCTTCTAGAAAGTGAGATATTGAATCGTAACCAGACCAAAATCCAACGCTTAAAACGACAAGCCAAGCTAAGAATGGACGCACAACCGAGTCAACTTATCTATAAAGAAAGGCGAAACCTTAACCGAAAACAAATGAGCGAATTACTCACTGGCAGCTACCTACACAAACATCAGAACATCTTGATAACAGGCCCAACGGGCGCAGGCAAAACCTATCTAGGCTGTGCACTGGCAACCAGTGCCTGCGATCAACAACACACCGTTAGGTACTATCGATTAACTCGCTTGCTTGATGACCTAAGTGCAGGTCGTCTCGATGGCAGCTATCAAAAACAGCTTCAGTCTCTGGCTAAAAAAACCTTACTGATCCTCGACGACTGGGGGATGGAAAAACTGACTCAAGAGCACTCAGGTCATCTGCTGGAAGTGCTTGAGGATCGTTACCAAAACAGCAGCACCATCGTCATCAGTCAACTTCCTGTAAAAGAGTGGTACAGCATGATCGACAACGCCACTGTAGCAGACGCCCTAATGGATCGATTGGTACACAATAGTCATCGAATAGAATTAGGAGGTGAGTCAATGAGAAAACTGGCGTAATCCGAACAGTTAGAGTAAAAATAAGGAAAGAGAAAAAAAGTAGGTTCAGGTGTTCGGAATAAACCGAAATGAGCGTTCGCAATCACCGAAATACGCAGTCAAGCCAAATACCTCATGAAAACAAGCAAAACAAAAAGCAACGAGAATGAACAGAGCAGACACTCATTATTTCAATAATGAAGAGAAAAGTACTTCCACAAGCATGACAATACACAAAACACGGACATAAAAAAACCACGCGGTTTAGCATGGTTTTTCAGGAACAGGATTCAGACTTAGATAACAGAAACGTTTTCTGCCTGAGGGCCTTTTTGACCTTGTGTTACTTCAAAAGACACTTTTTGACCTTCCAGCAATGTACGACGGCCAGTGCCGTTAATAGCACGGAAATGAACGAAAACGTCTGGACCACCCTCACGTTCGATGAAACCAAAGCCTTTTTCATCGTTAAACCATTTAACAATACCGGAAACTAATTGACCTGACATAACAACCCCATATCTCACTTCTGCTGCTCTAAAAAGCAATTTACTTTTATAATCAAAACCTAAAACGGTTTTAACAATTTTTAGCTACTGAACCCATTAAACAATGGCATATATCACATATCAGTCGTTTGATAATAAGGGGTTCAAGACAAAATGGAAGATATATGCTTGAATAGTTTGTTAAAAAACGTAAACATTAAATTCAAAAAAATGAGAATAATATGTTTTATAATTTTATAATATAACTGACTTGACGGACAAATTACCGATACCATCAAGACTCAAAAAGGACCACCTACAGTGAAAATTTGGCTATTAACCCATAGCGAAGAGAAGAAAAAGAAAACAGGGACAGGCAAACTAGTGAAAGAAATATTAACGGATGAATGTAATATCATTGAATGGTCACGCGTTTTACCAAATAAAGACATCTTACAGCTTGATATAAGCCGTACCATACTGCTTTATCCGCAAGAAGATAGCTGCCAACAGGCGACTATCATGCAAGACATTGAAAATATTATTATATTAGATGGAACCTGGCAGCAGGCACGGAAGATGTATAATCAATCTCCTTACCTGAAATTTTTTCCCCATTATGAAATACAGGGAAAAGCCTCAGAATACACCAAAAGACGCAACCAAAAGCGAACAGGGCTATGCACCGCTGAAACGGTCATTCATCTACTAGAACAAAAAGGGCATATTAAAGCACTTAGTCTAAAAAAGCATTTCGATGATTTTAATAGATAACCATTAAAATCATCAAGTAAATGTCACCTAAAACAATATTTTAGACAATTAAACCCATACAACCAGGAAAGGCTTTTTATAGCGACTTATCCAATACCCTTGCAATCAAGAAGGACTCACCACCTGTACAGAAATCTTTCCTAATCCTTCTATACTTGCTTCCATCACATCCCCAGTAACAACCGGGCCTACATTTTCAGGAGTGCCAGTCATAATTAAGTCTCCCGGACGCAATTCAAATGCTTCTGACAACTTACACACAACCTCTTCGATAGACCAGGTAAGATTCGCGATATAGCTTGACTGCTTTACTTCCCCATTTACTTTTAGAGCAATCTGACTTCGAGAAACGGCATCATCAGGTAGGTCTTGCTTGAGAAAAATGGGACTAATGGGCGCAGACTGAGAAAAGGATTTACCAATCTCCCAAGGTCGACCTTTCTTTTTCGCTTGAGATTGCAAGTCTCGCCTCGTCATATCCAACCCTATCGCATACCCCAAAACAGCATCGTTTGCTTGCTCCATCGTCAGATTTGAGCCCCCTTTTCCCAAAGCCACCACCAGCTCTACCTCATATTCAAATTGAGAGGTCATCGAGGGATAAGTAATGGTATTTACCTCATCAAAGAAAACCGGGACCACACAGGAGGCATCTTTACAAAAGAAAAATGGCGGATCACGATCTGGATCATCTCCCATCTCTCTCGAATGTTCCGCATAATTTCGTCCAACACAATAAATACGGGCAACTGGAAAATGCTGATTACGCCCTTTAATCGCTAAAGACACTCTCGGTGATTTTTCTATTATATAGTTCATTTGATACTCTTACTCAAAGAATAATTTTCTGCAAAGCAGCCATTAAAAATGCCCTGTTTTAAGCCAAAAAAAACAGGATGTTTGAACAATCCATTTACTCAAATCAAAATCAGCTAACCTTAGCCACACACCAGGCCTCAAAGACAAGCCATCATATTCGGCCTGCCCCTCTAAAACAAACAGTTCAGCAGATGCAGCAGGAACAAGCGATTTCAAGTGGGTTGAAAGATGATCTTCTCGAACGAGATAAACACGCTCCGTACCATATTCATACAGTGGTGCATATTCCGCTGATTCCGGACACCGGTACCGTTTTAATCCGGACACCTTTTTCTCTTCATTTTCTCAGTCTCTAGTTTTACTCCATGTGTCCGGATTGCGCCAGTTTTCTCATCGATTCTCCTCCTAGTTCTATGCGGTGACTGTTGTGGATTAAACGGTCCAGTAAAGCGTCCGCAACCGTGGCATTGCCTATCATGTTGTACCACTCTTTCACTGGCAGTTGACTGATCATGATCGTGCTGCTGGTTTGGTAACGATCTTCTAAAAGCTCTAATAAATGGCCTGCATGATCGGCACTGAGTTTTTCCATCCCCCAGTCATCGAGTATCAGCAGCTGCTTTTTGGCGAGGGCGGCAAGTTGTTTTTGATAGGTGCCGTCTAAGCGGCCAAGGCTGAGGTCATCCAGCAGTCGACTCAGGCGCAGATAGCGAACGCTATAAAGTTGCTCGCACGCCTGTGAGGCAAGGGCGCAGGCAACATAGGTTTTGCCCGCGCCCGTTGGGCCTGTGATGAGGATATTTTGATGCTTTTGCAGGTAACCTCCTGTCAACAGTTCTCCTAGTTGGATGCGCTTTAGTCCACGCCCTTCTTTGTAGAGTAGTTGGCTGGCGCTGGCTTCTACGCGCAGTTTTGCTTGTCGTTTGAGCCGTTCGATTTTGCCATGATTTCTGCCTAGCAGCTCACTGTCAAGGAGCAGTGTGAGACGTTGCTCGAAGTCCAGTTCTCCATAGGTGGTTAACTGTTCTCGTTGTTGTTCTAACGCGGTAACGGCATGACTCAGTCGCAGCATTTTGAGTTGTTCAGTCAGGTGATTCATGTTGTTCTCCTAGTGGTAGCAGTGTGGCCCGCGAACATTGCTGTGCGGGGTGTCGGGTGTCGAGTCAGAAGGAAGAGACAGTGTGCCTTCCCGATGATGATCGAGCAGATTTCGGATAAAGCGCAGAGAAGGTTTGTTGACCAGTAAGGCATCCTGACAGGCTTGCTCTAGGCGGACATCCCCATGTTTGCGCGCGAGACTCAGTATGCCAAGACAGCGACGAGTGGCTTGGGCTGGATGGGCTTTGGACAGGATCTGTTGTTTGATGACGTTTTCGGTGGCGACACCAATCTGCTTGCTCCATCCGATTAAGCGTTCTGGTGACCATTTTTGATGTTGATGATGGCTCGGCATATGTTCCATGTGGGTGCTCAGACCATAGTCTTTTCGGCTGATTGGGTGAGACGAGACGGGCTGACCTTGATGGAAGATTTGTATGATCTGCGACGTCGCTTCCAGCGTCACATATTGACCCACAAGCTGATGCGGTACCGAGTAATAATGCTTTGCGTACTCAATGTGGTAATCCGGTCCCACTTTGGCGCGTTTATGTTCTGTGTAGACATACTTCTGCATCGGTAACGGTTTCAACGCGGGTTTATCGAGGGTGTCAAAAAGGGCTTGGCGACTCACGCCAATCTTTTGCATCGGCCGTTGGTTCAGAGCGTTCATCAGCTCTCGAACCGCATTATTCAGCTCTCTTAGGGTATGGAAGGTGCGATGACGAAGGCGCATCATGATCCAGCGTTCGACAATCAGAACCGCATTTTCGGCCTTGGCTTTGTCTTTGGGTTTATAGGGACGAGCCGGCATAATGGCGGTTTGATAGTGATGCGCTAACTGACGATAACTGTCGTTGAGTTTCGGCTCATAACGATCTGTTTTTGTCACGGCAGCTTTTAAGTTGTCTGGCACCAATAAAGCGGGAACGCCACCGAAGTGTTCAAACGCATTGGCGTGACACTGTAGCCAATGCTCCAGCTTTTGACTTTCGCTGGCTTCAACGTAGGTGTAGTTAGACGCTCCCAGTGTGGCGACAAACACTTGTGAGTGGCGAACGTCGCCCGTTTCCGGATTGACGATCGGGATAGTCGGTCCGCAATAATCAATGAATAACTTGTCACCTGCGGTATGGAGTTGACGCATACTGCGTTTTTGTGTGGCGAGCCAACGACGGAAGTACTCGCAGAACTGGCTGTAGCCATAAGTGCGCTCTTGGTGCTCGGCAACATATTCTTCCCACAACAATTGCTTCGTCGCCCCTTTGCGCTTGAGTTCGATAAAAAAGTACGCAAAGTCCGGCATCACTTTCAGGCGATTAGCCGGTTTTTCTTGATACAGCGCTTTAGACAGATCGGTATCGGAAACGTCACTGGCAAGGGGCCAATAATAGTCACTTTGTTTGAAACGAGTCAGGACATCGGACACGGTAGAGCGGCCGACATTCAAACAAGAAGCAATCTGCCGCGTGGATAAATGGCACTCATGTTTGAGACGCAAAATCTCTTTAATATTGGTCATTGAGGTTCTCTTTCTGGTCATGATCACTTCCTGGCAACGTATTAGGTGTAACCAAGTGTAGTGAGCGATTGATTTAAAAGAGAAAACGAAGGGATTCCGGTGAATCCGGACAGGGTTTACGCTAATCCGGACAGGGATTCCGGGGAAAGCCAAAAAGTGTCCGGTTTAGAGCGTAATAGGTGTCCGGATAAAAACGGAATGGGTGTCCGAGTTATATCGGAATGGGTGTCCGGATTGCTCCGGTATATGCACAGTGGCACATAAGTAGACTCCCCCACTCCCCAAATTGCAGAAGCATCAATCGACACACTATTGAGATCAAATGGGGCGAATTGATGGAGCTTGACTAACAGTAAGCAACCTTGCTTGCTGTAGGGTGCATGACTCGAACCCGGGGGATTACGAAAATAACTTCCTTTATGATAATCCCCTGAGTCATCAGAAAAGACGCCATCCAAAACCAATATCTCCTCACCTAAAGGGTGAGGATGGGGACGAAAAATAGAGCCTGCAGAATAGCGAACAAGACTCGTCGCATGGCCTCTTTCTGCCTCTTCTCTCGCCAAAGGCTTTCTATCCACCCCAGGTAGAGGACTATTTGACCACTCAGTCGCGTTTGTATCGACATAGACTAATCTAGAAAAATCCATGTTAAGCATCAGCATCACCAAGTGTCAGTAAACGTTCAGTTTACCGTCTTGTTCAAATAACAATCAAGAAAAAAGCGGCAAGTCTATGCCCATACTATGCCATTTTCATTACTTATCAATAAAGCCTCCCTCCTAGATAAAGAATACCCAAGATAAGACAATAAGTTAGCAAACTAAAGATAATACACAAAGTGGCACAAGCTTTGCTGTACAAAATAATCCAGTGCAAAAAGAGTTAAATACGATGAATCAAGCTAAAAACAACATAGTTTATAATGCAGACTATGGTGATAAAAAAAACGCAAAACGTTGCGTGAAAGCATTATTCGAAACAGAGCAAAGCCATTACCCCACAAAGCTAGAAGAAGCTCTCCCCTCGGAAAGCGAATTACAGTATTTAATGGCGCGAATCACAGAGAAGACCGATAGAAAAGCTCTGCCAGATGACACCAGCTTTTACAATGAATTAAGAGACAGACTTTGCTATAACTTTCGAGAAGCCCTGCTTAATTGGCTGGATAATAGACCTAACACAACGAATTGCACAAGACAGCAATTTATTAATCTAAACGGAGAAAGAATCGCGAAAAGCACACTAGACAGTGTTAGAAATGAATACCAAGCATCAGACTGTGCAAGATCCTATTGGGGAGAGAAGGTTGGTTATTTCTCTTAAATCAGGCATAACATCAGAAAAACAACACTTAATCAGAGAGAAACAACTCCAACCAAAAAAAAGCGCTAGACCTTAGAAGACCCAACGCATAATACTACTCATTATTCATCTATAAGAATAATTCTGTTACACATCTTGTTTAACATAAGGCTCCCTAAAGAAGCCTTAGAGTAAACAAGATCAAAGCCTAAAGAAAGCTCTCTAGGCTAGACAACTTTGCTAATTAGAAGTTGTAAGTCACACCCATCGCAGTGGTTTTAGCCTCATTAGCACCAACAGTACCTAGCTCAGTGTAAACATACATAGAAGAGTTGATACTATAAGTCACACCAAATGCGTATTCATTGTAAGTATCATGGCCATATATGTTATTTTTATTGTTTTTACCCATGTCAACATTCTCATAAGAAGCGTACATATCACCCATGCCGTAGCCATAGCGAGTTGCTAAACCAAAAGCTTTTTGACCCGCATCAGATGAATCTGCGTCAGTCGTTTTTTCATACTTAGCCGACACAGATAGATTCTCAATAGGCATAACGGTTGCTGTTATACCCATAGTATCGCCAAGAGCTTTAGTAGCGCCTAGGATAGCTTTATTTTGGTTTGTTAGGCTATCATAACCCACAGCAACTGTTACAAGGTCGTTAGAGTATTTAACAACACCAGTGTAGGTAGTATTGCTGTTAGATTTGATAGATTTTACGCCGGTACCATCATCTTCACCTAGACCAGCAGATACCTGAACTTGGAAACCAGAAATAGTTGGCGAGAAGTAAGCAACTGTCTTACCTTTGGCAGACGTTTTGTTGTTCGTCATACCAATCCATTCTAATTGGTCAATTGGATCTTGGATAGCGTCGTTATAGATACTGTCGTAAGAACCCACTTTCACGTTACCAAAATCACCCTTCGCACCAACAAAAGCTTTATCCATGGTGATATCAAGACCGTTGTCTGTATCCATGTTACGAGTCGCTGGTATTTTGTATTTCACATAGAAATAAGCAGTGGTCGCATCGCTAACTTTAGACTCGCCTTTAAAGCCAAAAGACGAACCATTATCTTTGAAACCATTAGTTGAGTTGCCAGAAGTAGGCTTTGTAGGATCAGCATATTTAGGATCTGTCGTAACATATGTGTACTGGATGTTACCAAAGAAGCCTACAGTCGTGTCTTCTGCAGCGTGAGCAGAGATAGAAGCAAAAGCAGCGCTAGAAACTGCAAGAGCGACAAGTGATTTTTTCATTCTCATTTTCCCTTATAGATGATGTTATTGCGTTCATTATTATGAGCGCTTGATATGTGCAAGCAACAGTCAAACAATCTAAACATTCCTAGAAAATAGGCAACAATGATTTACCGATTTACACAATTTATCCTTATTTTAATTTTTTTGTTTACATTTTTTATTCACAAAAAAGTCACATTTTTCGTGTATTTGATAAAAGCAATACAAATCAAGCATTTGAATATCATAGTTTTTACCAATAAAGAAAAAATAAAGGAAGGAATCGATTGGAGAGAAAATTAGGCTGATTGATGAGCCACTAAAAGAAGGATTAAAAAAGAAAATATAAAGAAAGGTTTAGAAATCAATAACATACAAACTTAATCGAAAAATGCGACGGAGCAGGACTTTTCACTCCGCCACTTTCTTCTAAGCTTTACCACATGAGGTCATCTGGAATCTGAAAGTCTGCGTAGGGATCCTCTTCGTCCTCCACAGTCTCTACCCGATTGTTACAAACCAAAATGCACTCAGCATCGCGCTCACTGATCTTTACCGCCACTGGCTCGGGAATAAATTCATAAGCACCATCAAGAGCAACAATAGCCAAACGACCTTTCGTTAGGTCATCATGCATACCTTGGCTGATGTAGAGTTTCTTCACTTTTTTGTGATCCGTAAAGTGATAGGCAATGTCGCCATCCTGTTTATTAATACGATTTTGCATAATCATTTGGCGGATTTGCCCTTGAATAGCCTTTTGCTCAAGTTCTCGCTGACGCTCTAAGTTTAGCGCTTTATCTTTCGCCGCCTTTTCCTCACGCTGCCTTTTGAGCTCGGCTTGGCGTTGGGCATCACTTTGATCAACCACCTTGCCTTTTTTTACTTTTTGCTTGTGCTGCAACTTCTCAGCTTTTAACTTATTTACTTTCTTTTTATCGACCAGACCAGCTCCTAGTAGCTGTTCCTGTAATGATTTAGCCATACTCACCCTCTTTAACACTCAATGAGACCATACAATAACACATGAATATGCCATCATTTGACACATGCATCGAAGCTATCTTTATGAGCAACACTCATTTCATCAAGCACAAAAACAAAAAAAGCGACACAAGGTCGCTTTTTTGAGTTTTTTTGCTGAGAGACCTCAGCAACGCTTCCTTATAAAGGAGTAACGTTTTGAGCTTCTGGGCCTTTTTTGCCTTGAGCTACTTGGAATTCAACTTTTTGGCCTTCAGCCAAAGTTTTGAAGCCAGAAGTATTGATTGCAGAGAAATGAACAAATACATCTGGACCTGAATCCTGAGTGATGAAACCGAAACCTTTAGTTTCGTTGAAGAACTTTACTGTACCAGTTACTACGTCAGACATGTCTTTTTATCCTGTAGGTAAGTTAATTTATCCGCTAGCGATGATGCTAGCTCTGTTGTGCTAAAAAAACTCGGTATTACTTATGACTTAACAGGATCGAACATACATGACGTAATATTCGCAACTCTGGACATAAATATTGCCAACTCTTTTAAACGAATTTGATTGTAGACCTGTAACAGCGACTAGGTCAATCATGTTTTCAACAATTTTTTTCAAATAAGGAGACTTCATAATTATTTTGAGATAAATCAACAGACTAGCAAATCGAAACTCGCAAAAAATATATTTTATCTCTAGGCTTAGCGGATAAAGTTCCCGACTTAGACAATAAAATACATATACATCTTTCGCTAGACTGAACATTTTGACTTAATCGGATGATTTAATTGGACGGATATAATGAAAATTGCCATTTTTTCCTGTAAACCTTATGACAAACGCACACTTGAACATTTTTCTCAGACCTCAAAAGAACTTGAATTTAGTTTTTTTGAAAGCCGGCTTAGCCAAGAAACGATGACACTGGCAAGTGGTTTTGACGCCATTTGTTGCTTCGTCAATGATGATGTAAACAACACTGTTATTCGCTACTTAGCCAAACAAGGTATCACCGCCATTGCATTGCGCTGCGCAGGATTCAACAATGTCGATTTATCTGCTGCAAAAGCCTCTAGTATTAAGGTTTATCATGTACCAGACTATAGCCCGACTTCCGTTGCTGAACACGCACTGGCTTTAATCATGACTCTAACTCGTAAAACCCACATAGCCTACCAAAGAGTCAAAGCAGGCAATTTTGCGTTAGAAGGACTATTAGGTTTTAACTTACAAAGCAAAACAATAGGCTGTATCGGTACAGGCCGTATTGGGCAAGCGTTTTGCCGCATTATGAAAGGCTTTGGGTGCAATGTGCTGTGTTACGACGTATCTCCGAATGAAGCACTAATTGACTTAGGTTGCCATTATACCGACTTGGAAACACTTTATAAAAAAAGCGACATAATCAGCCTACATTGCCCATTGAACGCCTCAACCCATCATTTAATCAACAGGAAAAGTCTCAGTAAAATGAAAGACGGCGTGATGCTCATTAACACAAGCCGTGGCGCTTTAGTTAACGCCCAAGAAGCCATCGATGCTTTATACTCTGGAAAAATTGGCTACTTAGGCATGGACGTTTACGAACAAGAAAACAAAATATTTTTTGAAGACATGTCAACACACATCATACAGGATAGCGTGTTTCAGTTAATGCTCACTTTCCCAAATGTTGTTGTGACAGGTCATCAAGGCTTTTTCACTCAAGAAGCCCTAGATCATATCGCCATAACCACTATAGATAACTTGAACAAACATAGAAAAGGTGAAGTATGTCAGAGATTATTGAACCCATAATCTTGACCAACCGCACAGAACTCTAACCATACGAACACAGCATTGAAAGGACGCCATATACTTATAGCCAGTATACTTTGCTATAAAAATAAACGACGGTAACGACAAAAACTACTACTCAAACAAAAGTCATTGCCGTTACAATAGACCAATGAGAATAACACTTAGACAATTACAAATATTTGAGGCCGTGGTTCACACAGGCTCCGTCACAGCCGCAGCCGAAATGGTCTCTATTAGCCAACCGGCAGCTAGCCAAGCGTTACGAGAATTAGAGGCACTACTAGGACGTCCTCTTTTTCGCCGCCATGGCAAAAGGTTGCAAATTACTCCTCAAGCAAGACTCCTTCTACCTCAAGCGCGTTCAGTTCTAAGTCAAATTGAACAAATCGAAAGCATGGGCACTGATGATGAGCTAAGCGGCTCACTTCATCTCGCCTCAAGTGTCAGTGTTGGAAATTATCTGTTGCCAGAGCAGATGGCCTCATTTAGACAAAAGTACCCTAACATTCGCTTCAACTTAGACATAGGCAATACTCAACATGTGATTCAACAATTACTCACAGGCAAGGCCGAAGTCGGCTTTATCGAAGGGTATTGTCAGCATGCAGAGTTAACAACACAAATCTGGCGACGGGATGAACTGGTTGTTTTTGGTTCATCACAGGAGGAACGACCAGAAGACTTATCTTGGGGAGACCTTCAAGAAGCAGACTGGGTGATGCGAGAAGTAGGATCAGGTACACGCAATATTCTTGAGCAGGCCATAGGCAAATCAACGACTCAACTTAATGTTGTCTTATCACTCGCTCATATGGAAGCCGTTAAGCAAGCAGTCATTCATAAAATGGGATTAGGCTGCCTGTCACGCATGGCTATCTCTCAAGAACTCAACTCTGGCCTTATTCGCCTGTATAATACACCTCTTGAGCTGAATCGTAATTTATTGATTGTTATTCCCAAGAATACAACCCTCACCAAAAACGCTCAGGGCTTTGTGGATCAATGCTACGAAATGGTGTCGACTTAGTCCTCTTACCTAAATGAGCATCCCCAACTTTCTCATTTTTAAATGGGGCTTATTATCAGACAACTACAGCTATGGTGATACTACTTTAGCTCATCGTATTGCGGTAAATCATCATGAATGCCATACCATTGAGGCTTACTCTTAACGAATAAGTGGTATTCAGGTGCAATATTCGGCTCTTCATCCAACACCCCTAAAGAAATTTCCATGTGGTTTGGAAAGTCTTTATGGTAGTAATAAATAGGGCTGCCGCAGTCTTTACAAAAACCTCGACGTCCGCGCTCGGATGACTCATAACGACGAATTCGCTTCTTACTGTTTCCCCAGTCAATATCTTCTTTTAAACACGAACCATAAGCGGCTCCGACTCCGCCATGGGTTTTACGGCATTGCGAACAATGACAAATATTAGCACTAATAAAGGGGGAGTTAATTGTAAACTCAACAGAACCACATAAGCAGGATGCTTTCATTTTTACCCCATGGTAGACACAGACAATTAAAGGAAAGGATAGACAATTATGAGACGGCACTCCGTTCAAGCGCTCCAATTATGCCAGCCATTGACCTAAGCAACAATTCCTCAGCAGATTTATTCATACTATCTCGTCTAATTTGTTGTACTTTATGAACAAGCTAATACAATGGATTCACTAAATAGATGTAAACAGCGATAACTATCATAGCGATGAATATAAATAAAATAGACTTAAATCTGCTCATTTACCTCGATGTATTACTCAGAGAGTGCAACGTAACACGCTCGGCCAGTAAGTTAAACATTACACAACCCGCCATGAGCAATGGCTTAAAGCGTCTTAGAGATTTATTAGGTGATCCATTACTGGTTCGTACCAGCGAAGGCATGAAACCGACTGAAAAAGCGTTACGCTTACAGCCCATTGTTCGCAAAGTACTGCTAGAACTGGAAGAAGCGTTACAACCTGAAGCCGATTTCAACGAATCAACCAGTACTCGTGTGTTTCGAATTATGGCCAGTGACTATGCCGCCTCAACCGTCATTCCTCGTTTGCTGAATCGTCTTAGAGAAAAAGCCCCTGGCATTACATTGGACATTATGACCCCAAGCGATGTGACATTCCATGACGTGGAAGCAGGAAAAATAGATATGGCAATCAACCGTTTTGAAGAGTTGCCACAATCCTTTCACGAAAAAAGCATTTGGATGGACGACTTTGTCTGTATGATGAGTGCCTATAATCCGGTCATTGAAAACTTTAACTTGGAAAGCTACCTTCAATCACAGCATATTTGGGTCAGTAAAACAGGATTTGGCATAGGTGTGGGTATGGACCCAACCGACGTGCAAAAACTGGGATGGGTCGATGAAGCCCTCCAGAAACAGAACAGAAAGCGCAGTATACGTGTTTTCACACGCAGCTACCACACAGCCATGCATCTTGCCCTTGAACAGGATCTGATTGCCACCTTACCAAGAAAAGTGGCTCTTATTCAACTTAACAACCCAGACCTAGCAATTATGGAACCGCCTTTTCCCATTGCACCAATTGAATTGAAGATGATTTGGAGTCCCCTACTGCACCACGATGCCAGCCACATTTGGTTTAGACGACAAGTCATCGAATTAGCAGAAGAACTCAAGAGTCAAGGCAACAAGACACTCTCACAAAAACGCTAAGCAATTTTAGCAATACAGCATCCATTGTAGTACACAGGCATTAGCATGTTTCAGATATCCCATATTCACCATGTTGCCATTATTTGCTCAAATTATATGGTCTCAAAACACTTCTATAATCAAATACTTGGCTTCCCTATCATCAAAGAAACCTATCGAGCTGAACGACAATCTTATAAGTTAGATTTAAAAATCAGTGAACACGAACAAATTGAACTTTTTTCTTTTCCCTATCCACCAAGACGTCCTTCGCAGCCAGAAGCTCAAGGATTAAGACATTTGGCCTTTGCTGTCACAGATTTGGAGCAGTGCATTACACATCTACAAGCACATAATATTCCAGTCGAAAACATCCGCATAGACGAACTAACAGGCAAACGTTTCACCTTTTTTGCTGACCCAGACAATCTGCCACTAGAGCTTTATGAGCAATAAACGACGTTTCAAACCAAAAACGCCTGCTCACAGAAATGAGCAGGCGTAATTTGCTTTCTTATATTCAACCAAATCGATTCAATATAAAAGTCTAAAACAGCGATCTAGAAGCCACTTATGGCTTTATAATTAGAGATTTTTGCTGCTTTCAGATAGGTAAGAAGCCACACCTTCTGGTGTATTAACCATACCTTTGTCACCTTTATTCCAGCCAGCTGGGCAAACCTGACCATTCTCCTCAAAGAATTGCAATGCATCGACAATACGAACCAACTCATCCATATTACGGCCAATAGGTTCATCGTTTACGATCTGAGAACGTACGATGCCTTTTTGGTCAATAACAAAAGACGCACGCATCGCCACACCAGCAGGATAGTAAGAATCTCCACCGTCAGACTCAATGCCATAGGCTTGAGCAATCGCATGGTTCATATCCCCTGCAAGTGTGTACTCAACAGGGCCAATTCCGCCTTCCTCTACTGGCGTATTACGCCAAGCATTATGCGTGAAGTGAGAGTCGATAGACACACCGATCACTTCTACACCCATCTCGCGGAATTTCTCCATACGATGAGACATAGCAATGATTTCAGATGGACATACGAAAGTGAAATCTAACGGATAGAAAAACACGATAGCGTATTTTCCCTTGATAGCCTCGGCTAGATTGAAAGAATCCACAATTTGGCCATCAGCTAATACCGCTGGTGCAGTAAAGTCAGGTGCCTTTTTACCAACTAGAATAGACATAGTATAGAATCCCCTTATATACCGTCATTTAACATCAATAAAATCAGCCCGCCTAAACAGTAGGCTGATGATCACTTACTCTTGCTCTTGTTCTTTCTCGTCGCCGACCGCTTCTTTGATCAAGGTCTGCAACTCACCTGTGGAAGCCATTTCTACGATAATGTCACATCCACCTACAAGCTCACCTTTTACCCATAACTGCGGAAAAGTCGGCCAATTCGCATATTTAGGCAACTCCGCACGGATATCAGGGTTTTCCAAAATATTTACAAATGCAAAACGCTCACCACACGACATTAACGCCTGAACAGCCTGAGAAGAAAATCCACACTGTGGCGCACGAGGATTTCCCTTCATGTACAGCAGAACATTGTTATTCTCAATTTGCTCTTTGATGGTGTCGATTGTTGTACTCATAATAGTGCCCTCACTAAATTCTGCTAGCTTACAATAAATACTCTCTATTCATTGTAAGAATCAAATAACTTGCTCCAGTTTATTGGGTCTATGTGTCTGTTTACAACCCCATACCCAACCTTTCCTTTGTTGTTTTCTGTGTCAATTATCCTTTACTCACCTACCTGAGTATATTAAATTGGCCGATTCCCCCTTTTAAAAAATCAGTACTAAGGAGTTTCACGTGTCGCCAAGACATTTTCTTACTCTCAAAGATTTATCTTCTGAGGAGTTAAAACAGTTGCTATCTCGAGCCACAGAGCTTAAGAAAATCCATCGCGAAGGCACACTATACGAACCATTAAAAAATCGTGTGTTAGGCATGATTTTTGAAAAATCCTCAACCCGAACGAGAGTCTCCTTTGAATCTGGCATGGCGCAGTTTGGTGGGCACGCACTCTTTTTATCTTCAAGAGACACTCAACTGGGCCGGGGTGAACCGATTGAAGACAGTGCTCGTGTTATTTCCAGCATGGTCGATGCCGTCATGATTCGAACATTTGAACACAGTATCGTAGAAACCTTTGCCCAATATTCTTCGGTTCCAGTCATCAATGCGTTGACTGATGATTATCACCCCTGCCAATTACTGGCCGACATGCAAACCTATCAAGAGCATCGCGGCTCCATCGAAGGAAAAAAAGTGGTTTGGGTTGGCGATGGCAACAATATGTGTAATTCATACATAAATGCGTCAGCATTATTAAACTTCACGCTAGTCATTGCTTGTCCTAAAGGCTATGAGCCGACCCCATCACTTGTTGAAGAAAACAAAGATCGCGTCACCGTCGTTCACAGTGCAATAGACGCAGCAAAAGATGCCGACTTAATTGTGACAGATGTCTTTGCTTCAATGGGTCAAGAAGATGAACAAGAAAAGCGTTTAAAAGACTTTGAAGGCTTTCAAGTAAATAGAGCTTTAATGGCACAAGCCCATCACGATGCCTTGTTCATGCACTGCTTACCAGCTCACCGAGGAGAAGAAGTAAGTGCAGATATCATGGACGATCCTGACTCCGTCGTCTGGGATGAAGCTGAAAATCGCCTTCACGCGCAAAAGGCACTACTTGAATTTTTGCTGTGCCAATAAGACAATGAACCAAACCCGTGATTAGGCTTTTTCACGGGTTTTTTTCTATTATAAATACTGAATAACTCTCACTTACAGTGAATTATTATGAGCATTATTGAAGTTAGGCACTTAAAAACACTGACCGCACTGCGAGAAACTGGCAGTTTAGTCGAGGCAGCGGAGCGCGTCCATTTGACCCAATCTGCTCTCTCTCATCAATTAAAAGACCTAGAAGAAAAACTGGGCTGTGCACTTTTTATTCGTAAAACCAAGCCAGTTCGTTTCACCAGCGCAGGGCTGCGTTTATTGCAACTCGCGGATGATGTTTTATTAGCTTTTCGCTCGGCACAACGGGATATACAACGCTTTGCTGAAGGAGAAAGTGGCCGTTTACATATCGCCATCGAATGCCATAGCTGCTATGAATGGCTCATGCCCACCATTGATCACTTCCGTGAACATTGGCCAGATGTGGAACTTGATTTATCCACCGCCTTTAGCTTTATGCCATTACCTGCATTGGCTCGCGGTGATCTTGACCTTGTTGTCACATCAGACCCTCAAGAGCTGCCAAATATAGATTACATCCCTCTCTTTCAATACGAGTCCCAAGTTGCCTTATCACGGCACCACCCTTTAGCGAAAAAAGAATTTCTAGTACCTGAAGACTTCATCAAAGAAACTTTAATCACCTATCCCGTTGAGTCTGATCGTTTGGATATTTTTAAGCACTTTTTAAATCCTGCTGGCATCTCCCCAGCAAAAATTCGTCACAGTGAATTAACATTAATGATGATGCAACTGGTGGCCAGTGGCAGAGGTGTTTGCTGCTTACCGAACTGGGCACTAACAGAATACACAAATCGTCAATACGTCATCACTAAGTCACTTGGTGAAGAAGGTGTCTGGTGTAAGTTGTATTTGGCCATTAGACGAGATCAACGCCAAAACGCTTACATGGAAGATTTAATCACAACGGCCAGTAAAACCTGCTTCAAAAACCTAAAAGGCATTCTGTCACCAGAGCTTTAAGATATCTAATATAAATCTAGTTATAACGAAGGACTGTAGTATCATGAAAGGGATTTCTGATGCTGACTTTTCGACCAGATCAAACTGAATTTTGCACCACCATATTGGCTTTCATCAACTAATACCGCACCGCCGTGCCAAAAAGCAATACGCTGCACAATAGCTAAACCTAACCCATAGCCCCCTGATGCGCGTGTTCGACTATTATCTAAACGTTGAAATGGAATAAAGACCTTATCTCTATCCTCCAAAGGTATTCCAGGACCATCATCTTCAATGTCTATTTGCCAGCGGTCATTATCTGAAGAGAAAGCAATACAGATTTGGCTTGTGGCGTATTTCGCCGCATTCAGGATTAAGTTCTGTAGCGCCCTATGCAAGTGATGGGCATCGGCAATGACCTCATCATCACTGGTAATACTAACGTTAACCGTCAAATGCTGTAATAAAGGATCATTATGGCGAATAATGCCTTCAACTAGCTCCCGAATACCTGTTGAAGAAAAGTTCAGCGCAAGAGAGCCTTCTTCTAATTTTCCATAAGTTAACACTTCATCCACTAAAGTGTTAAGCTCCTCAACATCATCCTCTAATGCCGTAATGGTATCAACAGCTGAGCCATCTACTTCATCTTTCACTACCTCAAGACCAAATCGAAGTCGCGCTATCGGCGTCCTAAGCTCATGGGAGATAGCATTAATCATTTCTCTTTGAACCTTAAGCAGCCGTTGAATATGAGATGACATTGAGTCAAAAGAGTAGGCCAATTCTTTTAAGGTACCACTGCTATCCGGAATGCCTTTTGGCAAACCAATTTGACCCCGAGCAATTTGACGAGTGATGTTTTCAAAGGTTTTACGCTTTAAATCCAGCAACACCAGCTCACGCCAGATAAGCCCTATCATGACAGCAATACCAACCGCGACAATCGCCACAATCGCCACTGATAAAGACAGCATTTTTTCAGGTAACAATGAAAGATAATGAAGGTGATCAGAATTAGTCCCGCGCCATAAAAAGCCATATTCATTATGGATACCATGCACCAGTGAAATACCAGTAATACCGGATAAATCAACATATTTAGAGCTAGGGTATGAAGTAATCGAGATGCAAGACATGCTTTTGATTAACGCAATTTTCTCTTCATGGGGAAGAGAGGAATACAAAAGGTCTTTCAGAAGTCTTTCAAATTGATAGACATTACCTTTCTCACTAGTGGCAATACCGGTTATTTCAGGGGAATTTTTAGGGCCAAAAGAAACCTTATAATCCCCATTCGACAACTGCACCCAATGTCTCTGGGGGATAAGCGACACAACCTCCGCCGCAGTTAAGATCTTCTTCGGCTTCTGCCAATCAAATTTAGATTCTGGTAGGGATGTCTTCACACCAGTAGCTAGCAATGCCACACTTAGCTCAGCGTCAAGACACAACAATTGTTCTATACGAGCATTGTCAAAGCGAGACTTAGTAAAGTCTACTGCTACATAGCAGCAGACTAGTATAATCAGACACCCAATAAACAGGTGCAGATATAAGCGCTTAATCTCCTCGCGCATAAAACGCTTAGACCTCTTTTACAAAAAGATAGCCTTTACTGCGAATCGTTTTGATTCTGCGAGGATGAATAGGGTCATCACCGATTTTAGAACGAATACGAGAAATGCGCACATCCACAGAGCGGTCTTGCCCATCGTATTCTATGCCACGTAACTCTCCGAAGATCTCTTCACGACTTAAAATCCGCCCAGCACTGCTTGCTAACAACCACAACAGATCAAATTCAGCACTGGTCAACTCAACCTCTTCGCCCGATAACCAAGCTTCGCGACGAGAGTTGTCCACTACAAGAGGCCCAAAGGTTAGCGTCTGTTCTTTTTTATCGGACGCTTCAGACGTCAGGTCAACATCTTGCGTACTGCGGCGTAACAGGGATTGAATCCGTGCCAACAAAACACGGGGTTTAGCAGGCTTAGACACATAATCGTCCGCACCAATTTCAAGCCCTAAAATTTGGTCAACATCGTCACTGCGAGCCGTCAGCATCAAAATAGGCCCTTTATAGTCATTACGTACACTGCGACATACCGTAAAGCCATCGGCCCCAGGCAGCATCAAATCCAGCACCACCAACGAGGGCTGCTCCTCAACAATGCGTGAAATCGCCGCACGTCCATCTGCTTCAATATCAACAGAAAAACCGTTCTTTTCCAAATACTCTTTGGTTAAAGAGGCCAGTCTTTCGTCATCTTCTACAATTAAAATTGTTTGATTATCATCCACACTCATTTGCCGTCCTCATCCTTATACTTAATACTTCGTTGTTGCTGATATTATTGTTTAGCAAGAAACTCTCTGAGTTGTTCAATGCGCTTACGATTGACTCCCATATCAGAATAACCAACCCGTGAGGCCGAACGTACTTCAATTATTTTTTTAGACTCAGGTAAGTAAAACTCAACATCATCAATATAGCCAATTAGAGCGCTTTTTACCTCAAGATGCACATAGCCAAGGCGACTCGTAACAATGTCCGCATTACCTTTTTTCAAAAAGTATGACTCAATGGCCAATTGCACATCTTTACGATTCCCTGTGTAAGGTATGGAATCAGTGTAGTGGACTTTATCTGTTTTTTCAGCCTGACTGGACACACAATTCGGAGAAGTTGGGCAGGATTTAAACAGTCCGGCCGTCATACCTAAATCATCAGGCATTCGGTTATTTAACTTCACATAGACAAAGAAGCCTATCACCAAAGCAACGATGATTACTGCCATCCAACGAAACATGTTCTACTACTCCTAACTCACTTATTTACGCTAAGCCCGGTTTGCAATCATCAAAGAGTCGTTAATCAAACATCTTTTAACGAAAAGATCGCTTACCCGGTTTTTTGGGCTTGAATTCTGGCTTATCACTGCTTTGCCAATCAAACCCTTTCGGGCGACGAGCCCCACCCGCTGTCGTCTTACTTTGCTGACGTTTGACTTCTTGTTTCTGCTGCTGTGTTTTTGGCTTACTCGTGACTTGGATATCAACCATGGCACACAAGGCATTGACCTCTGCGTCATCCATTTCCACCCAGCGGCCCATTTTCGCTTTTGATGGCAAGAAAACCGGACCAAAACGAACTCGCTTCAAGCGGTTCACTTTCACCCCTTGAGACTCCCACAAACGACGGACTTCACGATTACGACCTTCCATTAAGCACACATAAAACCAGCGGTTAATGCCTTCACCACCACCATCAACAATGTCGGTAAACTTAGCAATGCCGTCGTCTAACGTCACTCCTTTTTTCAGTGCTGCAATGTTTTCTTCAGAAACATCGCCCATCACTCGCACCAAATACTCTCGATCAATTTCAGTCGATGGATGCATCAAGCGGTTCGCTAACTCACCATCGGTGGTAAACAAAAGAAGACCAGATGTGTTGATATCCAAACGGCCAACAGCAATCCAGCGCTCGCCACGTAACTTAGGAAGTTTATCAAATACCGTGGGGCGGCCTTCTGGATCTTTGCGGGTACAAACTTCACCTTCTGGCTTGTTATAGATGATGACACGGCGCCCTTCCCCGGCTTCCGTCACTTTAACTGGATAGCCATCCAGCTCGATAACATCAGTCAAACTGACGCGATCCCCTAATGTTGCTACCGCACCATTAACTAGAACCCGCCCTTCACGAATACGGTTTTCCATTTCTCGACGCGAACCTTGGCCCGCTCTCGCTAATACTTTTTGTAATTTCTCGTCCATTACGAACCTCTTAGAGGGAATGCTTCTCAGCAACCCATTATATAAAACGGTATAACACAAATATGGGCAGCATTATAATCGTACATGGCATCGCATAACAGCGCCCTACCACACAATTTACTCAAATACGGACGGATCACCGGCGCCAACACGCACTACTTCAATCTGCTCCGAGTCCATCGCTACCACGGTAGTCGGTAATAAGCCACAAAAGCCGCCATCAATCACCAAATCCAACGCATGCTCTAAGCTGTCTCGTATATCATAAGGATCCGTTAACGGCTCGTTTTCACCCGGCAAAATCAACGACACACTCATGATGGGCTCGCCTAGTTCTGCCAATAAGGCAGACACTATTCGGCTATCTGGTACACGGATACCAATGGTTTTCCGTTTAGGATGAAGCAACCGCCTTGGCACCTCAGAAGTAGCAGGAAAGATAAACGTATAAGGACCTGGGGTATTGTTTTTCAATAACCGATACAAGTGATTATCAAAGCGTGCATAGGTGGAAATCTCTGATAAATCACTGCACACTAAGGTAAAATTATGCTTATCGTCGAGACGTCGAATGGCTCGAATACGATCCAATGCCGACTTATCGCCCAACTGGCATCCAAGCGAATAACCACAATCTGTTGGGTAAGCAATAACGCCACCACTGCGAATCACCTGAACGGCCTGCTTGATCAAGCGCGCCTGAGGGTTTTCTGGATGTATTTGAAAAAATTGACTCACTGCTTACTCCATCATTCGGCTAATCTTTGACATTTTCGGAGCCATAAATTATTACTGCACCTTAGAGCCAAAACAGTGGCTCCAAAAGATCAATAAAAATGCTCTCACATCAATTACATACTAGACTATAACGCGTCGAAAACCCAATAGATCTGCTCTTATCGATTCATCACCAATATTGATGAACCAAATCTATCCCCGACTCATTCACCTGGGTAAACTTTCCCACTTGTGTCCAAGGGCCAAACGGCCCGTGGAAATCGCTCCCCATCGATGCTTCAAGAGCGTATTCTTGAGACAAACGTTCCAATAGACGAACACTATCTGGCTTTTCATTGCCAGAGGCGACTTCCATGGCTGTCCCTCCCCATTTTTTAAAATCCGCTAACAAGTGTTTCAACTTGGTCACCGTCAACGGGTATCGTCTGGGGTGCGCTAGAATCAACGCCATATTTTGCTCTTTCAACTGCGTTAATACACTTTCCAAATCAAGCCAAACATCACGCAACTGCCCCAACCGTTTATTCCCTAGATATCGATCAAAGGCTTTATTAGCGTCTTTGACCAAACCTTTTTCAACCATCAAGGAGGCAAAGTGGGGGCGACCAAGTTGGCTAATTCCTGCCAACTCAACAGCTTCATCAAATAAATCCGGCAAGCCTTGTTTTACCAATAAATCCGCGATGCGACGCGCCCGCTGCAGGCGTATCGTTTGATTAGACTGAACAATCGCTAATAACGCCGAATTATCTGGTTCAAAATTCAGAGCAACCATATGCAATGGAATCCCCTTCCACTGGGTAGACAGTTCGACACCATTAATAAAACTCAACTGTTGCTGCTCTGCCCGTTGTCTGGCTTCTGGCAATCCATCTAATGTATCATGGTCAGTCAAGGCAAATAAGGATACCCCTTGCTCAACAGCTAGATCCACCAGCTCTGTGGGTGACAAACGCCCATCGGAACAAATAGAGTGTGTATGAAGATCAACTTTACGATAGCTCGCGGCTTCTGTCATAGATAGACTGTTCTTTAATGATAATGATGGTTATTATAAGTCCAGCATACATAAATTGGTTTTTATATGAAATTACTATTCGACTTTCTTCCTATCGTAGTGTTCTTTGTTGTCTACAAAATAACTGGGAATATTATTTTAGCCACCGCCATCTTGATCCCAGCGAGCATACTGCAAGTTGGCTACAACTGGTTCCGCCATAAAACAGTAGAAAAAATGCACTTGGTTTCTTTAGCTCTGGTGATTCTGCTGGGTGGTGCCACTGTACTGTTTAAAAACAGTGAATTTATCAAGTGGAAGCCCACTATTGTGAATTGGTTGTTTGCCCTAGCCTTTTTAGGCAGTCAGTTCATTGGTGATAAAAATATCATCCAACGTATTATGGGCGATAAAATTGACCTTCCTTTCAAAGTCTGGCGCACCTTAAACCTCGCATGGGTTGGCTTTTTCATCCTATCTGGTGCGGTGAATATTTATGTGGCCTTCTCATTCAGTGAGGATATCTGGGTTGATTTTAAATTATTTGGCCTACTCGGTATGACAGTGGTCTTTATTATCTTACAAGGCATCTACCTTTCTTCTCATATGCAAAATAAGGAATAACCATGCTCTACTCCATTATTAGCGACGACGTCGAAAACAGCTTACCGGCACGTCAGCAAGCTCGCCCTGCTCATTTAGAGCGCTTGCAAGTATTACAAAATGCAGGACGTCTCGTTCTAGCTGGCCCCAGTCCAGCCATCGATTCCGATAATCCAGGTGACGCAGGCTTTACAGGAAGTGTGGTGGTAGCAGAATTCCCCAGCCTAGAAGAAGCGCAAAAATGGGCCGATGCAGACCCTTATGTCGCCGCTGGCGTGTATCAGCGTGTCGTGGTAAAACCATTTAAACAGGTTTTTCCTAACTAGGCACTGCTTGCTTACTTGCCATGCTTTGCAACAAAAAACGCGCTTAGCGTCCACATAAGAACATAAGCGCGTTTTTTGGTTGGCGTATTATAGCGCCTTAACTTGAGGTTTTTACATCTGAATGCCCCAAGTTCCGCTCTGGATCAATCACATCTCGCATTCTCTGTTTTAGCACTTTCGCTTCCGGAAACCCGCCTTCCGATTTACGACACCAAATTTCTTCACCATTCACCCGTACTTTGAAGATACCACCCTGCGAAGGAATCAGTGTGACGCTTTTAATGTCATCGTCAAATGTGGTCAATAGCTCCTGAGATAGCCAGGCTGCCCGCAACATCCAACGGCATAAGGTACAATATTCAATTTCAACAATGGCTGTTCGCATGCCATTTCTCCTGTAAAATACCCATTTTGAAACATACTGACAGTTTGACCAAACCGCTTGGCGTACGGTTATGCTCCCCATATTATGGGATTATTCACCATTTAAGGAAAACCACAATGCGCAAGACTCTCATCACAGGGCTTATTTTGACCAGCCTCTGTTTATTACAAGCCAATGCAACGGAAGTCGACATACAAACCAATAAGGGAACCATTCGGGTCGACCTTAATGATAAAGCCGCCCCTAAAACCGTCAAAAACTTCCTCAATTATGTTGATCAAGGCTTTTACAACGGCACCATTTTTCATCGTGTTATTCCAGGGTTTATGATTCAAGGTGGTGGATTCACAAAAGATCTAAAACAAAAAGCCACCCACGCTCCCATTGACTATGAAGGGGATAATGGCTTGCCGAATAACCGAGGAACCATTGCCATGGCTCGCACACAAGATCCAAACAGTGCCACCTCTCAGTTTTTCATCAACCTAAAAGATAATGACTTTTTGAACGATGGTGCGAGTGGTGGTCCTGGCTACACCGTATTTGGTCACGTTATTTCAGGTATGGCGGTCGTTGACGATATTGCTAACGTCCCCACAAAATCCGTAGGCCCGTACCGTAATGTACCAACCTCACCTGTCATTATTAAGAGCATCAAACGTGTTAACTAGCTACCGATTAGCACCGCCTACACTGACTTGGGGGGAAGATGGCGCCCCTCACTCAAACCAGTTTGATGATGTGTACTTTGATAAAGAAGCAGGATTAGAAGAAACCCGTTATGTCTTTTTGCAACACAATCATTTATCTGAACGTTGGAAAAACTTAACCACTCCTTCTTTTGCCATTGCTGAAACAGGCTTTGGTACCGGATTAAATTTTCTATGTGCGTGGCAGGCTTTTATTGAACAGGCTCCTGTGGATACGACACTGCATTTTATCTCAGTTGAAAAGTTCCCGCTCTCCAGGGAACAACTTATCAATGCCTTAAAAATGTGGCCTTCTCTTGCAAATCAGAGCCAAGAGCTGATCAAACATTACCCGCAATTAAGTCATGGTTTTCACCGTATTGAATTGGCTCAGGGGCGCATTCAGCTAACTCTTTGGTTTGGCGAAGCGCAAGACGGCTTATCGGAACTTAATGCCGACATCGATGCCTGGTTTTTGGATGGCTTCGCGCCGAGTAAAAACCCTGACATGTGGTCTCCCTCTTTATTCAAGCACATTAATCGTTTAAGCCATCAAGGCACTACTTTTGCGACCTTCACGGCGGCGGGCATTGTTCGCCGTGGCCTACAAGACGTTGGCTTTGAGGTACGCAAAGTCAAAGGCTTTGGTCATAAAAGAGAAATGGCAGTGGGAGAACTTAATCAATCAACCGCTTCGTTCCCAGAGCGCATGGTGCAAGGGCAAGCCTGGTTTAATGTTCGGTCAAACCATCCGCATGCTCATAAAGCATCTAAACATGTTTTAGTGGTAGGCTCTGGCTTAGCAGGGGCAACCACCGCCGCGTCACTGGCTGATCAAGGCATCAAAGTCACAGTATGGGAGCAAGGCAGAGAAATTGCTTGTCAAGCATCAGGTAACCCACAAGGCATGCTTTACCCTAAACTCAGTTCGCAAGACACCACTATCAATCGCTTTTATTTAGCCGCTTACCTGTTTGCTGCTCGGCTTTATTCGACCCTTGATGAAAATAAGGTGTTTTGGGATCAATGTGGTTTGATCCAACGACCAAACAATGAAAAAGAGCGTGCCCGATTCGCAACGATGTTAGCCAGCGAGCTTTACCCTGACACGGTTATGCAAGCTAAACAGGATGAAAAAGACAGCCTCTTTCTTCCTTTATCTGGCTGGGTTGTGCCTACTCGTCTGTGTGAAACACTGCTTAGCCATAAAAACATAGAGGTTCAATTAAATACGCAGCTTGTATCTCTCAACAAAGCGGAACATCCTTCGCTACCTTGGCAAGCGAGTCATCAAACGGGGACACACGCTTTTTCCGATATTGTCTTCTGCACCGCCAACGACACAAATCGTATTGATTATTTACCGAATACACCTGCTTACCCTATTCGCGGCCAAGTCTCTTACTTGCCATTAGAAGCGGCTCAAGCCGCCTGTGAAGACCAAAACGAGTTACACACGCCCTATGTTATTTGCCAAGAAGGGTATGTTTCTCCCGCTCTTGGAGATACCTTTCATTTTGGGGCAACTTATGACCTAAAAGATCAAGATGAAAACGTCCGAGAAGAAGGCCATGCTAGAAACCTAAGAATGCTGGAAACCCTCCTAAAGCTCAAAGCGAATACTCTAAAGGTGAAAGATTGTGGTGGTCGGGTGTCCTTTCGTTGCGCGATTCCAGACTACACGCCGATGGTTGGGCCTGTCTTTAACCCTGAGATAATCGAATCTCATTACGCAACATTGAGCAAAAATGCCAAATGGAAAAGCGATAAGGTGGCGCAGATGAACAATGGATTATTTCTAAACATTGGCCATGGCTCCCGTGGCCTAGTGTCCACACCTCTTAGTGCCTGCTATTTAACCAGTTTAATTACCGGTGAGGCCGCACCAATTGAGCAAAGAATTATCAATCGATTGCACCCTAGTCGATTCATCGTGAGAGATCTGAAACGTCAAGAGGCTGTCCAAAACAAGTAAACTAACGAGAGCACTTTACCCGAGGTAATAGGCAAAGTGCTCTATGTTTTACCTCTTACTGGTTTGCCTTACTCTTTAAACATTATTAACGCTCAAACAAGGTGCAAGCACTTGGAATTAACTCAATAAAACGATTGCGGGTTTGTGGACGTAATACGCATCGATTCAAATCTGGTAACAACCCTTTTAACTGATCACTTAATTGCAACACGCCCAAATTAATGGATTCATAAGGATAAATATGATCTTGCATACTTAATTTATGCAATTCGTCCAGCTCATCTTGTAGGATCATTTTCATCGCAAAAAAACGATCCTTCTGATTAATATCGTTGGTTTCCCAATAAGCATCTGCAAACGTAGAGTTTAACTCGTAAAAGATATGCAGTGCATCGGCAACGGTTTTTGTAGTCATACTATCTCCATAAATCATTGGCAATCTTCGCCTTGGCCCTTGTTTTGTTTCGTCCTAACCCATAACCTATATTCTAGCCTCGAATCAACATAGGTAAATAGCTCTTGAGTAACACTATGTACAATGCCGTGACATCTGGCAACTTATGGTCGTCTTTACAAGCAGAAGCGGAGAAGCTTTCGCTCGATGAGCCCATCCTTGCCAGCTATTTTAATACCACTATCTTACGACACGATGGTTTAAGCTCAGCATTGAGCTTTTTGTTAGCCAGCAAGCTCGACAGCATTTCTATTCCTGCAATGGTTCTTCGAGAAGTATTTGAAGAAGCCATGGGAGATTCGCAATCTGGCATTGTTCCGTGTATTGAGCAAGATATTATATCAATAAAAGAACGCGATGCCGCCTGTGATTGCCTCACCACGCCTTTACTTTTCTTTAAAGGTTTTCACGCTTTACAAACCTATCGCGTGGCAAACTGGCTGTGGAAGCAAAATAGAAAAAGCTTAGCGCTGTATTTACAAGGCCAAATGTCCATGGTCTTTGGCGTAGATATTCACCCAGCCGCCACCATTGGTTGCGGTATCATGTTAGACCATGCAACGGGTTTGGTAGTCGGTGAAACCTGTGTCATTGAAGATAACGTCTCCATACTGCAATCCGTTACATTGGGAGGAACAGGGAAAGAGCACGGCGACCGCCACCCGAAAATTCGCTCTGGCGTGTTAATTGGCGCAGGCGCCAAAATTTTAGGCAACATTGAGGTAGGTGAAGGCGCCAAAATCGGCGCAGGTAGCGTGGTGCTAGAACCAGTCGAGCCTTATACAACCGTCGCAGGCGTTCCCGCTAAAGTCGTTGGCCACAATACCGGAACGCAGCCTGCTAGGGACATGGACCACAACATCAACCATTGTGTTCGTGATCCTCAAGAATGCAATTAGCACAAAAACGTTCCTAACATTACGACTTCACGAGAAGTCGTAATGGCTTAGTGTGTCTTGCGGCACCATTTTAATGGTTTCGCTTTCTGTATCAAACAGCAACACGGCTTTACCGGATGTTAGCGCCCTGAGCGCTTGCTGACGTTTCTGATCGGCCGATAAATCATAGTCACCATAGTCCGTCCCTTCACGCGAAACAATATCGTCTAATATTGTTTCTAACGTGTCTTTTGCTAATGAGTCGTATGGAATCAAAGTATCCAATTAAAGTGCTCCATGTTCTTGCAATAATGCGATGACACCTGCTTCATCAATCACAGGCACATTGAGAGATTGGGCTTTGGTTAACTTTGAGCCAGCCTTCTCCCCCGCTACCAGACAATCTGTTTTCGAAGAGACTGAGCCACTCACTTTAGCCCCTAGGGATTGCAACTTGTCTTTCACTTGATCACGGGAAAACTGACTTAATGAGCCCGTTACCACATAGGTTTTTCCCTCCAAAGGACGTTCTGAGGAGGCTTCTATCACCTTAGTCTCCCATTCAATACCCACTGCTAACAAGCCTTTAATCGTTGTGACATTCTGCTCTTGCTCGAAAAAGAGTTGTACATGCTGCGCCACAATGGGCCCAACATCATCGACTTTTACCAGAGCCTCTTGATCTGCAGACATCAAAGCCTCCAATTCAACAAAATGCGTCGTTAAGGCACGTGCAGTAGCCTCACCCACTTCACGAATACCAAGTGCGTAGATAAAGCGATTAAATTGCGTTTTCTTAGACTTCTCAATAGCGGCCAATAAATTCTCTACTGACTTTTGCCCCATTCTTTCCATAGACAGTAACGTGTCTTTTTTCTCATGAAGGGTAAAAATATCGACTGGCGTTTTCAATAAGTTTTGTTCAACTAACTGTTCGATTAATTTATCGCCTAGGCCATCAATATCCATGGCTTTACGGGAGACAAAATGTTTGAGAGACTCTTTTAATTGCGCACCGCAGACCAATCCGCCCGTACAACGCACCACCGCTTCCCCTTCGACTTGCTCAACATCCGAGCCACAGACCGGACAATTGTCTGGAAACACAACGGCCTTGCTTTGCGATTCATCACGACGCTCGAATAGCACCTGTACTACTTGAGGAATGACATCTCCGGCTCGGCGAATTACCACATAATCGTTCACCTGAACACCAAGGCGTGCAATCTCATCCTTGTTATGGAGTGTCGCATTTGACACCGTCACCCCACCGACAAAGACAGGTTCAAGACGTGCCACTGGCGTGATGGCACCGGTACGACCCACCTGAAAATCCACGCCTAAAATGCGTGTAACTTCTTCTTGTGCTGGAAATTTTCTAGCAATCGCCCAACGCGGTGCTCGGGCAATAAACCCAAGCGTCTCTTGAAGAGAGATATCATCTACCTTATAGACAATGCCGTCGATGTCATAGGGTAAGGCAGGACGTTTGTCATTGAGCATTTGGTAATACTCAATGCAGCCTTGTGCCCCTGAGACGGTTTGCATCAGATCATTCACTCGAAACCCCCACTCCCCCAATTGCAGCAGGCCTTCGTAATGGCTAGCAGGTTGATCCCAGCCTTCCACATAACCGATAGAATAGGCACACATTACCAAGGGTCTAGAGGCTGTGATTTTCGGGTCTAACTGACGCAGACTGCCCGCCGCCGCATTGCGCGGGTTCACAAAGGTTTTCTCTCCCCGTTCGGCGGCTTGCTGATTCAGCTTTTCAAACCCCTCTTTGGTCATATAAATCTCACCTCGTACCTCAATAACAGGAGGAGGCGTCTCAGTACGCAGCCGCAATGGGACGGAATAAATGGTTTTGATGTTTGATGTAATATCTTCGCCTGACAAGCCATCACCACGGGTGACACCGCGAACGAGTTGACCATTTTCATAACGCAAACTAATCGCCAAACCATCTAACTTTGGTTCACAACAGTAGGTAACACTGGACTCATCAAATGCCAGTTGCTCATCGTCCTCTAAGGATTCGCGAATCAATTTACGAATGCGCTGGTCAAAATCACTTAATGATTCATCATCAAACGCATTGTCAAGAGACAACATGGGAACAGTATGGGCAATGTTGGCAAAACCACTGTCTGGCTTTTCTCCAACACGCTGAGTTGGCGAGTTGGATTGAACCCAGTCTGGGTGCTCTGCTTCAATGGCTTGTAACTGACGATAACAGCGGTCGTACTCAGCATCAGGTACCAATGGGTTATCTTTTACATGATAGGCATAACTGTAGTCATTCAACGTATTAATCAGATCAAGCATTTGCTCTTGGCTAATTTGATTAGATGGAGGAGTAGACTCTTTGCTCATAGAAAACACTCGATATAAAAACAGGAAAGAGATTAGAAACAATCAAGGCCCCTTAGGGCCTTGTAAAAACTTATGGGTTTATGATTTACGTCGTGTCAACCGACGCCTTTCAAAATCACGAATACGTTGTCGACAATGGGCAATCGTTTGTTCGCTCATCGGACTACGTCGTTCATCACGTAACTCACCACCAAGATTACGTACCAAGGCCTGCGCTGTTTCCAACATAAAATCAAAGGCCTTCATACTGTTCTTAGGTCCAGGCAAGCCCATAAAGAAACTCACACCTGGGCAATCGCTTTCTCCCATGGTATCAAGATCAAACGTACCAGGCTCAATGGCGTTGGCCATACTAAACTGTACACGACCACGATCAAAGCCTTCTTCATGTCGATGAAAAATATCCATTTCACCATAACGCATACCGCAATTAAGAACCAATTGAAGTAATTCAATGCCCGAAAAGGTTTCGCCTTCTGGGGCAAATACGTTAATAACGATGACTTCTTCAATCTCCGCCACATCATCACGGTTACCAGACGTATCATCGTCATCGAGACTCCGGCCCTGCAACGACGGCTGACCCATATCAATACTGGAATAGTTCCGCTCATAATCGTTGTCCTCCAGCTCATCAACGGCCTCTTCACGGTCTAGCAAACCATCGTCCTTTACCGTTACATCCAGATCATCATAGTACTCATCGTATTCCTCTTGCTGAGTATCGGTATCTGAGTAATCATGATGAGATCCCCCCGTCTGCCTATTATCCCGCTCAGGAACCAAACTGGCTAACTCATCTAAATGCATTTCATCGTCTCGGTCTAAAGCAGGGCCCGAATAGACTTTATGGGGTACATCTGCCAATGGTGAATTAACCGTTTTGCGGGCATTTTCAAACGCATTGGCAATTGGATCAGTCTGTGCTTTCTTACTTTTTGACGATGCCGGACGAGCTCCACCATTTGGCAGTTCACTTTTAATCACCGCCTCTTTAGCAAGATCATCAGGGTCGAGAAACTCCTCATCTTCTTGGCTAAAGGTTTGCCCTTTTTTATACCGACGAAAACCATCTATCAAAATGACGATGATGATTAAGACGCCTATTAAGATTAGCCACTCACGCAAGCTAAATTCCATTACATTTTCCGAATAAGATCAATAAAGTTGACTGTATTATCAAACGAAGCTCGATAGGATTCAATTACAAGCTGACTTTGATTGAATAAATCGACTCACTGTTTGAAGGCAAAGCCCTTCTTATACCAATTACGCGCCCTTTTGTCAGGTCAGATGAATGAATACTAGACAATTTTACGAAAACATCGACCTTTTTTGTACTTGCCAGCGTCTGCGTTGACATTAAATTATCCAGATTTGTTAGTACGATGGGGCTATTAAGCGCTTGTGGTGATATTTTACGGATAGCAATGGGGATCTTCTGACCTGGAATACAAGCGTACACCAATAAAATATCATCAGCATGCCACGTTACCTTACTCGGATCCCATTCCACTTTCATCGCAATGGCATTCGTGATCACAGGAGGGACGTCCTGGTAAGAAATATTGCCTTCCTCTCTCGCTTTCATAATCGCCGATAATAAGGTATTTCGCTCCGTAATATTATGATTATGACGAGCGGCATTTTGCCAGGCTATTACCGCCTTTTTGTAGTCTTTATTAGAAAAATAGGCGACTCCTTGAAGCCCAAGTGCTGTCGCTTGGTTGGGGTCAAGCGCTAACGCCTCGTGCACCACTTTTTCCATTTTTGACGAACTTTTATTGCCATTAGCGTAAAATATGGATTGAGCATAAGCCACTAAGACATTCACGCGATCAGGCGACTCTTCAGGCAAAAGCGCTAGCGTTTTCAAATAAGATGCCTCTGCTTTGGCGTACTCACCTTGTTTCATATAATTATTCGCTTCGTAGTACCAATCCGCAGGTCGATTATAGCGATGACTACGGTAAGACAAAAAGGCTTCTACTTGCTTAGGTGTAACGGTTTTCGCTTGCAACTGTTCGGTAAACACTACCTCTTTGGCATAACCTAAGTATTGATAAAGACATACACTGCCCAGTATCACAAACGACGCCACAGCAGTTAACACAAAACGAGAAAAACGCGGTTCCATGATATTAAAGGATCTATGCTGCTCCTGTGCACGTCTCGTTTCTGAGGCAAGATCTTCCAATAATTGAGTCGACTCCTCATGAGACAAGCGCCCCACCTCTTCTTCCACCTGTATCTCGTAACGTCGCACATTATCAAATGTGTTAGCACTTACTTCCGATCGCCGCGTTTGCTCTTTTTGAACACTCGTAAATAAATACGCAATACTGACGACCAACATAAACGCCATTACCAACCAGGCGGTCATCATATACTCTCTCCTTTGCGACGAAGTCGGTTCCTAATAATGACAACCGCAAAAATAACCAAACCGACTCCTAACAAAATAAAGGGACCATACCAGAGTGCAAAAGTCGCTGCATTGTGTTTGGGACGATACAGCACAAAATCGCCATATCGGGCGACCATGTAATCCACAATTTCCTTATCCGACTGACCGTTTTCAATCATGTCGTGAATTTTATGTCGAAGATCTTTCGCAATCCCCGATCCCGAATCGGCTATGTCTTGATTTTGGCATTTAGGACAACGTAACTCTTTCACTAACGCGTCATAACGCGTCTGATTAACAGGTGAGCTAAATGTCATCAACTCCTCTGCTTGCCCATAAGCAGTATAGGATAGGACCAGCCATACAATAAGTTTCATCAAACGACGAAAAATGACGGCGTCAATCATTGCATATACCCCTGAATGGTTTTCCAAGCCACATCATCTACCGCACCTTGATGTCGATATACAATGATCCCCTTACTATTGATAACAAAGGTTTCTGGTGCGCCCGTTACGCCCATATTGACGCCGAAATTCCCCAGTTCATCCAGCAACACCATTTTGTAGGGGTTGCCCTTATTACGTAACCATTGCTCCGCCCTGGCCTTGTCATCTTTGTAATCAATACCGATAATGGGTACTCCCTGTTTTTCCAGTCTCATCAAATAGGGATGCTCTATTGCACAAGTTGGACACCAAGTTCCCCAAAAATTGATTAAATAGGGCCCTTTTGGTAACTCCACATTAGTGACAACTTGATCGGTGTCGAGCGAGACCAAGTGGATCTTTGGCACAGGCTTACCAACCAAAGCAGAGGGCATGTATTCAGGATTTTTGCCAAGCTGAAGATAAAACACGATCCCTAGCGCGATAAACACGACGAGAGGAATAAAAAAAATAACCTTACGCATGACGTCCCTCTACTCGAGTTCGATAACGCTTATCTAAAGCCGACAACACACCACCACACATCATTAAAATGCCACCAAACCAAATCCAACGAACAAAGGCTTTAACATAAATACGCATGCTCCAAGCCTGATCATCAAGCTTTTCTCCCAAAGACACGTAGATATCTCGAGTCATCCCCGCATCGAGAGAGGCCTCCGTCATCACTTGACGACGCGCTTCGTAAAAGCGTTTTTCCGGTTTAAGTTGTGTCACCAACTTACCGTCCTGATAAACCGCAATATCAGCTTGATCCGCCACATAATTGGGTCCTTTTAGAGACTCAAATTGATTCAAAGTAAATTGATAACCTGCAAAGGATACCGTCTGTCCCGCCGCGATTTTTACTGTGGTTTCTTTACTGCAGGTACTGACCATCAAAATGCCGATCAAACTCACTACCAGCCCTAAATGGGCTAACATCATGCCATAGTAATTACGCGGTAGTTGTCGAGCTCTGGGAATGATCCCTTTCGACCCTGAGGAAACCTTTAAAAACCAATCTTTACACGTTAATAACACCACCCAAAACGCCACCGACAAACTCAGCCAAGCCATGCCACCTAAGTGATAAGCATAGCTAATAACACCAGCAAGCAAGATAGAGACAACGCCAGGCCACACACATAAACGCACTAATAAAGAAGGCTTGGTGTTATGCCATTTAGACAGAGGGCCAATTGCCATAAACACCATTAGTAATAAGGCAAGGGGCGAGAAGACAGTATTAAAATAAGGCGCCCCAACCGAGATACGCCCAAGATCAAGAGCCTCAAACAACAGGGGATAAAGCGTGCCTAACAATACCGTCAGAGTGAGTACTGTTAGAATAATATTATTCAACAGCAACCAAGCTTCTCGACCAGTTACCCCAAAAGCCACTCCCGCTTTTACTTGGGATGCTCGTAAAGCGTACAACAACAAGCTGCTGCCGATTAGCACAATCAACAGGGCAAGAATAAAAACGCCACGTGTTGGATCCGCCGCAAACGCATGCACAGAGGTTAATACACCAGAACGAACCAAAAAGGTGCCTAGCAAAGACAGGCTAAAAGTGAAAATGGCTAATAAGACCGTCCAACTTTTAAACACCCCGCGCTTTTCCGTCACGGCTAGAGAGTGAATCAACGCCGTGCCTGCCAACCAAGGCATAAGGGACGCATTTTCGACTGGATCCCAAAACCACCAGCCGCCCCAACCCAGTTCGTAATATGCCCACCAACTGCCTAGCGTAATCCCTAAGGTTAGAAATGCCCACGAGACGGCCGTCCAAGGACGTGCCCAGCGCGCCCATGACGAATTTAGGTTACCTGTAATTAACGCTGCAATCGCAAAGGCAAACGCCACTGAGAAGCCGACATAACCCATGTACAACATGGGCGGATGAATCACCAGCCCAACGTCTTGCAAAAGCGGATTTAAGTCCTCACCATTGGCTGGCACATTAGGCAAGTCACGAACAAAAGGCGATGATGTGAATAACATAAAAAGTAGAAAACCCGTTGCTACCATTCCCAACACACTCAGAACAATGGGCCCCACCTCTTTAGGTAAGGTATGACTTTTCAAGGCAACAGCGGTACTCCAACCACATAGAATCAGCACCCACAGCAACAAGGAGCCTTCATGACTACCCCAAATGGCACTGAATTTATACCAAATAGGCAGGTTATTATTGGAATTTAAACTCACATACAAAACAGAAAAATCATTGGTCAAGAATGCAATGGCCAAAACAATAAAGCTTACCAAGACAAAACAAGACATTAATAAGGTCAAAGGACGTGCCGTGGATAACAAAATAGGGTTATGGCGCCAATAGCCAATAATGGGCACAATTGCTAAACTGCCAGCGAAGAACAGAGAGAGTATAAGAGAAAAATTACCCACTTCAGGAAGCATAAAAAAGCCTAATTATCATTATAGGGGTTGGATGGAGTGTTATCTTTGGCTTGTTTAAGTGCATTAGCGACATCGGGCGGCATGTATTTTTCATCATGCTTTGCCAACACTTGAGACGCGAGGAACGTACCATTTGACAACAACTTCCCTTGGGCAACAATACCCTGACCTTCACGGAACAAATCTGGCAAAATACCATGGTATTCAATGTGAACAGTATGCTTAAAATCGGTGACATTAAAGGAGACGAATAAGGTATTAATATCACGCTTAACACTCCCCTTCACCACCATCCCACCCGCACGAATATTGACACCTGTCGGAGCGTCACCCAAAGCAATTTGGGTCGGCGTATAAAATAAATTGATATTTTGCTGCAAAGCATACAGGACTAAGCCTATGGCACCGCTTAGCACCAATACAATAATAGCAATCGTAATAAGGCGTTTTCGTCTGACAGGGTGCACTAGGATTTAGACTCTCTTATATAGCGCTTTTTAAGCTTGTTAATTTCTTTGCGACAACTTATCAAGGTTTCCAACCCCAAGCCAACCAATGCCAACGCCCCTAATCCATAGGCAGACCATACATATACCCCATAGTTCCCCATTTGGAAAAAAGCGGTCCAACTATCAAATGCCATCGCCAACCACCTCTGTTTTCAGCCAGCTAGCACGATGTTCACGACGCAATATCTCCGTTTGCATGCGCCATATAACCAAACCCGCAACAAACAAATAAAAACTCACCACACAGATCAACAAAGGCATCCACATAACTTCAGGCATATCCGGCTTTTTCATAAAACTAAAAGTGGCAGGCTGATGAAGCGTATTCCACCAAACGACTGAATATTTAATAATGGGCAAATTAATGACCCCCACTACACAAATGACCGCAGCCGCTTTATCCGCTAACACCCTATCATCTAAGGCATTCTGGATCGCGATGATCCCCATATAAAGCATAAACAAAACCAATACTGACGTAAGTCGAGCATCCCAGACCCACCAAGTTCCCCAAGTGGGCTTCCCCCAGATCGAGCCAGAAAATAACGCAATGGCTGCCATTACTGCACCTATAGGAGCCATGGCTTTAATAAAAATGGGGGCCATTTTCATTTGCCAAACCAGAAAAACAAAACCTGCTATACCAAGTGATAAATAACAAGACTCAGCCAAAATAGCACTTGGCACATGCAAATAAATAATGCGAAAGACATTACCCTGTAGATAATCTTTAGGGGCGAACGCTAGCCCCCACGCCGTTCCTACTACTATGCCAAGCACTCCTAAGCAAAAAACGGGGGGCGCCCACTTTTTTGACCATTGGAAAAACCACTTTGGAGAGCCTAATTTATGAAACCAGCTCCAACTCATTAACGTACGCTCGCTTTTAAACAAATAGGTGTCATTAACGGCGACATAACCAGTGCTAATAACGATATGGCACCAATAATTGCTAATAATCCGCTATATGGCAGACCGGAGGCCACCGCCTGTATAGCCGAAGTAGAAAAGATAATAATCGGAAAATAAAAAGGCAGAATAAGCAACAACATCAATAACGCACCTTGCCTTAAGGATACCGTTAAAGAGGCGCCAATTGAACCAATCAAAAATAACCCAGGGGTACCAAGCAACAATGTCGTCATGAGTACGCCCAACACACCGTCAGGGAGAAATAACATCTCAGAAAATATCGGTGTTAACAATAACAAGGGAATTATCATCCCCAACCAATGAACCAACACCTTGAGTAACACTAACCAAGAAATGGATAAGCCACTGACTAAAAGCTGTTCTAAAGAGCCATCGGCGTAGTCTTCTTTGAACATACTTTCTAAAGAAATCACCGTTGCCAGTGCCGCTGCGCACCAAATAATCCCCCCTGCTGCAGGGGCTAAAAATGCCTTAGAGGGATCCACTCCAAGAGGGAACAGCACAATCACTAACGCAAAAAACAATAAAGCATTCACAAGATTTTGCTTGCGACGAAACAATACTAGGCACTCGGCTTTAAAGTAAGAAAAGTACGTCATGCCGTTAACTCTACCCGCCTTGGCGATAATAGCGTTACGGGTTGATGAGAGGTAAAAAAAACTATTCCCCCCTGTTCAGCATGTTCTCTTATCCGTCCCTCCAATAATTGAATACTTACCATATCAAGAGCAGAAAAAGGCTCATCTAGAAACCAAATCGGTAACTCCGACAACCACAGCCTCGCCAAAGCAACCCGTCGAGTTTGTCCTGCCGATAGAGCTTTAATCGGAACGTCAAGGTAGCCCTCTATTTTCAATAAGGACAAGACACGCGCAATATCCGCTTCTGACACTTTAGGGAAGTACCAACGGATGTTCTCAAGCACAGTGAAGACACTCTTTAACCCCAAGGCATGACTAATATACAGAGACTGCTTCAATAATGGATCCCGGTAGCTCAATACATCCTCACCATTCAGTTGTACCTCGCCTTCTACAGGCGATACAAGCCCAAATAATGTTTTAAACAAAGAGCTCTTACCCGCGCCGTTGTCTCCAAGGATATGAATAATATCGCCCGATGTCGCCGTTAAAGAAAAACCTTTACAAAGATCTCTGTCGCCGCGCTCGATCCATAAATCTGATATGGTTAACGATATATTAGATTGCAAAAGAAATGTCCATTTGATCCGTTAAGGTCATAATAACGCCATTGTGTGTTTTGAAAACCCCAAGAATAGGTAAAAACGCCTATTATAAGAGAAAGTTCGTCAAATACCGAATGAGTATGTCTGCCTATGCTACCCACTATTAAAGGATCCAACACCCAGACAGCAAATCAGTCCAATGCCCAACCAGTGGTACAAAAACAAATTGGCCTTATCAGCAAACTCAACAGTGAGATAAAGCTGATCGAAAGCATGAGCATGATTCGCCTCACGGGCAGCGAAAAGCTCACTTTTCAGGGGAAACCCGCGCAACTTTTGCAGGCAACCACGCCACAAAACACCACCTTTAGCCTGATCAATACCGGCAAACCAATATCTATTTCAGGTAATGAAAACACGCAGATTCGATTAAATGGCGCCCACCAAGCCAGCCTCACTCTGCCACAATCAACAGCCAACAACCTTGTTTTAGCGTCTCGTGTGGTCAACTTAACCGTCCTCTCTGCCACGTCCCAAACCAACACCAATGGTCAAACACAGTACAGTGCTCAAGTATCAGATGGCCAAAATCACTTTACAATCACCTCGCAGACGTCGGTCAAAAAAGGCGATGTCCTCAGAGTGTTTGTTGATAATAAAAATCAGCTACAGGTCTTACCCTCAAATAGCTCACAAGCAAGCAACCTGACTATTGAAGCCCTTAAACATAGCCTCCCTAAACAATTATCGGCCAGCGAAATGGCCCAATTATTAAAACAGTTGCAGTCTATTCAACACTCTACTACTGCGCCACTCCCCCCCAAAGTACAGCAGGCGCTGACGCAACTTATTCAGAACCTGCCCAATATCGATACACTAACCCAGTCACCAAACGCCATGAAGCAGGCGCTACAAACAAGTGGACAGTTTGCAGAGTCGCTGCTTAAAAACAACCATCCATTAGCCGCAGCAGATTTAAAACTTAATCTCTCAAGATTAAATACAACACACCAAGAAACAAGTTCGATAAAACCGTTCCCAACTGACCAAATTGCCAATGCCATTGAGCGTATCAGCACAAACCAATTAAGGCACTTTGCCGACAGCAATCAGTCCTATGCACAAATGTTCCCTATGCATATTGATTTACCCATCAAAGAGGGACAACAAAACCATCTTGTACAATTGGATATTGATCAAGATGCGTCAACCAAAGAGCTTCCAAAAGAAGAGCGTCGCTGGCTAGTAAAGCTGAAGTTCGATTTTGAAGAAACGGGACGCTTTGATACTCGTCTCAGTATTCAAGGTAATAAAGTGGGTATTGTCTTTGCTGCCGAGCAAAAAGCCACTCAAACAGCGATTCGACAGCACATGGAAGAACTGAAACAAAAGCTTAGAGAAAAGGATATAGATGTGGAACGTTTGGACGTTTTCCAAAGTAAACTAAAAGATGATCCGCCCGTCAAACCCAAAAATACTACTTTGATCGATGAGAGAACTTAATGAAAAAAGCCGTTGCCCTTAAATACGATTACGCTGGCGCGCCTAAAGTCACAGCGAAAGGGGAGGGTTTAATTGCCAAGCGCATTTTAGAAATCGCGGAAGAGCACGATGTTATGCTTCATCAAAGCCCTGAACTCGTTGAAATGCTCAGCACCATTGAATTAGGCGAGGAAATTCCCGAATCACTCTATTTAGCGGTTGCAGAAATCATCGCCTTTGCTCACAACTTAAAGAAGCATCGCTGGTCGTGACAAGACTGAGACAAGCGTTAACTGCAAAAGTAGAAAGCACGTTAGTGATAGTCTGAATTACGGCGCGATTCTTTCTTCAACAGACTAATTAACTCCGCTTCCGCTCTAATCAAGCCACACTTAGACACTAAATCATCGACAGTTGCCCCCATATCCAACAAATCCATCGCTCGATTATAGGAAATATTTCCTTCTTTAGAGAGAAGCTCTGACTGTCGCTCAACGGCGATATTCAATTTCTTCTCAATGGCAACCAAACGTCTTCCCATACCGATTGATCCAGACGCTAATACTTGAACTTGCTTTTTTTGATTCAAATCGGCTTCATGATGCATTTGTTGCATGCGCTTTACACGCCTAGATAAACGAAGTCCCCAAACAGCTAACGCAACTAACATTATAAATTGAAGCACGAGAAGAAGGTTAAACAACCATTGAGATTCCATCGAGTACAACTACCTTCGAATTTACATTGAACCTATGTCAGACCACTCATCTTCCGATAGAAGCTTATCGAGATCCACGAGAATCAACAGAATATCATTTTTATGGCATACACCTTGAATAAATTTTGAAGATTCGTCATTACCGACACTTGGAGAGACTTCAATTTCAGACTGGCGCAGATAAACAACCTCAGAAACCGCATCCACCAAAATACCAATGACATGCCCTTCCACTTCCATAATCATAATACGAGACGAATCCGTGATATCTCCTGAAGGCAGATCAAAACGCTGACGCGTATCGATAACCGTCACAACCGTACCACGTAAATGGATAATACCCAATACAAAACTGGGCGCCCCTGGAACCGGAGCAATCTCAGTGTATCGCAGGACCTCCTTGACTTGCATAACATTCACACCGTAGATCTCATTTTCTAAACGAAACGTCACCCACTGAAGAATTGGATCTTCCGATTGCTTAGACTCATTTAACGCTATGCTCTTTGTTGTCATCGTCTCTCTCCATGATCACTCAGCATGATCAATCAACTTTGTTTAAGGTGTTTTTTAAACCCATTGTCGGGGTCTTCCAAAAGCTCGATAAACCCCTGCACATCTAGTATGGCACACATATGATCAATTACCGTACCTGCCAACCAAGGTCGTTTACTCCTATCACTGCGCCACTTCACTTGCGACGGTTCTAGTGAAATGGCTTCAGCCACTTTTTCACAAGCAATAGACCAATCAGATCGGTCCAGTTGAATCACAAATTTAAAATGTTCTTTTAAATCACCTTGATAGTGATTTGGCATCACCCAACGTGCCGTATCCACGGTACGCAAGTTGAAATCGCCGACATTCGCGACTCCCATAAACCAATCAGGCTGTCCAAAAATGGCGGTAAGTTTGTCATGGCTACTTTGGTGTATACCACCAAGTTCAACTAAAGGAACCGCCATTTTTAGCCCGCCAACGTAAAACAAGAGACATTCAAAACGACTCTTAGCCCAAGGCAAAGGTTCTGTTTTCGCCACCCATCGGCTTTTTATGGGCTCTGGCTCTGGCTCTGGCTCTGGCTCTGGCTCTGGCTCTGGCTCTGGCTCAATAGCCTCTGCTTCAGTTGTACTTTCTTGCAAGGCCTCTCCTTGCATACCAGAAATGGCGTTCTCAAAATCGGCAAAGGAAGCATCTAACGCCTCAAGAGACGCTTCACTGTATTCTTTTTCAACACCATCCGCCGTTAACCCCCAGTCCTCAAGAGAAGGAGCTTCAGAGAAACTATCTTCTGAATCGGTGACCTGCTCCTCTTTTGTCTCTCGTTCTTCAGCGTCTTCTGTAACCTCACCAAATGAATCGTCTATATCTTCTTCATTGACTTTCTTTTCATCCGATGCTTCTTCTAATGCATCCGGTTCAGAAGATTCAGGCTCATCTGAATCAACGATCGTCGCCTCTTGCAGCAAATCATCAAGATACCTCTGCACCGCAAGTTGGGGACCAACCAATTGATCTTTTGTTTTCGTTTCTTTCATAACCATTTAACCCACTGGGTTCAATAAGGAGTCCATCAGACTCGCATACGCTTTTACACCTCGCGCACTCGCATCAAGCGCAGAAGGAGCAACACCTGCGGTACTGGCATCTCGTAACTTAGTGTCGACGGGGATAACAGAATGCCACACCAGTTCCTCATAAGAATCTTTCAGGCTTCTCAAGCTTTTATTGGACGCTTGCGTACGTCGGTCAAATAGGGTTGGCACAATCAAATAAGGAACAGGGCGTTTCCTTGCACGGTTAATCATAGTCAAGGTGCGCACCATTCTCTCCAAACCTTTGATGGCCAAAAACTCGGTTTGTACCGGAATCACTAACTGTTGGCAAGCCGCCAATGCATTAATCATAAGTACCCCAAGAACAGGCGGACTATCAATCAATACATAGTCATAATCATCCCATAGAATCGCAAGTGTTTTGGAAATCACCAACCCCATACCACCCTGTGCTTGGGCATGACGTTCCAAGGTCGCTAATGCCGTTGAAGCAGGCAATAAAGAAAGATTAGGATGCCCCGTTTCTAGAATAAGTTGCCGAGGCAGAGTGTCTGGTATTTTCCCGCTGACTTGAAAAAGGTCATAAGCACTATGTTCAATCGAGTCTGGGTCAAAACGAAAATAACTCGTTAATGATCCATGTGGATCAAGATCTACCATCAGAACTCTGTTGCCAGCGTCTGCCAATAATCCTGCCAATGAAACCACCGTGGTTGTTTTTCCTACTCCACCTTTCTGATTTGCCACTGCCCAAATGTGCACTCTATGTCCCCTGAGTTCTATGCTATTATTTTGCTTACACTTTCATTGCAATCATATACAGTATTGCGCTATTTAAACAAGTAATCATAAAGATTATCGGAGTTACTTTTACTAATTCGCAAGGTAACACGGCGATTTTTTTGTCTATTCTCCTCGCTGGTATTACTGACTTTTGGATCTTCGCTGGCAAACCCAATCGGCGCAATTAGTTTTGGATTTACCCCTTGATACACCAATTCATCAACTACCGAAGCCGCCCTTAAACTAGACAAATGCCAATTCGACATTAATCGACTCGACTTCACAGGTAAATCATCGGTATTACCTACCACTAATACAGGGGATGGGTAAGCTTTTAATACCCTAGAAATAGCCATTAACACAGCAACGGCCTCATTTGTCAGCTGATATTCCCCTTCTCCAAACAACAAACTAGACTGGAATTCCAAATTAACCCAATGTTTTGATTGGCTCACAGCGATTTTTCCAGACTCACTTAATCCTTGAAATTGATTGCTAATAGTAGTGTTAAGCACATCATAAATCGTCATCGGTAACGGGGAGGTATTGCTATCTTTTTTCTCGGTATTAGAGGGGGTTGTTGGAATCATTTTTGCGTCCACCGCCGCCTGCTCAGTTGACTGACCTATAATAGGCTTACCAACAGTAATCGGCTTAATCGATTTTTGCACCGCCTCAAACACACCATTTAGCGTTTCAGCTATTTTTTTATCATCCCCTTTGTGCTGAATAGAAATGGAATAGAGAGCAACAAAGAAGGCGAATAATAAGGTAATAAAATCCGCATAGGATAGTATCCAACGATCTCGACTTTGGGCACTCGACGGTCGTTTCTTTTTTAGAACTCGCCGACGACGCGAGGGCTCAGGTGAAGAAACCTCATCACTCATAACTTGTTAGCTCTCGTTCTATGCGTTGCGGATGTTTACCTGTGGCGATACCGTAAACACCATCAATCAACAACTGATTATACAGCAGTTCTTGATCTGCGTAGCCAGACAGCTTTCTAACGATCGGGAACACAACCAGATTCGCGACCCCCTGACCGTAGAGCGTAGAAACAAATGCCACAGCGATACCATGCCCTAGTGCCTCAGGGCTATCAAGATTCGCCATTGCTTGGATCAACCCCAATACAGACCCCATAATCCCAAGCGTCGGCGCGTAACCACCAATGGATTCAATAAAGGTCACGCTGGACATCCGGCGGTCATGGATGCGATTGGCTTCATCATGCAAGCGATCTGCCAATGACTCGGGATCATCACCATCGATAGCCATTTGAAAAGCCCGCGTGGCAAACTCATTAGAAAGCTGGGTTATGTCGCTTTCTAATGCGATTAAAGAGAGTCGCCTTGCCTTATAAGCCAAGGTAATCATGGAAGATCTAGCAAACGAGAAATCAAAAGTGGGGGGGAACAAACTCCATTTAGCTAGAGAAATGGCTCTTGAAGCATCTTGAATATTACTTTGCATCAAGGTTGCGCCAAAGCTCCCCAAAATAACAATAATTGCAGAAGGTAAATTAAGAAGGAGAATGACTTCTCCTCCACCAAGCCAATTAGATAAAAGGACAGAGCCAAACGCGAGAAGAAGTCCAGCCAGCGTCACCAAATCCACTAGCTAACCTCACGCGCTAGGCGCTCACCAATATGATTGAGGTCGATAATATCATCAGCCAAATTGGCTTTTTCCACCGCCATTGGCATACCGTAAATGACACAGGATTCTTCACTCTGAATCCATACTCGAGAACCAGAGCTTTTCAACATACGTGCGCCTTCTCGACCATCCACCCCCATGCCGGTCATAACAACTGACAGCACTTTACCAGGATAACATTTAGAAGCGGATCCAAAGGTCACATCAACTGAAGGCTTATAATTGAGCCGCTCATCACCATCCAAAATACGGACACAGCCCCCATTTCTAGAGTCCACCATCATTTGCTTACCACCCGGTGCCAATAAAGCAACGCCCGGCTGCAAACGATCGCCATCTTTGGCCTCTTTCACAGTAATCTTACAAATGTTATTCAATCTTTCAGCAAATGCGCCAGTAAACGCAGCAGGCATATGCTGAACCAACACCAAAGGGGCCGGAAAATTAGCGGGGAGTTTTGTTAGTACCGCTTGAAGGGCCATAGGCCCACCCGTTGACGTACCTATTGCCACTAAACTCACTTTCTTTCTAGAACGCGGGATAATCACCCCACGATCAGTAACGATAGGCTTTGGTGCCTCACGCGGCGCTAGACTCTGAACGGGCGCTCTTGACCCTCCTAGACGCGTTCGAGAAACCGTTAGTACCCGTTCCACTAACGTATGTTTCACCACCGCAGAATCTCGAGAAATATCCTCGAAATTCTTCGGCATAAAATCAACTGCCCCCGCTTCAAGCGCATCAAGGGTAACTTTGGCTCCTTCATGCGTCAAAGATGAAAACATTAATACAGGCGTTGGTTTGAGCTTCATAATATTAGCAACAGCGGAAATGCCATCTAAAACAGGCATTTCGTAATCCATTGTTACTACATCAGGCGACAAAGACTGTACTTTATCAACCGCTTCCTTGCCATTATTAGCTGTTCCAACAACGACTAATCTTGGATCTGCTTCGAAAATTTCTACTAAACGACGTCGGAAAAAACCGGAGTCATCTACAACCAGTACCTTTACCGGCATACCGCCACTCCCAAATCGAAATCTACCTACCTAGAGGCGTAACTCTTTAACATGCTAGGTACATCAAGAATTAATGCGATACGGCCATCACCAGTAATCGTCGCACCAGCCATGCCAGCGGTTCCTTGTAACATTCGGCCCAAAGGCTTAATCACCACCTCTTCTTGGCCAACCAACTGATCTACTACAAAGCCAACTTCATTAATACCCACTTGGACCACAACCACATGCGCTTCTTTTGGTGTTGTTTCACGCGTTCCGCCTTTTATCAACCAACTTTTAAGATGGAAGATGGGAAGTGTTTTGCCGCGAATAACGACCACTTGTTGACCATCTACAATGTTGGTTTTTTGTAGATTCAAGTGGAATATTTCATTCACGCTAACCAGCGGGAAAGCAAACGATTGATCTGCCAAAGTCACCATCAAGGTCGGCATAATCGCCAAAGTCAATGGTACCTTGATAATAAAACGCGATCCTTGCCCTAAAACGGATTTAATCTGTAGCGTGCCGTTTAGCTGGGAGATTTTCGTTTTCACAACGTCCATTCCCACACCACGACCCGATACATCTGTAATCTCAACCTTAGTTGAAAAGCCTGGGGCAAATATTAAATTAAATGCTTCTTCGTCTGATAATCTTTCAGCAGCGTCCGCATCCATCAAGCCTTTTTCTACGGCTTTTTTACGTAGCACATCAGGATCCATACCCGCACCATCGTCATCGATGGATAGTAGAATATGGTCGCCTTCCTGCTCAGCCGACAAAATAACATGGCCGACTCGCGGCTTACCTTTAGCTTCTCGAACATCAGGTGCTTCAACACCATGGTCAACAGAGTTTCTCACTAAGTGAACAAGTGGATCTGCGAGCGCTTCTACTAAGTTTTTATCTAGATCCGTTTCTTCCCCACGAAGTTCAAGATTCACCTCTTTCTTCAGGTTTCGAGCCAAATCACGCACCACACGAGGAAACTTACCGAATACCTTTTTAATAGGCTGCATTCGGGTCTTCATCACGGCGTTTTGCAAATCCCCCGTGACTACATCTAGGTTAGAAACCGCCTTACCCATGGACTCGTCTTCACTTTGCAAACCAAGACGAACCAGACGATTTCGTACTAAAACAAGCTCACCCACCATATTCATGATGTCATCAAGCCGTTTAGTATCCACTCGTACCGTTGCTTCTTGTGTTACTGGTACACCTGCAACTTTGTCTTTTGCCTGATGTGATGGCTGACTGTCTTCTGACTTAGGTACTCTTGGAGCTGGCTTAGGTTCCACTTTTGGCTCCACCTTTTTAGGTGCAGCTTTCGGTTTCGCTGTCTCTTCTTTCTTTGTACTAGCCGTATCAGTATTACCTTTAGGAGCACCCTTCTTACCATGAAGACTGTCTAGTAAGGATTCAAATTCATCTTCTGTGATCAAATCGGAATCAGCTGCGGAGGCACCTGACTCACTGGCAGCCTTCTTATCTTCTGAAGGCTTACTGCTGTCTTTTGCCTTAGCTTCTGTTTCCTTAGTCGTTTCCTGAACTTGATCAGAACTATCTAGGCCAGGTGCACTGCCCCCGTGCAATTGATCGAGTAGCTTTTCAAACTCGTCTTCTGTAATTTCATCTGATTCAGCAGACGATTCTTCTGATACATTTTCAGAAGCGTCACTGCTTTTGGCTTCCTTAGAACTATCAAGGCCAGGTGCTCCATTACCATGTAGCTTATCAAGCAGCTGATCAAACTCATCCTCGGTGATTTCATCAGAAGCATTATCTGAATTCACCTCAGCTTTAGTGGTTCCGCTGTCTGCTTTTTCTCCAGGAGTATCCTCACCACCTAGAGCATTAAGCAAAGATTCAAATTCATCGTCGGTAATATCAACAGGCTCTTCTGACTCATTCGCATCGGATGAGTCATCGATTAGCTCTTCTTCAACAACTTCGTCTTCCTCAATCGCCATGCTTTCATCAGACGAATCATCTTCTGGTTCCTCATCGGCATCAACACTACCTCCGGCTAACTCTTCAGCAGTGGGCGGTTTTGCATAGACACTAAGAGCCTGAATCAAATCAGGATCAGCACGCTCGGGCTCATTACCGGAGCGAACGGCTTCAAACATCTCATTGATTGCATCAAGAGCCTGTAGTACCACGTCCATTAAATCAGAGTTAATAGTACGCTGGCCATTACGCAAGATATCGAACACGTTTTCCGCATAATGACAACAATCGACCAATGCTGTTAACTGTAAAAACCCCGCCCCGCCTTTAACGGTATGGAAGCCCCTAAAGATAGCATTCAACAATTGCTTATCGTCCGGGTTTTGCTCTAGATCTACTAATTGTTCGGAAAGCTGTTCCAGGATCTCTCCAGCTTCTACCAAAAAATCCTGTAAAATTTCTTCATCGACCTCGAAACTCATCCTCAGCTCCCTTTAGAAACCAAGACTTGATAGCAAGTCGTCTACTTCGTCTTGACTATTCAGTACTTCTGGGTTGTTTTGTTTATTAATAGCTGGACCATGACCACGCGTGTCATCATGCTCGGCTTCGCTCTTGTCATGCTCCATTCCGGAGATACTATCAACTCGTCCTGCAACAGCAACGAGATGTACAAGACGTTCTTCTACATCTCGAATTAGATCATTCACTCTCGTAATTACTTGGCCAGTTAAGTCTTGATAACCTTGCTCTAAAAGAATTGTGTTAAGATTGGAATGCAAGGTCGTCGCACTGTCATCCGCATACTTTAAAAACACATCAATACGTTTGTATAATTCACGGAACTCTTGAGGCGATAAATCACGTTGAATTAAACGATTCCAGTCTTTTCGTAACTCTCTCGCTTGATTTTGCAGCTCACTCGCCACAGGAACACTTCCATCCACCATATCCATGGTCTTATTGGCCGCCGAACTTGTTAATTCAATAACATATTTCAAACGATCAGAGGCATCTGTAATTTTGGTATTACCTGATCCAGCATGCTCTTCACCAACCACCAAGTCCATTGAATCAACTTGAAAATCGCGAATTGCGTCATGGAGACTTCTTGTTAGCGTCCCGACTTCTTTATAGAAACTATTATGTCGAGCCTCGCTAAGCTCTTGAATAACCTTTATCGCACTACTAAAGTCACCGACTTCAATGTGATTCAAAAGATCAACAGCACCATCCTTCACTAGGGATTCAAAATCCCCCAAGCCTGATCCAAGTTTCTTTGACATCAAAAGCCCCTATTTAGCAGCATCTATTCGTTCGAATATTTTCTCAATCTTTTCCTTGAGTGCGACGGCAGTAAAAGGCTTAACAACATAACCGTTCACCCCGGCTTGAGCCGCAGCAATAATCTGATCACGTTTGGCTTCCGCTGTTACCATCAATACAGGAATACTTTTGAGTTTATCATCAGCCCTAACCGCTCGAAGCAATTCAATTCCAGTCATACCTGGCATGTTCCAGTCGGTTACTAGGAAGTCAATTGTCCCTGCTTGAAGAATCGGTAATGCCGTCGTTCCATCATCCGCTTCAACTGTATTGGTAAATCCCAAATCCCGTAACAAGTTTTTGATGATACGTCTCATTGTCGAGAAATCATCAACAATCAGGATCTTCATGTTTTTATCCAATGCAACCTCCACAACCCAAAGGTAGTATTTCACAATTCATAATTTAATCTCGCCAATCACTTAATCGAGCTCTTAATCTAAGAGCAGCCTGACTATGAATTTGACTGACTCTCGATTCACTAACACCTAGAACAGCGCCAATTTCTTTTAAATTCAATTCGTCATTATAATATAAAGATAAGACAAGTTTTTCTCTTTCTGGTAATTGATCAATTTCATTTGCTAATTGATCTTGAAACCCACTTTCCTCAGCCAATAAGTAAGGAGTGCCACTTGCTTCATCACTGAATGTATCCAGTACACCACCATCATCTGACTCCAACATTTCTTCATAGCTAAAAAGCTGTGTTGTCATCGATGAATGGATGATATCGTGATATTCCTCAATACTGATATTCATATGGGCTGCTACTTCCATATCGGAAACATCACGCCCAGCTTTAGCCTCCAGTTCTTTAATCGCGGCACTTACGGCTCGTCCATTGCGCCTTACCGAACGTGGAGCCCAGTCAGTTTTACGAATTTCATCCATGATAGAGCCACGAATCCGAATACCAGCATAGGTTTCAAAACTGGCCCCCTTATCAGACTCAAAACGTTTATAGGCCTCTATTAGCCCCATCATTCCGGCTTGTGTCAGATCATTTACATCCACAGTATTGGGTAAACGCGCTAACAAGTGATAAGCGATTTTTTTTACTAAATAGCCGTATTGCTCGACAATGGCATCAATCGATAATGTCGCTTTTCTAGTATAGGTGTCGTATCCGTTTTTGGTCTGCATAAAGATAAATCAGCAACCTTTTACTATTTGAGTCTGATGCACAGAATAACTGTACTACATAGTTCCATATCGCGCTCATCCAAATAACATAATTTTACTAACTACCATATCTTAGTGACCCATAGATCTGGCTGTAGTGCTCGGCGGTATAAACAGCTCGGCTGATTAAGTTATGCGCACGAGCAGGTTCTATGTCATCAGGAATTCTTTGTCCATCGGCGATGTAAACAACAGGTAAGCCCTCTTCGATAACCACGCTAATGGCTTCACCAAGAGACGCTGATTCGTCTAATTTACTTAATACACACCCGTCTAGCTGAACTTGAGAATACACATCAACGACAGACTTAAGCACCTGTCTTTGACTAGTACAAGGTAAAACTAACAATTTTTTCAAACTGGAACGCGCTCTTTTGATCATTAGCAATTGCCGCTCGAGGTTAGAATCTCTTGGATTCATACCTGCAGTGTCCACTAAAACTAAAGAATAATGAGCGTATTTAGCAAGTACTTCATTTAAATCAGAGTATTCATTCACCACTTCTACAGGAATATTTAAAATCCGGCCAAAGGTGCGTAACTGCTCATGAGCAGCAATCCGGTAAGTATCGGTTGTCACTAAGACTATGCTGTCTGAACCATATTTCAAAACATGCTGGGCCGCAATTTTACCAATGGAGGTTGTTTTTCCTACCCCTGTCGGCCCCATAAAAGCAATGCACCCTTTTAGCTCTGCCGAATTTGAACGCACTGGAATATAATCCGCAAGATGAGCAAGCAAACGATTCCAATCGTCCTCCCGACCTTTTAGGTCAATATCATCCAGCAAACGAGAGGTCACCAAATCAGACAAACCTAAACGCTTTAATTTTTCTCGGGCTTTCGCTTCAACTGAATTTTCTTTGGGCTGCGTTGCTGACTGCTGACGCTGTTGCTCCAACATTTCTTTGACACGGTGCAACTCCTGCTCCATGGCATGGAGCTGGTTATCGCTCCCTTTGTTCTGTTTTAGAGAGAGCGCCTCTTCCAACATCGGTTCGTCTTCATCATTTTCAATAGGTGGCATATCAAATGATGGGGATGATGCTCGGGGGCTATTAGTATCGGTTGGAGTTTGTTGCTTTGCCCTTTCTATACGTTCAAAATACTCAGCTGACGGGTCTTGATAAGCCTCTTTTCGTCGCTCTTTAGAGGGCCTATATGTTGATGTTGAAGGCTTTTTTTGCACCATACTAGAAGGCAAAGAGCAATCATAGTCCAACGCAATGACGATCTCTATCTCACCAGTAGGGAGGCGTTGATTCGATAAAATAACCGCATCAGGGCCCACAGCGTCACGGACTTTCCGTATCGCTTGGCGCATGTCGGGAGCTCGAAACCGCCTAATTTGCATGTATAATTGAATCCTTCTAGTGTATTTAACCTTACAAATCCATAGCTTACCCGAAAGACTTTGATAAATATAGAGACTAATTGATCACAATTGCTACAGACTATTGACCAATCACACCAACAACAGTAATTCGCTTATGATCTGGCACTTCTTGGTAAGACAGAACAGACATATTCACCATACCATAACGCATAAAACGGGCTAGCATTGGCCTGATTGGTGCTGACACTATCAGTATAGGAGTATTTCCCATTGCTTCCTGCTGTTCTGCAGACTGTTTAAGGGAAGCTTGTAATTGTTCGGCCATTTTCGGCTCTAAAATAAGCGCTTCTTCATTCTTAATACCTGATTGCTGACTCTGCTGAACCGTTTGCATCAGCATTTTTTCTAATTGAGGATCAAGCGTTAGCACAGGAATTTCTTCTACCCCATCTGCCAAAGTTTGGATAATCAAACGAGACAAGGCCGTTCGAACAGCTGCGGTTAGTACCATAGGGTCCTGACTTTTCGGCTGCACTCCCATAATGGCTTCGGCGATAGTACGCATGTCGCGAAGCGGAACCCCCTCAATCAATAAGTTTTGCAGTACTTTTAACAAGATACTCAAAGGAATGGTATTCGGCACCAATTCCTCAGCCAGCTTCGGATTATATTGTTTAAGCAAGCTAAGCAATTGCTGCACTTCATCGTGACCAATTAACTCATAGGCATGTTTATGCATAATTTGGTTAATATGCGTTGCCACCACCGTACTCACATCCACCACAGTATAACCGTAGGTTTGTGCTTGATCGCGTTTTTTAGGATCAATCCAAACAGCATCCAAACCAAACGACGGATCCTTACCTGCAATCCCATCAATAGAACCAAATACTTGCCCAGGATCGATTGCCAAATCTTTATCGGGATGCACTTCCGCTTCCGCCAAGCTAACCCCCATCAGCGTGACACGATAGGCATTGGGCATCAAATCCAAGTTATCTCGAATATGAACACTGGGCACAAGAAAGCCCAAGTCTTGCGACAACTTGCGACGAACCCCTTTAATCCTTGCTAATAACTCCCCGCCTTGAGATTTATCCACCAGAGGAATCAAGCGGTAGCCAACTTCTAACCCCAACATATCAACCGGCGCCACATCGTCCCAGCTAAGATCTTTGCTTTCTGCTGGAGGCGAGGCATCAGACGATGAGGATTTGCCTGTCGACAAAGCTCCAGCCATCGCTTTGCGCTTTTTGCGGTACTCAAGAAAGTAAGCGAAACTACCTAAAACGATGGCTAGGGACAAAAACGCAAAATGTGGCATGCCCGGTACAATGCCCATAATCCCCATAATCGCAGCGGCAATATACAATGCCTTTGGCGAACCAAACATTTGCGAGACAATCTGCGTCCCCATATCGCCCGACTCGTTAACCCGAGTCACCATGATGGCGGCCGCAGTAGAAAGCATCAAAGAAGGGAGCTGAGCCACCAGACCATCACCAATAGTCAGCAGAGAATAGCGCTGAATGGCTTCGGAAAAAGACAACCCGTGTTGCGACATACCAATCGCCAAACCACCGATTATATTGATCCCCAAAATCAGCACACCCGCAATAGCATCCCCTTTTACGAACTTAGAGGCACCGTCCATAGATCCATAAAACTCTGCTTCTGAGGCGATTTCCATTCGCCGCTGTTTGGCTTGATCCGCATCAATCATCCCTGCGTTCAAATCCGCATCAATGGCCATTTGCTTACCCGGCATGGCATCCAAAGTAAATCGAGCACTTACTTCAGAGATACGCCCCGCCCCTTTTGTCACTACGGCGAAGTTGATGATCATTAAAATGGCAAAGACCACAAAGCCGACGACATAGTTGCCACCAATCACCACCTCACCGAAGGCTTGAATCACCTTACCAGCCGCATCTCCCCCCTCATGACCATACAATAAAACAACACGGGTAGAGGCCACGTTTAATGCCAAACGCATCAAGGTAGACACCAACAAAACAGTTGGAAAAACGGCAAAATCTAAAGGGCGCAAAGAGTAAATCGCGACTAATAAGACCACAATGGCGAGCGCAATATTAAAAGTAAATAAAACGTCGAGCAGAAACGCAGGAATCGGCAGTATCATCATGGCTAAAAGTGACAGAAGCAAAATAGGAATCCCCAGATTCCCGCTCACTATCCCTTTAAACTGACCAGTCACTTTTTGGCGATCAAAATTCACACGTGGTTCCCGCAGATATTAACAATCAATTTAGCTAGGATGGCGTATTACCATCCCATTGAAACTCTTCTGGCACATCAAAACGCGGCATGGTTTCCGGCCTTGGCGCACCATGTCGTGCATTACGCAGCTGATAAACATAAGCGAGCAATTGTGCGACTACTTTAAAGAGACCATGGGGAATCTCCTCTCCGATCTTCGTATGATGATAGATCGCTCGCGTTAGTGCGGGGGATTGTACCACAGGGATATCATAGTGATTGCCTACTTCACGAATTTTCAATGCCATAAAATCACTCCCCTTAGCAATCATTATAGGAGCCTGCCCCCCACTTTGATCGTATTTTAACGCCACAGAAAAGTGTGTTGGGTTGGTAATAATAACATCCGCTTCAGGAACATCGGACATCATGCGATTCATCGCAGCCTGACGCTGTAGCTGTCGGATACGCCCACGCACTTGCGGATCCCCTTCTTGCTGCTTGTACTCATCTTTCACCTCTTGTTTGGTCATTTTCAACTTTTCTTTGTGAGACCAAATCTGAAACGGCACATCTATCGCAGCAATCAGTGCCAAAGACAAACTAATAAAAATAAACGCCCACATCACCATATCAATACCGTGAGAAATGGCAGGACGTATGGACTGAAAGGTCAACTCCAGTGCTTCGGGTAAATAATGATAAATAACCAGTGTCGATACAAAAGCAACGAGGACAACTTTGGCTATAGACTTAAGCAATTCGACTAAAGATTGAACGGAAAACATTCTTTTTAAGCCAGTAATGGGATTAATCTTACTGAGCTTAGGCATTAAGGGCTCCCATGAAAAATTCAGCCCACCCAACATAATACTGCCAATAATCCCTGCTACAGCCAGTACCAACAAAGTCACGATTAACGATTTCATCATTTCAACCGTCGAACCGTAAAGATGAAAAATCATTCGACTAATATCAAACAGATCCGACCTATCTATATTAAAGTTGAAGCGAAATACATCCCCCAAGTCTTTCGCCATTAATACACCAGTACTGTATATCGCCACAGCAGCCACAATTAGCAACAGAGCAGAACTTAACTCTTTGGAGCGAGCGATATTGCCTTTTTTTCGAGCGTCTTCGAGCTTCTTACTACTGGCACTTTCCGTTTTTTCGCTACCGTCTTCGTTTTCAGCCATGCAAACGAGCCCCCCATGTATCTTTCATCCAAGCCGTTATCTCATGGAAAAATAAACGATAGATATCCAAAAAGTCCCCTAACATCATCCAGAAAAAGAACAGAGAAAAGAGCATAATGATAGGAAAGCCTAACGCAAAAACGTTTAACTGAGGGGAGGCCTTCGCCACTACCCCAAAGGCTAAGTTCATAATTAAAACTGCAATAGCCAAGGGTAACACCACTAGCAACGCCTTCTCAAACATCCAGCTCCCTAATTGAACCAGTTGCCAATAGTGTCGACTATCAAATCCACTGCCAATTGGCCAATACTTAAAACTCTCTGCTAAGTATTCGATCATCACCAAATGACCATCTGTACCTAAAAATGCTAAGGCTACCATCGACATATAGTATTGACCCATGGTTGCAACCGATACCCCATTTGCAGGGTCATTCGACATCGCAAAACCTAGCCCCGCCTTCATGGCTGCCAACTGCCCAGCCATGGAAAAGGTTTGGAATAAAATCGTCACGACAAACCCTAATGCAAAACCAATAACCAATTGCTCCGCAATAAGTACCACAAATGCAGGGGAAATCGGATCGTAATGGGGTACTTTCACAACAGGTGTAATAATGATAGCAACTAAAAATGAAAATGCGATACGGACACGGGTGTTGACCAGCCGACTACCAAACAGCGGCAACGCCATGAAAAAAGCACCGATACGAAAAAAAGGCAGTAAAAAGCTAACAACGAGATTAATCAATTGATCCGGATGAAGCTCAAGCATCAGCCAATCATCATTGGAATATTAATAAACAGATTAGTGGTGAAATCCATCAACTTAGTCAAAATCCAAGGACCAAGCTGCATAATGACCAAAATGGTCACAATTAAGCGAGGCAGAAATGATAGGGTTTGCTCGTTAATTTGTGTCGCAGCCTGAAAAACACTGACTATCAAACCAACAACCAAACTCGGTGCCATCACCGCTGCGACGATCACCACAATGAGATAAAAGCCTTGCCCATAAAGATCTAAAACAACTTGTGGATCCATAACTACATCCCAAAACTTGCTGCAAGCGTCCCCATAATCATAGACCAACCGTCTACCATTACAAAAAGCATGATCTTAAACGGTAAAGAAATGATCACCGGAGACAACATCATCATCCCCATTGCCATCAAGACGCTAGCCACCACCATGTCGACAATCAAAAATGGAATAAAGATCATAAAGCCAATTTGAAATGCCGTCTTTAACTCACTGGTCACAAAAGCAGGCATTAGGATTGTGAAAGGTAAAGTATTAAGCGACTGGATCTTCCCTTCTTTGCCTGCCAATTTCACAAACAAAGCAATGTCAGCTTTGCGGGTTTGGGCGAGCATAAAGTCCCGCATGGGCTTTTCTGCTGCCTCGACCGCCTGTAATGAGGTCATTTTATTATTCAAGTAAGGCTGTAAGGCCACAGCATTTATCTTATTCATTGTTGGCGTCATAATAAACAAAGTCAAAAAAAGCGCCATACCAATCAGAATCTGGTTAGAAGGCGTCTGCTGCAAACCAATTGCCTGACGCAAAATGGCTAAGACCACAATAATTCTAGTAAAAGCCGTCATCATCATTAATGCCGCAGGCAACAAGGTCAGCGCGGTCATAATAAAGAGAATTTGCAGCGATACAGAATACTCTTGACTACCGTCCGGGTTAGTTACCACATTGACCGCAGGCAACCCCACCTCAGCCCACGAGACGGACGGTAGTATTAACAAACTAAGTAGCAGCAGAAGACGAATCACGATGATGCCCCGCGAGGTGAGACACTGTCATCTTGAGCAATATTATCGTCTGCTTTGTCTTGCAACGGCGCTTCTCCCATTAATTGAGCAAAGGCTTTACTATTCGGTGTGAAACTTTTGATGTGATTAATCGAATGCGATGTGACACCAATCAGAATTTTCTCGCCTTCCACTTCCACAAGAATCAATTTCTCTTTTGCCCCAAGCGACTGGCTACTAATAATTCGAATATCAGACTTACTCAATCTCATCTGAGCAAACTGCAACTTTTTCACAACCCAAAGGCTTGCAGGAATAAAAGCAATAATAAAAATCAGCGACGCAACCACCTTCCAGATGGAATAAGTCGATGTCATGGTAGGAATCGATCCTGAATCGGCTAAAGAATTAGCGTGCGCATAGGAAACAGCCATGCAAAGCATGGCTGTCATCAGAAATGTGTGCAATTTTCTATAAACAGTCACGGGGTTACTTCAATCTTCTAATACGCTCACTAGGGCTAACAACATCGGTTAGGCGGATACCATATTTATCATTCACCACAACAACTTCACCATGGGCAATCAGAGTACCGTTAACTAATACATCTAATGGCTCACCTGCAAAGCGATCTAGCTCAACGACAGATCCCTGCGTCAGCTGCATCAAATTTCGAATAGCAATTTCAGTGTTGCCAAGTTCCATTGACAGTGTAACAGGGATATCCATAATAAGATCAAGGTCCGAGCCGACCCCACCACTTGGAACAGATGGTGCAGACAATGACTCTAACTTAACAGGCTTCGCATCTTGTTCTGACATCGCGGCGGCCCATTCATCATCGACATCATCTTGTCCCCCAGTCTCTCCCGCTTCTGACATGGCAGCAGCCCACTCATCAGCAAGCCCTTCGTCCATCCCCTCTGCATCAGGATTTTGCTCTTCAGCCATATTACTTATTTACCTTGTTAGATTTAAAACTTTCTTCCATCTGAACTGCATAACGCTCATTACAGACGCCCAATTTTCCCTTAAAAGCAGGAACATTGTTTGCTCTTACAGTTACAAATTCGGGCATTTCAATAGGGATGATATCACCTGCTTTGAACTTTAAAACATCACCAAGCGAAATTTTACGGTTCGCTACATTTACTCTAAGGTTAACATTGATGTCCTTCACATCTTGCTCAAGGGATTTCCCCCAACGGTCATCCATCTCATCGACATCACTTTGCACCCCAGCATCCAACAGTTCACGCACAGGCTCAATCATCGAATAAGGTAGGGTTATATGCAGCTCACCGCCACCTCCATCTAATTCAATATGAAAGGTAGAGACCACCACTACTTCACTCGGACTGACGATATTTGCCATCGCCGGGTTAACTTCCGAGCTGATATATTCTAATTCAAGCTTTAATACCGGAGCCCAAGCTTCTGTCAGATCTTTAAACACTTGTTCTAACATAAGTTGAACAATGCGGATTTCTGTTGGGGTAAATTCACGCCCTTCAATTTTAGCGTGTCGGCCATCCCCACCAAAAAAGTTGTCAACTAATTTGAATACCAATTTAGCATCCAAGATAAATAGCGCCGTACTTCTTAGCGGGCGAAATTTCACCAAATTCAAGCTCGTCGGTACATACAAAGTATGCACATATTCGCCAAATTTCATAATTTGCAAACCACCAGACGAGACATCTGCCGTGCGACGCAACAAATTAAACAAACTAATACGAGTATAACGAGCAAAACGCTCATTGATCATTTCCAGCGTAGGCATACGCCCACGGACGATGCGCTCTTGACTGGTTATATCATAAGAGGCTACACCATTGGCATCTCTATCGTCCTCTTCTTCCGGCTTTTCATCAGGGCCATGTAAGAGAGCGTCGATTTCATCTTGGGAAAGTAAATCTTGCGCTGACATAAGCGTTATTGCATCACAAAACTAGTGAATAAGACCGCATCGATACCACCTTTACCCGTCTGCTGTTCCAATAACTTATTAATCGCTTCCAGAGCTGATTTTTTCAGCGCTAACTTACCCTTCATTGTTTTTAGATCGTTAAAGGATTGACTGGAAAAAAGCAGCACCAGACTATTACGAATTAAAGGCATGTTTTGTTTTAAAGCATCGATTTGAGACTGATCTTTGGATTTGACGGTCATATTTAGCTGCAAATAGCGCTGTTGACCATCGACGACAAAATCCAACACAAAAGGTTCATCAAATTTCAAATAAATAGAAGGCTGTTTAGAAAGGTCTGCAGCCGCTTCTGCCGATGCAGCTCCGCCTCCCGCTTCGGCGCTAGCGGCTTTATCGGATCCACTAAAAAAGAAAAAGTAAGCGGCCGCTCCACCACCGCCTAACAGCACCACAGCAAGAGCAATGATGATAATAAGCTTCTTCTTACCACCTTTTTTTCCTTCTTCGGCACCTACATCTAAATTATCTTCTTCTGCCATAATAAAACCCTTGGAAACACAGACTTATAAAACAACGCACAATACGCTTTAAGGAACCCTATTCTACAAAGAATAATGAATAGCACCATCACTTTCCTTCATTTTAGGCGTAGTAATCAATTCCTGCAGGTGTCACGTAGGACATATTACCAAGAACAGGCTCTTCTTCGTCGTTATCTTGCCCTGCTATAGAGCCTAAATTAAGCTGTGGCTGATCACCATCTGCTGTCTGATATTGAGTGCCGGACATGTCTTGCTGAGAAACATCTACATTAACATTGCCAAGATCCATTCCTTGCTGAGCTAACATGTCACGAAGACGTCCCATCTGACCTTCTAGTAAATCTCGAGCATGATGAGTCGCTGCTACAAAACTAACTTGGGTATTATTATTGTCACTGTCGACAGACACTTTCACCGTTAAACTGCCTAATTCGGGAGGATCAAGCTTAATATGAGCGCTGTGAGCGCCATTATGAGCAACCCAAGCCACTTTTTGACTCATCTCCCCTGCCCAACCAGGGTGATTTAGCGGAACAGACATGGCTAGGTTTTGTTGCTGAGTCGGTGTTGGCTGTGTTGGATTCGTTGCCCCTAATGCCGTTCCTGTCGCAGCTAAACGACCAACATTATTAGCAAGAGAACTCCCCATTCCTCCTGTATCCGAATCCTTGCTCACACCATCCAATTGCCCGACCATTTTGCCGATCATAGCATCCTGCTCTTTTTTCCGCAGTTCTATAGGTTCATTGGTTAACAAGCTGGCCTTAGAAGACCCCTTGCCATTAAGAAGACCTGACGCTTCTGTCGTAGAATCAGCATTCGCTAAAATGAGAGGTGTATCAGGTGCCCCCGTCACTGAGCCTTTCAAAGCATTGGCTAGCGCCACTTGGTCTGCAACCTTACTGGTTGAAACCTGATCACCGATTGACTGCGTCACATTTGACGATTTCGACGCTGAACTTGTACCACGAGCGGTGGCTGCCACACCAGTCACCGCTGCACTTACAGGCGCAATAGGACTGGCTCCCATTTGCGATAACACCCAAGAGAGCTCTCCATCTCCCGACTTTTTAGTCTCTTTTTTATCATTGGAAGATGGATCCGTTATGTTTTCAGCCCCCTTCTCGGACGCTTTTTTAGCACTTGCTAACGCTTGTTTTTGAGCCATAGGAGACAAGGCACTTAAATCAACATTGGACGCAGTTGATTTTACTTTATCCTCTTTGTTTTCTGCCGCCATTAACGCCCGCACTTCTGGCGGTATTTTACTCATTTTTGACGAGACATCATTTGCTTTGCCTTCGTCACCATGAACGCCTCTTTGATTATGGGATACAGGACTACCACCATTGGCGCTTAATAATAAGTCTGACGCGTCCTCGGAAGAAGGCGAGGCAACCTCTCCTTGCCCTAATACTACAGTTTTATCCGTCACAGGTTTGCCGTTTTGATCAAGATGGACAGCACCCTCTAGTGACGCCTTTTTCACAGGATTACCGTTTTGATCAAGATGAACGGTATCCTCCAGTGATGCCTTTTTCACAAGATTACCGCTTTGATCAAGATGAATGCCCCCCTCTAGTGACGCCTTTTTCACAGGATTGCCGTTTTGATCAAGCTGCACAGCAGTTGTCTGAGCATGTGTTGCTTCAGTCTTTAACGTTTTCAAACCAAGGTCACCTTCAACAGAAGAGGTTACGACCTTATTTCCCTTGGTATCAGCTTTTATGTCTAACTGCGGAGTCTGCTCTCCTTCCTGCTCCTTAATCGCCAGATGACCCGTTACCCCCTGAGAAGCGGCTTTACCCAAATGCAGATGAGGCTGACCGTCAACCATCTGTACCATACCATTTTGATTGGATAGGCGAACTGTATTCTCTTGCCCATTTGAAGGGGCTTCTTTACTGACCGCCTCATTTAGCTTACGGTCGCCAGATGCTCCTTCAGAACCAGTGAAATTTGGAGTGTTTTTAATTAGCTTACTTTGTTCAACTCCATCACTATTGATCCGATTATTCACAACATGATCATCAACACTCACCGTGCCATTGACAAACTTACCCGCTTGCTCGCTGTTTACATGCTCCTGTGATGGCGTCATGCCAGTTACTGAAGGGATTGTCTTCTCAGACTGGGGTAGATTGGAAGAAAGCTTTTCGAGCTGAGTATCTGAATCTGCCCCTACACCAGAAGATACCGCAATATGAGGGCTGGTACTTTTACTTTTCGTTGCGCTTTCATCAGAGTTGGTATGCTTAAACTCCCCACCCGCTCCAGCGCTTTCTTCTGGCGAAGATTCACCTTCAAGCTGCAATCTATTGCCGCTTACGTCAGTTTTGCCTAATGCGTTACTGTCATGATTTGCAGACGATCTAGTCCCTTTTTTTAGGGCATTCTCTTGGACACTATCAGCATCTTTTGAGGGGGAGTCAGATGGTATAGATGAGTCCGTTTGACGAGAGCCTCTTTCCAACTCTTTCTCTGGAGGGTTTTTGCTGGACGCAGACGAGTCTAAAGCTTGCTTTGCTCGATTAAAGTCCTCAGCAAATTGGCCCTGTGATGACTCAGTCGTCTGAGGCGATAAGGTGGATTTAGATGACACATTTGATGTCGGTGATAACACCGAATTGACCGTTGATTGCATAATACCCTCCAGCGATAGGATGATCTATGCAAGACAGAGGCCAATCTATTTGTTTTTTTCTGGACGCCAATGAAAATGGGCGGTTACCGTTCGACCACCATTAGAAAAACCAATCTCCTGACAAATCTGATGCAACAATGCTAAGCCGCGATTATAAGGCACTTCAGTGGATCCCAAAGTAAAGTCTAACGATTCATAATCAAAGCCTCTACCACTGTCTTCCACTTCTAGAATCAACTGTCCTAACTGTTTGTCAGAAACTACCTTAGCAGAAATCTTCACAAAACCATTCTTCAAAGAAGCTAATGCCTGTTCGCGCTCTTTATAATAAACAGAGAAGCCATCTAATGTGTTTTTCTTACTGGAATCCAACTCTAATACACCATGCTCCAATGCATTAGAATATAGCTCCGACAATATCATAAATACCTGACTAGAATAACTACTCAGTCCCGGTACGGTGGTGATGATTTGTAAGACATAAGGTAGTGGATCCGTTGTTCTAAGCGACTCTGCGCTAAGTTTATATTCAAACGAAAAATCGGCCGGAAAATCCACCAAACCAGCAAACTCTTGGTCAGTCAGAGAGTTCGCACCGATACAGGTATCAAGAGATATTCCTAAACAGGAAATATCATCATGGGGGTTGTCTAACACCCCCTCCGCCTTTAAACGATCAATCAACCAGTCGATACTATCACTGGGCTTAACATCCCCCCTATAAAGTGGTTTTAGAACTGACTCACAAAACATCACCTCATTCCGATCAGCCGCCTCATAGACACCGTCAGAGAAGGAAATGAGTGTGTCACCAGGCACATAAGAGATTGGTTCAACAACACACTCAAATATAGTAGGAGACACCGCTCCAAGGGGGAAATTTTTAGAAGTTAAGCGCCTTGGCTCCTTCTTCGATTGCGAAAAAAATAACAGATCCGGCAACCCACCATTCCAAACCTCAACATTTTTTTCATTCGCTTTAATATCAATAAAGGCAGCACTGCAAAACATATTCGCTGGCAAGATGCTTTTCAGACGAGCATTCATCTCCGGAATAATTTGGCGCATCAAAAAGCCTTTTTTTGTCCAATCGAAGAAAATATCGGCGAGCGGTAATGCACCAATAGCCGCAGATAAACCATGTCCCGTAAAATCTCCTAACAGTAAATGCATGCCCCCATTAGGTTTATAAGCCGCTAAAATCACATCACCATTAAAGGTATGACTCGCATGATGATAAGTCGTTAAAGCAGGGTCATTAAGACAATTAGAGTGGGTAATATTTTCATAAATTTCTTTCGCCATCTCCTGTTCATGAACCAACTGCTCATTGTACCAAGCCATGGCGTCACGCTGATCCTCCAGCGTTTTTTGCATCACTAACAAACGCGCAATAGCATTCAGTTTTGCCGTCACCAAGGCTGGATTATAAGGCTTGGCAATAAAGTCTGCCCCACCAACTTCGAGACAATTAGACAGCGCAACAGGGTCTGTCACACCAGAAAGAAATACAATAGGAATAAAACTATCTAGAGAAAGGTTCTGAATTTCAACAGCGGCTTCCCAACCATTTTTATGCGGCATTCTGACATCTAAACAGACTAGCTGGATAACCGCTGGGTCAAAAAGGTCAACGGCCTCTTGCCCATCTTTGGCGACAACCACATGGTGACCAAACTGCTTAAGCATAGCGCCCAATAGCAGCCGGTCGGATGGATTATCGTCAGCAATTAAAATAGTTAAAGCGCTTTTCATATACTACTCAGACATATCGAACAAACGGTTGAAGTTTGCCATTTTCAATAAATCATTAACCGCCTTTGAACTATTTGTTAAAGCAACATGGGCCTCTTCACCACCAGCATAGTCCCTTAACAAAAGCAACATCCCTAAAGCCGAACTATCAAGGTACTCCACATGCGAAAGATCCACCTCATAACTTTTGGCTCGGGGCGCCAAAACAAAAGCATCTCGAAAAACCTTATGGCAACTGTAATCAAAACGACCATTAACGCGTATTACGAGGTGCTCGACATTTGCATCAAATACATTTTCAACCACTATATACTCCTTGAGTTATAGCAATTGAAATCACTAGAACTCATCTATTTGGTCGCTATTGTCATTCTTGGAAATCAAGCCAATCGGTGAAGCCTCATCTTGTTGATAGGAACGCTCTTTGTCCAATAAGACATGAATACGCTCCCCCAGCTCAACTACTGATTGTTTTGCCCGTTCCAGCCTAGCCAACCCAACACTCCTGTCTGCTGCTAACAGAGACAGAGTTGAATCAACCATTTCTTTAATAGACTCAATATGTCTTTGAACCGTATCAATGTCGTGATTCAGGTCCATCGAAAAACGACGACGCACCGTCTCACTTTCCCCGTCCGTTGCCGCTAAACTGGATAAGACCCCTGCTCTAACCTCATTCAGGCAACGATAGACTTCGTCAAGCAACATGGCATCACCCGCGATATCTTTTTCTACCATTGTTAGCCTTTGCAACAGCAACTCATACCCAACTAATACAGAATCGTGGATCTGCTCAGATAAATACGACATAGATCCAAGCTCATCTAGCAACTGCACGTCAGACAGAGGATGAACCACTTCTTTAGGCACCACTAAGACATCTTCATCATAGGAATGATTGTCGTTTATTTCTTTATTTAAAAGGGTTTCGATTTGTTGTAGTTTAGTAATCTTGACCTTATCATCAGCTAGATTTTGTTTCTCTTGTGCACACTCTATTAAGGACTGCACCCTCTGTCTTACCCCCTCCAAGTCTCTAGAAAAGGCAGAAAAAGGCGAGTCTTCGCGCAAAATACGGATAGGCAAACTCCACACGTCTTGTCTCATTAGCGCTGCACTTTTGCGAATAACTTCGATCTCAGCCATATCAGACAAAGAGGTTAGCGTCATCAAATAATAATCAGAAACTTCCTGCTGCCCCTCTTCAAGATTCATCTTGACATCACCGATTCGTTGAATGTGAATAACATAATTACCCTCAATCAATAGCAAGCGTGCTTCGTTTAGTCCTAATAATACACGACTGGATAATTGCTCGCCTAACGGACTGTCCAAACCATCATCAATCTCAAAATATGCTTCAAATTTGTCAATGTTGTTTTTCCATAAAGTCATCAACCCCTGACTCACCCAAACAACATCACCGTTATGTTTAGCAATCAAGAATGGAGCATTCAATTGACCGATTGCCAACTGGATCACATCCAAGCAATCTTGAGCAGCTTGGCGATCAAACTCTCGCGCTGAGAGTTCATTATCCACAAGACGCCCTATGTCAGTGAATTCATCTATACGATGATAATTCGCATCTTGCGTCAAACCACCTTGTTTATGACGCTCAAGCACGAGCTGCAAATGAGACAAGCCTTTAGATAATCGTCTAACAAAATAATAACCAAACAGAATGACAACAATACTCAGCCCGCTAAACACGGCAAAAAGTAACCAAGTTATTTTATGATTAAAGACCGCATCATTAAAATCCTCCGATACCTCCACCTCCATTAGTTTAATGTCGATACGGTTATTCTTTTTAATAATGTCATAAATACTAGAACGCTCTTGGGCACTTATTGGAACATTCTCTTTTACCTTTTTTTCAAGCTTTTTCAGAAAAGACAACACATCATCAAAATTGAGGTCAGACAGTTGATAATCATCTTTTTTCAACACACTTAATTGCAAATTAATTTCAGAATATTCATTCATTAACGCGTTATGTATCTCCTCAACGGAGTGTGCGTTTTGCGGCGGGCTAACTTGACTATCACTGATAGAAAGCCACTCCAGCCAATCAATTTCAGCATGATGAAGCCTATTTTCTAACGACAGTAAATCATTATTATGAGAGGATCGCTGATCGGATCCAACATCCATGAACTTATACAAACCAAAAGCGCTAATAATCAACAGCAAAACAATGCAGAAAAAACCTTTTTGCACCGTGCTAACAAGCTGCGTTCTTGGCTGACTAAGAGGAGAATGTGGCTTTTTCATAATTCATTATTCCTTTGGTAAAGACAACGTCGGCCAAACAGAGGCAACAAAGTCAGCAACGTTTCTTGTATTAAGAATATAGTCTTTATTATTTTCATTATTACAAAGAGTCACAACATAATCCGTCTCTTTTTGCACTATAAAGGAAGCGCTTTCTTCACCCAGTTCTGTTGATATGTTCTCGTGCCATACACAAGTTTCCGTATCGATAACAAAACCGCCTAAAGCTTTTATTACTATAGAGAAAGCCGCTGTTTGCTCGTCTCTCCCCCTAATAAACCGCTGAAAATACTGTATACCATAAACCAATATATTCCCTACTCTTTTACAAGTTTCATAGGGCAATATGACTTGAACCAACGATGCTTCAAGCCAAATAGCAACACCAGATACGTTCAGCTGATAATAACCAATTTTTTCCATATTAATGGCATTATTCTTTTTTGGGACGATGTGATTTATAAACAATGTATTTTGCATCAGCCAAGGCTCTAAAAAGATGTCTCCATAGGCCGTCAACCAAATATTTTTTGCCAACGGCCCAATACAATCACAGTGCCCACATACCGCTTCAGAAATCGTCACCTTGGAACCAATAACCGCGTATAGCTTTCCCCCTTGTACAATCAAGACAACTTGCTCATTTCCCTCCAATGCAGCACTCTGATCACCCATTCCATCCAATGTCATGTCGGCAAATACAACCTTTGCCACTCGTCCTTCTTGACAGATATAGCACCATTGATTTTCATGCTCATCCGCCTGGTATAGGGCGGTAGCATTAAAAGGATAGACGCCTTGACAGTCTTCTTGATCAAAGACAAACACACGATTTTGACTTTCTACCACATACACATTGGACGAGAGATGATCGCCTCCCAAATAAACAAGCTCATTGTGCTTATCTTGACTCAACATAAATGACGGATCACTCTGTTCATCTTGACAGCACACCCAAAAAGCACCAGAGATTCTTATTGGCGAAGCGGAAAGAGTAGAGCTTTTGAGCGATATGGGATGGGCTACCCCCCTAAAGGGTACCCGACGCGAAGCCTGTTCAATATGTCCCACAAAATGTACTTGAGAAAAGCACTCAGCAAAAACTTGGTAATCGTTAGAATGAATCCATGTCGCTAAAGCATCCAATACATAATAATGCTCTTGTCTTGGGAGATGCTTTGATAAAAAAAGACTTGAGTATGTGGCTACAGGGAAGGCTAGTTGCTGTACTGGATTCCTTTTCCTAGCATCTACCTCATCACATTGTCGCCATGTAAGTGTAAGATAAGCATGCTGTGATTGTAGCCAAGCCATTGGTTGGGGGGTTTTCAACTCAATAATACCGTTAAGTTCTCCCTGTGATGACACACTGTCAAGACGATAAGTTACCTCACCAATTTGAGCCAATGATTGCAACATCTTATTTAAAGGAAAGCGTGAAGACTCTTTGAACTCAGTATAATAATGACATACTGGTGAATAAGCTCGACGTCCAAGGGAGGCCTCTAATACCTGCCAACAAGTACGCTGTCGATCTAATAAAAACTGGGTTTGCTCAGCATAATCGCCTTCAAGAGAAGACGCATAAAAAACTTGCTCAAGGGCATCAGCTGCTGCAAAGAAAGCCTGATACAAATCGGCATCATAAACAGCGCCTAAACGAACCGAAGATACCGCAGCCTCCTGCATTAACTCTAAACGAGCCAGAAGAAAGGGGGAATGAAACTCTCGCTCTGTATGTTGGCGAAGTGAAGAAACTGCCTTTTCTAGCGCCTCCATCCCTTGTTTTGGTGAAGACGAATACAAATAGAGTGCCGAGGAAAGGCTACTCAGGGAGGAAAAAACGGTAGACGTATGGTTTTCTAGCAACATCCTTTAACCCCTCGCCCATCTTTTCCTTTCAACATTCAATATCTATTATCAAAAAAACGCCGTATAGAAAGCTCATCGTTTTGTCGCTGTTCCTTTCTATCTTCCTGCGTTTGCTCAGCTTTTTTATATTTACTTTTTAGCCAATCCATACTTTGCGTCTTAGCTTTTGCTGCCTGCCAACTCCGCATTGTCATATCCGCTTGCTGCTCAGATCGCCCTATGGCTGCTTCTTGCTGATGAATAGCCTGCTGAACACGATCCACAAAATGCTGATAGTTGGTTGTTAGATACGGACTTAACCCTAACAAGTTGCGTTCTGACTCATATTGCCCAGCATACTCTTTAAGTTCATTCAGTTTGTTTTTATCGTATTCCACTTTCGCTCTATCACTGGCAAGTTGCCTCGCAATGGCCTCCTCTTTTCGCTTAGCAACATCAATTAAAAGCTGTACTCGTTGTGATTTACGCGCCATGTCTATTCTCTTCTAAGTAAGCCCAACTCTCACATTCATCTGTATGCTTTAACTATTCAACAAAGGTTCATCTTGTCTTTTTTAGACAATAACAATAAAACAATAATGACATTCTATAGAAAAAAAGGGGATTTATTTGCACCTTTTATGCCTATTATCTATTAAATACTAGACGACATCAGGCTTCAATGCATAAATTGCTCACTAAAAGCTTACGCTAAAAGCATTCATTTACTCTTTTGTCATGGCCGCAACAAGGGCCTCTAGGCTTTCATCAATAGTGAATTTTTCGGTGAGAGATTGCTGAAGAAACGTTCTAATGTCTGGCATACGATAAATCGCTTGATCCAAGTCAGGATCACTGCCCTGATTATAAGCACCAATAGCGATTAAATCCTGATTTTGCTGGTATTTTGAATAAAGCTGCTTAATACGCATCGCACCTTGTAAATGGGCTTCGCTCACAATATTGGGCATGGCTCGAGAAATGGATGCCTCTATATCAATAGCGGGATAGTGCCCTTCCTCTGCCAAACGACGCGACAAAACTAAATGGCCATCTAGAATCGCACGAGCAGCGTCGGCAATAGGGTCTTGTTGGTCATCCCCTTCTGTTAACACTGTATAAAAAGCCGTTATGGAACCACCACCATCGCGACCATTTCCCGCCCGTTCGACCAGCTGAGGTAATTTCGAAAAAACCGAGGGTGGATAGCCTTTGGTTGCTGGCGGTTCGCCGACCGACAAGGCAATTTCCCTTTGTGCTTGAGCATATCGCGTTAATGAATCCATCAAAAGCAAAACACTTTTCCCTTGATCTCGGTAATACTCTGCAATACGCGTGGTAAGCATTGCTGCTCGCAAGCGCATCAATGCAGAATCATCCGCTGGAGAAGCCACAACAACAGAGCGAGCCAACCCCTCTTCTCCCAAAATTTGTTCTATAAACTCCTTTACTTCTCGCCCCCGCTCACCAATCAAACCAACAACGGTGATGTCCGCTTCTGTAAAGCGCGTCATCATGCCCAACAGCATACTTTTGCCCACCCCACTGCCTGCAAACAAGCCCAAACGCTGCCCTTTACCCACAGTCAGCAAGCTATTAATGGCTTTAATACCGACATCCAACGGTTCACTAATCGGTTTACGTTGCAAAGGGTTGATAGCATCACACTGCAAGCCCACAGTATCTTTGGCTTTGACTACACCTTTACCATCCAGTGGTTTACCTAAACCATTAATCACACGGCCTAATAGCTCTTCTCCAATTGGTAACTTGCCTTCTTCAAGCATCGGCCGGACACGCGCCCCAGGAGAAATGCCGTCAATGGCCTCTGTAGGCATTAAATAGGTTAGGTTACCAGTAAAGCCAACCACTTCGGATTCAACCCACCGATCTTTACGGACTTGAACTAGGCAACGATCCCCCAAGGCTACAATACAACCTACCGCTTCCATGGTTAGCCCTACCATGCGCGTTACTTTTCCCTCCAACTGGGGGAGTATAGGAACAGAGGAGATATTGAGTAGCTTTTGCAAACGTTCTTCGAGAGTGGACACCAATAAGGCCTTATTCTTCGGAACTAGAAAGGTAACGCAGCTCATTACAGACGGCTTCTAAACGCTGTTCGACACGACCATCAACGTGAAATGACTTACAGTCCAACACAAAACCGCCTTCGATCAGACTGTCATCAGGCTCAACTTGTATAGCGAGACGGCCATCGACGTCCAAAGACGCCAATACATCAACCGTATCAGGGTGAAGTTTCAGGCGTATACGCCCCTCAAATTCCCCCATTTGATCAAAAATACGCGCCAACTGATCTTTCAATACACGATGGCCTTCTTCCTTCATTTGCGATAAGCAAATATTTTCAACCATTCGTACCATCGTTTTGTACAACAGATCTTCCACACCAGCACGACTCTCTTCCAAGGGATGGACAATTTCCTGAACCACGTTGGCTAACACGTTCTCTAACGTTTCTAACTGTGTTTTAGCCAAGGCGATGGCTTCAGAACGACCTTCTTCCGTGCCTTTTTCAACGCCTTTTTCAAATCCGGATTCAAAGCCATCTATCTCGCCTTGCGCACGGCCATCCTCATAACCTTTTGCATGGCCTTCCGACTCTCCTTGAATGAAACCTTCTTCATAGGCTGCTGATCTTATCTCTTCCAACTGGGATGCTGTCAAGGGCTCGTAAACCAAGCTATCGTGGTCTACTTCTTCCATCGTGACCGTTTCTTCTTCTTTCTGAACAAGAATACCAGGAGAGAAAGTCTTTTTTTCTTGATTACTTTCTAAATGTGGTAACTCCCAGCGTTCATAAGCGGTTAGCTTACGCTCGGAATCATCCTTTTTTTTATCTGACATTACTTAATTAAACCATCTGCTCACCGCCGCCACCGAGTACGATTTCCCCGTTTTCAGCGAGACGTCTGGCAACCGCCAGAATTTCTTTTTGAGCAACTTCCACTTCACTGACTCGAACTGGACCTTTTGCCTCAAGATCATCTTTAAGCATGTCCGCTGCACGAGATGACATATTTTTGAAGATCTTTTCTTGCATATCAGGATCAGCACCTTTGAGCGCCAAAATCAACGTTTCAGACTCCACTTCACGCAGAATCACCTGAATGCCACGATCATCCACATCCAATAAGTTGTCAAAGACAAACATAAGATCCTGAATAGTATTGGCTAAGTCTTCATCCACATCACGAATGGATTCCATCAACTCAGACTCAACAGAGCTATCAATAAAGTTCATGATATTAGCAGCGGTACGAACCCCACCAATCGAAGTTGATTGGGTAGATTGATTTCCAGAAAACTGCCTTTCGAGAATATCGTTTAGTTCTTGCAAAGCCGCTGGTTGCACTGTTTCCAGCGAAGCGACCCGAAGCACAATATCCAAACGCACACGCTCATCAAAGTTTGCTAAAATATCTGCAGCTTGATCAGGATCCAAATAAGAGATAACAATGGCTTGAATCTGCGGGTGCTCATAACGAATAACGTCAGCAACAGCGCGCGGCTCCATCCACTTGAGCGTATCAAGACCAGTGGTGTTTCCGCCCAACAATATGCGATCAATCAAGCTACCTGCTTTTTCATCACCCAGCGCTTCTTTCAACATATTTCGAATATAGCCATCGGCGCCCAAACCAAGGCCCGTTTGATCGCCAACCAAGACTAAAAAATCGTCTAATACTTTTTCTACTTGATGACGCTGCACATTAGATAGCTGCGCCATCGTTTGACCAATGCGTTGAACTTCCTTTGGTCCCATGTGCTTTAGAATTTGCGCAGCATCAGACTCACCCAACGACATCAACAGGATGGCGGCTTTTTCCAAGGAGCTTAAATCAGTTTGCCCAGTATTGCTCATTTACCCTTCCATCACCCATTGTTTAACAACCTGCGCCACCCGCTCTGGCTCTTCAGCAATCAGGCCACGAATTGCGTTAATCTGACGGTCAATCTTCTCCGGTGAACCTGGTACCATCACGTCTTCTGCACTGACCAAAGACACTTGATCATCGGATATTTCATCGGTCTCATCGGAGAAAATATTCGCTTCGGTATCCTCTGCAACGGCGATCTTGTTCTGATCACTAAGGGATTTCAAAATTGGGCGAACCACCACCAGTAATAACAATAGAACAAAAATCCCAACTAAGCTTGGCTTCAACAAATCCAAGAACCAAGTCTGCTTGTAAAAAGGCGGTTCTGGTGCGGGCTCTTGGGATTCAACGGGGGCAAACGGTGAATTAATAACACTGACACTGTCCCCTCTTGATGGGTCATAACCTACCGCATCACGAACCAAGAGTGTTAGACGCCCCAATTCTTCATCACTCCAAGGCGTCCTGACTACTTTATTCGTTTTGGGATCAATGGAAGTAATGTCATCAACTACAACAGCCACGGACAGGCGTTTAATTTTCCCTTGCTGATGTTTGGTATAACTAATACTTCGGTCAAGCTCAAAATTTCGCGTTGTCTCGACTTTAGACTGACCATCCGTTACTTTATTCGTTGTTGAAGCGCCAATGGGCGCACCATTTTGATCAACTGTTTCTGGTGCAGACACGGCTCCTGGAGGCTGATTACTCAACGCTCCTGGTATACCACCATTTGCTGCTCCCCCAGTTTTATTTTCTTTCAGAGTTTGCTCACTGCGCAACGCCAGCAAATCAGGATTGTATTGTTCTGCGGTTTGCTCAACGGCATTAAAATCCACATCTGCTGACACTTCGGCTTTAAAATGTCCGCTTCCGACCACCGGATCAAGAATACTATTAACGCGCTGTTGCAGCGCATCTTCCACTTTTCGAGTGTATTCAAATTGCTTTCCAGCCACAGACAGATCCGATGACTTATCTTTTTCAGTTAAGAGGGTGCCTCTTTGATCCACTACGGTAACATTATCATCGGTTAATTCAGGAATACTCGAAGACACTAAGTTAACAATGGCGTCCACCTGACCAGAGTCCAAACGACGGCCTGGGTAAAGCTCTACAAACACGGAAGCCGTTGGCTTTCGCGTGTCACGAACAAATACTGACTCTTTGGGAATAGCCAGGTGTACTCGTGCCGATTTAACACTTTGTAAGCTGGCAATGGTTTTACTTAACTCTCCCTCCAAGCCTAGCCGGTAACGAGCATTTTCAACGAACTGAGAGGTACCGAAACCTTGGTTTTTATCCATGATTTCCATACCAATATTCCTGTCAGAGACAATACCGGAACCCGCTAACTTAAGACGAGCTTGTTGATATTTATCAGATGCCACCAACAAAGCACCTGTGTTTTCGTCAATTTTGAAGGGAATACCGTTAGAATTGAGAAGGTCTACGATTTGGTCAGCATTATAATTTGTAATACTGCTCAGAACAGGTTTGTAATCCGTTCCATTTGACCACAGCACTGCCGCAAGCGCGATGGCAATAGACGCAGCAAGACCGACCATTAATGCTAACTGTCTGATGACAGTTAATTTATTAAAGCCTGTCAGAAGCTCAAGGTAGAGCTTTTGTTCTGATTGTTCTGCAGGGACATTATCCATTTAAAAGCGCCAAGCGATGTATCATACCTAAATAGGCATATTCATGATTTTTTCATACGCGTCGACCAGTTTGTTTCGTACTTGGGTCATAGCTTCAAATGAAACACTCGATTTTTGCAGACCTATCATCACTTGAGGCAAATCCACCCCTTGGTCTCCTCGCTCATAAGCCTGAGCAAGATTTGACGCATTCTTCTGCAACTCATTCACATTATCGACTGCCGTTTTTAACATTTCTGCAAAATCTGGGCGCGCAATGGTATTGCCATCACCACCTTGTTCACCACTAATTTTAGCAATATTTGGCATCGACAAGTCGGGTGCTTGAACCTGCGCTTTCATCTCTCTCATTTGAGAAAGAACTTGATTAATGTCTGGTCTATTAGTGACCATACTTCCCACCTACAAAAAACGTGTATATATAGCTTAGCATAACATTCATAAAACTTAGCATATACAGATTTAAAAGAAGACTCAAAAATCAATCTACATCAATCCCACATTCTCGCATTTTAGCAATTTTATAGCGCAATGTCCTTGGACTGATGCCCAGCTTATCCGCGACAAGCTTGCGTTTTCCATTCGCATCAATCAAAGCTTGTGCAATAATTCTAAATTCATGCTGCTGAACGCCTTTTCCTAAGATAGATGCAGCACTATTTTCTTCCGGCTCTTCGTTGATATCACTGGCGGCAGGCACACTCATCATATCAAAAACAATATGATCTTCATGTATCTGGCCATTGGGACTCAAAATTAACGCCCGTTGAATCACATTATCCAGTTCACGAACATTGCCAGGCCAAGGGTGTGCTTCAAGCTTACTTTGTGCAGAGGGCTTTAGTACCGCATTAGTCACACGCATTTTTGCAGAATGCCTTTCTAATGAACTTTGCGCAATAGGTAAAATATCACCTTTACGTTCTCGAATGGGCAACCAACGCAAAGGAAAGACATTCAGACGGTAGTATAAGTCTTCTCGGAATCCCCCTTCACGAACATATTCCGCCAAGTCTCGGTTCGTTGTGGCAATAATACGCACATCTAATGGGATGGCCTTTTTTCCTCCTAACCGTTCAACTTCTTGTTCCTGCAAAACACGCAATATTTTCGCCTGTAAGCCAATATCCATTTCAGAAATTTCATCCAGCAACAACGTCCCACCGTTAGCCTGCTCAAACTTCCCTGCCTGAGACGATACCGCCCCAGTATAAGCGCCTTTTTCATAGCCAAATAAAATAGCTTCCAGCATATTCTCAGGTATTGCCGCGCAGTTAATGGCCACAAAAGGGGATTTATGACGGTTGGATTCCTGATGAATATAGTTCGCTAATACTTCTTTACCAGTCCCACTTTCACCACAAATAAGAACCGTTGAATCCGTCACCGCGACACGCTTCGCCAACTCCAACATGGCAATGCTGGATGGATCTTTAGCAATGGGTTGATTTCCCTGAGCCACAACCTTTTTGACCGTGTATTTTTCAATTGCAGAAAGCAACTCGCTCTCTTGAAACGGCTTTAATAAATAATCCACTGCCCCATCGCGCATGGCTTCCACCGCATGAGCAATGTCACCATAAGCGGTCATCAGCATCATAGGTAACTCTGGATAAGTATCGATTACATGGCGTAATAACTCGTAGCCATCCATACCTGGCAAATTAACATCGGATACCACCATATCAAAGGCGCTTTGCTTAAGGGCTATGACAGCGTCTTCTGCAGAAAAAACCAGCTTACATTGATAACCAGCTAACATAAGGGTATCTTCTAATGCTTCCGCCAGCCCTTTATCATCTTCAACAATCAGTAATTTAACATCAGACATATCACACCTTTATAAGAGGAAGCTGCAGTGTTGCCGTCGTTCCAACACCCTCTTTACTATCTATTTCAAAAATCCCATGATGCGCTCTGGCAATCGCCTTCACCACCATCAAACCTAACCCCGTACCATGCTGCTTTGTGGTAACAAACCCTTCTTGAACATGCGCTAACTGCTCAGAGGACATACCCTTGCCATTATCAACAAACGAAAAGCGGATGACACTGTCATCACAATACCAACGAAGAAGGATATTAGTCCCCTCCGACTGAGCATCGATGGCATTGTTCAATAAATTTAATAAAGCACCTTTTAGTGTATCTTTATTACAGTGTATCCACACAGACGTGTTATCGCCTTCCCCATCGACCGTAAGTGTCATATTTTTTTGTTCGCACACTTCACGTCCTTCAACTACTAATTCCTCAAGAAATACTGCGCCATTTACATGATCACTCAATTTAATTTCACTGCGAGAGAAGATCAGCATATCGCGAATTTGGCGCTCAATATTCGCCAGACGATCTGCCAATTTATCCGCAAAACGCTGGCGCATAATAGGGGATAAATCTGTTTTTTGCAGATGCCCTGCGTAAAGAGTAGCAGAAGAAAGAGGGGTACGAACTTGATGGGCCAAGGCAGCTACCATTTTTCCCATCGTCGATAAGCGTTCGTGATGCGTGAGCTTTTTTTGTAACAAATACGCTTCGGTCAAATCCACAAAAATCAATAATTGACCAGGAACATCACCTAGCGATGATGTTTCTACGCGAACACGTCGACCCGATGTCATACTCACCTCATGTCCATCATCTTTTTGAGGAGTAAAGCATACAGGCACAATATCAGACCAAGACTCCCCAACCAATGCCATGTCAAAAAGCCCATCCGCTACAGGGTTCGCCATCACGATAATGCCTTCCGCATTAAGTAACAAAACCCCCACTGGCATGGATTCAAAGAGTTGCTGGAACTGTTGAACCAAAATACGGTTTTTATCTTGTTCTTCTCGACGATCTTGCTCTGATTTTTCAAGTTGCGCAGACAATTGTTCAACTTGCTTTTGTAAATCCAAATAGGACTTAGCGAGGATCTCAGATGACTCAGAAAACGCATAAAAAGCAGCCTTTAACTCGGCGATTTCTTCATCCTTAGTCACTAAAACTCCGACTTATCAATATTGTAACGGCGCATTTTTTCAATCAAGGTAGTACGCTGAATCTGCAAGTTTTGAGCGGCTTTTGACACTACCCCTTGCGCAGACACCAGCGCCTGACGAATCAACAACGCCTCTAAATGACGAACATGCAGATTCAAGTTCACCCCAGATGGCTGAGGCATACGGCGCCTCTGCTGAATTTCTTTAAGAATGCTCCATAAAGTCTGAGAGCGCCAAGGCAAAGGGCAAAACCATACATTGTCTTGGGGTATTATAGACAAAGTCTCACTGAGAGATACAATAGAAATGGATTCATCTAACTCGATTGACTCAATAGACTGACCTATCACAACAAAATCAGGCAACTGAAACGCAGTGAAAGAGGTACTGTGCTCTATGCCGATAAACGTCAGCACACTTGATACAGACATTAACTCTTCATCATCTAACCCACATAACCAGGCCTTCACGTTGCTACCCTCTGTTAATCTCAATAAGGTGTGCGACACACCTCTTAACCTAAATAATGCGAATTTTATCTAAGGTTTCAACCCTTAACCGTTAAATAAGAGCCCAACTCTAAAAGGTCTTTTGATTATAGCTGAGCCAAGATATGATCAAACTCCTTATTTGCCGTTGTCTCCTTATCTTGCCAACTCAACGTACCTAACAAGGGGGCAGATAGTAAAGCTTGTAAACTAGCCAAGTTTTCCTCATAACGGAGCATACTCTCTTGACCACCATTCGCCACCCAACCGGCTAAAGGCAACCCGTCCCGAACAATTGCTTCGGCACTTAATAACGCATGATTCAAACAACCCAACTTCATATTAACAACAAGGATCACAGGAAAACCAAGCGATTTCGCCAAATCGGATAACATCTCTCTATCATTTAATGGCACACGCCAACCACCCGCGCCTTCAATCAGTGCCAAGTCATTAGGTGTTAACAAAGCGCCTTTTAAATAACCTTCCAATCGAGAAACCGTCACCAATCGCCTCTCATCCGCTGCGGCAATATGCGGTGCGATGGCAGATTCTAACACTACTGGGTTGACTTGCTCATAGGGCAATTGAACACTGCTTGAGGACTGAATCAGTAACGCATCGTCATTACGCAATATACCATCAATCTTATCCGCCCCCGCCGCAATCGGTTTAAGTCCAAGAGAGCGCAGACCCGCACGCCCCGCAGCTCTTAATAGCCCTGTAGTGACATAGGTTTTACCCGCATCTGTATCCGTTGCAGTAACAAAAAACTTCTTTCCCATAAAACACTCTACTCTCTTCTCTAACCAAAAAACCTTTCATTCCAAACATCTTTAAGCAAAGTGTTCGGTCAATTTCTAACAGGCTTTTTGCGCCACAATAAACGCCACTTGATAACTTAACGGCACCCCAGCAGTTTGACGCAACTGAGCGTATTGCCTTAAAAAGGCCCGCCATTTCGACGGCGACATACCTTTCGACGCTTGACCTCTTACCAACCCAGCACCTACCTTTTTAATAGAATCAACGGCCTCTTCTGGCGAATCAAACCACATGGTTATGGGTTCTAAAACGGCATCATCTATTGTCCAGCCGCCTTTCCCTACCTGCTCAAGCAAAGACGTATAAGTAGCGTATTGATTCACATGGATGTTGTCGTCTAACCCTTTCCACGCCTGATCAATTTGCGGCATAGAGCCATGACACAGAGTGGAAAACACTATATAACCACCAGGCTTGACAGCCCGATACAAACCATCAAATAAGACGTCAGGGCAAAGACACCATTGCAATGCAAGGCTCGACAACACCAAATCAAATGTTTCATCCACAAAGGGCAAAGCTTCGGCATCAGCACAGATAAAAGATGTCGCCTGAGAAGGGGCTGCCATTCTGGCTTGCGACAACATTTGCTGCGACAGATCCATGGCAACCAAACGATCAGGAGAGAATAAAGAGCGCAGCAAAGGAATAGCTCGTCCTGTCCCTGTCCCCAGATCTAACACAGAGTCCACCTTTATCATCGGCAGCACTTGGAATAGGCGCTCAAGAACTTGTTGCTGAAAACGTGCGTAAACACCATAAGTCACAGCTGCACGGTCAAAGCGCTGGGCAACTTGTTGCTTATACGACGTTAGATTTTCACGACTAGAGAGAGTTGGCATCAATAAATTGTTCAATATGACGTAAACAGACAGACTCATTTTCCATAAAACTTTGATGCGCCACATCAGGCATAACAATCACTTCTTGATGTGGATTCACATCGGCTTGAGTGGTTAATGTTTGATAAGAAACAAGTCCATCACACTGCCCAAGAACATGAAGATTAGGACGATCTAAAAGCGACCATTCGCGTCGCACATCTAACGTTCTCAACAAACGCAAACCACCTACCAAAGCCGCTTTGTTCAGCGTGCTAGTCGGTAACAAAGGCTGCAACTGTTTTACCAGTGTTCGCTCATTAGCCGCCCCTTTGGTTTGCAACATCACAAAACGCTTTAGACCTTGCTCTGGCTGATTCGCTGTTAACGTCGCAAAATCATCAAATAACGAGACCTCCATCCCATGAGGCCATCCCTCTCGCTGCAAGAAACTAGGCGAAGCGGATAAGGTGATCAATCCCTTCACACAACTTGAACGCCGTGCCGCCACATACGCCGACACCATGCCACCAAGCGACCAACCGATCCACCAGCAATGCTTCGGTGCCACCGCAATCAACTGCTCGCTCAACGCATCAATATCGTAATTAGGGCCAATTCGAGTACGGCTAATCCAACTTTCATCCAACGACACTCCTGGCAAGTTAGCCAAAACGACATAAAACCTACTACTCAAACGCTCCGCTAAAGGACGCATGGTTTCCTTTGGCATTCCCCAGCCAGGTACCATAAAAATTGCTGGATTCGTCGAATCCCCTAACTGCTCTGTTTCTATTGGTCTGCGCATGTTTCCCCTTCAGCTCAACTAACCTTTACTTAACTAGGACTTATTCGCACTTTGCCTTAACGACCAATACCGACTCTAGCGAATCACATAATAAAACTACATCTTCTTTACTATGTGAGGCACTCAACGTAATACGCAGTCGAGCACTGCCAATGGGAACCGTTGGCGGACGAATCGCCGTACACCATACCCCCAAGGCCTTTAATGCCTCGCTCGCTCTAAGCGCTTTATCACTATCACCAATAATAATTGGTTGTATCGCCGTATCTGATGACATCAAAAGAACAGGAAGTTCAGCCATTCGTTGACGGAAATAACGAATATGACTGGCTAAGATTGCTCGCCGCTCCTCCCCTTCATCTGACCGAATCAGACGCAAAGCCGCCAAGGTTGCCCCTGCTATCGCAGGTGACATAGAGGTAGTGTATATGTAAGGGCGAGCAAATTGTGTCAAATAATCAGCAATTTCATTCGATGTGGCCACAAAAGCCCCAGATGTGCCAAATGCTTTGCCAAAGGTACCCACCAAGACAGGTACAGAATGTGAATCCAAGCTCTCTAGAGAAAGACTGCCGCGCCCATTATTGCCCAAACAACCTAATCCATGGGCATCATCGACCATAAAAAGCCAATCTTCTTCCTGAGCTAATGCCGCTAAGGAGGCTAAGGGAGCAAGATCGCCATCCATACTAAACACGCCATCTGTCACCAATAAACCGGGGGCTGCGATTTTCTGCAGCAATCTTCGAGCACTGGACACATCACCATGAAGGTAACGGCGCAGTGGTGATTGAGCCAATACGCTACCATCAATTAAAGAGGCATGATTAAGCTTATCTTGAACCACTGGTCGCGATTTCGCAGCCAACGCAGAAATCACGCCTAAATTGGCCATATAACCAGTACTAAATAACATCACCCTCTCATAACCGAGCCAATCAGCCAGCGCATCTTCTAACGCTTGATGGGGGGCCAAATGACCACAAACTAAATGCGATGCGCCCCCACCGACACCATATTGCTCTGCGCTAGCCTGTACAGCTCGAATCAAATCAGGGTGATTAGCCAATCCCAAGTAATCATTTGAACAAAAAGAAGTATACGCAGAGCCGTTAAAACACGCCTTTGGTGTTTGCGGCCCCTCTAACGTCACCGTTTGACGCAGTAAGGCCTGTTGACGGCGCTCGTCAAGTGCCGTCTTTATCCAGGATGGTGTATTAGGCATTAGCATCGTAAAACAGTTTAGATTCTTCCTGCTTCACAACCTGATCAGCAATGGCTTCCATCACTGCTTGGTCTGAATGCTCTTCACGCTTTTCAGGAGTAATACCCAATTTGCTGAATAAATTCATGTCTTTATCCGCTTCTGGGTTGGCTGTAGTCAGTAATTTTTCACCATAAAAAATAGAATTAGCGCCCGCCATAAAACACAAAGCTTGCGTTTGCTCACTCATACCTTGGCGGCCAGCGGACAAACGCACATGAGACATGGGCATAACAATACGAGCTACCGCAATGGTGCGGATAAATTCGAACTCATCAAGGTCCTCCACATTAGCCATTGGCGTCCCTTCCACTTTTACCAACATATTAATTGGCACACTTTCGGGGTGGGGTGTCATTTGAGACAACTGGCGAATCAGACCCACACGATCTTTTTGCTCTTCTCCCATCCCCATAATACCGCCACAGCATAATTTAATGCCTGAATCACGTACTCGAGACAAGGTATCTAGACGATCTTGATAAGTACGGGTCGTGATAATACTGTCGTAAAATTCTGCCGACGTATCCAAGTTGTGGTTGTAATAATCTAAGCCAACGTCTGATAAACGCTGTGCTTGCTCATCGCTCAACGTACCGAGCGTGACACAAGATTCAAGCCCTAAGGCTTTTACCCCTTTGATCATTTCGAGTACATAGGGAAAATCTTTTTCTGAGGGATGCTTCCAAGCTGCCCCCATACAGAAACGGCTCGCGCCCTTTTCTTTGGCCAACTGAGCTTCTTCCAGCACCTTTTGAACTTCCATCAGTTTCTCTTTTTCCAGCTCTGTATTGTAATGCCCACTCTGTGGGCAATATTTACAATCCTCTGGACAAGCACCCGTCTTAATTGATAATAACGTACTCACCTGAACTTCATTGGGTGCAAAGTTTTGACGATGGACCGTTTGAGCGCGAAACATCAGATCCATAAAAGGTAGATTAAAAAGCTCTGTAATTTCAGCATGAGTCCAATCAAAACGTGGCTCAATCAAGTTAGTGACAGGCATAATATCCTCAAAAAATATAGCGTTAAGGATGGCAATACTAATGGACTGGAGACAACTGTCAACCTCATTTTTATCCAAGGTTTACTATAGTATATTTTCAAAACAATGCAGTATTTGCCAATCTCACAGTCAAACAGCCGTTTGTGAGTATTGCAAAGTAGGGTTTGAACACAATCGCCATGCTTGTTCTGTCTGCCAACGCCCCCTATCGCAACAACAGATAGCCCAACATGACTCCCAACAAAGTCTATGTGGAAAATGCCAAGCAGCCCCACCCCCCTATTATCGCTGTTTAGCTCCCTTACGCTACGAAGGGACAACAAGAATCTTGATTCAAAATATTAAATTTCACCAACAAGCCCACTTTATTCAACCACTAATGGAAATAGTGAGAGATCACCTCGTCACCTATTATTCACAAAACGCACCTTGGCCAAACCAAATAGTATTCGTACCAAGCCATCCGCAGCGCATAAAAGAACGCGGTTTCTGTCAAACCCAAATAATGGTCAACACATTGCATTCCCTTCTCAAATCCACCCTAACCAGCGACCTCCCTTACATAGCTACTCGCAACCCAATACACAAAAGTGTTCACACACAAGCACAACACACTTTAAGTCGAAAACTGCGCATACAAAACCAACAAGGTGTGTACCAAGTTCAAGGACCAATAGAAGAACACGTTGCGCTATTCGACGACGTCATGACCACAGGCAGCACATTAGAGAGCTGCACTAAGGCACTACAAAGAAAAGGCGCAAAACGCGTCGACATATGGGTTATTGCTAGAACCCCCGATGATAAACACGGCTAAATTGTCCCGTCTCAGAGTCAGTTTACTCTCTTTGAACACGACAGACTGGTGGCAAAGATACGTCGCTTTGTTTAGACTCCAAGCGCCTCTACAAGAAGAAATGGTTTTACAATGCAAGATTATCCCTCCCATCAAAACTATATAGAGCTAGACAAACAACTGCTTTGGCACCCTTATACCTCAATGAGCACACCAACGCCCCAGTATTTGGTGGAACGTGCTTTAGGCTGCGAAATTCATTTGGCTAGCGGTCAAACACTGATCGACGGTATGTCCTCTTGGTGGAGCGTCATCCATGGCTATAACCACCCAGCCATGAACCAAGCAATGAAACAGCAGATCGATCAATTTTCCCATGTTATGTTTGGCGGGCTGACACACAAACCCGCCATTGACCTCGCCCAGAAATTGGTTGCTATGACACCAAAGTCCCTGACGCGCGTATTCTTCTCCGACTCGGGTTCCGTCTCGGTAGAGGTAGCATTAAAAATGGCCATCCAGTATTGGCATACCCAAGGTAAAGCAGACAAACAATTCTTTGCCACCCCCAAAAGTGGTTACCATGGCGATACTTTTGCTGCCATGTCTGTCTGCGATCCTGAAAATGGCATGCATAACTTATTCAATGGAGCTGTCACCCAGCAGTACTTTGTCTCTCCACCACCAACAGGCATAGACACTCCCATTAAAGACAGTTATATCGACGAAATTCGTGCTCTTTTCACTACCAAACATAACAAGATTGCCGGTTTTATCATTGAGCCCGTCGTACAAAATGCGGGCGGTATGCGTTTCTACAATCCCGACTATCTCAACCGTCTTCGAGCACTGTGTGATGAGTTTGATATTCTCTTGATTTTCGATGAAATCGCCACCGGATTTGGCCGAACAGGCAAACCATTTGCAACAGATCACACTGCCATTAGCCCAGACATCATGTGTGTTGGCAAAGCGCTAACCGGGGGTTATATTACCTTAGCCGCCACACTGGCCAGCGACAAAGTCGCCCTTGGCATCAGTGATAATGGCGGCGTCTTTATGCATGGCCCAACCTTCATGGGAAACCCTCTAGCTTGTTCTGCGGCCAATGCTAGCCTCGAATTATTGGCGAGCTACGACATAGAAAATACTGTCAAACGAATAGAAGATTGGATGAAGGAGGCACTAGAACCTTGCCGCACCTTAGATCAGGTACAAGATGTGCGCTGCTTTGGAGCAATTGGTGTCGTTGAGTTAAAACAAGCGGTTAATCAGCATGAAATACAACCAAAATTTGTTGAACAGGGTGTTTGGATAAGGCCATTTGGCAAACTGATTTACTTGATGCCTCCCTATATCATCACTAAAGAACAAATCAACACGTTAGGAAAAGCAATTTACAAAGTCGCCAGTGAAGAAGCCAACCCAGTATAAAGGTTGGCCTCTCTATCAACTTACAAACCTAACGACCATCAAAACTGACCTATCGCCAAAACCAACGGCTAGAAAATCTCACCTGGCGATAAATCAAACTTCTTCAAGTCCGATTTGTCGTATTCAATGGCCCCATCATTAATGGGTTTATCATCCGTTTGCATTTTCGGTCTCGACAGATCATTTTGCCTGATAACAATTTCCACACGTCGATTCATTGCTCGATGTGCTGGCGTATCATTTGGCACCAAAGGTCGGGTATCAGCGTAACCAACTACCGCAAAGCGATTTTGATCCAACCTACCATCAGCAAATAACTCTTCCGCCACTGACAAGGCACGGGCGGATGATAATGCCCAGTTTGATTTAAACTTCTTACTGACAATAGGCACATTATCGGTATGCCCCTCAACAGAGATTGTCCCTTTAATACCGACTAAAACATCACGAATCATATCGATCACGGGGATAAAATCGTAGTTTAATTCCGCCGACCCAGATTTAAATGAGCCATTATCTTTCAAACGAATCGTGATAGTTTGTTCCTGCGTTTCAACCTCAACGGTTCCTTTAGAAATTTCCTCTCGCAATACAGAAGCTACTTGCTGCGCATCTTCTTCCGTTTGCTTAATTTTCTTTTCTTGTTCCAAGTTCGCTTTCGATTGGTCCACAAAAATCTGTTTAGACGGCAAACCAGCACTGTCTTTATTGTTTAAATCCGCTTGACCTGGTTTACACAGAACTTCTAGCGTGTTTTTAGGAATATTATCCGTTTTTTGCCTAACCTCATTAATGGGCGTTGGATCCGGCCTTCCTGGACTAAACTCTTGGGCAATAATGGATGTTCCCATAGGAATGGATTCAGCCTTTACCTCTTTTTGAACGCCAAATGCCTCACGCATGGACCCAGCTAGTTGTTTAAATTTTAAAACATCCATTTCAGAAAAAGACAGTAACAGCACAAAGAAACACATCAATAGAGACATTAAGTCTGCGAATGTCCCCATATAAGCTGGTAAGCCTTCTACGCACTCAGGACATTCTTGTTCTTCTTCATCACTCATTTAGTTAATCCGGTCACAACTTGACAATTCATTAACAGCTGGGTTATTCGCGTTCAACACGCTTACCTTCTGCAATATAGGTTTTCAACACGCCGTCGATAACACGAGGATTTTGCCCAGTTTGAATGGCTAACAAGGCATCAAGAATCAGCTTCTGGCAGGTTAACTCTTCGTTTGCACGATTCATTAGTTTCGCTTGTAGAGGCAAACACACCATGTTTGCTAACATCGCACCATATAAGGTAGTCAGCAATGCAACGGCCATAGCAGGACCTATGGCCTTAGGATCACTCATATTGGCCAACATCTGCACCAGCCCCACTAGTGTTCCGATCATCCCCATGGCTGGGCCTGTGTCACCAAACGCTTTAAAGATCTTCGCGCCATTGTCATGACGGGTAAACGACATACTCATGTCTTTAGACAGTTGGGCACGAACCACACTGCCATCGTGACCATCGACGAGCATTTGAATACCTTTAGATAAAAAAGGATGGCTAACCTCCTTGCCTTCCAAAGACAATAAACCACCTTTTCGAGCTTCATCAGCTAGAGCATAAATTTCATCGATTAATGCATCTAGAGGCACACTTTTAAACATAAATGCTTTTACAACCACTTTGCCAGTTGATAAAAACTGACTTAAGGGATACTGAATGAGCACAACAAAAAGCGAACCAACCAGTACAATCAAGATGGAGGCTGGGTCGATAAACTCACCTAGAGATCCCCCTAACAGGATGGCCATAAAAACAATTGCTAACGAACCAACAAGCCCGATTAACGTTGCGATATCCACACACGTCTCCTACAAAAAAAGCTATAATGCTCAACAGTTTTCCTAATTCTAAACGAAAGAGAAGAGAAGGTTCACTCCTTGATCCTTTATTTTTGTAATTTCCCTACAATTGAACTCGAAGATTTCGTCTTTTTCTGTTAAAAATTGTAGATAACAACGAGAGATATTATCATGCCCCCTAAAACAGCGGTCCGTCACTTCGAAGACAACCTAACCGACTTGGACACCATAGTGACGCAACTTGAGTCAAATCAGTTATCCCTAGAAGACGCGCTTAAAGCCTTTGAAAAAGGGGTAAAATTAAGCCAAGAGTGCCAGCGAGTCTTAACCCAAGCCGAGCAAAAAGTGCAAATTCTACTCGATAAGCAAGATGGCGAACACTTAGAACCTTTTGATCCGGAAACAAATTCGTGAACCTAGACCAATTCTCCAACTACGCGCGTCAACGAGTCGATTGTTACTTAAAGCAAACATTAGACACATATCCGCCAGCCGCTTCCTTACAGGCTGCAATGAATTATAGTCTATTTAATGGGGGGAAGCGTATTCGCCCTATGCTGACATTCGCCAGTGCCGCCCTCTTTGCAGAACCCACCCCGCTGACGGATGCTTGTGCTGCGGCCATAGAGGCGATTCACGCTTACTCATTGATTCACGACGACCTACCTGCGATGGACGATGATGATTTACGCCGAGGCCAACCAACGTGCCATATTCAATTTGATGAGGCCACAGCGATTCTTGCAGGAGACGCCTTGCAAGCCTTCGCTTTTGAATTACTCAGCTGCCCATCCCTTAACCAAGCTCAGTGCCAATTACAACTCATTCAAGAGTTAGCCTGTGCCGCTGGACGACATGGGATGGTAACCGGACAAATGATAGATTTATCAAACGTTGGACAGGATATCGATATTCAGGCACTAGAAGAAATGCATGCCCATAAAACAGGCGCTCTGATCCGTGCCAGCGTTCGCATGGGAGCCATCAGTGTTGGGCTAAAGGATGCCAAACAGCTGGCTGCACTGGATGACTACGCCACTGCCATTGGATTGGCATTTCAAGTTCAAGATGACATTATCGACATTACCAGCGATACGCAAACCTTAGGAAAAACGCAATTTGCTGATGCCGATGCCAACAAGCCAACTTATCCTAAATTACTTGGCTTAGAAGGGGCAAAACATTTAGCAACAACCCTTAATCAACAAGCAATTGCAAAAATTTCGCCTTTTGGTGACGCTGCGCAACCTTTAATAGAGCTTGCGAACTATATTATTGGTCGCAACCACTGATATACTAGCCCGCTTATTATGACTTTATTAATGTGACCATACTGGTGCCCATGTTCGACGAAATCCCAACCTCACGACCTAACACTCCACTACTTGATCAGGTGAATTCTCCAGCGGACCTGCGCAAGTTAAAAAAAGAGCAGCTGCCTAAACTTGTACGCGAGCTTCGTGAATATATGCTCTTCAGTGTGGGCCAGACAGGTGGACACTTCGGAGCAGGCTTGGGCGTCATAGAACTGACGGTCGCCTTACATTATTTATACAACACTCCAGAAGACCGTATCGTGTGGGACGTTGGTCATCAGGCTTACCCACATAAAATATTAACTGGGCGCCGTGATGCACTACTGAATATTCGCCAGGAAAATGGCATTTCCGGCTTTCCAAAGCGCGAAGAAAGCGAATACGACACCTTTGGCGTCGGCCATTCCAGTACCTCCATTGGCGCCGCTTTAGGAATGTCACTCGCTTCTCGTCTTCTACACAAGCCACGTAAAGCCGTAGCTGTCATTGGCGATGGTGCGATGTCGGCCGGAATGGCCTTTGAAGCATTGAATCACGCAGGGGATGTGAAAGCCGATATGCTGGTTATCTTAAACGATAACGAAATGTCTATCTCCAAACCCGTTGGTGCATTATCCAGCTACTTTGCTCGCATGTGGGCCAGCAAAACTTACGATCACATTCGTAAAGGTGGTCAAAAAGTCTTTTCAGGCCTCCCTTCAGCGCTCGAAGAGCTTGCTCGTAAAGCAGAAGAACATATGAAAGGCTTGGTCTCTCCTGCCACCATGTTTGAAGAGTTAGGATTTAACTATATAGGTCCAATCGACGGTCACGATATGGACCATCTACTCACCACCATCAACAACATGAAAGATCGCTCTGGCCCGCAGTTCTTGCATATCATCACCAAAAAAGGCAAGGGCTTCGAACCCGCCGAAGGCGACCCGATTGGCTTCCATGCCATCAGTAAAATAGAACAAGATAATCCAAGTGCCCCCCCCAAAAAGAGCTTACCAAAATACTGCAACATCTTTGGTGAATGGATTTGTGATGCCGCTGAGCGCGATAGCCAGCTTGTTGCCATCACCCCTGCCATGAAAGAAGGTTCCGACCTGATAGCCTTCGCAGATCGCTTTCCAACACGCTACTTTGATGTCGCCATCGCCGAACAGCATGCCGTCACCTTAGCCGCTGGTATGGCCTGTGATGGCTTAAAACCTGTTGTCGCCATTTACTCCACTTTTTTACAGCGCGCTTATGACCAATTGATTCACGATGTCGCTCTGCAAAATCTCGATGTTCTTTTTGCCATCGACCGTGCTGGACTAGTAGGGGAAGATGGTCCCACCCATGCAGGCGCCTATGATTTAAGTTATTTACGCTGCATTCCTAACATGGTGATCATGGCCCCCTCTGATGAAGATGAATGCCGCAAAATGCTACAAACGGGGTACGAATACCAAGGGCCAGCAGCCGTTCGCTACCCACGCGGCACCGGAAGAGGCATCGAGACAGAAAACACACTTGAGACCATTCCTATAGGCGAAGCCCGCACACTCTATACTGGCCACTCCGACATTGTCATTTTGGGTTTTGGACGACCCACCTACGATGCGCTACAAGCGGCTAAGCATTTAGATGCGACACTACTGGACATGCGCTTTGTTAAACCATTGGACAAAGCAGCCTTACTGAAGCATCAACATGCCAAACTTATCGTGACAGTGGAAGAAAATGCGATTATGGGCGGTGCTGGCTCAGCAGTCAGTGAATTCTTACTCTCTAATAATATCAATGTTCCAACCCTACATATCGGACTGCCGGACCAATACGAAGAACATGCTAGCCATGGGGCAATGCTTAAACGCATCGGGTTAGATGCTGACGGTATCGAACAACAGATCAAACAGAAATTAGCACAAATCTAATTCACTGCCTTTTTCTACAACGCAATCCAATATGAAAAGCCGACGTAAAAATCGGCTTTTCATGTTCAGCAACCTACCTAAAAATGTCCATCAAGTATGCAAACCTCAGCCAAGGGGTTTAACTTTGAGACTCTCGCCTAATATAGTAGGTAAAGGCAACTAACTTAGGGAGTCAGGTAATGAGTAAAACCTTAATCATTGGTGCAAGTGGCCAAATTGGTAACATCATCACGCAAACAATGGCACAAACAAATGAACCTGCACGAGCGCTTGTCCGTGACAAAAGCAAACTCAGTCACATCACGGGTAAGCAACTTGAAGTCATAGAAATGGATCTAGAAGGAGATTTTAGCGTCGCCTTTGAAGGGATTGATCGCGTCATTTTTACAGCAGGCTCTGGAGCTAAAACCGGACCAGACAAAACCCTGCTGATTGATTTATGGGCAGCAAAAAAAGCCGTAGACTATGCAAAAGACGCCCAAGTCAAGCAATTCATCCTAGTGAGTAGCATAGGCGCCGATGATCCAGATGCACTAGAATCTAACATCAAACCTTACCTTGTTGCGAAACACATGGCGGATGATTACCTAATAAAATCTGGTGTTCCGTATACCATTGTTCGCCCAGGCCCTCTTACGAATGACAAAAGCCAAGGTAAAATCACTATCAAACGTCCTGATTCACATGCAGAAATGGCCATACCCCGTGTCGATGTTGCCAAAGCTGTTATGTTTATTCTCAGTAAAGACAATTTGAACGGAAAGGTATTTGAACTGTTCAACGGCACCTACGACTTTGATAACGTATTGGTCCCGCCTGCTTAATTTAATCTCTAATGCTAATAAACAAGCATTCCCCAAACTGAGGCAGACACTCAGTTTGGGGAATTTTATCCTATTCAATTAGCTAATAATAAGGTTACGTTCTGGAATGTTTGCCAAACAGTAGCTTTTTATTCCATTATGAAGTGCATTGGCAATCTTGTTTTGGAATGCTTTTGTTCTCAACTTCTTCTCTTGAGTCGGATTGGAAATAAAGGCGGTTTCCACTAAAGCAGATGGAATATCAGGCGATTTCAAAACAACAAACGCCGCTCGCTCTACCTTGCGGTGAAGTACGCGTTCACTTTCTGCCAAATTATGGATCATAGTATGGGCAAGATCGGAACTGGCCGATATGGTTCCCGTCTGAGACAAATCTAATAAGACTTTAGCCAACATACTACCCTTATCTTTTAGCGATACACCACCAATTAGATCAGAGTCGTTTTCTCTATCCGCCAAACGACGTGCCATCACACTACTAGCACCTTTATTTGACAAAATATAGACCGAAGAACCTTTTACAGAACGATCATCACAGGCATCCGCATGAACCGAGACAAAAACATCAGCTTTGTGCTTATGAGCAATATTAACCCGTTGACGTAATGGAATAAAAATATCCTTGTCCCGTGTCATCACGACTCTAAAGCCTGGCGTATTATCCAACTTACGTTTCAGCATACGACTAATTTCTAACACCACATTTTTTTCATGAGTGCCGTATTTTCCGGTGGCACCTGGATCTTTGCCACCATGTCCAGGATCCACAACCACAATAATATCACGCTTAACCGGGTGCCTTTCCATGACGGCATGATGCACCAAGTTATTGCTAAAATCTAAAGCCAGATGCCCAGTGCGTTTATCAATAGAAGCACCATCGAAAGAGGTTTGATGCGGTAAGTCAAAAACCACCCGTAGCGTTTTATCATGGTGGACAGCCCAGCGAACATTATCGAATAGACCGCTTCTTTTTAGCGAATCCAGATTGCTGCTATTGGTTGTATCATGTAAATCCACCACCAACCTTGCAGGGTTTGATAGTGTAAAAACGTCGTAATGGGGGACTTTTGCCAAATCAAATGTTAGGCGAGTTAGTTTGCCATCATGAGTGGAATGAACCGCTTTTAAAATGTTAGAGCGATTCGCTGCCAAAACCGGGGCAGATAATAAAACAGCGCCAGATGCCATTAGGAGCCGCTGAATAAATTCACGTCGAGTAGTGCTTGACATAGGAAATACGCCATCTTCGTTTGAGCAAATTGTTTACAACAACAAAGCCTATGGGAGAAGAGGAAGATGGGGCCTCTATTATCTATCTCAAGTTTTTCGAAAAACGTCAAAGAGCGCGTTTTAAAAGCCAGTATTTACTGCAAATCGCCTCGATCAATAGGTCTACTATTTACACGGGACGCGTGCTCCAAGGAGCAAACTTTTTGTTCAAACTCAGAGAAAAGAGAACCAATTCATACCTTCCCAAGACTAAGTTAACACAGTTATGTAACCACGAATAAACCAAAATCTCAAAAAAATACCCAGCACTTCCAAAAACTTTACGCTAGAATTACGACCAGAAAAAGCAGCATCCCCCACCAAATTTCCGTAAAACACTGCATAATAATCAAAAAAAGGACCAAGACAGCATCGCTATTTTGGTCCTTTTTTTGTGTCATTTCTTCTCAAAGAAAAACGCAACAAAAGCTTAGATAGGGTTAGCAACCAAGTCTAAACGTCTTCTAAAGCCCATGACAGCAAGGCTAGCTAACACCCCAACACCGCATACAAAAGCCACATAATAAGCAGGTGCAAGTGGGTCTTCTCTTAACAAGGTACTCACGACTAACGGCGTCGTCCCACCGAAAATGGCATAAGCCAAATTATAAGAGAAAGACAACCCTGAAAAACGAATCGCAGCCGGAAAGCTCTTTACCGCGATGGCTGGTACCACACCCGTCAACCCGACAAAGAAGCCGACCAATGCATACATCGGAAACAACAAGGACGTATCATGCAACATGGTGCTGTAAAACATCCAATAACTCACGCCCAGACCAATACTGAAAATCGCCAAAATAGGGCCATTACCAAAACGATCCGCCAATGCACCACAAACCCAGCAGCCGATGATAACGCAAATAATCGCTAAGCTGTTTGCTTCTAGCGAGGTTTGAGGGTCCAGATGAATCAACTTCTGTAACAAGGCTGGCGTCATTAAAATCGTCACCACTACAGCAGCCGTTAATACCCAAGTCACCGCCATAGAAATCAACACAGAAGGAATGTGTTTTTTAACCACAGATTTAATAGGCAACTCTTGCGCTAATTCTTTACGCGATTCCATTTCCTTAAAGACAGGCGTTTCCTGTAGCCAACGACGTAAGTACATGGTAATAAAACCAAACAAACCACCTAGAATAAAAGGATAACGCCAAGCATAACTGTGAATCTCAGCAGCACTGTAAATAGAATGCATAAAGGTGGCGACCAAAGACCCAATCAAAATCCCTGCCACAAGACCCGACGACAAGACCCCACATGCAAATCCCACATGACGCTTAGACACGTGCTCTGTCACAAAGACCCACGCCCCAGGCGCTTCACCACCAATCGCGGCACCTTGCAAGACACGGAAGAACAGCAAGAGTAAAGGTGCGGCAATACCAATCGTCTCATAGGTTGGCATAAGACCAATGGCTAAGGTAGGTACAGCCATCAGCAAAATACTCATCATAAACATACGTTTACGACCCAGTATGTCACCAAAGTGCGCCATAATAACGCCGCCCAATGGACGAGCTAAGTAACCCGCAGCGAAAATTCCGTAGGTTTGTACTTGGCGAAGCCATTCGGGCATATCAGCGGGAAAGAAAAGACTGCCAACGACATTGGCAAAATAAACGAAAATAACAAAATCGTAAAACTCCAATGCGCCACCAAGGGCGGATAGACTTAACGTTTTTGCATCACTTCGATTTAAACGACGATGAGCATCTGACCCACCCTCGGCTTGATTTGGTTGAGAGTTTGTTTTTGTATTCATGATTGATAGACAACTACTTTTAAAGGATACTTTTGTTTAAGAGTCCTGCCTGCTTCTACCACGGTTATATATTATGTCATGAACGCAAATTCACGAGTGCGATATGAAGTATTTTCAAACAGGGGGGAATGAAGTTTACTGATGAGACACAACAAAATAAAGGCATTTTGTTGGTTTTGTCGACAAATTATTCCGTAGATGCAGAAAAAAGCCTAAATGTATTTTCAGCTCAATTAAAAAGTGCACAATCCAAGAAAATAGGCCATTTTCAATAACCAACAATAAGGCAATGCTGTTAATGATTTACAGCCATATATAGGCACTTTAGCCATATCCAGCCCATCAGACTAAAGAAATACCGCCATCCACCACTAACGTATGCCCAACAATATAATTTGCTTTATCAGAAGATAAAAACTCAATCGCATCCACAATTTCTTCCACCTCAGCAAAGCGTTTAATGGGCACCACATCAGATACCTCTTCTTTGATCCTTGGTGTTTCTCGTTGCCGTTCTTGCCAACGAGGAGTCCAGGTCACTCCAGGAGCAACCCCATTGACACGCACACCTTTTTCAATAGCCTCTAAGGCAACAGAACGCGTTAAACCTTCTAATCCATGCTTTGCCGAACTGTACATGGCGGCGTTGGGGGTTGGACGCAAACCATTAACCGAACTCATATTCACCACACAGGCCCCAGTGGACATCAACGCCAGCTCATACTTAAGGCATAATACATACGACCAATAATCATTGAGCATGGTTTCTTTTAATGCGTCCACACAAACCGATTCAAAACGCCCCTTAGAGGCTAATAGCGGTGAGGCATTATTAATCGCAATATCTAACTTGCCATACTGTGTTTCAATATAAGCAAATAATTGAGAGACCGCTTCTTCTTTCGATAAATCTGCCTGGACATAATCAACAGCATGAAGTTCAGGGTGCTGAGACAACACGTCACCCCATACTGCCGGTTCACGAGAGCACGTAACCACTTGATAACCCAGTTCAACAAAACGCAATACAGAAGCAAGCCCGATGCCTTTACTTCCACCTGAAACAAATACAACTTTCATAAAACCCCTTTTCTGCGTTTAGCATCCGTTCTCACAAATAAAATAAATAAGAGACAACCTATTAATAAGTATCTATAGGAGTGATAATTTCATGTATTGAACATTAGACTCTTTGGATAACGCTTGATCTAAGCGATAGCCCAAACCTTGATACCAGCCAAAAGCGGTTTTATTAGACGGTTCAACACCTAGCACTAAGGTTTTAATAGAACAGTCTAGAGACACAGTTTCCATAAACCTCATCAATGCCCTGCCGATCCCCAAATGTTGACTGGTCGGCTTCACGTACATTTGAATAATTTCACCAGCGTCTGGCAATAGTGTTGTTTCAAAGGTTACACCACAAATTCCGACAAGCTCAGCATTGATAAACGCGCCTGCCATCTTTCCTTTCGTAGAGCCTTCCTTTATCAAGCGCTCAAAGTACAAGGTTGGCAAGGCTTTTTGCTGCTCATAATCCGCCGCAAAACAATCTGGATAAGTGTTTAGCGCTTCTAGCCTAATCTCTCGATAAACACTGGCTTCATTGGGCTCAAGCAATCTTATTTGATACACCTATTTATCCTTTTTAAGAAAGCGCAAAGGCAACGGCCGCATCCGCATGCAGCTTTGTGGTGTCGTACAAGGGCACATGAGTATGACGCTGCTGCACCAACAGCCCAATCTCAGTACAACCTAAAATCACCGCTTGGGCGCCACGTTTATGAAGCAAATCAATGATGGCTAAATAGCGCTCTCGCGACTCCGTATAAATTTGCCCTTGGCACAATTCATCATAAATAATATTGTGCACGCACTCTCGATCCGCTTCACCAGGAACCACCACATCGATGCCAAAATGCTCGATTAAGCGATTTTTATAAAAGTCCTGTTCCATGGTAAAACGTGTTCCCAACAGCCCCACCTTAGTAATGCCATCGACTTTTAACACGTCCGCTGTTGCGTCGGCTATGTGCAAAATGGGGATGGAAATATGCTCGGCAATATAAGGCGCCACTTGATGCATAGTATTCGTACAAATCAGAAGAAAATCCGCCCCACCCGCTTCGACAGACTTTGCCCCATTGGCTAAAATGGCCGCCGTTTCTTCCCACTTTCCCTCATGTTGTAAGGTTTTAATCTCCTCAAAATCCACACTATGAAGACAAATTTTCGCAGAATGTAAACCACCTAATGCGGCTTTGATGCCTTTATTGAGCGCCTCGTAGTAAGTCACAGTTGATTCCCAACTCATGCCTCCTAACATGCCAATCGTTTTCATGATCTCTCCATATTGTTTTAGATATAAATGAACAAACACAGGTTGAAATATTGGGTGGCATCGGGCGACATTTGCTTCTCGAAGCATTTAAAACACGCCTTTGATAGACTGCAACTTAATCTGCATTAACCCAAGTATTTTCTCTTACGTTATAATGGGTTACATAATGATCCGGTTGTAACTCATACTTATCATCTTCTGGGTAGAGCTTTGCTACCCCAATGTCTTCACCAGCAAAAGCTTTTATACTCTCAACATCCGTCCAATAAGTAATCAAGGTGATTTCGGCCCCTTCACTACTATCACGATTAAATATTTGAGCGCCAAGAAAGCCATCCGTTTTAGCGGTATCTTTTACACCTGTTTCATATAAATACGCAATGAAGCCTTCTTCATGTATTGTTGGGCATTTGGCTTTCCATTCACGAGCAATCACTTACACCTCCTTAACCACTTCGATAAACCACTTTGGCTGCATCTCAGCAAAATCTGTTCGACTGTTAGAGGGGAGATAACTGGCAGAATCCAGAACGACAGGCTGACCGTTGACTCGCTTAAATACAACCCAATGCCAAAAATCCTTGCCATCTTCTTGATGATGCTTAATCGCTAACAACGCCAAATCCGGCAAGGCGTCCCAAGAGACAAATGGTGTTTCATTGTCTGAGGCTTTCACCCCGCATGCTAGCAATATGCGTCTAACATAACCCGTATCAGACCATAGCGAGGTATCTGAGGCAAAAATACCTAAATCATTGGCGATTGCTTTCATTTGTGAATAGGTTTTGCCAACAATATTCGCCACTGACGCAATGCCACAGCCCGTCGCTTCTTCTTGGACCACAATAGCCAAACTCACTCTCCATTATTGATTTTTTATAAAGCACTCTCTCCAGAGCGCTTTATTTGGCAGCAAAATGCATCCAGCCCGGCCTTTAGCATTCCTGATAATTCAGGATTTTCAAGAATCCCCTCTTTATCCAGTTCGCTACTTAATAAAGGAATCGAGACAAACGCACTGTCGATAATGACACCCGACATAGTCGTTAATACTTCCCGCAAAGCAGCCAAACCGTGACTAGCTCGTGGCGAGGTGTTAATCAACATAATGGGCTTATAGGGAAACTCTACCCCGCTGACCAACCAGTCCAATGCGTTTTTCATGGGGCCACTGATGCCGTGTGCGTATTCTGGACTAGCTATAATTAAACCGGAGGCTTGTGCAAGCTGTGCTTTTAACCTCTGTAGTGCTGGAATCTGAGCCTCATCCAAATCAGGGTTAAACAAAGGAAGGGCTTTAATCTCACCTATTTCCACGATCACATCATCAGGTGAAAGCTCACCTAAGGCTTTAAGTGCCGCCGTATTATAAGAACATTCACGCAAACTGCCTGATAAGGCGAGTATTTTCATTCCTTCGATCCTTTCCTACCATTCAATTAATAACCTATGACTTGCCAACCACACACTGAACCAATAATTTCAATCGATCTACATCCGTAGGGTCATCATAAACATCGTAAAATAACTGATAAGCAACGGCATCATTTTCTTGCAAATAACGCAGGCTTTTCTTAGGGCCAAAAAACCATAACCCGCGAAGCTGAAAATAGATTTCTAATAACTCAAACTGCAACCAATGGCGTCGATATTTCCCTTCCAAGTCATCTAATTCAATTCGAGACAACATTTTAGAGATCCATTCAAAAGTATGTGAACGGTCTGTCTCATCTAATATTTCCGGCCCTGCCTCGATTCGCTCTTCTATCGCCGCAAGGTACTGACCACCAAGGCCTCGTTGATCCAATAAACAGATGCCATCACCAAAACGCAATGCATCGTCCGAGACTAAGGTCATCTTCTCAGAGGGGTATACCCAAGCGTCCAAATACACGCCATGAAACAAACGCGCCTCTTTGGTTTCTGTACCGCTATCTACAAAACATGCGATATCAATATCACTCGCCTGCGTCGCCTCGCCCCTTGCTCTAGAGCCGTAGAGAATAATGGTATGTGGCTGATATCGTTTTATCAGATCCTCAACAGCTAAACGAATCAGTTTATCCATAAAATAGCAGCCTCTTTACCTTGTTGAATAGATACAGATTTCATCATTTTTTACCCGCAGGTGTCTTACTAGAGGGTTCAATCAGCCTTGCTAATCTGGGCTCTCATAATAAATATCAAATTCTTCTTCATGTGTTTTTATAAAGCCAGAATGGGGCCAAGGCACCCACTCTAACGTATTCCAAAAAATCAGTACATCAATAGGTGTGATTGCTTTTCAGAGGGATAACAAATGAATTCAACACCATTTTTCACGAGTTGCTATCAAAAAAACAGCGAAGACAGGAAGCAAATGTGCTTTTAGCCTAGTTTAAAGCGAAGAGAAACGACTAACATGTCGTTGCTAGCTTGGTAGAGGAATGTATTAAATAAAAGTAGTTAGGCGAGCAGTTTAGTGCTTTGCTGACAGGATAGTTGCCTTCAAAATTTGCCTGTCGAGCAATTGGCTCATTCAACTCTTTCATATGTTCCCTTTAGGGTATAAATCAGCTAATGACTGTAAGGCGATTTCTAAAGGTTTCGGCTGACGATTCCACCAACGCCACAGCATAATCAGGCAATGATTCCCCTCTCACGAATTGCTGAGTAAACAAGGTTCCTTTATGTAACTTATACCACCTTTGCAGAACCTCTAATGTAGACCACTTCGCCGCTTTTCTGCATTGATATGCAACACCACATGAAGGTGGTTACTCATTACCGCATAGGCACAAACATCGATAGCAAAGACACTGGCTAAGAATAACAAACGCTCTTCAACCCAGCCACGGCGATGCTCAAAGCTTGCACCAGAAACCGGATCTTCTCCACACAAAAACGCCCTACGAACACAACGTACTCTCTACAAAGGAAAGTACAATGACAGTAAGGCGTATCTTGTAAACTAATTTTCTGACTTCTGGCTCTTGGCATGGCGAAACCTCTCTTCCATAAGAAATATACTGGTTAAATATACAGTTTTGAGAAAAATCGTCAAGTTACGATGGGTGTCTCTTAGGAGGGTCCCATTAAATGCTTAAGATGCGTGTCCCATTAAATTCGTGTCCCATTAAATTAGATGTATGAGCCTTGAAAAAACTGACTTCTTAAGATGCGTGTCCCATTAAATTTCCATATTTATTATAATGGGTGTCTCATTATATTATTATTATTGTGTCAAGAGTAATACCATTCAATAAAATCATAAAAAGATGTGAACCAAGGGCTTTTTTTACCTGACTCCATCAATTCTTCTTCTCCCCAATTCACGTCGTAGACAGAATCAGTTTCTATATCATAAAAATAGCTGCCTTCACCTTCGATAGAAGTAAATTGTAAATAACGGCTACCAGCTGCATTTTCTTCTAAAACCAAATTTAGATCATATAACTCTTCACCATTACCAATGGGGAAATCCCGATAGCACTTCATTAAATGATAGAATGCAGAATCACAAGACACACTTAGCTTCATCATTATATTAGCAGCTTGATCTTGAGTAATTAAAAGACTATCAAAATCAATATTTGGAATTTTATAACCATTTTTTTTAGCTACTTCTAATTCATCATAATACTCTTTCATTGATTCAAGGCGTAAATTCTTGCTCAACTTTTTTTTTACATTTTCAGGAAGCATTAATCTTCTCCGTCTGCGGATAATTTATTCTGCACAACCAATAGAAAAACACATTAGCGAATGAAGTCCGGAGCACGCCATAGAGAACATAACGAATTATGTTCGTATAAAAGCGATCCGAACTCTATCGCACCATTGACACCGGCTGACTTATGGGTGACCCTATTGATCTTAGGTTTTTAAATTCCATTGAATCGCATATGGAGCTTCTTTGTCGTCATACTCTTTTTTTCTAAAAAAATAAGATGCCATTTCCGATTCAATAACTCTGTGGATAAAAGCTCCATCAGAAATAATTCGATACCCAGCATGCTCCATTACGGCTTTACACCCTAAACCTTTTAATCCCTCTAAAATTTCTCTGTAAGATTTTTTATCTGGGCTAGGTAAAATTTCTGGCGGTGGCAAAACACTAACTCCATCATCGCTTTCAATTTCATTTAGGTACATCCTTTTAGCAGCACCTTCACTACATGCCCAAAGAAACGCAGTAATAAATGGTCCGCCAGGAGCCTCCTCTAATGACATGCTATTATATGGAACCGAGAAACAGTATTGGTTTTCAGTAATTTTATAAAAATCTTCCTCTATCTCAATCAAATCTAAACCTACATCGCTCACAGATGCCCACTTCGGAATTTTAATCAATTCACTCCATTCCATACTTCCTCCAGATAACTCTGATTACTGCGGCCATTTAAATATTTGCCCTGTTACTCTTCCAGACTGTAAAGCCTTCTCAGCAGCTGTTTTTGCTGATCCTGCTGGCATGTTCTTAACAGCATTAACAACTTCTGGCATCCATTTATTAAGTTTGCCTGCTGAAAGCGATGAAGGATAAGCCCCTCCTGGGCCTCTGTATTTAGCGTCCCAAACTACTAGGCTTTTTGTCTGAGGGTTATATGTGATGAAGTCAGCTCCAGGAGTAGTTACCTTACCTGGTGCCTTAATACCAACCTGGCCAGCATCAAGCGCACTTTGCCATCCATGAGCTTCACCTAGTGCGCCGTTTATATGATTAAGATTACTGCCGGATATTGTTTCTGCTGCTGTCGTCGTCTCCTTTGCAACACCACTCCCTTTCTCAATCGTACCACTAGACGCTTTTCCTTCCAACGCCGATTGAGCAGAACCTCCTTGCATATCAGGAAGTTTTGATGGTTCTTTCGGTTTGTCTAAGGCTGCCAAGTTTCCTGTTTCTGCACTTGCCTTGGCCTCAGTTTTCGCACCATTTTTTACAGCCGATTCACCTTTACTGACAGCATTCTTAATATAGCCAACGGCTTTTGCAGCAGAGACAACACTCACTACCAGAGCATTTCCTAAGGTTTCTGCATTATCTGTGGCTTTTGCTAGACGTCCCGCCTCATCGTTCGTTGGTTCACTATACGCTTTCTCTCTTGTTTTATCCTGCTCATGAGACAAAACTGGATTGGCGTCAACGACCTTTTCATGCCCGTCGTAACTACGGTAAGCCCCATAAGCCTTGGCGCTTTCTCTACCACAATCTGCGTTTAAACCTCCTGCACAGGCGCTCGCATAATCTTGATCACGTTTTTTATCGACCTTATTTAGCTGATCAAGCTGATTTTTAATTTGACCTATTTGAGCTTGTGTACAGTTCCCACTCTCATTACAGGCTTGTAATTGCTTTGTTAAGCTGATTTGTTGGGATTTTTCACAGTGTTTTCGTGAGACACCCATATTAAATACCTAGCTACGTCATACAAAACTATCTTCTTCACAGAAAGAATTTATATGGAATTCATCTTTTATCGTTTCGTTAAGGGATAACTAACTGCTAAAAAGGCTGGTTATTGGGTTTTTATGTTTTCGTGAGACACCCATATTAAATACCTAGCTACGTCATACAAAACTATCTTCTTCACAGAAAGAATTTATATGGAATTCATCTTTTATCGTTTCGTTAAGGGATAACTAACTGCTAAAAAGGCTGGTTATTGGGTTTTTAGGCGAGTAAATTTACTAATAAATGATTAGTATATAAAGAAAGACTATTAATGCTGGAATGAAGCTAAGCGAGTAGTCGGTTATGACTGGATCTTGGTTTTCTGTTTAGTTTATTTGAATCACAATAGTGCACAATAGATTGTTCGGCACCAACCACAGCACCGGTTCTTGCACCAAATTCTGTGGCGATACAAAGCCAATTTTCTGAGGATATATTGAGTCGTTGAAGAATCGGCAACAGAGAGGCATCTATTGAACCTCGCTTATCTTCTCGGATGATTCGCCCAGTCATGTCAACCAATTCGAGGTAATCTAATAATTCAAAAGGTAGGCCATCCGGCATGTTTTCTCTGGGGTTACCGACAAAAGGATAAAGCAATTTTGGTTGCTTTTGATGTTTAGCTGCGACCACACGCTTTTTAACGCTAGTAAACTCCGAAGCTTCAGGCGTTTCACTTATCTTTGCCCTTAACGGATTAAGATCAACATAAGTCATACAAGCAGCCAGTGCAGCCTCATCAAGCAGCGCCTGAGATTTAAAACGACCCTCCCAAAACCTACCAGTGCAGTTGTCTTCAAAATTTGCCTGTCGAGCAATTGGCTCATTAAGCTCTTTCATGAACCAGCTAATGTCCATAAGGCGGCTTCTATAAGCTTCAGCAGACGCTTCTACCAAAGCCATTGCATAGTCTGGCAATGATTCCCCTCTTACATATTGCTGTGTAAACAAGGTGCCTTTATGTAACTTATGCCACCTTTGCAGAACCTCTAATGTAGACCACTTCGCCGCTTTTTCTGCATTGATATGCAACACCACATGAAGGTGGTTACTCATTACCGCATAGGCACAAACATCGATAGCAAAGACACTGGCTAAGAATAACAAACGCTCTTCAACCCAGCCACGGCGGTGCTCAAAGCTTGCACCAGAAACCGGATCTTCTCCACACAAAAACGCCCTACGGACACAACGAGAAACACAGTGATAGAAAGGCGTATCTTGTAAACTAACTTGCAAACTTCTGGCTCTTGGCATGACGAAACCTCTCTTCCATAAGAAATATACTGGTTAAATATACAGTATATAGAAAAATCGTCAAGTTACGATGGGTGTCTCTTAGGAGGGTCCCATTAAATGCTTAAGATGCGTGTCCCATTAAATAAATGCTATGGGTACTTATATTTGCCGGATTGCCATCAACTGGGGGCCGCGCGCAAGAATTGATAGAAGAATTGATAGGACACACAACCTATGAGCCTTGAAAAAAACTGGCTTCTTAAGATGCGTGTCCCATTAAATTAGATGCGTGTCCCATTAAATTCCTTTAGATTTAACAGAAGAAAATCTCTGTCTAGAGGACTATTGTTTTATCGATTACTTGAGCAATCGGTAGCAACAAAACCCCTAACCTATAAGGACATTAAAACCAGATAAACACTAAATGTAGTGTCTGGTTGCTCTAAATGGATAGCCCTTTTAAATATACAGTATGAAGAAGAATCGTCAAGTTACGATAGGTGTCTCATTGGTGGTTACACACAAAATTAGTTACAGTCTCAGTTAATATCGCAATTATCGAGATAACCAGATTTCTTTAAATCAGTAACTTTAGCTGGCACTATGCAATTACCACCTTGCCAAGCCTTCCCATCCTCAAACTGAGACCAACCACACAAGTCACACGAAAGAATAATCTGCTGATGTGTTTCATCATAAAGAACCCGAAAATCGTCGTCACCACAATTAGGACATTCAATCTCTGACTTGTATGCCACCATATCCCACAAAAGATCTCTGATAATCATGGCAACAGCATCAATGGAAGAAGGTTTTAAACTAGTTATCCGATCTATTGTATGATTTACGCTATCCTCAGAGCATTCAACTGCGTAATCGGAAGGCTCGAAACTGATATAGGTTCTAAACCGATACAAATTCCAAAGTTCATCTCCTAAGCTGTTAATATTGTTAGCAAGCCATTCACAGATGAGCTTAAAAAAAGAGTATTTAGTTAGATCATTTCCGGTCTCATCGGACAAAAACTGACAAAAATTCAACCATACTTTCTCGTGATTCTTCATACTTAAGCTCCTATCTAACTGGGTAGGTAGTAATCAAATTGCCAGCTCTATCTGTAAGAACTCTCAGCTTGCTGGTAACGCCTCCCCCTTGTTTCAGTGAAGCATGTCCAATAGTCCTGCCAACATCGACAATCCTAGAAAACTGCCCACCTCCAATATCAGTAACTGGAGAATTTACAGCGGTTTTGCTTTGCAATATTCCTTTTAATTCGTTAGGAGTAATTGAAAACACAGAACGATTATTTGCCAATGCTCTATTGAAGTGACCTTCTAGAACATGATCAAATCCTGCGGACACGGGTTCACCAGCGCTGCGCAAAGGTGTGGTTTTAGTACGTCCTTTGGCTAAATTAATTCTTGATTGCACCCTGCCAAGTATTCCCTCTGTAACTCCACCCTTACCCGTAACCCTACCACTAGAAGCTTTTCCTTCCAACGCCGATTGAGCAGAACCTCCTTGCATATCAGAAACTTTTGATGGGTCTTTCGGTTTGTCTAAGGCTGCTAAGTTTCCTGTCTCTGCACCCGCCTTGGCCTCAGCTTTCGCACCATTTTTTACAGCCGATTCACCTTTACTGACAGCATTCTTAATATAGCCTATTGCTTTCGCAGCAGTGGTGACACTCCCTGCCAAAAAATTCCCTAAGGTTTCTGCATTATCTGTGGCTTTTGCTAGACGCCCAGCCTCATCGTTCGTTACTACACTATACGCTTTCTCCCTTGTTTTATCCTGCTCATGAGACAAAACTGGATTAGCATCAACGACCTTTTCATGCCCGTCGTAACTACGGTAAGCCCCATAAGCCTTGGCGCTTTCTCTACCACAATCTGCGTTTAAACCGCCTGCACAAGCGCTCGCATAATCTTGATCACGTTTTTTATCGACCTTATTTAGCTGATCAAGCTGATTTTTAATTTGACCTATTTGAGCTTGTGTACAGTTCCCACTCTCATTACAGGCTTGTAATTGCTTTGTTAAGCTGATTTGTTGGGATTTTTCCTGATAGCTTAAATAGTTATTCGCCACGGCATTCCCACCCGCTTGCCCTGAGGCGATGGCGTTGTTGGTGTTGCCTGTGGTGGCGCCAACACCAGTGGCAGCGGCACTGATAACAGTGGTAATGGTTTGTTTTTGGTTGGCGTCCAGTTTGTTTGGATCGCTTGTGCCATACAGCCATTTTGCAACGGCAGGTGCGGCGGCTTCGGATCCGGCAGCGGCGATGCCTGTCGTTACGGCGTTGTTGCCCCCTGCCGATGCTACGGCAGCGGCGACGATGCCGTGGGCAAGGTCGTGGGCGACTTCTTGTCCATTGGTCAGTTGGCCGTCTTTATTATTGGCGGCAAGACCTTTGAAGTATTGGCCAATTTGGTTAGCAACAACGGGGGACGCCGCAGCGGCCCATTGACCTGTTGCGCTGTCGGTGGGTGCAAGCAGTCCTGCGCCAATGGAGCTGACTAAGAGTTTGTAGTTATTGAGCGTGTTGCTTTGTTTTTCGTACTCAGCGGAGCTGATTTTGCCCTTTTTGAGTTTTTCTTTTAGCGCATCTTGTTTTGCGAGAAGCGCGCCATTGACCTGCTGTACGGTGTTATCAAAGGTTTGTGTGACTGAGCGCTGGTGGTTGATATTTTTTTCAACCTCAGCTTGATCGAAGTTGTTTTTTAACGCCCCACTGTTGGCTTGTGCGGTATCGGTACTGGTCATCGTGTGGATATCAGCAACGGTTTGACTCGCACTTTGTCCGGTGAGCTGTTGCTGTTGACCGGTGTTGTTTATGGCAATATTGGCTGTATTAATGCCGCTGTGCGTCACGCTATGTTGACTGTCGCCATCCGAGCCTCGACCAATGGATTTGGATACGCCGTGGGTTGTTTTGCCGTCTTTGTCTTTACCAGAACTGATGCCCACCTCTACACCGATGCTTGAACCGCTGTAGGTAGCGTGGTTAGCGATGTCTTTATGGGTCAAGGTTCCGGTACTGAAGGCGTTTTTCCCATTGGCTTCTGCGGTATCGGTTGAGGTCACCAGTCCGCCAACGAGCTGAGTATTACCTGCAACATGAATTTGATAGCCCTGATCTCCTGAGGTAATGCCACTTTGTTGGGTGACACTGGCGTAGTCCGATTGGGTTTTAGACTGGTTGTAATTGACTGAGGCAGAACGGCTACCAGACCCAGCCCCAACACTGATACCAGCCCCTTGGTTTTTGCTATGGCTTGTCGCGCTATCTTGCAGGCTGGTCACCTTGAGGTGGTTGGTATTGATGGCAACCTGATCTCCATAGAGGTTGCCCCCTTTCACGGTGAGTTGATCACTGTTGCTCACTAACTTGCCTGCATTGAGAGCACTGTTGGTGTAGTGAGTACGGTTGCTTTCACTATGGCCTTGACTGGCATTAATACCGGCCGAGCCAGAAGTGGCACTACCATAACTGATACTGGCGCTTGCCCCTTTTGTCTGACTGCTCGTGGTTTCTGTCTCGGTGTTTTTACCCGCCTTGATGTCCACATTTTTCGCATTGGCTTCCAAAGTGCCGTTCGCAGCAATAGTCGAGCCTTCTACCGTTAGGTTGTTATCACTTTGAAGGGCGGCATTATTTCCAACATGAATATGGGCTCCTTGCCAGGTACCTTGTGTTGCCTTACTGGTATTGGTGGTCACTTGCGTACTGCTTCCCGCTGACGCGGTAAAGCCGTAGGTTAATGAGCTCATCGCAGCAGTAGCGGCCGCACTGGTTAGAGCAATTGCGGCCAGTTTTTCATTCTTTTTCGCGGAAGCCAGCTTGTGCTCGTAAAAATCCAGGTCTTCTTTGACCATGGTGCCATTTGCCACTTTTTGCTTAGCGTCACGATAAGCTTGCTGGGCATCGCTCACAGCATCTTTGGACTTTTTCAGATTTTGCGCGGCCAAGGCTGTATCCACATAGGCATTGCGAATCCCAGCCGTGAAGGTTTTGGTCTTGGTGATGTCGTCATGCTGTGTAGTGGTCGTGGCTTCTCGTCCACCCACCAATAGGTTGTTGCTTTGAATCGCCGCATTGCCGTCCACATTTACGTTACTGGCAATCACCGCCGCTTGGTCTTTGGCGTTAATAGTCAGGTTGCCCGCTTTTAGGTTGGAGCCTGACCAGGTGGTTGCTGTGGTGGTGGTTTTGTTGGTTTTATCGGTGTCAGTGAGAGTGAGCAAGCTGAGCTCGTCTTTTTTCAACGACGGGCCTGCTGTCGAAAAGGTCATGTCGGTTTTAGCATGGCTAGTAACGCTCTGTTCTTTCGCGGCATCAATGCGTACATTGGCCGCGCTGAGCGTAGCATCACCCGCAGCGGATACGTTTGACCCAATGATGTTCAGATCGTGATCCGCTTTCAGGTGTAACGTGTTGGCGGCGAGGTTAGAGGCGTGTTGTGTTGTGATGTGGGTCGTATCTTCAGAGGCATGCCCTAAGGTAACGGAGGTACTGATGCCCATAGCTCCTACGGTGGCCACGAGCCCTTTGGCGATGTCTTTAAAGATGCCTCTAAAACCGGAAGAGGATTTGTCCCAGCTATTATTGTGAAGAGTTTGAGTGGTAATGTTCACATTCCCCACTTGGGCACCATCGGCTGTCACATAATGGCCTGAAGCGTCTTTGGTGACCGCCTGTGCACCCATGGATAGGGTATGCTTGGCGACGAGGTTGGCTCCCTGTAAGGTGATGTTACCACCACTGTTTAATGCCACACTACCTTGGCTGGTTAAGCCACTGGCCACCGCCGTTTGGCGATTAAAGCCTTGGTCTTTAGCTTTTTGTCTGAAGGTGCCTTTTTTCTGCTCTTGGTGATGGTAAGCGCTTTGATCCACGGCGGAGAGCAGATCGATATTACCTTTGGCTTGTAGGCCGATATTGCCTTTCGCGTTCGCGCTCGATCCGATTAGTTGTATATTGGCCCCTGACGCTATTTGGATAGCACCGTTTGAAGACAAGGCTGTACCATGGTTGGTCAGGCTTTCAGAGGTGGTGGTTTCGGTTTTTGTTTTGCTACCAAAGAAACCGGAGTGCTTGCTTTTCTCTTCTCTGAAATGCGAGTCATGGGTGGATGCTGTGGCTAAGGTCACATTATTGCCCGCCGCTAACGCGATGCCCGTGCCGCCACTTAAGCTGGAGCCTTTGGAGAAAATATCTTGCTGGGCAGTTAGATTCAGTCCGCCTCCGGCTTTTAATGTGGTTCCAGTTAAGGATTCAGTATGATCTTTGGTTTCGACAGAATGATGTCCACCACCGACATAGCTGTAATCATCGTTGGTATTTTTCACCGCCAGTAGATCAATGTTGTTGGCCGCTAAGGCCAGATCACCTTTGGCGTTAATCTGGGCCCCTTCACTGGTAATGGTATTGGCGGCACTGAGCTGAATGTTATTACCCGATAATTGGCTGACTTGTTGAGTAGTCGAAGAGTGAGAAGCCGTCAATTGAGGTTGAGACTGTTGACTGCTCTGATGATTCTGCACGGATAGCAAATTAATATTATTTGCAGCCAGCGCTAAATCCCCTTTGGCGTTAATCTGGGTTCCTTCACTGGTTAAGCCATTCCCAGCACTAAGTTGAATATTTTGACCCGATAATTTGGTGACTTGATGAGTGGTCGATGAATTCGTTGCAGTCAGTTGAGGTTTAGACTGATATCCGCTCTGACTGTCTTGCACCGATAGCAAGTTAATGGCATTAGCGGATAAGCCAAGATCCTCTCTGGCGTTAATCTGGGCACCTTCGCTGGTAATGGTATTGGCGGCACTGAGTTGAATGTTATTACCCGATAATTGGCTGACTTGATGGGTGGTCGAAGAATGAAAAGCCGTCAATTGAGGTTGAGACTGTTGACTGCTCTGATGATTCTGCACGGATAGCAAATTAATATTATTTGCAGTCAGCACTAAATCCTCTTTAGCGTTAATCTGGGCCCCTTCACTGGTTAAGCCATTTCCAGCACTAAGTTGAATATTTTGACCCGATAATTTGGTGACTTGATGAGTGGTCGTGGATTGATGTTGGTAAGAAGAAAGGACATCATTAAATACTGGATAAGAACTCGTTAAGGCTATCGAGTTAAGCGCAATATTATTTCCTGCGGTTAAGGCGAGCCCCCCAGTACTCTTGATATCACTGCCAGTTAACCGAATATCTTTACCTGCCGCAAGCGTGACATTCCCTCCTTGAATACTCGCAGTTTGCTCAGCTGTCGTTCCTTCTACATAATACCCCAAGTCCAGTTTATCGGCTTTGGTGAGCGTTTCGCTGGTGATATTGCCGCCAGCGGTCAAATTCAAGTCGCTTGAGACGTGAATACGGTTGGTGTTGTTGATGTCATTGCTGGCGGTTAAACGTGCACTTCCCTCAGATGATAACACGCCCGCATTATCAATGTTATTGCCTTTTAGAGAGAGGTCCACCTTGGCAAGCATGGACCCGGTATTATTGATATCACCATCCGAATCAATATGAATCGTTGACGCCGACACGACCGCACCATCTGGCAGTAGGTTAAATTCAGACGCCGCAGACAGATACACTTTGGGCACCAAGACCACTTGAGGACCATTATCCGTTTGGACGGTTTCATCCACCATCCAAACTATCGGTTTTTTCAATTGCGCAACTTGGTCAGCGGTCAGCTCAACACCCGACGTCAGACCGAGATTTTTATAGACCCCGACCGCATTATCCATCAAGGTTTTATAAGCAGATTCAATATCAGTATTATCGAGAGTCTGCTGTCCAGTAAAGGCGAGGATTTGGTCTCGCACCAATTTTTGTTCTAAATAACCGTCTCCTAAGCGGGTCACCTTCTTCCCAGTACGACCAACGGGATCAGCGCTCACTTTATTCAAAAAATAATCAGACGAGACAAAGTTTTTATAATTGGTTAACAAAGGATTGGTTTCGACTAAATACGCCGGATCCGGTGTATTATTGGCCTGAAACAAAGCGCTGGACTCCAGTTTGCTCACAATGTCTTTGCTAAAAATCTTGTCTCGACGTGACTTTATAACCGAAAGATCAATCATATGAGTGGCAACGGTAACGGCTTTACTGGAAGTTGCTTTACTATCGGCATTAGCTTGCTTGACACTCAGGTTTGGACGGTTTGAAGACGACAAACTTGAGTTAACCTGCTCTTTTACCTTAGCAATTGTCGACTGAGCAGAAGAATTCATACCTTTTACAGAGACAGAAGGGGACTCTACCGTTTCTTGATTCTGATCAGAAGGGGAAGATTCATGAGCCTTGGCTATGTCGCTCTGTTCCGATAAAGCAATGTCTGAAGCGCCTTGTTTCACCGTAACGGGCTGCTGTTTTGGCTCCCCAGCTTCGCTGGTCGGTACTTTTGCTTGATTAACCGCATTCTGATCAGCTGCCTCTTTGTTACTCATTAATAATACTGGATGATCAATCGTTGCGATGTTGGGCATGGTATTACCCGTAGGCGCTGTTTCTCCCTTTCCATCAGAGTCGGTACTATTTTGAACCTTGGTGGCTACTGTCTGGCCCGACAAAGCAACCTGAGAAGCCCCTTGGTTGATCGTGGGTAATAATGGATGGTTAGCATCGGACGACTCCTTCACCTTACCGATAGCAGGCAGAGTGGAGGTATCTACCCCACTAGAGGGGATCGAAATCACTTGTGGGATGGTGCTATCTCGGCCTTTTGTCATAGCCGTTCCAGGTGACTTAGAAATATCTTGAACTTTGTTCACTACGCCTTGCCCCGACAAAGCAACCTGAGAAGCCCCTTGGTTGATCGTGGGTAATAATGGATGGTTAGCATCGGACGATTCCTTCACCTTACCGATAGCAGGCAGAGTGGAGGTATCTACCCCACTAGAGGGGATCGAAATCACTTGTGGGACGGTGTTATCTCGGCCTTTTGTCATAGCCATTCCAGATGACTTAGAAATATCTTGAACGTTGTTCACTACGCCTTGCCCCGACAAAGCAACCTGAGAAGCCCCTTGGTTGATCGTGGGTAATGGGTGGTTAGCATCAGTTGTTACACTAGGCGATTCTTTTACCTTGCTCATGGATACAGAGGGATGATTCACATCAACTGGTAAAGCCGCCTGGGTATGATTGTCTACAGCTTGATTTGACAACTTAGATTGATCTTTTTGTACCTCAATATTTACAGAATTTTTCTCTACATTAATAGTCGCTTTTTGAGCAACCTTATTGTCGTTCTTTGACAAGGTGTTTACTTGTGTATTTTGTAGGCTTTCGTCCGCAACGGTGTTAGTCGATCCGATATTATGAAAAGAACCGCCTTTTGCTGATATAGCGCTACCTGCGGAAAAAACAGCAGAAGCCAAAGTCACTTGTTCTGTTGATGTATTAGAAAAGGGAGTGTTTTCAATAGAATCATATGCGTCTCTACACACTGTATTTCCAGTGCCGCCAGCTGTATGAGAAGAATGATGAGTACAGTGTTCAGGATAATGTGTAATAATTGTTGTTTTACCATTTTTACTCGTTGTTTTTGATGCCGTTAGAGATTGATTATTCACCCCCCCATTAGCATTGATATTTTTTACACTACTAATTAAAGAAAAAAGATTATCCACATGACCCGTTATATTAATATTGCCTTTAGAAATAATAGATCCTACAGATCCAATCGAAACCAAGTAGGGAACGGTTGTTTGTTCAGTATAGTCTGACGTTTTATAACTATTACCAGAGCGCCAAATAACATCTGAGTGATTAACAGGTGCTACGCTTTTAAAACCAATCTGATAACTACTTCTTTTATTGACAATATGATTAGCCTGAATGCTCAAATCACCATTGGTTTCAATCGTCGACGAGCTATTTGTTAACGTGCCATTTGCCTGTAAATAACCACTACCAAAGCTGTAAAAAGCCCCGCCATTGGTATTATTAACATCATGAGTTGAACGAACATCCAGGTTGGTTTTTGCCATGATTAAGGCATTGGAACCGTCATTAGAGACGCTATTGGCGTTTAATTGAACATTATTGCCAGAAATGCCCCCTTGGTTGCTTAAACTGCCGACGGTCAGACCCAGTGTGCCATTCTGTGCAATGATGGTACCAGTATTAGTGTTTGTTAAATTACCGTTGTTTTGGGATCCGGTAATATTATTGAGGGCTTCTATTTTAGAACCGTTATTAACAAGACCTCCTGTCCAATTCATTAACAGTGAATTATTTGTTCTTAACGTCGAGTTGGACTCGTTGGTGATATTATGTGCCGATAAGGAGAGGTTGTTGACGGCTTCAATATCCCCAGCCGTATTCGATATGTCTGCGGCTGAATGGATGGTGAGGTTGCCATTTGAGTGTATTGCCGCCCCATTGCTATTGGTAACCATTCCCTGTGTACTTGTTAAAGTGAGGTCTTTTGTTGAGAGTATGTGACTGGAAGCAGCATTGTTATTAATAACCGAGGCGGTAGCACTTAGGCCTTGACCGGATAATGTCCCTTGGTTATTAAGGGCGTTAGTATGAATCGTCAATGTGCCTTTTTCCGCCAAGACTCGACTCGCTGACGAGTTAACTAGGTTACGACTCGTTACTGTGGCATTTGAGGCCGACTCGATACTGCTACTGGTATTGGTGAGGTCTCCGCCAGCGGTTAAGCTCAATGCTGTATCTGCATGAATTAAGGCACCATCGGTATTATTAATCGCCCCTGTCGTGTTTACATTAAGCGCATCACTCGAATACAGTTTGCTGGCACGGGTTGTGTTATTCAGTAAGCCAGTCTGGATGGTCATACCATGACCTGCCAATAACCCTTGATTATTGATGGTATTGGCATCAATCGTTAACCCATTTCCTTGGGCCAGTACGGTACCGCTGTTGGTTAAAAATTGACTGTTTACCGTCGCCTGATCGGCCGACTCAATTGTGGCGCTCGTGTTCAGCACATTCCCTTTGGTACTGGTTAACGTTAGGGCCTTATCCGCATGGATCAGAGATCCCCCCGTGTTATTGATGTCCCCCGCTATGGTTAGATTCGCAAGATCTGTTGAAAAAATCTTACCGTTCGCCGTGCTATTGTTGAGTTGAGTCGCAGTGATGGCGATGCCGTTACCCGCCAAAGTGCCTTGGCTGTCTACGTTATTGGTATGGATGGTTAACGCGCTATTTTGCGCTAACAGCGTACCAGTGTTCGTCAAGTTTTGACTCTTAACATTTGTCGCGTTAACGGCTTCTAGTGTGGCACCACTATTGGTTAAGTCGCCTGTCGCATTCAGGGTCAGATCTTTATCCGCATGGATCAGTGCCCCATTGGTATTACTCACATCCCCCGCGATGGTGAAAGCCGCTTTATCGGTTGAGACAATTTTCCCCGCTGTCGTGCTGTTAGTAAGTGCGCTAGCATTTAAGATGATGCCATGGCCTGCTAAGGTACCTTGGTTATTCGCAGTGCTGGTCTCCATGGTTAAGGCGCCATTTTGCGCAAGAATGGTGCCTGAGTTCGTGACATTTTGACTATGAATAGCAGAGGCTCCCACGGCTTCAATAGTCGAAGTGGTATTGGTTAGATCCCCTTGAGTGTTTAACGTCAGATTGTTGGCAGCATGAATCAGCGCATTCTCGGCATTCTCTATGCCTTTTTCGATGGTTAAGGTTAGATCTCCGGTTGAGAAGAGTTGTGCCGTTTTGGTGTGATTATTAAGAGAATCCGCTGTGATAGCAATGCCGTTGCCCGCTAGAGTACCTTGACTATCCACATTGCTAGTATGGATGGTTAATGCACCCTTTTGCGCTAACACGGTACCAGTGTTGGTCAAATTTTGACTCTTCGTATCAAGCCCATTGACCGCTTCGATGGTGGAAGCTGTGTTGGTTAAATCGCCTGTGGCGTTCAGTGCCAAATCTTTATCCGCATGAATCAGTGCACCATCGGTATTGATCACGTCTCCTGCGATGGTTAAATTAGCCTCATCTGTTGAGAAGAGCTTGCCACTGGCGGTGCTGTTTTTGAGCTCATTAGCGGTTAAGGTAATACCATGACCCGCTAATACGCCTTGGTTGTCAACCTGATCTGTCGACACAGTCAAGGCATTATTTTGCGCAAGAATGGTGCCGGAGTTCGTGACATTTTGACTATGAATAGCAGAGGCTCCCACGGCTTCAATAGTCGAAGCGGTATTGGTTAGATCCCCTTGAGTGTTTAACGTCAGATTGTTGGCGGAATGAATCAAGGCATTAGTCGCGTTGGTAATGCCTTTTTCGATGGTTAAGGTTAGATCTCCGGTTGAGAAGAGTTGTGCCGTTTTGGTGTGATTATTAAGAGAATCCGCTGTGATAGCAATGCCGTTGCCCGCTAGAGTACCTTGACTATCCACATTGCTAGTATGGATGGTTAATGCACCCTTTTGCGCTAACACGGTACCAGTGTTGGTCAAATTTTGACTCTTCGTATCAAGCCCATTGACCGCTTCGATGGTGGAAGCTGTGTTGGTTACATCACCTGTGGTATTTAACGTCAGGTCTTTATCCGCATGGATCAGTGCACCATCGGTATTGGTTACGTTTCCTGCGATGGTTAAATTAGCCTCATCTGTTGAGAAGAGCTTGCCACTGGCGGTGCTGTTTTTGAGCTCATTAGCGGTTAAGGTAATACCATGACCCGCTAATACGCCTTGGTTGTCAACCTGATCTGTCGACACAGTCAAGGCTTTATTTTGCGCAAGAATGGTGCCGGAGTTCGTGACATTTTGACTATGAATAGCAGAGGCTCCCACGGCTTCAATAGTCGAAGCAGTATTGGTTAGATCCCCTTGAGTTTGTAACGTCAGATTGTTGGCGGCATGAATCAAGGCATTTGTCGCGTTGGTGATGCCTTTTTCGATGGTTAAGGTCAGATCCCCTGTTGAGAAGAGTTGTGCCGTTTTCGAGTGATTATTAAGAGAATCCGCTGTGATAGCGATGCCGTTACCCGCTAAAGTGCCTTGGCTGTCCACGTTATTGGTATGGATGGTTAAGGCACCATTTTGCGCTAGGACAGTACCGCTGTTGGTCAGATTTTGGCTCTTTTCATCTAGCCCATTCACCGCTTCGATGGTGGAAGCTGTGTTGGTTAAATCACCTGTGGCGTTCAGTGCCAGATCTTTATCCACATGGATTAATGCCCCATCGCTATTGCTTACATCCCCTGAGATGGTGACGTCCGCTTTATCGGTTGAGATAATTTGACCCGCTGCCGTGCTGTTATTGAGCGTGTTGGCATTTAAAGCAATACCGTTACCAGCTAAGGTCCCTTGGTTATCGACTTTGCTGGTCTGAATTGTCAATACACCACTTTTAGCGAGTAAGGTTCCGCTATTTGTTATATTCTGGCTGGTGATTTGATTGGTGCCAGCCGCTTCAATAGTCGAAGCAGTATTGGTTAGATCCCCTTGAGTGTTTAATATCAGATTGTTGGCGGCATGAATCAAGGCATTAGTCGCGTTGGTAATGCCTTTTTCGATGGTTAATGTCAGATCTCCTGTTGAGAAGAGTTGTGCCGTTTGGGTGTGATTATTAAGCAAATCCGCTGTGATAGCAATGCCGTTGCCCGCTAGAGTACCTTGACTATCCACATTGCTAGTATGGATGGTTAATACACCCTTTTGCGCTAACACGGTACCAGTGTTGGTCAAATTTTGACTCTTCGTATCAAGCCCATTGACCGCTTCGATGGTGGAAGCTGTGTTGGTTACATCACCTGTGGCGTTCAGTGCCAGATCTTTATCCGCATGAATCAGTGCACCATCGGTATTGGTTACGTTTCCTGCGATGGTTAAATTAGCCTCATCTGTTGAGAAGAGCTTGCCACTGGCGGTGCTGTTTTTGAGCTCATTAGCGGTTAAGGTAATACCATGACCCGCTAATACGCCTTGGTTGTCAACCTGATCTGTCGACACAGTCAAGGCTTTATTTTGCGCAAGAATGGTGCCTGTATTGGTCAGGTCCTGACTTTTTACCTCTAGTCCACTTACCGCTTCGATGGTGGAAGCGCTATTGGTTAAGTCTCCTGTGGCACTTAACGTCAGGTCTTTATCCGTATGGATCAGCGCCCCATCCGTATTCGTCACGTCTCCAGCAATGGTGAAGTCCGCTTTATCCGTTGAGAAAATCTTACCCGTGGTCGTACTGTTATTCAGCTCGTCTGCCTTGATCGTGATGCCATTACCCGCTAAGGTCCCTTGGCTGTCCACTTTGCGGGTATTCACGGTCAACATGCCGTTTTGCGAGAGAATGGAGCCTGAGTTAGTGACATTTTGACTATGAATAGCAGAAACGCCAGCGGCTTCTATAGTCGAAGCGGTATTGGCTAAATCACCTTTACTGTTTAACGTCAGATTATTGGCGGCATGAATCAAGGCATTTGTCGCGTTGGTAATGCCTTTTTCGATGGTTAAGGTCAGATCCCCTGTTGAGAAGAGTTGTGCCGTTTTCGAGTGATTATTAAGCGAATCCGCTGTGATAGCGATGCCGTTACCCGCCAAAGTGCCTTGACTATCCACGTTATTGGTATGGATGGTTAACGCGCCATTTTGCGCTAGGACAGTACCGCTGTTGGTCAGGTTTTGGCTCTTAACATTTGTTGCGTTAACGGCTTCTAGTGTGGCACCGCTATTAGTTAAGTCGCCTGTCGCATTCAGAGTAAGATCTTTATCCGCATGAATCAGTGCACCATCACTATTACTCACATCCCCTGCGATGGTGACGTCCGCTTTATCCGTTGAGATAATTTGACCCGCTGCCGTGCTGTTATTGAGCGTGTTGGCATTTAAAGCAATACCGTTACCAGCTAAGGTCCCTTGGTTATCGACTTTGCTGGTCTGAATTGTCAATACACCACTTTTAGCGAGTAAGGTTCCGCTATTTGTCATATTCTGGCTGGTGATTTGATTGGTGCCAGCAGCTTCAATAGTCGAAGCGGTATTGGTTAGATCCCCTTGAGTGTTTAACGTCAGATTGTTGGCAGCATGAATCAGCGCATTCTCGGCATTCTCTATGCCTTTTTCGATGGTTAAGGTTAGATCTCCGGTTGAGAAGAGTTGTGCCGTTTTGGTGTGATTATTAAGAGAATCCGCTGTGATAGCAATGCCGTTGCCCGCTAGAGTACCTTGACTATCCACATTGCTAGTATGGATGGTTAATGCACCCTTTTGCGCTAACACGGTACCAGTGTTGGTCAAATTTTGACTCTTCGTATCAAGCCCATTGACCGCTTCGATGGTGGAAGCTGTGTTGGTTACATCACCTGTGGCGTTCAGTGCCAAATCTTTATCCGCATGAATCAGTGCACCATCGGTATTGATCACGTCTCCTGCGATGGTTAAATTAGCCTCATCTGTTGAGAAGAGCTTGCCACTGGCGGTGCTGTTTTTGAGCTCATTAGCATTTAAATCAATACCGTTACCCGCTAAGGTGCCTTGGTTATCCGCAGTGCTGGTCTCAATGGTTAAGGCGCCATTTTGCGCAAGAATGGTGCCGGAGTTCGTGACATTTTGACTATGAATAGCAGAGGCTCCCACGGCTTCAATAGTCGAAGCAGTATTGGTTAGATCCCCTTGAGTTTGTAACGTCAGATTGTTGGCGGCATGAATCAAGGCATTTGTCGCGTTGGTGATGCCTTTTTCGATGGTTAAGGTCAGATCCCCTGTTGAGAAGAGTTGTGCCGTTTTCGAGTGATTATTAAGAGAATCCGCTGTGATAGCGATGCCGTTACCCGCTAAAGTGCCTTGGCTGTCCACGTTATTGGTATGGATGGTTAAGGCACCATTTTGCGCTAGGACAGTACCGCTGTTGGTCAGATTTTGGCTCTTTTCATCTAGCCCATTCACCGCTTCGATGGTGGAAGCTGTGTTGGTTAAATCACCTGTGGCGTTCAGTGCCAGATCTTTATCCACATGGATTAAGCCCCATCGCTATTGCTTACATCCCCTGAGATGGTGACGTCCGCTTTATCGGTTGAGATAATTTGACCCGCAGAGGTGCTGTTATTGAGTGCATTGGCATTTAAATCAATACCATGACCCGCTAATACGCCTTGGTTATCGACTTTGCTGGTCTGAATTGTCAATGCACCACTGTTAGCGAGTAAGGTTCCGCTATTTGTTATATTCTGGCTGGAGATTTGATTGGTACCAGCCGCTTCAATAGTCGAAGCTGTATTGGTTAGATCCCCTTGAGTGTTTAATATCAGATTGTTGGCGGCATGAATCAAGGCATTAGTCGCGTTGGTAATGCCTTTTTCGATGGTTAACGTCAGATCTCCTGTTGAGAAGAGTTGTGCCGTTTTGGTGTGATTATTAAGCAAATCCGCTGTGATCGTAATACCTTTTCCTGCCAACACGCCTTGACTATCCACTTGGCTGGTCTTCACAGTTAAAGCACCATTTTGTGCTAACACCGTGCCGCTGTTCGTCAGGTTTTGGCTCTTTTCATCTATCCCATTGACTGCTTCGATGGTGGAAGCTGTGTTGGTTACATCACCTGTGGCGTTCAGTGCCAAATCTTTATCCGCATGAATCAGTGCACCATCGGTATTGGTTACGTTTCCTGCTATGGTTAAATTAGCCTCATCTGTTGAGAAGAGCTTGCCACTGGCGGTGCTGTTTTTGAGCTCATTAGCGGTTAAGGTAATACCATGACCCGCTAATACGCCTTGGTTGTCAACCTGACCTGTCGACACAGTCAAGGCTTTATTTTGCGCGAGAATGGAGCCGGAATTCGTGACATTTTGACTATGAATAGCAGAAGCGCCAGCGGCTTCTATAGTCGAAGCGGTATTGGTTAAATCACCTTTACTGTTTAACGTCAGATTATTGGCGGTATGAATCAGCGCATTCTCGGCATTCTCGATGCCTTTTTCGATGGTTAACGTCAGATCTCCGGTTGAGAAAAGTTGTGCCGTTTTGGTGTGATTATTAAGCGAATCCGCTGTGATCGTAATACCTTTTCCTGCCAGCACGCCTTGACTATCCACTTGGCTGGTCTTCACAGTTAAAGCACCATTTTGTGCTAACACCGTGCCGCTGTTCGTCAGGTTTTGGCTCTTTTCATCTATCCCATTGACTGCTTCGATGGTGGACGCTGTGTTGGTTAAATCGCCTGTGGCATGCAGTATCAGATCTTTATCCGCATGGATTAATGCCCCATCGCTATTGCTCACATCCCCCTCGACGGTGACGTCCGCTTTATCCGTTGAGATAATTTGACCCGCAGAGGTGCTGTTATTGAGTGCATTAGCATTTAAATCAATACCGTTACCCGCTAAGGTGCCTTGGTTATCCGCAGTGCTGGTCTCAATGGTTAAGGCGCCATTTTGCGCAAGAATGGTGCCGGAGTTCGTGACATTTTGACTATGAATAGCAGAGGCTCCCACGGCTTCAATAGTCGAAGCAGTATTGGTTAGATCCCCTTGAGTTTGTAACGTCAGATTGTTGGCGGCATGAATCAAGGCATTTGTCGCGTTGGTGATGCCTTTTTCGATGGTTAAGGTCAGATCCCCTGTTGAGAAGAGTTGTGCCGTTTTCGAGTGATTATTAAGAGAATCCGCTGTGATAGCGATGCCGTTACCCGCTAAAGTGCCTTGGCTGTCCACGTTATTGGTATGGATGGTTAAGGCACCATTTTGCGCTAGGACAGTACCGCTGTTGGTCAGATTTTGGCTCTTTTCATCTAGCCCATTCACCGCTTCGATGGTGGAAGCTGTGTTGGTTAAATCACCTGTGGCGTTCAGTGCCAGATCTTTATCCACATGGATTAATGCCCCATCGCTATTGCTTACATCCCCTGAGATGGTGACGTCCGCTTTATCGGTTGAGATAATTTGACCCGCTGCCGTGCTGTTATTGAGCGTGTTGGCATTTAAAGCAATACCGTTACCAGCTAAGGTCCCTTGGTTATCGACTTTGCTGGTCTGAATTGTCAATACACCACTTTTAGCGAGTAAGGTTCCGCTATTTGTCATATTCTGGCTGGTGATTTGATTGGTGCCAGCAGCTTCAATAGTCGAAGCGGTATTGATTAGATCCCCTTGAGTGTTTAACGTCAGATTGTTGGCAGCATGAATCAGCGCATTCTCGGCATTCTCTATGCCTTTTTCGATGGTTAAGGTTAGATCTCCGGTTGAGAAGAGTTGTGCCGTTTTGGTGTGATTATTAAGAGAATCCGCTGTGATCGTAATACCTTTTCCTGCCAGCACGCCTTGACTATCCACTTGGCTGGTCTTCACAGTTAAAGCACCATTTTGTGCTAACACCGTGCCGCTGTTCGTCAGGTTTTGGCTCTTTTCATCTATCCCATTGACTGCTTCGATGGTGGAAGCTGTGTTGGTTACATCACCTGTGGTATTTAACGTCAGGTCTTTATCCGCATGGATCAGAGCCCCCCCCGTATTATTTACATCACCCACCATGGTCAAAGTCACGTTGTTAGATGAGATAATCTTACCGTTCGTAGTCCGGTTACTCAGTCCATTCGAACCTAGAAGAATACCATTACCCGTCAATAATCCCTGGTTGTCGATAAGACCACTATTAATTGTTAAGGATCCCTTTTTAGCTGTCAGGGAGCCAGTATTAGTGACACTGCTCTGACTTTTTACCGTTAGGTTATTGGCAGCATGAATCAATGCCCCATCGGTATTGGTCACGTCTCCAGCAATGGTGAAGTCCGCTTTATCCGTTGAGATAATTTGACCGTTCGCTGTACTGTTTTTCAGCTCGTTGGCATTTAAGGTAATACCGCTGCCCGCTAAAGTACCTTGGCTATCCAGATTATTAGTATGGATGGTTAAGGCGCCATTTTGTGCTAACACCGTGCCGCTGTTCGTCAGGTTTTGGCTCTTAACATTCGTTGCATTAACGGCTTCTAGTGTCGAAGCGCTATTGGTTAAATCACCTGTGGCGTTCAATGTCAGATCTTTATCCGCATGAATCAGTGCCCCATTGGTATTGCTTACATCGCCAGCGATGGTGACGTCCGCTTTATCCGTTGAGACAATTTGACCCGCTGTCGTGCTGTTATTCAGCTCGTCTGCCTTGATCGTGATGCCATTACCCGCTAAGGTCCCTTGGCTGTCCACTTTGCGGGTGTTCACGGTCAACATGCCGTTTTGCGCGAGAATGGAGCCTGAGTTAGTGACATTTTGACTATGAATAGCAGAAGCGCCAGCGGCTTCTATAGTCGAAGCGGTATTGGCTAAATCACCTTTACTGTTTAACGTCAGATTATTGGCGGCATGAATCAAGGCATTTGTCGCGTTGGTAATGCCTTTTTCGATGGTTAAGGTCAGATCCCCTGTTGAGAAGAGTTGTGCCGTTTTCGAGTGATTATTAAGGGAATCTGCTATGATAGCGATGCCGTTACCCGCCAAAGTGCCTTGACTATCCACGTTATTGGTATGGATGGTTAACGCGCCATTTTGCGCTAGGACAGTACCGCTGTTGGTCAGATTTTGACTCTTTATATCAATCCCATTCACCGCTTCGATGGTGGAAGCGGTGTTGGTTAAATCTCCTGTGACATCAAAAGCCAGGTCTTTATCCGCATGGATTAATGCCCCATCGGTATTACTTACATCTCCCGCGATGGTGACGTCCGCTTTATCCGTTGAGATAATTTGACCCGCAGAGGTGCTGTTATTGAGTGCATTAGCATTTAAATCAATACCGTTACCCGCTAAAGTACCTTGGTTATCCACGCTACTGGTTTGAATGCTTAACGTGCCATTTTGCGCAAGGACAGTACCCGTATTCGTTAGGTTTTGGCTCTTTTCATCTAGCTCATTGACCGCTTCGATGGTGGACGTTGTGTTGATTAAATCACCTGTGGCATGCAATGTCAGGTCTTTATCCGCATGGATTAGCGCCCCATCGGTATTGCTTACATCGCCAGCGATGGTGACGTCCGCATTATCCGTTGAGACAATTTGACCCGCAGCGGTGCTGTTATTGAGTGCATTGGCATTTAAATCAATACCGTTACCCGCTAAGGTGCCTTGGTTATCCGCAGTGCTGGTCTCAATGGTTAAGGCGCCATTTTGCGCAAGAATGGAGCCTGAGTTAGTGACATTTTGACTATGAATAACAGAAGTTCCCACGGCTTCAATGGTCGAAGTCGTATTCGTTAAGTCTTCTTTGCTTTTTAAAGCGAGGTTAGCTGCTGCATGAATCAGTGCGCTCTTAGCATTCTCTATACCTTTTTCGATGGTTAAGGTCAGATCCCCTGTTGAGAAGATCTGTGCCGTTTTGGTGTGATTATTAAGCGAATCCGCAGTGATAGCGATGCCGTTACCCGCTAAAGTACCTTGGTTATCCACGCTACTGGTTTGAATGCTTAACGTGCCATTTTGCGCAAGGACAGTACCCGTATTCGTTAGGTTTTGGCTCTTTTCATCTAGCCCATTGACCGCTTCGATGGTGGAAGCAGTGTTGGTTAAATCGCCTGTGGCATGCAGTGTCAGATCTTTATCCGCATGGATTAGCGCCCCATCGGTATTGCTTACATCACCAGCGATGGTGACATCCGCATTATCCGTTGAGACAATTTGACCGTTCGCTGTGCTGTTATTGAGCGTGTTGGCATTTAAATCAATACCGTTACCCGCTAAGGTCCCTTGGTTATCGACTTTGTTGGTCTGAATCGTCAATGCACCACTTTTAGCGAGTAAGGTTCCGCTATTTGTCATATTCTGGCTGGTGATTTGATTAGTGCCAGCAGCTTCAATAGTCGCCGCAGTGTTGGTTAGATCCCCTTGAGTGTTTAATATCAGATTGTTGGCGGCATGAATCAAGGCATTAGTCGCGTTGGTAATGCCTTTTTCGATGGTTAACGTCAGATCCCCTGTTGAGAAGAGTTGTGCCGTTTTCGAATGATTATTAAGGGAATCTGCGGTAATAGAGATACCTTTTCCTGCCAGCACGCCTTGATTATCTACTTGGCTGCTCTTCACAGTCAAAGCACCATTTTGTGCTAACACCGTGCCGCTGTTCGTCAGGTTTTGGCTCTTTTCATCTAGCCCATTGACCGCTTCGATGGTGGAATCGGTATTGGTTACATCACCTGTGGTATTTAACGTCAGGTCTTTATCCGCATGGATCAGAGCCCTCCCCGTATTATTTACATCACCCGCCATGGTCAAAGTCACGTTGTTGGATGAGATAATCTTACCGTTCGTAGTGCGGTTACTCAGTCCATTCGAACCTAGAAAAATACCATTACCCGTCAATAATCCTTGGTTGTCGATAAGACCACTATTAATCGTTAAGGATCCCTTTTTAGCTGTCAGGGAGCCAGTATTAGTGACACTGCTCTGACTTTTTACCGTTAGGTTATTGGCAGCATGAATCAATGCCCCATCGTTGTTGGTCACGTCTCCAGCAATTGTGAAGTCCGCTTTATCCGTTGAGATAATTTGACCGTTCGCTGTACTGTTTTTCAGCTCGTTGGCATTTAAGGTAATACCGCTGCCCGCTAAAGTACCTTGGCTATCCAGATTATTAGTATGGATGGTTAAGGCGCCATTTTGTGCTAACACCGTGCCGCTGTTCGTCAGGTTTTGGCTCTTAACATTCGTTGCATTAACGGCTTCTAGTGTCGAAGCGCTATTGGTTAAATCACCTGTGGCGTTCAATGTCAGATCTTTATCCGCATGAATCAGTGCCCCATTGGTATTGCTTACATCGCCAGCGAGGGTGACGTCCGCATTATCCGTTGAGATAATTTGACCCGCTGCCGTGCTGTTATTGAGCGTGTTGGCATTTAAAGCAATACCGTTACCCGCTAAGGTGCCTTGGTTATCGACTTTGTTGGTCTGAATCGTCAATGCGCCACTTTTAGCGAGTAAGGTTCCGCTATTTGTCATATTCTGGCTGGTGATTTGATTGGTGCCAGCCGCTTCAATAGTCGCCGCAGTGTTGGCTAGATCCCCTTGAGTGTTTAATATCAGATTGTTGGCGGCATGAATCAAGGCATTTGTCGCGTTGGTAATGCCTTTTTCGATGGTTAAGGTCAGACCCCCTGTAGAGAAGAGTTGTGCATTTTTCGAGTGATTATTAAGAGAATCCGCTGTGATAGCGATGCCGTTACCCGCCAAAGTGCCTTGGCTGTCCACGTTATTGGTATGGATGGCTAAGGCACCATTTTGCGCTAGGACAGTACCGCTGTTGGTCAGGTTTTGGCTCTTAACATTTGTTGCGTTAACGGCTTCTAGTGTGGCACCGCTATTAGTTAAGTCGCCTGTCGCATTCAGAGTAAGATCTTTATCCGCATGGATCAGTGCCCCATTGGTATTACTCACATCCCCCGCGATGGTGAAAGCCGCTTTATCCGTTGAGATAATTTGACCCGCAGAGGTGCTGTTATTGAGTGCATTAGCATTTAAATCAATACCGTTACCTGCTAAGGTCCCTTGGTTATCCGCAGTGCTGGTCTCAATGGTTAAGGCGCCATTTTGCGCAAGAATGGTGCCGGAGTTCGTGACATTTTGACTACGAATAGCAGAGGCTCCCACGGCTTCAATAGTCGAAGCAGTATTGGTTAGATCCCCTTGAGTGTTTAACGTCAGATTGTTGGCGGCATGAATCAGGGCATTTGTCGCATTGATAATGCCTTTTTCGATGGTTAACGTCAGATCTCCGGTTGAGAAGAGTTGTGCCGTTTTAGTGTGATTATTAAGCAAATCCGCTGTGATCGTAATACCTTTTCCTGCCAGCACGCCTTGACTATCCACTTGGCTGGTCTTCACAGTTAAAGCACCATTTTGTGCTAACACCGTGCCGCTGTTCGTCAGGTTTTGGCTCTTTTCATCTAGCCCATTGACCGCTTCGATGATAGAAGCTGTGTTGGTTACATCACCTGTGGCGTTCAGTGCTAGATCTTTATCTGCATGAATCAGTGCACCATCCGTATTGATCACATCACCTTCAACGGTGACGTCTGCATTATCCGTTGAGATAATTTGACCCGCTGTCGTGCTGTTCTTGAGCGAATTAGCATTTAGGGTAATACCGTGACCGACTAAGGTCCCTTGGTTATCGATGGTGTCGGTATTAATGGTTAATCCACCATTTTGAGCGAGCAAGGCCCCAGTATTGGTAACATTTAGGCTAGTGATTTGATTAGTGCCAGCAGCCTCAATGGTAGAAGCGGTATTGGTTAACTCTCCTGCGGCATTCAGTGTCAGGTCTTTATCCGTATGGATGAGCGCTCCACCAATATTGGTCACTGCGCCCGAGATGGTTACATCCGCCTTGTCCGTTGAGAAAACCTTGCCGTTCGCCGTGCTATTGTTTAGCTCGTCCACATTGATCGTGATGCCGTTCCCCGACAAAGCTCCTTGGTTATCCACGTTACTGGTTTGAATGGTTAACGCGCCATTTTGCGCTAGAACAGTACCACTGTTGGTCAGGTTCTGACTTTGAACATCAAGCCCATTTATCGCTTCGATGGTGGAATCTATGTTGGTTAAATCTCCTGTGACGTCTAGAGTAAGATCTTTATCCGCATGGATTAATGCCCCATCGGTATTGCTTACATCCCCAGCAATGGTGACATCCGCTTTATCGGTTGAGACAATTTGCCCCGCTGCCGTGCTGTTATTCAGCATGTTAGCGTTTAGAGTAATACCGTGACCTGATAAGGTACCTTGGTTATCTAGGGTATTGGTATTAATGGTTAAGTCACCATTTTGAGAGAGTAGGGCTCCTGTATTGGTGACATTCTGGCTATGGATTTGATTGGTGCCAGCAGCTTTGATAGTCGCCGTAGTGTTGGTTAGATCTCCTTGACTTTTTAACGTCAGGTTATTGGCGGCATGAATCAGTGAGTGATACAGGTTACTCACGGTACCAGTAATCGTGAGAGCCAAGTCACCTGTTGAGATAATTTTACCGTTCTCAGAATGATTATTCAGTTGATCAGCATGGATGGTGATACCGTTACCCGCCAGCACACCTTGGTTATCCACTTGGCCAGTATTGACCGTCATGTTGCCATTTTGAGCTAAGACAGCCCCCGTGTTCGTCAGGTTTTGGCTCTTAACAACCGTTGCGTTAACAGCTTCCACTGTAGAAGCACTATTGGTTAAGTCGCCTGTCGCATTCAGCGTCAGGTCTTTATCCGCATGAATCAATGCCCCATTGGTATTGGTCACGCTCCCCTCAATGGTTAAGTCAGCATTGTCCGCCGAGACGATTTGGCCTTGCTTTGTTGTATTATTGAGCTGATTAGCGTTAAGGGTCATCCCCTTTCCGGTTAGCAAACCTCGGTTATCCACTGAGGTCGTATTCGCCGTTAATTTGCCATGTTGTGCAAGGATCTCTCCAGAGTTAGTGAGCGTGTGAGTTGTTAAGTCTGCACTTCCGATGGCTTCGATGGTAGCATTAGCATTCGTTATATTCCCTTTACCCTCTAACGTCAGATCGGTTGTGGCATGGATGATCGCTCCTTTGCTATTAACAATATCTTTATCTGTCGTTAGTAGCAGAGCGTTTTTCGAAACAATACGCCCTTTATCCGTTATATTGCTAAGGTCGTTAGCCGTTATTTTAATATCGTTTCCGGTTAATGCCCCTTGGTTGGTTAACATGGCTGAACCGATTATGAGTGCATCATTTTTTGCTTGAAGCGTCCCAGAGTTGGTGAGGTTTTGAGCGTTAAGATCAACTAATTCTTTTGCCTCTATTGTCGAAGCGGTATTCGTGATGTTTCCAGTAGTATTCAGGGTCAGATCTTTATCTGCATGGATGAGCGCCCCAATCATATTGGTCACATCGCCCGAGATAGTGAAGGTCGCTTGATCGGTTGAAGTGATTTTTCCGTTCGCCGTGCTATTGTTTAGTTGAGTCGCAGTGATAGCGATGCCGTTGCCCGCCATAGTGCCTTGGCTATCCACATTATTAGTATGAATGATTAAGGAACCATTTTGTGCTAACACCTTACCATTGTTGGCTAGGTTCTGACTTTTAACATCCGCCGCGTTAACAGCTTCTAGTGTGGAGGCTGTATTGGTTAAGTCACCTGCCGCATTCAGGATAAGATCTTTATCCGCATGAATCAGTGCACCATCGGTATTGGTCACATCCCCTGCGATGGTGACGTCCGCTTTATCCGTTGAGATAATTTGACCGTTCGCCGTACTGTTATTGAGCATGTTGGCATTTAAAGCAATACTGTTACCCGCTAAGGTCCCTTGGTTATCGACTTTGTTGGTCTGAATCGTCAATGCGCCATTTTGGGCAAGTATGGTGCCAGAGTTAGTGACATTTTGACTCTTAACATTCACAGCGTTAACGGCTTCTAGAGTGGAAGCGGTATTGGTTAAATCGCCTGCGATATTCAACGTTAGATCTTTATCCGCATGAATCAGCGCACCATCCGTATTGATTACATCGCCAGTTAGGCTAAGATCCGCTTTATCCGTTGAAAAGATCTGACCATTCGCTGTGCTGTTACGGAGTGTGTTGGCATTTAAGGTGATGCCATGGCCAGCTAAGGTACCTTGATTATCGGCTTCGTTAGTATTGAGTGTTAGGAAGCCATTTTTTGCTAACACGGTGCCACTATTGGCTAGGTTTTGACTCGTAATATCCGCAGCGTTAACGGCTTCTAGAGTGGAAGCGGTATTGGTTAAATCGCCTGCGATATTCAACGTTAGATCTTTATCCGCATGAATCAGCGCACCATCCGTATTGATTACATCGCCAGTTAGGCTAAGATCCGCTTTATCCGTTGAAAAGATCTGACCATTCGCTGTGCTGTTATGAAGCGTGTTGGCGGTCAGCGTTATCCCGTTTCCTACGACCAAGGCTTGGTTGTCTACTTGGTTTTCGTGGAGCGTTAGGGTTCCCTTTTGCGCATGAAGGGTACCGGTGTTGACTAGGTGCTGACCGTTAATAAGAGCATCGTTCACGGACTCTATGTCGGCACTATTGGTTAATACTTGGCTATGGATCGTCAGTTCGTTATCGGAGTGAAGGAGAGCCTTGTCGGTGTTTTGGGTCTGCCCAGTGACATTCAGGGTTAGGTTATCGATACCGTATAGGGCGCCGTTTTTTGTGCTGTTTTGCACGGTGTCGGCTTGAATATTGAGGCGGTTCGCAGCGATCGAACTCTGGTTGATCACATTCGCCGCTTGTACACCCACTTGACCGTTTTGGGACAAGATCTTAGCCCCATCTAGGTTATTAAGGTCACCTTGTGTTTGAATTCCAAGGGTATTGGTCGCTTGAATCGTGGCGTTGTTAGTGCGGTTATTTAAGATATTGGCTTGCAAAGTGATGGCATCACCTAACACACTACCAGTGTTGGTGAGGGTTTGAGCCGACGAGACGGTCAGTGTTTTTGCACTGAGTTTGTTTTGGTTAACCAAGTCACCCTTCGTATTGAGCACCATAGATTGAGTAGCGGACACTTCGCCCTGCAAATTCACTCCTAACCCTTTGTCTGTGCCAATCAATAAAATACGATTGGCGTACATGCCCCCAATGGCTGCCACATCAAGCGCAAAGGTTGGCGTCTTTGAAGTTTTGGTACTACTAGGTAGCGCGGAGGGAGTATTATCTTGGTAGTTAACGTGATTGGCACCAGTGACAATAGCCAGTTTTTTGGCCCATAACTTGCTGTTTAGGCTGACGCTCCGAGCAAGCAGATCCACTTCATCCATGTTGCTGGCATTCAGTCCATCTCCCGTAATGTCTATATGACCTTCGGCGACGTCAAATCCCTTTAATTTACCAGTTGAATCAAAAACAGATTTACCCGTTGTCAAGGTGCCACGGGTGGTATTAATAAAGCCACAGCCATTACACGAAATGCCGTTTTGGTTGGCAATGATTAATTCGGCGGATTTCCCCGCGATTTCCATAAAACCATTGAGATCACTTTTGTTATGACCCAAGACTTCATTGAGAATAATGTTGGCGTTTTTTCCATTGAGGTGACTGTTACCATCCACATAGCCTGCCAATTGGGTCGACACAATTTTAGTGGAGTTATTAAAGATCACCCCTTTTTTCTCAACGTTTAGCTCATTATATTCGTTACGCGAGACCCCAGCCGCAGAAGGCGCATTGATGTTCACAATGGGGACGCCATTGGCGGCGGTATCAAAGGAAGGAGCATGAGTCGTATTCGCAGCCGAGAGTCCTTGTGCCAATAGCACCCCAGGCATGGAGAGGTACGACGATATCATGATGAGAGCAATAGGCTTTCGATAACGACGGCAAGGCGAGAGTAAGGAGACGGACAAGGCGGTCGAGCGACGTGATGTCTGGCCTTTAGAAAGCCCCCTATCTTTTCGAGTCAGCCTCCATAGTGAAGCCAAAATAAACAATAAGCGTGTTATGTTGTTTAACATTTTTCCATCCATGTCGCCTAATAGGCTCATCTATCTACCAAAAATAAAAGCACCTAAACTAAAAATTCATCGACAGTGAGCCATTCACTTTATAATCGTTTGATGTGGCGTAAGGGCCGTGCGCTAAGAAAGGATTCGATATAAACGCATCGTAAGACAGATGGCCCACCTGCCCCTTCATCCCAATGCTGAGCCCCATCAGGGTTTTACTGGAAACATCGTCACTTCCTCTGCCGGATACCTGACCCACATCCAGTCCTAAGTAACCCGCGGAGGAAGAGCCTAATAAGGTGACGGGAAGTAATAATTCATTTCTTGAACGCCAACCATTTTCGGCGCTTAAGGATTCACTAGAAGAAAAACCGCGTACGGTATAGCGGCCACCGTTATTAAACCAATCCATGGAATACAGTGGCGTTGCCGCGTATTGCCACCAAAACTGGCTCGTATAATGGAGGCGTTTCTGGGCAAGCATAACGGGAACCGTCAGTGAAGCACTGAGGCTATAAAAACGATAGTCAGGTTGAGCACTCCCCGATGCTGCCCTAGGATCTACCCCGTCAGAGTGAAACCAAGTGACCCCTTGATGAACACCGAGAGTTAGATCCAGCACTGCTGCGTGAATATACTGTCGGTAAGTACTTCCGAGGGCGAGCTCCGTCAGGTTATGCCGTTGGATTTTAATCTCGGTATCATCAATAAAGCTTTTTCGTTGGCGCCTATTGACGCTACCAAACCACCCCACTTTAATGACATTGTTTCTAAATAGGACCTGATCCAAACGGAGCGAATCATTCTGCCCATTACCGCTTAAAATAAAATTTCTTACGCTACCGATGGCTTGTTGCTGATAATCAAACTGACTATGGCTTAATGAGACCGTGTCAAACCCCAATGGAATATTCCAAGACACACTTTGACTGTTTGACTCACCGAAAGAACCCTTTCTGGCGTACGAGGCGGAGTAGTTAAAAACATCTTCAACACCTAGAAAGTTATCGACTGTCACGCCTGCGGAAAGAGGGTATTTGCCCGTTGTATCACTGCCACTGTCATCAACAGAAAGATTCACCGTCCAAGGCTTGGATTGAACCACTTTTGCCACAATGACACTTGCCCCTTCGTAGCTTCCCGGTTCAATTTTGAACGTCACATTTTGCGATTGAAGACGGTTAATTTGCTCTAAGCCTTGCTCCATATCCCGCAGGTTCAAGACGCTACCAATCTTAAGAGGTAAAGCATTTTGCCAATAAAAACGGTACCCCTCAGGAAAGACAATGTTCTCTATCACCCCCTTCGTCACTTTTATATGGAGAACGCCAGTGGCAATATTTTGTTCGGGAAGAGTCGCCCTTGAGGTCACATAACCGTCATGCAACAGTTTTTGATTAATCAGACGAACGAATGACTTGATGCCCTTTTGCCCTAGACAACGTCCAATAAGCTTATGGGCTTTAGACATTGCCCATTGTGCGTAAAATCCCTCCACTTGCACTTTTTTGATGTGAAAACAGACGTGCTCTTTAGGCAAATTTCCTATAGACGGCGCATTAGGTAACTGGATAGGAGGAGAAGTGGATTGAGATTTTTGTTCAAGAGTCTTGAGCGCTTGTTGGTCGCGCAGCTTCCAATCGGTTGAATTCGTCGAGGAGGGCAGTTCTATACCTCTAACCACACCAGAGGCGAACATACCCAAGCAGCATAAAACTAGAGAAGTAAAACAGCCTTTGCGGCTCTCGCTACACCAACGATCCATCAGCTTATGAACGTCCATTTACAGAAAACAACAATGAAAAGATTTTGTTTAAAATATACACTTTATTACAAAAAATGCAAACAAAAATAAAACTATGTAAATATATGTCAACATTCTAAAAAACATCATTTTAAAATTATTTTTTTATTTATTTTTCAATGATATACATTTATTTAGCACTTAAAGAACTCTACTTTTTATCTTTAATTAAAGAGAAAAATCATATTTTTTACTCGATCAAAAGCCATTCAGTTCATGTTAAGCAACAAACTATGAGGCCTCATCGACTATAAATATGAACAAACCTATATAATCTTTACATAAATCATGTAAATAGAATGAGATTCAGAATAGTTAACTCATGTTGTATGGACACAATCTTTGATGATCGGTTTTATTACTAACCAAGTGGAGAAACTGTGGTTGCTGATTCTTTCAGAACAAAAGAGCAAATATTTGGGCATAAAATACTTACAAACTCATGCAATACATGAAGAGCACAAAACTCACACCAATTAATTGGTTCGTGGATTACACTCCCCTTTTTAGTGATGCAGCCCTGTATGGGCGCAGGTATTGCCGCATCAAAAACACCAAGACCAACGATGACTCGTATACATAGCCTTGCCATTCATACGGTGTTTGGTCTTGGTCTTTATGGTTCAGGTTGGTTCTCTCATTTATTGCAGAATTAATGAGAAACAACATAGGTAAAGAGCCCCGTTTATCTTGCTAAGCAGGGCTCTCATAATAAATATCAAACTCCTCTTCATGTGTTTTTATAAAGCCATTATTGATATAAAAATCATTGGAGCGGCTGCCTTTAAGCGCACCTAACCGAACAGGCAACCCTTTTTTATGAGCCATTGAAACAATCTTTTGAAGCGCCAATTTACCAAGTGCTCTACCTTGATGTTCTGGCTTGATATACAGATGATCCAAGTAATGATGGTCTGCTTTGACGCGTACTACAAAGAAGCCCAATAACGTCTCATCATCCACTATTTTGAAGGTATCACTCGGCGTGAAGGTCTCTAGAAAACGGCTTCTCACTCGCTTTTCATCAAAACGACCTAATGCTTCGAGGCTTGGCCGCATCGCTAAAGCCCGAACTTCAGCTAATTCATAACCATCTTCTTGAACCGCTTGTGTGTATTCCATATAACGTCCTTCAATGTATTAACAGACTTGCCACTTACCTCGTAAGCCAATGAGGTTACCAAAAGGATCCGCTACCTGGCACATGCCAAAGCCACTCTCTATTGCCATTGGACCACGGTATAAACTCGCCCCTATGGATTCAAAATGCCTCAAGGATGTTTCAAGGGAGTCAACAGACCAATACAGAACGGTTCCCGACTTTCCCGCTCCAACCTTTTCATCGGCCTGAACAATTTCTAGCGAAAACCCATTAATGTCCAAAACGGTAAAATCGAAATCAGCCAAGTATCTGGGTAACGCTGATGGAAACGCCTTTTGATACCAAGCTAACCCTAATGAGTCGTCCCTGAATAATTTTCAACCTATTGAAATGCAATGTATTTTGTATAATGCTAAGGACTAAAATCTCGCCAATAATGGCGCTTTAGCCCTAAAAAGTTGCAGAATCAGTGAGTTTTTATGAAGCCTCGTCAAACAAAGCAAGATCCGCAGAAGGATTTATTCCGGCCTCAGCTAATCGATATTATTAACCCCAACCATGCACTCGTTCGGTTGGCTAAAGTGCTGGATTGGGATCGGTTGGATACCGAATTGGGGACGCATTTCGCGACGGTTGGCGCAGCGGCTCTGCCGACTCGCTTGATGGTAGGGCTACTGTATTTACAGCATTTGTATAATTTGTCTGATGAAATGGTCTTAGAGCAATGGCTTGAATCGCCTTACTACCAATACTTTTGCGGCGAAACCTTTTTTCAACATGACTTCCCGTGCCATCCAACCAGTCTTGTTAAATGGCGAAAACGGTTAGGAGAAGAAGGATGTGAATGGCTGCTTACTCAGACAATACAAGCGGGGCTAAAGCTAAAAGTGATCAAGTCTGCGAGTCTAAAGCGTGTGATTGTTGATACCACGGTACAAGAAAAAAACATCACCTTCCCAACCGATGCCAAACTCTACAACAAGGCACGACAGCAACTCACTCAAGTGGCAAAAGACCTCGCTATCACACTAAGACAAACCTATGACAAAGCCTGCCATGAGTTAATGCCAAAGATTGGACGCTATGGGCATGCCAAACAATACAAACGAATGAGAAAGGCGATTAAGCAAGTCAAAGGCTTCTTAGGGCGGGTATTGCGGGACATTGATCGGCAAGTAAAGCGACAAGGATTAACACTTACCCAAAAGCAAGAAGACATTCTCAACCAAGCTTATCGATTACTAAAACAAACGCGTCAGAGTAAAAACAAACTCTACAGCCTGCATGAACCCAATGTGGACTGTATCTCCAAAGGCAAAGCGCATAAACGCTATGAGTTTGGTGTGAAAGCCAGCATAGCTGTGACGGCTAAAGAATCCTTTATTGTGGGCGCAAGAAGCTATCCTAGTAATCCGTATGATGGGCATACCTTGAAAGACCAACTTCAACAAGTGGAAACCCTGACAGGAAAAAAACCGGAAACCTGTTTTGTTGACCGAGGATATAAAGGATCGGGCGTGGAAGACATTAAAGTCTTGGTTACAGGTCAAAAACGCGGTGTACCCAAGAAAGAGAAACGCTGGATGGGAAGACGAAACAGTGTAGAACCTATCATCGGTCATTTAAAATCCGATGGTAAACTCAGACGGTGCTTCTTAAAAGGCATACTAGGCGATGCGATGAACGTGATCTTAAGTGCCTGTGGCCAGAACCTACGTAAGCTACTGAAGTGGCTTTATTGCTCCCCATATTTTGGGGCATTTTTAAGGCGATTATGGTTGAAAATAATTTTTCCAACGGAAAATTCTAAAAATAGCATGGCGCTTCTTGCTTGAAGCGCCATTATTCAGGGGCGACTAATGATACATCGGGTACATGAACTAATATTGCCGTAGGTGTCATATTCTCTCCGAGACTTTTACACATCTGCTGTGTAAAAGTTTCTCTCCCTAATAAACGAATAAAAAATCAGCTATACATTACGACTCATGGAGCTGTTAAAGGAATACATGCGAACTTCATCCCGAGGAAACCACCCAAGCATTTCATAAAAGCCTTGAGCATTTAAATTGTCGTTGTGAACAAATAGATGGGTTTTATGAATGCCAATCAATGCCAACGCTTTAATCGATTTATCCACGAGCGCTTGGCCAATCTTTTTACCACGCAATGGTAATGAGACAGCGAGATGCTGCAAGTAGCCACGTCGCCCATCGGTCCCCACTAATACGGCACCGACAACCTCATCCTCATTCAGCGCTACAAAACTCAGCCCTGCATTGCGATTAAGATAACGCTCAATACTCTCGCGCGAATCCGCCTCTCGTAACGACATACTTTCCGTCTGACGCCACAGTTCAATAACAGCGTCGTAATCTGTTATTGTCATTTCACGAATAACAACCATCTTCTTCTCCTGCAGGGACAACCCCAACCTATCGTCAATTACGCTATATTAATCAGTCCAACTGACTCGAAGAAATAAAAGCAAACAATAGTAATAAGCACATACAGACAAACTGATAAGATAATAATACCAAGCACTTTCCAAGTAGATTGAAGGTCAAATTCTGAGGATTGCTCTATTTGCATTTTTGTTAAAAAGTAGTCCTTGGAAAGCAATAAAACGGGAATAACATAGAAAAATGCTAAACTCACACTTGGTACACCATCAGGTATATAAGGACTTAGAAAAATAAAGACAAACATAGCGGCAATTCCAATCCACAAAGACCGCTTTGCAAAATCCTGTCTCCCGATTGCATTAAATCCCGTTACTAAAAAGTAGATTGCAGCAACAGGCCCTCCAAAAAAGCTTCCCCACATCATTTGCTTAGCAGTATAGATTTTTTTCATTTCAACTTCCTATTAGAGAATTTCCCTATAAAATGATGTCCCACATCATGCAAATACATTCCAATAAGTCTCATCACTCGACCGCTCAGTCAAAGCAAGCCGAGTGAAACGCAATGCTACCCTTGAGTGTTATCCAATGCTAATTGCTTAGCAGCTTTAAAGTCGAGTTTGCCGCTTCCTAAAATAGGTAACGCATCAACTTGAATAATCTCACTGGGCATCATTAAAGCAGGCATTTTCGCCTCGACCAAAGATTGGCGGATATCCTCAGAGTTCGCGTCATCACCCACCAGTAAGATTACCCTTTCGCCTTTTTTCTCATCCGGCACATTCACTGCCACCATGGATAAATCAGTCGACTGTAGAATTGTCCGAATCTGCTGTTCCACCGCACCTAAGCTAACCATCTCTCCGCCTAACTTGGCAAAACGCGAATAGCGATCCACCACGGTTAAATAGCCGTCTTCATCTAAGTGTCCTTTATCACCTGTTTTATACCAGCGTAATCCATCCATTTCGACAATCACATCAGCGGTTTTTTCTGGATCCTCTAAGTAGCCTTTCATAATTTGCGCACCACCAATCAGAATCAGTCCATCTTCCCCAACAGGCAGCGTTTCCAATGAATTGGGATCAACAATACGGAAGGTTGTGCCTGGTAATGCCATACCGACCGTCCCAGTACGAGCCGCTTCCTGCACTTGAGCTGTATCACGATTAATGTAGCCTGGCAGATTCACACTGGCTACCGGAGTGGTTTCCGTCGTGCCATAGCCTTCTAAGATCGTTTTACCAAACCGCTGGGTGAAAGCATCTCTTACTTGTGGGTCTAATTTCTCTGCACCACTTACGACAGCTCGCAAACTACTGAACATAAGAGGATGAATACGACGATTACGGGTGTACAGCCGTAAAAAGGTTGACGTAGCACACATCAAAGTCGCTTCATGTTTCGTCACTGCTTTGGCAATGTTTAAACCATCGGTAGGATCAGGGTGGCAAATCGCGGGAACGCCTTCAAGCAATGGTAATAACCCCGTGACAGTTAGACCAAAAGCATGAAACAGTGGCAATGTGGCCATGATGCGGTCATTGTCGCGCACATTTAACACATCAGACACTTGACGAATATTCGCCATAATATTCCTATGGCTTAATACTACCCCTTTAGGCGTACCTTCACTGCCCGATGAAAACAAAATCGCGGCGGCATCATCTAGCTCACAATGGGAACACCATAACCACTGCAACCAACTAGTGGGCAATAGTGCCGCCATAACAGCGGTACTCACCGCCTCGACTTTATTAAGTCCCTTATGGAAATCTTCTAGATAAATAACGTCTTTACCCGCCAATAATGCCTGACAATCAATGCCACGCTTTCCTAACTGCTGAATAAAACGATGGGCGGTGACAAAACTCTGAATATCCGCCTGTTTTACGGCATGAAGCTGTGCTTCAGGTGTGGACGTATAGTTAATGTTTACTATCGTCTTACCTGCCATTAATGCTGCCATATTAGCCGCTACGCCAGGAGAAGACGTTGGTACAAGTAGGCCAAGATTTTTCCCCGGTAATTTTTTAATACGACGTTGCAATAATGCGGTCATGGTCAGTAGTTTTTGGTGGCCCAATGGTTCACCTTTACTGTCAACAATGGCCCAATCTGTTGGTTTTGCTTTCGCAGTACGAATCCATGAATGGGCTAAGGGCTCAAGCGTATCGGTATAATCGTTCCAGCTCGTCACTGACATCTCAAATACCTTTTGCTTCACCATCTCCGCTGTGGAATGAATATCCATAGGCGTGCCAAACGCGATGGTCACATCTCGTTTCAGACCACTTTTTCTCAACTGAGACAGTTTTTGCGATGAGCGAGAAAAGACGCTACCCCACATACCCCGTAGATAAAAAGGCACAATGACACCTTTTGCGTCTGCGCAAGCGCGCTCAAAACCGTGTTTAAATTCGCCAAGTTGCCCCAAATGGCTGATCGCCCCTTCGGGAAACAAACACACCACTTCACCTTGGTTAAGTAACTCAGTCACTTGTTCTAAAGCCTGACGACTTTGCCCACCGGAAATAGGAATCACCTTATAGCGATCAAAAAACCACTTCAAATACCAACGCTGGTAAATACCTCTATCCATCACAAAATGCACATGACGTGGGCAGGCCATTTGCACCATCGCCCAGTCCAACCAACTGATGTGATTACCCAATAACAAAACGCCCTGACCTGACTGCTTTAAATGCTCTAAACCAAGCACATTTAGGCGATATTTACGGGCGAGAATAATGGCCATAACACCACGAAGTAAGGCTTCTGGAAGGATATGTATGGCTGCTAACGTCCCAGCTAAAACAATAAACCCCAATCCCCATAGCAGATAGCTTACATCTAGATCGGTAAGCGCAAAGATAATAGTGAGACCTAAAAAGGCCAACATTCCAATGTTTTGAATATAATTGCTGCCCGCCAAGGTACGACCTAGCTGATCATTCCTAGCGTGGAACTGAATCAACGCATTTAATGGCACACTAAACATGGCCCCAAACAGACCGATGATAAAAAAAGCACAGGCCAAGATAAGAAAAGAGTGTGCCATTGGGATGATAAAGGCACCAAGGGTCACCCCCGCGATCCCAACCGGAATAAGAGATAAATTGATTTGATTGCGTGACATGCTGTTGGCCCACATAGAGCCCAATAAAACCCCTATGCCGGACACAGCAATAGTTGCTTGAATAACAAAGGCGTTAGTCATTCCCAAATGCTCTTTGCTATAAGCGGGAAAAACGGCTAGTAGCACCTGACTTATAGACCAAAACAATGTCAAACCAAGAATTGATTGCCAAATAGCCTTATGCTTACCCAACAAAGAAATATTCTGTTTTAAGGTGCGACCACGAGCATAGTTAGACCAATTGAACGCTTCTGATGAGGTCACCGCATTCCCTTCTGGTAAGCGCAATGTCAAATAAAACTCAAAGCAGGAGCCGATAACCAGCAGCCAGCCTAATGGCGCAATGGCACTGAACACACTATCAGGAGAGTACATACTCTGCGTCGGCAGCAAGAGTTCAAATAAAGCAGAAAAGACCACGATGCCACTTAAGATAGCAATCATGGTGACCCCTTGAATCCAGCCATTGCCTTCGCTTAAACGGTTTACTCCCGCCATTTCACGAATATAGCCATATTTAGCAGGGGAATAAATGGCACTTTGTAGCCCCAAAATAAAGGTAAAGGCAAATGCCTCTATAAAGCGCCCATGGTAATAGCACCACGTTATCATGAGAGTGATAACAATCGCGATGGCTGCGGACATTTGCATCACGCGCTTTTTCTTATAACGATCAGATAAAAAACCAGCGGGAGTCACTAATAAGATATAGGGTAATAGCACGAGGGCATTAACCAACGCCGTCAATAAAACTTGATAACTGCCATCGTAACTTTTAAATAAGGTATTCTGAATAATAATTTTGTGGCCTAAATCAACAAAGCTATTGAGAAAAGCCACACTAATAAAAGCAGCAAAACCGCGGACCTCATACAAACTGTTCATTGGTGCTCTCCTGTGTCCAATGTGTTAAATAATGAGTCAATAAGTTATCAACCAATGCATCCGTTTGATCCCCTTCAAGAAACAGCTTACCTCGGGAACTCAGCGCGGCAATACCATGAACCCCACACCACAAGGTTCGTACCGCAAGCTGTAGTGACTCTTCACTGACATTGGGTGCTAATTGACGCAACGGCGCCTGAACAAAGTCAAACAATTCGTTAACTGCATGAATTAACCAATCAGGGCAAATAATACTTTCTGGAGTATGATGTTCAAACATCAACGCCCAACGATTAGGCCACTCAGCGGAAAAGTTAAGGTAGGTTTTTGCAATAATACGCAAGGTTTCTTGAGGTAGGTGGTTTACTTTTTCTTGTTCAATTTGAGTCGACAGCAGGGCATTCAACATGGCCATGGTTCGGCCGTTGATGTGCCAGCATAAATCGTCCAAATTGGTAAAAACCAAATACAATGCACCAGCGGAATAGCCAATTTTCTGGGCAATTTTTCGTGCTGACAGTGCATGAATACCGCCTTCATCTATCAGCAGTTCGCCAGCAATTAATGCCAACTCCTTTAACTCTTCTCGACTATGATCGTTACGGCGAGCCATTTTTTCTCCCTGTTAAACTATATTAAACACTGTTCAATAAATATAATGAACACCGTTTAATAAGTCAATAGAGTTCACTCAAAAACCAAACCCTAGCCCATAGACATTCCCCATTACCCTATAACAAACCTTTAACATTGATTACTATTGATTATCATTATCGATATTATCTTGATTATATGAACAATGGAGACTGTTTACGTGCACAAGCCAGCATTAAGTAAGTTAATCACAAATCAACTGCTTGCTGACGCTTTACGACCCAGCGCAACAAAGCTTGCTAGCGGCGCGCTTTTCTCATCATTATCAGGCATAACAATGCTGGCAGCGTTATGGAGCTTGATTCAGTTACTGAGCGATTTGCCCTCTAGAAGGGAGTGATAACACATTCCCTTCCCTTATTAGACGAAAAACTGGCAAATAGAGAGGATTACGTGATTGTTGCAAGCGATAGATCACACCTTGATCTCAGGCCGCACAACGGTGAGATCAGGCCACAACTGCAACCAACGCTTACTGTTAATACGCCGATCAAAATCAATCGGCTTAAGACGATCAGGGTTCATGGTGATGTGCTTTCTAAACAACACATCGACTCCAAAAGGAGCCACCAGCTCTACCTGACCAGAAGACGATAACCGAGCCCCTATGGCTGTTTCTAGCTCGACCCAATAGCTCATGGCGTGACTGGTTGATCGATAGGGTGCATCACTATTACGGTGATGCATACGAGCTTGATTCTTAACAGACCATGGTAAAGTAGAATGAGAAGTCAGCTCATCTTCAATACGCTCGTCTGCTTCGACACTGGTGTTTACTGGGTCAAAATAGATTAAGTCCAGATCATTCAATGGGGTTGTCTCTTCATAACCATGGAGCTTATCCCAGATTAAATTTCTCACAAAACCAGCCCCGATACACCAATCATTCAGTCCAACTTGCTGGGCGATTTGTAAAGCTTCCATACGCATTTTATCTTGCTCAAGCCAAGCAATTACTCGCTGTTCATCATTCACGACGACTTCCCCTCTGGAGAATATGATAAGCACAACCGAGGGAGTAAGATAGAGAAGCAAACCATAAGAAAGTCCACGCCTTATTTTGAATAAATCATTTAGAGAGATTATCTTTTTATTGCAAAAACATCAATAATTATAGATTTATAATTTATTCTTACATTATACGACGCATTAAAAATCATTTAATAATGCATCGCACAATAAAGAAATGCAATTTAAAATTTATCCTACAATTGGTTTAAGTTTAGAAAGTGAGCCTTTTTTCAATAAATCTGACTGAGCTAAGACATTATCTAGCCCATAATAATGACCTGCATTTTTCACTGCTAACATAATTAATACAATACAGTAAATAATATGTGAATCAATGATAAAGTTGTGGTGATCTACGACATATGGAAAATCCATGTTTGCCATCCAATACATGAATAGAACCAAAGCGCCAAAAGGCGCACTGATACGGACAAACAAACCAAAAAGCAAAGACAAACCAATCGCTAAATGGCCATAAGCCACCATAAACGACACAATAGGTGCAATGACAGGCCCTGTGAAGTAAGAAAAGAAACCATGAAAAGTCTTCGTACTGTTTAAAAAACCAACGATACTAAAATTGGGGTCAAATACTTGATGAGAACAAGCATATAAAAACGTCCAAGCCATCCCTAAGCGTAAAGCAAGCAAAAAACGTTTATCGATTACATTAGACATATCAACACTCCTTTTTAAAATTTAGTGATGACAGTATATTTATATTGAAATTATAAAATATTGACATAAGTCAATTTTTTACATGGAATAAAAAGTATCTTTTATGACAATTTAAATTGAATAAATCAACCAAAATCACCTAATTTAATTTCAATAAAAAGAACATCATCTTATTAGATGACAAAGCCTTAATTGTAATAATTATATAAAAATTCACGTATAAAAACTGATCAATATATTCTATTAACCAAATCATCTAAAAAAACATTCTGCTACATTCACTTTTTCATCATTCGAGACTAAGCTGTATTGGGGGAGGTCCTAGATGTATTCGGCAGGGGGACATGATGAAGCGAATATTTTTGTGTGTTGCTATTGTTGCTTTATACAGCAATATTGCTGGTGCTGAAGAATATTCATGGTCTCTTCCAAGCTGGCTACCGCCACCTGACGTACCGGCAGACAACCCGATGAGCGAAGAGAAAGTGATCCTGGGACACAGACTTTTTTTCGATGCCAATCTCTCCGGATTGGGCTATATGTCCTGCTCATCTTGCCATCATGCAGAACGCTCCTTCTCTGAAAAGCGGCGAGTTTCAGTCGGGATTCTTGGGGACTTTCACACTCGTAATGCCCAAGCCATCGTTAACTCAGCCTATATGACGACACTAACTTGGGCTGATCCGAACCAAACCACATTAGAACAACAAGCTAGAGTGCCTCTTTTTGGTCATAATCCTGTCGAAATGGCCGCCGCCCAGCATACAGAACGCATTCTATTATTCTTGCGTAACGATCCTATCTATCCACGGTTATTTAACAATGCTTTTCCACAGCAAGAAATCAGCTTCGACTTAATCACCAAAGCCATTGCCTCTTTTGAACGCACCTTAATTAGCTTTAATTCACCATACGACCAATACACTTATTTGCACAAGGAGGATGCGCTGAACGAGGCAGAAAAGAAAGGCATGTCGCTCTTTTTTAGTGAGCGAATTGGCTGTGCGAATTGTCATTCTGGCGTGCATTTTTCTGATGCGACAAAACACCCCGCCTTCCACAATACTGGTCTGTATAATCTCGATGGACGAGGAGCTTATCCAGAAGGCAACCAAGGATTATATGAAGTCACCCATAACCCTCAAGACAAAGGCCGTTTTAGAACACCAACATTACGAAATATTGCCCTTACTTCGCCTTATATGCATGACGGCTCTATCGCAACACTAGAAGACGTGATCGAACATTATGCCGCAGGTGGGCAAGCAGCGATCAAAGGTTCACCTTCTCCCTTACGTTCAGAAAAGATTCATCCCTTTAGCCTGACACAAGATGAAAAGCGCTTTTTAATTGCTTTCTTAAACAGCTTAACCGATCAAACTTATGTCGAATCGCCCTCACACCAAACACCGTTTCGTTAATATGACTAACCTTCTAATAGAAAGTATTCTATTTCCTTATTAAACGTGACCCAAAGCCCCATCAGCCCTTCAGAATACCCGTTCATTTAACGCTGAAAGGCTGACGAGTTATTATTAGCAGCCGTATTGTTCGCCGATATAAGCTTCGAATTGCTCGTATAAGTGCTGGTCTGACTCTTGGTTTGAAGCCAATTCACGCTCACCATCGACCACACGAATACTGGCATTCAAGGATGCTGGAGCATGCAATTCACGCTGTGCAAGACGAGCCATTTTCTCTTGCTGAGCTTGCCAAGCTTGCTCAACCGTTAAATTACATTCGTCCGCCAAATATTTCGCGTTAAACCCTTCGCCAGTGAGTGCTTTAATCGTCTCATTATGAGTTTGGCTATTACCGCATTGCCAATAATGCTTGGCTAACAGCGGGCCAATTTGTGGGTTATCGCTCAGATAACCAAACTCGGATAAAAAGTAAGCACGAGTTTGGTAGACCGCCATATGCGCTAATAAATAACCATGATATGCACAGGCGGACTCATCCGAGAGCAAATGGGGAATACACAATAGTGGTCGAGGGCTGCAAGCAAGCCCTAAAACTCTCTGTTCACAATCGCGAGCCAATTGGATAATACGCTCTGGAATTAACTCCTCGTCATCAAGCTGATAAAGCGCCCTTTCAAAATAGGGTACCACTAAAATACTACGCTCTTCATAGGCTTTAAAAGGTTGGCTACTGGTCACCATGGCTTTGATTACATCATCAGGAATAACATGGCCTTGTGCGTCTTTCGCATACGTTTTTAACCAGTCGGCATCGTTCAGTAGGCTATCGCAAAACATCGATTGGGTTTCCGCATAAGCCATTGAGGTTGGTGCAAACTCTTGCGAGAAACAAGGCGCATTCATTTTGACGTTAGCAAAATGTGCTGCGTGACCTCCTTCGTGAAATAAGGTATTGATGCCATCGAAGCCGCTACCCATTTGATCTGGTTTGGCATTACTGGTGAAGTTGACTTTACTTGCTACCCATTTGCCTTGATCGTAGAAAGCCGGAATCGGCGCGTGACAGAATCCATTAGGGTATTTGCCTTTACGATCTAATAAATCCAAGGTTAACTCAGCACCGGAGTAATCAATATTAAGACGCCCAAAAGACTCTACCCAACGGCGCAGTGATTGAGAGAACGGCACATACGGATCCAACTCACGCATAGCGTCGCCTGCATAAGCGTAAGAAAAGTTATGACCTAATAGTGCAGACTCTCCCTTCTCTTCAGCCAACGTTCGTAAACTCTGTAAATGGCGATCACGCGTGCGCCGCTCAAAATCGTCTAGAATGACAAACAATTCATCACTGGACATATGCTCGCCCTTGCGGACAGAGTAATCAAAAAAGTTGTCAAACCCTAAAGAGCGAGCAAACTCATTGCGCAGTTTTACCAATTCAATAAAGCCATTTTCCAAGACCCATTGCTCTACATCCAATAAGGCTTGATGAGCACTTTGACGTACCGCTTCATTGTTATTGGTATGAATCACCGAGCGAACCGACACTAACGAGGCTTCTACCGTCTGCCCCTTTTCGTCTTGATAGGTCATCACGTGCTGCTGCTTTTTCTCAAACAGTTGCGCTTCAAGTTTAATCAGCCGATCTTTTAGCGCTTGCGCGTCTGGAGAAGAAATCCCATGCGACTCAAACATCGCCAGCCACCCCTGTAATCCAGCCATGGTCTGTGCTTTTTCGTCACTGTCAGCGATGGCTTCTGCCGCAAGAAGTTGAGCCTTTACCTCATCAATACGCTTGGCATCGCTTAAAAAATTTGTCCACTTTGTTTGGGCCTGTGAGGCTCCCTCGTTATCATCGCTAATGCCCATATAAGTGTCCCAGAAGAAATCTTCTTTCACACGATGAATACTAAGATAATCTTGATTAAGCTGATTTAGATAGTCAGTTGATGTCATGGTAGTCCTTAATAAAATGTATGCATCGGTAGCTGCCGTCATGCCTCTTTTCGATTCTAGATCAAATAAACAAAACGGTACATGCACGTGACAGCCAACAGTTACCGGATATTCATTTTGACATAAAAACCAGCCTGTCGACCTTTCTAAACCACTTCTGTACCGCATTATCTTTCGGTTGATGATAAAAGACTCCACATTTTGTCATGAAATCGTCATTACTTAGCAAGTAGCATACACTTTTATTCCTTAATATCCTGATGAAGTAGTATGCCAATGAAGGGTCGACTCCAGCGCTCCAACTGTCTTCTTGTGATAATGCAAAAGATGCTTGGTATTCGAAGCGTAAAATCCAATAGAAAAGTGAATCTGATCGAGAAACAGATCTACACACTAAGTTCTCTACTCCTAATCGCTGCACCAGTTTCAGCTGAAAGTTTTGTTGTTCCTGGTGCCTCAGGCCAACAAACCGTCTCAAGTCAGGATACAGGGACTATTAATACAGGAGCAACATTAACGGGTGGCAAGCCAGTTATTGAGTGGAATGGCAATGCAACTGGCAAAGGTATTGTTATTACCAATAAAGGCACCATCGATGGCGACAAAGGACGAGCCATTGATACCTCTAACAATGCATCTGGCGCTTTTCAACTCGATAATACGGGTACCATAACGTCCAGCAAGTCAGACGCTATTCGGATTAACAATCCATTTGAAAACGGCTCTTTTACCATTAATAATTCAGGTGTCATTGTCTCTGGTGGTGGTCAAGCCCTCGACTTTGACTCGGCCACCTCAAATACCGCAAAGATTACCATCAACAATAATGGTGGGACCATTCAATCGTCTTCTTCTGATGCAATTCGCTTAGGGGCTGGTACCATTGACATCACCAATTCAGGGACAATAAAAAGCACATCGTCAGGTGATAGAGCCATCAGTTTTGATACAGACAGTAATTTCGATACCTTAAAATCACTTACTCTCACCAACCAAGCGGGTGGAGTCATTGAAGGCTCTGACGATGCATTAAAAATCAAATCGACAGCCAATAGCACTGGCTCAGCAATAGTGAACATTGACAACGCTGGCACCATCACCTCAAGCAAAAAAGGTCAGGCTCTTGATCTGGCAGACATCACGTCAACAAATGCCCAAGTTACCATTACCAACCGAGCAGGTGCGACCATTTCAGCGGCAAATAATAATGCCATCAAGGGAGGTAAAAACACCACCATCAATAATAGCGGCACCATTTCTTCCTCTTATGCGGATGGCGACGCCAGCAGCCAGAATAATTCCGCTATCAGAATCGATGGCGGTGATACAGGCGCCTTCAATGCCACCATTACCAACCAATCCAGTGGCGTTATTTCAGGCGCCTATCACGGTATCAAGGCATCGGGATTAGAAGACAACTTAACCGTGATCAATCAGGCTGGTGGAACCATAATCGGTAAAAACGGCTCAGGGGTGAACTCCAATGGTACAGGTACTGTGACCAATTACGGTGAAATCACAGGATCATTTGATAACGCGGCCACATTTGGCGACGGCGATGGTATCGACTTCGACAAGGCTGGCACCATCAATAACTATGGCACCATAAAAGGCTTGGGCTCTAAAGGTGTCAAGGATGGGGAAACCAAAACAAGTACCAGCGAAGCCATTGCCATCGGTGGCGGCACTATTATCAACGGTACAGCGGACAACACCAGCGCCCTAATTTCCGGTGCTAATAATGGTATTCTCGACGACAATAGCGCTAATGGCGATGCCTTCGAAGCTCTTTCTGTTACCAACTATGGTACGATTACAGGCCTCGATGGATTTGGTATTAAGATGGTCAACTCAGCCGGAACATTCGCTAATACCATCATCAACTATGGTTCTATCACAGGCACAAACTTTGCCGTTGCAATGGGAAATGGTGATGATACATTCGTCTACCAAGATGGCAGTTCCGTCACTGGCAATGTAGACGCTGAGGGCGGCACTGATACATTCAAGCTAGGGGAGAAATCAGGCACTTTTGACCTTTCCTTACTCGGTAATACTGCGACCTATCAAAACTTCGAATTATTAACCTTTGCTAGCGACTCCACTTGGACACTGTCAGGGCAAAGTGATTTTTCCGGCAACACTAACATCACAGATTCAGCCACCGTCACTTTAAATAATGCTTCTTTAGCATCCTCTTCTGTTTCACTCACCAACGGCACGTTAACAGGAACGGGGACCGTGGGTTCAACTGTGATCAATAATGGCGGCATCCTAGCTCCGGGCAGTTCGGCCACGCCAGGTACTCTAAACATAAAAGGCACAGCCGATTTCAAATCGGGTTCGACTTACCTAATTTATGTCACACCGCCTAACAATGTCAGCCAACTCACCGCAACAGATAAGATAATCATTGATAGCGGCGCAAAAGTAACTATCAAGGCTCAAAATGCCACTTATGAGAAGAATAAAAGCTACGAAATTATGCGTTCCAATGTGGGCATTACGGGTAAATTTTCAAACAAAATAGACACCGACGCCGCCTTCCTCAAACCCGTACTCGACTATCAAAACAAGCAAATAAACCTAACCTTAGTCTACGATGATGGTTCCAGTTTTGTATCCTATGCCAATACGCCCAACCAAAAAAGTACAGCCAGTGCAGTACAATCGCTGGGGCAAAACAACTCAGTGTTTGATGCCTTTATCGCGTTGAAAAAAGCCGATGTTGCGACAGCCTATAATGCGGTATCTGGCGAAGCCCAAGCCTCAACAAGCTCTGCTATTGCTCAACAAAGCAGTAGCTTGCGTACCGTCGTTAATACGCGCATTGCAGCACGCACCTCGTCTGATCGCTCATCATCCCTCGCTGAGCGCCGACTCAGAGCACTTAGCCATATACAACTAGCCTACGCCGAGCAGGTTGACTACGCAGCGCAAGTCACTTCTGGACAAGAAAAATTTCACCCAAAACCAATCAACGTTTTTGCGTTAGCCAATAACCTTGAGAAAGCGCCACTTTCTTCATCCTTTTGGGTACAAACCTATGGTGGTTGGAATCACACCAATGGTCAAACCAACGCCGCAGACATCAAAAGCCGAGTAGGAGGAGTGGTAATAGGCACAGACGGTCTGATCGGCAAACAAACTCGTCTTGGGGTGTTCACAGGTTACAGTCAAAGTACCTATGATGTTGATGCACGATCCTCTTCAGGAAAAATACACACTTATGATGTGGGAACCTATGCCAGCACAGGCTGGGGGGCCTGGTCAGTAAACGGCACGCTCGCCTATTCTTTACACCATGTGAACAGCACACGCCACGTTATTTTTTCGGGCTTTGACGAGAATATTAAAGGAGATTACCACTCTGGTTCCTTTCAAACTTTTGGCGAAACTCGTTACCGTTTTACCTTCAGTGATGTGAAAATTGAGCCCTTTTTAAGTGCAGCCTATGTACACACTGGATCGGCCAACTTTACTGAAACAGGAGGCTTATCAGCCTTGAAAGTATATGACCCACAGGACGATAATTATTACACGACATTGGGTTCTCGCCTATTTAATACCACAAGCTTTAATGAACACAATTTAACATCCTACTTAACACTTGGCTGGCAACACGCTTATGGTAATTTATCCTCTTCTTCTACCATGAGATTTGCCAATTCAACGGCAGGCTCTAGCTTCCAAGTCTATGGTCCTGCTGCCGACCGTAATACAGCGCTTCTCAACGTAGGCTTCGATTACGGCCTATCAAAAAGATCCTCTATCACTCTAGACTACGGCGGTAAATTCTCTTCTCACTCTACGAATACCGTTATTTCAGGGAAATTTTCCATGGCGTTTTAAAACCTAGTCCTTTCAAACAGTGAGTCTATTAGAGGCCTTTGCATGAAATCACGAACAAAGGCCTCTATTCCTCTTTGTATATAGCCAATCTAATGCATGAGTCTACAAAGATATTACACAACTTACCGACATAGGAAACAGACAAAACAATATTCCGAATCCCCTTTGAATTCGTCACATCTGCCTTGTCGAACACAGTCGACTCAACATAATAAACTGGACTATTAGCGCTACCATAAGGATTACTTTTCGATAAATGGCGGATTAACCATGAATGATGAATCTTTAGTTGCTTTAGACAGACAACACCTTATCCATCCTGTGATCAATTATCATGCCCATGAAAAACGTGGCGTCACCATACTTGAATCAGGCAAAGGCGCGTATTTAACGGATAGCCAAGGCAATGTACTGCTTGATGCGTTTTCGGGTCTTTGGTGCGTCAATACGGGCTATGGACAAGACAGCGTTGTACAGGCTGGCGAAGCACAAATGCGCAAATTGCCTTATGCAACAGGATACTTTCATTTTGGTTCCGAGCCTGCTATCAAGCTCGCTGCCAAATTGGTAGAAATCACCCCCGTCTCCTTGCAGCATGTTTACTTCACCATGGGAGGATCCGATGCCGTTGATTCTGCGATTCGTTTTATCGTTAACTACTACAACTCCACTGGCCAACCCAAGAAAAAACACTTTATCAGTATCGAACGCGGATACCATGGTTCATCGTCACAGGGCTCAGGCTTAACGGCTTTGCCTGCGTTTCATCGTCACTTCGATGTGCCCCTGCCTAATCAACACCGTATTCCTTGCCCTTATGCTTACCGCAGTTCACAAGATACAAGCCCTGAAGGTATTATTGCTGAATCTGTTGCGGCACTAAAAAGCAAGGTGGAAGAACTAGGCGTCGACAATGTGGCGGCCTTTTTCTGTGAACCAGTGATCGGCTCTGGCGGCGTCATTGTACCACCGAAAGGCTGGCTAAAAGCCCTACAAAACTGCTGCAACGAACTCGGTATTTTGTTCGTGGTAGACGAAGTCATTACCGGTTTTGGCCGTACCGGCACCATGTTTGCCTGTGATGCAGAAGATGTCACCCCCGATTTAATGACCATGGCAAAAGGCCTCACCGCAGGTTATGCGCCCATGGGAGCGGTGATGATGAGCGATGCGGTTTATCAGGGCATTGCTGATGGCTGTGGTCCAGATGCGCCCGTTGGTCACGGTTATACCTATTCGGCTCACCCTGTCAGCGCCGCCATTGCGCTGGAAGTGATTCGACTTTATGAAGAGGGTTTATTAGCGAATGGACAAGCCGTCGCTCACTATTTTGAGGCAGGATTAGTGACCATGCTTGATCATCCACTGGTAGGCGATGCCCGTAGCCGAGGTTTACTCGGAGCGCTCGAACTGGTTGCGAATAAAAACAGCAAAGCACGTTTTGATCCAGCACTGAAATTATCTGAACGTATTGCCACAGCAGCCTACAAAAACGGCTTAATTTTTCGTGCCTTCACTGATAACGTTCTTGGCTTTGCACCAGCGCTGTGTTATACAAAAGGGGATTTTGATATTTTATTTGAGCGCCTAAAACGCACACTTGATGAGGTGTTAGAGCAACCTGACGTACGTCTTGCTTTAGGCTGAAAAAATCGCGGTGCATCAGTAGATGACGCACCGCGAACAACTTGCTAGTATCTCAAGAGTATAAATACCTAAAATGACTGGAGATTTTAATGAATTGTGCGCCGAAATTGGATCGTATTGATATTCGAATATTGAGCCATTTACAGCGCAACGGTCGAATTTCCAACGTCAATCTAGCCGACGCCGTCGGTTTATCTCCAAGCCCTTGCCTAACCCGAGTCAAACGCTTAGAAAAAGCAGGCTACATCATGGATTATGGCGCTCATATTCAGCTAGAAAAACTGGGGACAGTACAACGTGTTTTCACTCAAGTGACGCTAACGGACCACAGACCGGATCATTTTGCGCAATTTGAAGCCTATATTCGCAAAGTCGACGAAGTGCAAGAATGTCACTTAGTCAGTGGTGGATTTGACTATCAGCTCACCTTCCTTACTCGCAATGTTGTGCACTATCAAACCGTCATGGAAGATCTGCTCGATAAGAATATTTTTATCGACAAATACTTCAGCTATATTGTTATCAAATCCCCTATTGTTAAAAAGTATTACCCTATTGATAAGCTGTTTAGCCCAACGGAATAATCACCACGGCATAAGCTTCTGAATCTTCATTTAAAAACACGTATTCCTGCGATTTGCAGGGTGTATTAGGCACATTTCCCTGCATTCACTCATCTACAATAGAAATTCGTATTTACCATAATATCTATGAGGTAGCAGGCACATGATTTTGACTCTAAAACGTCCCGATCTCATTCGTACAGAGAACTTTATCAACGGGCAATGGCAACCAAGTAACCTGAACGAATCTTACTCAGTTAATAATCCTGCTACAGGCCAAAACTTTGCACAAGTCGCCAATAGCACGGCTCAAGACGCCACTCTAGCAACCAAAGCCGCCTACGAGGCGTTTGAAGATTGGCGCAATCAAACCACCAAAGTACGCTCACAATTTTTACTCCGCTGGCATCAATTGATTCTCGATAACGCGGAAGATTTAGCTAGATTGATGTCTCTTGAACAAGGTAAACCACTCGCCGAGGCCCGTGGCGAAGTCGCCTATGGGGCTTCCTATGTTGATTGGTTCGCGAGTGAAGCACTACGCACTTATGGCGATATTATTCCCGAAACAGTTCCCGGCAAAAAACGCTTGGTCGTCAAAGAAGCCGTTGGCGTTGTGGCAGCAATCACTCCTTGGAACTTTCCTCTGGCGATGATTGCTCGTAAAATCGCCCCAGCCCTTGCCGCGGGCTGTACCGTCGTGGCCAAACCTGCCGAAGACACACCATTAACCGCCCTTGCCCTAGTGGCACTGGCTGACGAAGCGGGCTTACCTGCTGGTGTCTTGAATATCGTTACCTCATCTCGTGATCGAGTATCGGATGTAGTAGGCGCTTGGCTGGAAGACGCTCGCGTGCGAAAAATCACTTTCACTGGTTCCACCGCAGTGGGCAAATTGCTCGCACGGGAAGCCGCCGCCACCCTCAAACACCTTTCTTTAGAGTTAGGTGGCAATGCGCCCTTTATTGTTTTCGAAGACGCTGATATTGATGCCGCTGTAGAGGGTCTTATGGTGTCGAAATTCCGTAATGGCGGGCAAACCTGTGTCTGCCCAAATAGAGTGTATGTTCACAATCGCGTATACGATGCTTTCGCCGACAAATTGGTGAACCGTGTTGCCGCCCTGCACGTTGGCCCAAGCGATAGAGAAGAGAGCCAAATCGGCCCGATGATAAACGAGAGAGCCGTAGAGAAAATTGAACGTCATGTGCAAAATGCCTTACAGCATGGTGCGACCATTCTAACGGGTGGTAAACGCGTTCAAAATGACATCGCTTGCGGGCCTCACTATTACGCGCCAACCGTATTAGCTGATGCGAATCATGATATGGAGCTAGCCCACGAGGAAACCTTTGGTCCTGTTGCGCCGTTGTTTCGTTTTGAAAGCGAGGAAGAGGTTATTCAGGCGGCCAACAATACTCCGTTTGGTTTGGCGGGTTATTTTTATTCGAACGATATTAAACGTGTCTGGCGTGTGGCGAACAAGATGCAAACGGGCATCGTCGGCATCAACGAAGGCGCTATCACTTCAGAAACCGCGCCATTTGGCGGGGTAAAAGAATCGGGTTATGGCCGTGAAGGGTCACGCTATGGCCTAGACGACTACATGGAAATGAAATATCTCTGCCAAGGCAACTTAAGTTAACTATAGAGGCGTTTTAAATGAGCAATCATGATACCCACTCGGTCTCTGACACCTTGTCAGAGTACCCCATTGAAATCGATTTCCCTGACATCACCCCTTATGCGGATGGTAATAGTGTCGTTCCCTATCTTTATACCTTCGATAGTGGAAAAGCTGGGCCACATGTCATGATCAATGCCATTGTCCATGGCAATGAAGTGTGTGGCGCCATTGTGGTAAAAGAACTCATCGATCTGGGTATAACGCCTCGTCAAGGCCGACTCACCTTGTCATTTGCCAACGCGGCGGCGTACCTCAACTTCGACCCAAACCAACCTGATGCATCACGGTTTGTTGATCAAGACCTTAATCGTGTCTGGACCAAAGAGATACTGGACGATCTCAGCCGTGACTCCTCTGAGTTACGCCGTGCACGCGAATTACGTCCCATCATAGACGAAGTCGATTTTTTGCTGGATTTGCATTCAATGCATGAAAAATGCCCACCACTTTGTGTGTGCGGGCCATTAGATAAAGGGCTAGCTCTGGCCCGTGAACAGCGCTCACCCGCTTGGGTGATTCGCGATGAAGGCCACCCAGAAGGCTGCCGCCTGCGAGACTATGCTGATTTCGGAGATCCGGACAGCGAAAAGAATGCCCTCTTGGTTGAATGTGGCCAACATTGGGAAGCCTCAGCGGTGACGGTCGCTCGCGATGTGACGGCACGTTTTCTGCTCTTGCATCATGTAATTCAAGAAGACGATTTACCCGCCAGCTGGTACCAACCCGTTGAACCCACCATGAATATTGTTAAGGTCACAGAACCTGTCGTGGCTTCCAGTATGGATTTTCGCTTTGCCGCTCCTTACACCGGGTTAGAAACCTTTGCCGAAAAAGGCAGCGTGATCGCCTGGCGCGATGGCAAAGAAATCCGCACACCTTACGATAATTGTGTACTGGTCATGCCATCACTAAGACAGTTACGCCCTGGTGTTACCGTTGTTCGCTTTGGCGAACTGTGCGTTTAGATAAGTGGTAAAAAATACATACTGAGACCGTTGCACGAGGTTACACAAGCAAAGGTCTCATACTAATACACGGCAAGGAGAACCAAATGCCCGCTCCCTTAATATGCATTCCATCAACACCAGAATTGCCTGAAAGTGCCGACGCCGTTGTCATCGGTGGCGGTATCGTGGGCGTCTGCGCTGCCTATTTTATGGCTCGACAAGGTATGAAAGTCGCCTTAATTGAAAAAGGCCGAATTGGTGCAGAACAATCCAGTCGTAACTGGGGCTGGTGTCGCCAGCAAAACCGTGATGCACGGGAGCTTCCATTGGCCACCAAGAGCCTCGACCTTTGGGAGGAAATAACGGCGGACATCGGGGAAGATTTAGGCTTTAAACGTTGCGGCCTTCTCTATTTATCTGACAATCAAGCTGAGATAGACGGCTGGAGCAAATGGCGCGACTTTGCCAAAGGCGAAGGTGTCATCACCCACATGCTCAGTGCGAGTGAAGCCACAGAACGTGGAGAATCCACCTACAAGCAATGGCTGGGCGGTGTTTTTTCACCTTCTGACGGTATTGCCGATCCATCCAAAGCCGCACCATTGATTGCCAAAGGCATATTGAAACACGGTGGCAGCATTCATCAATTCTGCGCAGCTCGTGGGATCGAAACACAGGCAGGTAAAGTCTCTGGTGTTATCACAGAAAAAGGAGTGATCAAAACGTCCCAAGTGGTCATGGCAGGAGGGGCCTGGGCGTCATCTTTTTGCCATCAATTGGGCATTCGCTTCCCGCAATCGGCAGTGCGCTCCTCCGCTCTTTCTCTCATGCCGGGCGCCAAAGGCATCCCCAGCGCGTTACATACTTCAGAGATATCGATCACAGGACGTAGTAATGGCGGTTATACCTTAGCGATTTCTGGCTTCGCCAATGTGGATATCACCCCCCAACAATTACGTTTCGCATCCCATTTCATTCCGATGTTTGCAAAACGCTGGAAAGCGCTCTCACCTGGTGATTTACAAGCTTGGCAAGCCGGCCACGAGACCCGCAAAAAATGGGCACTGGATAAACCCACACCAATGGAAAAAAACCGCATATTAGATCCTACGCCCTCAAGAAAGATGATCGAACTCACCCTCGCTCGCGCACGTAAAATGCTACCGGAATTGACAAATATTCCCGTGCAAAATGCCTGGGCAGGCTACATAGACAGTACTCCAGATGGGGTGCCAGTGATCGATCAGGCGAGTAACTTATCTGGCTTTTTGATTGCGGCCGGCTTTTCAGGACATGGTTTTGGCATTGGGCCTGGCGCTGGGCTGTTAATTGCACAAATGATCGCTGGCAAAAACACCTTTGTAGAAAACAAGCAATATCAACTTAGTCGATTTAATAAAAGCACATGGGGCAAAGTCTCTGAGTTTTAGCCTCAATTATTCACTTAATACGTCCTACAATAAAGCCTCTTGGGTTTCCCCTCAAGAGGCTTTATTGTATGCAGATAGTGGATTGATCGCAGCGGGCGAAATATTAGGCTGATCAATAACTCGGTTCGTATAAGCATCAAGGTTTATAAAATTGCTCACGATACTGGCTAGGGGTCACACCACATAGACGTTTAAAGTGTTTCGCCAAATGGCTTTGATCAAAAAAGCCAACAGCACTGGCAATGTCTGTTGGCCGTTCCCCTTGCTTCATTAAAGACTGGGCATTTTTAATGCGTACCAAGCAAACGTATTGATAGGGAGACACGCCTACTTGCTGGCGAAACTGCTTGGCTAAACTATAGCGAGTTAAACCAACCAAGGCACCTAACGTATCAAGATTAATCGACTCCCTGTAGTGCTCCTCAATATACAGCTTAACCCGCGTAATCGCCTGAGATATGGCATGACTTACTTGCCATACTGAAGACGGAGACACCACTGTCGATACCGATACCTTATTTACCCTTACGCTTCCTTCGCCCATAACCACTCTCCGGACTCTTTAAAACCATTTTTCATCACACGCTTTGTAACTGTGAGATAGGTTGCTCCTCTACTTCAAGCGCTTGAGATTTTTGGTTTGAAAATGAATGATGGCAAAATATTTGATTGCCTTTTTCAAGTTTTTTTCGAGCAGGAATAACCTGATTGCATTGTCCATCAATACGTACAGAACAGCGATCCAAAAAGGGGCATAACACTACATCCGCTTTTATTGGCGCTATCTTGGGTAAGGTTTCGTGATTGGCTCCCGTCGATTCCAGCCAGCCCTGCTTCATTTCGGGGACAGAGTCGATCAGCAACTGGGTATAAGGGTGGAATGGTGGCCGTTGGAATGATTCCCCTGCCCCTTGCTCCACTTTGAAACCAGAATATAAAACCACTACCTCGTCACAAATAGCTTGCACCATACTAATGTCATGACTGATAAATAAATAAGACACGTTAAGCTTTTTCCTTAAGTCCGCCATTAACTCAAGAATAGCCGCCCCAACCACCGTATCCAATGCTGATGTCACTTCATCACATAGTATGATGTCCGGTTCTGCCGCTAAGGCCCGCGCTAAATTGATCCGCTGTTTTTGACCACCAGACAGTTCTGTTGGACGACGTTTCGCAATGCTGTCTGGTAAGTGCACAAGAGACAACAGTTCGGCGACGCGATCACGTCGTTTCTGCCCTTTCATACCGTGATAAAAGCTCAATGGACGAGCCAGAATATCTTCAACCGTATGCAGAGGGTTTAACGCAGTATCGGCATTTTGAAATACATACTGGACACGACGCAATTGTTCTCGGGTGCGACCTGATGCAGACGCATTGAGCGCTTCACCATCTAAGTAAATATTACCGAGACTGGGCTCGACAAGACCCACAATACTTCTTGCCAAGGTTGTTTTACCCGAACCGGATTCCCCTATTACCCCGACAGTTGAACCGCGACGAATCTTCAGATCGATGTCTTGCAGTACTCGCTTACCTTTTTCAAAACATACTTCGAGATTACGTACTTCTAACAATGGCGTACTTGTCTCTAAATCCATTATGTTTTGCGAGACAGTATCCTGACGAGATTCAGGTTTCATTGCCGATAACAGACTTTTCGTGTACTCGTGCTTTGGCTCAATTAACAGATCTTTCGTCAGACTATTTTCTTGAATTTCACCGTTTTTCAGCACTACAATACGGTCTGCCATTTGTGCTACAACCGCTAAGTCGTGGGAGACATAAACCGCTGTGGTATTACGCTCACGCACCACTTTCTTGAATGCCCTCAACACCTCGATTTGCGTGGTAACATCCAATGCGGTGGTTGGCTCATCCAGAATCACCAAAATAGGATCGGTAATCAGCGCCATTGCCGCCATTAAACGCTGTAACTGCCCCCCAGACACTTGGTGCGGATAACGCTCACCAATATGTTCAGGGTCAGGTAAAGCCAATTCACGAAATAAACCAATGGCTTTTTTCTCAGCCTCTCTACGACTACAAGTTTTATGAATCATGGCACTTTCAATGACCTGATTCATAATGGTGATGGCAGGATTAAAAGCAGCTGCAGCGCTTTGTGCAATATAAGACACCGTTCGACCGCGTACTTTTGCTAACTTTGAAGGAGACAGCGTCAACAGATCGGTCCCATCAACCTGCACTGAACCACCGACAATATGGCAGCCACTACGAGCGTATCCCATTAACGATAAGGCAATGGTCGTCTTACCAGAACCAGACTCACCAATTAGCGCCAGCACTTCGCCTTTATGCAAACTGAAATCGGCACCATGCACGATAGGAACATCCACGCCAGCTCCCGTTCGCACGGCCACTTGTAAACCACATACTTTTACTAACTCAGTCATAACGACTCCCCTCAATGTTGTACCGATTTACTGCCAATACTGTCGATGAGCAAATTAACGCCAATCGTCAACGTGGCAATGGCAATCGCTGGCATAATGACCGCTGGAGCCCCACTACTTAGACCACCTATATTTTCTCGCACCAATGACCCCCAATCCGCTTCAGGTGGCTGAATACCCAGACCTAAGAAACTCATAGCACTCAACAACAAAACAATGAAAACAAAGCGCAATCCAAAATCGGTCAGCACAGGGCGAAACATATTCGGCAACACTTCTTTAAAGATGATATAGGGCATGGACTCTCCACGAAGGCGCGCCACTTGTACATAATCCAGCGTCATCACATTTACCGCTAGAGAACGCGCAATACGAAAGCTGCCTGGCATATAAGCAATGGCGGCGGTTAAAATTAGAATCGGTACAGAAGAACCAAACGATGCCACCATAATCAAAGCAAACATTTTACTGGGTATGGAAATCAGCGCATCTTGGGTTCGGCTAATCGTCATATCGACCCAGCTGGTGGCAGCGGCTGCCACCAGCCCTGAAATCACCCCAGCCAAACAGGCCGCGACGGTAGCCGCTAGAGCAACACCTATAGTATAGGGGGTGCCAGCTAAAACCCGACTAAACATATCCCGTCCCAAATAATCTGTCCCAAAAAAGTGCTTCATACTCATCGGGCCAAACACCGTATTACTAACAAAATCATTAGGGGGATAAGGCGAAAGCATCGGACCAATAACCGAAATCACTAACCAGAACCCGACTAAGATCAGGCCGATCAAACCACTGATCGAACGAACATGAAAACGTGAGGAAAAAGAGGCTTTCTGTGTCGGTTCAGCTGCCGTAACAGAAGAAGTATGTGTATTCATTTTCGTAACCTCGGATTGGAAACAATTTCGCTAATATCCGCCATCAGCACCATGACCAGATACCCAAAACAGAACAACATGGCACAGGCTTGAATCAATGGCATATCCCTTGAGCTCACAGCATTGAGCATCAGAGTGGCAATACCAGGGTAATTAAAAATGGACTCAACAATGATAACGCCACCTAAAAGGTAGGACAGACTCAAGGCGATAGCATTTGCAATGGGTCCAATGGCATTAGGCAAGGCATGCCGTAGTACCATACGAATGGGACTCGCCCCCTTTAACAATGCCATTTCAACATATGACGAACTTAACTGATCAATTACTGCTGCACGGGTCATACGTGCCATCTGAGCAACCAAGACACTGCACAGAGTCAACACAGGCATGGCAAAGACTTTCAGCATTTCACCAAAGGTATGCGCATTCTCTATATGAGACAAAGCCGATAACCAGCCAAGTTTTACCGCAAAAATAAGCACTGCGATGGTCGCAATTAAAAACTCGGGCACAGAGACAGCACATACCGCCAGAATATTGATATAACGATCAAACCACGAGCCGCGATACATGGCAGAAACAATACCAATGAACATGGCGACAGGCACAGATACCAAGGTTACAAAGGCCGCTAAAAGAAGCGTATTGGGTAAACGAGACCAAATTAACTGCGAGATAGGAATACCGTTGACCATTGATGTCCCCGCATCCCCTACCAGCATCCCGCCTAACCAGTGAAAATAACGCACGTAGAGGGGGAGATCTAACCCCAATTTGGCCCTTAAAGCATCCAGAGTCTGTACTGTCGATGCTTGACCTAATAGCTCTTGGGCGGCATCACCGGGTAATAAATTGGTAATAAAAAAGACCACTAATGAGACGATCCATAAGGTTAATATCCCCAATCCAATTCGATTAATGATAAGCCTTAAAACGGTTTTATTCATGGTTCACCTTTTGAGCAGAGCGTTGCGGCCTATTGCCGCAACGCTAGTGTGGTTAAGAAGGAATCGAAACTTACGCTTCCAGCCAAACATGCTCGGCAAACATGTACGCCATCAAGCCACCCAAAGGATGAGGTTTATAACCGCCTATCTTGCGGCTAGCCGCATCATTAATGCTGCTAAAGATTGGGATACCAATACCACTCTGATCATGGATGAGTGTCTCCATCTCACCGTACATTTGCTTACGCTTAGCATCATCAGTTTCACCACGTGCGGCCACCAGCAACTTATCAAACTGCGCATTTTTCCAACCCGATTCGTTCCAAGCGGCATTCGATTGAAAAAACAAAGTAAACATTAAATCTGCCGTTGGCCGAGGGTTAATATTCCCAAATCCTAAGGTGTCTTTCATCCAGTGATTTGACCAATAGCCATCTGCGGGCACGCGTTTCACTTGCAAATTAAGCCCCACGCCTTGCGCTGTTAATTGGATCAACTGAGCCATCTCAACCGAGTTATCGGCAGCAGAAGAGGCCACCATGGGAATACTGCTTCCCAGCACACCCGCCTTTTTGAAGTGATATTTGGCTTTATCTGGATCGTAAGTTGTCTGTGGCAGCGCGCTATTATAATAACGATGTCCTTTGGGAATGGGCTGATCGTTGCCAATTCGTCCAAAACCACGACAAGCCACATTAAGAATTTGCTCACGATTCATGATGTATTTCATGCCCTTCACAAAATCAGGGTTTTTCATTGGACCAAGCTGATCACGCATAATCAAGTCCGTATAACCCCCAGAGTCCGCGTGGTAAACCTTCACCAATGGACTGGCATTCAATGTGTCAATGGCCCGTGGGTTCACCGAATTAATAAGCTGCACATCCCCGGCTAACAAGGCATTCACACGAGCGGATTGATCTGGAATCGAAAAGAGTTCTACAGTGTCCAAATACGGAAGACCTTTTTTCCAATAATTTGGGTTGCGCGTAGCGATGGAATGAACGCCAGGTTGAAATACAGTACATAGGAAAGGTCCTGTCCCATTCCCTTTACTGAAATCTGTCGTGCCATCACGTACGATAAGAAAATGAACCACCCCCAAAATGGCAGGCAAATCCGCATTTTTAGCGGCTAGGGTAATATGTACTTCATGGGGACCTTTGGCGGTAATCTCGACCATTTGTTTGGCGACAGCCGCCACTTTAGAGCTGGTTTTTGGGTCTTTATGACGATTCAAAGTGAATAGAACATCAGCAGACGTAAAAGGCTTTCCATCATGAAACAGGACATCTTTACGGAGCTTTATCACCCAATATTGAGCATCTTTTGTCTCAAACGACTCAGCCAGTTCCATTTGCGGAGTAAGCGTTCTATCCAAAACGGTTAGACCGTTATAGAACATATATTGACGGGTATAATCTGAGGACCCTGAGCCATGGGCAGGATCTAATGTATCAGAAGTGGAACCCGATTGAGTGGCCACTTTAATATTGCCACCATATTTAGGCTCATCAGTATTTGCATATGCCAAAGAAGAGCCTGGTGTCAAAAGACCAGATCCTGCGGCAACGACCCCCGAGGTCACCATACCTCGCAGCACCTGACGCCGTGAAACCCCTTGTGTTAATATATTTGAACTCTGTTGATCCACTAACGAACGCTTTTTGTCTTCTTTCATTTTATGGTTCCTTTTGTGAGTTGTTCTGTCTTGGTTGTTTGCTCTTCTTGTTTTATAGGCTTGTATTACTTTTTTTTATTGCCATTTGAGTGTCTTTTAGCAGTATTTAAGACTCTCTTTGCGATACATTCATATCGGTTTTTCTCTATCCTTACGTTTGATTATTCTTTCCATGTTTCTTTGATCCCCAACTCTTAAAAAGCATCAGTGAATCAAATCCTGAAAACGGTAATAGGCGCCTACGAAGGGCAAGAACCAAGGTTTACCAAAGTGGCCCGGCACTGGCGCCCAATCCAGATCACGCCATGGATTGACGATCTCATTCCCCATCATCACTTGAGCCATTACATTCCCCATATGCGTTGACATCTGAACCCCATGTCCACTGTAGCCGAGCGAGTAATACATGCCCTTGTGTTGACCCGCTCTTGGTAAGCGGTCGGCCGTCATGTCCACCAAACCACCCCAGCAGTAGTCGATACGCACCTTGCTAAGCGCCGGAAATACTTGTGCCATTGACGCCTGTAAAATATGACCGCTTTTTTCATCTGAACGTGGATTAGACATTGCAAAACGAGCACGTCCACCAAAGAGCAAGCGATTATCGGGAGTGACTCGAAAGTAGTTACCGATGTTTTTTGAGGTCACATAACCACGTCGCTTGACTAAGAGACGCGCCAAAAGTTCTGGTGCTAACGGTTCCGTAACAATGATAAAACTGCCCACGGAAACCAAGCGTCGACGAAAATAACTAAAAGGTCCTTTAGCAGAACTTCCCGTCGCCAGTAATACTTTATCAGCAATGACCGTGCCACGACTGGAGGTCACTTGATAACGGTCGGCAGAAATGTGCTCAATCCCTGTTACTGCTGCGGATTCATAAAGTTTCGCGCCATATTTCACCGCAGTATCCGCTAGCCCTAGACCAAACTTTCCGATGTGCATTTGTGCACTGGTCGTTTGCAACAGACCACCATAAAACCGCTCAGAGCCGACTTCATCACGCACCTGATTCGCGCTCAGTAAGACAACGTTAGAGTCAACCTCGTTGACTAACCGTTCATGAGCCCGAACCAGCTTGTCATAATGCGCAGGTTTCGCCGCCAATTTCAGTCGACCATGGCGCGTAAAATCACAGTCAATCTCTTCCTCTTTCACCATCTCCGCAACCGTGTCCACCGCGTCCATATAGGAAAGGTAAAAAGCACGTGCTTTCTCCATACCAATACGCTGCGCCAGAGAGCCATAATCATGCGCTAGACCTGCATTACACTGACCACCGTTACGACCTGATGCTTCACCAACAACACGACCTGCTTCAAGCAACACAACTGAAAGCCCTTGCTTAGAAAGGGCAATGGCCGCCGACAAACCAGTAAAGCCACCGCCAACAATCGCCACATCATACTGACCTGATGCGTGGCCCTGCTCCCCTTTCGTAAAAGCGGATACAGTGTCTAGCCAATAGGACTCTAGCTTCATGATGATTCCTTCTAGTGAATAAAAAACTAAACGCCTAACAAATCCGCCAAACCAGCCAAACTGCTAACTTCATGATATTCGTAGTAAGGCGTTGAAGGTTCATGGCCACGGTTAATGAACACCTTATTTTTAATGCCCATATCGTGAGCGGACATCAAGTCATAACGCAGACTTGAGGAAACATGCAGAATGTCTTCTGGGCCACAGCCCAATTTCTCCAACATATACTCAAAGCCTTTTAAACGAGGTTTATAAGACTGAATTTCTTCTGCGGTGTAGACCGCATGAAAAGGCGCCCCTAATTTCTCGATGTTATGGGGAATTTGCTCATTCATGGCATTGGTCAATCCCACTAACTTAAATTTTGTAGCTAAACGCGCTAGCGCCTCTGGCACATCAGGATGAGGCCCCCAAGTCGGCACCGCGTTATAAAAAATCATGCCTTCATTATCACGGTACTCAATGCCCCAACGTTTACACGTACGTTTCACGGCGTTGCACAAGACTTGATCATAAGGCTTCCAATCACCAAGCACTTCATCAAAACGGTAGGCAGAAAAGTCTGCAATAAACTGATCCATGTCTTCTTCTGCGATACGGTCCTTAAATACACGACGCGCAGTCGGCGCCATTTCGAAATAAACTAAAGTGCCGTAGCAATCAAACGTAATGTACTTTGGGTTCAGGGTAGTCATATTGGTTTTCTCCATTTAGCGATACGGTGCTTCATTTTTTATTTCAATAAAACAGCGGTTATTTGTGCAAAAACTATTCAATAGATTTATTACAACACTAAAACGAAGCCTATTTGGCCCGATTTTGTTTTGCTGTAACGAATTTTCAACGGAATTGCCCCCCCACCTCGGCACAATCTACCGGATAAAAATAGAATGTCGTTAATGGGCAATTTTTTATTCTTCCCGCGCAATTAGGCTTCGTCATTGGTAAAATCGATTAACACACTTTTCACTTTTTGATTAGCTTCATAGGCATAGCGCCCAAGATCCTTACCGATACCAGAGCCTTTGAAACCTCCTGTGGGTATAGCAAAATCCCAACTACGGCCATAACGATTCACCCACACAGTCCCAGCTTCAAGCTCATTCACCATACGCATGGCACGATTTAAATCTGCAGTATGCACACCAGCGGATAGGCCATAAGAAGGGTGACAAGCTAACTGCAAAGCATCATCATCTGTTTCAAAGGTTTCCACACAAAGGACAGGACCAAAGATTTCATCTCGCACTCCTTCCATGCCCATATTGACCTTGGTTAAAATCGTCGGTTGATAGAAAGCGCTCTGATCTTGCTCAGGTAAGCGACAACCGCCCACTAAAATTTCACCGCCTTGCTGCACGGTACGCTTTACCACACCGTCAATGCGTTCCAATTCTCGCGTTGAAATAATCGGGGATAGTGTGGTGCTATCTTGCCAGGTTGGCCCCGAAACCAGCTCAGAAAAGAGCTCGGAAATGCGCGTCACTAACTGATCCGCAATCCCTTTTTGCACCAAGAGACGAGAACCTGCGACGCAGACCTGACCCGCATTGGTGGTAATGGCTCCGGCAATGCGGCGCGCCACTTTATCGATATTTTTTATATCGTCGAATACCAACTGCGGGCTTTTCCCCCCTAATTCTAGCGTGACAGGTTTCGTACCGGTTTGTGCACAAGCCGTCATAATGAGTGCACCGGTTTTGGTGGAACCAGTAAAGGTCACTTTCGAAATTCGAGGATGACGACAAATAGCATCCCCCACGCGACCATCCCCTTGAACGACATTAAAAATACCAGGGGGGATACCCGCTTCTATGGCTAACTCAGCCAAACGCACTACACTAAACGGCGTCATTTCCGATGGTTTCAATACCACAGCATTACCTGCTGCCATTGCTGGCGCTACTTTCCAGGACGCCATAACCAACGGAAAGTTCCAGGGTGCAATGGCACCAATAACCCCATAGGGTTCAGTAATCGTCATGCCTAAACTACCATTTGCCGTCGGGATCACCTCCCCACCGCACTTATCAGCATACTCGGCAAAAAAACGGATACCTTCGGCACAAAAGGGAATATCCCACTGCGCAGCGGCGGCAATCGGACGCGTCGACCCTACGGCTTCTAAGGGCGCCAAGGTATTCACATCCGCTTCAATCAAAGCCGCCCAACGCTTCATCGCTTTAGCCCTATCACGAGGTGACCGAGAGGCCCAGTCGCTTTGTTTGAACGCTTGCCATGCATTTTCTACGGCCTGATCGACCAAATTAGAATCCGCTATGGAAAGAGAGGCGTAAACCTGACCATCTGACGGACGCCAAACATCGATTGTTTCGCGACTGTTAATGGCTTTACCACCAATGAAATGACTATTAGGAATCCTCACATCCTTTGGATTAAACGAGGCCATACATTTATCTCCCAGTGTCTTCGTACCCAATTAAGGAACTGACCTTGCTATAATGCAGGTCTTCGTAAGCAGAAAATTGGCTGCTTTTTCTATTCTAAGCGCGGGAGAAAAGCGTTTTATGCTGATAAAAGAGAGGTGACGATATAAAGCAAGCTTTATATCAAGACGATTAGCTAATTGATGCCGAATCCGCTGCTCACGCCTTTCCTTATAGATATTAGGCAAGAACGTCCTAGTATTTAGAGGGATGCAATGACAAACTAATACAAGTATTGATAATCTGCGTTTTGTAGAAAAAATAGAGGTGGCAGACGTGCCTTGTGAGACATCAAAGCGATTAAAAACCTACGAGCTGACCATTAGGGCTATGACGCCTGATGACATAGACAAGCTTCATGAGCTTTCTATTACCGTGCTCTGGCCCCATCGCCCTTCCGATTGGCGCGTGTTATTAACCTTAGGTAAGGGCGTTGTTGGCTGCGACCCCATTGGCCGAGTAGTTGCTTCTGGTATGTGGTTCCCCATGGGAGAGCACTACGCTACCATCGGCATGGTGATCACCTCACCTCGACTGCAAGCATTAGGCGGTGGACGCTGGATCATGAAGCATATTATGGCGCAATGTGAAAATCGCGACATTTTGCTCACCTCCACCAGAGCGGGATACCGCCTTTATCAATCGTTAGATTTTCAAATGGTTGCCCCGGTTTTCCAACATCAGGGCATTGCCGCTGCCGTTGATCGATCCAAGCTTTCGGTCACCGAAGGTATTAGAGAACTCGACGCCAATGATTGGCAAAGTGTTCTACAACTGGATAAAAGTGCGTTTGGCATTGATAGAAAACACATCATCGAAACCGTATTAGGGAAATCCCAAGGCTCGGTATTGGTTCGTGACAATCGTATTATTGGCTTTGCCCTGTGTAGAAAGTTTGGTCGTGGCCACGTCATTGGCCCAGTTGTTGCTCAAAACGGTGACGATGCCATGGCGCTGATCGCCCCCCATATCAATCAACATACAGGGCATTTCCTGCGCATCGATACGGCCCAACAAGACAACACCTTTAAGGCCTTTTTGATCGCAGCTGGCATGCCTGAATTTGATACGGTCACCTCTATGAGAAGGCCATCGTTCAAAAAAGAAGACAGTGAGTTTCATAGCTTTGCTTTAGTCAGCCATACCCTTGCCTAATCCGTCACATTATTGCTTGGTTAGAGTGATGCAAACACAGTTTTGTATGGAATTATGTTTGCCACTCGCCATGCTTGAAGGCTGCCCATTTCGGTCTACTGTCATCTAATGCCGTCGTATTCATCCCATTTTTTTGATTGGTGGCTGTTCGCTACATCGCCCCATCACAATATTATGCTGTTATAAAATAGGCTTTCAGCAGATTTATCACCCTGATAAAGCATTATTAGCGCTTGCTGCCGTATTTAGATCAATTCTCATTTAACGGCAAGAATGTCCTAGTAATTACGCCTATCTCTCCCCAAAATATAGTCATTATTTTGAGGAGAACATGATGACTTTAACAAAAGAGCCCCTTCAGATTTGTTATCGCCCCATGACGGAAGATGACCTAACAGCCGCTTATTCATTATCTCAATTAGTCAAATGGCCACATCGTATTGACGACTGGAAACTGGTTCACCATCTCGGCACTGGGTTTATTGCCGAATATAACCAAGAATCCATAGGAACGGTTTTATGTTGGAATCATGGTGACCATTACGCCTCTCTTGGCATGGTGATTGTGTCACCAGAAAAACAAGGTAACGGCATTGGTAGAAAACTAATGGAGCGGGTCTTGGAGAAAATCGGTGATCACAAAAATGTGCTTTTATTCGCCACACCATCTGGTCAACCTTTATATGAAAGCTTCGGCTTTCGTGCCGCCAGCAAAGTCTACCAACACCAAGCCATAGTAGAAGCAAGCAACAGTGTTGATGCTAATCTCACAAAAATGCAACGTCAGATAGTCCAAGCAGATCATGCGAAAATAGTTGAACTCGCTGAAAAATCATGCGGTCTAGCAAGGGAAGCCGCTCTCAATGAAATACTGAAATCAGCGACAGGTATCGTAACGGAAAGCCAAGGTGAGATCACAGGTTTTGCCATCATACGTAAATTTGGCCGTGGTTACGCCATTGGCCCTGTCATCGCCTCCTCACAAGAACAAGCGAAGGCCATGATCCAATCCTTGATCAATCAGCATATCAATGAGTTTGTACGGATCGATGTGCCACAAAGCAGTCAGCTCAGTACTTGGCTAGAGGAAATAGGCTTGCCTCAAGTGGATACGGTGGTCGAAATGATACGTGGTGACATGCCACAAAGAGACAATACACTACGTCAATATGCATTAATCAACCAAGCACTTGGTTAGATAAGCAAAAGAGACCCATGAATAAGTCTCGAGCAAATGTCCCTAAGAATAACGATAGAAGTGGAGAAAGGCATGCAAAAAGTCAAAATCGCCGTCATTGCAGGTGATGGTATTGGAACAGAAGTCATTCCCGAAGGCATTCGTGCCTTAGAAGCTGCAGGACGACAGTGCCATCTAGAATACGAATGGACGCATTTTGATTGGTCATGCGAAACCTACCACAAAACTGGACGCATGATGCCAGAAGATGGCCTAGAGCAACTCAAGGCATTCGACGCGATTTATCTCGGTGCCGTTGGCTTTCCTGGGGTACCTGACCACATTTCGTTATGGGGATTATTGTTACCTATACGCCGCGCGTTTGATCAATATGTCAATCTGCGTCCTGTGCGTCTGTTTGATGGCGTCCCTTGCCCATTAGCAAACAAACACCCCGGCGACATTGACTTCTATGTAGTACGTGAAAACGTCGAAGGGGAATATTCCGCCATTGGTGGTATTCAATACGAAGGCACAGAACGAGAGATTGTTTCCCAACAAAGCATCTTCACCCGTCATGGGACAGATCGTATCTTAAAATACGCGTTCGAGTTAGCACAAAGTCGGGAGAAAAAACACCTTAGCTCCGCGACAAAATCTAACGGTGTCTATCACTCTATGCCGTACTGGGATAAGCGTGTCGCCCTAATGGCGCAACAATACCCTGAGGTCAAAGTAGATCAATACCATATTGACATTCTCACAGCGAATTTTGTCCGGATGCCAGAGCATTTCGATGTGGTGGTTGGCTCCAACTTGTTTGGTGACATTCTTTCCGACCTCGGCCCTGCCTGTACTGGCACCATCGCCATTGCACCATCGGCCAACATCAACCCTGAAAAAACCTTTCCTTCCATGTTTGAGCCCGTTCATGGTTCAGCCCCCGATATTGCTGGGAAAAATATTGCCAATCCACTGGGGACCATCTGGGCAGGCGCGATGATGATGCAACACCTTGGCTACCCAGAGATTCATGATACTCTGCTCAATGCAATGGAAAGTATATTACGCAATAAAAATAGTCTAACCCGTGACATGGGAGGGACAGCAAGCACTCAAGAACTGGGAACGGCCATTGTCGAACAAATAAACTCAATGGCACAGTGATAACCTAATAGTGTTCCCTCATTATGCCTTCTTCAGGTCATACTGATAGAAGGCATTTTTTTATTTCTTCTATTGATCAGAGGTTTGCTCACCCATCGAACTAAGCGCCTGGGTGAGTCTTCTAAACAGCAAATAAGTGGTAAGTTAAGAAGTAAATTAGTCGACTTATTTGTAAATCTCGGCAAGATCACTTAAGTCCCAATTCCCGCCCGTCAGTACCACACACACCTTTTCATCCGGCTTAACCTTGACTGCGCCAGAGAGCAAGGCACCAATACCAATGGAAGCCGCGGGTTCAGCAATTAATTTGGCATCTTTAGCAAGGCTACGCATCCCAGCGATAATATACTCATCCTCCACCAAAATAATTTCATCAACATATTTTTCAATAATCGGATAGGGATTTTGCCCTGGCACACTGATTCTTAGTCCATCAGCAATGGTATTTTTCAGCGGCAGCGACGTCCGTTGTTTGTTGATTCTACTGTGATAGTATTTCGGTGTTAACGCAGGCTCAGCACCGATAACCCGTACCGATGGTTTGATTTCTTTGAGCGCCGTCGCGATCCCTGAAATAAGGCCACCGCCCCCCATAGGGATAATAACAGTGTCCACATCCTCTAAATCCTGCAATATTTCACAGCCTATGGTTCCCTGACCCGCCATCACCAGAGGGTCTTCAAAGGCATGAACGGGGACATATTGGTTTTCTTCGGCAATTTCATACACTCTTTTCCATCTAGCCGCCGTATCCCCATCAAAAAGAACCACCTCAGCGCCGAGTGCTTTGGTATTCTCGATTTTAATTTTGGGCGTGGTAACGGGAAGCACCAATATTGCTTTTACTCCCAGCATTCTGGCTGCGTATGCCAGCCCTTGAGCATGATTTCCTGAAGAGGTTGCGATGATACCGTTGGCAATGTCTTCTTTCGGCAACGAGAGCGTCTTGTTGAGTGCGCCTCGAATTTTAAATGCCCCCGTGATTTGCAAATTTTCCGGCTTTAAATAAAGCTGGCACCCAAGGCCTAGCTCTATTTTTTCAGCACGTAACAAGGGGGTATGTTTGATATGAGGCTGCAGCCGTTTTTGGGCCTCTCGAATGTCCTCAATCGTTGGGTAATTGCGCATAGTGCTGATCTCCTTTGAACGTCTGACCCTAAATTCTTTAAAACAGTAAAATAAAGCTGTACCCATGGTTAATATTTAGGCCAATGTCCTATGCGTGAAGGCATATACATGCTAAGACCAAAGGACTTGTTCACACCTTTTTTAACCCGCTTTTTTAACTAAGTATCACTTAAAAAACTCAAAACTTGTGCCAATGTTTTGCTCTATTGCATTACGGTAAATTTTGCTTGCTGACGTATTGTCTTGTATTGCCATTCCGGTGGAGTCGAAAATAGTAATTTCGTGATCATTTTCTCTTCCAGTTTTGTTACCCAGCAATATCTCACCTATTTCTGCGTGAATGTCCGCTTTGGTAATAATATTTTGATTCAGCGGATGCCATGTTTCACCTTTCTCGGTGCACTGCTCCATGGAGTCATTCACTATTTTGGCATGCCTAAAGATTTCGGGGTCTAGCTCTTGTTTCCCCTGCTGATCACTGCCAATAGCGATAATATGCGTGCCAGGTTTTACCCAATCCGCTTCTACCAGAGAGCCCGTTCCCCGAGTGGTCGTAATTAAAATATCGGCTTGTTCAACCGCTTCTTTTTTAGAGTTCGCAATGATAACCGGAATACCGAATTCACGTTCGATATCAGCTTTATATTGGCGAAGAGCCTCCGGTGTTCTACTCCAAGCATGAATTTCTTCAATTTTGATGACTTCATTGATCGCTCGAATTTGCATTCTTGCTTGGTTGCCTGTGCCGATGGAGGTCACCTTTTGGGCATTTTTTCTTGCCAGAACTTTCACCGATACCGCGCCAGATGCGCCCGTTCTTAGGCCTGTCAGTAAACTACCGTCCATAACGCATATCAGCGCACACGTTTGTGCATCAAATAAAAGAATACTCCCCATGTTCTTAGGGAGTTTATGGTCGGTAGGGTTATTAATAAAGCCACCCGAAGAGGCTTTCATCGAGATCATTTCATCGGGCTCAAAATAGCTAAGCTTAAAGTCAATCTCACCACGAGGGGAAGGCAAATGTATTCCTATATAATCCGGTTGAACAACTTGATGACGGTTAAAAGCCTTATATGCCTCTTCCACCGTGACTATGACTTCCGGCATCGATATTAACGTGCTTACCTGCTCTTTGTTGAGCAATAGTGTTTTCATTTACCTTCCCTCTCTATTTTTGACATTCAGGGCAAAGCTGTGCTCGCTACCAAAGCGATCGATAAGCGACTTTTGCTTATCTAAACCACCAAACATTACCCTACTGAGACATAAATTTTCTTAACCGTTTCAATCGTACGCCACACGCCCTTATATCCAGGCTTTAATACAAAGCAATCGCCAGCTTTATAGATTACTGGGTCACCCCCTTCAGGGGTTAACTCAACAACACCTTCCAGTAAATAACAAAACTCGAAGCTATCGCCTTTTAGAGACCGACTTGTCCCTGGAGTGGCTTGCCATATACCTGTATTAACCTCTCCATCGCGGGACAAATCTGCAACCCAAGTTTTTAATAAAGGATTCCCCTCTATCAACCGCTCTGGCAGCACACGAGATTCTCTGGGTAACTCTACCGGATTCTGTTCAATGGTTTTAAGTAACGATGACATATACAGTCTCTTTGTTGTGGTGCAAATACTGAAAATAAGGACCAAGGCCATTATGGTGAGGTAACCATTATAAAAGACCCCGTAAGGTACGTTACCTTGAACCCTCACCACGATTTAGCACAAAATGCTGTAATCCTTTAGCCAACTTACTTAAAACGCTATGCATCTGATTGAAGCTCTATCTAAGTTAACAGGCACTCGCTCAACACCGTCCACCATGGTATAAGACGTGCTCGCGAACTAAATACATTAAGGGAAACTATTGTTGAATACAGGCAATAAGTCAGAGCAACAGGGTACAGGAAAGGGACAAAACGAGGCGATTCCCGCTATGCTATCTGGTAACAAAACGCACTTCGGCGCAGGCTTAAAAACCTTTCTAGCATTTTTACGGCCTTATCGCCTTCAGGTTATTTTTGCGCTTATCGCTTTAGTGATTACCGCTGGCGCCATGTTGAGTCTCGGTAAAGGCATACAGTTTTTAATTGATCGAGGCTTAGCCTCCGGTTCAGAAGCGGATTTGACCAAAGCCTTAGTGGTTTTTCTGAGTTTGGTACTGCTATTAGGCGTTGGCAGTTTCTGCCGATTCTTCCTTGTGTCATGGATTGGAGAACGAGTGGTTGCGGATATACGTAAAGCCGTCTTTGCTCATTTGCTGACCCTATCCCCTTCTTTTTTCGAGGATAACTCACCAAGCGAAATTCAATCACGCATTACCTCAGATACCACTCTCTTACAGAGTGTCATTGGCTCTTCTTTATCCATTGCCTTGCGCAGCAGCTTAATGCTGCTCGGCGGTATTATTTTTCTGTTGGTGATGCATTTTAAGTTAACCCTGATTTTACTCGTCTGTGTGCCTTTTGTCGTAGCGCCCGTGTTGTATTTTGGTCGACGAGTACGTCGATTATCTCGCAATAGCCAAGATGAAATCGCCAATGTTGGGCGCTATTTGTCACAGGCGTTACGCCATATCAAAGTGGTTCAAGCATATACCCATGAAAACCACGATGAACAACGCTTTGCTGGAGCAGTAGAACAAGCCTTCCGTGTCAGTGTAAAACGTATTTTACAGCGCTCTTGGCTCGCCTTGATGGCTATTTTACTCTCCATGGGCGGCATTGGTGTCATGCTTTGGTTTGGTGGCAAAGACGTTATTTCTGGTGCAATAAGCGCTGGCGACTTAGCCAGTTTCTTGTTCTACGCCATTATTGTTGCTGGCTCCATTACGGCATTATCTGAAGTCATGGGAGAATTGCAACGGGCCTCAGGAGCCGCCGAGCGCATTATGGAATTGCTCAACGAAAAGAGCGATATAATCAGTGGCAAACAACCTATTCCACCATTTTTTGAACAAAGCACTAGGCCTCAACATACCTCAGATCAACAGCAGGCCGCCATAAACAACACTCTATTAGCCTTAAAAGACATTACTTTTTGCTACCCAACGCGTCCAACAACGCCTGTCCTAAAACATCTTAGTTTTACCATTAAGCAAGGTGAAACCATTGCCCTCGTTGGCCCATCTGGCGCGGGGAAATCGACCATTTTTGAACTCTTGTTAAGGTTTTATGATCCTCAACAGGGGCAAATATGTTTTGCAGGTCACAATATCAAAGACTATGACTTGAGTGCTTGGCGTCACCAACTGGCCTTGGTGCCCCAAGAAACGGCCCTGTTTGATCAAAGCGTCGCGGATAACCTAGGTTATGCCAATCGCAATGCCACCGAACAAGCCATTCAAGAGGCCGCAAAAAAAGCCAATGCCGATGAGTTTATTCAACGCTTGGACAAAGCCTATGAGACTCGACTCGGGGAAGATGGTGTGCGCCTATCCGGCGGTCAACGACAACGAATTGCTATAGCTCGAGCCATCTTAAAAGACGCGCCAATATTGCTACTCGACGAAGCCACCAGTGCCCTCGATGCACAAAGTGAAAACAAGGTACAAGCAGCACTCTCATTATTGATGGCAGATAGAACCACCCTTGTCATCGCCCACCGGCTCGCCACTGTATTAAACGCAGACCGCATTATCGTCATGGATCAAGGGGAAATCATCGCCCAAGGCACCCACCCTGAACTACTAAAAAGCTGTACTTTATATAAGCGCTTGGCAGACTTACAATTTGGTGAACAGTAATCTTTCAGTCGTGCAATTACTTAATAAAAAGATAGGTTAATTAAGGTTGTTCTGGTTCATAGTAGAGATTAGTGCCTTGGATAACTACCACACAAAAAATTATCTCATGCACATGACTTAATCAAATATTTTCTTCGTGAAAAGAGAATGAATATTGATATTAGATACAATATACCGTATCTTAGCGATGATAAGACAAGTTCAAGATGAAAACTTAAGGATATAAGCATGGATCGCTCTGATAAGCTAGCTAAAGAAGAACTGAAAAAGTCGATTGAGAATAACAGTCAAACTCTATACATATTATCTGTAGACCAACTAACAGAACTATATAATAAATTATCCCTAGATGATGTAATTAATGTAACAAAAAATGTCTCTGGTTACGTACCAACAGTTATGGACATTAAAACTGTAACTAAAATAGCTCGTGACATAGGTGCTCTAGGAAGGGTTTATGAAAAAAACATAAAAGGAAAACAGTATGTTATTTTTAAAGGTCATGCAGGCCTTAGGTCAATATTTACTGGCACAAAATATTTAGACTCTAATGCCAAAGTGGTTGACATGGTGATAGGAAAAACAGCCTTAAGAAATTCAATTCGCTCTGGCGCAAGACTGACAATTTTTCTAACCGTACCTCTTATAATCCTTCAACATATTCTCAAAGATGAAGTATTACTTACTGATTTAGTAGCAGATTTAGCAGTATCCATGGTAAAGGTTGGCATTAGTAGTATTGTAGCAGCAATAGCAGGAACAGCTATAGGCTCATTAACAACTGTAGCAGCGGCTCCTTTAGTTGCAGCAATTTTCGTTGGAATTGCAGTCGGATATACTTTAAATAGTATTGATGAAAGGTTTTTTATTACTGACAAGCTAAGTCAAGTATTAAGCGAAATAGAAGATAATACTATTGGAGAACTCTCAAGGGGCATGTGGGAATTAGAAAAAAAGCTTCGCTGGCAAATAATAAATGGAATAAGCCCTGGAAAAGGGATTTTTTATCCATAGGGATATGGGAGTGTCAATTATGAAAATAAAAAATTCATCCATCACAGTTTTAATTTTATTCTTTGTATTTACCAGCACTGCATACTCAAAGAGCTTCCCTTTAAATAAAGTAGGTTGCTTTATTGTAAATGAAAACTTTTTCCCTAACCAACCTACTATACTAAAAAGCAATATTATCAATTTATCTAGAGATACAACAAAAACTCAATCACTATATCATAACAAAAATATCACTATGGAAATAAAATCTGCCACAGTAATTAATGCTGAATTGAAGCGTCCGTGGATAAGCTCATTTGAGCTAGTTTTGCTAAAGAACAACAGTCAAATTAATATAAGAAGTCAAGCAAGAAATAGCGAAAAAGACCCTATGAGCATCCATGTAACCATGAGTAAGGTTGTTCAATCAGAAAAAACTGGTAAACTAACTATAGAGTGTAATGCACGCGAGTAGTGTTAAATATGGAGAAAAAGGCATTTAAGATTCTATTTATAATAATAACTCTAACAGCATTAGCTCTTATTAGTCGAACAACGATTAATTTCATATTGACTATTATTGTTAGTTTATTAAATATTGCCTGTTATTATAGTATTTATTACCTTATCAGGACTCATCGAGAGCCATTAGCACAGCCTCCACCTAGTTTTTTGTTTAAAATATCAGCTTATTTTTTCTTATCTTTTATTGCTTTAATACTTGGGTATTTTTCTTATTGGACCTTTCGTTATAGCCCTTTGGATGTACTATGTCGGTATGAAAGCAGTCAGTGCGATATTGGTCCATATGGCTGGTCTGTTGCATTGCTTTGTTCTGGAGCATCTGTATTACTGATCGTAATCGTTTTTTTGCTTATGAAAAAATCTTCACTTAAAAACCACTTAAAAAAACCAAAATGATTCTATTTTAAATTAGACATTCTTAGCGACTCAAAGCTGGAACTTCATTAATATGCTATTTTGCTTTAACTAAATCGGTTATGACTCATTAGGCCCCAAATGTTCCGTTATTATTTGCCAGCACCCGTTTTCATTGATCAGTACAGTGGTACCTCTGCCACTTCCTGAGCAGTGCTCTCCCTCAATAATTCCTTTCCAGCTGAAACAATACAGACACACGGCTTCTGTTTCAGAAATGTGAGCCCAGTGTGCCTTTGATATTGAATACTGCTCGTCTTTTATAGAGGAAAAGTTTTCTTCAAAAACCGTCCGAACTTCTTCAATGCCTTTAAAAGTCCCGTTTGAAAATGTCACACAAACATTCTTATGCATTAAAGGTTCCACCAAACACCAATCTTGGCTAGCCAAAGCTAACTCATAGTTCTTCAATACTTGCTGTGGTTCCATTTCATTTACCTGAGAACATTTATAGAAGTAAAACAGACTTTAAATGACTAATATCATCTTATCCATCTGCATGTCACGGTATTATTGGAAGTTAGCCAGATATTTGCGTTAGTGACTTTGACAAGCGGCGAAGATAGGTAACGATCACACTTAACGCTTTCAAGCATGGCTGTTATCGTTGAAATCAAAGCAAAAAATCGCAGATTCAGTGTCGTGAAAAAACCGAACCAAGGATGACTCACCTTCTATTTTAGATTGACCTCCTAATGACATAGTTACACACTAGAGAAAAACAATAAGGAAGCATGAAGCATGATATTGTATTTACAGTTAGGGAGCGTATTGGGGCTTATAGCGATCTGCGTTATTAACTATTTACAAGACATTATGCCTTTACCCTATGCTCTTGTCGGTATACTACTTTGCTGTTTTCTTGTCTTATCAAAATTCTTATCGGCACCCCATAAGCATAAGAAAAAGCCCAATCAGCCCTCTCTTGTGAAAGAGGACTTAGGCTCCTCTCAAGTCAGTAAAACCGTGACCAGCGCCACATCAAAAATGGCTATGGGAGCTGCTGAAGTATCCCATTTCGTTGACACTCTCAGCAAAGACATCCACATTACCCGTGATGATAGTGAGCAAATTACTCAAGCGGTAGAAAGTCTCTCAGATACGGGCTTAACGCTTTCTAACAACCTGACTCAATTGACTCACACCATGATCGATACCGCTGAATCAAGCCGCATCGCTCAGCAGATGCTTACGCAAAGTTCCGAGCAAATAAATGAGTTAACGCAAAAGGTGCAAGCGGCCAGTGATCAATTAGCATTGTTAATTAAAAGTGCCGACGACATCGATACCATTACCACTGTTATCAAAGGGGTTTCTGAGCAGACCAATTTATTAGCTTTAAATGCCGCAATAGAAGCCGCACGTGCGGGGGAGCAAGGTCGAGGTTTTGCGGTGGTGGCTGATGAAGTCCGTGCGCTTGCTGCAAAAAGCGCGACGGCATCCGAGCAAATTTCTGGCTTACTGACAGATGTGCGCCGTAACAGTGAGGCCACAAATCACGAAATGTCCTCGCTAAAAGAGCTATCCGAAACCCTGTCTACTGCGCTCTTGGGGGAAACTCAGCGCTTTGTTTCTTTAACCAAAGAAGTACAAAACGCCTCCGTTGTTCTTTCTCAGGTGGAGAGTGCAGGGGAAGTATTAGGTTCCACCAGCAGTCAAATTAGCGGCTCTATTTCTCGCATTGGCACGTCATTAAACGATATATCCCAACGAAGTGACCGCTTAGCCCAAGAAGCGTCCGGCTTAAGTAATGGTGCTGAAGTGGTCTTTAGAGAGTTAGATAAAGTCGATAAATCCCTGTTTTTCTCAGATTTACTCAACACAGCACACACTTCGGCACAGGCCATTGCTAAGGTCTTTGAAGAGGCCATTGAAAAAGGTGAGCTCACCCAAGAAGCAGTTTTTTCTAGAGATTATCGACCCATTCCAGGGAGTAATCCGGAGAAATTTAACACGGCCTACGATTCATTTAGTGATCGGGCTTTTCCGCCTATTCAAGAAGTCGTGTTAGAAAAACATAGCGAAGTCATGTTTGCTGGCGCGGTAGATATCAATGGTTATTTCCCGACCCATAACAAAAAGTTCAGTCAGCCCTTAAGCGGTGACTATGAAAAAGACCTGATCAATAATCGCACCAAACGCATTTTTAACGATCCAACAGGACGTCGCTGTGGCGCACATACCGATACTTTTTTATTGCAAACCTATAAACGAGACACTGGTGAGATCTTACATGATCTCTCCGTGCCGATTTTTGTAAAGGGCAAGCACTGGGGTGGTTTCCGTATGGGCTTCCAATCAAACGCTTAGTTTTAGTTTTTTCATCATGCCTTTTAAACCATCCAGTCACTCGCACTAAACAGTAAGACCCGTTTAGTGCGAGTTAACTTCAAATCTAGCTCTGAGGCACACGCCATCACCCACAAACAGTATGAATCAAGACAATGAAAGAAGCCTAATAAGTCGAATTCGGCGCAATATCGGCATTCACTTCGCCATCCACTTCATCAGGGTCGATACCGTGAATAAGCAGAGCTTCCCTGACTGTTTCCACATGATTGAGCACCAACTGATATCGCTCACCGTATTCGTACTTGTTCACTTCTATCGCTTTTGGCATATAAGTGAACGCAATTTTTAACGCCTCTAATGCAGTTTGTTTGTCTTCCTCCGTCATAGGAATCTCCTCAATAAAACTAACTTATAAAAATACCACTTGGCTATTGCTACCAAATTGCGAGAAAAACGTTTTAACGATACCAACACCATTATTCACCATCTGTTAAGGGGTTAGCTTAGGCATAAAACGCGCTACAATCTTGGCCATATCAATGCCACTGTCTAAACAACCATATTGGTGAAAACCATGGTCACTGAAGCGTGCGGTTACAAAAGCATCCGCGATATCCTCATCGCCGTAGATCAGTAAGCTGGCGGCTTGCCAAAGCTGTGCTAAGGTCTCGATCACTCGTCTTGCCTGAACCTCTAAATGAGCTTTGTCTTCTAACAAGCGATAGGCTGAATCGAGTTTTTTTGCATACAAAGGGTTGGCCTGACGGGCAAGCTCAAGCTCTTCTAAAAAGACCTTCAATGTGTCAGGTTCTCGGTTGAAGACTCGTAACAAGTCGAGGCATTGCACATTACCAGAACCTTCCCATATCGCATTGACTGGCGCTTCTTTATATAAACGGCTTAAGACATTATCCTGTACATACCCCACACCGCCAACACACTCCATCGCTTCATAAGTATGCTGAACGGCACGTTTACAGATCCAATATTTACCGATCGCCGTGGCGCTGCGCACTAATGCGGCCTGCTTCTCATCGGCCATATTATCCAGGGCATGGGCAATGCGCATCGAAATAGCAAGCGCCGCTTCTGCTTCAAGAGCAAGGTCAGCAAGCACATTCAGCATCAATGGTTGTTGATGGAGATTTTTACCGAAAACGCTCCGTCCTGATGTATGCCAAATGGCTTCTTTAGCCGCTTGCATCATCAACGCCGATGATCCCAACATACAGTCATAACGAGTCAGCGCCACCATTTGAATAATGGTCGCAATGCCTCGGCCAGGTTCCCCTAGTAACCAACCTTGAGCCCCCCTAAATTCAATTTCAGAGCTAGCGTTTGATTGATTTCCTAATTTATCTTTTAAACGTTGAAGGTAAATAGCATTTTTTTGGCCATCCTCACACCAACGAGGCACTAAAAAACAAGACAACTTAGTGTCATCCGTCTTTGCCAGAACCAGAAAGGCATCGCTCATGGGGGCCGAACAAAACCATTTGTGCCCTACTAACGAATACAACTCACCTGGCCCACTTGCCTTGAGAAGTGTTGCAGTGGTGGTATTTGCCCGTACATCAGAACCACCCTGCTTTTCTGTCATAGCCATACCTATGGTCACCCCTTGTTTTTCAAACCAAGGTTTATTATCACCATCGTAATGATTGGCGAAAATTTTCGGCAACCAGTGTTTGGCGACACTTGGTTGAACAGAAATCGCAGGCACACTGGCAAATGTCATAGTAAGTGGGCAACCCGATCCAGGATCAGCATGGGTATGCAACACTGCCAAGGCGGCACGCACTACATGACTCCCAGCCTGCGGTTTTTGCCAAGGCAAAGAACAGTGCCCATGTTCGATAGCATGCTGCATTAATTGATGATAGCTTGGATGGTACTCAACCTGATCAATGCGCTCACCAAAACGATTGTGTGTATGCAGTTCCGGCAAATATTTATTGGCAAGAAAACCCGCTTGTTGCAAGTCACAGCCGACTCTAGCACCAAAATCTGTCAAAAGCTCAGTTCCCCAACCGCCATCAAAGCGCTTCTGCCAATACTGCAGCACCCTATCAGCAAGGTAAGCGTTATAGTGTTCAAGCGCTTTGGGTTGATTAAAAACCTGATGTGTTTCACCGTTCATGAATGTCATTTTCACACCCTATTCTTGTTTTTTCTCACTATAACAGCTCAAGTCTATTTGTCTAATACCTACCACACTTAGCATTTAGTAAGACTTTCCTCCTATTTGATAGGGTAATCTCTGTACATTGCATCCAAAAAGATATAAACAATTAGTGGAATAACGATTTTCAAGCTTTCACAAAGCAACAGGATAAAAATTATTTTAATAAAAGCTAAACACAATCGACATAGTATTCAGCTAACGATTTAACAGGAGTAATCAAATGCAAACGCAAGAAGTCGAAGTTTTTAATTTTAATTTCGGAGAGTCTGTTCATAATCATGTACCAGAAAATGGCAACTACTATAAGATGCCAGAATATATCGATTTTATGAAATCGATTGAAGAAGACAATTCATCAGTGGACACTGACACCAACCTGATGTTAACCAAATTTCGAAAAATTTATTACGACTCATTTGGTTGGAATAAACTCCTCATCCCCGAAACAGCAAACATCACGCCTTTCCCTGCCAGTGATTACACTCAAAAAATGCAACATAGCCATGAGGTTGTGCTGTCTAATAACGACCTATACGATGTCGCACATATCTTTGCCATTTTAGACGCTAACAACCATAATGGCCCACTCACCCCCGTACCAGAAAGCATTATTGAAAAGCCAGAAATTTGGGATAAGATAAAAGATATAGTGCCTGTTGTTGAAGACCGATTGATGGCCTCTGGATGGCTTGGTGATTTATCAGAAATCACCGGGGAGTTTTTACTACAACATAAAATAACGGATCACCTTCTATCAAAAGCCAAACAACATGAGAAAAAACAAGGCATCATTGATCAATTTGGTGCGTATTATAAAAACTTAGCCAATGTCGATGGTATGATCCTGGCAGGTAATGCCAGTAGTAATAAATATAATGGCCAGACTGTCTCTGACATATTTGAAAGTTTTTATGGTAATGGCACTCAACCTGGAGAGCGAGAACAACTAAAATCGTCAATTTATTTACGTTTTGGTGAATCGATTGGCCTAGAAGGTTGGGATGGTAGCACATTCAAAAACAGTGAAGATTGGCTGAATAAACAAACAAAGAACCTACAAACCTGTACCGCTTTCTATTTTATAAAAATGAAAGGGTTGAGTTTAGACATTCCTGCCATTACTCAAGAAAAACTGAAATCCGATCTAGAAAATTTTGTGACAAATTTAAAAGAAGACGATATCAGACAAGATTTCGCCACCTATGGTTTGAATATACTAAAAGACGAAAGTAAGTCTTTAGATCAAGATTTAAAAACGTTAATTACTTGCTTTTTAATCTGGAATGGCTGGTACAAAAACATATTATCCATAGATGCTGTACTTACCTCTTATCTAAATGGACTCTCTCAGGCCATTATTAAAACACAAACAAATTAGCCTAGTAACTTTGAGAAACTTTAATGGGTTTTATAAAGACATATTGCCTTTAGTAAAGCCCAACATTTTCTTTTAGATAAAAGCATGCTGATAAACCTGACAAACATCTATCTTTTTGGCAGGAATAGATTGATATAGCTGATCAAAATTAGTCTTAGTAGAATCGATTTCAATATCAGCTAATACTATGTGGTTGTTAAGAGAAATTTGCGTAAGGTGCGATAATAAAACAGTCTGCAAATAATCACTAGTTTTAATATCTGAATACAACCACCAGATGTTTAATGTCGAAGAAGTAACACAGCTAGCAACACAAGCCTTAATTGCCTTACCATCATGGATAACAAAACTAAAGTTTGGGTCAAATTTTGATAGTTGTTGTATCCATAACACACTATCGTTTGACACAGGTGTCGACCAATAATGATCACGAGTATAAGCGTTAATTAAAAACGCATTGGTATCCAACGATAATTCCAACGCTTTTTCAAAATCACAAAGATAAAACCCATTTTCTTCAAGCACTGAATAATCTGGTTGCTGCATTTGATCACAATCAAACACCATAGAATAACAATCAAGCCGTCTTTTAAAACCAACTGACTCGATAAAAGCTCTTAATCCAGTATTTTGCACATCGGCACCAAATTGAAAACCAAGCACATTGTTAGGCAATGGCTCTACAAGAAGTCGACGATAAAGCATTGAGCCAACAGCTTTTCGACGCTGGGCGTCAGCTACATAAACAAAAGGACGAGCCCAATGGGGATGAAAATTGTTAAAACCAACAAATGCAAGTCCAATAGGAACTTCATCAAAGCAAGCATAAAAAACCGTTTGCTCAAGTTCGAAAGCCTGCCTTATCTTTTTCTCCACAGACTCACACTGTAACAACCGCTCAACCTGAGCAATATCCTTAGCCACTTCAATTTGGCACATAAGATTCTGCATATAAGCAACTTATCCTTCTTGTTCCAGCGTTAGACAGTAATCATAAAAACCAACTGAACGCCAAAAACTTAGTCCTTTCAGGTTATTTATTAAAACATCTAAACGTAGTTTTTCTTGGCCCCAATAGCGCTTTTTCGCTAGCTCAAAGGCCTTTTTGCCGTTCCCTTTACCTCGAAATGATTGTGCAATAAAAAACTGTCTAATATAAATAAAGTCAGTGTCCTTGCGCCACAGTGTATAACCAATAACCTCATCGTTGATCTCGAAAAGTGCTGCTGAATATTCCGATACAAGCCAGCAAGCCATTCGAGCTCTTAACGCTTTGACTGACATTGGATTGCTATGTCCTTCGTCTTTTATAAGCTGGCAATTTAGTTCTGCCAGAATGTCTAAATCCTCTTCTTTTGATATACGAACCTTCATTTTTTGTCCTATTTACAATGTCTTTTATGAGGGATGTTATAGACTTGATGCTAGCGTGAAAACCAAGATGCTAATCAACGATACCCGTTCCCGACTTTACGCCTTATAAACATTAGGCAAATACCTATTGCTTCATGCTCTGACCCCCTCTTGGAATTACTTGATAATTGTCATTAACAAGCAAGTTTTTCATCATAGAGTTTGACTGCACTCGATGTGCTGAGTAGCTTGATTTAGTAGAGACCTTTGCTCGACTGCGGTGCGTTAAAAGGACTCTACTCATCTCTATTAGTCAAACACAAGGAAAGCAAAATGAAAGCTGCTCGTTTTTATGACAGAGGGGATATTCGCATTGAAGATATTCCTGAACCTAGTGTTGAGCCAGGTACAGTGGGCATTGATGTTGCGTGGTGTGGCATCTGCGGTACCGATTTACATGAATTTATGGAAGGGCCGATTTTTATTCCACCTTGCGGCCATCCACACCCTATTTCAGGAGAATCCGCCCCTGTTACCATGGGACACGAGTTTTCGGGTGTGGTTTACGCGGTGGGAGAAGGTGTTGACGATATTCAAGTCGGTCAACACGTTGTCGTTGAACCTTATATTATTGCCGATGAAGTACCAACTGGGCCGGGTGAAAATTATCACCTATCGAAGAATATGAACTTTATTGGTCTTGGTGGATGCGGTGGTGGGTTATCCGAAAAAATTGCCGTAAAACGCCGTTGGGTTCATCCTATTTCGAATGACATTCCTTTGGATCAAGCCGCCTTAGTTGAACCCTTAGCCGTCGGTTATCATGCATTTGTTCGCAGCGCGGCAAAAGCGGGTGATGTGGCGTTAGTCGGTGGCGGTGGCCCTATCGGTTTGTTATTGTCTGCCGTTTTAAAAGCTAAGGGCATCACGGTTATCCTGACTGAGCTAAGCGCTAAACGTAAAGAAAAGGCTCATGATACTGGTGTAGCAGATTATATTTTAGATCCAACCGAGGTCAACGTCACAGAAGAGGTGATGAAGATTACAAAAGACCGAGGTGTGGATGTAGCTTTCGAGTGCACCAGCAATAACAAGGTATTAGACACTTTAGTTGAAAGCACAAAAGCAAAAGGGGCAATCGTTATTGTCTCCATTTGGAGCCATCCGGCAACTGTGAACGTTCACAGTGTTGTCATGAAGGAATTGGACGTTCGCGGCACCATTGCTTATGTTAACAACCATAAAGAAACCATTAAACTCGTGGAGGAAGGCAAGGTTAATTTAGAGCCCTTTATCACCCAGCGAATCGAATTAGATGACCTGATTTCCCAAGGCTTTGATACATTAATTCACAATAATGAATCAGCTGTAAAAATTATTGTTCGTCCATCAAAAGCATAAATAACATCACTATAAAGCCAGCAAGGCCTCAACAAGGTTGATCCTTACTGGCTTTTTTATCAAAAAAACAACCTAAATTAAGTATAGAATACAGTATCTAATTTAAAAAATGCATCTATGCATTTGATTAATATGGATTTTCTATAAAGCATTCTCAATTTTCACTTCACAAAATACAACATCAGAATGTAAACAGTGTGTAATGTTCTGGCTTTTTATGACACGAACATTTTACCTATGCTAAATTTGCTCTACATCTCTCCCAATATCAATGACTAGAGCTCACAACCCTATTCATTAGGGAAATGAAACGATTAGACAGAACGTTATTATCTGACCTTTCAGCTTATTCTTGAGATAAACTTTTAGCATAGAGACAATTAATATTTAACAGTACGATCTAATGAACAATAAAACTAGAGTTTTTGCAGCTGTATCTCTTTCTTTTATCATGGTATACATAGATATATCAGGGATATCTGTAGCTTTACCGACATTAGAGAATGTATTTAACACCACACCCTCCACTATTATGTGGGTAGTTAATATTTATATATTAACTCGATCCGCACTTGTTTTTGCTTCGGGAAAAATTAGTGACATTTTTTCACACAAAAGATGTTTTTTATTTGGGTTGGCTTTATTCTGTATTGCTTCACTAATATGTGGTTCATCACCAAATAGCATTACACTTATTACTTTTAGATTATTCCAAGCTATTGGAGCAACATTTCTTTTCACCTCTGGAATGAGTATGGTGACATTAGCCTACTCTAAAGAGCAACGTGGAAAAATGATTGGCTTGTTATTAAGTACCTCTTTGATTAGCATGGCCTTCGCTCCCATTGTAGGAGGCTTATTTATAAAGTACTTAAGCTGGCGCTGGATTTTTTACATTAATCTCATTGTTGGTGTTATTGTTTACTTATTGTTAGCCCGGTCGACTAATATAGAAGCATCAGGCATTTCAAAAAAAGGCTTTGATTGGCAAGGATTTTTATCGATTTCGCTATCGACAACCTTATTGAGTTTAGTTTTTATCAATAGCTCAATATGGGGATGGAGATCATGGAGTTTTATTTTCTGTATCGCCTTTGCGATAGTTTTCTTATTTTTATTTATTTACTATGAAAAACGTTCTCTTCACCCAGTTATTGATCTTAGTATTTTTAAAATTACAAACTTTGCTTCTGGGTCATTAATTTCTACCATTAACCAAATCACTACTTGGCTTATTTTTTTCACAACTATTTTTCTACAAAAAGCCTTCCATTACTCTCCATTAACAACAGGACTCTTATTAATTCCATTATTTTTCTTTGGTATCATATCAGCAAACCTAGGTGGTTTTTTAGTTGATAAATTTAATGTTAAGCTCCCATTAACCCTTGGCTCTGGGGCAAGCCTTTTGGGTGTCATGATAACGTTAGTCTTATATCCTCATATCACCTATCTTAAAATGATCCCCATGTTAATATTGACTGGAATTGGTATGTTTATGATCAATGGTCCTGTTAGAACGTCGATACTCAATCAGATTACAAAGGATAAGTATGGAATGGTTAACTCAACACTAAATGGGTTACGTGCCATTGGAGGAACTGTCGGCTTTACCTTCTTAACGGCAGTTTTGATGAACACGGAGCTGTCTTCGGTAAGGTCGAAATTGGTTCAGATAATCCCTTCTATTTCTAGTGATGACATCCATAAATTAATTGGTCTACTTTCCAACACCCCTGAAAGCTTAAATATAGTAAGTAAATACGATTCAACGGCACAGCATACTATATATAATGCAGTTTCCTCTAGTTATTTGCATGGCTTCTATTGGATGTTAGTAGTGATACTGATAATCATGCTTATTAACTTTATTTTATCAATCTTTTTTATAAAATCTTCCTCAAAATAGAAGGACAATTCAAATATAAAAACTCATTGATACAATCAAATTCCCTAAAAAAGCGTCCCTATTAATATGAACGGCATGACGGCTAACGTCGCTCAGATAGAGCAAGCCCAATAGAAGGCCTAGCATTTGAATGCAGGCCCTCTCAAATCATATAATTAAGCTTTATCCAATGCTTGTGAAACGTCAGCAATAATATCGTCGATATGCTCAATACCCACCGAGATGCGCACTAGATCAGCACTCACACCAGCTTTTTTAAGCTCTTCGTCATTCAATTGACGGTGCGTAGTAGAAGCCGGATGACATGCCAATGATTTTGCATCGCCAATATTGACCAAACGTAAAATCATATCGAGCGAATCAATAAACTTAGCACAGGCATCAATCCCCCCAGTAATACCAAAACTCAAAATACCAGAAGCTTTGCCCTTAGTAATTTTTTGGCAGGTTTCATAATACGGACTATCCGGTAAGGCCGCGTAGTTCACCCACTCTACTTTCGGGTGTTGCTGTAAATATTCCGCAAGGCGCTGGGCGTTTTCACAATGGCGATCCATCCGCAAACCCAATGTCTCCAGACCTTGTAAAATTTGAAACGCATTCATCGGCGAAATGGCAGAACCTGTATTACGCAGTGGCACGACTCGACAACGCCCTATATACGCAGCGGCACCTAAGGCTTCCGTGTAAACTACGCCGTGGTAGGAAGGGTCTGGTTCGTTAAGAATCGGAAAGCGTTTTTTGTTGGCAACCCAATCAAACTTGCCAGAATCGACAATGATACCGCCAATTGTTGTACCGTGGCCGCCGATATATTTAGTGAGCGAATGCACAACAATATCGGCCCCCAGCTCAAACGGGCGACACAAATAAGGCGTAGCGACCATATTATCCACAATCAAAGGAACACCGTGCTTGTGCGCTATCTCCGCCAGACGCGCAATATCAACAATATTACCGGCTGGATTACCAATAGATTCGCAAAATAACGCTTTGGTATTTTCGTCAATCGCGTTTTCAAACCCCTCAAAATCATCATGCGACACCATACGCACGTCCACACCTTGGCGCGGCAGTGAGTGCGCAAACAAATTATACGAACCGCCATACAACTGGCTGGTACTGACAATATTGTCACCCACTTGCGTAATACACTGAATCGCATAGGTAATAGCCGCCATGCCAGACGCCACCGCCAGCGCCGCAATACCACCTTCCATCGCAGCCACACGTTTTTCCAACACATCAGTAGTTGGGTTCATAATGCGGGTGTAAATATTACCTTGTACGGCTAAATTAAACAGATCAGCACCGTGCTGAGTATCATCAAAGGTATACGATGTGGTTTGATAAATAGGAACAGCGGCCGCTTTGGTGGTTGCTTCAGACTTATAGCCTTCATGAAGTGCAATAGATTCGAGTTTCATAGTGTGTCTCGTTTAAAATTATTGTGGTTGTATGACTAAATAACAGCGGTATGTGTGATTAAAAACAACCGCCAAGATCGACAGAGTCTAGTGTAAACCTATCACAACAACCATAAAAACGTTAAGCCAAAAACAAACCTAATAAACTTTTCAGCATGTGCGGTTTGGAATGAAGACGTCACCGCAATACCGCTACCGCCGCAGTGGCTGGCCTTGTGAAGGTTGATGTCCAGAGGTTGCTAAGCCAGACCAAGCAGTTCACTGACTTCACCTTTTTTGTTAACGGCTACCATTCCTTGATCTCAAGGTTCGGCCACCTCTGCTTAAAGCTACGATTCATTGTGTCGTAGTTTTCTTTACTTATCGCCGTTTTATTTGGTCGAATTGTCATGTTGGCTTGGTCTTCTAAACCAAAGGGAGCAAAGACATCCAAAACATCATCGACTAAACGAATACCAACGGCAAAACAAGGAAGCCACATGCGTATTCCATCTTCAGATTCTTTCAGTGGCTCTATGTTATTTCCAAACTTTGCACCATACCATTGATGGACGTTAGCTTGGTTTTTTACATCAACAGGCATCAAGTGAGTTTTTCGAGAGTCGATTTCCGCTTCATATTCCTTCTCAGATCTCGACATTTTTTGATCAAAGTAAACCACATCAAGGTCTTTCACTTTATAAAGTGGATCATTCCCCAACTTTCGATTCCAGACGGCTTGCGTTACCGAGCCTCCTGCTAAATAATGATTTGGCAGCTTGATTTCATTTAGTATTGTTAACAATTCCATCATTTCTGGAATATTAGAAATGGTATCGACTAAGTACTTCTCTCTCATAGCCATTCCGTATTTTGTCTTTGTAAATTAATTTATTAGGCATTTGACTTTAAAAAGTCGCCATCAATGATCAACAAGTGAACACCATTCTCTGTTACCGAACGATGGGAGCTTAAATCATCTGACACAATATACGACATGCCTTTACGTAAAGTTGATCGGCTTCCATCTTGAAGCTCATTTACCACTTCACCTTCAAGACAGTACACTATGTGACCTTTTTCACACCAATGGTCTGCTTTATAATTTTTTGAATATTCTACGTATCTGACGCGTAAACCGTCGAATTGCATAGTTTGCCAATACGCAATTCCAGTTTCTCCCTTATGCTCTGTTCGAGGAACGTTTTTCCAGTCTATCGTTTGAAAAGGAATGCTTGAGTTTTCCATTATTACTCCGGTTTAAGGCTGCCTACAGCTTGTGGCATTGGAGAGGAACAAGCCTTGTATCCACACCAGTTTTATGCATTATCTAGTTGATTTGTTTGTAAAAGCCTAATAGGCTCGACCTTTTGCTTTACTAGGCTTTCCTTACCGCTAGTTTCACGATCAATGACGAAGATTGTTACTTCTGCCGATATTCTTACCTATTGATACTAAAAAGCGGATCATATGCTAGGGATGAAACCGCTTAAACACTTGGTATGCCTTGCCACTCGGTTGAAAGAACTGACATTAAAACCTTGTCAACGAACTCGCCGTTACGAAAGCCAGATTGACGCATTACACCTTCATGTTGGTAGCCAGCTTTTTCATACGCTTTTACCGCGCCAATATTTTGAGCACTTGCTGTCAGTTGCACTCGATGTAAACCTAGCGTCCGAATAGCATAATCAGTCACGACTTTTGTCACTAACGTTCCGATGCCTTTTCCCCAATACTCTTTTTCGCCGATAAGAATGAAGAATTCACCACTTCGGTTTAAGGAGCTTATGGCGGATATTCCTGCGTAACCAATGAGCTGATCACTCTTTTTACTACATAAACCAAATGAGACATTTTTAGCCGACGAATTAACGGTTGAAAGCCATTTTTCTATGTCTAATTTTGACTGTGGATACGCATAAGAAGAGAGGCTATATAACGTCACTTCACGGTCACAGGACCATTTGTAAAAAAACTCGCTGTCAGTTGGTTCAAGTGAACGTAAGTAATAATGTTCTAATTCTAACTTCATGATTTATCTTATAAGTTTCGACCAAGATATAACACCAAGCACACAGATAGCCTTTACAGAGAAGCAGCGTAAAGGCTATCTGTGTGCCGAAAGTTCAATGTACTATCTAGGTATATTGAACCTTTTGCTTAATGATCCGCAATAGCAACTATCGTTTTTTTCATTTTCGTCTTGGTCAAGACTCAGCACATTTTAGGTTTTGCTCTATGTTATGACACATTTTTAACCTCAATAAGGTTAGCGTCTTTCTTGGCAGCAGCATCAATTAATCCGTCAATTTTTCTCATGTTTTCGAGCTGGGCCTGGAGCTGCAATGAAAGCTCACTCAGTTCAGTGGCAGAGAGGGAAGTCTCTTCCGCAGACGCGGCCGTCGAGTGAATCACATCATCAATTTCTGACATCCCCTGATTGACCTGGCTCAATCCCATCGCCTGACTTTGCGATGCCCTATCTATTTCTTCGATGGTGTTGGAGATAGTTGATACGTGCTTAACAATCTCACTCAATGCACTCACACATTTTTGTGATATAGCATTTCCCTTTTCGACATTTTCTACTGATGACTGAATATACTGCGCCGACTCGCTAGCCGCGGTTGTACTACGCTCAGCAAGTTTTCTTACCTCATCCGCTACCACAGCAAAACCACGTCCCATTTCACCAGCTCGAGCCGCTTCAATGGAAGCATTAAGTGCCAGTAAATTCGTCTGAGAGGCAATATCATCAATGACATTAATAATGTCACTAATGGCTTCGCTTGAGCGATTAATTTCCTGCATCGCTTGCTCAAGTTCTCTTATTTCATCGGAGGCCGTGGTCGCAGCCCGCTGCGCTTCAGACGAAATGGCGCTGGCCTTTGAGGCACGCTCGGCATTGTCATTGGCCTGACTAAGAATCTCATTGAGCGAACTGCCGATTTGAGTAATTGACGCCGCTTGCTGAGTCGACCCGACGGTCAAAGCACGGCTGGCAACATTAAGGTCTTTTGCTCCTGCTGTGAGGTTTTCACTGATGGCATCCACATCTTTGTAAACGGCTTTTAGCGCAACCTTTTCTGATATTTCCTGTACATATTCAACATGACCTATCTTGTTGCCATCTAATCCATTGATGTAAAAAGTGTCGACACGAAAATATTTCCCCCACTGGTGAAAGGAAGTGACCGGCTTGTCTTTTCTTAAACAGTTCACTCCACAGTCTTCCGTATTACAGATGTTTGCTCCCCAATTTGAACAGTGTTGGCCGAGTACGTCCTCACGTTTGACACCCAGAGGATCGGTAGCCGCTCGATTGACAAACGTCCACTTCATATCCAGATCAGTGACTGAGAGTGGATTTGGTATCGTATCGAGAATTTGTACATAAAAGTTGAATCGCTCTTTTGCCAAACGCTCCATTTTTATCAGACATCCTAACACCCCCACCATAAGTACAACTACAATCAGCAGGTTTGTGTTTTCTATCGCAAATAGTAAGACAACAGCTATAGATACAATGTTAATACCTAGGGCTAGACGGTAATACTTGCTCATATATTTTCCTCTATTGACGGGTCTTATAATATTTACAGACCTATCTAATAGTAGGCTACATTTACGAGACTAATGAGTAATGATGAGTAATAATTAGTAATAGCTAGGTGAAAAGGTGCAATGCAATAGCGATTTAGCGAAGAATTTAAGAGGCCACTACGGACACGCCCTCGGGTTGGGTCGTTGGAAGTAGCTGTCAAAATAGCCTTAACATAGTCGTTACCTCATCTGCTCAGAGAGTTTGGAGGCAGATAAATAATCATTTTATTATGATCAAGCCCCTACATGCCCTTTAAGATATGAACCGCTTCATGTCTACAACGTCAAATGGTGAACCACTAGATAGCTCAGCTTTTTCCCTGCCAACTTCCTCGAATCCAAATTTTTTATAAAAAGGCAGGATATCTACACTAGGCTATCCAATTAAACAGGCCACAATATGTGGCCTTTGCAAAACTCAAAAACTTATTTTAACAGCTTTTCTAAAGCGGCGGTCAGCGCTGCCATTTCTGCGTCAGTGCCAATGGTAATCCTCAAGTGGTTACCAATTCTTGGCTTCTTACCAAAATAACGCACCAAAATCCCCTGCTCTTTTAATGACAGGTAAATCTCTTCTGCGTCTTTGTTTGGGTGAGTGGCAAACACAAAGTTGGTAGACGATGGCACGATTTCAAAGCCAAGGGCTTCTAGGTCTTTTACCGATTGCTCTCGGGTCGTGATGGTTTTCGCGCAAATTTCTTGCATATAGGCTTCGTCTTCCACCGAGGCGGTGGCACCAGCCAAGGCAATACGGTCAATGGGATAGGAGTTGAAGGAGTTCTTCAAACGTTCTAGCCCTTCGATCAAGTCTGGATGGCCCAACGCATAACCCACTCGAATCCCAGCCAAAGCACGAGATTTCGACAAGGTTTGCACGACTAACAGATTAGGATATTGGTTAATTAAGGTGGTCGCGCTTTGTGCCCCAAAGTCCACATAGGCCTCATCCACCAATACCACTACGTCTGTATTGGCTTTTAGAATATATTCAATATCCGATAGCGGCAGAGCCTTACCCGTTGGCGCATTGGGGTTGGTGACCACCACACCAGACACATCTAGATTGTCGTAATCTGCTGGGACAATATCAAATGTTTCGCTTAGAGGAATCAGTTTAGATTCGATGCCATATAAGCCCGCGTATACTTTGTAAAAACTGTAGGTAATATCCGCAAACGCTAAAGGTTTACCGTCTGCAAAGTAACCCATAAAGGCCAAGGCCAAGACCTCATCCGAACCGTTCCCAACAAACACTTGATTGGTATCAAGTTGGTAGTTTTTTGCTAAGGCATTTTTCAATGTCATGCAATTTGGGTCTGGGTAAAGACGTAAACGCTCACTGACTTCTATAGCCATGGCATCTAAGGCTTTTGGCGAGGGAGAGTATGGGCTCTCATTGGTGTTTAACTTGATGTACTTTTTGTCTTGCGGTTGTTCGCCTGGCACATAAGGGTCAAGAGAAGCAATTTTATCTGTCCAAAAACGACTCATATCAATAACTCTCCACTTCTTCTCATAAAGGGGTCAGAGCCCTTTAAAAGTAGATATTAGATAAGGCAAATCTTGTTATCAGTTAAAGGGCTCTGACATCTTCTAACCTCTAAGAATTCTTTAAGAGTTTTTTTAAGGGAACAGGGACATTCCCTCGCTCCTCTTCTTTGGAGTATATTTCACAAAGTCGACTTAGTTCGACTTCATACATATATTTGCATTCTTCATAGTCATCACTATCTGTCGTATCCGATTGAGCAAGCAAATCATAATACCGAATAGCGTCTTCTAAAGCCTGAATACAGACAAATATACTTCTAATATCAGCGTCTAACATTGCTCTGTACCTTTATTTTTATCTTAGCATTGATTGCTAGCTGATCTAGAGCAGACAGAAAACTAGATACAGTCATATCAAAGTTAGGGGATATTGAATAATGCCAACTCTTCTTTTTGGAAATATAATGATCTTTTGTGATAATAAGTTCATGAGGAACAACTGTACCTGCAGGAATGACGACATAATCCCAGTTTTTATGTCCAAAAAGGCCATTTTTGTCAGAAAGAGATGTCCCTCTACTCTCTTCAGACTTAACATACTCTATACCGTCTTTCATATATGTTGATACATCAGCTAACCGAATACGTCCGTTTGGTAAGATTTTTTCTTTTAAGTCAGGGTAAAGAGGATTTCCTACTTGAAGCTCTGATTTATTGACCGCTCTCCAAAGAGTAAGCGATACATCAGAACGATATATTTTTTCCAACTCACCTCGACCAATAATAATTTCTTACAAAGTAACCATATAAACTCCCTGTTTTGTTAAATATAAAAACCCTTAGTGAAACCAACCTTAATTTATGCAAAACCTCTGAGGAAAGTGTCCCGAGTATAATATAAAAAATAGCCAGTAACACAAGCTGCTATCGCTGGCTATTCAAACTTTCTTTGTGGCTGTTTAGATATATAACCTCGGATTAGTCCTGAGGCTTCATATGTGGGAACAACAATACATCACGGATAGAAGGTGCATCCGTGAACAACATGACTAAACGGTCGATACCAATCCCTTCACCAGCGGTGGGTGGCAAACCATATTCTAGTGCGTTGATGTAGTCCGCGTCGTAATGCATGGCTTCGTCATCACCGGCGTCTTTTTCCGCCACCTGACGCTTAAAGCGTTCTGCCTGATCTTCTGCGTCATTCAGCTCCGAGAAGCCGTTGGCGATTTCACGACCACCAACGAAGAATTCAAAACGGTCAGTAATAAACTCGTTATCATCGTTACGACGCGCCAGTGGAGAGACTTCCGCTGGGTATTCCGTGATGAAAGTTGGTTGATCCAATTTGTGTTCTGCGGTTTCTTCGAAGATTTCTGTCCAAAGTTTGCCTAAACCCCAAATAGGTTTCACATCGATTTTCAGTTTCTTCGCCACTTCTGTCGCTTTTTCAACGGTTTCCAGATCCGCAGCGGTTAGCTCTGGGTTGTAGTGAAGAATAGACTCAAGCATGGTCATACGAACAAATGGGGCTCCAAAGTCGTACTCAGCCCCCTGGTAGGTCACTTTTGTTGTACCCAAGACCTTCTCTGCCACGGTACGCAGCATGTCTTCCGTCAATCCATAAGATCTTTGTAGTCAGCGTACGCTTGATAGAATTCGATCATAGTGAATTCTGGGTTATGACGAGTCGACGTGCCTTCGTTACGGAAGTTACGGTTGATCTCAAACACACGTTCAAAGCCACCCACAACCAAACGCTTTAAGTAAAGCTCTGGAGCAATACGCAAGTACATGCTCATGTCCATCGCGTTATGATGGGTAATAAATGGACGAGCCGTTGCTCCACCAGGAATGGTTTGCAACATGGGCGTTTCCACTTCCATAAAACGACGATCTTCCAAGAAGCGACGAATGGTAGAAATGATTTTTGAACGCACTTGGAAAGTCTCACGGGACTCTTCGTTAACAATCAAATCCACATAACGCTGACGGTAGCGCATTTCCATATCAGACAAGCCATGATGCTTATCTGGTAATGGTCGTAGGGATTTGGTGAGTAATTGTGCTTCTTGCATATCGATATACAAATCACCTTTACCAGATTTGTGCACTGGGCCAGACACACCAATGATGTCACCCAAATCCCACGTTTTTTGCTCTGCTAAAAGCTCTGGACTGAGCGCCTTACGATTCACATAAGCTTGGATTTGACCTGTCATGTCTTGCAGCAACATAAAGGCACCACGGTTACGAACGATACGACCCGCGATGCTAACCTTATGATCCTTTTCTTCTAGATCTGCTTTTTCAAACTCGCCAAACTCTGCCTGAAGGTCAGCTGCGTAAGCATCGCGACGGAAAGAGTTAGGGAAAGCATTACGCTGTTCACGGATAGCCGCCAACTTGGCACGACGCTCCGCTACTAAACGGTTGTCATCAGTTGATGCGGTAGATTCTGTTGTCTTTTCGTTAGCCATGGTTTGATATTGCTCTTTATAAATGTTTAAAAATAAGTACTGGGCGCTTTATAGGCCTTGTTTTAAGCTTGCAACGATAAATTGATCTAGATTGCCATCTAGAACGGCACCTGTATTAGAGGTTTCCACCCCGGTACGCAAATCCTTAATACGTGACGCATCCAGTACATAAGAACGAATCTGACTGCCCCAGCCGATATCAGACTTACTGTCTTCTAGTGCTTGCGCCGCTTCGCTTCGCTTCATCATTTCCAACTCGTACAACTTCGCGCGCAATTGTTTCATCGCGAAGTCACGGTTAGCGTGCTGCGAACGTTGGTTTTGACACTGTACAACAATCCCCGTTGGCACGTGGGTAATACGCACCGCAGAATCAGTGGTGTTAACGTGCTGTCCACCCGCACCGGATGAACGGTAGGTATCGGTACGCAAGTCGGCTGGATTGATATCGATATCTACGTTATCGTCAATTTCAGGAGAGACGAACACAGACGCAAACGACGTATGGCGACGGTTACCCGAGTCAAACGGTGATTTACGCACCAGACGATGCACCCCCGTTTCTGTTCGCAACCAGCCAAAGGCGTATTCGCCTTCAAAACGAATTGTCGCGGATTTAATACCTGCAACATCGCCAGCGGAGACCTCCATTAACTCGACTTTGAAGCCTTTATCTTCGCCCCAGCGAAGATACATACGCAACAGCATATTTGCCCAATCTTGGGCCTCTGTACCGCCAGAACCAGCTTGAATGTCCAAAAAGGCACTGCTTTCATCCATTTCTTTGGAGAACATGCGGCGAAATTCCAACTTAGCCAGTAAAGTTTCTAACTCAGCCAGTTCTGATTGCACCGCGTCAACAGACTCGCTGTCGTCTTCTTCCACGGCGAGATCCAGAAGTTCTTTGGAATCGGCGATGCCACTTTCCATGTTATCAATGGTTTCCACCACGACTTCAAGGGCAGCACGCTCTTTACCGAGCTTTTGGGCATAATCTGGATCGTTCCAAACATTTGGATCTTCCAGTTCGCGGTTTACTTCTTCTAGTCGTTCTTTCTTTGACTCGTAGTCAAAGATACCCCCGAAGGGTTAAAGTACGTGCAGAAAGGTCTTTTATCTTAGAAAGTATTGGGTTGATTTCCATATTTGCGTCAATTTGCTATAAACAGAGTGGATAAATGTGATTCGCAATTGTAACGAATTTAACCGCAGCATAAAATGCCATTCGCTACCCAATGATGGAAAAACAGACCATTTTATGGTGGGCCTTGCTATCAAATGGAGTCAATATGGATAAACCAACGGTTTCAGTCAATATACTTGGGCAAACTTACAAAATAAATTGCCCAAAAGGACACGAAGCGGATCTGAAAGAAGCCGCTGAGTATCTCAATATGCAAATGCGCGAAATCAAAGCCAGCGGAAAAATCATTGGCCTTGAAAAAATTGCGGTGCTTGCTGCATTGAATATTACTCACGACATGCTTTCGGGCCGAAAATACGCACGCTCTAATGAGCAGCAGCTGCGAGAACTGACATCACAGCTTGATGCTGCGCTCACGCATCAAACGAAAGTAGGTTAAAGCGGCTTACTCTTTAATCAACTTTGCTTCATGCAAGAGCGAGAACACGAATTTTCCTCATACAGCCGAGGCAACAAGTGTGAGCATGGGATGATTTTCCTCATCGCTTACTCTATACTGCACTTGTTTCCTGGGTTGTTCGAGGCGGCTTAACGCCCTTGAGCCTATGAGTAATACCCCGGACGGAGACTGTGGGTTCGGTGAGCATGTCCGTGCGTCGGAAAGCCTAAAGAGCCTCAGATCCATCCACCTTGAACCACTGGGTTCAAGGCCAATAGTCGAAACGGCAACTTGGGAAACTCTTTTATGCCTTCAGCAGTAGATTTTAGACAAACGTTACGTCGTCAACTTCGTCAAGCACGAAGACATTTAAGCGCAACTGATCAGTCACTGGCCGCCGAGGCTTTAGTGGATGCTTATCAGGCGCTTTCTTCTGTTCTTAACATCAGCGGTGACAAACGCATTGCTTTGTACTTGACCAATGATGGTGAAATTTCCCCCCATTTATTATGCGAACATCTGTGGTCACTCGGTCATAACATTTACTTGCCCGTTGTCAAAGAGCAATCTCTGGATTTCGCTCACTATACCCAGCAACATATAGATGATAATACCCTGTGGCGTGAAAACCGTTTTGGCATTAAAGAGCCTGTTGACGTTTCTCAAAAATCTGGCTTTGAAATGGATTTAGTGTTTTTACCTTTGGTTGGCTTTGATGACCAAGGAGGTCGACTGGGTATGGGCGGTGGGTTTTACGATCGCACATTCGCCAATAAGTCAAAACAAGCGAAGCCCGTGTTAATAGGCCTCGCTCATGATTGTCAGCAAGTGGCGAGCTTGCCAATGGAAAGCTGGGATATTCCACTCGACGCCATCATGACTCCCACTCAATTAATTAGCATTACTAACCAGACACAGACAGATTAAAACGCCATATCGTAACCAATAGAAAAATAGGCACTTCGTGGTATGGAGTGCCCATTATATTCGGTTGTCCCCGTTGAAACAGCAACATCTAAATTTAAACGGCGAAAAAAGGTCAGGCCCCCTGTCACGTATTTTAATTGACTACCCGCGAGGTTCTCTCGATAACCCACTCGAAAACCTGGTGCGATCAGGTTATCGCTAAAGAAAGATAAAGACGCGACCGCCCAGCGATACTTATCGCCAACAGGATCTTTCACACTGTTTAAATCGTATGATCCTGCCAGTATCCACTGGCGATTTCGTGAGGTGATGGCACCATCAATAGTACTTTGTGTCTTCATTTGATAGGTTTCAGACAAATCCAACTTACCCTTTCCTGCAAACAACACAGCAGCATTACAACTCGTTAATGCCGAACCAGATAAATTGGCGCAGTCTCCAAGATCAGCATAATCAAATTTTGGTTGATTAATATTAGCAATAGTCGCCCCCAACTGATAATGGTCACTCACCCAGATAGCACCAACATCAATCCCCACATTGGAACTCGCATGTTGATCACTAAACAGAGAATCGGTAAATACTTTACTGGCATCGTCATTTTCATCAGTTAAAACAACCAATGAGCGACCTAAAGAAATTCTGTGTAGATTGGCTTTTACACCACCAATCAATTCACCGTAATTCGTTCTCAGTACACTCTGACTGTAACCCAAACCCAGTCTTAAATCCGTTGCTTTTTTGACATAAAACGAAGTGTCTGATTTGACCTTGTAAGTAGAGCCCGTTTGTTCAGCAACGATATCATCGGCTAACACATTTGCCCTGCCCAAAAAGGAGGCGCTGGCATCGACTATAAACGCACCACGGGTATTGGTTTTATAAATAAAGGGCATAAAAGGGATGTGGCTACTGCCCGCTACTTTTATGTAGGTTGTATTTGCTACGTCACTGACAATAGAGTTTGCTTTGGCTATTGCTGCATCAACCTCAGCTTGTGATTGATAGTCCGTACGATTTAACAGGCTCTCTAAGTCGTCGACTTTATCCGTCAAATTTCCGACTTCCCCCAGCTCGTAGGAAAGACCAACCGGACCAAGCAATCCCAAACGCACATTTTGCCCAGAGGACACACTGCCCATCAGATAAGGCGCAGCAGGATTTGATAACGACGTCGACAACGCACGAGGGTTGATCACCCCGCTCAAAGTATAACTTGACCCTACAGGTAAATAGACAGGCATAGCCGCTAATGTTAGCGAGCTAAACAAGGCCCCAAACATACTGATGTAAATTTTCATAGACCAACTCTTCTCAGACTAAATTCAAACAGACATGACAACAAGCAAAAAAAACAGCCTACCCCACTCTAAATATATACAATTTATTGACAATATAAGAGTTATTAGCTGGATTTCTATTTAATTTGTAAATAATACGCATTTATTAGTCATCGACACAAAACAGAGATGACTTTAGTAAGAAAATAAAAAAAGCCATCTAACGCATAGATAGCTTTCAAGGTGTCAATAAAATAGAGAGAACGAGTTCGTTACTTTCTAGAGGGAGACCTTTTAGAAAGTACGAATATAAGAGAAAGTCACTTAGAGGGAGGCAATATGCTTACGCAACGCATTAAGATCATCTTGCGTATCCACACCATGGGGCGGTAAGCCAGACGCTTGCGCCACTTGTACCTTGATCCCTTGATGAAGAAAGCGCAGCTGTTCCAGTTTTTCCCACTTTTCCAAAGGCGACATAGGCAAAGTAGCGTACTTCGCCAATAAGCTGGCACGGTACACATACAAGCCAATATGACGCATAGCAGGAAAGTCTTCCGCTAACGAACTTTCATTAGTAGCGTTATCCATAAAACCATTACGATCCCATGGCATAGGCGCGCGGCTAAAATATAAGGCTCGGCCTTGCTCATCACACACAACCTTTACCACATTGGGATTGAAAAAGTCTTCCCCATCATGAATTTTACACGCGATGGTGGCCATTTCAGACGCAGTGTCTTGTGCTAACGCAGCAACAGTCGAATGAATCAGCTCAACGGGTAATAGGGGCTCATCCCCTTGCACATTTACGATGATTTCATCTTGCTGCCAGCCCATTTTTTCCGCCACTTCCGCAAGACGTTCGGTACCATTTTCATGGTCATCCCGCGTCATCACAACAGGCGCGCCAAAGGACTGAGCCGCTTGATAAATCACTTCATGATCGGTGGCGATGGTGACGGTTCTTGCGCCAGCATTCAGGGCGAGCTCATATCCCCATTGTAAAACGGGCTTCCCTCCTAAATCCGCCATTAACTTTTTAGGGAACCGCTGAGACGCGTAACGGGCTGGAATCACGATATGAAATTCAGGTAACTCAGCGTGGCTCATTTTTTCTCAAACTCCGGTTGTTGTGCCCATTCATAGGCACTTTCTAACGACATTCGCGTAGCTAAAATCACGTCTGCTACTTCTCGCGCTACACCTTGACCAGCCGCTTTTGTCAGTACAAAGTCACTATGACGCTGAACAAGCACATGCGCATCCGCCGGACAAAACGCTACTCCCACTTTGGGCATGACTTGCAGATCGATCACATCATCCCCCACATAAGCCGCTTGCTCCGGTAACACACCAAGAGCTGAGGCAATCTCATCAAATGCCTCCGCCTTATTATGACAACCGGGGTAAAAGTGCGTCACACCAAGGTCGCTCATCCGCTTACGTAGGGGGGCTGAATCTTTCGCGGTAATCACCGCCACATCGATACCCCACTTAGGCAACAGCTTCATGGCCACGCCATCTTTGACATTAAAGCGTTTTACCTGCTCTCCAGCGTCTGCGTACCATAAGCCGCCATCGGTGAGGACCCCATCCACATCAAACACGACCAACTTCAGCCCTTGCAGCATATTCACAAGGGACTTGGCGTCCTGCAACGATGGATAACCTGCGAGAAAGTTCTCATCCATGATTAAGCGCTCGTATCTAACGTTTCAAAGGTTTTCACCAGCTCATCAAGCTGTTTCATTTGTTTTAAGAAGGGAGCCAATTTACCTAATAGCAAAGCACAAGGGCCGTCGCATTTTGCCTGATCTGGCGTAGGGTGAGTTTCTAGAAACAAGCTTGAAAGACCAAGCGACATACCCGCACGGGCCAGCTCGGTTACTTGAGCACGGCGACCATCAGCAGAGTCTTCACGACCACCAGGGCGCTGCAAAGCATGGGTCACATCGAACATCACGGGGTATTCGAATTTTTTCATCTCCCCAAAGCCCAACATATCCACAACTAGGTTGTTGTAACCCATCATAGTACCGCGTTCGCACAACATTAAATGACTGTTGCCCGCCTCTTCACATTTTTTCAGAATGTGCTTCATTTCATGAGGCGCCAGAAATTGCGCTTTCTTGATATTAATCACCGCGCCGGTTTGCGCCATGGCAACCACAAGATCTGTTTGACGAGATAAGAAAGCGGGCAGTTGAATGACATCCGCCACTTCCGCGACAGGTGCGCACTGGAAGGTTTCATGCACATCGGTAATCACAGGCACACCAAAGGTTTCTTTGATTTCTTGCAGAATTTTTAACCCTTCTTCCATACCTGGGCCACGGAAGGAATTGATGGAAGAACGGTTTGCCTTATCAAACGAGCCTTTGAACACATAAGGAATGCCCAAGGCCTCCGTTACCTTGACATGCTCTTCCGCAACACGCATGGCCATATCACGAGATTCCAGTACATTCATACCACTGAACAATACAAAAGGAAGATGGTTTGCGACTTCAATTTTGTCGCCGATTTTAATGATTTTGTTACCGTGAGACATAGTCATTTTCCTATAAATTCAATATGGACGTTCACATAAAACCGCTGCAAACACCAAACATTCATCAACAGCCACAAAGCTTATCGGTCGTAGATTTCCAACAACCCCGTCAAATTGCCCTGATCATTGACAACTACCAGCAAGGTGATTTTGTCACGCAGCATTTGTTCTTCTGCTTGGACAATCATAACGTTCTCATTAATGGTTTTCGGTTTTGCAGTCATCAATTCAGACATCGGCTTATGTATCATCCCTTCACTTTCTTTGAGCATAGCACGACGTAAATCCCCATCGGTGAAGATGCCGAGTAAATGGCCTTTGTCTTGAATAACCACCACCCCCATACGACCATGAGTCATCACCGAGATGGCTTCTTTTAACCTGGTCTCTGGCGCACAAACCGGCAAATTATCCTTGTGCATTAAGTCTTTTACACGGGTCAGTAATTTACGGCCTAAGCTGCCGCCTGGATGAAAACGTGCAAAATCTTGCGGCTGGAAGTTGCGACATTCCATCAAAGCCACCGCCAATGCATCCCCCATAGCGGTGGTCATGGTCGTCGACGTAGTTGGGGCAAGATTATTAGGGCAGGTTTCTCTGTCTACGGAAATATCCAGTACACAGTCACAATGTTTTGCCAACGTTGAGTCGAGATTACCCACCATCGCAATACATGGGTTACCAAAGTCTTTTAGGGAAGGCAGCAAGCGTATCAGTTCCTCAGTCTCCCCTGAAAAACTGATCAAGAGTAAGACATCTTGCGGCTGAATCATCCCTAAATCACCATGAAACGCTTCACTAGGATGAAGAAAAAAACTTGGGGTTCCGGTAGAAGCCAGAGTGGCCGCAATTTTTTTACCAATGTGACCGGATTTTCCCATACCACAAATGATGGCGCGCCCTTCGCTCGCAAGAATCATGCGAACGGCTTTGGCAAACTCCTCGGTCACTTGATTGGCAAGGTTTTGCAAGGATTGAGCTTGAGTCGATAAAGTGTGTCGAGCACTCTCGATGAGAGCGTCAGAGTGAATACTCTTAATAGAGGACGTATTGCTCATATGACTTCTCTGAATAATTAAGTGCATTGATTATACAGAGGTCAGAGTGAGTCGCCTACCATCGCAGACACTTTTCCCCAAGCACGGCGACAGCAGGCCAAGACGCCTAGAGCGATATCAAGAAATTCGTCTATTCATCGCCCCCCCAAGCCCCCTTTATTTAAGGCAACTTGAAAACTGATGACTCAGCGATTTTAAGAAATCAAAATAGGCATTTGGGCTTAATTTAATATCTGAACCCAGCGGATCCAACACTGCCGTATTAACCTTAGTACCACTTAGCAAGGTCTTCACAATCGCGGGGCTAAATTGTGGCTCACTGAACACACATTTCACCTTATGCTCGGTGATTTCTTCACGCAACTCCGCCACTTTTTTCGCGCCAGGCTGACGTTCAGGGCTAACCGTAATGGCGCCGGCATGATTCAATCCATAATGATGTTCAAAATACCCATAGCCATCGTGGAAAACGATGTAAGGCACGCCATGAACGGCTTGCATGGCTTTTTTAATTTGCGCATCCGTCGCCGCTAGCTTGGTTTCAAAGGCCTGTAAATTAGCCTGATAGTAACTGGCATTAGTGGCATCCAACTTAGACAAACGTTTTGTCACAGCTTCTGCTAACACTTTGGCATTATTGGGCGACATCCAGACATGAGGATTCACCCCTTCATGATGATGACCTTCATCGTGGTGGTGCTCCCCGTGGTCTTCATCATGATGATCGTCCTCATGGTGATCAACCTCTTCCATATGTTCATGATCTTCTTCGTCACCATGATCATGGTCTTTGGCAAAGTTCTCAAGCGTCATACCATTCAAGGTTAACCATTCAATGGAAGATTTTTCTTTACCTACATTTTCCAACGGTTTTTCCAGAAAACGTTCTAGAGACTCACCGACCCAAACCACCACATCCGCTTGACCTATTTTACGTAAATCAGAGGGGCGCATGGCAAAATCATGGGGGGAGGCGGTACTAGAGACAATTTGTTCAATATTCGCACGATCCCCAGCAATGGCTGCCACCACCATGGACACAGGCTTAATACTGGTCACGACCGTTGGTTTCGCCAACACCATAGGCGATAACATCGATACACTAAGCGCCATCAATAGCTTATTCATCACTTACCTCAGTCCTACTAGATATAAATTACGTTATAACGTAACAATATAGTAAAGAATGGTGATTTTCAAGTCACATCCATGTGCTATAACCTATTCCATCAAAATGACAAAAATAGTATTAGGAGGTTAATTCAAACGCTAAAGAATTAATAGCAATGGGACGCACAACCAAGCCAGCTCGTTGACCGATCGGCACCTTCGCATTCGGAAACACAATGGCATCACCTGTTTTCGCAATACGATAGCCACCAGCTGAAGAAGTCGCCAACTCATAGCCTTCATCAAAATCAGTGAAGTTTTCCTCATCTTCTGCAATGGTCAGCTGATAATCATCAGCATTTTTTACCAAAGCGTCTTGAACGGCAAAGACCTGAATCGACGATAAATCCCCCTGTGCTAACGTCGCGTTTTCTAGCAGGATGATTAGCGCCTTTTGTATTTGTGTAAAACTCGACAAGTCATTTTCACCAAAGGGATGCACTTTACCTAACTCAATCGTAAAGCTATTGGCACGGTGGGCGGCATAGGAATAATAAGAAAAGGTGGTGGTTGGCTGGTGCGACAAAAGGACCGCTTCAATCCCTGAGGCAACTAAGAATCCAAACTGAGCATGCTGATAGACGGGCTCTTCTAGAAAGGGATGCACTGCAAATTTTTCGTATTTAGAGGCACGGATGGCGGTGTGTAGATCGTAATGTAATCGTAATGTGCCATGAGAGTCTTGCCCATAAAAATCGCTCACGGCCTTTTCTAGTTGCTCTGCCCGGCGGGCTTCATTAAGTCCAAGCCCGGCTCCTTCATTCGTTAAATATGGTTGCCAAGCACCATTAAACAAACGGTTTAAATTCACTTCACAAAAGCGGGTAGCTTGATTAGCAGACACCGGATTACCAATCACCACCAATAGACGTATTGCTAAAGACAAATTACCCAACAAAATGTCTTTTACCAGTTGATTTACCAACTCTATCGGCCCCGTTTCATTGCCATGAATCCCTACTGACAAAACTAAGCTCACTGGATCATGAGATAACCGAGTAGACATCGGTTCAAAACGAAAAATCCCTGTATCCACAACAAACCCAACTCCTCCAGGAAAAGTAAATTCAAACGGATCGAGATGCGTTGGATTAGACAGCGTCAGGGCTAAAATATCGTTATCAGAAATCTGCACAGTATCATGTCCCATAATGATTAAAGGTTTCTAAGCACAATGCTTACATCGCTATGATAAGGCTTTCTTAATTCATGACTCAACCATTACAAGATCTGTACTGAGTCTTTCTCTCAAAAAGACACGTCTTTTTCCAACTTGAGATGATTATCCCGTTTCATTCCAGTACTTTTCCTGCAAATGCTTTTCTTTCACGTCAAATGCCGATACCCTTTAACGGGTGTGCTTTTTAATAGCCAATTCACTTTATTACCTGAGAGCCTTATGTCTGCCACCGATGAAATCATTACACTTGTTGATAAAAACAACACGGTTATTGGCGAAGTTGCGCGCCGTTTAATGAAATTTGGTGAAGATTACCACCGTGTTACCTATATCCTTGTTTTTAATACCAAGGGCAATTTACTCATTCAAAAACGCACAGATAATAAGGCCTTTTGCCCCGGTTTTTATGGTGTCGCAACAGGTGGAGTGGTCGAAACAGGGGAATCCTATATCGAGTCCGCTCATCGCGAACTAAAAGAAGAAATGGGCTTTGACGCTGACCTTACCTCCCATGGCATTTTTTACACGGAAGGCACAGGCTTCAAAATTTGGGGGAAAATTTACAGCTGTTGCTACGATGAAAGTATTCACGGTCCGCTGGTATTACAAGCCAAAGAAGTGGCTTCCGTGCACGAAATGAGTGTCGATGAGGTATTGAACAATCATAAGCAATTGCCCTTTACACCGGATTCATTGGACGCTTTATATCATTATGCCAATCAACTCACCGCCCCATCGTCGAGTGATCCAGAATAAATCCTTCCTAGGAAAAACACTCATTAAACACGCCTATTTGAGTGTTTTCTTAACTTTTTTTGGCCTGCCCGCCGTCGCTCAAGAACGCTGGCAAAATGACGCCTACATAACGCAGAGCTTTATCAAGATCGCCCTTGAGCGAGAATATAAGGAAACCAAACACCCTAAATTGGTGCGTTGGGAAAAACCGATTTCTGTTTATTTTGAAAGCGACACTGGCGATGCAAAGCTACAGCTTGACCTACTCACGGTTCAAATGCGCCACCTTGCCTATATTTCAGGCATGCCCATCTATTTTACCAAGCAAGCAAAGGGAGCGGGCATCCTTGTCATTTTTACTCGATACAAAAACATTGAAGACAAAGTCCGCCAATACATTGGTGATCCAGATAAAATACGCAAAGCGCTTAACGAAGCTGTCTGCTTAGGTAATTTTCGCATCAATCAACGCCATGAAATCACCAGCGGCATCATTATTATTCCCGTGGATTATGCCCGCGAGAAAGCACGCTTATTAGACTGCGTCGTCGAAGAAATTACTCAACTACTTGGTCTACCAAACGATTCCGATGAGGTTTTCCCCTCGGTCTTTAACGATCACAGTATCGATACCTATCTCAGTCCATTAGATTACATTCTGCTAAAAGCCCTTTATTCCCCTCATTTAAAACCTGGCATGACGGTAAAACAAGTCAAAGCCGTGTTTCCTAGCGTACTCAAAGACTTACATCAATCAGGTGATATTCAACACGCTTTACAGCGAGTACAAATCCACAGTTTGAGACGTTATGTAGGCGACTAATGCATGCGATAAATCAATGCAATTAGTCTTTATCCGACTATTTGGCATAAATTAGGTTTATTGAATCTGCTTTTCTAAATCAACTTAGGTAAAATGATACAACTTACAATTTCCAGTGGAGAGTCTGAATGTTTCCTGAGCTTAAAAATGATCGCTTTTTACGCGCCCTACTCAAACAGCCGGTCGATACCACCCCCGTTTGGATGATGCGCCAAGCTGGCCGCTATCTCCCAGAATACCGTGCAAGCAGGGCCACAGCAGGCGACTTTTTAAGTCTATGCAAAAATGACGCTTTTGCCTGCGAAGTGACATTACAGCCTTTGGAACGCTATGATCTAGACGCCGCGATTTTGTTTTCAGACATTTTAACCATTCCTGATGCCATGGGGTTAGGGCTATATTTTGAAACAGGTGAAGGCCCAAAATTCAAGCATACCGTTCGCTCTCAAGCGGACATGGAAGCGCTTCCCGTTACTTCAGCGGATGACCTAGATTACGTCATGAAAGCCGTCTCCACCATTCGTCACGCTTTAAATGGCCATGTGCCACTGATTGGCTTTTCTGGGAGCCCATGGACACTGGCAACCTATATGGTAGAAGGAGGCTCCAGCAAAGATTTTCGCCATATCAAAGGCATGATGTACCAAAACCCAGAGGTACTGCATGGCTTGCTGGACAAACTTGCCCAATCCGTGACCGCTTATTTGAATGGCCAGATCAAAGCGGGTGCACAAGCAGTACAAATTTTTGATACTTGGGGCGGCGCTCTAAGTGGCCCGATGTACCAACAGTTTTCTTTGCTTTACATGAAACAGATCTTAGACGGCTTGATTCGTGAACACGAAGGCAGACGCATTCCAGTGATCATGTTCACTAAAAATGGCGGACAATGGTTAGAAAACATGGCGGCAACCGGACCCGATGCGTTAGGCTTGGACTGGACAACCGATATCGCCGAAGCCCGTGCACGAGTGGGCGACAAAGTGGCGCTGCAAGGCAATATTGACCCTTGCGTTTTATACGCCGATAAAGATGTCATTGAACGGGAAGTGGAATTGGTATTATCTGGCTATGGTCACGGCACAGGCCATGTCTTTAACCTTGGCCATGGTATCCATCAATTTGTTCACCCAGATCATCCTAAGTATCTGATTGATGCGGTCCACGAATTAGGCAGAAAATATCACGAGCCGCTGTCTGAAGATTTGGATGCTCTGAATAATTTGGACTAACTTAGGCATTCTAACAAGTTAACGCCACTTATAAAAAATAGCCATCCTATTGAGCAACACGATGGCTATTTTATCTTATTGCTTTTCACTCAATTTCCTCTCGATCCACCCACTTACCCTTGTCCAATCAGGCGGCAAGCAGATCCAATAAGCGACGCGCACACAGATCATCAACCTTATGCTTTTGCTCACTCCATTTACCATTACGTTTACGTACAACACAGTGAAACGACTCATTCACATAACAGCAGACATGATCACAACCATTTTGATCCAGCCAAGATAAACGCCCTAAAGACTGATCATGGTCTACCGCTAGAACAACAAAACGCAACTGTAATGGACACTTACCCTGCTGCAAAAAAAGCGTAGCGAGATTTTGCGGTGTCGCGTGCTGGGACAATCGCACATTCGCTCGCTCATAAAGAACAGAGCGAATGTGCTTGATAAAGCCATCTATCCCCCTCTCAAACGCCATAACGCCCTCTAATTCATGCATACCTATCCCCTCTGATTCCAACTCCGCAAAATTAATATAGCGCATAATTCACGTGCAAGTGGCGACTTTTACAAGAGAGTGTTACTTTTAGCGTATAGAACCCGTTTTGTATGGAGAGAAAAATGAAGTTAATTACAGCGATTATTAAACCCTTCAAGTTAGATGAAGTACGTGAGGCCCTGTCTGAGATTGGCATTAGCGGTATAACGGTGACAGAAGTAAAAGGGTTTGGCCGCCAAAGAGGTCATACAGAACTATACCGTGGCGCAGAATACGTCGTCGACTTTCTACCAAAGGTGAAATTGGAATTGGCCGTTGATGACGGTGAGTTAGACAAAGCCATTGAAGCCATTAAAAACAGCGCCAACTCCGGTAAGATTGGGGATGGTAAAATATTTGTGTCTGAGCTTGAGCAAGTCATTCGAATCCGCACGGGCGAAACCGGCGCAGATGCCATTTAATACAAACTTTTGCTGGTAGCATCTTTCGCAACAGCGCCTTATTTAGGCGTTGTTTGTAGACTGTTGACGTTAAAAAAGAGGCCATATAAAGCCTCTTTTTATATTTTAAAACATCCTCCCCGTTGTATGTTAACCTTTATCTGGCACCTTAATCGACACCGTTCCAAGGTAACGGTTTTGACGTTTCTCTACCTGACGGAAGATGGCAATAATCACCATACTGATAACCAAATAAATCCCCCCCGCAGCGAGAAATATCTCAATCGGCGTATAAGTTCGAGCAATAATGGTTCTCGCCATCCCCGTTAAATCCAGTATCGTAATGGTACTCGCTAAGGCACTGCCTTTGAGCATTAAGATAATTTCATTACCATAAGCAGGCAAAACGATCCCAAATGCACGCGGCAATAGGACACGACGATACATCTGAGCCTTTGTCATCCCAACCACTTTACACGCTTCCACTTCTCCTTCAGGAATCGCTTGAATTGCGCCACGAAAGATTTCAGCGGTATACGCCGATGTATTCAAGGTAAAAGCGATAATGGCACACCAGTAAGGCTCACGAAGTATTGGCCATAAAATACTCTCACGAACCACATCGAATTGTGAAGCACCGTAGTAGACCAAAAAAATCTGTACCAACAGCGGTGTACCGCGAAAAAAGAAAATATAAGCGTAAGGGAACCCTTTAATCCACCAATTTTGAGAAATACGTGCCAGCGCGATCGGTAAGGCGACCAGCGCCCCCAACACAACAGACAATGCAACCAACTGCACACTGACCCAAGCACCTTCCAATAAACGAGGGAAATACTCGACTACCACAGAAAAATCCATCGTTTATCCTCTTCTCATGCCGCGACTCGCGCGTTTTTCTAACCATGTAACAACCACCATTGAAATAATGGTCAGTAGCAGATACATGACCGCTGCTGTGGCGTAAAACAAAAAAGGCTGCTTAGTACTGCTCACGGCAATATTGGCCTTCCGCATGATGTCATCCAAGCCAACAATCGATACCAGTGCCGTATCCTTTAACAAAACCAAAAACAAATTACCCAACCCAGGTAACGCAACGCGCCATACTTGCGGCAAGATAATTCGCTGGAACTTTCTAAACGCGCCCATACCTAGCGCCGTCGCCGCTTCGTGCTGACTTTTGGGAATCGACTGCAGAGCACCACGAAAGACTTCAGTAGCATAAGCCCCAAAGGTTAAACCTAAAGCGGTCACACCCGCCGCAAAGGGGCCAACTTCAATATAGTCGTCGTAACCAAACTGACTAGCGATAGCCATCAAAACAATGGTTGCCCCAAAGTAAATAATCAATACGGTGAGTAACTCTGGAATACCACGGACAATGGTGGTGTAAATGGTTGCAAGCCAACGTAATGGCGCAATGGATGACAGCTTGGCCGCTGCCCCTAACAAGCCCAAAACAAGGCCTACAGCCAAAGAAGCCATTGCCAGCTCCACGGTTATCAATGCACCTTGTAAAAGCTGATCACCGAATCCATGAAGATCAATCATATAAACATCTCAGAATAAGCTAGAAAATTAAAAACCTTTGGTGAAAACCACCAAAGGTTTTTTATCATCGCTATCTAGTTAGCTAACGCTTAGTAGATAGAGAACGGGAAGTACTTAGCATTGATTTTCTGGTAAGTACCGTTTTCGCGAATGTCTTTAATCGCTTTATTAAGCTGATCTTTCAACTTGGTATCACCTTTGCGAACCGCAATGCCGATTTGATCGGTTTTCAAGAAGGCTTTACCTTTAAATTCAAACTTACCGCCTTTTCCTGATGTTTTCAGCCAGTTGTAAGTAGGCAATTCATCAGACAATACGATGTCTAAACGACCAGATTCAAGGTCTAGATACACATTATCTTGGTTGTCGTATAGCTTAATATTAGCGGTTTTACCGTAATGATCTTCGAGGTACTGAGCCGCTACAGTCGCTCGCTGTGCACCGATGGTTTTACCCGATAGATCCTTAAGATCAAAGTTCTTACCAACTAACCCCATAAAACGCACACCACCAGAGTAATATTTATTCGTGAAAGCCACGACTTTCTCACGCTCTGGTGTAATCGACATGGAAGCAATGATGGCATCGTACTTATGGACTTTAAGGCCAGGAATCAAACCGTCCCAATCCTGAGTCACGATTACACATTTCGCTTTCAGGTCATTACATAGCGCATGAGCGATATCGACATCAAAACCAACTGGTTTGCCAGTGTTATCCATATAATTAAACGGAGCGAATGCCCCTTCTGTGGCAAAGCGAATGGTTTCTTGCGCTTGAACCATAACAGAAGACAGCAAGGCGCCAGTCACTAGCGCAGAACCCAATACGATTTTTTTAAATGTCATAATATTCCCCTTTTAAAACGCACAATGATTGCAGTACGCACAATGAATAGCGCGCCTACAACCGTCCTTTCACAACGAAAAAATAATTAATAGCAAGTACTTACTTCATATCTGCTAAGAGAGTCATCCCAAAGAGACAGATAAACTAATAAGTACTGGATAAGAACGCTCTACAGCGTTCAGAATCTGGCGAGTTAAACACCTTATCTGGTGTGCCTTTTTCCTCGACCACACCTTTATGCAGGAACACCACTTCACTAGAAACTTCTTTGGCGAAGCTCATTTCATGGGTGACGATAAGCATGGTTCGGCCCTCTTCAGCCAGTTTTCGCATGACACCCAATACTTCCCCAACTAACTCAGGGTCAAGGGCTGAAGTAGGCTCATCAAACAAAATGACCTGTGGATCCATGGCCAGGGTACGAGCAATAGCAACTCGTTGTTGCTGACCACCTGATAGTTGATTCGGATACATGTGTTTTTTATCCGCAATCCCAACTTTATTTAGTAAGTGTTCAGCATAGTCCATCACTTCCTGTTTCGGGCGCTTTAAGACATGAGCAGGCCCTTCCATAACATTCTGCAGCACTGTCATATGGGGCCATAAATTGAAGCTCTGAAAAACAAAACCAATCTGTTGACGCATTTTTGTCAACTGCTTCATATCGGCCGCTGCTAAATCACGACCACTTGATGCCAACTTTAATGACTCACCATTAAAGATAATTTCGCCTTTAGTTGGGTTCTCAAGCAGATTAATACAGCGCAAAAAGGTACTTTTACCTGAGCCACTGGAACCAAGAATGGATATAACATCCCCATCATAAGCTTTCAGACTAATGCCTTTGAGCACCTCTACATCCGTAAATGTCTTATGTATATCAATGAGCTCTAGCGCAGGGGCTTTTGACATTGTTTATTACCTTTTTAAATTTCCGCTTAACTTTTATTTTGGGTGTTAAAACACACACAGCGTCAACATCCAATTTTTACGCCATAGAAGAGCCATATAGGCAAGATCGAGGATCTCCAACATAACACCATGATGCAAAGGGGGCGTATTCTAAATTATTTTCGCCACAGTTGTCTTTTATTCCTGTCCGATTGAACAGGTGGATAAGCCTGAATCTGCAAATTTTTGCGTTCATCTCTGGGAGTGAGCCCAAAAAAGCCCTTATAAGTGGTACTAAAATGTGGCGCCGTGGTAAAACCGCATTCGAATCCCACCTCCATAATGGATTTGTCTGTTTTCATTAAAAGCTGCTTGGCGTGTTTAAGGCGTAACTCAAGATAGTAACGGGATGGCACAACGTCGAGGTTTTGTTTAAAAAGCCGTTCTAAATGGCGTCTCGAGACACCAACATGGTAGGCAATATCATCCGAAGAAAGAGGCTCACGAATATTCGCTTCCATCAACTGTACCGCTTCCACCAGTTTGGGTTGTCCGGTTCCAATTCTCGCCTGCAATGGGATTCTCTGTGGGTCGTCATGCATACGAATGCGCTCACAAACAAACTGTTCTGAAATACTACTGGCCAATGTCATTCCATGTTGCTTACCGATCAAAAACAGCATCATATCCATGGCGGCAGAGCCCCCACTACAGGTAAAGCGATCTCTATCAACCTCAAACAGGTGATTCGACACGATGATGTTAGGAAACTCATCGCGCAAATTCGCCATATCCCACCAATGAATGGTCGCACGATAATCACTTAACAGCCCCGATTTGGCTAATAAGTAACTTCCCGTACAAATTCCCCCGAGACTAACACCCTGCTTCGCTTGTTTCTTTAGCCAAATTTCTAAACTTTTACTTTCGTTTTGTGTCACAGGGGAAGCACCACACACAAAAATCGCATCTAAATCCCTTGGCGCGTCACTGGTTAAGTAGTCGGTAAGCGTGCTAATGCCCGTGTTAGAAGGAATTGACTGTTTCTCATGGCCAATCGTACAAAAGCCATAAAGCTCTTTTCCTGTCACCCAGTTCGCCATATGCAAGGTTTCAATGGCTGAAGAAAATCCCAGCATAGAATAGTTAGGCAACAGCAAAAAACCGTACTTTTGCGGTTTTTTGCTCGCCTGCATGATTTCTCGTGATGCGAATTCGTTCTTGTACAATTTATTATCCTGCGATAAGTAGATAAATTAGAGCATTATTTCGTTTAAAATGAATGTCGACATGATGATTTGCTAAAAACTCACTTTTTCTAGTGAATGATACCAGACACAGCAAACAAATGTCGCAATCACGAAATTAATATAGTTTTAATAGAGTATACTTTTATTAATAGACACTCGCATCAAAAACTAAAAGTTTCGTTATTTGCCAACTACAGCTAGCTTTATCAGAATCAGAACGCCAAATGAGGAAAAGTTCTAATGATCGACAACAAAAAAAGCGAAATAATAGATCGCATTGAAGCTGAAATCAGAGACAACTTTAGTGCGAGTGAAGCCCAATACATCAGCAATCTAACGCGCCTGTACTTTCGGGATGCTTTAGAAGAAGACATGATCAATGAGCCCATAGAGAATTTATACGGCACGATCATTTGCCTATGGGACTTCTTACAACTGCGCACCGGCCACCAACCTAAGGTTCGAGTTTATAACCCTAACTTCGAAGAGCACAGCTGGCAATCCACCCATACCGTTATCGAGATTTTAACCGATGACATGCCGTTTTTAGTGTCTTCCTTTAACATGGCATTGGTTCGCCTTGGACACACTATTCACTTAACGGCCCATCCTGTTATCCAGGTTAAACGAAATAAAAAAGGGGAATTGGAGGAAGTTGCCGAAAACATTCAAGGTGGCATCACCGAAGCCCTGATGCGCTTTGAAATTGATCGTCTGTCCGATACCAACCTGCTTGATGACATTAAAGAAGAGCTACTCAACAGTTTAGCCGACGTGAAAAAAACCGTCGAAGACTGGTCGATCATGCAAAAGAGACTCAACGAAGCCATTGCTGAGTCAGAAAAAATCTCACATTTAAAAGACAAAGATAATCATCAAGAAAATTTAGATTTTCTTCGCTGGGTCGGTAACAACCACTTCACTTTTATCGGCTTCCGCGCTTATGACTTGGTCAAAGAAAAAGAGGAAACACACCTTAAATTAGTCGATGGCTCCGGTCTTGGTACTTTCCGTGACACCAACGATAAGAAAGTGAAACGTGACATCGTCTTGAATGATGATCTCGCAGGGTTAGCTATAGACCCAGATAATATTCTGATCTTAACCAAATCAACCGCCATCTCCACGGTACACCGCCCGGTTCACCTTGATTACCTTGGCATTAAACGTTTTGACAAAAAAGGAGAAGTCATCGGCGAATGGCGTTTCTTCGGTTTGTACTCCTCTGCCGCTTACATCGCGCGCATGCAAGACGTTCCACTACTTCGCAAAAAATTGGCGCACATTATTGAAAAAGCCAATGTGGATCCAAACAGCCATAAAGGCAAAAATTTAAAACACATCCTCAACAGCTACCCACGTGACGAAATGCTACACGCCCCCGTGGAAGAGCTTTACGGTACCATTGAAAGAATTCTTGCGATTCAAGAGCGTCGTCAACTACGAGTATTTATCCGTAAAGACATTTATGGTCGTTTCTTAAACGCCTTAGTCTACGTACCGCGTGATCGTTACAACACTGAAATCCGCATCAAAATGCAAGATATCTTGATGACCGCTTGCAACGGCACCAGTGCTGAGTTCAATGTCCAATTCTCACAAATGGTATTGGCCCGTGTAAACTTCACCATCCAAATTGCCGACCCTAAAAACAGCCCAAATGTCGATGTAGACGACATTCAACGTAAAATGCAAGAAGCGATGAGCTCGTGGGATGATAAGTTGCTCACTGCATTACAAACCAGCAATGGAGAGGAAGGCGGTAATAAACTGTATGCTCAATACGCGCCTTACCTACCCGCTGCTTATCGCGAGGATTTCTCCCCCAATGCCGCCGTATTAGACATTGAACGGTTAAATTCATTGGCTGGCGAAGGCGATATTAGTACCCATCTATACCGCCAAGTAGGACAAAGCAAAAACCACTATTTCTTTAAAGTCTATGGCTCTGGCACCACACTAGTATTATCAGATGTACTCCCTATTTTAGAGTGCATGGGGCTACGCGTTTTAGAAGCACGTCCTTATGAGCTGGACAATCATGAAGAAAACATCAAAAACACATGGATTGTCGAATTCGCCATCAGTGTTGATGCCGATGTAAACCTTGAGAAAAACACACAACGTGAATCCTTCCAAGAAGCCTTTAGCCAAGTCTTCAGCCGCCGCGTTGAAAACGACCGCTTCAATGCCTTAGTGTTGGATGCTTCCCTATCATGGCGTCAAGTCACCATGTTACGTGCTTTAACTAAGTACTTGATGCAATTACAAGTCCCCTTCTCTGTGCAGTACATGCAACAAACGCTGGAAAAAAACGCCAACATTGCTCGTTTACTTGTGCAATTATTCGAACAGCGCTTTGATCCAAACCAAACCGCTAAGCGTGATGAGAAAGTTCAAAAACTGCTAGAGAAGATTGAAGCGGCCTTAGACCAAGTGGCCAACCTTGATGAAGACCGTATTTTGAAACATTACCTGTCTGTTGTGCAGGCGATGATTCGTACCAACTTCTACCAAGCCGATGAAAACGGCAACATCAAAGACTACGTGTCATTTAAGCTGGATCCATCCATGATTCCAGCGGTGCCACTACCGCGCCCTAAATTCGAAATCTTCGTTTATGCACCTTGGGTCGAAGGGGTCCATATGCGCGGGGGCAAAGTCGCTCGTGGGGGGTTACGCTGGTCTGACCGGATGGAAGACTTCCGCACCGAAGTGCTTGGTTTGGTCAAAGCACAAATGGTGAAAAACGCCGTAATCGTTCCGACGGGCGCAAAAGGTGGCTTCGTCGCCAAACAATTGAAGAAAAATGCCTCTCGTGAGGATATTCAGGCCGAAGTCGTCCGTTGTTACACCACCTTTATCAGTGGTTTACTCGATATCACCGACAATTTGGTTCAAAACGAATTAGTCCCACCCGCCTGCGTTGAACGTTATGACGAAGATGATCCATACCTAGTTGTTGCCGCTGATAAAGGCACCGCAACCTTCTCCGATTTGGCAAACAGCATTTCAGCAAAATACGGTTTCTGGTTAGGTGATGCCTTTGCTTCTGGTGGTTCTAACGGATACGACCATAAGAAAATGGGGATTACCGCCCGTGGTGCATGGGAATCCGTCAAACGTCAATTCAAAGAAATTGGCATCGATTGCCAGACCACCGACTTTACGGCTGTCGGCATTGGCGATATGGCAGGGGATGTATTTGGTAACGGTATGCTACTGTCCAAACACACCAAGTTAATAGCAGCCTTCAACCACATGCATATTTTCATTGACCCAACGCCGGACCCAGAAACCTCGTTCGCAGAACGTGAACGCATGTTCAAACTGCCACGGTCCTCTTGGGAAGATTATAATAAAGAGTTGATTTCTAAAGGCGGCGGCATTTTCAATCGTTCGGCAAAATCCATTCCAATCAATGCAGACATTCGTAAAGCCTTAGGAATCGAAGGCAACATGAAGTCCATGGCCCCTACGGATTTGATCAACGCTATTCTCAAAGCCCCTGTCGATTTGTTGTGGAACGGCGGCATCGGTACCTATGTAAAAGCGGAGAGTGAAACGCATGCGGATGTTGGCGATAGCGGAAACAACGCCCTCCGTGTCGATGGCAGAGAGCTTCGTTGTAAGATTGTTGGCGAAGGCGGTAACCTAGGGCTAACACAGCGTGGTCGTATTGAGTTTGCTCAGAATGGTGGTTTGATCAGCACAGACGCCATTGACAACTCTGCTGGTGTCGACAGCTCAGACCATGAAGTAAACATTAAGATTCTGCTAAACCGTGTGGTAGAAAACGGTGATATGACGGAGAAGCAACGTAACACCTTATTGGCCGAAATGACCGATGAAGTGGGCCGTTTGGTATTGCGCCATAACTTAGGGCAAAGCCATGTACTATCGCTTGCTAACTCGCAAGCAACGGAACGCTTAGCTGACCATTGGCGTCTAATTCAATCCTTAGTTCGCGAAGGTCGCCTAAATCGTGAAATCGAATTTTTACCAAGCGATGCGCAAATTAAGAAACGCATGAACAAAGGACAAGGCTTAACTCGCCCTGAAATTTCAGTGTTGCTGGCCTATTCTAAGATTAAGCTATCTGAGCAATTAGTTGAGGATGGTATTGGCGAAGACCCAGACTTGCTCACGCAAATCCACCAATACTTCCCTCCTCAATTGGGCAAACGCTTTGACAGTCAAATGGCATCTCACCCTTTGCTACAAGAGATCATTGCAGGTCATGTTACCAATAATATAGGCAACCGCATGGGCCCAACCTTCAGCACTTACGTGCAAGAAGAAACCAGTGCATCAGCCTTGAATTTAGTACGTGCCTACATGGCTGCAGAGGATATTTTTGGCATTCCAGCACTTTGGAATGCCATCAACAACCTTGATTTCAAAGTTGACAATAGCCTCTTAAATAAACTATTGATTCGTATTCAAAATTTGCTTGAACACGCAACGCTATGGTTACTGCGCAATACTCGAGAAAGCTTGTCTATTCAAAAACTGAAAGACACTTACAAGCCGGGTGTGGAAATCATTCGTGCCAATATGCAAGCCATTTTGACCGAGCCTAGCCAACAACACCTAACGGACATCACATTGGAACTGGTAGAACAAGAGATTCCTGAGGACATTGCCCATCAAATATCCTCGTTGCACTACCTGTTCTATGGATTGGACATTATTCGTGTTGCCGCTAACACTGATAAGGAAGTATTGGATGTAGCGCAAACCTACTTCGCCCTAGAAATGGACCTCGAACTACATTGGTTACGTCATAGTGTTAGCGAGCTGGTCGCAAGCGACATGTGGCAACGTCGTGCAAAAGCAGGCCTAGGGGATGAAGTTGATAATAGCTTAAGAACCCTCACTCAAGAAGTCATTCAATCCAGCCCTGATATCAAGGAACAGGAAGAAAGATTGGCCCATTGGCGCGAACAGAACAGCGATAACATTCAGCATTACAGAACGACCTTCGGAGAAATCAAATCCGAGTCGGATTTAACGCTTGCAATGATCACTGTTGCTATTCGTGAGCTGAGAAATCTGATATAAACCAAAGGGCGACTGGCCTAACAGTCGCCCATCTTAACGAGGTATATAAAAGTGACAGAACAAGTAACGAGAGCAACATTTGACGAAGTAATGTTTCCTAACTACGCCCCTTCTGCGATTATTCCAGTGCGCGGCGAAGGCTCTCGCGTATGGGATCAAGAAGGCAAAGAATATATCGATTTTGCAGGCGGTATTGCCGTTACTGCATTGGGTCATTCTCACCCAACATTGGTCAACGTCATGCGCGAACAAGCAGGGCAACTTTGGCATTTAGCCAATATCATGACTAATGAGCCAGCATTGCGATTAGCGAAAAAGCTAACCGAGAAAACCTTTGCTGATCGAGTATTCTTCTGCAACTCTGGGGCAGAAGCCAACGAAGCAGCGTTTAAATTGGCTCGTCGTTACGCGTTTGATCATTTTGGTCCAGAAAAGAACGAAATTATCTCTTTCTACCAATCTTTCCATGGACGTACCTTGTTTACCGTCTCTGTCGGTGGTCAACCTAAGTACAAAGAAGGCTTTGAACCAACACCAAAGGGCATCACTCACTGTCATTTCAACGATATTGAAGAACTCAAATCGCTGATTTCCGACAAGACCTGTGCCGTTGTCATGGAGCCTATTCAAGGGGAAGGAGGGATCATTCCTGCCGACAAAACCTTTGCCAAACAAGTACGCGAGTTGTGTGATCAACATAAAGCGCTACTAGTATACGATGAAGTACAATCTGGTGTAGGTCGTTCAGGTACTTTCTTCGCTTACGAGCAGCTTGGTGTCACGCCAGACATCCTAACCTCTGCAAAAGCGTTAGGTAACGGCTTCCCAGTTGCAGCAATGATTGCAAAAGACCATGTCGCACAAAGTTTTGTCTTTGGTACCCATGGTAGTACCTATGGCGGCAACCCAATGGCTTGCGCCATTGCCGAAGCAGTCATTGATATTATCACCACCCCAGAGGTGCTTGAAGGGGTTAAAAAACGCCACGACTTATTTGTTGAAGGCCTTAACGCCATCAATGAAAAGTACCATGTCTTCAAAGACATTCGTGGTATGGGCTTGTTAATGGGAGCGGAAGTTGTCGAGCAATTTGCGGGGAACGCTAAAGCCTTTTTAACCGCTGCGGCAGAAGAAGGTTTATTTGTACTGGTAGCAGGCCCCAACGTGATCCGTTTTGCCCCTTCTTTGATTATTCCCGAAGAAGACATCAAAGAAGGTTTGGCACGTCTTGAACGGGCAGTGGCGAAAGTACTCGAAGCCAATAAATAGCTTACTGGTTCTAAGGTTATCGCTCTCTAAAATCGGGCTAAGGCCCGATTTTTTTATTTAAAAAACCTTTAGCCAATATTGACTGTATACTCGCCTTTCAGATAAGCCATACCAGACACATGTACTTGCGCGATGTCGCCTTCCCTAAGACTTAATTCAGCCCAGAGGCGCGATGTTTTCCCAATTGCTCGTCCTTGCTCAAAGCTCATACGTGTCCAACCTAACTGTTTATACAAATAGCAGGCTAACGCCCCTGTCGCACTGCCTGTAGCAGACTCTTCGGCTATCCCAACCGCAGGCGCAAAATTACGACAATAAGCCGTCACCCCATCTTCTTCTGGATTTAATTCAAAAAGATGAAAGCCGATCACTTTTTCCTGTCGAGAAAAGTCCACTACCGCTTTTTCATCCATAACCACCTTGTCTAATTCACCTGTTGGTACGGGCACGATAATGTCCGGTAATCCAGTCGATAAGGCTTGAATCGGTAAAGCTAGCGAAGAAAGCGCCCTCTCTGACAAACCGAACAGCGGTGCGATAACGTCAGCAGAATAGACTTTCATCCAAGTTGGTGGAACCTGCTCCATGGTAACCAACCCTGTGGAATCTACTTCAACCGCTAACACACCCGCCTTTGTCTCTTGCATATAACGTCCCTCAGAGACAATACCTAGATGTTTTAACAGCCAAAAAGTCGCCACGGTAGCGTGCCCACAAAAATCCACTTCTTCCGTTGGCGTAAAAAACGCCACCGCAAAATTCGCTTTTTCACTTTGAGAAACAAACGCTGTTTCCGAGACGCCGACTTGTTTCGCTATGCTGAGACGATCCTCTCTAGACAAATTGTCTGCGTTCAACATCACCCCCGCCGTATTTCCACCCTTTTCAAGGTAGGAAAACGCCTCGACTAAATACACAGTGACAGGAGGCATGTTGTCTTCTACTTTTTCCATCGCTACTGAACCGACTTTCATGTTTATTCCAACCTCTCTTCATGACGAAGATTGTTCTTACAGTGCGACTAGTTTACTCTCTTAGAAAGCGTCGTTGGGCTAGTTTAGTAGATCAACGACTTATCTGTAAGTGAACTTTATAGAGAAACCAAATAGTGTTTTTATCCTTCTTTCCCAAACCCAAATTATTTTTTCTAAGTTTCGTCCTATGGGCCCTTGTTTGTGTCATTAGCTGGTATGCAAAAATTCAAGACCTAGGTCACCTATTAAGCTTAGGCTCGTTATTTGGCATGCACTTTCCTGATGCCTTAGCCAAAGGCGCAAACGCCGCCGCACAAGCCGCTTTCGCTAGTCAACAGCAAGACGCGTTAGATGTTTGGTTGTATCAATATATGACCGTTTGCTACGCTATTTTTATTGGTGGATGGATGGCGTTTGGTGGACAAAAATGGGCTAAATGGTCAGTGATAGGCTCGGGGTTAATTGTCTTTATTACTTGGTTCCAAGTGCAGATCAGCGTGATGATCAACCAATGGTACGGAAGCTTTTATGATCTGATTCAAAAAGCCTTAAGTGCCCCAGACAACATCACTGCAACGCAGTTCTATTCTCAACTTTCAACCTTTATTACCATTGCTTTGGTTGGCATTACTGTCGCTGTACTCAATAACTTTTTTGTTAGTCACTATGTCTTTCGTTGGCGTACAGCCATGACACAATACTACACATCTAAATGGCAACAAGTTCGCCATATAGAAGGGGCATCACAACGTATTCAAGAAGATACCATGCGTTTTGCCAGTATTATGGAGAGTCTAGGGGTGAGCTTTTTAAATTCTATTATGACGTTGTTAGCCTTTTTACCCGTGTTATGGATGTTATCTGCCCATGTTAAAGAGCTACCTCTTATTGGCGCTGTGCCACAATCCCTTATCTTTGTTGCGATATTATGGTCGATCATAGGAACCGCCTTATTAGCCATCGCAGGTATTCGTTTACCAGGCCTTGAGTTTAAAAATCAGCGAGTGGAGGCGGCTTATCGTAAGGAGCTGGTATATGGAGAAGACTATGAAGAAAGAGCTCAGCCTGTTACTTTGACAGAACTCTTCGCCAATGTGCGAAAAAACTATTTCCGCCTCTATGCAAACTACTTGTATTTCAACATCGTCCGATATGGTTATTTACAGGCAGGAGTCCTAGTGCCTCTTATTGCTTTAGGTCCTACCATTATTGCTGGCACAATTACTCTTGGTATCTTCCAGCGTATTAGCAATGCCTTTAACCAAGTAGAAAGTTCATTTCAGTTCTTAGTCGGCTCTTGGACAACGATTGTTGAATTGCTCTCTATTTACAAACGTCTAAAAGCCTTTGAAGCTGCCATAGATGATCAGCCTTTGCCCTCTATCGAAGAGACGCCAACCGCTTAATCGTCATTCATTTGTCTCTGTTGAGATAAAACAATTTCAGGACAGGACACAAAAACAAAAAAGCCAGCTAATTAAGCTGGCTTTTTTGGCATTGAGTTTTTGTTAATTACTTCGAAATTTTTGTAACCTAGAGCCTAACCTATTTTAGACATTAATATTAATATTCTGCCCAAGATTATCTGTTGTCATATGGCTGCCGCTGCTAGCGGCTGGCGTAGGATTGGCCTTTGGGTTACTGTCAGTGCTCGCTAACAGTTCAAGCGCCCGTTGACCCTGTTGCACTTGAGCATCCTGAGATAGCTTCGCAGTGTAGGCTTCTCTGGCATACGATGCGGTGGCACTTGCGCCACTGATACCATCCATAACAACCTCCCAAACGTCATTAAAAAAATACTTTCCGTTTCTTATATGACCATTATAGTCGAAAACTGTTCATTTTACGATCAATTTATTTTAACTAAGCGCTTTGCTTGTCTACTCGACTGATAATAAAAAGAAAATCTTCACTGAGTGACACTATAAACCAACGGCTCTATAAGCTCGCCTTGTTCACGAATTCATCCCAATGACGATTCACTAACGCCTGATTGCTCTCCAAGGTATCCCTTTGTACAACCCGCCCTTGCTTTTGAAGATTCAAACGATGGTTCAAAGCACGGTACAAAGTATACGTCTGCGTCATTTCTAGGGCCGTTTCATTGGCGATCAAACCGACATTGGCCGCCGCTTCTAGTTGGCGAACGTTATCCGAATAACGCATTAATTCTGGGTATTGATAGGACCAAGCCAGCACGAGATATTGCACCATAAACTCAATATCTATAATCCCACCGGCGCCTTGTTTCAAATCAAAGCCCTTCTCTTTCCCACCGGAATCCAGGTGAGCACGCATTTTTTCACGCATCTTGATGACTTCTTGTTTGAGCTCAACGCGATCTCGTTCACAGCCAATAATTAACTTACGACAAGCTTCGAACTTAGCCATCAAACCCTGATCACCCGCTAATGCTCTGGCACGGGTTAGTGCTTGATGTTCCCACACCCATGCCTCTTTTTGCTGATAGTCTTTAAAAGCTTCCAGGCTACTGACTAATAATCCCGAATTACCTGACGGACGTAAGCGCATATCCACTTCATACAATCGGCCTGCTGCGGTAAAGCTGGTCAGCATGTGAATAACACGCTGACAAAGCCGTGTGTAAAAGGTCAAATGATCGACACTTCTGTCGCCATTTGTGTAACCATTGGCTTGGGCATCGTGAACAAACACTAGATCTAAATCGGAATCATAACCTAGCTCCAAACCACCAGACTTCCCATAACCAATAATCGCCAATTGTGGTGAGCTGACCGGATCCCCATCCTGAACAGGAAAACCATGCTTGTGGGTCAAATGCCACCAGGATTGCTGCAATACTTGCTCTAACAGGACTTCTGCCAACCAAGTTAAGTGATCACTCACTTTCATAACAGGCAAGATTTCTGTGATATCACAGGCCGCAATCCGTAAAGTAATGGATCGTTTGAATCGTCTTAAAGCATCCATTTGTGCTTCTTCATCGTCTTCTGGAAGCCGCAGCAGAATTTGCTGTAACTCTTCTTTTAACATGGATTTGCTAGGAGGCGAGAATAAGGTATTTGCGTCTAGTAGTTCATCCAGTAACGCTGGGGAGCTGGAAATCACTTCACTAAACCAAGCACTTTCACGACATAAACGCATTAAATGGGTAATGGCCGTGGGATTTTCACACAATAGGACCAAATAGGCGGTACGGCGCAATACCGCATCCAGAATGGGGATAATCCGTTCTAAAATGATATCAAGAGCGCTTTCTTCTGCTAATGCCGATACAAAGGCGGCTAAAAAAACCGATAGACGCTCCTGCCCAATGGGCTGCATAAAGACCACGCCTTTTGAGCTTAAAAACACACTTAACCGATTCACGGCCGCTTCTCTATCCTGCCACTGTATATCAGCAATCGCATCAGCAATGGCTTCTTGATCCTTGGCATTTTTCAGCAACAAACGCCAGTTTTCTTGCTGTTTCACCTCTTCACTGCTTTCTTCGCCATCGTCAATCAGTTCAGAGAAAATTCCATTGACGAGATGGCGCAGGCGCCACAGTTCATCGTTTAATGCTTGCCAAGAATCAAAACCCACCATAATCGCTAGGCGAGTCCGTCCCATCTCATCCTCAGGTATAAGCTGTGTCTGCTCATCCCGATACGCTTGCAATGCATGTTCGGTACGACGCAATAAAAGATAGGCTTGTGTGAGCGTGGCAACATCGGTTGAGGAAAGATAACGATATTTTTCCAGATAAGGCAGAACAGACAATAAAGCAGGCTTTTGCAATCCATGATCTCGTCCACCATGGAGGATTTGCAAGGCTTGAGCAATAAACTCAACTTCTCGAATGCCGCCTTCTCCCAGCTTGATATTATGCTCAATCCCTTTGCGGCGCACTTCTTTGGCAATCATTTGCTTTAAATCACGCAAGGCACCAATCGCCCCAAAATCGAGATACTTTCGATACACAAACGGTTTGCGTAAGGCTTCGAACTCGGCAATATCTTGCTGGTCGCCAGCCATGACTCGCGCTTTGATCATGGCATAGCGTTCCCAATCACGCCCTTGATCTTGGTAATATTGCTCCAAGGAGTCCATATTTAGCACCAACGCCCCCGACTGACCAAATGGTCTCAAGCGCATATCGACACGAAAGACAAAACCATCAGCAGTGACCTGATCTAAGTGTTGAATTAACTTTTGCCCAAGTTTCGTGAAGTATTCCTGATGGGAGAGGCTCTTTTTCCCTCCTTGAGTCTCGCCGTGCTCACGAAAGGCAAAGATCAAATCAATGTCCGACGATAAATTAAGTTCATTACCTCCGAGTTTGCCCATGCCAATGACAATCATAGATTGTACTTTGCCTGTATGATCCAACGCGTGACCATAAAGTGCCTGATAATAGCCAACACTCCATGCTAAGCTGGTCTTGACCGTGGCATCGGCTAGAGCACTTAGCTTACTGGTTAAGTCCTTTAGAGAAATCTGCTGCTGAAGATCCAGCGCGATCAAACGCGTCATCCACCACTGTCGATAAAGGCGCAGGCGCTTCATTAACCCCGGCTCATCCAGCCCCGCTGACTCTTGTTCTTGCGGCAACGCCTCTTTAACCATGTCGGCATCGCGAGCAAAGTAGTCCTCTCCCGCCATCATGGCTTCATAGGATGGTTGCGGCAGGTACATTGTCTCGCATAAGTGATCGTCTAACCAATGAGGAAAGCGCACCCATTGCTGATGCAGATAGTCACTTAACAACCATAGCGGTTCTAAACGATCGATTTGCTCTTGATTAAGAAGAGTCAACCCGCGACGCTCTCTAGATTCTTGAATCGCCTCGTAAAGCGTCGATCGATTAGGATGTTGTTCACAATAAACAGGGTAAGCAGTGTTCTTCACAAGCGGGGTCAAAGGAGATTCCTTCTTTATGGTTTAAGCCTTTACACAATGTCTACGGGAGTACGTCATGTAAAAGTATCTATTTTTTATTATGGATAAAAGAATTAGCAAGCACTCTGCTGGATCAGCTGCATAGCAATCTAATGGACCGATACCTGATTGAGCCATTGACCTACTTTTAACATGACAATGCCAGTTTGCTTCATACCTCCAAAATGAGGGAGCAGATCCTCCTCATATTCCGAGGACGCTGCCAATAATACTTTCTCTAATTGCAGCACCTCTTGCTTCAATTCTGACGACAGATAATAAGCCAGTTGAACCAACGAATGACGAATGGGCTGAATCAATATGTCATCTTTCATATAAAACATGGCTTCCCAATAAACTAACCAGCATTCGTACCAATATACGGCTAAATCCAATTCCGTCATTGTACTGTTTGGCTTATCGGGAAATTGAATCTGTCCATGCTTAAGACGAACCCCTTTCTGTGCTTTTGACACTGTACTCACTTGCACAGGAACCTGTTGGGCTAACTTATTAGCGAATTCGTATAAGCCATTATCATCACCTGACTTTAATTCAAGCTCTAATTCGCAGATAGGTGCTTCACCAAAGGGGGAGGTGACAACCCCTTGATCGCACACCACTTCCATTTGCGTGCCTTGCTCTTCTATCAACCAGACTTGGCGCTCAAAATCCGTTCGATAGACCTCAATTAGATCTTTTCCCCAAGATAAGTCCACTAACGACTCTGGTAAAGGAACGGCTTTTAGCAAAGATAAATCTAACTGCCCATTAGGAACACGCCATTCCCATTCGCCACGGGCGTGCATGCCAATTCGGCTACTGCCTCGGGTTTTCAATGTCTGAATATATTCTTGATTCACTGACCGAATACGCAATGCCACCCCCGCTTCCATTAGGGTCTCCTCGGTCGTATCAAAATAGCCATTCATCAAAGAGAGTGTAGGTTGACGAGAGCTTGTCTCACTAGCGTGTTTGCAAATCTCATCAAGAAACTCACTCGCAGACTGGAGATACTCGGACTGAACCATTAGCTTAAGTTCTAGCTCGGTAGCCATATTTTCTTAACCTCATCTACTTCTGACGCCCCATCACATCAGAGACAACTTAATTTTTGTCTAAGTGTATCAGATGCCCAGCCTACAGTAGTAATATTAGCGTTATCACTTTGATCGAGGATAGTTTGTGAACACTCCACCGCCACTCATCACCATGATGTCTCAACTGATTGCATCGCCCTCTATCAGTTCTAGTCAAGCCAGCTGGGATCAGTCAAATAAAAAAGTTATTGAGCTGCTAGAAAGCTGGCTTTCTTCTTTGGGATTCTCTTGTGAGGTCATGGCAATTCCAAACCGGCCCAATAATGTCAACTTAATTGCCACCATTGGTCATGGCGAAGGCGGCTTAGTATTGTCAGGTCATACTGATACCGTTCCCTATGACCAAGGCCGCTGGCAATCCGATCCTTTTTCATTAGAAGAAAGGGATAACAAACTGTATGGGTTAGGCAGTTGCGATATGAAAGGCTTTTTTGCCGTGGTCATCGACACCCTTCGCGATATGGATTTGCGCCAATTGAAAGAGCCATTAATTATCCTCGCCACTGCGGATGAAGAATCCTCTATGTCCGGTGCTCGTGCGTTAGTCAACCAGCAGAAAATCAAAGCCCGTTATGCGGTGATCGGTGAGCCCACCCAGCTCAAACCCATTTATGCCCACAAAGGCATTATGATGGAACGTATTCAAATTAAAGGACAGTCTGGTCATTCATCCAATCCTGCTCTTGGTAATAACGCCATGGATGCCATGCATCTGGTCATGTCTGAACTGATGACCTTTCGTCAGCAATTGAAGAAAAAATATCGCGACGCCAGTTTTGTCATTGATTACCCAACCATGAACTTTGGCTGTATACATGGCGGCGACAGTGCAAATCGTATCTGTGGAAAATGTGAACTGGACTTTGACCTACGCGCTTTACCTGGAATGAGTAACCAATCCTTGATGGAAGAGATTCAAGCGATATTACCCAAAATCGAAGAAACAACGGGCACTACAATCGAAATGCACAGCTTGTTTGAAGACATTCCTTCGTTCTTAACGTCTACAGACTCAGATATTTTAAAAACCTGTGAAGCACTGACTCAACAAACAGGTGATAGTGTCGCTTTTTGTACCGAGGGCCCCTTTTTAAATCAACTTGGCATCGAGACCTTAATATTGGGTCCGGGCTCCATTGACCAAGCGCACCAGCCAAACGAGTTTATGGCGCTAGATCAGATAAAACCCATGCAACATATTCTAAAAGGATTAATTCATCGCTATTGCCTACAAACAGTCGATAACAAACTGGTTAAAGCAAACACACCACCTATCGACAAACACCATAAGCAAACTAAGATAGACCCATTTAACAACGTAGACGAGGAAGACCGTGTCTGAAGAACTCAATTACGTGGACTGGTTTCGCCACTCCTCTCCTTATATTAATGCCCATAGGGGAAAAACATTCGTTATTTTAATTCCAGGAGAAGCATTGGAATGTGATCATTTTTCCAGCATCATTCATGATTTAGCGCTGCTGGATTCATTAGGCATTCGCCTCGTACTCGTTCAAGGCGCTCGCCCCCAAATTGATAAAGCTTTAGCGCAAAAAAATGCAGTTAGCGTCTTTGAAGATGGCTATCGTATTACCCCACAAGAACAGTTGTTAGACATTATCCAAGCCTCAGCCGCCGTTCGTGTGCAGTTAGAAGCCCAATTGTCCATGGGCTTATCTAATACGCCTATGGCAGGGGCTCGTTTGAAAGTGTGCAGTGGCAATTATGTCATCGCACGTCCACTGGGCGTGGTAAACGGTATTGACCATGGCCATTCCGGAGAAGTACGCCGCATTGACTCCGACGCCATTTTTCGTCTGCTTGAAGACGATAACATGGTGCTGTTGCCTCACCTTGGTTTTTCACCAACAGGTGAAGTCTTTAATCTAAAAGCCGAAGACGTTGCCGTACAAGCAGCGATACAACTTAAAGCCGACAAGCTCATCATCTATTCGGAAGAAGAAGGGGTTTTCGACCTTGAGGGAGCACTCTACTCTGAATTAGTCGCCCATGATGCTGAAATCATTTTACAAAACAATACCCTACCACACTTCACTCAAGTCGCTTTAGAGGCCTGTGTCGCCGCCGTTCGTCAACATGTCCCAAGAGCCCACATGATCTCTTACAACGAAAACGGTGCCTTACTCAGAGAACTGTTCACCCGTGAAGGAGCAGGCACCATGATAGACGAAGACAGTTATGAGCAACTTCGTCCCGCTCACATTGATGATGTGGGTGGCATGATGGCTCTACTTGCCCCATTGGAAGAGAAAGGCGTTTTGGTTCGCCGTTCACGGGAATTACTGGAAAATGAAATTGATCGTTTTATCGTCATCGAACGAGATGGTGCCATTGTGGCTTGCGCGGCGCTCTATCCATTTGAGCAAGAAAATGCGGGGGAACTGGCCTGCCTAGCAGTATCGCCCGATTACCGTGGATTAAATCGCGGGGAGCGACTATTAAAAGGCATTGAACAGGCTGCAAAGCAACAAAACTTGAGCACCTTGTTTCTCTTAACGACACGAACCGCCCATTGGTTTATCGAGCGTGGCTTTAGTGAAACCTCAATAACGACATTACCAGCTAAAAAACAAGCACTGTATAATTACCAACGAAACTCAAAAATATTTGTGAAAACTATTCGTTAAGGAAAACGCTGATCGCAAAAGCAAAAAAACCGCTCTGATGATTCAGAGCGGTTTTTTTAGATCCTATTTTCGCGAATAGGGACTGGCTATTCGTTAGATAAATCGCCCAATTCGAGCTTACTTTTTCTGAGTCGCCTGAACAGGCCATGCCTTATCATCTAAATTTAACTCAGGAGATCCGCTGCAGAAAAAACAGGGCTCTCTACACCTTTTTTCAATTGATCCTCATAGTGTTTCAGAATGCGTAAGCCTTTTTTGAATAGCATAATCAATGCCGTCAAGTTGGCAACCGCAAGCAGCCCCATGGTTAAATCAGAAAAAGCAAAGACAGAGTTTAAGTCGGCCACCGCACCAAGACCACACAGTAAGATAACCGCTAAACGGAAGATCATGACAGCCAATGTCCCTTTTCCCCTACGGAATAAGAAGGCTAAGCTGTTTTCACCCAAATAGTAGTTATACAAAATCGTACTAAAGCCAAATAACAACAGCGCGATACTGACAAAAATACGGCCTGACTCGCCAAGATGGGTCGCTAAAGACGCCTGAGTTAACGCGACACCGCCAGCCCCAATATTAGTGCTAGAAGGATCGTAATTGGTGCCCAGTAGAATAATCAATGCCGTACAAGTACAAAGCAAAATGGTATCAATAAAGACAGAAAAGGACTGTACAATACCTTGGTTTACAGGATGAGGAACAAAAGCCGTCGCCGCCACGTTTGGCGCACTGCCTAAACCCGCTTCATTAGAAAACAAGCCACGTTTCATTCCCATCATTATGGCGGCGCCCATACCACCGCCGACAGCTGGGCCTAAACCAAACGCGCTTTGCACGATAAGTTCTAGAGCATGGGGAATAGCCGTCGCGTTCATTACTAAAACAATCAATGCCAACAATAAGTAACCAATGGCCATCACAGGCACAAGGATTTCAGCAATACGCGCAATACGCTTTACCCCACCAAAGATAATCAAAGCAATCACAACGGCTAAAGCCAATCCACTCACCTTTAGAGGAATATGAAAGGCATCTTGTAACGACGTAGCAACGGCATAGGATTGAACACCAGTAAAGGCCACACCAAATGTAATCAATAACAAGATAGAGTACACAATGGACAATGGACGCCAGTTCGCCCCAATACCGCGAGAAATGTATTGCGCTGGACCACCACGGAAAGAGCCGTCAGGTTCTGCCGTTTTATAAGCTTGTGCTAGGGTACATTCAAAAAAGCTGGTAGCCATTCCCATTAACCCCACCAGCCACATCCAGAAAATTGCTCCTGGACCTCCGATGGTAATAGCGACCGCCACACCCGCTATATTACCGCCACCTACTCGCCCAGCAACAGACAGAACGAGAGCTTGAAAAGACGTCAGCTGACCATTCTTAGCTGCTTCTTTTTTACTGAATAAGACAGAAAACATGCGGCCAAAAAAGCGGAATTGAACAAATCGGGACGACAGAGTAAAACCAAGGCCAACAGCAATGAGCAATGCGATCAGAACATAGCTCCACAGTAAATCAGTTATTTGTACAAGCAAAACAAAACTCCTAGAAATGGATAAAATTGCTGGCGAGGCGTTTATTGCCAGTTCAAGGGACGGTATTGAACCAAATAGGAAAGGCAAGTAGCAAGAAAAAATGCACTCAAATAGACGTTAAAATCAAAAAAACGCACTATTTTAGTTCATTTTTTAAGCAAAATAACACAGATACGGCTTATCACCTCTCGTTACAAGGGGCAAATCCTCTCTATTGGTGCTGACATCAAAAAGTGCCCCAGTGTACAACACACCATTTTTGAGCCTAAAAAAAACCCTCATATTGAATCAATATGAGGGCTTTTCTGTGAAAGCTATTCGCTTAAATAAGAACCTAATTAACGATTAGCCAAGCCTTTATTTGCCAATTTTAAATGGAATAAACATTGGATAACCTTGGCGAATCACACGCATTGGAACCGGACGATTATCTGGTATATTCTTCACAATGTCAGAGAAGCTTTGAGCATCTTTAATCTGTTTACCATCTAACATAGTGATCACATCACCTTGCTCTAACCCATTACGAGAAGCAGCACCGCCGATCACTTGTTCGACAACTACACCTTGCTTGATATCAAGCTTTTTCTCTAGATCTGTAGATAGATTACCAACCACCATGCCTAAACGGTTTTGTTCAGCAACAGACTCTGCTGTTTTGTGCTTATCGGCAGGACGTGACTCAAGCGTTAAAGAAATGGTTTTATTTTTTCCATCACGGAAAATCTCCATCGTCACTTTTTCACCCGCTTTTAGCTGACCAACCATGTAAGGCAGTGCACTGGAGTGATTAATTTCTTTGCCGTTGAAGGACAAAATAATATCGCCGGATTGTAGCCCTGCTTTTTCAGCAGGCGATTTTGGCATAACACGACTAATCAACGCACCATGTGGACGATCCAAACCAAAGGATTGTGCTAAATCCGAATTCACATCTTGAATCAATACACCCAACCAAGCACGAGACACTTTACCGTGCTCTTTTAATTGTTTAACAACAGACATGGCCACATTAGATGGGATCGCAAAGGACATCCCCATGAAACCACCAGAACGGGTATAAATTTGTGAGTTAATCCCCACAACTTGTCCATCTAAGTTGAACAGTGGACCACCTGAGTTACCTGGGTTAATGGCCACATCGGTTTGGATAAAGGGGACATAATTATCATCGGGGAGATTACGGCCTGTCGCACTCACAATACCAGCGGTAACAGTGTGATCAAAACCAAATGGTGAACCAATCGCCAGTACCCATTGACCTGCTTTTAAAGTATCAGAATTGCCCATTTTAACAGTTGGCAAATCTTTCGCATTAATTTTCAACAGGGCCAAATCAGTACGCGCATCGACACCAATCAATTTGGCTTTATACTCACGACGATCACTCAAGGTCACATGAATTACATCGGCGCCTTTCACAACATGATCGTTAGTTAAAATATAGCCATCAGGCGAAATAATGAACCCTGACCCTAGAGAGCTACGCTCTTCTTGTCTAGGAGCCTGTGGATCACCAGGTTGACCGGGGAAAGGTTGCTGGCCAAAAAAACGATGGAAAAACTCGTTCAGTGCTTGATTATTTGGATCAAGCTGCGGCCCATCTTGCGACGCAACGTTTGTCGATATCATCTGTTCAGTACTGATGTTAACGACAGCCGGAGCCGCCTTTTCCACTAGTTTCGTAAAATCAGGCAGCTCAGCAGCTTTGGCGAACATGGAAAACATCATCATAAACATGACGACACCGATGCTCGTTTGTTTAAGCAATCTGTTCATTGATTGGTCTCCTTAAGACATATCAAGTTGATTACAGTGCCAGGTGAAGAAGGTTCTACACTTAAGGCGTAAAAATTAATGGAATATGTTCGTCCTGTAAGGGTCTTTCTATCCGTAAAACGGTCGGGTAAAAATTAGGGTTATTTATTTCAGAGAGCGATTTTCTCTTTGCTAGCAATAACCCAAAAACAAACCCCATGATAGAACAAATTACCGATACATCATTGCTTGCCTGCCATAAAGAGGGAATCATGGCGCCACCCACTAATCCCAACAAAGGCATTAAGTACATCCAAAAAGACGCTTGCAACAAGGTATCTTCAGGAATACCAACCACAACGCGTTGCCCCACCTCAACTTCAAATGGGGCAGTCGCACGCATACGCATACGATTACTGGCAGACACCTGCGCAATCGCGTGGTGTCCACAACCGTGACGCGCTCGACAAGAGGTACAGCTGCTAGTACGAATGGTCTCCACCTCCGCATAACCCTCTTCAACGGACAGTACGGTTCCCGTTTCTTCTATCATTCTTTTACCTTTGGTTTATCTTTTGTCTTTGGTCTAAAAACGGACATGAGTTTCTCTATGGTTATACTTGGCACTTCACCAACCATCGTCACCAAATAAAGCTGATTGCCTACTTTGATTGTTTTTTCTCCTGCCATAGTCGCCCCCATACTCATCATCGTTGCTTTCTTGGGCTTATTCACAGCATCCACAAACACCGAAATGCTCGCCATTCCATCGGACAAGAGAAGCATCGTAGAGCCCTGATGAATGGCCCTAGCATTAGGCCAAACCAGAGCAAAGCCAGGAGGCAACCAATCAAATGTCCACTGACTTTTCACGGCGCGATACATGGGTTCTGTCAACTTTTCCGAGTATTCTCCTTTTTTAGGGATAAAATCAGACCTTTTCAAGTTTGGATGAAAGTTCACTGCGGTGAACTGTATCCGGTCTAATAATTTTCCACTAGCATCCGTAATATCATGTTTCAGAAGAAAATGATTTTTATTATCCAGCCAAAGCTCATGACCATATCGATAGTCATCTTTGGGTACCAATTTCAACACACGCGCATCTCGACCGGCAATCCGCCCCATTTTATCGCTCAGTTCTAATCGATAACCCTGTTTTAACCGATCAACATCCAACTGCTTAAAACGATCAAACGGTGCCTTCCCAAGGGTTAACTTATTAGAGTACGACTCATTGGGGTAAACACAAATTACTGTATCACCGATGCGCAGAACTTTGATCTTCTGACCATCAAGATCGACAAGACTTTCGTATTCTTTACCTTCTTTACGTTCGTGTTTCACCCGCATACTGTTCATTTGATTCTCTTCAGAATGCACAAAAATGCCATCATAACTGAGTTCTGAGAACGACTTAGACATGTCAATAAACAACTGAGCAGCATCAGGCTGAGTCACTTCTGCCTGAGCAAAAACGGGTACAAAACACACTAACAGTAGATAAACACGCCACATCCGTAATTGCTTCATGTTTACTCTTCCGTTGGATAGCTAACAAGACGCGCCATAGGAATGATACCTTGACCCGCACTGATCGTGGCTTGTTCTGCATGTTGACGTAGATAACTCTGCAAGCGCTGATTATCTGCATCAAGAGGCTGCTTATTTAGCTCAGACAAGGTCGTCACTGGCAGCGTCACATTGGTTTGCGGAGTCTCTACGGTTGCCACCTGCGTAGGAATATTATCGGGTGCCATGAAATAATTGCCAGTAAACACCACCACAACCGCCACACTGGCCGCTGTCGCCAAGGAAGACCATAAGGACCAAACGCTTTTTATCTTTGATGTGCTTTCATCTTCGATGGCGTCAGACGATGCCCCCTTCACAAGGGTCTGTTGCGATACCAAACTCCCCTGCTCAATCGAGGTAACAGTAGAGGTTTGCACGTTATAATCCAGCGTTGCTTGCTGATCTTCCTGTTCTATTTGCGCCCTTACTCGACTGACTAAGTTAACACTGACATCCGCACTAATCGCCAATTCTTGATGCAAAGATTGCTGAATCAAATGAAACGCTTGCATTGGTTTATCAAGGCTTTCATCCGCCTCAAGAAGGCGTTTTAAATCCTGCTCACTGGCTTCATCATCAAACATAGCCGAAAGACTGTCTAACATCACAGGATCAGTCTCTTTTGATGTCGTCATAAAGTGTCTCCTCCATTTAAAAATGGACGTATGTGTTTTTCTAGCACCTCGCGAGCACGAAATATTCTGGACCGCACCGTTCCAACAGGACATTCCATTATTTGTGCTATGTCTTCGTAGCTTAGTCCATCAAACTCCCTTAGGGTTAACGCGCTTCTCAGTTCTTCAGGCAAGGTCTTTAATGTTTCTCTAATAACCCTTTCTAATCGATCGCGATTGAGCACGGCCTCGGGAGTATCCGTATCCAATAATGCATCATGATGATGCTCAGTCTCGTCATCATCGAGTTCCATATCATAGTTTGGTGGACGGCGCGTCCGATTAACTAAATAATTCTTGGCCGTATTCACCGCAATTCGATAAAGCCATGTATAAAAAGCACTTTCGCCACGGAACGAATCGATCGCTCTATAGGCTTTCACAAAACTCTCTTGGGCAATATCTAACACGTCATTTTTATCTTGTACATAACGACCAATCAGCCCTATTACCTTGTATTGATATTTAGCGACTAATAAATCGAAGGCGCGTTTATCACCTTGCTGCACTTTTTCCACCAACGCCTGATCAGAGGACGTTTCACTCAGCATAGGCACCCCTAATTAATACTTCACATCTGTGCCTGTATACACATAAGAGACAACGCAACATGTTATGAGTTCCCATAAAAATTAGACTCGCCCCAAGCATTTTTAAAATGTGTATATTTTTGGAGAATAAAGCGCATTCTTAGAAAGTATTCACTATTTATGTTTAACAATAGTAACATTAAAACTTCAGACACTATTTTAGTAGAAGCCTACAATGAGTCGACACTTTAAACACGATATCGTTATCGTCGGTGCAGGTGCTGCAGGATTAACCTTGGCACTTGAACTGGCTAACACTCATAAAGTCGCCATTTTGACCAAAGCCGATATTCGCGAAGGGTCAACACTTTACGCACAGGGCGGTGTGGCTGCCGTATTATCCGAAAAAGACACCATAGAGTCCCATATTGCCGATACCATTGACGCTGGCGCGGAATTGGGCGACCCAGACGCCATTCGCTTTACCGTTGAACATTCCAAAGAAAGCATCGCTTGGTTGATTGACCAAGGTGTGCCTTTTACCCGCTATGGCAATAATGAAGAATACCACCTAACAAGAGAAGGTGGACACAGCCATCGACGTATTATTCACAGTGCCGATGCAACAGGTTTAGCCATTTCGCAAACGCTGATCAAAAATGCGACGAACCATCCCAACATCGAATTTTTCCCTGACCGTGTCGCGATTGATGTTATCACCACTAAAAAATTGGGGTTAGCAGGAGAGAGCCGTGCCATCGGCGTTTACGCACTGAACCTAGACGACGATGTCATCGAAGTATTCCATGGTAAATACGTTTCTCTCGCCTGTGGCGGCAGTAGTAAAGTCTATCTTTATACCAGCAACCCAGATACCGCCTCTGGCGATGGGATCGCGATGGCATGGCGCGCGGGGTGCCGTGTTGGTAATATGGAATTCAATCAGTTTCACCCTACTTGCCTGTACGACGCCAAAGCCAAAACCTTTCTGATTTCAGAGGCTGTTCGTGGTGAAGGTGGCCGGTTATTGCTGCCTGATGGGTCGCGCTTTATGCCGTCATTTGATGAGCGTGCTGAATTAGCCCCCAGAGACATCGTTGCTAGAGCAATCGATCATGAGATGAAACGTCTGGGGATTGATCATGTGTTACTGGATATTTCTCACAAAGACGAAAGCTTTATCAAAGAGCACTTCCCCACCATTTATCAACGCTGCTTAGAATATGGTCATGACATGACCAAAGCCCCGATTCCCGTGGTGCCGGCAGCACATTATACCTGTGGCGGCGTGGTCGTTGATCAAAATGGCGCAACCGATGTTAGTCATCTTTACGCCATTGGCGAAACCGCTTATACCGGCCTCCATGGAGCGAATCGCTTAGCAAGCAACTCGTTATTGGAATGTATTGTCTTTGCCCGTTCAGCGGCTAAACATATTATTAGCCACCCACTCGAAGACGAAAACTTAACCATTCCAGATTGGGACGAATCAAAGGTCACCAATTCAGACGAAGATGTCGTCATCACCCATAACTGGCAAGAGTTACGTCGCTTTATGTGGGATTATGTGGGCATTGTCAGAACCAATAAACGCTTACTGCGCGCTAAACATCGTGTGGATTTGCTAAAATCAGAGATCCAAGAGTTTTATAAAAACTACAAGGTCTCTAGCGGCTTATTAGAGTTACGTAATTTGGCTGTGGTGGCGGATCTAATTATTCAATCCGCCATGTTGCGAAAAGAAAGTCGAGGCTTGCACTTCACGCTGGATTATCCTAACAAACTGGAAAACAGCAAACCAACCATCCTTTCCCCCAATAAGACGCCTTAAGAAGCCACCTCTTCACACCCAAAAAATCAAGCAAACGTTCACTAATCAGTGGACGTTTGCTCTGTCGGCTGATCCTGCGCTTTCTTGGTATGCTGGCGCAGCATTTGCTGCGCACCATAGGAGCGCAGAAAACGATAGGCTTCATAAGGAACACTGTCTCGATAAATCACACGATAACTTGGCCAAAAGAATCGCCTTAGCTTAGTTTCTTGGGACGCAAGTGTTGCAATCAGCTGAACCCCATTCACTCGCACAAAAGTTAAGCGTTCTATACGCTGCTCTTCCTGCCAGAAAGCACCAAATTCATCAATCCCAACGTAAATAGGGCCGCGTGCTCGGCGGTAAACTATTAGACCTAAGAAGCCAAATACAAAGACAATCAAAAGCCCCCACCAAAACCACGGAGGAAACCAAAAAACACGAAGGAGAAGGGCACAACACCCAGCAAACAAAAGCCAAAGTGCTATGCCGATTTTAGAAGGGTTAAGCCTTGTAGTTTTCAGGCTGAACACGGGTCAAAATAATATTAACAATACGGGCATGATCTGGATCTGGTGCCACTTCTCTTTGCATAAACCAGAGAAACAGCTCTTGATCTTCACAAGCAAGTAGCTTAGTAAAACGCTGCTGATCTTCCTCGTCCAAGGTTAAATACACTTCATCAAGAAAAGGTTCAAGAAGAACATCCAGCTCTAACATGCCTCGACGGCACTGCATTTTAAGACGTTTAAATTCAATGGAATCGGCGGTGATTTCAGTCATTCAATGTTCCCCTAAATAGAATCGGGCTCATTATAGCCATTTGCCGCAAAACAGAAAATAGCTAACACGGATTCCCTGATATAGATCTTAAAACCACTTAATTGTTCAAGAACGGTGGTAGTCCCTAAAAAATTAAACGTACTTTTTTGACTCATTTTTCCAGACAAAAGTAAAAACAAAGCAAAATAGTACCAACATTGGTGTTTTCTGTATTAGAGAGTCAATAGCACTAGGAATATATTTGAACAACTTGGTAACCATCATTACTAAGCCTAGGTTAACGAGATAAAAATAATAACGACTCCAGAAGGGAGAGACCTACTATGAAATACTTCGCGAAAACCGCGCTTGTCATAGCGACCTCTTGTGCAGCAACTATGCTGGCTACAGATGCCCTCGCCGACACCGTTCTAACCGTTGCGACGGTTAATAATGGTCAAATGATCCAAATGCAAAAACTCACCCCTGAGTTTGAAAAAGCCAATCCAGGCATCAAAATCAAATGGGTTACGCTTCCAGAGACCCAACTACGTCAAAACCTTACCCAAGATATTGCCAACAAAAGTGGCTTGTACGACATCATGACCATAGGCATGTATAACACGCCTATTTGGGCCAAACGCGGCTGGTTATCCCCAATCAATACCAGTGGCAAATATGATGTAAAAGACCTGATTCCTTCCATTCGCCAGGGGCTGTCTTATAAGGACAAACTCTACGGAGCGCCTTTCTACGGGGAAAGCTCCATGGTGATGTACCGCAAGGATCTAGTTGAAAAAGCAGGCATGAAAATCACTGATCGAGATAAGTGGACGCATATCGAAAAAGTGGCCAAAGCCATAAACGATCCCAAAAAAGGCATATATGGTATCTGTCTACGTGGTAAAGCTGGCTGGGGAGCCAATGTGGCCCTTGTGACCACCATTGTAAACTCCTTCGGTGGACGTTGGTTTGACATGAAATGGCATCCACAAATTGACACACCTGAATGGAAAAAAGCCGTTACCTTCTACGTCAATATGCTGAGAAAATACGGACCACCAGGGGCCACTTCGGATAACTTCAATCAGGACCTTGCCTTATTCGAACAAGGTAAATGCGGTATCTGGGTGGATGCAACCATTGCAGCCTCTTTTGTCTCGAACCCAACAGAGAGTAAAGTCGCTGACAAAGTCGCCTTCGCTCAAGCGCCCTATGAAGTCACCAAAAAAGGCTCTAATTGGCTGTGGTCATGGGCGCTCGCTATCCCTGTTACCAGTAAACATCAAGCCGATGCACAAAAATTTGTCCGTTGGGCAACCTCTAAAGGCTACATCAAATTGGTTGCGAAGCATTATGGTTGGGCGTCCGTTCCTACTGGTACAAGAGAAAGCACTTATGCCAACCCTAACTTCCAAAAAGCTGCAGTCTTTGCAAAAGCGGAATTTACCGCCATCAAATCTGCCAACCCAGATGATAGTACTTTAAAACCTGTTCCATACAAGGGTGTACAGTTCGTTTCTATTCCTGAATTCCAGTCAATCGGAACGATCACAGGACAAATGATTTCCGCCGCTCTGGCCGGAAAAATGTCTGTGGATCAGGCTCTGGAAAATGCCCAGAAAATTGCAGAACGTCAAATGCGAGCATCGGGTTACTACTAACCTTGCTGTTTAGGAACAAAGGAATAACCCTCCTTTGTTCCTGACTTTCTGACCTACTACTGGCCTTTATAACAATAATAAGAGAGAGATTCCCCATGAAGCGTACTATCACTCGCTTGTTAATGGCTCCGTCTGTCATCATGCTGTTTTTGTGGATGATCGTGCCCTTGTCCATGACCATCTACTTCTCAACCATTCACTACAACCTCTTGTATCCAGGTCCTACTCGGTTCGTTGGTTGGTTAAACTACGATTTCTTCATAACAGATCCTGCCTTTCTTACCGCAATAGGCAATACCACTCTTCTGGTTGGGTCCGTATTGATTATCACCGTCGTGCTTGGGGTCGCTCTGTCTGCCCTAATTGACAAACCTTTTTTTGGCCGTGGCATTGTGCGAGTGCTACTTATCTCGCCCTTCTTTGTTATGCCGACGGTGAATGCCTTGGTTTGGAAAAACATGATGATGAATCCGGTCTATGGCATTTTTGCTTGGATATGGCAAAGCCTCGGACTGACTCCCATTGACTGGCTTTCTACCTACCCGCTGTTTTCGATTATTGTCATGGTCAGTTGGCAATGGCTGCCTTTTGCCATTTTGGTCTTTGTTACCGCCCTACAGTCACAAGATCACGAACAAAAAGAAGCCGCGCAAATGGATGGTGCCACTAGCTGGCATATTTTCCGCTATCTGACCATTCCGCACTTATCTCGACCTATTACCGTGGTTGTCATGATAGAGGCAATCTTTCTATTGTCGGTGTTCGCGCAGATTTATGTCTCCACCAACGGTGGTCCAGGCTACTCCAGCACCAACTTGGCTTACATGATTTACAACCAAGCACTGCTGCAATTTAACGTAGGCACAGCCTCGGCAGGCGGCTTAATCGCTGTGGTCTTGGCGAACATTGTGGCCTTCTTCTTAATCCGTGCCGTCGGCAAAAACTTAACGGTGTGAGGTGATTGTGATGACTCTTACTCAACAAAAAAAGCTCAAAACCGTCCTGATTGGCTCTTTGGCTTGGATAATCGCCTTAGTACTGTTTTTCCCAATCTTTTGGATGTTTCTTACCTCCTTTAAAACAGAAGCTCAGGCCATTGCCTTTCCTCCAGAGCTGTTTTTCAAACCCACCCTAGAGAATTTCGCTATTGTGCAGGAGCGTAGCGATTATCTGTACCATGCCATGAACTCGGTTGTGATTTCCTTTGGAGCCACCATCATTGCTCTGATCATTGCTATTCCAGCCGCTTACTCTATGGCATTTTTCCCAGGCAAGCGGACCAAAGATATCCTGTTATGGATGTTGTCCACCAAAATGCTGCCATCGGTTGGGGTATTGGTGCCAATTTATCTTTTAGGTCGAGATTATGGACTGCTCGATACACGAACTGGACTGATCATCATCTTTACTCTGATGAATCTGCCCATCATCGTCTGGATGCTGTTTTCCTACTTCAAGGATTTGCCTAAAGAAATTCTCGAAGCCGCACGAATGGACGGGGCGACGCCCTGGACGGAAGTTACCAAGGTGGTGATGCCTTTGTCCGTTGGCGGCATCATCTCAACGGGGTTGCTATCCATCATTTTGTGTTGGAACGAAGCGTTTTGGTCCATCAACCTGACGGCCACCAATGCGGCACCACTAACCGCCATGATTGCCTCTTATTCAAGTCCTGAGGGCTTATTCTGGGCCAAGCTATCAGCCGCCTCCACCCTAGCCTGTGCCCCCATCATCATCTTCGGCTGGTTCTGTCAGAAACAGTTGGTCCAAGGCCTGACATTTGGTGCCGTCAAATAATAGGAATTTAAGCCATGAGTTATTTAACAATTAATCAATTACAAAAACATTATGATAACTACCATGCTCTGCGCGGCATCAACCTGTCCATTGAGGAAGGTGAATTTATCGTCTTTGTTGGCCCATCTGGCTGTGGTAAATCTACCCTATTGCGCACCATCGCAGGTCTTGAAACCAGTAGCAGCGGGGAGATCAATCTTGATGGTCAGGAAATTAGCGAACTGGCACCGGCCAAACGGGATCTAGCCATGGTATTCCAGTCCTATGCGCTTTATCCACATATGACAGTGAAAGAGAATTTGTCGTTCGCTCTGCGACTAGCCAAAGCACCACAAACAGAAATAGATGAAAAAGTCCGCATTGCTTCCACCTCCCTGCAACTGGACACCCTGTTGGAACGAAAACCCAAAGAACTCTCCGGTGGCCAACGCCAGCGGGTAGCCATTGGTCGAGCCATCGTGCGCCAGCCAAAAGTGTTTTTATTTGATGAGCCGCTTTCTAACCTAGATGCCGCCCTTCGAGTACAGATGCGCCTAGAACTGGCTCGTCTGCACAAACAACTGGGCACCACCATGATTTATGTCACCCATGATCAGGTGGAAGCCATGACCTTGGCGGATCGTGTTGTCATTCTCAACGCGGGACAAATCGAGCAAGTCGGCACGCCACTAGAACTTTACCGTCAACCTAAAAGTCGTTTTGTGGCCGAATTCATCGGTACACCAAAAATGAACCTAATACCTATCGATCAGATAGACAATCAAGGTGACCGTCTAGCGCTGATTGTCGGCGGTGGTAAAACCAGCTTCCCTGTCTCTCGCCTTCAAGAAGACATCAATACCAATAGCACATTAGGGATTCGCCCAGAACATCTCACTCTAGTAGACAGTGATGGGGATTTATCCGGCCATGTAGAACTGATTGAACACCTAGGCTCTGAAGCCTACGCCCACGTGCGCCTCAGCAATCAGCAGAGAATCATCGTTAAGGCCGCCGCACGTAGCAGAATCAAGGACGAACAACAGGTTCACATCAACATCGATACCGACGAAATTATTCTACTCAACGACAGTGATCGCGTTATTTCCATGATCGCTGAGGAGACAGTTTATGACTAATTACCTCAATCCCAGCAAACATCAGGCCCAATTGTCTAGCCAGCCTTATCAAAGGGATGAGATTCAGCCAGGCATAGTACACATTGGAGTGGGAGCATTTCACCGTGCTCACCAAGCCGTTTACCTTGACCGTTTACTGGCTGAGCCTGAAGGCAAACAATGGGGTCTTATTGGCGTCAATATTCGTCCTCAGGACAGTGCCAGTTTCGCCCGTTTTATGCAGCAAAAGGGCGAGTATGTTCTGAAGACGATGGATCCTAAAGGCGGCACCGAATACCGACATATCCGCTCCATCGTGCACCAGATTGACGGTGCGCAAGTACCACAGGAAGTCGACAAGGCTATTGCCGATGCCAGCATCCAAATTGTCAGCTCTACGGTGACAGAAGGCGGGTATTATCTGGATGAAAACCAAGTCCTGCTAAAAGATCATCCAGCCATCCAAGCAGACATCGAAGGGGGCAGAAATACTCTCTACGCTTTCTTATATGCTGGGCTTAAAAAACGCAGCGAAACCTCAAAAGCCAAAATTACCCTCTTGTGCTGCGATAATCTGCGTCATAACGGTAAACATTTGCAGACAGGTTTGATGCAATTTTTAGCCGCTAAACAAGACCAGGCTTTGGCCCAATGGATCAAAGACAATGTGACCTTCCCTTGTGCTATGGTGGATCGCATCACCCCTAAGCCCAGTCAAATTCATGTGAAAGACGTACAAGAGCGCTTTGGCATGAACGATCAAATGACCGTAATGGGGGAAGATTTTATTCAATGGGTGATTGAAGACAATTTTGCCGGTGAACGTCCTCTTTTGGAAAAAGTTGGCGTACAAATGGTCGATAAAGTCGATCCCTATGAAGAGGCAAAGATTCGTATTCTCAATGCTGGCCACACCTGCGTCACCTATCAAGCGGCGCTGAAAGGGTTAACCTATTTTGATGAAGCCATGCGGGACGCTGAGTTAAAACAATATTTCACTGATTTTGCCAATCAGGATGCCATTCCAGCCATCGGTGACTCTATTGTCGATCTGCCTAACTACTTCAACATCATTGCTGCCCGCTTCAGTAACGCCAATATTGGCGACACGGTGGAACGCATCTGTACAGATGGTTATGCCAAATACCCTATTTTTGTCTATCCGTCTTTGGCGGGTATCTACAAACTGAATCGTGTTCCTCATAAAACCCTACAGGGGATTGCAGGTTGGTTTGTGTTTTTCCAAAAAGCCGCCGCAGGCCAAATAGAGACGCCTTATCACGAGCCCAATCTCGATGCCATGAAGGCATTCACCAATGACGAAGCAGGCATTAAAGCCTTCACCCATGATCGGTTTCTATGGGGCAACCTCCCTGAGGACTACCCAGACTTCCCAGAACACTTGGCTCAGGCAATCCGAGAAATGCAAGCAACATACGCTTGATTACCATTAATAAACACTAGGTATATTGCCCTAGCGCCCTATGCCTAGGTTAAAAACAACCATACAAGGAGATGTCAACATGGCCACCAGCAACCATGATCTTACCAACAAAATTGCCCTCATAACTGGCGCCGCCGGAGGTATTGGTCTCGCTATTGCACAAACCTATCTAGAGAATGGCGCCAAAGTGATCCTCAGTGATTACCCTAAATCTGAACCAGAACCCATTGCACAAGTGCTGACAAAATACCCAAATCAATCCCGTTATATTGGGGCAGATGTGAGCAACCTAGAAGCAATTGATCAACTCATCGACAGCTGCATCAGCACATTCGGGCAAATCGATATCTTGGTCAATAATGCCGCCGTGTTTGACTTAGCACCGATGCTAGAAGCCTCAGAAAAAAGCTTTGACCGTATTTTCACGATCAACGTCAAAGGCATGTTTTTCATGATGCAAAAAATCGCCCAAATCATGGTAGAAAAGAAAATTCCAGGTAAGATTATTAATCTGGCCTCTCAAGCTGGACGGCGGGGCGAAGCGCTGGTCAGCCATTACTGCGCCAGCAAAGCCGCCGTGATCAGCTACACCCAGTCAGCCGCGTTGGCTTTAGCGCCCCATAAAATCAATGTTAACGCCATTTCCCCCGGCGTAATCGACACGCCCATGTGGAAAGAGGTCGACAAACTGTTTGCAAAATACGAAGATCTAGAAATAGGTGAAAAGAAAATTGCCGTCGGTAAAGCCGTCCCCTTAGGTTACATGGGCAAACCCGAAGAAGTGGCGTCTCTAGCTTTGTTTTTGGCCTCATCCGGAGCCGATTATATTACCGCACAAACCTATAATGTTGATGGTGGCAATGTAATGAGCTAATCGCTAAGCATTAAGTTTGTTAGGAGTTTTTTATGACTAAAACAATAAAGCGAAATACTCCCGAATATGAATTAGTCGAAGGTGAAATCGAAACCATACGTTATCTGGAACATGGCTACCCCAGCGATTTAATTCGCTGGCACGCCCATGATGACTATGAGCTGCACTTTATTATCGCCACGTCTGGCAAGGTCTTCGTCGGTGACTACATTGGCAACTACAAACCAGGCCAGTTAATTCTCACTGGCCCCCGCTTGCCCCATAATTGGATCTGCCAAAGTAACGAACCACCGACCGACACAAGGGACATGGTGATACGCTTTGACCATGAATCCTTTGCTCAAGGTATGAAAATTATCCCAGAGCTGTCTGAAGTACTTCCCATGTTACTACGGGCCAAATCCGGCCTGGAGTTTCTGGGAGAGGATCCTGATTACTTGAAGACAACCTTTGCTGCCATCCGTGATTCCAGTGGCTTGGAACGCCTCACCTTAACACTCCCTCTATTGAAAAAACTTTCCCAGAGCCAGAACTATCGCCTGCTTTCTACGGTACAGATAGACTTAAAATCCAATGAAAATCTACAACGTAAAATCAATACAGTGGTGGATTATGTCACCCAACATTACAATCAGGATATTTGCCTGTCAGATGCCTCTAACTTAGTCAGCATGTCTGACAGCCACTTTTCGCGTTTCTTTCGCAAAGCAACCGGAAACCGCTTTACGGAATTTTTAAATCGGGTACGCATCAGCCGAGCATGCAATTTACTCACAGAAACCGATCAACAAATTGTCGACATTTGCTTTCAGGTGGGCTTTAAGAATGTCGCCAATTTCAACCGTCGATTTCACGAGTTAAAAGGCGTTACCCCTAGGGACTTTCGCAGCCAAAGCAGCAACCGTTTGGGACAGTATAGCGAGACAGTATTTTAGTTCTGGCTATAAGTCCCAAACTCTCGTTATAAACTATAAAGCCGCTAGAGCGTGATTTAGCTCTTTAGTCGCCGCGAAGAACGCCTGATACAAAGCGTATTTGTCCTGATAATAATCGGACAGTTGAGTGTTTGGCTGATGGCTAGCCAACACCTCGGGCAAAGCACAATATTGAGAGATAAGCGCCTCAATCTCCCCACCTGCCTGTCGTTTTTCCCCCAACAAAGCCAATCTTGCAGCGCCGAGCCCAGGCCCAACATCGCCACCATCTCGGTAAATCACCCGTTTGTTCAATACATTTGCCAATATTTGTCGCCATAAAGAAGAACGAGCGCCGCCACCAATTAACGACAAATCATCCACCTCACTCCCAGCGCGAGACAAAGCATTTTGGCAATCCAATAGAGAAAAAGCGACGCCTTCGAGCACCGCTAGGGTCATATCCGGTAGATCAGTACTATTACGTAAACCAATAAATTGCCCCTGAGCATCCGGATCATTGTGGGGCGTGCGTTCGCCACTTAGATAAGGCAGGAAGATCACCGATGTTTGTTTCTTACCAGACCGTTCAAGCGCCTCAAGCAAAGAGGACACGGAATCATCTACCAACTTAGCCAACCAAGAGAGAGAATTAGCTGCACTCAAGGTAACCCCCATTTGATGCCAACGATTTGGCAGAGCATGACAGAATGCATGCACCGTATTGTCAGGGTTGGCTTTATGGCTCTCGCTCACCACAAAATACACACCAGAAGTGCCCAAAGATAACAACCCTTGACCAGCATGGGTCACCCCCATGCCCACAGCTCCGGCGGCATTATCACCGCCACCCGCGACAACAGGAAGCTTAGGCAATCCTAATTGCTTACTCGCCTTATCGGACACATGACCAATTACATCGCATCCTTCAAAAACGGTAGGCATATTCGCTTGCGTTAAGCCCGTTGCCGCCAATAACTCATCATCCCATTGCCGTGTAGCAGGGTTCAACCAAAGGGTCCCCGCCGCATCAGAGCAATCCGTCGATAAGACTCCTGTAAGCCGATAAACGAGATAATCTTTCGGCAGTAAAACATAGGCGATTTGGGCAAAAATCTCAGGTTCATGTTCTCTCACCCACTGCACTTTAGGGGCGGTAAAACCAGGCATTGCCAAATTACCTGAACGCTCAGTTAATGAGGGATAATTCGCCATTAGCGCGCTACATTGGGCCTGACTGCGGCCATCGTTCCACAATATACAAGAACGCAAGACGTCACCCTGTTTATCCAACAAGGTCGCGCCATGCATTTGTCCGGATATACCAATGGCTTTTAATTGCCCGAGATCGACCCGTTGTCCCAGCAGGCCCAACACATCAATACAGGCTTGCCACCATGACAATGGATCTTGTTCGGACCATGTTGGGTATGGGCTGTTGACCGATAAAGAGACGGATTCTTGTGCGACGACATCGCCTTTATCGTCAATCATCACGCCTTTTAAACCTGACGTACCAAGATCAAGACCTAAATACATAGTTTTCTTTCTCATTTATCAACGCGACTTGCGTCTTTGTTGTTGTTATTTCGCTTAAGACCTTTTCACACAATCATGAGAAAAGCCAAGGGAAGCAGCGTACAAAAATCTCATATTGAAAACTCTGCCCCCTGACGTCAATAGTATTTCGCTAACTTGCGGCTTTCGTATCAAAACTCAATAAAAATCATCAACTAATGACCTATCCTCTAGATGCTCACTCACCATTTACAATGCAATAAATCTTATTTATAACAGACTTCCCTATTGAAAAACGCCACCATTAGCGCCATGTTAGAAGCATCAAACAGCGACGTTAGACACCGTTGCCGATCGTCACCGCCAACTATCATGGAAAAACGTGTATGACAGCTTTATCCTCCTTTGCCGACACCATGCTCTCTCAAGACGTTATTGCGCATCAGCGACAAATTGGTGTGCTTCAAGTCAGCGGAGTCGATAGCAAAAAATTTCTACAGGGGCAAATCACCTGTGATATGAACAAGCTGACACCATCACACAGTCTCTACGGAGCAGTTTGCAGTATCAAAGGCCGCATCATTGCGAATTTTTTGGTGATTCAACAGGATGAACAAATTTTTTTATTAATGTCGAAGGATTTGCTAGAAAAGACACTCACGCATCTGAAAAAATACGCAGTCTTTTTTAAAGTGGAATTAGCGGATGCTTCTGAAGCTTACTGCGTCACTAGCATTCAAACACAAGCAACCAGCGCACAGCCAACGCAATTAACCGAGACACTTCCGACCCAAGCAGACAATAATATTATTCGTCTTACCTTGAGTGAGTACCCTGTGCGTACCGATTGGCTGTTAGAACCAGCACAAAATGCTTCTCTAGAAGAGCAAAACCACCAGTATGCAGATGTTTTGAACCTCTTAATAGCGCGGCCATTAATTCGTGCTGAGCACAGTGAAGATATTCTCCCTCAATGGCTCAATATGCAGCGCACTGGTGGAATCAGCTTTACCAAAGGCTGTTACACGGGACAAGAGATTGTCGCGCGCATGCAATACCGTGGGAAGTCCAAAAAGCAACTTGCCCTCTTTCGCTGGCAAGGGGGACCGACCGCTGAGTCAAACCTGACCGATCTTGGTGACAAAGTAGTGGGACAGCTTTTTGCCCAAGCAAGCAGTGACGATTGGTCTGTTGCTCAAGTCATTCTCAACATTGAGCCAGAAGAATTGTCCGCCCCAAAACTGGGAGACACGTCAGTAGAGCCGCTAGCGCTCCCCTATACATTAGATAAACGCTAGCCTACACGTTTCTTAGATAATCACACAGACAGCTCGTCTTACACCGGATCCAGTGCCCAGTTAATGGGCGCTTTTCCGATCTGTGTTAAATAGTGATTGGCCTGTGAGAAATGGCGACAGCCTAAAAAGCCACGGTGGGCAGATAAAGGCGATGGATGAACACTTTCCAGAACACAGTGTTTTTGCCTGTCTATATAGCGCCCTTTCTTTTGCGCATAGGCCCCCCACAGCAAAAATACGACCCCTTGATGTTCATGGTTGATCATTTCGATGATCTTATCGGTAAAACGCTCCCAGCCTTTATTTTGATGAGAACCGGCTTTACCTGCCTCAACGGTCAATACGCTATTAAGCAACAAGACACCTTGCTGTGCCCATTGACTTAAATAGCCATGACCCGCGGGGGCAATCCCTAAATCCGCTTGCAACTCTTTGTATATGTTCAAGAGGGAAGGCGGAATTCTCACGCCGGGTTTCACTGAGAAAGACAAACCATGAGCTTGCCCCTCTCCGTGGTAAGGATCTTGCCCTAAAATCACCACTTTAATCTGTTCGAACGGCGTTTCATTGAGCGCATTAAAGCAATCGTTCGAATGCGGATAGATAATTTTTCTCTGTTGCTTTTCGCTTTTAAGAAAATCACGCAGAACCTGCATGTAATCCTGCTCGAATTCATTAGCTAATCGGGCATGCCAAGCGGGGGTTAAATTCATATAAACTACTCTGTGGCTATCGTATTGACATCGCCATGTTGATCGATAAAAGGATTCAAGGATGGCATGGCTTTAAACTCGTAATAATACGCTAAAGATTGCACATCGTCCCGAGAGGACACATGTTTTAATAACAACCAAGCCATTTCTCGCAAAGAATACGCTTTACTGTAAAGGCCGAGCTTACCAAGCGTTTCTTCCTCATCCAAATTATTGTCATAACTGCGAATAAGTAATCTCTGCTGTGTCTCATCGAGATTATGTGATTTTGCCACTACCGCCAAATCAAATAAAGGCTCGCCCATGCCCGTATATTCCCAGTCAATCAACCAAATTTTTTCATCATTTATTAATACATTTTTGGGATTCAAGTCATTATGGCACACCACAGGCTCACTACTTGAGGCAACACGGGGTAAACTGGAAAAGAGCGTCTGCAAGTACTCCCACTCTGCCTTCAGTTCAGAGTCTGGTGATATAAAAGAATCGATGGATTGCAGGTATTGCTCAATCAAACGATAAATACAGAAAACGTGGCCTACGCTAGGTAAACAATGAGCTTGGGTCAAAGCTTGGGCAATTCTCACTACATTATTTGAGGAGTGCGTCACATCCCAGCCTAATGAAGGCTGCACAACAAACTGACAAGCAAAAGCACCATCGGCGTCATGCCACAACACGGGAGGCGATACACCCATCTGTGACGCCGCAAGTAAAACGGCTATTTCGCTTTGTCGATCAATACCAAAAACCCTTCCATCCAGTTCCGGTACCCGCAGCACAATACGAGGCGCCTTATTCCAATCTAAGCGATACACTTTATTGGAAAAACCCTCCTCAAACTCCACGACTTTAATTTTATTAAATTCAGGGAGAATATTAGCCATTTTATCGAAATAGTCTGTTAAATAGACCATTTTAAATCCTTTTTATTGCCAGAATTGGAAGTCGCTGTCAGAATGAGTTATTAAACTATCCGAGTCAATAGACAACTTTGAAGCAGAATTAATGAATAAACACGAAGACATTATTCGTAAGATCCAAGAACGACTAAGCACTTTAAGTAAATCCGAAAGGAAAGTTGCCGAAGCCATTCTTGCTGATCCGAAAACGACCATCCATTCGAGTATTGCAAAATTAGCCGCCAGAGCAGAAGTCAGTGAGCCAACAGTAAACCGCTTCTGTCGTAGCTTAATCGGTAGCGGTTTCCCAGACTTTAAAGTCTCACTCGCTCAAAGTTTGGCAACCGGTACCCCTTATGTGAACCTGAACGTTGAGCCAGACGATGCGCCAGGTGCGGTGACAACGAAAATTTTTGAAGCGGCAAAAAACAACCTGACGCGTGCCCAAGAGATTTTGCCAGAAAGCCTAATCAGCCGAGCCGTCGATGTTCTGGCCCAAGCAAGACGCATTGAGTTTTACGGATTGGGAGCATCCGGTCCTGTGGCCAAAGACGCTCACCATAAGTTCTTCCGCTTAAATATGCCCGTTGTCGCCTACACAGACATTCTCGTGCAACGTATGGCAGCGGCTGGAGCCCATTCTGGAGACGCCATTGTGGTGATCTCCTACACTGGACGGACGCTTCCTTTGATCGAAACCGCACGAGTGGCAAGAGCAACAGGGGCATCCGTTATCGGTATCACCAACCCAGGCTCACCGTTAACAGAACACTGTTCAATCGTTTTGCCTATTGAAGAGACAGAAGATACCGACATTTATACTCCTATGAGTTCCCGTATAGTCTATCTCACATTGATCGATGCCTTAGCGACAGGCGTGCTACTTAAACGTGGGCCTGAATTCAATGCTCACCTTAAAAAGCTCAAGCAGAGTGTGCAAGATACTCGTCTGCCAAAAACAGACAAAAATAAGTAACCTGTCACAACCTGCGTCACTAAGATAGAGCGTCATAAGTCGATGGCGCTTTATCCATTTCATACGACACACCGTAAACCACGCTTAACCACACATTCTTCCAACGCACAAAACAGACACTCTTCACATACACAAAATAGACAGAGTACTGACAAAATAAAGTTACCTTTCTCACCACAAAACGAGTTTGTTGCAATTTTGCCGGATTTTTTTGAAAGATTATCAAAGAGCACCCACCTAGAATCACTGGTCAACCTTTGAAACATGGTAGAAATCGTCATTAAGAGACATTTTTAAGTGGCTTTTTTTACATTACTCAAAGACGGTTCATTCTAATAAATACATAAACAATGATAACGAGGTGATGCTTTCGAATGAGTTTTCACTCATCAGAAACGGCTTTTGGCATAACGACTAACGCGAAGCGTTGTCGGGAACAGCACTGATTTAAAAGCACATCACAACGACTTATCAAAACTGGGGACAACAATGATTGAGAATAGTAGCTACGCGATAGGCTTTACCTTTTTAGCTTATCTTATCGTCATGCTAGCCATCGGGCTTTACGCTTACAAACTGACATCAAGTTCTGAAGATTACTTTCTAGGTGGTCGCTCGTTAGGCCCTTGGCCGACCGCTCTTTCCGCTGGCGCCTCCGACATGAGTGGTTGGTTGCTGTTAGGTTTGCCCGGCTATGCATTTGCATCCGGTATGGAATCCATTTGGCTTGCCGCTGGTTTATTTGTTGGTACATGGCTAAATTGGTTAATCTGTGCAAAGCGTCTGCGAACCTACAGCATTCAAGCGGACAACGCCCTTACACTGCCGGACTTTCTTGCCAAACGCTTCCAAGATAAATCCAGATTGATCCAGTCTATCTCAGCGATCTTTATCTTACTCTTCTTCTTGTTCTACACCAGCTCTGGCTTAGTGGCTGGCGGTAAATTATTCGAAACCGTATTTGGTGTAGACTACCGTTATGCGGTCATCATTGGCACCATCTGTGTAGTATCTTATACGCTGTTTGGTGGCTTCCTAGCCGTCGCTTGGACAGACTTAGTTCAAGGTCTGATGATGTCTGCTGCCTTGGTAATTGTTCCGATTGTCGCCATTCAAGGTGGTGTTTCTGAGCTAACATCCACACTCGAAGCCAAAAACCCAGAGCTTCTAACGATTTGGCATAATGTGAGTGGCGAACCCTTAACGGCCATCGGTATTATTTCCCTACTGGCTTGGGGTCTTGGCTACTTCGGTCAACCTCACATCTTGGCACGTTTCAAAGCATCCCGTTCTAATAAAGACATCAAAACAGCACGTCGCATTGCTGTTACTTGGACGGCTCTGTCAATGGCGGGCGCGTTAGCCATCGGTTTAACTGGCATCGTCTATGTGGATAACAACTTAGGTGGCCAGTTAGCCGATCCTGAGAAAATTTTCATGATTCTAGTCCACGCCGTCTTCCACCCTGTGGTGGCGGGTATTCTGTTGGCCGCCATCCTAGCCGCTATCATGAGTACGGCGGACTCCCAACTATTAGTGTCCTCTTCCGCTTTAGCAGAAGATTTCTATAAACAGCTGTTAAATAAAGACGCCACACAGAAACAAATTGTGAATGTGGGCCGTTTTGCTGTTCTGTTGATTTCTATTATCGCAATGGTGTTGGCATTAAATCCTAATAGCTCTGTACTCGGTCTAGTGTCTTATGCCTGGGCAGGCTTTGGTGCGGCATTCGGGCCAGCCATTCTATTGAGCCTATTCTGGCGTAACATGAACCGCAACGGCGCCTTGGCAGGCATCATTGTTGGGGGGCTAACCATCGTTGTTTGGAAACAATTACACGGTGGCATTTTCGATCTTTACGAAATCGTACCTGGTTTCCTATTTTCGACCATCGCCATTGTTGTCTTTAGTTTAATAGGTGGTGCTCCAGAGAAGAAAGTGACCGACACCTTCGACGAGTACGAAAAATCTCTAGAAACCATGGCTTGATGATTGATCCAATCGCCATCACTAGGCTTAAAGTCAAAAATCCAGATCAACTTAGTTGATCTGTTTTTTTTATGTGATGCTGCCGCCACTCCCTTATCTAAACGCAAACAATGACGTAGTTCATAGGTGTCCGATACCGATTATTGTTCCTCTATACCTCTGGTGTTAGCTTTTTTAGGATAAAAAAAGGGCTTGCAAAGCAAGCCCTAAACACCATTACTAACAAACGTTAGTAGTCAGAGGAAACGCGAATGATCAACTCTCAGCTGATCATTTAAAATAAAGCATTATTCATTAAAAAGCGTACAAGCCCCTTGCTCCGCACCACTTACCAGTAGACGGTGAGCACTGAACAATTCACGCCCCATGCCTTGATGAGAGTCAGACAGATCGAAGTGTTCAGGCTCTCGTGCATTCAGCTCTTCATCGCTAATCAAGACCGACAACGTACCTTCTACCGCATCTAAGCGAATAAGGTCGCCCTCTTTAATCTTCGCAATCAGCCCACCCGCTAACGCTTCAGGTGTCAGATGGATCGCCGCTGGTACCTTACCAGACGCCCCAGACATACGACCGTCTGTCACCAATGCCACTTTGTAGCCTTGATCCTGAAGATTACTTAAGAAAGGCGTTAATTTGTGCAACTCAGGCATGCCAATGGCTTTTGGCCCTTGAAAACGCACCACAGCAACACAGTCACGTTTTAGCTTACCGCTGGAAATGGCATCGGCTAATTCATATTGACTGTGGAAAACCGCTGCTGGCGCTTCAATAATACGGTTCTCTTCTTTTACCGCAGACACCTTGATCACAGCACGGCCCAGATTTCCTTTAAGCAGAGACAAACCACCTTCTTTGCTGAATGGGTCTTCAATAGGACGAATGACATTTAAATCCAAACTTGCTTCTGGGCCATCGCGCCAAACCAATTGACCATTATCGATAAATGGTTCTTTGGTGTAATGCTGCAAACCTTTCCCAACGATGGTATTCACCTCTTCATGCAGCAATCCACCTTTCAGCAACTGTTTCACCAAATACGCCATACCACCAGCGGCGTGAAAATGGTTAATATCGGCTTGACCATTTGGGTAAATACGCGTCAATAATGGCACCACTTTAGACAGGGCAGAAAAATCATCCCAAGTAACGATAATGCCAGCAGCACGAGCGTAGGCAACGATGTGCATAGTGTGGTTAGTGGAGCCGCCCGTCGCTAATAGCCCCACAATGGCATTAACAATGCTGCGTTCATCGACAATCTCGTAAAGAGGACGGTAGTCGCGCCCCAACGCTGTGGATTTTGTTGCCAACTGAGCAGTATATTTGGTTAATTCAGCACGTAGTGGCTCATCAGGATTCACAAAAGAGGAACCAGGCAGTTGCAGCCCCATCATTTCGACCAACAACTGGTTAGAGTTAGCCGTACCATAAAAAGTACAAGTACCAGCACTGTGATAAGACGCGGATTCGGCTTCAAGCAACTCTTTACGAGTCGCCTCACCTTGAGCGTAACGCTGACGTACTGCCGATTTTTCCGCATTGGTGATACCCGAGCGCATTGGACCCGCAGGTACAAACAAAGCAGGAAGATGACCGAAGCGCAGCGCGGCAATTAATAGCCCTGGAACAATTTTGTCACAAATACCAAGGTACAAAGCCGCATCGAACATATTATGAGACAAGGCAATCGCCGCCCCTTGTGCGATGTTATCACGGCTGAAAAGACTCAGCTCCATGCCATCTTGGCCCTGTGTCACACCATCACACATGGCGGGGACACCACCAGCGACTTGGGCAACACAACCCATTTCTTGAACGGCTTTACGTATTTGATCTGGATAGCTTTCGTATGGCTGATGAGCAGACAACATGTCGTTATAAGACGTCACGATGCCAATATTTGCTTCTTCCATTAACGTTAGCTTTTGCTTATCAGTAGGTTGGCATGCGGCAAAACCATGAGCCAAGTTACCACAAGACAATTTACCTCGATGAGGTCCTTGCTCTTGTGCTTTTTTCATGTCGGATAAGTATTGTGAACGCAATGCTTTACTGCGCTCAATGATGGTCTCAGTTACTTTCGTAACGATAGAATTCATGCTTCTCTCCGGTTTTGCAACAGTCTTTGTCCAACTGACGTGAAAATATTTTATGTAATATTACTACATTTTTAAAAGATTTCATCTAAAATTTGCGACGAAATCGAGCAAAAAACCAAAAATTATGTAATTTTTTTACCAAAAAAGCTCACACAAAGCCAGATTTTGTTTTAAAATAGCCGTCCTTGGTAACATTTTTAATATACGCTTTGTGATATAACATGACCAATGTTTATTTTTTGAGCAAAATACAGGACTAACGCAGCACTGTCCTTGCTTCAAAATCCTGTTGTGTAGTATTTTTACGTAAAACAACGCATTCCTCCATGTATTCTTAACTATAATCTAGTAAGGATGCGAATGGACTTCCACTATATTTAGAGGTGAGTATGACAATTAAAGTAGCGATTAACGGATATGGACGTATTGGACGCAACACACTGCGAGCTTTATACGAATCAGGTAAGCGCGAGCACATTCAAGTCGTCGCGATTAATGACCTTGGCGACTCAAAAACCAACGCTCACCTAACTAAATACGACACGGTACACGGTCGTTTCAGTGAAGAAGTAACCTTTGATGAGGAAGCGCTCTACGTCAACCAAGACAAAATCCGCACGTTTTCTGAACGTAACCCAGCGGATCTTCCATGGGCAGAGCTCGAAGTAGACGTTGTCTTTGAATGTACAGGCTTCTTCACAACCAAAGAAAAAGCCAGTGCTCACCTTACTGCAGGTGCGAAAAAGGTCATCATTTCTGCGCCAGGCAAGGAAGTTGATGCGACCGTTGTCTATGGCGTTAACCAAGATGTTCTGACTAGCGACATGACCGTTATCTCAAACGCGTCTTGCACCACAAACTGCTTGGCTCCAATTGCCAAACCTCTGAGCGACAAATTAGGTATTGAAAGTGGCTTGATGACCACAATCCACTCTTATACAAACGATCAGCGTTTATCTGATGTGTACCACTCTGATTTGTATCGTGCTCGTGCCGCAGCAATGAACATGATCCCAAGTAAAACAGGGGCCGCTGCCGCTGTGGGTCTCGTTATACCTGAATTGGCGGGCAAATTCGACGGCATGGCCGTTCGTGTACCCACCATTAACGTATCACTAGTCGACCTTTCTTTCTTAGCGCCTCGCGAAACCAGCGTGGAAGAGGTCAACCAAATCATCGAAGATGCGGTTAAAGCCGACCCAATCTTGGCTCAGGTTCTGCACGTTAACCACGATCCTCTGGTGTCTTCTGATTTCAACCACAATGCCTTCACATCTAACTTTGATGCGACACAAACTCGTGTTCAAGGCAAATTGGTCAAAGTCATGTCTTGGTACGATAACGAATGGGGCTTTTCTAACCGCATGTTAGACAATACCATTGCACTAATGAACGCAAAATAATCAATATTAGCAAAGGCTGCTGACGCAGCCTTTGTCCTACCTTATACTCTCTATACGCTTTCAAATGTTTGGTAATCTATCATGACTCGTAGAACGAAAATTGTTGCAACACTTGGTCCAGCCTCTAGCTCCCCAGAAATGATCGAAAAACTGATCCTAGCTGGCGCAAATGTGTTTCGCCTTAACTTTTCCCATGGACAGCCAGAAGACCATATCAATCGTGCCAACGTGGTACGTGACATGGCGAAAAAAAATGGTCGTCATGTCGCTATTCTGGGCGATCTACAAGGACCTAAAATCCGTATTGCTCGCTTTAAAAATACCAAAGTTGAGCTAAAAGATGGGGCAACCTTCATTCTTGACGTCGGCTTCGACAAAAACAGCGGTGACGAAACCCGTGTTGGTATTGATTACCCGCAACTGGCTAAAGACTCTCAGCCAGGCAACATTCTACTATTGGATGATGGCCGTGTGGTTCTAGAAGTGACCGAGGTAAAAGGTCAAGAAGTGATCACCAAGGTCATTGTCGGTGGTGATTTGTCTAATAACAAAGGCATCAACCGTCAAGGCGGTGGACTCTCTGCCGCCGCACTAACAGACAAAGACAAAGAAGACATCAAAACAGCGGCAGCTTTGCAAGCGGATTACCTTGCCGTTTCATTCCCGCGCAGTGCGGATGACCTAAACGAAGCTCGTGCTCTGGCAGAAGCGGCGGGCCTGAAAGCAGGCATCGTCTCTAAGGTAGAACGTGCCGAAGCCGTAGCAGACAACGAAACATTAGACGCCATTATTATGGCATCCGATGCCGTCATGGTAGCCCGTGGTGATTTAGGCGTAGAAATCGGTGATGCCGAATTGATTGGCGTACAAAAACACATGATCAAACGTTGCCGTCAATTGAACCGCCCTGTTATCACGGCAACGCAAATGATGGAAACCATGATCACCAGCGCCATGCCAACCCGTGCGGAAGTGTTCGACGTAGCCAACGCCGTGCTAGACGGTACCGATGCGGTTATGTTGTCAGCAGAAACCGCTGCCGGTGCTTACCCTGAAGAAGTCATCAAAACCATGAACCGTGTTTGTTTAGGCGCGGAAAAACAGCCTGCTATTAACCGCTCTAAACACCGTATTGACGTGACCTTCACCGGTATTGATGAAACCATCGCCATGTCGGCTATGTATGCGGCTAACCATCTACAAGGGGTGAAAGCCATCATCAGTTTAACGGAATCGGGTACGACACCGCTTCTGATGTCGCGTATCAGCTCAGGCTTACCAATTTATGCCTTGTCGCCAAACCAAGCTACATTAAACAAAGTCAACCTTTATCGTGGCGTAACCCCCGTGGCTTTCTCTTCGCAAGAGTTCAATGTGGATACGATTGTGACGGGTCTTGTCGATCATGTTAAATCCCTTGGTCTGATTAAAAACGGCGACCTTGTTATTGTGACCAAAGGCGATCATTTAGTAAGCTACGGCACAACTAACATGATGAAAGTCGTCAAAGTTGGCGATACAGCGGAATAACCCAACATGGGGACTCTCTTGATAAAGAAAACCATCACCACACCAGAGCGTAAAAACGTCGCACTGGTTGCCCATGACAATATGAAGCCTGAGCTTATTGAGTGGGCAAAAAAGCACAAAGAAAAGCTGATCAGACACAATTTGATGGCAACGGGGACGACGGGCAATTTAATGCAAAAGCATTTGGATGTGCCAGTCAAATCCCTTATCAGTGGCCCACTGGGCGGTGATCAACAACTTGGTGGCTTGATTGCGGAAGGCAAAATCGACGTTTTGATCTTTTTCTGGGACCCGTTTGAGCCCATGCCCCATGACCCTGACATCAAAGCACTGCTTCGTGTTGCAGCGGTATGGAACATTCCCATAGCCTGTAGCGTATCCTCGGCGAATTTCCTCGTCACTTCGCCACTATTTGATAGCGAATTCGAGCGAAAAATCCCTGATTACGAGCAATACCTAAAAGAGCGACTTTAAGTCGCTCTTTGTTTATTCCGGCATTACCCTTCTAGTAAAATGAATTCCCCCTTCAACCCTCGCGGTTTTTGGCAAAATCGGCTATATTAACGCGCAATTAAAACCACTCTTTTAAAACCTATTAGGCTGAAAACATCCGCATGAGCGAGGGTGTTCTCAAGGTTTTGTCAGAGCCATCGTATATTGTTCAACATATTCATCCCTGAACGCCACGTTGAACCCTTATCAGGAGAAAGATTTTGCAAGCAAAAGTAGCCCTTATTATGGGATCGAAAAGTGACTGGGCCACCATGGAAGGTGCCGCTGAAATCATGGACACACTGGGCGTTAGCTACCATGTGGAAGTCGTTTCCGCTCACCGAACCCCAGTGAAACTTGCTGAGTTTGCAGAAAGCGCAGTTGAAAAGGGCTTCCAAGTTATCATTGGTGGTGCAGGCGGTGCGGCACATCTGCCAGGCATGGTTGCCGCCCACACACGACTCCCCGTGCTCGGAGTACCAGTACAAAGTAAAGCACTAAACGGTATGGACAGCCTGCTTTCTATCGCGCAAATGCCAAAAGGTGTTGCGGTTGGCACATTAGCCATTGGTACCGCTGGGGCATTTAACGCAGGCCTATTAGCTTGCCAGATCCTAGCCAATAACGACCCTGAACTGGCGAAAAAAATTGACGCGTTTCGCGCCAAACAAACCGAAACAGTGCTCGCTAACCCAGATCCTCGGGAGGCCTAATGTCAACATTATGGGTATTAGGTGCGGGTCAACTGGGCGCCATGTTAAAACAAGCCGGCACCCCATTGGGAATCGATGTGCGCCCTGTGGATATTGAGGCAACAGACGAACTGCCACTGCAAGCAAATGACATCGTTACTGCCGAGCGAGAAGAATGGCCAGAAACCGTTGCCACCAAACAGTTAGCCACACATAACAACTTTGTTAACCTTGCGACCTTCCCTCAACTGGCGGATCGTCTGACGCAAAAGCAATGGCTAGACCGCCTTGGGCTTGCCACGGCACCTTGGTTTCCTGTAGAAGCCGACTCTAGCGCACAACACGCCTACGACACTTTAGGCGAACGCGTTCTTATGAAACGTCGTCGTGGTGGTTACGATGGCAAAGGTCAATATTGGTTAAAAAAAGCGGAAAACACCGAGATTCCTGAAGAATGGAAAGATCAAGCCATTGCCGAACAAGCCATTAACTTCGACGAAGAAGTCTCCCTTGTTGGTGTACGAGGCAAAGATGGTGAAAAGTATTTTTACCCGCTCACCCTCAACCTACACATCAATGGTATTTTGTACGCATCAATATCGCCACTTAAACGCCTCGATCAATACCAAAGCAAAGCAGAGACGATGCTTGGTAAGTTGATGGATGCATTAGACTATGTTGGCGTTATGGCTATGGAATGCTTCCGTGTGGGTGATGACTTACTGATTAACGAGCTCGCCCCTCGCGTGCACAACAGTGGCCATTGGACACAAGCAGGCAGCAACGTTTGCCAATTTGAAAATCACGTCCGTGCCGTTATGGGCTTACCACTGGTGAGCGCTGAGATCAAAAATCAAAGTATGATGGTGAACTTGATCGGCGTTGATCTGGATTACCAATGGCTCAGCATTCCAAGTTTAGAACTCTACTGGTATCAAAAAGACGTTAGACCTGGCCGCAAAGTGGGTCACCTGAACTTCTGCACAGGCAACCTAACGGTTCTGAATACATCGTTAGACAGGCTCAATATGCCAGCGCCTTATCCACAAGCCATTGAGTGGTTAAAAGCGAACCTACCCGCCTAATCCTCCATAGCGAACAGGCAATAGAAAGGCCCATTGAGCACCGTACTAAATAGTAACGAGTGCTAAATGGGCCTTCTTTTTCTTTAGTAGCATCAAACGGTTAGATCAGCAAACCATCAGACCGTTCTAACTTATACTTCTGGTAAGCGCAGCGCCATCAAAACACCCACAATCGCCATACCTGAAAAGACAAGAATTAACCCTTCTAACGAGATAAATTGCGTTAGCGCGCCTATAAAACTCATCAACAATAGGATAAAACCAATCATCGTATTACTAACGGCCACATAACTGGTTCGCTTATTGCCATCGGCTAAATTCACTAAATAGGTTTTCCGCCCTACCCGCACTCCTTGATGGGCAATCGTCAGCAAGAAATACAAAACCGGTAACAGCAAGACGCTGTCTAACAGTGAAGGTGCCAACCAAGAGACCGCAAACAAGACCAAACCAATCAGAGAACTGAACAAACAGGCCGCCATCATCACTTTTCGACTGGAACGATCAGAGAACTTTCCCCAAAAAGGCGCAGAAACAAGCGAGGCTAAACCACTAGCACCAATAAACATCGCCAGTACCCACATATTATTCCCTAGGGTATGCTGAGCCAGTACAACATAGAAAGGCGCACTCAAAGCGGTACATAAAAATAGCGAACGAGTAATCACAAACTGACGAAAGGCTTTATCCGTTTTTAGCAAACTCAGCTGTTTAAGCGCCTCTTTAAAGCCGTTCTTACCGCCATCTACTTCGCCAGAAAACTCCACAACGCGGGAGTAAACCAACGCCCCCAACAGCCAAAAAATAGCCGCTCCCATTAAGCAAACGCCATACACATAGGCGTTGCCTTCAAAGGACGTTAACGCACTCAATAACATGACGATGGCAATCCCGACGGTTACTAGCCCTGCGACACTCGCCGACCAACCTGTCACTTGTCCGCGCTGCGTTTTTGGAATCGTCTTACCTAACACATCCTTCGACGCCACCGAGCTAAGCCCACGGGCAAGACTAAACACCACCAAACAGGCAATCACCAGCCAACCCGCCACAGCCCCCTGCATCGTCATGGCTATCAGCCCAATCAGCACAACACTGATCGACTGCAAAATACTCCCAACAATCCAAACCCATTTACGGAGCGGTAACTTACGTATAAAACTCGCAATGGCTAATTGCGGCAACAAAGACCCAGACTCACGAATCGGCACTAACCAACTCAGCAAATACACTGGCGCTCCAATGCTATTTAATATCCAAGGCAAGGTGATTTTTGGGTTAATCATGGCATCGCCCAAATTGGTAAAAAACTGAGCGATAATCAGCTTGATAAAATTACCAGGCACTTCCTTACAAGCCGATTCATCAATGGCTTTACAGGCTCTGGCATCTTCTTCATTGGTTATTTTTTCGTACATCGACTCCAACACATCTTTGCTGGCCATAAATTCCCATACTCCAAAAAACAGTCTCAGCTTGTTTGAGATAATAGCGTAAAATTCTAGCACTTTAGATAATGAATTTCTGTGAATGGATGTGAACAACAAGGAAAAACAACCCAGAGAGATAGGCTACTTTGTTGAATCAATCAATACATCAACCTAAGACAGAACGGCTAAACTACTCCTATAGATAGCGAAGACGTCCCCATCAACTATTAATAGGCTGAGATAATTAACCTGCGTCTAATTGCGAGCGAACCACCGACATACGTTCTTCAGATTTTCGCCTACGTCTATCTCGGTTACCCAAGTACGCCAAAGGCAAAATGATAAACAGAGCCCCAATCACAAAGAAGAAGTCGATCGACTCGTTAAAAATAATCCAACCCAATATCACAGCAAACAGCAAGCCGGAATATTCCGCACTGCTCACCTGGCTCGACGCTACATAGCGGTAACCTTGCAAGCACGCTAAGCTATAAACAATCGAACACATCGCCGATGCACCAGCGTATAACAAGCCATCCATATTCCAAGGCGCCCCTTCCCACAACGCCAAACAAGCCGTTAAAGGCAACGCCGATAGATGGGTTATCAAAAGCCCAAAGAACAGGTTTTGATTTTTTGGCAACTTGCGAATCAGCAAACTATTGGTCGCCAATACCACGGAAAATAGCACCGCGCTGATCATCCCCCAACTGATGTCAGAAGGCCGTAAAATGATTAATACCCCGACAAAGCCAGATACAGCCGCAATCACAATGCCCATAGTAATTTTCTCTTTAAAGAAAATCCCCGCAAACAACACAATCAGAATCGGCGCGATATAAAACACCGCATTGGCCGTGGCAAGCGGCAACGCCGTCAACGAGATAATCAATAAAACACTCGCCAATACCCATAGGTTGCCTCTTAACAAATGCAGTTTAAGACCAATGTCCCCTTTAAAATCAATGTGTTTATAGGCCAATGGCAATAACACAAGACAAATCATCACAAGACGCATAAAGGTAAACTGATAAACGGCCACTCTGCTGCCCGCCATTTTGATAAACACATCGCAAAACGTCGCGAAGAAGTTACCTATCACTAGGATCAAAATAGCGCTACCGATAGTTTTTCCAGACATAGCCGCTCCTTGAGTACAATATATAAAGAACCGCATTCTAGCCTCGACTTCACCATCAATAAAATGATATATCCTCACTTAGTATTCGTTTTTTGGATAATAAAATGCTACCTCCACTGAAAGCTCTACCTGTCTTTGAAGCCGTTGCCAGATTAAACAGCTTTTCCCTTGCCGCCCAGGAGCTCAACCTAAGCCAAAGCGCTGTCTCTCATCAGATTCGCGCCTTAGAAAATCACTTGGGTGAAAGCCTTTTCCAACGCCAAGGTCGCTATCTCAGCTTAACAACAGAGGGAAAACACTATTTAGACGCCATTAGCAGCTCCTTGTCGCAAATTGCCCGTGCTAGCAACCTGATACGAGGAGAAAGTGAAACCAAGGTAAGAATCGCCGTCTACAGCTCCTTTGCCGTGTGTTGGTTAATGCCACGCCTACCCGACCTGATGCGACGACATCCCAACCTAGATATCAGCATTACCATGACCCACAGCTCACCCGAGCTTTCTGACAAAGCCGCCGATTGCTTTATTACCACAGACAAAGACAAACGCGGCTTCACATTTACCCCCATCTATCGGGAAAGGATCTTCCCCGTTTGCAGCCCAGCGTTTTATGAAGCCATGAAAAACACTCTCAATATTCGTTCCGACACAGATATGGCCAACTTACTTGCAAAACAGCCCGAGAGATTGGGCGACTTCCCCTTGGTCACTTCCTTTGGCATCTATAACGAATACACAGAAGACTGGCGCCGCTGGTTTTCTGAGAAAGGAAAAATCCTACCGGACGAACTACAACTGCATAAATTTAGTCATCTACTGCTCACCTACGAAGCCGCTAAATACTCTCTCGGCATTGCCCTGATCAACGACTATATGTTCAATGAAGACAAAACCAAAGACGACCTAATCCGCCTGCCCACCCACCATATCGAAACCGACGATGAATTCTACTTTGCTTACAAATATTCAAGACGCAACGAACCTGGAATTGCCGAAGTAAAACGATGGTTGATTAATGAGTCTGCGGGGTTGGGATTGGGGGAATGATATATGGTGAGATGATTGTGGGGGCGGGGGAAACACCGCGTTAAAGGACTGCAACGTACTGCCGCCAAACTTCAATTTACCGCCGTAAACACAAATACCAAGATTGGAGCAAAATTCGCCACGTGTTGCCTGTTCCTCTTGAACGCTTTGTCAGCAACAAATTGGCCCAATAAAAAGGGACGACTTGTACTTAAACTCGACTTGGCCATGTAAAGAAAACTGGTTAAATACCACCTCTAACTCTTTCACAAGACGCGAGTATTCCGCTGTACCTGGCAGTGGACAGTATGACGATGACCTCATTCTGCCCAGTAACCCTTCATAGTCAAAAAATTGTTCATTATTGTATGTATATGTCTCCATTCGATTGGAGTCGAAAAATTGAGGCACTTCATTGTCCTTAAGATTCTTATGATTAATCGAATCATAGTCTTTTGAATATGTGCCTAAGATTTTATCGTACGCAATCTGAAAATCTTGTTCGATGCACCTTTGGTTCCATACCAAAGCAAGAACACCATTTGGTTTAAGTATGCGTTTAAATTCAGGAATTGTTTTGTCTTTATTAAACCAGTGAAAGGATTGTGCTGCTGTGATTACATCAACACTGCTATCCTTCAAACAAGTCGATTCTGCTGTCGCATTTAAACTCGTAAAGTTTACTTTATGGCCAAGCTTGTTTTCTGCAGAATGTCTCATTGCATCATTGGGTTCTATCCCTATAACTTTTACGCCTTGATTAACAAGTAACTCACTGAATATCCCTGTTCCAGAACCGATATCTGCAATAACCGAACGCTGATTTAAGTTGGACAGCTCCAAGAGCTTATTGATCAAGTCTAATGGGTAACTAGGTCGGTATTTGTCGTAATCAGCAACACGACTAGAAAATCTATCTACTGGATTGGACATATATCCTCCTTTGTTACTAACACTTAATAGTGCTCATACCCGTTTATACGGCTGCGTTCCCCTAACTATCCTATCTGTCATAATTGAAATTTAACACCCTTTCTAAAACGACAAATCAAGTGTACTCGTTCTTCTATCTCTCTTTTGGGAAAGGTACAGCGTATTATTTATGTTATGAGTTTTTTAAAAAATTGATTTTATTGAAGTTTTTTTCTTATTACCAAGAGAAACGCATCGAAAAACGCACAAAAAAAGAGACAGAAGATTCTATTCACCTCGGTATTGAATTCACGTCGACGCGTTGAGCCTGAAAAACTGGCTCAAATGAATACAATGACAGGGTGGTCTACAAAAGCAATTGGAGTTATTTGACTGAGCATTAAGGACATGGCCTCCTGCCTTCGCAGAATGACAAGAATGGAGGCCTTACTAGGGTACACTTAAGCAGGCCGTCTAAATCTACCACTCATTCTAAGACCGTCTCTCATATTCATTCCCATCAAGATGAGATTGGTTGCACCAGCAAGCAATTCGACGCCTTGAACCATGTAGAAATCAGTATCAAAAACACCTACGGATGCCCAATGATCAAGCAATACGGCGCATGGAATGAGCACTAATATCCCATTGATTGCGATAAAGGGCATTCTCTTTTTCTTTTGTTGTACGAGCTTTCCATTTCTAGATTTTGCTAAGGCGAAACCACTAGCACCCGTTAGGGCAATGGAGGGAACAAGAATAAATAAACCTGGCCATACAATAAGACTTTTCAGGGTTGCTATGGATTCTGCTGTCCCAAAAAGCTCGACAAAAATGGTTGCCGAGAAAAATGTGGCAATGCACAAGACGGCTGCGGATGCAGCAACTCGATGAAGTATGGACAACATGATTCCCTCCTAGGGAAATAATTGGTAACATATTGTCATTATGAAAATATCAAACCGAATTGTCAACATGTTGTCAAACTATCAAAAGGATTGCAGATGAACACTCCTCAAAAAGGTACGGTATTTACCGACATTGCTCTTGAAGTATTCAAACTCGGCGGGCTCCTGGTTAGTGAAGGTGACCATATGGGATCGGAATATGGCATTACGAGTGCTCGATGGAAGATTTTAGGGGCTCTTTCTCTAGCTGGTGCTCCACAAACTGTACCGCAAATAGCCAGAAGCATGGGACTGACACGACAAGCAGTACAACGACTTGTTGATGCCATGAGAGAGGATGAACTTCTGCTGTTCCAAGACAATCCCGACCATAAACGCGCAAAGCTGATAAACCTCTCGGCGCTTGGAGAAACGGTATATTTGAAGCTGTATGAAAAGCAAGCGGAGTGGGCAATGAAGTGCTCCATAGGTATCACCAAGACAGAACTTGAGACAACCCTGTCTGTTCTTAAGCGAATCTCGGAGTCTATTGACCGCTAACCGTTAAAATAATATCGACGACTTGGCGCGTTTCTTTGCGAAAAAGGAGCGGCAGAGTTAGGGGGAATCTTTCAGACAATATCGTTTGGCTAACATTAAGCTAACCCCCTCCTTGTTTCGTATTTCTCAACACGGCATCAGCAATCACTTCAAAAAGATGATTAGATCGCAATTGATGGGACGGCTGGTCACGTAGCCAAGCTAAGGCGGCTATCAGGTCAAACAACTCATCACCATCAAGATCGGGACAGGCTTTTCCTTCTGACTGGGCACGGTTAAGTAGCCTTGCTCCCGCTGCTCGCAGATCATGGCAGGATACATAAAGCGCAGAATCCATGTCTTCGATCGCCCCCATCATCACAGAAATAATACCTTGGTAGTCGTGTGTAAAGGCAATGACTTCCTGCACCCATAACACCAATGCTTCATCGGAAGCGCTCGCGTTTTCTAGGTTATCGGCTTTTTGAGTTAAGCTGTCGAAATGTTCCCGAAGAATGGGTTCGAGTAAGGCTTCTCTGTTCGGAAAATGGCGATAAAGGGTTCCCATACCAATGCCAGCTCTTCGAGCAACTTCCCGTAAAGAGGCATTCGCACCCTGCTCAGTAAACACCTCCCATGCTATGGAAAGTATATGGTCATAATTTTTTTTAGCGTCTGCTCGCATAAATCCTCTTGACAAGTGGAGCGGTGATCCGTTTAAAATGATCACTGTTCCGTTTATTATAATCCAGTCTTAACCAAGGAGAAAGAAATAATGATAACTAACACCATGAAGGCAGTGCAGCAACATACCTTTGGCGGACCTGAAGTATTGCACTATGAAGACGCACCAATACCTGAGCTTAAATTGGGCGAAATACAAATTAGAGTTCGGGCGGTGGGCATTAATCCCCCCGACTGGTATCTGCGTGAAGGCTACAAGACATTACCGCCAGAATGGCAGCCACAAGTGAGTTTCCCGCTCATTCTCGGAACGGATGTGTCCGGCGTAGTTGAAGCAGTTGCGGACGACGTGACAGAGTTTAATGTTGGGGATGAAGTCTATTCAATGGTGCATTTTCCTGAGGGTATCGCTGGAAACAGCAGAGGCTATGCCCAATATGTCAATGTATCGGCTTCTGAAGCCGCGATCAAACCCGCTAATATAGATCATGCCCATGCAGCGGCAGCTCCAATGTCACTGTTAACAGCCTGGCAATTCATGGTCGAACTGGGACACGACACCCCCAACCCACTTCAACAGAAACCACACAAGCCTATTGAACTTGAAGGTAAGACAGTACTGGTCAATGGTGCCGCTGGAGGTGTAGGCCACTTTGCAGTGCAAATTGCCAAATGGAAGGGGGCAAAAGTGATCGCAGTAGCCTCTGGTATCCATGAAGCGTTCCTGCGTGATCTAGGCGCAGACATATTCATCGACTACAACCAGACAACGCCAGAAAACGAAGTTGATAATATTGATTTAGTCATTGATTGCGTTGGCGGTCCAAAAACAGGGAGATTCCTGCCAGTACTTAAACCAGGCGGCGCACTTTTCCCTGTCTATCCCCTAGGTTTTACTGGTAGTGAAGACGCAGAAAAAATGGGCCTTACAGTCTCAGCTACCCAAGTCAGCTCAAGTGGAGCTCAGCTAGCAGAATTGGCTGCATTGTTGAATGATGGAACCATTCGTGTCGGTATCGATAGTACCTATGTATTACAAGCTGCCGATAAAGCCCATGAACGCGCTACACAAGGACATATTCAAGGCAAAATAGTCTTAATGGTCGAATGAAAATGGGTACTCTTAAAGACGCCATCGAGGATTTGCTCAACAATCAAAAACTGACGGTAAACGAAGCGGCCAACATGCACTTTGCCCCTGACTTCCAACAACGCATCAACGGAAATTGGATTGATCGTACAACCTTTATTACTCAAATCGAAGCACTTCGCCAGACAGTCAAGGAAGTAACGATTACAGTATTAGATGAACTCGACAATACTAAAAGTTATGCAGAACGACATGTTATTAAACTTATGATGCATGATGGTCAGAGGATTTGCCAAGAAGTATACGTATTTGCCAAACGTGACCATAACAAGCTCTTTACCAAGATTGAAGAGACAACACTAAAACTTAGTACTTAATACTCAGGAACCATTGGGGCTGTCGCTAAAGGTAGTGAGCAAAGATAAGGCAAGGCAAAAATCACCGAAAAGTGGAGTTTATACCTATAAACGAGCATTTTGAGGCGGTTTTTTAACGCAGAATTACCAAGCACATTAGTTTTGCGGCATCCCCCTTTGCAGGAATGAGAATTTTGGAACCCTATTGCTTTAACCTCTTATTGTGGATAAGAAACAGTCAAATTTAGTAGGTTTTCAGTCATATTTGATGACTGACTGATCTTTTTTTAACCAAATTCACTCTTGTAATTCAAACTTACCCCCCTCAAAATATATCTTCTTTTTTTAACTCAAAAGGATCATATAAGGATCAAAAAATGAAAGTTAAACAGAAAAAACGCAATCCCTATGCGTTTGACCCAATCATGCGTAAAGGTGGGGTTCACGAAAAAACCAACAAAGCAAAACGACGTAAACACAAACTGCAAATGCAGAAAGAGGCTGCCAACTGGCAGCCTCAGGTTACTGATAAACCCCAGTTTTTTGCTGGGGTTTTATTTTTCTGAGTCTTTTGCTCACATTCCTTCCTAAGTGACTCAAGATATCTCATTAGTTACTTAGAGCTCTTTGAGGCCTTTTATTAAGGCTCTGACTATCGATTTCGTCATTTTTTTGAACAAATAAAAGCCTCTAGCTAAGCATTAAGGCTATCTTTTTCATATTTTGGGCGGCTGCCGTTAATAGACATTGAGAAGCTACTTTATCTGTTCCTCGAAATCGTGCATATCGATAGCCATGCAGCTCTTTTGCGTCGGCAAAACTTCGTTCCACGGTTTCCTTTCGTCTGGCATAAATGACTTTGCCTAATGGGGTTAGCCGATGGGCATTGATGCGTTCTTTGCTATCTTCCCAAACATGACGCGTAATGGTTTTGACCGATTTTTTGTTTGTGGTGCAGCGGTGCTTTTCTGGGCAGTTCGCGCAGATCAGGCTATCTGAGTCGTAGTGACGGTAACCTTCTCGAGAAGTGGTTTTGTAAATGAGTTTTTCACCTTGCGGACAGAAGTAGACATCTTGTTCCCTGTCGTACTTGTATTCGCGTTTATAGAAGAAGCCTTTCTTGTGATTAGGACGACGATAGCCCATCACGGCATAGATATGTCGTTCTTCTAACCCATGACAAACTGCCGAGGTAAAGTACCCCGCATCGACTCCGACCGATGTGATGAAAAGCTTAAAGCGTTCTTTGATTCGGTCCAATCGCTCTAAATAAGGGACAGCATCGTGGACATTGCCTGCGGTGACGTGTACGTCAGTAATAATGTTGCAACGTGCATCAACCGTTCGGTGATCTAAGTAGAAGAACCCTTTGGGCTTAGTATCTCGTACCATATAGCCACTCTCTGGATCCGTCGTACTCTGCTTGATTTCACGACTCTCCACCTTGTTTTTTTCAGGTGGTAAAGGCTTTTTTCCATGAACGAGTCGATCCTCCTCAACGGCCTTATCGAGCTCATCCATATACGCCTGTCGGGACTGTTCAACCACTACTTTTTCAAAATGCTTTTTGTTCGCATTGGCTTTAAGGTGTGTGGAGTCCGTATAAAAGGTGTTTCCGCCAACTAACTTGTGTTTTATAGCCTGGAGTACGATCTCATCAAAGATCTTTTGATAGATATCGGATTCCTTAAAACGACGTGTGCGGTTTGCACTCAAAGTGGAAGCATCGGGAATTTTGTCAGTCAGGCCTAAACCTAAGAACCAACGATAAGCGACATTAACTTGAACCTCTCTAATCAACTGACGTTCACTACGAATACCAAAAAGGTAGCCAATAAATAGCAACTTAAACATGAGAGTAGGATCGAGAGCGGGACGACCGTTATCCGCGCAATAAAAATCCTTCACAAGATCATGTAGAAAGGAAAAATCAATAATTCGATCAATCTTGCGAAGCAAGTGATCACTGGGGACGAGCTCGTCGATGGAAACAAACTCTAAAGTAGACTGGGTTTGAGGGCGTTCTTTAAGCATGCCGTTATTATAAAAAATCCCCGCCGAATGGCGAGGACTTTATCAGCAGTCTGAGGCTGCCAACTGGCAGCCTTATTTGTTTCTAGCACTTCTAAAAAAGTACTTCTCAGCAAAAATGTTTCTTGAGACGAAAAAAAGCCCCAACAGCATAAGCTATCAGGGCCTTCTAAATATAAAGCTTGACGACGACCTACTCTCACATGCTTGTCTGTTATAGAGAGCCCAACACGACCATCGGCGATGGCAAGCGCCTGCGGCGAAAAAGAGTCACTTCTGAGTACCGAGATGGGATCAGGTGGTTCAACCCGGCTGATGGTTTAAAACGTTTCTTGAAACGAAAAAAAGCCCTGACAGCATAGCTATCAGGGCTTTCTCAAATTAAATCTTGATAACGACCTACTCTCACATGGGATCTCCCACACTACCATCGGCGATGGCACTTTTCACTTCTGAGTTCGGGATGGGATCAGGTGGTTCAATGCCTCTATGATCATCAAGAAAACTGGTGTGCGCAATGCGCAAATTCGTTCACTTGTCTCTTTTAACAATTCATTTTGAAATAGCGATAACCAAGGTCAAACCAGTGTCTATCGTAATCTGTGTCTTACGACCTCCATGGATGGAGGAAGTGCTGGAATGGTCAGGAACCATCTCCAGTAAAACCACTTTGGTGTTATATGGTCAAGCCTCACGAGCAATTAGTATTGGTTAGCTCAATGCCTCACAGCACTTACACACCCAACCTATCAACGTCCTCGTCTCGAACGGCTCTTTAGGGAACTTATGTTCCAGTGAGATCTTATCTTAAGGGAGGCTTCCCGCTTAGATGCTTTCAGCGGTTATCCCGTCCGAACATAGCTACCCGGCAATGCCACTGGCGTGACAACCGGAACACCAGAGGTTCGTCCACTCCGGTCCTCTCGTACTAGGAGCAGCTCCTCTCAAATCTCAAACGTCCACGGCAGATAGGGACCGAACTGTCTCACGACGTTCTAAACCCAGCTCGCGTACCACTTTAAATGGCGAACAGCCATACCCTTGGGACCGGCTTCAGCCCCAGGATGTGATGAGCCGACATCGAGGTGCCAAACACCGCCGTCGATGTGAACTCTTGGGCGGTATCAGCCTGTTATCCCCGGAGTACCTTTTATCCGTTGAGCGATGGCCCTTCCATACAGAACCACCGGATCACTAAGACCTACTTTCGTACCTGCTCGACGTGTCTGTCTCGCAGTTAAGCGTGCTTTTGCCTTTACACTCTATGCATGATTTCCGACCATGCTGAGCACACCTTCGTGCTCCTCCGTTACTCTTTGGGAGGAGACCGCCCCAGTCAAACTACCCACCACACAGTGTCCTCGATCCGGATTACGGACCTGAGTTAGAACCTCAAACATACCAGGGTGGTATTTCAAGATTGGCTCCAATAGAACTGGCGTCCTATCTTCAAAGCCTCCCACCTATCCTACACAAGTAGGTTCAAAGTTCACTGTGAAGCTATAGTAAAGGTTCACGGGGTCTTTCCGTCTAGCCGCGGATACACAGCATCTTCACTGCGATTTCAATTTCACTGAGTCTCGGGTGGAGACAGTGCCGCCATCATTACGCCATTCGTGCAGGTCGGAACTTACCCGACAAGGAATTTCGCTACCTTAGGACCGTTATAGTTACGGCCGCCGTTTACTTGGGCTTCGATCAAGAGCTTCGCTTACGCTAACCCCATCAATTAACCTTCAAGCACCGGGCAGGCGTCACACCCTATACGTCCACTTTCGTGTTTGCAGAGTGCTGTGTTTTTAATAAACAGTTGCAGCGGCCTGGTATCTTCGACCGACTAGTGCTTACGGAGCAAGTCCTTCACACCGGCCGGCGTACCTTCTCCCGAAGTTACGGTACCATTTTGCCTAGTTCCTTCACCCGAGTTCTCTCAAGCGCCTTGGTATTCTCTACCTGACCACCTGTGTCGGTTTGGGGTACGGTTCATGTATATCTGAAGCTTAGAAGTTTTTCCTGGAAGCATGGCATCAACCACTTCACCCAAAAGAGGGCTCGTCATCAATTCTCGGCATTCTCTCTTAAAGAGTGACCCGGATTTGCCTAAGTCACTTGCCTACTACCTTAAACACAGACAACCATCGCTGTGCTGGCCTAGCCTTCTCCGTCTCTCCATCGCAATATACATAAGTACAGGAATATTAACCTGTTTCCCATCGACTACGCATTTCTGCCTCGCCTTAGGGGCCGACTCACCCTGCCCTGATTAACATGGGACAGGAAACCTTGGTCTTCCGGCGGGGGAGGTTTTCACTCCCCTTATCGTTACTCATGTCAACATTCGCACTTCTGATACCTCCAGCCTGCCTTACAGCTTGACCTTCAACGGCTTACAGAACGCTCCTCTACCGCTCATCCTAAGATGAACCCGTAGCTTCGGTGTACAGTTTGAGCCCCGTTATATCTTCCGCGCAGGCCGACTCGACTAGTGAGCTATTACGCTTTCTTTAAAGGATGGCTGCTTCTAAGCCAACCTCCTAGCTGTCTAAGCCTTCCCACATCGTTTCCCACTTAACTGTAACTTTGGGACCTTAGCTGACGGTCTGGGTTGTTTCCCTTTTCACGACGGACGTTAGCACCCGCCGTGTGTCTCCCGTGCTCATACTCATTGGTATTCGGAGTTTGCATGGGGTTGGTAAGTCGGGATGACCCCCTAGCCCAAACAGTGCTCTACCCCCAATGGCAATACACGAGGCGCTACCTAAATAGCTTTCGAGGAGAACCAGCTATCTCCGAGCTTGATTAGCCTTTCACTCCTATCCACAAGTCATCCCCAGCCTTTTCAACGGATGTGGGTTCGGTCCTCCAGTTAGTGTTACCCAACCTTCAACCTGCTCATGGATAGATCGCCCGGTTTCGGGTCTATTCCCAGCAACTATACGCCCTATTAAGACTCGGTTTCCCTACGCCTACCCTATGCGGTTAAGCTTGCTACTGAAAATAAGTCGTTGACCCATTATACAAAAGGTACGCAGTCACGGAACAAGTCCGCTCCCACTGCTTGTACGTACACGGTTTCAGGATCTATTTCACTCCCCTCACAGGGGTTCTTTTCGCCTTTCCCTCACGGTACTGGTTCACTATCGGTCAGTCAGGAGTATTTAGCCTTGGAGGATGGTCCCCCCATCTTCAGACAGAATAACACGTGTTCCGTCCTACTCGTTTTCATGACTAAGGCATTTTCGTATACGGGGCTATCACCCTTTACAGCGATCCTTTCCAGAATCTTCTACTAACACCAAAGCCACTTAAGGGCTAATCCCCTTTCGCTCGCCGCTACTCAGGGAATCTCAATTGATTTCTTTTCCTAAGGGTACTTAGATGTTTCAGT
>NZ_CM149678.1:0-1027500 GCF_056173515.1 Marinomonas sp. 63XJN7_9_ISO-PGPR-S23-217 | reverse complement strand
AACTCTTCTGTTAATTTATCTATTTCAGGAGAAAGCAGATCGGCAGGACGACAGGTAATCGGCTCCGCACCATTTAACACTTTTTCTTGCAAAGCTTTATTAAACGGAGCAGGAGCAGCGCCATACTCCCCCTTTAATACCCCTGCAGTTTCTTTAGAGATGGATTTATAACGCTCACCGGTTAGCACATTCAACACTGCTTGAGTGCCGACTATTTGGGATGTTGGCGTTACCAATGGAATGAAACCTAAGTCTTCACGCACTCTAGGGATTTCAGCCAACACATCGTCAAATTTATCGGATGCACCCTGCTCTTTGAGCTGACTCTCCATATTGGTGAGCATACCACCTGGTACTTGTGCTATCAGAATACGAGAGTCAGTGCCTCGTAATGATCCTTCAAACGCCGCATATTTTTTACGAACGCCTCTAAAATAGGTCGCGATTTCCTCTAAACGCGCCAGATCTAACCCTGTGTCACGCTCGGTTCCTTGCAATGCAGCGACAACCGCTTCAGTTGAAGTGTGACCGTATGTCATTGACATGGAAGAAATAGCTGTATCAACACGATCTATACCCGCCTCGATGGCCTTTAGAATGGTCATATCTGATAAGCCAGAGGTTGCATGAGCATGAAGCTGTACTTCTAAATCCGTTTGCTCTTTCAACAAGCTCACTAATTCAAAAGCATCGTAGGGCGTCAAAATACCAGACATATCTTTGATTGCGATGGAATCCGCCCCCATGTCTTCCAAGGTTTTCGCATAATCCACCCAATTTTGAGTGGAGTGCACTGGGCTTTTGGTGTATGAAATAGTACCTTGTGCATGCTTGTTCTGCTGTTTAACCGCTTTAATGGTAGTTGCTAGGTTACGAGGGTCATTCATCGCATCAAAAATACGAAAAACATCCACCCCATTGGTCGCAGCACGCTCAACAAACTTTGTAACCACATCATCAGCATAATGTCGATAACCTAATAGATTCTGACCTCGCAGCAGCATTTGCTGTGGCGTTTTTGGCATGGCCTTTTTTAACTCGCGGATTCGGTCCCAAGGGTCCTCACCAAGATAACGAATACATGCATCAAATGTTGCCCCACCCCAAGATTCTAGCGACCAAAAACCAACTTGATCTAACGCCTCAGCAATGGGCAGCATATCGTCAATGCGCATACGCGTAGCAAATAGGGATTGATGGGCATCACGCAGAACAACATCGGTAATCCCGAGGGGGTGTTTTACTGCTGTCATATTTCAGCCTCTGACAATAATCATTAATAAAAGGTGAGTTATTTGTTTCTATGTTGATGAATGGCGGCGGTAATCGCTGCCACCACTTTTGAATCCATGGTCGAATGAGAACCAGCAACCTGCTTGGAGTCGGCTTGTTTAATAGCTGGCGACTCGATCTTTTCTGGTAATTCGGGAAAAAAGCGATGAATAACCGTTGACATAAAGCCTGTTGCATAAATCAATACAACTAGAAATAGGAAGACAAATCCCATTCCCAACACCATTAATCCCAAGCCATCCTCAAGTAATCCATTCATAGCATCAGAACCCTTAACATAAGTGTCTTGTGTGTCTTCATTGATTGTGATCATATGCACCTTTCTCGGGCTGCTTTTGATCAAATTGGTTACTTTTAACACAACTCAGAACAGTTTTATATTTTTTAAACACAACAGTTTGACATATTTTGTGAACAATATTAAAAAATCGTCCTTATTTTTTGAAATAAAAAGACAAACTCAAGACATAATACTTGCCGTTGCCCCAATGGAAGGTGTCATGGATCATACAATGCGTCATTTGTTGTCAAAAATTGGCGGCATGGATTATTTAGTGTCTGAGTTTGTACGCGTCACTCAATACCCCATTCCTACTTCTTCATTTAAGCGGCTGATACCTGAAAACGCGAATAATTCACAAACTTTTTTCCACCACCCTGTCCATACCCAGCTTTTAGGAAGCCATGCCGAATTAATGGCAGAAAGCGCCCTTAATGCGGTGAATGCTGGCGCATCGCATATTGATGTGAATTTTGGTTGCCCTGCGAAACGGGTCAATGGTCATGGTGGTGGGTCCGTATTACTGCAAGATCCGTCTATGCTTTATGACATTATGAATGCCATCCGCCTAGCCCTCCCGGAGCAGACACCTTTATCCGCAAAAATTCGTTTGGGATTTAATGATGAAGCATTACTCTTCGATAACGTTGCCGCCATTGAGGCTGCTGGAGTAGGAACTCTAACCATTCATGGGCGCACCAAAAAAGATGGCTACAAACCACCTGCACGCTGGGAAAAAATTGGCAAGATACAAGATAAAACGAACATGATCGTGGTCGCGAACGGTGACATTATCGATACAGAATCCCTACTACGCTGCCAATCTATCACTGGCTGCCATCACTTTATGATTGGCCGAGGAGCACTTAATAACCCCTTCACCTTTCAGATAATACGAGATCAGATTAATGGCAAGGCATCCCAAACCAATCTCAGCTCTCTCGCCACAATATTTCGTGATTATTCTAAAGCACTACAACAGCATTATGACAATGTAGCAACTTTGGGTCGATTAAAACAATGGTGCGGTCATCTCCGCTTTGGCTTTACGGATATAAGAGATAATTTGCAGCCACTTCGACGCTGTCAAACAATAGACGAGCTAATACAGACCTTTAATAGCATCGCACAAGAGAAAGCATCACCTCTCGCTTAAGCTGAATACCATTCTTTAAGTAAATACGTGCAGTGCAACAATAAGTAGCTAAGAAAATAATGACAAGGATGTCATAAGAATGAATAGGTTTGATTAAAAACAGAACGGGAAAGAGAACTAGAAGAGAAATAAGATACCCTCAGTAATGGTGCATCCGAGAGGATTCGAACCTCTGACCGCTCGGTTCGTAGCCGAGTACTCTATCCAGCTGAGCTACGGATGCACAACAATAACTGATTGCCTTACGACACTGTTATCTTTAAAAATAATATGAGAGGGTAGTCTCTAAAAGAGATATTTGGAATGGTGCATCCGAGAGGATTCGAACCTCTGACCGCTCGGTTCGTAGCCGAGTACTCTATCCAGCTGAGCTACGGATGCACAACAATAATCCAATGATCTTTCGATCACTTAATATCTTTTACAAAAAGAGAGGATAGTCTCTAAAAGATACATTTGAAATGGTGCATCCGAGAGGATTCGAACCTCTGACCGCTCGGTTCGTAGCCGAGTACTCTATCCAGCTGAGCTACGGATGCAAAATCTTCAAACTTTTCAATCACACTTTAGGTAACCAAGGATTGACCTAATCCTAAATAGTGAACTTGAATGGCGGAGAGTGAGGGATTCGAACCCTCGATGAGTGTTAACCCATACACCCTTAGCAGGGGCGCGCCTTCAGCCACTCGGCCAACTCTCCGTAACAAGTGGTGCGCATTATATACGACACACCTGTCTTGTAAACCCTTTTTTAAAAAAAAATTACTCTTCAGTTTTTTCGTCATTCTGCTCTTTTTGGATGCGAAGATAAATCTCTTCACGGTGAACAGATACATCCTTTGGCGCATTAATACCAATACGCACCTGATTACCTTTAACACCTAATACGGTTACAGATACTTCGTCACCAACCATCAACGCTTCACCAACACGACGAGTAAGAATAAGCATAACATTTCTCCCTAGAATTCCTTTATTCAATAATCGCGAATTGCCCTACAGTTATTGTAGGGCAATTCCTACAAAGAGAATTGTAACGCTAAGAGAAATAATTAGCCAACTCATTTTTGTGGTTATATTGTGACCAAGATGTCACTTTTTTGTGTCCATTGTGTGAGAAGGTGTTACTCCTCACTCACACCAGCAGCACTGTCACTCAATTTAAAGGCCGAATGCAAAGCTCGTACAGCCAACTCCATGTACTTCTCATCAATGATGACAGAAACCTTGATCTCAGATGTTGAAATGAGCTGAATATTAATAGACTCTTTAGCAAGGGCTCTAAACATGCTGCTGGCAACCCCTGCATGAGAACGCATACCGACGCCCACAATAGATACCTTGGCGATTTTCGCATCAGACATCACCATGCGAGCCCCTAGTTCACCTTCGATTCCCTTGAGGATAGACAAAGCTTTATCGTGATCATTACGATCTACCGTAAAGGTAAAATCCGTTGTGCCATCAGCAGAGACGTTTTGAACAATCATATCCACTTCAATGTTTGCATCACTGATAGGACCGAGAATACGTGCTGCAATACCTGGTGTATCTGGCACCCCTTTGAGGGTTAGTTTGGCCTCATTACGATTAAACGCAATGCCTGAAACAGCTGGCTGTTCCATGTTTTCATTCTCCTCTGTCGTAATCAACGTACCTTCACCTTCTACAAAACTTGATAGAACCCTTAACGGGACTTGGTATTTACCTGCGAACTCAACAGCGCGGATTTGCAACACCTTTGAGCCCAAGCTCGCCATTTCCAACATTTCTTCAAATGTGATTTTATCCATACGACGGGCACTGTCTACAACACGAGGATCGGTTGTGTAAACACCATCGACGTCGGTATAAATTTGGCACTCATCCGCCTTCAGAGCCGCCGCTAACGCAACACCAGTGGTGTCAGAACCGCCACGCCCAAGCGTTGTAATATTGCCTAGTTCATCAGCCCCTTGAAAACCCGCCACCACAATGACACGTCCAGCCTCTAAATCAGCTCTCATTGCGTCGGTATCAATTTTTTGAATACGCGCTTTGCCATGGGCGCTGTCAGTTGTAATACGCACCTGAGCGCCAGTATATGATCGAGCGTCCAAACCACGCTTCAATAGTGCCATCGATAACAACGCAATGGTTACCTGCTCACCAGTGGACAACAAGACATCCATTTCACGAGTATCGGGGGCCGATTGAATATTTTTTGCTAATTCAATCAATCGATTAGTTTCGCCACTCATGGCGGAAACCACAACCACGATATCATCCCCCTGTCGCTTGTGCTTAAGCACTCGGTCTGCAACGGCTTCGATACGTTCAACCGTACCCACCGACGTACCGCCGTATTTTTGAACTAACAACGCCATAGCTTTCTTCTACTCACAAAAAATGCTCAAAGATGAGCGAATCGATTTAAACGCGTTCAGCAACCCAATCGGGTACCGCCGCCAATGCTTCTACCAACCCAGCTGGGTTGTTACCGCCAGCTTGTGCCATATCGGGACGACCACCGCCTTTACCATCCACAAAAGGCGCGACCATTTTAATCAAATCCCCAGCTTTTATTTGTTTGGTTAGTTCTTTCGTCACACCTGCGATCAAACTGACCTTGCCATCATTCACCGCTGCCAATAATACAACCGCTGATTCAAGTTTACTTTTTAGCTCATCTAGTAAATCACGTAACGCTTTAGGGTCACTTACTTCCACTTGAGCCACCAGCAACTTACCACCATTAATATCAACGGCCTGAGAAGCCAAATCCGCTCCAGCCAACGCCGCCATTTTCCCTTTCAGCACATCCAACTCTTTTTGTAAGGCGCGCGCATGATCATTTAGTGCCACGACTTTATCCAGCGCAGAGTCTTTATTGCCTTTTACCAAGCTGGCAATGCTATTAAGGGCAGCTTCCGTTTGGCGTGTAGCATCAATCGCAGCCTTACCCGTTACCGCTTCAATACGACGAACTCCTGCCGCAATACCGTTTTCAAAAAGAATCTTGAACAAACCGATATCACCAGTACGTTTAACATGCGTACCACCACAAAGTTCAATGGAATAATCCGCCCCCATTGTCAATACACGTACTTGGCTATCGTATTTTTCACCAAACAACGCCATGGCACCTTTCGCTTTCGCCGCTTCGATATCCATGATCTCTGTTTCAACAGGTCGGTTCAAACGAATTTGTTCATTCACCATGTCTTCAATTTGCTCAATCTCTGCAGCTGTCACGCCTTCAAAATGAGAGAAGTCAAAACGTAAACGCTCAGAATCAACCAAAGAGCCTTTTTGCATGACATGGTCGCCTAGCACGCGTCTTAATGCTTCGTGCATTAAGTGCGTAGCTGAGTGATTCAATGTGGTTGCCATACGCAGAGACCGATCTACCTGGCCAGTAACCTCATCCCCTACAGCCAGACGACCTTCTTTTAGTTCACCATGGTGCAAATGGGCCTTGCCTTGTTTTGTCGTGTTAGTGACTTTAAAGGCACCCGCACCACGCAACCAACCTTGATCGCCTACCTGACCGCCGGATTCGCCATAGAAAGGTGTCGATTTCAATACCACTACGGCCGATTGACCTGCTTCGATTGCTTCGACAGCGTTACCATCAACAAGAATCATCTCAACTTCACACACCCCTTCTAGGTAATCGTATCCAGTAAAGTTGGTCACTGACTCAAGGCGCACACCACCCGACATATCCATCGCAAAGTTGCTGGCTGATCGCGCGCGCGTACGTTGGGCTTCCATGGCTTCATCAAAACCCGCCACATCCATCTCAAGGCCGCTTTCTCGGGCAACATCTTGAGTTAAGTCGTATGGAAAGCCAAAGGTGTCATACAGTTTGAAGATAATGTCGCCAGGAATCACCGTTTGATCACCTAGGTTGGCAATCGCTTCTTCAAGAATTTTCATCCCTTGATCCAGGGTTTTTGCAAACTGCTCTTCTTCTTTCAATAAAATAGACGCGACACGATCTTTCAACTTGCGAAGCTCTGGATAAGCCTCACCCATTTCAATGTCTAATGCATCAACCAAGGTATAGAAGAATGCGCCTTTTTGCCCCAGCTTATTACCATGGCGAACGGCACGACGAATGATACGACGCAAAACATAGCCTCGACCTTCGTTAGAAGGCACCACACCATCAACGATCATGAACGAACAAGAACGAATATGGTCAGCAATCACGCGCAGCGACTGAGAGGATAAATCGCTCGTTCCCACCGCTTTAGCAGACGCGGCGATTAAGTTTTGGAACAAATCGATTTCGTAGTTACTGTGGACACCTTGAAGAATCGCCGCGATACGCTCCAACCCCATCCCCGTATCAACAGAAGGTTTTGGCAACGGTGCCATTACCCCGTCTGCAGAGCGATTAAATTGCATGAAAACCACGTTCCAGATTTCGATGAAACGGTCACCGTCTTCTTCTAGAGAGCCTGGAGGCCCACCCCAAATATGCTCACCGTGATCATAGAAAACTTCTGTACAAGGTCCACAAGGTCCAGTGTCACCCATCGCCCAGAAATTATCGGACTGATAACGGCCGCCTTTATTGTCGCCAATACGAATGATTTTCTCGGCTGGTAAACCGATATTTTTATGCCAAATATCGAAAGCTTCATCGTCCTCTGCATAAACAGTGACCAGCAACTTGTCTTTTGGCAGCTTCAAAACCTCTGTCAGAAACTCCCATGCATAGGCAATGGCTTCTTTTTTGAAATAATCACCAAAACTAAAGTTACCAAGCATTTCGAAGAAGGTATGGTGACGAGCTGTATAGCCTACGTTCTCCAAGTCATTGTGCTTGCCACCCGCACGAACACAGCGTTGTGAGGTTGTCGCTCGCTTATAAGGACGAATATCGTCCCCAAGAAAGACGTCTTTAAATTGAACCATACCGGCATTAGTAAACAGCAAAGTAGGGTCGTTTCCAGGAACCAAAGAGCTGGATTCAACAATCTGATGCTGCTTACTTTCGAAGAAGGATAAAAATGACTGGCGTAACTCAGAACTCTTCATAATTGGATGAGTCTCTATCTCTTAATTAGTTTGGCGAATTGAACTGCGCGAATGGCTTATAAAGATGCCAATTCTGTGCAATGAAAAGCACAAAATAGTACACGCAAAGGACAGGTATTTTCAAAAGAAACCGAGGGGATTTTAAGCTTATTTTGCACAAAACTTAAGCAAAAGTACGATTTCTCTTAGGAAACCGACTTTTGCCTATTATTTTTCGAGGAATATTAGGTATCTTCCTCACCAAAACGGTAGCGATAATGAGGCCTTGACGTCATACGTGTGACTAATTCATAGCCGATGGTACCTGCATAACGGGCAACGTCTTCCACAGGAACCTCGCCTCCCCAGAGAACGACCTCATCCCCCATTTGCGGCACACCATCTCCCTCGACACGCACGGTAATCATGTCCATAGACACCCGACCAGCCAAACAAGCCGAGCGACCATCGACCTGTAAAGGGGTGCCATTTTCAGCATGGCGTGGATAACCATCACCATAACCAGCGGCGACAGTAGCCAAAACATGATCTTCCGGCGCAACATATCCTAACCCATAACCAACACGATCCCCTTTTTGTAAAGATCTGGTTGAAATGACTTTGGAAGATAAGGTCATGGCAGGGCGCAACCCAATCGAGCGACCACTAACCTCAGCAAACGGCGAAATACCGTACAGCATTATTCCAGGACGGATCCATCCCCCTTCAGGCACTTGCCACTTCATTATGGCCGCCGAGTTGGCAACACTGGCCTCTATCGGCTCCCCTAGACTCTGACGAGTTTGCTCAAAGTAGGTCAGCTGATCCAGAGTGGCGGAGTCGGCCAAATCGTCGGCACAAGCAAAGTGTGTCATCAATACGACTTCGCCCACTTGACCACTGTCTTTTAATGCCGCCACAAAAGACGGGGCCGTGTCTTTGTTCACCCCAAGGCGATGCATGCCTGAGTCCAGTTTTAAGAACACTTTTTCTATACTGGCTTTGCTATGAGTCAATGCTTCTAGTTGCTGAGTATTTTCTAGAGCAGACCAAAAACCATGCTTTTCACAGAGATGCCATTCATCCCCTTCAAATACCCCTTCTAACAACAATATAGGCGATTTGACCCCTACTTGTCGTAATGCCATCGCTTCTTCAATGGCCGCGACGGCAAAGGCATCCACCTCATCATCTAAGTATCGAGACACTTCAATTGCGCCATGCCCATAGGCATTGCTTTTTACCACAGCAAACGCCTTACAAGTCGGCTGTAACTTTTTCGCATAACGATAATTATAGAGAATGGCCTCTAAATCAATCGTTGCGGTGAGCGGCCTGGCCATGTTTACCCCTTATTACTGATAACGTTGAACAGAAAGGTCTTGAGAGTCGATCTCAGTTCGATCACCCGACATAATGTCAGCAATAACGGCAGCGGAACCACAACTCATCGTCCAACCAAGGGTACCGTGACCTGTGTTCAAATACAGTCCATCGACGCCACTGCGCCCAACCACTGGCGTACCATCTGGTGTCATTGGACGAAGCCCCGTCCAATAATCTGCTTGCGATAAGTCGCAACCTTGATTAAACAAATCTTTTACGACATGCGTAATGGTTTCGGTACGCACTTTTGGCAAATCTAAATTATACCCATTAAGCTCTGCGGTCCCAGCGGCGCGAATACGCCCCCCTAAGCGCGTCACTGCCACTTTATAGGTTTCATCCATCACTGTTGATGTTGGTGCAAACTGAGCATCAGTAATGGGCACCGTTAAGGAATAGCCTTTTACTGGATACACAGGAATGGAAATATTAATCGCTTGCAGCAGTTCTTTAGAGAAACTTCCCATGCAAACCAAGACATTATCTACTTCAAGATCACCTTGACTGGTTTTAACCGCGCGAATTTTACCACCTTCTACTACCAAACGCTCAATGCCTGTATTGAATTTAAAGGTTACCCCCAATTCATCACAATGTTTTTTCAATTCCTGACAAAAAATAAAGCAGTCACCTGTTTCATCACCAACAAGACGTAATCCGCCTTTAAATTTATCAATGACCGGTGCCAATCCTGGCTCTACTTCTAAGATTTGCGTCGGTGTTAATACTTGATGCGGTACATTCAGTGCTTTAAGTACTTTGATGTCTTTTGCAGACGCTTCAACTTGCTCATCCTTACGGAATAGTTGAGTCAAACCACCTTGGCCATCATCGTACTGAATACCGATTTCTTTACGCATCGCAATAAACTGGTCTCGGCTGTATTCCGCCAACGCCACCATACGAGACTTGTTCACGTCGTAAGCTTTTTCAGTACAATTGGCAAGCATCTTACCCATCCAGACGACTTTTTTTAGTTCTGGTTCAGCACTGACTTTTAATGGCGCATGTTTTTGCATCAACCATTTAATCGCTTTGAGCGGAATACCTGGTGCTGCCCACGGCGCAGAGTAACCAGGCGAGATTTGCCCAGCGTTGGCAAAGCTGGTTTCTAAGGCAACCCCTTCCTGACGATCAACCACCGTCACTTCAAAGCCTTTTTTCGCCAAATAATACGCCGACGTTAAACCAACAACACCCGCACCTAATACACAAACACGCATAGACACCACCTAGAAATACATAAAGTTATTTTGCCCATTCTCACACAGAAAAAGCAGTTTTATCATCTTATTTTTTAATAAAATATAGTTATTTATTCCTTAAAAAACCATATTTAAAGTTTATTCCATATGAAAATTATCGTATTGCTTTTGAGCTTCATCTAACCCGTTTTTAAAACGGCCTTTAAGGTGACTTCAACCAATGTTCCATATTTCTATCAACCTAAAAATGCTATGATGAAGAAAGTCCGTAGTAGAGATGCCTTATGATGAAACCTAGCCTATCCACCATGGATCATGCCTTAACGATTTTGGCAAGTCGCGACCATTCCACCAAAGAAATGGCTCACAAATTGAAAGTTAAAGGCCATGAGGGCGAGCAGGTCGCGCAAACTATCGCTTCGCTTTTAGAAATGAATTACCTAAATGATCAGCGCTTTGCAGAATCCTATGTGAGAAGCCGAATCAATAAGCCATTAGGACCACAGCGCATCAGACAAGAATTAAAACAAAAAGGCATCACCGATGAGGTGATCGAACGAACCTTCGAAGAAAGTGATGCGGACTGGTTTGCATTAGCCAAAGAACTTAAAGTTAGAAAGTTTGGCTCTGAAGGCACACGAGATTTTAAAGAGAAGGCCAAACAAACCCGTTATTTACAGTATCGTGGGTTTGAATTTGACCAGATTAAGTATGCCTTAGAGCCCGACTAACGCAGGCAAAAGAGCGGTTCAGGAAACGCCATATTGGCTTAATAACCAGCCGCTCAAAACACAATCAAAAAGCATTGACTGAAAATATTTTGATCCCCTATGATGAATTCCTACTAAGGTTCTAATGAGCATAAGATGAAAGAAATCAAAACATTGTTGCTAACCGGAGCGAGTCGCGGCATAGGCCATGCGACAGTCAAACACTTTAATGCCGCAGGATGGCGTGTTATCACAGCCTCTCGCCAAGAATGGAGCAATGATGGGGAATGCCCTTGGTCTGAAGGCGAAGACAATCATATCGATCTGGATTTATCGGATATAAACGGCATTGAACAGGCCATCACGGCCATTAGAGCCAAACTGCCAAATGGAAAACTTCATGCATTAGTCAATAATGCGGCGATTTCACCAAAAGGACCAGATGGTAGTCGTATTGGTGTATTGGATACCGATTACGCCACTTGGCTCAATGTTTTTAATGTGAACCTTTTCTCCACCGCCTTACTCGCTAAAGGACTATTTGAAGAACTTCGCCAATCTCAAGGCTGCATTCTCAATGTAACGTCTATTGTTGGCACGCGAGTTCATCCATTTGCTGGCGCCGCATACGCCTGCTCTAAAGCAGCACTATCGGCACTGACTAGAGAACTTGCTGCAGAGTTTGGACCGCATGGTATTCGAGTCAATTCCATTGCACCAGGGGAAATCGCCACCTCGATACTGTCTCCGGGCACGGATGTATTAGTCGAGAACGAAGTTCCCATGAAACGCCTTGGTAAACCAGAAGAGGTTGCCTCTTTGATCTACTTCCTTTGTTCTAATGGTGCCTCCTACATTAATGGTACAGAAGTACAGGTTAATGGCGGTCAACACGTTTAGACGCCTACTAAGTACTAAACCTTATTCTTCTCAAAGCCCCATTCTTCACAAAGCACCTAAGCATCAGATCTTTAAAACGAAAAAAGCAGACCTAAGGTCTGCTTTTTTCGAAAACATCTATTTGCCCGAAAGTATCGGGTCACTGCACAGCTAAATCAAAAAGCCAACTCGTCAGTTGCTTGATCTTCAGGTTTATCTGACTTATCAGCTTTTTCAGCAGCCTTGGCCGCCTTTGCTGCTTCAATTTTTTCTTTACTTGGTAATAGATCTTCACGCACTTTCGCTTCGATCTCTTGGGCAATTTCAGGATTATCTGCTAAGAACTGCGCGGCATTCGCCTTACCCTGTCCAATTTTGTTGCCATTGTAGGCGTACCAAGCACCAGACTTATCAACAATGTTCTGTTTGACGCCTAGATCAATAATCTCGCCCATACGGTAAATTCCTGCACCGTAGTGAATTTGGAATTCTGCTTGTTTAAACGGAGGCGCCACTTTATTTTTCACGACTTTTACACGGGTTTCGTTACCAATAACTTCATCCCCCTGCTTAACCGAACCTATGCGACGAATATCCAAACGTACAGAAGAGTAGAATTTCAACGCGTTACCGCCGGTTGTGGTTTCAGGTGAACCGAACATCACACCGATTTTCATACGAATTTGGTTAATAAAAATCACCAAACAGTTGGCGTGCTTAATAGAACCAGTGAGTTTACGCATTGCTTGAGACAACAAACGCGCTTGCACACCAACAGAAGAATCGCCCATTTCTCCTTCGATTTCAGACTTAGGTACCAACGCGGCAACCGAGTCAACAATGATGACATCTACACTGTTTGAACGAACCAACATGTCTACAATTTCCAGAGCCTGTTCACCAGTATCCGGTTGCGATACCAACAGTTCTGCAATATCGACGCCCAATTTCTCAGCGTATTGAGGATCAAGTGCGTGCTCCGCGTCCACGAAAGCACAGGTTTTACCTTGCTTTTGCGCTTCTGCGATGACACTTAGCGTCAGAGTTGTTTTACCTGAAGATTCAGGTCCATATATTTCACAAATACGACCATACGGTAAACCACCCGCGCCCAATGCAATGTCTAGACCCAAAGAGCCTGTTGAAACCGTATCAATGTCCAGTTTCGCACCTTCACCCATTTTCATGATGGCGCCTTTACCAAACTGGCGTTCAATTTGCGACAGTGCTGCGTCGAGTGCTTTTTTCTTGTTGTCTACCGTAGATGACATAGTAAAACCCTTGTGAATGTTTTCGTTGGGAGTAACTTTATCGTGTTTTATCACCAATCTCAAGAAATACTGTATATAAAAACAGTATTATTTTTCAACTGCAGTCAGCTGCTCAATAAGCCCATCAAATGCGGCTAATACCGTGGCTTCACGAATGGCTTCTCGGTCTCCAGCAAATTGAAAGCGCTGCACTTGTGGCGATTTCCCTTTCACCTGCCAACCAATATAGACACATCCCACCGGTTTGTCTTGGGTCCCTCCGCTAGGACCTGCGACCCCACTGACGGCAATGGCAACATCCCCACCTAGGCGTAACGCACCAGAGCACATTTGCTCAACGGTCTGCTCAGAAACCGCGCCATGGCTTTTAAGTGTATCGGGGGAGACGCCCAAACCACGTTCTTTGGCTTCGTTTGCATAACTGATCACCCCACCAAAAAACCAAGCAGAGCTGCCAGATAAGTCGGTACATACTGCACCAATTAAGCCTCCCGTACACGACTCAGCCGTGACTAACTGCCATTTTTTCTTCAGTAATAACTGAGAAACACTCTCAGCGGCCAGCGTCATTTCCTGTTTAAAACTCATTGCCTTCTCACCTTAAATACTGCTGAAATTTCCCGTAGAATAGCGCTCTAATTTATGGATCACAATCGAGTCAGTCGCATGAGTAAAACGTCTACAGACAACCACACCCCCATGATGCGCCAATATTTTGGCTTAAAGTCCCAGCATCCGCATCAATTGCTGTTTTATCGTATGGGCGATTTTTACGAACTTTTTTACGACGACGCCAAACGTGCCGCTCAATTGCTCGATATTACTCTAACGGCACGAGGACACTCTGGTGGTCAACCTATTCCTATGGCAGGCATTCCATTTCACGCGGCTGAGAACTACATTGCACGCTTGGTCCGCATGGGAGAATCTGTCGTTGTCGCCGAGCAAGTCGGTGATCCAGCGACCAGCAAAGGCCCCGTTGAGCGTCAAATTGCCCGCATCGTGACTCCTGGTACCATTAGCGATGAAGCGTATCTAGAAGAAAAGCGCGAAAATTTGCTTTTATCTCTCGCGTATCAGTCTCGAAAAGGCTTGGATGTATTTGGCTTTTCCTACCTTGATATGGCCAGTGGCCGCTTTTGTGTGTTTGAAGTCGATGGAATGGATGCCCTTAGCAGTGAATTGCAACGTCTGACTCCCAGAGAAATTCTAATTTCTGAAGACTTCCCTGCACGGGATCGGGTCACCTTAGAAAAAGGGGTATCTGAGTTAGGCCCTTGGCACTTTGATTATGAATCCAGCTACCGTCAATTAATCCAACAGTTTAATACCAAAGATCTCTCAGGATTTGGTTGTGAATCCCTCACTGCTGCCATCGCGTCAGCGGGCGCCTTACTGCAATACGCGAAGGACACACAACGCAGCACCCTTCCTCACATTCAATCCATTACTGTTGAACATAAAGATGACTCGGTGTTAATTGATGGGGCGACACGACGCAATCTGGAAATTGATGTGAATTTATCCGGTAGCACCAGCAACACGCTCGTCAGTGTTTTGGATACTTGCGCCACACCTATGGGCAGTCGTCTGTTAAAACGTTGGTTACATACCCCTATTCGCGATATTAACGAAATCCAAGCCCGTCAAGATGTTGTAGCAGAGCTAAAAGACGAACGCCTCTACGATATATTAGACACCCCATTGAAAAAAGTCGGCGATTTAGAACGTATCTTGTCTCGCGTGGCACTTCGTTCAGCCAGACCTCGCGATTTATTGCGCCTTCGTTTTGCCTTGGAAGCCATCCCTGAGATCAATCAAATATTGGCCACCACGCAAACATCTCGCCTACAAGATTTGAATGGGCGCATGATTGCTCAACCGGAGTTAACAGAAACATTAGCCACCGCCTTGGTGGAAAATCCACCATCAGTTGTTCGCGATGGCGGTATCTTTGCGAAAGGCTATGACACTGAACTGGATGAATTACTGTCTCTGTCCACAAATGCCACCGATTATTTGGCCGAGATGGAACGCAGCGAGAAAGAACGCACTGGGATTAGCTCACTTAAAGTCGGCTTTAATCGCGTTCATGGATATTATATCGAAATTAGCCGTTTGCATTCTGATCAAGCACCAGCAGAATATGTTCGTCGACAAACCCTTAAAAATGCTGAGCGCTTTATTACGCCGGAACTCAAAGCATTTGAAGACAAAGCGTTAAGCGCTAAATCCAAAGCCCTTGCTCGAGAGAAAGAGCTGTATGAATTATTACTGGATCGACTAAACCAGCTTCTGAGAGAATTACAAACCACCAGCCAAGCGGTAGCACAACTCGACGTCCTTAATACTTTCGCAGAACGGGCCGATGCGCTGATGTTCACGCGACCAGAACTACACAACCGTGGCGGCATTCAAATCCAAGGAGGACGTCACCCTGTGGTCGAGTCGGTGATTTCCGACCCCTTCATTCCGAACGATTTAGACATGCACGACAAGCGCTCTTTGTTGATGATCACAGGCCCCAATATGGGGGGTAAATCGACCTATATGCGACAAATTGCGCTCATCGCTCTGCTAGCCCATACGGGCTGTTTCGTTCCCGCTGAAGCCGCCTCTATTTCGGTGGTCGATCGTATATTTACTCGCATGGGCTCCTCCGATGACCTAGCCGGTGGACGCTCTACCTTCATGGTGGAAATGACAGAAACGGCCAATATTTTGAACAACGCCACCCAACAAAGCTTGGTCTTAATGGACGAAGTCGGACGTGGGACAAGTACCTTTGACGGCTTGTCTCTTGCTTGGGCCGCTGTGGACTATCTTGCCAATCATCTTAAGTGCTATGTTTTATTTGCCACCCATTATTTCGAACTCACCACATTAGCAGATCAATTAGACAATGCCGCCAACGTGCATTTGACTGCCACCGAATACGACGACGAAATCGTCTTCTTGCATAAAGTCCATCCTGGGCCCGCTAGTCAGTCTTATGGCTTGCAAGTCGCACAGTTGGCTGGCGTTCCGCGTAATGTTATTAGCCATGCCAAACATAAACTGGCGGAATTAGAAGTGGTGACTGGCATTGAACTTGACGACCCTGTCACGTTAAAAGCCGCCAAAAAACCAACGCCTGACCCAATAGCGGGGAAAAAGAAGCAAAAACATGCCTCATACGTACCACAACAACCGGACTTGTTCGAACAGGCAGATCACAATGCATTGAAAGAGGCCTTAGAAGCATTAGATCTAGACAATATGACACCACTCCAAGCTATAAATGCTTTACATGAGTTAAAAAACAACCTTTAACGTTAAAACTAAAATGCATAAAAATAGGCAACATGCGTCATAAGACGCATAAGCTAATACCAGATAAATTTATTACTAAGACGATTGTTGCTTGCCCGCTGGCGGTTTATACCTCTAAAATATGCGCAATCAAATTTTATAAGCTTGTAAGGAGAGGTCGGATGGCTTTCATCGTTACCGATAACTGCATTCGCTGCAAATATACTGACTGTGTAGAAGTTTGCCCTGTTGACTGTTTCTATGAAGGTCCTAACTTTTTGGTGATCAACCCAGACGAATGTATCGACTGTGCCCTATGTGAGCCAGAATGCCCTGCTAACGCCATTTTCTCTGAAGATGAATTGCCAGAAAATCAAGAAGTGTTTGTTGAACTAAACCAAGACTTGTCACAAATCTGGCCTAATATCACAGAGAAAAAAGAAGCTTTGCCCGATGCCGCAGAATGGGACGGTGTTGAAGACAAATTAGAACATTTAGAGCGTTAATACTTAACTCTTTACCCTTACTAACGCAAGCAATGACAACGTAAGAGAGTAACAGGGTAAGGTAGCGATAAAGTTAAGAAAAAAAGCGGCTTCGGTCGCTTTTTTTTGCATGACACATCAAACAACACTCTCAAGCTTGTAAGACTAGATGAAAGAGAAAGCTTGTATAAATTAACCAGTCAAGAAAAAAACAAAGCGATAGACAAAAAAAGGGTGGCTAAAGCCACCCTATTGTCGCCGACATCCTATCAGCTTCTCGTCCTTTGAGTTCGACATCCTGCCGTTTCAACCCTGAAATAAAGACATCCTAGTCCAATCCATTTAAGTAACATAACATCCTGTTATGCACCACATCCTTTGTGTTCCTCCACCGTTCCCTGTGGATGAATTAACTTTACCACTTCACAAAAAAGAAGCAAACAGAGTGAAAACCAGAAATATCAGAATAAATCCTTATAAAACAGTCAACTAGGTAAAATCCGAATGTTATTATCCTTTCATATGACGCTATTTATAGACACATCCTACAGATATGTCAGAAATAGCCTACAGATCCTTTTACGCCATATCATTCAAACTCAAAATGACACTAAAAAAACGATACTGGCAGTTAAAAAAACGGGCAGTATTCGATCATCAGAGGGTAAAGTTAATCTGCACACAAAGACGCCCATAATAAAGCGCCCTGAAAAGTGAAAAGTGAAAAGTGAAAAGTGAAAAGTGAAAAGTGAAAAGTGAAAAGTGAAAAGTGAAAAGTGAAAAGTGAAAAGTGAAAAGTGAAAAGTGAAAAGTGATGGTATTATTTAGGATAAATCATGGAAATAAAAAAAGGCAGCCTAAGCCGCCTTATTTTCACCGTCATCCTATCGGTAACTCTTCCATTGAGCACATCATCCTGACTTTTTACCATCCTAGTACTAGCACCATCCTAGTGTTAACAATCGCTATCCGAGCGATTTATTCTCATCCGTTGAGCGTCCTGAAAAATAGTCATCCTGCCTATCCACTGTCATCATTGCCTCATGCAATGCTGTCAATCCCTTGTATACATCCATGTTGTTCCCGTTCGACAAGGTAAATTTAACAGAATTTGCTTTAGATACAAGTAAGAAGAAAAACACCAAAAAAAGAAAAACCCTATTAAAAACAATGAAATAAAAACAAAACATCATAAAAAGACAAATAGCCGACATAACAAAATGTATTGGCCTACAGGATTGTCAGAAATAACCTACAAAATAGCCCTTAAATCGTTGAAACAAATTGATCCGTCCACTGGATCGCTTCAAGATATGTATCTCTAAGATCAGCAATATCACTCTCAAGCTTCACTTGGCGTCCATTGTCATAATACTCAATTAAGTCTAACGTCTGACCGACACGACCCGCTCTGTTAATGATGGCATTAATAAATTCGTTAGGAAGGGGTAACTCTTTCAAGACATCACCAAGACTCATGCCAGTGCACACGTCAATCATGGACAACATGCCAGCTAGAAAGTATTTATCGTGATTACCATAGCCGCGTTTTTTGGCAAACAATTCTGCGTGCTTGGCGCGTACCATGATTTGCTCTAAGAGCACTGGACGATCACCTGTCATCTCAGACATCAGTAATAAATTCGTTAACGCTTTCAACTGATTGATGCCAATCAGCGAGATTGCCAAACGCACCGAGTCCACTGAAGCCACCAAACCAGTATAAGGAGAATTAAGATAGCGCAATAATTTATGAACCAGCCCCACATCCTGACTCACAATGCGCTCCAATTCATTAATACTTAAATCATCACTTTTTAGCATCTCCGCCATCAATTGCAGTAACGTCATGCTATTGACTTTTGACCCCTTGCTAGAAATAGTCTCCGGCCTCTCAAAGAAATACCCTTGAAATAAATCCACTTCCAGTAAGCGGCAAAAATGGTATTCATCCCAAGTTTCAATCTTTTCGGCAATGATCTTCACGTCAAAGCCGCGGAGTGCTTCAACTTGTCGATGAAACTCATCTTGCCCCAGAGCCAAAATATCCAGCTTAACGTAATCAGCCAGCTCGACAAAAGGCGTCAGTTTGGGTTCAAACACAAAATCGTCTAAGGCAATCTTAAAGCCTTTTTTCACCCAACGACGTAATGAAGCTAAGAGAACAGCATCGAAACCAGATCCTTCTAAAACCTCCACCACCACTTTATTAGGATCAAGCGGTACACTGCTTGGACTCAGCAAATAGCTACGGGGAAAGTTGACAAACGCCTTATTGGAGCCCACTAGATTATCCATGCCTATTTCCAGCAGGCTCGCGGTAATCACTTGTGCGGTTGCCCCGATATCATCCACCACCTCAGCGACGAGAGAATACTCACTTTTACGATAAAGCAATTCATAGCCCATAATCGCAAGATTATTGTCGACAATTGGTTGACGTGCCAATGAGACCGGTGCGTAATTTAGGATCGAATTATTCGACATAGTTATTCGCTCTCGCCTTAATGTAAAAACTTCACTATTGCCAATGTCTTAATATTGCCTAAAAAACATCATTGGGAATAGTGAATAAACTTGTTAACATGTGCGTCTATATAAAGCAAAAAAAACTGTGGGGAAACCAATGCCAGCATATCGTTCTAAAACGACTACATCCGGCCGCAATATGGCAGGCGCTCGCGCTCTATGGCGTGCAACAGGTATGAAAGATGATGACTTTCATAAACCCATTATAGCGGTAGCCAACTCGTTTACTCAATTTGTACCAGGCCATGTTCATTTAAAAGACCTAGGACAACTTGTGTGTCGTGAGATTGAAGCTGCCGGCGGTGTTGCCAAAGAATTTAATACCATTGCCGTCGATGACGGTATCGCAATGGGACACGATGGTATGCTATACAGCTTACCGTCTCGAGACCTTATCGCGGACTCAGTCGAGTACATGGTCAATGCCCACTGCGCCGACGCGCTCGTATGCATTTCGAACTGTGACAAAATCACCCCTGGCATGCTAATGGCTGCCATGCGCCTTAATATCCCCGTTATTTTTGTTTCCGGTGGACCAATGGAGGCGGGTAAAACCAAACTGTCTGAGCACAATCTGGACCTAGTTGATGCCATGGTCATTGCGGCAGATCCAACGGCTTCTGATGAAAAAGTCGCTGAATACGAACGCTCTGCTTGTCCTACATGTGGCTCATGTTCAGGTATGTTTACCGCCAACTCAATGAACTGTTTGACAGAGGCTCTTGGCTTAAGTTTACCCGGCAATGGCACCGTCTTAGCCACCCACTCAGATCGTCACCGTTTATTCGTTGAAGCAGGTCGTCGTATCGTCGACATCACCAAACGTTTCTACGATAACGATGAACCTCAATGGGCACCAAGAGCCATCGCCACATTCGAAGCCTTCGAAAATGCCATGACGCTCGATATTGCCATGGGTGGTTCCACCAATACCATCTTGCATTTGCTCGCCATTGCTCGCGAAGCGGGTGTGGATTTCACCATGGAAAACATCGACCAACTCTCTCGTCGTGTACCTCAACTTTGTAAGGTCGCACCAAACTCTCCCAAATATCACATTGAAGATGTACACCGTGCAGGTGGTATTTTTGGCCTACTCGGCGAATTGGATCGTGCAGGCATTTTACATAATCAATGTCATACAGTTCACTCAAATACCATGCTAGAAGCACTGGAAACATGGGATATTATGCGCGCTCCCACAGCAGAAGTAATGGAACTTTACAAAGCTGGTCCTGCTGGAATTCCAACACAAACCGCATTCAGCCAGTCAACACGTTGGCCCTCTCTAGACGGTGATCGCGCTGAAGGCTGTATTCGTTCCATCGAAAACGCTTACTCAATGGAAGGCGGTTTGGCCGTTCTTTATGGCAACATTGCGTTAGATGGCTGCGTGGTAAAAAGTGCTGGTGTCGATGAGTCCTGCTTGGTATTTGAGGGGCCTGCTCACATCACAGAATCTCAAGATGAAGCGGTTAAAAACATCCTAGAGGACAAAGTAAAAGCGGGTGAGGTTGTGATCGTACGTTACGAAGGACCAAAAGGCGGCCCAGGCATGCAGGAAATGCTCTACCCTACTTCTTACATCAAATCAAAAGGGTTAGGAAAAGCCTGCGCTTTGCTGACAGACGGACGCTTCTCAGGTGGAACATCGGGTTTATCGATTGGCCACGTATCACCAGAAGCCGCCGCAGGCGGTGCCATTGGTTTAGTAGAAACTGGAGATATCATCCGCATTGATATTCCAAACCGCAGTATCAATGTTCTGCTCACTGATGAGGAATTACAAGCACGCCGTGATGCAATGAATGCCAAGGGCGCTGATGCTTGGAAGCCAGCCGAAGCGCGCGCTCGTAAAGTATCGCCTGCACTTAAAGTTTATGCACACTTCGCAACCAGCGCAGACAAAGGTGCTGTTCGCGATTTAGATCAAATTCAATAAGATCTCAGTAAAAACACCTAAGACACAAAGGCTGCCTTTGATCCTCGTGACAGAGCAGCCTTTTTCTTTATATTCCTATGTTGCCATATTATCATTGAGCACAACGGAATCTTCTCCACTCCTTCACTCATTACAGGAACACCATGCTCAGCTATCGTCACATTTACCATGCAGGTAATCACGCCGACATTTTGAAACACATTACAATCAGTGAAATTTGTCGTCATCTGACAAAGAAAGACACGCCTTTCTTCTATCTCGATACTCATGCAGGCATTGGTCAGTACTTACTTGACTCTGAACAAGCACAGAAAAACAAAGAATTCCAAACGGGCATTGCTCGCCTTCTTGGTGAAAACCACTTGCCAGACGCCGTCGAGCACTTTCTCGACATTGTTCGAGAAATGAATCCTAACGACACATTGACGATGTATCCCGGTAGTCCCAAAGTGGTTGATTACTACACTCGCCCAAAAGACAAGATGCACCTGTGTGAGTTACACCCAAACGACTATCCTATATTGGCGGCCCTTTTTCCCAATAAACGTCGCGCCAATGTAGTCAAAGATAACGGCTTTGATGCTGTTCGTGCCATGCTTCCACCACCGCAAAAACGTGGTTTTGTACTCATGGATCCCCCTTACGAAGTCAAAAAAGACTACCAGCATGTTGTCACTGCGTTACAAGATGGCTACAAACGTTTTGCAACGGGAACCTTCGCCATTTGGTATCCTGTACTCAGTCGAAAACAAGCAAACAATTTGCTAAAAGACGTCGAAAACACCAAGATACGCAATATATTACTACTTGAAATGTGCATCCGTGATACGGAACAGGAACGCGGCATGGCTGGAAGTGGTATGATTATAGTCAATCCACCTTGGACATTGGAAAAAGAGGCAAAAGACTTCTTACCTGTGCTGACCAAATTGTTAGCCGAAGATGGCCAATCAAATTATCAAGTTCGCTGGATCACACCAGAGTAACTTGTTTTAAGAGGAGCAGAGCTAATGAGCACCGTGAATAACCCTTTTGAGTTGGCTTTTATCAATATGCCAACCCCCGCTTTCATTATAGAAAGCAAAACGGGCAAGCTAAACGCTGTCAACCACAGCTTCGCGATGTTGTTTGAAAACTTTAACGCGGCTCCTGGTGACTCTTGGATAGAGCTAAGCGAAGAAGCAAAGTCCGTTGAGGACTGGCTCAATCTTTGCGAGCAAATTCAACGTGGTGACATTGATCGTTGCGAAAGCTTACTGAACATCGGCACTAAACAGATCAATACTCAGCTCGAATTTCACCATATGGGCGAGTATGTGTTGGCATGTGTCTATGACACCGACCACATGGATTTAGCCGATGCCGAAAACACCCTGCTAAAATTTGCGTTAACAGAATCCTCTGCTGGCTTATGGATTTGGGAAACCGACTCCGATCTCATTTCCTGCTCTGCTTCCATCGCATTACTACTTGGCTGCTCACGAGAGCAAACCCCTAAATCGACTCGCGAATGGCACCATATGGTGCACCCAGACGATGTAGAAAGATTGAATAATACGGTCAATGAACATGTTATTCACCATCAAAGTTATTACGAATGTGAGTATCGTATCCGCAAGGCCGACGGCGAATACATTTGGGTAAAAGAAAGGGGACGCACTTATACAAAGCGACCTGATGGCAGCATTAAAAAAATCATTGGCTTTGTGGAAGACATCAGCCCACAAAAAGCCCTTGAAGCACACTTGCGCACTCAAGCCACCTTTGATGAGTTAACTGGGCTACTCAATCGAGGCGCCGCAGCGACCCATTTCAGAAAGCAACTTGGCCTTGCCAAACGTCAATACACCCCATTAACCATGGCAAAAATTCACTTAGATGCCCATAATCGTCTAGCCGATTTACCCATGGAAGTTCGCAACCTGAGAATTCAAACACTCGCCCGCCACATTTATAAAAAAATTCGTGAAGCCGATGTATTAGCAAGGGTCGAACCCGACAAACTCCTGCTGCTTTTACCAAATACCAGTATCAAGGATGCGATGCAGTTGCTGAATCACATTATTCATCCTACCGACAAAGAAAAAGCGTTATTACTAGAAGGCAAAGCGGACCCACTCGATTACTGTTTCGGCATTGCTGCTTTTCCAGAAGATGGTGAAGACATAGAAGAACTCGCACAAAGTGCTAACGATGCTTTAGAAACAAGTCGATTAGAACACATCAAAGCATCTAGTCAAGCACAATAACCTACTCCTTGAAGAAGATAAAATCCCCCAAAACCGACTGGTCTTGGGGGATTTATTACGCTCTCCCTAACGGCCATCCTTAGCGAACAAGATCGCTTATTGGCTTTTCCCTTCTTCAATACTGCGTTTGATAATCGGTGATATGGTCGACCCTTGAACAATAATCGAAAAAATCACCACCACATAGGTAATCATAACTATCAAAGTATGATAGTCACAGCCATTAATGATGAGGCTGTTACGTGGAATCGAAGCAGCCATTGCCAATGCCAACCCTCCACGGAGTCCACCCCATGTCAAAATCTTAATGGCGTGGGCATCATAAGTTCGGTAACGGCGAAATACCTTATAGGGTATGGCCACACTAATAAAGCGAGCCAGCAAAACCAATGGAATCATTAAGATACCAAGCCCAGCCTCAGCCCAAGTCACAGGTAACACAACTAACAACAGGCCAATTAAGATAAACAACAGGGAGTTTAAGAAAGCATCAACCGTATGCCAAAAGTGCGATAAGGTTTGCTGACTATGTTCAGAGAAGCCTACCGTACGGGTGACATTTCCGATGAAAATACCGCTAACCACCATGGCCAGCGGACCGGAAATATCCAACAAGTTTGCCAATGCATAGCCTGCTGTTGGAATGCACAAGGTAATCAATAATTCGATACTACTGTCATTACTGCGACAAATCAGCCAGTGAGACACTAAGGCAATAACCACACCAAATAAAATTCCACCAACAGCATCCACCAAAAACAATTGGGAGACCCCTAGAAATGTGGGCGACTCACCAGAGAATGCTAGAGCAAAAATCGTCGTAAAAACCACCAATCCAACGCCATCGTTGAACAGTGATTCGCCTTCAACCTGTACCGAAATTTTATCCGGAGCATGCATTTTCTTAATAATTGCTAAGACCGCAATGGGATCTGTCGGACTAATCAAGGCACCAAATAGCATGCAATAAATCAGTGGTACCGACCAGCCCAATACATGAAACAGCGCATAACTTAAGAAACCAACGATAAAGGTTGAAGCTAATGTCGACCCTAACGCCATGATGGCAATCTCCCAGCGCTGATGCCTCAGCAAATGTAGATTGATCTCTAGGGCCCCCGCAAACAATAGAAACCCTAGCATTCCCTTCAACAGCAATAAATTAAAGTCGATGCCTTCCATTGAGGTTTGGATGGCATTCGTTAACGCATTACTGGAAAAATGTGCCAGTGTCATTAACAACAAAGAAATCACCACGGAGCCCGTTGTTATCGCAATTGTTGTTTGTAATTTGAGGACATATTGATTGGTGAAGGCGATAAAAATCGCCACGACGGATAAGAGACAAAGAAAGTACCACGCGTTCATTTGGGTTCCATATTGATAATTTAAATTTAAACTGGGTATCAGACTTATGTGAGAAAAGCCTTTAAAACAAAAAACCAATGGCGAGTGTCAATCTGGAGAAGGCGTGTTCTTAGATTCGATACTTGGTTTTAAAAACTAAACAGCAAAGCGACCAGATTATGGCAAAAATAGTCACAATCATCACAGATAAAAAACCTAAATTCTATTTAATTCTATATTTTGTCATAAATGGTAATCATTTGGGGCGATCATGCAGTTATCCTCTTGTATTATCGCTGCAAAAAGTTATTGATTAGTAAAGCACCTAAGACTCCCCATGTAAGGTCATCAGCAAGCGCCTTGCCCCAGAATGATCTCGATGCTCTCCTAGATATATGCCCTGCCAAGTGCCTAAATATAGTAGGCCATTCTTGATAGGTATGGTGAGAGAGGATCCCAACATACTGGCTTTTATATGGGCGGGCACTGCGTTAACGGGACAAAATTTTGTGAATGAACTAGTGCGTGAGTGAGTGAATAAGGCCCTAAACGCAGTAACCACGGTCAGTTTAGCTAAGATTATACATAATCAGCTCTACCATTTTACCCCATTCACATTTTTTAAAGTGTGAATGGGGTAAAACCCCCTGTGTCAGGATAGTTGTCGCCTCATTTGATATTATAAAACAGACAGGGGACGTAAGTGAAAACCAGTGGATTACCAAAGACATTCAAGTGCCTTTAAAGAAGCCATCTTACAGAAACTCATCCAAAGCAAGTTGTCGAGACGTGAGTTTGCAGAACAGGAAGGCATTAAGCTCTCTACCCTGTATAGTTGGCAAAAGCAATTCAACACATCAGGATTTAGCGAGTCAAAAGTGAGTTCATCAGATAAGTGGTCAAATGAAGAAAAGTTTGCTGTCGTACTTGAAACCGCCGTCTTGTCTGAAGCGGAGCTTAATGAGTATTGCCGTGTGAAAGGCCTGTACCCTGAGCAAGTAAAACAGTGGAAACAGGCTTGTATTGCTGGGAATACAGTGAAAGAGAAGAAAAAGACCACGGCTGAGCAACAGTCGGATAAAAAACGCATTAAAGAGTTAGAGCGAGAACTGAGAAGAAAAGAGAAAGCGTTAGCAGAAAGTGCAGCGTTACTTGTGCTGGGAAAAAAGTTCGATGCCTATTGGGAGGAAAAAGAGGACAGCTAATCACGCTGGCCGATAGGCAAAAGTATTCGCAGTGGATCCGTCATGCGGTCGAGTCCGGTGCACGGCAAGGGCCTGCCTGCGAGGTGATTGGATTATCGGTCAGGACGTTACAGCGTTGGTGTAGAGAGGGTTCTATTGGGGAGGATAGAAGAGTCACATCGACAAGGCCCGCCCCAGCGAACAAACTGAGCGAGGTAGAACGGCAGAGGATGCTTGAGGTCTGCAACCGTGACGAGTTTGCTTCGTTACCACCCAGCCAAATCGTGCCTATATTGGCCGATAGAGGTGAGTATATTGCCTCAGAATCCAGCTTTTATCGTCTGTTAAAAGTAGAAAATATGCTTCATCACAGAGGAAAAGCAGCACCAAGGAATGTCTATAAAAAGCCCACGAGCTACACGGCTAAAAAAGCCAATGAGGTGTGGAGTTGGGACATTAGCTATTTGCCAACCACGGTGATTGGTCAGCATTACTACCTGTACATGATAGAAGATATTTACAGTCGAAAAATAGTGGGTTGGGAAGTGCATCATCAAGAAACGGGAGAGCATGCCGCCGATTTATTGGAGCGCAGTGTCTGGGTGGAAAGATGCGTTAAAAAAGACCTCGTCTTACACTCAGATAACGGTGCCCCCATGAAGAGTTTAACGATGAGAGCGAAAATGTATGATCTTGGTGTTGTGACCTCTCGGAGTCGACCAAGGGTGAGTAACGACAACCCGTACTCAGAGTCGCTGTTTAGAACGGTGAAATATCACCCTAGATGGCCGTCAGAAGGGTTTAAAACCCTAGAAGGTGCGAGAGAGTGGGTAAAAGAGTTCGTGTATTGGTACAACCATGAGCATCGCCATAGTCGGATCCGGTTTGTTACGCCCAGCCAAAGACATGCTGGGCTTGATAAAGTGATATTAGCAAAGCGAGCGAACTTGTATCAGCAAAAAAGGAAAGAGCACCCTGAGCGTTGGTCAAAAGCAGAAAGAAACTGGCAGCCAATAGGTGATGTGGAATTAAATCCAGAGCAACACAAAGACGCTGCTTAATTATTTTAGGCGACAACTACCTTGAAAAACGCCGAAAACGCTAAAGTGTGAATTGAATTTTGCACAGAAACCTGAAGCGTAAAAACGTAAAAGTGTGAATTAGAATTAGCAAAATGATTCACAAAACGGTTTCTCAAGTAGGTTTTTCAGGTAACTATTTCTCTTTGATGCATTGCTAGGCGCAGTTGTAATAGCTCTCAAGTCGGCCTCACTACCAACAATATGAATTTCAGCTTCCGCTCTTGTAATAGCTGTGTACAGCCATGCGTGATCATCTGACTATCTTGCTTTTATGAAGGCTCATAATTTAGCACCATCAATGAGCCGTCGAGGAAATTGTCATGATAATGCGGTGGCAGAAAGCTTTTTTGCGACTTTCAAGAAGAGGGTGACAAAACGAAAGATCTACTCGACACGAGAGGAAGCGAAAGGTGAAATATTTAATTTTATTGAGATGTTCTACAATCCGATAAAACGGCGTTCGCATACAGGTGGCGTGTCACCTGCTAAGTTCGAAGAAAAGTATTTTTTAGAAGTTCCTACTGTCTAGCAAACTCTGGGAAGTCCAATCATTCAAAATGATAATCCCCTAAACCGCACTAACTTTATGTTTTTAATTATAGAACTATAATTTAGATATTACAGATTAGGGTGTACTGGAACTTGTACTTAGGCTCAATTTCACTGCACAAAGTGAGGTGTCTTAATTACTCAAGGGTCAAGGTCTAACACGACCTATAACTAGGTATAATGAACTACAAATCTTTGATATCTATAGCAATCTCAGGTGAGTCTTTACGTTGTTCTACGACTTTTTCTAACTCTAAGTCTTCCAACTTCTCCAACTCAGTGATTAATGCTTTCCCCCTGTGTCAGGATAGTTGTCGCCTCATTTGATATTATAAAACAGACAGGGGACGGTAAGTGAAAACCAGTGGATTACCAAAGACATTCAAGTGCCTTTAAAGAAGCCATCTTACAGAAACTCATCCAAAGCGAGTTGTCGAGACGTGAGTTTGCCGAACAGGAAGGCATTAAGCTCTCTACCCTGTATAGTTGGCAAAAGCAATTCAACACATCAGGATTTAGCGAGTCAAAAGTGAGTTCATCAGATAAGTGGTCAAATGAAGAAAAGTTTGCTGTCGTACTTGAAACCGCCGTCTTGTCTGAAGCGGAGCTTAATGAGTATTGCCGTGTGAAAGGCCTGTACCCTGAGCAAGTAAAACAGTGGAAACAGGCTTGTATTGCTGGGAATACAGTGAAAGAGAAGAAAAAGACCACGGCTGAGCAACAGTCGGATAAAAAACGCATTAAAGAGCTAGAGCGAGAACTGAGAAGAAAAGAGAAAGCGTTAGCAGAAAGTGCAGCGTTACTTGTGCTGGGAAAAAAGTTCGATGCCTATTGGGAGGAAAAAGAGGACAGCTAATCACGCTGGCCGATAGGCAAAAGTATTCGCAGTGGATCCGTCATGCGGTCGAGTCCGGTGCACGGCAAGAGCCTGCCTGCGAGGTGATTGGATTATCGGTCAGGACGTTACAGCGTTGGTGTAGAGAGGGTTCTATTGGGGAGGATAGAAGAGTCACATCGACAAGGCCCGCCCCAGCGAACAAACTGAGCGAGGTAGAACGGCAGACGATGATTGAGGTCTGCAACCGTGACGAGTTTGCTTCGTTACCACCCAGCCAAATCGTGCCTATATTGGCCGATAGAGGTGAGTATATTGCCTCAGAATCCAGCTTTTATCGTCTCTTAAAAGCGGAAAATATGCTCCATCACAGAGGAAAAGCAGCACCAAGGAATGTCCATAAAAAGCCCACGAGCTACACGGCTAAAAAAGCCAATGAGGTGTGGAGTTGGGACATTAGCTATTTGCCAACCACGGTGATTGGTCAGCATTACTACCTGTACATGATAGAAGATATTTACAGTCGAAAAATAGTGGGTTGGGAAGTGCATCATCAAGAAACGGGAGAGCATGCCGCCGATTTACTGGAGCGCAGTGTCTGGGTGGAAAGATGCTTTAAAAAAGACCTCGTCTTACACTCAGATAACGGTGCCCCCATGAAGAGTTTAACGATGAGAGCGAAAATGTATGATCTTGGTGTTGTGACCTCTCGAAGTCGACCAAGGGTGAGTAACGACAACCCGTACTCAGAATCGCTGTTTAGAACGGTGAAATATCACCCTAGATGGCCGTCAGAGGGATTTAAAACCCTAGAAGATGCGCGAGAGTGGGTCAAAGAGTTCGTGTATTGGTATAACCATGAGCATCGCCATAGTCGAATCCAGTTTGTCACGCCCAGCCAAAGACATGCTGGGCTTGATAAAGTGATATTAGCAAAGCGAGCGAACTTGTATCAGCAAAAAAGGAAAGAGCGTCCTGAGCGTTGGTCAAAAGCAGAAAGAAACTGGCAGCCAATAGGTGATGTGGAATTAAATCCAGAGCAACACAAAGACGCTGCTTAATTATTTTAGGCGACAACTACCTTGAAAAACGCCGCTTTCTTGGAACTGTCGTTCAAGCGGGAAATCAAGCACGCTAGTTCAGCACTTAGATCGTCTTCACATAAAAAGTAGTTCAGCGGTACATTGAGCTCTTGAGCAATTTTTCTCAATGTTTCGAGATCAGGCGAATGCCGTCCTTTCTCATAATGATTCATACGGCCACTAGCAGAACTCGCGTCCATACCTATTTTGATCCCAAGCTCTTTCTGGGATATGCCGATTTTATTGCGGGCTTGTTTAAGCCGCCGTGGTATTGGGTTATCTGACAAAGTAGTTTCATCTTTAAAGTCTCATGTACTTAGATTGTCTAAGTTTTACTTATTTCTGTATACTTAGCAATCCTAAGTTTTATAGTTTTTTGAGACATAAACATGACATCTAAACCATTTTCTTTGAATAAACAGTTCAAAGAGCTCTTGCAACGCATGGAAGGAACCAGCATCAGACGAAAAGAACTCATTCAATTAGCATCCAGTACAACTGAGCTTGATTTGGCCCAATCAACGAGACTAGTAGCAAGAAACGTTAGCAGACTAACATCTGAAGGCCTCCTAAGTGCCAGTGGAGAGCGTAACGCTCGAACCTACCACCTCACTTCTGAATTGATTTTAATGCTAAACAGAAGCCCTCGTGTGCTACCAAACGAAGAAACTATAGATACAAATCAAAGCTCAAATGAGGTGCATCTGCTGGATGAAGAAAAGAAAGCCAATGCAGAATTAAAACTACTGTTGGGAGAGATTGATGCCTATCAAGAATATTTAGGACTATTCCCACATAAGCGACCAGCTATTGAGAAATTGCTAGATGAGTCTAAAGAAAAAGCGACAAGACTCTACGGTCGATTAAACGCCATCAAAAAGATTATTCAAACGACTCAACCTAAAGGGAATATGTAATGCTTAGGACGTGGCAAAAACAGTGCCTCTCTCAAGCAGTAACATCTTATAAGAAGCAATCTCAATTCTTTGTGTTGGCTTCCCCCGGTGCGGGTAAAACCCTGCTTGCAGCTCACATAGCAAAAGAGCTTATTAACAATGGTGATATCGACTATGTAGTGTGCTTTTCTCCATCTCGAATTGTTTCACAGAGCATTGAAAAGACATTCGAAAAAACATTAAAGCGTAAGTTTAATGGCAGGCTTGGAGCAATTGGCACTTCCCGAACTTATCATTCTCTTAGCAATGCAGCAGAACTAATTAACGATCTTGCAGCCACTAGAGTTTTGGTCATTTTTGACGAAATACACCACTGTGCAGGTGACGGAGACTCACCAGCAAACGCATGGGGGTTACAACTTATATCGACGATACAGCATTTAGCGACTTATACGTTGTCACTTACTGGCACACCTTGGCGCACTGATACACTTCCAATTTCATTTGCTAAATACTCCGATCCGGAAGGCAACATTATCTGTGACTACTCGTATGATCTTGTCGATGCAATTAAAGACAAGGTTTGTCGGATGCCTCAAATTACCGCAGTTGATATTGAAAAAGTAACAGTAAAGGGGTCGAGTAAATTTGGAACCTACACTAGCTTGAAGTCATTGCTAAACGAAGCTGAAGTAAGCTATCAAACTGTGATCAGACACCCTGAAGTCATTAAGCACTTACTTTCATTAAGCGTTCATCGATTGAATATTCTTAGAGGGAGCTCACCTAACGCTGGCGGCTTAATCGTCGCATCTTCATACGAACATGCTTTACAGATTCAATCCATACTATTGGACCACTTCAATAAAGAGTCTACTTTAGTATCCTGTAGACATGATGACTCACCCGAGCTTATTAACCGTTTCCGTAAAGACAACAGCGAATGGATAATCAGTATTGCCATGATCAGCGAAGGGACAGACATACCAAGGCTACAAGTTTGTTGTAGTCTTACTGATGTCACCACTGAACTTTACTTCCGTCAGATCCTTGGGCGCATCATACGAATGACCAAATATCAGTCACATGTTGCCAATATGTACATGTTGGCAGAACCAAATTTAGTGGAGTTTGCAGAGCGACTAAACAAAGCAATTCCAGGCACTTACAACTACCAAAAAACAGAAGAGTTGCTGAATAGTATAGACACTCCAAGCTCAACAATTGGTGGTAGTCGAGACTCTTACAGAGACGACATGTTCACAGCAGAAACTAACTTTGATGAATTTATCTTGACTAACGATCATCATCTATTGAAACAGACATGCTTGAATGAACTGACAATGTCTTCATTCAAATCGAAAATCATTTCTTACTATTTATGGGAGTCCGCCACTCTTGAAATCCCGCCTCATTTTTAGTCGAACAACCGAAAGTCTTTCTTCTTACAAAAAAATTCACTTGGTTATTACCGCTGCTTAAAACTATACTGTATATATATAAGGGCTATCCATTTAGAGCAACCAATGTCAATATATAGTGATGAACAAAAAATCTTCTTCACTCAAAGCGGGTATTGATTACCCTAAAAATTGGGGTCAATTTGTTGACTGGTTTCACGATGAGCAAGCTTGTCGTGATTATCTACACACGCTTCGTTGGCCTAATGGTTTCATATGCCCCAATTGTTTGGCAAATAATATGCCCTATACTCTTCCCAAAAATAAACTTAAATGCGTTCAGTGTCGGAAACAAACTTCTGTCACCGCAGGTACGATTTTTGATAAAACAAGAACGCCTCTTAAGGATTGGTTTGCTGCGATTTGGTATCTCACCAATCAAAAAAATGGGGTGAGTGCGCTTGGCATACAGCGTTTGCTCGGGCTTGGCAGTTATCAAACGGCTTGGGCGATATTACATAGATTACGTTACGCAATGATCAACCCTGAAAGAGATAAATTATCTGGACTTGTTGAGGTAGACGAAACCTTTGTTGGTGGTGTAGTTGATATAAATCAACAAGATAAGAAAAAATTTGTTGTGTTGATTGCAATAGAGTTAATAGAACCAAAAGGGTTTGGTCGCATTAGATTACGACAGGTCGACAAAGCGACAAAAAACAACATTGAGCAATTCATAAAAGATGTTATTGAGCCGAATAGTCAAATTCACACAGACGGATCAGCGGCTTATGGTTCCGTTGATAACATGGGATATTCAAGAAAAAAGACCGTACATCTTGGTTCAAATATACCAGCCCACGAAACCATGCCAGGGGTACATCGAGTGGCTTCTTTACTGAAACGCTGGTTGTTGGGAACCTATCAAGGTGCCGTTCAATCTAAACAGCTCGATTACTATTTGGATGAATATACCTTTAGATTTAATAGAAGAAAATCTCGGTCTAGAGGGCTATTGTTTTATCGATTACTTGAGCAATCAGTGACAACAAAACCCTTAACTTATAAGGGCATTAAAACCAGATAAACACTAGATGTAGTGTCTGGTTGCTCTAAATGGATAGCCCTTATTTATATACATATATTTGGAGTGTGTTCTCATGAAAACAAAATCACCATTCTTGAATCATATTGCTGAATACATGCTGTTGAGACAGTATTCTCTTCGTACGGTACAAACCTACTTAAAATGGATTTCATCTTTCATCCACTACCATGGAAAGCGACATCCCGCTTCAATGGGTGACAATGCAATGCCATTAACTTAAGCCTAACCACACTCATAACACGGTTTTGTAGCTCATACTGTACATCTTAGGCCGTCCCTTTTTCCGTTCAAATTGACGGTTATGTCGAATCGCCTCCCGATAGTTTGACAACAATGTTAGAAAACGCATTAAAAAGCAGGTGCCCATCTCTTGACCACTTAACCAACGAGGAAGTACCTCCTTGAGCTTGGATAAGACCATCGTTCCGTTTACTCGATACTCATGACGATGATGTAGGGTCTCCTGTTCCACCCGCTCTTGAGCCGCTTGGGCTAAAACTGAGGCGAGGTTTTTACTCAAGACTTTGGCATGACAATCCTGTTGCACCGCCTCGATAGACAGTCCTGAAAATTGCTCAACCTGTAAACGAGATTTGATCATCTTATAGTCCTCTTCCACACCCCAGCGCAGATGATACAAGGCTTTAAAGGTCTCAACGGGTAAGCTGTCCACCGAGGTGATCAGAATTTCCGTGTCATGACTAGGGAGATCAACACGAACCAGTCGCACTTGAACCGGGTCGGTTGCCAATCCCAATTCCAAGCATGTCTTGATGGCATCACGCGTCGGCGTAATCGTCACCCATTGTTCCGCCTTGCCAGAGACATAAAAATCTCGAGTTTCATTGTATAAATTCCATGGACTTCGAATGCAAAAGTGTCGATTTTTTTGGCGGTGGGCGACAAATAAATAGAAGGCGGGGTAACCGCGATCATACAGGATCAGGTCCTGCGGCTGTGAGTGTTCTAAATGATCTAACGCTAATGACCGCTCACCCGTTTTCATCGGGCTTAGGGTGGCATCTAACGTAATCTGGTTCAGCACATCATACAGTTGAGCATCTTGCAAAACTCTCAACTGATCGTTTGTGGATAACTTATCGCCCCCTTAAAGGCTCTTTTTTGCTCCGTTAAGCATGTTTTTCTACACATTGCCTACTTTGGCTAGGTCATCATGGTTTTTCTCTCTTTTTTGATCATAGTGGCTCGTTCTGAGACCACTCCAGAAGCATAATACCCTCGATATATGCCTTTTTCTCTCAGCGATTTATTGCCGCAGTCGAAGCAGCTGATCAACGCTCAGTACTAAAATACCAAACATCAGGTGACTCATGACTTTTACCGCACCACGTACCCAGATGTGTCGACCTGTGAACTCATCTTTGAGGCGGCCATTGGCTCGTTCTGCCCCCGAACGTTCCCGATAACGCACCGCATCGGCCGGTTCAAACTCTTCTTTCTCGCCCCCTCTGGGGTTGTGATCTATCAAGGGCACATGCCCTAACTCTCGACTGTGTTCATGCAGGTCAATACTGCAGTAGGCGGCGTCCATCAGATCATAAAGGTTGGTCACCCGCGTCGCGCTGATATGTGATAGCGGGATCGCAGCTCGACTGTCATGCATGGACGCTGAGGATAATAAAGCCGCGATAGGAACGCCACAGTCTGCAATGTCCAGATGAAGTTTGTAGCCGTTCCAGCTGTTTTTATAGCCTTGAGCATTGCATTTTGTGCCACGACGGCAATCTGTCGGGATCTCTTCAAGTATCTCTTCCAAGCATTGAGTACGTTGCCGTGCCACAGTGAATTTGATCGGGCGCTCTTCGCCTTCGTCCTTGCGGGGTCGCCCTTTAGGTTTGGGTTTATCCGTCTCCTTTTTGTCGTTTTTTTGTGGACGCTCTCTCACCTCAATAGCCGTCCCGTCTCGGCTGATATGTCCAATAAGACGATCTCCAAAGTGCGTTTTGATCAGTGCCTCGTGGGCACGTTCGGCCAGCTTGTCCTTGGCAAACGTCTCAAAAGCACGAGAAAAAGTGGACGCTGATGGCCGTTTTTTATGAAGCGGAAATCCACAGATTCGCCGCAATGCTTTGTCTATGCTCAAGCGTTCTATTAGATGCACCGTGGTCGTGAGCCCAAGCACCACCTTGGCAACAAAGGCGTTGGCTAACCAAGCCAGTTCATGGGGTGGACGGCCCGTCCGATACGAGAAACGTGTCACAAACTCTTCGATACGAGACCATTCCAAGATAGGAATCAGTTTTTCAAGTTTTGGGGTCAGCGACCCGATTTCTTGATGTAAGGTAGGAATCAATTGGCCTTGAACGATTTGCCAGCGTTGCATAATTTGTTGGGGCGTCGTAGTATTCATAGAGTGGGTATGTCGATGTTGTGTGAGAACTCTATCGTCATCGTCGCCGGAAACGGCAGCCCACGCCTCCTCTTTTTTTCGTTTTTTACGAAAAAATGTCGATCATAATGACAGTTTTGCAATTACCTCAGTTGAGACGCTCTGGCTTGAGGGCGACCAGAGGCCTTGGGATCGAAGTGCTCACGCAAGGCGGGGTGGTTAGGTAAATTGAGTACAGAGCCATCCACAGCACAGATCCGAAAGCCGTTCCAACGTGCCTCAGAGTGATCGACCACGGTGCGACATAGACTTTGATTCAGTTCAATAAAAGCTTGATACTTAAGTTGTTTTCGAGCTTTAGAAAAAGCCGCTTTGGTCACTTCACGCTCACTGATATCAGATTGATTAAGTTGTTTGAAGAAGAGATCGAGCTCGGCTTGTAGGGCACCTCTGACCATATTAAGCAAAAAGAGTAGGATACGCGAGAAAGGTAATTTGCGCTCGCGAGTAAAAGCTTTATCGGAGTAGCGGTGGCGCTGTAAGAAATCAGGACAATGGATCAGCTTGGTCAAATTATGTACAATTTTGTTTCGGTATTAGATCGTGATCGTCAAGCATAAATTAGCCTTTTTATGTTGATTGTTTGAGTCTAATTATATGATATTTATAGGTTTAATTCATCTTAATTGCTTAAGTTAATGGCATTGGAAGGGGGGCTACCCAAGGGCACCTTTCACGACCTAACTGAAATCAATGGAGAGCGCTTTAAATTAGGGAGAGCTTTTAATGCTGATGGTAATGGTGGCGGCGGGTACTCATTTGTCACCTTAGACAGGAAAAAAGGTATCTTTGCAAAAAAGTATCTGTTTACCGATGAGTTTCTTTTTAATGGCGGGCTGATTCAGGTGATGGAAAAAATCGCCCATAAGATAGACTTAGGGCAATTGTAGGTTGGGCTTTAGCCTTAAGGAATACTATGCGACAGTTTACTGAGATTGATTCATTAACCATTGCCCAAACCTCTAAAGTGATGGGCACATAACAGTTCAGTACATTCTAATATAAGCGTTGATAAAAAATTCATTGTGCTAATGAAGAGATCATAAAACGTTGTTCACATTGCTTTTAATATATTTTGGAGATTACCGTCATGACATTGCAGCGTAAGTTTTCGCTAGTAGTCTTTGCCTCGGCCATTATCGTTGCCTTAATTGTTGGCGGTTTCGGCTATTTTCAACTTAAAGCAACCCTTATGGAAGGACTAAACACACAAGTTTCGTCTATCGCGCAAGGGGAGTCTCGGACGATTGCTGAATGGGTTCACGCGAAATCGTCCTCAATCGAAGCGTTAAGTAATTATCTTAAAAAACATGACGTGACCACCGACACGCTATTTCAAGCGCAGAAGTCGGGTGATTTCGATTTGGCTTATATGGGAACCACTGATGGGAGAATGATTCAAAGTTGGGATGCGCCTTTGCCCGCCGGTTATGATCCTCGTAAACGACCTTGGTATAAAGATGCATTAAGCTCTGACCAAGTAGAATACACAGACCCTTATGTGGACGCATCGACTAATAAAATGATCATTAGTGCCGCACAAAAAGTCACCGATGGAACGAGTATGAAAGGCGTTGTTGGTGCAGATATTAATTTGAAAAGCATTACCAAGGGCATTCTAGACATTAAAATGATGGCCAATAGCCGAGTCTTTTTAGCCACGAATCAAGGTTTGATTATCGCCCACCCGAATCCCCAATTTGCTAACAAGCAAATGAAAGACGTTTTGGGCTATGGCGTGGATGTCGCTTTGCAGTCCCAAGGAACCTTGATGGAAACACAATCGACCCAAGGGGATGTTTTAGTGACAGGCATTGCTGTTCCAAATACCAATTGGGTAATCTGCTTTCAATTGGATAAAGCAACAGCAATGGCGCCTTTAACACATCTACTGATCTCACTTGTTATTGCCATGGTGATTGCCGCGCTATTGGTGAGTTTGCTCATGAGCTTACTGAGCCGTAAACTACTTAAAGGGGTTGGTCAAGTTAATGCCGTTCTGGCTGAAATGAATAATGGTCAGGGAGACCTTAGAACCCGTATTCCTGAAACCAGCAATGACGAAATTGGCGATTTGGCACGTCACTTCAACGGATTTATGCAAACCCTAGCAGGCATTATTTCAGAGATTAAATCTCTTTCGACCAACTTGAACTCATTGGCTCAGGACTCACATCGTCTAGCGACCCAATCATCCCGTGATTTGAAGGTACAATTGGATGAAGTAACATCGGTTGCCACAGCCGTTAGCCAAATGTCGACGGCAACAAACGATATTGCCAGCAACGCAGAAAATACAGCCAATGTATCGAAAGAAGCTTTCCAAAATAGCCAAGCGGGCAACGATCAGGTTCTTAAGAGTAAGCAGTCAATCAGTCGCCTTGCTGAGCAAGTCAATGAAGCATCTGGCATCATTGGTAATTTAGACGATCAAGTGCAGAGTATTAGTGGTATTTTGGTCACCATTCAAAATATCGCGGAGCAAACTAACCTACTTGCGCTAAACGCTGCCATTGAGGCAGCGCGTGCAGGTGACCAAGGTCGGGGATTTGCCGTGGTAGCGGACGAAGTTCGCGTTTTGTCCCAAAGAACCCACAGCTCGACGGAAGAAATCAAAGAAATGATTGATGGATTGAATAGCACAACGCGAAAAGCCGTTGACATTATGCACTCTGGTCAATCAATTGCTAATGATTCTGTGCAAGAAGCGGTATCTGCCGCCGAAAGTTTGGGGGCGATCCAAGAGTCCGTGCAACGCATTAGTGACATGTCGTTGCAAATTGCCAGTGCTGCGGAAGAGCAGAACATCGTGACAACGGATATCTCGAACAACAGCCACTCGATTAAAGAAATTGCTAATAATTTGGCCATTGAGTCACAAGAAAGCACGAAAGGCGCAGAATCGTTAGCGAAGTTAGCGAACAGATTAGAAGAGCAAATCGCTCGATTTACCATCTAGTTGGATTTACCTCTAATGGTATTCATCTCCCTTTTTCTTTGTATTCATTCCAAGAAAAAGGGAGATCGATTTTCTATACAGAAAGTTTCTATAGAAATGCGAGATCCATTACAACAGTCGACCAGAGCAACATCTTGCCATCAAGGCTTCAGTTTAAAACGCATCACCAAATCAGTCAGCTCCGTCGATAACTGAGCAATTTGCTCACTGGACTTATTGTCTGAATTTAAGGTATTTCAAAAACCGATTATTCGTTCGCTGCTGATGCTTCATTTCGTTTTGTAACGCTAAAATGTCGACTTGAAAAGCCTTTGCTACGATTATTAACCAAGCGACACATATTGTTGCATGGTCGGCTTTGACCCACCGCTTAGTCATCACCTACACTGCTACTATTTGTATGAAAGTGATTTAGTATGAGAAATCCGTTAATAGGCCCGATACTCAGCATATTGCGAGACCATCCCCAAGGAGTTGATGAGTTTTATATTCTGAAGAACCTTAGAGAGCAGGTGCCGGAATTACATCACTTAGCTGACGACCCCAATCTACAGCTGTTTCGTCAGCATTTTTTGATCATGAATGCTTTGTATCAGTTACAAAGCAATTTATGGCAAGAAGAGTCCCTGACACTCTCGATCAACGCCATGCACATTCGTCTTATACCGAATCAGGATATGGTCACTTCCTCAAGCCAAGACGTGAGTGATAGTGTCGATGCCAAGCTTGCTGCTTATTACCTTGATTGGAGTGAGTACGAAAAAACCAGTGAAGACGATGTTATACGACTATTGGATAGTTTTTATAAAGGCATCAATAATTTAGACAACAAAACGGCGGCGTTAGAAATACTGCATATTGACTCTAAAAACCCAACAAAAGAAGAAATTAAAAAACAATATCGCAAGCTCGCCCATCAAGCCCACCCTGACCGAGGCGGTGATACGGAACAGTTTATTTCGTTAAGGCAGGCCTATGAGTGTCTTATGTACTGACAAAGTAGCGTCAATCCTCTCTAGCATTCAAAGTGTGTGCGAGAAAAGTGTAAACCCTATTGTTTAGATGACTAACAAGCATCAAGATGAACCCTTACTGGTAGCGATCATAAGGAAGCTACGTTTTACTCAAAAATCATAAGATATTGGTTATGCTGTCAATTTTTCCATCCTATTTTTCGTTTTACTCACACGTTTTAAGAACGGCCTGCAAAACACTCGGCGTATTTTCCGTCATCACTCTGGTGGGTTGTAGTCAATTTGAAATCGATCAATCCAATGCCTTTGATAATAATGGCCGCGATAAAAATGGTTTAAAACGCGATACGCTCTATTTAAAAGAAAGCTTGCCGCCTGGCTTACCCTATCCCGACGCTATTTTTGAAACGGGGCTCAAACAACAAGAAACCTACTTAGCTCGGCTGCCGGAGAAAACCACCTATCACTTAGACAACACCACGGTGACCGTGGATCAGCTAAAGACCGTCACTCAAGAAGTCCAACACTGGCTCGCCAACCCAAAATACTTCCCCAAACTAGAAGCCTTACAGCTGGCAGGGCAGGATCAGCGAGGCAATGTCCAGATAACAGGCTATTATGTGCCCATTATTGAAGTACGCCGCAAGCCAGACAGTCTGTATCGCTACCCCTTATATCGTAAGCCTTCCAAGACCGATGCCAATGGCCAATTCCCCACCCGCGAGCAAATTGATTTTGAAGGAGCCTTAAAAGGCCAAGGTCTAGAAATTGCTTACAGCAAAAGTTTAGTGGATAACTTTTTCCTGCAAGTTCAAGGCTCTGGTGTGGTGGAATTTAAAAATGGCAAACGAGAACTGCTCTCTTGGGGTGGCGTCAACGGACGCGCCTATCGAAGCCTTGGCAAGGAGTTAATCGAGCGTGGAGAAATTGATAAAGCCAAAATCTCCGCACAAAGCATTCGCCAGTGGCTAAAAGCTCACCCAGATCAGGTCCGCGAACTGCTCTCTACCAATGAAAGCTACTTGTTTTTTTCTGAAGGACAACCTGATCCAATTGGTGCCGCCAATGTTCCGTTAACACCACTTTATTCTGTTGCCGTTGACCCTGCTGTGATTCCACTGGGCTCGATTCTATTGGGAGAGCTGCCTAAATTGGATCAGAAGGGCAACCTTATCGGCCACGAGTATCATTTACTGTTAGCGCAAGACAAAGGTGGAGCCATCAAGGGCCCAGGTCATATCGACTGGTATCAAGGCATCGGCAAAGAAGCCCAAGTGCACGCGGGACAGCTCAAGCACTTTGGCAAAATATGGCTGTTACTGCCAAGAGAAAAAGAAATAATCGAAAAAGCAGCGACAGAATCGCCTATCGCCCCACCTGATACACCCGCGACAAACACACCAGTGACAAGCCAGGTCACCACCAACAGCAATACGCCGCACAACAATACATCCAATCAAGCTACGCCAGTAGTGAAAAAATAGTGCCAAAAGGGGCTATATCATAGGCCCCTTATTCCTCCCATCCGTTCATCCCTTATTTGCGAAAAAAGGTTTGCCTCAACGGTTGAAGGGCGGCCCCTAATACCGCTGGATTATCTTCTAATTCACTGATAAGCATCTTTGGCCAAACAGAAATATCTTGTGAGGATTTCATCTCACATTTCTCCAAAGAGACTAGTAACATATTGGCAAGCGACTTGGGAATCTCGCCTCCCAAGACAATCGCGTCAGGGTCAATCACTCCTCTCAATGCATTGATAGCACGCAAAAGATACGGAGTGGTTTGCTCAACCCACTCAGCAACCCCAGGCCATGTGGGGTCAAACAGCGTCTTGAGTTTCGCAACTGATGGCAGGTCAATACCTTGCTTTGCAAGTGCTTTTATCAGCATAGATAAGGCGGGGCGTTGTGGTGCTTCCTCTGCCGTATAAATACGACCAATTTCCCCCGCATTACCATAAGCCCCAAAGAACGGTTCGCCATCGATTACAACACCGCTACCAAAACCATAATTAAACGATAAATAACCAAACGTTTTGTATTGCAGGCCCGCACCATAAAACACTTCGCCAATGGCCCCCGTCGTGGCATTATTGATCAATATCACAGGCATACCGAGCAAGTATTCTAACTCCGCTTGGATATCCCTATTCGCCCAATCCAGCAAGGGGATCGGCGGTTGAATCCAACCTTTTTCTTTTACAAAATACCCTGTCATCGCAAAACCAACGCCGACAATCCTATCTTGCACTTCAATAAATGCTTGCCTCCAGCCATCAAGCAAGGTCTTCAACCATTGTTGAGTTTCAACGCGATTTGTTGGAGCAAAAGGGATATTTGTTTGAATCAATGTCTCCCCACAAAAATTTACTAAATTCACCTTCATTTCGTCGGTATTAAGTGACACACCAATACTAAAAAAGGCACTGCAATTCAAACTCACACTCGGACTAGGCTTACCCCGTCCTTGAACAACAGAGTCACCTAGCTGTAAGTAATTAGACTCTAATAGTTTATCTAAAATTCGATGCACCGATTGCTGCGTCAAGTTGGTATACCCTGCGATTGCTGATCGAGCCATATTAGGTGAACGACGAACAATATCTAAAATCATTCTCTCATTAGCAGAGATGTTCATCTGTTTTGTTATTTCATCATTCATATAGGAACTCTTTTCATCACCTACTTCGTTATGTCATTCATTATGCACACTAATCTACCAACTAAACTAAATAGTCGTCCCTAAATAATGGCGTTTCAGGCAAGAAGTGTCATGCTATTTTTCTGTACTTTCTGTAAAAAATCCTTTTCAGCCTTCTTCTCCTAACTGTTTGCGCCATTTAACAAGGCTGGTTGGATAACAAGGGAAGCTGTGCTGGAACAAGGTCTCGCTGCCAAAGTACTGGTAGTAAGGCGATTCATGCCATTACTCTAATACCATTTCATCAGACAAATTATACATATGCTGTAAATACAGTAGCCCTACCATCAAGCGAGTGGGCAGAGCGGCAGTACCAACCGTCGAGAAATGCGTCCCTAATTCGGCATCCAACCGATTCCAATCCAGTACTTTAGCCAATCGAACGAGTGCATGAGTGGGGTTAATCATATCAATTAGCTGAGGCCGGAATACATCCTTCTGCGGATCTTGCTTTGTTTGACGAGTCTTCATACAAACTCACTGATTCTGCAACTTTTTGGGGCTAAAGCGCCATTAATTGGCGAAATTTTAGTCCTTAGCATTATATAAAATACATTTTTTCAATAGGTTAAGTGTTTTTCAGGGACAACTAAAGATAAATAATAAACTTTTTTTGTAATAATATTGCCTTATTATTACGCTATAAGTGTATAAATTGGTTCTTGGCAAACAAGCTAAGAGTAATGAATCGTATTTATATGAGAAAAATGTTATGACGAGTGTATTTATTGACTCAGTTAAAGTGAAATTTGGCGACTTTGAAGCCTTACGAGGTATAACGTTAACGATCGAAAGCGGCAATTTTGTCACCTTGCTTGGGCCATCAGGCTGTGGCAAAACGACTTTGCTAAAAACCATTGCTGGCTTCACTTCCCTTTCTTCAGGAAAAATACTTATTGGCGGCAAAGACACTCACAACCTACCGCCAGAAAAAAGAGACACCGCCATGTGTTTCCAATCTTATGCCTTGTTTCCGCATCTTAGTGTGGCAAACAACTTACTGTTTGGTCCGAAACAAAAAAAATTACCCAAAAGCGGACAAGAAGCGCTTCTTAAAGAAGTCGCGACTCAAATGTCCCTAACATCACAATTGGAAAAGCGACCACCCGCCCTGTCTGGCGGCCAACAACAACGCGTCGCCCTCGGAAGAGCCTTAGCGATTCAACCTGGTGTCATTTTATTTGACGAGCCTTTGTCTAATTTGGATGCAAAATTACGCGACACGGTGCGTTTTGAAATAAGGCAATTACAGAAAAAACAAAACTTTACAGCCATTTATGTGACCCATGACCAAGCTGAAGCTTTAGCGATGTCAGATCTAGTCGTGGTCATGAATCAAGGTGCGATACAGCAAATCGGGACACCTCAGGAGATTTATCATTCCCCCATCAACCGTTTTGTGGCCGATTTTATTGGAGCCGCTAATATCTTAACCGCAACGGTACTTGAACAAACTGATAAAAATACGTATCGAATACAAACGAGGCTAGGGGAATTACAAGTAGAAACCAATAGCAAACCCATTGCGAAAAAGACTTATGTATTCTGGCGACCAGAAGACATGAGTTTCAGCGTACCAAACGACAATCTAGACTCCAATACCATCACGCTAAATATCCTCGCCAAAACCTTTCTTGGTAACCTGACAGAATTTCTACTCTCTGCGAACAACAAATTAACCATTCGAGCTCAATGCCTTGGTTTTCAGCCAGCCGTTGAAGGAGAACAAGCCCATCTCCATGTGCCTGCTAATAAAATTCGATTTTTGGCAGAGGAGCGTCAGTGATGTCAAAAAATACAATAATGGCCTATGTGTTACTTTTACCTGGATTAGGACTCACACTAACCTTTATTACCATCATCGTATTAATGGCCGTTTCACAATCTGTTGGCTACTTCAATTTTGCAGGCGATAGCAAATTTACCTTGCACTTTTGGCATGAAATTTTCGCAAAAACAGAATTATGGCGTGCCTTTTTTTACTCATTAAAAGTGTCCATTTTGAGTTCTCTTATCGCCGTCAGCGTTGCCTATACATTGGCATTATGGTTAAGAGAGCCATTTTATGGTTCTTTCTTTGTTTCTAGTTTACTTAAAGCACCGCTGCTAGTACCAGGCCTTGTCGCCGCTTTTCTATACATCAATTTTATTTCGTTCAATGGTTTTTTAAATCAAATTATTGTCCACCTTGGGTTTGCCAGTCGCCCCATCCGCATGCAGAACGACCCTTATGGCATTGGTGTCGTGATTCTACAAGTTTGGAAACAAATTCCTTATGCATTACTGCTTTTAAGTGATGCCGTTAAAGCCATCGGCAATGACATTATTGATGCGGCGCGGGACTTAGGTGCAGACAGTCGGGCACGATTTACAAAGGTCATACTTCCTTTGACGTTACGAGCCTTGCAGGCCTCTTTGATCATCATTTTTATTCACGCCGTAGGAGATTATTCGTTTCAAGCCATTGCAGGACCAACCAGCGTTAACTCTCTGTCGCAATTTATGGTTCGCATACAAGATACCTCACAACAAGGCTGGAACCTATCAGCCACCGTCGCCATTTTAATTATATTGACCTCACTAATCGGCGCCTTACTGCTCTCTTTCATCACCAACCAAGCCGTCAAATGGGGGGCAAAACAATGAAAATTTTTCGAACGAATCAACTGTTAATCGTACTGATTATCGGCTTGTCTTTATTTTCGCTCGTCCTACCATTTTCATTAGCGATGCTATGGTCTTTAGTCGATCCAGGCCACTCTTGGTCTTATCCCAATGTACTACCTCCCGTCTTATCATTGCGTAGATGGGGTGAAGTATGGACGACCACATCATTGCCCGTTGCAATGATGAATAGCTATACCCTAGCTCCCACGGTCGCCGTCTGTTCGATATTGCTTGCGTTACCTACTGCCTATGCGTTTGGACGTTTAGAGTTTCCAGGCAAAGCCACAGCACAAGCTCTTTCCATACTACCTCTGGTGGTTCCCGGTTTTGTGATTGCCTTGTTTTTTTCATCGTTACTCAATGAATTGGGAATTTATTCACGCTTTCTAGGCATATTGATTGGCCATACCATGCTATTCATTCCTTATGCGATTCGAGTTCTTTCAGTGTCATTTTCATTGATTCGTCAAGACATTATTGACGCGGCAAAAGATCTGGGGGGCAATACCATCAGTGTGTTTCGACATGCCTATTTACCCATTTTAAGACCAGGACTCATTGCTAGCTTCATCATGATTTTCATTTTAAGCCTCGAAGAATTCTCTTTAACTTTTATTATAGGATCACCTGATTTCACTACGATTCCAACGATTCTTTATTCTTACCTCGGCTATAACTTCATTCGCTCAAATGCCGCCGTGGTGTCCCTCATCCTTGTTGTGCCTAATGTCTTTTTGATGTTGCTCATGGAGCGCTTTCTTAGAGGACAAAATGCTGCCGCAATAACCGGCAAAGGATAATGTGCTATGTGCTATTCACTAAACCTCTTAACCCAACTGATTAACTTATGAATATAAAAGGAAATAATATATGAAATCGTTACTATTATCCCTTGTGCTCGCTTCTGTTAGTGCTGTGCCAGCAGCGAACGCAACAGACTTATCGTCCATGTCATGGAAGCAAGTGGTATCTCAAGCAAAAAGTGAAGGCACGGTTGTTTGGTACAACTGGTTTCGTCAAGATGATTTTCGCCAAACAGTCAAAAGCTTCGAAAAAACCTATGGAATTAAGGTCATTGTGCCTGATGGTAGCCGCGATGCGAATATCCATAAATTCCTTGCGGACTCAAGCCGTAAAAAAGGCGATATCGACGTACTCTCTGTTGGTGGCGGAGACATCTCTAAGATCAACACACACAAAACCTTAATTGGCCCACTTAATACAATGTTACCTAATAGCAATCAATTAAAATACAAAATGGAAGGTGTTGATTCCAAAGGGTACGCCGTTGCTTACTGGGGCAATCAAACGGGTATCGCTTACAATCCCGCCTTCATTAGTAAAAAAGCACTACCGCAAACGGTTGCGGACTTCAGTGCTTATTTCTCTAAAAAACCTGATTTATTCGGTTTTAATACAGTAAGAGGTGGCTCAGGGCCCGGATTTATTGAATCCATTGCGCAGAACCTGGTCACCAACATCAATTATCAAACCGCTAAACCCACCCAAGCGACAATGAATCAACTACAACCTGCTTGGAATTGGTTTAATGCGCGTAAAAGCGAATACGTGATCACCGCGTCCAATGCAGACAGCTTGACGCGATTAAACGGTGGGGAATTTGCCTTGGTTCCAACGTGGGAAGATCTCTTAGCTCGCTTACAAAATAAAGGCGATGTATCAAAAAACATCAAATTTTACATACCTAAAATGGGAATGCCAGGAGGCGGAAACGTCGTTGTCATTCCTAAAAATGCTCAGCATCCTGCAGCGGCACTTCTCTTTATTAGTTGGCTCACTAGTGCGCCAACACAAACAAAATTTAATCAAACATTCGGCACGGCACCTGAAAACATAGACGCTGATTCTAGCCACTCATTGATCTCACCAGAAGAACGCAACAGAAGCACTAATTGGGGTAATCAGCGGCTACGAGATGCCATGATAAATACGTTTATCAGCAAGGTCTCTCTCCATTAATCAATCTAAGGCACTCAAAAGGGTCTCTCTGGTAGTGGGCACTTTATGCCCCTAGAAGCCTTGGAGCGAGGCAAATCAGCGTAGGAAAGGAAAAGCCATAGACGAAACAGCGCATTCATCATTATCAATGCGCTTTTTCCGCTCGTTTTTAACAACGCATTGGCAGCACCGTCTACACCGATCTCTAAATTTATCAACACATGACATATAAACAAGGTAAACAAATGACGCAGACTAACACATTATTAGATTTTTCCCGTAGCAACACTCAGGTTATGATCATTGCTCACCGAGGGGCGTGGAAAAATGCACCTGAAAATTCAATACTGGCCATTGAGCAAGCAATACAATCAGGCACAGACATTGTTGAAATCGACACACAAAAATGCGCCACGGGCGAGTTCATCGTCATCCATGATGACACCCTAGAAAGAACCACCAATGGGACAGGTCTCGTTTCCCAATTGTCCTTAGAACAAATAAAAAAACTACGCCTAAAACACGCTAATGGTGGCGACAAGAACCCCCTTAGTGATCATTCTTTACCCTTGCTGTCTGAGTTATTAGCCTACGCAAAAGGTAAAATTATGGTGAATATCGATGCAAAACATCCAGAAGACCTACCCGAGATAATACAAGAAGTAGAACAACTGAAAATGCAAGACACCGCCATTGTTAAATCTCGATATTATCCATCAAATGGCGGATGGGATTCATTAACAAGCACCGTTAAGCACATGCCTATGCTGCGTTCTCAACAAGGTCAACTCATTACAGACCTAGAAAGAATTGCAGCAGAGCGCCCTTTTATGATTGAGCTTGCTTTTCACGATATAGAAGAATTATGCCACGCCGCGCCTTTATTAGAAAAAATGGATTGCCGTATTTGGGTTAATACACTGGATCTGAGCTTTCCACTGGCTTTCAGTGATACTGAGGCAGAAGTTGACCCTGAAAAAATTTGGGGTTCACTGATCAATGCAGGTGTCGGTGCCATCCAAACCGACCTTCCTGAAATGCTTAAAAAATGGCTCGATCTACGTTCTTATGTAAATAGATAATCCTTAAACACTTACCCCAGTGTACCTTACAATCCCAAGGAAAAGACATGAAGGCTATTATTGACGATATAATCCGCGCCGCTGGTTCACTGGCAATGGACTACTTTCATAAAAATGCTTCGCTAACCGTTGAAGAGAAAGGCAAGTTTGATCTTGTCACTCAAGCAGACAAAGAAGTCGAAGCCTTTATCCTTAAGCGGCTTATGGCCGCTTACCCTGACGATGGTTTCTTTGGCGAAGAAGGCAATACTGAAACGGGACAGTCTGGACGTATTTGGGTCATTGATCCTATTGATGGCACCTTTAACTTTGTCAGAGGCAGTGTAGACTGGGCTATCTCCATTGGTCTTTATGCCAATGATAAGCCGATTTATGGCGCCATATATGCCCCAATCCGAGACCAACTAGTTACTGGTGGACAAGATTATCCGGTGACCTTAAACGCAGTACCGATTAAAACACGCCTTACTTACCAAAAAGACCGAGGCTGCGTGGGTGTGGGGATCAGCTCAAGCATAAAGTCCACGGAAAAGCTTACCCTGCTTCGCTGCCTCTTTGAGGACGCCGAACTGGTGTTTCGCCACGATGGATCAGCCACCATTTCCTTAATAAAAGTCGCTACTGGCGAATTGGATGGCTACATAGGTTATGGCGATAGCAGCTGGGACATAATGGCAGCAATGGCCATACTGGCAGCGCTAGGCCACCATACGACCATTGATTGGGATCATTTCAATTTAGAACAAAAACTAAAATTTGCCTGCGGGAAACCAGAGTTAGTGACTTTGTTATCATCAACCATCGGCAAAATATCTTAATAAAAAGTGTATTATTTCGCCCCCACCAAAGCCTTTTATTTTTATTGATAATAAATGTATGGTCCGCCTCGTTATTGCAAATGATATTTTCGATAACGAGGTTGGTTTGTGCTAATGTATTCGGAGTCGTTATTAGGCTTCGCCTCGCTCTACGATGAGATCCGCGCTAGATTGTCCTCAAAAAACGATAGCATTTTCTGCTGTTTTTTTATGTCAGGTCTTCAATCTAGTGGTCTGACCGCTCTGTCATCTTCTTTATCATCTGCAAACTCGTATTTCAAACGCTCGCTGTGTTTTCAACACAGAGCACACTATTCGTGCCAACTTATTCGCCAGCGACACCACGGCAACGTTAAAGGGCTTTTTCGCGCGTTGCCTTACTTGTTCGTAAGATTTCCCTAAAAGTAAATGCTTAAGTGAACAGCATTGCGACCAAGACCACGTTTTTTTCTTCCTTCGATTATAGTGTGTTGATCTTTTATGTACATATTTCAATCAATCCACATCAGCGCAAATGCTAATGCGACGATACGTTGGTAATTCCTAGCTAATTTATCGTACCATGTCGCAATGGTGCGGTACTTCTTGGTTTTTAGAAACGCATTTTCGACTAATTGACGATAACGATATAGACACATTAGGGAACCTCTGATTGAGTCACTTCTAATCCTCTAAGCCACATAGGTAACTGCTTTTTGTAATAATCCTCGCCAACCGTCTCTTTTTTTGGAGTCAACTCGTGCTCGGATTTGCGATTGCTGTCGGTTCTGCTTGCGTCGCTTGCTACTGAGGTTTCCGCGTCCGGCTTTGCGCTTGTCACTTGCTTTCCAATGCATACCGAGCACCCGAGCTTGTCACTATCATTGGTGTAGCCTGCATCACCGAAGATGACTTCGTCACCCTCCCTCAGAAGTTGAGATAATTGACCTATGTCCGATTCATTGGCTGCCATTACGGTCACGGAATGGGAACTGCCATCATTGACGTCGGTTCCCTCGTGGATCTTCACCCCGAAATACCACTGATTACCCTTACGAGTTTAGTGCATATCAGGATCTCTGGCTTTGTCTGCATTCTGTTGAAGAGGAGACTTCAATCAACGTGGCATCCACCTACTACCTTTTGACATTTGCAAGCCCTGAGCTTGCAAATGCTTTTTGACGGCCTCAAACAACTGTTCCGTCAGGCTATGCCTCTTCTAGCAAACGGCGAAACTTACAAATCGTACTCTCGTCCGGCAGCAGGTCTTCACACAATTTCTGCCCAGCACAGCGACGCATTGATTCGATTTCGTATAAAGTGTCTTTCATCATCGGATCAGACAGGTTGAACCATTGCTGCATCAGGTAGATGCGTAACATCACGGCAAACCAATCGGTTGACCACCGCGTTTTCCAGGCTTGGGATAATGAGGTTCTATAATCGCTTCAAAGCGGAACCAAGGAACAGCCTGTTCCATTTGTTTGAGGAATAATTCTCTGAGAGTCTTGCATTTTTGACGGTGTAACTCAGCGAGGCAAAACTTTGCAGCTTCATCAACGTAAGCTCTTGTGAAAATTGGATTGCGACATTTTGCCGTATTTGAACGATCCAATCAGAGGTTCCTTAGGGACATAATTCTTGATAGCAATGTCCAACCATCATCTGTTAGCATCATTCTTAGCATTTGGGGGAGTTAGTTTGATTTTTGACGATACCATTACACCAGCCCCCCTTGCGGCTTGTTTTTTAGGCTATTTGCATTCTAGGGTTGGAATTCAACCTTAGATAACAATTATTACATAGCTCAAACTAATCACTGTTTGGTTGGAATCCCTGCGAATTAGCACTAATAAACAACCTGTATATTGGTTGGAAATGTGACGATTGTAATTAGATTCGATTCTTTTCAACCAACCTTCTATAGTGTTCACCAAGAGCGGTTAGCCTGCACGATTTACTTTCCATCGCAGCATTCCACATATGATCCGCTCCGTCAGGCACAAGGAGGTTTAATCGGTTATATTTCTGAAGTACAGAAAATATTCTTGTGTTTTCTTCAACTGGGTTTGGCATTCCTTCATCCCTACCTTTCATTTCAGGTTCAAACGTAGGATCAAGAGGAAATGAATATCCAGGAGTGGGGAACAATGTTGTAATCTTTCTTAAATCCTCAATGGATATAGAAGGGGAGGATTTTCTTAACGACACAAATTGCTTCACGTTTGTTTTGAAAACAGGGCGTTGTTCCCATGCCCCAAGAGATTGATCAATATGAGCATAAATACTCCCTGGGGTAATGTCGCCTGTTAAGTTGGCTGCACTACCGCTTAGTGCATCAACCAACAACGTGGTAAAAACTCCACGTCCATTTTGCTCTGTCGCGTACTGGTCTTTAGTTGAAGCTGTTAAAACTGTCACACCTTCGGCAAGCGACGCTAGTTGTCCAGCTTCAGGAGGTGTCCCAGCAATTCCTGAGTGACAACTATCAAGTATAATTAGTTTGTTTTTGGCTGGGGAGTTGTTTGCAATTGTCAGTATTTCCGTAAGTGAAACACCTTCATCGCCTCTTGCAGCATCCGATGTTAATAAATAACCTCCTGTAGCCTCAATATGACCGTGCCCAGCAAAATAGAACAAAGCAATATCTGCATCTGCTTTAAATAATTCAGTAATTTGGTCTTTTAAATCACCACGTTTAACTGTCTCGCTAGGTCCTGTTCCTGTCAGCAATCGGCAATCAAAATTCACAGAACCGCCATCGTGTCTTTCCAAAATTGCTTTTACGGAATGCGCGTCATTCACACATCCATATAGGTGACCCCCATGCTCGTAATGGTTAACACCCACTATCAAAGCGATCCTCATAATTTCGTCCTTTATAAACTGTCTATGAAATTTTTAATGGCATCCCAGGTCCAAACAACAGTTTTGACACCTTCTACATTTGTCCTGTCATCCGTGTATGCCCAAACTCCCAAAACTTTTTTGCCTTCTTCTTTTGCGCAAGCTATTTCCCACTTCTGACCACTTGACTTCAATGAGTTATTGCTAATAAGTGCAATGACACCGTCAGACCTTTTAATGCGAGTTCTTACTTTGGCCTTCCAATCAGTGTCGTAAGCTTCTTTTACAGACATATCGATATATTCAAAAGGGGAGTTGGTATTTAACGATTGACCCTTTAAAAAATCCCGCTGTCTCTCGTCTTCAATCGCAAAAGCTATAAATATCGTTTTTTTAGTAGCCATATATCAGTTCTCCATTTTATTGATAATTTAGTGTGTTCTTAGGGGCTGTTGATCTTTCACATTGGCAGCCAAATGATCGAGCAAGCTAACGCTAACATGCTTTCAAAATGAATTTTCAACTTATCATAACGCGTGGCTATCGCTCTAAAATGTTTGAGCCGAGCAAACGCATTTTCAACTAAATGCCGATATTTGTATAAACACCAATCTATATCGGCGTTTCCTTTTTTCGAATTTTGCTTTCTAGGAATGACTGGAGTCGAGCCGCATTGACGAACTTTCTCGCGAATCGCTTCACTGTCATAACCTTTGTCCGCAATGATGAAATCTCCTTGTGGCAAGACCTCAATAAGGTCATTGGCCACTTTACTATCATGAACTTCTCCGCCTGTGATTATGAACTCTATTGGTAAACCATAACTGTCTACAGCAAGGTGGATTTTGCTTGTATTACCGCCACGACTCAGCCCAATCGCTTGATTTTCCTCAGAGGATGCGCCCGAGCTGTGTTGATGCGCTTTTATATAGCTGCCATCAAGAAACTCCCATTCCGTATCCTTATTGGCCGATAAGGATTTGAATAGCCTGAGTAAAATTCCTTTTCTGGACCACAGTAAAAAACGACGGTAAACCGTATTCCATAAGCCAAAATAGTCTGGTAAATCTCGCCAAGGGCAGCCGACACGCAACCGATAAAGAATGCCTTCCATCGTGTATCGATGCTCTCGCTTGTTATAGACTCTATCTTCAAGCAGAATAGCTTTTAGCTTCGACCACATCTCATCAGTGAGCATTAATCGGGGCATGGTAATCTCGTTGTATTTGTTTTTGGCGAAGTAAATTATACGAGATTACCTTCTTCGCTCACAATTCAGACAAAGATCAACAGCCCCTAGTTAAAATCGTTTTAAAGTGACGTGCTCTTTCAAATTTAAGAGCACGTTAGTGTTTGGTGAACTAGCCAAAAGGAGCAAGGTAAGATGTTCAATATCTTAATCGTACACCGATAATAGTTTTTCAAGATAACTATTCCTTCGACTTGCATTACTAGTGGCTGCGGTAATAGCAATGAAATCTTCCTGACTTCCTACTATGTGAATTTCACTCTCTGCACGGGTAATGGCTGTATAAAGCCATGCACGATCGACGATTCTGCCTTTACTCAATGCAATGATCACTCGTGGAAACTGTGAGCCTTGGGCCTTATGTAGGGTAATAGCGTAACCCAGTTCCATACAATCCAAGACGTCCTGTGTGATTTGTATTCTGTCACCGGTATCAAGTGTCACATCACCAAAGTATGTTTCAGCCAACTCATCTGAGTCATCCTGTTCTGGCTCAACGCCACTAAGAACGCCAAGGCTGCCATTCTGGATGCCTCTGTGATAAAGGTTCTTCGTAAACAAAACGGCATCATTCAGTCGTAGATTTAAGAAGAATTCTTCAGAGTACATAGTGAATCTAAGCATTTCGCCATTGCTATTTACTGCCGATTGAACCTTGTTATTTATCTCAGAGACCATGTTTCTGGTAGGCGCAATAATACGACTATTCTCAGGGCTTTCACGGTACAGAAGGCAACACCTATCAGTTATATCGCTTCTATTAGCCTCATGGAAGTATATAGCGGCGGTAGAAAGTTTCGGTGGAATCTCCCCCTGATTAATGAGTTTTGAGTACTCAGGGATTCCGGTACTTCCTTCCTGACGTTTCACAATATCCAGCATGGTGTTTGCTATTCGTTTTGAGAGAACGATATCAGCCAATACTTTTCCGCATCCAATAGGCGGCAGTTGATCTGGGTCACCCGTTAATACGATCCGTACAGATGGGTGTATATGCGTAACAATCCGATACATGGTCGGTAAATCAACCATGCTTGCTTCATCAATCACCAATAGGTTTTTATCGCTACCTGTGCTGTCCAATGGTGGGTTTCTCAAAAAGCCAGCAATAGTCATCGTAGTGAAGCCTATAGACTCATGTAGACGCATTGCAGCTCGGCCACTTAGTGCAACGGCATGGATGGCATAACCCATTAAACTAAAGGCTCTAAGCGCGGTTCTGAGCACTGTCGTCTTACCTGTTCCAGCCCCTCCGGTTATACAGGCTACAGCATTATCTAAGCATGTTCCCACTGCTTCTTTTTGCTTGGACGTCAGATCATAAGGTAATTCTTTAAGGGCCGCACGATAGGCTTGACTGGTTTTTCGGCCATACAAACCGTCAATGTCAGCCATTGTTAACAGACGTTTGGCAACGGTAGATTCCATTAATAGCTGAGCGGTTGGATGATACGTCAGAGTGTCATTATTCAGCAGAAATTGAGCTTTATCGTGTCCTGCTTTGCAGGCGCTTGCGACTAGCTCATTATTCCTCAGCAATTTGTTCAATGCAGGTACTAAGTCTTCTCGCTTAGTATAGGTATGTCCTTTTTCTACTTGCTTTCGTAGAGCAAATTCTAGAGCTGCACTAAGTCGTCTCTGATCATCAGCCGCAATTTCAAAAGTCCAATTTTTAATAAGGCTTTCAACAGCATCAAAAGACATTCCGAATCCACAAAGCAAATAAGGGTTATCCTGTATTGCATCCACAGATTTGTCATCATGGAACTTGAGCAGTCGTTGTTGAATTGAAGCTGGAATACCACGCAGCGTCATCCAGTTGGTATGTTTGAGATTTTTATATTTCTCATACCCTTCGTAAAGCGCATCAATAGAATCCTCACTCAAAACCCCTTTAAGGCGATTTCTGGCTTCAAGTGTGTCAGTTTGCAGGGTTGAGTGGAAAGAGTTGCCTAGCAACGCCCATAGAGCTCTGGCCTTAACCTCTCCAATCCCTCTAAACGCTTTTTCTTTGGCGATGAACTGTATTAGCTGTTCACCTGACTCTGGCAGAGTACATTCAACATAATCTGGTACTTCATAGATATGCTGTAGCATTACGTAATCGCCTGTTACCACTTTCTCAATGCGTCGTGCGCCTTTGACAGTCCAATACTGCCCAATTGCCGGTTGCACTGGGATTGATTCAGGATTTGCTTTGATAGTGACGTAATATTTACCGCTAGTGGTTTTATACGAATTTTTTTCCAGTGGTACACCGGTGAAGATAACTAGACTAGAAGAACTGTACGGAATGCTAGTTATCCTAACGTGGTCTTCCTGAATGGCATTATTCATCGAGGCATGAACCCCATCTCAGACAGAGTTTCAGACAACTCACCGAAGCGTTCCAGGCGAGACTCTAATGCTCTAACCTTGGCTTTAAGTTCGATGTTTTCAGCCTCTAATTGAGATAACTTTCTAGACTCCAGTTGCCTAGAGGCTTGGCTAGCATCGTATTCTTTTGGGTTAGACTTCGCTGTTTCAGACTCAGCTGTCAATTGCGGCAACACACCACGAGCCCTTAACTCAGTCTCAAGTTTCTCAAGGCTTTCTCTTAGAATAGGGTTCTGTGTCAGTGCCGACTTTCCACAACCAATAGCCTTCGCAACTTCGCTACGCTTTAAATGACCTCGGTGAGCAATTTGAAGAAAATCATCGTCCGATTGAGTAGCTTTCCAAATCTCAAAGGAGTCGACATTTTGCTGTGCTTTTTGCTGCCCGTTAGCCATTACTTCTCGTCCCTTATGCGCATGATAGTCTGCCTGCTTACCTCGAATTCTCGTGACAGTTTAGAAACGCTCTCAGATTTGAGACGCTTACGTATCTGCTTTCTTTCGTTCGCGCTGATTTTAGGAGGCCTTCCCATATGCAGACCTGCTTGTATGGCGACAGCTCGACCTTCGCTTGTTCTATCAAAGATTAAGTCACGTTCTAATTGGGCGAAAACCCCAATGAGTGAAACCATTGCTTGTGATAGAGCCGTGCGCTGAGAAGTATGCGTATTTCGGTGATTGCGAACGCTCATTTCGGTTTATTCCGAACACCTGAACCTACTTTTTTTCTCTTTCCTTATTTTTACTCTAACTGTTCGGATTACGCCAGTTTTCTCATTGACTCACCTCCTAATTCTATTCGATGACTATTGTGTACCAATCGATCCATTAGGGCGTCTGCTACAGTGGCGTTGTCGATCATGCTGTACCACTCTTTTACAGGAAGTTGACTGATGACGATGGTGCTGCTGTTTTGGTAACGATCCTCAAGCACTTCCAGCAGATGACCTGAGTGCTCTTGAGTCAGTTTTTCCATCCCCCAGTCGTCGAGGATCAGTAAGGTTTTTTTAGCCAGAGACTGAAGCTGTTTTTGATAGCTGCCATCGAGACGACCTGCACTTAGGTCATCAAGCAAGCGAGTTAATCGATAGTACCTAACGGTGTGTTGTTGATCGCAGGCACTGGTTGCCAGTGCACAGCCTAGATAGGTTTTGCCTGCGCCCGTTGGGCCTGTTATCAAGATGTTCTGATGTTTGTGTAGGTAGCTGCCAGTGAGTAATTCGCTCATTTGTTTTCGGTTAAGGTTTCGCCTTTCTTTATAGATAAGTTGACTCGGTTGTGCGTCCATTCTTAGCTTGGCTTGTCGTTTTAAGCGTTGGATTTTGGTCTGGTTACGATTCAATATCTCACTTTCTAGAAGCAGACTTAACCGTTCCTCGAAGTTCAGTTCTGCGTAGGTGGTCAGTTGCTCTTGTTGCTGCTCTAGTGCTTTCGCTGCATGGCTCAAGCGGAGGGTTTTTAGTTTCTCGTCGAGTGCGTTCATTTATCTTCTCCTAGTGATAACAGTTCGGGCCACGGACATTGCTATGAACAAGGTTAGGTGTGCTCGTTTTGCCTTTATCCAGTTGTCCTTCGCGGTTGTTTTTAAGCAAGTTACTGATGAAGGTGTAGTTAGGTTTTGTTAGCATCAAGGCATCGTTACAGGCTTGCTCTAAACGCGACTCTCCATGCACTTTACTCAGATTGAGCAACCCCAGACTGGAACGATAGGATTGCTCTGGATGAGGCTTGGAGTGGAGCATTTTGTTAATGACTTCTCGGGTCGCTGGTCCTATGTTCGCTCCCCAGTTGAGCAAGCGCCCAGGTGACCACTTTTGATATTGATGATGACTTGGCATGTGCTCGGGTTGTGTGCTGTTTCCGCGCTCCCTTTGACTGCGTGGGTGCTGAGCCACCAAGTTACCTTGGTGGTAGATCTGCACTAGACGATTAGAGGCTTCCAGTTCAACATGATGGCCGACCAGTTGATGGGGAACGGAGTAATAATGGCGGCGATATTCGATGTGATAGTCCGGCCCAACTTTGGCGCGTTTGGTTTCGGTATACAGATAACGCTGTTTGGGCAATGGTTTTAACGCTGGCTTATCGAGTTTGTTGAACAATGCTTGGCGACTCGCACCGTACTGTTTCATCTCTCGCTGATTTAGCTCATTCATAAGTTCGCGGATGGCTAGGTTCAGTTCTTTGAAGGTATGGAAGGTTTGGTGACGCAATCGCATCATGATCCAACGTTCCACTAGGAGCACGGCATTTTCAGCCTTGGCTTTGTCTTTTGGTTTGTAAGGGCGAGCTGGCATCACCGCGGTTTGATAATGATTCGCCAGTTTTTGATAGCTGTCATTAAGCCTTGGCTCATAGCGGTTCGCTTTGGTGACCGCGCTGCGCAGATTATCGGGGACTAAAAGTTGGGGAACACCGCCGAAGTGTTCGAACGCATTGGCATGGGCTTCTAGCCAATAGGATTTACCTTGGCTTGGGAAGGCTTCAACATAAGTGTAATTGGACGCACCTAAGGTCGCCACGAACACTTCCGCTTCTCGCACTTCGCCTGTGTCAGGGTTGACCACCTGAAGCCTAGGTCCACAATAGTCAATAAACAGCTTATCCCCCGCCACATGAAGCTGACGCATGCTGCGCTTTTGGGTTTTGAACCAGCGAATGAAGTACTCGCAGAACTGAGTGTAAGCGTAAGCTTGCTCTTGATATTGTTCATGATATTCCTGCCAGAGCAGCATCTTCGTCATGCCTTTACGCCTGAGTTCGACAGCGTACTGAACGAAGTCCGGCATGACTTTATGACGACTGGCTTTCTTTGAGTGATAAAGCGCTTGATTGAGATCGGTATCGCTACAGTCTTCTGGGAGGGGCCAACCTATCTGACTTTGCTTAAAGCGCGCGATAAGTTCTGAGACAGTTGCAAGGCTGACATTGAGGCAACTAGCGATATGACGATAGGACAGACCGCAGTCGTATTTGAGTCGTAATATCTCTTTGATTTTTTTCATTGGAGTTCTCTTTTTAGCCATGGTCGCTTCCTTACCTTCTGATTTGAGAGATAAAGAATAGCGAGTGATTGATTTAAAAGAGAAAAAATTAGGATTTCGGACATTCCGAACGGGCTTTTCGCTATTCCGAACGCTGATTTCGGAGTTCGCCTAAAAGTGTTCGGATAATCGCGGAATGTGCGTTCGGATTAAACCGAAATAGGTGTTCGGTTCATTCCGAAATGGCTGTTCGGAATGCTCCGAAATATGCAAAGTATCTAAAGCGCCATCCAGTGTTTTGAGGGAGGCATTCTTTTCATGAATTTTATCGATGGTTCTTAAAATAGCTTTTAGGGAACGCCCAAGCCTGTCTAGCCTCGTTACAACAACGACATCGTCATCGCGTACATAATCAATCAGAGATTGAAGCTGAGCATCGTTATCTTTTGAGTTACCGCTGTATTTTCCTGAGAATATTTTCTGACACCCTGCGTTCTCTAGAGCAGTGACTTGAGAGCTTAGATCTTGAACAATTGTGCTTACACGAGCGTAACCAACTAGATGAGACATTAGATGTACCAAAGTTACAACTTTAGTACATTATGAGTTGAGTATGTACTATTATCAAATAAAATAAATAAGTACATGTACTTTTTAAAAACAAATAAAAAGTGCACCCTCTAACGATCTGGGTGAGTATTTTGGTTTTTCTTTGGGATTGGATAGGTTTTGAGATTGTAAAAATAGGTTGGCTTTGAAAGGCTAGACTGAGGTTAGCGTCATAATGTTGACATTCTTGAATATCGGCATTAGGTTTAGTTTTATCTAAGTTAAACCCGAAGGGTTGCAATGCAGACCTCTCAAACTGCCTTGCACATGAAGCCACTACAGTGAGTGGCTTTTTTGTGCTAGAAAAAGGCATTCTGTTTGGTTTATTGGTTAGACCGAATTACTTCCTACTAGCCTGAATTATCTGGGCTACTTCTAAGGGATCATTGGTGCTTTCAATCAACGTCAAAACAGATTCACTCTTAGACTTATTTAGACGGTGAGCTTTAACCAATTCATCTTGCAACAAAGACATTACTGATTTTACCTTAGCTAACTGTTCCTGTGCTGACCGCAGTTCATCATTAAGTTTGCTAATACGTGTCTTGACCGCTACTTGAGTCTCAGCTAATCCAGCATCGAGCAGATGTTTAACCTGATCGGCATATAGCTCACTATTTCTATCGTCAAGCTTTTTGCGCAGCGCTTTGACTTCTGCGACTAACTCAGGCTTATTCATGGCTTCAGGTCTCTGCTTATTAGCATCTGCCTGTTGCTTCGTTTTCTTAAGCCCTTCAGAGAGACGATTAATCTGCCTCTGATGTCCATCCACGTAATCATTTAATTGCTTGTGCTTGGCGATATAAGAGCCGCTTAACCCTAATTCCACACAGATAACAGATTTCTTAATTTTCTTATCAGAAGCTGAAACGGGCTTGACAGAGTTTTCAATAAGAAGACTTATTTCCTTGATGCGACTATTGGCTGCATCAAAGACTTTTCGTTCATTATCATTTACTACCCAGTCAGGATAGGTGTCAGTCTTAATGGAGCGTTTAAGATCAAAAAGCCCCATCAAACACCTCTTGTTTTCGTAACATCAGCAGTATCGACCTTAGTAGCACCCATTTCCATTAGGGCAGTCTCAGCCTGTTTTAACTGCTTTTTCCAAAAGTCATTCAAGTTGTTTAAACCCAACGATTCATTTGTATTGATCATTTCCTGAGCAGTCATTCCAACACGTAATATCGTGTCTTTATGTGCCGAGCCCTCGTTACCGAGTGTACAACGCCCCATGCAACCACCGCAGTTATCCCATCGAGCGTCGTCATAATTTGGGGTCTGTGTCGATTTATTCCAGCACTTTGCCTGAGTCTTAAACTTCTTAGGCATCATGCAATATGAATGCTCGTAAACCTTAACCATTTCGAATTCATCAAGAATTGCATCAACATGTTCTAGATCTAACACTTCAACACCTTTGACAAGAGACAGCATGTATTTAGCTGCTGGCCCAAAAAACTCCTCTTCATTTTGAGCAATACGATGAACAATCTCCCTCATATAATCCCGATTAATCTCAGGCAAGTCTGCTTTAATCTTTCCTCGAATGTATTCCATGGTCATAAATGACCCATACCAATGTCTAAAATAATTACGAATAGCCTCTGGAACATTCCCATCAAATCGTCTGATAGCTAACTCAACCCAGGTATGTCTGAAACGATGAGTGGATATGGCGTGTTCCTGCGAATCATAATCGGTTAATAATCCAGACAGGAGTTCACGATAAAAGCCACCCATCGACTTGTCGCTACCAGTGTCCGCCCAAGATAAGCCATCAATCGCAGTTGTGTGTCCTTGCCAAGGCAAAACCGCTTTTAAAAGCCAAGGAGAAACCGTATCTTCACCATGAAACGCCGACTGTTGTGACAGGCCATTCGCTATCCATGCAATTGGCTCAGCATGAATCGTAACGGGACGGTAGGTCTCTGAATTATTTTGCGTTTTCTTGATTTTCGACTTGAACTTACCGCGATTACTTGAGAATTCAAAGGCGTCATTTTTTAATGAGGCTAATTCAGTCCAACGAACTCCTGTTAGAACTGATAGAGACGCAGAAACTCGAAAGAAAGCATGTCTAATTCTTAAACTCAAATCCTCGACACTTTGTAACCTATTTTCAAAGTGATAACCCACCTTATACTCATCACATAGTTCAAAATAGATAGTAGCAAGCCTCGAAACATTATTGGTTTCTCTCAGTTTAAACGTGCTATCATTGCCAGCAACATACCGCGTAACCCAAATAAAAACGCCTTTATCATCTCGGTCATATTTCCCTTCTATAAACCTCCTCAATGATGAAGTAATGACCACTTTAGTAAGAGATTCGTCACCGTAAGAAGATTTTGATACCGCTTGTACCAAGGCCAATATCCGCTTTAGTTCAGGCGTTTCGAAATATTCAAGCGCCTCACTGAGTATTACCATCGAAATTTCTAGAGGCATCGTTCCATGAGTGCCTCGATCTGACCAAGTCTTATAGTCAATATGCTCGGTAACTGCTCTTTCGATTAACCCCATACACTCCTCTGGTATCACTTGTATGGACGGATAATCAACCAAACCATGCAACACAGAATTGACTGACATATTACCTAGAGTAGATAAGGCTTTTATCAATGAATTATGAGATATTATTCCATATTTATAACCAGCTGAACTTAGAGGGCCTGATTCAGATTGAGGTTTTAGCATTTCAATACATAATGATTCAAGCGTTTGATAATTAATCTGTTTTAAATAACGCAATCCAGCTTTCTGCATTCCACTTTTAATTATTTTATATTGATGTAATTTGGTTTTAAACGTACTCGGTTTCGCTGATATATGACCACCACTGTGAGAATAGTGACTTAACAAATCGAGTTTTACAGATAACTCATATTCTGTAGGCATTCCTTCATAGCATCCCTTTAAATCAACCACCGATGAAACATAGACAGGTAAACCGTCATCATCGATGATTGTTCTTCCGAAGCGATCTTGTGCATAGTTGCTATCGTCAACCACAGTCCAATTATCAGAAAACAGAAAGGGCTTTACTTCTTGAACTTGAACCAAATATGAGTCTTGAATCGGCAGAATAGTTTTTTCGTTCAGCATAACAAGTTCCTATATAAGAATATCAGTTGAAGGAAACTCCACATCTCCATAAAGGTCGTCAGACTCCTTTATTTCAGCTGGCGTAAATTTCTCATGTAGAACCATATTAAGGTACATAAACCTCATTACCGCCTTATTTACCCGCTCACAATTACTATATCCAAGCCGATGTAACTGCTGATCTATTACAGCTATCTCATTCTTTATTTTTGCAATCATGATCGGATGGCGCACGATTATTATTTTATGATCCTTTTCTTTAATGATTCCAAGGTCATCAAATATAGCGATATCAGAGTCTAGCTTTGAAAATAGCTCGTTTAACTGCGAAATTTCAGTTTCCGCTGTAGTTTGAATACCGAGCTTCTCTCGGACTTCGGCTAGACTCATTACTGTTGACGCATTACAGTTTGAAAGTGATAACTCCTTAGCCATTGTCACAAACTCGTCGCCAACCCTAGCTCCAAAATCAACGAATTCAGCAAGGTAAGATGGCAGCTTATCAACATATTGCATCCGTGTTTTTGGCGTATGAAAGTCAAGTGACGCGTCACGCTCGGTAGCTAAAACACTATACCGATCATCAACCTCAATACGTGAATTCTCCTTAAGCCCTATCTCCGATGATGAATAGCGTTTGGCAGCCTTCAGATTTACAGCGGCTCTGGAAATAAGGTTCATTGATAAAGGCTTAACACCTGTATCTGGATTATCCTTTGTTGGGTTTGGCTCAAATATCTTTGAGACCATTTCCAAGAAAAAGGTAGCTTGAGGACACCTATCTAAGACATACTTATTTGAAAGCGTACCCGCTATTGCGCACAGGGTTATTCCAAAATTAGCTTCGTGACCTCTGAAGAATTTGAAGCACTTGCCAAGTAAGGAACCTCCTGGTTGATTATTGGTATCTCTAAACCTGATTCCATCGAATACCCAAAGCTCATTCTCTCTGCCTAGTTTCCCTTTCTCACTCATTCCCAAGGAATGACTCCGTAACAATTGGCTTCGGTAACAAAGTATCGCTCTGTAAATAGCTTGATTTCTCTTGTATGTTTCTCCAGCGTCACTATTAAATGCTTGTTTAGAAATTACTATTTCATCGTAATCTCGCCCACTTGTAAGTGAAGCGCGTCGTTTAAAAGAGTCGACATCGATAATGGTCGAAATCGAATTATCAGTAACAGTTATATCACCGAGTGTCATCCATTTTAGATTAGAAGGCTGGTGGCGATCAGACGACAATATAAAGGCCAGGCAGATCTCTTCCGCTTTAGATATGCCGAGAATTTCTTTTGTCGGAAAAACGCTTAACAGCGTCCCTCGATAATCCTCTGAAGTATTCTCAAAAAGATGTGTACCAAGCTTTTTAGTGTAATCAGAAGTTGCATAGCATAATTTCTGACCACCGAGAGGTGACGTACCCGTGTATTGCTTCTCAATTACGCTGAGCCAATCGTATTCTTTTGAAGTAGACTGCTTTAAAGACCAGTCCCAAATTATTCTTGCAGCTTTACTCAGGGTCTTCTTACCACTATTAACGGCCATATATTCGGTAACAAATCGCTCCGTCAAAAATGGATGATCGATACCCTTCGTAATATCAAAACACACCTGTGGATTAAATAGATCCCTACCAGAGTTTCTGTGTCCCTTTATTGTAGCATTCGACATATGGACAGTTTTATCAGGCTCATACCTTTCAATGTGACGAGCTATATCAGCAGAGAATTTTTCGTAGATAGAGTCCCTTATAGTGCCCCATTCAGTAATATAAAACGCGCTGAAAGCTCGCATGCTACTCATGAATTCACTTGCTTCAAAAAAACTTAGACCCAACTGTTCAATAATATCAGTGGACAGCGCGGACAGTTCTTTATCACCTTTTTCGGGGTTCTTTTTCTTAGTTGCATTTTTAAATGCTTGTCCCAACGATATTCTTTCGTTCTCAGTAAATTCTATACTTCTGAGCAGCGGTAAGTTCTTCTGCCTTCTAGTGGTTACTCGTACCTTAGAAAGCTTGTGCGCTGGGCTTTTTATAGCGTTATAAATACGATATTCCAATACGGGGGAAAGCCCTTCATCCTCCACCTTTTTCTTTAAGTAAGCTTCTATTCGCGGATAGATAATATCAACGGGGGTCTCATTAAATTGGTTAAAGGACATGGTTTCTAAGTAAAGATCCACACCTCTCCTATAGTGAGTGATTGAGTGATATTCATTTACGCTCTTTAGAAAATACGCTGAATTAAAGTACTTTATCAAAGCACAAGCGAAAGGATCCATTAACAAATGCTTTGGAAAAAGGGTTATTTCACCTTTTTTCCAAACAATACGATCCACCGCAAACTGAACGTTACTTACTTTTTCAGCTCTGTTCGAAAGCTGACTTAGAGGCGTTTTTTGGTCGATAGTCATGGTGCAAACTCCTCTCGATCATAAACAAAGGATTTTGCACGCATCTCCGCCTCGTACTTATCAGCCTCCCGTAAACGACCTAACAAGCCTGCTGCAAAGTGTAGATAAATAAGCGTAGTTTGAGGGTGATTATGGCCTAAGCGATCCATTAGATAACTTCGTCCCAACTTCTCTTCACCACTTTCTATTCGCAACCCAAGATTGGTAGCGTATGAGTGACGGAATGCATGGAACGTCCAGCCAGTGTTGCTTTCCCAGCGATCTGCGTCCTGTAGAGATGCTTCCTTGATCAGCTTTTTCTTGGCTCGAATGAATATTTTTGATGCATAGTCGCTCGCTAACTCTTGACCACTTGCTGAGCAAATTAATTGACCGTTCAGTTGGTGTTTATAGCGACGAATAAATTCCTCTATTTTGCGTCGAAGTGGCGGCTCAATGCATATTTTGCGCATCTTACGACCTTTACCGAATATATTCAGGTAAATTTCATTGAGGTTATCACGCTCACTTTTCTTTATCGCCACCTCAATTTCAAGCAAGCTAAAATTTTTAAACCATGTGATTTCATGACGACGGCATCCAGCCTCATAAGCTAGACGCATAATAATTTCATTTCGATCCTTTATGTATGGGGTTTTACCGTCTACATACTTCATGAACAAGTCAAACTGGTTTTGCGGTATATAGCGTTCTGACAGCTTAAAAGGATCGTGAGAATTCTGCTTACCTTTTGTTTTTGCTAGTTTAAGCTCCGCTTCCATTGTCAATGCGTATGTGAAACGGTGCCCCTTCTGAGCAAACCCCTGATCCTTAAGGTACTCAAAGAATCCAGTGAGACTCGTCTCTACTTGATTGATAGTCGAGGCAGTGTTTTCACGGTCACCCATTAGAACTAATTCGAGGTAATTCGACATCATTACATCTGTAATGTCATCAAAACCCAAAATATCTGGATCGTACGCCATTTCGTTTATTAGCGACTTAATATGCGAGGCGTATTTTTTGATTGTGTTTTCTGATTTACGCGTAAGCGCCAAACTCAATAGGTAGGATGAAGCTGCTGCATGAAGCACAGCAGTTTCGGCATCGGCAATAACCGTAGTCGTGAGGTTTCGACCACCGTAGTCAAACTCAATATTCTTCGTAACGAACCGTGCAATCATCGCGAGACCTATTTGATACAGATCATCACATTATGCACATCCAGCACCTCTTGTCACACAATAGATAATTTTATGAATATTTTATGAATTATATCAAAGTGTCGGTTTACCAGTGTCTACCCAACCTGCTTATATACAGTCCCTAGATATATCATCCGATCCTTCATAAATATGTTCATAATAGGGCTGATTTTCCGGCACCATAACGGAAAAATGCTGTTCCATATCGCGACGAACAGAAGGATCGGCATTTTCATTAATCGTTAAAGAAGCCGACGTGTGCAACAACTGCAAATGCAACACCCCCACTGATACAGGCGCTAATTCATCTAGTGCCCTTTCAATATAATCAGTAATAAGATGAAAGCCTCGACGGCTTGCTGGTAACGTCACTTCACGTTGTTGCCACATAGTTTGCCTCTATTCTATAACATCGATTAATACTAGCTAATGACTTGGCTCAAAAGAGTCCCATTAGCTTGCGCTGCTTCTTTGGTAAACGGAAAAGCGATAATCGTAAGGATTGGGGCCTTCTGCTGCAAAAGATTCCTCAGCTAATAGTGTAAATGAAGGCCAATCCACCTCTGGAAAAAAGGCATCACCCTCGACCTGTGCGTCCACATGGGTCACATAAAGACGCTCGGCACGCTCCAACGCCAATTGGTAAATTTGCGAGCCACCAATCACCATGACCTCTTCTTGCCCATTCACAAGACAAATGTCTTCGCCTAAAGAAATAGCATCGTCTAACGTGTGTACAACGTCTACGCCATCAGCCTGGAACGCCTCATCACGAGTAATCACAATATTGCGACGACCCGGCAGAGGTTTACCAATGGACTCAAATGTCTTGCGCCCCATCACAATGGGTTTACCCATGGTGGCTTGTTTGAAATACTTTAAATCGTTTGGCAAATGCCAAGGCAAGGCATTATTGATTCCGATGGTTCGATTCGTCGACATCGCAACAATGAGTGATAGCATAAAAACACCCTTTAAAAATGACACCGCATCACGGCATTGGGTTAAGACAAAGTGAAGTTCTGATATAATCGTTGGCAATCATTATACTCATGGCAAACAAGAATGCATTTCTCATGCGTTACTACCTTTGCCAGCAACCAGACAAGGCAAGCCCATGAAACAATATTTAGACCTCTGCCAGCGCATCATAAATAACGGTGTATGGGTCAACAACGAACGCACAGGAAAACGTTGCCTGACGGTCATCAATGCGGATTTGACCTATGATGTCAGCAAAGGGGAGTTCCCTCTTGTGACAACTCGAAAAAGTTACTGGAAATCTGCCATTGCGGAAATTTTGGGGTATCTACGGGGTTACGACAATGCGGCCGACTTTCGAGCCCTTGGCACCAAAACATGGGACGCTAACGCCAATCAAAATGACGTGTGGCTAAACAACCCTTATCGCAAAGGCGAAGACGATATGGGACTATGCTATGGCGCCATTGGACGAGCATTTCCCAAACCGGATGGCGGTCATATTGATCTACTGCAACAAATCATCGACGATTTGAGCCGTGGTGTGGATAACCGTGGTGAGATTTTGACCTTTTATCACCCAGGGGCATTTCATATGGCGTGTCTGCGACCTTGTATGTACAGCCACCATTTTTCGCTACTGGGTGACACTCTCTATCTAAACAGCACTCAGCGCAGCTGTGACGTCCCTCTAGGCCTAAACTTCAACATGGTTCAGGTGTATGTATTGCTTGCCATTGTCGCACAGATAACCGGACATAAAGCTGGACAAGCCTTCCATAAGATAGTGAATGCTCACATCTATGAAGACCAGCTAGAGTTGATGCGCGATGTTCAGCTAAAACGCGAACCCTATCCACTGCCAACGCTGAAAATCAATCCTGAGATCAAATCCCTAAAAGACATTGAAACCTGGGTGACTTTGGATGATTTTATGGTGGAAGGCTACCAGTGCCACGAACCTATTGCTTATCCCTTTTCGGTTTAACCTCTCTCAAATTAAAAAAACGGTAAATCCGAAAGGGTTCACCGTTTTTTGTTACACGATTTCGCATGGTACCGAGACCGCTACACAACATCCTCTCGGCTTAGAAAAACATAATCCAGAATACGTTCACGCCCGCCCTGCTCTGCGGTTTTAATCGATGGAATATTATCGTTATCAATGTGTCCTATTAATACTCTGTCTTCTGTGTCATGGGTAAGCTGTTGGCATAAGAGCATTTGTGCTTTAGACGATAAATGCTGGCCTTGATAATCAGGCAAAATGGCTTTCTCGATCATCCAGTAGGCTTGAATAAACTCTCTAAGGCTCTCTTCATAAGCCATAAGACCCACCTTGGTCTGGCCTTGCATTATGATCATAACACTATCCATTTCGATCAATTCTTGCAGATAGTCTTTATCCGTTGGTGACAGTCTGTCTTTTAATTGAGGCATACGGCGATAAGCTTCTTGATAAGACACGTCAAGCGTATTTAGACACCATTGAAGGTCAGACATGACCGCCTTCTTGAGAACCAGATTATCTGGGCAAGATTCGAAAGAGTGATCACGTGTTGCTTTAGCAGGTAATGAACAGGCGTAAAAGCCCTGATCCCGAATGCCTTTGCCTTTTTCTTTGGCAGGTCGAAGCACGCGAATATGTTTGGCTTTCAACGGCTCCCATAATTTAAAAATGTGCTCCGCCGCCTTAGACGTCAATGGGCCGGAACTGGCTGCAAGCTCAATATAAGGGGCCTCTATATTCCCATTCAAAAAGCGCGGCCCCGTCAGATAATCCACTCCATCGCAGTGAATGACTTTTTGCAAAAAGAAATCTTGCGGCAACCCCAGCTCTTTAAACGGAAACAAAGCTGAAAAGTCCGCACTCTCACACCAGTCTCGTTGCTCGGATAAATAGGTTTCTAATCCTGACTTTAAGGTATTTGCCGCAATAGGAAGACAACGAAATGATTCATATAAATAATCAAACATACTACAAGGCTCCTACTTAAAACCTACTGTTAATTAGTCACACTACCGCCCACTTATAGCGCACTTTCTGACGCGCACCGTGGACATACCCTGGGTCTGTTTTTGGCACCACAACTTGATCTAAATACTCGGCACCTAACTTTTCAATAATGTTAATAGAAGGGGCATTATCAACTTCTGCGGTAATCAGTATGCTCGAATAGAAGTCTTGTATAAAAGGCTTAATCGCCAAACAAGCATACAGCGAATAATGCTTGCCTCGAAACGCTTCATTTATGGCATAACCAAGATGCCCTGCGCAGTTCTGAACATGGCTCGTATTGCCTATGCGAAAATTAATATGGCCGACTACTTCCCCTTTTTCATTCTCGATCAGAAAATGATGGAATGGCACTAATTCACTATCCGTTTTAGGAGGCTCTACATACTTTTCATGATTTAGCGTCACTGGCCCAAAAACCAACAAGTCGCCGTTCATTTTTTTTCCTCACAATTATTGATCGCCAAGTTCTCTAAATAAAAAAAACCAGCACTTGGCTGGTTTTATCATCATACATTTACGTGGTGGGGTACTGTTTCATTTTATAACCAAAGACAATCAAAATAATGCCGATAATGACCATTGGCAAAGATAAGACCTGCCCTTCTGTCACCCATCCCCAAGCAAGATAGCCGATTTGCGGGTCTGGCTCTCGCACAAATTCCGCCAATATACGGAAAATGCCGTAACACAATAAAAACAAGCCGGACACGCAGTAACGCGGTTTACTCTTTTTCGAGAAAAACCACAAAATACAGAACAGCAATACGCCTTCCATCGCAAACTGATACAACTGAGAAGGTTGACGAGGAAGATGCAAAGGATCTTTTGGGAAGATCATGGCCCAAGGAAGCGTACTTGGTTTACCCCATAATTCCCCATTAATAAAGTTACCAATACGACCCGCCCCCAAACCAATTGGCACAAAAGGCGCCGCAAAATCGGTAACATCTACCCAGTGTTTATTGTAGCGACGAGCAAAGATCATCATCGCAATAATGACGCCAATTAACCCACCATGGAATGACATGCCGCCATCCCAAATTTGAAACATGACTAAAGGATGCTTGATAAAAACGGGGAACTGATAAAAAAGGATATAACCAATACGTCCCCCTAAAATGACCCCCAATGCACCATAAAAGATCATGTCGCTGACCATTTCTTGCGTCCATAAGCCATTGGATTTCTTAGCACGATAATTTCCTAAAAGATACGCGCTAGCAAAGCCAACTAAGTACATAATACCGTACCAATGTACGGCAAGTGGGCCTATGGAAATGGCGACAGGATCAAAATCTGGATAAGCTATCATAGCGGTAGGAACAACCTTTTAATGTACGACTAAATTAATGCGTTGTGGTTTTCGCTGGACGCACCAAGCGTTCGATATTTGCTTCGCGCATTAATCGAGTCATGGTCTGAGTCACAGCGTCAGCATGAGTAAGATGAATCACTTGATCCAACATGTTTTGCGCTTGATCCATGGAGATATTACGGATAACCGCTTTCACTTTCGGTAAGCTGGTGGAACTCATCGATAGCACATCATATCCCATGGCCATTAATATGATGGCCCCCATAGGATCGCCCGCCATTTCACCACAAACACTTAAGTTTATCCCTTCGTTTTTCACTTGTTTTACAATCGAGTGCAAAGCGCGCAAAACCGAAGGATGGAAACAGTTGTATAAATCCGCTACACGAGGATTATTACGATCCACAGCTAACAGATACTGAGTTAAATCGTTGCTTCCCACAGACATAAAATCCACCAGCGAGGCAAGCTCTTTGACTTGATAAACCGCAGCGGGGATTTCGATCATCACGCCCACTTGGGGCATTTTAACATCGTAGCCTTCCTCTTTAATTTCCGCATAGGCTCGACGAATCAATGCCAACGCTTCTTCCACTTCGGCCACATGGGAAATCATTGGTAACATGATTTTTAGATTATGTAGCCCAGCACTGGCCTTAATCATGGCACGAATTTGCGCCATAAAAATCTCCAAGTGATCCAGTGTCACACGGATACCACGCCAACCAAGGAAGGGGTTTTCCTCGCTAATGGGGAAATAAGGTAACGATTTATCACCACCAATATCCAAAGTACGAACCGTAACTGGCGCAGGTGCAAAACCTGCTAACTGTTGACGGTAAATGTGCTCTTGTTCCGCCTCGGTGGGAAAGCGATCGCGCACCATAAAAGGCACTTCTGTTCGGTAAAGACCAATGCCCTCAGCACCACGATCCAGAGATCGAGCAATGTCAGCGGTTAAACCGGTATTCACATAAAGCGATAAACGGTAGCCGTCCAGAGTCACACAAGGTAAATCTTTAAGGGTTTCGTACTCTTCTTCTAACTGACGCTCTTCATCAACAATCTGTTGATAATTCTGTGTCAGGTGTTCAGAGGGGTAAGTGAAAATTTGTCCAAGGTAGCCATCTACAATCAAATCGACTTTATCAAGCTGAGAGTAGGGTAAGTCCAACGCCCCCATCACCGTTGGAATTCCCATAGCACGTGCTAAAATCGCCACGTGGGAGTTCCCTGACCCCATCACGGAGACAAGGCCTTTGATCTTATCAAGGGGCACTTCACCTAACATAGAAGCCGTCAATTCTTCCCCAATAATAATAGAGGGTTCATCAAAACGCTCTGCTAAATTAGGCGCCTTAGCCTGTAAGTGAGAGAGAATCCGACGGCCTAAATCTCGAATGTCTGACGCACGCTCACGTAAATAGGGATCATCCATGCGATCAAAATGCGCAATATGCGTTTGGATGACCTGTCTAAGCGCTCCTTGTGCCCAATTTCCCTCCTTGATCTTGCTTTCAACATCTTTAGACCAAGCATTGTCATCGAGGATTTTTAAATACACATCAAACAGCGCTTTTTCATCATTAGACAAATGCTGGCTAAGGCGATTACTGGCACGACGAATATCCTGACGAACCGCATCAAGCGCTTGATTAAATTCTTCGATTTCAGCGGCACAATCATCCACGGTACGATCTGGAATCACATCCAAATCCGCAGGCGGATACACTACCACCCCGCGACCAATGGCCACCCCTGAACTACCAGCAACCCCTTTATAGCGGAAATCCGACCCTGTTGGTGCAGCATGAACGCTTAAGCTCGTCATCGCGCCCGTGGCTTCTGCATGGGCAATTACCCCTGCAAGCTGAGCCGATAAGGTAATCAAAAAGGCTTCTTCACCCTCATCAAAGCGACGTTTATCTTCATGCTGAACCACCAGCACGCCGAGCACTTGACGATGGTGGATAATCGGTACCCCGAGGAACGAGCGATAACGCTCTTCTCCAGTACCTTTTAAATAGTGAAATGAGGGGTGTATATGCGCATCTTCTAGGTTAACAGGCTCGGCACGGCGACCCACCAAGCTAACCAAGCCTTCATCGGCTTTCAAACTGGCACTACCAGCAACATCCGCGTTCAAGCCGCGTGTTGCCATGAGAATGTACTCATTGGTATTGGGATCGACTAAATAGATAGAACACACTTCTGCCCGCATCGCTCTGCGAACACGTCGGACAATGATGTCCAACGCAACAGGCAATGATTGTGCTGCGGTCACCTCTTGAGTGATACGTCTGAGCAGGCTGAGCATGTTTGTGTTTTCCCCTAGCTAGTCTTTACTATTTTCTCTAATTTGCGATGGGCATTGGGGATCAGCTCCTTCAACGCTCGTCGATAGACATCTTTTTTAAACGAGACAACCTGGCCTAATGGATACCAATAACTCACCCATCGCCAACCATCAAATTCAGGGCATTCAGTATCATCAACGCACACGCAGGTATCCGCACATCGAATAGAAAGCAAAAACCACTTTTGCTTTTGTCCAATGCACAAAGGCTTACTATTATGCCGAAGCATGCGTTTGGGTAGCCGATAACGCAACCATCCTCGGGTTTTCCCCACGATTTCTACTTGATGAGGCTCCAAACCGATTTCTTCTTTCAATTCTCGAAATAATGCATCTTCTGGTGTTTCATCATGTTTTATACCGCCTTGGGGAAACTGCCAGGCATTTTGACCGACTCGTCTCGCCCAAAGAAGTTGGCCACGCTCGTTCATCAATATGATGCCCACATTCGGTCTATATCCGTCTGCATCAATCACGAGCTATCACCTTTTAACTTAAATACAAATTTGATTCATTGTTCCATAATTCGCCTTGCCGCACAATTAACAGACGTGTTATTTGTAGTTCTCAAGGTTATACTTTCTATCATTCACAATTCCAAATTCATAATCCCAAGGAAAACCAGTGACACTCGCAATATTTGATTTAGATGGCACCTTACTCAGTGGCGACAGTGATTATGCATGGGGGCAATTCTTAGTAGAAAAAAAACTGGTCGACACTCAAGCCTATAAAGAAGCCAATGATCGTTTTTTTCAACAATACCAAGCAGGCACTTTAGATATTCACGAATATTTAGCCTTTAGCCTAGCACCGCTTACCCAATTCACCCCATCAGAGTTAACCCAATTGCATCAGACTTTTATGGCAGAAAAGGTCGTTCCCATGATGCAAGAAAAAGCCAACGCCCTGATTCAAGACCATAAAAAACAAGGTCATTTTTTATTAATGATCACAGCCACCAATCAGTTTGTCACCGGCCCGATTGCCACCGCTCTAGGGATGGATCATATTATCGCCCCTATCCCAGAAGTCATTAACGGACAATACACAGGCAATATTGTTGGCGTACCGAGCTTTCAAGAAGGTAAAGTAACCCGCTTAAACGACTGGCTGAAAGAAACGGGTCATTCAATGGCGGGGAGCTACTTCTATAGCGACTCACGCAACGATCTGCCGTTATTAGAATTAGTCGACCACCCGGTCGCAGTTGACGCAGACGACGTTCTAAGCAAGATCGCTAAAGAGCGCGGTTGGCCGCATATTTCCCTTCGTCACTAAACAATAAACAACCAAAACAAAAAGCGCCTTTGCTCAGCGAAGCAAAGACGCTTGTTTACCATCAATAGATGGCCATAGGGACATTACAACCCCATATTGTTATGTATGCGATAGAACAAGGCTTTTAGGTATTCCGTTTCTTCGATTGCCGGATGAACCGGATGATCTGGTGCCTGTGTACCACGATAAATTAACTGCGAAAAACGCTCAAGTTGGCGCGAGTTGCTACGCACTATATCATGTAAACGGTTGGTCTCTAGATGCATTGAACAAGAGCCAGTCACTAAAACGCCTCCTTTCGCTACCAGACGCATCGCAAGCTGGTTGGCGCGATGATAAGCCCCTTCTCCCGCTTTGATATCTTTACGACGGGCAATAAACGCGGGGGGATCCATGACAACCACATCAAAGCGCGTTTTGTCGTCAATCAAAGACTGCATGGCATCAAACGCATCACCGTGCATAAGATTCGCATCGCCTTCGTATTGGTTCAGCTTTAAATTTTCATCCACGTGGCTTAACGCACTTTCTGAGGCATCGATAAAGGTGACGTCGGTTGCTCCAGCGGCCGCCGCCTGCACGCCCCAACCGCCCACATAAGAAAAAACATCCAGCACTCGCTTACCATCACAAAATCCTTGCATGGTTTTACGGTTTTCTCGGTGATCATAGAACCAACCCGTTTTTTGACCATCCCATACAGGCGCTTGAAACAAAACATCATTTTCTTGCAAAAAAACCAACTCAGGAACGGTTCCAAAAGCTTCTTCTACGTACGTCTCTAACCCTTCGATTTGACGCATTTTGCCATCGTTTTTTAGTAAAATTGCCGTCGGCTTGATGACTTCCTGTAAGGCTTCGACAATCTCGTTTTTCAAACGCTCCATGCCCGCTGTCGAAATCTGTATGACTAGGATATCGGCGAAGCGATCCACCACCAACCCAGACAATCCATCCGAATCCCCAAATACCAAGCGATAATAAGGACCAGAATAAACCATTTCACGCAACGACAAGGCAATTTTAATGCGATGCACCAAAGTGGATTTATTCAATACGGTATCCACACTTCGGCTCACTAATCGACCACAAATCAACGTATTAGGATTCACCGTCGCAATACCAAGAGGTTTTCCTTGTGCTGTTTCGACAACCACTTGATCGCCCGGTGTAAATTGCTTTAATGGCGTCTTATTGGTATCTATTTCATTACTATAGATCCATTGATGGCCTGCTCTAAGACGACGATCTGCTTGCCCTTTTAGTCGAATAACGCTCAAAATTTTCACCCAGTACATTTAAAAAGGGCTATTATAAAGCGTACAGTCTCAATTGCCATGTATTACGCTATTGATACCCTAATTGTCTTTGTTTGAAACGGTCTTTTTATGTCCTCAGAATTAAATGAAAATCAACTTAAACGAGTCCTTCAAGGCATTAGCATCCCACCACAACCTCAAGTGATGGTGGATCTTCATATGGAACAGGCCATGCCTGAGCCAGATATGACACGGATTGCTGAGATCATTTCACAGGATGTAGGCTTATCTGCTGCGGTGTTAAAATTCGTCAACTCAGCATTTTTTGGCTTACCAAGAAAAATCACCTCGATACAACAGGCTGTCATGTTACTTGGCGTGACCACTATCACCAATATTGTAAATGGCTTAGCGGTTAAGAGTGAATTGTCAGACGATGCCATTCAAGCCATGCATTCCTTTTGGGACAACGCAATGGATGTGGCCGCCGTTAGCGCCAGTCTTGCCAAACAATTGGGGTTCAAATATCAAGACGAAAGTTATGCCCTTGGCCTTTTCCACAATGCTGGCATCCCGTTAATGATGAAGCGCTTTGATGGCTATAAAGACGTTCTGATAAAAGGCTATCAGGATGAGAACTTTGAGCTGACCAATGTTGAGAACCAAACGTTTAAGACCAATCACTCCGTGGTTGGCTACTACCTCGCAAAATCTTGGGGGCTGCCAAAGAGCTGTTGTGCCGTCATCGCTTACCACCACCGAATTGATCGTTTATTTACCAACCGAGTACCGGGTGATACCACTAACCTGACCTTTGCAGCCATTTTGAAAATGTCAGAGCATATAGCCGGCACTTATAAACACTTGGGTTGTGCTGAAGAAGATTACGAATGGGATAACAATAAACATTTTGTGCTTGAACATTTGGACCTTACGGAATACGACTTTGAAGGGTTAGTCGAAGTATGTAGAGAACAAGGCATCGGTACTGAATAAGTCTCTGACGGTTAACCATTCAAATAACCACTCTAAAGAATTCAGCTTAATCAATATGCCACGGAAGGTGTGTCTATATTTGCTTACCTTAATCTCTACACAGACACCCCCATCCTTCTAGCCATCTACATCCATGTAAAGATCCACAAATGGACAATGCCTATTACTTAACATCGTCACCCGTTAATACATAATATGACTAAGCTCATTATCCAAGTTAAGTGCTTGGTCTACATCGTCTAGAGTGAGCGGTGTTATGCCCGCCGCTTTAACAACCGCTAATGGTAAACCTTCTTGAACAATCTCCACCTCACGCTCGTTCCGAATACAAGCATTGAGGTAACAAGCTAAATTTAAGATACAGGCTAAGGGCTGAGGAGGCTGCTGTTCAGCAAAAGGACGCTTATGATGCTTCACTGCTTCACCTAATTCCACGGGGAACTTCCATAAATCCAATAAAGCTTTACCCGCATCTTGTGTGGCAAAACCAAGCGCTTCCATTTCGATTCTAAATCGACTCCCTTTACCCTGCCTGACTTGATCCTGAATCGAAATGGCTAATTCAGGTTCAGCAAGGTGCAGCAATAGTCGTCCAATATTATGAACAATTCCCGCCGTAAAAGCCTCGTCATCGTCCACTAAACTTGTGCGTTTTCCCAACCACTGCGCTAACTCTGCGACCGCAAAGGAGTCATGCCAAAAGTCTCTTAAATCAAGCCCTTGAACACTATCAACCGAGTTCACAAAACCAGAGGCGATCACCATGGTTTTTAATTTATTCGTACCAAGAATAGCGATGGCTTCATCAATCGAATAGACTTTTCTGGACAGGCCAAAATAGGCAGAATTAACCGCGCGTAATACCTTCAAAGAAATGGTCTGATCATGTACCACTTTTTCCGCGATGACAGAGTAATGAGCATCAGGGTTGTTCAAGGCTTCGATCAACTCTAAAACGACATCGGGGACGTTGGGGAGCTTATCCGTTTGTTTTAATAATGTTGATATTTGCATAAAGCACTGCCTCTACTTCTTTATCAATAAGACAACATCAGCCTATGTAACAGTATGGACTTTGCAATCTCAAAAAAGTAGCGTTTTGCAATCCGACTCAATAATATTTATTTCGCTCCCTCAAAATTAAGAGAAAGAGGATAAACCAGCGGCTCTTGCCACCAGCTTTTGCTTCAACGCTGGCGAGTTATGAAAACCTGTCATTCCCATATTACGCAGCTGCACAATAATTGGATTTTGTGATGCAAACAAACGTTTGAAGCTTTCCATACCAGCAGCCATTGCAATATTATCCAGCATACGCGCACGCTGAAAACGTCTTAACACTCGAGATTGCCCAAGGTGCTCCCCACGCTTGTGCGCTTTTGTTAACACCGCAACCAGCGCTTTTACATCGCCAAAACCCAAGTTCGCGCCCTGCCCTGCTAGCGGATGAATGGTGTGTGCAGCATCACCAATCAAGGCAATACCGGATTTTACATACTGCTTCGCATGCCGCTGACGCAGCGGAATTGCATAGCGTTTCGTGGTTAACCCTAATACCTTAAAGCGCTTACCAATGGCGTAATGCAAACGGGTAGCAAACGTGTTGTTATCCAGTGCCATCAAGACATCACTTTCTTTAGGCGGCACCGACCAAACAATTGAGACGAAGTGTCGATCATCTACATCCGGCAGAGGGAGAAACGCCAAAATCCCCTCTTCACCAAAACACTGCCACGCTGTGTTCTCATGGGAATGGTCTATTTCTAAGGTCGCAACAATCGCATGATGACCGTAATCCCACTCCACCGTATCGAACGCATTTTGCGTTCTCAGTAAAGACAAGGCACCATCTGCGGCAATCAGGGTTTGCGCTTCTAACGGGAGACCAGAAGCCAACGCCACCTTAACACCCGCGTCACTTAACTCATGGGATTCCAGTGTTTCTGAAAAATACAAATCGATGTTTGACTCTTGTTTAGCTTGCGCTATTAAAGCATCACATAAGACATTATTTTCGACTAAGTGCCCTAATTCCGGCATGGCGGCCTTTTGCGCATTAAAATCAATATAGCCTTGACCTAAACCATCCCAGACAACCATATTGTTGTAGGCCGCCAGACGATTTTGATCAATACGCTGCCACGCCCCAGACGACTCAAGGAGCGCCTTAGATTGACTAGAAATGGCACTGACCCGAGCATCATAACTGGGCGGTGTAGACAGCGGATAATATCCGTCGTTCTTATCAATGATCGCAACACGTAACAATGACTGAGCAAGCAAAATTCCAGCGAGGGCGCCAACCATACCGGCTCCGACCACTATTACATCGTATTGCTTTGCCATCTTTACTGCTCCATTTGTCGTGATTAATCAGGTTACTGCAGCCTATCAGTTGACTAGCAACGTCACAGGCTGACTAGTTTTATCATATTGATTGTTATCGGTTTTCAGCCATAAAGGCTTCTATTTCCGCAATCTCTTTTGGCAGGCCATGGGTGAGTACATAAGGCCCTTCTTTGCGGATCAAAATATCGTCTTCAATACGAATACCGATACCACGCCACTTTTCATCTACGGATTCATTATCTGGTGAAACATAAAGACCAGGCTCTATGGTCAGGGTCATGCCTTCTTCCAATAAGCGGGATTCACCATTGATTTTATAGGCGCCACAATCGTGCACATCCAAGCCTAACCAATGTCCCGTATTGTGCATATAGAAATCACGGTAGGCTTTGCTTTCGATCAGGGAATCTACTTCCCCTTTTAGCAATCCATGTTCGACCAAGCCCTGCGTCAACACTTTTACCGCCGCATTGTGATACGCCTCATAAGGTGTCCCCACATTAAGCTCTTTCATACCAGCATGATACGCATCTAGTACTACCTGATATAAGATGGCTTGGGGTTCGGTGAATTTCCCACTGGCCGGAAACGTACGGGTAATATCCCCAGCGTAGCCGCCATACTCCGCTCCCGCATCAATCAAGACGAGATCATCTTGTTTAATGGTTTGGTCATTTTGGATGTAATGCAATACACAAGCATTACTGCCAGAAGCAACAATATTGTTGTACGCAGGTTGACGCGCGCCAGACTTCATAAAGACATAATTTAATTCGGCCTCTAGCTCGTACTCTTTCATACCAGGGCGAACGGTTCTCATGGCTTGCTTATGCGCTTCCACACTGATTTGAGCCGCTTTTTCCAATAAGACAATTTCTTGTTCGTCTTTGTGCAAGCGCATATCAGCAATATAGGGAGTCAAATCAATCAAACCAGTCGGCGCGATCGCCCCCGCACGTGCACGGGCAGCCAATTGATCGCGCCAGCCCATCAACTGTTGACGAAGATGATCATCACCAAACAAAAACGCGACATGGTCCGCACCGTCTAAAAATGCCAATGCTGTCTTATCCAGTTCATCAATGGCGGCGGCTTCCTTCACACCAAATTCCTTAATCGCGCCCTCTACACCATAACGAAAGCCATCCCATTGCTCTCTTTCCGGGTCTTTAGGCAAAGTTATCAGAAGGGTATCGCCATTGTTCTTGATCAAGGCGTAAGCACTAGGCTCAGGAAACCCCGTTAAATAGAAGAAACTACTGTGAGGACGAAATTCGTATTCACAGTCATTATTACGAGTAGCAAGCTCACCCGTGCGAATAATGGCAACCGCATTGTTTGGCAGTGACTCAATCAAACGCTGACGACGAGCTTGGTATGTTTGCTTATCTATTATCAGACTTTCAGTATTCATCCTACTCTCTCTTATATTGATTGGCTGTCCATCACGTCAGCCAGCACGGGAATATGTGATTAGTGTATTGAGGATTGTTTGGTATGATCTACATTCGGATTCACTTCATGGTGCTCAGAATAGAGCATCATGGCCGACAAACGGGCGTATTCAACTAACTCGGTCAAATCCGCTTCATTGTCATTATTCTCTTCTAAGGCTTCCATCTGCGCTTTCATGCCAGAAATATTGGCTAAGTCGCGCAATATTTGCTTTGTCTCTTCGGATAAATCTTTCTTTTGACCCGACAAGCCATAGCCTGCTAGGAAACCATGTGCCCATTGGGATAATGTTGTTCCACGCTCGCTTAGGGGAGAATCATCGTCACTGATACAAGGTACGAGGGCGTATTCGCCGTTTTGAAACAAGGTCAACGTCGCCGTATAAAGTTCTACAATTGCGGAACGGCTCGCCTCTTCTTTCCAGCCTTCGATATCACAAAACTCTACTACCATGGTGAGCCAATCCTCTAATGGCAAGGCAACACCAGATGCCAGATAGCCACATAATTGACCATGCAATTCGGCAGGTGAAGCGGCAATGGATTCGGTGACAAACACGTCAGCAATGAGGTCAAAATCTAACGCGTCTTTTAACATTTCTGTGGACATAGAATGTCTACCTATTTCTGTTCACTTTAAGAAAAGCCCATATTACTCTTGAAACATATCGCTTGTGAAACGTAGCGCTTTTGAAATCAGAGCAAAGTCTGTAAAGCAAGAAGCCGTACCCGACTCAGGCACGGCTCACTATTTTATACTATCCATTTAGATAATAGAGGCTGTTGCAAAACTACTGTGCTTGATAATTCAGTGTTAAAAATCGCCTCAAAATGCTCATTTATAGGTATAAACTCTGCTTTTTCAGCGATTTTTGCCTTGCCTTATCTTCGCTCGCTACCTTTTGCGACACCCTCTAATATGGGGAAGTATTATGAGAGTTTCAAGCCAGCTGCTTAAGGCCTGACTCGAGTGTTTGCAAAATCAAGGTGTTGATTGTCATCGGGCCCACGCCACCAGGAACAGGCGTATAAGCGGCCACACGGTCAACCAATGGCGCCAGTTCAATGTCTCCTACACCACCAGGATGGTAACCCGCATCCACAACGATAGCGCCATCTTTGATCCATTCGGCTTTAATAAACTCCGGCTTACCTACCGCTCCAACGATCACATCCGCTTGTTTAATAAAGTCGGGGAGATTTTGCGTACGAGAATGGCAAATGGTAACTGTCGCATTGGCATTTAGCATCATCATCGCCATTGGCTTACCCAAAATGGGACTACGACCCACAACTACAACGTGCTTACCTTCCAAGTTTATATCGTAAGCTTCCAGCAAACGCATAATTCCAGCAGGCGTCGCGGCACCATATGCGGGTTCTTGCATGGCCATACGACCAAAACCAAGACAAGTCACACCATCGACATCTTTATGAGCGGCAATCGCATCAAAACATAAGCGTTCATTAATTTGTTCTGGCACAGGATGTTGAAGCAAAATACCGTGCACATCCGAGTTGTTATTCAATTCTTGAATTTTGGCAAGCAGTTGTTCAGTGGTGGTGGTCTCGGGTAATTCAATCGCCATCGAGTCCATACCAACACGACGGCAAGCATTGCCTTTCATTTTTACATAGGTCGCCGAAGCTGGATCCGCTCCAACAAGAATGGTTGCCAAAATAGGGGTGCCGCCAGTGCGCTCTTTCAGCTGTGCAACTTGAGCTTGCAGACGGGTTTCGGTTTCTTTGGCGCAAAGCTTGCCGTCAAGAACCTGTGCAGTCATGGATGAACTCCTGCAAAATTAATAAGTGGTGGATTGAGGGAGAGGCATTATACCTCAACTTTTTGCTGGATAGGCAGCTTGGCGTTTTTTTCTTCTCTGACAAAACCTGAAACGACATTAAGCTGGTTCAATATGATCGACCAATAGCTGTAAATTGCGCTGGCCCCGAAACTCATTGATATCCAGTTTATAGACCAAGTGCGCTTGCTTGCACTGCTCATTAGGCCACTGTTCCAAGTCCACAAAAAAGCGAATCGCATCCAGTAGTAAGCCACTATGGGGTTCACGCACCATCAACTTCAAATGCTTTTCCCCCACAAGGCGCTGCTGCAAAATATCAAAGACCCCATCAAAACTCGGCTCTGGAAATGCTTGCCCCCAAGGCCCAGATAAACGCACTTGCTCGGCAAAACTTAAACTGAAATCTTCAGGCGCCAGAGGCCCATCGGTCCAGGCAACGGCTTCCAGCTGTTCTGGCGTCACCCATTCACTGATAATGACATCAAATGCCAAACGAAACGCGTAATAATGGGACTCTTTGATCGACATGCCAGCGGCCATCGCATGACCACCAAATTTACTCAGCAACTGTGGATAACGCTTTGCCAATAAATCCAACGCGTCACGAATATGCACCCCAGGTATCGAACGAGCAGAGCCTTTAAGCTCATCCTCTGAAACTCGCGCAAAAGCAATCACCGGACGATGACACTTCTCCTTCATCCGTGAGGCTAAAATCCCGATCACCCCTTGATGCCAATCTGGGTCATAAAAACACATACCATTAGGCATGGCTTGCGCATCCTCTTTCAGAGAGGCCAATGCCAATTCAGCTTGCTCTTTCATGTCCGCTTCTATGACTTTTCGCTCTCGGTTGAATTGATCTAACTGCTGAGCCAATTGACGTGCTTGATGAGAATGCACAGCAAGCAAACACTCTATTCCCACCGACATATCGTCAAGGCGTCCAGCCGCATTGAGCCTTGGGCCAACCACAAATCCCAGGTCAGACGCCTTTAATTGTGTATGGTCACGACGCCCAACCTCTAATAGAGCCAAAATGCCAGGACGAGCTTGGCCCGCTTGGATACGTTTAATACCTTGCTGCACCAAAATGCGGTTATTACTGTCCAAGGGCACCACATCCGCAACCGTCCCTAACGCCACCAAATCCAAATACTCCGCCAAATTCGGTATAGCAATATGTTGCTCTTCGAACCAATGGCGACGCTTGAGTTCGGCACGCAACGCACTCATGACATAAAAAATTACCCCAACACCCGCCAGATTTTTGCTTTCAAAGCCACATTGTGGATGGTTGGGATTGACTATCGCATCAGCTTGCGGCAGCGCCGCACCCGGTAAATGGTGATCCGTTACCACCACCTTCATACCATAGGACTTTGCAGCGAATACCCCATCGATACTGGCAATACCGTTATCCACCGTGATCAGGACAGCAGGCTGTTTGTCTTTTGCCACTTCAACAATCTCGGGCGTGAGACCATAACCAAACTCAAAACGGTTAGGAACCAAATATTCCGGCGCAATGGCTCCCATTGCCTCTAAAGCCAATATGCCTAAGCTGGTACTGGTGGCCCCATCTGCATCAAAATCCCCGACAATAAGAATTTTTTGACCTGCGACAATAGCATCCGCCAAAATGTTCGCGGCATCGGTTAAGCCAAAAAGAGGCTCCGGGCGCATTAAGCGCGGCAGCCGATAATCCAACTCATCAACAGAGCTGACTTCCCGAGACATCAATACTCGCTGCAAGGTCGGAGACATGGTGCTGGGAAAATGATTTTTTTTCGTTAATAAAGGGCGACGTTCAATGCGCATAAAACTCTAGACAGTCCACAGATGAAAATTCATTCAGTGCTAGATAGTAACACAAAGCGTTAACCTAAGGCTGACAGAGTCATGACCTATTCATCAACATAGCACAATTGATTAACGTCTTTTTTACCTAAATCCGCGTCCATTTCCATTGCAATAGCGTAAAACTTCGCAAGACTTTCTTACACTAATGAAATAAAAAAGGAAGGATATAGGTTTATCTAATAATCCAAGCCTCTTTTACACACATTGTCGATATTCCAATGCTACGATTAGCCGCTTTTTTGATTTGGGCAAGAACCTGTGTTCAATCCCCCTATGCCCAAAGATAAAGTGTTTAAAAATCTAAAGATAAAAATTGAGCTTTCTCTTTAACACTTATCGGAAAAAATTATGACAACTTATACCCAAGATGCGGCAAAAGGCCAGCCAAATTACCGATTTGCGCTTACTGCCTTAACATCATTATTTTTCATGTGGGGTTTTATCACCTCGCTCAACGATATATTGATTCCCCATTTAAAAGGAGTCTTTGATCTCTCCTATACCCAAGCAATGCTGATCCAATTTTGCTTCTTTGGGGCGTACTTCATTATCTCTGTCCCGGCCGGTAACCTGGTCAAAAAAGTAGGTTTTCAACGGGGTATTGGCATTGGTTTGATGATTGCTGCCGCTGGCTGCTTATTGTTTGTTGCTGCTGCCAAAGCACAACTTTATATTGTCTTTTTAGGGGCGCTGTTCGTACTAGCGGCAGGCATTACCATTCTTCAGGTTGCAGCGAACCCACTTGTTACCGTAATGGGCCCATCAGAAACCGCCTCTAGCCGTTTAACACTTTCTCAAGCCTTTAACTCGTTAGGCACTACTGTCGCCCCATTAGTGGGTGGTGCTTTATTATTTACCGTGGTCGGTCAATACGCCAGTAAAGCACAAGAAGCGGAAAGTGTTATCGTTCCATACATCGGCTTAGCCGTTATTCTATTAGCACTGGCCTTTATCTTTACTCGTATCCATCTGCCTAAACCTGAAGAAGAACAGGTAGACGACACTGCGGCGCCCTCTATCAGTATTTTAAAACATCGTCATTTGGTGTTAGGCGCAGTTGGCATCTTTATGTATGTTGGCGCGGAAGTGTCCATTGGTAGCTTATTGGTTAACTTCTTTGGTTTAAAAAATATCGCCAACTTGCCTGAAGCCACAGCAGCCCATTACGTAGCTTACTACTGGGGTGGTGCAATGGTTGGTCGCTTTATTGGCGCCGTATTAATGCAACGTTTGTCTGCTGGCAAACTGCTTGCGATCAATGCCTGTGTCGCGATTTTGCTCTTGATCAGCACCATTATGAATGACGGTCACGTGGCTATGTGGTCTGTGTTAGTGATTGGTTTATTTAACTCCATCATGTTCCCAACCATCTTCAGTTTGGCCTTAAAAGACTTAGGCCCTCAAACAAGCCAAGGCTCGGGGTTACTTTGTCTTGCCATCGTGGGTGGTGCCATTTTGCCTGTGATTCAAGGTTCGCTTGCTGATCACATTGGTCTACAAGCCTCTTTCATCATGCCAGTGGTTTGTTACTTGTACATTGCCTACTATGGTTTGATTGGCTCAAAGCCAGTTAAGAACTAAGCCTGTAGTAAGCCACTTCAATAAAAAATCCCCCAACACCAAAAGTGATGGGGGATTTTTTTTTATAAGCAAGACAGTTAAAACCTTACCAATTTACTAACAAGCGTCATCTTCCTATTAAGACAACCCTGCGGGATATAAACGTGACAGCAAGACAGGTACCACGGTTTCGACACGTAAAATCCGTTCTCCAATATGCACTGACTCCATTCCCGCTGCTAGCCATTTGGCTACCTCAAACTCGTTCCAGCCGCCCTCTGGGCCAAGAGCCAACACACTTGGCTCATGAAGATTCACAGGACAAGCTTGAGCTTGATAAGGATGCGCTAACAGCCCCCTCTTTCCTTCCAGAATCTCAGGCAACTGATCTTCAACAAAAGGACGGAAACGAGGCACCAAATGACACTTAGGCATCATGGTGTCCTTTGCTTGCTCTAAGCCTTCCAAGAGGACTGGCTCAATGACATCAAGCTGCACAACAGGACTTTGCCAATAACTCTTTTCCACTTTCGCCGAGTGAATCAGGTAAATCTCTTTCACGCCCATTGCACTCATATTTTGCAATGTCCGCTTTAACATATTCGGGCGAGGCAACGCCATCACAACCACTATAGGCAAGGGTGCTGGCGGTTCTAAGGTAAGCGAGAGGGAATGTATAGTGCCAGTGCCATTAACACGATCGCCCTTGGGCTCCTTATCTGGCGCTTGATACACCCCATCACCCATCTTGCCATTTAGTAATCCCACACGAAGCACATCTCCTGATGAGGCCTTGATGACGTTACTAATGTGTAATTGTTGGCGGTCAGACAGCGCATACACACCCTCCCCCAGAGATTGCTTAGGGTCTAAAATAATGAGATTCATAGATTGATTTACTTATTGGAAATGAAAAGAGCCCGCGTCAACCAACGGGCTCTCTAACGGTTAGATATTGTTGGAGACAAACGCTTGAACGTCACTCAAGCTATTATCGAGCACCGTATAAGACTCTTCACGTTCGAACAAATCTTTCATGTGCTCAGGCAACACAGGTGTTTGACAACCAGCTTTCTCTACCGCTTCTGGGAACTTCACCGGATGAGCCGTTGCTAAGGTAATCATTGGGACCGATGCATCTTTGCGGCACTGACGAGCTGCTTCAATGCCAATCGCCGTATGAGGGTCAAGCAGATACTGAGTATCAGCAAAGACTTTCGCGATCACTTCACAAGTCTTCTCATCATCGACTTTGTAACTGTCAAAGTGCTCTTTCACATAAAACCAAGCCTGATCATTCAGCGATACATCGCCTTTATTAAAGCGCGACATTAAATCATCGATCGCAGCACCATCACGGCCATGAGCATCAAATAGCAAGCGCTCAAAATTACTGGACACCATAATGTCCATGCTAGGCGATAGGGTCACATTCAGAGATTGGCGACTCATATCGTTTTGTGCAATAACACGATGAAGAATATCGTTTTGGTTTGTCGCAACCACCAGTTGATCAATCGGCAAGCCCATTTTCTTCGCCAAATAGCCCGCAAAAATATCCCCGAAATTTCCGGTTGGTACAGAGAAAGACACTTTGCGATGTGGGGCTCCAACGGACAAAGCAGACGAAAAGTAGTAAACGATCTGCGCCATAATGCGCGCCCAGTTGATCGAGTTAACCGCCCCTAATTTAGCGCCATTTAAGAAGGACTGATCCGCAAAGCTGGCCTTCACCATACCTTGGCAGTCGTCAAAATTGCCTTTTACCGCGATATTGAAAACATTATCGTCAATGACTGTGGTCATCTGGCGACGTTGCACTTCTGATACACGTTGATATGGATGCAAAATAAAAATATTTAAGTGATCAGAATGACGACAACCTTCAATGGCAGCAGACCCAGTATCACCCGAGGTTGCGCCCATAATGACTAATTTTTCATTACGTTCAGATAAAACGTAATCCATCAAACGACCAAGTAATTGCAGTGCAAAATCTTTAAAAGCCAAGGTTGGGCCACGGAATAACTCGAGAACCCATTCGTTGTTGTCCGTTTGCACCATAGGAGCGATGGCATGATGGTTAAAGTTCTCATAAGCATCGTGAATCATGGACTTAAACGCATCCGCTGGGATATCGCCCTCCACAAACGGCCACATAACGTTAAACGCTAGTTCTTGGTAACTCAGGTTCGCCCAAGAGGCAATCTCTTCCTCACTATATTGAGGCAAGGTTTCTGGTACGTATAAACCCCCATCGTTCGCCAATCCAGCCAACAGCACGTCACTAAAAGACAGGGCAGGCGCTTTACCACGAGTAGAAATGTATTTCATATCTTGTTCTCTCTTATGCCAAGTTTTCAACACGAATGCGCTGTACAGTTCCTGCGACATCCGGTAAAGCTTCGATGGAAGCAATCGCGGCATTCATATTTCGTTCTTTCACATCATGCGTCATGATCACCAGAGGCACCAGTTCACTGCCTTCACGCTCGCGCTGGATAATGGATTCGATACTAATCTCATTCGATGACAAGATTTGGGTAATGGTTGCCAATACCCCGGCACGATCTTTAATGGTCATATTCAAGAAGAAGCCACACTCAATTTCTTCTACTGACAAAACGTCCGTATCAGACAACGCATCGGCTTGGAAAGCCAAATGTGGCACACGGTTATGGGGATCCGCCGTTAACGTACGGGCAACATCGATGACATCGGCCACCACAGAGGATCCGGTAGGCAATCCGCCCGCTCCCGCACCATAGGTCAGTGTTGGGCCAACCGCATCCCCTTTGACCATGACGGCATTCATCACGCCATTCACATTGGCCAACAAATGTTTATGGGAAATCAGCGTAGGATGAACTCGCAATTCAATACCTGTTTTGGAGCGACGCGCAATACCTAGGTGTTTTACGGCATAGCCTAAATCATCAGCAAAGGCCACATCTTCTGCCGTAATGCGACTGATACCTTCGGTGTAGGTTTTCTCAAACTGCAGAGGTATGCCAAAAGCGATGGACGCCAGAATCGTCAACTTGTGTGCGGCATCAATGCCTTCAATGTCAAAAGTCGGATCGGCTTCGGCATACCCTAATGCTTGGGCTTCAGCCAACACGTCATCAAAATCACGACCTTTTTCACTCATTTCAGACAGAATGAAGTTACCAGTACCATTGATGATGCCTGCCAACCATTCAATACGGTTCGCCGACAAGCCTTCGCGCAAAGATTTAATAATGGGAATACCGCCAGCGACCGCCGCTTCAAAGGCAATCATAACGCCTTTTTCGCGAGCTCGGGCAAACAGCTCATTGCCATGCTCAGCAATCAAAGCTTTGTTCGCCGTCACAACGTGTTTACCGTTCTCAATCGCCGTTAATACCAGTTCTTTCGCTACGGATGTGCCACCGATCAACTCCAGCACAATATCAATATCTGGGTTGTTGGCAACATCAAAAATATCACGAGTCACCTTAATTCCCGTGGTATCACAAGCATCATTATCACGCCGGGTACCCACTTGCTCGATCACAATACTGCGGCCAACACGCCTGGTAATCTCTTCGGCATTCCTGCGAAGAATATTAAAACTGCCAGACCCTACTGTTCCCAGCCCACAAATCCCGACTTTTACCGGTTCCAAAACTACACCCCACAGAGACAGTTTATTTTTTATAAGACTCGTTCAAAAATTGCCATTTAAGATCATTATACCGCCACCATCCAGCAAACCCAACGCTGAAACAACTGAAGACACTGCATGTTTGGTGGAATATTTTGCAATAACACTATAACCCAAGTTCTTTTGCTAATACGTTCGCGGGCAAATAACCAGGCACAAATTTACCATTACTCAAAATCATCGTTGGTGTACCACGAACCCCAACGTCATTACCTAAATTGTAATCAGAAGCAACGGGGTTAGCACAGGTATTTTCAGGGATATCTTCCCCCTCTGTCGCTTTCGTGAACCATTCCTGAGGGTTATCAGAACACCATACACTGACCATTTTTTTGTAAGCAGGAGAGCCGATCCCGGCTCGCGGATAGGCAAGGTAGCGAACAGTAATCCCCATTTTATTTAATTCCGGCACCTCTTTGTGCAGCATACGGCAGTAAGCACAATCCACATCCGTAAAAACGGTTATATGAGCTTTTTCATTTTTTGCTTTAAACACAATCATTTTGGAAAACGGTAACGACTCAATTTTAGCCAGTTTCTCTTGCTGAGTTTCATTCTCGATTTGCGAGCCGTCAATTTTATACATATCTCCAACAATGAAATATTTTCCATCAGGACTCATATGCAACGTTGGACCATCTTTTAGTTCAACGGTATAGAGATTTATCCCCTTATGAAACGCCATACTATCAATCGAATATTGCGGTAAAGCGCGTTTAATCGCCGCTTTGACTTCATCCGCCCCCGCTTGCGCGGCATTAGAAAACAATACAAAAGAAAAAAGAGAAGCAAGAGTAACAAAGAACGATACTCGAGATAGAAGCGAACGAGGATTCATCATGAACACCTTAAATAATCAAAATACAAAGACTATTAGGCCACAATAGAGCATATTGGTTCCATAAAAAAAGGCGACTTTCGTCGCCTTTTTTTAATGCAGAAAAATTAACGTTTCGCCAATTTTTCTTTAATACGTGCTGATTTACCAGAACGCTCGCGTAGGTAGTAGATCTTAGCCTGACGCACGTCACCGCGACGTTTCACTTCGATGCTTTCAACCAATGGGCTGTAAACTTGGAAAGCACGCTCTACACCGATACCGCTAGAGATTTTACGAACGGTAAATGCAGAGTTAAGACCGCGGTTACGCTTAGCAATTACAACGCCTTCATAGGCCTGTAGACGCTCGCGTGAACCTTCTTTTACTTTAACTTGGACAACAACAGTGTCACCAGGGCCAAAGGCTGGGACATCTTTTGTCATCTGTTCAGCTTCAAGCTGCTGAATCAGTTTAGTTTTATTACTCATGGATGTGACTCCTAATGATATGGTTTCTTATCAGCATGAAGGTTCTTCTGTCTGATAAGCTCGCAATTCCTACTCTGCCGAGGTTGAATCTTCAGTTTCGCGAATAAACTCTTCTAACAACTTTTGCTGTTCCTTGTCCAACTCAAGGTCTTGCAAAAGGTCTGGCCGGCGTTGCCAAGTTCTTCCGAGCTTTTGCTTTAATCGCCAGCGTCTGATCTCCTCGTGGTTGCCACTAAGTAGTACAGAAGGGACAGGTTGACCATCCAAAACTTCTGGGCGAGTGTAATGCGGACAGTCCAACAACCCATCAGCAAACGAATCTTCGTCCGCCGAGGCCTGCTTTCCAAGCACTCCGGGTACCATACGAAATACAGCATCCATGAGCACCATTGCCGGCAATTCACCGCCACTTAGGACAAAGTCGCCAATCGACCATTCTTCATCAATCTCAGATTGAATCAAACGCTCATCAACGCCTTCATAACGGCCTGCTACCAGAATAAATTCTGCTTGTTTAGCAAGCTGTTGCACGCCTTCTTGCGTTAGCGTACGCCCTTGAGGGGACAGATAAATAACTTTTGCGTTGGGTACCAATAATTTAGCACTTGCAATCGCATCTTTGAGAGGCTGAACTTTCATCAGCATCCCTGGACCACCACCATAAGGCCGATCATCTACTGTTTTATGTCGGTCATGGGTAAAGTCTCGGGGATTTATAAAATCCATCTCGACTAAACCAGACTTAATGGCTCTGCCCGTCACACCATATTGGGTAATGGCTTGAAACATTTCCGGAAAAAGCGATATCACGCTAACCTTCACGTAGCGACCTCAGTTTGTCAGTTAAAATTCCGGATCCCAATCGACCACCATTTCCTGCTGTTCTAGATTAATCTCTAAAACATAAGTACCTGGTGCATAAGGAATCAGGCGTTCTTCACGATCAAAACTGCCTTCACACGCACGGATAACAAGAACATCGTTTGCACCGGTTTCCATCAGTTGAGAAACCTTCCCTAAGAGGACACCCTCTTTGGTTGTAACCCTAAGACCTTCCAGTTGACTCCAGTAATAATCACCTTCCTCTAATGCTGGGAGCTCTTTGGCATCAATGTAGATGTCTAACCCACAGAGTTCTTTTACTTGATCTCTGTCGCTATAACCTTTTACCGATGCCACCAAGCCGCGACCTTGCAGACGCCCTTGGTTTAGTTCAACGGTCTTCCACCCACTAGGAGTTTTCAACCACCAATGCTTGTAATCAAAAATTCCTCGCATTGGATCAGTGTGTGAATATAACTTCACCCACCCTTTAACACCATAAACTGATGTAATGCGTCCAACCACAAGGGCTTGCTCGGGAGCGGCCGCTTGCTTTAATTGAGACATAGCACTACCTCAGTATTAAGCGTTTTTGCCAGCTTCTTTAACAAGCTGAGCAGCACGGTCAGAAAGTTGAGCGCCTTGGCTAACCCAATGGTTTACGCGATCTAGATCGATGCGTAGACGTTCTTCTTGACCACGAGCGATAGGGTTAAAGAAACCCAAACGTTCGATATAACGACCATCACGAGCACGACGGCTATCAGCCACGTTCAAATGATAGAATGGGCGCTTTTTAGAGCCACCACGAGAAAGACGAATAGTTACCATATGATTGGTTCCTTATTGCTTAACGAAACACCCCTTGCCGAGTCGATTTTTGACTCATACTACAAGAAGGCGGCATATTCTAGTCGATTAACCAGAAAAACAAAAGGGCGAATTGCTCGCCCAGACAGTAAAAACGGCAGTTTTTTAACTGCCGTTAATAAAAACAAGAAGATACATTAAAAATTTAGGGAACATATCTAAAATTTAGGGAAATTTCCGCCGCCAGGCATACCACCGCCCGGCATCATTCCACCCAAGCCACGCATCATTTTCTTCATACCACCTTTTGCGGACATCTTCTTCATCATCTTTTGCATTTGCTTATGCTGTTTTAAAAGACGATTTAAATCTTGGATCTGCAATCCCGCACCCGTTGAGATACGTTTTTTACGGGAGCCATTAATAACATCCGGATTACGACGTTCTGCAGGGGTCATGGAGTTAATCAAAGCTTCCATTTGAACGAACATTTTATCGTTCACTTTGTCTTGAATATTACCAAGCTGCCCCATACCTGGGAGCTTATCCAACATGGAGCTCATGCCACCCATATTTTTCATTTGCTGAAGCTGCTCTTTAAAGTCTTCTAAATCGAAGCCTTTACCTTTTTTCAGTTTCCCAGCAAGCTTTTCTGCTTTTTCTTTATCAATCTTTTGCTCTGCTTCCTCTATTAAGGAAAGCATATCGCCCATCCCCAGAATACGGGATGCCAAACGATCAGGGTGGAAAGGTTCTAACGCGCTCGTTTTCTCCCCTACACCTAAGAATTTAATGGGTTTACCAGTAATATGGCGAACCGACAACGCCGCCCCACCACGGGCATCACCGTCGGTCTTGGTTAAAATCACCCCTGTCAGGGGTAACACATCCCCAAACGCCTTCGCGGTATTTGCCGCATCCTGCCCCGTCATGGCATCGACAACAAAAAGCGTCTCAATTGGATTAATGGCATCGTGTAACGCTTTAATCTCCGCCATCATATCGTCATCAATGGCCAAACGACCTGCGGTATCGACAATCAACACATCTTTATGGGCTTTTTTGGCGTAATCGATGGCATTGTTCGCAATATCAATCGGTTTTTGTGTCAAATCACTGGGAATAAAATCCGCCCCAACCTCACTGGCAAGGGTTTCAAGCTGTTTGATTGCAGCAGGGCGATAAACGTCAGCACTGACCACTGATACCGATTTTTTGTGACGCTCCTTTAGATACTTGGCCAATTTTGCAACCGAGGTGGTTTTACCCGCCCCTTGCAAACCTGCCATCAAGATCACTGCAGGACGGGCAGCTCGGAGATTCAGTTCGTCATTGGCTTGGCCCATGACGTTTTCCAACTCTTGCTTAACAATCTTAAGAAAGACTTGGCCTGGACTTAAACTTTTTGTGACTTCGGTACCCACGGCGCGCTCTTTGACCGCCGCAATAAAATCTTTAACAACAGGCAGAGCAACATCGGCTTCAAGAAGCGCCATACGCACTTCACGCAGTACGTCTTTGATATTGTCTTCTGTTAATTTGGCACGACCTCGAATACGATCAAGCGAGGAGGTTAAGCGATTCGATAAATTGTCGAACATGTTGCCCTCAAAATTTGCTCTATTATGGAAAAAACCTTCATTCACGGTTTAACCAAGGTGAAATTCACCCTATTATAACGGATAAATGATTGTCACCCTATACCTTTACTAATGGATCTATCAGTTTCATGACTCAATTATCGCTTTGGCTTGCCTGTATTGCATGTTTTACCTCTGGCATCACCTACTACTTTTGCCCTAAAGCGCGCCCTACACAGCTTATTGGTGCACTTGCCATCGCGCTACATGCTTATGCGTTATCCCTCACACTGCTTGATAGAAATGGTTTTACTTTTTTAACCATCGGATTGTTAATTGCCGTGATTGGCAATGCACTATTGTGGTTTAGTAGCCGAGATAAAGATTTATCTCTTCTTATGGCAATTTCGTTTCCGCTGACGGCCATTATTATTGCCTTGAATGCGATTCAGCCTTGGAACCTACATGAATTGCATAGTAATTCTTGGGGCACCAGCATCCATATATTAATTGCGTGTGTCGCCTACAGTTTATTTACCGCCGCCTGTGGTGTGGGAATTTTATTATCCATCCAAGAATACCAACTAAAAAATCATAAGTTAAAACAACTTCTTAGAGTACCACCACTGCAGGTGCTGGAACGCTTAATGTTTGAATTCATCTGGGCGGCTTTTATTTTCTTAACGGCAGCCATCGCTACCGGTTTCTACTTCATTGAGGATATTTTTGCCCAGCATATGGTTCACAAAACCTTCTTCACCATCGCTTCTTGGTTTGTCTTTGCAGGATTGCTGATTGGCAGACGTTATGCTGGATGGCGCGGCCAGTTGGCCGTCAAGCTCACACTCAGTGGCTTTTTCTTGCTTATGTTAGGCTATTTTGGCAGTCAAATTGCGTTACAAATTATTATGCATTAACGTCTAATACCATAAAGTCATTTGACAGCAACTTTTTAAGCACTAATAATCCCTTTTATCTTAACAATTGAGGCAGTCCCTTCTTGAACGATGTTCCCTTAAGTATTCTCGGTGGCATACTTTTTAGTCTAATCTTAATTTCCGCCTTTTTCTCTAGCTCAGAAACAGGCATGCTGACCTTGAACAAGTACCGTCTGAAGCATCTGGTGAAAAACAAAAACCGCACGGCAATACGAGTCAGCAAATTACTCGAGCGCCCAGATCGCCTACTTGGCCTGATTCTGATCGGCAATAATTTTGTTAATATTTTAGCGTCTGCGATCGCAACCATTATTGCTGTGCGCATTTGGGGCGATGCTGGTGTCGCCATTGCCACAGCCGCGCTCACATTGATTGTCCTTATCTTCGCCGAAGTGACCCCCAAAACCATGGCAGCACTCCACCCTGAAAAAGTTGCCTTTGCAGCGTCCTGGCTGCTGTCGATCCTGCTGAAAGTGTTTTACCCTATTGTCGTTTTTGTTAACGGCCTATCCAACGGCTTATTACGGATTTTTGGCGTGCATACCATCCAAAATGATCAAAACAAATTAGACTCTGAAGAGCTTCGTACAGTGGTTAACGAAGCAAGCGGTTTGATTCCAGCCGCTCACCAAGAAATGCTGTTGTCGATTTTAGACCTTGAAAAAGTCTCCGTAGAAGACATTATGATTCCTCGCAATGATGTGGTAGGCATTGACATTGAAGACAGCATTGAAGAAATCATTGAGCAAGTCTGTAACAGCCGCCATACCCGCATGCCGGTTTATAATGGCGAGCTTAATAAAGTCATCGGTATTCTTCATTCCCGTCGTGCTGCTACTTTCCTACAAGACCCAAATCCGTCGAAAGCGGCGTTATTAAAAGCCACCGTTGAGCCCTACTTTATTCCAGAGAGCACTTCTCTTAATACAGTCTTATTGAACTTTCAAAAAGATCACCAGCAAATGGGTATCGTGGTGGACGAATACGGTGATGTTCAAGGTATCGCCGCATTAGAAGATGTATTAGAAGAAATTGTCGGGGAATTCACCCCTCCAACGCAAGACGAAGAAGAAGAGATCCAACCTCTTGAAGACGGCTCCTTTAGAATTGAGGGCTCGACACACATTCGAGACATCAATAAAACCCTAGAATGGCATTTACCGACCGATGGTCCAAAAACACTGAATGGCCTGATTATTGAGACCCTAGAATTTATTCCTGAACACCCTATTAGTTTATGGGTAGGTCACTACCAGATTGAAATTCAAGAAATAGAAGATAAGGTTGTTAAATTCGCCAAGCTCAAGCTCAAGCTCAAACGCTAAGCTCAAGTGAAAACGTTAAGGATGTACCCATGAGATTTTGTCCAAACTGCGGTCATGCCGTGAATATGACGATACCAGAAGGCGATAATCGAGAACGAGCCGTATGTCCTCAGTGTGACTTTATCGACTATGATAACCCAAGACTTATCACTGGTACTCTCCCCCTCTATAAGGGCAAAGTACTCTTGTGCAAACGCAATATAGAACCTCGTTTTGGCTACTGGACGTTACCCGCAGGCTTTATGGAAAACCAGGAAACCACAAGAGAAGGCGCTCTGCGCGAAACACTTGAAGAGAGCGGCTCCAATGCGACCTGCAAGCAAGCATTTAGCATGATTAGCATTCCGCACATTAACCAAATTCATTTGTTTTACCTTGCAGAACTTGAACAAGACGACTTTCATGCCACAGAAGAAAGCTCGGAAGTCGCCTTATTTGATCTAGATAACATCCCATGGGATGAATTAGCCTTTAGCAGCGTCAGCAAAACGCTCAATTTCTTTATTGAAGACCATAAAAAAGGCCATTATGGTTTTCATGAAGATACCATTCTATTTAACGTTGTATCGGAATAATATGATAAGCCACTTCCTCATAAGGGTGTGAGGACAGCAAGGCATTAATTGCGCTCTGCTTGACATCTTCTTGCAGCAGCATTTCAACACGATACTCACAGATGTGTGAAATCTCATTCACTTTCCCAGAGTGCGGGTCTGCCCCCTCAAGAGGTCGAAACTGCCCCTCTCCTTTAATCTGCCAGCAATAATGATCATAGCTCCCTAATGACCCAGCCCCCACAGAAAACAACGCCTGTTTTACTTTATCTAAATCTGTTTCTGGCACATAAAATATGAGTGAATACATAAAACTCTCCTTAGTTATTAACAAATTATTATTAAAGGTAAAGCCATTTTCAACGCACCACTACCATAGACTAACTTGCTCTTGACTCTGAGGCAAAGACAATTTCGCTTGATACTCAGGGCGTAGATCTCGCACCTTTTCATCCAATTGAGCCGCCAATGTGGGCGCGGCAATATTATCCGAGGAATGCACAAATACGCTCGGCGTCAGCCCTTCAGACAACCATTGCGACAGTTTCATCGCCCATTGATCCAGCCAAGCGTCATTAAGAGGTAAATCTGGATGACCAATAAAACGCACCACAGGATGCCCCGAAGTCGCAATAGGGTGACAGGGCACACGAGGCTTTTTCTTTTGCGCATCCACCAAGCTGTCACAATAGGCATCCGTAGAAAACACCGGACGTGAATCCATAACAACCCGATTCACACCACGCTCAGACAGTGCGGATAAGAAATAACGCTCTGTATTACCTTTATCAAAATACGCCAAATGACGCACTTCCACCGATAAGGGTGCCGACAGCGACCACAAATCACATAAAGCTAGAATCGTCTCCAGCGCACGCTCATCACACACAGCAGGGAACTGCAGCATTGTTGGCCCAAGCTTACTCAACAAAGGTTCCAGCGCCCCCATAAATTCCAGCCAATCCCGTTGCACCTCTTGCCAAGATCGCTCAATTAAACGATGAGTGACCGTCTGCGGGGCTTTAAAACTAAATTTAAACCCATCATTGACCGATTCGTACCAGCGCATCAGCTGAACATCATCCACCTTAGTATAAAAAGTACTGCCCACCTCAACAGTAGAAAACACCTGTGAATAACGGCCTATTCGCTCTCCTGTTGCCAAAGAGGCCGGATACAACCAGTTCACCCAAGCAGGGTGTTGCCACTGAGCCATGCCGTAATAAATCTTCATTGAGGACATAAGTCTTATTATTCCACTCTACTTCTTTTCATCAGTATATGGCGAAACAAATCCTTAAAAAACCAAACGGGGTAATTTATCGGAGATACAAACATCGAATCATGCTATTTGGCCACCTTCCTACCAAAAACTGATTTGAAGAAAAAGTAATCATCTAAGCCAATCACACTAAAGAGGCTACGGGGATTAAGAATGCCAGTAGGCTGAGGTTAGAACCCCTTTTGTGGAGTAACTTTTATCTGATGAGGCGAATAAAGCTTATTTTTTCTGCAATCTTTTAGGGCTATAAATATCAATAACTCAGTGCTGATTGATCTTTATTTAAAAAATCATAGAGCATTGACGAACCAGCAAACAACATCATGGCATCAATTAAGCGATTAAAGGTATTCTCATTCATCTTCAATAGAAATTGCTTACCGATATAAGTCCCTGCAACAAGCGTGCTGCCCACTAGCAGACCACTTATAAATACAGGCCAAGGTAAAGCACCAATCGCCTCAAAAGTAAACGCCTTAGCCAAATAGATAGTGAAAGACGCCGCTGCTTCCGTTGATAAAAGCCCACCTCTAATAAGGCCATATCCGGCGAAAATCGGTATCGTTATTGGCCCTGTGGAGAATACGATACCAGTAAGATAACCAACGACACCTCCCGCAAGACTCAACTGCACATCATTAAGTTTAAGAGCCCGTGATTGGGCCCAATAACGCAATGGAATCAGTAAGAAAAAAAACAGTCCGATACAGATATCAGAAAGGGATGCAGGCATGACCCACAATGTATTTGCCCCCAGCGCAGCAGCAGGAATCCCAGGAACCGCATACAATAAAAATGCTCGTAGATTAATATCTCGACGCCATAGGACTACACGAGAGATATTCCCCATTATCGAGGCAAGGGCCATGATCGGAATGGCCAACTTAGTACCAAATGTATATGCAAGAACAGGTAATAACATAATGGAGGCTCCCGTTCCCACAACACCACTTATTACACCCGCCAACACACCAATAATAACAATAACCAAATACATCACGTCAACACTTCCCTTTTGTCAAATAAGCGTTTAAGAATGATTATCCCCCACCTCAGACATTGCCTTTTAAGACTCAGCAAACCAACTTGTACCTTGAAGAGATATAAGTAACCCGGCAGAATATTACTTATGTCACTCAATATGTGTATGTGTTTTGATAGGCAACCGCCTTTTATATAATCAAAACAGTTTCAAAAAGATTAAAGCTCATCAGTTTTTAATAAAAAAGAAATAGGCAGGAGAAAAATCATCAAAGGAGTTTTAGGATATTGATCTAGGATTGATATGATAAAAGATCGTTTAAGAACATGATGAAGATCAGTTTTGTGGTTGGACAAATCTAGAAAATCAGCATCAATTGAAATATTAAGAGTCTAGAGGTAACACCGAAAAAACCGTACTCCAGTGTTACCTACTATCTAGTCCTTTTTCTCTAACGCTTTCATGGCTTGAGAAAAGCCCATCCAAGAGACTGGAATACCAATTTTTTGCCCATCGGCGCTAATAAAGCGAAGCTGTCCTGTCTTCCCTACACTCATCTGCTTACGCATGTTGTTGTCCAATGTTGTCATGGCCACACCCCCCCCCCAGGTAGACAGCGAGTCAGTGCAAGGTCGAAACCCGCCTTTTCTTTACCATTGGCTTTACCATCTATCGATACATGAACACGACCAGGAATAGACACATTGGTCGGCAGCACCGTCGTCACCCGGTACGCTTTTTTGCCAGGTAATATTTTAGGACGAGACAATTCGTGGGAATGCCTCAGGCCTTGACCCACCATCAAAGATGATAAAATCGCCGATAGGAGTATATTTTCCTCAGCTTCAACGCCCCAAAAACAATAATCAAACCAACGGGGAAACACCCAAAGGCCCCTACTATTATAAAGTAAATACCCAGTGATTTTTTCTTCGTATACTGCAAAATTGCACCAATAAATGCCACCCCAAATAACAAAGCCATGATCCATGCAACGACATCAGATACCATATTATATGGTGCCAATGAAGCTAAAAAAACAAACCCTGTAATCACAAAGTTTATAAATAAACCAATCCAAATGATCCACATAATTTACTCGCCAAAACAGCTGAACGATACAAAAAATTCATTTTGCAATTTTACTCAAAATAACGTATCTCATTAGATTTTTGTATGGCAGTTGACCTATCGATCAGGGTAAGAGTGTGAATACCTTATTAGCATCCCTGCCGCTTAATTTTTAATCTAAATAGATACTTTATGATAAAAATTACAGCTCAATTCCTAATACACCTACGGTGTATCAGTTAAAAACACATTTTTCCGTCTATTTTATGAGCAATAACATCAAACTTGATTGTTTAAAAGCGTTCACTCTATCAACCTCTGGGGAAAGCTTCGCCCCGTGCTTCTTCCTATTAGTCCTTTTTCTCTAACGCTTTCATGGCTTGAGAAAAGCCCATCCAAGAGACTGGAATGCCAATCTTTTGCCCATCGGCGCTAATAAAGCGAAGCTGTCCTGTCTTCCCTGCACTCATCTGCTTACGCATGTTGTTGTCCAATGTTGTCATAGCCACACCCCCCCCGGGTAGACAGCGAGTCAGCGCAAGGTCGAAGCCCGCCTTTTCTTTACCATTGGCTTTACCATCTATCGACACATGAACACGACCAGGAATAGACACATTGGTCGGCAGCACCGTCGTCACCCGATACGCTTTTTGGCCAGGTAAACGCCCAATGGCCATTTCCATCACCGGACGAGGCTGACCTTGCACCTGAGCCGATTGCACGATTTCACAGCTACCCTCACCAGCCTTATTGTTCTTACCCTGTACAGACGAAGGCAGTCGCACACAGTGCAATACCCAATTTCCATAGGTGGCAGTCGTATCCGCTGGCTCAGTTGATACTGGGGTAGGGGTGGCAGATGTTGCCGCCAACACAAGCGGTGAAGCAACCACCAAGGTTGCGGCACACCATGCCAGCGCCATATGAAACACACTAAAACGAACGTTTATCATCACTCTATTTTCACTCTCTCACGGGTTAAAAGATCTCGCCCTACTGCCATCACGGCAGTGGGCGATTGCTTTGCATAAAGGCATCAGAACTGAGCCAGCCAGCGTAGGTTGAAGCGATTTTCCGATGGGCCATGGTTTTGATGCCCATGGGCGTATTCCATCGTTAAGGTTGTGCCATTTGAAGAGCCTATTTGAGACACCCCAAAGCGCAGGCCTACCCCAAACGCGTTGGCATAGGTGGTGGAATGCTCCACAGCCGTCGCTTGTTCCAACGAGGTCACCCCCATCGCGCCAAAAACATAAGGGGCCACAGCCGTACCGAACCTTGCATTAGACAGAATGCTTGGCAGGACAAGCGGTAAGGTCAATTCACTGCGCACCATGGCCCCCGAATCGCCCATTAATGCCCCCCCCTCAAAAGCGGATAGCCCATCAAAGCCCCCCAAGCCAAACTCCTCAGAGGAAGCCATCACATTGCCAAAAGAGGTTTGCGCTTTGCCAAACACAGACCATTGTATTTGGTTATGGGCAAAGCTTTGCGAATAGTGGCTGTTGATTTCCAGCTTAGTGAAGTCCGGCGTCGCACCACTGCGAGACATGGGCAATGCCGTTGTTCCATGGCGCGCGCCTAAACCGTCTAATCCAAAAGACGCCGTGGCGCTACCCGAGAGAAAACCACCCCAGGGAGTGTACAGGTTGGCATTTTGGGTCACACGCAGCACACGAAGTTTGTCTTTACTCCAATTCGAGTGGCTCCCGTCTATGTCCAATTTCTGTGTTTCGTTTTCGATACCCAAACCAATCTCTGAGCTGGTGTTCAGATTACGACTGCGGATCCAGCTATACCCCACCTTAGTGGAAAAACGTTGATAGTGATCAAGCATGGTATAACTGAGATCGGAGGTGGGATGAGTGTGACTGTCCACCCCTTCCACGTTCAGCCACAACCCATTGATGGACAGGGGCAAGGTAAAACCCGCCACCATCTGGCGGTTACGTGGGTCGCTGGTGAACACACTGTTTTTGCTCCCGGGATAGCCCCCTAATTGCAAATACTCTACGTCACCCAGCCCCAGAGTATTGTTAAAGTTGGCTCCGATACTGGCACTGTAATGCCCCAGTCCCTCACCAAGACTGTTATCAAAGGAGGCACTGAGTGCCACGGGCTGGTAACGTCCATCCACCACGATCACCGTGGAGCCTGGCGCTTTGCCCGCTTTCAGCGTGGATTTCAGCAGCACACCTGGGACATCGCCCGCCAGCAACAAACGCCGTTCCAGTTCGCCCTTGGTAAGAGCATGATTGCCCACCAGAGGCTGCAACACCGCTTCAATACGACGACGTGTGGCCCCCTGAAAGGCGGACGCATCAATGCTTTCCACATAGCCCAGGGTCACAATCAATTTTAGCGGCATGCCGCTTTTAAGCGTCTGCGGTGGCAAGGTGACGCGAGCCAGTAGATAGCCCGCTCGCACGTAGGCGGTTTCCAAGGCTCGGGCCGCCGCAAACAGTTCCGCTCCGCTCACTCGTTTGTCTTTGATAGTCGCCGCTATTTTGGCCGTCGCCGCTTGCAGCGCGGGCAATTGCCCCTCGACCACCAACCCTGAGGGGGTAACGTACAGCTTATCCGCCCCCGCTGGGGCCGTGAGGCCAGACGTTGCGGGCAAATTCAGGCTACCTTGTGCCGGGCTGGTCACCGGCGGGGCATAGCTTGGCTGCGTTACTTGGCTGGCCGTCTCTGCAAAAACCGTCACAGGAATAACCAAGGCCAATCCCGCCATAACCAGTGCCGAAAGCGTGGGAGTCAGTTTGTTCGATACCATCATAAATCCATCTCAACCTTTAGTTAGCGCTGCAAGAAATTGCATTATCAGTGCCCGAAAAACACACCGCACCCGACAGGTGAACGTTTTGTGTGCTCATAACAACCCCTTGCCCATTGGCATTCGCACCAGTAGAGGTGCCCCCATTAGGAAAATCAGTCACCGACTGACTCCCTACGCTGGGAAGCCAATAACCAACGGGAACAGAAATGGGCTGGTTGACACTTAAACTGGCATTCGGCTGGACGCTAGGTACAACACCCACGGTCAACTGACCGGGCGCATAAGTGATGGCATAATTACTTGACGTCAGACCCGACACGTCGATGGTATAATTGCCCACATTGATAGCCCCTTGCGAGCTGCCACCATAGACCAGTTTCCCACTCAGTGCCGAACGAGTTTCATTGTTCATAAAGCCTTGGTAGGTCACACCATTGCCACCCGTATAAGCCAAACCATCGTAAATCTTGCTCGCATTATTAGCCGTGACCGTCAATGGCGCTGGGGTCACTTCAAACTTCCCAGTCACATAGTGCAAGGTGTAATTGCCATGCGCGGCACCTGTCAAAGTGCCATCACTCGCACTCGCCGTGTAATCCGTGCCCACATTCGATGCTGCAGTCGCCGTGGTGGTATAACTCAGGTCCGTCAGGTTACTGTCACTCTGGCCGTTCTTCCAACCCGATGCTTTAAACTCATAAGTCGGACTCGAGCCATAGTTCTGATGCCCTGCGGCGGTCACCGTGAGGTCGGCCGGGGTCACCGCAAATGTCCCGTTCACATAGTGCAAGGTGTAATTGCCATTCGCAGCGCCACTCAAAGCCCCGTCGCTGGCCATGGTTGTGTAGTAACCCGTGCCCACATTCGATGTGCCAGTTGCATTGGTCGTCACCGTCACATCCGACAACAGGCTATTGTCCTGACCGTTCTTCCAACCCGAAACCTTATAGCCTAACGTCGGCACAGTGTCGCCATACACCATATTGCCATTGTTTGCGGTTACCGTGAGGTCGGCTGGGGTCACCTCAAATTTCCCGGCCACATAGTGCAAGGTGTAATTGCCATTCGCGGCACCCGTCAAAGTCCCATCGCTGGCCGTGGTCGTATAATCCGTGCCGACGTTCGATGTGTGAGTGGCATCGGTCGCCACCGTCACACCCGACAATAGACTATTGCCCTGACCGTTCTTCCAACCCGAGACCTTATAGCCTAACGTCGGCACATTGTCGCCATACACCATGCTGACATTGTTAGCCGTGACCGTAAGGTCGGCTGGGGTCACATTTGTGACGCTGACAAACCGGGTTGCGCCGCCCCCCATGAAAGCTCCGCTCACCCCGCTCACATTGCCTGTATAGGTGCCAACATTGCTGGTCGCTGAAGGACCACCGGAGATGACAGGCGTGCCACTTACTGTGTTCCATACTCCCGTATCATAAGTGGTTATGGTTGGCGATGACGCGCCATAGACCATGCTTCCTACATATCCGACCACACCGGATACACCATAAAGTTCGGGTCGATGACTCGCATCAGCCGGAGCCCATATGGTCCAATCAAACCCCGTAAAACTACTGGGATCCTTCATTTCCGCCGTGGTCAGACCTGTGGCGCCCGCCACAGACGAAACGTTGCCAACAGCATTCGTTTTGCCAGTGGTACCCATATCCCAAAAGGATGAAGTGATGGTCGCATTGCTATAGTTCCCCCCCACAAGGCCACCGACGTTGCTATTTCCCGTCACTGCCCCGGTGGCATAGGCACTGATGATGGCGCCGCTATTGTACCCGGCGAGCCCACCGACGATGCTATTTCCCGACACTGCCCCGGTGGCATAGGCATTGCTGATTTTGCCGTCATTGTACCCCGCGAGGCCACCGACGGAGGTACCATTTCCCTTCACCGCCCCGGTGGCATAGGCATTGCTGATGGCGCCAAAGTTCCCTCCCACGAGGCCACCGACATAATCGCTCCCCGTCACAGCTCCCGTCACAGCTCCCGTCGCATAGGCATTGATGATGGCGCCGTCATTGTCCCCCACGAGGCCACCGACGAAACCATTAGTTCCCGTTCTCGTCACTACCCCGGTCGCATAGGCATTGCTGATGGTGCCTGCACTCCACCCCACAAGGCCACCAACACTATTCCGACCTGATATGCTTCCGCCTTCAAGGCCCACATTGCGGATTGTCCCGCCGGTTCCCACAATACCGAATAGACCAACATCACTCGTTGAAGGTCGATAAATAGTAAGGTTAGATATCACATGGCTTTGGCCATCAAAGGTGCCAGTGAATTTGGTCGAACCGTTGCCCAACGGCACGAAGCCATCACTGCCCCAGATACCGGAAGAGCTAGCGGTGCTTTGGGTTGCACTGGCGTCAATATTACCTGTCAGGATATAGTTGCCGGAAAGATTGGTGTTGATTAATGCCAGTTGGTGTAGGTTGGAGACCGTGATAACCCCCTCTGCATTGGGGCTGGCCGCCTCCGAACGCAAAATAGGTCGCATATCCGCCGCTTGATACCAGGTAGTCGTAAAGTTCCAGTTGGAATAGATTGAGCTATGATTGGCACTATCACGCATTTGCGCTGTAGTCAGGTTAGTACCGCCCGCCGAACTGGTTTTGCCAGTGGTATCGGTATCCCAATAGGATGAGGTGATGGTAGCAGAACTGTTATAGTTGTACCCCACAAGGCCACCGACATTTTCTCCGCTTGCCTTTATAAACCCCGTCGCATAGGCATTGCTGATGTTGGCAGAATTGTACCCCGCGAGGCCACCGACGTAGCTACTTCCTGTCACGGCCCCGGTGGCATAGGCATTGCTGATGGTGCCAAAGTTCTGCCCCACGAGGCCACCGACGGAGGTACCATTTCCCTTCACCGCCCCGGTGGCATAGGCATTGCTGATAGTGCCATCATTCCTCCCCACAAGGCCACCAACGTTACTATAAGCTCCCGTTCCCGTCACCGCCCCCGTCGCATAGGCATTGCTAATCGTGCCATCATTCCCCCCCACAAGGCCACCAACACCATAGCTGCTCCCCGTCACCGCCCCGGTGGCATAGGCATTTTTGATTGAACTGCCATCGTCGGCGTATCCTACGAGGCTACCAACACTAGATTGTCCTGATATACTCCCCCCCTCAAGGCCCACATTGCGGATTGCCCCACCTCGACCCATATCACCGAATAGACCAACATAATCCGTTGAAGGTTGATGAATGGTAAGGTTAGAAATCACATGACTCTGACCATCAAAGGTGCCAGTGAATTCGTTAAACTGTTTACCCAACGGCACGAACCCTGCCCCATTGTTCCAACTCGATGTCGCACTGGCATCGATGTCTTTGCTCAGGGCATAAGTGCCCGCAAGGTTGGTGTTAATGGCTTGGAGATTCGCCAATGTATTGACCAACATATACGCAGTGGCCGTGGTATCCGAGCCCATATTGCCAGAATAATCTGTGGCAGAGGTGTAGCTGCTTGGGTTGTAATAAATGGCCACTCCACCCGGTGCCGTGGCTTTAGCGTTTGAGGCAAACGTCACCGTGCCGGTGCCAGTGCCCGAATTATCCGAACGCAGGACGATTTTAGACCCAGCCCCGCCAGTAAGGGCCGCATTGACATTAATATTGTGATAGGCCGACAATTCCAGGGTCGAGCCGCTATTCCAGATCACCTCGTTGGCCACTGTGATATCGCCAGCTTGCGAGCCCGCAGAGCCAGAGCCGCCAGTGGTGATCGAGACATTGGCACTGCCTAGGGCGTTTTGTAAGGTGGTGACGTTAATCACACTGTCATCGCCAGTGGCGCTGGTACCAGAGGAATTTGACGCTGTACCATTAGAAATGGTGATGTTATAAGGGTCCAGTAACAGGGTACCAAACCCACCCGGGCCGCTTAAATCAGTAAAGCCGTTATAGGCCAGGGTCGCCTTGCCCGAGACTTCCGCATTTCCCCCCTTGCCCACACCTGCGCCGCGGGCGGAGATCAAGCCATCAAAGGTGGTCAAATCATCTGACCAGACAATCACCTTGCCGCCATTGCCGCTTTGGTTGGCATCAGCACGGATCACACTGTTTGCATCCACGGTCGTGGTCTTCGCCCGTGGGGTGTTGCCTTTGCCCTGGTAATCACCGCCAATCTTAACCGAACCGCCACCAGTAGCACCGGACGCATCGATCGTCGCGCCGTTCAAGGCAATGTGTTGACCAGTGACGCTAATTTGGCCGCCTCTTCCGGTAGCAGACGTGGCCGTCACCTGACCGGATACGGTGACATCACCGCCTTGCCCGCCACCGATGAGGATGCGACCATCGTGGCCTGAGACACTATTGGCTTCGACGACACCGGATAAGTTGACCACATGACGGGCCGCATTACGGGCGCTGGCCACTGAGATCAGTACTGTCCCACCATGGGCAGACAGGGTCCCCGAGTTATCGATCAGCGCGTCTTGACTATTAGCATCCGTTTTGCTCGGCAGTGCCACCTGCAAAAAACCATCGCCTGACAAGTTAAGCGTGGCTTCCTCACCGGCGCCTACGCCTATCCGACCCAAAGGGGCCGCAATCAACCCGCTGTTTTTCACCCGACCGCCAATCAAGGCCGCATAGCCCCCCCCGACCCACGGTGATAATGCCCGCATTACTGACACCCGCCGACGCCCCCGTGCCTTTGAAAAGAAAATGACCATCCAAAAAGTCTTTATCAGCGATATTCAGTGTGGATGCCACAAAGCCGCCGCCAACTTTGACTGACCCAGTTGAAGTAATGGCAATGCCATTGGGGTTGATCAGATAAACCTGACCATTGGCATGAATTGAACCGGCGATAGTCGATGTGGTGGCCCCTGTGACTCGGTTCAAAATCGCCGAGGTGCTGTCCGGCTGAATAAAGTGGACGGATGCGCCTTTGCCAACCGAAAAACTTTGCCAGTTTACAATGGCTTTATCCGAACGCTGGGTGACAGTGGTGGTGTTCCCCGAGGTCCCCATGGAAACCTGTCCTGCGGCAACCGACCCGCCAGTCGGTAAGGTCGCGGCCGCCAATACAGGCTGCACGGTCATAAAATAAATCAGGACACCAACGACACATCGTCTGGTTTGACCAGACAGTGTGACCACCTCGTATTTTTGAATACCCATTCAATTCTCCGCTGTATTGAATTTTGTCTCTGGAATGTAGGCTTATTGGCACGACACTGAAGCCTATTAGCGCGGTAACCCAAGCGTTCCCCACCAGACGGCGGTTATGTAACTTGTTTACCTTTAGTCATTAGCAATGGCATCTTACTAAATAAAAAAAGGTTAAAGCTGACGAAAGCTGACAAAACGCAACTTTTTATTACATTCTATTAACATACTCCTCTCCCCCTGTTACGATGTCACTAGTCAGGGCCAACGCAGAGTAAGGAAGCCAGTAACAAGGCAAGAAGAACAGAAAGTAAGAGAATAGCGTGCTATATAGGCCACAAATTAAGAGAGTAAAACTCTGTTTAACAAGATGTTCCCCATTCCGTTGTTTATAGGAGTTATGCTTTGATACTCATTTTATTCTGCTACTTAAGCTCTCCTTCAAAAGTTTATAGAAGACAGCGTTCCAACTTAGTATCTAAGTATTAAGGAATGCTAATAGAACAAATAGGCGAACTGTGTAATACCAGGTTTAAACTGACAGGCAGCGCAGACAATCGGTAAGGGATAGCTTTAATTAGCTGAAACTAAATTGCTCAATCATATGGAATTCTCTAGTCAATTAATGCATACGTTTTATCGATTCATTACCGTTCTTTTCGCTCTCATTATTTCTTGGAATGCCAATGCTCAGAGCATTCCCATTCAAGCGGGAATCAACACCCTGCATCTAACGCAAAATATTCAATACTTTACCGATAAAACAGGGCAACTAACCCTTAAAGATATACTGAAAAAAGAAGGCGACTTTACATCGGTTACCTTTCCCTTTGCGGCAGGATTTTCTAATAATTCATACTGGTTTCGCGTTACTTTACAGCGCGGTCAAGGTGCCGCTAAAGATTGGTTATTAATCATTAATCCGACGTATTTAGACAGTGTTAAATTATATACACCTTTGGGCCATCGAAATTACTCACAGAGCGAAGTGGGCGATTTACTGCCTACTGACCGACAAAATAATTCTGCAACGCTCTCATCATCAGAATCCAGATTTATGCAGTCCGTAATGGTACCGTTTTCCCTTCCCATTACCCTAGCAAACACCCAGCCCCATACATTTTATATCCGTCTACAAACCAACAGCTCCACTACTTTGCGGCTTACTTTACAAACACCAGCTGAGGCCGTATTTACAAGTACTAGGAAACAAATAATATCTGCTACGGCGATCGGTGGGTGGCTCATGCTTTGCTTGTATGCTTTGATCATGACTCGCCTGACCCAAAAAAAAGCCTATGCGTTAAGTTGTATTCCTCTCCTTGGCTGCATTACCCTTACGCTCGTTAAGAGCAGTATCGCGGCGCAATATATTTTCCCTGATCACCCCATGTTGGTTCATTTACTTGGGCCAACCAGTGTCTGTGTAATGCTCTCTGGGATTATTTTGTTTTTTATGTCCTTTTTCCAAACAAACCAGAAATTCAAATACATACATTGGTTTTTGCAATTTAATTTGGTATTTAACCTAGTCTCTTTTATAAGTTTATTTATAGGAAAGTCCTATCTTTTATTTGCCCCTTTCATGTATCAAATATCTTATATAACCTTTCCTGTATTATGTTTTGTTATATGGAAGGGTGTAAAAAATGGTATTGCAGGAAGCCGCTCGCTTTTTGTAGGTTATGTTGTTTTCTTCATGCTCAATATCTGCGCCATTTTCGCTGCAACCTATCATTTATCAACCCCCTCGATATTTCTTGATATGCCAGAAATAACGTCTTTTATTTTTATTTTCATGATGTATCAAGGCTTATATCAAAACAAAAGAGCAGAGAACGTTGCAAAGAGAAAACTAAAAGAAAAAATACATTTCGCTGAAAAAGAAGCCGAGCTAGAAAAAACCAGACGAATCAATCAGTCACATTTTATGACACTGGTTACCCATGAGTTAAAAACGCCACTGGCTGTTATTGACAGCATCATACAAACGTTACCCATCGAACAAATTGACATTAGCCCTAAACTTGCAGAGCGTCACACTCGAATCCAAACAGCAATTTCAGAACTCAATGCATTGATCAACAATACTCTTATTTCTGAGTATATGGATTTTGATAACCGGTCGTCTAACTGTAATGAAACCAATATCAATGACATCATTAAAAACATCATCAATCATTCACCTACTAATGCTAAACAATACATAATCAACACAACCAGCAACGTCAAATTAAAGGTTGATGCTTTCTTGTTTCACTTAGTATTAAACAATCTCATAATCAATGCATTAAAATATAGAGCGGCGGACTCATCGATTTCAATAAGCAGTACTAAGGCTTATGATAACAGCCGAGAAGGCGTACTAATTTCAATAACTAACGATTATCAATCTTCACAAAAACCAGACCCAGACATATGGTTTGATAAATACTATCGTCAATTAGATAAGCCAAATATACAGGGTTTTGGTTTAGGATTATACTTGGTTAAGTCAATTGTTGAAGCTCACTCAGGATACATTCAATGCCGAGTGATCGAAGAAACATCTATTTGGAAAGTCACGTTTAACGTGTGGTTTCCTTTTACTGAAAAAGATTAAAAGATATGACACGAATTTATTTTGTTGAAGACAATCCTATTTTGCTAAATAATGGCTTATTGTGGTTAAACAATGAGGGATACGATGCTCATGGTGCTAGTTCTTATGAAGAGCTGGTGACATTAATGAGCATTCAACGCCCTGATTTAGTGTTACTCGATTGGAATCTCCCCGGAAAGGATGGCTTATTCATTGCGAATAAGCTAAGAAATGATCCTGAAACAAAGAACCTATGTATTATTTTCGTCACTGCCCGCAATTCTATTAACGACAAAGTTTCTGGCCTAGAAAAAGCAGACGCCTACATTGCCAAACCCTTTGATTATCGTGAATTACTTGCCACTATTCGAGCCTTATTACGAAGAACCACTATTCATAGCATTTCATCTGACGAAAACACATGGTTGCATTTTACTCAGCAACGAATCCTTCGAAGGCCGGATGGGCACGAGCTGGATATAACGGAAAAAGAAAATATTATTATTCAGCTTTTTGTCCAAAACGCTGGCAAAATTGTCTCACACGAGTTGATATCTCAGGCTCTCAATGAGAATCCTGTCACATATGATAAAAACCGTACAGAGGCACTATTATCTCGTTTAAGAAATAAATTAAAAACAGACAACAAAAACCCGATTCGAAGTTTTCGTAATAAGGGCTATCAGCTAATGACTAACGTTAAAATCATTAACGAATGACATGAAACGCTTCTTTATCGTTGATACATTCTAAAAAGACCATGCTAGGAAGCTTGGATAAAGCCACTCAAGCTGCTTTTTTTGACATTTTGGTTTGTGCAATGAAATCATTAGGTCTCCCTTCGTGAATCAGCTACTATTTCCTCTATGACAACAACCCCACATCAACGAAATAACTCGATATCACAGAGGGCTCGCCCTCCGTATCCGAATGCTCTAGGTAACAAGACGTGAATACATTGGAAAACGAAGAAAGCAGCTGGACGGTTTGTCCCAAATGTCATGGTCAAGGCAAGCGAAGTAGAAGATTACGCAAAAAAGTGCGGCTGCAATATTTAAAAGAACTGACTGAGTTTGAACAGTTAAAAGGAGAAGGTCCTGCACCGATTCGCCCTAAAGGCCATTTGGAAATGTGTCTTCATTGTGCTGGCTCCGGTTTGGTCCCATCCCCCAAAGCCCCACAGGCAGATACAGAAAACTACCCTCATGTGGCCATTATTGGTGGTGGCATAGGCGGTGTAGCCCTTGCTGTCGCCTGTTTACATCGCGGCATTCCTTTTACACTTTATGAGCGCGATAGCCGTTTTGACGAACGATCTCAAGGTTATGGCCTTACTTTGCAACAGGCCAGTAAAGCCATCGAAGGCTTAGGCATTGTCTCATTAAAAGAAGGTGTCATTTCAACGAGACACCTTGTCCATACCACAGAAGGCAAAGTGGTCGGAGAGTGGGGCATGAGAAAATGGCAACATTCAGGCAGCAAAAACGCCCCAAAGCGTACGAATATCCATATCGCTCGACAATCATTGCGATTAGCGTTACTACAACAACTTGGCGAACGAAACAACGTACAATGGGGCCATCAACTAATCGACTACAGCGAACACAAGCATGCCGACGGTGGCGGAGTTGATTTAACCTTTTTAGTAAAACGTCAAGTAAATGGTCAAACACAAAGCGAGACAAAACACGCTAAGGCAGACCTTGTTGTGGGAGCCGATGGCATTCGTAGCGTCATTCGGCAACAATTGATCGGAGACAATATTACGCCGTTACGCTATCTAGGCTGTATTGTCATTTTGGGAATTTGTCCGCTAGCAGATCTAAAGGAAATAAAAAGCGACCTACTGGATTCCGCCACGGTCTTCCAAACAGCCAACGGTCATGAACGAATCTATATCATGCCGTATGATGCAAACACCGTGATGTGGCAGCTTAGCTTTCCTATGCCTGAAAACGAGGCAAAAGCCTTAAGCGAGCAAGGTGCCCATGCCCTAAAAGCAGAAGCCTGTCGCCGTACTCAATGGCATACGCCTGTGCCGCAAATTGTAGCGGCCACCAAGGAGAGCTTGATATCCGGCTACCCCGTTTACGATCGAGCACTCCTACAACCAGAATTATTAGCAAAAGGCGCACACATCACCCTTATCGGTGATGCGGCTCACCCAATGAGCCCTTTTAAAGGACAAGGGGCAAACCAGGCCTTACTAGATGCCTTGGCGCTAGCCCGAGACATTTCTAAAGGCTGTCGACCGCTGTTTCAATGGCGCGAAGTGGGTATAAGAGACAGCGTCTTAAACGAATTTGAAGCCCAAATGCTAGAACGCAGTTCTGTCAAAGTGCAGGGCTCTGCTGCTGCGGCTCAGTTTCTGCACTCAGAGGTTGTCCTTCATGAAGCCAATGAGCCAAGAGGACGCTCTCTCAAGAGAGACGTAGAACAGGGAGAGACGCCCGATTAACCAAAGGTCGGTTCACCTTATCAATAGAAAAACGACCACTAACCACTATAAAGAGATGGGGCGATACTCTATCGCTTCGATGTAATAGGTTTTCTCACCGGTTGCTAGACGAATCATCACCTCATCACCTTCCTGTTTTTTCAGTAAAGCTTTTGCTACTGGGGAATCAATACTGATGTAGGCTGGGTTGTGATCCAGCTCATCAGGCCCGACAATGCGATGCGTTCGTTGCTCACCACTCTCATCCTCCAGCGTGACCCACGCACCAAAGAAAACCCTTGATTGATCAGCTGGCAAACGATCTACCACAGTACAAACCTCCAAGCGTTTTTCCAAATAACGCACTCGACGGTCTATCTCTCGTAATTGCTTTTTACCGTAAATGTATAAGAACCCCATATAAGAACATACTATTTCATTGTTGAGGTGGATAGGATCTCGTATCATTGGACTCTCATCTCCATCAATACTCAGGTTAAGAGAAAACCTATATGGCGTATGTTCGAAAAATCAACACAAGATACACTGATAGCTTCAGCAACCTAACCTTTGAGCTACCTGCATTGGTAACAGAGAAAGGAGTGATTGTATCTCATCTTAGGTACCTAGCGTGGTTCAACACTAAAAGTGCCTCATGGAAAGAACGTGCAATATTTTCTTTAAAACTGCTTATAGAGTATATAAATGCTAATCCTAACCATGACAAAGGGTATGAACTTCTTAAAGCCTTTAGAGACTCTCTAGCTACCGGAACAATAGACTATGAAACCTGCGATGACGCTCTAGGCCTTTTCTGGCGGCCTAGAAGCATAAATGACATTAACAATATTTTGCATCACCTCAATCACTACACAGACTTCTTGGCCTTACAAGATGATTATAATGACCTTCGTGTAAACCCGTTTAGAAAAGCCTCTAGTTATGAAGAGAGACTAAACTGGTGTGCCTATTACAACAAACAAAAGAATGTATTTTTAAATCATTTAAGTGACTATGGCGATGCAAGAACAAAAGCTCAAAAAGTCAGATGGGTCACATCTCTTCCCAACTTAAAAATTGATAATGATAAGGTTGTTAGGTTCCCTAGAGAGCATATTAATAACCTCATCTATAAAGGGTTTAAAAATAAAGGAACCCCTGATTATAAAATGCAGGCCATAACTACATTACTGCACTACGGCGGAGTTAGAACCAGTGAAGTATTTCATATTTATACTTCAGATATAATTTTGCACCCGAGTAGGCCTGATGAAGCGTTGGTAAGAATTTACCACCCTGAATATGGTAGTTCCCCTAATTCAAGATATAAAAACCGTAAAGAATACCTAAACCTAGAATTTAATTTGCAACCAAGAAATAAAATACCTAGAACAAAACGGCTTCATGCCGGTTGGAAAGGCGCACTTTTAACCGACAATCGCAATTTTTTTGAAGTTGTCTTTAATCCTGCCTCTAAAGCAAAAGAGTTCCTAGATCTCTGGATTTTATATCTTAAGTATCAGCGGGTTGAGCCAGAAGGAAACGAATTACACCCTTATGCATTTACAAACAGTAAAGGTAAACCTGAAACTGAAAAAAACTTCCAAAGACAGCATAAAAATGCCGTTGAAAAGATTGGTTTGGAAGCGAAAAAAGAGCTAGGAACTACTCCACACGGACATCGCCATACTTATGGATATCGTTGTAGGAGTTATGGATTGGAGCCAATAGAAATCCAAAAGGTAATGCATCATAAATCCCCATTCTCTTGCCTAGTTTATATCAAGCCAACAAACGAAGAGATAAGAGAATTTATGAGGAATGCTGACACTTAAAAATCATAAAACTCTGGCTCCCATGTTTCAATTGGAATGAGCTTCTCAATTCGGTTGATGTCATTTAAAATTTTTAGAAGCACTTCTCTTTTTCCTAATCTACCGAGACACCACATAATATAACCAAGCTCATTGATTTTTTTTGCACCTTTAGCCACCGATAATGCAAACGCATCATCAATGGTACGATTTGCAGCGACAGATGCGGAAAGAAAAGATACTGGAGCATCTTTTCTTAGGAATTTAACTTTATTAAAGTCACTCGCAGCGACTCGTTTCAACACATTATTTTTAACTCTGAACTTGACTCCCTCAGCTTGCCATATGTCCACAAAGCGTTTGGTTAAAAGTGAAATGCTTCCGTATTTGGCAAGAGTTTCCAAGCAATTATTATCAGAATACATTTCCCATGCATCCCAAAGCAGACTCTCAACATCAGCAATAATGACAACGTCAATTAAAGCGAACGCTCTTTTTCTGTCTAATACCGCTGGAGACAATAACTGATGCTTAATAAAGTCTAGTTTTTGCTCTTTATTAAGGTAATTCCCAAACGTTTTAATACTAGTTCCTAGAGAGACTCTATTCTTGCCCTCGGATACGTAAAATTCTTTTAATAGCCGGACAATAAATTGCACGGGCAGCGCCTCTCCTCGCCGTTCTACACGTTCGAGTATTTGCTTAATGAGCTTATTTCTAACCTCAGTCTGATTAAGATAGGAAATGTAAACATCACATAGATCATTTAAGCCAATCGTCAGAAGTAACGCATATTCAATACTATCTCTTGCTCTTACTTTTTCTTTTACTGCTACTTGTTCGAGTATTTTAGCTATCGGATCGGCCATAGTTTTTCCTAATAATAAGTTCTAGCATTTACCTTAAATTAAAAGTTATTCACGACATAATTGATGTTTGGGCTGGTAAAGATAAACATAGTCTCTTTTCTTGATAGGTAATATGTAGACGCGGTTCCATTAGTTCGCTACCAAAGTCATAGACCAAGATTGAAGGCTGGTAGAGATCGACAGCTTGTCCAACAAATACATTCACAGCATTCGATGCACAGATGAGCAAATTTACTTTCCTAATAGAAAATTGATCGTGAAGTCTTAACAACAATGCGTGTAAGTCAGTCCGAAGTTGTTTACCGTTTTCAGGATGAGGAATAGCCGCATTGCCATATTGTAACGCCTCTATTTCAATTACTGGCATTCCTATTCTATCTGCGGTCTGCCTCATAACAGTGGGATACTGCGTCATCGCTATGCAAACCGTTACTTCACTTTTACCTTCAAAATCATTTTCATCAAATTTAATGCTGTAGGGCTTAGGTACCCCGAATTCTTGAGGCCACATCCAGCAGCCACCGTCTCGAAATCTTAGCATAGGAATGATCTCACACTTATTTCCTAAGCGAGCGCCCAAACCAACTAAGGCAGGCATAGGGCCGAATGCAAACAAAGCAGCCTTGTGAGAATCGTTCTGCGTTTGCTGAATTATGTCATCTGCTTCATCATTTATGATTTCTGCCATATCTCGTTGAAAAACTTCAGCGCGTTTCCTGTAACGGCGTTCATTGTGGCTCAATCGATTCAGCCTCCCAGTAGACCGCGCATTTATTCGAGACATACTATTAGCTATGTCTCGTTCATCAGGCTCAGAGACTATATTTCCACCAACGGGCCATAAAATCGAGAAAGCAGGGATTGGATTAAAACTTAACCCTTCTAGAAGAGACCGTACAGTATACGTGAAATCTGACCGCATCTGAGACAAGCGGGCTGCATCAAAATCTATAGCTGCAACTTTATCGATTAGTCGATGATGTTTGTCACAAAGGACAAGTACATTCTCTGGATTATCTGATTGATAGTCGGACAAGTAAGGGACTCCACGAGGACCGAACTCTGATGAAGCAATAATATGAGCATTATAAGCAAAGTTACCAGAGTACCCAGTAAGTTCATCAACTTTAAGACATTCCCCACACCCCTCAAACATACAGTAACCGTGGCTATCCCGCGCTAAATGTTCTAACGTTCCTTTACTAAAGGGTTTCCCTCTTCCCTTCAGTTTTCGGTTTGCCCATATTGCCCGTAAGAAATCTGGGAACTCATCTACTGAAATTTCCATTGACTGAGCCTGATACTCACTCCAAACTGCGAGCACAGCTTCCATTGAAGCCAGATTTTCTCTCTCTATATGTTTGCCTTGCATATGGCGCACGAGAACATTATCGGCTATACCCAGCTTATTTAAAGCTGCTTCAATCTCATCGAGAACTAAATTGAGGCGCAGGCTGACACACAGTCTGTCACTCACTAGGATAATGACCTGATTATGTGCAAATCCATCTATCAATACGCCACATTCTCTCCATTTCGGTAGCGTACCAATGGCATTTATAAACTCGTCCAATTTTTCATGTGACTCTACTGGTTCGTACTGTGCCTGATGAATATTTACAACGCCTTCGCTCATAGAACCTCCTCAAGAATGCACACTAACTCTTTGCCTGTGCGGCTATATATACAGAAGTGGCTTGTACCCACTATGATGAATATGAGTTGTCTGTCTGGATTGCGTGCGCAACACGCACGCCAATCCTCTAGATCAACATACGACGGACTCGGTATCGGCTCTGGGTGAGAATGCCATGTCCCAAGGTAACCAGATGCCCCTTTGGACTTTTTGAAATAATCATCAACTGACTTTTGATGACGATTATCTCTCAGTTCAAAGGACGTGCGTGTAGCACTGTCTTTGGCCAATGGTATCGTACACGCCTCAATCCAAAATTGAGAGGCATCGAAATTTTGCCCGCCAATCAACACACCGAATGCTTCATTTTTTTCTTTTTTATCTTGTTTTAAAACTTGCCAATCATCTATGACTTTCTTCGTGACCGATAGCGTAATAGCGCCGTCATCGCTCACATATTCAGTGGTTACAGACATCACAATCCTCATTGAACAAGGGGAGCTTCTTGAGTGATTCTTTGAAGTGGTAGTATCGATGAGTAAGTTTGATATTTTCAGCTTGGGCATCATCGTTATCTCCCTTCCAACTCATTTTGCACGAATCTGTTTGTTTGCCCTCCAGATAACGTATAGCCAAGCTGCTCGCCATAATGGCAGTTTGCGCTGAGCTGGTAGCTCCATAACTAATAAACTGGTTTCCGCAGCCAGCAATACTCTTCATTACATCTTGATTCGCTTCTATAAAGTTCAAATTAGACTGTAAGCCCCGACAACCATTAATCAGATCGACATATGCACACAACAAACAACCTTTAGTTCCGCTTACATCAAGCACTGCATGACCACCTACACCATACCCTTCTAGCCAGCAATTAAGTGTTGTCACATTAATATTATTGTCTAACAGATACTGTTTGAATAATCGTTCGTGAGTAGGGTTGCCAATAGCTAAAACAATTAGGTCATAGGAATCAAGGGAGCACTTGTGAGGTAGCTCAATTAAAGATTCACAAGAGTAATGAGCGTCAGACCAAGGGAACTGTGCGTGACATTGAAACACCATCCCCATTGACTTTGGCATATCAATGTATATTTGGGGGAGCATATGACGATAAAGGTTATCAATCTGATAGGTTTCTTGGTCAATTAAATGCAGATCTCTGATACCCGCAGCAGCTAGCTTATGAACAATTTCACTACCAACTGATCCTATCCCGACGACAGCAACTTTTTTATCAGCTAACGCGGTAGAACCACCACCTCTTTGTAAAACATTTTCCTGATTAAATACTCTTACGCAGATTGGCGTTAGCTTCCACTCACTGAGCTTATTGAATGATAAAGGTAATGTTTTTTTGTTCTCACAATCGAACTTTATTGCAAACCAAGTCCGATTGCTATCAACGGTAATTGCAGTAAAGACAAGCCAGTAATTTTTATCTCTCCACTGACCAAATTGGTCACGCAACTTGCGTAATGTTGTCTCTGGCAAACTATTAATTGTATTGAGATACCACTCTTCAATTGTCTCATTTAAATTTGGAGCTGGTATCAACTTTTCAATTGGTACGACAATAGCCTTACCGGCCACTTTCCTTTGGCGTTTATTTATTGCGAAATACATCTCGCTAAGCTTAGATATTTCTGAGTCAGATGGATGTGCGACGTAATAGCTGTGTAAACCATATAGCATCTTCTCTAGAGGTTCATAAACATCTACTTTTTGCAAAATAGGCTGACTGAAATTGATCAGCAAAGGTTTCTGTGCCTTATCGCAAAGAAAAAGCCAGTTACTATAAAACTCTCTTAATAGCTCTCGTTCATTCCACTCAGGGTCTGTTATCACCGATTTCAGCAGTGCTATATGGCGCTCAAGTGAATCTTTAATCAACAACAAAGGTTGATCAAAGTTTACAGAGACTGACTCTGGCGCATTAACACATACCACACCGTATTCTGTATCCTCGATACGTGCAATGTTTACGTGAGCAAGCTTGCCAAACTTGGATGGTTCCAATAATAAGAATTTAGGTAATGACAAATATCGGTCTTCCATGACAAGCAACACCTTCACAACACGATCTGATATCCTGCATGAAACAGTTACCGTTGCTTTACCACAACATTTATCAGGAACACACCGAAAGCCCTGCTCTGTGAGAAACTGGTAGACTTGCTCTTTCATCATCACGCTCCCTGTGACGTGCCAACCGAACCAGCACTGCTATATACAACCTTGGCTCCTTGATTACTATTAGACTCTTCAGAGGTTTCAAAATCGTCACCAAACAGTTCTCTTAGTATGTCACATTGCTTTTTCAACGACTCTTCTGCTAGTGATATATCCAATTTGCGTAACATCGTATTCAGCTTATTCCGGAATTGAGTCCCAGTCACTACGCTACTGCTCTCAAATATATCCCTGTAAGGAGTGACAGGAAGATTAACTTTAACTCGGTAATTGCCATCAACTCGCGCTTTAAAATACCCCCCATTAAGTATAGTAGCCACGGTGTCACGAAGCGCTTGAAGATCGTCAGGCTTTCCGTCATCGTCCATTGCCGATTTGAACTGCTCCTTCAACATGACAGTAATTCCAATCGAATAGATTTTTTTCCTCACAGAGTCTTCGAACTTTTCATCGCGCCAACGCTTCATATAACGAACCAAACGTTTATACTGACTCAACTTATCCTCACTTGAGCCAATGTACGCCGATTTATCATTGATATTATCGATAAGCCCTTTAGGGTCAGATGGCGACCACATTTTTACAGCATCACTTGAGTTACGCTTGCCCACCGCCAATTCATAGCTGTTGCCTCTTTTTCTATACACAACAATATCAATATGAAGGTTCAGGCTGGCATAGTCTGCGGTTACGCAGGGCATCTTTATTTTCGCATTTTTGAAGCCACGTTTTTCCAAAACACTACACACCAGCTTCTTTATTTCGACGGGATCTTCCGGTGCAGTAGATGCGTCTATTACTAGCGCTCGGTCAATATCAAAATCATTTTTCGGGTGCTTAATCGTTGTAGCAGTTTTTAGTGAACCTTGAATAAAGCTTTCTATGACAGGATGACCAGACTCTTTAAATACTGCTTTTAGCTCAGCACAGATACTGTCATCTTTTTCTCTAGCATATTTGTACTTGCTGTCCTCACGGCTTAACTTTATTACATTGTGAAATTTTGTGAACTTTTGTTGAATAGACATATCTTGTACCCCTTGTTTTGTTATAGCTTGCCAACAAGAGGCAAACCTTTTGGTGTTGTTGAATCGCAAAGTAAATGGCTTAAATATCCTACCCCACCGAGTAAAACTAACCCTCTGATGAGTTTTTCTAACGACTCTTCAGGTTTCCACTGATATATTTTAACAAGACCAACTGTTAGTAGGCCCATGACAGTTATACTATGAAAGAACTGACGGTGATTGGGGTGTATAGCCGGTTCTATATAATCTGGAAGCTTTCCGGCGACGCAGCCTAAGAGCGGCGTAAATAGAAAGCTATGTGTTAAAGGATGCGGGGTGTCATCGGCAAGTGCAGCAAGGCCTACCGCTCCCACTCCGACTAGTATATGTGTAGTTCCACTGGACATTTATTTTTCCTTTTATTAATTTTATTTCTTTATTTTCAAAGAAAATGTGTGCTTATTAACTAAGGCGGAAAAATAAACAAAACTGGACAATGTCCAGAAAATAAATTTTTAGCGCCAAATGGAGTAGTAGATGCAAGGATACGAATACTTTGATAGCAAAGAAGCGGCCTGGCAAGTTCAAAGTATGAGCGAAGACGACATACTTAAATGCATGAGAGCTGCGTACTTCTTTGTCGGTAAGTACGACTTACCAATAGAGGGAGGGGATTTGTTGAACGAAGCGATAGTTAGGATATTGGAAAGCAAACGTCACTTGCCAAAAGATGTTCAAATATCCACAGCAATAAACCAGATCATTAAAAGTGTCAGTTACGAGATGGCCACTAAGCGCAGTGATGAGGCGATGAGAAATACAACGTCTTTGGAAGAAATTTCCAACTATAGTAGTACACAGGAAACCACTTCGACGACAATAGATAAACAGTGGAAAAATATACTTTCCCTATTTAAAGAAGACGAAACTGCTAACGCCTTTTTAGGTGCAACTGAACAAGGCCTCAAGAAATCACAAATTATTGAAGGCGTATTTGGTGGTGACGAGAAGGCGTATGACACTACGCGCAGAAGAGTTATAAGAAAAGCCGCATCGCAGATAAAGGAGTCTATGTAATGTTAAACAAGGAAGCAAATGAGTTACTGGATGACATTATGCTTGATAAAATAGCAAATATGTCTAGGAACCAGCTTAATGAAGAACTAAGCGGTTTTGTATCAGATATAGAAGCTATAAAAGGACGAATTACTTCAACACTTACAGCACAACAAAAACCTGCCACAACTGGTGTGTTACAAGCAGCACGTAAAGGGTTGGAAAGACAACGAAAGTCATACAAAAAGTCGAACATCCGAGAAAGGCTAGCTAAAAGTGGAATGGACGCCAAGGGTATGCTGATTCAGCTTCTAGGTCAGGGAAAACTTCCGGAGAATCTCACTCTAGCGTTTCGCGATGGAGAAGAGTTTACGGATAACGATGCTGAAAAAATACTTGAAGATTTAGTAAATATGGGAGTTGTAGAGCTTGACGATAACAAGGATTAAACTGGATGTCGAAAGCCTCTATATTGACCGTTATGGCATAACTTCTCCTAGGGAAATCGATATTGAAGCAATAGCGTTCGACCGTTCTGCCACAGTGCTTCAGGGTAAGTTGACTGGTTGCGAAGCGATGATTATTGGCGCAGGCGACAAAGCTACCATTACGGTAAACGAAACAAGTAGTCCACAACGCCAACGATTTTCTATCGGTCATGAACTAGGGCATTGGTTCAAAGATAGAGGAAAAGTCGGAAATCTTTGTTCCAAGCATGATATGGACTCTCCATACGGAACAAAGAAGCAGCGGGAAGTAATAGCTAATGAATACGCATCAGAATTGTTGCTACCTTCTTACCTGCTGAACCCTATATTGAAAGATAGACCATTTGATCAGTCCCTGCTTAGTGAAGTAGTTAATTTATTCGATGTTAGTTTCATGGCCGCGCTTAGGCGCGTAATCAGCAGCCAACAACACATGGGATTTTTTGCTATGTATGACTCGAAAGGAAAACGTCGATTATTCAAAGCAAATAAATATCTACCATATGAATTTTTACCTCCCCAACTTGCACCCAAACATTCACGAGTCTATGAACTGATACATAGAGGCAAAGAATCAGGATATGGGTTAACAGATGGAGAAGTGTGGTGTAAGCTTGACGTCACTGGCTTGGGTGTAGTCCATGAAAACGCCTTCCACTATCACGGTGATAGTTTTATAACTCTTGTTTGGTGGGAAAACGATGAACCTATCTGGCAACTCATAGAAAAACAAGAGATGAACGAATAATCTCTTCATATGTATTAGTCTCGACTTGATCTGACAGTTTTGTAAGTTTGAGTTGGACCAAATTTGACAGTCCCCACCATAGCCAATGACAGAAAAGATATGCCCGTTTTGAGTGAACATAGTTACCTTTTTTGTTTGACCCGTTATAAACTTCTAATCTTGGCTATAGCAACTTAAGGGCGGTTTAAACTTGTAAGGGCAAATACAATATTCATATAACAGATGTATTAACTTATAATAAAGTCCAATATCTTTGATTTTAATAATAAAAATTAAGCAGGGAGCTGTATGACAGTCTTAACACCGAGTGTTATTGAATCACTTCAAATTGAAAATTTCATATATCATGTCATTCGTCATGGTTCAGATGAACCATCTTTTAACGATGAAGTATCTTTAGAACAAGAGCAAAAAGAGTTCTTTGAAAGGCAAATCAGGCTATCCTGTGAGGGAACCCAGTTTTTATTTTCAAATCCAGAGTATAATAATTGCCGAATCGATTGTGTCGAAATTTTGAATGATGCGACATTGTTAGTTCTTAAATCACGAATGCTAGCGCTGCGATTTTCTACAGCTCATAATCGAACAATGAATGACGGAGTTTTCATAATTGCAGTCGTCTCTGTACTAGTTGGCGATGAGCGCCATAAGTTACTTTCTTTCCTCAAAATTGACTTTACAACCGTTTACCAGCAAAGAAGAAATAACGTAGATGGAAGACAAATCGTTTCGCTAACAAGAATCCTTGATTCATTGGCAGATACGCCGAGAGCGCTACAAAAGTGGGCCATTATAGATCCAGGAACTGAGTTCGCTTGGGATGTTATCGCTCTACAGCGCGGTAAAAATGGAAAAGATAAAGATACGAATGAAGCAATATCAGACTATTTTAGAAGCTTTTTGCAAGTAATTGTAAGAGATAACCCTTCTTCATTAACAAAGAAGGCAGTTGCTAGTACAACTGACTGGTCAAAAGAGATTGCCGGTAGGTTGCCATCTCACATTAAGCACACCGATATTAAGGCCCGATCTATTTCATACTTTGACTCACATGAGCAATTCGCTACAGACAGCTATATTGATCATGTGCTGGGAACATTTATTCCCTCAGAGTTGATGGAAGATGATCTTTCTGACGAGAAACAACAAGATAAAGAGCGATATCAACAGTTACAGACTGAGTGTAAAGCTTCGCTACTTAATATGCTTACTGAAAAGGAAATAGCTGGGCAAGTTTTCGAGTCCCGTCCAAATTCAATTCCAGGCTCAAACCGCAAGAGTAAATTAGTTACAGGCGAAGATGTAACCATATTTTTTAAAGGAGAGTTGGTTGAAAATAACATCAATATCTCTGAAGAAAATGGTGAGAAAATTATAACAATTCGTACAACTCAATTTGAAATGACCTAAGTATGCTTAAAACGTTAAATATCCTCGCAGAACATACTAAGATGTCTGAACTCGATGATAGAATCGAGTTTACATTCAATCCATCACAAATCCGAGCGCTAGAAAACGTGGAGGTGAGCCAGCTTTCCCCTTTAAAATTGCGTTGGGAAGGTGAGTTACAGGATGATTGGAGTGAGTTCGAAAAAATTCCAGATAACGCAATATGTAGAGCGATAATAAGAAAACAAGACATCCTTGAAAGTGAGGTCGAGGCAGATATTCAGGACCACATCCAACAAATACTGTTCTTCTCAGTGGACTTTTATCTAAATTGGCTGCAAAAACTAACATCAGAAATGTTTAGTAAAGACGGCTGCCTCAACAATTCTGGATCGACTGTAATCTGGCTTGGATTTGGAGATCTCCAAGTTCAAGGAGAGCGTTTGTCTATTATATCTTTGTGTAGACAACAGCCTCCATCAATATTTAAAAATAGCGACAGTATTGCGATTCCAAGTAGCACGGATATCAAGGCTCAAACACATTTTGTTGGGCAAGCAGAAACAATTTGTGAGCCACTAAATTACCGACTACCCTATGACATTGAAGTATGTGCTTTAACACAACCTTTTTATAATGCCTACGAGCAACTACTTGGTGTCGCTTTATCAAAAGAATTCTTAGGGTCAAATTACATCGTCATATCGGGCATAAAGCGTTTAAATATGAAACTGGTGGATGAAAATCATTGCTGTGATTTATCACAACTAGCAATATTAGAATCTATTGTTTCTTGGGTTTATGAAGAGCGAATTCAAGTTCGACTGCTCTTAGTTATGGATAGGGTGAGTTTAGATTTAGGTGATAACACATCTTTAATTCCAAGTATTTATGCTCACTTAGCGAATGCCCTTGATCAAGCTAAAGATAAATATGAATTCGTTATAAAAGATAGAAAAGAAGCTCATGCAAAGGAGCTATCTGATTTTCAAAAAGATATTAAGTCAGCTACTGATGGGTATTCGAAATCAACCAATGATTTGGTATCAGGGTTGTTTAAAGATGCTTTATCAGCAATTTTTTTCCTAGCAATTATGCTTTTTTCACGCTTAATAGGAAAAGAAGAATTACTTGATTCTGAAAATGTTCACTGGTTATTTAAGATATTAGCAGGCTATTTACTCATCAGCCCATTGATCCGTATATTTTTTGAAAGGCTAACACTGACTCTAGCGCTGGATGACTTGTCTCATTGGAAGGATACCACTCGAAATCATATTTCTCACAGAGATGTAAGCGATCTTATTGATTCCAGAACTGCCCCATATAAACGTCTGTATCTAAAAGCTATGCTATTGGTAATATTTTCTTCAATAGCACTATCAATATTTTCCTGGAATATTCCTAGCATATTGAATCATGATGCTGCCTTAGAAGTACAACCACAATCAGAAGTAAATAAAAAAACAGAACCTCTTCCTACAAATCTGAAGCCACAAAAAGAGCTTTGGCAGGAAAAACAACCTAATCCTGAGAGCAACCACATGCCTGCGTCGTCTAATAATACTGAAAAAAAATCACATAAAACACAGATAGAAGAGACCGAAAACAAAAATAGATAACTCTTAAATAGATTCAAACCTAAGAGGGCTTAAATTGTCTTGCATTTCTCTTAATCATTAGTGTTTTCGCGCTAACCTATGCATACAGTATCACTCTTTATTTAAAGAAAAAAAACTAAATGGATATAATTTTCCATCGGATTGTAGTGGCATAGTAATTTATCGTCCCTGAATAATGGAGTTTCAGGAAAGAAGCGTCATGCTATTTTTAGGTCTTTCCAGTGGAAAAGCTCACATATAACTAAAAGTTTGCACTCACTCCAGGTATTATCAGCTAGAATACGAGGCCTAGGGATAGATGAATAAACACTCACTTCATACCACCTTAAGCCGATAAAAGAGCTCACTGTAGTTGTGCTCAGAAATATAACAAAGCTCATGCAATATAACGTAGTCGATAAATTCACGAGGCGCTTTAGCCAGATGAGGATTCAAAGTTATCAGTGAGCATCAAAAAGGAGAGAAATCGAGATAAAATGGTCTTTCCTTATGCTCTACGAAGACTGAAAATAGCACAGTTTGGAGCGGGGTTGACTAAGGTCTTACCAAACTCTACTTACAGAATAATTCTTATCGAAATATCAGTTGCTCGTCTCTTTTTCATAGCAAATATCTAGTACATACCAAGTTTTATCTCCCGATGGAGCTCGAACAATAAGCTCATCACCTATTTTCTTGCCTAAACACGCTTTCGCCATTGGGGAATCTATCGATATGTAATCATCGCGGCCGTAGATTTCTTCACCTCCCACAATCCGAAAGCGCAATGTCTTTTCATCATCGTCTTCTAACGTAACCCATGCCCCAAAAAAGACTTTCCCATCTTGCTGAGGGTGGTAATCAACTATCTGAATATCTTCTAGGACTTTTCGAAGGAAGCGAACTCTTCTATCAATTTCACGTAAACGACGCTTATTGTATTGATAATCAGCATTCTCAGACCTATCGCCAAGCCCAGCTGCCCAAGTCACTATCTCAGTTATTTTAGGTCGCTCTTTACGCCACAAAAAATCAACTTCGTCTTTGAGTTTTTGATGACCTTCGCGGGTAATAAGCTTCGCTCGCATTCGGTTGCTCCAAGTATTTATGCTGTTTGATGAATTAAATTTGTTCCTGGGAAGACATAAGAATCTGTATGACTTGCCCCCTGCTCCGTTTATGGACAACGCTGATAATACCAGAGAAGACAAAGGATAGCCGAGATCACTGACCTGTTTAAGCAAGTCACCTTCCATTGGTTCAAAATCAATTTCACTGGACTAATATCGCTTATCATTCTTGTCTGTGGTTCCAAGGTTTTCGCGGTCACCGCTGGCCATTTAGCAAGCTTGGTGCGCTGGCGCTTTTTACCTTTGTAGACAAAATCATAAAAGGTACGTCATTTCGGACTTAAATTCAGGAAACAACATAGTAATTTGCATATATGATGAGGATAATGTTAGCCATATAGCTAACTTTATACTTGATAGAATCAAAGTTAGCTATATGGCTAACCTTGCAAGGGTAAGATATAAATTCTTGAGACACAGAAAATAAGGTTCTGGCAACTAGAAAGAAGCTTTGGGAAGTCCACTCGGTGCAGTTTTGGCGCTCTAGGGCGGAGTGAACCATTCCAGTTGCGAGAGCGAAAAATGTTTCCATTCGGCAAAAGTGTTTTCGCCTTCTCGCGTGGTATGGAGCAATTGTGTCATGAATAAGAAGCGTCACCCTGTGGCTTGTTTGCTAATGAAGGCAGGTGCATATTCCGCTGATTCCGGACACCGGTACCGTTTTAATCCGGACACCTTTTTCTCTTCATTTTCTCAGTCTCTAGTTTTACTCCATGTGTCCGGATTGCGCCAGTTTTCTCATCGATTCTCCTCCTAGTTCTATGCGGTGACTGTTGTGGATTAAACGGTCCAGTAAAGCGTCCGCAACCGTGGCATTGCCTATCATGTTGTACCACTCTTTCACTGGCAGTTGACTGATCATGATCGTGCTGCTGGTTTGGTAACGATCTTCTAAAAGCTCTAATAAATGGCCTGCATGATCGGCACTGAGTTTTTCCATCCCCCAGTCATCGAGTATCAGCAGCTGCTTTTTGGCGAGGGCGGCAAGTTGTTTTTGATAGGTGCCGTCTAAGCGGCCAAGGCTGAGGTCATCCAGCAGTCGACTCAGGCGCAGATAGCGAACGCTATAAAGTTGCTCGCACGCCTGTGAGGCAAGGGCGCAGGCAACATAGGTTTTGCCCGCGCCCGTTGGGCCTGTGATGAGGATATTTTGATGCTTTTGCAGGTAACCTCCTGTCAACAGTTCTCCTAGTTGGATGCGCTTTAGTCCACGCCCTTCTTTGTAGAGTAGTTGGCTGGCGCTGGCTTCTACGCGCAGTTTTGCTTGTCGTTTGAGCCGTTCGATTTTGCCATGATTTCTGCCTAGCAGCTCACTGTCAAGGAGCAGTGTGAGACGTTGCTCGAAGTCCAGTTCTCCATAGGTGGTTAACTGTTCTCGTTGTTGTTCTAACGCGGTAACGGCATGACTCAGTCGCAGCATTTTGAGTTGTTCAGTCAGGTGATTCATGTTGTTCTCCTAGTGGTAGCAGTGTGGCCCGCGAACATTGCTGTGCGGGGTGTCGGGTGTCGAGTCAGAAGGAAGAGACAGTGTGCCTTCCCGATGATGATCGAGCAGATTTCGGATAAAGCGCAGAGAAGGTTTGTTGACCAGTAAGGCATCCTGACAGGCTTGCTCTAGGCGGACATCCCCATGTTTGCGCGCGAGACTCAGTATGCCAAGACAGCGACGAGTGGCTTGGGCTGGATGGGCTTTGGACAGGATCTGTTGTTTGATGACGTTTTCGGTGGCGACACCAATCTGCTTGCTCCATCCGATTAAGCGTTCTGGTGACCATTTTTGATGTTGATGATGGCTCGGCATATGTTCCATGTGGGTGCTCAGACCATAGTCTTTTCGGCTGATTGGGTGAGACGAGACGGGCTGACCTTGATGGAAGATTTGTATGATCTGCGACGTCGCTTCCAGCGTCACATATTGACCCACAAGCTGATGCGGTACCGAGTAATAATGCTTTGCGTACTCAATGTGGTAATCCGGTCCCACTTTGGCGCGTTTATGTTCTGTGTAGACATACTTCTGCATCGGTAACGGTTTCAACGCGGGTTTATCGAGGGTGTCAAAAAGGGCTTGGCGACTCACGCCAATCTTTTGCATCGGCCGTTGGTTCAGAGCGTTCATCAGCTCTCGAACCGCATTATTCAGCTCTCTTAGGGTATGGAAGGTGCGATGACGAAGGCGCATCATGATCCAGCGTTCGACAATCAGAACCGCATTTTCGGCCTTGGCTTTGTCTTTGGGTTTATAGGGACGAGCCGGCATAATGGCGGTTTGATAGTGATGCGCTAACTGACGATAACTGTCGTTGAGTTTCGGCTCATAACGATCTGTTTTTGTCACGGCAGCTTTTAAGTTGTCTGGCACCAATAAAGCGGGAACGCCACCGAAGTGTTCAAACGCATTGGCGTGACACTGTAGCCAATGCTCCAGCTTTTGACTTTCGCTGGCTTCAACGTAGGTGTAGTTAGACGCTCCCAGTGTGGCGACAAACACTTGTGAGTGGCGAACGTCGCCCGTTTCCGGATTGACGATCGGGATAGTCGGTCCGCAATAATCAATGAATAACTTGTCACCTGCGGTATGGAGTTGACGCATACTGCGTTTTTGTGTGGCGAGCCAACGACGGAAGTACTCGCAGAACTGGCTGTAGCCATAAGTGCGCTCTTGGTGCTCGGCAACATATTCTTCCCACAACAATTGCTTCGTCGCCCCTTTGCGCTTGAGTTCGATAAAAAAGTACGCAAAGTCCGGCATCACTTTCAGGCGATTAGCCGGTTTTTCTTGATACAGCGCTTTAGACAGATCGGTATCGGAAACGTCACTGGCAAGGGGCCAATAATAGTCACTTTGTTTGAAACGAGTCAGGACATCGGACACGGTAGAGCGGCCGACATTCAAACAAGAAGCAATCTGCCGCGTGGATAAATGGCACTCATGTTTGAGACGCAAAATCTCTTTAATATTGGTCATTGAGGTTCTCTTTCTGGTCATGATCACTTCCTGGCAACGTATTAGGTGTAACCAAGTGTAGTGAGCGATTGATTTAAAAGAGAAAACGAAGGGATTCCGGTGAATCCGGACAGGGTTTACGCTAATCCGGACAGGGATTCCGGGGAAAGCCAAAAAGTGTCCGGTTTAGAGCGTAATAGGTGTCCGGATAAAAACGGAATGGGTGTCCGAGTTATATCGGAATGGGTGTCCGGATTGCTCCGGTATATGCAGCAGGAGAATCATGCCCCCAGATTGGGTGTCTGGGAGGTGATGAAGCTCTTAAGAGCGATGTTTTTGTACAGGGTTGCTGGCAATGAGGCACATTGGCTAAAGGAGTTCTTTTCAGCGCGTTCAACACGTTTTCAACGTCGACGGCGCATACTCACCTTACATGGGCATATAGAACTGTTACAGCAAAGGCTTGTCGTTGTAACACATCAAAAAGAACAAACTACTAGCCAATATCAATCAGGGATTAACCGTTTTGTAGAGATATCCATGGCTTCAGCAATATCCCAAAGTGCTTTTAGAGTGACGTTAACTTCCCCTCTTTCTATACGCCCCATGTAGCTGCGGTCAATTTTGGACTTCGCTGCTAGCACTTCTTGAGAAATTCCTCTAGCTTTACGCTGATTCCGAATTAGCTCTCCAACCTCTTTTGCTATGTTTCTCATTTTAGTATCTTAAAAATGAAATACAATCGCTAATTGCGGACTATATCTCCACGGACTATAATCCGTATTTTTGCAAATTGAGATAGTTATTTTGAAATCTAAGCCCATCTCTCGCGTTGTGGAGGAGTACTTCCAAACAACGGATCAAGACAAAACCACTATAAATGACGTACTCAAACACTATGTTGAAAAATACGGTGAGAACAACCCGATAGAAATGAAAAGAGCGCGACACGCTATTTATCTAAAAATTCATCGTTTAGTTAAATCTGGCGTCTTAGTCGTTGCCTCAAAGAGTGGTAAGAGCACTTATTACGCCCAGGCTAAAAACAAAGAGGAAGCTGATAAGCAAAAAACTATACCCATTTCCGTTGTTAAGAGCGAGAAAGATATACTCTATAAGCGTAAAGCTGAACTTGAGTATGAACTTGAACTATGCATTGCGGAAGCCCAAGGCTATGAAGAGATGAAATCTATATTGCCCACTCAACTTGATTTGTTGATATCTAAAAAAAGTGAAGCGAAAAAGCGAGCGATAACACTAAACGGCTTACTAACCAGCACTCAAACCATATTACATGCGCTCTCATGAAGAAAATGCAAAATCTCTCATTACGAACTTGGCAAAAGAACTGTTTATCCAAAGCACTAGAAATCTATCAAACTGGACAGCAAAATTTTATGTGTGTTGCTGCACCAGGTGCCGGTAAAACAAGATTCTCTGCATCGTTGGCAAAAAGCTTATTAGATGCTGACCACATTGATTTCGTTCTTTGCTTTGCCCCCTCAGTCAGTGTACAGAACAGCATTCAAGAAACCTTCAGCAATATATTAAATGATCGTTTTGATGGCAAAATAGGCGCAAAAGGCTTGGTTATTACTTATCAAGGTATCCAATATTCTTACCAAGAACTCGCACATGTTATTAAGAACTACAAAGTTTTAATAATCTCTGATGAAATCCATCATTGTGCTTCAGGTGTAAGTAGCACATCTAATCAATGGGGGCAGCTGCTAGTTTCTTTAATATCAGAGGGCAATCCCTTAACGCTAACTTTGAGCGGTACTCCTTGGCGATCAGACAGCACAAAAATAGCGCTTCAGAGCTATTCTGGGGAGCCTCAAGAGCTTGATACAGACTTTGTCTATGGGCTCGGCGACGCGGTTAGAGATAAGGTTTGCAGGAGACCTAGTTTAATATTGCTCGATAATAGCTCTATTGATGTTCAAGAGAATTCTGAAACTCATAAATTTAGTAGTATTCGCCAGGCAATTGAGGCTGAGAAGCTAAAATATAACGAACTGCTCACTCATCAAGACTCACTAAGTCAGCTCATGATTTATGCCCATGAGGAGCTGATTAGAATTAGAGAAAAACACCTTCGTGCCGCAGGGTTAGTTGTTGCCTCATCAATTGATCAAGCGCGTCGGATATCTCAGTTTATTATCCATAATTTTAATGAGAGTGCTATCGTAGTTAGTTATGACCAAGTTGATGCCCACGAAAACATCAGAGAGTTTCAAAGCTCAGAGGTTGACTGGATTGTATCTATCGGAATGGTAAGTGAAGGTACGGACATTCCACGCTTACAGGTCTGCGCTTATCTAAGCAATGTTAGAACAGAACTTTACTTTCGCCAAGTACTTGGACGAATTCTACGAATAAACCAAAAAACAGACGAACCCTGTTCCATGATAGCATTTGCTGAACCAAAGCTAATTGAATATTCAGAACGAATTAACCAGGATCTACCAGAAGATTCGATGAGAATAAAAGTCATTGAAGAGCAGACTCTAATAAAAACAGCTGACTCAAATGCATCCACTCAAAGCTCAGAAAAAAACGACTTTACTGCTATGAAAACTATATCAACCAGCCATACTAATTCATTTGATAGACTCCACGACATAGCTTCAGAAGCGTCACATTCTATTAGAATGGCTTTCTGTAAGGATTCCTATCGGACAACTATTTTATCACTCTAAGAAATGGAACTAGCAGATCAAATTAGCAATAATGAAACTTTGTTGATTCACAACCGTCTGGAGGCTGAAACAATCCCATGCATGCTGTAGCTGTTCATTAACGATAAATGCATCACTTGTACTAGCTCAGACATAACCTGACAGTTATCTCATTTTGAATTAGAGTCTGTCAGTTTAGATCCGAGTTAGATTCTTCTCTGCCCAGATAGCTTTTCCATCAAGTAATATGTCTAATGACGTTCTTCCTCAACACATTTTTACCTGATGAATTCGGTCATTATTGTAATAGTCTAGATCTTTTGCAGAGTTCCTCGACTCTCGTAGAGTCTCTTGCGAAACGTCACCTAATAAAAACCATTGAGGCGACAACTATCCTGACACAGGGGGGTCCATTGTGTCATTCACTCTATCTTTCAGATTGGGGGTCGTCTAGAACGGTTGATTAACCCATCAAGATTACCATTTTGAGCCAGCTATTGATGACGATAATACGTGTCTCGTGATACGCCCATGATCCTGCAAGTTTTTGAGACGCTACCCATTTTTTCTACAAGATTGAGCAAACCCTCTTTGTGTTTAATAATGGGATTGTTAGTATGCAACATAGCTAAGGGATTAGATGTGCCACTAAGTTGCTTCTTTTATGATAACGACATCTAAGAAGAGATCGTTAAGCAGCTAGAAAAGCTAACAGATACTGATGAATAGACAATATTAAAAATCATCATTGAAAAAGCGCCGGATTAGTTTCAGAGGATATAATGCAAGTTGCCAGTTTTTATTCATACACCCTCATGCAGCTCAAAGAAAAATGTAAAGAGCTAGGTATCAGCAACTCTGCGGAGTATAAAAAGGAATATTCTAAGCACATTGGATTCCCAGCACATCCAGAAAGAACTTTTGCTAGGGACTGGGTCAGCTTTTATGACTTCTTTGATATACCTGACTTTATTGACTATGAGTCACTAAAAAAGCTTATAAAACCGCTTAAGATTAAGAGCCAAGCAGCATATAAAAAATTTGTGAAAGAACAAAAAGATCCAACATTTCCTTTGGACCCACAAACTGCTTACCCTAACCAATGGGTTGACTGGTATACATTTTTAGGAAAAGAACGACCTTTCAGAACTCAATATATAAGCCCAGACTATAAGGAGTGGCGTAAACTCATAGAAGAATTTATGAGGACTGCAAGAGGAGGAGAAAGTAAAGTAACCTCTCTCTGCCGATTTGTTCGGTTATATATTGAGAAATATAACATAGCCGACTCCCCACAAAGTTTTATGATGCTTGAGAAGCCGCTTTTAAAGCCTTTACATAGTGAGATCGGAAATTTTAGTGATAACACCAAAGGCAATATAATTAAAAATGCAAACGAGTTTCTAGATTATGTTCTTGATAATTATCTGACCATTGAAGATGAAGATACGGGAGAAATTCTACGCATTACCGGTGCAAGAAACCCACTAACTCTATTTTTAACAGATAGAAGCGTAACAGCCCCACACCGCTCCGAATCGACTAAAGCATGTTTGCCATATCATTTTGTTAAAAATGCCAGCAAATGGATTTTCCCAGAAGGGAAAAAGAATCTTAGAGAGCTTAAACACATTCAAATATTTGAAGCTGATTGGATAAATGTCGATAAAAATATCATCGACAAAATGGATCCTGACTGTGTATATAAAGTATTAAATGGAAAGTACTTCCTATGGTGCCCCACTGATTGGATTCATTTATACGCATTATTAAGAGTACCACTTCGAGGAAGACAAATTGCCTATAATGACTCAGGGGAAGGCGATGCAAAAATTGCAGATTTAGATAAATCTGGAAAAGTCATTTGGAAACACAACTATAGTCACTTAGCGAATACAACAAAAGCTCAATCTTTTATTAAAGACTATGGTAATGATAACATTGGCATGTTTGTTACAACGAACAAAACTAGTGAAAAAAACAGAGAATACTCAATTCCATATATGCCTGATGATTTAGCCTACTGGCTAGTCAAATTGAGAAAGTGGCAACAGAAATACAATTCTATAAGCAAACCTACTCCATGGCTTACTCTAACCAGAACCAACCTAAATGAGACCCAACGAAAAGCTAAAGGGGTGAACTGTTTTCTTTTCCGAGCATTTGGTGACGTAGAACCAAAGAATCCGTCATCTGCACTGACCACACGCTTAGCTGCTACATTACACAACATCCAACCAACAAATTTAAAACTAGCTGAATTTAAAACAATTAAATCTAACCTAAGTCATTATAAATCAATATACACACCTCATTCCATGCGAGTAAGCCTGATAACCGCCTACATTATGGACATGGGAATGCCTATTGAAGTAGTCATGAAAATTGTAGGACACAGCTCTGTAGTAATGTCGATTTATTACGTAAAGATTTCAAATGTAGAAATTCGTAAGAAACTAGAAGCGGCTGAAAAAAATGCTCTACAAAAACAGGCTATAGAAACCCAGAAAGTAATTGAGCACAATCAAATTGAGTCAGTTAAAAATACTCTTATATCAAACAATGATGATTTACTGAAATCTCTCACTAACACCATTCCAGCGGGAAACTATATATTTCGTGATTATGGCATTTGCCCTTACGCAGCTTCCCAATGCTTTGATGGAGGAGAGGAAATAAACAACAGTCAAATCAGATCTCCTGTTCCACAAGGATATCTGGGTAGCCAAAATTGCTTACGTTGTCGCCACTTTATTACTGGCCCAGCTTTTATTGGAGGATTGCTATCAATCACGAATGAGAATACTACTTGAATCTAACTGTCAGTCGGAAATCTGCAACAAAATACAAAATAGCATTGACTCAATAGAATCAGAATTAAATATTTTAGACGAAAAAGAGTTCATGGCAAACGCGCGAGGAGATGATTTCAATGCCCCAAATAGGCATAGTCTCGAGATTACGCTAAGACAAAAAGAATCAGAGTATGAGAGCGCCGCCAAAAAGTTAGATGTCTTGCTGTGTGACTTACAAGCCTCTTACACACTAGTAAATAAATGCTTAATAGCAGCAGATGAATCTAGTAATACCGACAAGTCGACTCCAACGCTTCTAAAAGCACAAGATGCAAACATGTTACTCGAAATAGAAGAAACTAGTCACTTTGAGCAGCTACAAGAAATTTGTGAAAATGCTACAATCTATACTTCAGCTAACGCAAAGAGAGCAATTTATCCAAGATCGCAATTACTTGATCGCATGGCCTCTATGAACAATATCGCTCCCACTCTTTTTATGCTAACAGAAGAACAGCAATTTAATGTTGGTAATGAAATATGTAATTTACTGAAAACTCGTCTTGGTAGCTGGAAACGAGTTAATGAGCTTGTGACTGGTCGAGTTACTCTAATAGACCTTGGGGCAGAAGAAAAAATAGAGCCGTCAGAAATTCAGGTTGCCATAAAATCATCTATTGAGAACGCCACCCAAAGGCTCGGCTATTAGGAATCCGTCTTGAATACGAAAGAACTACTTCAAAAGTTAAAATCTGGCAGCAGTAAGAGAACACAATCTTCACTCGACGCCTTGTATGTCATTTGTCTCTCTCAACTAGAGAAAGGTGAAGTTGATTTTTCATACACTACAATTGCAAGGTTAGGCGAAGGGAAAGGAGTACCGAAAGCACAATCTATTCGAAATAAATCTGGAGAAAAATATCAGGCCCTAATTTCATATTTTAAATCAGAGTCAGAAAAGAAAAACCCTAAAAGGCTTTCGCAAAGAGATAATGATTGGGTTGATAGAATTCAAGATTCAACCACAAAAATACTAGTTAAACAATTGATCCATGAAAATAAAAAATTAAAATCAGAACTAAATGAAATAATACCTCCAAATTACTTAGTGGAAATAAAAGATTATAAACAAAAAAATGAAATCGAGAAACTTACGCCTATAGAAAGAAGGGCATTAGAATTTTTATTAAGTGAGCAATTCAAAAGAAAACTTTCTTTTTCTGAGGACGACTTTGGAGGCTACGTTGACATCAATGGAAATAGAATTTTTCTTGTGGGAACAATACCAGCGATTAAAAAATGCATTAATAATTTATAAATCAATAATAATCATCAATTTTTACTTAGAGTGCTTATACTTCATTTTCGGATCATTAATATTGACCCATTCCTTAATTATTTCATTAACACTAAGCTTATTAAAATTAGATATATTTCCTTTTAAAATATAAGTACAAGAAAACTCTTCAAATGCAGAATAAAAGTGAGAGGTATCTTTATTTGAAATATAGATTCCTGTCTCATTTTTTTCAAATTTTTCAAAGCTATCACGAAAAATTTTAGCCAAAACGTATGGTTTGACAATTTCAGAAATATCCTTTGAATATAAATGATATGCAGTTTGTTTAGAGCTAAAAGATAACACTGAATAAATTTGCGCTAAGGAGTAATCACATAGTTTATCCTCAATATACATCCTTAAAGAGTGAGTCTCCTCAAAAGGAATCCTCTTTTCTTTAGTATCGATATAAAACAAATCCATACACCGTTCAGAGAGAATACTTAGAATAAATACCTTGAGACTTTCTATATCCTTTAAAGTTAATGGTTTATCTTTTGCATATTCCGCTGATTCCGGACACCGGTACCGTTTTAATCCGGACACCTTTTTCTCTTCATTTTCTCAGTCTCTAGTTTTACTCCATGTGTCCGGATTGCGCCAGTTTTCTCATCGATTCTCCTCCTAGTTCTATGCGGTGACTGTTGTGGATTAAACGGTCCAGTAAAGCGTCCGCAACCGTGGCATTGCCTATCATGTTGTACCACTCTTTCACTGGCAGTTGACTGATCATGATCGTGCTGCTGGTTTGGTAACGATCTTCTAAAAGCTCTAATAAATGGCCTGCATGATCGGCACTGAGTTTTTCCATCCCCCAGTCATCGAGTATCAGCAGCTGCTTTTTGGCGAGGGCGGCAAGTTGTTTTTGATAGGTGCCGTCTAAGCGGCCAAGGCTGAGGTCATCCAGCAGTCGACTCAGGCGCAGATAGCGAACGCTATAAAGTTGCTCGCACGCCTGTGAGGCAAGGGCGCAGGCAACATAGGTTTTGCCCGCGCCCGTTGGGCCTGTGATGAGGATATTTTGATGCTTTTGCAGGTAACCTCCTGTCAACAGTTCTCCTAGTTGGATGCGCTTTAGTCCACGCCCTTCTTTGTAGAGTAGTTGGCTGGCGCTGGCTTCTACGCGCAGTTTTGCTTGTCGTTTGAGCCGTTCGATTTTGCCATGATTTCTGCCTAGCAGCTCACTGTCAAGGAGCAGTGTGAGACGTTGCTCGAAGTCCAGTTCTCCATAGGTGGTTAACTGTTCTCGTTGTTGTTCTAACGCGGTAACGGCATGACTCAGTCGCAGCATTTTGAGTTGTTCAGTCAGGTGATTCATGTTGTTCTCCTAGTGGTAGCAGTGTGGCCCGCGAACATTGCTGTGCGGGGTGTCGGGTGTCGAGTCAGAAGGAAGAGACAGTGTGCCTTCCCGATGATGATCGAGCAGATTTCGGATAAAGCGCAGAGAAGGTTTGTTGACCAGTAAGGCATCCTGACAGGCTTGCTCTAGGCGGACATCCCCATGTTTGCGCGCGAGACTCAGTATGCCAAGACAGCGACGAGTGGCTTGGGCTGGATGGGCTTTGGACAGGATCTGTTGTTTGATGACGTTTTCGGTGGCGACACCAATCTGCTTGCTCCATCCGATTAAGCGTTCTGGTGACCATTTTTGATGTTGATGATGGCTCGGCATATGTTCCATGTGGGTGCTCAGACCATAGTCTTTTCGGCTGATTGGGTGAGACGAGACGGGCTGACCTTGATGGAAGATTTGTATGATCTGCGACGTCGCTTCCAGCGTCACATATTGACCCACAAGCTGATGCGGTACCGAGTAATAATGCTTTGCGTACTCAATGTGGTAATCCGGTCCCACTTTGGCGCGTTTATGTTCTGTGTAGACATACTTCTGCATCGGTAACGGTTTCAACGCGGGTTTATCGAGGGTGTCAAAAAGGGCTTGGCGACTCACGCCAATCTTTTGCATCGGCCGTTGGTTCAGAGCGTTCATCAGCTCTCGAACCGCATTATTCAGCTCTCTTAGGGTATGGAAGGTGCGATGACGAAGGCGCATCATGATCCAGCGTTCGACAATCAGAACCGCATTTTCGGCCTTGGCTTTGTCTTTGGGTTTATAGGGACGAGCCGGCATAATGGCGGTTTGATAGTGATGCGCTAACTGACGATAACTGTCGTTGAGTTTCGGCTCATAACGATCTGTTTTTGTCACGGCAGCTTTTAAGTTGTCTGGCACCAATAAAGCGGGAACGCCACCGAAGTGTTCAAACGCATTGGCGTGACACTGTAGCCAATGCTCCAGCTTTTGACTTTCGCTGGCTTCAACGTAGGTGTAGTTAGACGCTCCCAGTGTGGCGACAAACACTTGTGAGTGGCGAACGTCGCCCGTTTCCGGATTGACGATCGGGATAGTCGGTCCGCAATAATCAATGAATAACTTGTCACCTGCGGTATGGAGTTGACGCATACTGCGTTTTTGTGTGGCGAGCCAACGACGGAAGTACTCGCAGAACTGGCTGTAGCCATAAGTGCGCTCTTGGTGCTCGGCAACATATTCTTCCCACAACAATTGCTTCGTCGCCCCTTTGCGCTTGAGTTCGATAAAAAAGTACGCAAAGTCCGGCATCACTTTCAGGCGATTAGCCGGTTTTTCTTGATACAGCGCTTTAGACAGATCGGTATCGGAAACGTCACTGGCAAGGGGCCAATAATAGTCACTTTGTTTGAAACGAGTCAGGACATCGGACACGGTAGAGCGGCCGACATTCAAACAAGAAGCAATCTGCCGCGTGGATAAATGGCACTCATGTTTGAGACGCAAAATCTCTTTAATATTGGTCATTGAGGTTCTCTTTCTGGTCATGATCACTTCCTGGCAACGTATTAGGTGTAACCAAGTGTAGTGAGCGATTGATTTAAAAGAGAAAACGAAGGGATTCCGGTGAATCCGGACAGGGTTTACGCTAATCCGGACAGGGATTCCGGGGAAAGCCAAAAAGTGTCCGGTTTAGAGCGTAATAGGTGTCCGGATAAAAACGGAATGGGTGTCCGAGTTATATCGGAATGGGTGTCCGGATTGCTCCGGTATATGCATCTTTAATACCCCTCCTCATTTTTACCATATCTTCTTTTAGACATTCAACACTTATAATATATTTGCTTAAAAATTTAGATTCCTTAAAAACTCTTTTTAACTCTCTTAGATGATTATATTCTTCACCTTTAAAATAATTTGTAATGTTTTTTAATAAATGAGCAACATCTTCAACTGAATCTTGTATAAATTCACTATCAATATCAAAAAACAGCCCTTCGAACACCAGATTTTCAAATAAATTTTGGTCTAAATTTGAGTAGCCGGTCATTTTTAAATTAGAATGAGGCAAGGCCTTTAAACCTATATTTCTGTAATTCACTAAATAAACAAAAAAAATTACTTTAAGATGATATGGTGCAGATGAAAAGTTATCAATAGTATTGAGAGAAACTAGATCCTGTTGGACTTTACTCAAGGATCTTACAATATTTTTTTTCTCTTTTTCTAGAGAGCATTCAAAGCAGAGTCCGTCATCTGAAGTATTAGAAAGTATCAATGCCGCACTACGATTTGTTACATAGTTTGGAGACGAGCATAGCTTACAGAATCTTTGAGCCCCATTGAGCCCAACAACTGGTGCCTTCTGAGAAATTGCAGTTACGTCCTTACGGTTCATCCCATATAGTTCAGCAATATCAGTAACTTGATGAATATATTGACCTGCTTCATTACGCAACCAATACGCATCAAGAACATCTAATTCTTGCTCAGAAAGAGCCTCTAAAAACACATACAGTTTTGTAAGGTTCAAAAAAAAATCCCCGTTCACAAATAGTACACAAAAATATTATCTATACTATTTTCAGTCAACTGTTTTTTATTGCTTTTTTAACATTTAGTATATTAGTTGAGGTTCTTTCGACCGTTCTGCATTTTCAGAACGATCCCCCTGGGCAGCCGCTTCTCGAACGCTCTCAGTCACCGCTGGACGCTTTTCTTTCCATAAGTATTTTAGCTCGGCAAGCAGGGTTTGAGCCCCTTCGTGTGTGATGTAAGCGGATTTAGGTGGGGAAGGAGGACGATATCGACTCATAGTAGTAGGCTTAGTTAATCAACAATATGTTAGAAATCGAGACTTTTGCACGACTACTGCGCTTGCCAATACTTTGTTAAAAACAAACTCAAAATGCTCATTTATAGCGATAAACTCCGCTTTCTCGTCTGTTTTTGCCGTGTCTTGGCGTCGCTCGTGACATCGTGCAAAGGTCTCAAATCTTAATAAAACATGCCATCAAACCAACGTCTGACAGCATGTTGATATAATACAAAGCGGTTATGCTTCTTTGTTGTGTAGATGGACATCCATTTGAGGGTAAGGAATACCAACACCTTGTTCATCAAAGGCGTATTTAAACTTCTCTAATAAATCCGCTCTGACGGTCCAATAGTCCCCCGCATTCACCCAAGGTCTTACAAAGAAATTGACTGAACTGTCAGCCAATTCAGACACGGCTATTAAATACTTAGGCTCTTTGAGAATGCGTTCATCCGCGTTAATAATGTCTTCCATGATGCTTTTAGCAAGACGAATGTCGGCGTCATAACTAATACCCACCACCAAATCTAGGCGACGAGTTGCTTCACGAGAATAGTTCACAATGGAACCGTTCATAATGGAAGAATTGGGGATGATGATCACACGGTTATCCGGCGTTTTTAGATAGGTATGGAATAACTCTATACGATCAACGGTTCCCATTTGCCCGCCACCATCAATAAAGTCGCCAGCACGAAAAGGACGTAAAAGAATAATTAACACGCCAGAAGCGAAGTTAGACAAAGACCCTTGCAAAGCCAAGCCAACGGCTAAGCCTGCAGCACCTAAAATGGCAATAAACGAGGTGGTTTGAACCCCAACTTGTCCTAATGCCATTAATACCACACCAGCAAACATTAAGGCGTACAGAATACTGGATGTAAAACCAGCTACCGCACGATCCACAGAGGCTTTAAGCATCCTATGTTCACACCAACGGGATATTTTAGAGGCTATATACTTACCGACCAATAAAATGACAAGGCCAATCACGATATTAATCACCATATCGGTTAACCAAGGCAATATGGCAGAACCTTCACCCAGCCACTTTTCCAATTCACTCATGTATATCTCCCTCACTACCTTATTAAATACGATGTTTTTACCAAGACGATGTTTTGAGCAAGATGCCCAATAAGACTCTTTCTATCATGAAAGTTAGACGATTAAATGTGTTTTATGCTGCCACTCATCCAATAAACAGGTTAACTGCTTAAGCCCTTCAGAATGAAAACGTACACATTGTCGACCATCAATGAGTTTGGTTTCTTTACGAAATGCGTCATCAATCACATAACACTTGGTACGTAAATTCTCTATTTGTTCATTGTCACGAATCATCATGCCAATGAACATATCCCAATCCTGCTCAGGTAAATTACCTTGTACAGCCTTGTCTAGCAAACTAACACAATCTGCCTCCGTCATACGATAATACGGAACTTTTGATTGGTAACGCATATAAAAGAGCATAATAGCAACTAATAAAATAAAAAATAGCGCTATGGATAAAACCAACTGAGCAATCATCTCTAAATAACCCGTTTATGCCTGATAAATAGAATAAAGAACATTCAATGCCGAGTACTATTGAACCGGAATCACAAGCATTCAATCATCCCTATTGAAAGGAATAACTCAACAAGGCGTTTTTAGCACGCATCAATTGCTCGGCATGTTGCTGTTCATAGTTATCCATTTCGACGCGAAACTTTTTACGAGCTTCTTTTGGCAAGGCACTCCATTGCTCGTGTGTTGGAATATGTTCCGTTTGCTCATGCAAATCATAAATGACACAAATATCCTTATGATCGGATAAATCCAACCCTAACTGATCCAGCAAATTTTTAATACGAATACTTGCCTCAATCCAACCTAACTCTTCGGAACCAACGGTTTTGAGCAAAATCTGAATGCTATCAATCCGAGCTTGACGCTCTTGAACGACGCGCTTCTCACCTTCTTTGATTCGCTCCTCACGAATTTTGGCAACTTTTAACTGGCGGACAATCACAATCAACGCCACAACAATCACGACTGCGGATACAGCCAGTAAACTAAAAAACGCCGTCAACGACATAAAAACCTCATACAAATATCAACTTACGGCTAAAACCATAAAACAGTTCATTATGCCTGACTTAACAAAGACAATAGCTCCTCATAAAGAGCGGGGACCGACACCAATAACGCCTCCCCATTAATCGCCTCAGGCCAAGGGGAGCTAATTGGCTCATAGCGCCCGATTGTCGCCCCAGCTTCTTGAGCGATTAACGCCCCAGCCGCCATATCCCAAGGCTTCAGGCTTTCAAAATACGCCTCTAAACGCCCAGCCGCGACCCAACACAAATCTAACGCAGCGGAGCCATTTCGACGAATATCCTGACACTTCGTCAAAATGACGCTGACACGTCGGATAATACTGGGGAGTGTACTTTTATCGTAGGGAAACCCCGTTGCCACCAAAGCATTACGACACTGTGTTTGTTGGGAAACAAAAAGGCGCTCACCATTTAAATAAGCCCCTTTTCCTTTCACCGCCCAGAAACATTCCTCTAAAAACGGCGCATTCACCACCCCAAGCACTCGCTCTCCGCAAAGATACAGGCCAATCGACACAGCCACATGGCGATGACCATGGGCAAAATTGACCGTACCATCAATCGGGTCGATAACCCAAACGGGCTTATTAGCAAGCTCAGCAAGGGCAAGTTTAGGTGACGACTCCTCCGATAAAATCACATGATCCGGAAACGTTTGCGTGATCTGCTGGCAAATATACGCATCGATTGCCAAATCAGCCGATGTCACCAATTCATGATCTGCTTTGTAGTCTGTAGAAAACGCCGCTTTGTTTCTGGCCTCGACCATCATCTGCCCAGCGTACGTGGCGATGCTTTTGGCAAAGTTAAGCCATTCATCTGTCTCTAATGGCTCTGAAACCATGATTCATTTCCTTAGTAATCTATTCAATATATGGTGCGTTAAACTTTCTTTTAGCAAAGGGCGAGTTGAATTTAACCCTTTATTACGCCAAACGCGCATTCAGCCAAATGGAGATATCCTGAATTTGCTCAGGACAAACGGAATGGGGCATATCATAGGTTTTATAGTCAACTAGATATCCCTTATCACTTAAAAGTTGACTAGCCTCTTGCGATAGACTGATGGGCACGACGGGGTCTTGCTTGCCATGGTGAATCAAAAAAGACGTCTTGCCATTCGCACACTCTGACGCCGCTGGTACCATTGACTTATCCGCCAAATAAGTCGATAGCGCCATAACCCCAGCCAATGAATAAGAGGTCGTCAGGGATAGCTGATAAGCAATCACACCACCTTGTGAAAATCCCGCTACAACAATACGGCTAGGATCAATACCTTGTGCGATTTGTGCTTCAATAAGGTCACTGACTTGCGCGCAAGACTCAGCAATATTGTCTATATCAACCTTACGTTCCAAAGTGATTTCGTAAATGTCATACCAGGCTCGCATTTCCATACCGCCATTGACCGTCACGGGACGAATGGGCGCATGGGGAAACACAAAACGCACTTTTAAGGATGGATCAAGTGCCAGTGTTGGGACAATGGCTTCAAAATCATGGCCATCTGATCCTAAACCATGCAACCAAATAACAGCAGAATCAGGATTCTGCGCCGTCTCCACCACAACACTCGGTAATAATTCGGCCATTATTTACTCCAAAAAAATAGGCTAATACGTTGCGTATTAGCCTATCATAATGACACTCAATTGTGGCCGTTTTCCTACCAAGAAAACACTCAATGCTCTATTGGAAAACGCAGCTGTTTCACCTTCTGATGCTGGTCTAACGAAAACAGCACATCCGATCGCTCAGGCATGACAGCTAATAGATAACGCGTTAAACGTTCGTAATATTGCATAAAGCCCTTAAGTACTTCCGGCGACATGATTTTGATATCCAGAGTATCCAATACTCCCCCATGAATATCATAAAGATGATCCTCAAGCATGCGCTCTTGTTTGTTACGCCACTCATAGACCACATCATAACCGGGTGATTGCATCCACATTTGAATATCAATCACATCAAACAGTACCTTATAATCCCCATGAAGATGCTCATTAATCGCCTTTCTCCAAATCCCCTCTGGATCCTTATCTTGCTCCAAACGATTAATTGGTTTGTTAATGGCTTCTCCCAAAGAAAACGCCCCCACACACCAACCTTCAAATAAAACAACATCAACAGGCCCCTGCACTTCGGGCCATAAATTCACAGGTTTTCTATCATCAAGGGATTTATCAAAAGCCGGCATACGCATTACTTCGTCTTGCTTAAGATTTTTTAAACGAGCGAAGACGCTCTGTGCCAATGGCATATCATGCGTACCAGGCACCCCTCGAGTAGAAAATAAGGAGTGTGTGCTATTGGCGTATTTCACACGATCTTTACGTGTGCTATAGAGATCATCCAAACTGACCACCACGCTATTGAGCCCAAACCCTTTATTAAGAATACGGCTAATAACGCGGCAAAAGGTCGTTTTCCCACAGCCTTGCGGCCCCCCTAAACCCACCACCAAAGGCCCTTGTTTAAGCGAGACTTTACCACTTAACCAATTCGCAAAAGGGAGGTAGAGCGTATCTATTTCATTGACAAGAGCTTCATCTGCATACACGCTTCTCAGTGTTTGGGTAACCTCAAAACGTAAACGTCCAGCTAAAGACTCAGGCATATCATGCTTCCAATCATAGAAGCCTCTTGGATGCTTCATCATAAGACAACACCTACACATCAAAAAATGACATACGAGGCAATTTACCTTGTCTTACTACAACCCCTAACTTCACTCAACATCTACCATTTGAGAAGTGAGGGCCTGATTTCATTACTGCATTGTGTCGTTGACTAGGTAATCCACTCGCCCGTTCCATTGATCCATTTCAACAACTGCTCCTATTCCAACAGCTATCCTCAAATAACGATAATCGTTCTAGCAACTATTAATCGTTCTAATAACTATAGCAGCAAGAGCACAATCGTACATTTTTTGATCAGAAAAATCACAAAATCGATCAGGTAACACGTTAATCAAACGCAATGCTTAGCTGTTCTGCCTGTTGTACAGATAAGCGATAACCTACTCCAATCAAACGAACAGGACGCATATGGCGTGAATAAGCCTGATGCAATAAGGAAGCAAACACTTCATTGGAGAAGCTGCTTTGAATCGGTTGTTCTACCGTTGTTTGCCTAAAATCATTAAACTTTAATTTCAAATAGTATTTGCTAATCAGCGGATAAAAATCCCGCCCCGCCAAACGCGCCTCTAAACTCGCCAGCAGCTCTGGCAGCATACTCAAACACTCTTCTAGTGAAGGCAAATCATGGGGAAACGTATGTTCAACAGACACACTCTTGCGCTCACGGGATACTTGCACAGGGCGATCATCAACTCCCTTGGCAAATTGTTGTAGCCGAAACGCCATACTCCCGATGGTTTTCTGTAATAATGAGAAATCTATCGACTGTAAATCCGCACATCGGTGTACACCAATGGCGGCCAATTTTTCTTGAGAGACCTTACCAATCCCCGAAATGCATTTCACAGGTAATTGTGACACAAACTCAAATTGACTTTCCGGTGTGACGGTTTTCAAACCATTAGGTTTGTTCCAATCACTGGCCACTTTAGCAATAAACTTATTCGTCGCAACGCCTGCGGAGACTCGAATACCGACTTCGTTAAAAATTTGTTCTCGTATCGCTTGGGCAATCAATGTTGCACTACCTTGATAGGAAGAAGCGTCCGTCACATCCAAGTAAGCTTCGTCCAAAGAAAGCGGCTCAATAATGTCAGTATACTGCCGGAAAATGGCATGCATTTGCCGCGAGGCAATACGATATTTCTCCATATTTCCGGGCAAAATAATTAAATTTGGACACAAGCGTTTGGCAATGGCGGTCGGCATCGCTGAACGTACACCGAAGGTACGGGCATGGTAATTTGCCGTACATAATACACCACGAGATTGAGACGCTCCCCCGATAGCCAATGGCACCTTTTCCAAAGAAGGGTCATCACGCATCTCAATAGCCGCATAGAAACAATCTGCGTCGATATGAATGATCTTCCTAAGCTTAACCATGTCTTCACCCGAAAACTGTATATAAAAACAGTATAATACCTTCCAAAAGCAAAAACACGTCCTTACCCTAAAAAGCCCTACAACCAACTAGACTAAAAGCCATATCATGCGAGTGAAATCAATAGATTTACACGGGAAAACATGGACGTCTCACAGACAAATGGTTTACATTTTGTCCCTAGTAAAGGAAAGGAGTCATGATCTGGTCTACTTTTTGCTACAGGCATACATTATTCCTATGGTTAAACATCGCTAACACGAGACGATTGCTGCGATCTTTCCATGCAAAAAACGAGATTTAGGACTTCCATTTAGGGGACGCCACCATGAAAACAACGATTCGACTACTCTTATTGGCCGCACTGGGGGCCACCTTAGCGGGATGCCAAAACTTAGGCCAAGGTACAGCGATGACCTGTACCACTGTTGGTCCTTGCAATGGCAATATAGTCGGCTCCCCTACCGCTACGGCACTCAACTACCCAAATAATGTGCAAAATGCGACGAATGTGATCGGTGTTATAAAACAAGAACCGATCATCATTCATGCCACAGGATACGCGGCCATCAACCCCAGTAAACGCTACACAAAATCCCAAGCAAAATTAATGGCGCTGCGCAGTTCCACACTAGATGCCTACCGAAACCTATCTGAACGCGTGTACGGTCTGAAAATTGACGGTACCAGCTCATTAAGCAATATGGTTTTGCAACATGATGAATTACGCTCTTACGTTGATGCCTATTTAGTCGGCGCAAAAATCGTCTCCCAACGTGAGCATGAAGATGGAACGTTTGAAACCGTTGTTGAAATGGCATTACAAGAGAACTTTCGTCAATGTGTCAGCAATCCATCCAGCATAAATAACGATCCGAAGTGTCAAATTCGCCCTGGTTATCGTGCTGTTAACGTAGAAAGTCATCCTACTACCAACTTTTATACCATACAGTAATGCAGATGTTTCGCTACCTGATTTACATGATCGTTGCTCTTGCATCGGTCGGACATTCCTTTGCCCAGACCGTCGACGCAGTCGGTACAGCCATTATTTATAATGGCGACATCACAGACGCACGCTATCGGGCCACACAGCAAGCCATTAAACAGGCCGTCCTCCAGTCCAGCTCACGGGTCAGTGTTAACGATATCCTTAACAATGGCGAGCTCAACTCTGATTTAAAAATCCGCAGTGCTGGACGAGTTCAACACGCAAAAATCATTTCCGAAACCCAAAAAGGCGATTTTTTAACGGTCGTCGCCCGCATCAACGTCACAGCTGACTACATGTGTAGTAACGGCGCCACAAATTACTATAGAAAATCCGTGGCTATCACTGGCTTTGCTTTGGAACACAGACAACAAGCCAGCCTCGGGGCTTTAGGCAATATCTCCAGAGAACTTCCCAAAGATTTTGCCGACGCCATCAACAAACAAGGCTTTTTAAGAGCGTTGGCGGCAACGAATATCGCCCTTTATCCAGACAGCATCAATGCCCCCTCACTAACAAACAACAATGACACCTTAACTGATGTGGTTCGGGTCGCTCAAAAACTTGGCACACAGTATGTGGTTAGTGGTGTTATACGTGATATTGCTCCTCTTTATATGAGACGCCCAAATGACCCCTATGCCAGCACAGACGACAAAAGTGAAAAGCAAAGAGACTTCGTTTTAGACATTTATATCTACGATGGTTTCAGTGGCGCATTGCTATTTCAAAAACGTTATAGTGAAATAGGCAACTGGGATATTTCTGATCATGCTAAAGTCGGTTTTGGTAGCGCCCAGTTTTGGACGACTCATTATGGCAGGGTGGTCAAGGAAACACTTAGAGAGAGCGCAATTGATACCAGCGAAAAATTACGCTGCCAGCCATTTATGGCCAATATTTTTCGCACAGAAGGGAAGCAAATTCACATTGCCGCCGGATCCGTGTCCGGGGTCAAAGCAGGAGATAAATTTAAGGTCTATCGTCGTTATGAAATATTTGACCAAGACCAAAAACCAGAAACACAACTGAATAATGCCAACATCAGTGTTACTATAACGCAAGTTCAGCCTAACTTTTCCATTGGGGAACTGTCGGTTGATGCGAAAATTCTGAACGTACAACCACATGACGTTGTCATCGCATGGTAACTTTTACAATTACGCTCCTTATGTACTATAGAGCGGTTTTACATTTTAGGACATTACAATGAACAACGAATTACTTCATCACTTAGAACAACGTATCAATGAAGCTGTAGAAGAAATCGGCTCATTACGCCAACGCATTGCAGAATTAGAAATGCAGAACTACGAGCTTAGCGAAGAGAAAAGTGAACTAGAAAACAATTTAAATCTAAAAAATGAGCAACAAGCTAATTGGGAATCTTCCCTCTCTCAAATGTTAAATCGTCTTAGTCAATTGGATAACAAACAATGAAACGAATTCTATTTGCTACTTTAGCTTTATTTTGTGGGAGTACATTTGCAGCCGAAGGGCAAATTGCCAGCTTGGTCTCCTTCGAGTCCACTGCGGCTCGTCCAAAAATAAACAAAGAGCAAGACAGTAGTTTAACATCGATATTGAACACTCAAATTGAATACACCACGCCAGCAAACATCTCCGCTTATGCTGGCTTTTCTTTTGCCTTGGGTGACGATTTCGAAAGTGCTTTTAGCATGGGAGCCCGCTACTACAGTGCAACACCCGCTTTCCAACTTTTCCCAGGCATTCCTATGTGGTCGTTCATTGGTGGCGGTGTTGATTTCTTAGATGACCCTGTCTACTACCCAGAAGCAGGTTTTCGCATCGCGACATCCGATACCTCCAGACTGGATGTCTTTGTCAAACTGCTAAATAGTAGCAACGACAAATATGACCGCCATGTTATGGTGGGCGCAGGACTTACCTTCTAATTCAATGAAGCTAATGTCTCTTTTAATCTTGTGCCTGCTCGCGACTTCTGCTTATATTTGGCTCACGAGTAAACCAACAATAAAAATCGTTGAGCCCAGCGAACAGCAGCGACAGGAAATGCTTGGCATTGTTAACACGCCAAGCGTTCCGTTGACGCCGCTATAAAATTTGAGCCTTGCTTTATGGAACAACTAATTGCCAAACTTGAAGCAGAGGTCGGCCGACTACTTGAAAAGTTAAACGCCGCTGAAGAAGAGATCGCTGCACTCAAAGAGAGCCAAACAGAGTCTCTTACCAGCAGCGCCTCAATGGACCTTTTGCAGAACATGGTTAACCGCTCCACTGAAGATCAATTGCAGTTATATATCGAAGACTCTCTTGATTTACTCGGTCCTGCGGAAACCATCAAAACGGCAGTAACACACCAAAGTAACACTGAAGATCAGTTGAGCTTTGATTTACTGCATTCTTTTGCTGATAACAGCATCACAATCACGACAACAGAACAGACTGACTACATGACAAAACAACAACCTGAGCTTAACGGCTTGCAAGACGTACAAGACGACAACCAAGTGGACACAAACACCACCGATGTACCATCAGCAAGTGACAGCACAACGGAAAAAGCGACTTTGACGCCGGAACAGAAAAAACGTCAAAAAAACCAAAAAAATAATCGTCGCCTGATTAAGATGCTCGAAGACCGTTACCCTAAAGCGTTTGATTGGAACCAGCCTAAACCACTGAAAGTCGGTATAGACAAAGACATGGTCTTGGATGATGACTTTAACGCCAGCAAGCAAAAGCGTGCCCTAGCCGCTTATACGCGCTCAGACCGCTATAAGAAGTGTCTTCTGTCAGGTCAGCCTCGCGTAGATTTAGAAGGCATTGCAGTAAGTGATGAACCCGCTCTTCCTGAGTCCATGATCCCCAAAAAAGAAAAGAAAACATTCAACCGCCCAAAGACAACAGATCGACCTAAAACGGATCGCCCTGCGCGTAACAAAAAACCGCAATCTGCTTCAGCTCCTAAAGGCAAACCTGCTAAAAAACCACAGCCAGCCAAAAGCCGTGAAGAGGATGGTTATGAAAACTTATCCCCAGAAGAGCGAATGAAAGCAAAACTGGAAAAACTTCTAAAAAAATAGAAAAAAGTGTTTACATATAGAAGTGCGGCATATATCATTTGCCGCGCTCTTGTGGAGGGGTTCCCGAGCGGCCAAAGGGAGCAGATTGTAAATCTGCCACGAAAGTTTCGGTGGTTCGAATCCACCTCCCTCCACCATTATTTTTTTCTTTATAAATCAAATATTTATTTAGAAAACTCCAAAACCTTCTATCTCATCAAAAAATTCCTTTTTTTAAAAAAATCTCATAACCTCTAACTTTAACCAAAAAATAAATTTTTATTCACAGCCTAGCGTATTTCCATGCTTTATGGATAAAAAAGCCACTTAAACACAGACTTATCCACGCACTATCCACAAAGCCGTTATTCCAACTCTTAAAATCTCAACAGCTGTCAACGGCAATCCCATACCGAATAAGCACACCGCGCAATAAGCCACACAGAAGCCTCAAGACAAGCATTTAGTCAAACCGCCCAACCAGACAATAAAACACTAATTAACAACCCATAAGCAGCAATAGACACCATAAACCACGATAGATACATAAACTGGGATAGACGCATAAATTGGGATAGACGCATAAACCGCGATAGACGCATAAACCGCGATAGACACATAAACTGGGATAGACGCATAAATTGAGATAGACGCATAAATTGAGATAGACGCATAAATTGAGATAGACGATAGACGATAGACGATAGACGATAGACGATAGACGATAGACGATAGACGATAGACGATAGACGATAGACGATAGACGATAGACGATAGACGATAGACGATAAAATCTAGAACGTAAATCAAGAGATAGTCAAAGATAAAAAGAAGAGAGGTAAAAAATAACAAGAGAAATGGTGGGTCGTACTGGATTCGAACCAGTGACCAATTGATTAAAAGTCAACTGCTCTACCAACTGAGCTAACGACCCTTCTCATATACTTTTATTAATAACGACTTGATGGTCGGAGTAGAGGGATTCGAACCCCCGACATCCTGCTCCCAAAGCAGGCGCGCTACCAGACTGCGCTATACTCCGATTGGCTCCTCGAACTGGACTCGAACCAGTGACCCAATGATTAACAGTCATTTGCTCTACCAACTGAGCTATCGAGGAATGAATCAGGTTGTGCAGAATGTAATTCTGGAGATAGTTGGTGGGTCGTACTGGATTCGAACCAGTGACCAATTGATTAAAAGTCAACTGCTCTACCAACTGAGCTAACGACCCAACTATCAGAGTAATGGGGTGGACGATGGGGCTCGAACCCACGACCGATGGAATCACAATCCATAGCTCTACCAACTGAGCTACGCCCACCATTACTAGATGATCAATAAAATTGGTCGGAGTAGAGGGATTCGAACCCCCGACATCCTGCTCCCAAAGCAGGCGCGCTACCAGACTGCGCTATACTCCGATTGGCTCCTCGAACTGGACTCGAACCAGTGACCCAATGATTAACAGTCATTTGCTCTACCAACTGAGCTATCGAGGAACTAATTTTATTTCTTGCCGCAACATACACCTTATATAAGATGGCGGAGGAGGAGAGATTCGAACTCTCGGTAGGCTACTAACCTACGCCGGTTTTCAAGACCGGTGCATTAAACCGCTCTGCCACCCCTCCGTTGCGAGCGAGGTGTATATTACGGATTTCAAAATTCAGTGCAACCTTTTTTTTAAAAAAAGATTAACTTTTTTCAATAATATAGTGCTGGTCCTTTCCTGGACGAATCCAAACATTGGAATACCAGTAATACTGCTTAGCCGAATCGTTCGGCATGGTGCAATTAATACGTCCACGGCCGACACCAAATGGCTTAGTGGCGGTTACCACGACCTCGTCTTTTGATACCCAATCCAAATTCGCCTTACCCTGACCGGATACATAACACGCCAAATCTTTTAAACGATACTTGCCTGGCTTAAAGGTCAAACGAAGCGACACAGGGTTGTCGTCCGCATAATCACCACTCTCCTCTTTTAATAGAGGCATCGGCATTGCGTTAAGCTTTAGCTTTAATGTCGATAACGTGGCAAAACGTCCTGATGCAGGAAAACGAGGTAAATCTTCAAAATCAGAATCCGCGCTGACCACTCCAGACTGTTGCCCAAAGGCTATAAAGCCCTTCTCTTTCATCATCGTACGTAACAGGTGATTTGATTCACCATAAGGATAAGCCAACATTTTAGGTGAGTGACCTAGATGCTTGATTAAGGCCGTTTCCACACCTGCTACTTCCTTCTCCATACGTGCGTGCCACGCAGCGTCAGATTCCCCTTCTTCCTTACGGGCCATATAAGGATGACTAACCGTATGATTGGCAAACACCGCCCCCGACTTCTCCATTTCCTTCATAATATCCCATGTCAGAAAATGCGGATTCTTTTGCTTTAGCGGCTCAGAATTAACAAATACCGTAAAGGGGTAACCATATTGCTTCAAAATGGGAAAACCCTGTTCGTAAATGTCACGGTAACCATCATCAAAGGTAATCGCAACCGCTTTGCTCGGTAAACTCTCGTGCGCCTTAATCTTATCCAAAGCCGTTTTCAGATCGACCACTTGAAAGCCCGCACTTTTTAGATAGGCCATCTGTTTGGCAAACTGTTTAGGAGATAAAGACGTGGAGGCAGGTGTTGAATCAGAAACATGATGATATTGAAGAATGGGTAAATAATCTTGCGCGCTTGCAGTAAGGCTCATTACTACACCACCAATAAGAACACCGCACCGAATGCTAAACAACATGAACACCTCTTTGATTAAAATTTGCGCTTATTTTACGCGAGGAGTTCTTTAAAAAGCCAGCCACAGAAACTGTTATGCCTACTTTGCACGGTCACTGCCTCTGTTTTACCCCAACTATCCCTACTACACTCAAAAGAGCAGATACCATAAACCCCTTGGTATTCTTATCCTGCCGCTCGCAAACAAGGCCAATCAAGCCAAAGCAGCTTATTGTGATACAGCGATGATCAATCTGTATTGGTCATCTGTTGCTAGCAATGGGATGGCGTTAGCCGAGTGATTTTGATGCCAAAAGCACACTATAAACGAGGTGAACCATGAGCAAGACCGTTTTTTACCAACACCTTAGCGAACAACTTGAATCCCTTAAAAACGATGGACTCTATAAAGAAGAACGCGCACTGATTACACCACAAGCCAGTGAAATCACCACGAAAGACAACAAACCACTGATTAATTTATGCGCGAACAACTACCTAGGATTAGCCAACGATGAGATGGTCACTCAAGCCGCCCACCAAGCCCTTGACGATTTTGGTTACGGTATGGCTTCTGTTCGCTTTATCTGTGGCACACAAAATATCCATGAAGAATTGGAAAAAAGCCTAAGCGACTTTTTACAAATGGAAGACACCATTTTGTACTCTTCCTGTTTTGATGCAAACGGTGGTCTTTTTGAAACCTTGCTTAATAAAGACGACGCCGTCATCAGCGACGCGCTCAATCACGCGAGCATCATCGATGGTATTCGCCTGTGTAAGGCCAAACGCTACCGTTATGCCAATAACAATATGCAAGAGCTAGAAGCTAATTTACAGCAGGCGGATAAGGATGGTGCCCAAACGAAACTGATCGTCACCGATGGGGTTTTCTCAATGGATGGTATCATTGCCAATTTACCAGCCATCTGCGACCTTGCTGATAAATACGATGCCTTAGTCATGGTTGATGACTCGCACGCAGTTGGCTTTTTAGGGGGAAATGGACGAGGAAGCCACGAATATTGCGATGTTATGGGTCGTGTCGACATTATTACCGGGACACTAGGCAAAGCCCTTGGTGGTGCGTCTGGCGGCTACACAAGTGCTTCTAAACCCATTGTAGAGTGGTTGCGCCAACGGTCACGCCCTTACCTTTTCTCCAATTCATTGTCGCCCATTATCACGGCAACCACCTTAACCATTCTGGAATCCCTTAAGAAGGGCCAAGCTGCTCGCCAACGCCTTAAAGATAACAGTGCTTATTTTCGCAAAAAAATGGGAAATTTGGGATTTACGTTAATTCCAGGTGACCATCCCATAATTCCTGTTATTCTCGGTGATGCGAAGCTCGCCACACAAATGGCAAACGCGCTTTATAAAGAAGGCATCTACGTGACAGGCTTTTCTTACCCAGTTGTCCCAATGGGTAAAGCCAGAATTCGTACACAAATGTCGGCTTCCTTGACCAAGGAACAGTTAGATCACGCCATTGACGCCTTTGCCAAAATTGGTCGTGATTTACATATTATTGAAGGACCCAAGCAATGAAAGTACTCGCCAAAACACAGGCTAAACAAGGCATCTGGATGTCAGAAGAGGACTATCCAGAATGTGGTCACAATGACGTCATCATCAAAATCCGTAAAACAGCCATTTGTGGAACGGATATGCATATTTATCACTGGGATGATTGGGCACAAAAAACCATCCCAGTGCCGATGACTGTCGGCCATGAGTTTGTTGGTGAAATTGCACAAATTGGCGAGGAGGTAACAGGCTTTACTATCGGTGATCGTGTCTCTGGAGAAGGCCATATTACGTGTGGACAATGCCGCAATTGCCGCGCAGGACGTCGTCACTTATGTCGCCAGACACAAGGCGTAGGTGTCAATCGCACTGGGGCTTTCGCTGAATATTTAGCCATTCCAGCCAGTAATGCCTTTAAGATTCCTAACAACATCAGTGACGATCTCGCTGCCATTTTTGACCCCTTTGGTAATGCGACACACACGGCCCTTTCCTTCGATTTGGTGGGAGAAGATGTGCTGATCACTGGTGCTGGCCCCATTGGTGCCATGGCCGCCGCCATCGCCAAACACTCTGGTGCCCGTAATGTTGTCATTACCGATGTCAATGATTATCGCCTTGAGCTTGCCCGAAAAATGGGCGCCACCCGAATAGTCAACGTGGCACAAGAATCCCTACGCGACGTTATGATCGAGCTAGGCATGCAAGAAGGATTCGATGTTGGTCTGGAAATGTCAGGTAATGGGATGGCTTTCCAATCCCTCCTTGAATGCATGAACCATGGTGGCAAGGTGGCCATGCTGGGCATTCCCAGCAAAGACACAAACGTCGATTGGAACCAAATCATTTTTAAAGGTTTGGTTCTCAAAGGTATCTATGGACGGGAAATGTATGAAACTTGGTACAAAATGGTTGCCATGTTGCAATCTGGACTAGACCTAAGCCCAATTATTACCCACCAATACAGTGTAGAAGAGTTCCAGCAGGGATTTGATGCTATGGCATCTGGCCAATCCGGAAAAGTCATTTTAAATTGGTGCTAACTCCCCACTTTAGTTGCGTCATTACGAACTTCGCGTTAGTTTAAACTTTTCAGACGCAACTAGAGTTTTCTCATGTTAGAAATCGGTACCCATGCGCACCCTTCACCTCATCAAGATGCGCTGTATATTTTGTTGTTTAAAAACCAAGTATTGATTGAACAGAATCATCAATTTTTGGTCCCCTTTGACCACTTCCAGCCTGATAGCAGTATGCGGGCCATCTATTGCGGACAATGGAATCCACAAGGCAATGATCAAAGCAACCCAGAGAAGCAAGAGGCAACCAATCAAGATGTCTTTGTATGCCGCTTCGAAAACCGCCCAAAAGGTTTTACGGAAATAGATCTACGCGAACTACTGTTTATGCAGGACGAAGCTAACTATTTACTGTTAAGCCGTGCCCATCAGCTATCTACTTGGGATAGGGATCATCAATTCTGTGGGCGCTGTGGCACCCCCATGAACAACAAACACTCGACAGAACACACCAAAATTTGCCCAAAGTGTAATCTCCGTCATTACCCCCGAATTTCCCCTTGTATTATTGTTTCGGTGCGAAACGGCGAGCATCTGCTCTTAGCCCGTGGCCCACACATGCCCAAAGGCAGATTCAGTAATATCGCAGGATTTGTCGAGGCTGGCGAAACCTTAGAACAGGCTGTCGCCCGAGAAGTGCGAGAAGAAGTCGGCATTGAAGTCACCAACATACGCTATGTTGGCAGCCAGCCTTGGTCGTTTCCTCATCAAATGATGGTGGGCTTTTTTGCCGACTATGCTGGAGGCGAAATTCTCCCTGCCCCAGGCGAAATAGAAGAAGCGGCATGGTGGCACATTGATAGCCTCCCCAACACCCCAAACTTAGTCACGATATCAGGGCAAATTATTGCTCAACACGTGGCTCATATAAAAAACAGCCGCACGTAGCGGGCACGGATGCCAACAAAACATTTTTGGGCTGTCATTCGGAGCTAGAATTTTTATAACAAACCCCTATACTAGCTCGCCAATCAATCATCATCGCGAGCTTGTTTGTTTTGAATGAATTATTACAGACCATCGAAAGAACCGTGCGTCCACTGATCGGCTCAGGAAAGGTAGCCGATTATATTCCCGCCTTAGCCAATGTGAACCCGAATCAATTTGGTATCGCCGTCTACAGCAATGAAGGTGAATTATTTCAGGCAGGACAAGCCAAAGTCGACTTTTCCATTCAGAGTATTTCCAAAGTCTTTAGCCTTACTCTTGCGATAAAACATTATGGCGAAGATATGTGGCAGAGAGTGGGTCGAGAGCCCTCTGGCAATCCATTTAACTCCCTTGTACAACTGGAATACGAAAGCGGTGTGCCACGTAATCCTTTCATCAATGCTGGCGCGCTGGTGGTATGCGATATGAATCAATCACGTTTTGCTTCGCCTCACTACGCCATGCGCGAATACATCCGTCGCCTTGCAGGGAATCCTAAACTCAAATCCGATAAAGTCGTTGCCGATTCAGAGTTTGAGTTTCGCTCACGCAACGCTTCCATGGCCTATTTAATGAAAGCTTTCGGTAACTTTGAAAACGACGTGGAAACGGTATTACACAATTACTTTAATAACTGTGCCATGAGTATGAACTGCGTCGATTTGGCGAAAGCCTTTAGTTTCTTAGCAAATAAAGGCTATTGCCACCATAGTGGCGAACAAGTCATCAGCGCCCGTGAAGCCAAACATGTAAACAGCCTCCTTGCCACCAGCGGCTTATACGATGAAGCAGGTAACTTTGCTTATCGTGTAGGATTGCCTGGTAAGAGCGGCGTCGGTGGCGGCATCATCGCCATCGTACCGAATCGTTTTTCGGTATGTGTGTGGTCACCTGAGCTGAATAAATCCGGTAATTCTTTAGCGGGCATTGCTGCCCTTGAAGCCCTATCAGATCACATTGGCTGGTCTATTTTTGGCTAACCACCCCCAAAAAGCATAACTATTAATCCTCAATACCCATGAAAAAAGGGCCATCTGGCCCTTTTCTGTTACGGCATTATCACCGCTTAATTTGTGATGACTTTATAACAAGGAATATACTCACTTCCTGGTAATTTCATCCGTTGCTGAGCAACAAACGCTTGTAGCAGCGCATCCAGTTTTTCGAGTATCAGCTTATCCCCATGGATATGGAACGGCCCGTGCTCTTTAATGTAGGCAACTCCCTGTGCTTTGACGTTACCAGCCACAATAGAGGAGAAAGCTCGACGCAAATCCGCTGCCAATAAGTGAGTGTCTTGATTAAAGTTTAAATTCAAGCCCAGCATATTTTCATGAGTCGGCTCGAACGGATGCTGAAACTCTTCAGGAATATGTAACTTCCAATTGTAGTAAAACGCATCATGATGTGCCTTACGGTAATGACGTACTTCTTCCAAGCCTTGTTTCATGGCACGTGCCACTTCGACCTCATCATCAATAATGATGCGGTATTTCTGTTGTGCGGCCTCCCCTAGCACATCACCAATAAAGGCATGAATCTGCTCGAAATAGTTGGCACTTTCTTTGGGCCCAGTAAACACCAACGGAAAGGGGACATCCGCATTTTTAGGATGCAATAAAATCCCTAAAATATACAGAATCTCTTCCGCTGTTCCCGCCCCACCAGGAAAGACAACAATGCCGTGACCCGTTCTAACAAACGCCTCTAAGCGTTTTTCAATATCAGGCATTATCACTAACTGATTCACAATCGGATTGGGGGATTCAGCGGCAATAATGCCAGGTTCAGTTAACCCAAGATAAACACCGTTGTGAATACGTTGTTTAGAATGAGCTATCGCCGCGCCCTTCATTGGGCCTTTCATCGCCCCAGGACCACAACCCGTACAAATATTCAGTTCTCTTAAGCCAAGTTCATGGCCGACGCGCTTGGTGTAATCGTATTCATGACGGGCAATTGAGTGTCCCCCCCAGCACACCACCATGTCTGGGCTTTGAATACGACGGAACACATTAGCATTACGTAACAATTCAAATACTACGTTGGTAATTTTGTCCGAGCTCGCATTTTCAAGATTACACGCTAAGTGATACTCATGGTAGGTAAAAATAATGTCACGTAACACGCTAAACAGCATTTCTCGAACACTACTGATCATCTTACCGTCAACAAATGCGCTGCCTGGCGCATTCTTTAATTCCAGCTTAACGCCACGCTCCTGCTGAATAATATTAATTTCAAAATCATTGAATTCCTTCATCACGGCTTCGGCATCATCGGTATCACTACCACAGTTCATAATCGCCAAAGCACAACGACGAAATAGCTCATGAAGCGAACCAGAATCTTCTGACATGCGAGAGATCTCATCTTGCGATAACATCTCTAATGCTCCTTTGGGAGCCACTAATGCATCTACGCGATCTTCATACTGCATGATCGCCCTCCTTACTTATTGGTATTGTTGTCATAATCGTTATGTTGTTGTCTTAATAGTTATATTGGTCACTGATGGGCACTTTATCAAGCACAAACAATAAACTAACCAGTCACCATCAGTGTGAAGAACTACGTAACGACTGATAATACAAAGATTGCATTTCAATTAAACGACTGTAGGTTCGGCGAAACTCGAACAATAACGAGCCGTTTTGATATAACTGATCAAGCGGTAAAGCCGCACTTAGATACAGCACTACATGATGGTCATAACATTCATCCACAAGACTAATAAAGCGCCGTACCGCATCGTCATTGATCCCATAGGACACCACTCGCTCGCCAGTCACGCCAGAACCCAACGCACTGTCTTCTGTGCCCCGTGCTTTAATATGCTCGTAGGGCTCACTGCTCAAAGGTGGAATACCTGATACCATCATAATAGGAAAGCGAGTAGCCAACTCGATATAATCCAGTGAAGAACGGGGGCCATCACATAAATCAAAAAAATCAAACCACGCTAAATTCTGAGACACCTTCATAACCGGAATCTGACGATGGCACACCCTCAAAGGCTCCACCGTAATTGGTCCCTTGGATAAAGTGAAAAACGCCAGTTCTAACGCACTGGTATCTTGCACAAAATACACAGGATCAATGCCCTTATGACGCAATCTATGGTCTTCTTTTCCATTGAGATTGACACTTTGAAGTTGGCTATTCAGCCTTTTGACAACTGGCTCAAAACGCGCCGAATCCAGTAAGGTATCGAATAAATGATCAATGGCTATATTCGACGTGGCCACCAACACCACGCCCTCCTCAAACAAGGCATCCACCAAGCCACTCAGCAGCATAGCGTCACCCACATCAGACACAAAAAACTCATCAAAACACAACACTTTGCATTCGTTCGCAAGCCTTTTCGCAATGCCTTTTAGCGGATTTGCCTGACCTGAAGCAAGATTCAATTCACGATGTAAACGCGACATAAAATGGTGAAAGTGCAGACGTAGCCCAAGCCCCTCAGGCAGGCAATCGAAAAACAAATCCATCAAAAAGGTTTTGCCACGCCCCACGTCTCCCCACATATAAACGCCTTTAGGAGAAGCAGATTGAGAAGCGGAAGTGAGTTGTTGAAATAAGCTGTCAAGTAACATAAGCGCTTGACGTTGAGTAGCATCGTCAACAAACCCTTGCTGGCTTAAACGTGCCTTATATGATGAGAAAGGTGAAACCATTAAGATTGTCGCTACTCGTAAAAATATCCCCTCATTTTCCCTTAGAAATCGATGTGGGTTCAAGCATCCACATCAGCTAATCATTATTTAGTACCCACTCAAACAACAATCTCTAAGGCTGTGTTTACCCAATTATCCAATAACGCTCGCTACAAAGTCGTAAAAGCACCACTCTTTTTAATGGCCGCTTGGAAACTGGCTTCCCCTTTCACCCGTTCAACAAACGCTGCAATATTAGGATAAGCAGATAAGTCGGTTCGTGTACTGGCGGCCATCAGAGGAAAACTCATTTGAATATCGGCGGCACTCAAAGTGTCTCCCGTAAACCAAATACGATCAGACAAGGTCTTTTCAATAAAGTCCAACTGATCTTTGAGACGAGGAGAGATAAATTTGTCCTGAACCTTATCACTCACCCCTTTGGCAATAGGTTTCACAAAAAACGGCATTGGACTTTTGGGAATCTTCATCATCACTAACTTCATGACCAACAGGGGCATCAACGACCCTTCGGCGAAATGAAGCCAATAACGGTAATCTAACAAGGCTTGCCCTTCGGTTGGCCGCAGGCGAGATTCACTGTCATAACGATCCAGCAGATACTCAATAATCGCCCCAGACTCCGCCACGGTAAGTCCCTTATCAGTAATCACAGGGGATTTCCCTAACGGATGAATTTTTTTAAGCGCTTCAGGTGCTGCAGAGGTTTCCGGATCGCGCTTGTACTCAATCACGTCATAATCTAACTTCAATTCCTCAAGCAACCATACGATGCGCTGTGAACGAGAGTTTTCCAAATGATGAACCGTTATCATGCAATCCCCTTCTTCCGTTAAAAAATAAAGCCTACAACAATACTCAGCGAATTACATATTATACGAAGCAAAAATAGAAAAGAGATGAATTGCTAAAAAGAAAAATGGTTGATATCACATCTACCTACCGCTTCCATAGCCCAAAGTGTAAATCTTTCCAACATTCGAACACTTTGCGCTATGGTTGTCCCTCTCACCATTGACGGACACACCAATAGGACTGCATACGGCACATGAAAAAAAGCCTCCACTACATACTAATAGCGCTGGCGAGTATCAGCTCTGCTCTGGTTCAAGCTCATTCCCTCAACAACGAAACACAAAGATACCAACCAACCACACACCAGCCTCACCAAGAAAAGGCCTTTTTTCAAGCGGTTGATAAACACTATCGTTCACAGACAAAGCGCATCAACGCCATCAGTGCTAGCTTGCTGGGGTTACCTTATGTGGACAATGACACAGGTAAAGACAAACCCGTCAAACAAACGGGCAATCCTTTGTACCGCTTTCACTCCTTCGACTGCATGACCTATGTAGAAGCCGTACTGGCTGGTGTGATGTCTCATTCCAAACAGTCGTTCGGAGCAAAGTTAGTCGATATCCGTTACAAACATGGAAAAGTGTCTTTTATTACCCGCAATCATTTCCCCAGTGCAGACTGGTTTCCCAATAACAAGGGCAAGTTAATTGAAGCGACTTATCGAGTCAGTGGCAAAGCCACCAAAATTGCCAGTGCCCTCATCAATAAACGCGCTTGGTACCATCATTTTACACTGGATAATATTCAAGATGGCGATCTTGACATCACACAACGCCAACATCTGCTAGCGAAATTACGACGAGAAAGCAATAAAATGCCGACCAAAATGGTCCACCTGCCTTATGTGCCTTTAACGGACTTGTTCGTTAAAACCGCGCCCAATCATATCAAGGTGAACACGGCTTTGTTAAAACGCATCCCCGATGGCAGTATTATCAGCATGGTCAGACCAAACTGGTCCATTAAAGACCGCATCGGCACCAATATGAATGTTTCCCATATGGGCTTTGCCATTCGCAAACAGGGTCAACTTTACTTCCGCGAAGCCAGCGAGATAAAGGGCAAAATAGTGGATGTAAACTTTGTTCAGTATCTTTATTACTATTACCGAGAAAGTAAGACACTAAAAGGCTTTAATGTTCATGTGCTAGCGCCTAAATACCACGTCTAGCACGCTCTCTAACGGTTTTGTGTTGCCGTCCCTGTTTAGGAAATTGCCCTTCTCTAAACAGGGATTGTTCTCTTATCTATTACACATAAAGCGTTTTTGTGGCTACTTCTTCCAAGGTGTATTTTTCCAGATTTGGCCCGCAATCTTGTTTTGCTGAGTTGCTAAATTCTCATAAGCCTGACCGCTTGAATACACCACTGGTGTGCCGCGCTCCGCCATATCCTTACGAAAGCTAGGGTCTTTAGCCATCTTATCCAACGCTTTTTGCAATTTGACACGGATAGCCTCTGGCAAATTAGTCGGTGCAACAAGGCCTCGGTAAGAGCCCATTACTATATTCAAACCCAGTTCTTTAGCGGTTGGGATGTTAGGCGCTTGCGGTAATCGCTTATTAGACAAAACGGCTAATGCAGCATTAGAACAAGAGCTAGGCACCGAGTTGTTTGACCGTTCGACACGACCACAGACCTTCACCGTGCAAGGTCTGCAAGTGGTCGACATGGCCTGGCAAATTTTGCGTTTAGAAGAAGAAACCAAGCTCTCGCTTAAAGGTGATTTGATTTCTGGTACCTTATTAATCGGTTCCGTTCGCTCCAGCTCCATCAACTTGCTCCCCAAGCCATGATTAAGATGAAGTCCAAATATCCGGAGCTGAAAACCAGCTTGCGCATCGGTTTCTCATCGAACTTGGTTTACGATGTGGCCGCTGGACACTTGGATGCCGCCGTGATCGCCGAGCATGTCAGTATTCCTCAAAACCTCACATGGAAGCCTTTTTTAGACGAACCTTTGTGGATCGTCACACCAGAAAATACCAAGCTCACCTCACCCGAAGAAATGCTCAGAACACAGCCTTTTATTCGCTTTAAAAGCGCCGTGCCGTTAGCCAATCTGATCGATACAGAGCTTTCAAAACAAGGGGTTATGACCAATGATGTAGCAGAAATGGACACCATCAGTGCCATCATGACCTGTGTGCGAAATGGCCTTGGCATCTCTGTGGTGCCGCATATTTCCATACTCGAACCAGAGCTCACTCACCTGCAAAAACTGCCCTTTGGAGAACCCCAGCTCACTCGAAAAATCGGCATAGTGCAACGTATAAATAACCCAAGAAAAGCCATCATTGAAGAGCTACATAACTACATAGCACATCAATGCGGCAGCTATGGTATTTTTTCAAAATAAAGAGAAAGGATGGATATATTGATAAAAATGCTCCCCCGAGGGGCGGCGAACTCTTTAGATTCATTAGCAATAAACGTTGATCAGCATTTTAAAAGGTTCAACTCGTCAGTAACGATTCGTTGCAGCACTTTATCCCACTATTGTGTGGTCCCTCGTAACGTCCTATTTTCAAAAAAACTTAACGGCACATCTAAGCTTTCTGTTATTTTAATTGATTGAAATATATACAATTTATTTGATAGATACCGCTTATCAATTGGTTGTTAATATCGATTGGAATCGGTTATAAGAATACGTTATCTTTCCCCCAAAGACGGTTTCTGTGCCCCTTCTTTTCAGCGCCTATTCTTCATTTCGCCTGTCTACCAATCATGCGGTTTCATTCAAAAATGATGATTTTCTCATTGCGCTGTACAGAGATTGTCCAATGAATCAAACCTCTTTTGGAGTTAAGCATGAGTAACAGCGACAACATTAAAGAATACTCTGGCCCTGCAGCAGGTTGGGGAGCGTTAAAAGGCGTTACCAAAGCTTGGGTGAGCAGCAAAAAGCCGATTAAAAATCTCAGAGCCATGCTGAAAACCAACCAAAATCATGGTTTTGATTGCCCGGGGTGTGCTTGGGGGGATGTACCAGAAAACCACCTGGTGAAATTCTGTGAAAATGGTGCCAAAGCAGTTAATTGGGAATCCACAGGTCGCTTAGTGACACCTGAGTTTTTTGCAAAGCACTCTGTCGCTGATCTTCTTAAGCAAAGCGATTATTGGCTTGAGTATCAAGGCCGTATCACGCATCCGATGCGTTACGATGCGCAAACCGATCATTATGTTGCCGTCAGTTGGGACGACGCTTTTGAGTTGGTTGCGAAACATCTAAACAACCTAGAGTCGCCAAACCAAGCGGAGTTTTATACTTCTGGCCGCGCATCCAACGAAGCAGCTTATATTTACCAGCTATTCGTTCGCGCGTTTGGCACCAATAACTTCCCTGACTGTTCTAACATGTGCCACGAAGCCAGTGGTCAAGGCATGAGTTCAACCATTGGGGTGGGCAAAGGCACCGTGGTATTTGATGATTTCGCCAAGGCCGATGCTATTTTTGTGATAGGACAAAACCCTGGAACCAATCATCCACGTATGTTGGAACCCCTCCGTGAAGCGGTAGAACGCGGTGCACAAGTGGTGTGTTTTAACCCTCTCAAAGAACGTGGACTGGAGCGTTTTCAGCATCCACAACGCCCTTTTGAAATGCTAAGCAATGGCGCCGAGCCAACCAATACTGCCTATTTCCGACCTGCATTGGGGGGCGATATGGCCGCCATGCGAGGTATTGCGAAGTTATTATTGCAATGGGAAAGAGAAGCGCAAGCGGCTGGCAAAGCCCCCATTTTTGATCATGATTTTCTTCGGCAACATACTACGGGGTTGGATGCCTACCTTGCAGAGGTTGATGCCACCTCATGGGCGCATATAGTCGAACAGTCTGGATTAAGTATTAACGACATACAGCTCGCTGCCGATATGTATGTCCGCGCTGAACGCGTGATTATGTGTTGGGCAATGGGCGTTACTCAGCACAAGCATTCCGTTCCGACGGTTCAAGAAATCGTTAACCTGCAATTATTGCGTGGCAATGTGGGCAAGCCTGGGGCCGGGTTATCCCCTGTTCGAGGCCACAGTAATGTTCAAGGTGACCGTACCATGGGTATCGATGAGCAACCACCGGAGTGGTTTTTAGACGCTATTGAGCAACGCTTTCAATTTAAGGTGCCCCGTCAGCACGGTCATAATGCGGTTCAGGCGATTCAAGCCATGGAAGAAAAGCGTGCTAAGGTCTTTATTGGCCTTGGTGGCAACTTTGCCCAGGCGACGCCCGATTCTCATCGAACCCATGCGGCCATGAAAAACTGCGATCTTACCGTTCAAATCAGTACCAAACTCAATCGTTCCCATTTAATTACGGGCAAGGATGCATTGATTCTCCCATGTTTAGGTCGCACTGAGATTGACCGTCAAGCAGAAGGACAACAAGGCATTACCGTTGAAGACACTTTTTCTATGGTGCATATCTCTTTTGGTCAACTAAAACCTTGCTCAAAAGAACTGCGTTCTGAACCCGCTATTTTAGCGGGGATGGCAAAGGCCACTTTAGGAAACCATCCCGTCGATTGGGAGGATCTGATCGCCGATTACAGCCGAATTCGCGACCTTATCGCAGACACCATTCCAGGTTTTGCAGACTTCAATAAAAATCTGCAAAAACCTGGCGGCTTTTATTTAGGCAATGCCGCAGCAACACGTCAGTGGCGTACGCCAACAGGCAAAGCACAATTTGCCGCCTGCCCATTGCCAAAACAACTGATAAACCAAGCCGTGACAGACAAAGGCGAAACGCCAGACCTTATATTGCAGACACTGCGCTCTCATGATCAATACAACACGACTTTATACGGACTTGATGATCGTTATCGTGGCGTCTTTGGTATGCGAGAGGTACTGTTTGTGAATGCTGAAGAAATTCGTCGCTTAGGTTTTCAGTCCGGCGATAAAGTCGACATGATTTCTCTTTGGGAAGATGGAGTAGAACGCAAAGTAAAAGGCTTTGAATTGGTGGCATACGACATGCCAACCGGCCAAGCGGCGGCCTACTACCCAGAAACCAATCCATTGGTTCCGCTTGAAAGCTATGGCGATGGTACCTTTACGCCAACTTCAAAGTTTATTGCCATTAAACTACAGAAGTCTGAGCCAGATAACCTAATTGCCTCATACAAAAGTCACTGAGAGTCGTGATCAAGTAGAGGTTGCTGGGTAAAGAGTTCCGTCGCCTCTTTAAAACACTGTTCTGCAAGGGCAGATCTTGGCACGGATTTGCGAATAATCAGCCCGATTTGTGAAGGCGAAAGGCCATTTTTTATGGGCTTTAATTTAAGATTGTCACTTAACGCTTCAATGCCTTCTTCCATCGGCATAATTGTGCAACATAATCCGGATGCCACCGCCTGAATAAGGTGGTAACTGGAGTTGCTCTCAAGAATCACATTGGCCGTTAAGTGCAGATTGCGTAAGATATGGGTGATGGATTGACGAAAGCTCATTGTCGCATCCAAAAGGCCTAGCGGCTTTTCTATCACCTCCTCCCACTCAACCTCCTCACTGTCGAATTGAAAAAACGCATCGGAATACATAAGGCCCATTTGGGTGATGCCAAGATCAATGATATCGAACTGCCCTTGATCCACTTCATCAATATAACAAATGCCAAGATCCAATTGATTGCGCATCAGCTGATCGATGATTGCCTCTGAACTAAGCGATGAGAGCAAATAGGTCAGTTCTGGATAACGCTGAGACAAAGGCTTTAGCAGACGAGTGGGATCAAAACAGGAAAGAGGCACCATGCCGATGGATAAATTACCAACCAATTTCCCTCGACAATTTGCGGCTTCTGCCAATAAACCATCGTGTGTGGCTAACAGCGTTTTTGCCCAAGCCAGAATGCGCAGACCAGGTTCTGAAAAACCTTCAAATCGGTGGCCTCGGATCACCAATTCCAACCCCAATTCATCCTCTAAATTACTGATTCTCATGGATAACGTCGGCTGTGTGACATGACAAAGTTCAGCCGCTTTCCCAAAATGTCTGGTTTGCTCAAGGGCTAATAAAAACTTCAGTTGCTTAATGTCCATGCGTCAACTCTGCTGGGGGAGGATAGGTATATTATTACCGCGTTGGCTAAGCAAGTAAATTCATGGAAAGGACAGCCAGTACGCGACAAAGAGCAAAGAATCAACGCCTCGATCTTCGCCCATCAAGACTGCATTTTACGCATACTTTACGCTCCTTTTACTTATTTTTTTCCATATTTAACAAATACTTATCAACCATTTTCCTTGCGAGAATACCTAACCATAGAATGCAGCCTAAAGCAGTGATTCATAAGGAGTAACAACTTACGATTGAAATAAATGGACACCTTTTGTTAGACAAAAAAAACATTTCTCAAAATAATAAAATGTATGTAGGTATCTCATATGTTGGCTAATCTTAGCTTCCGCTCCAAACTCATCTGCTTGTTATCCGCTACAATCATTGGTTTTATTGTTGTTACAACTGTCGCATTGTATGGCATTAATACACAAAATAATGCCTCTCAACGTTTCGAGGTCCTCACAGGTATCAACAAAAATTTAGATTCTCTTGTTATTACACTACTGCAACAGTATAAGCAGATAGATAATCTCAACGATAATTCATACAAAGGCTTCTTAGAAGGCGTAGAAAAAGAATATAAATCAGCCTCCTCTGAACTCTCGTTTGATATAAATCGCGCTTCTTCACCTACCACTAAATCCTTACTGGGCAAAGTAAAAAGTGCTTTTACTGATTACAACACCGCGCTACTGGCATTGATTGAACAAAAAAAATTGGTCGGTTTTAATGGTGATTCGGGGATCAAAGGTGATGTTTCAACCAATGAGCAGACACTAACGATTGACATGTCGTTTCTTAGCCTCATACAAGATTTTTTACCTGTGAAAGAAGCGGAAAAAAACTTTATGTTTGAACCAACCGCAGCCCACAAAGCCGACTTCCTTAGTAAATTTACTAAATTCGACAAACGTGTCGACGATTTTGGCTTAAAAGAGCGATTTAATGATCAAATCCAAGCCTACATCAATTCCGTCAATGCCTTTGATCAAGCCAATAATAAGCTCAACCAACTCCAAGCAGCGTATGAAAAAAACAGCACATTGCTTAATGACTCAAGACTGAATGCGGCAAAATTCCTTCAAAATGCGGTTTCTAACGCCCGAGATAAAGCCGACACCAGTTCGCAACAAGCCGAAATGCTGTTAATTATTGTCAGTATTGGGGTCGCCGTTTCATCAGGGCTACTGCTACTTGGCATTGGACGCAGTGTGAATACAACCCTGAACCAAATCATTCGAGATCTAGCCAAAGTGAAAAGCGGGGATCTTACCGCTCAATTACCCATCAATACAAAGCGCAATGACGAATTTGATTCACTTTGTGGCTCGGTGAATGAAATGACCGATGGCCTTGGCTCCGTCATTGGAGAGGTGGTTGACACTTCCGCAGAAGTAGCGACCATGATAACGGAACTCAATGACTCCATTAAAAACATTGCGGGCAGTAACCGCTCCGTCAGCGAACAAACCAACTCCCTTGCCGCTGCAACGGAAGAAATCTCCACCACAATCCGCAGTATTTCCAATACCACTGAGGAACTCAGTGCCCAGGCTAAAAATACTTACGACTCCGCTAAGATAGGGGCCAATACAATCAAGTCAACAATATCGAATTTGGCCAATACCATTTCGATTGTTAACGACACGAGCGTCCAGCTGAACGAACTCGGAAAGCTCTCTAAAGACATCGACAATGTCATCGGCATGATCAATGATCTGGCGAACCAAACCAACCTACTCGCACTGAACGCCGCCATTGAAGCCGCACGGGCAGGCGAAGCGGGTCGAGGCTTCTCGGTGGTAGCAGATGAAGTGCGCTCCTTGGCGGAAAAAACAGTTGAAGCAACGTCCAGCATTACGGATATTGTAAACACCATCCAAAGCTCCACACAATCGGCCATTGCCACCATGGAAAGTGGACAAGAAAGCCTACATGCCATTGAAGAATTGAGCGGAAAAGCCGAAGAGGCGATTCAAGAGATTGAAAGAAATGCTCAAACTAGCTCCCATTCTTCTATTGATATGGCACGATCCGTTCAAGAGGTTGCGAAAACCGCCGTGCATATGAGCGAGGAAATGGATCGTATTGCTCAGCAGTTACAACGCGACAATAGCTACATAGTCAATATTGAAGGCAACACACGGGAAATTCATGGCCATGTCGCTAACTTAGATAACAAAACTCGCGTTTTCACGACGAAGAAAAGCCGCTAAATATCTCTCATTGATGGAAGCACACAAGACTAAACAGTCATGCAGCGCTTAATGGCGCTTAATAGGACACACATGTTAAGAGAACACTGGTTCTTTAAAGTGTGTCCTTTAAATTTCTTACTTCAGAACACATCAAAGAACTGCTATCCACCCTAGGTAAGCTAGGTGTAAATCAGGCGTAGCTCAAACAAAGTAAAAACGAAAAAAACACCATAAATCAAAAACTTGAATTTATTAAAATGGTACGCCCGAGAGGATTTGAACCTTTTTAAAGACGCCAGTAGCCGGTAGTGAGCAACAGTGAGCTGTAACCAACATTATTAAGGAGCTACAGTTTACCTAGATGCTCATTACGGCTCTTTGTTACTCCATTTTGGAGTCACGATGTAGGCAGTATTTTCTTTAACATAAGCCCCCCCCTTCTCAGCTATCAAAGACCAAAACTGAGCTTAAAATAACAAATAGATTTGATTTTTTTTCGAATATTTCGAATAATAAAATCATGTTAATACGATTAAAATAAATTGTTCAAAGTGGTACTAAGAACTTGGAGAAATCAAATGAATACATCTATACGTATTCCTAGTCAAGAAGAAGCGGCTCTAGCCAAGCTATGCAGCCAAGAACTAGCAGGAGTTTTGGCAACTAATGGAGACGAACAGAGCTTTTCTTTTACTGATAAACTAGGCAATACTCATGCATTAACACTACCCAAACCTGCACTTACCCTTTTCATTGAGGTGCTTACCCAGCTAGGCGAAGGCAATATCGTACAAATAACCCCAATACATGCTGAACTTACAACTCAACAAGCGGCAGATATGTTAAACATGTCTCGCCCTACTTTTATTAGGCTTTTAGATGAAAAAATCATCCCTTTTTCTAGGACTGGAAACCGTAGAAAAGTCTCGTATTCAGATGTTATGAAGTACAAAGAAGAGCTGTTAGCTAATAGACTCGCAAGCCTAGAAGAACTATCCGCTCTCGATCAAGAAAGCGATATGGGATACTAATGCGAACATATACCGTTATTCTTGATGCCTGTGTTCTTTATCCCGCTCCATTAAGGAGCTATTTAATGTATTTAGCCAGTACAGTACTGTTTATTGCCCGCTGGTCAGATGAGATACACGATGAATGGATAAGGAACCTGCTCAAAAATGATCCGGATAGAGACCCTAAAGCTTTGCAACGTACAAGGGAGCTAATGGATGCCAATGTACCTGATGCATTAGTCTATGGTTATGAAGGTTTAATTGAAGGGCTAGACCTGCCTGATGAGGGTGATAGACATGTTCTTGCTGCAGCAATACAAGGACATGCTGAAGGGATCATCACGTTTAATTTAAAGGATTTCCCAAATGACACCCTATCTAAATTTGGAATAAGTGCTATACATCCAGACGAATTTTTGAACGATATGTTCGAGCTAGATCCGGCAGCTTGCTTACTAGCAGCTCAACGACATAAAAACTCTCTTAAAAAACCACCATTTTCAACAGACGAGTACTTAAACGCCCTTCTTAAACAGAAACTTCCATCATTTGTTAGTCACTTAAGTAAGATGTCATTTACAATTTAGAACCTGCACGCGTCGAGATGGGATATTCATTAGACCATGAACACCCGTTATCGACTTTCTGGCTTCGTCAGAGATTAATCCTCTAAGAGTAAACCATCTCACCATCTGAAACTCGTGCCATCGTCGAAATAGACCGTTTGTTTGTGATGATATCTCGCGCTTGAGATGGACTAAGACATATATGGACAGCACCGGAGCGTCCATATATGTCTTATTAATCGGTGCCAAAAAATTCTTGGTCATTCTACAATCATAATGACAATGAGGTATGCTCATTTAGCGCCAGAGCATTTAAAAGATGCTATGAAGTTTAATCCGATAAACAACTACAAGGGTATTTGATAGAATTGCCTTGAATGCTTAGGTAACAGGGACAAACAATGTTTTGCGAGACCCCCATATTAAATACCTAGCTATATGCTCACTTAGCTCCAGAACATTTACAATAAGCTGTAAGACTCAACCCTTTGAGCAAAACTAAATAACTAAGTTAGACGCATCATGAAAGCACAAGTATAAGAATAAGAATTATGAGTGAATCACATAGAGTAGCCAAATCAAGAGATCACTAAAGGGCTAAATCAGAATGGCATTACCAAGGCTAGCAGCTATTACTCGAAATTGAGTGCGCATATTCCACATCTAGTGTAGAAATTTCGATAATCCAAAGGACGCACTATTTTGTGTAAAACCTAAAAAAAATTAATTTCAAAACTAAACTATTCAGTATTTATAGGCATACTTGTAATACATACGCTCTCATTGAAAACCATTAATTGATCCCCCTTTAACGAACAAAATGGGAATGTTGCGTATTCTAAATTTCTTGCGGTTATATCCAAGTAAATATGATTCGACTCTAGTGTTAGCTTCCTTGCTTGAGCAGGATATATGCCTTCATTCTTATTCGTTATTAACATCGCTAGGGGAAAAAAAGATAAACTACTTACAGCAGTGGTATGACCTTGATTTCGAAAAGCAACCCACCTTGTACTTATGTGCCTCCTAAAAGGATAATACCAATAATAGATATCGTAATTTTCACTTAACGATAGACCATCTCCCAAAACAAAATCACGTAATAGTTGATCTTTATCGTCTCTTTTTAATGGCTCCCTGCATAGCTGAGCAGACGTGGCAGAAAGTATATGCCCTATCATCGCACGTAAAAATCTCTTAGAATCCACATCAACCGCGATCGTGTTCGAGATTGAATGAGGATTGGAAAAATGTTGGAAAATTAATTCATGAAGTTTTTTGTAAACCCTCGACACTTCTTCGTCATTCACCCCTCCGGCTTTTGAGTTGTTACACTCGGCACAAATTGTCTTAAAAGTACTACCGTTTTTACCAATAACCCCTTTAATTTTCTTCAATTCAGATGCTTGACCATAAACCTCTGTCATAAGCTTCTGTTCGACTTTTGTTAAACTGATAGCGGCTTTTGGAGGGACATGATCTTTCGTTAAAACTCCAAACTCTCCGCAGATTTGACAATATCCTTTCCATGAACCGCCGACACCTTTGTGTCTTCCGCTAATTATTTTTTGCATAGCCAACCTAATCCTTGAAATAGATTCATTCCAAGTATTATAGGAATTTTTAAAGAAATAACAGCTTTAACCATGTAGACAATATGTAGTCAAAAAATTCAAAAACAGGAGGGATGTATTTTATTTTTTATATATTTCAAAAACTTAGGTAGAGTAAAATGGTACGCCCGAGAGGATTTGAACCTCCGGCCTTCGCCTCCGGAGGGCGACGCTCTATCCAGCTGAGCTACGGGCGCATTGCGTGGGCTTGTGTTCCCTGAAAGGGAGTAGCCGCGATGTGATTTTGAGTGGCTATTCTACTGGAAAATGCTCAATTTTCCAGTACTTAAAGCAATAAACCACAGAGATTCGCTGTTTTTTATTGCTTTATTACCGCATGGCTGTCTAGGTAGCCGTCAGATCCACTCTGCCACTAACCAATTTTATGCAATTCTGTCACATCAAATTGCGCGATGACCGTTTTGGTGACTTCTAAAAAGGTCTTGATGTGGTCGGTTTTCATATGTTCCAACCAAACGTCACGATTAGCCCAGCGTTCGAAGTAGACAAAGCCATCCGGGTTCGTGTTGCTTTGATGAAGATCGTATTGCAAACAACCGTCCTCTGCTCGGGTCGGTTTAAGGAGTGCTTCTAGCGCTTTTTTCAAAGCTGCTCCTTTACCTGAATGAGCTGTAATATTGGCAACGAGAACGAGTTCAGAAGTCATGTTGTTTCCTTGTCTTAATAACGAGTTAAAAAAGTAGAGTCCTTTGAGGAGCGGCCACGCTTATTGTGCCCCTTTACAAAGGCCTCTAGTCAAAAAAATAAAAGACGTACATCATAGCAAATCAAAAAAGCGCGAGTATCCGCTCTGCTTTATGTTTTAATAAATGTAACGTGTTTAAGACTGATTTGATAAGGATTCATTGTGACTTTTTCTATCGCTACTTATATGAAATGCAGCTTTGCTCTTGGCGCCATTTGTTTCACTCTGGGAATGGCTTCCCAAGCAAGTGCCACCACCACTAAACAGCTAGATGAAATCGCACAGAGAATCGAACCGGTGGGCGTTGTGTGTATAGAAGGACAAGTTTGTGGTGCTGATCAGACAAAAGCCATCACCGTTGCCGACAATAAAACCAGCACACCTTCTGTCAAAGCAGAAGCGGAAGCCGCCTATAGCGGACGTGCCCCCCAAAACATTTATAATCGTTACTGCATTGCCTGCCATGCTTCAGGGGCCGCTGGTGCTCCACGCCTCGGTAATGCTAAAGAATGGCAACCTCATATCGCCAAAGGTATGGACACTATGTTAAAAAACGTCATTCATGGCATTGGCGCTATGCCGCCTAAGGGTATTTGCTCCGATTGTACTGACGAAGAGCTAAAACATACCATTCAGTATATGATCAATCAGAGCCAATAGTGACGTTGACACCAATCTATTCCAAAAAGAGAGGCGCTCGTTAGCGCCTCTCTTTTTAGTCCATCAAGAAATAATCCGGTAAGCGATTTTTGGTTCAGAATACAATGCCCGCTTAAGAGTTCAGCATTGCTTTAAGAGCAGACAAGGAAGCTTTCCCTCGCTCTTTTTTAACGCTGTCCGCTTCATCGCCACGCCCTTCCCAGACTAAGTCTTCTTCTGGAAGTTCGTCTAGGAATCGACTGGGTAAACAGTCAATCTCTTCACCATATTGACGACGTTTCGCTGCCAGCGTGATACACAAGGTGCGTTTTGCCCGGGTAATGCCCACATAAGCTAGGCGACGCTCTTCTTCAATATCATCGTTTTCAATGCTATTGCGATGGGGTAATAGCTCTTCTTCACAACCAATCAAAAAGACATGCGGATATTCCAGACCTTTGGAAGCATGGAGTGTAAGAAGCTGGACTTTATCTTCGTCTTCTTCCTCTTCTTGTCGCTCCAGCATATCAATTAATAATAGCTTGCTAATGGCTTGATCTAACCCGGCTGTTTCGTCTTCTTCCCACGCGGACTCCATCATTCTCTGAATAGACTCGAGCAAGAAGCGGACGTTTTCAATACGCCGTTCCGCCATTTTAGTGGAGCTGGATTGCTCTTGAATCCAACTGTAATAGTCCATATCGAAGATCATTTGTTCAATAATGGGTACGGGGGACGCTCCCTCAAGACGCTGGCGTAAGGTCGACATCCAATGGTGGAAATCCTGTAGGCTTTTTAGCGGACGACCAGATACAGACTCCTCAAGTTCGCGGTAACTCGATGCTTCAAATAAGCTGATATTACGCTGAGCGGCCAAGTTGCCCACTTTTTCTAAAGTAGCAGGCCCAATCTCACGACGAGGTAAGTTTACAATGCGCAAAAAAGCGTTATCGTCGTCAGGATTCACCAATAAGCGTAAGTAACCCATCAAATCTTTGATCTCGGCACGGGAGAAGAAGGAAGTGCCGCCGTTCATTTTATAAGGGATACGATAAGCTTGAAGTTTAATCTCAATTAAACGAGCCTGATGGTTTCCTCGATACAAAATGGCAAAATCTCGATAAGGGATCTCATGGCGTAGATGACGAGACTGAATTTCAGCCGCCACTCGTTCCGCTTCCGCATCTTCGTTTCGTGTGACCATCACCCGAATAGGGTCGCCCTCTCCCAAATCACTCCAGAGAGCTTTGTCATAAATGTGGGGGTTATTGGCAATTAGAGTGTTGGCGGCTTTTAGAATGGTCTTAGTTGAACGATAATTTTGCTCAAGCTTAACCAGTTTCAAATTTGGATAGTCAGTTGATAAGCGCTCAAGGTTTTCTGGCCGTGCGCCCCGCCATGCATAAATGGATTGGTCATCGTCCCCCACTAAGGTGAAACAGCGACGAAATCCGGCTAATAAACGAATCAATTCATACTGACTGGCATTGGTATCTTGGCACTCATCCACCAGCAAATAGCGCACTTTTCTCTGCCATTTATCCCGCAATGCCTCATCTGCCATCAACAAACTCACAGGGAGCAGGATCAAATCATCAAAATCCACAGCATTGTAGGCTCGCAAATAGCGTTGATATTGTGCATACACTTGTGCTGCGAGCAGAAACTCTTCCGTGTCCGCATTCGTGATGGCTTCTTGCGGGGTGGTTAAATCGTTTTTCCAATTCGAAACCGTACTTTGGCAATAGGCGGCGGAGTCGGTTTGACCATTAAACTCTTTATCAAGAATCTCCTTTATCAAGCTTAACGAGTCTTGCGCGTCAAATAGTGTGAAGCCTTCTTTGAGTCCTGCCTTGCGATACTCTTTACGAAGAATGTTCAAACCAAGTGTATGGAACGTCGAAATGCTTAAGCCTCGGCTTTCTTGTTTGGACAGCATCCCCACAACACGCTCTTTCATTTCACGGGCGGCTTTATTCGTAAAGGTGACAGCAACAATGCTATTGGCTTTAAAACCACAGGTTTGAATCAGGTAAGCAATTTTCGTCGTGATCACGCTCGTTTTACCGGAACCTGCACCAGCTAGCACTAACAAAGGGCCATCGATCATTTTTACGGCATCTAGCTGCCGCTCGTTCAGATTTCTCAAACGCTGGGCTATGGATGGAAGGGACTCACTCATGACACACTCTGGCTTAACGGCGTTAAAATTTCAGTGATAAGTGTACCTGACTATGACGGTTCTCGCACAAGCTTCCTATCGCTATTTTATGCGTTTTCTTATTGAGAGTACGTCCACAGCCTGATCCACCGAGGATGCGTTAGGACAAGTATCGCCATCCACATCAGATCGTCCCCAATAACTGGCTAATAACGAACCAGAAATGTTGTGCCAAACACTAAAAACGGTGCCAGGAAGTGCAGCAATCGGTGTAAAAAACTTAAACGCAAGCGTTACTGCTAAAGCAGAATTTTGTAAGCCAACGCCAAGGGCTATGGTACGGCATACCCGCTTATCAAAGCCAAGTAAATACGCAACCCAATACCCTAGCCCAAGTCCTATGCCATTATGGAAGATGACTGCAGCAATAATAGTAGGGCCAACTAAGGTCAAACGAGACACGCTTGCCGATACCACAATCGCAATGATCAGTATGATCGCAATCATGGAAGCATAGGGCAAAAGCGGCTCGGCTTTACGAACCGCTTTATAAAATAAGGTATTAATCAATACGCCCGCCGCCACAGGCAACAAAATGATTTTTAACACATACAAAAAATTCGAAATGGTTGGAATATGCACACTTTGTTCGACCATAAATGACATCAAAAGTGGCGTTAATACGACACTCAATAAAGTGGTGATTGCCGTCATAGAAATGGACAAGGCTACATCCCCTTTCGCTAAATAGCACATCACAGCCGAAGAGGTGCCACCAGCGACGCTGCCCACTAGTAGCATGCCGATGGTGAGGTTTTGGCCAAAACCAAAGCAATAAGCCGTTAAAAACGCAGCAAATGGCATAATCAAAAATTGTAGCAAGACGCCAACCAGCAACGCTTCACGACTCTTTAAGACTTTTTTGAAATCCTCAAGTGTCAGCGTTAGACCCATAGCCAACATAACTAAGGTTAATAAAGAGACAATCTCGTCTTCAAAACCACTAAACCAAGCCGGTTTATAAAACGCTACTACGCTGAGCAAAACAGCCCATACAGGAAAAAGTCGCAGAAACACTATCTATCTCTCCATACAAAACGATATTTGCTTTGGCGTCAGATAATAAATTCGACATTGCCATGCATTAACAAGTAGCCTATAAGAACACGAATTGTAACGAAATGATAACAACTCTGAGCAAAAGTTAATCCAGCTCAGTAAAAAGCGCTTTTCTCATCGCAAATCTGCCCTCAAACACACTATGAAGACACAACTGCACTCAAGGTTTTCTCCATTTTGCGATAACTCAATGACTCCATTAAGTGGGCACGGGTGACTGGCGAATCACTCAAATCCGCTAACGTCAGCGCCACTTTTAAAACACGATGATATGCGCGAGCTGAGAGCTTTAACGTTTCCAGTGCTTGTTGCATAAACTGTTTGTCCTCGTCACTCAATGCGCAGATGGCTTCTAGCTGTCGACCACTCAACAAGGCATTTTGCACGCCTTGTCTCTCCCGTTGTCTAGCGACGGCTCTTTCTACGCGCTGTCGAACACTTTCACTACTTTCCCCTTCTTCTTGGGCGTTAACCAAAACCCCCGACGGCAGAGGCGGCACTTCCACATGCAAGTCAATGCGATCTAAAAAGGGAGCAGACAGTTTCTTTAAGTATTTTTGACTGGCGCTGGACTGATAATAGTTTTGTTCACCGCTGTAGGCTTCATTACTGGCATTCATAGCGGCCACCAACTGAAAACGTGCCGGGTAAGTTACTTGACCACGGGCACGAGAAATATGCACTTCCCCGTTTTCTAATGGTTCACGAAGCACTTCAAGCACTTTTCGATCAAATTCTGGCAGTTCATCAAGAAATAATACGCCGCAATGTGCCAACGACGCCTCTCCCGGTTTCGGTATTGACCCTCCGCCTGTAAGAAACAATATTAAATGATAATATCGACTCAAATCCTACAGGTAATTGATAATGAATAAGGCTCCTTACTTATCGCCCGTTAGAAAAATTGGCATCACAAACCGAAGCGTATCTGGTGTTATTCCTAACATTGGCTCATATGAGTCCTCTCTTGAAAGAGATTTTATGGAATGGCTACGATTTGATGATAGTGTCAAAAACATCACACCTCAGCCACTGACCATTGGATATAGTGATAAGTTCAATAATCAAAGAAGCTACACACCAGATGGTCTCATAACTTTTCAAGATGATTTGAACATTCAACCAATACTGTATGAAATAAAATATAGGGCAGACTTTAGGAACAGCTGGAAGCAACTACTTTTAAAATTCAGAGTAGCGAAGGATATGGCTCGATCAAGAGACTGGCAGTTCAAGGTTTACACCGAAGTAGAAATTAGAACAGCTTACTTGGATAACGTGAAATTTCTTTGGCGCTATAAGCATCTGCCCGTTGAAACAGAAATGGTCACTCATGTCCTGTCCATCATGAGTGACCTTCAGGAAGCAGATCCAGACTTTCTGTTAACAGTTTTGTGCAGTTCACCCAAAAACAAGGCCACAATGATCCCTGTGATCTGGCATTTGATTGCGAATTTCAGACTGGGATGTGACTTGGATCGTCACCTTACGATGCTTAGCAAAATTTGGATGGTGGAGGACCTATGAAGACTATAGCACCAGGACAACTCATATATTGGAAAAGTCGAGCAGCAATAGTCTTGGAATTAAAGGGCTTCTCAGAATTAATTGTTCGAGACATTGAAACAAGCAAGACAGAGATAGCTCATTTAAATGATATTTCCTTAAAACTTTCCCCCACATCTTCAACCAATCCCCTTCTAGTAGAAAATAAAGAATGGGATTTGGCGCTAGAACGTTATGAAATCATTAAGCCACTGCTAATAATGAATTCACGAACGGCAGAACACGTTCAGAAAGTAGCCTCTCAACATAACAAAGGGATCGCTACCGTATATCGGTGGTTAAAATTGTACGAAGAAACCGGTCTAGTCTCCTCACTTTTAAGACAAAAGAGATCAGATAACGGAACACGAAAATTAGACAATGAAGTCGAGGAATTAGTAGAAAATTTCATCAGACAGCATTACCTAAAAGGAGAGAGAATATCAGTCGTTAAGCTATTTTCACTCATTAAACATGAATGTCAAAAGCTTGAATTGCAAACTCCACACAAAAACACGGTTGATGCTCGCATCAAACAAATTGAAAACAGGGAGGTTGTAAAACGTCGCTTAGGAACTAAAGCCGCCAAGCAAAAATATGATCCCAAAACAGGATTTTTTCCAGGTGCAGACTATCCAAATGCAGTGGTACAAGTAGACCATACTCCAATGGATATTATTATCGTTGATGAAGAGCATCGACAACCAATCGGACGCCCATTTCTAACGATTTGTATTGATGTCGCCACAAAAATGATAAGCGGCTTCAAAATGACACTCGACCCTCCAGGCTCATCTTCCGCTGGTCTTTGTATTTCCCAGGCAATTCTACCGAAAGAAAACTGGTTGGCTCGAAGAGACATCGATGCTGAATGGCCAATATATGGAAAAATGCAAAAAATACATGTCGATAACGCAAAAGAATTTCGCGGCGACATGTTAAAAAGAGCCTGTCAGCAACACGGTATAATTTTGGAGTTTAGACCTAAAGGACAACCCAATTATGGCCCTCATGTTGAGCGTGCGTTCAGAACATTCATGCAAGAAGTGCAAGACCTTCCAGGAACTACATTCTCCAACGTAAAAATGAAATTGGATTACAATTCTGAAGGGAAAGCATGCATGACACTGACTGAACTCGAAACATGGTTCACAGTCTTCGTTGTGTATTGTTACCACCACAGGCCTCATCGCGGCATAAATGATATTCCTCCGATAAAACTTTACTCTGAAGCAATATTAGGCAGTAAAGATAAGCTTGGTATTGGATTACCTCAGCCAATAGAGGATGAAGAGACTCTTCAGCTCGATTTCACCCCCTATATCAAACGAGCAATCCACCCACATGGGGTTGAAGCAGATTATATTTTTTACTATTCCGACGTTCTAAGAAAATGGATTGGGACTAGCGATAAAGACAATCCAACTAAGTCCCGCAAATTTATCTTTGCAAGAGACCCCCGAGACATCAGCCATATCTACTTCTTAGACCCAGATACGGGAAGGTACGTTCCTATTCCATATTTAAACACGTCGCATCCGGCTATTAGTTTATGGGAATTAAAAGCGGCGAAAAAACTGTTAATGAAAAATGATGCTTACGCTGTAGACGAAGAAACTATTTTTCGCGGAGTAGAAAAATTAAGAGAAATAGAAAAAAAGGCCATCGAAAAAACTCGTTTAGCCAAGCAGCAACGAGCTACAGAAAAACGCAAAAGACGACAGGCTGAACGGCGTAAAAATTGGACTGTTGGGCATTCATCATCCTCCAAAGTGTTGGAAGACAATACAAATGTCGATTTAGATTTTGACCAAGAAGAAATTCTTCCATTCACTGACATTGAATTATATTAAGGGTGAACCATGTCTAATTTTCCCCATCTACATCCAGCATGTGAAAAAAAGATTACCTTGTCAGTTGAAGATAGGATATGTGAAATAACGTCCCCCCGCTGGATAGGTTACCCAAAAGCTCACCAGATTCTGCTGCAATTTGAAGATTTATATAGACACCCTAGAGTTGCTAGGATGCCTAACTTAATGCTTATTGGACGAACTAATAACGGAAAAACAGACCTAGTACAAAAATTTTGTCAATCTCACCTGCCCAGTACAGATTCAGAGACTGGTCGAATAGTAATACCTGTGATGTTTATTCAATCACCGCCATCGCCTAACGAATCAGATTTGTACGCTGCGTTACTATCTTCACTTTACGAACGAGTCCCCGCCGCCTCTGTGTCCGCTAAAAGAACAAGAACTATTCAGGTACTAAAGAATATAGGGCTGAAAGTGCTATGTATTGACGAACTTCACAATTCATTGGCTGGTTCAACATTGAAGCGCCAACAATTTTTAAACACGGTTAAGTACCTAGGAAATGAATTACGAATATCAATTATCGCGAGTGGTACAGAAGACCTCTTGCGAGCAACCAGTATTGATCCGCAAATACAAAATCGCTTCCAACCTATCCTATTACCCAAATGGAAACTTGATAGAGACTACCGTCAGCTACTAAAAACCTTTGAGTCAATTATCCCTCTTAAGGAACCCTCTGATTTACACAGCGGATTACTGAGCAGAAAGATATTCGCTCTCTCAGAAGGTACTATTGGTGAATTGTCACTATTACTCAATAAAGCCGCAATCTATGCTCTTCAAAATGGATTGGAAAAAATAACTCCGGAAATAGTAACTGACTGCGGCTATATTTCACCGTCAGATCGCTCTAGAGAAGCAGGAGCATTCATTTGAATGCTTTTACCAATTAACCCTAGACCATTCAAGGACGAACTACTTTCTTCATGGGTAACTAGGCTGGCTATTGAAAATGGTTTGCATACTCATGCATTTTACAAGGGAATGTACGACCTTGATCCTACAATATTCACAAGGGATATTGATAGATTGTATATCCCACAGCTTGTTACAACCGTGAGCAGACATACAGGATTATGTGCAGATCAAGTCAATAATTTAATGCTTACTTGCTTTGAAGGAAGAATATTCGAATCGATTAATATAAATGGATTTACTAGGTGGATTCTTCCTCTCGGAATTTATCATAGAACCAGACGGCGAAAAGGAATTCAATATTGTCCACAATGTCTCTCAAATAGCACTGAAAAGCATTTTAAAAAGCATTGGAGATTGTCTTTCTATTTAATGTGTGAAAGACACAAATGCCTACTAAGAGATACATGCCCGCACTGTAATAGCCCTGTTGACTATCAGCGAATAGGTATCGGAAACTGGAAATATGAGAACACCCTATACCGACATGTCACTTTGTAGTATCTGCGAGCGTCCACTATGGGACTGCCCCCTACAAACACTACCTTCAGAACTAGAACCTTTATTGGGAGCTTATTTTAGCTTCCTTCAACGATTTGAATACCATAAGCCATGCATTCCTCAGCTACAACAACCTCTTGAAATCCAAGAGTTTAATGGATTATGGGAATTAATTTCGGGACTGACAAAAAAACGCTATTTCGAGAGCGGCATAAAAAGAAATATTGAACAAACATTGGGAGTCGAAATTCTTAGTAGTACAAATAGCACTCCAAGTTTTGATCAACGCAATTCTGAAGAAAGGCTAAAAATTTTTTTAGTAGTCCTATGGATTATGGACGATTGGCCTGAAAGATTAATCTCTCTTTCACATGGAACAAAATTCTCAAAATCTTCATTCTCGGACTTCTCAGATCCCCTATGTTTCTGGCTAAGCAAAGTAATTCACTCTCGTCTAGACAAGAGCATGTACACAGCTAATGTCAAAGAAATCGAGTACCTTGTTAGCTATTTAGATAGACACGGAATCATTCCAACAGATCGAACAATCTGTCACTTTACCAATATGCATATTAGTACTCTAAGAAATAAAGTTGGCTCGAATGCGTATTTCGGTGATTGCGAACGCTCATTTCGGTTTATTCCGAACACCTGAACCTACTTTTTTTCTCTTTCCTTATTTTTACTCTAACTGTTCGGATTACGCCAGTTTTCTCATTGACTCACCTCCTAATTCTATTCGATGACTATTGTGTACCAATCGATCCATTAGGGCGTCTGCTACAGTGGCGTTGTCGATCATGCTGTACCACTCTTTTACAGGAAGTTGACTGATGACGATGGTGCTGCTGTTTTGGTAACGATCCTCAAGCACTTCCAGCAGATGACCTGAGTGCTCTTGAGTCAGTTTTTCCATCCCCCAGTCGTCGAGGATCAGTAAGGTTTTTTTAGCCAGAGACTGAAGCTGTTTTTGATAGCTGCCATCGAGACGACCTGCACTTAGGTCATCAAGCAAGCGAGTTAATCGATAGTACCTAACGGTGTGTTGTTGATCGCAGGCACTGGTTGCCAGTGCACAGCCTAGATAGGTTTTGCCTGCGCCCGTTGGGCCTGTTATCAAGATGTTCTGATGTTTGTGTAGGTAGCTGCCAGTGAGTAATTCGCTCATTTGTTTTCGGTTAAGGTTTCGCCTTTCTTTATAGATAAGTTGACTCGGTTGTGCGTCCATTCTTAGCTTGGCTTGTCGTTTTAAGCGTTGGATTTTGGTCTGGTTACGATTCAATATCTCACTTTCTAGAAGCAGACTTAACCGTTCCTCGAAGTTCAGTTCTGCGTAGGTGGTCAGTTGCTCTTGTTGCTGCTCTAGTGCTTTCGCTGCATGGCTCAAGCGGAGGGTTTTTAGTTTCTCGTCGAGTGCGTTCATTTATCTTCTCCTAGTGATAACAGTTCGGGCCACGGACATTGCTATGAACAAGGTTAGGTGTGCTCGTTTTGCCTTTATCCAGTTGTCCTTCGCGGTTGTTTTTAAGCAAGTTACTGATGAAGGTGTAGTTAGGTTTTGTTAGCATCAAGGCATCGTTACAGGCTTGCTCTAAACGCGACTCTCCATGCACTTTACTCAGATTGAGCAACCCCAGACTGGAACGATAGGATTGCTCTGGATGAGGCTTGGAGTGGAGCATTTTGTTAATGACTTCTCGGGTCGCTGGTCCTATGTTCGCTCCCCAGTTGAGCAAGCGCCCAGGTGACCACTTTTGATATTGATGATGACTTGGCATGTGCTCGGGTTGTGTGCTGTTTCCGCGCTCCCTTTGACTGCGTGGGTGCTGAGCCACCAAGTTACCTTGGTGGTAGATCTGCACTAGACGATTAGAGGCTTCCAGTTCAACATGATGGCCGACCAGTTGATGGGGAACGGAGTAATAATGGCGGCGATATTCGATGTGATAGTCCGGCCCAACTTTGGCGCGTTTGGTTTCGGTATACAGATAACGCTGTTTGGGCAATGGTTTTAACGCTGGCTTATCGAGTTTGTTGAACAATGCTTGGCGACTCGCACCGTACTGTTTCATCTCTCGCTGATTTAGCTCATTCATAAGTTCGCGGATGGCTAGGTTCAGTTCTTTGAAGGTATGGAAGGTTTGGTGACGCAATCGCATCATGATCCAACGTTCCACTAGGAGCACGGCATTTTCAGCCTTGGCTTTGTCTTTTGGTTTGTAAGGGCGAGCTGGCATCACCGCGGTTTGATAATGATTCGCCAGTTTTTGATAGCTGTCATTAAGCCTTGGCTCATAGCGGTTCGCTTTGGTGACCGCGCTGCGCAGATTATCGGGGACTAAAAGTTGGGGAACACCGCCGAAGTGTTCGAACGCATTGGCATGGGCTTCTAGCCAATAGGATTTACCTTGGCTTGGGAAGGCTTCAACATAAGTGTAATTGGACGCACCTAAGGTCGCCACGAACACTTCCGCTTCTCGCACTTCGCCTGTGTCAGGGTTGACCACCTGAAGCCTAGGTCCACAATAGTCAATAAACAGCTTATCCCCCGCCACATGAAGCTGACGCATGCTGCGCTTTTGGGTTTTGAACCAGCGAATGAAGTACTCGCAGAACTGAGTGTAAGCGTAAGCTTGCTCTTGATATTGTTCATGATATTCCTGCCAGAGCAGCATCTTCGTCATGCCTTTACGCCTGAGTTCGACAGCGTACTGAACGAAGTCCGGCATGACTTTATGACGACTGGCTTTCTTTGAGTGATAAAGCGCTTGATTGAGATCGGTATCGCTACAGTCTTCTGGGAGGGGCCAACCTATCTGACTTTGCTTAAAGCGCGCGATAAGTTCTGAGACAGTTGCAAGGCTGACATTGAGGCAACTAGCGATATGACGATAGGACAGACCGCAGTCGTATTTGAGTCGTAATATCTCTTTGATTTTTTTCATTGGAGTTCTCTTTTTAGCCATGGTCGCTTCCTTACCTTCTGATTTGAGAGATAAAGAATAGCGAGTGATTGATTTAAAAGAGAAAAAATTAGGATTTCGGACATTCCGAACGGGCTTTTCGCTATTCCGAACGCTGATTTCGGAGTTCGCCTAAAAGTGTTCGGATAATCGCGGAATGTGCGTTCGGATTAAACCGAAATAGGTGTTCGGTTCATTCCGAAATGGCTGTTCGGAATGCTCCGAAATATGCACTCGAATCGGTATTTTTCCCCGAACAAAGTTCATAAAAAGAATTCATGTAACAAATTTAAATGAACTCGATCACCAACCAATCGACTTTGCTACCCTTTTTTCTTTGCTTTTTTCTGCTCCACGATAGCCTGAGTCAGAACAAACAAACGTCTCTTCTCCATGAGTAAGCCCCCATAACAGGTTTAGATAATGCTCATTAGCAGGTGTAGTGGTGAAGCTAATATCAATCAACGTCTTGCATCAATACCAATGAGCCTTCAATCCAAAGTACTACAGCTTACCCTTCTGGGTTTGACGCATTTTAGATCACACACTTTCGACTTATTTTTGGTAGAGCTCCATCCCACTTCCTTAGGCAATACCTCTAATGGCATTTCTCAAGACATTATTCACACTTTTACTTAAATGTTCAGCCCACTTACTTAAGGCTTCCTCCGACAAAGACTTGCTACTCGAAATAAATTCAGGGTGTGAAATGGGTATATGTGCATACAAACTAAAATACTCATTAGCTCTTGCCTTGGCTTTTTCTGTTCGCCATTTATGATTACTCTTTGGCCATCGGTTTTGAACTGCTGTCATTTCTAAGAACACCTTAAACTCATGCTCAGGCATGTATCGAAAATCCTCTTTTATGATCAGCAAAGTACTGCGAAACTCAGAACCTTTAAGTTCCATTTCGGTTAGATACAAAAACATGCCTTCTTGAATGCATATTTCTAACCACACAATCTGCCTAAGACGTGTAGTGTCGTCTTCTTCAATAAGGTGCCATGTTCGTCTTCTGCCTCGATGATGTAAGAATGCCGTTATAACCTCTCCATGTTGCTCCAATGTTGTTTCACATGCTCTAGTAGCAATGTCCCATCTAGCCTTATTCTGAACCTTCATATAAGCGATCATTTTGACAAAGTCGGTTAACTGCCGATCAATACTGTATACATGTGAATCATGCTCTTTCTTATGAACATTAACCTCATCAGAACCGTTACTAGAAACATCCTCATAAGAATAACTATTAGCCTGTTCAACAATAGTACTTCCATATACAGGATCATTAGTTTCTCCCGTATGAAAATGCTTAAACTCCATAGCGTCCATAGCCAGAAATCGGTTGTTCGGGTATAAAATGGATACCTGGCCAGCCATTACATTAGGCTTGTCGTCTGAATTGCATATACCGGAGCAATCCGGACACCCATTCCGATATAACTCGGACACCCATTCCGTTTTTATCCGGACACCTATTACGCTCTAAACCGGACACTTTTTGGCTTTCCCCGGAATCCCTGTCCGGATTAGCGTAAACCCTGTCCGGATTCACCGGAATCCCTTCGTTTTCTCTTTTAAATCAATCGCTCACTACACTTGGTTACACCTAATACGTTGCCAGGAAGTGATCATGACCAGAAAGAGAACCTCAATGACCAATATTAAAGAGATTTTGCGTCTCAAACATGAGTGCCATTTATCCACGCGGCAGATTGCTTCTTGTTTGAATGTCGGCCGCTCTACCGTGTCCGATGTCCTGACTCGTTTCAAACAAAGTGACTATTATTGGCCCCTTGCCAGTGACGTTTCCGATACCGATCTGTCTAAAGCGCTGTATCAAGAAAAACCGGCTAATCGCCTGAAAGTGATGCCGGACTTTGCGTACTTTTTTATCGAACTCAAGCGCAAAGGGGCGACGAAGCAATTGTTGTGGGAAGAATATGTTGCCGAGCACCAAGAGCGCACTTATGGCTACAGCCAGTTCTGCGAGTACTTCCGTCGTTGGCTCGCCACACAAAAACGCAGTATGCGTCAACTCCATACCGCAGGTGACAAGTTATTCATTGATTATTGCGGACCGACTATCCCGATCGTCAATCCGGAAACGGGCGACGTTCGCCACTCACAAGTGTTTGTCGCCACACTGGGAGCGTCTAACTACACCTACGTTGAAGCCAGCGAAAGTCAAAAGCTGGAGCATTGGCTACAGTGTCACGCCAATGCGTTTGAACACTTCGGTGGCGTTCCCGCTTTATTGGTGCCAGACAACTTAAAAGCTGCCGTGACAAAAACAGATCGTTATGAGCCGAAACTCAACGACAGTTATCGTCAGTTAGCGCATCACTATCAAACCGCCATTATGCCGGCTCGTCCCTATAAACCCAAAGACAAAGCCAAGGCCGAAAATGCGGTTCTGATTGTCGAACGCTGGATCATGATGCGCCTTCGTCATCGCACCTTCCATACCCTAAGAGAGCTGAATAATGCGGTTCGAGAGCTGATGAACGCTCTGAACCAACGGCCGATGCAAAAGATTGGCGTGAGTCGCCAAGCCCTTTTTGACACCCTCGATAAACCCGCGTTGAAACCGTTACCGATGCAGAAGTATGTCTACACAGAACATAAACGCGCCAAAGTGGGACCGGATTACCACATTGAGTACGCAAAGCATTATTACTCGGTACCGCATCAGCTTGTGGGTCAATATGTGACGCTGGAAGCGACGTCGCAGATCATACAAATCTTCCATCAAGGTCAGCCCGTCTCGTCTCACCCAATCAGCCGAAAAGACTATGGTCTGAGCACCCACATGGAACATATGCCGAGCCATCATCAACATCAAAAATGGTCACCAGAACGCTTAATCGGATGGAGCAAGCAGATTGGTGTCGCCACCGAAAACGTCATCAAACAACAGATCCTGTCCAAAGCCCATCCAGCCCAAGCCACTCGTCGCTGTCTTGGCATACTGAGTCTCGCGCGCAAACATGGGGATGTCCGCCTAGAGCAAGCCTGTCAGGATGCCTTACTGGTCAACAAACCTTCTCTGCGCTTTATCCGAAATCTGCTCGATCATCATCGGGAAGGCACACTGTCTCTTCCTTCTGACTCGACACCCGACACCCCGCACAGCAATGTTCGCGGGCCACACTGCTACCACTAGGAGAACAACATGAATCACCTGACTGAACAACTCAAAATGCTGCGACTGAGTCATGCCGTTACCGCGTTAGAACAACAACGAGAACAGTTAACCACCTATGGAGAACTGGACTTCGAGCAACGTCTCACACTGCTCCTTGACAGTGAGCTGCTAGGCAGAAATCATGGCAAAATCGAACGGCTCAAACGACAAGCAAAACTGCGCGTAGAAGCCAGCGCCAGCCAACTACTCTACAAAGAAGGGCGTGGACTAAAGCGCATCCAACTAGGAGAACTGTTGACAGGAGGTTACCTGCAAAAGCATCAAAATATCCTCATCACAGGCCCAACGGGCGCGGGCAAAACCTATGTTGCCTGCGCCCTTGCCTCACAGGCGTGCGAGCAACTTTATAGCGTTCGCTATCTGCGCCTGAGTCGACTGCTGGATGACCTCAGCCTTGGCCGCTTAGACGGCACCTATCAAAAACAACTTGCCGCCCTCGCCAAAAAGCAGCTGCTGATACTCGATGACTGGGGGATGGAAAAACTCAGTGCCGATCATGCAGGCCATTTATTAGAGCTTTTAGAAGATCGTTACCAAACCAGCAGCACGATCATGATCAGTCAACTGCCAGTGAAAGAGTGGTACAACATGATAGGCAATGCCACGGTTGCGGACGCTTTACTGGACCGTTTAATCCACAACAGTCACCGCATAGAACTAGGAGGAGAATCGATGAGAAAACTGGCGCAATCCGGACACATGGAGTAAAACTAGAGACTGAGAAAATGAAGAGAAAAAGGTGTCCGGATTAAAACGGTACCGGTGTCCGGAATCAGCGGAATATGCACTGAATCAATATACTCATTCTCGTCCATAAATGGGCTATCAATAGCATTGTCAGAGTCTTCCGTATCAGGACGCCAAGGAAGAGGAGTATCAGAACTATGATCACTCAAAACTTTAACAACGAAACTCTCTGAACGATGACATTTAAGAATATTGGCGGCAAACACACCCCACACGACATCCCCATCTTTATTTATGTATTTGAACTTCTTGCCAGCTATACTTAATTTAGTTCTGCCAGAAAATGGAAAAGTTGCTTTGATTGAAAAAGGTGTATGTGAAGATGCTGTTTTGGAATTAAACGCATTATTTACCGCAGTTTCTTTTATATGATCTGACGGACATGAAAACCAATGACGACCCCCTGGAGAACAATGTCCTCTGTAAGCAACGAATTGCTCTAAGCGGCTCAGTCTCATTTTTACCTTAATATAAGGCTCTTCCCATGAAAAATAACGATCTACATCATTTGTCAGGATATGATTTATAAACTCGCTGCTGACCCCCAAATAACAGAGATATAGTTCAGAGCATGGCACAACTAGGAACTGTGTTTGACTATTCTCCAACACAGGAACAATGGCAAAAATTGAGTCTCTTGAAATATATTTGTAATTTTTTCCGTATTGCATTGCCCTATTAGGTACGGCACATGGAAAAGTCTTACCATTGAGCTCAATTTCATCACTTGCGTGTACAAAACGAATCTCTGAGGTATCAATCTCATAATTGAGGTCAAATGGACTCAGACGGTTAATCCTAATCCCATTCTCCCAACATGAGCCTATTAGATATTTTGAAAGCCTATTGAGCGGTTCTTTAATACATTTTTGCTCCCCTGTAGGCATTCCTTTTATTAGAGGTGATTCAATACCATCAGAAGTGACTTGGGAAAAATACACGAACACCTGTGGGGCAAGGTTATCTTTAAATTCAATGCCACCGAAGCCATCGACTCTCCATAACCCATCCATTCTCTTTAACTTTTTTGACTCAAACAATGCAGTATCCTCTGATATGAAATGCCTTACAAAAACCAAAAAATGACTATTTTTAAAAATATAATAAAAACTAGTCACACTCAACCCCTTTATAAAAATGGATTATTTTAGTATTATGACTAGAAATTAAAAACCAAACCAAAGTAGCCATGAAATGAACAATGAATTTGACATCGTCGTTTTAGCTAAACTAGCACTCGCTGGCAACGAAGCGGACATTAGACTCTACCTTGCAAAAGCAGCTAGAAAACTTAGGCAATCAGACTCTGAAACAAGCAAAAAAATTGAAGAGTTACTAAAAGTAAATCCCACAAGATCTGCTGACGTACTGCGAAAATCAATGGCCTCTTCTAATGGGGCAAATGTACTTAAACCATCAGACGACAGCGCAATACCTCTACTCAAATCGCTTTCTATTGCAGAGTTGGAGCACCATACTCCAATTCTATCGCCTTCACTTAAAGTGCAACTTTTACAAGTAATCGAAGAGCGGAATCACATCAAGACCCTTAAAGAATTAGGCTTAGCTCCTTGCAGCTCCATCATATTTCAAGGCCCTCCTGGGGTAGGAAAAACATTAACAGCGAGCTGGTTGGCATCAAAGCTACAATTACCGTTCTACACTTTAGACTTAACCGCAGTCATGAGTAGCTATTTAGGAAAAACAGGTAGCAACCTTAGATCTGTCATTGATTTTGCTAAATCCCATCCTTGCGTACTACTCCTCGATGAGATTGACGCCATAGCTAAAAAACGAAGCGATGATGCTGATGTGGGAGAGTTAAAAAGACTAGTTACTGTCATGCTTCAGGAACTAGAGGCTTGGCCAAGCACAGGACTGCTCGTCGCCGCAACAAATCATCCAGAATTAGTAGACCCGGCTCTTTGGAGAAGGTTTGATTTAACAATAAACTTTACACTTCCTTCAGAGGAGCAAACCAAAACAGCTATTACAAACTTTCTTGGTAACGATTTAAAGCACTTCCAGAATTGGTTACCGCTATGCGTTCAGGCTCTCAAAGGAACCTCATACAGCAATATAAAAAAACATATTCAAAATCTTAGAAAAATTAGGGTTCTAGACCCAATATCTTTTGAAAAGAAAATAGCAAAGAATTTACTTTCCGACACTCAAGCAATGACAAGAGCAGAACGTATTGAACTAGCTGTTCGTTTAGTTTTTGAGTTTAAAATGTCGCAAGTGAACGCCTCTGAGCTAACGGGAGTAAGTAGGGACACTATTCGAAAAAAACTAAAGGAACACGCTAAGTAGGGAGAAGAAATAATGCAAAAAAACAAAAACTACTTGATAGGTAAAGCCGAAGTATTAACTGAGCTAACACCTCCACCTAAGATGACACCCAACACGAACAAGCTATACTCGTTTGATGAAGTAATACAACGACTTTCACCTCAATTCAAAGAGACTGTCAAGTATATAAATAGCCTACCGCCTGAGGTTTGCCCCAAAGATTACGCTGTTACTAAATTAACCTTACACCCTTCATTTATTTCGAAAGGGCACTTCCCCCAGAAATTACTAAGAGAAATGGGAAGTCGCTCAATAGGGAGCAAAGCAAACAATGTAAAACCGGATAAATGGACCAGAAAAGGCCCCCCTCAGACTTCGCCAACAACCAGCATTTTCGTCGCTGGAAAGCGTTCAAAGCTTAAAGAATTTTCAGAACAATTAGACCAGCTTCGAGACGACAATCCAAGTGCAGAGGACTTATCTAGAATATGGAGTATTGAACCAGTTCAATCTAAGGAGAAAATAAAAAGCGGACTTGGTTTTGAAAAAGAAGGATATTTTGAAGCAGGAATTCAACTCATCCCTGGAACGTCTTCAGACTTCATCAAAAAATCTTTCCTAGAATTTGCCCGATCATTAAAATATGAAGTTGCAGAAGATCTATCAATTACCACGTCCAATCTATGGTTTGTCCCATTTTCAGGTTCAAAGGATGACTTAATAAAGCTTGCAGACCACGCATTCGTAAGAGTTTTAAGACCCATACCTCAACTAAGAAGCTTTATACCAAATATGAGAGCTTCCGGAGTCAGATCTACAATATCGCTCCCCACAGAACCCCCTATCGCTAATGATGTTGACGTAGCAATTTTAGATGGAGGCCTTCCAGATAATTCAAATTTACTCCCATGGATTAATAATTATATTGTATCAGATCCAAAATCTAGCAATCTAGAAGATGGGGTAGATCATGGCCAAGGAGTAACTTCAGCATTCCTATTCGGGCCATTAGAACCAAATCAGCAAGCGGAAAGACCTTTTACATACGTTGACCACCATAGGATTCTTGACTCATCAATACAAAATGAAAACCCATATGAACTATACCGAACATTAGGTCATCTAGAAGATATTTTACTCTCGCGCCAGTATGAATTCTTAAACTTAAGTTTAGGACCAATCCTCCCAGTAGAGGACGACGAAATCCATGCATGGACTTCTTTAATTGACAGATATCTTGCTGATGGTGAAACATTCATGACAATCGCTGCAGGTAATAATGGAGAACAAAACAGCGAACTTGGTTATAACAGGATCCAAGTCCCTTCAGATAGTGTTAATGCTATAGCTGTTGGATCTGCTACATCAACAAATGATCTATGGGCAAAAGCAACATACAGCGCAGTTGGACCAGGAAGATCACCAGGAAGAATAAAACCAGATTTGCTAGCGTTTGGTGGATCTCATAATGAATATTTTCACATCCTTAGCAACTCCAAAATCAATGAGATAATCCCTGTCCAAGGAACCAGTTTTGCAGCACCATATGTGCTTCGCAAAGCAGCGGGCATTAGAGCCTTAATGGGACACTCAATATCAGCCGTTGCCCTTAAAGCTTTGCTAATAAATGGTGCAAATCAAAACTCTTACGATGAATCAGAGGTAGGATGGGGGAAAGCTCCCGATAATATCGAATCACTTATTGAATCACCGGATGGAGTAGCTCGAATTCTTTATCAAGGTGAACTTTTACCTGGAAAGTATTTGAAAGTTCCTGTACCGATTCCTGATGGTGGTATCAATGGAAAAATCATGATAAGAGCCACATGCTGTTTTGCTACACAAGTAGACGCCCAAGATACTTCCATGTATACAAAAGCGGGAGTGGAAATTTCCTGGTGCCCCAAAGACGGTGGGAAAAAAGAATCTTTCTTCAAACAAGAAAAAAAAGCCACAGAAGCCGAACTTAGAAGAGATGCAGCAAAATGGGAAACCACATTACATGCTGATTTAAACAAGTACGGAAAGACACTAGATAGGCCATATTTTGAATTACACTACATGGCTCGCGAAGGAGGAGGCGCTATAGGCGGCAGTAAAGCCCCTATGATAAAGTATGCATTCGTAGTTACTCTTTCAGCACAAAAACATAAAACCATATTTAACGATATCCTTGCTGCTTACAACGGCATACTAACTGAAATCAAACCACGAGTTACTATCCCAGAAAGAATTCGAGTCTAAGAATACTCAACATACAGAAGTATCAATTGTAGTTTCTTGAGGATTAAAACTTGCAGTATATAGGCAGCAGAGTGTAAGTGGGTATTACAAATGCCAATTAAACAAAACGCAAAACCTTTAGATCTTTCAGATGAGCCTGATAAGGCGCTGTGCCGAATACTTACTCTAGATGGTGGAGGAGCCAAAGGCTTTTATACTTTAGGCGTGTTAAAAGAGATTGAGGCACTAATTGATTGCCCTTTGAGTGAAAAGTTCGACCTTGTGTATGGCACTAGTACGGGTTCGATAATTGCAGCACTAATTTCTTTAGGCTATGAAGTTGATCAAATCCACGAGCTTTACAGTCAATATGTTCCAGTCATAATGTCGTGCCGCTCAGCAAAGCGCAGGAGCAAGGCATTACACAACCTTGCACATGAGGTATTTAGAGATAAAAAATTCGAAGACACTAGAACCAACTTGGGAATTATCGCCACTCAATGGAGGACAGAAAAACCTCTTATTTTCAAAAGGAACGAGACATTAGTTCATGGAAGAAAAGCCACATTTATCCCAGGCTTTGGTATCAAAATCGCGGATGCCGTCCAAGCATCGTGCTCTGCATATCCATTTTTTGAAAAAAAGACGGTTATCACTTCAAATGGCGACAAGCTGGAGCTAATTGATGGAGGTTATTGCGCTAATAATCCAACTCTGTTTGCAATAGCGGATGCAAGTACCGCTTTGAAAATAAAACATAGCCAGATCCGAGTTGTTAATATCGGTGTTGGCACCTATCCAGAACCTAACCCAGGAATTTTTAAAAGACTTATTAAGAAGTGGCTAGCAATACAATTACTTCAAAAGACTTTAGAAATAAATACACAATCTCTCGATCAGCTTCGAAATGTGCTTTTCAAAGATATTCCTACCATCCGAATCAACGATACTTTTGAGCGAGCGGAAATGGCTGTAGACATGCTAGAAAATCGGATCGAAAAGCTAAACATCTTACGTCAGCAAGGCCGTGAATCTTTTGCTAATGAAGAAATGCGACTGAAGGAGTTTTTACTTTAAAAGACAGCGATCTATCCTAGCAACGTCATAACAAAAACGGATCAAGGTGGTGAAAGTGACAAGAAAGTATATTGACCTTTTTATGTGGGGATACCAAGAACATTTTTGCAATAGTATTTATTACTTAACCAGCAAAGCTTTAGAAGAAATAGGAGCCCCTAAAGACATTGACGTGTTGCTAGTTGGAGCCCTTCGTCCAGATGGGCAGAAGCAACATAAAGTCTGTGTTGAGCCCGAAGATAAAAAATGGCCCCTATCTTTGTTTAAGAACTTACAAGATAACATTGAGATTACTGTCCAGAATCACAAGCTGCAAAACATGTTTTTTAGTGATGCACCAAGCATGCGAGATAAGCCAGAGTGGATAAGACGCGACTCTGTTCAATCTACGGTAAAGGCAGCGTTACAACAATATGACGATAAAAACAGAGTAAAGTCCTTTTGCGGTGAGCCTCGGTGCATTGACGACTATTATGTTGTACCAGTAATACAGATGCCAATTTCAACCCTAGAACGCCACCCCCCATTAGAGGATATTCCCAAAAAGAGTCAGCAGGGAAACGGATATAGAAGCTATATCCATGCCGTTATTAGCACAATTCTCCAAGAGGCAACCAAGGAACTCCAGGATCCGGATCCTGGAAGGCACTCTTTTCACAATCGCAGATCCTCATCAGAGATAGTGAATCTAGCTGCGAGAAGCTTTTTACATACTCCAGGCCTATCCACAGAGCGCTATTACAATCATGCCGAATTGTTTGATTCATTGAATTTGATATCCTCTCTCTTCTATGAAAGAACAAAAGGTACTGGCCAGCTAATCTTAATTGACCCAGACAATGAGCATTTAGAGTATGCAATAAGATTCCAAGAGCCTATCTTATTTGAAGAACATCGATGGGTGAGAAAAGTACTACAAATGGCTACCACAGGCATGGACATTATCGCAAATAGTAGAGAGCTATATGGACTTGGAAAACTAAAACAGACACATAATCCAGAACAGCAAGATGCATTTATCGTATCGTTTGTTGATTACTACATCTGGGAGCTTAGATGCGGAAACAAAGCGCTAATACGAAGCCATTTTTCTAACCCCAGTTTGCCACAAGAACTCTTCGATCAATCATCATTTTACGCTAGTTATTTAAGATTATTTCCTAGTGTGACAAAACAAGAGGCAGTACACGCTTGGGAACTGCTTAAGGCCCAGATAAGGCTTGAATCTGGAAGCATGATCATAATTGCGCAAGATGCAGCCAATGAAGCAAATAGATTGAAACAACAAGGCACTTGTATTATTCCAACCACACTGACCGAATCTCTGCTTGAGAGTGTCAGTGGTATTGATGGCTCTATACTAGTCGATCCACATTTAGTCTGTCACGCGGTCGGAATTATTCTCGATGGCGACGCAACCGATGAATGCACTCCTTCACGAGGATCAAGGTACAATTCTGCTATTGCATATACCGGAGCAATCCGGACACCCATTCCGATATAACTCGGACACCCATTCCGTTTTTATCCGGACACCTATTACGCTCTAAACCGGACACTTTTTGGCTTTCCCCGGAATCCCTGTCCGGATTAGCGTAAACCCTGTCCGGATTCACCGGAATCCCTTCGTTTTCTCTTTTAAATCAATCGCTCACTACACTTGGTTACACCTAATACGTTGCCAGGAAGTGATCATGACCAGAAAGAGAACCTCAATGACCAATATTAAAGAGATTTTGCGTCTCAAACATGAGTGCCATTTATCCACGCGGCAGATTGCTTCTTGTTTGAATGTCGGCCGCTCTACCGTGTCCGATGTCCTGACTCGTTTCAAACAAAGTGACTATTATTGGCCCCTTGCCAGTGACGTTTCCGATACCGATCTGTCTAAAGCGCTGTATCAAGAAAAACCGGCTAATCGCCTGAAAGTGATGCCGGACTTTGCGTACTTTTTTATCGAACTCAAGCGCAAAGGGGCGACGAAGCAATTGTTGTGGGAAGAATATGTTGCCGAGCACCAAGAGCGCACTTATGGCTACAGCCAGTTCTGCGAGTACTTCCGTCGTTGGCTCGCCACACAAAAACGCAGTATGCGTCAACTCCATACCGCAGGTGACAAGTTATTCATTGATTATTGCGGACCGACTATCCCGATCGTCAATCCGGAAACGGGCGACGTTCGCCACTCACAAGTGTTTGTCGCCACACTGGGAGCGTCTAACTACACCTACGTTGAAGCCAGCGAAAGTCAAAAGCTGGAGCATTGGCTACAGTGTCACGCCAATGCGTTTGAACACTTCGGTGGCGTTCCCGCTTTATTGGTGCCAGACAACTTAAAAGCTGCCGTGACAAAAACAGATCGTTATGAGCCGAAACTCAACGACAGTTATCGTCAGTTAGCGCATCACTATCAAACCGCCATTATGCCGGCTCGTCCCTATAAACCCAAAGACAAAGCCAAGGCCGAAAATGCGGTTCTGATTGTCGAACGCTGGATCATGATGCGCCTTCGTCATCGCACCTTCCATACCCTAAGAGAGCTGAATAATGCGGTTCGAGAGCTGATGAACGCTCTGAACCAACGGCCGATGCAAAAGATTGGCGTGAGTCGCCAAGCCCTTTTTGACACCCTCGATAAACCCGCGTTGAAACCGTTACCGATGCAGAAGTATGTCTACACAGAACATAAACGCGCCAAAGTGGGACCGGATTACCACATTGAGTACGCAAAGCATTATTACTCGGTACCGCATCAGCTTGTGGGTCAATATGTGACGCTGGAAGCGACGTCGCAGATCATACAAATCTTCCATCAAGGTCAGCCCGTCTCGTCTCACCCAATCAGCCGAAAAGACTATGGTCTGAGCACCCACATGGAACATATGCCGAGCCATCATCAACATCAAAAATGGTCACCAGAACGCTTAATCGGATGGAGCAAGCAGATTGGTGTCGCCACCGAAAACGTCATCAAACAACAGATCCTGTCCAAAGCCCATCCAGCCCAAGCCACTCGTCGCTGTCTTGGCATACTGAGTCTCGCGCGCAAACATGGGGATGTCCGCCTAGAGCAAGCCTGTCAGGATGCCTTACTGGTCAACAAACCTTCTCTGCGCTTTATCCGAAATCTGCTCGATCATCATCGGGAAGGCACACTGTCTCTTCCTTCTGACTCGACACCCGACACCCCGCACAGCAATGTTCGCGGGCCACACTGCTACCACTAGGAGAACAACATGAATCACCTGACTGAACAACTCAAAATGCTGCGACTGAGTCATGCCGTTACCGCGTTAGAACAACAACGAGAACAGTTAACCACCTATGGAGAACTGGACTTCGAGCAACGTCTCACACTGCTCCTTGACAGTGAGCTGCTAGGCAGAAATCATGGCAAAATCGAACGGCTCAAACGACAAGCAAAACTGCGCGTAGAAGCCAGCGCCAGCCAACTACTCTACAAAGAAGGGCGTGGACTAAAGCGCATCCAACTAGGAGAACTGTTGACAGGAGGTTACCTGCAAAAGCATCAAAATATCCTCATCACAGGCCCAACGGGCGCGGGCAAAACCTATGTTGCCTGCGCCCTTGCCTCACAGGCGTGCGAGCAACTTTATAGCGTTCGCTATCTGCGCCTGAGTCGACTGCTGGATGACCTCAGCCTTGGCCGCTTAGACGGCACCTATCAAAAACAACTTGCCGCCCTCGCCAAAAAGCAGCTGCTGATACTCGATGACTGGGGGATGGAAAAACTCAGTGCCGATCATGCAGGCCATTTATTAGAGCTTTTAGAAGATCGTTACCAAACCAGCAGCACGATCATGATCAGTCAACTGCCAGTGAAAGAGTGGTACAACATGATAGGCAATGCCACGGTTGCGGACGCTTTACTGGACCGTTTAATCCACAACAGTCACCGCATAGAACTAGGAGGAGAATCGATGAGAAAACTGGCGCAATCCGGACACATGGAGTAAAACTAGAGACTGAGAAAATGAAGAGAAAAAGGTGTCCGGATTAAAACGGTACCGGTGTCCGGAATCAGCGGAATATGCAGCTATCAGATATGTTCGCCCTTTTCAAACAAATAGACTAGCATTTGTTGTTTCTGATGATAAAACCGTAGATGTTATCCCGCCGGTTAGAAATCTAATTAGTTCATCCAAAATCGAAACTCAAATATTTGAACTAGAATCCGCTACTTGGGAAAACTATCACCGCCCACGCAATTGGCTTAATGAGCATCGCTTCTATATTAACAGCAATCAATGTGAACGAATTAATAAAGCATTAGAAAGAATTGATTCCGAGCCTAAAGAACCTAATTATATTTATTTTAAAACCGATCCGTTTGAGGTCGACCCACAAATGGATGACAGCTACTTGGTTTCTTAGACACTATGACCACTAGTGTAGAACATCATGTACGTAACCCAAACTTCTCGGGTGGCGTCAGGACTTCAGTAAAAATAGATATTTGGCATTAAAGTATCATACTAGCTGTAACTCATTTCTGGACAAAACCTTCTTAGAGCAACCACTTAAATTAGAGAAGTATGGATAACTTTTTGTATCATAAAATCGCGTCGTAAAGTGTCCAGTCTAATTGGTACAGATCACTTTAAGATCTGGACAACTATCATGACACTGGGGGTAGCCACGATCTTGCTACTGAAGTGGACAGGTTCAGCAGCAGTATTAAATTGATGATATGGAACACTTGTGGTTATCACTTTCCAAACATATTCTTGGCACCATCGTTCCACTGTCAAAATCATAAACAATCACCTTAGGGTGATGTACATCATATGCTTGTCCAATAAACACTGATGCAGCGTTTGATGCACAAGGAAACAAATGGATAGTTTGTGCGGCATACTCTGATTTGAGGGCATGAAACATTGACTGAAGAACAGAAGTAAAAGCCTTTCCGTCATCTGGATGCGATACTGCACCATTGCCCATAAACTGTTCCTTCGCACGAATTGTAATCATTTGCGCACCTGTCTTCGTGCAAACTGAATTAGAAGCTTGAACTAAGCTTTCTGGTTCAGCCGTCAAGGCAATATTTATTACAAAATCAGTTCCTTTTTCTAATTTATCAAACCCAACCACTTCATAAAACTCACCGACAGGATCTATTGCAGGCCATGACCAACTACCAGATTCTCTAAATCTAAGCATAGGAGTAACCGCATTCTTGTTCCCTATTTTTGCGCCGAAACCAATAAGCGCTGAAGTTGGTCCAAAACCAAACAACGCAGCATTAAATCCAAACTCTTTGGTTTGTTGGATAATCTTATCGGCGGAAGCCTGAATAATATTCGGCATTAGAGCCCAAAATAAGTTTGGTGATTCAACTAAAAGCTCTTCATTATGACTTAATATGTTGATCTGCTGGTGCATCCTTCTTTTAATTCTAGAAAGACTGTTGGCAACTTGCAGGTATGAAGGGGGAGAAACTGTTTGAGAATTTACAGGCCACAATACAGCGTAAACAGGGATTGGTTGGTATTTCAAGCCATCCAATAAACTATTTGCAATAAGACCGAATTCCTTCCTCATCGCAGACAGTGTCGATGCAGGATAGTCACTAGCGGCAACCTTATCAATTAACCGATGATGTTTATCACATAAAAGCAACACATTGTTCGGATCATTTGACAATTTTTCTGATAACTCGGTAATCCCTCTTGCGCCTTTTTCAGAAGAAGCAACATTGTGAGCTAAGTATGCATAGTTACCTGTCGTACCTGAAACCTCATCGTAATCAAGCTTTTCACCGCACCCCGTAAACATGCAACGGCCAAAACTATCCCGCCAAACTGTTTCCTTTGTGCCTTTTGTGAAGTCTGGACCACGGCCTGTTTTTTTCCTTTTTCCTTCAAAACGAATGAACAACGTTTCTAACTCATCTAGCGTTAGCTCAGCGCTCTGTGCCTCCGCTTTCCCCCAGATACTCGCTATACTATGTAAATGAGTTAAATCATCGCGCGTTATTGCATAACCTTGAAGACATCTGTAAGTAACTGTTTCAGATTCAGCAGATAAGGTATTTATACAAGACTTAATCACATTTGGCTCTAGGCAAAGGCGCATTGTGGCAGTTAATTCTTCGTTCAACATTAGCAAAATGATGGTATTCCTATCATCTTCATCAGTTAAAATCCCTACACGGTTCCAACTGACCAAGTTTCGAAGATTGTCGAAGTACTGACCGAAAGTATCCATCGAATCTAATGGTGAGCTTGCCGCCTGATTACAGAATTGATCAGCCTTATTACCCATCAATGTTCCTCTTTGCTATTTCTAAATTACCGTTAATGTTAATGTAAACATTTACTTGCTCAATCCCCACTATTGCAAACACAAGTTGCCTGTCAGGGTTCCGCAACGTACATTGAGCCCAGTCATTCAAATCAATAATTGAGGGTTCTGGTACACATTGTGGATGCGTATGCCAAGTTCCAATATAACCCAGCTCACCATTTGATTGTTCAAATGCTTTGTCTATTGCCTGTTGATGAAATGGGTCTCTCATCACAAACCTTGCTCGCTGGCTAATATCTTTTTTCTTTGGTGTTGTACACCAGTCGATCCAAATCTTGCATTCACCTTCAGCTCGTGAACCAATCAACGCCCCAAACTGTTCCGTATCCTTCCGTTTGATTTGGCGGTGTTCCAGCCAACATTCATAGACCTGCTTGTTGACCCGCAGTTCGACACTTGAACCGACAAACAAGATACCTTCATCAGTTACAGACATCACAATCCTCATGAATCAAAGGCTTAATCTGCAAAGAGTCACTAAATTGATAGAACCTATTAGTCAGCGATACTCCATGAGCCACTGCTTCATGTTCACTGCCTTTCCAGCTAACTTTTGAACTGGCAGTAATTTTCCCTTCTAGGTATTTGATAGCCAAATCGCTCGCAATTAAAGCCGTTTGCGCAGAGCAAATAGCGCTATAGGAAATAAACTGCTCACCACAGCCTGACATATTAATAGTGACGCCTTGGTTTGGCTCGATGAAGTTAAGGTTAGAGTTAAGCCCTCTGGTCAACGTATCAGGACAAACATAGGCACAAAGTAAGCAACCCTTACTATCCGGAATATCTAGTACAGCATGCCCACCTACGCCAAAACCTTCAAGCCAAGTATTAATGACCGGAACTTTTATGCCTTTTTCCAAAAGATACTCTTTAAAAAGTCGCTCATGAGTCGGGCTACCAATGGCTATAACAATCAAATCATAAGAACTAATCAACTGAGAGTTTCTGAGTTCCAGCAGTTTCTTTTTCGAAGGAACAGCTTTGGACCATAAGAACTGGCGTGTTAGGTGGTAACTGAGGCCATAAGATTTCTCTAGATTCAAATACTCCTCGGGCAAGATATGCCGGTATAAGTTATCTATCTGATAAATATCATTGTCATAGATCTCTAGGTTTTGAATCCCGGCGGCTGAAAGCTTGTGTGCTATCTCGCTCCCAACAGATCCAGCTCCAATCAAGGCAACCTTGCTTGTCGCTAGATCTAAATTTGCACCACCTCTTGGCAGCACAGCTTCTTTATTGAAAAGCCTTATAGGAACAGCCTTAACCTTCCAGTGTTTTAACTGAGCTTCAGTTAACGGCAAAGATTGCTTTTTACCTATTTTGCTTTTGAAATATAAGCAAAACCAGACCTTTCCTGATGGTACTTGAGCATTGAAAACAATCCAGTACTCATGAGTCTTCCACCTCCCATAGTTCTCACGCAACTTTTTCAGAAGATTAGGTTCTTGCTTTAACAAGACTGCTAAATACCAAGTTGTAAGCTGTTCTTTTTCTAACGGTGCTGGCTCTATTTCAGTTAGAGGCAAAACTACAGCTTTACCAGCAAGATTTCTTCCTGAGCTATCCTGCCAGTAAACTTTCGCCGCTGCTGCTAGATCAGTATTTTGAGATTGCGCCAAATAGTAAGACCTAACGCCAAACTTAAAATTTTTTACAGGCCTATAAACATCTATCTCTTCCAGAGCCCCGCCATCATTAGTAAGAAGTACGGGTCTTTCATCAAAATCACAAACATTTAACCAGCAAGATTTAAACTCTCGTAATAGCTCTTTCCGGTTCCAATCGGGTTCAGTAACCGCTCTATTCAAAATACCTATGTGGCGATTAAGAGACTCCTCAATCGCCAGCAATGGCATATTGAAGTTTACTGAAACAGAATCCTTATCATTGACACAGATACTGCCATACTCAACATCAGCAGCTTTGAAACTCAGGACATGCGCTAAATGACCTACATCGCGCGGATTCATAAGAAAAAAAACAGGTAAACCAGTGATCTCTGATGTTAGAAAGTGTATCAGTTCTATTTTTTTCTCTTCAATTTCAAGGCTGACTGTAATAGCCCCAGCCCCATTAAAGTCCTGTGCTTTGCAATCAAAGCCTCTGCTGATTAAATGCTCAACAATTTCCTTAGATGCTATCATTAAGCCCCCTGTGATGTACCCGAGGCTCCGGCTGTGGCGTATGTAGCCTTTTTAACATTGGATGAACTACTAGGTACTTCAAAATCATCGCCAAACACTTGGTTCAGTATCTTGCACTGCTTAACCAAGTCTGTTTCATCAATAGCTTTATCTAACTTATCTCTTAACGACTTCAGCTTGTTATAGAACTGAGTGCCGATATTTAGACTGCTACCATCAAAGATATCTCTATATGGTGATTTGGGTAAGTAAACCCTTACCTTATAAAGTTCGTCACCTTGATAACTAAAATAACTACCACTCAACATGGCATTTACAGTGTTTCGAAGTGCAACTAAATCGTTAGCTTTATCACTATCATCCAAGCTTGGCGAGAATTGCTCTTTTGCCATCACGGTTAAGCCTATGGAAAACACTTTCTTAGCAACATCTGTACTAAATTTGTGATCTCTCCAGCGCTTTAGGTACCTAACAATGCGCTTATATTGCCCAAGCTTCTTACTCGCTGAACCAAGGTAGGCTGAAGAGTTATTTATCCAGTCCTTTAGCCCTTTAGGATCCGAGTCAGACCATTCCTTATTGCCTTCGCTAGAGTTCTTTTTGCCTACAGCTAACTCATACTCACCGTTTTGCTCTCGATAAACCGGGATGTCGATATGTAGATTTTTACTAGCGTAGTCGGCGGTTACACATGGCTTTTTAATCTTGGCGTTTATGAAGCCTCGGTCCTCTAGGACCTTCAGAACGATTTTTTTAACTTTGACAGGGTCATCTGGTGAACCATCAAAAGCAATCACTATAGCTCTATCAATGTCGAAATCTTCACACGGATTCTTGACCCCAGTACCTGTTGACATAGATCCTTGAAGAAAGTCTTCTATTACTGGGTAGCCTTCGTCCTTCAAAGCACTTTTTATAGCATTTAAGATGCTGTCATCCCTTTCACGAGCATCTTTGTACTCTCTATCTTCACGACTTATCTTAATCTTATCGTGAAACTTAATAAATTTTGCTTGAATACTCATAGGTCTCCTCGGTCTTCCGAATGTGATAACACTATATGTAGTAGATTTACAAACACCAAAACACAACATATAGTATACAGATTGGCTTTACAAGTTATGTCAATCACACTTTGTATTGATGAAAAACACAATAAACCGCAATGTAAGCAGACACTTATTGTATATGGTGACAAAGTCGAGGCATTCCTAGAACCACCTTTGATTAATTGGTTTCACACATCCCTCCCAAAACACCGTAGTTTACTGACCGCTCATTGCAATTCTCTTGGCGTGAGTGGTGGCATTAGAAAAATAGGTCAAACCGCCTCTCCGTGGTTTGTGAATTTGATCGTGCTGGCATGGAATGGGGCTGATTGGAGCTAGCTACAAAAGCTAGCTCGCTTGGGAGGCTTCATATCTTAGATGTACTAACGAGTAAATGGAGTGATCATGCTCTTTTAACTGCAGTAAACGGATTTTTCTCACCTAGTCAAATGCGTTTTCTAAGTAAATTTTCAGGCTTATAGTATTACCAAAACTAAGTTCAATTATGCTTTGCCGCAGCGAGCAGGTGTTAAATTGAAACACATAATGGGGCAGAAATGTTTCAGCCTAAACAGTCTGAAACGAAGATGGACAATTCCGATTTACAATGCTGATGTAGTTTTAATATCTCGGCTAATTCTTAGTATCGAAAGCACATTACCAGCAACACACCACTGACAAAACTCTATAACCCCCTACCATCACTCTGTTTCCACTAACCGCTCTAATGGACTTGGACATTTGGGGCAATGAGAAATTAGTTCTTCTTTAACTGAATAGTAATATGGTAACCAAATACACATATCATTGGATATAATGATGTCATAAGCAATTGAAGGTACTTTGTAATTTCCAAGTTTACGGTCATGCTTAAGTACATCTGACAGTGCAAGATCTTCTGGGTTATAGATATAAACTAGGCTAGGCTGTCGAGCATAAGCCTCTTCATCCTCGGGCATGCCAAAGGCTAGGTAAGTAGCTTTAACTCCATTGATAGGCTCTTGAATTTTACACCAATCTATTATCTTACTTAAGCTATCGCTTGATATCTTCCTAGCAAAGTCACCATGCTCTTCACAAACACCAAACTCAGCAATGCTACCTAGTGCAAACCTGTAGGACTTCTCTTCACTGACAAAGGGAAGACTAAAATAGTTTTGCATTTGAGGAAGTGAAGTCCTACTAGTTCTGCATAACTCAAGCAACATCAACTGAAATTGGTAGAGATTCTGCTGCTGCCTATCAGGAAACCCATGTATATTCACATTGTCGAGTTCAGCAACTTTATGGCTAAGGAATTCTGCTTTACCATCAGAACCGAACGCAAAGAATCCCCTGTCTAAGATAAATACAAAATTTGGGTAGTAATCACTAGGGTTTTCAACTGCATAAGTCTTTAGGTGCTTAATAATTAGATCCCAGTTCATATCACTACAATAAGAGAAAAGTACCCCAAAGCCTTGAGGGTTCAGCTTCTTATATGATCTAAGATTATCTAGCCCCGACTTTAATTCTTTTGTGGTTAGCTTAGACTTAACTTGAATTACACCATATGTGTTCTCTACTGGGTAAACCTCATACACGTTATTTCTATTCATTAGCGTGACTAGTTCATCTTTATCATACAAGACAATGTCCATTTCGTGACTTAAATGCCCCGATGGAGAAGCCACCCTTACACTAGTAGAAGACACTGAATATTTTTTAGGTAAGCACCCATTATTCAAGAATTCTCTGAGGATTGTCTCTCTAGCATTGCCTACATCTCGTGGATGCTTGATATCTTTTGTTGTTTCATACTCTACAATCATCTTCGCTTGGTAGTTGTAGAATTCTCTTTCTAAACCATGAAACTCCCTATCTTTCGATCTTAAAGCAATAGCTCTTTTTGCTCTGTCTATGATTGATTCTCGAAGACTTGTTTCTTTTTTTTCAAAGCTATTTTTTTTAGGCATTACAGCTCCTAACAAAGAGTCTTACTAGTTGCATATTTTTTGCAGCATAACATGTTGGTGTGAAGACCACGATTATCTAGGTACTGCACTGGTATGAGAAAAATTAAGTCAATTGACGCGTTGGTGAGATGTAATGTCAGTCAATGCTAGCTTACTTTGGGGCAGAACCGAGCTAGTCACAGTAGCTAGCCCAGCATTGGACATTTTCGAGTTAAAGCCTTAACTCTAACTCGTCTGTTTTGGATAAAAATGTTTATGGCGGCAAAAAAAGCAGAGCGAAGTGGCCCTTTTTAACCATTTGCCTTGTTTGACCCCACCGATAGCATGACACCAATCCCCCCCACTATCACGCGCCGAGTCTTCGACGGTATTCACTTAGTCGCTGGTATCGAGCATCTTGCCCAAGCTGTGGATCAGCCTGCACGATGTCGTCCAAGCATTGCCCCAACTCCCGGGGCGCCCACTGTTGGTCGGCAATCACTGAATTCAACAGCAACAGTGCCTCCGTTGGGAATCGTTTACACAGGCCAGATTCGACAAGTAGATGAACGACGTAGAGAGGGTGTTCAATGGGTCGCAGCCAGTCCTGCACCGCAGCCAAGGCCGCCGGAAACTCGCCTCGGGCAGCAATGACCAACCGGGTCAAAGACTCGGCGATTCGCGGGGTGGCTAAGTCGCGGGACTTTGGCCAGATCTGTTGCCAGAACGGCTGGACACGGTTTTTCCAGTAGTCCTCACGCTGATCGGCTGCACCTTCAAGCGCCTGGGAGAGCGCCTGCGCAGATTCCTCTAGGCCTTCTTGTGGAAGCTCACCAATCGCGGATCGGAACTCATCTGCGGAGTATTCCTCGGTCGGGCCCAATGCTGCATAGGTTAGGAACGCCGAGAATTGCTGCCGATGCTCGCCAAGGTCGGCGTAGCGGTTTGCGCTCTCCAGGAACTCTGGCTTGAAAGCAATCAACAAGGGCTGATACAAACGAGGAGACCATAGAAAACCTTCCCACACTGCTTTTGCTTCGGCCGGATTACTCCAACTGAAAAGCGGCAACAGGTATTGCTCCGTCCATGGACGGTCTACGCGGAAAAATGCAATTAGCCGCGACCCCAGCAGTACCCTGCCGTGGCGGAATCGGTCCTCTTGCACGTCGCACAGGGTCGTGAAAATGGGCTTGAGGTCGGCTGGAAGCAGATCGTTGTCATTCGGGTTCTTCTTGAACCAAAGATTGATCAGGGCTTGAGTGACATGCCCAATGGGATGGTTGATTGCAGAACTGACGGGGTCGTAGGTTTCGACACCATTACGGATGATGCGGGAACCTGAGTCAGCTTCGAACGGCAGCGAAAGCACGCGACGGCACAACTCCAGCAGAATGTCCTCGTGGCGATTGATCGATTTGGATGTAGCTTCCATCCACCACGTTACACTGTGAGCAATCTCCTGAAGTACGGCATCGGGCATGGTCTGAACCAACGGTGCTGCGTATCGCCAGGAGCGCAACACTGATCCTTCTTCGACCCAGGCCTGCAGAGCCTCGCGCCATCGGCCAGCGGGCCATACGCTATCCTGTGCCAAATCATATAATGCGGTCAGACTATGAAAGAAACGCGTGCGGCAAACGTCACGCCACGTATCTTCGTAGAAAGGTCGCGGTCCCGGCGGCGGCTTTGTGAGCCATTGCACCAGCTCCTGCCGCTTGCGGGGAGCAATATCGACGTTTCGACTGTCCTCGTAATCAGGATCGCCAGTGCCACTCATCCAGTGCGAGAACTCGTCACGCTCGTTGGTCGCCAGCTGCCATTGCGGATAGGCATTGGAAATTTCCGCCAAGCGTACCGCTGCATCTGCTCCAAGAGCGAGGCCCGATGTGTTCAGTTTGGCCAGATGCAGCCAGACAGAGCGAGCCACCAAGTCTTGCCATCGATCTGGCTCCAGATCATCCCGATACATATCGCGTGGTGGACCCGCCAAGATGGCTGCCTCCAAACGCTCTTGAGCGCCCTCTTCCAACTGCCGCGCCTGTAGAATGAACAGTCTGAACACCTCCCGCCCCGTATCTGTGGACCACAGCCACCACGCCCCATCGGTCAGCAGCCAATCCACCCATTGCTCGGACGGGATGCAACCATCCTGACTGGCGGCAAACAGGGCAAGGCGTTTGAAGGTGGGGTATGGCAATTCAAACCAGTTCTGTGCGATTCGTGTCGCGCGCATGCTGTCGTTCGCGCGAACCGCTAACCATGCATCGCGCAGCAATTCAATCAGGCTCGCCCAGTCTCGGAAGCCCCGGTTCTGCCAATGTTGCGTAATGGACGGGAGATCCCAATGCGACCGGTCGCTGTGGTCGTCGGCCTCACCCAACTCGTGTAACAGATCCAGTGCATCACGCAATAGCTGCTGAAAATCCTCCAGCAGGAGCGGCAGGGCCGATGTCCAGTTCTCGTCGGCTAAGTCGCGCAAAGTAGATTGCACGTGATCAGCGGCCAGCACGAGTTCCCAATTCACCAATTGGTTGATCCGCGCAGGCTCGTCGGTACTGTTTGAGTCGTCGTCACCCAAGCGAAACGGCTTCTTCAAGACGACCTTGGGTGCAAGCAACTCCCGCAACTCCAGACGCAGTGTGGAGGTCAGCCCATCTCGCTTCAGTCTACCATTCCAGCGATACAGATTGGGGTCGTACCATGGGGATTTCACTCGGCCGCTAAGCAATAGCCGCCATAAGGTGCGCATAAGGGGGCTAGGAATGGCTTTGGGTGAGTGTAAACGGATTTCAGCCAGCTCAGAGGTCTTGCCATCACACTCCAATGAAGCAAAACGGTCCAACTCATTTTCGATAAGCCATTGCCAACTGTCATGCAGCTTCCCACCATTTTGCGCAATCCAGATGACCAGTCTCGGGTCATCTAGGTGGCGTACAAACAATCGTGCCAATTGAAACATCACGTTATCCAATTTGCTTTCGGTCAGGCTACCGGAGACAAGCTGCATAGGTTGTGTATGGTCATATGGTGCAGGCCTACGAATCAAACTGAAGCGCAGTTTTATGTCCACTTCGTCTCGCGGCGGCACACCAAAGCGGACCAGATCGCCGTGCCCGAAACGCTCATCCGAGAAGGGTTCCAACAGCCAGTCAAGCGAAGGGGTGGGGTTGAATTCGGCGAAACGTTTAGCCGGCAAGCCCGATTTATCCGATAAGGCCCAAAGCATCCGTCCTACAAAATCGTCCTGCCGCGTGCTGTCCTGTGGCCGGGCCAAGGCGTGCTTGACGATGATGGCCTCTTTGCCTTGCACACCGTCGCGGTAGGTGTCTGCCCATACGTGCAAAGTCTGGTGCAGCGCTGAGTGGTCGTAACTGTCAGCGGGTACGTTATAAAGGATGGGCGTGACGCCCTTGGCTTCCCACTCGATGGTCTTGCTTTGCTCTTGCCCCGATTCGCAATCGCCCAGCGCCCAGGCCTGCGGCGTAACTTCGCCCAGCATCCGGTCGGCTGCCAGCGCATCCATCATGTAGCGAAGCACCGGATCGTTGATGCTGTAACCCACGAAACAGACCACGTAATTGCGGAACAACTCGCTTACAAAGCGTGCAGCCCAGCGCTCTGTGAGGTAGGCCAAGCCGAAATCACCGCTGGTGACAACTAGACGGTTCAGGATCGTGTCGTCCATCTTTTCGGATAACAGGCCGTGCAGATAAACTAGCCCGTTCCAACGGCTGTTTTTTGGGATTGGCAGCATCGGAGCGGCGTACTCTTGGAACGCTTGACCCGTGCGCTTGGCCGCCACATGAAAGATGCGATCAAAGTTAGTGGTGACCAGCCGCATCGCGCCCTCGCGACTGCGCGCAAGATGCAACAGTGCCGCTTGTGTATCGGTAGCCCCCTTGCGGCGGAGCTTCGGCTTCAAGGCATTTGCCAGAGCGCGACGGACTGCTAGACGCTGGCCCGGCAAGCGCCGTTCGAGCAGATCAAGTGTGGCATCGAACTGCCCACGCTCGAAGGCCTCTCGTTCAATATCCGAAAGTGCCGTCCCGCTCAGCCGGTAAATTTGCTCTACAAGTCCCTTGAAACCCGGTAAGCCAGCAGGATAGGAAATTCCTGCACCGCAGAAGAACACCACGCGGCCTTCCTCGTGGGCCTGCAAGAGCGCATCTGGAATGTCAGGGCCGTCCGTGATGAATTGCATTCCTATATTTCCTTTCCAATGCGTATGTTTGAGGGCTCAATGGGTCTAACTTCTTATTTGTACGAATGCACGTTTACTCTGTTGGACCTGTGATTACTCACACAGGTAACTTTATGTATGCAAAGAACTTATCAGCTTTCTATCAAACACTCCATCAGGAAAAACGCGCAAGTGCGTTTTCCAAAGTTATTACCAAAAGCAAGCTACTATAGTCATCTGATTTTATAGAGTTTTATTTGCAATCGATGGCATTAGTGCGCACTGAGATTTTCTTGAAATCATCTCAAAATGTCTAAATTTAAATACGACTGTATAACCATATATTTTAAGCAGAGTTATTGTAAGACCAAACATAGGCAAAAAGATAAGAATTTGTATGGCAGCAGGAGTGGGAATTTTCGATTGAACTAACGAGCCGAAACATGGGATGGGGCAAAGGCAGCACAAGAACACTGCCTGCGTTAAATCAACAATCGGTTTCTCTCGATATCTTAATGGCGTTTTCAATCTCTATTCCCAAATATCTGATGGTGTTATCAATTTTTGTATGACCAAGTAGTAACTGAACGGCACGTATATTTTTGGTTCGAGCATAAACCAAAATCGCTTTGGTTCTTCGCATTGAGTGAGTTCCATATTGGTCAGAATCAAGCCCTAATTGCTTAGCCCAACTCCTGATGATAGACCTGTAATATGAATAGCTTATTGGTTGATTAGAGCGACGTAAACTGCGAGACAAATAATCACTAGGTTGCAATTTAACTTCTTGAACCCAATAGCTAATACTTTGTTGTCTTCTCGGAGTTATCTCAAATTAAACTTCGATCCCTGTTTTCTTCTGCGTCAATTGAACCCTTTCAAATACTTGATCGTGAGTAGCAACGTCTCGAACTTTTAAAGAGAGTAAGTCACATGATCTTAGCTTGCTATCTATAGCCAAATTAAGTAAGGCTAATTGCATCAAGTTGTTTTGAATTTCAATTCGAGTGCGAATACGCCAAATCTCTTCAAGCTTGAAAGGGCGTTTCACACCAGTAGCATTGTGGTTTAGTTCTGGCTTCATAGTGACCTCCTAATTAAAAGTCACTATTGATAATAGCTAGATTGCTTTGCTTTGTTGACTAAGGTATGGACATTTCTATGTTAGATTTTCAGCATTATATGTGAATCTCAGATTAATATTTCTACACTAAATGGGCTTGTTGGGCCTCAACTTTCTATGACGTTTTCCACACAGAATAATCAAAATCATCTTTGTTGATAAACAGCGCTGACACTGTGTCAACAATTAAGCTTTCAAGTTCCTGTCCCCTCGGGTTCATGTTTAGACCAGTAAAACGTGAAACAATCTTGTATCTAGCTCCGAATTTATGCCTCTGCATCTTCACCGCCCTAATGTCCGAGAGGGTAAAACTTAGCCAAGCAAAGCCAGGTGTATTCAAGAAAATCTATTACTTCATAGCTTGCTTCTCGCATATCACTGTAACACTGGCATTCCATCACCACATGTTGCATTTACCCAAGATCTACTTTTTTGGGGGGTTAGATAGTTTCAAAAACAGGCAAGTGGTTTCTTCGAAATTGCTCAATGCCAAAGATTCTCAGCTCTTCTAACCAGCGCTCGGCAACAGTTCGGCCAATCCCTCGATCCATTGCTGCCCCTCTTAGCAATAGATACTCAGTTCTTAACGTAGTCGGCATAATGCCAGGGTCGTCGGTATTTACCAGTACTCGTATCGGACCACGGCGCAGACCGTAAAGGTTGGCTTCTGCGCCGTGGTTTAGCGTCGATTCGTCCGGAGGAGACCAACGGAAAATTGGGTGCTCGGAGTGTGATTTCAGCCGTGCGATATAAACATTGGACGTAGGGTTGGATTCGATGATGAGTCCCAGCTTGTCATATTCGGTCAGTAACCAGTCCTGCAGAGCGTGCATGAAATCCAGCTCTACCGGGGTATCGACATCTTCCAGAATGTTTTCATCAGCCTTGCGGCCAAGCTTGGGCTGAAACCATCCATGCGCCGCCGCTTCGTCACCTATACGTACAATCACCAGCGGCGCTTCTGTCAGCGAAGCCAGCCCATCATGCCGAGCCTGATACAGCTGACTCGCCAGCGTACGTTTCTCGCTCAATTCTTGATGATCAGGCAAGGCATACTGCTCTTGCGAAGTAACTCGCCAGCCATCACCAACCACTCCCAGCCGATAATGACAATTACGCCGCAGACACCAGGCCTGATACAAATCATCCGGCGTCGCGTGTCGTAAAGGCGAAGTATCGAAACTAGCAACCTGATCTACAGACTCTATCTCATCGCAGCCTGTGACAGCCATTAAATCTGGGATCTGCCACCAGCTCGACAAACGCCAGAAACGCTTAATGCGCCGCTCGAACAAGGTTAATACCTGCTGCGCTAGCGGCAGTACGCCACTTAGCACACTGGCGTGATGCCACAGCCACACCAGATTATCCAGATGCTCATCCAGCGGCAACATCATCTCGCCCTGACGTGTGGCCCACTGTTTCGGAACTATGCCCAACGCCAGTGCATGCCCCAATCTGTCACCTTCTCGCATCTCGCAAAAACGCACCGTCTCGTCGATATGACGCATGCCCGATGCAGGATGGGCATAATCCTCGCCAGCATGAATACTCAGGTGAAAGCCAGTGCTAGCTCGCTCGCCATCCGGGAATGGTTTGAAGCCGCTACGTAACCAACGCAGCACCGGTGCAAACCACTCGATTTTCAGCGCATTTTCATCCCCCGCTACATCCAGCCCACGAAACCATCTGGCAGGCTGAAAGTGGAAATTCGGGTTCAGCTTACCACCTAAAAGCTCGGGTGCGTCCCAGCTCGAAGCACTGTGCAGATTTTGCATCAGCTTCTCGGCCTCTTGCCACAGCTTTTTGCCATCCGACTTGGGCCGATGGTTTTGTTTGTGCGCCTGCGAGCGAGAGAAATGGCCACAGAATTGCCAGCGCTCCATTGCCTGCATGGTGGCCAAAGCTTGCATATTCAGCTTTATATCAGATTCGCCAAAAATGTAAGGGGGCTTTGGTAAAGACAAGCTGGCATTCGCAATCAGACCGCGAGCAATTTCACTTACTAACTTAGGCTTGAATGCCAATGGTCCTGACTTGATCTCAGCCACATCCGCAGTAGCAGGCCACAGTCGGCGGATATTGTCATTTCCTATAGGCTTGCGCTGCATTGCCGAACTGAAATAGCGCTCGGCAAAACGCGTCAACCCTTGTCCATCCATGATCAGGCTGCGGCGCAGCTGATTGATCGTTTGCCAGAAACACAAGATGGCTGCGCGTTGCAGGGGATGCGTGTCCTGCTCGTCGTAGCGACGGCAAAGATAGGCATACAGCCATAACCAGCGATTGGCATCACTACGCTTCATCGACAATGCGAATTCACCTAACAGCCAATCGGCGCTACCAATAGTTTCCGCACGCTGGCTGGCTGCCAACAACTCCCAGTCCGGCTTGTGGATAGGTGTGTCCATAGCAAGATTGAGCCGCGCCAAATGCTGCAGCCAAGCATTCGGACGACATAGTTCCAGCAATAACAACAGCAGTTGACGCGCACGATGCAACAAGGGCTGAAGATTGTCGTGTTGTTCGTGCTGCCACAGATTTGCCTTGTCTACCCGTGTCAACTCGCCACTCGCCAGCAGATAGTCATCGAGGATCGCGCTATCTGCGGTGACGCCCCAGAAATGCACATGACCTTCGGCAAATGGTAGTAAGGAATTGCCGGGCGGGGCGAAAAATGCTGTCTGCGCGGACACGACACGTCGAATATCGTGCGCCTGTGGCTGCGGTATGTCGTTGAGCCATTGCGCTAGATGCCAGCCTGCTAGCAAGGTCGGATCCAACCCCGCTGCGAGGCGCGCATACGCCTGCACCTCACCCTCGCGGTAGCACAGCAAATCGCCATTGCGCTGCAATAGCCGCTGTTGCAGCTCGTCCAGCCAAGGGAGTTTTGACGTCAGCAGCAAATGCCCATCGAGCATTCTCCCCATCAACTGGCGCACATCGGTCAGCCTGTGTTCACGCGGATAATGCGCCTCAACGCCTTCCACCAGCAAATGGTAGAAGTCTACTTGCAGTCGCTGCCAACGGTCAGAATCCAATTCGTCAGTGGGCTGTTGCAACAACTGCCACAGCCATGAGGACAACTTTTTATCACCGAAAAAACACTCGGCGACATGTTCAGTCAGTGAGCACTGGAGCATTACTCTGGGTCCTTGTCCTGTTCTTGTCCTGCCAGCGGTACATTTGGTTGCTGCGCCGTCTCAGTTTGAGACTGTTCCTTGGTGGTACTCCTGGGCTGCTCCTTACTTGACGAATTTGGCGCTAGATTCTTAGTCAATTCATCAGAAACCTCTTTCAGGAGTTTTGTGTACTTGTTTTCAAGCCCGAATTTAGCTTTTATTTCCTCATATATTGAGCCTAATCTTTCTATTTGCTTTTTGGCTTGAGTTTTTATTGTTGACTTATTTATACTCTTGGCAGTGATGCCAAGTTCTTTTTTCAGGTGCTGTGCAGCTTTAGCCTCAAGATCACCCTCAGACTTGGGCCAATCCAAGTTTATTGTATCATCAATCCATTTCTTCAGAGGATGCTTTGCCAGCACAAGACTCACGGCCTTCAAAGCATTGCCTTTCCCAACTGCGTCCAATATTGGTTTAACATTGACATTAAACTGGTCATTGTTTGTGTAATTATTTAGATTTTCAGGGTTGATGTTGGTCGTTGCTATCACATTAGCTAAGCCAAATAGTTCCCCTTTTTCAAAGCTACCAAAGGAAAACCAAGTTGAGTAGAAAGTATGGGCTACCATGTTCAGTGCCGTTACGATATTCTTCATGCCATTTGGCTCATACTCATCACTCGCTGCCTGGCTATAAACCTTATTGAATACCTTGTAAACCAACCAAGGAGAAAGGTCGATTTGGTCAACATTATAGGTCTTGCGCCATCTCTCTATATCTTCATGAAGTTCCTCTACTACTAAATTCATATCGTATTGTTCGCTTTGAGACTTTTCCACACTTTCATCAGCACCACTTGCCGATTTACTTTCTTTTTCGTTAAAAGTGATTGTTTTTGTCGGTGCCAGCGCAGCAGTAGAAAAGAAAGGGGCTCGACCTAGGATGGCATGAATATCTTCAACCATTAGCGGGCCGACAATGCTAGCAATCAGCAACTCGAAAACCCGGCCAATATTTAGCAGCATGGTTTGCTTGGCATTGGTGTAAAAATTATTCTGTGCCAGCAAGGCAATTAAAAAGCTTGCCCTTTGCTTTTTTTGAACCTCTTCCAAACCCTCAATCGAAAGACTATGAATTTCCTTGGTGTAATCCCACTTCTTGCTTGAATTTACCCCAACTTCGGCCACCGGATACGGCAGGATGGTTTTTTGTGATTTGATACCGACCAACCACTCTTCAGGCAAACGTCCTTTCAAAGATATCGCCCATGCCGAAAGGTCATCCGCTTTGTCGAAAAGATCAAAGTGGGCCGTAGCATGCGCAAGCGGCTGGAACAAGGGCGTCTCAAGAAGACTGCGATGCCGCGAGGATGAGGAGTCGAACCACTTTTGCCAATGCAGTTTGGCAAGCAATACCAGATAGGCGGTACCGGCTTTGGGTTCATAGCAGAAATAGTTAGCGAGCTCCTGTGCAAATTCATTTCTTTTCTGTTTTTCAGCTTTCGTTGCTTCATCAAGATGTTTCGCTGCTTTATCAGCATCATCTTGAAGCTTCGCTGCTTTGTCAGCTTCATCCTGAAGTTTAGGAGGCATTTGCCAACTGATCCGCACCTTCAGCTCATCCTTGGCTGTACGAATTTCAGCTGGCAATTCCGGAATAAGTTTATGGCAATGCCTGATTAGCTGCGACAAGGCTCGCATAGAAGGTATAGGCAACGGGGGACGACTACCTTCTGAACCATTAACCGGTCCAGTCAAAAAGATATCCAGCCAGGAAATGAAGTTAGCCAAAGGCATTGCATCACTTGCATTGCCGAGCGTAACTCTTGTGTCAGCCGCCTCTTCTCCAACTGCCCCCCACAGCCAATAGCTGCTGACTTCCGGCATGGATAAACGGCGTGGGAACGGCAGAATCTTGCGCTGATACTCAGCAGCCAATTCTACGGCCTTTTCATACGCCTCTTTGCGACGATATATGGAATCCTTAGTCAGGCGGCCATGGAAATCGCGCCAGGTCACATCGTTGTAGAGTTCTCGGTCGCCACAAACGATAGGCAAGACATGGGGCGTGGCCAGATAACGGCGTACGATTTCGAGGTTTTCAAAGGCGCGATTCAAGGATGTATCGACGTCATCAATCGGCAAAATCAGAAGTTTTTTCTCAAGTAATGACAGCACGTCGCGGAAAAAATCCTGTACGCAGTCGGCCAACTGCTCATTGCTGTACATCGCGCGTACCTTGTCCATGCCATGACGGTCTTGTTGAGTTTCGACCGATTCCAGCGACTGGGCGAGTTTATCCAGCGTCTGGTTCAGGCTGCGGGCTTTGCTGGGCTCTTTTCTTTGCGCTTCTTTAACTTCTTTGTCGTGCAGCACCGCCGCAACTATGATGTGCAGGAAAAGTGAGTCACCATCTTCTAGCAGAGTAGGGTCTACCGGGTCGAGGATATGGACATCTTTTAATACTTCCCGATCTTTGAGATAGCTTTTCAAGTTGACCAGTACGGCAGTTTTACCCGTTCCACGTGCGCCGTCTATCGAGATTGCGTTATGTTCGCGCAGTTCATTAAGCGATCTGCCTGTAGCTGCTTTAGCCTTCTTCACTGCTTCACTGATCATTTCGGCCAAAGGTTCGTACACTTCGTCGCGGGGTAGCAGGGTATTGGCGTCATGCAAGACAGCGGATTCGCCGGCGTTCAGAGGGATGTATCTTTTGTTCTGGCTCATGAATTGGACCTAGCTAGCTGATTTTTTAAATAGGAAATTTTGACTCATTCTATCACGACAAATACAAAAGAAATTGACCATCTCATATGTTGCATGTCGCACACTTGCACGATGTCAATGCCAATAGATAAGCGAGGAGTCAATCAATTGAAACTCACTATGGGGCACAGGCTTCTCAGTGGTAAGAAAAGCCTGTATTAGTACTTCTAGCAATCTGTTTGCTCTGAGAGCCTCAGGACATCTTCTAGTTCAACTCCAAGATATCGAATAGTGTTATCTAGCTTCGAATGCCCAAGTAAGATCTGTACAGCCCTAATGTTTTTTGTTCTGGCATAGATCAGAGTAGCTTTAGTACAGCGCATTGGCAGGGCATTTCTCATCGTTACACGAAATTCTCTCAACCTCAGCATATCCTTGACACAGCCAGCAGTGAACTTCCGTGGACTCAGGCGTATTTGGTTCAAGGCACGCATAATCCGCGTTCTGGCATACCTAGTACCTTTCTAAATTTTCAATTAGAAAGGTACTTTTCAAAAAACTTATAATAATGAAGATGTTGCATGTTCTATTCTTCGTCCTGAAGCATTCCATAGAGAGGCTCAGTTAGCATCGCTTCTTTCAAGTCTGAAACCCATTTATTACCCCAGATATCTGTTAAAAACACCGAAATAGCATGAACAATATCCTTCGGTTCTATTAACTCCCTATGTAATCCGTGAGTAAATTTGTTTCGTCTAATTCTGTGCTGCAGTACACCAAACAACTCTTAGCTATATATACTACATACCAGTAATCGGTTTTATTGTAAGGTGATAAGAGATGACCTAAATCAAGTTTTCAAGCATATTTAAAGTAGTGGCTGCGAGCGAGGAAGAAGCTCTGAGTTTAAAATTAATTGGTGCGATTCGTGATATGGCAGCTAAAAATGGTTGGTCACATATCGAAGCCTGTGCCGAGGGAAACAGAATTATGATTAAGCAGGCGAAAAACCAAGTAAATGACAATCGACTAAGTGAAGCAGAACTACTTGAAGGGCTAGATTCTTACACTTTTCACGCAGATGAACTGTTCCTCAATGTAGATCACGAACTCGCTGAAGCTTTAATAGATCAACTCAATGAATTAGAGCTACCTTATATTGTTCGATCTCGTAAAGGCTCTTAAGAAAAACACAGAAAGTGGAGTCAACCGTTACAGGTAAAAGCGGACCTTGACTTCATAACAGACCGAAGAGATCTTATTGAAGATGCCGGACGATTTGATCCCGATTAATAGAGCCTTTATCCAGTGACCGTTTAAGAAATAAAGTTAAATCTTCTTCAATCACCCCTAACAACCATAGGCAAATGAAATGTTAGTGACAAACGCAATAACACAAATGGCTAAAGCGATAGTAGCTCAGTTGCCAACTCTGAATGGTATTGCGAACTCTGGTGAACACCAACAAGCCCTTATACTTTTAGAAGACTTGTTAGAACACTATGACGAAAACTTGATCATTATTGAGGCTTTGAGCAATGTCATTGCACGGTATGAGGATGGGGCAGCAGAGTTTGATACTTTTAATAAACGACAGATAGCCATAAATTCAGAGGCTGCAATGCTAAAAGTCTTGATAGATCAGGACATAGCGAATACAAGTCGGATTTGAGTCCTTTACAAGAAAGAAATCCGACGTGCTATTGTCATCATTTCAACCCTGGATACCAGATAGCTACACTACTCATTTATACAACAACACCGTGGCCAATTTGCCCTAAAAGATCACTTACCCGCTTAATTCCTTCTTTAGTCACCATCATTGACTCTGGCGATTTACCTTCTAAAGCTATTGCAGGCTTTTTCATCCATGACTTGAATTTTTCTTCATTACCAAACACTTTAAGTCCTAGCTGGTGAATTCTTACATTCACCCCTTCCATCTTAGAGGCTTCAACCGCCTCTAAAATAGCGACATAGGTGTCAGTAGGAACACAGTAATATAAGGGGTTACCGTCCTTCATTATAGCAACTGGGGCACCTTTAGATTCACTCAAAACTTGATCAAGACTTTTCTCAACGTCATTAATATCGATGCATTTTTCTGCATGTTTTTCCCGTTTAGTGCTCATATATCCCCTCCATCATCACTGTTAGGTACAATGATGACCAACATGAAAAGCCTGTAAGGCTAAGGTGATGTTTATAACTGTATTCTACTTCGAAAATGATTTCTGACCTTAAAAAAACCGTCAAGTGAATGGTTCTCCAGCATAAATTCTTTAGCTGATTTGCCATTAAATGTCGGATGATTTATTGGCCTTTTGAAAAAATCGTAACCGTACCCACTTGGTGCACTCAAGTGAATCATCTTATCAATACTCACTAGCAGCGCCAATTTATCAATAGTTTCCTGGTCTAATTGAAAACTCCCACTTCTGTGTGCTGTTTCTTTCCATTGACCCCAAGTTGGAATAGTAATATTGCCAAGAAGGATACATATTTGCTCATCAGATAAATCCCAATGTTCTTGGAGACACTGCGTCTCTAGCCACAAAAAAACACTTGCTATTATTTTGTCTTCTGATGCCTTAGTGTCATTTTCATTAGTCTCTTTTTCATTCATGGAACACCTCTTCATCTCATCTCATATGAATCGCTTTATAGGCTTTATTCTTCAGTCGAAGCAACACATTGGGCTTTAACTCCAACGTCTTCACCGTCATTTCCCCCATGAATACAAGCAATCACGATATCGCCATGACGAGCGGTTAATGAACGACCCACCACCAAGACGTTACCCGAATGAATACTGGCCTCTATCATCAAATCTCCCCCTGAGCACGCACATAAAACGTCGGGGTCGGGGTCGGGGTCGGGGTCGGGGGTCACCACACAGAACTCATTCAAATCCAACGATTTCTCAATAAAGTCCTGAGCAGGAGAAGGAAAAACCGCCGATACCGAATCCACATAAAGCGGGATTCGCACACTATTGGCCTCGATAAACGCCGCCGACTCCGACACACCAAGATACGTAACGCGTATAATAAACACCCAAAACACTGTACATCTATACAGAATAGATTCAAGTCGCGACAAAGCCCAAGTGATTTTTTGTAGGAGAAGGGAGTTTTGAATTTACGCTCAAAAATTGAGGGTATTTTTAGGAATCAAGTGGGCCCCCCAGAGTGTGCTAAACTCTATCTGTTCTGGAGAATAGCCAAAAGTATTGATTCTATAGGTGTTTTGATCTACCAAACAATGTTAACGCACAACTCCTTATCACCATTCTTGTGGTAGATGCTTTACCACAAGCGCCACTACACATCACCATAACATTAGATTTTTCTGAGTCGATTCGGACAAATGGCTCTCCACCCCATAACAGCCTATGTATAGCAAGCCTTGAAGTTTTTGAGGAGATATCTCTTTGCTTTTTTATACATAATCTCCAAATTCCATTTTTCGAAGCGTTTGACGAACAACTTCGCGGCCTGCGTGTGAATCGAGCATGTTAACGGGAATCTCTCCTCCAAGAGCTGGAATAGACGAACACATCCATTCTTTTGCCAAATCTAATGACTCATAAATTTTTGCTGCTTGAATATAAACTCTCAGCAGGTCAATCAAATTATCCGTCGCAGTAGAAGATAAGCGTTTGATCTGATAACTCTTACTTAAATTTGATGTGGTACCGATTGACCGAGCAATCAACTCTTTTTCACCTATCAAATCCGTAATCGCCTTCAATTGATCACCACTAACTCCTGATCGGACAATCGACAGATAGCCTGATGGCGACATAAAATCAACACAAGGAAATAGATCATTGATAGAATCAAGTGAAAATTTTTTGACACTTTCAAGCGATTTCATAGGCCGTCCACTATTGTTTTGATCGTATTGGATATACTAGACCGCAGACTTTAATAAAAATGAGACTCTAAATAATCTTGTAACTTTTCTAATTTGTCTGCGACTAGGTGTTGCTGCTATAAGGATACCTTTGCGTTATTCATTGTAAATCAAATCGCTTCGGAATATACACCAGTCTCATCAGCCATATCTGTTGGTGCAAGGTCAACAAACCTCGATTTCATTTCAGAGTTGACAACTTTGCTCTCTAATAAGGCTGTGATATTGCTGGAAGTGTTGGCAACCCATTGTGTGAAGGAGACTATGATCTTAAGAGCATGATGTAGCACTGACATCACCTTCCTTTTTAGAATAATAAATAAGCGTGTGATTTCCTTTCATATTACCAGTATTGGATACTCACAACTCAACCAAAGCAACAATAACTCCAATATCATTTATCACTGTAAAATATCAACGAAAATCATTTATTATCAAATAGCAATATTTCTTACACCGCCCACCAGTGCAGCAGCGGAACTAGAATGATGAGGCGAGCGAAAGGGTCGTTCCCCCCAATGCCACTCGGCCCCCATTTTTCGCCCAGCAACCGACTGCACCGAAGCAACCGCCAATGCTTCTTCTTCAATCATTGCTGGCATAATGCCAGGTAAGCGGGACGCCAACATGGTTTTACCTGTCCCTGGAGGCCCAATAAACAGTAAATTGTGGCGTCCTGCTGCGGCCACTTCCAAGGCTCGGCGAGCTTGATATTGGCCTTTTACATCCTTCATATCTTTATGATCTAACGCCGGAGGCTCTGGCGGCGCAGGCATACAATCAGGTAAACGGGCATGTTTTAGTAAGTGAGCCGTCACTTGCGTAAGATGAGTGGCATGAACGGCATCCCCTTCCACTAAGGCCGCCTCCTGTTGGTTTTCTGAGGGCAACACCAATTGTCGGTTCGCTTGATGACATGCAATAGCAGAAGGTAACAATCCTGAGACGCCTCTTAACTCACCAGACAGCGCCAATTCACCAATAAATTCGTAATCACGATAATTAACTTCCTCCAATTGACCAGACGCCGCTAACACGCTAATCGCGATGGCAAGATCATATCGCCCCCCTTCTTTGGGCAAATCAGCCGGTGCAAGATTAATGGTGACGCGCCGTGTTGGCCATTCAAAATGACTGTTAATGATGGCGCTACGCACACGATCTTTCGCTTCACGAACAGCGGCTTCTGGTAAGCCAACAATGTTTAGAGAAGGCAACCCATTGGAAATATGGGTTTCTACGGTAACAAGAGGGGAGGCAACACCAACACGGGCGCGGCCATATATTGTGGCTAAACTCACGATCACTCCTTGATCTCATTATTCTTTATGTAAATTCAGCCTCTTTTTTGCCACGATAACCATCCGAATTTCGCGCTCCTGCGTATCGAATAGAACACGAGACAATAATGAAGGCATGCAAGCATCTATGAATCAAATTAATCCCAAAAAACTACTCTTATCAAAGTGGACATCCACATCGCCTCAGAAGAAAGAAAAGCATTTTCTTGTCACAGAGCTTATCAGGGACGACCAAGAGATCATCACGCAATGCGTGATCGAGGCCGTCCTCACTCATACACAGTACACAATTCCATGGCAGGATCTCAAGTCACCTGACCATTGGAAACAAGGCTGGCAATAACCTCATCGACAGATTACACGTCTTTTGTGTCTGTCTTGTCCGTATCAGTTTTGTTTGTATCGGCCTTGTCTGTGGACTCCTCTTGAGCGGCCTCCGCTTTAGGGGCAGCCTTTTTCGCGGGTGCTCTTTTCGTAGGTGTTCTTTTTGCTGGCTCTTTTTTAGCTGGCGCCTCTGCGGCCTTTTCCAACTCATCAATACGCGACTCTAATGCGACTAAGCGCTCTCGATATTTCGCCAGCATGGCAGACTGTAACTCAAAGTCTTCGCGAGTCACCAAGTCCATCTTTTTCAATGTATTACGTGCCACTTGATCTAACTGAGCGCGAATCTCTTCTTTTGGCAATTTCCCTAAGGTCTCAGCCGCTTGCTCAAGACCACTACTAAGCTGTTTAATAAATTGATCAATCATCTCGCCATCTCCCCTTTTGTTTGCTGTGTATAAAGTATAAGTAAGTAACATCAAGACGAACTAACAATAACATGACTTAATGGCATTCTCTAAGAAGAAGCGACCAAGAAAACCACACCTGACTCATCACAATCACCTCGTCATAACGACCTCTTTTCCTACCGACTAGTATAAAGATCATAAGACAGACTGTCTCAAAGAAATCCTTTTCTGGCATAGGAAGTTTACAAAGCCCACACTCTACTGAGTCACTATGCCTAGTTTTTGTGCAGCCCAGATCCCTCTTTTAAGTCATAAACGAGCTATAACCGCGAAAATCGCTTTCATCATGCTCAAAGCGTTATCGATATTTGCCATAAAAAGCAATGAGATAGTTAAATCCTTCTAAAATCGCTATTAAGTCAACCAAATCATCGCACCACTAAAAAGCACAAACAGAGCCCAATCCCCACTAAATTCGCACTAAAAAGGGGCGAGAAATGTCTGTTTTCGTGCTTATTTTATTTACAATCTCGACAAATCCTTGACTATTGCGGCGACTGCCATTTATGGCACGCATATTGAATAGTAGGACTTACCTGCAACACGACACTAAGCCAGACTTTTTAAAGGAGATATGTGGATATGAAGCTTATCACTGCCATCATCAAGCCATTCAAACTCGATGATGTTCGAGAAGCCCTTTCTGAAATCGGAGTACAAGGCATTACCGTGACAGAAGTAAAAGGGTTCGGACGTCAAAAAGGCCACACCGAACTTTATCGTGGCGCGGAGTACGTTGTGGACTTTCTACCAAAAGTGAAAATCGAGCTTGCCATAGCTGACGATATGAAGGACCAAGTAGTAGAAGCCATTTCAAATGCAGCCAATACCGGCAAAATCGGCGACGGTAAAATCTTTATCGTTAACCTTGAGCAGGCCGTACGTATTCGTACAGGCGAGACTGGCGAAGACGCAGTCTGATCCACGATCGACTCTTATAAGCCTTTAAGGGGGGCGAAACATGCAAAACAATATTTTCGAATTACAATATGCCATGGATACCTTTTACTTCCTTGTAATGGGTGCTTTGGTTATGTGGATGGCAGCGGGTTTTGCCATGCTAGAAGCGGGACTTGTGCGTTCTAAAAACACCACAGAAATCCTTACCAAAAACGTCGCCTTGTACGCCATTGCTTGTATCATGTATATGATCTGTGGTTATGCCATTATGTATGGTGGCACTTGGTTCTTATCTGGCATTCAGTTAGATGGAGCCAGCAGCGCCGATACTCTGGTCAGCACCGTGCTTGCAGAATCAGCTAAAGCCGGCTTTGATGGTAGCTCGGTCTATGCCGATGCCTCTGACTTTTTCTTCCAAGTTGTGTTTGTTGCTACGGCCATGTCTATTGTGTCTGGTGCCGTTGCAGAGCGTATGAAGCTTTGGTCTTTCCTCGTCTTTGCCGTTGTGATGACAGGCTTTATCTACCCAATGGAAGGCAACTGGACATGGGGTGGCGGCTCTGTATTTGGTATGTATAGCCTTGGCGATCTGGGTTTCTCTGACTTTGCAGGTTCTGGTATCGTCCACTTAGCGGGTGCGTCTGCAGCATTGGCTGGTGTACTTGTGCTGGGCTCTCGTAAAGGAAAATACGGCCCAAATGGCGAAGTTCGCGCCATTCCTGGTGCAAACCTACCACTAGCGACGCTGGGTACCTTCATCCTTTGGATGGGCTGGTTCGGTTTCAACGGTGGCTCTGTTCTGAAGCTAGGTGATATTACCAGCGCCAACTCCGTCGCAGTGGTATTCTTAAATACCAATGCCGCCGCTGCTGGTGGTGCTGTAGCAGCGTTACTGCTCGCTCGTATTCTGTTCGGAAAAGCGGATCTAACGATGTTGCTGAACGGTGCATTAGCTGGCTTGGTGGCCATTACGGCTGAACCTTCTACGCCTTCGGCTATTGGTGCTACGTTCATCGGTGTTGTCGGCGGTCTTTTAGTGGTTATTGCCATCCTGACACTAGACAAACTGAAAATAGACGATCCAGTGGGTGCCATCTCTGTTCACGGTGTGGTGGGCCTATGGGGTCTATTAGCTGTGCCACTAACAAACACTGGCACAACCTTCTTCGGCCAAATCGCCGGTGCGGTGACAATTTTTGTTTGGGTGTTTGTCACTAGCTTGATTGTTTGGCTGATCATCAAAGCCGTCATGGGCGTTCGAGTCTCTGAAGAAGAAGAGTACGAAGGTGTTGATTTGTCGGAATGCGGTATGGAAGCTTACCCTGAATTTGCCAAAAACTAACACGTTCAGTTAGCTCTCTTTATTTACTGATTTGCTACTGATCATACAAGACCTCGCCTCGGCGGGGTTTTCTTTTTTAGGGAATAAAAGCAGAATTAAGGCTTTATAAAGTGACATTCACCCACATAACAGTAAGACTTGTCCAAAAGACACCATAGAGGCCATTATGCTTGAAGATATGCATTTAAAAATCCGTAATATAGAACACGCGGATTACGAACAAGTAAAAGAACTTATGGACCAAGTCTATAACGACATCGGTGGGGCTTGGTCTGAGCACACCATTAGTAAACTCATTAACGACTTTCCTGAGGGACAAATTTGTCTTGAAGACCATGGGGATATCGTTGGTATCGCGCTCTCGGTTCAAGTGAGCTATCAGCGTTTTAGTAACCCCCATACCTATGAAGATCTTATCGGTAAAAAAGAAACCATTCTCAATGACCGTAACGGCGATGCCATGTACGGTTTGGATGTATTAATTCACCCTGAGTACCGAGGTTTCCGACTAGGACGTCGCCTATACGAGGCACGTAAAGAACTGTGCCGCCAACATAATTTGCGTGCGATCCTCGCGGGTGGTCGTATTCCGACCTATCACGAACATTCCGATGAGATGACCCCAGCAGAATATTTGGAAGCCGTCAGTGATCGTAAAATTTACGACCCGATTTTATCCTTCCAACTTTCTAATGATTTTCAGGTAACGCGTTTATTAAAAAGTTACCTGCCTGAAGATGAAAAGTCGCAAGGCTACGCAACCCTTCTTGAATGGAAAAACATCTTCTACGAGCCTGAAACAACCGTACTGAAGTCCCGTAAAACACAAGTTCGTATCGGTGCAGTACAGTGGCAAATGCGGGAAGTAGCGAATGTTGAAGAGCTACTCAGACAAGTGGAATATTTCATTGATGCCTTGTCGAGCTATAAAAGTGATTTCGCCCTTTTCCCCGAGTTTTTCAATGCGCCATTAATGGGGTTAAGCCCTGATCAAACTAATCAGACCGAGGCGGTACGCTTTCTTGCAAGCTTTACCGAGCTGTTTGTCACGGAAATGTCGCAAATGGCGGTCAGCTATAACATCAATATCATCACTGGCTCCATGCCCGTGATTGAAGAGGATGATTTATACAATGTGAGCTACCTGTGCCGTCGTGATGGTACCATTGAAGAACAAGGTAAAATCCATATTACGCCACACGAACGCCGCGATTGGGTCATCCAAGGAGACAACGAACTGCGTGTGTTCGACACTGATGCAGGGCGTGTTGGTATTTTGATTTGTTATGATGTGGAATTCCCCGAGCTGGGCCGTTTACTGGCCGAGCAGGACATGGATATTTTGTTTGTGCCCTTTTGGACGGATACCAAAAACGGTTATCTACGTGTGCGTAATTGTGCTCAAGCCCGTGCTATTGAAAACGAATGCTATGTGGTGATTTGTGGTAGCTGTGGTAACTTGCCTCAAGTCGAAAACCTCGACGTGCAATATTCCCAGGCAGCCGTCTTTTCCCCATCCGACTTCTCCTATCCACACGATGCCGTCATGGCGGAAACCACCCCGAATACCGAAATGCTGATGTTCTCTGATTTGGACTTAGACAAACTCAAACAAACGCGCAGTGAGGGGTCAGTAAACAACCTGAAAGACCGACGTTTAGATCTATATTCCATTCAATGGAAAGGGAATAAGGATTTAGATTTGGGTTAGAATCGGCTATTACCCAAAGTAAACTAAACATGTTATCCCCCGATCATGGCCATTTAAGGCCATGATCTTTTTTACGACAGAAGACTCATTATGGCCAAAGCAAAAACAGCCTTTGTATGTAACGAATGTGGCGCAGACTACGCAAAATGGCAAGGGCAATGCCAAGCCTGTGGCGCGTGGAATTCTTTGTCAGAAATAAAACTCACCTCTGGCAAGACATCTGCCCGCGTTTCTGCCAGTCAAGACCCACGCTATCAAGGGTACGCCGGATCCACCACGGGTATTCAAGATTTATCCGAGGTCGATTTAGGGGAAGTACCTCGTTTTAGTTCAGGGGCAAGCGAGTTTGATCGGGTACTCGGTGGTGGGCTCGTTCCTGGTGGCGTGGTACTGATTGGCGGTCATCCGGGTGCCGGGAAAAGTACCCTGCTATTACAAACCATGTGCTGGCTAGCGCAACAACAAAGTGCCCTTTATGTCACGGGGGAAGAATCCTTACAGCAAGTAGCCATGCGTGCTCAACGGCTAGGCTTGCCAACCAAAAATCTAAAAATGCTTTCTGAAACCAATGTAGAAAGCATCCTAACCATCGCCCAACAAGTTAAACCGAAAGTCATGGTCATTGACTCCATTCAGGTCATGCATTTGGATGGCGTGGAATCCGCTCCAGGCAGCGTCTCACAGGTACGCGAAAGTGCCGCTGTACTCACTAGGTTCGCCAAACAAACCCAAACCGCAGTCTTGCTTGTTGGACACGTTACCAAAGATGGCTCACTGGCCGGCCCAAAAGTGCTTGAGCACATGGTAGATTGCTCGGTGTTATTAGAAGGATCGGAAGACTCGCGCTTTCGCACCTTACGCGGCATGAAAAACCGCTTTGGCGCGATTAATGAGCTGGGGGTATTTGCCATGCTGGAAAACGGCTTACGAGAAGTCAAAAACCCAAGCTCTATTTTCTTAAATCGCAGTAATTATCCCGCTGCGGGCAGTCTGGTGATGGTCGTTTGGGAAGGCACTCGTCCATTACTCGTCGAGCTGCAAGCCTTGGTGGATGACTCCGCACTGGGTAATCCACGGCGCGTCACTGTAGGGTTTGATCACAATCGTCTGGCGATGCTACTGGCGGTCCTCCACAAACACGGGGGATTATTGACGGCTGATCAAGACGTCTATTTAAACGTCGTCGGTGGCGTTAAGGTATTAGAAACCAGCGCCGACTTAGCGGCCATTGCAGCCGTGGTATCAAGCTTTCGAGACCAGATATTACCCCATGATTTGGTCGTCCTTGGTGAAGTAGGCTTGTCCGGTGAGATTCGTCCCGTCCCGTCAGGGCAAGAACGCATCAGTGAAGCCGCCAAACATGGCTTTACCAAGGCCGTTGTTCCCCGAGCCAACTGTCCTAAGAAGCCCATTGAAGGAATGAAGGTAATTGGTGTGGATCGGCTATCGGAAGCACTTGATGCGATTTTTGATCGCTAAGGGTAGATTAGACAGAAAACTGAGTTAATAAAAGGACTCTTGCGTTAACTCAAATAATTCGGCCTCGGCTGGGGTTTCATTCTCCTGATCCCCAATAACCTCTTCATCCATGCCATAGGGTAAGGCTTTTTCAGAATGCTGATTAAGTCGCTCTTCTCGGGCTCGAAGTAAACGCTGACGACGCTGTTTACAGCGTTCCAAAATAATAAATCGTGCCTCATTCGATAAGGAAAACCATTCAAAGCGTTCTTCACGGCTACGCAAACAGCCTTTACAAAACCCTTTAGCACTGTTCACACAGATACCACGGCAGGGGCTTTCAATGGCAAAAAGCTCAATCTGTTCCATCTCCCCTCCGTCTATGTTTATCAAAAATCAACCTCTACCTTAAGAAAGCATAGCTTATTCGGTAATCAGTTTGTAATCGTACATTTCTTCTGGAGAGAGGAAATACACTCGGTCCGCTGGTGCCGCCTTTAGAGAAAACCAATAAAAACGTTCGGGCACCCCCATGGACAAATAAAAATTGATGTAGGTCGCATTGATAGAATCACTCACATCGTTATTTTTAGGCAATTTACCTGATTCATCAATCCACATATGCACCCCCACAGCAGCCCCCGCCCCAATGGTTCGCTTTACTCCACCTAAAAACAAATCCACACCGCCGGAGAGCACATAGCCGGTTCGAGCAATATGAGTATTCAACCCAAGGGAGCGAATCAGACGAGCGCTTTCGATAACTGCCTCTTCGTCATCCGTACCGGGCACATCGACCAGCACCAAATCCGTCACATTGGGGTGCTTGCGTATCATATTTTTTAATTGACTGGTGAGGTCTCTGCCAAGAATACCGGATAGATAGGCTTTGTTACCGCTCACATAAATTCGTAAAGGATCTTTAGCGGCAACATCATCAGCATGGGGAGGCTCCGAGGCACAACTGGTCAATAAAAACACCGCACACAGCATGATGGTTCTCGCCAGTACCACGAAAGGGGTCTGATTATTCTTATCCATAGTCATTCAACCAGCTCTTCTAATAGTCTACGCTTACAGACAACACTTTTAGCTGACAATAAGTGTTCTTCTAAGCACTATACCACCGATTTTTTGAATAGTAGAATCCCGCCCTTCATCTTATATAAGACATAAAAAATGGCCGCGATAAATGCACGACCATTTTTCATACTGGATCACTGATCAATCAATTAAGACGGAAAAGCGAAACTCTTGCCTTCTCTCACGCCTGCAGAAGGCCAGCGCTGGGTAATGGTTTTTCGTTTGGTATAAAAACGTACTCCATCCGGACCATACGCATGCAGATCACCAAATAACGAACGCTTCCATCCCCCGAAGCTGTGGTACGCCACGGGAACAGGAAGAGGCACATTGATCCCCACCATCCCCACTTCAATGTGATCAGAAAAGTATCGGGCCGCTTCCCCATCACGAGTAAAGATACAAGTGCCATTGCCATACTCATGATCGTTGATCAACTGCATCGCTTCTTCCATGGTCTCCACCCGCACAACATGTAACACCGGACCAAAGATTTCTTGCTGATAACTTTCCATTTCAGGCGTCACATTGTCGATGAGCGTCGCCCCTACAAAGAAGCCATTTTCATAGCCTTTAACAACCGTTTGACGACCATCAACCACCACATTAGCTCCTTGCTCTTCGGCACTGGTGATCAGGCCAACGACTTTATCTTTATGCTCCTTGGTAATGACAGGGCCAAAGTCGTTTTTCGCATCGGAATATTCACCTACTTTTAAAGGTGCCATGGCCGCCGACATTTTTTCGATCAACGCATCCCCAGCAGCTTTGCCAACGGTGACCGCAACAGACAAGGCCATACAGCGCTCACCAGAGGAACCAAAGGCCGCCCCCAGCAACTGGCTGACGACGTTATCCATATCGGCATCCGGCATCACAATGGCGTGGTTTTTCGCACCACCTAATGCCTGACAGCGTTTGCCATGTTTTGAAGCGGTTTGATAAATGTATTCGGCAATCGGTGTAGAACCCACAAAGCTCACCGCTTTTACACGTTTGTCTTCCAGCAAGGTGTCTACCGCCACTTTGTCCCCATTGACCACATTAAACACCCCAGCCGGTAAACCTGCCTCATGTAATAGCTCGGCAAGCAACAAAGCTGCACTTGGGTCCCGCTCGGAAGGTTTTAATACAAAGGTATTGCCACACACGATTGCCATGGGGAACATCCAAAGCGGCACCATGGCAGGAAAGTTAAAGGGGGTTATCCCCGCAACAACGCCTAGTGGTTGAAATTCACTCCAGGAATCGATGCTTGGGCCAACATTTTTGCTGTACTCTCCCTTTAATAACTCTGGCGCACCACAGGCGTACTCCACGTTCTCAATACCACGCTGTAGCTCCCCTGCCGCATCGTGACAAATTTTACCGTGCTCACCACCCACTAATTCCCCGATACGATCGGCGTTTTCCTCTAACAAGGTTTTATAGCGAAACATAATTCGAGCGCGTTTCATTGGTGGGGTATTGCGCCATTCTGGGTAGGCAGCTTGAGCGGCAGCGATGGCTTCTTCCACTGTCTCCTTAGATGCAATGGCGACTTTTTTGGTTACTTCTCCTGTCGCGGGATTGAACACATCTTGCGTGCGCGAAGATTCTTGAGATGGCTTGCCACCAATCAAATGCCCTATGGTTTCCATGAATACTCCGAATAGTTAGTCTCATATGGATGTCACAAAGACGGACAAATAATAAGCCGCCCTAATATTGACATTACTATGCCAAGAGACTTAGATTAGAAAAAGTTGAATTTATTAACCCTTAGATAAAGCTTTACTTAACTAACCTAAGGCCTTCGCCATTATGAGTAAACTGCAAGGACAAGTGAGTGACGCCGACTTACGCATTTTGCGGATCTTTAAAACGGTGGTGGAATGTGGTGGTTTCTCAGCGGCAGAGGTCGATTTAAACATCAGTCGAGCCGCTATTAGTATTGCTATCTCGGATTTAGAGACACGGCTAGGCTTTCGTCTGTGCCAACGCGGACGTTCTGGGTTCTCGTTAACCAATGAAGGCAGCCAAGTTTATGAGCACACCCTACAACTCTTATCTTCTTTAGAAAATTTTCGTACTCAGATCAACGCCCTCCACCAGCATTTGCAAGGTGAGCTCAATATTGGCATTACCGACAATCTGGTCACTTTGCCTTACACTCGAATTACGCACTCTTTAGCGGCACTTAAAGATAAAGGCCCACAAGTCGCCATTAATATTCGCATGATTCCACCGACCGATGTGGAACGCGGTGTGCTCGACGGTAAGTTGCATGTCGGCATTGTGCCCAATTTAAAAATTCTAAGTGGATTAGACTATCGGGATTTATACGAAGAAACCTCCCAACTGTATTGCAGTAATACCCACCCATTGTTTAAGCAAGCAGACAGTGATATCAGTATAGATAGGCTGAAAGAGTACGATGCCGTCTTACCTGCCTACGCCCAGACACCCGAGATTAAAACCCAACACCAACCGTTAAAAGCCAGTGCAACCGCAACAGACCGAGAAGGCATCGCGTTTTTGATTCTGACTGGCCGCTACATTGGCTTTTTACCTGACCATGTAGCAGAGCGTTGGACCGGCAATGAACGTATCGACGGCCGCATGAGAGCCATCTTGCCTCAAGCGTGTCAATACGTGACGCGCTTCTCTGCCATTACCCGTAAAGGGGCCCGTGCTAACCTAGTGCTAGAAACTTTTTTAGAAGAATTAGATAAAACACGCTGAGACCATTGCCCAACTGTCTCGCCTTCGCTCACGACGTCGTGCAAAGGCCTCACGTTAATGCTCTTCTTTAGCCCTAAAGACCCGTCTGTGTATCTTATTGGCTGAGCCAAAACCCATTGTTGCACCACGCCTACCAGATATTCTCATTTTGACATATCTTTAATATATATTTAAAAATTCATAATGATGACCTAGAGATATAAAATACAAGCATCAATCAACCTCATTTATTACACTATCTTGGCGATCAACTTTAACTATAAGCAATATTGCGCTTAGATTTTATTATGTCTTTACGGAGAAATGTATGACGCACCAACGCAATAAACTATGCGTTCTTAGCATCCTGCTGGCCACAACGGTGATATTAACCGCTTGCTCTGATCAAAAAGATCAAGAATCAATGACGCAAAACGTTATTCAACCGGTCAAACTTATGACGATTGATTCAAGCCAAGTGGTGAACATTCGCCGCTTTCCTGCGGAGTTAAAAGCAAGTGAAGAGGCAAACCTAGCTTTTCGTGTTGGAGGTCAACTTACCTCCATCAATGTGGTGGCAGGTCAACAAGTCAAAAAAGGCGAATTACTGGCCGCATTAGACCCTAAAGACTATGAACTAAAAGTAGAATTAGCCAAAGCCAATCAACAATTAGCGCAAGTCCAGTTTGATCGTATTCAGACCATGCTTAAACGCAATGCCACCAGCAAATCTCAATTTGACCAAAGCAAAGCCAATCTTGCACAAGCCAATAACGCGCTAGAAACCGCCAAAAACCAATTAAGTTACACACGTTTGTATGCACCATTCGATGGGGTGATTAGTTCGACTTCAACCAAAAACTTTCAGTATGTGAACGCCACGCAAACCATCTTGCACATCCAAAACATCGACCATTTAGACGTGCAATTTCAAATACCGGAGAATTTGGTCACGGGTATTAAGTCCACCCGTACAGGTTATCAGCCCACGGTCATTTTAGATACGCCACCTCATACCGCGTTCAAAGGCGCCTATAAGGAGCACAATACTCAGCCAGACACCTCCACCATGGCTTACGATGTCACCTTGCATTTACTTCGCAATGGCAACCACTCACAAACCCTATTACCTGGCATGACCGCTAATGTGGAACTGGATCTTAACAAACTACACGGCACCGTCAGTCACATTGTCGTCCCCGTCGAGGCGGTGCTACGTCATGAAAATACACAAACAGGCCACGCGGATACTATCGTTTGGGTCTATCACCAAGACAAGCAATCTCTCGAAGCGAGAAAAGTGACCTTAGGCACCTTACAAGATGACAAAATAGAAATCACTTCCGGGTTGCAACCACAGGAACAAATCGTAGTCGCTGGTGTGAATGACCTCACACCCGATATGAAAGTCAGACCTTTGGTTCGTGAGCGAGGTCTATAATGAACATCGCAGCCTATTTTATAGAAAAAAAAGTCACCAGTTGGATGGTGACACTGATCCTATTGATTGGGGGCGCCATTGCTTTCACTAACCTTGGGCAATTGGAAGACCCTGAGTTTACCATCAAGGACGCCTTAATCATCACCACCTACCCTGGTGCTTCACCAGAACAAGTGGAAGAAGAAGTCACCTATCCCATTGAGCAGGAATTACAAACACTGCCTTATGTGGATAAAATCACCTCTACTTCTAAAGCTGGTTATTCAAAAGTCCAATTAACCATAAAAGACCAGTATCGCGCAAAAGAACTCAAGCAGATTTGGGACGAAGTACGTAAAAAAATTCGTGATCTTTCAGGAAGCTTTCCCAAGGGCGTCAGTTCACCAATGGTGTTAGACGACTTCGGCGATGTATATGGAGTGATGCTAGCGGTCCATGGCGATGGCTATCACTATAAGGATCTGAAAAATTACGTTGATTATATCAAGCGCGAATTAGTGCTTGTTGATGGCGTCGCGAAAGTAACCATCGCTGGTGATCAAAAAGAACAAGTCACCATTGAAATATCACGGGCTAAAATGGCAAACATGGGCATTGCCCCAAGCCAACTAGAGAGTCTCTTAACCAATCAAAATATCGTATCCAATGCTGGTCGCGTCAAAGTAGGCAGTGAATACATTCGCATTAGCCCAACAGGAGAATTTAAGGACATTACCGAACTGGAAAACCTGATTGTTGGTAAACCAATTGATGGCAAACTGATTCGTTTAAGCGACATCGCGACCATCAAACGGGAATACGTTACACCTAAGAAGCAAATTGTCGACTTCAATGGTGCACCATCTTTGCTACTCGGTATTTCATTCGCGGCGAACGTCAATGTTGTGGACGTAGGCGAACGCTTAGAAAAACGTCTCGATGAATTAAAATATCAACAACCAGTGGGTATCCATTTGGACCCCATCTACTTTCAATCGACAGAAGTGAAGCACTCGGTTTCTAACTTTTTGCTTAACCTTGTAGAAGCCGTCGCGATCGTTATTCTGGTTCTATTGATTTTTATGGGCATTCGCTCTGGTATTTTGATCGGTCTCATTCTACTACTGACCATCCTTGGCACCTTTATTGTCATGGACTATTTCAAGATCAACCTACAAAGGATATCTCTAGGCGGGTTAATCATTGCCCTAGGAATGCTAGTGGATAACGCCATTGTTGTAACGGAAGGCGTGCTCATTGGGCTCAAACGCGGTATGACCAAAGTGGAAGCCGCCAGCGCGGTAGTCAAGCAAACAAAATGGCCCCTACTGGGTGCAACCGTCATTGCTATCACCGCCTTTGCTCCGATTGGTTTGTCGCCAGACGCAGTCGGTGAATTTGTCGGTTCTTTATTCTATGTATTGCTAATATCTCTGCTACTGAGCTGGATCACGGCCATTACACTAACACCATTCTTTTGCGACCTCTTTTTCACAGAAAGTCGCACGGCAGGAACCGACGCTGCTGGAGAAGATCCATACAAAGGCATTATCTTCGATGCTTATAAATGGCTATTGGATAAAGCCATGCATTTTCGTTGGATGACAGTTATTACGCTCGTTCTCTTCCTATTAATAGCAGGCTGGGCATTCCAGTTTGTCAAACAGTCCTTTTTCCCTCCCTCAACAACCCCTATGTTCTTTATGGATATTCAAATGCCAGAAGGAACACATATTGATAATACCTATGCCAAAGTACGGGAAATAGAAGCCTCCTTGAGAAAGGATAAACGCATTGATTATGTGGCAACCACAACAGGCCAAGGTGCCTTGCGATTCATGCTGACTTATACGGCTAAACAAGAAAATAGCAGCTATGCGCAATTTATTATTCGCACTAAAACGCGGGAAGACATCCCGGTATTATTAGCCGAGCTGCATAAAAAAATGCATGATGAATACCCTGAGCTAGAAGTCAAACTGCAACGGCTTCAGTTGGCCCCTTCAAAGGATGCCAAAATTGAAGCCCGCATCAGTGGGCCAGATCCTAAAGTGCTGCGTCAGATCAGTGAAAAAATCAAAAACATTTACCGTCAAGATGGGGGATTAGAGAGCATTAAAGACGACTGGCGCCAACCGGTAAAAGTGTTACGTCCTATCTTTGATGACGCACAAGCTCGTCGTTTAGGGATTTCCAAAAACGATTTGGATAAAGTGCTACTCACCAACTTTTCTGGTTCGAGAATTGGTTTGTATCGAGAAGGCACAGATTTGTTGCCCATTATGCAAAAAGCCCCTAAAAATGAACGGCGCTCTATTGACCAGATACGGGATCTGCAAATTTACAGTCCGTCATCCGGTGCCTACGTCACCCTGTCAACAGTCGTTTCTGGCTTTGAAACGGTGTGGGAAAATCCTATTATCGAGCGTCGTGATCGTAAAAGAACCATTACCGTGATGGCCGACCCTAATATTTTAGGTGGCGAAACGGCCATGTCTGTCTTCTCTCGCATTCGTGGCCCAGTGGAAGCCATCAAATTACCTACTGGCTATTCCCTAGAATGGGGAGGTGAGTACGAAAGCAGTCGAGACGCGCAAAAGAACATCTTTAAAGCGCTTCCCATGGGATATCTCTTTATGTTTATTATAACCGTCTTGCTGTTTAACTCCGTAAGGGTGCCACTAACTATCTGGTTCTGCGTTCCCTTAGCATTAATCGGAGTATCAACAGGTTTACTGGTGATGAACGCACCTTTTAGCTTCATGGCCTTACTTGGCTTCTTAAGCCTGTCAGGCATGGTCGTCAAAAACGGTATTGTCTTAGCCGATCAGATCAACTATGAAATCAACCAAGGCACTGAGTTATATGAGGCAGTCTTCGTCTCGGCTGTCAGCCGTGTACGCCCCGTTTGTATGGCGGCGGTAACAACAATCCTTGGGATGGTGCCATTGTTATTCGATGACTTCTTTAAAAGTATGGCGGTAGTCATCTCCTTTGGCCTTGGTTTTGCCACCATATTGACCTTGATTGCAGTACCTATTTTTTATTCATTGATGTTCAAAGTAACCTATCGTAAACGTACCGAATTCGAGGGCAGCAAATAATAAAAGAAGTAAGCACGACAAAATACAAGTCACATACATGATCAGGGCCACCCTGATCATTTCGAATAAGAAGATTGATTATGAATACATACGAAATAGCAAAACTCGACATTAAACTCCTTATCGCCTTTGTCACCATTTTAGAAAAAGGCAGCGTGTCCAAAGCAGCGGAAGAGCTCAACATGACTCAACCGGCTCTCAGTAAAAACCTGCAACGTCTTCGGGAAATTTTCCACGACCAACTGTTTATTCGTCAAGCTTATGGCTTAATGCCAACCGCACGAGCGAACGAACTAGCAGACTTGGTCTATCCAATTATTCGTTCGCTCCAAGAGCTGATATTGCCGTCCCAACTTGATCTATCCAAACTGGATCGACGCTTCAGATTAACGATTGACGAAGGGGACTTGGAGATATTTATCGAACCCCTGTTGGCTTATCTTCAACAAGAAGCACCTGAGGTTCAAATGAGTATCAATGCTTGGAATGACTCCTATTTGGACCCCATTATTGACGGTAAAGTCGATTTAGGCATCATGCACATTAAAAACACGCCCAGTTCCGTACGAAGCAAACTCGTCGGCTACATGGAAACCTGCATCATCATCAGCGATGGACATCCTTTATATAAGGTGGATCAACCAACATTCGATGATCTAATCCAGCACAGAGTCGTCACTCATCATATGAAACCCTATAGAGGCCACTCATTTGAAAGCATTGAACCTAAACTCAGACAGCAGGGTTACAACGTTAAAACGCACCTAGAAACAGACAGTTTAATGGCCGCTTTACGCGCCGTGAAACAGGGTATGGCTCTTGTCACAACGCGTTCCGTGGGCGAGCTTATGAACGCCAATAAACATTTTCACCCCATCAGACTCTTACCAATACCAGAAAAAATAATTGATCTGGATGAGTTTAAAGGACGACACCCCATTCATATTTTTTGGCATGAACACTTTCATAACGACCTAGCTCATCGCTGGCTGCGAGAAAAGATCATTGAACTGATGCGAAATTCACCTTGGATGCACCGAGAATAGCGAATGCATCACACGCTTTTTTGTCATTTCTCAGCACGAAGCCATTCAAAACGAGGAATGCTTTCGCCATTAATTTCCACGCTTTCTACAAACATGCTCAGCGGACGAGCCCACCAACCAAACTCGCCATATAAGGCCTGATAGACAACCAATTCTTCTTCTGTCTCACTGTGTTTTACCACACGCTCAACCCAATATTCCGCCCCTTTGTAGTGGCGATAGACACCGGATTTCATACTCTTCTCTCCCCTTTTTTTATTAAATATCGACCTAAAAGTACCACTTACCACAACATCGTGTCGCTATTTAAAAACTTTATCTCTGTTTAAGTCATCTAACATAAGGAATAATAACCTTCTGTCATTTAATCTTTACTAGACCTTAACATAAAGCAATCTAGTGACACTGTATCAGAAGGTGTTGTATGTATCTTGTTCGTCCTGTTGATTTTGGAGATCTTCCTGCCTTAGAGCGCATGGCAAAAGAAGCGGGCATTGGCATGACAAATTTTCCAGCCAATCGCGAACGCCTTAATGACAAAATCGCCTCATCACGTCGTTCCTTACAAACAGATGTGGTTCAGCCTGGGGATGAATCCTATTTATTTGTGCTGATCGACACCACCACAAATGAAATTGTCGGCACCTGTGGCATGGAAGCGATGGTCGGCATCGAGACCCCTTTCTACAGTTATCGTATCGACGAAGTGGTGCATGCTTCCCCACAACTGCAAATTCATAACCGTATCTCAGCCCTTTTCCTTTGTCACGACTACAGCGGCACCAGCCGCTTAATGTCACTGATTGTCGATAAAGCTCACCAAAACCGTGAAGCACTGTCTCTTTTATCACGCTCTCGCCTGCTCTTTTTAGCCCGGCATCCAGAGCGTTTTACCAAGCGTCTCTTCGTCGAACTACGGGGGGAAAGCGACCGCAATGGCTATTCACCTTTTTGGGATGCCCTTGGGAAACATTTCTTCACCATGGACTTTAAAAAAGCCGACTATCTTTCAGGGGTCAGCAACAAACATTTTATTGCCGATTTAATGCCTCGCTACCCTATTTATGTACCGACCTTACCAGAGAGTGCGCAAGAGGTAATTGGTGTGTTACATGAAGAATCGGAAAAAAGCACGGATGTTTTACTGGCCGAAGGCTTCGCTTTCCGAGGGTATGTGGATATTTTTGACGCTGGCCCAACCCTAGAGGCGCGAACAGAAAACCTCACCACTATTAGTCAACAGCGCGTGGGCAAAGCCTTAATCCAACCTAATCCACTAAAAGGCGAGTTACATTTAATCAGTGCAGGGCATCTAGAAGATTTTCGAGTCACTATTGCCCCCGCTGAACCGCAAGCCGCAGGGCTTGCTATTGATAAAAAGACACAAGAACAGCTCAGTATTTCGTCAGGCAGCCGCATTCAATGGGTTGCATTGTAAAAATCAGCAAAATGATTAAAAAATAATCTATACAGGTTTATTAGGCCAAAAGCCCAGCAAATCGTAACTAAGACACGTTATTTCAGAGGATTTTCTATTATGATGGTGATACGTCCCATTCATCAAGATGACCTAAAGTCACTCTATCGTTTAGCCGAAAAAACAGGCATAGGATTTACCTCATTAATTGCCGATGAAGAGAGTTTGCAGCGTAAAATAGTCAAAGCAACACGCTCATTCAACAAAGACGTCATTGATAAACCAAATGATGAAGACTACCTCATGGTGCTCGAAGACACGGACACAGGTGACATTGTGGGGACGACTGGCCTATTAGGCGCCGTTGGGTTAGACGAACCTTTCTACAGTTATCACTTAGGTACTATCACCCATTCGTCAAGAGAACTGGGGGTGCATAACATTATGCCAACCTTAGTTCTCAATAATGATTTCACCGGATTTAGCGAAATCTGTACCTTATTTTTAGAAGAAGATTACCGACACTCCAAAAATGGTCAGCTGCTGTCGAAATCTCGCTTTATGTTTTTGGCACAATTCCCGGAACGCTTTACTGACAAAATTTTCGCCGAGATGCGTGGCATCTGTGATGAAAACGGGGTGTCACCTCTGTGGGAAAGCCTTGGCCGTCATTTTTTCTCCATCGACTTTGAGCGTGCCGATGAGCTAACTGCCCTTGGCAGCAAGCAGTTTATTGCGGAGCTGATGCCAAACAACCCAGTCTATGTGAACTTGCTTACACCAGAGGCCCGTAACGTACTGGGTAAAGTCCACAAAAACACCGTGCCCGCTCGTCATTTACTCGAACAAGAAGGTTTTCGCTACGAGAACTATGTGGATATTTTTGATGGTGGCCCAACATTGGAGGCCCGTGTTCGTGATATTCGTGCCGTACGTGATAGCCGTTTGTATCTTGCAACCATTGGCGAGGTAAAAGAAGCAGGAACGGGCACGTATTACTTAGTTGCCAATGTCAAGTTGGCAGACTACCGCTGCATTTTAATCCAGCGCCCCACACAACCACATGGCGGTATCGTATTAACCGAAGAGGAAGCAAAGCATTTATTGGTCGAACCAAAAGATCCAGTCCGCGTGGTTGAGTTATCGCCACATGGCGGCTATTAGCCACAGCAAAAACAGATTGACCAATAACGATACAATGAGACCTTTTTTATATCAAGGAGCCACTCCTATGAAACAAGCACATTACATCAACGGACAATGGACGAAAGGCGAAGGGGCTTTATTACGCTCAATTGACCCCGCCGATGCGAGCCTCGTATGGGAAGCCCATAGCGCGACAACCAACCAGATTAATGATGCTATCAAGGCGGCTCGTCAGGCATTCCCTGCCTGGGCAAATCGTCCTATAAGTGAACGTCTAGCCATCATCGATGCGTTTGCCAGTCTGGTAAAAACACACAGTGAAGACATCGCGACGTTGATTAGCCGTGAAACAGGCAAACCCATTTGGGAAACCCGAACCGAAGCCGCAGCAATGGTCGGTAAAGTGGCTATCTCTAAGCAAGCTTATGAGGAGCGCACTGGCGAGAAAACCACCTCCATGCCAGGAGCGACGGCCCGTTTACGGCATCGCCCCCATGGCGTGGTCGCAGTATTTGGTCCTTACAACTTTCCAGGGCACCTACCTAATGGTCACATTGTCCCTGCCCTCATTGCTGGTAATACCATTGTTTTCAAACCTAGCGAACAAGCACCAGCCACATCGGATCTGATTGTTCAGCTCTGGGAAAAAGCTGGCTTGCCAGCGGGAGTTCTTAACCTTGTACAAGGGGAACGTGATACAGGAGTAGCATTAGCCAATCATTCAGGGATCGATGGTTTATTTTTCACAGGTAGCCCACAAGTTGGCCATATTCTTCATAAAGGCTTTGCGGGTCATCCAGGAAAAATATTAGCCCTAGAGATGGGTGGCAATAACCCCCTACTCGTTTCAGACAAAATCAGCGATCAACGTGCTGCGGTGCATGAAATTCTCCAATCCGCCTTTATTTCAGCGGGGCAACGCTGTACCTGTGCGCGTCGACTTTTACTACCAAAGAGCGCCACTGGTGATGCCATTCTGGAACAATTGATCACTGCCACCAAAGCCCTATTGATCGACCGTTACGATGCAGAACAGCAACCCTTTATGGGACCGATTGTCTCGGCACAAGCGGCGGATGGTTTGATGCAAGCCTATAATAAATTAGTCAAACTCGGGGCCGTATCTTTGCTTGACATGACACGAGGAGATAGCCATACAGGATTTGTTACACCGGGCATTATTGACGCCACCAACATACAAGACACGCTACCGGATCAAGAATACTTTGGTCCGTTACTCACGGTCATCCGTTATGACTCATTAGACGACGCCATGACGATTGCCAATAACACACAATTTGGCTTGTCTGCCGGCATTTTGTCTGATGATAAAAGCGAATACGAGTGGTTCCTACAACATAGTCGAGCAGGCATCATCAACTGGAATCGCCAAACCACTGGCGCATCCAGTAATGCCCCCTTTGGTGGAACAGGTGCCAGTGGCAACCACAGAGCAAGTGCTTACTATGCGGCAGACTATTGTGCGTACCCCGTAGCCAGCATAGAGGCGGATAGTTTAGCGATGCCGGAAAAACTCGCTTTTGGTATCACCCTTTAAAACAACGGTTCTTTAAATAATAGTTTTTTAAACAATGAATGATTACCCCCCGTAATCATTCAACACCGCTTAATAACGACTTGTTGAGGTCATGATGAATAAGGCGACAGAAGCAAATTTTGATGGAGGTCATGATGAATAAGGCGACAGAAGCAAATTTTGATGGTTTAGTGGGCCCAACCCACAATTACAGCGGCCTGTCTTTTGGCAATGTCGCCTCATTTAACAATTCAGCCAAACCATCCAACCCAAAAGCCGCCGCTAAACAGGGGCTAATCAAAATGAAAGCCCTTGCGGACATGGGCTTCCTGCAAGGCGTCCTCGCACCCCATGAGCGCCCTCATATCTCCACCTTGCGAAAGCTTGGCTTTACGGGAAGTGATGCGGCTATTTTAGAAAAAGCAGCTAAACAAGCACCTAAATTACTGGCAGCCGTTAGCTCAGCGTCCTGTATGTGGACCGCCAACGCCGCTACCGTCTCCCCCAGTGGCGACACACAAGATGGCAAAGTGCATTTCACCCCGGCGAATTTAGTGAATAAATTCCATCGATCCATCGAACACGAAACCACTGGAGCGATTTTACAAGCCACTTTTAACAACGAACAATATTTCGTCCATCACCCTGCTCTGCCAAGTGTGGATCATTTTGGCGACGAAGGGGCCGCCAACCATACACGTTTTTGCCATGACTATGGCGAACAAGGAATAGAGTTTTTTGTTTATGGAATGGAAGCTTTTAACCATGCGGCGCCTAAACCCGCTAAGTTTCCTGCTCGCCATACCTTAGAAGCCTCTCAAGCCATTGCTCGCCTGCACGGTTTGCATAAAAACGGGGTAACCACAAACCAGGTTGTCTATGCCCAACAAAACCCAGATGTGATAGATGCAGGGGTTTTTCATAACGACGTGATTGCTGTCGGGAATCGTAACGCGCATTTTTATCACCAAGAAGCTTTTCTTGATAGTGCCAAAATGAAACAGGATTTATTAAGCGCGTGGGGAGATCGGGCCTCAAAATTTCATTTAATCGAAGTACCGAGTAGTGCCGTATCGGTAGAAGACTGTATTCAATCCTATCTATTCAACAGCCAATTACTCAGCCGTGGCGAAAACGACATGGTATTAGTTGTCCCAGGGGAGTGTGAAAGCAACTCGGCCGTATGGGCTTATCTTAATGAGTTAGTGAGTAGTCACCAATCACCGATTAAAGCCGTCAAAGTCTTTGATTTAAAACAAAGCATGAGCAACGGCGGAGGCCCAGCATGCTTGCGCCTACGAGTTGCCTTAACCCAAGCCGAACAAGCAGCCGTCAATCCCGCCACATTAATGACGGATACCCTATTTGAAACATTAAATCACTGGGTGGACAAACACTATCGAGACGAATTGAATGAAAAAGATCTCGCAGACCCACAACTTCTGATCGAAAGCAGAACCGCGCTGGATGAATTAACGAAGATACTAGAGCTGGGGTCGGTGTACGATTTTCAGCGCTAGTAAATGGCTTTAACCATTTAACGCGTGTAGGTCGTGGCTTTAGCCCGACAGTGCTCGTTAGACTGAAGTCTAACCTACAAAGCACACGACAAAACGGTAGATCGTGGCTTTAGACCGACAATGTCGGCATAAAGTCCCGACCTACAAGATCATATTAAGAGTAACAATACTAGTTTTTATCACTCTTATACTCGTAATTGTAGTAACCGTAACTATTGCCCGCTTTTTTCTCTACCGCGTTGAGAATAAAGCCTTTCACATCTACACCAACCTGTTCAAAGCGTCGATAAGATACTTCAATTTCTTTCAAGGTATTTTGGTTAAAACGGCCAACCATCAAGGTTGTGCCGGCAAAAGCGCCTATAATACTGGCATCGGTTACCGCAAGAATTGGCGGCGTATCGATCAATACAAGGTCATAGTTTGCTGAAGCCCATTCGCAAAATGTCCTAAATCGTTGGTGCATCAATAACTCAGAAGGGTTAGGGGGAACTTGACCTTTTACAACAAGATGCAGATTCTCTATTTCGGTATCACGAACCACTTCATGTTCTTGCTTTTTACCACTTAAAAAGTCTGATAATCCATTTTCACTGGTAAGCCCAAACTGTTTATGCAAATAGCCTTTACGCATATCTGCGTCGATAATCAAAACTTTTTGCCCCGTTTTCGCCGCAACAGCAGCAAAGTTAGAAGAAATAAACGACTTACCAATACTTGGCGCTGGTCCGGTAAACATGACAATATTATTTTTCGCTTCCAACATGGCAAAGTGAAGACTAGTCCGCAATCCTCTTAATGCTTCCACTGCCAAGTCGGTTGGGTTCGCTTCAGCCAGCAGTATGTCTTTAACATGAAGCCCTTTGGTTGTTAGCCGTTTTCTTTGCTGCTTAAATAGAAGCTTATCAGATAGCTTCTCCTGTGCATCAGACTTAGGAACGCTGGCATACACAGGCAAACCTAAGGTCTCAATGTCTTCAGCACTTTGTATGCCTTTATGCAATGCCATACGAACTAAAACGATAGCCACAGACAACATCAAACCCAGCATCATGGACAATATAATAATCAAGGATTTTTTAGGTTTAATAGGTTTAGGATAGGCTTGAGCGGTATCTAAAATGCGAACATTACCAACGGTACCCGCCTTCACCACACTCAGTTCTTGAATTTTGTTTAATAGACGAATATAGATTTCTTGATTAATTTCCACATCCCGCTTCATATTCAGAATAACACGTTGTGTTTGTGGCATTTTCTGAATTTTATCATTTAACTTGGCTTTCTCCTTTAACAGCGCATCACGATTTTGCAGTAGGGCTTTATAGCTGGGGTAATCTTTTGTATAAAGCTTACTCATCTCATTTTCTTTGAAGGCCAAGTCATTCAGCTTTGACTCAAGCTCCACCACGGATTGTAACGTACCTTTCGCTTCTAAAGTTAAATCGATTGAGTCATGTTTTTCACGATAATCGTTTAGCTTGTTTTCCGCATCATCGAGTTTTTTTCTGACCGTTGGCAAATGCTTACGCAAAAACACCAAGCTCTGCTCAGCTTCTTCGGAGTTTCTATCGACATTTTGTAAAAAATAGTTTTGGCTTATATCATTTAGAATATCAGTCAGTTGGGGTTTGTCTCCACCTGTGATTGATAAGGTCAAGATACCTGTTTTTTGTCCTTGTTCAGTAACTGACAACGCTTTCGAAAGCAACTCAATTGCCGAAAAATCAGTAATTTTTGTTAATGTGAAGCGATCCCCCTTATGGGCATCCAACGCATCCACTCGGATTGTGTACGCCCCTTGTTTCACAAGTTGGCCCACAGCACCGGATAAAATCACTTTGCCATCAAAAGATAAGTTGTAGGTTCGCCCGGTTAAATCAAGTACCGACAATTCAAAATCTTCCCCAACTTTATCAGCTGGTACCTCAAAGCGGCTCACCTCTGCCGTAGTCTGATGGTGAGACAAGCGCGCAATGCCTTTACCAACGATAGGAAAATAAATTGGCTGAACCACAATATTTAAATGCAACTTCTCGATGGTTTTCTTTAAAATAGTTCGGGATTTAATAATAGCAATTTCAGCTGCAGATGAGTCGCCACCATCTAATGACCCGGATAGTCCGCCTAAATCGCCTAATAACGAAGACACTCCGGTGTTTTTTTGCTCAACCTGAATCAGCGCATCGGCTTTATAAATTGGAGTAGACAATAGAACGTACGCCACACCACCCAACACAAACAAGCTGGTGATCAAAATGATAAACCAGCGGGCATCCAGCAAAGATCCAAGCAGTTTAGTTAAATCAATCTCATCGCTTTCTTTGTTCGTTGTACCCGAAATAGACTGCAGACTCATTAATGAAGACCTTTTCTTTAATAACGCGCTATCAGAAAAATGAACGTTATGAATGTTTAATCAAAATACTAGCAAATTAAGAGGACAATTTTTTGGCCCAGGCTTCAGCAGACAAAGACAAAGCCTTAAAGGTCTCATCAAAAAACACTTCACTTTTATGATAAGGGTCAGCAATATCAGACTGATCCAGCCATTGGCTAAATAACATCGCCTTACCGCGAGACTCAGGTGATAACTGAGTTAACCACTCTAAATGCTGCTTTTCCATCACCAAAATCAAATCAGATTCTAGACATAAAGAAGGGGTCAGCTGCCTCGCTTTATGTTCACTGATCAGCAAACCATGCTTTTTTGCCACACTCAGTGCCATAGAGTCCGCCAAATGTCCTGACAAACCACTTTTATCCACGCCTAACCCCGCAGAAGAAATATATTTGCCTGGTAGCAACTGTTTTAACAAGGCTTCTCCAGTGGGCGAACGACAGATATTCCCGACACAAACCACTAATATTTTATCAAACACACGAGATCTCCTTTTAAACATTAGAAACGGTGTTAGGGAACACTGTTATAGCCACTAATAGTGGGTAATAACAAGCTGATAACACGATTCCATCGAGCAATTGGAGCGGCTGTTACGTACACAACATCATAGGGTTTTAGTGCAAACTCGGTGCCAATCACCAGCGCGGCAGCGTCTTTGATGTTCAACTGATAGATATCAGCAATACCCTTTGACTTGCCCTTAGTGCTACGAATAACAAACACACCTGTCGCATCGGCCGATAGCTCATTAATGCCCCCCACACTACTTAGGGCTTCGGTTAAGCTCATCCCAGCACGATCAATCTTCAATAGCTTAGGATCTTTTACATCCCCCATGACAAAGACTTTTTGCGAATCATTACGCGGCACATGCACAATATCCCCTGCCTGCAATAAATGGTTTTGCATGAGATCACCACGTTGCATCAATGCATAGAGAGACACGTCCTCCTCTTTACCGTCATGGGTAATGGTCACATGACGCCAATCTGCGTCTTTAGACAAGCCACCGGCATCATTAATCGCATCCAGTAAAGTTAAGGGGATATTAGTAATAGGCTGTTGACCAGGCTTATCTACCTCACCAGTGACATACACCTTTTGCGAGCGAAATGCGGCCACACTGACATCAACCTGAGGATTCTCAATATATTTGGCCAGTTTTTGGGTAATTTCTTGACGAATCTTCCTGACAGTTTTGCCCTGAACAAAGACTTTACCGATAAAAGGATAAAAGATAGAACCATCCGAATGGACAGAGTTCCCAGACTCAGCTGAACTACGGTAGGAACCTGCGGGAATCGTCAACTCTGGGTGGTTCCAAACCGTCACATTCAGCACATCCCCTGGCCCCACTTTATATTCGTATTTGGCGAGCACCGCATCCAACAGTGGATTAGCTTCCGCCTTTGGCAACACAGGCTGAAATTTTGCAATGCTCTGTGCCGTTAGAGGGTACACACTAACCAAATCAGACAAGTTATCGGATGTTTTAACGCCATTTTCATTAACAACATGCTTATCGCTGACACTAAGCTGAGAGCCGGGGATTGTACAGCCCGTTAAGACAATGGGCAGCAAGGCGACTAATAGAATTTTTTTCAGGACCATATCTCAATATTTACTCATTCAATCGTCCACCGAGAAAGACCAGATAGTTCATAGTAATTTAGAAACTAGGCCCACAAAAAATAAAGCATACTACGCACAAATAATGTATATAACGCGCAGTATTATCCATACTCTTTAAACATTACGCAACGCTCGAATCAAATAGAAGCAAAGCGAAAATGGAAAATTTTACCAAGAACCTAACGCTAGATGCTTACAATGTAATCAAATCTCCCCTAAAATGGTTCTTGATGTCTGCTTAGTTAGGCTGATATCAACATCGATGTTAGTTAATAAGGAAATCCTATGAAAAAACTTACTTTAGCAATGATCATTGCTCTGAGTGCGACGGGGCAAGTATACGCACAAGATGCAGGAACAAGTCCCGGCAGCGCCGCAGTAAATAGTAGTGGTTCCGTTTCTGGTGGTGCTGGTGGTGCTGGTGGTGCTGGTGGTGCTGGTGCCGCTGGTGGTGCAGGTGCCGCTGGTGGTGCAGGTGCAGTTGGTGGCGTAGCAGGCACAACTGCCGGAACGTTTGGAATCGGTGCGGCTGCTGCGGCTGCAGGCGTGGCCGCAGCCGCCGCCGCTGGTGTAGCGATTACTTCTATCTCAGACACTAATAACAATACAACAGCCACATCGGGCACAGTTGGAACCGTTAATTAATAGCAGCATTAGCTTCTATTCTATTTAATAATGTTCCACTGAAACCATAGGCCTCACTGTGATTTACGCACCGTGCTTAAACAGTGAGGCCTGTTTTTATTTTGCTAAGAAGTGAACCTTTATATGAATCAACGTAGATTAGGGCGATGTAGTACTGTCTATCTATTGCCTCTACTATTAGTATTACCTTTACTATTGACCGGTTGCGCTCAAGCATTTCGAGACAATATGGCAACCGTGAAAGCGGCTTGGCATGCCAACACCGATGCACAAATTTCGAGTGAAAAAATTCGTAAACTCCCCTATACGAGCATCTTCCTTAGAGTAGACAATGGCCCAAGGCTATTCGTTGTTGCCGCTTTTGCTGATACAGATAAAGAAAGCCATAATACTCAATTAACTTGGCTCTCAACTGACAATGTCATGATCGTCACAGAGAAGGGGCGTATCGTTAAGACGTTGGGGTTCAAAAAAGATAATTTAGCCAATCTTAGCATCAACACACCTAACACCGGAAAATTGTCCTACAACACCATCCATAATGAATGGAACGCCACCTACGACTGGCAACCCAACTTCCGGTACAATTTCATTGCCCAAGTGAAACAAAAAGACCTAGGCTACGAGACGCTGACCACCCCGCTCTGGCAAGAGAAAACACACCATATTGAAGAAACAGTCACCATCCCAAAACTTAATGTTTCATTTAAAAACGAGTTTTGGGTAAACGAACACAATAAAGTGGTAAAAACCATTCAATATCTTGGCCCTAATATGAACAAGTTAGAGATCACCTTTATCAAGCCCTACAATATCAAGCCTTAAATTAAGACAAAAAGGGACTTAGCCCGTGGACATATTGCGAACGAATATAAATACCGTGAAACTTTCCATCCTTGCTGTAGCACTGACCTTATCGTCTTTCGCCTTTGCAACCCAAAGCCAAGAGGAAAGCCCCAAAAGCAGCAACCAAATCACTCTTGTGGAAACAGCAACAACATTTCACTACTCCACACCACCACGTTTATCCACAGCATTAGCCGAGGCCCTGCACACCTTAACTTACAATCCCTATTACTTAGGGGCGGCATTAGTAGAGGAAACTCAGCAGCAAGACTTTGTGCGTTTTAAACAAAACGTAATGGATCAACTTGCAATGGCTCAAACCTTTTCGACCGAAAAAATGCGCTCGCAATTAGAGCACACTGAATTTGCAAAAAAGGAAACACTCCCTTTAGACTACGATATTGTCAGAGTGTTCCCGAAGAAAAATCCCTTATTAAAGGGTCACTTTAAGCTTTATCTGCCTAAACGACCCCATGATATTATGGTGTATGGGGCCATTCAAAGCACAACCCCTCTTCACCTAACACTACAAGACGGCTCATCTTTGCAAGCCTATTTGCCCGAGATCCCTTTTTATAACGTCGCGATGAATACCGTCATTTGGGTCATCGAACCGGATCAAACCATCGACCGAATTCAAAACATCCATCAACAAAAACAACCGACGTATCTTGCGCCCGGGGCCATTATCTACATAGCATCCAATGAAATCCCCGAACAACTTAACCAAAACATTGTGACACTTTTGCAAAATCGCTTGGAGAAGTAATGTTGTACCCTCGATTTATTCTCATCTCTCTCATCGCTTGCTCCAGCTTTGTTCATGCCAGTAACGAGGAACAACCACCTCTGCGTGCTCCCTTTGCACTGCCGCCCTTTAAACCAACCCAAATGGATTTTGGTGGCGTGGGGCTAATGCAAATGCCCACCGGACGAATGGCGAAGGATGGCGAGTTTAATGCTGGCTACTCCCACAACGACGACTATAATTTCTACACTTTATCGATACAATTGATGCCTTGGTTAGAAAGCACCATTCGTTACACCCAAGTATCCGATGTGCTTTACAGTAATGATCAGCAATTTAGCGGCAACACAAAGTACACAGATAAAGGCATCGACTTTAAATTAAGATTGTTTAAAGAGAGCCAATACATACCAGAGACCTCTTTAGGCTTTCGTGATATAGGCGGTACAGGCTTATTTGATGGGGAGTTTATTGCCGCCACTAAACGCCTCTCAACCAACCATTTTGGGCAACTTGACTTTACCCTTGGACTAGGTTGGGGATATTTGGGCCAGAGAGGCAATATAAAAAACCCCTTTTGCTCGGCATTCGACAGATTCTGCATAAGAAACAGAGGAGGAAATGGAACTGGAAAGGTTGATTACTCTAATTTTTTCCATGGAAATTCAGCCATCTTCGGTGGCATAGAGTACCAAACGCCTTATGAACCCCTTCGATTAAAACTTGAATACGATGGCAATAATTACCGCCAGGATTTCGCCGCGACACACGGCAATGCCAATCTAACCCCAAGCACCCCTTGGAATATCGGCGCGGTTTATGCCGTAAACGATTTTACCAATCTCAAATTAAGCTATGAACGCGGCAATACCTTGACGCTAGGGATTAACCTACACACAAATTTTAATAATCAACCATCAATATGGAAAGCCACTCCTGTCCCGGCACTTACCAACAATCATCCAATCAAGCTTGCGGATGTCAATTGGAAAAAACTAGACAGCGATTTATCCACCATTGCGGGCTATAAAAATAGTGAATTTTATCGTAATGGTGACACGGTCACAGTTGTAGCCCATCAAACACAATATCGTGATCGCAATCTAGCCCATGAGCGTGCAGCTGCTGTGCTCGCTAATGCTTTACCGACAAAAATTAAACAATACGATGTAATCGAACAAGATCAGCACATCCCTCTAACTGGCACGCAAATCAATGCGGATAAATATAAAGCCGTTGCTAATGTCAGTTATATTAATGCCAATATAAAAGACGCTACGCAACCGATTAACATCAACAACGCCGCTCTGAACTCCAAACCCTTATACGATGGACAATCCGCTTTTCAATATGGCTTTGGGCCCCATTTGGAGCAATCTTTTGGTAGCCCAGAAACCTTCTATTTATACAGTTTAGATTTGGATGGCTACGCTTCTTACTGGTTGAATCCTCACCTGCAGTTGTCTAGTTCACTCAGTTTTCATGTTCTAAACAATTACAACAAATTTAACTTTTTAAAACTCAACGATGGGACGAATAATTATCGAGTAAGAAGTTTGGTTCGTGCCTATATGGATAAAGACACCTCTATTAGCAACCTTCAGCTCACTTGGTTTGAAAAATACCATTCGAACTGGTATCAACAAGTTTACGCGGGCTATCTTGAAACCATGTTTGCCGGGGTTGGTAGCGAAATTTTGTACCGCCAGCCGAACGCCAACTGGGCCATTGGTGCTGATTTGAACTTTGTCTCTCAGCGTGACCCTAATACCACATTCGGTATTTATAATGACGTCCATGGCTATGGACAGAACACAAAAGTACTGGTGAAAAAACCAACCGGGCATGTTTCCGTGTATTATGAGCCTCGCTGGAAAGCAATGAACAACCTGCTCCTTCGTGTTGATGTTGGTCAGTTCTTGGCTCAGGATTTTGGTACGAGGGTGGATATCTCCAGACAATTTAAAACAGGCATCATTGTGGGGGCTTTCGCCGCTAAAACGACCATGTCAGCAAAAGACTATGGCGAAGGAAGTTTTACCAAAGGATTCTATATATCCATTCCGTTTGACTTAATGTCTATCCACCCAACAACAGAAAGAGGAACCTTACCATGGCAACCACTGACTCGTGATGGTGGTCAGATGTTAGCTAAACGCTATAGCCTCTTTAGTATTACTGATCCTGTCTCCCCATGGTTCGGCCGACCAAGTAGTGTAGACAAGAGCGAATAATATAGGGAAGAACTAAGAGAAAAACGGAAATAGGCTGAACACGAAAAGCATTTCTGCTCATCTCAAAAGGATGATCAGAAATGCTCACCGTTCTCGTAATAGTCGCAGCCATTCAATTCATGGAATAGCACGGTGATGTCTTGACCACTGTCAACCAATGGACGCACTAGGTCTTCAATGAACAGAGCCACTTTCGCTTTAACCTCGTCACCACGATCAAACCAAAATATCTCAAAAAAGGGATAAGATGGAGAAGCACCACCTGCCACTAAGTAAGTCACCGCTTGATACTCTAGGGTAAAATGGGAGTTGGGGGTATCAGTTATTTCCGACAAACTCTCAATCAATATATCAGCAATCGATTCCAGCTCATCAAACGGCAGCCCCCTAACACGAATATGCGGCATTTTCTATTCTCCTTATTTCTCACGCGCTATGGTGATGGTATTGCTTGTGATGATGGGGCCGAAGCGCTCTCTGCACTATTATTTCCAGTACTATTATTCCCCGCACTATTGTTCTCCGTATTATCAGCTTGTTTTCCCGTATCATCGTCATCCACGTACTGAAAAGATCGGGAGGTAAGTACTTTGCCATCTTTAACTACCTGAACGGTCCATGTACCTTCAAAACCAGGCAACAACCGCTTACTCGACCAAACTCGCCAACGATCCCCACCAATATCAAACGGAATGTCCGCCATCACCTGCCCATCAAGCAACCAACGATGCCTAACAGTACTGCCGTTCATCCCGCGTAAATCGGTAAAAAAATACACTTTTTGAATGCCGCTGTAGTCAACTTTCACCGTATTACCAATGTTATCAATTGGTTCACGATCAATTACATCGCTCGCGAAAACAGCCCGAGCCACCTCACCTGCAGTCGATGCTGGTGCAGGTTCAGTCGATGCAGAAGCCGTCATGGAGAAAACAAAAAGACTTGTTAATAAAACATTATTTAAAACGCGTAACATAATGCGTCCTTATCGATCAAAGCGAAAACAACTGCTCTTCTAGACACATCGTTTTCAGGGAAATAGGAACAGAATTAGATTAGAGAATTAGCCTATTAAAAGCAGTGAGACTTCCGTCGTTTTTTGTAACCTCGCTCACTTCTTATCCAATAAATCTAACCAAATAACGCAATAATAAACAAAACTTTTTATAATATTTACAATTCCAAAGAATCAAAATCCCTATTCCCCAGAACTCAAACGCTTACCCACAACAATACAGGTGAAGACACTTAGTCCCAAGAGACTAGACAAATCAACAATCTTGAAGCGTGAAATTTTTATTAACTTTGACGATCAGCCAAGGGAGTTGAAAAGGTATATTCCATATCCCAAGGGAAGCGAATCCAAGTATCTTGGCTCACCTCTGTTATAAAGGTGTCCACAAGGGGTTTACCGGCAGGCTTAGCATAAATGGTTGCAAAATGTGCCTTCGGTAACATCTCGCGGACTTTCGCCGCCGTCCGTCCCGTATCCACTAAGTCATCCACTAAAATGTAGCCTTCGCCATCGCCTTCCACACCTTTAAGCACCTGAAGCTCACCTTGCTCCATCGCAGCACCGCCATTTTCGGATTTGTAACTAATAATGCAAATGGTATCAATCAAACGGATGTCCATTTCACGACATAAAATGGCGGCAGGCACCAGCCCTCCTCGAGTAATGGCAATAATACCTTTCCATGGTCCTTGCTCTAACAAACGCCATGACAAGGCTCGTGCATTACGGTGAAGCTCTTCCCAAGAAACAGGGAAATCTTTTGAATACGGAATCATGGCCAATTAAGCTCCTCAGGATTAAGTTAGAGCGAGGATTTTAGCGGCATTGCTAGCCCTGCTGCAACTAAAGTTACCTGATCGGTTAGTTTTGCAAGTTTTTGGTTGAGAACTCCAACCTCATCGGCAAAACGGCGCGCCATTGCATTCATCGGCATAATACCCAAACCGACTTCACTCGAAACAATCACAAGCTCTCCTTGAAATGCAGCAACTGCGCCAAGAAAAGCCGTCGTCTCATGCTCAAAGCGCTCTTCGTCTTCGAGACACAACAAGTTTGTTAGCCATAGTGTTATACATTCCACAATCACGGCCTGACCAGACTTGCTCAACGAGGCCAATGAGCTTGCCAAGGCAATCGGCTCTTCAATCAACTGCCAGTCATTTGGTCGGTTCTGTTGATGGGCTAGCACGCGAGCGGCCATCTCCTCATCCCTAATCTGCGATGTGGCAATATAACAAACAGGATCGCCAGATTGTGCGACTTGCTGTTGGGCAAAGGCGCTTTTCCCACTACGAACGCCTCCTAGGACTAAGTACTTCATGCAAGCTCTCTCCCTCCAGCTTTTTTTAACAGCCCAACCAAAGCATGATTTAACGGGGCCATCTCATGCATAGCGGGCAAGGCTACACGAACCCAACTGTCACCTAATCGAATATGAACCCCTACCTGATGAAGCATACTAAAAGCAAACTCAGCGGCCTCTTTGCTCTCTAGCCTCCAAGTAAAAAATAGCGGCGTAATCACACACTCTTGGGAGTCAAATACCGTATGCAACTTTGGTATAATCCGATCAACAAACACTTTCTGTCGATCCACTAAAGACAATAATGCCTTCTCTTGCCATACCACATCTTTTATAGCCTGCTCCACTAACCATAAACTGGGCGTCGCTACAGGCCAAGGGCCCAATAAGTTTCGCAATGTACTTTGCCAAGAGGTTGCACAAAACACAAAACCGACTCTCGCACCCGCCAATCCAAAAAATTTGCCAACAGATCGCAAGACAAATAATGACTCACTCTTCACAACCCCTTCTAATTCATTCAGCAAACTCAGATGAGACACTGGATCGATAAAAGCCTCATCTATCACAAGGTGCCCCTCAAGCTGCTCAGCTCGAGCGACAAGGTTTGTGATAAGAACAGCCTCTTCCATATCTCCTGTCGGATTATTAGGCTGTATGATCACTGCAACAGACCACTCCATCTCAAGCAGCTCGTTAATCGCATCATAAAATACCAACTCATAACCCCACTTTTGCCAAGCGAAAGCATGCTCTTGATAGCCAATTCGCGGCACACAGGCCCGTTTTTTCGCATGTTGATAAGACAAAAACAAAGGCAAAGACTCAATAATATGCTGAGAACCTGCGCCAATGGCGATTGGCCTGATACCATAAAAATGAGCTGCTTGATTGAGTAAAGCAGTTTGATCTGGTAGCTCCCACCATAAAATGGGATCAATTTCAGGTACTGGCCATGGCTCGCGATTACAGGCGGAAGATAAATCCAACCAGTCAAGAGCGTCATTTCCTACCTTTCGCTGCCAATGCTGCAAGTCTCCACCGTGGTGTGGGGGGACTTGATCCAATTGCGCTTGACCTAACTGCTCTTGACTCAACTGCACGGGCTTCACATCATCAAACATACAATCAACACCCACAAATACACACCTTTATCAATCAAACGAATGGCTTTATTCAAATCTGTAGCAATCGGGTCTCGCCCCTCTCCCAACTCTGGCCGCGACTCAAGCTTACCAAAATAAGGAGCCGCCCCACCCAGTTTAATCCCTAACGCTCCGGCACCAGCCGCCATCACAGGGCCCGCATTAGGACTTTTCCAAGAGCCAGACTGTTCTTGGTAACAGCACCATGCGGAACCAAACTGCCCACAGAGACCATAAGTCAATACAACCAATCGTGAAGGAATATAATTCATCACATCGTCGAAGCGTGCAGCAAACCAACCAAAATGCAAAAGAGTATCGGTTTTATACCCCCACATGGCATCCAAAGTATTGGCAAAACGATAAAGTAACGCTCCTGGCACACCCAGCACCAAGAACCAAAAGATAGGCGCAAAAATCGCGTCGCTACCATTCTCTAAGATAGATTCAATACCAGCCTTAGCCACTTGCGTTTCGTCTAAATGATGGGTATCGCGGCTCACTATGCGACTCACTCCATGGCGAGCTTGAAGCAAATCCCCTCTAATTAGAGGTTCTGCGATCGCCAGAGCATGTTCACGTAAACTCTGCCAACCGATGGTAAAATACAACACCATAATGGACAATAAGGTGGTTAACCAGTCAGGCAAGATAGACATAAGAACCAACAACATAATGAGTAAGGGAAATACCGCACAACACCAAGCCACCGCGCCTGCCTGACGTTGACGAGTAGTGGTGTCCGTTAAAGACAACTGTAACCCTCTGCGGCAAATATCGACCCAGCGCCCAAAGACAACCAAGGGATGCCATTTTTTGGGCTCTCCCACTAAGCGGTCAAGCAACAACGCCGCCACTAACATGCCGGATGTGGATGCCAACAAATCAAACACAGAGTATAAAAAGGAAGTCATCATGTATCATAATCATTCTATGTTAAGAAATTTCATATTAAACAAGCGTGTCTTGGAAAAAGGTAAGAGTAAAAACGACACCGATCCAGTAGAATTCTAGCATCTTATTGGTTTTAAGCGTGATCACTTCCATGGCAAATTTCCATTTAATGGTGCAAGGCACCACTTCCGACGCAGGTAAAAGCACCCTTGTCACGGCATTATGCCGCTTGTTAGCCCGACGAGGCCTATCTGTTGCCCCCTTCAAACCGCAAAATATGGCATTAAACAGTGCAGTGACCCGAGAAGGTCACGAAATTGGTCGAGCCCAAGCCGTTCAGGCTTATGCGGCTGGCATTGAACCTCATGTGGATATGAACCCAATCTTACTCAAACCCAATACGGATACAGGTGCCCAAGTCATTATCCATGGTAAAGCCATCGGCAATATGAATGCGGTGGGCTATCACCAATACAAGCATATCGCCAAACAAGCCGCCTTAGCATCTTACTATCGCCTCGCCGGACAGTACAACGCCATCATCATTGAAGGGGCTGGCAGCCCAGCAGAAATCAACCTTCGCGATCGCGATATCGCTAATATGGGGTTTGCCGAAGCCATCGACTGTCCTGTGATCATCATTGCGGATATTGATAAAGGTGGCGTATTTGCCCATCTAGTGGGCACACTAGACCTATTAAGCCAAAGTGAGCAGGATAGAGTTATCGGTTTTGTCATTAATCGCTTTCGAGGAGACATTAGCTTATTACAGCCCGGTCTGGACTGGCTAGAACAACGAACAGGCAAACCCGTACTGGGTGTATTACCTTATCTAAAAGGTTTTTATTTGGAATCGGAAGACGCAGTGGCTCACAGCCCAATAAAAGAACACCACAAAACCAAGCTCAACGTTGTGATCCCCATTATGCCCCGTACCAGCAACCATACGGATTGGGATGCATTAAAACTTCATCCAGAAGTTCAAGTTACACTGGTCAAAGAAAACAGCTCTATCCCTCCCGCCGACTTGGTGATTCTTCCTGGTAGCAAAAGTGTTCAAAGTGACCTCGCCTTTTTACGACAACAAGGCTGGCCAGGGTATTTACAAAAACACCTGCGCTATGGTGGCAAGCTCATGGGAATTTGTGGAGGGTTTCAAATGCTGGGGGAGACAATATACGATCCTCATGGTCTAGAAAACGCTCAAAAAGGCACTCAATCCGCTGGATTGGGCTATATTCCCATGACAACCAGACTAGAAGAAGAAAAACAGCTAACACAACAAATAGGAAAATTAATCGCTCTAGATGAAAAAACGACCGTTACAGGGTACGAAATCCATTGTGGCATTTCGCAGTTTCATCACCCCATCACCTCTCTGATCGAGCTAGAAAATGGACAATCCGACGGTTTTATATCCCACGATAAGGTCATCATAGGTACCTATCTACATGGCATTTTCGATCACCCCGAAGCACTCAACAGCCTGCTGCTGTGGGCAGGACTTAACCCAACGGACACCTTTCACTATGATCATTACCGTGATGCGGAAATAGATCGGTTAGCAAACAGCACAGAATCTCAACTGGATTTAAACGCCCTGATTGAAAGATGCAAGCACTTCAGATAATGAAAACAGCCTATACAAGATATAATCACTTAAGAATAATGCAAGGGTGAATCTTTTGCGCTATGATCCGTGCTTTTTGAAAGCACAGTAACGCTGACACTTACAGATGGAATAAAGCAATAAATGATTCGACTTGACCATACACAGCAAGGAAGCCGCCTTGCCATCATCGGTTTTACTTTTACATGTCTATATGCTCTAACCAAAATCCACGCCCCAGACACATTATCAAATGCCGTGGGTTTACCGATGGTGTTACTTGGCTTTTTTGCTATTTATCGATACGGCAAAGATCTGAGTGTCAAAATTCCCATGTTGCTTTTGTTCGCCTCAGTCGTTATTCCTTTAATAAGTTGGTACTTTGCTCATCTTACTCATCCTAAGTGGGTGGATCCTTATCCTAGGCTAGACAGGCTTTCTCGTATTTTTATGTTTGTTCCCATTGCTTGGTGGCTAAAAGACTCGCCAAAGAGAGTGTTTTTATTATGGAGCTTGGCCGGCTTGACAGTTCTCACCTCGCCATGGATAGGTGGTGGCGGCTGGAACGAAATTATAAGAGGCTTTGAAGGGGTAAGAATTGATTATGGTTTACGTAACGCGGAGCATACTAGCTTATTCTTTGGATTTGTATTGTTAGGTTTAATTTGCTTCTCTTCTCGACTATTTAAATGGAGTAAACTTACCCTTATTCTATGGGTTCCTACTCTATGCTTGTGCCTTTATACGGTGGCTGCATCACAAACACGAGCCTGTTGGCTAGCACTAGTTGTCACCTTGATAACGGCGATTATCTATTATTTTTTGTGTAACAATAAAAAAAATATTAAGCCGAAATATCTAATCATTACGGCGTTAGTCGCCCTACTTGCAAGCTCCGTTCTCTATAAATCCATGGGGCATATTATAGAAAAGCGAGCAGGAGCCGAATCAAGCGTCATTCAACATATCATCAAGGGAGACTTGGAAAATATCCCTTATACAAGTATTGGTATTAGAATACATATGTGGCGTGCTTCATGGGAAAAAATCAAAGAGCGTCCACTATTAGGCTGGGCAAACGAAGGTCAATATATTGCCATCCACGACACAAAATGGATGCCAAAAGATATCAAAGAAAATTTTGGACATATTCATAATATATATATTGCTTTACTCACCGATTATGGCCTAATTGGGTTTATTTTCTACTTTATCTGGGTTGGATGGCTACTCATAAGAGTTTTAAAAGCGGTATCAAAAGGCTATCTAAGTCATGATATCGGATACTTTGCATTAGGAGCCATGACATTCTGGAGTATCATTAGTCTATTCGAGTCCTACCTCTTCTTCTGGACTGGCGTCTTTTGCTTGCAAGTGATTTTCGGTGGCCTACTTGCACTGATCTGGCATGCACAAATACTAGAAAACAAAGACAACGAAGCCAAACAACTCTCGTAAATCTAACGCCCCGTTGGTCTTCAACACTAAGGAGTGTTACTTAAAAAGCAACACTCTTTCGTTTTTCTAGCTTTTCTAACAACCAGCCAAAGATTTATGGATTAAGCCACTTCCCTTGGAGAAGCAATACGCTTACCTTGGTAATGCCTTAATACTACACGGAAGCGCCAGATCAAAATAACCGCTAATAGGCTTAGCCCCGCAGCCAACCCAAGATAGAAGCCCCGCACAGTTAATATTTTTGCCCAAGGACTATAATGTGACAGCCAATACCCTAAAGGCATACTCAAGCCAAATAAGGATACGCCAAAAGCAATCATCGAAGAGCGCGTATCACGAAAACCTCTTAACGCCCCAGTAAACACCGTTTGCAGCATATCTGGAAACTGATAGCAGGAAGAAATCAGCAAAATACTGGCCGCTAATACCACAACATCCTGATTATTTGTGTATAAATATGGAATAACAGTGTGGAATGTCTGAGTCAAAACAAAACAGAGACTTACATAAACTACCCCCAGCATCACAATGACTCTCATGCGACGCTGCACTCCTACAACGCCTTCTTTCGACATAGCTTTGGCCACAACAATCGCGGTGACAGCACTCATGGCCATCATAGGGGTAAATAAGAAAGAAGTATAAGACATTACGACTTGGCCCGCGCCAAGCGCCACCTCACCGAAAGAAGCAATCAGCCAAGTCATTGACGAAAACAAACCCACTTCAAATGCAAACGCCAACCCAGCGGGCACCCCAACCCCCAGCAAGATAGAAAACTGACGGGTATAACGCCAAACCAAACGAGTAAATAAAGGACGTTTATTCAAAAAAAGATCGTAAACCACAAAGCTTAGGACTGATAAATACAAGGACAAGCAAGAAGCCATGGCCGCCCCTCTCGCCCCCATGGCTGGAAACCCCAAATGACCAAAAATGAGCACATAGTTAAAACACACATTCAGAATTAAACCAATACTGGCAATCAGCAGTGGTAATACAGGACGCCCAGCCGCTTCAAATAGATTCTTATAAGATGTCATCAAGGCTAGCATGGGCAAAGCGGGAGCAAAGAGGCGTAGATAGGCCATTGATACCTCACGAGTTTCTCCCGGAGGGGCCATTATTCCCGCTAAATGGGGCAAAAAAAATACGGTAATCAAACTTGCAATAACCCCTAAGCAGACCGACAGGCCAACAGCTTGTGACATATACAAGTTCACTAACTTAGGCTGACGGCCGTGCAGATGCCTCGTCACTAAGGGGGTAATGCCAAAAGTCACGCCAATCAAAAAACAACCAACAGGTAGCCATAGGCTTGAGGCAAGCCCAACAGCAGCAAGGTGCGATGCACTATAATGCCCAAGCATCACCGTATCCACCACACTAATAGAAAGCTCTAATGTCATGGTGAGCACCATGGGAAATAATAAATGCAAAATTTCTTTTAACACGGGAAAACGCTTAACCACAGATCACCGCCGATTATCATTAAGGCGCTGATAAGAGCACCCTACAGGCCTATTTTGACTTAGCCAAAAACAAAGGCGCTAATCTAACACTAAGCTACAAGTATTGCATCGTTGCGGATCGAAGTTTATCCTTGTAGGTCGTGATTCATCTCGACAAACCATCTAATACACCTGTTAGACTAAAGTCTAACCTACAAAAAAATAGCGCTCTTGTACGCCTCGACTCATCCCGACAAACCATCCAATACACCTGTTAGACTAAAATCTAACCTACAAAAAAACGCCCCCCTTGTAGGTAGGAATTCATCCCGACAAAAAAATAGGCCCAGATTCATCCAACAAAGACCAGCAATAACCGTTTCTCCTTGCTCTTAACAACTAAGCGCGACAAAATACCCCGTTTAAAATCAACATCTTGTTTTTTTAAAGCCTATTTAGGACGATACCTCATGGCCATTCTGACAACCTTATTGCCCCTATTGGCAGCTTTGCTGATCGGCTATTGGATAGATATTAGATTTTTCAACGCAAAACGAGTGGCAAAAGGTCTCAATCAACTCGTCTACCTAATATTAGGACTTATTGGTTTTAGCATCGGTGCGTTAGACAACTTAACAGAAAAGCTTCTGATTGCAGGTTATCAAGCCTTTATCTTAGTTATTTTAGTCTCTAGTTTTAACTTGATTGCTTTGTATTTCAGCGGCCTCAAGCTTGATTCTCACTATGACAACAATAGCGGCCCCCTCCCTCAAGCAAGTAAATGGCAGGCCATAAAAGACGCCATCATCACGTTAACATGGGTCTTTGCTGGAATTGCAGCCGGTTATATAGGAAAACACTGGTTCACAGGTGTTGATAAACTCGTCACGGCTCTTCTTTATATTTTACTATTTCTAATCGGTTGTCAGCTCCGTCAAGGAAACTACCGCTTAAGAAAGCTTTTCCTCAATCGCCAGGGTCTAATTATTGCGGGTGTCACTATCGCAAGTACACTGCTTGCTGGCTGGGTTAGCGCCCTGCTACTTCATATTAATTGGCACCAAGGACTGGCTGTTGTCTCAGGGTTTGGTTGGTACAGCTTATCAGGCATTCTTATCACAGGGCTTGGCGACCCCGTATTGGGTACGACTGCATTTTTATTAGACCTAAGCCGAGAAATCCTAGCGTTAATGTTGATTCCCTTTCTAGCCAAATGGAACAGCCACTTATCCGTTGGCTATTCTGGCGCCACCGCTATGGACTTTACCCTACCCATGTTAGGAAAATTCCATGGCCCGCAAATCATTCCTGTTTGTATCGCCAGTGGCTTTATCATGAGCGTCCTTGTCCCCATATTTATCCCTATCTTTATGGGTGGCTAGCTCCTGCCTGGAATAGGCCCACCTCAACTTTGTATTTCCCATTAAAAAAGCAAACACTCCTCATCTAGGTTTTTCTTTTCATTCCAAGGAGGTCATTTCGATGCAACGAAGTTGCACGAGGATAAGGCGCTGCATGGCCGTATCTGCTGATGCCCCAAACACTAGAATATAAATTCAACACCTTAGATAAACGAGCGTCTCGGTAAGGCTAATACTAGGCAAAGTTGGTTACACGCTGGGGCTGAAAGCCCGACCAAAGCCCTTTTACTTTATTCCTCAAGATAGGTTTTGTATCAAATAAAAAAGTTACCCGCTCAGCAGAGCGAAATCAAACTAGCAGCTCAAAGCAAATGAGAAGTTACCGAAAAACCTAACGATAATACAACAGCCGAAAATCTCGTGCTAAAGCAAGAGAGGGTTAATCGATTGTCAATTTATTGTCAGTATCAATTGTAAAGTCAACATGATAAGCAAACAGCGTCATGCTTTTGTAAAACCCATTGTCGTACAAGACATGAGCAGATTATTCTCGAAGCTCGTTTTGTGCTTTGTCGATTCAATTGTCTTTTAGCAAAACAAGGTGTACAGGTGAAGGGGTCGCTTTGGGAACGATTCTAGCCTAACATTGGCGTTACACCCCATGGTTATGTTAGAAACGTACTATCGGATCTGGATTGACAAAGCACAAGGCGCATTATTCACACTTGGTTTTGCCTTCTTGCTATGCTACTAAGTCAATCTATGCTAAAAAGTCAATGCTCGATAAAGCGACATGCAAATCTAATCCGTGGCTAGGTCAAACATCACCCAAGCTTTAGAAGCAAGTGATAAACAAACAATTAAATGGAACGCTTTTTTATGAAAAAAACACTCATTGCGGCGCTGGTTATGTCTTCTGTTTCTTTCGCGTACGCAGACAATAACGCAACCACTATTACGACAAAAGAACAGAAACTGGGTTACAGCATAGGCAATATGTTTGGTAGCCGAATGACCCAAGATTTTAAAGATCTAGACATGAAGGCCTTTTTCCAAGGCTTCAAAGACGGTTACGATGGTAAAAAAGGACAGATGACCAAAGAGGAAATCGCTGCCACCATCCAAAATTTCCAGAAAGAGCAGATGGAAAAAGCACAGAAAGAGAAAGAAAAAGTAGCCGCCGAAGACAAAGCGAAATCAGAAGCTTGGTTGAAAAAAATCGCTAAAGAGAAGGGTGTGAAAAAAACCAAAGACGGCTTACTTTATAAAGTCATCAAAGAAGGAAAAGGTCCACATCCAACTGCCACCGACACCGTCAAAGTGGATTACGAAGGCAGCTTAATGGATGGTAAAGTCTTTGATAGCTCCTACAAACGTGGCGAACCAATCACCTTCCCTCTTAACCAAGTTATCCCTGGCTGGACAGAAGGCCTACAGCTTATGAGAGTCGGTTCCAAATACGAACTGTACATCCCAGCAGATCTAGCTTATGGCCCAGGTGGTACGGGCCCCATCCCACCCAATGCTGCACTGAAATTTGTGGTTGAGCTTCATGGTATAGTGAAACCAGAAGCCAAAAAAGATGGTAGTAAAAAAGCGTCCAACTAAAGCATCGTATAAAACAAACAAAAAACGGCCATGTGGTAATAACTTGGCCGTTTTTTTGTTTGTGCTTTTCTGGCAAAATTGAGTATCATAATCACGGAGTATACCTGTACAAATCAGGACCTCATATCCGATGGACACAAGCATTTTTAAAGAGAGCAATAAAGTGAGAGCAGGCGGTTTCCTAAAAGAGCACGGTGCATCAATTGGATTGAGTCTACGGATGTTTGATTGTTTCTTTCTCTTCGCTTCCGGTTTACTCAGTTTTGGCTTACGCTTTTCCCACTTTAGCCTTCCTCATACCTATAAGAACGTATTGCTACTGGGCATTTTATTTGCCGTTATTTGTTTTTCATCTGTAGGCTGTTATCGTGGTTGGCGCGGAACATCCTTTTTGAGCGAAGCTAAATCCATTTTAAGCGCCACCTCTATTACTTTTATATTGCTTATAATCAGTGGTTTTTTAACACAATCATCGGACACATTATCTCGAATCTGGGTCGTTAGTTGGTTGATATTCGCATCCATTCTTATATTACTTTACCGCTATTCTTTAAGACGCGTTTTAGGCGTATTTCGTGCACGAGGATATAATGCAAGAAAGGTACTTATTATTGGCCAAGGAAGTCTTGCTAACAATGTTATGCATAAGCTGTCATCTAAAGAAGAATTAGGCCTTAGCGTCATTGGCTACCTCTCTGATGTACAAATGGATGATAAGGAAAACAACCTAGAAAATCAGTTCAAGAGATTAGGAAATATAGACGAGCTTAACACAATTGTAGTAAAAGAAGGGATAGACCAGGTATGGGTTGCTATTCCCATGTCGGAGATAGACACAATGCAAAAGGTACAGTCAATCTTAGCCACATCTCCTGTCACTATTCGCTTTGTACCTGATATATTTGGTTTCCAACTTTTTAATCATTCAATGACAGAAGTAGCAGGACTTCCTGTAATAAACCTTTCAGCATCTCATATGCTAGAAGGAAAAAACCGATTTTTGAAAGCATTGGAGGACAAGGTTCTATCCGCCATTATTTTGTTATGTATTAGCCCTATTTTTCTATTCGTTGCATTAGGTGTCAAGCTGTCATCTCCTGGCCCAATATTCTATCGACAAGAAAGAGTCAGCTGGAATGGACGACCTTTTAATATGCTAAAGTTTCGATCCATGTCTGTAGATAGCGAGAAAGATGGTGTGAAATGGGGGGGAGCAACCTCAATGTCCGTGACAAAATTTGGTACATTTATTCGAAGAACAAGCCTCGATGAGCTACCCCAATTCATCAACGTATTAAAAGGTGATATGTCCATTGTAGGGCCAAGACCAGAACGCACCATCTTTGTTGACCAGTTTAAACATGATATACCCGGCTATATGCAAAAACATATGATGAAAGCTGGTATTACGGGCTGGGCACAAATCAATGGCTGGCGCGGAGACACAGACCTGCAAAAAAGAATCGAGTGCGACCTTTATTATATCGAAAACTGGTCCATACTACTTGATAGTAGAATTATAATTAAAACAATTTGGAGGGGATTTATTAATAAAAATGCTGCTTAAAAGTATCAATACACCCTAAATACGAGTATTACAAATAAAATTAATTGCTTAAATTAAAGAAAACACATGACTAGAACAAGAAACAAGACGGAGTGACTTATAAAGCCATCCGATACACCTTGAATAAATGGGGCTCCCTGACAGAGTAATGTGAGGGTGATCAATTACATATCAACATGTTCTGGCTGAAAATGCCATTCTCTCGTTTGTCGTCAGTCGAAAAGCTTAGCTGTTCGCCGACACTTCCCACACCAGTTCGATTCAAAACGGCCAAAGCCAACGTGTTAGAACCTTGCGTATACATTTTACATATCCTGCAACACATAGCAAGTACCGACACTGTTAAGAAACAGGAAGCGCTACTGCTGTGGAATATAGCAATTGAACAGAAGACTATCCCCCTGTGTCAGGATAGTTGTCGCCTCATTTGTTATTATAAATAGACAGGGGACGGTAAGTAAAACCAGTGAATTACCAAAGACATTCAAGTGCCTTTAAAGAAGCCATCTTACAGAAGCTCTACCAAAGCGAGTTGTCGAGACGTGAGTTTGCAGAACAGGAAGGCATTAAGCTCTCTACCCTGTATAGTTGGCAAAAGCAATTCAACACATCAGGATTTAGCGAGTCAAAAGTGAGTTCATCAGATAAGTGGTCAAATGAAGAAAAGTTTGCTGTCGTACTTGAAACGTAAGCGTTCATTCTACGCCGTTATTTCATCCCATCTTTTCGCACTCTAAACTGGACTCCGTTTTCATCTCATCACCGATAACGGAGTCCAACCCATGACCAAGCCTTATATCCGCCGCTCTTCCTCTGAATGGCAACAAATCATTAATGATCAAACCAAGTCTGGCTTATCCGCCCCTCAATACTGCGAACAGCATCAGGTGAGTTACGCCAGTTTTAGTAAATGGCGTCAGCATTTTTCGGGAACTAAAGCATCGCCAGATTCTAGTCACTCAGACTTTATCGATCTCAGTCAGGTGCCCACTCTCTCAGGTACTGGACGTTGGAACATTACCTTGTGTTTAGGCGATGGTGTTGAGCTTCGATTGAGTCGTGACTGATGTTCCTGCCCGATCCCAATGCTAAAATTTGGTTGCATACCCAACCCACTGATATGCGTAAATCCTATCGTGGCTTATTAGGGCTGATCAAACAACACCTCAAAGAGAACCCACTCATCGGGTATTTTGTGTTCATTAATCGACGCAAAACGCAGATGAAAATTCTCTATTTTGACACCTCGGGTTACTGCATTTGGTGCAAACGCTTGGCTCAAGGTCAGTTCCATTACCAAGAATCAGCGAACGATAAATACGCCCTCAGTACACTGGAATTACAGCATCTGTTGGCGGGTATAAAAGTCGAAAAATATCGTCAATTTAAACGCTACAAGCGAGCATCATGACAAGTTGGATGGTATAATCCAACCCTATGAATGATGCCTCTTATCGACCTATTTTACCGTTTAAAAACATCGACTTGCTTCACACGAATGAGGTCGATAAGTTACGTGCCGAAGTCGAGGCCATGTCTGTCACTATCCGCCAATATGAAGCGGAAGTTCGCCTGTTAAAGCGTAAGCGTTCATTCTAGGGCTATCATTGATAGCCACTGACTCAGAGTAAGGGCGATTTCAACGGGTTGTCTGCGAACAGTTGCTTCCATCGTATTGGTGTTAAGTCCGCGATGTCTTTGGCTGGATGCTGGCTGACTCGTTGTAGGACATCCGTCAGGTAGACGTTGGGGTCGATGTCGTGCAGCTTGCAGGTGCTGATCAAGCTTTGGATGATGCCGACATGTTCGGCGCCCAGTTCTGTCCAACAGAAGAGCCAATTCTTCTTACCCATTGGGATGGGTCTTATCTCTCGCTCTAGGTGGTTGGTGTCCATGGCAACGTTTGGATTTTCCAAAAAGACCATCAGTTGGCGTTTGCGCTTTAAGGTGTAGTTCAACGCTTTCATCCAGGTATCGTCTGGTAATAGGTCAGCCCGTTGGGTTTGTTCTTCGCAGAAGGCAAAAAATTGATCCACTAAGGGCTTACTGTGTTGCACTCGGTAATCTTGTTTTTTCTCATCTGACCAACCTTTCTGTTTGATATGGCTTTCGTACTGGTACAAGGCGGCAATCAGGTTCAGCGCGTGGGTGACGGCCTCGGTTTCTTCCATTTCGGCTTTCAGTAGCTGACGACGCATGTGCACCCAACACTGAGCATGAGTGACCTCCGGTGAGGTGGCTTCGTAACGACTGTAAGCGGCATAACCATCGGTCAGTAAGGTACCCTGCCAAACATGATCCAGTAAGTCTTGGATGTGTTTCATGCCACGGCTTTGGGAGAAGGTAAACACCACTTCGTCCTGCTCGCCATAGATGGGCCAAAAATACGCTTGCTTCATTTTGCCGGGTTGGTTGCCTACCCCAGGCTGGCGGGTGGCTTTTATCGGTGTCTCATCCATGGCCAGTACCTTGCTGTCCAGCACACTAATCAGTTGCTCTACCACAATGGGTCGTAACAGTTCGATCCCGCGTTTGGTGAGGTTTGTGAGCGTTGCACGACTGAGGGTGATGCCGGAAGCGCTAAGCTGTTGGTGTTGACGATAAAGGGGTAAGTGATACAAGAACTTATTAACCAGTAAGCCAACGATAAAACTCACATCCGCGAGGGAACTGTCAAAAATCAGATCCGGCTGTGGCGCGGTAATGAGCTGTTTACTGGTTTTGTGCTTCACCACCTGACGTTTGGTGATGACGACTTCATAGGCACTGGTTTTTTGTACGATGCGGCTGACGTCTTTGAAGCCGACTTCTTCGTATTCGTGCGCATTGGGGCCTTGTAATTCGTCCGCTAAGATAACCTTTTCACGAACCGGTATAGACTCATCAAAACGCAATCCGGTGATGTTAATTTCATTGCCTTTACGAAACTTGGGCGCTTTGCCACGAACATTGGCAGACTCAGGTTTGTCCTTCTCAACGATAGACTCTTCATTCTACGCGGGTTGGTTCGGCTGACATCGGACCCACGATATCAGCGAGGGCTTGTTGATCTGGTGTGAGTAAGGTACGACGTTCGCTTTTCGGCCCAAATAACTCACGCTTTAGCATGTGCACTTCCGCTTCGTATTGGCGGATTCTTGAAGACATAGCTTCGTTTTCAGCACGCAGTTTTTCGACCTCATTCGTGTGAAGCAAGTCGATGTTTTTGAAGGGTAAAATAGGTCGGTAAGTGGCGTCATTCATGGGGTTGGATTATACCATCCAACTTGTCATGATGCTCGCTTGTAGCGTTTAAATTGACGATATTTTTCGACTTTTATGCCCGCTAAGAGGTGCTGCAATTCAATCACACTTAGGGCGTGTTTAGCGTTTTCTGATGACGCATAATTGAACTGCCCCTGCGACAGTCGTTTACACCAAATGCAATAACCAGAGGTGTCAAAATAGAGGATTTTCATCTGGGTTTTGCGCCGGTTAATGAAGACAAAATACCCGATGAGTGGGTTTTCTTTGAGGTGTTGTTTGATCAGCCCTAATAAGCCACGATAGGATTTACGCATATCTGTGGGTTGGGTATGCAACCAAATTTTAGCATTGGGATCGGGCAGGAACATCAGTCACGACTCAATCGAAGCTCAACACCATCACCTAAACACAAGGTAATGTTCCAACGTCCAGTACCTGAGAGAGTGGGCACCTGACTGAGATCGATAAAGTCTGAGTGACTAGAATCTGGCGAGGCTTTAGTTCCCGAAAAATGCTGACGCCATTTACTAAAACTGGCGTAACTCACCTGATGCTGTTCGCAGTATTGAGGGGCGGATAAGCCAGACTCGGCTTGATCGTCAATGATTTGTTGCCATTCAGAAGAAGAACGACGGGTATAGGGTTTGGTCATGGGTTGGACTCCGTTATCGGTGATGAGATGAAAACGGAGTCCAGTTTAGAGTGCGAAAAGATGGGATGAAATAACGGCGTAGAATGAACGCTTACTCTTGCTTGAAACACCATTATTCAGGGGCGACTACGTAAGCTACTAAAGTGGCTTTATTGCGCCCCATATTTTGGAGTCTTTTTAAGGAGATTGTGGCTGAAAATAATTTTACCACTGGAAAGACCCAAAAATAGCATGGCGCTTCTTGTTTAAAACGCCATTATTCAGGGTCGACTATTTTAGGCGACAACTACCTTGAAAAACGCCGCTCACTGGATGGTAGAGCTACTGTGTTTACAGCATTATGCCACTTTTCTTTAAAATTTAAAAAATAAATATTAACCCGGCGGTTAATAAAATACACTGCATTTCAATAGATTGAGAATTATTCAGGGACAACATTCGGCGTTTTTCAAGGTAGTTGTCGCCTAAAATAATTAAGCAGCGTCTTTGTGTTGCTCTGGATTTAATTCCACATCACCTATTGGCTGCCAGTTTCTTTCTGCTTTTGACCAACGCTCAGGACGCTCTTTCCTTTTTTGCTGATACAAGTTCGCTCGCTTTGCTAATATCACTTTATCAAGCCCAGCATGTCTTTGGCTGGGCGTGACAAACTGGATTCGACTATGGCGATGCTCATGGTTATACCAATACACGAACTCTTTGACCCACTCTCGCGCATCTTCTAGGGTTCTGAATCCCTCTGACGGCCATCTAGGGTGATATTTCACCGTTCTAAACAGCGATTCTGAGTACGGGTTGTCGTTACTCACCCTTGGTCGACTTCGAGAGGTCACAACACCAAGATCATACATTTTCGCTCTCATCGTTAAACTCTTCATGGGGGCACCGTTATCTGAGTGTAAGACGAGGTCTTTTTTAAAGCATCTTTCCACCCAGACACTGCGCTCCAGTAAATCGGCGGCATGCTCTCCCGTTTCTTGATGATGCACTTCCCAACCCACTATTTTTCGACTGTAAATATCTTCTATCATGTACAGGTAGTAATGCTGACCAATCACCGTGGTTGGCAAATAGCTAATGTCCCAACTCCACACCTCATTGGCTTTTTTAGCCGTGTAGCTCGTGGGCTTTTTATGGACATTCCTTGGTGCTGCTTTTCCTCTGTGATGGAGCATATTTTCCGCTTTTAAGAGACGATAAAAGCTGGATTCTGAGGCAATATACTCACCTCTATCGGCCAATATAGGCACGATTTGGCTGGGTGGTAACGAAGCAAACTCGTCACGGTTGCAGACCTCAATCATCGTCTGCCGTTCTACCTCGCTCAGTTTGTTCGCTGGGGCGGGCCTTGTCGATGTGACTCTTCTATCCTCCCCAATAGAACCCTCTCTACACCAACGCTGTAACGTCCTGACCGATAATCCAATCACCTCGCAGGCAGGCTCTTGCCGTGCACCGGACTCGACCGCATGACGGATCCACTGCGAATACTTTTGCCTATCGGCCAGCGTGATTAGCTGTCCTCTTTTTCCTCCCAATAGGCATCGAACTTTTTTCCCAGCACAAGTAACGCTGCACTTTCTGCTAACGCTTTCTCTTTTCTTCTCAGTTCTCGCTCTAACTCTTTAATACGTTTTTTATCCGACTGTTGCTCAGCCGTGGTCTTTTTCTTCTCTTTCACTGTATTCCCAGCAATACAAGCCTGTTTCCACTGTTTTACTTGCTCAGGGTACAGGCCTTTCACACGGCAATACTCATTAAGCTCCGCTTCAGACAAGACGGCGGTTTCAAGTACGACAGCAAACTTTTCTTCATTTGACCACTTATCTGATGAACTCACTTTTGACTCGCTAAATCCTGATGTGTTGAATTGCTTTTGCCAACTATACAGGGTAGAGAGCTTAATGCCTTCCTGTTCGGCAAACTCACGTCTCGACAACTCGCTTTGAATGAGTTTCTGTAAGATGGCTTCTTTAAAGGCACTTGAATGTCTTTGGTAATCCACTGGTTTTCACTTACCGTCCCCTGTCTGTTTTATAATATCAAATGAGGCGACAACTACCCTGACACAGGGGGCATTTTAGAATATCTATTTATAAGAAAATAAAACTCTTTTAATAAATCTTAGAATAAAGTAAATATTCGTAAATAATACTGAGTTTGAATACTTCAAAGATGAGGCTCTCACTTCCTGCAAACCCTTAAAATAAAAGGCATCAGAATTACCATCGAGAGCAAAAAAAGTAACTAGTTTATCAGAATACTTGCCTTTTATATTTTTTGAATATCCTCTAACCAACCAATCATAATCAGGGGCTACTTTTTTTTCTAAATCATATAACCCGATTATATCTAAACACTCTCTTTTAAAGACTATTGTAGGCTGATTAATCCTAGGCATGGTATAAGGAATTTTTTTTATGTAATTAACATCACCTTTAACAACCTTATTATAATCACCACCAAACTCTCCAACACGACAATCCCCAAAAACGAAATCAGAATCATCATCAAGAGATAAAACAGCCTGCTCAATAAAGTCAGCCCCTACAAAATCATCAGCATTTAGCAGAAAAATGAAATCCCCCTGACAAATATTGAATGCTTTATTTATAGCATCTGTCGCACTTTCATCGATCTCAGAAACCCAAAAATCAATAAAATTTTCAAAGCGTCCTATCATGTCTAGAGTACTATCAGTCGATAGTCCATCAATTACTATATATTCAATATTTGTATATGTCTGAGACGCAACTGCAGAAAAAGTTTTCTCAATAGTTTTTTCTGAGTTCCTACAAACTGTAACAATTGTGACCAAAGGGAATGAAGATACATCTCTTCGCCCTTTAGTATTTATATACTTACCACCCTTAATTAAATTAACAGACTCCAAGTAGTCATTTAGAGTTTTATAAGCTTTCATTACCGCCCTCCTCCCTAAACCATTGATTCAAGATACACCTAAATATACTATAAAAATTCAATCACCTAAAAGCCTTCGCTTCAATTTAATTTTAGTCATATCTTCTATATTTTTACGTTCTTTTAAGCCAAACTGTTTTTCAACCATGTCCAAATACTCTGGATTTGTAAAATATGTTTGCCATGCATCATCTCTAAACCGCAGAACTTTCTCAGCTGTTAGATGTAACGTCGGTAAAGGCTGACATTCATACGAAAGGAATGCATAACCATTAAAACTATTAGGCAACTCCCAACCTCTATGCTTAGCTTCAAAGTATATAGGGCTTCCAGGAAGAGCTTGGCACGGATACATATTTGTCATTTCTGTATTCAACTCTAATGCCAGATCTAATGTATCCTGCATTGTTTCTAATGTATCATCAGGAAATCCAAAAATGAAGTTGCTTATAATTTTGATATCATAAGACCTAATCATTTCACATATCTCTCTAATATTAATATCCCTAAAAGTACCCTTAGAAACATGCTGACGCACAACCTGATTACCAGATTCAACACCAAGTGCTAGCCAATTCACTCCCGCTTTCTTGAATAATTCAAGCTCTTTCTCTCTTATCGTATCTACCCGAGCATAAGTCCACATATTGAAATTAAAATTTTCTTCAATACAACACTCTAATATTGGTCTATAATGTTTCTTTTGAAGAAAAAACATCTCATCACTAATACGTAGAGTCTTAACCCCCATATCAGATAGTTTCTTCATCTCTCTAATTACCCAATCAGTACTCCAAAACCTCATACCACGAGAGTCAGCCGCACTAATTTCATCATCATTATCAACTCTATTAACTATATTAATCATACAAAAATTACAGGCAAAATTACAGCCTAGACCAGTATATATAGCAGCAAAAGGTGTACGTTTTTCATGATCAAAATCTGCATGCCAAAAATGTGCTCTATATAGATCTAAAGGGTTATTTTCAAATGGTAAAAGATCCCACGCATATCCAGGCATATCTTCATCCATTCGAGACTGAGGTACAATTTTTTCTGGAGCATTAAGAATAGGAAGAGCAGAAATACTTGGCTTAAAACCAATGCCGTTTATATGAACAAGTTCTGCTTCGGATAAATTGGATTTTAAAAGATTATGAAGAGCATATACACCTTCATTTAGAAGAGCTATATCAACACAATCATACGACAAAACCTCTTTGGGTAAAGCACTTGTATGAGAGCCAACAAATGCAATCTTAGTTTTTACCATAGATAATTTTACCGAATCAGCTAATTCTAGAGCACCAATCATATTTGTTGTCCCAGAGTTAGGATTTTGCCCGTAAACAACAAAAACGGTTAGCCGAGCACCGCTTTTATTTATACGGTTAATAGACTCCTCAATAGAAAGTCTTTCAGCATCACAATCCAAGATAGCAACATTAAAACCCTTAGAACGACAAGACTCAGCCAATAATAGCGCCCAAGTTGGAGGTTCTATAGCCGAATGAACCTTAGCCAAATCTTGATATGCATGAGATGATGAGCTTGGGTTTACAAATAATGCGTCAATCATATACGACTCCAATTTTCTCATTAAAAATAAATAACATAAAAAATGCCTATATAACCAATTAGAAATTTAAAATATTGTATTAATAACACATATAGCCATTTTAAAAAATAGAATATAGAACCGGACTATAGTTGAGCCAAAATTTAGTTTTAACTCAACTAGAAGAGAAAAGGCTAGCCTTTATCAAGACTACTTTAGATCAAATATTTCCATAACGAGAATTCTTTAGCATTGTATAGCCTTTAACAAGCTCATCAATGCCATGATGCAAATCATATTTTGGCATAAAACCAGTTTTTTCAATTTTTTCGTTTGAAACAATATAATTACGTTGATCAGGATCTTTTCCTAAATCAGCTTCAACGAAAGTAAATCCATCAATATGCTGTTGAATAATCTGACAAAGCTCTTTTTTTGAAACATTCGCATTTGAAAGACCTACATTATAAATTTCACCCTTCATACTATCAAAGTTCACTATTGCATGACGGAAAACTCTGGAAATATCTTTGACGTGAATATAGTTTCTTTTAAAATGACTTTCAAAAAGAACGACAGCACCATCATTTACAGCTCTATATGTGAAATCGTTTACAAGCAAATCCATCCTCATCCGTGGAGACATGCCAAAAACAGTTGCTAATCTAAAGCTAATAGCATTTTCATGCTGCATAAGTTCTTTTTCTACAGCAACCTTATCAATAGCATATTTCGATATTGGGCGTAATTCAGACTCTTCTGTACAGAAATTATTCTCATCGCCTGTACCATATGCACTATTTGTTGTAGGCATAATAATTTTTTGGTCTTTAGAAACAAGCTCCAACATAAGAGAAATTGCATCATGATTAATTGTTTGAGCACCAACAGGATCTCGTGAGCAAAGAGGAGCTCCAACTAGGGCGGCAAGAGGAATAATTATATCGGCATTCTTAATAAGTGGCTCCATAGTGCTTTTTACACGAACATCACCTCTAATCACCTTAAAACTATCATAATGACACACATGATTAAGACTTGACTGATTAAACATGAAATTGTCAACGACAGTAACATTATATCCTTCTTCTAATAAATCCGGCACAAGAGTAGAGCCTATATATCCAGCACCACCAGTAACAAGTATATTGATTGACATAAAAACTCCTTTATAAAAAACCATTCATAGAATTAATTAATAAATTTTTAGCTCTAAGATAATCATGAGGCAACCCAATATCTATGAAGTCCTTCAAACAGGACAAACCATAAAATTCATAATCTTGAAGCAAACATGACTTAAAAAAATCTGTTTCTAGAGAAATAGGTGCATCTCGTAACGATAAAGGACATCCAATTAACAAAGAAGAATCTATAATATAAACACCTCCATTAGCATACTCGCCTCTAACACCTTTTTCAGAATTCAATTCTAAAATCCTACCTTGCTCATCAACTTTAATTCCCATAAAACGATTATCTTCATTTGAAATGAACAAAGAGAAAGTACATTTCGAATTAGATCTTTCATGAAATTCTTCTAGATCAGATAATCCAATAGGAAAAAATGTATCTCCATTCAAAAGCAGAAATGATTCTTCGCTTTGTAAAAGTTTAGAAGCTAATAGAACAGCACCACCAGTGCCAAGAGGCTGCTCTTCAACCGAATAAATTATCTGACACCCTCTATAAAATTCGCCAAAGAATTCAATTATAACTGACGACATATAGCCAACAGAAAGGACAAACCTAGAAATACCTTGCGTAATCCAATAATCAAGCAAGTATTGCAAAAAAGGTCTATCACCTATTAAAGCCATTGGTTTAGGCCTATCTGAAACAAGAGATCGTAGTCTAGTCCCAAATCCTCCAGCCAATATAACAGCTGTTTTCATTTTAATTTACCAACATATAAATTATTATGCTTCATTCAACACATTAGATATATAGTCAATTTCTTCATTGTCTAAATCTGGAAAATTTCCTATATAAAAACCAAAAAAATGAATATGGTCTGTTTCAGGATAATTCATATATTCGTTTTCGCCAATTAAACCTTTCAAATAAGGCTGTCTAAGTTGATTACCCCCACCGGCACTTCCTCTCCTATATTCAATCCCCTCTCCTTTTAGTTTTTCCTCAATCCTGACCATTAAATCAGTATCTTTGCGTTTTAAAACCACATTAAAAGCATAATTACTTGACCCATCAAATATAAAATCTTTTTTGTATTTAGAAGAATCTAAATTAGAAAAAAATCTAGCTTGATTCTCACTTCTCTTTTTAACAATCGAATCAAGCCTTTTCAATTGACTTAACCCAATAATAGCACCAATTTCATTATTTCTAACATTATAAGCAGGATATGCAAAAATAAATTCTTTATTTAAATCTGGATAAGTAGATATATATTTATCCTTTAGAGCATCATTTGTTGATTCACGGATCATCCCATGGCTTCTAAGCATTCTTAACTGTTCATAAATCTCGTAATCATTAGTACAAACCATTCCTCCTTCAATCGTACTCATATGATGAGCGTAATAAAAAGAGAAATTAGACATTTCTCCAAAACTCCCAACTTTTCTCCCATTATGTTCAGCACCATGTGATTCACAAACATCTTCAATCAAAGGAATATTCAACTCGTTTAATTTCACTAGTAGTTCATCTGTTAGAGCGTTAAAACCTTGAATATGACTTAAAAATACAGCTTTTGTCTTCGAAGTTATCTTTTCTAAGATTTTGCTAGCATCCATTCCCAGTGTTTTAGGATTGATATCTACAAATATGGGTGTAAATCCACACTGCAAAACACTTGCAATGTCAGAGACCCAAGTAAAAGGAGGAACAATTATCTCTCCGCCTTCTGGGTATCGTATTTTAAGTATTGACATTGACAGTAAATTAGCAGCCGATCCGGAGCTGACAAATACCGAATATTTAACCCCGAGCCATTTAGACCACTCTTTTTCAAACTCTCGACATTTTGGACCATTAGTTAAAATTGGATTATCTTCTTGCAACAAAGAAATTACAGGTTGTAAATCCTCTTTACTAATATTGTTTTTCATTAAAGGAAATTTAATCATTTGACTTACCTAGATTTTTTCAGACATATTTAAAAATTTTTTAATTTTATTTATTACTGCATTAACACCAACACCAACAATTTCATGCAATTCGTCTCTACTACCTAGCTCAAAATGATAGCTAGGACTAACTCCAATAGACAAAAATTTTGGGTTGAGAGAATGATTAACAAAGAACTCTTTCATTCTAGAGTCTAGCCCCCCCCTATGAACAAAGCCTTCTTCCAAAGATACAACAAAATTATATTTTGATAAAAAAACAACCATTGACTTTTCATCAAAATGCTGAATATCAAATAAATCAACAACAGAAAACAAAACCCCTGCATCCTTAAAAGCTTCCGCTACTTTAATCGCAGTATGCACCATATATCCAGTTGCTATTAGACATATAGTATCACCAGAATTGACTCTAATATCATAGCCTTTGTCAAGATTTGGTATCTTTTCTTCATATATTACGGGTAAGACTTGAGCATCTAATCGAATATATTTCGGTTTTTTTACACTAAGACATTTTTGGACCAATAACCCTGATGTGACAGAATCAGAAGGTGATAATAAATGAAAACCAGGTAGTGACCTTACCAAGGTTATATCTTCATAACATTGATGAGTTGGGCCAGAAACAACATAACTATATCCTGCACCAACCCCTATTAAATTAACATTTATCTCTCTTACTTCTGACAGCAATGCCAAGTTCACCCTAATCTGCTCATAACATCTCATCGTTATAAAAGGCGCTATTGCATAGGCAAATACAGTAAAACCTTCTAGAGCAAGACCTGATGCGACATTTATCAAATTTTGCTCAGCTATGCCTACATTGCGAAAACGATTAGGATAATCTGCTCTGATTTTATCTAGCACTGGAGAACCAAAGTCCGCAGTAACAAAATAAATCATATGATTATGAGCCATTTCTTTCCATATAGATTCCAATAATGCATCACGCATTGCTATAGTATTACTCATTTTGTAATCCTATTAATTTATCTAAAGTTTCGGGAGTTACGCCTAGAATATGTGACAATTCTTTATTCTCAAGACTCGGTATACCTTTCCCCTTAATAGTATTACAGATTAGAGCTTTAGGTTTACCTTCTTTTTTATTTTTAAGATTATTTAGCGTATCTTTGACTAAATTGACATCGTGTCCATCTACCTCTAATACATCCCAACCAAAAGTTTTTAGTTTTTGAGTTAAGTTTATATGGGAAACTATATCATTAGTGAAGCCAAGCATACTTATTCCATTGTTATCAACGATAAGGGTCAAATTATCAAGCTCATTTTGCGCTGCAAACATTATTGCTTCCCAACAAGCTCCCTCATGAAGCTCACCGTCACCTGTAACAACAAAAACTTGTTCCTTCTTTGACTTTGCTTTAAGACCAAGAGCCATACCAGCGGATACACCAAGACCGTGTCCTAATGAACCATTCACTGTTTCATAACCTGGTATTACGGGGTCAGGAATACCTCCCAAAAAACCACCAGATTTACATACCTTATTCAGCTCACTATTGGGAAAAAATCCCAAATCAGCAAGTATTGGATACATAGATATTGATCCATGACCTTTGCTAATAATGCAACGATCTCTATCTTCGCTATATGGATATTTTGGGTCAAAATTCAGAACCCCACCATAGTAAAGAGCTACAAATATTTCTATTGGAGAAAGAGAGGAGGCTATTCTAGTTTCTGGTGCACGTTTATTTATGGCAAGTGTTTCACGCCACACCCATGCAGCTTTAGAAACTAAATTAGAGACCTGTTCAGTATTATTTTCCATATCAACGGTTCCGTATATACCAGTTATAAGTTTCAGCTAGCCCATTTAAGAAATTCATTTCTGGCTTCCAGCCTATTTCTTTTAATTTACTTGAATCAAGTAATTTTCTTGGAGCACCATTTGGTTTTGTGTTATCCCATACGATATTACCTGAATATTCTACAACATCTGATATCACCTGCGCTAAATCTTTAATAGAAAACTCCACACCACTACCAATATTAATAGGCAATTTCGTATCTAGATTTTCAATGTTTTCCAGTATAGTAAAGATAGCCTTGGCAACATCATCAGAATAGACGAATTCTCTTTTTGATCCCCCATCCCCCCACAAAACTACGCTCTCATTATTGTTAACTTTCGCTTCATGAAAACGATGGATCAATGATGATAAGACATGAGCAGATTCGGGGTTGAAATTATCCCTAGCACCATAAACACTGTTAGGAATTACTGAAATATATTTTCTGCCATATTGCTTATTAAATGCAGCACATAAATTCACACCTGCAAGTTTTGAGATGGCATATGGCAAGCTACTTGACTCAGGTATCGAGGACAAAATCATATCCTCTCTCATCGGCTGTTTACAATCACGAGGATACATACACGACGACCCTATAAAAATCAACTTATCTACATTAAAGTTATGTGCACACTCAATTATATTAAGTTGTATTGTTAAATTCTCAATCATGAAATCAGCAGGAACAAGTTGATTTTGAAGTATGCCACCCACTTTACCAGCAGCAAGAATGACAATATCAGGACTTTGTTCTTCAAAAAATTTTTCAACTTGTGTGCGATCTTTCAGTTCAAGCTCAGAATGGTTTTTATAAACTATATTTTCATAACCCCTCTTGTAAGCCTCAGAAACAACGGCTGAACCGATTAGGCCCGAATGACCTGCTATATAAACCTTACTTTTTTTGAACATAGATATTTACTCACTCTTATAAAAAGCTATGCTAGCTCCACTCTCTTCGAATTTAAAAGGCACGTGAATTAAACTCGATAGGCAATTCAAAATTTTTGGCTGAACTTCAGGTCTAGCAAAAATCAAAATAAAACCACCGCCACCTGCACCCAATAACTTACCACCATAAGCTCCAGCTTTCATTGCTGACTCATAAATCTCATCAATCTTTGTATTGGAAATTTTTTCTGATAACGTTTTTTTAAATGCCCAACTCTCATGCAATAGCTTTCCAAAATCAGAAACATCTCTACTTTTACTAGTAAGGATTTTGACAGACTCATCTACCATTTCATGCATTTTTCCTAGTTCAAATATTTTTTTATCAATATTATCTATTTGACCTTTTGTTATATCAGAAGAGAAACGAGTAATACCTGTAAAAAATAACATAAGATGACTATTAAGCTCCCTCTTTTTATCTGAGGAAATTATTAGTGGGTTAACTGAAAATTCATCATTTTTTAAAAAATCAATTTTATTAAAACCGCCGTAGACAGTTGCTATTTGATCTTGAGATCCAACAACATCCTTAATTATATTTTGCTCAATATAGATAACTTCTTTCGCAAGGTTATACTTATCAATCATTTCCCCCCTAAGACTTTTAAGTGCTAAAACTAGTCCAGCAGTAAATGCAGAACTTGATCCAAGACCAGAGCGAGCCGGCAAATCGCCATCATGATGTATTTCTAATCCTGAAGACACATTTAGATAATTAAAAACTCCACGTACAGCCGGATGCTTAATTTCTTCTATATATTTAACATTCTCAATTGTAGAATATACAATTCTATGATTATGTTCAAAGAAAGGAGGTAAACTACGACATGTAATATAACAATATTTATCAATTGAAGTTGAAAGAACGCTTCCACCAAATTTTTGATACCATGCAGGAAAATCAGTACCCCCACCAAAAAAAGAGATCCTAAACGGAGTTTTTGTAATAATCATAAATTCTCACTTGTATTTTAGCATTGTTTAAGTATTGCTATTATACAAATAGCGTATTTTCAACAGCCTCACAAAGTGTGTGAGCCAATAATATATGAACTTCTTGAATTGCAGCTGTTGTAGACCCAGGAACAATAATACAATAATCGGCTATGTCCTTTACCATACCACCGTCTTTCCCTGAAAAAACAATAGATGCTATACCTTTAATTTTACAAGTCTTAACCGCATCAATTATGTTTTCTGAGTTACCGGATGTAGTTATACCAAGGAAAATATCTTTATTAGTAACCTTCCCCAAAATCTGTCTTGAAAAAACCTTGTCAAATCCATAATCATTGCCTATAGCTGTTAAAATAGAACTATCAACCGTCAATGCCTCCGCAGGTAAAGGATCTCTATCTCTGGCTAGCTTACTAACAAACTCTGCTGCTAAGTGTTGGGCATCTGCAGCGGATCCACCATTTCCGGCAATATAAAGTCTCCCTCCAGATTTATAACAGTTTATAACTTTCTCAACAGCATCATAAAAAATAGAAAAACCATCTAAATTATTTAAAATTTTTTCCTTTGCAGAAATTGATTTTTTTAAATTTTTTTCTAACAACTCTAAGTATTTCACATTAAATATCCTTCTAAAATTTTAATTTTTATCTCTCACTAAAAAATACACACTCTTCCTAATAAAATTAGGTGACAACCTAAAAAAAGCATATAAAGAAATAGAAAAAATAAAATCAAATATATTTATATATTTTTTTCTCAGACATTTTAATCTAAAAGAGATTTCATTTTTAAAATATATAAAACCACCTCTTCTAGAGTATTGAAAGTCATCAGTTCTAACATAGACCAAAGCATCCTGAATTGCTTTATATTTTACACCATTTTTAATTAGTCTAAGATGAAGTTCATAATCCTCTAACAAACCAATCGATTCATCGTATCCACCAAAATCCTCAAAAATTCTCTTATGTAACATAAGAGTTGGATGAGATATTACATTTCTCAATTTTATTTTCTTCTTTATTTTAAGAAAATCCATATGAGTTTTTTTAAGATAAGCGATATCACCAATAGTATCTGAAAATTCAGCATGCCATGAGCAACAAACTAAATCGCCATCATATTTGACAAGTTCATACTGTTTTTCAAAGCGTTCTTTATGACATATATCATCAGCATCCATTCTTGCTAATATTGAATTTTTGGCATTTTTAATAGCAAAATTCATACAATAGGCTAAGCCATGATTTTGTTCTAAGTAGTAAACAGAAAACTCTCCTGAATATGTAAAGTTTTTAATGATTGACATTTGATCTGATGAAATCTCTCCATCAACTACTAATAATATTTCATTAGGCGGCATGGTTTGACTCTTCAGACTGTTTAAACACTCAAGTAAATAGGCAGCTTTATTGCCAGAATAAGTTGACATTAAAACTGTTATAGGCAACATTTTCTTCAATATCATATAGTATTGATATCCTTAACCTTGGCATCTTCCTTTAAGAAAGAATCATAAACTCCCAAAAAAAACCAAAAAATAATATCATAGCCTGTAAACTGAAAAAAACTAACAAGCGAAAATGCAAAAATGAAAATTTTAAATTCAATATTTTTTGTTTTTTCTCTTAACCTCTTTAAAACAATACGAAGATATATTATCAATGCAAAAAAACCAGAATCTAAAATATATTGAAAATAAATATTATGAAAATTATTCTCAATAATATTTTTATGTAGAAAATCTTTTGCTAAGGGGATTGCATTCCCAATACCGTACCCTAGAAAATTTTGAAATATCAAGTGAATGGCTGCATACCAAAGCATCCCTCTTCCATTATTATTATTTTCCAGTTCAGCATGTATATCATCAAACCTATCAAAAATCTTAAAATCATAAAACTCTAAGAACAAAATAAAAAAATAAATCAAAAACAAAATAACTGGAATTAACGCTAAAATATAATAAACCTGCCGAGAGAAACTTTTAGTATAAAAAATTCTAGCATAGACCAGCATAAAAAATTCAATTATACCTATTCTAGAAAGATAAATTAGAGAAAGAAATAAAACAAAAGCTATACAATAAAAAAAAGATTTTGATCTGATAAAAAAAATAGACAAAAATGAAATATAAGTCACTTCAATATTATGACCTCCTCCTATAAACCAAAATACACTCCCCAATACCTCTTGATTACTCGAATAAACCTGGCTCAGCAAACGAAAATAAATCAAATCTTTAACAATAACACAAAGAAAAAAGAAAATTGAGAAAAACCTAATAACTCTTATAAGCGAATAAAAAGATAATCCTCTGGATAAACTATAAGCTAAATTATATATTAAAAAACAACAAACTGCCTGGAAAAGAATAACACTCCAGCCATAATAAAAAAAAGCATATAAAGAAACAAAAAAAGAAAAACAAAAAAAGAAAAACACATCATTAAGAACAAAATAAAGCCTATTCCTAAAAAGCAGAACAAGCATTAAAAAAGGTATTAATATATGATAAAGCTTGACACTAGAACCATTGGAAAAATAGAAAAAATGGAATTGAAAAAATATACCAAATAATATAACAATTAGAGATATATTATTTCTTACGAGATAAACAGACATTGAAAATCACCTTAAATAAATTAAACCTCAAGTAATATATAAAATATAACATCACAAAAAGCTCTATACTCACATAAGTAATTACCATCCCCATAATCCCTTCAAAATAAATGGAAAAAATAGACATAGGGCAAGCAATAAGAGTTAAAAAGATACCATACCGCATAATCAAATAAGTATTTCCACTATTCAAGTGATATTGGATAGCACAAAGCGAGCTTAATGATATTAAAGGTATGCATACTAGCATTATAAAAAGCATATTTCTTTCTTCATTACTCCATCCGTTTTTTAGTAAGAAATCCAAAATATACGGACTCATCCCTGCCAAAAATAGTGCACAAGATGTAGAAACAAAAAAAATCAGAACAAAACACTTAGAAAAATAAATCCTTAGAGCTAAATCATCATTAGAATTTAGCTTTTCAATTATTTTGTGTGTAAATAAAGTACTTATTCTATTTATAAAAATCAAAGGGGCTCTAGTAATTTGGTCAATAACAGAAAATAAAGCAACTCCTCTATCACCTACAAAAATACCTATTAGAAGATAAATACTTTTTGAGAATAATGCACTAACAACACTAGAAAACATAACAGATGAGTTTTTCCTCAATCTCGTCATCATTTTCGCATAGGAGAAATGAAATCTTAACTCAGTAAAGCTTAAGAGTATAAAAATATTAAAAATGCAAAATGGGGTTGATATAATTATAGGCACATAAATAATATCTTGATTCTTTTTTATAAAAAGAAATAGCAAAATAAAGCTTATAGAAAAACTCATTAAACAGACAAACATATACAACATTGTTTTCTTTATAGATTGATAGACAACCATAAAATCAAAAAAATAAAAAAATAAAAAAAGTGTCATAAAAAAAAATAAAGTACTATTAAACCTATCAAAAAAACTCAATAAAAAGCATATCAAAAAAGCAAAGGTCATATAAAAAACTTTAATTGATATATACTCTGAAAATTTATCACTTACATCGCCTTTAATATGAGCTAAAGACAAGTCTCTTAAGGAATCATTAGCAACACCGGAATTAATAAAAACAGAAAAGAAGGAGAACAAAGATTGGAAAAATATATACTTACCATATATATCTATTGAAATCACCCTTAAAAGATATATATTTATTATAATCATTATAAAGGTTAAAAGAAACTGAGAGACAGCAACATATATAAACTCCCTTTTCATTTCTTCAACATCCGCTTATAGTATCTACATAAATAATAAATCATAATTTTGATTTTAGTCGTAAGCTTATTATCAGAATAATAGATACATGACTCCTTCACATCCTTTATTCCTATAAAATAGTTCCTATCCGACAGGCCGGATAAGGAAAAGTACGAAAAAATTTTACAACTATATTTACCAATAAGACCTTGAATGTCACATCTTAATAAAAACTCGTGATCTGGTGCAATTTTCTTTTCAATATTATATAATCCAATCTTATCAAAGCATCTCTTTTTAAAAACTATCGAAGGCTGGTTTATCTTTGGCATTGTATATTTTATTTTTTTCTATAATTTTTATCACCTTTTTGTATTCTATTATATTCTTTACCAAATGCTCCTATTTTCAAATCACCAAAAACAAAATCACAATTATTGTCAAACTCTTTAAGAGCAGTCTCTATAAACTTCTCATCTATAAAATCGTCTGAATTCAACATAAATATATATTGACCTTTAGCTAATGTCAGCCCTTTATTTAAGGCATCTGATGGCCCAGAATCAGGTTCACTAAGCCAAAAGGCCATACCGCTTTCATTAGATTTTATTAGATTTATAGTATTATCAGTATATCCTCCATCGATAACGATATATTCGATATTTTTAAACGTTTGAGAAAAAACAGACTCTATTGTTTTTAGTATTGTTTTTTCGGAGTTGTAGCAAATTGTAATAATGGTAACTAAATTTGCCCCCCCCTTATCCTTAATAAATTTCCAATTAGGAGATATATTATTCAGATAAAAATCTCTACCTTTATACATATTCATTTAAATTCACACCTATAAAAAATAGCATTTCCGAAAACACCATACTAAAATAATAAAAGATCTAGCATTAAACAGTTTAAATTTTTTAACATAAACTCTTGCATCCTTTATTATGTTAAGTGCAATCAATTTTACTAAACAGATCAAAAAACAACCTTTTTCCGCACAACAAAAAATTATTGATTATTTCTCGAAATAATTTTTTATTGAGTTCAATTTCAAGTTAATTAAAATTGAGATAGATCTTAGAGTTAAATAAATGGTATTTTTTTAATACTAACTAAACTCATATAAAGCAACTTTGATATTTTTATCTCAGATTGACGACTTTTTGCTATCCAAAGGAATGACATTCTCTTCTACAACACAGGCAGTAACTACTTGATTTACTGTGCCAATAATAATATTATATTTAATAAACTGACATACTTATGTTCTTACAATGAAGATCTTATAGGTATGGCTCATGTTTACTTATATTTTGGTCTGCAAGGCTTTCTTCACGAAGCTGCTCAATTTCTAACAACAATTTTTCATACTCTTGCAGTTTTTTCCGCAAGAAATGTCGAGTCAATATAGCCCTATCTTCTATTCCTTTTGATGTGAGGAGATACAGATAACTGACTTTATTAGCATTATTTCTAAAATTCTCTACTTTCACTAAGCCCTTTTCGATCAAGGCTTTTAAGCAAAAGTTCACCTTGCCAAGGCTAACCCCTAAACGGCTGGCGAATTCGCGCTGGCTTATATCAGGATCTTGCTGAAGCTCTTTAAGAATCTTCAAACGATATTCATCTCTTAACATGTAAAAAACTACCGTTTACTCAACATTAAGACATCAGCCTACGCGTATAATATAGCTTGACTTAAGACACGGTTCATTAGCTGAACAATAATAGTGGAAAACATTAAAATATGCAAACAGTGTGATAGAAAAGAGATTGGAAATTTTTCGTTCTTGGTAAGCGCCCTTAAATCCGTATTCTTGCCGATCAGTGAATAATCTCAGAACCTAACACCTGTTCGTTTTATTTATTCACTAGCAGGAGTTTTTTATGAATCAACCTTCCGATTCTCAATCCCGCTCTGACTTTTGGCTTGAGCAGGCAAAAGCCAGCTCACAATAAATGCGGTACACGCGTTTATGGTTCCAAAGATAACCCTTTGTATTGCGCAGGTAATGGAAGCACTGACCAAAGCCCCAATCCGTTTGCTCTACTGTGAGATCAACCGACAGCTCTGCAATCTGTGTATTTTCATCGCTGTTTTGACTCTGATAACGATAGCAGGTTTCACTGATTGAAAACGCCGAGCAAGCCAAACGAATACTAACTTTTTTATTCGCTACTGTATCCAGAGCAATGATTCTCCACTCAGACGGCTTTACCACTTTTTTCCATGGCTTCCTGTATGATCTCTGCCTTTAACCACTTATCAGCATACATCTTTTTAAGACGACGATTTTCTTCTTCAAGCTCTTTCATTCGTGCCATTAAGGATACCGCCATATTTGGCACGTAAGCGTTCATTCTACGCAGTTATTTAAGCCTGTTTATTCATACCGTAAACTGGACTCCGTTTTCACCTCATAACCGATAACGGAGTCCATCCCATGACCAAGTCTTATATCCGCCGCTCTTCCTCTGAGTGGCAACAAATCATTGAAGATCAAGCTCAGTCTGACCTATCAGCCCCTCAATATTGCCAACAGCACGGTGTCAGTTACACCAGTTTTAGTAAATGGTGTCAGCATTTTTCGGGAACGAAAGCCTCGCCAGATGCTAGTCACTCAGACTTTATCGATCTCAGTCAGGTATATCCCCTTTCAGACTCTGGACGCTGGAACATTACCTTGTGCCTAGGCGATGGTGTTGAACTTCGATTGAGTCGTGACTGATGTTTATGCCTGATCCCAGCGCCAATATCTGGCTGTACACTCAGCCTACCGATATGCGTAAGTCTTATTGCGGCTTGTTAGGATTGGTGAAGCAGAAAATGAACGAGAGTCCCCTTATCGGGTATTTTGTCTTGTAAGCGTCTGGGGAATGACACCTTAATTTAGCTTTTCTCATTCTGCATAGTTGTGACTTTTGGAGGCATAACTATGTTCAACACCAGTGATTTTTTGCCTGTGATTCTGATCTGTGGGCCAACCGATATGCGTAAATCCATTGATGGCTTAACTTCGATCGTCGCCTACGATCTTGAGCAAGAGCCCTGCTCAGATAGACTGTTTGTCTTTTGTGGTCGAACACGCAATCGCCTGAAAATTCTACAATGGTCTAGCAATGGCGTCTGGCCCAACATCGTTAGTTTGGCAAACGCTCTGAAAAGAGTCCGGGTCAAGGTGAGCTGTTTGATGAGGCCGAATCCGTGGTGGTTGAGGATGAGGACTCATTCAGTGAGTCTAACACGTCAGCAGAGCAAGCTACTTCGCAAAAACGCCATCCACCTAAACGCAAGCCTTTACCAAAAGATCTTCCACGTAAAATGATTGAACTGGACTTATCCGAGGCGGAAAAGGTGTGTGACTGTTGCCAAGGGCCACTCCATCGTATGGGGGAAGACCGCTCGGAGCGATTGGAATTTATTCCTGCGAAAATGACCGTGATTGAAACCGTTCGCCCAAAATATGGCTGCCGTCATTGCGAACAGAATGAGGTGAAGGTCTCGATCAAACAAGCTCCACAGACGCCCAGTCTTATCCCGAAAGGCATCGCCACAGCCAGTTTACTGAGTCAGGTTGTGACCAGTAAATATCAATTTGCGTTACCTCTGTATCGACAAGAAGCCCTTTTCAAACAATTAGGCATCGAACTGAATCGTAAAACCCTGTCGAGCTGGGTCCTCAAAAGCGCGGATGCGTTAGCCCCACTTTATCAAAGACTGAAAGCGATCATGATGGAGCAACCGGCTCTTCATGCAGATGAAACCCCGCTTAATGTTGTGAAAGAAGACCGAGATAAATGCTATATGTGGGTCTACTGCAGTGGCATGGATGGACCAGACACGCCTCATCCCATGTATAAAACGCCATTGCGGCCGGTTGTGCTTTACGAGTTCCAAAAAACACGCCAAGCGGAACACCCAAAACACTTTTTGAGTGGCTACTCTGGCTATATGCAAGTCGATGGCTATGCCGGTTACGAACAAACCAAAACACAGCTTGTCGGATGCTGGGCTCACGCACGTCGGAAATTTATGGACATCGAGAAAAGCTTAGGGAAAAGCAAAGGGAAAACAGGCACGCACACAGTGGCACTTAACTGGATACAAAAACTCTATGTGGTCAGAGGTACGATTTCCCCAATAAAAATAAACAGGTCGATCAAATCTCCGCTCTTCGATTAACTGACTTAACATAGCTTTGACTGGCGCAAAACCTGTTCCAGTAGCAATAAAAATAATGGGGCCAGTCGCTTTATTACGCAGAAAGAAGGTGCCTTTTGGACCTTCAACTTGGACCAGTTGATTGGTACTGATTGGCGCAAAAATTTTTTCACTCATAGCACCATTATCAATTTTCTTAAAATGCAGTTCTAACGTATGTTCATTATTGGGTATCGATGCAATAGAATAGCTTCTTGATACTCCCTGGTATTTCAGATCTAAGTACTGTCCTGGTAAAAATTTAAACGTATTCTTCGGCGGATAACGGAGTTCGAGAACCATAATATTCTCTGATTGCTCGTAAATTTTATTCACCTTTGCAGGAACCGTTTTACACTCTATTCCCTTTAACTCGGGATAATACTCTGCCTTTAACCTTATAGAGGCTGACGGTTTAAACTGACAAGTTAGTCGTCCCTGAATAATTCTCAACCTATTGAAATGCAATGCCTTTTGTATAATGCTAAGGACTAAAATCTCGCCAATAATGGCGCTTTAGTCTCAAAAAGTTGCAGAATCAGTGAGTTTTTATGAAGCCTCGTCAAACAAAGCAAGATCCGCAGAAGGATTTATTCCGACCTCAGCTAATCGATATTATTAACCCCAACCATGCACTCGTTCGGTTGGCTAAAGTGCTGGATTGGGATCGGTTGGATACCGAATTGGGGACGCATTTCTCGACGGTTGGCGCCGCAGCTCTGCCCACTCGCTTGATGGTAGGGCTACTGTATTTACAACATTTGTATAATTTGTCTGATGAAATGGTCTTAGAGCAATGGCTTGAATCGCCTTACTACCAATACTTTTGCGGCGAAACCTTTTTTCAACATGACTTCCCGTGCCATCCAACCAGTCTTGTTAAATGGCGCAAACGTTTAGGAGAAGAAGGCTGTGAATGGCTGCTTACTCAGACTATACAAGCAGGGTTAAAGCTAAAAGTGATCAAGTCTGCGAGTCTAAAGCGTGTGATTGTCGATACCACGGTACAAGAAAAAAACATCACCTTCCCAACGGATGCCAAGCTCTACAACAAGGCCCGACAGCAGCTCACTCAGGTAGCCAAAGAACAAGGCATCACGTTAAGACAAACCTACGACAAAGCCTGCCATGAGCTAATGCCAAAAATTGGACGCTATGGGCATGCCAAGCAATACAAGCGTATGAGAAAAGCCATTAAACAAGTCAAAGGCTTTTTAGGGCGAGTACTGAGGGACATTGATCGGCAAGTAAAACGACAAGGATTGACACTTACCCAAAAGCAAGAAGACCCCCTTAACCAAGCTTATCGATTACTCAAACAAACTCGCCAGAGCAAACATAAACTCTACAGCCTTCATGAACCCAACGTAGACTGCATCTCCAAAGGCAAAGCGCATAAACGCTATGAGTTTGGTGTGAAAGCCAGTATCGCGGTGACGGCTAAAGAATCCTTTATTGTGGGCGCAAGAAGCTATCCAGGCAATCCTTATGATGGCCATACCTTGAAAGATCAACTTCAACAAGTGGAAACCCTGACAGGAAGAAAACCGGAAACCTGTTTTGTTGACCGAGGATATAAAGGATCGGGCGTGGAAGACATTAAAGTCTTGGTTACAGGTCAAAAACGCGGTGTGCCCAAGAAAGAGAAACGCTGGATGGGAAGACGAAACAGTGTAGAACCCATCATCGGGCATCTCAAATCCGATGGAAAACTCAGACGATGCTTCTTAAAAGGCATACTAGGCGATGCGATGAACGTGATCTTAAGCGCCTGTGGCCAGAACCTACGTAAGCTACTGAAGTGGCTTTATTGCGCCCCATATTTTGGGCCATTTTTAAGGCGATTATGGCTGAAAATAATTTTCCCAACGGAAAGACCTAAAAATAGCATGGCGCTTCTTGCTTGAAACGCCATTATTCAGGGGCGACAAGTTAGAACCTTTTTTCAAAATTTGAAGAATCATCCAGAATAATTTGGGATTCACACACACCGCAAGTACCCATTTTACAACTGTGCTCAAGAGCAATCCCATATTCCAAAGCGGAATCTAGAAGTGTTTTCTCTGAACTACCTTCAAATGTTAATTCGCCGTTCGGAAGGATGCAAAGTTATAGAATATTTTTTTGGGGAAGCCATTAATTGTCAACACCCTAAATTTTTCATTGAATATATTTATAAAAAGACAATATTTTATTAACATAGTTACTTGCTAATACTTGAGAGCTAGCCTCAGCATATACTCTCAACTCTGGTGTATTACCTGACGGTCTTAAATGAACAATATCGTCATTGTTTAGTGTCATTCTTAGCCCATCAATTTCATCGATAGAAACCACTTCTGGCACGTCACCGTATTGCACGATAGCAGACAACAGTTCCATTTGCTTAACCTTGCTGACCTTAATATCAGCAATCAGCTGTAGGCTCACCTCAGTAGGAATATCTTTCAATCGGTCACTGGCGGTATAACGCTGAGGATAGCCATTGGTTAATTGACTAACAGGACAAACTTGCTCAAACGACATAGCCAATACAATTAAGGCCGGTAACAGGGAGTCACGCGTCGGCAAAGCATGCAAGATTTCGCCATTCACCACAAAATTCGCGCCCACCAAAACCCCACCGTTGGCTTCATAACCAACCAGTCGAGCTTGTGGTGTGTCTTTCAAAAGCGTCTCCATTCCAGCAATTACATAAGGGGAGCCAATTTTTGTGCGTAATGTTTTTCTTTTTGGATTTTTCAATTCACTTCTTAATTCAAGAACTGTATTCACATTCACGGGTGCAGCCACATGGGTTGCATCGAGATAATCAACACACAATACCCCAAGAATATCACCTCGTAGCCACTCGCCTTTTTCGTTTGCAATAAGGGGGCGGTCACCATCGCCATCGGTTGAAATAATGCCATCTAGGTTATGCATTTTGGCCCAATCGTACCCTTTTTGCTTATCCTCTTCTGATACCGCTTCCGTATCAATCGGCACAAAGGTGTCAGTGCGTGCTAGCGAAATAACGTCAGCACCAAAATGTGCTAACAACTCTTTGATAACATCTCGTGCGACACTAGAATGCTCATATACACCAATGCGTTTGCCCGTAAGCATGCTAGCAGGAAATAAATCGATATAACGTCGCTTAAACATGGCAATTGCTTGCTCATTGACCTGAGGAAGTTCACTCTGTGCAATTTGTGCCAACAAGGTTTCAGATATAGAAACCTGACCCGCCATAATACTAGCTTCATCCGCTTTGCTGATTTCACCATCTGGCCGGTAGAATTTAATGCCATTACGATCAAAGGGGATATGACTACCAGTAATCATTACCGAAGGTATATTGTTTTGCATAGCGTAAAAGGCTAGCGCAGGTGTCGGTAAAGGCCCGCAATAAATGGCTTTTGCACCACTAGCCTCAATCGCAGCTAAACAGGCTTTGGCTATCTCTGGGCTACTCGGACGTAAATCAATACCAACAGCGACTTGTGTTGCTGTTGGACAGACTTCTTGTAGAAAGGATCTAACAAATGCAAAGCAAAGCTCTGGCGTTAAATCTTTTACTAAGCCACGCACACCGCTGGTACCAAAGGCAACGCCTAATTCATCGCTAAGTTGTTTTACCTGTATAGTATTAGTACTCATTCTATCAATCCTAACTTAACAACTATTTTCTTAACGACCATAACGATCACTAAAACGAACAATATCGTCTTCACCCAAATAACTACCTGATTGAACTTCTACGAGTTCAAGTGGAATTTTTCCAGGGTTTTCTAGAGCATGAACGACACCAACGGGAATGTAAGTAGACTCATTTTCCGTCAGTAAAATTTCTTTATCACCGTTTTGTACTTTGGCTGTTCCAGAGACCACCACCCAGTGCTCAGCACGATGATGGTGCATTTGTACGCTGAGTTTTTCACCTGGTTCCACCATGATACGCTTTACTTGGTGACGATTGCCCAGATCCACAGTTTGGTAGGTTCCCCATGGACGATGCACCGTGGTATGAAACATATGTTCTTCACGTCCTTCTTTTTGAATGCGTTTAACAATTTTCTTCACATCTTGCGCATTATTTTTATCCATTACCAACACGGCATCGGCTGTTTCTACAATAACAAGGTCTTTCACCCCTACAACCGCAACAAGACGAGATTCCGAACGAACAAGGCAGTTAGAAGAGCCTTCAGACATAACATCCCCAAGCAATACATTCTGATCTGCATCTTTTTCTGCATAATCATAAAGAGCATCCCATGCACCTATATCACTCCAATCACCCGCATAAGGCACCACTTTGGCTTTGCGTGTAGGCTCCATTACCGCATAATCAATGGATTCTTCGGGACAAGCTGCAAAAGCATCAGTGTCAACACGCACAAAATCTCTATCTTCACAGCGTTTTTCATAGGCATGGCTTACCGCTTGAAAAATATCAGCTCGGTGGGTTGCTAATTCATCTAGGTAGGATTTGGCTTTAAATAAGAACATGCCGCTGTTCCATAGATAATCTCCTGAATCCAAATAGGCCTGCGCCGTTGCAAGATCAGGCTTCTCCACAAACTTGGTAACAGAAAAATTTGTCCCAGAGCGAATATAACCATAGCCTGTCTCTGGGCGCGTTGGCTACACGCCAAAGGTCACCAGCGCATCCCCTTGTGCCAATTCTGCCGCTTGCTGGATGGTTTTCTCAAATGCTTGGGTATCACGAATCACATGGTCAGCGGGCAAGACTAGCAACAATGCATCATCTAGCGCTTTATGCTTGGCTTCTAAGGCAGCAAGAGCAATCGCTGGCGCGGTATTGCGGTCTTGGGGCTCTAAAACAATACTGGCTTTTGTCACACCAATTTCTTGTAATTGCTGGGCAATTAAAAAACGATGATCTTCATTACATACAATAATTGGCGTGCTCACGTCTAAAGAAGACACTCTATTAACTGTCTGCTGTAGCAGACTCAGACTGCTGATAAAGTCCTCGCCATTCGGCGGGGATTTTTTATAATAACGGCATGCTTAAAGAACGCCCTCAAACCCAGTCTACTTTAGAGTTTGTTTCCATCGACGAGCTCGTCCCCAGTGATCACTTGCTTCGCAAGATTGATCGAATTATTGATTTTTCCTTTCTACATGATCTTGTGAAGGATTTTTATTGCGCGGATAACGGTCGTCCCGCTCTCGATCCTACTCTCATGTTTAAGTTGCTATTTATTGGCTACCTTTTTGGTATTCGTAGTGAACGTCAGTTGATTAGAGAGGTTCAAGTTAATGTCGCTTATCGTTGGTTCTTAGGTTTAGGCCTGACTGACAAAATTCCCGATGCTTCCACTTTGAGTGCAAACCGCACACGTCGTTTTAAGGAATCCGATATCTATCAAAAGATCTTTGATGAGATCGTACTCCAGGCTATAAAACACAAGTTAGTTGGCGGAAACACCTTTTATACGGACTCCACACACCTTAAAGCCAATGCGAACAAAAAGCATTTTGAAAAAGTAGTGGTTGAACAGTCCCGACAGGCGTATATGGATGAGCTCGATAAGGCCGTTGAGGAGGATCGACTCGTTCATGGAAAAAAGCCTTTACCACCTGAAAAAAACAAGGTGGAGAGTCGTGAAATCAAGCAGAGTACGACGGATCCAGAGAGTGGCTATATGGTACGAGATACTAAGCCCAAAGGGTTCTTCTACTTAGATCACCGAACGGTTGATGCACGTTGCAACATTATTACTGACGTACACGTCACCGCAGGCAATGTCCACGATGCTGTCCCTTATTTAGAGCGATTGGACCGAATCAAAGAACGCTTTAAGCTTTTCATCACATCGGTCGGAGTCGATGCGGGGTACTTTACCTCGGCAGTTTGTCATGGGTTAGAAGAACGACATATCTATGCCGTGATGGGCTATCGTCGTCCTAATCACAAGAAAGGCTTCTTCTATAAACGCGAATACAAGTACGACAGGGAACAAGATGTCTACTTCTGTCCGCAAGGTGAAAAACTCATTTACAAAACCACTTCTCGAGAAGGTTACCGTCACTACGACTCAGATAGCCTGATCTGCGCGAACTGCCCAGAAAAGCACCGCTGCACCACAAACAAAAAATCGGTCAAAACCATTACGCGTCATGTTTGGGAAGATAGCAAAGAACGCATCAATGCCCATCGGCTAACCCCATTAGGCAAAGTCATTTATGCCAGACGAAAGGAAACCGTGGAACGAAGTTTTGCCGACGCAAAAGAGCTGCATGGCTATCGATATGCACGATTTCGAGGAACAGATAAAGTAGCTTCTCAATGTCTATTAACGGCAGCCGCCCAAAATATGAAAAAGATAGCCTTAATGCTTAGCTAGAGGCTTTTATTTGTTCAAAAAAATGACGAAATCGATAGTCAGAGCCTTAATAAAAGGCCTCAAAGAGCTCTAAGTAACTAATGAGATATCTTGAGTCACTTAGGAAGGAATGTGAGCAAAAGACTCAGAAAAATAAAACCCCAGCAAAAAACTGGGGTTTATCAGTAACCTGTGTCTGCTGTAGCAGACTGTATTGAATATCCGTCAGAGGTAGACACTGTTTAGGAAAGTGTTCGCGAGACAATGGCCAGAGACGGCTACCCACGCCACCAGATAAAATAACAGGAATAATTTTCAAAATAGATCCTTTATTAAACATTTCAAAGCAAACTCAATACAATAAAAATTAACTGTCGCTTTTTGATTTTGACAGAACCTCTTCTCTGAGCTGTTCTATTTCAGTTTTTAATTCTTCATATTCTATAAGCTTGCGACTCAAAAATCGGCGCGTAAGCATTGCTTTCTCTTCAATACCTTGTGGCGTAATAAAATATAAATACCCAATTTTATTGGTATTTCTCTTAAAATTATCCACTTTGACTAAACCTTTTTCGATTAAGGCTTTAAGACAAAAATTCGCTTTCCCTAAGCTAACACCTAACCGCTTAGCCAGTTCACGCTGGCTCACATTAGGGTCCTGTTGTAGTTCTTTTAAAATTTTATAATGATATTCATCTGTTAACATACAAAAACCATACTATTTAACGAATGCCTCTTACCTCTTAGTAGTGGAAAAACTGAAGAGGGATAATGAAAATAACCTAAAAAAACATGTAAGAAAAAGGTCATTTTCCGACCACTATGTAGAACAGATAACATGAGTATCAAGATCCAATACATTAGGCTAATTTTGTTCATGCTAGTGAACTTCATATGTACAGTACATCCTGTTCAGATAGTGAACTGAGTATAAAACAGAAGAAAGAAGTATACAAAGACTATGGTTAAGAATGATTAATAAAAAGGATAAACTCTATGTCATGAAAGTAAGCTCCTAACAAACCACATCCTTACTGTGCCAAAGAAGCAGGGCTTCGATATCTGCCCATGCACTCTGCATTAGGGAGATGTTCGAAGATCTTCTTCAGCCCGTTATACTACTCATTGAGACTATTGGCTTTGGCTGTATCGATGAGGCTGTAAAGCACAGCGTTGGATGTGGTACCATTTCCCGTATTAGAGAACAACCAGTTTTTACGTCCAATTATGATGGGTTTGATGGCACGTTCCGCTCGGTTGTTATCGATGTTGATACGATAATCACTCAGGTAAACGGTGAATTTGTCCCATTGATTGAGATTGTATTGGATTATTTTGCCCAATAAGGATTTAGGGAGCACTTGTTGAGTCGATTTCTCCAACCAAGCTTTGTAGTTCGCTAATACGTCGGGCGCTTGGTCTTGGTGGATTTTGAACGCGGCTTCGGCACTCTTTGCTTGCTTGGCAAGCGTTTCGACGACGCACAACTTTTTGATGTGATTTACCACCATAGTGGCTTTGCCCGACTTGCCTTTGGACATGCCTTTTTCAGCTTCAATAAATTTTCGGCGTACATGGGCCCAACAGTCGGCCAGTGTTGCTTGGGTTGATTCGTACGCTTGGTAGTCGTCCACGTTAAGATAGCCATTGAAGCCATCTAAAAAGTCAACGGCGCATTGCCCACTTCGTGTCGGTTGGTAATCGTATAAGACGATTTCGGGATCGGGTTGTGTTTGTCAGGGGTCTCTTTGCCTGTGCAATACACCCACATGTAGCATTTTGAGCGGGCTTCTTTAATCACATTAAGCGTGGTTTCATCAGCTTGGATGACGGGCTGCTGTCGTAATACTTGATGCAGTCTCTCATAAAGAGGCTTTAAGGCATCGGCACATTTTTTCATCCAATCTGACATCGTACGTCGGCTCAACTCGATACCGTATTGTTTGAATACGGTATCTTGTAGATAGAGCGGTAAACTGTATTGGAATTTACCCGTGATAATCTGACTCAGCAGACTCGGGGTGGCGATGCCTTTGGGGGTAATGCTCGGTTGTACCGCCACTTGCTTAATCTCATTCTGCGTGCCTGTTTTTTTTCACGCTCACGGCATACCTATTTAGGACAAACGGTTTCGATTACCTTAAGCTGCGCCGGGATAAAGTCGAGCTTTTCAGAACGGTCGTCTCCGATGCAATGAAGTGCGCCTTGGCAGCATGAACAGACTTTATCTGACTCGGAGATATCCAATACCACCGTTTCGCGTGGTAAGTCCTTTGGCAGGGGCTGACAGCTTAAGTTTATGTTTCAGGCTCTGCGTCGCTGACACCCCACTCTGTCATCATCTCATCAAACAACTCACCTTATCCAGGGGAGACTTCCGAGCTCTTGCCATACTGCTTTTGCTGCGCCAAGCGCCATTGCTCTAAAATGAAGGCGTATTTCGATTGCCACTGAGCAAGCTGCGCTTCTTTTAGTCCAGAAGATTGTCTTTTTCATTGAGAAGATGATCTTTTTTCCCTCAATAGCAGCGCTTGCTCAAACAATAATGCTTTAAGCGTTTCAACGTCATTGGGCAAGTTTTTTGGAAGTCGTTTCATGAGTTGGATTATACCAACTTAATAGACTATTCGTCATGATGTCGATACTGGCGTTAAATACGGATGTGCGTCTTGAGAATGAAGAGGTAGATCGCCCAACAACCAATTTAGTTGTCGATGAGATATGCGTAATGATAAATCGTCATCCTCAATGCCCGGCCATTGGAAGCGGCCTTTTTCCAAGCGTTTGTAGTGCAACCAAAAGCAGTTATGTGACCACTGCAATATTTTGATTTTGTCCCATACGCTTACGCTTTAAGGTGTAGTTCAACGCTTTCATCCAGCTATCGTCTGGTAATAGGTCAGCCCGTTGGCTTTGTTCTTCGCAGAAGGCAAAAAATTGATCCACTAAGGGCTTACTGTGTTGCACTCGGTAATCTTGCTTTTTCTCATCTGACCAACCTTTCTGTTTGATATGGCTTTCGTGCTGGTACAAGGCGGCAATCAGGTTCAGCGCGTGGGTGACGGCCTCGGTTTCTTCCATTTCGGCTTTCAGTAGCTGACGACGCATGTGCACCCAACACTGAGCATAAGTGACCTCCGGTGAGGTGGCTTCGTAACGACTGTAAGCGGCATAACCATCGGTCAGTAAGGTACCCTGCCAAACATGATCCAGTAAGTCTTGGATGTGTTTCATGTCACGACTTTGGGAGAAGGTAAACACCACTTCGTCCTGTTCGCCATAGATGGTCCAAAAATACGCTTGCTTCATTTTGCCGGGTTGGTTGCCTACCCCAGGCTGGCGGGTGGCCTTTATCGGCGTCTCATCCATGGCCAGTACCTTGCTGTCCAGCACACTAATCAGTTGCTCTACCACAATGGGTCGTAACAGTTCTATCCCGCGCTTGGTGAGGTTTGTAAGCGTTGCACGACTGAGGGTGATGCCGGAAGCGCTAAGCTGTTGGTGTTGACGATAAAGTGGTAAGTGATACAAGAACTTATTAACCAGTAAGCCAACGATAAAACTCACATCCGCGAGGGAACTGTCAAAAATCAGATCCGGCTGTGGCGCGGTAATGAGCTGTTTACTGGTTTTGTGCTTCACCACCTGACGTTTGGTGATGACGACTTCATAGGCACTGGTTTTTTGTACGATGCGGCTGACGTCTTTGAAGCCGACTTCTTCGTATTCGTGCGCATTAGGGCCTTGTAATTCGTCCGCTAAGATAACCTTTTCACGAACCGGTATAGACTCATCAAAACGCAATCCAGTGATGTTAATTTCATTGCCTTTACGAAACTTGGGCGCTTTGCCACGAACATTGGCAGACTCAGGTTTGTCCTTCTCAACGATAGGCTCTTCTTCTACGAGGGTTGGTTCTGACATCGGACCCACGATATCAGCGAGGGCTTGTTGATCTGGTGTGAGTAAGGTACGACGTTCGCTTTTCGGCCCAAACAACTCACGCTTTAGCATGTGCACTTCCGCTTCGTATTGGCGGATTCTTGAGGACATGGCCTCGACTTCAGTTCGCAGTTTTTCGACCTCATTCGTGTGAAGCAAGTCGATGTTTTTGAAGGGTAAAATAGGTCGGTAAGTTGCGTCATTCATGGGGTTGGGTTATACCATCCAACTTGTCATGATGCTCGCTTGTAGCGTTTAAATTGACGATATTTTTCGACTTTTATGCCTGCCAATAAATGCTGTAACTTGATTATACTGAGGGCTTGTTTATCGTGCGCCGACTCACTGTAATGAAACAGACCTTGGGATAAACGTTTGCACCAAATGCAGTAACCAGAGGCGTCAAAATAGAGAATTTTCATCTGGGTTTTGCGCCGGTTAATGAAGACAAAATACCCGATGAGTGGGTTTTCTTTGAGATGTTGTTTGATCAGCCCTAATAAGCCACGATAGGATTTACGCATATCAGTGGGTTGGGTATGCAACCAAATTTTAGCATTGGGATCGGGCAGGAACATCAGTCACGACTCAATCGGAGCTCAACACCATCACCTAAACACAAGGTAATGTTCCAACGTCCAGTACCTGAGAGAGTAGGCACCTGACTGAGATCGATAAAGTCTGAGTGACTAGAATCTGGCGAAGCTTTAGTTCCCGAAAAATGCTGACGCCATTTACTAAAACTGGCGTAACTCACCTGATGCTGTTCGCAGTATTGAGGGGCGGACAAGCCAGACTCGGCTTGATCGTCAATGATTTGTTGCCATTCAGAAGAAGAACGACGGGTATAGGGTTTGGTCATGGGTTGGACTCCGTTATCGGTGATGAGATGAAAACGGAGTCCAGTTTAGAGTGCGAAAAGATGGGATGAAATAACGGCGTAGAATGAACGCTTACGATTTACGATTGATCTGCCCCTTTAGACCTCTAATCTAATTATGATTTTAGGTTGAGCAAGACGATATTTTTCATCTCTGGGAGTATGGCTCCGGGCGAGTCCGCACCTTTTACCTGCTCAAGCCAAAAGTCAGAACGGGATTGAGAATCGGAAGGTTGATTCATAAAAAACTCCTACTAGTAAATAAATAAAACGAACAGGTGTTAGGTTCTGAGATTATTCACTGATCGGCAAGAATGCGAATTTAAGGGCGCTTACAAGAAAGCCGGAAGACCCAGAGCATTACGTTCACAAAATACACACTGAGATAGCGACCTAGATTCGTATTGTTCGAAAAGGGTTTGCCATTCTTGGTCGGTACGATGTTTGGCCATTTCAGATCTCCTTGAGATTGGATATTTGATCTTAGGACGTACCGAGACTGATTAGAATATGGGGGTTATGACGCTCTTACCGCTTACGTATCAGCCCTGAATGTTGAATATAAAATGAACTAAGACAATCTTGACTTGACAAAGTCAAAAGAGACAACATTAGCAACTTTTTTGTCTATGAAATGTTTAGTATTCCATACCAAATCACTAATAGTATCCGTAGGATGAAAATCTATTGGAGCATCAAGTAGTATTTGACGTACTTTTTCGTGATCAAAAACACAACAGGCCTCATGTAAGGTCTCTATAGTACAGTCATAATCTGCCAAGGACAAAAATCGTTCATTAGCTGTCATAATACGTTTATGTTGAGTTCGCTGAACATTATCCCCTATTAACAACTCTTCAAAAAGCTTTTCTCCAGGACGCAAACCAGTAAACTGTATTTCAATATCACCATTTGGATTCTCCTCTGATTTAACCTCCAACCCAGACAAACGGATCAAGTTTTTTGCAAGATCAACGATCTTAACTGGCTCCCCCATATTTAATACGAAAACATCTCCACCCTTACCCATTGCTCCCGCTTGAATAACAAGTTGAGCAGCTTCTGGTATAGTCATAAAGTAACGAATAATGTCGGGGTGAGTGACAGTAATAGGCTGACTTTCAGCAATTTGTTTTTTAAAAACAGGAATAACCGAACCTGATGAACCAAGTACGTTGCCAAAACGCACCATACAGAAACGTGTGTATTTTTCTTGCTCAGCTGCTTTTTTTGTTTCAACCTCAGCTAAAGCCTGCAAACTAAGCTCTGCCATACGTTTCGTTGCCCCCATAACATTAGTTGGACGCACAGCCTTATCAGTAGAAATTAATACAAAGGATTCCACACCACTTTCAACTGCTGACTTAGCTGAACAATAAGTGCCAAAAACGTTATTAACAACCCCCTCAATTGCGTTATATTCTACCAAATGCACATGTTTATAAGCTGCTGCATGATAGACTGTGTTCACTGCATATGCAGTCATAATGGAAGTTAATCTATCACGGTTTTGTACAGAACCAATTAAAGGCACTATTGATACGTTGAATGACAAATCTCTAAGTAATTCATTGAGTTCTTTGTCAATGGTATATACAGCAAACTCAGACACATCAAATAGTACTAAAGTAGCTGGCTGCTGAGCTAATATTTGCCGACACAGTTCAGAACCAATCGAACCACCAGCTCCAGTGACCATAACTACTTTCCCAGTAATATTTGCACGCATAAGAACGTCATCAGGAACCACAATATCACGACCTAGCAAGTCATCTACTGCTACATCTTGCAGTTCACTGACCTTCGCCTTACCAGTTACAATGTCATTGAAATCTGGTACAGTTAGAACCTCAACAGGATAGTGCAAAAGCTGATCAATCACTTTTTTACGCTCAGATCGGGTTGCTCGGGGAATTGCTAATAGTACTTTTTTAATACCATATTTTTTTATTAGTAAACCCATTTTATCCAAAGGGTAAACAGACACACCTTGGATAACAGTATTGACTAAAGAATCATCGCTATCGATAAAGCCTTTAACTTGATAGCTGCTTGCCTGACGTAAGGCAAGACTAAGTTGACGCCCAGTCGGCCCAGCCCCCAATACCAATACAGATTCCGATGTTTTTTTCGATGTTTGCACTAACATGACTCGAACTAGTAATCGAGCCCCACCACAAAACATAACTAAGAAAGGAAAATAAATAATAGGTACAGTACGAGGAACAAAAGCGTGAAAAAAATACGCAAAAATAGCAACACTTAATGCAGAGATTGCCGAGCCGAACACAATCACACTAAAGGCGTGAAAGGTCAGATAACGCAGAATGGCACGATACAAACCAATCCTTATATTGACGAACAAAGTAATAGCTATGGTACCGATTAGAACATACCAAACTGAATTATTTTGAAACGCACTAAACTCGCCTAAACGTGCCCAGTAGGCAAAAGTAAATGCAAGACAAATAAAAATCGAATCGACGACCAAACTGATCAATCGTTTATAAAAACGAGGCAGGGACCAAAGAAAATTAAACTTTTTTACCATGAAGAGAAACCTATTTTTACCAAAAGATGCCTGCAGCTCAACCTTTTCAAATCAGCATCACTAGCTAATTCTCGGTTTTAGATCTGCTTTCGCCCCCCATAGTGCTGATGTACAACTCTATAAAATAACAGCATAAATTAATGTAAATATTATACATCATATTTAGAATAATATGGATATAGCTTTAAATAAGCCCAATTAGCTATTGATTCTATCACCAATGCCGCTACCAGCGAAGGTTTTAATAATATAAATGAAGTAGTTTTTTAATGACATATTACGAATCATTTTAGCATCAGCTTCCGCCAACAACTCAGGAGTCGACATGTCAATGTCTGATATTTGCGCCAGCCCTGTGATACCTGGGCGCACTACGTATACACCTTGCGTCTCACGCGCTTGAGTCAATTCAACCTGATTAAATAAGCCTGGTCGGGGGCCAACTAAGCTCATTTCACCTTTCAGCACATTCCAAAGCTGCGGAAGCTCATCTAATTTTGTACGACGTAATAAACCACCCAGTTTGGTAATGGAAGAAGCTGAAGCAAGATGACTCGCTACCGATGCCGTATCAACAGACATAGTACGGAACTTCATCAAAACAAAGGGCTTTTTATATCTACCAACACGTTCTTGGCGGAAAATAGGAGAACCGGTATCGAACAGCCCCATCAGATAAATCACCACTAACACTGGAGAGCCACATACTAGTCCTAACAAAGAAAATACAAAATCTAGTAACCTAATCATCTCGTGTATCCATTTTTTCATCTTTCATTTTAACCACTTGTGCAAAGCCATACTTAACCGAATAAGGGGGGGCCCAGCCTAAAGTGTTTTTCGTATGCTCAATGTCTAATTGTAAAGACCCTACCAATTTATCAACCATAGTTTCTTTGCCAAACAATTTGCCCGCTATTTTGAAGCACCATACAGGGATAGGTAGAGCTACATTATTTTTACCTTGAACTTTAGACATTAATGCGACCATGCGAGACGTAGACATATCATCATCATCCGAGACTAAAAATATCTGATTCGCTGCTTTAGGATGATTTACACAAACTGTAATGAGATCCACTAAATTATACACAGAAACCAAACTTCGTTTATTCTTATCTATTGCTCGAAATGGCAATGGAAAACCTTTGCCAACTAATTTCATCAAAGATGCAAAGTTCGCTTTTACCCCTTCACCATAAACCATAGGAGGGCGAATAATAACTATCTCCATACCGGATTCTCTACCTAAATTTAAAAGTAGCTCTTCTGCTTCAGATTTGGATACCCCATAAGGATCTTCGGGTATACGGTCATCAAATGCTGTAAATGGCCCTCGATCAGAAGTTGACTCTCCATTAACCTTAATGGAGCTAATAAAAATAAAGCGTTTAACTCCCGCACCTACCGCCTGACGAGCTAAGCTCATAGTTCCTTCTGTATTCACTTCTCGGTATAGCGAAAGAATATCACCCTCTGTCTCGTGGATTTGATCAACCCTTGCGGCACAATGCACTATACAATCAATTTTTTCTAAAGCAAGGCTCCAATCCGCACAGGAATCTAGCTCCAATACTATGTGTTGTTTAATATCACATTTTCTATGATAAGAACGAGAGTGTCCTATACACTCCCACCCTTTAACTTTAAATTGCTCCATAACCTTGGAGCCAATAAAACCCGAACATCCAGTAACTAATAGTTTCAAAATATAGCCCATAAATTCAGATAATAAATTCGACACAGCAAAATAAGTAGAGAAAAATCCAACTGCTGAAGTTGGCAGGCTTCTTCTTGTCACAGACACAAGCAGCACAAACATGAGTTGTCAGTAGTTGATCGAAGGGAGAAGATACCAGATTTCTGCTCTTTTAGTTAGTAGAGCAAATCTCCCCAGAGCGAACGCATAAACAGGTCACGGTAGGAACACCAGTCGCCCGATGCCCCCCGCACAGATCCGTACGTGCGCTACTAACGCATACGGCTCCTGCTTCGAGTATTTAGCGCGAAAACGCATTTCCGGAGTAAGCGTTCATTCTACGCCGTTATTTCATCCCATCTTTTCGCACTCTAAACTGGACTCCGTTTTCATCTCATCACCGATAACGGAGTCCAACCCATGACCAAGCCTTATATCCGCCGCTCTTCCTCTGAATGGCAACAAATCATTAATGATCAAACCAAGTCTGGCTTATCCGCCCCTCAATACTGCGAACAGCATCAGGTGAGTTACGCCAGTTTTAGTAAATGGCGTCAGCATTTTTCGGGAACTAAAGCATCGCCAGATTCTAGTCACTCAGACTTTATCGATCTCAGTCAGGTGCCCACTCTCTCAGGTACTGGACGTTGGAACATTACCTTGTGTTTAGGCGATGGTGTTGAGCTTCGATTGAGTCGTGACTGATGTTCCTGCCCGATCCCAATGCTAAAATTTGGTTGCATACCCAACCCACTGATATGCGTAAATCCTATCGTGGCTTATTAGGGCTGATCAAACAACATCTCAAAGAAAACCCACTCATCGGGTATTTTGTCTTCATTAACCGGCGCAAAACCCAGATGAAAATTCTCTATTTTGACACCTCTGGTTACTGCATTTGGTGCAAACGTTTATCCCAAGGTCTGTTTCATTACAGTGAGTCGGCGCACGATAAATACGCCCTCAGTACACTGGAATTACAGCATCTGTTGGCGGGTATAAAAGTCGAAAAATATCGTCAATTTAAACGCTACAAGCGAGCATCATGACAAGTTGGATGGTATAATCCAACCCTATGAATGATGCCTCTTATCGACCTATTTTACCGTTTAAAAACATCGACTTGCTTCACACGAATGAGGTCGATAAGTTACGTGCCGAAGTCGAGGCCATGTCTGTCACTATCCGCCAATATGAAGCGGAAGTTCGCCTGTTAAAGCGTAAGCGTTCATTCTAGGGCTATCATTGATAGCCACTGACTCAGAGTAAGGGCGATTTCAACGTAAGCGTTCATTCTACGCCGTTATTTCATCCCATCTTTTCGCACTCTAAACTGGACTCCGTTTTCATCTCATCACCGATAACGGAGTCCAACCCATGACCAAGCCTTATATCCGCCGCTCTTCCTCTGAATGGCAACAAATCATTAATGATCAAACCAAGTCTGGCTTATCCGCCCCTCAATACTGCGAACAGCATCAGGTGAGTTACGCCAGTTTTAGTAAATGGCGTCAGCATTTTTCGGGAACTAAAGCATCGCCAGATTCTAGTCACTCAGACTTTATCGATCTCAGTCAGGTGCCCACTCTCTCAGGTACTGGACGTTGGAACATTACCTTGTGTTTAGGCGATGGTGTTGAGCTTCGATTGAGTCGTGACTGATGTTCCTGCCCGATCCCAATGCTAAAATTTGGTTGCATACCCAACCCACTGATATGCGTAAATCCTATCGTGGCTTATTAGGGCTGATCAAACAACATCTCAAAGAAAACCCACTCATCGGGTATTTTGTCTTCATTAACCGGCGCAAAACCCAGATGAAAATTCTCTATTTTGACACCTCTGGTTACTGCATTTGGTGCAAACGCTTGGCTCAAGGTCAGTTCCATTACCAAGAATCAGCGAACGATAAATACGCCCTCAGTACACTGGAATTACAGCATCTGTTGGCGGGTATAAAAGTCGAAAAATATCGTCAATTTAAACGCTACAAGCGAGCATCATGACAAGTTGGATGGTATAATCCAACCCTATGAATGATGCCTCTTATCGACCTATTTTACCGTTTAAAAACATCGACTTGCTTCACACGAATGAGGTCGATAAGTTACGTGCCGAAGTCGAGGCCATGTCTGTCACTATCCGCCAATATGAAGCGGAAGTTCGCCTGTTAAAGCGTAAGCGTTCATTCTAGGGCTATCATTGATAGCCACTGACTCAGAGTAAGGGCGATTTCAACGGGTTGTCTGCGAACAGTTGCTTCCATCGTATTGGTGTTAAGTCCGCGATGTCTTTGGCTGGATGCTGGCTGACTCGTTGTAGGACATCCGTCAGGTAGACGTTGGGGTCGATGTCGTGCAGCTTGCAGGTGCTGATCAAGCTTTGGATGATGCCGACATGTTCGGCGCCCAGTTCTGTCCAACAGAAGAGCCAATTCTTCTTACCCATTGGGATGGGTCTTATCTCTCGCTCTAGGTGGTTGGTGTCCATGGCAACGTTTGGATTTTCCAAAAAGACCATCAGTTGGCGTTTGCGCTTTAAGGTGTAGTTCAACGCTTTCATCCAGGTATCGTCTGGTAATAGGTCAGCCCGTTGGGTTTGTTCTTCGCAGAAGGCAAAAAATTGATCCACTAAGGGCTTACTGTGTTGCACTCGGTAATCTTGTTTTTTCTCATCTGACCAACCTTTCTGTTTGATATGGCTTTCGTACTGGTACAAGGCGGCAATCAGGTTCAGCGCGTGGGTGACGGCCTCGGTTTCTTCCATTTCGGCTTTCAGTAGCTGACGACGCATGTGCACCCAACACTGAGCATGAGTGACCTCCGGTGAGGTGGCTTCGTAACGACTGTAAGCGGCATAACCATCGGTCAGTAAGGTACCCTGCCAAACATGATCCAGTAAGTCTTGGATGTGTTTCATGCCACGGCTTTGGGAGAAGGTAAACACCACTTCGTCCTGCTCGCCATAGATGGGCCAAAAATACGCTTGCTTCATTTTGCCGGGTTGGTTGCCTACCCCAGGCTGGCGGGTGGCTTTTATCGGTGTCTCATCCATGGCCAGTACCTTGCTGTCCAGCACACTAATCAGTTGCTCTACCACAATGGGTCGTAACAGTTCGATCCCGCGTTTGGTGAGGTTTGTGAGCGTTGCACGACTGAGGGTGATGCCGGAAGCGCTAAGCTGTTGGTGTTGACGATAAAGGGGTAAGTGATACAAGAACTTATTAACCAGTAAGCCAACGATAAAACTCACATCCGCGAGGGAACTGTCAAAAATCAGATCCGGCTGTGGCGCGGTAATGAGCTGTTTACTGGTTTTGTGCTTCACCACCTGACGTTTGGTGATGACGACTTCATAGGCACTGGTTTTTTGTACGATGCGGCTGACGTCTTTGAAGCCGACTTCTTCGTATTCGTGCGCATTGGGGCCTTGTAATTCGTCCGCTAAGATAACCTTTTCACGAACCGGTATAGACTCATCAAAACGCAATCCGGTGATGTTAATTTCATTGCCTTTACGAAACTTGGGCGCTTTGCCACGAACATTGGCAGACTCAGGTTTGTCCTTCTCAACGATAGACTCTTCATTCTACGCGGGTTGGTTCGGCTGACATCGGACCCACGATATCAGCGAGGGCTTGTTGATCTGGTGTGAGTAAGGTACGACGTTCGCTTTTCGGCCCAAATAACTCACGCTTTAGCATGTGCACTTCCGCTTCGTATTGGCGGATTCTTGAAGACATAGCTTCGTTTTCAGCACGCAGTTTTTCGACCTCATTCGTGTGAAGCAAGTCGATGTTTTTGAAGGGTAAAATAGGTCGGTAAGTGGCGTCATTCATGGGGTTGGATTATACCATCCAACTTGTCATGATGCTCGCTTGTAGCGTTTAAATTGACGATATTTTTCGACTTTTATGCCCGCTAAGAGGTGCTGCAATTCAATCACACTTAGGGCGTGTTTAGCGTTTTCTGATGACGCATAATTGAACTGCCCCTGCGACAGTCGTTTACACCAAATGCAATAACCAGAGGTGTCAAAATAGAGGATTTTCATCTGGGTTTTGCGCCGGTTAATGAAGACAAAATACCCGATGAGTGGGTTTTCTTTGAGGTGTTGTTTGATCAGCCCTAATAAGCCACGATAGGATTTACGCATATCTGTGGGTTGGGTATGCAACCAAATTTTAGCATTGGGATCGGGCAGGAACATCAGTCACGACTCAATCGAAGCTCAACACCATCACCTAAACACAAGGTAATGTTCCAACGTCCAGTACCTGAGAGAGTGGGCACCTGACTGAGATCGATAAAGTCTGAGTGACTAGAATCTGGCGAGGCTTTAGTTCCCGAAAAATGCTGACGCCATTTACTAAAACTGGCGTAACTCACCTGATGCTGTTCGCAGTATTGAGGGGCGGATAAGCCAGACTCGGCTTGATCGTCAATGATTTGTTGCCATTCAGAAGAAGAACGACGGGTATAGGGTTTGGTCATGGGTTGGACTCCGTTATCGGTGATGAGATGAAAACGGAGTCCAGTTTAGAGTGCAAAAAGATGGGATGAAATAACGGCGTAGAATGAACGCTTACGTAGAATGAACGCTTACGATTTAGTGACGCTTACACTCATCACAGACTAATTTTTAGTGATAGGTGTGGTTTGCCGGACGCTTACAACAATAAAGCACACAGAATAAAAAGAGTAGGAATGAGTGAGGGAAGAAGATTCTCCGCCGCTTCCATGCGGCACTGAGTTCATCCTGAAGAAAGACAGCGCTCCCGTCCTAGGAGCGAAGATCATCCTGACCACTGTCTATGCATAAACCGTAACATACTCACAGCCACAGTAAAGGGTAAAACGGAAAAAACTCATCACAGACTAATTTTTAGTGATAGGTGTGGCTTGCCAGACGCTTACTTTGAAATCGCCCTTACTCTGAGTCAGTGGCTGTCAATGACTCCTTAGAATGAACGCTTACGTTGGGGTTAATAATATCGATTAGCTGAGGCCGGAATAAATCCTTCTGCGGATCTTGCTTTGTTTGACGAGGCTTCATAAAAACTCACTGATTCTGCAACTTTTTGGGGCTAAAGCGTCATTATTGGCGAGATTTTAGTCCTTAGCATTATACAAAATACATTGCATTTCAATAGGTTGAAAATTATTCAGGGACGACTAATTATTTTAGGCGACAACTACCTTGAAAAACGCCGAGAATGCGGATTTAAAGGCGCTTACACTCCTTAGAATGAACGCTTACCTTGGTACGGCAAGGATGTGGTTGGTTAGGCATTTACTTTAAAACTTTATGATAAACATCAAGAGTTTTCTCAAAAACCATTTCCTGGGAAAACTCATCTTCTACTTTTTTTCTTCCACGCTCTCCGAATATGACCAACTTGTTCTGATCCTCTAGTAAATCCTGTAAATAAAAAGAAAGTAATAATGGGTCATTAGGTGCAACTAAATAACCATTATAACCATGTAAAACAATTTCACGACAACCTGCAACATCTGTAGCTACTATCGCTCTCTGACATGAAGCAGCTTCAATCAGTATTCTAGGAACTCCTTCACCATAGGTAGTTGGTAAACAAACCACATCATTTTCAGATATCAAGTTAGACATATTCTTAACATTACCAAGCCAATTAATATCACCATTTTTTATCCACGAATTAATCTGACTCAATGGGATAGAGGAAGACACATCACTATCAACAATTCCCGCCACGTTCAATAAAAAACTACAGCCTCTATCTTTTAGTAAGCGTTGCGCCTCAACTAAACAGCGGAGACCTTTGTCCTCCAATAAACGAGCAGCAAAAAGAATAGTCCCATTTTGTTGCGGTTTAGAGGGCTTAAATCGCTCTAAATCTATCCCTGCACCTTTAATTAATGAGCCATTGTTATAATTAAGAATATTCAAATTTTCGAACAATGAAAAGTCTTCAGTATTTTCAAAAACAAAATGCGATTGCTCAATCGATATAAACTTATACATTGCGGTAATCAAAGGCTTTAAAAATATAAATATGTATTTAGAAGAGCTAAAAACCGCACCAAGTCCAGTAATACTGTAAACAATAGGCTTTCGAAATAAAAGCTTATTCAACAATCCCGCATAAATATTAGGCTTTATAGTAATACTATGAATTAAATCTGGATCTATTTCAATTAGTATTTTCTTTAATTTATTACAAACAAGAAATTCGTTGAAAACATTAATACTTTTACGTTTAATCGCCAAATGATGGCAAACATAACCTTTAGCTAATAAACGCTCTTTAATATACTTATCTTTAAAATCACTTACAATATGTATAGAGCATCCAAGAGTTTTAAAATACTCTGCACGTTCTAACCAATGCAAGGCAAAATACCAATCTACATTTATTATAAAAACAATTTTTTTTTTAACATAAATCACGCCACATATACAAAACAGCTAAATAAATTTATAATTTATATTCACTCCAAAAATTTTTTTATTTTTCCATATGAAGTTAATTGAGAAAAAATATTAGTTTCAATCTTAACATCAAACTCTTTCTCAACTTCCATCATAAGTAAAAGATGTTTAAATGAATCCCATTCCATCATATTTTCCATACTCAATATATTTACATCCGTAATATCTTTATCGAATATAACTTCAAATACTTTTTTTAATTTTATATTTTTCGATACAGAGAAATGACTATTTTCAACCTTATCGTAATAGGAAGAACCTTCAACGTCGATCTTTGTCCCCATTTCGGAACTAATTTTCTTAATTTTAGAATGATAGGACTCTAATAACTCAAACATTCCGTGTAGAGGATGAAATAAAAAGGCAACTCTTCTACCATCAAATGCATCATCATGCCTTGGCTCTAAAATAATTCGAGCATTATATTTAGATGTAGCAATATTTATAGCACTGTCAAGATCACGAACAGCGTAACATAAATGATAAGCCCCTCCACCATTATTAATATGATTATTGATGGGCGAATCCCCATCAATCGGGGACAAAATTTCTATAACACCAAATAATCCGACTTGGACAAATGCATAATTAACATTCTGAGCCTGATTTATTCCTGGACCTCTCACTAATTTTGTCCCTGTAAGAGACATAAAATCGTTTAATGTTGCATGTAAGTTTTTTGTAGTGACAGCAAAGTGATCTACATATTCTACATTTAGATCTGAAAACATTTTTTAATCCTTAATACTTTTTACAATATTTATAAAATCACTATATTCAGAATTTATACTTTCAGTGATATTATCCAAAACCCAGCGATTTTGATCATAATAAAATCCAAGATTACTATATAGCAATGATACTGGTTCATTCTTATCTGTTTTAATGAATAAACCGACAACAGATAACATTTTTTTAGTGAGAGCAAATTTAATAATTTCCCCAATGATTGCTTTCTCAATATCTCTTCCCATTACACGGCAAGACATAACAAAATTCTTTATAACTAAACAAGACTCAATTTCTTCCAATACTAAAGCCGCAATCCCTTCAAACTCTCCAGAATATATATCTTTGTATCTTACATGTACAACATAACCTGCTGCGCTATTACTAATTTCTTTAAGTTGATCTTTTGTATATCTAATAGTTGTTGTATTAAACTGATTAGTTTTATTGAAAAGTTGATGCGTTCTATCAAAATTAAACTCATTAACATAAACAATTTCTAACTCCATCCCTAAACTTTTTAAAAAAGTTTTTTTATCTTCAAAATTAGATTTTATATTGTTGATTTTAGCTCGTTGTTTGTATGACTCAACTCTCTTTATATCAGAGCTGTTTATAACATTAAAAGAAAACTCTGGCAGTTGACTTATAAACGATAACCATGTTGTTATATCATTGGGGAGCTCGGGAACAAATAACTCTGGAAACGCTGATTTCACTTCCTTTCGTTCTAAAGGGTTATCGTCAATAAAGCAAATTGACTGCAAACCTAAATTAAGCTCTTTTGCAATATCTTCTATATTTGTAGATTTATTATTCCAATTAATTCTATAAGTTATAAAATCATCTAGTTTTAATATCATTTCTGGGTGACTCGCTATAGCTTTTAACGCGACATCCTCTGTATTTTTACTACAAATGGTAAGAATAACACCTCTACGTTTTAGCTCTAAAAAAAATGCCTGTAAATCTTTATATACATTACCTGGAAAATCACCACCTAGCTTAATACCCTCAACACCGTCATCTCCTATCGCCCCACCCCACAAAGTATTATCCAAGTCCAAAACAATTGCTCGAATATTCTTGTTTTCAATACTTAAAATACATCCAAGAATAACTGAAGAATAGGCTTCTAAAAATTTTTTTTCAAATGGACATCTAGCTATATACCAATATTTGTGTGTAGAACTAAAGCTATTATTCTTACTAAGTGAAGAGTAAGGAATTAGTTCAATTGATGATTCTAAACACAAATCATAGATACGTTTATTAAATTCTCTTACTAAGGTATTAATTAAGCTATTGTCCTGTTTTTCTTCAGTTGAATATGGATATACTTTTTGAATAGCAAAGTCAGATACCATAACTTTATAACCAAGTTTTTCAGCTAAAATCAAAAGCTTTAGATATTCATTCACTCTCTCATCAAGATTTTTCAAACACTCTTCGGAAGGATATTCAAAAATACTAGAAAAAAAATCTTCAATCCTCTCTACAAAACATAAATAAGATCCAGGCTGGAAATTTTTCTCAGCTAAATCTAATCTATATTGAGCATATCCAACTTTCTCTATTTCATAATCAAACTGATTATAAAGCAATTTACTTTTCCTAAGCTCCTCAACAAGAAAATCTGTATTATATGAAGCCAAAAAATATACTTTTTTATTGATTTTCTTTTGAAAACAATATTTCATATAAATAACATCCTTATCTGTATCTGCTGCATCTAAGGGTTTATCACATTCAATAAAACCAGATCTTTCATGTAACTGCCATACTAATTTATTACTACGCAGAGACTCACAATATAAATTTTCAATACACAAAACTTCATCAGCATAATTAATCACAGCTTCTTCTAATTCGATCCATGCTGTTAATTTTTCTCGCTGAGATAAAGACTTATTATCTAAAAAAAAACCCCACCATGCAGACATCTCTTTTTTATTATAAATTGAAATCATACCAATACCGACACCATTTTGCTCAAATATAAGTATCATTCTTTCTTTTGATGATATAGTTTTATTCCACCATATATTGTGATCATTTTTTGATATAATATCACTAGTTAATAGCACGTTCCGAACATCTTCATGATTCCGCCAATTTAGCACATTCCATTTATCTTCTTCTTTAGCTTCTCTAATAGTATAAATATTCATGAAGTTACTCTTTAGTTGTATCAAAATATCTAAAACAATTACAATGTGTTTTTATTTTTCAATATAGCCTTAAAGAAAGCCATAAAGTTATCTAATTTTCGATCAGATAAAGTTGAATATATTAAAAACTGAATGATAATTTTAAAAAATTGTTTTACTCTCCATTGCAAAGGAGATGTTTTTTCAAAAATAAGTTTTATAGAATTTCTATAATAAATTTCATGTCTTTTCGCACTATGCAGCGATATTTTCTTTCCTAGTAATATAATACTATTCTGACCAATAGAATGATACATCAATGATGATGAATCAATATATAATGGAATACCAAGATTCTTTAATTTAAAACAAAAATCAATATCAACACAGTCTAGCATAAACTCCTCTCTAAAACCCTTAATCTTATACCATATACTTAAACTAATAAGCATTCCGGACCCTATAGAAAAATCTGATTTCAAATACCCTGAATTGACTTTAATTTTAATTTTCGCCTGTATCTTGCTATAATCAAAGACAGATGATAATAACTCTCTCTCTTTATCAAAATATACAGGACTTATAACACCACCACTAAGTTTATTCTTCTTTATTGCTCTTTCGATATAATTTATAGGTAATAAACTATCCTGATCTAAAATAACTATGTATGAAAAACCTTCTAAAAAAGCCATATCAGCAACTATATTAACACCCAAAACCCCAACATTATCATCAGAGTCAATTATGTTAAGTTTTTCACATAATTGAAATGGCAATTTTATGTATGGAGAATTATTAAATAAATAAACTTTATCAACAGACTTCAAAGCATTTTCAACTGATTTTGTTAAATTTGATATATCAGCCTCATATATCAAATAGATAGCTGCAACTCTATCTGCTTCTAATAAAAAATTCTCAGTCACTTTTTCTCCATTGCAAAATAGCTATCTCTTTTAAAAGACCAAAACGTTGAGCTAGCTTATCTATTGATATTTTTTTTAGCAAAATTTTAATTATTATTAACCCTTGTCTAAACCATTTAAAATTCATTTTTCTTTTTTTAAAACTACTCGAACAAACTGACAACAAAACCTTTTTAATTTTAAAGGCTTTATAGGAAATACTATTCATACCATGCAAAAGAGTTATTGATTTGATATCTATATCTCCTACACTTTCCTTATCTATTAAAATAACATTTTCAATATCTCTAACACTTTCAATAAAATTACTTAAACTATCTTTTCTAAAAAGCATAGAAAAATCAAGTAAAAACACATTACTTGCTGACTTTTTTGCTTCAGCAATAATACCAACAAGATCTTCGTAGAGTATATCTTCTGAAATTACTATGTAATTAATTTTTTTATCAAAATTTATTTTTCCACTAAAAAATATAAAATTCTCTGGATATTCAAAAATACGAGAAACTAACATTGTTACTTCAGCTGAGGGTTCAACAGAACCGTAGACAGAAAAAGAAATATCTTTATAGTCTAGACTATATTCATTTAAATTATAAAAAATTAACGAACTACTATTCTCTGTATTCTGTATTATTTCGTTCCATTTATCAATATATTGAGAATACGAATAATTCTCTTTAACGTCTTTATATGCATTTTCTATTACTTTTTTTCTTAGTGATTCATCTTCTATAAATCGACTTATAGCCTCAAACCATCCACTAGAAGTATTTTCTGTCAATAAACCATTAACTTCACTTTCTATCGTCTTTTCATACAAAGGTACTTTTGAATATATCCCAGCGATATTACAAGAAGCATATTCTCGATATTTATTATTTGTTTTAGAATTAAAAAATAAATCTTCGCCTAATGGTGCAAGACCTATATTGTACTCCATGCTACTAAATTTTCTAATAAAGTCATCATATTTATTCAATGGTTTATTAATTTTAATGCAACTCAATTCCTTTAAACTTTCTGGAATTTGTCTCCAGAAATGTATTTCGATTTTATCATTATATTTTTTATCAATATCCTTTAGTGCAACTTCTAGTGGGAAATCAATATTTTCGTCTCTATTTCTTGCTGACGCATACACAATTTTAATCTTATTAGCCTTTTCTCCTTCTGTAGACGTAGACGTAGACGTAGACGTAGACGTAGACGTAGACGTAGACGTAGACGTAGACGTAGACGTAGACGTAGACGTAGACGTAGACGTAGACGTAGACGTAGACGTAGACGTAGACGTAGACAGTAAAGAAAAATCAAAATATGTATTGATTAATACTATTTTTTCGGTGAATTTTTTTACATCTTTATATAGCTGAGATGAATAAACAACAACTAAATCTGAATATTTTAAAAACTCACTTAGGACATATAATTTTTCAGCTGAAGAATGCATTGCCCCTAGTTCATTTCTAGGCTTTATTCGAAAAAAATTATCATCTAAATCATAAATAACAACTTTTTTTTCTTTCTTTACTCTAGATAATAAACCTAGAGCAATCCAACTTTGTTGTCTAGAAAAAATAACAACATCAGACCATGCTATATCTTTTTGGTTTATTCTATTAATTTTTTTAAATCGAACTCTAATCTGCTTATTTTTACGCAAGTCACCAAGAGGTTTAATTAAATTTAAATATATTGTTGGAATTAAAAATTCAATAGGCACTAATACATTTTTAATCATTGTATTCCATCCGAGTAGGAAATATATTTATCTATAACCTCAGATACTTCACCAACCGCTTTAATTTCTCCATTATCAAACCAAATTGCCTTATCACATAATTCTTTAGCTAGCTCAGTGGAGTGAGTAGCCATTACAACTATATTTCCTTTGTCTAGCATTTCGAACATTCGTTTTTGTGCTTTTTTAGCAAATACGACATCACCTGCTCCAACAATTTCATCAATAATTAATATTTCAGGATCAATACTAGTTACTATAGAAAAAGCCAGTTTGACAAACATACCAGAGGAATACGTTTTTACAGGTTGATGAATAAAATCTCCAATCCCAGAAAACTCTACAATTCCATCTCGTTTAGCAAGAATCTCATCTTTTGTCATCCCAAGTAGTAGGCCTCGGATATATATATTTTCATATCCCGTCATTTCCATCTCAAAACCTGTCGCAAAATCCAGTAACGGAGAAACTTTTCCTGTAACAGATAACTCCCCCCCCGAGGGATGAATTATACCTGAAATAACTTTGAGAAATGTAGATTTGCCAGCTCCATTATGACCTATAAGGCATACTCGCTCTCCTTCTTTTATTTCAAGCGATATATTTTTCAATGCAAGAAACTCTCGTTTTTTTTCTTTATTTCTGTTGAGAAGTTTTGACTTTAGACTCCGTTGTGATGTTGAATATAAAGGGTAAGCAACATCAACAGCGTTTAATTTTATTTTATTCATAGATAATAAACTACTCTCTTCTCAACTTTTTCTTTGATGATTGAAGCAAGAACTAGTGCAATAAATATATATATAATTACAAGTATATATTCAATTAAATGCGCTGGTTGCTGATTCACAAGTGGAGACCTAATAACCTGAATAATTGATGTAAACGGATTGAGATATACAGCAAAACCCAAACCCTTCTTAATTAGGACTTCAGGTGGGTAAATCACAGGCGTCAAGACAAAAAGTAGTTGAAAAATATTACTTAGTCCATGTTGAATATCTTGATACATAACTCCTATATAAGAAAATATGTTAGCAATTAGAAAACAAAGTATCAATACGAGTACCAACCCAGGAACAAAAAATAAAATACCTATAAAAGTTAACTTTCCAAAAACCAATACAATTAAAAACGCCACACTAATTCCGATAGCGAATCTTACAATATTTGTATAATAGTTTCTAATAACATAAACCGATAAAGGCAAAGGAACCTGCTTAATAAAGCCTTGTGCATTATAAAACGTTGCACAAGAATCAACAAAGCTAGCCGTAATAACACCCCATACAGCAAAACCTGTAGATATAAATGGTATAAAATTCAAAGGATTTAGTCCGAATACAGCAGCCCATATAAGACCGGCACCAATAGAAAAGCTCAGTTGGTTAATAACCAACCAAAGAATCCCTAACCTAGAGCGTCTAAATTGACTATTTAAATCTTGATGGCTTAAATATACCCACACATCTTTATGATTTTTAGCAGTAAATATAATTTGATTAATAAATTGCATAGTTTTAATCTTCAGGCAAACAGGGTACTATCAGTACCCTTTATATTTATGCTAGTTTTTTTACTAGCATACAGATTTTTACAACATCAGATTTTGTTATCCCCATATGCATTGGCAAAGAAATTATTTCATCACTTGCCTTTAATGCTTTTGGACAACGGCCTGCTTTTTCATACATTTTGTATTCTGAATTATCTGTATAATGAACGCCAGGATAAATCCCATTTTCATTCAATTTAATTAGTAATTCATCTCGGTTTTTTACTCGAATTTGTAGTAGATGGGAAGATGACTCACAATTAGGAGCGATTGGAACAACTTTAACAGCACAACAAGCTTCAAACTCCTCTCTGTACCATTTTGCAAGTTGGCGACGATATGCATTATCTTGATCCAAATATTTCAATGAGACCAGAGCAATACCAGCCATAATGGAGTTTCCATGATATTTAAAGCCTAAATCTTCAACATCGTATTTCCATTTATATGCTCCCTGAGCAGCCGTTCTCGCATATGTGTCTTTATTAATACCTAACCATGTCAGTTTTCTAGCTAAAGCATCATCTATTTCCTCGGTAAAACAAATCATACCAGAGTCAGCTGTTGGCATGTTTTTTACAGCTTGATAGCTAAATACTGTTACATCAACGTTATAACCAACATGTTTACCATGCAAGCGAGTCCCCGACATATGTGCCGCATCTAGAATTAATGCTAACCCATGATCCTTACAAAGTTTTGCTACAGCTTCTAATTGACCAGTATTCCCACCTAACCCAACAAAAACAACAGCCTTTGTTTTCTCAGTAATTTTTTCTTCGATGCTTTTAGGATCTAAGCATAAGTATTCATCGACATCAGCAAAGATCGGCTCAAGCCCAGCGTATTTAATTGCATGGTTTGTTGAGACAAAAGTTAAAGAAGCTGAAATCACTTCGTCACCATCTTGCCAACCATGTTTACGCTTCAGAACTTCAAAAGCAAGATGAAGACCAGCAGTTGCTGAGCTTAAAAAATGAGCATGAGGTAATCCGGTGTACTCCTTCCATTTTTCCTCTATTTCTACCGTTTTAAATCCCATGCCAGTCCAGCCTTTTTCAAGACATTCTTTTACATGCTCTAAACATTCCGCAACACGGAATTTAGGGATAAATAATTGAGTTGTCATTTTTATACCTTGTACTATTAAAACAATCTGGCATTCTTAAATGCCATTCCATTTTTATCTTTTTCAGAAATAATTAGCTCTGTTAGATCTATCTGCCAATCGATTGAAAGATCAGGGTCATTCCAAACTATCGAAGCCTCAAATTGCGGCGAATAATAATTTGTTGTTTTATACAAAAGCTCTACATCATCAGAGAGAGTAAGAAAGCCGTGAGCGAAACCTTCAGGAATCCACACCTGTTTTTTATTCTCTTCACTAAGTTCGAAAGAAGCCCATTGTTTAAAAGTAGGAGAATTTACTCTTAAATCAACGGCTACGTCCAGTACTTTTCCACTTACAACACGTACAATTTTCCCTTGCGTATTTTGCGTTTGATAATGTAACCCTCGGAGTACACCTTTTGATGACTTAGAATGATTATCTTGAACAAAAAAAACATCCCTTCCAACAGCAGAATTAAATATTTCAGAGTTAAAACTCTCCATAAAAAAACCACGGTCATCACTAAACACTTTAGGTTCAATTAAAAGAACATCTTTTAAACTAGTTTCTTTAATTTTCATTTCCAACTATTCTCATTAAATATTTTCCATATTCATTTTTAAGCATGAATTTCGCCTGTTTACGTAAGTCATCAGAGCTTAACCAGCCATTACGCCATGCAATCTCTTCTAAACACGCCACTTTTAATCCCTGAACATGCTCTATAGTCTTCACAAATGAAGAAGCTTCATGCAAGCTCTCATGGGTGCCTGTATCAAGCCAAGCAAAGCCACGACCAAGTAATTCAACATTAAGACTACCATCGTTGAGATACATTTCATTGAGAGTGGTAATTTCGAGTTCGCCACGCACAGACGGCTTGACTTGTTTGGCAAACTCAACCACTCGCTTATCATAGAAGTAGAGACCAGTTACAGCATAACCTGATTTAGGCTGCTGTGGCTTTTCCTCTATTGAGACCACTTTCATGTCTGCATCAAATTCAACTACACCAAAACGCTCTGGGTCTTTCACTTTGTAGCCAAATACCGTTGCACCATAATCTCGCGAAGCAACATTCTTCAGCGTTTTACTAAATGATTGGCCATAAAAAACATTATCTCCCAATACCAAGCAGACTGAATCTTCTCCAATAAATTTTTCACCGATGATAAAAGCTTGGGCCAACCCATCAGGGCTTGGCTGCTCGGCATAAGATAAATTAATTCCAAATGAACTACCATCACCAAGCAATCGACGATAACTGTCTTTATCCTCTGGAGTGGCAATAATCAAAATATCTCGAATTCCAGCCAGCATTAGGGTAGAAATCGGGTAGAACACCATGGGCTTGTCGTAAATTGGCAACAATTGCTTAGAAACACCAAGAGTAAGTGGATATAAGCGAGTGCCAGAACCACCAGCAAGAACGATTCCTTTCATCGATATCCCTCCATACCTAGGCGTTCGCGCGTGTATGAACCATCTAATACACGTGCCCACCATTCTTGATTATTTAAGTACCATTCAACTGTTTTACGAATACCACTTTCGAATGTTTCTTCTGGTTTCCAGTCAAGCTCTAACGCTATCTTACTTGCATCAATCGCATAACGCACATCATGTCCAGGACGATCTTTTACATAAGTAATAAGATCTAGATAGCTAGCGACACCCTTTGGCTTAGTAGGCACCAACTCTTCCAGTAAGCAACAGATAGCTTTAACAACCTCAATATTAGTTTTTTCATTGTGACCGCCAATGTTGTATGTCTCACCAATTACGCCATCTGTTACTACTTTATATAACGCTCGCGCATGATCTTCGACAAAAAGCCAGTCACGGATTTGCATTCCATTGCCGTATACTGGTAGAGGCTCACCTTCCAACGCATTTAAAATCATGAGAGGTATGAGTTTCTCTGGAAAATGGTATGGCCCATAATTATTAGAGCAATTTGTCACAATTGTTGGAAGGCCATAGGTTCTTCGCCAAGCTCGGACTAGATGATCTGAGCTTGCTTTGCTTGCAGAATAAGGGGAACTGGGGGAATAAGCCGTTTCTTCTGTAAATAAATCTTCTGGGGCCTCTAAATCACCAAACACTTCGTCTGTTGAAATATGGTGAAATCGAAAAGTATTTTTACGATCTTCGTCTAGTCCTAACCAAAACTGACGACTAGCCTCTAGAAGTGTATATGTGCCAATGATGTTCGTCTGAATAAATGCAGAAGGACCATCTATTGAACGGTCAACATGGCTCTCTGCCGCTAGATGCATGACAGCATCAGGAGTATGCATTTGAAAAACACGAGATAATTCTGCTTTATCACAAATATCAACTAGCTCAAAAATATACCTATCTGATCCATCAATGCTTTTAAGACTTTCAAGGTTGCCTGCGTAAGTTAATTTATCTACATTAATCACACTATCTTGTGTATTTTCAATAATATGCCGAATCACCGCAGAACCAATAAAGCCAGCACCGCCCGTAACTAGAATTTTCATTTATTCACTTCCAAATATCCTACAGATTCATTAATAGTTTTTGTTTCATCACGAAGCTGCTCTATTTCTTTTTCAAGAGCATTGCGTTCTTTAAGCTTTAGTTTAAGAAAACTCTGGGTGAGCAGAACTTTCTCTTCAATCCCCTTTTGAGTAAGAACATATAAATACCCTACTTTACTGCGACTTTTTTTAAAGTTTTCCGCTTTAACTAAGCCTTTTTCGATTAAGGCTTTTAGACAAAAATTTGCTCTCCCTAAACTAATACCAAGACGTTTTGCGAGCTCTCGCTGACTCACATTTGAGTCTTTTTGCAGTTCTTTAAGAATTTTATAGCGATATTCATCTGTTAACATATAAAACTCAAACTAGTCGAATGTCTATTTTTGACAACAGAAAAACAAAAGAAAGAAATTAAAAAAGCATCTGTATTTTGCTTCAAATATGTGATAGAAAAAAGCAGCTTTGCAATGAGTGCTCTATATCTTGAAAAAATTTGCTTCATCTTCATATTGGTGATTTCCATTCTGCATGGAGACAGAAACTCCACATCAGTTCAATTGGTGAACAATTATAAAACATGAGAAAGAAGCATGCAAAGACTATGATTAAAAAACGTGTAAAAAACCAAACAGATGATTTTTTACCTGTTAGACATACAAAAACTCATTCGACAGTTACGGATTTTGCCAAGTTTCTTGGTTGATCTACATCTGTACCCTTTACAACTGCCACATGGTAAGACAATAGCTGCAGAGGGATAGTATGGACAATCGGTTCTAAAATACTTTCGACTTTAGGCACTTCCGTAAAGGTAATATTTTCTTCGTTATTAAGCTCGGTACCCTTGTCTGCAAAGACGTAAAGTTCGCCACCTCGGGCGGCTACCTCTTGAAGATTAGACTTTAGCTTATCCAACATATCGTTATTTGGCACCATAGCAATGATGGGCATATTCTCATCAACCAAAGCCAATGGACCATGCTTCAACTCTCCAGCAGGGTAAGCTTCTGCGTGGATATAAGAGATTTCCTTCAGTTTTAAAGCTCCCTCTAAAGCAATAGGAAACATGACACCACGACCAAGAAATAAAGCATTATGTTTATTAGCAAAGCGATCGGCAATCTTTTTGATATGGGCATCTTCTTGCAGCGCGGCGTTCACATAGCTAGGCAATGATCGCATAGCTTGCACTAAGGCTTTTTCTTTTTCTGCAGACAAACCATTTTCCACAGCTATTGCCACACTAGTAATCAACAATGCGGTTAATTGCGTGGTGAAGGCCTTGGTTGATGCCACCCCAATTTCAGCGCCAGCATTGGTGAGCAATGTGAGCGCCGATTCACGCACCAACGTACTGGAAGGCACATTACAAATTGCTAGAGTTGTCAAATAACCAAGTGTTTTTGCCATGCGTAATGCCGCCAATGTATCGGCCGTTTCACCGGACTGAGACAAGGTTAAAAACAGCGTATTTTTAGGCACCGCCACTTTGCGATAGCGATACTCACTGGCGACTTCGACACTGCAAGGCACGCCCGCCAAATCCTCAAGCCAATATTTGGCAACCAATCCAGCATGATAACTGGTGCCGCAAGCGACGATATGAACATTTTCTACTTCTTTCAAAAAGCCAGAGTCGGCACCAAAACAACTAGTTAGAACTTTTGACTCGCTAATTCGCCCCTCCAAACAAGCCGCAATCACTTTGGGCTGCTCATAGATCTCTTTCATCATATAATGACGAAATTCCCCTTTATCGGAGGCATCAACATTGTGATTAAAGACACTGATGGGGCGATCTTGCACTGCACCACTTTGATCATAAATGGTCACCCCATCGCGTGCCACCTCAACCACATCCCCTTCTTCTAGAAATATAAACTGGTCGGTCACATGCAATAACGCCAACTGATCAGATGCCACAAAATTTTCTTCGATTCCTACACCGACAACTAATGGACTGCCTTTGCGAGCAGCAATAAAACGCTCTTCGTCTTTACTGCTTACCACCGCAATGGCAAACGCTCCTTCCAGCTTTGTTAGTGCTTTTTGTACTGCTTTTAATAGGTCCCACTCCGTTTTTAAGGCATCGTCAATAAGATGAACAATGACTTCTGTATCCGTTTCAGACTTAAACAGATAGCCTTTGGCTTTTAGGTCACGACGCAGTGGCTCGTGGTTTTCAATTATACCGTTATGCACTAAAGCTAGATGATCTCCCGAGAAGTGTGGATGGGCATTCGCCTCTGTGGGCTTACCATGGGTTGCCCAACGTGTATGAGCAATGCCCAATTTACCATCCAGCGGCTCAACATCGAACTTATCCTTGAGGGCTTGTACTTTGCCTACAGCTCGGTGTGCAAACACACCATTACCATTGTTAATAGCGATACCTGAGGAGTCATAGCCACGGTATTCTAGTCGACTTAACCCTTCGATTAAAATTTTTGATACATTACGGCGAGCAATCGCGCCAACAATTCCACACATGGGTGAATCCTTTTTTACTATTTATTAAGCACATTCGAAAGTGCTAAAAAACACAAGAGAGATAAATACATCCAACCATTAGAAATAGTCGGGCCATTCATTTCTAACCCCCTCCCAACCTCCCCCTTACCAAGGGGGAGGAGCCTTTTACCGAGGCATCTCAAGTTCCCTCCCTTTATTTAAGGGGAGGGGGTTTCGTTTTGTCATGCAAATGCACCACGGGGAGTATTAGTTTTTTTTAACAGGACGAATCCAATTGTCTTTTTGTGTTTGCCGGCTTCTGGCTAACACTAGTTGATTAGCTTCAACATCGCGTGTGACCGTTGAGCCTGCCGCCACGGTGGCTCCTTCACCTATGCTTACGGGCGCTACTAATGAGGAATTGGAACCGATAAAGACATTATCAGCTACTTGGGTCAAATGTTTATGTATGCCATCATAATTACAGGTGATGGTTCCTGCTCCCACATTAACCCCAGCCCCCATGCGCGTATCACCGATATAACTTAAATGGTTAACCTTGCTTCCCTCACCAATGATGGCTTTTTTGGTTTCGACAAAGTTACCAATTTTAGCTTTTTCGGCAAGCTGAGTACCGGGGCGCAGTCGCGCAAAAGGACCAATATCACATTGTTTGCCAATAACACTGTCTTCAATCAACGTATGGCTTTTTAGAATGGTGCCATCACCAATTTGACAATCTTTTAGATGGCAGTTAGCACCAATCTCTACGTTATCGCCCAAGACAACACTGCCTTCGAAAATACAGTTGATGTCGATAATCACATCCTGCCCCGTGCTAAGTTCGCCACGAATATCAATTCGCGCTGGATCTAACAAAGTGACACCATTTTCCATCAACACTCTTGCGTGATGCTGTTGCCATTCTCGTTCGAGGGCCGCTAGCTGAATTCTATCATTGACACCAGAAACCTCTGCTTCGTTTTCGGGGTGAACAGTAACAATCTCTACACCATCTTGCGCGGCCATGGCAATAATATCAGTTAGATAATACTCTCCTTGGGCATTATTGTTGGTCAGTGCTGCCAGCCATTTTTGTAGATGATTATTAGGCGCTAATAAGATCCCCGTATTCACTTCATTGATTAGCAATTCTTTAGCTGAAGCGTCTTTTTGTTCGACAATGGCAACCACTTGCTCTTGTTCATTACGGACAATTCGACCATAGCCCGTTGGATTTTTAAGTTTTATCGTGAGTAAAACCAATGTATTAGGAGAAGACAGCGCTGTCATGGCTTTAAGTGTACTAGCCTTTATTAAGGGCACATCACCGTATAAGGTCAAAGTCGATCCGTCGACCTGCAAATGAGGCGCTACTCGACGCAAGGCATCACCCGTGCCTTGCGGATTATCTTGCCAAACAATATTGGCCGAAAATTTTTGACATTCAGCAGAAACTTTTTCTCCTTCATGCCCAACAATAAGATGCAATTTAGCCCCTGTTAGCTCTTTGGCTGTATTCAAAACATGCTGAACCATAGGAGTGCCAGCTATTTTATGCAGTACTTTTGGTAGGTTAGACTTCATTCGGCTGCCTTTACCAGCAGCTAAAATAGCAATATCAAGCGTCATGTGCGTCCTTATTTATTAGCATCTTCTACGGATAGATGAACGAATTGTGACTATTAGACAGTGACTCTCTTTTTTGCTCAAGTTGAATTGTCATTTTTTTTATGACAATCATTAAAAATAGCACATTATTAACATAGCCATTACTACTTAGATCAGTAGCCTTACTATGACTCTTTCTGTAAAATTTCCTCCATATGGAGAAAACAAGGGTTTAATGTGAAAACAATCTTAGTGACAGGTGGTACAGGCTTTATTGGAAGCCATACTTGTGTTGAGTTATTAAAGCAAGGTTACGATGTCATTGTCGTCGACAACCTTTGTAATTCTAGTCCACTCGTTTTGGAGCGGATCGAACAAATCACTAGCAAGAAAGTCACTTTTTATAAACTAGACTTGTTAGATAAGCCAAACTTAGAAAACGTTTTTCAAAAACATCCTATCGATGCGGTTATCCATTTTGCGGGATTAAAAGCCGTTGGAGAGTCAACTCAGATCCCCATTCTCTACTATCATAACAACTTAACCAACACTCTGAATTTATTAGATATCATGCAACAGCTTGGTGTTTATAACTTGGTCTTTAGCTCCTCAGCAACAGTATATGGCGATACCAATAAACCGCCTTATACTGAAAACTCTCCACTATCTTCGACCAATCCATACGGTCAGACTAAAGTGATGATTGAACAAATTCTACAAGATACGTTTAAATCTAATTCAAATTGGAATATATCTCTACTTAGGTACTTTAATCCTGTTGGCGCCCACCCAAGCGGGCTAATGGGTGAAGATCCAAACGGCATTCCCAATAATTTAATGCCATTTATATCTCAAACGGCCTTAGGACTGAGAAAGCAACTTAGTATTTTTGGGGGAGACTACCCGACCCATGATGGCACAGGGGTGCGTGACTATATTCATGTGGTTGATCTGGCTAAAGGACACCTAAAAGCACTTCAGAAACTGTCAGAGCAAGAACAAAACAACTGCAAATCCATTGAAGCCTATAACCTAGGGACTGGAGTAGGATTCAGTGTTTTAGACATCTTAACAACCTTTGAAGAAGTTTCATCGAGAAAAATTCCTTATCAAATCACAGAACGCCGCGCTGGGGACCTCGCTGAGGCATATGCGAACACGGACAAAGCATACGCACAACTAAACTGGAAAGCAGAGCTAACCTTAGAAGATATGTGCCGTGACGCATGGAACTGGCAAAGCAAAAATCCAAATGGTTATCAGTAAGAAGTCAACAAAGTAAAGTAAATGCTCTGTGTACACCTAGATGCCACCTAAAATAGGTGGCATTCAGGTTACTGATAAACCCCAGTTTTTTGCTGGGGTTTTATTTTTCTGAGTCTTTTGCTCACATTCCTTCCTAAGTGACTCAAGATATCTCATTAGTTACTTAGAGCTCTTTGAGGCCTTTTATTAAGGCTCTGACTATCGATTTCGTCATTTTTTTGAACAAATAAAAGCCTCTAGCTAAGCGTTAAGGCTATCTTTTTCATATTTTGGGCGGCTGCCGTTAATAGACATTGAGAAGCTACTTTATCTGTTCCTCGAAATCGTGCATATCGATAGCCATGCAGCTCTTTTGCGTCGGCAAAACTTCGTTCCACGGTTTCCTTTCGTCTGGCATAAATGACTTTGCCTAATGGGGTTAGCCGATGGGCATTGATGCGTTCTTTGCTATCTTCCCAAACATGACGCGTAATGGTTTTGACCGATTTTTTGTTTGTGGTGCAGCGGTGCTTTTCTGGGCAGTTCGCGCAGATCAGGCTATCTGAGTCGTAGTGACGGTAACCTTCTCGAGAAGTGGTTTTGTAAATGAGTTTTTCACCTTGCGGACAGAAGTAGACATCTTGTTCCCTGTCGTACTTGTATTCGCGTTTATAGAAGAAGCCTTTCTTGTGATTAGGACGACGATAGCCCATCACGGCATAGATATGTCGTTCTTCTAACCCATGACAAACTGCCGAGGTAAAGTACCCCGCATCGACTCCGACCGATGTGATGAAAAGCTTAAAGCGTTCTTTGATTCGGTCCAATCGCTCTAAATAAGGGACAGCATCGTGGACATTGCCTGCGGTGACGTGTACGTCAGTAATAATGTTGCAACGTGCATCAACCGTTCGGTGATCTAAGTAGAAGAACCCTTTGGGCTTAGTATCTCGTACCATATAGCCACTCTCTGGATCCGTCGTACTCTGCTTGATTTCACGACTCTCCACCTTGTTTTTTTCAGGTGGTAAAGGCTTTTTTCCATGAACGAGTCGATCCTCCTCAACGGCCTTATCGAGCTCATCCATATACGCCTGTCGGGACTGTTCAACCACTACTTTTTCAAAATGCTTTTTGTTCGCATTGGCTTTAAGGTGTGTGGAGTCCGTATAAAAGGTGTTTCCGCCAACTAACTTGTGTTTTATAGCCTGGAGTACGATCTCATCAAAGATCTTTTGATAGATATCGGATTCCTTAAAACGACGTGTGCGGTTTGCACTCAAAGTGGAAGCATCGGGAATTTTGTCAGTCAGGCCTAAACCTAAGAACCAACGATAAGCGACATTAACTTGAACCTCTCTAATCAACTGACGTTCACTACGAATACCAAAAAGGTAGCCAATAAATAGCAACTTAAACATGAGAGTAGGATCGAGAGCGGGACGACCGTTATCCGCGCAATAAAAATCCTTCACAAGATCATGTAGAAAGGAAAAATCAATAATTCGATCAATCTTGCGAAGCAAGTGATCACTGGGGACGAGCTCGTCGATGGAAACAAACTCTAAAGTAGACTGGGTTTGAGGGCGTTCTTTAAGCATGCCGTTATTATAAAAAATCCCCGCCGAATGGCGAGGACTTTATCAGCAGTCTGGATGCCACCTAAAATAGGTGGCATTTTATTTTACACTCGGACAACGATTACATTCCTTTTGAAGAAGTTCAACAAACAACCTCGCTGCGGGGCCGGTGCGCTCTCCTTTACCAAAAATAGCATACACATAAAAGGTACGTTCGCTCCCTGAAACAAGATTTAATCGTTTCAGCTTGCCGCTTTGTAACGCATCGCTAATATCCGCTTTTGGCAACCAAGCAAAGCCAACGCCACTTGAGACAATTTCCAATGCGGATTGCACGCTGGAAACCGTCCAGCGACGGTCGGTTCCAAGCCAGCCAGCATCTACCGAACTTTCTACTGCGGAATCACGAATAACCAGTTGCAGCTCTTGACTGAGTCGCTCATTATTAATAGGAAGTGTTTCTTGATTCAAGGGATGGTCCGCTGCCACAACGGCCACCGACTCTACTTCCACAATGGGATCAGCAAGGTAGCCTTTGGGCACAATACTACTTAGCACTAGGTCTGGATGCCCCTGTTTAAGCGCCTCTATACCACCACTTAACACCACCTCTTTCAATTGCACCAGAGTCCCTTGACTTTGTGGCTCGAACGCTCGCAATGCTCTTAATAATGCGGGGGTCGGAAAGACTTGATCGACAACCACTTCTAATTCTGGTTCCCAGCCTTGTCCTAAAGTTTTCGCTAACTCCTCCAAATCCACCGCTTCTTGGATTAAATGTCGCGATCGTCGTAATAAGACCTCTCCCCGCTCGGTTAATTTTGCTTTACGCCCTTCGATAATGAGTAAAGGGTAACCAAGTTGTTCCTGAAGACGGGCCACCGTATAACTCACTGATGATTGGCTTTTGTGCAAGGCTTCAGCCGCTTGCGCAAACCCGCCTTTATCGACAACCGCTTGCAAAACACGCCATTGCTCTAATGTCACTCTTGGGGCTTTCAATATTGCTTTTTCCTTCTTACTGGCCAGACACATTATTAGACAAATAACGTGATTAATATATCGTATTTTTCGATCACTATCCGCTAAATAATGCGCTTTCTTATCGAATAAACTGTCTTTATTATAGCCTCATTAATAAACTCACGGGACAGAATGATCCCATTAATGATAATTGGAGAGTAAATAATGCCGACTTTATTACGTATTGACTCTAGTGCTTCTGGTGACAACTCAAAATCTCGCCAACTGGCCAACGAATTTGTTGAAAAGTGGTTAGCGAAAAACCCCGAAGGAAAAGTTGTATCTCGCGATGTGACTGCCAACCCTTTACCACATTTTACGGGTGAAACACTTGGCGCTCTTTTCACGCCAGAAGCAGATCGCACTCCAGAACAAAAAGCCATTGTTGCCATTGGTGACGAGTTAATTGAAGAGTTAGAAGCCGCTGATATCGTGATCGTTTCTGCACCAATGTATAACTTCGGCATTCCATCGACTTTGAAAGCTTATTTTGACTACATTGCACGCGCTGGTCGCACTTTTAAATACACTGAAACCGGCCCGGTTGGGCTTGTTAACAAAGACGCTTATGTTTTTGCAGCAAGCGGCAGCTTCTTAGCAGATACACCTGCCGACCATCAAGTTCCTCATATCCAAACCTTCTTAGGTTTTATCGGCTTGAACGTGAAAAACACCTTTGTTGCCGGCGGTCAAGCACTTGGCGAGCCAGGTGAAGAAGCCTTTAGCAAAGCTAAAGCCCATATTGCTGAAGCGGTATAATTGCAACGCTATCGTTTAGCATTCTCCTACGAAACAAAGCCAAAGCCCATAATGCGTATTCCTATTAAACAGGGTACACATTATAGGCTTTTTCATTTCCATTAGACTATCTAATCTACCCATTAGATCAACTAGCATCTAAGAAGATTAATAGCTTATACTCCTTGAGCCTTTAAGCTGATCCGTTTTCTCGGCACATCCACCTCTAAGACCACAACCTTAATGATATCTCCCACTCGAACCACCTCCCTTGGGTCTTTGACAAAACGATCCGCTAGTTGCGATATATGCACCAATCCATCTTGATGCACGCCAACATCCACAAAGGCTCCAAACGCCGCCACGTTGGTCACAACCCCCTCAAGCGCCATCCCCACATGTAAGTCATTCATGCTCTGAACACTATGATCAAAGGCCGCATAGCGAAACTCAGGCCGAGGATCTCGGCCAGGCTTTGACAGTTCATCCAGAATATCTGTAAAGGTATAACTTCCCACTTGAGTCGCAAAGTCTGGTTCGCTTTTGAGCTGATTTAGCAATGCGCTATTTCTCATTAACTCGCTGGCTTTCACCCCAAGTCGAGTAGCCATTTGCTTCACCACACAATACGACTCTGGATGCACTGCGGATGCGTCCAATGGCTCTTTGCCATTCAACACTCTGATAAATCCTGCGCATTGCTCAAAACACTTCTCACCAATTCCTTTGATGCTTAACAACTCATGACGGGATTCAATACGACCCTTTTGGGCACGATAGTCAACGATATTTTGCGCCAATCGGGCACTTAAACCAGAGACATAAGACAGTAAGGAGGCTGAGGCCAGGTTCACGTCGACCCCCACTTTATTAACACAATCCTCTACCACTGCGCTCAGCGACTTCACTAGCTGGCTGGACTTTACATCATGTTGATACTGACCCACTCCTATCGCCTGAGGCTCAATCTTAACCAATTCTGCCAAAGGGTCCTGAAAACGTCGAGCGATGGAGATGGCCCCTCGGATCGTCACATCTAAATCCGGGAACTCGGCTATTGCCACTTCAGACGCAGAGTAAACCGACGCACCCGCTTCACTCACAACCACTGTTTTACAGTCTAGTTTTTCTGATCTAATTAAATCAGTACAAAAAGCCTCCGTTTCTCTAGATGCGGTTCCATTACCAATCGCCAACCAATTCACCTGATATCTTTTCAGCAACGACCGTAATGTCTCTCTCGCTGCCTGCGCTTGCTTATCTGATGAAAAAGGGTAAATCACAGCCGATGCTTTTACCTGAGCTAACTCATCAATGACCGCCAGTTTCACACCATTACGAAAACCTGGGTCCACCCCTAATACACGACACGCTCCCGCCGGTGCTGACATTAATAAATCCTTGAGGTTATCGGCAAATACCTTTATTGCCCCTGATTCAGCACGCTCCTTTAATTCAGACAAGACATCTGCCTCTAGCTTTGAGAATAACCTGCTTTGCCAAGCAAGCGATAAATAGTCATGCTGACGCTTTGTTAAAGGAGAAGAAGAGGACACGGATGTAGAAAAGAGATTATTTAATGCCGGAATGTTCAGCCATGAAGGAACCTCTTTTTCTAACCCTGCTTCTGAATATCGAATCCCCAATTTTAACATCGACTCCTTTTTACCACGAAAAAGCGCTAATAAACGATGGGGTGGTACTTTCTTAATCGGCTCCTGATAATCAAAATAATCTTTATATTTATCTCCTATTTCTTGTTTCCCCCGAATAACCTTACTGACTAGCTCCCCTTTCGCCAATAGCACAGTCCGGCCTTTTTTTAACAGATCGCTATTCATAGACAGCGTCTCCATGATGATCTCTTGAGCGCCTTTTAGCGCGTCCTCAAGAGACATAGATACATCATGGTTAGACTTAAGCCATATTGCAACGAGTCCCCGCTCATCGTCTCCAGACTGAGCCCACAATCGTTCTGCCAAAGGCCCTAAGCCCAGCCCTCTCGCCAAGTCTGCACTTGTTTTACGAGTTTTTTTAAACGGTGCATAGAGATCTTCTAACTCTGTTTTCGTTTCAGCCCGTTTTATTTTATCTGCCACTTCTAGTGGATAAGGTGTAATAGATTTCAAACTTTCCAGAATACTATGCTGGCGCTTATATAGCTCAACAAGATATAACCAACGATCATGAAAGCGTCGTAGATTCACATCGCTCATTCCTCCCGTCATATCCTTACGATAGCGAGCAATAAAAGGAACACTGACGCCCTCTTCGAATAAACAAATAATACTTTCACTCATTTTATTTGTTAAAGAAAACTCATTACTCAAGGTATTTGCTATCTGCCTCATTTTTTACCCCGTTTTTTACACTTTTCAATCATTAGACTCTTTTATTTGTGTCGCATCTTTGGATTTTTTTTATTAGAATCGGCAAACAAACTTGAAATAGTTAAAATATGAGTCAAACTATAGAACAATCCATTGGATCATTTTACAGTAACTGAGTCATCTGCGGATATTGTTTATTCGCATGTCAGCTGGCAAAAAGACAACCAAACGTCCTTTGTCAGTATCATTTCGACACTTATTGAGTCTAAGGATGAATCTCTTTTTCGGTGTAGAACACAAAACAATCCGTTCTTAACAGATATATTAGGGGATACCTATGAGTTTATTACTTGAATTAGCTGGCAATAAAGCCAAAGCACGTGCCGCAGCGAAAGAGCTAACGGTTGCTCAACTTGAAAACCTTATTGCTGGTTTCACAAATGCATTAGAAAAAGTCAAAGAGGAAGAGCAGGCTCGCCAAGCAGAAGAAGCAGAGAAAGCAGCTCGCGCTGAAGAAATTGCTGCACTGATTGCAAAAAGCGGTCTAACCATGGAAGAGGTAGCCCTATTGAGTTCACCAAAATCCAGCGCCAACAAAGGCAAAACCGTTGAGCCAAAATACCGTATTACTATTGATGGTAAAACACATGAATGGACTGGCCGAGGCCGCACACCAAAAGTATTCCAAGAATACTTTGATGCAGGCAATAGCCGTGAGAGTGTTGAAATCAAATAATTTCACCACTTTAGAGAAACAGATAATAAAAAAGCGGCTTGAGCCGCTTTTTTATTAAGTTGCGTAATAGAGCCACAACAAGCAAATAATACGAACTATAGAGTAATTTTTTTATAAATCAAATCCCACACACCGTGACCTAGCTTTTCACCACGCTGTTCAAATTTAGTCAATGGACGTGATTCTGGTCGCGGATAATATTGCCCCTTACCAGCGGCATTTTCATAGATGGTCTGCGCTTCCATAACCTCCATCATATGCTCAGCATAGGGCTGCCAGTCTGTTGCCATATGAAAATAGCCATCTGCTTTTAAAACATTTGCCACTTGTTGTGCAAATAAAGGCTGAACAATGCGACGTTTGTTATGTTTCTTTTTATGCCAAGGATCGGGAAAAAATAATTGAAAACCGCTGGCAGCCTTTTCAGGTAGACAATTCGCCATCACCTCGATGGCATCATCACAGTAAACCCGTAAATTCGTAATACCCGCTTCTTTTGCCAGCATCATCAGTTTTGCCACACCGGGGGGATGCACTTCAATACCGATAAAATCTTTCTCAGGGGCATTTTTCGCCATTTCGGCGAGAGAGGCGCCCATTCCAAAACCGACTTCAATGATCACATCGGACTGACGACCAAACACTTCTTGATAATCAATTCGGCCACTCTCTAATTCTAGGCCGTAAAATGCCCAATTAGCATCGTAGTTTTTCTGTTGGCCTTCGGTCATCCGACCACCTCGCACGACAAAACTGCGAATGGTGCGTTTCTTAATAGGCTCCTGCTTGTCTATCATAGTGTCTTGCATTATCTCTTATCTATTAAATGAATGGCATCAAGTGAATGGTCGTTCATCGATTCACTAATATAATGGTCGGCTATACTACCTAAAAGACTATTTTTTGTCCCCTACCTAAATGACTATTCTCAGTAATCAATTGACCTTAAACTGACCTTGCCATAAGTTTTTTGCTAAAAGAAACCAAGCAAGCAAATATAAGACACCACCAATAGGTGTAATCGCTCCTAACCAAAGTACACCGGTGAGGGTCATCACATACAGGCTACCCGCAAAAAATACATTACCGATGAGAAAGCATACGATGATTTTTCTAGCGGAAGGAATATAGGAAAACAAAGCGGCAACAATAAGGGACGCCAGCGCATGATACATTAAATATTGGCTCCCCGTATGCCACCAGGATAAGGTTCTTTCATTTACCATTTTAGTCAGGGCATGAGCTCCAAATGCCCCAGCGGCAACAGACAAAAAACCTTGTGTAGCCGCAAAACAGGCTAATTTAGCCGGAAAAGAAGAAACTTGAGACATGAATTATTCCAATACATTTAGAAAACCATTGCTGCCAATGGCAAAGTAACGGCTACCATTTGAAAAAGACAGGGCAAGCACTCTGGCCCCAGTAGGCTGCAAGGTATCTCTTAGGTGAAGATCCCACTCTTTAAGCACTTGCCCCGTCGGTATTTCAACTAGAGACACTCGACTGTCAACACCACCAATTAAAAGCTGTTGATCGTTTCTAGAAAATACCGCACTACTAATGGTTCTTTTACGTGCTTTCAAAGATCCTGTATAGACAGTGGTGACAACTTTACCCGTTTGTGTTGACCACACTTTGGCGGTTCCTAGCTGGGCAGAACCGAAGGCGTATTTACCGTCATCAGATAAGGCAACTGTCGCAATTTGATTACTCAACGTCCACTCAAATTTCTTTTTGCCTGTCCGAACATCCCATAAGGTAACGTGGTATTTATCATCCCCGGTGAGAGCCAGACGTCCATCAGGTGACACATCTACGGCTCGAACTATGGCTCCAGTACGAAATGTCTGTTTTATGCCACCATTTTTCACATCAAAATAACGTGCCGTTTGATCATCCAAACCAACAAGAGCGAAATCGCCATTATCTGTCAATTTTAACGATTGAATATTACCCGGGGTGTCCCAAAAACCGACGGAGTGACCATCGGAAGTACGCCACAATACCAAAGTCCGAGCAGATCCTGTCGCAGCGAATTCCCCCGTCGGATCAATGTCTGCGCTAATAATGGACGTATATTCGCCTTTCGCATGATTCCAATTATAACGTCTATCGTTAAGGGCTGTTCGCCAATAGCTCCCACCATGTTCAATTGAGCCAACCACTGCGGCGCTACCATCTTCACTCAGCGCGGCAGAGTAAAGCCCTTGAATAGCAAACTCTTCAACTCTTATTGGCGCTTTTTCGGAGCAAGCTGACAACATAAAAGCGCTGACGATAAACAGAGAAAGATTACGCGCTTTTTTCGCTGTGGGCCTCATGAAGCTCCTCAATTAATCTATCTTCTAACTGAAAACGTTCTGCCATCACCACTGCAAGGGTTTTCATAGAACATGGAAGCGCTTCCAATTGTGCACTGACGTGTTTTTGAGTGTCATACTTATCATTAAACTCAAGTGCTACTTCTGTGATTTCATCGATTTCAGGCATCAATTCATTAAGCAGCTTCAAAGCTGAGTCGTCTTTAAACTCTTGAGCCTCCAGAGCCAGCTGCTCATACACATTAAAGTGCCCCACAGATACATAATCCACCAGCAGTTCACATAGGTGTTGAATTTTCGGCGTATCCATTTGGGTATATTCTTCAAGATCTCGCAACTCTACCCAAGTCTCGATTAAATGCTGTCTCTGCTTTAGCCAACGATCAATAATGTCATGGACACCACCCCAGCGCTCTTGTGCCGTTTTACATCTCTCTAACATAGAATATCTCCATCTACACGACGATAGTAAAAACACGCCTTGCTTAATTATAAATTCCGAACGTTCATACTCAGTTAAATAAGAGCATATTCCGAAGCGATACCCCCTGCAAGAGCGGGACAAAGGGTAATTTGTAACGTTTCAATGGGGCTAGGTGAGTAAGTGAAAACACCATTACCAAGCAACTAACCCCAAATTGCCCAATCATCTATATTTAACGCCTTGTTTTTCCTGAACGAAAAGCAATCCAGACATTAACGACGGCCATTAAAACAAACATGACCAAGGTCCAACCGGGAATACTAATACCAAGGAAGGTCCATACCACTTCGCCACAATCGCCAGTTCCCATAATCATTGCTCGCGCGACGCTTTGCCATGGAAACGCACTGATCATATAACTTAACCCTGGCATGCAAGCGGGTAAATCATCCACCGGAAGATGTTGCAAATATAAGTGACGAATGGAGAGTGCTGCCCCCATTATTGATAAAACCACCACAGTGATAGAAAACCACTGTCGACGTCTCTCATTCGCCGTTAACGCTGAAAAAATCGATACTAGACCAATAAAGAAGAAAACAATGCGCTGCAACATACATAACGGGCATGGCTCAAGCCCCATTTGATATTCCATATAAAAAGCCACACCTAATAAAGCAAATGCCGCCAAACCAACCATGCCATGGAAGCGACGAGACGACATTCTCTTAATCATAGACAAGAGCATAGAGATTCCTTATATTCCATAGAGTTACATTGAGCAGAAATGGACATAAACAAACGAGAAAAGTTCCAAATTACTACTGACATACACATTTAATCGCAGTTAGTATACTGTCTATTGCAATAAATACGAGACATCACTATGTTCAGAACGGCTCCCTTAGTCCTTATTCGCCTTTTCACTCTGCCCATTTTTTTATTCAGCCTGCTGACGGTAACGGCCCATGCTGAGGACGCCCCAGGAAAAACGCCCCCTGTTTACATCGAAATCAGACCAGAATTTGTCGTTAACTTTGAAAGCGATACAGCAAGACTTAGATACATCAAAACCAGTATTACACTGCAAACGGATGCGGCAGATAAAGCGTTAATTGAGGAGAATATGCCGCTGGTCAAAGATGCTCTTGTGATGTTTTTAAGCTCGAGAACTAGCGACCAAGTGACTGGCGCACAGGAAAGAGAAAAAACGCGTATTGAAGCGACTCAGGACTTAAATAAAGTTCTGAAAGAAGAGACCGGAAAAGAGCCAGTAAAAAGCGTGCTATTTGGCAGTTTTTTAACGCAGTAGAGACTTAAGTTAACAGCAGGGAAGACGCCAGCGGTCAGCAATCAAACCATTTAAGCAGGCTTTCCCTGCGTTAACCAAGAACTTATAGCTCTTTAATATCGTCGGGGCTTACATACCCTGCGACTTTATCAACGGGCTCATTGTTAAAAAATTTGTCCATCTGCTCCATAATGTATTTACGAGCATCAGGCTTCATTAAGTTTAACTGCTTTTCATTGATCATCATGGTTTGCAGTACTTGCCAGTCTTGCCATGCTTGTTTCGATACTGTTGACAGAATCTCTTGGCCTCGAGCCCCAGGTAGTGGCGCACGATCCAGCGCCTCCATCTCTTTTTGGTATTTTTTGCAGAATACGGTATTTGACATGATTTGCTCGCTGTCCAGTGGGTTCAATCTATGTGGTCTATGACGACCATTTAATCTATATCAACCATTAATGGTGTTGTGGGCATAGAATTCAAGCGTTTCACGGGAGGCTATTGCATTCAATAGAGACAACCTCATTTAATAACGAACGTACTGGTGCAGGTAAGCCCAAGGTCATCACATCATCGAGAGCAAACCACTGATACTTCCCCTCTTCCATCACGGCGTTTAGCTCACCAATGCGAACATAACTTGGTTCGATATCCAAGTGATAATGACTAAAGGTGTGCCGAAAAGCCGTCAGGGAAGAGACATCATGAATCTGGGTTTGAAAACGCTGTTCAACATGCATGACCACACTTTCGTCGCAGGCCAGCTCAGGCAAACTCCACAACCCGCCCCAAATCCCTGTCTGGGGACGTTTTTCCAGCAATACTTGATTGTCGTCATTCGATATCACTAAGAACTGCAAACGCTTTTCTGGCTTAAGTGCTTTTTTGGGCTTACGAACCGGAAACTGTGTAGGATCCTGGGTTTGGCGGGCTAGACAATCGGTTTCAAGTGGGCACAACAAACACTGAGGCTTAGAGCGGGTACACAAGGTTGCACCGAGATCCATCATAGCTTGAGTATAATCACCACAGCGTTCGCTCGGCATATAATGCTCCGCCAATTCCCACATGGCTTCTTCCGTTTTCCTCTCACCCGGCCATATTGGAACCGCATGAAACCGTGCCAGCACGCGCTTCACATTACCATCTAAAATGGCGGCCTGCACACCACGAGAAATCGATAAAATCGCCGAGGCAGTAGAGCGCCCTATACCAGGTAATTCACAGACCCCTTCAACAGAATCAGGGAACTGCGAATCCCACTCGTCCACTAAGATCTTAGCGGCCTTATGCATATTTCTTGCGCGGGCGTAATAGCCCAAACCACTCCAATGGGCCAGCACCTCTTCCTGATCCGCCTTAGCCAGCGCTTCAACCGTTGGAAAAGCCGCCATAAACTTCTGATAATAAGGAATGACTGTGGTCACTTGCGTTTGTTGCAACATGATCTCAGAAATCCAAACACGATAGGGGGTTTTGTTCTCTTGCCAAGGTAGGTTTTTACGCCCGTGTTTATCAAACCACGCTAGTACACGAGGCGCAAAATTTTCAACTGGTTGCATTACTGTCTCACGATTGTCTTGTTCTGTGACATACACTGAACAGCGTATGGGGAAAAGGTCACTAAAGTGCCCCCTGCCCCATCAACTTATTCACATTAAAATAAACTCTTTAGTTTATCTTTTAGCTTATCTCTAAGCTTTTCCTCTTCTTCCTGACGTTTTGCTTTAAGTTTCTCTTTCAACTTTTCTTTCTCAGCTGCCACTTTATCCTTTAATTCTTGTTTCGCTAAATCCGCAAATAAAGCCCCAAACTTCTTCAAATCAGGGCGACATAAACTAGCAGGATCATCCGAAAACTGCCCCTTACACACAATAGGAAATGCCAGTTTAGTGATTTTGTCATTCACTCGACAGGCATGATCAAGATGGCTACCACTGAGCGCTACATTGGCTTGATAATCCAATGATTGCTTCGGTAAAGAAATAATACCGTCTCCTGTTACCTGAATCCCTGCTGATGTTAGGACTAAGCCCGGCGTTGAAATTTGCCCATTAACAATATGTGCTGGAAAAGTCATGTTTTCGAAGGGTGTATCGTCCCCAAAGTCTTTGTCATTAATAGACTCTTTGCGAACGGCGGCAATGCCTTTACACACGGTTCGAGTGAGGTTCATCCCCACCAGCGCACCTTTTTTAATATGAACCAATAAATCTCCCTGTAAAGAGGACATCAAATCCCCTAGGCGATTACCTTGGGCGGACAATTCCCCTTCTACGAACGTGGCGCCGCGCAATTTATCCATCTTCATATAATCATGCAATAACGGCTGAATTTGCACACCGGACACTTTTGGTACCAGCGTCATTTTAGGTGTATTACCGCGTACATCAAGAGTGGCTTTCACTTCTGCTTGTCCTTGATATAAATGAATTAGAGCCGGTGATACCCGTACAACACCGTTCCCCACCGTTGCGTCCAGTGCAACCTTATCGAGCTGCATTTTTTTGAAGATGACATGCTTCAAGGAAACGCCTAAATGCCCTTCTAATGAACGAATCAACGCCACTGGAATCAGCTCTTTGCTAGACGCGGCGACATCGGTTTGAGGCGCTTGGTTCTTCGTTGACGTTGTCGAACTATTTGCCACCTCATTATTAGCTACCATTGATGACTGAGTAGAGTTTTTTGCAGCGGCTTGCTCAGAAGGTACCGTTTCAGGAGGTAAGTAGCGGTCTAAATCCAACCCTTCCCCTGCGATGTTAATATCCCAACGCAATGGTGATAAATCCACGCCCGCACTGGCGTTAATCTTACTGCCATCCAAGAGCAAAGACATCGGCTGAATTAGGAGGGTGTCTTTGTCTCCATGTAAGGTAATAGCCACTTGAGCCTTGGTCAAAGCACTGCTATCGGCCATATTTGGCAGCGTTATATTGAGTTTTTTCATCACCTCTCGGGGATTAAAGGGGGCAATAGCAAGCTTGCCATTAAATTCGGGATCACTTAACACTTGAAAAGCCTGTACGCTTGCCGTCGCCGTCATTCCTAGCGTTTTCAATTCCAAACCTTGCGCCGATAAGGTTTCTTGGGGCACATCCATGTCTACTTGAGAAGCTTGCAAGCTGGCCTTGAATGGACTCGTCGGCAGCCTATCTCCTGACGCGGTGGTTGAAAGGTCAACATTATTTAAAGAAAATGCTTCACGCTCAGGAAAAACCGTCAAGTCAGCATCCAGTTTTACCTCAGCATTAATGGGGTGCTTTCCTTGCAAGTCGCTTTGCTTGATCATCAGGTTCATCGCCAATGGCCACGCCTTATTCCACTGAACATCGCTCAATTCCACATTCATGACGGCGTTTACTTTTTGCTTATTCACTGCATTGGTGTAAGTGATATCGGCATTTTTTATGATCAGTTTGTCTAAATGCAGGTTTGGCAAAGCGCGTTTGAACGGATCACTTGCTGAAGTCGCATAATCAGCTTGATTACTGGAACTTGCTTGGCCAGATTGAGGGACATTAGAATTGGTAGACGGGGCCTTATTTTGTCCTTTTACCTTCCCCTCAACCACATTGCGCTGCCAATTAGCATGGCCTTGTTTATCCACTGATAGATTGGCTTTTAAATTCACCAACTCTACTGTATCCACGTCAATGTTGCGTTTTAACAGGGGCAATACCGCTAGTCCGAATTCAGCTCGATCAAACTGTAAAATCTCAGGATCTTTCCCCAACGCCACACCAATATGGCTTAATGAGAGTCCAAAATGGGGGAAAAAAGACCAATGAATGTCGCCATCCATGCGCAAACGCACGTCGGCTTTTTCCAACGCTACCTTTTGAATCTCTTTCTTAAAGTCATTGGGATTCACAAAGATCATGACATAGGCCACCAGAGCGACCATCAACACCAAGAGAACACCGACTAAGATCGCTAACCTTTTTACCCACACCATGCCACACTCCTTAAATCCTCTTCGACTGCAACTTATTAAGTTAACTGTCATAAATAAGCTAAGCCAATCTAATGCTCGCCATCATAACACTCGATAAGACACTTTATCTCCTTCAATAGCTCCTTTATCAAATTCCCCGATAAGCCCTTTATCAACTTAATAGCAACAAGTCATCAAAAAGGGTAAAGCAAGGGATAGATGCCAACGACGCCAGACTCTATAATACAAGCCTAATTTTTATAACATGATGTCAAATCATAGCAACTCACTGTGGAGAAGCTTCAATGTCCGATCGGATCGCCAGTGTCGAGCGTAATACGCTCGAAACACAAATCAAAGTGTCTATTAATCTAGACGGTACCGGAAAATTCAACTGTGAAACAGGCGTCCCTTTTCTTGACCATATGTTGGATCAAGTTGCCCGTCACGGTCTGATTGACCTAGATATTCATGCTGTTGGTGACTTACACATTGACGCCCACCATACAGTGGAAGATCTTGGTATTACCATGGGACAAGCCTTTGATAAAGCCATTGGCGACAAAAAAGGTATCAAACGCTATGGCCATGCTTACGTCCCCTTGGATGAAGCTTTATCTCGCGTAGTTATCGACTTTTCGGGACGTCCCGGCTTGGAAATGCATGTGCCTTTTACCCGCGCTTCCGTTGGCGGCTTTGATGTGGATCTTTTTTCCGAGTTTTTCCATGGCTTTGTTAATCACGCAAAAGTGACGCTACACCTAGACAATCTTCGCGGCAAAAACACTCACCACCAAGCGGAAACTCTTTTTAAAGCCTTTGGACGCGCCCTACGCATGGCATTAGAAGTGGACGAACGAATGGCAGACCAAATGCCGTCGACAAAGGGCTGTTTGTAGGAAGCTTTTATGACGAATGTAAAGAGCGATAGAAAAAATGTTGTAAAAAAATCCGTTGTCGCGGTCATTGATTATGGCATGGGAAACTTACACTCAGTCGCCAAAGCCCTTGAGCATGTGGCGGATGAACACACCGAAGTTGTCGTAACCAGCGACCCTCAAATCATTGATTCTGCGGATCGTGTCCTCTTGCCAGGTGTTGGGGCGATTCGTGACTGCATTGGGGAAATGCATCGCACAGGCCTTGTTCCAAGCATCCGAAAAGCCATGGCGGAGAAACCTTTTCTAGCCATTTGTGTGGGCATTCAATCTCTCATGTCTCACAGTGAAGAAAATGACGGCGTAGCGTGTCTTGATCATTTTAAGGGCAATGCACTGTTTTTTGGCAGCCAACATAAAGACCATGATGGCAGCAAACTAAAAGTGCCCCATATGGGTTGGAACCAAGTTAAGCAAACAATCAAGCATCCTTTATGGGAAAACATTCCTGACCAAGCCCGTTTTTACTTCGTGCATAGCTTCTACGTAGTGCCTAAAAATAAAGACGAAATAGCAGGCACCTGCGATTATGGTTTAGAGTTTTGTGTCGCCTTAGCCCGCGATAATGTATTTGCCGTCCAGTTCCACCCAGAAAAAAGCCATAAAGACGGTTTGCAACTATATAAAAACTTCCTTAACTGGGATGGCAAACCATCACTTTGATTGAAAGGTACTGTGACTTAAAGATTAGGAGCCAACTATGGGCTTAGCAAAACGAATTATTCCCTGTCTTGATGTAGACAATGGCCGTGTTGTAAAGGGTGTTCAGTTCCTGGATATTCGCGATGCAGGCGACCCAGTAGAAGTCGCCAAACGTTATAATGAACAAGGCGCAGACGAAATTACGTTTTTGGACATCACCGCCAGCTCCGATGACCGCGAAACCACGGTTCATATGGTCGAAGCTATTGCCAGCCAAGTGTTTATCCCACTTACCGTTGGCGGCGGCATCCGTACCTGCGAAGACATTCGCCGCATGTTAAACGCTGGCGCAGACAAAGTCGGCATCAATACAGCCGCTGTCTTTAATCCAGAATTTGTCCGTGAAGCGGCACAGCGTTTTGGCTCTCAATGCATTGTAGTTGCCATTGACACGAAGAAAGTTAGCGACAAAGGGGAACCCGATAAGTGGGAGATCTTTACTCACGGCGGTCGCAAGCCAACCGGGTTGGATGCGGTTGAGTGGGCGAAAAAAATGGTCGCATACGGCGCAGGCGAAATACTGCTAACCAGTATGGATCGCGACGGCACTAAAAACGGTTTCGACTTAGGCTTAACGCGAGCAATCAGTGAAGCGGTGCATGTGCCCGTCATCGCTTCTGGTGGCGTTGGCAATCTGGATCATCTTGTCGATGGAGTGATTGAAGGCAAAGCGGATGCCGTACTGGCTGCTAGCATCTTTCACTTCGCTGAATACAGCATTCAAGAAGCGAAAGAACGTATGATGGCGGCAGGAATAGAAATGCGCATGTCTTAACCAACGTATATGATCCATTTCCAAGCATGACCTTAGGAAAGTTCGAATTCATACCTTCCTAAGCAATACATGAAATAAAAAGGGCATCCTCTACTTTAATCAGGCTGCCCTTTTTATTATCTAATCTTTTTTACCATCTTCTCTAGAAATTGAGTCTAGTGTAGAGAGTAACTTTGGGGTGCCAAGGTACTTGAGTGAGCAACTTGTTTATCCTCCTTGGGAGGCACAGCAAACTCAAACAACACAGACCGATGATGACCATCATCTTGCGTCATCGTGACCTCTAACTGCCAAGTGATGGTATTGTTATCCGACACTGGTAACAATATGTTAGCTCGCCATTGGTTTTGAACAGGTCGCTGGGTCAATTCCATGGAGCTGACCCCCATATAATGATCCTTGCCTTGCAGTGTAAGCTGAATCGAATCCACATTATTCGCCAAGGCTTTAGGCAACTTAAAGGACACCTGCATGGGTTTATTAGCATGAATACCATTATCAAACACCAAGGTAGCGGATTTATCGACGCCATTGAGCGGAGCAGTACAGGTTTTCATGTTTTGGCTGCACTGAACCACGGCCATATAAGACTGCTGTGGCAGGATACGATCCAGCCCCCAGGTTAAGGCGAGCACAATAAGAAGTAACAACGTCCCCCAATAAAGAACCTGCTTCAACCTTACTGTATTCATGGTGTTTTGCTTAGCGATATTTAATCTCAACATGGGACTAAGTTTACAGCGCTCACGTCAGAACCTCTAGCATAAGAGTGAGGAGTGATTCTGCAATTTTAGAGTAGAAAAAGCGCGTCACTTGCCGTCAATGTGCAGTGCCGAGTACAATCCTTAAAAAACCAGACACTAGGGAAGGTCCCTAGCTCTGTCAACAATAGACACGGCTTGCCGAATGATTAAAAGGAAGACTGCTTGACCACCCTAAACAATGCCCTTAATGCGCTGGCGAAACACTGCCAGCAGGCAGACTCTTCAGCTCTGACATTTCATCGCGGAGTCGAAAGAGAAGCCCTCCGTGTTGACCGTTCATCGGGGCGAATTTCTCATAATCCACATCCTGTGGCGTTAGGCTCAGCCCTGACTCACGCTTCCATTACGACCGATTATTCTGAAGCGTTAATGGAGTTTATTACGCAAGTTCATCCGAGTGTCGAGGGCGTCATTAGCGAACTAGAAGACATTCATCACATTGTTAACTACGAGCTCAACAAACATAACGAGTGCCTTTGGCCTGCCAGCATGCCCTGTTATTTAGACGGCAATGAGGATGTTCCCATCGCCTATTTTGGCGAGTCCAATACGGGCAAACTCAAACGCATTTATCGAGAAGGGCTATCTAATCGCTATGGTCGCATCATGCAATGCATCGCCGGTATGCATTACAACTTCTCCTTTGATAAGGCGTTTTGGCGTTTCTTGGAACACTACAAAGGCAAAGCAGACTTAACACCAGAACAACGGCAGAACTTTCAGTCTGAACAATATTTCACCCTTATCCGTAATTTCCGACGTAACTCTTGGATTCTTTCTTGGTTATTTGGCGCTTCATCGGCTATCGATACCAGTTTCTTACCAAGTAAACCCAACACCCTGTCCCCATTAGATCAACACACTTGGGTGGGTCCTAAGGCGACTTCCCTTCGTATGAGCGATCTGGGCTACCAAAACAAAGCACAGGCTGATCTATATGTGTGTTATAACGAAGTCAGCGCTTACATTAGCACCATCAAAACAGCCCTAAAAACCCCCTACAAGCGTTACGAAGAAATCGGCGTGAAAGTAGCGGGAGCATATAAGCAGCTCAATAGTAACTTGCTACAGATCGAAAACGAATACTACAGCGACATTCGTCCTAAACGGGTGACACAACCAGGTGAACACCCTAGCGCTGCACTACAGGCCAGAGGAGTTGAGTACATTGAGGTCCGCATTATGGACATTGATCCCAGCTCTAGCATCGGTATGCGGGCATCAACCTTGTATTTCCTTGATGTCTTTTTGCTGTACTGCATGCTGAACAACGACGAGCAGCTCAACGCTGAAGAATGCCATGCCCTTCGTCTTGCTCAGCAAGATATTGCCGTGCATGGGAGAGATGCCGAGCACCTGTTTGATTTCGGACAAGGCCCCGTCTTGCTAAAAGAAAAAATCCGTGCACTGTTGGAAGAGCTTCGCCATGTTGCGACTTTCTTGGCCGAGAACACAGGTAATAATGCCTATACGTCTGCCATTGAAGTACAGCTCAATAAGCTCAACAACCCATCGATCTTACCCTCTCAAAAACTGATTCAACAATGTGAAGAGCATAAGGGATACCAGTCTGCCATGCTCTCATTGGCGAACCAACAGCAATCAAGCTGGTTAAAGCCCCCCATTAGCCATGAGTTATCGCAACGCTTCGCTAAGCAAGCCTCGGATTCTTTAATGGAACAAAAACAGATTGAAGAGAGTGACGAAGTCGATTTTGATACATTTCTTACTGCGTATTTGCAACAGCAGTAGACATTGTTAAGCACGAAAAAACGCCTCTTGGGGCGTTTTTTCGTGCTGATTCTTCTGCAATAAAGCCTCTTTCTCAAGGCCAATAGCAGTAAGAAACCAGCGGCGAATTAAAGCATCCTGTTACGCATTTGGAGAAATTGGAATATCGTCCAGATTATCAAATACCAGCCAATCTGCTAGTTTTATCCGTAGCTCATCAACGCCATCCCCACTTAACGCCGAGAAGGTTTGTGCACTGCCATCAACACCACGCTCTTTTAGGGTTTTGGCAACTTGCAATTTCGCCGATTTCGCAGGACCTCGCTTAAGCTTGTCAGACTTAGTGAGCAGCACATGCACTCGCATATTATTTGCCTTCGCCCAATTTAACATCATCTCATCAAATTCTTTTAGAGGATGGCGAATATCCATTACTAGGATGACCCCTGCCAGAGAACGACGGTTCATCAAGTAATCTTGCATGTGCGCTTGCCAGACTTTTTTCATTTCAATTGGCACTTTCGCAAAACCATAACCTGGCAAATCAATCAATCGGCGATCTTCTAGGTTTAGACCAAAACAGTTAATCAACTGAGTTCGACCAGGAGTTTTTGATGTACGAGCCAGTTTTTTTTGATTCGTCAGCGTATTCAAAGCAGTGGACTTTCCCGCATTAGAGCGGCCAGCAAACGCGACTTCGATCCCTTGATCTAGTGGGCATTGTGAAAGTTTCTCGGCGCTCTTAATAAAATGAGCAGATTGGAAAATAGAGTCAAAAGGGGTCATAGGTTGGTATTCGTCAGTAGAATTTAGCGTTCACGTTTATTCATCGGTTGTATATAATGCCTGTGAATGGCTCGGTTTACCACGTTTAGTCGGCGTATTCTAACAAATTACACTATTTTATTCTTAGGTTTAGGTAGTTGGTGTTAGTAGGCGCTACAAACAGCGAATCCCCACTTTATCAGAGCAACAACGAACTATTAAGCTATTACAGCTAGCCATTACTTATTTAAAAGCGACTACTTTAAGAGCTATTACCAAAAAGGTTGCCACATGATCAAGGCTCTATTCACTGGCTTATTACTTTCTGTTATGACACCACTGGTGCTCGCTCAAGGTGATCCCATTGCTGGAAAATCTCTCACCACAACCTGTGCAGCGTGCCACGGACAAGATGGCAACAGCACAATCAACCTCTTTCCGAAACTGGCAGGCCAGCAAGAAAACTATCTATTGAAACAACTGCAAGACATTCAGTCGGGCAAGCGCGCTGTTCCGCAAATGACAGGTCAACTCAACTCCCTAACTCAACAAGACCTTTCCGATATTGCCGCGTACTTTGCTCATCAAACCATCAAAATAGGCAGAGCCAAACCAGACTTAGTTGAACAAGGAGAACAGCTCTTTCGCTTTGGTGATCCAAGCAACGCTATTCCCGCCTGCTCTGCTTGCCATGGCCCTGCCGGACGCGGTATCAATTCTGCTCGCTACCCCGCTCTAAACGGCCAATTTGCTACCTATACTGCCAACCAATTGCATGCTTTCCAACAAGGTCTACGACATAATGATCCTAACAATGAAATGCAGTCCATCGCACAGAAACTCAATGATCAACAAATCGATGCGGTTGCCAGCTACTTAGCAGGACTCAAGGCTAGATAAACCTTATGTTGATAACAAGAAAAGAAAAACGGTCACTTATTAGGTTTTATACTTGTAAGTTTTCCGTAAACTTGCTGGAATAATCGAACTTTGTAATGGGAAACACATCGAATAAGATCGACAATTTGTGCATTATCGCAATGCTATCAAACATTACCTCTAGGAGTTATCAATGAAAAAGCTGTTCTCAGCCCTTCTTTTCTGCTTACTATTTCCTTTAACGGCTTTGGCTCAAGATTATAGCGACGGTCATGGCTACACCACCATTGCCGACCCTGTTCCCACCAATGACCCAAACAAAGTACAAGTCGTGGAAGTTTTTTGGTATGGTTGTCCGCACTGTTTTCGTTTAGAGCCCTACACCCAAGAGTGGAAAAAAACCATCCCAGATTATGTGGATTTTCAATATTTACCCGCCGTCTTTGGTCGTGGCTGGCTTAACCATGCCAAAGCATTTTACGTTGCCAAGTTGCTAGGCGTCGAAAATAAATTACACTCAGATTTATACAATGCGATCAATATTGATCACAGACGCCTCGATACAGAGGACTCTCTAGCAGAATTCTTTACTCACTACGGCGTCAGTGAAGCAGAGTTTAAAAAGCAATTTAACTCGTTTGCCGTACAAAGCCGCCTCGCCCAGGCCGATGCCCGTATTCGCGGCTATGGCGTTCAAGGTACCCCGACTCTTGTCGTAGACGGTAAATATTTAGTCGATGCAGAAACCGCTGGCGGCAATGATAACATCTATAAAGTTGTCAATTACTTAATCGAGAAAGAACACGATAAAATGCAACTACAGTAGACTTAAATTGCTTCTTATTTAGTGAGGGTATATGACAGAATCTGCTCAGGAAAAATTAATTAGCACATTGCGCAAGGCGGTATCAAGAATCAGCCTACTGGCCGAAGGCAATGATCCTGAAGTAGATTCTGTTATCCGTCAGATTCGCCACAATATAGCCAAGGGCGCGGATGCAGACAAAATACAAGCCATGCTTAGCGCTGCCGAGCCCTATCTATTAAACAGCGAAGAAACGCACCTAAACCGAGCAAAACAGGTCCGAGAAACACTCCATGATTTAATTGACTTACTTGAGTTGCATCATAAGAAAAGGCTCCCCTGTAGCGAGAAACAAGCCTTGGAGTCGCTTATACGCTTACACTGGCAATCGCCACCTTTCTGGCCTTCTCTTTTTGGCGGCTATTTAGACCTTGCTAAAACCACCCTAAGTTTAGAAACGTCAAAAGAAAGCAGCAAAGAACCCCTTATTAAACGGCTGTTTCATCGTACGAAGAAACAACAAGACGTCCAGAATAGTCAGGAAATTATGGCCCAAATTAGCCATACCCTATCCAGCTTGCTGACCAACTTATCTTTAAGCAATGAGTACGACGAACAAATTATTGCCTTACGAGAAGTTTTGGCCAACAGCAACGACTTGCAGCAATTGCCCGACTTACTAGGGGCTGTTGATCTTTGTCTGAATTGTGAGCGAAGAAGGTAATCTCGTATAATTTACTTCGCCAAAAACAAATACAACGAGATTACCATGCCCCGATTAATGCTCACTGATGAGATGTGGTCGAAGCTAAAAGCTATTCTGCTTGAAGATAGAGTCTATAACAAGCGAGAGCATCGATACACGATGGAAGGCATTCTTTATCGGTTGCGTGTCGGCTGCCCTTGGCGAGATTTACCAGACTATTTTGGCTTATGGAATACGGTTTACCGTCGTTTTTTACTGTGGTCCAGAAAAGGAATTTTACTCAGGCTATTCAAATCCTTATCGGCCAATAAGGATACGGAATGGGAGTTTCTTGATGGCAGCTATATAAAAGCGCATCAACACAGCTCGGGCGCATCCTCTGAGGAAAATCAAGCGATTGGGCTGAGTCGTGGCGGTAATACAAGCAAAATCCACCTTGCTGTAGACAGTTATGGTTTACCAATAGAGTTCATAATCACAGGCGGAGAAGTTCATGATAGTAAAGTGGCCAATGACCTTATTGAGGTCTTGCCACAAGGAGATTTCATCATTGCGGACAAAGGTTATGACAGTGAAGCGATTCGCGAGAAAGTTCGTCAATGCGGCTCGACTCCAGTCATTCCTAGAAAGCAAAATTCGAAAAAAGGAAACGCCGATATAGATTGGTGTTTATACAAATATCGGCATTTAGTTGAAAATGCGTTTGCTCGGCTCAAACATTTTAGAGCGATAGCCACGCGTTATGATAAGTTGAAAATTCATTTTGAAAGCATGTTAGCGTTAGCTTGCTCGATCATTTGGCTGCCAATGTGAAAGATCAACAGCCCCTAGATGAAGTCATCAATCTTATTGTTATCAGCACAGGCAAAACTCAGGAAGGGCTCACTAACTATCTAAATCAATTGAATCTGCAGTTAGCCAGCATGAACGCCTCCATTGTTAGCCATTATAAAAACCAAAAGACGCTGGCTGAAAACCGAGAGGGGCTGAATGTAAGTTTAGAAAAACAGGTAAGTGATACCAGCCTTGCCTCCCAAAGCGCAACTGACCTAAATCAGCTCAAAGAACTCATCGACACGCGCATGAAAGTCATGACGACCACCATGGTCGATTACAAACAACAAATGATGGTGCTAGAAAAAGAGACCCATCAATCCATCGCCTCATTAAAAAGCAAAGTAGGCCGGATGGAAAAAGAAGCCTCTACCATGCGGACCAAGCTGCAAGAAAAATTGGCTCAGGCAATGACCGATGCACTCACTAACTTGCCTAACCGTGCTGCTTACCAAGATTCCATCTTGCCTTTGCTACAATCGTCAAAGAAAAGCGGAAAAAAACTCTTCTTAGCCGTCTGTGATATTGACCACTTTAAACAAGTCAACGACACTTGGGGGCATCAAGCTGGCGACAAAGTCTTACGTTTGGTAACCAAACAACTACTCAGCACCCTGTCCAATAAAGACATGATCTTCCGTTATGGTGGCGAGGAGTTTGTTGCTTTATTTGTCGATTCGAATGAGCAAGAAGCCACGCAAAAGGCCGAAAGCATTCGTGCCGCCGTCGAAAGAGCGCCTTTTAACGTAAATGGTGCCCCTATTACCATTACCATATCGATAGGCATGGCGTGTTGTCGAATGTCAGAAGATCATGATGGGCTGTTTAATAGAGCCGATAAACAGCTTTATATTGCCAAAGAAGCTGGCCGCAATATTGTAAAAGTTGATCAAACAAAAGAATAAACCAGTACCAGAGGTCGCCGCACACGGTTACAATAGTTAACAACGCAGCAGTAGATAAATAGATTGGCGCAACATGTCGCCTCTAGGATGAAGTAATTTATGCAAGACGATCAGCAAAAAACCACCGATTTTGGCTTTAAAGAAATCCCCAAAGAGGAAAAAGTAAAAGCCGTCGCCAATGTCTTTCACTCCGTCGCCGCAAAATACGACATTATGAATGATTTGATGTCTGGTGGTATTCATCGTATTTGGAAACGCCACACTATCAGCCAATCGGGGGTACGCGCTGGCAATAAAGTACTAGACATCGCGGGCGGTACAGGCGATTTAACTTTGCAATTTTCTCGTTTAGTAGGTAGCCAAGGACAAGTTATTCTCGCCGACATTAACGATTCTATGCTAAAAGTTGGCCGCGATAAGCTCGTCAATAAGGGCGTTGTTGGCAATGTACAATTTGTTCAAGCCAATGCCGAAGAGCTGCCTTTTCCTGACGATACCTTTGATTGTATTACCATTGCCTTTGGCCTTCGCAATGTCACGGATAAATCCAAAGCATTAGCCTCTATGTATCGTGTATTAAAGCCCGGCGGCCGTTTATTAGTATTAGAATTCTCGAAACCAGAATCTCAGTCTTTATCGAAAATTTACGATCAATACTCTTTCCGCCTTCTCCCCCTCATGGGTAAAGTGATTGCCAATGATTCTGAAAGCTATCGCTACTTGGCTGAATCCATCCGCATGCACCCGGATCAAGAAACTCTAAAAGGCATGATGGACGAAGTGGGCTTTGAGCGAACCAGCTACCAAAATCTGACCGGTGGTATCGTCGCCTTACACAAAGGATTTAAATTCTAATATGTTCAGAAGCGCCTTTCGTTTAACTCGCATCATTCTCACTGTGTTGCGCTTCCGTCTTGACGCCCTTATCCCATTCGATAAGTTACCTTGGTATCTTCGTTATAGCATTGGCCCTTTTTTCTCTTTAGGGCGCCAGCGGGCGATCAGAAACCGTGGAGAACGCTTGCGTCTGGCCTTAGAGTCTCTAGGCCCCATTTTTGTTAAGTTTGGGCAAATTCTGTCGACGCGACGCGATTTACTCGACGATGATTTAGCCGATGAGTTGGCACGCTTACAAGATAAGGTTCCCGCTTTTTCTGGGCAGCTAGCCCAAAGCATCATTGAAAGAGATTTAAAAGCGCCTGTTAGCGAACTGTTTGCTGAGTTTTCGGCAGAGCCCTTAGCATCCGCTTCCATCGCGCAAGTGCATACCGCCAAACTGCATTCCGGTGAAGACGTCGTCGTTAAAGTCATCCGTCCAGGCATTGAAAACACCATTCGCCAAGACATTAGATTGCTTTATGCGCTTGCCCACTTTATCGCGAAAAGCAGTTCCGATGGACGACGTTTACGCCCAGTTGAAGTAGTCACCGATTACGAGTACACCATTTTAGACGAGTTAGACTTAGCAAAAGAAGCCGCCAATACAGGCTTGTTACAGCGTAATTTTACGGATTCCGATTTGCTTTACGTGCCTCAAGTCTATTGGGATTATTGCCATAAAAATGTCATGGTCATGGAGCGTATTTCCGGTATTCCAGTGGCAGACATTCGTGCTCTCAATGAAGCAGATGTCGACATGAAATCGCTTGCTGAACGTGGTGTCGAGATCTTCTTCACGCAAGTCTTTTCGCACAGTTTTTTCCATGCCGACATGCACCCTGGTAATATTTTTGTCGATGCCACTAATCCGTTACAACCCAAGTATATTGCCATTGACTGTGCGATCATGGGCAGCCTAGACGATGCTGATAAAAACTATTTGGCACGTAATTTATTAGCCTTTTTTCAACGGGATTACCGCATGGTGGCACAGCTACACGTTGAAAGTGGCTGGGTTCCAAAAGAAACCCCTGTTCACGCTTTTGAATCGGCCATTCGCAGTGTCTGCGAACCCATGTTTGCCAAACCCCTTAAAGACATTTCTTTTGGCCAAGTACTCATCGGTTTATTTCAGACGGCTCGCCGCTTTAATATGGAGGTCCAGCCTCAATTAGTACTATTGGAAAAAACCCTACTCAACATTGAAGGGTTAGGCCGACAACTTTATCCTGATTTAGATCTTTGGGTGACAGCCAAACCATTTTTGGAGCGCTGGATGCGTGAGCAAATGGGCCCGAAACGTGTGATGGAAGAAGTTCGCAAACAAGCTCCAGAGTGGGCGGGTCAATTTCCGAAGTTACCAAATCTTGTTTTTTCTGCTTTAACACAGATTTCCAAGCAAGAAGAACTCATGACGCAACAAACCCAAGCGATAGAAGCTCTCACAAAAGAAGTGAACCAAGCCAATCGTGGCCTACCATTCAAGCTACTAGGACTGGTCAGTTTAGGAGCAGCTTGGTTTATATCTGATCCAGAGTCATTGCAAAGATTACAAACCGCAGATATATTCAGTATGCTACTGTTTGCTGCGGGGCTATACTTGTTAGTATTAAAACCGTAACATTCAAGAGGCTATAATGAGCACCAACGTACTGGCAGAACTTGCAGTAACACTAGAACAACGGAAATCTGCTAACGCGGACTCATCTTATGTTGCCAGCCTTCATGCTAAGGGGTTAAATAAGATCCTTGAGAAGGTCGGTGAAGAAAGCACAGAAACCATTATCGCCGCGAAAGACGCAGCTCTTTCGGGAGATAAAAGTGACCTTATCTATGAAACGGCCGATCTATGGTTTCACACCCTTGTCATGCTATCTCACTTGGATTTAGGGCCGGATGCCATTTTAGATGAGCTCGCACGACGCTTTGATTTATCCGGCTTAGAAGAAAAGGCCAATCGCAATTAGGAGTAAGAAATGTTAGGTGGTGTTAGTATTTGGCAATTACTGATTGTCTTAGCAATTTTAGTACTGATCTTCGGCACTAAAAAACTGAAAAATCTAGGCTCCGATCTAGGTAGCGCTGTTAAGGGCTTTAAAGAAGCCGTTAACAAAGAAGAGGATGAAAACGACAAGCAAACACAAAGCAAAGTCATTGAATCCGAAGTCAAAAAAGACGATAAGAGCGCCTAACCTTGTTCGATATTGGTTTTTCTGAGTTACTGGTGATATTCGTCGTGGCCTTGATTGTTCTTGGCCCCGAGCGACTGCCTATAGCAGCAAAAACAGCAGGCTTGTGGATTCGTAAAATACGACGCAGCATTAATGCCGTCCAGCGCGAGATTAATGCCCAGCTTGATCAGGAAGAACTTGCTCGCAAGATAGAACAAAACAATCAGCGCATTTTAAAAGAGGGTCAGGACGTTCAAAACGCCATTCTTTCAGCTGACAAATTGCCGATAGAAGAAAGTGCTCCTCCAAAAGTAAAAGTCACGCCAGAGGAGGACAAAGTGCCCCTTCAAGAAAGTGCCGTGACAGCGCAAAATACAGATACCAAAACAGAAGAAGCCAAAACAGAGCCAGAGTCAGGCTTTAACGACCAAGCTTCTGTGAAGTCTGCTGCCTCTCCATCGACGGTAGAAGAACAACAGGATGATTCAATATTAAAAGAGGCTCATTCTTCAACAGTCAACACAAGAGAAAAAGCCGATACCACAGAGTCAACTCGTTCTTAATTAACTTGCGGATTGTATACCCTTTATGAGCACAGATTCTCACGATCAAGCACCGCTGGTCGCTCATTTACTTGAGCTACGTAATCGCCTACTTAAGTCCATCGTGGTGATATTGATTATTTTCCTTGGCCTATATTACTTCGCCAATGACCTGTACTTAATCGTATCCGAACCGCTACGTATGCTTCTTCCTAAAGGAAGCACACTGATTGCAACCGAGGTCGCTTCTCCTTTTCTCGCACCGCTCAAGCTGACCTTTGCCATCTCTGTGTTAATTTCTATTCCCTTTACCTTATATCAGGCGTGGTCTTTTATTGCTCCCGCACTTTATAAGAATGAAAAAACCGTTGCTATTCCACTGCTAATTTCTAGCGTCATCTTATTCTATGCAGGCGTTCTCTTTGCCTACTACGTGGTATTGCCGTTAATCTTTGGCTTCTTTACCTCCGTTGGGCCAAGCGACGTTCGAGTCATGACGGACATTAACAACTACCTGAACTTTGTTTTGAAGCTCTTTTTTGCCTTTGGCATCACCTTTGAGATCCCTGTGGCAACCTATTTGCTCATCAAAGCAGGTATCACAACCGTCGAAAGTCTCTCCAAAAAACGCCCTTATATCATTCTTGCCTGCTTTGTGATTGGCATGCTACTGACACCACCTGATATTTTCTCTCAGACATTATTAGCGGTACCAATGTGGATGCTATTTGAAATGGGATTATTAGCAGGTCGCACGGTCAAAGTCGTTGCTGAAGATGAATCAGAAGAAGCAACGGAGACCAATTAAGCCTTAAAGGACCTATCAATAGGGTGAACTAGAATGCCTACCAGCGTTCTTTTTACCCTTTGCACGAAGAACCTAGACCTTTAGCCCGCTCTTCTTTACTCTGTACGTTGCACAGTCAAACTAAGGAAGCGACATGAAAATCATTGGGGCCGAAGAAGTTCAGCAAACATTATCCTTCGAAGAATTGATTCCCGCTCTGGCGCTCGCCTTTCGCAGCGAGTTTGGCATGCCACAACGACACGTCTACCCACTTCCTGGCGGTACAACCGAAAAGCATGACACCTTTGCCGTTTTACCGGCTTGGACAAAGGATGTCATCGGTGTTAAATCTTTCACCCACTATCCCGACAACCCCAACCAAGGCCGTTTAACCGTGGCAGCTCAGGTCTTGCTATTCGACAGAGAGACGGGGAGCCCCATCGCGCTGGTCGATGGCACCAGTTTAACCTATTGGCGAACCGCTGCTGTATCGGCATTAGCCTCCAGCATACTGGCCCGCAAAGATGCCAGCACACTTTTGCTCTTCGGAACAGGCGAACTCGCGCCTTATATGGCGTTAGCACATGCCAGCGTTCGCCCCATCCAGCATATTTTCATCCATGGCCGCTCACAAGAAAAGAGCAGCAAGGTGCAAGCCCTTATTCAAGCCGCACGCCCCGACCTCAACGTCAATATCTGCGATAATATTGAGGATGTTATCACTCAAGCGGACATCATTAGCTGTGCCACAGGCAGCCCTACTCCTCTGTTTAAAAGTGTGCATCTGGCGGCAGGTACACACATTGATTTAGTGGGAAATCATCACGCTAGCTGTCGAGAATGCGATACGGCCACTATAAAAATGTCCCATGTGATAGTTGATAGCCGATTAAATGTCTTAAACGAGGCAGGAGAGATTTTGATTCCACTCAAAGAAGGCAGCATTAATGAATCACACATCAAAGGCGAGTTGGCAGAGCTCTGTTCAGGCAAGGCACAAGGACGAAAGAGCAATAGCCAAATTACTTTGTTTAAATCGGTTGGTACAGCCCTTGCCGATGTGGTCAGTGCTTATCATGTATATCAAGCGCTGAATGGTTAATTCTTAACGGTCAATCGAGCATAAATACTTAATTCAATAAAAAAGTGACAGGGCCATCATTGGTAAAAGACACTTTCATATCCGCGCCAAAGCGCCCAGTCTCAACACGATCATACTGGGCGCGCACTTTTTCCACAAAATCATTAAACAAACGCTCCCCTTCTGTAGGCACAGCGGCTGTGGAAAAACCTGGTCGTAATCCCTTCTTAGTTTCAGCCGCTAAAGTAAATTGCGATACCAGCAACACGCCACCACCCACCTGCTGAACATTCAGATTCATCTTGCCATCACCATCGCTAAACATACGATATTTCAACAGTTTATCGGCCAACCTTTGGGTATCTGCTTCTGTATCGCCTTTTTCAATTCCTACCAATACGAGCTGCCCGCGGTCAATGGCACCTACCGTTTCACCCTCAACCACCACTTTGGCATTTAACGCCCTTTGCACTAATACTTTCATACTTTCCTTCCTAGTTCCGCCCCACTAAATGAGTCGTATGACTTTAACAAAGTCTAGATCGAGTAGGGTGAGGCGTTGCCGCCTCATCCCTCTCACAGAACCGTACGTACGGGCCTCGTATACGGCTCATGTAAACGTCCATTCAGCATGTTCACTGAACACATACCCCGCCTTCACTTTTTCAAGATTTACCAACTCCAGCTCTTCGAACCAGCTGTTTGGCATCGCTTGACTGGCTAATGGACTCGCTGCATTTCTCCAACTGGTCATCGATATGTACTTAAACGGCGGCTTGTAGCCCAGTTGCTTGAGCCTTCGGTGCAGCCGTTTAGGCTTCTTCCATAATTTTAGTTGTATACTGCGCAGTCGTCTCCTTAGCCATTGGGCAATTTTCTTGAATTCACCACTCGCATTGGCAATCCTGAAGTACTGACTAAACCCTCTTAATAGCGGGTTCAGCTGTTTGATAACCTCATTCAACGGTTTTCCACCATTGCGTTTGGTCAACTGCTTAAGCCTTTGTTTGAACAAGCACAGTTTCTTGGTTTGGATTCGGGTATATCGGTTTCCGATCTCCACGCCTAAAAACTTCACCCCCTCACGACTGTGCGTAAGGTGGGTCTTTTCTTCGTTCACTTTGAGCTTGAGCTGTTTCTCCAAGATTATCGCCGCCTGTACTCGTGCATTCTCTGCACCCGCTCGGCTACGACACAGAATCAGGATGTCATCCGCATAGCGTACGATTCGATGACCTCGTTGACGCATTTGTTGGTCAAATTCGTCCAAGTACACGTTCGCTATCAAGGGGCTGATCACCCCTCCTTGCGGACTACCTTGCTCTGTTTCCTGCCAATCCGTACCAACCATTACGCCACTTTTTAAGAACTGTTCTATCAGCTTCAACACACTGCCGTCTGCGATTCGTTTTCTCAGGCTTTTTAAAATTAAGCCATGATCCAGACGATCAAAGCACTTTGATAGATCCATATCCACCACATGGTTTAAACCGTAACGGCGCATAAACATCGTGGCTTTGTTGATCGCATCGTGACAGCTTCGTTTTGGTCGATAACCAAAACTCGAGGGATGGAACTGTTCTTCAAAGATGGGCGTAAGGACATCGGTTAGGGTTTGTTGAACGACTCGATCCCGAACCGTCGGGATCCCTAGCAATCGCACTCCTCCGTCCGCTTTGGGGATCTCTACCCGTCTGACTGGTTGGGGGTGATATTGCTTGGTTTTCAGTTCAAGAAGAAGTTGATCCAGTTCATCACTCAACTTCGAGGCGAAGTCACTCAGGCTCTGCTTATCTATGCCTGCCGCGCCTTTTGCTTTCCACACCTTTTTGAAGCCTTTGTACAGTCTCTCCTTGCTCAGCAAGTGACCATACACGCTGTAATAAACTCGACGCTTCTTCTCTTGGGTTGTGCGCTGCGTGGGGGCTAAATGTTTCTTGTTCATGTCGGTCTATTTCGTTCTGAGGTTTAGCCTTCTAGCTCAATGGCAATTTACTAAACGGTATCAGATCTACTCCCTCGTACGGTTTCCAACTCCAGTTTTCTGCTTCCACAGATCACCACGCAGGAAGACCCCAATGATTCATCAGTTCGTGTACCACTAAAAAAAAACATCTGCTCATCACAGACTTAACCTTTACTTCCCCCTTCGCAATCAATTAAAGCTTTTGGCTAAAATTAACCCTATCAGACATATTGCTGATAGTCGGCTTGGTTTTATCCTCCACACCATTACTGGCTTTCTCAGGCCTAGCCTTACTCACTACTACGGGTTCATCTGCCACCTCACACCAACACACGCCTTAGCTCACACCTCGAACGCACGCTTCCAGTTCAAGACAGGATTCGATGCCAGGCTTCCCCAGTTACTGCACTGACCCCCTGTTAACAATGCCACCCTCAAACACAGCCTAGGTCTGACTGAGTATCGGACTTTGCGCTATTTTGCACGCTTACCCACCTAAACTGCCGAAGCAGGTTCACTTGCGTTGTGTACTGTTAACTTCCTATCGCTTCCTTCAAACCCTGCCGTTGGCCAGCAACGCCCTTGCGATTCGGATTCTCTTCCCCCCAGTCGGGGTGAGACAGGTTTCTTTCAACCTGATGGGTTTGCCAGCTTCGCTGGGCAAACAAAAAACAAAAGCGCCCGAAGGCGCTCAGGTTACTGATAAACCCCAGTTTTTTGCTGGGGTTTTATTTTTCTGAGTCTTTTGCTCACATTCCTTCCTAAGTGACTCAAGATATCTCATTAGTTACTTAGAGCTCTTTGAGGCCTTTTATTAAGGCTCTGACTATCGATTTCGTCATTTTTTTGAACAAATAAAAGCCTCTAGCTAAGCATTAAGGCTATCTTTTTCATATTTTGGGCGGCTGCCGTTAATAGACATTGAGAAGCTACTTTATCTGTTCCTCGAAATCGTGCATATCGATAGCCATGCAGCTCTTTTGCGTCGGCAAAACTTCGTTCCACGGTTTCCTTTCGTCTGGCATAAATGACTTTGCCTAATGGGGTTAGCCGATGGGCATTGATGCGTTCTTTGCTATCTTCCCAAACATGACGCGTAATGGTTTTGACCGATTTTTTGTTTGTGGTGCAGCGGTGCTTTTCTGGGCAGTTCGCGCAGATCAGGCTATCTGAGTCGTAGTGACGGTAACCTTCTCGAGAAGTGGTTTTGTAAATGAGTTTTTCACCTTGCGGACAGAAGTAGACATCTTGTTCCCTGTCGTACTTGTATTCGCGTTTATAGAAGAAGCCTTTCTTGTGATTAGGACGACGATAGCCCATCACGGCATAGATATGTCGTTCTTCTAACCCATGACAAACTGCCGAGGTAAAGTACCCCGCATCGACTCCGACCGATGTGATGAAAAGCTTAAAGCGTTCTTTGATTCGGTCCAATCGCTCTAAATAAGGGACAGCATCGTGGACATTGCCTGCGGTGACGTGTACGTCAGTAATAATGTTGCAACGTGCATCAACCGTTCGGTGATCTAAGTAGAAGAACCCTTTGGGCTTAGTATCTCGTACCATATAGCCACTCTCTGGATCCGTCGTACTCTGCTTGATTTCACGACTCTCCACCTTGTTTTTTTCAGGTGGTAAAGGCTTTTTTCCATGAACGAGTCGATCCTCCTCAACGGCCTTATCGAGCTCATCCATATACGCCTGTCGGGACTGTTCAACCACTACTTTTTCAAAATGCTTTTTGTTCGCATTGGCTTTAAGGTGTGTGGAGTCCGTATAAAAGGTGTTTCCGCCAACTAACTTGTGTTTTATAGCCTGGAGTACGATCTCATCAAAGATCTTTTGATAGATATCGGATTCCTTAAAACGACGTGTGCGGTTTGCACTCAAAGTGGAAGCATCGGGAATTTTGTCAGTCAGGCCTAAACCTAAGAACCAACGATAAGCGACATTAACTTGAACCTCTCTAATCAACTGACGTTCACTACGAATACCAAAAAGGTAGCCAATAAATAGCAACTTAAACATGAGAGTAGGATCGAGAGCGGGACGACCGTTATCCGCGCAATAAAAATCCTTCACAAGATCATGTAGAAAGGAAAAATCAATAATTCGATCAATCTTGCGAAGCAAGTGATCACTGGGGACGAGCTCGTCGATGGAAACAAACTCTAAAGTAGACTGGGTTTGAGGGCGTTCTTTAAGCATGCCGTTATTATAAAAAATCCCCGCCGAATGGCGAGGACTTTATCAGCAGTCTGAGCGCCCGAAGGCGCTTCTGCTCGCTCACAGATTTATTTGCATAAACCCATTTGCTGCTGCTCTATTTCAACAGCTCTTTTAGAGCTATTTGCTTAAGCTATTTTTACTTACGACCAGCGCGTTTACGCTCGTTTTCAGTTAACAACTTCTTACGAATACGAATACTTTCCGGCGTTACTTCTACCAATTCGTCGTCTTCGATAAACTCAAGCGCTTGCTCTAGGGTATGACGAATCGGTGGCGTCAAGGTCAAAGCTTCATCTGTACCAGAGGCTCGCATGTTCGTTAACTGCTTACCTTTAACTGGGTTAACAGTTAAGTCATTATCTCGTGAATGAAGACCAATAACTTGACCTTCATATACTTCAACTGCATGTCCTAAGAACAAGCGACCACGACTTTGCAAGTTAAACAAAGCAAATGCAGCGGTTTTACCCGTCACCATACTGATCAATACACCGTTCTGGCGTCCCCCAACATCCCCTTCTTTTACTGGACCATAATGGTCAAATACACTTGTCATGATACCTGAGCCAGAAGTAAGTGTGAGGAACAAGCCACGGAAACCAATCAAGCCACGAGAAGGAGACATAAACTCAAGACGTACACGACCTTTACCATCTGGCTCCATGTTAGTTAACTCAGCTTTACGCAAGCCAAGCTCTTCCATGATCGAACCTTGATGTTGTTCTTCCACATCGATAACTACTTGCTCATAAGGTTCGTGAATTTTACCATCCACTTCCTTTTGAACGACTTCAGGACGAGAAACCCCCATCTCAAAGCCTTCACGACGCATATTTTCGATCAATACAGAAAGATGAAGCTCACCACGACCAGAGACAATAAACTTATCTGGCGCATCGCCTTGGCTAACACGCAAAGCCACGTTGTGAATCAACTCTTGATCCAAACGGTCTTTGATATTACGAGAAGTCACAAACTTACCTTCTTTACCAGCAAACGGAGAATCGTTCACCATGAAGGTCATGCTGACGGTTGGCTCATCTACCGTCAATGCAGGCAAAGCTTCAACACACTCTGGGTTACATAATGTGTCAGAAATACTTAGTCCATCAATACCTGTAATACAAACGATATCACCAGCAGCGGCTTTGTCTGTATCAACACGCGCTAGACCGTGATACCCCTTAACATTCAAGACTTTACCTTTACGCTCTTTGCCATCAGCAGACTTAACCACTACTTGTTGGTTCGGAGACAAACTACCGCGTGTGATACGACCGATACCGATAACGCCAACGTAGGAATCGTAATCCAATGCAGACACCTGCATTTGGAACATCCCTTCTGGGTCAACGTCTGGCACAGGCACACTGTCCACAATCATTTGGTAAAGCGGTGTCATGTCTTCTGCCATGTTTTCTGGATCATTACCAGAAATACCATTGATAGCAGACGCATAAATAACAGGGAAATCTAGTTGATCTTCAGTTGCACCAAGGCTGTCGAACAAATCAAACACTTGATCCATAACCCAATCAGGACGAGCACCAGGACGGTCAATTTTGTTAATAACAACAATTGGACGAAGACCACGTTCGAACGCTTTTGAAGTAACGAAGCGGGTTTGTGGCATTGGACCATCAACCGCGTCAACCAACAACAACACAGAGTCCACCATCGACAATACACGCTCTACTTCACCACCGAAGTCGGCGTGTCCAGGTGTATCTACGATATTGATACGGTAATCGTTCCACATAATTGACGTATTTTTCGCCAAAATGGTAATACCACGTTCTTTCTCTTGATCATTGGAGTCCATGATTCGTTCTGAACCAAGGTCTTTACGATCGAGCGTACCAGATTGACTTAGAAGTTGGTCAACCAAAGTTGTTTTACCATGGTCAACGTGGGCGATAATAGCTACGTTACGTAACTTTCTGATATCATTAGACATTTATAGTTCTCTGCATTTAGCGTAAGCAAGAAGATACACCGCCGCTTGGCTTGGGCTATTATGCTATTCAAGCGCGTCGGATCTTGGTGCGGGGTAAAATTCGCGCAATTGTACCCTTATATTGATCAATATCCCATTAAAGAGACAAAAAAAGTCACAATAATTAATCGAGGCCAATCTGCGCGCAATAAAATACTCGTTTCTAAGACACAATCCGTGTGAAATAAAAATTAATTCTATCTCAAACCTATTGTGACCATTTTGCATCACTTTTATGTCAGTGTGATTACTGTTTATTCAGCCCCTGCAATTTATCAAATAAGCAGGACAAAATACCTATTGGAGGCTCATTGATATAAATACTAGACAGCCCATTGCTGGGCTAATCTCATATTAAGAGGGAGTTAAGGCAAATAAATACCTACGTTAGTTCGACCTTTACCCAACAAATAAGACGCATGGATACGACTCATGACACCTTTACCACAATATAACAGGTGCATTGTCTCTTGGTCTAAATCATGCCAGCTAGACTCTAACGCAAAAAAAGGAATCACTTTAACCGGACGACCACTGACTTTCAAAGGACGCTTCGCCGCTTCATCCGGATGACGAATATCCACTATTACTTCATCGCCGACAGGCATACGGACGACTGGAACCTCGCCTTGATATTGTTTTGCTACATCATCCATTACATTTTGGATAGACATAACTTGAGCCTCTTCCACCGCTTTTTCCAGCACCGCAAAATCAAATTTACTTTCTTCGCGTTCTACTCGGTGCATACGGGCACGAGTAGTCGGGTTGACGGAAATCACACCACAGAATTCTGGCATACTGGCCGCAAAAGGCGCGGTGCCAATCTCAATGGCTTTATCGATAATAGCCTGTTTATTAGTGGTAATCAGCGGACGAAGCACCAATTCGTCTGTCACTTGATCGATGACTTTCAAATTTATTAATGTTTGACTAGAGACTTGCGCGACACTCTCGCCGGTTACCAGCGCTTTCGCCCCTACACCTTCCATTACCTTAGAAGCCGCTCTTAGCATCATACGCTTGAGGATAACCCCCATTTCAGCATTATCAACCTTGGTCAGTATCTCCCCCACCACTACTTCAAAAGGTACCGTTACAAATTTAACATTAAGACCGGAGCCGTACTTCTCCCAAATAAAGTTAGAGACTTGTTTCACACCAATTTCGTGGGCATCGCCACCTAGGTTGAAAAAGCAAAAGTGCGTTTTTAGACCTCGACTCATTGTCATAAAAGAACTGACAGTGGAATCATATCCCCCAGACATAAGAGACAATACTGAGTCCTGGGAACCCAATGGGTATCCACCCAAGCCCTCTACACGCTGTTCAATTATCCACACGCGCTGATCACGAATATCGATAGGCACCAGTACTTCAGGGTTTTTCAAACGCACCGCTAAGGCGCCGCTACGCGCTTTTAAACAGCCGCCAATGTAACGCTCAGCCTCGACCGAAGTAAAATCATGGTGACCAACTCGTTTGACTCGAACAGCAAAAACAGCATCTTTTAACATTTCGCCATAAGACACCATGGCTTCTTCCACAATGTCATCTAGATCTGTAAATGAAAACTCACGAACAAACTGAAAATGCGCGATACCAGCAATATTAGACAGAGCTGTGGTGAAATCCTCACGTAGCTCATCCTTTTCAGAAAGCACCTCGATGAAATCCCAATTACCCGCCACAACAACATCAGCATCATGCTTTTTAAGAACCAACCTCATATTATGACGAAGTTGCTTTACAAACGCCTTTCTCACTGGACGACTTTTGATAGTGATTTCAGGGAAGAACTTAACAATAAATTTCATAGGAATTGCAACGCATACCAGATGGTTAAAAAAGGCGCACAGTATAATAAAAGAAGACGAGAACGAAAACCGACATTTTTGCACCAATATAAAGCATACGCAGGTTTTATTGCCCTTTATTGGTTCATTTATTTATTGTATTGTCTTTTAGCTGGCCACAGAAGTGTGCGTTTTTTATGAGTTTTTTTTTAAGGCAATGTTTTAAAAGGTTTTTTTATAATGCCCAACATTCTGGCATAAGTTATGCTTTATATTGGGACATTGTGCTTACGGCTGGCACGCTTTTTCACAAAGTCGAATACTTTTTGTTTAAATTAAAATTGGAGAACAACTATGTCAAACAAGACCCTTGCTTTGATTGCTGAGCACGACGCGAAGTGGGTTGACCTTCGCTTTACTGACTTCCGCGGTAAAGAGCAGCATGTGTCTATTCCAGCATCTTCTGTCGACGAAGAGTTTTTTGAAAACGGTCAAATGTTTGATGGTTCATCCATTGCAGGCTGGAAAGGCATCAACGAATCAGACATGATCATGATGCCACAAGACGATACAGCCCTAATTGATCCTTTTACAGAAGAAGCAACTGTCATTGTTCGCTGTAACATTATCGAACCTTCTACAATGCAAGGTTATGACCGTGACCCTCGTTCTGTTGCACTACGCGCCGAAGAGTTTCTAAAATCTACTGGCCTTGGCGATACTGCTTTCTTTGGTCCAGAGCCAGAGTTCTTTGTATTTGATGATGTTCGCTGGAAAGCAGACATGTCTGGTTGTTCTGTAGAAATCAATGCAGAAGAAGCCGCTTGGGCATCTAACAAGAAATTCGAAGGCGGCAACATGGGTCACCGCCCTACAGTGAAAGGCGGCTACTTCCCTGTTCCACCTGTTGATTCTCACCATGACCTACGTGGTGCAATGTGTGGCGCAATGGAATCCATGGGCCTAGCTATTGAGGTTCACCACCACGAAGTAGCGACGGCTGGTCAAAACGAAATCGGTGTTAAATTCAACACCATGGTTAAAAAAGCAGACGAAGTACAAATCCTTAAGTACTGCGTACATAACGTTGCTCACGCATACGGCAAAACAGCGACTTTCATGCCTAAACCAATCGTTGGCGATAACGGTTCTGGTATGCACGTTCACCAATCTTTCTGGAAAGATGGCGTTAACCAATTCGCAGGTGACCAATACGCTGGCCTTTCTGAAACTGCTCTTTACTACATCGGCGGTATCATCAAGCACGCTAAAGCCTTGAATGCGTTTACTAACGCCTCTACTAACTCTTACAAGCGTCTTGTTCCAGGCTTCGAAGCCCCAGTTATGCTAGCTTACTCAGCTCGTAACCGTTCTGCTTCTATCCGTATTCCATACGTTGCTAGCCCTAAAGGTAAGCGTATCGAAGCTCGCTTCCCTGATCCAACCGCTAACCCATACCTAGCCTTCGCAGCTATGTTGATGGCAGGCCTTGACGGTGTGAAAAACAAAATTCACCCTGGCGATGCTGCCGATAAAGACTTGTATGACCTTCCAGCAGAAGAAGCTTTGGCGATCCCACAAGTTTGTAGCAGCCTAGAAGAAGCTCTACGCAATCTAGACGAAGACCGCGAGTTCCTAACTCAAGGTGGCGTATTCTCTGACGACATGATCGATGCCTATATCGACCTTAAGAAACAAGAAGCGCTTCGTGTATCAATGACTACGCACCCAGTTGAGTTCGAACTTTACTACAGCGTATAAGCATTGTAGCCAATAAAAAGTCAGTATTTTTAGTAAAAAGCCTCGCCTTATATCGGGGCTTTTTTTTGCGCTAAAATAAATCAAACAACCTTAATAGCACCAAAACAGTGCAATTAGATAGACTCTATCCAGCAAACCCCGTATAAACAGGCCTTATTGATTTGCCCAATGTTGGTTCGTATTTTGCACATAATAAGATTCAATAGAGAGGCACCCAAGTGTATAGCTTATTAATAGACCACTTATCGACCGCCGTGGTTCAAGTTAACCGCGAGCTCGGGATTGAATATTTAAATCCGGCAGCCGAAATGCTGTTGGCAGTTAGTCGCCGACGTATTTACGGCCAAGATATCGGAGCAGCTTTTCGTGAAAACGAAGAAAGCATTGCTTCTTTGTATGCCGCCATCGAGTCAGGCCATCCTTTCACAAAGCGGGATGCCGAAGTCGAACGCGCTAATGGAAAAAAATTGTTCTGTGATTACACAGTGACGCCAATTACCGGCACCATGAATACTACGGACAGTCTACTGATTGAGTTTTACCCTCGGGATCGCATGAAGCGCATCTCCCAAGAAGACGAGCTGATTGCGAACCACCAATCAAGTAAAGAATTAGTGCGTGGCTTAGCCCACGAGATAAAAAACCCACTCGGTGGTATTCGTGGAGCAGCACAATTGATCAGTCGAGCCTTTACCGATGAAGCGCTAAAAGACTATACGCAAGTCATTATTGAAGAATCTGATAGGCTTAGGGACTTAGTGGATCGTTTGCTCGGACCACGTCAGCTGCCCCAAAAAGCACCATTGAATATTCACCGAGTATTGGAGCGAATTAAACAACTTATCTTGGTGGAAGCAGATGGTCAGATTGAGTTGATTCGTGACTATGACCCGAGTATTCCCGATATCATTGGTGATGAATCCCAATTGATTCAAGCCATGCTCAATGTCACTCGTAACGCCATGCAAGTTCTTTTAGAGCAAGAAGAAAACCAACATAAAGAAATTAAGATAGTCACTCGCGCCCTTCGTCAATTTACGATCGGAGCCAAGCGTCATCGCCTCGTCTGTAAAGTAAGCATTATTGATAATGGCCCAGGTATTCCCGAACACATTATGAAAACACTTTTTTATCCCATGGTGAGTGGGCGTGCTGACGGAACGGGTCTCGGGCTTTCGATTTCCCAGTCGGTCGTTCATCAACATAACGGCATTATCGAATGCAACAGCCATCCACAAAGAACAGAATTTAATGTCCTGATACCTATCGAGACAGCATCTCAAGATAAGGAGGAGAACCCATGACACAACAAGAGACGGTATGGATTGTCGACGATGACAGATCCATACGCTGGGTCTTAGAAAAGACACTTGAACAAGAAGGCATCCAATGTCAGCTTTTCGACTCCGCCGACAACCTTGTCAAAATGCTCAATCAAGAGCAGCCTAGTGCCATCATCAGTGATATTCGAATGCCTGGTATGGATGGACTAGCACTGCTTGAAAAGTTACAAAGAGAGCATCCCTACTTACCTGTTATCATCATGACAGCCCATTCAGATTTAGAAAGTGCTGTGGCGTCTTATCAAGGTGGCGCCTTTGAGTATCTGCCCAAACCTTTCGACGTAGAAGAAGCGGTTAGTCTCGTTAAGCGCGCCATCTTGCACCATCGTAAGTCCATGCCCAACTTAGATGAAGCAGAAGTCGCTGAAATTGAAGCGCAAGTTGATAAAGAGATTATCGGTGAAGCGCCCGCCATGCAGGAAGTCTTCCGCGCCATAGGTCGTCTAGCAAACTCCAATATCACGGTATTGATTAATGGGGAGTCTGGTACAGGTAAAGAATTGGTCGCTCAAGCCTTGCATCGTCATAGCCCACGTGCTGCTAATCCTTTTATTGCCCTGAACATGGCAGCCATTCCTCATGATTTAATCGAGTCCGAATTATTCGGTCATGAAAAAGGTGCCTTTACGGGGGCCAACACCCAACGACGTGGGCGCTTCGAGCAGGCCAATGGTGGCACCCTTTTCTTAGATGAAATTGGTGACATGCCCGCTGAAACACAAACCCGTTTGTTACGTGTGTTAGCTGACGGCGAGTTCTATCGTGTCGGTGGTCATACGCCAGTCAAAGTAGATGTACGAATCATTGCTGCGACACACCAAAACCTTGAGGGTTTGGTCACAAAAGGCTCATTCCGAGAGGATTTATTTCATCGCCTTAATGTTATTCGCGTTCACTTACCCAAATTAGCAGAACGTCGTGAGGACATACCGAAACTGGCCCGTCACTTCTTAAGTCGAGCAGCGGAAGAACTGTCTGTCGAACCCAAGTTTCTCTCCAAAGAAACAGAGAACTATCTGACTCGCTTAGAATGGCCTGGTAATGTTCGCCAACTAGAAAATACCTGCCGCTGGATCATTGTCATGGCATCAGGTAGAGAAGTACTGGTTGAAGACTTACCACCTGAACTATTGGCTGCAGTCCCCAGCGAACAACCTTTTGGCTCTTGGGAAGACGCCCTGAAAAACTTTGTCGACAGTGCCTTAGCAAGTGGCCAAAAAGGCATTTTAGATGACATCGTACCAAAATTCGAACGCATTATGATCGAAACCGCCCTAGCGCATACTGCCGGTCGTCGTCGTGACGCTTCGTTATTACTAGGCTGGGGACGTAATACTCTCACTCGAAAAATCAAAGAACTGGGCATTGATCACTCGGAACAAGACGACTAAAAGACAACACTCTCATCAACAATGGCAGCCACCTTGTCCACCTTAGTCATCGCAAGAGGCATCACAAAACGCAAGGGAACCTAAAACTCCCTTGCGTCAGCTCAATTTTCTCACGACTAGACCTTGCTTTTCCTTAAACAATCCCATACTAATTGAGTTAAGCAAGAAACATACACAAGGAATCTATCATGAGCAACAGCTACCCAACACTCAAATCCATGGGCATTAGCAGTACGGAGAATATTGAGAAATTTACTTTGCGCTACGAGAATAGCCAAGATGTGCTAAAAGTCTATTATCGTCGAGAAAAAGGCTCTTTATTACCAAAAAGTAAAAAATTCAAATTTGGCCGTTCTACCAAAACGGTTTTAGCCGATGGCGGCCAACAAACCTATCGACAAGTTCAAGAACCCTCTCTGATCGTCGTAAGAGCCATGGAAGAGCTAGAACAAATTGTCGGCAAGCAAAAAGAAGAGAAAATCACCAGAGAAGAACTGATTAACGAGCTTGAGCACTTAGAAAAAGTCATGCAAAACAAAATTTCAGAGATCAAGCACAAGATCAATGCATTAAAATAAGAGCTCTCAAGCACAATTTTAACGCACTTAACAATACAACATCGCATGGCGGACTCATTGCTATGGGCCCGCTACTGGTTTGAGTTATCAAATCCCGCTAGAATCACCACCTTTGTACCACTCTTATTGAAAATAAGTGATTGCCCCATGTTATTAATTTCATCACCAAAAGATTTAGCCTTAATCATGCGTCAAGGTGGCGTCATTGCCTACCCAACCGAGGGGGTGTGGGGACTCGGCTGCGACCCATTTAATGAACAAGCCGTCAAGCGGATTTTAACCCTCAAATCCAGACCCATGGAAAAAGGACTGATCCTAGTGGGTGGGCACGCCAATCACTTAAAGCCATGGGCTGATACCCTAGAACAAAAAGCAGCAGAGCGTCTCATCAGCCAAACGGAAATTCCAACATCTTGGGTTGTGCCAGACACCAGCATTGCTCCTGCGTTTGTGAGAGGCGAGCACCAAAGTGTGGCCATTCGTCTTTGCCGACATCAACCAGTACAGACTCTTTGTGAAGCCTTTAATGGCGTGATTGTCTCAACATCCGCTAATCCCGCAGGTCTTGAGCCCGCCATGAGCGCCATCGAAGTGGACAATTATTTCGGCAATCGAATTGATGCCATTTATGATGCCCCACTTGGTAATGCCACTCAGCCCTCACAAGTAAAAGACATATTAACAGGCAAACTGTTTCGCGCCTGAGATAAAAAGGTCCTATTTATTGATAAATAGGGTACAAGTCTGTGAGTAACGCCTGTTTTGTACACAACTAACAAAAATAGGCAAAAAAAAACAGTGGACTGAATACAATACGCCCACTGTTTTGTTGATAACCAACGTTAGACCCTTACACAATGGATCAATGGCCGCCTAAGTAGGCATCACGTACTTCTGGGTTTACTAGCAACTCTTGTCCTGTTCCAGTTAAACGAATTTCTCCATTTACCATCACATAACCACGATCAGCGAGTTTTAAAGCATGGTTCGCATTTTGCTCAACAAGAAAGATAGTCATCCCAGTGCTGGCAACATCTTCCAAAATTTTAAAAATTTGCTTAACAATAATCGGCGCGAGCCCCAAACTTGGTTCGTCTAATAATAGCAGCTTAGGGCGGCTCATCAGAGCACGAGCAATGGCCAGCATTTGCTGCTCACCGCCCGACATGGTTGACGCCCGCTGGTTGCGGCGTTCTTTCAGTCGAGGAAACAGCTCAAACATATGCTGCATATCTTTTTCCGCGTGTTCCATGCCAATGGGAATCGTCCCCATTAACAAGTTCTCTTCTACCGACATGCCAGGAAAAATGCGACGCCCTTCCGGAGACTGAGCCAACCCATGAGACGCCACATAGTGCGCGCTTTTCTGCGAGATATCTTCACCACGATAAATAATTTCGCCTGATGAGATGCGAGGTTGGCCGAAAATAGACATCAATAAAGTTGACTTACCTGCTCCGTTGGCACCAATTAAGGTGACAATTTCTCCTTCCGTCACCGTGAGCGAAACTTTCTTTAATGCTTGGATTGGACCGTAATGGACATCTACCTCTTTAAACTCCATCAAGGTTGTCATAGGGTCACCTCCTCACCTTCTTCTGCGCCAAGATACGCCGCAATGACTTTAGGATTATTCTTAATCTCATCTGGATTCCCTTTAGCAATCACTTCACCATGATCCAGTACCACAATATAATCCGAGATATCCATGACCATACCCATATCATGCTCAATCAGTAACACTGTCGTATTATGCTGATTGCGCAGCACGCGTATCATTTTGGTCAACGCCTCTGTTTCTGAAGGGTTCAACCCCGCTGCGGGCTCATCCAAGCAAATAATTTCTGGATTGGTACACATCGCACGCGCAATTTCTAAACGGCGCTGCTGCCCATAAGACAATTCACCCGCCAAGCGGTTAGCAAACTCTGTCAAATCCACCACGCCCAACCAATAGAAAGCACGTTCAAGGGCTTCTTCTTCAGATTGTTGATACGAAGGTGTGTTTAAAATGCCTGCTAGCAAATTACGGTTCACTCGCATATGTTGAGCAACTAATAAGTTCTCAACCACAGACATTTCTTTAAACAGACGTATATTTTGAAACGTACGAGACAAACCAGCACGGTTTACCAGATGCGACCCACCAAACATTTTGTATTTCAAACGCTTTAAAAAAGCGACAGGGGAAATAAAGTCAGTCGCCTTAAATGGCTCACCCAACACTTTAATAACACTGGTGTCTTTGCCATTCGCTGACAACATAATGTTTCCACCTGTTGCCTTATAAAAGCCAGTCAGACAATTGAACACCGTTGTTTTCCCCGCGCCATTTGGGCCAATTAAAGCCGACACCGAACCACGTTTTATATTAAACGTCACATCATTAAGGGCTTTGATACCACCAAAGTGCATGACCAAGTTTTCTACTTTTAAGATGTTCTCTTGGCTCATTTCACCACTCCTTCTTTCCGAGCAAAACCACGTCGAGTGATACGAACAAGACCACGAGGTTTCCAGATCATCATAACGACCATCAAAATTCCGAATAACAAAATACGATATTGCGCTACTTCTCTTAACAACTCAGGCAATACCGTCAAACAGAAGGCGGCAATCACCACACCCACCGTTGACCCCATCCCGCCAAGAACGACAATGGCAAGAATCAAAGCAGATTCGAAAAAGGTAAATGAAGTGGGGTTAATAAAGCCTTGATAGGTCGCAAAGAACACTCCTGCAATACCTGCCGTGGCAGCTCCCATCATGAATGCAGATAACTTAACCAATACATGATTAAGGCCGAGCGAGCGACAAGCAATCTCATCTTCACGCAAGGCTTCCCAAGCTCGGCCAATAGGCATTTTCACCAAACGATGTTTAATAAACAGCACCGCCCATACAACGATAAACAAGACCAAATAGACAAACATGTACTTATGAGCAGAATCATAAGGTACATTAAAGTACTCATGAAAGGTTTCGCCATGGGCAGAACGCCGCTTAAACTCTAAGCCAAATAAAGTCGGCGCAGGAGCTGTGATACCATTTGGCCCATGGGTAAATGACTGCCAGTTGGTGAGCACCAAACGAATAATCTCACCGAAACCAAGCGTGACGATAGCAAGATAATCACCGTGCATTCGAAGCACAGGGAAACCCAAAATTGCCCCTGCACACGCGGCTAAAATCGCCGCAATTGGCAACATGGACCAAAATCCCAAGCCAAGATGATTATACCCTAGTGCTAAACCATAGGCGCCAATGGCATAGAAACCCACGAAACCTAAATCCAATAAGCCAGCCAGCCCCACAACGATATTAAGGCCCAGCCCCAATAAGACATAAATCAAACCTAAAATAACAATCGTGAGCACATACTTGGAAGCAATGAAGGGCACTAAAAGACCAATGACCATAACTAGTGGAATAATCCAAACCATTTTAGATTTATGATTTGGGGGTAAGACAGTCACACCATCGTCATTATTGGCATAACGAAATGCCATCATCTTACCTCGATGTGTTTGAAAGAAAGTCGACATCAAAAAACGCCCAACAAACACAATCGCAACAATCACGAATACTCGATCAAAGCTCAGCTTAAATTGGTAACCATTGAGAACAATCCCCATGATGGGTCCGAAAACCACTAGTGCCATCAACGCAGCGATAATGGCATCAGTCCCACTCTTTTTGTAACTAATATCAGTCTGAGTCATTTACACTTTCTCCACGGCGGGTTTACCTAGAAGACCACTTGGGCGAATAATCAAAATAAGCACAAGTAGAGAGAAAGAAAACACATCCTTATAGTCAGAACTGATTAAGCCTGCAAATAAGGATTCGGACAATCCAAGAATTATGCCGCCAAGCATAGCACCAGGTAATGATCCAATACCGCCAAGCACCGCAGCAGTAAAGGCTTTAATCCCCATAATAAAGCCGATATAGAAATCAAACGAACCATAATCCAAGGTCACCAAAACACCGGCTAAGGCAGCCATAGAAGAACCAATGACGAACACGGAAGAGATCACTTTGTCAGTATCAATCCCCAAAATTGACGCCATTTTCCTATCTTGTTGCGTCGCACGACACATACGCCCCAACTTGGTTTTTTGAATGATGTAAGTCAAAACCCCCATGCCGGCAAAGGCGATTAACAAAATCAATATTTTCAGATAAGTAATTTGTACAAAACCATCTCCCACATGAAAACGAATGGCTCCAGACAATAACGTTGGTACACCCTGTTGATTAGGACCCTGGCTCAGCTGCACATAGTTTTGCAGAATTAACGACATCCCAATCGCAGAAATCAGAACAGAAAGACGGCTTGAATTTCGCAGTGGACGATATGCCACCCGCTCGATCACCCAACCATACGCACCTGTGACAATAATCGTAAAAATCAACGTGCCAATCAGTATGAAAGGAAAAGATTGCACACCAAAAAAAGTCAGTAACGCAATCGCAATGGCGGTGAGATAAGCCGAGACCATGTAAACATCGCCATGGGCGAAGTTAATCATCCCAATAATGCCGTATACCATTGTGTAACCGATTGCAATAAGTCCATAAACAGAACCGAGAGTTAGCCCATTAACCAACTGCTGGAGAACGATATCCATCGCAAAACCTCATGGGGGGAATAAAACTAAAAACAGGCTCATTGGTATCTATATACCAATGAGCAAGTGAACAAACTAATTAGGGGCAATTAGTCAAGTTGATGGTATTTACCTTTATCATCCCACTTATACATGACGTAGTCGGATACGGTTAGGTCACCTTTTTTATCAAAGGTTTTCTTACCCATAACAGTATTTACTGAGTCAGAGTGTAACCACTGCGCTGCTTTGACTGGGTCAAGCTTCTCATGACCTAGCGCGTCTGCCACTACTTGCATCGCAGTGTAGGCGTAAAGCGTGTAGCCTTCTGGCTCATAACCACTATCACGGAATTCTTTAACAACGGCTTTACCTGCTGGATAGCTAGTTGGGTTAGCACCAAAGGTCATGTAGACGCCATTGACGTATTTCGCACCACCCGCCACCGTCACAAACTCGTCGGATACGATACCGTCACCAGACATGAAGATGGCTTTTGAACCTTGATCACGAAGCTGACGAACCAATGGACCCGCTTCAGAATGCAGGCCACCAAAGTAAACCAAGTCGGCGTTTACTGAACGAATTTTAGTCACCAAGGCATTGAAGTCTTTCTCACCACGAGTCAAACCTTCATACATCACTTCTTTAACACCATAACCATTCAGGGTTTTTTTCATGGCATCAGCCAAGCCTTTACCATAAGTGGTTTTATCATTAATGATAGCAACACGTTTGGCTTTTAATGTATCCACGATATAGGTTGCGGCAACATCACCTTGCTGATCATCACGGCCACAAACACGGAATACATTTGGCAGTCCTCGATCAGTCAAGATAGGACTAGTAGAAGCAGGGTTAACCATCAACACGCCAGCGTCAGCGTAAACGTTTGATGCAGGAATACTAGAAGAGGAACAGAAGTGACCGACCACCGCTACGACATTGTCAGAGTCCACTAATCGGTTTGCAACAGACAAGGCTTGTTTTGGTTCACAAGCATCGTCTGCTTTAATCAAGTTAATCTTTTCACCATCAATACCGCCTGCGGCATTAATGTCTTCCGCTGCTTTTTTGGCACCTTCCCATAGCTGCTTACCAAACGCCGCATTGGCACCGGTAAATGGACCCGCCACACCGATATTCACATCGGCTTGCGCTAAGGTTGCGGCACCAGCTACCGCAATAGAAAGTAACGTTTTTCTTAAAACCGCATTTGACATGTTCAGAGCTCCCACTTTTTTGTTTATCGTTTTTATTAAATAGCAAGAAGCGTTCCAGAAAATTAAAACCAAAGAAATGATGGTAAAAATGGAACTATTTATTTTTTTTATAAAAAATGTGCACACTTTTCACACACAAGATTAATCCGTGCACAAAAATTGGTCAATATAAAAAAGACAAATCTATGAAATAAAATAGGGAATTTGGCCGACAAGAAAGCACAAAACACCATAGATTAAGAGATTTTAAGGATTATATTTCAAACAATAGAAAGCGTCGCACCGAAAAAAGGCAATAATCGATGTAAGGAAAGGCAAAATAACAAGACTTCACAGGTTATTTGTGTCAAGACATTGTCATCTCTTAAATATAGACAAAAAGCGCAGAAAAGTTTGTCAAAAAACTCCGCTTTTCTATCAAAAAACTCTGGAAACTGTCTTTTTTAGCAAAATAGTGAGCCAGCCTCTTTGCAACATCACGAACCAACGCCTTAACACTCCATAGAAGAGCTCAATAGAAAAACACACTTTTGAGGCAGCTCTAGATCCAGAGCAGCCTCAATAAGTGATCTAGGTGAGCCACCTATAGAGAAGGAGTGTGATAGCTGAGTATCTGCGATAGAGGCACCAGAACAACATCATCCTTATTGAGTTGCGTTAAACGCTTCTTCAAATAAGACAAAGTTTCTGGATAAGGATGGCCAATTGCCATGGCTTGACCACGATGTTTTGCTAGCTTAATCAACCGAGAAAACTGACGATCTATGGCTTTTTCCGTGCGAATGTTATCCAAAAAAACATCCCGCGTGGTGGTTTTCAGACCATATCTCTTCGCTGTTTCCCCCGCCACACTATGAGAAGACGTTAAACTGTCTATAAAAAACAAATGGTGCTGTTTCAAAGTCTGCATCACCCAATCCATCGACTGCTGGTCGGCAGTCAGCAAACTTCCCATGTGATTGTTCACCCCTTGAATACCAGGCAGGCTGTCGATATCTTTCGTCAACGCAGTTTTTAGCTCCGTTTCCGACATTCGCGCATACAATCCGCCAGGCCCTAACTTCAACTCCCTTTCATTTTCCATCGGCGCATGCAGCATGGTGAGTCGTCCTTGCTCTTTGGAACGCACTGCCGTTTGATGAGCAAACGGCGTCATTGGTAGAATGGCTAACGCCACTTCTTTAGGTAACTGTAAAGCCCCTAACATTCCTCTGCGATTATAACCAAGGTCATCAATCAAAATCGCAATTCTCACTTTTCGACCAAGAAAAGACGAATCACGAGATAACGTGGATGATTCAGGCTTTTGTCCTTCGACCACACGATCATCAATGGTTTGCAGCATCAACGGACGATCATCATCTTGCTGCTCAGGGTTCAAAGCATCAAACATTATAAACTCTGATTGATCTTTCCCTGATGGCTCCATTGCACTTTTCAACGGAGCTGTCAGCGACGCTAACCAAGAGGTTAAGACAGGAAAACTCACTGACTCCGTCGAAACCTGAGCATGATAAGGTACAGGATGACTTTCATGAGCAAACAACGCACAGGCAGTCAAGCCCATATAGAGCGAGACAAACAAACGCATCATTCGCTTGATCGGAACAACTTTCACAATAAACTCTCTCAAGAACGGTGATCAAACTTAGGCAGTGTTTTCAAAATTGTCACCGCTTGAAACAACTGAAAATCTTTTTTCGCTAACTCACTTAACTTAACCCCTTGCGTGTCAAAGCGATCCGCTCCACCTGTTCCATTACTTAAATGTCCACTTAATTCAGACTCTTTGACGATGAAAGGCTCTTTGGTCAAGCTTAGAGTAGCTTGCGGAACAACAAGGTCAGGGGTAATGCCCTGCGCTTGGATAGATCGTCCATTAGGTGTGTAATACAGGGCGGTCGTCAACTTGACAGCAGCGCCATTCGATAAAGGAATCACCGTTTGCACAGAGCCTTTACCAAAGGTATTCGTTCCTAGGATCAAACCGCGATGATGATCTTGCAAAGCACCTGAAACAATCTCGGAGGCGGATGCCGACCCTTGGTTGACAAGCACGACTAAAGGCACATTAGGCAACAGGGTGTTTTTCGTTGTTGCTCTAAATTGACTGTTCGACGCGTCATCTCGGCCTTTGGTGTAGACAATCATACCTTTATTGATAAAGGCATCAACAACGCCCACTGCGGCTTGTAACACCCCACCTGGGTTGTTTCTAAGATCCAACACAACTCCCTTAATCGGCTTTTGCTTTTTCAGCTTATTAATCGCATGATAAAACTCTTGAGCCGTATCCCCCTGAAACTGGCTGATGCGGAAGTAGGCAATGTTATCCCCTAGCCATTTTGTTGATACACTATTATCGGCAATCATCTGGCGTTCAAGGCTAAAATGTTTGATCTCACCATGGCGCTCTATATCAAGAGACAATGTCGTGCCTGCGTCACCACGCATCAAATTCATGACATCCTCAAAGCTCATGTCGGTAACCACTGTATTGCCTACCTTCACAATCACATCACCGGGTAAGATGCCTGCTTTTGCAGCGGGAGACCCATCAATGGGAGAGACAATCACTAGCTTATTGTCCTTCAATTCCACTTCAACTCCGACTCCAGCGTATTCCCCTGTCGTCAGCTGATCAAAATCTTTCACTTCCTCTTTCGTCAAATACTCAGAATGGGGATCCAAGCCAGCTACCATGCCTTTGAGTGCTTTATTGAGAATTTGTTGATCCGACATGGGGTGTACATAGTTGTCACGGATCGTTTCAAAGGTCTCCACAAATGCTTGTATTTGCGACAACGGTAATGTCGAGTTCTCCACTCCTTTATCGTTGACTGCAACCGCCTTCTTGGCACTAGAGGTATCCGCTGCGAAACTTGGCTGCATAGAAAACGCCACCAATAAACACACCACTCCACGACTTAAGAACTTCATCATACTTTTTCCTGTTGTTATCTTTGGTGACTCATATTAGGGACGAGCCGCCCTCCACTAACGCCGTCTTAGCCACGCGAGTGGCTTAAGCGGCGTACCATCATGACGAATAGCAAAAAACAATGCGGGTTCAGAACGACCACCCGAGCTACCAACGGTGGCAATCACATCATTCGCATTGACCCACTCACCGACTTCTTTAAGCAAACTTTGGTTGTAACCATACAAAGACATATAGCCATTGCCATGGTCGATAATAAGTAAAAAGCCAAACCCTCTTAACCAGTCGGCAAACACCACACGTCCATTGAAAATGGCATGAACTGGCTCACCTTCTTTACCTTTTAACGTCACCCCACCTAAATTGATACTGCCATCCGAGGGCAGTTCAACCAAGGGTCTAAGTGGTGGTACTAACTTACCTTTTTGTGATGAAAAAGGCACATCCTGATCTGGTAATTTTATATCGGCCAACGCTTCTTCAAGCTGTTTCAAGACACTTTCTAATTGCTGCTGATTCTTTTTTAGCTGTTCGGAGCGCTGATTGCCCTTTTTTAAATCTTGGTCAAGCTTCGCTAATAGCTCACGACGGCTTTGTTTTTCTTTATTTAACTTGTCACGTTGAGCGAGCAAAGAGGCCTGTTCTTGCGCTTGCTGTGCACGTTGGCTGCGGATACTTTTTTCCACCAAGTTGAGATCATTCACTTGGCTGGCGTAACCATTAATAAGGGATTGACGGGCATCGGATACATAACGGTTGTACTGAACTAATCGATCCACGTCTTTACCAGAACCGTTCAGCAAAAGCTTAATGGCTTCTTGCTTGCCAGAACGATAAACCGCCCTCAATTGGGCGGCTATTTGTGAGTTTTGCTGTTGAATACTGAGCTGCAGGTCTCCCTGCTGAATTTTCAGCTTCGAGAGCTGTTTTTCTCCCTTTTTTAAGCTCTCTTTTAACTGATCAATTTGCTTCATCAAATGTTGGATGGCTTTTTCTTTGCTCTCCAATTGATTTTCCACATCAGACCGTTGGGATTTCACTTCCTTCATCCAACGATTGAGCTTTTGTAGGTCTTTCTTCAGTGCTTCAATTTGTTGCTTTGCTTGCTCTGGTGTTTGTGGTGTGTTTGACGCTGTTGCCGCCCAACTCACACTGGACAGCAACAGGAGAACCCAACACAACACATGACGACAAAAAACTGCCATCGGTTACCTCACGAACGTGTGAGCAGACTGGTGCCACTCATTTCTTCTGGCTTGTCCATACCCATCATCTCCAGCAAGGTGGGGGCGATGTCTGATAATGCCCCATCTTTCAGCCCTAGATGTTGATCACCATTTGGTGCGAACAAAACCAAAGGCACAGGCCCAGTGGTATGCGACGTCAAAGGTTGAGTACCATCATCACTCAACATTTGCTCAACATTACCGTGATCTGCCGTAATCAAGCATTGGCCGCCATTCTCTTGCAATGCCTCCATAATACGACCGAGACAGGTATCCACGGCTTCAACCGCTTTCACCGCTGCATCAAAAATACCACTGTGCCCAACCATATCGCCATTAGCAAAGTTACAAATGATCGTGTCATATTTGCCAGCTTTGATCACTTCTACCAATTTATCTGTCACCTCAGGTGCACTCATTTCTGGCTTCAAATCATAAGTCGCCACATTAGGAGAGGGAATCAGCTCACGATCTTCTCCCTCAAAAACGGCTTCTTCCCCGCCGTTAAAGAAGAAAGTTACATGGGCGTATTTTTCCGTTTCCGCAATGCGCAGCTGTTTTTTACCCGCTTTGGACAACACTTCCCCTAAGGTATTGCTTAACGCAACGGGAGGGAAAGCCACATCGGCTTCAATGTCCGCAGCAAACTCGGTAAAGGTAACAAAGGCAGCATAATCAGGGTGGGCTTCCCGCTTGAAGCCACTAAAGTTCGGATCTGTAAACGCACGAGTCAACTGACGAGCGCGGTCTGGCCTAAAGTTCGCAAAGACAACCGCATCACCATCCTGCATGGAAACAGGCTCACCAATCACGGTGGCTTTCACAAATTCGTCGTTTTCATCACGATCATACGCCGCTTGAATGGCATCTTCTGCCGTCTTGGCTTGGAACTGGCCTTTGCCCATAACAATGGCGTCATAAGCCGTTTGTACTCGATCCCAGCGATTATCACGATCCATTGCAAAATAACGGCCCGTTAAGGTAGCGATCTTACCAACACCTAACGCTTTTAACTTATCTTCTAACGTTGCAATGGGGGTTTTGGCCGAGCGTGGAGGCGTATCCCGTCCATCCGTAAAGCCATGAACATACACTGCTTTTGCACCACGTTTTGCCGCTAATTCACACATGGCGATGATTTGTTCGTAGTGACTATGAACCCCACCATCCGACAACAATCCCATGATATGAACCGCTTTACCTGCTTTAACAGCTTTATCAACCGCGCCAACCAGCACGTCATTTTCAAAAAAACTACCGTCTTCAATGGCTTTACCGATACGGGTGAAGTTCTGGTACACAACACGACCCGCTCCAAGGTTCATATGGCCCACTTCTGAGTTGCCCATTTGCCCTTCTGGCAAGCCAACCGCAAGACCCGATGTTTTGATAAAGGAATGGGCTTGGTTTTCCCATAGAGCATCCCAGTTTGGCGTATTGGCTACGGCAATCGCATTGGACTTTGACGTGTCACTGTAGCCCCATCCGTCAAGAATAAAGAGTGCTGTGGTTTTCTTATTCATGGTGATCCATCCGTAAGTTGGTCATAATGATGTTTCGGTCTATTTGCTTCGATACTATCACAGACCTGTAATTTTGTTACAGGCTCTGCTTTCTATTCTAACCATTAATCTTCTCTATTTATTCACTGCCAATATTCGCTAATAGCCAATCCCGAAATGCAACCACTTGTTCTAAATCCGCTTTGTCCGCCGGATAGGATAACAAATACTCATTGGGGGTTCTCACTTCTTCGCCAAAAGGGGCAACAAGTTCTCCTGCCTCTAATGCTTGCTCGGTCAAAATAGTCGGCATAATAGCAATGCCCATATTATTTTTCGTGGCTTCTAATAACATATGGAAATGAGCAAAAGACGTACCCGCAAACGAACCACTTTCTAACCCTTTTGCCACCAGCCAATCAGGCCACGCATTCATACGTGATGACAAGTGCAACAAAGGAAACTGTGTCACATCATGGCATTGCCAATCATTCAATCTTTTTGTTTGATCAAACTGAGTCAAAAGACGGGGAGAGCACACAGCAACCACTTTTTCAGAAATAAGCCGATGAGAAACCGCCCGAGGCCAATGATCGCCACCATAGTGTAAAATGATATCGATGCTATCCGCATCAATCTTTGCTGCATCATCTAATGAGCGCAGTTTAATTTGAAATTCCGGGTGTGCTTGCTGAAACCTTGCCAAGCGCGGCATCAGCCAATAAGAAGCAAAGGTGGGGAGAGCAGAAATAGTCAGCGTTGTTTTTTCATCTTCTCGATGCAGCATTTTTAAGCTGGCGATCTCCATGCCATCTAAAAGCGGCACCACCTCCTTGTAATACGCAGCGCCAGTACTCGTTAGCACAAGCCGTTTATTCAATCGAATAAATAAATCCCGCGACAAGAACTCTTCTAGATTACGAATCTGACGACTCACTGCACTCTGCGTAAGATGCAGCTCTTGAGCAGCACGAGTAAAACTAAGATGTCTAACCGATGCCTCAAAACACTTGAGCGCGGTTGACGACGGAATATAACGCCGCATGTGATAGCCATTACTTATTAAAATGAGAGAGGCTAACTGTAACGTATTCGATACACTTTCCCAAACATTGAATGATACGAATGCACTATTATTGCGCACTCATTTCATTCAACATCATTCAGTCAGCACGTTTTATTAATTTGAATGGAACACAACCCAAAAGGCAAGACGAAACTGAGCACCTACTCTTTAGGCTAATCTAATGCATGCGCCTTTTGCCCATAATGATAAGTATGAGCCCCGACTTCATAAAACATGCGTTTCAACTCACGCAAAGGGATATTACGCAACAAGGTAGTGGGTACCGAGAGCGAATCACGCTGACCAACAAACCACTCTGCGAGCTCTTTGCCCATAACGGTTCCCGGTCCAATGCCACGGCCACTGTAACCTGCGACACTATACAGCCCCTGCTGAAGCTGCTGGCAGTGGGGTAGATGGTCCTCGCTGTAAGCAATTTTTCCTGTCCAGCAATAATCCCATTCAACCTTATCGAGCACAGGGAAAATTTCCGTGACTCGTTGAGTCGCCCAGTTTGATAACACACGACCTTCACCGCCCATACCACCAAACACTAAGCGACCTTGCTTATCCATACGAAACGAACTCATGACCGTGCAAGTGTCCCAAACGCCTTCTTTATTTGGCAAAATTTTCGCCAACTGCTCGTCATTGAGCGGCTTAGTTGCCAGCTGGCTGTAAAAGATAGGGACGAACTTGCGCGCTTGTACTCTCACACCATGCTCACTGTAGGCATTGGTCGCCAAAATGACTTTTTCAGCGCGAATTTCCCCTTGATTGGTCTTTACTTGCCAACCATTTTCACAGGGTAAAATACTGTCTACTGGCGAATAATCATAAAGCTTTGCGCCTTCTTTAATCGCTGCATGGGCCAGTCCTCGGGCATACGCCAGAGGCTGAATGGTCCCAGCACGAGGATCAAATAAAGCCGAATTAAATTTGTTCGAACCAATACGTAATTGCGCTTCGGCAGCGCCCAAAAGCTCTACTGGCGCACCACGCTTCCTCATTTGCTCATAGCGACGTTGCAGTTGCGCCAGACCGGCTTTCCCGACGCCCGCGTGTAAAGTGCCATGACGTACCGCTTCACACTCAATTTTATACTCATCAATCAAGCCATAGACATAATCTGGCGCGGCGGCCAAAGCGTCATACATAACCCTACCTGCTTCGGGGCCAAGGGCTCGATCTAGTTGGTCAGGCTCTAACCAAACCCCCGCATTGGCTAGACCCACATTACGACCTGAGCCACCAAAACCGATTTCTTGCGCTTCCACCACCGCCACACTGACGCCTAATCTAGCCAAATGCAAAGCCGCCGATAATCCTGTAAAACCGCCACCGACGATCACCACACTCACATCCTGAGACCCCGTTAAAGGCGTGAGCTTGGGACCTGCTGGCGCAGTTGCCCGCCATAATGAATCGCATACTGCATCAGACATAATCAAACCTCAAAGTAAATGAGAACAAGGTAAAAACAACAAAGGCGAGCGTCTGCTCACCTTTGCTTTTCATGCTATAGACGCTAATCGTAAGGCTTGCGTTTTTCCCTTACTCAAAAACAATCCCTTGAGCCAAAGGTAAGTCACCACCATAGTTAACGGTATTCGTCGTGCGGCGCATATAATTTCGCCATGCATCAGAGCCAGACTCACGACCGCCCCCCGTGTCTTTTTCACCGCCGAAAGCGCCGCCAATTTCCGCACCAGAGGTACCGATATTCACGTTCGCAATGCCGCAATCTGATCCAGCTGGAGACATAAATAACTCAGCCTCACGCATACTCTCAGTGAAAACGGCCGAAGACAGACCTTGCGGAACTTCGTTTTGGATCTCAATGGCTTCATCAAATGACGAGTAGGTCAATACATAAAGAATCGGTGCAAAAGTTTCTTCATGGACAATAGGCGCATCATGAGCGATGCGAACAATCGCAGGGCGTACATAAAAGCCTCCCTCAGGCACGCCTTCAGTTACCCGATCACCACCACAAACAATGGTGCCACCTTGTTGTTTTGCCGCTTCAAGAGCCGCTTGCATACGCGCAAAGCTGCCTTCATCAATCAGTGGCCCAACTAGATTACCATCCAATAATGGGTTACCAATGCGCAGAGACCCGTAGGATTTCGCCAAACGTTCCACCAAGCCATCCACAATCGATTCATGGGCAATCAAACGACGTAATGTGGTACAGCGCTGGCCTGCGGTTCCGGCTGCCGAAAACACAATTGCACGCAGTGCCAAATCCAAATCCGCCGTTTGAGATACAATCATGGCATTGTTCCCACCAAGTTCCAGTAGTGAGCGACCAAGACGACCCGCTACCGTTTTTGCGACAGCCCGTCCCATAGCAGTCGACCCCGTTGCCGAGACAAGAGGGAAGGTATCACTTGCTGAAATGGCTTCACCAAGCTCACGATCGCCAATCATCACACTGACCGATGCTTTCGGAATATCTGGCATATCAGCAATGACATTTTGTGCTATTTGGTACATGGCCAACGCACACAAAGGCGCTTTTTCAGAGGGTTTCAGCAAGACAGGATCGCCACATACTAAACCAAGCATGGTGTTCCAAGACCAAACCGCCATAGGGAAATTGAATGCAGTAATCACAGCTACAGGCCCCAATGGTTGCCATTGTTCCATCATTCGGTGACCTGGGCGTTCTGAAACGATCGACAAGCCATGCAGCATACGCGATTGCCCCACCGCGAAGTCACAGACATCAATCCACTCTTGCACTTCACCAAGGGCTTCTGGAAGAATTTTACCTGCTTCGAGGGAAATCACTTGGGCCAGTTCGTGTTTATACTTACGGGCTTCTTCACCAATACGGCGAACCAATTCACCACGACGCGGTGCTGGTACAAGACGCAGCGCTTTAAAGGCGTTTTTTAGTTCATCATTTACTGTATTCAGTTGACTTGGCATAGCATTTTTAAAAGTAGAAAGTACCGCGCCATCAATTGGGCTACGAACAGAAAACGAACTACCACTGCCCAATACTTGTGTATTACCCGTTAATACGCTGAAAAACGTCTCGCCCTGTTTGAGCGTATTGATACCGAGCGTGTCTAAACAAGCTAATGTCATGGGGAACCTCTTTCGTTAAATTCAAGGAGCTAGGCGACGCCAAACCGCGTTACCTCTAATATCTTCACCATATACTGCCTTTGACTGAATTGAGAAATACTGATTTCCTGCCTCTGGTCTAGTTTTTAACTATAGTCTACGCCATACTGGTCTCATTACTGATCAACCTATTCATCAACAAAACTGAGTTAGACATGGACATTCGATCATTACGCTATTTTATCGCGGTATTTGAAGAACGTAGTTTGAGCGCCGCTGCCAAACGCTGCTTTGTCGCCCAGCCCTCTATTTCTGCCACCCTAGCGCAAATGGAAGACGATCTAGGTACCAACTTATTTGTGCGTCATTCCAAAGGGGTCACACCAACCGATAGCGGCACCCAGCTCTACCCTCATGCCTGTAAGATGATCAGTGAAATGAACGCCATGAGAGAACTTTTTTCCCAGCCAGCCAACTCCCTCGACCTATCGGTTTCATTGATGCCTTTTTTATCGGGCGCCCTAATTGGCAAGGTCATCAAAACCATGTTAGAAGAAGTACCTGAACTGAAACTTAGTTTGGTTGATGACACAGAAAGCGCTGATTTACGCTTCACATGCAGTCGTTATAAACAAGATGACGACGTGTTCTACCCCTTATGGGAAGATGAATACGTTATCGCCATGCCCACCGACCATTGGCTATCTGACTTCGTCACGGTATCCATCAAGCAAATAGACCGACAACCCTTTATCTCGCGCACACCCTGTGACATTTTAGAGTCATGGAATTATCTGGTACAAAAAAGTGGCCTATCAATGGACGTGCGAGCGACAGTCAAAACAGAAGAATATGCTCTTGACCTAGTAGCAGCTGGTTTAGGGATTTCCCTAATTCCAGAACACTCAGCACGAGGTAGAACCGACATATGCCTTCGTCACTTAAACGATGTCAATCTAAAACGCATGGTGGGGTTAGCTCATCACAAACAACACAGTTTTCCCGCCCATTTGATCCAAGCGATTTTATCGGCCAAGACCAGCATTGTGAGTAATAAAACGCATGCGGAACTCAACTCACCTTAAATACAGACCGAAATAACGGGCTTTTTGCATCCTAAAAACCTTGTCGCATGATCAAAACGCATCAACCAGTGATTTTTTACCCTTTGTATCTTCCGCTAATAATCCAGTACAGTTGAGTAAATACAACAATGAATATCGAGGTTACTATGCAGCCATCCACGTTCTTTGACTCTTTATGGCAAAGCTATGTCAAAGTGACACCACAAGCCGATCGAATACAAGCTCTGTTTAAAAGCCACGGCGAAGAGGTTCTTAATGATCATGTAGCCTTTCGTACCTTCGCAAACTCGCCGATTGCTTTGGCAACGCTAGAACCACAACTCGAAAGTATGGGGTATAAAGCATACGGTGCTTTTCGCTTTGAAAACAAACACCTGGTGGCTCGTTGTTACAAACACAGCGATTCCTCTTTGCCGAAAATATTTTTGTCCGAATTACTGGTTGAAGAGTTACCAACAAACTGTCAGCACATTATCCAAGGCTTGATTGAACAGATCCCAACCGATGCCGTACAAACCCCTGAAATTTTCTGGGCTGGTTGCCTATGGGATACCATTTCGCTGAAAGACTACAACACCCTTGCTGAGCACAGTGAATACGCGGCCTGGTTAGCCACCATGGGATTACAAGCGAACCATTTCACCGTAAGTATCAATAAACTAGACACCTTCACCAGCATCGAAGAAGTCAATCAGCTGCTTCAAGACGAGGGTTATGTATTGAATCAGGTAGGAGGATTAGTAAAAGGCTCTCCTGAGCTTTTTCTGGAACAATCTTCTACCATGGCAGACAAAATAAACTTCACCTTTGCTGATGGTGAAGAAAAAACCATCCCAAGTTGTTTTTATGAGTTTGCCCGTCGTCATACAATGCCAGACGGCAAGATTTTCGACAGTTTTATCGAAGGTAATGCCGATAAAATCTTCGATTCCACCAATACAAAATAGCGCTGATCGACGGTTGTTTTTAGCAACTTAGCATGAAAACAACCATCAATAGCAAGCCTTAAACGGTTTGCTATTGATGATTATTTCACCCATAACAGCTATACATCCTTCCATATTCCTTACCGCTGATCATCAGAGAGTATGTACCGATTCCACAGGCCGTGTATAATGCTGGCAGTTTTTAAATAGGCCTACGAGATTATGATCAATCAACTTATTACATTTGCAACCAATCACTGGGAACTGGTCGCGCTCTTCGTCGCGATTTTGATTACATTGATCTTCAATGAAACCAAAGGTGGCCCTAAAGGCGTGTCTACAAGCACAGCGACCACCATGATGAACAATGATGAAGCCGTTGTTCTAGATATTCGTCCAGAAAAAGAGTTCAAAACAGGACACATTACTGGTGCAATTAACATTCCCGCAGACAAAATTAAAAGCAGCCTAAACAAGCTTGAAAAACACAAAGACATGGCCATTATCGTGGCGTGTAAGACAGGCATGAATTCCAATGCCACAGCCAAAGAATTAAATAAAGCAGGGTTTGCAAAAGTCTTTAAACTGAAAGGTGGTATAACGGAATGGCAAACATCCAACCTACCACTGGTAAAAACTAAGTGAGGCAACCATGGCCAATGTCACCATCTACTCTAGCGATTACTGCCCTTTTTGCATCCGTGCAAAGCAGCTATTAACCAGCAAAAACGTCGATTTTAACGAAATCAACGTAGACGGTCAGCGTGAGCGCCGCCAAGAAATGATGGAAAAAAGTGGTCGTCACACGGTTCCACAGATTTGGATAGATGAGTTACACGTCGGGGGCTGTGATGAACTCTTCGCCCTTGAACGTGAACATAAGCTAGACCCTCTATTGGCAAAATAAGCCAAGAGCCGTCTTAATATACACATGCCTTACTATGGCAGGCGCTGCTTTGATGCAGCGATAATAATAACCCTACAAAGGAAAGAGTAACCATGGCTGAAAACACTGCAGCGACCGAAACTGAAGAGCAAGGCCCACAGCTTTCTATGCAACGCGTCTTTTTGAAAGACATTTCTTTTGAGTCTCCACGCTCTCCAATGGTCTTTCAAGAAGAGTGGAACCCTGAAGTGGGCTTAGAGCTCAATACGCGCAGCCGTCAAGTTGGCGAAAGTGTTTATGAAGTGGTTCTAGACCTCACAGTAAACATCAAAAATAACGATGAACCGGCTTACTTAGTTCAAGTACAGCAAGGTGGTTTGTTTGTCATCTCTGGTCTGGATGATCAGCAACTTCATCATGCTCTTGGCGCTTTTTGCCCAGCAACCTTGTTCCCATACGCTCGGGAAAACGTCGACTCTATCGTGGTAAAAGGCAGCTTCCCTGCTATTATGCTAGCACCAATTAACTTTGATGCCCTCTACATAGAAAGCTTACAAAGCCAACAAGCTGAGACAGACACCACTCAGTAATGGCTGATCGAGTGTTTTGTTAAAAAAGAGGCCTAAGGTCTCTTTTTTTATGGCATAGTATTACTCTTCACGATACATTTTTACCTTGCTAATGAGCCGACATTTCTATGTTTAAGAAGAGCATGCCCAAGAAGAAAAAAAAGCCCTGCCCTTATTGCCTAAAAATGCGTTGGTTTTTGCTCTATTTTGGCTGCATTGCAATGGTGGCATTGTTGGTTGCCAATAAATTTTTTGGAACCGGTCAGTAATGTTGTCGATGGATAAACAGACAACAGTATTCTCACGTCAAATCATGATGCGTCCCATTGTCTTTATTAAGTATTTACTGATCGGCTTAGTCATTACGCTATTATCGGGCTGCGCGACCTATCAGCAAGAAGTCCATAAAGGTTTAGCACTTGCCCATCATGGTGATTGGAAAGACGCTGAGAGCCAATTTAAAAGCGCGCTGGACAAACCCCAGGATAAACTCCTTTACTACTTAGAAGCGGGCGCTCTAGCCCAGAATCAAGGCGATTATAAACGCAGCAACCAACTGTTATCGAAAGCCGATATACTCAGTGATACCTTTTTCCAAGAAAACTTTAAAAATCGCGCTTGGGCCCTGTTAAGTAATCCAAGACAAGGGGATTACCGTGGCAATGGTTTTGAGCGCGTTTATATCAGCTATCTTAAGTCGCTTAATTATCTGGCCTTAGCGCAACAAGCAACACAGCCAATTCAAAAACGCCAATTACAAGACGCCGCCCTCGTCGAGGCCCGCCGCATTGATAACAAACTCAATGAAATCCAAGCGCAAGAACCCAGTTATGCAGCATTAGATGCCAAAGAAAACCAAGCGTTTTACCTCAAAGCCCTCGACTGGTTAAGCGGTTTTTATACCCGTGGACATAATGACAAGTATCTGTACCGAGACGATGCATGGGCGCGCTACCTTGAAGGAATACAATACGAGCAAAGCAAAGACTACGACGATGCTCGAATTAGCTATCAGCAAGCCGCTAAACTGTACGAATCAGGCTATGCAAAACAATACGGACTGTCTAATGTTACGGCGGAACGCGCTTGGTTAGATACCATTCGTATGATGCGTAAAGGCGGAGATTGGAGCCAAGATGACATCAATAGATTGATCCAACAAAAATTATCGCCAGCGATGCAAAAAACACTTAAGGACTATCAACAAGGCGATGGTGAACTCATTATCTTAGAAAACGAAGGGTTTATTCCAGCCAAGAGTGAGCTGTCATTGCAACTCTACGCCGATCCCGACGCATACTCATTAGTGCTCGCGCCATTTTTGGCCAATGGTGACAACCAACAAAACGATGCCTTTCGCTGGTTTACCATGGTGTATGCTGACGTCAACCCGCTTAACTTAATCGCTAACTACAAAGCGGGCGGAGCCTGGGGGGCGTTTGGCGGTGTGTTCACCAAACGAGTCATTTTAGGCCCTACTGTATGGAAGCAGCTTGAACGAGCCCATCTGGATACCTTATTAACACAACAATTTATTCGCATTACCGTGCCTTATTATCCGCGCTTCACCTTAGACCACCATATCCCGCAGATCTCGTTAAACGGTTCAGACATCAAGACCACTAGCATCCGGATGAGCTCCTTATCAGATATCGCCCTTCAGGAACAACTGTCCAACGCGCAACGAGACATTTATGAAAGTTTGGTGAGAGAATTATTACGTAGTTGGCTGGCGTTTCGCATTGCCAACAGTGTGCACGACGATACGGCAAAATTAATACTAAGCTTAGTGGGACAAGTCGCGGTGTTTAGCAGCTCTGCGGCGGACACCCGAAACTGGCTGACCCTGCCAGCCCAAATTCGGCTAACACGAATTCCACTAAAAGCCGGTGATTACACCCCTCAGTATAAGATCAATAATAAAGATTTTTCACATGACAAAATTGTGATAAAACCCGATAACATAACATTGTGGAACTTGCGTAACCCTTATTAGCCACTGAAGAAGACCAACAAGGATTTAAATAATGCAAACGGCTCATTGGAAACATCTCGTACTCATACTTTTTGCCTTTATGCTGACGGCCTGTTCGACTACCGTTCAGCGCATCAACCCAGATCAAGAGGTCGCCCTGTCTGATCGTTGGAACAATATCGACTCGAAACTGGTCGCCGACGCCATGATCAATGACATGTTAAGCTTCCCTTGGTACCAAAACTACGATTTCACCCATAAAAGAAAGCCAACCATTATCATCCAAGAGATTCGTAATAAGAGCGATGAGCACATTCCGGTGGATACCTTTATCAACGACATTAAACGCAGCCTGCTGCGTGCTGGTAACGTGAACTTTGTGGTCTCTGGTAGTGAACGCAGTGATATTCGTAAAGAACGTGAGGATCAGGCTCTTAACGCTGCCCCCGGTACTGCGGCGAAATTCGGTTTAGAGCAAGGGGCCAACTTTGCGCTTTCAGGCACCATCAGCTCAATTGTCGACTCCAACGGTGACGAGCGAGTGAAATTCTATCAGGTCGACCTTAAGCTTATTAATATGACCACCAACGAAGAAGTCTGGAACGGTCAAAAACAAATTAAGAAATTGTCGAAAAAAGGCTTTTTCTAATGAGGAAGACAGGACCCAAATGGCATTGGTCGTATTGTCTAGCTATCACAAGCGTCACCCTGTTACTGAACGGGTGCATGGAGACAAACGTAAAAGACGATACTACCATGGCCATGTCGCCCAACTTGGTGACACCAACGACGGATAAACTCCCCAGCTGGGTTCTCTCTCCCCCTCAAGACAGCTCACACCTTTATGGTGTGGGCAGTGCCCCACGTATCGACAATATTGCCTTGTCTTTTGCCCAAGCAGAACAAAATGGTAATGCACAGATCGCACAACAACTGCGTACCCAAGTGAGCCAAATTAATACACAAAATACGCAAGTCTCGAACGCCACCGGACAACCTGAGCAAGTAACCCGTATACAAAGCGCTTATACTCAAGTCAAAACGCCGCCGATTGAGCTAGAGCAGGCTGTCAATGAAGCCCGCTTTGCTGGCAAAGATGTTGTCTACGCCCTGCAATCTATTGATCGTAATCGTATCGTGGCAAAGCTTAAGCTCACCATGCAGGATATTGATGAGGCTATTCAGCAGCAAGCCAGCCAACTCTCCAACAAGCCTGGTGCAGCACCAAGAGAACAGGACTGGCGGACTTATATGCAGCTTATCCCTTTGTTCGCCAAGCGTAAAACGACACATGATGAGTTAGCCCTTTATGATCAACACGTGAGCTCTTTTCTTCATTCAGACCCAGCCATATCCAGGCTAGAGACACAAACTAACAAGGCACTATCTGAATTTGGATTTGATACCACAAACACGTCGTTTCCACAGGCACTGAATAGTGCGCTATCGACCTTTGGCCTCACGCCCAAAATGCACTCTACCTTTCAACTTACCAGTCAAACCAGCCAACACAGTCAAACACAAGACGGGCGATTTTATGTCTTTGAAGAGGGGACGTTAAGTTTATTGGACTCTGCAGGAAATCAGTTGGGGACTTGGACAGCCACTGGCCGAGGCATCTCAACGGATAAAAGCGCCGCCATACAACAGGCCAAAGCTGACTGGTCTCATCAAGCTATTCAGGGGATGTTTCATTGGCTAACCGGACAGTAATAAACCCAATAAAAACAGATTTCTATTGGGTTTTTATCAAAAGCAAATAATAGATTACACCAAGTCTTCGTAAGGTAAACCGACATATTGCATAGCAATCACACGACGCCCGGCTTCGTTATCTGTATAAAAGTTCAATTCAGACTCCATAAATTTAGCGTGCGTCTCTGTTTCTAGATCATTTTCACCACTAAAATCATGCAGCATATTGGTCATCCACCAAGAAAAGCGCTCACCATTCCAGACCCGACGTAGGCAAATATCGGAATATTGGCTAATACAGTCCTTATCGCCTTCTTTGTATACTCGAGTCAGCACTTTGTATAGTGTCGCCACATCGGACGCAGCTAGATTCAAACCTTTCGCCCCCGTAGGTGGGACGATATGTGCGGCATCGCCCACAAGGAACAAATGACCATATTGCATCGGCTCACACACAAAAGATCGTAATGGCGCGATGCTTTTTTCAATACTTGGCCCAGTAATCAACTTTTCCGCCACATCGTTTGGTAAACGGTTTTTAAGCTCTGTCCAAAATGCTTCATCACTCCAATCTTCGACCTTGTCTGTCAAAGGCACCTGAAGATAATAACGAGAACGAGTGGCGGAACGCATACTGGTCATGGCAAAACCACGATCGGTTTTACAATAGATTAATTCATCGTTCACCGGTGGCGTATCAGACAGCACTCCTAACCAACCAAATGGATAGACACGCTCATATTCTTTGCGAGAAGAGGCAGGTATGGTTGGTTGAGACACCCCATGAAAGCCATCACAACCAGCAATATAATCGCAATCAAGACGGTAACGTTCACCCCCTTGCTCGAAGGTTACATACGGTGTATCGGTTTTCACGTCATGCAGTTCAACATTGCTTGATTCGTAATAGGTTGTTAAGCCTGCCGCAGCACGAGCGTCCATTAAGTCACGGGTTACTTCGGTTTGCCCATATACCATCACCGTGCTGCCACCGGTCAGTTTTTCCAGCTCGATTTTCACACGTTTATTATTAAATGCCAGCTCGACGCCAGTGTGTACTTGACCCTCTCGGTCCATTCGCTCACCCACACCCGCTTCGCGCAGTAAGTCCACCATGCCTTGCTCTAATACACCAGCACGAATACGTCCTAAGATGTATTCCCCAGACACCCGCTCAATAATCACATTATCAATGCCTTGTTTGGACAGTAATTGTCCTAGTAATAGGCCAGATGGACCAGCACCAATAATCGCTACTTTTGTTTTCATTTTCTCTCACCTATTGTTTTTGTTGTTCCAGTTCAACAGCCCGCATAGACATACTGTTGATTTGAGAGGGCGACACCTTAAAAAAGGCTCAAAAAACGCCCGAAAGTGTCTTCATAGTGAGGGATAGGAGCGCTGAACGTTATGTCATTTCTGTTCAAAAAATTGTACTTTTTGTACAAGATAGCTTAGTTTAATTTACTGTGATATATATAAAAACATCACTAATGATAAAATTAATTAAATAAAAACAAAGAGTTAAATTCAATCAATCATATTGATTAGTGATTTTCTCTAACACTAAATTCAATAGGATATTGCATCTTTCGAATACTGCAGAAGAATAAAATGGCGAAAAATACCAATAACATCCCTCATTTTGGCCTATATGGCGAATCAAGTTGGGTCGACGATCCGGAGTTTTTTCATATCGAAGACATTGTCTCCCGCAGTGAAAACCTTGACTGGAAAATTAATGCCCATCGCCATGCTCAGCTCTTTCAAATTCTTATCTTAAAGGCCGGTGGAGCACTGGTGCAGATGGATGAGAAACAACAAAAGTTGGTCGGTAGTTGGGCCATCATTGTACCTGCTGGCGCTGTTCATGGTTTTCGATTTGCGCCAGACACTGATGGCCGAGTCATCACTATTGCCGAGCCCATGCTAGAAGATATTTATCGAGAAAAAGCAGCACGTTTCGTTAAACCTCTTTTAAGCCAACCAAGCTATATCAACTTTAACGGTTATCAGCCGGCTTTTTCTGAATTATGGCCCCTGCTTTCCCAATTAGAAAAAGAATCAGAGCAAACCCGTAAAGGTCGTGTTTTGATGAGCGAGTATTTGATCAAAGCCATCTTGTTATTATTGCGTCGACAACAACTCTCTTCAGGCATATTAAGCACTGACATCACCCTTCAAAGTCAGCAGATTCACGAGCTAAAAGAACTCATAGAAAAACACTACAGACAACACTGGAGCAGTGAGGAATACGCCACCGCGCTGGGAACCTCTGTCAGCCGTTTAAACCGACTGAGTAAAGCCATGCTGAATCACAGCGTCCACGATTTAATTTGTGACCGTCTGCTCCTAGAGGCCAAACGTAACCTTATTTATACCGCCCGATCAGTAGAAGAAATTGCCTATGATTTAGGCTTTAAAGACCCAGGTTATTTTTCACGTTTTTTCAAAAAAGCCTGCGGTGTTCCACCAGGACGATTCCGCGCACTTGCTAACCAGCCAACGGCCTAAATTTAGCGCTCATCCTCTTCTGTTTCCGATCATTTCCTTGTGAGTTCCTTTATTGATAAGGACCTCACGATAAAGGGTGAATTTTTCTAACCTCTATGCTGAAAATTGATCGTTTGTACAAATCTCCACGGGCTCTTATCATTAACACTGTCGATAAAGACAACTTACATAGATAGGAGAAACACCATGAAAAACGATTACAAATACGATAGCTTAGGTAATTTAGATACCGACTATTACGTTGAAAAAGCCTATGAAATGCGTCGTGTATACTTTGCTCTTATGATGAAAAAAGCCGTTGCCAGCGTAAAAAATATTTTCTCTGGATTCAGTGCTGCACGTCATTCACAAGGACATACTGCTAACTAATTTTTCTACACAACGTTTCACTCAGCAAGCGGTGAAATAGACTTAGTTGGCTAGCTTTGTATACCTCAGCCATAGCAATAACTAAGAGCTTTCTGTAACCGATCGAAGTGCAACAAGAATAATATCGATCTGGCTACAGCTCTCCTTTTTCTCTCTAGAACATCTTGTCTTTTTCCCATCATCCCGCTATTTTCCTTTTTCACACTACGTAGACTGCCTGTTTTCTTACGTGTCTGATACGCAGCTAAACCATACCAAAACCTATCCGTCATGAAATCGTCATAATTTAGACATAAAATTATTCAACATACATGGATGGGTAATCGATAACATTTGGATAATAAACAATGAGCCAAATAGATGAACTGCAATTATTAAATAAAATCATCCAAAACGGCTTAATTACACCCGTCTTTCAGCCCATATATGATTTGTCTAACGGGGCTATCTATGGTCATGAAGCGTTATCACGAGGCCCTAAGAATAGTGCCCTATTTAATCCAGATGCCTTATTTTCTCTTGCCACAAAAAAAGGCCTGCTTCATGAGTTAGAGCTTTTGTGCCGTGAACGAGCCTTATCGCGTTTTGCGAAATTAGAACTAGAAGGGCGCTTATTTTTAAATGTGAGCGCCTCTCTGCTTAGCTCTCCTTTGCACCAAAAAGGTATGACACTGGAAATTCTGAATAATTTAGGCTTGGACCAAAAACGTATTGTTATCGAGCTATCAGAACAACATCAATATGACCACAATGGCCTATCAAGAATCAGTGTAAAACATTATCGAGACATGGGATTTCACGTTGCCATTGATGATTTAGGTGTTGGTTATTCAGGGTTACGTCTTTGGTCAGAATTGCAACCTGAGATCGTCAAAATAGACAAACACTTTATTCACAACATTGACAAGGACGAAATCAAGCGTGAGTTTGTGCGCTCCATTTTGAGCATATCACAACGGTTAAAATGCATTCTGATTGCCGAGGGAATCGAAACGCAACAAGAATTGGATCAGCTAATCGACCTTGGTATTGAATTTGGACAAGGCTATTTCTTGGGCCACCCAACGGACAAACCCGCGTTTTCGACTCATCCCTATTTGAAGAAACAGGCACAAAGGCGAGCCGTATTTGAAGTGGATCATTCGGAAACGGTACGTTCTCTGTCGCGAGTCACGCCAACTGTCCAAATTGACAGTCACTTAGATGAAGTCTCAAACCTGTTTAAAGAAAATCAGGATGTGCATTCTATTCCGGTGTTAAAAGACGAAAAGCCAGTGGGTGTTATACGACGTCATCAGCTCCATGAATTATTTTCTACGCCCTATGGGCGGGCACTGTACGAGCATAAGTCGGCTGCCCTATTACTCAGCGAAGACATTCTTGTAGTCGAAAGTAATGTCAGCCTATCGACAGTGTCGACATTGGTAACCAACCAGGAAGCCGATACCTTGAACAATGAAATTGTCATTGTTCATAACGGTAAATTCCTTGGCACAGGCTCCCTAAGAGATCTGCTAAGACGCATTACAGAATTGAAAATCCAAAATGCGACCTACTCCAATCCACTTACTCTCCTACCAGGGAACGTACCTATCAACCAGGAGGTCATGCGACGCTTATCCAATCGTGAAAATTTTCATGTGGCGTATTTTGATCTCAACGACTTCAAGCCGTTCAATGATTATTTTGGCTATTCCATGGGGGATGAAGTAATCCAGCTGGTCAGCAATCTGATTAAAAATATCATAGAGCCGACGCGTAACTTTATTGGGCATGTGGGTGGTGACGATTTTATCGTTATTTTTTCAGACGATCACTGGCAAGAACAGTGTCAGGCAGTGCTCGATCAATTTGCTCATCAAGTGCGCCAATTTTACACCCAAGAAACCCTGCAAGCTGGTGGTGTATGGGGGAGTAACCGACAAGGCGAAAAGGTTTTTCATCCCGTACTAAGCTTATCCGTGGGGGTTGTCGATTTACGAGCAGATCAAGGATTAAACCACCATCAAGTGGCAGAATTAGCGGCATTAGCGAAAAAGTCAGCCAAGCAACAAGGTGGCAACCATCTGTATATTCAACCCTACCAACGTACGTACTCTCGCTCTACTTTACAAGAACCATCGTAAAAATAAAGCGACCGTTAACACACTTCAATCATAGGAATGAAGTGTGTTAACGTCCTCAAACTGTCACGACACTGTCTCAGAGCTGTCATGTTTTTTCCTTAATCTAACACTAAAGCCACAGCGTTAGCCATAGGACGAAACGATGCAAACGACTTTTCGAACGGTGTTTATATCCGATGTGCACTTAGGGACTAAGGCATGTCAGGCCGCCCATTTACTGGATTTCCTTACCACGATAAAAACAGACACTTTATACCTAGTGGGCGATATTATTGACCTTCAAGAAATGCGTCGTAAAGCACATTTTATCGACCTCCACTATCGGATTGTAGAGCGTATTTTGTATATGGCAAAAAATGGCACTCAAGTCATTTACATTCCTGGTAACCATGACGCCTTCTTTCGTCAATTCACTGGACAAACCCTCTCTGGCATCGAGATTCGTCTTAACGCTCGCCATACCACCGCTGATGGCCGACATTTCCATGTAAGCCACGGCGACGAGTTCGATCAAATGGTTAAAATCAGCCCATTGATGCTGGCTATCGGTGATAGAGCTCATGGTGCTATGTTGTCACTAAACCAGTGGATTAATGGCGTGCGGCGCTTTATTCGGCTCCCTTATTGGTCCCTCGCTGGCTACCTAAAAAGCCATATTGGCAAGGCCAAGGAATTCATCCATCGCTTTGAAACAGCAGCTCTCAAATCGGCCAAAAGCAAACACCTTGATGGCTATATTTGTGGTCATATTCACTTTGCCTCGTTTCTTTTAAAAGAAGGAGCCTTGTATTGCAACGATGGCGACTGGGTTGAACATTGTACCGCTCTCACCGAGTCAAAAACAGGCGAACTCAACCTCCTTCACTGGTCAGAGCAACCTAAACACCTTGCAACAGAGCCTCAAGATGAGCAGTGGCAAGGCAATCCGCTAAGCCGCCAGCCTAATTAGATTTACTCTATCAAACTCATTTATTAAAAATAAATAGCGCACTATTTAATATCTTGACATTAAATAGTGCGCTACTTATTATAAAACACACCCAGACAAAAGAACAAGGTAAGTCAGCCATGCAAGACACTCCCAAATTAAATGAGCTTTTATGTTTTTCGCTCTATTCAACGTCCCTGGCGATGAATAAGTTGTATCGAAAACTCTTAAAGCCGTTGGGCATCACTTACCCGCAATATCTGGTGTTAATTCTACTTTGGCAACATAAGTCTTACCCTATGACCAATATTGGTGAAGATTTGTTCTTAGATTCAGCAACGCTGACCCCCTTATTAAAAAGAATGGAAAGTGCCAATTTAGTGACACGTCGTCGAGATAAGCAAGATGAACGACATGTGATTATTGAGTTAACGGAGCAAGGCCAAGCATTAGAAGACCAGGTAGAAAGTGTTTTTCAAGAGGCTATTTGCGCCTCTCAACTGTCGTTAGAAGACATTGGTAGGACCAAACATGTAGTGGATACATTGAGGCAAAATCTCATTCATTACAACGATAGCCACTAACCAACAGGGGGCGTTACCTTATAACCCCCTTGTGATAACCCGTTTAAACGATGACAAAACAGGAGTCAGATATGACAGCATTAAACCAAGTACTATACACCGCTCACGCAACGTCTAAAGGTGGCCGTACTGGCGAATCAAAATCCGACGATGGTAAATTATCTGTCACTCTTAGCACGCCAAAAGAACTAGGTGGCAATGGCGGTGAAGGGACTAACCCTGAACAACTATTCGCAGCAGGCTACTCTGCGTGTTTCATGGGGGCATTGCAATTAGTCGCTTCTCAGCAGCAAGCAAAATTGCCAGCAGACAGCACAATTGATGCGGCTATCAGCATTGGACCAATCGATCAGGGTTTTGGTATTGCCGCGAAATTGACGGTTAACTTACCTGGAATGGATAAAGCGCAGGCAGAGAAGCTGGTTAATGATGCTCATCAAGTTTGCCCATATTCCAACGCCACTCGTAACAACATTGATGTTACCTTAGTCGTGAATGTATAAACATTTAGGTCTGCTCACTAATCTGGAGCGATCTATTTTATGAGCAAGATGGTTGTTTCAAAAAAGGGCGTCTCAACATGAGAAGCTCTTTTTTATGCGACAGCTATTTATTCTTGCTGTCGAGCTCATCAAACCGATTTATGAGCCAACGATGAGACAGTTACGGCCTTTTGATTTGGCTAAATATAAGGCATCGTCCGCCCTTGAGAGAAGCGTGTCCATTGAGTCTTCTGCGCGAAAACAGCTAATACCAACACTAATGCTGGTCGATACCGTTTTATGATCACTTGAGAGACGATACAAGGCCACTTCATCACGCACTTGCTCCATCAAGGTAATGGCCTTTTCTTGGGAATATTGAGGCAATATAACAAGAAACTCTTCCCCTCCCCATCGACCTAACAAGCCATGATCATTGATGATGTTATTCATTAACTTACCCAAAGCCACTAAAACATCATCCCCCACCTGATGACCAAATTGATCATTCACTTTTTTGAAGTAATCAATGTCGATCATCGCAATGGCCAAATCCTCAGACGACGCATCGTCTTGATGTTCGACAGCATAAGACAAACGCTTCATGATAAAACGTCGATTAGGCAATTCCGTCAGCGGGTCGATTAACGAGGTTCTCTCCAACTCAAGATTCAACTGGCGCAAATTACGCTGATAACGATCCGAGATCCGGGTTATTTTTTCTAACTGACGTAAGTGCTTATCAAAGCGTTCACTTAAGCTTTTCTCGCGCTGCATCATCATATCTTGGTAAGAATCGGACAATCGTGTCAGACGATCCATTCTATTCCACTGATCTTGATTCACCTCCCATAACTGACGCAACGCTCGACTCGCTGGATGGTCGTTATATTGGGGGGTATTGAGTATTGTTTGAATCTCCTTTTCAAGCTCAGAGAAATTGGTTTTCATCTATTTACCTATAATCTCAAAGGGAAAATGGCAGTCTTCTTTGAATTCTTCGGCTAACTCAGCAACACGTTCATTATCTTCATCAAAATACCAATTCACTGAGACCTGACGACCTTGTTGAAAGAACTCTTCCATTTCATCAAAGATGTCCATCATGACTTTAATACTACTGGTATTCAAATACAGTAATGACAACTCAAGCTTAAGCGGCGCAGTCGATTGCGCTAAATATTGACTGACCCAAGCCACCACATCAGCATACAACTCATAGGAGTTTTCAGGGTAAGAATCACCTTCCATATATAACGTACCTTCTTGCCAGCTAGCTCTCACACTCGGCGAAGAAACGGTCCCATCTATTTTCAAATCTTTCATCGTGTTCTCTCAAATCTCTATGCTTAAGCTAAAGTAAGCGGTATCGTCATCAATCATCTGCACATTCGCTTCCATTGGTTTTGACGATTTACGAGCCATGTCAATTAACCCTAATCCAGCACCAGTGACTGCATTTTCATCACGAGGTTTACGCAACTGAGCTTTATACAGGGCTTTTAACTCAGTTTTATCCAATGTCGATAATGCATCAATACGTTCCACTAACGCCTGACCATCTTCAACTTTGACTATATTACCGGCTGAAACTCGGTAGTAGCCTTCATCGTAACTCACAATCACCGTTGCTACTTCAGCACCAGACAATTGGGAAGACGCCGCATAATGACGAATATTTTGCGTGAGTTCTATATAGGCTGCAAACACATCCAACGCACAAGCTGGCGACATTTGCTCTGATTTCAAATAGTTTTTCAGTGCATTGCCTATTTCCTCAATCAGACTGCGAGAAATAGGGCCATTAAAACAAAGTAGAATCCTGTCTTTTTCAAAACGCTCCCTCAAATCATATAAATTTGGTGCAGGCATCTCATCAAACCTCATTATTTTGCGTTTTTGGATCAAACCGGAAAGACAGCAAAGTGATATCGTCTCGTTGAGGTTGATCTCCCATATAGTCATCTAGGGGCTGTTGATCTTTCACATTGGCAGCCAAATGATCGAGCAAGCTAACGCTAACATGCTTTCAAAATGAATTTTCAACTTATCATAACGCGTGGCTATCGCTCTAAAATGTTTGAGCCGAGCAAACGCATTTTCAACTAAATGCCGATATTTGTATAAACACCAATCTATATCGGCGTTTCCTTTTTTCGAATTTTGCTTTCTAGGAATGACTGGAGTCGAGCCGCATTGACGAACTTTCTCGCGAATCGCTTCACTGTCATAACCTTTGTCCGCAATGATGAAATCTCCTTGTGGCAAGACCTCAATAAGGTCATTGGCCACTTTACTATCATGAACTTCTCCGCCTGTGATTATGAACTCTATTGGTAAACCATAACTGTCTACAGCAAGGTGGATTTTGCTTGTATTACCGCCACGACTCAGCCCAATCGCTTGATTTTCCTCAGAGGATGCGCCCGAGCTGTGTTGATGCGCTTTTATATAGCTGCCATCAAGAAACTCCCATTCCGTATCCTTATTGGCCGATAAGGATTTGAATAGCCTGAGTAAAATTCCTTTTCTGGACCACAGTAAAAAACGACGGTAAACCGTATTCCATAAGCCAAAATAGTCTGGTAAATCTCGCCAAGGGCAGCCGACACGCAACCGATAAAGAATGCCTTCCATCGTGTATCGATGCTCTCGCTTGTTATAGACTCTATCTTCAAGCAGAATAGCTTTTAGCTTCGACCACATCTCATCAGTGAGCATTAATCGGGGCATGGTAATCTCGTTGTATTTGTTTTTGGCGAAGTAAATTATACGAGATTACCTTCTTCGCTCACAATTCAGACAAAGATCAACAGCCCCTAGAGCAGATTCAAAAAAATCCGCTTGATCCCTTAGAGGTAAAGCAGCATTGTCTTTTATTAATCCTTCAAAACGTTGATTACCAAAACCAAAGTTCTTCTCGCCCCCCGCCTGATCTAAAAAACCATCGGTTGTCATATAATAGGTCCAGCCAGACATAGGTAATTCGGTATTGTTATACTCGCCTACTCGTCTATCCCCCAATGCTCTTCGTCCTGATTTTTGCTTGATGATGTCATCACCATTACTGCCGTAAAGCGTAATTTTAGCGCCAGAAAAACGAATAAAGTCCCCTTGGTTAGGCACATAAACCAATCCAACATCGGCATTTGTTGCCACTTTATTCGCACTCAATTCTTCATTCAACATAGAACGCAAGGTGGTATCGATTGAACTGAGCAAAGCCGCAGGATTTTGAATACCGACATGACCTATAGCATAGTCAATGGCAGCACGCATTAACATCGTCATCAATGCACCAGGGACACCATGCCCAGCACAATCGACGATACCTAATAAACAGCCCTCGTTTGTGTTGTGGAACACATAAAAATCCCCCCCCACCACATCTCTTGGCCGCCATATGACACTGTGCTGATCCCCCAAAAATTGTCGCATTTGCCGATCCGGTAAAATCGACTTTTGAATCAAGCTGGCATAATCAATAGACGCTCCCATTTTGCGGTGCGCATCCACCACTTTCTGGTGTGCCTCCTCCAGCTCAGCAGTACGCTTTTGAACTTGTTTCTCTAGCTCCTGAGTATGGTTTCTAACCTGTTGAGCCATAGTATTAAATGTCTTGCTCAAATCACCAATTTCATCGTTACTACGCGAAACCAAAGACACATCGTAGGAACCACCAGCAATACTTTTTGCCGATTGTTGTAATTCTCTAATGGGAGTAATCACTAAACGCTCAATTACCAGTCCAAAAAATCCCAAAAGTAAAATCAGCAACAACACGAGTACACCAAGCGTCGGCAAAACAAGATTAGAATTGAACAGACTAACCTTGTTTAAATCTATATTGGTCACCACATACCAATCTAATAATGGAAAATACACAAATGCCATTAATTGCTGGTGTCCGCCTTGATCTACCTTAATAGTGACAACCTTTTCCTTATCATGGCGTGCTTTCTGTAAAGCCGCTTTTACTTTTTCTCTGGACTTGTCATTGTCCAACAAAGCATAAATAGAATGCTGTTTATCCTTACCATTCATCGAGTTGTAGGCAATCATCTTTTCGTTATGATGAATTTGGATACTGCCATTGGCATTGATAATAAAGGGTGTTACCCCAGGAATGGCGTTATCCGCAAACTGTTTAATAAAATGCTCTAAAGACAACCCGGTTCCAGCAACTCCCAAAAACTGTCCATGATCAACAATATCAACATCAATCCAAACCTTTATGACCTTTAATACCGAGTCGTAATTCACATTGATAACAAATGGCACATGCTGTTGACGTGTTAAAAAATACCAACTATCGGCAGGTTTACTGGCTTCTAACACATATTTTGGCGTCGTCGACAATGGACTATTTGGATCCGCAAAAAAGTACTGCTTCGTTTTATCATTCACCAAGAACATATTATGGCTTTGAAACGCGTTAAGATAACTCTGCGTTTCCTCTAACCATAGCTCTTTCAAAGCAGGGTCATCTGGCTTTCTAAGCCATGCCTTAACAATGGGGGAATTCGCAAACCGTTGAGCTAACGCTAATTCTCGAGAAACTGGCGTCAACATTCTCTGATAGTTTAACTCAGTAAAACTATCCGCATAATTTTCAGCGGAATACTCTTGTCCTTTTTGGACAAAATACCAACCAATCATCGCAATCATTAATAAAGCAAACACACTCGTACTTGCCAACGCAAACAACGATTTACCACGCAAGCCCCACCGTGCCATAAGCGTACCCTTTGATATAAATGAAAAACAGTAAGATTATGTTTACATAACCACTAATTAGTAACTAAATGTCTCTATTGGCATGGGGCGAGCCAGTAAAAAACCCTGAAACAGATCACATCCGTGTTGTTTTAACCAATCAAATTGGGCCTGTGTTTCAACCCCCTCAGCAATCACTTCCATATGGAGATTATGACCTAAACCGATAATAGAGGCGGCAAGAGACGCTTGCTTATCACTTTCTTGTATCGCTCGAATAAAGGACTGGTCAATTTTCAGTTGATCGATCGGCAGTTGTTGAAGATACGATAACGAGGAATAGCCTGTCCCAAAATCGTCTAATGAAATTAGAACACCTAACTGCTTGAGAGACTGCATCTTTTGAATGATATCAAATTGATCATGTACCAACATACTCTCAGTGAGTTCGATTTGTAATTGTGCTGGGGGAATCCCCGTTTGATAAATTGCCTCTTTTACTTGTGACACAAACTCCTCTTGGGAAAACTGCAACGCACTGACGTTCACAGACATGATCAAATGTTTTAACGCTGGATCCTTTTGCCAGTTAGCCAATTGCTTCAACGCTGTTCGTAATACCCAATCCCCTAAAGGCAGAATTAACTTTGACTCTTCAGCAAACGGAATAAAATACATTGGAGAAATCATACCTTTTTCTGGATGCAGCCACCGAACTAAAGCTTCCACCCCTTTCATTTTTTGGTTCGCCGTCCATTGCGGCTGATAATATAAAACAAATTGTTCTTCGGCTAAGGCCCGCCTAAAATCACTGTCTAACGTCACACGTTCTAATACTTTTTCGTGCATTTGAGGAGCGTAAAAGCACACTTGATTACGGCCACGCCCTTTGGCCTCATACAACGCAAGTTCGGCCTGCTTGATGACCTCTTGACTATTCGTCGTCTCTTTACCAAATAGAGCAATGCCAATACTAACAGAGAGATGATAGGGGGCATCATCCAGTTCGAACGGCACACCTAACGCCTTCATGATTTTTTCAGCAACATGCTTAGCACGATAAGCAATTCTATCTTCTGAAACAGAGACATCCACATCTTCCAGCATGATCAGAAATTCATCGCCACCAAAGCGAGACACAATATCCCCCGAGCGTGTCGAATCCATCAAACGCGATGCAATTTGTTGCAATAGCGCATCCCCAACCAAATGCCCTCTAAGATCATTCACATCTTTAAAATGGTCTATATCAATAAACAACAAGGCACTGCGACGAAACGTTAAAATGCCACTTTCCAGTATGTGATCTAAGTCCTTGGTGATCAAACGACGGTTTGCCAAACGCGTTAAGCTATCGTAGTAATTCAACTGATTAATACGACGCTCATTATCTTTGGTTTCAGAAATGTCTTTAAAGGTCGCCACATAGTGGGTTAATACACCATGCTCATCTTTTACCACAGAAATACTCAGCCATTCTGGAAAAATTTCACCGTCTTTGCGACGATTCCAAATTTCTCCTTCCCAACTTTCAAACTTTTCAATGTGTTCGTACATATCGCGGAAAAATGCTTTGGAATGGCGGCCAGAACTGATAATAGCAGGGGTTTTGCCAATGACTTCTTTCTCTGTATAACCCGTTATCTTCTCAAAGGCAGCATTCACTCGTACAATACAGTTTTTCGTATCCGTAATTAAAATACCGTCTTGTGTTTGAAAAGCCGTGGCGGCAATACGAAGTTCCGACTCGACGTTTTTTCGAAAGGTCACTTCACGGGTAATCACAACAAAAAAGCCGTCTATCTCATCATCCGACTGGGAATAGGTTGCTGACACTTCATACCATCGACGCCCTAATTCAGTCTCTACATAGCACTCATGGCCTTTGGTTATTCCATACTCTTTTGCACAATGTATCGCCTCTTCAAATACCGCCCCCACGCTAATTGGAAAAAACGCTCTATAGTCCACTCCCAAAGGTGAACCAAGAAAACGATAGTCCTGCTCGATACGCGGTGAATGATAGGCAATAATACAACCGTCTAACCCCACTTCATAAATCGAATCCTGCATGGCGTTCAACAATACCGTTAGACGCTTGTTGAGAGTTTTTAATGTGGCAGTCCTTTTATCCACCAAGCTTTCTAGATTATGGTGGCTGAGACGAACCTTTAGACCCAAACAGACAAAGTAGGCCATCAAAAAGCTGACAGAGAGGATAAGCAACACACCAAACAAAAGCATCCATATAGAAACCCATGAGCTTTCAGGAGCGAGGTATAAACGCCAAGTCACCCCCTGAATAGGGATATCAAGGTGAATCGCATAGGGACTAGAAGAGATTTCTTTGGAGGCAGCCACCGTCTGTGCTTTACGATGTTGCGCTTGGTTGAGAACAGTCAGTTGATAATCTAAATGTCGACTGACAAATTCATTTAAATCTAATCGCTGCATCAAATCAGCCATATCAATAACGGTATTACTCAATCCCCAAAAAGAAGAGTGCCCTTGCTGATCTTGCAAATAGACGGGGAAAGAGCCAATGATCTCTTGCTTATCCGAGAATACATGCAATGGTCCTCGAAAAGTAACGGATCGAGGGGCATCACCACTAAGATAAAGCCTCTTTTCGTCGTCACCAATAAACAGGCTCTTATTTAGAGATTGCTCATGACCCTTTAGTGGGTAGATATACTGAATCAAACCTTGTGGAGCAAGCGAAAACAATTCAACATCAGGATAGTAGGTCTTCAATGAGTCAGCTAAATAAGAAAAACCGACGGGGTTCCCCTGAGACTTTTGCAACATGGCGGCGAAGGCATAATTAGCCGATACGCTTTTATTCAGTGTGGTGACTAAAAGCGAGGCGTTACTTTGCGCTAGGGCCATCGCCATATTTTTTTCATCTTGCACCTCTATTTTATAAAACTGAAATGCCACATACCCTAAAATAAGTAGAGCCGTTATAAAAACAAAGATACAAACTTGTTTAGGTCTATTTAGTAATTTAAGAAAAAAATCTAACATCAATGATAGAACCACAACCTAAATAATAGAAAAACAAACTGTTTTTACACACCATAATAACAACATTGAGCGTTAACGATCCTACTATAGGTTATTTTTTTAATCGACCTTCCCATCGTAAATTTGCGTTTTACCAAGACCAACATCAAAAAATCATTAAAAATTTCAAAGCATTAGAAAAAGAATAACAGAAGGGCCTAAGAAAGGCTTGACGGCACCAAAAAGTTACCGGTAACATAAATAAATAGTTACCGGTAACAAATCATCTAAATTCCTACAACAATAATCATAGGAAGCCAATAATGAATAAGCTCACGACCTCTCTTTTGACCGTTGCTCTAGCAGGTACACTCTGCACGTCAGCCATCGCCGCCGACTACAAATTCAAATTTCAGTCTTCTGACCCCGTCGGTGATAAAAACTTTCAAATCCAAAAAGAATGGACAAAACGTGTCGAAACCATGACCAATGGTCGAATAAAAATCGATCTTCTTCCCGTCGGCAGTGTGTTTAAACACACCGAAACACTAGATGGCATTAAAATGGGAATTCTGGATGGGGAAATCACCGCCGTTAGCTATTTCTCCGGGAAAGATCCGGCTTTTGGTCTGATAGGTAATACGGTGGGAGCTTGGTCTGACACATCTCAGCTATTGCAATACATCAACTACGGCGGTGGTTATCAGCTTATGAATGAGTTGTACAAACCCTACGGTGTAAAATTCATTGGCGGATCAACAACCGGAGTGGAATCCCTTGTTTCAAAGGTTCCTTTAGATGGCGTAGATGACTTAAAGGGGTTAAAAATTCGAGCGCCAGAGGGACTCGTCCAGCAGGTTTTTGCAGCTGCGGGCGCCGCCCCCGTCAATATTCCTGGTTCCGAAGTCTTTACAGGGTTGAGTAAAGGGGTCATTGACGCCGCCGACTACACCGTATTCTCCACCAATCAAAAAGCCGGCATGAATGATATTGCCCCCAACCCTGTTTACCCTGGTTTCCACTCTTTGCCATTGATCGACATTTCCATGAGCCTCAAAAAATGGAATAAGTTACCTCCAGATCTACAGGAAATTCTCACCGTTTCGGTGCGGGATTTTGCACAAGATATCACCACACAATTGGCCATCGCCGACCGTAAAGCCGTCGCTGAAGCCAAGGCCAACCCTAAGATCACCATCCATAATTGGTCACCTGAAGAGCGTAAAAAGTTCCGAGAGATTGCCCGTACACAATGGGCAAAATACGCCAAACAATCACCCAATGCGCAAAAAGTCTATGACTCGATTACTCAGTATTTAAAAGAGAACGACCTACTGTAATGTCACAAACTCTTTAGCCATGTTCCGTAGAGGTATTCAACAAAGTACGCACTTTGCCTCTACGGTTTTGACTGGACGACGACTATGAAAAAAACCATTCATCCCCCAGAACTAGACCCTTCGGAAGTCCCCAGAAATGCATTGGATCGTTGCATTTATAAACTGGGCAACCTGTTGAGTTTGTTGTTTATTTTTACGGTCGCCATTTCTTTTTATGAGGTGGTGATGCGTTATGTCTTTGACGCCCCGACTATTTGGGTTCATGAAACAGCTTCCTTTCTCGGTGGTTGCTTATTCATTTATGGTGGCATTTATGCCTTGGCCACCAATAAACATGTGCGCGTCGTGCTGATTTATGATGTGGTTTCGGATAGAACCAAACGCTGGCTCAACGTTTTTCATCATATTATGGGGCTCTGTTTCACTGGCATGTTGAGCTGGGCCGCTTATCAAATGACAAAAGACGCTTGGTTATCGCCCTTAGGTGAGGTTCATTTAGAAACCTCTGGATCAGCTTGGAACCCGGCCTTTCCGGCCCTTGTTAAAGCCATGATTCTGTTAACCATTGGCGTCATGTTTATCCAGTTTTTGTTGCATCTGATTCAAGAGCTTAATGGCCTAAGGAAGCGTGACCATGTTTGATTTATCCTCCTTGGGAATCGGTTACGGCAGTCTACTCATGCTAATGAGTATGATTGTTTTACTCCTAACTGGCATGCAGCTGGCGTTCGTCACTTGCTTGGTTGCTTTAGTTTTTGCAGTCGGCTGGTTTGGCGTCGCCGCACTGCCATTGATAGCAAGTCGTTTATACAGTTTTGTGGGCGGCTATGTGTTTCTCGCCGTCCCCATGTTTGTTCTGATGGCCGCGTTATTAGATCGTTCTGGCATTGCCAGAGACTTATTCGATGCGATGAAAGTCTTCGGACGAAAATTGCGTGGGGGCGTCGCCGTCCAAACCTTATTGGTTGCCATTGTGTTGGCCTCTATGTCTGGGGTAATCGGTGGTGAAACGGTGCTACTGGGGATATTGGCTTTGCCGCAAATGTTGCGCCTCGGCTATAACCGCAAACTCGCCATTGGTACCACCTGTGCAGGCGGCGCGCTCGGCACCATGCTACCTCCGAGTATTGTCTTAATCATTTATGGACTCACGGCTAGCGTGTCCATTGGTGACCTATTTAAAGCCTCATTTGTTCCCGCTCTATTACTTGCCGCCTCATATATTGTCTATGTGTTGGTCATTAGCCGCTTGCATCCAGAATACGCCCCTTTACCAACAGAAGAAGAATTAGCGGCGGATGCCGATGTTAATTATTTTAAAGCCTTATTATTTCCACTGCTCACCGTCATCACGGTTCTAGGCAGTATATACACTGGCATTGCCTCAGTAACGGAATCCTCTGCCTTGGGAGTAGTCGGTATTATGATCAGTGCCGCCATTCGTGGGGAACTTAACTTTTCCATGCTCAAAGACAGCGCCAAAGCGACAATGAGCACCTGTGGCATGATCATTTGGATTGGTATCGGTGCCACCGCCCTAGTGGGCGTGTATAACCTCATGGGTGGTATCGACTTCGTCGAATCAACCATTCTGGCATTAAGCGGTGGCAGCGTGATGGGTACCGTACTGATTATGATGCTGATTTTACTCGTACTTGGTATGTTTTTAGACTGGGTCGGCGTCGCCCTCCTAACCATGCCCATCTTTGTACCGATCATCTCAGGTCTGGGTTTGGATCCCATCTGGTTTGGCGTGGTGTTCTGTTTGAATATGCAGGTATCTTTTTTGTCACCGCCTTTTGGCCCTGCCGCCTTTTATCTCAAATCGGTAGCCCCAAAAGACATCAGTTTAGGGGAGATTTTCTCTTCCTTACTGCCCTTTATCGCGTTACAAGTGCTGGTTTTGGCCTCCGTGATATTCTTCCCACAACTGGCACTTTGGTGGAAGTAGTACATCAATCATTATTAACATTTACACAGGAAGAAGCTGCGTGATGATGCATCCGCCATCACGCAGTCATACATTATAGACTTATTAGGTAAGAGGCTTCATTCATGGGAAAGAAGATTGTCGTTCTGGGTGTCTCAGGATCCGGTAAATCATTGATAGGTAAACGCCTAGCCGATGCATTAGGTTACCCCTTTTTTGATGGAGACGATTATCACAACTCATCGAACATCGAGAAAATGAGCAAAGGTATCCCATTATCCGATCAAGACCGTTTTGGGTGGTTAGCCACGTTAAATACCTTATTAAAAAATCATGAATGCGCTGTTGTCGCTTGTTCTGGCCTTAAACCGGAATACCGAGCCATACTGAAAAAAGACCTTGATGATGTCACCATGCTGTACCTTAAGGGGGACTTCAATACCATTTGGCAACGTCACCAAAAACGCAACGGACACTATTTTAAAGGCCAAGACATGCTAAAAAGTCAGTTTGCCACCCTCATTGAACCCACACAAAGCGAAGCTTTTAGCGTTGACATTAGCCAAGATGCTGACTCTGTGTTTCAACAAGCACTGGCCTATATAAAGCAATAAATCAGTCCTCCGCAGAATCGCAATCATCCATTTTTTTGCGGTTCTCGGGCTACTCAAGCTATGATAATGTTACTAGTAACAATACCACGAGATAGTTGCACCTAAATGAAAAAGAAACGTCCGACGCTTCAAGATGTTGCTGATCAGGTTGGCATCACTAAAATGACGGTCAGCCGTTATCTTAAAAACCCAGATTTAGTATCTTCTCCTCTACAAACACGCATTCGTGAAGCTTTAGATACTCTTGGTTACATTCCCAATCGCGCGCCGGATATTCTCTCTAATGCGAAAAGCCACTCGATTGGTGTGCTGTTCCCTTCCCTCACTAACCAAGTGTTCTCTGAAGTATTACGCGGTATCGAGTCGGTCTTCGAGCCTGCTGGCTACCAAACCATGCTGGCCCACTATGGTTACAGCCAGGAGGCCGAAGAAGCACGCATTATTACCCTATTGTCTTACAATGTGGATGGATTAATTATTTCAGAAAGTACTCATACCGAGCGGGTGCGAAAAATGCTCGATGTGGCAGGTATTCCAGTTATAGAAATTATGGATTCCGTATCCCCCCCAATAGAGCAAGCCATTGGTATCGACAATGAAGCCGCTGCCTATGCGATGACGCAGCTGATGATCAAAAAGGGTCGACAGAAGATTGTGTATTTCGCCGCACGAATGGACATGCGCACATTGCTTAAGATTCGTGGTTATGAGCGCGCCATGGAAGACCATGGCTTAACGCCTCTATGCTTAAAAAACAATGAAGCATCTTCTTTTACCTTAGGCGGACAGTTTCTACACCAAGCCTTAGAACAACAACCGGATACTGATGGTATTTTTTGCACCAATGATGACTTAGCCATTGGTGCCCTTTATGCCTGCCAAAAGGCAGGTATTTCTATCCCGCAGCAAATAGGCATTGCAGGGTTTCATGGCCATAATATTTCGCGAGCCATGGTGCCTTTGCTAGCGACAGTTATCACCCCCAGAGAAGAAATAGGGCGGCTTGCTGCAGAGCAGCTTCTGAGTCGCTTAAAAGGCGAACCTGTTTCTCAGCGTGTTATTGAACTGCCATTCCAACTAGAGGTTGGGGAAAGTTTGTAAAGAATGGCTGGCAAATCAAGCGCCATAACAATAGATAAATAATATTGAGAAGTGTTATCATTAAAATCTTCATAAACAAAGAATCAAGATGCAATGAAACACTTCCTCATCATGGTGCTGACTTGTGCCTCAGCTCTTCTTTTTCCTGGGTTGAGTCAAGCCGCTTCAGATAATGGCCCTCATCCGAAAAACACTCTAGACAAAACTGTAACGGTGCAAGATAGCAAAGGGACTTTCACAATCGATTATCGACCTAAGCGCATAGTGGTCTTAGAGTTTTCCTTTGCCGATGCGCTAGCATCTGTCGGAGTCAGTCCCATTGGTATCGCGGACGATAAAGATCCAAGCCGTGTATTACCAGCCGTCCGTAAGATCATCAAACCTTGGACATCGGTTGGTACACGTTCACAGCCTAGCTTAGAAACCATAGCAGCGTTAAAACCCGACCTCATTATTGCCGATATCTCTCGCCATGAAGGAGTCTATGGGGATCTACAAAAAATCGCGCCAACCCTTATTTTGCCATCGCGCCGCGAAACCTATCAGGATAGTCTCAAGGCAGCCGCTATCATTGGCAAAGTGATTGGTAAAAACAAAGAAATGCAAGCGCGTCTAGCAAAGCATCAGAAAATTATGGCCGCCTATGCTAAGCAATTACCAAAAGGCGTGGTGGTTCAGTTTGGGGTTGCCCGGGACGACGCTCTCTTTTTACATACTGCCGACTCCTACGCTGGCGGCGTTATTCGAGCCCTTGGTTTAGCCAACGCGCATACCGGAAGAAACGATTCTGCTTATCGCCAAACCAGCTTGGAACAACTGCTTAGCATTAACCCTGATTATTTGATTATTGGCAACTACACCCATCCCAGTATTGTGGATAAATGGGAAAAAGAACCACTCTGGTCGGTATTAAAAGCCGCTCGTGAGCATCACATTTTTTACGTGAATCCCAATGTTTGGTCGCGCTGTCGAGGCATTATGGCGGCGGAACAAATGGGACAAGACTTGGTTAATGTATTTCACGGCAATCAAGTCGCCTCTCAACCATGATGCTATCACGACTACCCTTTACCTGGCAGTGCATAGTGTTAGGGGCAAGCTTATTGATCATCGCTTGGGTCAGCTTATTTAGCTGGTCTGCGGTACCGATTACGCCGATGGATGCCCTTCACGCCTTATTCAATATGGACAATACCAGTATCCCCCAACATATTGTGCAAGATTTGCGCTTACCCCGCACCTTGATTGGTATCCTCGTCGGCGCCTCCCTAGCGGCAGCCGGTGTGGTGATGCAGGGCTTAACACAAAACCCGCTGGCCGCGCCCTCCGTGCTTGGTGTCAATGCCGGTGCCGCGCTTGGTATGGCGGCAGTCTCGACCATCGCCCCTTGGTTTGGTCTATTAGGCACCTCTGTTGCCGCCATTATTGGTGGCGGGATGACTTGGACCTTGGTTATGGTACTGGGAAGTGCATGGAAAAGCGGCAACGACTCCAGTCGCTTGGTACTAGCAGGTGTGGCGATTTCGGCGCTTTGTGCGGCACTCACTAAAGCCTCCATCATTATGGCAGAAGATCAGGCCTCAGGTGTCTTGACCTGGCTAGCTGGCAGCTTAGCGAACGCCCGTTGGAATACATTCGATCACTTGTGGCCTATCTCTTTGTTCAGTTTGTTAGGCTGTATGGCGCTCTCGCCAACGTTAAATATCCTGCAACTGGGGGAAGAGAATGCTCGCAACTTAGGTGCGTCGCTCATTCTCACTAAGCTGGCTGGAAGCTTCTTAGTATTACTACTGGTTGCCAGCGCCATCAGTTCAGTGGGCTCCATTGGCTTTGTGGGCTTACTCGTCCCACACATGGCCAAAATGCTTTGTGGACAAGATCATCGGCGTTTTTTACCCCTTTCTATGTTATTGGGCGCCATTTTAGTCGTCCTCTCGGACATTATCAGCCGTTCAATTATCTTCCCTATGGAAACTCCGGCTGGGGCGGTTTTAGCGTTAATAGGTGCACCGTTTTTTATCTATCTGGTTAGGAAACGCACTTTATGAATCGATTTATTCCTTTCTTTATTATTAGTGTGTTGTTGATCTCATTGGTCGTAGCGAATTTGCTATTCGGTGCCGTTTCGCTGTCATTACATGATGTTTTTCGCGGCTTTCAACCGGGCAGTGATAGCTACTTCACCATTCACGAATACCGTTTACCTCGTACCCTACTGGCAATACTAGTGGGCGCCATGCTTGCTCTTGCCGGGGCTCTCGTTCAAGGGGTGATTCGTAACCCATTAGCATCACCGGATATTCTCGGCGTCAGCCACGGAGCAGGCCTTGCCGCTGTCGTGTATATGATCTATTTTCCACACTCAAGCATCTCTTGGCTTCCGGCGGTGGCCTTAGCTGGCGGACTGTGTGCAGCACTGGTTTTATGGTGGTTATGTGGTCATCGCAGCAGCACGATAAAACTGGCGATTACTGGGGTGGCTCTGGCAACGTTTTATGCCAGTACAGTCGACTTTTTAATGTTGATCAAGCCGTTAGAAATCAACAACGCGTTGCTTTGGTTAACAGGCAGCTTATGGGGGCGCAGTTGGCCGCAAATTACCATGCTACTCCCTTGGCTTGTGCTCATTCCATGTGCGCTGTACTTGGCGAAATCGTTGAATCTTATTCATCTTGGCGAAGACACTGCCATTAGCCTTGGCACAAAGGTTAATTCACTTCGCCTGATTGCCTTAGCCATTGCTGTGGCACTGACTGCAGCGGCGGTGTCAATTTGTGGCCCCATTGGCTTCTTAGGTTTAGTCGCCCCCCATCTTGCACGCAAATTATTTGGTGGACGCCACCAAGCTCTGCTGCCAGCCACTATGTTAGTGGGCGCCGTCTTACTGCTAATGGCCGATTTAGTGGCCCGTACAATTGATCCACCGATTGAATTACCAGCGGGGATCATGACGGCTGTACTTGGCGCCCCTTATTTTCTTTGGTTACTTATCAGGACAAAATGATTTATGTCTCTTAGTACTCATAATGTCTGCGTTGGCTATCATGGTAAAACCATTGTCAATCAAGTTTCACTGACCATACCAGAAGGAAAGATGATCGCTTTACTTGGACCGAATGGTTGCGGTAAATCGACTCTTCTGAAAGCCATGGCACGCATTCTACCCCCCATAAAAGGGGAAGTGCATTGGTGTGGGAACAACCTTCACCAAATGCCTTCCAAAGGCTTAGCAAAACAACTGGCCTTATTGCCACAAACACAACCCATTCCTGAGGGCATCAAGGTTAAGGATCTCATCGCTTATGGACGTAGCCCGTATACAGGCTTTTGGGGGAGGCTAACGAAAGACGACCACACCATTATTGATAAAGTGATGCAAGAAACGGGGGTCACCGCACTAGCCGAGCAGTTAGTGAGCGAGTTATCAGGTGGACAACGTCAACGTGTCTGGCTTGCCATGACGCTTGCCCAAGACACGCCCTACTTACTCCTTGATGAACCAACCACTTACATGGACTTAAACCACCAAGTTGAACTGATGCATTTACTTCGTCAACTTAACCTATCTGGAAAAACCATCGTGACGGTCCTGCACGATATCAACCAGGCAGCACGCTATTGCGACCATTTGATTGTCATGAAGCAAGGTCAAATAAACACACAGGGAACACCAGAGGCGGTATTAACAAAGGACATGCTACGGACTGTTTTTGATCTCAACGCACAAATACATCGCGACCCTATTGCCAACACCCCAATGTGCATCGTTGAAGATAAATAAGCAAAGCGACACCTCCGCCAAGATATGACACCAGAACGAAAAGGCCCCTGTCAATAAAACAGAGGCCTTGATCAGAATCACCTAAGCAAGCGTTAGGTTTGCTGTGATGCTAATGTTTCTTCAGCATTCTCACGAGCTTCTTCAGGTGTTAGTGAATCCTCACCCTGCTCTTTCCATTGAGCCAATTCTTCTTTACTGGCTTTGGGTGAAAAGAAACCAAGCTGAGCATAAAGAATCCCCAATACAGGCGACAACCAACACGCAAACGCTAATGGAATATATAGAAGGTTTTCAAAATTTCCATCCGAGATTCCCAGCCCCAACGCACTGATCACAAAAGCACCACCCGCATTCCAAGGAATAAGCGGCGATACCAAGGTTCCCCCTTCTTCAAGCGCCCGAGATAAGTTCAAAGTAGAGTACTTCATACCACGATAAACAGGAGAATACATACGGCCAGGCAAGGCAATGGATAAGTAAGGATCACCTGCGACTAAGTTAGTCGAAATAGAGGTACAAACGGCAGCGGTTTGAATGTCTTTGAATTTATGAATCTTAGTCAAAATCGCCAGTATAATGGTTTCTAAACAACCCGTTCTCTCCAATGCGCCACCAAATCCTAAAGCAATCAGTACAAGGGAGATAGTCCACATCATGGATTGAATCCCACCACGGTTCAGCAGAGTATTAATGGCCGTCACGTCGGTATTAATCGTGTAGCCACTGTTAGCAAAGGTCACCACTTCGTGAATGCCATTGCCTTGCGCAACCATGGCGGTTATCGCACCGGCCACGACACCGGCAAATAGCGAAGGAATAGGCGCAATACGTTTGACCGCTAGGACAATGACCAACAAGGCAGGGAGTAGTAACCAAGGAGAGATAACAAAATGCTTTTGTAGCTCCGTCGTAATGCTATTAATCTTAGCAAAAGACACGTCGCCATCATGCACCAGCATGAAACCAGCAGCTAAGTAAATAATTACCGCGGCCATCATGGCAGGCAAAGTCGTTGGCATCATGTTTTTTATATGGGAGAACACATTGGTCCCCGTGACTGCTGGGGCCAAGTTAGTGGTATCAGACAGCGGGGAGATTTTATCCCCGAAAAAGGCACCAGAAACAACAGCACCCGCCGTCCAGTACACAGGCACATCAAACCCTGCACCGATGCCCATTAGGGCAAGACCTACGGTCCCGACTGTCCCCCAAGAGGTCCCCAGCGACACAGATACAACAGAGCACAACAGCATGGCAGCAACCAGAAAAATCTGTGGAGACAGGATGGTTAAGCCATAGTAAATGAGAGTCGGTACCGTACCACTCGCGATCCAAACACCGATAATCATCCCGACACAAATCAGCACCGAAACGGAGGGCAGCGCAATATGGATAACGTGAAAGATCCCTTCTTCTATATCTTTCCATTTAAAACCGAGTTTTATACCAACGAGTGAGGTAAGCGCAAGACCAATAGCAAGAGGAATGTGCGGAGTGAAGTCGCCAAAATAAAAAATCTGCACCCCCAATACCATAAGTGTTAAGACGACTGGAGTCAGGGCAAGCAACAAACCCGGACGACTAATCCCAGTATCCTGATTTTTTTCAGTCATAAAAGCTTCCTTAATTGCACTTTTTTACATACATAAAACTAGTGTAGCGGAAATAAAAAGCTTTGACCACGAAGGGATATGGTTTGAAAAAACGGATTTATTGCCTATGAAAAGCATTTTATGACATATTTTTGAGGATTTTTCTGAATGATAGCGATCAATATCAGAAAAAAGCCTTTTTCCTGATATTATTTTTAACTCAAATTATTTTTGAAAAGTACAATTTTATTAGCAACATCAAAAATGAACAACCTCGCCTATTTGGCAACTGGCCTATATACAACCTGAACAGGTCATGACTCCAGAAGCTCGAACGCATCCGTTTGAGAAATCACCGTCGCATACTCACCATGAAGATTGGCCAGTGACATAGCATGAACCTCGTCAGCACTACGCTCACGACCATCAAAGTCCAATGTAGAAAAGGCAAAACAAGCACTGCCGACAACATAGGTGGTAAAACCAATGTTCCCAGCGGTTCGAACGGTCGATTCAATCGAGTGATTCGTGCTGACCCCCACCACCACTAAGCGATCAATCTTCTGGGATTCAAGCCATGACTGCAAATCTGAATGAGTAAAAGCATCAGGCACGTGCTTCTCAATAACTTTTTCCCCCAACAAGGGTATAAAGGCTTCTTGCACCATGACCCCTTCTTGCTCAGGCCAAAATAAAGAATCCTCTTCCCGCGATAAGTGATGAACATGCACAATGGGCGCATTGTTCACACGCCAATGGGATAACAGCTCAGCAATCTCTCGTTCCGCATCCGGGTTATTACGCTCACCCGCTTGCGGCCAAGCCATACCATTTTGCATATCAATAATGAGCAATGCCGTCTGACTAACCATTGCTTTCTCCTTGTTCTTTCACTGTTTTTTCGTTTACAGAAAAGGGCGCACTAGAATATAAGGATAAACGCTTAGACAATCTCCATATATACCAAGTCAAAGCCAAAATCACTATAAAAAGTAAGGCTATCAATGTCGATAGCAGGTACATTCTGTCGACAATGGACGAAGTTATAGCAAAGTGATGTTTCAGTTCATCGATTTGCTGTTGCAGATCTTGTACATCATCCAAAGAGGCACTGGACACCTGTAAAATGGCCACACTACGCTCAAGTTCAAAGACCGTCTTCATCGGGTCTTTTGTTGGCCCCTCGCTCTTACTCACCTCCTTCTGATTTTTAGTGGCAGGCGCTTTCGCGGCATCGGTCTTCTTCACAACGGCCGTCTTAACAGGGACATGATTCTTAGACTCGGCTTTTTCCACCTCTTGATCGGCCCATGCTATATGAACAAAACAGCCAACGAACAAGCACAGTGCGATTTTTTGCAACATGAAAGACCCTAGTGATAACAATCAAAAACGGAGTACCCACAACCATAGCAGCGAATCACACCTAAAAGTAAGCAAAAGTTTACGCACGCAACCAGGGCAAACCATCAGAAGACGCCAACTTTTTGCAATAACTAAGTCGGGCCACATCCTTTTTACAATTCGTTTTGTAAAAAGGTAATAAGAGCCAATGAATCAAAAAATAAAAATTATTTAATTTCAAATACTTATATTTTGGCACGATCATCGCTATGGCTTTTTATAGCAAGTTTTTCACAACAAACTTTTTACAGCAAATAATAGGTCATGAGGCAGAAAACAACTTCAGTCACGCTATGGCCATTTTTAAAATAAGGAGAGCACTATGAAGAATACAATCATGTCCATCCTTTTCGTATCAGCACTCACTGCCGGTGCCGCGCAGGCCCAGACAAATGATCACTGGACTGACCGCGCCAAAGACGCATGGATTGATGGTAAAGCGGAAGCCACTTTATTATTCAATAAACACGTTAACGCTTTTCACATCAAAACCAGCGTAAAAGATGGTGTGGTGACCTTAACGGGCACCACAGATAACAGTACCGATAAGGACCTTGCAGGCGAACTTGTCGAAGGTTTACAAGGCGTCAAAGAAGTTAAAAACAACATCACCATTGCAGATACCCCCGCAAACTCACCAGAGGGCGCCGATAAGAACAACATGACAGATCAAGCCAAAAGTACCTTGATCGATACAAAAATTGCGACCGTATTAAAAACCCGCTATTTATGGAACCAAAACATAGAAGGAACCAAAATACACATTGACGTCGATAAAGGCATCGTCACCCTCACAGGGAATGTAAAAAGCGATGCCGAAAAACAGCTAGCCGTGCAGATTGCACGTAACACAACGGATGTAAAACAAGTGAAAGATGAGCTTAAAGTCGCCTCCATAGCCGCTTAATAAGCGATAACGATTAAATACGTTAAGCACAGAGCGCAAGCCTTATCTGCGCCCATCCATGATGGGCGCTTTGCCTTTCTCAACGTTTTGCTCCCCTACTACTTTTCCCCTTCACAAAGCACGTGTAATACGCTCGAATTCTACTTTTAAAAAGTCCACCAGCAAACGCAGCTTTTTAGCACTGGAAGACCCTGGTGGGAACACAGCGTATACATCAATATCAGTACAACGATAGTCTGGCAAAATACGTTTTAACAGTCCTTTTTGAATACGAGGCTTGGCATCGTATACAGGGATACGCCCGATGCCATTTCCCCCTTCCAAAAACATCGTCCTCGCCGCTGCATTGTTAGTACTGACCTTGCCCATTACCGACAAACTATAAGAACGTGATCCTTGGCTCAGATGGACGGAGTTCGCTGCCTGCTTATATACAACCCAATCATGATCATACAAATCCTGAGGTTGAACAGGTGTGCCTCGCTTACGAAAGTACTCAGGCGAGCCACATAAATAGGTTTCAAACGAGGCCAATATACTGGCTTGTAATCCAGAGTCGGCCAATGGCGCACCTCGAATAGCAAGATCCATTCCGTCTTTAATGATATTAACGACCTCATCACTTAATGACACATCCAATTCGATCAGAGGATACAAACGACGGAACTCATTCAATGCAGGCACCACAACTTGCAGCCCTAAATTCACTGGACAGGCGATTTTTAACTTACCCACAGCCTCTTGTTTTGATCGCTCTATTTGCAGATTGGCTTCATTGGCTTGAAAAGCAATAGTACGACAACGCTGATAATAGGCCTCTCCCGTGTCAGTTAGTGACAAACTGCGAGTGGTGCGATTGAGTAATACAACCCCAAGCTGGTCTTCTAACTTCTTCAAATGATAGCTCACCACGCCACGAGAAATTCCCATCGCTTTGGCGGCCGAAGTTAAACTGCCTTGTTCCACTACTTGAGCAAACACCACCATACTTTTTAACTGCTCGAACGAAATGTCCACACATGCCCCTTATCTGCAACTGACTTATTAATTGTATCAATTATTAGACCAATGAAGTCAACTTTATCCCTGTATTCAAACCATTAAAGCCCCTCTATACTGACCACAACTTAACAATCAATCCGACGAGACCTTTGCACGATGCCACGAGCGACGCCAAGACACGGCAAAAAAAGACGAAAAAGCGGAGTTTATACCTATAAATGAGCATTTTGAGTCTGTTTTTAACAAAGTATTGGCAAGCGCAGTAGTCGTGCAAAAGTCTCTCGACACCAACAAGGAGTCATAATGATGAGTACGAATAAAATTTTAGTGGTTCTAACATCTCACTCAGAAATGGGTAATACAGGTCACAAAACAGGATTTTGGGTAGAAGAGTTTGCGGCTCCTTACTACGCCTTTATTGATGCAGGGGCTGAAGTAACGGTTGCGACACCGAAAGGCGGCCAAGCGCCTATCGACCCAAACAGTGAAGCACCGGATGCCCAAACAGAAGCGACCAAGCGCTTTTATGAAGACAAAATGGCGCAAGACGTCATCGCCAACACGCGTAAATTGAGCGATATGAAACAAGATGATTTTGATGCCATTTTTTACCCAGGTGGTCATGGTCCACTATGGGATTTAACCAACAACGAAGAGTCTATTGCACTCATTGAAAGCTTTATCCAAGCAAACAAACCAATTTCTTCTGTTTGCCACGCTCCCAGCGCGTTTTTAAACATTAAAGACAGCAAAGGTGACTACTTCATTAAAGGCAAAGTTGTCACAGGCTTTACCAATAGCGAAGAAGCAGCGGTACAGCTTACCGATGTGGTGCCCTTCTTGCTTGAAGACGAAATGAAAAAACGTGGTGCAGACTACCAAAATGCAGACAGCTGGACGCCTTTTGCTGTGCAAGATGGCTTGATGATTACAGGCCAAAACCCAGCGAGTTCAGAGCTTGTGGCAGAGAAATTACTGGCTCAACTAGCAAAATAGTGAATTGACTCGTTCGTTCGAAAAAATAAACCAATAACGGATTGGTTTATTTATCCAACTAAAAAGCCCGTCCTCAAAGTCTGATTGAGTGACGGGCTTTTTGATGCTGGCATCTTCATACAAGCAAAGCACTTTTTCACTTTAGCGTTGAAACGCCTCACTCTTTGAAAGGCACAGGATTAAAGTTAAGTACTAACGAGTCCATCTCTTTGCCAATTTTACTATTAATCCCATTTATGACAAAAAATGGGCAGATTCTATTCAAACATTTGGATCAATTATTGATTCAAATGCCATTCTATGGCACGTCATATTGCCACCTCGTATACTAACCATATAGAAAAGACTGATAACGTTTTGACCTTCGGGAGAAAAAACATGGCTGTTATATTAATCGCAAGCGCCGCTTATTACTGGCTTTATGCCTCCTAATAGAAGGCTTTTGAAATAACAAACCAGACATCCGTCTGGTTTTTTAGCGAATAGCGCGAGTATTACGACAATGCGTAGTCAAACACAATAATGTCTTCCATAATGGGCCCTAGCTGTGCCTTTAATGCCATATGCTCTGGGTGTGGCAGGTAGTTATCAAGGGAAGCTTGATCAATAAATGTCATCAATACACAATGTGAATAACCTTTATTGCGATCTTCTGAACTGGAGTTTTCACCCCACTCTACCGATTCAATACCCTTAACCTGATGCTGAATCGCTTCAAAATTCCCAAAACAAGTTGAGATGTCTTCTGCCGTAGCCTCTTCTTTAAACTTTATAAATAACACATGGCGAATCATAACGTCTTAGCTCCTAATCGATCATTTACTTAGTGATTATTAATATCAGGGCTAACTCAAGAAAACCAAGTTTTCTGGCGCTTGTGCTAGTTTAATGCGGCCTTTTTCATCAATTTCTATCAGGTTATCTAAATGGGTAAAATGCAAATCACTTAGCACCAGTACTTTTTCTTGTTTTTCCTTCAAGGATTCAACAAAGGCATGAGCATCAAAGGTATCATGGGCTTTCATATAAGTGACGAGTCGTCGAAACAACTTAGGTAAGATCACGTATTCATCCGTCAGGTTGCTTAGCGATTCTATTTTGATAAAACTGTTGGTTTTATCCTCACTCCATACGCCTTTTTTCGCCGCTCGTGCTTTTATCGCGGCTTTGGCAAAACGTGCTCTTAAATCGTAGAAAAGCCCATCATAAAACGTTGGATAAGCGAACCCTTTTGCTAACATTTTAAAGTTTACCGACGTTTTCACGATGCGGTTATCTAGAAAAATAGATTGCCCATCTTCGTATTCTGTTTCGCCAGCAAACACAAATGCTACAGGTCGACCATAGCGCTCGGCCATACGCGTCATAATATAACCTGGGACGCCATCGTCTGCGGATACCACTTTGCTTCGAGATTCATTCCACTGAGTGTTTTTAATTTCTAGTAACTTCAATAAATATTGCGTGGCAGAATCCGCCCACTCAGCAGGTTGGTGCTCACTTTTATAATGGGTTTCTAAGGTATCGATAGCTTCAATTCTCAGTTGAGCATGCTCCTTTTTGTTAAGACGCACTTTACTGCCTTCTAACAAATCCCACTGCGCTAAGTCATCCGCTTTGAAGCGAACTGAATCGCCATCCGGCGAATAACCCACTATATGAAAAGACCCTTTAATCACTCGAAATGACATTTCTATTCCCCCTGTACAGGAATCCAACAATTTATTATGGCTAGATTGCGCTTTTCTACAGCCGCTGTACACTGCCTTTTCAGAAAAATTAACATAAGCTTTATAACGGTAAATCCTTCCAAACCATCCCCAAGGTCAATTTTGTTCAATACTCAAGAGATAACAAAAGGGATAGTCGTCATCGACTTTTTCTCTTTTGGACTACCCTATGACCTTATCTCTAATCACCTCTATGTCATTGTTTGCCTTAGCGGCGTCTTTATCTCCTGGCCCAGTTAATCTTGTCTCACTAAGTGGCAGTGCCCGCTATGGCACGAAAACAGGATTACGATTTATTACTGGCGCGACACTGGGCTTTGTCGCTTTATTTTTAGTAATTGGTTTTAGCCTACATTATTTGATCAGTCATCTGGCTTGGATTACTCAAGTATTACAATGGCTAGGCATCATGTTTTTGCTTTATCTAAGTTATCAATTATTCATAGATAATGGGCGATTAGACGCTGATAGTCATAAAAACGCGCCGACCTTTATGACGGGTGCTGTCATGCAGTGGCTGAACCCAAAAGCCTGGTTGGCTTCCCTCTCAGGCATCGCCGCTTACATTCCCAGCGCAAAAGCATTCGAAGTTGTCACCTTTGCTGGCTTATATCTGCCTATTTGCTGGTTATCTTTAGGAGTGTGGGTTTGGATCGGCATCGTGCTTGGACAATACTTCCAAAGCCCCGAAAAAATGCGTTTGATGAACAAAACACTTGCCGTTCTGTTGGCGGCTAGCTGCCTGTTACTCGTGGTCTAATCCTCTGAGATTGATAAGACTTAAGATGACATGGAACGGCGATATTGATCCGGTGTTGCAGCCACTCGCTGTTTAAAGACACGCTGAAAATGCGCTTGATCACTAAATCCCACCGTCTGCGCCACGGAAGAAATCGCCTGACCTTGTTTAAGGGCTTGTTTTCCCAGTTGAACCCGTCGATTCAAACGATAGGCATGGGGTGTCATATTAAAATGACGTTTAAAAGCACGAACTAAATAGCTCGTGCTGTAGCCAAACTTCTCGCTAATAAGATCCAGCGACATTTCTTCTAGGCAGTGCTGATCTAAATAGCTCGCCACAAGATACAGTCGATTCGGTGGTAACAAGGTTTCCTCTCCGCCATCGCGGGTATCCAGATAACGAAATAAGGCGACAAAGTATTCAATGAGTAGGCCTTCTTTTTCCAGAACGGTCAACTGATGGGACATAATAGCTTGGCATAAAGCAACAAAATCTTGATAAAAAGACTGTATCGTCAAAGTATCCAGATGAGTATTTTGCCAATCGCCCACAGACCTTAAACCATGCTGATAAAGCACATTCGCCAGCCAACTTGGCTCTATATGCATCATATAATAGGCCCAAGGGGAATCTTGACGGGGGTTACAAGCATGCACCACATTCGGATTCATAAACACCAAACTGCCCGCTTTTACTTGATGAAGCCTGCCATCACAAAAGAACTCGCTTTGCCCATTGAGGACGGCACCGATCGACCACTCTTGATGGGTGTGAGGAGAATAACGTACCCTTTCCCCCTCCAGAACTTGACGTAACTCAATATAAGGCAAAGCAGCATCTCGCCAGAAAATAGGATGGGTAGTCGGTGTCATATGCAGCTTACCTCCAACAAAAATATCTCAGACTCTTTTCACTTTAGGGCTGACAACTTATGCGAAAAGAATCATCAAGCTTAACAGGCAAAATTAACGTACTAAATTGCATGGCCAAAGATTCCTTACACATGGCCGCTCTATCTTCAGCATTATTCACATAGCTGGTTCGGTATTCCGCATTCAATACTGGTTTTCCTTGTTTAATAAAAGCAGTAAAAGAGCGGCATTCTGAAAAAGCAAAACATTGCTCGGTAACAGCAAAATCAAAATTGCTAACTAACGCCCGAACCTGATCAGGGTCATTTTTCAACCCTACAGCGAGCCCTCTTTCATGGGCTTGCTTTGCTAAAAAACGATTAAAGGCTAATTGGTCATATTGGCGAAATGAAAAGCCCGTATTCGTTCGATAGCTGTCAACATTATCCGGCTCCACCCCATCACAGCCTTTTTTCACGGCAAGATCTAAACGTTTTAGCATGATGCTTCGTACGTTTTCAGATCGAATATCTAACCAGCGCTCATCATTCCAACCTTTTAGCGTTTTCCCCAAGTCCTGTTTGGCGAACTCAGCCGCATCAGGTCGCCAGTCTTCATAAGAACCCGCCGAAAAGTAACAAATCACCTTTTTACCTGACGCGTGCAAACGTTGAATCAGCGCAACGGGGGAATCAAATAAATCAATATCATATAGATCCACATTGTAGCCTTCGTTAACGACCCCATCTAACTGCCATTGCCATGTTGCAGACACAGGCGGTTTATACCAATTCTCAGCGGCATAAAGAGAGGGAACACTGCAAAGCAAGGTCGTTATTGAAATAAGTAATGCGCGCATGTTGGATTCCCTGTTTCCTGCAAGACGAAAAAGCCTACAATATGAGTGTCGTAAGCTTCACTCTACTCTCTTATGAGGCTTTATGCTTATAAACAAGGGAAATAGTTTTATGGAGACCTTTGCACAACATCACAAACAACCGTTTTTAGTGGAATACTTGAGACAAACATTCATCATCAATCTGACCATGACACACTGACGTAACACTCCCGCTCATTGAGACCGTCATGTCCGCGGCAATGTCTATGTCTATTTGCCCTCCTGGCATCATCACTTTAATAGACGAATCACATAACCCTAACTTGTATGCCACGGCGGCAGCCGCACAGCTACTACTACCAGAGGCCAGCGTATAGCCTGCACCACGCTCCCAGATCTCAATCACAATATGATTGCGGTCAATCACTTGCATAAATTGCACATTCGTTCGATTCGGAAAATCAGGATGGTGTTCGATCAATGGACCAAACTCTTTTGCCATGGTCTCGGTGGGTGCTTCGCTCAAGATCACACAATGGGGATTACCAATCGTCACCGCACTGAACACATGGTTCAAGCCCATGACATTTAAATTTTCCAGTAATACTTCACGAGGCTCACCCCATACTGGAATGTCTCGGCTCATAAAAGACACCTTGCCCATTTCTACATTGACTCGACGCCCCTCCTCCAGCACTTGCGCTTTTACCACACCGCCTTTGGTTTCAATGGTAAACGGCTTGTCTTTGACAAGACCTTGATCCCACAAGGAACGACAAAAAATCCGTAAGCCATTGCCGCTTTTTTCTGCTTCACTGGCATCAGGATTAAAAATACGCAACCCAAAATTCGCAACCTTAGAAGGAAGTGGGCCAATCAATACACCATCAGAAGCCACTCCGTAATGCTTATGGCACATGTTCTTAATCATTAAAGCAGCGGGCTCATCTGGAAACGACTCTGGCGGCACCACTAAATACACATTACCAAGGGCATGATACTTACGAAACTCCAAACAACTTCTCCTTAACCATCATCTCTTTTAACATCCGTCATCAATTTATCAACATAAGGCTCGATAGCATTTGCCCAAACGGCATACTGACTGGCATTAGGGTGTAGAAAATCACTCATTATGTCACGACTCAAGCGCCCTTTGTCATCTAAAAAGCGTTGGTTAATATCAAGGTAGAAAACACGCTCATTATCCTGATAGCCTTGAATCAAGGCATTAACACTATCGTTAAGAAGACGCAGTTTTTGTGTGGGTTTGGCACTACGCGGAAAAATAGCCAACAGTAAAATATTCGTGTTTGGGAGCTTGTTAGCCAACACCTGAAGGATTGTTTTAATTCCTAATGCTGTCTGTTCGGGCGCATCTTGGCGATGACCAGTGTTGTTTGTTCCCACCAGCAAGACCAAGAGTTTAGGCTGAATATTATCAACTTCTCCGTGTTCAAGACGCCACAAAACATTTTCTGTTTTATCGCCATTAAAGCCAAGATTCAATGCATTTCGTGGACGGTAAAATTTTTCCCAAACATCCGCCCCTTCCTCTTCCCATGCTTGAGTAATGGAGTCACCAAGAAACACCAAATCTACTCTACCCATTGCCGCTTTTTCTGCCAGCTTTTGTTCATGACGAGGCAGCCACCAATCGACTTCTTGAGGCGCTGGTGTTAAGGCTAATAAATCACGCTCATTTATCATAGATTGCGTCCTAAAAAATGTGCCCCTGGAATGGGGTTGTAACTCACAGGGTCACACGGCTCAAACCCTAACTGAATATATAAGCGCCTAGCCGTGCCCAAGTCGGCCAATACATCAAGGCACATGCGCTGGTAGCCATTACTCTTTGCCAGTTGCATTAACTGGGTCACCAATTTCTCACCCAATTGGTGGCCTCGCTCAGTGGGACGAATATAGACGCGTTTTATCTCACAGACAGTCTCATCCACTCGACGAAAAGCACCACAGCCCACAACTTCATTTTGCTTTTTAATCAGCAAAACGACCCCATCAGGCAACATGTATTTCTCTGCCAAATGTTCAAACTCTTGTTCATTCTGCTGGTAATCCAAGTTGACTGGCGCCGCGGCAATGTATTCACGAAAAATAGACAGTACTTTTTCGTTATCCCTTGGTAAAACGGCTTGGTGAATGGCGTACATGGTGTTTCCTTAGTAAATGGCCTCTAACATATCGTGCAAAGGTCTCATCTTATAAGAGATCATACTGATTTTACTATTCGTCTTTTGTAGAATGGCGTTTTCCATCAAGACAAACAACATGAGCCTTATTCTTTTCTATTGTAAAAAATTCATCGGCATGATGCTGATGCCCATTCCACTCACCTTGGTGATCATGTGCCTTGCTTTTTTTCTGATCAATAAGCGACCTAGAATTGCCAAACTCTTTTTATGCTGCGCGATACTATTATTAGGCTTGACCAGCTGGAGTCCCGTCGCCAATCGACTTATTGCCACTGTGGAACACGATTACCCCGTCTTTAATATTCAGCAACCTGTGGATGTAGTGGTTGTGCTAGGCAGTGGGCATAAACGCCTCACCAACACGCCAGTGGTAATGGAACTGGGAAACAGTGCCTTATTTCGACTTGAAGAAGGAATACGCATTTTAAAAGCTAATCCCACCGCGCAATTATTCGTTTCGGGGTATTCTGGTGGGATTGGCAAATCCCATGCGGAGCTGATGCGAGAAGCAGCAATAGAATTAGGGGTTAGCGCAGATCGCATCACCATATTCCCTTTAGCAAAAGACACTGAAGACGAAGCCAACATGATGGCACCGCAGTTAAAGGGCAAACGTGTCGCCTTAGTCACAGAAGCATCCCATTTAAAACGGGCGGTGATCTTTTTCCATCGAGCAGGAATTAAGGTCTTCCCTGCCCCCGCTATGTTTTTAGGGTCAGAACAAAGCGATTGGCAAATTAACGCCACTGACGCGCACAAAAGTGAGCGAGCCTTTTATGAATGGATTGGTCGGACCTGGCAATGGATAAAAGGGGAAATAACAAATTAAGAAATTAAACAAATCTGAAATCAAGAGAGGCTAACCTCCGCTAGCCTCTCCGTAACTTACTGAAACCTAGTTTGAAACTTTTGGAACGCCGCTAGATGATTTTTTGAGGCATCACGCAAACGTATAAACACATCCTTAACATCGCTCGGTAAATCCTGTTTTAAAAAGCGTTCATACATAGCAATATTATTGATTTCAGCGGTAACACCAATGGGAAAGGTTTCCTGGTAAGTGGCTGGCAATACCGCACTTTCCATTCCTTTATCCGCCGGTAAAGCAAAGCCGTACTTTGTAAAAAGGGGCTCTAACCAAGAAATATGACGCTCCTCCGCTTTTACTATATTGCTATAAGGTTTGCGACTGCCATACGTCTCGATAATCTTTTGATACTCACCTCTTGCGAGATATTCATCCTCAATCGCAAAACGCAACATCTGCTCTAGAGTAAACGATTTATCAGACATACTTTTCGCTCCCGCCGCACCATAACTTTCACCAAAAGCAGCAATTGGCAAACTAGACATTAACAATACAACAACCCCACTTGCCAACAATGATTTAAGATTCATAATCTTCTCCTTCTTAGCAACCATACCTATTCACAGTCATAGACAACACGCCTATAACCGTCAGCTTCCCTTATCAAATAGACCCATCGGAGTATTTTTACCAGAGATAAAAGCCCTTTGATTGATCTGAGTGCATATTTCGGAGCATTCCGAACAGCCATTTCGGAATGAACCGAACACCTATTTCGGTTTAATCCGAACGCACATTCCGCGATTATCCGAACACTTTTAGGCGAACTCCGAAATCAGCGTTCGGAATAGCGAAAAGCCCGTTCGGAATGTCCGAAATCCTAATTTTTTCTCTTTTAAATCAATCACTCGCTATTCTTTATCTCTCAAATCAGAAGGTAAGGAAGCGACCATGGCTAAAAAGAGAACTCCAATGAAAAAAATCAAAGAGATATTACGACTCAAATACGACTGCGGTCTGTCCTATCGTCATATCGCTAGTTGCCTCAATGTCAGCCTTGCAACTGTCTCAGAACTTATCGCGCGCTTTAAGCAAAGTCAGATAGGTTGGCCCCTCCCAGAAGACTGTAGCGATACCGATCTCAATCAAGCGCTTTATCACTCAAAGAAAGCCAGTCGTCATAAAGTCATGCCGGACTTCGTTCAGTACGCTGTCGAACTCAGGCGTAAAGGCATGACGAAGATGCTGCTCTGGCAGGAATATCATGAACAATATCAAGAGCAAGCTTACGCTTACACTCAGTTCTGCGAGTACTTCATTCGCTGGTTCAAAACCCAAAAGCGCAGCATGCGTCAGCTTCATGTGGCGGGGGATAAGCTGTTTATTGACTATTGTGGACCTAGGCTTCAGGTGGTCAACCCTGACACAGGCGAAGTGCGAGAAGCGGAAGTGTTCGTGGCGACCTTAGGTGCGTCCAATTACACTTATGTTGAAGCCTTCCCAAGCCAAGGTAAATCCTATTGGCTAGAAGCCCATGCCAATGCGTTCGAACACTTCGGCGGTGTTCCCCAACTTTTAGTCCCCGATAATCTGCGCAGCGCGGTCACCAAAGCGAACCGCTATGAGCCAAGGCTTAATGACAGCTATCAAAAACTGGCGAATCATTATCAAACCGCGGTGATGCCAGCTCGCCCTTACAAACCAAAAGACAAAGCCAAGGCTGAAAATGCCGTGCTCCTAGTGGAACGTTGGATCATGATGCGATTGCGTCACCAAACCTTCCATACCTTCAAAGAACTGAACCTAGCCATCCGCGAACTTATGAATGAGCTAAATCAGCGAGAGATGAAACAGTACGGTGCGAGTCGCCAAGCATTGTTCAACAAACTCGATAAGCCAGCGTTAAAACCATTGCCCAAACAGCGTTATCTGTATACCGAAACCAAACGCGCCAAAGTTGGGCCGGACTATCACATCGAATATCGCCGCCATTATTACTCCGTTCCCCATCAACTGGTCGGCCATCATGTTGAACTGGAAGCCTCTAATCGTCTAGTGCAGATCTACCACCAAGGTAACTTGGTGGCTCAGCACCCACGCAGTCAAAGGGAGCGCGGAAACAGCACACAACCCGAGCACATGCCAAGTCATCATCAATATCAAAAGTGGTCACCTGGGCGCTTGCTCAACTGGGGAGCGAACATAGGACCAGCGACCCGAGAAGTCATTAACAAAATGCTCCACTCCAAGCCTCATCCAGAGCAATCCTATCGTTCCAGTCTGGGGTTGCTCAATCTGAGTAAAGTGCATGGAGAGTCGCGTTTAGAGCAAGCCTGTAACGATGCCTTGATGCTAACAAAACCTAACTACACCTTCATCAGTAACTTGCTTAAAAACAACCGCGAAGGACAACTGGATAAAGGCAAAACGAGCACACCTAACCTTGTTCATAGCAATGTCCGTGGCCCGAACTGTTATCACTAGGAGAAGATAAATGAACGCACTCGACGAGAAACTAAAAACCCTCCGCTTGAGCCATGCAGCGAAAGCACTAGAGCAGCAACAAGAGCAACTGACCACCTACGCAGAACTGAACTTCGAGGAACGGTTAAGTCTGCTTCTAGAAAGTGAGATATTGAATCGTAACCAGACCAAAATCCAACGCTTAAAACGACAAGCCAAGCTAAGAATGGACGCACAACCGAGTCAACTTATCTATAAAGAAAGGCGAAACCTTAACCGAAAACAAATGAGCGAATTACTCACTGGCAGCTACCTACACAAACATCAGAACATCTTGATAACAGGCCCAACGGGCGCAGGCAAAACCTATCTAGGCTGTGCACTGGCAACCAGTGCCTGCGATCAACAACACACCGTTAGGTACTATCGATTAACTCGCTTGCTTGATGACCTAAGTGCAGGTCGTCTCGATGGCAGCTATCAAAAACAGCTTCAGTCTCTGGCTAAAAAAACCTTACTGATCCTCGACGACTGGGGGATGGAAAAACTGACTCAAGAGCACTCAGGTCATCTGCTGGAAGTGCTTGAGGATCGTTACCAAAACAGCAGCACCATCGTCATCAGTCAACTTCCTGTAAAAGAGTGGTACAGCATGATCGACAACGCCACTGTAGCAGACGCCCTAATGGATCGATTGGTACACAATAGTCATCGAATAGAATTAGGAGGTGAGTCAATGAGAAAACTGGCGTAATCCGAACAGTTAGAGTAAAAATAAGGAAAGAGAAAAAAAGTAGGTTCAGGTGTTCGGAATAAACCGAAATGAGCGTTCGCAATCACCGAAATACGCAATCTGAGGCGTGATTTAGCGTTTATAGTGGGAACGAAATAGCTAAGAGCATCAGTGCAATAGAATTTGTTAAGCAATACTGTTTGCACTAACATTTGTATGACAAAAACGTCAAAGGTGAACGTCATAGATACAAGAATTCAATTTAGAATAGATGAAGAAACAAAACATCTGGCGCAACTTATGGCAGAAAACCAAGGTCGCTCACTCAGCGATGCTTGTCGAGAAATGATAGAGCAACTCGCCAATGAGCAAAGGAAGCGCATGTCTCATGACTCATGGGTAACAGAGCAAGTTAATCTAGCCTTTGAAAAAATGGAAAAAGGCTCCGCTGAATTTATTTCAAATGAAGAAGCGAATGCTCAGATGGAAAGCTTCAAAGTAAAAATCAGAGCAAGAGGGTAAATGATGATTTTATGGGAAAAGGAAGCCCAGCAAACTTCGGGTTCTTCATATGAAGCAGAATTTTCCCTACCGCGAGGAGTAAATTATGAACGGGACTTCACTATACAGATTCGAGCCTGCCGATGAAAAGAGAATTCTCTCTTTAGCAGACAACAAACTCTGGTTTTCTGATCCTCTCAAGTTTAATGACCCTTTTGATTTTCAATTAGGTCTTAATGATCGAATTTACCGGTCTGGGCACAATGATGAGAAGTTCAAAAAAGCAGTCAAAATGTTATTCGAAGATATTTCTCTGGATAGTATGCATTGGCTATTTAATAAGATAACAGTCAAATTTATTAATCAATGGACTAAAGATTCTTCAACCCGAACACCGGAGCAAATTCAATATGAATTCAAAAAGCACTTTGGTTCTTTTGGCGTTCAGTGCTTCATGAAAAATCTCGAAACGCCTCTTGCTTGGGCTCATTATGCTTCAAGCCACAAAGGCTTTTGCATTGAATATGTCTTATCCCCGATGACATTTGCTACTCAGAATAATAATTTGGCACAATACCATGTAAATTACGTATCAGAACTACCAGAAATATGCTTCTCCGAATTGTTATTCTCACCTCACCAAGCACTAGCCAAATTTATCGCAAGCAAAAATGTAGATTGGAGTTATGAACAAGAATTAAGGCTAGTCAATTTTGAGAAAAAAGCCACCTCCATTGATATGCCAGAAGGACTCAAAATCAAAACACTTATAGCTGGATATAAAATGTCTACAGAGCACAAACAACTCCTCAAATACACAGCTGAAGCTCTTCAGGCTGAATATGATGAAATGACCATTACCAGAGAAGGCTTAGCATTAATATCTTCAGTGCCAGATTAGGAATATTTCCCCGTAAAGAAGTAATTTTTTCGAACCAAGCAATCTAATGTCAAAGATGCTAGCTCAGACCTGATCTAGCACGGTTAAATAGCCTTATAAGTTAAACCCATAATGGCTGCCATCGGGCAATTCAACATCCACTGTTAATTTACCACCAGCGCCTTCAACATAGCGCTTCAAAGTAGATAATTTAACATCACGACCCTTGCGCTCCATTCCAGCAATCGTTGGCTGCTTCACGCCTAGCGTGTTTGCCATATCCTCTTGAGTAATTTGCATGCGTTCACGCAACTGGGCGAGATGAATACCAAGCAACATATCATCCGCCTTTTTACGAGCATTTTTTACTATTTCAGGCTTCTGATCTGAAATTAATTTATCAAGTGTTCTAGCCATTACTCACCTCGACTTTTTAGCTCCAGTAGATGCTTTTCAAATTCTTTATCAGCAACTGGAATCATCTGTTCATAAAATCGCTTATCTTTCCCTGTTTTCTCTCCAGCACACAATAAAATACCAGTTCTGCTTGGATTGAATGCATAGAACGAGCGTATAGGGTTGCCCTTACTTTGCGTCCTTAGCTCTTTCATATTAGCGAACTTTGAGACATTCACAGCATCTGCATAAGGCCTAGATAATTGCGGTCCTTTTTGCTGTAGCAAAAGTAATGTTGCCAACACGTTTTCTTTATCAATATCGTCCAGAGCGTCAAACCATTCATCGAACACATCCGTTGTTTCTATACTCCACATAAATTCCCTTTTACATAAAATAATAGCCTTTAAACTATATAGCTTTAAGGCTATATTTTCAATTCAAAAAAAAGCAGCGCCCATAATTGAACACTGCTTTTTATCGCATCAAAGACTATGTCTTTCCTAACAAACCTGAAATAAGAAATTCTTAATCAAATCCTTACCGCCTTCTGTCGCAAAGGATTCTGGATGGAATTGAATCCCTTGGATCGGGTATTCCTTATGGCGCACGCCCATCAGCTCGAATTGCCCGCCTTGATGGATCCTTGCTAGATTATTAAAATCCGCTGGTTGCAAGTCGCCAACCGACGCGGTGACTTCTAGCACCTCTGGAAAGCTTTCCGCTTCGGCAATTAAAGAATGGTAACGCATTACTTCTAGTTGGTCTGGAATGTCATGGAAGATGCCTTGTCCATTATGGGTAATCGGGCTGGTCTTCCCGTGCATTGGTAAGGGCGCTTTCACAACTTTACCACCGAATACATGACAAATACCCTGCATCCCCAAGCAAACCCCCATTAAGGGAATGGTTTTGCCAAATTCTAAAATCACATCGGCACACACACCAAAATATGCTTTATCGTCTGGTGAACCCGGCCCTGGAGAAATAATAATGCGATCGGGCGATGCATCGCGAATGTCATCTAAGGTCACTTCATCATTGCGCTTCACGATCACTTCGAAGGCACTGATGTCGCCACGACTTTTTTCGGTTTCCAACACTTCACCAATAAACTGATATAGGTTGTAAGTAAAGGAATCGTAGTTGTCGATAATATAAACTTTCATGTTACCTTCCCTTAAACCTTAGCTTGATGTTTAGCTGGCGCAAAGCTTTCCAGTACACGGCGGGTACCAGCAAACTTACGTTGAATTTCTTCATACTCGTCTTCGGCGTTTGAGTCATATACGTTACCGCCACAGGTTTGCACATAGGCTTTGTTACCCTTAGCAAACACGGTACGAATGGGAATCGCGAACATACAATCACCATTAAAAGAGAACTGACCAACCGCGCCACCGTAAGGGCCTCGGCCATCATTTTCCAAATCGTCGATGATTTTCATGGCTTCGATTTTCGGCGCCCCCGTCAAGGTCCCCGCCGGAAAATTACTCGCCAAGGCCGAGAACATATCGTGATCTTCCGCCATGATACCAACAATTTCACTAGAAATATGCTGAACATGACTGAAACGTTTAATGTCCATCAAACTGCGCACTTTCACCGTACCAAAACGCGCCACACGGCCGATATCATTACGATGCAAATCGACAATCATATTGTGCTCGGCAATTTCTTTTGGGTCGTTCAACAAAGCGCGAGCCAAAGCCACATCTTCTTTTTCGTCCACGCCACGTTTTGCTGTACCCGCTAGCGGAAAGGTTTCCATTTCCCCCTGACGTACACGGAATAGTAACTCGGGGCTAGCACCAATGACTTTTTGCTCGCCAAACTTTATGTAATACATTTGTGGCGAGGGGTTCACTTCTCGCAATTGCTCGTACAAGTTAATGGTATCGCCTTCCATGTCGAACCACATTTTAAAGCCCACTTCGCATTGGAAGATTTTGCCATCAATAATGTCTTTTTTGACTTTGGCTACGGCATCGGCATGGTCACTTTTACTCATGGACTCCCCCGCTGGCGTGACCACAAAAGCCCCATTCTCTGGCGTTGGTTCTGCCATCATATGGTTCACCAGTTCTACTCGATTGTCATCGTAATAAAAGTAGAATAACTCACCCGTCATTTTGTCGTAGATCAAGCCATCCTTAAACAAACCAAAGCGGAACGCATCAAACATATCGCTCGATTGTAGATCTAGCGTAGGCTCGAAGTAATTCATGCTGTCGTAACCAAGATAACCGGTTAACCCGCCTGCAAAGCCTCGTGACAAAATATTCTGAGGCACGATATCACGCAGCAAATAGTATGGATTGTCAGACTCGTAAGCTTCTGTCGAGCCATCGCGCTCTTGAATAAACAATTGCTTGTCTTGTGCCCAGATCAACTTTTCAGGATCAAAACCAATAATAGAATGGCGGGAAATAAAGCTCTCTTCACCAAGAGATTCCAACATAAAACAGTTGTCGAAACGCTTCTCAACCTTTTTAAATAAATCAAAAAAATCACAATCTGAACTGATAGTGATGTACTTAGGTTTGCGCGGTAGCGTGATACGCTCCGGCTTTTTATTAGATTTACTCATATCTCTTTTAATTCCTTCAATGCTCGGGAACCACGGGTCACAGTAGCAATACCTACGCCTAATTGTTTTGCAATATCTCGCTGTGGCACGCCTTCGTCTAACAACGCAATGATCTTCAAACGGCTCACCATTTCACTAATTTCATTCGGTGTCAGTAGCACTTTTAAACGCTTCTCCAACACAGATGCATCATCAACTTCGGATAAAAACTGGATTAAGTCCTGCATAGGCGGCACTCTATTATGGCTCTTTCAAAAAAGTTTCGTATTCATGTACTAGTACAGTATAGTTTTTGAGCCAGAGAAACAAGAGGAACAGGCACAAAAAAACACCGACTGGCGGTGCTTTTTTGCGAGAAATAAAATAAAACTAATTTTCGGATATCTGCTCTAACTCTTTTTTCAATCTAGCTTTGTCTTAACACTCTTCGAAGAAACGGTTAGCGCGAACTAAAGGAAGACAAGCTTTCCTTAGTAGACTCTGCATTTTCCAGCAGATCTTTGCTATGTTCCGTCATTTGCTGACTATCATGAAACAAGTCATCCATTTGTCGGTCTAAATCAATCAGTCTATTTGACATATGCTCCATAGATTTGTGCTGTTGTTGATTCGTTTGTACAACATCCAAGTTCAAACGATTAGAGTTATTTACCTTCCCAATAATATCTTCTATATAAGAAGACGCTTCTTCTGTTGCTTCAACACAAACCGTAGAATTATCCAACCCTTGCTCCATGGAGCCAACAAGGTTAGTAGCGTAATTCAAAAGTTGCGTCAGAATTTCCTCTACTTGATCGGTTGAACTGGACGTTTTCTCCGCCAAAGAACGTACCTCATCCGCCACCACAGCGAACCCTCGACCAGTTTCGCCAGCTCTGGCGGCTTCAATCGCGGCATTAAGCGCTAATAAATTCGTCTGGTCTGCAATATCGCGGATGATTTCTAGAATGCTGGAGACTTCACCAGCCTGTTTATTGAGAGTATCAGCAATATCGAAGGCCGATTTGGTACTTTTCGCTAGTTGCCTATTTCTTTCAACTGCCTCCTGCAATTTACTTTGACCTTGTTGCGCAGCTTCAACAGCCTGCTCCAAAGACTCCGAGGCGGTTTCAATTCTTTCTTTAACAGAACCCACAGACTGTTGTAGATCATTGCCCAACGCTAAAGTTTGCTTGATATCCTCACGTCTTAGACGAATTTTTTCTTCTAGCTGCTCAACATTGTTCTCAAGACTAATAGACACGTTTGAAACTTTCTCCGCACTACCCTGTAGCCCTGTAAACGCCCCTTCCAACTTCTCGATAAAAGTATTGATATGATGTGCCAACTGTCCAAACTCATTAGAGCTATCATAATGAATACGCTGTGATAGATCACCGTTACCTGAAGATAGCTCCCCTGTTAAGTAGGTGAAACGCTTGATAGGTTTTTCTAAAACTTGGCGAATCATTAAAAACAAACCTAGTAAAGTCACAACTAGAATACCACCGCCTATCACCAGTGCTTTTGTCAGCAATAACTTTTCTAACACAATGACAGAACTGTAACGCCAATTTGAACGAACATAACCCACCACACTATCACTTTTGCCTGAAGTTAGACGTATAACTAGAGATAATTCGGTTCCCGTTTGCAGCACAATCCCTGTTCTATCATTAAATGTTATGCCGTCTACAGCAATAGGAGCGACTTTTCCATCCAAGGAACTGTAAAGTAACTCTCCATCAGCGAGAAACACGCTGACTTCTTTTAAATCGTTTTTTGACTCTTCCAGATATGGCTCAACCTTTTTACGAACCGAACTCTCTTTTTTAAAACGCACAGATGTCGCAATCTGATCAGCAATCGTATTGGACATTCTATAGTAGTTATTTATGCTGGCCTGTCTCAAAGCGTCTGTACTACTTTGCCACATAATGGCAGTCATAATGACCATTGCCAGTGTCACAACCAGAAAAGAGCTTAGAATCAATATATAACGAATACTCATACCATTCCTCCATAAATATGAATATAGCCAGTTACTACATTTTCCCTATATTGACTCCAACCGTAATCGCCCCGATAGCTTCGCCCGTTTTAGGATCACTAATGGTGTAACTAATCTGAGATTGGAACGTTTGCGTTGATTCATCCTCCTCTATGTCACCAACATATATGGCACCAGAACCTTTGAGAAACGTTTGTTGCCACTTCGCTTCGTCACCTTGCCAGTAGTCAGATGTAACGACACTCTGCCCAACGTTAAGACCTTTGTTATCCATAATAAATATCTCAGTATAAAGTCCATCACTTTCTTTCTGGGCAGACATCAAATAAGTAGATAGCGGATTACCAAGTACCTTAGAGATTAGAGGCTGATCAGAAGCACTTACTTCTGCACGCCATTGTTGGTCTAAATTATTAATATCGCTCTGTGATAAGGTAGCATTGCGTTGATTCTGCGCCTCAACCGCTTCTATAACTATAGGAGATGAGACCAGTTCTCGCACCTGAGTATTAGCTAACTCAGTTAGTTGACCTTCGAATTCATTAGCAAAAAGGATAGAAGGAATAGAAATAAGAGCAGTAAATAATAGAGCTTTCTTCATAGTACACCCGCCACTTTGATATTGATGATTGGAAATTAGATCTTTAAACTGTAGAACAGGGATTCGTAATAGCGAGATGCCGTTACATGAAAATACAAGCCTATAATTCTCTAACAAGCACAGACTAGAAACAGATAGTCCTAGAAGCAGCTACAGAGCTACTTTTAAAGACTTTCAAGAAATGAATAATCATTCATAAAAAAGTAATAAATGAAGACTATGTTAGGCCTCTTGTATCAAATTCCTAACTTATTGTTTTTAGACAGGGCTCTAGTATTCAACAGTGCCTGATATTAGCAATGCACTGGACGCAAAAAGAGTGTTTGCCACCTAGCACTTAAAAACGTCAATGCCAAATACCTGCGACCTATCCCCTAGCGTTTTATCAGTCCCACCTTCAAATCCGTTGCTTCGTAAATCACTTCACCATTGAGCAAGACAAAACCGTCAGCAATCCCCATTCCTAAGGGCTTTTTGATAATACGTTTAATATGAATTTGGTATTCAATGCTTTTAGCGTCTGGATAAATTTGCCCTGAGAAGCGTACTTTCGCTACACCTAATGCACGGCCTTTACCAAGTAAACCAGACCAACCCAAAAACACGCCCAATAATTGCCAAAGTGCATCCAAGCCTAAACAACCCGGCATAACAGGGTCTCCTTTAAAATGGCAGGCAAAGAACCAATGATCAGGCCGAATGGCTAAGTTCGCGATCAATAGGCCTTTATTGTATTTGCCGCCGATATCATCAACGTGTGAAATTTCATCCATCATCAACATCTGATCACTAGGCAATTGTGCGTTGCCCTCACCAAAGAAATCCCCTTCTGACATAGCAATAATATCCATGTTAGAAAACCTCATATTCACCTCATGCTTTTTAAGAATCCGTTGTGGTGAGTATGGAAGTTGCTTAGGGGCGAGGCTTGTAAAAATTGGACATGAATTGCTGGGAAATAGGAGAAAGCGACGTTACATTGTGCTGAGCCGTGGTTCTTAGAATATGCGATTGGTCATAAAAACCAAGGTCCAATCCATGATGAAGATACGGGACATCATCTTGCGAGCAACGCTTTAAAAAATGATTAATACGAATAGTCTGAGCAAATGCCTTGCTAGTCAGCCCTGTATGTAATAAAAATTGTCGATTCAACTGACGATGGCTCCAACCGACTTGGCTCGATAAGTACGCCATACTGATATTGCCACATTCTTGATAGATAATATTTTGAGCGTGTTTTAATTTATCAGGGAAAGATATCGATTGAGTATGCTTTATCAGTATATTTTCACAGTAGTTAACCCGATCATTAAAAGATGCCTTCTCATATAAGCCTTCTTGAAAAGATAAGAACACTTTGCTGTCTAAAAAATCCAATGGGACGAGCTGGTCAGTGACCTCAGAGACATCCACATTAAAAAAACTTCGCAATTTTCCAGGCTGAAACCAGATACCAAAATAGGGCCCATCCAATGTATTTAAAGGTACATCCAAAATGGAAGATTGAGTTCCTCCGAATAACTCTCCACACGCAGAGAAAAACATAATATTGGTACCATCAGGTACGATGGGATACCGAGTGGGATGGTCGGTACTTACTTCAACAAAAGCATACACGTCGTCCGACAAGGTAAAACAAGGCTTATGGATTTGTAGCTTTAATCCAAATTGCTCTTGCCCCGCATTCGTTAACATTGGCTGAAAAGATTGGTAACGTGTTTGAGATGCTTGCAAAAACAATCCTATTAGAGACCTTTGTGTCAAGTCCGTTAGTATAAATCTGAAATGGAAAAGCGACCTATAACTTAGATCGCTTTTCAAACTCGAAACGAATTTTAGCCAATCGCTATGATACTTTTATCCATCTTAGGTTTGATCCACGATTTCAAGCCCAGCACAAAAAGCACGATCCATACACTGGCAAGGGCGATATAGAGCAAGGATTCCATCGGGTGGTCAGCAAAGGTCAGTACCTGGAAACTGTATACCGCGCCCACGTATGCAACGGATGTGCTCCAGCCAACAACGACCCCCGTCCACAATAATCCGCCCTCTTTCACCAACGCGCCAATCGCCGCAGCACATGGCGTATAAAGCAAGACAAAAACAAGGTAGGCGAATGCGCCCTGCCAGCCCTCAAATAACGACACCATGCGCTGGTGTCCTGGCGATAAGGTGGTTTCTGTTTGCGCTTCAGACACAGCAGACAAGCCTAATGGGTCGATCAATGTACTCACCACGCCGCTAAGATTTGCCCATAAAATCGAGCCCGCTTCTTTTAGGTTTACCAGTGGAGACACATAATCTCCTCCTGCACTGCCCCCTGCCGCATTGGTATATAACGCATCCATGGTGCCCACTACCGCTTCTTTTGCTAGCACACCAGTAAAAACACCGACAGCAGCAGGCCAGTTGCCATCCCCCATACCAATCGGAGAGAAAACGGGGGTAATGACTTGTCCTACCTCCGCCAAGGCAGATGGTTTTCCGCCGTCTGCAACAGAGCGCCACGATGGCACCGAATTCAATATCGTTAATATGGCAGAAACAACCACGATTGTCTTACCTGCACGGATCACAAAACCTCGAACTTTGTGCCAACTAGACAAGCCAACATTCCCCCAACGAGGACGATGATAGTGAGGCATTTCCATAAAGGAGCTAGCTTGCACGTCTTTAAAAAGCTGCTTGCGGAAAATCCATGCCGTACCGACGGCCATAGCAATGCCCAGTAAATACAAACCAAATACCAAAGAACCACCGTGCTCCCGAAAGAAAACAGAAACGAACATGACATACACAGCTAAACGTGCACTACAGGACATAAAGGGTGCCATGGCCATGGTGAGCATACGCTGTTTGGGGTTTGATAAACTGCGTGTTGACATGATAGAAGTCACATTACAGCCAAAGCCCAATAGCAGGGGGATAAAGGCTTGTCCCGGCAAGCCAATCGACAGCATCACTCGGTCAATAATAAAGGCTGCTCGCGCCATATAGCCACTATCTTCAAGGATACTCAGACAAATGTATAAACAACCGATCACGGGAACAAAGGTAGACACCAACTGCACACCGCCGCCAACACCATCCGCGATGACGATAATCAACCAATGAGGGATACCCACTTGCGCCATCCAATGACTGGGAAACGCCACAAACCAATAACCAGCAAGAGAATCAATTGGATCAACAAATAAATTCCCTACACCAATCGCAAAGGCAAACATGGCATACATGGCGAGTAAAAAGATAGGAATCCCCAACCACGGATGAAGCACAATGCGGTCAACCAATTCAGTGGTATTTTGTGCCCTCGCCTGCTGCTTCATCACACCGGATAACCAATCTTTGATTGGCTTTGGTTCCGCGTTTATCGGTTTGCCTTTTAACTCGTTTACTAAATGGCAAACATGATATTGGAGATCATTCACCGACAATTCGTAACCATCAATAATGGGCACCCCCATATTGGCCTCTAAACTGGCAATGTCTGGCATAACACGCATTTTTCGAGCTAAATCCGTCATGGTTAGGACGACAATCATCGGACGACCCAAGGCAATCAACTCTTTTGTTAACTTGAGATTACGCTTTAAATTGGTGGCATCTACCACATTAATAATGACATCGTAATCCCCTGTATTCAAAAAACGGCGCGCCACCGCTTCGTCAATGCCGCCAGATTCAGTTGCAAAACTGTAAATACCAGGTAAGTCTGTCATATCGACGCGCTGTTGATCAGAAGCAAAAAAGCCCGTTTTACAATCGACCGTCACACCAGCCCAGTTACCCACCTTTTGCCGTGTACCAGCAAGCTTATTGAATAAGGTGGTTTTACCTGTGTTCGGATTACCGACTAACGTAATATGTCGGCTCATTCGTCGTGTCCCTCGCAATACTCATCACATAAATGAACATGCTGAGCATCGTCCGTATGGATAGCAATCAAAGTGGCACCGACTTTCACTTGAAGGGGGTTTCCTAAGGGAGCTTTCATTAACAGCTTTATCGTCTCACCAGGATCAAACCCCAGTGCATTGAGTTGTATTTGCATTTCATCGCTTGGATGAGAACACATGATGAATAGTTGCTTCTTGACCCCTCAATAACTCTGACAAAACCATTGCAGCCCCCCAAAAATGAACATAATAACAATTATCAATACAATAGGTTTCGCTATTATCACCCAAAATCAGGCTTAACAGCCAGAAATAAAGACGACTCAATCAACAAAAAGTGCTTAAAAAAGCACAAATATTAAGCAACTTTTCTTCGCGCTCTAGCGCAGAACGATTTTCATCATACCAGCTCACCCACCAAATGAAGGCTCACTTAGCTCCAACAACAAGGTTTAAAGGCTATAAGCTGTTAATTTCATTCGACAACGTTTGTATTGTCGTGAGCAAAAAAAGAACCGCTTATCGTCAAAGGCATAGTCATACCAAAAATAGAAATCCCTTTAAAAAAATATAAAATGTATTTTTTTGTAAACATATACATAAATTAACAAAAAAATAATTAAAATAGATACAGTTTTTTACAATAACCTAAAAAAATAGATGCGTCTCATAGGCCTAGAAACGGATGACCCAGCCCCACTTCCTCTCACTTGGTATAAAGCGAAAAAAAATCTGTCAACTATTGTTCTTGGTGATTCCAACCATTTTGGGGTTTGTAATTACACTGGCCCTCATTCATTTTTTTTTATTCAACGAAGATAAAAAAAATCTCTACTCTGATTTAGATAAAATGAACTTAGAAAGCCAAGCGCTATATAATGAGGTAATGTCGGCTTTATCCAGCGCAAAGCTAGACGACAACCAACTTTGCTCATCAGATAACCTTAAAAAAATGAGGACTGCCTTATGGAAAGACAAATATATTAAAGATATTGCTCATATTAAAAATAATCAAATTATTTGTTCTGCCAGTTGGGGCATACTAAAAGACCCAATATCTCTTCCAAAAGAAGCAAAAAAATTAACAAAAAACTTCAAGCACTGGAAAAACATACCAGATCCATTCACTAAAAAAACAAACATCAACATGATCAGCATTGATCACACTTTAATTTCAATTAAAAAAAATTTAGTGAATAAATATTATTACAAAATAGACCATAACAATAATGTCGCTTTTGAACTCAAAGCATTTAATTATATTTTTAGACATTATGGCAGTACGTCACCAAACGTATTAATTGAAGCAAAAACCGGTATGACTTTAACATCCATGACCGAAAAAGAATGTTCAGATAACAACCAATGCATTATTATTCAAAATAATAAAATGGGATTGCTAGGTCTATCCGATAGCAACTTATTAATCGCGATGATAGTAAGTATTATCTCTGGACTAACCCTAAGTTATATTCTATTTTTATCTAGAACAAGACATAAATCTCTATTACAACATTTAAAACGAGCTATTACTAATGGTGATATTTATCTAGAATATCAACCTAAACTCTGTCTTAGAACATTCCAGGTAACTGGGGTGGAAGCACTCGCCCGCTGGCACGACAAAACCTTCGGAAAAGTCTCTCCTGATGTTTTTATCGGTTTGGCCGAAAAACATGACCTCATGGAAAAATTAAGCCATCTTGTGGTTCATCGTGCCCTTCAAGACATGTCACCTATCATGAAGAAATACCCAGACATAAGCCTAAGCATTAACCTGTCTATGAAGGATATCTCGCAAGGTCAAATTTTATGTTTTATTAATGAACAAGCTGAACGGCATCAAATTGCCCATGATAGGGTTATTTTCGAAGTCACTGAACGAACAAATGATGGTGTTGATTTGATTGAAGGACCTGTGGCGGAATTCACCAAAACTGGCTATAAAATCTCATTAGATGACTTTGGTACAGGCTATGCCAACTTGTCTTGGTTAAGTAAGATACAACCCCATGAAATCAAAGTAGACAAGATATTCACCCAGTCCATCGGCACAGAATCCATCAATCAAAACATGCTCAACGCCATTTTTCTTATGCTACAAAAGCTCGATGCAACAGTCGTTTTTGAAGGCATAGAAACGCAAGAACAATTAGACTATCTCACGTCTTTGTCAAGCGAAGCGATGGGACAAGGCTGGCTTTTTGCCCGGCCAATGAAAACAAACCAACTAGAAAACTATCTACAAACAAAAAAGGTAAAAAACAAATGTCATTCAGAAAGAATAGCAAAAGACTCCTTAAGTACGACACGACTAAGTAATTAAAGCATTCGCTCTATTTTGAAGACAGAACGATGATTTTCACATTAATAACCCCTTTATGAATGTTTGCAATGCGTTTAAAAGCAGCCTTACTCAAATCGATAATACGATCACTGGTGTAAGGACCTCTATCATTTATTCTCACCACAACACTCTTACCGTTCGCTAGATTAATTACTTTAACTCTAGAACCAAATGCTAAACGTTTATGGGCAGCGGTTAAGGCATGTTGATTAAAGCGCTCTCCGTTGGCGGTTTTTCGACCTTGATATTTATCCGCATAGTAGCTGGCTTTACCATACTCTACAAAGCCTCGCGACTCAGAATGTGTCATTGGGGCACTAGCACAAGCAGATAGCAACAAAGGCAACACAATCCAACTAACGACAGTAATTTTTAACATAGAGGTTCCATTTAATGAAGACTTAATATGAGCAATTATCAAATGCGAATATTTTAAGACAGTTTACTTTTTAATATCATTTTCCGCCAATATTTCAGGTATGCTCCGGTGTGAATTCTCTGGAAACCATCTTATTCATTGATCGAAAAATCAGCCTCATGACGACCAACAAACCACACTGCGAGCCAGAAAACAGACCCAAATATCAGTCTTTTATTCTGTTATTTGTCCTTTCTAGCCTCATCGGTGGCTTTTTAGAATGGTTCCACTTACCTGCCGCGTTGTTACTTGGCCCAATGATCGCCGCAATCATCATCACCATAAGAGGGGCAAGGTTAAGACTCTATAAGCCTTTCTTCCTATTGGCGCAAGGTTCACTGGGTGTCATGATTGCCTCTCATCTACCTTTAAACCTCTATACTGAAGTTGCCAAAGACTGGCCTGTTTTTTTACTTGGTACTTTATCCACGGTCGTAGCATCAAGTTTCCTCGGCTGGCTACTAAGTCGCACCGGATTACTGCCAGGCACCACGGCTATCTGGGGCTCTTCTCCCGGTGCCGCCGGAGCAATGACGCTCATGTGTGAGGCCTATGGTGCCGATATTCGATTGGTTGCCATGATGCAATATTTACGAGTGGCCTGTTGTGTGGTGGCAGCATCCGTCGTCGCTCATATCTATAATGTCAGCTCAACACCCAATCATGCTGTCAGCAATTGGCTCTTAGTCAGCTCATGGCAAGGTTTTGGGCTCACCTTGTTACTCATCAGCATTGCCTCTTATATCGGAGTGAAGCTGCGCTTGCCTGGTGGCCCTTTGCTTATTTCGATTGCTTTAGGTGTATTACTGAAGGCCACAGGGCTACTAACCATTGTATTACCCACTTGGTATCTCACTATCAGCTATGCCATATTGGGCTGGGGAATTGGCTTTCGATTTTCGCCAGAAGTCGTGCGCCACGCCGTTAAAGTCTTTCCCTATGTATTAGGCTCTATATTAGCGTTATTATTTCTCAATGGCTGCTTTGCTATTTTATTGGTGTATTTTGCCGATATTGATCCACTCACAGCTTTTCTGGCTACTAGCCCAGGTGGAGCCGATTCCGTCGCCATTATCGCCGCTGCCACCAATGCCGATGTCGCCTTCGTCATGACAATGCAAATTTTACGCTTTCTCTTAGTATTGATTATTGGACCTTTGCTTGCTCGCTGGTTGTCCGCCAAGCGCCCAAATGAAACCGCGTTATAAACGTATTCAGAGCATAAAAAAACCACGTTTTTAAGCGTGGTTTTTTTATTTAACAGAGACAAACTAAAGACCGAATCAGTCACCTTTATTATTTGGCAAGATTCTCAGGGCCAAATGACAAAGGCAGCAATTCATCCATGGTTAGGGTTTTCTGTATCTGCGTTGGGCTGCAAATATGAATTCTCGTTTGCTCAGTAGCAAACTCACGAATTTTCTGACGACAACCACCACAAGGGGTTACCAACAAGTCCCCCTTTCCCATAACATAAATGTCTTGAATTTGAGCATCACCACCCAGCACCATGGCCGCAATGGCTCCTGCTTCGGCACAGGTTCCCTCTGGGTAGGCCGCATTTTCGACATTACAGCCGGAGTAATACTTGCCGCCAACCGTCAAAATTGCAGCACCAACATGAAAGTGAGAATAAGGCACATAAGCCTTATCCATCGCTTCTTTTGCTAGCTTAAAAAGCTCTGAGTTTTCCATTGTTTTTATCCTGCTGTTAGGCTCGTTCTTTCACATAAGGACGGCCAACCGCTTTTGGCCCAACGGCTTTACCGATAAAACCCGCCAATAGCAATATGGTTAACACATAAGGTAACGATTCAATTGCCTGTACTGGCACTTCACCAACCCCTGGAATAATCACACCTTGCAAACGTACAGCAACAGCATTCAAAAAGCCAAATAACAGACAAGCAAACATCACAGGCACAGGTCGCCATTTACCAAATATCAACGCAGCCAGAGCCATATATCCCTGACCCGCACTCATATTTTTCAAGAAACCTGCGTTGTGTGCCGTCGACAAATATGCGCCAGCAACGCCGCACAAAATACCACACATCATTACCGCTCGATAACGTAACCAAGTCACCGAAATCCCCGCCGTATCAACAGCGTGGGGATTTTCTCCAACCGCACGAAGACGTAGTCCAAATCGAGTTTTATAGACAATCCAGTACGTCACTGGCACCATAACGAAGGCCAGATACACTAAAATATTATGACCGCTGATCAGGTTCGAATATATCTGCCCGATAACGGGCACATTCTGCATCGCATGAGCGAACGGCAAGGTAATGTCCAAGAAGCGCTGATCACCAGATAACGCCGGTGTTTGCCCTCCCATATTGAACCAATGCAAACCAAGGGTTACTGTCAATCCTGCAACAATGGTATTAATCGCCACCCCCGAGACAATATGATCACCACGATGAGTAATACAGGCAAAGCCGTGTATCAAGGCCAAAGCAACGGAGGCGATGATGCCAAAGATCAAACCAATCCAAGCAGAACCAAACACCGCAGAAGCCGCTGCCGCTGCGAATGCACTACCTAGGATCTTCCCTTCCAAGCTGATATCAACAATACCTGCTCGCTCGGAAAAAAGCCCAGCCAAGGCCGCCAAAATCAATGGCGCAGAGACACGCACGGTCGCGTCCAACATTTGAATAAGCGTATCGTACATTTTATTTCTCCTGTGCTGCCGCGGCTCTGCGAATAAAGAAGCCTTCTATACGATCTTTAAACATGTGCTCTAAAGCGCCAGAAAACAAAATAACCAAACCTTGAACCACCACAACAATGTCCGGTGTAATTTGCGGCATATCAAATGACACTTCCGCACCACCCTGATACAAAGCACCGAACAAAATCGCCGCAAGGAAAATACCAACAGGGTGATTGCGCCCCATCAACGCCACCGCAATCCCAGTAAAGCCATAACCCGCTGCAAAATTCAGCAACAGGCTGTGGTTGACCCCCATGATTTCATTTAGCCCCACAAAACCCGCTAGTGCGCCCGATACCAACATCACCCAAATAGTCACTTTTGCGGTATCAATGCCAGCGTATTTTGCAGCAGTAGGATTGGTTCCTAAGGTTCGTAGCTGATATCCCCAACGAGTATGCCAAATTAATAGCCACACCCCAAAACAGCACAACAAGGCCCAAAAGAAAGAGAGGTTTACCGGAGAATCGCCGATATCAATCCCCAAGGGTGTCAGCAAAGTATGCAAATAAGGCATCCAAGCATTTTGCTCAAACGTACGGCTGTTTAAAGACATGTTTTGCGTCCCTTTTAACCAGTTCACCATCAGATAAACCATTAAAGACGACGCAATAAAGTTGAACATGATCGTGGTAATTACAATGTGGCTACCACGACGCGCTTGAAGATAAGCTGGTACGTAGGCCCAAGCGGCCCCAAATACCGCCGCCCCAATAATCGCCAAGGGAGCAATCACAATAAATGGCATTGAATGATCCAATGCAAGACACACTAAGCCAACGCCTAAGCCACCAATATAGGCTTGCCCTTCACCACCAATATTAAACAAACCCGCCTTAAAGGCCACGCACACAGCCAGCCCGGTGAAAATAAAGTTGGTCGCATAATATAGTGTGTAACCAACCCCTTCACTGTAACCAAAGGCGCCGTAGATCATATAGCCAGCAGCCTCAATGGGGTTTTGACCAATGGCATAAATCACCAAACCAGAAATAACAAATGCCAAAGTGATGTTTAACAGTGGGATCAATGCGATATTAACCCAAACTGGGACTTTTGCCTGATTCATGCTGGCTCTCCTTGAGGGTCATCACTGTAAGAATTCGCCATCATCAAACCAAGAACACGTTCGTTAGCGTCTTTTGCCTCCAGCTCGCCAACCACCGCACCATCAAACATCACGAGGATGCGATCACTCAATGCCATAATTTCATCCAACTCTACCGAAACCAACAAAATTGCTTTGCCAGCGTCTCGTAAACTAACAATTTGTTCATGAATATTTTCGATTGCACCAATGTCCACACCACGTGTTGGCTGACCAATCAATAACACATCAGGGTTTTGCTCCACTTCGCGGGCAATCACAATCTTTTGCTGATTACCACCTGAAAAATTGGCCGTTTTCAGGTATGGATTAGGTGGTCGAACGTCCCATGCGGCCATGCGCTCACTGCATTCATCTAATATGACTTTACGATTCATAAGAAACTTGCCGTTATAAACTGGCGAGTTATGGTAGCCTAATATCGCTGACTCATAGGCCTCAAACCCTGTTACCAAGCCCATTTTATGACGGTCTTCTGGTACATGGGCCATTCCCATATCACGCATTTGTGCCGCATTTTTTGGCGCACTGGCAGAAATCACTTCACCGGCGAAATGGATTTCACCTTCGCTCATGACCGTAATACCAGACAGCACATTCAACAGCTCACTCTGGCCGTTTCCGGAGACCCCGGCAACCCCCAAAATTTCACCCGCACGCAACTCTAGACTAACATCTTTCAAGCGCTTTACACCTTGGCTGTCAAGCTGAGAAAGATGCTTCGCCGATAGAACAACCTTGCCAGGCTTTGCTTCTTCTTTATTAACCGTCAAGCGAACTTTTTTACCGACCATTAATTCAGCCAGCTCTTCTTTGTTGGTTTTCGATGTCTCTCGGTGAGCCACCATTTCCCCTTGGCGCATCACAGAAACATTATCCGTCGAAGCTAAAATCTCGCGCAATTTATGGGTAATCAATAAAACCGTCACTCCCTTTTCTTTTAGCGAGTGCAGAATACGGAATAAATGATCAGCCTCCTGCGGTGTTAGCACTCCCGTAGGCTCGTCGAGAATCAAAATTCGCGCGCCGCGATATAAAGCTTTTAAAATTTCCACGCGCTGCTGTAGACCAACGGGAAGCTCTTCCACTACCGCATCAACATCAATTTCTAAGCTGTACTGAGAGGCCAACCGCTTTAACTCAGCACGCGCTTTGCTGACACCTTTTCGCAATAAGGCGCCACCTTCGGCCCCTAACATCACATTTTCCAGCACGGTAAAGTTTTCCACCAACATAAAATGCTGGTGAACCATGCCGATACCAGCGTTTATAGCATCTTGCGAAGTACGAATGTCGACGATCTCGCCATCCACTTCAATATGGCCTGTATCCGCCGCATAAAAGCCATAAATGATACTCATCAAAGTGGATTTTCCTGCCCCATTTTCACCGATGATACCGTGAATACTTCCCTTAGGTACTTGCAAGCAAATGTCTTTATTGGCCTGAACCGTACCAAAACGCTTGCTTATGTCACGCAATTCTATTGCGTATGGAATAGTTGTATTTATCATAACTAAATAATGATTCGTCTATGTTGTATTGGGGCAGCAAATGCATTTCATTTTCCGTCAAAACGGGCAAAATCAAATACATCAACCCACCTAACCCAGCGGATTAGGAAGCATGTTTTATTCACACGCGGATCCTGCATAAGCGTAGGTTATAAGGGCAATGCAGGAACCATGATCAAGACAAGAAAACGTGTTCCTGCCCTCCCTCTCATACCGAATACGAGGAATCGAACGGAGTGGCCGTTCGTGCAACAGATCGTAGGTAAATCTATTGATCAAAAGAGCAAAAACAAAAAACGTCAAAGACAAAAAAACAGCGACTCATACCAATAAGTCGCTGCTTGATTGTTTGTCTCTTACATATTACAGCTGTTGTCTACAGAGTAATCATGTACTTTAATCTTACCATCGATGATGTCTTTACGAATCGTATCCATTTTCGCTTTCATCTCTGGGGTAATCAGTTTTTCGTTGTATTTGTCCAGCGCCCAAGTAACACCATTATCCGCCAGACCAAGGGTCACTACGCCAGGTTTCCAGTCTCCAGCAGCCGCACTTTTGTATACATTGTAAGCCGCTTGGTCAACACGCTTAACCATAGAAGTCAGCATCACGCCTGGATGAAGGTAGTTTTGGTCTGAATCCACGCCAATTGCGTACTTGCCAGCATCGGCTGCGGCTTGGTAAACACCAATACCCGTTCCACCAGCGGCCGCAAAGATAACATCAGCCCCTTGGGAAAATTGGCTTTTGGCTAACTCAGAACCTTGAGTTGGGTTACTAAAAGCTGCACCTGTAGAACCAACAAAGTTAACAATCACTTTATCGTTTGGCGCAATGTATTTCACACCTTGTCGGTAACCACAGCTAAACTTACGAATCAGCGGAACATCGATTGCCCCAATAAAACCAACCGTATTGGTTTTAGACTTCATCGCAGCCAGTGCGCCCACCAAGAAAGACCCTTCTTGTTCTTTAAAGACGATCGATTGCACGTTTGGCAGATTGATTACACTATCAATGATACTAAAATGGATATTAGGGAAATCTTTCGCCACTTTCTCTGTGGCAGCAGACATACTGTAGCCTACAGCAATAATCGGCGAGTAACCACGCTGTGCCAAACGACGAAGACCTTGTTCAACTTGCGCTTCATTTTTTGGTTCAAATTCACGAATTTGCTGCCCCGTGTCTTTCTCGTATTTTAGGACACCGTTGTAAACACCTTCATTGAAAGACTTATCGTATTTACCAGCTTGATCGTAAACAACCGCCGGCTTATCAGTTGCGGCATGGGCTAACGTTGCAGACATTGCCAATGCGGTTACAGACGCAAGAAAGACACCTTTCATTCCAATTCCTCTTATGGTTTTTTAATTGTGGCATCGACATTTAAGTTGTCTAGCCGGTCAAAAATAAACTTATTCACCTCATATCGCAATCAAAAAACATCAAAACAGGTTGTTTTTTGAGCGACAATTCTTAGCAATACATTTTTTATTCTCTACTTAAGAACTATAGACGAATAAAATCGACTATAGTCGAGCAATAAGCATGCCGATCTTATCTATTTAGTCAGGTTTGGCAGTCGGGACAATATACGGTACTACGTTGCCCTTGACGAATTTCTTTCAACTCGCCACCACATTGTCGACAAGGCTTACCGGCTCGACCGTACACGGCTAACTCCTGCTTAAAGTAGCCAGGCTTACCATCCCCCCCAACAAAATCTCGTAACGTGGTACCACCTTGCTTAATTGCTGAGGTAAGCACCATTTTAATGCACTCAACAAAATAAGCTAAACGGGCTTTACTAATATTACTCGCCATACGAGTAGGACGAATACCCGCCATAAACAAAGCTTCGTTAGCGTAGATATTGCCAACCCCTACTACCACTTTGCTGTCCATAATAAAGGTTTTAATAGCGACTTTACGGCCCTTTGCCTTTTCATGTAGATAATCTACGTGAAAGTCTGGTGACAGAGGTTCTGGACCCAAATGACTCAACAACTCATGCTGGAGCCAGTCATTTGTTGTCCATAAAATCGCACCGAAACGTCGAGGATCCGTATAACGCAACCAATTCGCCTCCCCTGCAAAACAAAAATCCACGTGATCGTGAAACAAAGGCGGGGTATTGGGCGGCACAAAATACAAGCTGCCTGACATGCCTAAATGGATAATTAAGGTTCCCTTGGCCGTATGAATGCCAATGTATTTTCCTCGCCTAGACAAGTGTGTAATGACTTGCCCTTGCATTTGATCTGTTAACTCAGGCGTGATTGGCCAACGCAACTTTGGCTGACGGATATCAATCTTAGTAACAGTCTGATTAACAAGATGCGGTTCGATGCCTCGCAGTGTTGTCTCTACCTCTGGCAACTCAGGCATGACTAAAACCCCACAAACGATTAAAAAGAAGCGATTATACTAACCCTTTAGACAAAACTCTTTATTTTAGAAAAAGAAATTTTCAATACCGAACATCGAATACAAAAAAACCGACTCAGTGAGTCGGTTCCTTTTGACAAAGATCGAAAATTATTTAATTTTCGCTTCTTTGTACATAACATGCTTACGTACAACAGGATCAAACTTTTTCATTTCTAGTTTGTCTGGAGTATTACGCTTGTTCTTGTCAGTTGTGTAAAAGTGACCAGTACCAGCGGAAGATACCATGCGAATAAGATCGCGAGCGCCTTTAGAAGCCATGATTCAGATCCTTATACTTTTTCGCCGTTAGCACGAAGGTCAGCAAGAACTGATTCGATGCCTTTTTTATCGATAATACGCATACCTTTAGAAGAGACACGTAAACGGATGTAGCGGTTCTCACCTTCGACCCAAAAACGGTGCCAGTGAAGGTTTGGAAGAAAACGACGCTTAGTACGACGCTTTGAGTGAGAAACGTTATTACCTGTAACAGGACGTTTCCCAGTAACTTGACATACGCGAGACATAATTAAATACCTTTTGCTATCCAGAAAATTATTGGAAGTGTGCTTCACTTCCTCAGGCGGAGCATGATTCCTTGTGAATCAAAAAAATCCCGTACCGAGGATATAGCGGCGCGCATTTTCCCATAAGCAGCATCATTGAGCAATTCTTTTGTTAAAAAAATGATCAATTAAATAAACTTAGTCGAGAAAAGAAGCAAGCCTCGGCAAAAACCACGAAAAATCTATACCAGCCCACGCTCAGCCAGTGATACAGGCGCGCCATCCCCCACCACAAAATGATCCAACATACGCACATCAACAAGCTCTAACGCCTGTTTGATGCGACCCGTTATAGTAATATCAGCTTGACTAGGTTCTGCCACACCACTTGGATGGTTATGGGCGAGGATAACGGCAGCGGCGTTGTATTGCAGAGCGGCTTTAACCACTTCCCGTGGGTACACGGCAGCAGCATCAATGGTGCCCATAAAAAGCTCTTGATAACGGATTAAACGATGCTGTGAGTCTAAAAAAAGCACCGCGAAGACTTCCCGTTGGGAATGGCGAAGCTGGGAAGACAAGTAGGTACGAACATGCTCAGCGCTGGTAAATACTGTTTCACGCACAAGCTGCTCGTGCAAATGTCGCTTCGACATTTCTAGCACCGCTTGTAACTGAGTGAATTTCGCATCCCCCAATCCTAGCCCTTTGCAGAATTCCTCGCGACTGGCCGACATCAACGAACGCAACCCACCAAAGTGACTCAACACTTGCCGAGCCAACTCCACGGCGCTCAAACCTTGCGTACCTGTACGCAGAAAAATCGCCAACAACTCAGAATCACTCAATGCGCCTGCGCCTTGATGAATCAGCTTTTCTCTGGGTCTTTCTTGTTCAGGCCAATGCTTAATACTCATGATCTCCTCCTTGATCCATGATAATCTTGCGCTACTGCGATTATATTAGAGAGGCTGAGGTTTAATCTGCGACAGGTTGGTCAAGTCAAATAACCAACCCTCATTATGCCACCTCGCCTTATTATTACCTTATCGGTCATGACTTGAATTGAGAAGTTTTTTATGTCGTCTATCCATCAGAAACGCATTCTACTCGGTATTACTGGCGGTATTGCTGCTTATAAAAGCATCGAACTCATACGTTTACTCAGCAAAGCAGGAGCAGATGTTCAAGTTGTGCTGACCGATGGCGCTAAAGCCTTTGTTACTGAGATGACATTACAAGCGGTATCGGGAAACCCTGTTCGTAGCACCCTATTAGATCCCAATGCCGAAGCAGGCATGGGACATATTGAGCTCGCAAAATGGGCTGACCTTATTATCATTGCTCCAGCATCAGCCGACTTTATGGCTCGCTACGCACAAGGTATGGCAAACGATTTACTGACCACACTCTGTTTAGCAACGCAAGCGCCTGTTTTATTAGCCCCAGCTATGAACCAAGCTATGTGGCGTCATCCTGCCACTCAAGCCAACGCCTCCTTATTAGCTGAGCGCGGTGTACTCAGTATTGGCCCAGCCGAAGGGGCACAGGCATGTGGCGATATTGGCCCTGGTCGCATGAATGAGCCGCAGGATATTACTCAGGCCGTTATCAGTCATTTTGAAAACACAAATATAGCTCAAGACTTAGTCGGGCAACATTGGGTGATTACAGCTGGCCCCACTATGGAAGCCATTGACCCTGTTCGCTATATCAGCAACCACAGTTCAGGAAAAATGGGTTATGGTCTGGCCGCCGCCGCACAAGCCCGTGGTGCAAAAGTCACTTTGATAAGCGGCCCCGTACAAATCGCAGTACCGAATGGCGTTCACCTAGTAGCGGTTAAAAGCGCTGATGAGATGCTTACAGCCTGTGAGAATACCATGACCCAACAAACCGATGTCTTTATTGGCGCTGCCGCCGTAGCCGACTTTAAAATGAAAGCCGCCTGTGATCAGAAAATGAAAAAGCAAACCAACAGTGATGAATTAACCCTCACGCTGGTTAAAAATACAGACATCATTGCCACTCTCGCCAGTAAGCGTCTTGCCCGCTGCATTATCGGCTTTGCAGCAGAAACACAAAATGTCATTGATTACGCCAAAGACAAACTAGCTCGCAAGGGATTAGACATGATCATTGCCAATGATGTGTCTCGCGACGACATAGGTTTTAACAGCGACGAAAACCAAGTCACCGTGATTACCAAAGACGCAACATGGCAGCCAGAAAAGGCGGCAAAAGCACATTTAGCCGTCTCACTGGTGGATTGCATTAGCAGTCATTACCGTAAAACTCGTTAACCATTCTTTTAAACAGTAAGTGAACTTTTATGAAACACCCTATCCAATTAAAAATTCTGAGCGACAAAATCGGCAAAGACATCCCTATGCCAACCTACGCCACAGAAGGCTCTGCTGGTCTTGACCTTCGCGCTTGCCTAGACCAAGCAATCGAGCTTGCTCCTGGTGAAACAACATTGCTGCCAACGGGATTATCTATTTATATTCAGGATCCAAACCTTGCTGCGACCATTTTACCTCGCTCTGGCCTCGGACATAAACATGGCATTGTGCTGGGTAATTTAGTCGGCTTGATCGACTCTGACTACCAAGGTGAGCTGATGGTCTCTTGCTGGAATAGAGGCAATACCACCTTTACCATTGAACCCGGCGAACGCGTTGCCCAGATGGTGTTATTACCTGTCGTTCAGGCGGAATTTAACATTGTCACTGAGTTCGAAAAAACCGAACGAGGCGAAGGCGGCTTTGGCCATACAGGTACAAAATAAGCCAATACAACATCAGTCCTATTAATCGAAAAGAGACATATGGGTGAACAAAATTCATCTATATGTCTTATCTAACCACTTTCCTTCACCTATCTCCCTGCCCTATTGTGAAAATTAGTTTCATAAGTCATTTAGTGGATTATTTTCCGATAAAATCTATAGTTAATCTGTCAACTTCACGTTATTATTTTATACATAAGTGGTTGCTTACACTCGCCTAGAGCCTTAAAAGGCAAATCACTTTACAAATACACGCCCTATTTTGATGATCACAGGAGCAATAGGCTCTTTTTCTGACAGGAGTAAGTTGAACGTGGCTTTTTCGCGAGAATCCGCTTTAGACGTCGCTAATATATTAAGTGAATCACTGCCCTATATTCAGCGTTTTGCAGGCAAAACCCTCGTTATAAAATACGGCGGCAATGCCATGACAGATGAAAAGCTCAAAGCTGGCTTCGCTCGCGATATTGTATTGATGAAAGCCATTGGCATTAACCCTATTGTGGTGCATGGTGGTGGCCCACAAATCGGTGAAATGCTGCAAAAGCTTAATATCGAATCAAAATTCATCAATGGCATGCGTGTCACCGATTCGGCCACCATGGATGTGGTTGAAATGGTATTAGGCGGACAAGTCAATAAAGACATTGTCAGTATGATCTCTCAAGCCGGCGGAAAAGCCATTGGCTTAACAGGTAAAGACAGCCACTTTATTCAGGCTAAAAAACTGTTTGTAAAACATCAAGCAGAAGGTATGAGTGCACCAGAACCGGTAGACATTGGCCATGTTGGTGAAGTTGCTAGCATAGACATCAGCGTCTTAAAGGTGTTGGAAAACAGTGATTTGATTCCGGTTATTGCACCGATTGGTGTGGATGCTGAAGGCAATTCTTACAACATCAATGCCGATTTAGTAGCAGGAAAAGTGGCCGAAGCGGTTGGTGCGGAGAAACTTATGCTGCTGACCAACATTTCTGGCGTACAGGACAAAAACGGTAATGTACTCACAGGGCTAAGTACTGCTCAAGTTGATGCACTCATTGCCGATGGAACAATCTACGGTGGTATGTTGCCTAAGATCAGCTGTGCTTTGTCTGCGGTCAATGCTGGCGTCACCAGCGCGATTATTAATGATGGTCGCGTGCCCCATGCTGTACTGTTAGAAATACTTACAGACAGAGGCGTAGGCACACTGATCTCGAACGCAAAGAAAGACGAAGAATAAGCAACGTACACACTCAACCCTGCCCAATTAGAGGCACTCAACGACAATAATGGGTTTGATACTGGACGGTCAAATGAGCACAAAAAAAAGTGATCGACGCACACAAATATTACAAGCTTTGGCACAAATGCTTGAAAGTAGCCCAGGAGCCCGCATAACAACTGCAGCCTTGGCAAAACAAGTTGGTGTCTCGGAAGCGGCGCTCTATCGCCACTTCCCTAGTAAAGCCAAAATGTTTGAGGGTTTGATCGAGTTCATTGAAGAATCATTGTTTACTCGTATCCATCGCATTGTTCAAGGAGAAGCCGATGTATTAACTCGTATTGAGATGATACTGACGTTGACACTTGGTTTTGCAGAACATAACCCAGGCATGTGTCGCCTGTTAACGGCAGACGTACTTGCTGGTGAAACGGATCGTCTGCGCATTCGCATCGCACAATTATTTGAGCGAATCGAAACGCAGCTAAAACAAATCATGCGTGAAGCGGATTTGAAACAAGGCCTACGCCCGGCTATGGGCGTCGCCCCCTGTGCCGATCTTTTGATCGCCATTATAGAAGGGAAGATTCGCCACTATGTACGCAGCGACTTTAAAGTCAAACCAACCAGTGTGTGGACGGAACAGTGGTCCACATTGGCACAAAATTTGATGCTAAATCGCTAAACTAAAGGGTATCGCTAAAATAAAAGGTGAGGATCTCACAAATAAGATCCTCATCGATGGTTAGATACCGTATTGATCTCGGTATGCCTTGACGGCATCTAGGTGTTTAGTAAAGCTTGGGGAATCCTGCTCTGCTAGATACGTCATGATGTCATTAAGCGACACGATACTGATAACAGGCATTTGGAAGTCCCGTTCGACTTCTTGGATTGCGGATAGCTCGCCTTGACCACGCTCTTGACGATCTAAAGCAATCAGAACACCGGCAGGCGTTGCATTGGCTTCTTTAATGATGGTCATCACTTCGCGAATAGCCGTTCCGGCAGTAATAACGTCATCGATAATCATGACATTACCAGCCAGTTCAGCGCCAACAAGTGAACCACCTTCACCGTGATCTTTTGCTTCTTTACGGTTGAAGACGTATGGTGTGTCCACATTATGATGGTCATACAGAGCCACTGCCGTGGTTGTCGCTAGGGGAATCCCTTTGTAAGCGGGGCCGAATAGAACATCAAATGGGACATTAGCTTCCATTAACGCGGCAGCATAGAAGCGTCCTAACTTAGCCAGCGCTTGACCAGAAGCAAACAAGCCTGCATTAAAGAAGTAAGGGCTAACACGGCCAGATTTAAGGGTAAACTCGCCAAAGCGCAAAACGTTTTGCTCAATGGCGAACTCAATAAAGTCTTTTTGGTAAGGTTTCATGCCGACTCCAGATTGATTGAATATGTAACAAAGCGCCGCCAAGAACGAGCGAAGCCATGCCAACTTTGGATAGGTGCTAATATAACACACGGCTAGGAATTGTAGGGACCAGAAATGAAGGTCATCAGCCTTAATGTAAACGGTATAAAACAAGCAGCCGACCGCGGCTTTTTTGAATGGATGGTTCGTCAGAACCCTGACGTTGTATGTCTACAGGATATACAAGCAGATGAACGCAGTCTCAATGACAGCGTTTTCTTTCCTCCAGAATTCAATACCTACTTCTTCGATTCCATCGAGAATCCAGAGCAAGCAGGTGTTGCTATTTATTGCAAAACCATGCCTAAGGCCATTATGACCGGCATGGGCTTTCCTGAATGTGACTTTGAAGGCCGCTTTATTCAAGCAGACTTTGATAAAGTGAGCATTGGTACGTTCTTAACTCCTCATGGTTCAAATCATGAAGATGCACTACAAGAACACAAATATCGCTTTATGGAAGGCTTTAAAAACCACTTGATCAAAACACGCCGCAAGCGCCGCGAATTTATTTTTTGCGGGACAGCCAATGTTGCACGCTCCCCGATTGATGTCAGCAGTTGGTTCGTCAACCAGCGCAACTCAGGCTTTTTGCCGGAAGAGCGCAAATGGATCAACGAAATATTCAATGAACTTGAATACATTGACGCCTTCCGTCAAGTGAACAAACAAGATAAGCAGTACACTTGGTGGCCTGATTATGAACGAGCTTGGAAACTGGATGAAGGTGGTCGACTCGACTATCAGATCACCACACCAGGGCTACGCAACATCATCCAAGGAGGCAGCGTCTACAAAGGACAACGTTTCTCCGATCACGCGCCATTAATTATGGAATACGATATCGACTGATCTGACTCGTTTTCACTTCCATAAAGCCAGTCCCTAAATAAGCAAAAAGCCCGCAGTACAAGGTGACTGCGAGCTTTAATGGGATAACATGTTTTAATGGCATGACAAGAGCCACACTAAGTCAGCTATGTTGCTCTCTGCCCCATTAGATTGAGCTTAGCTGAGTGTCTCCACGGTAACCGATAACCTAAGTTGATGCATATCACCTGAGGCAATCTGATAGCCATTATCTAATGCATTGGCGGTTTCCACACAGACAAAGTGTCGATAATCCTCGTCTTCCATGTCCGCGCGCTTTTTAGCTAATTCAGGGCCCGGGTTCCACAACACGGTACTTTGACTACCTTCGGTACGAAGGGTAATCTTACGCGCCAAGCTGGCATCCTCGATAACACACTCGTCAGGCGAATCAATATACACGCTGTCTAAACATTCGAATGGTGTCACAACACCACTTTGCTTTTTACGAGCGCCATTATCAAGCTTATCGATAAATGACACGCCGTCTAACCCCCGAACCTGAACTTGCTGGTTGTCTCCCACATGGAAATAGGTATGCAACGCTTCTGTCACCTCCATCGGCTTATCCGATAAATTAGCCGCAGAAAAATTGATACTAAAACCGTCTCCTGTAAAACGAAATACCTGACGTAATTCGAACGCTTGAGGCCACATTTCTTCTAACAAAGGATGATCTTCAGAAGCAAGGCGCAGTACAATTTTTACATCGCCATTTTTGAAGCGTCCAGCTTCGGAAAATTGCCAACGAAAATAACGAGCCAAACCATGAGCAGGGTAATCCAATTGTTTTTCATTGGCCCCAAACCATGGCCAACAAACAGGCACACCAAAATGACGGCGACCAAAACGCGTTTGATTTCCTTGGTTAGCAGACTGGAACAACAAGTCCTTCTGACCTGCCGGCACAAAGCTCACTAAATGACCGCCCCACAATGCAATTCGAGCATGGTACTCTGGCTGATCAATGACAATCTCATCACACTCTCTAAGGCTTGCAGGTAATAAATCCCCACCCAGCGCTTCCAACTCTTGTATTAGTTGGCCATTCATTCATGACTCCATTAGATAATCCGGTATGCACATAGTATCCTGACAGTAGACGATTACAATAGCCTACACTTATGGTGACTATTTAGCTTGTAAAAGTTTAAGGAATTAAAACTTAACCTCAAAGCATTTTTAAGCTATAAACCAGCCTAACGATAGGCGTTTTTTCATAACGGAAAAACGCCTAATTTTTATACTAATAGGTTAATCTATGAAGAGTTTTGCCAATGAATCAATTTAATGAACCAAAAATGGTCATCGGTAGTGAGGAATGGTGCGCCTTTCCATCCATCAATATCCCTGCGGTAAAAGCTCGCATCGATTCTGGAGCAAAAACCTCGTCTCTTCACGCGATCAACATTCATTTTTTCACTCGCGACGGTGTCCAATGGGCAGGCTTTGAAGTGCATCCGATACAGGAAAACCGTAAAATCACCGTACACTGTGAAGCCCCGATTATCGACCATCGCGTTATCAAAAGTTCCAGTGGCGATAAGGAAAAACGCCCTGTTATTCGAGTTCCTCTAGCCATTGGCGAAAAATCTTGGGCAATAGAAGTCACGCTAACCGATCGCGACAGCATGGGCTATCGTATGCTACTGGGCCGCGAGGCAATGAATGGTCGTATTTTAGTCGACCCAGAAGGTTCTTGCTTATTGGGAGACCGCTGTCAAAACGATTTAGCAAACTTATATAAAGCCCCTGAAATGCGCACTGGGGGGTTAAAAATTGGCTTACTGGCAAGCAATCCAGATTTGTACAGCAATCGCCGCATTATGGAAGCCGCTGAATCTCGTGGTCACGAAATTCAATTTTTAAACATTAAAAATTGTTATATGAAGTTAGATGCGACCACACCAGAAATTCACTACCGTGGTGGTCGTCTGTTAAATGATTTGGATGCCATTATTCCACGCATTCGCCCTAGCAAAACCTTCTACGCTTGTACCTTATTACGCCAATTCGAATCACTCGGCGTGTATTGCTTAAATACCTCCATGGCGATTGCAAAATCCCGTGACAAGTTACGTTCCCTACAGTTATTGCTGGATAATGGCTTACAAATCCCCACTACGGGCTTTGCGAACTCACCACTCGATACCGATGACCTAATCAATATGGTTGGCGGCGCGCCTCTAATCGTCAAATTATTAGAGGGAACACAGGGTAAAGGCGTTGTACTAGCTGAAACCCGTAAAGCCGCCGACAGCGTCATCAATGCCTTTAAGAGCCTCAATGCCAATATTTTGGTTCAGGAATTTATTAAGGAAGCCAGCGGAAAAGACTTACGCTGCTTTGTGATTGACGGCAAAGTGGTGGCTTCCATTCAACGGGTCGCCGCTGTCGGAGAGTTTCGTGCCAACATTCATCTTGGAGGACGGGCCGAGCTGGTAAAAATCACAGCGGAAGAAAAGCGACTGGCAATCAAAGCAGCCAAAGCCATGGATTTAAAAGTGGCGGGAGTCGACCTTATTCGTTCAAACAAAGGCCCCTTGCTCCTGGAGGTCAATTCTTCACCTGGCCTGCAAGGTATCGAAACAGCCACCAACGAAGACATTGCCGTCAAGATGATCATGGCAATCGAAAAGCAACTGTGCATACCTAGCGAGTAAACACCGTGCCCATCAAACGCGATGGGCACAATATTTTTTGTAGACTGAAAGCGAGGTTGGGATTTTGTTTTAGGCAAATAGAAGCTTTAAACAAGTCAAAGCACGTATCAAGCGGATATCGTGGATTGGTTTCGACCCGCTTGTTTCGATTTATACAACGCTTGATCTGCCCGATTTAACCAAGCAGAAGCACTGCTATCTTTCTCGTTAAGCTCAGCGATTCCTAAACTAATCGTGACATTGATGCTCGCCGATTTGGTTTTAAACACTCGTGTAGCAATTTTTTCACGGAACTTTTCGCAAAAAGATTTGGCACTTTGTTGATCAGTGTTTGGCAGCAGCATGACAAACTCCTCCCCGCCATAGCGCGCTACAAAATCCCCCCGTCGCGTAGAGGCGATCATTTCGACGGCAATATCTTTGAGAATTTGATCGCCTACCAGATGTCCGTATTGGTCATTAATATCCTTAAAGTGATCCAAATCAATCATTACCAAAGAGTGTGGTCCTGTGCCTTTTTTCAAAAAAGAATTAAAGGTCAACTCCAGCGCCTTTTCCAAACCACTGCGATTGTTTAGCTCAGTTAATGGATCAATCTTACTAAGCTGCTCCAGCTGACGATTGGCAGAGGACAACGCCATTCTATTACTCGCCACATCCGTCACATCATAAACTGCAATACACGCATATTCTAATGTCCCATCTGCATTCGTTAACGGACGTAACGTTATATTCTGGTACATTTTCTCGGCAAGCCCAGTAATAGGGCGATAACTTTTAAAGGGAAATAAATGCGGACATTGCTCCCAAGAGATAAAAACAGACGTGCGCAAGCCAAATACATTATCGATTTTACGCTTCAACCATGCTTTATCGATGGAAGGAAAGAGCTCAAAGAAATCCTGTCCCTTAGCGGAAGTTGAACTTTTACCACTATGGTTTTCCATAAAGCTGTTCCACAGTGTAATTTGATAATGCTTATTGATCACAACAAGACCAAGGTCAATATGGTTGAGCATATCAAATAGCCAGTGCAACTCCATTATCTCTTCTGTATGACGTTGCATACTCACTCAATCCTCAACCAAATAAGACAAACGTTTCTCTAAAACCGGTACCGAGTCTTCGGTAAATAACAGCAACAAGTCACAGCAAATATCGTAATTCTCCACTTCATAAACAATTTCTACCGTTAGTGTACGCTTCCACTGGGCTTTCTTTGCGCTAATTAAACTGTCCATTTTAACATGCTGACCAAGCAAAGCTGGATGCCCATAACTAAAATCAATGTCCATCTGCTTACCCAGCGCGTCCATATAAGGTCCAACAAGCACCGACGCCACATCCATTAAAAGCTCAATTTCTTTTGTATTCTCAACGCTTCCAGAGGCACCCAGTAATTTTGCCATGTCCGAAAAACTGGCATCATTAAAAATCAACAAGGCTTCCAGCGCCACACCAGCCCCAACAAACCCTTGTGATACCGCTGAAAAGCTCGCGCCTCGGTTAGTATAATCAAGCGCCATCTGCAACTCGCTGACTTCGAGAATGTGAACAGAAGGAACGGGCAGCTTGATAAAAACATTAAGCATATCCGCTAGCACACTCGCGGCGCGCCCCATTGCTACATTTGACACCTCTTGCAGACAGTCCGAAACAGAAAACTTATCTAAATCAAAGTCGCTAGGGATAGAATGCGGCGCAGCCGTTTCGTCACTAACCATTAAGTTCAGCGCCAATAAAGACTGACGCATCACTTCCGGTCTAATGGGCTTTTTATGAAATTCACTTGCCCCTAAGTCTTTGACTCTCTGGACGGCTTTTGGCTGCACGTCACCCGACACAACAAAGACATGAGGGGCTTGAGGCACATGCTGTAGCGCCTCAAGGGTTTGATAGCCATCTTTGACAGGCATATTCAAATCGAGAAACAACACATCAATCGGCTTTGAGGTGATGATATCTAACGCCTCCTGCCCATTCGCTGCGTAATCTACTTGGATATCCCAATCAGCCGGCAAGGCCTTAGCGAGTTGTCGTCTTGCGATGCTAGAATCATCACATATCAGTACACGGGTACTCATTAATACATTCTTCCTGGAAGTCCATACCATTCAAGTATAAAAGCAATTTTCAAAAACGAGCGTCATCACTAAGACAATCCATACTTGTTTGATATTAAATTAACGACTTTTCAATACATAAATTGTAATTTTAACTCAATCGACTCGTGAATATAGTGGAGTTATGTTAATAAGATCAAGTTAATGACAGGAGCGCCTTCACGATGAGCGCCTCGTCATAGCGATCCACCTTATGTCGAATCAAAGGGGTTTTGATTACCTGAACACCAAGCCGAGACAATTCCTCAATATCAAGCACTCCATAATCATAGGAATCATCCAACAAAAGATAATCTAATGCAGAAAACGTGTTACTGACAGACTGGCCATCAAGATCGCACTGGATAACAGAAAGCAAACGCGCTACTTGCCCCATTAAGGACAAGCCAATTTGCTCTGGATCAACACCCAAATTGGGAATATATACCTTAGGATTGGGATTATCACAAATGGAAAGCCCAACACCTTTTGGCAATAAGTTGGCCAACAAGCTACTGTAAAAACTACCCGGCGGATAACAAATCAGATCGGCTGTGGCGATCATATCACGTCGATCATCGGCAATCTGACGATTAATCGGCACCACACCTCGCAACCCTTTATTTAACCAAATATGTTTAATCGGACTCTTCAGATGGGCATGTTCTTTACCTGTGATTCGGTGCTGGCCTAAAATGACACTACCATCTTCCAACTCAACACCAAGATGAAAGGGCGAATCCAAGATGGTTTTCACTTCCCCTAAGGTTTTTACAATACGCGAGAATAAAAAGACGATCGGGTCGAGCTGTTGCTGATTATTCAGATACCCCCCCGCCATAATAAGATTGCCAATACTCGCCCCACGCAGATCGAACTCAGGGCTAATTTTCGCTTGCGTGACCGCTAGCTGTGTCTGAATTAAGGCGCGCATGGGATTGGGAATCGGCTCAATCAAAGGATGATGACCATCCACCAATTGTTGTAGCTGCTCAGCCAGAACGTCAAGACTGTCCGTTTGCGCAAAACGATGGGTAAATAATGCATACACATCCGGCTGCCCCATCACCGTTTCGTCCGCTAACGCCATCAAACGACTGCGCAAATCGCCCACAGCAGGCATATCAAATTCGGCACGCAAACGAGCAGAGCTTCCTCCCGAGTCAAAGGGCGTCACCAAGTGAATAGAGTGATGGGTGAACTTCTTTAACTCTCGACTGGCTTTGTTAAACGCTGAGCCACCACTAAAGAACAAGACTTTTGGCCCCTGTTCCGGCAAGCTTTCATAACGGTGTATGCGAACCGGATCTGGCACCTGCAAACGACGCCAGATACGACAAGTACTGGACATAACATCCCCTTTGCTAAACAGTCTTTAGAAACATTACCTATCTTCATAACGACAGAAACTGCTCAAAGTTTACCCTGCAAAGCCCGCCTTTCACAGCGCCATCATAGGAATAGACCACCTTCAACCTAAAATACACAAGTTATTAGCCGCAGCTCCTATTAAACAGTAAAGAGAAGTGAAACTTACCGAAAGAGTAAGTATCTAAAAAAACAGGATAAGAACAGTACATACTAGGTTTGGCTTTAGTCGCGCTTTCACGCACAATACGCCAACCTTCGAAACCAGATGGATGACATATTATGTCGATAGGATTACTGGCTTTACTGGATGACATCACCACGTTACTTGACGACATCGCCGTGCTATCGAAAGTGGCTGCGAAGAAAACCGTGGGGGTATTAGGAGATGATCTCGCCCTCAATGCAGAGCAGGTATCAGGCTTTAGCGCAGACAGAGAGCTGCCCGTGGTGTGGGCTGTTGCAAAAGGCTCCTTGGTTAACAAAGCCATTTTGGTGCCCCTAGCAATAGCAGTCAGTGCCTTTCTACCTTGGCTGATTCAACCCATACTGATGCTGGGTGGCCTATATCTGTGTTATGAAGGCGCTGAAAAAGTACTGCATAGCATCAAACAACGCCGCGATAAGAAAAACCACCAGCAAATCGTCTTGAGTCGCCTTACAGCACAACTCAAGCAAACCGATGCCAAGCTAGACGAAGAAGCACTGAGGAAACAAGAAAAAATCAAAGTCAAGGGCGCTATTCGCACAGACTTCGTCTTGTCAGCTGAAATCATTGTGATCGCGCTGGGCACGGTAGAAAATCAGAGTATTTTAATTCAGGCTCTCGTGGTGAGTGTCATTGCGTTTTTAGTGACAGTTGGAGTCTACGCTTTAGTGGGCCTAATTGTGCGGTTAGATGATATGGGTCTCGCATTGTTTAAATCCAAACACACTCTTATTAAAAAGACGGGGAGTGTGATTTTACAAAGTGCCCCTTGGCTTATTAGATTATTAACGGTGGTAGGAACCGTGGCGATGTTTTTGGTTGGAGGAGGAATATTTGTTCACGGATTACCTCTATTGCATGGTATTGAACAAACGATCGATTCTGTTGACTTATTCTCCATGCCTTTGTTAACAAGCACTCTAACCGTCTTGTTTAATATTCTCATTGGCTTGGGATTAGGAGGAATGGCTATTGCCATGGCTTCCCTCTTTAGCAAGAAGGAAGCACATTGACAAACATCAGACTAGAGCATCCGTTTATCAGCTTGCTTTTTTCGCTTTAAGATGAACAGCATTCGCCAACTCATGAACAAGTGCTTTGCTAACATGACCTGTCACTTTTAAATGATGGTCTTTTTGGAACTGTTTTACAGCAGCCATTGTTTTGCGTCCCATTAGTCCATCTGCATGACCGACTTCTTTATAACCCAAAGTCAACAGATCTTTTTGAGCAGCTAGTACTTCTTTGCTATGATGTTTCTTAGCGACCAACTTATGAGCAGTTTTCTCTTTTGATGTAGAACTAACCGCTTTGTGAGTAACTTCTTTTTTGACTTCAGGAGTCGATTTTGTTCCAGCAGGTTGCGCATCTTGTGCGTAAACTTGTGGAATAACAAGACAACATGTAGCCAAAACAACAGGTAGACATAAACGCATGGCAACTCCCTATACACATAAATGATTCTTTGTAAATGCGCTAAACGCGGCGACTATATAACATGAAGAATCACACTAAGATATAGGAAGTGCATATGTTTGATTTTTCCTTTCAACAAACTGAAATTCCATACACTAAACTGACTATTCACCTTAAAAAAAAGTGAAAAAGACAGCCCTAACGCAAGGATAATAAATGCTGAGTCAGCTCAGCAAAACCAAGCCCTCCAGGGAAATTCGTTTGAAAACGCGGGACATGCGTCATACTAGGAAGGTGTTCTGCAATGTTCGATACCCCGACACTTAGGGGAAAACGTGCAAACATACTTTCATCATTGGGAGCATCTCCTACGTACATCACTTGTGCAGCGAATCGCTCATCACTGACATTGTACTCCTGATTAAGAACACGTTTTGCCATCGCAAACTTATCATACCCTTCGCCACTGACATTGATATGAATAGAACTCGCTTTTGCATTTAGTCCAAGCTCTTTCAATGCCAATAAACACGCCTCTTTCGCTTCGATAGCAGGCGGCCTTACTTCTTGCGCAAAGTCGATAGCCACATCCGTTAAGCGATAGGCTTGGTCACGAGCCAGACGCAGCGCTGGAAAACTATCTAGAACCGATGTCACGATGGCAAGTATTTCTGTTTTCTGCGCCACCATCACCGTTTCATCTTGCCAGAACTGGTAGCTAAGGGAGCCATGATTCTTTTTGCGAATAAAGACACCACCTCCCTCACTAATCACCCCAGCCACAGGCCAAGTTCGCGCCATCATATCGGACCAACCCGCACACCCCCCTGTAACAGGAATAACCGTCAAACCTCTAGAGGCTAACTGCTCTAATGCAACCAAACTGTCTGTTGGCAATCGCCCTTCCCAAGTCAAGGTATCATCTACATCGGTGAGAATATAACGGACAGCTTGGCAATCGCTCTTCGTCAGCGCTTCTAATGGTTTGATCAAAACCTTCTCCATAATCACATCAAAGGCGCAAAACGGGTTGGATCATCCGTAATAATGGTATCCATTCCCCATTCCCAATGCTGGGCAACCAATGCCATATCGTTCGCGGTATAACACAGCAATTGATAGCCAGCCCCTTTAATGGCCTGAGCCTTCTCTTGTGTTAACGCCCGATAGTCACAGTTCAAGCTGTAGGCCTGTATGGCTTCAAGCTGAGCCTGCCAATCCTCTGGGATCGGCCCATACAACTGACCAAGATGGCGTGTCTTATCCAGTTGATGACATAGCAGCAAGGCCCCATGGTTAAAACTGGAAATCAACAACTTATCGTTATCTTTCCAATGTGCATCTAAAGCGGCCAAGACCGGTGGCACAATGTTCTCAACATCGGACTCATCGTGTTTGATCTCTAGGTTCAACCCTAACCCAAGGGACTGAATACATTCTAACGCTTCGACCAGAGTAGGCACTTTTTCGCCTCGGAATGCCCCTGAGAAATAACCACCCGCATCCAATCCAGCGACATATTCAGGCAATGCTTGACGAGTCACCCCTGCACCATTCGTACAACGGCTCAACTCATCATCATGAAAGATGATCAAACCATCCTCACCAATCAAATACACATCGATTTCTACCCACGTCACTCCTGTCGCTGCAGCAGCACGGATAGACGCCAAGGTATTTTCTGGCGCTAACAGAGCCGCACCACGGTGTCCCATTACTTTCGCGTTAATAATATCTTTTTTTGGGCTTGTCATTGGACCCTCTCTGATAAAATGGCTTCATTGCACGACGCTTAAAGACACGCTGAAAGCATCATAATCGTTGCTGTGTATTGGCATCAAATAGATGCCAATCTTCTCTTGGCGCAGTGAACCAAAGATGGCTCCCAATATCGGGCAAATGAGGGCCAGACAAACGCACCACCAAAGGCACGGCTGAGCCATCAGTTTGCTGACTCCCCACAAGCACCCCGTGAATCAAGGTTTCTGCGCCGAGAGATTCTACCGCCTGCACTTGCAAAGCGAAATCACCATTTTGCTCGTCACTCGCTACTAAATGCTCAGGCCGAATGCCCCAAATCATTTTACCGCGATAGTCGTGAGAGAATGGCAACACCAACGACTCATTCAGATTAATGCCAGCCTCAGTCATCTCAGCGTCTAATAAATTCATCGCTGGAGACCCAATAAAAGCGGCAACAAAGGTCGACGCGGGCTTATTATACAGTTCCATTGGCGTGCCAATTTGTTCAGCTTTCCCTTTATTTAACACGACAAGACGGTCCGCCAAGGTCATCGCCTCGACCTGATCATGGGTCACATACAAGGTGGTGGTTGCCAGCTTGCGTTGTAACTGACGAATCTCAACACGCATTTGTACGCGAAGCTTCGCATCCAAGTTAGATAAGGGCTCATCGAACAAGAAGACTTTAGGATCTCGCACCATAGCGCGCCCCATCGCCACACGCTGACGCTGCCCACCAGACAGCTGATTCGGCTTACGATCCAGCAATTCTTCCAACCCCAACATAGTCGCCACACTGTTTACCTTAGTATCGCGCTCTTCTTTTGGGACACCTCGATTTTTAAGGCCATAGGCCATGTTCGCCCGAACGGTCATATGAGGGTACAAAGCATAATTTTGGAACACCATGGCGATATCACGGTCTGCAGGCTCTTTCTCATTGACGCGGTTTCCCTTAATCAGCAAATCCCCCTGAGTGATGGTTTCAAGCCCCGCTACCATGCGCAGCAAGGTAGACTTACCACAACCCGATGGCCCAACCAATACGATGAATTCCCCTTCTTCAATGCTTAAATCGATACTTGGAATCGCTTGGTAACCATTTGGGTAGGTTTTACCAATGTTCTTTAATACTAAATCGGTCATTGCTTACTTCTCCGCGTCAACCAAGCCTTTTACAAATAATTTTTGCATACCAACCACCACGGCCACAGGGGGAATCATCGCCAATAGGGTGGTCACCATTACATTATTCCACTCAATGTCCCCATCTGGGACAGACAACATATTCTTAATACTCATCACCAAGGTGTAATAAGTATCGTCTGTGGTAATGATCAACGGCCATAGATATTGGTTCCACCCATAAATAAACATAATCACAAACATGGCCGCGATATTGGTTCGGGACATGGGCAATAAAATATCGAAGAAGAAACGAATCGGACCAGCCCCATCAATACGAGCCGCTTCCACTAACTCACCAGGCATGGACATAAAACATTGACGAAACAGGAATGTCGCTGTAGCACTGGCAATCATGGGGAGAATCAAACCACTGTATGAATTCAACATATTAAGATTGGCAATGACTTGATAGGTCGGCACAATCCGCACTTCCACAGGTAACATCAAGGTAATAAAGATCACCCAGAAAATCAGCGAGCGAAACGGAAAGCGAAAAAACACAATGGCATAGGCCGAAATCATCGAGATGGCGATTTTGCCAAAGGTAATACCCAACGCCATAATCATCGAGTTTAACAACAAGTGCCAAACAGGGATCTGTAGGGTACTGCCTGCCGCATGAAACAGCACATGGCTCCAGTTCTGAACCCCTTGGTCACCAAACCACAAAGGCACACTGTCAGCAAAGCTGCTTGCCGATTGCGTCGAACCGACCAACGCCACCCATACAGGCAAGGCTACAATCAGCACACCAGCAATCAGAATAAAATGGCTAAACAATTTGAGCCAAGGACGATTTTCGATCATTAGTATTGCACCTTACGCTCAATAAAACGGAACTGAACCACGGTCATCAAGCCGACAATAGCCATTAACACAATCGATTGAGCCGCCGAGCCACCACTGTCCAAACCGATAAAGCCGTCTTTAAACACTTTATACACCAAGGTATTGGTACTTCCATCTGGCCCACCTTGAGTCGTGGTATCAATCACACCAAACGTATCAAAAAAGGCATAAACCAGATTCACGACTAACAAAAAGAAGGTAGTGGGTGAGAGCAAGGGAAACACGATATCCCAGAACCGCTTAAACGGACTGGCTCCATCAATAGCGGCTGCTTCAATTAAAGAGCGCGGAATGGCTTGCAAACCGGCTAAGAAAAATAAGAAGTTGTAACTGATTTGTTTCCAAGTCGCCGCAATCACCACCAATATCATGGCCTGATCACCATTTAAAAAGTGATTCCAATGGATGCCAATACGATCCAAAAACAACGCAATAGGTCCGATATTGGGGTCAAATAAAATCCACCAGAGTACCCCAGCAAGGGCGGGGGCCACGGCATAGGGCCAAACCAACAAGGTTTGATAGACCATTTTTCCGCGAATCACACGGTCTGCCATCACCGCTAACCATAGAGCGATAGCAATACCGAAAAAAGCAACAGAAAAACTAAATACCATGGTCACCCCCATGGATTTGTAATAAAGCGGGTCTTGAAAAAGGTCGATAAAGTTTCCAAAACCAATAAAGGTCTGACTTAAACCAAACGCATCTTCTCGATAAAACGCTTGTTTAAACGCTTGACCTGCTGGCCACAGAAAGAAAATAGCAGTAATGATGAGCTGGGGTAAAACCAGCAGGTAGGGCAACTTTTTTTGCGGAAAATAAACAGACATAGCATCGCTCGGCAAATTCAAACATCAACATCCCCACCGACTTTCGCCGATGGGGATGACAAACACTCAGTAGAGTAAGATTTACTTTACTGATGCGCTCTTGCGAATTTACGTAGCAAGGCATCACCACGCTCTACTGCAGTATTCAGAGCTGCTTGCGGTGTTGCTTGGCCACTCCAGACACTTTCCAGAGCACTGTTAATCACATCACGAATTTGCACAAAATTACCCAAGCGCAACCCACGAGAATTCACCGTTGGCTTACTCGCCGTCATCTGTAATACCGCTACGTCTGTACCAGGATGAGTTTTGTAGAAACCTTCTTTCTTGGTCAGCTCATAAGCAGCATGGGTAATGGGCAAGTAACCCGTAAACTGGTGCCATTCTGCTTGAATTTTTGGCGTCGACAAGAAGTGTAGAAACGCAGCAACCGCTTTGTACTGCTCTTGAGATTTGCCTCTAAGAACCCATAATGACGCCCCACCGATAATGGTATTATTCGGCTTTTTCACTTCACTCGCCCAGTAAGGCAAAGACGATACACCAAAGTCAAACTTCGCATTTTTCACCATGCCACCATAAGCAGAAGAGGAGCCTGTATACATGGCACACTGTTGGCTATAAAACATAGGCACACTGTCACTACGACGGCCACCATAGCTAAAAATACCGCTCTTTTGCCATTCGTGCATTTTGGTGATGTGCATCACTTGAAGGGGACCATTGAACAATAACTTGGTGCCTTTTATGCCTGAAAAACCATCGTCGTTTGAGGCAAAAGGAACATTATGTCGAGCACTGAGGTTTTCTAGTTGCACCCAAGATTGCCAGCCAGTGGTGAAACCACATTTAGCCCCGCTTGCTAACAGCTTTTTAGAGTCAGCAGCCACTTCTTCCCAAGTTTTTGGTGGTGAACTAATGCCTGCTTTTTTAAACATGTCTTTATTGTAGTAAAGAACAGGTGTTGAACTGTTAAACGGCATCGACAACATATTGCCTTGTAAGTCGGAGTAATAGCCAGTGACAGAACTGAGGTAATCTTTCGGATTGAACGGCTCGTGGGTGTCTTTCATCAATTTATAGACAGGGTAAATAGCGCCTTTCGCCGCCATCATACTGGCCGTGCCCACTTCAAAAACTTGCACAATGGCAGGTTGCTTATGGGCACGAAATGCCGCGATAGCAGAAGTCATGGTTTCCGTGTAATTCCCTTTAAACACTGGGTCGACTTTGTACTTATCTTGAGAATCGTTAAATTCTTTAACAATCTTATTGAGTTCTTCCCCGTTAGCACCACCCATCGCATGCCACCATTGGATCTCCGTAGTCGCAAAGCTCGAACCAGAAAGAGACAGGCCTAAAACGGCCATTGCTAGCGTTAATTTACGCATTTCATGATTCCTCACACCATTGGTTTGTTTAAAGTTTGCAAACAAAATAGAGGCTAATTATTTCCGTTATATGACAAACACTTTTATTTCACAAACCAAATTTTTTAAAAAACAATGAAAAATCACAAAAAAATAAACATATTCAATAAAAAAGCTCATAAAAAGCAGTAACAAGCTTGTTTCACTTCAACAATAAAATTGTCGATAATTCCTCTCTTAAAGCGCCATAATGAGATTCTAACGTCAAGTAAAACTCTGGGATCGCAGAAGTATTATCTTCCTTAGCGGCAAACTCAATCGCTCTGGCATCTTGCGTCATCGCCTGCCCAGACACTTCAGCACAGGCGCCTTTCAAACGATGGGCAGTTTGCGCCACCTGCAGCCAATCTTCGGCTTGAATGCTCGTTTCCAATTGGGAAACCAAATAAGCCGCCTCTCTTAAAAACTCAGCCGCGACGAGCGCCATCAGTTCATCACTGCTCGCCATGCGATTTTTAAAATCTTCGAGATCAAACACCCTTGCTTCTACCATGACTTAGACTCTCCTATTTTTTTATCTTTGCATGTGGCAACCACTTTTCCAATACAGCCAACAACTCATCTTTATCAATAGGCTTAGCAATATGATCATCCATCCCAGCCTCAAGGCAGACTAACTTATCCCCTTTCATCGCATTGGCACTTAAGGCAACAATGGGGACATTTTTGGCTGTTTTGCCTGTATCTAACTGACGGATTCGTCCCGTCGCTTGATACCCATCCATAATAGGCATCTGACAATCCATAAAAATCAAATCGTAATGAGTAGACTGCAACATCGTCAGCGCTTCTTCGCCATTATTGGCAATATCAACCTCAATCCCTAACCGACCCAGCAAGCCACGAGCAACAACTTGATTAGTAAAATTATCTTCCACTACTAATATTTTGGCATTAAATTCTGGGGGTTGATCAAGCCAGCCATTAGTCGGACCTTCTTGAGGCGAGCTTAATAGCTCATGTGACGCCTCCTCTTTCAATGGCGAAGTCAGTATTTGTGTCAGCACTTGATGCATTTCATGGTTAAATACAGGCTTATGCAACACTTTCATATCAGACTCGAGACTTTCTTTGGAATAATTCAGCAACAAAACACAGGTCAACTTTTTCTGTGCACATACTTGCTTAAGTTTTTCCTGATCCTCTTGAGAAGCTTGTCCATAGAGAGAGTCATCCAACAAAAGAATCCTATTTTCCGTGTACACAGTCTGCCCAGTCTCAGCTACCTCATCGTCTAACCATGACACGAGGGAATTAAACACTGTCACATCTAGTCCTATGTTCTGGACTAATGATGCAACGTAATCACGCCCCACGTCATTGTGATACACCAATACCGCCGAATACGCATGGAAAGCCGTGTCATTCTCCTTTTCTTGACACTCAAACGGCACGGTCACTTTAAACCAAAACGTAGAGCCTTTACCTTCTTCCGAGTCGACACCAATGCTTCCGCCCATTAATTCAACAATACTTTTACTGATGGCTAAGCCTAAGCCCGTCCCACCAAATTTTCGAGTGGTCGAATTATCTGCCTGTTTAAAGCGTTGGAATAAGTTCTTTTTCAGGGCTTGATTGATACCTATACCAGTATCAGACACTTTAACGCTTAACTCACAGGTACCACTGTTTATTAGAGGATCAACATGGATAAACAAATTCACCTCACCCTGCGAGGTAAATTTAATGGCATTACCCAATAAATTCATAAGCACTTGCTTGATCCGTAATCGATCCGCCAAGATAGACACTTGAGGAATAAAAACCGCTGGCACATTAAATTCGATGTTTTTCTCCTGCGCCCTGAAGACCAACAGCTGACTCACTTCTTCCACTAGCTCTCTTAGGTTGAATAACTCCTCATCCAACACAATACTGCCACTTTCGATCTTAGATAAATCCAATATATCATTGATCAATTCCAATAATGCTTCCGCACTTTGGCGCGACAAATTCGCCAGATTTTTTTGTTCAGGACGCAAATCCGTGCTCATCATTAAAGAGAGACAACCAATGACGCCATTGAGCGGCGTACGAATTTCATGACTCATATTCGCTAAAAACAGACTCTTTGCCTGATTGGCTTCTTCAGCCTCATGCTTCGCTTTACTATGCGCTAACTCTGATGCCCTAAGTGACCGGTTTGCTTCTAAAAGATCCTGTGTGCGACGACGTACCAGGCTCTCAATTTCAGACATCTGACTACTGACCATCAGCAAAAACCAAACCAGAATACCCGCCACCAAGAAACCACATACCAACACAAACTGCACACCCCAAGGCTGCTTATAAAAACGGCTCTCACTCACCTGAAATAAACGCCAACGCTTTTCGCCGACTTTCACATCATAGGCAACCGCCTGCCCAAAGTCCCCCTTGTTAAAACGCGATATTAAAGTGGCAACAGACAAATCGGCCGATTCGCTTTGCGTCACCAAAACAGGTGAATCGCCAGCCCCATGCATATCCACTAGATATAACTGGGTATTTGGCAACAACCCTCTATTAACTATCTCCTTAGTTAACATATCTAGCCCTATGACTGCCGTCGCCATACCCAAAACCTTCCCGGTCTCATCGTTAAAAAATGGTAAAAACAGTAAGACCCCCTTACTCCCTTGAACCAGATTGATCGGATCAGTTGGGTAGGCTTGTTTTAGCTCAATGGACTTATCAATCGCCTTTCGCCTACTTTCTTGGGAATAAACATCATAGCCAATCGCGGCTTTATTTTTCTCTCTGGGCACCACAAACGTGACCACAATATGGCGTTTTCGAGGAGTAACATTCACCAACTTCCCCGATGAATCCCTTTCTTTAACTCGAAACTCTAAATGGGGGTAACTCTTTTGAATATTATGTTCAAAGGCAGGTATCGACAGGCCATCCACCACATAGTTGACAGAAACCCCTAAAAAAGAGTTATCTCGGGACATCGCACTCAATGCATATTTGTCGAACTCTTTAGACGACACTTCTTCACTGCCTCGTACAAATCCCGCTACCCCATAAAGCAAATCGACACTGTTTTTTATCCGGTTATTTAAAGAGATTTCTAATAATTCAGCATTTACCCGAAACTCCTTAGCCTGCTTATTCTCTTCAAACTCACTCACCCCAAACGACACCCCAAACGTCAAAATGAGAATAAAAATCAGCCCTCCCATCAAACTGAACTGATGCTGAAAATGATTACCAAAATAACGGGGAAATAGCACAGCAAACCAAGGCACGATGACCAGCGCTCCAATGGAGTCCCCCACCCACCAACCAACCCAGTTAAGCCAAAAACCGTCCCAGGTGATGATATTAAAATACAATAGGGCGGAAGAACCGACCGTAGCGCCAATCAGAGTGGACAAAACACAAGCTAAAAAGACAAAGCGCAACACCAAATCCACTCGGTGAAAGGCGAACGGAATCCCCACATAACGACGTACTAACCAAGCACCAACTGCCGCCTGAAGAGCCGCCCCACATGCGATGACAGCAGGCAACAACACAGCAAATAGATGGAGGTTGTACCAAGTGGCGGACACATTCACGAGAAATGAACCGAGAAACACGCCGCATAGGCCTGCTCGCGGAAAGAACATCGCAGCAACTAAAGCCAAACCCGAAGCGGGCCAAATAATGGTTGCATAGCCTGGCGGAATAGCAGCCATTAAGCCCAATATCCCCAGAGCCCAGTACATTAGCGCAGTGACAACAACAATGACTATTCCTTTAAACATAATGCACCAATTTATCAAGAGGAGGTCTTTAAACTAAAAAGCGTAGATAGGTTATCTCCGGGTCAAACGGATCGGCTGTCTTTATGCTAAGAATAGCCAAAGAATCTTACTCATGACCCAGATAATCGTTACATTATGTAATGAAAATAATGAGCTATAACTGCAAACACATCGAATCATAAAAACACGAAATGCTTACCCGCCGATAAAGCAAGATAAGCATTTGCTGAAGGAAGGCTCTCTTACGAAGAGGCTGTCGCAAAAGAGATCAAGCAGGCATCGTTACAACTGGAACTGACTCACTGCGGTATTCAAAGTACCTGATAACCCGTCTAACTTTTTGGCCGTTGCAACCGTATTCTTGGCAGACTCAGCGTCTTCACGGATAATCATCGCAATACGATCAATTTTTCTGGCAATATCATCACTGGCGTGATTCTGCTCAGTCAAAGCATTACAAATATAATCAATGGACTCTTCTACCTTTTCGGTACTGTTTGTCACATCATTCATAGATTGACCAGCCTGTTGTGCAAGCAACACACCTTGCTCAACCCGCTGAAGCCCTGATTCCATGCTAAGCGATACCGCCTCTGTTGCCTCTTGTATCTGCCCGACAATCTGCGCAATTTCGCTAGTCGACTGAGTGGTTCGCATCGCCAAATTACGAATTTCATCTGCTACCACGGAAAAACCGCGCCCTTGCTCACCTGCTCTCGCCGCCTCTATCGCCGCATTAAGAGCCAACAGATTGGTTTGGTCCGCTACGTCCTTGATTACCTGCATGATATTAGAAATGTCACTGGATCGGTCTTCTAACTCTTTAATCAACGCGGATGAACCACGGGAATACTCAGAGATTTTATTCATTTCATTAGTTGCAGATAGCACAACCCCACCCGCCTGGGTTGACAGCTCACCAGATTGCACAGAAAAAGACTGCGCACTCTTAGCATGCTCCGTTACCTGACCGATACTGACCGCCAATTGCTGAACCGTCGCCGCCACAGAAGACGCCGCCTCATTCTGAGAACTGGCACTGTTCGCCACATGAGCCGACGCATCAAACAATTCAGCAGCTGCACGCGACACATCACTTGTACTCTCTCGTACCTGACATAAAATCGAGTGGGTCTTGTCGACAAAGCCATTTACAGACGAGGCAATTGAAGACAACTCATCCCGTCCTTCTACTGGTAAGCGCTTCGTTAAATCGCCGCGCTCTAAAAATGTCACCACATCCAACACACGAAACACACGCTTTCTCAGATCTCGTGCCAACAAACGCTGACTGGCAATAACAAACAAACCGCCCGCAACCAAGGGCGTCAAAATCAACCACAAAATCATCGCCATCTGTTTTGAAATGACGCTGTCCGACGAAGACTCAAGCCCTTGATTTTCCTTAACCAATTGGTCGATATTATGAATCATCGGCACCAAATACAAACCGTAAATAGAATCCGGTATTTGCAGTGCATCCTGCGGGCTATCTTGAGCCATATTAATGGCACTATTGAATTGCTTAAAATACTCCGCCCACAGGGGCTTAATCTGCTTTAAAAGCTTCGCTTTCTTCTCATCAACCACATGAGACGCTTCTATCGTCTTCAACAACGCATTGATCTTAACGTTCGCTGCATCAAGGGCCGTTTTGGTTGAAGGCAGAATAGGATCCCCTTTTGCCACAGACAGACCAGTCGCCTTCATCTCAAACAAATGCTGAGACGTCGCGATTTGCGTTTTGTAATGATCAAAGTCTGTCCTCAAAGAAGAGAGAATATAAGCTGCGAAGACACCAACCAAAATAATACTGATGGCCGTCACACCAGAAAGAACCCACATCTTTTTGTTAATGTTCACATGCTTCTCCAATTGATCAACATAGAGAGATGAAAAATCACCCCTCTTTTTTTCAGAAGCATGTTACAAAATGTATATGACGCTTTTGTAACAAAGCAGCAAAGATCACGAAGAAATACGACATTCCATAACACACATCAAAAAAAAGAAAACATAAATAAAAATATAGACTTAGCTATAAAATGATCAACGAAATCATCAACATGACAAGCATGGTATAGCAGTAAAACCTGCAGTGATCAGCTTCCCTATCACTCCCATAAATACAATTTATTACAGGCATTATCGTGACTTTATGCTTTTTGAGAGCACTCTTGGAAACACAACAGCCAAAATTGCAAAAAGCCGCTCAAGCTAACGCTAATTTTTAAAAAAATGCACACTATATGATTCAAAAGACATGATTTAAAAAGGTCTGTAGTAGTAGCCTCAAGTCTCCATTATAAAAGGAGATTTGAAATGTTTATTACCTACCTGATTACAATACAAGCAATTTTATTCTTGAGTAGCTTTCTATTAGAAAGAATTTTTCCCAAAGAACAGTGGCAAACACAAAAAGGGTTTAGCGCCGTGTTGTGTTTAATAATAGGCATTGGTGCAGTATTCGCACGAGTGATGTTTTTTGGGTGGATAAATATTCCAGGAATAGGCATAGAAATCAATAAAGACCCCCTCATAGAAGGCATGGTCTTCTATCTCATCTATTCGTTTGTTAACTACTGGGCTCACAGAGCAAAACATTCGATACCAATGGCGTGGAAGTACTTACATAAGATGCATCACAGCCCTTCCCACATGGACAGTCGCGTAGCATTTTATAGACACCCGTTGGAAATGGTGATAAACACCGTTATATTATTTTTATTGGGTAAAGTTATTTTGAATGTTAGTGTCAATGCTGTAGCAATGGCTCTAGTGATAGAAGGCATACTAGAAACCTTCCATCACGCTAATATTAAACTGCCTCGCTGGCTACACCCACTTGGCTATATCATTCAAATTCCAGAGCAACACATTATTCATCATCAGATAGGGTTGCATAGATACAATTACAGCCCATTAGCCCTTTGGGATTTAATGTTTGGCACATTACGATTCCAGCAAAACGACTTTAACGGACTAGGATTTAAAGACTCAAACAAAGCATGGCCATATTTACGATTCGACAAATAGGAGAGCACCATGGGAACCCAAGAAAAGGAAAAAACAGGCGTTGCCTTTGATTTAAACATTACCACAGAGTACCACGCTATCGGTGTAGATGAACTAGAAGAACAGCTCAGAGCAAAAATCACCGAGTTCACTTCAAGCAGTCGCATCATTAACGGCAGAAAACGAAAAGGAAGCTATCGCCTATTAGCGGAATATACAGATATTAGCCAAGCGTACATTCATCAATTTCACAGTGAAAAGCGAGCCATTTGTATCACCAATATGAATAAACTCGCAAACTACTTTGGCGTCAAATACGTTGTTAGCAACTTCTAAACGTACTATTTTGTATATTATAGTGTACAAAAAATTGACAAGAATCAAAAATCGTTCAATATAGGGGGATGAGACACAAGGTTAAAGAGGATGGAACCTGATGAGAAACAACGTGCATGATTTAGCCCATTACCAGTTGATTAGAATATCATCGGATATTAAGGCGTTAGGTGCACTGTCAAAATGTACTGTTGAAAGCATGGAAGACTCCCAAGAAAGCCTAGCTGTCGAATTGCAAGAACCTACCCAAAAAGCTTCTCTTTACGAGGGGCTTTTTTATTTGCTCTAACCTGCCAACTAAGAAAAGGAAACCTATATGGAACATATTCAAATACAGCTGCTCGCAGAAAAGATTCTCGGACTCACTCCAGAGCAAACAGACGCACTGGTCGATAGAGGCGAAGATTACGACACCCCGCTTAAAGAACGCTTCGGTATTGATCTACAGACCTTTGGGAAAATTGCTAACGCTCTTATCCCGTTAACTCCCATCATCCAAGAACCCAATACAGAAAAGTTCATCCACGCTTTTGTCGAATTCCAAAACGGACACGGCACGATATTGGCCAAAAAAGATATTGCTGAATAACCTTCCTCAAAAACGGGAAGTCTAAGGGCTAGGGTTGACAGCAGATTTGTCAAAGCAGCACGCATCAACATTGAATGACGTTTTAGTGAAAAACCATAGACAAATAGCATCGACATTCGCGGAAGTTAACAATTCTTACATAGAAAAACTTAATAAAAAATATCGACTTAGCTATGAAAAACTAACAAGATGACCAACATAACAAGCATGAAACAACAGCAATATTAACCGTCACTACATTCTTTAGCACGCCTCAAAAATACAATTTATTACAGGCATTATCGCGACTTTATGCTTTTTGAGGGAACCCTTGAACACCCATAATGCAGACAGATAGACTAAAATATTTTAAAAATGGATTTGAAAATGCTGAAAGGCTTAATATATAAGGCGCTGAGGAAGTTCAGAAGATGCTGAGAAATGGTGCCCAGAGGCGGAATCGAACCACCGACACGAGGATTTTCAATCCTCTGCTCTACCGACTGAGCTATCTGGGCTTAACAAACAGGAACCACTAATCTAGAAAATAAGGATCCAAGACGAAAAAAAGCCAGCTAATTTAGCTGGCCTTCTTTATCGTGGTGCCCAGAGGCGGAATCGAACCACCGACACGAGGATTTTCAATCCTCTGCTCTACCGACTGAGCTATCTGGGCAAGTGGGGCGTATTATAGAGAAACCTTCTTTAGGGTCAATAGTTTTTCCTAAAAAAATTAAAAAAACTTAGTTTTCCCCGCTGGTCTGGTATTATCTCAGTATATCAAGGAGATAATACCATGCTTCATATCGTACTCTATCAACCAGAGATTCCACCTAACACTGGTAATGTGATTCGTCTTTGTGCCAATACGGGGTATCAGCTTCATTTAATCGAGCCCCTAGGGTTTGATCTTGAAGACAAAAAGCTCCGCCGTGCTGGGTTGGATTATCATGAGTTTGCTAACCTAAAGCGTTACGCAAATTTTGATGACTTTCTGGCACAAAATACCATCGGCACAATCTACGCATTGACCACAAAAGGCAGCCATACTCATAGTGAAGCCAAGTTCGAAGCCAATGATGTTTTGGTCTTTGGCCCAGAAACCAGAGGTTTGCCAGCGGCGTTCATTGAAGCCCTGCCACCAACGCAGCGTTTACGCTTGCCAATGCAAGCCAATTCACGCAGCCTTAATCTGTCCAATACGGTTGCAGTAATGGTCTATGAATCTTGGCGGCAATTAGATTATGCCATGTCAACGGATGAATAAGACCCATAATCAAGTCGCAAGCACAACCTCTACAAAAAGGTCCCAATTCATTATAAAAGGATAGTATGAATACCTTAGGTCTACTTCTTAGACGTAACAACACACGACGGCAGTATCGCAAAAAGGTTCATTTGCATGCCACTAAGGACATGCAAAAAAGGCTGATTCTATTCGCTTGTGTGATTGGCTTGCATAGCTTAGCTATGAACCATTTTGAACACCTGAATTGGTGGCAAGCGTTTTGGCTGACCATGACCTCTGCCAGCACGACAGGCTATGGCGATTTGTCTCCGGCTACTTTCTGGGGACAGTTCTCTACGATTGTACTGATATACGGAATCAGCATTACGCTATTGGCGCAAATCGCGAGTGATTATGTGGAGCTAAGAATCGCTAAAAAAGAAATGCGCATCAAAGGTCATATGGAGTGGAATACAATGCAGGATCATTTGTTGATTATCAACACCCCCAGCAGCGATGCATCTCGCTATCTAAAACTACTTGTTTCGCAAGTCTGTAACACGCCAGAGCTGAGCGAAGTTCCTATCCAGATCCTCACTAAAGCGTACCCAGATGGGTTACCTATGAGTTTACGATCTCGGGGGGTGGTACACCATACGGGCGAGGCGACCAAAGAGGGCAAGTTACTCTCCGCTGGAGCCGATAAAGCCAAATACATTATTGTGCTTTGTTCTGATCCCCATGATAGCAGCTGTGACAGCCAGACCTTTGATATATTGCACCGCTTAAAAGAAATAGGCTGTTCGGCGTTTATCCTTGCTGAGGCCATCGATGATGCTAATCGTCAGCGCTTTAGGAACGCAGGAGCCAACGCGGTGATTCGCCCTATACGTGCCTACCCAGAGATGCTGGTTCGCTCTTTGATTGCCCCAGGTACAGAACAAGTACTTGAAAACCTATTCCGCTATGAAGGTGACCATACGATTCGTTTGGACATTAATTTAGAGGGCTTTACCTGGGCGCAAATAGTCACTTGTTTAATTCAGAATAACATTGGGACTGCGCTTGGCTATGAAAATCAGCACGGCCAAATCATCACTCATCCAAGTACAACGGAAAGTATTCACGCTCGCTCGTTAATTCTGTTAGTCGGAGACGAGCTAAACTCCCCTACCCCTGAGCAAGTACTGACTTTTTTTGAAAATGTTGTGTAGAGGGCCTGAACAACAGCTAAACGCTTTTGCTGTTAATGACAAGCAGTTGCTGTCAAACAAGCATAAAAAAGCTCGACCTAGATAATCGAGCTTTTTTATTAAAGAGCAATAAAGAACAGATTAGAGTTGTCCGGTCAGTACTAAATACTTTTCCATCAACTTTTCTTCTGATTCTTTGTTATTAGGGTCTAATGGAATGCAGTCCACAGGACACACTTGTTGACACTGAGGTTCATCGTAGTGACCCACGCATTCCGTGCATTTTTGGGGATCAATAACATAGATCTCATCGCCTTGCGAAATAGCCTCATTTGGGCATTCAGGCTCACAGACATCACAGTTAATGCATTCATCAGTAATGATCAGAGACATGATTCTCTCCTAACTATCAGCCGATATAAACCAGCCATAAATCCAAACAAGGCAAAAAGTCCAAGAAAGGGAAATACATCACTTTCCACACTATAGAGTAGCTAACTTATTGCCGATCTAAAGCAATGAGTAAAGCGGCAACCTATCGCTTCATCGTTAAATAATGTTCCTTAAGAACACGCTCAACTTCAGGATTAACAAACTGACCGAAATCCCCGTCTAGTGAAGCAATTTCGCGCACTAGGGTTGACGAAATATAAGAGTGTTTTTCCGATGGCGTGAGGAAGATACTTTCCACATCGGGAGCAATGGCACGATTCATGTTGGCTAACTGAAACTCGTATTCAAAGTCCGATACCGCACGCAAACCTCGCACCACCACTTTGCCATTGACCGAGCGAGTAAACTCTGTCAACAAATTATCGAAGCCGACAATCTCTACATTTGGTAAATGGCCCAATACCTTTTCCGCCAAAGCAATACGTACTTCGTGCGACAGTACCGGACGTTTTTTAGGGCTCGCTGCAACGGCAACGATAACCTTCTGAAACAGTTTTGACGCGCGCTCGACCAAATCAGTATGGCCGTTCGTAATGGGGTCAAAGGTACCCGGATAAACCGCAATCGTACTCATAGCTTTCATCCAAAAAATGATTATAAGGAGAAGGGAGAACCAATAAAAGACACAGCCGCCCCCTTAGATTCCCATTCAGGGGTCGAATCATATAGGAATACGCCCCTGTTCTCAATTCTACGCCGTCATTCGTCACCAATAATGCTTAAAAAGCCACCAATTTAGTGTCATGTCTAAATAACAGGAAAATATCCCCTTAAGAACTGCTGAATGATGGAAATTGCTAAAAACAAGAAAATCGGTGATAGATCTAATCCCCCCAATGTTGGAATCACACGGTGACACATACGATACAAGGGCTCAGTGATCTGCGCGACCAACATAGCACCCGGATGACTCGCCGCTGGTGCTACCCAACTTAAAATGACCGAAATCAATAGCGCCCAAAAATACAAATCCAGCAAATGATATAAAGTCCCGACCACCGTCAAAACCACGTATAGGGAGACAGGTGTCATCGAGGCAGCACCTTGGAAAAATATCACGCCGAAAACGGTTAAAAACTGCACTAACAAGGCAAACACCACACAGGCCATATCAACACGGCCAATGGAAGGAATCACCTTACGCAAAGGCAATAGAATAGGGCTGGTTGCTCTGACGATGCCTTGGCTAATAGGGTTATAAAAATCCGCACGCGTCAATTGCAGTACTAAACGTAGCAACACAATAAACAGATACAAATTGGCAATGGTCTTAAATAAAAAAATCAATGGATCTGAAGTCATCAGATAGTCCTTCTTTATGAGTCTGCGTTACCAGAAAATAGTTGCGCCATTTCTTTGGAACGATCCATACAGGCAAGCATGGCCGTTCTTACTATATTATCAATACCTGACGCCTCAAAAGACAACAGGGCTTGTTCGGTAGTGCCCTTTGGCGAGGTAATATTTTTACGTAATTGGTCAATTGGCTGCTCAAGCTCTGTTGCCATACGCGCCGCACCTAGCATAGCATTCGCGGCCAAACGACGGCACGTTTCTTCGCTTAAACCTTGCTCTTTACCCGTTTTAATCATTGCTTCCAAGAACTGAAAAAAATAAGCAGGAGAGCTACCAGACAGGGCAGTCACAGCATGCATTTGCGATTCATCTTCCACCCAGATAGATACGCCGATACTTTCAAATACACTAGATACCCACGCTTTCTGATCCTCACTAGTATGAGCATTTGCAATTAAACCGGATACTCCCGCACCTAATTGAGACGGCGTATTCGGCATGCAACGCACCACAGAAACGTCTTTGCCCAACCAGCGAGCTAAAGCGCTGAGTTCTATGCCAGCGGCCACCGAAATAAACATCTGCTCGTCACGCACCTGATCCGCAAAGGCACTAACCACCTCTTGCATTTGCGCAGGCTTTACACAAAGCACCACCACGTCAGCTTTACTAACAGCCTCGCGATTATCCGCTAGCGTTATCATTGCGTACTGTTGCTCAAAGTGCTCGCGCTTAGCTTGCGTGCGAGAGGTACCAAGAATCTTCTTTGCAGGGTATCCGCTCGCAATAAGGCCGCCAATGATCGCACCAGCCATGTTTCCAATACCGATAAAGGCAATTGTTGGTTTCATTTATATTCCTAATTTTTATATCAGTGTCCAGTAAAATAGAGCCATTATTGTCTGTTAGACAACAGCATTCTCCTGTCTACATTCTTCTCATGACGAGGTATAGTCCCGGGCGCCAAAAATAGCCGTGCCAACCCGCACTAGGGTACTGCCCGATGCAATGGCCGCCGGTAAATCGCCAGACATACCAATGGATAACGTATCTATCATGCGATCTGATGACGCCAATTCAAGGTAAGCCTGAGATAATGGATGGTAGACTGCCATTTGTTTTGCTTCATCCTCTTGCGGCGCGGGAATCGCCATGAGCCCCCGAAGTTGTATGTTTGGCAGGCTTTTTACTAGTGAAACCATCTCCGGCAAGTCCTCTAACAAAATCCCTGATTTGCTTTCTTCGCCACTAATATTCACTTGTATGCATACATTTAGTTTGGGCATATCATCGGGACGTTGTTCGCTTAACCGACGAGCTATTTTTTCACGATCAATGGTATGCACCCAATCCATAGTTTGTGCAATTACGCGTGATTTATTGGACTGTATCGGCCCAATAAAGTGCCATTCAATATCAACGAGATCTGCCAACGCACTGTGTTTCTCTACGGCTTCTTGAACATAGTTCTCACCAAATAGGCGCTGACCAGCCTGATATGCCTCCCGAATGGCCTCTAGTGGTTTAGTTTTACTCACCGCCAGCAGACGCACACTGCCAGCATCACGTTGATATTGTTGCTCTAGTTGCGCAATTTGTGCGCCGACAAGAGAAAGATTCGTTTCTATATTCATAACAAAACCCTAGTTTCTTTTGGACTTCTGCACTGCAGCTCGCATCAAACAACAAGCTTATAAACTGGCATTAGACGAAATACAACAGAGAAAACAGCTCAACATTCTCCATAAAATAAAGCGCATAACAGCATGTTAGCACTTTTTTAGAGGTGAAAAAAAAGCTAAGAAGAAAAGCAATGAAGGGAAATCAGGTAACGATGTTAAGTATTCACGCAGCGCGAAACAGATCTCCTTTGCACCATCTATAGTTTACTATTACTAGCGCGATTTATAACAGAGCCAGTAAACAGGAGACTGCAAAGCACTTAGAAAACATAAAAGTCATTACTTGATGAATAAACTCGACCATGAAACTCCAGACGATGCCCAAACGACTCGCTCACAGAATTTTCGGCAAAAGAAGCCGCACGATAAAGATCGTCCAAACTAGAATGTTCGGGGTAAAAGGAAATGCCGATAGAAACCCCATCCGATACAAGTTTTTTAGCGGCCAATTCAGGGTCTCGCAATGCCTTCATCAATTTGTTAGCGACGACTTCGGCGTCTTCCATATGACGAATGCGAATGCCCATGACAAACTCACCGTCATCGTAATAAGCCACTAGGTCGTTATCGCGCACCGTACGCTGAATCAATGCGGCTAATGCCTTGAGGTCCGCTGCGTCGTCTTGAGTGATGCGAGCATGCAATCTTAAAGACATCAATGCGACTCGCTGAAAATGACGGCGTGAATCTTTTAACACCATGGCAAAATTATTTTCAAAACTGTAACGACGCAACAATGCTGTTTGGGGATCACGGTGACCGTCTTCAAATAGACAGCGATCAGAGTATTCACGCAGCGACACCGCTTTCATACAGTTCGCACTTTCATCAAATAATAGATCAATGACCTCACCACTGATATCAGCGGAATGACACTGGAAAAAGACCATCAAATAATCATCATGCTGTTTGGTTGGCACATTCAACATAACCACATCAGAAAAGCCATTTAGTTCTAAAAAGCCTTTCCATAGTCCCCAATCCACTGAGAGCTGAATATTTGCCTCTCGCCGTTTTGGACAGGATGGGCTTTCTGAAAAGGTCATCAAGGCTCTTGGTAGCGTTCCTAATTGCCCTTCAGAATTAAGCAAAGTCGCGTTTCTTTCATCTCGAGTGACTAATACCCAGCCCTGACTTCCTTTACTTCGAACCAACAAAAGACCATAACAATCTGGCAGTATTTTTTGTAGATTTGCTTGAATATCTTTCCAAAAGAAAGACACAGGCTTACCACTTGCCACAGACAGTAAGCGCTGAGCATTGCTCACATTGAATGATTTCAATAAATCACGTTCCTTCTCCGCCTTAAGCAGACGAGCATGAAGAGCTTGAACATCATCGGACTGAAAAGAATCGAGCACCATTTAAACTACCAAAATGTTTAATATTAACAACCAGATTTAACAGACTAACCTATACTGTTATAAGTTTACAATCTACTGTAAGTAATTTTACCGACTAAATGACACTTAATCCCCGCAAACTTTAAAACTTTACTTCTGGAAAGTGCCTCATGCCAATCGATATACTTGCTGACCGGAAATAAAGGTGGCGATAACTTGACCTGTCAGCGTATCACCAAAGTATGGCGAGTTATGCCCTTTGGTTTTACGATTATGATGCGTCCATTGCCAACGCGCCGTACTGTCAAAAATAATTAGGTCAGCAAAGCTTCCCACACTCAAACTGCCCGCTTCTAAGCCAAAACAATTAGCAGGGCCACACGTTAGGCAAGACAATAAAGTCGATAAATCCAAGTCGCCCTCATCCATTAACTGCATCGCCAATGGAAGCAACACTTCAACGTTGGCCATCCCCGGTTCCGTGGCCGCAAACGGAGCAATTTTAGCCATTTTTTCATGTGGTTGATGATCCGAACAAATCGCCGTAATCACGCCAGCTTTGATGCCTTCAATCAGGGTCAAACGATCTTCATCACCGCGTAACGGTGGCAACACATGATACTGACCATCAAAGCGGCTGAGTATTTGATCGGTTAACAATAAGTTATGTACGGCGACGTCAGCGGTTACATCCAAACCTGACGCTTTGGCATCCGCCAACATTTCAACAGATTTTGCACAAGATAGACGCGCAAAATGCGCCCGAACCCCTGTTTTTTCGACCAATAACAAAGCTCGCATTAAAGCAATGGTTTCCGCTTCTTCTGGGATACCGGCTAAACCGTGCATGGTGGACATCAGACCTTCATGGGCACAACCGCCTTCCGATAAACTCTCTTCATCGGGATGAAACACAACAAGTAAATCATGAGTTGCCGCATATTCTAGCGCTCGGGATAACACTTTGGTGTTCGCAATTGGGTAACGATGATTAGAAACGGCGACACAGCCTGCGTCCGTCAATGCCATCATGTTGCTCAGTTGTTCCCCAGCAAGCCCTTTTGTTAGCGCACCAATGGGAAAAACATTGGCCATGCCCGCTTCATCTGCCTTATCTTGAATCAACGCAGCCACAGAAGACGTATCGACAATAGGATTCGTATCCGGTGGACACACCAGTGTTGTCACCCCGCCAGAAACAGCCGCTCGGCCTTCCTTCGCGATATTGCCTTTTTGGGTTTGCCCTGGTTCACGCAATGCCACGGCAAGATCCACCAAACCTGGTAGCACCCATTTGCCTGTGGCATCAACGATTTCAGCGTTTTCAAAGCCATCAGGCGCCTCACCAATGGCCACAACTTTTTCATTTTCGATAAACAAATCGGTCACTGCATCAAGGTCTTGGCTTGGGTCAATCACTCGACCATTTTGAATGCATAGTTTCATATTATTTCTCATCCTCGCCACTATCCCGTTGTAACTGCCCACTCATCGCCATGGATAACACGGCCATACGCACAGCAATGCCGTTTGTTACTTGATTTAAAATCACAGAGTGTGCACCATCGGCGACCTCAGAGGAAATTTCAACGCCACGATTAATCGGCCCCGGGTGCATGACAATGGCATCTGGTTTAGCCCACGCCAAGGTCTCTTCTGTTAAACCATATAAGCGGTAGAATTCCCCTTCACTTGGTAGCAACGCCCCCTTCATACGCTCTTTTTGTAGACGCAACATAACAATCACATCCACATCTTTTAAGCCTGCTTCTAAGTCATGACAAATGGTGGCCCCCATTTCCTCGAAAAACTTAGGCACTAAAGTTTTCGGACCGACTAAACGCACCTCTTCTACTCCAAGAGTGGTAAACGCCTGTAATTGAGAGCGTGCGACGCGCGAGTGCAGAATGTCTCCCACAATGGCGACTTTCAGGCCATCAAACCGCCCTTTATGACGACGGATTGTCAACATGTCGAGCATGGCTTGAGTAGGATGAGCATGACGACCATCCCCAGCATTGATAATGGCAACATTAGGCGTACAGTGCTCGGCAATAAAATGAGCGGCCCCACTGTCAGAGTGACGTACAATAAACATATCGCTCTGCATGGCTTCAAGGTTTTTTAACGTATCAAGGAGCGACTCGCCTTTGGAAGTGGCAGAGGTTTCAATATTGAGGTTAATCACGTCTGCAGAGAGACGCTTAGCCGCCAATTCAAAGGTCGTTCGGGTTCGAGTAGAGTTCTCAAAAAATAGGTTTACCACGGTTTTACCGCGCAGCAGAGGAACTTTCTTTACCGACTGCTCACCCATGGATAGAAAGGAATCAGCTCGATCAAGAATTTCTGTCAAAATGGTTTTATCTAGACCATCCAATGTCAAAAAGTGCTTAAGCTGTCCGTGTTCGTTTAACTGTAATGCCCGAGGTTCGGATCGCATCATGGTTTGCTTTCCTCAAACTGCAAAGACGGTATCGCCTTTCTCTGTTCTAAATAGGGTATAGATGGAAAAATGCCCGGTGCAGACTGGCTACAACCGGGCATTCATAACGTTAACAAAATCAAGGGATTGAATAATCAAAGCACACAGGCAGTCACGGCTTAGACTGTTTCGATACTTTTCATCGACATCCCACTGAACACCATCCGATGTCGAGATGTCTGTCATACTTTCAACTGAATTAACGTCATTCATATCCATCTGCTAATTGTCGTATTTGTTAACGCAAAAATAAAGCCGGAAACGCACTTTAATGCGCGTCCAGCACAGAAACCGTCAAAGGATTAGGACCAGACAACTTAACTCTTTGGTCAGGATTAAGCGTCAGCTGCTCTCCCACGATATCCGCCTGAATCGGTAATTCATGCTGACCTAAATCGTATAAGATGGCCAAGGTAATACTAGCAGGACGGCCAAAATCAAAAATTTCATTCATCGCGGCACGAATCGTACGGCCAGACATGAGCACGTCGTCGACCAGAATCACATGACGATCTTCAAGAGCGGGAAGCAACGTTTGGTTCACTTTCGGATTTAGCCCTGCGCGAGTGAAATCATCACGATAAAAAGTGATATCCAGCGTCGCTAATGGCTCATCCGTCATCACCGCACTCATCAACTGCTCGGCGACCCAAACGCCACCAGTGTGAATACCGACCACTATGGGGCTTTCTATGTTCTTTTTCGCACAATAGGCCGTTAACTGCGTTTTCATTGACGCTAAAGAACGCTCTAAATCTAACTTCATCGCTGTCTAAACCTTTGTTTGCCTTACCATCAACTGGCTCGAATATATGTATGGTTTGAATGCACTTATGGTTAAAATGCTCTTATGGTTCAAATGTCCTAAGCAATTAGCTCGTTTCAGTGAACCAAGTTTCTACAATCATTTGCGCGGCTAACCCATCCACTGAGTTTTCTTTAAAATTGCGATTTCCACCACGGGCAATCACCTGCCCTTTGGCCTCAAAAGAGGATAACCGTTCGTCCATCATATGGTAAGGACGATTGAAACGTCCATGCAAACGTTTCGCAAATTTACGTGCCCGTTGACACATCTCATTTTCAGCACCATCCATATCCAACGGCAGCCCCACCACAAAAGCATCCGGTTGCCACTCTTCTACCAATTTTGCGATCTCATCCCAATTAGGGATACCCTCTTTGGCTTTTAAAGGCGCGAGAGGACGTGCCGTACCCAACATTCGTTGACCAAACGCCACACCCATTCGTGTCGTACCAAAATCAAAGCCCAATACTGATTGCTCAGTATTGGGCTTATCGTTAACATTTTCAGACGAGGTAACCGTCACTAAGCATGTCCTATATCCGGTGATAATCTTGTCATATCAATTCCCAGCACCTTAGTGGCGGCGGTGAATTGCATATCGCTTGGAGTATGGAATAATACGTCTAAATCCGCCTCGCACACCAGCCAATCGTTATTCGCAATTTCTTTTTCTAGCTGCCCCGCATCCCAACCAGCACAGCCAAGTGTAATACGATAAGCCTCTGGACCTTGGCCACGCGCAATGTCTTCTAGTGCTTCTAGGGAGGCGGATAAAGAGACCTCATCGTTCACTTTGAGTGTATTGCTCCAAGCTTTTTCAGAGGTATGAAGAATAAAGCCCTTTTCGGGTTCCACTGGCCCACCATGATAAATGGGGTCAGAGGCTAACGTCGGGGCGGTAATGGTCATTTTCAAATGCTCTGCAAGCTCGCTGAAATCAATATTAGAAGGGCGATTAATGACAAGACCTATGGCCCCTTCTGGTGTGTGCTCGCAAAGATAAACCACAGTGTGTTCAAAATGTGGATCATCAAGATGTGGCATAGAAATGAGAAAATGATTTTTGAACGAATCGAAAAATGTATTCATATTAACTTGCCCTCTTCTTTGTGAAGACGCAGGGATCTCGCGTCGGATGTGACCTCGTAAAACTCAAGGTGTGTAGAACTTTTTGTTGCCTTACGGTATTCGTATCGGTAAAAAATTGACGCCGATCAGGATATTATAGGTTAAGTATTTGATTTACCCAGTCAAACTACACAATTAATACGTGTTTCACTTCAAAACAAAGGTTTCACACAGTAAACTACATATTGTGACAGGAACTCAACCCATTCCTAGTCATTGTTACACTTTCTTTTCTACACATGAAGTTTGCGACACAGTAAGAGAGCATTGAAATGTCTGTTAGATCCTTGCCAACTCTGTTCACTACCTCTACAACGGCCTCCGTTGGGAGTAGGGCTGCTTGTCAGACGACAAGCTCGAACAGTTGCACTCATTACTTAGGCGAAGCCATTGACTTGAAAATGTTTTTTCATAGCGGTTGGTCTTCTTAGGTCACTCTTGTTTGCTGCATGTTATGGGTCCGCGGTGATGCGGACTGACGATCAAAATATCAAAACAGAGACTTAATAGGACACACACAATGCAACTAAAAGCCGTAGATTACACTAGCCCAACCGCCGCTGAAGACTTTGTCAGATCTCTTCGTGAAACAGGGTTTGGCGTACTGAAAAATCACCCCATCAAAAAAGAACTGGTCAGTGCTATTTATGAAGATTGGCTGACCTTTTTCTCAAGCGAAAGTAAACATGATTATCGCTATAACGTTGGCCCACAGGATGGTTACTTCTCTCCTAAAGTGGCAGAGACGGCCAAAGGTCATACTAAACGAGATATTAAAGAGTACTTCCATTACTACCCTTGGGGTCAGTGTCCTGAAAAGCAAAAGCCATTATTAGCACAGTACTATGGCGAAGCCACCACCTTGGCGGAAGAGTTATTAGCTTGGGTTGAAAAATATTCCCCAGACGACGTAGCGAAGCATTACTCCCAACCCCTTTCCAGCATGGTTGAGGGCAGCCAACAAACGTTACTGCGTATTTTACATTACCCGCCATTGAAAGGGGACGAAGAGCTTGGAGCGATCCGCGCAGGCGCTCACGAAGATATTAACTTATTGACCATTCTACCGTCCGCTAATGAGCCAGGTTTACAAGTCAAAGCCAAAGATGGCTCTTGGATGGATGTACCTTGTGATTTCGGCACCTTGGTGGTGAATATCGGCGATATGTTACAAGAAGCGTCTGGTGGCTACTTCCCTTCCACATCACACCGTGTGATTAACCCTGAAGGTGCCGACAAAACAAAATCGCGCATCTCCTTACCGCTGTTCTTGCACCCAAAACCAGAAGTCGTGTTATCCGATCGTCATACAGCAAAAAGCTATTTGCGCGAACGTCTAATTGAACTGGGCGTTATCCCAGAAGAATAATATCCTCTTCTCGATACCAAGAGCCTATCCAAAAAAGCACCTAGTCTGGTGCTTTTTTATTGGCTTTTCGTCACGCTTTATTATCTTTGAAATAAAAATTCTATTTTATATTGTTTTGGAAAATACGATGATTTATGGTTAGAACCATGTATAGAAGGTTCAGTTCTTGATACCTTGCTGAGCCAAACCACCCAACAATAAAAATGATGATGAAACATCATAACGGGAGTTCAATATGTCGACGTCGCATGCTCTGCCTAAGTCCTCTGGATCATACCTTTTGTCCAAAAAGCAAACTCAAGAGGGCAGCACGCTCACTCAATGTATCACCCCCGAAAGTGCCAATTGGCAATACGTCGGATTTGCAGCACACTCACTCAAAGCTGGCGATACACTTTCTATCAGTACCGAAGACAAAGAAGTTTGCGTGGTACTACTGGCTGGCCATGCCAATGCACAAACCCAAGCACACACTTGGCAGGATATAGGCGATAGACAGTCGGTTTTTGATCAGAAAGCCCCCTTTGCCGTCTACGCACCGCCCCACGATAACATTACTATGGAAGCCCTCACCGACATCGAACTGGCGGTTTGCCAAGCCCCGTCAACAGGCAAATATGCTGCTCGCTTAATCCGCCCAGACGATTGCCAATTTGAAAGCCGTGGAGTGGGTAGCAATCGTCGTCATGTGTGTAATATTCTATTTGGTAATCTAGAAGCAGACAGCTTATTGGTTTGTGAGGTCATCACCCCAAGCGGTAACTGGTCCAGCTATCCACCACATAAACACGATCAGGACGCCGCCCCCGAAGAAACACAATTAGAAGAAACTTACTATCACCGCATTGATCCCCCACAAGGCTTTGTCTTTCAGCGAGTGTATACCGACGATCGCCGTATAGATGAAACCATGACAGTAGAAGATGGTGATGTGGTTATGGTGCCAGAAGGCTACCACCCGGTGGGTGTGCCCCATGGTTATCAATCCTACTATTTAAATGTGATGGCAGGCCCCACACGCAACTGGATTTTCCATAACGATACAGACCACGAATGGATTATTGAGCGTGACAAGAAAATAGCTCAATCATCCACACCGTCTACATAGCCTCGACTTGAGGCTATGTACTTGGTAGCGCTGGCGTTTAAACGAGACTTTCATGAGTCTCGTTAGCGTTTCTCTAATTCATAAGCTAAGCCAATTGATAGAGACTGAGCCAAACAAAGGGAAGATGATAAGGAGCGAAACGAATCGATCTCTGCCTCTTTCACCACAAAACAGACCGAGGCAATAGACGCCAATGGGCTTATATGGTTATCCGTAATCACAATCAAAGGTACGCCTTTCGCCGCAGCCGACTTAGCAACCAACTGAGTTTCTTCCGCATAAGGATGAAAGCTGACGGCGATTAATACATCTTCTTCCCCGACACTGCCCGCTTGTTCCTTGTACATTCCCCCCACTCCATCGATCAAATAGGCTTTACGATCAATGTGGCGTAACGCATAAGCAAAGTAACTGGCCACCACAAAGGCTCTGCGTACCCCCACAATGTGGGCCGCTTTCGCCTCAGCCAGTATATCAATGGCGCGGCTTAAATCTTCCGCACTGGTGACCTCACTCAAATGCTCCAATGCCAGAGCGTTAGCCTGGGAAAAACGCGCCAATAACTGGTGAGGGGATTGTTCTGCAGCCTGCTCACTATGGGCATGACGCGCCATTCTAATGCGTTCTTGATAATTCGGTATTTCCGACATCAAACTTTGCTGAAACAGCTTTTGCATTTCACTGAAGCCGCTGAAGCCAAAGGCATTGGCAAAACGCACCCAAGTGGAAGGGTGAACCCCCGCATCTTTCGATAACACTGCGACAGTACCAAAGGCAACTTCACTTGGAGATTCTAAGACAAACTCCGCTACCTGACGCAGCCGTTTACTTAACTCAGCATGCTGCTGTTTAATCATTTCATTCAAATCCGCTAAGGACTCGGGTATTTTTTCATTCATAAAGCACTCGTGACTCATGACAGAGGGAAACAACAACCCACTGAATCATCAATAAGGTTAGGGTGTGGACAAAGGAATGGAAATAATCGTTTATAAATGTCTGTTCCTAAATTGGAATAAAAATTCTAACTCAAGTCCCGTTAAACAGTCCAGCCGCCCGATCTAGCAAACGATCTATCATAGTGAAGCGACCCTCATCTCTCATTAGAAATGGAAAAAAGGACCAGCGGCTCTACGGGAATAAGGAGAGTCACTGGATCTTCAGAAAGGTTATGTCGATTTTTTACGTTTATTCTGGCGCTGCTGATCAACCACCACTGCCAGCACAATGATGGCGCCCTTAATTATGTCTTGATAATAAGCATCGACTCGCAAAAAGGTAAATCCTGACATCATCACGCCTAAAATCAAGGTTCCAATCACCGTCCCAGCAATGCGTCCACGTCCGCCCGCCAAAGAGACCCCGCCAATGACCGATGCGGCAATCGCATCCAGCTCATACCCTAAGCCCATGCCCGCTTGTGCCGTTTGGATACGGGAAATGGTCACCATGGCAGCTAAGCCCGTCAACAAGCCAGCAATCATATACAGCACGATTAAGTGACGATCAATATTAATCCCAGAGACTCTTGCCGCTTGTGGGTTCGCGCCAATCGCATAGGTAAACTTACCAAAGCGGGTGTAACGCATGACAATATGGAAAACAATAGCCATCGCAATAAAGATCACCACTGGCATCCAGCGCCCCAAACCATTGCCAATCATAATAAAATCTGGAGTAAAACCAGACACTGGACTACCGTCAGTATACCAACGGGCCACACCACGAGCCGAGACCATCATGCCCAAGGTCGCGATAAAAGGAGGAATCTTGGTTTTGGCAATCAACAAACCATTGATTAACCCCGCCGCACCAGCCACCGCCAACCCCACCAACAGAGGCACAAAGAAAGGCAGGTCAGTTAATGAAGGAGAAATTACTCTTGGCCACTGACTCGACTGGGCAAAGGTGGCCGCAATCATCCCCGACATGGCAATCAGCGACCCAGAGGATAAGTCAATCCCACCGGTGATAATGACCATGGTCACACCAATGGCAATGATGCCGATAACAGAGACTTGTAAGACAATGATTTGTAATCGACTGATATTCATCAAAAAGCTTTGCCCGACGAAGAGCCACCCCAGCACTTCAAACATGATAGCAATACCAATCAAAATGAATAATATGTTTACTTCTTGGGGGATACGCTTTTTAGCAGGTGCTTTCTTTGGCTCATTAGCCCCCTGCATGGTGTTATTTAACATAGTCATATCAACCTCTTATTTTTATAGTCGGCGTTTTAGTTGCTATTGAATGCTTTATTGGGCGGCTAAATTCATGATGGAGACCTGATTGGCTTCATCATGATTCAAGATACCTTTTACACTACCCTCGTGCATGACCAGCACTCGGTCACTCATTCCCAATACTTCGGGCAACTCAGACGAAATCATAATGACGGCAACCCCCTTGTGAGCAAGCTGGGTCACAAAGGAATGAATTTCGGCTTTCGCCCCCACATCAATGCCTCGTGTTGGCTCATCTAAAATTAATATATGGGGATGCGTCAGCAACCAACGGCCTATCAAGACTTTTTGCTGATTACCACCCGATAGGTTTTCAATCGTTTCTTCCATGCTGGGTGTTTTCACACGTAATTTACGGCACATCTCTTCTGACTCTTTGTCGAGCTTGGCTTGATCAACAAAACCTCCTTTGTTGGTAAAACCTTCATGAAGCACCGCTGATTGAATGTTTTCTTGAATGTCTAAAGCGAGAAAGCAGCCCGTTTCTTTGCGATCTTCCGTTAGAAAGGCCATGCCATTCTTAATCGCATCATTGGGGTTCTTAATGTGAACCTCTGTACCATCGATATAAATTTCACCCGAGTCCGCTGGCGTCACGCCAAATAAAGCTTCCGCCACATTGGAACGCCCCGCCCCAACCAAACCGGCAAAACCTAATATTTCCCCTGCGCGCACGTCAAAGGAAACATCATGAAATACCCCTTCCAAGGTCAGGTTTTTAACCGACAATACCACCTCACCTAACGCCACCTCTTCCTTAGGAAACATCTGTGAAACTTCCCGCCCAACCATCATACGAATGATGTCATCACGGGTCACATCCGACGACGCATGGGTACCAATGTATTTGCCATCACGAAACACCGAAAATTCATCCGCAATTTCAAATAATTCATTCATTTTATGGGTGATATAGACAATACCGATGCCTTGATCGCGCAAGCTGCGGATGATCTCAAACAGATGGGCCACTTCGGTTTCGGTGATGGTGGAGGTCGGTTCATCCATGATCAACACATCTGAGTTAAGGGACACCGCCTTGGCGATCTCAACCATTTGACGGTTCGCTACGGATAAAGTACCAACTTCAGCATCGGGGTCTAATTTGATGTTGAGGCGTTTAAATAAGCTGGCTGTCATGTCATGCATTTTGCGATGATCAATGAACCCAAACTGATTGGTCGGCTCTCGACGAATCCAGATATTTTCAGCCACCGTCATGTAATTCATCAGCAATAATTCTTGATGAATCATGGCGATACCCGATTGCTGTGCTTTTAGAGGCGTTTCCAGTGTTACTGGCTGACCACGTAATAGCACTTCACCGCTATCCGGTTGATAGATGCCAGCAATCACTTTCATCAGAGTGGATTTTCCCGCGCCATTTTCACCCATTAGGGCATGCACCGTCCCGGGGCGGATTTGCAGTTGTACATTGTCTAACGCCAAGACCCCAGGAAAGGCCTTTCGTACATTCCTTACCTCAAGTACATACTCAACGTTATTATCCTGGGGAATTGCGCCATTAACAGGTTCGCGTTCCACGACAGATGCGCTTGTCATAACGCAATCCCTCCTTATTATTGTTATTACATGGATTTAGTTAAATAAGACAACGACCTAGTGCATGTATTTATGCATGTTCTGCGGGGTCACCAACTCAAATGGCACCCACACTTTTTGATCCACTTTCTCTCCCTTGATCAACTTAAGCGCAGTATCAACCGCTCCTCGGCCCTGTCCACTAGCACTTTGAAACACCGTCACATCAAGCTCACCTGCTTTCATCGCAGCCAAACCATCCGCGGTGGCATCAATACCAGCCACCACAACGCTATTCATCGGGCGACCAGCGGCTTTTAGAGCCTGAATGGCACCGATGGCCATTTCATCGTTATTGGACACCACTGCATCGAACTTAAAGCCCGCAGCAATCCAATTGGTCATCAGGTTATTGCCCTGAGTTCGCGACCAGTTAGCGGTTTGTTGCTGAACAATAGAAATGCCAGAGCAGGCAGGCGTGGCAATAACATCATGAATGTCTTTGGTACGCTGAAGTGCGGCTTGATTGGTTAACTCTCCCATCATGACAACGATTTTGCCCTTGCCATGGAGATCCTTACACACTTGTTCCATTTCTAAGGTGCCAGAAACTTTTTCATTAGAGCCAACAAAAGCTTCATTTTTAGGTAGGAGATCGACGTTGATCGGCTGACGGTTAACATACACCACAGGGATACCTGCAGCTTTCGCATCGTCACTCATTGAGACGGTAGCATCAGTATCCACGGGGTTAATAATCATGGCATCGACACCGGAGGCAATAAAGTTCTGAACCTGATTGAGCTGATTGCCTATACCATTTTTCGCATCTTCAATTTGTACTTCAACGTGATTATCTTTCGCCGCCGCTTCAATACCATTACGCAGCGTAGTTAAGAAGTTATCGTCAAAGGCCGCCATTGAGACACCAATTTTATAGTCAGCAGCAAACACACTGGTCGTTAAAAGCGATGTCGTGACCGCGACGAAGAGTAATTTTTTCATTGTGCAGTTTCCTCAAGAGTGAGCAATCTTGCTCTATTGTTTTTATTGTTCCCGGTAAAGCACACCTAAAAGTGAAACAGACAAGACCCTGAGTCCCGTGTGCTGTCACACTTAAAAGCAAATATAAATTCTATTATTGACTAAATATAGAATATACGTTCCAATTTGAACGCGACAAGGAATTTTGTCAAGTCTAAATAATCATCAATTGCATGATATTTTTTTGACAACCGACAAGATGGCGAAAAAACTAAGAGCAAGATGTAAAGCAGCAGCACAGCGACAAACACGAACAAATAAGCCATTACATAAACCCTATGGAAAACAACAATAAAAGAGGTAACACCAGAATGAGTATTAAAATCGGCGTAATTGGAACAGGGGCAATTGGAGCAGATCATGCTCGTCGAATCACATACACATTAACAGGAGCAGAGGTAATCGCCCTCACGGATGTGAATCTTGCTCAGGCCGAAAAAGTAAAAAGCGACCTAAATTTGAACGCCACTATTTATACTGACGGGCACGAACTGATCGCAAAAAGTGGTGTGGATGCCGTGCTCGTTACCTCATGGGGGGCAACTCATGAAGAATATGTGTTGGCAGCGATTAAAGCGGGTAAATACGTATTTTGTGAAAAGCCACTGGCCACAACCGCACAAGGTTGTCAGAACATCGTTGATGCCGAAATGTCAGCAGGAAAACGTCTCGTCCAAGTGGGCTTTATGCGTCCCTATGATGCTGGCTATAAAATGCTTAAGGCTGTGATCGATAAAGGAGACATTGGTACTCCGCTGATGATTCACGCGGCTCACCGTAATCAATCCGTTGGCAAAAACTATGTCACCGCCATGGCCATTCACGACACGCTCATTCACGAATTAGACGTCTTTCGCTGGCTACTAGACGACGAATATGTCAGTACCCAAGTAATCTTTCCCCGCAAAACGCCCCATGCCCATGAGCAACTCGCGGACCCACAAATTGTGCTACTGGAAACCCAAAAAGGCGTTCGCATTGATGTAGAAGTCTTTGTTAACTGCCAATATGGCTACGATATTCAGTGTGCGGTTGTCGGTGAAGAAGGCATTGCCAACTTACCAGAACCACAATCCATCACCCTGCGCAAAAACGCCCAACTAGGAAACGAATTACTGGTCGATTGGAAAGAACGTTTTATCGATTCCTATGATGTGGAACTGCAAGACTTTATTAACGGCGTGCTCGCAGAACAGCTGACTGGCCCATCCTCCTGGAACGGTTTAGCGGCAGCCGTGTCGGCAGACGCTTGTGTCAAAGCACAACAAAGCGGCCAGATTGAGGCGATTGAGCTGCCGGAACGACCAGCCTTCTATCGCTAACTTAGAGCACATTGATTTGAGTAGTGTGTGTCAAAGACAAGACCATCGGCACGATGCTTGTCTTTGAAATAAACATTCCAAAAATCATCCAATCCACGCGCTTACGGATAAAACGCATAAAATAATTCTAAAAGATTGCATTAATGGAATATTTATTCTATTTTGATTGCAGTGCGATATACGATAATAACAATAACCCATGACGCCCTTGTGCTTCACGCCATCGTCATTTTTAGGTTAATACGGGAGAGAACACTATGCTCGTTGAAAAAAACCTTGATCTAATCTGTCTTGGACGAGCGGCTGTCGATATGTATTCCGAGCAGATAGGCAGCCGTTTAGAAGACGTCTCAAGCTTTGCAAAATACCTTGGCGGTTCCTCTGGCAACATGGCTTTTGGCACCGCTCGCCTTGGCTTAAAAAGTGCCATGCTGACACGCGTTGGCAACGAACATATGGGACGCTTTGTCAGAGAGGAGCTGGCTCGTGCCGGCGTCGAAACCAGCCATGTCATTACGGATCCACAACGTCTTACCGCGTTAGTGGTGTTGGGCATTAAAGATCAAGACACCTTTCCGCTGATTTTTTACCGTAACGATTGTGCCGATATGGCTGTGAGCAAAGACGACTTTGATGCTGACTTTATTGGCTCAGCCAAAGCCTTAGTGATCACAGGGACGCATTTTTCTACCGAACACACGTATGAGACCAGCAAACAAGCCATCACTTATGCGAAACAAAGAGGCACCAAATGCGTGCTAGACATTGACTATCGCCCTGTTCTTTGGGGATTAACCAGCCCTGGCGATGGTGAAACACGCTTTATTTCTAATGAAAAAGTCTCTGCACACCTACAAAGTATTTTGCCTGATTTTAATCTTATCGTCGGCACAGAAGAAGAAATCCACATTGCAGGAGGCAGCACAGACACCATCCGAGCATTGAAAACAATCCGAGAATTAAGCCACGCAACCATCGTCCTCAAACTCGGAGCGCAAGGCTGTACGGTGCTCGAAGGCGAGATTCCTAATAGCGAGCAAGATTTTGTCTTGCACACTGGGGTACGCGTTGATGTGCTGAATGTGTTGGGGGCTGGCGATGCCTTTATGAGCGGTTTTTTGCGAGGTTGGATTCATGGGGAGTCCGCTGAAAAATGTTGCACTTATGCCAATGCCTGTGGCGCTTTAGTCGTGTCCCGCCATGGTTGTGCGCCAGCGATTCCAAGTGCCGAAGAATTGGACTACTACATCGCCCATGCAGAACAAATAAAACGCCCCGATCTTGATCGCAAACTCAACCACTTACACAGAGTCACCACGGAGCGACTGCCCTATCACTGGCAAGACCTGTGTATTCTCGCTTTTGATCACCGCAAGCAACTGTTTGATCTGGCGCGAGCAGAAAATGCAGACCCAGACCGTATCAAAACCTTAAAACGTTTATTAGTCAAAGCCTTGGCAGTTGGCTCAACACAATTGGGTGGAAGTCAGTACGGAGTGTTAATCGATGACACATACGGTCAATATGCTCTAAATGAAGTGACGGGAAAAGGCATATGGATTGGTCGTCCAGTGGAATTACCCAGCTCCCGCCCCATTGAACTCGAAGGCGGACGCAGCATTGGTTCTAGACTGAAAAACTGGCCTAAAGAGCACATTGTGAAATGCTTGGTGTTTTATCATAACCAAGATGACATTTCATTGCGCAGCGCACAAGAGCGTCAAGTGATTGAGCTTTATAAAGCCTGCTGTGCGTCTGGCCATGAATTTTTATTGGAGATCATTCCACCGCTCGATAAAGACTATGATGAGAGCATTTTTACCGACTCGATGAAGCGTTTTTATCATCTGAATGTGCGTCCAGATTGGTGGAAACTTCCGCCTCAATCAACAGCCAACTGGCAGGCAATTACTGAGGTCATCCACCAGCACGACGCCCATTGTCGTGGCGTGGTCATGCTGGGATTGGATGCCCCAATGGAGGAATTAAAAGAAGGCTTTGCCAATAGTGCAGGATTTGATATTTGCAAAGGCTTTGCGGTGGGTCGCTCTATCTTCAGCGGCCCAAGTCGAGAATGGCTCGCCAATCGCTATAACGATCAGCAGTTTATCGACGCCATTGTCGCCAATTATTTGGAATTGGTTTCCTACTGGAAAGCACGTCATATCGACGCACCTTCCCACAAAATGCAGGCTTAATGGAAGAGGAATCAGCAATAATGAACAGCATTCGATTAACCATGGCACAAGCCGTCGTGCGTTACCTGATGGCGCAAAAAATCGCAACGGAATCCGGCATACAGCCCATGTTCGCGGGTGTATGGGGGATTTTCGGACACGGTAATGTCGCGGGGCTCGGGGAAGCGCTTTATCAAGTGAAAGAACAATTGCCGACTTATCGCGCCCACAACGAACAAGCCATGACACACGCGGCAATTGCCTTTGCCAAAACCAAGAACCGCCAACAAATGATGGCCTGTACGGCCTCGGCTGGACCAGGCTCGTTGAATATGGTCACCGCTGCAGCGGTTGCTCATGTGAATCGTATTCCGGTACTTTTGTTACCGGGCGATACCTTTGCTACTCGACTGCCAGATCCTGTATTGCAGCAAGTCGAAAACTTCCACGACATGACTCTCACGTCGAACGACTGCTTTCGTCCGGTGAGTCGATTTTTCGATCGCATCACGCGCCCTGAGCAATTGCTCGCCTCACTGCCTCAGGCAATGCGAGTTTTGCTGGATCCCATTGAATGTGGCCCTGTCACCCTTGCCATGCCCCAAGATGTACAAACTATGGCCTTTGATTACCCTGCGGACTTCTTTCAAGAAAAAGTTCACCGTTTGCGTCGCCAAGGGCCCGACGAACAGGAGTTGGAAGATGCCATTACGCTGATTCGCCACGCGAAAAAGCCCGTTGTCATCGCCGGAGGCGGCTTACATTATTCCGGCGCCTTAGCGTCGTTCGAACAATTTGTTAGCCAACATCGATTGCCTGTTGGCGAAACACAAGCCGGCAAAGGTGCCTTACCTTGGGACCATCAACAGAATATGGGCTCGGTGGGTGTGACCGGGGCCGCCGCCGCGAATCAGTTGTTCAGTGAAGCGGATTTAGTCATCGCAGTGGGGACACGCCTTGGCGATTTCACCACAGGTTCGCGCGCCTTGATTCACCCTGAAGCAAAAATTCTTAGCATAAATGTCGCCTCCTTTGATGCGATCAAACACAAAAGCCAAGCCTTGGTGGGTGACGCCAAACTCACACTGGACCGATTAAACCAAGCACTAGAAGACTGGCGAGTAGACACAACTTGGTGCGACAAAGCGGAAGCAGAACGCATCAACTGGCATCAGATTGTTGATCAAGCCACGGCCGATAAAGGGTTGGATTTACCCACGGACGCGCAAGTCATTGGTGCCGTTAATCGTGCCGCAAACGATAACGACATGGTACTGTGCGCCGCAGGTGGCCTACCAGGTGAATTACACAAACTGTGGCGCACTCGCCACCCTCGCGGCTATCACATGGAATATGGCTACTCTTGCATGGGCTATGAATTAGCAGGCGGTATCGGTGCCAAAATGGCCACCCCAGACGCGAACGTTTTCGTCATGGTGGGTGATGGCTCTTACCTTATGCTGAACTCGGAAATCGCGACGTCTGTCATGCTCGGACAAAAAATCATTGCTGTGGTACTCGATAACCGTGGTTTTGGCTGCATCAACCGCTTGCAACAATCAGGTGGTGGAGCAGGCTTCAACAACCTACTGGACGATTGCTTAACGGTGCCAGAAGGCGCACCAAAAACCGATTTTGCCGCCCATGCCAAAGCGCTGGGAGCCAATGCCGAAAAAGTCGCCAATATTGCCGAGCTAGAACAAGCGCTTGTCCGCGCGAAAGCCTCTCCGATCAGCTACATCATTACTTTAGACACCGATCCTCTAGCAACCACGGAAGAAGGGGGCCATTGGTGGGATGTAGCATTAGCGGAAGTGTCTGAACGGGAGCAAGTTCGTACTGCCCGCGAAGAGTATGAAAAACAAAAACAAAAACAATTTAACAACTTGTGATTCCAGCTTTCACATTGATTGGAGAAAAATAATAATGACAGTCAGAATCGGCATCAACCCACTTACTTGGACTAACGACGATATGCCTTCACTTGGCGCAGATACGCCTCTAGAAACCTGCCTAAGCGAAGGTAAACAAGCAGGCTTTAGTGGCTTTGAGTTGGGACAAAAGTTTCCTCGTACTCCCGAAGTACTTGGACCTATTTTAAATGCTTACAAGTTGGATTTGGTCTCAGGCTGGTTTAGCGGCGAGCTGCTTACCCGCAGTGTGGAAGAAGAAATTGTCGCCATTCAACCCCACTTACACCTGCTTAAAACCCTTGGCGCCAAGGTCATGGTGTATTGCGAAGTCACAGACTGTATTCATGGCAAACAAGACACTCCACTGTCTCATCGCCCGTGTATCAGCGAAGTACAAATCGCCGAAATGGGCCACAAGCTCACTCAAGTGGCAAATTATTGCTTATCCGAAGGAGTACAAATCGCCTATCACCATCACATGGGTACCGTGATTGAGACGCAAGAAGAAATCGATCTATTGATGAAGCACACTGGGCCTTCTGTGGGGTTATTGATCGACACCGGACACCTGACTTTTGCCGGAGGCAATCCTCTAGAAGTACAAGCCAAACATGCCGATCGCGTGGTGCATGTACATTGCAAAGACCTGCGAAAAGATATTTTAAAAGACGCCAAAAACCGTGATTTAAGCTTTCTTGATGCCATGCTAAACGGTGTATTCACCGTGCCTGGAGATGGTTTTATCGACTATGCAAGTTTGTTTAGACAGCTCAAAGCCAGCCACTATTCAGGCTGGTTGGTGGTCGAAGCAGAACAAGACCCTGCCGTCGCGCACCCTCTTACCTACGCCACAATGGGGGCGAACAACCTAAAAGCCCTTTGTGCTGAAACAGGTCTCGACTTAATCGCCTAAATCCACGCTTAAGAGCGCTCGCGAAAGTCGCATCATTTTGCACTCATAGATCTAGCAACGGTTTGCCCACCATCTGGTGGGATTTTTTATTGTGAGAGCATCGCTCGCAGCGTCGCGCCAAGGCCCTTAATCATTAAAGCAAGGCTTTAAGGGACAAGCTCACCCCCGACATCAGCAATAAAATCAGCGCAATGCGTTTAATAATGTGTGGTGAAATGGTAGGCGGATAGCGTTTTGACAATAGCGACGTTATAAAGACACAGGGGAAGCCAACGATGCTCAACCAAATCATCGGCGCGGTAATCTGTCCACTAACGCCCATAATGCCAATACGTAACAGACAGGAGACAAAGAAGACACTCAACAAGGTGGCACGAATCACACTGATCGACACAGGCTGGCGGTACATCAAATAAGAAATTGGTGGCCCCGAGGTGGCAAACAACCCACCAAGCACACCGGAAATACCACCAAACACAAAGTATACCCAAGGGCGTGAAGGTTCAGCGCCGACTTTAGGTTTGATCAAACTCATCAAACACGCCACCACAATGGTTAGGCCCAGCAGAAGTTGCAACCAATGCAGCGCACCGTTACCTAGATAGCTCAGTAGATACACGCCAAGCGCAATGGCTGGAGTACAAGCAATAAAATAGACAATTAAGTTTTTCCCATTCACCTGTCGCCAGACACCGCCATAAAGCCCTGTCGCCGCATTCACCAAGCTTAATGAGCTCACCGAGAAAGCCACCACATCAATTGGCGCAAGAGAGAATAATCCGGCAACACACATGACAATCAAGCCATAGGCAAAGCCAGTGAGACTTTGCACATAGCTGGCAACAATAAAAACAATCAACAATAGATAGGAAATGTCATGCACAAGAATGCATCCTTATCAGCCACTCTCGGTTAGGAAAAAAGGGAATATCTTATACAGAGGAGCCTATTAGGGGGCTTTGTGCAACATCATAAGCCAAACCGTTATTTAAATAGCCATTAAAACTCGACTATCTCAACCCAGTTCGCTCCTTGTCCACTTGGCACTTCGCTCACCTTCACGGGCATGCCAGTTTGATCATTTAACTGGTATATACCAAGGTGATCCGCCGCTTCACCAGACACCACCATGTACTGGCCATCTTCGGTCAACGCAAAACCACGGGGTTGCTTCTCAACTTCAATATGCCCTTGGTATTGCACACGGCCCGTTTTCGGCTCCACCCGCAAACAACAAATAATACTGCAAGTTCGTTCGGACACATATAAAAATTGTCCATTAGAGGTAACATGAATATCGGCCGCCCAGACTGGCGGATGATCGTTTTGTACGCTTTTAGACGGTGGAACACCATTCACCAAACCTAGCTTATCGGAAGGCACGGCTTGTACAGCGCTTTTATAAGACAGTAATCCTGTCGATTCATCATATTGATAGGTAATCACCACACCTGATAACTCACCTAAGCAATACACATACTGACCGTTAGGGGAAAAGACAAAATGACGTGGTCCATCCCCTTTTTCTGAGGCGACCATAGTCACAACGTTTTTAGACAGCTTTCCTGTCACTTCGTCGAAGCGATACTGCCCAATATGGTCATCCCCCAAGCTAGTGGCAAAAACAAAATCATTATCGGGGGACGGATGGATAGCGTGAGCATTGCGCCCCGTTGCTAGCACTTGTATGACATCACCAACATGACCCAACTTATTGACCGCACTCACACTGACTTTATGACCACCATACGAGGCCGCGAATAGAAAACGCCCGGTTAAATCTAGGTCGATATTCGCCATACTGTCTGGTAAAGGTGCAACGGCCTCTTCCGTTAACGTCCCCGACTCAGGATCAATGCGATACGAGACAACGCGATAGGGCTCTGAGCGAATGGCTGCATATAAATACGTTTTATCAGGACTAACAGTCAACGGCATCACATTCGGCCCTGCTGGCGTCTCCCCCAATGGCACCATCGTCAACGAGGTTTTATCTAAAGAATAACGCGACACCGTACCGTCTTTTGCATTCGAAACATACACATAGGCTGTTTTATTGATTGCATTGGTCATTTCACAGATTCCTTTTTACTGGGCGAAGTACATCGACCAGTGACTACAAACGATCTTGTATAATGTCATACCTAAATAGATTAAATCACACTTATTGTGCAAATTAACAGCAATATTCCCACTTTGTTGTCTGCCATGCTTTTTATTACGCCCTCAAGCCCAATAAATCTATGCAATACACTTAACCATTTACTCTGTTAACAGCGAGCAGATCATGAAAGACTCACTCAATATTCAATTTATCTCCGATATCATGTGCCCTTGGTGCGTAGTCGGTTTGGGGAATTTAAACAACGCCTTGGCGCAACTGGAGGACACCGTTGATGCCGAGATAACGTTCCAGCCTTTTGAGCTAAACCCTGATATGCCAGCCGAAGGACAAGCTTTTCAAGAACATATCACGGAGAAATATGGCATTACCAAAGAGCAATCAGATCAAAACCGTTTGCAAATAAAAGCACGAGGAGAAGAAGTCGACTTTGATTTTAATTTTAATGATGAAAGTCGCATGAGAAACTCCTTTGACGCTCACCGCCTATTACATTGGGCGGAGCACGAAGGCAAACAAGCTGAGCTAAAAATGGCCCTGTTTAAAGCGCACTTTACCAACAATCTGGATGTGAGTGATTATGATGTGCTTGCCAAACTTGCCGCTGCAGTCGGCCTAAATTCCGCTACGGCAAAAGGCATTTTAGAGAACGATCAATACGCAGACGACGTTCGTCAAAAAGAAGCCTTTTGGCAACAACATGGCATTACCTCTGTGCCGACCGTTATCATTAATAATAAATACGCCATTACTGGTGGCCAACCCGCCGAGAACTTTAAACAGGCCATTGAAGACATTCTTGAAAAAGAGAAAACGCAGCAGTAACAAAGCCGCTTAATCGTCTTCACCCACCATGCTTCCTAATGATATCAACAGCAAGCGTGGTGGAGTGTCGGTAACGGCCATTCATTGATGGATGAAGCTTGATAAGGTTAACCTGTTTTATCTGAAGAGCCGGTGTAATGCAGTTCGATTGATCCCTTTCTCTTGGCGATTAACCACTCACCCTTTATTTTTTTAAGCTCATCGACAAAGCGACCAATAAAGATATCGCCATTCGCCTGTACCATACTTTCGATGTCGTCGACTTTTTTATCCGAAGACTTTTTACCTGAAGACTTTTTATCCGAAGAGAAGAGCACCACTCGCGATGTCACAATAACCGAGTGATCATTGATAATATTGGCTTCCATATTGGTCAGTGCATGGCAGGTTTCTTTCGCAGGGCGTGCATTAAAAGAAGCGAGAATCGCATCGCGCCCTGCGATTTTTACGGTGGGGGCACTTGGTCGATATAATTCACCCTCTTCGGTATAGCAGTTTGCTAACTCTTGCCAACGCCCTTGATCGAGCAAATTAATCGAGCGAGTAACCAGCTTCTGGCATTGCCATTCAATTAATAAGTTGTCCATTGATTGATTATTCATAAGGGTTCTACGCTCTCTTCAGCCATGTTTGCAGCGCCAGAGCAATCTCATCAGGAGCTTCCGCTGGGGCCATGTGCCCAGCCTCCTCGATCACAACCAGCTCACTACCTACTATTTTTTCTTGCATTGCTTGGTGTTGAGACACAGGACTCCAGTTATCTTGCGTACCGGAAAGTAACAAGGTGGGCACCGAGATCTGCGCAAGCATCTCTTCCGCATTAGGACGATGGATCAGCGCATGGATTTGTTTCTCAAAGTGCTCAACGGAATAAGACTCCACCATCTTCGTCAAGTCCGCCATTAAATGCTCATTGCTTAATCCTTTAGGAGACATCATGGGAACAAGCCACTGTGTTGGTAAGGCTGACATACCTTGCTGTTTCGCCACATCAATCAACCGCATACGTCCAGGTATTTCTTTGTCCGACTTCGGATGAACACCTGTGTTTAACAGCGCCAGATAAGTCACTCTCTGTGGCGCTAGGCGGTAGATTTCCAAGGCCACTCGCCCTCCCATAGAGTGGCCTGCCAAAGCAAACTCACCCTTGATGGTAGACAATACATGCCTAGCCATCTCTGTCAGATCATCAAAGCCGGCGAAGCTCATAATATGCACGTCGGCCTCTGGTTCTAAGTAGGACGCGACCTTTTGCCAAACCCGTCGATCACACAATAAACCAGATAAACAAACCAATGTTGGCTTTGTGGGGGATAACGTCATAATGCTTTCTCCTCCTCACTCTCTTGGCTGGCATTTTCATAGATCAAATGACCTAATGCTGTATTGGAAACTGGCACATGATAATGTCGATGAATCTCTTGCACCTCATGATTCAGTGCGCCACGCATGATCAACCACATCACCATTTCACTCCCTTCAGTGCCCGATTCGCGGATGTATTCGACTTGAGAAATTTTCGCCAGCTTCTCATAGTCGCTCTTTAGATCGTCCATAAAAGCAAGATCCCACTCACGATTAATCAAACCTGCTCGCTCTCCCACCAATTGGTGACTCATACCACCTGTGCCCCACACCTGAACCGTCAGATCGTCGGGGAATTGCTCTACTGCGGCACGAATGGCCTTGCCTAACGCTAAACAGCGCTCACCCGTTGGGGCGGGATAAACCACCGTGTTAACCGCTAAAGGGATCACTTGACAGGGCCACTCCTCTACCTCACCAAACACCATCGACAAGGGGACCGTCAGACCATGGTCGACGGTCATCTCATTGACAATCGTTAAATCAAATCCTTGCAATATGACGGACTCGGCAACATGCCACGCCAGCTCGGGCGCCCCGTTTACAATGGGCACTGGGCGCGCACCATAGCCCTCATCCGCCGGGCGATAACTTTCTCCGCAGCCAATAGCAAATGTTGGGATGAGTTTCATATCAAATGTCGTCGCATGGTCGTTATAAACCAAAATGACCACATCGGGTTTCTGTTCACGAATCCACTTTTTAGTGAACTCATACCCCTTAAAAATGGGGGCCCATTTTTCGAGGTGACTTTCCCCTTTGTCCATCAGATACCCTAATAACGGGATATGGGATGTCCCTAATCCAGAGGTTATTTTTGCCATAACGACTCCTCAGACGGTTTATTCTCGCCCTGATCAGTAAAACGATTCCCCTCTGGTGAGCGCCCACCACGACGCATCATGTCGATATATTCATCAACAGATAAGTCGGTCATGGTGGAAACCGCTGCCGCCACACTCAAACCATCCGTCGAACTGATTTTGACAAGGTAATAAATGTTGCCACCCAAAACGATAAGCTGGCTAAAATTCCGTTCAAGTACTGCGGTTTTTTGCGCTTCCGTCATGGGCCATTGGTCAAGATATGCTCGCTCATTTTGCTTAAACGCAACACGATTAGACTCTTGCATTAACGACATACAAAATTGATTCAGATGGAAGCCTATTCTGGCCATATCACCGTCAAAGACAGTCGTACCGGGGATATTATCGTAGGGCTTTTGTTGATTATTCATTCACATCCTGCCTTCTCTCAATGAGAGATATTACTGAACCCGTGGCGCAATCCCTATAACCCCCTCCCAGCCTCCCCCTTAGTAAGGGGGAGGTGTTTTTTACTAAGTCATGCCCAGTCCCCCCTTATTTAAAGGGAGTTTTTTTACTGAGGTATGCCCAGTTCCCCCTTATTTAAAGGGAGTTTTTTTACTGAGGTATGCCCAGTTCCCTCCCCTTATTTAAGGGGAGGGTTAGGGAGGGGTTTTCGTTTTGTCATGCAAATGCACCACAAGTTGACTAAGTAAAACTTTCTTTTTTCACGATAAACAGAAAGTAGCAGTTCGTCATATGCATAATTAATAATACAGCTTAAAATTTGGTTATATCATGATACCGTTGTAACCACAGGACATGACAAGGCGCTTTTTCGACAAGGTATTTTTTGACAGGACCATAAGATGGACATTGCCCATACACACTTTCCTTTGACGCTCAAACAGTGTCGTGTCATTTCAGAAATCATGAAAAAGGGCACGGAAAAAGACGCCAGTGTGGCGTTAAATCTTAGCCAACCCAGTGTGTCTCGTGCGCTCTCCCAGGCAGAACAAACCTTGCAGGTAACGGTCTTTACGCGAGGCTGGAGTGGCGTGGAACCGACGTCAGCAGGAGAAGTCGTGATCTCAACCTGTAATAATATGTTACAAGCAATTTCAGAGACAGAACGCCAACTACAAAACCATGTAAGCTGTCCACTTAAGTTAACGCACTATGTGGAGTGGCGGCATCTGATGATCATTGAAGCGGTCGTAAAAGTAGGCAGTGCTTCTGTGGCGGCGCAAACACTTGGCATCACACAACCCGCCGTCAGTAAGACCCTAAAGGAAATCGAAAACATGGTACAGCAGCCAGTTTTCTCAAGAGCCCGCCGTGGTTTGATGACACAAGCGGCCGCCAAGCAACTTGCTTCGCTCTATCTGAGAATATCACCGGTCGCTCAGTCTCTTCTTCATCGACTGCAATCGCTGCCCCATGCATTAACGGGGAGATTGTCCGTCGGCATGCTGTCCTTTTCCTGCCAAGATATTGTGCCCATTGCCTTTGCCTCAATCTTGAAACAACACGCAGGTATCCGCCTACAAGCCATGCAAGGCCCCTATCACATGTTGGCCAATGCTTTACGACAAGGCGAAATAGATTGCTTTCTAGGGCTCATGAGAAAAGGTCCGATTCATCCAGAGCTCGTCGAACTGCCTTTATTAAACGCCCAATACGCCTTAATCGCTCGTTCCGACCACCCTATACACAAGAAGGCTAAAACACTCAATGATCTGACCAATGAACGCTGGATTGTGGCACGCCACGGTACCCCTATTCGAGACTATTTCGACAGTTTATTCCGTAATATCAATAATATGCCCCCCATTCAGGCATTAGAGATGCTGACCTTTGCCTCTTCAGAAGAACTCGTCATTCACAGTGACGCCATTGCCCTACTGTTTTATGACGACTGGAACATAAAACAGCTTAATCCCCGACTCAAGCAACTCGCCATAGCGCTCCCCAAACCTGAGTGCACCATTGGCATAACATTACACCGCGAACGACAATCCGACATTATCAAAGCTTTTATTGAAGAGCTGAAATTAACAATTCTAAATAAACTGAGACCTTTGCACGATGTCACGAGCGACGCCAAGACGCGGCAAAAACACAATGCTTAGCTATTCACATAACCTAAGGATTCTACAATAAGCCAGAGAGCCATGAGGATCATAAATAGACCACCGATCATATGCATCCATTTAATCGCTTCGGTAGAGTCTCTTAGCAAACTCCTAGCTTTAGCCGCCGCTAGCACCCAAAGTGCATCGACCACCAACCCAGTCAAAATAGGAACCATGGACAAGATCAGCAAAAAAGAAACAGAAGGGGCCAATAGATCAACAGGCACAAAACTGGGAACAATGGTCCCGAAGATAATGTACGCTTTGGGATTCGTTGCTCCTACCACCACGCCACTCTTAAAGGCATGCGCCTGGCGTGCCGTCAAATTGGCTGTATTCTCAGACGGTTGCTTATTATTGAAGGATAAATACTGGACACCAATCAGTATTAAAACGCTAGCGCCCACCATTGGCAGCAACATCTTAAACAGCCCTGATGAAGCTAAAAGATAGCCAAGACCAATAGACATCAGGATCGCAACAGAAAAAGTCCCTATGGCGTTACCGACCACTGACAATAAAGCCGCTCTTTTCCCAACGGCCATAGCTTGGCCCAACAAAAACAGAATACTTGGGCCAGGAACAGCAATCAGTACCAAACAGGTGATAAATAAACTGGCGAAAGGTGCGACAGACGTCATTTAACGTTCCGCTGCAAATCATTCATCATAGTGCTTACGTCCCCTTATTCTGCTATATTTTTCCTGAATTTAAGAGACATTTGCATTTCTAAACACATAAAACAAGGTTTTCTTAGCAAGAATAGCCACACCCTGTTTTATTATTTAAAGCCGTTGCTGCATTACCCATTGCTCAGTTTTAATTTTTGTCTGATTCGACTCAACGCTATTGGCGTAATGCCTATATAAGAGGCGATATACTGCAAAGGTACTTGCTCTTTCAGCTCAGGGTAGTCGGCACAAAAGTCCAGATAGCGACGCTCAGCGGAGTGCTTCACAAACGCACTTTCGCGCTCTTCTTTGGCAATAAAAATCTGCTCTAAAAACGCCATATAAGATGCTAGAAAGCCTTTATCTTGTGACATTTGTTGGAAAAACTCTGCCCACGGATAAGAAATCACCATGGTATCGCTGAGCGCTTGAATACCAAAGAGTACTGGCATACCTGTCACCATGGCACGTGTCGAACCGATGACCCTCGGCCCTTTTACAAAGGTTTGAGTAAACTCTTTGCCAGCGTCAGATACCCCAACATAACGCACCAAACCAGAATGCAAAAAATACAACCGATTCGCTAGCTCACCTTGATGAAAAAGATAGTCCCCCTTTCGCACCGGATGCAGCGTCATGGATAAGGACAAATACTGCCAATCAATATCATGACCCAAACCAAGAAAGTAAGCGCGAAAACTTGCTTCTAGTACTGCTTGATCCATAACTGTTCTCCAAACATGATGACTCGGCTTACACCTGTTTTGCTGTGATAACGCCAACGCCTCTGTTGTCACGAATCAATACCAAGGCCAACAAAACAATAAACACACCCGTTACAAAGCCAAAATCGAATAAATCTGACCATCTTGCTTGAGAAAACGCGGTATAAACCGCCACCCAAATCGGCACCGTATAAGAGAACGCCAACAATCGACTTGCGCCAACTGTTGTCACCAAGCGCTGCTGTAGCACAAAGGTCAGTAAGGTAGTAAAAATAGTAAGGTACAAAATAGTGGACCAAAAACCAAACGATAGCCACTGCACTTGCTCAATATTTCCCCATATCAAGGCAATGGGCAATAACCACACACTGCCAAATAACATAATCATAAAGGCGCCAGGCAGTGCTCCCAAGGTGCGTCCCCATTTTTGTACCGAAACCACATGAAAGGCCAATAACAAACACGCACCAAGGAAAAGACTGTCGCCTTTATTCCAGCCAAACGCCCCCGATGAATGAGTGGCAAGCAGCACAATCATCGCCCCCATTGACCCTAAGACAAAGCCCAGTACTCGCCACCAAGAAGGCAGTTCTCTTAGCCAGACAAAAGCAATCAATACGCCCATTAATGGAATCAGGGTATAAAGCACAGAGGTATGCAAAGGCGTGGTCAACTCCAACGAGGTAAACAACCCAACAAAGAAGCCAACCAGCGCACCACTGATCATCAGGTAATGGAGTAAACGTCTTTTTGACTGAAACAAAGCACGGAACTGATCAAGGATATTGAGTCCTGACCGATGCCAACTGACCATCAAAGCTGGCAGCATCATCAGTAAAGATAAGAGAAAGCGAACAGCAGAGGTCGCTAACGGACTGGCATACTGCACCATATGACCAGACACAATAAACGACGATGCCATCAGCCATGCCCACAGCAAAAGCAGTAACAAGGCTTTCATCCTTAGCTCCTTGTCTGGCTATCATCCAACTCAGACTGAACAAAGCGCTCAAACAGATGTTCCGCGACAACCAGCTCAAGTTTGATCTGAAAATGTTCTGCTAAAATGCTTTGCAATACACGCGGTGAATCCACCTTACGACTCTGTTCGCCCGATTCGGTCTTAATATTGAACGTCGAGTTGAGTAGCGAACGGGTTTTATCCAGCGCTTTATTCGTGACCATTAAGTTATTCACAAACACTGCGTTAGGGTGTCGATGGGAATAAAAATGCCCTACCGTGCAATCCGCTTCAGAATAGTGAGCAAAATCAAAACGATACAATGTGAAATAGTCACCGTCTTTGACGATTTGTAAATCCCATTCACTCCCTTCAAGAGGAAGCATTCGGTAATGCTCAAAGCCAGACTGCTGTTCTTGTTGAGTGCTTAAACTCAGTGGCGACAGAGGGCCATTGCCACCAAAACCAGTGTCGATCAAATACATCTCATTGTTTAGCGTTAACAAGGTGACCCGATGGGTTCTTCCCGCCGCCCTTTCTAGATTATTATTAAGGACACGGGCTAACTTCAGTTGCACGTCATAACCTAACGCTTTTAATAGCTCAAACGTCAGTTTGTTATGCTCAAAGCAATAACCGCCCAAACCGCGAGTGACAATTTTTTTGCTGACGTCGTCCAAATCCAGAGAAATATCGCCCCCTAATACAACCGCCAAGTTATTAAAACTAAACTCCGCCACATGTCGACGCTGTAGCTCGCAAACAAAATCCAGACTGAGCGAGTCTGGCACCGTCAGATCAAGACGGACTAGATATTGATTTAACGCTAAAGGAAGTGACATCCCCTTTCTCCTTAATGATTCGTCTTGTTGTTAATCGTGCCAAGGTCGCTATTTAATGTTTGATAACTGGCTTGCTTCGTATTCTTCAAAGCCATTTTCTAGAGCGGGAAAAATATCCACCACCTCAAAATACGGCACAGTAAAAATTTGACTGTCTCTTAGGGCTTCGATTAAGAAATAATAGTGTTGTAAATTCTCGGTTTCATAGACTGCTATATCACTGCATCGAGTGGTAAAGGCTTCGCAGTCATACAAGCGGACAGACACATCTGGGTAACGGGCAAAAATATCCCCTATTGTTTCAGTAAAATAACGGTTCCGCTCTTCACGGCTCAAAGACAGCCACGCAGCGGTGGCATTCATATGAACAAAAAAGGTGTATTTTCTTGGCATGGTCTTTTCCCTTAAGAATCATTCATTGTTAGTGTGTTAACACTATCGAACCCCCGCCGCCAAGAAATTAACCTAGGTTAAGAAATTCAACTTTTTTATCCTAAGAGACCTTTACACACTGTCACGAGCGACGCCAAGCCGCGATTTTATCTTTAATAAACTGCAAGCCTGTTTTCAATTCATCGCGAGAAACAGGCCCAGTTAAAGACAGTCGAATCGCATTCGGCACTGGGTAAGAGCCTACTCGGAAAAAATACGCATCTCGGACAAACACGCCCGTCTCAGCCAGCTCATTTTTGAAGGCCCGACTATCACAGTTTTCTGGTAAATAGAGCCAAACATTAAACCCTGAGACAGCCAACCTTTTATGAGTAGGAAACATTTTATAAAAAATCCGATAACGCGCCTTCAGTTCACGGGAGATCTCCTCTTCCACTTGTTCCATTGCCCCATTGCTCAACCAACGACAGACTAAATCCAATAAGAGTGGACTAACATGCATACAAGAGGTTCGCAGCGCCTGCTTCATCGCAGGTTGCAAAGTACTCGGCAGCACCATATACCCCACTCGAACACCGCCAGCAAAGTACTTAGAAAAACTGCCAATATACAAGGTGATATCCGGTGCGATGCTAACCAAAGGAGAGCAGCGTTCATCAGGCTGGCAGTACATCACATCGTCTTCGATAATCAACACATCAAAACGGCGGCAAATTTCAATAATTTTTAACCGCCTCGAATCACTTAACCTGACACCTGTTGGGTTTTGAATAGAAGGGGTGAGGTACAAAAGTCGAGGACGGTGCCGTTGACACTGCAGAGATAAATCATCGGGAATCAAGCCCTCTTCATCCATCGCAACGGGGATCGCTTTACGCTCCTGTTGGGCACAGGTGTTAATTAACTCGCCGTAACATAAACCTTCCAATAAAATACTGTCACCGCTTCGCGTCAAGGCTTGTAGCACCACACTTAACGCATGTTGCCCACCATAGGTCCATAGCAACCGTGATGCATCCAGATCCCATTGCCAGCGCTCGTTCAACTAGGTTTGCAATGTTGTACTATGACCTTGCAAACCATCTGAGATAAAATAATCCAACACCGCCCGTTGAGCATTAGGTTCACTAACTAAAGCTTCTAACGACTCGCTCAAGCGTTTTTGCTGTCCCAAAATCAAAGGTCGGCACAAACACAAATCCATCCCCCCTCGGCTGGCGATGGGGTGATAATACTCCTCTTGAGTCTTCATCTTATCTTTGACATAAGTACCACTATCAACAACAGGAACCGTTACACCGCGTCGTTCCAATTCTTGATAAGCGCGCGTAATCGTTCCTACGGTTACACCCAGCTGATAAGACAAAATTCGTTGCGATGGCAGCTTGGTATTTGGCTTGAGTTCCCCACGAATCACCGCTTCTTCAAACACATCAGCAAGCACTTTGTACTTAGGCCCAACTCGACCGACTATATCTGGAACAAACATTGTCACCTTTGTCATAGAGACACTTTGTTAAAATAACCAGCATATTCAAGGATGGGAGATAGGTAAATCATTTAAATGTCATGGTGACACTTAAGTCTTACTAAAAGGAATAAGCCTCTGTTTAGAATGGCTATTGTATGACGACTCGCACATAAGAGCGCTCATCTATAAAACCACTAAACGATAAGGATTCATTATGTTATGGAGTTTGTTGCCTTCGCTGTGTCTCTTCAGCTTCGTTGCGGCCGTCACACCAGGCCCCAATAACTTTCTGCTTGCCAGTTCTGGCTCCCAATTTGGCTTTTGTCGAACCCTTGGCCATGTGGCGGGTATTCGTCTCGGGATTATTGGTCTGCTGTTGTTAAGCGCCATCGGCATTGGGGCATTAATTGAACGTTACCCCATCCTCCATGACGGGCTGAAATATATTGGCATTGTCTATATGAGCTATTTAGCCTTAAAACTAGTCTTTAAAAACAGTGTGTTGCAGCAAGGAAGCGCTCATCAACCTATTCATTGGCGACAAGCGGCGCTCTTTCAAATGGTCAATGTCAAAGCATGGGCTGCCAGCTTGTCTTTAGTCGCTACCTACTCTTTGGTATCAGACTATTGGCTATCGGTGTTATGGATCATCATGGCCTTTACTGGCTGCGGATTGATCGCCAATTTCTGCTGGGTTGGCATGGGCAAAGCCGCTAACCGCTTATTCAATACCCCCAGCAAAATTCGCCTGTTTAACTATGGGCTCAGCTTTCTCACCATCGCGACAATTGTGCCGCTTTTGTTTGAGGCTTAGTAAAAACAACGAGAATTGATACTTGCTCCTCAGGGTATCAATTCTCCTAGCGAAAAAGTTTTACTGTCTTACTTCCATAACTAGTCTCGATTTTGCAGCTTTCTCGATTTCTGCATTGACCGTTTTGGTGTTTTCCTGATCAAGGAAAGCATCCCATTCATCCAGCAGTAATGGACCCTTCGTATGGGATAACAACCATAAGATGCATTTCTTAGAGTATTGCCCATCGGACAAACTTGAAGACGATGTCTCTTCCCAAGGGTACATGACCTTAAAAGAAGGATTGAAATAAATAGCATCGTACTTATCGCGAAACGCTTTCAAGAAAGTGGATTTACCCGAGCCGTTTTTCCCTTTTAGAGAGAATCGCCCCGACTCTTTAGGGGTAAGCTCATTGTGGTCAAAAAGCTTCTCACCTTTATATAGACGCAAATTGTCATTAAAGCTAAAAGCAGGCTTTTCAATCTCTTTAGCAAAGCAAGAGAGTATTTTTAATCGACCTTTGAAAGAAGAAAACGAAATAACAATCGACACTATCTCTGTTGCAGAATTGAGCAGTTGATAGATTCTTGTCAGATTAATAACAATCGCTAATTTTATACCAACACCAACCCCTGTTTTCAGCAAAATATACAAAACCAATAAGGTCGTTGGCATCAATGAGGCAAAAGCAATAATGAGCATCACAGAAGATTGAAAGACTTCTTCTTTTACTCTGCTCGCCAGATAAACATCAATTTTATTCTTTAGTTTTTTAATAAAATAGGCGTAACTCACCCGCGATCCATGATGTGTGTTGTCATGAGTCAACGACAGTAAAGACACAAGCCCTGAACCAGACTCGGATACCCTCAAAGCGAATGCTTCAAGCTTTCTTGAAACAAGGTACTTGATCAAAACAACAAGCACCGCGCTGATCGCGATACTGATTATAAAACGAGCGTCAATAAAGACCGATATAACGATCAGGCTCAGAAAGAAATTCAGAAAAGCAGATGTTCCAAAAGAAATATAACCTATAAAGTCAGAAATAATTTCTTTTCCTTGAGAGCTTAACACTCCAAGTGGTTCACCTTTTATAAAGGGCGATGTGGATGCTTTGTATCGATCAACAGAAGAGAGCCAAAACACCTTGAATACGCCACAAATCCATTTTTGATTAAAGACATCGGATAAACTAGCGGCAACATGAGGAAGAACCATTGATACCACATAGACCACTAACCAAAAATTGAAATTATTCTCATCTATCTTAAATCCATTAATAGAGCGGATTAATTTTATAGACGCATAGACGGATAGCGCAATGAATGATTGGTGCACTAGAATAGAAAGAAAGGTAAAAACAGAAAATTGATTAAAATACAGCGACGCCACTCGCCTTAAGTGAAAAATTTTAGACATAGTAAACCCTTAAAAAATTTTTTAATTTCATAACATTTAAAAATATTTTAAGAATCGATCTACATCGTCATTCGCTTCCGTTCAATATGGCATGTGACCTGAGCATATACTAAAAAGGCACGAATAATCTAGACGCCACCTCCCTCCTTTTTGAAAGGATAAAACCCTACCTTGACTGTCATTATGTTTCGAGGCCCTAACGATGGAAGCCTTACCAATAATAGGTATATTGTTCTAGAAGGAACTATCGTATGCTACCCCCTATGATAGGCGTGCACCTGAAATAATTCCTCGTTTTTCACTAGGGAAAATTCGCATAGACACTGATAAGCCGATAGGAAACATGAGGTAGTTATGGTCATCAAAACCCCACGAACAGCGCTGGCCACACTTATATTTGTGACCTTCGTATGGGGGTCTGAATTCACTTTAATTGATTTAGCAATGAAGGTTATTCCGGTTAATACCTTTAATGCAGTACGTTTTACATTAGCAGGCTTATCACTTATCCCTTTGCTTTTACTCTCAAAAGAGAAAGTCTTAAAAGCACAAATACGCCCTTTACTTGGCAAAGGAGCCACGCTTGGTTTTGTGCTATTTATTGCTTTTTATACACAAACAGAAGGGCTCAAATACACCAGCGTATCGAATGCTGGTTTTATCACCAGCTTAGCGACACCATTAGTGCCCATATTAGGCTTTTTACTCTTTAAAACTCGCGCGAATCGCTTTGTTTGGTTAGGGATTGTACTGGCAACGATAGGTCTCTATTTACTCACAGTCGGGGACAAATTAGCGTTTAATAAAGGGGACTATATCGTCCTAATCTGTGCATTTGCGTTTGCCGTTCATATGCTTTTAACGGGACGCTTTGTCGTCTCTCTGCCGGTCATCCCACTTACTATCATTCAATTGTTCGCGGTGGGGGTTTACAGTGCCATTAGCGCGTTTGTTTCCCCCAACCCTGCGTTTTACTTAGCTGGGAATCCACCACTTAGTTGGCAAGAATGCATTTTTTCTCCCATCGTTTTAGCCACTATTTTGATAGCAAGCCTACTTGGGACAGCTTACGCCTACTGGGCACAATCAGCCTGTCAGAAATTATTACCTGATTATAAAGTCGCTTTAGTATTCACTCTAGAGCCCATATTTGCTTACCTAACAGCTTGGCTGATTCTGGGTGAAAAGCTTGGTCTATCAGGTGCTATTGGTGCGCTCAGCATTCTAACAGGCGTGATTTTGGCAGAGACCGGTGACAAGTTTTTACTGCGCAAAAGAACAACACATGTTGCATCTCCCCATTCAAGCAAATAACTAGAGACCTTTGCCTAACTGACACGAAAAGGCTAGGCTTTCTACCAGCTCAACCTATCGTTTTCTCAAACCACTCCACATCCCAGTATTGGCCAAACTTTCGCCCTACTTCCCGGTAAACGCCAACGGATTCAAAACCAAATTTTTCATGGATAATTTGTGATGCTTCATTCGGTAAGGTGATGCCAGCGTACGCACGATGCACGTCTTCTGTTTCCAACAACTCAAATAATTCAAGGTATAACGCGGTTCCCAACCCTCGACCTTTGGTATTGGGATCGAGATAAATACTCACTTCCACAGACGTTTCATAGGCGCGTTTGGGTTTGAATCGGCTACTGCAAGCGTAGCCAATCACTTCATCGTCCTGCTCCACGACCAGTAATCGGTATCGACCCGTTGTGTCAAACTGCGAAAACCAAACGGCTCTGCTTTCCAATGTGTATGGTTCTATATCAAAGGTCGTAGGGGTATTTACAATGTAGTGATTATAAAGATCGGTTAAGGCCGCTAAATCCTCAATAACAGCGGGGCGAATTTGCACACTCATTTTGCTCTCCAATGACAATACTCTTAGGCTGAAGCGATTCTCTTGTTTTACCACGCTTTACATTGTTGTAGTAAACAATTTGATCTGCTGTAAGTTCGCCAAATGTGACATCGGAAGCATATCATTGGTATTTTCTATTCCTTAGAAAAGAACGCCTTATAAAAATAAGGCGCTCCATAGGCTTAATCCCATTCTGAAAAAGGGTTTTCCCAACCCATCCATACTTTTGGCCCTTGTGCCATTTCTTCATCGGTTAGCAAGCAAGCGTCCAAGTTGGCTCGCAAGGCATCTTCATCCATATCCATGCCGATTAAAACCAACTCCTGACGGGCATCACCCACCTCGTCATGCCATTTTTCATGGATCCAAGCAACTGACTCTTCATCCTGTGGCCAGCGATCTTTTGGCACAGAGACCCACCAATATCCCGCAGGGCCGTGTCGTGCAGCGGCCCCCGCTTGCGACCAAGACCCCGCTTTGGTTGGATCTGATGCTAACCAAAAATACCCTTTTGAACGCACGACTCCCGGCCAATCTTGGTTAACAAGGTGATAAAAACGGCTTGGATGGAATGGCCTACGTGCGCTGTAAACAAAGCTACTAATGCCATATTCTTCGGTTTCTGGTACATGGGTACCACGAATTTCTTGCAGCCAAGCGGGCGCTAAAGAGGCCTGCTCAAAATCAAACAGTCCTGTATTTAAAACACGGTCTAATGGCACCTTACCAAACTGAGCAATTTCAATTTTCGCCCTTGGATTCAAGCTACGTAGAATCGCTATCAGTCGGTCTCGATCTTCTTCGCTCACCAAATCAACTTTATTAATGACCATCACATCGCAAAACTCGATTTGTTCAATGAGTAGATCAACGACCGTTCGGTCGTCTTCCTCTCCTAACGATTCCCCACGAGTCTGTAAATCATCTTGTGAGCTATAATCACGAAGAAAATTAAACGCGTCTACCACGGTCACCATGGTATCCAGTTGTGCCACCTCATTCAGACAACGGCCATCTTCCCCTTCAAAAGTAAAGGTTTCCGCAACGGGTAACGGCTCTGAAATACCGGTTGATTCAATCACCAGCTGATTAAATTTTCCTTCCTTGGCAAGTCGCTCTACCTCAATAAGCAAGTCTTCCCTTAACGTACAGCAGATGCAGCCATTGCTCATTTCAACCATTTTTTCATCGGTACGAGAAAGCTCTGCTCCTCCTTCTCGAATCAACGCAGCATCAATATTGATCTCACTCATGTCATTCACAATCACGGCAACCCGTCGACCTTCGCGATTGGTTAAAATATGGTTGAGTAAGGTGGTTTTACCTGCACCAAGAAAACCAGACAGCACAGTGACTGGCAGTTTTTTATTCGTAAAGCGACTCATTGGATGTTCATTCATATAATGCCCTACATGAAGAAAAGTGATTGATAGATCTAAGATTAACGATTTGATGGAATTCAATACGCCAAGATAATTATGTTATAACATAACAAATATACTTGTGACAAATCCCATGCTCGATGGAAGTGACCTAACAACATCAAAATTAGAAAACCTCGGCTCCTCCAGCTACATGGCAAGAGAGAGTTTTAGAAGGCGGCTCGCCAAACAATTGTTTGTAATCTTTGGCGAATTGACTTAGGTGCCAAAAGCCCCATTGGGTGGCAATATCACTGACGGTTTGTCCGCTTGTTGCATGAAGTAATGAACGGCGTACACCATTAAGCCGACTAGCACGTAAATATTGAATTGGACTCACACCTAGAATACTTTCAAAACTGTACTGTAAGGTTCGGCGGCTCACGCTGCAGACTTCACACAGTTGCGTGATGGTAACAGGCTCGTCCAAATGGTTATCTAAAAATTGACGCGCCACATCAACCACTCGTTTTCGATGGAAATAACTTTGCGTTTTCGCGGGCTTAGGCGTTTCCAGCTTCAGCACTTCAAGCAAGGCCATCATGATAATGTCGTGCTGCAAACGCGGCGGGGTCGCGGTATTGTGAGTAGATAATAAGCGAGCCAGCAAAAAACGCACATCGGCCAAGGTTTTATTGGGGACGCCAAGGCGTCCGTAGGCGGTCAATTCTCGCCAATTCAGATCAACTCCATGAATATTTGCCATGTTTACCAAAGACTCACGATCCACTACTAACCCATAGAGGTCGTAATTCTGAGGCGTCGTTAGCTGAAACTCACAATCACCAGGTCGACACATAATGGTGTCTGGCCGAATCGTCAAACCGTTAATGCGGCTTTCCTCTTGACCCACTAAGGGAATTCCCAACCAAATGGAATCCGGCCAGACCACACATTTTTGCTGTAATGCCTGACTGGTATGTTCGCGAAAAACTTGTAGACCGCTTAACGGCAGCTCAATAATGCGCCCATAGAAACGCCCTCGACTAATTTGGTCGTATTCTTGTTGCCAATTGGTGAGGTTGCTGGCATGCAGGTCGGCATCATATGCGTCGGATACATGAAGCGGAACGCCCTTATTCGGTGCAAAAGTGGATTCAAACAGCATATACTCTTCCTGTAGCATGGTTATTTATCTTGCCAAAAGGGCTCTTTAAAACCATAACCTACTGAAATTATTAGATATTCATAATTTTGCCATTATTCGTTAACAGAATGACGAACATAATTATTATTGTGTAACCAGCAAAACTTATGCCGATCAAAAGGCTTTTTAGTCGCATAAGTCATGTATTCAAGTAAACGGAACTTTGTGTGAGTGGGAGCAACTCCCCCTCAAGTGGAACAGGATCTTTACAAACTGAGTTTGTAGAGGACGAATAACATATGTTGAGAGGTCACAATGACAACACAAACACTAAAACCCACGTTAGGTACCATACATTTATGGGCCATCGCCGTTGGGCTCGTTATCTCTGGAGAGTATTTTGGTTGGAGCTATGGTTGGGGAGTTGCTGGTACATTAGGTTTTTTGATCTCCGCCGTTGTTGTCGCCATTATGTACACGTGTTTTATCTTCAGCTTTACCGAATTAACCACCGCCATTCCCCATGCAGGTGGACCGTTTGCCTATAGTCGACGGGCATTTGGCGAAAAAGGTGGTTTGATAGCGGGGCTTGCCACCTTAATCGAATTTGTCTTTGCGCCACCCGCCATCGCGCTGGCCATTGGCGCTTATTTAAATGTTCAATTCCCTGAATTAGACCCGAAAACAGCGGCCGTTGGAGCCTATATTATTTTTATGGGGCTAAATATTCTGGGAGTTAAAATTGCCGCCACCTTTGAGCTGATTGTCACCGTATTGGCGGTCATCGAGCTGCTTGTTTTCATGGGCGTCGTCGCCCCAGGTTTTAGCTTCAGCAACTTTGTTATTAATGGCTGGGCCGGCTCTAACACCTTCTCCTTGGGATCCATGTCTGGCATTTTTGCAGCCATTCCTTTTGCTATCTGGTTTTTCTTAGCGATAGAAGGGGCTGCCATGGCAGCCGAAGAAGCGAAAGACCCCAAACGCACCATTCCAAAAGCCTACGTTAGTGGCATTCTGACCTTGGTCTTCTTGGCCATGGGCGTGATGATTATGGCTGGCGGCGCGGGTGATTGGAAAGCACTTTCCAGCATCAACGATCCACTTCCACAGGCCATGAAAATGGTTGTCGGTGAACATTCTGGCTGGTTACATATGTTGGTCTGGATTGGCTTGTTTGGCCTTGTCGCCTCATTCCACGGCATTATCCTGGGTTATTCTCGTCAAGGTTTTGCGTTGGCTCGCGCTGGTTATTTACCTGCGGGTCTGGCTAAATTGTCGCGTTTTCAAACACCGCACCGTGCCATTATCACTGGCGGAATCATTGGTATTGCCGCCATTTACAGTGATGGCATTATCAATCTACAAGGTATGAGTTTAACCGCAGCCATGATTACCATGGCAGTATTTGGTGCCATTGTAATGTACATCATCAGCATGTTAAGCCTGTTCAAGCTGCGTAAAACAGAACCTAATCTAGAACGTACTTTCAGTGCCCCAGGGTACCCTATCGTACCAGCAATTGCGTTGACCCTAGCTGTCGTCTGCTTGATTGCGATGGTGTGGTTTAACCTTGTTATCGCACTGATTTTCTTAGGCTTTATGGTCATTGGTTTTATTTATTTCTCTCTTACCAAACACCAACGTGACAACGCACAGGGTGATGTCATGTTAAGTGGTTCCAACTCGATCTAAACTGGCAGCTACTTTGCATATCAGCATAGAGGTGGTACGTTCAACAACGTACTACCTTTTATGCATTAACAGGTCACCGTTCTATACTTAACGTCGAAATAATAAGAGGCGTAACTGACTGATGAACCATTCAGACTCCAAGTTTTCCTTTCGCTATACCCTTGGTGAACGCACCTTTGGCTTTGTTGACCTTGCTGATTTAATGGCCAAAGCCACCCCCGCTCGCTCGGGAGATCGACTAGCAGGGGTCGCCGCCCAAAGCGCAGAAGAACGCGCTGTCGCGCAGATGACATTAGCCGATGTGCCACTTAAGCTTTTCCTTGAAGAACTTTTGGTTCCCTATGAAGACGATGAAATTACTCGGTTAATCATTGACGAGCATGACAAACAGGCCTTTTCCCCTATATCTCACCTGACGGTCGGTGGTTTTCGGGATTGGCTATTAAGTGATTTGGCCACTAGCGAGATGCTCACGCAAATCCGCCCCGGTGTCACACCAGAAATGGCAGCAGCGGTCAGTAAAATTATGCGTAACCAAGACCTCATTATCGTGGCGAAAAAATGTCATGTAAAAACGGCATTTCGTAACACCATTGGCTTACCAGGTCATTTATCTACCCGCTTACAACCCAACCACCCCACAGACGATTTAACAGGTATCGCGGCGAGCATGCTGGATGGCATGCTCTATGCTAACGGAGATGCCGTCATCGGCATTAATCCCGCGACAGACAATGTGCAACAAGCAACGCGCTTAATCAAAATGATGGACGACGTCATCCAGCATTATGAGATCCCCACCCAATCCTGCGTGTTAACCCATGTTACCAATACCCTCGAATGCATCGAGCAAGGTGCCCCTGTTGACTTGGTGTTCCAATCCATTGGTGGTACACAAGCGACGAATGACAGTTTTGGATTTAACCTTGCCAATTTAGCTGAAGCACAGGCAGCCGCCTTATCCCTCAAGCGGGGCACCGTCGGCAACAACGTTATGTATTTTGAAACAGGACAGGGCAGCGCGTTATCGGCCAACGCCAATCATGGTTTGGATCAACAGACCTGTGAGGCACGGGCCTATGCTGTGGCACGTAAATTCAGTCCGCTACTGGTTAACACGGTTGTCGGTTTTATCGGTCCTGAATATTTATACGATGGCAAAGAAATTACCCGAGCGGGGCTAGAAGACCACTTCTGTGGCAAGCTACTTGGCTTACCTATGGGATGTGATGTGTGCTATACCAACCATGCTCAAGCCGATCAAAACGACATGGACAACTTACTAACACTACTCGGCGTCGCTGGCTGTACTTTCGTGATGGGGATTCCTGGTTCGGACGACATCATGCTCAACTACCAGACAACTTCCTTCCACGACGCTCTATATGCTCGAAGAGCACTGGGGCTAAAACCCGCCCCCGAGTTCGATGCTTGGCTCGCCAAGATGGGGATTTTTAAGAACAACGAACAGTTTGTTTTGAATCAGCAATTACCCGATGCTTTTTATAAGCCCTTAAACCGTCTGATTGGAGGCCAATAATGGGCACAGACGATGCGAAAAACCGAATGGATTCAACGCCGTCTTCCGAGCCACCATCAAGCGAAGCGGTGACAGAGAATATATGGCACAAACTCAATGCCTTTACGGATGCCCGTGTGGGTCTGGGGCGTGCCGGTATTAGCGTACCGACAAAGCACTTATTAGCCTTTCAATTGGCTCATGCCCAGGCAATTGACGCGGTGCATACCCATTTGGATAGCAAAGGACTCGCGACTCAACTTATGGCACAGGATTGGGCTCCTCAGTCTGCGCCTTTGTTTTTACACAGCCGAGCAGCGGATCGTGCGATTTACTTGCAGCGTCCTGATTATGGACGACGACTGGATGATGAATCCGCCCGACTTTTAGATGAGCACCAAGCCAGTTATCCACAGGGGTATGATCTGGTAATTGCCGTTGTGGATGGGCTATCTTCTCTAGCCATTGAGCAAAATACCCAGCCCTTTCTCAATGCCTTGTTTTCCATATTAGGCAATCAGTCGCCTTCTTGGACAATCGCTCCTTTATGCCTAGTAGAACAAGGCCGCGTCGCCATTGGCGATGATATTTGTGAGCGACTTAACGCTAAATGCGTGTTGGTACTCATTGGTGAACGTCCTGGATTAAGCTCACCAGACAGTTTAGGCTTGTATCTTACTTGGGGAGGCAAAGTCGGCTATACCGATGCGTATCGCAATTGCATCTCAAACATTCGCCCTGCCGGACTGAATTATCAGGAAGCGGCTCGCAAGGCGTTTTATTTATTAAAAGAAGCCAAACAATTGAAGCTATCTGGCGTGAAACTTAAAGATCGCTCGGATGACGACCTTGTCATTGATACAGGCCACTCCACACGTAACTTCCTAACAGCTTCGGACTGATGATTTTAGACAAGCGGCATGGCAAAGCCTGTATAAATAATCATTTTGAAACACATACTTAACATTAACGTACTATGCTATAAATTAGAGCGCAATCCATGTCATCATTAGTGAACTTATGAGGTAGTAGCATGAAAATGAAAGGCCAAATCGATAGTGTTTACCCGCCAGCTAAAGAGTCAAAAAAGAAGGGCAAAAAAGCGTCTAAAAAAAACGCCCAAGACAAACAAAAGGGTAAAACTAAGATTAAGAAAAAAAAATCGGCCGACATCGTTACTCCCACTACAGTTTTAGAACAGGTTGAATCGGTCATTGCGCCCGTAAAAGAAGCCACACAGGCCGTGAAAGAAACCCTCGAAGAAACCATTCAAGCCTTAGAAAAAAGCCATACTCCAGTCACTGATGACACCCCAGCCGTGCTGGATGAAACCGACGACGGCAAGACAAAAAATCCCATTGCACGAGCCTCTAAGAATTCGCAACCTCTTGTTGACGATGACAAACAAAAGACCATGCAGCGAATCATTAAACAATTGATTATGGGCGATATTAGTCAAGGAGAAGCGCTGAAAATATTGCGCATTCAAGTACTCGGTTTAAAACAAGAAGACTTCGCGAATCTCGTTGGCGTTTCCCGCAAAACCCTTTCTGAAAACGAAAACGATAAAGGTAATTACACTGCGGACATAGTGAACAAACTGTTCCAACCCTTCGACTTAAAAGTTGGACTCTTGCCCAACTCCGTCAAGACCTTAGAAAGATTACTGGTTTCCAAAAATAGTTAGCTTATCCTATGACAAGGATGTCGTCTGAACTACTTTACCTTGTAAAGAAAGACGCGTTGTCTTCCATTTTACTTGCCAGATCAAAATCCTTCTCAGAAAGCCCGCCCACATCATGAGTTGTCAGTTGTATTTTGACGGTGTTGTAGACATTAAACCACTCAGGATGATGATCTTTCTTTTCCGCATAAATCGCGCACAGGGTCATAAAGCCAAAGGCTTGCTGAAAGTCTTTAAATTTGAAGGTTTTACTGAGCTTGTCGTCTTCCAATGTCCACTTAGAATCGGATTTTTCATTAAGAGAATGTAGGGCTTGTTGAACGTCGTTGTCATTGAGCTTTTGTACTGTCATAACGTCTCCGTTGAAGAGCTTTTTAAATTGCTGTCATTAAGCTTTCATCTTGCCCATTTAGCTTAACCTTTTCACAGTAACGCGTCTCTCGCTCGATGTCCAAGGAAGCCACTTATAATGAAAACACCCTTTACACTCTCTCCTATTAAAAGTTCGTTATGCTTAACTCTTTTCATCAGCTCCGTCACCCAAGCAAACTCGACAATACCAACACCATTACCGCCTATCGGGCTGGGCTTTGAACAAACGGTTCCAGTTCCTAAAGTAGGTTACCCTTTGCCCGTGATTCAAAATGGTGCGAACAACAGTAAAGGGAATTTGAAATACAATATTGAGCAAAACCCCATCGCAACGCTACTAATCGGCATGAATCAAATTTGGACGAACGGGCTAAAGGGGTGGCAAAACGACGCCAATAGCAATGGACCAAGCAGTTTTGCCAACCAAGCCATTGTGAATCCAAAAATCTGGCAAGAAAACATTGCTTATGTGATCAAGGTCACCCAGCAGCGCACAGATAAACAAGCCATTGCCGCCTATTTGGATGATCAGCGCAGCAAAAACTACAGTGTGATTGACGGCTATGGCCCTCTGACACAAGCCTATGTAACGGCTTCTGGCGCCTATACAGACATTGATCAGCCGACTGTCAAAGACATTGTTAGCAACGCCCATTACTATGCCAAGAATAATGATGACATCAAGTTTGCCGGGAAACGAAACGCGCCATTAGGTAGTGTGTATCAGCTGGTTTACGATTTTCGCGAGGTAGCCCCAGCTTCCACGAGTGCCTCAAAGTACATTTATTCAACCCCTCGTCCATGGCGTATGGACAAAACTGGCGGAATACATTATCTAGGCACCGCGCCTTATTCTTGTGTACAGCAAAATGGTACCGTGCATTCGGACTGGCTGATTGATCAATACCAATCCGAAGTAAAGGTCGTGCCTGGCCTGATGTGCTCACGTCGTCATCATGAGAGCAGTGTTGTTGCCAATAATCAGGAAAACCGCCGTAAAGATGGCGCCTATCCAAGTGGACACACCAATGCTGGTTACTTAGCGGCCATGGCCTATGCTTACGCCTTGCCACAGCGTTATTCAGAGATGCTTACTCGGGCGTCGCAATTAGGCGAGAGCCGCATTCAAGCGGGCATGCATTCCCCCGTAGATGTGATCGGTGGCCGTATTCACGCCTTAGCCGTAGCAACTTACGCTTTATCCCAAAGGAACATTCAGGCGGATGCACAAAGAGCCTATAACGACTCGCAATCCTACTTTGGTCAACAAGCTTACGCGGCCAGACAATTCTTGTATTATTTCGCTCACAACAAAGTGTTGCACCCGCAAGGTTTAATACTTGGCAATAAGGTCAATACCCATGTATTTGATAACAATAAGTTTGCCAATCACGAAGCGATGAAAGCCCTTTATCGATCACGACTGACCTATGGTTTTAGTCAAACAGGAAAGTTACACCAAGGGCCCGTTGTACCAGCAGGGGCTGAACTCTTACTGGCCACCAGACAGCCTTACTTAAACCCAGCACAACGCCGTGCGGTTCTGGCAACCACAGAAGTGCCCTCTGGCTATCCTATTCTGGATCAATCAAATGGTTGGGGCCGTTTAGATTTAGTCACCGCTGCCGATGGATACGGTGCCTTTAATGGGGATATTACGGTCAATATGGACGCCAATAAAGGCGCCTTTAATGCTCACGATTGGTGGCGTAATCCTATTTCGGGCAAGGGAAAACTAACGAAGAAAGGCTGCGGCATTCTTACTTTAACGGGCAACAATCAGTATCATGGTGGCACGATTATTGACAATGGTGTATTGGAAGCCGCCTCAGCCCATGCCTTGGGTAAAGGCGACCTCTATCTGAAAAATGGAATTTTGGATGTGACATCAAAAGGTGCATTAAAGGTCGCGAACTACACTCAGTTGAATGGGGCCACTAAAATCGACATGGATAAAGACGCCAGCCAAATTCAAGCCTCAGGAAACGTGGTTATCATTGGCGGTACATTGGCCTTAGATTTGTCGCATTTTCAACCTCAAGCAGGCAAAGGCTACGTGCTAATTGAGGGACGCCAGTTACAAGGTCAATTTGAGACCATTTCTTCTCCTCTACCAGTTCGTCTGCAATATACTGACAATAAGCTCATCGCGACCTTTCAATAAGTCTGCTTTTCCCCGCGAACCAAGCAATAGCCCAACAAATAGATAGGGCTATTGCTGTTTATGCCAAATCATGCATAAAGTGTGAGACCTTGGCACGATTACTGTGCTTGCCAATACTTTGTTAAAAACAGACTCAAAATGCTCATTTATCGCGATAAACTCCGCTTTCTCGTCTGTTTTTGCAGCATCTTGGCGTCGCTAGTGACATAGTGCAAAGGTCTCAGTGTACTAAATATTTACACTTTAAATGAAAATGATTTGCATTAACGTCATTATTATATAAAAATATTGCTCTCAGACATCGACACCACATGTAATGCAGAGAGTGAATGGAATGATAGAGTCGAAAGCATTAGGATTTGACGTGAATGGCCGCGCCTTATTGGCCGACTTTTCCATGACCTTTGAGCCTGGAAAAATTTACGCCTTGGTCGGTCATAATGGGTCAGGAAAATCCACTCTTCTTAAGCTGCTCGCCCAACAACAAACAGCAACCTGTGGTCATATTCTGCTAAATGGTCAAGCTATCGACTCTTGGTCCCATAAACAATTTGCCCAACAAGTGGCTTATCTTCCTCAGCAAACCCCAGCAACAGACAGCTTATCGGGCAGAGACCTAGTTGGGTTTGGTCGTTATCCTTGGCACGGTTTGCTGGGTCGTTTAAATCGTCAGGATCAAACATACATCGACGAAGCCATGGCGCTAACCGATACCACCTCTTATCAGGACCGTTTAGTTGACACCCTATCCGGTGGTGAACGCCAACGCCTTTGGCTCGCCATGTTACTGGCTCAGCGCACGCAATATTTGCTACTTGATGAACCGCTATCTGCTTTAGATATTGCCCATCAAGTAGACATGCTTAATCTGATCAAAAAGCTCAGTCGCGAGTTATCCCTTGGTGTGATTATTGTTATCCACGATATCAATATGGCAGCGCGCTTCTGCGATCATATCGTCGCACTGCACAGTGGAAAGATGATTGCCTCAGGCTCTATTGAGAGCCTCTTTACACCACAAACCCTAGAAGACATCTACGGTATCAACATGCACATTACGGATCACCCCGCAGGGTATCCGGTTGCCATGCCTTACTAGCCAAGTAGGAAGTTATGAAACGTACCTTTTCTTATTTGCTTCTGCTGTCTATCACGTTTACAACCCACTTCGCCGTCGCACAAGAGCGTGAGATGAAAGTGGCCGCCATAGATTGGACGCAGATCGAAACCCTGCTTGCCTTAGGCGTTCACCCCATCGGCGCGGCACAGATAGCCGACTACAACGCGTGGGTAAAATCCCCGGCTATTCCCAGTCGTACCGTCGATATTGGCTTGCGCACTCAACCCAATTTGGAACGATTGGCGGAGCTAAAACCAGAGCGTATTTTTATCTCTCCGATGTTTCAGTCTCTAACACCACAATTATCCCGTATTGCCCCCGTAACAAACATCGCCTTATATAAAAAAAGCGATGTTTCATGGCAAGCCTTCAAAACCTATACGCAAACCCTCGCGAAAGACACCCACCGAGAAGCGGCTGCTAAATCACTGATTCAATCGGCTCAGGCGACGTTGGCGACCCTTTCTAAACAGGTTCCCGCCCATACGCCACCCTTGTTGATGATGCAGTTTATGGACGCTCGTCATGTACGAGTCTTTGGCACTAATAGTCTGTATGGCATTGCCGCTCAGCAAATCGGTTTACAAAGTGCGTGGCACCGACAGACCAATAAGTGGGGCTTTTCCCTAGTTGGCATTGACAAACTGCTTGGTGTGAAAGGGCAAATTGTCGTCATCGAGCCATTACCAGCAGGTGTGGAAGCGAACCTACGACAGGATGCCTTCTGGCAATACTTGGTCAAACAAACAGGGCATCCGATGCTGAAAATCCCGCCCGTTTGGAGCTTTGGAGCCATCCCTTCCACGGTACGCTTTGCTCGTCTATTAACCACTGCTATTCACCAGGAGAGCAAATGATGCGGACGCTTCCTTTCACGCTGATGGCGCTCCTTGCCGTTCTGGTCGCTTTGTTAATAGGCGCTCATCTAAACAGCGTCGGTGGGCTTAACCATGCTTTTGCTAGCTTACTCCAGACAAACTGGCAGTCTAGCCGCTCGGTCGAGTTGTCATTAACCTGGTGGCCACGCCTGTTTACCACCTTATTGTGTGGTGCCGCATTAGCGGTAGCTGGGGTGTTGCTGCAACAGGTACTTAGAAATCCCATTGCCTCGCCCTCTACTTTGGGGATTGCTAGCGGCGCTAGCTTTAGCCTGATGCTGGCAACACTGTATGCACCTTGGCTGATGGCGTTTTCTCAAAGTCTGGTTGCCTTAACAGGAGGGCTCATTACCATGGGGCTGGTCTTTCTGTTGTCTTGGCGACGTGCCCTATCGCCCACAGTGGTCGTGATTGCGGGTCTGGTGCTTAATCTCTATTTCAGCGCTTTCAGCACCGTATTGCTGATGCTCAATCAAGAAAAACTCTCTGGTTTAATGATCTGGGGGGCGGGCTCTCTAGTACAAACGGGCTGGGGCAATGTCACCTATTTATGGCCTCGCATTCTTGTGGCGGTGCTCATCGCGCTTTTATTCCTTAAGCCATTAAGTTTATTAGAATTAACCGAGTCTGGAGCTAAAAGTTTAGGGGTGTCATTAACCAAGCTCCGTTTTGTCTGTCTTGGTCTAGCGGTACTACTGACGTCTTGGGTGGTCGCCAGTGTTGGTGTGATTGGCTTTATTGGGCTCGCCGCTCCTGCCATTACGCGGCTAATGGGCATCCGTCGTTTACTACCTAAAGTAATAGTGTCCATGATACTTGGCGCCCTCTTACTAACACTGACAGATTTATTGATTCAACGACTACCAGACACGGTGGAAATGGTTGTTCAGACAGGAGCCGCCACGGCAGCGCTGGGGGCACCACTTATGTTATGGCTACTCCCCAAACTGGCCATTCGTCATCAGGCCCAAGCGGAAACCGTATTAACCCGACATAATCAGCAAATACATCACCTCAGCAAATCCGCCATTGTATGGACAGGCGGGGCATTGCTGGTGGGTTTTTGTTTGTTTGCCAGTTTGTCTATTCAAAACCACGGTTGGCAATGGCTAGTCTTCAATGGCGATTGGTCTTTGTTGGAATTGCGGATACCTCGCTTAGTTGCGGCATTATTAGCTGGCATTATGCTCGCGGTAGCAGGCACCATCATTCAGCGCTTAAGCGGCAATCCAATGGCGAGCCCAGAGGTGATTGGTATCAGCTCTGGCATCGCCATTGGTCTGATTATCACCCTCTATAGTGGTCTTGCATCAGGACTTGTTGGACTCTATATAGGTGGTCTGGTGGGGGCCCTGATAGTCATGGGGTTAATCGTCTTGCTCAATCATAAGTCGGGATTTCAACCGGAGCGGGTATTGTTGACAGGGGTCGCTATTACGGCCCTGATGAATGCCGTGCAAAGTCTTATTCTCGCCGGTGGCGACCCACGTAGCTATGCTTTTTTAGCTTGGTTATCCGGTTCCACCTATTACGTTAAAAACCAAACCTTGTTGCCTTTAGCGATAGCGACGTTGTTATTGGTCAGTATTGGCTTTTTGCTAAGTAAATGGCTGGATGTTTTACCGCTAGGGCAAGCGACAGCTCGATCATTGGGAATGAATGTCTCCCGATCCCGTCTCTTGCTGCTACTGTTAGCCGCTTGCTTAACTGTTGCTGCCACCTTGGTTGTCGGTCCATTAAGTTTTGTTGGGCTGATGGCGCCTCATTTAGCACGGCTATTTGGTTTTAGTCGTGCCCGTGATCATCTGATCGCCTCATCATTGGTAGGGGGACTACTGATGTTACTGTCCGACTGGTTAGGTCGACAATTACTCTACCCACAGGAAGTACCTGCAGGCATGGTCGCCTCCATTCTCGGCGGCTTATACCTGATGTGGGGCTTACGGCGGCTCTAGGAAATAGCTCTACCAACATACTAGTATCTTGCTTCGCAAAACATGGAATGTGTCAAAGTCAATTAATGAGAATGATAATACAAATCAAAACTGTTTATTTATGGATCTAACATGAAGTTACTGATGCAGCTTGCAGACAAACAAGGCAAACCTCTGGCTTTTGTCATCTTACTCAGTATGGCCAGCGCGCTCCTGACGGTCGGGGTAATTGCTTTTATTCAATACCGACTACTCAGTCAGCACGACCTAACCCCCTCGGTCCTGTGGCAATTTGTCCTCCTGTTGGCGGTCTTGCTGGCAACGGCTACCGTCGCCCAAGTGGCACTGCATAAACTGGGGCATCAGTTTGTCTATAAAAAACGCTGTCAGCTTATCAAAAAACTGATCAATACTGATATCGAACAAATAGAAAGCATCGGCAGCGCTCGTTTGCTTGCGTCACTCAATACCGACATTCGTAATGTCACCTTTGCCTTTGTCCATCTGCCTGAACTGATTTATGGGGTGGTGCTTTGCTTAATCGCCCTCGCCTATCTCGCTTTTTTATCTCTTCCTTTGTTTGGCGTCAGCGTCTTACTGTTAGCGTTGACAGGACTCTTCGGTTTTAGTCTGGTGAATAAAATCTCCTACCACATCACACAGGTGCGAGAATTCGATGACAAGTTGTATCAAGACTACCAGTCCTTTATTGAAGGGCGCAAAGAGCTATCGTTAAACCCGGGACGCGCTAAACGCTATTTCAATGATGAGTTTGATCCACACGCCAAACAGTATCGCGATCAGGTAACCCGTGCTGACATTCTTAACGGTTTTGCGGCCAACATGGCCAACACCATTGTTCTGGCGCTCATCGGTTTAAACTTCTATCTCGCGTTAGGGCTTGGCTGGGCCAGCTTTCCAGTTGCTTCATCGTTTGCGTTAATTATCTTATTTATGCGCACACCACTGATGTCAGCTGTCGGCTCCCTACCCACTTTAGTGACAGCCAATATCTCAATGCAAAAATTGGAAGACTTGTCATTAAGCCAAAATAGCGCCTTGATCAGTCAGCAACCAGTTTCCGCCCCTTTTGAGCAGTTGCATTTACAGCAAGTGGTTTACCAATACCGAGCTGACGGTGATGAGAAGCCATTTCAGGTTGGTCCGATCGACTTCACCATTAAACAAGGTGAACTCATCTTTATTATTGGCGGTAATGGCAGTGGCAAATCCACGTTTGCCAACTTATTGACTGGTCTCTACCGGCCCCACTCTGGGCAAGTTTTCCTTAACGACCAGCCGGTTTCCCTGGAGAAATGGCCGGAATATCGTTTGCAATTTTCCGCAGTATACAGCGACTTCTACCTATTCCATCAGATCACGGATGGACATGGCGACAACGTGGACAACACAGTGATTGATGAATGGATGACGCGTCTGGAAATGGCACATAAGGTCTCTCATCAGGATGGTTACCTTTCCGACACTCGATACTCCCAAGGGCAACGCAAGCGACTCGCCTTAATGATGGCGGTATTGGAACAACGTGGCTGTGTCTTACTGGACGAATGGGCCGCCGACCAAGATCCCAAATTCCGCAAAACGTTTTACCGAGAACTATTACCCCTCTTAAAAGAGCGTGGTGTAACCATTATCGCCATTACCCATGATGACAAATATTTCGATGCGGCAGACCGAGTTTTCAAAATGGATTTAGGTCAGCTTAGCGAACTCAACTCAAACAACCAACGCCATACAGAAGAAGCGCTTTCGAGCATTGTTTCTTAATCAATTGGACAAAAGCAAAAGAGAGGACTTTATGAGTATTGATAACCCAAACACAGAATTCACCGTCGTCATCAATGATCAAGAACAATACAGCATTTGGCCAACCTACCATGCGGTACCAGCGGGTTGGAAAGAAGTCGGCGTGGTCGGCAATAAAGAGCAGTGCCTTGCGCACATCAAAGCAACATGGACAGACATGCGACCAAAAAATTTAAGAGATGCTTTAGCCAGCTAGAAATAAATAAACAGCCAACGCCATGCCATTGTGTTTTCTTTTTACTCCATTAGGTGGTCATTATGCCAACTGACGATCTCTATAACGCGTCGACATCCAGCCAATATCATTCTCTTTACGCATCTCAACAGCGCCTATGGATGTTTCATCAATTAAAACCGAACAGCGCCGCTTACAATCTTGGTGGGTTACTTTGGTTTGATGATCCTCGCCTGAGTATTGATAGGCTGCAACACGCCTTACACCAGATGATAAAAGACCACCCAGCCCTGACGATGATTCTGGATGACAGTACGGGAACCCCGCGCCAGTACTATAGTGACGCTGAAGGTCTAATCACTTCCCAACCAATAGACGTAACAGACTTAACACAGCATGACGACCCAATGGATTGGCTAAAACAAGACGCCGAACAAAGATACCTTGAACCTTATCAACTCACCCACCGCCGACTGACTCGTTTTCATATCTATCAGGTACGTCAGGATAAGTTTGCCGTATTAATTGCCGCACACCATCTGATTATGGACGCTTGGTCATTACCCCTGTGTTGTAAATCGATCTTGTCCTACCTTGCTGGTGAACACTCCCCTGCGCGCAATGGCGAGGATTATTTATCCTTCGTGGAAAAGAACAGCCATCACAATGACATAGACACTACCCGCACGGCATGGCAGTCATTAGCACTGTTATCGGATGAGCCGCTTGCCCTACCCAACATAGCCCCTATTAGCGATGTCTGTTATCGTGCTGGCCATGTGACACAAGGTTTGAGCGACGCGCAACTAGGGAGTCTCAATGACGCCGCCAAATCCCTTGGTGTCACACGCTTTGAACTGCTATCAAGCGCTCTGCTTTTGACCCTGTCTGTGTATAGCAATCACCCCCATCCATCGTTGGTGATCCCCACACTCAACCGGAACAGTCAAAACCGACGTACGGTGGGCTTCTACGTTCGCAACGCCTTGCTTGGCCTACCCTTAGAAGCCACCAGCACACTGGGAGAGATCACGCAAAAGGTACGCGAAAAATTGGCCCAATCCCTTGGTTTTTCAAGCTTTTCAGCCGAACAACTCTGTGGCCAACACGCCCTGCCCAGTTATGCCTTTAACTTCCGCACCCACGGGGAAGGAATGGTTGTCAAACAAGGGGATTATCAATTGTTATTCGAAGAGTTTCCCGTAGTAGAAACGCCCTTTGAACTGGTACTGGATGCCATCAGCAATACTGATCTGACCTTGCGTTTTGTGTACGCCAAAGAAAAATTCTCTAGGGCATTTATTGAGCGCCTTATCGACAGCTACCAACATATTCTTCAGCAAATCTGCCACCAGCCAGACCGCCCAAAAGCCAGTATCAACCCGCTGGGCAAGCAAGAAAACCGTTGGTTCGATGCCCAAGCGACAGCAGACACACCGTGGGAAAAGGCACTGTTTCATGATCTGTTTGCCCGCCAGGCATCCTCTCAGCCCGATCATATTGCCTTGAAGCATGGCGACCGAACCTTGACCTACCGTCAACTTGACGAACAAGCCAACCAATTAGCCCACTATTTAATCAGTGAAGGCGTCGTGCCCGACACCATGATTGGCGTCATGATGGAAAGAGGCCTCGCTCTGTTTGTCACCCTGCTCGGCATACTCAAAGCGGGCGGCGCCTTTTTACCGCTGGATCCTGACTACCCAGAACAACGTTTGCGCTTTATGCTGGAAGACAGTGACGCTCAGCTGCTGCTAACGCAAACGTCTTTAATGGAAAGCGCTCAGTCTCTCACCACACAATCGGTAATTGCCTTGGAGTCCATCCCCTTAGACGCCTTTGCCAACACAGCGCCCATCACGAACCTACTCCCCCATCATTTGGCCTATGTCATTTATACTTCCGGCTCAACGGGTATGCCCAAAGGGGTGGCCGTCGATCATCTTGGCTTAACCATGCATGTGCAAACCATTGGCCAAGAGTATGGTATGACACCACACGACACTGAGTTGCACTTTTCCTCAATCAGCTTTGATGGCGCCCTTGAGCGCTGGACAGTTCCCCTTGCCTTTGGTGCTCGACTCATCATTCGTGATCAAACGCTCTGGACACCAGAGCAAACCACACAGGTTTTATGTAACGAAAAAGTAACCATTGCCTGTTTTCCACCAAGCTATGTCGGCCCTTTATTAGACTGGATAGAAGAGACTCAACCCTCATTAACATTACGCTCGATTACCTTAGGTGGAGAAGCTTTCACTCGGGAAACTTTTGAACGCATTCAACGAGTTATCGCCCCACCTAGAATCATTAATGGCTATGGCCCAACCGAAACCATTGTTACCCCATTAATATGGCGAGCCTATCCACAGGATACCTTAACCAGTGCCTACGCTCCCATTGGTTCCGCTGTTGGTGCTCGTCAACTGTATGTTTTGGATGCCCAATTACAACGCTTACCCGCTGGGGTTATTGGTGAACTCTACATTGGCATGGAGGTGGGCCTTGCCCGTGGCTACTTGAAGCGAGCAGACCTGACCGCTGAGCGCTTTTTACCTGATCCATTTGCAGCGAATGGCGAACGTATGTACCGCACTGGTGACTTGGTTCGTTTTAATGAAAATGGCATTGTTGAATACTTTGGTCGAGCGGATCAACAAGTCAAAATTCGTGGTTTTCGTATTGAGTTAGGGGAGATTGAGTCCTGCCTACAAACCGTATCCCAAGCAAAATGGTGTGCCGTTGTCGCCCATGACTCGCCAAATGGGAAAAAGCTGGTGGGCTATGTGCAAACGCATGACACCCAACAAGACTCGGCACCATGGTTAACGGCACTCGCTCAGCAGTTACCGGATTACATGGTGCCTTCTCACATTATGATGGCAGAGCAATTCCCCATCACGCCAGTGGGTAAAATTGATCGAAATCGGCTCCCCGCTCCTCAGTGGGAACAACTGAACGACACAAACAGCCCATTGACCACACCTCGGCAAACATTATTGGCTGAGCTATGGCGAGACATATTAAAGACCCATGCTATTGGCGCTAACAGTCACTTTTTCTCTTGCGGTGGCGATTCCATTAGTGCCTTACAATTGGTCGGCAAGTTGCGTCAGCACCAGCTGATGTTAAGCCCCAAACAGGTATTTGATCATCCTGTGTTGTCAGACATGGCCGATTGCCTTGTTGATAACCAAACCAAAGCAGTGCAACAACATCCTCTTAGAGGGAAGGTCGCCTTGCTGCCGATGCAATCACGCTTTGTCGAACAGTATTCTCTGACATTGTGCAATCAGTTTGCGCGTTTTCAACTGCCGACGCCCGTTCATCAAGAAGCTCTGAATACGGCAGTGACAAAGCTGCTAGAGCACCATGATGCCTTGCGACTGAGATTCAACGACAGCCGAACCGCCACCTACCTTGATCAAGGAAGATTCGCCTTACAAATACAAAACCAGCCACTCGATTGTGACGCCATACAACAGGCTATTGACCCAAGCGCGGGGTTGCTGCTCTCCTTAGGTGTCCATCTGGAAAGTGGTGATACCTTACTGGCGATCCATCACTTGGTAATCGATGCGTTGTCGTGGCCGATATTGTTAGAGGACTTGATGAGCCTCTATCAAGGGAGCTTACATAATACAGCGAGCCATTTGCCCGCCAAAACCCACCACCAAGGGGATTGGTATCAAGCGCTGCACGACTATTCATGGTCCGATCAAGAACACCGCTATTGGACAGAGCAAGTTTACCCCCCCGTGTTTCCGACACAGCGGGGAGCAATCCGTAAACATCAATGGCACCTCACTTCCAGCTCGGCACAAAGCTTGTTTGCCAGCACTCAGCGGTTCGCCAGATTGAATAAGGAAACCAGTTTACTGTGCGTCGTCGCCCATGCGTTAGGCCACTATCAACAACAGAAAACATTCCTAATCCATAAAGAAAGTCACGGCCGTTTCGCGGAAGCTTTTCATCTTGATCTGTCACGTAGCGTTAACTGGCATACGGCTTTGTTCCCGCAAAAAATCCTTATCAGTGACGATTTAAGCGCGACCTTAGCCCACACTAAAGACCTTAGTTTAGCGCTACCAGCGGGAGGAATTGGTTATTCTGCTGGAATATTACAAGGGGAATGGTCCTATGCTGACGGCATCGATGTGTTATTTAACTACCTTGGTCGAGCAACGCAAAATCACCTCTCCGGCCTACCTATCAAGGAGTTTGGTTTATGGCGACCAGACAACGGTATCAGCGATGCGGCCATCGCTGTCAATATTTCAGAAACAGACCAAGGGATTGAGTTTGATATTGAGCTGGATCACCCGTTATTTAGCGAGTCACAAAGTGAACGTTTTATTCAACATCTCGATCAGGCAACCAAAGCCATTACTCAGCATTGCCAGCAACACTCGGCTATTTTGACCCAACAGGATGCGCTAGGCACAGCGTTAAACCAAGCGTCACTCACCGCCATCAGCCAAGCAATTCTGTCACAGCCCGATGGTCAGTTGCCGGAAAAGATTCTGCCCTTATCCACTTTACAGCAAGGGCTCTATTTCCATTCACAACTTGCTGAGGATAAACACACCTATGTAAACCAAATCACCTTGCCGATTCATGGCGCAGAACCGAATAAGCTATTAGCCTGCTGGCAACAGCTTATGCAGCGTCACACCATGCTGCGCTCGACCATCAGCCAAGTGGAGGGACAAGCGCACTTATTGGTCTGGTCAAGCCTGCCTCTGATAAGTTCCTATCAAGATGCCCGGGAGCAAAAAGGATGTCGCCTGAGACAGATTCAACAGCATCTTGTTGAGCAGGGGTTTGATTTACAGCAAAACCTCATTAGCGCACCACTACCATTGTGGCGGGTCGATTTAATCCAAACCACAGATCAGACACTGCAATGTGTGTTTACCATCCATCATCTACTCATGGATGGTTGGAGTACTGGTGTGTTATTAACCGAACTCTTTAGCCTGTATCACGGTCACACTCTGCCCCCCGTACAACAGGATTTTTCCGACTACCTCGGCTGGATCCGCCAACAAAATACAGCGTCAGTTGAACCTTACTGGCGTGATTTTTTAAGCCATATTGAGACCCCTACTTTGCTGGCGAATGTGTATGGTCAGCCCCAGCCGCAACAAGGTCATGTGCGTAGTAGCATCAGTATAGACACCACCACACTGGCCAACTGGCAACAGGATCTTAAGCACTCAGGGCTCACACTCAACACCTTAATTCAAGGCGCTTGGCTACTGACCCTGCAGCGTTATACAGGGCAAGACAATCCCGTTTTTGGTAATACGGTAGCAGGTCGCCCCACCACCCTCGCCCATAGCGATACCATGGTCGGGCTCTTTATTAATACGCTTCCTGTGACTCATAGAATTTGTTGGCAACAGACCATTCGAGACTGGCTAAACGCCATACAAAATCAAACCAGCAGTCAGCGCGAATTTAGCCACACGGCCTTGTCCCAAGTACAACAGTACTCTCCCCTCGCCGGAGAGCCACTTTTCGACACCTTGGTGGTATTCGAAAACTACCCATTGGATCAAAGCCTCTTTCAACAAGGGGAACTCACTATCGGTGAACCAGACAGCTATGAGTTCACCCACTACCCTCTTACATTGGCCGTGTTGCCCAGTGAACAATTAGACATTGTCTTTGCTTATGATTCCGCTTGCTTTAGTACCACACAAATAGCGTCATTACAGGCGACAACAAGTCATTATCTTGAGCAGTTAGTGCATGGTTTAGCACAGCCACTTAACAGCATTAATGTGCTAGATAACACCCAAAAAAACATATTACAAAAGCATGTAAAACCCTCTGAGCCTTGGCACTATATCCCATTTACTGAGCTGTTTCGCAAACAAGCCGAGCAACAGCTAAACCAACAAGCATTAGTCGCCAATCCGTTACTAGCGGGTGGAAAACAAGCCACGGTATTAACCTACCAAGCGCTAGACCAACAAAGTGACGCCGTGGCGGCAGAATTGCTTGCCCAAGGTATTCATCAAGACAGTATTGTTGGCGCCTTATTCCAACGGAGTAATGAAATGTTGGTCGCGATGATCGGCATTTTAAAGGCGGGAGCCGCCTTCCTACCACTTGACCCCTCTTATCCAGAAGACCGTTTACGCTATATGGTCGAAGACAGTGAGACCGCGCTCTTAATCAGTGATCCATCTTCCTTATCATTAGCACAGCGTATAGCCGAAAAAACGCCTCTTATAAGTTTCAATAACATTGATTTGACCACTTCTTTAAATGAAAACCCCGTGCTTTTACCCGACCAGTTGGCTTACGTCATCTATACCTCTGGCTCGACAGGTAAACCAAAAGGCGTCTGTATCAGCCAATTAGGGTTAAGCATGCATGTGCAAACCATAGGACAGCGCTATGGTATGCAACCCTCAGACAGAGAACTGCATTTTGCTTCCATCAGCTTTGACGGTGCCATTGAGCGTTGGGCCACACCTTTAGCATTTGGCTCTACCCTAGTGATTCGTGATCAATCCCTCTGGAGTGCCCAAGAAACCTGCGAGGTACTAGAAAGAGAGCACATCACCATTGCCTGCTTCCCTCCTAGCTATGTAGGCCCTTTACTGGAATGGATACAAGCGGCTAACCCAAAACCCCAACTTCATGTTCGCTCATGGACATTGGGTGGCGAGGCGTTTACTCGCGATACTTATTTTGCTTTGCAACACACTCTACAACCACCACGTATTATTAATGGCTACGGTCCAACAGAAACCGTTGTTACGCCATTAATCTGGCAAGCTTATAGGGATACGCCACTTGTCAGTGCCTATGCCCCTATTGGGACAGCCGTCGGCGCCCGCGATCTGTTCGTGCTGGATAAAGACTTACGCCCAGTGCCTTCTGGTGTCTGTGGGGAACTCTACATTGGTGACGAAACAGGGTTAGCGCGGGGCTACCTCGCTCGCCCAGAGCTAACCGCCGAGCGTTTTATGCCCAACCCCTTTAGTCGATATGGTGAACGCATGTATCGAACTGGCGACCTAGTGCGCTGGCGCGAAGACGGCGTCATGGAATATTTGGGGAGAGCGGACGATCAAATCAAAATCCGTGGGTTCCGCATTGAATTAGGAGAAATTGAATCCCGCTTGCAGCAACTTAGCGGCAGTCGCCGTAGTGCCGTTGTCGCCTTTGATGGACCAACAGGAAAAAGGTTGGTTGGCTATATCGAAAGCCAAGCTACCTCTCTCGATAGCCAAGCCATTTTACAGAAAATGAAGTACGCGTTGCCAGATTATATGGTGCCTTCTCAATTAATGGTGTTGGACACCTTGCCACTCACCCCCGCCAGCAAAGTGGATAAAAAGCGCCTACCAGAGCCAGAAATAGAGACATCGCACCAAGATTTTGTTGCCCCTCAAGGTGATGTAGAAACCTTACTCGCCAGCGAATGGCAGCACCTGCTAACACTCGACAAGATTAGCCGACATGACGACTTTTTTACCCTTGGTGGTCAATCACTGCTCGCGACCCAATTGGTCGGCCGTTTACAACAAAATCATCAGATACACTTGCCCCTGCAAGCGGTGTTCGATGCACCTATATTGAGTGAAATGGCCAAACAGTGTCAGTCCCATAACGAAGCCCTTGCTATGAAGGCGGTTCCACGGTTATCCCACATGCCAGTCAGTGCGGCACAAAAGCGCTTATGGTTTGTTCAAGAGCTGATGCCCGACAGTTCTGCTTATCATATGCCTTTGGGCATCAAGCTGACAGGCCCGCTTGATCGCGCACGTTTAGCTCTCGCGCTGCAGTCCTTAGTAAACAAACATGAAATTTTTCGTACCACTTTTGTTCAAGTGGAAGGCGAGCTGATGCAGACCATCCACCAAGAGGTGCAGGTCCCTATTATCTACCATCAAGCCAGTGAGTTTACCGCCCTTGAACCACAACGAAAAAACTGGATAAGCGAGCCGTTTGATTTTGCTCAAGCGCCCCTTATGCGAGTGTATGCTATCGAACACAATGCAAACGAACACGAACTGCTTTTGATCCTCCATCATATTATTAGTGATGGCCTCTCCATACAGCAGCTCATTAAGGAATGGTTCACCCTGTATCAGGATCTAGCGAGAGGTGTTGAGTCAAATATCGATTCCCTTAAGACGTTGGATTATGCTGACTACGCTTATTGGCAACGGGATTGGCTGCAAACACCGCAAGCTAAACAAGATCTTCTGTGGTGGACTCAGGCACTGAAAACCGATATTGAACCACTCATCCTGCACAGTGAAGTGCCAAGAGACCCAAAGCAAGTCCATGGCAGACGCTATCATTTTGTATTGAGTGAGCAACAAGTCACACACATCCGTTCACTTGCGTCGGCTCATCAGACAACCACCTTTAACGTGATGCTCAGTCTTTGGCATTTACTAATGCACAAATACACAAGTCAGCATGACATTCGCGTGGGGGTTCCTGTCGCGGGACGACACCAACCCGATACACAGGATATGCAAGGCTGCTTTATTAACAGTCTCACGATTCCCGCTAATATCAAAGCCACCGATACCTTCTCGGACTTAGTCAAGCAAGTCACTGGCTTTTTCCAGCAGGCCCTGGCTCGTCAGCATGTTCCCTTTGAGGCCATTGTGGAAGCGCTCGGTGTCGCGGGCAATATACAGCATCATCCCCTTTATCAGACCAGCTTCAATTTCCAACAAATGGATCTAGCCGCTCTTCAGCATGTCGATGGCTTAGACATTGGCTTGTTTGATCCTGGAGTAGTCGGTGCTCAACTTGAATTAAGCCTCGATATCCAACAGTTCACGGATACCATCGATGGCAACGAGAAGTGGATGGGCTTTGTTAACTACGCCTCACCCATTTTTGATGAAGCCTTTGCTCAATCCTTAATTGAACACTGGTTCCTGCTACTGGAAAGCGTCGCCAATGGTCAGCCAAAAACGCTGGCCGAGCTAACCTTGGTGGATGCCTCACAGGGTCAATACATTAAGCAATTCAATGCAACTGACAAGGATTGGGGGGAACTGTTACCCCCACCGTTAAGTATTATTCAACAAGCCCAGCGCACACCCGATGCGACCGCGTTGTCGATGGGTAACCAAACACTCAACTATCGTGACTTTGATCGTCAAGTTACCCAACTGGCCAACTGGCTACGCCAGCAAGGCGTCAAAGAAGAAACCCGTGTCGGACTTGGCCTGCCACGCTCTATTGACTTAGTCATCGGCCTACACGCCATCACCCGCGCAGGGGGAGCCTATGTTCCCTTGGATCCTAGTTACCCTAAGGAGCGCCTCAGCTATATTCTCGACGCGGCCGAGGTCTCCTTACTGCTAACAGATGAGCCAACCCTCAGCCAGTGGCCTACCTCATCCCATTGCCGTTATGTCACAATCGATAGCCTCGATACGTCGTCCGAAAGTCTGACGCCACCCAGTGTTAACTGGCAACAAGATCTGGCGTTATATGTCATTTTCACCTCAGGCTCCACAGGGTTACCAAAAGGCGTTGTTAACACACAAGCCGCCTTACAAAACCGTCTACAGTGGATGCAAAGCGAATACTCACTGACAGCAGAAGATTGTGTTTTACAAAAAACCCCTTTTAGTTTTGATGTCTCAGTCTGGGAGTTTTTCTGGCCTCTAATGGTCGGTGCCCGACTTGCCATTGCCCCACCTGAGACTCATCGTCAGCCAGAACGCTTGCATCACACCATCATTGAGCAAGACGTCACCACCATTCACTTTGTGCCATCCATGTTGCACGCCTTTGCTAACGAAACAGACATGACCCTTTGCCGCAGCCTAAAACGCATTATCTGCAGTGGAGAGGCATTGCCCGTGGAGTCTGTCGATAAAGTGCTGACGACTCTGCCCACCTGTCAACTTCACAATTTATATGGCCCCACCGAAGCGGCTATTGATGTCAGTTATTGGCAATGCCAGCAACCGCTTGGCAGACGCACGCCCATTGGCTATCCGATCAGCAATACGCAACTGCATGTGCTGGATGACTGCTGGAATCCCCTTCCAATCGGTATTCCAGGGGAACTCTATTTGGCTGGCGATGGATTAGCACGAGAATACCTTGGCCGCGCTGATTTAACCGCCGAGCGCTTTGTCCCTAACCCTTGGGGAGCAGCCGGTTCTCGCATGTACCGCACTGGCGATAAAGTCTTGCGCATGCCTGACGGTCGTTTGGAGTACCTTGATCGATTGGATCATCAAGTCAAAATTCGCGGGTTGCGTATCGAATTGGAAGAAATAGAAGCGGTACTTAATCAACATAGGCTAATCGATGAATCCGCCGTAATCGCCTACCACTATCAAATTGGCTCGCAACAGGATAAGGGCCATACCCAACTGGTCGCTTACTTGGTGTGCAAGGATTGGACGACAGACCAGGAAGCGGAGGTAAAACGTCATCTTTACGAGCATTTACCCGATTACATGGTGCCTGCCATCTTTATTGGCCTTGATGCGATGCCGTTATCCCCAAGCGGCAAGCGTGATCGTAAAGCATTGCCTTCTCCAGAGTGGAATCAAGTGCGCTATCGCGCTCCAGAATCCGCACTAGAAAAATGGTTCGCCCAAACCTGGCAAACCATTCTGGGCGTTGAACAAGTAGGGCTCGATGACAACTTCTTTGCCCTTGGCGGACACTCTCTATTGGCAACCAAAGTGGTGGCTTTGACGCAACAAGAACTGGGGCTCACCCTGACCTTAAAAGACTTTTTTGCCGCCACGTCTTTACAGGCACTCACCGACAGCCTTGAGCCTCACTACCAAACACAACACCAATCGGAGCAGGACGAACTCGATGTCATGGCGGCATTGATGGACGACTTGGATAACTTATGACTGCGAAAAATGACAAAACAGCCTTAGCGAAACGCTTTTTACAACTTGGTGAGCAAGAACAAATCAAGTTTATCCGTCTTCTTGATAGCAAGGGCTTAAACTTTGAAACACTGCCTATTGTAGCGGGCGATAGGCCCAAACTGATCCCTTTGTCTCCCGCGCAAAAGCGGATGTGGGACATCTATCAGTTAGATGCAGGCAACAGCGCCTACCATATGGGAGGCTGTTTTGAGATTTCTGGGCCACTGGATCTTAAGCAACTGCATAATGCGCTGCTAAAGGTGATGGAAAAGCATCATACTCTGCGTACGCGATTTGTTCAGAATGAAGCTGGAGAAACCTTTCAATTTATTGAAAACCAGCCGGTCATCAGCATTGAAAGCTGGGATCAACAAGGCGCAGATGAACACACTTTACAACAAGCCAACGAGGCCTTTTTAAGCAAGCCATTTGACCTTTATCGCGGCTTACCCATCCGTGCTCAGAGCATCCGCCTCGAAGAAAAGCGCTACCAATTACATCTGGTGATGCACCACCTTGTGTCCGATGGCTGGTCTGTAGACATTTTTATGGGCGACCTGATCAAGGCTTATCAGACCATTGCGCTCACCCCACTGGATATCCAATACGCAGATTATGCCATTTGGCAAACGGCCCTGTTAAAGGCAGGAAAAGATCAAGAACATTTGGATTTTTGGCGTCAAGAGATCGGCACCCATCAGCCAGAAAAGTTGTTTGCTTGGCAGGGAGAAGTAGCACCTAATCAACGCCGTTTGGCAGACAGTCTCCAGTTGACGGTCTCTGCACGACAGCATCAGACCCTTAAGCAGATAGCGCGCCAGTTGTCTGTCACCACGTCCAGTCTCTGGTTAGGGCTGTGGCAAAGTGCCCTAACCAAGGCTTCAAAACAGCCAACTATCTCCATTGGTATCCCTCTAGCGAATCGACAACGGGCCGAAGTCGCTGATGTCATTGGCTTTTTCGTCAACACCTTGGTCATTAAGCAAACCATCGCCCAAAGCAGCCCCTTGATGGATAGCATCCAAACCGCCCATCAAAAAGTGCTACAAGCACAGGACCATCAATTAGTACCGTTCGATCAGATTGTCGCGTCTTTATTAACCGAACGCGCATCAGGGGAAACCCCTTTCTTTCAGGTACTGTTTAACCATCAAATGGTGGCCCAAACCAACGCACAGCTGTCACCAGAGGTGACCATAAAACCCATCCACCAGCCAGGTCTCTTTGCCTTGTTCGATGTGGCCTTAGACATTCGTGAACACGCTGACCATACCCGTGTCATTCTCACCTATGCCAAAGACCGTATTGCACAGCAAGACATGACGCAACTATTCCAGATGCTAGAGCGTCTCACTAACACCCTAGAAGAAAACCTACCGCTCCCCTTGGCGAGAATCAATCTACTGAGCAAGGAGGACATCAAACGCATCAATGCACTGGCTCAACCAAATGGCTCATGGCAGTTTGCCCCCATTACGAGCTTGATCGCTAAACAGGCAGCAGTGCGCCCGAATGCGATTGCGCTAAAACAATCTGGGACACAATACACCTTCGCCGAGCTGGAATCTCACGCCAACCAACTAGCTCACTATTTAATAGGACTAGGCATCCGCCAAGATGAACCCGTGGGGGTTTTATTTGAGCGTGGTGGTAATATGATTATCGCCATGATCGCAATTATGAAAGCAGGCGGTGCTTTCTTACCCCTAGATCCAGACTACCCCACGGAACGACTGGCTTACATGATCGAAGATTCAGGTGCCAAGTACCTCCTTTCTCATCAAACGCTCACCGCTCGCTGGCACCAAATAAACCGCGCTATTACTCAACAAACGATCCAGTTGTTAGCGGTTGATGAACTGGACCTGAGCCAACAAAATACCACCGCTCCCGCCCTGACACTTTATCCTGAGCAACTGGCGTATATTATTTATACCTCCGGCTCAACGGGCAAACCCAAAGGTGTTGCCATTGCCCATGATGGCTTAAGCATGCATGTACAAACCATCGGCAAACAATATGGGATGACTCCAGATGATATCGAACTGCACTTTGCTTCCATCAGCTTTGATGGCGCGGTAGAACGCTGGACGGTTCCACTGGCTTTTGGCGCCAAATTAATCATCCGCGATCAAGCCCTATGGAGTGCGGAAAAAACATGTCGTGTGCTGCAAGAAGAAGGCGTCACCATCGCCTGCTTCCCACCAAGCTATGTGGCCCCATTATTGGATTGGATAGAAGCCACCCAGCCAACATTGGCCGTGCGCTCTTGGACATTAGGCGGGGAGGCGTTTACCCGCGAAACCTATGAGAGGCTGCAAACCTTAGTTCGCCCACCACGTATCATCAATGGTTATGGGCCCACGGAAACCGTGGTTACCCCTTTGATCTGGCGCGCCTACCCAGGGGATTCCTTTCCCACGGCCTATGCGCCCATCGGAGAGCCGGTTGGCTCCCGCCGTTTGTACGTCCTGGATGAGCAGTTAAACCCTGTGCCATTAGGCGAAGCGGGTGAACTCTATATTGGCGATGAAACGGGTTTAGCCCGCGGTTATTTACATCAACCAGAACAAACCAGCGAACGTTTCTTACCGGACCCATTTACCGCTAACGGAGAACGTATGTATCGCACGGGGGATTTGGTGCGTTGGCGTGATGATGGAGTAATGGAATACCTAGGACGCCTCGACCAGCAAGTAAAAATCCGTGGTTTTAGAATTGAATTAGGCGAAATCGAGAGCCGCTTACAGCAATTATCCGGTGTCGAAACCTGTTTGGTTGCCCTATGGCAAAACCAACTTGTTGGTTACCTTCATGGGCGCCACGCTACACAATGTGACCAACAGGCGCTGCTAGCAAAACTGGCGCAACAGGTTCCAGATTATATGCTGCCTGCACAACTCATGGTACTGGATCATCTGCCTCTCACACCGGCCGGGAAAATAGACCGCCAAGCACTGCCTGCTCCCAGCCACATATCCCCAGAGACATCCTATGCCGCCCCCATCAAGCCTCAAGAAACCTTACTGACGACTCTCTGGCAAGAGCTATTGGGCATCGAGAAGGTCAGTCGAACCAGCCATTTTTTTGCCCTCGGGGGCGATTCTATCCTCTGCTTGCAACTGGTCAGCAAACTGAAATTAAGCGGATTTAGCCTGACACCAAAAGACATCTTTGCCAATCCGGTATTATGTGATCTGGCCAAGACAATGACCCGCGTTCAGCAAGCACAAGAGAGAGCACTACCTCAGCATGCCTTTGATTTGATGCCCATACAGGCCCATTTTTTAGCCCAAGACTTTGCCCAACCTAACCACTGGAATCAACATGTCTGTGTCACCTTGAAACAGGAAATGGACACAAACGCCCTAAATCTCGCGCTCAATGCCTTAGTCGAACATCACCCTAGCCTTCGTTTGGCTTTTTCTAAAACGGAGAGGAGCTACCAACAAGCCTACCAGCCCTTTGTTTCAAGCAATCTGCTCTGGCAAGCCCAAGCGGCCGACGAAGCCGAATTTGCAGACATCGCTCACCGTCTACAAACCAGCCTCAATTTAGCGTCCGGAAAATTATTGCAAGCGGGGCTTGTCACCCTATCGGATATGAGCAAAAGGCTTATTGTGGTCATCCATCATATGGCCGTAGATGGGGTTTCCTGGCGTATTCTGCTCGACGATTTATGGACGGCTTACCAACAAATCGTGAGTGATCAAGCCGTTGTCTTACCCACTAATTATGCCAGCTTGGACATGGCCGTCGCCCGACTTCATGAGTGGCGGGCTTCCGTCGACTATCAGCAAAAACAAGCCTATTGGCAAACGGTTGTCGACGCATCCCACGCCCTTTTGCCAACGACGCCACCGGCGTGTTATGTCGACAAACACAGCCTCACCATTACACTCAGCGAGCAAGACACAGCGGCATTACTCACCTCAACGAAAGACATTATCAGCACCCTGTTAGCCGCCTTACCTGTCACCTCGCTCACCAATAACCAAACGGCGTTACCGCTTTATTTAGAAGGTCACGGTCGAGAGGCGTCGGTCTTTGGTGAGTTAGACTTAAGCCGCCTTGTTGGCTGGATGACCAGTTTGTACCCGATGATTCTTCATGCTAATCAAGACAGCGAAGCCATTGAACAGCAACTCAGCACAATACGCGAAGATGGCGGCATCAGTTTTGGCGCACGCTATCTAGAACCTGACCAACCGTCTCCCAATGCCTTGCTGACGTTCAACTATTTGGGCCAATATTCTCATCAGGATTTTGCCCATTGGTGCCAGCCATTTGAAGGCGGCGGACCCGCTCAATCTGAGCAAAATACAATGCTTACCCCATTAGTCATTAACACTCAGATTGTCTCTGGCAGGCTGTCCTCTACTTGGGAATACGCAACAACCCATTACCATGAGTCCGATGTTCAGCGATTCGCGAATCAGTGGCGCCATCAACTTCACCAACACATAAAACAGTTGGCGCAATCCCCTGTGCCAGTGCAGGCTGATCAAAGCTTAATAGAAAGACTTAATACGGACTCGAAGCCACCTGTTTTTTGCATTCACCCGGTTACTGGACGAGTCGTTGGTTATCAGAAATTGGCTATTGCTCTGGAAGGACATCGAACTGTCTATGGTATCCAGTCTCAGAGCTTTGCTTATCCAGGCCGTTTTGACCGCTCTTTTTCACATATGGCAGATGTTTACGTGGCGACCATTAGAGCACGGCAACCCCAAGGCCCCTACAGCTTAATCGGTTGGTCACTGGGCGGAGCTTTATGCCAAGAAATCGCCATGCGACTCGAACAGGAAGGAGAGTCCATAGAGTTTATCGGCTTATTAGATTGCTATGTTCCAGGCACGGAAATAGCAGATGATCAATGGCAGTCCCCCCATGCCAAACACAAGCTTATTTCTCACCTAGAGTTGCTACTAGGGACACTATCAGACACACAGCAAGCCTCTTGTCTGCTCAAGCTTGACCAGTCCCCTCCCAGTCACTGGCCAGCATTATTTGACGAATGGCTAACGGAGAATCAGTTTTCACTTCATGATACGCAAAATGCGCGGCAAGTCTTATATAGCTGGGCGGTAGAGCAGCATATGAGAGCATTATGCTCAGGGTACCAACTGCCATCTATCGCAACCCCTGTGCATACTTTCTGGGCGGGGCAGCCTGATAAACGTGCTTCTTGGTTAACCGCAGAGCTGAGCAAGATAAACTCTCTTGCGGATCACCGTGTTTACGACACAGATCACCTTGGTATCGTCCAGCACCAAGCGGTTATTAATGATTTAAAACAAATACTTAGCCAAACAACAGATAGGATGCGTCGTCATCACAAAGCAGTGAGAGCGTCTATAAGCGAATTTATCGAACGCTAAATTGAGAATGATAATCAACTAAATCTTTTCATTTATTAAAGAATATGGTTAAAATACGCAAAGATAAATAATAATGATTATCATAATCAACATCATCAACTTAAGGATATTATAAATGAGTCGATTATTCTGTCTAAATCCTCTATCACTTGCGGTTGCCATTGCATTAACGTCAAGTGTCGGACACGCTGAGGATCTCGGCACGCTCGTTGTAGAAGGCGATACACATCAAAGCTCCACAACCAATAATTTTTCTTATGTCAGTAAAGTGGCACAGACGGCCACCAAGACAGATGAAAAGATCGTAAAAATCCCTCGTGCGGTTTCCGTTGTTACTCGGGAGCAAATGGATGATCGTGCGACCATCAGCGTATCAGATGCGCTGCAATACACTCCTAGTATTCAGACCAATTTCTACGGTGAAGATAATAAGCAGGATTGGTTCGTTATTCGCGGCTTTAAACAAGCGAATAATGGCCTATACCAAGATGGAACTCGACTCTATTCCTTTGGTTTTTACAGCTGGCAAATCGATCCCTTCATGTTAGAACGTATAGAGGTTTTACGAGGCCCAGCGTCTTCATTGGATGGTCAAACACCTCCTGGCGGCGTTATCAATTTGATTAGCAAACGCGCCCAATTGAACGAAGATTTTGGCTCGGTATCCGCCAGTGTTGGGTCTTATCACCGCAAAGAAATCAACTTGGACGTCAATAAGGCTATCAACGATAAGCTAGCTTTTCGCATGGTGGCCCTAAAGCGCAAAAATGGTACTAAAGTCGATGGAGTAGAAGCACATCGTACCTTATTAGCCCCATCTTTAGCGTGGCAAATGAATGATGCGACCAAGTTAACCGTGCTGGCTAGCTATCAAAAAGACGATTCAGATCCTTACTTACAGTTCCTGCCTGAAGAAGGAACGCTCACCAGCAACCCCAATGGTAAAATCGGCTACGATACCGCCTTAGGCAACTCTGGTTGGGAAACCTTTCAACGCGAACAAACCTCTGTTGGCTATGAATTAGAGCACGCCTTTAGCGATAATGCCTCATTCAAGCAGTCGGCTCGTTTTAGCCATATGGATATCAACCTACGCCAAATGTACTTTGCGGCCTATTCTGCAGACGTGCCCCGCGTTGGTCCGTTACTGGATCCCACTGGTGCCAGAAGCGACATTGTTAGAGGAGTCTCTACGGCAGATGGCCATTCTAATGCTTTCAACATTGATAACCGCTTTATCTATAAGTTTAACACTGGCGGCGCAAAACATACGTTACTAACCGGTGTAGATTATCAAAGCCTTGATATTAACAATAAAGACTATGCCTCAGACCCTATCGCCGCAGATGGCAACAAGCCGATGGCCGTACCGGGTGTTGGTACCGTTGCGGGTAATCCTAATTTTAATATTTATCACCCAAGTTATAGCAATAACATTGTCTTATTAAACCCAAATACATTAGCCACTGTCACCGATGCTGATCTGCAAACTACCAAAACGAAAAATCGGCAGTTAGGTTTTTATATCCAAGACAAGGCAAACATCACGGATAAATTCACAGTGATCGCTGGCGTGCGCTTTGATGACACCAGCGACAAAACCCACAATACCACGACCGATGCCAAAACCGATGTTGACCACCATGAATGGACCAGCAACCTAGGCGCTTCATATGAGCTAGCGGATGGTCTGGTTCCCTATGCCAACTTTGCCCAGTCTTTCAACCCAGTGGTGAAATTGGACGCGAACGGCAATCCTGCTAAAGCAGAAAAAGCCAAAAACTACGAAGTCGGTGTGAAATATCAACCCAAAAGCTTTGATGGCTATTTTGGTGTGGCCGCCTACCAACTGACCAAGGAAAACCTAACCAGAGGCTCCAGTAATACAGCCACCTTTAGACAGCTAGGGGAAGTCCGTAACCGTGGCATCGAGTTTGAAGCGGTTGCCAACCTGACCCAAGCTATCACCTTGGTGGGTAATTTAAGTTACGTAGACTCGGAAGTCACAGAAGATTCTGACACTCAGTATATTGGCAAAACGCCCTCACAAATTGCTAATAAATTGGCCTCCTTTTGGGGTAACTACCGCTTTTTCGATGGCAAATTGGCGGGCTTAAAACTGGGAGCTGGGGTTCGTTATATCGGTGATACTTATGCCGATAATACGGAAACCAATAAAGTGCCGTCTTACACCTTATTCGATGCGATGGCCAGCTATCAGTGGAACAACTACAAGTTTCAAGTCATGGCAAAAAATATCTTCAACAAGGAGTACGTTGCCACCTGTGACTCCAATATTTGTTACTACGGTGACAGCCGTAACGTCATTGCGAGTGTGACATATGACTGGTAATCAGAACGTTCATCACACACTGCCCGTTGGGCAGTGTGTTTCTTTTGAAGCTGGCCACTACCACGTGACACTGCCATCGGGCGGTATCAGTGTTCACGAGGAACAGCATGGCCAAGGTGTCTTAGTGCATTGTGAACTGCCTGAAAGTGATTTGCTTAACGCATTTACCTTACTGTTTGAGCAGGTTCCACAGCTGCGTTGTATTGATTTAAGCAGCATTGATTTAAGCAGCATTGATTTAAGCGACGTTGATTTACGCAACCTGTCATCTGATCACTTGGCTCATATACTTTACCGCAACGAATCAGGACAAAATATTCTATGGAGAGAAGCCATCATGCAGCGCCCGCACCGCTGGCTGCTTCAAGATCGCCCCTTGTTTCCCCATAAACCTGTTCTCACTAAAGCGGGCTATCATCCTATGCGACCAGCCCCTCAACAGGGTGAGCTTTATCGTCGCTACCTGCCTGAACTGCAACAACATATTAGCCTATTGGGGCTCAACCTAGACGAACATTTAGCACTCTTTAATAAGTGGCAAAACAATGATCGCGTGGCCGCTTTTTGGGACCAAAAAGGCAGTCTAAGTGAACATCGAGCCTACTTAGCAGAGCAAGTCGCGAACCATAAAAATCAGCTGCTAATTGCCTGTCTGAACGATGAACCCTTTGCCTACATTGAAGCCTATTGGGCAAAAGAAGATCGCATCGCGCCTTACTATGCTGTCGGCGATTATGACCGAGGGATCCATATGTTGGTGGGAGAAGAGCACCACCGAGGCGCACATAAGGTCGCTGCGTGGCTGCCATCGGTTTGCCATTACCTATATTTGGTGGACCCCAGAACCGACAAGATTGTCAGCGAGCCTAGAGCAGACAATCAGAAGATGATTCATTATTTGCAAGCGTATGGTTTTGCCAAACTCAAAGAGTTCGATTTTCCACATAAACGCTCCGCTTTAATGTGCCAATTAAGGGAAAACTTCTTTGTTGACTGTTTTTAGTTAAGCGCCAAAACAGAGTCTAACCACAAAGCCAATATTCAACACGAACAACGAGGTGACTATGACAAACAAAATAAGGGAATATGATGTGCTTGGCATCGGTCTAGGGCCGGCTAATCTGTCCATCGCCATCGCTTTAGAAGAACAAGCGCAAGACAATCAACTCTCATACTGTTTTTTAGAACAAAAATCGCAGTTTGAGTGGCACGGAGGCATGCTGCTTGATGGCACTCGCATGCAGATCTCTTGTTTAAAAGATCTGGTGACATTACGCAATCCCATGAGTCCTTATACCTTTGTGAATTATCTCCACACCCATAATCGACTTAATTCCTTTATTAACCTCGGTAGCCAACATCCATCACGTATCGAGTTCAACGACTATTTGGCTTGGGTCGCTAAACAATTTGATGCGCTCGTGCATTATGGTCAACGCGTCATCGATATTCAGCCAATAGAAGAGGAAGGGGAAATCACCAAAGTCAAAGTGATTGCTACCAATATCCATGGTGAGAAAACCGTTCGCATTGCCAGAAATTTGATTTTGGGAATGGGAGGCATGCCCAAACTACCGGAGCAGTTCCAAGGGCTCGAACACGCCAACGTACTGCACTCCTCTCACTATAAAACCTGGAGTGAATCCACCAAAGATCTTCCGGAACACCCTAAAATAGCCGTTGTGGGAGCCGGTCAAAGTGCCGCAGAAATTTTTGTGGATTTGTGCAACCGCTATGAAGACGGGGAAGTGCATATGATCAATCGCCGTTTTGCGCTCCACCCTGCCGATGACAGTCCTTTTGTGAATGAAATATTTGATCCAGAGTTTACCGATCACATCTACTCCCGCGAGGAAGCAGAACGCAAAGACATCCTCAATCACTTTAGCGCAACCAATTACTCTGTCGTGGACATGGAAGAACTCCATGCCATATATGAAAGACTCTATTTGCAAAAAGTGACAGGAAAAGGGCAGCACAAATACCTGCGCTGTCATGACATCCAAGAAACGGGCGAAAAAGAGCAGAAAATTGCCTTACGCCTTAACGATAGAGTAAACCACCAGCAAAACTGGCAAGCTTATGACGCGGTTATTTTGGCAACGGGCTACCGCTATGACGAATTTCACCAGATGCTCAATCATATGCAACCTTTGATGACAAGCTCCCCAGTGGAACGCAGTTATCGCTTGCCGATGAAAGACCAATGCTCTGTTAATGTGTTTCTACAAGGTTGCTGTGAATCGTCCCATGGTTTAAGCGATACCCTGTTATCGGTACTAGCGGTTCGCTCTAAAGAAATTGTGGATGCACTGCTTGAGCAGAAGTCTTCTCTTCATGACGAGAAAATGAGCGCCTAATAACCTTTTGTTAGCAACAAAACGTCGCCCCGATAAAGGAGTATCAGGGCGATGTTTCGCTCATTGCCATGGTTGCAAGCCGCTTTCCTGATCCCATTCAAAGGTGTAATCGACAAAGGATTTTCGCTTGGCAAGAGACATTCGTTTAGGGGTTCCTAATGACATCACCCCCAGAATATGGTCGTCATTGCCCATTTTTAGCATGACCCTTAGAGCCTCTGTTGTTTCTTGGCTATGCCAGATGCCACCAAATCCCATGGCATGCGCTGCTAGCAATATATGCTCACATGCCGCCCCACCCGCCAACTGTTGATCTAATACAGAGACTTTGTGTTCCATGTTGAGCACACTGTAGACGCAAATCATCATAGGAGTGTTGATAATCTCTTGAATAAATCGATTGAAGTACACTTCATCCTCGACTTGTCCATCGTACATAGCGCGTAGGACACCTTCTAGATCCTTCATCCCCTGCCCTTGTATCACCACAAAGCGCCAAGGTTTAATATTACCGTGGTCAGGTACGGTCATCGCAGCTTGTAAAATTTGCTCTACTTCCGCTCTATTAGGGGCAGGCTGAATAAGGCTGCCCCGTGGATAAGAACGACGCGTCATCAGCGCTTGAATGGCATCCATCTCACTTTCCTTAGGTAAATTTACATGCATAGTCTATGCAAAATAATGATAATACGTCTCATCCTCATTTTTATCAAACACTGACAAAAATACCTTTATATTTATAAAAACATCGTTTAGATGATTGCTATAGTGTTGGAGTATAAGAAGCGATGGAAGAAAGCATATTATGCAGACATTACCTTTGGTGTTGGCCGGTCCCATTTTACGCAAGACAAATCCACACGAAGTGACACTATGGTTAGCAACAAGTCGGCCCGTTGACGTGACGCTTTCGCTTCATTGCGATGTACTAGACGCCTCGCCTGTGCTCACCGTAAATCATCGTCAAATCAAATCAGGCGATAAACTCTACTTTCAGCTGATTCATGCCGTTCCTGAGTCAGCCTTACCAATCGCAGAATGGATTGGTTATGACATCATGTTGATCGACACCGTTTCAAAGCAAGAGCATCCTATTCAATCTTGGGCTACGGATCTCTGCTACCCGGGATACACGACACCAGGATTCATTATCCAGAAACACATCAAGCAATTACTGCACGGCTCTTGTCGTAAGCCCCATTATTGTCGCCAAGACGAGTCACCTGAAGAAAGCAATACCGATGGGCTTGCACTGGTAGACAGTCTATTAGAGAGAACGCCCGTAAAAGAGTGGCCCGCCGTGTTATTACTAACAGGGGATCAAATCTACGCTGACGATGTGGCAGGTCCCATGCTAAATGCCATTCATCAAGTGATTCAACAATTAGGGTTGGCCGACGAAGACATAGACGACACCGTATTAGACAAGCATCAGAGCTTACATAGTTCAGCGCCCCACTACTATGAGCGAGACCGCATCCTACCTCAAAGGCAAGAAACCAAGGAGCTACATAAACAGTTCTTTGGCGGTGTCAAAAAACCTATTTTTACCAGTAGCACGGCGCAAAACCACCTCATTACACTCAGTGAGGTACTGGCAATGTATCTACTTGTCTGGTCGCCTGCTTGTTGGGCTAATATCGACTTAACCTGCCCAAATGTCATCCAAGATAACGCAAAGCGTATGCGTTATGAGAAGGAAAAACAGGCCATTGAGGCATTTAAACAACCGCTCAAACACGTCCGAAGAGCTTTAGCCCATTTACCTACCGCCATGATTTTTGATGATCATGATGTGACGGATGATTGGAATATGACTGCCGCATGGGAACATAGTGCTTATGGTCACCCTTTATCAAAGCGCATTATCGGTAATGCACTCACGGCCTATTTATTATGCCAAGGATGGGGGAACGCACCAGAGCAGTTCGATGATGCAATGCTCTCACAGCTTGATCAGACCTTACAATCCATTGGCAGCCAACAGCACGATGCCTTGATTGACCAGCTATTAACATTTGAGCAATGGCATTACGAATGGCCGACTTATCCCCCGCTAATCGTGTTAGACACTCGCACCCACCGCTGGCGCTCTGAGCGTCATCCGCAGCGGCCGTCAGGGCTCATGGATTGGCAAAACCTAACCGATTTACAACAAACGTTGATTGATCATAAAGCCGTCATTATGGTGTCACCTGCCCCTATTTTTGGAGTCAAGTTAATTGAAACGGTACAAAGAATCTTTACTTTTTTAGGCAAACCTTTGGTAGTGGACGCCGAGAACTGGATGGCACATTCTGGCTCGGCTCACACCTTAATGAACCTATTTCGACATCCAAAAACACCGCATCATTTTGTGATTCTATCGGGGGATGTCCATTACTCTTTTGTCTATGACATCGAAGTGAAAGGCCTTCAAAGCAGTCCTCATATTTGGCAAATCACAAGTAGCGGACTTCGAAATGAATTTCCAAAACGCTTATTAGATTGGTTTGATCGACTCAATCGCTGGCTCTACGCCCCTTGGTCACCTCTTAATATATTTACCAAACGTCGAGGCATGTGGATATCGCCACGCAAACCGGATAACGCCTCTCGTGGAGAACGATTACTCAATCATGCCGGAATTGGTTTAGTCACCCTAGATGAGGAAGGCAAGCCAATACAAATCCAGCAATTAACAGGCAAAAACAAAGCCATTGTATTTAAGCAAGACCCTCAAGATCGACGGTATGAATAAATCCCGAATAATTCTATCCACTTGTCCACCCTTTCTTTTTCTAAACCCAGATGACAATAATGCTGGGGCCTATCTAACATAGAGACATGACAGAAATAAGGTTGTTGCATACATTCCAAGTTGAAAAAACATAGCAAAAAAAGTGTAAAACTTTACCAATATCGGATAATGAAAAAAGTTTGTTAGTAGTACTGTTTAGTGACATAACTAAAACTAAGGAACGTACTAATGACACACACAAAACGTTTTATGATTGCAGCAAGCAGTGTTTTGATTGCCTCTTTTGCAGCCCAAAGCCAAGCAACTGAGTTTGGGTCACCCACCACTGCGGCTGGTGTTTTCGATTTTGGGACGGGCTTTATGCCACCCGTTACGCCAATCGGAAGTTTCTCCTTACGTATTGCACCTTACTCAGCCGATTCAACACGAAACAACAGTGGCAAAAGCACCCTACCAAAGTTTTCATTGGATGTTCTGAGTATCTCATTAGCCTACATTAAACGTACTAACTACAAAATTTTAGGTGGGGACTTCGGCTATAGCGCCGTTATTCCCTATCTGGATATGAACCTTGACCTAACGACCCCTCCTGGCGGTAAAGTACATGGCTCACAACAAACACTAGGAGACCTGCAAGTCGCACCTATTATCATTCAGTGGGACATTGCCCCTAACTTTGGAGTGAATGCACAACTGCAAATACAGGCACCTACAGGCCATTTTGATAAAAATGCGGCCATTAATGCCGGTATGAACCATTGGACATACTCCCCAGCCTTGGGCGTCACTTACATCACCAGCAATAAAATCGAACTCTCATCTAGCTTCCAGTTAGATTTCAATACTAAAAACAAAGACACAGACTACACCAGTGGTATTGAATATCGTCATGAATTTGGCATTGGGAAAATCATGGATGCTTGGACCGTTGGTTTAGGTGGTTACTACTACAAACAGCTAACCGATGATAAAGGACCCAATGTGCCGGCAGATGGTAACAGAGCACAAACTATTGCAGTGGGCCCAGCTATTGCTTACTTCAAACCAGGACTGCCTGCCCTTTGGTTCCATGTTTATAAAGAGTATCACTCAAGAAACCGTACACAAGGCACCTCTATCGCATTACGCATTGCACAAAGTTTCTAAGGGAGCGCTAGAAAACGCCCTAGAAAGTAAGCAACCTGACAAGGAAGTCATTCGTCATTGATGACGATTACAGATCAAATTTATCAACAAGCTGATCAATCATAGAGGCGCTGATGTTATCGGCGTCGATGTGTTCGTCACTCTTATCCCATAAGTGTATTGCCTGCATAAAGTTAATAACAATGGCACTAAAAAAACCATTAATGGGCGAATAATTAGAACGCTTTAAGGTCGCAATCAATTGCCCATGTTGATACACCTGAATAATATGCGAGACCAATGGTCGACTGAGTGCCTCACCACCATATTTATAGCGACGGGTGTAATCAATTGTGATAACTAATGCAGCACTGTGTTTATCAGGTTTCACTGCATACACATCATGTTCTACTAAGCTCTTTTGAATTGAGTAGGCAAAATCTTTACTTAAAGTCTCTTCTGATGAAAAGGCTCTATTGTTTGGCTTACCCCAATCCCCTTCTTTTAAATTAACATGAAGACTTTTTACATAAAAAGACGTAACACCTTTGCTATCGGTCGGAGACGTAAACCAACTGGCACAACCTGACAAAAACAGAACACCCAAAATCACTATCAAATGCTTCGAACGCACGATTATTATCCTTATCTAAGGAGCCAAACGAAAAATACATTAAGAAAGATGGCGTCTACACGCATTCCTTAATTGCAGATAGTATGCAAAAACATTGTACAAAATTTTCCTAGTTACATTCTAACAGCGTTTTTCTATTTTATCATGGCTACTTTTACATCGATAAAAACCTAAAAAAGGGTATTTTCTGCTATAAAATCCACGAAAAAGCCCTATGATAATATTTCCCCCTACCCACTAGAGATGGCCTGATGCAAAACAACAACAGCGAGCTGGATAACGATTTTATCGACTTACTTAAATTACTCATTCGACAGCCAAGCGTTGTTGGTGCTGAGCACTCGTTCTTTCGCGTATTACAACGAGAGCTGGAAGAACGGGGGGCCAAAGTCACTTGGTATGAGGGATTATTAGTGGCCCAAGGCAGTGACCCCATGAGTACCATGTTCTCTGCGCATATTGATCGCCACGGTCTGGTATGCACCGGACCAAATGAGTTTCAATACGCGGCCTTTGTTTCTGCCAATAAAACAGACTTGCTGAATAATTCTGTATCGGAAGAATTAATGACTAAGGTGACCGAGCGCTTCCACCATGAAGAAATCTACGCCTATGAACCTTGGTCAGGTGTTTACCGAGGCAAAGGCATCATAAATCACTCATACGTGTGTGAGTTTCGTAACAACCTGATTTTTGAAGTCGATGGCCTTGAAGGGGTAGTAGCCGGTACCCCTATTGCCTTTAAAGATCAACTCACCATAAAAGACCAACGCTTAGAAGGACAACTGGATAATGTCATCTCTGCCGCAGCACTGGTCCATTTATTTGCCCACGGCTTTAAAGGCACCACCTTTTTTACCGCCCAAGAAGAAGCCGGCAAAAGTTGGCGTTATCTCCTAGAATGGTTTCGCCGCTTTGGTGGCTCAACTAACCGTTTATTTGTGGTTGATACCAGCCCTTTTCCAGATACCCAAGCGGCTAATGAACAGCTTTTGGTGCTACGGGAAAAAGACGCAAACGCCTCATTTAACAAAGACAGCACGCAAGCACTGGAAGCCCTTTGCCAACAGCACCATATAAGCTATCTCTACAAAAATCGTTATGTGGAAGCAGAAAATATTAAACGCGCCGCCTTAGGACAACCACCTTCCTCACTCGGCAGTACCGAGTTAGGACGCATTATCTCAGCGTCAAACGGATTGGTGGATGGTACGACCATCCAAATACCCACGACGGGATATCACACTATGCATGAATCTGCTTCGATTGATTCAGTAAACGCTTTTTTAAACACACTAAAAATACTCTCTAATATATAAATAGATTCCGTCTACACAATAATGCCATCCCATTCATCGCTCTGGGGTGGCCTAAAAATACCTATTCTTTCCTACTTGCTTACACCCTATTTTGCCCTAATTTTTTGTAAAATTTTCTTTGTCCTTATATTGTCTTTTTTATGTTTATCAGCGTATTTTGTTAACAAAATAAAGAGAGTGTGTGTGAAAACTTTAGTGACGGGAGCCGCAGGCTTCATTGGACATGGGTTAATTAAATCTCTTCTATTAAAAGGAGATGAGGTCATTGGTATTGATAACCTTAATGATTACTACGATCCAACACTAAAGCAAGCACGCTTGAAAGACATTAATGATTTTCAAACTGCCCAAAAACTGAAAAACCCTCTACGTTTTATTCGTATGGATATCGCAGATAAAGACAGTATGTCCGCACTGTTTTCAAAAGAAAAATTCGATGTGGTCATCAATCTTGCTGCACAAGCGGGTGTCCGCTTCTCTATCGAGAACCCTCAAGCCTATATTGACTCTAATCTATTGGGGTTTGCTAATATCTTAGAGGGGTGTCGACATAACGAGGTTAAACACCTTGTTTATGCCTCCTCAAGTTCCGTTTATGGCATGAATACCAAACAGCCTTTTAACACCAAGGACAGAGTGGACTACCCCATCAGTCTTTACGCAGCGACCAAAAAGTCCAATGAATTAATGGCCCACTCTTATAGCCACCTATATAATATTCCGACCACTGGACTGCGGTTTTTTACTGTCTATGGCCCTTGGGGGCGTCCTGATATGGCCGCCTACAAGTTCGTCAAGGCCATCTTGAACGGCACGCCTATCGATGTCTACAACCACGGTGACATGCAACGTGACTTTACCTACATCGACGATATTGTTGATGGAATCGTTCGCGTGGTCGACACTATCCCGCAACCCATGGAAAACACAGAGACTAAAGCACAAGCTCCCTACAAGTTGTTTAATATAGGGAATCACAATCCCATTACACTGCGGCGTTTTATCAGCGCAATAGAAAAGGCTTGTGGTAAAAAAGCGAAGGAAAATTTATTGCCCATGCAAGCTGGCGATGCCCCCATCACCTATGCCGATATTGATGAACTGACACAAGCCACAGGTTTTATGCCCAAAACGACTATTGAACATGGCATGCAAGCATTTGTGGATTGGTACCAAGCCTTTTATAATCTTGGAAACACTAACAACATGGGCAACACTAGACGAGAATGCATCAACGTCTAACACTGTACCCATCACCTATCAAACAGAATACTTAGACTAAGGGACATACCTTGAACACTAAAAAATACCATATTGCGGTCGCTGGTACAGGCTATGTTGGCCTGTCTATTTCCATGTTATTGGCTCAGCGCAACAAAGTCATTGCTGTCGATATTGTTCCTAGTCGAGTGGAAATGCTGAATCAAGGTCAATCCCCTATCAGCGACACGGAAATCGAAGATTTTCTCACTACAAAAGCACTCGATTTCACCGCAACAATGGATAAAAACCTTGCTTACCGTGACGCAGATTTTGTCATCATCGCCACGCCAACAGACTATGATCCCGTCACCAACTATTTCAATACCAGCTCCGTTGAAAGTGTGATTGAAGACGTGTTAGCCATTAATAAAAACGCCACGATGATCATTAAATCGACCATCCCAGTAGGCTACATCAATAGTGTCAAAGAGAAATACAATATTGATAACATTTTGTTTTCTCCCGAATTTTTACGAGAAGGCCGTGCTCTTTACGATAACTTAAACCCATCACGTATTATTGTCGGTGAGCATTCTGAACGCGCTGAGCTCTTCGCCCGCTTGCTACAAGAAGGGGCCATTAAACAAGACATTCCGACCTTATTTACGGATTCAACTGAAGCCGAAGCCGTGAAGCTTTTTTCCAACACTTATCTGGCCATGCGCGTAGCTTACTTCAACGAGTTGGACTCCTACTGTGAATCATTTGGCCTCAATAGCAAACAAGTAATAGAAGGTGTCGGACTAGACCCACGCATTGGTAGCCATTACAACAACCCGTCCTTTGGCTACGGTGGTTACTGTCTGCCAAAAGATACCAAACAACTGTTGGCAAACTACAACGATGTACCAAACAACTTGATTCGTGCCATTGTCGACTCCAACACGACGCGCAAGGATTTCATCGCCGAATCGATTCTTAAACGTAATCCTGATGTGGTAGGTATCTATCGCCTAGTGATGAAAACAGGTTCCGATAACTTCCGAGCTTCCGCGATTCAAGGGGTTATGAAGCGCCTAAAAGCCAAAGGCATCGAAGTCATCTTATATGAGCCTGAACTAGAAGAAGACACCTTCTTTAAATCAGAAGTCTGCCGCGACTTTGAGGACTTCAAAGCCCGTTCCAATGTCATTATGGCAAATCGCATGACAGAAGACCTCCGAGATGTAGTCGATAAAGTCTATACACGTGATTTGTTTGGTACGGATTAAAAATTAAAATGCCCATAAAACCCCCAATAAATTCTATTTATTGGGGGTTTTATATTTTCGGGTAAGCTAAATTAATCCGAATTGATCACGCTTGTCGTGGAGACGAAAAAAGGTTATTACTCTGAGACCTACCCTAAAGTGGAATACAGCTTATGAACATCGGTATCTACCTTTACGACAAAGCAGAAGTGCTCGATTTTTCAGGTCCGTTTGAAGTATTCTCAACAGCGTCACGTGTTTGCCCAAACGATGAACCATTTAATGCTTTTTTAATTGGTGAATCTGGCGAAATGGTCGTCGCCAGAGCGGGTTATAAGGTGATTCCACACTATGGCTTTCATAATCATCCAGCAATTGATGTTCTCATCGTTGTCGGTGGCGATCATACCCAAGAGATCCATAAACCTAGAGTCACTAACTGGATTTATCAACAAGCGCACAAGGCTGATTTCGTTGCCTCAGTCTGCACAGGCGCATTTTTACTCGCCAAAGCCCACGTGATAACAACGCAAAAAGTGACAACACACAGGGAAGACATCGCCGATTTAAAAGCGCAGTTTCCCAAATTGAATGTGATTGAAGGGGTTCGCTGGGTAGAAGAAGGCCATATCATTACCTCGGCAGGGATTTCGGCAGGCATAGACATGAGTTTACACTTAGTCAGTCAGTTTCATAGCCTTGAGCTCGCCGAAAAAACCGCGCGTCAAATGGATTTTGATTGGACAAAAAACGGTTTTTAATCACCCGTAACGGTATAAAACCTTTCTACATTTTTGGTCACTTCTCCCCAACGAGAAGCCTTGACACGCGTTTGATGTTTTTCAAATGCAGCTTTATCGGTGAACGCTTCATACACATCAAAGTGCTGTGAATTTTTTGCGTCTCTTTCTATAGTAAAAGTAAGACAACCTGCTTCTTGACGTGTCAGGGCAATATGATTTGGCAACTCAGCTAATACCGCGTCTAAGTCTTCTGTTGGCACTTCTATGTGTCCACTTAGTATAATTTTTGCCATAGTGCAAAGCTCCCTATTTATCTAGCAATGAAGCAAGATAACATGCCATATAAGTAACAGAAAAAGGCAGGTGATCGAACTGTTTAGTTTCGCCTTTTACAAAGCCAAACTGTTCATACCAATCTTGTAACTCTGAGTGTTTGCCAATCACGCCAATGCTGATCAACTCAAGCTCATCAGCTCTCGCCTGCTCGATAATGCGCTCGACAAGTTGCGCCCCGATGCCTTTGTGTTGCCACTCAGGTAACACTGACAATCGGTTCAAGTAGGCTTTACGAACGCGATTGGTCTGAGTGGGAATGTCATACGCCACACAAGCAACTGGCTGTTGATTGTCAATGCAGACAAAATAGCGCTCACCTCGTTTAAAATCCTGCTCGACCCAACTGCCCTCGCAAAAAGAGGGATGCTTTGGGCAGTTGTCTTGGTTTATTGCAAAACGTTTAGCAACAGGTCGATTCGCCTCACGAATGATATAGGCGATCACCTCGGCTTGATCTTCGAATACTTCCTTTATCTGTCTCATAACTTCTTCTCCTTCATACTTTTCTTAGAGACGCTCAACGGCAACCTCCAATGAAACTTCACGGCACTGACTGCAATCAAAATCATGATGACCCCCAGTATTTGCGTTACACTGATATGTGTCGAAAACGCAAAATGGTCGACAAACAATGCCGTAATCGGATAAATAAACGACAGCAAAGCAATCAGGCTAGTCGGCAATTTTTGAAAGCTGTCGTACATGATGATGTACATAAACCCTGTTAGTATCGCCCCAAGAGTCAATAAATCTAACCACTGACTAGTTTGCGTTGGTAAGTTGTCGAAGTCAGCAAAAGGCAAGAGCATGAGAATACCAACGATCACCTGTACCAATGCCACAAAAGTGGAAGGCACTTGACTGACTTTTTTTGTAATGAGTGTCGTCGCGGTATAAAGTAATGCAGCACCCAAGGCGAGCAATAAACCGAATAACGCAGAAGAATCGGTTCGATTTAAGTCGCCGATAAAAAGCTCATGTAACTCATGAGGATTAAGTTCTACGATTAACACTAAGCCGACAAATGCTAAAGCTAGCCAAACAAGTAGGGAGATTGACGGCTTTTCTCGGGTGATTAATGTGCTCGCTAACACCAAAAACAAAGGTTGCATATGGTAGGCAACGGTCGCAATAGAAAACGGAATATAATTGAACGAAGCAAATAGCAATACCCAGTTTCCTACTAAGGTAATACCGCCTAACACAATCAATAACAGTACCCTGGGCTGGAAAAACTCGGCACGAATCAAGCCTGAAAAATAGGCATATCCGCCTAAAACCATTGCACCAATCACACAACGAAAAAACACCACATTCCAAAATACCTGTCCCGAACTAATCACAAAATAACCAATGGTGCCAGACAGTATCATGGCAAAAGTCAGCTCTAAACTGCTTATCGTATGATTTGAATGTTTCATAATAGACCTCGGTTATTGCCCCTCACGGTAGAACACTGAATGCATTCTCTTTTTAAGGGAACTGGTTTATGGTGAATAGAATAAAATGAAGGAAGCCACCTTGGCAGACTTATAAAAAGACAAATCAACAACATAGCCATACTTATTAGAGGGAAAAATGCGAAATAACCTTAAAAAAGAAAAAACCATCTTGGATGGTATTGATAGCAAGCTGATTGAACAACTTTATACGAATGCGAGAACCCCTGTTACAGAACTTGCACGGGCAGTGGGTATGACCGCGCCCAGTGTCAACGAACGATTAAAACGACTGGAAGAAAGTGGTGTCATCTCTGGCTATCGAGTGGAAGTGAACCCTGTGGTTTTAGGCTATAGCTTAATGGCAATTGTACGAATGCGCCAACTTCCAGGCAAACTCAAAGCTCTAGAAGCCATGATCCAATCCATTCCTGAATTTGTTGAATGCGACAAGGTGACTGGGGATGATTGTTATATCGCTCGTCTGTATTTAAAAGACATTAGTCAATTAGATCCCATTCTTGACCAAGTCTCTGAGTTAGCCGATACCAATACAGCCATTGTGAAATCGACACCAGTCAAACGACGACTACTCATCTAACAGCCTCTAATTGGTATGGCAAGCCAATAAGAACCACTCGCCTATTAGTATTGTTAAAATTTAATATAGTGTTATAGTTATATATAACACTATATTTAACTGGTTTATTAAAACGCGACTTACCCATCGCGAAACCATACAGAAGAGAGCCCCTATGCAAGAGCAATGGAACGACGAACAACCCATTTATCGCCAAGTGCGTGATCGCATGGTGAGCTTGATACTTGCAGGAGAGTTACGTGAAGGCGAAGCACTACCCTCTGTTCGGGCGGTATCCACCAGCTATCAAATCAACCACTTAACGGTATCAAAAGCCTATCAGTCACTGGTTGAAGAAAAACTCGTCGAAAAACGACGCGGTATGGGCATGTTTATTCTTGGAGGTGCCCGTGCGCGAATTTTACACGCAGAAAGAGCACTCTTCTTTCAGTCAGAAATCCCCAAATTAAAACAACGTTTAACTCTATTAGATATTAGCACCAACGAATTAATTGAGCAGTTATCACTGGAAACACCTCCCTTAAACGACATCACGGTAGATCAACTTCGTCTACAAAAAGACAGCGAATAGGTATGATTATGAAGACAACAACAAACCATGCCGCGATCATCGAGGCACAAGGTTTACACAAACAATATGGCGACTTCAAAGCCTTAAACGATGTGAGCTTTCGCGTCTTGCCTGGGCGAATTGTCGGTTTAATTGGTCCCAATGGGGCTGGCAAGACCAGCCTGTTAAAAGGCATTTTAGGGTTGAGCACACTAGACGGTGGGCTAAGTGTCTTGGGTCTTAAACCAATGAAAGAGCGCACAAAATTATTGGAGCAGGTGAGCTTTATCGCTGACACCGCCATTTTACCTTCATGGCTTAAAGTACACCAAGCAATCGATTATGTAGCAGGAGTGCATCCAAGGTTCAACCGAGAAAAAGCTCAAGCGTTTCTGGCAAAAACCACAATCAACCCAAAAAGTCGCATTAAAGCCTTATCCAAAGGCATGGTCACCCAACTGCACTTGGCTCTCGTTATGGCGATCGATAGCAAACTATTGGTATTGGACGAACCCACATTAGGGCTCGATATTATGTACCGAAAACAATTCTACTCCAGTCTATTGGAAGATTATTTTGACGAACAAAAGACCATTTTAATCACCACCCACCAAGTAGAAGAAGTCGAAAACCTGTTAACGGATGTGTTGTTTATTGACCGTGGACATTTGGTACTCGACAGCTCAATGGACGACATTAGCCAGCGATTCTGCCAACTCTCCGTTTCGACAGAGGGCCGACATCAGGTCTTGGAGGCAGGGTTTCAACCTATTTACGAAGAAACTCGCCTTGGTGGGGCCAGTTTATTATTCGAAGGCGTTGATCCTGAAACACTCGCCGCTTTTGGTAAACTCCACACGCCGTCTATTGCCGACCTGTTCGTGGCAAAAGTCAGTTCAGCCAACGAGAGACGCCATGACGAAAGCACGGTATCTAACATGCAATGGAAGGAGGCAGGACAGTGAACCGCTATCTAATACAAATTAAACGCGAATTGTGGGAACACAAAGGCGCACTGATCACAACACCTTTAGTGGTCTTGACTATTTTTGTCGTACTAACCATTCTTGCGGGACTGGCTGGACGCGATGTTGTCCAAGGTGGCCAGTTTATCTCGCAACACGACGGCATGATGTCGTTCTACTCATTTTCTTCCGATGGTCAGCAACAATCCTTTATCTACCACAAAGGTATAAACGGTCTTTCAAACATTACCGACATGACAACGCAAAATCCTGCGACCATGTTAGAACAAAACCCGGCGATGTCGCTTTTGCCAGCCCTACCTTATATTGCATTTGATCATCTGGCTTGGTTGATTGGCCTAATTTACCTACTGTCTTGCCTATTTACCGATCGCAAAGACAAAAGTATTTTGTTTTGGAAATCCATGCCCGTCAGCGAATGGCAGAATGTTCTCACGAAAGCCTTTATAGCGGCGTTCATTATTCCGGCCATTGCCTGGCTAGCTGCATCGGCTTACAACCTGTTTTATCTGCTCTTCATGACAATCTGGTCATTCTTTAGCAGCATACATCATCCCGACTTACTCTTTCAGCCCCAAGCGGTACTCGCTACAGCTTGGTCATTTTTAGGCAGCTATCTTGCCACTTCTATATGGATGTTGCCTTTTATCGGTTGGGTTTTATTGGTCTCCGCGAGCGCAAAGAAAACGCCCTTTTTATACCTTGTCCTCCCCTTGTTGGCATTAGTACTTATTGAGTATACCGTCTTGGGAAGTCACCATATTTCTCAAATTATCGGCTCCTACATCAATGTGAGTGACCCGAGGACAGAGCAGAATATGCTCAATGTGTCAGGCTGGTACCATATTCAGAATGTGCTATCCAGTGTGCAATGCTGGCTTGGTTTGGCTGCTACAGCTGGACTACTTTACGCAACCGTATGGCTACGGGAAAATCGCTTTGAAAATTAGAAAAACACACCGAAGCGAAGCAAACTAACCACCCAAGGCCCTCATTACTCAAAACATCCTAGCCATCCTATAAACATAGGATGGCTAGGATGTTTTTTTATGGCTTCCCCCCTGATTAATTCCAACATTACAGGTGAAAAAATATTCAACCTTTACTAAGCTTGTTTTTAGGATCACAGGGAGTAATAACAAGGTGTTTACATTTTCTAAACTAAAGCTATCCAGCGCCATTACCTTTATCGGTATCGTCCCCTCTCTATTTGCCGTTCTCGTTGTTGCCATTTTAGTAATAGACCTGAACAAACAAGTCGATGAAGGGCGAACCGCCGAAGACATGGTAAAACTTTCTACCTTATTAGATAACGTTGCCCATAATTTCGCAGTGGAACGAGGCTTAAGCGCCGGTTTTTTAGGCAGCCAAGGCAAAAAAGGCAAAGACGCTTTAATGGCTCAGCGCCTAAAAGCGGACCAAGCTGAAGCCGCCTTGAGAGATGTTCAGCCAGACGCCTTCCAAGAGCTAAGCACCGCTCAGCTGAATAGCTATCGGGATCATGTACTCAACGTTCTAACGGATAAAAACACCATTCGTCAAAAAGTCGATAGCCTAGCGCCCGACAATAACGCCTTTAATTTTTATTCTAAAGTCAATCAAAGCGCATTAGATGCGATTCAGTATGCCATTTTAAACATTAATAATAGAGACATCGCCAAGACGCTAGAGGCACGCTTAAACCTGTTATGGATGAAAGAACGAGTAGGCCAATATCGCGGGGCGTTAAATGGTGTATTTGCCGCTAAAACCACCACCCCCAAACGACAATCACAAATTGCCGCTTTCATTGACAATGAAACACTCCAATTAGAGCACTTCAAAGCCATGGCATCCGAGAAACAATTAGCCATGCTAAAGACGGCCACCGAGAACGAGGCATGGAAAAAAGTGGATCAAGTCACCAGTGACTTTCTTAAACAAAAAGACGTCACTGTCGTTAATGGCCCTGCTAATTGGTTTGACTTGGCCACCACGAAAATTGGCTTAATAAAAGCCGTCGCCGATAAAATCAGTACACAAATCTATGCTCTGAGCAACTCACTTACCACACAGAGTATTTACTATCGAAATGCGCTGGTTATTGTTTTTACCATACTGATTCTGCCGATTCTTTGGCTGTCTTATGCTCTCACGCGCTCCCTAACCAGACGCGTCAAGCAAATTAGCCAAGTCCTATCCAACATTTCGACTCAGCGTAACTTGCTTGGTCGCATTGAAAACAAATCCGCTGATGAACTGGGTGAAATTATCCAATATTTAAATGCGCATTTAGACCATTTAAAAGGATCATTTGACGCCATGATGGGCATGGCAATCGAATCCAAAAACAGCATGGATGAGCTAAGCCAATTCTCTCGCAACGCCCTGCAAGAGACAAAAGATCAATTTCACCAAACCGACCTAATGGCATCAGCCGTCAACCAAATGTCACAAACCAGTGGCACAATCTCTCAAGATATGCAATCCGCCGCAGACGATACAGAAAACATTCGAAAACAAAGCCTGCAAGGATCGCAACGAATGCAAACCATTCTGGATTCCATTTCAAATCTATCCTTTGAGATAGAGGGCGGCTACAAAGCCGTACAATCGGTCACGACTCATACTGAACAAATTAGCAGCATTTTACAAACCATCGAAGCCATCGCCGAGCAAACCAACTTATTAGCATTAAACGCCGCCATCGAAGCAGCCAGAGCAGGAGAACAGGGTCGAGGTTTTGCTGTTGTTGCAGACGAGGTCAGGACTCTAGCCCAGCGGACTCAAGGCTCAACAGAAGAGATTCGCACCATGATACAGGCCCTTGTTGACTCGGGAAAAGACGCCTTACAATCCATGGAACAATGTACCAATATGGCAACTGGCACTTCAACTGTGATTGAGGATAATGTCCATATGATGCAAGAGCTGTTTGCTTCCATTGAAAACATCACACAAACCATCGAGCGAGTTGCTACGGCATCAGAAGAGCAATCTCAAGTATCAGAGGAAATCAATAAAAATATTCAGAACATTAATGAACGCTCACAAAATATTCTAAATATAGTCACCAATACAGACCAAGAAGCAAATCTGGCGAAACAACGTTTTGACAATGTGCTTAACGAAATCAGCTCTTACACCATTAAATAAAACCTGTTGAGATGACAGCCTTCCATTATTTGGTAGGCTGTCATAAATACCTCAGTCATTAGTACACATCACTTGATGCTAAGTGTTACCCATCAGTCTTTCTGCAAGATACAAGCAAACCGCTAAAATAACCCAGGGCGTTTATTCTCTATGTCACAATAGAAGCTTAAAATTTATTAAGCAAAGCCACCCTTTAGTAGTAAGGTTAATAGGTAGTAGGGTAAAAATACGAACCGGAGTAAGGTATGAGAAAACGTATAGCGATTGATATGGACGAAACGGTCTGTGACAGCTTGTTACGTCATATAGAATGGTATAACAAACAGTTTGGCGCTCAGCTTACCAAAGAAGATACCGCAGGCAAACGCATTTACCATGTGATTCCAGAAGAGCACGTGGCGACAGTAAAATCCTACCCTCATCACCCTGATTTTTTTCGCGACCTAGTAGTCTTTGATGATGCCATTGACTCCATCAAAACGCTCTCCGAGCAATATGATATCTTCTTTGTCACTGCCGCAATGGAATACCCAACGTCTTTTCAAGCTAAGTATGAATGGCTAAAACAACATTTTCCCTTTATTCATGAACTTAATTATGTCTTTTGTGGAGACAAAAGCATTATTAATGCAGACTACCTCATCGATGATACCCCAAAACACTTAGCAACTTTTGATGGAGAAGGTCTGTTATTTCATGCCTTTCATAATATGCATGCAACAGGATTCCAACGCGTCTATAGCTGGAAAGAAATTCTAGAAACGCTGCGTTTAGATTAATACTCCCTTGCTCCAGGCAAGGGAGTAGGATTAAGCAGCAGTTAAGCGCCAATAAGCAAACGGCTCTTGGAACCAAAGAGTCGTTTCAAGTGACGAATCAACCACACAGTACCGTAAAACTGAAAGGCAAACAGTACTACTGACGACACCAAACTATACCAAAGGGTTGTATTTGGCTGAATATAACCAAAATGCAACAGGAAGTATTTTGTGTTTCCCCACATCATTCCCACCAGCGGATGCAAAAAGAAAATCGCAAAGCTGATCCCTGCAATCATGGTTAAATGCTTTCCTAAGCGCTCACTGACCCAATGCCGGCAAAACCCCACCAGTAAAATACATAGCCCTACTTTTTGAATAAACTGCAAGTCTATTCCACGCCATTCAAAGGCCCTTTTATGGTAATCCCCAACGTGGAAAAAAACGCTGGACTGAAGCCATATGGTCAACAAGACTGCTACTAAGGCAGCAATAAGAAAATAACGATAGTTCTGCTTCATCCAGTCCAAGTGCTGAGAATACAACATGCCCATTAAATAAAAAGGCGTGAAATACACCACCGACTGTAAGACATTCACATTCGCTTCTGGCCGTTGAATCACCAAAGCTACCACCGAGAAGATCATTAGAATCGATAATTGGGAAAACACCGACAGTTTCAAATAACGAAAATGCAGTCCAGAACACAAAAAGGTGGCCATAATGAAAGGAATGTACCAGTGAGGAAACAGGACATAGCCGTGCTCCAACACCTTACCGCAAAGCGCTAACGCCTTACTAAAAGAAACGCCATCAATCCACATGAAACCAAAAAAATTGACCACAATGGCAAATGCCGATACGGCCAAAAATGGCACCAATACATTGCGACATTTTTTACCCATAAAATTCTGGAAGTTGAAGCTCTGAGAAAAAACATGGTGGAAGAAAAAGCCCGAAATGAACACAAAGACCCCGGTTCCACCCCGCAGTATATTTTCCAACCAAACGGGAAAACCATGATTACTATTGGTAATAGAATGGCCTAGCACAATCAAAATGATGGCTATCCCACGTAGATAATCAAACTCAGTTACTCTCGCGACTTTACTGACTTTAGAAGGGCTGGTGTTTTCAATGCCTGCCCCCATGGGCATTGAATGCTCAAATGTTTTCACAAGAAACCTCCATACATAAGAGATTCCCGTATTAAGTCTTTAGTCTCACCTAGAATCAACAACTATTTTTCAATAAATGAATATTTTACTGTCACCATGCAATGCCTACGTGATGTTTGCAAATTATTAAGATTTTTAATAAAAAACATCGGGATGTATGACGAAACCTGCTAAAATATCCCTATCTCATTCCCCCAGTATCCATATCTCGCTTACCTAACACTAGGACTTTATTTTGACAAACAATGATATTTTACGCCGCCTCCGTTATACCTTCTCTCTGAAAGACGCTTATGTGAAAGAAATATTTTCCGCAGCAGACAGCAGCGTCACGCGCGATCAAATTATTGCTTGGATGACAAAAGAAGGTGAAGAAGGTTACACGCCTATGGCGGATCAGGAGCTGGCTACCTTTTTAAATGGCTTTATCAACGTAAAACGCGGTAAACGCGAAGGAGAGCAACCCATTCCAGAGAAGCGTTTAAACAATAATGCCATTTTTATGAAGCTACGCATTGCCCTTAACTTAAAAGCAGAAGACATTTTAGACATCATGCAATTAGCCGAATTCAACATGAGCAAGCACGAGCTAAGCGCTTTTTTTCGCAAGCCAGATAACAAACACTACCGTGAATGCAAGGATCAAATCCTGCGTAACTTTATCCTAGGACTGCAACGAAAGTTTCGTCCAGAGTAATTTTTTTGGATAATACATTCGGATAAAGACTTTTACACAGTATTTCGAACGAACTCCCCCTCCAAAAGGAAGCTAAATTAGCTACCTTTTGGAGCGTATCAATTGACTCAATCAACTTTAATGTAAATAGCTGGGGAAGATTGACGCTTTCAATAAACCTGGTTTATTCACATCATATACAACAATAGTTGAGTACCCTTTATAATCCCCTGTTTTAGATTCGTCAGACACCCAAACAATTAAATCTGGGTCTGAATTATTATTCACATAAGCAACAGCAACGATTTCTAGTGAAAAGTTCCAATTTTTAGTCTGGAGCTCTATAATATTATTAGAACTAGAAGCTTGATTTGGATATAACATCTTTAGTGTATGAAATTTCCCCCTGCTTTTTCTATTAAGAGAAGATGGGAATGATCTAAGATCTAATCTTGATAGAAGTTCTTTACCGAATTTTGGATTATCATCTATTTTGTGATACTCTAAAGTCGATTTTGAAAGAATTTCAAGAGCATCACACACTAGATACTCACTTTTAATTTGTTGGTTATAAAGACTCTCATCTATATTTTTTTCTAAAGTCAACTTATCATATGTCCGACAGTCATCAACTTCTCTCCCACCACTAAATAATAAAGGAGTCCGTTTCAATGCTAGGGTTTTATCCAAATTAGTATACGAATGATATAATTGAGCATTTAATATTAACGGAACTTCTTTATTTTTTTTGACTATTGTGCACCCAGTAACACTTAAAGACAATAAAAAAATCAGAAATGATATTTTCATTTAATTTCCTCCAACAGCTTAGCTTCTTTATTTCTTCTGGTAGGATAAATATCACCAAAGTCTTGAAGCTCTTTTGTAGCACTTGACCAATCTTGAATAATGACAGAATGCCAGAAATTCGGAGCTGAAATATTTAAGTTAACACCGTACTGAAATGATAAGGATGCTATTACCGTTTGAGCCTGTGGAGGTAATTTTGAAAAAAACATATGAGGAGATGCAGCATTATATTTCATAATTAATTGATCAATATGAGATTTCTTTACTGCTTTATCAATTTCTTTTGCTTGACTAATATTAATCACCAGTGGTTTTTTCTTTATTAACCTTTGAGCTTCTATGCCTTTTACTCCCAAGTAAAGTGACAATTTAGAAATTAAAATTAAATCTAGATTTAATTTTTTTAGATCGTTTTCATTTCTTTGTCCTAAGTCAAAACCAGTTGCTATAGTTACCCCACTTTTACTTTTTCCAGCAACAGGAACATATCCATTTGTGCGACTCCCTCCTTCAACACTGCTTAAAAATTGATAGTCTATACTATTTTCCATCTATTTATATCCTTATACTATTAAATTTAACAGCCATTATTATCTGTTTCGATTTTAGAAAGGTTAAAATAAGCCCCTAGCTCTATAATTTCAAAATCTTCGCCCCAGAGAAAAATACCTGAAGCGCTAAATTTATGATCTTTAGTATTATTTTTTTTAAAATAAAAAGATACTTCTTCGTCTAAAATATCAGTAAAGAGAATTGCTGGTTATCCACAGCGAATACTCACATCCCTTTGTTGTTAGAGCGGATATGATAAGGGTCTCTATCCAAATTGCAATAATCGGACGGTAATACTTAGGATCATCCATATAAAAAACGCCCTTTCGGGCGTTTGTCATATATATCCTGTTTGCCTACTTGTGATCGTGTTATGCCACTTCTTCAGCCAGATTAATGCGGTCTTCTTCTACAGCATGGCAAGCAATTAAATGGCCTTGTTCTGATTCGTCGTAGCTATCCAGTTTCAACACGGGTGTTTCACTTTTACAACGTTCATTCGCAAAGCGGCAACGCCCATGGAATGCACAACCAGAAGGTGGATTCAATGGTGACGGTAACTCCCCTTCTAGCTTAATACGTAAGCGACGCTTTTCAGGCGATAGCTGTGGCGTACTAGACAGTAGAGCTAAGGTATAAGGATGTTTCGGGTTGTCGAACAATTGTTCACACGAGCCTTGCTCAACCACTTTTCCTAAATACATCACCATCACATCGTCTGCAATATGCTCTACAACCGATAGATCGTGGGAAATGAACACATAGCTCAACCCAAACTCTTCTTGCAAGTCCATCATTAAGTTGAGTACTTGTGCTTGCACCGATACGTCCAGCGCAGAGACCGGCTCATCAGCCACAATGACATGGGGATCCAGCATCAAACCGCGAGCAATGGCAATACGCTGACGCTGACCACCGGAGAACATATGGGGATAGCGATCATAATGCTCCGCTTTAAGTCCCACTTTTTCCATCATGGAAATGGCTTTGGCTTTACGATCTGCTTTGGGTAAGTCTGTATTAATCACCAAAGGTTCTTCGAGAATTGAACCGATTTTCTTACGCGGATTCAGCGACCCATAGGGGTTCTGAAAAATAATCTGAATTTTCTGACGTAACTTAGTCTGCGCGCTCTTGCTTAACGTCAGCAAGTTCTGTCCTAGATAACCTAATTGACCATCAGTTGGTGTTTCTATCATGGTCAGCATACGACCTAGGGTCGATTTACCACAGCCAGATTCCCCTACTACGGCCAGCGTTTTGCCTTTTTCCAGATTAAAGCTCACCCCATCCACCGCTTTCACCACGGCTTCAGGCTTAAACATGCCTTGCTTTACATGATAATGCTGTTTCAGACCCTCTGCTTTTAGAATTAGCGCACTGTCAGCAACGTTTGTTTTACTCATGCGGCAGGTCTCCCTTGTGTATCGAGTGGCGTGTGACATTTCACTTGTCGATTCAGTGAACCTTGGTTCTCAGGTTCCTCTTTGCGACAGTGATCCGTTGCATAAGGGCAACGAGGGCTTAGCAAACACCCTTGTGGACGATCATATTGACCTGGTACCACACCAGGCAAGGCATCTAGTCGGGCTTTTCCTGAAGCGGACTCAGGTAAAGATGCTAACAACGCTTGCGTATATGGGTGCCTAGGCGTGCTAAATACCTCGGCAGCAGGACCAGACTCAACGATTTGGCCTGCATACATAACGATAACACGATGAGCAACCTCCGCCACCAACGCCAAGTCATGGGTAATCAATACCAAGCCCATTTTCTTTTTGCGCTGCAACTCTATTAGCAAATCAATAATCTGGGCCTGAATGGTCACGTCTAGGGCTGTGGTGGGTTCATCTGCCACCAGCAAACGAGGATTACAAGCAATCGCCATAGCGATCATCACCCGTTGACTCATTCCCCCAGACAGTTGATGAGGATAATTGTCCAAACGCGATTCTGGAGCGGGAATCCCCACTTGAGTTAGCAATTCAACGGCCCGTTTTTTTAGCTCTTTTTTACTGCCACCTTGGTGTGTTTTGAGCGCTTCGATGATCTGGTAACCCACGGTAAAACATGGATTCAAACTGGTCATTGGATCTTGGAAGATCATCGCAATGTCCGAGCCAGTCAGCTTACGACGTTGCTTCTCTGGCATGGCTTGTAGATCTTTACCATCGAACGACAACTGATCGGCGGTAACTTTGCCAGGGAAATCGATCAACCCCATAATCGCCAATGAACTCACACTCTTACCTGAGCCAGATTCCCCAACAATGCCTAGGACTTCCCCTTCCTCGACTTTATAACTGATGTTATCCACGGCACGGAATTTGCCAAAGGTCACACTTAAATTGTCCAGCTGTAACAGTGACATCACAACCTCCTACTGTTTCAACTTGGGATCAAGGGCATCGCGTAAGCCATCGCCCATAAGGTTAAAGGCCAATACGGTGATCAGTATCATCAAGCCTGGGAAGGTGACGACCCACCATGCACGTTGTACAAATTGCAACGCATTCGCCAACATAGATCCCCATTCTGGTGTGGGTGGCTGTGCACCAAGCCCCAAAAAGCCCAATGCAGCCAAATCCAAAATCGCGCTGGAAAAGCCCATCGTGGCTTGCACAATCAAAGGAGCCAAGCAGTTTGGTAGAATACAGATAAACATCAGACGCAACGGGCTCGCCCCAATCACACGTGATGAGGTGACATAATCGCGGGACATTTCACTCAAGGTAGCCGCACGGGTCAAACGAACATAGTTAGGCAAAGAGACAATCGAGATGGCCAAAGCCGCATTAAAAATACTGGGGCCAAGGATGGCGACCACCGCAATGGCGAGCAATAAACTAGGCATGGCCAGCATGATATCGACCAAACGCATGATGACTATATCAATCACACCTTTAAAATACCCTGCTACTAAGCCGAGTAAAATACCTAACACTAACGATAAAGTAACCGCCAACGCACCAACGGCCAATGACAAACGAGCGCCATAAATCAAACGAGATAAAATATCCCGCCCTACATCGTCTGTCCCTAAAATATAAGACCAATTACCACCATCCAACCAAGCCGGAGGCAATAAAAACGCATCACGGACCTGATCCGACGGCGAATGGGGAGCGATCACATTGGCAAATACCGCTAAAAAACAAATCAGGATAATAAAGGCTAAGCCAGCTACCGCCCCTTTATTACTACTAAAATAGTGCCAAAACTCACGCAAAGGGGTTCTTGGCGCTGGTGCCATATTCACGGCCATTGGCGTCTCTGAGTTGGGTTGCGCAGATTGCGCTTTTGATTGAATCGTCATAAAAGCGCCTCCTTATCGGCTATGTCGAATACGTGGGTTAACAATGCCATAAGCGACATCAACCAACAGGTTTACGATGATGATAATGGTGGCGACAATCAGAATACCACCTTGCACCACTGGATAATCACGCCGGCTGATGGCTTCGATCAACCATTTACCGATGCCCGGCCAAGCAAAGACGGTTTCCGTCAGAATCGCCCCCGACAACAAGGTGCCAACTTGTAAACCAATCACCGTAATCACCGGAATCAACGCATTGCGTAATGCATGAATAATAATCACTCGCCAAGGGGCGATCCCTTTGGCTCGGGCCGTTCGAATATAGTCTTCACTTAATACTTCCAGCATGGACGAGCGAGTCATACGGGCAATGACCGCCATCGGAATGGTGCCCAAAACAATGCTTGGCAAAATAAGATGAGAAACAGCCGAAATAAACGCCCCTTTTTCACCCGACAGCCAAGAATCAATCAACATAAAGCCTGTGACATTATCAATCCAGTACACCACATCAATCCGACCGGAGACGGGGGTCCATCCTAATGTCACAGAGAAAACCAGCATTAATAATAACGCCCACCAAAAAATCGGCATGGAATACCCTGTCAACGACATCGTCATAACAGTGTGATCAAAAATGGTTCCACGCTTAACAGCCGCAAAAATACCAGCAGGTAATCCAACGAAGATAGCGAAAATGGCGGCACAAACAGATAACTCAACAGTGGCAGGAAATAGGGTTAAAAACTCATGCATGACCGAATCATGAGTCACCAGTGAATACCCTAAATGGCCGTGTAAAATACCGACAACATAGTCGAAATATTGCACGTAAAGCGGCTTATCAAGACCCAGCTGAGCAGCCAACTCAGCATGACGTGCAGCGGATACGCCGTGCTCACCCGCCATGACTTCAATCGGATCCCCAGGAATCATATGAATCAAAGCAAAGGTTAACAAGGTAATACCAAGAAACGTCGGAATGACAAGGCTTAATCGGCGAAAAATAAACTGGAACATAAAGAAATGGCTCTCTGGCTATTTGACTAGATCGAGCAATGCTCGGTCAGTGGGATGTTTGCTTGCGTCCCGGCAAGCAAACATCCTTTGCTAGATCCAATTAGGACTAATTTTCTTTACTGACGTACTCGAAGTCATGTGTGCCTAATGGATTGATTTTGTAGTTCTTTACAACTTTGCGAATTGGCTCATAAACGGTCGAGTTAGCAATCGGCATAAAAGGTACCTGTTTATGGAAGATCACTTGCGCTTCCTTGTAGTACTTAGTGCGTTCTGCAATATTTGATGTGCGTTTCGCCTTGATTAATAGATTATCGAAGCTCTTATCACACCATTCAGAATAGTTACCGCCACCCACAGCATCACAGCTTAGCAAAGTGTATAGGAAGTTATCTGGGTCACCATTATCGCCCGTCCAACCAATAAGTAGGGTATCCGCTTCGCCCGCTTTGGCGCGTTTCAAATACTCACCCCATTCGTACGTCACGATCTCCGCTTTCACACCCACTTTTGCCCAGTCTTCTTGGATAATCTCAGCCATACGACGCGCATTTGGGTTATATGGACGTTGCACAGGCATGGCCCAAATTGTGGTGCTAAAGCCATTTGGATAACCCGCTTCTTTTAATAACTCTTTGGCTTTCGCAGGATCATATGGATAATCCTTAATGCTGTTATTATAAGACCACATAGTTGGTGGGATTGGGTTTTTGGCAACTGTACCGGCCCCTTGGAACACGGCATCAATAATGGCTTTTTTGTCAGTCGCATAGTTCAATGCCTGACGTACTTTCACATCGCCAAAGGGTTTTTTCTTAACGTTAAACGTTAGATAACCCACATTCAAACCCGCTTGGCTTAGCAATTTAATATTTGGATCTTTTGCCATCTGCTTAAGATCGGCAGGGTTTGGATAAGGCATTATGTCACACTCACCCGCTTTTAACTTCGCATAGCGAACAGAGGCATCTGGGGTGATAGAGAAAACAAGACGATCAATTTTAGGCTTGCCTTTCCAGTAATCTTTAAAGGCAACATAACGAATTAAAGAATCTTTTTGATACTGTACTTTTTCAAAAGGCCCTGTGCCTGATGGATCTTCATCTAGCTTATCTGGAGTGCCCGCTTTTAGGTATTGATCAGCTTGCTGTTTAGAGAAAATGGACGCGAAATCCATTGCTAAGTTCGCAACAAACGGCGCTTCTGGGTGATTCAAGACAAACTTCACTGTGTAGTCATTGACTTTCACAATGTTTTTGATCAGTTTATCCATCCCCATATCATCAAAGTAACCGTAAGAACCGCCACCTACATTATGGTATGGGTTGCTCGCAAGACGCTGGCGGTTAAATGAGAACAATACATCGTCCGCATTAAAATCGCGAGTGGGTGTAAAATCTTTTGTCGTTTGAAATTTCACGCCATGGCGTAAATGGAAAGTGTATACTAAACCATCTTTAGACACGTCATAGCTCGTCGCCAAACTGGGAACGACTTCGGTCGTGCCATATTTGAATTCCATCAAACGGTTAAAAATCGCTTGGGAAGACGCATCAAATGTTGTTCCAGAATAATAGAGAGAAGGGTTAAAACCTTCTGGACTACCTTCAGAACAATAAACCAAGGTGCTTGTCGCTTGTGCTGTAGAAGCCATCATCGCTCCCGCTGCCAGCATAGCAAGCGGTAATGCTGCTAACCCTTTTTTCATTTTCATTCTCCATTAGCATAATTATGATCGTGTGGAACACGTGGGAAGTAGAATCAAGGTAATCGTTACTTTTATGATTTGGTACAGGGTAACTATAGACGCCTTTCAGAAAGTTGGAGAGAAAGAACCTACATAAAACAACCTCATTTAGGCTCCTGCCTAAATGAGGTGTTTGTCTCGTCCTTGAGCCCCCTTTAGCTATTTTCTACTAACCACTGAACGGTCTGCAGAAAAATAACGTAGGTCAAGATTACTCAAGGTTTACACAATGACCAATCGAAATAACGAGATGCCTCATACGTGTAATGAATATGGAATGAATATGAAGAAAAATTTCACTCAAAAGTGGTGCAAAAAATCCCGATCACAACGCAATAAAGAAACGATTAGAAAGGATAAAAAAAGCCAATAGTTTCAATATACTATTGGCTTTTCATACTGTAATAATGGCGTCACGTTAGGCTTTTTTGTCTAACGCCTTAATCAATACCGATGTATCTTGCCGACTACGCCCTTCGGCCATTAGCCCTTGGTAATCTTGATCGACTGATTGGGTTAATGGGATATTTAATCCCATTGTTTGTGCCTGAGCGAGGCACAAACTCAAATCTTTATGCATCCATTCGATGGCAAAACCAAAATCAAATTCGTTTTTGGCCATGGTTTCACCACGATTTTCTAATTGCCAAGACCCAGCGGCCCCATGCTTTAAGGTATCAACAAGCGTTGCGACATCAAGACCTGCTTTTTGCGCAAAACGAATGCCTTCGGACAACCCAGACAAGACTCCAGCGATCAAAATCTGATTGACCATCTTTGCAAGTTGACCGTTTCCAACCGGACCCAACAAGGTTGTCGCTTTCGCATAACAATCTAAAATCGGTTTTGCGACGGCTAATGTACTTTCATCACCGCCCATCATGACGGTTAACACACCGTTTTCAGCCCCTGATTGGCCACCAGAGACGGGGGCATCCATAAACACAAAACCTTTTTCCATTGCTACTTGGTGGAGCTCTTTCGCAACATCTGCTGACGCCGTAGTATGGTCAATAAAAATGGTGCCTGGTTTTGCCAATTGAAAAGCGCCCTTCTCACCAAGGTATACCGCTCGAAGATCATGGTCGTTCCCTACACAGGTCAGAACAATATCTGCCTCTTTCGCTGCCAATGCAGGGGTTTCAGCAAACTCACCACGATAAGTGTCGCACCACTGCATCGCTTTTGAGGTCGTTCGGTTATAGACCGTCACGCTATGACCAGCCTTACTAACATGCCCAGCCATTGGATACCCCATGGTACCCAAACCAATAAAACTCACCTTCATTGAAATACTCCTTGTTCTACTACATTTATTTCATCATACCCCGCGATGAGATTTTTTCGAGACACAGATGGTTAAAAGACACAGCATACAGAGCTTTTGATGAAGAATACGAGCACAAGAAGAACAAAAATTGAACACACCCACCTGTGGATAACTTTGTGCAAGATTTTCTCAACGCCCACCCAATCCTGATAAAATCATTGCGTTAATAAAAATCGTGTATTTTTTATACGACTCACGTGAAAAGTTTCCAAAACGCTCACAAATGCCAACAACTCAATCAAATTCATCAGACCACTCAAAACTATAAAACCTAAGAAAATCAACCGATAGGCTCTCTTTTTTCAATGACTGAATTTTTTTCTTTTAAAAATCATGGTCTTATAATTATTACCTTGAGGTATTCTCCCACGTCATAATGAAACGAATTCATAGCTATGGCCTCAACACTAAGCTTGGTTTCCCACAATGCCGATCAACTCGCTATTTCTTTGTTAAAGCTTTCAGAAAGCCAATTCGACGAGTTTACGCATTTTTTTCCGTGAAAGATTGCGCATCTTTCTCTCTCCGGTGTTTGGGGATAAATTTTTTCAGATTTTATAAATCCCTTATTTTCCACACCAGACGGACACTTAATAATGAGTATAATTCATATCGGTAGATATCAAGAGTTGTGCTAGAGTGATAGAAAAACAATAAGACTTACAATGAGGCCACGACCCGCAATGGATAATATCGCTTCTCAGATTACGTCGACTGAGCGATCTTCTATCGCCCCCAAGGATTCTGATCATCCACACAAGAACCTAGAAAACACGTTTTTTGCCTTAAAAAAACACAGCCGAATGCACCCATTTCCAAGCTTTAACCAACGCTTAACACTATTAAACCAGCTTCAACAGGCATTATTACGTTATGAAGAGACCATATTGACCGCGTTAACCTTAGATTATGGGCAACGCGCCCATGAAGAGTCTCGTCTAATTGAACTGATTCCAACGTTAGGAGAAATAAAACATGCTAAGCGGCATTTGGCTCGTTGGATGCGTCCTAACTCTCGCCGTCCCCATATTAGCATTTTCCCAGCTAAAGCCAGTGTGATATATCAACCTAAGGGCGTTGTCGGCATTATCTCGCCTTGGAATTATCCCGTTTTACTGTCTCTTGGCCCCTTAGTGGGCGCATTGGCAGCAGGAAACCGGGTCATGTTAAAGGTGTCTGAGTTCTGTCCTGCAACCAATGCAGTGTTACGCCTACTACTAGAAGAATCTCTTGGAGAGGAATGGATTGCCTTTGTTGAAGGGGAAGCCGAAGTCGCGAATACCTTTAGTCAATTACCCTTTGACCATCTTTTATTCACTGGATCCACCCAAGTGGGCAAACGGGTTATGGCAAATGCGGCGCAACATTTAACCCCAGTGACCCTTGAGTTAGGGGGCAAATCCCCAGTCATTGTCTCACCATCGGCGAATCCAAAAACGGCAGCTGAATGTATCCTATTTGGTAAATTAATCAATGCTGGACAGACCTGCGTCGCACCCGATTACATACTGTGTCATCGGCAACAAAAACCCGCTTTGATACACCATATGAAGCAAACGCTTGCACGTATGTATCCTAACGGAATCGATAGCCCTGATTACACCTGTTTAATCAATGAAAAACAAATGAATAGGCTAACGAGCTACTTAGAAGAAGTGGCACAACAGCAAATCTGTTATGAAAATTTAATGCCACAGGGCCCCAAATGGAAAGGGCACAAATTAGCTCTTCACCTTTTACACCAGCCTGACGAGCAACTTAAGGTGATGCAAGAAGAGATCTTCGGGCCCATCTTACCCCTACTCCTTTACAATGATCTAAGCGAAGCCATGGACTACATCAATGCACGTCCTCGTCCACTTGCGACTTATCTGTTTAGCCAAAACGCGAAGGAACATCAAGAGATCGAAACAGGCATAGTGTGTGGCGGCTTAGTCATCAACCAAACCCTTTTACATGTGGCACAAGCCGATTTGCCCTTTGGCGGTATAGGTGAGTCCGGTATGGGGATGTATCATGCCATCGAAGGGTTTCATACCTTCTCACATGCCAAAGCCGTGCTCCATAAAAAAGGCCCGAATATGATACATCTGCTCATGCCACCTTATAAGAAGCACATTCACAAGCTACTAAAAAGATATTGGCGTTTTCTATAGTGCAGAAGACATAAAAAGACCCCATGCTAAGTGGGGCCTTTTATTTAAGCGGATACGATTCAAACTTACGACAAGGTAAAACCCCCCTTCTTTGCGCTCTACAAGTCGTATGGTTTTTTATGATGACCCACGCTAGCATAGTCAAACCTAACTTGGAGACGTTTCATGTTTACACTTGCTATTCTTAGCCATCAACAGAAAGTTGATGTTGCTAACTTTTCCCTAAATGCCGAACAAATGGGCTTGCCAAAAGAGTTACCAATCCATATTGCTCAATCCTGCTTAGTTGGCGGTAAACAGGCTGGCTCCCGAATCATCACCCTAACCGTGGGTGAAACAACCGTTCGCATTGTCCCGACCCGTGCCATGGCAATATTAGATGCAGTTCGAAACGGCGTGCGCTTTGGCTGGCAGTCCCCCGTAAAAGAAATCGTCCATCCAAGCTTTATCAATCAAGAAGCCTCTGGTGGATCAGGTTGGTTAGATGGTTTTAATGAAATGGTCGTACGATGTGGTTATCAATGGGCAGGGCATCCAGGACAAGACGGTGATGAGTTTTTAACACTACATGGTCGCATTCAAAATACACCCGCTGACGAAGTCGTGCTCGAAATTGAACAAACCCCGCCTTACCGAGTGACACTCCGTGGACGAGTGGACGAAAAACGCTTCAAATCCACCAACTTTGAAATCGAAACCTGTTTGTCCCTTTCCATTGATGGGCCTTATTTGACAATAGAGGACACCTTAATCAACAAGGGAAGTTACGAACGTGAATATCAAGCGATTTACCACAATAACTTCGCCCAACCTATTTTAGAAAAAGGGGCCCAATTGCATGTACCTGCAACAGAAATATCCCCCTTTAATAATTATGCCGCCCAAGGATTAGAGCACTGGAATCAAATGCCAGCTCCCACTAAGGACTTTGATGAAATGGTGTTTAATGTGCGCCCGATCAGTGATGAAAATCACTTAAGCTGCGCCTTGCTACACAATGCCAATGCTACGTCGGGAATAGAAGTGACTTACCAGACTGATACCTTGCCAGTATTAACGATTTGGAAAAACACAGACACAGAAGAACAAGGTTATGTTGTCGGCATTGAGCCAGGAACCAGTTTTGCTTATAACCGCCGTTACCAACGCGAGCTGGGGTTAGTCCCCACCATTCAGGCAGGGGAAACAAAACATTTTATGGTACGTTTTGGACTGTTAACAGATGAGCACCAAGTCATAGCAAGCAAAGCGCGTATTGACGCTTTGCAAGCCAGACAAACGTGCCAAGTAAACACTACACCACTGGTATTTCTCGACGCGTAGTACGAGCTATGGCTCTTTCCCAATCTCCCCCTTCAACGGGCGTCGACTGTTGAAGGGATTGATTATAAATGTACATACTGCCTCTACCATAAGGCGAATGAACTCGCACACGAACAAACAGAGAGTCATCCGGAGAATTTGGATCATACTCCTTCATACGATCCAAAGCCTCAAGAGTACTATCACTCACCTTATACCATTCCACACGAACCCGTTGATTCTCCTCGTAGGTTTTCACTACACCAGGATACTGTCCAAGGTTGAACATTCGAAATCCTGTTAGCCAGCCTTTACCGATAGGTTGACTATCAACAATCATTTCGTGATCACTAAAACCAAATCTGAGCGAGTCATACACTGCGACAATATTTGAAGACATTTTTCGTTTCCATCCAGTCATACTAATCAGCAAAGCATCCCTCATACCGCCAAAGCATTTCAAGCTTAAAACAGGGTGTTTAGTGATAAATTACAGCCTTATTACACATCCCAAAGACAACCTTTAATTCATTGATAAAATGGTTACTTTAGAAAACATTTTATCAATGGTCCATGCATAGCAGACTCTATATGAAAAGCATGTAATGTCACTTCATGACAGAGTCAGGAAAATTAAATTTGCCATTATCATTCTTCTGCTGAGCTTTAGGCGGAATGGGAGCGACCACATCCCAATGCTCGACGATTTTATTGTTGGCAACCCGAAATAAATCATACAAAGCAATCGGCTTATTGTTATCCTGACCTCTACTGACTACCAACACAAAGTTTCCTTCACCAAAGACAGCCTCAATTTTACGATAATGAGAAAGTTGCCCTTGCTTTGTCATATTGGCAAAGGCTTTTCTCAAGCCTGCCATCCCATCTGAGATATGTGGATTATGCTGAATATATTGGGTAGAGCTGATGAATTTGGGCATTTCATCACTCTTGCCGTCCACCAAAACCGTCTGTACAAAGTTTCTGACCAAACGTTTATTGGACAGGGTCTTATCACGGTCAACAATTTTCGTCGTGCCATCGGTCTGCGTATGCCCACTTGGATTGGGCTGCTTTTCTAAGCTTTGGATATTATCCCAGTGTTCAGCAATTTTGCCATTTTCAAAACGGAAAATATCAAATACGACCGAGTTATAGGGAATAATATTGGATTGGACAATCACATAATTCCCATCTTGTAATACTCGCACAGCATAACTTTTACTGTCTTTAGCGGGCGTCGAAGGAAACTGTTTCAGGAAATTAATCAGTCCTTGTTTACCTGTCGCAGCCCCCAAATTATGCTGAATATAATCCTCACGGATATAATTTAAATAATTGGGATCCGTCGTACCCAGTTTTTGCAAAACGGTAACGGCAATGTCTTTTTCATTAACTGCCGTTTTTTGCGCTGAAGGGGAACTGGCACAACCAGCCACCAATAACACACACGATACTAGCCCTGCACTGACTAAACGACCAATCATGACAACATCCTTTCTATGATAATGAAATTCAGTTCATAGATTACGCAAATTGATCTTAATAAAAAGAGAAAATTTGCTTAGAAAAGGTAAAACTATCGTATTAAAATTATACTGTAATGAATAAAGCACCATAAATTTATGCTAAAGACACCTGTTTAGACTGTGAAACGTTTCACTTGAGTGGTTACTTCACTGGAGTCTCGTAACGTTTCTCTCACGCTTTGATTAATTGCTTGTGAAATCACCACAATCTCTTTTGTCATCTCAGCTAACTGAGACAAATTATCATTCACTTCATCGCTGACTTTACTTTGCTCTTCTGTTGCACTGGCCGTCTGAGTTGTATAGTCATAAATACTCTGAGCGGAGCGTTTTAGATTCAAAATAGCCGTATGGGTTTGTTGACTACTGGTTACTGTTGTCTGCGCCATATTAACACTTTCAGCAATTACCGAGACGGCACTACCAACCCCTGATTGCAACTCATTAATCATCTCTTGAATATCCGCCGTAGAGGCTTGTGTTTTACTGGCTAAGTTACGAACTTCATCGGCCACCACCGCAAAGCCCCGCCCCTTTTCGCCCGCCCTAGCCGCTTCAATGGCCGCATTTAATGCCAATAAATTGGTTTGCTCGGCAATGTCTAAAATCACATCCAGTACCGTGGTAATTTGACCTGAGCGTTTTGACAGTTGTTCAATGGCGTTCGATGCGGTTTCAATTTGTGCGGCTAACTGATTGAGCATATCAATAGAGGATTGCACATTGGCTTCGCCACTTTGCGCTTGCTGGTTTAACACACCCACTTCTGACACGGTATCATTGGCATTTCGAGCGACTTCGGTGGTTGCTGAGCTCATTTCTTCTATTGCAGTGATGACAAAATCTAACGCCTCATTTTGTCGAATGCTGAGTTGATCAGATTGCTCGGTAGCACTTTCTAAACTAACCATTGCACCACGAATATCATCACAACGCGTTCTAATTTGTAAAATCAATTCCCCCAATCGACCAACGAACTGATCCAATTCGTTGCTAAGTTTTCCGGTTTCATCCTTCTTTTTACTGTTAATGCGGCGGGTTAAATCACCGTCTCCGGAGTTCATTTCGCGCACCCCATCGGTCACTTTACGAATAGCCCGTGAAATGGTTTGCGGAGCAAACCAAGCCAGTAACATACTTCCTCCCAAGACAACGATAGAGAGCACCCCTACAATGAGTTTAAAACTCGATGAATAAGCTTGTATCGCCTGCTGCTCCAAATCAGCATACTTCATCACCAACTGTCCAGAAACATCATAGCGCTCACGTAAAGCACCAAATTCCTGCTGGTTTTTACCAAGAAATAAGACCAAAGCGTCAGCCTGCTTGCCATCTTTGATCAACTCAATGATATGTAAGCTACTGGCTCGCCAGAGATCGGATAAGGCATCAACTTTAACCAATACTGCTTGAATATCAGGCAAATCCACCGTCAATGCCTTAAATCGTGCCATACGATCAAGCGCTTGACGCCCATTTGTCACCACTTTTTGTTCATAGTCAGCCAAGTTACTCGACAACACATCCTGCTTAGCGAACACCATGTCCGCTAGTGCTAAGCGAGACTGATACAAATCTCGATCCGCATTTTGAACAAAAGACGCCCCTTCTACGTACTTATTACTACTGGTTTGCAGATAGGACACTAAAAAATACGCCGCTCCCGCAACGAGTAAAAATACCAGAGACAACAAACTAAAAATGGCGGTATATCGGCTACGAATGCTAGATAACATGATCATCGTCCTTTATCATCATTTACTGTCACTATTCAGGACAACTTAATCTGAAAGCAACGCTATATTGACTAACCCTTTGTCACACTAGACGACAAAATGCTTAGACAGTAAAACGCTTGACTTGCTTTGCTAAGGCATCGGAATTCGTTAACGTTTCATTAACAGAGTCGTTAATGCGGCGAGAAATCCCCAGTACCTCTTTGGACATATCCGCTAAGTTGGACAAGTTTTGATTGATCTCATCCGTGACTTTACTTTGCTGTTCCGTGGCACTGGCGGTTTGCGTGGTGAAATCATAAATACGTGTTGCCGATGTCTTAATCACATCAATTGAGGCGGCAGTCTCTTGGGTTAAATCTACCGTTAACATCGACATTTTGACGCTCTCTGAAATGGATTGCACAGCGTCCGTTACCCCAGATTGCAGATCGTTAATCATATTTTGAATATCCGTCGTAGAATCTTGGGTTTTGCTCGCTAAATTACGCACTTCGTCTGCCACGACGGCAAAGCCACGACCTTGCTCACCCGCTCTAGCCGCTTCTATTGCTGCATTTAAAGCCAATAGATTAGTTTGCTCGGCAATACCTAAAATTACATCAAGCACAGAAGCAATACGGTCGGAACGGGTAGACAATTGCTCAATCACACTGGAGGCATTACTTACTTGTTTTGCTAGATCGTCCAATTGTTGAAGTGAGGCTTTTAATTGTTTCGCTCCCTCATCAGCACAACGATTTAAGGCTTCCACTTCATCCACCGTTTGCGTTGCATTATGAGCAACTTCTCTTGTCGCACCGCCCATTTCTTCTACAGCGGTGACAATAAAATCCAACGCCACATTTTGCCTTTCACTTAAACCAGCTGATTGCGAAGCTGATTCTCCAAGGTGATGCATTTCTTCACGAATATGTTCACAGCCGTATCTTACATCACCAATGAGCTTACCCAGACGGGCGACAAAGCCATCTAACTCTCTGCTTAATTCCCCTGTTTCGTCCTTTTTAACGCTATTAATACGACGTGTTAAATCCCCATCACCTGAACTAATTTGGCGCACACCAAAGGTCACTCGGCGAATCGAATTAGAAATGTTTTTAGGAGCAAACCAAGCCAATGAAATACTAAACGCCAACACAATCATCGCTAAAACACCGACCGCCGTCTTAAAACTGTTTGAGTAAGCATCAATACTGATTTGTTCCAACTCAGCATACTTAGAAATCAACTCCTCAGATTGGTCATAGAGATTCCGTAAACTGGTGAAATGAGTTTGATTTTGGGCAACAAAAGCAAGCGTAGCGCCATCATATTGTTTGTTGTCCACCATAGCGATAATACTCATGGTGTCATCTTTCCAAGTTTTATATAAGGTATCGAATACACTGAGTGCTTGGTGAATTTCGTCGACATCTTGAGTCATAGAAAGAAATGCTTGCATACGATCAAGTGCTTGCTGGGCATTACTCGTGACCTTAAGCTTTAATTCGTCAGGATTCTTAGCCGTTTTATCAAATACTAAAGACGCCAACGCAAGGCGAGACTGATATAAGTCTCGATCGGCATTTTGAATAAGAGATGCCCCATCAGCAAACTTTCCAACACTACTTTGCAGGTAGGAAACCAACATAAATGTAGCAATGACAACACTTAAAAAAACAAAGGTAAGAATACCAAAGGCAATCGTATATTTAGCTCGAATAGTTGAAAGGGTTAACATATTAGTGGCTTCCCTGTTTGGATCTGCCTTACTTCATATTGAAATAAGCACAAAATCCATTTTGTTATTTAATCCTGTTGCGAGGCAAACTTTCCTATATATAAGCCTTCAACGTCTCCTTAAATTTGCAACATCTATTTAAAAATGACACCCACAATAGAAACCCGCAAGGTACCAAATGTGATATTTTGTAATATTAAAACAAAATTTTGTATTCCCAATAGAAAGCAGAGCAGAAAAAAATCACAACTCATTGTTTTAATATATTAATTTTTTATTTCCCTATACTGGCTATTTTTTAAAATAATAATGCAAACGCAATTTTCTCAGAGACTCTCACTTGTTTATGTATCATTTTTCTATTCCTTCTTCCTTTGGCACCTCTCAACCATCCCTGCTTTCCATCATCACCTTTAATATTCGTAATAAGTGAAAAAATCGTTTCTTTTTTAAGCGGTTTGGCTCTAAAATCGCGCGATGTTTCGCTACTGACTATGAATAAATGAACATCATCTCTTTTGACGCCCTACGCACCTTACACTTACCGAATGTCCGTTACATCAAACCCGAATCCATGTATGACCATTTGGAAGACATTAAACAGGCAGACTGGTTGCTATTCCCACAATATTGGCAACTGAACGCCTTGGTGCACGGGTTAAAAAAACGCATTTTTCCCAGTCTGGCATCTTATATGATAGGCCATGACAAAGTAGAGATGACACGAACGTTTCGAGTAGTGACGCCGCAACATCACCCCTATACTATTATTACGGCAAACACTCCTTACGAAGCGGATAAAATCTGGGATACCATGTTCCTACCCTTCGTCGCAAAAATTCCTAAAAGTAGCATGGGAAATGGGGTTTTTCTTATCGAGACCATTGGCCAATGGCGCGACTATCTGGAAAAGACAGATGTGTTATACGCACAGGAATATTTACCCATTGATAGAGACATACGCGTCATTTGGGTGGGTAATAAAATCGTTAATGGCTATTGGCGCTTACAATCCGACAATGGCTTTCATAACAATATTAGCCAAGGTGGCCAAGTAGAAATCGGGCTCATCCCCAAAGAGGCACAAGATCTTGTCACCTACCTAGCACAATCGTTGGATATTAACCACGCAGGATTCGATATCGCCATGGTAGGCGCAACCCCTTATGTTATCGAAATAAATCGTATTTTTGGCAACCAAGGCATCGCCAGTATACAAAGTGATGTTAATACCGAGCTATTGAACTATTTAAACGAACAACACTTATTGTCTACTGCCACCCTAACCGATCAGCCGATTGGCTTTTAAGCCCAGAAACGACTTGCTAGCTTGCTGCCCCAATGCCCGCACAGTGGTTATTCATCCACAGTGCGGAGTCTCGTCTCTTGTGGACCTTAGTCTCTGTTCTCTCTGCGTAACAAAAATGCAATTGAAATACCCTACTCTTGGCGCACAAATTGATCCTATGTGCATTCGCTCACGAATAAGAGATTAAAAAGGTTGCTTATGAAAAAGTCCCTATTTTTGCTGTTCACTATCGTTATCCCTCTGTCTGGCTGCAGTACGTTAGACCAAAAACAGGTGCCGTCCAAACACTATGCGTATGGGACCAAATCTGTTTATCAACCACAAGCCTCATCGGCTCATTACCAAGCCACTCCAAACGGCTATCATTTGGTTTATACTGAACTGCTTGCTCGTCATGGGTCACGTGCTTTATCCAGCCCTAAATATGACTATATCAGCCTAAAAATTTGGCAAGCCGCCAAAGCCCAAAACGCCTTAACCCCATTGGGCAAACGTCTTGGGCCAGAAATAGAGCGTTTTATGGCAGCTAACCAAAAAATGGGGTACGGTAATTTATCTAAACGTGGCAAGTTAGAACAAAAAATGATCGGTGAACGTCTTGTGATGCGAGACAAAAGCCTATTCGAGCGTGCAGTAAACAACCACCAACCCATTGAAATGGAATATTCGGGGAAAAAACGCGCAAAAGACAGTGGCTTAGCCTTTATATCAGGTATGGAACAAGAGAACCCCGCCATACGCTCGTTAGTCAGCAAACCCATTATAAACAAAGCCCAGCTCTATTTTCATAAACAAAAAAGCAACCAGTATTATCAAGACTATAAAAAGCATGATCCAGCCCTGCAAGCAGCCATTAAACAGTTAATGAACCTGCCTAAAACCCATGCAATGGCGCAACAAATGTTAGAGCGGGTTTACACCCCCGCTTTCGTTGCACAATTAGCGGCGGGGAAATTATCTTTTCTGCAGAAAAACAAAAGCAAGCCAACCATTTACAACGACGTTGACGCAGCGATACAATTATTCAACTTATACTTAGCGGCACCAGGGCTTTCCTATGAAGCAGGTAAACAGCCTTGGCAGTTTATCGATTTTGTCACACCAGCTGAGTCACAATGGTTTACTTATGTGCTCGACGGAAAAGACTTCTACGAGAAAGGGCCAAGCTTTGCTGGCACAGACATTACCTACCGCATGGCAAAAGTCTTAGAGGATGATTTCTTTAAGGAGGTAAAAGGTATTCAAAACGGCAGTAATAAAAAAGCGGCAAAAATTCGCTTTGCTCATGCCGAAACGGTGATACCATTTGCCGCTCAAATGCATTTAGAAGGTAGTACTAAAAGCGTTGCGAAAGGCCAGCTATATCGCTATGAAAACAACCCATGGCGTGGCTCTTGGGTGTCTCCATATAGTGCGAACATTCAGTGGGATGTATATAAAGACAAAGCTGGCACGCTTCTTGTTAGAATGTTATATAACGAAAAAGAAATTCCGTTTTCAAGCCAGTGCCAGCCGATCCAAAAAGGCAGTTACTTTTATAAATTTACTGAGTTAGAACACTGCTACGGTGAATAGCCCCCAGAACTAACTCAATAGAAAAAGAGCAAGCAACAAAAGCCAGCCATTATAAGTGAGCGCTTGATGGCTGGCTTTTTATTATTGGCGGTATCTCTTATCTCCCGCTACCATAGACGCATTTTTCAACCGTATAAATTAGCTGACTTTGTAATCAATAAGTGCTAAAAGTACCAGATAAGTGGTTGATTCATGGAAAACAATAAGGACGATAATGCCAAACTCTTCTTCTAAAAGCGGCGTTGCCTACGCTCTCGCCGCATTTGGCATATGGGCGATTGCGCCTATGTATTTCAAAGTTATGTCCTTTGTTCCCCCTATCGAAATTCTTGCCCATCGTATTATTTGGTCTTGCTTAATTGTGTTTGTACTCATCATCGCCATGGGCAAAACCAGCAAGGTCAAAGCTGTATTTGCCTCCAAACAGACCATTTTCTTCATGGCCATATCCACCTTGTTGATTGGTCTCAATTGGGGAACCTTTATCTGGGCTATCGCTAACAACATGCTACTCAGTGCCAGCTTGGGGTACTACATCAACCCTTTAATCAGCATCCTATTGGGTATGATTTTCTTTAAAGAAAAGTTGGACCGGGTGCGTAAAGCCGCTGTTGTTTTATGCTTTATTGCAGTGACATTTGAGGTCATCCGCTTTGGTTCATTACCTTGGATCGCGTTGTTACTCGCTCTGACCTTTGGGTTTTATGGATTGGTGCGCAAAAAAGTGGCGGTAGACAGCTTTACGGGCATGGCGGTAGAAACGGTTCTCCTATTACCAGTCGCCTTGGTGTATTTGTTTAGTATCCATACGCCCACCTCCAATATGCTGGAAAATACCGATTTAACCAATTGGCTCTTATTTGCATCCGGCCCAGTCACTATGATACCACTCATGTTTTTTGGTGCTGCCGCCAACCGAGTCAGTCTAACCACTCTCGGCTTTTTTCAATACATAGGGCCAAGTGGCATGTTTATTCTCGCCGTGTTCCTTTACCACGAACCCTTAGCCCCCGCCAAATTAATCACTTTTGCTCTGATTTGGACCGCGCTGGCGTTACTCATCTTTGACTCCATTCGCAAGCTGCGCAAACCTGAAAAGTTGCTTAATGATGAACCTCTACTTGAACAAAGCCCTCCAACGGCTAAGAAAACAGAAACAATTTAGCGGCTGCCATCAGTGACATAATGCGAATTAACCATTTGAATTGTGAAGGGTTCACTTTTTTCAGAAAGTGAAAACCAATAAATGCCCCGATGGCCAATCCTGGCAACGCTTGCAAACTGATTTCGGTCGTCTTAGCGCTGAGTAAGCCTAAGCTGATGTACATAGGAATTTTCGCCAGATTGATAATGAAAAATCCCCATGCCCGCGTACTGACATACGACTCTTTTCCCAGCTTCTGCTCTAACAAAAACAAACTAAATAAAGGGCCAGCAGCGTTCGCAATCGTGCTCACAACGCCCCCCATAAATCCCATGCCATAAGCCGCCAATGGATTACGCATAAAGGTCGCCGGACGAAGATCTAAATACAAACCTAAAGCAATCATGGCAACAATGATGGCCCCCAAAAAACTCACAAACTGATGGGCATCGATGTTTGATAAAAAATGCCCCCCAATTAACACCCCTAAGAATGCTAAGGGCAGAAAACGCGCTAATACACGCCATGAAATTTGTTCGCGATAGCTGTACACGGCCATCATATCGGTAATGATATACAAAGGAATCAGAATACCGAGTGCCTCAGGCCCAGGAAACACCATCATCACCACCGGCAATATCAGTAAGCCCATTCCACCGACAGAAAATTTAGAAAAGCCGGTAATTAAACCAGCGACAGATAATACCCAAAATGTGGTATCCAATTTTACTCTCCACTTATTTCACTTTCTAAGCCTTATTATTAGCAACAAGGCTCGGCTTTTGATGACGACTATGATAAAAGAAATAATGAGTTAAAAATAATTTCATTTTATTATTATAATGATCAGGTATAAATATCATGAAACTGGATCAAATACGGGCTTTCATCGCCGTTGTCGAAGCGGGGAGCTTTCGTTCAGCGGCGGACAGCATTCATAAAACGCAACCCAGTATCAGTGCTGCCGTCAAAGCATTAGAGACACGCTATGGTCTGCAACTTTTTGATCGGGACAGTTATCGCCCAACCTTGACCTCTGAAGGACATGCCTTTTTTCGACAAAGCAAAAAGCTTATGTCTCAGGTGCAACAGCTAGAACACCTAGGCCACGACCTAGCCCACGGAGCTGCCACACCATTACGACTTTGCGTGGGACAAATGAGCCTATCAGATGAGTGTTTGGTGCTCATTAAACGCTTTCAACACGCTTACCCGGACGTTCCCTTAGAGATCACTACAGATCATCTCCATGGCGTTCAAGAAAGCCTCAAAAAAGACAATGCCGACATCGCCATTGGCCCCCGTTATGGATTAGATGACCAACATGCTTTTATTGAAATCACGCGAATTGAAATGGTTACCGTCGCCACGCCAGAACTGTTGCTTTCCATCAATGGAGGGAACAACAAGGTAAAACAGCCGCAGCTGTATTCTACTCCACAGATCATGGTGGGAGGGACAAATAACCATCAAGGTGACAAAGGCCACCGATATGTCCTTGATACCGGGAAGCGCTGGTATATTAATGACTTCCAAGCCAAAAAGTCTCTGCTATTTCAAGGGCTGGGATGGGGACGCATACCACGTTATATGATAGAGACAGAACTCGAGAAACGCATTCTAGTCACTTTAGAAATTGAGAATTTCACCTCTCATAACAGTATGCCTATTTTTATGATTCGCTTACGCCAGCAAACTCAAAGCTCTCAAGCGAACCTATTCTGGGAATTTATGAAAAACGTCACCGTACCAAAAGACGAGAGCTAAGACGGAGCGAGAACGGTAAAACAATGACATGACTTTTAGAGATGTATTTGCAAGTTTTCATCGAAATTATGCATTTTTCAACAAGTTGAAAAAGTTATCTCCTATATAACAACACGATAAGACTTTTGTCGAACCCAGTTCTCCCTTACGTCCCCCTTATTCCGCTGTTTTTTTAATCGCCGACACATAAAGCGTTGCCATGTGAGTATCTATATAATGCACATAGTCCGTTTTATAGGTACGAGCATAAAGACACCCCTCTTCATTAAAAAATTGGTGCGCTTGCTGCCAAGCCCTCATCACCGACGGTCGATGTTCACCCATTGCGGCAAATGATAAGAAGCCCCCCGCCTCTATCGTTATGCTAGTAAGCTCATGAGCCGTTTGAATTGGCTGCTTGTCCATATCCTCCACTTTCGCACCAAGAACAAAATCTAAGTCATTATGCGTATTGCTATTACGATAATGACAAACACCGTATAACTGACAATCCTCCTCTAATTGTGGCAAAATTTCAGTCATAAAATGATCCCACAATGGGCCAATCTTCCCTAGCGTTGTCATCTCATTATGAGCTGTCGTTTTTATTTTCAACCCTTTAACTTGGATTGAGTCTTTAATATGATATGCCATACATTCTTCCCAATAGTACCTAACCGCTTTCTTTGCGACTTCCCCTAAACATGAGGCAACATTAAGAATGCCCTAGAATCCCCTTCCTAGCCGCGACGCCATGTGTGGTATTTCTCTACCCAACGTAGCAACCTATCTGGGGCATGGGCACGCTTCCACTCTCCCGCAGCATATTTATTTGCTTCTGCCCATGTTGGATAGGTATGAATCGTCCCCAATATCTTATTCAGCCCCAGCCCATGCTTCATGGCCAGCACAAATTCGGCCAGTAATTCTCCAGCATGCTCACCAACAATGGTCACACCCAGAATAGTGTCTTTTCCCGGCACCGTTAGCACCTTTACAAAACCTTTCGCTTCGCTTTCAGTAATCGCACGATCCAGATCATCTACGCCATAACACACCTTCTCAAAAGCAATGCCCTTCGCTTTGGCATCTTGTTCATTTAAGCCAACCCGCGCCACTTCAGGATCAATAAAGGTTGTCCAGGGAATCACTCGATAATCCGCACGAAACTTCTTAAATTGCCCAAATAATCCATTAACCGCTGCGTACCAAGCTTGGTGGGCCGCCACGTGGGTAAATTGGTATGGGCCAGCCACATCGCCTGCTGCCAAAATATTCGGGTATAAGGTTTGTAAATAGTCATTCGTCACCAAATGTCGTTTGGTTTCGATGCCCAATTCTTCCAAGCCATAACCCGTTAATCGCGCCTCTCTGCCTACAGCACAAATGAGCGCATCGTATTCGACTCTCACTTCTGAGCCATTATGCTCAAGCCATACGCATTTCTGCCCGTTATTCATCTCACAGCGAACCGCCTTATGTTCCGTCAGCACAGTCACCCCATCGTTCGTGAGGGTCGCTCTAGCAAACTCACTCACGTCCGCATCTTCTCGGCTAAGAATACGGTTCGAGGATTCAACTTGTGTCACGTGAGAACCAAGACGAGCAAAGCTCTGCGCTAACTCACAACCAATTGGCCCACCACCCAACACCACCAAACGCTTTGGTGCTTCGTCTAACTGCGAGAACGTTTCCCATAAGGTATCACTGGTCAGATACCCAACCTCTTCTAATCCTGGGATATCCGGTACAGAAGGTTTAGAACCCGTCGCCAGTACAATGCTACGCGTGGTTAAGCACTGTGTTTTCCCATCCTGGCGCTGTATTTCTACCGTCCAAGGATCAATGACTTTGGCATAACCTTGAATGACATCGACACCGAGCTGAGTGTATCGTTCCACACTATCGTGGGGCTCTATTTCCTCGATAATCTCTTGAATCCGTTCCATGACAGAACGAAAGGAAAATCGCGGCTCACAACCTTCTAAACCATAATTCGCTCCGTGGCGCATTTGATGGGCCACCTTGGCACTCTTGATTAACGCTTTACTGGGCACACAGCCATAATTTAGGCAATCACCGCCCATTTTATGCGCCTCAACCAAACTGACTTTGGCTTTTACTGTTGCCGCAATGTAAGCACTCACCAATCCACCCGCTCCTGCACCAATAACAACCAAATTACGATCAAACTGTTTTGGCTTGGTGTAAGCGCGATAAACGCGTCGGGATTTAATTGCCTCCGTCAATTTTTTTGCCAACAGAGGAAACACGCCGAGCAACACAAAAGACAGCAATAAGGACGGCGACAAAATGCCAGACAAACTGTCCAAGTGACCAATCTGAGTGCCGGCATTCACATACACCAGCGTTCCCGCAAGCATCCCGACTTGACTCACCCAATAAAAGGTCACCGCTCGGATCCTAGTTAGCCCCATTAATAAATTAATTAAAAAGAAAGGGAAAACAGGCACCAAGCGCAAAGTAAACAGATAAAAGGCACCGTCTCGCTCAATACCTTCGTTAATCGTACTAAGACGGCTACCAAAACGGGCCTGTACCACATCTTGCAGCAAATAACGGGACACAAGAAAAGCACAAGTCGCACCAATCGAACTGGCAAAGGACACCATCAACACCCCCCACCCTAGACCAAATAAGGCCCCTGCCGCCAATGTCATAATGGCAGCGCCAGGTAAAGACAGCGCGGTAACCGCAATGTAGAGTAAAAAGAAGGCACCATACACCAAAAAAGGGCTCTTATTACGCCACACTTCAAACTGTTCTAACCCTGATTTTAAGCCATCCAGTGTCAGCAGACGGTTTAAATCAAAATAGAAAAAGCCGACTACCATCAGCACAATGACAACAAGCAGCCCGAATTTTTTCATATAGCAAATCCATTAAGTCTATGTTACTGAGTATACGCATTAGACGTTAGAACAGGTCGATTTCTTACGGAGAAAGCATGCATTTACTCAATATATTCAAGAAGCGCATTAACCCATGCACAATAAGACGAGCAACGAGAGGTTCTAAGAAGGATTTGAAGGTAAACGACCTGCTAAGAAACTAAAAAGCCCACCTAGCACACACAAAAACAGCACCAGCAATACCAAGCCTTCAGTATTCATTAAGGCAATCATAGCGGCGAAACTTGGCGGCCCAATGGTGGCCCCTAAATTTCCTAACTGGGCTATTAAACCGTAGCCTTGGGCCTGTTCGCCCGCAGACCGAGTGACCAATGGAATCATCGACAAAGCCGACCCGGGCACCATACCCGCCGATAGCACCATCAAGCTAACAGACAGCGCAAAAACAATAGGATAAGACTGACTAAAATGGGCGAATACCGCTCCCACAGCAACCGAGGAAAACGCCAACAAGGCGACACGTTGTGGGCGCATCACATATTGGGATAACGCCCCCGCCAAAAACGTGCCAGCCGTACTGGTTAACGGCAAGGTGATACGCAACAAATTTCTCAGTTTCTCATCCGAAATCAATGTCGGAATATACGTCAGAAGGGACACCAACATACAGGTGTAAAACAAAAACACCAAAGCAGGCAGCAATGTACGGGGCGTTTTGTACATATTGCGTAATTGCGTCCAAAAACCTAACAAGGACGGAGCACTTTGATTCTCATAAACCGATTTGTATTGACTGAGCAGCCACCATAAGACAAGCGCCATACTACCAATGAGCACCCCATGGACAAGCAAAAGCCCCTGTAGACCATAGGCACTCAGTAATTTATTGCCTAGCCAACCGGTTATAGCAAACGCCACCCCAAAGAAGGTACCCCACAGGCCCATGGTAATAGAACGGTGTTGGGGCGCACTTAATCGCGCAATCATGGTTGGCGCAGCCACCACGACACCTAACTGCGACATGCCTTCTAATACGCGAAGTACCAGCATTGTCATAAAGGATGGCAAAAAGGATTCAAGAACGGACAACAAAGAACCAATGGCTAGAGCGCCCACTAACACATTGAGATACCCCATGCGCCCTGCGACCACACCTGCAGACGCCCCAAAAATCAAGCCGACAATCCCCACCACAGAAATCAACGCCCCCGTCCAAGCAGGCCCGGCTTGATAATGAGTTAACAGTTCATCATAAGAAATGGAAAACTTCGCGAACTGCATCGCCGCCGCCACCCCAGAAACCCATAATAAAACCACCTCAAACCAATGGGTTTTCTGAGGCTGCGCCATGTCAGACATAATCTCTTCCTTTTTAACGTATTCATTCCAATGGGAATACGCCTGTGTAATGGATCAAAAAGCTCGCCATTATACACAATATGAGATGTCTCAATAACCACTCAAATTAAGCTTGTTGAGCAGGCACCGCTAAAGGTGGTGCTTTCAAGTCTCGCAAACGAAGCCCCACATTCCCCAAAATTAACATGATCGCCCCAATAATCTGGTAGCTGGTTAAGCTCATATCTAAAAAGAACCAGTTAATACCTGCCGCAAAGACAGGAAACGACATTTCTGCCAAGGTAGCAAATTGCGCGGGGACGGATTTTAATCCCTGATAATAAAACCACATACCAATCAGGCCACTGAGTAATGCCATCACCACGACAAGCCCGACTTTCGTCATGGGCATGGCCACCAGGCTAGACGGCATCATCATGGCTAAAGGCACCAGCACACACAAACCGGATAAAAAGCGTCCTGACAGGATGGCATTGGCTGGCACCCCTTGATAAGAAAGGTACTTACCACATACGGTAGCAGCGCCCCACGCAGCGACAGCAATTAAGGTAAATCCATAGCCTTTTAAAATATCAATATTGTTATTGGTATAGTGCCACTGAGCGCTACCAAGGGAATGAATATCTGGCCACATCATGACAAGACTGCCCGCTAAAATCACCACCGCCCAGCGCACAAAATGCCCACGTATACGCTCTTTTAAGAAAAAATAAGCCAGTAAAATCGCGACGATGGGTTGCAGTTTTTGCAGCAAAATAACCACTGTCGGGTTGAGGTAGTGAAAAGCTTGGGTAAAGGCCAAGGTGCCCAACGCCGACCCGACACCGCCAATAAAAAATAAGCAGCCAAACGAGGTGCGTGATAGATGCCGAAAGGCATAACGGTGACGAAACAGTAACGGGCTGGTGACTAACACCAAGGTCAGATGTTCCATCAGAACTATCTGTAAAGTGGAAAAACCCGCGCTCAAAAGGGGATAACGAATGAGAGTATCTAATGCCCACGTGAAACACGCGATCATAATAAACAATGTGCCTGCCATCTTGTTTGTCTCCTAAAATTAAGATGCACAGGGGTGATGAGGAATATACCAAACAAAGCAGTACTTAGCGTTCGTCATACACGACGCCTAAAGCACGCATACCAAAACCGGATGACCTTCATTTAACGGCGTAGCCTTAAACGACTCTCATCAAGCATTAGTCTATCTGGTCGATCTTCTATCATCCGGACTATAACCGTCGGCTCTGGCGTCTCACCAGATCTGCTGACCCTTTTTCCTGCATCCTCCCTTAGGAGATCATCTGAAAAAGGCGCTCGCGGGCTGATTACGAAGCATGGCTTGTAATATACCGCCGGTGGGGAATTTCGCCCCGCCCCGAAGTTCGATTTAGTAACATTCTATTGGTAAATAGAGTGAGCTATTACTTTACCGCGACACATCCATACAGACAACCACAAAAATTTGATCGAATGTATCAAAACAATGAAAACTGATCCCCTACTTTGGCTGGCACAGTAAACTGACTGCAATCAAGCCGACTCAATCGTTCATCAGACAATCCATGTTTGCGTCTCGCTAAATGAAAGCGTTGGTTAATGATGTCGGCAAACAGACCTTCCCCTGTCATGCGCTTACCAAAGCGACTGTCGTATAACTTGCCACCGCGCATATCCATAATACGCTGCAACACATGGGAAGCTCGGTCGGGATAATGCTGTATCAGCCACTCTTCAAACAATGGCGCAACTTCATGGGGCAAACGCAGCATAATGTAGTGAATGGATTGGGCTCCAGTGTCTGCTGACGCCGCAACAATCTGTTCCATCTCATGATCATTGATAAACGGAATCACCGGTGCCACCAGCACAGTCACGGGAATGCCCGCCTCACGTAACGCTTTAATCACCTGCAAACGCGTTTTTCCTGAGGCGGTTCTGGGCTCTAAAATACGCTTTAAATGATTATCTAACGTCGTCACACTGATTGCCACGTGCACCAAACGCTTTTGTGCCATCTCAGTGAGAATATCTAAATCACGCAGAATCAAGGTGCTTTTGGTAATCAAAGACACAGGCTGACCATAGGCCAAACACACGGACAACAGCTGGCGCGTAATCCCCAGTTGCTTTTCTATTGGTTGGTAGGCATCGGTATTGATTCCCAACGCAATCGGCTCACAACGATAGCTCGAATGAGCAAGCTCTTTCTCAAGAAGCGCCGCCGCATTCACCTTTGCGGTTAACTTGGTTTCAAAATCCAGCCCTGGCGATAAATCCAAATACGCGTGGCTTGGCCTTGCAAAGCAATAGACACAACCATGCTCACAACCTCGATACGGATTCACCGACAAGGTAAAGGGAATATCCGGGGAGTTATTACGGGTGATAATCGTCTTAGCCGTTTCGTAACGAACTTGTGTTTTCGGCGATGACGTTTCGAGTGCCTCGACAGGAACATCATTTTCGTCCACTTCCACTAAGGTAATGGCAAAACGCCCTGCTAGCTTGCTCGCTGTACCACGACCTTTTATGGGTTTATTGGCAGAAAAATCAGACATAATTGCATCCCAATATACTGTATATAAATACAGTATATTTTATTTATGCTATTCTAGCAAAAACGGTTAATGAGGGAGCGGTTAAAATGAGTAGCATTAACTTACCAGTAGAATGGAACGAGGACGACGAATTACCGAATGAAGGCTTGTATTTTGTTGCCATTCGCTATCCTAGTGGATTTGGCTGTTACGACTTTGTCGTCTGGAATGGAGAAGAGTGGGAACTAGGCTACACTGCTGAAGTCGTTGGCTGGGTAGCAATAGATAATGTGCTATCTCTCATCAAAGCCGGTTGGCCTCAAGGCGACAATGCCGTCAGTGAAGCATTTGATCGCCGTTATCTCGAACGTAAAACACAAAGAAAAAATGAAGACGATGAAGACGACTTTGTCGAGGTAACCTGATAAAAACTCTAACAGTCCTTTATCATTAAGGTCATCTCTACAAAGGAAATGACCTTCTCGTATCCTGTCACGCTTAATCTTCTCCCTTAAGAGGTCACGGCTGCTTTTTTGATCATCTGAGTGCTCTCGCTGCGATGCTGTTTCATCAGAGCTTTTAAGTTCATTAATAGCATAGGTAATACAATTATTGTGAAGGCGATGTTTGATAACGGGACCGACAACCATACTCCTTCAATACCCAAAAACCTTGGCAAAATAAATAAGAAAGGCAATTGCACGATCATGTTTCCGACAGAGACAAACAAGGCTTGGCCGCTTTTTCCTACCGCCACAAAGTAAATCGACGCCATAAATAAGAAGCCATCTAAAAATAACGCCATCAAATGCAAGCGGATACCCACTTTGGTTGCTTCAATCAAAGGTCCATTAGCACCAGAAAAAAAGCGGGTGAAAAACTCAGGAAAGAGATTCAACACAATGACCACAACGACACCGGAACCTACCGTGACTGAAAACGCCAACTTTACCGTTTGGATAATGCGTTGGTACTGCTTTGCACCTAAGTAATAGCTCACTGGCGGCTGCAAGCCACTCACCAAGCCTTCGGCAAAAAAGTAATAGCAACTGGCTAAATAACCAACGATGGCGAACGCTGCCAATTGCGTTGTGTCCCCATAAGTCATAAATAACCGATTATGCAGAGCGATGATAAAACTCATATAGATAAACATCACCAAGTTCGACGAACCAAGCTGCATGATCCTTTTCGCGATGTGTCTATCAAACTGATTCAGGGATAAAACGGTTTTTGCTTTAGGCGAAGTAAAATATTGTAAGCACAAAATGCAGGTAGCCAGCTGAGCGATCAAGGTTGCCACGGCCGCCCCTTTTAACCCCATTCCTAACATCCCTAAAAAGACATAGTCCAAAACAATGTTCAATAATGCTCCGACCACAATAAAGAGCGTCGCCATGTTCGGGCTATCGTCATTTCGTACTAACATGGGCATGGCACTGGCGCCAATGGAAATTAACGCACCATAAGACATGATCTCTACATACTGCCAACTTAGCACCAAGGTGTTACCAGTCGCCCCTTGTAACAACAGGCCACTTTTCCCAAAAGTCGTAAACACCAAAGAAGCAAATAAGCCAATCCCAACGACTAAGAATAAAGACGTCATCAACGTTGATTGAGTCGCAGGAAGATTCTTCTCACCACGATATTGAGACAACACACTGCCGCCTCCCATACCGATAAGAAGACCAAAGCCCATTATCAGACCCAATAATGGAATCGCCATATTGATTCCAGCTAAGCCTTCGCTTCCCACATAATGTCCAACAAAGAAACCATCAATAATTTGATACAGACCACTCACCAGCATGGCGACAATAGAAGGAATCGCGAAGCGCCAAAAGGCCTGTGCAACCGATTTTGGTGGTTGAGTGGGTGTCACGGTTGGCATTTTGCCTCTCCCATTGCGTAAAAGTAGGAGAATAATATGATAAATTCAGATATAACAAAGTTAGTTACCATCCGCTTTTAGGATACATAACTAAGTCAGTAAACTGCTTTGGAGACTCACTTGAACTGGAGACCTGTATGAACTGGACCCTTGATCAACTGCTTGCTTTTGTGACCGCCGCCGAATTAGGTTCCTTTTCTGCTGCCGCAAGAAAGCTTAACAAAGCACAATCACGTATTAGCAGTGCCATCTCCAATTTAGAACTGGATCTGGGGTTTGATCTGTTTGATCGCCGCTCAAAGTACCCAGCGCTAACCACTTTAGGAAAAGAAATGCTGCCTGAAGCCCAAGCTATTCTGAATCAATGTTTACGCTTAGAATCACGAGCCTTAACCGCTGCGGGTCAGGAGCCGATCTCATTACGTATTGCCATTGACGAGGCGCTTCCTTTAGAAACCATCCATACTATTTTTTCCCAATTCGGCGACACCTTTCCCAACACTCATTTGGTCATTACTAATGGCTCCCAAGATGATATCGCCGTCGCCATTGCCCAACATAATGCAGATATAGGCTTAATGATCAGTAACCATGTACTGCCCGCTAAATTACAACTCCACCCGCTTGGTTATTTAAAAAAAGTGCTTATTGTTGGCAAGCAGCACCCTTTGGCTGACAAAGACACGCTCAACTTGGCGCAATTACAGCAATATCGACAATTCGTTTTATGCAATCGCTCAGGAGAGAATCGGGAACAAGCTTTAAGTCCCGATCATTGGGATATAGACAGCTATTATTTAATTTGTGAACTGGTGACACAAAATCAAGGATGGGCCATTGTGCCCGAGCACATTGCCAGCGCTCAGTGGTTTTCTCAGCAAATAAAAATTGCTAAAAGCGACGTACTATCTGATCGCTTTATTGAAGTCGGTATTGTCACGCTTATCGAAAGCCCCACCTCAACACTAACGGATTGGATTATTGAGCAAACCCGTCAGTTAATGACAAATCCCCCAAACGAAAGAGCAATATAATGACAATGGAGGTCCCTATAAATTACTCGCTTACTCAATGATAAAGCCTGGCATTTTTATGGAAAATACCAGGCTTATAAAAGGAAGCCATCAGCAGCTAATTACTTCACTTTTAGCAAAGACAAAATAGCGGTTAATTCCGCTACCGCTTTAGAACTATTGGCATTACTGCTTTCTAGTTCACTTACAATGTCTTTAAGCTTCGCGGAAGACTCATTGATACCAATCAAATTCCGGTTAATGTCTTCCGCCACATTCGATTGTTGCTCTGCGGCAGACGCTACTTGAATCGTATTATCTGAAATCCCAGCCACTCTTTCGTTTACTACACCCAATTTTTCTGCACTTTCAATCGATGAGGCAACTGTTTGCTGAGCATTTTCTTGGCTTTTCATAATCAACTCCACAGCCGATTGAACATCCTGCTGCAAGCCTTTGATTAACCCATCTACCTCTTCTGTTGATTCTTGAGTCCGTGCTGCTAGGTTACGCACTTCGTCAGCGACCACGGCAAAGCCTCGACCTTGCTCACCGGCCCGAGCGGCTTCAATAGCGGCATTCAAGGCCAATAGGTTAGTTTGTTCTGCAATGGCTCGAATAGTATCCAAAATACTGTAAATTGAATCACTGCGTTGGGACACTTGTGCAACTTGATTACTGGCATCGTTTAACTGTTTTGCAAGGCCTTCAACCATTTGTCGGTTCGATTGAACAAGCTCAAATGACTCGGTTAGGTACTGACTAATGTCCGTCGCCGCTTGTCCATTATCCCGAGCCAGTGTGGCCACCTCTGTTGCAGAGCTGGACATTTCTGTGACAGCAGTAACCACAGAATGTATCTGTTCTGCCTGCATGACAGTGGACTGATGGGCAATCGTGGTCGCCTTGGTAAACTCATCATTCGTCATGGCAACCACATCTCGCTGCTGGATCAGGCGAGTAATCATGTTCTGCAATTTCCCGGTGAACTGATTAAACCCTTGCGCCAACAACATAAGTTCTAAATGTTTTTGCGTATCGAGACGCTGGGTTAAATCCCCTTCCTCGGAGGCCAATTTTTCCATTCGTAGAGCAATGCTGCGCAGTGGTGAGGTCACTGTATTGACGACTAAAAAGACTAGTACCAGCCCAACAAGTAAAAGCCCAATAGACAAACCAACAAACAAGGTGATTGAGCTTTGTGTTTTATCATCAAGTTGACCGGACATTTTGGTCACGGGCGCCAATAAGACAGAAGTGGGAACGGAGACATAAATTTTCCAGACATTGGGTGCCGCGCTGATGGTCATACTGTCACTGTATACCCATTGCTTTTCCCCTTTTTTTAGCCCTGTTTTCTGACCCGCAAACGTCAACCCTGTCTTGTTAATGTTTTTACCAATTGCATCAGGCAATTCGCTGGATCCTACTATCAACCCTTTTTCACTGACAATAGTGATATTACCGGCACCGCCAAACAAATTGTCGGTTAGCTGACTTAGCTTTTTTTGAATCGCAGACAAATTGATATCCGCGCCCACCATGCCGATAAACTTTCCATCAGCCAAAATGGGGGCTGAATAAGTAGTCATTAATACTTTTTGCCCACTTGTCAGCTCAAATAAATAAGGGTCTAACAAACACGCTTTTTTTGTGTCCATCGGACACAAATACCACTCCGATACTCGAACGCCATTTTCATCTTTATCCTGAACATATTTAAGGGCGGGATCTCCCGTACTGTAAATATATTTACCGTCATCACCTTTTAACCAATAAGTGTCTAATGTACCAACAGATGATGTATGATCCCCTGTTCCCATCGACTCTTTATCTTTTCCATCGTATCCATTCGGCTCAAATTGCGCATACAACGCGTTCATATTCGGTGAACTTTTTAGTAAAGATAGGTTCATATCTTTGACTTTTTGACGAGCAAAAGGAACACCGCCATTGCCTACCGCCGTATCCGCTAAAACTTTAGCAAAGCTTGAAACAACCGCTGCGGTATTACCCAGATAACTGGACACTTGGGATTGCACCTCAGCAGCGGCAGACTCAAGTGAAAGCCCCGCTTGTTCTTCTTGGTACACTTTTAACTCATTGGAAGAAAAGTTGCTTAACGAGCGAATAGAGTGAGCTGATAAATAAATAAGTACACTGATAAGACAAGCAAAAAAGACGCCTGTTATTACCACCAGCTTTACTCTGATACTGAATTTAGACATTGAGGCACCTCAGGTCAAATTGACTATACTGTCCAAACTTCCCTGTTACTAAAAAGCATATTCTTATAATAAAACGACATCCAAAATAGGATAGGTTGAAACTCGATATGCATTAGAATTTTTTATATCAATTATACTGTAGACTCTTTGTTTAAATCATACTGTAGGATTTTTGTAATGAATGGCAGTAACTTCTTATCAAAATTTTGGCAAAAATTTAACTAAATAGTCAGAATTAATTTTTGTTTTATTTAAAAGAGTCAGCTCAAACGCCTCAATAAAATAATAATTTAAAACCAGAACAACACTATATGAATGAAAACAATGAATGAAAATGCTAACCCATTTTAGAAGGCGGCCTTGTCCCGACAAGCGTTGGCATAGCGTCTCTTATGATGTCGAGAAACGTTCGTAGACGTGCTGGATAGTAGCTTGCATAAGGGTAAATAAGGTACACAGGCAAGGGAGTAGCGTGCCACTGTGGCAGTAAATGCACCAAACTACCTGCGGCAATGTCATCATTGACCACCCAAGCAGAAGCCACCCCCGCTCCGAGCCCTGACAAAAGAGCATGACGCATAGCGTACAGGCTATCGGTGCTGAGTTTTGGGGAGATCGTTAGTTGATAGAAGTCATGGTCGCGGTCATTTTGCAGTATCACCTTAGTGCGGTAAAACGTGCTCAGCGCAATCCAAGGCAAAACTGCCAAGTCCTGAACCTGCTGAACCTCGGGGAATCGTCTCAATAATTGGGGCGATGCCACAACAATCCGAGGTATTTCCGCCAATAAAACGGCCACCATAGAGGGATCAGTCAGCTCCCCTACATGAATCGCGCAATCAATACCATCATTGATAAAGTCGGGAGAATGATCGTTAAGCATCCATTCCACTGACATATTGTTGTAGCGATTTAAATAGTCGACTAACGGCACAATAAGCTGATCTTGTCCAAAGGCATGGGGCGCCCTTACCCGCAAAGTACCAACAGGCTCGTCTTTGGCGTTATTAACGTCGTCTTCGAGGGCATTCCAACCGTCAATTAACGTTTTTGCATGCTGGTAACAACGCTCTCCATCGTCAGTCAGTTTCATTGCATGGGTGGTTCGCAAAATCAGTTTTGTACCAAGCAGGTTCTCTAGTGACTGCAAGCGTCGGCTAATGGTTGGCTGGGAAGTACCAAGTTGATTCGCCGCCGCCGATAAGCTGCCACTTTCTACAATTCGGACATAAGTTTGCATCAGTTCTATACGGTCGATGCTACCGAGTTTTGATATCTTCATACGAGTTATGTATAACCGTTTTACCTATGAGCTGGCTACCAAAATAATGCCAATACATTAAAAATAGCCGCATTCCCATTCAAATCATTCACTCAGAGATGAAGCCGTCATGTCATTGCAAAGAACCATGGATAATGCCGCTACACCACAAACTCCCCCTTTATCCAAAAGCCTTGTGTTTACCATGGCAACCGGTGCGGGGCTCAGTGTTGCCTCCATTTATTACAACCAACCTATGCTGGGTAATATTGGCGCCACTTTTCATGCCAATGTCAGCGCCACAGGATTTATTCCAACCTTCACGCAAGTCGGCTATGCCTTGGGCATTCTGTTTCTGATTCCCCTGGGAGATCGTTTTGATCGGCGTAAAGTCATTGCCATCAAAAGCCTACTCTTAGCACTAGCTCTGTTCTTATGCTCAATTATGCCAAGCCTGAATAACGTATTAGTGGCCAGTTTAGCCATCGGCATCATGGCGACCATGGCACAAGATATCGTACCCGCAGCAGCGAACTTAGCACCAGAAGCTAAGCGGGGGAAAACGGTTGGCACGGTTATGACAGGCTTACTGGTTGGGATTCTTTTATCGCGCGTGATCAGTGGTGCGGTAAGTCAATATTTGGGCTGGCAAGCTATGTATCAATTGGCCGCATTAAGCATTTTGCTCATTGGCTTGAGTTTGTGGCGCATTTTACCCACATTCGAGGTACATTCCAATTTAAGCTATCCAGGGTTATTAAAATCCATGCTGACACTATGGAAGCGCCATGATGAGCTGCGTCGTGCGGCATTCGCGCAAGGTCTATTATCGGTTGGCTTTAGTGCTTTCTGGTCCACCCTTGCGGTGATGCTTCACACACACTATGGTCTAGGCAGTGCTGTCGCTGGAGCATTTGGCTTAGCGGGTGCAGCAGGGGCATTAGCAGCCCCATTAGCGGGAACACTAGCGGACAAAAGTGGCCCAGCTCGTGTTACACAAATAGGTTGCGCTCTTTTCACGATTTCATTCGCCATTATGTTTTTATTGCCCTATTTCCCTATAAACGGTCAAATTGTACTGATCATTGTCAGTGCGCTGGGGTTTGATTTAGGGATACAGGCTACCCTGGTTTCCCACCAATCTCTGGTATACGGCCTTGATCCCGCCGCTCGTGGCCGCCTCAATGCCCTGCTATTTACTGGGATGTTTATTGGCATGTCCATCGGTTCGGTTCTGGGCAGCCAAGCTCTGGCTTTGATCGGCTGGAATGGCGTAGTGGCTGTCGCGACCATTGCTGGCATTTTGGCTTTCATCATCCGCATAACGGATCGATCCGCGTAATGGACATTGCATGTTACGCTCATGATCCAGCAGCCAGCGCTTTCTCTCTAATCCGCCACCGTAGCCTGTTAAACTGCCATCTTTACCTATCACACGGTGGCAAGGAATCATAATCGAAACTCGGTTCGCCCCATTGGCCGATGCGACAGCCCGCACGGCTTTGGGGTTACCAATTAACGAGGCTTGATGCTGATAGCTGGCGGTATGACCACAGGGAATCTGCTGCAAGGCTTGCCATACGGCGTTCTGGAAATCCGTCCCAGGTGTGTCTAACGCGACACTAAAGTCACGTCGTTCTCCCGCAAAGTATTCCTCCAATTGCTGCTTGGCCAATAACATATGCTCATTCACACCAGCCATGATGGGGGCTTTCAGGTAGCGTTGTAGATCTTTAAATTCCGTTTCTAACATACGTCGGTCGACGAACTCTAACAAACAAATCCCCCGTTTGGTGGCCCCCACAAACATAGGCCCAAGTGGGGTAGTCAGCCGATCAAGCAAGATGACATCCTGCTCTAATGACGCTTGGGGGGAGCGCCCCACCAATTTCTTAAAGGTATAACCAAAGCCACTTAACGACTCATAACCATGGTCAAACGCTGTTTGCGTGGTTTGTTTTCCTTGGCGCAGTTCTTCATAGGCGAAATTAATGCGATACATGCGCTGAAATGTTTGGAAAGTCATTCCATAATGTTGATTAAACCAACGTCGTAAAAAAATAGGCCGAATGCCCGCTTGTTCAAGTTGCTCATCGGTGATTTTCGCTTTCGGACAATCCCGTACTAAATTTATCGCGATTTGCACTTCATGAGGGGCCTCATGGCTGTTTTCTGTCGGTTTACAGACCTTGCATGGTCGAAAACCTGCTGCCATGGTTTCCTTTAAGTCTGTATAGAACAGCACATTGTTACGCTTGGGTTTACGCGCTCGACAGGTGGCAATACAAAAAATAGACGTGGTTTTTACCGCCACAAAAAACGTTCCCACAAAACTAGGGTCGCGTTCAATCAAAGCCTTGTAGTAACAATCAGCTTGTTTTTCATCTGTGATTAACATGGCACTTCTCTCATCAGTCAAAGTTTGGCTCATTACACAACGTCACCTGTCAACATCGTGCTAGATCCCGTGTTAATAAGGTTATAGGGTAACAACCAAACACCACAACCGAAAACTGAACAAGTATTTTTCGATGGGAACAAACAGAACCTGCCACGCGCCACAGACCAAAAAGCCCTGTTACCATGGGGCAACAGGGCTTTTTTCATCCATGGATGCACTAAAATTTAGTCGATTTAAATCTCGCCACCATACCTTGAAGCTCCTGAGATAATTCATTCAGCATAGAGGCCGTTTGTGACACTTGCTCCGCAAGAGTATTAGTCTTCACCGTTCCATCGTGAATCACCATCACATTGGTATTAATCTCTTCGGCAACTAAGTGCTGCTCTTCTGCAGAAGCACTGATTTGAATCATCATGTCTTTAATAGTTAATACTGACGCTAAAATTTGCTCAAACACAGTGTAGGTCTCTGAAGCTAAATCCACTGATCCTTTAGCAACCATCACACTTTGACCCATCTTACTAGCAGCAATACCCGTTTGTTCCTGCAATCGATTGACCAATTTATCAATCTCTTCGGTCGATTCCGCTGTACGACCCGCCAAGGTGCGCACTTCATCCGCGACCACAGCAAAGCCACGACCTTGTTCACCGGCTCTCGCCGCCTCAATCGCCGCGTTCAAGGCCAGTAAGTTAGTTTGTTCTGCGATGGCTTTGATGGTATCCAGAATCCCCACAATGTTATTCGACTCTTCTGACAAGGTCTTCATAGACTCATTAGAGCTGTTTAACTCACTCTCTAACTGACGCAGGGAGTCCATGGTTTGCTGAATGAGCTTATTACCATGTTGAACCTGAGTTTCACTGTGTTCAGCAGCACTTGCCGCGTTGTTACAATTGGAGGCGACTTCGTTGGCGGTCGCCACCATTTCATTAAACGCGGTAGAAACATGATCCACCGAATTCACTTGATGGGAAGCAACATCACTCATTTCTGCCGCCAATGACTCGGATTGATGGGCAACATTGGCAATTTTCTCGCATGAGCCTTTAGAGTGTCCGACAATATCGTCAATTGACGCCACAAACTGATTAAAGGCTTCGGCCATTTGCGCCGACTCATCTTTAGACTCAATCGCTAAGCGTTGGGTCAGATCCCCCTCACCATGGCTAATATTCGTTAACCGTTCAGCCATGACATTAATAGGACGAACAACAAGATTGGTTAATAACATCCCCAAAATCACAAAAATGACAATCATCACCGCCGCCACACCGATGGTCACCCACATCAGATGATTCGCCTGAGCGTAAACCGCACTGCTGGGGATTAAACCGATGAATTTCCAACCTAATTTAGGGGATATATGCATACTGGCAAACCAAGTATGACCATCTATGATGATTTTCTGCAGTGATTTGTCCGATGTCACTTGGCTGTATGGACGGGACGCATCGTTAATGGATTTGAAGTTGTTCTTCGGATTAGAAGGGTCAGCTAAAACCGTCCCGGAGTCTTCCACCATGACCACATACCCGTCGCCCCCAAATTTGACGGTTGCTAGTAACTCCGTCAGTTTTTTAAGCGTCACATCGACCCCAACGGAGCCATAAAAGCCGTCTTTTCCATCGAATCGTTGTACATAATCCACTAAAGGGGCACCTGTAAATGCGTCTCGATAAGCAGGAATACGAACAGGCTTACCACTGTTATCGTTTATGGAGAGTTTATACCAACTCCTCTCCAACGGATTATAGTGATCGACACTATTGCTTTGAGGCCATTGCAAATAACCTTTATCGTTTGAGCCTAACCAAATATAGGCTAAATCTGGGTGGGTTTGACCAAAGGCATCCATTAATTCAAATGCCTTTTTTTCCAACGGTGAGTTTGATAACGGTGTCATCTTTTGTACTGGCTTATCGGCATAGCTGAAAATACTGCCTGGGGTAAGTTGTGTCAGCTCGTTAGTGCGAGCAAAAAAAGCCGCATTTTCTGATAAGTTATTCAGATACATGGAAAATAAGGCGTCCACGTAGCCCATTTCCGTTTGGCTTTGCTGTTCAAATCGCGTCTCAGCATCAGAGCGGACCTGACTGATGACGATGAGCGATACAATGAGGACTGGAAATATCACGCCAGCCAACAAAAGTGCGATGATCTTTTTTCGTATGGTCATTTAAAGCCCCAATTGTTGATAAAATAACGAGTTTTTATCCAATTTTTCATAAAGCTCCCTATGATTATGTATAGCAGAATATCCTTTCCTCAAAGAAAAAAACAAGCAATATATAGATTGTTTATCAATAGCCAAGAGTTGACTTTATTTAAACCATTTCTCTTTGAGAGTATGTTTAATAAGCTCGGCCATGATAATACGCTCTGCGATATTGTATTTGATCAATCAGTTACCATAAGTGGCCTCTGACAAATTATCAGAAGGACTGCTTCTAGCAAAGCCTTTTCAGACATTGGCTTACCAAGAATAAAACACCATCAATGTGACAATGTGTGACATGAAGTTAAAAGAGATTAATGTCATACTAATAAAAATACATGACTTGGAATAAACCTTAGTAAAACACCTCTTTTACTAACAGCAGAGGACTTAGAATGACATCGTCAATGACACTGCAACTGCCCCATTCACCCGAACGACTCATCCTGTTACTACATGGTGTCGGTGCCTCACCAGAGAGTATGGCCCCGTTAGGAGAACTCTTGGCAAGACAATTTGATCAGACGGCTATCATTTCGGTGCAAGCACCTGATGCATCCGATTTTGGGCAGGGCTTTCAATGGTTTTCTGTTCAAGGCGTTACAGAAGAAAACCGCTTTGAGCGAATTCTTACTGCGATGCCACGATTTGTAGAAAGCGTGCAATATTGGCAAGCTCAGACCAATGTCTCCGCCGATAAGACAACGTTAATAGGCTTTTCACAAGGCGCCATTATGTCGCTATCCTCTACGCAAATTGTTGATAATCCATTAGCCTCATGCATTATCTCGTTATCAGGACGCTTAGCTAATCGACCGACCAAAGCACCGAAAAACACACGTATACACTTTTTACACGGTGACCAAGACCCAGTAATAGATAGTCAGTTCGCTCAACAGGCCCACGCGGAATTGTCTAAGCTTGGTGCCGACACCACCTTTGATTTGATCGCTAATTTGGTGCACACCATCAATCAGACAGAAGTACATTTCATTATTCGATATCTACAGGATGAAATACGATAATCTTATCTAACCGCTCCTAATGCACCACTTGCGTCCTTTGCACAATGCACCATAAAAGCAAAGGTCGCATGGCGTATTCCCTCCTCAGCCATTATAGGGTAGCCTTTCTATACTCCCCATCTTCCCTTTTTTAAGGACTAAATAGTGGACTACAGTTTTTTCACCGTTGCACTGCTTATGGGTACAGGTTTTGTCGCTGGTATCATCAACACTTTAGCGGGCGGTGGTTCCAACCTCACCTTACCCGCTTTAATGGTAATGGGCATGCCCGCCGATATAGCCAACGCCACCAATCGAGTAGGGGTATTTTTACAGAACCTCACCGCAACCTTTGGCTTTCGTAAAGCCAAAAAGCTCGATAATGCCGACATTTTACCCGTGATGATTCCGTCATTACTTGGCGGCGTGGTTGGGGCTTTTGCTGCAAGCTATGCTCCAGAAACCTGGCTCAAGCCCTTACTGCTTAGTGCCATGATAGGTATGACGCTAATCATGATTGTCCGCCCCACTCTCATTGCACCACCTGAAGGAACAGTGCCCTTTAAGGTCAGAGAAAAACCCAGTGCTTGGATCGCCCTATTTATCGCTGGCGTCTACGGGGGTTTTGTACAAGCAGGCGTAGGCTTTATTCTTATCACCGCCTTGGCAGGCACATTACGCTATGATTTAGTGAGAACCAATGCGCTCAAAATGGTCTGCACCATGGGGTTCACCACATTAGCCCTCGGCGTCTTTATTTGGAATGGTCAAATCCTCTGGATACCAGGATTGATCCTCGCCTCAGGTACCATGCTCGGTTCACACCTAGCCGTGAAAATGGCCATCAAGGCCAACCCCAAACATTTGAAGTGGTTTTTGTTTATTATGACCCTCTGTGGTAGCGCGGCGGCGTTATTGAGTGAGTGAGCGAGTTAACGGTAACGTGGTAAAAATATTTTAAATCAGTATGGTTAAGAGAGCTTTGCCCGACGTAGCAAGCAAAGCCCTGACGGGGCAAAAGTCACGTTAAGATATATTTAAAAAGGGGTAACCACACCACCATGCTAGAAGAAAATTTAGCGATTAACCTTAAACTACTATGTAGCTATAACGACAGTGTTGCGCAAACCTGTCGAAAAATGGGCATCAATCGTCAACAGTTTTCTAAATATCTAAGTGGTAGCAGCATGCCATCAATGCAGAGTCTACGAAAAATTTGCGATTTTTTTGGTGTAGAAAGTGAAGAAATAACCTTACCACCAGCGCAGTTTAAAGGGCTGATTTCCGCTCGTGAACGGACGAAAAAGCCAAATAGTATTTTAGATAATAGTCCTCAAGGCGAACGGCACACGCGCCTGTTAGAAAATATGATGCTGACCTCATCGAAAGATCTAAACCAGTACTTAGGGGATTATTACTATTACTACATGACGCCCTCTTATAAGGGACACATCAGCAAAGGCTTTGCTCGTTTATCATTGAAAGATGGTATTGGCTATTCCCACTTTTACGAAAGAGCCGAACCTGGTCAAGCCATGCTAGATGGCTATGAAATAGGAAAGTTTGTTGGCATTGTCTTTTTGCTAGGTGAAAGGCTGCAGATTATTGACTATGGGGTGCACTGCCAGCGCGCTATTTCTCAAACTATTTTATATGGTGCGACACGCGGCAACTTTAGTATGCTATCTGGCATAACACTTGGCATACAAGGTAGCAGCGCTAGGATTCCTTTTTCTTCGCGCATAGTATTTGAACGGATCAGCGAACAACTGTCACTTCGTCAAAGGATCAAAGGAGTTGGCTTATTCAAGATGGATAGCGATGAAATATCCCCCAGCATCAAAGCAAGACTAGAAACACCAAGCAGCCTAGACAGCCCCCATATTTTCACGGCATCGGAAAATTATTAGCGTGCCTAAGCGGCTCTTATACCAAACGACTGGTTCGCACCATTTAAGTGTGACTTAAAAAACGCTGCAAGCGCTCACTTTTAGGGTGATTAAATATCTCCTCAGGAGACCCCGACTCTTCGATTAAACCATTCGCTAAAAAAACCACTTGGTCTGATACTTCTTTGGCAAAAGCCATTTCGTGGGTCACCATAATCATGGTGCGCCCTTCTTCGGCAAGATTACGGATCACTTTCAGCACTTCGTTCACTAACTCTGGATCAAGCGCAGATGTCGGCTCATCGAATAATAAAATATCAGGTTCCATCGCCAACGCACGAGCAATGGCAACGCGCTGTTGCTGACCACCGGATAAAAATGCGGGATATCGACTAGCAACGGCTTGGCTAAGCCCAACTTTATCCAAATACTCAAGCGCCTTAGTTTTTGCCGTGTGTTTGTCCACACCCAACACTTTCGTCGGTGCCAGCATGATATTTTCCAACACCGTCATATGACTCCATAGATTAAAGTGCTGAAAAACCATCGCCAACTTGGTGCGCAGAATTTGCAGTTCTTTAGGGTTAGCGAAGGTCATGCCCTCTTTGTCTGACGAGGTGTTAATCGTCTGTCCATTAATACTAAAGACACCATCGCTAGGCTGTTCCAAAAAGTTAATGCACCGTAATAAGGTACTTTTCCCAGAACCAGACGAGCCAATTAAGGTAATCACATCACCGATTTTGGCCTTAAGGTTGATGCCTTTTAATACCTCATTATCCCCGTAGTTTTTACGCAGTCCTTCGATGGAAAGTTTGTATTCTGTGCTCATAATAATTCCAATGCTTAAGGCGCTAATAAATAGCCGCTACGGATAGGGTTTTCGCCAGCAACATGGGCAACTAACATGCCGGCTGTTGCAGTGCGTCTAAGAGAGCGGGAAAATAATACCCCCGCTTGAGTGGCTCGTATTTGTTCAACCTCATCGGTAATCGGATTAATAATTTCCGCTATAAGTTGCTGTGCTTCGACCATGTCACCGGGCTTTGCACAGTGAACTAACACCCCTGCTATTGGGCTTTTCAGTGGTTCGACCGCGGTTAGGTCTGTGGCTGGCGCTTTATAATCAGGTAGAGGGTCGGCCTTTCGATCCGTAATCACGCCCAAATGACGAAGGTAATTAATCAAAGCACTAGCGTCTTGATCACTTTTTTCATGGTACACATCCGCCTGCCCGCAAAGCTCTAGGGTCGCCGCTTGACAAGCCGTCGGTACCTTTTCGCCAAAGCGCGCTTGTAAACGCTGCCATACCATATCGAAAGACGAATCAAACGGCTGTCCGCCCGTTTCATCCGCGAGCATATTCGCCCTTGAACCCAAATATTGAGCCAATGGAGCGATGCCTTGCCACGAGTAATACGTGCTATATACATGCTGAACCGCTTCAAAGTCACAGTGCATGTCTAAAATAATATCCGCATCACAACACAATGTTTGCAGTGCTTTCTGCTGGGATTGAAGTTCCGTTTTTACTGGCCAAGATTGAATAACTTGTCGTAATGCTAAACGAATCAGCTTTTTATTAGCTTCCACATCCTCTGTTAACAGGTCTTCAACTTGGTTCGCTACTTGCTCAAATGTATCGTAATAACCACGATTAAAGTTCTGACCCGTTTCTAGTTGATAACGCCCTAACGGAACGTCCATCAAATGCTGGTTCTGACCTATTGGATTCGCCACAGGGACTAAAATAATTTCCCCATTTACATGACCTTGCTCTTCTAACACAGCTAGCTGTTTTTTGAGCTTCCATGCGGCCAGCATGCCAGGGAGTTCATCCGCATGCAGTGACGCTTGAATATAGATTTTTTTACCTGTCTCAGGCTTGCCGAAATGAAAGCTATCAATAGCTCGCTGGGTGCCAATAGCCGGAGAGATTAATGGATGTTGATTGTGTTTCATTTGGTATTCGCTTCTTTTTTCTTTGCAGGGAAAAGCTCAGCAAACAGGCTTTTACCTCGCTGCGTTTGAGGTAGGTGTGCGGTGTAATAACACTCAAAGCGTCGGAATAAATAGAAAATAATAAACGACAATATAAGATACAAAATAGCCGCAATGCCGAACGATTGAAATGTCATATAGGTGGCTGAGTTCGCGTCTCTGGCGACCTTAAGAATATCCGGAACCGTCGCAGTAAAAGCAATCGTCGTGGAGTGCAGTACCAAAATCACTTCATTACTGTATTGCGGAAGTGACTGTTTGAACGCCGCCGGAAAAATAATATATCGATAGACTTTCCAGCGATTCATACCAAATGCTTTCGCGGCTTCAATTTCGCCTGAATTAACGTTTTTCAACGCACCAGCTAACATTTCACACATGTAGGCACAGGTATTAATCGTAAAAGCCAGCAAAGTACAATTTAGCCCGTTACGGAAGAAGTCATTCAAAAAGGTGTCATTTTGTACAAACGACAGACTGTAAATACCGGTGTAGCAAATTAATAACTGCAAATACAATGGCGTTCCACGAAACACGGTCGTAAAAGCGGCCACACTCCAGCTTAGCGCTCTGTATTGTGAATTTCTTGCCACGGCAAAAGGGATAGACAATAAAAACCCTACCACCACCGAAAAAATCACCAACCATAAAGTAACGACTACACCAGAATAGTTGTAGCCATCGGTGTACAAAAACGGCTTCCAATACATGCTAAGTAAGTCGAGCATCAGTTTGCCTCCTTAATACCAACATGAAAATGGCGCTTAAGAAATGCAAAAAAGACATTACTCAAAATGGAATAGACGAGAAAAATCACTGCAGACACCATCAAAAAGAAAAACACTTTGTTAGTGGATTTACCGGCTTGAACCGCAGCGCTAATCACATCGTTTAAACCAATAATGGAGATAAGAGCCGTCGACTTAATAATCACTTGCCACACATTGGATAACCCAGGAAGGGAAAGACGCATCATTTGAGGAAAGACAATATAACGAAAACTTTGCCCTTTCGATAAACCATAAGCCACTGCCGCTTCTTTTTGCCCTTCTGAAATAGACTGTAAGGCTCCCCGAAAGGTTTCAGAGAAATACGCCCCATAGATAAACCCAAGGGTAATCACACCCGCTGTAAAGGGGTCTATGTAGATAAATTTCCAGCCCAACAGAGTCGTTAATTCACCGACCCAATTTTGTACACCGTAGAAGATCAACAGCATTAGCACCAAATCAGGAATGCCACGAATCAAAGTGGTATAAAAGGTCGCTAAAAGGCGAGGTAAGACATGCTTGGCAGATTTGACCAGCGCAATGAACACGCCAATCACTATCGCGAGGCAGAATGACAGCAAAGAAAGCTTCACTGTCATCCATGTGCCTTGCCATAACAAATCACCGTACCCTTCTAAGTTCACAAAGGACTGTATGGTAGAGACAAGGTCTTGCATGGTTAATTCTCATCTATCATGGTTAGTAGTGCTCGATATACACTCATTTACTGTATAGATCTAAATCGCCAAAATATTTACGCTGAATAGTCACATACGTGTTATCGGCATGAATGGCTTTGATTCCTTTATTGATGAGATCCTTCATTTCAGTATTGCCTTTGCGAATCGCAATCGCTGTATCGGAAGGTAATAACTTATCTACGACTTTTTGATTAGAGAAATCGCTATGCTTTCCATCACGAATAAAACCGTTCTGAGCTTGAAACATATCCTGCATAGAGGCATCAATACGGCCATTTAGTAGATCCGCATAGACTTGGTCTTGGGTTTGATAAGATTGAACACGTACCCCTTGAGCGGCCAATTTTGTTTTGGCAAAGTTTTCTTGAATCGTACCTTGCTGAACACCTACCGTTTTTCCTTTTAAAGAGGCTACTGTTGGCTCTAAGTGCTTACTGGTTTTGCTCACCATAGAAGAAAAACCGGACCAAGTTCGATCTGAGAAATCGACTACTTTTTTACGCTTATCAGAAATACCGAGAGAAGAGAAAATCGCATCGATTTTGCCAACACGGAGACTTGGAATTAGGCCATCAAAACTGGTTGGAACCCAGACACACTTTTTATGAACCTTCTCACAAATCGCATTTCCCAAATCTATTTCAAAACCAGCCAGCGTTCCATCTGCTTGCTTGTATTCATAAGGAGGGTAAGTCGCATCCACACCAAAACGGATAGTGTCGCCTGAGGCAAATGCTGGTGCTTGCATAACAAGACCTGCTAACGCGAGCATAGAGTAAGCTATTTTTTTCATGTGCTGGGTTCCTTTGAGTATTTGTGTTTTATTACCGATTTATAGTTTTATATGTGACGGTTTTTTTACTCTACAGTAAGGGTGAAAAGTAAGTCTATGGTTGGCCTCCACATGACATAGCGCACCTAGCCGTCAACTAGCGTCTAGTCGCGTCAGACACTATTCTCTAATACTGTAGATTGCGATAAAAAAAGACCAAACCTTATACGAGGCGAAGGCAATACAGTCATTGCGAATCTGTTGATATTCCAGCTGGAAAAGAGAGAATTGATCCTATTAGAGCGGTGTACGAATTATGACGACAATCTAGTTGCAACGCTCAATTCGGCTCTTGTCAGCACAAAAATACAATCAACAAGAAAAAAAGGCATTTAAACTCAAGCTCTCTGTGACTCTTTAGCATTAGGTAAGGAAACATCATGTATTTACCAAAGCATTTCGAAGTAAACAATCAGGAAGAACAACTTGAATTTGTTAAAGCGTTTCCCTTCTCCACCTTAGTGACCAATAGCGAGGATGGTTTAAACGCTGAGCATATTCCGATGCTGGTTCACTTTGATGAAGAAAACAGAGTATTCCTGCGGGCTCACATCGCCAAGGCCAATCAGCTTTGGCAGAACGTAGCGAATCAAACGGATGTATTGGTTATTTTTCAAGGCGAAAACGCCTACATCACGCCCAACTGGTATCCATCGAAGAAACAAGATGGCAAGGCGGTTCCAACGTGGAATTATCGAGCCGTTCACATCAAAGGGTCGATTCAGTTTATTCACGAAGCAGAGTGGAAACTGTCTTTTTTAGAGCAACTAACAAATACTCACGAGCAAACCCAGACGTCACCTTGGGCCGTATCAGATGCACCACAAGATTATATAGAAAAGCGGCTTGCTGGCATTGTTGGTGTGGAAATCAAAGTCGACAACATACAAGGTAAGTTTAAACTCAGCCAAAACCAAACGACCGAGAACAAAAACGGCGTACGAGACGGCTTAGCCGAAAAACAAGATCCCATGGCTAAAATAATTAAACCCTCTTAGCTGAGTTTTTTAACGATGCTACTTTAGATTTCGAGCAAGCTAGGAGCGAATCAAACATCGAGTAGGGTGAGGCGTTGCCGCCTCATCCCTCTCACAGAACCGTACGTACGGATCTTGTATACGGCTCATGTAAACTTACATTCAGCATGCACACTGAACACATACCCCGTCTTCACTTCTTCAAGGTTTACCAATCCTAGTTCGTCGAACCATTTGTTTGGCATCGCGTGGCTGGCTAATGGACTCGCTGCATTTCTCCAACTGGTCATCGATATGTACTTAAACGGCGGCTTGTAGCCCAGTTGCTTGAGCCTTCGGTGCAGCCGTTTAGGCTTCTTCCATAATTTTAGTTGTATACTGCGCAGTCGTCTCCTTAACCATTGGGCAATTTTCTTGAATTCACCACTCGCATTGGCAATCCTGAAGTACTGACTAAACCCTCTTAATAGCAGGTTCAGCTGTTTGATAACCTCACTCAACGGTTTTCCACCATTGCGTTTGGTCAACTGCTTAAGCCTTTGTTTGAACAAGCACAGTTTCTTGGTTTGGATTCGGGTATATCGGTTTCCGATCTCCACGCCTAAAAACTTCACCCCCTCACGACTGTGCGTAAGGTGGGTCTTTTCTTCGTTCACTTTGAGCTTGAGCTGTTTCTCCAAGATTATCGCCGCCTGTACTCGTGCATTCTCTGCACCCGCTCGGCTACGACACAGAATCAGGATGTCATCCGCATAGCGTACGATTCGATGACCTCGTTGACGCATTTGTTGGTCAAATTCGTCCAAGTACACGTTCGCTATCAAGGGGCTGATCACCCCTCCTTGCGGACTGCCTTGCTCTGTTTCCTGCCAATCCGTACCAACCATTACGCCACTTTTTAGGAACTGTTCTATCAGCTTCAACACACTGCCGTCTGCGATTCGTTTTCTCAGGCTTTTTAAAATTAAGCCATGATCCAGACGATCAAAGCACTTTGATAGATCCATATCCACCACATGGTTTAAACCGTAACGGCGCATAAACATCGTGGCTTTGTTGATCGCATCATGACAGCTTCGTTTGGGTCGATAACCAAAACTCGAGGGATGGAACTGTTCTTCAAAGATGGGCGTAAGGACGTCGGTTAGGGTTTGTTGAACGACTCGATCCCGTATCGTCGGGATCCCTAGCAATCGCACTCCTCCGTCCGCTTTGGGGATCTCTACCCGTCTGACCGGTTGGGGGTGATATTGCTTGGTTTTCAGTTCAAGAAGAAGTTGATCCAGTTCATCACTCAACTTCGAGGCGAAGTCACTCAGGCTCTGCTTATCTATGCCTGCCGCGCCTTTTGCTTTCCACACCTTTTTGAAGCCTTTGTACAGTCTCTCCTTGCTCAGCAAGTGACCATACACGCTGTAATAAACTCGACGCTTCTTCTCTTGGGTTGTGCGCTGTGTGGGGGCTAAATGTTTCTTGTTCATGTCGGTTTATTTCGCTCCGCTCAATTCCAAGACACTCAAGTCGCTATAGACTCTATGAACCAACTCGTAGAAGGAGTTCATCATATCGCACGGGGCACGAATAAAGCTTCTGAAGCGTCCAATAAAATTGAAAATGAAACGGCTCAGGGCATTCAACAACTTAAAGAAATGACCGAAAAAATAAAAATTTTAGCGCAAATTATCAACAGCTCCTCCGATTCAATTCAGAAAGTGGCTAAAGAAACAACCGCTATCACACAAATACTTGACGTCATAAATGGCATTGCAGACAGAACGAATCTATTGGCACTTAACGCCGCTATTGAAGCCGCTAGAGCAGGCGAACAAGGAAGAGGGTTTGCCGTCGTTGCGGACGAAGTCAGAGGCCTAGCTAAAAAAGTCCAAGAATCAACGGAAAAAATTGAACAGAGCATTCACACCCTTCAGCATCAAGTAAATGACTCTGTCAGATTTATGAATAACACACAAAATCACATGGAACAAAGTACCCAAACCAATGCCAAACTTGAGGAGTCCTTTAGCCTCATTACTCTTTCGCTTCGACAGTTAGTCGATATTAACACCACCATTGCTTCTACCGCTGAGGAACAAGCCAACGAAGCGCAAACTGTCGAAGAGACCATCTCAAATATTGGCAAGTCTAGCAAAGAGACCAATGATTTAGCCCAACAAGCAGAAAACAATTGTAACGATTTAAACGACTACACTACGAGTCTAAAATCGGTTGTTGCGGCGTTTAAAGCGCCCTAAGCAAAAGACAGAGGTATTCATTACCAATAAAAAACGTAATAATGAGGAACCGCTACTTGCTGGCATCGTCGGTGTGGAAATCAAAGTCGATAGCATACTAGGTAAATTTACGCTCAGTCAAAACCAAACCACGGAGAACAAAAACGGCGTTCGAGATGGTTTAAGGAAAAAGCATCTCTTGGTTGGGATTCAAGTCAGCGTTGAAATTGCACCAAAGTAAACATGGCAATGCCAACCACCAAGATCATTGCCGCCCCATACCACCAATTTTCTCGGGCGAGTTGAAAATTATCCACACCATACTTTCCAGAGACAGACAGATTGATGCCTGATAATGGGCCTATCGCCGTACCGACGCCCCATGAACACAAGGAGACAAAAGCTAGCAGCGTGTTATTCACTGTATCAGCGGGTATAAAGGAGCTCATTAAAGAAATGCCTACAATAGGGTGAAGACCTAACAGTGCAATGCAACAAATTCCCAAGAAGCAACCAAAGGCTTCAACAAAGCCAAACTCATGAAATAAAGACCAATTCGTACCCAGCGTGCAGCTCAAGGCAAGACTGACCATCTTGGTCAGAAAGCCCGCCGATAAAAAAAGTGAGACTTCATTCGCCATATTGGGTAAACGAATTTGCGAATGCTCGGCTAAACGCTGCTTGGTGTAACTGGGCCCTTTTTTCACTAATAGCAAAGCAATCACAGAAACCGGACTGAGTAAGGTAACGATGGATAAAATCGGTACCCCTCTCATCACAAAATAGTGAAAAACAAGCACCAGTGCAGCCAAACACACGGGAAACACCAGCGATGCAACAGACAAGGGGTAACCGGAAAACGTCGCCAATTCTCCTTGAGCACGAAACTGCCAGAGTGTAATCAGCGCCGCACTGATCGCCATAGGTACCCCTAAAATGGCGAGTTGATGGAACTCGGCATTTGGCGCAATCGATAATGCCACCGCAACGGAGGCAAAAAAAGGTGACCATAAACCAGCACTGGTAAGCGCCCGTGTAAGAACGGAATATTGGGACTTGGTCAGTGTCTGAGATTGCTGTAATAGCTTGTCCGCGACAATAAAAATCGCAGACATATTGATCACGGCCCCCAACAGCTGAACACTGGCCCACGTACTAAGCAGCCCTTTCGTACCGACAATAGGCTTATGTTGTTTGGCATTATTAGGCAACAAACCTAACACTGACACACCCGACAACATGGCAACAATGCCTAAATTCCCTTCTATTAGGGAAAAAGACAACGTCATCTTTCCTGACGCCCAAGCAACCAGAAAGGCAATAACGCCGCCCCCCATCAGAAAACGAATTTGTCGTTTATTACGAGGGTTTAGACGCGGCCAAGCCGACACAAATACAACCCAGTAGGATAAAGCTGATAAAACTAATAGACCGCTTAGCGAAGGGATAAGTGACAACAAGAAAAATCCACAGCCGACTATCACACCATACCCAGAAAAACGGTTTTTATTGAGTCTCAGCACGCTTGTTTCATCCTTGTTTATCATATCAATCCTAGTTAAACCGAGCTGGAGAAAAGGGAGTAGGATCAATAAAGGTGTCTTTCCCTAGCATCATTTCCGCTAACAAACGCCCCGTTGCTGGTCCGGTACTAAAACCCACATGCTGATGCCCAAAGGCTAACCAAACCCCTTCCACATGAGGACAAGCCCCAATAGCGGGCAATGAGTCTGGTAAAGTTGGGCGGTTCCCTAGCCAAAGGCTATTAGGTACTAACTTTCCTAACTTAAGCATCTGTTGGGCGGCTTTCGCCACTTCATTCAGTTGATCCGGTGAGGCAGGTGCGTCTTTATCCTTTAATTCAGAACCACTGGTAAGACGATAGCCATGAGTCATGGGTGTCAACACAAAAGCACCATCGACATCATAGACAGGTCGCGTTAGCGTTGGCCCTTCAGGTATTTCATAATGCTCGTGATAGCCGCGTTCAAATCCCATCGGTAGCGGTTTCGCGATGGTTTTTAGTACATCGTTTGACCAAGGGCCCGCAGCGAGCACAACTTGATCCGCAAGATAATTTGCCCCTTTTGCCTGAATAGCAATTTGCGTATCTTGCTTGGCCAAAGACATCACTTCGTCTCGAACCAGCGTTCCTCCCAAAGAGAGAAAATGATCAAGGTAGCCTTGTGTGACGTTACTGGGACTGTCCACCGAGGCCGCAGATTTAATGAGCATCGCGCTGCCATAAATAGGCGCTATTGCAGGTTCTAACGCCTGTAACTGTTGAGCATTGAGTAATTCAAATTCAATACCCAATTGCTGGTAAATCGTTTGTTCATAATGAGCGGCTTGTGCCCCATCTGGCGAGCGATAAATTTTTAACCAACCGGTATCTCGTAAACGATGCATCTGACCAGATGCCGTCAACCACTTTGTATGTTCGGATAACGCTACTCGAATAATAGAGTCCAGACTTTTAATATTTTTTTCAGACGTTTCTTGCAGAGAATTATAAAGAAAACAAGATGCCCATTTAATGTTTTTTAATAAATAGGGATAGCTCATCCGAACGGCGGGATGTTTATTAAAGACATATTTCTTTAAACTTGGAACTAAGTTCTTATTATTTATCAAATACGCAGAACTACGCGCAATCACTCCCGCATTTCCAAAAGAGGTTTCTAAAACACTCTCATTTTTTTCAATTAAAGTAACATCAAATCCTTTTTCGATCAGGTTAAGTGCGCAACTGACACCAACAACACCCGCCCCAATCACATAAACATTGCCCATTTAAAAAACCTCTGATTAAATTGAGATATTCGTTTTAGGGAGTACATAAAATGGCACATAAAGAGAAAACCTTTTCTCTCGGCGTTATCATGCTTAATACCCATTTTCCTCGCGTCTTGGGTGACATCGGCAACCCCAATTCTTTCTCGTTTGATGTCATCTACGAGCGCGTCAATTCTGCCGCCGTCAGCGCTATTGTTACAGCAGAAGGTGTCAATAAAGAAGTCAAGAAAGACATCTTTAACAGTATAAAAACTCTAGAAGATAAAAACGTTGACTTGATCGTCACCACCTGTGGTTTTTTAGGTGAAATGCAAAGCGAATTAAAGGCCTTTGCACACACACCGATCATAACCAGCTCTCTCCTTACTTTGCCTTTTGTTCGAACGTTTCTAAATAAGCAAGAGGATAAAGTTGGAGTGCTCACATTTGACGCGAACAAACTTAACGAAAAACATTTCGGCGGTTTTTATTCCAACGATATTATTGTAAGCGACATTCCAAAAAATGGTGTTCTCTACCAAACAATAAAAGAGGACCTATTAACTCTGGATATAAATCAAGCGCAACAAGAAGTGGTTGCCGCTGCCAATAAGTTAATAGCGCTAAATCCATCCATTAAAGCCATTATTCTAGAATGTACAAATCTATCCCCTTATATTCAAGCCATTAGGGAAGCCACCAAACGACCTGTATTCGATATTATTCAAGCCATCAACTGGTTTAAGGAGACCAAATCGACTTAAACCAGCCGAAAACATATGAAGTAAGCAGATTGCTTACTTCATTGCACTTGGTAATATCGTGGCAATTTCGGGTTGCCATACTAAGATAAATACCGCCAAAATCATAATCAAAAACATGGGGAAGGCAGCACGCGCAATAAACGCCATATTGTGCCCAGTCATGGATTGTAAGACAAACAGGTTAAAGCCAACTGGTGGCGTTATCTGTGCCATCTCCACCACAATCATTAGGTAAATCCCAAACCAAATCATGTCAAAGCCAGCTTGGCGTACCAAAGGCTCAATCACCGCCATGGTGAGCACGATGGAAGAAAGACCGTCTAAAAAACACCCCAAAATAATATAAAATACAGTCAAAATGACAATCAGCATGAGCGGCGATAAATGCATCGCAGCAATACCTTGGGCCAAGTTGCTGGGTAGACCTGTAAAGCCCATCGCCAAGGATAAGAAATGTGCGCCCATTAAAATAAAGGCAATCATACTTGACGTTTTCATTGCCCCCATAAGGGATTCAATAAAGCACTTCCAGTTCAAACTTTTCTGCACGGCGGCAATAATCAAAGAGCCAATAACCCCCAAAACAGCCGCTTCAGTCGCAGTAGCAATGCCTGAATAGATGGAGCCAATAACACAGACTATTAGCGCCAAAACCGGCGTTAAACTCACCAAGGCTTTGAACTTATCACGCCAAGTAAAGGACAGATCATCTGTTTCGCCCGTCTTTTTAAATAAGGATGTGAGTGCGACATATCCCATAAACAATGCGGCTAGCATAATCCCCGGTAAAATCCCTGCGATAAAGAGCTTTACGATCGACTCATTCACCGTTACGCCGTAAATAATCAAGGATACAGAGGGTGGAATTAATAAGCCTAATGTTCCTGCACCAGCCAATGTCCCAACAATCATTCGTTCGGGATACTTACGCTTTTGCAACTCAGGGATCGACATTTTACCAACGGTGGCTACAGTGGCTGCAGAAGAGCCCGATATGGCGGCAAATACTGCTGATCCAGTAATATTGACATGCAGTAAACCACCAGGCAGCCGATACATCCACGGGGTTAGCCCCCGGAATAGGGTTTCCGATATTTTCGTTCGAAAGAGAATTTCCCCCATCCAAATAAAGAGGGGCAAAGAAGTCAGTGTCCAAGATGAAATAGAACTCCATATTGTGATGGCCATGGAATCGCCCACCGGACGACTAGTAAATAATTCCATCGCGACCACAGCACAACCAATTAGACTGGCACCAACCCAAACACCTGAGCCTAAAAAGAAAAATAAGACGATTAGTAAGACGCCTATTAACCACATATCACTCATACTACTTCCTCTGTTTCTTGTCTCATAAGAGGACTGACTTCGCGTCCTGTCACAGTGAACCAGAGACACTCAAAAAAGGAGTGCACCACGCTCACTGCGAAAAAAATACAACCTAAAGAAACAACGGACTGTGGAATCCACATGAGAATGGCAACAGAGCCACCACTAACATCACCATATTGCCAAGAAAAATACACCAAACGACACATGTAGTAGGCCAAATAAACGCTAACAACAGAGGTCACTAGCAGAGCAAACAGCGCCCACCACTGCTGCTTTCTTACGCCCATTTTTTCGATAAAAAGCGTCACTTGAATATGTGCTTTACCACGAAAGGTGTAAGCAAGTGCAAGACAATTTGCTGCCGCCATCAAGAAACCCGCAATTTCCGTTAACCCTGGTACATACACGCCTACCAAACGGCTAACAATGCTGGTCACGACACACAGCGCCATAGAAACAAGGCATAATGCAGCCAACGCTCCAGATAACTTATATAAGTAATCCAGACCTTTACCAATATTACATAGAAACATATACGTGGTCCGTAGAGGTAAAAAAACACGGAGAGTTTTTGCTCTCCGTGTTAGCGATCATTTGCTTTGCTGATAAGTATTGATGATATGTTGACCTTCTGGGCCTGCTTTTTTCAACCATTCCATTGTCATTTTCACACCAATTGCTTGTAGCTGCTCTGTCAATTTATCACTAGGGTATTGAACAATCATACCGTGTTTCGCTAACTGAGTTTTATACCAGCCCGCCAACTCTTCGGATTTTGCCCAACCTTTCTTTTCAGCATCTGCTGCGGCTTTCAAGACGATTTTTTGCGTCGCTGGAGACAATGCATTCCAAGCACGTAAATTTACAAATACCATATTTTTAGGTAGCCAAGCTCTGATGTCATACCAGTATTTTACGTTTTCCCACAATTTCTGGTCATAACCAGTAGAACCCGAAGAGATCATACTGTCAGCCACGCCAGTCGCAAACGCTTGAGCCACACCAGCGGCTTCGATCTTAGTTGGAATCGCCCCCATTAACTCTGCTACTTCTGACGTTGCTGGATTATAGGCGCGAAATTTAAGACCTTTCATGTCGGCAATCGAATTGATCGGCTTGTTGGCGTAAAGACCTTGTGGCGGCCATGGAATGGAATACAGTAACTTCATACCATTTTTCTTAAGCTCTTTTTCAAGAGCAGGTTTTGATGCTTGGTATAGCTTCCAAGCCGATGGGTAATCCGTTGCCAAAAATGGAATGGCATCCACTGTATAAATTGGACTTTCATTGCCTAAAGCAGAAATTAAGCGCTCACCGATGGGGGCTAGACCACGACGTACCGCATTGTAAATTTCACCCCCTGGAAATAAAGACCCACCCGGATGGGTAACGATTTTAATTTCATTCTGCGCGGCTGACACTTGGTCAGCAAACTGTTTATCGATGACAGAATTGTAATTCGAGGCAGAATACGCCAACGGCATATCCCAAGTGTCTGCAGCAAAAGTAAAGCCTGATAAGCCCAAAGCTAACCCGGCAATCAGAGCCTTTGCACCCTGTTTAATCGTGTTTTTTTTCATTTAGGTTTCCTTGTTTGTGACGTTTTTTTAATATTGTTTATAAATATAACCATCTAATTATGCCTATTGCACTATGCAAAACGCCTAATTTTTCCATTTTTCAGGCAAAATGACGATAAAATCTATCACTTTGATCATGACACATTCTAATTTGCTTTAACCATCCGCTCAAAAGCTCTGGTGATAAACCAGACAAAAAACTGGCTAAACAAGAAAGCAAAGTCATCGATTCAGGCACGAAAAAACAGCTACTCATTGGCTATTTCACTCATCTGTGTTTTCACCATATCAAGCACTTCTTTATAGCGTCTATCAAATTTACGAGACAAAACAATCCATGAAGTGGAGCGTTCGACTCCGGGGATATCACCAATCGCATCCAACAATTCATCCAACTCTTCCAGAGTCGGCTGCTCAACGCTTAGAAAATAATCAAAACTCCCGTTAATCGCAAAGCACACCTTCACTGCAGGGAAGCTATTTAGTCTAGCGACTACCTGCTTACCACGCTTTTGCTCAACCGCTAGCATCACCATCGCTTGCACATTACCCTCGGATGGATTGCGACTCAGCACAGCCGAATACCCAGTAATCACACCAGACTTTTCTAAACGGGAAATCCGTTCATGAACCGTAGAACGCGCCACCCCTAATTTTTTCGCAAGGCTGCTCGTTGACTCACGCGCATTCACTTGCAGCAAAGCCACTAATTTGCGATCCAGTTCGTTCTTAAACCACTTAGACATAATTACACCCTCAAAATACCGGAATTTCATAAAAATCCGGTATTTTGTCTGCTTATATTCGACTTCATTGCATAGGAGACTGAAGTAAAGACGATCAACAAACATGCCAACTTGAGTCAAGAAAGTACGCTAGAGCGATCAAGCCAAGAACTCTAACCGTTTTCAAATTCGTCTTTTTTTGAATCAAAGTCAACTTTATCTACGAATATGAAGGAAATGCCATGTCAGAACAGTCAAAGAAGATTACCGGTGCCGACGCGTTGGTCATGATGCTAGATAAAATGGGCGTAAAGCATATTTTCGGAGTATGCGGCGACACAAGCTTGCCCTTCTACGATAGCTTAACGAAATTGAACCATGATATTACGCATATCCTGACACGAGACGAGCGCTCTGCGGCTTACATGGCGGATGTTTATGCTCGCCTCACCAATAAGGTAGGTGTGGTTGAAGGACCAAGTGGTGCGGGCGCTACCTATATGGTGCCCGGTATTGCCGAAGCAAACGGCACCACGATTCCTGTATTAGCCATTACCTCCGATATCCCTGTCGCAGGCCGTGACCGTTTTGTTTTAACGGAGTGTGATCAAGAAGCTTTGTTTAAGCCGTTTACAAAATACACTCGTGTTGCCGAGACTCCCGAAGTGGTGCCCACTGCCGTACGAGCAGCATTTAATGCTATGACATCTGGCGCACCGGGTGCAGCCCACATTGGCTTACCTTACGATGTTCTCAAAGGCCAACTTGATATCAATGAAGTTTGGGGAGATAACTCATTTGGCCAATATCCATGTCGACGAACGATTCCAGCAAAAGAGGATTTTACAAAAGCCGCATACCTTCTTCTCGAAGCAGAAAAAGTGGCCATCATCTGTGGTGGTGGCGTAATGCACTCTGGAGCCGTTGAGGAATTTATTGCGTTTGCAGAATGTCTTGGCGCGCCAATTGGCACCACGATTTCAGCCAAAGGAACAGTAGCAGAAAGTCATCCTCTTGCCATGGGGACAATCGGCACCAATGGCTCAACAGCGGGTGCTCGTGAGGTATTACGTGAAGCAGATACTCTCGTTTATGTTGGCTGTCGTATCGGTTCCGTCACCAGTGAGAAACGTACAAATCCATATAATGGCGAGAAAAAAATTCTGCATATTGATATCGATCCAAAATCAATTGGTGCCAACTATCTAACGGATGTTTCTCTGGTCGGTGATGCGAAAGCTATCCTGACAGAGGTGCTGCTCCTGATAAAATCCAGTGCATCAAAATGCCGAGAATCTGAATGGGGGCCGAAGGCAGTTACCGCCTCAAGAGAGCAAAAGAAAGAACGTTTTGATCGATACTCTCACTCAGATGCGATGCCGATCTATGGAGAACGCTTTGTCACTGAGTTACAAAAATCCTTACCAGACGACGCAATTGTGGTTTCTGACCCAGGCACGCCGACCCCTTTTTTGTGCGCTTTCTTTGAGCCCAAGCGTTCTGGTCGTTCATTTATTTTTCACCGGTTCCACGGTGGATTAGGCTTCGCCTTGCCTGGCGTCGTGGGAGCACATTTTGCCAATACAGGGCGCAAAGTCGTTGGCATTATGGGCGATGGTAGCTTTGGCTTTTCTTCTGGAGAACTTGAGACTATTGTGCGCTACAACCTACCTGTGACACTTATTGTACTCAATAACTCCAGCTTTGGCTGGATTCGTGCAGGGCAAGACCGCTCATTTGGTAAGCGCTATTTTTCAACACAATTCTCAACAACAGATCATAAAAAAGTGGCCGAAGCATATGGTCTTAAAGCATGGAGCGTTAGGGACCCTAACGACTTAGCAGCCACCTTAGCGAAAGCCTTTGCCACCGAAGGCCCAACTTTAGTGGATGTTTATACACGACCGCTTGAAGACAGTGAAGTCCCTGTCACCGCATTCTTAGGATAACCCCTATAGAAATGTCCACTTAGGCAGCTTCGGCTGCCTTTAAAACTTAACAAATATCAGTCTAATCAACTAATTTTTTACTGGGTATTAGAAGATGCTCCAGTACTTCCATCAAACGGATTTTTCGTTTGTGTTCTTTTTGCAGTTTAGCAATACATTGTCGCCACTCAGGAAGTCGGCCATGACTTTCAAGCACAGTACGCATTTTACGTAGCTGTTTACCCGCCGCTTGGTAGGCCTTTTGATTAGCTTTGTTAATCTCTTGCTCTGTCCATTCTAGGTAAAGCTTAGCGGCAATATCTGGGTAGTCTGGCGCGACTTTACGAGCAAACTCTTCATCCACATAAAGACTATCTGAGTAGCGCTGATAAAGCGCTACGGCCTCGCTAACACGCTCTTCGTATAACGCTATCTCTAGCATTAGGGTCTTTTTACTCATACGAGCATAGTTAGACAGTCTATCTGAAACGGGCTTTTTCTTTATATTGCTGTTGTAATTAAGCTGGGTAAGACGCGGCACAGGCAAAGGCCACAGATCAGTATCAAAATCAGGGTCTGGTAACTTATCAGACTCAAGAAAAACCAGTAGCGCTAAGCGAACCTGTGGCCAAATATCCAGTGGCTGACAGGCTTGTTCAACCTTTTTGTAGTCATCAAGCCTTGGTGTTGCAAAGAAGTCATCTGCGATTAAAGCAGCAACCGCAAGGTAATCTCCATCCGCCATCAACATATCGCAAAGTCGATCCTTTAGCGCGCTTGCCGTTCCTCGCTCCTGACCTACTACTTGCTGGTAGCCCATCACTAACCATTGCTCCGCTTCCTCTCGTCGACCTAGTTTGAGCAAGCTATCCACTAGCTTGGTGTAGTCGCGCGTTTGGGCAATATATGCCATTTGCACTCGAATCATCGCGTCCACATCACCCTGTTTTTCTAGGGCAAGCATCAATTGGCTTACCTCGCGGTTATAAGCGAAGCGTTCGCTCCAATCAAGGGAAGCCTTGCCAAGATACTGATTCTTCAGGCGATTTTCTAACACGGTACTAACATCACGCCAAACCGATGCAACATAGCATGCATCGTTATAGACAAGGTCAGTACCTTGCAATATGTGATAATCGTCTTCTAACGCCAGATCCATCAACCAAAGTATCTGGATTGCGGGTTTCATCGAGCTTTTTGGTAAGGCCGCCATCACAGGTATCATGGCTTGGCTTACCTCAAAAATCAGCTCTCCTTCATCATCACTGTGGCTAATTTGCTCTAAAGCAAGCGGCCACATTTCTTTAGACAACTCAATGACTTCATCAAACTGCCCATGTTCGATTAACTGATTAAAACCGCGCACAATAGGGCTGTAATCCGGAGTATGACCTGTACGGCGCCAATGGTCTTGCCAACTTTCTTCTGCGGTGATTTTCTTGATCCGACGACGCAATGCGCTGATTTGGCTTTTGGAGGCAGGTGTCTTGCGAGACAACAAACTCGCCCTTTCCAATAGGTCATAGAGCAGAGTCTCTGGATTGTCCCTAGCTAATTCCATTAACAGCTGTACCAATTTCGCTTTTGATAAAGCATTAAAGGCGGTCGAAAGTCGTTTGTTGAGCTCGGCTTCCGTCATGTCACCAAGGTACTCGTCAGGGTCTACTCAATGGGTTGTTCTGTTTTAGCGCTGGTAAGTGCGTCAACCTGCTCTAGGCTTAATCCTGCTTCAGCCATTTTTTGCTGAATCTGCTCAAGCATCTGCCTTTTGGTCTTATCCAGACTGGAAAACTCCGCCAATGGCTCAGTAGACGACGTATTATTAGGCTCCGCAAGCGGAATACCTTGCTCCGCTTTAATGGCTTTTGCCGTCGCTAACACAACCGCAACCACATGCTTACAACGGTCGTAATAGGGGCAGGTGCAATCAGACTCTAATTCCCCATCCTCCAGCACAACTGAACAGTCATACAGCTCTGTACCTTTCACTTGAGCGATTAACTCATTCTCACCTCGGCGTTCCAGCTGCCGCACTTTATTGACGAGGTTTTTACCTCGGGTGAAGATTTTACCCCCGGCCCAATCTTCAAGCTCGTTATAGGTGAGAGTGCTTATATAGCTAATGATGTTGGTCACGTTCTTCTCGCAGTTTTCTGAGCTCTTGTTCAACTTCATCGACGATGATCATTGGCATCAAATTGCCTGGCTGCTTCTCTGGTAGCCAGCTTTTAACATCTTCTTTCAGACGTTTGAAGCCGTCAGACATTTTCGGGTACGCCGCTAAGAAGGCGCCAATACCACCACCAGTCAGCATGGCATTATCCCAATATTGCAAAACAAACTCTAAAATCGTACTGCCTTCTCGCGCTTCCGAAAGGCTCCAAAATAAACCGTTTTCGTCAGTCTCTGACTGAATTAAAGGCAGCTCATATTCATCTAACAAAGCCTCTAAACGACTGACAATATTAAGATATTCGCTCAATATGTCATCACTCACCACCCCATGAGCCAGTAACGGATTGCCTAACGCATAAGCTTTTAGAGAGGACAGTTCTTTTGAGTATGGCAAATCAAGAGACAGATTAAACGTAGCAAGACGGCAGGCTTTTTGACTGCGTTGCGTCTCATCGGTAAAGAAAATAAGTCGATCTTTTATCGAATGGGAAAGGGACGTCAGCGTGGAAACATCATAGTCGGCTTCGGTACTGCTTACGCCGACGATTAAACCTGTGTGATCTTCAAAAGTTTCGATCAAGTCTTGGAATTTAGCCAATAAACGCTCAAAGACCTTTTTCCGCTCCAGTAATTTAGGCTTGTACTGTAAAGCATCAAAAAATTGTTCCCGTAGCGGCGGCTTAGCGGTAAAGGCGTATTCATCCACCAGTCGATAAAACTTAGCCTTATCAAGTTGTTCTTCTTGACACAACTGATGGATAGCGAGGCGTCTTTGTTGTTGCCAATAGGCGGCAAAGGTTTGCTCGATACTTTGTTCAGGGGACAGACTGGGCATATAGTCATTGATAAAACGCTCGATAAGTTCCCGTTTACCCCGCAGTTGTATTTCACTGCCTAGTAACTTCATCACCTCACCAAGACGTTTGTCAGTAGAGGGGCTGCGTCCATAGGTGGCTTCTGCATCTTTTATCTCACCCAATAAACGTAAGATATAGGCCACATTAATTTCATCGTGCTGAATCAACTCTAACTCGAAATCTATGGTATTAAGCTCATCCTGAGCGTCTTCTTTCGGTTGGCGATGGCGGTCATAAAGATCCTTGTAAGCCCCAGCAAAATCCGCAAAGGTCTGGGCGTTAAGGTCTAGATCTTCCCAATCAAATTCGGTAAAGGATTTGAGCTTGTTGGCATCACGCATGAGTTCACGGAAGGCTTTAACAAAAGCGAGTTGCGCGTCTTCGCTGATCAACTTGCTAACATCGTCCGGCGTTGCCACCAGCTTGAGTAACTTGGCCACATTGTCATTAAACTCATCCACATAAAAGCCATAAGGTTCCAACAAGACCCGTTCGCTGGCATCCCCATCGCAATACATGGCGATGGCTTCATCCACATTGGCTTTTAGGTTGCGAAAGCAAACAATATTGCCCTGTGCTTTTTGCTCACCGAAGGTACGATTGGTACGAGAAAACGCCTGAATCAAGCCGTGGTGTTTGAGGTTTTTGTCTACATACAGAGTGTTGAGCTTCTTGGCATCAAAACCTGTTAAGAACATATTCACCACCAACAAAATATCCACGCGGTCTTTGTCTTCAAAGTCGTCCCTTTCGCGCTCTTTCATACGCTTAGCGATGTCTTTGTAGTAGGTATAGAACTTCACGCTGTCGCTAATACTGTGGGCGGTTTTATAACGTGTGTTGTAGTCTTTTACGTATTGCTCTAGCTTGTCGCGGCTGACTTCATGCTTGCCATTGCTGTCGGCAACTTCAAAGCTTGGATTACCCGCATCCCCATTTTGCTCTTCTTCCGCTTCGTTATCGGCAAAGGAGAAAATGGTAGCGATGCGCAAATCATGTTTACCTGCTTGGCGTTTCGCTTCAAAGGTATCGTAGTACTTTATCAGCGCCTCTTTACTACCCACACACATCATCGCCGAGTAAGCTCGACTGTAGGTCTTACGATCATGATGTTTGATGATCCAGTCGGTGACCCGGTCAATACGCTGGTCACTTTCCCAGTCTTCTTTTCTTAGCTCACTTTCGTCAATGGGATTGCCATTTACATCTTTGATCCCAGACCAGTATTCCACCGAGAACTTCAGCACGTTGTCATCATGAATCGCATTAGTAATCAGATACTTATGTAGATGCTTACCGAATAGATCCTCTGTTATACGGAAATAATTATGGTTTTTATTTTTGATCGGTGTCCCCGTAAAACCAAACAACTGGGTTTTATTGCCAAAGAAACGTTTGATATTGGCGTGAGACTCACCAAACTGGGAGCGATGGCATTCATCAAAAATCAGCACCACGCGCTTACCTTTTAGGCTTTCCAGCGCAGCTTCATGTTTGATCTTAGTCACAGCCACATTGAGCTTTTGAATAGTCGTGACAATCAGCTTGTTTTTGCCAGATAATTGACTAACCAACTCTTTGGTGCTGTCGGTACTGTCCACACAACCATCACTAAAGTGGTTAAACTCTTTGGAGGTTTGGTAATCCAGATCGGCACGATCCACCACAAACAAGACTTTGTCCACATGGCCTTTACCACCGAGTTCACAAATAAGCTGAGCGGCTTTAAAACTGGTTAGCGTCTTACCTGACCCCGTAGTGTGCCAAATATAACCATTGTTGGCATCGCCTTTTTCCGGCGTGAAATGACGGACTTTTTTCATCAAGTTTTCAACGGCATACACCTGGTAAGGCCGCATCACCATCAGTAATTTATTGGACTGATGCAGCACCAGATATTTGCTGATCATCTTAGACACATGACATTTTTCTAAAAACGCATCGGCGAAAGGCTCTAAGCGGGTAATCAGATTATTGTCTTCGTCTGCCCAAAAGAAGGTCTGCTTAAAATCCAGCTTACGATTATTGGCAAAGTATTTTGTGTGCACACCATTGGAGATAACAAACAGCTGCACATAGTTAAACAAGCCATCTTCCGACCAAAAGCTATCGCGCTGGTAACGGTTGATCTGGTGAAACGCTTCTTTTAACTCGACGCCTCGGCGCTTTAGCTCGATTTGTACCAAGGGTAAACCATTCACCAATAACGTCACATCGTAGCGATTGACGCGGCCACCTTCTTGGCGCACTTGGCTCGTCACTTGGTATTGGTTTTGGCACCAAAAATCCGTGTTGAAAAATTGTAGATAAAGATCTTGCTGACCATCCCGTGGAACATGGCAGCGTTTACGCAGGGTTTCCGCCCGCTGGAAAATATTGCCCTTATTTAAATGATTAATTACAAAGTAAAATTCGCTCTCCGTTAAGGTCACCTTGTTTTGAATCTCTAACTGGCGTTTTAGATTGGCCTTTAACTCCGTGCCATTACGGATGGTGACCCGCTCATAGCCCAGTTGCGTTAAACGCGAGATAAGCGACTCTTCCATCTGCGCTTCGGATTGCACTTGCGCGGGGTCATCGACAATGCCATCAAACTCTTGATTCAGTTGCTCGACTAATTTGGCTTGCTGCGCACTGTAGATTTCAACGCCGACCCGCTGGATATGATCAATTAGAGATGGATTATCAATATGCTGATGCAGGGAGACATCAAAGCCATAAATCAGATCCAGATCATCCAGTCTATCCATGACTTGAAACAAGAGATTTTTAGGCGGGTTGTCCGTGGTAAAGAGGGTAATATCAATATCTGAGCCTGAATGATAATTGCCCTTGGCCCGAGAGCCATAGAGCACAACGGAAGTGATAGAGGGAAAGTGTTGGAACACCGCTATAATCCGACTTAGGTCTTCCTTTTTCAAACCATACATCACATCCGTACTCGTCATGTTTATTTCTCTTCTAATTGTCTTGCTAACGCTGCTTTTAACGCCTCAAAAGCGTGGTAATAGTCATCAATAATAGCGTTTAAGATTGCTTCGCTGGTTTCACGATTGTAGGTATGAACCGTCAACTGACGCTTTTTAATCATATCCATCCACACCTCACCATTGTCGATCAAACCGCGCTTAGCCGCTAGGCGAAACGCATCGCGGCTGCCTTGAATATCCGCCACACCTTGATACTGGTAGAAATCTTTAATCGTATTCCACGCCAACTCGTAGTTGTATTCAAAGGCCTGAATCACGCCTTGCTGTTCCAACTCATTCAACTCACGCTCCTCCATCAAAGCAAACGCCATCTCAAGCTGCTTAAAGGAGCGTTTAAAATTATCAAAGCGCTGTACCCAGCGGATATCTTGTGTCATATCAAATTCTCATCTACTCAAATTTTTTGCACCTCCCCCTTGCCAAGGGGGAGGTTGGGAGGGGGTTGTAATACTCGCATTAACCCCTCCCTAACCCTCCCCTTAAATAAGGGGAGGGAACGCGATATTCCTCAGCCCAGCCCTTTTCTACTAAAGGAGGTGGGAGGGAGCTTTTTTCCCCTCCCCCTTGCCAAGGGGGAGGCTGGGAGGGGGTTGCAAACCTTGTGTCTACCCAACCAACTTAACCCCACCCTAACCCTCCCCTTAAATAAGGGGAGGGAACACGATATTCCTCAGCCCAGCCCTTTTCTACTAAAAGAGGTGGGAGGGAGCTTTTTTCCCCTCCCCCTTGCCAAGGGGGAGGATGGGAGGGGGTTGCAAACCTTGTGTCTACCCAACCAACTTAACCCCTCCCTAACCCTCCCCTTAAATAAGGGGAGGGAACACGATATTCCTCAGCCCAGCCCTTTTCTACTAAAAGAGGTGGGAGGGAGCTTTTTTCCCCTCCCCCTTGCCAAGGGGGAGGCTGGGAGGGGGTTACTTCGCTAACTCATATCGAATACTATCAACAACTGCGTCCATCTCTTGCATCACTTGAAGATTCGTAAAACGTAATACGCGTATCCCAAGCGATGCCATATATTGATCTCGCATTTGATCGTACGACAGCCCTTCCTCAGTGTAGTGACTGTCACCATCTAATTCGATAACCAGCCGTTTTGCAGGACAATAAAAATCAACAATATAGCGGCCAATACCAAACTGCCGCCTAAATTTAAGTCCCAATTGCCCTTTACGCAGACATTGCCATAAACGCCTTTCGGGTTCTGTCATATTCGTTCTTAACTTCGCACGTAAATCCTTTGTCGTGCTGACATTAAATACCTTCGTCATTCCATGACTCCTTTTTATTAACCCCACCCCTCCCCTTAAATAAAGGGAGGGAACTGTCGGCTCCTCCCCCTTGCCAAGGGGGAGGCTGGGAGGGGGTTGCAGAACTTGCCGCTACCCAACCAATTTAACCCCTCCCTAACCCTCCCCTTAAATAAGGGGAGGGGACTGTCGGCTCCTCCCCCTTATCAAGGGGGAGGCTGGGAGGGGGTTGCAAACCTTGCGTCTACCCAACCAACTTAACCCCACCCTAACCCTCCCCTTAAATAAGGGGAGGGAACTGTCGGCTCCTCCCCCTTGCCAAGGGGGAGGCTGGGAGGGGGTTACAATACTCGCAGCTACACAAACAGCTTCTGTAACAGCCCTTTTTTAAAGACCTCTAACTGCTTAATCTGCTTTGCCACAAAATCAATTTTTTGGTCAATAGAAGAAAGAAAATCGGCGATTTTTTGTTGTTCTATTTCACAAGGTACGCTAACAGGGAATCTAGTAAATGACTCTATCCTCAAAGAAGGCATTGTAGAACCGACTGAGAACTTCAAAAAGTGACTTCTGTGGAAATGTAGCCAGCGATAAATATACTCAGGTATACATCCCTTAAATTTCATTATGGCATATGCTCTTTGATGTAAATCGAATTTCCCAGAGAAAATTCTCGGTACAAAATCTTTTCCTTCACCGGCAACAATAATAGCAGTACAGTCATATAGATATTTGTCACTTCTTCGTACATCTACTGAACGATCAAAGAATGTATATTGTGCAAAGTCAGAGGAGTCTTCTCTATTTGAGCTTCCTGTAGTTATTTTAGCTAGATTTCCTAACACCGTTTCATCCCACTCAGGAAACGCACTTCCATCGTCCTGTTTAAAACGCAGTTTCTGGCTAAAAATCTGCTGCATCAGGCCGCGTTTATAGTCTTCCAACAACGTTTTTTTACGGCTTAGCTTGGCAAGCTTCGCATCCACTGAGGATAGAAAATCCGCGATTTTTTGTTGTTCGCTCTTAGATTTAGGGTATGAAAAAGCACATTCCTTTATATCTCCCAAGTTTATCTTTTTTGGAAAGGCTACATGAATGATACGTTTATATAATTCATGTTTAAAAAAACCAGTATTAATTCTGAAATCCATAAAAGGAGCGAATAAAAGTTTGGGACGTACTAAGGCAAGACTTACATAATAAGCTAGAGGAGTATCACTTTTAATTAAAGCAGTACTACCTATGATACCAGCAGTTATCCTAGTCATCAGAATGTCATTTTTTCTTGGCTTAACTTTAAATCCGTTTTCATAGTCTTTGATGGATATAAACTTTTTTGTGGTTTCTATATCTTCAATATTCTCTACACTAACAAAAGGTACTCCATCATCTGTATATTTAGGCGTTTGGTGTGTTCCATCGTATATTTCTGCCACTGCCGACAGTTTTTCATAACACCACTCGCCCTCAAACTCCGGAAACCGTAGCTCTGGCACGTTCCCCCATCCAGGCAGTGGTTTCTTTTGTTGGTCAATAATCTCCTTAAAGTAAGGTTCGACGGTTTGCATATCCACGGTGTCTACTGTGTAGGGTAAGTGAGCCTCTTCAAAGCCCATTTGTAGGGCCATGCGGGCGGTATTATCCAGTGGCTGACCAGCATCTATGGCAAGGTCTAGATCGGAGTTGTGGCGGGCGCTGTGTTTGGCTCGGCTACCAAAGGCCCACACTTTGCTGTCTTTCGGCAAAGCGGGTTTGAGCACTTGAAGCACAATGCTCAGTTCGTGTGGTGTAATGTCGATGGTCTGGCTCATAGCTCGGTGTCGTTTTGATGTTGTAACGCGTTAAGTAGGTAAACTAGCTCAAGGTAAAAGTCATCGAGACTTTGCATAATGTCGAGCACCACATTGAGGTTGTAGCTGTGGGAGGTTTTATTACGATTATCCCGATAGACCCACCAAGAATCCCAGCTGCTTTGAACCAGTTTGCGGTTATAGGCTTCACGAATTTTATCTTGGAAGCTCATTTCTTTAATCGCGCTAGGATTATCGGCGACCATGCTGAGGTAGCGAGAAATCATCTTTGTGGCTAAGTCGTAGCAATATTCGAAACGTTGGACACAGGCATCCCGCACAAACTCGTTGCTGGTGTCTTTTTGGTATTCATCTAAGGCAACTTTAAAGGTATGTATCGCTTTAGTTATAGCAGTAAGATCCAGTTTTTCCATGACGTTAAACCTCCCCTACGGATGGGGTTTTAGGTAATGGCGCTTCGATACCTAGCTCTTGGCAGTAGCGGCGAATCTGTTCGTCAATCGGTGCCATCTCTTGTTCAATCGCTTGTAACTCAGTGACTACCGCGCTTAGGTCAACAAGTTCTTCTTCCTCAAAGGTATCCACATAGCGCGGGATGTTGAGGTTGTAGTCGTTGTCTGCAATCTCGGCGAGGCAGGCAACGTGGGCGTATTTGTCGATGTCTAAGCGGTTATCGTAGGCGGCGATAATGTCTTCAATATGTTCCGCTTTTAGCTCGTTTTGGTTTTTGGCTTTGTCGAAGCTTTGGCTGGCATCGATAAAGAGTATGTTGTCTGGGTTCTCGCGGCATTTTTTAAACACCAAGATGCAGGTCGGAATGCTAGTGCCGTAGAAAATATTCGCTGGCAGGCCGATCACGGCATCGAGCCAATTACATTCTTCAATCAGATAACGGCGAATATGGCCTTCGGCGGCGCCACGGAAGAGCACACCATGAGGCAAGACGACCGCTAAGGTGCCGTTATCATTAAGGTGATGTAACATATGTTGCACAAAAGCAAAGTCCGCTTTGGAGCTAGGAGCCAGTTTGCCATAGGACGCAAAACGATCATCGGTTTCAAAGTGTTTTTTCGCGCTCCATTTGGCAGAAAATGGCGGATTGGCGACGATGGCATCGAACTTTTTATGCAGGTGCTGCGGGCTTTCTAAGGTGTCGTCTTGCTTGAGGTCAAAGTTACGATAGCTCACTCCGTGCAAGATCATGTTCATGCGCGCCAAGTTGAAAGTGGTACGGTTCATTTCTTGGCCGTAGAAGTGGTTTACATAGTCCACTTCTTTTTGAACGCGCAATAATAAAGAGCCTGAGCCACAAGTTGGATCATAGACAGACTGCAAGCGCTGTTTATTGTGTGTGACCAGTTTGGCCAAAATGGTTGAAACACTTTGTGGCGTATAAAATTCACCGGCTTTTTTGCCCGCTCCTGCAGCGAACTGGCCGATCAGATATTCGTAAGCATCTCCCAATACATCGCTTTCGCTATCGGACAATTTAAAGTCGATGCTGTTGAGGTGAAACATGATTTTAGCGATCAGGGCATTACGGGCATCGGGATCACGACCAAGGCGGGAGGCATTGAGGTCCAACTCTTCAAACAGGTGATCGAAATCGTCCTCGCTTTCCGTGCCCATGGTGGAGCGCTCGATATTATTCAGCACTTCTTGTAAATCACCAATGATGAAGGAATCAATCACCACGTCATCTTGGTTGTTCTCCTCGTCCTTTTGCTGGTGAGCACCACGATGGGCAAGAGTGCTAAAGAGTTCAGAAGGCTTTAAAAAATAGCCTAAACTTTCGGTGATCTCCTCTTTGAGGTATTCCACCATTTCAAGATGCGACCCATTGGATTCGTCCAAGTCTTCGTAGCGTGGTGCGTCTTCTTCGTCTTTTAAAATATCGTTACAGGTATTCACCAAACGTTCAGACAGGTATTTGTAGAAAATAAAACCCAAACAGTAGTCGCGAAATTCGTCCGCGTTCATCTTACCACGCAGTTCATCGGCAATGTTCCACAGCTTCTGTTTTAGCTGACGTTTATGGTCTTCGGTCATTGTTAGCCCTTACTTCTAAGCCTAAATTGGCTCGTTTATTAATAGCATTATTAATCATTAAATAATGAGATTAATTGAATAAAATACATTAAGGCTATTGTAGGGCTTTTGGGAGGCAAAAGGCCATGCCTGTTGGCCTCTATAGATGATTCCTTATCTTGGCATTGTTTGATCAATCTAACACCAAGACGATGGGACCGAATCAAGCCTTTATGAAAAGGCACTGCGCCGGAGAGTTGGCTCAAATTGCCCAATAAGAAGCACTTAATCGCCGCTTCCTTGAGGCGTCTCACTGATAGTCACATGTTCCCATTTCACTTGGTTTTTTCCGCTTGTTTTTGCCATATATAAGGCCTTATCTGCGGCAGCAAATAAGTCTTCAAATTTAGCATGTCGCGTAGGGGCTATGGAGGCTACCCCTGCACTGATGGTCACCACATTTTTATCTTTTATATTGCATGCAATGGCCATAGCCTGAACCTCAGCGATACATTTATTAATACGCTGTAGCGCTTCTTCTTTTAAGGTATTTGGCATAATTGCGACAAACTCTTCTCCGCCATACCGTGCCACTAGATCTCTATTTTTAATAAAATTATCAGCTAAAACAGTGGCTACTCTTTGTAACACGACGTCACCAGCAGCATGACCATAAAAGTCGTTATATTGTTTAAAATTATCAATATCGATAACCACTAAGGATAAAGTTTGATTAAGCTCTTCCATTAATGTCCATTCGGATCGAATCGTTTCTTCATACTTACGACGATTTGCCAAAGAAGTTAATGGGTCTATAGTACTTAAACGCTCTAATATACGGTGCTGGTTTATTAATTTAAGATGTAAAGCAACTCTGGCTTTTATTATCGAAGCATGTATTGGCTTTTGAATATAGTCACTTGCCCCAAGTAATAGCCCTTTTTCTTCATTATCTATGTCATTCAGTGCCGTTATAAAAATGACTGGGATATCGCATGTGCGAGCATCCTGTCTAAGCTTTTTCATTGTCTCAAAGCCATCCATATCAGGCATAATAACATCGAGCAAAATTAAGTCTGGTGAAAACTCTAATGCTTTACGAACTCCCTGCTCACCGCTTTTTGCCATTATAATGTCTACTTCGTCACATAAAATATCGCTGATAATTTGTAAGTTTATCACTTCATCATCGATAACAAGAACACTAAATGAATGGGACATTCTAGCTGCCTGATAATTCAATTAAAAGTTGGCGAACAAGATTAGAAGCTTGCTCATATTCAAGGTCGGTTATACTCTGAATAATTTTATTTATATCATCTCTATATTCAGTATTTTTAAATCTCTGATGTAACGTATAAAAATAACTCTCTACTTTAAAATCGTTTTTCTTCAGTAATGCCAACACTTTTTCAAGTATGACATTAAGGGGAAGAGCTAAATCATTATCATCTTGCTCAATTAAACCAAATACAGGATTAAGCTCGGTTAAAAGGCTTCGCATTTTAATGATAATACCGTCTAACTGAGAGCTATCAATGGCTTCATGATTGAGAAGTTTTCGCTCTATCACTTCGCAATCTTGAGAAATCGCTTCAGCGCCAATATACGATGCATTGGATTTTAAAGAGTGTATGTCATTTAGTAGACTATGATTATCTAGGGTTAGAGATAGGGCTTTAGAGTTTGACAACATTGCTTTATATTGCGACCAAAAAGAATGAACTATTTTCAAATAAAGAGATGTATCACTTTTTAGAGAGTAAATCGCCTTTTTCGCTCTTAAACTACTTATTTTGTAAAGCATAGATAACCGATCATTTAAAGTTAACTCTTCAGACAATGAATCAGAGATTTCATTTTTATCTGTTCTGCTCTGTATTAAGTATTTATTCAGTATTCGATAAAGCAAGTCCGATGGAATAGGTTTAGGGATATGGTCATTCATTCCCACAGCAAGACTCTTTTCTATGTCTTCAGAAGATGTGTGCGCGGTCATGGCAATAATAGGAAGCTCATAATCAAGCCTCATATCACGAATGAATGAGGTGGTGGTTAATCCATCCATAACAGGCATTTGAATATCCATCAGGACAAGGTCATACTTCGTCTCTTGAATCTTCTCAATGGCAACTTGTCCATTTTCAGCGCAATCTACTTGAACACCAGTGCCTTTTAAATAACCCAATGCGACTTGCTGATTAATAAGGTTATCTTCCACCAGTAAAATATGAAACTTCGATAGTTGAGGTATAAATTCTATTTCTTCATTCGCCACCGCCATTTTTTCAATACTAAAAAACTGATTAATAGCATCAAACAAGGTGGATTTTCGAATAGGTTTTTCTATAAATTGTCGAATGATACCTGTATCTAGGTAAGACTGAATATAATGCTTTTCATAGGCGGATATCATCAGAATAGGTGGTGCTAACTCCTTGAATAACTCTTTTATTTTTTTCGATGCTTCGATTCCATTCATATCTGGCATCTGCCAATCCATAAAAACCACATCGAACGCCATACCGGATTGATCTGATTGCCGAATAGTATCTATAGCTTCCCAACCACTCCCTACACAGGTACTTTCTATACCAAAACCACCTAATAATTTGGCTAGAATCTCTCGAGATAGAGCATGGTCATCGACGACAAGTACTTTGAGCGCATTCTCAGAATCAATGACCTCAAACTTGGGTTGCTCGGTAGGGGTTTTTAACGGTAATAAGACAGTGAAGGTTGAACCTTTGCCCAGTTCACTTTCGACTTTGATTTCCCCATTCATTAGCTCACATAACTGACGACTTATCGTTAACCCTAAGCCCGTGCCGCCATAAACACGAGTGACACTGTTATCTGCCTGAGTGAAGGGAGAGAATAGTTGTTCGAGTTGTGCGGGTGACATACCGATCCCTGAATCAACAACGTCGAACTGTAATAGAGTCCTATCTGCATCCAATTTAGTACAACTTAAGCGAATAATAATGGTTCCACTCTCGGTGAACTTAATCGCATTACTCACTAAGTTGACTAATATTTGTTGAATACGCAGAGGATCCCCTAACAAATACTCGGGGATGTCATCAGAGATATCCGTTACCAATTCTAGTTTTTTCGCATGCGCGCCAAACGCATTCATATTAACAGTGGTTCGGATCAATTTTTCAGTTGAAAACCGTACGGATTCTGCCGTTAACTTACCGGCTTCTATTTTTGAAAAATCCAGTACATTATTGACCAAACTAAGCAGGATTTCGCCAGAATCTCGTATCTTTTGTAAGTAGTCTTGCTGTTCATTATTATTCGGTGAGTTATTAAGAGCGAGATCGCTTAAACCGATAACCGCGTTAATAGGTGTACGAATTTCATGGCTCATTCTAGCGACGAACGACGACTTCGCTTCTAGTGCTTCCTCAAGCTCTGTTTTCGCAAGTTCCAACGCTGCGGTTCGCTCTCTTACTTTCGCATCTAGACTCTCATTGATCTGCTTTAGGCCAACGTTGTATTCCTTTAGCTTTACACTTGCTTCAACGGCCATTTTTTCGGCGGCCCTGATTTTGGTCGTTTCATGGCTGATACCGCAAATAAATATCGGATTACCTTGCTTATCAAAAATAGGTACTAACAATGTATTGTAAAATATATTTTCTCCATTTTTTACGTTATATTGCTCCATTGAGATAGGTTTTCTGCTGGTGATAGGAGTACGATAAGTACGATAAAAACCTTCAACAAGTTCCTCGGGAAACATATCACGAAGACTATTACGATGATAAATTTGATTCAGTTCAATTCCCATTGCCTCTCGAGAGGCTGCATTATTATCATAAAGCGAAAATTCACCATCCTCTTCCACAGCAACGATAAACATAGGATCATTGGAGTGATTCCATAACTGAAAAAGACACTCTTTAATGATAAAGTTATGTTCTTCTTGGTCAAAATGTTCGCTAAGCTTCATGCAACCTCTCTATTAATGGGAAAAACTAACCGTAATCAGTTATTGAACTTTAGATTTTTTCTTTCGTCAGTAGCTTATCTAGAGGCTCATACGATCCGAAGTAACCAAACTGCTTGGCCAAAGCAGAAAACACTTCTTTATTATCATTTTTTAACGCCTCAGGGGATGGTAGACTAAACAAATACATTTCTTGCCCAACAACAACATCTTCTACCGAAAGACCATGCCATCCCCCAAGGGACTTCTCAGCCTCTCGTCTTTCTTTATAGTTAAGTGATTTTAATTCAGATAAAATACTATCTTTTATCATTTTGTCTAATTTGCCCAACATACAAATTGAATCAGGGCATATCGTCAGAGGGTGATCTTTAGCACTATCCCAAAGAAGTAAATTTTCATTTTGATTGATAACAATAAGCTCTTTTTCATCTTCATTAATACTTTGCGTAAACACCAGCATATTAAAATCAAAACCGCCTCGGGAAATACTCTCTTTACTTTTAAGGATAAAAGGAGTGTTGTTATCAGATAAACTGTAGAGCGATATGTTTAATGTTTCTAAAAATCTGGCAAACCGAGGGATGATATTTTTATCTTCAGCATTGTATTCACTCAGTTGCTCTCCAATGCGCTGAGACATAGAAATCGTCCCTGGCACCAACGCGGACTTTGCTTGTTTACCATCCATCAGCCAGCCGGAAATGGCACCTATCCCATCAAAACTGTCTTTAGAAGATAAGATGGGCCTAACCATGTTTTCAATAATACTGGCTTGCGCTTTTTTCTTCGCAGACTCGTCTGGGTCTTCGTCACTAATGAGGGGTAAATTTAAAACAATATCACCTTCCACTGGATCTTTGTCTTTACTATGCGGGGCATTGAGAACAGCAAAAGGCGTAATGTTTATTTTTGAGCTATAACTTAAGCAAGATAAGGTCGGAACAGAACGCCCCGCCCCATCTGCATCCACCACAATAGCAGAGTCTAGCGTTTTGGCTGCGGCGAGCATTGCGACAAAAATATTTGAGCCCGTTTCAACGGAAATGGTAAAGTTGATTTTCTTCGGCTTGCAGAGATCCTGCATAACCTTAACAGCTCTTTCCTCTGCTCCTTTTAAACCTATTTTTTCAAAGCTTTCAGGCGATCCCATCGCCCCTACCACCACACCATAATAATTGCTATTCATATCATCTAGTGATAGCAAATTAATCGTTTTACCCGTGCCAGCAATCTGGTCAACAAATGAATAGGCCGTTTTAATCGAGCCACCACCGCCACTGGCTAACAAGGTTGAACCGTTGACGATATTGAAAAGCGCTTGTGTTGTTAAAGGGGTCTTTGAATCTATCATGCAGGCACATCCTAAAAAGTAAACTGACGTAATGAATAGTTGACTTATTTTTTTTATTGCGGTTAGAAAAGTTATTACAAATTGCTACTCAACTTATACAGTAAAGACAATCGTATGTTCTACAGACGACTTGTTAGCTTCTCACGCTTTAAAGTTATTTTTTGTATGTGTTTCATAAAAAAACTAAAAAAAAGAACACAACTTAGCCTCATATCGAAGAACTAAGTAATGCAAAGATTGGCGCGGGGATGCTTTGGTGAACGCCTAAAACAGTCCCCACTTGTTGGTTAGGAAGAGGCAACTTGTTCATTACCTTGGTTTGAAGGGCTTCGTTTTAACACCAGTACCATAAGTAACCCAAGCGCTGCGGTTCCCGCACCGGCTAACGCGACTGCAGGCAAACCCAACCCCATGCTTATGACACCGCCACCTAAGGCAGCCCCAATCGCATTGCCGAGATTAAAGGCACCAATGTTCATGGCAGATGCCAAGTTCGGTGCTTCGTTGGCTTCGTGAACCACCAAGGATTGCAAGGGTGGAACCACCGCAAAGCTGGCTATTCCCCAGAGAAAGATAAGGGGTACCACCATAACCGGAGAAGACATCACCATTGCAAAAATAACCAATAGCAAAATCGCCGCGATTAACGACGCAATCAAGGTCCCATAGAGAGAATGATCCGCATAACGTCCACCAAGGATATTCCCCACGGCAAGCCCAGCACCATAAAGCACTAACATAGCGGTCACAAAGGCTGTGGACTCATGGGTTTCTTGTTGCAAGATAGGCACAATGTAAGTGAATACAGTAAACATCGAACTGGCTCCCACCACCGTTAGCAGTAGCGCGGCCAAAACAGGCCCTTTGCTTAACACCGTTAACTCATTGCGAATGTTCGCCTTCTCTTGATTGACTAATGGCGGCAAGCTGACTCGTAACGCTATCATCACCATTACACCAATCGCGGCGATTCCCCAAAACGCACTGCGCCAACCGAATGTGGTGCCAATAAAACTGGCGAATGGCACCCCACCAATGGTGGCAATGGTAAGACCCGAAAACATCGCGGCAACGGCGCCCGCCCGTTTATTCGGCGGTACTATATTCGTGGCAACGACAGCACCAATGCCAAAAAACATACCGTGATTCAACGATGTGATAATACGCCCAACCATCAACGCACTGTAGCTGTCAGCCATGGCGCTGATGGCATTCCCCACGGTAAAAATTCCCATGGACAACACCAACAAACGACGTCGTGACATATTTGCACACAGTAAAGTCATAACAGGTGCCCCAATTAATACACCAAACGCGTAAGCGCTAATAAGCATGCCAGCTGTCGGAATAGAAACACCTAAATCCCCGGCAATCACTGGCAACATCCCCATGGGAGAAAATTCCGTGACGCCAATTCCAAAAGCGCCCATGGCCAACGCCATTAATGGAAAGTTAATCTTCATATTAATCCCCGTTTATTTATGATATTAGGGAATATAACGAGACGACCCAAACCTGAATAGTGGGTAAAAAAGCGATTCTGTTTTGCATTGGATTCACAAATGAAGCAAGTAAAAGTTGATAAAACTACCGAGATGGAAACATTCTTAGCCGTTGCCATGACGGGAAGTTTAAGTGGCGCCGCAAGAGCACAGGGGCTCACACCCTCGGCAGTGAGCCGCATGATGACAAGAATAGAGAAACGTTTAGGGGTTCGTCTGCTTGTTCGCTCTACCCGCAAGCTTTACTTAACCAGTGAGGGCGAATCCTATGCCCTTGCTGCTCGGCGTATTTTAAAAGATCTAGAAGAAACTGAGCGCACAATCGCTGATAGAGCAAATCCAAGCGGATTAATCAAAGTCAGCACCCCAACAGCTTATAGCCGTTTGACCATGATTCCCTTATATAAAGAGTTTTTGCAGCGTTATCCCAATATTAAAATCGAAGTCGAAGTGAGCGATAAGATTAGCAATGTGGCAGATGGTCATATTGACGTCGCAATTCGTTTTGGTCCGCTACCCGACAGCAATTTAACCGCAAGACGCCTTGGGGAAACCGGTAGAACGGTTATTGCCACACCAAACTATTTAGCACAAGCAGGAATCCCTAAAACGCCAGCGGATTTGCAACATTTTAATTGTCTGGATTTTAGTTTTCAGCGGCTAGAACCCGGCTGGCCATTTCGTGAAAACGGCGAAGACTATATTTTACCCATCAAAGGCAATATGACCTCCAACAATGGGGAAACGCTGGTCGAGCTGGTGATGGAGGACATTGGCATTACCCGAGTGGGGAACTTTCATATTGAAAAAGCCCTCGCATCGGGTCAACTCGTCCCTTTATTGGAAGACTTCAACCCGCAGGACAAGGAAGTTATCCATGCAGTGTTTATTGGCGGACAACATATGCCAGCACGAGTCAGAGTCTTTGTGGATTATCTGGTGGAGAAAATGCATTCCCGAACAGAATGACACAGAAATTTGTTACTAATTTAGTAGAATTGTGGTACAGGAAATCAGTGGGGGAAGCAACACCACTAATCTATGCTAGTTACTTATTAATAATAGCAAAGGGAGGTCATCGAAATGACAGAAACTTTAAAATTGTCAGAAGATAAGCAAAGTCATATAGAAACCAAAAGGTTTATTATTAGCTTGTTAAAGCACCAAATCGCATCCAATTTTGGCCAAGAAAAAGTCCTATTTTTTATGTCACCAGAGCCTGCTCGTAATATTGATCTTCTCTGCAATGAAATCAATAATTTAAGCTCTATTAACATTAATACAAAAAATAAAATAGAGGCAATTCGTTTTGGTTACAAAGATCGAGCTTGGGGAATCATTTTTCAAGATGCCGATTTACTAGACGCTCTGATACCCTTGCTATTCAACCATGGTTCGGAACTACTCGCAATTGCAGCGATAAAAGAATCAGAGAAAACACTGCCAGAGACACTACCACTTATTCTCAATAGCATCATGTTTAATGAAAATACGGATCAGTTTCAATCCGAATACACAGGGTTATATTTTGAATGTGGCCAGCTAGTTGAAAAACTTTAGAATGGAATGGGCTTCATCAAACTTCCCCTTTGTTAATTAACCCCCCTTCTTTACTTGTTTCAAACAAGAGCACGCGGTTTAAATCCACCGACAATGAAATGCTTTCTTGGCGTTTGACATGGGAGCGTAGATCGAGCCTCGCTTTGGCATCTTCACCGCCGAGTTTGAACATGATTTCTTTGTCAAAGCCGAGGTTTTCCACCAGCTCAACATTAATATCATTAAATTCAAATAGGTTATCACTGGGGGATGATAAAGCACTGTCTTCAAAAAAGTCTGGACGAATACCAATCAACACCGAGTCGTGAGATTTGAGAGCGTGTAAATCCACATTCGCGATTTTCGACGCTGGAAGTCGATACTGATCGATTAACAGATCGTCACCGTCCCGTTTCGCTTCGATCAAGTTCATCGCAGGAGAGCCAATAAAGGTGGCAACAAAGGTATTTGTCGGTTGCAGATAGATGTCCATTGGCGAGCCAACCTGCTCGACAATGCCATCACGCATCACCACCACGCGCTCCCCCAACGTCATGGCTTCGATCTGATCATGCGTGACATAAATGGCCGTCATGCTGTATTGGTGTTGTATGCGCGCAATTTCCGTACGCATATGATGGCGCAGCTTGGCATCTAGATTCGATAACGGTTCATCGAACAAATACACATCCGCATCCCGTGCCAGGGCTCGCCCCATGGCAACCCGTTGTCGCTGGCCACCGGATAGATCCGCCGGTTTGCGATCCAAATAGTCGTCCAGCTTGAGCATAGTCGATACATCGGCAAGTTTTTGTTGAATGGTCTCGGCATCTGCCCCTGATTTTTTCAAACCAAAAACGATGTTTTCTCGCACTGACATATGCGGATACAATGCGTAATTTTGAAACACCATGGCGATGTTGCGTTTGTTTGGAGGTAAATCATTGATGGTTCGAGTACCGATTTGAATGTCCCCTGCGGTAATGTCCTCAAGACCCGCCACCATGCGTAGAGTGGTACTTTTGCCGCAGCCACTTGGCCCAACTAAAACAACGAACTCGCCGTCTTTCACCTCAAGATTGAGGTTCTTCACAATAGGCATGTCGCCGTAGGACTTATTGACATTCCTTAATATCACTGAGCTCATAAATGTCTTCCTTTTATTGAATAGAACGTAATGAGCTAAACAAAGACAAATCCATTTTTAACAAAGTATTTGCCAGCCCAATCGTCATCTTTAGCCTTTTACTCCCCCTTCCGTTAACCCGCCAGAAAGCTGACGATTAGCGAGCATAAAACAGATCACGACGGGCAATAAGGTCAATATGGACGCCGCCATAATACGATCCCATATGGCATTTTTTGAGGTAAATAAGGTTTGCAGCGCTAAGGGTAAGGTTTGGAAATCTTGGTATTGCTTAAGAAACACAGAGGCGAATAAGTATTCATTCCAAGCGATAACAAAACAGTAAATGAAGACGGTGAATAACATGGGTTTCGACAGAGGGAGAACGATTCGCCAAAAGGCTTCCACTCTTGAGCAACCATCCATCATCGCGGCCTCTTCAAGGGAAAAAGGAATACCACGGAAATAGTTACCCAGCATGTACATGGCAACGGGTAAAGTTTGAATTAAATAGATCAAAAACAGACTAAGAATCGTGCCCCATATACTACCCGCTAACCCAAGGTTCACACTCATTTGATACAATGGCACCATGAGCAACACGCCACCGACCATATAGACAAACAAGACACCGTTCGCCATGGCGGATTGACCCGGAAAGCGTAAACGAGCGATGGCATAAGCCGCAAGTGAGGCCAGTAAAGTCGAACAAATCCCTGTCACAAAAGAGATAACAAAAGTATTAAGCATGTAACGACCAAAGTTAAATACATCCCCACCGGAACTGAACTTTTCTAGCAACATCTGACGCTTGGCTTCCGATAACGCTGGGTTACTCAGTAAACGTTGGATACTTGCGGGGACTTCGACGGTTTTAGGAGGCATAAGACCAAGCAGTTCTTTGTAAGCCTCCAAATGAAGCACTCGAGGAATCAAGGAGGGGTTCCCCCAATCAATGGGATCTTTTAACGATGTGGATAAAATCTGTACAAACGGAAACACGCAAAAGATCACTAGGGCAAGTACCATAGAATACAAAATGATGGACTGAATCAATGTACGTTTATTCATCTTCTCACCTGCTTCTCTGCATGTGTTTATAATAATTTATTGATACTTATATAACTCTTTACCATTTCAACACCTTACGAACATACAGCCAGATTAAGCCGACCAGCACGAGCAATTGAATCACCGAGATGGTCGCAGCAATACCTTGATCAACAATCCCAGCAAAGGCTTGGTAATAGGTAAAAATGGGCAAGGTTTCCACGTTCGGAGCAAGTAAATAAACATCTTCAAAACGGTTAAGGTTCCATATAACACGCAATAAAATAACAGTGGCAATAACAAACCTGAGTTCCGGTAAGGTCACATGCCAAAATCGTCCCCAAGCATTTTGTCCATCGATTGCAGCGGCTTCATACAAATCTTTGGGAACGCTTTGCAATTTAGCGAGAAACAAAAGATAGGCAATGGGAAAATGCTTCCAAATATCAAACACAATCACCACAAAAAGGGCTGTATCAGGGTTGCCAATCAGGTTGCGGCGCGTATCCGTTAGATGTAGAACATCCACCACCACATGGTTATAAATGCCATTCACTGGGTCGAAAATAAACTGCCAGCCAAACACCACGCTGATCACAGGCGCAAAATACGGTAATAAGATCAAACCTCGGGCTAGGTTGCGAAAATGAAACGTTTGATTCATTAACACTGCGGCCGCTAAACCAAGAAGGGTCGTGCCTGCAACGGTACCAAGCAGATATATCACCGACACACCGACGGAATGGTAATAACGAGGATTGCTCAGCAAATCGCTATAGTTTGTTAGCCCCACAAAGTGTTTATCACCATTGAGCTGAACGTCAAAAAAACTCAGATAGATATTAAACCCAATGGGATAAACAACCAGTAACGCAATAATCCCTACTGCGGGAGCCACCAGTTTAAGGCCAAGCTGTGCTTCTTTTCTGACTAATACAGAAGACATATCGACTTCCCTTCTTTACATTAAGCCCACCCTAATCCTCCCCTTGCCCTCTATTTGCAAGTAAGCGGGAGGCTAGGTGGATCTTATTCAGCAATAATGGCCTTCATTTCAGCCGTCGCTTGATCCAATGCTTTTTGCGGATCTTCTCCTTTGATGGTTACGTCATAGACCATGCGAGGAATCACAGACTTTGCAAAAATAGCGCCCGAAGCAGGAAAGGTTTTGCCTTTTACAACAGCAAAAGAACGGATGTCATCAAAGCCTGAGGCTATTTGCTCCATCTTCTTCGGCCCATAGAGTTTAAACACCCCATTGGGATCATCTAAGTAAGCGGGATCCTCGGCAATGCCTTTGATCATGGGGTTCATACCACCTGGTGCCATGTGTAAAAAGGTGATGTAAGAGTCCGGTTCATACATGAACTCGATGAATTTTTTGGTGGCGTTGGCTTGCTCTGTATTATTCGTTTTTAACGCCACCAACCCGGAAAGGGTGCCATAGGAGGCGGAACTTTTATGGGTGATGATGGGCACGAATCCGGTATTTTTCACCAGATTAGGATCAAAGGTTCCCCCGGTGAGTTCCTTAAAGTGATCGGCAGAAAGAGAACTTTGAGCCACTTTGGCTAATGCCAAATCGTCCATAATATAAGTGGAGTAGAAGAACATGCCCATTTTACCTTGCAGGTAATAATCTCGAGCACGCCAGTTTTGCGGCCCTGGCGGATTGTATTGAGCGAGTTTTTTGTAGAATTTAAGGGTTTCTAAGGTGGCGGGGCTATTGAAGACAAGATTGCCTTTGGCATCAAATTCGCTGGCATTATTAGATAAGGCCAATTGTGTGAAGACTTGCTCCGTATAACTATCCTGTTTCGTGCCCACTAAAATGCCGTATTGATTATGGGCTTTATCGGTCAATGCCTTGGCGGCTTTTTCAATGTTCTCCCAAGTATTCGGCGTAGCAAGCCCTTTTTTATCAAACCAATCTTTACGATACCAAATGCCTTGAATCCAACCATGGTATGGCAATCCATAATACTCACCATCGGGAGACGTTAACATGGTTAATGCCCCTTGATTAAACTTACCTTTCCCAATGTCATTGACCACCGCTTTATGGGTTTTGGTATCGACAATGCCCTCTTCTCCCAAAGACATTATGATTTCAGAATTGACTTCTATAAGCTGCGGCGTGGTACCCGCCGCTACGGCAGCTGCCATTTGCGTGGCCATTTCATTTTCATCTACTGGCACCACTTTCACGATAATACCATCGTTGAGGGCTTCGAAAGTGCTCGCAAGCAATTCAATCGTCTGCATGCGATCAGACTGAGTCTGCGCCGTCCAAAATTCCACCGTCGAGGCGTGAACAAGCTGACTGATTAGAAGCCCATTAACCAGCAATCCACTGGCGACGAAAAGCGATTTGCGATCTTGCATGTCGTCTTCCTCTTTTTATTTTATTCTTGTGAGAGTCTTGCGATATAACCTATCTGTCTACTTTTTAACCATTCAAAAACAATGCCAACCAAATGGTCAAGCAAAATAGAACGAAATGAGAAAAGGGAAAAATAGGGCCCTCTCATAAAAAGTCCCAGAAAAAGCCTGACTATTCAGCAATAAGTGTCAATATTGAGTAAACGATAAAATTGTTTTTAAGAACATTTTACAAAAATAAAAACGAACCAAGTTGAAACATCACTTCATATAATGCACGTTATTTGTGCATTTTTTACTCAAAAATGAGAGTTTATATTAACCTACAAATAGATCCATCTAGTCTTTAGGGTATTTAATCAAAAAAGGGATATTGAACAGTAAATCGTTCATAAAGCAGAGCAAATTAGGGGCGACGAAATACCTTTCTCGCTCGATCTACCCTCTCCCGCATAAAACAGTGTTCTGCATGGCCGTTGATGAGTCCCATGGCTTGCATGAATGTAAAAAACATTGAGATTAGGTTAAAAAACAACCATACTGTATTCAAATGGATACAGTATGGTTGTTTTATGTATGATATTAAACTCACGGATGAGTTCAACCTTTGGCTGCGTCGGCTAAAAGATCACTCGACTAGAATTCGTTTAGCCCGCCGCCTAGAAAAGGCATCACGTGGATTACTTGGCGATGTTAAGCCTATAGGTGATGGCTTGTATGAAATGAGAGCATTATGGACCAGGCTGGAGAATGTATTACGTCCAACGAGGGACGACTTTGATCATAACGTTGGCTGGTGGCAATAAATCGACGCAAAGCAGAGACATAGAATTGGCTAAACAGCGAGCTATAAAACTGAATGAAACGACATGACTTCAATAAAAGAATTGACCGACTTTGATATGGCTGAACAACTTCGTACAGACGAAGATATTGCTGCTTATTTATCTATGGTGCTTGAGGATGGTGATACCGATGAGCTCATTCATGCTCTTGGCCATATTGCCAAAGCGCGAGGCATGACGCAGATAGCTAAAGACAGCGGGTTAGGACGCGAAAGTCTTTACAAAGCCCTGCGATCCGGTTCTCGGCCGCAATTCGATACCATAGTAAAGGTGCTTAAATCCCTTAACTTTGGCTTAAAAGCCGTGATTCATACTCAAAAATGATCACATCGCATGGATGTTTTTCATGGCCTCACAAACCCTTTCCTCGCTCGATCAACTTCTTCTCGCATAAAACAGTGTTCTGCATGGTCATTGATGAGTCCCATGGATTGCATAAAGGCGTACAGGGTGGTTGGGCCGACAAATTGCCAGCCGCGTTTTTTGAGCTCTTTGGAAAGCGCAATGGATTCTGCGCAGGTGGTTTGAGTTTCGGATGGAGGAAGGGAGTTTTCATCGGGTTCATAACGCCAGATAAACGTAGCTAAAGAACCTTCTTGATCGACCATTTCTAGGGCACGTTTGGCGTTGTTGATGACCGCGAGGATTTTTCGTTTATTACGAACGATGCCTTCATTGTTAAGCAACTCGGCGATTTCTTGCTCGCCAAACTGCGCCATTTTATGGAAGTCGAATTGCGCAAAGGCTGAACGAAAATTCTCTCGTTTACTCAGAATGGTTCGCCAACTCAGGCCGGATTGAAAGGTTTCCAGACAGAGCTTTTCAAACAAACGCCGATCATCTGCGACGGGGAAACCCCACTCGTTATCATGATAATGGGGGAAATCCGGCGCGGAGTCGGCCCATGCACAACGATGTGGACACTCATGATCTGGTAAAGTATTTTGACTCACTCGTTACCTCTATTAGCTAGGAGATTAACGCTACTGTTTACCATAACCTCACTAAGATCATAGGGGAAATCAGTCTTCGACCTTAATTTCTTCCAGTGGTTTACCATCACACAATTTATACATAACACGAATATGGTGTTTTCGATAAGTGACAAAGCCAAAGTATGTCTCAGAGTAAAGTATAAAAAGCGCAATAATACTGACTGATACAGATATTAATCTCACATATTGCTCGTTAGATATCTCTGCTATTGTTGTAAAGTTAACGCCTGTATTGATCAGGGTTAACAATAAAGTAATACCATAAAAAAGCTTTAATATTATTATATAAGAGTGGTGTCCCCAAGCAATTTTCAGATTGACAAACATAAAACAGAGAAGCCCTATCAACATACTTCCTATAAAAGAAATGTCTGAATCTATGTTTAAGCTCTCTCCAATATCGGCAAAACTAATGGATATTGTAAAAATACTTAAGATAGTCGTGATTAAAAAACACATTACATACTGAAATGGTGGGTATGGGTTAATGAAGTCTGAATCATGGACTATTATGTCATTTTTCATTAGTACCTTCCCTGTACTGAGTTACTGTAACGCTTAGGAAGCTTTCCAGATTAGACTTTATCATCAGCCGGATGGTTCACACCATCGTTTACTACGACGTCACCAAGATCATAAGGATTAACACCTTCTAAGCAGCCGATATTGTAGCCATATTGTGTAGGGGCGGATCGACGTTGATGGTGGGTGTAAATACCACAGTTTGAACAGAAAAAATGTTTAGCGGTGTGGGTATTAAATTGGTAAAGCTTTAATACATCATGGCCTTTGACGATACGCAGGTTATCCAATGTGACGGAAGCCACAATGGCACCCTTACGACGACAAATAGAACAATCACAACGTCTGGGGTTTTCAATGCCATTAGGCAGAGTTAATTCCAATTCAATCGCACCACAATGACAGCTGGCTTTGTGCTTGGGTTGTATTTTGGTTGGGCCGACTTGCTTGATCATCATGATATTTATCCTCTCAAAGGCTTGAGCAAACAGACTACACGATCTATTTCGCTAAAACCAAGTTGTTTATGTAGACTTTAGTCTAACGGTTATTGTCGAGATAAATCTCGACCTACCTGACCTCAGCTCCACGAACTTTTGTGGGTAGGATTTATCCCAACGACAAACCCAAGTCGCGCTAAAGCGCGGCCTCTCCGATACCTTGTACTACCTTGCCTCCTTTCTAACCAATCACATGTAAAGCGCGATATTCGTCGTAGGCGAATTGGTCTGTCATGCCGCTGATGTAGTCTTGAATGAGACGACAACGGAAGTAGAACTCCCACACATCATCACTGATGGATTCAAGTTGGCTGCCTGTGAAATGGGCTTTGAAGTCAGTCAGAGTTTTGTCTTCTATGGCGGATCGGTAGGCGCGAATGTGTTTTTGTGAGAGTTTTCTAAATACTCTCGCTTCGTAAGCTGGCGCTTTTTTATCGTTGTCTAGAACCTTGTTAAAGCTGGCTCTGTCTAGTTTGAGCAATGGGGCATAAATATCCAGTAAACCATTGATGATTCGATAGCCTTGTAGCTCTTGCCCTTCTACTTCTGGCGTGCTGAAGGCGTATTTTCGAGCGACGGTTTTGAGTGTTTCAACCACGGCGTGATGATAGCTACCATCTTCAATCCGTGCGTTATTAAAGGAGCCATGGAAGATGGTATCGATATTGTCGATAAAACGTTTACAAGCGTATTTAGGCAGTTCTTTATTGATACCTACACGCAGCCCAACGAAGAACATACTGTCGATTTTGTTTTGTCGATACATTGATTTGGCAGAGTCAATAATGTCTTCCATTATCTGATTGACTGGCAGTTTGAAATCATCAGATTGGCAAGTATTGATAAACTCTTCACGCAAAATATTTGGCAAATCGGCAATGGATAAAATGCCTTTCTCTTCGGCATCTTCGATGTCTGCCACACCATAAGAAATATCATCAGCGGCTTCCATGATGTAGGCAAAGGGAGAGCGCCTTCCTTCTTGAATGTTTAACGCTTCTCTTAATACCTTGATAAAGGGCGCTTCACTCAAATAAAAGCCGACCTTTTTCTGTAGGTAATCTTTGTCTGGTTTGGGCGTATCACCACGACGAGTGTATTTCATAATGCCAGACAATTGGCTGTAGGTAAGGTTGAGCGCAAGTAAACTGTGAACCAAACGAATCGCTTGAGCGTTACCTTCAAAGTTACATATGTCACGTTTTAGCGCGGTTAGTTCGTCGTTGAGTTTGATGTCTGAGTCGTTAGTATCTGGCATAAAACGCTTAAGAAATTGGCTTGTATGTTTCTCAAACCATTTGATCATGGTGTCTTCGCCAAAGTGACCGAAGGGTGGGTTACCCACATCATGCATCAGACAAGACATCTCGACGATGGATTCAAATTGGCGGTCTAATCCTGCTAGTCCATATTCTTCTAGTTTTCCCTTGTCTTTCGATAAACTCTGAAACACCAACTGACTAATGTACCGTCCCACCTGTTGCACTTCCATTGAGTGGGTCAAACGACTGCGTACAGCAGCATTACGCTCTAAAGGAAACACTTGGGTTTTCTGCTGCAAACGGCGAATCGCGGCCGAATTGATAATACGCCCCCGATCACTTTCAAAATGCCATAAAGCGGCTATTTCTTGATCGCTTGAATCCTGGCTGTTATGCAAGCGATTGGAACGAACTTTTTCTCTAAAGTTAATGCCCATTCTTCGTATCCTTACCTTTCTATGATCATTGTTGCTAACGCTATCTGCTTAAAAGAAGTGACGTAGGGTGAGTCCACATAGATCTAAACATACCATTCAATTTTGTACAAAAATACATCAAAACTCTTATGCGCTTCATTGATAAATAAGCAATCGTCTTCCATTCTTATGAATAACAAACAGCATAGTTACGGAGACACAGATGGAGTTAGTTACTGCTTCAGCACTACAGACCAATTTAGACACCATGATGAAAAAGGTGTGCGATAGCCAAACACCCATCATGATAGACAGAGGGAACGAACCAGCCGTTGTGATGATGTCAGTAGACTGTTTTAAAGCATTGGAAGAAGCCACAACCTTATTCGACAACTATGCTAATTCAAAAGATATTTTGCAAAATATCGCCAATAAAGACGGCGACACGGATTAAAAACACGGTGGCGTTACCCAGTAACGCCATACTTTCCTTCACACCTACCATTGATACCCACTACCTACATCATTTAGTGGATTTGAGCGTTTAATAATGAGGTTAAACCGTGCAAACGCTCATGAACCAAGATCGTCATTTGCCAAATTTAGCAATTGAGTCCAATATTAGAAACGCGACATTCACGTAAAAATGGTGGACACATGATTTGTCTGTTTCTCCCTTTAGATGGCCGCCATTTCGTCAAATATGTCGTAATAAGATAAGAGAAAGATCAGTGAATGTGCGATCCTGAGCGCCGTAATTGGTCTAATAAAGGCTGCCTGAGTAGCGATCATTCCCAGTTATGTGCAGGTTGCCGCGCTGGTGAAAGCACCATGTTGATCCAAGCGCTAACATGTGTCTACGTCTTGATGGGCACTATATTAAAGTAACGCTTCTGCCTAACGATGATTTCCGTGTTTAGGCGGTAGGAGGAATTATAATAATGACTACACCGAGAGTTGTAACTTGGGATCCTGCCATCGCGCAAACCATTATTGAAGAGTTTAAGTCCAAACCAGGCGCTCTTTTACCCCTTCTTCATGCTATTCAAGAGCGCTTTTCTTATATTCCTGAAGAGGCCGTCGGCTTAATCGCCAGCGCCCTCAAGCAAACCCGAGCGGAAATACATGGTGTGATCAGTTTCTACCATCACTTTCGCACGAAACAACCGGGACGCCATGTAGTCGAGCTCTGCCGTGCAGAAGCGTGCCAAGCGCTTGGGGCACGTCGCTTAGAAGCCTACGCTAAAAGTATGTTGGGCGTGGACTACCATCAAACCACCCCCGACAACAACATTACCCTTGAACCGGTTTATTGCTTAGGCAATTGCAGCTGTGGTCCATCTGTTCGGGTGGGCGATGAAATCTACGCCGATGTCGACACTCAGCGTTTTGATGAATTGGTCGACAATCTGAAAACCGATCGCTTGGAGGTGCAATAATGACTTTTTGTATTCATGTACCTTCCGACACCACCGCAAAAGCGCTAGGGGCAGATCGTCTTACCAAATTGCTGGCCGCAACTGCCAATGAGCGCAAAGTGGATTTGTCGATCAAACGTAACGGCACCCGCGCCTTGTATTGGCTAGAGCCGCTTATTGAAGTAGAAACTAAGCAAGGTCGCTTTGGTTTTGGCCCTGTAAAAGAAGCGGATATTGACTCTTTGTTTGACGCCGAATTCTGGCGCGGTGATGTGGTGCATCCTCTGGCACTTGGTCTAGTGGAAGATATTCCTTATCTAAAACAACAGCAGCGCTTAACCTTTGCTCGCGCGGGAGTTATTGACCCACTTTCTCTAGCTGATTACCAAGCAAAAGAAGGCTATCGCGGCCTGAAGAATGCCTTAGCGATGGATGCTCAACCCCTTGTTGATGAGATCAAAGCATCCGGCTTGCGTGGTCGAGGTGGTGCAGCTTTTCCAACGGGTATCAAATGGCAAACCGTTTTAGACGCTCCTGCTGAACAAAAATACGTTGTTTGTAACGCCGACGAAGGCGATTCTGGCACCTTTGCCGACCGCTTAGTGATGGAATGCGATCCCTTTATGCTGATTGAAGGCATGACCATCGCTGGCTTGGCCGTTGGCGCAACGCAGGGGTACATCTATCTACGTTCGGAATACCCATTGGCGTTCAAGACGCTCCATGACGCCATTGCCATCGCCTATGAGAACAGTTTACTCGGCGCAGGCATTCTAGGCAGCGACAAACACTTTGATCTTGAAGTGCGTTTGGGCGCTGGCGCTTACATTTGTGGTGAAGAAACCTCCCTGCTCGAAAGTTTGGAAGGCAAGCGCGGTCTGGTACGTGCGAAACCACCATTGCCAGCCATTGTCGGTTTATTCGGTCAGCCAACCGTAGTAAACAACGTCCTGTCCCTTGCGGCGGTGCCTTTTATTTTAGACAAAGGCGCACAAGCCTATGCCGACTATGGCATGGGGCGCTCGCTCGGTACCTTACCCTTCCAATTAGCGGGCAACGTCAAACAAGGCGGTCTTGTCGAGCTGGCCTTTGGCCCTACCTTGCGTGAACTCATGTTCGACTTCGGCGGTGGTACTCGTAATGGACGCCCACTAAAAGCCGTGCAAGTCGGCGGTCCGTTGGGAGCGTATCTTCCTGAGTCACAATGGGACACCCCATTAGACTATGAAGCCTTTGCCAAAGAAGGCGCGGTATTAGGCCACGGTGGCGTGGTCATGTTTGACGACAGCGTCGATATGAGCGAGCAAGCGCGCTTCTCGATGGAGTTCTGTGTGGCTGAATCCTGCGGTAAATGTACCCCATGCCGTATCGGTTCCACCCGAGGTGTGGAAGTCATTGACCGTATTCGTTCTGGTGAAAATGTGGATGGCAATATGACATTGTTATCTGACCTATGTGAAACCATGGTAGACGGTTCGTTGTGTGCGATGGGAGGTATGACGCCATTCCCAGTGCAAAGTGCGATGAAGCACTTCAAGGACGATTTCATTAAGCGCGCCGCGTCAACAACGAATGCCGAGGAGATCTAGTCATGTTACAGCACTTTGATCCTAATAAAGATTATGGTACGCCAGCTTCTTTAAGTGAGAAACAGGTCACGTTGGAAATTGACGGGTTAGAAATCAGCGTCCCAGAAGGCACCTCAGTGATGCGTGCGGCAGCACTTGCCGACATCAATATTCCCAAATTATGCGCCACAGACAATCTAGAAGCCTTTGGCTCTTGTCGCCTTTGTGCCGTGCAAATTGAAGGCCGTCGCGGTACGCCAGCCTCTTGTACGACACCTGCTGAGCAAGGCATGAAGGTGTCTACTCAGAATGAAAAATTGGCCAAATTGCGTCGCAATATTATGGAATTGTACATTTCCGATCACCCACTGGACTGTTTGACTTGTCCTGCCAATGGCGATTGTGAATTGCAGGACATGGCAGGGGCAGTAGGACTTCGTGAAGTCCGTTATGGCTTTGATGGCGCCAACCATTTGGACGCCCCAAAAGATACTTCCAACCCTTATTTCACCTTCGACGCCAGCAAATGTATCGTCTGTTCTCGTTGTGTACGTGCTTGTGAAGAAGTCCAAGGTACCTTTGCCCTGACCATTGATGGCCGTGGCTTTGATTCCAAAGTCGCTGCGGGACAAAATGAAAACTTCTTAGATTCAGAGTGTGTGTCTTGTGGTGCCTGTGTGCAAGCCTGCCCAACCGCCACCCTGTCTGAAAATTCATTGATTCAAATGGGCCAACCAGAACACAGTATTTCCACCACCTGCGCGTACTGTGGTGTCGGTTGTTCCTTTAAAGCCGAAATGAAAGGCGATCAACTGGTGCGCATGGTGCCAGACAAAGCTGGGGATGCAAACCACGGTCACTCTTGTGTCAAAGGTCGTTTCGCTTTCGGTTATGCGACCCATAAAGACCGCATCCGCACCCCCATGATTCGTGACGCTATCGATCAACCTTGGAAAGAAGTGAGCTGGGAAGAAGCCATTGGCTTTGCTGCAAATCGCTTGAAATCTATCCAATACGAATACGGTCGTGAAAGCATCGGCGGTATTACCTCTTCCCGTTGTACCAACGAAGAAACCTACTTGGTGCAAAAACTGATTCGTGCCGCCTTTGGTAATAACAACACAGATACTTGTGCCCGTGTTTGTCACAGCCCAACCGGTTACGGCCTCAAACAAACCCTTGGGGAATCCGCCGGGACACAAACGTTTGATTCAGTGATGAAGTCCGACTGTGTCCTCGTCATTGGTGCCAACCCAACGGATGCTCACCCAGTATTTGGCTCTTTGATGCGCCGCCGTCTTCGCCAAGGCGCAAGCTTGATCGTTGCCGACCCACGAGAAATCGATATTCTTAAGACACCGCATCTAGGCGACTCTGTACACTTACCATTGCGTCCAGGAACCAATGTGGCGCTTATCAATGCGTTGGCCCATGTGGTCATCACAGAAGGCTTGGAGGATACCGACTTTATTGCCAAACGCTGTGAGCCAGAAGCCTACGCCAAATGGCGAGCCTTTATTGCCGAATCTCGCAATGCCCCAGAGGCAGTTGAGGATGTGACGGGGGTACCTGCAGAGTCAATTCGTCAAGCTGCCCGTACTTTTGCTAACGCCCCCAATGCAGCGATTTACTACGGTCTCGGTGTCACCGAACACAGCCAAGGCTCCACCATGGTAATGGGGATCGCCAACCTTGCGTTAGCAACAGGCAACATTGGCCGCGAAGGCGTTGGTGTCAACCCACTTCGTGGTCAAAATAACGTACAGGGCTCCTGTGACATGGGGTCATTCCCACACGAGTTACCAGGTTACCAGCACGTTTCCGACCCGATGGTTCGTAGTCGCTTTGAAAAAGTCTGGGGCGTAACACTGGACGATGAGCCAGGCCTGCGTATTCCAAATATGTTTGATGCGGCCATTGCTGGCCACTTCCGAGGCTTATACGTACAAGGGGAAGACATCGCCCAGTCGGACCCAAATACCCAACACGTGGAAGCCGCGTTGCGTGCATTAGACTGCTTGATCGTGCAGGACATCTTCCTAAACGAAACCGCAAAATTTGCCCATGTTCTGCTACCAGGCTCCACCTTCCTTGAGAAGAACGGTACCTTCACCAACGCCGAGCGTCGTATTAACCGCGTTCGTAAGGTGATGCCACCGCTATCCGGTAAAGAAGATTGGGAAGTGACGGTCGACTTAGCCAATGCCCTAGGTTACCCAATGAGCTACTCTCATCCCTCGGAAATCATGGATGAGATAGCCCTATTGACGCCAACCTTCACAGGGGTGAACTACGAGAAACTAGACAAACACGGCAGTTTGCAATGGCCATGTAATGATGAGTTCCCTATTGGCTCACCGATCATGCACGTGGAGAGCTTTCCTACATTGGAAGGCAAAGGCCACTTTGCTGTCACAGAATTCGTTCCAACGTCCGAACGTGCCAGCCGTCGTTTCCCACTCTTGCTTACAACGGGGCGTATTTTGAGCCAATACAACGTTGGCGCTCAAACCCGTCGTACTGAAAACCAAGTGTGGCATCACGAGGATAAATTAGAAATCCATCCCCATGATGCGGAAGAACGCGGTATTAACGAAGGAGACTGGCTAGGCATCAGCAGCCGTGCTGGACAAACAGTGTTACGTGCTCATATCAGTAAACGCATGCAACCTGGGGTGGTGTACACCACCTTCCACCATCCGGGCAGTGGCGCCAACGTGATCACAACAGACAACTCGGATTGGGCAACGAACTGTCCTGAATACAAGGTTACAGCGGTACAGGTAGAGAAGGTGTCTCAACCGTCCGAATGGCAGAAAGATTTCGCGGCGAACCATCAACGCCAACAAAAACTTTTGTCCGAAGCCAGTGCCTCTAGTGGCGAATAAACAATAGCCTCAGACGCTTCGGCACACGGTCATTACCCTGTGCTGAGGCGGTTGGCTAGGTCTGGTCAAGTGATCATCGATCAAGCCTCGTATGAGAGTTCAGTCTAGCGAGAATTAACTATGCATAACGAACAAGAACGTATCATCTCTATGATTAACCAAATCGCAGAGAATAATATTAGCGCGGGCGATGAAAGTGCTGTGGCAACAATTGTCGCAGGTCATGTGAAGAAGTTTTGGCCACGACGCATGAAAAACATGCTGAAAGACTATATTGAACAAGGTGGGCCAGCATTGCATCCGGCCGCACTACAAGCAGGTAAGCAGCTTTTTGAGGAAAGCAAAGCCTAAAACCGTAATCCAGTTCGCTATATCGACCCTCTAAAGAATAACTTCCTGTTAGATCGTCGATATAGCCGTCCTCTTTTTCGCAAGATCAAATTAAATTGTGTTCAATGGCGTATTTCACCAGACCTGCAGACGAGTGAATATCCAACTTACGCTTAATATTTTGTCGATGGGTTTCTACCGTTCTCACGCTAATATTAAGTTGTTGGGCGATTTCTTTGTTAGATAACCCGTTCGCTACTTCAGCGAGTACCGCACTTTCCCTTGGTGTCAGTGACTCCTCTTCTTGTGGCGCTGAAGAGAATTGACCAAATAACAAATCGGTCGCTTTTGAACTAAAGTATGTGCCCCCTTGATATACTGTATTGATGGCTTGTATCAACTCTTCCGACGAGACGTCTTTGAGCACATAGCCATTGGCCCCCGCTTGAATCACAGACAGAATATACTCTTTATCATAATGCATGCTAAGCATCAGAATTTTGATATTCGGCTGTTCATTGCGAAAACGTTTTGTGGCTTCTAAACCATTTAAAATAGGCATGGACACGTCCATTAGCACCAAATCTGGAGATAAGACTTTAGCTTTTTCCAAGGCTTCCAAACCATTCGCAGCCGTCCCAACAATATTAATATCCGCTTCCAATTCTAAACGAGCCTGAAGACCGTCTAATACCAACATATGGTCGTCCACCAGCAACACTCGAATGCTTGTGCTTATTGTCATGACTTGTCTCTTATTGTTTTTAATCCATTTTAGGCGCTATCGGTAAAATAGCACGGACTTTTGTGCCTTTGCCTTTCTGGGACGCTAAAAAAAAGTCCCCACCAATAAGTGCCACTCGCTCACGCATATTGATCAACCCAATCCCTTTTGACAAAGCCGATTCCTGAGAACAACCAAGACCATCGTCTAGACATTCGAACACCAAATCCTGATGTGACTGCTTGATATGCAGCGAAACATGGCTGGCTTGGGCATGTTTGTCGATATTGGTTAAGGCTTCTTGAGATAGCCGATATAAGGCAATTTCTATTTCATCAGGAATACCACAAGACACATCAAAGCAGTAGTTCACAGACACCTTGGTGCGCTCGCTAAATTGGTCGACCAACGCGCTAAGTGCCGTATCTAACCCCAAATCGTCCAGCAATGTTGGCCTAAGATCATGGGAGATCTGACGAATTTCTTGGATAGTGAGGTTTATCAGTTCACCCGCTTTAAGTAATTCACCTTCAATAGCCTCTTTACCTTGGTCACGGTTGAGTTTGTTGCTAGCCAATTCAATACGAAACTTACAGGACACCAGTAACTGATTGATGCCATCGTGCAATTCGCGGGAAAAGCGCCGCCGCTCACTCACTTGCAAGCGCATAAAACGCTGTACCAAGACTTTGAGTTTGGAATCCGCTAATTTGTGCTCATGAAGGTTAATCGCCAAGCCCAATAGAATCACAAAAATCACAGTGATAGTCACCACCACACTGACGGAAAAAAAGCTTCGGCGGATGTTGGCGTCCATATTAGCTTTAGCCTTGGATAATTCGAGAAAGACATCACCAAGATACAAGCCCGTTCCCAGCATCCAATGCCAGCGATCAATCATCACGGCGTAACCAATCTTCTCCTCCACATCCATATAAGGCGGCTTTTCCCAAAAGTAACGATGAAATCCCCCTCCCGTTTTGGCAACCGCCAAGAGGTGCTGGATCAAATAGTTACCCGACTTATCCTGAAAGTCCCAAAGATCTTTCCCTACCAATTCCGGCTGCGTCGGATGAACGAGATTCTTCCCTGTACTGCTGTAAATATAAAAGTAACCATCCTCACCATAACGCAGGCGGCTAATCACTTTTTTTACTTCCGCCTTGGCCTCTTCATCACTTAGCGTATCACTGTCTAAAATCGGTTGAATCGCTGAAAGTGCAATACTGATATGGCTTTTAAGCGCTTCTTTTTTGGCATGAATCAAATTGAATTCATAGATAGACAATTCCTCGTCGGCAAGTTCCCTAGCAGATTGCAAACTGAGGTAGATAATGATGACCGTCGAAGCAATCAAAGGGACGACTGCTAAAAGGATAATCTTACTTTTTAAGCCCACAAAGACGTCCTTCTTATTCTTTTTATATCATGCCGATCCGTAAAAAAACGGGCTAGTGACAACAACCTAGCCCGTTTGCTGGTTTGAAGCTCATAGACAACGTTTTACGCTATCTAAAGGGAGCTTAAGCCATTCCATACCATTCAGGAAAGACCATTATGCTGGCCAACACTAGCACTTGGATCAAAATAAAGGGAATTACCCCACGATAAATATCCATCGTCCGAATGGAGCTCGGTGCCACGCCTTTTAAATAGAATAGACTAAAGCCAAAAGGTGGTGTTAAGAACGATGTCTGCAAATTCATCGCAATCAAAATCGCAAACCACAACATATTGATTCCCAGCGCTTCAGCCACTGGTGCCAAGATCGGCACAATGATAAAGGCAATTTCCACAAAATCGATGAAAAATCCAAGGATCATAATCGCAACCATGGCGAGAATAATAAAGCCCCATTTTTCACCCGGTAGATTGAGCAATACCTCTTCCACTATTTGATCACCACCAGTGTAGCTAAAAGCCATCGAGAAGGCGGTTGCCCCCATCAAAATAGCAAACACCATGGCGGTGACTTTAACCGTTTCTAAACTACTGTCGTAAAGCATCTTCCAAGTAAACTGACGATACAGCAACGCCAATACAATCGCCCCCATACCACCTAACGCTGACGACTCTGTCGGTGTCGCAATCCCCGTAAAGATAGAGCCCAATACCACCAGCACCAACGCCAAAGGAGGAATGATGGCTTTTAACGCACTAACAATTTGTTGAGAACGCGTTTCCCCATCGTCTTCTTCTGGCATGGCTGGCGCCATATCAGGCTTGAGAAAAGTCAGAATCAGAATATAGACAATATAACAACCAATCAGAACCACCCCCGGCAACATTGCCGAATGGAATAAATCCCCTACAGGAATACCTAAAACATCTCCTAAGATAATCAAAATAATTGAGGGAGGAATGATCTGGCCCAGCGTACCTGAGGCGCAAATCGTGCCGCAGGCAAGGGATTTGCTGTATTTGTATTTCAGCATAACAGGCAAAGAGATCAACCCCATCGCCACGACACTGGCCCCCACCACACCGGTTGAGGCGGCCAATAATGCGCCCACCAAAATAGTCGAAATCGCCAAGCCACCACGCACTCGACCAAACAGTTTCCCCATGGCTTCTAATAATTGTTCTGCCAACTGTGTTTTTTGCAACACAATGCCCATAAAAACAAACAAGGGCACCGCCATCATGGTGGTGTTTTCCATGTAGCTTTGTATGCGAAAGGGCATAAAGGCAAACATGTCAAAGCCTTCGGCAAACACACCAAATATTAAGGCGACCCCACCAAAGGTGAAAGCGACAGGGAACCCCAGCATCAGCATTGCTAGGGCAACGAAAAACATGATAATACCAATCATAAACGACCTATTAATCCGTCAGAACAAGAGAGCAAGCACTGCAAGACATCGCTGCAGAAAACAGGACTCAAGATCAATGTTGAATAGGAGGGTTTGAAAAGCCCTCTTCACTCACGCCACGAATGGCATTAATCGAACGCAGCATCATGCCCACCCCACTGATCGCCATGGAGAAAAAAGCAAAAGGGATAACCGCTTTAATAACCCAGCGATAAGGCAAACCACCTGGGTCGCCACTGGTTTCTCCTAGAGCAAAGGATTCTTGGGCAAAACCAATACCGTAGTAGCCAACCAGCAAGGTGAAAGGTAATAAGAAAAAGATACAGCCAAACAAATCGATCCATGCTTTACGTTTGATCGGTTGGTTTTCATAGATCAAATCGACTCGCACATGACCACCCTGTTGAATCCCATAAGGAATCCCCAACAAGAAAATAGCCGCATACAAATGCCATTCTAATTCTTGCATGGCAATGGACACATCATTGAACAAATAACGCATTAATACGTCATAAAAAACGTTACATAACAAGGCGATAAACAATAAGGTCGAAATAGCGCCAAGTAGATTTGAAAAACGAGCGATGCCTCGCTCTAAATTGATGAGAAACATGGAAATGACTCCTAGAAAACACCTAATGGCACGCTAACTCCTAACAATCAACGTCCTTAGTAAGCATTAACTCGCTTACAAAGAGCGAAGTAGCGGAGGACGCCCCCCGCTACGCGATCAAGATTTATTCGGCAATTTTGTCTAAGCTTTCTAGGTAAGCTCGATCAGAAATGTTGGTCCATACACGGGCCACTTTCATATAAGCTTCTTGGGAATCGATAATTTCTTTCGTTAACGGATCTTTCGCAGCCGCTTCCGCCAATAACTCTTCGTTGGCTTTTTTCATGGCGCTTAGAACTGGTGTAGGGAAAGTCTTAACCTGAATATCTGGGTATTCAGATTTCATTTTCGCCCAGTTCACACCGCTTTCATGGTAAGACTGAATGTACATATCATAAGCGGCCAGTTTCATAGAGACACGCAGAATTTCACGCAGGTCGTCCGGTAGTTTTTTCCATGTCCGCTCATTTACTAGGAACTGAAGCTCAGTTGCTGGTTCATGCCAACCTGTGTAGTAGTAAGGCGCAATTTTGTGGAAACCCATGCGCAAATCAAGAGACGGTCCTACCCACTCCAAGGCATCAATCGTGTTACGCTCAAGAGCCGTATATAACTCACCAGGTGGAATGTTCGTTGGTTTGGCACCTAGCTTCGCTAACACTTCACCAGCAAACCCTGGAATACGCATTTTTAGACCTTTCAAGTCATCCAATGAGTTGATTTCCTTACGAAACCATCCTCCCATCTGCACACCGGTATTGCCCCCAGGGAAAGACAACAAGCCAAAGGGCTTATAAACTTTCTCCATCAGCTTCATGCCATCACCATAGTAAAACCAACCATACTGCTCCGGTGCCGTCATACCAAACGGCATGGTGGTGAAATACATGGTGTTGGGCACCTTACCTTTCCAATAATAAGAAGCAGAATGACCAATGTCGTACTGACCCGCACGCACCATATCAAACACACCTAATGGCGCTTTGTGTTTGTTTGCTGAGTCGATGGTGATTTTTAAGCGGCCTTTAGACATTTCTTCCGCCATACGTACCATGTTACGAGGCGCATCACCAAAGATAGGGAAGTTGGTAGTCCAAGATTCTGCCATTTTGAGTTTATAAACACGCTCTGCTGCCATAGAAGGCATAGACAGTGTACCGAGGGTAACAGCCGCAGCCGCTACAAAAGAAGTCATCTTAAGAGAGATCATTGATTATCATCCTGCTTGTTTATTATTGTTTAATTGGATAAAGCAGGTTTCATCATCTTCTGAAAACAATCTGTAAACAATTCGCATAAATACCGAAAACAGATCGTGATTAGTACGTAATAAGACTCAGTATTTCTACTTAGATGATCTTCACGCCGCATAAAAAAACCGCGAGCGCGGTTTTTTTATCAGCCTATTTCATATCACTGTGACGGTCTCAATCGTCCCTCACGAATGATGCTTAACGGAACGACAAGCCGCTGCGGTAAAGAGTACATCGGTCGAACTGTTCAATGCCGTTTCTGACGAGTCTTGTAGTACCCCGATAATGAAGCCCACAGCCACCACTTGCATCGCCACTTCATTGGGGATATTGAATAAGCTACAAGCCAAAGGAATCAGTAATAAAGATCCCCCAGCCACACCAGAGCTACCACAAGCCGATATAGCGGCAATAATACTGAGCAGAATCGCAGTGGCAAAATCCACTGGAATGCCTAATGTGTTCACCGCTGCAAGCGTTAGGACGGTAATCGTAATCGCCGCACCTGCCATATTAATGGTTGCCCCTAAGGGAATAGACACTGAATAGGTATCTTCATCCAATTGAAGGCGTTTACAAAGATCCATATTAACGGGAATATTGGCAGCGGAACTGCGCGTAAAAAAAGCCGTTACACCACTTTCTTTTAAGCATTGAAAAACTAAAGGGTAGGGATTTTTTCGCGTCGCTAAAAAGACCAACAAAGGGTTGGTGACCAAGGCAATAAATAGCATGGAACCAATCAACACCGCCAGCAGATGGGAGTAACCTAACAGTGCACCAAAACCTGTGGTTGCAATGGTGTTCGATACTAAACCAAACACACCAAATGGCGCTAAGCGAATAACAAAGCCCACGACTCGAGTAACACTGTCAGCTAAATTTTGCAGCAACGCTTTCGTTGTATCCGACCCATGGCGCAGGCCGATACCAAAACACACAGACCAGGTTAATATACCTATGTAATTGCCTGTCACTAACGCATTAACAGGGTTATCCACCATATTAAAAAATAACGTATGCAAGACATCATGTATGCCTTGTGGAGCAGATTGACTAATATCGCCAGCCACTAGGTTTAACTTAGTCGGAAACAAATAACTGAAAAAGACCGCACTAATGGCAGCAATCAAGGTACCCACGGCATACAGTACTAAAACAGGTCGAATATAGGTTTGCTGATTATGCTTATGGTTGGCAATGGAAGCGATGACTAAGATAAACACGAGAATCGGCGCGATCCCTTTCAAGGCTTTGACAAAAAAGCCGCCTAACACACCCGCAGATTGGGCCGCATCAGGTGAAACGTACGCTAAGACAACACCACACAGAATACCAACAACAATTTGCAATACGAGACTGCCATTCATATAACGCTGAAACAACGTTGATTTCATATTTGAAGTCATAGGGGAGATCCATCAAATTTTTCGAGGGAGCACCATAAAACATCACGAGGGATAAATGAACCATTTTGGCGCATAATTATGAGAATTTTATTTGTTCAAATGGTTAAGCTTATCCTTACCTCACTAAGCCTCTCAGGGATACATAGCGTTCATCGTCAACAGAATGTTGCCAAGAACCGAACTATTTTATTCATGCTTTTTCAAAACTATCGTTAAAATTCGCCTTCATATTCGACTTGAAGTTCGTCATTATAGACCTCATATTGTGGGTAAACTTATATATCGAGGAATTCCGAAATGTCGAATTTGTTAGAACAGTTATCATGGCGCTACGCAACTAAGAAAATGAATCCTGAAAAATCGGTACCGCAGGAGAAGGTGGAGCGTATTCTTGAGGCAATTCGTCTAACAGCAACCTCAAGCGGCCTCCAGCCTTATGAAGTGTTTGTTGTCACCAATAAAGAATTGCGTGAAAAAATGCTGCCCCATGCTTGGAATCAGGCACAGTTAACAGATTGCTCTCATTTGCTGGTCTTTGCAGCTTGGGACAACTATACAGAAGAACGTATTAACAAAATGTTCGACCTAGTTAACGAGGAACGTGGGTTCGTCAACGAAGGTTGGGAAAACTACCGCCAGCTGATACTAAGCAGTTACCCTCCTCGTGACAAAAAAGTGAATTATGAGCACGCTGCTCGCCAAGCCTATATTGGCCTTGGTACTGCGTTGATAGCAGCGGCGGAAGAAAAAGTCGATTGCACACCAATGGAAGGCTTCGTTCCCGAAGAGATCGATGCCCTATTAGGCCTACAAGACCGTGGCCTACGCTCTGTTGTTCTGCTTCCTCTGGGTTACCGCGCAGAAGAAGGAGACTGGTTGGTAAACTTGAAAAAAGTACGTCGTCCAAAAGAAGAGTTCATTACTGAAATAAAATAAGTTTTTATTCAAAAAAGACCGTCTGATAAAATATCGAATAATTAATAAATATCTATCAAATTTATTAATGTTTTAAATACACATAAAAAAAAAGCCAGCTTATGCTGGCTTTTTTTATTTTACAAACGAACTATTTAAATTATAAATCGTTAGAAAATTATGAGTTTTGAGATTTAAGCTCATTCAGTTTCAATTGCAGGTCTTGTGCTTTTGCATTTAATACCGCTGCTTTATCTTGAAACGTGTGAACAGTACTCATATCAATGCTGGTATTAACGTTAACACCCCTGCTTTCAAGCTGTTGCTCAAGATTGTTGACTTTCTCTTGGGCTCTGACAACAGAACCGTATGTACCATCACCTGGGGCTGCAAACGCCGCAGAAGCAAAAGAAGTCGTTGCTAATAGAGTCAGTGCTACTTTTGTTAAAGTATTCATAAAACATCTCCTTTGTAGCGAGTTCCAACAGATTTATGACCTGCTTGAACTTTATATTGGACTAACCTGATTAAGTCAGCCCATTGATAAAAGAGTTGCATCTACTCAAAAAATCGATGCAACGGTCACGGATTCACGACAACTTAAGAGTTTTGGCTTTTCAGTTCATTAAGTTGTAGTTGTAGGTTTTCAGCTGCTGTGTTCAATAGTTTAGCTTGCGTATTAACGGTTTTCGCTGTGCTCAGATTCACACCAAGATTTGGCGTTGCACCTAACTGTTGAATTTCACTTTCTAGCTGTTGTACATCCGCTTGTGCTTTTACTTTAGAACCGTATGAAGCGTCTCCAGGTGCTGCCATCGCAACAGAAGAAATAGAGACCGCTGCAAACAATGCTAATGCGCTTTTAGTTACCAAATTCATATTTACCTCCTAAGGTATTCCGTATTTAAGAGGCGATAGTTTTTAAAAAGAACATCAAATAAATTTAAAAGATCGCCTGTTCATGTCATGTTTTAAATAATAACACTCATTTAAAAAAATAAAATAGAATCGCTTACAGTGTCTCTTTCTATTCATTTTTGAATAAAAAAACGCACCTTTAATTTAATTAAACACATATTATGCATAAAAGAAGAATCACCAGATAAACAACCAAATCAGGGCAAAATACTCCCCTTGTCCCCTTTAAAAAATCAAACAATATGAACGAGATGTTTATATTTGTTACTTCCCTGTGATATTAAGGAAATAACTCGAACGCAATCTTTCATAAACGATCTATACTCAGTCGCTAGATGTCTCAAAAATACATGGAGCCTGCATGAGGTTATTCACTATTACATTATTCGCGTTATTGATTAGTGCCTGTTCTAGCGATAATTGGCGCACTGCCAGCCGTGAACCAGCGGGTCTTGCCGCCGATCCCCAGAAAAACAGAGAAGCGATCATAGAGTTTTACGCCGCTGATGCATTCAGTTGGCGAGGTTGGTTTGCCGTTCATACCTGGATCGCGGTAAAAGAAGAAAATGCCCAAGAATATACCGTCTATGAGGTCGTAGGATGGCGGGTAAAGCGAGGGCTACCTGCCTTAGAGACGCACCAGACCACCACTCCTGACCGTTATTGGTTTGGCGCCAAGCCTGAGAAAATCTTATCTATTCAAGGAGAAAAAGCCCAACGCCTTATCCCGAAAATAACCGCTGCCGTCAAACGCTATCCTTGGGCCAATGAATACGTCGTCTTCCCTGGTCCAAACAGTAATACATTTCCTGCTTGGATAGGTTTACAGGTGCCCGAGCTTGAACTAGACATGCCATTTCGTGCCATTGGTAGTGGCTACGCCGATAAAGCAGAATAAATAGCCACCAGATCCCTAAAAAAATTAAGTCAGTATTTAGAAAGCCCCCATATTGACCCTTCCTATCCCTTTAGGCTACGTTTTCTGTTTGGAAAACGTAGAGCGCTGTTTTTTCGTGGAAGCGAACCCTCTCTCGCCAAACCTTTTAATTTAATTCATACAAATCTATTCTCGCCATTGTTACGAGCACGTCTTTATAAGGCACTAATATGGACATCACGTTTGAAGCACAAAAAACCCTGCAACGTTTATTGGCTGAACTCGATTTCAGCCAACTCACGCCGCAAAAAAAATCCATCCTTATTCAGCGTTTAACAAACGGGTTTCATCCCCTGTTCAACCAGCTTTTTCCACTCTATGGGCAGCGCTTTGACCTGCATTACCACTTAAAGGTATTACTGCAATCCGTTATCGATTTTCATAAAAAAAAGTGCCCTGCTCAAATCAAAAACAAATCCGCATTCTGGTTCGAGTCCAATCAAAATATTGGCATTGCCGTCTATGTGGATTTACTGGCGGATGATCTGAGTTCTCTGATCGAAAAGATCCCTTACTTTGAAGCTTTGGGGGTAAATTATCTGCATCTCATGCCGCTTTATTTATCACCAGAAGGAAACAGTGACGGTGGTTATGCCATTTCGGATTACCGTACGGTGTCCCCTAAGCTTGGCACGAACAAAGATTTAAAAGACCTAGCGTCAGCACTGCATAAAAAAGGCATTCGTATGGTGCTGGACTTTGTATTTAATCACACGTCAGACGAGCATAGCTGGGCACAAGCAGCAAAAGCAGGCGATCAAGAATACCAAGGCTATTACTATTTTATGGACGAACAAGACGCCATAGAATACAACCAAACCGTACGCGAAATATTCCCACAAATTCGACGCGGGAGTTTCACCTATTTACCAGAATTAGATCGCCACGTTTGGACAACCTTTAATTCATTTCAATGGGATCTTAACTATTCCAATCCTGCCGTTTTTGTCGCGGTCGTAGAAGAAATGCTGCACTTGATTCTTAACGGCTGCGATGTATTACGACTCGACGCTTTAGCCTTTGTCTGGAAAGAAAAAGGCACCGTATGTGAAAATCTCCCCAAAGCACATAACCTGATCAAAGCCTTTAAAGCCTGCTTAGACATTGCAGCACCGCATGTTGTGTTTAAATCGGAAGCCATCGTTCACCCTGATGAAGTAAACAAATACATTGCGACCGACGAGTGTACGCTGTCTTACAACCCACTTATGATGGCCTTGTTATGGGAAAGTTTAGCGACACGCCAAACGAATTTGTTATATCAATCCCTTGAGCGCAGTTTTCAGATTCCAGAGCACACCAGCTGGGTCAATTATATTCGTTGCCATGACGACATTGGCTGGTTATGGGATGACACCATTTCAGACCGTCTTGGCATTGATGGCATCGGTCATCGTCACTTTTTAAATCAATTCTATACAGGACAATTTGCCGGCTCTTTTGCTGCTGGAGTACCGTTTCAAGAAAATCCAGTCAATGGCGACTGTCGCGTGTGTGGCACATTGGCGTCTTTAGCAGGCGTTGAAAAAGCCATTGCGGCTGACGATCCACTGCTGCTTGATCACGCCATCAAGCGTATACGAGTGCTCAATGGCATCAACTTTGCCATGCCAGGCATTCCCTTGTTGTATCAAGGGGACGACCTTGGCGTGCTTAATAACAACGATTATCTGAACGACCCGACAAAAGCAGACGATAGCCGCTGGGTGCATCGTAAAAAACTCACCAGAGCCGATTTTGTATTAGCTGAAGACCTCACCACACCACAAGGAAAAGTCGCTCAGTTGATTCGCGAAATGATTCAGATTCGTAAGGCCAATGACATTTTTGCCGCGAAGGCATTCGAACTGATTTCCCTAGGCAGCGAACATCTCTTCGCCTTCAAACGACAAAGCGGTGATAAGGTTCTGTTGGTCATCGCCAATATTAGCGAACATCACGTACCGATTGCCTCCACACTCGGTGAACTTATCGGCAACCAAACCGCAATGAACTTGCTAGACAATGAACGGATTGATTTATCGTCTTTCAGTCTGATTGAACCATTGGATTTGCTGTGGTTAACCAAGGCTTAGTTTCTTCTCATCATTAACATTGAGATGAAAATCGCCACAAAAAAGCGTATCGACGTTATTTTATAGTCGATCCGCTTTTTTGTATTCTTGATTAATGCTTCGTCGAGCCAGGGTTTGGTATAAAGTTAATCACCATTTCATCCGCTTGTGGGGCGCTGCTATGGGGCGTATTTACACGAGTAGGAATCTCTGTTGGCTGTGCCTGTATTGAGGTGGATTGCTCATCCGTGTACCCACAAGCAATGCACTCACGATATTGCTTTTCTGCGTCATCATCGCGCCAAGCACGAATCTTATCCATTTCATTACAACGAGGACACACTGCCCCTGCGATAAAGCGTTTTACTGTCATAGCCCTAATACCTTTAAAAGTAACGTCTGCAAACGACGTTATAAAAAACAGCGTCTTGTGCTGACCATCGTCAAGCAAGGCGCTGTTTCCTTGCAGAACGAAAGTTTATGCCGCGATGCCGCTGTGTCTCAATAAGGCATCGGTACTTGGCTCACGACCACGGAATTCAGCAAATAACTCTGCAGCAGGGCGAGAACCACCATTAGCCAATATGGTATCACGGAAGCGTGCGCCAGTGTCTTGATTAAAGATGCCATCCTCTTCGAATTTCGAAAAGGCATCGGCCGATAAGACTTCTGCCCATTTATAGCTGTAGTAACCTGCAGCGTAACCACCAGCAAAAATATGCGAAAAACCATTTTGGAAGCGGTTAAAGTCCGGCGGCGTCGTTACTGCCACTTTGCTGCGCACATCGTCAATAACGGACTGAACCGAAATGCCTTTTTGATATTCCCTATGCAAGCGGAAGTCGAATAACGAGAACTCTAGCTGGCGCACCATCTGCATACCCGATTGGAAATTTTTCGCGGCCAACATTTTATCTAACAAGTCCTGCGGTAACGGCTCACCCGTTTCAAAATGACCCGCAATGTGCGCGAGCGCTTCGGGTTCATAACACCAGTTTTCCATAAATTGACTGGGCAACTCGACAGCATCCCACACCACACCGTTAATACCAGAAACAGATGACACATCTACTTGAGTCAACATATGGTGCAAGCCGTGACCAAACTCATGGAACAAAGTCGTGACTTCATCATGAGTTAATAGCGCAGGTTTATCGCCAATCGGTGGCGTAAAGTTACACACTAAATAGGCTACAGGAAGTTGCAAACGATTATCACTCAAACGACGACGCGTACGACAAGCATCCATCCAAGCGCCACCGCGTTTTGCTTCGCGAGCATAAGGATCTAAATAAAAGCGTGCAATGTCTTCACCATCCTTACTGATAGTAAATAGCTGTAAGTCTTTGTTATAACTATCAAATTCTTTTTTTTCACGAATATCGACGCCAAATAAGGTTTGTGCCACGTGAAACAATCCTGACAATACCTTATTTATTGGGAAGTAAGGACGCAGTGCCTCTTGAGATATACTGTACTGGTGCTGACGCAATTTTTCCCCATAGTACATCATGTCCCAAGCGTTCAACTCTTCTACGCCATTTTGATCTTTAGCAAAGGCTTTTAATTGCGCAAGATCTTGTTCTGCCGAGCTTTTTGATTTTTTGGCTAGATCTTCTAAGAAGTCGATAACCTGTTGCCCGTTATCAGCCATCTTGGTCGCAACTGACAATTCAGCGTAGTTATCAAACCCAAGAATGTGGGCCATCTCATGGCGCAACGCCAAAATCTCGTCAATTAAAGGAGCGTTATCGAACTTAATGTCGCCTCCTTGATCTGATGCTCGAGTCGCAAAAGCGCGATACATTTCCTCGCGCAAAGCGGCATTATCAGCGTAACTCATCACAGGCATGTAAGATGGGAAATCCAAAGTGAATAACCATCCGTCTTTTTCTTTGGCTTCAGCCATTTGTTTCGCTTGCGCTAGTGCCGACTCTGGTAGCCCCGCTAGCTCACTTTCATCCGTGATCAGTTTGCTCCACGCCTGCGTCGCATCTAAAACGTTTTCGCCAAACTGGCTGCTCAGCTCAGACAAGCGTTGACTGATCTCGCCATAACGTTTTTTGGCCTCACCCTCGAGAGCCACGCCAGACAACTCAAAGTCTCGGATGGTTTGCTTGAGCGCTTCACTCTGCGCTTGTGTTAACTCTTTTGCCGCATCACTTTCTGATAAGCGTTTATAGGCTTGGTAAAGATCCTTGTTTTGCCCTAAATCCGTATAAAACTGAGTCAACTTAGGCAAACAGGCATTATAGGCCTGACGTAACTCGGGCGTATTTTTCACTGAGTTTAAGTGGCTAATCGGAGACCAAAAATTATTTAAGTCGTCGTGAAGCTGGTCTAATGGCAGAACTAAGCTTTCCCAAGTTGGTTGGGCATTTTGACTGACGCAAGCTTCAATCGCAGCTGTGGTGTCTTTTAGTCTTTGCTCTAATTCCGACTCAATCGACGAAACATCAATCGTGGAAAAGATCGGTAAGCGGGTCGCATCCCATACGGACTGTGGCATATCGTGTTATCCTTCTACGCAAAATAGACAGGCAATCTGCCATATTACGGCACCTTGTCTGACTTCATGTAAGTGGATTAAGCAGAACTAAGACTGCCTAATGAAAAAGCTCATGTATGCCTATAAGATATGTGGTGTTTGTGTTTTTTCAATGCTGGAATCGCTATCATAGCGATAGTTCTTGTTTACTACACACTAATACCGAAATGATGAGAAGAGAGTCTGTATGGTGATGAAATCTTTCCGTGGTCACACACCACAACTAGGGGAACGCGTTTGGGTCGACGAGAGCGCTGTTATCATTGGCGATGTGGAAATTGGCGACGACAGCTCCGTTTGGCCTTTGGTGGCTATTCGTGGTGACATGCATCGTATTCGCATCGGTGCCAGAACCAGCATTCAAGACAACTCCTGTCTGCACATTACCCATGCCAGCTCCTATAAACCAGAAGGCCATCCTTTAACCATTGGCGATGATGTTACTGTGGGTCATATGTCGATGCTCCACGGCTGCGAAATCGGCAACAAGGTTTTAGTGGGAATGGGCACCACCATTTTGGATGGTGCGGTGATCGAAGAGGAAGTGATCATTGGTGCTGGCTCTTTGGTCCCCCCTGGTAAACGTTTGGTATCTGGCTTTTTGTATATGGGTTCGCCAGTCAAACAAGCTCGCCCATTAACAGCAAAAGAAATTGAATATTTCCAATACGCTGGCCTGAACTATGTCAAACTCAAAGATGAGTACTTAGCCGAGACCTCACCATTAGCATCAGGTCCTCAAGAATGAAACGGTCTAATCTCATCTGGCTAGGTTCTCTGTGTCTCGGTATCTTCATTATTTGGGGAATCAGCGCACATTATCAGTTTTATTCAGAAGAGCCACATTTATCCAAACCACAGCAAGCGGCCCTTGATATTACTTTGCTATCTAACCCACAAGCCTTGCCTTCTTTAGAGGGTAAGTCTGGTGCGAATATTGGCAGCTGGTTTGGCTTGCTACTGCAACCGACGATTTGTGATGCCATTTGCCAAGGTGAGTCCATGGCCTTCGAACAAAGTGGTCAGGTGGTAATTCGCCCTTCGTCTCCTTTGTATAAACAAATAGCCCTTATTATGGAAAAAGAAGGTTATCACGAGAGCCAAGGACTACTCTTATTGGTGAACCCCAAAGGTCAATTTGCTGGTAGCATTGCACCACCTTACAGCCAACAAAAAATTGAAGAAGCGTTTAAAGCCCTTAATAAATAAGGGCTTTTTCATTTAAAAAAAATATTCCTAAATTTTGTAAGAAAAACTCTGCTATTGACGTCTAAACTATGAAAAAACGACAAGCAGAGGCTTACATGACAAACGCTAGCACCTCACCTGGCCCATCTCCGTCGCCCAATATGGGCGTGTTTTTTGACGTCGAATTCACCCAAGAACTGCGTCAGCAAATGTTGAAATTCGCCCTTCTGCAAGTGCGCGACGAGCAACTTGCTGAAGACGCTGTACAAGAAGCCATGATCTCCGCCTATCAAAATATTGATCGCTTCGCACGCCAAGCGGCACTGAAGACCTGGGTTTTCTCTATCCTGAAAAACAAGGTGATCGACTTACTGCGCAAAGAAAAACGCCATACTGCCGCCAGCCAATTAGAAGAGGGCCCGAATATCAATGGCGAAGCGTTGATCGATGCACTATTTACTGAAAATGGCCATTGGCAGAAAAGTGAACGACCACGAAAATGGGATGACCCAGACCACGGCGTGGAAAACGAACATTTCTGGCGCGTGTTTGATGCCTGCCTAAACGCTTTGCCAGAAAAATATGGTCGATTGTTTATGATGCGTGAGTTTCTGGAAATGGAAACCAGCGAGATCTGCTATAACGAAGAACTCACCATCACTAACCTCAACGTCACCCTTTACCGCGCACGTTTGCGTTTACGTGAATGCTTAGAAGACAACTGGTACGCAGCGGAGCCAACATCATGAATTGCAAACAAGCCACACAACTACTTTCTGAAAAACTTGATCGTCCACTGAACGCCAAAGAAAAAGTATCCTTAGGTGTGCATACCACCATCTGTGTGTCATGCCGACGCTTCTCTCATCAAGTAGAAGAATTGCGAACAATTTCAAAGCGTTATGTTGAAGAATCAAAAAGCGAATAATTTTTTAAAATTTTTTCCTGTTTTTGTGTAAGAAATCCCTTCCTCACTTCGACAAAGGAATGTCACTACAAGGAAAGGCCATTGGCCCACCTTGTTTATACAATCCAATAACGAAAAAAGAGGATACACCCATGAAAAACACAAAAGCGACTCTAGCACTAGCCCTTGGTACTGCCGTTGCCCTATCTGCTGTTGCGATGCCAGCGCAAGCGGCTAGCAAAGAAAAATGCTTTGGTGTTGCTATGGCAGGCCAAAATGATTGTAAAGCAGGCCCAGGCACAACCTGCGCAGGAACATCAAAAGTGGACGATCAAGGCAATGCCTTCAAACTCGTTCCAGCTGGCACTTGCATGGACATGAAATCGTCTACCTCTCCCACTGGCCACGGCCAGTTAAAAGCCTTCTAAGCAGACATTTGGAGCCTTCTCATGTCTTGTTTAGCAAACAAAGCCGAAGGTGCGCTTAGCGCATCTTCGGGCTTTTTATCCCACACTGGTATCAGCCTAAAACCCGTGTATTATCAGACCATCTTGACCGATTTTCCTGAGATAGGTTTCTTTGAAATTCACGCTGAGAACTATCTGAGTAAAGGCGGCCCTGCGCCCTATTTTTTAGCGCAAATTCGTGAACATTACCCGATTACCGTACATGGTGTGGGATTATCCATTGGTGGAGAATCCCCTTTGGATGTAGACCATTTAGAACGCGTCGCAACACTGGTTGAGACGGTGCAACCAGAGGTGTTCTCCGAACATCTTGCGTGGTCGTCCCATTATTCGCACTATTTGAATGACTTACTTCCTGTACCGTACGATCAAACTGCACTGGATCGCGTTTGCCGGCACATAGATCAAGTTCAAGAGCGCTTACAGCGCCCTATGCTGTTGGAGAATCCTTCCACCTACTTTGAATTCGCTCGCAGTAATATGAGTGAAGTCGAGTTTTTGAGCACCATCGCTAAACGTACAGGCTGCGGCCTCTTGCTAGATGTGAATAACGTGGAAGTGTCTTGTTTTAATCGTAGAGGAAATCCTTACGAGTATTTGAACGCATTTCCGATGGACGCTGTGGGGCAAATTCACTTAGCGGGCCACACCATGGATACGAATCAAGAACTTCCGCTGAAAATCGACAGTCACGATGACACGGTGAGCCAAAATGTTTGGGGGCTTTATCAGCACACCCTGAGACTGGCAGGCGATGTTCCAACCTTGATTGAGCGCGACGGCAACTTGCCGTCCATTACCGAATTGTTGAAAGAAGCTCAGTTTGCAGATGAGATTCGACAAGCGGTGATTCAGGAGAGACATCATGAACTCGCACTTTAAATCCGCCCTTTTCTCCCAAGACGCACGCTTCTATAACGAGATTAAAGCAGGCTCTTTAGCAGAAAAAGAAACTCGTCTAAACGTCTATCGCAATAATGTATTTGTCTCTTTGATTGAAGCATTGAGCGACATTTTTCCGGTTACCCATTCTGTAGTAGGGGATGATTTTTTTCGTGCTATGGCTCGGGCTTACATTGTTGAGCATCCACCAAGTTCACCTATTTTGCGCGAGTACGGACAACACTTTTCAGACTTTATTCGTGGTTTTGAAGCCACTAACAGTCTGCCTTTTTTAGCCGACCTTGCGGCATTGGAGCGCAATTTGCTTACTCTGACTCATGAGAGAGAACACGACACACTGACCCGAGAAGACGTTGTTACAGTGTTTGCCAAAGTTGAAGAACCGAGCGCTTTGTATCTGAGCCTACCGCCTAATACGCAACTATTAGCCTCACCCTTTGCCATTGGCTCCTTGTATCAGGCCCATCAGAGCGATGGAAAATTACGCTTAGACGAGGTGGATATTTATGGAAGTGAGTATTTACTTTTATACAAGTCTTTTCTTTATGCACAACTGCATGTTATCCGCTTTAGCGAAGCCTGTTTTTTAAAGAACCTCTTACAACACAAATCACTGGAAGACGCCATTCCAGATGAAGCCGATTTTGATCTAGGCAGCATGCTGGCCAAATTGATGGAATGGCAGCTGATTAGCCGTATTTCGAACCAACCACCAGCCATTCACCAACAAGAAGAATAAGGAAAACACTATGGTGCGTTTCATACTATCTAGAAGTGAGAGTCTGTTTCATCTGATTCCGAAGTCCGTGATTTTGTTCATAGCCCGCTTTGGTATCGCTGCGGTATTTTGGAAATCCGGTCAGACTAAAATCGAAGGGTTCTCTCTAGACATTATAAGCGGACATATGCATCTAGGCTGGCCGCACCTGTCAGACACCGCGATTTATTTATTCGAGAACGATTACAAGCTGCCACTCCTCACCCCTGTGGTTGCCGCTGTGATGGCGGCCTTGGCGGAGCATATTTTATCGACCTTGATTTTATTTGGCTTATTTACGCGTTTAGCGGCATTTGGCTTAGCCTTTATGACCCTGGTGATTGAGATTTTCGTCTACCCGGATGCTTACCCAACCCATGCCACTTGGCTAGCTCTTACCCTACTGCTAATGCTAAAAGGGGCAGGCAAACTCTCTTTGGATCATTGGATTAACAAAGCTTAATGCTTTGACATCGGAAGGGTAAACATGGAATGAAGGTCGATTCTTGCGTTTGGCGATGAACAAACCGACTGAGATACTTTACATTTTCCAGCCTCATTTGAGCCGGCCTATTAGAAAATACGTCGCAATGTGGTTTTATAAAAATCAAAGGCGTCAACAGCACCTTTTAACACGTGATGGGATTGCTCATCAGTCAGTTCCAGAGCATCCAACTGCGCAACAAATTGACGCCAATGGAGCGCTCGTCCTTCCATGGGCGACGCTAAATGCCGTGCACCATGATCTTTATCATAGTAGAGTTTTTGCGTTTCTTTATACAAAAAAGCGGCTCCGATGTTCGAACCTTCGCTGCAATATAACCAACCAATGGCCTCGTATACATCATCCACTCTCGCCACCATACTGGCATCAACCTGCGGCGTTAACCCAAGATCCGCCAAATCCGCTTCAACTGCAGCCAAACGCGATAATGTACTAAGCCCTGGTAGCATGGCTTGCAATGGTTCATGGTGATACAAAGGGGCAACACTAAGATGAAAAAGATACTGCAGCGTTAGAAACTTCGCATAATTTTCTTGGCTGGCGAAGGGTTTAGAGGACATCACCATCTGGTCTACCCCATCGTGATCCTCCCGAGTAGACAGTTTTAAAAATTTAGCGAGGGAGTGTTGATCTTTTTCATCCAAGGTAACGGCCATTTTTTGTCTCATTCAGTATTTAATGTCATTAATGGTAGAAACAATACGAAATAACCGCCAAGCTAAACAGTCGCCTTTTTTACGGATTCGGGGCGAGACCATATCCATATATTGGCGCACAACATACACCCGATACACAACGCAATCAGTAAAGGATGCAAGGCACTTAGTAACAATAAAATAGCGCAGACCAGCATACTGATGGTGGCAGCGATTTTACTTTTTCGAGAGACGACACGTCCATGATGCCAGTTATATAACAGAGGGCCCGTAAAACGGTTTTCATGTAAAAATCGATAAATACGCGGCGATGCTTTAGAAGAAGACCAAGCACACAACAAAATAAACTCAGTGGCAGGAATCCCAGGCACCAAAATACCGACAAACGCCATAATCAAGCTCAAGACGGCGATGATCTGAAAAGCCAATCTTTTTGTACGCCCCATCTGCGGAGGTGTTACTGGGTCGACACAGACAGTGTCTTTTAGATCTTTCATTTTTTAACGCCATTTTTTTATCGATGAAAAAAGTATACCACTCGCTAACGCCGCCTAAACGGTAAACTATAAGTAATCAAAAACAACATGGCAGCGCACACCACCACACTGGGTCCGGTTGGGGTATCCCAATGATAAGACGCCCACAAGCCACCACATACGGACAAACAACCAATAAAACTAGCCATTACCGCCATTTGAATCGGCGTAGCAGACACCTTGCGAGCGGTCGCAGCGGGAATGATCATCAAAGAGGTAATCAGCAACACCCCAACGATTTTCATCGCCACCGCAATAACCAGCGCCACCAGCAACATCAAAAGCAGCCGGATCGATTCCACTGGATAGCCTTCCACTTTTGCTAACTCTTCGTTCACCGTCATGGCTAATAATGGCTTCCAAAAAGCCACCAGTAAAGCAATAACGAGCAAACCGCCACCATATACCCAATACAAATCGGTTTGACTAATCGCCAGCAAATCGCCAAATAAATACGCCATTAAATCGATGCGGATATTATCGAGAAAACTCACGGCCACCAAACCAAGAGAAAGAGAAGAGTGGGCGAGAATGCCCAACAAGGTATCCGTAGCGATAATATGCTTCTTTTGCAACGTCACCAAAACAGCGGCCAAGCCCACACACAAAACGATAATGGCAAGGTTCAAATTAACATTCAGCAAAAAGCCCAATGCCACCCCGAGCAAGGCCGAATGGGCAAGCGTGTCGCCAAAATACGCCATACGTCGCCATACAACAAAGGAGCCTAATGGCCCTGCTACCGCCGCGACGCCCAGCCCCCCGATTAAGGCTCTGATTAAAAAATCCATCATATTACAGAATACTCCAAACTGGCACGTAGAAAACGACACATAGATATAACGACATTAATGGTGGGAGCAATGGGTGTGATCGTGATGATCACCATCCTGCGGGGTATCAGCGTCGAGCACGTCGCCATGCTTATCATGAACATGATCGTGTTGATGGGCGTAAATGGCGATGGACTCATCTGCGCCAGGAATGCCAAATAAAGCCTGGTAAGCAGGGTGTCCAGTCACCTGCTGGGGGGTACCCGAGCAGCACACATGCTGATTAATGCACACTACCGTATCGGTTTTGGCCATGACTAAATGCAAATCGTGAGACACCATCAGCACCGCGCAATGCAACTCATTGCGAATATTTTCTATCAGATTATAGAGCGCCACCTGGCCATTCACGTCCACACCTTGTACTGGCTCATCCAGAACCAATAAATTCGGACGATTCAACAAAGCACGAGCTAACAATACCCGTTGCGTTTCTCCTCCTGACAACACATGCACTTGTGAATTCAACAGATGCCCAACGCCGACCTTTTCCAGTGTCGGTAAAATATCACGTTTATTGACGTTACGAACCAGCGCCAAAAAATGCTTCACCGTCAGCGGCAAGGTGGGATCAATGTGCAATTTCTGCGGCATATAACCAATGCGTAATGCTTTATTGCGTATTACTTTACCGGAGGTCGGTTCTTGCAGCCCCAACAAAGTACGAATCAAGGTACTTTTTCCACTACCATTTGGGCCGATCAGGGTGACAATCTCCCCCTCGTCTATGGTCATATCAATACTGGACAATAAAATACGACGGTCGAACGTAATGCCGATGTTTTCGAACGTGACTAAACGGGTGCTCACGACTTATCCTTAGCGGCTTTTTTGGCAGCTTCACCCGCACTTTTACAGGTGGCGCACAACCCCGTTAACTCGATGGTTTCCGCACGCAATTCAAAGCCTTGTTTTTTCGCTTTATCGATCAAAGAGGCATGAATGTCTTGATAATCGAACTCCATCACATTGTGGCATTCGTCGCAAATCAAAAAATACCCTTTATGGGCTCTGTCCGCATGGGCACACCCCAAATAGGCATTCATGGACTCCACCTTGTGGATTAAGCCAGCACCGAGTAAAAAGTCCAGTGCACGATAAACCGTCGGAGGAGCCGAATTAAATCCTTCTTCCGCCAATTTTGCCAATAATTGATACGCCCCTAGTGGACGGTGGCTTTCCCAGATCAATTCCAATGCCCGACGACGTACCTTGGTTAAACGCTGCCCTTGTTCCAGACACAATGCTTCCGCCGTCTGCAGCGCCGATTCAACACAATGGTCATGATCGTGATGCTCTTCATCCTTAGGATGATTGTGTTTTTCACTCATTAAAAAGGCCTTCCTGCATAGCTTGCGTACGTCCAAATCATGGAAATACTGATAATAATTAGAGCAATCGCTGCAAAATACCCAAAGCCAACGGATAGCCGTCTCTGCCAGACGCCTTGTGTACCTGTGATTGCAAAACTGCTGTCGCGTATCATAACACTAATGATCGCCAACCCTGCCACCGTGATGGCTGTCCCCAGAGACATCGCTGCTGTCGCCACGAGTCCCCAATGAAAAATACCGGCACTCATGGAAAACACCAAAACCAGCACGGCGCCAGTACAGGGACGGATCCCCACGGCTCCCACCATAGCCCAAATACTACGACGGTCCGCTTTTTGGTCATCCAACACAACCTGCTCGACAGACTTGACTTCACCCTGATGATGTTGGCAAACCGAGTGGTCACAATCTTTATGCTCACCACCATGATCATGGGTATGAGTGTGATAAGCCTCTATGTGCTTGTGATCATGGGAATGATCGTGCCCACAGCTGGACTTACCCCGTAATAAACGCACCAACATCCAGACACCAATTAAGCCCACGGCAGCAAAACTGGCGATCTCGAAAAATTGGCTGATGCGCATAGCCTTACCAACTAGGGAAAATATCTGCCCCAACACCACAATCAAGGCCACCGCCATCAAGCCTTGTACGGCCGCACACAAAAAAGACAGGCTAATGGCTCGGCGCAGTGGCGCGCGACTGGCTAACATATAAGAGGAAATGACGGCTTTACCATGGCCCGGCCCCGCCGCATGAAAAATCCCATAAATAAAGCTTCCTGAGACTAAAGACCACAGCAGCGCTGGGCTATCGTGACGACTTAGCTTTTGCACCGCCATCACCAACTGACGGTGTAAATCCACCTGCTCGTAGACCACCCAGTTAAGAAAGCGTGTATAACCAAAATCGCTCCAATCCCAAGCAGCATAGGCATCAATCGGCATCGACAGACATACACAGGACATCAATAAAAAAACGGCGTTCTTAGCCATCAACTTCTCACTTAGTCACCACAATCCCGTTATACTATAACAGGACGGAGACAAGAAGAAGTCGACGCACCAATACGCCGTTTCAAAAAATGACTTTTCGCTGTAAAACAGGCCATAGGAGGCACAATAATACTGACGATTAAGCCGGATGCAAAAAGCCCATCACACCACTCATTAAAATTTGCGATGCCATTGCCGCCAGAATCAAGCCCGTAATTTTAGACAAGACATTTAATCCTGTTCGCCCAAGCATCTTTTCGATTAACGAGCCAGAATACAAAATCACCGCCAAAGATAAGAGGGCGAGCAGCAACCCCATGATCCCCATGACTAATTGCCAACCATGGAGTTCAGCACCGTATACCAAAATAGTACCAATGGTCGCCGGACCAATAATAATAGGCACCGCCAAAGGAACGACTGATACATCGTCACGCTCTTCACTCGGCATGCCCACGGCGTGGTTACGTGTGCCATCTTTGACCAAGCTTAAGGCGGACAAAAACAGCAACACACCGGAGCCAATGCGGAATGCATCCAAAGTAATGCCTAGTACATTAAATAACGCCCCACCAAAAAATAGCAGCACAATAGCAATGACTAATGAGGCAATCAGTGCCTTATTAGCCACTTGTCGTCGTGAAGCCGCAGACTCACCTCGCGTTAACGCGAGAAACATAGACAGCACAAAAAAGGGAGCAAACAGGAAAAAGAATTTAATCCAAGTCGTAATTAATAAGCTCATTGAGAGAACTCTCTAAAAACACAGAGTAATAGCTCTATGTCAATTTATCCAAAGTTTCACATCAGCATAGTTGAAACTCACCGCATTCATCCAACTTTTGATTGAAGAATATTTGCTCGCATTGGGTTATAGCAAGCGCGGCGATTCTAGCAGAGAAAGACGCTTCTCAACGAGAGGTAAAGCGGTGAGAAAGGAAAAAAAGCAGCACCCTATTGCCAAAAAGTGCTGCTTTTTTATGTACTAGGAGGTTTTCTTATCTCGATGCACCATACCTAGTACCCAAACAAAGAAAATCGGCACAAATAACACACCCAGCAACGTCGCAGAAATCATCCCACCAACAACGCTCACCCCAAGGGAGTGCTGACTTGCCGCACCTGCTCCCGTGGCAATCGTTAACGGCACAACCCCTAATATAAATGCCATTGATGTCATGATAATTGGCCGGAAACGAAGTCGAGCAGCCTGAATAGCGGCGTCTTTCAGCGTATGCCCCTGTTGGTACAAGTCTTTAGCGAACTCCACGATCAAGATCGCATTTTTCGCAGAAAGCCCGATAATGGTGATTAACCCTACTTTGAAGTAAACATCATTGGACATACCCATAATGTAGACCGCCGCGACAGCTCCTAATGCGCCAATAGGAATAATCAAAATCACCGAAAACGGAATAGACCAGCTTTCATATAAAGCCACTAACAGAAGAAACACCACTAACACTGAAATCGTTAATAGCATCGGTGCTTGGGCACCCGCCGCTTTCTCTTGATAAGACAGCCCTGTCCACTCATAACCAATCCCCTTTGGTAAAGTCCTAATAATACGCTCAATTTCAGCCATCGCTTCACCAGAACTGTAACCGGGCATCGGGCTACCGGATATTTTATACGCAGGATAGCCGTTGTAACGAGACAACTGCACAGGGCCAATTTCCCATGCTGTTTTGGCGAACGCACTCATTGGCACCAGATTACCTTCGTCATTCAGCACATGCAGCTGCAATACCCTCTCAGGCGTCATTCGGTCTTTTACATCCGCCTGCACCACAACTCGTTGTAGGCGACCTGCGTTGGTAAAATCATTAACTGATGCCGAACCGTAAGCTGTTGAAACCGCGTTATTAATTGAGTCAAAACCGACCCCCAAAGCCGTGGCTTTTTTGCGGTCAATATCGATTCTTAATTGCGGCGCGTCTTCCAAACCTTCCATCATAGCATAAGCAATAATGGGAGATTTGTTGGCCTCAGCGAGCAAAATATTACGTGCATTCGTCAGGGCCTTGCGTCCCAAGTTACTCCGATCCTGAAGGCGTAATGAAAAACCACCAGAGTTTCCCATCCCTTCAATTGGCGGCGGCGGAACAGCGAAAGATTTCCCATCAGTCAAGGTCGAAGCAAATTGGTTATACGCCATGGCTTCTTGATTCGCAGACTCTTTTCGGTCTTTCCAGTCCACTAACGTCGGAAATACCAAGCCCGCATTTTGCCCCATACCGGAAAAACTAAAGCCCATTATCGATGTCACATTCTCAACCGGGGCACGTTGCCCTAAATAATGCTCTATTTTCTTCATAGTCGCATCGGTTCTTGAGAACGTCGCACCTGCGGGCAACTGAACATCAACAATCATATAACCTTGATCTTCATTTGGTACAAATGACTCTGGCAAACGCACATACGCAAAAGCTAAACCAATAATCAAAGCCAAATAAATCAACATAAAGCGTCCAGATCGATTGACCGTTTTGTTATTTAACTTGATATAACGATCTGAAAGTCCTGCAAAGCGCTTGTTAAACCAACCGAAAAAGCCACCTTTATTATGATGCGCGTCTTGATCGATGGGTTTTAACAAGGTGGAACACAGCGCCGGAGTGAAGGTCAACGCCAAGAAACCAGATAGCATAATAGATACGGCGAGCGACATAGAAAACTGCTGATAAATCACCCCAACAGAGCCACTCATAAAGGCCAACGGCACAAACACCGCAGACAAGACCAAGGTAATGCCCACAATCGCACCAGACACTTGCCCCATGGCTTTGATGGTTGCCTCTTTCGGCGATAAACCCTCTTCCATCATGATACGTTCCACGTTTTCTACGACCACTATGGCATCATCCACCAAGATACCAATGGCGAGCACCATACCGAACATGGTCATCATATTGATGGAGAATCCCATTAGATACATCACGGCAAAAGTTCCCATGATACAAACAGGCACCACTATAGTCGGGATTAAGGTGTAACGAATATTTTGCAAGAACAGCAGCATAACCAAGAAAACCAACACAATGGCTTCTAACAAGGTGTGTATGACTTTTTCTATGGCAGCACTCACAAACTTCGAGGTGTCATAAGGGAAAGAAACTTGCATGTCATCTGGAAAATTTTTCTCCAACTCTGCCATGCGGGCTTTTACCGCTTTAACGGTCTCGATGGCGTTGGCGCCGGGAGCTAATTGTATTGCCGCAGCGGCAGCTTTGTGGCCGTTTAGACGCGTTTCGAAGTTATAGTTTTCTTGCCCTATCTCAATACGAGCAACGTCCTTTAGATGCACGGCCGAGCCGTCCGTTTTACTACGCAAGACGATATTGCCGAATTCCTGTGGGTCCGTCATCATACCTTTCACAACGAGAGTAGCGGTCAGCTCTTGCTTGTTGTCTGCGGGTCGACTGCCAAAACTGCCAGCCGGAACTTGAACGTTTTGCTGACGAATAGCCTGATTCACATCATTCACGGACAAGTCGTAACTCAACAGTTTTTCCGGTGACAACCAGACTCGCATTGCCGCTTCCGTACCGAAATACTGCAACTTACCCACACCTTTCACACGACGAATATTGTTATTAATATTGCGTGCGGCGTAGTCCATTAAAGTAACCACTTTCTTATTGGTGTCATCCCCTTTAAATGTCAGCGCATAAAACATTAAGAAGCCGGAATTAGCCTGATCCACCTGAACACCCTGCGTGATGACACTACTAGGCAAACGCGCTTCCGCCTTTTTTAGTCGGTTCTGAACATCGACCTGAGCCAAGTCAGGATCCGTACCAGGCGCAAACGACGCGGTGATTTGGGCAATACCATTTGAGTTACTGGAAGAATCAAAATACAACAGACCTTTGGCACCGTTTAACTCTTCTTCGATCACACTGGTAACAGAGTCCCTCAGCACTTGTGCCGAAGCACCGGGATACGTTGCCGTGATCGTAATTTGGGGTGGTGCCACAACTGGATACTGGGCAATAGGTAAACTTGGTAAAGTCAATAAACCTGCCAGCAAAATAAAGATTGCAACCACCCAAGCGAAATTGGGTCGTGCAATAAAAAACTTAGACATGAATCAGCCTCTAGGAAGACATCCTAATAATGAAATGGAATGAATTAAATCAACTAGGCATTGGAGGCCAGCTTCTTCTCTGGCACAACTTTCTCTCCAACGCTAAAGGTCATAGCATTATCAATGATGACTTTATCGCCGGGCTGAAGGCCTTTTGTTATACGCCAAAACACACCATTCATTGCACCCGTATCCACCATACGTGATTCAACTTTGCCGCCATCATCCACCACATAAACAAATGCATGACCGTCTTCATTGCGCATGACAGCACGCTGTGGAATTAAAATGGCGTCCAAGGTACGCGATTGCGTCGCTGTCACCTGAACATACATACCCGGTAATAAGATCTTTTGTGGATTAGCAAACAAGCCTCTTAGTACGACATTACCTGTTTTTTCGTCTACCTTACTGGCTGAGAAGAGAAGTTTTCCGGGGAAATCTTTGTCATAACCATCCAACGCTACGGTCAATTTGGTTTCACTATTGGCAGGATCATGCTCCATTGCCGCACGATATTTCAGCGTGTCCGTTACTGGCTGATTAAAATCGACATATACTGGATCGAGCTGTTGAATGGTCGCCATCAAGGTTGCGCCATTTTGACCAACCAGCATACCTTCACTCACATCTGCACGACCAATACGTCCTGAAATGGGGGCTCGCACTGTTGCATAGCCTAGATTCAACTTGGCACTTTCCACATCCGCCTGTGCCGATTGGACGGAAGCTTGAGCTCTTTTGTAAGCCGCCAATGCCGCATCGTATTTTTGCTTGCTAACTGCTTGTGACTTTAATAGCGATGTATAACGATCCACTAAATTTTTCGCATCAAAACGTGTAGCTTCTGCCATTGCCAATTCACCTTTGGCATGTTCCAAGGCAATTTTTAGCGATGCTGGATCGATTTCGAACAATACATCTCCAGCTTTAACATCCGCGCCTTCGGTAAAGGTTTTGCGTAATACAATTCCCTCAACTCGAGCGCGAACTTCAGCAGAACGAATTGGCTCAACACGTCCAGGCAAGCTCACCGTATCTTCAAATTTGTGTAGCGTAATCGTCACTATATTGGCGGCTCTCACACTGGCTGCTTGGCTGGTTTGCGCTTTCGCTTTACCGGAATCGCAACCTGATAGTGTCAAAAGCGCTGCCGCAACCGACAGGAACACTATTCCATTTTTTAGGATTCTATCCATTTTAACCATACCTCAAATCATACGTTATGATGCAATAATGATCAGTATAGTATTTTATAAATTCAAATGAATCAACTATGATTCATTTGAATGCATAATGATTTTGTTTCATATCTAAAATATTACGAGTAAAATACCGACAACGAAGTCTATTTATTAAACAACCAACACGTCAGATCTATTTGGAAAAAACAATGGCAGAGAATGATACAAACAACACCTTGCTGAATGCCCTTGCACTCGCTCTTGTGGAACATCCAAGAGCATCTTTGCAGGAGTTGGCTGGCGCAGTTGGGGTGAGCAAAGCCACGTTATATCGTTTCTGCCCAACAAGAGAAAACCTGATTGAACGCCTGATTCAACGCAGTGCAGATGCCTATCAAGAAGCCATTAATGACGCAAATTTAGATACCATTCCGCCACGAGAAGGTATCCGTAAATTGTTAGAAAACTACTATAAAAACAAAGAACTCACTCTTTTCATTATGCAGTTTTGGCAGCCGAGCCTGATTGAAGATACGAACTGTTTAGAGTCTCAAAAAATTCTGGATAAGTTCTTTTTACGAGGTCAACAAGAAGGGTGTTTTCGGATTGATATCAGTTCCGTTGCCATGACAGAATGCTGCCATGGCTTATTTTCATCTTTGATTGATGCGGAGCTACGTGGTCGAGTCCCCAGAATGCGGGTAATCGACATTATTGAAAGCATCTTGCTCGAAGGCGTTTGTAGTTTAGCGTCCAAGCCTACGCAATAAAACTAGCGCTGACTCAAGGCAAGTTTCACACCAAAGCCCAACAGCAATACCCCCGTTAGACTATCCAAGGCTTGCGCCACTTTTGGTCGCGCCAGCCACACTCGCGCTCGATGAACCATAAGCGCGAGAAACGTTTGCCAAACCATCGCTATGATAAAGTGAAGGGAGGCCATAAAAAGCGATTGAACCAAGGCTGAATGAGCCGGGTCAATAAATTGCGGCAAAAATGCCATGTAAAAAATAATCGGTTTCGGATTCAATACATTCGACAGAATGCCTTGGCGAAAACATCCCCAGCGAGTCAGGGCTCTAGGGGATTTTACTTCCTTAAACGTCATGCCCTTTGGAGCCAACGCACTGCGGATGGCTTGTACCCCCAAGTACACAAGATAAGCTGCGCCAAGCAGTTTAAAGACGGTAAACAGCTCAGCCGACCCCAGAAGAATAACCGACAACCCCAATGCAGATACCGTCGCATGGGCAAACAATCCCATACAAATACCTAAGCTTGTCAAAAATCCTAAACGCCAACCGCCGGATGCGGCATTACGCATCACCAAAATCGTATCCACACCAGGACTTAAGGTCAGCAGTGTGATTGCGACCAGAAAAGGCAACCATTGGAAATGTTCTAACATCAAGACAAGCCCTTCAGACAACGTACAATAGGATGATCGTATAGAATGTTACTGCGACGGTTCACAGGTTAAATCCACCCAAGTCTCAATGCCTCGCTCTTTGCCATCGTGACTAATGGGCGTACAACTCTCTGCCAATTTGCCAGAAAGACGCAGTAATCCTTCTTCCAACGGTACCATGGCAAAGTAATATTCTGGATCACCAAAAGCGATACTCAAGGTGGACTGATTGAGATTCACTGGCGTCTTTAACGTCACTTTGAGATTCACCCAGAGCAGCTTATTCTTAAAACCAAAATCAGTAATCTTTACTTCTTTTGGCTTCACGTCTTTTTTGTTCACTTTGAGATGGACAAAATAGTCGTTTTTCTTAAGGTTCTGCAAGCCTTTTAATAACTCCTGGCGCTCCTCACCCGTTAACTGACCATCGCCATTCGTATCGTAGTTTTCCAGCAAACTAACAGAGGTAAACGCATCCATTGACCAAGTCGCGTTAAACGTTTGGATCGTTGGAGTATCCACCGTGATTTGATATTGAGAATCCACCCAGATATGGGGATGAGCCATTGCCTGACTCGCCCCTAACAGCGTCCCTAAAACAAGCACTATACCGCGCAACACCGACAATGAAGACAAGGTTACTACTCCATCAAGGCAGGTGCATAGCGCACTCGCGCCTCTAAAATACGTTGAAATTCACGCGGATCGTGTTGCTGAGCCAAACGTTCAGGATCATGCTTTGCCTTGTGCCAAGCTTCCAAACGAGATAACCAGAAACGCAATGCGGCAATGCGCAGCATATAAGGCCAAGCGGCAATCTCCTCAGCACTCGGCTCTCGCTCATGTATGTAAGCGTTCACTAATGAGCGATACTTTTCCATATCCAGCTCACCGGTAGCCATGTCAGAACACCAATCATTCACTACAATCGCAAAATCGTACATGGTCCAAGCATAGCAGGCATTATAAAAATCAATAATCGCGGATAACTGCCCATTCTCAAATAATGTGTTGTTGTAGAAAAGGTCGCCGTGAATGGTCGTCTTCGGTAAATGGTCATGCTGAGCAATAAACACGTCAAACTCCGCCACTTGCGCCATCAACAGCGTAGCTTGTTCAGGCTCTAACTCATGTTCAATGGCTTTGCTCGTTTCGCGCCACCAGTTGATACCACGATGGCTTTCACGATGCTCGGCAAAATCTTCTCCGGCCACATGCAGCTTGGCCAACGCCGCCCCCATCAAGCGGCACGAATCCACATCCGTTTCTTTTAATTCACTCCCGGGGAAGCAATCAACAATAATAGTGGGGCGCCCCTTCACCACACGCAAACGTTCCCCATGAATATCGATCAACGCCGCTGGTACGTTAAAGCCTTTATGCTTTAAATGCGCCACCACATTCAAGAAATACGGCACCTCTTCAAATTCGAACTCTTCAAACAAAGTCACCACATACTTTCCTGTGGTGGTTGTAAGAAAGTAATTGGTGTTTTCTACACCACCAGCAATTCCTTTAAAGGAAACCAGTTCACCTAAATAATAATCAGCCACAAGGCCGCGCATGTCAGAGTCCGAGAGGGAAGTGTAAACAGCCAAGTTTCTACCTATAAATCGTTAAAAAGAAGTCGAAGAACATCATAAAGAGACCTTTTTATCCTATTAGAGCCATGTCCGACCCGATGAATACGTTGCTCAAATCCATTGTTCGCCCCGTTTTTACCAACACGGTTACAGAGCAAAGGTCTCAACACGCCTATGCTCCACAATAAGCATCAAAAGGTCAATTTGTTCTATGTAATTCTGTCGTTTGCCTAAAAAATTTTTCTTATCTGAGCAATTTGTCGATTTGGCATCTAAACTTACTTTTCAGGTTTAGCGACTAAACGGGCTAGAGCGGCTTAGCCCAAACAAAATAGCAATTCCAATAGAACCTTCTTATACTAAAGAGACAACCTTATGAACAAAATCAAGAGGACGGCGTCAATAAAGACACCATAAAGAAGCAAAGCTAAAGGTTAACGCTCACTATAGATTAGGTTAAAACAGGAAGCAGAAGTGTCAATTAATCAAATCAGTCCATATAAACACGGTCTTTTTTATCCAATTCAATAAGCGACACTCGGAGTCACCCCTTGAGACTAAAAGCAGAGGAAAGCAAACTAGCCATCGCCGCTTTATATAGGGTTCTTGGAGCCTCCCTTGTGTGCTGTCTATTCTATAACGTTTTCTTTTTTTATTTTCCTTCTAAATACCTATTCGATACCATCGCTCCGCGGCTCATTATGTTGTCCTGCCTAGCGCTATTGATCTATTTTTATGTCAACCCTAGGGCACACTTCAAAAATACGGTTAGAGCCTTCATTGCCCTAGTGATAATGTCCTTTGTTCCACCGAGTCTTTATTTTATTGTCATGGCATGGCAAGGCAAATGGCTGTTAATAGAAAGGCTTCCCCCAACATCCGGCATTACCTTATCCTTGTTAATTCTAGGGTTAATGATGCTACCAAGAAAACAAAAAAAATACGTCGTGCTCTCATGGTCAGTGATCGCCATCCCGACGTTTCATTACCTTATTTACCATCCGGCTGAACTGCATACCGAACGGGGCTACGAACTCGTTTCATTGTTTGGCCCTGCCTGCTTGATACTCTATGTCATCTACCCTTATCAAAGTGGCATCCGTCATCATATGGATGAAATTACCTTTAATTTACGACGCTCGGAAGCAGAAGCCGATCGTGATTTTTTAACCGACGTATTCAACCGTCGCGGATTACAACATTGGCTGGAACAACTCACAAAAAACGATCAAATCTGTGTGATACTGATCGATGTGGATCATTTTAAAAGCATCAATGACCGCTACGGGCATACGACTGGCGACAAAGTTCTAATCGAAGTCGCGTCCAGAATGCGCTCCATCTATTTTGAAAAACACGCCATTGCTCGTTGGGGTGGAGAAGAGTTTATCGTCATCATGGTGAACCCAAAGAAGCAGTCTGCCTCCAATATTGGCTCCATGTTCCAGGTCGCCCTGAGTAACCTGCCCTATAAAACGGTCGGAAAATTAACCGTTAGTGTAGGTCAATCCGAAATTCACTCCTGTGAACACTTTATGGATTTACTTGAACAAGCCGATAAAGCCCTCTACTACGCCAAAAATAACGGTCGAAATCAGGCAGTTCTTTACAATAACACTCTCTCTTAGATTGCTCCTCACCCAAGACTCAGCCCAGTTGAAGCACTTAATTCCAGTTTGGACTGTAAAAATCATCTCAACCGCTTAGAATAGACGGTTCGTTCTATCTAGCCCCTATTCAGCCACGTCTTCTCACGCCATAACTCCCAACGCTGTCGTAGCTCATTACCTGCAATCGGAACGCTAATATCCAAACGCTCCATATGCCGAATCCTATCAACTCGAAAATGACGATACTGCTGACGCTTTTCACACCATGCGATTAATAAGCAATAGGCTTCGTCATAACCTAGGATAATGGGCCACACCACTCTTTCGGAGTCATTGCCATCTCGATCGAAATAGGTAATCCGTATCTTTTTGTTTGCTCTAATTGCCTCACGTAAATAACGAGTATCTTGTTTTTCTAGCTCTGACTCTCTGGGTTTTATGCGCACGCCCGCATCGCTAAGCGTGGAAATAAAACTGGGAGGAATAACGTCTCTAATTTTAGCAAAGACATCTTTGGCGGAATTGCCGATCGTTTTATCCGGAAGACTTTGCACAAGCTGGACACCTAAAACAAGTGCTTCCAGTTCATCTCGCGTGAGCATCAAAGGAGGCATACTGTAAAATGTGCTTAATGTATAACCTAACCCCACCTCCCCTTCGATTGGCACCCTTTGCCCAACCAAATCGGCAATGTCTCGATAAACCGTTCGCTTAGAAACCTCTAACTCCTCAGCCAACTTAGCCGCAGTCACAGGCCTATTTACCCGCCTCAATATCTGAATGAGCTGAAACAACCTATCGGCACGTCGCATTTTTTTCTCCTATTGCCACAACGCTGTCAGCATCAGGGTGACATACTCATTTTGCACTCTCTGATTCTCATTAAAAAGGTGAAGTATGAATCTATTGTCCACTCGGCTCATTGTTAACGACATCAAAAAGATGGTTAGCTTCTACGAATTTATTACCGAACGGGAAGCAGACTGGCTCGTTCCGGTATTTGCTGAACTAAAAACAGAAAAGGCTCATTTAGCATTCGGCAGTATTGAAACCGTTGCCCTGTTTAAAGAAGGTTGCGCTGAACCCTCTTCCAACCGCACGGCGATTCTCGAATTCTTAGTAGATGATGTAGATAAAAAATTTGAACGTCTGGAAAACAAGGTCGATCTGGTTCACCCTCCTAAAGACATGCCTTGGGGTAACCGAACATTTCAATTTAGAGACCCAGAAGGCAATCTAGTATCGTTTTTCACACCTAAAACCAGCGAGGCAAAAGATCGATTTAATCTAGGGAAGGTGTGAACAAGCCTAGTGTCTCAACTTCCACCTTCTATATTAGCCTAACGTTCGTTAGGCTAATAACAGGTTTTTATTGTTTGATGTCTCTTGTCAAACTCAAGTATTGCATAATGAAAGAAATCTTCCGCTCGGCAGGTCTGTTATGACAAGTGACCACCCTGCTTAAAACTTAATTCGCCATTTTGGCTGTAAAAACACGCTCAAACACATAGAATAGACCTCATATTTGCCGATTCATAAAGAGGTTCTATTTTGGCTACGGATTCTAAAACACACACACCACCTATGGTTTTGGTAGACGGTTCATCCTACCTTTATCGAGCATTCCACGCGATTCCACCGATGCATACCAGCGATGGTCATCCAACCAACGCCACCCGCGGTGTAATCAGCATGATCCGCAGCCTTATCAAAACCTACCCTGATTCCCCCATGGTGATCATCTTTGATGCCAAGGGCAAAACCTTCCGCGACGAGATCTACAGCGACTACAAAGCACACCGTCCACCCATGCCTGACGACCTTCGTCCACAAATTGAGCCCATTCACCGTATGGTGGAAGCCATGGGCTTGCCACTCGTCATTATTGATGGCGTCGAAGCCGACGACGTTATCGGCACCATTGCCAAGCAAGTGGGCGAGCAAGGCCGTGAAGTCGTTGTTTCCACTGGTGATAAAGACATGGCCCAGCTGGTCACTGAAAAAGTCACCCTAGTAAACACTATGAACAATACCGTCATGGACATCCAAGGCGTCAAAGACAAATTCGGCATTCCACCTGAACTGATCATCGATTACCTCGCACTGATGGGCGACAAAGTCGATAACATACCCGGCGTGCCAGGGGTTGGTGAAAAAACCGCCCTTGCCTTGTTGCAAGGACTGGGCAGCATCAAAGACATCTACACCCGCTTAGACGAAATCGCTGCGTTGGGTTTCCGTGGTTCCAAAACCATGAAGCAAAAAATGGAAGACAACAAAGAAATGGCGGAGTTGTCTTACACCTTGGCCACCATCAAATGCGACGTAGAACTGCCCTTCGATCCTCAAGAATTGAAAAACGGCGAAGCGGACAAAGAAAAACTGCGCGAGTGGTTCACCAAACTCGAATTCAAAACCTGGTTGTCTGACCTAGATAAAGCGCCAAGCGTCGAAACCGCCAGTGACACTGTGGGCAATGATGGCCAAGTCGAAACACCGGTTAAATCCAATATTGAAGCCAATTACGACACCATCTTAGACAAAGACAGCTTCAACAAATGGCTAGAAAAAATCCAAGCCGCTGAGCTGGTTGCTTTCGATACCGAAACCACCTCGCTGAATTACATGGCCGCCGAACTGGTTGGCTTGTCCTTCTCGGTAGAAGCCGGCGAAGCCGCTTACGTTCCTGTCGCCCATGACTACGAAGGTGCGCCTGAACAACTGGACCGCGACTGGGTGCTAGAACAGCTCAAACCTTGGTTAGAAGACGACAGCAAAGCCAAAGTCGGCCAACACCTAAAATACGACGCCAACGTGCTAAACAACTACGACATCACCTTGCGTGGCATCGCTTACGACACAATGTTGGAATCTTATGTGTACAATTCCGTGAGTTCCCGTCATGACATGGACACCTTGGCGAGCAAATTCCTTGGTCACACCAACGTGAGCTTTGAAGACATTGCTGGCAAAGGCGCGAAACAAAAAACCTTCAATCAAATCGAACTCGACGTGGCCGCGTTTTATGCCGCTGAAGACGCCGACATCACCTTGCGTTTGCATCAAGCCATTTGGCCAAAAATCGAAACCACACCCGAATTGGTCAGTATTTTTAAAGACATCGAATGCCCATTGATTCCCGTCTTGGCGAAAATGGAACAAACTGGTGCCTTGATCGATCCAGAGCTTTTGCACATCCAAAGTGGTGAAATCGCCGGCAAACTGCAAGAGATCGAGATCAAAGCCCACGAAGAAGCGGGCGAAAGCTTTAACCTTAGCTCACCGAAACAGCTACAAGTGATCCTGTTCGAAAAACAAGGCTTGCCCGTTATCAAGAAAACCCCCAAAGGCCAGCCATCCACGGCGGAGCCGATCTTGCAAGAACTGGCACAAGACTACGAACTGCCGCGTTTGATCATGGAACACCGCAGTCTGTCTAAGTTGAAATCCACTTATACCGACAAATTGCCAGAGATGATCCAGAAAACCGGACGCATTCATACCTCTTACCACCAAGCCGTCACAGCGACAGGCCGTTTGTCATCGACCGATCCGAACCTGCAGAACATCCCCATTCGTACCACCGAAGGTCGCCGAATTCGCCAAGCCTTTGTGGCACCGAAAGGTTACAAACTGGTCGCCGCCGATTACTCGCAAATCGAATTGCGCATCATGGCCCACTTGTCGCAAGATAAAGGGCTATTAGATGCCTTCGCCAAAGACGCCGACGTGCACAAAGCTACCGCCTCGGAAGTCTTCGACGTTAGCTTAGACGACGTCACCACTGAACAACGTCGTCGCGCTAAAGCCATCAATTTCGGCTTGATCTATGGCATGTCCGCCTTTGGTCTAGCGAAACAACTGGGCATTGGTCGCCCAGAAGCAGGCAAATACATCAAACGATACTTCGAACGTTACCCAGGCGTACAGCAATACATGGAAAACACCCGCGAAGGCGCAAAAGAAAAAGGCTTTGTCGAAACCATCTACGGCCGCCGTTTATACCTGCCAGACATCAAAGCGAAAAACGCCATGATGCGCCAAGCCGCCGAACGCACCGCCATCAACGCCCCGATGCAAGGCTCCGCCGCCGACATCATCAAACGCGCCATGATCAAGATGCACGACTGGCTCGCCGATACCGACCTAGACGTGAAAATGATCATGCAAGTACACGACGAACTCATCTTCGAAGTGGCTGAAAAAGACCTAGACGCCGCCAAAGAGAAAATCGTCGACATTATGCAGAACAGCAGCAAAATCGACGTGCCATTGTTGGTTGAGGCAGGGATTGGGAACAACTGGGATGAGGCGCATTAAGGCTCTAACTCTAAAATAACAAATGAATACGAGCAAGGCTCAAGGAAGAGCCTGCTTTAAACTTAAGGGATTAAATGGAAACAACCATTCTACATAGCGACCTTTCAGTCGAATGGATGTCGCACAAACGGAGTAAAAACGCCTTTGTTACGACAACGAACGGCTAACTTTCATTTGGCACCTTTCCTAAAAACAACGCTCACTGGCCAGAACTAGAGATTAGATTGAAAGTCGGCTTTGCAGGCTTTGGAAGAACAAGATCTGGGGCATTTGGTGTTAGACATATCTATGAAAAACATAGCAAAGAAATTGGCATTACCTGCCCAAGTCAAGTATCGGGTTATATACAATCCATCATAACTGACGGAGCAACCGTCATTGTTGACACGGTGAAAGACGAAAACGCCGCGCTGGTTATAGAGTCCAAGACTGGGCTGGTCATTTTAAGACTATCCAAAGACAAAACCTATTACGACATTATCAGCGCCTACGATAGAAAATCCCACCCAGGGACAGTCATCGCAATGATATAGAACAGACATAAAAAAAGAGCATGACAAATGCTCTTTTTTGAAATGAAAAATGATAGTTCGTGGCAGCCCTTTAGCTCTTTGGGGTCAGGGTGACTAAACAATGTTTAGTCTAACCATCAACAACGATGTCACTGGCGAATCATTGGTAGCGTGAGAACATATGGACAATCCAGTAATGAGTCATATGTTAAGCCCTTCTACATGATTAATTTTAGTACTGACACCAACTTATTGCAACCGACAACAAACAGTCAATGATAAAGAACCTTCCGGTAGACTGTAAAACACCCAAGATAGTCTGCTCGAAAGCTTTTTTACCTGCCGCCCCTAGCGGCTACTGACTTTCTTTGAGTACAAAAAACTCCTAAGCAAATCCGCTACATAAAGTAGCCTAAGCAGATCCATCACAAGCAATGTACTGAAAGGGGCCAGATGACAAATCATCCTGAAGATAAACCATATAGTAACGCTTACTTACACACTGCCTGTAATTTTTTTCTGGAAGAAATGGCAATTTGTAACAAAAATCTTAGCTCCGTAAACATTTTCTTAGACTAAATTGCAGTTAGGCATATCCAACACCAAGGAACAATGCCTAGAATGTAACTATTATCTTAGCGAATGAAGCAGATATAACTAAAATCTTAGTTTTGTAAAAATTTTTTGGTGCTGAATATGACAAATACATCCGTAGGCTACGCATACTTACTGGAGCGCACAGATATCACCGCACTGCCGTTGCAAGTATCTGCCCGTGTTATGCCAGTAACTAAGGTACAGCTAATTGACAATACATTAGCGACGCCTGCTTCATTAAAGCCTTCTGATAAGATACTCGATCACATTCTGTTTGCACTGAAATACGAAGACCTTAATTTACAAATACTTTCCCAAGCACTGCTCAAAGTTAGCTCAGAGGAACTCTTAGAATGTTATGAATCCGCTCCTATGGGGAGATATATCCGTATTGCCTGCCTACTTTGGGAACACTTTCATCAGCAACTGCTACCACGCATCACCGATCTGACACGCGGTAACTATATATCCTTGCTAGATCCAGAACGGTTCATAACAGCAAATAATCAAACCAATAAACGCTGGCGTGTCCATATCAATTTGATCGGCTCATTAGATTACAGCATTACCGTCAAACGTACTGACCGATTAGAAAAGGCTTTAGCACTCAATACTCTACAAAAGGCCAAAGAGTTCACAGATGGGCTAGATGACGCCATGCTTAATCGCGCTTTATCTTGGGTGTATCTCAGTGAAACCAAAGATTCCTTTGCCATTGAGAAAGAGCAACCCGATACCAATAAAATCCAGCGTTACACCAATCTACTGAGGCAAGCACACATTCCCCGTGCAATTGATGAAGATTATTTAATAGAATTACAAAAGGCCACGATCAATAATCCCTACGAATGGGCTGTCTCGTATCGCAACGAGCAAAACTACTTAAGTAATGGCCCGGGCGCAATCGGTGTCACTTACGTCCCCCCCTCACCCAATTTGTGCCGCGAACTCATGCAAGAATGGAAGCATCTTACCAACCAATTACCAGATCAAGTAGATCCTATTGTGCTTGGCGCAGTCATCTCATTTGGTTTTGTGTTTCTACATCCTTTTATGGATGGGAATGGACGCTTATCACGCTTTATGTTTCATCACGTACTATGCCGCAGTGGCCAGCTCACGAATGGCCTATTACTGCCTGTCTCGGCTGTTTTGCATAACAAAGAGCGAGAGTATCTTGCGGCATTAAGCGCCTACTCCTCCGAAACCAGAACCTTCTGGCAAGTAGACTACCTAGACACAGAAAACTATGCTTTTAAGTTCAAAGGTCATGAATCTATCTATCGCCATTGGGATGGCACCGCCTGTTCCGAACTCATGGCAGAAGCTTGTGACGAAGCCATGGAACATTATATAAAACAGGAAGTCGCCTACCTAAACCAATACGACGCCCTAAAACGCCATATCAATAAACAGTTCGATATTAATGACAAAACACTTTCAAAATTGGTAGTCTTCTGTTTAGAGCAAAACGGTAAGATATCTAAAAGGCGTAGAGATCAGTTTCAGTATGAAGTGCCCACCGACGCCTTTGATGCTTTAGAAGAAGCTTACTCAAAAATCATCTAGATAATACGTCATGATAAACATGCACGATTGAATACAAAGCACTGACCTAGACGTAAAAATGATCATGCAAGTACACGATGAACTTATCTTCGAAGTGGCTGAAAAAGACCTAGACGCCGCCAAAGAGAAAATCGTCGACATCATGCAAAACAGCAGCCAGATTGACGTACCATTGTTGGTTGAAGCGGGTGTTAGTAATAACTGGGACGAGGCGCATTGAGTGCCTTTTTCTACTATACCAAGAAGTAGAAATGAAATTGGATCCCAAGTGTTTTATCTTTAACAAAAGATTATCAAATGACAAATGCAGAAAAATATTGGTTTATTCTCGTAATAAGAAAAACATTACTTTAGAATGCAAAAATCATGAAAATACATAAAATTTTTATATTTCGCTTGTATTTGGTGACCAGAAATAGCAGGGATATTCAAAATACAACATAGGAATCAAGAGATGTCATATCTAGCTATTAGATAAAGAACCGTCTAGAATCCACAAAATAAAGACTGTCGACATTATGTAGAATAACAGTCAGATTAGTACCTCCTGTTAGTAGAAGCCAAAATTGGATATAACTAGGACGAGGACATATTAAGTCTCCATTAGGCTTTTTTCGAATAGGACTTTATTTTTAGGGATATATTATGAAAAACAAATTAATACTTAGTTTACTTACGCCTAGAAAAAAAAACCGGAAAATATTATCTGTAGAGCATAATATTATAAATTATTTTGTTTCATCTAATCCAGCTCAACTTGAAAGAGATATTGATGAAATAATTTCTCACAAAAAACTTCAACATTTCTTCAGGCCATTAAAAGTAAAAGATTTAAAAAATGATTCAAAAATACAAAAATTTGGAAACCTTTTAACTCTTGAAAAGATTTTCATATACTACTATAGTATTTTTAAATCCAACGAGGAAACAATTGAGTCTCACAAAAGTTTCACATCAGATATCGATCTAGATATATTAATGGGTAACTTCAACTCTGCCTCCCATAAAATCGATATATACATAGATAAATTTGGTGAAAATTTTTGGGCAGTGAGAACAAAAATGTTTCTTTATTCCTCAGAAGTTAATAGCAAAAAACTTACTAGTTACTATAACGAAAAAATCTCTGAAATAGATAATGTCATATACAAGCATATGATTAGTAAATGCTTTTGGCTTCAGCAAGCTAATGATACTAAAATAACCTTAGAAAAGGCTGTATTGAGCGACATAAAAGATTTTGAGGTTGATTTAAAACCTTTTGGAGATTTAATTTCCCTTGCCTTCATACCTCCAGAATTACAAAGAATAAGTTTCAAAGAATCCCTAACTTATATGGAGGAGTTTCCTTTATTAGATATATATGAGCTATTATCCCTTTACGTTTTCCATTTAGATGAAAATGACATTCGAGAAAAAAACTTAAAAAACCTATTTTCCTTTTTAAGGAAAATAGAAGAAAAACATCCGATAAAAATCTCTTAGAATTACCTGAAGAAATAAAAAACACAGAAATTTTCAAGAACACAAACACAGCAATAGAAGATATAATAACAAACATAGCAAAACTCTCGAGCAATTTGGAAATTGAATTTATAACAAAAAAATCCCCCATATACCAAATGCTAAACAAATCAATAAGAATAATAAAACAAAAAGAAAACATAACTCAAGAAATAAGAGATCTAGAAGGATTAATAATAAGGCTTTACAAAAACCCAAACTCCTATCATTTTTTAAAACTTTTAGACCAGTTATTACCTAACCATATAGAAAAAAGCTCTGAAATAAAAAGAAAAATATCAAATTATTTTCAAAAAAAGAACAAATCAATTGATGTATCAATAACAAAAAAGGATAAAATTGAAGAGACTATAAAAAAACTATTAGCTAATAAAGAATATCATTTAGCAATAGATTTCTGTGCCAAAAGGCTTCTTGAAAATGAATCTCTTTATATAAGCCTCCCCCTTAAAGATCTTTCATCCTTTATAAAGAAAAACAATGTTTTATCTATTGATGCCATGATAATATTATCATTCTCATCGAGGCTAATATCTCCAGATTACGACCAAGTTCTAAATGAAATATTCGAAGATTATTTAGAAAATAAAAATATAGATAGCCCCATAGATTTACTTGATGAAAACTATTTCCTTTCTGAAAAAAGAATATATTTTCTTGAGCAAATATGTATTCCAAATCATTTGGATTGCTTGTCTAAATTTGAAAGCAGTGAGGAATTATTTTTAGAAAGGGTTATAATACTTTTTCATCTTGAAGAAAGAACAAAAAAGAAAAAATATATAGCTGAATGTGAGGAAATATTTAAAACAATCATTGCAAAAAGAAACTCTTCAAAAATTGAGAATAATAAAATATCTATAAATTATAATTCAATAAAGTCTAATAAACTTGATGCAATCACTCCTTTAATAGAGGTTTTTTTATCTTCTAAAGATGAAGAAGACACTCAGAGTTTTATAACCTTAAAATCAGAAGTCTTAGACAACAAGAAAGAAAATCCGTCTAATATTCAGGAAGAAAACAGTACTGTAATTCTAACTGGGAGTAAGGATTCAATACTTATAAAACTAGTCAGCCAAATTTCAAACTCATACTTATATGATGAAGACTATGGTTTAGATAATTGTCTTAGTGCGGAGATACGACATGGTTTCCTAGGAAATAAAATGAGATCAAGAGCTGAAAATCTTAACATATTAATAGAAACTGATTTAGATGAAACATTCTGGACATTACACTATAATCATTTAGATAATGAATATTCGGAACTAGCAAATGCACTATTGAAAGAATTTTCAATAAATTTTAACAAAACAATTTCAAAAATTGAAGAAAAAATAAAGATATCACAAGATGGAAAACACATCGATAGATTTTTTGATTATGCCTTTCAGATAAATGATATTGATAGGATTCGAGATTATATAAAAATCGAAACTTCAAATTCTGAGATATTTGATGAAGTAGTTCGTATATTGGACGAAAAAACCTCAGACAACCTTGAAAAGACAAGAGAATATATTAATACGATATTCCGACAGGAAATATACAAATGTATAGAGAAACTGGAGCTATCTCTTAATAAAGCATCAACACACCATTTCAATGAAATAGTTAGAAACATCTCTTCTCTTAAACATGGAATAGGAGAAGATATTAATGAAATTTCTGAATGGTTTCATTTAGGAAAAAAAGATACTCTAGATACCCTATCTCTAACAGATTTATTGCACACTGCGGATGAATACTTTAAAAAAATAAGAAAATCCAAATTCACAAATATAATAAAGTCCAACTCAAACAGAAAGCTTAATGGTATAGAAAGTAAAGAGCTTATTTTTGTTCTAATAAATTTAATGAATAATTCGAGAGATCATGGAAGGAAGAACAGTGAGATACAAATAGAAGCAAAAGAAGAAGAAAATCAAACAATAATTAAAATCTCAAATAAAATAGATGACAAAAAAATAGATATAAATAAAATAAAAGAGCGAGTAATAAATAAAGAAGAACCAAATTATAAAAACAAGGAAGGCGGAACCGGTCTTCATCGATCGTACTGGACTTTGAAAGATCTAAATAGCCAATACAATTTAGATTTTTTTATTGATAAAAGTGAATTCACAGTGGAGATAAGTTTACATCATGAAAGTACTCATTGTTGAAGACAATACTCATAAACTACATAGAATAACAACTTTTCTTCATAAGGAAATCATAAACATTGAAATAGAAACAGCAGCCTCATTCACATCTGGAAAGAAAAAAGCAATAGAAAACAGTTATGATTTTGTAATACTTGATATGAGTCTTCCTACTTACGAAAAAAAAGTCGGAGAAAGTGGTGGTAGATTCAGGACATTTGGTGGTGAAGAAATTGCTAGAAAAATAGTAAAAAAGACAGAAAGCAAATTCTTATTTCTAACACAATATAAAGACTTTAGCGATAGCACTAAAACACTAGATTTTCAATCATTAAAAGAAGAGCTACTTAGCCAGTTTCGAGAAAGGTGCCTAGGTTTCATCTACTATGATAGTACTGATTCAGCATGGAAAAATGAAATCAAGGAAATAATAAAGAATGTTTAATGTACTAATAATTGATGACAATATAAAAAGAGCTAAAAAAGCTGAACTAGAACTAAAAAATAAGACAAAAAGCTTTGTAACAATAAACACACAATTTTCAGAAAATACTAATGACGCAGAAAGAAAGCTAAAAAACTCAAAATATGATTTATTAATAGTAGACATAAAACTACCCAAAAAAAAAGGAGACAGCCCTACTGAAATAAACACTTACAAACTCATTGAAAAAATAAGCAATGGCAAATTAAACTCTTCGGAAACACTCATCGGAATAACTTCTGAAATTAGCGAAATAAAAAATTACAAAGAAGAATTTGAAAAAATATGTTCTATTGTATTAGATGCCCATTCATTTAATACACAATGGATAGACAGAATAGCGAACCTTATAAAACAAAAAAACAATTTTATAAAAATAAAGGGAAGTCAAATTAAAAAAGGAATAATTACTATTCATGGTATAAGATCTTATGGAGAATGGCAAAAAAAACTCCATGAAAACCTATCATGTACGGGAATTGATGAGAAAAAAAGATTTGATTATGAAATAGTAAACAGCCTATCAATATTCTCAAACAAAGTGGCAAAAAAAAATATAAAAAAACTAGAAATGCTGATTAAAAGTGTAGCCGAAGAAAAAGATAAAATATATCTATTCTCCCACAGTTTTGGAACGTACATCACACTAAAGGCAGTAATTAACATAATAGATGAAGGGGGAAAAACAAAACACAATATTTCTACAATAATCATCTCAGGCAGCGTTGTTGACCAATCATTTAACTTTGATAAAATCACGAATAGTGGAATAAAAATTGTTAATGACTGCGCCACAAGCGATTACACTTTGTATCTAAGTAAAGTCTTTATCCCTAGACTTGGAATGATTGGAAAAACTGGAATAAACTCCTTTTCTAACCGAATAACTAATAGATTTATAACCGGAGGTCATTCTGCTTTTTTTGATGATGATTATATTGAGAACTTCTGGGTGCCGATTGTAGTAAATGATGAAATAAAAGATATTGATTCAAGAAAAGCAAATATCTTTATAAATGGCTACTTAGAAAAAATTATTAGCTTTATTGGGAACATAAAAAACATCTTCTTTAAACCATAACAATTGGGTTCAGATTAAACAATTGGGGTCAGATGCTGAGGTATCCCCCCAAAATTTCAATATAGTTCAGAATGTTTGAGCAAGAAGGGAACGTTCATAGCTCTTGGCGATCAATAATTTCGCCAAAAACAACTCACCACCAGAGCCATGAACGCGACCACTATACTGAACAAAATCCTGCCGATTGTCAGCCCCAATATGCATAAAGCTCGACGTAAAGCGCTATCAGCTTGTGTACTTAGCTTAGCACAAGGAAGTCTTTGTACCGTGACCAGTATTGGTCGAGGGATTCAATCAAACGCTTATGAAAAGCACCGTATTAAACGTTCGGATCGCCTGCTTTCCAATCCAAATCGGAGCAATTGGGGTCACCCATAAGTCAGCCGGTGTCAATGGTGCGATAAAGTTCGGATCGCTTTTATACGAACATAGTTTGTTATGTTCTCTATGGTGTGCTCCGCGAACAATTGGGGTCAGATGAAAATTTAATCCATCTGCATTGGTTTTCTACCGCGTTTTCTTGGCGTCACTCGCCTACCCGTTAACTTCTCAATCTCTTCTTTGAATCTGTCATTCCCCAGTGCCATATCTGAATGCGTAGCGGATCGAATCCGTCCGAGTTCTTCTTCTGGGATGTGGTATTTGAATAATGCTTGGTAACGCTTCGCTCGAATTCTTTGCTGATGACCAAGTTTGAGATAGAGCTCGTGAGGTTGCCAAAGCTCACTTTGTCTAAAAGGGGTCAGGTCCCTTAAACGGACCCCTTTTTATATTACATCGTGCAAAGGTCTGTATAATAGCAAAGAGGGTATAGCTATTTGTTCCTATTAGACTTTTTAATTTTAGATAAAAAATAATAAGGTAGTAATAGAAATAAAAAAGTAATTCCAACACCAATTAACCCAGCAGTGAGAGAGGCAGGAATACCGAATATACCATCACTAGAATAGACATAAGCAATAATAATTAAAATAGAGCCAAATATAAGATAAACAGTATCAATCGCTTCAAAAAATAATTTAATCAAGAATGATTTCATTTTTAACTCCTTGACTTGTTCATTATATCTATCAATATTGGTTTTACCTAATACCCCGGTCCACGTTCTTCAGCGTGGCGCTTCTCGCGAACTTTTTTTCTTCAAGGATGGGGGAGTCCGAGCTCAGCCCAAAAATCATTCACGGGAACGTTGTAGATAAATCACATACAGCCCACTGGCAATAACAATGCCTGCTCCCACAATGGTCCATCTGTCTGGCAGTTCTCTAAACACTAAGAAGCCAATAATGGTGGCAAACACTAATAAGCTGTAATTGAAAGGTTGTAGTATCGAGGCGGGGGCATACTCTAGGGCTTTCACTAATAGAAGCTGTGCGGCGACACTCATAATAGAGATCACCGCCAATAGAATCCATTCTTGCATGCTCGGCTCACGCCATACCGTCACCCCAAAAACCGTTGCACACACACAACCGACTAAGGCCATATAAAGTATGTTGGTATTAAAACCATCCCCAGCGGAACTCACCTGACGGGTCACCACATGATAACCAGCAAAACACAAGGCCGCAGTTAACGGTATCAGCGACTCAGGTTTAAAGACTTCCAGCCCGGGTCGTAAAATAATCAGTGTTCCGATAAAACCGACGCACACCGCCAACCAACATTTCAGACTTACCCGTTCCCCTAAGATGGGTGCCGCCAAGGCAATTGCCATTAATGGAAACACCGCCATCAGGGAATGCGCTTCTGCTAAACCAAGATAACGCAGTGCCAGATTGAAAATCGCAATCTCAGCAATGGACAATAAGGAACGTAACACCTGCAACTTAGGGCGCACCGAACGTAATGCATGACGAACCGTACTGTGACGTGACACCCAAATGATCGCAAACAATGCAAACACCCAATAGCGCACGAGTACCACTTGCGCCACCGACATCTCCTGCACGAGGATTTTCGTCACGGCATCTTGTGAGGCGAATACCAACATCGCGGCTAGGCATAACAACACACCTTTTCCCACTAGGGTACGCTCCGCTTCCATGTCTAATGGGGTCATGTGGTTATTCGCCTTTTATCGTTGGTTTAATAATGAGGATGTTCGGATTGTAGTGCATCTCAATAGCGTTGAGAATCTCGATTGTCGGCTTGATTCTCAACCCTACAGCGGACTGGGTTGTTGGGAGCATTTTATCGAGTACTATGGATATCTGACCGATTCACCTTAAACGACCTATTTTGGTGCAAATCTGACGTGTTTTGTCCGTCTGTTTTAGAACGAAGTCGGTAGAATCAAGTTTTACTATGATCGTAAGCGTAGGGAGGGCACATGGAATTCAATATCAAGCTTATTTTTAGTGGCATCGCCATTGTATTAGCGATCATTGGATTTGTACCTTACATTGTGTTGATCTTACGAGGCCTAGTGAAGCCCCATGTGTTTTCATGGATGATTTGGGGCATAACCACCACCATTATCTTCTTTGCTCAGCTGGAAGCCGAGGGCGGCATGGGAGCATGGCCCATTGGATTATCAGGGTTTATTACGATTTTTATTGCCATACTAGCGTATATCAAGCGCGGCGATGCCACTATCACTAAATTGGATTGGGCCTTCTTAATCGTTGCCTTGGCGTCGTTGCCCTTGTGGTACATTACCAGTAACCCATTGTGGACAGTAGTGATTCTGACCACTGTCGATATGATCGGCTTTGGGCCTACCTTGCGCAAGGCTTACCACCATCCCTTTGAAGAAAGCCGTCTTTTTTTCATGCTTATAATTTTGCGCAATATGTGTTCTGTTGTGGCACTCGAAGCCTACTCCGTTACCACGGTGCTGTTTCCAGCCTGCTTGGCGGTAGGGGCTTTGGCTTTATTGGCTATCCTACAACTCCGCCGCAGTGCGCTGACCCAACAAGCGGCTTAATCTCATCGACGCTAAGTTAGGGGGTCATTGGCCTCAGGTGTCAATGACCCCCTATTTCAGAGAGTTACCTCCCTTGCGGTCATTACTGACGACTACAACAGCTGGAAAGTACTGCGAATGCCAGCTTCACGAAGCGGCGCTAATGCTTGATAGGCGTCGCTGTTGTACCAGTTTCTAGCACTTTCTTTATCGGGGAATTCGATAATGGCTTTTTTACTATGCTCGGATTCCCCATGCAGTATTTCTGCTTCCCCCTTGGCGATAAATCGGCCGCCATAGGGCTCTATAGTGGCCTTTGCTTGAGCGCTGTACTCTGCCAATTTATCTTGATCAATTACCGTTGAATCGACAATCACAAAGCTAGTCATGTTTCTGTCTCCTTAAGACAAGTGAGTAGGTTGACTTAGCTTAAGGTTGTGTTGTTTATTTAACAATATCGATATAATTAACATAGTGTTTATATAAATGAACAATATAAAGCTCGCCCCTTTGCTTCTCACCTTTGCGGAAGTCGCCTCCAAGCGTTCCTATACTGCCGCCGCCAAAAAGCTAGGCATTAGCAAGTCGGCCATCAGTCAACAAATCAAACGTTTAGAGGAGGCCATTGGTCAGCAACTTCTAATACGCAGCACACGAGGCGTCTTACTAACCGCAGCGGGGGAAACCTTGCTCGCTCGCAGTGAGTTATTAGATGAGCAGCTTAATATGGCCTTCACGGAATTAAACCAAATTAAGGAGCAACCTAGCGGGCTCTTTAAAGTGTCCGTTCCGCCTTTTTCCGAAAAAGAAGTTGTGATGCCTGCCATCCGGCAATTGTGTCTCGAGTTTCCGCTGATCACCCCTGAGATTGTGGTGACCGCCAAATGGCAAGATCTGATAGAACATCAACTCGACGCCGCCATTTTTGGTGGGGATATTAAAGACTGTGACTATCGCGCTTTATCGGTCAGCACCGTATCAGAGATATTCTGTGCCTCACCGCGCTACACGGCCCAATACGGCTTCCCCAAAAACTTAGAAGAACTCGCACAACACAAATTCATAGCGACGGCATGGCATAGACCCAAAATCGAGGTGTTTGATAACCACCTCGATAATAAACAAATGATCTCTCTCGACCACTGTGTCAAAATAAATAGCCTAGCCACAGGGCTTGAAGCGACATTACTGGACATGGGAATAGCCCTGCTGCCCGAATTTTTAGTGCAAAAGCATTTGCAAGATGGCGGTTTACAAAGGGTACTTCCCGAATGTCGCGGCAAGGATTGGCACTTTTATTTTTTACATCAATATAAGGGGGAGAAACCACTGCATGTCTCACGTTTCTATCAGCTGTATCGTCATTATTTTTTAAAAACGTGCGCTACGAATAAGGCGTAGATTGGGTTAATTGATAAGCGGCAATAGGGGAAAGTTAATTTCGATATAAAAAGTTAGCCCACTCTATCCGTATTGTTTTTTGTGATCAGCATAAGCCTTCGCATGTTGATGGATAATGTCTAATGTGGATTCTGGAGCACCAGAGCGCACAAGTAAGGTTTCAATAAGAGAAACGGGATCTAGCCATTTATATGGGGTGCCTTTTAAGCAACCAAAGTAGAAGTTGTAACCATCGATGTAGACCCTCGTTCTCATGTTTTCAGTCCAATTGCTTGGATATAATAATGATTGGCGTGTCTCGTATCAAAAGTATGAGAAGAAAGGCTGTAAGGACTTTCCATATCCATTATTTAACGTCTTTTTTAAGGCTATAAAATTGAAAAAACCGGCACTAGGCCGGCTTAATCGTCCAACTCCAGGGGTCTGTATGTCGCCACGCGTGGAAGAAGGATAAGTTGTGCTCATATTGTAGACAAGTAAAGTTTACATTGCACTATTTTTTTCAGTATTTCTCAATCACTTAGGCTACTAAATTAATCCTCTATAATTCGTTCGCCTCTTTGTTTATTAAGCCTCTGCCTTTACTAAACAATGGTTTCCTGAAGCTGTGTTGAGAGGGCTTTTGCTTCTAGGGTTCGTTCATTGAGGTGTTGTAATCGTTCGTTCACTTCCACCGCCAATTTGCCAATATTGATTTGCTTAGTGGAATTTTCGTTAACCAGTCGGTTAATTTCATTCACTTCGGTGCAGATTTCGGCCAGAGACTCACCCGCTTTGTTGGTTAGCTCAACGGTATCGTGCACGGAGTGAACGCTACCATCAATGTTGTTCACGGCTTCTGAGACACCCTTTTGCAGGCTTTCTATCATGACTTGAATGTCGTGAGTGGATTGTTGGGTTTTGCTGGCAAGGTTACGCACTTCATCGGCAACCACAGCAAAGCCTCGACCTTGTTCACCCGCACGGGCGGCTTCAATGGCAGCATTAAGAGCTAACAAGTTGGTTTGGTCGGCAATACTACGAATGACGTCCAGCACAGAAGAAATTTGTTCCGAGTTGTTAGAAAGCAGATTGATTACATCGGCTGTAGAGGACACTTGCTGAGTCAGTTCTTTCAAGACACCTTCCGCCAATTGCAAATTGTGCTGTCCTTGATTGGCATCGCTCACCAAGACACCAACCTTTTGCGTGATAATTTCAGTATTGGCTGCCACCCCTTGAATAAGCGGCGCGCTATGCTGGCGGTGTTTGAGAATATCAGACAAATCTTGTTCTTGTTTATTAACAATCTGAAGTAGCGAGTCAAGTTTACTCTGTAGTGCTGTATTCGCTGTTGTGACATGCCGTTCTTCCTGTTTCGGTTGCGTCAGTTCCTGAATAGCTTGGTCGACCCAAAGTAGGAAATCGTCGACCTTCGCAGGCAAGGTAAATTGAGGGTGATCAGGCATATGTTTCGCCAGCCTGTCAGCAATCAACAACAGAGTCTGGTGTTGTTGGCGCCCTTTTTTTAGGGCGTTAAACGTGGAAAACATAGCAATGGCGGTGAGTAGCCAAACCAATATTAGGCTGGCAAGCGTTGGCATACTATCGGTCAGAGTGAGCGGCATTGTCAAAGCAATGGCAATGAGTATTTCAGCAGTCATCAACCCAGTAAACCACACGTTCTGTCTAGCATTCATGATGTATTCCTATTTTTATTATTGTGAATCATGTTTTGATAAGAACACATAATAGATGATATGCACAATTATTTATATGCTAACCAATTTGGATTTTGAGATAGCCATTGAGTCTATCGCCAAGAAGAGCAACACATTAAAGATAGCCCTGTGATGTTATTAAGCAAACGTAGGCAACCAAGTAAACGTCTTATGCCATACATCTGGATTGGGACTTAGCCAGTACCCCAAAGCACAGCATAGAACGAGCAAAAGCGATGTCCAAGGTTCGCTCCAGTCCGTGAGTTTCAGCGCGCTACCAAAGGAGCGCTTAACGCGCATTCCAGACAATTCAATGCTGTATAGTTCGTCGAGAATGAGGTGTATGGTCGCCCCTAAGAAGATAAATACTCCTACGCCCCATGCGGTTTTCGCGTTCAGATCGAAGACATGAAACGAGATTGCGACCGAGATCACGGTAAACATCTGGTTGGCTAGCAAGCTGTGTAGTGTTCCTCGGTGAATGGTGAGTTGTTCAAACCCCCACTGTATCGGGAAGCGTACCACTAGGTAGCCGACTAGCGCTAAAACCAGCACTTGCCAATGGGGCAACTGGTTCACACATAGAACAACGGTAAGTCCTGCGACCAAGGCGCCAAGCAAGCGAAAGACGATCCGAATGGCAATGGACTCATCGGAATCGATATCAGGCAACATCCCGCCAAGTGTTCCAGCTAAGGCATACAGAATAGCGTCACTCATAGTCGCAAATCCCATAATAAAGGCGCTTGCGGCGAGTGGTGCACTGAGTATGGCAGCCACAGTCACATGAGTTTTGAAGTCAGCCATTTTGATGGTTCCTTATTACGCTGATGTAAGGCGGGATATTGGTTTAAAGACGATATATCGTTAGTGAGCGCATACTACAGGAATCAGACTTCAGAATTAAAGACGACAAAATGTAAAGGAATCATAAACATCTAAGCTGCCAGTTTGCCGCTTGTCGCTTTCGTTGAGCGCCCTCTTAGCAAAATGACAGGAGATGGATAACTTTTTTGTTTATACTCTTGCTCAACATGGGCCTCATCCAAGCTGATAAGAGACAATGAATGGCAAAGCGTAAACGTAGTATTTTAGGTAAAGTATGGTTTGTTGTATGGCGTTTTTATCTGGTTCTGCTTCTCGTTTTATTGGTCTTTCGGTTTGTGCCGCCACCGACCACATCCTTTATGCTACAAAGCCCTTATCCAGTGACTCAACAGTGGATAAATATCGATAAGCTGCCACCCTACGTGCCGCTCGCTTTCGTTGCCTCAGAAGATCAACGGTTTCCATATCATTTTGGCATTGATTTTACCGCCATTGGTCATGCCATCAGCCAATATGACGATGGTGACGGTCTGCGTGGCGCCAGTACCATCACCCAGCAAACGGCAAAGAACCTTTTCTTATGGCCTGCGCGCAGTTTTATTCGTAAAGGCCTCGGAGCCATATTAGCCGTCAGTCTTGAGGCCATTTGGGGCAGAAAGCGTATCTTAGAGGTGTACTTAAACATAGCGGAATTTGGTAAAGGCATTTATGGTATTGAAGCAGCTAGCCAGCACTATTTTGGCAAGTCTGCAAGCAAGCTAACCAGAGATGAAGCCGCACGGTTGGCGGTGCTCTTACCGGACCCTCGTGAACGCAATCCTAACCATTTAACGCCGTATCTTCGCGACAGGGTCAATTGGGTGGAGCAACAAATGCAGCAGCTCGGTGCGGGCTATCTTAAATCTATTTTAGGGCGCTAGACGCCCACCGTATCAAGGAGCCGTTATATAGAAGCATCTCTATAACAGCTCCTTATTAGCTCGTCTCCTATTACTTTCCACCTTAACTCCATAGTCTTGACTCTGATTGTTCTATACTCAAAGGAAGCCAAAAACTAAAAGGAGGCTTGTTATGTATGAACATATCGCTGTACCTGTGGACTTAGCCCACGCAGACAAATTAGAAAAAGCGCTAAAAGTCACTGGAGATCTTGCCAAACTGTATTCGTCCAAGGTGTTTCTACTTGCCGTGTCAACGTCTGCAGCAAATGAAGTTTCCCATGATCCTGAGGAGTTCAAAAGTAGGTTGGACGCTTTTGCTGAAATGAAAAAACAGGAGTTTGGCGTTGAGTTTGTTGGCGTGGTGGTTCCTTGCACCGACCCTGCCGCCGATATGGATCACGTGTTAAATCACTGGCTACATGACAATCCTATCGATTTGATCGTCATGGCCTCCCATGTTCCCAGTTTTAAAGACCACTTTTTCCATCCCCACGGCAGCTATTTAACGTCCCATACGGACAAATCTATTATGCTCGTTCGTTAATTTCTGAGTGACTAGGGGTAAGGGAATGCCCCCTAATCACTCTGACTACCCCTCTATCCTCTCTCTACCTACCCTAGCCACCAGCCAATGTATAGAACCTGAACCGAGTACATAAACGCAACAAATCTCATCTATTCAAACAACATGACACACACATTTAACTAAAAATCATAACACTTATGAAATTAATTTATACATGCTTCCTTGTTATATTCCTTGATACAGAACGTTTGCACGGACCTTACGTTACCAACTGATCCTGTGTGAAGGAAAGTCTTATGCTACTGAGCAAAAAACATAAACAAAAAATTGATGATACCATTCAGTCCATTATGAACGTACTTCCAGAAACAAAAATAGACTTGGAAGACCGTTTTGATGTCATATCCCATATATCCAAAATTGTAACCGATAAGCTACAAGCCGCCTATAGCACCGAGCAAACCCTAAGAAAAGAACTCGAATCAGTTAACCAACAGCTCATCTCCTTTGAAGAAGCCATCAACAATTATGAGCAACGGTTTAATTTAATGTGTGAAGCGACGGCAGATGGCCTTTGGGATCTTACGTTTATTCCTGGAAGAGAGTTTGATGAGAATTACCCATTTTGGTGGTCACAGGCGTTCCGCAATATGCTGGGTTACCATGATGAGAATGATTTTCCAAATATTGCTAGGAGCTGGTCAGACAGATTGCATCCTGACGATAAAAGCGCGACATTCGATGCTTTTACAGCACATCTAAACGACAAATCAGGTCGCACAGGTTATGACATTGAATACCGTCTCAAATTAAAAAGCGGTGAGTATCGTTGGTTCCGCGCTCGAGGAGCAACCCTTAGAGACAGTCAAGGTAACCCATTACGCGTGGCCGGTGCGCTTACGGACGTACATGAAGAGAAGCTAGGACAAAAAGAAAGACGTAAGTTTATTGATCGTTTTGAACTGGCCAATAAAATGCTTTCTGACGGGTTATGGGACATGGAAGTTATCGCTGGCGACCCTGTGAACCCTGATAACCCATTCTGGTGGTCAGACCAGTTCCGTCGCCTTTTAGGTTTTGAAAATGAAAACGACTTTCCCAACGTGCTTGATAGCTGGGCTTCTCGTTTACATCCAGATGAAAGCAAAGACGTTGTGGATGCTTTTTCCAAACACCTCAAGGATCGTACGGGCAAAACCCCTTACGAGATTAATTACCGACTCAAGATGAAGTCAGGGGAATACCGTTGGTTCAACGCGAGAGGGGAGACAAAACGAGATGCACAGGGCAATCCACTACGTGTTGTCGGAGCCTTAACCGATATTGACGCCCAAATTCATCAAGAAAATATACAAGAAACAGAAATGGAATATCAAAATAAGATGAAGGAGAATTTCGTAAAAATTGGAGAAATTGTAGAAATAATTAGCGATATTGCCAAGCAAACGAACCTACTCGCCCTTAATGCCGCCATCGAAGCCGCTCGGGCCGGAGAGCAAGGCCGAGGATTTGCTGTCGTAGCTGATGAAGTTAGAAACCTTGCTTCGCGCACACAAAGCGCCACGGAACAAGCGGCTAAGTTAGTCGCCAGTAACGAATTATCTGACTAACATCAAGCCAGTTTACGTATGCTAAGGGCCATAATTCAAAACAATAAAAAGAGATTTGGTTTAGCAAATCTCTTTTTGTTTTTTCATTTTACGCTTGCTTAGTCCTGGCTAGCTTGATCAATCGCTTGCTGCAACGTTTGCTCGTCCACTGCGCCGCCAATCACGATGGTATTTTTCACTGAGGCACCACTAGCGGGTGTAATAATAAACCCTGGTGTGCCTTGGAAGCCAATCTGACGAGATAGTTGATCGTTGACCATGATAGTTTTCTTATACTCTTCGTCAGAGACTTTCTTCAAAGGCGCTTTGAGAGCTGCTTTTGCAACTTTTTGAATATCGGCATTGGTCAATTTGCCTTCATCATGATTCGTTGCGAAAATGCCATTATGGTAGTTAAGATAGGCTTTAGCTCCTTTTTGATGCCAAATTTCTAGACCTGCAAACGCGGCTGTTGCAGAGGTTTCCCAACGTGATGCAAAAATCGGCCAATCACGGAAAATAAACTTCACTTTAGGATTGGCTTTCATGAGCTGTTCCACTTCGGGAGCCATTTTGTGACAGTAGAAGCATTGATAGTCAAAAAACTCTGTCACAGTCACTTTGGCATCTTTCGGGCCAATGTGCGGAATACCGTCCAACTTCATTAAGTCGGCATGGGCTTTCACCGCCGATATCGTCAGGTCTGACTGCTCTGCTTCCTGCTGTTTCTTTTGGAGCTCTTGGCTCACTTGAACCAAAATTTCAGGGTGTTTTATTAAGTAGTCTGCGGCAATTTTGCCAATCTGTTCTTGCTGATCTGTTGAAAAAGAGCTGCTGTCACTGGCATACGCCATTGTCGCGGTTGCCATAATGGCTGTTGAGGATAAAACGGCTAATAGTTGTTTTTTCATACTGATATCCAATCATATTTACAAACATAAAGACCCATTGACTACCATATCGACGCAATAGCAGCAAAGCAACGCGCAATTGTGGAGAGATTGGGGTTCACTATGGGAGTATTTCTCGCCCCCCAGCGAATTAATAAGACTTTTATTCAGGCCATTTGCTAAAATCCACCTCATTCCTATTAGGTTTTACTTTAAAGGCAAGCTATGACCGTTCTTTTGATGACCCCACCCATGACCCAGTTAAATACTCCGTATCCAGCGACGGCCTATCTAACTGGTTTTTTGCGCTCTCGGGGCTATGAGGCGGTGCAGCGAGACCCTGCCATCGAATTGTTTCTTGAGATGATGACTGCCCCCGCGCTGGATATTATCCGCCAGCATGTGGAGGCCAATTTTGAGTCTTTTGAGGATGATGAGCTACCTGATGTGATCTTTACCTTTTTGGCCGAGTTTGATCGTTATCGTACTTGTGTCGAGCCGGTTATTCGCTTTTTACAAGGCAAAGATTCCAGCCTTGCCTTGCGCATTATCTCACGTCGCTTTTTACCAGAAGGCCCAGCCTTCAATGTGATCGCACAGATGGAAGCCGTCTCGGGGGACATACTCAAAACCGCTTTTGGTGATCTTGGTGTCCAAGATAAGGCCAAGTATCTGGCAACCTTGTTTATCAACGATTTGTCTACCGTGATTACTCAAGGAGTTGATCCCTATTTTGAGGTCAGCCGTTATGGTGAGCGGTTGGCAGCAGCCAATCCAAGCTTTGACGATCTATACAACACGTTAATGGATGAGCCGAGTTTTAGTTCTGAGATTCTAGAACAACTCGTTGAGCAATATCTAGAAGAAGCTCAACCCAGCGTCGTCGCGCTCACCGTGCCTTTCCCTGGCAATATGCTGGGAGCACTGCGCATTGCGCAAACCTGTAAAGACATTAACCCTGACCTGCCTGTGGTACTAGGCGGCGGTTTTGTGAACACTGAGCTTCGCGCACTGAAAGACCCACGGGTATTCGAATTTGTCGATTTTATCTGTGTTGACGATGGCGAGCGGCCTTTTATGACTTTGCTGGAATTCTTTGATGGCAAGCGCGAAATTGATGAGTTGGTGCGTACTTACTTTCTTGCAGAAAACGAAAACGGCGAGCCCTACGTGCACTATAACGAAAACGCCGAGTTGCACGATATTCCTCAAACCGATGTCGGCACGCCGATATACGATGGCTTGCCGTTAACAGAATACTTGTCCCTGTGTGAAATGCTCAACCCCATGCACCGCATCTGGAGCGATGGTCGCTGGAATAAGTTGACCATTGCCCACGGTTGTTATTGGCGCAAGTGCAGCTTCTGTGATGTGACACTGGATTACATTGACCGCTACGATGCCGCTGGCGCCGATATTCTGGTGGATCGTATTGAAGAGTTGATAGAAGAAACAGGACAAACAGGTTTCCATTTTGTCGATGAAGCGGCTCCACCAAAAGCCTTATTTGCTCTGGCAAAGCGTTTGATCGAACGGGGTGTAGTAATCAGTTGGTGGGGCAATATTCGCTTTGAGAAAACCTTCACCCCTGAACGCTGCCAATTACTGGCGGATTCTGGCTGCATCGCCGTGAGCGGCGGCTTGGAAGTGGCGTCCGACCGATTGCTTAAACTGATGAAAAAAGGCGTGAGTGTCGAGCAAGTAGCCCGAGTGACCAAAGCATTCAGTGATACTGGTATTCTGGTGCATGCTTATTTGATGTATGGCTTCCCAACGCAGACCGAGCAAGAAACCATTGATGCACTAGAAATGGTGCGACAAATGATGGGGCAAGGCTGTTTTCAGTCTGCTTTTTGGCACCGCTTTGCCGCCACTGCCCATAGCCCTATCGGCATCAATCCCGATGCGTATGGCATTACCCTTGCCGAACGACCCAATATTTTGTTTGCCGAAAACGACGTAGATTTCACCGACCCAACGGGCACCGACCATGAGATGTTGGGGGATGGACTGCGCAAAGCGCTCTATAATTATATGCATGGCATTGGCTTTGATCAGCCGATGAGTTTTTGGTTTGACCAACCCGTTGCCCATACTAAGGTAAAAAAAGATCTGATTTCTAGCGCGATAAACAATTTGATTGTCAGTAGTTAACGCGGCTGTGCGAACTGAGACCCCCTTACAGCATTTGGAAGAGGATCTAAGTATTAAGCTGGATTAATTGTTGAGTTAGAGCACCTGCCAAACACGAATAATCACAGCAGGATCTTTATCATAATCCTTTGCTCTGTCTACTGTTCCTAAGAAAATGGCTTTATTCATCCATTCGTAAGGACTGCCGATGGGAGCTTCAAAGCTTAACACGCTTTTGGCATAACGATTTTTAGGGTTTTCTTTGGTTGGTTTTGGGCTAATAATCGCCTTATTCTGTACTAAAATAATATAGCCATCATCGGTTTTAAGAGCATATTTTGCATCTAATTCTTTACTACCGTCTGGACGGCCAAGTTGCCAATCACCGCCACCAGAAAGTACCTTTCCTTTTAACGATGGGCCTTTAAACTCTCCCCCTGTGATCCAAACAATGCCTCGTTCTCCATATTTACTCTGGCCAACGGTTACTCTTGCTTTATCTATCGTCACACGAGCTTCATAAACGAATTTTGTTGTAAAGCGGTCATCTCTATTGGGGTTGTCACTAGCGGCTAACGCACTGACACTAATAAGAAGGGATATCGAGCAGAGTGTAATAGCATTGATGATTTTTAGCATATTGATTCTCCATTTTTGTTTTTATTGTTATCCATTTTTGCTTCTTTGAGGCCTTTGCACGATGTCACGAGCGACGCCAAGACGCGGCAAAAGCAGACGAGAAAGCGGAGTTTATACCTATAAATGAGCATTTTGAGTCTGTTTTTAACAAAGTATTGGCAAGTGCAGTAGTCGTGCAAAAGTCTCTCTCTAATTTAAAAACTCCTTTTTGAGAAAAAGCATTTTAACAATAGATGGTGAATGTTGATTTTAGCAATTGTTTAATCAATCAATGTTTTATGGTTTTTGCGATAACCGATGAAATCGAATTTGCATGTGGCAGATTCGACACCACTTGTGGAGGCATTGTTGTCCCGACAAGCCCTAGCACTGGTGCGTTTATGAGCATTAACGACTAACGACATATGCGCTAAAGAATGTCATGCTCTGTCATGGTCAGAACCCATCGACCCATATCGACAAACCATCACCTTATTTTTTCCACGATACTCGTTTTCTACTTGTTGTAAAAAATAGTTTAATATCATATTGTTTAATATATAAACAATACAGTTTGCCTTACCGATTAAAAAACCCCAGATGTCATGTCTGGATTGCTCATCAAATAACAACAATAAGGTGGAAATGATCATGAAAATTTTGGCCGCTATCGCACGTGAAACGGGAAAACCTTTCAGTGTCGAACACATTGATATTGAAGAACCAAGACAAGACGAAATCCTTGTTAAAGTCGTCGCTACGGGGGTTTGTCATACAGACCTTGTGGTTCGTGACGGCATGCTGCCCACACCACTGCCCGCAGTATTAGGCCACGAAGGTGCGGGGATTGTTGAAAAAGTGGGAGCTGGTATCAGCAAAGTCAAACCTGGTGATCATGTGGTGATGACATTCAACTCATGCGGTACTTGCCCAAGTTGTAAAAATCACGATATCAGCTATTGCCATGAATTCTTTCCACGCAATTTTGAAGGAACACGCAGCGACGGTTCCAGTGCTTTGAGCCAAGATGGCACCCCCATTACAAGTAACTTCTTTGGGCAATCATCCTTTGCTAGCTATGCCATTTGTAACGAGCTGAATGTAGTGAAAGTCCCCACCGACATTAAACTTGAGCTATTAGGCCCCCTAGCCTGCGGTATTCAAACTGGCGCGGGATCCGTCCTAAATGCTTTGCAAGTCTCTCAAGGCGATAGTTTTGTGGTATTCGGTACAGGTTCAGTAGGGTTATCTGCTGTCATGGCGGCAAATGCCGTTTCTGCGACCACGATTATCGCGGTGGATATGAACGATGATCGCTTAGCACTTGCGAAAAGTTTAGGAGCCACCCACACCATCAACCCCGGCAAAGTAAACAGTACCGAAGAAATCCTCAAAATCACTGGTTATGGGGCGAAATTTGCCCTCGACACCACAGGGATTCCTGCTGTCATAAAAGGGGCAGTAGAAAGCCTTGCACCAAAAGGCACCTGTGGCATTCTCGGTGCCTCTGGACCAGACACGGAAATATCGTTCAATGAAACACATTTTATGAGCGGCGGTCGACGCTTAATGGGAATCGTGGAAGGGGAATCGAATCCTGATGTCTTTATTCCTGAACTGATTCGACTCTATCAAGCTGGCAAGTTTCCCTTTGATAAATTGATCAAGATGTACGATTTTCAAGACATCAACCAAGCCGTTGAAGACTCGGAATCAGGCGTGACCATTAAGCCTGTTGTAACCATGCCAGCCGCCTAGTCACAATCAGACGGCTCAAATCAGCAGAACACCGCTAACAGAAATGAAAAAGCGCCAACTCAATCAGAGCTGGCGCTTTTTATTAAGAAACGGTATTCCAAGGCAGTTGTCCCGGTGCGGCATCAACAAAGTTGAAGTACTGCTCTAACTGATCAATAAGATCTCGAATCACTTCATCTTTGCTACAGCCATAAAGCTCGTAACCCAATGCCCCATTACGAATGTACACATCCGCTTGCCAATGGGTGTCATAGTTTGATTTGTCACTATGGGCTTCGGGGATTTGGTGTTCCGTCGCCAACACTTGATAGAAAAAGTCCAGTTTATCGTCATGCTCAAGTTGGAAGGTAACACCATTCTCTTGCGTGGTAATGTTGGCTTTCCAGTCATGGATCGCCAGTTCTTTTTGCACTTCTTCCATCGCTGGCACGACCACTTCTTTAATAAAGTGGCTCACCTTGGCCTGTCCAGGAAACTTAAACAATGTACTAAGACGTTTGCGCCAGTTGCCCTCATTACTAAACGCACGCCCAGGAGCCGCAGCCGCTTCTACGGCGGCTTCACGATGGCCTTCAATAACCAGTGCTCGCCATAACCCAAGCGCCGCCAACAGCATAATCATAGCAAAGGGCAATGCGGCTAGAATACTCATGGTTTGTAATGCACTTAAACCGCCGGCTAACAACAAGGTGGCAGCAATGACACCCTCAAGAGAAGCCCAGAAGACACGCTGCCAAATGGGAGTTTCTAGTGCGCCACCAGACGCCAATGAGTCAACGACTAAGGATCCAGAATCCGATGAGGTAACAAAGAAAGTGATGATCAAGAAAACGGTGACGACGGATAAAAAAGTAGACCAAGGTAACAAATCATAGAACTGAAATAAGGCCACTGAATGGTCTGCCTGTACTTCACCAATCAACACATCTTTACCCTGCTCCATAATCAAATACAAGGCAGTGTCGCCAAAGATAGAAAACCATAGGAAAGTAAATATGGTCGGCACAGCAAGCACACCAAAGATAAACTGGCGGATGGTACGACCACGGCTAATTTTGGCAATAAATAAGCCAACAAACGGGGCCCAGGCAATGGTCCATGCGAAGATAAACAGTGTCCAGTTACCAATCCAATCACTTTGCGTGTACGCCTGTAGATTAAAGGTACGCTCTACAATGTTGCTCAAATACGCCCCGGTGTTTTGCACGAAGGCATCGAGAATATGAATGCTAGGACCGACAAAAAAGACAATGACCATAATGAATACGGCTAATCCCATATTCAAAATCGATAGGTTTTTCACCCCTTTATCCATACCAGCAACCACAGAACCAATCGCCGCTAAGGTAATCAAACCAATCGCAATCACTTGTACTGTCGTGCTAATAGGAATGCCTTCCCAAAGGTAATGTAAGCCAGCATTAATCTGTGTAACCGATAACCCAAGCGTCGTCGCTAAACCAAACAAAGTACCGAGAATGGCAAATACATCAACAGTATGACCAATAGGGCCATAAATACGATCACCAATCAGCGGATAAAGTGCCGAGCGGACGGACAATGGTAAACCATGACGAAACGCAAAATAGGCAAGTACCAGCCCCATCAGACCGTATATGCCCCAAATATGTAACCCCCAGTGGAAGTAAGCAATTTGCATCGCTTCACGAGCCGCCCCAATGGTTTCAGCGGTGGCATTAGGTGGTTGAGAGAAATGTAATACCGGCTCAGCAACACCAAAAAACAACAGAGCGATACCGTAGCCAGCGGAAAAAAGCATCGCAAACCAAGCAGGAAAGCTGTATTCCGGATCAGCGTGATCTGGCCCTAAGCGAATATTGCCCCAGCTACTGAAGCCAATACAAACCATAAACACGAGAAAAATCGCGGTGGCCAACATATAAAACCAGCCAAAGGTTTCTGTTATCCATGACAACGCACTTTTGAATGCCTCGCCAGCAAGCTCTGGGTTACTAAGTGTTCCGACGATGAGTAATAGAGTGATAATAACGGTGGGAATAAATACCGGCAGCAATACGGCCCCCGATAACGTTTTCTGCGAGTTGGTCATAAAGTGATCTCCTATCCATATGCCCTGACAGGCTTATATGGATAGTAACGTACATAACCTTATGGATCCCCCAAACTGAGCCTCTTGTTACGATAAGATACAAAAAAACCAGTGCTAACATAATCAGTTAGCACTGGTTTGGTATCATTCGTCATCGCCTTTTAGACTTGGGGATTACCTTTCCTTAATCTTGAGCTGCCGTTTTTTGCAGAGCTTTCATTTCATCATGGCACTCTTGCATTTTAACTTTAATACGACGCAACGTGACCTCACAGTCTTGAGGTTGGTTTCTCTCTAGAGCATGGTCGAGTTCTTCTAGCTGATCAATATAAGTAAAGGCAGTGGAATTGCTAGCAACGTTAGCTAACAACGTAGAGTTGGGTGTTCAAACAAAAGGCAATGTGAGAAGCACATTGCCTTTATAGAGCAGAGTCAGTCAAGCTTTGAGCATAGCTAGAGTTTGAAGCGGAGCGTTAAGTCTTGCAGCGTCTGACTTAATCGAGATAACTCTTCACTGGCTTGTGATGTCTCTCGTGCACCACTTGCAGTTTGTTGCGAGATATCACGAATGGTCACCACGCTTTTACTAATTTCCTCAGCCGCCACATTTTGCTGTGTGGTCGCAGAGGCAATTTGCGTATTCATATCGGATAAATAGGTAATAGAGCTGGTAATTTGTTGCAAGGCATCGTTTGCTTGCTCGCTTCTTGCCACCGTTTCTTCAGCCGTTTTCTCGTTTTTTTGCATTGCCTGAACAGCAACAGATGCTTTTTGTTGCAAGCCTTCTATGAGTGTGGCAATTTCTTCCGTTGCAGTTTGAGTTCGCTGAGACAAATTACGAACTTCGTCAGCGACAACAGAGAACCCTCTACCTTGCTCGCCTGCTCTAGCTGCCTCGATAGCGGCATTCAGCGCCAGTAAATTCGTTTGCTCGGCAATACTTTGAATCACATTGATCACAGTAACGGCATTTTTCGACTCATCACTCAGCGCCTCAATTTGAATGGCGGACTTGGCGATCTCCTGAGCCAATCCAGCAACCGCTTCTTTACTGGATATAACAATCGCACTGCCTTTTTCAGATAACTCACTCACTTCTCTGGCAGAGTTAGAGGCATTTTCTGCATTTTTGGCGACGTCATTTATGGTTAACGACATTTCTTCCAGTGCAGATGCCATTTGATCGACCTCTTCCCGCTGACTCTCAACACCCGCAGCGGTTTGCCCTGTCACCACAGAAAGTTCTTCCGATGAAGAAGCCACTTGATCAGCACTTGAACCAAGCTGAGACACAATATCACGAAGTCCCGCAATCATTTGCGCTAAAGAAGCCATCAGATGGCCTACTTCATCACCCGAGCTTCTTCCTTCTATGGTAACGGTTAAATCACCATTTGCGACTCTCTCCGCCATTTCTTTCGCTCTTTGCAATGGTGGCACAATTAAATGACTAATGAGCCAAGCAGCAAGCACTGAAATCACAATGGCAATGGCACTAATAATAAGCGATAAAGTCGAAATGTTTTTCTGCAAAACAATCATTTCTTGTTTTTGCTTCGCACGGCTGTCTTCAGCAAGAGAAATGGCAGCTTGTGCCGCATTTATCATATCCTCTCGTCCAGCCGACTTCTTATTATTAATGTCTTCATAAGTATTCAGCGCTTTCTCATACTGATCCACTTGCTGAATCGCAATGACTAATTGTGACTTCCCTTCGGGTGTATCAAGCATCTCTTTTAATTTAGAAGCAATACTTTTAATTTTCTCAAGTTCCTTTTTAGCGAGAGCAATATTCGACGGGTCACTGGTCAGAATAAAGTTCTTCTCATGTATACGAGTTTTTAGTATATCGAGTGCCAATTCTCCTTGAAGTTTCACGGCATCGGTAGCTTGACTGGCACTAGATGTATTCTCCTGATCCATTTGTGCTATCTGATTAACTGCATCACCAGCTTCATTTCTCATGTCCAACATCGCTTGTTGGCTTTGCTTATCAAGCTGAACAAAGTCAGAGAAATTGTTCCGATAAACCGATATTTGCTGGATAATTTGATCCATTACTTTGTAATGTTCTGTTCCCTTAAATATAGGTTTTAGGAATTGGGCCTCACGAACCGCCTCATCTAATGCCTTATTGAGCTTATCGACGTATTCATCTTGTGCTCTGGCATCATAGTTTTTTTCCTGAATACGGGCCGTTTGTAACCGTTTTACAATACGGTTAACCGTATCTGCCGCTGTTACCTTTTGCTGAACGACCGTATTTCCATAATTATTAAGGGCTGTTAAGATTATAATACTAACAACAACAAGACCAAAACCAAGCATTAGTTTATATCTAACGGAAAGATTGATTATTCTAAGATAACCAAGTAGATTTTTCATATACCACCTTTTATTCGCTTGAATCCATTTAAAATTTGACCTTTATCTTTCACTTAAAACTGAAAATCCATTTCTTTCCATTTAGTTAACACGGCCGTTATTGAATAAAATAGCACAACAAAAAATCAAGACAAGAACATATTATTACTCAATTCTAAAAAAATGCAATAATAATGTAAAAAAACAAAAAAACCATATACCTTTGATTTAAATGGAAAAATAAAAAAACAGATAAAAATAAGACTGATTTACAAAAAGAAAAAAATAAAAAATAATAATTTACACCATAAGAAAAAAACAATATATTACAAAATAAAACAAAAAATTACCTATATTTAAAACACGTCATACCTTCTAATCTAGCCATCAATTTAATCAAAAGATAACAATGGTAATAAAAAACATTTTGTTAATACCTTTATAAAGGCATTACACCTAATTTTTTTATTATATAAATAATTAAATAGAATTTTTTTCATCATTTTTTACACACTTAACCATTACGAAAAAGTAGCAACCACCGAGTCAGATACCATCAAAAACAGCCATTCTCTTTAGGTAAAGAATACTGTGATGCAAATATTTTGGACTACTGGACAAGCTTTTTTGTTGTTTGCTTTTAAAGTAGAAGTGAGCCACGAAAGTGCGCTTAACCCCTATTTAATAAAAATAAGCACAAGATGGAGTTTGTTATGAAAGCAGCTGTAGCCAGTAAATTTGGTGCCATTCTAAAAATCGAAGACGTTGTCAAACCTAAAATTGAACCACACCAGGTCCTTGTCAAAATACACGCTTGTGGTGTGTGCCATACGGATTTACACGCTTGCCATGGTGATTGGCCCGTTAAACCAACCTTACCTCTTATTCCCGGTCACGAAGGCGTAGGTGAAGTCGTCGAAGTAGGCAGTGCCGTGTCGCATCTTGCACTAGGAGACCGCGTGGGTATTCCTTGGTTATACAGTGCCTGCGGACACTGCGAATACTGTTTAACGGGTAACGAAAACCTTTGTTTATCACAACAAAACGCAGGTTATTCTGTCAACGGCGGTTACGCGGAATACTGCGCCGCTCATGCGGAATATGTCGTCAAAATGCCCGATGGCTTAGATTATGTGGAAGCCGCACCGCTATTTTGTGCGGGCGTAACAACCTATAAAGCCCTCAAGGTATCTGGGGCAAAACCAGGCGATTGGGTGGCGCTATTTGGTGTAGGTGGACTAGGACATTTGGCCGTTCAGTATGCCGTTGCCATGGGCTTTCGAGTGGTTGCTGTGGATACAGGCGATGCTAAACGCGAATTAGCCATGTCCCTTGGCGCCGAATGTTTCTTTGACTTTAAAACCGATGACGTAGTCGAGGATATCCTGGCAAAAACTAATGGTGTCCACGCAACCGTCTGTACGGCTGTCAGCAAAGCAGGCTTTAGACAAAGCTATGACGTTGTTCGCCGAGGCGGAAAATGCGTCTTAGTTGGTCTGCCTCCAGAAGACATGCCACTGCCTATTTTCAATACCGTGCTAAACGGCGTAAGTGTTGTTGGCTCAATTGTTGGTACTCGTAAAGACCTCGAAGAGTGCTTAGAGTTTGCAGCCCGTGGCAAAGTCAAAGCCATCATCAAGGAAAAATCTCTTGAAGACATTAACGATATCTTCGCCGATATGGAAAAAGGGGAAATTACCGGGCGTATTGTCATGTCGATATAGCGTTTTCAATTGAATTAAAAATACATGAATCACTAAAAGCCAACCAATTTTTGGGTTGGCTTTTTTATAAAAGCGCCCCACATAGTCGCACTCAATATGCCCTTTAAAGTGGCAACCGCGTTGAGGCTTTCAATTCTCGCAATGAAATATTTGAGGCAATGGCAGAAACACCAGGCAACTTACGTAATACCTAATCGACAAAGTGGCTGTAATCATCCAAATCTTTGGCAACTACCTGTAACAAGAAATCCGCTTCGCCTGTGGTGTTATGACAGGACAATACATTGTCACATTGTTGAATCATGTGTTCGAAAGTTTGCGTCGTGTCGGCATCATGCTGGTTGCAGGTAAGTTGAACAAATGCCATCACTCCAAAGCCCAATTTACGGCGATCGAGACTTGCCTGATAATCGGTAATAATGCCTCTAAGCGTTTTAAACGTCGCCAACAGGGCGTTTCGCTACGAGGCTATGCTGACAATGATCAAGTCAGGAAAACTCAGCCCAGAGAAACTGCTGGGACGAACCATCAGCTTAGAAAAGTCGATTTCTGCGCTGACCAGTATGGATATGATCAATCCACAAGGCGTCACGGTGATCACTCAATTCTAACCGTCACAGGAAACTTTCTTATTCGCTTTATTTGCAACCAAAAACCATGGCAAGATAGCATTTACAGAAAAACATAAAAAAAAATCATCTTTGGAGAGCAATACTATGGGACATCTTCACACAGGATCTTGTCTATGTGGTGCGGTGAAATTTGAGGTAGACGGTGAATTTAAAAAATTCTTCTTATGCCATTGTAGCCGCTGCCGTAAAACCTCAGGTTCAGCCCATTGCGCCAACCTCTTTGCTCCAGGTGCGACCATAAAGTGGTTAAGCGGTGAAGATAAGCTGAGCTACTATCATTTGGAAGGCACCCACTTTGCCCGTACTTTTTGTTCTGTTTGTGGTTCTAATGTCCCCACAGACGCCAAAGCTCGCAGCCTAGTCGTTGTGCCTGCAGGTTGCTTGGATACGGATGTCGATATCACGGCTCAAGCGCATCTTTTTACGGGCAGCAAAGGCAATTGGGACGAAGGTTTGGATAAGGTTCCCGCTTTTGAAGGCATGCCAACCTAATAGTCTGTACACTAAACCCTATTCACCTAGATCGCATTAATAAAAAAGAGGAATCCGTTTTCTACTCTTTAATCAGGAGCAGAAAACGGATTTGTATAAACAGGAAAATAACCGCTTTTTGTCAGTTCTAGCAATAAAGCATTCTGAACAGAAGCAAACAAAATGCGTTAAAACATAAATTTTCTATTTATATCAATGTCTTAGAGTCAGATTCTCAAATAAGAAATAGGCGTAACCAAAGCGCTTATCACACAAAACAAGGGATATTTCTCCATCACTATCTATAATTAAAAAAACCATAAAAATAAAAATCATAAAAATCATAAAAATCATAAAAAAACTATAAAAACTATAAAAGCTTTATTAAGGGGGATATATGGGACTCAAGCATATGAGTGTCCGACGTCAATTAATTGTTCTGATCTCCAGTGCAGTGATTGGCTTAATCGTATTAGTAGGATTAGGATTATTTCAAACCAAAAATATTTACGAAGCTTCTAACCATGTTAATGTAAAAACCGTTCCCTCAATTCAAGTGATGCTTAACATCAGTCGTGCCATCAGCGAAGTACGCCGCTTATCCTATGTGCATGTATTACGGAACGACGAAAGACAAAAGAAAAAAGTGGACGATCAGCTAAAAGCCCAAGTGGCGGAAGTTTACAAAGCGTTTGATAGCTATAAACCGCTTATTAGTGATAAAGAAGACGCCACGCTTCTCAACAATGAAATCAAAGCGTTTGAGGTCTACAATGCGAAACGCGAAAAAGCGATCAACCTATCACGCAAAAACATGCAATCTGCAGCAACAAAAGTCTTGCTCTATACTGCACCGGAAGCAGAGCAACTCACCCAAGCACTGAACAAGCACATCGCTTACAACCAAAAGTTAGGCGAAGCTGGCGCACAAAAAGCAGTTACCACCATCTGGCAAGCCGTGATCGTACAAGCATCTATTGCGGTGATTGTCATTGTGGTGGTCTTCATTGTGGGGATTACGATATTGCGAAATATCATGAAATCGCTTGGTGGCGAACCTAAAGAAGTGGCAGAAATTGCCAATCAAATTGCCCAAGGCAACACAGACATTATCATTGAGCTGAATGACAGTGATAGCACCAGCTTAAAAGCCAGCATGAAAACCATGGCAGACACGATTCAAGAGATAGTCATGGATCTTACAGAGAAAATGTCTCGCTTGGCAGAAGGAGACCTACGAATACGGATTACCAAGGACTACATTGGAAATTTCTCGGCGATCAAAAGCAGTACCAACGGCATGATCGATCAAATTAAAGACATCATAGTAGAAACCCAAAGCGCCACGGATCAGATGGCCGCGGCCAGTGCACAAGTAAGCATTACCGCGCAAAACCTATCGAGCAGTGCGTCGTCTATGGCGGATAATTTGGAAAATACAACGGTAGCCATTGAGAGCATCTCCACCAGCATCAGCCAAAACTCCCAAAACGCCACGTCAACCAACGAAATCGCGCTAAATGCCAGTCAGAAAGCAGTGCAAGGCGGTGAAGCAGTGGATGAGACCGTGAGTGTGATGAAAAACATTGCCGATAAGATCAGCATCATCGAAGACATTGCAGAACAAACTAACTTACTGGCACTGAATGCGGCGATTGAGGCGGCTCGCGCAGGGGAACAAGGTCGAGGATTTGCCGTAGTTGCCGACGAAGTACGCGCCTTAGCGGCGAAAAGTCAATCGGCAGCACAAGAAATCAGTGATATCACTCACAATAGTGTGCGAATCAGTGAGCAAGCGGGTAACTTATTAAAAGAAGTCGTACCGCAAATTCATCAAACATCGGAATTGATTCAATCCATCGCGAACGTGAGTATGGAACAAACCCAAGGCGTGGAACGTATTAATCAATCCATGCAGCAGCTAGATAACATCACACGTCAAAATACCGATGGTAGTGAACAACTCGCAAGCACCAGCGAGCAGATGACGGTCCAAGCTGAGCAGCTTAAACAAATGATGGGCTTCTTTAAGATTCATTAATCTTTTTAGACGCATGGCCAGACAGTGCAAGCTCTCTGGCCATTTTTATAGCCCATTTTTTATGGCCAGAGAAGGCCTGCTCTAAGCCAATGGTGATTCTTCGTTATTTAGCCCAAGCATACTGGCTATGACTCAGGCTAAAACAAAAGGGAACCCTTAACGTTTCATTGCTAGTAGTTTGTCAAAGTCTCGTTAATACACATCCTCCAAATAACGCCCTTGTGCTTTCAGCGCGTCAACGTTCGTTTGCAGTGGCTCTAATATGTCGTTAAGTGCTTGAGTCACGCCATTTGCCATGCCTCGACCACCGCACACGAGAATTTGCGCACCTTGCTCTAGTAATTGTCGGACGGTTGCCTGATCCTGTAAAAGCTTATCCTGTACATAAGCTTTTTCTGTTGTTTGGTCTTCTCCCTGTGAAAAAGCAGTCTGTAACCCCGTCAAACGCTGGTCATCAAGGTATCGAGTTAAGTCTGGCTGATAAAGAAAATCCACTTTTTGATTACGCCCGCCCCAGTAAAGAAACATCGGATGGCGCTGAGTATTTTGCCGAATAAACCCAGTTAATGGGCCAATACCTGCCCCAGCGCCAATCAGTATCACCGGATGACGGCCAACAGCGGGGCGAAATTCTGGGTTATGACGAATGAATCCTTCAATACAATCACCTAATTGTAAGCCATGTAAATAACTGGAGCAGACACCATTGGGTTGCTTGCGAACGCAAATCTCCAACACATCGTCCGTTGTCGAAGACGCTAAGGAATAAAATCGTGCGGTCGCCTCTTGTGGTGGCATCACTCCCAGGAGGTCACCCGCTTCGAAAAAAGGTAAAGAATGAGTTCCCGCCGCACGAAAGCGTAAGATACTCGTGGCCGCATGGCCATTGACGCCATAATCTTCACGCCCAACCAATGCCAGTGTTTGTGTGACGGTAGGCTGCGGATGATAGGACAACGCCAGAGGCCACCCCGTCAAATCGGCAATCGTTTTGCCCCATTCCCTAAATTGCTCAGCAGAACTTCGATTAATCAACTCGGTATGATACAGAGGCGTAAGGCCTTTCTTCTCTAAGGCAGTGGTGACATCCAAAGCAAACTGGCAAAAGTTGGGAAACTGTCGATCCCCAAACCCCAATACCGCAAACCGGAGCGAAGTATTGCTTTTAAAGCGTTTTAACTTGTTCATAAATTGCTGTGCCGTCGTCGGTGCGTCCCCATTGCCATAAGTCGAGGTCAAAATAAAAAGCATATCGGCCTGTGGATAGTCCTCCACCAACTGGTTCATTTGCGCACAGTGCACATGTCGTCCAGCCCGAATCAATTGGCGCTGCAGATCTTGCGCAAACCCCCATGTCGTTTGACCCTCCGTGCCAACCAAAAGAATGGTGTCGGCTTCTTTGCTAGGCGTATTCACTAGGTCTCCTTTCTTCACCCGACGCTTTCTCCACCAAGCCAACACACCGGTGTAGGACAAGACCGGAACGGTCAATGCACTCGCCCCGAGAATAAGACCAAGCCACCAAATTCCTTGCCCCGTGTGTAAGCGGATGATCCATTGCTGAAAGACGCCCATCGGCGGCAAACGGGTAAAGTTCAGCAGAGTGCCCGTCGACTGATCCACAAAGCCGGATCCTTGTTCTGTCGTCAATGTATAAAAATCTTGGAGATCACCAGGATAGGGAAACACCAATTCATGTAAGGAGGTTAAATCAATATTTTTTAACGCAATCAGTGAGCCTACGGGAGCAGGTTGGCCCCCTGACACGCTGGACGGAAAGGAAGGGGGAATAAAAGTATGATCCTTAACAAAGCCAAAACGCATGGCTGACATATAACTCCCTGTCAACGAGGAAAGCAATAACCCCAGCACAGCGAACCGAGCCAGTTCCGAGTGAATACGCTTTACACCGTTACCTTTAATCGGTTTGATAAGGGCCTTCCAGCCACCGAGCCGACGCACCAACAAAAAGACACCTGACAGGCAAATCAACACCATAACCAGTGCTACCCCGCCGGCCAGCTTTCGCCCCGTATCGTGCAGTAAAAAGGAGCGGTGCATGTCTTCAACCCAATTCATAAAAGCAGAAGGTTGGTAGGGGCCTATACTCTTCCCCGTCAACGGGTTCACTAAATCCGCCTTAGGCTGGTGGTTCGCCGTTTTATAATAAACAACCACTTCACCAGACAACTTTCGATCAATCTTTTCAACGTTTGGATGATGCTGGACAACGCGTTGCGCCATGGCAGCAACACTCACTTTCCCTTTATCCGGCGCCACAGCATGGGCTCTATGAATGGCAGGCATTAGGGAAAGCATGGCCCCGGTCGTTGCTATGGTGATTAAAAACAAGGCCATAAATAAACTGGGCAAACCGTGTAGTTTACGTAACATTATTATCACCTCATCGTCTTACTTAAGGTCATAACGAAACGAGAGAACATACACACTCCCCATCACCGTTTTGCCGGATCCGGCCGTTGTTAATGGGGTGGAGACATCGGCACGATTGCTGTTACCATTTTCCACCGCACTGTCGATGACAATCCGATAGCCCTTATTAATTAAGTTATCAGGGATATTTTTGGTCACAACCAGCGTATGGCCACTGGTGACACTAGCGCCTGTCATACCATCGTATTCAGAAGGTCTTAAACGACTACCACGAGCCCAACCAGGCAGCTCAAAATAGTAGCGGGCATTTCGCCCGGCCACCCAGATTGTTTTACGGTATCGGCCATGGGCATCCGCCAGATAAATCGCTAAATACGCACCACTACCATCGTATCTAGCAAGATGTGTGGTAAAAGTTACCTCTCGTGCCTGTGCTGACATTGATAGGGTGAACGCAGTGATCAGGCTTAACGCTAAAAAAATGTACTTTCTCATAATATCCGTACTAATAAACCGTTGGACGAACTCTATAACCTTTACCTGACACTGACCTGAACAAGAAACAGAGAGAGAAAAAGACTTTTTTTTCACCTCCCACTGGCTAGCATGAACGGTGATTAATGGGGTTCAAATGACGGTCTGAGCAATGGGCGATAACGCTGTGATCAATAGAATAAGAGGTAAAACGTGCGAGTACTCCTGGTAGAAGATACAACAGGACTTGGGGAAGCTGTTCGGGATCAGATACATGAAGATGGGCACGCGATTGATTGGGTGACCTCCTTGCGCTTTGCCGAAACCAGTATGCTTAACACAACTTATGATCTGATTTTGCTCGATCTCATGTTACCCGACGGTAATGGCTTCAGCTTTTTAAAAAAACTTAGAAAAGCAGGCAGTTCGACGCCTGTTATCATCCTAACAGCACGCGATCAGGTGTCTGATCGTATTGAAGGGCTTAATGCCGGGGCCGATGATTATTTGATCAAACCGTTTGATTTATCCGAATTATCCGCTCGAGTCAGCGCCGTTGCTCGACGTTATCGGGGCAATCCAAACCCACTGGTAAAAATAGGCTATTTAGAAGTCGACTTGAACGAACACCGCCTAAAGTCGAAAGGACAAAGCGTTGAACTAACAGCACGGGAATGGGCTGTACTGGAAGGCTTTTTTCAGCGACCAGGCACCTTGTTATCACGTTCACAACTGGAGGATCGTCTCTATCAATTTGGTGCAGAAATCGAAAGCAATACCATTGAAGTGTACATTAGTCGCCTACGTAAAAAGCTAGGGCGCGAGGCAATTGTCACCGTAAGAAACATGGGCTATCGCCTAGAAACTCATGAGTAATACACGCAGTTTAAAAAGAAACCTCGGCATTGGCCTAACACTAGGCGTCTCCATTCTGTGGTTATTAAGCGCGATAGCCTCGGGTTTGGTCGTACAAAAAGAAATGAAAGAGGCCTTCGATAAAGCCCTCAAGCGGTCTACTCAGCATATCTTACCTTTGATCACAGCGGATATCCAAAGACGAGCCTTGGGGGCAAACAACTCCCATATTCCGATCTTGCAAAACAACGATAAATACTTGCGATACAGAGTGCTTGATCGTCATGGCCATATCCTTCTACGCTCAAAAGATGCTGATCCACAGCTTTTTAATCGCTCTCCCTTATTGGGGTTTTCTGACACCGCCACCCATCGAGTCTATACCACCACAGCCCTCAATCATCGTGTATTCATCGAAGTCGCTGAGTCACTCGCTTATCGAGATGAAGACCTGAAAGAAGCCATCGTTGCACTGCTGTTCCCCCTGCTAATTCTTGCGCCAATCAGTTTTCTAGGCATCTTACTCATCATTCGCCTGTCGCTTCGTAAAGTCACCGACTTTCAACATGCCATTGAAAAACGCGGCGCTGGCGATTTATCCCCTGTCGGTACATATCGACTGCCTGCCGAGTTTTCACCGATCGCTATTGCGGTGAACCGACTGCTTGAACGGCTGCGTAGAACCTTGGACGCTGAACGCAGCTTTACCGCCAACAGCGCCCATGAATTACGCACGCCTTTGGCAATCGCTCTTGCCAAAGTGCAACGCGTTAAAGCCGTCATTGACGATGTGCAACTGAAACAACAGATTTCGGATGTCGAAGCCTCATTACACAGTCTGTCAAAACAATCTGAAAAGTTGCTCGAACTGGCTAAAGCAGAAGGGGGCGGTGCGTTGTCTGAGCAACCCCATGACCTAATACCGATTTTGGCAATGATCGCGGGTGACTTCAGTCGTCAAACACCAGACCGCCTTCATCTGATCCTACCCAACCGAGCGGTATCGTCACATTTAGATCCTGATGCGTTTGCTATTTTAGTCAGAAACCTTATTGAGAATGCTCTTAAACACGGCCAAGCCGACCAGCCAATAGAGGTCTCTTTGTCCCAAGATGGGACGTTGCGAGTGGTGAATGACGGTCATCTTGTACCGCCTCAAGATATGGCGCGCTTACGTAATCGGTTTGTACGTTCTAATACAACCGCAGCGGGTTCGGGGTTAGGGCTCGCCATCGTTGACGCCATTGCAACAGGAGCGGGAATATCCTTACATCTCAGGTCACCAGCAACGGGGCGAAAGCAGGGCTTTGAAGCGGAACTCAATATCAAACCAAGCACAAGCAGTATCCATTAACATTAATGGTCTGCTTTTACGAGAGATCTTTGCACGACATCGCGAGCAAAGGCCTCTATGCATTAATACTGTCGTAATTTTTCTGAGCTTGTTTCACCTGCTCTATATTTTGCTCTGCCCAACAGCCAAGTTGCTCAATCGTCTGCACAAAGCTGTGCCCTAGATCCGTTAAACGGTATTCCACTGTCACCGGAACCGTGGGGAAGGCTGTACGGGTAATCAAACCATCGCGCTCTAATTGTTTGAGCTTTTGCGATAACACCTTTTGTGAAATGCCCTCTACTTCACGTTTAATTTGATTAAAACGAAACGCTTCTTTTTTAAGCAATCCAATAATCAACAGCGTCCAATGATCAGCCAACCGATCAAAAAAAGCTCGTGCAGGACAGTCTTTGGAATAAATATTATAGGCGACAGGCGATGCATTTTGTTTCATGGTGGTTTCCCTCAGGTAACCTAGTCACTCTTTGGTTACTTCTTGTTAAGTTAGTTTCTAATATATACTATTAATTTTGCCGACACAAAACGAGACGTTATCTAAATGAAACCTTGCCGTGAGAAGCTTTCACACGGCCATTGTGCAAAAGTCTCTTTGTATTAATCGATCTAAAAATATTGGAGTGAGTAATGAAAAAAACAGTCGTGGTTTTCTTCTCTGGATACGGACATACAAAACGAATTGCCGAGTATGTTACTAAAGGGGCGAATGCACAGAGCATTCAAATTGATGACAATGGTGACATCACCGAAGCGGATTGGGAGACATTAAACGCCGCAGATGCCATTATTTTTGGCGCACCAACTTACATGGGCGGTGTGCCTTGGCAATTCAAAAAATTCGCAGATGCCACCTCTAAGGCCTGGTTTACTCAAGCTTGGAAGGACAAAGTATTTGGTGCTTTCACTAACAGTGGCAGTTTAAACGGTGACAAACAAGTCACCCTGATTTATCTACAAACGCTGGCCTCTCAACACGGCGGCATTTGGGTAAGTTTAGGCCTTCCACCAGCGAATACACTTTCTGCAACACGTAACGATACAAACAACCTCGGCGGTTCTGTTGGTGCACTCATTCAATCGCCATCAGATGCCGCTGCGGATGCCATTCCAGAAGGCGATTTAGAAACAGCACGTCTTTACGGTGAGCGTGTTGCAAACATTGTCAGCCGCTTCAACTAAGTAAGCGTCTAACGGTTTTCCACGGCATGGTGTCACCATGCCGTTTTCACTTCTGCTAAGACAAAACTCTAACATGACTTTCCTGCCATCGAAGCGGCCGCTTTGTTCCTTTGTAAATCACAACTTAAGGTGCTTTAATTCACACACTATTTGCTATGATGTCGTTACTTGAACACATGCGTACTCTAAAAGTTTAAAGAGGAAACACCTATGGTTACTGCGATTATTTTACTGTCCGTCGACAAAAAGCACATCAACCAAGTGGCTGAGGAATTGGCGGCGATCGACGGGCTGAGCGAAGTCTATTCCGTCAGTGGTTCTTATGATATTGCTGCCATTGCACGAGTTCAGCACAATGACCAACTCTCCGAATTAGTCACTCAGCATCTTGCACAGATCGACTTCATTTTGAAAACCGAAACTATGCTGGCATTTCGTGCCTATTCTAAACACGATTTAGAGGGAATGTTCTCAGTGGGTGTGTAAGCACTAGGTGACGACCCTAAGGTTTTAGCGAACAAAAAAAGCCAAGGCAGCGTTAACCGCCTTGGCTTTTTTGTCTATGGCAAAGTGCTAATCGCTACGCTGTCATAAAAGGGTAGTCTGTGTAACCTTCTTTACCAGAGGTGTAGAAAGTATCTGGGTTAGGTTCGTTTAAATCCGCCCCCGCTTTCACACGCTCTACATAATCCGGGTTGGCAATAAAGGCTTTACCAAACGCCACGCTATCGGCTCGACCACTGGCAATCACTTGGTTGGCTTCTTCTGCATCATAAGCCATGTTGACCATTAAATGACCTTGATAAGCCTCACGAGCCACACTCAACACATCCGCTGATTGTGCGCCAAAGAAATCAGCGCGCATAACGTGAACATAGGCCAAATTAAAACGGTTTAGCTGTTCACATAAGAAACGAATCCAAGCCATAGGATCTTCTTCTTTCATACTATTGAAGCTGTTTAATGGCGATAGGCGTACACCCACTCGACCACTGCCCATGACCTCGGTAACCGCTTCAAGTACTTCCATCAAAAAGCGAGCACGGTTTTCCAAAGAACCGCCGTATTCGTCGGTACGCTGGTTGGCACTTTCTCGCAGGAATTGGTCTATCAAATAGCCATTCGCACCGTGGATTTCCACACCATCAAACCCCGCCGCTTTGGCATTGATTGCCCCTTGACGGAAGTCATTCACAATCGCTTTGATTTCACTCACGGTAAGCGAATGAGGCACGGTGTAAGGTTTTTTACCTTCAGGTGTATGCGTTTCACCATCAATAGCAAGAGCACTAGAGGAAACCGCCTCTTTGCCGCCGTTAAGCAATGGGTGTGCAGCACGACCCGCATGCCAGATCTGCATGAAAATACGTCCGCCTTTTTTATGCACAGCATCCGTTGTCAGCTTCCAACCCTCGATTTGTTCTTGGGAATAAATACCTGGGTCATCACCAAACGCCGAGCTGCCTTCTGTCACCATGGTACATTCGGTGATTAACAAGCCTGCACTGGCGCGCTGGGAGTAATACTCAGCCATCAAGGCATTCGGTAGATGGTGCGGTGCGCGGGTACGAGTCAGCGGAGCCATGATAAAGCGGTTTGGCAGTGCAACATCGCCCAATGTGACGGAACTAAAGAGATTTTTCTCGGTCGTTGACACAATAAACTCCTATACAAAGTTTCAAAGTTAATTCGAATATATTTATAAGATAGGGAAAGAAAACGGGAATTCAATCCGCCATATCGAAATACTTCGATATTTGCATAATTTAACCATCCCGATGACTCAGTTCATGGCGATACCCTGTTGGAGAAACACCATATTCTTGCTTGAACAAACGCGAAAAATGAAACGCTGAAACAAAGCCTGTTTGTTCAGAGACGAGGCTAATAGGAATGTTGGTTTCCCGCAACAAAGCTGACGCATGCTGACATCGTAACTTCCACAAGTAACGACTTGGTGTAATTTGTAGATGTTTTTTAAACAATACGATTAGGTGGTTCGTCGAAACATGGCTCACCTTGGCTATCTTATCTAAATAAAGCGGCTGATCAAAATGACGACTCATATAATCGCAAGCGATGCGCACCGCTTTAGGAATAGGATGCCTGTCTTCATTGGCATTCGTATAGGTCTTAGCATAGGCCAAATAGTAACGTAATAACGATTGGCCAAGATCTAACAAAGCGGGCTGAGTCGCCAGTGTCGGTGTACGGGTCAGTGCTAGCCCTAAATCCATATAAGCCTGAATATCATAATTGGCTTCCACTACGGGCCGCATATCGCCAAGTTGCACTGCCAGTTCATCGGGTCGCATGACAAAATCCAACTGACACCAAGTATGAGTACTCTCTTCTCGCTCGCTAAATTGGTGAAATTCATGTCGGCCGGGCAGTAGCAAAGCAAAATCACCAGGATGAAAAAGGAGGCTTTTCTCATCAATCGTCATGGTGACCTGACCACTCAGTAGATGAAAGAGCTGGATACCACGCTGAACACGCGGCCCATGTGTGCCCGATTTAGGGTATTTTGTCAGCCCGAAATAGACTTCTTTTAAATTAGTAAAAGTGATTTTAGACAAATCCTTCTCCATTCCAGTCATGTACGGCACCAGTCATTTCCTTCTATATTATGCCAATTAAAGAGGATAACGAGCGAAATAAATCCTTTTTACAAAACACCATAATGAAATAAGTTAAAAATAATAAAAAAGGTGAGGCATGAGACAAGTTAGAATAGGTCTAATTGGTACTGGCTATATGGGAAAAGCCCACGCCATCGCATTTAAAACAGCCGCAGCGGTTTTTCCATTAAGTGGCGAAATAGTCTGTGACATGATTGCCGAGGTGGACACAACATTAGCTGAACAAAAAGCCAAAGAGTTTGGTTTTGCCCGTTCAACTGGCGATTGGCGCGAACTAGTAAACGACCCAAATATTGATGTCGTGGATATTTGCGCTCCCAATCATCTTCATAAAGACATGGCGCTTGCGGCCATTGCCTCAGGCAAACACGTTTATTCAGAAAAGCCTTTGGCACTAAACGCTGAAGACGCATTAATCATGACGCAGTCTGCAGAGGCAGCAGGTATTAAAACGCTAGTAGGCTTCAACTATATCAAGAACCCAACCGTACAGCTCGCCAAAGAAATTATCCAACAGGGGGAGATTGGCGATGTTGTGCATTTCCGTGGCACCTTCAACGAAGATTATCTTGCCGACGCCAATAGTGCTTTCTCTTGGCGCTTAAAACGAGAGTTTTCCGGTTCTGGCACCTTAGGTGATATGGGCTCGCACATTATTAATATGGCCCATTATCTGGTCGCCCCCATCACTCAAGTCTGTGCAGACTTACAAACCGTGCACACACAGCGCCCCTTGATGGGAGAGACTCACGGGATGGGAAAGGTTGAAAACGACGACCAAGTACACATGATGGTGCGCTTTGCCAACGGCGCCATTGGCACATTGGAGTCCTCACGTATTGCTTGGGGCCGTAAAAATAGTTTGTGGTTTGAGGTCACTGGGACCAAAGGCACCTTGATTTACGATCAAGAACGTTTATCAGAATTACAGCTATACACCGCTGACGATGCCAAAAACCGACAAGGTTTCCGGCGTATCCTAACGGGTCCAGGGCATCCTGATTACGTGAATTTTTGCGTCTCAGCTGGTCACGGTTTGGGCTATAACGATATGAAAGCAGTAGAAATCCGCGACCTAATAGAAGGTATCTTAACGGATGCCCCACTCTGGCCGGATTTTCGTGCCGCTTATCAAGTTAATCAATTATGCGATGCGGCAGAGTTATCTTATAAAGAGGCCCGTTGGGTTGCCATAAAACACTAAGCGTCGGGTACCATTGTTAGCGCAAATACTGGCACCCCCAACTCATTAAAATCTAATGTCATATGATGAAATCATCATCCGGTGCCAGTTTAAGCGAGACAGCTTGATTATATGATTAAAATAAGCGGGACTTATATTAATCAAAGCCTACTCCTCAAATGGAAAGACATTTAATTTTTCCATTTAAAATCAAAATGTTAAATAGACTTTTTATATTATCATCAGAGATTATCTAAAGCAGGCACGTCTTATGCTTGCTCGAACAAGCAACATTTTTACTTTTGAAAATGATCGCAGATAATAACAATAATCGGAGGATAATATTTTGTCACAAGACCAGTTCATCTCAGTCAATGGATGCAATATTCGTTATCAGGACACGGGGGGAGAAGGGCCAATCCTACTGCTAACACACGGTATCGGTGCCTCCTTAGAAACCTGGCAGGAACCCTATACCCTATTGGAAAAAGACAATCAACTTCGTGTCATTACTTGGGATCTTCCTGGACACGGCTTATCGGATTTCGGAAACCAGCCCTATGGTGTTGAAGACTTTGCGCAAACCGCTTGGCATTTTGTAGACGCGCTAAACCTTGACCAACCAATCACTTTAGGGGGGAACTCCCTCGGCGGTGCCATCAGTATCCATATGATGAACCTTCATCCAGATCGTGTTAATAAAATGGCTCTGCTTAACGCCGCGTCACTAGGGAAAGAGTCTCCTTTGCCTTTTCGCTTGATGTCACTCCCCTTACTGGGAGAGTTGATGAATAAACCGGGTAAGCAAGCCGTCGATCAACAAATTCAGTCAATTTTTTATGAGCCAGAAAAACAACGACCAAAAATAGAAACGGTCGTCACCCGCAATGTGATGCGCCCTGGTGCGAACAAAGCATTTTTAAGCACTCTAAGACTCATGACAAATTTTTCAGGCCAGCGCCCTGCCTTGTACCAAAAAACGCTGTCCATGCTGAAAACCTGTCCTGTGCCAGTGCTTTTTGTGCATGGTACTCATGACATGATCATATCGCTTGAACATAGCAAAAACGCTCAATCCATTACCCCCAAGTCGTCCTTATTAATTATTGAGGAATGTGGACATACTCCACAGATAGAGGCACCAGAGAAAGTGGCCAATGTATTAACCAATTTGATCTTTAATCAATAAATCAACGATCTACACGGATGTAGATGATGAACCACCACATCCGTAAAAAGCACTAAATAACTAAAGCAAATAGTGGCGCTCCTATCACCATCGCGATCCCGGCAAAAATCATCGTTAAACTGGCAATCACGCCTTCCTCACTGCCAATCTCGCGAGCTTTGGCCGTCCCCGCCCCGTGGGATGCCGCCCCCAAGGCAATGCCTTTTGCTAACGTGGTACGAATGCCAATATAGCGAAACACGGGCTCACAGATCACCATCCCCACAATGCCCGTCATTAATACCAACATGGCCGTAAGGTCCGGTATACCACCAAAACTCACCGTGGCTTGCATAGCAAAGGGGGTCGACACAGAACGTGACAACATGCTGTTTGCCAACTCAGGTGGCATAGGAAAAATATGCACAAGCGCCCAAGAGGATAACATGCCCATCATTAATCCGGTGATCACCCCAATGAGTAGCGTTAAGGGATAGCGTTTAATAATCGACCTTTGTTGATAAATCGGTACCGCAAAGGCAATCGTCGCAGGCCCTAACATCATCACCAAAAAATGGGTGTACAAAAAGTAATCGTCTAATGGAATGCCCACTAAAAGTACAAAACCGATAATCGCCAACGGTGCCAATAAAATTGGCGCAAGGAAAAAGACCTTTTTGCGGCGATAGGCCCATTTCGTCAGATAGTAAAACCCAATAGTGGCGGCAAAACTGAGACAGGCTAACAGCGTATCAGACATGATTTTGCGCCCCTATGCTATTCTTGCCATTTTCCCGATGACTGGCTCGAGCGAGACGTCGGTCATTTATGCCTTTTTCAAGTGTATACACCCGATCCACTACCCAAGCGGTTACAATCAAAGCCGATAGAGTGCCCAATACAACGGTACCAGCAATCATCCAGCCATCGTCACGGATAAACACCTGATATTTCAAAATCGACACCACAGGTGGGATAAAAAACAGCAGCAGCTCACCCAAGAGCCAAGAAGAACCCGCTTGTATGGCTCGCTCCGGCACAACATGGGTTAACAGTAACAACACTAAAATACCTAACCCCAGCACACTGCCGGGAATGTGCCAATGCAAGAACGCAACCACTTGATTGCATAGCCATAACAAGCCACACAATGCCATCAATTGCATTAAACAATAAAAAAACACATGTTTTTTCAGAAACATAGAATGAAAAAAAGAACTAGGTAGCGTTCGCATGATATCTCTGGTTTGCACCTATAAAGCATCGAAGAAGCATGGAGTATAAGCCTGCTAAAAACATAGTTATAATGAATGTTAAATATCTAATTGATAACTAATAGTTAAGTAATGTACAAATAGACTTTCTTAGAGCATTAGCAAAGGCATAACACATTGGACCTTAGAGTATTGCGTTATCTGGTTGCCATTGTCGATGGCGGAAGTTTTGGCAAAGCTGCCGATCAGGTACATATCTCCCAACCGGCATTGAGTAAAGCCATACAGCAATTAGAAGAAGAACTCAGCGCGACCTTATTAGAACGAGGCAAACGCGGTACTGCCATCCGCCTCAAACCAGCAGGGAAGGTGGTCTATCAACACGCCCAGAGCTTGCTTGAGGGCCGCCAAAAAATGATTCAAGAGCTGAAAGCACTCAAACGTTTGGAGCGAGGCCATCTAAAAATCGGCCTATCGCCACTGGGCAGTGCCGAGCTTCTGGCCCCCATCATCGCCAAATTTCGCGCCCGACATCCACAAATCGAAATAGAACTATTAGAGCGAGGCGGGGCAGAACAAGAAGCCGCATTAAGAAATGGCGATATTGAACTGGCCACCAGCTTGATTCCTGACGATGAGACCTTTGCTTGGCTCACTATCCATGATGATCCACTAAGGATTGTGTTACCCAATGGTCACCCATTAGCACAACAAACCACCGTGGATTTGCGCGACTTAGCTGGCAGTGCTTTAGTCACCTTTGAGGCCTCTTTCATACTCAATAAATTGATTCACCAAGCCTGTCTTAGTGCGGGGTTCGAACCAACGGAAGTCACCTACGTCAGTCAGCCGGATTTCGGCCTTGCTCTAGTCGCGGCTGGAACGGGCGTGATGCTATTGCCAGAACTGATTGCCGAACGCCATCTCACCCCAGGAACGATTATTAAACCTTTGGATAATAAAGACTTACGCTGGCAGCTTTCCATCGTTTGGCGTAAGGAAGCGGTGTTGTCTTTTGCAGGACGGGCCATGCTGGAGTTAATCAAAGAGCGTTTTGCCCGCGTCTTAAAATCGCCCTTGTAACGTGTAAAAAAACAGCACCTTTACTGCATAGAATATCAACAAAAAGTCGCTTGCTGCGATGCTTATCTAGGTCTATATTGCGAGCATCGTGACGACCTTATGGTCGTCTTTTTTCGCCCCTATTCAGCGCTTTTCCGTGTGAGGGATTTCACCGCAATGACAACAGACTCCAGTAGACCCGTGGCCCCGTTTGGCACCTTGTTAGGCATGGCCCCTGGCAATGTGCCCATTTACTCATCCGATTACGACTCCGCCGATGAAACAGAACTGCCCAACCGACACGCCTATCGCAGTTATGTGGATGGTATTTTTATGGGCTACAAGTGGCAGTGTGTAGAGTTTGCTCGCCGGTGGCTGTATCTCAATAAGGGCTATATTTTTGACGATGTGGCCATGGCCTATGATATTTTTCGTCTCAACTCAGTGCGCCTAATTGCTGATGAAAGCCGCTTGCCGTTGAAATCGTTTCGCAATGGTTCTTTACGCCACCCTGAGGAAGGCGCCTTGCTCATTTGGAATGAAGGGGGTGAGTTTGAAATCACGGGTCACGTGGCGATTGTCACCAAGGTATTAGCAGATCGCCTTTACGTCGTCGAGCAAAACGTAGGGCACCAAGTTTGGCCCGAAGGCCAAGACTATTCCCGTGAACTGGAAGCCCGTATTAGTGACGACGGTGGCTATTGGCTACGTTGCTCCTATGGTGATGCTTCGATTCTTGGCTGGGTCATGCAAACCGACGACGACACCTACGCCGAGCACATTCAGCCAATCGATCCTGCACTGTTCAATTTGCAATTACGTCACGTTAAAAAAACAGGCCAAGAAAAACGTGCCTGGTTGAATATTGCCAACCCAAGCGAAGAAGCCTATGTAGCGATGATGAAAGGCCATAAACTCGCTTCACGCAAGGAAGATGATCACAAATACATGGTGATGAGCGAAGCCGCTGAACGTGAATTGAAACGCGCGACGAATGAACTACACGCCTTATTTATGCACGCCACGGATTATGTTTTACAAAACGACGAACTACTGTCTAGCTTCAATATTCCACCGGCATTATGGCCCAAAATACACCAGTCTTGGGACAACCGTCGCAACCAAATGATTACCGGTCGCTTTGATTTTAGTTTGTCAGAAAAAGGCATCAAAGTTTACGAGTACAACTGTGACTCTGCTTCTTGTTATATGGAAGCAGGCATTATTCAAGAAAAATGGGCCAAACATTATGGTTGCCAAGACGGTGAAAGCTCAGCAACAGAACTGGTAGATGAATTATTAGAAGCGTGGAAAAACAGTTCGGTAAAAGGCGTGATTCACATCATGCAAGATACAGACTTAGAAGAGAACTACCACGCCCTCTTTATGAAAAACGTCATGGAGAAAGCCGGACTGACGTGCAAAGTCATCAAAGGCGTCGGCAGTTTACGCTGGGATGAAGACGGTGATGTGGTTGACCAAGATGGCACCAAAATCCGCTGGGTATGGAAAACCTGGGCATGGGAAACCGCACTGGATCAAATTCGTGCCGAGTGCGACGACGATGAACAACGACTGCGTGATTACCAAACGGATATCCCCCGCAGCGCAGCGCCCCGTTTAGTGGATGTATTATTGCGTAAGGATGTGATGGTCTACGAGCCACTTTGGACACTGATTCCAAGTAATAAAGCCATTTTACCTGTGTTATGGACGCTATTTCCTAACCATCCCTATCTATTGGAAGCGTCTTTTGACTTAAGCGATTCGTTAAAAAATCATGGTTATGTGAGCAAACCGATTGCTGGACGCTGTGGTTTTAACATCAGCTTATACGATGGAAGCGATACCTTGATGGAAGAAACCGAAGGGCGTTTCTCCCATCAAGATCAAATCTTTCAGGCCCTATGGAAGCTGCCGGATATCGAAGGTTACCGTTCGCAAGTCTGCACCTTTTCCGTGGCAGGACACTATGCGGGCAGCTGTATCCGAGTCGACCCCAGCTTAGTCATCACCAAAGACAGTGATTTAATGACCTTACGGATCATTGAAAACGACGACCTCATGGATAAAAAATAATCCTCAGCACCAATACCCAAATGAGGTATTGGTGTTTCATGTGCAACATTGAAGGGAACATTGTGACCACTCAGCCTCGTATTGCTTTAATTCACGCCCTAGAAGAATCCATTGCGCCAGCCCGTGAGATCTTTGCTAAAGAGTGGCCGGAAGCCTTTTGTTTTGACCTACTCGATACTTCCCTTGCCATAGATTTAGCGGAGGCAGGAACGCTTGATGACGACATGATGAAACGTTTTAGTGAACTGGCAGACTACGCTGCTCGGACCACTGGCAAAGCCGATAAAACCGATGCCATTTTATTTACTTGCTCAGCCTTTGGCCCGGCCATCGATGCGGTGAAAGGTCAGTTATCCATTCCCGTATTACGTCCCAATGAATCAGCCTTTGCCGAGGCCATTGCCATGGGCAGTCGTATCGGCTTAATGGTGACCTTTGGGCCGTCATTACCCGCCTTACAAGCTGAGTTGGAAGCCATGGCCGCAGAACAAGGTAAAGTCATCAGCATTTATCCGATACTCGTCGAAGGCGCGCTAGCGGCGCTAAAAAATGGCGATGCAAACACCCACAACCGCCTAGCGGTGGAAGCTTGCTCCCAACTGCCCGATATCGACGTGCTGGTATTAGGTCAATTTTCTCTAGCGAAAGCCGCCCCAAGTCTCCGCAAACAACTCACCCTTCCCGTATTAACCACGCCACAAAGCGCCGTCAATGCATTGCGAGCATTAGTCCGTGACTCTTTGAATTAAGCGATCTTTTTCGGAGAGTCAGTTTTCTATTTTATTTAACACTTGACTCGTTTGGAGTAGCCCCATACATTTGAAAAAATAAATATAACACGTGTAACATTTTCTATGATCGCTCGAATGGTTCATCAAACCGAGGAAACTCGGGACAAAATCATCAATGTCGCAGAAGCACTTTTTATTGCCAACGGCTTTGCTGATACACAAATGAAGGACATCGCCAACGCCATTGGTATGAGCCGCAACACGCTCTATCGCTATTACCAAGATAAATACGATTTAGGTTTCGCCATTCTGGTCGTGGTGCTGAAACGTAAAGCGGTCGTTTACGACAAAATCATGGATCAAATCGAGGCGGGCCACTACGCCAGTATACTGGATGGGCTTCAGGTCTTGATGAAAGCCTACTGCGACATTCAATACCAAGACGATGACCGTTTTATCGCCGAATTTGATGGCTACTACGCAGGCTCACGCATTCCTTCAGAGTTTCGAGCGAAACTCGCACAACGTTTACCCAATACCATCAACCACCGTCTTACCAATATCGTGTTATTGGGCCAAAAAGAAGGCTCTATCCGCGTGGATATTCCAGCCAATCAATTAGCCATCACCCTATTAAACGCCATACCCACTTTCTTCCGTCGCATGTTGCTACGTCATGATGCCCTAATGGAAGCCGATAATGACACGATCCCCTTGCTAACCCCTGTGCTCATTCAACTGTTACTGGATGGCATGAGGCCAGTGCCTACCCCCTAAAAATCAAGCTAAATAAGGATAGATACGATGAGTGAAATAAAAATAACAGAACTCTTAGCCGAATTGACCTTGGAAGAAAAAGCCACTTTATGCACAGGAAAAGACTTCTGGCATTTACATGGTGTTGAGCGGTTAAATCTGCCTTCTATTATGGTAACGGATGGCCCACATGGGCTACGCAAACAAGCGGGAAAAGGCGATCATGTCGGCTTAAACGCCGCCGTTAAAGCGACCTGTTTCCCAACGGCTTCTGGCCTAGCGGCGTCTTGGAACCTCCCATTAATTGAGCAAATGGGTGTAGCCTTAGGCAAAGAGTGCCGCGCCGAAAACGTCTCGGTGCTACTCGGCCCTGGCACCAATATCAAACGCAATCCGCTAGGGGGACGTAACTTCGAATACTTCTCAGAAGACCCTTTCCTCGCAGGCGAACTCTCCAGCGCTTGGATCAAGGGGGTACAGAGTCAGGAAGTCGGCACCAGCCTCAAACATTTTGCAGTCAACAATCATGAGCATTGCCGTATGACGGTGGATGCCGTCGTCGATCAACGCACACTTCGCGAAATCTATCTACCAGCCTTCGAAAAAGCCGTCAAAAGCACTCAGCCTTGGAGCATTATGTGCTCCTACAACAAGGTCAATGGCACCTACGCCGCTGAACACAAGCAATTGCTCGACGATATATTGGTCAATGAGTGGGGCTTTGAAGGCATTGTTGTCACCGACTGGGGGGCCAATAACGATAGAGTGGAAGGCATTAAAAATGGTCAACACCTAGAAATGCCCAGCTCTGGTCAGTTAAATACGCAAAAAATCATTGCTGCCGTTAACAACGGCAACTTATCCATGGAAGCATTGGATCGCTCCGTTGGCCGTGTTTTAGAGTTGATCATAAAATCTCGTGATGCCTTGCAAAGTGACCCAGTTCAGGTGGATTTACAGGATCACCACCAACTGGCCAGCACCATCGCTCAAGAAACCTGTGTACTGTTAAAAAATGACGGTTTATTGCCTGTCACAACGGGTAAAAAAGTCGCCGTCATTGGGGCGTTGGCAAATAACACCCGTTACCAAGGCGCTGGCAGCTCTAAGATCAATCCGTTCACATTGGAACAGCCTCTGGACGAAATCAAAAAGCAGTTTGGTGCCGAGAATGTCAGCTATACCCTAGGCTATCATCTAAACGATGCGCATGACGGCAATGAAATCAGCAAGGCCGTAACTCTTGCCGAGCAAGCGGATGTGGTTTTCTTATTTGCGGGGTTAACACCTAAATACGAATCTGAAGGCTTTGACCGTCAGCATCTCAATCTGCCACAAGTTCAGCTGGATCTCATCCACGCCCTCGGTGAGCAATTAGCGAAAACCGTGGTCATCCTACAAAATGGCGCGCCAGTTTTACTGCCTTTCGCCAACCAAACAGCCGCAATTCTAGAGGCCTATTTAGGTGGACAAGCGGGTGCCTCCGCTGTTGCTAAGGTCCTATCGGGTAAGGTCAACCCAAGTGGCAAATTAGCCGAAACCTTCCCGGCCCATTTAGACGATGTGCCAAGCCAGCCTTACTTTCCAGGTACCTCCAAGCAGGTGCAGTATCGTGAAGCCATTTGGGTAGGTTACCGTTACTTTGATACCAGCAATACGCCTGTATTGTTCCCATTTGGTCATGGCTTATCCTACACCACCTTTGACTACAGCAACCTACAGATGAAAGGTGGCGCTCAAACCATTTCTTTAGGTGAAAATGACACCCTCACACTCGCGGTGACCATTACCAACACAGGCAAGCGCGCAGGAGCAGAAGTTGTGCAGTGTTACGTTGGTCAGACCTCGCCTTCCCAGCCTCGTCCAGCAAAAGAGCTCAAAGCTTTTAGTAAGGTGTTTCTCGAAGCCGGAGAAAGCAAAGAAATTGAACTGGCATTGGATTATCGAGCTTTCGCCTATTGGCACACAGAAAACGCGGCTTGGGTGGCAGAAAGTGGTGAGTATCTCATTCAAATTAGTGCCTCCGTCGCAGATATTCGCCAAACAGCTACTCTCACCTTGGACACGGGCATACCTTGCCAAGCCACCAATGAGGCGTTATCGACTTACTTTGAGCCCGCTAAACGAGACTTCCATGATGTGGCGTTCAGTGCATTGCTTGGTTACGACATTCCCACAGCAACCCCTCTCATCCCCTATACCCTGAATTCCACCTTGGGGGACATTGCTGAAACAACCTTAGGCAAACCTTACTTCGAGATCATGATCGATACGTTTACCAATATGATGGGCGGAGATAAAAACGACTCGGCGGCTGAAGCCGATCGTTTGATGGCTGCAGCCATGGTTAATGATATGCCACTGCGCAATCTGCCTATTTTTAATGCAGCCCACTATAGCGAACAAGAGATTCTTAACCTAGTCAGTTCTCTCAATAATCAGAGCGAAACGTAACTTAAAAGTAACAAAAAAACTGTAAACACGGATGGCAAGCGAATCAAACCAAGAGAACCTTGATCAACATTGTCATAAAGACTTGTGAATAAGAACAATAACGAGGAAAGCATCATGTCTCAGGATAGGTATGAAACCGGCCGTAAAGAACGGCTCAGCTACTACACGTTTTTTACCGGACAGAACATTATTTTTATGTTCGTAACCATTTTCATCAGCATTTACTACACCTCCGTCTTAGGTTTATCCGCAGGTGTGGTTGGCATCATCTTCCTGATTGCCAGAGTATGGGACACCATCAATGACCCCATGCTCTCAGTGCTGGTGGAGCGTAGCCGTTTTAAAGGAGGAAAGTTCAAGCCTTGGATCAATGCCATTGCATGGGCGGTGCCATTAGCGACGGTGCTTATTTTTGCCTTTGGTGACGAGATCGCTCAATTGCCAATGTGGATGCGAATTACCTACGCTTTCGTCACCTACGTGGGTTGGGGCATGTTATATACCATTTCAGACGCCCCCTCTTACGCGCTGGGCTCTGTGATGACAAAGAACAAAGAAGAGCGCAACATCATCTATTCCTTTGTTCGCTTTGGTGGCTTTGTCGGCATGGTGATAGCCATGGTCGGCGCGCCACTCTTAGTCGATAAATTGGGTGGGGAATGGACGATGGCCGCCGTCATCATGTGCCTACTCGCCATGGTGCTGATGCTAACCATTCGCACAGTGAAAGAGCGTCATGTGGTCGAGCAACAAATACCGACACTCAAACAAATCGTCAGTGCTGTGGCGAATAACCGATACTTGTTGCTGTTTATTCTCGCTTTTGTGTTTATCTCTGGCTCCAATTTTGCGTTTACCTTAATGCCATACGTTGCCCGTGATGTCTTTAACGACGCCACCCTGTCCAGCTTATTTCTATTTGCGATGATAGGACCCGCGATGCTGGCCTCTCCGCTTGTCCCCTTTGGCATTCGAAAGATAGGAAAAATCGCCACCTTTGCATGGGCGGCTGTGGCGATGGCGGTGTTATCAATCATCACTTGGTTCGTCGGCTATGAACACATTGAGTTCTTCGTAGCGCTCACCATGATCAAAGCCATCGCCTTAGGCGTGATTCTAATTATGCCCAGTATTTTTATTGCCGATTGCATCGAGTACAGCCATTTGCAATCAGGACAACGCCTTGAGGCCGTCGCCTTTGCGACGCAAACCTTTGCTAATAAAGCGTCTACGGCTTTAGGTGGTGCCATGGCCATGGGCTATTTAGCCATGGTGGGCTTTGTGCAATCCACCGCAGGCGTCGTCGTCAAACAACCCCCAGAAGTTACCCAAGGCATGTGGGACGTGCTCAATCTCGGCAATGCCATTGGCGCAGCGATTGGACTGGTCATCTTTTTATTGGGTTATAAATTGACTGATCAGATCCTACTCAATATGAAAGAAAACGCATTACTACAAGACAATACCTCAACTCACTTAGGCTTAGCAGCTAAATAGATCCCCATCGGCTATGGCTCGTATTTATGAGCTATAGCCGACTCTGTGATACTTATCTCAATACAAGCCAATATCTTGCGAAAATGCTACACTGCTCTCTATGCAACTCCCTGATAGCCATTCCCTTAATAACACCCCTTGTATGAAAAGAGACCTCCACATGAGCTTTGCGTCGCTAGGACTTCACCAAGATATTGTTAACCGAGTCAGTGAACTGGGTTACGAGGCCCCCACACCGATCCAAACCGCGGCCATTCCGGCGATTCTTGCTCAACGGGATGTCATGGCTGGCGCGCAAACGGGCACGGGAAAAACGGCCGCGTTTGCCTTACCATTGCTACACCGTTTATTGACGCAAAAATTATCCGACCCGACCGATTCAACGGTTATTCAAGTCTTAGCGCTTACGCCTACTCGTGAGTTAGCGCAGCAAGTCCATGCCAGTTTTATCAATTACAGCCAAGGTTTGCCCGTGCAATCGGTTGTCGTTTATGGTGGTGCCAGCATCAATCCACAGCTCGATGCCCTGCGCCGAGGGTGTGATGTGCTGGTGGCCACACCAGGGCGTTTGCTGGAATTGATTATGAAAAACTTGATCGATTTAAGTGGCTTACAAACCTTGGTATTGGACGAGGCAGATCGCATGCTGGACATGGGTTTTATCATCGATATTCAGCGCATTTTGAAAAAGCTTCCCAGTGAACGCCAAACACTCTTCTTTTCCGCCACCTTTAATGACGAGATTTTTGCCCTGAGCAAAACCTTATTAAAAGACCCAGAATTGATCGAAGTAAACAGCCGTAACACCACGGCAACCCAAGTGGAACAAACCATCTATGCCGTGGATAATGATCGTAAAAGCGCGCTTTTATCTTACCTAATTGGTTCCAAAAACTGGCAACAGGTACTGATTTTCACCCGTACAAAACAAGGAGCGGATGAACTGGCGAAAGAAATGGGCAAAGATGGCATCGCCACTCAATCCATCCATGGAGATAAATCCCAAGGGGCACGTGATCGCATCTTGGCAGAATTTAAAGAAGGAAAAGTGCGCGCATTGGTGGCCACTGATGTGGCGGCTCGTGGCTTGGATATTGAACAGCTTCAATATGTAGTGAACCACGAATTGCCTTACCATGCGGAAGATTACATCCACCGTATAGGTAGAACGGGACGAGCGGGATTAACAGGCTTAGCCATTTCCCTGGTATCAGAAAAAGAAAACTATTTGCTCACCGACATAGAGAAGCTAGTCGGGGAGCATTTTGTGCCCCAGTGGTTCCCAGGCTTTGAGCCGGATTTAAACAAACCGGCCCACACTCAAAAGCGACGAGAGCCTTCCAAAAAAGAACTAAGAGCCAAAGCCCTGGGCATTGATATAAAGAAAAATAAAAAGGCCAAGCCGCGTCGTCGTTAGGATTTCGCAGCAAGGTCTACTTTATCGTAGCCACGCAGACGATAATTCACTAAAGAAACCAGCCAACACACTAACATAATCGCGATAACCGCAAAGCCCGCGTCTCCTAAATTATCATTGATGGCCTCGACGCCACTCCAGAAGACACCACTTAAATTCAGCTGATCGCCGATCAACCCAAGGGCTTCTAAGCCACCAATAAACAAGGCCACCACCACAGAGGTCGCGGTAATCGTCATATTGTAATAGAGCTTACGTAATGGTTTTTCGAAGGCCCAACCATAGGCTTTCACCATCAGCAAATTATCCAGAGAGTCAACAAAGGCCATTGCCGCAGTAAATAGAGCAGGGAATACCATGATCGACCAGGCTGACAAGCCACTGGATGACCCCGCTGCCGAAATGCCCAATAAGCCGACTTCGGTCGCCGTATCAAACCCAAGACCAAATAAGAAACCAACGAAATACATCTGCCAGCTTTGCTCAATCAAACCAAATAAACGACGATACAAGCGACTCATTAAACCACCAGAGACCATTAAGTCGTCGCTTTTGGTGGCATGAAGATGGCCCTGTTTAATTCCATGAAAACGTCGATATACATCACGCAAAATGTACAAATTCACTAACGCCAATGCCAGCAAAAACAAGGCCGAGACACTGGTCCCAATCAAACCGCCCACATGCTGAAACCATTCACCTTTTTCCATTAAGTGGCTGGTGGCCAGAGCAATGGCTAACGAGGCGAATATCACAATCGTCGAGTGGCCCAAGGAAAAAAACGCCCCCACGGCAATGGGCTTTTTTTCTTGCTGCATCAGTTTACGGGTCACGTTATCGATGGCCGCAATATGATCCGCATCCACCGCATGGCGCAGGCCGTAGGTCCAAGCCAACAAGGCAGTGCCCATTAATGCTACATGCCCATGAAACACATAGAATGCCCAGCCCCATGCCGCGATATTAGCTAATGCCAATAGGGACATCATCACCATTGCATGCCGTCGAGTGGATTGCCAGGTAGATCGAACCATGTCTTTTTCCTTATCTTAAAAATCAGAAAATAAATTAAACCCCATAACCGAACAGAAAAACATCAAATGCGACTCAAGCGCTCCGTCGCATCTTTCAAGGTGATGTCCTCTTTAGCAAAACACAGACGAATTAAGCGTTGACCAACCGGTGGTGTTTGGTAAAACACGCTAACGGGAATCGCGGCCACTCCTACTTCATCGATCAATCGCTTGCAAAAGGCCACATCGTCTTCATCACTGATGGCGCTGTAATCCAATAATTGAAAATACGTGCCTTCACAAGGTAATAAGGTAAAGCGGCTGTCTTTTAACCCATTCCTCAACAAATCACGTTTACTGCGATAAAAAGCCGCTAATGAGTCGCAGGCTTCTGGCGCCTGGATAAGGTAATCACTTAGTGCTTTCTGCAGAGGGGTAGTCGTGCAAAATGTCACATACTGGTGAACTTTGCGCAGCTCTGTACTGAGCGCTTTTGGTGCAACAACATATCCTACCTTCCAACCAGTGAGATGAAAGCTTTTGCCAAAAGACGAGACGACAAGGCTACGCTGGCGTAGTCCCTCGTGCTTATGAACACTGACTGCACTTTCGATAAAATGAATAAACTCGTACACCTCATCTGATAAAACCATAATATTATGGTCTTTAATGGTTTGCCAAAGCGACTCTAGATCCTCATCTCGCCAGCAACTCCCTGTTGGATTATGGGGCGTATTGATCAACACCATACGTGTTTTATCTGTTATCAATTCCCCCACTGCTTGCCAGTCAGGTCGAAAATCCGGTGCAGTTAAAACGGCCCGACGACACACACCACCCGCTAACGTCACCGCAGGCTCATATAAATCGTAAGCAGGATCAAACAAAATCACCTCATCACCCACCTGGACTAGGGCGGCAATGGCATCGAAAATGGCTTCTGAGGCACCGCTGGTCACAGTAATGTCGTCCAGTGGATCCACCGTGCGCTGATAATGACGATGAATCAACTGAGCAATCGCTTCGCGTAGATCCAGTAAACCTGTCATGGGTGAATACTGATTGCTACCGTTGAGTAGCGCATTCGAGGCTGCCTCAAGTAATCGAGCGTCAGGCCTAAAATCAGGAAAGCCTTGCGAGAGATTAATGGCGCCTTTTTCCGCAGCAAGAGCAGACATTGTCGTAAAAATCGTCGTCCCCACAGAAGGTAATTTTGAAGTGAGTTGCACAGCACTGACCTTATAAGCAAATAAATAAATGAAGCCTCTCAAAGAGTACTTCTTGGTGAGCAGATTCTAATGCAAAAACCACCCCAACTTAAGAAAACAAATTGAGATAAGCCATTTGCGAATCCTGTTAATCAACAGCTCTTTCCTTAACTCCATCCCTATTTAGCGAGCCATTTGGCTACTTACCAAGTCTCTCACCAAAAGATCACAACATTCCAAAAATTGAACAGCAACTCCCATAACAACAAAAAAATGCCTATTTATTTGTTTTGTAAAGTTTTTTAAGAAAAACCTATTTTCGAACAAAAATAACATCAGAAAAAAATGTAAATTATTACTGACAAAAAACTAACAATTTATGGACAAATTACGAAAATACACGTTAAATTTACGAAAAATACTACACAGTAGTTTTATGCCAATAATGTGCGTTTTAATAGGAAATTTAAGATGATGTTGATTGGAGATAACACAGGGTCGCTTGAAGCGGCATCGGACCGAGAGTGTGAGTTTTATATTCAGTATTTGACGAGCCATGCTAAAAGTGTCTCGTTACGAAACTTGCGAGCAAGCTCGAAAGAAGAGCGCATGGAAAGGATCAATGAAGAAATTCAATTATTGATCCGTAAAAATCGTGCTCCTAAAGATGTGATCTATCAAATGCAGGCCGCTTTTGAAGCGACCCAAGTGTCATCCGGTGACTTCAAATGGGTGGACAAAAGAAATGACCGCATGATGATATGGATGTGGCATTTTTTAAAACGTCAAACAGAGTCAGCCCCCAGCACTCTTGTCTTTCTTAATGAAGAGGAAGAAGCCCACTTTACGCTACTGTCTCCCTACCCTTTTAAAACCGAACGCAACACGCACTCCGAACGCTTCGCTGATATCATGGCGGCTTTTCACTACTCCGAGGCGGAGCCCGAACAACAACAAGCCTTAATTGGTCTTTTAAGAGAGCAATGGCAAACCGTCTTGCTGGATAAGAGTGTTGTCGACTGGCTCGAAGAAGAGAATCTCCTTCAATGGAAATGGGCATGGAAATACCTTGAAAATATTACTCAACGCCCATTAAAAAAAGCATGGGAACCTATCGACGATCAGCAATTGTATAGGGCGATTATTGCCACCTTTGACTTAGCCGATAACCCTGATAGAAAGGCCTTACTGGTCGATAAAATGAAAAAAGCCTGGAGCCAAAAGAAATTTCGCGAAAAAACTAATGGAAAAAAACCTTATAGTATTAGTATGACGTTGAGCACAAAACAACAACTTGACGTGATTGCGAAAGAAAAAGGCCTTAAAATCAATGATACCATCGAAGAATTGATTAAAAAGGAATATGCTAAACGAAGTGTTTAGAACGATGTTTCGTTTCTGTTATTTCTTCTCTACGCTAATCCCTGCATAAGGAGCAGCATGAAAATCCCGAAAAGAATCCAACCACTTATTGAAGATGGTTTGATTGACGAAGTACTGAGTCAATTAATGAGCGGCAAAGAGGCAACCGTGTATGTGGTTCGCTGTGGCTCAGATATTCGCTGTGCAAAGGTCTATAAAGACGCAGGTAAGCGCAGTTTTAAACAAGCAGTGCAATATCGTGAAGGGCGAAAGGTGCGCAATACTCGACGTGCTCGCGCCATGGAAAAAGGTTCTAAATATGGCCGAGAAGAACAGGAAAGCCTCTGGCACAATGCCGAAGTAGATGCTCTCTACAAGTTGGCAGAAGCAGGCGTGCGAGTCCCTCAGCCTTATGGTTGCTTTGATGGTGTGTTGCTAATGGAGCTCATTACCGACGAAGACGGAGGTGTCGCTCCGCGCCTTAATGACGTAACCATGTCGGCAGAGCAGGCCAGAGAAGATTTTCAGGTCATCATTCGCGATATTGTCAGAATGTTATGCGCAGGTTTGGTCCATGGCGATTTATCTGAATTCAATGTTCTGGTTGATGAGGATGGTCCTGTGATTATTGATCTGCCGCAAGCCGTTGACGCTGTGGCAAACAATCATGCCGAATGGATGCTAGAACGGGATGTTAACAATATGCGTAACTATTACGCAATGTTTGCCCCCGAACTGCTAGAAACTCAATACGCAAAAGAAATTTGGGCCATTTACGAGGAGGGCAAATTAACACCCGATACTGAGCTAACAGGACTCTTTGTTGAGCCTGAAAGTGAAGCGGATGTGGACTCAGTGTTGTTAGAGATCAAAGAAGCTTTTGCCGAAGAACAAGCTCGACTTGCTCGCATGAACCGGTCAGATCAAGACGATAACTAGTCGCTTCTTCGACTCAATGGGTACAGATTATCCAATTAGGCTAAGAGGGAAGCAGCCATTAGTTTTGCCCTCTTAGCCGCCTCAAGGTCACCTGCTACATAGGCCTGAGCAATCGCCCCTTCTTTTAACAAACTGATACTTTGTGCCAATTCTGCAGACCGTCTAGGCACATTGGCTTGAATAAAAGTCGTCAGATTTTGCTTATGCTTTTGGCAAATCGTGTTGACGGCATGATCCGAAAACTCCCCATTGGCTTTGACAAAAAAACAGCCCTTAAAAGGCGATAGCTCGGCCACTTTATCGTGAAACCAATCATCTAACGCATCAAACAAGGCCAAAATAGCAGCATTACCTTCCCCAGCTTGCATCATTCGCGATGTGAGCCAATCAGTGAAAATCTGATCTCGATAGACCAATACCGCTTCTACCAATGCGTCTTTACTTGAAAAATGATGATAGAGGGTTTTTTTCGCTACACCGGTTTCCGACAGAATGCGATTAATCCCCACCGCGTGAATGCCATGTTTATAAAAAAGCTCGAACGCGGTGTGTATCAATAAATCGGGTTTCGACATGCCATGCTCCGCTTCTAGAAAGCTACTTTTTTAGAGACCATTTATAGAAATTACTTTTTATTGATGACCATATTGACACAAGTAGACCAATCTGTCTATTCTAAAAAGAGACAAATCGGTCTACCATTTAACCCAGACAAACAGCGAGCTACAGCATGACAACTACTTTTTTGAAACGTTTTTATCAGTCACGTCTATTCACCATTGGGCTTGCGGGAGTAGGCGCTATGTTGTGTATCCTAACGATTTCCACAGGCGCTCAGTTGATGCCAAACTACCTTGGTATCATGGCACCATTTGGAGCGACTATGGTGATTTTATTCGCACTGCCGAAAAGCCCGTTGGCTCAACCTAAAAACATTATCGGTGGTTATCTTATAACAACTCTGATTGGTTTAATCACACTGCATTTTTGGGGCGTGACGCCCATGAGTATGGCGGTCAGTGTTGGGCTCGGCGTGTCTTTGATGATGTTAACCAATACATTGCATCCACCAGCCGGGGCCAATCCGTTGTTAGTCTTATCGATCCATGCGCCTTGGGGATTTTTGCTCACACCAGTGCTGTCTGGATGCTTACTGATTATTCTCTTTGGCTGGGTTTACCATAATGGCATCTCCCGCCAAGGCTACCGATTTATGACGAAATGATTTTTCTCAAGCTCTTTGCAAGCAGTCAAAACAAAAATGGGAAGCCAATCTCAGCTTCCCATTTATCTTTAATAACAATAGTTCATTCGCTCTAGCAAACTAGTTCAATAACGCCATAAATTGCGCCAACCAAGCCGGATGAGCAGGCCACGCAGGTGCCGTGACAAGATTGCCACTGGTGACCGCTTGATCCACGGGAATATCGGCGTATTCACCACCTGCTTGCTCAACTTCGGGGCGACAGGCTGGATAAGCTGAACATTTTTTGTCTTTCAATACTCCCGCAGCACTCAAAATTTGCGCACCATGACAAACGGCAGCAACGGGTTTATTGGCAGTGAAGAAGTGACGAACCATGTCCAACACCGCTGGATTTAGCCGTAAATATTCCGGTGCTCGACCGCAGGAATGACCAACGCGTCGTAGCTTTCCACTTGAATAGCATCGAAATCAGCATTCAAAGCAAAATGGTGACCCGGTTTTTCGGTGTAGGTTTGATCCCCTTCAAAATCGTGAATGGCAGTCTTTACCGTCTCGCCACTTTTTTTATCTGGACATACAGCATGCACAGTATGACCTACAGCCTGTAGGGTCTGAAACGGCACCATGGTTTCATAATCTTCTGTGAAATCACCAGTAATCATTAATATTTTTTTACTTGTCATGACTGTCTCCTTATCTTCCATTAGAGGTTATCTCCAATGGTATGGATAACGATAAACCTGTCGATATCAAGTGAAAAGCCATTCGTTTCACTTTCTCTGCGTTATTATTAAATGGCGTTAGCATTAACAAAAAAATCTCATTGCCTCTTTTTTAACCAGATGTTTAATGTATAATCTCACCCCCACGTCACATGCTTCTATGTGACGCGGCACATAGAAAATATAATACTGTCCGCCTAACCTGTAATAGGTAATAGGACACTTTTGATTTGGGTTCCCTCACCCCAAACTGACGCTAAACGAATTTAAAAAAAAGGTCTGATATGAGCACTTTCACAGCAGCACAACAAACCAAAGCACTGCGCTACTTAGTAGCATTTCATATACTTATCATTGCATCGAGTAATTACTTGGTTCAAATCCCCTTCACCATTTGGGGGATCCATACCACCTGGGGGGCGTTTACCTTTCCATTTATTTTCTTGGCGACAGACTTAACGGTACGTATTTTAGGGGCACCTTTAGCACGCAAAACAATATTTTTAGTAATGATTCCGTCCCTGATCATTTCCTATGTGCTATCGGTTTTGTTTGCCCAAGGTCAATTTCAAGGCTTGGCCTCCCTCACCACTTTAAGTTGGTTTGTTGCCCGCATAGCTATCGCCAGTTTAATGGCTTATTTGCTTGGGCAAATACTCGATGTACAGGTCTTTAATCGTTTACGCCAAATGAAACAATGGTGGATTGCACCAACGGCATCGACACTCTTTGGTAATGGTTTAGACACTCTTGCCTTCTTTGGCATCGCTTTTTACATGAGTCCAAATGCCTTTATGGCGCAACATTGGCCTGAAATAGCGCTAGCGGATTACGGCTTCAAACTCATTATTAGTTTAGGGCTATTCGTGCCTATGTATGGAGTTTTGTTGAATATTTTGGTGAAGAAAATTACTGAGATAAAACCAGATTTCCAATTAGCCACCGCCAGAGTTTAATCTGCCGTTAACTTAATAAACGTTTGATACGGGCCACCAAAGATCCCCAAAACGATCTCGGTGGCAAAGGCCCAGACCAAACTCTCATTGGTAATAATCGGCTTCCATAAGGTGGTGGGGGTTGTCATTGGTTTTTAATTTGTTTCCCCTGCCTCTGTGAAAAAAAGTATGAACTCCAAGAGGTAATTATTAATAACATGAATGTTATCATCGTAAAGCACCTTACTAATTGGCGAAGCGCCTTTCAGATCGATGTTTCTAACTCCATAGTGAAAGTATAAAGAGATTTCAATCCGAAAAATTATGGTTGCCAAGGTATTTTTCAGCCAGTATTTTCCTGTTTTTTTCATTCTCTGAAAATACCTAAGCTGTTGTTTTAATTCCGGATGAGATCCATTTAAGCAAAAAACCCATCACTCACTCAACACTTCTCAACATTAGTATTTTATTGACTATAATTTATGCAACCCCCTCATTCTAATTATATAAAAGGTTATATAAATAGACAAAAAAGTGTTTTCTCTTGTCAACAACGTCAAGTTTTAAACTAGTTTAAAAGGCGAATATGAAAACTTGAGTAAAAGACGTAAGTTTTCGTTTAGATAACCAAATCACCGCTGGATATATGTTAGCGTTAGTTTAACCGTTAGATTATTAATTAAAGGAGACAGAGTCACTGCTGTGAAACAAATCGTGTGTTAGGACTCGGCGACAATGAAAAAGTTTTATCCAAAAATAACATGCAGTTTGTTGACTCTAGTCTTGCTTGCGGTGCCCAACGTCAATGCACAAGATGACGGTGATTATTCGTCTAATGAAACGGGATTATGGCAAGGCTCAGTCGAGTTTGGGGTAAGAAAAACGACCGGAAATACCAATATCAGTGGCTTCAATGGCAAGCTTAACCTTGTCCAAAACCTCACGTATTGGCGAAACACTTATATTTTCCAGTCTAACTACGCAACGGCCAACGATTCGACCACAGCAGAACAGTACCGAGGCTCCATACAAAGCGATTATAAGTTTACTAATAATGAATTCTTATTTGTAAAAGGAGAAGCCGAAAAAGACCGTTTTTCTGGTTATCGCTATAAAAGTAGTGTCTCGACGGGCTATGGAAATCGGCTATGGCAAGGCGCAGATGGTTCTTATTTCGAAGCGTCGGCGGGGATCGGCTATCAACGTGAACAACTGATAAAGCCGCAAGCAAACAGCAGCGACTTTGATAATGGTTTGACGACTAATTTTTCGGCCAAGCTGGAAAAGTATGTCTCGGACACCACCACATTCAAACAAAATCTGAGTACACAAATTGATATGGAATATGGCAGCAATGAAATCGAATCCGTTACCTCATTACAAACCGATATCATCAGCGATATCGCAATGAAGATGTCTTATCGTGTGACCTATGATTCGCAAGTCCCAGTCGACAAAGCGCATACCAACACGGAAACATCCATTACTTTTTTATACTCTTTTTAAGACATAAGTAGACTATTAGGGACAGATCTATGCCTTTAAAACACTCACTTTTAACTCTCGCTTTGCTCAGCGCTCCCTTGGTTTTTGCGGCCGATACGGACAACACATCAAGCGCTCCCCCTAAAACAGAGCCTTGGAAAACCAGTGTGGAACTTGGTTTTCTGATGGACTCAGGGAATACCAACAGCACAAACTTTAATACAAAAATCAATGCCACTCAGGACCTGCTTCATTGGCGTAACAATTACTCATTAGCCTCTCAGTATACCCGCTCAGATGATCAGAAAACGGCGGAAAATTATAATGGTTCAATCGAGGGTAACTACAAATTTAATGATTCAGAGTTTTGGTACATTCGGGGAGATTACAAAAAGGACTTATTTTCTGGGTACGACTTCCAAAGCAATGTTGCAACCGGTTATGGCGATCGTTTTTGGCAAACACAAGATGGCTCCTATCTAGAAGCCTCCGCTGGTGTGGGTTATCGTTACAATAAATTAGCCGAAGGGGCCACCACAACGGACATTGGCGCGGCTCAGACGCCCATTATTCGCTTTGCCTTAACAGGCCAAAAGCAGCTATCGGCGAGCGCGGTGTTCATCCAGACATTGGATTCCAGTATTGGTACAAAAGATGGCTCCTCTATATCGAAATCTGTCTCTTCACTACAAGCCAATATTCGTAACGACTTAGCGATGAAGCTATCTTACAGTGCGGAATACTCATCTACCGTGCCCACAGGCAAAGAACATACGGATACCGAAACCTCTGTAACCTTGCTCTACTCTTTTTAAAACACCTTTGTCTGGCTCACACTCGCTTTAGGCATTCAGTTCGCCTAAAGCGGACTCGCTGAAGACAGAGGAAATATAATTAATGAATAATCGCACCCTTAAAGGCATGTTCTTTCTATCTCGATAGAGCATGCTTAGACGTCTGGGTTGACTGCCCCAATTCGGTAATAATTGCACCAGAAGCCCTGATTTGATCATTGGCTTAGCACTGTAGTCAGGTATATAACCAATTCCTAACCCTGATTGAACCACTGGGAACAAAGCGCGCAAGTCATCGGTTTCGAAACGCACATTACTCCCTGGCGCAAAGTTGTAATGGGCATGGTTCTTTTTACATACCAATTCCCACTGCCTCATTGGGTAGCATAAGACAATCGGATAATCGGCGAGCTGAGCGGGTTTGGTTATTTTCGACGTATCCAACGAGGGGCTTGCACAGACGATAAATTGGATGTCTGTCAGCGATTTGGCAATCCAATTATCCTCATTAACGTCGCCAACACGAAAGGCAACATCAATTCCTTCTGCTTCGATATCAATCAAATAATTAGATAGCTTCATCTCCAACTGGATATCTGGGTAATCCCGCATAAAACCACTGATCTGGTCACTTAATAGCTCAGCCATCACATTTATAGGACCGGCAATACGGATTCGCCCTCTGGCTTCATGCTTGTCCTTATGAAGATCGCTCGCCACCTCAACCAACGACTCAAATAAACCATGGGAACGTGCAAAGTACTTCTGCCCTGTCTGCGTCAAGGTCACTTTATGGGCATCTCGGTTCAGCAAACGTATCGACAGATCTTGCTCTAATTTAGAGATACGACGGCTTAACGTAGAAAGTGGTATGTCTAACGCAAGGGCGGCGGCTTTAAAGCTGCCGTATTGGGCAACCGCACAAAAACATCGTAGATCGTCGAGCGAATAATTAAGTTTCATTTTTGGAATATTAGTTCTTCATTTTGCTTATGGTTTTCAGTTTTAGAATCTATACACTAACGAGTATTCCCTCATTTTACTAGAGAAAAATCATGACACTACCTTCATATACTAGAGCCGTTTTACTGCTTATTCTCTGTACTTTTTTTTGGGGAAGCAGTTTTCCAGTCGGTAAACACATTCTGACAGAAGTCCATGCCTACTCCATGGTGCTATGGCGTTTTGTCATCGCAGCCCTTTGTCTTCTCATTTATGTCAAGGTCGCACGGATTGCTTGGCCGAAACATTTGGCCACGCAACAATGGCTCTACGTTGTCATTGTCAGCATCATCGGTGTTGGAGGGTTAAACTTGGCGTTATTTTCGGGGCTAACCTATACCTCTTCCACCGATGGCGCTCTAATCATGGCGTTAAGCCCTCTCTTTACGTCGCTTATTGCCTCCTTGTTCCATCGAACTATCCCTAGTATGGGCCAATTTATTAGCCTTGCCATCAGCTTATTGGGGGTACTGTTAGTCATCACCAATGGCCATTTGTCGCTCCTGCTTGGCCTACAGATCAACTATGGGGATAAATTGATTTTTTGCGGTATGTTAGCCTGGAGTCTATATACGTTTTTCACACAAGGGATCAGCAAATGGATGCCGTTAATCCCTTATACTCTGGTTGGTATGATCTCTGGCGCCAGTGTCATTGGTTTGGTTTGTCTTTTTTCTCCCAATATCCATCCATGGCATGAAGTCATTCACAGTTCCAGCAGTGTTTTTTATGGGGTCATGTACATTGGCATGTTCGCCACAGTAGCGGGCTATCTATTATGGATCAACGGTGTGAAGCAGTTAGGCTCAGCGAAGGCTTCATTATTTTTCAACTTTGTCCCCGTGTTTGCCGTCCTGGTGTCGTTCCTATTTGGTCAACCTGTCACATTGTTGCAAGTGATTGGCATGGTTGTAGTGATCTTTGGCCTTGTATTGCCCAACCTATGGACATCACTGACATTCAAAACAAAGAAAGCTTATCCAGCCTGTAAAGTGACAAAGTAAGCCCCATCAAGTAATGCCATATAAAAGGGCGCACACCAAAGGTTTGCGCCCTGCTTTTCAAAAGTTTTTGTTTTGCTGCCTTCTGCCTAAGACGTTGTCTTTTGCTGATGGAAAGCGAACATATCATCAAGCGAGTGGGCGAAACGGTCAGCCGTGTGCTTGCCAAGACGCCCTAGTTGCCAGTTGTCTTCAATAAAGCGCAGTACCGACCCTTGATCCAACATCTTATGCTCCACATAGTTATGTTTTGCCAAAGGAGACACGATTAAAAAGGGTAAGCGTGGCCCGTAACCCAAGCCGATCATACCTTTGGGTGCTTGCGGAGGCGTAATGTGATCATACCAACCATCTGAATTATTCCAAACCAACATCACCGCTGTATTTGCCCATTGAGGACTCTTCTGTAATCGGCTCATGAGGGTTTGTAGGAAGGTTTGTTCATCCAAAGGCGACGAACTGCCTACATGACCATTTTGACCCGTTTTGGGGATGACAAAACTCACTGCAGGCAACCGCTGGTTGCGAAGTGCCGTCCAAAATAAAGACAAGTCATATTGATGATTTGCTTGGTCACTCAAGCCAATCGTCTTATCGGATAACGGTGGCAAATGGTGAGGGTTGGCCGTTGATTTAAAATATTGAAAGGGTTCATTACTGGGTATGTAGTCTGGCTCAATAGAACCTTGCTGATTCAAAGAGCGAGAAGCCATCACCGCACGGCCTGATACATGAGACGTTGGCGCAAAGCCTCCCACAAACGCGCCCCAGCTCACCTTATGTTGATTCAGTAAGTCGCCAATGTTGGCTCGCGTCAAATGCACCAAATCTCGCCCTGAACTGCCATCATCATAGAGAGGGTAATTATTACCGATCAGATCATCATGATAGTCCACTCCCGGAACTCTTTTCGGTAAGACGCCTTTGGTTCCTCCGGCGATTTCATTAATCAGACCCGAAGCCGTCGAGGAATAATCACTGGCAAAAAAATGATCAGCTAAGGCGTAGTGCTGAGCATACTCCCACAAGGCGTGAACCGTATTACCATCGTAATAGCCCATAACAGATTGCGGGAAACAACCATCATCATTGATACTGTTACTTGGCGCTTCACTGTCCAACCAAATAAACATGTTATTTTGACCATGGTTGTAAGAAGCTTTTTGCGCCAAAGGCCCATATCCTAAATCACAGGTCGGCTCTGCAGGCGCTAAGCGAAAAGGGTTGGTCAAGTTAGGGTTCTGCGTCATAACTTGTTTCGTAAAACCCGCCACTTTTGGCGTATCCGCCTTTGCATGAAACGCCACTTCACCTGGTTTGTTTTCCGCAATGGGATAGCGTCCAAAATAGCGATCAAAACTTTCATCCTGAAGCATTACCACAACAACGTGTTTCACTGGGGTAGTTGGCACCTGTTGAATCGGTGCACTGTGTGCAATGGCACTCAATAAACCGATTGATAAGGAGAAAATATGTCTAATAGCCACCGTTTTTTCCTGTTCCAAAAAAGTCGAATTGATAATGACGTACAAACGGTTTCCACCAAGGAAACACGCCGGGCCCTGCGTTCTTAGCGAGGAACAACCCATTAGCTGGCGGTGGGGAGTATTCGTTTGTCACAAAGTAGTGCCCAGGTCCATCCAGCTTTATATTACGGCCATAATGGGTGCCACCTTGCGCCACCATGGGCAAATAATCCGCTTCATAATGCCAGTTACTATTGGCTTTAGTCAGAATAAAATGAATCTTTAGCCCAGGAATCCAATCTGTTGCCGGAAAACCCTGTGGATTACCTGGTAGAGCATGTACATCGGTTTCCAAGTGTATGTCGGCGTGCTTGGGAGAACCCGCCATTTTCGGCGACATGATAATCCCTTGGATATAGCTGGCTCCCACTTTCATACCATTGATACCGACATCGGGGCCGAAGACCACATCCAATGCCCACACTCGCACACTTAAACAAAGGCACAAAGCCAGCAAACAATATCGCATCATGACGTTGCTCCTTTATGTATCTTACCCTGTGAATCCAGAGAGAAGGAGTAAGTTAAATCAAATGGTTTCCACCAAGGCGCTACACCGGTTGCTTTATCGATATGACGATAAAAACCATTTGCCCTAGGAGATTGATAATGCACCGTCCACCGATATTGCCCCGCCCCATCCAGTACAGTGGCTTGACCATACTCAGGGCCAGTTTGTGTGAGACGCATCGGCGCAATGAAAGATTGGTGCCAAGAGGTTCCCACCTTCTTCACCTCAAACGTCACCTTACAAAAAGGGATAAAATCGTTGGTAATATACCCATTGGGATTATACGCATTGGCCTTAGAACGGCTCCACAAAACCAGTTTCTTGCCTTCTAAACGCACGCCACTGGAAAGATTCATTCCATCTTTATCCATTGAAGCCAGCGTCGTATTCACCACCTCTTCAGCCTGTGCCGTGACACTTATCAGACACACACTCAATAACCCACAAAACACAATATATCGCATAATCTGATCCATTTAATGAAACAGTAAAGTTGGAAAAATACTCCAAAGGGTGGCAACAGACAGTAATGTACACCCGATCAAGAGCAAACCGTTTAATAGTATTCGGCGCGCCAAACTAACATCCTGAGCCGCTGTCCAGCGCCATGCGCTCACCCCATTGAACAGCAGCGCCATGACCAACAATCCCAGCTCCAAAAACATCACATCATTGCCAACCGCCTGTTTTAGAGTGGCGAATAACGTACTGCCTAGGCCGAGCAAAATACATAACATCGCCATCGGCGCAAACTGATAGCCAAAGGCCGCCATGCGCTGGCTCCGGCGAATCTGGTTAGCATGAAAAGCATAACTGGCCAGCCAAGAGCACAATAGCAAAGGCACTGCCAATAAAAGCGCAAAGCCCAACATGAATCCGCTGATCGAAAAGAAGTCGAGCCACAGGTAATGCTGATTCAAGGCCGCATTTTGATTCATTAACCAGCTAGGCCCAGCTTGCAACCAGCCATACCAGTGCTGAGATAGGGCAAATTGGCCCAGAGCTTGTCGAAAAGACACATACAGCGGGGTCTGAGCCCATACAAATCCGGCCACCGCCAACCCTGGCGCAAGCCAAATAAACCAAAGTTCAGACAAGCAAGGGGCGTGACGATCAATCTCAATGATTTCTGTACCAAGCGGACGTATCTGGACGGTCAAGCCGCCTTTAGATTCTGGGTTCACACATCGAGCACACTTAATACAGTGACGAGCGGTTTGTTTGGTCGCCAGATCAATACTGGTCGGACATAAGCCGTTATCACGATACCCTTCGCTGATGCGAGGAGTCTGATCCTTTGCATGTTTACGAACCAGATTGACCACTCCTAAGCGGGAAAATACCCCAAGAATGGAACCAATAGGGCACAAGTGGCGACACCAAACACGCCGACCTTGTTTGTGTTCACTGCCAAATAACAAGCCGCATCCGACTGCCAGCGCAAAAATAAGTGCAAACAGCAACAGAGCAGCCCGTAAATCGTCGCGAACATCTAAGGTTTGCGCCCAAATCGTTACCCAAATAAAGCTCATGGCGGTCGTCATTGGATGCTTGATAAAACGAGGGATGGGAAAGCGGGCACCAATATGGCTGAACCACTCACTCATGGCGCCCAGTGGACACAAGATGCCACACCACAAACGCCCCACCAGCAATACCGACAATAACGTGCCCGGATACCATATCGCCCACAACACCCATTCACTAAAAAGCTGACCATTATTCCACGGCGTTTGCCAGTGATATTGGGGAACGGCTCCAAACAAGGGGAGGACAAGCAAACAAACTAGCCCAATCAGCATAAACACTTGCCAGTAAAGACTGCGACGGCCAAGCCGAACTAGGCCTTTGTCTAGCCAACGCCCTAGACGCGCTTTTTGAGTCATCCTCATGGTCACCCTCACAATTTAACCCAGTAAAACCGTTAAATCGTCTTATCAACAAAAAAACGAAACGAGTGTATGACTCGTTTCGTCCGTTCAACTCCTCCTTGAGACAATACTTATTTTAAGAAGAGACTACTTCACCTGTTTTAGGGTTAAGCATCAGAGAGTGGGCTCTGTGACCATGACCAAAGTGCAACATGTGATCCAAGGTACCCGAATGAGCGTCCATAGAATGACCTGCTCGGCCCAATCTCCAGTTGTCTTCGATAAAGCGCATAATCGAGCTTTGATCCGTCACACTATGATCAACAAAGTTTTGTTTGGCGTAAGGAGAGATCACCAATAAAGGCAAGCGAGGACCATAACCATGGCGGCCTGTTACATTAGCAAAGTGGTTTTTTGGCGGCATGACATGGTCGTAGTAACCATCGGAATCGTCATAAGCAATCACGATTAAGGTGTCTTTCCAAGTAGGCAGTTTTTCAAGACGGTTAATCGTCTTAACCAAGAAACGCTGCTCATCTAATGGGTTTGAGTAACCAGCATGACCGTCTTCAATGCCCTTCGCTTTCAAGAAAGCCACCGCTGGAAGATGACCGGAATCCGCTGCTTTCCAGAAAGTTTTTAAGCTGTATTGGTGATTCGCTTGATCTGTCTTACCCACCATTGCAATGCTAGAAGGTGGTAAGTGGTGAGGGTTAGCAGTGGATTGAAAGTATTGGAACGGTTCATGGTGAGGAATGTAATCCCCCTTCACACCACCGAATTCATTAGTACTTTTCGCACCACACACAGCAAAACCATTTTGGTAACTGGTTGGATCAAAACCGCCTTCAAACCAGCCCCAAGTGACGTGTTTCTTATTCAACAAATCACCAATGTTTTTCCCCGTCAATACCACTCGCTTGTGAGGGTCGACCACGGTTAAATTTGTTTCAAATTTTTTCGCATCGGCGGCATCTTTATAAGCACAATCGTCTAGGCGAGGGTTATCATCGCTCACAAGATTGCCACCTTCTACACCTGGAAGAGTTTTCTCAATGACAGGACCGGTGCGACCCGCCACCAAATTTAATGCCCCTGGGCTAGATGGTCCAAAGATAGTGCCGTAAGAGTTATCACTCATCGCAAAGTGTTGCGCATAGTTCCACAACGCTGTCACGCTATTACCATCGTAATATCCCATCACCTGACGCTGACCAACTTTGGAATATTTGTCCCCGGTTTTTTCATAAAACTGGTTCATCAAACCACCGTTGTAAGCATCTTGTTCGGCTTCATAACCGTGGTCTTGATCAAATGGCTCTTGGTTGCGTGGCAGCAAGAATGGATTGAGAGAGTTAGGATTATGTGTCAGCAACTGTTCCGTTAAGGTGTTCACCGCAGGCGTGTTGGCTTTAGCATGGAAAGCGGGCTCCCCTTTTGGGTTGGTCGCATGGGGGTAAGTACCAAAGTAGTGATCAAAAGACACGTTCTCTTGGAAAATCACGACAACGTGTTTAATCGGTGTTTTTGTATGATGAGACATACTGGACGCATGGGCCACAGTAGATAAACACAAAGGCAGAGCGAGTGCAGTACACGCACTTAACAGCGATGGTTTGAGCAAACTCATTGGACGACCCTCTGATAGGCATTGATGGATTATATGTACTAGAGTAAGTAGAAATGCTTACTTGGGGGTGAGACTAGAGTGGATAAATGACAGTATCATGTCATAAATGTGACCTAGCGCCAGCTTACAGATAACTTACCATTACCCGCAAAAACCATGACGCTAGGCCTATTTATATACACTTTGTAAATGATTCTTATGTTTTTTTGACTATTATCCTTCAATCACTAAGTGACTTTCCTAGGAAAAAGATCGTCTGTTTTAATCCTTTTTATACACCACTTTAAAAGCTAATAATTGCGTCACTTCCGATGCATTGAAATTATTATCGGATATAAGAACCAGTGTGCGTTGACCATTCGCTAATTTGGGCCCCCATGTGATACCTTCGATGTTATCGAGTTTCGGTAGACGCTTGTCATCATTCAAATTCAGCAACAAGTGTTTTTTCATCGGCAGATATTGTCCTGGTACCAAGGTTTGCACCCCAATAACGTTAGTCGCGTTATCAATATCCGCCTGATAGATGCGAATATAATCATGATAGTGCCCTGCGGCATCCTGAATGCCTGCACGCTCCACAACTAATAACTGTTGACTGTTCAACGCCAAAATTTCTGACACGCCATTGTCGGCGTGTTTACCTGCTCCTGGCTTCGCTGGCAGTGGATCAATCGGGTATACGTACTCACCGATAACATCCCCTAACTCATCATAACGAATTACTCGGGAATACGCGCCTTTCGTCAAAGAAGGCAATGCGCCATCTTGCTTTAAAGGAGCTTCCATCGCGGCAAAGTACATTTTTCCATTGGGGGTAAAGCTACTGCCTTCTAGAGCAAAATTATCGCGAAAGCCCACTTGGTTATTGTTCGGGTCATAGCGGTAGGCTTGTGGAATGGGTAAATCATCAAAGTAATGACCATCCATAAACGCATCGCGGATAAAAGGGCTCATCCCTAGAACACGATCCCCTTCACTGGTATAACGAAAACCCGTTGTGAAGGGATTAAAACGAATAGACTCAAAATCCGGCACCATTCCCTTATGATCTTTTTCATAGGTTTCCTTACTCGGATAAAGGGTGTCATCAGGCTGATAAAGGGAAATCATCTTGGTTAAGGTCATCGGGCCGACTTTATCTTTGGTAACCGACATGCTCCCCAAATACGCACGTGCTGGCCCTTTACTGGCTCTGTCATCGCTGATCATCAACCATTGTTTGCGATCCGCACTGTAATCAATCCCTGACAAACCACCGACTAAGACATGATCAAATTTTGTATCATTTGGAATAATGTATTCCCCAATGTAATCCAGTCGAGAGATGGGGAAGTTAGACGAATTGTCATCCAGTATAGAGTCAGTATTAGAAGCAGCCTCTGCAGTGAGTGACATGCAACTTAGCAGCAAACACGCCACTATATGTGATTGTTTCATTTGTACTCCTTTCACTCTTACTCTTATAGGTGTTTCTCATTCTCAATAATGTGTACTTGCCGCTATCGACGGGCAAATAGTGACTCATAACAAATAGTGACTTATAAATAGAGACATGCAAAAGCACTGACCGAGCGCATCAAAAAACGCCTATCCATTACTGGATCTGCGCTTTTCGAACCGCCTCTTTAAACTCTTCAGTCTGCCTTAATGCAGCTAAAATCCGCTCGTACAACCAATTCAAATGCCAAGGCAAACGACGTTTCACATCCAGTAATAACACCACCCGAGTCGATGGGGTGAAATTAGACGCACCATGAGGGAAAGCATCGTCCCACAGCAAGCCAGTACCTTCGGTTAAGTCCACACGCTGGCCATCAATAGTAAGAAAACACTCGCCGGGGGCCACAAACAAAGGCAAGTGATAGCGCATCACGCCTTTATTCGGTCCTTTGTGAATAGGCACATCTTTTCCCGCTTCCATACAAGAAATCAACGCACTACTAATAAGCAGGTCGTTCTCGCGCACCAAACGCACCAAGGTCGGACTGATGGACTCATTCATGTACACACCATACATTTTGACAATGGCGGTTTTCCACTTGTGTGAGTCGGTATTGGCAATGTCGTATTGATGGGCATCCACTTGGCTAAACTCCGGTACCTGCTGCCATTTTGACTCTAGATAGTGTCCCACTTCATGCCTAATCTGTTGCCAGTTGTCTTCAAATGCCTGACCCTGTGGGAACAGTTGCGATTTATCCAATATCGGTTCATTACGAATCCATAACCTGAAATACTTATCAACACAAAAAGCCAGCACACGCTTCATACAGCAATCTCCCGGTTACGTCCTTCAACGTACTTAGACTAGCCCTAAATCATTACCGTTTTTTGAGGCTCACTATCGACTGTTCATCATCAATCACGGCTCTAGCAATGTTTTCAACTGAGTCATAATGTTTCGCTGGTACCTGTCGGACTTTTAAAATCAGTTCTCGATCCACCACCATACTATGGCCTTTCAAACGATAGCTCGCCACAAAATCACCAACAGAATTACGTACATTCACATTTGGTGGCAAATCGTCAAAGCGATAGCCCTTAGGTGGCGTGAGAGTAAAGTGCCAATGCAAGTCTTTAGGCTGTAGCATCACTGGGTAACGACGTACCGCATCTTCCCGCAAATATTGCTGTGGCGGATCTTGTGGGGCAAAATTTGGCATATCTGGCAAGACAAATGCCCGCGTTCCCACATGCAAGGCTTTGCGCGAGATCCAATCCATCGAAAAGCTAAAAGGCACATCCAAATTATGAGGGTCTGTTGTTTTAATATGCCCAAACCCGTAGTGGGGCAACAAGGATAATGCCTGCTTCAGCGCATCTTGTCGGTTCTCTTTATTCGACAACTGATAGCGCAAATAAGAGGCCAATATAGGCGACATGCTAACGTACGCTTTGCCCTTAATGGTGCCATCACGACTAATTTTAATGTCGCCGTTGGTGACAAAACGCGCCTCTCTAGGGATCACTTTCGGCGTACGAGTCAGCTTTGGATGCTTACCCACTAACAGGACTTGTTTATTGCTTAAGCCATAATCCAACACCCCAAATGAGGCGCTTTGATCAGTCGGGTTAGCGTATAAGTGAAATTCTGGCAAATAGATAATCATGTGGTTAAAGGCTTCCACAGAAGGTGCGGGCCAATCCACATTACGGTTACTCCAATTGATGATCGCGGGATCCGACTTAATGCCTTTTGCGGTCAATAAAGCCTGCAATAACACCACATGGTCTTTGCAATCGCCATAACCATTCTCCAGCACTTGATTGGCACTATGGGGAATCCAACTCGAATTGGCGGTTAAATACATCGCCACATAGCGAATGTTTTTCGTCACCCAGTCGTATAATGCACGAGCCGCCGCTTTGCCTTGTTTACCTTGGGTAATGTGATTCGCCAACGCTTGGATTTCGGGGGTTACATCCGCTTTGTTAGCCGATAAATGATAATAGTCCTTTGCTAACTCAAGGTAACTGGTGATGGTCGATACACTCAACAGGGGACTAAGATCCAATGGGTTAGGCATATGATTTTCGTACAATGAAGGAGAAGCACCACGCATATGATATTGGCCCGTGATTACCCGACGGTCTCCTTCAATCTTATTGGTATACTGAAAACCATTCTGGACGCCAACACTCAAGGGCAGAGAAGCAGGGGCATAGAGCGTCACATAGACATCACCATTGTGGAAAATGCCCGCCGAAAACGCATCACTATAGCCCAGTTTATAGGCTTTAAAAGTCGTGATCTTCACTTCTGCGTGCACTTTAGAGCCAATTTTTACTTGCGGAAACAATATGGTCGCCGTCTTGGTGGAGACAAAGCCTGGCGCATCTTGCGCGGCGGCACTAGGCCGGATTAATACACTGCTGGCTGGCACATCGATTTTCTGTCCATCCGGTTGAAGAACCCAAGCACTCAACAGTTTATAGGTCTGATTATGGGGGTCAAAGGTAGTCGAAAACTGTCCGGCATTATCAATGTCGGTCGCCCTAAGTACCGTGCGATCAAACGTCGTCACATCCGAATAGGTTTTATCTTTATGCAAATGCACCACATCATGAATCTGGTATTCTGATGTTTTCACACTCGCCATTGCCGGCAAGCTTCCCCATGCAAACATCAAAACCAAGCCTAACGTCGTCGTCACTCGATGGAATCTCAACATATGTCTCTCTACTCACTTGTTTACTCAGTGGTCGCGGGTACTCTGTGGCAGTACAACCACTGTATACAGATATGGCACAACCGTGCTTTAGCAAATGTATCCGCTTCACTGACAAAAAGCCGCTTTAAAAAAACGGCGAATAACACTCTTCCTCTTTTATAGCATTTCTTTTGTTTATATAGACACGCAGAACAATAAACTGACAAAATTGACGACTTATTGTGACGCTCTTTTATGACACCTTCGACGATTTAGGAGCGCTTCGATAGATTTTGTTGCGGCATTAAAAAGCCTTGTTTGAAGTAGTCGCGAATGGCACTCATTGCCGGCGTAAACACTTTATCCCGACGCCAAGCAAGACCCACACTCATGGAGAACACAGCATCATCCAGCAAACGCGTTTCGATACGCCGACCTTCCAAGGACCAAGGGCGATACACCAAATCCGATAAAATCGCCACACCTAGCCCATTAGCAACCATGCTCCTAACTGACTCAACGGAAGAGGTGCGCAAAATAATATTGGGCTCAAGTTGTTTGAGTTTCCAGTAACGCATGGCACTTTGATCGGCTTCGTCTACGGTGAGCATGATAAAAGGCTCTTTGACAATATCTTCCAGGACCAAATCCGTTTTGCGGCTAAATGGGTGATTACTGGGCATCCAAAGCCGCCTTTCAGAAACAAATAAGCGCTCTGATTTGATGTCTGGGTGAGTCAAGTTATCCGTTAGCACCACCGCCATATCGATAGAATCATCCGCAAGACGAGCTTCGATATTCACCCGCTCATACTCAAACAACTCCATGGCGATATTCGGATACCACTGGGACAAACGCTGCAAATGGTAAGGCAAAAAATACCCTTGTACGGTGTAACTGGCGGCAAGGCGCACTTTCCCTTCGGCATCATCATCGGTATGAGGTAGATTTAGCGCTTCATCGACACTGCGTAAGACTTGATAGGCGTGATTTAAAAAATGTCGCCCTCGATCCGTCAGGCTGACACCTTGCGTACTACGTAAAAAGAGTTCTACCCCTAATAAATCTTCCAAATCGCGAATCGCAGTCGTGACCGCCGACTGAGAAATATTAAGATGAATAGCCGCCTGGGAAACCTGACCAATTTCAGCAGTGGCCACAAAATATCTTAACTGTCTGATCGTTAGCGCCATCGTCCACCCACCTTATATCTGTTTTTTAGATACTACCCTATCAAAAAATAGATCTTTTTAAACACCACGTTTCATTTATATAGTGATTGAACATAAAAACAGAAAGGACAGTTTGATGAGATTAGTAGACCTCAATTCGGATATGGGAGAAGGCTTTGGCCCTTGGACCATTGGCGATGGTGTTGATGAACACATCATGCCATTAATCAGCTCCGCTAACATCGCCACAGGATTTCATGCAGGTGACCCAACCACGATGGCTCAGACCGTCAAAATGGCAGCACAGCATGGTGTATCCATTGGCGCCCATCCTGGCTTTCGGGATCTAGTGGGCTTTGGCCGACGTCATATGATCGCCTCAGCAGACGAGTTGGTGAACGACATCCTCTATCAAGTTGGCGCATTGCGTGAAATTGCGAAATTGCACGGTCTTACCTTGCAACATGTCAAACCCCATGGAGCGCTTTACATGCACGTGGCTAGCAATGACGAGATCGCGGAACTTTTGGTAGAAAAACTGCACGCGTTGTCACCAGAGCTAATGTTGTATGCGATGCATGGTTCGAATGTTCATAAGGTAGCCAAACGGGTAGGTCATCCTGTGATCTGTGAATTTTATGCAGATCGTGACTACGACCTTTCTGGTTCCATTGTCTTCACCCGTCGCGTTGGCGCGTTGGACCCAGAACAGGTAGCCCAAAAAGTTCTCCGAGCCTGCCAAGAAGGCAAAGTCCGCACGGTAGAAGGCGAAGACATCCCAATCGAATTCGACTCAATTTGTATTCACAGTGATACCCCCGGTGCCCTAGCGCTGGTGGAAGCGACTTATAAAGCCTTGCACGAAGCGGAGATAGACATTCGCTCACCAAGCCAATCATAGCGAGGTTAAGCATTTGAAATAGCAGGCTTTTGACGCATTTTTAAAGCAGAAAAGATTCTTATAAAAGAACAATATAATCATTCAAGAGGAACAAAACATGGCTACCCTAGACATTATCTCCCCCCTCCCTGGCGTCTTCTATCGACGCCCATCACCGGAGTCTGACGCCTTTGTTAACGAAGGGGATCAGGTAGAAAACACAACGGTGATAGGACTAATCGAGGTGATGAAACAGTTTTCTGATCTCACTGCCGACGCCCAAGGTACCTTAATCCGCTTCTGCGTGGACGATTCTGAGCCCGTTGAGCCAGGTCAAGTCGTTGCCATTATTGAAATCCAGGAGTGATGTGTCCCATGAACTTTTCTGATCACAGACTGCTGATTGCTAATCGTGGCGAAATCGCCGTGAGAATTATTCACGCGGCGCAAGCGTTAGGTATCCGAACCCTTGCCGTTTGCAGCGAAGCCGATAAATTATCCTTACCCGCCATGTTAGCGGACGAAGTCATGGTCATCGGTCCTGCCCGAGCTGACCAGAGTTATTTAAGGGCAGAGCTTATTCTTGAAGCGGCCAAACAAATGAATGCCACGGCTATTCATCCAGGGTATGGCTTTTTATCTGAAAATGCCGATTTCGCTCAAGCGGTGGTGGACGCGGGCTTAATCTTCATTGGGCCTGATGCCAATACCATTCGCCAAATGGGCGATAAAGCCTGCGCACGCACCACGGCCCAAGCGGCTGGCGTCCCGGTCGTTCCCGGTTCTGATGGCGAAATAGACTCATTAGAAGACGCCATTGCCGCAGCGCAAACCGTCGGTTTCCCTCTGCTTATCAAAGCCTCTGCGGGTGGCGGTGGTCGCGGTATTCGAATTGCTCGTAATGCCAACGAACTGGCAAAAGAATTCATCATCGCACAAAGCGAGGCCAAAGCCGCCTTTGGTTCTGGTGCTGTCTATTTAGAACGCTTTATTGAAAAAGCACGCCATATTGAAGTGCAAATACTGGGCGATGGAGAGCATGCCATTCACTTATATGAACGGGAATGCTCCTTACAACGTCGACGTCAGAAAGTGTTTGAAGAGGCGCCTTCTCCCGCTTTATCGACAACCATCCGTGAGCAACTGTGCCAAAAGGCCGCCAAGCTGGCGCAAGCACTCCATTATAAGGGGGCGGGCACCTTAGAATTTCTCTACGATGATGCAACCGAAGCGTTTTTCTTCATTGAAATGAACACGCGCATTCAAGTGGAGCATCCTGTCACCGAAGCCATTACAGGGGTCGATTTAGTGCAATGGATGATTAAAGTCGCCCTCGGTGAACCCTTGTCTATTCAACAGGATGACATAACAATCAACGGTTCAGCCATTGAAATGCGAATCAACGCAGAAAATCCAGCAAAAGGCTTTTTCCCAAGTCCTGGTCGCCTAACGCATTTGCAATGGCCGCTTGGTGAAGGTATTCGTATCGACACTCATCTGTTCGATGGCTACCTCATCCCACCGTATTACGATTCGTTGTTAGCTAAGATCATTATTCACGGGCAAACACGTCAACAAGCCTTTGAACGGGCGATAACCGCACTCAATGAGACGCAAATAGAAGGCGTACTCACCACCATGCCGTTGCATAAAGCATTACTGCAAGATCCCGCCATAAAAGCAGCGGACTTTGATACCGGCACACTGGAAGTGTGGTTGCCAGAAAACCTTCATAAACTGATTGAAAAGGAGAAGGACGATGCTCTCACAACCCATTAGATATACCTTTGGCGGTGATGAACAACTGTTTGCCGAGATATCTGAATCCATGTCGTTAGCGGCTTTTTTCAAAAGTCTGGGCATGGTGCAAGCCATTGAAGCACAACGCATTGACGGCATTTTAGATGTCTGTCTTGCCAATGCGTCCTTCCAAGTACGATTCAATCCGGATGTGATTCATCCAGACATCTTGCTTGCTAAAGTAAAAGCCTTAGAAAGTATGGCACAAGATCATAGCAAACAACGCTTAGACACCCGTATTGTGGAAATCCCCGTACTTTATAACGATCCTTGGACCCATGAAACTCTCATGCGCTTCCGTGATCGCCATCAAGATCCCAATTCGACCGATCTAGAGTATGCAGCGCGCATCAATGGTCTTAAAGACGTACAAGCCTTTATTGATGCCCACTGCGGCTCGCCTTGGTTTGTGTCTATGGTGGGGTTTGTCGCAGGACTCCCCTTTATGTTTCAAATGGTCGAACAGGCGAAGCAACTTGAAGTCCCCAAATATTTAAGTCCACGCACCGATACCCCAAAACAAACCCTTGGCCACGGTGGCTGTTTTGGCTGTATTTATTCCGTTCGCGGAGCCGGTGGCTATCAAATGTTCGGCGTGACACCGGCGCCCATTTACGACCCACAGCAAACCTTATCCTATTTAAAAGACTCCATGGTGTTTTTCCGTACGGGTGACATTGTTCAGTTTAAACCCATAGACAGAGCGGAATACGACAGGATTCTAGAGGAGGTCGAAAACGGCACCTTTGCGCCAAAAACTCAAGCCTTTACCTTTGATTTAAAAGACTATCAGGCTGATCCTGAACAGTACAAAAAAACCATTATGGAGGTGCTTTATGTCGATTAATGTCATCAAACCTGGCCTGGCCACCGCCATTCAAGATAAAGGTCGCGAAGGTTACTATCATCTAGGCATACCCCCTTCTGGCGCGATGGATCAATACTCTATGACGCTCGCGAATTTATTGGTCAATAACAATGAAGGGGATGCCGTACTGGAATGTGCCTTGCTCGGCCCAGAGCTGCTTTTCCAACAGGATGCCATCGTCGCCGTGTGTGGGGCTCGTATGTCCCCCAAAGTCGATGGCGCCGTCATGCCATTGGATACCTCATTTTTGATCAAAGCAGGACAAACATTGAGCTTTGCTTATCCAACCGCTGGCGCACGAGCTTACCTAGCCGTGGCAGGGGGCATTGATGTACCTATGACCCTTGGGAGTCGCGCGACTTACACCCTTGGTGCCTTAGGAGGTTATCAAGGTCGTCGGCTAGAAGCTGGGGATGAGTTGCCGATTGGCAAGCCGAAAAAAGCCGCAAAAGAAGGCCAACATCTTCCCACAGAATGCATTCCCCCAATTGAGAAGGAAATGCCCTTACGCATGATAACAGGCATGTATATTCATCGCTTAACAGATGATGCCGTAGAACGCTTCTTTGAAGACATCTGGACGGTTGGCAGCGAAGCCGATCGCATTGGCTATCGCTTCAAAGGCGGACGGGCGATGGAGTTCAAGCCTCGTCAGCAACCTTTTGGCGCGGGCTCCGATCCTTCCAATATCGTTGATGCTTGCTATCCCATTGGCTCGATTCAAATTCCAGCGGGCAAGGAACCCATTGTGTTACATCGGGACGCCGTTTCCGGCGGTGGTTATGCCACCATCGGTACGGTCATCAGTGCGGACATGGATCTAATCGGCCAGATGCAACCCAACTACAAAACACGTTTTATTCCGGTCAACATGGCTGAGGCGCTAGAAGCCCGTCAGTTAAAACAGCAACAACTCGATAAGGTGCGCCATCACTTAAAAATATAAACCGTTTAAACAGATAGCGGCTTAAACGAGCAATAGCAACAAAACGGGGCGGATCATTCATCTTCTAATAATCAAATAGAGTGATTCTGCGTCTTCTTCCCAAACCGGCTTTTCTCCCATGATGCAGACAACCGCTCTGTGTCACGGGAGCGCTTGAGCCAAAAAAACAGAAAACAACACAAAAAATCATAATACTCACAATGAGGAACACAAAATGGCCAGTTTAGTTCAGCAAGAATCGACTCAAGATGCCTCCAACCTCCCCGTGCCAGAAGGCGCCAGAATGGGGGCATTTTCTCTTACTATGGCATGGTGGGCGGTCTGCAGCGCGATATTTTATATTGTGGTTGGGGCGTCCTTAGCCATGAGCTATGGTGCGAAAAACGCCATCATAGGTATGGTGCTGTCTGTCATCAGCTACGGCATCATCAATGGTATTATCAGTCGTTACGCGATCAAAGAAGGTTTATCCGTGGCCTTGTTCTCACGGCGACTATTTGGCTCTGCTGGCGCCTCCCTTGCCACGCTTATCTTCTTCTCTACCGCGATCTATTATGCGGTATTTGAAGGCTCTGTTATCGCCGTTGCCATGAACAAGATGTTCCCATGGTTAGATTACAAATGGGCCGCCTTAATCGTTGTGGTTTACAGCGTCTTGTTGATTTTCGGCAGTGTGCAGAAGTGGCTAGATAAATTCAATGGCGTCCTCTTACCCTTTTATATCATAGGGTTGATCGCTGCGGTGGTGGTCTCCATTAGCGAATATGGCTATCAGGCTAACTGGATCAACTTAGGGTCAGCAAACGCAACACCATTTGGCTGGTGGAACTGCTTCACTTATTACATGGGCGTTTGGGTATTAATGTTATTCACCTTTGATTACGCACGCTTTGGTAAGCCAAAAGACAGCACTTACCATGCTCGTTATAACTTCGGCATGCCTTTTTATCTGATCACCTTTTTGCTCAACGGTATCGTGGGTATCTACCTGATTGCCAGCATTCCACAAGATGCCGCCTTAAGCGAAGTCTCTGTGGTGCTGTCTATCATTAAGCTTTTGGGAATTTGGGGGCTATTGTTTGTGTGGGTGACACAAACCCGTATTAACACTGCGAACTATTATCTAGCCACTGTAAATATGCAGGCCTTTTTCGATAACATCTTACGCATCAAAGCCCCTAAATTGGTATGGTCTCTTGTGGTTGGTGCGGTGGTGTACGTCTTGATGTTATCCAATGTCTTTTCTTACATTTTGCAAGCGCTCGCTTATCAAGGCGTGTTCGTCGTCGCTTGGGTTGGCGTGGCCTTAGCACATATTTTATTTAAGAGTCACAATGACATGATGACTGAAAACAACCATTTGAATCTCGTCGGTTTGATTGCCTGGTTACTCAGCACCGTGGTCGGTATTCTGATTATGCATTCTGCCATTGCTTCATTTGCCGCCCCCGCGACCTTTATTGTATCGATTGGCTTTTACTCCTTCGCAAAACAAAAAGGCATCACGCCAACCCACTCCAAGGCTTAACACGCCAGCATTAAAAAGCCCCAATGAAGAGCATTCATTGGGGCTTTTTAAGTCCGTGTTAGGCATTACAACCAACCACGGTGTTTAAAGTACCAATAAGGCGCAAAGCCTGAACACACCATCAAACCTAACGCCGCCGGATACCCATAGGTCCAGTTTAATTCAGGCATAACATGGAAGTTCATCCCGTAGATACTCGCGACCAAGGTAGGAGGTAAGAACACAACCGATGCGATGGAGAAAATTTTGATGATCTTGTTCTGTTCAATGTTGATGAAGCCTTGTGTCGAGTTCATCAAGAAGTTAATTTTATCGAACAAAAAGGTCGTATGAGACATCAAGGTCTCCACGTCTCGCATGATCTCACGCAAGGTTTCTGAGTATTCATGGCGATTACGGAGATGACGTAACAAGAAGGAGATATCACGTTGGGTATCCATCAAACACAAACGAATTTTCCCGTTACTGTCCTCTAATCTAGCCAGCTTTTCAATGATACTGTCCAATTCACTTTCGTTCTCTTCCAAAACAAGATGGCTGACCCCTTCTAATTGGCGATGCAGGTCTTCCAGTGTATCGGCATGGTTCTCTACTTTATTTTCGAAGAGCGTGACCAATAATTGTGCAGGAGAATCCACCGCAATCTGCCCACGACGAGCCCGCATGCGCAGTAACCGGAAATCGGCGACTTCGCTTTCGCGAATCGTAATCAGGCGATCATTTTGTAAAATACAAGCAACCGTCGAGGTTTTATGACGCCCTTCCGTTTGATTTAAAAACAAAGAGTGAACGTGAATTCCCGCCTGATCAACAAAACAGCGAGCGGATGCCTCAATCTCTTCAACATCGTCCGATTCGGGTAAATCCGTACTTAAGATAGCTTGCAGCTGTAAACGTTCATCATCATCCGGTTCCGCCGCGTCAATCCAGTCTGCTTCTTGTTGTAACGTGGCAAAATTATCATCTTCTTTAGGAATTTCTTGAATCAAGCCGTTGTTGATTTTAAAAAATCTTAGCATACGTTTACCTCGGTATAATCGATACCTTATTTCAGTCAAGCCGTATTATTCAGTGCATTTATCTGCAAAGTATAAAGACGGAAAATGAGTATTTTATGACGGCGTTGCATTATCCGTTCGACCAGCGACGTCTGATTAGAAAGATGCTGTGCATCATACTGATGACGTCCTAGGTCGTCACTCATTAATCAAGCGAAGCGGTGAAAAAAGATCAAAAAAGACCCAATCAAATCATCACCTTTCAATAAACTATGATTATACCTATGTTGGATGACACTTCTAATACGAATGTCATTAAGGAAGATGCAAAGGCACAGCAACTACTAAGATGTCCCCGTGCCGAGAGTCGGTGTATCCAGATGCTTAACAGTGAAGGTAGGCTAAGTCACTCCGTCTCCATTAAAAGACGTAACTCATCCTGTAACGCTTCAATTCGTTCTACTAAAATATGCTGTTGTGAATCTGGCACCTGAGAAATATCTTGTAAGGATATCTCTTCCAAGTCGTTAAGCAACTGCAGTAACTGTTCCATGTATTTCACTTCTCCCTTGATCACCCTCAAAAATCCCTATTAAGCTACCCTAGATCTCCGCTACTAACCTGTATAAATCAAGACAATAATGCACTCTTTTGTAAAAATAGCCCCTAGAGACCCAAGACGCTAGCAAACAAAAAAATAAGTCTTCTCGGTGTTATTAAGGTGCGATATAAGAGACACCATTACAAAAAACGCGTTATCTTGTCAGTCACAGATAACGCGTTTATGGACAGACTTGATATCTCAGGCTGCCCTCATCAACAAGGAAAACAGGAATGACGCTCACCGCTATCATGTTGGTTTTGTTGTCCGCTTTTATGCACGCGGGGTGGAATTTCTTTGGCAAAAAAACCAGCCCCACTCTCGGCTTCTTTCTGTTAACCATGATCGCTGGGGCGCTAGTATTTTCCCCTGTTATTATTTGGCAGTGGCCATTAATTTGCGCCTTTCATCGCGATATTCTCTTGTTGCTGTTCGCCACAGGCTTTTTTCACTCACTGTATTTATGGGGGCTAGCGGAAGCCTATCGCTCAGGGGATATGTCCATTGCCTATCCTCTTGCTCGCTCTTCACCTTTGATCATTGTCGCCATCTCAAGTCTCTTTCTGGGTCAGCAAGACACTCTTTCTATCCAAGCAGTTGTGGGCATTGTGATGATCGTGGTTGGCTGTTTATTCATTCCATTGCCCAGCTTCAGCGATTTTAGACTCCGCAATTATCAAAATCGCACCACTGTATTTGCGTTACTGGCGGCGTTCGCCACAGCAGGCTACTCCCTAGTGGATGATCGTGCCACGGCTTTAATGCGCGCCTTAACCGATGCAGCAGGCATACCGCTAGCCAGTCCTTGGCAGGTGTCACTTTTGTATGTCACCTTACAAGCTGCCTTTTCGGTAATATGGATGATCTGGTTTGTCCTATTCACCCCAAAACAACGGCAGACATTTGGCAGAATGTGTATGACACAATGGCGTATCGGCTTACTAACAGGCGCTCTCATGTTAGGCACTTATTCATTAGTCATTTTAAGCATGGCCTTTGTTAGTAACGTCAGCTACGTGGTTGCCTTGCGACAATTGAGCATTCCACTGGGCGTGTTATTTGCGGTGATCAGCTTTGGAGAATCCCTGCGCGCGCCTAAAGTAATCGGTGTAACCATCACCGTTATCGGCTTAATTGCCGTCGCCTTAGGGTAAAGGTAAGCTGCCCTTATTTTGCGGACTGACATTCAATTGTCATGTCTTTCTTTTTAACTGCGTTTTCATTCTCATCGTTTTGAAATTTTTAAGGAACCACCATGGCACTGGCCTTTTTCGATCTTGATAATACCTTAGTCGCAGGCGATACCGCCCAAGCCTTTGCGGAATACATCACCGCGAGCGACCTGCCGACACCCGATGACTTCCTAGCCGTTAATCTTGCTTACATGGCTGAGTATGATGCTGGCACCCTAAACCTTGAAGACTACATGCGTTACACCTTATCGCCTTTGTTTATTCTAGACGCGGAACAACGGGCCACATTAATCCATCAGTTTATTCAAGACGTCGTGAAAACGATGGCGCTTCCTAAAGCTTTCGACCTGTTAGCCAAACATCAACAAAACGGTGACGAACTTATCATTATCTCCGCCACGGGGTCCCATTTGGTCGCCCCTATTGCCGCTTACCTTGGTGTTAAGCACAGCCTTGGTGTTGATCTCGAATATCAAGATGGACGTATAACAGGGGCGCTCGTTGGTACCCCAACTTTTCGCGAAGGAAAAGTCATCCGTGCCGAACAATGGGCCAAAGACAATGGCCACACCATGGACAACATCTACTTCTACAGCGACTCCCACAACGATCTGCCTCTGCTAGAAAAAGCGCATTTTCCCATCGCAGTCGACCCCGATCCGACCCTAGAAAAAATCGCCACCGAACGTGGCTGGAAAGTGATTAGCTTGCGGTAGAAAGTGAACCATTAAATAGCCTCGAATTGACTTGCTAACCAAAGCTACTTAGTATTTTTCATCTATGACATATACAAGGAAAGTAAAGTAAAGTGACAAAACAATATGCAGAAATCCCAATGCCAACAAGACCAAGTGACCCTACACCACTTGAGATGGCAATTTATAATTATGAGTTAAAAGCTCGTAACTTTCATAATGCAAAAAACGCGCAAGTATCAGTCTATGAGACATCCGAAGAAAAAGCTAAACGACTTTTGAAGATTGACCAAGATTGGAACCATCTGAAGTTAGAACGCAGAAAAATAGCAATACAAGCTAGGTTACAAGAGGAGTTAGAACGATACCGCTCAGAAAATCGTGAGAAATCAATAAAAGAATTATCCTATGAGTCCCATCACCCAACCAGAAAGTTAGCAAAAAATCTCTTTGCAGTCGGAGAACCTAAGCCAACGACAATGCATGAGCCCCATCATATTATTCCAGGAAAGGGCCGACACCTAAAAATGCTGATGGTACAGTGCCGATTAAACTTGCATGCTTACGGTATTGGAATTAATGATCCTACCAATGGTATTTGGTTACGTAATTTTGCAAAAAACAAACCTGATGATTGGGCCACTCCAGATTCACCATCTCATAGACCATTACATACACAAAAATATGAACAATGGATTGCTGACTTTTTCTCAAACGACAATTTACCCGAAGGTGTATTTACAAAACGGTTAAGTAAGGTGAAGAGAGATCTTAGAAATGGTACTCACCCATCAAATATTTTAAATACATAAAATTAGAGAAGTAATACCTATGCCCGTTTATAGAATAAAATACCCTGAAGACAGTTTTGAGGTGATTGATCTTGATATGTTTGCATTTGCCGACATTATTGGAGATGAAGATTTAACTCTAGTACGAAGTCAACCAAGAACAAATGAGTCACTAAAGTCACGCTGGAAAAGTGTCAAATGCAATATAGCAGAGGAATGGAAAAATAAGCCTTTACCAGCTATATCCTATTGGGGAAGCTATCTTATTTTTACTCAAAAAGCCTATGACGTGTTTGCCAATACTCTCGAACCATTTGGAGAGTTTTTACCCTTACTTGCAGAAGGTAATCAGCTATACATCTACAATTGTCTTACATTTGTAAGTGAAGATGAAACTCAATGTATTCGATCTTATGAGGATGGCTACCCAATAGGCTTCAAATCATTAGCCTTTGAAAACAGTGACCTTAAAGATAAACAGGTCTTTAAATCCAAACTTTTTGGCACACACACCCTCTTCGCTACAGATAGCTTTAGATCTCTTTTTTCCCAAGAGAATATGACTGGAATAAGATTTGATACAGATCTAGTCGATCCTTTCTAATTGAGCTATATTCATCCATGTAGAGAATAATCAGTCTGTACTTGACAGGCTGTACTCTCTCTAATCTATCGTCTCCTCTGATTTCTCAGATATTCAACATCGTTTTCTAGTTATCCACCCATTTTGATTTTATAACCTCCTTCTCGGTTTTAAGATTATAAATGCCTCCCAATATAATTAGCAATATTCCTATCCATGAATATAGACTTGGAAAGTCATCAAATACAATCAGCCCAAGAATAGCTGAAAAAACTATTTCAAAGTAGAGAAATGGTGCTGCGGTTTTTACATCTAAGACCTTAAATGAGATCAAAGAAAAAGCATGAGATAAGAAAGACAAGAACCCTATTAAAAAAATGAAAAACAACCCACCTAATGAGATTTGATGAATAGGAAAATAATCTTTAAAAATCAAAGGAAAACTTAATAAAAATCCAAAAAAATTCTGGATCAATAAATTATCCTCTTCTCTTACTAAAATAGATGATGCTCGAGTTAACACTATATAAATACCATATAAAAATCCACTTATAATGGACAGAAAAACAGAGTGAACATCTAGGTTTTCTGGATTTATTATCAACATTATCCCCATAAAACAAAAACCGATAGAAACAACATTTCTTAGGCTGAAAGGTTCTTTTAAAAATAGACAGGAGAGTAACGTCGCAATAATAGGACCAGTAAAATATCCGCCAAGAGCAATAGCAATTGGAATTCGAGAAATAGACCAAAAAAAGCATATCATCGACAGCATCAAAATAGCGGAGCGGCTAACATGAAGAAATTTTGCTCCACAAAAACTGATATATGCCCGAGCTGGGGCTTGAAAGACCAATAGAGCGATAAGAAAACTCACTAGATATCTCGAACATACTAGGAAGCTTGGAGTTAATGTACTTGTGAGTAGCTTGGCGATCGTATCCACTATCGGTACAATCGCAACGCTCAGGATCAATATCACTAAAGCCTTCAGCTTGCTCACAGGTTTCATAGTTTTCTCACTTGAGTAACTGTTAAAAGTAAATATAACAGTTACAGAAAAAATTGAAACCTATAAATCTCATTTTAACAGTTACACCACATGCGAGGGCCATGAATGTGGACATAGACAGCTATGAGTTTACAGGGATTAGAATCAGCCTATCATTCGTAAATCAGCTACTGCCTGGCAAGCTTCAAGGCAATGAATTTAAAGGGAAAGTTGATTTCTCTACCCTTACCGATATCCTCAGCGAAGATCCTGGAAGTCTTCAAAGGCTTGAAGAAAATCACGTTGAAGAATTCGTCAGTCTGGCCAAAGTTCTACGAGAAATCATAGTACTTCTTGGGAAAGGGGAGGTTTCAACAAGCGCACAAAAGCTAAACGCTCTTATGAGTGAATGCCCAGCAACGCCTTCACTTGAATGTGATGAAAATGGTCATTGGCACTTACACCACCACCCACTGGATGCAGGGTTAATCGCTATGTGGACCGCCATTTGTGCCGAGGGGCTAGCCAGAATGGTAGGGGAGCAACATTATCACAGGTTTGGTGTATGCGAAGCTGTCGAATGTGACAGAGTTTTTTTTGATACATCAAGGAATGGTCGGCGACGTTTTTGCTCAGTAAGCTGCCAGAATCGAACAAAAATAGCAGCATTTCGCTTGAGAAACTCAAAGAACAAGTAAGTCTAGCCTATCTTTTAGAATTCTCCGAAGGTAAACCTAGGACTTTTGCACAAATCGTTTCTTTCAATCTAAAGCGATGCTCACTGTCTAAGAGTGAGTACTAGACCTCTATTCACTTATACGCCAAATAATCAAAACATGAGTCATATGCTATTTCATAATAAACTGTTTTTTTCATCAAAATGGGTAACAATGCCTTTATAAGACAAAAGACACAGCAAAAAGGAAGCTCCCCCCATGAAACTTATCATCGCCAATAAAAACTATTCGTCTTGGTCATTGCGAGGCTGGATGGCACTAAAAGCATTCAATATTCCATTTGAGGAAATCAAACTTTCTTTATCTACTGAGGCTTTCTACAAAGAGCTTGCCCAATATACACCGATTGGCAAGGTGCCAGTTTTGTTGGATGGTGATTTGAGCATATGGGATTCACTCGCCATTTGTGAATACATCAACGAAACCTACTTAGATGGAAAAGGCTGGCCCGCCGATAAACACCAGCGAGCACGGGCTCGCTCTATTGTCGCAGACATGCATTCAGGCTTTTTTGGTATTCGCAACGAAATGCCCATGAACTGCCGGGCAAAACGTCGCGTTGAACTAAGCGATCAAGCCAAAAAAGAGGTGGACACACTCGATCGTGTTTGGACGGAGTTGAGACAACATACCCCAAACGGCCCCTATTTATTTGGCGAATTCAGCTTGGCTGATGCCTTCTTTGCCCCGGTTATCTTCCGCTTTAAGACTTATGGTATTGAGCTATCGGATGCTGCTCGCGACTATCAACAAACCATGTTAGCGCATCCAGCAATGAAGTCATGGCTAGAAGACTCTGTTATCGAAACCGATATCGTCGAAGCGGGTGAAGCTGGCGAACCCGTTTAACCCTTCAATAAAAAACACCCTGCTTTCGCTAAGAAAATAGGGGGTTTATGTCTTTACCTAAGAGCTAAGAAGCGTTTACCTCAGCAAATGACTTAATCAAACCGAAAGCTAGAGGCCGTCCAGCCACCAAAGATCCCTTCATCGTGATAAACGCAGCTTGCTTCGCCCTTTTCAGCAGCGCCAAGGGCGACCATCAAGGGAATCAAATGATCTTCTCTTGGATGACAAATCCTTGCGTACGGTGCTTTGTCCCAATCAACTACTCTTGCACTACGCTCTGCTGGTTCAGAGTTCAACAAGGTTTCCTGTAACCAGGCATCAAAGGCATTGGATGGTTTAATGGCTTGTGGACCTCTTAATCCAAGGTTATGAAAACTCAAGCCACTGCCGACAATTAAAATGCCCTCTTCGCGCAGAGGCGCTAATGCACGACCCAAAGCCAAATGTTCTTCAGGATCTAAGTTCGATTTGAGAGAAAGCTGAATGAGTGGCATATCCGCTTCAGGATACATCACCGCCATGGGAGCAAACGCACCATGATCGAAACCTTTTTTATCATCCAAATCCACCGGAAAACCTGCACTTTTTATGAGTTCAGCGACACGAACGGCAACGTCTGGCGCACCAGGCGCTTGATATTTCACTTCATAGGTATGAGCAGGGAAACCGTAATAGTCGTATTCCATACCTGGTGCCGGGTTGGATTGCACGCCAAAGGTTTGTCGCTCCCAATGCCCGGAAATCATCAATATCGCTTTTGGCTTTTCGGGCAACTGCTTTGTCATATTTACCAATGACGTTTCAAGATTGATGAACATGGCTCGCATGTCTGGGATATAAGGCCAAGGGCCGCCGCCATGGGAGATAAAATAAGTTGGTAACATACTGTGACACCTCATAAAACTTTCTATTAAGTAATGATGCGCCAACTCGATATTAATCGCTTAACATTAATCATATGAGGGCGCTTATCAGATAGGAAGAGTCTAGGTCTCATACTCGTGTCAATCAACAAGCAAATTTTTAGCATTGCCTTCTAAAAATTTGAACACTCAAACCATTCGTTTGGTTATTTGTCTCAAGCCATTTATCTCAAACGCTTTGCAACGCCTCGACGGACTTCATCCGCCGAGGCCATCACCTCCCTCATAAACCAATACGTTATTCGGTTTTCTCATAGCAAAAAACACGTAGTCGATGCCCATCAAGATCCGTAATGGTAAACGTGAGACCAAAATCCATCTCTGTCGGTGCTTGAAGGATATTCACCCCAAGGGCTTGCCACTTGGAGTACTGAGCCTGTAATGCAGTGACATCCGGTACCATAAAAGCCACTTCCATCGCACCCCCCTGTGCCGCCTCTACGGTAGGCTGCACCTCTGAAGTCGCCCATAGGCCAAATTTATTCCCCGCATCACTGACAAAAAGCGCAAAGCCATCGCTCATTTCAACGGGCTCTCGCTCTAACAGTGGGCGATAAAAATCCACGCTGCGAGACACATTGTCTACATACAAAATACTAAAATTAGAAAGCTCCATGTTAATTATCCCCTTTATCAATGGTGATATGCGCGATCTAGAGCGACCTCGCCCTGTCACGTCATCGAGTCGCTGCCCGATGTCCTAAAGAGTAAAGAGAAGGCGTGTCAGAAACTGTCAGCAGAAACTTTTTAAATCGATGAATTAGGAAGCGTTCAAAGTCGCGCGCCAATTTTTCAGCAGGACATGACGCGGCGTTTTGTAGCGGGTTTCCTCTAATTGACAAGCAAGAATTCGGTCTGTTCGAAAATGACGAATCGCTTGTCGTAGCTCGCACCAAGCCACCAGCACACGAACCTCATCAAAATACCCCAGTGCGAAGGGCCAAATACGCCGCTCGGATTGGTTGTCTTTTAGGTCGCGGTAGACAATAGACAGAATACGTTCATCTCGGATCGCTCGACGAATATCCGCCATATTGACAGTGTCCATTAGTGACTCTTTACTCGGACCGATTAATAGCGAGGTATCGTCTAGGATATTTTTTAATTCAATCGGTAAAACGGCCGCAATTTTATTGAGCGCACTTTTCGCCCCCTCGCTTAATTGAGAGTCCGTTCTTTCAGCAACCCAGCGAGCGCCTAACACCAGCGCTTCAATCTCTTCTTCTGTAAACATCAAAGGAGGTAATAAAAAACCTGCGCGCAGCACATATCCCATGCCTGCTTCTCCCTCAATATTGGCTCCTTGCGATTGTAAGGTGGCAATATCTCGATACAGAGTACGCAGACTAACACCTAATGTTTCAGCAAGATGTTTACCTGTCACCGGATAACGATGACGCCGTAACAAATCGATAAGTGCAATTAAGCGCTGGGCACGAACCATTTTAAAAAAACCTCACGTCCACATTTAATTCTTAGTGAGCACTATCATAGAAATAAATCTTCCTTAATCTCAAATAAAGAATCCTGTTTAACCATTTAGTAGACGACAAGAATGGCGTTTTACAGTTCTAAATTGTGTCACAATTAATTATTTTCACTTTTCAATTGAAAATCTCTTGTCATGACTTATCACTTTCCACCCATTTTCTTCCACGGGTTTTACAAGATCAGTGTTAGGGAAGTGCCTATTCAGTAAAGCCCCCGTCATGATTGCGATACAGCGTGTGTGGTGCTGGTTTTTTGTGCAATTTAGGGGGGCTTTTCAGACACTCAAAACAAGCCTAATGTAGATAGCAGATCAACAACAAACAGAAACAAATTGCACAAACAGATTGAAAGAAAAACTCGAAAGAAAACGAATTCTAATACTCTCTAATCAATCAAGGTTAATCAGGAGATAACATTATGTCTATACTATTTAGTAAACGCACTCTGTTCAGTGGCATCATTGCAGCATCATCTTTATCAACCATGGCTTTTGCTGCACAACCACACCAGGGCTTTACTGTCACACCCAGCATTGGTCATTATCATTTTAATAACGATACACACATTGATGATAATACCGCTTACTCATTAGGGCTAGGTTATCAGTTTAATAATCCTTGGGGAGTTGAGTTCAATTATCTCAATGCCAATACCAAAAAACATGGTAATAAAGTCGACGTAAACCAATATCGTTTGGATGGTATCTATAATATTGAACAATTTAGTACCACAAAACTAACCCCTTACTTAGCCGCTGGTATTGGTGCAGTAAAGTATAATAAGGGAATCGATACCACTCATACTCAAGTTAACTTTGGTGGCGGTGTCAAATATGCCCTAGCACAAAATCTAGCATTGCGTGGTGATTTCCGAGTCATCGAAGACACCAATGACAATAAACTGGATAATGTCACCTCTTTAGGTGTTCAGTATACCTTCGGTGGCCCCGCTCACGCGTCCACAATGAGCAATACATCGGATAGTGATTCCGCGTATTCTGAGCCCACAACGACGACTGCAACCATGGAGCAAACGTCTTCGGACACACAACCTGCGCAATCACAACCAAATGTTGCAGCAACCGCCAGCTCTGATCAGCCTGCGGCGGCCACTTCAACCGATAACCAACCTGCTGCAGCGGCAACGAATGACCAACCAGTCAAACAAAGCACAGTAGATAACTCAACAACGAGTACGGCTCAAACCACAACAGCGGCCGCTGCGACCACTGCCACTGACCAAGCCAATACTGCGACCAAGGCAGTCGCCGCTAAACCAGAACAAGTCGAAATTAAGTTTGCAACAAATTCTGTATCCGTACCGCAAAGCGTGTATCCAAAATTACAGAAAATAGCGACTTATATGCAAGCTAATCCAAACACAAGCGTCACGATTAAAGGTTACACAGATAACACAGGTAACCCTGTTTACAACGTAAAACTATCTGAAGACCGTGCCCTTGCTGTGGCACAGGTATTAAACAGCACCTTCAACATCCCACAAAGCCGTATGGCGACCGTTGGCTATGGTGAAGCACAGCCTGTGGTACCAAATGATACGCCAGCACATCGTGAGCAAAACCGTCGAGTCATTGCTGTCGTAGTTGACTCAGCGCAATAAGCTTTCATGTTCTACCCGATCTATCCTCTGGATGGTGACGGTTAAATTGCATTCCTTTAGGGCCCAATAGACTTTCTATTGGGCTTTTTTTATTTGAAGAAAAGTGCTTAAAAGTGCGTAATGACATCAAACTTTCCACACAGAGTATCCTTAATCGCCTTAGTCCAATCACAATATTTTAGGGCAAATTTTAAGTGAAAAAAAAATGTAATAGTTTTCACCTTTACTGATCGAATTGCCCAAAAAAAATTCATTTTTTCCTAATGAAATCAACTATTTTCTATCGAATCAGTCAATCTAACGTCATGATTGCACAAGCTTAGTTGACTTCCCTTTTTTTGCTTATTTAGGCAGGGGTTTTCAGCCAGAAAAAATCCAGTATTGTAGTCAACAGAACCGAACAACATCTTGTTCATTAAGGAGAAAAACATGTCTATTGCACTTAACAAACGTACTATTTTTGGCAGTATCATTCTTGCCTCTTCTTTATCTACAATGGCTTACGCGCACCCACAAGAAGGCTTCACTGTCACACCAAGTGTTGGCTATATGCATACAGATTCTGATTTACACCTTAAAGACAATGCCTCCTACTCTCTTGGACTAGGTTACCAATTTGATAACCCATTTGGTGTCGAAGCCGTTTTCTTACGCTCAAACCAAAAACCCAGTGGTGGTGGGACTCACCAAGCAGTTGATCAATACCGTCTCGACGGTATCTACAACCTACCAACACTGCAAAGCGTGAATTTAACACCGTATGTGGCTGCTGGTATTGGCAGTACTAAATACGGTAAATACACCGACTATGACAATGTCGATCTCAACGCAGGTGGCGGTGTAAAATATGCGATCAATAAAGATTTGGCAGTTCGTGCGGACTTCCGTCTGGTTAAAGACGTAGACGCAGGTCATCTTAATAACGTGACTTCTGTCGGTGTTCAGTACACCTTTGGTGCACCAGTGAAGCCCGTCACTTCAAGTGACTCTTCCAGTTCTAGTAACACAAGCTACTAAGCACCACTGTCGAATGAACACGTTTTTTCTTAATGCCCTTATAGATGATGGGGTGACATGTGCAAGCAACGGCGATGTGACCTAACAAGTAAGCAGAGAGATAGAACGCGCGACGGGAGAACGCCCAATGGCAACATTGGGCGTTTTTTCATGATCAGTAACAGAGAATAATGAGCTAACTAGCGTGCCAGTCACTTTTGAGCCGCTAACCAGTCACACACACCTCGTCCAGCTAATCGTCCAGTCGCAAAACACCCCGTTAAAAGATAACCGCCCGTGGGCGCTTCCCAATCCAACATTTCGCCCGCACAAAACACACCGGGCATGTTGAGCAACATCAGGTCATCGTTCACGCTCTGCTCACACACCCCACCAGCAGAGGAAATGGCTTCGTCAATCGGTTTCACTCTGTCAAACCATACGGGAAGGCGTTTCAAACAACGCGCCAGCGTGTCTGGCGTTTGAAACTCTGTCTTGGTGAAAGTTTCATAGAGCAAGGCGGCCTTCACACCGCTAATACCGACAGTGCGCTTTAAATACTTACTGAAAGATTCCTTCGGTTTGGTGTGTTGGAGTTTTGTGATGACCTGAGCGTCGTCTTGTAACGGTAGTAGGTCGATCGTTAATAACGCCTTACCGTCTCGATTGATTCCATCCCTTAGGTATTTGGAAAAGGCATAAATAAGGCTGCCTTCCATACCGTCGTGCGTCACAATACACTCGCCCTTACGACGGACGATATCACCGTTCTCCAAGGCGACCTGAAACGATACATCCTTTAATGGTTGACCTGCCCACTTGCTCTGAAGATGCTCACTCCAATGGCTATGGAAGCCACAGTTGGCACTTTGTAAGGGAGCAAGCCCAATATTGGCTTGATCTAATACACCCCACCAAGCACCGTCTGAGCCAAGCTTAGGCCAACTCGCCCCACCCAACGCTAAGACAATGGCATCTGCATGCGCCGTCACCGTTTCACCAGAGTAGTCAAAGCTCGCCGAGTGCGCTGATACCTGAGTCATTTTATGGCGCATATGAAACCTTACGCCGCTGTCTCGTAAACGTTTTAACCAATGGCGCAATAAAGGGGCAGCCTTCATATCCGTCGGAAAGACACGATCAGAGGAGCCTATAAAAGTCTCGATTCCTAAGCCATGGATCCAATCACGCAGTGCACCACTATCAAAATGGCGTAGCGATTTGTCCATCCAATCCGCTTTATCATAATAACGCTGAATAAATTCAGGATAAGCCTCAGAATGGGTAATGTTCATGCCTCCCACCCCCGCCAGCAAAAACTTACGGCAGGCACTGGGTTTGGCATCATAGACGTGAACCTGATGACCCTGCGCACAAATGTACTCCGCCGCCATCAAGCCTGCAGGGCCAGCGCCAATGATCATAACGGTTTTTTGTGTTTGCACGCGCATCACCCTTTTCAAGACCCGACTAAAAACGGGCATGATAAAGAAAAACGGCACCCACACCAATGCTTCCCAGCAAATTTCAACAAATCAAGTGCACAAAAATGGAACATGTTTGCTACCAACAAGCAGAACACGACCCCTACGGAGCGTCACGACCACTCTTTTGTGTCTTAGGCAACCTACTTCATCCTTAAAATTTCTTATTTTTCAAACCATTATTTTTTTCATCACAAAATATCGCCTCGGCACAGTTGTTGCTAATACATTTGTTACCAAAGATACAAATATGAAACATTTATCTCAGTCTTAAAAATATAAATAGGATCACTCTCAGCGCCAACACAATCTAATGGAGAAAAACGCATGTTGAATTTTGTTCGTTCATCAATTATTGCTATCGCAATAGGAAGTTGTACTGCCGCCACGGCGGCAGACCATGTTACTTTTCAATTAGATTGGCTCCCTGGTGGCGATAAAGCGCCTGTCTATATCGGTATTCAAGAAGGTTTTTTTCGCGCAGAAAATTTAGATGTTAAAGTCGCCACAGGACGAGGCTCAACCGATGCCATTACCAAAATAGCCACAGGGCAGGCTGATATTGGCATGGCCGACATTGGTGCACTCATGGCTGCCAAAGCACAAGATGATGTGCCGGTGAGTGCGGTAGCCGCCTACTTCACCCAAGCTCCTCATGCCTTTTTTGTGTTATCAAACAGCGGTATCCACAACATTAAAGATCTGGCAGGTAAGAAAGTAGCCACTTCGCCTTTTACCTCCTCTAATGCCTTTTTACCACTAGTACTCAAACAAAATGGCCTATCGGACAAGGATATTACTCTCATTAAAGCCGACCCTGGTGCATTGGGGCCAATGTTAATGACGGGGAATACCCAAGCAATTATTGCCTGGGTGACCAATACCGCTCTGTATAAAGCACAAGCAGCCCAAGCAGGAAAAACCATTACCGTACTACCTTGGTCAGAAGGCGGATTGTCTCTTTATAGTTCCTCTATTATCGCCTCAGATCGCTTTTTGTCAGAACGTCCTGAAGTAGCTAAGCGTTTTATCAAAGCCTTTGAAAAAGCGGTTGTATATACCTATGCACATCCTGAAAAAGCAGGGGAGGATCTACATGATATCGTGCCTGAGGTCGACCCTAAGATTGCTGCCGCGCAAATCCATTCTATTTATGATTTGGTCTACAACAAGATATCGCAAAGCGATGGATTTGGTGTGTTAACCGCAAAACGCCTTACCACTACATGGCAATACGTCGCCAAAGCCAACGACTTATCACCAGACTCCCTTAATCCTGAAAAAATAGTAAATAAAGCGTTTATGCCAACGCCAAATTAAAACGGCTTAGCATAGCGTTTCTCAGCAAAAACGATTTTTTGGGCGAGTTTAAGGAAGATAACAGTGAACGTGATGAATGCTTTTTCAACCCCTTCTATTGAGAACGTCGCACATAACGACGACCAAGCGACTCAAAAAGAGACGACACCAAACGCCTATGTCCGAATGGAAGACGTAGGCCACTGCTACGATCCGACTCCTGACGGCCCAATGGCTGTGCAACATATCAACCTCGATATTTATCGTCATGAATTTGTCTCTGTGGTTGGCCCATCTGGCTGCGGTAAATCGACGCTACTGCGCATGGTGGCAGGCTTACTGATTCCCAGTCATGGTGAGGTTTCCGTCTTTAATAAACCCGTCACCGAACCAAGGGATGACGTGGGTATTGTGTTCCAAAAACCCAATTTACTCCCCTGGCTTACGGTCAAAAAAAACGTATTGTTCCCACTGAAACACAAGTATGGTCATGTGAGCCTTGAGGATAAAAAGCGTGCCGATGAATTACTCACCATGACCGGGTTAGCCAGCTTCGCAGACAAAATGCCTGATGAGCTTTCAGGTGGTATGCAACAACGTGTTGGTATCGTACGCGCCCTATTACTAAACCCGGATATTCTACTAATGGATGAACCCTTTTCCGCCCTTGATGCCTTAACAAGGGAACAGATTGGCTTTGATCTACTAGACATTTGGCGTGATCACCCCAAAACCGTGCTGTTTATTACCCATTCTATTAGCGAAGCAGTATTACTCGCTGACCGTATCTTGGTGATGAGCAAGCGACCTGGCACGGTCTTGGACCTGATCGACGTTAACCTACCCAGACCACGCACCGCAAAAGACATGAACTCTACGCGTTTCTGCGAACTTACCGAGACCATTAGAGGACATATTTATGAACCACACTCCCGCGCCTAAAGCGGCTTTTCGTGCGCCGCAACAGTCCCATAACTCAAAGACAACGGCCAGCGGAGTGAAACAGTGGTTTAAAAAGCAGGGCTATCGCTTTGCCCCTTGGCTTTTTTTCATCAGCCTTTTGATCCTCTGGGAGTCCATCTGCCGACTGGGCCATGTCCCCACTTATATTCTGCCGTCGCCTTCATCCATCATAAATGCGTTTTTTAATGTCAGCTTCTCCCGCTGGATGGTCCACCTATGGGCCACGCTGCGCGTTGCGCTATTGGGCTTTATTGTCTCCATTCTGATCAGTATTCCTTTATCCATTGCCTTAATCCGCTCAGAGTTGCTTAACCGTACCATTTACCCTGTTCTGGTGGTCATTCAGTCCACCCCTGTGGTGGCCGTTGCCCCCTTGATTATCGTCCTAATGGGGACAGGTGATGCGTCTCGCGTCCTAATTACCTGTTTGATTACCTTTTTCCCTCTGGTGGTTTCCACCACAACTGGCATGTTGGAAACACCGCAAGAACTGATCGAACTCAGCCAATCATTACGAGCCCCCCGATATCGTGAGACTTGGCAAATTCGCATTCCTTATGCCATTCCGCATATTTTTAGCGGTTTGCGAGTCTCTATCACCTTGGCCATCATTGGAGCGGTGGTGGCAGAATTTGTCGCGGCCGAACAAGGATTAGGGTATTTCATTCAGTTTTCGACTTCGTTCTTTAAAATCCCTCAAGCCTTCGCGGGGTTAGTCTTTCTCTCAGCCATCAGTCTGCTGTTGTTTAAATCCGTACTCTGGATTCAAGCTTGGCTGTTTCCGTGGAGCTTGCCAAAGAAAAAGTAATACTCAACCGAACACTGGTTACCATTTTGGCCCACATAAGTGGGCTTTTTTCTGTCTAAATTCCTCACTAGGTCAAGATATGAGGAATTATGTGCATAACGTCTAACGCTGAAATGGCTTATATTCATCAATGGATGAATTAATAAAGGAGCCTTATATGGCAACGCGAAAAGGTCGTCCTAAACGCATTGAGACGGATCAAGAGTCGGCGCGTCAAAGCTTGATCGACGCGGCAAGACAGAGCTTTGCCCAAGAAGGCTTTGAAAAGGTATCGATACGAAAAATCGCCCAAGTCGCCGGAGTCGATGCCGCCATGATTCGCTACTATTTTGGCTCAAAGGCAGGTCTTTTTGAGGCCACGGTACAAGAAACACTAGCTCCCGTTATCGCCCAGTTTCAAACCACCATTGATCCTCAAGTCCCTCTCAATCCGCTGCGTTTAATGCAGACCTATTATCGAATGATTGCTGCGACGCCCATGTTACCAAAGCTTATTCAACAGGTTCTTAATCAACAAGACAGCCCTGAAGCCTTTGCTATTTTATCCGCCTCAGTGGACAACATCATTAAGCGTTCAGAAAACTGGATCAAAGCATTTACCCAACATAACCAAATTAACCCCAATCTTAACCCCGATTGGATTCGTCTGAGTTTTATTAGCCTGATGGTGTTCCCCATACTCGCCCCTAAATACATCCAGAATAAACTGGGTGTGGAAGTCAACGAAGACTGGCTAATGGCCCTAGCGGAACACAACCAGACTCTCCTCGAAGAAGGGCTTTTCACCTTTTCCAACCAATCCCCTAATGACAACAATGACCGGAGGGAGCCATGAAACCGCTACTCACCATTGCTCTATCGTTGATCCTGCTTGTTAGCGTCAGCGCCTGCCAATCAGACGAGGGGCCGCGAGCCATGGGAACTGTTGAGCGAGACCAAATTCGCTTGTCGGCAACTGCCTCCGAACAAATCACCTCGGTCGATGTCCACGAAGGCCAAGTGGTACATAAAGGCGACCGTCTACTGCAATTAGATACTCGTCAAGCCGATGCATTGGTTCGTCAACGTCAAGCCGAACTGGCACAGGCCAACGCCGCCCTTAACAAACTCATCGCAGGAACCAGACCCGAACAATTAAACGCCGCTTTTGCCACATTGCAATCCGCACAAGCGGCCAGTAGAGAAGCAGAACAGACCTATCAACGTAACGCCAAACTGTATAAAACCAAGGTCATCGGCAAAGCCGCCTTGGATAGCGCCAAAGCCAACAGAGACCGAACCACGGCTGAGACAAAAAAGGCTTATGATCAATGGCTAGAATTGAAAAACGGTGCGCGAAAAGAAGACATCTCACAAGCCCAAGATCAGGTAAAAGCCGCCCAAGCGGCATTAGTCTGGCAAGAAAGAGCACGGGATAAATTAACCATCACAGCCCCAAGCAATGGAGTGATCGACACCTTACCTTGGCACACCGGCGATTATGTCATCGCGGGGACTCAGCTGGTGAACCTGATCAAAACTGGCCACCCTTATGCCCGAATCTATTTACCTGCGACAGTGCGCACCCAGATTCATGTAGGCGATAGAATTGCCGTCTTCGCCGATGGCATCAACAAGCCCATACAAGGCGTCGTACGTAATATCCGCTCGCAACCTGCCTACACGCCCTTCTATGCGTTAAACGAACGGGACAGAGCCCGTTTGATGTACCTTACTGACATTGATCTTGAACATGCCAAGGCGCTCCCAACCGGGCTAGGAGTGGAGGTGCACTTGCCATGAACCACGCGACACCCAATAAGCCACCTGAGATGACCTACGCCATAGAAAGCAAAGGGCTTACTAAACGCTTTGGAAACAGCGTTGCCGTCAACCAATTGGATTTAGCAATTCCTAAGGGCTGCATCTATGGCTTTTTAGGCCCCAATGGCTGCGGTAAATCCACCACGATTCGCTTATTAACCGGGCTGCTTGTGCCCAGCGAAGGCGAAGTGAGCATCTTAGGGGCACCGTTAGCTGGCCATGAAGAGTCACTTAAAAACCGTATTGGTTACATGACACAAAAATTTTCCTTGTACGATAATCTCACCGTGCGAGAGAACCTCAACTTTGTCGGCGCCATCTATGGCTTTTCAGGGCGACGCAAAAAAGCCCGTATTGAAGAGCTCCTTACCCTTTACGACCTTGAACAACAAGCCAAACAGTTTGCCGGCTCCATGAGTGGTGGGCAGAAGCAACGGCTGGCATTAGCTTGCGCTACCTTACATTCCCCCGAGTTATTGTTTCTCGATGAGCCCACGTCAGCCGTTGACCCTGAAAACCGTCGCGAATTCTGGGAACGCTTGTTCGATTTATCCTCCACTGGTACTACCATTTTGGTGTCCACCCATTATATGGATGAGGCCGAACGCTGCCATGCTCTCGCGATTATGGAGCAAGGCCACAAACGCGCAGATGGTTCACCGCAAATGCTCATGGACACCATGCCGGCAGCGGTTGTAGAAATCAGAGGGGATCAATTACGTCAGTTAAAACAGCGCCTTACAGAGCAGAAACAAATCCTCTCTGCTGCGCAAATTGGCTCTAATTTACGAATATTGGTCAAAAAAGACGTGACAGACCCTCTGGCTTTTATCCAACAGTTTAGCGCTGACAGAGAGATCGCCCTGACGCGCCCCAGCCTTGAAGATGTGTTTGTCACTAGCACCGGAGGTCGTCATGTGGGTTAGAATATTGGCGGTATTTATCAAAGAGCTAAAACAGCTGTCACGGGATAGAATGACGTTCGGTATGATCGTGATGATCCCACTGGTGCAGCTGATGTTGTTCGGTTACGCCATCAATACCGACGCCAGACATATTCCCGTAGGCTTGGTAGACCTTAGCCAAACGGCAGAAAGTCGCGCCCTTGAGCAGGCAGTAACCGCCACTCAATCGGTCAATTTTGTCGCTCGCTACCGATCCATCAAGGACGCTGAAACCGCTTTAACAAGGGGAAACATTAAAGCCTTTCTCTATTTGCCCCCGGATATGACTCGCCGACTGTTTGGTCACCCCAGATATGATGCCAAACAAACAGACTCCCCACTGACTCGCCCCGTTGGGCAATGGGTCGTCGACGGATCGGATACGGTTATCGCCTCAGCCATTCGCGCCCTGAGGGACATGCCACTCAATGAGGTCGCGGATCATAATACTGTCAGACCAACTGCCAGCTTTGCGATCGTGCAGTATTACAACCCAGAACAGCGGACGGTGGTGAATATTGTGCCGGGGTTAGTGGCGGTGATTCTGACCATGACGATGATTCTCTTCACCTCAGCGGCCATTGTTCGCGAGCATGAACAGGGCAATATGGAATTCTTGATTACCACGCCAGTGAGCCCCATGGAGCTGATGATTGGCAAGATTGCCCCGTATATTCTCGTTGGGCTGGTCCAAGTCGCCATTATTTTATCCATGGGCCATTGGGTCTTTTCTGTACCGATACAAGGTGGATTATTGTCACTACTAAGTGGAGCCATTCTCTTTATTTTTGCCAGTTTAACCCTTGGCTTAGTGATTTCCACAATCGTCAAAACACAGTTACAAGCCATGCAATTGACCATCTTTATCTTACTGCCATCGATTTTGTTATCTGGCTTTATGTTTCCTTATGATGCCATGCCAGTGCCTGCCCAATGGATCGCGGAAGCCCTGCCTGTCACGCATTTTATGCGCATGATTCGCGCCATCGTCCTACGCGACGCCAATATTGTCCTGTTAGGAAAAGATGCCCTGTGGCTCGGCTTATTTGCGGTTGGCGGACTGATCGTGGCGTCCTTGCGCTTTAAAAAGAAACTGGAATAACCATTGGAAGGGCGCACATGGTGAGAGGTCCTCAATCACAACAGACGATGTGAGCACCGTATGGCTTAGCTTTTGCTGTCTTTGTTACGAGTATCGGCTTGGATGCCCGCCGTGAGCGCCAGACGCATGGCTTCTTCCACGCCGATATCCAGCTCGGTTAAACGGTCTCTTGAAATGTATAACGTAATGCCGCCGATTTGATAGCTCAAGGGCACATACACTCCCACTAAGTCTTGGTCACCAAACAAACGCTCTCCGGTTTTTTCCCCCGTGATAAACCCGATGACTTGCGCGCCATTCCATTCCAACGACACCACGCTTTTCATCTCTTTCTTTTCAGACAGATTGAACACCATCATCATGTCTTTAAACGCGCCATAAATGGATTTCACCAAAGGAATGCGCTCAAAAATATTCTGACTCAGTGTGACCAAATAACGAATGCCATAAAGATTGACTAGAAAGCCCACTAAAATCAGCATGCCAAGCGAGAACGCTAACCCCAACCCCGGAAAGTAGATATTGTGAGGTAACAGCCAAAGGACAATGGGCTTGGCTAAGGATTCTCCTGTCGCCAATAACCAGTAAATCAGATAAACCGTCAGGCCAAGGGGTAAAACCGCCACCAGCCCCTTTAGTAAGAAAGAAAGCACTCTATTCATTTTGTTACCTATTCTAAGAAGCAAACAGCATACCCTAAGCCTTGAACGCCACCAACGACTCAGTGGTGCCTTTGACAAAAATATTGCGGATCATTATGAGTCTTTATACGCTTTTCCACTATATTATTAGCAAGGCGTTATTTTATTAAGCTGCGCCTTCATTTCTCACGAGGAGTAATACGTTGAACCACAAACGTTTAGAAACCTTTGTCTGGGTCGCCACCTTGGGAAATTGTCGCAAAGCGGCAGAAAATCATAACTCGATAAAAATGTTTTAACTCATCTCAAAAAACAAGATTAGACCTTATACCAGAGGACGCTCTAATCTAAAAAGGACGCCAATCAAGGCACAGTTAAGGACTCTACGCCATGAGACAGAGCTCGCCACTTTTACTAAAACAGACCCATGAGCTAAGAAGAGCCATCCGAAGTGCACAGTACAACGGCCCAACCAGCGGATTAGCAACAGGGGCAATGCAAGGTAAAGTGGTTATTTTACCTGCGGATTGGGCAGATAAGTTTCTCCTATACTGTCAGAAAAACCCAACAACTTGTCCGTTAATTGGCGTCTCAAACGTAGGCGAGTTTCGTTTGACCGAGTTGGGAAACGATATCGATCTGCGCTACGACCTTCCTGAATATTACATCTATCACCATGGTAAAAAAGTAGACCGTTGCACAGACATTGCCGACCTCTGGCAAGACGACTTTGTCGCCTTTGTTTTAGGGTGTTCTTTTTCCTACGAAAACGCCCTATCCCAAGTGGGACTAACCCCACGCAATATAGAAGAACAGGTCGATGTGTCCATGTATGAAACCAACATTGCAACGGTTCCTGTTGGACGTTTTTTTGGCAATACCATCGTCACGATGCGACCTTATAACCCAAAAGATGCCATTCGCGCTATTCAGATCACCTCACGATTTCCCAAAGCACACGGCGCCCCTTTGCATTTTGGTACGCCAAGCGATATCGGTATCAACAATTTGGCGCAACCTGACTTTGGCGACGCAGTGAGTATAAAAGAAGGCGAGGTGCCCATCTTTTGGGCTTGTGGCATCACCCCACAAATAGCCGTGCAAAACGCAAGGCCACCTATTTACATCACGAACGCGCCAGGAAAAATGCTTGTCACTGATCTATTGGATATGGATCTCACCATCATTTAATATCAGGTATCATGCATTGAGAAGGATAAGAGGTATTTAACATGAAATTAAATTGCGATATGGGCGAAGCCTTTGGCGCGTGGAAAATGGGCTTGGACGATCAGATCATGCCTCATGTTGATCAGGCGAATGTCGCCTGCGGTTTTCATGCGTCCGATCCCCTTACTATGTCAAAAACCGTGGCCTTGGCAAAACAGCATAATGTCAGTATCGGTGCTCACCCAGGCTATCCTGACTTAGTTGGTTTTGGGCGCCGCAATATGGACATTTTGCCTGCTGAATTAAAAGCACTTATTCAGTATCAAATCGGTGCCTTAAAGGCGATTTGTGAGAGCCAAAATACTCAGGTAGATTATGTGAAACCTCACGGCGCTATGTACAACCAAATGATGGCAGACGACACCATATTGGAAACCGTAATGGCAGCTGTAAGTGAACTGGATGCGACCTTGCCCTTAATGGTCGGCGCCGTACCAGAAGCACCACAGATCAAAGCCATGGCCAAACGATATGGTCTCACTGTTTGGTTTGAAGCGTTTGCGGATCGACTCTATACCGATGAAGGACGACTCACGCCTCGCAAAGAGTCGAACGCTGTGCACGCCAGTTTCGAACTGATCGAAGCACAAGTGAAACAGCTGTGTGAATCTGGCACCGTAACCTCAGGGTCAGGAAAAACCTTAGCCATTCAGGCCGACACTATTTGCGTTCATGGCGATGGCATCCACGCGGTAGAAGCGGTCACCAAGTTACGTGCCATTGTGGACGAATTTAACCGCACCAACCAAAGCTACTACAATAGCAAGCAAAACAAAGCCTAAGCGAGCCAGACATGACGTTCCCTAAGCCTACCATTGAGCAGGTCAACGAAGAAGCCTATTTATTACGCTTTGGCAGCCAAATCAATGAACAAACAGCGGATCAAATCCTCTGGACAACACGCCAGTTAAAACGCCTCCATGGCATACAGGATTTGATCCCATCTTATACAACGATTTTGCTAACCCTCAAAACACCAGCAGAACAACAGCATAAACAGCTAGATGACATTGAAAACATCCTTAACGCGTCGTCAGAGCAAACAGCGCTCCCCTTGGATCAACGCAAGGTCGTCGTGATCCCTGTGTATTACGGCAATGAAGTCGGCCCCGACCTTCAAGAGGTCGCCACCCATTGCCAAATGACACCAGAAGAGGTGATTCAGCGTCACAGCGCAACCCTCTATCGAGCCTATACCATTGGTTTTACACCCGGTTTCTCCTTTTTAGGCAGCACGCCCGACGAACTTCATATTCCACGCAAACGCACCCCCAGACACCAAGTGCCCAAAGGCAGTGTCGCCATTGCCGAAAACCAAACGGCCGTTTATCCAAGTGTGACCCCTGGCGGCTGGCAAATCATCGGTCGCACGCCAATGGAACTCGTGGATTGGAGCAGTGAACATTTAGGCCTCATCGCTACCGGAGACTCGGTCCGCTTCGAAGCGATTTCACGAGAAGCGTTTTTAGCGCAAGGAGGCGAGTTAGATGGCTTTTAATGTTAAAAAAAGCGTCATGCTGGCATTGATTCAAGACTTAGGCCGTTTTGGCTATCAAGCGGCGGGGTTAACCACAGGCGGACCGATGGACGAAATGGCATTTCGCTGGGGCAATGCGTTACTCAATAATGATGAAAACGCCTCGCAAATTGAAATCACCTTTGGCTTATTCTCGCTAGAAGCCCAAGCACCAACCAGTATCGCCTTAACTGGGGCGGATCTTGGTGCCACCCTAAACGGGCAATCCATTTTGCCTTGGCAAACCTATGCGATCAAACAAGGGGATGTTTTAAGCTTTCATCAACCCGTTTGGGGACTGCGTGCTTATTTGTCGGTAAAAGGCGGCTTTCTTTGTCAACCCACCCTAGGCAGTACTTCGACGGTAGTGCGAGAGCACCTTGGCGGCCTCCATGGTAACGGTGCGAAGCTAGAAGTAGGCGATTCCATTGCTTATGAAAGCAGCAACGAACATCGACAAATGCGCGTGCCGCGTCACCATATTCCCGATTATAGTCAGCAGGACATCCCCGTTATTTTGAGTTATCAATCGACGGATTTCTCTACGGCCGATCACGAGACTTTCTTTTCAAGCCGTTACCGCGTATCAAGTCACTGTGATCGCATGGGCTATCGTATGGAAGGCACGCCGATTGGCAAAGACATCCGTGGAATTACCTCAGAAGGCATTGCCTACGGTGCGGTTCAAATTCCACAAGATGGTCAACCCATCGTCCTGCTCAATGACCGACAAACCATTGGCGGTTATCCCAAAATAGGCTGTGTTACTCTCGCCGGAGGCGACCTACTAGCACAACGTAAACCAGGAGATTTGGTGCGCTTTGCAAGCACGTCAATCCAGCAAGCCACAACCGATCGTCTTCAGCAACTCGATCATATCAAGCGGCTCTTTTCGCCCCGTCACTGACCATTCGACACGCAGGTGACAACGCGCTTTCTTCCTAATATGAGGGGAAACGAGCGTTGGTAGCCTGCCCATTTTCTTTATTGGCGCTTGACGTCATATTGTCATCAAAATACTCATGCATTTCTCCCAGAGATTACTAGACTGAAAGAAAGCGATATGTGAACAGACAACCAGCGGAGCACTTATTCTTGCTTGCGTGATAATACAGAAGGCCTATGAAAACAACACCAGCAACACAGACAAAAGCAAAATGGGGGAAACTCATTACCCTTCGACTGGTTGGTTGGAGCGCGATTATTTGTCTGGTGTTTTCTGTTGTCATGGCGCTGGGGGAATGCAAACTGGAGCAAGCCAAATCTCGACAAAACGCCTTTGCCAATCTCCATAAAGCCATCGAACTCTTCTCTCCCATGCTCACCGAAAGTTTGTGGAACATGGACACACAACTTGCCAATAAGCAAATGAAAGCCCTGTCACAGTTTGATAGTGTATCTATTGCGGTGCTGACAACAGAAGACGGTGGGCAATTACGTTTCGGTACCAAACCGCTTGATATGGAAGACTCATCCGTATCGAAAACACTATTCTACAACGACGTCAAGAATCTACCTAAATTGGGGGTATTAACACTCTATACTGATCTAAGCCCAATATCTCAAACAGACAGCAAGCTTCTCTTGCATTATTTGGCGTTCTATCTAAGCATCAGTGTGGCCATCGCCAGTTGTCTTATCATTGTATGCCATCTACTCACAACAAAACGCATTCAACACCTCACCCGCACCTTTGACAAGATCATAGAAGAAAACATCACGCACGATTCCCCCTTTAAAAGCCAATTCAATAGTACCTCAGCCAAAGACGAATACGACGAATTGGTTTATCAAGCCTATCGCGTGTGGAAGATTGGTCATCAGGCAATGAAAGAAAATCAGGCCAACCAGACCCTTATCCAAAAAATACGCACGGATTACCAACAACTGAAACAAAGCACCAGTGATAAAGAAGCGGCAGAATTATCGCAACACCAAAAAGATACCCAAATGTTAAAAAGCGTAATGAATGCCTTGCCTTATCGTATTGCTTGGCGCGATCCAGATTTAATCATACGCGGTGCCAACTCCGCTTATTTAGCGGACATGGGGATTGAGGAAGAGTCCTCGATCATCGGCACAAAAGGCGAAAGTTTCATTCCAATTGAACAGCAAAAGCTATATAACGCTGATAATACGTCCGTGCTAAACACAGGCTATAAACAAATCGATATGGAAGAGCCATTTATGTTTCCAAAAGGCCATTTAGGCATTCGAATCATCAGTAAGGTTCCACTCTATAACGAACGAGGAGAGTTGATTGGTTTGTTAGAGTATTACCGTAAAAAGGGCCCGACAAATGAACAATATTAGAGGACAGGGCATCTTTGTTCTGCTCTTCCAAAAGGCCCCCTTTTGGCTAATTATGAGTGCGTTTGTGTGTGTGATGCCTCCCGCCGTCGCGGACCCTACACTGGGCTCCAGCATGCCGTTCTCGGGGCTTAATGGCAGCATGGGACAAGAAGTCAAAACAGGCATCAGCATAGGACTGCAGCGTTACCAAAATCAGTATCACATCCCTCTCAATATTAGCTACAAAGACGACGCCTATGACCCCAAAAAAACAGCCAAAAATATTCGCGAGATGATTGAAAAGGAGCATATCATTGGGATGATCAATAATGTTGGCACCCCCACTGCCGTCGTGAGCGCCAAGATTGCCCTACAAGAAAAACTCCCTTTATACGCGCCTATTAGTGGTTCCGATTTTTTAAGGCCACCCGCTGAAGACCCAAGCTTTCGCTATATCATTAATTATCGCAGCAGCTATGAAGAAGAAGTCATACGTGTCTTCAATGAATTAATGGCTGTCGCCCCGTTCTCATCTCACGATTTAGTCCTTTTCTCACAAGACAACACCATTGGATACGGTGGCGCCAGTTGGCTTGATCATTTATTACAACAACACCTTCATGAGGCCAATCCACAATATTTAAAAGTCAGTTATGACCGTGATGCCGCCTTGGTGGAAAATGCAGTTGCTGACTTACTGATGGTCACACCAACGCCAAAATATATTTTTCTTATTGCCAGTGGCAAACCCGCTGCAAAATTTGTCCGCCTAGTCCGACACTATGGCTTAGACCCCGTGTTTATCGGCGTCTCTTTTGTTGGCACAAGCACCTTTGCTAATTCACTCAAAGATGTCGATGCGCGAGTCTTCATAACTCGCGTTGTCCCGCCGTTGGAACAAACTGATTTACCGATTGTTCAAGAGTTTTTAGCAGATAAAAAAACCTTTTTAGCCACGTTGCCCAAAAACAAACAAGACACCGTTACCCCTACGGCTCTGATGTTCGAGTCCTATATCAGCACTCGTATTCTGATTAAGGCCTTGGAAAAAGAACCTTATATCAATCAATACAACCTCATCGACGCACTAGAAAGTCTTGGGGAATTTGATTTAGGACTAGGCAGTCCGCTGCGATTAGACACAACCCATCACCAAGCTAGCCACAGCGTTTGGCTTACTTACCTAAAAAACGGGCAATATATTCCCATTAAATTCACGGACATGGGCCAACTCTTGCCAGCAGGACCTCATCATGAAAAGTGACTTTCTCTCGAGAAAAAGTGGTGTTAACTTTTTAGTTTGGCTGCTTGCCAGTGTTGCCCTTGTGACAACCTTATTAGCCGCTGTCGTTTTATCGAATAGTGTTAAAGAATTACGGGCAAGCCAACGAAAAATCACCACCATACAAGAGAATCTGCTCTTTGCCACAACAGAGTTACGCGAACTGTTCCCGCAGCAACAAACCGTTTTAAATAAAATGCTGGATAGTGATCAACCCTATCAAGCTCCCAACGCGACTACATTAAATCGCATTAACCGAGCGTTGGATATTTTAAATAACGTTGCAAAAGATAACCCCCAACTCGTTAATGTATTGACCAAAATTGATGAAGTCACACAGAAAATTCAAAGCATCACCTTTGATATACAAACATGGAAAATCAAAGAAACTGCTTTTGTAGACGACTATCAACAGCTTCACTTACAGGAGCACATAGAGACTGACCTGCATAACTTAGGATTGCTATTCCGCCAGATATATGGGCAAAGCCGTTTGACGGAAGCGACGTATATATACAAATACAACCACGCGACAGGGTCAGCAAAAACGCAAGCGGCCATCGACTATATGGAACATCATAAGGAAATCTTGAGCAGCGGTTTATATATGGCTCAAGCGAGGATTGCCGAACTACGACTGGTCATCAATCAATTAATACATGATTCGAATCTGGATACGTTGGATGACATCAAAAATAATCAAATACTTCCCGCTTTGAACCACCTATCTCAGCTCAATATGTGGCTCAAAGAGAACTACCCCATATATTACCAGCAAACATCAAAGTTGCAGGAGGATCTTTTCAAAACGCTGTTTGGAAACAGTTATCAAGTCATCAAAAAGCGTAATATTATTATTTCCAATGGCACCAGCCTATACCTCAAACGCTATCAGGCCTTGCAATTAGAGGCCCAGCGCAAAGTGCTAACAAGTCAATATAATCAAGCGTTTCACACCTTACCCCACTACTTGGATGAAATCGGGTCTGAAGTTCAGACGCAATCGAAACTCGTCAACCACGCCGTGCAACAACGTTTAAAAGCCCTCGCAGATACCATGTTTAAAGGGGCACTATTCAGCATTGTGTTGCTGCTGATTATTTCCATTTTAATTTCCAGACGCATGTCAAAACAGTTCGCCACGCTCGCCGAAAGCGAACATCGCTTTCGATCCATGTTTGAACTGTCTCCAGACCCAGTATGGATACTCAGTGAACGTAAAGTCGTTGAATCAAATCAAGCCGCTTGCCATCAACTGAAATACGCAGCAATAGACGACCTAAAAAACATGCCGATAGAAGATCTCAGCCCACAATTTCAGCACGACGGCGCTGCGTCAAATGGCAAGCTTGAACACCTCATTAATATGGTACAAGACGAAGGCTTCCATCGCTTCGAGTGGACTTTCCAAGATAAAGAAGGCAATACCATCGATGTGGAAGTCATCATGGCCGCTATCGTTCTCTCCAATGCCCCTGCTGTGCTTTGTAGCTGGCACGACATCAGCCAACGAAAAGCCGCAGAAGACATGCTTAAAGCTCACCAAGAAGAATTAGAAAGCGAAGTGCAGAACCGTACCAAAGAACTAGAAGTGGCAAAAAACATAGCAGAAAAAGCCAGCCTAGCGAAGAGCGATTTTTTAGCCAATATGAGCCACGAAATACGTACCCCGATGAATGCCATTATCGGCATGTCTCATCTGGCCTTGCTCACCGATTTAAACGACAAACAGCGTAACTATATCGAAAAAGTCAGTACCTCAGCAGAATCGCTGCTGGGGATTATTAATGACATTCTCGACTTCTCTAAAATAGAAGCCGGTAAATTAGAAATCGAAGAAACGCCCTTTAACCTAGAGAATGTCTTCAAAGATGTGGCTAATATTTTGTCTTTGAAAGCAGAAGAAAAAGCTGTGGAGCTGCTTTTCAACATACCGCCTGAGCTACCATCAGACTTAGTCGGGGACCCAACACGGTTACGGCAAATTTTATTAAACTTGGGGAATAATGCGATTAAGTTCACCGAAAAAGGGGAAATCATTATCGATATCGCACTGTTTAAGCAAAATAAAAACCAAGTCATTCTGCATTTCAGTGTCAAAGACACCGGAATTGGTATGACGCCAGAGCAGTGCCAACGACTGTTTCAATCCTTCTCACAAGCAGACAGCTCCACCACCCGACGATTTGGTGGAACTGGCCTTGGGTTGGCCATTTGTAAACAGCTAGTACAGTTTATGAAAGGGGATATTTGGGTTGAAAGTACCCCGAATGTGGGCAGCCAATTTCATTTCACACTCCCTTTTGACCTTGGTATGACGCTTTCTCCCGAGTATCAATTACCAAACCAACATAAAATACTCATTGTCGATGATAACGAAACGTCACGAGACATATTGCAAAACCTTGCAACCAGTTTTGGCCTAAGCTCAAGCGTGGCAAAATCAGGACAAGAAGCGCTTACCTTGATCAAAGAAGCCCCCGCAAACGCCCCATTTACCGTGATTCTAATGGATTGGAAGATGCCAGAGATGGATGGTATTGAAGCGTGTCGTGCCTTACAAGACTACGCGGGGCCCAGCGCTCACTCGCCAAAAATTCTGATTGTTACCGACTATGGACTGGAAGAAGCCAGAAACGCCAGCCAAGACGTCAATATCAGTGGCTACCTAACTAAACCCGTTACACCATCCACTTTGTATGAAGCCCTACAGCAAGCGTTAGACCTAGAGCAACGTCCCATCCAGCCTCAATCCATGCACACCAGTCAACATCGCTCTTCATTAATCGGCGCGCATATCCTGCTCGTCGAAGATAACGCTTTTAATAGTGAGATTGCCATGGAGCTACTCACTCAAAATGGCCTAACCGTTGACACGGCAAGCAATGGACAAGAAGCGATAGACAAACTCCAAAACAACGACTATGACGGCATTTTGATGGACTGCCAAATGCCCGTTATGGATGGCTATACAGCCACGAGACTGATTCGACAAATGCCTGAATACCAAAACTTACCCATTATATCCATGACAGCAAACGCGCTCACCGGCGACAAAGAAAAAGTCTTAGAATGCGGTATGAACGACCATATATCGAAACCCATTCAAGTCGATAACATGTTCTATACGCTCAGGAAATGGATTATACCAAGAGTGAAACAGACAATGCCTAAAAATGACGACGAAGAGCAGCCAACCACACTCAGCGCAGAGCAATCAACGACTCTCGAAGCGCCAGCCAACAAGCAAACACAGCCAAGCACAGAGGAAAAACCCGACCTCCACGATTTAGAAGGCATTGACCTAAATGTCGCGCTTAGCATCACACAAAATGATGAGGCCTTCTTATGGCGTCTACTATTTCGCTTCCAGGACAGACAGCAGAATTTTGTCGATCAATTCCATCAGGCGATCCATTCCGATGATCCAGAAGAAGCCCCTCGTCTGGCCCATACCCTCAAGGGTAATGCAGGAAACATCGGTATGACAGAGCTCATGCATCGCGCCGCCGAGTTGGAAAAAGCTATTAAAGCAGGAGATTACAGCACTGCGCTAAGCGCACTGGATGACGAGTTGCAACGCATTATCAAAGCCATTGTGCGGCAAAAAAATCGCACTTCCTCTTAGCGCCCCTTCCTTTAGCAAGACAAGGAGGCGAACAAGAATGCAAAAGACACCATCACAAGATGGATGACAAAACACATCACCCACCAATAGTTTTTCCTAATCAAAGATCTAAAAAATAACAATTTTAATAATTTGAATAAGTCTCCTATTATAAACCCCGTTGGTAACACAAAAACGATTTAACTAGGAGCAATACAAAATGATCAATACTCAAATCAAACCATTCAACGCAACTGCTTTCAAAAATGGCGAATTCGTAGAAATTTCTGAAAAAGACGTACTAGGCAAATGGGCTGTATTCTTCTTCTACCCAGCTGACTTTACTTTTGTTTGCCCAACAGAACTTGGCGATGTTGCTGATAACTATGCAGAACTTCAAGCTCGTGGCGTAGAAGTATTCTCTGTCTCTACAGACACTCACTTCACTCACAAAGCGTGGCACGACAGCTCTGACACCATCGGCAAAATCCAGTACTACATGGTTGGTGACCAAACAGGCAACATCACAAACAACTTTGGTGTGATGCGTGAAGGACAAGGTCTTGCTGACCGTGCAACCTTCCTGATCGATCCTGAAGGTACGATCCAAGCAATGGAAATCACTGCTGAAGGTATCGGCCGTGATGCACAAGACCTACTTCGCAAAGTAAAAGCGGCTCAATATGTTGCAGCTCACCCAGGTGAAGTATGTCCAGCGAAATGGAAAGAAGGTGAAGAAACTCTTGCTCCTTCTTTGGATCTAGTTGGCAAAATCTAAGCTAACTGGATTCAGACTGCTCCTTCGAGTCCCCTCTGGGAGGGGCAGTCTCCTCTTACTTCGCTTAGCGCATCAAGCGAACAGCGTACTTTCAGTATTACCTAGTACTACACAGTAAAACACTCAGAATAGACGGATTACTAAATCATGTTAGATTCAAATCTTAAGCAACAACTGGACACTTATCTTCAGAACATTATTAATCCTATTGAGATTACTGTGTCCATCAATGGCTCTAAAAAAGCTGAAGAATTATTAAATTTAGCTCGTGAAATCAGCGAGTTAAACGACAAAATCGACCTGATCGTCGACGAAAATCCACAAGGTCGTACGCCACAAATGGCCATTGCCCCTAAAGGCGAAACGCCACGGGTACGCTTTGCAGGCATCCCAATGGGGCACGAGTTCACGTCTCTTGTCTTAGCATTGTTACAAGCTGGCGGCCATCCTTCTAAAGCGGATAAAGCGCTTCTTGAGCAAGCGAAAGGTTTAACCAGTCAACTGAATTTTGAAATCTATATTTCATTGACTTGTCAAAACTGTCCTGAAGTCGTGCAAGCCATGAACTTAATGGCAGTGTTAAACCCGAACATCACGACCACTATGATCGACGGCGCCCTGTTCCAAGACGAAGTCAACGAGCGCGAAATCATGGCCGTACCATCGGTTTACCTAAACGGTGAATTATTTGGCCAAGGCCGTATGTCATTAGCCGAAATTTTGAACAAAGTAGATACAGGTGCCAGTGAGAAACAAGCCGCCGCGTTGGCTGAAAAAGCCCCTTACGACATGTTAGTGGTTGGCGGTGGCCCTGCTGGCGCATCGGCTGCCATTTACTCTGCTCGTAAAGGTATTCGTACTGGCGTAGTGGCAGAACGCTTTGGTGGACAAGTGGGTGACACCATGGCCATCGAAAACTTTATTTCGGTCAAAGAAACCGAAGGACCAAAACTGGTCGCCAACTTAGAGCAACACGTTCTTGATTACGATGTGGATTTGATCAAAGCACAAAAAGCGGTTCGCATTGAGAAGAAAGACTTTATTGAAGTAGAACTCGAAAACGGTGCGGTACTCAAGAGTAAAACCATCGTACTCGCAACAGGTGCGCGCTGGCGTGAAATGAACGTACCAGGTGAACAAGAATACCGCAATAAAGGCGTCGCCTACTGCCCACACTGTGACGGCCCATTGTTCAAGGGCAAAAACACCGCCGTAATCGGTGGGGGGAACTCTGGTATCGAAGCAGCCATTGACCTAGCGGGTATCACCAAACATGTTACCGTTTTGGAATTTAGCGACACTTTACGTGCTGACGATGTCTTAGTGAAAAAAGCAGAATCCCTGCCAAACGTGACCATCATCAAAAATGCCATGACCACAGAAGTACTTGGCGATGGTCAACGGGTTATCGGCTTGAAATACACCGACCGCCGTACTGATGAATCTCATCTGGTGGATGTTGCAGGCATCTTTGTACAAATCGGCTTGGTACCGAACAGCGAGTTCCTAAGAGACACGTTAGAACTGACCAACCGTGGAGAAATTGTTGTCAACGCGCATGGTGAAACCTCTATGCCTGGCGTGTTTGCAGCGGGTGATGTAACCACTGCGCCATACAAACAGATCATCATTTCAATGGGATCTGGTGCCACAGCGGCCCTTGGCGCGTTTGATTACTTAATCCGTAATTAACCTTAGAAATGAAACATGGGACGAAGACTAAGCGACTCGATTCATTCAGTTGACTTAGTTTAGTCCGCCAGTTTTACCTCTTGCCATCCTAGAAAGGGGTAAAAACGCAACCAGCACCAATCCCCTCCCGGATGCTGTTTTGTTGCATTTTTAATCGGCCTTGTGAAAGCAAGACCGATTTTTTTTATGTGCAGAAGAAAACAGCGTGTTATCAGACAGGAAATCAAGCATACCATCCGCTTAACTTAAACATGACCACTGAAGTCGACTAATACGATGCCAAGCTTCAGCAACACGGCCTCCGATATTAAACGTGAGGTCATTTTTATCGTTAACCCCTTTAGATCCGTCGATCTCCATAACATAGATCAAATAATAATCAATTAACGTCTAAAGCTTTAGCTTACCTCCAGCATAGGGCGTATGGTGAAACCAAAGGGATTGCACAGGCGTGTCTGTTTTATTTGTTTTCGCAGCACGATTCATAGTAAACCTAACAGGAGAAAGCGATGAAATGTAACGTAGGTAAGACAGATCGAATAGCCAGAATCATAGCAGGCGCCATCGTTCTTGCACTAGGCGTCTATTTTCATTCATGGTGGGGCTTGATCGGTGTAGTTCTCATTGGCACAGGCATCTTTAAAATTTGCCCAGCTTATTTGCCTTTTGGCGTTTCCACCTGCGAAAAAGAAAAGTAGCTCGGCTTTAAAGCGCCTGCACTAAAAATCAAAACCGACATCAGATAACACTGAGAGTCGGTTTTTTGGTTTTGGCCCTGATATGTTTATCAGCACTCATAAGATTAAAGTAAAAAACGAGAGCACACTCATTGCGTACAAAAGTAAGTACACGTACAATTATAAGTACTTTTTTTAAGGAGTCCCCCAATGGATACACTAAGTTATTCAGCATTTAGAACAAACCTTGCTAGTACGCTTGATAAAGTGAATGATGACCACAAACCCGTGCTCATTACTCGTCAGGGCGGGAAACCGGCTGTACTTATTAGTTTAGAAGACTTTCAAGCCTACGAAGAAACGGCCTATTTAATGGCAAGTCCAAAAAACGCCTCTCGTTTAAACGAAGCTATTATCGAAGTGGAAGCAGGCAAAACACAGATAAGGGAACTGATTGAGGAATGATATTATCTTGGGCTGAAAATGCATGGGATGATTATCTTTATTGGCAAAAAAAAGATAAGAAGACACTCAAACGCGTTAATACATTAATCAAAGACATCACCCGCCAGCCGTTTGATGGGCTTGGTGATCCAGAGCCACTAAAACACAACTGGTCGGGATACTGGTCACGTCGTATAGATAGAGAACATCGATTGGTTTATAAAGTCGATGACAACACCCTATACATAGTGCAGTGCCGTTATCATTATTAATCTGAACAACTACCGACTTAACGCTAGGACGCCTAAAAATGCCAGAAAATATCTCTATAAGTTGGTCAGATAAACTAAAATTTAATGGCGAGTCTTTTCCTAGAGATACATTAAACCGTGCCAAATACGCCGAGTTTTTAACCCAGCTTCTCGTGGGACAAGGTTACGACACAACTAGAGAATCAGGCGATGAAAAGCGTAATTATGTGCTCAACCTGAACTCCGAATGGGGTTCTGGCAAAACCTATTTTCTAAAACGTTGGTCGCATGATCTTAAAGCGTACTTTCCCACTGTTTATATAGATGCATGGCAACAAGACTATTCTGACGATCCGTTGATGACGGCGATTTCGTCCATCGTCAAACAGCTTAGAGAACAGGCGAATATGCCTGAAGATAGTCCTGAATTTCAATTGCCTAAAAAGCTGATAGGCCTTCTTAAAGCAGCTGCTCCCGGAATACTCAGAAGCTTTTCTAAAAAGCACCTCGATTTTGATGTAATCACCTTTTTCACTTCAAACGAAGATGGTTCGACAGCTAATACTGATGCAAACTCCATTGATCTAAGTGACGCTGCTGCTGAAGCAGTGAAATATCTAATAGATGAACATGATTCCAAATCCAAGGCCATTGACGATTTAAAGAAGTCTGTCGCTCAATGGGTCGAAAATGTTGTTCTCCATAAGGAGCTCACATACCCAGCTTTTATCTTTATTGATGAATTAGATCGCTGTCGCCCTAGCTATGCGGTCGAAATGCTCGAAACCATCAAGCATATCTTTGATATCAAAGGCATTGTCTTTGTTGTCGCGACGGATACCGAGCAACTTCAACATGCAGTAAAAGCCATTTATGGGGAAGGCTTCAATGCTCATCTTTATCTTGGCCGCTTTTTTAATAGCCGATTTAGTCTCAAAGCACCAGATCTAAAAAGCTTTTTGGAAGTGCATACCGATATTAGCAAATTATCAGGCGAGTACTTCACAAAGAAGGGAATTCAAATCCTGCCACCAAACGAAGATGCAAGCGTTACCCTAAGCAATATTTCAGTGATTCTCGGCGCATTTAAAATGCTACCGAGAACAGCGATTCAGATTGCGGATCGAATTGTGGCAACCATTTCCAATATGCCTAAAGGCTCCAAGATTGATATTTTAATGCTAACAATTTTGCTGTGCTTTTATGAAGAAAATAATGAGTTATTTCATAAAATAACTTCAGGTAAGTTAGAGTACAGAGATGATAAAGGTAAAGACCTTGGCCTTTCTGGCTATCTAGAAATGCGGTTTGATAGTTGCGAGTCAATAATTGAAATGCATACTAATCCCAAAGAGGATATCACCACAATATCACCTAACAATCGAACACCTAGTCCTAATTACTGGGACTACGATACTTATACAATTTTATTTAAGGAGTACCTCAAAGAATGTTTTATAGAACACTTCGGTAAAAAAACTTATAGCATTTATGAATTAGATGAAAACTCAGACGGGGAAACTTCTCCCATAACAAGATTATTCAGCCAAATGATCAGAGGGAATTTATCAGATGTAGAAAAAGGTTTACTCTGGTTTAAAATATTGCGTTGTCATTACGAAGTTGACTCTATAACATCAGAGCAATACAAGGACTACGTAGAGCTTGCTTCTGCATTAGAGCTAATAGAGGAGGGTTCCACAAATGACTAACAAACACATCGGATCTTCCTTTGATGATTTCTTAGAAGAGGAAGGCATACTGGCTGAAACCAATGCAATCGCTATAAAACGAGTAGTGGCATGGCAGATTCAGCAAAAAATTGAGCACGAGCATTTATCTAAAACTGAGATGGCAAAGTTAATGAAAACAAGCCGTTCTGGATTGGAGAGGCTACTTGACCCAAACAATACTTCCATCACGCTGCATACCTTGGATAATGCCGCGAAAGCGTTAGGTAAAAAGCTCAAGTTAGAGCTAATTTAGAAGTAAGGACAACCTTAGGACGATGATGAAAGTCTCATTTTTAGCCGATCAAAAACACTTTATTCCCACTATTGCTCAGTGGTATTTCAGTGAATGGGGGTATTTAATGCCGCCAGGCAAGTCCGTTGTCGATGTTGAGAACAAGGTCTCCACCATGGCGCAAAGCAGGCAAGCGTTTCCTCTAACGTTTGTACTGCATGATAAAGAGACTCTGCTCGCGGTGGCAGAATTAAAGTTTCACGAGCATTCTAGCTACCCAGACTACCAACACTGGCTTGGAGGGGTATATGTTCCACCAGCGGAACGAGGTAAGGGCTACTCGTCCGTTATTTTAACCCACGCGTTTGCTCATGCGAAAACGCAGGGGATTCCTTCTCTTTACCTGCAATGCGAACAACACAATACGGCCCTGTATTTAAAGCACGAATTTGCAGTGTTACACACAATACAGGACAAAGGGGTCGATAAGGCCATTATGGTGCGCACCTTCTAAAGCCTCGCTTTAGGCGACCTGAAATTTTATTTGCCCAGTTTCGCTAGCATCTCAGGTTTCATAAATTTGTGGATCACCACCATGAATAAAATAGAGGGTACCAGCAGGATCAGAGCAGTAATCGAGGCAATTTGATAGTTACCTTCCATACTTGCACTGTAGAGAAGAAGTGGCAGCGTCGTGATGTCTGGCGCCCCCACAAAGAAAGTGCCGGTAAACTCGTCCAACGACTCTAAGAACACAAAAATACAACTCGCCATAATCCCCGGTGCCGCTTGAGGCAGCACGATATGAAAAAACGTATAAAACGGTCCTGCGCCCAAGTTACGTGAGGCCCGCTCCAACAAGGGATCTGTTGCTGAAAACGCCGCCACACTGATCCAAACGGAAAACATTAAGCCGTGAACACTGTGAACCAATACCACGCCCAATAACGTGCCATTTAAACCAAAGCCATAGAAAAGACGGGCAATGTTCATGTACACGGTTAAGTTCGGGAAGGCTTGAGGGATCAAAAATAACAACATCCAAAAAACACGCAATGGCATGCTGCGCTTCGATAAGGCATAACCCGCCGGAACAGATACCAATAAACACACCCCAACGGTCAATACGGCAATCAGCAGGCTGGTTAACAGGGAGCCAGACACATCGCTGTAAGGGTTAAAGACCTGATGCCAATATTTGAATCCCCATTGAGTCGGTAGGGCATGGGGGAAGTACCAGACCTCGGTGACGGTCCAAATCAATAAGTTGATAATAGGGCCAAACAATAACAAAGAAAAAATCAGAATAAACAGCATTTGTAACCAAAAGCTACTTGCAAACGGCAGACGTTTTAACCGCTTTAATACTATGTTATTAGAGACACTTTGCGCCACCATCATGCTGCGGCTCCTTTGTCTTTTAGACTTTGACGTAGATAAAACCAGGCCAGCCCCGCACAAATCAGGTAAGACACCAAGCCCAAGGCATTCGCCACATGATAATCTCCGTAAGAGTCCACTCGGAAGGCCATATCCGCGCTGATCATGGTTGGTGTACCCGTACCAATCATCATGGGCACTGACAAAACAGACATCATGGTGACGGTCGATAAGACCAGCGCTACCCCTAGAGAAGGGGCGATTTGCGGTAAAATGATGCCAAATAAAATACGCAACCGTGATGCCCCCAAATTACGTGCCGCTCGAATTTGCGCGTCATCCAACGCCGCCATGGCACCAGAAATTAATAACGTCGAAAAAGCCAACTGCTTCCACACAAAGGTGATAATAATGCCACTCCAACCCAAAAAAGAGATGGTATCCATGGGCGTCATCAATCCTGAGGCCACAAACGCGTTATTCATTAAGCCATTTTTGGCCAAAAAGGTACGCATCATTTGCGCGGCCACAATAAAAGGGATAAACAAAGGCAGTCGGTATAAAAAACCCAATATGCCCTCCACCGAACGAAAGGGCGACAGGGTAATCAATGCCGCAATGCTAATCGATAAAATAGCCAATAACGTCACGGACACCAGCACAATAATGACGGTAAACAGCATATCCTTTGAGTACAGTTCGAACGCCTTATCCAAGTGGCTTAAAGTTAGCGCTCCATCTAAAGTCACTGCTGAATAAAGCGAAAAGCACAAAGGGTATAAGAAGAAAAGACTCACCATGAGAGCGGCGGGGGCAATGAGCCAAAGTTTCTGCGCTTCTTTTTGTTGCATAAGATAAAACCTGTGTCTCTCAATCGATGGAGTTCAAATCAATAGCAAGCGAGTCACATCTTGCTCGCTTGCTATGTTAGTCATGCTAACCGTATTAATTTGACACTTGGCGCTCATAACCCTCTTTGATGTCATCAAAATACTGGGCAATAGGGAAACTTTTGCCATATTTCGATAAATCTTTGGGGGTAATTTCGGCAAACAATTTGTTCCAAGTCGCCTTATCCAGCTTACTTTTCACGTATTTCGCATCAATCCCTGGGTACCAATTAAAGCGCTTCACAATGCCCTGTGCTTGCACTTCTGGGCTGGTCGCCAGTTCAATAAATTGACGCGCCAATTCGGGATGAGCCGCTTTTTTGGGAATCACATAATACATAGGTTGGCCAGGCATACCGGGGGCAATCAAACTCAGCTTCATCGAAGGGGGAATTTTGCCTTGAGCTTTCCAGCTATAGAACATATCGACCCAAACGGGGCCCATGAAAATCTCTCCGCGATTGAGCATATCTAACGTCCCAGCATTGCCCGGCGTGAAGGTAACGTTTTTGTTGAACGCTTTAAGCTTTGCAAACGCACGCTTCCAATTGGCCTCATTCGCCTTATTGTAAGGTTCGCTCGATAAGGTTTTGGCATTGGTACCGTAGGCGTAAATCCAACCTGTCACAAAACTCACTCCTGACATGCCATTTTTAATGCCGTTATAACCAAACGCCTTTGGATGCTGTTGCGTCCAGGTCACCAGCTGGTTGTAAGAGGTCGGCGGGTGCTTCACAAAATCACTGTTGTAGGCAATGGCTGTTTGGCTGTGAAACATCGGCATAACATAGCCATTAACGTTGGTTCCTAGGGCATTTTTAGCACTGTCACGAGACACTAATTTGCCAGTGTCGATCTGTGAACGATACTTCGCAAGCAGGTCATCTTTGACCATTTCGCCACCCATTTTTTGATGGACAACGGCGACATCAATGTCCCATGTTGGCTGGTTACTGTCTTTTTGAGCCGACAGTTTTTCATATATTTTCTGTGATCCTGCATCACCAGGGCCTGTACCAATGACGTTGATTGTCACCCCCGGATGCGTCGCCTCGAATTTTGGCGCTAGATAGGTTTTGACATAATCCACCATATTTTGGCTACCAGCAGAGGCAACATTTAATACGGTTTCCCCGTGGGCGGCACTGATCACTGAAGTAAGACCGATGGCGGCAAACACGGTAATGCTAGTTCTAGTAAACATGATTATCCCTCATGGATTAGACTGATACGGCGTTAGAGAGTGGCGCGTTGCTTGCTTCGCTTGGATGATCGAAGATATGCAGCGCATGAGCAGGAACATGTAGTCTGACGGAGGTTGCTTCAGGCAAATTATCTTGGTAATTCGCCTGAAAAGTGTGCGCTCCGCAACGCACACTAATTCGGTAATCATGACCTAAAAACGCACTGTGCATGACCTCCCCTAGGATCATTAGCCCGCTTATTTTGTCATCATCGGTGAGACGAGGGGACAGCGATACATCCTCGCTGCGAAAGTAGATTTGGCACTGTCTCTGTTGGGATACGTCAGTATGAGAAATAGTAATCGCCGATGAATCCCCCACCATTGATGGATAAATGGGCCAAGTCAGATGATTGTCCGCCCCCATAAAATCCGCCACAAAGGCGCTAGCAGGGGCATGGTAAATCGCTTCAGGTGTCCCCACTTGCTCAATACTGCCTTGGTTCAAAATAGCGACTCGATCTGCCATCACTAAGGCTTCTTCTTGGTCATGGGTGACAATCAGTGAAGTAAAGCCTAGTTGTTTTTGTAAGGCCTTGATTTCATGGCGAACCGCCAGCCTGACTTTGGCATCCAGATTGGATAGAGGCTCGTCCAATACCAGCACATCAGGACGAATCGCTAATGCTCGGGCGAGCGCCACTCGCTGACGTTGTCCACCGGAGAGCGCCGTCACTTTCTCTTCTTCTAAGCCCGTTAATTTGACAACATCGAGTAACGCTTTGACCCGTGTTTGGATCTCTTTCTGTTTGATCTTTTGTACCTTTAAGCCATACCCGATATTTTGCGCCACGGTCATATGCGGCCAAAGTGCATAGCTTTGAAACACCATGGTGATATTGCGTTTTTCTGCAGGCAGGTGACTGATCGTCCGTTGTCCTACAAAAATATCGCCCTGTTTTATTGGCAAAAAGCCACACAATGCGTTTAACAATGTCGTCTTACCGCAACCTGATGGGCCAAGTAGCGCCATCATCTCGCCTTGCTCTACCGTCAAGCTGATGTTGTTTAATATCCGCTTATTACCGTAGCCAACTTGCAGGTTATCGATATGCAAACGCGTCATACTTCACTCCAAAGTGTGCCAATACGTGGTCGCTTTACAAGAATGAACACGTGTTCACTGTTTTGTAAAAAAAATGCAATCTCTAAGCGACATTATTGATGCCTACTTTGTCGGAACTTTGTGACATTTTAATTAAGTTAAAAAGACAGTATGGTGAGCAGAAATGAAAATCGACGTAATCGGTTGCGGTAGTGCCTTTTCCAAAATCCATAATACCTCTTCCGTGCGGATTGAGGATAAGCATAAAAACCAATGGCTTATCGACTGTGGACCAACGGTGCCAAGGGCCCTGTGGCAACGCCATACTGATATAAATGCCATTCAAGCCATTTATTTCACTCATATCCACCCTGATCATTGCTCTGGTTTGGCGGCCCTAATCAATCAGTGGAAAAGTATGCAGCGTACACAAGCACTGGATATTTTTTGTCAAAAAGAACAACAGGAGCCGTTGGAATCCCTAGTCGCGCTCGCAGTCTGGCCGGAGCGCCATGTTTGTTTTGAGATCCGTTGGCACGAGATTGAAGAAGACTTCCAGTGGCGTCATTGGTCGATAAAAACCGCCCTGACGCAACACGAAATGGCGAATCGAGCCATTCGCTTAACCATCGATGACAGACACTTTTTCTACAGTGGAGATGGTCGAGCTACCCCTGAGAGTGAAGCATTGATGCTCAATACAGATTTGGCGTTTCAAGAATGTGCGGCTTTTCATTCATTGCCAAAAGAGGCATCCCATGGGGATTTACCGGATTGTTTGCGCTTATTAGCACGATCCAATCTAAAAAAGTTGGGCCTGTACCACTGCTTTGATGAAGCATTACCCCAGATTCGCCAGAGCATCACCAACGAGCCACGATTATTTCTGAGTCAGGATGGGCAAACATTCGATTTAACCTAGGGTAACGCATCCCGTTTACTGGCTAGCAATGCCTTGATTTTATTCACTCATACAGCCCTGAAAGGATCATCATGTCCGAGAAAAGACATCAAACCGTCACCGCACAAGACGTTGCCAACAAAGCCGGCGTTTCTAGAGCGGCGGTCTCCCGCACATTAACGAACAATGGCAGCGTGTCAAAAGCAACACGAGAAAAAGTACAAAAGGCCGCTGAAGAATTAGGCTACCAAGTTAACTTTCTTGCTCAAGGCCTGAACCGCAAGCGCAGCCAGTTAATCGGCGTCGTCGTGGCCCATTTAAGCGATCCCTTCCGTAGCAGCCTATTGGAAGGCCTGTTAACGGAAATTCAACAGCAAGGCTATCAAGCCTTAGTCACTGAGGTAACAAGCCAGCAAGATTTAACCGAAACCATTCGTCGATTTACACAGTTTCGGGTGTCTGGCGTCATCGTCACATCCGGCCAACCCCCGGTTAATTTAATCAAAGAATGCGTTCAGCATAATATTCCCGTGGTGGGCATTAATCGTCATATGGCTCTCCCTGAAGTCGATTTTGTTTGTTCGGATAACACCATGGGAGCCACGCTAGCGGCCGACCAACTGATTCGCTCTGGTTGTCAGACCATTGGCTGGCTGAACTATAAACATTCCACTTGGTCCGGCGTGAGTCGAGGCAATGCCTTTCGTCAGACCATTGACGATCGACGTTTACAGCAAAACAAACCTCTTTGTTTACTCTCTATTGAAGCCCCTGAAGAGGGCTACCAAGGTGGACGAATCGCGGCCCACAGAATCTTTCAATCGGGGCAAACCATCGACGGCCTCTTTTGTGCCAACGCACAGCTGGCCTGTGGTTATTTAGATGGCATGCGCGAACAGGGTCTAGACGCTCCCCATGACTTCCACTTAATTGGTTTTGACGATACGCCTCTTACGGCTCAATACAGTTATCAATTAACCACCATTTCCCAAAACATCAAGGAGACCGCGCTAAGAGCACTCTCGTGCTTAGAAGCCAGAGGACGCGACGCAACCAAAGCACAGCAGCTAGAGAGAATCCCCGTGCAACTGATCGTAAGAAAAACCTCCCCAAGCATAGCGAAAACAAACGGATAACATGTTACAAGCAAACAAGATGATGTTTCTAACCAATGGCACGCAGTAGAACAAAACCATTATTTTGTCCTACTCCTCGCGCCATTCGAGAATAATCTCTATCGGCTTACCTCAGTTAACTTGATATCGTAAGGGCTGACCGCTTCAGGACGATAGCATTTACCATCTTTCTCATCCCAGTCCACGTCGTTTAATGTGATCGCGGTCACTTGTGGCGATTCATAAAAACGAATACAGAACACGCCATTGGTTAAGTCTTTGCTAACCACCCACTGAGTATAATCTTCTCCAGCCCCTTCATTTTGAGGCTCGACTACTAGGCCTTTAGGAATGTCCACAGTATTCATAATATGAAACCCTATATTCAGTGCTTCATTCGAATCTTTCCCTTGGTTCACAAAACCCGACGTGAAAGCTGTCTTAATAAATCGGCTCGGTGGGGTTGGATCTCCAGGAAGCCCTTTTAAGCCAGATCCATTGCCCGTTGATGTAAAATCATAGCCCTGCAACGTCGCGCTTTTAACATTCTCTCGTTGAAGATTCACATAGTTTCGTAGATTACTCATATGAAAAGGAAACTCTGGCGAATTGGTGCAGGTATGTACTGGGTTATTGTATATACGAACTTTTCCATCGATGAATTCAATGACAATACTATGGCCTGTTTTGTCGTGAAGAGGGAAATGAATAGGGTAAATCCCTGAAGGCCCACTTCTATCCAATTCTTGGTAACTAATCGGCGTGACTTGCACTTGAGGCTGGAAGTAAATGGAGTCTCTGTATTCAAAAAAAGTGTTTAGCGGACTCTCTTCATCCACTATTTTTCCCATCGCTAACACCACTTCGTTGCAGTTGGAAAAACTACTTAGCACCCACTGCAAAAAATCAAGATTACTAATGGTATTGGCAGGGTTGGTACTTTTGGGGTACTCGCTTTCAGGCAACCACAAGGCACCTCCAGACAACCCCTCGGTATTAATACCATCAGATACGCAGTCTAAACCTAACGCATTGACGCCCACATAACTGTATTTGCCAGTCCAAATAAATTGCGCTCGACTAGGTCTATTTTCGTTTAAAAATCGATAACCCGCTTTCCTAAAAAAAATATTTGACCGCAAATCTTCGGCAAACTCCATGGTTCGCCCATTGATGAAAGCGCCATCTTTCGCACTTATTGTAAAATCAGTACACATTGTCACACTCTCCAGAATATTTTACATGCCATCCACTAGGCCATAATCCAGAAAGAGTTATATAGAAACATCAAGCAAAATGGTATTACACGGCATTACACAAAGAGTATGAGGAGCGATACGGCTTTCCAAACCACTTGCTAATTATCCGGCTTCTACTTACCACGGGGAGAAGAAGACAGGAAAGAACAAATATTGTGCAAATAAAGTGAGTAGTACTTCATTTTCTCCATAGTTAAGGTTAGTGTTCTAATAATATTACCCTGCCAAGAGAAAAGGAGTTCGCAATGCAGCAGATGATACTGCCTTCCACACCGATCACCCCTGAAAACTACCATAACTTCATGGAAAAAGGCACCTTCGACGCCTTTAAGCAAAAAAATGGCCTCACAACCGATATCATCCCAGGCAACCGACTCTACCTGTCCACAGGAATGTGCAAGGGCCCTGCTATCTCCCATACCGATCTAAAAATGCTAGGACCGGAACAAAGTAAAAAGATTAAAACGATGATCGACACTTATGGTGAAGATGTGACAATGGCGATGGCTGAAGTCTTCTCAACCGCAGAGGCAAAAGTTTCTGAGGTTACTATGAAAGTTGATACAAACAAAGCGTCAACAATAAATAGTGTTGCTGGTGCTGTAACGGCCGTAGCATCAAATAAAAAAAATGCCATCATACAAGGAATAGAAGAAGTCCGAGAACTCGTTGAAAAGTACTATAAAGGCCTAAAAGAAAATTGGCTAGGGCCTCGGGGTGAGTATCTAGGGAAGTTACGCATACAAGAAAAAATTAAAAACGTCAACGATATATTTCATAAAGAACTCAAAATACAGATCAGCAAAAGAAGGCAGGTAAAACTTAAGCAGCTAACAGCTGCTGAACTCTCTATCAATAACATGCAGAATTTTAAGCATCTCTCTAGTTTTGGAGTTCAAAGTAGAAGAGAGTTGAAGAGTTTAGCTATTATGACTAAATTCCTGCGATTCACTAATCAAGGAATTATTTTTTTAGACTTTGGAATTCGCTTTATCAGTGTTTATCAAGATTATAAGAATGGTAGAAATGTTGGTCGAAGTGTTGCTAAAAATGCTGCGGGGTTTGTTGCTGGCTCTTATTTAGTGGGAGCTGCATTTCGAACTTTAGCCGGTTTAGCGACTGCGGCAGGCTCAGCAGAAGCGGTAGCAGCAGGCGGATTAGCGGTAGCTGGAGGTATTGTATTAAGTGGCCCTATATTGGTTTTGTCTTTGGCTGTTGGGGCATACGCCCTTTATCATATTTCTGGTGATTTTGTAACATTTTCTGAAAACGGAAGTGGTTGGCTATATGATATGGTTAATAAGGTTTTCGATTTCTGATATATAGAAAAGCGATTAGGGAGGAAATATGCCTTTTACACTAAACATAGATAACACCATGAATATATTGGCTTGCTTCATGCTTTTATTTATTTTATTATCTATTATAGCAACATTTTTTTATTACTTGAAAGTCGTTCGAAAAGTTGACAGAATAATACTTTCTCATGGAATCGATAGAGATCAATTTGATCAAGGATATTTGCGTTTTACTTATTATAAAAAAGCCGTTTTCAAGCCTGATTTTTTTACAGAAAGAAGAAAGTTTTATATATTTGACCCCAAAATTCTTGAGGGAAAAATAACTCCTTTTGATAAAAAGGTTATGAAATGGCACACATACCTTACTAGATGCGCTTATTTTTTTATAGGAATTTCAGTAATTGCTATACAGCTTAAAAAAGCTTTTTAAGCTTGAAAACGATATTTTTTTAATAAAATTATTGTATTGAAACCAACATATTAAGCAACATTTTAACCCTATAATTAATTATAGTAGTTAGGATCAGAATTCTGCCTTTTACTCTAACAAATTCAGATATAGTAGGTATTTTTGGTTTTGTGGCATTTTTATGCTTACTATTTTCTATTATAATGACCATTATTTATTATTTTAAGGTCGTAAAAAAAATTGACAATGTATTATACAACAATGGTATAGACATAAATAATTTCGACCTCTTCTACGCTCGGTTTATTTTATACAAAAAATCGGTATTTCAACCAGACTTTATTGAAAAAAGAAAAAATATGTTTGACCCTAAACTTCTATCTGGAATAATCACATCTTGTGATAAAAAAATCATGAAATGGCACAGTTACTTTTACAGATCCTCTTATGTTCTGTTTGCAATAGCTCTTATAGTAAAAGAGTTAATCATACCTTAATAAATACACTAACACTTATAATGACCCTGTCATTATTCTTAACGTCTATTTTAACTGTTGTTTATTATTTTAAGATAGTAAGAAAATAGATACCATATTGGCATCACATGGTGTTGACAAGGATGATTTTGACATAACTTGGGGGCGTTTAAGCTCTACAAAAGAGCCATTTTAACTCCAGATTTTTTTGATAAGGATGAGCTAAAAGAGAGGTTATTTGACCCAGAATTATTTCTAAAAAAAATCACACCTATAGATAGAAAAATAATAAAAACAAGAGACTTTTTTTCGACCTCTTTTATTGTTACCCTTATATTTTTAATTATCTATGATAGCTTTATTAAGTAAAAAGTATGATTAAGAGAGGGTTTAAGGTTATGCAATCTCATAACGACTCAGCATCATCGATTATTTTTATTTTTTTAGTCTTATCCAATTTAGCCCTTTTAGGACTTTCTCTTCTTACTTATAGATTAAAAACTGTTAGAAAAATAGACAATTTTTTATTATCTAAAGGAATAAATAAGGATAGATTTGATGGTTTATGGGGTAGATATACATTTTATGCTTGGGCTATTTTCCATCCCAGAAGCTTTAAAAAGATCTTTGTAGAAAAAAACAATAAAAAAAATTTCTTTGATCCATACTCTTTGAAATCGATAGTAACCAAGTCAGATAAAGTTATTATCATATTGCTACTTTCTTCTTTTTTAATGTTTTTAACATCAGTTTCAATATGAAATCATTTTAATTTTCAAACGATTAGAATGTAGTATTTTTACAGACCCAAAAAAACCATCATATCCGTTAGTAGAGGCATTATTTTTACTTCTGTAACATTAAAGGACTTAATAGTCAGAAAAAATCTACGACTCTATCAATAACGCTTGCGATTTATGAAATTCAAAAGTCAATAGGAAAGATACATGTCTTTTTCACTTAATATAGAAAATACAGTAAGTATTCTGGTAGGCTTTATGGTTTTATCTATTATTCTATATTATATAGTCACACTTATTTATTACTTAAAAGTTGTTAAAAAACTAGATAAAGTAATACTTTCTCATGGTATAGACAAGGATCAATTTGATTTATTTTATCGTCGTTTCAACTATTATAAAAAAGCAGTTTTTAATCCTAGTTTTTTTACAGAGAAGAAAAAAGTCTATATATTTGACCCTAAAATACTTGAAGGAAGAACAACAAAATCTGATAAAAAAATCATGAAACTTCATACTTTTTTTTATCGAGTAGCCCTTATTTTTGTAGCACTTTTAGTAATTTTTAGCTCATTTACATGATTTAAAAACGCTGTAGGATATTAAAATATATAACGTTAGCCTCCTTTTTCTTAATTGTTTTTACAGATAATATAAACGAATAGTTAGGCCCCATTAAAAACGTACTGAGTACACTCCACAAACGCATTGATTGCGCTGGAAGGGCTGTCTTTGCGGGACACTAGATAGGTGGGGGCATTGGCAATATCTGGCTCGACGGTACGGAAGGTTAAGCCTTCGGTTTGGTGTAGCGCTAGCAGCGAACGCGGTACCATGCCAATGCCCATTCCGGCAATCACACAGCTGATCATGGTGTAGTAGCTGGGAATCTCGATAATGCGCTCGCAGGTTCTCTCGTGACGCTTTAGCCACTTCTCTAAACGATCACGATATGAGCAGCCTTTGTTATAGCCCACCATGGTGAGGGCCTCTGGCAAGGTTTCCAGTTCATCCCAAGCGGCAGGCATGATCAATACCAACTCTTCTTCAAAGCAATAAGTACAGGATAATCTGGGGTCGTCCGGCGGATCAGAGCTCATCACCACATCCAACGTCCCTTCTAACACGCGCTCAATTAAAGGCATGGAAGCGGCGGTCATCAGCTCAATTTGCACCGCTGGGTAGGCATCATGATAGTAGGTTAGAATGCGAGGCAAACGTGATGCGGCACTGCTTTCCATGGATCCCAAACGTAATAATCCAGACGGTTCCGCTTGGGTTAATTCCGCAATGGCGCTTTTTTGTAGTTGTAAAATTTTATCGGCGTAGTCCAATAATCTCAAACCAGCAGACGTGACGGAAAGTCGGTTATTCTCTCGCAAAAACAAGTCTACATTCAGTTCGCTTTCCAATTTTTTTAGCCGTGCTGTGACATTGGACGGCACCCGATGAAGCGCTTGTGCTGCACGAGTAACGCCTTTGTGTTCGACCACCGCTTTGAAAACCAAAAGATCTGAAATATCCATTTAGCAACTCTTTCATTTTTAGTGAATGACTTGTTCTTGATTATTCATTATTAATGAACACCCCGTCACTTTATACTGTCTAAAACTTAAAGGAAAGAGGGTATATTATGCAAAATTCGACAATGGAAACCTCCTCCTTGCCAATCAAAGGGCTAGCGTATGCACTAGCAGCGGTGGCAATTTGGACAGGTTTTATTTTGGTTTCTAAAGCAGGAGCACTCGGTTCATTGGCGCTGCCCGATATGATGATAGTGCGTTTTGGCACGGCCTTCATTTTGTTTTCGCCTTTTATCTGGCAGCACCGTCAGACCATTTCGCAATGGCGTATGTTTGTTCTGGGCAGTATTGGTGGTTTAGGCTATGCCTTGTTCGTTTATAATGGTTTTCAGCATGCACCGGCGACACATGCGGCGTTACTTTTACCCGGTTTAATGCCAATTATGATTGCGGTATTTGCCTATTTCTTAGCGAATGAACGCCATTCGGCAGCGTCTTGGATCGGTATCCTAGTAAGCAGTTTAGGGATCCTCGCCCTATTAATAGAGACCATGCTGTCAGGCGCACCCTATTGGCTAGGCGATATTAGCTTTGTGATTGCCTGTGTTTTTTGGGGTATTTTCACGGTATTGCTACGCCGTTGGAAGTTTGCCCCTTGGCACGCGACACTGGGTATTATTACGGTGACGACCATACTATTTACGCCCGTGTATGTGTTTTTCTTACCACACCATTTAGGCAATGCCTCTTGGCAAATGCTCGGTATCCAGGCTTTTTACCAAGGGATTATGGCGACGGTAGTGCAGATGATTTTTTATGGTCGTGCCGTACATATCATCGGTGCCACTAAGATGGGCAGTTTGATGGCATTGGTGCCAGTGTTTGCCAGCGTACTGGCTGTCCCTCTATTTGGTGAGCACTGGACCAGCGGCTTAACCATTGCGCTGGTATTCATCCTCGTCGGAACTTTGATTGGTTATATTAATTTTCCTAAACGCTGCAAATTGCGCAATAAGGAAAACGAAAAATTAGCTCTAAAAAGTTGATGCTTAGCGAATCAAAGGACAAAAAAACCGCCTTAGCGAAGGTCGCTAAGGCGGTTTTTTTGTGATGATAAAGAAGCCTTAAGACATCTTTTTCACAAACTGAGATTTCAGCATCATGTCACCACCGCCATCCAACTTACAGTCGATGTCATGGTCACCGTCGACTAGACGTTTGATGGTCGCTTTGGTGCCGATTTTAAGCACTTGAGACGAGCCTTTTACTTTTAGATCTTTTGCCAAGGTCACTTTGTCACCTTCTTGTAGCAGATTGCCACCCGCATCTTTGATAATAAGCGCGTCCTCATCCACAACCTCTTCATTCGGGTTCCATTCGTGGGCGCACTCTGGACAAATCAGCATGGCTTGATCTTCATAGACGTAAGAAGAATTACATTGTGGGCAATTAGGAAGACTCATCGTTTTATCACAACCTTTGACGTTAACAGAAATAATGCCGCCTATTATAACCGCATTTTCACTATGGTTTTTGCTCACCAATAAAAAATAATCTATTTTTTGCACACACTAGGTATTTTGAATAGGCAGAGCAATCTGAATTATTGGTTAAAACGTACTAAACTTGTGCAGTAAGACAACGAAGCAGGAGCGTACGATGAAAGTAGGCGTAGTTTGGTTTGGGGATGATTTACGTTGTTCGGATCAAAGCATGTTGTGGAAAGCCGCGCAAGAAATGGACTATCTCGTCTGTTTGTATTGCGATGAGCCCCATCAACGTCGCCCTAGCCGTTATTCGACACAAGGTATGTCAGCCATTCGTCGAGGCTTTTTAGTGCAAGGCCTCAATGATCTGGCTATAAAATTAGGTGCTATCGGACAAACTTTGTTTGTCAGCACCATGGATGCCGTCACCAGCTTGGGCCTACTATTTGACACAGTACCTATCTCCCACTTATATCGTAACCACCATGGTGGTTGGGATGAGCAACAGTCTCTCAATCGTATTGCGAAACTCTACCCTGATGTCCGTTCTCATATCGATCATGGTTTAAGTTTATTTTCACCCTCACAACTCCCTTTTGCCGGCTCAAAATTACCAGACACCTTCACACAGTTTCGCCACTTGGTCGAAGAGATCGTGGTCTCTCCTCCGCTTCCAACACCAAGAGCGCTTCCTCCGGTTCCCCATTTTGATATGCCGTTAATTCGCCCTTGGCAAATTGAGCACGTCGAAAGTAGTGGAGCATTTACCGGGGGAGAATACGCCGCCGTGAGTCAGCTAAGCGACTATTTTTCGACAACACTACCAAGCCACTATAAAGAAGTGCGTAATTCGTTGGATGGCTGGGAAAACTCCACTAAGTTCTCCCCTTGGTTAGCGCAAGGTAGTTTATCCCCTCATCAAATTAAGGCCAGTATCGATGTGTATGAACGGGATCATGGGGCGAACGAGTCGACCTACTGGATTTATTTCGAGTTGCTGTGGCGTGAATATTTCCATTGGTATGCAACCTGTTATGGCAAGCAACTGTTTTTACCAGGCGGCCTATCTGGCAAACAGACTCACGGCAGTTATTATGCGGAACGATTCCGTAAATGGTGTCAGGGCAACACCCCTTACCCACTGGTTAATGCTTGCATGAAACAACTTAATCAAACGGGCTATATCAGCAATCGTGGCCGGCAACTGGCCGCCAGTTGCCTAATCAATGAGTTAGGTGTCGATTGGCGCTACGGTGCCGCTTATTTTGAAGAACAATTGATTGATTATAGCGTTGGGGCAAACTGGGGAAATTGGCAATACATTGCAGGAGTTGGTGCTGATCCAAGGGGCGGACGTCACTTTAATTTAGCAAAACAAACCGAGCAATACGATCCAAACCATCATTTTATAAACAAATGGCAAGGTCACCGTTTTGATGAACTATTAGATTCCGTCGATGCGGCCGACTGGCCCATTTATCGTAGAATGTCTTAGCGCCTGTAGCCATGCATACAAACCATTCTTACCATACACTGCGCGTTATTCTTGGTGATCAATTAAACGCGGCCCATTCTTGGTTTCAAAAAAGAGACCAGGACGTGCTTTATCTGATCGCAGAACTGCACCCAGAAGCGACTTACGTGACACACCATATCCAAAAATTGTGCGCCTTTTTTCTCGCTATGGAACGTTTTTCAGAGTCTTTAAAAGACCATGGTCATCAGGTATGTTATCTCACGTTGGATGACACGCAAGGACAAACGCTTGATGAGGTCATCCTGACACTGGCACGCCAGCACAAAGTGCAGCATATTGAATTGCAGCGCCCTGATGAATATCGTGTATTCAAGCAATATCAAACCCTTATCACCCAACAGTCGGTCTCTTCCGTACACATGGTCGATAGTGAGCATTTCCTATTGCCATTCAATGAGATTCCCCATTATTTTCAAGCCAATCATCCGGTTCGAATGGAGCATTTTTATCGTAGAATGCGCCAACGTTTTAATGTCCTGATGGCAGGAGAAGGCCAGCCAGAAGGGGGGAAATGGAACTACGACAGTCATAATCGCAATAAACTCAAAGAAAGCGACCTTGATAATATTCCTGTTCCTTTGTGTTTTCAGCACGATGTAACGCATTTACTTGAGCGCATAGAACGTCATGGCATTGTCTCCCTTGGTACCGCACAAGCCAGCTTAGCTTGGCCCGTGACCAGTCAAGATGCGCTAAGCTTGCTGACATTCTTTTGTGAGCATTTATTACCCAACTTTGGTCGTTTCCAAGATGCAATGACTCATAAAAGTCCCCATAGTTGGAGCTTATACCATTCGCGTTTATCCTTTGCTCTCAACAGTAAGTTGATTAGTCCAAAACACGTTATCAAAGCGGCGATTACTCACTATCAACATAATGATGCCATCGATATTGCTCAAATTGAGGGCTTTGTCCGGCAAATACTGGGGTGGCGAGAGTATATGCGGGGTATGTATTGGATTAATATGCCCGCTTACCAGCGGCAGAATATATTGGATGCCGAGCGAGATCTCCCTAGTTATTTTTGGCATGGACACACTAAGATGCACTGCCTTGCTAGTGCCATTGGCCAATCGCTCCACTATGCTTATGCCCATCATATTCAGCGGCTTATGGTGACAGGAAACTTCTGTTTATTAACTGGCATTCAGCCAGATCAAGTGGATGAGTGGTATTTGGGCATTTATGTCGATGCTCTAGAATGGGCCGAGCTGCCAAACACTCGGGGGATGAGCCAGTTTGCTGACGGTGGTTGGATAGCCTCCAAACCTTACGCTGCCAGTGGTCATTACATTCAGAAAATGAGCGATTACTGCGGTGACTGCCACTATAACGTCAAAGAGAAAGTCGGTGAAAAGGCCTGTCCACTCAATAGCCTTTACTGGCATTTTATGATCAAACATCGCTCAAGGATCGCCACCAATCCACGTATCGGCATGCTTTATGGTCACTGGGATAAGCAAACGAAAGAGCAAAAACACGCCGTTTTAGCCCATGCTAAATGGTGCTTGGATAATATTGAAACATTGTAACGTCGGCCCATCATTCTACTTTCTTTGCGGGACAGTCTTTTGTACTTCCTCGAGTCTAAAGTCTATATTACTATAAAAATAAGAACACTTTAGCACCTTGATAATGAATGAGCTGATTACATGACCTAGTCATCTAGGAGAGAAAAAAATAAGTATGTTGCAAGAGAATGATCTCATCTCCGATATCTATGGCTGTGTAGATGCGCCTCATCAATGGGTTAGCGTGTTAAATCAATTAAAAAAGATATTAAACGCCTCCAGCGTCGCACTACAAGTCTATCGTCGTGAGACCAATAATACTTTCACCCTCAAGTGGAGTGTTCGCGATGCCTTTTCTCTACAACACGCTGAGCTTCATGATAAATGGGTGAATAATAGCGACAACCCACGTCACGAGATTCCGCTACAAAGTCCGATTCAGGTGATCTGCGATGATGATTACTTTTCACCTCATAGCCCTCGCTTTCAACGCTTTCAACACCAACTCTCGAATGCAGGACTAGGCAAGGCCATTATGCTAGACATTCAGGGAGAGTCTAGTGCTTATATCTGCTTAATCGCCCATCATTTAGTGGGAGAAGACAGGGGCTTTTCACCCGATATTCAAGCCTTGCTCATGCGGCTCGCCCCCCATATAAAACAAGCCGTTTCGTTAACCGAAAAAATGAATGCTACGTTGCATCTTCATAGCCATATGACCAGTGCGATGAATCAATTACGCACTGGGGTGTTACTCTTAGACAATGAGGCTAACATATCTTGGTGTAACACTTGCGCCCACCAGCTTATTGACCAATCGAGCGATCTATCACTCATCAACCAAAAGTTGGTATTTAAACAATCACAAGACTTACAAGAGTTCAAAACGCACTTCCAACGGACTGTTTCTTCCTCTTCTCGAGGCATTAGACGCATTGCGGTGTTAGGCAAGAATAGCGAGCAGTCAATCGAAGTGTTGCTTTCCCCTGTCGACCAAAGCTCTTCCTTGTGTGTGGATTTGAACATGGTGGCTAATAATAATGTCATTATGTTTTTAAAAGGCAAAGACTCAACGAGCTTACAGCAAAATGAAATTCAAACGCTCTTTGGTCTAACCCCCACAGAGTCTCTGTTGGCCATTGCCCTTGCAGAGGGACATTCATTAAACGATTATGCTGAACGTCGTGGTGTCTCAGTAGGTACGGCTCGTATTCAGCTAAAAAGCGTTTTCTCAAAAATGCGCATTAATCGGCAATCCGAGCTGGTACAACGCCTTTGGTCATCCGTTTCTGCCAGTACCTCACGCTATTTCTAACATTTCAAGCCATTTCCAAGCGACCTACCGTTCAATCATTAAATAAGACAACCCTCAAGAAGCCGAAAAGATATCCCATATGGGAGATGACATTTATCCGCACAATTCAGATGATAGAGAATACCGTCTTATTGAAAACAGTCGTTATTCTCAGAAAATAACGGTCTCCATATAAGAACAACTTCTATCAGGAGAGCTCTCTATGTTGGCAAATAAAACCATCAAAAACATGCCTATCGATGATACATCACCCAGCACACTACCATCCGATTCCATCTCGACCAGTGAGGTAAACCCTAATCAGGTAAACCCTTTAGTCGCCAAGGTCGGACCGGTTTCTGACGTCCCTGTCGCGATCCAAAATCTACGCTGGGCCATGCTAGATGGCGATGTAAACACGCTCACCTTTCGTTCTATGGACACACTATTTACCACACGCCAAGTCGGGCACTCTGGTCCCGTATCGATCTTGCCCCGCGAAGACGCCGACATGGACTTGACCTATTCGTTTGAAGGTAAAAACTACACAACAAACGACTTTTTAGATCGTACCTATACCAATGCCATGTTAGTCATGAAAGACGGCAAAATCGTTTACGAAAACTATCTTAACCATATGCAACCAAATATTCGTCACATGGGATGGTCTATGACCAAATCATTAGTGTCTATTTTAGTTGGGATTGCTTATGAAGAAGGTCGTATCGAATCCTTAGACGAGCTGATTACCCACTACCTGCCTGAACTAGCAACGGGTGCCTATGAAGGCGTTACTATTCGCCAAGTGTTGGAAATGACTTCCGGAGTAGATTACGAAGAACGTTACGATTTTATTCATCCAGGCATAGCCGCCAAAAACCATATATTAGCCTTAGTCAAAAATGTCGCCCGCTTTGCAGACACCGCCAAGACCTTAAAACGCAAACATACACCAGGTACGGTATCTGAGTACAAAACCATTGATACTGCCGTATTAGGTGTTTTACTCGAAAAGGTATTAAAGGGCGAAAATCTCTCTTCTTATATGGCTCGAAAAATGTGGGAGCCCATGGGCATGGAACAAAATGGCTTCTTCATCATGGATGGACCGCCAGGCATTGGCCGCGAGTTCACAGGTGCTGGTTTTAACGCCACACTTCGCGACTGGGCACGAATTGGTCAGCTCATGCTCAACAAAGGCGAATTTAATGGTCATCGCATTATCAGCGAAAAGTATGTCGATCTATCCACTTGCCCAGCCTTGCCTGAAGACCCACAAAGCGGTGGTTATGGCTACCAATGGTGGACCATGCCAAACTGCAAGGCCTACTCAGCCATTGGGTTACAAGGTCAGTTTATATTCGTCGATCCAGACACCAAAACGGTCATTGTAAAACTAAGCTATTTCCCACAAGAAAAAATGATTGAAGCGGAAAAAGAAGCCCTTACCTTCTTCAAGAAAGTTTCTCATTGGACACCAACTAAATAACACTTTCATTGCTGAATGCTCCGTGAATATTAGCCTAAGTGTCATGTACCAAAAAAGCACTTAGGCTTCTTTTCCGCCTCTACAAAGGTGATAGGCATTGGCGTTATGCGGTTACTTTCGTCGATAGGCCACAAACCTGCCGATACATGCCCATCCCTGAGACAATACCGAGCAGTGCCAAGCCTAACCAGATCCATTGATGACTAAATCCATCCAATGATAACAACCAGCCAATAGCAACGTTCCCCAAAAAGGCGGCCACACCCCCCACACAGGAATAGAGTCCGTAGTAACTCCCAAGCTCCGATTTATCACAAAAGAGCGGAACATACGCGCCTAATAGGGGTAACAACAGCATGGATCCCAAACTGAATATGACGCCGTAAGCAATAAAGTTGAGCCAAGGCCAACCGGTCACATCGATTAAAAAGCACAGAAATGATCCGCCCATAATAAACAAACCTAATCCCATTGCTTTAGCACTACCAATGGTACGAGAGACCCAATAACTGATCGGCATTTGCAACGTAATGCCCAAAATTGACGTGGTCATAAATACCCAAGTAATCACATAAGGGCCAAGGCCACGGCTTGATACTTCATTCGGTAACGACAAATACAACTGTTGGAAAAACAAATGAAACGCACAAGCGCAGAGGATAAAACCCATAAAACGCTTATTTTTCATCATGCTAGACCATTGTTGCCAGAAACGCTGATCCGCAGAAGAACGTTTCACTTGTTCACTTAGCTCAGGCAAAAAGCGCCACTGAATAAAAAATAACCCCAGAAACAAAATCGCCGAGATTAAGCCAACCCACATAAAGCTGACGGCCATAAAGGAAACACCGACCAAAGGGCCAAGCAGTACCCCACCTTCCCGCGCCCAGTTTTGCATAGCAAAAATACGATTTCGTTGCACTTGATCGGTGGCCTGATAAGCCAAATACGCGCTGCTAGAAGGGGTAAATAGCGCCCCTGCAAAGCCTGTGAAAAAAGCGCCCAGTAACAACAACGGTAAATTTTGCGCAAGCCCCAATAGAGCAAAGCCCAATACCCGAATCAAGCAGCCTAACAGGATTAAGCGTTTATAACCTAAGTAATCCCCCAGTGTTCCCCCAATCAGGAACAAGCCCTGTTGGCTCAGTACACGCAGGCCAATGACCAAACCGACATACCAAGGGCTCAGCCCCAATGACCGCTGCAGATGATCCGCGAGATAGGGCAACAGCATGTAAAAACCTAGGTTGAAGGTAAAGCTGTTAAGGATCAACACGCGACTGGCAGCCGACAAGCGACGCCAGTCATTAAGAAAGTCCGAGGTATTCATGAATAATCTATTGGGATACTCTTAGGTAAGAAGAGGGTAAAATAAGGAATGGACGGTAGAGTTTACACCACAGCGGCTAAAGGTGCTTCGTGTCCATTGCGTTGTGTTCGAATAAATGGGACACCCGCACTATCGAGAATGACATCGGCTTTCACACCATACACTGTTTCCACTAACTCTGGTGTCAATACCTCTTTAGGCGAGCCATGAGCCACCAGCTTACCGCCCTTTAATACCAACAAGTTATCGGCATACTGTGCAGCCAAATTCAAATCGTGTAGGACCATCACTGAAACCCAGTCTTTCGCTTTGGTTTGTGAATCCAAATGATCCAGCATGACTTGCTGGAAATGCAGATCCAACGCACTGACGGGTTCGTCCAGCATAAGAATTTTCGGCTGACGCATAAGAGCCTGAGCAAACAGCACCATCTGGCATTGTCCACCACTTAATGTCCGCACATCACGATTGGCAAGATGTACAAGCCCAATTTGATGCAAGGCGCCAAGCGCTTCTTCTAGCAAACTATCGCCAAGTTTTAAGGATAAAGCATCAAGCTGACCAAGCAGCACCACTTCTAATACACTCAGGCCCACATCAAGGCGAATGTCTTGGGGCATATAGCCAAAATGTTGGCGCCACTGACCGAGATGTTTGCGGTCTATTTCTTGATCCTGAAAGAAAATACGTCCTTGCTGAGGCGCTAAATCGCCAAATAAAGCTTTCAGCAACGAGCTCTTACCTGTGCCGTTCGGGCCAATGATCACATGAGTTTGCCCGGCCTTAAGGGTAAAGCTCATATCATCCGCTAACACCAAATCATCAAAGGCGAGATGTAAATGACGAACTTCTAACATATTTAGCGTCTCTTACTCATGATCAACCAGAAGAAAAACGGCACCCCGATAATGGCCGTCACAATACCAATAGGAAACAGCGCCCCAGGTACAATCACTTTGGACAATACCGACGCACTGGATAATAAAAACGCCCCCACAAGAAAGGATAAAGGCAAAAAGTAACGTTGATCTTCCCCCACCAACATACGGGCAATATTGGGCGCGACAATGCCGATAAAACCAATGATACCAACAAAACTGGTGACAGTAGCCGTCATAATGGCGACAAGCACCAGAGTTTTTAGTCGTAGGCGTGTCACGTCAACCCCTAAGCTTTTCGCCCGCTCTTCCCCTAAACGTAAGGCTGTCAACTTCCACGAGTCTTTTATCAACATGATCAGACACAGAGTGATCATGCCAGCGGTAATACTCACATTCGTCCAACTGGATTTGGTTAAACTACCAAACAACCAAAACAAAATTTGCTGACTCAACTCTGGCGAAGACACAAATTGCACCAACGAGAGTAGCGATTGAAATAAGAAGAGCAGGGCAATCCCCGCAAGAATCAGCTGACCCGAGGTAATATGACGCATCATTGCCAGTCCAAACAACAAACTTGCAGATAACATACAGCATACAAAGGCACCGATGGGCACCGCCACATTCGATTCCAAACCAAGGGAACCTAAATACAACATCAAAGCCGCCCCAAAGCCCGATGCCGCCGCCATCCCTAAGGTGTAAGGGCTGGCCATTGGGTTATTTAGTAAGGTTTGCATCTCAGCCCCACCTACCCCTAATGAGCCCCCTACGACCACGGCCATAACGGCCATGGGTAAGCGCAAGCTGGACACAATGATTTGTGTCGTATTCGCTACCTCAACAGGGAAACCAAACAAGTGCGCCAAGGCATGGGTGACATCCAGCACACTGATCATGGATGGGCCAGTGGCAATATCGAAAACAAAAGACAATACCAATAGCAGGGCCAGTAAACTGATTATCAAAAACCGTCGTCGTTCATAGCTTCGCTGAGCCTTAAGGGCGCTATGAACTATATTTGAATCTATCATGTATTTTTATCCTGTATTGCCCGTGAACCTTGGATAACACCGTCGTGACCTAAGGCAATACACCTTTTCGTTAGGAAAACCATCGCTAAAACGCCTTGTTCTTCGCTTACTTGCTTCTCAATAACACAAATTGAGCCGCCTATTATCGCGTTTCTACAAAATCATTAAAGAGCTATTCGCAATATAATTAGAAAAAGCAATGATAATGATTTGCATATGTATTGTAATTGAACGTAATATTCGCACAAGTGATTCTTGTGTTTTTACGGCCTTTTCTAAAGCCGCCCTTATTCGTAAGTTAAAAAATGTGTTGATGATTTCTTAAGGATACTTTTCATGCTTAAAAAACTACTCTGTACTGCAGCGCTGTTGTTCTCAACCCTCAGCGTCGCTCAGACCACTACCATTACCGACGTTTTAGGACGACACGTCACCTTTGATGCGCCAGCAAAACGCGTCATTGTAGGGTTTTACCCTGAAGATTATATGGCCATCGGTACCGAAGCCGCTTATGACCATGTGGTTGGTATGTCAAGATACATTTGGGAAGCCCGCAAAGCAAACTGGGACATGTATGTCAAACACCGCCCTTCATTGGCCAAGATCCCAGCTATTGGCCGAGTGGATACTAAGACTTTCTCGGTAGAAAAGGTCATCAGCCTAAACCCAGATCTTATTATGCTGGCAGCTTGGCAATACAAAGCACTTGGTGACGATGTAAAACGCTTGGAAAATGCTGGCATTCCTGTCGTGGTGGTGGACTACAACGCCGAAACCTTAAAACGTCATGTGTTAAGCACCAAAATCATTGGGGTGATAACAGGTCAACAGAAGCGTGCCGAAGAAATCGCCAACCAATACGCTCATACCATCCATATGATTGAGAATCGACTCGCCAAAGCCAATTTACCTAAGCCAAAAGTCTACACGGAGTTTGGCGCCTCTGGGGTCAATGATATTGGTTATACTTTTGGTAAAAACATGTGGGGAGCCATTAGTACCATTGCTGGGGGAGATAATATTGCCGCCCCTTATGTGGAATGGTGGGGAAAAATGAACCCAGAACAAATCATTGCCTCTAACCCTGACGTCATCGTGATAACAGGATACGAAGTAGGAAAAAGTGATGGCATGCTGATGGGACAGGGGATTTCTAAAAAAGTGGCCCAAGAACGTTTAGCGGGCTTTAAAAATCGTACGGGGTGGTCAACCATATCTGCGGTCAAAAATAACCGTATGTATGGTGCTTACCATGGTGCTTGTCGTACCATTTTAGACGGCCCCATGTTTGAATTCTACGCCAAAGCGCTGTATCCCAAGCTGTTTAGCGACTTAAATCCACAGCAGGATTATATAAACTTCTATAAAAAATACCTACCAGTTGTGCCAAAAGGCACCTTTATGGTTAAGATATAACCTAATAAAAAGCCTGAGCAACCTGCTGCTCAGGCTTTTTCTATTAGAGTTGACTGCAACCGACGGCCCAAAATGTCATGCAGTTGCCTTTTCTCGTAGATAACGAACCCCTAGCGCAACCGCGATTAAAGCCGACAAGCCACCGATACCAACCCCCCAGCGAGGCCCCAGCCAATCGGCCACCGCTCCCACGACAGGGCCACCCAGTGCCGTGCTTCCCAAGGCCGTGGCAATAACAATCGCCATCACTCGCCCCCGATAGTGACGTTCCGTTGACAATTGCATTAGCGTATTAGACGAAGTATTAAAAGCCTGTAAACTCAACCCCAAAAAGACTAACGCCACACAAAAGCCATAGAAACTCGTGCAATACGCCGCCACAATACTGCTTATCGCCACCCCCGAGGCGGCAATAGTGATAAACAGCATCGTCGGCTGTATTCGTCGCGCGGTGATAATCGCCCCCGTCATGGAGCCGATGGCCATAGTTGAAATCAAAAAACCATATTGATCTGAGTGGCCTTTAAATACATGCACCGTCATAGAAGACAAGTACACAGCGAAGTTCATACCAAATGAACAGATCAGAAACGTCATCAAGGCCACAGTGGTCATTTTTCTGCTTTTGGCGACATAGCGAAAACCATCGAAAAAGTTCGATGCAAACCCTGCTCCCCCGACATCGACCTTAACGACATTTTCTTTTTCTGACAAACGCGAGCGCAAACGATATAAGGAGGTTAACATGGGAATAAAGGATACGGCATTAAGCAAAAACACCCATCCCGCGCCAATCCATGAAATCAACACCCCCGCAATCGCCGGTCCAATCAAGCGCGCCGTATTAAAGGACAAGGAATTCAAGGATACCGCGTTAGACAATTCTTTTTCGTTGACAATATCAGACACAAAGGATTGCCGAGCGGGCGCATCAAATGCCGCCACGCAGCCCAATAAAAAGGCACAGACGCACACTTGCCACAGCGCCACCGTATTACTCAATATCAACAGTCCAAGGACCAAAGCTAATACCGCCATTAATACTTGCGTCACCATGAGAATTTTCCGACGGTTGAATTTATCGACTGTCCAACCAGTAATCGGCAACAGCAGAATTTGCGGTGCAAACTGTAAAAAGACCACCAGCCCAACGGCGGAAGCATTTTTATCAGACAATTCAGAGATCACAATCCAGTCTTGAGCAGTACGTTGCAACCAAGTTCCAATATTGGAAATAACCGCGCCAGTGAACCACAAGCGATAATTCGGGTTCGATAGAGATCGAAAGGTTTTGCTCAATCATCGCCTCCTAGCAGAGATAATCGATATGCGATAAAGAAAAGCGCTGGCTATAGAGAAGAGCTTCCCATCGGAGAAGAAAAAGAGGTCAGCGTTTCATTCCTTGACGTTGTCGCGTTAAATTAACAAGTTTAACGCGACAAAAGAATAGCGAACATGGCGTGTATGATGGTTATCCCTAATGTTTCCTTACACAGAGCCACCCAAGTTAAATAGGGGTCGAATCCAACTCGATCATTAGGTCACTGCCTATACGTTCCAAAGCCGCTTCAATATCAGATTGCTGCAAACCATCCGGCACTCGCAATACAAGATCCGCCTTAAACAGCATGTCAGAGCTCATTGGCGCAGGTTCGCAGGAAGTATGCAGCTCTTTGACATTGATCATCAACGCGTGCAGCACTTGTGAAACTTCCTGAACAATGCCTGGTTTATCGTTACCCACTACGGACAAATACAAGATCTGCCCACTACTGGCAGGGACATTGGCTTTTTCTACCGTCACACTGACGCCCTTTTGATCAAAGGCTCGCAAGGCTTGAATGAGCGCCTCCTGCTGATCCGTGGGAACCGTTAACGTCAAAATACCCGCAAACTTATCCTCCAAATGAGCCATACGACTTTCCAGCCAATTACCATGATGGCGACGAATCACATCCGACAAACTCTCCACCATACCAGGCTTATCATCGCCTATAAAACTCAGTACCAAATGCTGCGTCATGATCTGCTCCTGATTATTTTTTTATTCCAATTATTGTGCTTTCACTATAGAACACTTTGCCCGATCGATCTTTTTATACACCACGGTTTTAATGTGATAAGGCTAAATAGATTTAACTCGCCTCCACTTTAATCAAGCGTCGACGATATACTCGATACACAATGGCTAATAAAAAGCACAGTGTGGCAGGGATCGCCAATGCTTTAAAACGGTATGAGTCAAATACCAAGGTGCCAAAAGAACCACCAGAAATAAAACCCGTTACGATGGTCACAAGAAGCCAAGCTTTACGCTTATCGACCTGTTTGCCGCGAAAAGCACCGCCGAGCATAATCCCTAAATCCGTAAAAATCCCGGTCAGATGGGTCGTTCTCACCACCGCACCACTGTAGGTCGTCGCCAGAGCATTTTGTAAACCACAGGCGGTCGAAGCAAAGAATGGCCCGATATCATTACCATGCATTAAAAAGTACATGGAAACCAGTAAAAGACAGGCCTCTAGAATCAACAACACATCATAGAAACGCCCCAGCTTTAGCGATGAGCTGGTTAGCATAAAACCGGAAATAGCTGACCCCAATAAAAAACTCAACAGGATACCCACTAAGCGGAGTAATTCCCCTGTGTCATTCACAATCTGGCTGCCCACTAATGTCGCCGTCCCAGACACATGTGAGACCGCTTGATGTTCAAATCCTAACAAGGCCACGGCATTGACAAACCCCGCAACCATCGCCAATAAAAACGCCCCGTACTCTACCCACTTTGGCAAACTCGATAACACAATAGACTCCCATCAGACCCAACAACGATGCAGCAATCCCTAGTGAAAATCATACGCTTATATTAGCGCACAGTGTCATAGTGTCGTTTAAATTTCATGATTTATGACCTAAAAGGATTTTATCAGTCAGAGAAAAACACACAGACCGCTCCTTCTTGTTGCATTAAATAGCAATTAGAATAAAAATAGTTTAACAATAAAACAAAAACACATTTTAAAAATGAATCGCAAGGACATCATTATGCCAACATCAGCTCACCAACTGACGCTTAGGGTACACATCGTAGCGAAAATTACCCCACCCATCGAGCTGGGAAAAACACCAGACGGTATCCGTATGAACTATCCCATCATAGGTGGTGACTTCTACGCAATTTGTGACGATCAATCGAAGATAAAAGGAGTGGTGTTACCCAATGGCGCTGATTTTTTTCGTGAGCGGGCCGACAAAGTAGGAATACTGAATGCCATCTATTCCCTACAAACCGAAGCGGGTCAAGTGATTAACATCCAAAATACGGGGCTAATTCGTAACACCCCAAAAGGTCAAGAAATGGTTGAGCAAGGCATTTGGCCCATTCCAGAAAGTGAGTATTACTGCCGCTGTACTCCCGTTTTTTCCGCACCAGAAGGGCCTCTATTCTGGTTAAACGACAGCATTTTTACCGGTTCAGTTACCTATCCAGCGGCAGACACTGTCGACATAAAAGTCTTCGAACTAACCTAATCACACAACCTTCCTTAATTAGATAGTCAAAAAGCATCAAACAGATACGAAAAAGAACAGGTCATCAGACCTGTTCTTTTTTGATGAGGACTACACCTCCATGGCGATTTTGGTTTTTTGTCGATTCACTAAGCCATAAATAATGCCTGCCGTTAACCAAGTACCTCCCAAGATCATCGCAAAACGATCCATCCCAGAGAACACAGCAAGCACAATCGCCGCCCCCACAATAGGCACAATAATATGGACAAACCACTTACGATCGGGATTATTCAGCCCAAAGCGAACAAACACCGCCACATGCAGTAATAAAAAGCCGGATAAGGCACCGAAATTAACCAGAGAGGCTAAGATGTCGAGGTTATCTTTCATAATCAATGCTGTTGCAAGAGTGATTACCGTTGCCACCATCATTGCCATATAAGGGGTTTGAAATTTAGGGTGTAATTTCGACAAAAAATGCGGCAATTGACGATCACGTCCCATGGCATACAACACGCGCGCAACACTAGATTGCATTGGCAACGTATTAGAAAAGCCCACAATAATGGCTAGCAACCACGCCAAAGTCGTCGACGCCCAAGGGCCCACTTGAATGGCTAAAATTTCAAAAATAGCGGTAGCAGGATTCGAGTACTCAATGCCCTTCATCAGGTTACCAATCACCAAGGTCGTCACCGTAAATACCACGCCACACAGAGCGAGAACAATCATAATGGCACGGCCAATTTGCTTCGCATCTTTCGTTCGAGTTTCTTCTCCTAATGTGGTGATGGCATCAAACCCTAAAAAGGACAAAACACAAATAGAAGCACCCGCTAACACATAGTGCCAGCTAAAATCCACGCTGTTATAGAGGGGCTCTAAAGTCACTGCGCCGGTACCTTTGCCATCCTGTAAGGCAAAAATAGCCAAAGCAACTACGCCACCTACCATTAAAAACTGCGCAATAACCGCGTACAAACTGGCTTTCGCAGTAACATTGACACCAAACCAGTTAATAAGAAACGACGTCCCCACTAAGATTAAGATCCAGTTTTCACGACTAATCGATGGCACTAAAATATGAGTACTGAATGACATCAGTACAAATACCAAGGCAGGAATCAATAAGTAGTCCAATAAAATCATCCAACCACCGATAAACCCCGCAAAATTGCCCAAGCCAAATCGGACATAGCTGTATATAGAACCGGCGGATTGAACTTGCTCCGACATGGTGACATAGCTTCTAGCCGTAAAATACATGCAAATAGTGGCCACCACATACGCAAGAGCAATAAAGCCGCCCGAGACATTCCACACAAAACCAAAGGTGGTCAGTGGTGCAACGGGGGCAATAAAGGCTAAACCGTAGGCCACTAACTCTTTCAAGCCCAGTGATCTTTTCAGTGATTGTACGTCATCAGATTGCTTGATGCCTTGTTTCGCTGTTACTTCTAATACTGTTTCGTTCATGATCGGTACCTTGATTTATTATGGTTTTTATTTTTTGAAGCCTAGGCACAGGGTCATGGCAAGGCTTCTTTTTATTGTTTTGGATACTGCATTGCTAAACGTTGAGAACTAACACACGTTCTGAGACTGTTTTTGTTTCTTTTTTTCCGCCTCAAGATCCGCCAGAACTTTCGCCAATACCTTTTCAAGAGATAACTCAAAGATCTCCCTTTCATGGGGGGTTAATGTGGCAAGCATGCTCGCGACCCCTTCATTAGAGAGTTTTTTGGCTTTTTGTGCTGTCATGACACCTTCTGGCGTTAAAAAGAGCTGGGTCTGGCGAGCATCTTTGTCGTTCACGACTCTGTTCACTAAACCCGATTGACACAATTTTGTGACGGTTCTAGAAACGATAGTCCGTTCTAAAAAGGAGTTTTCGACCAAGCTATTAATATTAATGCCCGTCTCATCGGCGATCAGAATAATCAACCGAACCTCACGCAAAGTGAGGCCCAACTGAGATTCATGGCGCATGCTCCCCACTTCTTTCGCTCGAGAATTTAATTCATCTAATCTGAGAGTGAGATATTTACTAGCCATTAACTACCTCCGAAAAATATGTGCAATTTACGCTATGTGATATGTGCACACAGTTAAGTTTTTTAATCCACATTTCATGCCATTTTCATCACGGTTATATAAAACAAATATTTTGTTATTTAAAACAACAGTTTATTTATTAAACATCCTCTTTGGCACGATGTTATTCCCTCGCTGGAACGCCCAATGTTGGACTATATTGGGTGGAATTGACCCAAAAAGGGTGAACCTTTAGTCATCTCCTAGTTCACAGCTTGATGGCGATGCTTCACGTTTAAAACGTCAAGAATCTCTTGCGCAACACGCTCTGCCGATTGCAGTGCCCCTTCCATATAACCAGCCCATTGCGAAGCGGTTTCAGTCCCTGCAAAGTGGATACTATTAATCGGTTGACTAACCGCTTCGCCAAAAATGCTCCAGGCGCCTGGTGGCAAGTAACCGCCATAAGCCCCCCGTGAGTACTCTTCTTGCGCCCAATCTAGTTCTTTATATTCAGTGTAACGATCGACTTGTGAACCAAAATAGTCGCGTAAACATTCGATGACTTTTTGCTCGCGCTCTTGGGCTGTTTTGGTTCCCCAGTAACGACCTTCATCCGCTTCCATAAAGCCAACCAAAATGCCACAGCTGCCATCTTGCGGTGAGTTGTCATAGGTCAAACTCAATGGCAAAGTGGTCGACGATGCCAAACCACTAAGCTCTTCGTCACGCCAAAAAGGCTTATCAAATGTGACGATCACTTTGATGACGGCCCCCATGGCAGTGCGTTGTGTTAATTGATCACGAATGCCTGGAAGGGCGGGTTTATAGGACAAACGACCCGCCAACGCTGGAGGCAAAGCCACAACAACGCGTTTAGCGTTCACTTGAAGGGAATGAGTAGAAACAATTACGTGATGATTAAAATGTTCAATACAAGTAACAGGCTGATTCAGTAGCACATCGTCACCAAGACGTTTCGCTAAGCCGATTGGTAACTGTTGTGCCCCATTGGTAAAACGCAATTCTTGCGCCCCATCTTCTGTGCTAATTAGGGTATCAACGCCTTCGCCTGACGCAACATAGAACAAGACATGCAACATTGACAGTTCATGGGCTTCTGCCGAAAAGATCGACATGGCAATGAACGTCATAGCATTCCTAGCTATATCAGATGTCGTATTCTGACAAATCCAATCGGCGTATGTGATTTTATCGTATGCACGATGCTCTTCTTTTGCCCATGGCTTCGTCGTATCGATTTCAAAAGCCAGCTCATTTAAACGAGCCATAGCGCGTTCAATTTCTTCTGCAATATCGTCGTCCATCTCAGGGAAAAAACTGTCTCTTACTTGTTTTTCTCCCGTCATCATGAAAACGTTCTTTCCTTTGTTGTAAGTCGGAAATAACTCTTCACCTAATGATTTGACAATTTTATGGGCTCGATGGTGGGTTGCTCCAAGCCATTGACCACCAAGATCCACTCGAGCCCCATTTTTCAAAGTATGGCTTAACAAACGGCCACCCACACGATCACGAGCTTCTAATACAAGTACAGACAATCCTTGTTCTTTTAAAAGGGTGGCAGTTTGCAGACCCGACAGCCCGGCTCCGACCACGACAACATCACATTCTTTCGTTATGGATACATTTCCCATTATATTTACTCCTAAGCAACAGATTTATCTAATGACAGTGGTGGGCAAGAGAACGGATTAAGCTGTCTGGCAGCCATTTCCGCAAACGCCAAGGTAGTATGATCCTGATAGAGATCACCAATGATTTGTACCCCAGCAGGCAAACCATTAACCAAATATCCTGTCGGCATGGCTGTCGCTGGCAAATTGGCTAAAGTCGCCAAACCTGGCCACGACAAGTTATAGAGATAGGGGGCTTGTTGACCGCTGATGGTCAATACACGACCAATCTGAGCACTAGGGCCATGGCCTTCCAATTGATGCTCGAAAGCAACCGTTGAGGTAACAGGGCAGATCAGTACGTCATACTGCTGGAAGAAGTGCTTCCATTTTTCACTATTTTCTGCGCGAGCTTGGTTGACGGATTCACTTTCGTGGGCAGGATGTTTGGTATATTCATACAATTCTTTCGCAAATTGCTTGCCTTCGAAAGACTGGGCTTGCGCCAAAAACGCCTCTTTCACATCCTTTTCCATGCGGCTACCGATTACCCCAAACAGCGTTTTTAAATAGGTATCATGGATATCTTGAGGATCAATGTCTGGATGAACACCGATATCCACATTAACGCCCTCTTGGCGAAGATCTTCTACAAATTGCAAAATGGCTTTGGCATAGCCTTCATCAAGCGGAAATGCATCTAGCCAAACCCCTACTTTGTATTCGCGTAAGGTTTGATAACGTTGTGGCGGAAGATGGGAAACAGCCGAATCATCGGACTCGTGTAGCCCACACAGCACACCAAATAACAAACGTAAATCCGAGGCATCACGTGCCAAAGGCCCCATGACACTCAGTGGGGATGGTGAAGTCGAAAATGGTCCCGGTGGAATATGCCCAACTACTGGCAACACACCATAAGTAGGCTTATGACCAAATACCCCACAAAAATGCGATGGACAACGAATAGAGCCACCAATATCACTACCAAGTTCCAATGCCGTAAAACCCGCCGCTAGTGATGCCGCAGAGCCACCAGAAGACCCCCCTACAGTATGTTTGATATTCCATGGGTTATTGGTTACGCCATAAATATCGTTATAGCTTTGGTGATCTCCACACCCAGCAGGTAAATTGGTTTTACCAAAGATAGAGGCCCCTGCATCACGAATACGCTTCACCAGAATCGCATCCTTCTTTGGACGATGGTTGGCAAGGTGCGGTAAACCGCAGGTTGCTTTCATACCGACGACTTCAAATGAGTCCTTTATGGTCATCGGAAGCCCCGCCAGCACCCCAATGGGTTTATCTAGGGCCCGCAGGCGATCCACTCGTCGTGCTGCGGCCATCGCTCGTTCTCTATCCTGATCAACAATAATATTAAGTTGGTCGTTTAATTGATCGACTCGGTTAAAATGCCACTCTAATAGCTCTGTGGCACTGAATTCTTTTTCTCTAAGCCGCTTTAGCATTAAATGAGCGGGGCCCGTTAGTACAGCGGTTTTCTCATCCATTAAAGTCGACATTTGTGAAGCAACCGCTGCATTCTTGTTAATAGAGTAATCAGTCATAATTTTTTCCTATTATTTTTTATCTTCTCAAACAGGAATCTCGAGTCATTCCTGATAACCCACCAATCACCACAGCCATTCCAATAAAGGGACGATACATGGGCAAATCACTTGCGATTTGGTTTTTCATACCAAAACGAATAAACACTGCAACAGGCAACCAAAGGAAGCAGATAGAGCCTCTTCGTCACAGACTTAAAAATACGTGCAATTTGAAATATGTGCTAAATGCACGCATTTATTTAAATCCATTTTTCATGCCACTTTTCATTTTGTTATACAAAACAACAATTTAAAAATAAAACAGAGTATCGACCAGAATTCTATGCCGTTTTAAATGCACAATTTCGAGTCAATCTGGGTGAAATTGACCCAAAGTAGACAATAAGTGAGTACCGCTTTACCCATGTGAAAACAACCCAAGACAAGCCACGCAAAACGCGCATTTAACATCATAAAGTGGTGAAACAGCGTTAGGACTTTACAGTGCTTTTTAATGGAAGCGATGGGGTAGCAAGAGAAAGCCTAAAGTAGAATGTGTTGTTGATAAATTGTGGTGTGAGTCGCGATTTTTCTGGTCGCCACTATGACTATGAAACCAGACGGAGGCCGTCATGCCTACAATTGAGGCATTGCTGCTAAGCCCCAAATTAAGTAATCGTGCTGCGGATATGGTGAAGAATTTGGATGCTTTAGGCGTACCGTTTTATGATCAACAAATAATCTCGGTAAATGAAGGGGAAAAAGCATTATAGCGTTACACTAAGTAACGCTATAGGGACGTTTTAAGTTACTTTTTCTTCGGTTGACGTCCGTGATAAATAGCAAAACCTTTATCTCGTAAAAGGCGACTATGGGAACCTAATGCCGCATCTAACAAGGGCGGGTAGCGTAAGAAATCATTAGCCACCACAAACAACTCCCCATTGAGTGTCAGGTGATCTTTCACGCCCATAAAGAAGTGCTCAGCAATGCTGTAGTCCGTATTAATACCAGAATGAAAAGGCGGATTGGTAATCACATAGTTAAAACGACCTTTCACTTCTTTCAGGCCATTGGATGCAATCACCGTCACTGCCTGACTTGCCTGATTAGCAGCAAACGTCAACTGCGTTGCCTTAATTGCCAAAGCACTGTCATCCAACGCCGTAATATGCGCGCCCGTTTTGTAGTAAAGCCAAAGGGCAATAATGCCATCACCGCAACCGAAATCGAGCAAACGGGCATTTTCCACATCACTCATAAAACGGTGTTGACTCAGCTGCTCTAGTAATAGCTCTGTCCCTTTATCGAGTTTTTTATGCCCAAAAACACCGGGTAAGCTGCATAACACCAGCGACTGGCCAGCTACTTCCAGCGACCAAGTGGTCACCCATTTCTCCAAGACAAAAGGTTCGGCTGAACGGCGTTTATAACCGTGATACAACAAACAGTGCTTCGCACTGTCCACCTTACCAACATCGTCTAAACCCGCTTCTAGATATTTGGTCGCGGATTTCACACCACTTTTATTGTCACCCACTAACCAGACTTGTCCGCCTTCTTTTAAATGTGGCAATGTCACCGCTAAAAGATAGGTCAGAAGCTCTTTTGCCTTGGGTTGATAAATAATGACATGATCAAAATCACTGCCTAAATGCGCATCCCATTGCTCGCTAAACAACACTTTACTCTCGTCAAACCCCACTTGTATGAGCGCATCATACTGTGCTTTGGATTGGCTCCACGCATACACATCGGCTAGGTTGCCCAACTCTCGTGCATAAGTGTCTTCTGGATTGGCAAACAATACTTTGCCAGTCAATTCTGATTCATTGCGCGCCAATAATTGACTCGTGGAATTAAGGTTCATAGGTTACAGATAACTCTTTGGTAGAAAGGGTGGTGACAGGTGCTAATAAACGATTCAAGCGCTCTGTAGAGAGATCTCGCTGAACGCGGGGATAGCGTGGAGTTTGTCGATCATTCAATAATGGGGCATTCCAGCCCTTAGTTTGCGCTAAGAAATCTTGTACAAAAGCATCACCATGTTCCAAGCAGCCCGATAAAATCACATCGACATAACTTAAAGCAATGGGGCAGTCAGAGTGAGGAGCAACCACATCGGCAGTGTGATAGACCCAATAGGTGCCATCAGGAAGCGGATCATCTTGATAAGCTGTTAATTGAGATAATGAAATTTGGGCGCGCTCATAGCCACTCTCACGTTCATCAAATAGCGGCAGTTGATCAACAGGCACTTCCACTAACACACCGTTACAGGCCTGTGTTGGCGACTGAATCACCGCCACAGAACTCATACCAAACTCGGCAGACATGACAGACCAATGGCGTTCAAAACCCTGTAATTTCACTGGCCAAACTTGGCCTGTTTCCCCAGTTTTAGCACGACTTTGACTGTTGATTAGACTGCCATAACCTAAAATAAAATGTCGATTATGTGAATTCATCCTCGCCTCCTAAGATCGCCGCCTTGATACGTTATATGGGCAAGCATAATAGCTTGCGAGCGATAGAAGTACTAGGGATAGAGCACCAGACAACCTTTAGAATTGACTCAAGACATTGAGACAAGAAACAACGCACCATAATAGACCATTAATTTGCACCAACTTAATCCAATATCCTTCGATAATGCCCCAGACCATTGCTCATAAAAAATAACCACTCGGTTAAGTTTTGTAAAATATGTCTGTGAATACATTATCTTATAAATAGTGTGAAATATAAATTTCACAATGGCACACCTGTTGCAATCCTGCGCTTAACACCATAGCCCCCCAAATAAAGGAGCCCCCCATGAGCATGAAATCTTTTTTCGGCAAACTGTTTATTATCGCAGCGTCTTTAGGTTCTATCGCCGCCGCTCAGGCGAATACCTTACAAGATATTCAGCAACGCCACCTGATCCGTATTGCCGTCCCTCAAGACTTTCCCCCCTTTGGTTCTGTCGGACTCGATATGCAACCGCAAGGCATTGACATTGACATGGCCAACTACATTGCCAAACAGTTGGACGTGAAACTGCAACTGGTGCCAGTAACCAGTGCCAATCGCATTCCTTATCTTCAAACCCATAAAGTAGACCTAGTCATTTCCAGTCTCGGGAAAAACCCAGAACGCGAAAAAGCCATCGATTTTTCCAAAGCTTATGCACCATTCTTCCTAGGGGTATTTGGCGAAAAAGACATCCCAGTTCATGACGCGGCTGACCTTGCGAATAAAACCGTCGGGGTGACCCGTGGCGCAATAGAAGATCTGGAACTCACCAAAATTGCGCCTAAAAGCACCACAATACAGCGCTTTGAAGACAATAATACCACTCTATCGGCTTACTTATCTGGGCAGGTCAATCTTATCGCAACAGGCAACCTTGTCGCCGCCAATATTGCCAAACGCGATCCTAGCCATGCCCCCGTTAGTAAGTTTGTATTGAAAAACTCGCCTTGCTACATCGGTATGATGAAGAACGAACCAGAACTCAAAGCCAAAGTGAATGAACTGATCAGCAAAGCGCTAAAAGATGGCACCCTCAACAAAATATCTCTTAAATGGTTAAAAGCCCCGTTACCAAAAGGCTTTGGTGAATAACCTCCATGTTAGATTTTGCCGCTCTTTTACCCTATAGCCATGTGTTTATACATGGCTTAATAACGACCGTAGAAATCAGTCTGCTGGCGACCGTTTTGGGCTTGGTATTGGGGGCCACATTTGCGGTGGCTCGCCAATACGGTGCAACCTGGCTGTCACGTATCGTCAATGTCTACGTAGAACTCATTCGTAATACGCCCTTTATCGTCCAACTGTTTTTTATCTTTTTCGGCTTACCGAGTATTGGCTTAAAACTCTCTGCCTGGGAAGCGGGCATCATTGCGATGGTGGTGAACCTTGCCGCCTACAGCACAGAAATCATACGTGCAGGTCTTGCTTCCACACCCAAAGGACAGTGGGAAGCAGGTAAGGTACTTGGCCTAAGTTTTAAACAAACCCTGTTTCGCGTTGTCATCATTCCTGCAATCGAAAAGATCTATCCGGCCCTTACCAGCCAATGCATTATTGTCATGCTAGGCTCAGCGGTACTGTCTCAAATTTCAGTACAGGATCTGACCTATGCTGCGAATTTTGTGCAATCCCGTAACTTTCGCAGCTTTGAAAGTTATCTGGTCACCGCTCTCTTGTATTTGTTTTTAGCCATTCTCATGCGTAAAGCCTTTAACCTCATTGGAAAGAGATTGTTCTCTTATCGAGCTGAAAGATGATTGAGTTTTCTAACTACGACATTATTCGTAACTTATTAATTGCCACTCAATGGACAGTTCTGTTGTCGCTGGCCGCGTTTGCCGGTGGTATCAGTGTTGCCTTATGCTTGACGGCCGCCCGTTTGACCAAGAATCCAGTGCTGACAGGCCTGATCAAATTTTATGTGGAAGTATTTCAAGGTACGCCGCTATTAATGCAGATGTTCCTTTGCTTCTTCGGTTTGTCTTTGGTGGGGCTGAATATTTCAGCGTGGAACGCCGCCGTCCTCTCTTTGACCTTGTTCACCAGTGCTTTCTTGGTAGAAATTTGGCGTGGTTGTATCGACACCTTACCAAAAGGCCAATGGGAAGCCTCCCGTTGTTTGGGGCTGAGCTTTCTACAAACCCTGCGCTATGTGGTATTGCCACAAGCGTTTAAAGTCGCCCTAGCCCCCTCTATCGGCTTTTCCGTACAGGTTGTCAAAGGCACGGCCTTGGCCTCAGTCATTGGTTTTGTGGAGCTCACCAAAGCTGGCACTATGCTCAATAATGCCACCTTTGAACCATTCAAAGTCTTTGCCTTTGTCGCCCTCATTTACTTTGCACTTTGTTATCCCTTATCGCTGACCAGTAAAATTTTGGAGAAGAAATTCAATGTCTCTCGTTAATATTCATGAAGTACACAAATACTACGGCGATCTGCACGTTTTAAAAGGCATTAACCTCGATATTAAAGCGGGTGAAGTGATCTCCATCATAGGCCGTAGTGGATCAGGGAAAAGTACCTTATTACGCTGTATGAACGGCTTAGAAAAATACCAAAAAGGCGGCATCACAGTTGATGGCAAAGAGGTGACGACAGAAGAGATTCAAGTCAGAATATTGGCTCGTAGCGTCGGGATGATTTTCCAAAGCTTTAATCTTTTCCCTCATTTAACGGTCGGCGAAAACATCATGTTAGCGCCTACCATCGTTCTTAAAAAGAGCAAGCAAGAGGCGCAGGAAACCGCCAAAGCCATGCTCGAAAAAGTCGGCTTAGCGGATAAGTTTGACAGTTTTCCAGAAAAGCTTTCTGGCGGACAACAGCAACGCGTCGCCATCGCCCGTGCCTTAGCCATGAATCCGAAAGTGTTATTGTGTGATGAAATCACCTCGGCACTTGATCCGGAGCTGGTTGGCGATGTGCTAAAAGTACTCGAACAACTTGCCAAAGAAGGCATGACACTGGTGCTGGTGACCCACGAAATGAACTTTGCTCGAGATGTGGGCGATCGTGTCGTCTTTATGCACCAAGGTAAAGTCTGGGAAGAAGGCCCAGCGAAAGAGGTCTTTGCCAATCCGCAAACCGACGAGCTGAAAAACTTTGTGAATTCAGTACTCTAACTTGCTAAATCATCATTTAAAAACTCAGCAGGCGCTAATGGAGACCTCCATAGCGCCTTTTTCGACAAATAACCTTTCTTTTACTTGGCTTTTTTGTCTGCACCCTTGATGAAAAAAACCAAAGGCAAAGCACAAATCGCGACCCACATCACAAATCGAAAGTCTTGCAAATAAGCCAAGGTCGTCGCTTGTGTATTCACCATTTGATTAAGAGATGCCAAACCCTGGATCGTATGCGTATTCCACATACCCTCTTGTTGCACCACACCTAAGTTTAGGTTAAAAGGCGTCATATAGTCAGCAAACGCAGAATGGTTAATTTGCACACGCTGTGCCAGATAAGTAGTCACAACCGAAATACCAATACTACTACCTATATTACGTAACAGGCTGAACATCGCTGTCCCTTCATTACGGAATTTCGGATTCAATGTTGCAAAAGAAACGGTAGACAACGGAACAAACAAAAAGCCTAATCCTGTTCCTTGTATGATTCCGCTATAAATAATCGTGAACGCGGTAACATCGGCCGTAAACTGCGTCATTTGCCACAAAGAGATAATAACCAGCACTAAACCAAGGGAGATCATATAGCGTGGATCCACCTTACCCGACAACCTCCCCACCACTAACATGGCCGCCATGGTACCAAAACCACGAGGGGCTAAAATCGTGCCGACTGAAACCACAGGATAGTCCATGAGATCCTGCATAAAGGGTGGTAAAAGTGACATGGACGTGAGTAAAATCACCCCCACGATAAAGATAAAAATCATGCCTACCGTGAAGTTTCGATCTCGAAACATCTCCGGATCAACGAAGGGGTGACTATGAGTAAACGCATGTACAATGAACATGTAGCCAGTGATCACCGCGAGCATACACTCAATGATAATTTCTGGACTATTAAACCAGTTCTGAGACTGTCCCCGATCCAGCATCAGCTGCAACGCCCCAATACAAGTCCCCAACAACGCAAAACCAAATAAATCAAACTTACGGGACAGATCAATTTCGGTTTCTTTCACATACCGGGCGATCCCAAACCAAGCAATAATGCCAAATGGAACATTGATGTAGAACACCCAACGCCAACTGTAATATTGTGTCAGAAGCCCTCCCAGATAAGGCCCCAAAATCGGACCTACCATGACCCCCACACCCCACATCGCCATGGCAGAGCCATGTTTTTCTCTGGGGTAGGTATCCAACAAGACGGACTGAGACAAAGGCACTAGGCTGGCACCAAACACCCCTTGTAACAGGCGGAACAAAACAATCTGATCGAGCGACTGTGCGGCCCCACATAGGATAGAAGAAATGGTAAAACCAACCACAGAAGCCATGAACAGGCGTTTACGACCAATTCGTGACGCCACAAACCCCGTCAAGGGCATACAAATAGCTGCCGCTACAATATAAGAGGTCAGCACCCAAGAAATTTGATCCTGAGTCGTCCCCATGGATCCTTTCATATGCGGCAAAGCAACGTTGGCAATCGTTGTATCCAGTGCCTGCATAATGGTCGCTAACATCACAGAAAAAGTGATCATCAGAGTATCGGTGGTCATCTGAAAACCGCTTTGACTGGCTGAGGCCTGATTATTTGTCATAGACACACCTTACAGTTGGATGCCAAATAAACTGCGGTGGTGGTTCGTATCAATGGTCACCTCAGCACTCATACCATCACGCAGTACCGGCATGCCAGGTTGATTTTGAATACTGATTCGAACGGCCAAGCGCTGCGCAACTTTTACCCAGTTTCCCGTGGCATTTTGTGCAGGTAATACAGAAAACCGAGAGCCGGTAGCTGGACTAATGCTTTCTACGGTGCCTTTCCACACCACTCCTGGGTAGGTATCCACCGAAACATCGACGCTTTGCCCAGGTTTCACATAGGTGAGTTGTTTCTCTGTGAAGTTCGCCACGATACGCTTATGGTCTGATACCAACATCATTCGAGTCGCCCCAGTATCGGTGTATTCCCCCACGAGAGGCAGGTGCGCAACAATACCACTGCTTGGCGCAACGACTTTGACATAACTTAAATTCAACTCGGCTTGATCAAGCGCAGATTGATAGATTTTATAGTTGGCCTGATCTTCAACGGGCATGTCTGGATTGCCACCCAGATCCGCTTTCAATTCTTTAATATTGTTTTTCAACTCAGCCACATTCAAGGCACTGACACGTACCGCTTCTTGCGCTTTATCGTAATCAGAGTCTGAAATGAAATGCTTTTTAAACACATTTTCTTGGCGCACTTCCTCACGTTGATTAAAAGCCAATTGCGTTTTTGCTAATTCGAGTTTGACCAATTCCTGTTGATAATCGGCTTGCTGCGCGAGTAAGTTATTACGAACTAAGTCCAATTGGCTTTTGGCTTTATCCACTGCCAGTTGGTAAGGTCTCGCATCAATGCTATACAGTAATTGCCCTTTATTTACGGCTTGGTTTTCTTTCACATCCACCGTTTTGATAAGTCCAGACACTTGGTTCGTAATGGCCGTCATATCCGCTTGCACATAAGCATCATCCGTTTCTACATCACGCCCACCTAGCATATATACCACTGCCGACACCAAAACGATCAAAAGAGGGACACCTATTAGCAAGAGGCGACGCTTTCCTCGATTGGCAGATTGCTTTGTCTCGATTGGTTTATTATCTTGTTCACTCATGTTATTTAGCTCTCCAAAAAGAGTCGATCTTGTCGCTTTGGTTGAATCAGGAAGCGGTTAGCATTAAGAAACACTGTCGGATGAATCGTCTTGCAAATTGCGGTGTATTTTCTCTAAAAGACCCTGTAACTGCTCTATTTCATGGACGGTTAACCCATCAAAAGCCTTCACTCTCACTTCACCAATCGCTTGGTTTATGTGCGTCAATTGCTCGGCAGCCGCGTCGGTCACATACAGGCAATAAGCTCGACGGTCAGCAGAATCCGCGCGTCTTTCCACCAAGCCCGCTTTGGCTAATTGATCAATTAAACGAGCCAAGGAAATCGGCTGAATTTCTAAGTGCTCAGCTAAAGTAACTTGTCGAATCCCTGGATAACGAGAAACAGAAAGCAATGTTTTCGCCTGCATCAGCGTCATGACACTTGAGTTTTTGTTGTACTCACGACGCATCAAACGCAATACATCTGTCATTAAGAAACCGATACTGTTACCTAGGTTTTTATCCGCCATATTCCCCACCCCCAATTCAGTATGCTTTGATTATTATATACATAGCTTATTATATTCAATGATGCTTATTTAAAGTACGCAATGATTCCTTAATAGATTCGGTTTTCACCACATTGTTGGGAGCTAAAACGCTACCCACCAAAAACGAAAGTTGCTAATGTCGTAGGCCGATGAACCAACCATAAGGACATTTCATGAGTCAGCCCATTTTATTGATTACAGGCGGTAGCCGAGGCATTGGTGCCGCAACCGCGATCTTGGCGGCCCAGCAAGGCTATGAAGTCATTATCAACTATCGCCATGATGAAAGTGCCGCGAACGACATTCAGCAGTCGATTGTCGCGACTGGAGGGAAAGCCCACTGTGTACAAGCCGATATCAGCCAAACCTCGCAAGTAAAAGAAATGTTCTCATTGATTCGGAAAAAATGGGGGACGATTCAAGGATTGGTCAACAGCGCCGGTGTATTGGATCAACAAACCTCTTTTGTCAACACAACCCCAGAACGTTGGCAGCGTATTTTTCAGACCAATGTCTTTGGCACCATGCAATGCTGCCAAGAGGCTTTCCAAGACATGGCGCGCAGCAAAGGCGGACAAGGTGGCAGCATAGTCAATGTGTCATCGCTGGCTTCCGTGTATGGTTCACCTAACGAATACGTGGACTATGCGGCAAGCAAAGGCGCGGTTGATTCTTTCTCACGCGGGTTTGCTCTAGAAGTCGCCAGCGATGGCATCCGAGTCAATGTTGTTAGACCAGGCCTTATTTATACGGATATGCATGCTGACGGTGGCGAAGCGGGGCGTGTGGATCGAATCGGCCCAAACTTGCCCCTACAGCGAGGGGGTCAGCCAGAAGAGGTGGCGGAAGCGATTGTGTGGTTGCTGAGCAACAAATCCAGCTATACCACAGGCGGCTTTATCGATGTTGGTGGTGGACGTTAATAAGAAAACGCATCCACGCCACAAGCAAACGAACTAGCCAAAGGATAGGGCCCTTGCTGATAGACCGCATAGGACGGGTAAGGGCACAGAGGTCGAGTAATGCCAACCATGCTCTCGGGTAACTCTGGGTTGGGAAGGTGTGTCGCCGCAACAATAGTATTAGGGCGTTGCTGACTTTCTAGCCAGTTCACTAATGGCCTTAACAGATCAAATCGATCCAACGCCGGGCCACCTTCTCCATGAGACATGCCAGGTACACGATAAAAACGCACAAACTGATCCGCTTTACCCGCTAGATTAAAATTGAGGTAATCATACCATCTCATGGTATCTCTCACCGAAAACACCGGATCACTATTACCATGGAAAATAATCATTTTACCGCCATGCTGACGAAATACCGTCAACTTAGGATCCATCACATCCGGCGGCGTCATAACGGTCATGGCAGACTCGGGAAACCGTTGATTGGTTGCGAAAATTTTTGGTGCATCTTTATCAAAGTCAAAATCCAATAAAAATTGCTCCAGAGAAAACGGGTTACTCTTAACTTTGACGGGGGGTGTCATAAAAATCGTCGCTAAAGAAGCCGCCCCCAGAACACCAATAATCGGCTTACGAGACCAATTATCTACCGTACTTTCTATTTTCCAAGTGCGCCAGTTGCTGGACAGCATCCCTGTATCGTAAACCCAGCTGGAGTAAAGAGCTTCATTTTTACTATTATGGGGCCCCTGAAACATACGGATAATCGCAGCGACTTTTTCCACTGGGAGACAATCACGATCAAACTCACTTTTACACACCAATGAAGTGGGTTCAAACTGGCGTTGGCAGGCGTTAGAGGCAAAAATTAAATGATCTCGAAGACCATCCAAACCATCACAGCGCCTCAATAGCCCTCGTACAAACAACGATATGTCCCGAGGGGTCAATGCCTTGCCAAGATCCGCATTAACTGCATGAAGAGACTGTATATCCCAAGCATGCTGAAGGGCGGCTTTGGGCATATTGATCCCAGGATAGCCAACTAAGAGACCATCAAAAAAATTCGGAAAGCGCGTAGCGGCGACCATCGCCACACGACCACCATTGGAGGCACCAATGCCATAACTGTAACGGATAGGCGAGTTGTAATAGCGCTCCGTCATTAAACGAGCAATAGGATAGAGCTTACGAACCGCATCGTAACCAAAATCACGACGTGCTTGGGGATCGAATCCAAACATAGAACTGCCGATTAAGCTCGATGAGTCCCCTTTATCCAGATTATGCCCCCCATTACTGGAAATGACCGCAAAGCCTTGATTCACCGCATACTGAGCCGTGACTTGTCCTGTCATATTACCGAGGGCTGGCCTAACCACGCCATCATTACCGCCATTAAACTGGTAGGCAAGGCGTCCTTGCCAAAAACGTGGTAAACGTATTTCAAACTTGATTTGGTAGCGCTTTCCGTCAATGCCTAAACGCTTAGGAAGCGCCCCTTGAACAAGACAATAGGGATAACGCACCTGAGCATCAGGAAAATGCATATCGGCTTTGGCACTCACCCCTTGAGGCAAATTTAAGACTAGCGCTTGGCAACTTAGTGCATTCGCGGCGCCAGAGAAGACAGATAGTAATACAGTCAAAAAGGACACAAAAGGCCACTTCATCACAAAATCCTTTGTTTTGAAAACCAAATACTCAGTTCGATACAAGAAGACACTACCTCAACAAGTCTTAAACATGCGGTTCAAAAACACAAGATTCATTAGAAACAAAAGAAAAAGGAAGGCAGGAAACGAGCTGGAATAGAATAATAAAAACGGGCCTAAGCCCGTTTTCGAAACACATTAGTGCGCTGACGCAAAAACCAAAAAGTCAGTTGGCAAAGTTCTAAAGTCCACTGACATTGTGATACTTAAAGCCGTTACCGTAAAAATGGAAAAGAAAAACACCTGACGTGCCCATCCATTAATATCAATATCCTTGCGATAACCCTTAAGCGCCATACCAAGCCACCACAAACTAGTCGCAAGCGCCACCACCATAAAACCGATACCAACGTAGCCAGTTAAAGGTAATAAAGCAGAAACAATAGCAAAGGCTGCAATGTGCAGCACAATGTGTCGCTTCGCTTTGGAAATACCTTCAGCAACGGGCAACACCGGAATATTCGCAGCCGCATAGTCCTTGTAGCGAAAAATAGCAATGGCATAAGAATGTGGCATTTGCCAGATAGAAAACATCGCTAACAAAATGGCTGCACCGGCATCAAACTGACCTGAGGCAGCACAATAGCCAACCACTGGCGGAACCGCACCGGATAAGCTACCAATAAAGGTGCCATAGACAGAATTGCGTTTGAAATACATGGTGTACAGAACGACATACACAAAGTAGCCAAAACCGGCAAAAAACACAGCCACCCAATTGGTAAAGTAAGCCAATAAGCCAAAGCCGATTATGCCAATCACCAATGAATGGAAGAAAGCCGCTTTACCAGACATTTCACCCGTAACAGTGACACGATTACGTGTACGCTGCATTTTGGCGTCAATGTCTCGGTCAATGTAGTTGTTCATAGCGCAGCCAGAAGCCACCACCAGCGATAATCCAATCACTGTCGCGAGCATCAGAGTCCAGTCAATCTCGCCACGAGAGGCTAAAAAGAAGCCCCCCGCAACAGAGATGAGGTTGCCCATAATGATGCCAGGCTTAGTCACCTGAAGATAACGCTTAAACATCTTTATGAACTCCCACCGGACGCGCATCACTTATAATGAAAGAAGTCCGCATACTCATCACGTTCACTTACATCATCATCGCATTGGCGGCGTACATTAGCCATGTGGATAATCCCACCACCATTATGATAATCACCGCAGCAAACATAATTGCGTATGTGTCCCACTTACCTTCTTCAGAAAAGTTCAAATGTAAGAAGTACTTCATATGAACCAAAATCTGAATAACAGCTAAGATTATGATAGTGATATAAGTTGGCCCATTCGCAAAAGTATGGGTCATCACCATCCAGAATGGAACGCCTGTCAGAATAACAGACAGTACAAAACCAATCAGATAAGACTTAACACTACCGTGACCGCTGGTTGAATGCGAATCAGAAGAATGATTACTCATTTATACTGCTCCCATCAGGTAAACGAAGGTAAAAACACAAATCCAGACAACATCTAGGAAGTGCCAGAATAAGCTTAAGCAGCTTAGGCGAGTAACCGTACGGCTACCAAAACCTGACTTCAAAAGCTCAACTATCAAAATAGCCATCCAGATCAAGCCCGCTGTCACGTGCAAGCCGTGAGTACCCACAAGGGTAAAGAAGGCAGTCAGAAACGCACTTCTTTGAGGGCCATTTCCTGCCTCAATCAGATGGTGGAACTCATATAATTCCATGCAAATGAACACAGCACCAAATGCAAAGGTCACGAACAACCATAGCAAGGTACCAGCTCTATTGCGGTTATGAGCGCACACCATCGCGAAACCGTAAGTGATACTTGAAATAAGCAGCGCTGCGGTTTCGACGAGGACAAAGTCCAACTCAAAAATATCTTTACTCGATACACCACCCGCTGTGTTCATAAAGAGCACAGCATAAGTGGCAAAGACGGATGCGAACAACAAACAGTCCGTCATTAAGTACAACCAAAAACCAAACACATTATGTGGTGCTGGGTGATGATCGTGATGCTCATCGTGAGCGACATGTGCATTCATATGTGTCGTACTCATGATTACCCCTTAGCCACGTTGTTACTGTCTAAATGTGCCGTCTCAGTACGCAAGACCTCATCAGGCTGAATGTAATAATCCACATCAGAGGTATAAGCACGAGCGACAAGAGAAATAAATCCTCCCAATAGACCCAAAGCCGCTAACCACCAAATGTGCCAGATAAGAGCAAAGCCCATGATGGTCACACTGCCCGCAATCGCCATACCAGCCTTCGTATTCTTAGGCATATGGATTGGTGCATAGCTGTCTTTACGAACATACGCTGTGCCTTTTTCCTTCATATCGGTAAACGCATCAATATCGTAAACCGTTGGGATCTCAGCAAAGTTGTATACTTGCGGTGGAGACGCAGTCGACCACTCAAGAGTATGACCATTCCATGGGTCACCCGTTGTATCTAGGTTCTGTTTGCGGTCACGGAAGCTCACGTACAACTGTAGCAACTGACAAGCAATACCTGCCATGATGACAAATGCACCAATCAGAGCGATGTATAACCACATATCCCACTGTGGGTTATTGGTATGGTTTAGACGGCGTGTCATTCCCAAGAAGCCCAATACGTAAAGAGGCATAAAGGCTAAGAAGAAACCAATCAACCAACACCAGAAAGCCGCTTTACCCAACTTAACATTAAGATGGAAACCCATTGCTTTCGGGAACCAGAACGCAAAACCAGCCAAGTAGCCAAAGACCGCACCACCAATAATGGTGTTATGGAAGTGGGCAATCAAGAATAAGCTGTTATGCAATACGTAGTCTGCACCAGGAACAGCAAGCAATACACCTGTCATACCACCGATGGTGAAGGTCACCATAAAACCAAGTGTCCACATAACCGGCACTGTGATGCGAAGACGACCACGATACATAGTAAACAGCCAGTTAAACAACTTAACACCTGTTGGGATGGCAATGATCATTGTCGCAACACCAAAGAAGGCGTTAACGTTGGCGCTTGACCCCATGGTAAAGAAGTGGTGCAACCATACGATGAAACCTAAAACGGAAATCGATGCAGTCGCCCAAACCATAGATTTGTAGCCAAACAGACGTTTACCCGTAAAGGTTGATACGACTTCAGAGAAGATACCAAACGCAGGCAGGACAAGAATGTACACTTCAGGGTGACCCCAAGCCCAGAACAGGTTGATATACATCATTGAGTTACCACCACCAGCAATCGTAAAGAAGTGGAAGTCTAGGTAACGGTCAAGTGTCAACATGGCCAATACAGCGGTCAAAATTGGGAAAGACAACGCAATCAGGATGTTTGCCCAAGTACAAGTCCAAGTAAAGATTGGCATGTCCATCAACTTCATGCCAGGGGCACGCATTTTGAACACAGTTGCTAAGAAGTTAACTGCGGTTAAAGTTGTCCCTATACCGGATATCTGCAAGGCCCAGATATAGTAATCGACCCCCACGTCCGGACTGAACTTCAAGCCCGCCAATGGTGGATAGGCTACCCAACCTGTTTTTGCGAACTCCCCAATAAACAAAGAAATGTTAATCAGGATAGCACCACCCACTGTTAACCAGAAACTCAGGTTATTCATGAATGGGAAGGCAACATCGCGCGCACCAATCTGTAACGGCAGAACAATGTTCATCAAACCAATCATAAATGGCATCGCCATAAAGATGATCATGATAACGCCGTGAGCCGTAAAGATCTGATCGTAGTGGTGCGGTGGTAAGTAGCCTGTGCCGCCATCGGTTGCGAAAGCCAACTGTAAACGCATCATCATCGCATCGGCGAAGCCACGTAACAGCATGACCAAGGCCAGCACAATATACATGATGCCTAATCGTTTATGGTCGATTGATGTAAACCAATCGTTCCACAGAACACCCCATTTTTTGTAGTACGTAATTAAGCCAATAACAATAGAAGCTAATACGACAACGCCGCAGAATGTGCCCACAAGAATAGGCACATCGTATGGTATGGAATGTAAAGATAATTTGCCTAGAATAGACATTATTTGTCAGCCTCCGTATTCATCTTGTCAGATGATTCTTGACCCATCTTCATCTTATTATGATCCACGCTGCCGTGATCCATAGACATAGAATCGTGACCCATTGAACCGTTTTGATTCAACTTATCCATTTCCTGCATCATCTTAGAATCGAATGGACCGCCCTTAAGAATCTCTACACGGCCATAGTCTTTCATAAACTTCATCACAATATCGTTGAAAAGACCGGGTTTAACAGTACCGAAGTACTCAACAGGGTGATTTTCAGAGTCTTTAGCAAGTTCAGCAAAAGAGGCAGACGTTAACGCATTACCCGATGCTTTTACTTTGGCAACCCATTTATCAAAGTCCGCTTCGTTTGGCGTCGCAATCGCCTTGAACTTCATACCTGTAAACCCAGGCCCACTAAAGTTGGATGAAAAACCTTTAAATGTGCCAGGCTCATTGGCGATCAAGTGAACTTTCGTCACCATGCCCGCCATTGCGTAGATTTGGCTACCCAATTGAGGAATGAAGAAAGAGTTCATGATGCCATCAGAAGAAATATTGAAAGCAACGGGAACGTCAGCGGGGAAAGCCACTTCGTTAACAGTTGCAATGCCAAGATCGGGATAGATGAACAACCATTTCCAGTTCAAAGAAACCACTTGAACATTGATATGCTCTTTATCCGACTTCAACGGCTTATAAGGATCTAATGCATGAGTAGATTTCCACGTAATCACGCCAAGAATAATGACAATGATAATAGGAATCGCCCAAACAATAGTTTCAATTTTTGTAGAGTGCGACCATTTTGGTTCGTAAATCTCATTGCGACCTTCACGATATTTCCAAGCGAAATAAAGTGTCATAAAGATCACAGGGATTACAACAAGCAGCATAAGAACAGTCGCAACAATAATAAGTTGCTTCTCTTCAATACCGACTTGCCCTTTAGGATCAAGCACGCCACCCTGACAACCAGCGAGTAACGCCACTGTTATCGCCAAAGCGATTTTACTTAGGATACGAGTTAACAAGAGAATCATCCTCTAACCCTGAGGTTCACAACACTGCAACTTGCCCATCAAGAAGCAGAACGAAAAAACCGGTACATTACCGGCATTTCAGCAAAGATGTTCCGAGCACTGCGGACAGCACTAAAACACCATTACCTCGTTAGTTCTTATTAACGAGGTAATCGTGTTACTGGATCACCTAAATCTGAAAGAGATAGCTCTACACCTAGCTTCCTGCGGATCATTCACAATGAATCGAACAGGAGAACAGTCCAATAAGGTGGTCATTTGACAACGAGCAAAGTTGATACTTGTTAATGTCAACAAGTATCCAACCAATATAACGAGAACAGAAACGCTGCTGGCAACCAGCAACGTTTCTAAAATTTGGGTTGGAGGAACAATGAGATACGATAAAGTGGAAGCATCAGACACTAAATAAAACGTAAAAAAAGAGCACGTAAAAGTCCCCAACAAATGAACGGCCATTTGCTTAGTAAGAGACTCTTTTTTAGAGAATAGGGTGCTACATTTGTTCACTTTTTTTTCCAAACAATTGCTATAAATCCATAAATAGGCCGCTGTATAAACAATGTAAACTGTCAGCTGACACTTGTATTTGTATTTGTTGGGCGGAATATAACAAAAAATACCCTCGACACAAACCCCAGTGTAGCGTTTGAGACCACTTTCTTCACGATTTTTTTTCAAAAATCCTTTTTATAAAACACAAATCCACATTTTATTTACACTCTAATGTGCCTATCTTTTAGGGCAGATTTCTCTACACACCTCAGCCAATGCTTGCACCAAAACGCGCATAACGTCTTCTGGTGTGCTGCTAAACCCAAGAACAAACCCTTGTCGACTAGGCTTTCTAGAAAAATAATTTGACAAGGTAGACAACAGAAAACCTTGCTCTTTCATCCTCGCCGCGATGACTTTATCCCACAACGGTTGTTTCAGGCCCTTAACGCTGTCTTCGTCTATCGGTTCGATAAGGCCATGCGGCTCTTCAAACCAACACGGCGCCAATTCAAGCAAAATATGCATGCCACCACTCGGCCGTTGCCAAACAAACCATGGGACAAGACACGCTTCCAACAGTGCCAGCAAGGCATCTCGCTTTAAGCGATAGTAACGACGCATGCGATTCATATGTCGACCAAAGCTCCCCTGAATCATAAAATCCGCTACCGCAGGTTGTATGGGCAAAGACACGGAAGAACCCAACAGCTTCTGGCTCCTTGCCAATTGTTTGACATGTTTCAAGGGAGCGATAATAAAGCCCAAGCGCAAGCCACGAAAAAGCACTTTGGAAAAGCTACCAATAAAAAACAAACGCTCCTTTACTGCTCCATGTAAACTCGCGGTTTGCATGAGCGGTACATTACTTCGCCCCTGATAAACAAACTCATTGTCATAATCATCTTCTACTAGCCACCAAGAAGAAGAGGGGTCTTGTAAACGCTGAATCCACTCTTGCCGTCTTGGCGAGCTCATTGTTATACCTAAAGGATACTGTCGGCCGGGGGTCAGTACTGCGACATTATTTGGAGAGAAGCTAGAATCGTCTGCAGGTTGCAAACGGGTGCCGTCATCGTCCATGGGCAGAAGACCAACGTTTCCTTGTTGTGAAAGTGTCTCGATTATCGGCAAATAAGTGGGATCTTCAACCCACCATTTGGCTTTTTTCGCAACATTGACGAAAACATGTTGCAGCTGTAACAAAGCATCGCGATTACCCGCTGTCAAGAACACTTGCTCAGAATTACATTGCAAACCCCGAACTTGATAAAGGTAGTCCCTGATCGCCTCTTTCAGCGCCGGAAAACCAGATTCATAATCGCCATTTAATACCCTCCAATCCGGTTTTAACCAGCTGCGGCGCATACTAGCGGCCCACTCTTTACTCGGAAAGACAGACACATCCGCCCCAGAGTCAAAGGCTAGCCACGCTTGTTCGACAGTCTTTTCCTCATTGGTCATCTTATCTAATTCAATGGGCGACGTAGCTTTGACCGATTGTGCTGCTATGCTATTAATCGTCGCCGCAACAAATACACCACGCTTTTGCTCACTCACGAGAATCCCTTCGGCAATGAGCTGTTCATAGGCTCTGGACGTCGTACTCCGAGACACCCCCAAGGACAATGCCAAGGCCCGCGACGAAGGCAACTTATCGTTTACAGATAATTGCCCAGATGCAATGCCTTGCTGGATTTGCTCAATCAATTGTTGGTAATAAGGCGCGTCCTCACTCAAAGAGAAACGCAAACTGGCTACCGCGTGCTTCATAATCTGGCCTGCTTATTTATCTTCATTCTGGCTATTTTTATTAAAGCCAGATTTCTCTAAAGTCTTGTTATAGCTAGCCATCTAACAAGATACAAGGAGAGAATTCATGAGCCAGTCACTCACAGAAACGTCATTAAGCAGAGTAAAGCGCGGCCCAAACCGCGCCTCCTACGATAAAGACCTAGCCCTGGACATTATCGATGCGGCGTTAATGTGTCATGTAGGACAAACCAAAGACGGCCAAGTCTTCGTTACGCCCACCAGTCATTGGCGAGAGGGCGATTATTTCTACTGGCACGCCCATTCCAAAGCACGCAACGTCAAAGGGCCAATCGATGAGCCCGAAAAAGTTTGCATTAACGTCAGTCTATTGGATGGTTTGGTATTGGCACGTTCTGCCATGCATCATTCGGTAAATTATCGTTCCGTCACCTTATTTGGTGTACCAGAACGTATTGAGGAGCAAGAAGAAAAAGTTCGCCAGTTCAAACTCTTCTTAGACAAAGTCAGCCCTGGCCGCTGGGAAACGCTACGCCCAGTGAACGAACAGGAAATCAAAGCCACGGGCGTGGTTCGAATCAAAATCGACGAAGCTTCCGTCAAAATGCGCGCTGAACCTCCCGTTGACGACCCTGCCGATAACGACTGGCCAGTATGGGCAGGTGTACTGCCATTGGAAAGACAGTGGGGAAAAGCAGAACAAGATCCGCTTCAACAAGAAGATTACTCAGAACCAACAGCGCCAAACGCGGTTTAGATCTTATCTATGACATCTAGGAACAAGGCAATCGCTTCAAGCGTGTCTTGTTCTGTAAAAGACAACCTGCTAGGATCAAAATCATGACTTATTTACTCGCACGCACGCATCGATTTATCCGCCTCCGAGTCCCTACACTGGACCCGGCGGCTTTGTTCTACTTGAAATAACCTTTCATAGACAAGCTCTCTCCGAGTCCCGACTCGGAGGAATCCAAAAAAGACGACTTTCACTTTTTATCTTGGATTTATGGAGCATAACCATGTCTACTAACAACGATTTAACCTACGAATATCTCACCCACGAACAACTCCTTAAGGCACTCTACCTACGCGACCTAACCAACCCAAAGCAAGGCATTCATGCCATGCAACAGCTCATCAGCGAGGCCGAAACCGCCATCCAATCCCTGTGGTCTTGTTACATTCAAAGGCTAAACGCCAACCCCATCGTGCCCGTTTACGAAAACTATGACGCCCTTGGCTATCCCGACGATGGCGCCTCCAGAGACAGTCGCTATAGCCGTTATGTCAATAAAGATTTAATGCTACGAACGCAAACCTCTAGCGCCGTTCCCACCTGGTTAAGCAGCTGGCGCCATTATCGTCCAGAGTCACTTGGATTATTAAGTCATGGCCTTGTCTATCGTCGCGACTGCATTGATCGCTGGCACAGTGCCGAGCCCCACCAACTGGATATCTGGATTGTTCTGCCGAAAAGCCAAGCCAGTGACGAACAGATTTTGCGTGACAGTATTGCCGCATTAATGGGCACCTTATTACCCAACCATAAAGTGGAAATTTCCACCTCACCACATCCGTATACCCAAAACGGTGTGCAGCTGGATGCCATTGAACAAGGCACCATCGATCAAGGTGAACTTGTCGAAATAGGCGAGTGTGGCAACATAGATCCCGCCTTACTTGATCGAAATGGCTGGTCTAGCGAACACTATACGGGCCTTGCTATGGGGTTGGGATTGGATAGAGTACTTATGCTACGTAAGGGCATCCCTGACATTCGCCTATTACGTGACCCAGAGCCTAGAGTGCAAACACAAATGCAAACCCTCTCACCTTGGCAGCCAGTCTCTCGACAACCCATAACAGAACGAGACCTCTCTCTCGTTGTCGATCAACATATCGATATGGACATCATTGGTGATAAAGTGCGCTTAGCACTGGAAGAACAAGCCGAGTGGTTAGAAGACATTCGACTTATCTCACGAACGCCCTATCACGCGCTGCCACCAGTCGCCATCGCAAGGCTTGGCATAGCCGAACACCAAGACAATCTCTTACTACGCTTAGTGCTTCGTCATCCTAGCCAAAGCCTGCCCACCGCGTTAGCCAATGAAATCCGCAATAACGTGTATTTAGCGCTTAACGAGGGCAGCCAGACGCATTTAGCCATCTAACTCTTTTTGAAAAAGGCACGACAACTCAAAAAGCACAGAGATATATTCCCTGTGCTTTTTATATCTTGTTGGCAATTTTATACGCCAAACTGTGCAGAAAAGGCCCTGCTATTAAACAGGGAACTTCAACCCGCCAGCGATGCGGTTCCAAGCGTTAATATTACCGATGGCCGCTGTTAAAAAAGCAATTTCTGATTCAGTAAATTGTTTCACTAATTCGTCATAGGATGTACTAGGCACTTTTTGTTGGGCCATCAAGGTTAACGCCTCGGACCAATCTAACGCTGCACGCTCTCGATCTGAAAAGAGATCAACCTCTCGCCATTTGGATACGGACTCCATCTTTTCTTGAGACAACCCCACTTTACGACCAAAAGAAAAATGCAGCTGTAGGCAGAAAGCGCAGTTGTTCATTTGCGAGACACGAATTTTCACAACCTCTGTGAGCGCTTTATCTAAACCTGAATCATCAATTGCCTTCCCAAGGGCTTTTAACGCCGCCACCACAGCGGGTGTAGATTTTTCATAACTTACATAATCAAAGTAAACGGATGCTTCTTTCATGATTCACTTTCTCCCTCACAAACATTAATATAAGAACTCGAACATTATAAAAGATATCAGAGTTCTTACATTATGAGCAAGAAGAAACCATCTCATAGCCGCATTCCAGACGTTGGCGAAGGCAAACGTGGCGTAGAAGGTCATATTGGCTATTTACTAAGACAGGCACATGGAAGCCATAAAATACGTATGGAAAAAGCGCTAACGGAATATGACATCACCCTACCTCAGTTTTCAGTACTCACTATGCTTGATGCCTACCCAGGTGCCTCGGGGGCAGATCTGGCAAGATTGTCACTGCTCACACCGCAAACCATGAGCGTGATCGTGAAAAATTTAGACAAAGCCGGCCTAGTGACCCGACGTCCACACCAAGAACATGGTCGAATTCAAGTCATTGACATCACTGACTCAGGCAAGACACTTCTAAGCAAGTGCAAAACAGCTGTGGCATTAGCCGAAGCGGATTTATTAAAAGGCTTTACCAAAGACGAAGAAGCCATCATCCGACACTGGCTTGTCACAACCGCCCAAAATACATAAACAGAATACTGGGGAGATTCAAAAACAGGTTATAGGAGAAAACACCAATGACTCTGGATTCATTGATCTGAAATGCGTAGGAACTTGGGGGATGCAATGGAGAACACAACCCATTATGTTTTATCTGGAATTTATGGCACTGGCTGACTTATAAGCATCCCCCATTGATCCAAGATGTATTCCCCTGCGTTTTTTATATCTTGTTGGCAATTTTATACGCCAAGCTGTGCAGAAAAGGCCCTGCGATAAAGGAGATGATGCCAGCGGCTGGCCAAGCTAACGCCCAAGCATTCATCCAAAAACGAACAAAATCCGGATGCATGCCGATGTTCACGTAAGTGATCCACGCTGACATAATCAGTGACAAGGTAAACGACATAAGAACAGCAAAAATAATTCTGTGCTTCATATAAACACTCCTATCGTTAAATTTTCTTTGAAACAAGACTAGCAAGCATCTATATGTGTAATATATAGCTAAATTTAATAATTCATTTTACAAATATGCAAATGTTAGACGACTTAAAGATTTTTATCACCGCTGCTAATAAAAATAGCCTCACGGCGGCGGCACAGCATCTTGATATGACCATCGCCACTGTGTCCCGTCGTATCAGTGCCCTTGAACAAAAACTTGGCTGCAAGTTATTACATCGTTCAACAAAAGGGCTCACACTCACGCCAACAGGAGAAGCTTACTATCAAGAATGTGCTGAGTTTGTTGATGCCCTAGACCAACGGATTTCTAACCTTGATCAAACCCTGAACAGCTTACAAGGGGATTTAAAGGTTTTAGCACCAGTGAATCTAGGCAGTGGACCACTGGACGCATTTTGGCAAGGGTTTATCCAACTGTATCCAGATATCAGACTGGACATAGAATTAAGCAATACTCTGCAAGACATAATCAGTACCCGCGCAGACATCGCCCTGCGCTCTGGTCCACAGCCAAACTCCTCATTGATACAAAAGCGGCTGGGACACATCGAACCCATCCTAGTTGCTTCTCCCAACATGCCGCATCCTCTGCCTCATTCTATCGAAGAGTTGAAAAATGCACCGAGTATCGCCTCGCAAATGTTCTCCGATTGGCCGTTAATCAATAGTGCAGGGGAAAGGCATGCGCTGAATAAAGACCATCAGCACATCAGCAACGATATGAACATCACACTCAACCTGACCAAGGCAGGGGCAGGGGCAGGGGCAGGGGCAGGTATTTCGTTAATTCCAATGAGTATTGTCAATACTGACCTAAAAAAGGGAGAGCTAATTCGAGTATTGCCAGAATGGCGAGGGCAAGACAGGGAGATTTATTTAGTGTGGCCTTATCGACGTAGCTTATCAGCCAGAGCCTCGTTATTTAAAGATGAGTTAATGTCATTCCTTGAAAAGCAAACTTGGTTTCACCCAACACCTTAGTCAGCCGTTTTCAATGTCAACCAGATAGTCGAAGGAATGGAAGTAGGGCCCGTGTCATTGATTTTTAATCAAAGCCAGTTTCATCCTCTTGGTCCTTATTTCACGGGGCTATGGCTATTTTAACAGAGATAATATGCCCGTCCTTTTATCCATCATCGAGGCCATCATACAAAATATCAACGGCTCTGAGCTATTGGCTCAATTAACCACCGTTTTACTCACTTTACCTGCTTTTTCAGAAGCAAAAATACAAATTAACGCACCGGCACCCAATGCAGATATGACAATGGCCAGTGAAGTCACGCTCTTATCTGACAGCATAGCAAAACCAACAGAGACGATACTGACAAGAAGCATCTGAAAGCTACTAAAGAATGCACTTATTCGACCCGCCGACCTTGCTGGGAACAATTGTAGAGCCATCGCGATGGTGTTACTAAAGATTAAAGCTTGACCAAACGTTGCCACCATAAAGCTAATGATTAAAACATAAATATTGGGTGTATAAACCGTCGTTAAGACGAACATTACAAAACCAGATAAGGTAATCATCCCGCCACCAATTAAGCAGGAAAAATAGACACTCGTTTTCATGAGCAGTGTTTTATTGATGGATGCAGCTATAAAATAAGGAACACCTATTAATACAGCAAGATAACCATACTGGCTGGATGAAAAACCAAAGTCACCTTGAATAAGAAAGGGGGTCACTATGTTATATAACACTATAATACAATAGGCACAAAAACCACCCAATACATTCAACATAAAAAAATGATTAAATAATGCAGATCGATAGTCATGCAATATATTTATCATTCGACCACTTTTATTAGACTCTTCCCGACTTTTGGTTTCAGGAAGATAAAAGGTACACACTAGTATCAACATAAGATCAAAAGCAGCTAACACATAAAAAATAACTTTCCAATCCAAATGATGGACTAACACACCGCCAATAACAGGGCTTAAACCAAAACCTAAAGCAAACCCCATGGACAAATAGGATGATGCACTTGCTAGTTCTTTTCCAGAGAAAACATCTCTAGCAATAGAACGCCCACTCGTTAATAGTCCACCGCATCCTAAGCCTTCCAGAACACGACATAAGATAAACACGTCTATGGTTTTACTTATGCTATTACCTAAAAAACCGATTAATGCTAAAGTCAACGATGCTAATAAAATGGGTTTTCTGCCAATATAATCGGAGATAGGGCCGAAAAACATAGGAGACACACCAAAACCAAGCAGAAAGCTCGTCACAGTAAGTTTTGACTGAAAAGCATCAATAGCTAAATTTTGACTGATGACGGGCAGGGCAGGTAGATACAAGGCAATCGATGCTTGCCCTAGAATAGTAATCAGCATAATAAGTCTTTTTATACGTTGATTTGCTGAGTATCTATCATTCATTTATTAAAACCTTTAGCATATTTACTATATTTCTTCAGATTAACGTTACTTTAAAGTAAAAAACTATTGTATGAAGTACTCTTTATTTTTCCAGCTAAATTATTGCAAAGAAACTTTGCATAGGATGCAAAATGGATTATCCAATCAGTTCTGATCAGATTTTTTTATTCAAAACCATCGTTGAGAAGGGGAGTTTCTCGAAAGCGGCACAACAACTTGGCGTCCATGTATCGACAGTCACAAGACAGATCGATCGCTTAGAAGAGTCGATTGGTGCGAAGTTATTCATTCGATCCAGTCATTTTATTGGCTTAACCGAATCAGGGGATCATTTATATCGGCAGTCAAAAGAGATATTGAAACATCTTTCTAGTGTTATTGAAGATATCCGACAGATAGAAAATACAGAATCTGGTGAAATCAAGATCAGTTGTTTACCAACATTTTGTAAAACCGTTATTATCCCTATATTAAAAAAAGTGAAACAAAATAATCAAGATATCCAGCTTAGTTTTGATCTAACAGAACGGTTAGTTGATCCTATTGTTGAGCGCCTTGATCTAGCCATAAGAATTGGAGATCAGCCAAATAGTACGTTATATTCCAAAAAACTAGGAGAGCAAACTTGGCATATATGCGCTAGTCCGGATCTTGCCTCTAAACATCGGCTCACTCATATCGACGAGCTAAAAAATATGCCATTAATCAAAAAATACTCGAAGAACAGTACCGTTTGCTGGAATAAGCTCGAAGAAAGAAACCATATTGCCGCAAAGTGTGACGACTTCCATGGTCAACTCATGCTAGCAATAGAAGGAATTGGTTTTTGCTGCCTACCAAACTGGGTAGTACATGGGTCAATCCAGAACGGCAGTTTAGTACATGTCTTACATGACCCCTTTCAACGACGGGACACTATCTATGCATTAAGACCGTTTAAACATCCCAACGCAAAAAGCGCGCTACTCATGGATGAGATAGAACGCTCTTTGGATAATGTTTCCACTGGCCTTCTATAAAAATATTAGGCCTATCATTGATAGCACTGAATATACTGACATTCTATATAGATATCTGAAAATCAGTGAGTCCACTAGAGTGTTAATTGGCTCTTAGGAGAAACAACAATAACTCTATCAATTATTTAAAAATAAAAATACCGATCAATTTTTTCCAACATCAGTGTCCGGCATGTCTCTTCGTCGGCATGGATAATAGTGTCATAAAGACGGCGCGCATGGCATTCAAATAAAACCACTAGCTCTGGATCGAAATGCAAGCCACTGCCTTCTTTAATGATAGAGAGGGCTTTGTCATAACTGAACGGTTCTTTGTAAGGTCGTTTAGAACATAGGGCATCAAACACGTCAACAATCGAAAGTATACGGGCGCTGATGGGGATATTTTGTCCCGAAAGCTTATGAGGATAACCATTACCATCCCATTTTTCATGGTGTGCTTCGATAACGGTTTTCGCATTACTAAGCCACGCTATGCCATCCACCATTTTCACGCCTTCTAGCACATGAGTTTTCATGACTTCCATTTCTTCAGGTGTCAGTTTACCTGGTTTCAGCAAAATACCGTCCGAAATGGCAATTTTCCCCACGTCATGTAAATAACTGCCTAGAATCAGAGATTTGAACGATTCCGCCTCCATGCCATAGGCTTCCGCAAGCTCCGTTTAAAGTTATCTTTTTATTATTGGGCAACCCGTCTATGACGTTGTAACCAATATACAATTAGAAAGGCAAACAAGCATAACAAAGCATAACAAAGCAGAAGTAATCAATATAAAATGAAATCCCCCATATAAATAGAGAGCGCTGTAAGAGAATGCCGCGACTATTGTTCCTCCATAGGATACCGCACTGTATATACCAATAAGCCTTACTCTCTGGCGATCATCTGAACAAAAGGGTCTGTGCCATTGATTGTTCTAAAATAGAACTAGAGCCTTGAAAATAATGGTTTTCCAAAGTGTTTTTACCATAAATTCTGAAAGTCTATGGGCGACCCCATTGAATCAAATTACTTACTCAGCAGTAGACTCTGTATCTTTATATTGAAAAAGGTCAAGATGATCCACAATACCGCGGGAATATGCATCTATCCATTTTTCTTCTAGCTCAGTATTTTTACCGCCAGTAGCGGCTCCACCCAACTGTTTAAAAATAGTGGATAAGTTACCAGTAAGACCAAAATTAGGAACCAATTTACCAGTTTCTATTGTAGCAACAATATGATGCTTTTCCGTCATCACTCCAGTATATTGTATAGTTGAAGCCCCATAGGTTTTACAAGCACCAAAAAGCTCTCCCATAAACGTTCTTGTATACTTCATATCTAGCTTTAAACTAATGGCATTTTTATCGGAGGAAGCTAAAATATTTTTATCCGACAGGGCTTTATTAATTTTAGCCTTAAATTCTTTATCAAGCTCTTTTGCGTCTGGAAATCCTTTAGAATCACATTTTTCTACTAAATCAACATCTACAGAAGAAACAAAAAAATTTTTACCCTTTACATCATAATATCTATTTCCACCTCCTGTTGTTGAACAGGCAGAAACAATTACGGCTAAACACAATATACCTATTAACTTTATTTTATCTAACATTTTCACTTTTCTATCTCCTATTTTAAAAAAGCATTTTATTTAGATTGGGTATGTCACTATTTCATGTACGAATCAATAGGGTCAGTGTCTGAGGTATCCCCACGAATTTGATATAAATAACAATTAATTAACATAAAAAGGGAACGTTTATGGCCCTTGGTGATCAATAATTTCGCCAAAAACAATCAAACACGAGAGCCATGAACGCAACGACTATTCTGAACAAAATCCTTCCTCTTGTCAGCCCAAATATGCATAAAACTCGACGTAATGCTGTCGCTGCCTGCGTTCAAAGCCTTGCTCAGGGCAATCTCAGTACCGTGACTAGTATTGGAAGAGGCATTCAATCTAAAGCCTTTGAAAAACACTGTATTAAACGTGCTGATCGAGTGCTTTCTAACGTTCATTTACAGCAAGAGTCGATCTCTATTTATGCTCATATGTGCCACCTTTTTGCGAGCAAAGGACGACCCATTATCAGTGTCGACTGGTCTGACCTTGATGGTCGAAAACAACATTATCTCATTCGAGCGGTGGTCGCATTTCAAAGACGACCCTTTACTCTATACGAAGAAGTACATGACATTAAAACTAAGGAGAAACCTAAAACACATAGGCACTTTCTTTCCAAGCTAAAATCTCTTCTTCCAGAAAAAACCAAACCGATTATTGTGACAGACGCGGGGTTTAAAATGCTTTGGATTGAGCTGGTAAAGAGTTTGAAGTGGGACAATGTTGGCCGTGTTCGTCGGCCACGAAAATTTTTTGATGAAGCAAACCAGTCGTGGAGATGTATTTCATGCTTATTTCCTCAAGTAGGCAGCACCCCAAAGTCTTTCTCATTAACTCTTGGTAAATTCAAATCGTATTGTTGTCATCTAGTACTCTACAAAGGCAAGCCAAAAGGTCGGCACGCTTTAAACCAAAACGGATCAACGAAAGCATCAAAGACGTCGTTAACCGCCGCTCGCGGAGCAAAAAACCGTGGTTATTGATTTCATCGCTGCCAAAGAACCGCTCGTTTGCCAAGAAAATATTGAAGGTTTATCAAACACGAATGCAAATAGAAGAAAGTTTTAGAGATATGAAGAGCACAAAATTCGGCTTGGGGTTCGAACATAACCACACTAAAAAACTGACTAGAATGAAGCTGTTAGTGTTACTGACAACACTGACTGCCATGGTGCTTATCTTGTTAGGGAAAGTTGTTGAACTGGCAAGATTAGCTTATCGTTTTCAATCTTCTAGCATTCGCAAACGCTGAGTACTCTCACTTTTTTCTAGGCAAAAGAGCACTATCTACAAACCTCAACATCCCCCTCAAACAATGGTGAGAAGGAATTCGCAACTGTTTAAGGGAGACGGTTTTATGGCTTAAATTCGTAGACTCTGAGCCTAGTGATCGCACTAGAATCAAACATCTTTCTTGTTTCAAGTTTTCACTACGGCAATAACCTATCTCAGCCCTTGGAAGACATAATACATTGTCCATTTACGTCTTACAGCACCCGCGAAGCCTCAGACACTTGATCAACGAGATAGACGATGGATTGATACTCAATGCCACTGTGTTCACTTAAACCAATCTCACAGGTGCGGCTGTTTGAATAGCCCACTTCGCAGCCTTCTACCGCTTTCGATAGGGTTTTCAGGGCGCTGGCGTTCAGTTCCGGATGAGAAAATCCTTTATCACCCGCAAAGCCGCAACAGGTTACCTCAGGAGGAATCACTACCTCATCGGCCAATTGATGGGCCAGTTGAACAAAGCTATCTGCCAATCCCATGCGTGTTGTGCTGCATGTTACATGCAAGGCAATACGAGGGGCTTTCTGGGTAATGGTTAAATTTGGTACAACAAATTCTTTGAGAAACCCTACTTGCTCATACAATTCCAATACGGGATCCAAGGTTTGTGTCATACGCAATAGGCAAGGACTGGTATCACAGACAATCGGATAACGCCCATTCTCACTAATACTCAGTAGCATTGCATTCAAATCTTTAGCTTTTTTATCCGCGACGGCAAACTGCCCCTTACTTTGAAAGGCTAACCCACAACAGCTGCTTTCAACCTCTTCGGGTACAATAACCTGATAGCCGGATTTTTTAAGTACAGACAACATAACGTCCATAACAGAGCGCTGGTCTTGCCCGGTAGGATCCGCCCCCATCATTCTTGTCGCACAGCTGGGCAAATACACCACCGTCGGTTTCACCAACTCTTTATCAGGGACATTGCCATCTTGGATCATTTTTTCTGACAACAATGAACGAATGGAATCCGCTCCTTTTGGCATGGTGGTTCGCCAATGGGGCACCACGCCACCTGTCACTTTATTCGCCATATTCGTTAAGGATGCCATGCCCTTATTACCAACGATTTTTCGGGCCACATTGGCCGTTGATAATCCCAACCGTACGGTTTGAGTCACTCCTTCAAAATGCTCACCCAACCAATAACCCACTTTACTATCTGGGTGACGATCGTGGCGCAGCTCACGGGTCAGATCCCCAGTATTAATACCAACCGGGCATTGCATCGAACATAGGCCACAAGCGGCACAGGTATCGACACCTTGATAGTCGTACTCTTTTTTCAGGGCGGCTAAACGCTCAGGATCGGTTCCTAATGTGGTTAAGCGTTGGATTTCTCGCCAAATCACAATACGCTGACGAGGCGTTAGCGTTAGTGCTTTCGACGGACAAACCGATTCACAGAAACCACATTCGATACAGGTATCAACCAGATCATTGGCCTTAGGCAGTGGCTTCAGGTTTTCCACATGCAAATTGGCATTATGGGAGAGAATGACATCCGGATTCAGCAAACCTTGTGGATCAAAGGCATTTTTAATTTGCCACATGATATCGTAGGCCTCTTGGCCCCATTCCAATGCCACGTAAGGCGCCATGTTTCGCCCTGTACCGTGTTCTGCTTTTAAAGATCCTTTGTATTTACCTGCCACTAAATGGGCAACCTCATCCATCAAGGCAGCATAGCGACTCACTTCATTCGGATCATCGAACCCTTGGGTAAAGACAAAATGCAAATTGCCTTCTAACGCATGACCAAACAAAATTGCTTCACTGTAACCGTGCTTTTGAAACACGCCTTGCAGTTCTAACACGCCTTCGGCGAGTTTTTCGACCGGAAAAGCCACGTCTTCAATAATCACGGTTGTCCCAACAGGACGTACCGCACCGACGGCAGGAAACAAGCCTTTGCGGATCTTCCAATAAGAATCGTAAATGACTTTGTCTTGAGTAAACTCAATGTCGTTTAGAGTTGTCTGTCCATTTAGCGCCTGCTTTACCAGAGCCAAATTACCTTCTAACTCTTCTTCCGTAGCGGCTCGAACATCCACTAACAAGCCCGCAGCTTGCGCTTCCAGAGAAGATAGACTCTCCGGCATACCAGGTTTGCCTTCAACTGCCCGCAGCCCTGCTCGGTCGATCAACTCAACGGCGGACACAGGGGCACTTTTTAAGGACGTGACCGCTCGACAAGTCGCCTCCATATCGGCAAAAAAGATCATGGCTGCCGCTTTGATTGGGTGATCCACCACCGTTTGGTAAGTGACTTCGCTGATAAACCCTAACGTTCCCTCGGAACCAATCATCAGATGCAACAAAATATCAAATGGGTCTTGGTAATCCACCAAGCTGTTTAAACTGTATCCTGTTGTATTCTTTAGACGATATTTGTGTCTTATTTTGTTTGCCAAGTCATCATTAGCACGTACTTGCTTTGACAGTTGAGTCAAGGTATCTAATAAATCGGCATGGTGATTACCAAAGGCTAAGCGGCTACTTTCATCGGCGGTATCCAGTAAGGTGCCATCAGCAAAAATCAGCCTAGCACTTTCAATCGTCTGGTAGCTGTTTTGTGCCGTACCACAGCACATACCACTGGCGTTATTCGCGGCAATACCACCAATCATGCAGGCATTGATAGACGCGGGATCGGGGCCAATTTTACGTTGAAACGGTGCCAGTAGTTGATTGGCGCGTGCGCCGATAATGCCGGGTTGCAGTGAAATGCGCTGACCCTGATCGAGGATGCGATGACCTTTCCACTGGTCGGACAACTGGAGCAATATGGAGTCGGTTACCGCCTGTCCAGACAAACTCGTGCCCGCCGCTCGAAACGTTACCGGCAAATTCCGCGATTTCGCCTCTTTGAGTACCAAACGAACTTCGTCTTCGTTGTTCACTCGGACCACTAACTGAGGAAGCAAACGATAGAAGCTCGCATCCGTACCGTAGGCAAGGGTACGCAGCGGATCTCGAATCAATCGAGACTCATCTATCGTATTTTTCAGTGATTGATGGATCGCATCGTATTGGGCTTTTTTATCCGTCATTGCAGGTGAAGAAGTCATATAACGTCCCATTGTGAATGGTCTTGCTAAGCCGTTTTCCTTGAAAACCAAGCAAACAACTCAAAGCATTTTATTATTTTAAAAGAGTACGACTGGACAAATACATCGACAACCCTTTTAATTGGTCATACCAATTGACCGTGAATATAGAGCAACAATAGAAATCGAGACTGCTTTTGTCAAGTGGTTAAATTGGCGATATTTAATGAATTTTAGCGACATTTTTGATTGGTTTTACCACTTTTTCACTTATGCACAGAAAATAAACATCGCTATATCAAATGAGACCTTTGCACGATGTCACGAGCGACACCAAGGCACGGCAAAAAAGACGAGAAAGCGGAGTTTATCCCTATAAATGAGCATTTTAAGTCTGTTTTTAACAAAGTATTGGCAAGCGCAGTAGTCGTGTAAAAGTCTCAAAATGTATAAAAGACAAATAGGTCAGACCACTATAAAAAGTTAAATAGAAACCGTGTGTTCCATACCATCCTTGAGCTAAAAAGGAATAATAAGATGACGTCCGACTCATTCAGCCGTGTAAAACCACCAAAAATCTCCGATATCATTATGCAACAATTGGAAAGCATGATCCTTGAAGGCAGCTTTTCGCCAGGGCAAAAATTACCACCAGAACGGGAATTGGCCGCCCGCTTTGAAGTATCTCGTCCATCACTCAGAGAAGCCATTCAAAAGTTAATCGCGCGGGGAATTTTATTCAGCCGACATGGTGGCGGTACTTACGTAGCAGACAATATTGGCAGCTCATTTGCTGACCCATTACAAGACCTGCTGTGTGCCCATGACGAGTTTTTATACGATCAACTGGAGTTTCGCGATGCATTGGAAGGTTTATCATCTTATTATGCCGCCACGCGAAGTAACGAGGCCGATAGAGCCAAATTGACTCGATGCTTCCATGCCTTAGCCGAAGCTAACCAAGCACAAGACTTTGCCCTTGAAGCAAAGCTTGATGCCGACTTTCATATGACCATTGCAGAAGCCGCCCACAATATTGTTTTGCTGCATACATTACGCAGTCTATACGCCGTGCTTGCTAGAAGTGTCTCGGCGAACTTGCACAACCTGTTCAAACAACCTCAAGCAAGACAAGTGGTGATGGCACAACACAAAACCCTTTATGAGGCCATCATGGCCGGTGATGGCAACGCCGCCCGGGCGGCCGCACACGATCATTTGGTCTTTGTGGAAGATCATCTATTAAACAGGCAAAAAGAAGAAACGCGCATTCAGCGCTCATTACGTCGAAATGAACACCAACCGCCCCATTAATTATCTTGCAGCAAACCAAACATTGTTTTTTATATTTTGTCGATAACACCAATACAAAGTGATGGCGCGAGCAACAAACAAAGCGGCTTGGCTTAACCATAAACCATGGTTCCCGAGCCCTTGAGACAGATACCAAACCGGAAAAAAGACGCCTAATACGCAGAGAATCATGGTGTTTTGCATCTGTTTCACGCTGGTTGTACCAATAAATACACCGTCTAACATAAACGACCAAATACCCAACAGAGGATAGCTAATCAGCCAGGGTAGGTACAGATCCGCATCGTTCCGAACACTTTGAACACTTGTTAATAAAGCAATGATTTGATTGCCAAAAATCCAAAAAATAGCGACTAATATCAACGCCGCAAGTAGGGCCCAATAGGTAGAAAGACGCATCACTTTTTGGAAATTGGCTTTATCTTTACGACCATAGGACTCACCACATAATGCTTCAACAGAAAAGGCAAAACCATCTAACGCATTCGATATGATCATTAAAAACGTCATTAACACCGCATTCGCCGCCAAGATATCATCTCCCTGACGCGCCCCTTGTGCGGTAAAAAAGAGCATCACTAGCAAAAGCAAAATCGTCCGTACAAATAGGTATCGGTTTACTTGAATCAAGGCTATATACGCCCGCCATTTAGCAAGCGCCTTCAGCGGTACTTGACCAGAAAAGCCTTTTAAGCGGAAAAATGCCAGACCAATCGCAATGGTCACGCCAAGATATTGAGCCAGTAAAGTGCCCCAAGCGACCCCATCACTGGCCATGCCCATATGATAGACCGCGATGTAATCGAATATCATGTTCGCAAGGTTAATCGCTAATAACATCCAAAGTGGGCCTTTGGAATATTGCACACCGAAAAACCAACCAATTAAGGCATAGCCCGCTAATACTGCAGGCGCACTGAAAATTCGTATCTCACAATACAATCGAGCCCATGGCGTGACATCAGCACTGGGCGACATTAGATCGATCGCCAAATCAATAATCGGCCCGCGAAATAGAATCAGCATTAAGCCGATAAACACTCCCATCAACACCGATTGCAACAATAGCTCTCGAACGCGCCGATCATCCTCTTGGCCCATGGCTTGCGCTGTTAATCCAGTGGATCCCATACATGCACACTACGATTTGAATAGTTGACATATTGCGTAGAGGTGCCGAATTATATGGGCTTAGGGGTGCTTTGGTGTCTCTTGCCTTTGACAGCATGAATTATGCTGGGTCTCTGCCATTTTGACAGCTTTTTAAGGATAATTTGTCAAATAAATGAGTTCTTCTAGGGAACCTCTGAAAAAAGACGAACTTATGGCATGATTCTCTTTATTTCTTTCGACTTGGGACAATACCATGGATCAACTCAGCTTTTCCGATGCCGAACATAACTGCAAGCGTAAACAAACAAAACGCGAACGCTTTCTTTTAGAAATGGATAAGGTGATTCCTTGGAAGCGCTTAGAAGAATTGATCTCGCCTCATTACCCAAACTGGGAGGGCAAAGGACGTAAGCCCTATGAGCTTGGTACTATGCTGAGAATCTACTGTTTGCAGCAATGGTACAACCTAAGTGATCCTGGGATGGAAGAGTCACTTTACGAGATCCACTCGATGCGTCAGTTTGCCAAACTTTCCCTTAGCAGAGGGTCTATTCCAGACGAAACGACGATTCTCCATTTTCGTCATTTGCTTGAGAAACATCAACTGACGCAGGCGATTTTGTCTGATGTTGTCGAGTATCTAAACGAAAGAGGTTTGATGCTACGTACAGGCACCATAGTGGATGCCACGATTATTAACGCTCCCCCTTCGACTAAAAACAAGCAAAAAGCGAGGGATCCAGAAATGCACCAAACGAAAAAAGGCAATCAATGGTACTTTGGCATGAAAGCGCATATCGGAGTCGATGCTCGTAATGGTTTGGTTCACAGCGTCCACACCACCGCCGCCAATGTCCATGATATTGTGGCGGCAGAACACTTATTGCACGGGGAGGAAGCGTTTGCTATAGGAGACTCAGGGTATCAGGGCATCCAAAAACGAGACGAATTTAAGTACAGCGAAACGCAATGGCAAACGGTTCCACGCCCAAGCCGTTACCAGTCCGATAAGCTGAGCGATAAGGAAAAAGAGGTAGGGCAAAAAACCGCCAAACTCTTGTCGAGTATCCGAGCCAAAGTAGAGCCCCCCTTTCGTATTATCAAACGTCAATTTGGCTACACGAAAACACGCTATAAGGGACTGCATAAAAACAGCGTTCAGATAAACATGCTTTTCGCTTTAGCAAATTTATATCGGGCACGGAGGGGATTATGATGCGCTTTGAAGGAACCCTCCTTTGAAAATCGGCGTAGAGCAATAAACAGAGTCGAAGTGTGACTGTTTATTGGAAAAATAGGCTTCTTTGAGGTCCAAAATGAGTAAAAGTTATGCACAAGAGAGAGATGCTCTAATCAGTACAGAGGTTCCCTAGCGCTTACCGAGGGTGTTCAACAATGCCCCAGAAATGATGAGTAGGCCACCAGCGATCGTCCATACAGTAGGAACTTCAGAAAAGATGCTCCAGCCCAGTATCGCGGAGAAAACGACCTGGACATATGCATAGGCTGCTACCTTGCCAGCCTGTTCTGCTGCCATTGCCTTAGTCAGCCCAATTTGGCCGACCTGTGTGAATATACCAACCAAAATAAGCAAGGCGAGTTCTTCCAGGCTAGGGGTTACAAAGCTGTCGCCTAAGAGGACGACTGAAATGGGAAAGGCAATTAAAGGGAAGTAAAAGATAATCACGCTAGAATCGTCAGTTCGACTCAATTGCCGCACCATCACATAGGCCAATGCACTACCCAAGGCGCCAAGTAAGGCTGCGACTATACTAAAATAGGGAGCGCCTGTGAGAGCCCCGTCTCGAAGGTTGGATTGCATCATGGCGATTACACCAACGAGACTCATGCCAATACAAAGTATCGTCGCGATTTGGATGCGCTCCTTAAGAAACCACAAGGCAATCAAGGCGGTAAACGCAGGGTATGTATATTGCAGGACTGTGGCTTCTGCTAAAGGCAGCGTCGATACTGCGTAATACACGCACATAAGTGTGAGTGTACCGACCGTCCCCCTAGCAATAAGCAAGGCTTTGTTATTGCCCCATACAGACAGGCGTTTGCGCTTTATATCCAAGTAGCTCAACACAAGAGAGATAACAGCTCTGAACGCAACGATTTCCAGCACCGGGATGCCGCGAGCTGAAGCGCTTTTGACGCAAGCTGTCATTAGAGCGAACCCGAGTGCTGACAGTAGCACGTAGCGGGCACTAGTTGCGAGGTGCACTAGAGTGGATTCCTTGGCAGTACAAGTTTTATGTTGGTGGATTCTAAATGAAATATAGATGCTTTGCCATGTAACATGTTTATTAAACAACTAAATCTGGCTTTTCAGGTATACCAGAAAGAAAGTTCTAATGCTACTTTATCCTCGCTGATGCCTTGTCTAGAAATGAAACGAGCTAAAACACTGCCTAATAGCTCATCACCATGCGGTACTGGAAATTGAAAAATCATCGTTCACCTTAAGGTAAAAGATGAATACAACTAAGCGCTATCGCTTCCTTTAGTGGCTAGCAGCTTTGTTATCAGATCCTTCTTACTCTTATCATCGAGCTTAGAAATTAAGCATGCTAACTCAGCGCTTAAATCATCTTCACAAAAGAAATAATTCAGTGGCACATTAAGCTCCGCAGCGATCTTACGAAGCGTATCCACATCAGGTACATGTCTGCCTTTCTCATAGTGATTCATTCGGCCACTAGCAGAGCTCTCGTCCATACCTATTTTAATCCCAAGTTCTTTCTGGGAAATGCCGATTTTGTTGCGAGCTTGTTTGAGTCGCAGTGGTATTGGGTTCTCTGACAAAATGGTTTCATCTTTAAAGTCTCACATACTTAGATTGTCTAAGTTTTACTTATTTCTGTATACTTAGCAATCCTAAGTTTTCAGTTTTTTGAGACATAAACATGACATCTAAACCATTTTCTTTGAATAAACAGTTCAAAGAACTCCTGCAACGCGTGGAAGGAGCCAGCATCAAACGAAAAGAGCTCATTCAATTAGCGACAACTATCACCGGATTAAATTCGATCCAAGCAACACGATTTGTCGCGAGAAACGTTAATAGATTGACGAGTAAAAACCTAATAAGAGCCAGCGGGGAGCGAAATGCTCGAACTTATCACTTCACAGATTCATTAATCATGTTACTTGATCCAAAAGTCTGCAATTTGAAACTCAACGATATCAATGCTGAAATTGAGACTAGCAACCAAGAATCACAACTCAAGATAGAGGAAGTGAAAACGAGCGCAGAACTAAAGATGACACTTGGAGAAATTGAGGCTTACAGAGATTTTCTTTCTAAGTATCCGGCTAGCCGTCAGATCATTCAAAGACTACTACATGAAGCCAAAGAACAGTCGACTCAACTTTATGGCCGCTTGAACGCACTAAAGAAAGTCATACAGGCAACTAATATTGAGAACGCTAAGTCATGCTAAGAGAATGGCAAAAACGCTGTATTACACAAGTCTTGGAGCTATATCAGCACCAATCAGATGCATTAGTACTTGCTACACCAGGATCAGGTAAAACAATCATGGCAAGTCACGTTGCCAAAGCCCTACTAGATGAGTGCAAGGTCGATTACGTTATCTGCTTTTCACCTTCTAAGGTTGTCTGCCATAGTATCCAAGAAACCTTTCGGCATATTCTTGAACGCCCTTTTAATGGTCAACTGGGAGCCTTGGGGGCTTCTCGTACATATCACTCAATGACAAATATCAACCAGCTAACCAGTAACCTGAGCACCAGTCGAGTTCTCGTTATCTTTGATGAGATACATCATTGCGCAGGTGACGGTTCCTCTCTATCAAACACATGGGGCTTTCAGCTGCTCTCTACCATTCAAAAGCTAGCCACTTACACTTTGTCATTAACTGGGACACCATGGCGTACAGACACACTCCCAATCCCTCTAGCTCGTTATTCTGACCTTGAAGGCAATATACAATGCGATTTCTCTTATGACCTCATAGAAGCCATTAATGATAAGGTCTGCCGTGCCCCTTTTATCACAGCCATTGATACAGACCAAGTGATGGTACGGAAAAGTAAAGAGACCAAAACATATCGAAGCATTACAGAATTACTGGAAAGCGGCGATGTCAGCTATCGTATGATTTTGAAACAACCAGAAGTCATTACACATATGCTTTCTCTTAGCGTTCAAAAGCTCGACAAACTTAGAACCAACAGTCCGAATACTGGTGGTCTTATTGTCGCCTCGTCCTATCAACATGCCTTACAAATACAATCAATTCTATCAGGGCATTTTGGCAAAGAAGCGACTATTGTTTCTTATAGGCAGGATGATTCACCAGAGCTCATTAATCGCTTTCGCGAAGATACCAGCGAATGGATTATCAGTATCGCTATGATCAGCGAAGGTACTGATATTCCAAGACTGCAAGTATGTTGTAACCTTACAGACGTCACCACTGAACTCTACTTTCGCCAGATCCTCGGGCGAATTCTGAGGACGACAGACTCGCAAACTGATATTGGCTATATGTTTGTCCTTGCTGAACCTGATTTAATTGAATACGCAGAGCGGCTCAACAAAGCCATTCCTCGCGCTTATCACTATGAGAAAACAGAAAAGCTACTTGATTGCGTTGACGTAGCAGATATAACAGAAGGCAACCAAGACTCAAAGGATGATACTCAACCTTACCTAACAGATATCAACATTGACGATATATCGTTACTCGAAGATCATGAAAACATAGACCATTTGCCTTTGGCAGAACTGACGATGAGCTCGTTTAAATCGAGGATTATTTCTTATCATATATAGTACGAAGACCTAACATTCATATGATCTTGTAGGAGAGTAATAAAGTCTCATACTAAACAACCAAGTATCCTTGTCCGTACCGTTTTGGATTAAACGTGACCAAAAATAAAGATTCATGCTAATTGCTACTACCAAGTCTGAATCAAGCGACAACTGAGTATTAAAGTTTCATACTAGCTGTAACTCATTTCTGGACAATTTCGAGTTAGAGCTGATGTTCAAAATTGAATTATTCGCATAAGCAAAATTTAGAAAAAACAATGTTAGAATCCACCACAATCGCTAATGATATTTCAGGCTTTTGCTTAGATCTGTTCCATTCTGACAACTGCAACGTTGGCTATTCCAAGTCCTGTTAGAGTGTCACCGTGTACTTTCTCATCATCAGGGTCATAAAAAGTTACAACCCATTTAGCATCAGGTCTGACTGATTGCTCCAACTTCTTGAAGTAGGGTAAATCTACGTCAGCTAATGAGTGACCCCCCTGTGTCAGGATAGTTGTCGCCTCATTTGATATTATAAAACAGACAGGGGACGGTAAGTGAAAACCAGTGGATTACCAAAGACATTCAAGTGCCTTTAAAGAAGCCATCTTACAGAAACTCATCCAAAGCGAGTTGTCGAGACGTGAGTTTGCCGAACAGGAAGGCATTAAGCTCTCTACCCTGTATAGTTGGCAAAAGCAATTCAACACATCAGGATTTAGCGAGTCAAAAGTGAGTTCATCAGATAAGTGGTCAAATGAAGAAAAGTTTGCTGTCGTACTTGAAACCGCCGTCTTGTCTGAAGCGGAGCTTAATGAGTATTGCCGTGTGAAAGGCCTGTACCCTGAGCAAGTAAAACAGTGGAAACAGGCTTGTATTGCTGGGAATACAGTGAAAGAGAAGAAAAAGACCACGGCTGAGCAACAGTCGGATAAAAAACGCATTAAAGAGCTAGAGCGAGAACTGAGAAGAAAAGAGAAAGCGTTAGCAGAAAGTGCAGCGTTACTTGTGCTGGGAAAAAAGTTCGATGCCTATTGGGAGGAAAAAGAGGACAGCTAATCACGCTGGCCGATAGGCAAAAGTATTCGCAGTGGATCCGTCATGCGGTCGAGTCCGGTGCACGGCAAGAGCCTGCCTGCGAGGTGATTGGATTATCGGTCAGGACGTTACAGCGTTGGTGTAGAGAGGGTTCTATTGGGGAGGATAGAAGAGTCACATCGACAAGGCCCGCCCCAGCGAACAAACTGAGCGAGGTAGAACGGCAGACGATGATTGAGGTCTGCAACCGTGACGAGTTTGCTTCGTTACCACCCAGCCAAATCGTGCCTATATTGGCCGATAGAGGTGAGTATATTGCCTCAGAATCCAGCTTTTATCGTCTCTTAAAAGCGGAAAATATGCTCCATCACAGAGGAAAAGCAGCACCAAGGAATGTCCATAAAAAGCCCACGAGCTACACGGCTAAAAAAGCCAATGAGGTGTGGAGTTGGGACATTAGCTATTTGCCAACCACGGTGATTGGTCAGCATTACTACCTGTACATGATAGAAGATATTTACAGTCGAAAAATAGTGGGTTGGGAAGTGCATCATCAAGAAACGGGAGAGCATGCCGCCGATTTACTGGAGCGCAGTGTCTGGGTGGAAAGATGCTTTAAAAAAGACCTCGTCTTACACTCAGATAACGGTGCCCCCATGAAGAGTTTAACGATGAGAGCGAAAATGTATGATCTTGGTGTTGTGACCTCTCGAAGTCGACCAAGGGTGAGTAACGACAACCCGTACTCAGAATCGCTGTTTAGAACGGTGAAATATCACCCTAGATGGCCGTCAGAGGGATTTAAAACCCTAGAAGATGCGCGAGAGTGGGTCAAAGAGTTCGTGTATTGGTATAACCATGAGCATCGCCATAGTCGAATCCAGTTTGTCACGCCCAGCCAAAGACATGCTGGGCTTGATAAAGTGATATTAGCAAAGCGAGCGAACTTGTATCAGCAAAAAAGGAAAGAGCGTCCTGAGCGTTGGTCAAAAGCAGAAAGAAACTGGCAGCCAATAGGTGATGTGGAATTAAATCCAGAGCAACACAAAGACGCTGCTTAATTATTTTAGGCGACAACTACCTTGAAAAACGCCGGTTAGAAGGCCAAGTATTCGCTCCATCTCAATTTCAAGCGTGTATCGGTCTCTGTCTCGAAAGTCATCTGAAGAATAGTTTGGCATTGCATCCATGTTTGCTTCCAAAACTGAATCTTTATCAAGCAGTGACATACTCGTTTCAAATTCAGACCATAAAGGGTCTGACATTGTTGTTGGAAAATCTGGGTCTAAGTCAGCAAACCCGTAATAGTCGAGCAATAGCTCATAAGTTTCCCAGTAGTTATTTTTGAGATAAAGCCCAAAAGATGTATACCTAGTGTCAAGGCCATGATGAACATCAAAGCCATTACCTATTACATATAGCTTCATGTCATTCACCGTTGATATCTAGTTCTTTGAAGCTAATGACTTCGGAGTCATTATCAGTCAGCTCAAAATATGTATCTTGGAAGTAAAACTCTTCAATGTATGCGTTAGCTTTTAAACCATCGGTATAGGCAAGTGTTATGTGGGCAGTGTATGTTTCTTTGTGTTTTACTGTTGACTCATTACTCAAGACGAATACATATTGCTTGTCTTCAGGATCCCAAGGTGAACGGTCATAATCTGAGAATCGATAATCTGCCGTAACAACCACCTCAAATTCTACTTCGTATTCAGCCCACTCGGCATCGACATTCTGTAAGTTTTTCTTCCCAACATTCACCGAGTTGATTTCTATAGAATTGATAATCTCATCGAAAGGATCTGCGTTTTCATAGTTGAACTCGCCATCTTCGAGAGCTTGCAGGGCATCCGCTTTGATTTGTTCTAGGAGTTGTTCGAATATTTCATCAGCAAATTTGGCTGGTTCTTCGTACGCTTTGTCGCTTCGAACAATCAAGTCAATTAGGTCATCGACATTTTCAAGATGAATGAAGTTATCTTCTTTCTCACAGAATGATTTCATATCGCCGTCGTCACTAACGATATAGGCTGAATATCCTCTAGCCAAGCTCACCTGTTTAATAGCTTCTAGCGCAAATGCATCAGGAAACTCGTGCTTTTTTGATTCTTTGCCAAAAGGAGGAAGGTTGTTGAAGTAAGCATCAAATACAACTTGAGGGTTAACAGTGCTTACATCAATTGTTTCGACGTAGCCGTTTTCGACGAAATCATCAAATTTTTCACTGATAACAGCATAAATATCATCACCTTTAACCTTGGTGAAGATGCCATGACAATCAAGGTCGGGGGTGTTTCTTAGGAACATCGCATCTCTTTGCATCTTCTTTATCATAGAAGCTGCTTCTTCAGATTTGTGTTTGAGATGGGAGTCGATCTCTTTCCTTGTCACATCAGTAATGAGCAAGTGGATTTTCTCATCCTCAATTAGTTCTTGAAGACGACCAAGAGCGTGTTGCCCAAATTGATAGTTTTTCTTTTCAAAAGCGCTTGTATCGATAAAAACTAGCCTTGTCTGTAATTCCATAATCAATACCTTGAACACATGGTGTAAATTGTCATCAAATAAATTGATGACACAATTAAGTGGATAACCAACTAATGGCATATTGGCTCATTACAAAAATTCGGGCAAGTAACGAGTTAGCAAGGTGTGATGAGGGATAGCTTTAAATGTTTTGGGGCAAAGGCGTGTTGGCCTAGATCACAAGTTTGCGGAGACCAGCTTCAGCACGTCCTAGGATAAAAGCTACTTCGAGGTTCAGTTCTTCTATTTGTCTTCGGATAATGTCTAGCAATACAACTGGCTAGAGATCCTCATCGTTCAAATCTAACTAAGTGACAAAACCCAGCGTATCACTTCACTTCAAATCAAAGAAGAAGTTGAAGAATTGAAGAACTATCACTATCATTTTTGCCATTCTTCATAATATTTTCAATTGGTTAGAAGGCGATTAGAGAATGAGAAACGTTGTTAGCGGCGTTTTTCAAGGTAGTTGTCGCCTAAAATAATTAAGCAGCGTCTTTGTGTTGCTCTGGATTTAATTCCACATCACCTATTGGCTGCCAGTTTCTTTCTGCTTTTGACCAACGCTCAGGGTGCTCTTTCCTTTTTTGCTGATACAAGTTCGCTCGCTTTGCTAATATCACTTTATCAAGCCCAGCATGTCTTTGGCTGGGCGTAACAAACCGGATCCGACTATGGCGATGCTCATGGTTGTACCAATACACGAACTCTTTTACCCACTCTCTCGCACCTTCTAGGGTTTTAAACCCTTCTGACGGCCATCTAGGGTGATATTTCACCGTTCTAAACAGCGACTCTGAGTACGGGTTGTCGTTACTCACCCTTGGTCGACTCCGAGAGGTCACAACACCAAGATCATACATTTTCGCTCTCATCGTTAAACTCTTCATGGGGGCACCGTTATCTGAGTGTAAGACGAGGTCTTTTTTAACGCATCTTTCCACCCAGACACTGCGCTCCAATAAATCGGCGGCATGCTCTCCCGTTTCTTGATGATGCACTTCCCAACCCACTATGTTTCGACTGTAAATATCTTCTATCATGTACAGGTAGTAATGCTGACCAATCACCGTGGTTGGCAAATAGCTAATGTCCCAACTCCACACCTCATTGGCTTTTTTAGCCGTGTAGCTCGTGGGCTTTTTATAGACATTCCTTGGTGCTGCTTTTCCTCTGTGATGAAGCATATTTTCTACTTTTAACAGACGATAAAAGCTGGATTCTGAGACAATATACTCACCTCTATCGGCCAATATAGGCACGATTTGGCTGGGTGGTAACGAAGCAAACTCGTCACGGTTGCAGACCTCAATCATCATCTGCCGTTCTACCTCGCTCAGTTTGTTCGCTGGGGCGGGCCTTGTCGATGTGACTCTTCTATCCTCCCCAATAGAACCCTCTCTACACCAACGCTGTAACGTCCTGACCGATAATCCAATCACCTCGCAGGCAGGCCCTTGCCGTGCACCGGACTCGACCGCATGACGGATCCACTGCGAATACTTTTGCCTATCGGCCAGCGTGATTAGCTGTCCTCTTTTTCCTCCCAATAGGCATCGAACTTTTTTCCCAGCACAAGTAACGCTGCACTTTCTGCTAACGCTTTCTCTTTTCTTCTCAGTTCTCGCTCTAACTCTTTAATGCGTTTTTTATCCGACTGTTGCTCAGCCGTGGTCTTTTTCTTCTCTTTCACTGTATTCCCAGCAATACAAGCCTGTTTCCACTGTTTTACTTGCTCAGGGTACAGGCCTTTCACACGGCAATACTCATTAAGCTCCGCTTCAGACAAGACGGCGGTTTCAAGTACGACAGCAAACTTTTCTTCATTTGACCACTTATCTGATGAACTCACTTTTGACTCGCTAAATCCTGATGTGTTGAATTGCTTTTGCCAACTATACAGGGTAGAGAGCTTAATGCCTTCCTGTTCTGCAAACTCACGTCTCGACAACTTGCTTTGGATGAGTTTCTGTAAGATGGCTTCTTTAAAGGCACTTGAATGTCTTTGGTAATCCACTGGTTTTCACTTACGTCCCCTGTCTGTTTTATAATATCAAATGAGGCGACAACTATCCTGACACAGGGGGGTTTCACTATTCTCGAAATTATTACCGTCAAACGCGGGGCGTATAGAGTGATCCCTTTCATTGAGGTTGATTACTTGGGCGGGGATCTTCTCAACAGAGTAAAGGCCGTTTTCAAGGAGTAGATTCATTGCTGCTAGGTATTTTGCATGAGAGATGTCTAGCATATCTTGCAACTCCTGGTTACGTGCTGCAAGGGTATCAGCTTTATCTACTCTTATTTTTTTTGGTGACTGCGTTTTAGCAGCAGCGGCATCTATTGCTGCGATTAGATTGTCAAAGTCTCGGCCCTTACGAATGCTGCTTGCATTCTTCTTGCCTGCCTCCAACGCCACGTTGCGCTTATTGATTTTTGATCCTTTAGCAACAACTACTGACTCATTGTTTATCAGCCTTTGGAGGGCTTCGTAGTACTCTTTATGCTTACTCATCTATGGCCTCTATCGCGATTAATTTCTGGTTGATTAGCATGATTTCCTGATGTGCTAATCGAGCTGAGGGATGTTTTGGATCGATGTACTCTAGCTCCGCCTCTAGGGTACTTTTGTATTTTTTGAGCTTATGTCCTCGTCCAAGTCCTAGCCCATCATCCCCACCAAGGATCGCGTCATCACAACCAACTAGGCATGGGATGACCTCATCCACGTTAAACTTGTCACACATCTCACGGGATGAGCATCCACCGATAGCTGTTTCTCGATAAGATATACGTCCATCTCTAACGCGTTTTTCGATATCTTCGATGCTATTGAACCATGATGGAGCTTGAGATTTTTCCTGTTCAAGCCTGCTTCCTGCTCCGCCGAAAAGTTTGTCCTTACTTTTAACTACATGAGCTTCAAAATCCAAGGCTTCTAGGAGCATCAGCTCATCTCGATAGTCGCGTATTACATCATGAGAATCACCCGTTTTAACCATATTTAGAATGTTCTCAGCGAAGCTGGCATTTTCTCGGTAAAGCATCGTCATGACTTCAGATAAGTGTTTGAATTGAAATTTCAATGAGGGGAGAGAGACTCTTCCGCTTCGTGCTGCATATACGGCCGTAGAGCGCCGGAATTGATGGTTCTCAAGATGAAAGTACTCACCCACTTTTAGTTTGAGCCTAGGATCATTTCGCCAGTCACGAAATGCATCGAAGTTTTCTAACTCTACAATGTCGCTTTCTCTGACTCTTAGCTCATCTGAGCCCCTTGAGATATATGAGAGAGCTTTTTGGCGATGTACATCTGTATCGAGAAACTTCCTGACCTTCATAGGATGATCAAAGCTTGGAAACAGAAAATCGGTAGGGCTGCCCATCATCCCTCGAATGAACCTACATGCTTCGACGGCGGGTATTGCCTGTTGGCATGTCGCCCAGGGTAAGACAGACTCGCTGTAGTTACTGTTTGTCATTTTTGAAGTGTGACAGAGCAGTATAGGTATATCATCGAGTCCGGGTATTCGAACGCTGCTCAGACAGTCTTGTTTCAGTGCATCCATCTCATGTGTGCGCATACCGGAGTATATATCTATGAGAAATCTTGCAGCATCCAGTACGTAGGCCAAGTAGACTCTAATACCTTTGAGTGTATATTTCATGTAGTCATTATTTTTGTAGAATGATCCGATTGGCCAACGCTCGAAAAATTCCGTTAAACTATACTCAGCTATGGAGTCTTTTTGGCTTACTAAGGGCATTTCGGTTCTTTTTGCGTTGGGGTATTTAGCCTTATAAGCTGCAAATGCTCGATAAACCTTTATGTTATTGACTGCTCCTGGGATTGCCTTATCTCTCATCATTGAAGTGGTGACAAAGAACAAGGGATCTTTGTTGATTCTTTTCAGCAGGGCTTTTATATTATCTTTATGTTCGTGGAAATCATCAACCATCTCCGTTGATAGTTTTATCAGTGCAGCGTAAATTCGCGAGGGTATAAGCGGGGTGCGTTGAATTGATGAATCGTTAATGTAGTCCGATCGCAATTTAAATCCGGCCGAAAGGATATTCTTGAGCTGCTTGCTGGCAATCAGGGGTGGTAGTCCTGCATTGAATCGCTCGTTTAGATAGTCGATCAGTCCTTTTAAATCTCTAAGTGTTTCAGCTTTGCGAAACGCAGTCCTAGAGGCGTAAAGGCTTGCAGTGATTTTTGGTACTGCAAGAGCGCTCTCATGTAGTTGGGCGAGAGTCTTATTTTCGTTAAGTGCGATGAGGGAGAGGCCCCTTAAAACAGCCAACATTCTTCTGTAGGTCTGGGGCTTGTTGCGCTGTCCGCCCGAGTGCGTTGGTTCGTAGAGCACTGCGAACATAATTTGCTTCATCTCACCGATAATCGTGTGTGCTGTTGCGCTCAGCTCGTCATTTGTTTTGCCGAACTGACTAATAAAATTGTACTTAATACCCTTAGTTATTATTGTATAGGGCGATAAATCCCAGATGTTATCGCCGTATATAGAAAGGGGTTCACCTGTTAGGTTGCGACTAATGACGAAGCTGTCTGGCGGCACTTTCGTTAGATTTTCACCTGAAAACATATCGGGCTGAGAATCAAGCTTTTCAGTGCCTTCCAAAAATCGTGGTGACCACATATTACTGCTCCTCTCTACTATTTGAGATTTCGTTCAAAGCAGCTATTTTCATCTCCCAGTAAGGGTGTAAGTTGCCAATTTCAATTTGCCTCTTAGCTTGCTGAACGATCTTTGTGTATTGTTCATTTTTATCAGAGAAGTCAGCGATTATGTCATCCAAGCGCTCGATGATAGGTTGGAACTTTAGAAGATGTTCATCCATATTCAGACTACTAGCGCGGCTGTGCAAAGGTAGCCATTCCTTAATAGATAACAGCATAAGAACATCTTCTTCTGTTGCTCTAAGCGCATATGACTTGCAGAAAAAGCAGCTAAGCATTGCTGAGCAACGAGGGTTTGGGGCTTCATCTGAAAAGCCTTCGTCTTTTGTACTGCCCTGAAATGTGCAAGTGCCTGTAAGACCCTGCTCCCCCTTATCTTTACTAATAATCTTTACAGCGACCGGCTTCCCTTTGTACAGACTTACAACACTAGCTAGACCGCTGAAGAAGTCGCTTAGCTCTTTAACAGCAACTTGGTTTTCAACTGCTATGTAGTGCTTTCTCGATGTCTCAACTGTGTGCTGATGCTGATTTGCAGAGTAGCGAATATCGTTAGTTACGGTGAGAGATAAATTTACCGAGTAATCTCGCCATTCTTTTGTATTAATCCATGGGTTACCTGCATTCCAGAACTTGGTAGGGTTAGTGAGGTTCTTATTACTAATTGTGCATATGTGAGTCTGCGATTTTTTGAAGTACTGCGGCCCTGTAAGGGGAGAACCTGAAATGCCGAACTTTTGGCACAGTGCGAGGTAACGACTCCAGTATTTCTTGGCTAGGGGGCTCAGGCGAAGTGAAAACTGTTTATCCCCTTTTCTCTTGAAGGATAGAATTCTGAACTTGCCTTCTCGTTCGAGATTGGTGGGCTCTACCAGTGGAGCAGAACACAGTACTGCTAGGTTAGCACCGCTGTCTGCAAGTATCAGATGAGAGAAGTGAATGCTTGCAATATTAAAAAGATCGCGACCGTAATTAGTTTCCATTATGCTTTCATCTTGCTGCCCAATCGCAACTGCAGCACGATAATATTCATGTATTCTTGAGCGAATCTTTTTGTCATTAAATGGACCATTTTTCTCAATCTCAGCGTCTAACGCCACCATCAGTTTGTCAACGCTAATTAGATTTCCATTGCGATCATAAAGTAACTCGTATAGGCGTTTGCGCCCGAGGCTTCCAGATCTCTCATAGTATGATGAGGGAGTCTTGTTTAATCCATGTAGGTTCCAGTTGGCTGGGCTGAGGTATATTTGACCTGTGATACCAAGTTTCAGCTCTGGTTTAAGAACGAATGGCTTTGCATGATTGTCCCCAAGTAAGTACTCAGAGATTTGATTGAACAAATAGCGATGTGCATCTCTGCTGATAGCTGCGCATCGTGTACTATCCAACACTTTGAATCCACTTTCGCCTCGCCTGTATTGAATTCTCAGAGACCAGCTCTTAACTGTATCTTCATCTATGTTATTAAATGCCAGCAGGATTGTTTGGGTAGCGCCTTCTTGATACCCGCGTGCAGTGGCTCGTTTGAGTGACTTTGAAAGGTTACTCTGAGATACTCGATTCCACAGTAATAGCGAGTAGTCACAATATGCCTGTTTCATAAGATCTTTGTCGATGAAGAGTTTCTTACGGTCGAAATTGTTATCGGCATAGTCTATAAAGATTAGCTGATTGACAACTGAGCCTCGCTTTATTTTTCCATCGAGGAATGCGTCTATAAGCCTTGTTAAGTAGGCTTTCCGATGAGTGATTTGGCTTGTAAAATTTATACCCCAGCTGTCTATAAAGGCTGGAGAACACTTGTTTCTGCTTTTGACTGAGCTTATATCGCGAGAGTCAAACAGCACTCTCCCAACATAAACATGCTGGTAATTTTGGCCGCTGCGTTTGAAGTTGAGGCGAATTCTGCCTAGTTCAGATAATGTGAGTGCTGAGGACTCAAAGCAAGAATATGTTTCAGGTCTGTCGTCATACAGATCGTAGAATTCAGTCATTGAAGTTGTCCCAAGGGAAAGTTTCACCGTACATGGCTTCGTGAACTATTTCGTTTTTTTCTTTCTGCAATTGAACTAACTCGTCGTACTTCAGATACATCATCGTAGTCGCCTCTTGCTTGTGACCGAGTAGACCTTTAACATGAGTAATGATCTCCGTGTCCGACATACCTAATCTCTTCGCTTTCCGAACGAATCGCATGCCTCGTGTTGCTCTGAGGTCATGGAACCGAAAACCTTTGTACTGTTTGTCTTTGTGTTGTCTTATCCATGGAATCAGTTTCTGATTCACGAAGTCATTAATCGATCCTCCTAGTTGGAGCCCCGCTTGACCCCTTTCACTTTTTTTCAGGGTCAGTGAATAACTAGGATCGGCAGCGTCATACACGTGTCGGTTTGCGGTATAAAATGGTCGGCCAAACTTCGTCAGAAAAACATAGTTACGAGGGGAATCACCGTAGAAGCTTTTCTCACTTCGTTCTTTATATATTTTCGAATATTTTACCCAATCATATACCTGTGCAACCAAGGCGCTTGGCACCTTGAGTACGTACCTAACGTTACCCTTAGTATCAACGTCAGTCATTGGTCCAACAGCTATTCTCGCCTCTTTGGTTGTTCGTGACGACTCGTAAGCTCTTTGTATCGCTTCAATACTTAATGTGCAAATGGTCTGTTTTCTTGCCCCTGTGTATAGCGCCAACCAAACCATCAGTTGCAGCTGACGGTTACCTAGAGCTTCCAAGCCTTCAAGAATCCACTCGACCTCTTTTTCTGAAAGTGGACGTACTCCACCTTCTTCGCCCTGTATTAAATCGAAGCGCGGCTCTTCAACCGTGGCCTTTGTAATATGGATGTCTGTGGTGGTCACATGGAACTTCCTACCCCCTTTCACTACTACCTTATTCTGTTTAAGAGAGTAAAAGCGGTCCTCTATCTCTTCACCACTAGGACTGAGCTTGTGGGTGTTCAGAAACATATAGAAGGCCGCGACCTCCGCGGCTTTTTGCTTCACGGTCTTAAGCGTATTCTGCCTCTGCTCGAACAGCCTCGTGAGGTATGACTTGTAGAGATAAGTGACACGCTGGTTCTTTCGGCTGCGAGGTGGGGCGTAAAAAATATCAAGTGGTAGATCGTCGGTCTTCTGTTCTTCGATGAAGTGCAAGTACGAGAGTAGGTTCTTTGCTTTTCGATCTATCGTTACGATTGAGCGAGGGCTGGATTCAGCGAAATTTAACCACCAGCGGTAGAGGTAAAGGTTTCCAAGATTCCATGGCTCATTATTCCGATAGATGATTGGGAACCGTCCTATCATTAAGTCGCTAGTTTCTTCGAATTTATGCTTATCAGTGTTCCAGTGAAGAGTTCGGTTTGTCCACTCAACAACAGGAGTCCCATCGGCGTTGACAACTAGTCCTACTTCGAGCCTGTAAAGGCGTTGAATATATATGATCTTTGATCGAATCATAACAACGAGCACCACATCTTCATCACATTGATGTCAACATTGTTTTGTACATTGGTGTGTATGTCAATATTTCTTACATTAGTGTGTGCGCAAAAAACCAAACGCCCAAAACAGGAAGCTAAAGATACTACCGCCAATCGCCACGGCTCCAAGAGGCGTTGCGGTCCCTAGATGACCCACCACCGCAGTATCCACCAAACCGAGAAGTGGCGTAGTGATATTCGACACCATGGGCGGCCAAGCCATTCGCCAGATTTTTTTATGAAGAAGCGCATCAACTTGATAGGAATGACGCAGCTGTTGAAAAGATTTTTTGAGCACTGGGAACGGATCCTTGTGGATAATCGCTATATTGTGGATAACGGCAATACTATACACATCGTACTTTTTCAATCGCCAATGTGGAAAATAGTCCTAGTTATACATAATTAACGCACTTTTTTGCAGTAAAAAGCGCAATTTGGCGTGAAACACACTATGAAATGTTTATTTTATGAACTGATACTGTATTTATCCACAGTGTTGAGAGGAAATATCGATCAGGCCAAGTTTAGCATAGAGGGATAACCGGTTCTTTTTTCCACAATTATCTCTCAAATCAATGGAAAATTTGCTAAAATCACTGCTCATTTTTATACACAGTGAGACCTTTGCACGATGTCACGAGCGACGCTAAGACGCGGCAAAAACAGATGAGCAAGCGGAGTTTATAGCGATAAATGAGCATTTTGAGTCTGTTTTTAACAAAGTATTGGCAAGCGCAGTAGTCGAGCAAAAGTCTCATAGTGATTTCATGGAAAAGATACCGACGACAATGACAACGACTAATATACCCGTTTATGGCGAAGGCGATGGAACTTTACAAGCGGTTGGTGGTTTAACTGGGCTACAAACCCTAGTCGAAACCTTCTACCGCATCATGGGAAACACCCCTGAATTTCGCCCCTTGTTTGATATGCACCCTAGCAATCTTGAGCTAACCATCGACAAATTGGTGTCTTTTTTATCTGGTTGGATGGGCGGCGAAAAGTTATTTTCGAAAAAATATGGGCCAATCAGTTTACCCCAAGTCCATGCACATTTAATCGTCACGGATAAAGAAAAAGCCATGTGGCTCAATTGTATGGCAGCCGCATTAGATGAACTCGGCTACCCAAATGACTTAAAAGCTTACCTACTGCCTAAACTCGAATTTCCTGCTGAACGCATTCGACAAGTAAGCGCGGCGAGACATAATTAACAACCCCTCTCTAACCCTCCCCTTGAAAGACAAAAGGGGAGGGAACAAACAGCCTAAGCTTCCCCCTGTTAAAGGGGAGACAGGGAGAAGGTTTCAGGCCTTCACTTCCTTACTGACAGATACGCCCAAACGCTTCGCTAAACGAACCAAATTGGCTCTGTCCATCGATAAAAATCGTGCCGCTTGCGCCCAATTACCATCAGCATCCTGCAAAGCACGATGTATTAAATCTCGCTGATAAGCGTCTGTTTTTTCACGTAAATTTATGGGCTCTTCAAATGCGTTTGAAACGCTTTCAACTGTATCAGAAATAGCCTGTTGCTGTTTTTTAAAAGTGTTATCTATCTGTAACCCTGTTAGGTGTGCGGGTGTAATGGTGGTAATCCCTGTTGGCACCGCCGCTTTAGCATAGAGCGCGGCTCGCGAGATCACATGCTCAAGTTCACGCACATTACCAGGCCAATGATAACTCTCCAGCAATCTCATGGCTGATGCCGATAAGGTAAGCTGCTGCAAGCCCAGCTTGCGACGAAAGCGCTCAGTAAAAAAGCCAGCTAATAAAGGCACATCGCCTTGCCGTTCTCTTAAGGGCGGCACTTGAATCGGAAAAACACTTAGGCGATGGAAAAGATCGGCTCGAAAACGATGCTCCGCGACTTCCGTTTCTAAATGACGATTGGTCGCCGCAATGACACGTACATCGATTTTGCGAGTTTGATCTTTGCCCACGGCTTGAATTTCTTGGTTTTGAATCGCACGAAGTAGAGTTCCTTGCACCTCCAAAGGTAGCTCGCCAATTTCATCCAGAAATAAGGTGCCGCCATCGGCCAAAAGAAATTTGCCTTCACGATCTCGATCCGCCCCCGTAAATGCTCCTTTCACATGGCCGAATAATTCGCTTTCGATCAGATGTTGCGGAATCGCCGCACAATTCACATACACCATGGGGGCCGATGCACGACTTGAGGCTTGATGAAGAGTCCGTGCCACCAGCTCTTTGCCCACCCCAGTTTCACCTTCAATTAAGATAGCAAAGTCGGAAGGGGCAACCAGTTTGATTGCTTGGATCAAGGCTTTCATACCATCGCTTTGCCCGATCATTTCCATGTGACCATCTTTTTCATTGACCTGCTTGTTCATGGCTTGTAATACATGTTCAGCACGTTGGGATTTGTTCTCTAACTGTTCCATTAGTATTGCCGTATTAAGCGTCATCGACGCCATGCTGCCGATGATTTCTAAGGCACGAGAGTCGATGGAATCAAACACATAGGGCTCGATACTGTCCAACGTCACAACCCCGATCAGTTTGCCTTCCACATACAAAGGCACCCCCATGCAGGAATGCACAGGAAGGTTTTCATCATGGCCAAGTACCATGCCATCGTAAGGATCAGGAAGGGCAGAGTCTGCAGGAAAGCGTACCGGATAATGCCCAGCACAGATTTCATTAAGTCGCGGGTGCTCTGCAATAATAAAGCGCCGACCCATTAAATCATCCGACAAGCCCCGCTGGGCAATCGGGGTTAACACTCCATGTTGATGAACCAAGAGCACCACCGCATCGCAATTGATGGTGGCTTTTACCGCGTACACTAATTGCTCAAATCGATTGGCTTGGGTCACCGCACTGGCTAAATCCAACGCAAAACTCAATAAGGCATTATTCGACACTTGCTTCATAGCGTTCTCATTTTCTAGTCAAATCTAGGTGAATTTCAATATAGGTCATAATGACATATTTAAAGCGTTATGACTTGATATAAATCAGGTCATTATGACTCTTTTGAAAAACCAAAAAACAGTAATGATCTGAAAAATAAGGAATTAATTTATTGGCACAGCTTTCGCTATAACAAGAGTAAATCAAACCGTAACTGTCCAATAACGAGGGCTATCTGATGTTATCTCAACAGCACATCGACACAGTAAAAGCGACCATTCCACTTCTTGCATCTGCGGGTACTGCCATCACAGAGCATTTTTATAACCGTATGTTTACCCACAACCCTGAGCTGAAAAACGTCTTCAATATGACCCATCAGAAGACTGGCCGTCAGCCTGCGGCCTTATTCAATGCGATTGCCGCTTATGCCACTTACATCGACAATTTAGAAGCATTAACCAGCGCGGTAATGCGCATTGCCCACAAACACACCAGCTTCAATATTCAACCTGAACAGTACGATATTGTCGGTCATCATTTGATTGAAACTCTGCGTGAACTGGCACCCGATGCCTTCACCAAAGAGGTCGAAGAAGCATGGACTGCTGCTTACGTTCAGCTTGCGGAAATTTTTATCAAGGTGGAAGGGGATTTATACAAAGAACACGCAGCACAAACGGGTGGCTGGGAAGGCTTCCGTCGTTTCCGTGTGGCATCCAAAACACCAGAATCTGAATTGGTCACCAGTTTTGTCTTAGAGCCAGTAGATGGCCAAGCGGTGATCGACTTTCAGCCAGGCCAATACTTGGGCGTGAAGCTACATCCTAAGGGCGCAGAATTTGATGAAATTCGCCAATACTCTTTATCGACAATGTCCAACGGCAAAAGCTACCGCATCAGTGTCAAACGTGAAGGCCAAGGCGATACAGCGGGCGTCATGTCCAACTACTTACACAACCATGTTGAAGTGGGCGATGAAATCGGCGTCATGCCACCAGCAGGGGACTTCTACTTCCAAGACAAAGGCACGCCTGTGGTCTTGATCTCAGGCGGCGTGGGCTTAACACCAATGCAAGCAATGCTAGACACTCTTGCCAAACAGAACTATGGCCAGCCTGTGAGTTACTTGCACGCCTGTGCACATGAAGGACTACATTCTTTCAAAGACCATGTTAACGGCTTAAAAGGTGCTCTAGATTTGTCTGTATATACTTGGTACGAACGTGCCCATGAGTTGGCTGACAGTGAGTTTGAAGGCAATATGCAGTTAGACGATATCAAAGCGAACTTGCCTCTGAGTAATGGCGAATTCTACTTGTGTGGTCCAGTAGGCTTTATGATGTTTGTGAAGCAGCAATTGCTGACATTAGGCGTGGAAGCAGATCGTATTCATTACGAACTATTTGGCCCACATCAAGAGGTTTGATAACCCCTCCCTAACCCTCCGAACAGAAAGCCTATACACCTACCCCTAGTAAGAGAGAGGTGTATATGGTTTACAACTCATCGCTTATCTACCAACGACTCTTGGCCGAGTTTCAGTGCTTGATCTTGTTGTTCAACGCTAATGAAGGCTGGACGTGAGGTGATGCGTTCAATATAAGCGTCAACGACTGGGTTCGTCGTAATCAATCCAAACATACGACACCATTTCAAGCTTATACCCCAAAGGATATCGACAGCGTAAAGCTGTTCTCCCAGTAAATAAGGGCCTTTAGCTATTTGATCGAACACAGTTTTTAGCATTTTGCCAAAACTACCGTAGGACGAGTGGAGAGCATCAACGGGAGAACGATTAAAAGCTTGATCGATCATGGCGGGTTCAAAACTGCTGCCTTGGTAGGCCATCCAGCGTAAATAGGCACCGCGTTTAGGATCACTGAAGCCAGGAGCCAATCCTTTTTCAGGAAACAGGTCAGCCAAGTATAGGTAACAAGCCACTTGTTCGGTCACAACGGTCCCCTTATGGACAAGCGTAGGGAATTTACCCAAGGGGTTTATAGCCAAAAACTCCGGTTGCTGATTTTCTCCTGCTGTTAAATTCAGAACTTCCATCTCATAGGGTATGCCTAATTCTTCCAGCAGAACCCAAACGCCACTGCTTCGAGTTTGTGGGGCGTGATATAGAGTAATAGTGTCGTTGTTGCGAAGAATGTTGCTCATGTCAGTTGCCTCAAAATTTGTTGTAAGTAATGGTGACTACATGAGCTATGTTAGAGACTAAAGCTGCCACCTTATGTCAGGTATTTCCTTTATACTGGCAAAATAAAATTCGCTTGGCACTATAAAGGAGAATCTCATGCGAGCCAGCCGAATACTGAAACTTCTGATGATGTTACAGTCCCATGAAAAGGTTACCGCTCGCGCCTTAGCTGACGCCTGTGAAACGTCGATCCGTACTGTATATCGGGATATCGATGCACTTAGCGCAATTGGGGTTCCAGTTTACAGTGAACAAGGAGTACAAGGTGGCTATCGGCTGCTACACGGTTACCGTACTCGTTTAAACGGGCTTTCTGCCAATGAAGCCGAAATATTGTTTCTAGCAGGTTTATCTGGCCCAGCTCAAAAGATGGGGTTAGACACGACGCTTGCCGATGCGCAATTAAAACTAAAAGCCGCGCTGCCGGAAGACTTAAGACACGAGGCGGATCGCTTACAAAGCCGATTTTTATTGGATGCTCCGAACTGGTTTTCTGACGATGAAAAGGTTGCCTACTTGCCAAAGTTGATGACAGCCGTGTTGGAGCAACGGCTTATTGCCATGCAATATCAGAGTTGGAAAGGAGAAATAAAGCGTCAGCTCCAACCTCTGGGGATCGTTTTAAAGGGCGGACAGTGGTATTTGATCGCGAAAGTAGACCGTGATATTCGGACATATCGCGTATCCCGTATTGAATTGCTGACGTTACTAGATGAAAACTTTGAACGCCCCAAAGACTTCAACTTAGTCGCGTTTTGGCAAGATAGTTTACGTCGTATGGAAACACTCCAATTTCCAATTATCGCCGAGGTGCGCTTAACGGTGTTGGGTGTGAAGATCATGCAACACGTGTGCTCTTCTTATGCTGTGAATCAGGCAAAGATTGAACCTGTGGATGATTCGGGGTGGCATCGTGCTAGGTTTCCAGTGGGAGACACACCGTATGGTTGTACTGAGCTGTTGCGTTTTGGGGCGGAACTAGAAGTCCTCGGCCCACCCGAACTACGCTTGGCGATGGAGGAATTGGTATCGTCTTTGGCTACGCTTTATCGCTGACATGCATCTCTGGGCTAAGCCGCGCTCTGATAAACTAATTCCTAAATCATTAAGAATAATCAATTGGGTTAAAAAACTGCATGCTATTTTGAGTACATAAATAACTCGCTGCGATAAGCTATTTCTAATAGTCCTTCTTTTTCATATCGTGTGATCAGATCAGTAAGCTGATTAATAAAGGCTTCACCATGGGCAGTAATTGCTCGTTGCGCTTGTGTGGAGGAACGGCTCATACCAATAAATGCATCGGATGGAATCGTCATAACCCAATCATGTGTATGTAAAGTCACATTGCTTTTTGACCCAAACTTTCTTTCATCTCTTGTAAAAAGTCGAATTTCCTATAGTAACGAGAGTACCCTGGACTCATGTGCTCCAAAAGGGACTCATACTCATCCAGAAAGTCACTTCCTTCAAAATACCGATTATTTTGGATAACACCAAAAATACCTCCCACCTTCAGTCGACGGTCAATGGCAGACAGTAAGCTTGGTCGGTCCATCCACTGAAAAGATTGCGCAGCAATAATCAGGTCAATACTCTCCAGCCCAAGAAGAACGTCTTCAGCTTTACCTTTATGCCAGTTAGCATCAGGAAACTTTCTTTTCCCATGATCAATCATGTCGGAGGAGATATCGATAGCATGGTAATGATGTGCTCTCCCTAACACCTCAATCATCGACTCCAAAGCAATCCCAGTCCCCGTACCAACATCAACCAGCGTTAGATCTTTACGATGCTTCAATGACGCCAGCAACGTCTCAAATAAAACACGAGGATAGCGAGGCCGATAGCTGTCATAGTCATCGGCCAACCCATCAAATTTTTCCTTTTGTTCATGTTTTATAGCCATACTAAGAAATCTCTCTTGAAACACTAGTTGTAAATGATCGAGTTTTATATCATCAAGCAGGAACTGTTAAGCAAATAGACATTTCTCGTCTTGCATATCGTAACTTGTTACTCGTTCGAATAAGCGTTTTACAATAAGGAAAGATAACCGAATGATTCAACTAAATCAGTTACCCTTAAAAATGTGGGTATGGCTTGGCGCAAAACAGCTTTCGGATATCAGTGCATTTATAAATACAATTGTGATTAGTGTTTATGCCCTTTCATTATATGATGACCCAATAATACTCGGATTTATCCTCGCCTTAAAAATGTCAGGCTCCGTGATGGGAGCATTTTTGACACCCGTTTTATCTCGTTTTTGGTCTCATCGAATCATTCAAACAGCATCTGACTATGCAAATGGAATAATAATGCTTGCTCTAGCTTTTAGTCCAGAATCAACTCATCCAGCCCTTATTGTTGTGCTGCCTTTTTTTATGGGCCTATTTCAAGGCACATTCCATGTTTCACTCTATACACAAGTTCCTCAGTTTCTAGGTGCTAACTTTCGTCATCAGATGAATAGCCTTTTGGCCTCGATACATGGTATTGCAGTTGTGATAGGTGGTATTTTAGCAGGTATTTTATATGATTTTTTGCCTGTCCAAATGATATTTCTGATAGATGGTGGAACCTTTTTGTTATCAGGTGTTATATTTTTTGCTTTACGAATAAATAGCAATCAGCTCAAAATATCAGCTTCTGATAGACCCTCTTCTAAACCAGAAAAATTTGACATGGTTATGCTGAAGAACATCTGGATGATAGTTGGCGTTATCTTTATAGCACGTTTTATTGAGGCATTTGGCTCATCAACTCATAATGTCGGCTTTCCAATCCTATCAAGAGAATTCAGTCTAGAAAACCCAGCCTTTCTTGTCGGATGGATTATGGCTTTATGGGGCGCAGGTAAAATTTTTGCATCAGTTATTACACCAATGGCTGTAAATAAACTAAAACTATATTATTTAGACGAATCAAGCATTTTCATCTGTTTTTTAGCAATCACATTTCTTCTTTTCCTTGGCGTATTTTGGTCTAATAGTCTATGGATAATTTTGTTATTTTCATTTCTTGCTGGTATATTTGATGCCGCAACGGAAACCGTTTATTACGCCATTCTACAGCACTCTCCCGAAGGGTTAGCGACAGATCGTTTGATCAGCATATCTTATTTTATTGAACGTGCTGGTATGGGTCTCGGTATATTATTAGTTGGTTATGCATTCTCTATTGCATCTACCAGTACAGTAAGCGGTATATTCTATTTAGTCTCAATCATCTCTAGCTTATTTTGCCTGGGGATCACTATAACTAAGGCTAAAGAGAAAAACTAAATAGGCCAGTTTTGCTAGGGAAGGTAGGTGATGTTTTTAACCCATTATCGGTTCGCAGCACTTGATGAAGATGAGTCATCTTAAATGTTTCTGTCTCTCAATTCCCTTACTACACGAAGCCGATAATTATGTGGCTTGCTTAAACGGCAGCATTTCATGGGTATCTTGATGGTATTCCCGCACAGCTTGGGCTTCTTCTTCACAAAAGTTACCAATGGCTTCGCGAAAGCCTTCGTGGGCGATGTAGTGGACGCTGTAACTGAATACTGGCTCGAAACCACGGGCAATTTTGTGTTCCCCTTGAGTGCCTGGATCAAAATGCTGTAACCCTTTTTCCAAGCAAAACTCGATGCCTTGGTAGTAGCACGCTTCAAAATGCAGGCAATCCACTTCTTCCACACAGCCCCAATAGCGGCCATATAAAGAATGGTCATCGAAGAAACACCAAGAAGCGGCGATTGGCTCGTCGTTTTTATAGGCTTGTACTAAGAGAATCTGCTCGCCCATGGTTTCAGCTAACTGTGCGAAAAATTCGCGAGTCAAATAACCTTGCTGTCCACGTTTGGCGTAGGTAGATTGATAGCACAGGTAGAAAAAGTCGATTTCCGCTGGCGTTAGTTCACTGCCCAAGGTTCGCGTCAGTGTGACCCCTTGTTTAGCCACTTTATCACGCTCTTTACGAGCCGCTTTACGCTTGCGACTGGCAAAGTGCGAAAAGTAATCTTCCATGTCTTGATAGCCCCGATTGAACCAATGGAACTGGCAAGAGATACGCTGCAGCAGGTCTTCGTTATGACGAAATAAATCCGCATGTTCTGGCTTGGTAAACAACAGGTGCCAGCTGGAAAAGCCGCGTTCTTGGTTCGCTTGGGTCATAACATTCGCAAGAGCAGGGTACAGATGGGCAAACTCAGCATCATCCCCCTTTGGGTCCATATGGGAGAATAATCGAACGCCCGTCACTGGCGAAAACGGCACCGCCCAAATACGTTTCGGAAAGTAGTGCATACCATAACGCTGGTAGGCATCCGCCCACGACCAATCAAAGACAAATTCTCCTTGGGAGTGCGTTTTTAAATAGGTCGGGGCAATGGCAAGAGGCGAGTCATCCTCGTTCATCACCAGAAGATATTCAGGATACCACCCCGTACCGTCGCCAATGCTGTGACTTTGCTCCAAGGCTTTATGAAAAGCAAACTGCGCAAAAGGATAACGGGTCTCACCAATGGCCGCTTGCCATCTTGCTTCACCTATTTGATCGACCGAATTAAACCATTGCGCTTTCATACCGCTTTCCTTTTTTGCCTATGTCGCTTAACCACTTCACAGATTAACCAACTTATGTCACCGATTAGTCAGCGGCTTTCATTTGCTGACGCATTTCGTCCACCAAGCTGGCGGTTTCTGGACGTACCTGACGCCACAGGTAGAAAGACTCAGCGGCCTGTCCGACTAACATGCCAAGGCCATCGGCTCCCGTCGCGCCACGCTCATAAGCCCATTGCAAAAAGATGGTTCGCTCTTTGCCGTACATCATGTCGTAACACCAAGTCTGCTTGCCAATCAGCTCGTCTTTTAGTGGCGGTAAGTGACCCGATAGACTCGCCGATGTGCCGTTGATGATGACATCAAAGTCGCCTTGAAGCGCCTCAAAAGACGATGCCAAGCAATCGAAATGCTCCGCTAAAGTCTGGGCTTTTTCTACGGTACGATTGGCGATGGTGACAGATTCTGGCTGCTCGTTTAGCAAGGGTTCTAAAACGCCACGTACCGCGCCACCCGCACCAATCAGCAAGATGCGTTTGTCTTTTAACGACTGGCCGTGGTTTTCGGTAATATCTCGCACCATGCCCACACCATCGGTATTATCGCCAAACAAATCGCCATTTTTGCCCATTAATAACGTATTCACTGCACCAGCTTGCTTCGCGCGTTTGCTAAGAATATCGCACATGGCAAAAGCACGTTCTTTAAAGGGCACCGTAACATTAAGACCTTTTCCCCCTTTGGAAAAAAAGTCACGTACCTGCACTTCAAAATCAACCTCGTCACCAAGTAACGTCGAATAGACCATTTGTTGGCCTGTTTGCTGAGCAAAATGCGCGTGAATACTGGGTGATTTGCTGTGCGCAATGGGGTTCCCGACAACGGCGTATTGATCCAAAATAAGTTTACTCCTTTTCACAAGATGATTCAGATAGCGTCAGCCAATCCCTTGAAGTGAGATAATAATCCGTTAACTTCGCTTCTTCGCTATTCGGCTCTACCTCATAACAGTAAGTCCAACGCACTTCGGGTGGTAGTGACATCAAGATGGATTCAGTTCGCCCCACACCGCTTTGCAAACCAAAATGTGTACCACGGTCAAATACCAAGTTGAATTCCACATAACGACCACGACGGTGCAGCTGGAAATCACGCTGTTGCTCGTTGAAATCATGGTCCTTGCGACGTTTTAAAATCGGCATATAAGCCTGAGAATAGGCATCACCCACCGCACGCATCATGCCAAAGCAATGCTCAAAACTGCCTTCATTAAAATCATCATAGAAAAGACCACCGATACCACGCGGTTCTTGGCGATGCTTCAGATAGAAATACTCATCACACCATTTTTTGAGCCGTGGATATAAATCCTCACCAAAGGGAGCCAGCGCATCGTAAGCGGTTTGATGCCAATGGATACAGTCTTCGTCAAACCCATAATAAGGGGTCAGATCAAATCCACCGCCAAACCACCATACTGGTTCCATACCGTCTTTTTTTACTACAAACAAACGCACATTGGCGTGGGAGGTGGGTGCAAAAGGATTATTAGGATGGATGACCAACGAGACACCCATGGCTTCAAAACTGCCACCAGCAAGTTCCGGACGACCTGCTGTGGCGGATGGCGGCAGGTTTTCTCCCATCACGTGAGAGAAGTTCACTCCGCCTTTTTCGATCACAGTGCCACCGGCAATCGCACGGGAGCGTCCACCACCCCCTTTGGGGCGATCCCAGGTGTCTTCACGAAAACGCGCCTCGGGCTCAAACGCTTCTAACTCCTCACAAATACGATCTTGAAGGGCTAATAAGTACGCTTTTACCGCAGTGATGTCATCATGACTGATTGGGGGGTGTAACGCGTCTGACATTGAGAGCTCCATATACAACTAATACCTACTAAGCCAATTATCTGACAGGCGAACAATCGGCTGCCGAGTAAATAAGCTTAAACTTGTGAATGGAGTTTACCATTGAAAGAAGAGGAAAAAAGAGTGAAGGAGGAGAAGAGTGTGAAAAGAAACACATAGAGACCTTTACTCGACATTACGAGCAAAGGTCTCACACTGATTAATACAGCTTAGACCCATCCGGACGGCTGCGAAGCAGGTTCAAAATCCACATATATTGTTCGGGGTGTTCGGCGATCAAGGTTTCCATGGCTTGATTCATGGCGATAGCGTCTTGCTCTTCATTCCCCGTGGGAAAGTTTTCCAACGCAGGTAATATGAACAACTCATACTGGCCATTTTCCGCGTTATAAGTTGGTAACATCGGAACCACCACTGCTTTTGTTAATTTGGCAAACTTGCCAAGCCCTTTCATGGTGGCTTTTTGAGCACCGAAAAAAGGCACAAACACAGAATGCTGGGGGCCTAAATCTTCATCGGGTAAGTAATAGCCCAAATAGCCTTCCTTCACCGATTTCAAAAACGGCTTAATGCCCACTTCACGAGGGTAAATTTTACCGCCATATTGCATACGCTGTTTATGGATCAGCCAATCGAGAATCTTTTGTTTCTGCGGCTTCATCATGGTAGAAACTTGATAGCCTTTCGCCGCAATCATCACCGCAGCGTAATCAATGGCCCAGCAGTGCGGTACCAACGCGATGATTTTTTCCCCACGATCTAACAAGGGTAGCAAATGCTCCGCCCCAATCATCGATCCTTTAGACTGATTATGGCGCTTACTCCGTACTAATAAGCCAGCGTAGCTAAGGTAAAATTGCAGCGCCGTCTCACAGCAACGATTAAGAATATCCTCCCGTTCTGCAAGGGATTTTTCGGGAAAGCATTGCTCTAAATTGATTCTAGCCCGCTTGATGGTCGAGCTGCTTTTACGCGTGACAAGAAGGTGTGCCATTTTGGATGCCAGCTTATCCCGTATACGAAACGGCACAAACGCTAATGAAACGGCGAACAGCAAACCAATCCATGTCAGCCAATATTGTGGAAGTAGAAAACGCCACTCAAAAGTGGGATTGTGAACATACTTATCTTGAATACTCATATATAACCGAAGTAATTGTCTTCAAATAGTCGGCCATATTACCCTAATTCAACTGGCCCTCAAAACACTAACAGAGCAAACCAATTTTTTCGTGTAATACCGTGTAATACCCACAACGCCCCAACTATTGTAACGTTTGGTGAATCTAGACCATTTGGACAAGCGTTATGTCTATCTTCCACGAACATCAAGCACCAAGCCCACAAGAGCTGGACATTATGGTGTTTATTAACCTTAAAAAAACCCTCAAAAACAATTCGCTACAAGGCTCCGCTTTTATGATGGATAACAACCCAAACAGCGAAGGAGAGGGTTCGACGGCGTTATGCTCATTTGCAACCCTAGGACAAACCATTAATTGGTCGGTTCATCCCTTGAATATGAATGGCTCGGATCAAGCTTGGAATCAAAGCGGTGACTGTTCGGTATCCATTCACCGCATTCTCTTTGAAGACGCCCAAGTTGTGAACTTGGACGAATACGTCTCAGACCGTGACCAGCCAACTAAGACCGTTCAGGCAATCTCTAACTTATCTGGAAACATCTCGAATAAAAAACAGTTAGTAGGAAAATACCGATATCGGTTACAGTTAAAAATACAATCGAAGAGCAAACGATTTACTCCCAAATATTTTGTGATCACCTCTGCAACTTTAGCCATTGCCGAACAAAAACAACAGGCTGCCTAAGGAAGGCGCAGCCAATTATCCTAATACCCACCTTGTTTCTCCTTTCGTGTAATACCGTGTAATACCATTTTTGACAATCACGACTAGCCTTTCTTAGGTGATGTTCAACATCACAGATTTACTCTCAACTATCAGAAACTATCCCATTGCAATAAAAAAAATAAAAAAAGAAAAATGGATAATTTTCTTAATACTTAGCGAAGGAAAGGAAAGATGCAATCCATTATTGAACTCGTAAAAGGTCACACCGACATTAGGAGACAAGCAATCAATATGATTGTCAGCGAGAACCGCTTATCAGACGCTGCATCCGAGGTACTGGCCAGCGATCTTGCTTCACGCTATGCCGCCCCCTTTTATGCTGGCACCTCGATTTCTCAAGAAATCATGTCGCAAACCACGGCAAAAGCCCAACGCTTATTCAAAGTCAAACATGTGAACCTATCGCCCATTTCAGGCAGTAACAGCTTGATGGCGGTGGTCTTCGCACTCACCAATCCTGATGATAAAGTTGGCCGTGTGCCACCTTTTTTCCCTGGTGGCGGCTATCCGTTTAACTATGAAGTCTTCCATCGAGTGTCTTTACCCTTGCCTTTTTCAGACGAGAACTGGCAACTCGATGTGCCCGCAACGTTGGAATTACTCAGTAAAGAACAGCCCAAACTGGTCATTCTAGGCGCCTCAATCTACACACGTCCCATGCCCGTCAAAGAAGTCGCCGAAGTGGTTCATTCCTACGGTGGCATCTTAGCGTACGACAGCTCCCATAGCTTGGGGCTAACGGCTGGCGGACAGTATCAGGACCCATTGGGTGAGGGCGCAGACCTTATCTTTGGCTCTACGCATAAAACCTTTCCAGGCCCTCAAGGGGGCATCATTCTTACCAATAGTGATGAGCTAAACGATAGAATCGATGTGGTCTCGAACTTTACCCCATTAAATGGCCCCACCATGATCTGTAACCCACATCTGGCACGTATTGCCAGTATGGGCATCGTGATAGATGAAGTGCCTTGGGAGCAATACGCGGCACAAATCGTTGAAAACTCGCGCGCGTTTTCTGATGCCCTAATCGATAATGGCTTTGAAATGCGTGGGCAGAGCAACACAAACTTCAAACACCTCACTTATTGCCATCAAGTGCTTCCCAAACTAGAGAGAGAGCAGGGCATAGCACATCGAGATAAGCTCGCCAAACACGGTATCCATGTGGATGGCTTTATGCGCATCGGTACCGCTGAAATCACTCGCCTGGGTTACACCGCCGAAGACTGTACTCACCTTGGCAACTTGATGAGTCAAATCGTTCTTTCAGATAAAGCGATACTACCGGAGCTAAAAGAAGAAATAGGCAAAATCAATGCCGCGCACCAAACCATCATCATGTAGAGCACGGACAACTCAACCACAAACTTAATATGGAGATAAAGTAACATGACTAACCCAAACAACACCTATGACACTGTGATTATCGGCTCAGGCTTTGGCGGTAGTGTGTCAGCACTGCGCATTAGTGAGGCTTATAAGAAGAAAAACGCCTCTAAAACCAATGATAATAACAAGCCCATTCTACTGATAGAACGAGGCCAGGACTGGTGGGGAGATTTAACCGGAACCCCTGTTTCAGAACCCCCTTTTTGTACATATCGTCAGCCCGATGGACGATCTACTTGGATGAGCAAAGTAGAAGCCTTTGGCACCCCACCAGAAAACCCAAGCCTTAACGATTTGCCACTCAACTTCAACGATGGGACAACATCGAAACGCCCTGTGAGTGTATTTCCAGGATTGGTTGAAACCATTGAAACCAAAAACATGACGGTCTGGGTCGGAGCAGGTTTGGGTGGTACATCACAGGTATACAACACCTTCTTTGAAAAACCCTCACCCAATGCCTTTAACTTAGCATTTCGCGACCCAGAAAAACCTGATGCTGCAGACTCTTTGCTCACTTTTGATAAGGTGGCCCGTTTTTACGATACCGTAGAAACCGTCATGACTCCGACAGAGATGACAAAGGACATCCTCAACTCGGAGGCCTATACATCGACAAGAGTGTTTCGCGCCCAAGCAGGCAATCTGAAAACGCAAATGGATGACCCAGCGTTAATCGAAAAAACAAAGTCGCTCCCGCCTAAAATCAATAAAAACATTTTTCCTCTTAAACAAATGGATGCCCACTTAAGCACCTTATCCCTCGATTGGGGCGTTGTTGAGCACGAGATCAAAGGCGACATGCTGCCTTCGGCCATCATTGGTGAAATGTGGTACGGCATGAACAGCTTCTCTAAGTCAGACGGTAGCATGAAAGGCATTAAAAAAAGCTTGGATCAAAACTACCTCAAACAAGCGCAGGATTTAGGTTACCTTGATATCCAATGCTTAACAGAAGTGACCCAAGTCGTTTACAACGGAGACAAAAAGCACTATCGAATTTATGTCAAACAATTCCACATCGATAAAAAAACCAGTCAACTGACGGGGACAACAGAAACCTCTTACGTAGCGAAGAACGTCATCTTCTCGGCTGGCGCCATGCATACCCCTCGATTGTTGCTGGAGTCTGCCAATAAAGCCAATCCTATTAATCTTAATCAAAAGGGTTTACCCACCTTGCATAAAGATGTCGGTAAATTCTGGGGGCAAAATGGTGACCTATTTGTCACACAAAGCACCACAGAATTCACCCGACCCGCCAACGGTGGGCCGGGATCTGCCGATGCCACCTTTAGCTACCTGGATAATAATGCCACAGTAGACAAAGGCATTGATTTTATTAAAACCCATCATGCCTCTCCTTATTCCAGAATAGCGGTGTACCCTGTTTGGTATGAGGAATCCGTTAACTTACAAAATACTCTGATGATGGGCGTTTGTATGGATACCGCCCCGGGGCAGTTTACACAACAAGCAGACGGTAGCTATCAACTAGACTACCCGAGTACCCAACTTCATAATGATGGAACCAGTGAGGGCTTATATTATGAAGGCGGTATGGCGGATTCCATCAATACCGCTTGGAATACCCTGCGCCTTTGGAGTGCAGCAAATAGCGATACAAGTAATCCCCAGAAAAAGCCTCTGATCCCATTCAAAGGCTACCGTGGGGCCTTCCACTCCAATACCACAACACAGCATCATGTTAATCAGTTAAAAGAGGTAAATGCGATTACAGAACAGGATGATTACCTAGAAAACTGCCTGTTTGATATCGCCTTTGGCATGACCCCCCATCCTCTGGGAGGCTGTGTACTTGGTAAAGCCTGTGATGAGTACGGAAGAGTAAGAGACGCGGATGGAAAGAAGATACCAGGGCTTTACGTGGTTGATGGCTCATTAATTCCAGGCTCGGCCGGTGCCTGTACACCCGCATGGACCATCGCCGCCGTCGCAGAGTACTGCATGGCAAAGGTAGCCGATGAAATAGCCGCAAAAGGAGATTGATCATGAAAGCACAACCACCTAAAGATAAAGACCAACAAACAGCGAAAAAAATGGCACCGCGAGAGCCAGAAGCGAAAGTCTCTGAGCAGACACTTACGGCAAAGCCTCCAGCATCTCAACGACACAGACATGGCGTTCGCTTTGATGTCGTCTAGCGTTTGACCTGGTCAAATTAACAAACAGCAAGCCGTCTATCGCCAAATAGGCGGCTTTTTTTAAAAGCAAATTTCCTTTCGGTTACAAAACTTAGACAAGAAATAGACTATCCTTAAATTTGATTACTTTATCAGCAATAAAATTTATCAGAAAATAGGCTGATACAAGTTAATAAGACATCTGGCCCGCAGCTGTAAGCGCCCCAGTTCTGTCCTTTAGAGAACATTAGATGAAATTAATCAATCAGCGGCTTCAACAACTTCATCTTACTCAGATAGAAGAGCTTTTAGAGCATGCCCCCATCGCCATTGGTCGCTATAATATCTTGTCTGGCCGCATTAATTTTCTGAACCGAGCCTTTACGACACTATTTGGTTACACCCTCCATGACCTTCCTAATCTAGCTGTTTGGTCTCAAAAAGCCAATCCCACGAAACGGCTTATTAGTCAACTGGATCAATCAATTGATGATGTAGAAAATAAAATAACCTGTAAAGATGGCACCATACGCTATGTCTGTTTTTCTTTTACCGATTTTGGAGATGAACGCTTTTGGTATTTCTACGATCTTTCAGAACATTACATCAAAGAGCAGCGCCTTCAAGCCCGTAGTGACATGCTCGAAATGGTCGCTAAAAGCTCCGCCCTTAACAAAACACTCTCCGTCATTATCAAACAAATTGAAAAAGAAATGCCGGATGCGTTATGCAGTATCTTATTGTTTGATGCAACCAATCAAACCTTAAATTTAGGGGCTGCACCCAACCTACCAGACGATTACAACATAGCCATTAACGGTATCAAAATTGGCCCTAATATTGGCTCTTGTGGTACCACCGCCTACCTAAATGAAAGAGTGATCGTGTCTGATATCGCAACCCATCCGTACTGGGAAAACTTTACCGAACTGGCGCAACAAGTCGGCTTACGCTCTTGCTGGTCCGACCCAATCAGATCTGCTAATGGGGATTTATTAGGCACGTTTGCAATCTACAACAGTCTCAACCCCACTCCCAGTCAACATGATTTAGAACTGATTAATTTTGCCAGCAACTTAGCCAGTATCGCCATTGAGAATCATAGTGCTCATAAGGAATTGGAACGCCGTGCTTACAATGATTATTTAACCGACCTCGCCAACCGACGTTCTTTTTTCGAGTTAAGCACCCGCGCATTACAACAAGCGAAACAAGCAAAAGAAAGCTACGCTTTGCTAATGATGGATGTCGACCATTTTAAAAGAATCAACGATATCTATGGACACGATTCAGGCGACCAGGTTCTGCAGATACTCGCGAAAACAAGTCAAGTAGCCATTCCAAAGAACGCAATCTTAGGACGAATTGGTGGAGAAGAGTTCGCCATTTTCCTACCCAACAGCCACCACAAACAAGCTATTCAAGTTGCTGAGCAATTACGAACGACATTGTCACACATGGCGATAAAGAGCCAAAAGGGCGAACGAATCCACTATACCGTTTCCCTTGGCGTCTCCTCTTGCCAAAATAAATGTAACACCATAGGTGAACTGCTCAGCGAAGCAGACAAAGCCCTTTATAAAGCCAAACAAACAGGCCGTAATAAAGTCTGTGTGTTTAGTGAGGACTAGCAGCAAAAACACGTCAGCGCCAAGTGTTGTGTATCTTCAAAAGCACTTTATCTCCACAGGGATAACGCCCTCTCAAACCAATCCACCTCGCCCGTCGCTTGCACCAATACAGACGCACCATGCAAGGATGCCAACAGCTGACCAGCTTTCACTCGAGCTTGATCATCGGCAAGATGATTAAGACGAACAAAGACTTGCGTCAGCCAACTGAGCTTCACTTCATAAAACTCGGCCAACGCTACCCCAACGGATTCTGGTAACAGATGTTTGTCTGCTGTCAACATAGTACACAGACTCATATTATGCTGTTCGACAATCTTCTTTTTAAAACCATCGATAAAACCGTTGAGCATGGCTCGTGGATCAATGGACGCCAATTTAGGATCCGGCAACAGGGTACGGAACTCATCAGTAAAGCGCGTCATGACTGCGACGGCTAAATCCCCTTTGGTTGGGTAGTGATAATGCACGCTAGCACTTTTAATACCAATCTCTTCGGCAATATCGCGAAAGCTAAATGCACCATAGCCGCTTTGCACAATGGCTCGCTCGGCGCTGTCCATGATACGGGTTTTGGTGTCTTTCGCGGGTTGTTTGCTGGACGTCGTCATGATGTTACTTCTCACAATGTTTATCTATCTACTGATAGGTATTTTATTGACGAACAATGAGACTACAAGCTATATTTCACCTATCTAGTGATAGATAGATAAAATTAGCCAACTGAAAAGGAGAAAATAATGAAATACGATGTATTGGTACTGGGAAGTGGTCCTGGCGGCTACGCCGCCGCATTTCGTGCGGCAGATCTGGGGTTGTCTGTGGCATTGGTCGAACGACATAACACCTTGGGCGGTGTTTGCTTAAACGTCGGCTGCATTCCTTCCAAAGCCTTATTACACATTGCAGGCAAGATACGTATGGCCGACGAACCCAGCCATGGTGTGAGCTTCGTTAAGCCGACTATTGATTTGGATGCCATTCGTCAGCATAGACAGTCCACTGTCGATGCCCTAACAAACAACCTCGCCATTATGGCCAAAGGCCGCAATGTGGCAGTTTTTCATGGGGAAGGGCAGTTTGCTTCCCACCACAGTCTAACGCTTAGCAAAGTCGATCAAGAGACAGAAACGATTGAGTTCGAGTCGGCTATTATTGCCATTGGCTCCCATGCCATTCGCTTGCCATTTATTCCCTATGATGATCCGAGAATCCTCGATGCCACCAGCGCTTTACAACTAAAACGCATTCCCAAACACATGCTTGTCATGGGTGGCGGCATTATCGGCTTGGAAATGGCAACCGTGTATCAAGCCCTAGGTAGCCAAATTACCATAGCGGAATTGGGTGATCAGATCATGACAGGCGCGGATAAAGACTTGGTACGTGTATTTGAAAACGCCAATAAAGATCGCATGACCTTCTTAACGCAAACCCAAGTCACTAAAGTCGATGCTCACCCAGAGGCCTTGACCATCACTTTACAAGACAAAGACGGTGAACGACATCTTGATGTGGATGCCGTGTTGGTCGCTGTTGGTCGCACCCCCAATGGCCGAAACGCAGGTATTCCTGAGATGGGTGCCGACATTGATCCGCGAGGTTTTATTATGACTAATGAACAATGCCAAACATCTGTACCCAATATTTATGCCATCGGGGATGTGACACACGGCCCCATGTTGGCCCACAAAGCCTCCCATCAAGGACACACTGCAGCAGAAGTGATCGCAGGCCATAAGGTCGATTTTCAGCCGATGGCGATTCCATCCATTGCCTACACTTTTCCAGAAGTCGCTTGGGTGGGTCTAACCGAAAACCAAGCCAAACGAGATAGCATCAAAGTAAAAAGCGCCGTGTTTCCTTGGAGTGCCAGTGGTCGTGCCATCGCGTCTGGCGTGACTCAGGGTAAAACCAAACTGATTTACGATGCAGAAAGCGAACGAGTATTGGGCGCGGGCATTGTCGGCTCCCACGCAGGGGAATTGCTAGGGGAACTCACCCTCGCTATCGAATTTGGCGCCACCTTAGAAGACATCGCCCTCACCATTCATGCTCACCCAAGCTTGCATGAAAGCGTTGGCCTCGCAGCAGAGGTAGGTGCTGGAACCATTACCGATTTGCCCAATAAGAAAAAGCGTTTGGCTTAGCACGGTCATCGTAACGAACTCCCATTGAAAGGCTATAGAATTAACCGTGGAGATGTATAGAATCTAACATCGAATGAATGTACTTTGTCATATAAAAAGGAGTGGGTATGTCCCCATCTAACTCGTTCGCTAAAAAATTAACGAGATTGCTTGTCGATTTAGCCATTGAGATAGTCTTAGTAGTCGCTATCTTTTACCTCTTAAGCCTATTTGTCAGCACGCTTAGCTCAAATACTCTTTTGATGATTTCGGTTTTTGCTTCGGTGCTTCTATACAGGGTCGTCATACTGCCCTATGCAATAAAAATGAGAGCGATGAAGGACAAATAATTTTATGCTTGCATGAAGCCGTTGGTCTGGCGGAAAAGATGGCAGCTAGAACCATTACCGATTTGCAAAATATAAGAGCCTTAAAGAGATAAACATATGTTTAGTTTGTGTAAAGATACAAAATATGGATTAAAAAGGTGATATAAAAAGAACGAAGGATGACCCATCTTACAGCGACAAGGAGAAAGCATATGTTGTTATCTAAACCGTCTTCCGAATGGGGAAAGTGGCTTAAAAGTTTAACGATTCAGCTGATTTTAATCATTGCCATATCAAAGTCTCTGATTTTTCTTTTCAGTAGCTTCAGTAGTCAAAGATCAACGACAGTTACCATAATTTCTGTACTTTTAGCTTTTGAGCTATGCCAAACCGTAATCATGCCAACGGCCTCATGCAAGACATTCACTAAGTTCATGCTATTTATGGTAGATTTTATTGTCGAGATAGGGCTTTTTGTCGGTATCTCTTACCTGCTATCTATCTTTTTCAATAATATGGGGTTAGACAACAAAATCATACTCGCTTATATTATCTCGATTTTTCTGTATAAGCTGGTTATATTACCTTTTGTCTTAAAAAATAGGGCAAATAAACCTAACTACTAAAGACAATATATAGCTCTTCGTCATCGCTAAAATTAAGGAAAATTTCGCTTGCTTCAAGATAGAGCTCGAATAGAAGTCTATAAGTGATTAAAAACGACTTAGTGACCATTCAATGTAATCTGAATGGTCAGAATAACTATATGAAAATGATATTTAAACTTCCATAAGATAACTTTAGAGCCTTAAGTCAGTTTAAATATCCACATTATTATAAAAAAAGTCACTTGTTTGAAGAACTTAAATTCTAGCCATTTCTATATTGGTAAGCAGTATTGCTTTGCAGCCTAGTTTTTTCAGTTTATCGAGTATTTGATGAGCTTCATCTTTTTTAACCATAGATTTAACCGAGTACCAATGTTTATTTCTCAACGGACTAATGGTTGGAGACTCAAAGCCTGGTGTTAACTCACAAGCTAGATCTAATATTTCTTGCGGCGCATCATATTCAACTAATTGATAATCTAACGCTATAAGTCGGCCACGAATTCTACTGACAATCATATCAATAGTGTGCGGATCACGTGGGTTCGGTGCAGAATAAAGAACGGCATTTGAAGCAAAAATAGGATCAGACACGACTTTTAGCCCAGCGGATTTTAATGTTGCTCCTGTTTCCACAATATCAACCACACAATCAGCCAGACCAAGGCTAATTGATATTTCAACAGCCCCTTCCAGCTCAACGATCTCGATATTGTCATCTTGAAAGTAATCACTCACTATGTTGGGAAAAGAGGTAGCGACTCTAAGACCGGATATATCACTACGCTTGTCTATACTTGACTCTTGCATAGCAGCAATACAAAGCTTTGAATGACCAAACGGTAGATCTATTATTTCTTTAGCGTTACTCTTTTTTTCACTATGAAAATCTTTCCCGGTAATACCGATATCTATTATTCCCTTACCTAGATACATAGGGATATCATTTGCTCTAAGAAAATAAAATTCTATATCGTTCTTTTTATCAAAGAAAAACAATCCCTTGGTAGGCTTCTTAACGCTGTACCCACACGATTCAAGTAGATCGATACAAGGTTGAAACAAAACACCTTTGTTGGGTAAGGCCATTCTAATCATTATGAACTCCGTATAAAGAAACTATGTTGTTTAAGAAAAGTATAAAACTCCTGACACTCAACAATATACATGGGTATAAATAGCTTAAGTAATATAGAAAGCATCACCAATTAACATTCGATACTAGGCCTGAAAAACAGCTTTTTATCCACATGAAACTCTATTTCTGATTTTACTAAAACGTTAAGGAAGGGCTTTATCAGACTGATATTACCAAAGCGAACGAAGAGAAACACCTCTTATGAGAAAGCGATTATAAATTAGAAATCAGCTTACCAAGACAATATGCTGCTCTTCGTCATAGCTAAAATTAAGACGAATCTCGATTTGGCTTGCTTCGATATGCAGCTTAGCCACAAGGCTGGACGTACCACGTTCAGCCATCTCGGCCTTGGCTTTTAATTGTTTTTCCAACATCATCCAAGCAAGCGAGTCTCTTGACTCGTCCAAATGATCATTGGTGTTAGAAATCGTCCGTAGGCAACGAAAATACGCCAAGGAATTGGTTTTAACATCCACCTCATCCCCATCTTCCGTTGCGATAAAACGTAACCCGCAGTCCGCAAGTTCGCTTATTAAATGGGCTTTCCACTGCTTCATAAACTGCTTTAAATACGACAAAAACGGCGCTCCAATCCAATCACTCGACTTTAATGCTAAATACTACGTATTTTATTGATTACCCAGTCGGGTGTAATCTGTTATCTTGCAGGAAGACGATAACAGGATGTTCAATGATGACTGAGCAAACAAATCAGCCTTTTGAAAATTGCGCGTCAGGCGGAAAACGTAAACAACTTGCCGAGCGCTTCACGGCTTATCTTGACACCCGTGATACCGATAAGCATGCTTTCGTTGCAAACCTAAACGGCAGTTGGGGTACAGGGAAAACCTACTTTGTAGAAGAATGGCAAAAGCTTCTTCAGGAACAAAGCTATATCGCCATTAAGATTGATGCTTGGGAATCAGATTATCTTAATGATCCCTTGTCTATTCTGGTAGCAGAAATACTGGAGCAAGTAAAAGAGCAAGATCCAAGAGATGATTTCACTGAGTCCGAGAAGAAAATTGGTCGCTATGTCGTTGGTCTTACCAAGGCAGTTGGCCCGACTATTTTAAAAGGAGTTCTCTCAAAGTGGGTTTGGGATAAAAATACCAGCAAAGAGCTGATCGATATCGTAGGCACAACAATAGATTCATTAAAAGAAATTGATTCATCAGAAGTGGTAAGTAACAAGCTAGGTGACTTTGGTGTTGAAGTAATGGAGCAACATCAGCGCCATAAAAGCTTTTCTAGAGAGTTCAAAACGGAGATCAGAACTCTGCTAAATATCGTCAACGACATTAAAGGTATGACAAAAGAAAAAACCTACATCTTTGTTGATGAGCTAGATCGCTGCCGTCCAACCTACGCGATTGAAATGCTGGAAACGGTTAAACATTTATTCGATATTCCCAACCTTGTCTTTGTACTTTCAACCGATACAGAACAACTAGAACATTCCATAAAAGCGGTTTACGGCCAAAATTTTGATTCTAGGGAATACCTAAGCCGATTTTTTAATCAAAGAATGGTGCTACCAGAGCCGGATTTATTAGCCTTTATAAAAACTGAAAAAGCGTTTGAAGGGTTGGATCTCAGTGATCTAAAAAGCTTTCCTCAAATATCCCACACCGATCAGTTACAGGATGCCTTTTGTATTTTCTGCGAATTAAATAAACACAATCTTAATCTACGAAAAATTAAGCACTTGATTTCGATAACTGAGGGTTTATTGATTGACCCAAAGGTCACTCAAAAACAGTTTTGTATATACTTACTTCTCGCCGCTGTTTTTGGGGATAACCTTTACAGCAATTCAAAAATCCAGGATAACTACGCAGTTTTATGTGCATATAAGCACTCAACAAGCACTAACTCTGCAAAGGACTCTTTAGATCCTGCTGTTCAATCCCAGAAAATGTCAGATTTTATAGTGAATAGCATCTCTCACTTCCACAATTTCCAGCAGAATTCGATAGTGGCGGAGCAAATAAGAAACTGGCCAATTTTCAAAGACTCTAACCCGACAAGACATCCACTCATATCTAAGATATTTATGAGCATAGATGATTGTGAAACTCAATTTAAAAATATTCGTACAAATAAAAATTCGGGAGTCGAAAGTATATGCACACCTGAAGAGATGATCAGTCTAATCCGAAGAACCTCCACTTCCTTCGAAGAAGGCTAGCCCGCACTAGTCTTCTTCCATTTCCTTAGAGAATACATTCCACCAGCAATTCTCAGCTTTTTTCCTAAACTTCTCCTTCAAGCGTTGACTATTTTTCATTCCAAGCCTATTTTGTATCCAATATCCATTTATACAATAACATTCCTAATGCATTCGAAATCAGGTAGGTAACAGCGATGAATAAAGCCGTGTTTAATGGTGTGATGCCGGCCCTAATGACACCTTGTAAAGCAGACCGTACGCCGGATTTCGATGCCTTGGTGAAGAAGGGCAAGGAGATGATCGCGGCAGGTATGTCGGCGGTGGTCTATTGCGGTTCTATGGGCGATTGGCCTTTGTTAACCGATGCTGAGCGTATGGAAGGTGTGGAGCGCTTGGTGAATGCGGGGGTGCCTGTGGTGGTGGGAACAGGCGCTATTAATACAAAATCTGCAGTGGCGCTTGCCGCCCATGCGGAAAAAGTGGGAGCTGCGGGGTTGATGGTGATTCCCCGAGTATTGTCCCGTGGTTCGGTGATGGCCGCCCAGAGACACCATTTTAAGGCAATCCTATCAGCCGCCCCGTCAATTCCTGCGATTATCTATAACAGTCCTGTCTATGGCTTTGAAACCCGTGCCGATTTGTTTTTTGCCCTGCGAGACGAGCATAAGAATCTGGTCGGCTTTAAAGAGTTTGGTAGTAAAGAGGCCCTACGTTACGCCGCAGAAAATATTACCTCCCAAGACGATGAAGTATTGCTAATGGTGGGCGTCGATACAGCGGTTTACCATGGTTTCGTCAAATGTGGTGCGGTCGGTGCGATTACGGGCATTGGTACGGCGCTACCAAAAGAAGTCTTATTACTCGCCAACTTATGCAAACTTGCCGCCCAAGGCAACGCCGAAGCCCGCGTTCGCGCCCAAGAATTAGAAGAAGCCTTTTCTGTCCTAGCGAGTTTCGATGAAGGACCAGAACTGGTGTTGTTCTTTAAATATTTACTTGTGTTGAACGGCGAAGAAGAGTATCGATTACATTTCAACGAAACGGATGAACTTAATGCCGCACAACGTCGTTATTGTGAAGAGCAATATGCGCTCTTTAAAGACTGGTTTGCGGATTGGGTTAAACAAGGGGGAGTAATAGAGACATGCAAGTAATCGACAGTCATACGGAAGGTGAGCCAACCCGCGTTATTATTTCTGGCGGACCCGATTTAGGGTCTGGCTCCTTAGCCGAACGAGCGAAAATATTGGCGACAGAACATCAAGCATTTTATCGTGGGGTAGTGTCCGAGCCTTATGGGCAAGAAGCCATGGTTGGCGTAATGCTGGTCGAGCCAGTGGACCCAGAATGCGTGGCAGGGGTGATTTATTTTGACGCGGCGGCCGTTATTGGCATGTGCGGTCATGGCACCATTGGCGTCGCCGCAACGCTGGCTCATATGGGAAAAATAGGCGTGGGGACGCACAAAATAGAAACGCCTGTGGGCGTCGTCGAGGTGACACTGTCTGATGCTAACACCATTACAGTACAAAACGTGGCTAGCCACCGTCTCTATAAAAATATTCGTCTTGAGATAGACGGAGTAGGTACCGTCTATGGCGATGTATCCTACGGGGGGAACTGGTTCTTTATTGTCGACCAAAGCCCCATTCCCGTGACACCGGATAACATTCGCGATTTGACTGACGTCGCCATTAAAATTCGTGAGGCCATTCAAGCGTCATCCTTAACGGGTACCGATGGTGGCATCATTGATCACATTATTCTTTACGGTCCACCATTGACGGAGCACGGCCACAGTCGAAACTTTGTACTTTGCCCAGACAATGCCTATGACCGATCACCTTGTGGCACTGGAAGCTCTGCACGTTTAGCTTGTCTTGCCGACGATGATCGTCTCGCCCCTAATGAAGAAATCATTCAGGAAAGCACGATTGGCAGCCACTATCGTTTAAGCTATCAACCCGCCAACGACGAAGCGATGCCTGCAGCGATTATTCCACGTATTACCGGACAAGCCTTTGTGACCAAGGAAGCAAAACTGATCATCAATCCGACGGATCCACTACGACACGGCATCTAAAAGAGAAACAACCCATGTCTTCAACAGATCACGACATCATTGTGATTGGCGCAGGGATTATCGGCATCAGTATTGCCCTTCAGCTGCAGTCTCAAGGTCGTCAGGTCTTAGTCTTAGACAGCAAAGGCATTGCTGCCGAAACCTCGGCCGGTAACGCAGGAGCCTTTGCGTTCGCAGATGTGATGCCTCTCGCCACCCCTGGTATTATGAAAAAAGCGCCCCTGTGGTTGATGGATCCCCTCGGCCCATTATCGCTACGTCCTGCTTATGCCTTGAAAATTCTCCCCTGGATGTTGAAATTCTGGCGAGCGAGCTGGTCAGACCGTTATCAGGCATCGCTCTTCGCCCAAGCGAATTTAATGGCCCTCTCCAAAGCCGCTCTTGAGCGACAAATTACAGCGGTGAATGGCGAAGCCATGATTCGACGTGAAGGCCAGTTGCAACTTTATGAAGGGGAAGCGGAGTTCAACGCGAGTTTATCCGGCTGGCAGACACGTAAAGAACATGGCGTGGTCTTTGAATTCCTAACCCACCCCGAGGCCATCGCTGAGATTCAACCGGGCATCCATCCAAGATTTACCCACGCAGGCTTTACACCAGAATGGAAGAATGTGTGTGACCCTGCCTTATGGACTCAGCATCTCGCCGATGAGTTCCAAAAGCGTGGCGGCAAAATCGCCATTGCGACGGTTCATGCGATTGCAGTACACGACAGTAGCGTGACGTTAAAAAGCGGAGCAGCCGATTATCAAGCAAGTCAGGTGGTACTTGCGGCAGGGGCTTGGTCTAAAAAATTAGCGCAATCTATTGGTGACAGTTTGCCACTGGATACAGAACGAGGGTACAACACCACTTTACCAGCAGGTGCCTTCGATTTAAAAACCCATATCACTTTTAGCAATCATGGTTTTGTGGTGACCAAAATAGGTGAGGGTGTTCGCATTGGCGGCGCCGTGGAACTAGGTGGGTTAAATCTACAACCCAATTATAAACGTGCGGATACCTTGCTCGACAAAGCCGCCTCTTTCTTACCAAGTTTAAAAACCACAGGCGGCAAACAGTGGATGGGCTTTCGCCCCTCCATACCAGACAGCCTACCGGTAATCAGCCACTCAAGTCGATCAAAGCGGGTAATATACGCCTTTGGACACGGACATTTAGGGCTTACCCAATCGGCTGGGACAGCAGAACTCGTGACCGCTCTTATTAATAACAAGACGCCAGATATCGATCTGGCGCCATTTTCAGCAAGTCGGTTTTAGTAGATGAAACATAACGAATAACCCCTCCCTAACCCTCCCCTTCGAAGAAATAAGGGGAGGGAACTGTCGGCTCCTCCCCCTTGCCAAGGGGGAGGTTGGGAGGGGGTTAGAAAAGGGTTAACAACGGGATGCGGCAATCCATGCCAAAACTTGTTGTTTGGTGTTGGCAATATGAGAGCGTAATTTTTCAATGGCGCCTTCGACATTGCCTTGGCGAGCCAGTCTTAATAAGTCACTATGATCTTGCTGGGCATGTTGGGATTGATTCAATTGATCGATGTGCATGCTCACATAACGGTTGGATTGTAAGCTGGCGCGTTCCAATAGCTGATTGGTCAGTTTTCTCCCTGCGGCCGCGTATAGAGCGCCATGAAAGGCAGCGTTTAATGGCCCCCAAGCGGCGATATCGCCCGATGCGTAAGACGCTTCCATTTCTTTCAGGATACGCTCACATTCAGCAACGTTTTCCTCTTTCATTAAAGGAATGGCACGGCTAAAAAGATCCACTTCCAGCATCATTCGGACATCAAAAATTTCCGCAATTTCATCCAGAGAATGCTGAGTCACGGTGGCTCCACGGTGATTGGTAAATACCACCAGCCCTTCGGCATCAAGGCGTTTTAGCGCTTCACGAACGGGCATACGGGACACATCGTACTCTTCTGCCAACAGTTCTTGACGAATCAGTTCCCCTTCGGCCAGTTCCCCTGACAAAATACGCTGACGCAGATCCGCCACTATTACATCGGGCAAACTTTGACGCACTACCGCTCTTTTCGACGCCAATTTACAACTCCTTCACAGCCAACGATCATTAACATCAGCTTAATTATACGCAAAAGCGCCACTCACGTGAGATGAGCGGCGCTTTTTTATTAACGATTTATCGAACCGTCAGGAGAACCCTTCGTTAGAAGGTTAAACTAGCGGTTAAACTATATGAGCGCCCCACTGAAGGGTAGCGGCCTACTGGGCTTGTATCAATTCCACGGAAGTAATAATCACGATCAAATAGATTGTTCACAGCAGCATCAATATTCAGTTTGGTTTTACCGGATTGGTAAACCTCTTTGCTAACGTTTAAGTTCCATACCGTATAGGAAGGCACTTTACCAACCGAGCCACTGGCATCCTCATCTGTGGTATTCGCCTCATCCGAAAAAGCATCGCTATAGTAGTAACCGGACACAGTGGATTGATAGCCTGCCAAGTTGTAGCTCGCATCCCAAGAGAATTGATTTTTAGAAGCATCGGGCAATTGATTCCCTTTGTGCGTCCCTTCTTGATATGTTGCATCCAAGTAGGTATAGGCTAGACCAAAGCTTAAATCAGGTACAGACAATGGGGCATAACGGCCGGAAACCTCAACGCCTTGGTGTAGGGTTTTCCCAACATTTTTAAAGGTTTGTTCACTCGCCTGCCATTGCAGCTGATTTTTATAATCAATGCGGTATAACGCCACATTAAAGGTGTTCTGACCGTGGGTGTAACGAGTTCCTAATTCGTAATTCCAGGCGGTTTCCCCTTCTTTGTTCCCCGCCCCTCGAATGGATGAAATCTGCGGCGCACGTAGGGATTTTTGGGTGTTGGTATAAGCAACCCAATCATTGGTCAGGTTATAAGCCACCGTCAACCCTGGCAAAGATTCATTAATTTGATTGCTTTGTTGTTCGGATTTACCAATGTCTTTGTAAATCATGTGCACCGATTCAAAACGCAGCCCAGGGGTGATTTTCAAGCGGTTATTCATTAAGCCAATTTCGTTACTGGCATAGCCCGCCACTGCATCGGTGGTCATGTGCCAGTTTCTTGGTACTGTCACCACACCAGTAGATAAGCTCCTTTGACGCAATTTATAGTCAATGTCCTCATTGACATAACGCATGCCTATGATCCAGTTCTGGGTAACGTTATCTGGCGAACCAAAGGATATAGATAGCTTAGGTTCGATGCCATATACTTTGAAATCTCGAGGCGAGTTACGAACGGCAGTCGATGGCAGACTGGGATCTGACCATTTCACCCCTGGGGTTCCATTGTAGCCCCAAACAAAATTACGCGTATCATGATGACCAAAAGCCAACACTTCAAATTGCGCAGCCTTCCCCCAATCTAGGTCTTGCAAAAATTTCAGATGCCAACGAGTCGCTTCGCCTGCAAAGGTATCATAAGGACGCTGTGATTGTGTACGATCTTGACGATAAGCATCGGGGGACAGGGCGCCTGGCATCTGTGTATCCGCTTTGTATCTTTGTACAAACGCCTTTAACTCTTGGGTATCATTGATTAACCAATCTGTTTTTATTTGGAAATTTTTAACATCCGTATCCGAGTGGTCTCTCTCACTGTCACCATTAAGACTGTTTGCCTCTATCTGTATTCCAAAGTTATCCGATAACCAGCCGCCTGAACGTAAATACAAGTTATTAAGCATATGATCGCTGTGATCATAAGCTGTAATTCGATTACTAATTTGCGATTCCCAAGTGGCGGGAATCGGCTTCGTCACCAAGTTAATCACTCCCCCAACGTTATTTGGGCCATATTGGACTGCGGCGCCACCACGCACTACGTCAATGCGCTCTAGGGTCGATAAAGTCGCTGGAAAGATAGATTGGCCTGTATGTCCGTAGGGTGCCAAGGTAAGCGGTACACCGTCCATCAAAAACTGTGCCTGACCACTACGACTGGCACTTAGTCCTCGCACAGAGACATTAGGTAATACTCCTGTGCCAGTTTCATCTTGAATTTTTACACCAGGTACTTGTTGCAAGGCGTTATCTATAGATGTGGCCGCGTCTTGTGTCATTTGTTTTGACGTTATCACCGTACGATTGCCAGGGTATTCTTTTACGTCTGATGCTTTTGAATCGCCAATCACACTCGCGGTTACAGGGAGTGTTTTCAATTCATGAGTGTCACTGGCCGCTTGTGCCGATAGACCAAACATCATGGAGCAAGCCAACACAGAATAACGACAGGTAACAAAAAGTATGGGGGGAGTTTGTTGAGTTTTCATTATTTTCTTTTTTCCTTACAGCAAAATTATCAGGAAAGCTCCTTACTATCAGATGATCTAGGAGCCTTTTTTATAGCGAGTCTGTGGTTTGGCTAAGCCACTATCAAAAATGGGGTGGATACTTAAAAGTCATAGCCATAGGAGACCATGTAAGAGACGGGAGCTCCGTAGCCAATAGAATTAATGCCGGATGTCCCATCCGTAGAACCTAGATAGTATTTTTCATCGAAGAGGTTATAGGCATTAAATTGCACACGGTGTTTACCCATTTGATAAGACACCATGGCGTTAACTGTGGTGTAATCACCTAATGCCACAGCCTCATTATTGCCAGCGTAGCGGTCACCAACATATTTCACACTCCCCCCCAAGCGCCAAGCATCATCAAGTTGATAAGTGGTTCCTAAAGAAATCAGGTGATTCGGTACATCGTTTGGTTTTTTACCCGTATTGAGATCTTTGGCATCGAGATAGGTGTAACTGGCGGTGGCACTCAACTGTTTGGTTAACTGTCCACGCATTTCCAACTCTAAGCCATTATGGCGTTCACGGTTTTTACTGGTGATGAAACCATTAGCATCCGTTTGTGGTTGCTCCTGATCAATTTGGAAAACGGCGGCATTGAACATCAAGGCGTCATCAAGCAGGTAAGCTTTTAGTCCGATTTCTTTTAATTTAGAGGAGAAGAGTGCCGCCAGCTTAGGGTTCAAAAAGCTCCCGCCATAAGGCAACTGCCAGGATTTGGCTAACGTGGTGTACGCGGAAAGGTTATTGGTTATACGATAAACGGCCCCCACACGATAACTGGTTTTGTCATCGCTGTTGCTTGACGACACATCCGTTGCCATGACTTTCTGATCCAAAGCCATATGGTCTTGACGAACATTCCCAGTGAACGACCAATCCCCTAGCGTGATAATATCTTGCACATACACACCAAAGGTTTTGGTGGTATTCTCGCGAAAGGCCGGAAAGCCTGGACTTACCACGCTCTGGGCGACAGGGTTATCGATACTTTTAGCGGGTAGACTTTGACTACGTAAATTCAAGTCAATGTCTATTTGATTATAATCTGCACCAAACAAAAATTGCTGGTTGCCCACATTCCATTTCAATTCCGATTGTAAGGTCATAGTGGTACGCGGATCGTAGCCAAAATCGTTTACCGTTTGTGCCACCGTGTTAGTACTGCTAACGGGCGCCGTGGTTTGTCGGGTACCTTGTTGTTTTAGCGTTACACGGTTATAGGCAACGCGGTTGTTCCATACCACATCAGACCCAAATCGAAGCTCATCGTCTATCGCAAGACGGACGCTATCGGATTTCTGATAGTCGTTCGAGCTACCAAAAAACGTATGGCGAGGCACATCAACAGGCTTCCCATTGCGTGAAGGAATGCCTCGATAGGGAACCAGGTTTTGGTGAGTAATTTCCACATCCATATTGATGGTATGGTCGTCGGAAGGGTGGAATTGAAAGGTTGGAGCGATAAAGTAGTCTTTCAAATCCACGTTATCAACGAAGCTGTTCGCACGACGTACTTCCACATTGATACGAGCATTCACGGTATCAGTAAGCTTGGTAGAACGGTCAACCGAACCAACCACTTTGTCATGGCTGCCATACCCTAGATTTAGATGGGTAAAGTCTTTCCCATTGGCGCGTTTCGTGACTAAGTTGATAATGCCACCCGCCGAACCTCGCCCATAAAGGGCACCTGCTGGGCCTTTTACCACCTCAACTCGCTCTACATTGGCTAAGCTGCGATACGACTGTAAGTTGCCATCATCGCGTAAGCCATCGCGATATATATCACGAATGGCATCAAAGCCTCGAATCACGAATTGATCTCGGCTTCCTTCTCCCAGAGTGTTGTTCACTCCAGCAATGCCATCCAGCGCATCAACCAACTTCAGCGCACCACGATCCTTCATTTCGGTGTCTGTCACAACAGATACAGATTGTGGAACATCCAACCATTCAGCATCAGATTTACTGCCAGAGGTGGGTAATTCTTGGGCATAACCCTTATAAGCTTGAACCGTTATAGGAATAACTGCAGAGGAAGCCGACTTCTTATCTTCAACAGGAGGATCATCCTGAGCAAATGCAGTAAGAGGCACGCAGGAAATAGACAGAGCAAGTGAAGTCATAAGACAGGGGGTTATCTTCATTTATACTTTCCATCCATAGTCATTAAAAAATTAACGCGAATGAGAACACATATCATTAATATTTTCAAATAAGAAACATTCCCGAAAACTGATACCTCTTAGCCCCTATTCAAGAGAAGACATCAATAGAGATGCGGTGAAATGAAGACAAAAACTTTACATGAAAATGATTATCAATACTATTTACAACACAAAAAGATTCTGTAGCATGCCCCTTGGTAGGAGAGAGCCAAAGTAAACAGTTCCCTGTTTTAGATATTCATCAAAAAGAAAGGAATCAGCTCAAATGAAAGCGAAAATAATCATCAGCCATGTCGTTAACGATGCTGCTACCCACGGTTTTGTGCCAGCAGCCAATGCTCTTAATGGCATGACAGTACTCATTACCGATCACAAGTTTGATCACCTGCAATTGGCAGCCACAGACAACCGTTTCACCCCCGATTTAATTTTAGAGTGCGATGTGTTTAATCCTCTCGACATCATTGACACGATTGTTAATCAGGGTCTCAATCCACAACTTGTTTTTAGTAATAGTGACCACTTACAAACTTCAACAGCCATTGTTGCCGAGTTTTTTCATTTACCAGCAAAATCTTGGCAAACCTGCCTAAAGGCCAAAAACAAACATCTCACACGACAGCACCTCAGTGTTCTTGGCTTACCCAGTGTCGCTAGTTGGCTGCTCACCACAGACAGTGCATTGCCTGCGGATCTTACTTTTCCCTTGGTCGCCAAGCCGAAGGAAGGCGTGGCCAGTATGGATGTGACACGCTGTAATAACGAAGAGGAGCTAAATCAATATTGCAAACAGTATTGGCAGAAACATGCTAATACCGCCATTTTGTTAGAAAGCTATATTGAAGGCCCATTAATCACCATTGAAACCTTGGGGGACGGTAAACAGCTGATTCCCATTGGAGGGTTTGATGTGTCATTAAGCCAACCACCTCATTTTATTGAAACCGCTGCTACCTGGAATGGTCCACTCAGTCAGCGTTATCAAGCTCAGTGTTTAACCCAGCTAGCCGCTTTTGGCATTGGCTTCGGGGTCTGCCACAGTGAATTTATCATTAGTAATGAGGGGCCCATTTTAGTCGAAATTAATTATCGCAGTATTGGTGATGGTCGCGAGTTCTTACTCGACCGCTTAGCGCCATACTCTTGGTTCGAAACCATTCTTAAACTGCATCAAGGGCATCCGCTTCCTGAGCACGCCACCATTAATGGCTCTGCCCACATTCATTATGTGGTGGCCGAGCAAGATGGCATAGTGTCAGAACTGCCAGAATCGTTCCAACGCCAACAAGACGATATTCAAATACACTATCAAGTTTTAAAAAAGGCGGGAGAGAAGCTGACATTAAGCCATTCCAACAAAGACTATCTAGCACGTTTATCCCTTTACTCTCCATCCGGTCAATCTCTGTCCGCAGCCCTTGAAAAAACATTGGATAACGTTCATGTCAGTTTAGAAAAGGAGGCTGTGGCATGAAACCCAACGCCAGCAATGCGTATTTCACCCAGCGGCTCATTGATACTTGCTTAAGAGAAAATCTATTTTCGCTGGTCTCTTCAGGGCGGCTGGTTAATCAGTTACCAAGTCAGCTGCTAAATGCCTCCCTGGAAGGTACAGAATGTCAAGCATGGCTTGTCATGGGTACTGCTCAAAGTAAGGTATATTTACCGGTTGCATCTACGAACTATATGCAAGTTTGGCGCTATGTCGGTAACGCTTGGCTAGAGCAAACAGATGAAGCTATCAGTATCAAGCATTCCTACCAAGATTGGATTCAATGGTTAAAACAAGGTCAAAACGAAGACTCAAAAGCCCTGTTAGAGCATTATTTACAGGAGCTGGACTGCGCCTCGTCACAAAGTGTTCTTTGTCAAAAAGCCTTTGAATCACAGCAAAACCGTCTGATGCAACCCATTGCTAGCTTGTCCTCTTGGCATGAGAAGGCCCTGTTAGCCGACCAAATCGCCTCCTATTTAGACCACCCTTATTATCCAAGTGCCCGGGCTAAGTTTGGCTTTAGCGAACAAGATCTACAAACCTATGCACCGGAGTTTGCTCCACATTTTTCACTGAATTGGCTTGCTATAGATCGCCAGATAGCAACGCTTACCAGTGAACCTCCAGCGTGCTGGCCCAGCATGACAGACGTGGGTCTAACGGGGTTAGAGGATTGTGTATTGTTTCCAGTGCATCCGATGACTTTTGCTAACTTGGGCGACCTACCGGATGGCGTGATCAAAGCCCCTAAGACCTTCCTGGACGTGACACCCACGCTATCCGTCAGAACGGTCAGCGTTGATCACATGCCAGACGTACATATCAAAATGCCACTTATGATGCGTACTCTGGGCAGTAAAAACCTTCGCTTAGTCAAACCATCTACCCTTTACGATGGCCATTGGTTTGCCACACTGCTAACACATTTGGCTAAGATCGACACGGATCTGTCTGGAACCTATACCCATTGCCAAGAAAAACATGGTGGGCACTTGGGAAACAACGCACTGTTTACCTATATTGTTCGTCAGTATCCGGCTCAGGAAGTGACAGACAAAACACTCGTTCCGGTCGCAGCACTGGCCTCACCCATGCCAGATAAACGCTTATTTTTAGAGCATTTAGTGGATCAATATTATCAATCCGATAGTCTGGCTTGGTTCACCGACTATGTTGCGTTGCTTAATCGAATTCATCTTACTCTCTGGTTACGATATGGCATTGCTTTGGAGAGTAATCAGCAAAATGCCATTTTAGCCTTCGATCGCAACGGCACCATGACCATGGTAATGAAGGATAACGATGCAGCAAGAATCTGGCCCCAGCGTTTTCAAGCCTTCGCCAGCAGTGTGCCTGTTTCCTGTGATGCGTTATTAGATAAACGTATTCTTGTCGACAATGAACTCGCTTTAGGGCAGATGTACAGCACTATTACCTTACAGCTGGACATTGCCGCCATTGTTGAAGCCATGGGGCAGGCTGGTCTTGCTGAAACTGCCGATTTATATCAAATCGTACAACAATCGGTTGACCATCGGATAAAGGTGTTAGAGCAGAGCGGTTGCCCTAGCCTGTTTGCTAGACAATTGTTATTGGAAGACGAAACGCTCTATGCCAAATACCTACTTAGCTCTGGCAGCTTACTCTCTAAGCAAACCTCAGGGGCAACGGATATCAATAAATTCTATGGTAAAACGGCGCCTAACTTTCTTAAACAATACCATCGACTCTCGGAGTCATTAGAGCATCCTAAGACAGAAATCCAGTCGGTCCACAAAAAGGGAACAGAATGTCTGTCAATCGACTGATCTATAGCGTTTTATTCTGTCACTTTATTGCGGCAATGGCCGCCCTAGGCATGCCGTTGTTTCTACCTTATGTGTTACCAACACTAAGCGGCCATACACTAAACGACCATAGTGGCATCGAGTGGGCAGGGGTACTCTTTATCCTCCCCACCTTGTGTACAGCATTGGCCGCTCGTTTTTGGGGACACTTTGCCGATCGACATGGACGACGCCTGTCTCTATTAAGAGCACAGCTTGGCTTGGCATGTGGTTTTTTACTCTGTGGCCTGGCAGACAGTGTTACCACCTTTATCGTTGGGCTGATGGTTCAAGGAACCTTTGGCGGCGCCATGGCCGCATCCAATGGTTATCTGGCAACACAAGTTAAAGAACGGGCATTATTGGCTAAAACGCTCAACAAAACCCAATTATCCGCCCGCCTTGCCCTTGTGGTGGCACCGATCAGTTTGGGCGGCATACTCGTGTATATTCGCCCCTTAGATGCTTATCTCTATCTGACGGTGCTACCACTCATAGCATTGGTCATAACACTTATGCTGCCTAATGACACAGCCAAGGCGATAACCAACAGCCCTCAGTCATTGTCATCCATGTCTAAAATCCCAGCCAAACGCTGTGCGAAGGAACAGACAAACCTTCCTCTTCAACCAACGTCTCTATGGCCGCTGTATGTATTACAGTTCTTATTTGCTTTCTCGATGGTCGTCACATTTCCCTATTTTTCAGTCTTTGCCCATTCTCATGGTTTCACCAGTCAAATATGGATCGGCTTGCTATATGCGTTGCCACATATGGTGTATTTACTGATCGCAGGGCAAGCCCATCGGCTCAAGCAAGCGTCAAAACAGACAATTACTCTAGGCTTTGCCATCTTGTCTTTAGCTTGCTTGCTGCATTTGGTTCCAAGTGTGACGGTATTTGTCTTCGCCAGAGTGCTATTTGGCCTTGCCATGGTATTTTGCTTTCAAGGCCTACATAAAACACTCGCTGAAAGCTTCGATCCCAACGCCAGCGGAAAAGTCTTTTCTACTTTTGATGCCATGGCTAAGTGGGGTGGGGTATTGGCAGGGTTAAGTGCGGCGTATGTGGCGAGTCATGACACAATGACAAGTATTTTCATCCTCGCCACCAGTGCAAGCGGGGCTGCTTTAGTGTTATCGCAGGCTCGTTTACAAATGTCATCCCCACAGCCTGTCAAGGCAAAACAAACAGATTCACCACACACAACTATTTCACCTTCTTCTGAAAAAGGAGCAAGCACACGATGAGCTTATCCATAAAAGCCGCTCAGGCATTAAATCACGAACAGGTACAGCGTCAATCCATTACGGGAATCTTAAATTGTTATTTACGAGAATACGCTATTCCCCATCATCAGGTCACTTGGCAAGCCAAGGAAGCAAGATTGCCATTAACCCTTCGCCGTTTTTCCGCATACCCAGTTCTGGTTATTCACTTTCCAGAACTACGTGCCGAAATAGCCATCAAAGTGGCTTATCTTAGTGCTATCGGTAAAGCTCAATTTGTCGGCCGTCCCTGGCTGAAATGCGAGGGAAGTGGCTGGAAAGGGCTTAATGCGCAAAGCACGTTACAATGGCTGCTACATTCTTTGAGTATCGCCCTGCATATCGACTTTAATCAGGAACTGATGGCGCAACTAAAAAACAGCTTAGCCATCACTGAACGCTTTATTGGAGCAAATTTACCCAATGAAAACCAACCCTTGGTCGATATGGGGCCGCCACGCAATGCCTTTATTGATTCAGAACAGTCGTTATTGTGGGGACATGCTTTTCATCCCACACCCAAAAGTCGAACAGGGGTCCCTATGGATCAAATGCAAGCCTGTTCACCAGAAGTCGGCGCAAAGGTTGCATTGTTTTGGTTTAAAGTACGACAGGACTTGTTTGTCACACAAGGCACCATTAGCAAAGACAAGCACCCACTAATGGCCCTCAAGCCACTTCAACCATCCCAAAATACAAACAGTTACCCTCCACAGTATCAACACGGTCATAATACCGCCGATGGTTACCTTCTGTACCCATGCCATCCTTGGGAAGCGCATACTCTGCTAAAAAACCCATTAGTTAAGCAAGCCATTGAGAGTGAACATATTATTGTATTGGGGCAGGGAGGTAAAACGCTCCTTCCCACCTCATCCGTCAGAACCCTTTACCATCCCAAGCTTCCTTGGTTTACCAAGTTTTCCATCAATGTGCGGCTAACCAATTGCATCCGTAAAAATGCTTGGTATGAGTTAGACAGTGCCGTGCAATTGACTCAGATACTCAAACCCATTCGAGATAAAGAACAGCTTTGCAATCCGCTGTTTAAAGTCATGGTGGAACCTTTCGCCACCACTCTCGACCTCTCCTCGCTTGCGTCGCCAGAACAAGATAACTACGTCATCCAAGCAAAAGAATCCTTTGGTATTTTATACCGCGAGAATTTCCATTCAGATGAGATCGACATTGTTGAACCCACCCTTGCTGCGGCTCTATTTACCTACGATAAACAGGGTAACAGTCAAATCAGCAAGCGTATTAAAGAAAAAGCACAGCAAGCTAACCAGCCTTATCAAGGCATTGCTCGTCTCTGGTTTGAACGCTATACCACCTGTTTATTACCCGGCGTATTTAACTACTTTTTCAAACACGGAGTAGCGTTTGAGCCTCACTTACAGAACACCTTGATCGGTTTTGATGAAGGTTTGCCTTGCTGTGTCTATGTTCGTGACCTAGAAGGGACTAAATTATTACCGAATTATTGGCCCATGGAAAAACTGTCATCATTATCTGAGCGAGCACAGCAATCTGTCTATTACTCTCGAGAGGCTGGATGGCGCCGTATTGGCTATTGCACACTCATCAATAACCTCAGCGAAGCCATTTTCCATCTCGCCGATGGTGACAATGCGCTTGAGATGCTGTTGTGGGAAGAACTTCTCAATCAGCTAAAAAAATGGCAAACCATCAATGGAGAGCAACCAGAAATCAATGCCCTAATTTCGGGTGGCAGCCTCCCCAGCAAGAACAACTTCACTACACGCTTAATGAAAAAAGCGGATAGAGAATCAGACTACACCCAAATTCTTTCCCCTTGGCGTCACCAACGAGCAGAGACAAGAGGCAGTGTTGCACCATGACGAGCTATTCTATTTCTTCTAACCTGGAATCCCACATCCATCGACTCGCAACTCAGCAGCCAGATGATCCGCTGTGTGCTTATTTATATGACTTGGGCTCACTCAGCACACGCATCCAAGAAATGGTGGCGACACTGCCGCCTAATGTATCTTTGTTTTACGCTGCCAAGGCGAATCCCATGCCAGAAATACTGACGACACTCGCACCTTTTGTCGCAGGCTTCGAAGCCGCCTCAGGTGGCGAGTTAATGCATTTAGCACAACAAAATACACACAAGCCTTTGATCTTTGGCGGACCTGGCAAGCTTAATAGCGAACTGAAAACCGCCCTTGAACACAATGTCGATGCCATCCATGTGGAAAGCATTACGGAGCTAAAACGGCTTGAAGCACTCGCAAATGCTCTAGATCTGGTCGCTCCAGTCTATCTGCGGATGAACATTGATATTGGCGACATCACCTTGAGTAAATTGGCCATGGGTGGCAAACCTACACCTTTCGGCTTAGACGAGGAAGATCTAAACGATGCCCTGACGCTTATCAAACGCACAGATCGCATTCGTCTAAACGGCTTCCATTTTCATTTAATGTCGCATCAATTGGAGACAGAGCGTCACATTGCCTTGATACAAGGTTACTTTAATAAAGTGAAACAATGGCAAGCTGTCTACCAACTGGATGCGATGGGTATCAATCTAGGTGGTGGTATGGGAATCAACTACCTTGAGCCAGGAAAAGACTTTGATTGGCCTACCTTTTGCCAGCAACTGCAGCACTTAATTGTTAACGAGGGAATGGAAAGCGTACCATTGCGTTTTGAGTGTGGCCGCTTTATTAGCGCTCCTTGTGGTTATTATGCAATGGAAGTTATTGATATTAAAAAGAACTTAGGCGAGTACTTCGCTATATGTCGGGGCGGTACTCATCACTTTCGAACCCCAGCCGCACAAGGGCATGATCACCCATTCATTGTTGTCCCTCACCAGAAGGCAACCGACAGCACACACGCAGAGCATGCTATCAATAACTCACTGGTGAACGAGCGGATTAGCATTGTTGGGCAGCTCTGTACGCCAAAAGACATTCTCGCTAGGCAACAGCTTGTACAAGAGTTAAAAATCGGCGATTACGTTGTTTTCACATTAGCCGGTGCTTACGCTTGGAACATTTCTCATCAAGCTTTCTTAATGCATCCTGAGCCAAGCTTTTACTTTTTTAATCATCCGTCACCATAACAAACTTGCGCCCTTATTATTCCCAAATGAAAGCGAACAAATAAGGGCACAATACCCATGCTAAGCGAATAGTGGTTAGTCGAATTTAGTGGTTGTTTTGAAGGATCTCTTGCAAATTCTGAGCAATGCTTTCAGCGGCGAAGATGCCTCGATTCAATGACCATATTTGAGGTGAAACAGCAATAACATGATGATGCTTCACCGCTTTGAGCAAAGCGTATAATGGTTGACTGCGCCAGTCATCTAACACCGTGTGATCCCCATAAGCACCGACCAACAACCACTCAGGATTGATTTTTAGTAACAGTTCTAGGCTTGCTGGTAAGTAAGGAGAACGCGTTTCATCGTCGATGGCACTGGTAATACCTAGTTTTTTTAGTACGCCGCCAGCATATGAGGTTGGACCATGCAGCCATACGCCTCGGGAGCTAGCAATGGCAAATTGCACCGTTCCAATTGTACCCATTTTTTTAAATATTTCTCGATATGTATCCATAAGTGCTTCATGCTTATGGAGACTTTGCTGCATTTCCTGGCGCTTATTGACGACTATGCCAATTTTTTCAGCTGATTCTAAGTTTTCTTGGTAGCTTTCCCCACGGCTTTTTAGTAATAAAGTCGGAGCAATGTTACTAAGACTGTCGTAAATAGAGGCATGCCGTTCAGAATCGGCAATGATCAAGTCCGGCTTTAACGCAGCGATTTCTTCCAAACTGGGTTGAGAACGCATACCAAGAGAAACCCAAGGTTTTAGATGGTTCCTGACTCGGGGTAGCAAATCATCCGGGTGGTTATCATCCGCAATCCCCACAGGCGAAAGCCCTACATTGACGAGGGCATCCACAAAAGAAAATTCCAATACCACGATACGCTTAGGTGTGCCTTGAATGGTAAAAGTCCCCCGTTCGTCTTGTACGCTTCGCTCAGCCCATACAGGCAAAGCAAAACCAATGCTTAACAAGGTAAAGAAAGACAGGCAACGACGAAACAACATGTTTGCTACTCTTATTTTATGGCCACTTCCGATTTTAGAACGGCTGTTTTCGGTAGCTCACATCATAATAACAAAGAGAATGACAATCAATTTCAAATGAGAAGATAAGAGTACTCGGTTTTTCATCTCCTCTTTCTTTAAGTGAGTCAGTTAAGTCACCTTGCTCGAATAGGCTCATTGTTTGAAACACATCAAACATTGAATTGATAGCTTGCCCTTTTTTCTCTTCTTGCCTTTACCTACTATCGAAACATGCGATTGAGTTCTAGTACTCAGTAAAACCACCAGCATGTGACCAAATTTGGAGTTCATGATGCAAGTAGAGTTAACCCAAGCTTCATTGCTTAAAAGCCATTCCTACATCAATGGCGAGTGGGTTGCCGCACAATCAGGCAATACCTTTGCAATTACCAATCCATCAAATGGTCAGCATCTTATCGATGTTGCCGACCTAGGTGCCGATGAAACAAATGCTGCAGTAGAAGCGGCCAATAAAGCATTGAAAGGTTGGCAAGCACTTACTGCAAAGGAACGCGCCACACTATTGCGTCGCTGGAACCAACTGATTCTAGACAACCAAGATGACCTCGCCAAACTGATGACCTTAGAGCAGGGAAAACCCTTAGCGGAAGCAAAAGGAGAAGTGGCGTATGGTGCCTCTTTTATTGATTGGTTTGCTGATGAAGCGCGCCGTTTAAATGGTGATGTGATTCCCACCTATGCCAAAGACAAGCGTGTTTTAACCATTAAGCAAGGCATTGGTGTGGTCGCGGCGATTACGCCTTGGAACTTCCCCATCGCCATGATCACCCGTAAAGCCGGCCCAGCGTTGGCGGCTGGTTGTACCATTGTCATTAAACCTTCTGACGAAACACCTCTGTGCGCTTTGGCGCTAGCGGAACTGGCCCATCAAGCAGGCATCCCCGCTGGTGTATTAAATGTGGTGGTCGGCAAAGATGCGAAAGCCATCGGTGGTGTCTTAACAAGCCATCCTACGGTGCGGAAATTGTCTTTCACAGGCTCAACCCCTGTTGGCAAATTGCTGTTATCTCAGTGCGCTCAAACGGTGAAGCGTACTTCAATGGAATTGGGTGGTAACGCGCCTTTTATCGTCTTTGACGATGCCGATCTGGATGCAGCGGTAGAAGGAGCCATTGCCTCTAAATACCGTAACGCCGGACAAACCTGCGTTTGTGCCAACCGCATCTTGGTGCAAGAAGGCGTGTACGAGGCGTTTGCCGACAAACTGGCCAAACGTGTTGCTAGCTTTAAAACTGGAGATGGTTTTGGCGAGGGCGTGAATATTGGTCCTTTGATCAACGCCGCTGCCATTGAAAAAGTGGAAGCCTTAGTCAGTAACGCCATTGAAAAAGGCGCAAAAACGCTGATTGGCGGTTCAAAAGCCAGCACGATCGGTACACAGTTCTTTGAGCCCACCATTTTAACTGACGTAACCGAAGACATGGACATCTTCTCCAATGAGATCTTTGGTCCAGTGGCACCATTGTTTAAATTTAAAACCGAAGAAGAAGCCGTTGCCATGGCAAACAATACCCCATTTGGCTTGGCATCTTACTTCTATTCTCAAAATATCGGTCGTATTTGGCGTGTGTCTGAAGCTTTGGAATACGGCATGGTTGGCATCAACGAAGGCATTATCTCGACGGAAGTAGCGCCATTTGGTGGGGTTAAAGAGTCCGGTAGTGGCCGCGAAGGGTCCCAATACGGTATCGACGAATACGTTGAAATCAAATACTTGTGCATGGGCGGCTTGGCGTAAGGGATTCCTTAACTCAACTAGGCTTATCTCAACTCACTTGTATCTCAATTAAGAACAAGCGGTGCGATGACGCTACCGCTTTATGTACATAACGTAGAGCATGCTCTAAAGGTGAAGACAAAATGAAAAACGCAGATTTACAAAAACGCAAAGAAAGTGCGATTGCTCGTGGTCAAGGCAACATGGCCCCTTTGTATGTTGACCGAGCTTTAAACGCAGAAATCTGGGACGTAGAAGGCAAACGCCATATTGATTTCGGCGCAGGTATTGCGGTAGTAAACACAGGCCACAATCACCCGAAAGTGAAAGCTGCGGTCCAAGCCCAGCTAGAACGCTTCACCCACACTTGTGTGATGGTCAGCCCGTATGAATCCGCAGTTGCCTTGGCCGAAAAACTCAATGCAGCGGCACCTGGTAATACACCGAAAAAATCCATCTTCGTTACCACTGGTGCCGAAGCGGTCGAGAACTGCGTGAAAATCGCTCGTGCTTATACAGGGCGTCCTGGCATCATTGCGTTCAACGGTGGCTTCCATGGTCGTACTAACATGACCATGGGATTAACAGGCAAGGTCAACCCATATAAAATTGGTTTTGGTCCTTTCCCAAGCGATATTTACCATATTCCTTTCCCAAATGAGTATTTGGGCATTACTGAAGAGCAAGCACTTGCTGACCTTCAAATGCGCTTTACATGCGATATTGAACCTTCTCGAGTGGCGGCGATTATCATCGAGCCTGTACAAGGTGAAGGGGGCTTCTACCCAGCATCAGCCAGTTTCCTACAATCACTACGTAAGCTGTGTGATGACCACGGTATTTTGCTGATCCTTGATGAAATTCAAGCAGGCTTTGCCCGTACTGGTACCATGTTCTGCCACGAACAAGCAGGCATCGAAGCTGACCTTATGACTACTGCAAAAGGCATCGCAGGTGGCTTCCCACTGGCGGCCGTTGTCGGTAAAGCAGACATTATGGATGCACCGATCCCTGGCGGCCTAGGCGGTACATACGGTGGTTCTCCTGTGGGTTGTGCCGCAGGTCTTGCCGTATTTGAAGCAATCGAAGAAGAAAACCTCTGTGACCGCGCAAAACAAATCGGAGCACACTTTGCAGAGCATCTAACCGCTCTGCAAGCAGAATATCCACAAATCATCGGCGACGTTCGTCATGTTGGTGCCATGATCGCCGTGGAATTCGTACAAGATGGGGATGTGAACAAACCTTACCCTGAGCTTGCTAAAAAACTCTCTGCTAAAGCAGGAGAAAACGGTTTGATACTGCTTTCTTGTGGTATTCGCGGTAACGTGATTCGCTTCCTACCAGCGTTAACGATTGAAACCAGCATCATTGACGAAGGCATGGAAATCTTCAAACGCTGCTTTAAAGAGCTGGTTTAACAACCCATAAGATCACCCTTCAAAACGCTGTTCTGAACCATCGGAGCAGCGTTTTTTTATGCTCGACATAATGCTCACTCCATCAATAACGTACAAATAGAATGAGCTCATCTATTTGTGCGAATTTCTAGGACTAAGTGTGTCCTTATAAGTCACGACTTTTTGCTCTGTCATCAATGTTTCACCGTCGTGACTTCATTCTGTCACTTACATTTTATTACATTGTTCGTCTATTCCTTACTACTCTTACGCCATTTGGAGATCAAAACGCTTATGAAAAAGCTGATGTTTGCCGCCAGCGCTATTGCTGTGCTCAGTAGCCAACTAACCTTTGCCTCATCGTCCATTCCAGCCGAATTGATAAAAAAAGCCCAGCAAGAAGGCGAGGTAGTCAGTGTGGGGATGCCTGATAGCTGGGCTAACTGGAAAGAAACGTGGCAAGACTTAAAAACTAAATATGGTATCCAACATCAAGATACTGACATGAGTTCAGCACAAGAAATCGCGCGTTTTGCCTCTGAAAAAAACCATGCAACGGCAGATATTGGTGACATTGGTTTTGGCTTTGCCAAAATTGCCAAGCAGAAAAACATTCTGCTGCCTTATAAACCCACCACTTGGAACGATATTCCAAACTGGGCGAAAGATCCCGACGGTTATTGGGCAATGGGGTACACAGGTACGATTGCCTTCATTATTAATAACAAATTAGTCAAAAACATTCCCCATAGTTGGCATGATCTATTAAAAGGCCACTACCGTGTTTCCCTTGGGGATGTGGGTTCGGCAGCACAAGCCAATAACGCCATCCTAGCCTGTGCCTACGCGAATGGAGGCAGTGAAAGAAACATCGAACCCGCCTTAAAATTCTTCGCAGAATTAGCAAAACAAGGTCGTCTATCACCGAGTGAACCAAGCCTTGCCAATTTGGAAAAAGGCGAAGTAGAAGTGGGCGTCATGTGGGATTTTAACGCCTTGAATTACCGCGACAAAATTGATCGCAGCAAATTTACTGTGTTGATTCCTTCTGATGGTTCGGTGACCTCAGGCTATGTTTCTATCATTAACAAATACGCTCCCCATCCATGGGCAGCAAAATTAACACGGGAATATATCTTCTCAGATGCTGGGCAAATTAACCTAGCCCGTGGCTATGCTCGACCCATCCGTACCGATGTCAAGCTACCAGCGGATGCGAAGAATAAGCTGTTGCCTAACTCTGAGTATAAAAATGCCCACCCCATTCGTGATTTCAAAGCATGGCGCTATGTCTCTAGCCGTTTACCACAAGAGTGGCAAAGCCAAGTTATGATTTACCAACACTGAGGTTAGTATGTCCAGACGCGTCATATATATTGTACTGGACGGTTTAAGTGATCTGGTAGCCCGTGAGCACATGGGCTACCTACTTGCTTTGACCGAAGCCAATATCGCCACTCACTATACCATTGCCTGTGAGCTGCCAGGGATTTCACGCCCCCTCTACGAGTGCCTATTAACAGGAGCCACACCGGTTGAAAGTGGCGTGCTGCACAATCAAGTGGTTCGCCTTAGTAATCAGACCAGCTTATTCGATCTGGCCCGTTCACAGGGGAAAACCACCGCAGCAGCGGCCTATCATTGGGTCAGTGAACTCTATAATAATGCCCCTTATGATCCCGTAAGAGATCGCATCACGTGTGCACCTGCGCTGCCGATCCAGTACGGGATGTTTTATCACAAAGATCATTATCCAGATGATCACTTATTTTTGGACGCCGAGTATCTGCGCCGTACTTATAACCCAGATTTACTCCTGATCCACCCGATGAACATTGACGATGCAGGCCACAAGTTCGCTTTTGATTCCAAGCAATATCGCAATCAAGCGCGTATGACGGATGGCATCTTGTCAAACTGGCTACCCAGCTGGTTAGAGCAGGGCTATCAGATCGTCATCACCGCCGATCATGGTATGAATAACGATTTTAGCCATGGCGGTGTCCTGCCAGAAGAACGCCAAGTGCCCTTGTTTGTAATGGGGGAGGTGTTTAGCCATGATAAGTTTGCCAGCCCTAAACAGACGCAATTGTGTGGCTTGGTCGCCGATATTCTCAAGCTACCTCATGACAAGCCGAACTGCCGAACCATGCTTAAGGACGTCCCGTGAACAATCGATTATGTCGTCCGTTTTTGGTGTTCATTCCTTTTTTCATCATCCTCGGTCTGTTTCAACTGGCCCCTTTGGTGTGGGTTGTTATCAACAGTTTCATCAATAACGATGGCCATTGGTCGCTGGCCAATTATCAGCAAGTGGTGAGTTCGCCATTCTACCGGCAGGCCTTTACCCATAGCTTTTTGGTATCGATTTTTTCTGCAGTGGCGGGTTTGCTTATCGCGACCATAGGCTGTGCCTCGCTCCGCCATATGCAGGGAAAAATACGCAATATCATGATTGCCTTTACCAATATGACCAGTAACTTCGCGGGTGTGCCGCTGGCGTTTGCTTTCATTATTGTCTTGGGCTTTAACGGGGCAATCACCTTGATTCTGCGCAAATGGGGATGGATAAACAGTTTTGATCTGTATGGTACCCAAGGCTTGTCCGTCGTCTATACCTATTTTCAGATTCCGCTTGCCATGTTGTTACTCTATCCCGCGTTTGATGCCTTAAAAGTTGATTGGGAGGAGGCAGCCAGTTTATTAGGCGCTTCTCACCGCTATTATTGGCAACATATTGCACTACCAGTTCTTAGCCCTGCGTTATTAGGCACCTTTATTATTTTGCTGGCCAATGGCTTAGGTACCTATGCAACGGCTTATACCCTGACCTCAGGTAACTACAATTTGGTTACGGTGCGTATTGCTAACTTGGTCGCAGGGGATTTATTTCTGCAACCCAATCTCGCCGCTGCGATTTCGGTCATCTTGATGTCCCTGTTAATTCTTATTACTTGTGTTAATCAATGGCTCGTTAAAAGGAGCTATCATGTCTACTAAACGTGCGATGGCTTATCACTATTCGGTTACCTGTTTTATCTATTTTCTGTTGCTCATTCCGTTGCTCGCCACCTTAGTCTATTCCCTATGTGATCAATGGGGTGCCACCATTTTGCCCTCTGGTTTTACTTTTAAATGGTACATTCAGCTTTGGACGGATCCACGCTTTCTCACGGCACTCTATCATTCCATGGCACTGGCCGTTGGCACGCTGATTCTCAGTGCCGTGTTAATAGTTCCTTGCGTGTTTGTGGTGTTTTACTACTATCCTAAACTCGATACTGGGCTGAACATTTTAACTCTGCTGCCATTTGCCATCCCCCCGGTGGTGTCATCCGTTGGCTTGTTGCAGCTTTATTCTGATTACCCATTACTGTTAACGGGTACTCCTTGGATTCTCGTCGGTTGTTATGTGGGCATTGCACTACCTTTTATCTACCGTGCCGTGAACAACAACCTACGCGCCCTAAACGTACATGACCTTATGGATGCCGCACGCTTGTTAGGCGCCAGCAGTACTCAAGCTTTTTTTAAATTGATTTTACCCAACATTCGTAAAGGCTTGATGGCGTCTTTATTTCTGTCCTTCTCTTTCCTAATTGGTGAGTTTGTCTTTGCTAACCTGCTGGCTGGCGCCAATTTTGAGACATTACAGGTCTATCTCTACAACATGCAGCAAAACAGCAGCCATTTTACTTCAGCATTGGTGATTTCCTATTTCTCCATCACCTTGATACTGACACTGCTAGCCACTCGATTTAACCGTTAGGACGTCATCCATGAATTCAGTTGCCATTTCCCAGTTAACAAAACGCTTTACTGAAAAAACGGTCTTCTCTGATATTAATTTAACCATTCAAGACGGCGAGTTTTTCACGCTATTAGGCCCCTCTGGCTGTGGTAAATCCACACTATTACGCTGTTTGGCAGGACTCACCCAAGTCGACAACGGAACCATACAATTAGGAGAACGGGACATCACTCACCTTGCTCCACAAAAACGAGATATTGGCATGGTGTTCCAAAGCTACGCGCTGTTTCCCAACCTCACGGTAAGAGAAAATGTCGCCTTCGGTTTACGCATTCAAAAGCTGGATACTAAGCAAATCAAACAGCGTGTCGATGACATCCTCGCACTGGTTGAGCTAGGAGAGTTTGCCGAGCGTTATCCTCATTCTTTATCAGGCGGTCAGCGCCAACGGGTAGCGTTAGCCCGCAGCTTAGTGGTACGCCCCAAAATGCTCTTACTAGATGAGCCCCTATCGGCACTTGATGCGCGTATTCGCAAGCATTTACGCCAGCAAATCTGTGCCATTCAAAGGGAGTTAAAACTCACAACGGTCTTCGTCACCCACGATCAAGAAGAAGCCTTGACCATGTCGGACCGTATTGCTTTGATGAACGAAGGTAAAATCATACAATGTGACCCACCGGAAAAGCTCTATATCGAACCAAGCTCCGACTTTACTGCTCGCTTTATGGGGCAATATAACGTGCTGGATGCCGATCAAGCGCAACAACTGTTTAAAGAAGCCTATCAAGGTTCGCTCGCGATTCGCCCTGAGTCGATTTATGTCTTTGAGGATAACCGACAATACGATGAGCGATTTTCAGAGAAAATTGCCGCCACCGTCAAAAGTCACCAATTACTGGGCTCCATCATCCGTTATCAACTGATCGCCAATAATGTTGAACTCACTGTCGATCTACTCAATCGTCACGCGGAACGACTATTTGATGTGGGAAGCGAACTCTCTATCTTGATTGATAAGTCGGCCATGCGTCATCTCTAATCTATAGCGAGTAGGAACAAATAGCCGAACGTTCTGAAGAACGGATACAGCTATATCACCCTCTATCAAGTCGCTGGATTCGCTGCAGCGGCTTGAATAGGAGTTGAGAAGCTCTTAGGGAAGGTCGTGACGATTCGAATTATAAGGAGGTAACCCCATATCTCGTTTAACAAAATCCGGGAGATGACGGGATGACTGCTGTATATTCTGCTCTTTACGATAGATTTCCTTATCTTTTCTTTTTTTCTTTTGGTCTTTATACCATTTGATTATTTTTTGGTTTAACCATAACAATAATGTCCACATAGCCTTCTCTCCTTGTCTGTAGGCTTGTATTATTAAAAAGAAATGCATAAAAAACGAACGTTGTATTCTTACGATATACATTAGAAAATCTTATATAACGCTGTTTTCGACCACCCCACATGGACGCCACCCATGAACACACGAGTCTCCCACCTTAAAGCCACACATTATTTCTGTATTGCCAGCCAAACCTTGAGTTACACCAAGGCAGCCCAGCAACTCCACGTTTCCCAAGCCGCCGTCAGCCAACAAATTCGCTTATTGGAAGACTATTTAGGGGTACCTTTGTTTTATCGTCATGGCCGGGAAATGCGCTTAACGCGCCAAGGGCAACACTTGTCATCCCACCTGACTCAAGCGTTTGATCATATTCAAAAAGGCTTAGACAGTGTCAAGCTCGAACCCTTAGAAGGGGTCCTGGAAGTATCGGGGTTACAGAGTTTCGTATCCTTATGGTTGATGCCCAGATTGTGGCGTTTCTCGGACCTGCACCAAGAAATTACAGTAAAGCTTTTTTCATCCGATGAACGAGAAGACATTCACTCCGGTAAAATAGACGTCATTATTGATAACAAGCTAACCAACGACAAAGAAGACATTGTTCAACAACGCTTATTATCTTCTGAGGTAATTCCTATTTGCTCGCCCTTATTAGAAGCTCGAATTGGTTTTTATCATGCGTCAGATCTATTGAAATGCTGGATGATTCAAGTTGATGATCCAGCCTATCAATGGAAGGTGTGGTTTGCTGAGCAGTCAATCTGTCCGATACGTACAGGCAATATTCCTTGGGCCGAAGTGAACTCTTGGTACATGGGCATCAGCGCAGTGAAAGCAGGGCACGGAGTGTTCCTATGCCCACGCTTTTTGGTGGAAGAAGAATTACAAGAAGGGACATTGGTAGAGGCCTTTCCTAAAGCCATTAATCAACCAATAGAATTCTACGCCACCTACGCAAAAAGCTCCCCGAAAAAAGCACGCATTGAAGCCTTTGTTGATTGGACACTCCTAGAAACCGAACGAAAAAATAAAAAGCCCTCGGCAGATCAACCCCATCAAGCTCTGCCTTGGCCCTAATGCAGTTTAGTCAGTGAATAAATCTAACGGAATAATCGCACCACGCTGCTGGATCACTTGCGCCGCTAAAGTATGTGCCTTGATAGCCGCTTCTTTAGGGTTAGCCCCCTGAAGAAGCCCTGCGATATAGCCACCATTGAATGAATCTCCAGCACCAGTGGTATCAATCGGTGTAATACCTGATAGGGCAGGCACGAGCGTTTTCTCTGACGCAATAAAGCAACCTTTTGCCCCCATTTTGACAATCACATCACCAGCTCCCTGTGCTAACCAGAAAGCCGTCACCGTATCGGCGCTATTTAGGTCCTGCAGTGCCTCTTCGTCTTCTAGGGTCGTGATGACAATCGCTCCCGTTTTCGCTAGGGCTTGGAAGCTTGCTAATGCGTCGCGTTTTGATTCCCATAAAGCGGGGCGATAATTCGGATCAAAAATCACCTGACGACCCTGTTCTTTCAACGTATCGATTAACAACGCTCGATCATTAGGCGGTAAGATCGCCAACGAAATACCCGATAGATAAACCGTTGAGAAGGATTCTAACGACGCCAACAAACGATGACCCTCTTGCCCTTGGAACAGGCTTTTCGCCGCCGATTGTGAACGCCAATAGGTAAAATAGCGCTCCCCGTGGACATCGTTTTCGACTAAATAAAGCCCCACAGTGCGATCATCCATCTGACGGATGTATTGTGTATCAAGGCCCGCGTTTTCTAAGGTTTGCACAAGTTCCTGACTCAACGCATCCTTACCAACAGCGGTCATATAACTAACACGTTCACCTGTACCTAAAATATGCTTCAAATAGTAAGCTGTATTGAAAGTGTCCCCAGCGAAGCCTTTTTTTAATTGGTCAGGCTGATCCGATGCCATCAGTTCCACCATGCATTCACCAATGCAGACCACAGAACAATGTGTCATTGTGTGTTTTCCTCTTGCAAAACATATCGCTTTAACGCGAACTCCACACCGCGAATTTCTGCCAAGCCCTTCATTCGACCTAGCGCAGAATACCCAGGCTTCGATTCTCGACGTAAATCGTCCATGATTTGATGGCCGTGGTCAGGGCGTAAGGGAATAGGGTGATGCAATCCCAATGATCGACGACGTTGCTCCTCTTTTAACAACACCAGCATCACATCCGCAATATCAGCGTTGCCTTCTAAATGGGCCGCTTCATGGAAGCTGCCCCAAGTGTCTTCTCGTTGCGTGGAACGTAGGTGGGTAAAGTAAATCCGCTCAGCGAAACTGGTGGCCATATCACATAATGCATTATCTTCACGGACGCCATAAGACCCAGTGCAAAAGGTTAAACCATTGGTCATGGAAGGCACCCGTTGAATCAACCATTCAATATCGTCTTTTGTCGACACAATGCGCGGCAACCCAAACAAAGGGCGCGGTGGGTCATCCGGATGAACCGCCAAATGCACACCACAGCGTTCGGCAATGGGGACAATCTCATCTAAAAAGAGGCCAAAATTTTCTCTTAATGTGGCTTTATCAATGCCATCGTAAGCGGCTAAGGCCTCGCGGAAGTTGTCCAAAGTATAGCTTTCTTCTGCCCCAGGTAAGCCCGCTAGGATAGTGCCAATTAAAACGTCCTTTTGCTCTTGCGTTAATTGCTCAACATACTGCTTGGCGGCGTGTATTTCCACGTCCGTATAGGTGTTTTCACTACCAGATCGCTGCAAGATAAATAGGTCAAACGCGGCAAAAGCAGTTTGATCAAAACGCAGCGCGCGGGAGCCATCTGGTAGGGAATAGGTTAAATCAGTACGTGTCCAATCCAAGACGGGCATAAAGTTATAGCACACCGTGGTTACACCACACTCCGCCAAGTTTTGAACACTCTGGGCATAATTCTGAATGTAGGTTTGGTAATGACCAGTGCGTTGTTTAATATCCTCATGCACAGGAATACTTTCAACCACAGACCAGCGCATGCCGGCCTGCTCAATCGTGTTTTTAACCTTTTGGATAGCCTCAGTAGGCCACACTTCCCCATTAGGAATATGGTGCAATGCAGTGACAATGCCCGTTACACCCGCTTGTCGAATATCCTGTAATGAGATGGGATCCTGCTCCCCAAACCAGCGCCATGTATGTTCCATAGTAAACTCTCTTGTTTTTATTGAGACATTCCAGCAATTAGTCAAATACTTTTAATAGCTTGAATGGATAAGTTCTTGAACACGCGTTTTGTTGATCAGTGCGCTAAAATAATGAACCATTCGACTCACACAGTCGCTATCGGAACGAATCTCAACTGGAAAAATATCGTCACGCGATAAGCACGCAGTCACTAACTCAGATGCGGTAGCGTTGGGCTGTTTCATAATGTTAAATAGGTCACTTTCTAACGGATCATTAATGGATCGTTGAGCTTTTTCCGCTAAGTAGATAAATGCCATCCAACCAGCAATGCCAAGCTCGATGGCGGGGGTTTTATGGAATAACCCCCGCTGTTCGACAAGCGTGCCTAACCAGCGCTGAGGCAGCTTTTGACTGCCATCCATCGCGATTTGAATTAGCTGATGTTGCAGACTGTCATTTTTGAAACGAGCAATTAGCCGCTGATAATAATCAGTCAACATAGATTCAGGGAAACCGGACAGCGTCGGCGCCACTTCCTTAAGCATAAAGCCCTCAAGCAAGCGACCAATCGCCTCGTCCTGCATAGCTTGTGCCACGGTTTTATAGCCAGCTAGAGAGCCAAGATAAGCCAGCAATGAATGGCTACCGTTGAGCATGCGTAACTTCATCATTTCATACTGGGCAACATCATCGACCATTTCTACACCAACGTCTTCCCATTTAGGTCGGCCAGCAGGAAAATGGTCTTCTACTACCCATTGGCTAAATTGCTCACACTTCACTACTGTTGGTTCGCTAATGCCAGTGTCCCGTTCAATGTCGGCTAAGTCTTCTGGGGTGACCGCTGGCACAATGCGATCGACCATCGAACTTGGAAACGCCACATGGCTCTCAATCCATTGCGCTAAGGCTGGATTCTGAGCATGCGCCAAGGCCACCACCGCATTTTTGGTTCGCTTACCGTTATGGGGCATATTATCGCAAGATAAGACGGTAAACGGCGGCATACCTTTCTCACGACGTAGCTTTAACGCCACCACGATAAAGCCTAAAGCGGTTTTTGGGGTATCGGGTGAAGCAATATCATGCTGAATATCCGGGTTGTCCACTAGCAATGCTCCAGTTGACGGTGCTAAGTAGTAGCCTTTTTCCGTCACCGTTAACGTCACTATCTTGATATGCGGTGCCACCAGAGTATTGATCAGGTCGAGGCCGCCTTCCTTCGTGCCACTAAACAGCGTCTGTTTTATCGCTTTAATGGAACGGATGGTAAGATGTTGGCTGTCAGCGTATTCAATCACTTGGTATTGATTATTCGCTTTGTTCAGTTGCTCCACCAGCTGATAATTGGAGCGAATATTCGCACTGGCAATCATCCAATCACCACCGTGTAATGCCAATACTTGCTCTCCATACACCGCTTGATGGGCACGATGAAATGCCCCAAGCCCAATATGGACAATGCCTACTTGATGTTTTGATGGATCAAGAGAACTCGGAATCGTATTAATTTGCATAGTAAAAGCGCTCTTAATGAATGAGTGACGGCAACCATAAAGACACTGCAGGGATATAAGACACAAGCAGTAAAACAATTAGGTTACAGATTAGAAAAGGCCAAATGGCTTTCACCACTTTGGTCATGGGCAATTCACCAATGCCAGCGGCAACAAAGAGACACACACCAACGGGTGGCGTCGTCAGGCCAATAATCAAGTTCAGTACGGCCATCACACCGAAGTGAATAGGGTCCATTCCAACCCCTTCCGCAACTTTTAACAAGGCAGGAAAGAGAATGATCAACGCTGCAATGGTTTCCATAAAGCCGCCCACTATCAGCAGCACAATATTGATAATGAGAATAACGACATAAGGGTTTTTGCTGATATCAAAGATGGCATTGGCCAACATTTGTGGAAGCTGCTCACTGGTCAAAATCCAGCCAAACAAATTGGCCATGCCAACTAAAAGCAACAAGCTTGCCGAGCTCATAGCCGTATCCACAAGCAACTTAGGCAGATTTTTCCAAGTAATGCCCTTATAAACAAACATACCAACGACAAAGGCATACAAACTGGCCATGATCGAGGCTTCGGTTGGCGTAAAAAGTCCACCGATAATCCCATAGAGGATGATAAAGGTCATCAATAGGGCCCAAAAAGCTCCTTTACCAACCGACAGAACCTCACGAAAGGTCGCTTTTTTCTCACGGGGGTACTGACGTTTCACGGCGATAATGTAGGCCGTTATCATCATCGCAAGCCCCAATAAAAAGCCAGGAACAACACCTGCGAGAAACATTTTGCCAACCGATATACCGCTTAAAGAACCAACAATGATCATTGGCACACTAGGAGGAATGATCGGTCCAACCGTCGAGGAAGCCGCCGTTACAGCCGCCGCGAAGGATTTGTCATAACCGCTGCGTGTCATCCCCGGAATCATCACGGCACCAATACTGGCAGTATCTGCCACGGCAGTTCCAGAGATACCACCAAAGATCATCGAACCACCCACATTGGCCAAGCCTAAACCACCACGAATATGGCCCAACAAGGCATTACTAAAGCGAATAATATAGTCCGTTATATTCCCCACATTCATTAAATTCCCTGCAAGGATAAAACCGGGAATACACAGCAATACAAAGGAATCCATTCCCGCATACAAACGCTGAGGAACGATGGTCAGCGAAATCCCAGCCAGCATTAAGTAACTCAATGAAGAGATACCCAAGCAAAAAACGATGGGCACACCAATCAATAATAAAGAAAAGAACACAGCAAAAAGAACGAATGTATCCATTATGACTCTGCTCCTTGGTTATCGCGATCAAGCAGCAAAAATAGTGCGCAGACCACACTGTAAAAGACGGTTACACAGAAAAACACGTACACAGACATAAAGATCCACGACATAGGGATTTCTAGAGTAGGGGAGGTTTGCCAGCGACCTATCATCACGTACTTCAAGGCAAACGGTAAAATATAATAGGCAAAACCGCCGATCAGAACATGGCAAAAAATCTGATAAGCTTTATGCCATGCAGGAGGTAACGCCCAATGGAACAGCTCTAAACGAACATGGCGATTATGTCGAATCACCAACCCCGAACTAAACACAATTAGATAAAGAAACAGATAGCGAGACAGCTCTTCTGTCCAAATAGGAGAGGAAGGAAGCATAAAACGTGATACGACTTGAATAATCACGACCACCACTATGCCCAATAAAGCAGACACAGCAAGGGTTGCAAAAACCCAATCCGTTATTCTGACCAGCCACCTTAACCCTTGCACAAGCTTCATAAGCCTTATTCTCAACGTCGAATGATTACCAACAATGTCACAGCACTTTCCTCACAAAAAGCCCCCATTACTCAGGTAATAGGGACACCACTTTTTGAGATTAGATTTTGTTATAAAGTGCAAGTTGCTCAGGTGTTAAAGACTCTTTTACTGCTTCTTTCGCCTTGGCTTTAAAAGCTGCCACATCCGATTTCACAAAGATCATTCCATGTTTTTCAAGGGTCTTTCTTAAATTGGCTTCATCAGAGGCAAACATACTATGCTCGTAGTTTTGCATCTTTTTCGCCGCATCTAACACCACCGCCTGCAGATCCTTCGGCATGCTGTTAAACTTATCTTGGCCAATAACCACATAGATCCAGCTACGCACATGGCCCGTTAGGTCGACGTATTTTTGCACCTCATAAAAACTCGCACTGTTAATCAAGCTCAGAGGGTTTTCTTGCGCATCAATCGTGTGTTGCTGAAGTGCTGTAAACACCTCGCTGAATGCCATAGGTATTGGTTTTGCCCCCAATTTTTGCCATACCTTCACAAACAAAGGTACGTTCGGTACTCGAAGTTTCAAGCCATCTAAGTCGCTCGGTTCAATGATTTTGCGGTTTGAGGTAAGGTAGCGAGGACCACGTTCAAACCAAGCAATCGGCTTAAGACCAGTACGCTGTTCAATTTGTTGCTTAATTTCTTTACCTACTTCGCCATCGACCACCTGTTTCATCTGTTTAGAACTGGTAATAGCATAGGGAACGGCCAGTAACGCGGCTTTAGGTGCCCAGTTTTGCAAGGATTCCCCGGTGATGGTCATATCCGCCGTACCCAGTTGAATGCTATTGATCACATCCATTTCTTTACCCAACTGCTCATTAGGGTAAAGTTTTACTTTGATACGCCCATGTGATTCTTGCTCGGCGACTTGTTTGAACTTAATCGCTGCTTTCCCCCAAATGTTTTGGTTATTAACTGGGTAGCCAAATTTCAATGTGAAATCCGCTGCATGAGCAAAGCCAGTTAGCAAAACGGAAGACACTAAAACGGCGTTAAATATAGGTCTGATCATCGGTAGCTCCATTTTTATTATTAGATTTTATTGGTTTATTTACTCATCTCCACAAGCACTTTGCGAGTCAGTTCAGGGTGGTTTTCCATTAGCTGAATCCCTTCAGAGATACTGTCTAATGAGATGCGGTGGCTAATAAGCGCGAGTGGATCCAAACGGCCAGTTGAAATCATTTCCAGCACATAAGGAAAACGTTTGTTATTCAGACGAGAGCCCACAATGGTTAGCTCTTTTTTAATCACTTCAATTTGTGCCAGATCACTCGGCGTCGCACTAAAACCTAACAAGCCAACACGGCCAGCAGGGCAAGCAATGCGTAGAATTTCAGGCAATAAGGCGGGGATGCAAGCCGCATCAGCAATCAAAGGTACACCTTCTCCGTTCATCCATTCTTGGATACAGTCCTCTACCTTTTGCTCTTTGCTGTTAATGGTGTCAGTCGCGCCCAAGGACTTGGCGGCGGCTAATCGCTCCTCAACAATGTCAGTGACAATAATGCGCTCAATGCCCATGGCCTTAGCCACTTGCACAATAGTCAAACCGATCACTCCTGCACCATAGACCAGCAAGGTATCCCCAGGAATGGGCGCCATACGAGAGAGCACATTCGCAGCAATAGAGTAAGGCTCCACTAATGCGGCCTGTTCAAGGCTCACATTGTCAGGCAGCTTTATAACATTGCTGGCAGGGGCACTGGTAAACTCACCAAAACCACCATTACGGTGCACGCCAAATACTTGTAAGTTAGCGCACACATTCGAACGGCCAGCTCGACAGGCATAACATTTCCCGCAACCAATAACCGGATCGACACAGACATGATCGCCAACCGATACATGGTCAACGCCGTCTCCTACCGCCGCTACGACACCGGAAAACTCATGACCCGTAATGCGAGGAAACTGCACAAAGGGGTTCTGTCCATGAATGATATGGAGATCAGACCCACAGATCCCAGCAAAAGAGGTTTTGATTAACACTTCTCCCGCTTCAACAACAGGTCTATCTATATCGATCAGAGCATAGTCATTAACGTTTGCAACTTGGAAAGCTTTCATAATCGGTTACCAATTCCAGATGGTGCCATCTTCCAAGCGATTTACCGGAAGATAAGCAGGTTGATAGGGATATTTCGCTGCTAACACTTCATCAATATCAACGCCGTGGCCCGGCACTTCCCCAGGCGTAAAGAAGCCGTCGTTAAATTGATAGGCATGCGGAAATACAAGATCGGTTTCTTCTGTGTGGGGCATGTGCTCTTGAATACCAAAATTTGGTACCCAAGAATCAAAGTGCAATGCGGCCCCCATCGTGATCGGCGACAAATCCGTCGCACCATGAAAACCAGTTTTGACATGAAAATTAGCGGCAAAATCGGCAATACGACGCACATTGGTGATACCACCCGCGTGACTAATGGTAGCTCGAAGATAATCGATCAATTGCCTTTGGATCAGCTCCTGACAGTCAGACAGGCTGTTAAATACCTCGCCGATCGCCAATGGCGTAGTCGTATGCTGACGAATCCATTCATAAGAAGACTGATTTTCTACTGGTGTACAGTCTTCTAGCCAGAATAGGTGATAAGGCTCGACGTCTTTACCTAATCGGCCTGCTTGAATTGGCGTCAGGCGATGATGAACATCATGAAGAATATGTAGATCCTCACCAAATTCTTTGCGAACGGCGGCAAATAAAGAAGGGACGTGATTTAGGTATTTCTCAGTCGACCAAACATGTTCGGCAGGTAAGGAAGAGTCCGCTGGTTCATATGGCTGACCAGGGGTTTTCGATACACCATAGGTGGTTGGTATACCAGGAATCCCGCATTGAACTCGTACTGCTTTGTAACCTCTATCAACATGCTTTTGGACTTCTTCAAGACAAGAATCAATATCTAGCCCTGTCGCGTGCCCATACACCATGACTTTATCGCGACTTTTCCCACCGAGTAGTTGGTACAGTGGCATACCAGCCACTTTGGCTTTAATGTCCCATAAGGCCACATCAACAGCCGCGATAGATGTCATCCCAACAGGGCCACGGCGCCAATAAGCGCCTCTATATAAGTATTGCCAGATATCTTCTATACGATGGGGATCTTTGCCAATAAGGGTAGGAATGACATGATCTTCAAGGTAAGCAACGACGGACTTTTCACGGCCATTTAACGTAGCATCACCGATTCCGTATACGCCCTCGTCCGTCTCAATTTTTATAGTAACCAGATTACGACCAGGGCAGGTTACAATCACTTTTGCAGAACAAATTTTCATAAAAGGTACCTGATTATTTTTTTTGGTATACCAAAATAAGAAATTGCACTAAACTTAACGGAATAAAAAGCAAAAAACAAGACCAAAATTCAAATTTGGCATACCAATATAATCAATAAGCCCTTGATATTTTGTAGTCTTATTGATTTTATTAACAAAATTAGAAAATTGGCATACCAAAACAACTAAACAAAAGACAGTACTATGGCAGAACGACTTTATAGAGAGATCGGCGAAAAAATAAAATTGGAAATCATAAAATCCAAACTAAAAGTAGGGGATAAACTGCCGACAGAGCGCATCTACGCAGAACTGTTTGGTGTGAGCAGAACCCTAGTAAGGGAAGCCTTCATTATGCTGGAGATAGAAAAGCTAATTGAGGTAAAAAAAGGCTCTGGCAGCTATTTAAAAAGCCAGATATCCAACCAGCAAAGCAGTAAAATCTCGGATGTGGGTCCCTTTGAGTTACTGCAAGCCAGACAAGTACTGGAAAGCTCCATTGCAGCCTGTGCCGCACACTCCATTACCAAAGCAGACTTGAACGCACTACAGGTAACATTGGATTTAGAAAGCTCGGAGCTTAACTCAGTCGAAAAAGCCAATGCGGCAGACCGAGATTTCCATCTTTTAATTGCCAAAGCAACGCAAAACACCTTATTGCTGGATACCGCTACCCGCTTGTGGGATATGCGGGATGAAAACTCCATGTGGCAACAGCTACATGAGCGTATAAAAGATTCGTCATACCATGGCAAATGGTTGGATGATCATCAGCAAGTATTTGATCAACTCAGAAAACGCAATGCTGAGGGTGCAAGACAGGCTATGTGGCAACATTTAGAGAACGTGAAACAAACCTTGTTTGAACTATCTGATACAGATGCTCCCAATTTTGATGGGTATTTATTTGCCACTCCACAGCATTAATTCGTACGGGATCTCTGATCAGTAAGGTGCTTCGTCTATCTGTTCGAGATCGAAGACACTACGAATTTGATTAATAAACAATTCGCGCGGTTTATTCGGTTGGGCGGTTTTTTTAGTCGTCACGGCGACCCCCAGGTTGTAGTGGCGTGTCTGAGTCGCAACGGCGACAATCTGCCCAGCGTCCACATATGGTTTGGCGTATAACTCAGGTAAAAAGCCAATATAACGACCTGATAAAATCAAGGCTAAACGGCTGTCATAAAAATAACTGATAGCCGCCAATTTCACATGGGATATTTGTTCGCTGGCTTGTTCATGGTGCTTCAAGCCTGCGTGGGAAGCGGGGAAATGGTCTATCTCTTGTTCTTGCTTTTTCTTCGACATAGCCACGAGCGGATGATCTTTTGCCGCATACACAAAGCAGTTGTCGCTGTATAAATGGATGTAGTCCAAGCCATCTAGCTTACGATGATAGGGAATAAAACCCACATCCGCCTCATCATTGAGAATCATCCTTTCGATATTCGTCATAGACGCCACATTCGTGGTAATAAATACTTCTGGTGCCGCTTGGGAAAAAGCGCGAATCAGCTCAGGGAAGCGGCTGCGCGAATCCAAACTCACTTTATCCGATAAGGCAATGCGCAACTGCCCAGTCAAACTGGCATTCAGGTTATTCACTGTGGTACGAAAAGCGTCCAGCGACTCCAATAATTGTTCCGTCATTTGGTAAATAATGACACCTTCTTCCGTTAGGGAAAAACCGCCTCGACCACGCTTACAAAGCACTAGGTTCAAACGGGACTCTAAATTTGAAATATGCAAACTGATGGTTGAACGGCCAATATTAAGAGCGGTTTCTGCCGCCGAAAAACCACCGCAATCCACCACGGTTTTAAATACCTTTAATTGCTTGATTTCGTAGTCACCAACCTGACCCAACGAATAATTCTTTGTGCTCATGGCTCCCCCTGATAACGACATCGCACTTTTTGTAAGTCATTATTTTCCTAGTGCAATCCACAGCAAAGTCTACCAGAAGCCCTGATAGAAAGGGGATAGCATGAAGACGAATAGCAGACAAATATCACCACAAATGGATACAGATAATAAGCAGTACTAAATAAGACAACACAAACACACTCAGACCAATCAGAAAACAAAGGCTGTGATATATAGCAAAGCCACTTTCAATAAGATGGTTACCAGAGGAAGGGGAGCACTAATAGAGTGCATTGATGATTGTAACGCTTACACTTCTTGTTTGATTTTGCTGTACAAGTGCTGGCAAGCAGTAAACTGATACCGCATCTTACTGTATGAAATCAGTCATATTTGTCAATTTATTGTCATTATATTGATATTGATTAAAAGTCGATCTTTCAACTAATTTTGCACCATATTGAGTCGGTTTTTATCCAAGATAGTGCATAAAAAGTAACGCCATTTATTTGATTTATTTGTATTTTTTATAGTTTTACTTTGTTTGGTGAAAACAAAACTTTAGGTGGATAAGGCACGATTTAACCTTTTAATGGTTTTTGAAAACATCGAAATAAGGACGAGATGTTATATTTTTGTCACATTTCTTTGCAAAATCCAATAATAAGGAAGTCATTTCATGCTTAAGACCGTAAAAAAACTAAAACAGCACCTAGTAGCAAGCTCTCTCGCCGTCGCTCTTAGCGTCGGAGCGATCGCTTCAAGCGCCGTTCATGCCGCTGAGTACAACTGGCGTTTTGCCAACCTGTACAGCCGAGGCACCGCTTTTGGCGCCGTCTACGAAGATTTGGCAAAAAACATCGAAGTAATGTCGAATGGCCGAATTAAAGTACAAGTACTTTACTCTGGTGAAGGTGTCGGCTCTTCCGGCATTTTTGGTGCGGTGAAAACCGGTCTCATCACCATGGGAGCACCATTCCAGTCACTCAATGCAGGGGAGCTGCCTGCCGGTATCGTCGAAATCGGTCTGCCTGGTGGCACCAATGATGTGGGCGATCTAAGCACGTTGTTCTACGAAAAAGGCTGGGCACCCATTCTGAAAAAAGCCTATGGCGAGCAAGGCCTAGTTTGGCTTGATCCTTACATTCAGCCTGCAGTGTACGTCATCACTAAAAAGCCAATTAACTCCATTGCCGATTTCAAAGGCTTGAAAATCCGTGCACCAGGGGCTTACGGTAAATTCCTCCGTAACTTAGGAGCTTCTCCAGTGTCTCTAGCTTGGTCTGAGATCTATACCAGTCTTTCCACTGGCGTGATTGACGGCTCTATCGGCTCAAACATGATTGACCACCGCGATGGCAACCACGTTGAAGTGGCAAAATACATGTACCCATTACCGCTTGCTGGCGCTCAAGTCTTACCGATCATCGTCAACCAAAGTGCCTGGAATAAGTTGCCTACGGACCTCAAAGCCATTGTGAAAGCAGCAACGGCCGTTCACGCCCAAGAACAAATGACGAAGTCTCGTTTATGGGAATCTCAAGCGGTTGCCGATATGGAAGCCAAAGGTTTGCAATGGAGCCCTGAACCAAGTGCTGCCGATAAAGCCGCTTGGAAAGCAGCGGGTGCCAAACTGATGGACGAATACGCAGCCCAAGATGAGTACAGCAAAGAGCTGATCGATATTCTGCGTAAAGATCAAGCTAATGACTAATTAGGTTCACTCACTTTATCAAGCAGGCAGCCATTAGTTTGAGGGTAAACAATGGCTGCCTTTCGCTTTTTTCGTTCCACCCCGATCTAACTATGTTGATAACGGCCCGCCATTCGCCATGTAGTGGCAGGGCAAAGCGCTCAACCTAACAGGTATAAAACCATGATAATGACTGCGATTAGGTATTACTGCCTAGGAGTCCACGCATTGGTGGCTTTCATCGGAAAATCTGTTTCCTATTTAATGCCCATTTTGGCATTTGTCGTCGCGTTTGAAGTCTTTTGCCGCTATGTACTCAGCCATCCAACCGTCTGGGCCCACGATACCGCTTTATTCCTTTTTGGCTACATAGCCGCCCTTGGCGGTGCTTATGTGCAGCAACAACGGGCTCATATTAACGTCGACATTTTATATAACAAAGTATCGCCACGTATGCGCAGTCTATTCAATATGATCTCTTTTATATTGGCGCTCTTCTTTGTCTTATTGGTTTGCAAAATGAGCATTGGCAAATTCGAAGAAGCGCTGAAATTTAACTACCGTCGTCAAAGTGAATGGGCACCGCACATGCACCATTACTGGCTCATGATGTCCGTCGCCAGTGGACTACTGGCCTTACAACTCGTTAGCGACTGGGTAGAAGAGTGTTACCACGTGTTGACGGGTAAACAACTGCTTCCCGAGAACATCCGCCATACCGAGGAACACGCCTAATGATCAGTATCGAAGTGTTAACTGGCATACTCTTTGTCTGTGTTATCGCCGCATTCGCTTTAGGGGCCCCCGTTGGCCTCGCCTTAGGCGGTATTGCCATGGGCATCGGCTATGCAACCTGGGGGGAGGCTCTTTTTAACGTTATTCCAACCACACTGGAAGACACCTATTTCAGTTTTATCTTGCTTGCCATTCCTTTATACATTTACATGGGGCAACTGCTCACCCGTTCAGGCATTGGCGATGCAATGTTCAACGCCAGTCAGATGCTAATTGGCCGGGTTCGAGGTTCGTTAGCCATCAGTGTCATTGTTGTCTGCTCGATGATTGGCGCAATGGTAGGCATTATTGGGGCCGGCATTATGACCTCCGGCAGTATTGCGCTGAAACCCATGCTGGACCGAGGCTATGACAAGCGTTTAGCCCTTGGCGTGATTATGGCGGGCGGCGGCTTGGGGATTTTGATTCCTCCCAGCATCCCCATGATCATGTTTGCTTCATCCACACAGAACTCAGTAGGGCGCATGTTCATAGGTGCTCTAATTCCTGCGTTGATCACCATCGTCCTATTAATCGCTTATGTGGTGATCTCCTGCAAATTAAATCCGCAACGTGCGCCACTAGATGTTGCTCCTGACAACCCACCCACACCAAAAGAAAAGTTCCTTACTGCCCGTGATGGCTTGTTGTCTTTGCTGCTGATTATTGCCGTATTGGGTAGCATTATTATGGGGATCGCCACACCAACAGAGTCCGGTGCGACTGGCGTCGTCGGGGCGATGATTTTAGCCATCCTCTTTAAACGTTTTAAACCTCGCATGGTACAAAAGGCGGGCATGCAAGCTGCACTGTTGGTCAGTGTCGCCATGTGGATCATCTTTGGTGCCTCCGTGTTCAGTAACTTCCATTTATTGATGGGGGTACAAAGCATGGTAGCAGGTTTTACTCAGGATTTAGGTTGGCCGCCCATTGTCGTCATCATGATGTTCCAAGTGATTATGTTGCTGCTGGGGTTTATTATCGATGAATTTATCATCGTTTTGATGTGTGCACCTATCTTCACCCCCATTGCGGTGTCTCTTGGCTACGATCCCATTTGGTTTGGTATCTTGATGATTTTAAACATTGAGATTGCCGTACAAACCCCACCTTATGGCTTTGCCTTGTTCTATTTAAAAGGCATTGCCCCTCCGGGGATTACCATGCTGGATATCTACAAGTCCATCACACCGTTTGTTCTGATCAAACTCTTGGTGCTTATCATTGTGATGTTGATGCCAGAGCTCGTGACTTGGCTACCGAATAAATTGATGAGCTAATCTTTGCTAAGGTGGCGTTTTTACAAATAAAAACGCCACTATATGACAGTCCCTAGTTGGGGCTAACAATGCCTAAACAAACACGCTGGGCGGTTTTGTTCGGAGATGGCTGAAAGGTGACCTCTTCTTGGACCGTGGGTTTAAAGCCTTTCCATTCATTAGTAAAGTCTGAGAAGGCTCCCTTTTGGCATCCTTCACCCAGCTTGCCTAACACGAGTACCCCCTGACGTTCGATCGCTTGAGCGCTAATATGGGGGTTATAAATACTATCTTGTGCCTCCTCACTCCATTTATTCGTCACCTGAGGGTGGGAGCCTATATAAAACGTTAACCACTGGGCTAATTGCGCGCCGCCCACCAGTGTTAATGGCTTTTCGGTATTCAGTTCCCAAAAAGTAATCGCCTCATCACTAAAGGTTTTGATGCCACTGAAATGCTTACCAGCATTTTTTATGTTCAAAGACATCACCAAGATATAACCCGAAATCAGAATCAGCGCGAAGGCCATTAAAGTATTAAAAGGGCGACGTAGATGCCGCCCAACGTCTTTTGAAAGAAAGCCGACTAAAACCGCTGGTGCAGACATAAAAAAGGGCTGTAACCATTCCGTTAAGCGATCCCCTTGATGAAAGCTAAACCATCCCATAATCACAGCTAAAGGAGCCAACAAAATTCCCGCACTCAGGTACACTTTTTCAGGAACATGCCAAGTCAAGTGGCCCATTTTTCGTCCTAATAATGCTGCGACAAACAGCAAAGGATAAAAAACAGATAAAAAAGGTAACCAGTTTTCCATACTCAAATGGGGAGACATTTCACTGCCAACCCACTTAACTGCGGCAAAGTTGTGATCGATCAACCAGAAAACATTTGGTAACACGAGCGCTAAAAAGCATACGACACCAATGTAGAAGTAGGGGCTTTGCCAACAACGGCGCACCGAAGGAACGATAAGGGCAAAGAAAAAGATCATCCCCACAAGACAAATAGAGGTGTATTTTGACATGGTCGCCAGACCGAGCAGCACCCCTAATAATACCCACCACTTAGGTGAGTCATACACGGCCTTAATAAACAACAATCCGATCCAAGGCCAAGAGCCAAATAGCAGGAAGTTATCGTTATATGGAATCACATCGACGTTAATCACAGTCGATAAATTCAACGTCAGCATAGCGAGCCAAGCCAACGGCCGAGAATCCGTCAACTTATAAGCAAGACAATAGCAGCCTAGCATACCAATGCCAGTAACAAAGAAATGGCTAGCGTACCAATAAAAAGCCGACAATGAAGCCGAATGCAGACTGTATAACGGCTTGAAAAACGTCCCGATCATCCAAGGATTTTTTGGACTACCCCATTCATTATTCACAGCCCAGTTTAATGCCTCTATAGCATCATAGGGGACCGCTGGATCCAGCGAAAAAGACGCCAATGCCCAAGCTGTAGCGTAAATAAAACACCAAACACACGCCGCTCGATAAGCATATACCTTTGTGGCAGCAGGAGCGGACGAGGGAAAATACACAGTGGAGAAACGCATAAAGAAATCTTCCCTAAAAGAGTTAGTCAGATCATCATGACTAAATACGGTAAAACAAAGGATCTCAATATCATTACAACGCCATATCCATGTATTGTAATGTTGGATAAAGGTGTTAGGGTCTTACAATTTGACCGATGATGAGGGCAATATAATCATTAATTAAGAGAGGAAAAAGATATCAGGAGAAAAATAACTTTTCTTTGCTACATAGAAGATATTTGGGACATTTACTTGCATTAATGCATAAAAAAAAGCATTAAATAGCAAAAAAAAGACGACCTCATTGGATCGCCTTTTTTTAAATTTGATGAAATGGAATTTACGCTCGTATAATGAATAAAAAAGTGAATACTCACTTACGATCAATACATTAGTACGAAAGTTTAAGTTAAGCCGTATAACGCTTCAATAACAAAGCCGCGTTGACGCCACCAAAGCCAAAGCCGTTAGACAACACGTATTCCACCTCTTTTTGGCGCGCCACAAGCGGTACAAAATCCAAATCTTCCATACCCTCGTCAGCATGATGCATATTCAAGGTAGGTGGTAACATAGAGGTCATAATGGCTTGGGCACTAAAAATACTTTCAATACCACCAGCCGCCCCCAGTAAATGCCCTGTCGCAGACTTGGTGGAAGAAATAGCAACCTTGGTTACATAGTCGCCAAATACACGGCGCAATGCATTAACCTCACCACGATCACCCACCGGAGTTGAAGTGGCGTGGGCATTAACATAGCCAATTTGCGACACATCAATGCCTGCCATCTTAATTGCCGCTTTCATCGCACGAGCCGCACCATCGCCATCTTCAGGGCCGGAAGTTAGATGATAAGCATCACCACTGGTACCGTAGCCAACAATCTCAACCAAAGGTTTGGCCCCACGAGCCAAGGCATGTTCTAAGGTTTCGATCACAATCAACCCAGAACCTTCCCCGATAACAAAGCCTTCACGGTCTTTATCGAACGGACGAGACGCTTCTGCAGGTGCATCATTACGTGTTGATAAGGCTTTTAGAGCACCAAATCCGCCGATGGACAAAGGGTCAATACAGCCCTCGGCACCACCAGCAAGTGCTACTTTCGCTTCGCCAGTCAGAATCATACGCACCGCATCACCGATGGCTTGCACACCAGCGGCACAGGCTGTCACAGGAGCCCCCAATGGGCCTTTAAAGCCATATTTGATGGAGACATTACCTGCGGCTAAATTTGCTAAGAAACTGGGTACTGTGAAAGGTGAAAGACGACGGGCGCCTTGCTCATTTAAAATATTGTGGGCATTGGTTAGCGCAGGCAAACCACCGATTCCAGTACCGATGACTGTTGCGGTTGATTCCTTTTCTTCATCTGTTTCAGGAAACCAGTTAGCCTGTTTTAGTGCTTCTTCTGCGGCGGCTAAAGCATACAGAGTAAACAAATCGATACGTTTGCGTTCTTTGGGCGTCATGTAATCGTCTTCGTTTAAGCCATTTTCTTGCTCTGTATGGCTTGGAACCTGGCCCGCGATTTTTGTCCCTAAGTTTTCGACCATTTCAGCTGGTAAAGGACGAATACCAGATTCTCCCTTAATTAAACGGTCCCAAACGGCGCTGACGCCTAAGCCTAAAGGAGAGACGATCCCCATTCCAGTAATGACAATACGCTCTTTAATCGACATAATGACCTCTTAGCAATAGATACACTTATTGATATTCATTCTGTCGTGATGAATATCAAAGAAAACAAATAACAATCTCGCAAATGATTTCGACGAGAAGAAAGTCTTCATGCTAAAGTAGCGTTATATATGATCAAGATAATATTTAGGAGACTAAATATGCCATACAGCCCAAAGCATAAAGAAAAGACACGACAGAGAATTCTCCAATCGGCGGCAAAGCTGTTTTGCGCCCACGGATTTGATCGCGTCACACTGCATCAGATCATGAAGCAAGCCAACATGACCCATGGCGCTTTTTACGCGCATTTTTCTGGAAAGAGCAGTCTCTATGAAGCGGCCATGCAATTCGCTGCCTCACACGCCTTTTGGGCTCGGGATGACAAGCAAACCGAAGGCAAAGAAACCCATCTAAAAGCCATGGTCACCCGCTATCTTAGCTGGAGCCGAAATGACAAGGAGCATCCATCACCACTGGAGTTTCTTGTTACTGATGCTGCCCACACGGAAGAAAAGGTACGCCAAGCCTATCAAGCCTGTTTCGATAGTCTTGTTGAGCGCCTTGCTGGCATTCTCAAAAAACGCGGCAGCCAAGACGCGGAAACACTGGCAGAAGAAACTGTGGTATCACTGGTGGGTACCGTTGCGATTGCGCGTTCGTTTACCCAACCACTGCAAAATGACTTTTTAAAACGCGCCCAAGAGCGCATCGTCAATCGCCTCAACAGCGGCTTCCAAAAAGAAGACGACAGCGACCTAGTGAAAGGCTAGGTCTCTTCTCCTTTCTTCCTACCTAATTCCTGACGATAACATCATGACAGATCGCTGGCGGTCTGAAATAGCATTTATTTCTCTTAGTGTAACACCGTGTAATCGACGGCGGCGTCTCTAGAGATTACTTTGTTCCAAGGTTAAACCGACATAGCCCTATGACAAAGGAAACAGAGATTATGCTTTCTAAATTTTTAGCCTCACAGCCAACCGAGGTCACCCCTGAGAATTTTTCTGAAGCAATGCAACAAGCCATTGAGATTGAGATCGCCACCATCCCTGTCTATCTCTTTACCTATTACTCCATAAACCGAACCCCCGACCAAAACCATATTGGTCAAATCATTAAGACGCAGTTGCTAAGTAAAGAGAAGAAACCAGGAGTGCTCTATACGCAGCAAGAAGTCGACACCATCGCCAAGGAACTTTCTGCAAAAATAATGGTTTTTGCCAATAAAGCGGGCGCCTCCATCCTGAGCGTCGTTATTGAAGAGATGCTACACATGTCTCTTTCTTCCAACGTGAAACAAGCACTCGCCGGCAAACCTCAATTAGTCAATAAAGTCCCTCCCGTTTGGCCCGCTTATTTACCAGGCCACGAACCCAGCTTTCCTATTAATCGCGCGAAATTGAGCTTTGACCAACTGTATACCTTTATGCAAATAGAAAGCCCTAACAAGCTATTAGAGGCGGATAAAAAGGGCAGCCCTCTTCCTTACACGACGATTGGACAGTTTTACGGTTTTATCGAAGATTGTATTAAAAAATACTTTAAAGGGGCAGAAAGCTATGATTCTAGACGCCCACAATTGGTTCCCAAAATGGGCTACTACGCCCAAAACGATATTGATACTCTGTATTACAATAAAGAGCACAAGCCAAAATTTGAAAATGCCGAGGACAGTGGCGACCTCATTCACGTTATCGATCAAGCATCGGCATTAAAGGCATTAAATGAAATTGTAGAACAAGGCGAGGGGCATCATGGTCCTGGCTTCCAAGTCGTCGGAGGCAAAGATTGCGTGGATTGTCAGCGCTTTGGTGAAGGTGCTTATGATGATAAGAAACGCAGTGAGTTGGCCCACTTCGATAAATTCAATCAACTTTGGTGTGAAATGCAGCAACTCGATGATGAGTTCAAACGCTATCTTGGTGACGACCTCGACCCAAAAACGCTCTTCATCAATAATTTCGAAACCAACCCCAACACTGCAGATTACCCAGACATCATTCAAAAAGTTTCCGACTTGACCAATGCTGTCAGTAGCTACCTCTATGTCATGACTGAGGCTTGTTATAGTGCTGAGCAAAACACCCAATATGAGATTTTCATGTTTGGTATTCACAAATCCATGATGTGGATTTTGGGCTCTCTGTGTGGCGAGCTGCCCAATATGAATTATATTGGCAAAGATGGCCTGCAATACCAAGCAGCCCCCACCTTTGAAAACTACGTTTTCAGTGCGTCCAGCTCTCCAAAGGCACAGATTATTGACTTGTTTAATATTGCCGCTAGCGCCTATCCCAATATTTCGTACCTGAAAGATCGCATCTACGATCTACCCAATGTTCCCTTAGAAGGCTACTTAGCCAAGTCTGAACAGGCCATTTTAGCTTAACCAAATCGATTAAATAGATTGAGGAGAAAATTACATGTCAGCAAATCAAAATGGCTGTGGCAGCACACCAAGCAACGGCTGTGGCTCAGCACCCAACCCTACAAAACCAACCGATCAAACACCAGCCCCAAAGGAGCTTCATGCTTGTATGGGATTAAACGCCTGCAAAGGACACGATCGATTTGGCACCAATGATTGTGCCGGAATGGGCTATTGTGCGACTCAGCAGCATGTTTGCCATACGCTCAATAACTGTCGCGGGCAGGGCGGATGCGGACTCTATGGCGATGCCGCAGAACAATGTCGTCCAGGGGAAAATGACTGCGCCTTCCAAGGTAGCTGTGCAACACCGATTCAAGCCGAACGCATTAGCACAATGGGAGCAAACACTGGCAAAAGTGTTTGGCTTTTAGCAAGAGAACTGTTTGAACAACGTATGGAAAAAGCCAAACGCAACGTCAGCCCATCCCCATACAAAAATGGTCCTCCACAAAAGTGGTTACAAACTCTCGATGGGGGTTATGACTCTTGCGGAAACTCTGGGGACAAATATTGCTCTTTTGGCTTTAACGATCCAGCAGCCAATGCCCAAGAAATGATCAACAAAAGCCGAGCCGAATTAAAGCATACCCTAGAAGAGTGTCATTGCGAAAAGGACAAGGATTAAAACGACATGACCAATCATCCGCTTATGAAAAATGTAAGCTTAGCGGGTTCTGGAGCTCACCCTCAAAGTGAGCTCGACATCCAAAACCTGTTGGGGTTAGGCTTACGCAGCCAACATTTCCATGAGATCTTGCAACACCAACCCGATGTGGCTTGGTTTGAAATCATATCAGAGAACTTTATGGATTCTGGCGGCCGACCTCGCCATATTCTCAATCAAATAGCGCAGCACTATCCGATCGTGATGCATGGCGTGTCCTTATCCATTGGCAGCACGGATCCTCTTGACTGGCAATATTTGCAGCATCTAAAGAAACTCGCGGACGATATCCAACCATTGTGGATTAGCGATCACTTGTGCTGGACAGGTGTATTAAATATCAACTCACACGACTTGCTACCCTTACCCTTAACAGAAGAGTCATTACAGCATGTGTGTGAGCGAATCCTGCAAGTCCAAGATTTTCTAAAACGCCCCCTTGTCGTGGAAAATCCCAGTACCTATATGCATTTTAAACATTCGGTCATCCCAGAATGGGAGTTTTTTAACGAGCTGTTTCGTCGTACCCAATGCGAAATGCTACTTGATGTGAATAACGTTTACGTCTCAGCATTTAATAATCAGTTTGACCCTATGACGTATCTTAGAGGGTTGGAATTTTCTGCAGTCCGGCAAATGCATCTGGCAGGGCATCAACATTGTGGAAACTACATTATTGATACCCATGACAGACAAGTCTCGGAAGAGGTTTGGCCGCTGTTTCAATATGCTTGGCAACAAACAGGGGGCGTGGCAACCTGTCTAGAATGGGATGGCAATATTCCCCATTTTTCAGACTATCTTGAAGAGCTCCACCAAGCCAAACACGTTCTCGTGGACGGTCATGTTAAACGCAGCAACACAACCGTCCCTCATTTAGTCGACCAACCAGTTGCTACTCCAATCGACTTTTTAGTCAGTAATACTAGAAAATAAGTAGAGTGACCGATGCAAGATGATACGCTTAAAACCTTTCAAAATGCCTTCTTGAAGGCTCTACTCGACCCTGCTCAGTCCTCTCAGGCCTTTACTCATTTCATTGAAGCTTCCCCCGCTTTAACAGCCTCACAGCATCTTGCCATCTATCAACACAGCTATACGGCAAGATTAGAGCAATGTATGGCGGCCCAGTTTGGGGGATTAAAACTCGCTCTTGGCGCACCGCTATTTCATCTATTTTGTTCGGAATACCTACGAACCTATCCCTCAAATAGCTACACATTAAACAACCTAGGTGAACGATTTGCCGAATACTTATTAACCACTAGACCGACCGACATAGAAGAAGAGGAGGATTGGCCTTCTTTTATTATCGAGTTAGCACAATTTGAATATCTACTGACAGTGTTATTTGATCAGCCTATTACTGACGACTACACAGAAGCCACTGTCCACTTGCCTGAAGAACAACTCGTCATCAACCCCGTTAGCCACTTATGCAAACACCAATATCCTATTAATCAATTCTTTAACAATCTAAAACATAACCCCAAAGTCGATATACCTTTACCGCAACCAGAAACCTGTCTTGTCTACCGACACCGCTATAAAATAGGAGTCCTCGATCTTCACAACCCCATCGAAATCGCATTAGTAAAAACGCTAAATGACGGATATAGCTGGAAGGAAGCCGTCAAGGAAGTAGAAACAACGTCTCTCTCCACTATCAAGGCGTCCTGGATCGAGTTAGGCATATTAGCAACCAGACAGGATAAACTTTGAAAAATATTTTAAGTGAAACATGGAGATAAGAAGAGTAAAACTGACTATTCTTATCTCCTAGACACTGTATTCCACAGCGCACCAATGACCTTGATCGTTCGATTGTAAACACGCCTCTACAAACTCCATATCCTTAACTGCCTGGTCAATATTAGGATAATATGAAAGTTCCTTCTCCAATAAAGCCATCCGTATATTCTGATAGACATTTGCAAAGGCTTCTAAATATCCTTCTGGATGGCCTGCGGGGACATAGCACACAGCATTTAACGATTCAGGATAACCTGCACCATTTCGAGTCATACGTTGAGCCGGTGCGCCAAGTGGTTTAAACCAAAGCTCATTAGGTGTTTCTTGCCGCCACTCAAGGGTTGCTTTACGCCCAGTCAAACGAAAGCCCAGATCATTTTCATGGCCCGTCATCACCTGTGAAGCCAATATCCGACCTTGCAGAATATTGTCCTTGTAGCCTAGTTGAATATCCGCATGGTCATCCACACGTCTACCCGCCACAAAACTAGTCAAACTTGCATTAACCCTTGATGCAGAATAACCAAGCAAGTAACTCAGCAAGTTATAAGCATGTATGCCAATATCTCCTAAGCATCCAGCACGTCCGGCCTTAGCAGGATCAGTACGCCAAGCCGCTTGTTTTTGACCGGCACTTTCAATATCTAATGCCAACCAATCTTGTAGGTAGTAAGCATCGACCATTAACAACTCACCTAACTCTCCCTTTTTGACCAATTCTCGTGCCACCTTAACCATCGGGTTTTCAACATAGTTATAGGTTACAGCAAGAAAGGTATTTTGCTTCTTTGCCAAAGTCTGTAATTCTTGAGCTTGGAGCAATGAAACTGTAAGTGGTTTTTCACAAATCACAGCAATTCTGCGGTCTAAAAAAGCCTTAACATTGTCATAATGCAAAAAATTAGGTGTAACAATACTCACCACTTGAATGCCATCTTCTCGCTGGCTTTCCACCTCAGCCATGGTATTAAAGTCAGAGTAGGCGCGGTCTACTTCCACTCCTAGCGCTTTCGCCGATAAATTTGTTTTTTCAGGACTGGAAGAAAAGCAACCAGCGACAAGCTGGTAGCCTCCATCCAAACGGGCGGCCATACGGTGAACATCACCAATAAAGGCTCCCTCTCCACCGCCCACCATTCCCCATCGTAATATCGCCATCCCACTGTCTCCTAAAGTGACTCAATCTAAAGCAGTACCGTCTGACCTGACTGATCTGATTGTTCGCAGGCATCCAGCACGCGTTGTACCTGCAATCCTGCTTCGAAGTCAGGCTGGTCCTGTACGCCAGACAGAATACTTTGAATAAAACGCTGATATATATTCGGTGTGTGGTCACATTTAAGTTCTTTCCACACACAATCAATAACGTCATCATCTAAGCACACTTCCAAACGATCCCATTCTTGGTCTAATTTTAGCGAGACTTTCACTGCGCCTTTGTCACCATGAATCACTAAGCGCAAATCATTAAGGTGCCCAGTTGCCCAGCGGGAGGCATGAATGGACGCCATGGCTCCATTGTTCATTCGAGCCGTGATCAAAGCACTGTCGTTGGCGTCAAGGTGATATTCAGCAATCTGATTATTTTCAGCTTTATCGAATGTGGTTAAGCTGCAATTCACACTAGCAAAATCACCGACAGGGAAACGGACAAAGTCGAGGATGTGAACACCAACATCTCCTAGAACCCCTTTACTGCCATGTGCACTTGATAATCGCCATAGCCAAGCGTCCTCCGTTTTCCAATCACCCCATTTTGGAGAAACCAACCAACTCTGTAGATAGCTGGCTTCTACGTGGCGGATATTACCAATGCGTCCTGCGGCAATAAGTTCTCGTGCTTTTTGTAAGGAATGCGCATTTCGATAACTCAAATTGACCATATTAATGCGCTTAGCACGGTGCGCAACATCCGTCATTTCTTGGGCATCCAATGCATTAAGTGCTAACGGCTTTTCACATAGCACATGCACGCCCGCTTCTAGGGCCTGTATTGAGATACTTTTATGAAATGGATCCGGTGTCACAATAGAGACTGCGTCCACCTGGCCGCTGCTTAGTAGCGCTTCTACCGACCCAAAAGCATAAGGAATATTATGAGCTTCAACAAAGCTTGTAAGGCGCGAATCATTTAGATCGCACGCGGCGACCACTTCGCAACTGGCAATTTTAGAAAACTCTTCTACGTGAACTCGCGCCATACCGCCAGTCCCAATAATGCCGATGCGAATCATTATTTGAAGCCCTCTTCACCAGGTTTATGCAAACCTTCTCCTTTCACTTCAATAGGGTTTGGAGCTTGATCAGCAGGGACACAAGGACATGAGTCGATCCAACGGCTACCCTCAGGCTGTGACCATTTCACCGCATTTTTTAGAACGCGTTTCACCTTCTCATCATAGTAAATTGGATAGGTTTCATGGCCCGGACGGAAATAGAAGATTTTTCCATTACCACGACGATAGAGAAGACCTGAACGGAATACTTCTCCTCCTTCAAACGCACTGATAAAAATCACTTCATCAGGGTTAGGAACAGCGAAGGGTTCGCCATACATTTCTGTGTGAGGTAATTCAATACAATCACCTACACCTTGAACAATCGGGTGCCCCGGATTAACCACCCAGAGTCGTTCACGTTCACCAGCTTCACGCCATTTTAGGGAGCAGGTTGTCCCCATTAAACGTTTAAAAATTTTGGCATAATGACCAGAGTGTAGAACTAATAAGCCCATCCCTTCTAGCACTCGCTTCTGAACACGATCCACAATCTTATCGGCAACGTCACCATGGGCAGCATGCCCCCACCAAATCAAAACATCTGTGTTTTCTAATTTTTCTTCGCTAAGACCATGCTCTTTATCCTGCAAAGTAACACTCGATGCTTCAATATCCCGATCTTCATTCAAGCCTGCCGCGATACAGTTATGCATACCATCTGGGTAAATACGGGTGACCACTTCATTGGTTTTTTCATGGACGTTTTCACCCCATACAGTCACTTTGATTGCCATTTTTTTCTCCTCGATATTATTTTTTTTGATAATGGAAAACAAACATAGTAAACGTTTACTTTATAGAAGTTAAACGTTTACTCAAAAAAATAAAAGCTCTTTTAGCAAAAAATTTACGAAGAGCACCAAGGGAAGATTAGAAAGGAAGGAGAGGGGCTACAAGAAAGCTAAGCACTTTCTCGGCTAATGAGACGCGTCATTACTTCAACGACACGCGGAGGCAACCCATCTAATTGCTCTGATAGCAAATCGACAGCCGCCTCTGCAATTTTGGGAATATCTTGATGGATCGTTGTAATCTTGTTTGAGAATCGTGGAAGGTCATCAAAGCCCGTTACAGAAATATCCTCAGGAACTTTGTACCCAGCATCCTCTGCAGCTTGAATAACACCAACCGCTAATTCATCATTTGCGCAAATAACAGTGTCATAAGGGAAAGGCTCAGATGATTGAAAATGCGCAATCATCTGACGGTAAGCACTTAAAGAAGAGCTAACTTGACGAGACACATTATCAAAGTTTTCTTCAAGCCCTAATTCTCCAATCGCTTTTCGGTAGCCACGTAATCGCGCTTGGCTTGTCGAAATATCGATATTTTCCCCTAAAAAAAGCATCTTTTTCCGACCTTTTTTAAACAAATAGTGTGTCAACTTATACACGCCATTTGCCTCATCAGTCACAACAGAAGCACCCACCCCGGTTTCTAGCGTCACATAGGGGAACTTTTGGCGTTCAAAAATTTCAGGACGATCATCCTCAGTAGCACCCAATAAAATCGCAGAACTTGCCTGAGAAAACACGTCCTCAATATTTTCGTAAGCAAATAAAACTGGCACTAAACCCTTTCGATGCAGATATAAGGTTAGTGCTTGATAAAGATGAACAAAATAAGGCCTATCAGAAAATTCATAAGGAGAAGAGGGCATACATAATGCCACAACTGGCGTTTTTCCAGAGATCAGCTGACGAGCCATAACATTCGGTTTGTAATTAATCTCTTCACTCAGAGATAGAATTCGCGAACGAAGTGCTTCACTAATGCCAGGTTTTCCATTTAATGCTCGACTTACCGATGCTATAGAAACACCAGCTAAACTGGCTAATTCATGAATCGTAACAGATTTATTACTCATGCGAATTGGGCCTCTTCTGAATGATTTAAAAATGTCGATAAGAATATCGCAAATCCATCCTGCAAGCGACTAGAGCAAAATACGCTTCTTTCAAACGCACTGGCTTAAAAAAATTAAAAAAACGGATATTTTGTTGACTAGAGTAAACGTTTACGTTAGTTTTAAAAAAAAGAGTAAACGTTTACGCTCTGTTTTAGTATAAAACTCGAAAAACAAAAATTAAAATAGGAGTATAACCATGAAAAAAGCGTGGCAGTTAATAAACTCGTCTTTGCTATGCCTTTCGATAATGGCATCGACTACCGGTAGCGCACACGCAGCTAAAGTCGTGCTAGCGTCTGGGGCCGTTGGTAAAGATATTGAGGTACTGAAAAAACTCGTAAAACCGTGGGAGCAACGCACGGGAAATACACTGTCCGTCCTGCCGATGCCATCGTCGACGACAGACCAATTTAGCCAATATCGCCTATGGTTAGCAGCAGGGAACCCAGATATTGATGTGTATCAAACGGATGTGACTTGGGCCCCGCAACTGGCCGATAACTTCGTTGATCTAACACCTTATACAAAAGATATTGTCGCGCAGAACTTTCCTTCGATCATTGCATCACAAACAACTAATGGGCGACTGGTCGCTCTTCCTATCTTTACTGACGCTCCCGCCCTTTATTATCGTAAAGATCTTCTCGAAAAATACCATAAAGCAGTACCAAAAACCTGGCAAGAACTCACTGCGACGGCCAAATACATACAAACCAAGGAGCGTGAGACAGGCCACCCTGATATGTGGGGATTTGTGTGGCAAGGTAGCGCTTATGAAGGCTTGACTTGCAATGCGTTAGAATGGATTAAATCATATGGTGGCGGTCAGATAGTGGAAGCGGACGGTACGATTTCAATCAATAATCCAAAAGCAGTAGCCGCTCTTAACATGGCAAAATCTTGGATAGGTAATATTTCTCCAGAAGGTGTTTTAGCTTATAAAGAAGAGGAATCTCGAGGCGTCTGGCAAACAGGTAATGCCGTTTTTATGCGCAATTGGCCTTATGCCTATGCTCTAGGTAACGGGGATGACAGTGCTATTAAAAATAAATTTGGAATTGCGCCTTTGCCAAGCGGTGGGGGAAACAATAAGTCAGCAGCAACACTAGGTGGATGGAATCTGGCTGTTTCGAAATACTCTAAACATAAAGAGGCCGCCATTTCATTGGTGAAATTTCTCGCTTCGAAAGAAGTACAAAAGTATCGAGCTCTCCATTCATCGAATTTACCAACCATTATTTCCCTTTATGATGATCAAGACATAAAGCAACAGGAACCTTTTATTGCCCAATGGAAAAACGTGTTTTTACACGCCGTTCCCCGTCCTTCCGCGCCCACAAAAATTAAATACAACGAGGTCTCCTCTAAGTTTTTCTACGCCGTTCACGACACACTTGCGGGCAGTGGATCAGCAAAAGACAACCTCGAATTACTCGAATACGAACTTCAAACATTAAAAGGCAATCACTGGTAATTCGGACTATTGACGGGACTCAAAGACTTATCATCGTTTGATCCCTTCCTTTCGACATAGGAAGCCCTTGTATGTTTAACAAAGCTATCTTAACCACCCCAGGAACCTCCAGTTTACAGCGCCAAAAGCTACGTGCGGCATTCTGGTTCCTGGCTCCCATGCTAATTGTCTTGTTTTGTGTTGCAGCTTGGCCATTACTACGCTCAATTTATTTTTCATTTACCAATACTTCTTTGACCAACCTTTATGGCGGAGAGTGGGTTGGTTTTAAAAACTATTTGACGTGGAAAACCCTTTCGTCAGGACGCACCATTTATTCAGGAACCTTGGCCGACCCAGCTTGGTGGAATGCTGTATGGAATACCGTGAAATTTGCACTGGTTTCAGTCTCTTTAGAAACCATTTTCGGTCTAATGGTCGCCCTAGTATTAAATGCAGAGTTTAAAGGCCGAGGCCTAGTACGTGCAGCGATCTTAATACCATGGGCTATTCCCACGATTGTATCAGCAAAGATATGGGCATGGATGTTCAACGATCAGTTCGGCATCATCAATAACATGTTATTAAGCATTGGTTTGATTGACCATAAAATGGCTTGGACTGCCAACCTTGATACCGCTATGTTATCGGTAATCATTGTCGATATTTGGAAGACGACTCCTTTCATGGCTCTGCTGTGCCTCGCAGGCTTACAAATGATCCCTAGAGACATGTATGAGTCAGCCAAAATAGACGGTATACATCCTATAAAAGTGTTCTTCCAAGTCACTTTACCCTTGGTAAAACCCGCACTTATGGTTGCCGTTATATTTCGAACGCTTGATGCTTTACGCATGTTTGATTTGGTCTATGTACTGACACCTAACTCAAACGCTACAAAAACCATGTCAATCCTCTCCCGAGAGAACCTCATTGACTTTGACAAGTTTGCCTATGGCTCAGCCCAATCCACCTTACTCTTTGCCATTATTGCCCTGTTTGTCGTGCTCTATATCTGGCTGGGCAAGATTGACCTAAGTGGAGACAAATCATGACAAGAAAAATGCTACTCAAAAAGACTGCTTTTTATGCTGTGGTGGTGGTCATCGTCCTTATTTCGGTTTTCCCATTTTACTATGCGATTTTAACCAGCCTAAAAACGGGCACAGACCTATTTAAGGTGAACTACTTTCCCTCTTCGTTCAATTTCAGTAACTACATAGACATATTGCATAACGGCGAGTTTATCAGGAGCACGTTGAACTCAGTCTTCATCGCAAGCACTACAGTTGCATGCGCGTTGCTACTGGCAGTTACTGCATCATATGCCTTAGCTCGAGTACGCTTTAGGGGGCGAGGGTTATTGCTTATGAGCATCTTAGCCATTTCGATGTTTCCGCAAATTGCAGTTCTAGCAGGTCTATTTGAACTGATCCGATTTATTGGCATCTACAACACACCTTGGGCCATGATTCTGTCCTATACCATTTTTACCTTGCCCTTTACCGTTTGGGTGTTAACCACCTTTATGCGAGATTTACCCGTAGAAATAGAAGAAGCAGCTATTGTTGATGGTGCCACACCTTGGACCATTATCACGCAAATTTTTATGCCCTTACTGTGGCCAGCCCTAGTCACCACAGGGTTGCTGGCGTTTATCGGGGCTTGGAACGAATTTCTATTCGCGTTGACATTCACCGCCTCAGAGAGCATGCGTACGGTCCCCGTGGCCATCGCCATGTTATCAGGCTCATCTCAATACGAAACACCTTGGGGGCTCATTATGGCAGCTTCTGTACTGGTCACCGTTCCGTTGGTGGTCTTGGTGCTGATTTTCCAGCGAAAAATTGTCTCCGGCCTAACCGCTGGTGGCGTGAAAGGCTAAGGAGTCTTCATTATGGCTAAAATTGAACTTAAAAATCTAAGAAAAACCTTTGGCAGTACAGACGTTATCCGAGGTGTCGACCTCACCATCAACGCAGGTGAATTTATGGTTTTTGTCGGCCCTTCCGGTTGCGGCAAATCAACATTATTACGTCTTATTTGTGGATTAGAAGACATTACATCTGGAGAGCTACTATTTGATAGCGTATCCATGAATCACAAGGTGCCATCAGAACGAGGCATCGCCATGGTTTTCCAATCCTATGCTCTATATCCACACATGCCTGTGTACAAAAATATGGCGTTTGGATTAAAACTCGCCAATACGTCACCTCAAGAAATGAAAAATAGAGTGCTTGAGGCAGCGAAGATGTTGCAAATAGAGCATTTACTAGATCGTTTGCCAAAGCAGTTATCAGGCGGACAGCGTCAACGCGTTGCGATTGGACGTGCGATCGTCCGTGACCCAAGGGTTTTTCTCTTTGACGAACCTTTATCTAACCTAGATGCATCATTGCGAGTAGATACGCGACTAGAAATAGCTAAGCTACATCACAAAATGAAAGACACAACCATGATTTACGTTACCCATGATCAGGTGGAAGCCATGACATTAGCGGATCGTATTTGTGTTCTCAGAGACGGCAACATTGAGCAAGTCGGTACACCAGAAGAACTCTACAATCAACCTAAATCTCTTTTTGTTGCCAGCTTTATTGGTTCACCAAAGATGAACTTCCTCACTGGTAACATCGCAGAACAACACCATTGCCACACCCTCGGCATTCGCCCCGAGCATCTTGTTGTCGATCAGCATAATGGGATATGGAGCGGGGAGGTCGTGCATACAGAGAACCTAGGCTCAGATTTTTTTGTATTCATAGATTTAGGTACAAGTGATCATTTAGTTGTACGTCTGGATGGACAAGAACGCATTAAATTGGGGACTCGCCTAAGTGTTCGCCCGTTAGAAAAACATCTCCATCGATTTGACAATAATGGCTTACCAAACCCTTCAAAATCTTACCAAGAGGCTATTTAAAATGAATTTAACTGAACAAGAATGGTGGCGTGGCAGTGTTACCTATCAAATTTATCCGCGCTCTTTTATGGATAGTAATGGTGACGGTATAGGCGATATCCCAGGCATTACAAGCCGCTTGGATCATATAGCGGACTTGGGTGTTGATGCTATTTGGCTATCGCCATTCTTTACATCACCAATGAAAGACATGGGTTACGACGTTTCAAATTATACGGATATAGATCCGTCTTTTGGAACACTCGCAGATTTTGATGAAATGATCGCCAAGGCCCACCGCTTGGGTCTTAAAGTTATCATAGATCAAGTGCTCTCACACACCAGTGATCAACACCCTCATTTCTTGGAAAGCCGCCAAGATCAAACCAATGATAAAGCAGACTGGTATGTTTGGGCGGACGCCAAACCTGATGGTTCACCACCAAATAATTGGTTGTCTATTTTTGGCGGTAGCGGCTGGCAATGGGACACACGTCGTAAACAATACTATTTTCATAATTTCTTACGCCAACAACCGGATCTCAATTTCCATAACCCTGATGTCCAAGAATGGATTCTCAGTACTGTAAGATTTTGGTTAGAGCGGAGCGTGGATGGTTTTCGTCTCGATACGGTGAATTATTATTTTCATGATAAATTACTGCGGGATAATGCTGCAGACTTTCGTCAAAAGTCTGTAACGGATTGGAATCCTTACAACATGCAGTACCATTTGTTTTCAAAAAACCAACCCGAAAACTTGGTTTTTCTTAAAAAGTTTAGAGCGTTACTCGATGAATATGAAGCCACGACATCCGTTGGAGAGATCGGTGAAAGCCACCATCCGATAGAGATGATGGGGGAATATACCTCAGACCAACGATTACACATGGCATACTCATTTGAAATGTTAAGCCCTTCATTTTCGCCTAAACATTTTTCAAAACAAGTAACCGAATTTTTCCGACTCGCCCCAAATGGGTGGCCTTGTTGGGCCTTTTCTAATCACGATGTGGTTCGACATATTAGTCGCTGGAAAAAACACACTGAAGATCCAACCGCTTTAGCTAAACAGGCTTGTGCCTTGTTACTCAGTTTAGAAGGCTCTGTCTGCTTGTATCAAGGTGAAGAGCTTGGCCAACAGGAAGCAGATCTAAACTATGACGAACTGGTTGACCCGCAAGGCATTGAGTTTTGGCCTGAAGACAAAGGAAGAGACGGTTGTCGAACCCCTATGAACTGGGATAGCTCAGAGTTCTCGGACTTCTCCTCTTCCCCCCCATGGCTTCCCGTCAAAGACGCTCAGCGACAATTAAATGTTGCGGATCAACAAAATGATCCATTCTCCGTACTCAATTTTTATCGTGACATGCTTGCATTTCGCAAAAAAATCCCAGCGCTGCGCAATGGTAAGACTCAGTTTATCAAGGATGATGACTCGTTGTTAGCATATGTTCGGGGTGACACCATCTTATGTATCTTTAACCTAAGTAATACATTTGCCACCTATCAAAATACCACTGAATTTAGTCAGTGTATTAAGTTTGGTAACGCTAATATAGAAGAACAACAGGTGGTATTGGAGGCAAACGGTTTTATTTTTCTATCAAGGTAAAATAGCCCCTATGTTTGTACCAGGGCTTTTTCAACTCAAAAATATTTCACGTGAAACAATGAGATAAGCCAAAGCCAGGAGAGCACAATTGATTCTTCTGGCTAAAGCTCGTCCGAAATAGTGGGTCATTGATCTATCTAGGGTTCACTCAAATGCGTTCAGGATAAGTAAACACTTACTTATCCTGAAAACTCCAATAAAGAATCTATTTAATCAACAAGCTTTGAGGGTATTGAGTGGGCAAGGTAACGTCATTAGTCTTCTTCTTTATCATGGCGCTGATACCAATCCAGCACATGAGGAGCGAGCTCGCGGCCTGAGACGAAGAAATGCCCATTAAGGAGAGTTTCTCTTTGGTTATAGCGAAAGGGTTTGCCCTCTGGTGTCACCAGCATGCCGCCAGCCGCTTCGATGATAGCTTGTTGTGCTGCTGTATCCCATTCGCTAGTGGGACCACGACGAAGATGAAGGTCCGCAATACCTTCGGCAATTCGACAGCCTTTTATCGAGCTGCCTTTAGGGAGCTCACGCACTTGATCATAAGCGCCTTTAAGGGTTTCTTTTAAATCGGCTGGTAAAGCAGGACCATGACTACGACTGGTCATTACAACGATCGGATCCCGAGGCTCTCGCATTTTAATGCTTTCAAAGTCCTTGCCATGCCATTTCACCGCCCCGATGGGCAAGCCTTGATACGGTTGCGTCACCCCAAAGTAACCCTCGGAAGTCGTCGGTAGATACACCATACCAAGAATCGGTTGTCCATTTTCAACCAACGCGATGTTAATGCTGAACTCACCATTACGTTTGATAAATTCTTTGGTACCGTCTAACGGATCAACGATCCATAGTAACGTCCATTTAGAACGTTCGGAATAGGGAGCGACACCTTCTTCAGACAGCACAGGTATCGCTGGTGTCAATGTTTGCAAACCGGCAAGTATGACATTGTGCGCAGCCAAATCCGCTGCGGTAACAGGGCTGTCGTCGGACTTTTGCTCGACACCAAGATCCGCACGTTGATAAATTTGCATGATCACATCGGCGGCATCGTGTATTATTTTTTGCAGAGCTTGGAAAAAAGGGTGATGATTTACATCCTGCATAACAGCCTCTAACATAAACTACAAACTGGATCGATATTGTCTCATATGAGTAAAGCAGAAAAGCAGTCAACACCACAAGCAGTTAGATTGGATAAATGGCTTTGGGCCGCGCGTTTTTATAAAACTCGCTCACTTTGTAAAGATGCTATTGATGGCGGCAAGGTGACTTACAATGGGGCCAAGGGTAAAGCAAGTCGTAACGTGGAAGTAGGGGCGTTAATTGGCTTGCGCTTAGGCTGGGATGAAAAGGTCGTCAAAGTGCTTGCCATCAGTGAGCAACGTCGCGGGGCTCCAGAGGCACAAATGCTTTATGAAGAAACACCTGAGTCCATTGAAAAAAGAGAAAAGCGTGCGATTCAAAACAAATCCTTCGGTGGTCGAATTATGTCAGACCATAAACCAAACAAGAAAGAACGCCGTGATATTAGACAATTGAAAAAAGACATTTTCAGCGATCAAGGTTAGCGTACTTTTCTCTCGTACGCTTTTCTCTTCCTGTCTCCTGTCCCATACTAATTCCAACGCCCACAATAACATTCTAACAACGTTCGTACCTGCCATTATAATTTACAATGCAGGTACTCAATTCTAACTCCATCAAGGCTTGCATGAGAGCTTGTGCTGTCAACTGAGAGTGACGAATCAGTGCATCAAAATCCAAAGCTTGAGTGTCTTCTTCTAATATTGTCGCAACCTTTTTTGCCTCCTTTGAAAGAAGTTCAGGCAAGGAGGTTAACGAGCGTTTCATATCACTGCCAAGTTTGTTTTGATCCACATTAAGGTCAGCAAGATCAGCGACTTTGGCTTTGCTATGGGAATCTGATTTTTTAGCCAATGTTCCATGTGAAACATTCAGCAGCTTTTCTTCAGAGGCAATTTGCTGCAGTGCAGGGCACTCGCTAAGAATGTCGTTAACATGGCGAACCAAAATCGCCCCTTGACGAATAAGCTGATGACAACCTTCCGACTGAGCGTCCACCACTCGACCAGGTAAAGCAAAGACTTCTCTATTTTGTTGCATGGCGTAATTTGCACTGATCAATGAACCACTTTTAGGCGAGGCCTCAGCCACTAAAACACCGGAACTCAACCCACTAATAATACGGTTTCTAGGCGGGAAGAGGTGCGCGCGGACGTCTGTCATTAAAGGGTATTCACTCAATAACGCACCGCCTTGGGTTAAAATCGACTCAAACAGTTTGGCATTTTGCTTAGGATAGCGGTGAAGTAACCCGGTTCCCATTACCGCTATGGTCGGCGTCGCTCTAGCATTAAGCGCCCCTTGATGGCCAGCTGTATCAATGCCACGAGCCCCACCACTGACCACACAAACACCACGTTTCGCCAGTTGTTCAGAAATTTGCAAAGTCGCTTCTCGACCATAGCCGGTACAATGACGCGCTCCAACAATGCCAACTTTTGGCTCAGACAAAACTTCTAATGAACCTTCCACATACAAAAAAGTTGGTGCCACCGATATCTGTTTTAATGCATCAGGGTAAGCTGGATGATGTTGAAAAAGCATATGATGATCAGCTTTCTCCAGCCAGTCTAAACTTATCTCACGTTTTTGATTTTGTTCCTCTGTCAACTGCCCATACTCTAGATAGGACATAGCTTCACGTGCGGTTATTTCTGGCCACTTTAACGAGCGCAATAACTCATAGGTAATCGGATGATTAGAGTCTTGTTTGGGCAGCTCAGCCTCAGTTGGTAAATCACTTTCAAATAGATCACCTGAAACGGGCGAGTGAGTTGACTCAGGCAACTCAGACGTATCTGTCACTAAGTGCTCTAGGTAGGTATATAAACGAGAGAGACGAGACGGACCAATGCCAGTAAGAAAACTCAGACAGAGCCAATCTTCTTCACTCAGTAAGGAGCAAGGGTTACTCACTAAGTCTGCATCACTCGAATGAGAACCCTTCGAATCTGAAAGGGAAGATGATAAAGCGGATAAATTAGAGGTGGTCATACTGTGGCGATCCTTGCGCTGTATAAAATTAAAGATAAAACTGAAATATGCCATCCTATAGCATGGCCTTGAAAATCGCATTTTTCAGATGATATGTCTAGAAATAGACAACCCCTATTGGAGCAATTCTTTTTTATTGACCAAAAAACCGCCATCATAGCGCTGCCCAATAGGGCAAGTTGCGTTACAATAGACACATATCAAACCGTGTATAAGCACGCAAAAAACGAATACGCAGTGAGCACTTGCGTATTTAGAGACTTAGAATAGACAAAGAAGATACTGGACAAGATCATGGCTGTGTTACCCGTACTAGAATACCCTGATCCGCGTTTGCGCAAAGTCGCAGAGCCGATTACAGAATTTACAGATGCATTGCAAAAACAAATCGATGACATGTTTGACACCATGTACGAAGAAAAAGGTTTAGGCCTTGCGGCAACGCAAGTAGACTATCACTACCGCTTAGTCGTAATGGACTTCTCAGAAGATCATACGGATCCTTTGGTGTTTATTAACCCAGAATTTGAGATAGTCGACGATGAACCAAATGAGTGCCAAGAAGGGTGCTTGTCGGTTCCAGGCTACTACGAGCATATTTACCGTGCGGCAAAAGTGAAAGTAAAAGCGTTAGACCGACATGGCAAACCTTTTGAAATGGAAGTCGATAAGTTACTTGCAGTATGCGTTCAACATGAAGTCGATCACTTAGACGGCAAGCTGATGGTGGATTACCTATCACCACTTAAGCGTAATCGCATTAAGACCAAGCTGCAAAAAGCGGCCAAAAAACGCGACTAATTGCTATCTATCGCTTCATCTTTCAAGATTTAAAAGCGGTTAGACGAAACACTTAACTTCGATTTTACCGTTCTCAAAATCAGGCCTTGGCCTGATTTTTTTGTTAAGGAACCCAAAACATCATGACTCAAAACACTAAAAAATTGTCGCCACTTCGCATCGTCTTTGCTGGCACGCCCGATTTTGCGGCTGCCAGCCTACAAGCGCTGTTAGACAACCAAGATGCAAACCATTACCACATCGTTGGTGTCTACACACAGCCGGACCGTCCGGCTGGACGCGGTCAAAAACTCCTTGCTAGCCCAGTGAAACAATTAGCTTTGTCCCACCATCTTCCCGTCTTTCAGCCACTCAATTTTAAAGCAGACAAAGACAAAGCAGAATTAGCGGCTTTAAATGCCGACATCATGATCGTTGCGGCCTATGGCATCATTCTTCCTAAGGCAGTGCTAGACATTCCTAAAATGGGTTGCATAAATGTACATGGTTCTATTTTGCCTCGTTGGCGTGGTGCTGCCCCAATACATCGTGCCGTCATCGCTGGGGATGATGAGACGGGGATAACCATCATGCAAATGGATGAAGGCTTGGATACGGGAGACATGTTATTAAAGACCTACTGCGATATCAAAATTACCGATACTTCTGGTAGCCTTCATGACAAACTGGCCAAACTCGGCGGCAGTGCCCTGATTGATGCTTTGGAAAAAATCAAAGTAGGGGAACTAACACCAGAAAAACAAGAGGATTCATTAAGTTGCTATGCAGCTAAATTGACCAAGCAAGAAGCGGAAATCAACTGGGATGAACCAGCAACATTAATCGAACGTAAAATACGGGGGTTATCCCCTTGGCCTGTCGCCTATACTCAAAGTAGCCAAGGCGTCATGAAGATCCACCAAGCGGAGCTTGCCGATGTGAGTGCTGATACCTCATCTCCAGGGGATATTTTGGTGGTCAGTAAGCAGGGGGTGATTGTAGCAACGGGCAATGGCACCATTCGCCTTACCGAGATTCAGTTTCCAGGAGGTAAGCGTATGAAAGTCCAAGACGCATTAAATGGTAAACACAAAGAAGCCATTCAAATAGGCCAATGTTTAGGTCTCAGTTCAGAAGAGTAAATAACATGACATTTCCTGATAAGAAGATCGTAGACAACACTACCAATGGGGCACCGTCCATCCAACACAGTGCTCGTCTAGTCGCCATACAGGTGATCACCGGTGTACTAAGCCAACAAGGGTCCTTAAGTACGCAATTAGCTCGTCACCAACAGGATGTCTCTAGCGAGCATATTCCACTGCTTAAAGAGCTGTGCTTTGGTGTTTGCCGTCAGTATCCTCTTCTAAATAGCATCGCCTTACACTTGCTTAGTCATCCCTTTGAGGAAAAAGACACGGACTTGTATGCCACCTTATTACTTGGCTTGTATCAATTAGGCTACATGAATACCCCAGACCATGCAGCGGTGCATGAAACCGTTGAAGCTTGTCGTTCGCTAAAAAAAGACTGGGCGACCAAGTTAATGAATGCTGTTTTGCGTCGTTATCAACGTGAGGCGGATGAGATTATAGGTCAATTAGAGGCTATGCCTTCTGTTGAATATAATCATCCAAAATGGTTAGTCAAACGCTTTGTTAAACATTGGCCTGAACACTTTGAACAAATCATCGAGGCAAGTAACAGCCATCCGCCCATGTGTATTCGAGTTAACACAAGTGTCGTTTCACGTGAAACATATCTTGAAAACTTAATCGAAAAGGGAATAGATGCGACCATTGGTCAAGCATCGCCATCAGCTCTGTATCTAAGATCAGCCATAAAAGTGACAGAGTTACCTGATTTCGAAAAAGGCTTTTCCAGTGTTCAAGATGAATCTGCACAACTCGCAGCCCACATTCTAGCCCCTCGAAGCGGAGAGAAAGTGCTCGATGCATGCGCTGCTCCAGGAGGGAAAACGGGACACTTGCTTGAGTTTGCCGCTAGCCATCAAAATGCAAATGCCATCCTCGATCTCACCGCCGTCGAGTTAGAACCTTGGCGGTTAGAAAAAATCGAAGCGAATTTAGAGCGCATTGGTCTTATGGCAAACCTGCAATGTGCGGACGCCAGCGAACTATCAACTTGGTGGGACGGCAAAGCATTTGACAAAATCCTACTTGATGCACCTTGCTCCGCGACAGGGGTGATTCGTCGTAATCCCGATATTAAAATTAACCGTAAACCCGCCGATATTGATGAATTATCAGCTATTCAAAAACACATAATCGATCAAGTATGGCAAACCCTGAAGCCTAGTGGTTATCTTTTGTATGCAACTTGTTCCTTAATGCCAGAAGAAAACGAACAACAAATCGCCGGATTTTTAGCGACCCATGATGACGCCATTGAAGTACCACTGAACACATTGAATCCCGATTTACAAACGGAGTGGGGGGTTCCTGCCCAGCATGGTCGCCAGCTTTTCCCTACCCTAAAAGGTCACGATGGTTTCTACTATTGTTTACTAAAAAAGCAATGATTGTTTGCTGACGTTGTATTGTTTGCTGACGTTGTATTGTTTGCTGACGTTGTAAAGGGGTAAAGGGCGTTTTGTATTTTTGCAAAAGCGTCTTTTGGACAAACTAAAAGGCTGATATACACTTAGAAATTTGGGTGTTAAGAAAGGAAAAGTCCTAAGCCTAAAATAGAGACGTTCCATGTGAAACATCTCTATCTTAGTACTGACACTCGATCAAAACCAGCACACTCGCTCTAGGCTAAGGATCATGAAATTTTTTGTGTTTTTCTAGGTTATAGCGCTAATTATTATTTTGATGTAAAGAGCATTAAGCCTAACATATAGGCAGCATGAGTTTAGGGACTATTCTATATCCCTAATACCATGGACCATTAAGTTAAATAATATAAATAAGACATGCTTTAAGGCAGACTATGAAAATCATCATTATCGGAGCAGGCCAGGTTGGTGCAACGCTCGCAGAAAATCTCGCGAATGAAGACAACGATATTACGGTTATTGATACGGACTTAGTGCGCCTTAGAGAATTACAAGATCGACTCGATATCCAGACAGTCGAAGGCAGTGGCTCACATCCAGATGTACTAGAACAGGCAGGGTGCAATGACGCCGACATGCTTATTGCAGTCAGTAACCAAGACGAGACCAATATGGTGGCTTGCCAAGTAGCCCACACTTTGTTTAAAACCCCCACCAAAATTGGTCGAGTGCGGTCCAGTGCTTATGCAAAATACCCCGAGCTATTCAGCGATCAAGCACTGCCAATCGATGTCAGAATCAGTCCAGAAAAGGAAGTCACCAAACATTTAAGCCGTTTGATCCGTTACCCAGGCGCACTACAAGTGATGGAATTTGCCAATGGTAAAGTTCAGCTAGTGGTCGTCAAAGCCGAAAAAGGCGGCCCATTAATCGATCAACCCATCAGCTATTTACGAGAGCACATGCCGTCTATTCAAACGCGCATTGCGGCGATTTATCGCGATGGAGCATCGATCAAGCCGGATGGTAATACACGTATTCATGCCAACGACGAAGTGTTCTTTCTAACGGCGCAGCGAGACGTATTGGATGTCATGAGTGAGTTACGTCCCCTTGATACACCATACCGCCGAATCATTATTGCCGGTGGCGGAAACATTGGTGAGCGTTTGGCCCACAGCCTTGAAAAAGAATATCGCGTAAAAATCATTGAACGCGATCCAGAACGTTGTCGCTATCTGTCTGAAACGCTTGATAAGACCATTGTGCTAAATGGCGATGCCTCTAAAAAAGAACTTTTACAGGAAGAGAACATTGAGTCTACGGACGTATTTTGTGCCCTGACTAACAATGATGAAGCGAACATTATGTCGTCCATGTTGGCTAAGGTGTTGGGGGTGCGTACCGTTATGACCATCATTAATAACCCAGCTTATGTGGATATTGTCCAAGAGGGCATGATAGATATCGCCATTTCGCCCCAACAAACAACAATCAGTTCCTTATTGACTTACATTCGTCGAGGCGATGTGGTCAACGTACACTCTATGAGAAAAGGAGCAGCCGAGGCGTTAGAAGCGGTGGCTCACGGGGATTATCGCTCTTCCAAAGTGGTAGGCCGAAGTATTGCCAAAGTGAATTTACCGGAAGGTGCGACCATTGCCGCAATTGTACGTGAGGACGATGTGATTTTGGCAACAGGGGATGTGATCATCCAAGCAGAAGACCATGTCATTATCTTTGTATCCAACAAAAAACAAATCCCTGCGGTTGAGCAGTTATTCCAAGTCGGACTGTCTTTCTTTTAATGGAATCATGGCGAGTAATGGAATCATGGCGAGTCTTCTCTAAAAAACTCACCCAAAATAGGACCTTAAAGCAAGACCTTCAAGACAGTCAGGTGCCAGGAAGCTAGTATGCATTTTCGAGTGATTTTACGCGTCATTGGGTTATTGGTCATGGTGTTCAGCCTATCGATCTTGCCGCCCATTATTGTCTCCCTGATTTATCACGATGGCGAGCTAGACTCTTTTTTGTATGCCATGGCCATCAATCTGCTATGCGGCTTTGTGCTGTGGTTTCCGGTACGAAAAAATCGTGGTGAGTTGAAAATCCGTGATGGCTTTTTGATTACAGTATTATTCTGGACGGTTTTAGGCTTGTTCGGTTCTGTACCTTTCTTTCTTGCCTCACAACCCGATCTAAGCTTTACCGACGCTCTGTTTGAGTCGGTTTCTGGCCTCACCACCACAGGGGCCACTATCCTAACGGGCATAGACAATTTGCCTAAATCCATCCTATTGTATCGCCAATTGCTGACCTGGTTAGGAGGCATGGGGATTATTGTCTTGGCGGTTGCCATCATGCCGATGTTAGGAATAGGAGGTATGCAACTGTATCGAGCCGAAACACCTGGGCCAGTCAAAGACTCGAAATTGACCCCTCGTATTGCCGAAACCGCCAAGGCACTTTGGTACATCTATGCCACATTAACAATCCTCTGCGCCCTTGGGTATTGGTTGGCTGGCATGAGTGTATTCGATGCCATTTGTCATAGCTTCTCCACAGTGGCAATTGGTGGCTTTTCGACACACGACGATAGCATTGGCTATTTTAATAGCATTAGCATCGAGATGATTGCCACCTTTTTTATGATTGTCTCTGCTTTTAACTTTGCATTACATTTTCATGCGTGGCGCCATAAAAGCGTTTGGCACTATCTCGCGGATCCCGAAGCGCGCTTCTTCTTGTTTATTTTGACCTGTACCATCACTTTATCGGTGATCGTATTAGGGATGACCTCAACCTACGACTGGGGCACCTCATTACGCTACGCCGTCTTTGAGTCGGTTTCCATTGCTACCACCTCTGGCTTTAGCACAGCAAATTTCGCCACTTGGCCACACTTTTTACCTTTCCTATTAATCGTCACTTCCTTTGCGGGCGGTTGTGCCAGTTCGACAGGGGGAGGTATGAAGGTCATCCGTATTCTCTTAATCCTTAAGCAGGGCCTACGAGAGATTCAGCGTTTAATCCACCCCAACGCTATCATTCCTGTGAAAGTCGGCGGTAAAGCCATTCCAGAACGAGTCGTCTCCGCAGTATGGGGATTCTTTTCTGCCTATCTATTGGTGTATGTCATACTGATGATCGGTTTAATGGCAACAGGGGTTGATCAAGTAACCGCATGGTCTGCTGTGGCGGCAACCCTCAATAACTTAGGGCCCGGTTTAGGCAGTGTCTCCAGCACCTTTGCTGGGATCAATGATTCAGCAAAATGGATGCTATGCTTTGCCATGTTGCTTGGACGCTTAGAAGTCTTCACTTTACTGGTATTATTCACGCCAATGTTTTGGCAAAAGTAACGGTTACACAGATAAGCGTGACAAGAGAAAAGATAGAAAAAGAATAGGAAAGCAAATGACACCAGCCATCAATCAATTAAAGAAGCTTAAAATCGACTTCTCTATACACGAATATGAACATGATCCAAGTTGCACAAACTTTGGAGAGGAAGCCTCCGAGAAACTCAACATCGCTGCCAGCAGTGTATTTAAAACCTTATTGGTGAGCGATGACAAACAATTTTTTGTTGCGATTGTTCCCGTCACTGGTACCTTAAACCTAAAACGTGCAGCGGCGGCCTTCAAAGTGAAAAAGCTTCGTATGGCGGATCCCAAAGAAGCAGAACGACTCACGGGGTACCTGGTGGGTGGTATTAGTCCGATAGGGCAAAAGAAAAGCCTAACCACCTGCATTGACGACAGCGCCCAAGCACTAGAAAAAATATACATAAGTGGCGGTAAACGCGGTTTAGACATAGGCTTAACGCCCGATGATTTAAGCTTGGCATGCCGCAAAGCCAGCTTCGCAAACATTCGCGATAGCAAATAACCTACTCTTAATAAGAGCTTATTCATTTTACTCAACAGCGAAAGGACATAACATGGCGCAAGTTAAGCCGATCATTCTACTAGACCGAGATGGTGTCATTAACCAAGACTCCGATGCGTATGTGAAGTCTGTGGATGAGTGGATTCCACTGCCTGGCAGTATCAAGTCCATTGCCGCTTTATCCAAAGCCGGATTTCAGGTCTTTGTGGTCACCAACCAATCAGGCATTGCACGTGGCTATTATGACGAAGCAACATTGCAGGCCATGCACGACAAAATGATTCAATTAGTGGAAGCAGAGGGCGGCACGATCGCTGGCATCGAATATTGTCCGCATGGTCCTGATGACAACTGTAATTGCCGCAAACCAAAGAGCGGCATGATTGAAGCCATTGAAACCAAACTGGGGCTATCCTTCGAAACCACCCCAGCCATCATGGTCGGTGACTCACTACGCGACTTGGAAGCGGGCAAAGCGCGCGGCTGTTCCCCTGTACTGGTACTTACAGGGAATGGACGTGAAACCCAATACAAAGACATCGATTTTTATTTCGACGTTTATACAGACCTATCGGCATTCGCTATCGCAACCTTGCATAAATACCAGTAAATAAAGAGAAGTAGGGTAAGTAAGTATTTACTCTACTTCTATTGAATCGACCTTATGTAGTCATTTTGTCAAAACGACGCCAACTTATCCCTATTAACAGCACCAGCACAGTCAACACCACAGGAAACGCAGAGACACTAAACTCACCAATAATCGGTCCTGTCAAAGAAGGAGCGACTAATGCCCCTAAGCCGCAGCAAACAAACACCAGCCCCGCTCTCTTACCGTTTAACGACATAATACTACTGGCATAAGCAAACAACATTGGGAAGATCGCCGAACATCCCAAACCAAGTAGCAACGCAATCACCACAAGAGAAATATTAGTAGCCGTATACATCAACACACTGCCAATGAAACTAATAAAGATCAGCCCATACAGACAATGACGCAATGCCATCCACCGTAACAAAGGCACAGAGAGCAAACGACCAGCAGACAAACCGACATAAAACCAAGAGACCAATACAGCTGCTTGGTTTTGGTCTTTCCCCATCAGAACACCATAAGTACTAATCCAACCACCAATGGTGATTTCAAAACCAACGTAAAGGAAAATGATGATAAGAAACGCAATAAACGTTGTTTTCTGCTTGGTAGCAGGCACCATCTCACTCTCACGAGCCTGAAAACGGGGACTAGGTTGACACCATAATAAAAACGGAAAAATCAGCGCATATAATGCTAGTAACCAATAACCCATGCCATAATCTTGGCCTAACCACTCGCTAAAGACCAAAACCAACGGAACGATCATACAACCCAAGCTATAGCATAAATGAAGAACCGTTACATAGGATCCGACTTTTTCCTTATGTAGCCATAACATCATCATGTTGCCACCCGCATTGACCGATACTTCGGTCGCCCCCAGCAAAAAGAACAAGGCAACCAGCATGGTTAAACTCACAGCAAAGGGCACCAACACCAAGCCAATAATCACCAAGATCAACATCAATATAAGATAATGATGACCTTGCCAGCGATCAAACATACGACTTGCGATCAATGCACCTACAATGTTGCCAATAGCGCGTGCACCAAACACCACCGATATCTCAGCTACCGAGGCATGAATCAGGTGAGCCAAATAAATCAAACTTGGTCCAAGTATTCCACTTACTGCACCCGAAGCCACAAACATCGAACAGTAAGTGGCGGTCCGCGCTAATTCCTTCATAGCAGCATCCATCTTCTTTTTATGATAGGGGGAAACAACCTTAAGGCAGGTATCTGCATGAATCATCTGAATAGATAATCACCCCTTGGATTTAATCATGCCCATAAGCCAGTGAATAGCCCAACAATGGCAGGTTATAGAACTTTCTTTCTCACTGTACTTGAGATTTCCCTTCTAAAATAAGCAAGATGTTATCTTCTAGCCAATTCACTAAGGCCGCGACACGCTCACTGACCTCAAAACCCAAAGTGGTCAAACTGTATTCCACATGGGGTGGAACAACAGGGTAAGATGTCCGCAGAACAAAGCCATCTTGCTCTAATGTCTGCAATGTCTGGGCGAGCATTTTTTCACTCACTCCGTTAATCGCACGGCGCAATTCACTAAAACGATGAACTTGACCATCTTTTAATGCTACCAATACCAATACCCCCCAACGGCTGGTCACATGGTTGAGTACTACACGAGAGGGGCACTTATCGGAAAACACATCCCCCCGTTCAAACGAATGGGCAATATCTGATTTTTTCTCTACTACTTTGTTTTTCTCTATGGAATGAGAGATCGAATTATTTTTCATACTTACCTTTTTGTATGTACTTACCAAAAGTTTGTTAGTGATATATTCTATCCTTAACAGATTCAAACGAAAAGGAGAAAAACTCATGATGCTAATTACAGGTGCTTCAGGCCAATTAGGCCGCTTGGTGATTGATAACTTGTTAAAAACCACCCCAGCAAATCAAATCATTGCAGCGGTTCGACACCCAGAGAAAAACGCGGATTTAGCAGAGAAGGGCATTCAGGTTCGTCAGGCCGATTACAACGACCTTGATTCACTTGTCGCCGCCATGGAAGGGGTAGATAAAGTACTATTGATTTCTTCTAGCGAAGTCGGACAACGCACACCTCAACACGGCAATGTCATCAATGCCGCCAAACAAACAGGGGTATCACTCATTGCTTACACCAGTATTTTGAATGCCGACACATCTACGCTTATTTTGGCAGAAGAACATGTTGCAACCGAAAAACTGTTAGCGGACTCTAGCGTGCCTTATGTATTGCTTCGCAATGGTTGGTATTCAGAAAACTACACCATGGGCGTCGCGACAGCCTTAGAATACGGTGTGGTTGGCTGTGCTGGAGATGGAAAACTGTCTACCGCAGCACGTGCAGACTACGCGGCCGCAGCGGCAGCCGTATTGGTTAAAGAAGGCCAAGCAGGCAAAGTATATGAATTGGCTGGTGATAACGCCTTTACGCTCAGCGAGTACGCCGCAGCCATTACCAAGGTATCAGGTAAAACCGTCGCTTACCAAAATGTCCCAGAAGCCGAATACGCTAAAATTCTGGTTGGTGCTGGTTTACCAGAGGGCTTCGCTGCCATTCTAGCGAACTCAGAAACAGGTGCTTCTCAAGGCGGATTATTTAGCGACAGCAAAGATCTATCTACTCTCATCGGCCACCCGACAACCCCCATCGAAGACAGTATCAAAGCCGCACTTTAAGCGCTTCCTACCACTAACAACAAAAAGAGCCACGCCTTAACACAAAGTGGCTCTTTTACTGTTCCTATTTTCTTAAGACAAATAAAACTATCACCTAATTACTCGTTGTAAACACAACAAACTAAAGTAAAAACAGCGATACCGATATAGCTGACCGAGTAAAGGACAAACCAGCAGGCACAAGGAGCTGAGAACGATCCCTATCAGGGCTTTGTTATTCACTAAACTATAAAGTAACTTAGGCAGACTAAACTTAGTGGTAATTTTTTCAACCTTCACCCGCTCAATCGAGAGCCGATAACAGGTGAGGTACGCGACAATCATCAATTCGCCGCAGACCATAGAAGAGATAGTGAGATTCAGACTGGACAGAATCAACAGCTCCCATCGAAGACAGTATCAAGACAACTTTATAGACCCACCGCTATAACTAATAGCTAACAATACACGCTATTTAAAAAATTTCTTGGGAGACACCTTTCATATCCCCTTCTTCTTAATATTTTTTCTCAATATAAATCAATTGATTAGCTATCTGAAATTGGATTTTTCCTACATTTTCTAATACCTACCCAAAGGGGGGATACAAAAATAAAGCTTGCCAAATATTATATTTGTGTATTATTGGATAAATGTATCCAATTTATAAAATGATAGGAAAATCGTGAGCATGCTATTTACAACTCAAGCTGCAACAGCAGAAGAAGAAGCTTACCGCTACATTCAAAATAAGTTGCGGATGGGACATTACCCGCCCAACTCCAGATTGATCGCGGATGATATAGCCACTCAAATAGGTGTCAGCCGGATGCCAGTAAGAGAAGCTTTAAGACGCTTAGCGGGAGATGGTTTGGTCATTTTACGATCCAATCGCAGCTGTATTGTGGCTGGACTGACACTTGATGAACTCTACGAAAACTTTGAAATCCGTTCAGTACTGGAAGGATTAGCCATTCGATTGGCAATGCCGCGCATAGATCAAGATGTGATTACTGAATTAGAGTTTTTGCTCGACAGAATGGAGTTTGCCGGATCAAAAAGCGGCACTGATTGGGTCGTTCAACATCAAGAGTTTCACAATTACATAGTGCGTCTATCAGGCCGACCAAAACTTATCCGGCAAATTGCGGCACAGCACATCATTATCGAACCCTATATGCGCATTTGGTTTGATTCAATCGAAAAACCCATCAGTTCACGACAAGAACATCAAGAGCTAATCAACGCCTTCAAATCTGGTGATGCTAATTTGGCTGAAAACGTTATTAAAGAACACATACTCGAAACAGCACCTTTGCTGGCCGAGTATGCAACCCCCAATCCTCGCCCTTCGGCGTAGATTGATTCTCGATACTGACGAATAACTCCGCAGTATTAATCTCCTAAAAGACTGTAAAAAAGCAGCTAGGAACAAAAGGAACTCAAGTTATGAAAAAAACGTTTAACCTGATCGCGACACTACTCGCTTTAAGTGTTTATCAAGGTGCTCATGCAGCATCAAACTCCATTACTATTGCTACCGAGGGCGCTTACCCTCCTTGGAACTTCACCACATCAGACGGTCAATTGGCAGGCTTCGAAGTAGATTTAGCCAAGGTGCTGTGTAAAAAAATGGCGATGGATTGCACGATTATTGCCCAGGACTGGAGTGGTATGATTCCAGCACTTAAGGCGGGTAAATTCGATGTCATCATGGCAGGCATGTTCATCACCGACAAACGACTACAAGTGATGAGCTTTAGCCAGCCCTATGCAATTGATCCTTCAAGCTTTGCTGTTGAAAAAGACAGTGAGTTGGCGAAATCAACCGATTCAGAGAAAGTTTCTTTAAACGACACAGAAAAAGCCAAAGCGGCAATAGAAAAATTACGTCCTTTGCTCAAAGGAAAAACCGTCGGTGTACAAGCCTCCACTACGCTATATGAATTTCTAAAAAAATACTTCGGCGATGATATTAAAATCCGTACCTACAAAACCACAGAACAGCGAGATCTTGATCTAGAAGCAGGCCGTGTGGACGCCATTTATGGACAACGCACCGTACTAGCGGCAACGTTAAAAAATGATGGTTTCCAGGACTTTATGATTGCAGGTCCCGGTTTTTATGGCGGTATATTTGGCCGAGGTGTCGGAGCAGGAGTTCGTAAAGATGACGACAAACTTCGAGAGAAACTAAACAACGCCATTCAATCTGCAATTGCTGACGGAACAATTAAACAACTTTCTGAAAAATGGATGGGAGTAGACATTACACCTGGCAGCTAAATCACGCATATAGCGGTGAAATCATTGCTCTTTCTCTTCCAAAGCAAATTATCTTTGGAAGAGATTAGTACAAAAACTGCAACAATGCCGCTAGTGTCATTTTTAGTCATCCGCTATAGCGCTTCATCTCGAAGCCTATTTATCAAATTTCAGAAAGGCTCGTAATATGATTGATGTATTACATCTTCTTGGCTTTGGAGACGGAGGCTGGGGGAAATCTCTATTGGCTGCCACCTTAGTCACGCTTCTTCTTTCCTTTTCTAGCTTCTCAGTTGGCATCCTATTTGGTGGTGTCATTGCAACATTTCGTGTTGGGAAGTATCGAATTTTAAATCTCTTTGGTCGCAGCTACTGCACTTTATTCCGAGGTATTCCAGATCTTCTCACCATCTACTTGCTTTATTACGGCGGTAGTATGTTACTGACATCAACAGGTAAATTATTAGGTTGGGATGGCTTTATCGGTTTACCGACCTTTGCCACAGGCATGTTGGCATTAGCCATTATCTCAGGAGCTTATCTAGCGGAGATTTTTCGTGGCGCTTACTTAGCCCTAGATAAAGGCCAATTGGAAGCCGCGCAAGCCCTAGGCTTGCCAAAATGGCCAACGCTGCGATTCGTCATAATGCCACAGATAATGCGCTTAGCCTTACCGGGGGTTTCCAATGTTTGGCAATTAATTCTCAAAGACTCAGCGTTAATTTCAGTGATTGGCTTAGTGGAGCTAATGCGACAAGCGCAGATTGGCGCTGGCTCAACCCGAGAGCCGTTTATCTTTTATACCGCAGCGGCTTGCCTCTATCTGGTAATAACCGTCCTGACGGGGTTCTTTTTTAAATACGTAGAAAATCGAACCTCTTCTTATTGAATAGGACAATCATATGGATTTTTCATTTTATCTCATCATTATTCCCAAGCTCTTGTCCGGACTGCCAATGACCTTGCAGCTAACAGCAATTTCAGTCAGTTTAGGTTTTATTTTGGCACTAACTTTGGCGCTGCTCCTACAAACTAAACAACGTCTAGTGACTCTGCCAATCCGCACCTTTGTCGCTATTTTTCGTGGAACGCCGTTATTACTGCAAATTTTCCTTATCTATTATGGCTTAGGTCAGTTTCGTAAAGATCTGCAGTTTGTTGGATTATGGGGTTTTTTCCGTGAGCCTTATTGGTGTGCCATTCTGGCATTAAGCCTAAACACGGCCGCCTATGGTAGTGAAATTCTTCGCGGAGCAATTAAATCTGTTCCGAAAGGATTAGTCGAAGCGGCGCGCGCCTCGGGCTTATCTTATTACTTAACCATGCGTCTTGTCGTTCTTCCCATAGCCTTACGACAGGCGATTCCTAGCTACGGCAACGAAATTATTCTGATGGTAAAAGGCACATCCCTAGCATCCGTAGTCACCTTGATGGAAGTCACTGGTATTGCCCATGGCTTAATTTCTGAAACCTATCGAGCAATTGAGGTTTTCGTCTGTGCAGGAGCTATTTATCTAACCATCAATTTTTTAATCATTCGCGGACTCGCCGCTTTGGAGCATCGATTATCGCCACCTTATTTACGAAAACGAACTTAACCAGATCATCAATCACCGTTATCACAATGATTCTTTAACATGATGAAAGACACTTATTATGAGAAATTTTGAGAGCCCAACTCGTTCAACGATTGTTACCACTCAAGCTATGGCTGCAACCTCTCACCCCACAGCCACGCTCATTGCTATACAAATATTAAACGCTGGAGGAAATGCTATTGATGCAGCGATCGCCGCTTGCGCAGCACAATGCGTTGTCGAGCCTTGTTCAACTGGAATAGGAGGCGACTGTTTCGCTTTACTCTCTTTAAGAGGCAGTGACAATATTCTGGCCTATAACGGCTCGGGTAAAACACCAGCTGGTTTGGATTTTAAAGAATTTCAACAAGGCCCTGACAGTAAAGTAGAACGCCAGTCCCATTGGGCCATTACCATTCCTGGTGCAATTGACGCTTGGACTCAGTTACATAAAGACCATGGTAAGTTGCCTTTTAAAGACTTACTTGCTCCTGCCATCAAACTGGCTGAAAACGGTTATGCCATTGCACCTAGAGTCCACAATGACTGGGCATTAGAAGAACCCTTGCTCTCTAGAAACGACACGGCAAAACGAATCTTTCTTCCCAAAGGGCATGCACCAAAAGTAGGGGAAATACACAAGCAACCAGAGTTAGGCGCAACCTTAAGACAAATTGCAGAGCAGGGCAGAGAAGGCTTTTACAACGGCCCAGTTGCAGAGGACATGGTGGAATACTTACAAAGCATCGGCGGATCTCATACTCTAGAGGACTTTGCCAACGCTCGAGGAGAGTACGTTACGCCAATAAAAACTCGCTTTTTAGATCACGATGTTTTCGAATGCCCGCCCAATGGACAAGGCATCATTGCCTTGATGATTTTAAATATTTTAGCGCGATTTAAAGATACAGAAGATGCATTATCTGCAAATAGGCTACACCGAGAAATTGAAGCCACAAGGCTCGCTTATGCGGCTCGCGACGCATTATTGGCCGATCCTAACGTTTCCAAAGTGCCCACAGATTACCTTTTGTCAGACGAGTTAGCCGACGAGCTTGCCGCTAAGATCAATCTTGAGCATGCTATTCAAGACTTACCTGAGTTTGCCAGCCCAGTTCATCGGGATACAGTCTATATTTCTATTGTTGATAAAGACCGCAACTGTGTGAGCTTTATTAACTCGGTATTTGACAGTTTTGGTACTGGGTTTGTCGCGCCGAAATCTGGTGTCTTATTTCATAATCGTGGTGAAAGCTTTTCTGTTGACCCAACACATCCAAATTGCCTTGCCCCCAATAAGCGACCACTGCACACAATAATTCCCGGCATGTTAGTCAAAGATGGCAAAGCCGTCATGCCTTTTGGTGTCATGGGGGGATATTACCAAGCCATGGGGCATGCACACTTATTGTCTAAGATATTGGACTGTAAAATGGACATACAAGAAGCGATCAACTTACCAAGAGTCATGCCTGTTTCTGGCTCAACAGATGTCGAAGCCGAACACACTTTACCCGCAGAGATTACTCATGAACTGGAGCGAAGAGGCTTTCATATAGTACCAGCAGAAACACCTATCGGTGGTGCTCAGGCCATCTTTATTGACTGGGAGAAAGGCACCTTACTCGGTGGTTCCGAACCGCGTAAGGATGGTTGCGCTCTCGGCCTTTAAGGTCATCAAATTCAATAAAACGTATATTTGAACAATATAAGAAATAGGAAATCAAAATGGATCAACTTATGGCGATATGGCCTATAGGTCTAGCTCTTATGGCTACTGGGGTGCTAGCGGGAATTTTAGCGGGCTTATTTGGTGTGGGCGGCGGAATTGTCATTGTGCCTGTATTGTATTTTTTATTACAACACTTTGGCGTCAGCCCCAACTCCGCCATGGCGATAGCAACCGCAACCAGTCTGGCAACCATTGTTCCAACGGCCGTTTCATCCATTCGATCGCATCATAAAAAAGGCAATGTTGATGTCACATTATTAAAATTCTGGGGCGGATTCATACTAATAGCCTCCATTGTAGGAAGTTATGTTGCCACTCGAGTTTCTGGTGACTTCTTGACTTGGATGTTCAGTATCATCGCCATTTTTATCAGTCTAAACATGCTTTTTCGAGCTAAATCATCCGCACTGGTTCAATCGTTACCAGGGAGAATAGGGCAAATGATTATGGCCCTTATGGTGGGGGGATTGTCCGTCATGATTGGCATCGGTGGTGGGACCATAGGCGTTCCTTTACTCACCAGCTGCAATGTTTCAGCTCATAAAGCTGTCGGCACCGCCGCTGCCTTTGGTTTACTGATCGCCTTACCTGGTGTTATAACCTTGCTGGCAATAGGGCAAACACCCGCAGACGCACCGATAGGTACTTGGCGATTAGTTAACATCCCGGCCTTCGTATTCATCATTCCACTAACCATATTATTCGCTCCCGTTGGTGCGAAAATCGCCGCTAGGCTGAATCAACAATCCCTCAAACGCGCCTTCGCCGTGGTGTTATTTATCACTGGAGCACGCATGTTAATTCAAGTTTCAGGAATACTTTAAGTGAAGATTTACCTAAATCGATTCCAATGACTTTAATAGTAAACACAATGGTTATCCTCTCCCCAAAGGCTATCCTAAGCATAGCTTTGGGAAGAGACAGACCATCTAATTAAGCCATTCAAAACAATCGAATGGCTTATTAATGATGTGTGATGTCAGCGACTTAAATCGTGATGCACTGCAAGGAGATCAGAATGTCTTTTATAACGTATCCATCACCCCACCATCGACACGAAGGCTAGCGCCCGTTGTGGCAGACGATAGATCAGAACACACATAAACAATCATATTCGCAACTTCTTCCACCGATGCCATGCGTTGAATAATCGAACTGGGGCGAGCTTGCATGACGAAATCAGCCGCCACTTCATCAATGGATTTACCACTTTCTTTTGCTGGACCCGATAACATGTTTTCGACCCCGTCCGACATAGTCGGGCCAGGTAAAACAGAGTTTACCGTCACCCCCGTACCCGCCAAGCGCTTCGCCAAACCACGGGCAAAGGACACATCAGCTATTTTGGTGACGCCATAATGGATCATGTCATAAGGAATATTAAAGGCCGATTCAGAGGCCAATATCACAATGCGCCCCCAGCCTTTTTTCATCATAGCGGGAGCAAACGCACGGGACAGACGCACAGCGCTCATCACATTGACTTGCCAGTATTCGTCCCAAACCTCATCATCGGTTTCGAAAAAGTCTTTCATCCCAAAAATACCGGCATTATTGACCAGAATATCCACATCACCCGCAGCCTCGACCAAAGCTTGGCAGCCTTCACTGGAACCAAGATCCGCCGCAATACCTCGGGTATTTCCACCCAAGCGCTGTGCCGCTTGCTGTGTTTTCTCTTCGGACCGTCCATTAACGATCACCGTCGCGCCAGATTCCAGTAATAACTTAGCCGTTGCAAACCCAATCCCTTGAGTCGATCCCGTTACCAATGCCGTTTTACCTGTAAAATCAATCTTCATTATACTCTCCTTTGAATCTTTCCTTTGAATGGACCGGACTGAATACTCAGTCCTAAAAGACTCGCGCAACACCAGAGTGGAAGCAAGACATGCTCACGTAAGTGCACAGAAGATTCATTTTAATAGAATATAATAACTAGATGAGTATTTTATCGGTCGTAATGTTTAAAGAAGAGCAGCATGAGGAGAAATGACATCAAGACAGAATTGCCTTGGAAATTTGATACCCCTGACACACCTGGCTTATATTTTGTTGCATTCAAATTAGGGCCAGCAGCAGGCGTTTATGACTTTCTTCTATGGAATGGGGATTCTTGGGAAACTGACCTGCAAGGTCAAGTCATCGCCCATGTTAGCGCGTACACATTGAAAGATGCACTCGATATTCAATGGCCTGAAACACTTAAACTTGAGTATAAACGGAAAAACCTTCCAGAGCCTGGTGATGAGTTATGGAGTGAAGCATGACCGTTTCTAGAATAATACATCCATTACAAGACAACCAGAACTGAGAAAATTCATAAAAAAAGCCCCAATTTCACGTGAAACAGGGGCTTTGCTTTTACTAATGGATTAAACCTTAAACATCCAAGTTAGCAACACTTAAGGCGTTGTCTTGGATAAAGTTACGACGTGGTTCCACTTCATCACCCATTAGGGTAGTGAACATTTGGTCAGCAGCGACGGCGTCGTCGATGGTAACACGCAACATACGACGGGCATCTGGGTCCATGGTGGTTTCCCAAAGCTGATCGGCGTTCATCTCACCCAATCCTTTATAGCGCTGTGTGGTTAAACCACGAGACGCTTCTTTCATCAGCCACGCCTTCATATCACTGATGGTGGATACTTTTTCGCGACGCTCACCCCGTTGAATGAAGGATTCTTCACCAAACAATTCCGCCACAGTTTCAGACATGGCGACAATACGTTTGTATTCTGGTGAGCTGAAGAAAGGCGCTTCAAAACGGTAACGGTTAGACACACCATGGGACATGATATCCACCACAGGCAAGAACAAGTTACGTTCAGTGTCCTTCTCAACGGAGAAGTCAAAACGGAAGCCAGTACGAGCATCCAATGGCATTTGGTTACGAATGGCTTCAACCCATTCCATCACTATTTCTTCGTTGGTGAGATCCTCTTGAGTGAGAGCTTTACAGTACAGAAGCTTACCCATCACATCTTTTGGATACACACGAGCCAAGCGATCAATATCGGCTTCGATTTTAATGTAATCACGCACCAGTTTAGTCAGGTGTTCACCTTGAATCCCTGGCGCTTCTTCATTCACGTGCATGTGTGCGCCATCTAACGCCACTTCAATCAAGTATTGTTCCATGGCCGCTTCATCTTTGATGTATTGCTCTTGCTTACCACGTTTGATCTTAAACAAAGGTGGCTGGGCAATAAAGATATGACCACGTTCGATGATTTCAGGCATTTGACGGAAAAAGAAGGTCAACAGCAGGGTTCGAATGTGCGAACCATCCACGTCGGCATCGGTCATGATGACGATGCTGTGATAGCGTAATTTATCAGCGTTAAATTCGTCGCGCCCAATACCACAACCCAAGGCGGTAATCAGGGTGCCTACTTCGGCAGAGGACAACATTTTGTCAAAACGGGCTTTCTCAACGTTCAGAATTTTCCCTTTCAGCGGCAAAATCGCTTGAGTACGACGATCACGCCCTTGCTTGGCAGACCCCCCCGCAGAATCACCCTCCACTAGGTAGATTTCAGAAAGCGCTGGGTCTTTCTCCTGACAGTCTGCCAATTTACCTGGCAAACCAGCAATGTCTAGGGCGCCTTTACGACGGGTCATGTCACGAGCACGACGTGCCGCTTCACGGGCACGGGCGGCATCAATCATCTTGTTGACGATGATTTTTGCTTCGTTTGGCTTCTCTAAAAGGTATTCAGAAAAGCGCTTACTCATTTCCTGTTCAACAGCGGTTTTTACTTCGGACGAAACAAGCTTGTCTTTGGTCTGAGAGGAGAATTTCGGATCAGGTACTTTTACCGATACAATGGCCGTTAAGCCTTCACGGCAGTCATCCCCCGTAGTGGCGACTTTTTGTTTCTTCGCCAGACCTTCAGATTCGATAAAGTTGTTCAAGGTACGCGTCAAGGCGCCACGGAAGCCCGCTAAGTGAGTACCACCATCACGTTGTGGGATGTTGTTGGTGTAACAGTAGATGTTTTCTTGGAAACCTTCGTTCCACTGTAGCGCCACCTCTACGGCGATGCCGTCTTCTAGATCATCACGCTGGCAGATAAAGTGGAAGATGTCGTTGATCGGTGTTTTATTGGTGTTCAAATGTTCAACAAAAGAGCGTAGTCCACCTTCGTAGTTGAAGAATTCTTCTTTACCAGAGCGCTCATCTTTCAATTTGATGGCCACACCAGAGTTTAAGAAGGACAATTCACGTAGGCGTTTTGCCAAGATGTCATAGTGGAACAGGATATTAGTAAAGGTGTCAGCAGAAGGCTTAAAGTGAACCGTCGTACCCTTGCCATCCGAGTCTCCAATGATCGCAAGAGGCGCTTGTGGTACACCATGTTTGTAATGTTGCTCGTAGACTTTTCCGTTTTTACGAATGGTTAACGTCAGCTCTTCGGATAGGGCATTTACAACCGAAACCCCCACGCCGTGAAGACCACCAGACACTTTGTATGAGTTATCGTCAAACTTACCACCAGCATGGAGAACCGTCATGATGACTTCGGCAGCCGAGACACCTTCTTCTTCGTGCATATCAACCGGAATACCACGACCATTATCCGACACAGAAATCGATTCGTCGGGATGAATCAGTACTGTGATGGTGTCACAATGGCCCGCCAAGGCTTCATCGATGGAGTTATCAACCACTTCGAACACCATGTGGTGCAGACCCGTACCATCGTCCGTGTCACCGATGTACATACCGGGACGTTTACGAACGGCATCAAGCCCTTTGAGCACCTTGATACTGGACGAATCGTAATTATTTTCACTCATTTAACTCTCCTGAAAACCTTTGCTCGATAAGGACAATTCGCCGTTATTCATAGAAAAGTGACGAACGTCTGTGGTGTCGGCCCACGTAAAATCCGTGGTATCTGGTCCGACACTGGTAATAAAAATTTGACTGTTTAACGATTCCAACAAACGGCACAATTTCTGTCGATGGTTGGCATCCAACTCTGCGGGTAAATCATCCACTAAAAACACCAGTGGCCGACCCATTTCGATCAGCAATTGCCCTTGAGCAATTTTCAACGCTGAAACAACCAGCTTTTGCTGGCCACGGGAGAGTGTATCGACAGCGTCTCCGCTGGCACTCTTCACTCGTAAATCCGCTCTTTGTGGGCCTGTGTGGGTATACCCCAACTCAATGTCGCGCTCACGCCCCGACTCCACAGCCATTTGCAGCGTCTTTTGTGAGTCCCAGCCTTGGTAGAACTGCAAACTCACGGCCAACTCGGCATTTAATACCGACAATACCTGCAAAAAGTATGGCGTTAAGCGCTCGACATAAGCTTTACGAGCCCCATTCACTTGCTCACCAAGACGGATTAATTCCTGATCGAAAGCCGCCAGTAAACTTGGTGAGATTTTACCACGTCTGAGCAAGGTATTCCGCTGTTTTAATGCTTTTTGCCAACCTCGCCACGCACGGATAAAACCTGCATCAAAATGGAACACGCCCCAGTCAATAAATTGGCGTCGAACACTGGGAGATCCCTCTAATAATCGAAAAGCATCAGGGTTAATCAGCTGTACAGGAAGACGCTCAGCCAGTTCGATGACCGACTGCGCCCGTTCTCCTTGAATACGCACCTCGATTTGACCATCGCGATGGCGCTGTAAACCAATGGGCGTAGGGCGGCCATGCTCATTGTGAAGTTGCGCAAACACGAGGCAAGAATCTTGTTCATGCTGAATGTAGGTTTTGTGTTTGTGGCTACGGAAAGAGCGCCCAAACGAGAGTAGATGGATGGCTTCTAAGACAGAAGTTTTGCCGCTACCATTCTCACCGAGAATAATATTCACTTGAGAAGAGGGCTCAAAACGCACACTCGCGAGGTTACGAACATGGGAGATGTCCAAACGAACCAGCGGCATAGGACTACTAACCTAACGTTAAGAAAAGACAACCTGCTTGCCAAGGCAAGCAGGTTTCAGTGCGAGGAATCACGGGGTGAATTACAAACGCATAGGCATCACAACGTATTGTGCTGCATGGCTTTGGGCTTCCTCGATCAAAGCACTGCTGGTGTTGGAATCACTGAGTGACAAACGCACTTCTTGCGAATCTAACACGCCCAAAACGTCTAGCAAGTAACCCACATTGAAGCCGACTTCCAGTTTATCGCCCTGATATTGCACCAAAACGGACTCTTCCGCCTCTTCCTGCTCAGGGTTGTTTGCATACACTTGCAACATGCCATTCGATAAAATCAAACGCACACCACGGTATTTTTCATTCGACAAAATCGAGGCTCGCAAGAAGACTTGGCGCAATTCCGAACGATCAGCAATGACAATTTTTTCGTTCTTTTGTGGAATAACCCGATGATAATCTGGAAACTTGCCATCAACCAATTTCGAAGTGAAAACGTATTCCGCCACACGAGCGCGAATGTGGTTGGTACCAATTGTTAATTCAACCGTGTCATCGCTGTCGTTTAGCAAACGGTTCAATTCCAACACGCCTTTACGAGGTACAATCACTTGAGTGAGATCGCCACTGACTTGAGCGTCTTCCACCGCCGTTGCCAAACGGTGACCATCGGTTGAGACCGCACGAAGCTGACCATCTGCAACTTCAAACAACATGCCGTTTAAGTAATAACGTACATCTTGGTTGGCCATGGCAAACCCTGTGCGCTCAATCAAACGACGTACTTTATTTTGCGCCACAGAAACGGTCAATTCACCTTGCATGTCTTTAATGTTCGGGAATTCATCGGCGGGTAAGGTGGACAAGCTAAAACGAGAACGGCCCGAACGAATGACAGCTTTTTGGTCATCCAAAGTAAATTCAATCACCGCACTGTCTGGCAAGCTCTTACAAATGTCCATTAGCTTACGAGCTGGTACGGTAATGCGACCTTCTTCGCATTCGTCCAAGGTCACATGACCAATCAATTCTACTTCCGAGTCAGAGCCAGTCAGCGTCAAGGTTTGGTCTTTGACTTCGACCAACACATTGGCCAAAACAGGCATAGTCTGTTTGCGCTCTACAACGCCTGCCACCAGTTGGAGTGGCTTAAGAAGTGTCTCTCGGACAACTGAAAATTTCATTATTTTCCCCGTTAAATCAAAGTCTTAGACCATCAGGTCGTCAAAATTCGCATCAATTGTTTGTAGTCTTCACGGATATCCGAATCCGTGTCTTGAAGTTCTTTGATCTTACGAATCGCGTGCAGTGCTGTCGTATGATCGCGACCACCAAAGGCATCGCCAATTTCTGGCAGACTATGGTTTGTCAGTTCTTTCGCTAAAGACATGGCCACCTGACGAGGACGGGCCACAGACCGGCTGCGACGTTTTGACAACAAATCGCTGATTTTGATCTTGTAGTACTCAGCCACGATGCGTTGGATATTATCAATGTTCACCAACTTGTCTTGCAAGGCCAAAAGATCTTTTAATGACTCTCTTACGAAATCGGGTGTGATCGCTCGACCCGTAAAATGCGAGTTGGCAATAACACGTTTTAATGCGCCTTCTAATTCTCGAACATTAGAACGAATCTTCTGAGCAATAAAGAAAGCCGATTCGTAAGATAACTTCACGCCGCTTTCGTCCGCTTTACGCATCAAAATCGCCACACGTGTTTCTAATTCCGGCGGCTCAATCGCCACCGTCAATCCCCAGCCAAAGCGTGACTTAAGACGATCTTCTAGCCCTTGAATCTCTTTTGGATAACGGTCACAGGTGAGAATCATCTGTTGACCTCCTTCCAATAAGGCATTGAAGGTGTGAAAAAACTCTTCTTGAGTACGATCTTTACCCGCAAAAAACTGAATATCGTCAATCAGTAACGCATCGACTGAGCGGTAATAGCGTTTAAAGTCATTAATAGCGTTCAGCTGTAATGCCTTGACCATATCCGCCACAAACCGCTCTGAATGCAGATACACAACCTTCGCATTCGGATTGTGGTGCATTAGCTTGGTTCCCACCGCTTGCATTAAGTGGGTTTTACCCAAACCAACGCCACCGTATATAAAGAGGGGGTTGTACGCACCGCCAGGGTTTTCAGCGACTTGTAACGCGGCCGCATGAGCCAATTGGTTAGATTTCCCTTCAACGAAGTTGTCAAAGGTAAAAGAGTTATTCAGATTCGCCCCATGATTGATACCGCCTTCCACTTCCACTTTACGATTAGGAGGAGTAAGGGGTAACTGACCTTGCTCGTACGGCTCTAAATCGCTTTCGCGTAAGCCTGTATCCGATAAGGTTAGTGGCGCTTCAAATTCCAAATCCGCATGTTGGCTCTGTTCACCATCCATCAAACCAAAACCTGGACGATAGCCAGACTCATTCGCCACATCATTATTTAATGGACTGGATACAGGTTCAACGGGAGTAGGAGGGGGCGGTGGTGCTTGATTCACCTGAGCGAAGTTCTGTTCTTTTACCGCAAAGCGTAAGGTGGCCGCAGGATCACTCCCAGCAAACTCAGATAAGAGTTCTTTAATACGCGTTTGATATTTGTTACTCACCCAATCCAACACAAAGCGATTCGGCGCGCGAAGGCATAATTCCCCATTGGGCGTTATTTCTGCCTGCAATGGACGAATCCAAGTATTGAACTGCGATGTGGAAAACTCCTCCTGCAAGCGCTGCAGACAAAGATTCCAATGCTCCAAAGACAC